>NZ_AXBC01000011.1:0-3299 GCF_000473125.1 Bradyrhizobium genosp. SA-4 str. CB756 | reverse complement strand
GTGCAGGAGATCGCACGCCAGACCGACCTGCTCGCGCTCAACGCCGCGGTCGAAGCCGCGCGCGCCGGCGAGCACGGCAAGGGCTTTGCGGTGGTGGCCTCCGAAGTGCGCAAGCTCGCCGAACGGAGCCAGGCGGCGGCAGCCGACATCGGCACGCTGTCGACCGAGACCGTGAAGGTCGCGCAGGAAGCCGGCGACATGCTGGCCAAGCTCGTGCCCGACATCAAGAAGACCGCCGAACTGGTCCAGGAGATCACCGCGGCCTGCCGCGAGCAGGACGTCGGTTCGGCCCAGATCAACCAGGCGATCCAGCAGCTCGACAAGGTCGGCCAGCAGAACGCCAGCGCCTCCGAGCAGGTGTCCTCGACCTCGGAAGAGCTCGCCTCGCAGGCCGAGCAGCTCCAGTCGACCATCTCGTTCTTCCGCATCGAGCAGGGCGGACGCAGTGAGAGTGCCGCCCCCGCGCCGATCGACCGCGCGGTCGGCCAGCTCCGCGCCAAGGCCGCGCACATGGCGGCGGCGGATCGCGGGGCGAAGAAACCCGCGCCCGCCCGCAAGCCCGCGCGCGCGACGAAGGTCGCCGGCGGTGGCGGCTTCGCGTTCGACATGCATGACGGCGAAGACGACCGCGACGCCGAGTTTCAACGCTGATCAAAGCCGGTCCGGCCCCGAGCCGGACCGCGCACTTCACGAAACCTGGGATCCCTGGACTGCAACATGGCCGCAACCTCGCAATATCTGACGCTCGGGCTCGCCGGCGAGACGTTCGGCATCAGCATCCGCAACGTCCGTGAAATCCTCGACATGCGGCCGATCTCGCGCCTGCCGCATGCGCCGAATTTCCTGCTCGGCATGATCGACGTGCGCGGCAGCGGCTATCCGATCGTCGACCTCCGGACCAAGCTCGGCCTGCCCAGCGTGGCGGCCACCGAGGCGACCCGCATCATCATCCTCGACGTGCCGATGAAGGACCGCCTGGTTGGTGTCGGCTTCGTCGCCGACTGCGTGTTCGAGGTCACCGACATCGACGAGCAGGCGATCGAGCCGATCCCCGAGGTCGGGGGCAAATGGCAGTCCGATTACGCCGCCGGCATCGGCCGCAAGGGCGAGAAGTTCGTCGTCATCTTCGACCTCGCCAAGCTGATGGCGCATGACGAGATCCCGGAAGGGCGCGATGCGCCCCGCGCCGCCTGAGTTTGCAAGAGTGAAGCGTGGACAAGCGTAAGCACCCCAATTCGAACCAACGAGACTGACATGAGATTCACCGTCAAAGCCAAGCTTGCCAGCGCCTTCGGCGTCGTCATCCTGCTGTCCATGATCGCCGGCGCGGTCGGCTACATGAAGCTCGCCGACATGGTCGGCACCACCGAGTTGCTGGTCAGTCGTGCGGGCCGCATGGAAAAGGCCGCCGAGCTGAAGGAGGGCATTCTCTTCCTCGTGCGCTCGGAGAAGAACTCCATCCTCGCAGCGTCCGACGCAGAGCACGAGCAGTTCCGGGCTGATCTCATCAAGAACCGCGAAGCGGTCGCCAAGTCCAAGGACGAGATCTACGCGGCGGCCAGCGAGAGCGGCAAGAAGCTGATGGAGAGCTTCAATGTCGCGTTCGCCAAGCTGAACGCCTATCAGGACGAGACGGTCCGCCTCGCGAAGACCGACAAGCCGCAGGCGCTGGACCGTTCCATGCATGACGGCCGCAAGGTCGTTGCGGACGCGATCGAAGCGGCCGACGGCTACATCAAGAACGTCAGGAAGAACATGGCCGAGCAGGCCGAACAGGCCAAGCAGGACGGCGCCCGCGCCGAGATGATCCTGATGAGCCTGGTGATCGCCTCGCTGCTGATCGCCGCGGCTGCAGCGACCTGGATCGCGCTCAACATCAGCCGCGCACTGGCGCAGGCCGTCGGCCTCGCCGATGCGGTGGCGATCGGCGATCTCAGCCACAAGATCGAGTCGTCCAGCAACGACGAGATCGGCGACCTGATCAAGTCGCTGAACGCGATGACGGTGAACCTGAACGCGACGGCGGCGCTCGCCAACCAGATCGCGCAGGGCGATCTCACGGTCGAGGCCAAGCCGCTGTCGGACAAGGATACGCTCGGCCTCGCGCTCGAGCGCATGGTGGAGAAGCTCCGCCAGATCGTGTCGGAAGCCCTGACCGCGGCGCAGAACGTCTCCGCCGGCAGCCAGGAGCTCTCCGCCAGCGCCGAGCAGCTCTCGCAGGGCGCGACCGAGCAGGCTTCGTCTGCGGAAGAGGCTTCCTCCTCGATGGAGGAGATGGCCTCGAACGTGAAGCAGAACGCCGACAACGCCAACCAGACCGAGAAGATTGCCGCGCAGTCCGCCAAGGACGCCGAAGCCAGCGGCGCCGCGGTGGGTCGCGCCGTCAACGCGATGCAGACCATCGCCGAGAAGATCACGATCGTGCAGGAGATCGCTCGCCAGACCGACCTGCTCGCGCTCAACGCCGCGGTCGAAGCCGCGCGCGCCGGCGAGCACGGCAAGGGCTTTGCGGTGGTCGCCTCCGAAGTGCGCAAGCTCGCCGAGCGCAGCCAGGCGGCTGCGGCCGAGATCGGCACGCTCTCGGCCGAGACCGTCAAGGTGGCGCAGGAGGCAGGCTCCATGCTCTCCAAGCTCGTCCCCGACATCAAGCGGACGGCGGAGCTCGTCGAGGAGATCACCGCGGCCTGCCGCGAGCAGGACGTCGGTTCGGCCCAGATCAACCAGGCGATCCAGCAGCTCGACAAGGTCGGCCAGCAGAACGCCAGCGCCTCCGAGCAGGTGTCCTCGACCTCGGAAGAGCTCGCCTCGCAGGCCGAGCAGCTCCAGTCGACCATCTCGTTCTTCCGCATCGAGCAGGGCGGACGCAGTGAGAGTGCCGCCCCCGCGCCGATCGACCGCGCGGTCGGCCAGCTCCGCGCCAAGGCCGCGCACATGGCGGCGGCGGATCGCGGGGCGAAGAAACCCGCGCCCGCCCGCAAGCCCGCGCGCGCGACGAAGGTCGCCGGCGGTGGCGGCTTCGCGTTCGACATGCATGACGGCGAAGACGACCGCGACGCCGAGTTTCAACGCTGATCAAAGCCGGTCCGGCCCCGAGCCGGACCGCGCACTTCACGAAACCTGGGATCCCTGGACTGCAACATGGCCGCAACCTCGCAATATCTGACGCTCGGGCTCGCCGGCGAGACGTTCGGCATCAGCATCCGCAACGTCCGTGAAATCCTCGACATGCGGCCGATCTCGCGCCTGCCGCATGCGCCGAATTTCCTGCTCGGCATGATCGACGTGCGCGGCAGCGGCTC
>NZ_KI421499.1:9820220-9823581 GCF_000473125.1 Bradyrhizobium genosp. SA-4 str. CB756 | reverse complement strand
TTGTAGTAAGCGCGCCCCCCGCCAATCCGAAAGTCGGCGCCGGTTGCTGCGATCAGCGATTCCGCCAGCGGTTCGATCTGATCCGGTGGCGGCGGGACGACCGAGCCCGCGACGTCCTCGGGCAAGCCGTCACACTGCTCTATGTTGAAAACGGTAAAGCGCTTGAGAAACGGGATCGTGCCTGGCTCCTCCCCGGTCTCTGCGGTACGTCGACGCTCGTCCTCGGGAATGAAGCGATCCGCGTAGACGACGGTCGTACCTCGCTCTCCCTTCCTGACATGGCCGCCGAGCCCGAGCGCCTGACGAAAGGTCAGCCAGCTCTGGCTGGAGTAGCCACACTCGATAACGGCACCCCACAAAATCAGCACGTTAATTCCGGAATAACCGCGCAGCGTCGAAGCATTGCGCGGCATGGCAAGCGGCGCCTTGATCGCCGCCGTTCCCCATGGCTGCACCCAAGGGATACGGCCGGCCTCCAGTTCTGCGATGATCTTGTCGGTGATTTCGGTATAGATGTTCGCCCGGTCCTTGCCGGCGCGCGCGCAAGCGTTAGGGTTTGACATCGCGATTCTCCGCGACGGGCACCGCGAGCCTCTCTCGCAGCTTGTAACCCGTCACGGAAAAACCAGCCTGCACTCTTACTCTCAGCCTCTTCGCAATCTGCCTGAGGGCCGCAGGCCCGATTCAGGCGTGCGCCAGCGGCGCATCGCCTCAACGGAAAATGGCACCCGGAGAGCGTGAGCATAGCGACCCGAAGGGGCACGCGGGGCCGAGTGCAGCGACGAGACCGGTTCAATAGCGGCACCCGGGAACGGGGCAGTGATAGCGATCGCCGCAGGCGAGCCCCTTTCCCGAGTGCTCCCGGCGAGGAGCACCAAAGCTCTGGCGCGAGGGATCGAAGCCGTACGGCCGAGACGCTGCGCGGCTCGGTTCACGAGAGCCCGGTGCGGTTCGAGCCGCACGCGCGACGGTCGATCCAGATTGCCCCCGGTGCATTCGTCTGCGCGTCCTAGATTCAGATCTGAAGCATGCGGAAACGGTTCCGAAATCCTCGGTTGCTTCGATGTATAGCTAGAGCTGTCAGTTCACGGCTAACGCACGCAATGAGACGGCAAGGCATGACCGGTGGTCGATGGGAAGCCAGCCGAGCAAATGTCCAAATTTGCGCTGCGTCGACCAGATCCAGCCTGGTACAGCGAACAAGAAAATTCCGACACCCGACAACGATCCGTTGAATTCTGTGCAACTCCGCGGTGAATTTGTTGGAAGGGCCATTGATGATTCATCTAGAGCAGTTGACTGCCTGTTAGCGGCTCCCCCAACGACGACCGGGAACGGAAACACTGAATCATTTCCTCCCGATCAGAATAGTCCTCCTCGATAACCGCACGCCAAGCCTCCTTTTTACTGCGCTAATCTAACCTATCTCCGCCAGACCGCACTGCGCAGTAGAGGGTCAACATATTCGATTGTAAGACTCCCTTTTGTGATCAACTGCAACTCTCGTTGACCGATCACGATTCCTAGAGAGATCAATTCAGACCTTCCCAATTGAATGTCCTGGTTCGCCGAGTTCACCTGCGGGCACCATCAGTGAGATCAGACCGCCCATTCTCGCCGCGTACTCCGCTGCCTGCTCGCTACCCACCTGCTGGAACTTGGCCTGCAATGATGAGGGCAGACCTGGCGGCTGCCTACTTAGACTTTGAAGACACAGCTGAACTGGGGCGCGCAATCCGCCGCGGCGACGCCCCTCCGCCGGTCAGCTGTCGCGGAACAGGAAGGCTACGGCAGCCGGTTTGGTCGAAGGCGATAATGGATCAGTTCGCAGCACCACCTCAAAGAAGGGACACAAAGGAACAGGAGGATCTTTTATGTCTGGTATGATATCGGTTGAACCTAGGCTTCCTCGATATTGTCGGCGAAAGCTACTGGCGAACAATACGCTCGCCTATTATTTCGCACCGCCAAGCTGGGCTCGTCGGCAGGGCTGCGAATTGAGGCCTGAACCTTTAGGGAGCGATTATGCCAATGCCGTCGAGCGGGTCGAGCAGGTCCTCTTGCCCGCATTCGAGAGTTGGCGCTCGCAAGGGCTAAGTGACATAATGCCCGTTTCTCCCGAACCGGGCACGTTCGATTGGCTAATCGGAGTCTTCCAAGCTCATCAGAAGTGGGCAGAACTCGACAGCAACACACAACGCTTGTACAGGAGGAGCCTCGAGCTCTTCGCCAGTCATGAGTTGAAGGACGGAAATCGGGCGGGATCAAAGAAGCTGTCCGATTTCACGAAAGCCTTCGTGGACGCAGTTTATGGGAAGCTGCTAGTTACTTCAAAAGTCAGCAGCGATGGAGACGTGATCGTCCGGGAGCGCCGCCGCTATGCCAATATGGCCATGGCATGCTGCCGGCGCGCCTGGTTCGTTGGCCAACGTGCCCAAGAAAAGATAGTACCTGCCAGCAATCCATTTTCGCGCATGGGACTAAGGTCTCGTGCGCCTGGGCGACCGATACGGCCGACACCCACTGCTACTTGGGATGAACTTGTCGCCTTCCGAGCTGCCGCAAGGAAGCTTGATTACCGGTCGATCGGGACTGCCGCTCTGCTGGCGTGGGAATGGTTACAGCGCGAACAGCACGTGTTCGGCGCCTTCGACATTTCGCACTATCGCCCGAGCGAACGGCCAAACAGCGTCAGGATCGTGCACCCAAAGAATGGAGAGGAAGCCTGGTGGCCGTTGTTCGACGAAGCTGGAGCCCCTCTATTTCCTGAACTGATGACTGAGCTGGACGAAATCTCGAAGGGTTCTACCCCGGGCCTAGTCTTTCGACGTGACCACGCGCATCGCCGGACAGCAACTCCGCTTCCATGGATTACCCCACGCAAGGACCTGCGTTATCTGCGCAGCGTGGTAAAGAAGATAATCGCAGAAGCTGGCCTTCGCCAGGAACTTTCATTTACGTCGTTCCGGCACGGTGGATTCACGGAAGGCGCCGACAGCGATCTCACGGATGCGGAGTTGCGGGCTGCGGGTCGACATCGATCGAGCCGCCAACTGCCAACCTACGCCAAACGTACTGGCAAGCAGTTGATCACAGCCACAAAGAAGCGCCGCCAGGAGCGGACAAGATCACTGCTTGTTCGATTAAATGCCAACTCTCCCTCTGATTAGCGCGCGCCGCCGGACGCAGAATACCCGCTCGCGACGAAATCCTAACCTACTTTCCCGTCCAGACCGGCTTCCGCTTCTCGCCGAACGCCTTCAGCCCCTCCTTGGCGTCCTCGGTCATCGCGAGCAGGGCGATCTGGCTTTCGGTGTAGGCGATGCTCTCGTCGAACGACATCGAGGCGATCGCGCGCATG
>NZ_KI421499.1:9325544-9820120 GCF_000473125.1 Bradyrhizobium genosp. SA-4 str. CB756 | reverse complement strand
TTCCCGTGGTTGTCGACGCCGTGAACTTCGAAGACATACTTCGCCAGATCTAGACCTATCCGAACGACCTGCATGATATCCTCCTTCACTGCAGTTGACGCTCGAGATTCCACCGCGGCGAGGGCGGGGTCCATACCATTGGCCCCCGACTTGCAAGGATTGGCTCTGGCAGCACGCTCGGATCGCTTGCGCTCATATGTCCGGCCTGTTTTCGGGTCTTACGACCACCGGCCAAGATGGGCTTCGCGGACAGTGAGATCCAAACACGAGAGCGGCATTTTCTGCCGGTAAACCGAGCGGAGCATTTCACTGACCGGCTTGCGCCGAACGTACCACCTCTTCCTGTCCTGCAAGTTCCGCCCCCAGCGTCAACCCTGCCGGTCTGGCGCCAAGCTCTGCATTTCGTTCAAGGCTATGTCGGCATCGGCACGACGCTGCTTGCAGGTCGGTACCGCTCGCCGCTGACCATCAGTTTCCAGGCGATCCGCGCCAGCTTATTTGTCAACGCTATGGCCACCAGCTTCGGCGGCTTGCGTGCGATGATATCTTTGAGCCAGGGCCAGGAGCGACCTTCCCGTCGGCGCATATCTGCGATCACAGCTGTCGCGCCTGCCACCAAGACGGTTCGCAACATTCCGTCGCCGGCGCGCGTAATCACGCCGAGGCGGTTCTTTCCAGCCGTCGAGTGATTCTTTGGTGTCAGGCCAAGCCAGGCAGCGAAGTTTCTTGCCGACTTGAACCCGCGTGCATCCACGACCTTGATTGACAGCAGCGTCGCGCCGATCGGACCAACACCCGGAATAGCCGCCAGTCGCCGGCTCATCTCGTTACTACGGTGGAGTTGCATGAGCTTTTTGTCGAGCTTGGCGATCTGGTCGTGGACGCGCGCCAGCTCTATTGCCAAAGCTTCCACCAGCTCCTTCGCCAAGTTGGGACTGTCGCGTCATCCCGAATGTCGATCAGCAATTGCTGAAGCCGGGAAAGCCCCTTGGGCGCAGTAAAGCCGAATTCCGCGGCGTAGCCTCGGATCGAATTGGCGAGCTGGGTCCGCCTGCCGATGAACTGGTTGCGCACACGCGCGAGCATCTGCGCGCCCTGCTGCTCGGGGCTTTTGATAGGCACAAAGTTCTTGCGCAATTTTGGCCGGCTTGCCGCTTCGCAAATCGCCTCGGCGTCTGCAGCGTCCGATTTTCCGCGCTGAACATACGGTTTGACATATTGCGGCGGAATCATCACCACCTGGTGCCCAAGCGATTGAAGCTCCCGCGCCCAATAGTGCGATGCCCCGCAAGCCTCCAGCGCGACAAGCGCAGGCGGCAAACGACGGAAGAATTCCAAAACCTGCCCGCGCCTCAACTTACGCCGTAAAACCGGCTGCTCGGTGCCATCAACGCCATGCAACTGAAAAACACTCTTTGACGTATCCAAACCGATGCGAACAATCGTTTCCACGGGCGGCTCCTTCGTTGAGGTCAGCGACGACCTCATCTTGCCACGCAGTTTGGCGGAAGGGGGCCGTCCACCCCAACACGAGAGCCCGGTGCGGCGACAGCCGCACGCGCAAAACGGACAGGGATCACCCACCTGAGCTCGGACGTCTGAAGTATCGGAAAACGGTTTCTTCAGTTCATTCCTGCCACCCTAGCACTTGGCCGCGCGGAATATTCGGCCGTCGAAAAACCAGGAGATCCCACGATCCCGAATCCCAGTCCTGTGTTAGCGATGGGGAACGTCTGGGGACTAAACGATTCGTCTCAGCGTGGGAGAACCTTTCAATGCTGATGACCAAGCAGAGACGGCCGGCGATCCGCACCCTGCGCGGTTGGGCGATCAACGTGCTGAATGAAGCCGGCGCCATCCGCGAGTGTGAGGAGCACGGTTGGATGCAGGACCGCGCCGATCCGCATGCGCGAGAGCGGGCCTTCGACATCGCCCGTCGAGATCCGCCAGCAGGCGCATCCCGTCAAGCAGCGTCTGCAAATATTCTCTATATTTCAGTACGTTAGGTCCAGCTATTGTGGAAGTGCGTATTTGTAGGTTGCGCCATACACCTCGTTCGCACCAATGATGCTTAACGCGAATGATCGACAGCACCCCGCAGCAGGCGATCGTGGCGATTCGCTCCGCTGAACAGATCAGCGCCCCATTCCCATCAGCATGTCGTCGACCTTCTCGAACATTACATTCTCAGGCGGATCTCCGGCATCAGCTCCTTCCAACATGGCGCAAAGTTCGGCCATGCTGATCACAAGGATCAGCTTTTGATCTTCGCGCAATGCTTGCTCGGCGGCGATCCTCGCCTGAGCCGAGGCCCCTTCGCGGGCGAGGATGATCGCTACCGTTCGAAGCCCGCCTCTGAAGAGATATTTCTTTGTCAGCTCGATCTCGTTCTGACCGACCGGTGCCTCATAGTTCTTGGCGTCGAAGACGACGTAGCGTGTCGAAAAATCGGAAGCGATCATTGACCAAAAGGAGTTCCCCTCCGACCTAATGCGGCAGATCAGATCCATACGATGCAGGCCTTCTCCACTGCGCTTCTGGGACGTGGACCGATGCAATTCCCGACCGAATAGGAACTTTACCGCATCTGCGCATGTGCGTTCGAACGCCTGCCACCCATGCGTACCAGCAAGCGTCGCCCGCAAAATGCCGGCGATCGCCGTACCCTTCGCGAGAACTTGAGTTTCGGCCCGCGGTGCAATCGAACGCGTGTCCATTGCTGTGTCGCCGGCAAGTTCGTCGAGCTGCTCGGCAAGCGTTTTATCCTCGCCGGCGAGCTCGCGAAGGTGCTGCAGAGTCCAGATGTCGATGGCTCCCGCTACCCGCGATCGCGTCGCAGCAAGGGTTTGGTCATTGACGTCGAACGAGAGGATGATTATCCCTCGCTGATAACGTCCTTGCGCCAGTATCTCCTGCATGTGGGCTACGGCTTCCCGCAGCCGCCGTTGCCATTCGCTCTGCCAGCGGTACATCTTGAACTCGACGGCGAGCGGCTCGCTCTCACCCGCCGGTGTAAAGGCTAGGTCTGGTACAAGCCGGAGCTCGTTCCATCTTTCCTCATCGTCGGGCGCCTCGTCCGGTCGCATGACGTAGGCCGCACCGACTTTATCTTGACTCAGAATTCGCCTGATCAGCTCGTGCCAATCCTGCGTCAGCCCCATGATCTCGATCTGGAGGTCCTTCATCGAACCCATGCGTCGTCACTTTCCACGCCAATGCCCGCTTTGGGCGGCAGTTGTAGCCGCGTAAACCAATGACAGGCTTTAAGCCTTGCGAAAAGATGGTCTCAACGGCCGATTTCAAGGATAGCCGCCGTCGCATTTAAGTTGAATGAGCGGCCAAACACAGCGTTAGCCCAAAACTGGACGTGCAGGTTTCCGCCGGGACTCCCCGCCTCAGAAAGCCCTTCAATACCCCACCCGGCTGAGAAGAGCGATTTCCAAGGAAATTTCGCTTGATCACAATATTCATCTGCCATCCTCCGCCACTTTAGCTTCGCTGGTGCAATGATTTGTAGAACTGCCGCGGCGCACCAGGACTCGGCTCATATCTGAAGCACTCACAGTACTGATCGATCGACTGCATCACGCCCAGAAGCGATGGACCCGAAAAACTGAGCGTTTGCCCCGTCCCCCAGTGACTGAGGAAATTACCAACGATGGTTGCCATGTTGGCATTCAGCCCGGCGATTTGAGTAGCATCGAGCACGAGAGAATTGGCAGCTTGATGCAGTTTGACGGCCGCCTCGATAGCCTGCAGAAATTCATGCGCAAGCTGTTTGTTGTCGTTGAACGCAACGTCGACAGGCACCGGGATGCGCAGGCGGCTGATGAGATCGCTAAGGCGGTATTCCAGATATTGCCGCACGCCTTCTTTGGCAAAATCCACCTGCCCTGCCTGCAGCATCGAGATCGTCTGATCGCGCACCTTGTTGACGGCGCCGGCCTGCGGCAGAACCGCGATTTGCGGAACGCCTTCGAGCCGCTGATGCCACCAGGTCCCTGTATTGCTGTGCTTGTTGAACAGCTTCTCCAGCATGGTGTCGTGGCTTAGCAGGATGACCTGCAGGCCGGATGGGTTCGCCGGACGGGCGAAAGACGTCCTGAGCAGCTCAACGAGGAAATTCTGATGACCCGCATCAAAGCTTGAGGTCACGTCGTCAAGCACGATGAACTTCGGAAGCCCGCCATAAAGAGAGGCGGCCGCGAGATAGAGAGAAATCGCGAACGCGTTGCGGAAGCTCTCCGAAAGCAACGCCTGCGGCGAAAGATTCTGCAGCCCGTGGAAGTCCGCGAGCGCGATTTGAAGGTCCTCGCTGTTGGCGCGTTTAGCCACCGTCGGAACGACACCGAAGAACGAGAGCTTGTCGAAGTACGCCCTGAAAACCGGCTCGACGGCGGCCAACCGCGCCTTGCTGAGAGCGCCTTCCGCGACGCCGAAGCAATCGGAAGCAGAATCAAGAAAGCGCTTCACCTGCGTGACCAACGCCTCCCGCCCTTGCTCGAGCCCCGCGGCTTTTTCAGCCTCGGCAAGCTTGTTCCAATTGGCCTGGAGGCGGCGAGCCGCCTCGACTTTGCGCGTGACCTCGACGGAGGACGGCGGCAGTTCCTTCTCAAGATCGGCTTGTTCGGCAGCCAGGCTCTGCTCTTTCTGGTCGGCCCGTGAGCGCAACGTTTTCAGCCACTCCGTGAGGCTCTCCGCGTCGTTAGATGTGATATCGCCTTTTTCCGCGCGCGCCTTCAGCTTCGCAATCAGCCGATTATCGGCGCGCTCCTCCAACTTAGATTCAAGATCGCCAAGATCGGACCAGCCGGCTTCGCCCCATTCTTTTGCAATCGCCGTTCCTGCCTGCTCCAATGCATCGAATTGGGAAAGCTTGGAAGCGATATGCGCCTTCAGATCGTGCGAGCCCTTCTGATCGCAAAGCGGGCACAGCGTGGGATCACTCCATTCCGGCAAGCCAAGCGCCTTTTGCCCGGCCTGAAACAGGGTCAGCATGACGTCGCCTGCGGTTTCAGCGAGCGCCTGATCGCGTGCCATTGCCAGGGCCACAAGCACTGCCGCACGCTCGGGTTTCGGAGCTTCGACATTGAGCTTCTTTAGATCCGCCCGCTCGCGAATGCATTCGCTCAGGCGGTCCCGCTTAGGCCCTCCCTCGGCCGCCTTCACCGCCTCAATGCAGGCGTTAATGTCAATGTCGTGAAAAGCTTTGTTCTCGCAGAGCGGCTTCAGAGGACCGATCTGCTCCAGAGCATGGTGACACTTCGCCTGTGCGGCCGCTCCATTGAGGGCTGCCAAAGGCTGCCCTACCAACACTGCATAGTCGGCCGCAATGGCGGCGCGCGCATCGGCCGCTGCCTTCTCCTCGCGGCCGCGAAGCTGCGCATGTTCTGCTACCGCGAAATGGTTGTTAAAGGCCCGCGTGTTCGCGACAGCCGCAAGTGACTGGCGCATTACACTGTATTGGGCGAGACCAAGCAGACCCGAGAACGTCCGGCCCCGATCCAGGGGTTTTGCTGAAATGAAGCTTTGAAACGTGTGCCCGTCCAGAAGAACAAATTCGCGATTGAGCGATCGCAGAATGCCTTCGGCATCTGCCGCCGGCGCCGACGAGACGGTGCGATTACCTTGCGCGTCCCGCTTCACCGTGATGGCTACTTGCTGGCCGCCCGGCTCGGCGATCAGCTTGAGCGTGATCGTCGCCAACCCGGATGAGTTGAATTTGTTCAGATAGTAGTCGGGGCCCCGTTCGCTTGCGGGCAAGTCTTCAAGCCACGCTACCGCACCGCATATCGCATATCGGACCGCATCGTAGACAGAGCTCTTGCCCACCCCGTTTACCGCCGAGATGCTATTGACCTTGTCGGTATGAAACTTCAGCTCGAGCGGCTTGCCTTGATTGTTAATGCCGCGAAAGCCTTCGATCGAAAGTCCTTCAAGCAACCAGCCGGTTGCGGACGGCAAAGCAGCGGCCGGTGCCGCCCCTTGGCCGCTAGCGGCGCCTGAAACCGGGTTCGCGGTTTGCGGCTGCGATGGCTTTCCGGCAGCGGCGAACAAGCCGTTCAGAATGTCCTGCTGGCTGTATGTGCCCTGCGACAACGCTTTGAAGTGGGACTGCAGTTCTCCGGCAAGCGCGGCGTCCTCCTGAGCCATGTGCCCGAAGAACGCCGCGATGTTCGCTTCAAATACCCCGTGCTCGGTAAACTCGAATTTTTTTCCGCTTGGGGCCATGCCCTTCTCCCAAAATTTCTTGTCAATATTGGCTGCCGCTTTGCGGCTCAGTCTTCATCTCTGACCGCAATCTGCGGGCGTCGTTGACACAACTGTCGACGACTGTTTTTTTAACTGGAAGGAGGTCCGCCCACGTTCTACTGGAATGACTACCCCGGTAAAAAAAACCGCATCTGCTGTCAGCCCCGCAAGCGGTCGGCGAAACGCTTGAGATCCACGCGGTCCTCGTCCATCAGGAAGAAGCCCCGGGCCGGGTAATCGTTGGTCCCTCCCCCCAACACGCGCCGCTCGTTGATCTGGGAGATCATATAGGCAAAGGCCGGATTGAAGCGGCGCAGCGGCCATCCGGTCGCTGCGTGCAATTCTTCGACGCCGACCATGTCGCTTTTCGTTAGCGCGAGATCAACGATTACGACCACATCCGATGCCGGGTCGGTCTTCACGGCATGCGGATCGAAAGTGATGAACAGCTCGGCCGTAGTGCGCATGCGTGGAATCCGCTTTAAAATCACCGCGCTCCTCCGCAGATAACCGTCCTTGGCAAGCTCCGCCACCGCGAACGCCAAATCGTCGATGGTCGAGTCCGGAAAAGCCGTCCTCAGATCTTCTTCGGCGATGAAATCATCGAAACCTTTCTTGGAGCGTTCCGACACCCACAATCCGATGCTGACCGCGAGCTTGCCCAGCTGGCCGACCGTCAATGCGGCCGGCTCCTTTGCTTGCGGCGCTACGATCGGCCTGGCAGGCAGCGACCCATGGCCCGGCGGCGACACGCCGTTCGCGAGCCACGCATCGATATGGTCGATCATCGTCTTGCAGATATCCGCGAACTGGAGAATGTCCTCGCCAACCAAGGGCACCGTCTCGCCGAGGCGCGCATCCGTCGCGTGCTCCGCGAAAGCCGCATCGGCGACACCCAGATTATGCCCGATCACATGGCGCTTTTGAATATTGAGCGTCAGCACCGCGAGCGCGTCGGCGCTCAATGCCCCGAACGGATCGAAATCGAATTCGGAAAAGCGCTTTCGGCCCCTCTCGATATTCTGAAAGGCATTTCCCGGTGGCTTTACCTCGGGCGCGTCGGCGGGCCGCGTGGTGAGCTTGTAAAGGTAGACCGTCTTGAGCGTCGCCTCGAAAGCCGTGAGCACATCTTCATGCGCATTGCCGAGCAGCCGGTAGGCAAGCTCGTCCGCGCCTGCGTCCAGCTTGCCGGCAAGTTCCACCTGCTCCCGCACGAGCGTCGCCTCGCGCGCGAAGTGCAGATGAATGTTGGGCGCGCCGCAATCCGGACAGAACAGCGAGATTGCGAAGACGCCGTAGTCGCGCCCGCATTCGTCGCAGATCAAATCGCGCAGCAAATCGCGTCGAGCAAAACGGGGCCGGGGCTTGGGATGCGGTTTCGGACCCGGTTTGATCTTGACAAACTTACTGCCCGCGAACTTGCGTCCTAAATCGGCGAACATGCCGTGAAAGACTTCAGCGACGTCGGCCGCGGCGGCATGCGCAACGACTTCCTTCGCGGCCGCAATATCGTCAGGGTGCGTGAAGGCACCGTCTTCGGCCTTTACGCCGCTGTAAGGGCAGATAGTCCCCGGCGTGCCCGGCGCATGGGTCATGCGCGGCGTGGGCGCCTCCGGCAGGGTAACGCCTTCCACGCGGCCGCCGAGCAGGAAATGCCGCGGATGCGCGTTTTCGTTGGGCGAATAGCGATAGACCCGACCATCCGGCGTTCTAGGTAAGGGTATAGCGAGTTGCATGTCGCTGCCGGCCCCGCTGCTCCTGTAGCTTTCAAGATTCCTGAAACGCATCGCCGTCACATCCGCACAGGCCTGGGTTGAGTCGATCCACAACCGCCAGTATATCACGCGGCTTCCGGTCCATCGATATTCGTGTATTCTTTTCCCTTCTCAATTTACGCGCGCCGGTATTGCCGACCGGGCTCTACTCGCCTGCGCTCTCCAGGCTACCCGTTGCGTCTCGGGGCTGCCCTCGATTCCCCTGTCGGCGGCGCTATGCCGACACTCTTGCGAGTGCCATTTCATCGGACCGCTCATTGCGGGCGCTGCAAAGGAGCATGGTACCTCAGCGCTCAAGGAGTTCGCGAGGGTTGGGTTGGAAAGTCCACGCCGGAAACCATAAGGCGGACGTCATCGCCGTCCACGAAAATGAAATCCGCCGCGTTGGAAATAAACCCGTGAGGATCACGCGCGCCCCGCACCCTGCCGTGCGCCGTGTTGAAGGTCACGTCTTCGTTGACGAGATACCCGTAGCGCAGGAAGCCAGCTCCGTAGAGCCCATCGGAGCCTTTTGGGTATCGAGCGAACCGGACCTTGTTGTAATCAGGTTTAAGCATGCTCACGAATGCTTTTTCGGCGTCCGCTACAACCTGCTTTCGGTCAAGATTATCCTCGAAGTCGCTATCCTGAAAATCGTGTTCTGGCTCGAAGGTTTGCATAACGAGCGACTCGGTCCGGAACAAAAACAAATACGTCTCGTCAGAGACACGCGCGCCGGGAAATCGTTGAGGCTCATTGGCCAAAATCGCTGTTCGCGCATGATGACCCTTGTCGATCAGTCGATCGAAACTATCCCCTGTTTTGGCAATACCAACGTAGAGAAGATCGTACACCGCAAGCTCAGCGTGCCGGTCAAGCCCCTCGATTCCAGGCCACTCATGCGCGCGGCTCCAAAGCAACTTCTCGGTGGTGAACCATTCCAGCACTTCCGAGCCGTTCTGCTTTACGGGGCCATCCCAGAAACGGACGAATTTAGGGCCAAGCTCGATATATAACGTATCGGGGTCGGCCTCCTCGATACCGGGCAGGTCTTTGATGCGCAGCAACACGTGATCGGAAGGGCCACCCTCGACCGAGACGTCAAAACTCAAGGTGGCCTCTTCGTCGTCTTTCTGGAAATCGCTGAGCTTGATCTCCGGTCGGCCGCCAATGATATAGAAGTCACTCTGCCGCAGTATTTCCTCAACTTCCGGGACGTCCCTGAACCACACAGCTTCCTGGTTGGAGACCGGCGGAAATACCAGCTCAAGCTTCGAGATTTTTGCGCGTGTCACTGTGGGTTCTGACATAGAGGGAAATTAGCACTTCGGCATCAAGGATTGAACAAGCGAATTCAGATGCTTTCATTACTTTGGCATTCAGCTCGGGGATGCTAAGAAGCGAAGGCGCCGAGGTCCGGTGACGATCCCTCTCGCAAGGGAATATCGAGCCGCTCGTTTCGCGGCTGCAGTCGGTCCCGCGCCCCCACTCCGGGCGGCGCTATGCTGACGCTCCTACGGGTGCCATTTCACCGGCCCAGCGCTTACGCCTTCCGGCGCGTAATCCGCAGGCCTTTTCATGACCGCCTGTCGCGGTCGCTGCCCCCGTCGGCGCGCCGCCAAAAACAATCTGCTCTCCGTGGCTCGGCTTCGCCTGCGCCCGCGCCAAACTCCGCAGATTCTTCTTGCGGCTTGCACACCTCGCTCTCGGCGAGGGCCAAGGCTGCAACACCCGATGCGACCCTGACCAACAAGGAGGAGACGGTAGCGACATCGAATCCTATTGCCGGTCTTTGCGCGACTGATCGCAGGAACGCTATGCCACGTTTTTCAGGGGATCATCGTGATGCTCAAGCACGGCTGTCGACACATTCCCGCCGAACGCAGTGCGGGCCACGTCAATCAGGTGTTGATGGTGGGTAAAGAACAGCACCTGCGTTTTTTCCGAGAGCTCGCGCAGTACTTTGAACCCGGCAGCAGCGCGCTCATCGTCATAATTGATAAACAGATCATCAGCGATGAACGGAGCTGACCCGGCATGGGCGAGATACTCTTCGACGGCGGCGACGCGAAGGGCCAAGAACAACTGATCGGCCGTGCCCTCACTGAGGCCGGAAACCCCCACTACGCTCCCGTCGCGCCGAACACCTGCGAGATGAGGAACGTCTTTCTCATCGTACTCGAGCGCGAGCCTCTCAAAGGATCCGCCGGTCAGGATAGAAAACAGCTCCCCCGCACGCTTAAGCAGCGGCGCCTGCTTTTCTCGGCGGAAGCGTTCGATCGCCCATTGCAGGATGAGCGATGCCGAGCGCACACGGGCATATTGGCTGGCGGCGTCTCTCATATCCGCGAGCGCTGCCTGACGGTCGGACGCGGCCTTTGCAGCGGCAGCGTCGCCGCCAAGTGCTTCGAAAACGCGCGCCGCGTCGTTGCGCTGCTGGATGGCCTCAAGCTGGCGCTGTCTTTGATCCTTCAGGGATTGCGTTAGCGTCTGTTCGCGAGCCGCCGCCTGATCCAGGTCGCTGTTGCGGCACTCCTCTGCAAGAGCGTCAATGCCAAGACCATCACCGTCCGCTTCGAGCGTCATATGAAGGCTTGCTTGTTCATCCTTAAGCCCGCGCAGCAAATCGGATCGCCTTATGGCTGCGCGCAACGCATCGAGCGTCACGCAAGCCGCCTGTTGCAGCTTCAGGATAATTTCCTGCGCCGCTTCTCTCGACTTGTCGCGTTCCTCTAATTTCTTTTGAAGGCGGTGGATGGCCGCTTTCTTCTCACCGAGCGTTGCCTGGCTTTGCTTCGCGTCATCCAGCCGCGCCTGCATTTTGATGACAACGTCGTCAGCATCTGCGCCTGCCAAATCCGTTGCTACGGACCCGGCGAGTCTCGCTACCTCGCTTTCAAATGCTGTAACATCCCGCTCGATCTTGCCGATACGCTCATGCTGCAGGTCGGCAATTTTTGCAGCGACGTCGCGCATCTGTTCCAGAGCTTCGATCTGGCCTTGTATGGTCTCGACCGCCGCCTCGCCCGACAAGTTCAGCGCGACCAAGGCCTCCTTCCATTCTTTTTCCCACTCGCGCTGCTCTTTCTCGGCGCTTTCGAGGGCCTTGCTCTTGCGCTCCGCGTCAGCCTTGATCTTGCGTTGCTCAAGCTCGAGCTCGGCGCGCTTTTGCGCAATCGCTTCCTGCGTCCGGATGCGCAGCTCCGCCGTCGTCAGAATGCCATTGAGCGGCAGGCTTTCTGCGGCGGCGGCAACCGCAGGATCCTGCAGTATGCCAACAAGCTGCTTCCTGGCGTCCGCAATCTCCTGCTGCAGCGATGCCGACGACCGGAGGGCAGCGTCGCGCTTGGCGATCCGGCCAAGCAACACTGTCCTTGCATCGAGCCATTCGAGCATTTCATCCGGGGTCGATGGCGTGTCCGTAACACCGGTCCACATGCCCACCCATGCAGCGGCCAGTCCAGACTGCTCCCGGGTTAGCGCTTCCAGCTCTTCTTTTTGCGCGTGCAGTCCGTCTTCCTGTTCAGTAATCTGCCGGGCCAACACCATCGCCTCGGCCGTCGATTGCGCATTCTCAAACCGCTGATCGGCAGCTCCGTCGGCATGGCCGATGCTCGCCTCAAATACGCTCAGCAGGGAACCGCCCTTCGTGAAGGCCTGTTCGTCGGTATCCGGCACGGCGACGTTCTCAATGTGCTTCCGCTTTATGATGGACCAGCCGGCATCACGAAGCTCCCGCAATTTCGTCAGCTCGCCTGCGGACACGATCCCTTCATCCGAGACAAGCCGGAGGTAAGCTTTGCGATTGTTCTCGACCATCCGGGCGGATTCACGGATTGCCGCCTCGCGGCTATGGATGCGGCGTTCCAATTCGCGGGCGGCATCACGGTGCGCTTTGACTGTTGCGTTGACCGGCGGCCGCATGGCGCGCAAACGCGCCTCATCTGCAACCGCGGGAATCATCGTCGCCATTTGCTCCTGACAGAGATCATTGGCGTCCCGCCGCTCTCTTTCGGCCGCCTGCAGACGCGCATCCAGGTCACCGAGGGCGCGGATGGATTTCACGACGCCCGCGAGCGCCGAAACATCCTGCGCGGCGCCCACCGATTCGATACGGACACGAATATCTTCTACCTTCTCAAGCGCGTCCTCGACCGCTTTCCGTGCGTTTCCCACCGCCGTGAAACGGCTGCCGCGCGCGGTCAACAACCCACGGACAACCGAGACCTTGGCGCGCACGGGAATCCGGGCGATCAAATCCTCGACTGTTGGAGCCATCCATTCCAGTTCGGTGGCCAGGCGTTTCAGCGCCTCTTCTGAAGCCGCAAGATCCGCGCGCCGCTTTGGCAGGTCCGCCCTGCCCGACGCGATCTGGATGCGGCGTTCGTAAAGCCGCTCTATTTCCGGTCCGTGCTGAAGGAGATTGTCATCGATAACCAGGCCATCGCACTCCACGCCGATGGCCGCGATCTGTTCGCCAAACGCGCTGATGCGCACTTCTGCGGCGGCGTTATCGGAGGCCGCTTTCTCGAATTCGCTCGCCGCGCCGGCGGGAAGAACCGCAACACCGCCAAGCCCGGCGATGTCACGCTCGATTTCCGCCAAACGCCGCACGGCGCGATAAACGCGCCGGATGCGCGCGATTTTGGCGAGTGCAGTAACCTGACCTTCAATCTCCTTTTCAATACTGGCGCAGCGCTCGCGCGCATCATCGAAGGCCGATTTCAGTTCCTGCCATTTGCTTGCCGTCACGGTGTGCTGCCGCAAGGCGGTTTCCGCATCCTTGAGGCGGTCTTCGGCCTGGTAATATTTTCGATGCCCCGCTTTGCGGCTGGCCCACAGCCCTTCGGCCTCTTCCTGCATCGCTGCAAGGCGGCCGCGAAGTCCCGACACGCCTGCCCCGGCCGCGAACAAGGTGGCGCCGACATCGTCCTTGGCCTGGATAATGTCACGCCCGCCGACGCGCAGGCGCTCATGATCGAGACAGAACATCCTGCAATAAAAGGCGCGATCAATCCCTCCGAGCAGCGGCCCAAGCGTCCCGTCGCCTGTGCTCAAGGGCAGATCGTCCCATCCCAGGATGGTATCTTTATTGCCCTTGCGACGCCGGATGGCGAGCGTATTCGCATCGTGCTCCAACGTCGCACCGATCCGAAGTGCAGCGTTTTCATGAAGAAAGTTGCGAGGAGACTGACCGGGGATTCCGAACAGCAAATCTTCAATCGCCGACATTGTCGTCGATTTCCCAGCCTCGTTCTCACCGTACACGATATGAAAATCCGGCCCGCCTGACGGAAAAGCGAGCGTCCGGTCGGTGAAATTGCCGTAGCGAATGAGATCAAGAGAACGCAAACGCATTGTTCAGCGCCTCCCTGCACTCAGGCGTGCGTTTAGATACGCGCCGGCCTGATCGATCACCACGGCAAAATCCTTGTTGATGGCGGCCAGCAGAAGCGTATCGTCCACATCGAGCGCAGCGTCATGCGGAAGCTTGCGGATGAGTTCGCCCAGTTCATTCGCTATCTGAGCCTGCAATTCAGAATCGCCGGCTGCCTGCGACAGCAAGACGTTCAGATCATTGAGAGCTTCCTGATCCATCGCTCCCGACATTGTCGATGCTGGCTGCGTCACATTCGTCACGCTCGCGATCCACGCAATCTCTTCGCCGAGCGCCAGGGAAGCGGCCCGCGCCTCGGCCAGCAGCTGGGTCTCTGACGCCAGCAACTCGCCATGGAGAGCGCTCGCACCCGTCAACTGGATGCGGCATGCCAGCAGCCGCCCCTCTGCGTTTCTCGTGGCTGCATCAATCTTGTATTTGATTTCATCGACGACGTCGCCAAACTGCGCGCACGCGCCGACCGGCACATCGATCTGCGCCCAGCGCACGACGTCGGTGTGAAGCGTTTCAATGCTTTGCAGAACACCGTCCTGAACGGTGCTCAGGTAAGCTGACTTTGGACCTGTTTCGCGAATATGCCGGCCCTGCAGGTTGCCGCAGAAAACGACATGAGGATTCTCGTGCAGAACGCTGGCCTGATGCACATGCGCCAACGCCCAATAATCATAGCCCTTGTTCAAGAGCTCATCGAGGCTGCACGGCGCGTAATTCTGGTGAGGTCCATTCACGCCTCCAAGCGCAGTATGCAACATGCCGATGTTGAAGCAGCCTTTGAGCGGCGGAGGATAAGCCGCCGCGAGATTGTCTGTTGTCGCCGGCACTCTGAAACTTTGGCCATGCAGCGCGACGCGGCATCCTTCCAGCTCAAACGTTTGCGGCTTCCGATAGCCGAAGACCTGCACGTTGTCCGGCAAGGTGAGCCGCCGGGTGATCTGGCTTTCGGCATCGTGATTGCCGTGGAGCACGAATACGGGGATGTTCGCTGCGCGAAGACGCCCCATCTGCCGGACGAAAAAGAGACCTGTCTGAAAATCGCGCCAGTCGCCGTCATAAAAATCACCGGCGATGATCATGAAGGCGACCTGCTCTTCAATCGCCCCGGAAACGAGATTTTCGAAGGCGGTTCTGGTTGCCGTCCGGATGCGCTCGGCGGCAGCCCCCTCCTGGCCGCTCACCCCTTTCAGAGGGCTGTCGAGGTGGATATCCCCGGTATGAATAAATTGGAAGGAACTCATCCTCGCCCCGTTCGAATCGCTAACGTGAACAAAACATGAAAATCAAGTTCTCGCAATGGGTGTGGATAACTGCGTCCTTGTCCCAGAGTTGAGGCCCATGACCGAAAAGGCGTGAGTTTCCGGTCACTTAGCTTGGGGGTCATGACCGTGGACGCACCGGCGCTCGACCGGACTCTCGTAAACGGAGCCACGCGGGTTTGAGAGGCGTGTTACCCCTGCCGTCAAGGCTAGGTCCTTTGGGTCTGTATTAGCCGGGATCGTCGAGCTTCAAGAAGCACATGACGCCGAGAAAGCGCTAATGGCTATTCCACGCTTTCATTCTCCAAGCCGTCCTTATGATCGGCATCGGTGAAACCGCACCGCTCCATGAACTGCCAAGCGTTGAACCAGCTGTACAGCTCGTTGACCTTGAGCACCGAGATATCCTCGTCGCACAAGCCTGCATTTTCATCGGCATAAAGCATGTTCAGATAGTTTGAGTACGCTTCCCGAAGAATGCCCGTGGGACGAAAGGCGAAGTTATGCGTAAGGACGACTTCGAGCGTCGAAACGACCATCGCGCTCCATACCGCGCTTTCCAACTCACATCTATAATCGTGCGTCAGGCCGTCCTTGATCGTGCGCTTTGCGAGGGCGAATAGGCGGCTGTCGAATCCCATCTCCGGTACTTCGAAGAATGCAAAGTGATGTTTTTCGTCGAGTTGCTCCAGAATGTCATTCGACTGCTCGCGGCCAGCGACCCGGAACGGGTTGATCGCGCAAATGATCAGGCTGTTGCCGTAGCCCATCGCAATCTCTTTATAACGCTTACGGACGAAACAGAAACCATGAAGCCGTTCGGCTTCCATGAGTTGCGCAGCGTAGGTGCTTAGCTGGCTTAGATGCTCGACCGTGTGGCCGTTGAGGCTGCCGCCTTCTTCGTTGCTGTCGAACCATCCCTCCATGTCATCGAAGGAAACGACAACGCAGTCCATTGACTCGTGCGACAGCAGCCGATTGGTGAGATGCTGAAAATCCTCGTCGCTGGGAATATGCAGGTGAAGCGTGAGATCGTCCAAAGAAGCAGTCGGAAACTCCGGCCGGTAGACGATCACGTTACGGTCGGCGATCAGCAAATCGTACAGGTAGGCTTGCGTCGTGATCTTGTTATCCAGCTTCGCGACCAGAACGTTCGTGATGTCCTTGCTGCCGGACAGGGCGAACATCTCGGCAATGTAATTGCTGTAAGCGAACATCTCCGAGAACGCGTTGCGTTCCGCCGTTTTATCGACCTTAAGCTCCAGAACAAACAGGCCCGGTTCATGCTGCCCCAAAAGGTCCAGCTGCATCGGTTTGGTATCGTCGGTTCGAAGATTGATTTTGCTGCCGATGAAATCGCCGTAGCGGATGGTCCGATGCAGGTGCCCGATCTTTTGCAGCGCGCGGGATTTCACGAACTTCCAAAGTTCGAAATCGGGACCGGGATACTCCGCGGGATCGATCTTTGGCGGCGTGTAATCCGCTTCATCGAGCGCCGTCTCAATCTCAGGACTGTCCTGAACGAACGTTTCAAGTCCGCCCTTGGCATACAATGCGTCGTGAACCTGCTTCTCACTAAATGTCGATGACACGTCTTGCCCGCTATCGTCTAACTTTTCGGGATGGAAACGTCGTGCGCAAACACGCCCAGCGTTTCAGGCCGCGGAAATTTCTCGCTCAAATGCTTCAAGGTTTTGATGCACAGCTCAAGCGACCACGCGACATTTTTAGTGGTAAAGGCGTCGTGGTCGTTTCGGCCTACTCCCTTGGGTTTATTGTCGAATTGAATATGCACGCGGTTGCGAAACTCGCGCAGCAGATGCAGGTCATCGTAAATCGTCGCGCCCAGACCATCGAGAAGCTTGTCGGTCTTCATGGCCTGAATGATGTTGTTAAATCGCTCGATCTCGGTCTCGCGGATTTTCTTGAGGGCTTCAGCCGGAATATTGGGCACGCCTTCCGTGGTGTAATTTTGTGCCCGATAGATGATCTGGTCGAGCGCGGCTTCAACGATCGAGCCCGCTTGAACCACCATGAGCTTGTTGAACGTATTGCCTTCGTTAGTCGAACTCAAACGACACAAAGCCTTCCCATTGACCAGAATGTTGTCGCCGACCTTGAAGTCACCGATGAAGTTGCACTTGATCGTTTCGATTTCTGCCATTGTTAGATATCCGTTCAATGGAATTGCAGCATGTTCTAGCACGGGCGCCTGCTAGCAGGTTGCATTGGGTAAGAAAATTTTGAGCAATTGTGAAAACGATTAGGAGAGCTGAGGAAGCCGTGATTGGGGGCGTCGGCTCTCGCCGACCAGGCTCTTCGCGCTGCGCTCGCCGAGCCTCGCTGTCGACACGAAGATACGGAATGCCCAAGATAACTACGCCAGATACGGGACCTGCATTGACGATGGGCAGCACGCCAAGCGACCTTTTACTACGCTAGGACAAGCCAAATTCCGCCGACGACAGAAATAGATCGACAGGCCGAAAGCGTCTCAAGCTAGATAGAATAGCGATCAGTTGAGACCTGGCCCAATGAACACTTCATTCCTTTTGATGGCGCAGTACGGAGGTAAGGCCATCATCCCCATTGAAGATGTATGTCGGGATTACTTCTCACACCTGAATCCGACCAAGCTGGTGCAGAAGATCAGCGCAGGCGAAATAGCCATCCCTCTGGTACGAATGGAAGCAAGCCAGAAATGCGCCAAAGGCATCCACCTTCTGGATTTAGCCAAATACCTTGATGCCAGAGTCGAGGTAGCCAGAAAAGAAATGGCAGCTTTGACGACCTAGGCGGCGAACCGCATCTGTCTTTTTTGGTGCCCTCAGGCGAGTTGCTTAAAACTCGCGCGCGCCTTCGCCCACGACGCACGCTAAAGGTCCGAGCTGAATGGATCGTGCAGACCGTTGCACGCGCCGATGCAGACGCATATCGCCTACTGCGGCGCGCAGGTGCGTCGCGCTACGCTATAGCCGCAGGGCAGACGCCGGCGCGCGACGACACCTTCTCGTCGAGCTCCGAGCGGTGGCAGTATTACATTTGGTACGACATGCTCGATCAAGCTGCGGCTTAAGTGCTGATGATGCTTTGCTTTTTGCGATCCCGGTCCAATCCATCATGGGACAGAACTGTGGCCCTAACGTGCCGAGTGTGAAGTGCCTACCTAAATCTCACTGACCGCACCAGTTTCGCACCAGAAACGACGTGAACAGACCACAACGAACGCAATCAAAATCAAACGAAAACGCAGCAAAATCAAAGAACCTGATCGATAGTCCGCCGCTCATAACGGTCTGGTTGCAGGTTCGAGTCCTGCCGGGCCCACCAGTGGAATTAATCATATGCGGACACTTTGAAAACGACTCGATTTCCGCTTTAAGAACGACTCGATTTCGTTTTGAGAACGACTCGATCTCAGATCTTCCTGACATAGCTGACGAATTTCGCCCCGATTTTTTCGCCGACTTTTGAGCGCGAAAAAACCGAGGGGGGTCTATTTGCGATAGCCGACCCATCTCGCGCCTTCGAAGCAGCAGTCGGCAAACGGGGCAGGCGCTCCGGCGCTCACCAAGATCGAGGTCGTCGCTTCGTGTACGCGGCGGCCTTCGCCGCCGTCACCACTTGGGAGCCCTTACACAGGGCGCACGTATCCCCGACCAGACCGGTCGTTCCACGGCCTTGGCAGTGGGGACACTCCTCCTCATCGATTGAGGAAGTATCGTAAGCTTCATACTTTGCCTGACTGACTACGCAGGAGCCCCCGCAATAAGCGCAAAAATCGCCGACAAGGCCGGTCTGACCGCGACCATTGCAATGGGGACAATCGACTTCATCAATGTCAGCCGGGTCGTACTTCTCGGCCATCTCGCGGGATACAGAGCAGGATCCTTTACAGTATCCGCAGGCATCTCCCACTAAGCCGGTTTGTCCCCGGCCGCCACAACGAGGACAATCGACTTCGTCAATTTCGGCCGGATCATAGTCTTCGGCCATTTGCCGGGAAACAACGCAAGAACCTTTGCAGTAGCCGCACAAGTCCCCTACCAATCCCGTCTGCCCTCGACCGCCGCAACGCGGACAGTTGACCTCATCGAGCTCCGCACGATCGTAGGCGTCGTGCTTGTCTTGCGTGACCACGCAGGAGCCCCCGCAATAGATGCACAGATCTCCCACCAGTCCAGTCTGGCCCCTTCCTCCGCAGTGGGGGCAATCGACCTCGTCGATTTCGATGAGGATCTCGTCAACTTCATCAACGAGACTTTTGGCTTGCGAGCGGATGTCCCTCTCAGTCGCATTTGGTTTCACCGCCGCCGCGAGAGCAGCGAGCTTTGGAGCGGCTTGGGCCAAGACCTTCTCTGGCGCGCTGCCTATCAGATCCTTCTGCGCGTCTGCCTCGGCAGCCTTGGTCAAACCCGGTATCGAGGCCAACAAACCTTTCATTTCCGCCACATAAATCGAGCGATGGGATTCGTCGGATGCTTCTCCCATCTTCTTCTCAGCGTGCTTCAAGAAGTGGATCATGGCATTCAAAAGCTGAGTGGCGTTCGCCTCGAACTTCAGAACACGACAACGCGACGTCTTCTTCAGGAGCTTCGCCGCGCGGATGACCTCAATCGTGATGTTGGATGCCAGCTTGAACCCGAGGTCGTATTTTGCGTGGTGGTTCGGACATAGGTAGATCAGGTTCGCTGGCGAGTTGTTCAGCGTGTGAGTAACAGCCTCAATATGCGCGACCTCTCCATTGTCCATAGAGCCGCATATAGCGCAGCTATGATGCGATTCATCTTTGACGTCATCACTAATCACCTTTGGGATGTGCGGACGTCCGCCCCCCTTCGGCTTGGGCCAAGGCTGCGCGAGGTATACCATATAGGCCGAAAGCTCGGCCTCGTCGAAGAGTGGCCCAGTGGGGCTCTGCAAATAGTTTAGAGTTCGGTCCTCACCCAGTTTGGGGCAGGATTTTGCGAAGTGCTCCACAGTCTCGACTCTCAGACCGAGTTGCATGGCAGCTTCGATTAAGGTCTTAAACGCCATGCGCGCTTCCTTCGCCGCAATCGGAGTAAGGTCCGTTGGCCTGATCGAGCAACGCGGTCTCTCCTTCGAAGCCCGTATCTCTGGCCGCCTTTTCGAGAAGGATTCGCGATCTGAAGTCCAGCATCCCTGCCCCCGCTCCCCAAAGAAGCTTCAGGTCAGGCTCTAGTGCAAGCAAATTCAGCAAGGATAGGTTTTAGAGGTCCACACCAAGGAATCACTCAGTGGCGGGCGAGCCTCTGAGCAGAGCGCTGAGCCATGGCGCGGTCCGAAGCTCCGTGGCGTGGTGTTTGCTCTAGCTGACGATCCGGGGACGGGAAGCTCCTGAATTTTGCGGATCAGCGGCGGCCTGGTAGGATTCCTGCCGGAAGCAGGGAAGCGATCGTGGACGCCGAGGGTGCAGCACCGGGAGCCATGGGGACCGACTGGACGGCCGAGCAAGTCGCCGTCGTGGTGGCGAACTATTTTCTGATGCTTGCGCGGGAGCGGGCGGGGGACAAGATTAACAAGGCCGACCTGTATCGGCGGCTCGCTCCAGAAGTGGGGCGCTCCGAGAAGTCGATCGAATGGAAGCTCCGCAACGTGTCGGCGGTGCTGGAGGAGTTCGGTATCGCCTGGATCCCGGGGCTGCTGCCGGCCCACAACTACCAGGACGTCTTGGTGGAGACCGTCGAGGCCCAGTTGGGCCTGCATCCGAAGGTCCTGACGGAGCTGGTGTCGGTGAAACCGCGCTTCACGTCGGCGGGAGGGCCAGTCCTGGTGCCGCCGCCGCCGTTTTTGAATTCGAACCCGCAGGATGATCAGCCGGCGCTGCGGCGCCTGATTGACAAGTACGATCCGGCGACCAGGGACGAACTCAACCGCTCACTAGGGCGCGCCGGCGAGGAGATGGTGTTCAAGTTCGAGTACGACCGGCTCTGCCAGGCCGGCCGCAAAGACCTGGCGAAGGAGATGGACTGGCCTTCCGACCGCGGCGAGGATCACCGGGGCTACGACATCAGGTCCTTCGAGCCAGACAACGGCGAGGAGCGGCTGCTCGAAATCAAGACTACCAACGGGCACGCTCGCACGCGGTTCTGGTTGTCCCGCAACCAGATTGAGACGGCGGCGCAGAGCCCGGCGGCCTACCGCATCCGGAGGGTCTTCCACTTCACGAACGGAGCGGAGATGTTCGACATCAAGCCGCCGCTTGATGTCGGCCTGTGGCTGACGCCGGACAAGTACGCGGCCGTGCCGAGGTGACCCGAAGGGCTATCCCGCAGGAATTATCGGCTCATCGGGGTTGTGGGGGCCGGGAACGTGCCCGGCCGCCACGACGTGAGAGGCCCCAAGCACGTGCTTTTCTTGGTCATCGAAGAAAATATGCGCGCCCAGTGCCTCCAATATTGGTGTTTTAGAACGAGTCCCCACGAAGTGTGCTTCGTCGGCGGGCGTTCCCCAAGCTCTTAGCGTGTGCACTACACGGGCGTGCGCAGGTGCATTGCGTGCCGTTACAATTGCGATTCGAACTCTGCTGACGCCCTGATCATTCATGAAAATCTGCCGCAGGATCGAAAGCTTTTGTAGGAACTTGCCGAATGGTCCGCCGGACATCGGCGTTTTCGCGTTTTCCCGTTCGTGCTGCAGGAATGCCTGTAAGCCGTGATTTTTGTAGAGTTCATCGGATTCGGCGCTGAACACGACTGCGTCGCCGTCAAACGCGATGCGAACTTCATCGCCCGGATCTTCTTGGCGAGATTGGGGAGCTATTCCGAGTTTCGCTGCAGCGGCGCCAGCATCTATCGCCGCCCTTACGTCGATGATTTCATTGGAAAGAAAAAGATCGAGTTCCCACGCCGAAATGAAGGGGCCGAGCGGGCGACCACTAGTGAAGCTGCCGGCCTTTATTCCGAGTCCGTATTTGTCTATGGAATTAAACGCTCGAAGGGAGAGGTCTGGTGAATTCCTTGAGAGCAAGTACACCTCGACATATGGCTTTTGATCCGGCTCGTTTAGCCTCAAAAGTCGTTCTACGACTTCGAATCCGGGCCCTTTCTCGATGAGTGCGTCTTCTCGGTCGAGTTGCAGCGCTGCGTAGGCCTGCACCCCTTCGTTCACGAAGACTGCATGCTCCTCCTCAAGATTGAATAGGGAGCGAGTGGAAATACCCATCCGTAACGGTTGAGATCTAAGAGCTTCGCGGATGTCGTTCATTTGGAATGCCTTATCGCGTGCTCGGACTGCCGAGGATTCGCAGGCCAACACAGCTTCGCTACCGTTTGGACTAGGACGTAACCGCCCTTCCCAACAGAAGCAGCTCGTGCAACGGGAACGGCGAGACGGTGTCGTCGTCGTACTGGGCGTGCACCGATCGCAGCCGGTGGGTGAAGAGCTTAAGCTCCGTCAAATCGTCGCCGTCCTGACACAGGGCGATGCACACCTCGTCGACGGACGAGATCTTCCGCGGCTTGTTGTCCATGGCCTTGTTGTCGCCGGTCGGCAGGTGGCGGGATATCGGCATGGCGCGACCGACGGTCTTTGCCGAGACCGGCTTCCTCTTCAGGGCGTAGCCGGTGCGCCGGGCGTCGGGGCCCCACGTGAACATGCCGGTCGGCCACTGCGTCTCATCGTCCACGTAGTAGGTCGGAAGCTTGTTCGACGTCGCCGAGAGCCGGATGAGACGCACGTTGCGAAGGTCAGCGGGCGTGAAGACCCGATTGCCGATCTCGATGCGGTCGAAGATCAGCCGGCCGTTCTGGATCGACTGCATCCACTTCTCGCCCAGCGTGTCCATGTCAGCCAGCACGACGGTCTCGCCCCGTCTATTGAGCTGATCGAGGACCGCGCCGTAGAACGTGTGGAATTTGGCGACGTTGTCGTCGACCCGCGAGCGCCGGAACTTCTCGTTCACGCCGGAAAAGATGAACAACGCGGCCTCGGCGTACGGCATCCAGGTGGGTTCGCCGCTGTCCTGGGGCATCGCGCATTCGAGAATGCCGTCCTTGGTGCGCACCGCGAGCGGAAATGCCTGCGACTTAATCGTCCCGCCGCCGACGGTCTGCGCGTTCCGCTGGATCGCGGCGATGGCCGCCACGCCGTAGGGAAGCTCCTCCTCGAACACCGGCAGGACGCCCAGCATCCTGAAAAGGTCGCGCACCGCGGCGCGGATCTTGGGGTTCTCCTCGCCATCGTCGTCCTCGACGAGCATGACCTGAGGGAGGAGGCGCTCGCTGGCGAGTTCGCTTCGCGCTACGGCGTAAGGATCCAGGGCGCCCGTGCCACGATGGGCCGACGGCATTTCGAGGATAGCGCAGCCGATCTCGGTCGTTCCCGCACGGGCCAACTTGACGTGGGCCCGCATCTCGGCGGCGACCCGGCTGTTGGCCTCTTCCTGTTTGGAGCGACGGATTTCGGCCTGCTGCTTGTCGTTCCTGCCAGCCTCCTCGGCCGCCGTCAGTTGTATCCTCGGCAACGCCTCCGCGAGCACGCCGGAAACGGCGGGAATCACGTTGATGCGCAGGCCGTCGTTCCAGACGAGAGACTCGCCGTTCACCCGTTCGGGGATGCCGAGATACTCGCCGATCTCCTGCGCGACGGCCTGGGGCGTGGCGTCCTGCAAGCGGAAGACCACGATGTCCAGACCTCGCCCGGCCGTTCCGATCGCGTTCAGCACCCTGGACAGAGCGGCGCGTCGCAGGCCGCGAGCTTCGTCCCTCCGGTCCGCCGGCACGCTGCTGAACGGGCCCTTGACTGGCATCCGTCCCTGCAGACGCGTCAGGGGCGCGGCGCGCTGGAAACCGGCGGGTTCGAGATGCTTGTCGATCGCCGTGGCGATGTCCTGCCGATCGGGCCAGCCCACGCCGCTGCCGCCAGCCATGAAGCGGTCGCCGCTGCCGGGTGCGAGACGCGGCAGGACCCATCGTCCCTCCTCGCCGACCACTATGTGCGTGAGGTCCGCTGCGGCGATCTGCGCGGCGCCGGCGAGACGGCCGACCAGTTCGAACACGCGATGCTCGTTCTGCGAATCCCACTTCGCGACGATCTCCTTTGGGGCGCCGTGACCGATGACAGCCTTCCAATCGACCGTCGCCTTGTAGCGGAACGTCGCATGACGATAGCCGGCAAAGCCCGGCTCGCCGCCGGCCGGCGGCACGAACACGTCCAGCGACCGCGACGGATCCTCCCGTCTGTCGTAGCTTCGCACGGGACCCCAGTTTCGGATCGACGGCCGCGCTAGGATGTGGATGCCCTGTTCCTTCCGCTCCGGAAAGGTGGCCGTCGAGATGGTGATCACTTCGCTCCAGAGAGCGTCCGACCCGCTTTTGCCTCGCGTCGGCGGGAACGCGACGAGTTCGACACCGCCGTAGAGGGCGGATTGCGGAGTCTGCAGGACCATCGTGCGTTCCTGCCCCGTCGCGAATTGGATGCTCCTGCCGGCGAGGCGACGTGCTACGAGAGACGTCAAAGCGTCGTAGAGCCTTGTGTCCACCGCCGCCGCGCAGGTGCCGTCGTGCTTGCGCATCGCCGTGTCGACAGAGAGCGTTGTCCAGTTCGCGTCGTCGTCGACCGCGTTCGCGATGTCGCTGCGCAGGTCCGGATCCTTCTTCGGGTAGACGAGACCGATCCAGAGCGCCAGGCAGGCGCGGACGCGTTGTCGGAGGTCGTCGCGGTCGACGACGTCTTCCGCCAGAAAATACAGCGACAGTCGAGACGGGCCGCCATTGCGCTCCAACTTGATGTGGGCCGTCTCCGGCACCAGGAACGCGACGACTTCGGAAAGACCGCTGAGGATGACGTTGACCGGCTGGTCGGGACTGCGGTTCGTCTTCTCCCTGAACCACTGCGCGAGGATTTCGTGCGCCCTGGACGGCAGCGCGAAGCGCACCATTGGGATCTCGTCCGGCAGATTCTCTGCCGTCCACACCGCGACCTGAAGCGTATCGACGTTAGCCACGGCGAAGTCCCTCCGTTTTAGCCAGTGCATCATGGAAAGGTTCGTAGAGCAGTTTCGCGACCTCCCGCGCGGACTCGTCGCTTCCGGTCGTCATCGCCTGCTCGAGCTGGTACAAACATTGGACGAGCACGCTCGAGTCTCCCGAATCGCCACCTTCCCGCGCGTCGAACGAGTGCGGCGCGAACGCGTAGTCGACGAAGCCGACAAAGACCGGACATCCGCCGCGTATGCCGCGTCCCACCGTCTGCCAGATCGGCGTCAGCAGATCCCATGCGAACTGCGCCTTGAACTCCGCGGGAAGGCTGCGGTAGCCGAAGCGGCCGCGCTCCAGGGATTGCTTGACGAGGTTCGTCGCGGCGTATCGCATTCGCCTGGCCCGCGTGGACATGCCGTCGGCGGAGAGCACCCCCTTGTCGAAACGCTCCTGGGCGAATCTGTTGAGCCGCCCGATCGTCGGGGCGAGATCGTCCGGACGCGGGTGCAGTCGGTGGAGGAAGTAGATCGTCGAGATGGCGGCCCTGCCCTGACGGTTGAGGATGTTGTGTCCACGACCGACGATCTGGACCGGCGCGACGATGACGGAATTCTCCAGCTCCAGACCGAACCGCTCGATCAGTGACCGCGGCATCTGGCGTGCCTGCAGCAGGCGGACGTCGCTTTCGTCGTCCGCGCGGTCGGGGACCACGCAGAACACCTTCCAGCCGGTGTATCCGTTGGCCTCGAGCTGGGCCGCCAGCGATTCCGCCACGGTCGCGGCGTCGGCGTAGCTGGTGGTCACCAGCAGGCTGCGCCGGCGGTCTTCGAGCGCCGTCTCGCTCCAGCCGCGCCACTTCTCCCCGACCCTGAACCAATCGGATTCGAACCGGTTCATTCCGTCGCGCCGCGTCGCGAACCGCTCGGCGATCGCGGACAGATTGGTGCGGCGGTCTTTCTGGTTCATTCCGGATATCCGGATCTGCTGGCCGTCCTGATCCTTGATGTTGACGAGCGAGAAGACCGAATGTCCGATCGCATCGAGTTCGGCGTCCGGCTGTCGCAGTACGCCCTTCACTGGCACTTGTACGTCGAAGGACGGAGAGGCGGTGTCCATGGGGCGCTTGGTCTTCGGGTTCTGCCGGCGGCCGCTGCCCCCGGCCCAACTTGTTCCCGACAGCATCAGCACGTGCGGCCCGGCCTGGCCTTCGGCGGCGAGCAGGTCATGCAGATGCGTCAGCAGATGCCGGCCGACGCCGAGATGGGTGATCAGCGTCAGCTTGCCGCCCATGGTGCGCGAGTCGTTCGCCGGCTCGTCGTAGAACAGGCCGAACGCGGCGCCGGCCGGGTTCGACGGCAGCAGCGTCCGGTAGTGCTTGAGCAGGCTGTTCGTTCGCCCCAACAGATGCCCTTCGTCGATGTCGAAATCGCGCGCGACGGCCGGTTGGGTCTTGATCAGCCAGTTGTAGTGGCTGAGAGCGAGGTCGGTGACGGTCGCCAATAGGAGAGCGAGCGCGTTGCTGCGGCGGTCTAGCCGCTTGCGCGGCGCTCCGGTCTCGTCAATGGCATTGAGTATCTTCAACCGACCGTCGAGCTTCTCGCCGATCTCGCCGAGGAGGGATTCGTAGTAGTCGGCGACCAGTATCTGCCGAGCCACCTCCTGCAGCGCCTCGGCGGCGTCGGCGAACTCCGGGTCGGTGAACTTCGGCCCGGCTCCCGCATCATCCTCCTCGTCGCTATCTTCAGAGACGGAGGAGCGGTTCGAATAGTGACGGATCGCGCCGGCGACCTTGATGATCTCGAGAAATTGCCTTTCGTATTCCGGATTGTCGAACGTCAGGTCGACCGACGGATCGCTCGCCTCCATCCTTCGCCGCCAGAGTTCGTAGAGGATACTGCCGGCGGTGAACGGCGTATTTTCGTAGAATGCCGTCAGCGCCTCGCGTTCGTTCTGCAGGATCGCGTAGATCGTGCCGATCAGACGGAAGAATACGTAGAAGTTCGACTGCCACTTCGTGTTGACAGGCTTGCGGAATTGGGCGCCGCTCTTGTCGCGGAGGGCACCGGACGAGCGCAGACCGATGCTGGGAGCGTAGACGTCGGGCGCATCGCCCATGATCGGCGATCTCGGCGCGAAGATGTCGTCGAACACCTTCTGCGCGCCGTCTACCTCGTCGACGATGACGAGATCCGCCGTGTACTGAAGAAGCTCCGGGATCGTGATGTGGCGGTCGGTCGTCCACTTGTCGGGCGTAATGTGGACGAACGCCTGCGGCGTCATGATCGTCACTTGGGCACTAACGAAGTCGCGCTGCTGCTCCTGGGCGGGGCACTTCATCCACAGCGGACACGATCTGGTTTGGGAGTTGTCGCCGACGTCGTCGATGTCGTCCTGCTCGTCGCCTCCGGCCGACACCGCCTTCTGCTTGAGGCTATGGCATTGCTTCTCGGTGAATTTCGGATATCTCGCCCGCGCGTCGGCGGCGCCCTCGGCGATCTCTGGCGCCTGCTGCGTGCCATCGAGAGGGCACGCGGTACTGAATCCTTCTGACAGATCTCCCAGCGACGACAGGGACCAGCCGGTCGGATCGAGACCGCGCTGCCAGTAGATCGCGTTGAGGTGCTTCTCCCGATTGCGCAGGCTCGCCAGCACGGTCGCCTTGACGCCGTGGTGCCGCAGGCGTGCGGCCAGCACGGCTCCCTGGATCGTGTCCGTCGACAGGACGGCGATCCGCTTCCCGCTGCCGCCCAGCGTCAGTGCCAGAAGCAGCCCAAGCACCAGGGTGGACTTCCCAGACGACAGCATCCCCACGACATGGACCGCCCCTTCCAGGGTGATGTCCTTGCCGTCAAAAAATCCCGACACGTCTTCCGGCTTGAGTTTCCGCAGACGCTCGACGAGCCTCAGCGGAGGCAGGCTTTCCTTCGGCCAGTCGAGCTGCCCTTCGCGCGCGTCGACCCGTTCGGCGATCTCCAGCATCTTCTTCAGGCTGATCTTGATCGGCGGATTGACGCTGCGCTGCGAGAGATCGTGTCGAAGCTGGTCTTCCTGATCGGCGACGACCGACGGAATGCGATAGATCAGCCTGGTCCGTCCGTGATCGACTGTGAAGGTAGCTTCACCCGGGTCGGCGATGCGGAGCTTCCGGGACGACCATGGCACCTGCCAGGCGAAGGTCCGGTCGATCTGCTCGATGAGCGCCCGAGGCGCTGCGGCCCGCCGCCGGGCCTTGTCGGCTGCGACGTCGTGGCAGCGGATGGTCGCCGGCATTCTCGCGTACTGCGCGGTCGCGTCGAGCCATGCGGAGACCGATCCGAAGCGGGAGCACAAGTGACGCAGCGTCGCCATCGCGCCGCGGGCCTCCGGCTTAACGGCGTCGTCGAGCAGCTTCGGATATCCCATCATCAGGAACGGCACCGACCGCAGGCGTTCGTCGGGGAGAAACCTCTCGACGAACGCGAGGCACAGTTCGGTCTGCGCCAGCGCGCGGACCTCCTCGACGTCCATGTCTTCCGTCGCTGGATCGACGATGGCCAGCGCCTTGCGGTACGACGCGACGAATTCGGTATCGGATCTCATCGCACAGCCTCCAGCTGCGCGACGAGTTCAGAGGTGGTCCGCAGTTCGACTGGTGTCTTCGCGTACGAAGCGCGGACGGCTTCGAAACGAAGCCGATAGCCGCGCGAGACCTCGGGCATATAGTCCGGCACCACGACGAAGCATTCGTGGTCGGCTCCATACTCGCGGAATCCAGGAAAGCGTGCCGCCAGATGCTCAGGCGACAGATAGTCCTTTACGTCGACGGCGATTCTCCGCTTGCCGTCTGCGGATACCGCGGTCAAGTCGACGCGATCGAGATCCGGCCAGAGCGAGCAAGTCCAGCCAGCCTTCGAGAGCGCCTTCTCGATTTCGATTTCGGTCTTGCCGGGCAGGCACCAGTAGGTCCGAAATGGGCGTCGCAGATGCATGGCACCGACCCGCCACTTCAAGCGCTTGATGTCTCCCGCTTTCGCGCGGCGGATCGCGTCGGGAGCGCGGCACTCGGTGTGGAAACCCGTCGACTCGCGACGCAGGATCGTGCCGCTGACGGCGCAGATCGGCAGGCTGCCGTCGACGACAAGCGCCTCGGGGATGCGGTGGTAGAAAGCGTCGATGATCTGATCGATGCGGTCTACCGTCGCCAGGCGCGGGTGCGTCAGCACGACCGCGGTCCAGTTCGACAGTACGGGGTTTTCGATGATGGTGCGCCGGACCGCCACGTAGACGTCCTGGCCGTCGCGACGGTCCATACAGACCCCCCGCAGCAGCTTGTAACCGGCATTCTCGATCAGTTCGGCCTCGGGGTCCGCTCCAGGCATCGCGAGGTCGGCGCAAGCCGGAGTGATTTCACCCGCCTCGATCAACCGCGACGCCGTGAATTGTCCGTCCGTATCCCAGGACATGTCGCCCGCCCATTCGTAGAGCGGCTTCTGCGCGAGGCGCGCGAGATCGGACAGGTTCGTGGGCCAGTCCGCCTGTCCGGACGAAAGATTGCTCGCAGCGGCCAAGTCAAAACCACGCTGAAGCGACGGCGGATATCCGTCCTTGAGCCACCCGTAGTCATCGATCTGCGTCTGAACGTCGAGGAGACCTCGCGCGAACCAGGTCACCAGATCCTGGGCGGAAGCGGGTCGCTGGTCGTCACCGCTCTCCAACTTGCCCAGTTGGGCCAGAACGTCCGTCGGAATGTCGCTGTCGTCCTCGAAATAGCGGTACAGGGTGGCCCGGCTGATACCGAGCGCCTGCGCGGCGGCCGTCTTCCATCGGCGCCCCATTCCGAGCTTTTCGCCGAACAAGGCTTGGCAGCGAATTTCGAACTTTGTGGCCATGAGTCGCCCTTGAGACAGATGAGACTGTACTGTCTCAAGTGTCTCATTGCAAGCCGTTTGTCCCCAAACGGCACAGGTTGGCCGATTTGGGTATCCGGACCCGCTAAAGAGGCGGGTGAGCGCAAGAGGATCGGGGTGTCGCCGCCAACGGCGACCGAATCCCATGGCTCCTGAGCGGCAGCCGTGGCTGCTCAAGTGACATCGACGACCTGCCCGGTAGTCATGAAGACCAGCAGCCCCCGCTTGGCCTTGGTCTGCTTCCGATAGTCAGCGATCTGCTGCCTGTAGTGACCGATGCTCGACGCGTCCGGAGCCACGTCGCTCTTCCAATCGACGACGGCGTCGATAGCACCGGCGTCATCGAACGCGATCGCGTCAACCTGTCCGGAGAGCAGGATCTCCTCACCTTCGTGGGTCTGACTTCCGAACAGCGGGAGCTCGGGGACGAGGCGCGGCCGTAGCGTCGCGACGTCCGGAAGGGCGAGCGTCCGCAGCACCGTAGAGGCCAGCTCGTCGGCGCATATGCCGAGCTTTGGGTCCGCCGCCGGCTCTTGCCCCGCCTGACGGACCAGTTCAGCGGCCCGCGTTTCGAGGTCCGCCATGGCGTCGCAGGTTTCTCCGGTCAGCACCTCCTCGATTAGCTTGTGAAGGATGGTGCCGCGCGTCGAACTGCCAAGAATGGCAGCCGGCTCCATGGTGGCGGTTTCCGGAATCGCCCCGCTTTCGATCTTCGCTTCCGCCTCGTCCACCTGGTCGAGTTCGCTCCGGCTCGGCCGACGCCAGACCACGGTCTTGCGCGCATCGAAGATTGCGGCCGCCTCGGCGGCGAAGGTCTCGCGAGTTTGGCCGTTCTCCCGGTGCGCGATGTTCCTTTCCTTCGCAGTGCCGACGTCATCTGGCTTGATCGCCGGGAGACCGGCGACGCCCAAATCGACGAGCTTCGCCCAGCACTTGTCCGACAGGTCGGCGGAGTGCCTGGGCAGGATCAGCAGGTCGCGCGCCCGGGTCGCGGCCACGTACCAGAGGCGCACGCGCTCGCGCCGCTGCTCCTCGTCGGCGCGAGCCTCGATATCGGCATGGTCCGCCGGGCAGACGCCGAGGATCGGGATCGAGAACAGGTTTTTCGAGCGGTCCTGGACCAAGCCCGACTCGGCCTTGGGCGTGCCGGTCATGTTGACCGGGATGACGACCGGCCATTCGAGCCCCTTGGCCGCGTGGACGGTGATCAGCGAGACCGCCTCCTGCTCGGCGTCGGGCCGGCCCTCGACCTGGCGGACCGCCTCCTCCCAGTTCGCCCGCATATCGCTCGCGAACGCCCGCAGGCCGCGGACGTCGTAGGCCCGCGCCATATCGAGGAAGAGATCGACGTTAGCGACCGCCCGTTCGGCGCCGGCCTTGAACCGCTGCCGGATCTGCGCGCGGACATGGAGCGCCGAGATCGCGTCGGCGAGAAGCGCGTACGGCGTCGTGGTACGCACCCGCTTGCGCAGCGACGACAGCTTCGTCAGGACGTCCTTGGCGAGCGCATGGGCCACGCTCGCCGGATCGGTCCGGATCGTGAGTATCGGCAGCCCTTGCCGCTCCGGATCGGACGGTAGCGATTCCGAGATGTCGAGCAGTTCGGTTTCTGAGAGACCGACCAGCGGTCCGCGCAGCAACGCGCCGAAGGCCAGCGTGTCGCGCGGATCGGCGAGAGCGCGGGTCAGCCCGATCAGATCCTGGATCTCCTGCCGCCGGAAGAAGCCCTTGCCTGCCTGGGTCGAAACCGGGACTGCGAGATCCTCCAGCGCCTCCTCGAAGCGCCAGAGCTCGGTGCCGACCGGCGCCAACAGGGCAATGTCGCCGAAACGGCACGGCCTCATCTCGCCTGTGTGATGGTCGCGGACCTCCAGATTGCCGACCAGCCTGTCGCACAAGTCGGCGACCGCGACCGCCTCGGCGTCGCGGATCGCGGCGGCCTTGGGCTTTTCGCCATCGACCACGACGTCCAGTGCGCACACGCCGGGCTTGCCTCCGATCGCGGGATGGATCGGGGACAGTTCGGAGAATCCGGGCTGCCCGGTGGCGGACAGCGCCGGCTCGAATCGCGCGTTGACGAAATCGAGGATCGGCTCGACTGACCGGAAGTTAGCGGTGATCTTGATCTGCGAGCCAGCGTCCACCGCCGATCGTGCGGCGATGTAGGCATTCACGTCTGCGCCGCGGAAACGGTAGATCGCCTGCTTGGGGTCGCCCACCATGAACAGACTGCCGTGGCGTAGCGGACGGGCCAGCGCATCGTCTCCGACGCAATCATCCCCGCAGATCAGCCACATGATCTCCGTCTGCAGCGGATCGGTGTCCTGGAATTCATCGACCATGACGTGCCGGAAACGCTGCGACAGCTCCCGCCTCACGGCCCCGTGGTCCCGCAGCAGGTCGCGCGCGGTGTAGAGCAGGTCGTCAAAGTCCAGGAGCGCCGCACCCCGCTTGTAGTCGCGCCATTGCTCCAGAAGGCTCCGCGTCTCCTCGCACAGCCGCGACAGCAGTTCACCAGCGATAGCGCCGAGCAGCGCCTCCAGGGCGTCGTGGCAAGCCTTGTACCGCGGAAGGATCGCGTCGAACGCCGCCGCTCCGCTGGTTTTCGACTGGCCCGCCTTGGCGGCGGCGTCCTGCCACTTCGTCTTGGTCTGCAGCGCCCTTCGCCCGCCCGCCTGGGTAAAGCAGCTTTCGTCGCGCTCGAAGTCGAGCGCCGCGATCAGAGCGACGTTACTCGGCACGGCGTCAGCCAGTCCGGAGCCGCCTAGAAGATCGACGAGAACGCGCAACGCCCGACATGCGGCCGCCGTCTTCTCCTCGCAGTAGGCGAAGCTGGCGAGATCGGCTTCGAACTGTGTCGTCGCCTCTGCGAATTCGATCATGGCGCGGGACGACCACGCGGCCCGCGCGCAACGGGCGTCCCGGTTCTTGCGCAGGAACTGCGCGACCTCTTCGACAAGTTTCAATCCTGCGGCTTCACTCGCGAGAATCATCTGGGCGATCAGGCCATCGCCGGCATCCCCGGACAGCCCCTTCTTCAGCCAGGCCTCGTAGTGTTCCTTGAAGGCCAGGTCTGCCTCGACGGGATCGACGACGTTCGCTCCCGGGTCGATTCCTGCTTCGGCCGGATAGGGTTTGATCAACGCCTGCGCGAAGCCATGGATGGTGCTGCAGGTGAGCTGGTCGAAGGACTGGTAGGCGCGGTGGACGTTAGCCTTCTCCGCTTCCGGGACGCCCTTTGGGAACGCTTGGACCAAGTCGCGGGGCACCTCTCCGTTGGCGAGCGCCATCGTGAATTTCTCGATACGCAGACGGAGTTCGCTGGCGGCGAATTCGGTGAAAGTGATCGCGGCGATGCGCTTCGGAGCGACGCCGCGCGCGAACAGCACGGCGACCCGGCCGGCCATGACCGACGTCTTGCCCGATCCGGCGCCAGCCTCCACCAGCAAGGTTCGCTCGACGGCCGTCAGCGCGGTCAGGCGCGCGGCGAGATCCGGAATAATCTTCATGGCTCCCCCCACACCGCGGCGGCGGGCCCGAGCGCGGTCAGCGCGAGCGGCAGCTTGCGCGGCAGGTATCCCGCATTGGCCGGTAGCGCGAAGGCGTGATCGTTGTAGTCGCTTGATGCGTCTTCGCCCGGGGGCGCTACGCCGGCCAGCAGCGCGTTACGCGAGGCAACCGCCGCGGACGACACCTTCGCCAGCGTCCCGTCGAGGTCCGTCAGCGGAAACAGCGCCTGATCACCTTCGGCGGCGTTCGGATAGAGAAGCGAGGCCTCGATGGCCACGCCGCCGCCGAGCAGCGTCTTGACAGCGAAGGCATAGAGGCAGCGCTGGAGTTCGGCACCTCCCTTGATGACCACTTCGTCCATCTTCTTACCGAGCTTGCCCGTCTTGTAGTCGGTGACGCGTGCGCGCGCGCCGTCACCCGACAAATCAAGACGGTCGATCTGTCCTTCGATCAGGAGGCCGGTCCCCGGAATCTCGACAGGCGCGCCGAGCACCCAGGGCAGATCGCGGCCATTGCTGTTCGGGTCCGCTTTTCCGAACGGGATTTCGCACCAAGTCTTCTGGTTCGGTAATGACTCTCCGTATGCCAGCGCAGCAGCCGCAAGCGCATGCGCGCGTGATGTGGCGCTACGCCAAATCACTTCGGGCGGCACCGGTTGTGCATTCTCCCAGGAGGCGACTGCGCGCTCGCGGGCGGCGACAAGGGCAGCTTCAATCTGCGCCTGGTCAGCCCCGGCGATCCCTCCATCTCTTTCCAATTGCTCGACGGCCTCGCGGAGCACTGCGTGGACGAACGTCCCGAAGGCATTCGGGTCCAGCGTCAGTGGCTCGTCAGTGTCTTCGGGGGCCTTCCAACCGAGACCGTAACGCCAGACGAAGCGGATCGGATCTCGCAGCAGCAGCTTCAGCGAAGTCGCCGACAACGGACGCTCCAGCAATTTCTTCAACCGCGCGTGCGCTGGCGCGATCAGGCCGTCGTGGGCCGTGATCTCGCTGCGATGCCAGTCGCGCCAGCACGCAAGTCCGGAGACTGCGATCGGCAAGGTCGAAAACTCGGAGGGACGAGCCAGAAGGCGGTCAGCTTCGCTGAAGGCGTGTTCGGGGGCGCCGGCGCGGTCGAGATAGGTCTCCGGACTAGGAATATCGGAGATCAGCGGCGAGCGCCCGAGCATGCGGCCCTCGGCGTCGCGCCGACTGAACGAAATCGCGACGCTTTGCGAAGTGCCAACGATCGTTTGGATATCCCGCTTGTCGCCGTCCGCAATTGGCAGAGGATCGAGCCGCTCGATCGGAAGCACGTGATCCGGAATGAGCCGGTCCTCGGAAATCCGCCGGGGCCATCGGCCAGCATTCAGTCCCAGCAACCAGACGTGCGGTCGCGGAGAAGAAGCAAGTGCAATCGCGGACGTCCAGATCGCGTTGGCGGCGGGCTCGATGCCGTCTTCGATACGTAACCCCGCCAAGGTGACCGGCAGGGCCTGCGCCGGCCCCTCCCGCAGCGCCCGCCGCCACAAGGACCGTTGAACCCCGCTCAGTAGGGCTTCTCCAGCCAGCTCCGCCGACTCCACACCCCGGTCCAGCAACCGGATCACCTCCATCACGTCAGCAGTCCGGTTCTTGCCATCCGGCCACTCGGCGTCGTCCGCCTGCCTCAACACCCTGTCCCACCGCTCGGCCGAGGTCAGCGGAGCGTCGACGGGGAGGAGTCGCATCCACCCTGCCGGCAAGTCGCGTAGCGGCCCCCTCTGGATCAGCGACAGTAGGCGGCGCGCCCGTTCCTGAGACAGCCCCTTGATCAGCACCTCCGCCAGAGCTGCGGCCGCCTGCCCGTCGGCGGTGGTCAGCGCCTTCACGCCGTGCACGAAGTGGATGGGGAAATTGGCGTCGCGCGCCGTTGAGAAAACGTGATCGTCGTAGTCACCGGGGCTGGCCGCCACGATGGCGATGTCCGATGCCGATACACCCTTGGCCAGCAGCGCCCTCATCCAGCGGAAAGCCTCGCCGACCTCATGAAGCTGATTTGCGCAGGAGAACACCTCCGGCTGTGGCTCGGTCGCCGGTGCCGTCACCACCTCAACTTTCGTGCCCTTCAGCCAATCCGGCACCTGCCTCGGGCCGGCGATCCACGACACCGGGATGGTTCCGGCGAGCGCGATCAGGAGGGGCCGCCAGCACGGCGACATCTCGCTGTGGCCCTGGATTTCGAGAGGACCGATTACGGCCCGCGCATGTCCAATGCGTCGCAACGCCATCTCAACCAGATCGCGCGGACGCTTCATCGATGCCGGCAAGCGCTGGACGACCGCCTGCTCGAGCGAGGCCAATGCGTCGGTCCGCGGATGGCCGACGTCCGACAGATCAATTCCCGCGCGCCACGCCTTGTCGAAGGTGGCGCTAACGGCCGCTGGCATTCCCGGCAGACCCTTAATAGGTTCGAGCTCGCCCATCGCAACGTCCGGAAGCGCGTCGATGACAGCTTGCTTGAGGACGTTGAGATCGACCGGTTGAAGAAGGCCGCCAGCAAGCCTCGCGGCAAGCTGGCCCATGGTCACGACTTGCACGCCGGCTTCGTTGCGGCGAGCGGCATCTACCCGAACCATATGACCGGCGAGGATCGTATGAACGACCACCGTTCTGCGCACTTGCATCTGCTGACGAAAAGCCCCGCTTTGGGTGCGCCTCAAGAGGAGTATTCCTAGCGCAGCCTGAATCCTTGAAAAACGTAGAATGCTCTCACGAGTTGAATCCTTCGGCAACTTCACCCGATCAATAAGGCGGCGGTTTCCACCACTTTTAAGGTCTCGACGTGACGATAGGTATAAACATGCCTCCCGAAATCCGAAATGCAGTCCTGCGGTTTATTGCAGCTTCCGGGGAATTCGATCTCTTTCCTGGAGCGACGTACGCGTCCAGCAAGGACCGGCGGATGGTCAGCGCAATGTCGTGGCGATCGCCGTGGCCGTGCCAACGAACTGCCCGTTCTGGAGAGCCCATTGCTTCTGAGCGAGCGCCTCCGGCACGAAGTCCTGAAACTTGCCCGCGCGCACGTTCTTCACGAAAGCTGCGACGTCCATAGGGTCGAGCGCCGACATGGAGCCGAGCTTCTCGAGAATGGGCATCATCTGCGCTGGCGTGGTCTCGGGCACGGTCACTCCCAAGTCGTGGACACCGCACTCCAAGCCGGCCATTCCGAGCGCAGCGCTGAAGACGGCCGTCGTCTGCGAGCCCCTCCAGACGAAGAGGTGGAGGTCGCGCTCTTCCTGGATGAGGGAGCGCCGATCGAGATCGAGCGCCCGAAAGGTGTCGCGTCCCTCCGCCAGCAGCTCCTGGGCAGCCCTGTCCATGTATTCTGGAACGTCGTTGTCGAGGTAGACTGCCCTCATCTCGGCCAACAGCCGGTCGTGCGCGGCTTCACCGTGGGACGGCTCGAACCGCGGCACCATGCCTCCCGGATGCGGCGCGACCGACAGGACCTTTCCGGCCTCGTCGACGTCCAGGACGACCCATCTTTGCCCAGCAAATACGACCAGGCTGTCCTTATGGACCGGGAAAGAGATCGGGAGAGTGCCGAGCGTGCGCCCGGCCGCCGTCAGGCGCCACTCTTCCGAGCTCTCGAACACGGCGAAGAAGTCGCGCGACTGCACGATCTTCTCTCCCTCCGGACCGAGCATCAGGACGCCGTCCGGCGCCTGTTCGATCATCCGGACTTCAGCGGATCCCAGATGGCGCAGTAGCTGCGCGAAGTCCGCCGTGTCGATCGAGTTGAACGGTCCCAGTCCGCACAGCAGATCGAACAACGGCTTCGGGCGGATGCCGCCCCGTTCGGCGATGACGGACAGAACTTGATGGATCAGCGTGGAGGCCGTTTCCGGGCTGGGCGCGGCAGGCTCGACGAACCCAGCCAGCAGCAAGCGGACCACGGCCACCGACCGGATGGTATTCGGACGCAATTGGTCGAGGATGCCTGACTTGACGTCGACGTAGGGCTCGCGGACGTAAACGCGAAGGATCGATGGGGTCCCTCGCCGCCTGCCCGTTCGGCCGAGACGCTGCCGCAGAGAGGAGAGAGAGCGAGGCGCGCCGATCTGGGCGACCGATTTGACGGAGCCGATGTCAACGCCGAGTTCGAGCGTCGACGTGCAGACCGCCGTCGTCGGCAGGCTGCCGTCCTTCAGCCGAATTTCGAGATCCTCCCGGAGAACCTTCGAAAGACTGCCGTGATGAGGATAAAACTCGTTCGGCACGCCTGCCGTCTCGCATCGGCGCCGAAGGCGATCGGCGGCCGACTCCACGGTCCGGCGAGACCCGCCAAAGACCAGATTGTTCGTACCGCGCAGAGTGTCGAATAGATGGTCGCAAATCGCGTCCAGTGCGATGCGCTTGGGCACTTGAGCGTCTTGGCTGGCTCCTTCCGCATGATCGGGATCGTCGAGATCCGGCGGCTCGACATAGCCACGTATCTGGAGCCTCAACTCCGGCGCATCCGCCTTCGCGACGAGGAGATCGACGTTTTGCGGAGCCGACGGGCGAAGCCAGGCCGCAGCTTGGCTCAGATCGCCGATGGTAGCCGACAGTCCGACTCTGCGGGCCGGCTTCTGAGCCATCGCGTCGACGCGCTTCAGGAGGCTGGCCACATGCAGTCCGCGAGGTCCCTGCAGGAAGGCGTGGAGTTCGTCGACGACGATGAAGTCGGCCGATCCGAAAAGCCGCACCGCATCGCCAGGGCGCCGCGTCAACATCGCCTCGATCGACTCGGGGGTTATCAGCGCGATGCCGGAAGGCTTCGCGATGGCCTTCCTCTTCTCGGCTTGGGAGGCGTCCCCGTGCCATTTGACGACGGGGATCTCCATCGCTTCGCAGAGCTCGTCCAGCCGCCGAAACTGGTCGTTGATCAGCGCCTTCAGAGGGCTGACGTAGATCGCCGAGAAACCGCCGCCCTTGCTGTCAGCGATCAAGGTCAGGATCGGCAGGAACGCCGCCTCCGTCTTTCCGGCCGCGGTCGACGCAGCGATTACGACGTCGCCGGCCCCGTCGAGAATGGCGCCAATGGCGCGCGCCTGGATCTCGCGCAGCTCATCCCAGCCCTGGTCACGTATCCAACGTCGGATCTTCGGATGGAGCCGATCGTAGGCACCTTCAGTTGCCGATGCGGAGACTGGTGAGCTCATCGCCCTCCCCTCCCGCGGACTGGGTCGTCTCCTCCGCGACGGCGATATCCGGTGCATCGGGCGCGATCTGGATCCCGCCGATCAGGTCCTGCCAGCGCGCCCCCGGATTCTGCTCGAGAACGGCGAGCATCTGCACGAAGGCTCGGACCGTGGTGCGCGGCGTCCTGAAATATGCCTCTCCGATGCGGCGATTGCAGTGGTCCATGAACGCAGTCAAGGCCTCGTCCGGCACCAGAAACTTCGCAGCATCGCCGCCAGCAAAGACGTTCCGGATGTTGGACAAGAGAACAAGAAGGTCCTCCGGCGTGAGGCTCTGGAGTCGGATGACCGGACCGCTGTAGTCGACCAGGCCGTTGGCCGCGAAACGGTTTTCGGAGAGACGCGATTGCAGCGCTTCGTAGCTGTAGAGGCCGCGCCGCGTATCGAGGAGAAATTCCGGCGTCCCGCACATCACGAAGCCGATGCCAGTGGTATTGCCCTGGAGGGCGTCGTTCACGATGCGAAGGATCTCCTCGAAGTTCTGATTGCGGGCCTGGGAATTCTGCAGCTTGTAAATGTTGACCATCTCGTCGAACATCACGACCAGGCCAGCGTAGCCTGCCAACCGCGTGAGACAGGCGAGAGACTTCAAGGAGTCGTAGACGTTGTCGTCATCGACGATGGTCCGCACCCCAAGCGCCTGGCGGGCCTCGGTCTTGGTCGAGAACTCCCCGCGGAGCCACCTCAGGGCCGAAGTTTTCAACGACTCGTCGGAATGTTCGCTGCCACGCCAGTAGGCCTTCAGCACGACGGCGAAATCGTACCCCCCGACGAACTCCTGAATGGGAGCGAGCTTCTGATCGATCACGGTCTCGACGGGAAGCTGCCGGTCGGCGGCCTCCTTGACCGAGTCCGTGACAAGCCTCTCGATTACCGCGCCCAGCGCGCCGCCGTCCGGCTTCGTACGAGTGGCCATGTTGCGAATGGCCTCCGAGTACAGCGCCCGCGCCTGGCCGCCGCCCGCGTGGATGCGTCTGTCCGGCGCAAGATCGGCATGGACAGTGACGCACTTCCGCTCCAAGGCGATGAGACGGATCAGGTTCGCGAAGAACGTCTTGCCGGCGCCGTACTCGCCGATCACGAAGCGGACGCCGGCCCCGCCGTCGGAGATGCGTTGGATGTCGCGCACCAGCGCAGTGATCTCCGCAGCGCGGCCGACCTGGATGTGCGGGAGCCCTACGCGTGGCACCACACCGGCGGCGAGCGCCTGGATGATGGTGTCCCGATCCTTCGCCTTGATGGGGCGTGCAGTTGGTGGATTCATGCCGCTTCTCTCAGTTCAGCCAACCTGTCGCGAAGGTGCTCTACCATGACGACGTCATGGCCGTCCTCGATGATTGCCTCTTCAAAGCGGTCGAAGGCCCAATCGTTGATCCGCTCGATTGCACCATCGGGCAGCAGCTTGAGATCTTTCGCACGCTGCTCGAATTCGCTCCGCAGAAGGGATCCCTTGATCTCCAGAAGCTCGACCAGTTCGGTATGGGCGGCGTCGAGACCGTCAAGCGAGCCGGTTGCGGCAGGCGCGGCTGCGGCTGGCTCAGGCGGGGAAGGCACATCTTCCTCGAAGATGTTCGCAAGGAGCGCGGACACGGTTTGAGTCTCGCGTTGCGTGCGCGCGAGCCGAGCGGCATCTATGCGGATCGTCGATGCCGGCGTCGACTCTGCCTGCGGCTTGGTCGTCTCGGGCACAACGGGCGCCTTCTCCGAGACGGGTATCGGCACCCCCTCAGCACGTACTTCCTGCGAGATGGGGACGGGCTCGTCGGCAGCCTGGGGCGGACTTGCACGATGCAAGGCGGAATACACCCGCTCCTTCGGAAGGCCAAGCGCCTTGTGGAGGCGCTCCAGAAAGCGCACTTCGCCGGGATCGACGCTGTCGTTGCCGGCGATGATCGCGAGCGCGGCGTCGGCGATGATCGTGCGCTCCTCCGGGCTGCGTTCGCCCAGCTTGCGCATCACCCGGTCCTGTTTGGGCGGACTGTTGAACACGGTCGCGGCGTAGGCGATCAGCCTCGCCTGCTCTATCGGGGACAGCCCCGTGGCATCTCGAACTCCTGCGACCACGCGCTTCAACTCGTCGGCAGAGGCATCGCCGTCAGCCGCCGCGGCCAACACGGCCACCTCGACCTGGGCCTTTACGGCTCTGTAGCTGGATCGGTCAGCATCGACCTTTCCGCCGCCATCCGCTTTGAAAATGATCACTTGGTCGTCGAGCTGGGGGACGCCGCTTCCGTAGCGGCGATCCGGCTCTATGGCGATGTCGATGCGATCCAGAGCCGAACCGAGCTGGTCGGCAAGCGTAGGCGTGACTTTGCCGTTCGCCGGCATATCGAAGCCCGCAGCCTCCAGCATGTTGCGCATCTTCGTGCTGGCGCGTTTGTGCTCGCCCATCGAGCGATGCATCTTTTGGCCGAAGAGGTGAATGCGGCCATCCGCAGGGTCTTGTTGCAGCGGCTCCGGCAGCAAGAGTGCAGCCTGCATGGATTCGCGGGAATCCGGACGCCGTCCGACGAAGCGACTGAAGCTGTCGAGTTCGTCCGTGCACTCCTGCACCATCCTCTTCAGATCGGCCGAGCCCTTTCCCGAAACCTGACAAATGTCCGGATATCGCTCATGGCCACCCGATATGGAAACCTCGAACGCGCCGCTCGCGGCCTTATAGCTGAGGCGGATGTTGCCGGTCGCTCGCAGCGCAAGGCCGCTGGGATAGCGCTCGTTGAACCGATAGCGAAAGAGCCGCTCGAATTCCTCGAAGCACCGAACTGCGGGCGTCCGAAGATAGACATCCGGAATTGCGAGCGCCCAGAGCAAGGCTTCGTCGGCTCCGAGCGCTCCGTTCCGCTGAAGCGCCTGCCCCAGATGCAATCGGATCGCGACATCCACTTCGGAGGATACTGTCCGCTCCGGGGAAGGAGTTGGCGGCGAGATCGGGATCCCGGCGGCTATTCTGGCATAGCTCAAAAAGCGCGTGGCGTAGCCGCGGAAGGAGTTGTTGTCCGCGTAGACAGTTAGCAGCCGCTCCACTTCCTGAACGAGAGCAGGCAAGGATGTAGGATTCGTCTCGATGAAGGCGCGGTGCTCCAAACCGTAGAAGAACAGGAACACGTGCCCGACCCCGTAAGCTCGGCTGCTGCGCCCTTCCGCCATCCAGTTCAGAAATGCACGACGAGCGGCGGGCGTGACGCCGGCATAGGACGGCCAATAGGGCATCGAGCTTCCCTCGACGTCCGGCCGAGCCGCGCTTGCGGAAAGCTTCGGATTGATCGCGTACTGATCCGTCGACCGCCCGTCGTCCAACTGGACGAAATCACCCAGATAGAACAACCCGCCCGTGATCTGCGCGCCCTGCACGACCACAGTCTCCGAAGGACCCACCCACCGCGCTGGAGCCCGCTTTGCTGCCTGCCGGTTCACCGGCGCCGCAACGGAACGCTGGTCGGTCTGCGCGGGCAACGGCGGGGGAGCTTTTCGCGAAGACAGCGCACGCGATCCTATCGACCAGATCAGGAGTAGCACCCCAACAACAATCGCAAACGCCGCGATGGCGGCACCATTCTGCAGGACAAAGTGATACGCCGCGCTCAGGGCCAAAAAAATGAGCCCTAGAACGACAAGAATACCCATCCCAAAGGAGTTGCTGTTGCGTCGCCCCATCGCTCAATTCGTGATGCTGGTCGGCCCCCGCCAAACGCAGGCTCCGGTGGGAGAAGGTCCCATGGAGTTGCCGCCGGTCGCAAGTGCAATCGCGGAGCGCCCTTCCCGTTTCCACGTCTTTCGACAAGCGTGAGCGGGATATGATGTTGAGTTAGCAGCAGGATTTATGCGCGCTCACCGCCATCAGATCGCCCTCGCCGCCGTTTCAGAAACTCCCTCGCTGCCTGCTCCATGATGTCCCAGGCCGCCCGATGCTCGTCGATGGCGACCTGCTTGATGTCGGCGATAACCTCCGGATGCATCATCGTCAGGAACTGAACCCTGTCCCCGATCGGGGTTCGCTTTCCCCGTTTCGGCGCCCTCTTTTTCCCGACCATCCATCCATCCGCTGCGCGAATCCCTGTCGTTAACCATACGGCGGCAGCGGCGCCGGCACCAGACTAGGTCGAGATCGTCTTATATAACAAGGCGATGGCTTCTTATATAAGAAGGAAGCGCTAAGCCCTTGACTCCAGCTGACCTTCCTGCTTTGACTGTTCTCGTTATGTTCACGGTGGCGTTGAGGTCGGGATGTCGGGCGTCGTTGGAAATTGGAGGGTTGAGCTCATCGAAGCTCACCGCGACCTCTTCGATCCGCCGGCCGACGCCCTGCTGGCGGCCCAAGGCTCGCCCGAATGCGATGCTGGCTGGCGCGACCTGCTCGATCGCCTGTGCGTCCGGATCCGGACGGCGGTCCAGACCGACCGCGGCACCTTCCGCTTCTCACAGATCAAGGAAAAGTACGGCACCCTTCGCGTCTACTGGGACGGCAGGCTGTCTCCGGAGGCCGACGCCAAGGTCGAGGAAGCCATCGATCTGGCCGAGGCGCGCAGCGCCGTCACGTGCGAGGTCTGCGGCGAGCCCGGCGTGCTGCACGGCCCTGGCTGGTTCACCACGCGCTGCGGGGCTCATGCCGAGGGTCGGCGGGCGATCGAGGCGCAGCCTGGAGACGATATCCATGTCATCGAGCGCGTTGTCGAAGGCCGCCGGCAGACGCTGCGCCGCCGCTACGACCGCGACAGCGACAGCTTCGTCGAGGTCGATCCGTTCACTCTGGGCCCCGAGGAGGACTGAGATGGCAATGGATTGGGGGCGCGACCTCATGCTTTGGCATCCGCGGTTGTTTCTGACGATGGCGGAGGAGCCCAGCCGCTCGATCGGCTACCCGCACTGTGAACGCGGGTGGCAGGACATCCTGGTGCGACTCTGTCGCCGGATCGAAATGGCGCTGCGCGGTCGCGGGACCTTCGAATTCGTCCGCATCGCGCAGAAGATGGGCATTCTCCGGATCGACTGGAGCGCCGAGGCTTCGCAGGACACCGAGTCCAAGATCGGGCATGCCGTCGATCTTGCCGTCGCCCGCTCAGCCTGCACCTGCGAAATCTGCGGCCGCGAGGGACGCCTGTACAACAACAAGGGCTGGCTCGAAACCCGCTGTACAGAACACGCCGTCGGCGAGCCCGTCCCGCCCCGGTACGGACCCGGCTTCGAGAACGTGCGCCGGCTGCGGAGATGGCGGGGCCAGGCCGACATGTACTTCGCGAGCTACGACCGCTCGACCGACACGCTGACCGAGGTGCCGCCGCCCTCGTTCGGACAGGAGGGATAGCGTTGGCCAAGTTTCGCTGCCGCGCATGCGGCAAGGAAGGCACCTGGGTCTACGACCCGAACCGCTTCACGTGCCCGGTCTGCGATTCGATCGATGTGCACTTCGAGGTCTCGAGGCAGGAGCTGCCGGATGACGACCCGGTGGCTCAGAAGATGGACGCGCTCGCCGAGGCGGAGCGCGAGAAGAGTTCCCAGAGCGGAGCGGAGGACTAGCGATATGGCCAGATTCCGCTGCGGCGCCTGCGGCAAAGACGGCGAGTTCACCTACGATCCGACGCAGCACAAATGTCCGCGCTGCGGCTCGAACGACGTCGTGTTCGCGCTCGCGATGGACGAGTTGCCGGATGAATTCGCGCAGGCGATCAGCCGGGCCGAGCCGCTGGACGACCATCCGAACGATGAGGACCGCTGACGTGCGCCTTTGGACCGTTTCCGATCTGCATCTCGAGATGACCCGCGGCTGGGACCTGCCGGCGCCGGCGGACCGCCCGGCGTTCGACGTCATGATCGTCGCCGGCGACCTAATCCCGCGCATGGAGAGGGGCGTCGCCTGGTTGCGCGAACGAGTCCAGGATCGGCCAGTGCTCTATATTCCCGGCAATCACGAATTTTACGGTTGCGACATCGACAGGACGGTCGAGAAGGCGCACGCCGCCGCAGCCGGGACGAACATCCACGTACTGCAGAACGATGCTGTCACCATCGACGGCATCACCTTCCTCGGCGCCACGTTGTGGACGGACTTCGATCTGTTCGACGACCCGGCCTACGCGATGTCTGTCGCTGGCGACGTCATGAACGACTACCGCAAGATCAGGCACGGCAACTACGAATTCCGCCTGCGTCCGGAGCACACGCTGTCGCGGCACCTGCAGTCGCGCGACTTCATCGCGCGCGAGCTGCGCAAGGACGGCCGGCATGTCGTCGTCACGCACATGGGGCCGGTGCCGGAGGCGACGCGGCGCGGCTGCGAGCGCGACATCTCGTCGGCCGCGTACACCAGCGATCTCCGAGGCGTGATCCGCGAGGGTGCGCCCGAACTTTGGGCGTTCGGCCACACGCACGAAAGCCGCGATTTCGAGGTACGCAGCACGCGCATGGTCAGCAACGCCAAGGGCTACGGCCCCTGGCCCGGCCAGCAGGCCACCTGGGACAATCCGAACTTCGATCCGAACTTCGTCATCGAAATCTAACCGAGGGGACGGCCATGACCGACGCCGACAGCGAGAAGCACATCACCGAAACGCGCCCCGCCCTTTCCATGGTTTCGGATGCTTTCGCATGTTCCGCCCCAAGGCCCGCAGCGGCCACCCCCATCTCTTCTCGTCCGCCAAAACCGCGTCCCCGGTCCCAGCTCGTCACGCTGCGCTCCGAGAAGCGCTCGCGCACGCATCGCTCGATCCGACGGTGCTCGCGATCTCACACGTTGCGTCGGCGCATGCTGGGTCCCCGCAAGTAGCGGTCGAGGTCGACGCCGTCGTTCTGACGAGGAACGACGGCCGCTTCTACCTCGACGTGGTCCCGGCCCGGCGGGTCCGAGACCTCGACGAAGAAGGCCTTGCCTTGATCGCGCTGCGCGAGCTCGGCCTGCAGCAGCTCGTCGTCACGGCCGAGGATCTGCGGTCCGAACCGCGCCGGTCCAACGTCCGCCTGGTCTGGTCCTACAAGGACCGGCCAGTCGCCGTCCCGCTACGCCTTCGCATCCTCAAAACTCTTGTCGACGAGGGGCCGATGCAGCTTTCCCAACTGCTCGAAATGGTCCGCAGCGACCTCGATCCCTCGCCGGCGGTGATGTCACTCGCCTGCTCCGATCTCCTCGAACTCGACCTGAGGTCCGAACCGCTCGGACCGTCCACCATCGTGAGGTCTCGCACATGAAGAAGACGACACGACGTCCCTCGCCCGGCATCACGGTCCGCATGGCGCCCAAGCGTCTCGTCGACCAGCGCTGCCTGCCATCGGGCTCGGTTCTGATCGACCGCGTCTTCGACCGGAAACTCGGCCGCTTCGAGGAGCCTGAGGACGAGCCCGAGATCGAGGGAAATTTCTACCTGGATCCGGAGGAAGCTCCCCCGCCTGCCCGGGGCGCGCGGCAAGAGGCCATGGCGGCCGTCGTCGGGGCGGCGTTCGAGGCCGCAGCGTCTCCCGATCTGCGGCGCAAGTTGCGCCACGGCCAGGCGCTTTCCGTCATCATCCTGGTGCCGACTGTTGCCTGGGTTCTGCCGGTCTCGGACCACTTCCGCCGCGCCTTCGGCGACCGCTGGCTGCAGCACACAAGGAGCGGTCCGAACTTGCATGGCGTAGGAGGCTCATCCGGCTCGAGCGCGGTGTCGGCGGCCTTGTCCGGCGGCCGGTCTGTGGTGGGCATTTCCGCCGACGTCGGCCTGCTTCCCCGGGCCCTGGTCGGCGCCGCGGACCTCACGATCCGGCTTGCGCCTCCGACCGGCGCCGTCGTCAAGGCGGCGATCGGGCGCTTCGCCGGGCGGGCCCCGGTCGAGATCGACGACGCCACCCTCGCCGAGCTCGACCTCGACGACCTGCTCGCGGCCTTCCGTCCCGGAACGGGCGCGCAACGCATCGCACAACGGCTCGCGGCGGCGACAGCCGCCCTGAGGGCAATCACCGATATCAAGGAGGACAACACATGCTCGTCGTGAAAGTAGAACTCTGGCCGTCAGGCAACGGCGCGCTGCGTCAGCCGATCGGCACGATGCATATCGGGAACGTGAGCAACCTGGCCGACCTGAGCGACTACCAGGTCATCGCCATGGAGACCGCCAATCCTTTGACCGGCACGCCGCCCGGCATCGCAAGATTTTCCGTCCTGGCCCATGCGCGCCGGCAGCGCGTCTGGGCTCTTCTTCAGCGCGCATGCGAAGCGGCGATGGCCGCCGACTGGACCAAAGTCTGAGGCGGAGAGCAGCAATCATGTGGCTTCAGAACCAATTAGACGGCTTCCGCAGCGCCAAAAAAATGGAGCGCGCGGGATACTCTTCGGCCCCTCGAGAGGAAGAATCGGTCCCCGGGCAGCGGGGACGCCGAAGTTTTCCACGCCTTTGTCGACCCCTGTTGAAATCCGATTTTCGAGGCGTGCCGGCGAAGCGCAGCAGCCGAAAATTGCTCGCCCGCTCCACCGGTCGGCGGAGTCCGATCGCGTTGGGATTTCAAGGATTCGAATTCCGGGCCGGCAAAGAGGAAGTTTCGATTCCGCGGCCTCGGAGCGCAGGCTCGCATCACGCGACGTACTGCAAGTCACAAGCCGGCTTGCGGCCGTGCGATCGGCCCCGAAAGCGGCGTCGCCGGTGCCTCCGCGAGCCTGTGCGGCGCCGCCCAATCTACGATCGTCACTTTCGAGAATACAACTGTCTGGTTGAATCCGGCCAAGAATCCGATTGCGCCGGGCAATCGCGATCGTCACCTTCCCGCTCGTAGACGCAACCCAGGGCCCAACCGGAAAGGAGACGGACAACCCCGATAGGCCCGAACGAAAAAGGCGACCCTGCGCTAACAGGGCCGCCCTTCGTCAGGGGTAGGCCGAACCTGGAGAGAAACCAGGGGCGCGCGCAGACCACCTCACAGAGGCCCGCAGTCGAGCAGCTCGACGCGGGAAAGGCAAGTCTGCGCGCGCCCGGTTTCTCTCAGATCCCCGCAATTCACCGCTCACCGACGGGAACAACCTTCCCGGCGACCGGCGGAGTCTTGCCCGGGCCCGGCCGATCCGCAGCACTATGTCCAAGAAGCGTCCCAAACTTGAATCCGTCCGGATCGTCCGCGCGAAGGGCGGCGGTCCGATCAGGACCGTCATCCAGGCCGTGCGGAAGATTCCGACCGGCGACTTTCCTTCGCTGAAGGTCGGCAGGCCGCTGCCCTGGGAGGGCATTCCCGAACGCCACTTCCTGTGGGTCTGCGAGGCGGACTGGAACGTCCGCAAGTTCATGACGCAGCCTATGCGGATCGAATTCCACATGAGCGACGGCAGCGTGCTCATCTACTTCCCCGACGTCGAGCGCCTGCTCGCCGACACCGCGATCGAGGTCGTCGAGATCAAGAAGAAGGAAGACGAGGCGCGGAAGGATCCCGAGTACGCGTTCAAGCTCTGGCTGGCCCGCCGGGTGTGCGAGCTCCGCGGCTGGAAATTCCGCATCGTCACCGCCGAAAAGTATCTCGCCGAAGGCCACCGCCTGGCCAACTCGAGGCTGATCAGGATGGACCGGTTCACCGCCATCTCGGCGGAGGACTACATCCGCCTCGGCGACGCGTTCCGGCGCACCGGCGCCGAGATCACATGGGGCGAGGCCGTCGCCGTCCTCAGCCGCACCGATGACGAGTGGAGCCCGAACGGCCTCGCGCGATTGCGTGCGCTGATCGTCCGCCGTCACGTTCGCATCGACATCGATCTCCGCATCACCCAGCAGACGCCGGTCATCCTGACCGAGAGCGCCGCCATTCAGGTCGGCAAGTAAGGAGTCCCCAAATGTCCCAGCATCTCTCGCGCCCGCAATCGACCGTGGCCATCGACGCCGAAACCCGGATGATCCTCGGTCATCATATCGACTTCGAGCCGCCCGGCATCCGTACCGCGCTGCTCGCGATGCAGCAGGCCATCCAGAACGCCGATCCTTGGTACGGCTGGGGCCGCCCCGCGGAAATCCTGATCGACCGGTCGGGCGAGTTGCAGTCGGCCTCGCTGCGGCAAGCGCTGAGCCGGCTCGAGAACGACACCACGCCCAAGACCGATCCGCAGTCCTGAGTGCCCGCATGCCCACGATCGACATCAAGAAAGGCGACCTGATCCAGCACTTCGAGAAGGGGCTCTGCAGCTTCGACCGCTGGAAGGCCTTCAACGTGATGTGCTTCGAAAAGGTGGGCGGCGGCGAGGTCAAGTTGCCCGAGCACAAGTTCAACGAACTGCACGCGTTGCGCAAGATCAGGATGGTCGAACAGGACAAGGACGGCAATCCGATCGAACTCCGCGAATTCGGCCCCGACGAGTTGTGGACCGACTCCGGCGACGCCGAGCAGGCGAAGCTCACGCCCGAAGGCCGCAAGGCCCTTGCCCGGCAGTTCTACACCAGGAAGTGGGACGAAGAGGGCAACGGCACGCTGGGCGACGTGGGCCTGCAGAGGGTCATCAACAAGTGGCGGAAGAGGGTCTTCAAGCTCGAATACGAAACCAACGAGATCGAGGAGGGCGAAAGCGAGCCGTACCGAGTTAAGGTCGCTCGTCTCCGCCACTGCGTCAAACATTGCGGCCGGCCCGGCGCGCGCCCCCTCGAGGCCTTCAGGGACAACCGCGGCAAGAACTCGCCGCGCCGGCTCGCCGACGAGATCGAGACCGAGATCCCCAAGGCCATCGACCACTATTACAGCGCACGCGGGGTCGACTACAACGACGCCTATGGTCGCTTCCGCGAAGCGATCAAGCAGCTCAACAAGAAGCGACCCGAGACCGAGCAGCTCAAGTATCCGCGACCGGAGGTACTACGGCGGCGCATCAACGATGCGCTGACCTTCGACAACTGGGCCCGCAAGACCAGCCGCAGCGAGGCCTGGCGCAAGATCCACGGCCACCGCGGGCATATCGCGGCGGAGCGGCCGCTCGAACTCGCCATCATCGACAGCACCCCGCTCGATGTCCATGTGCTCGACAGCAAGCGCCTGCTGCCGCTGGGCCGGCCGTATCTCACGGTCTGCCTGGACGTCTATAGCCGGCTGCTGCTGGGCTTCTTCATCACGTTCGAACCGCCGAGCCTGTACTCGGTGTTGGCCACGCTCAAGCGGGTCAACCGCCACAAGGGGTACGTGCAGAAGCTCTATCCCCAGATCAGGAAACCCTGGGACGGCTGGGGGCATCCGACGGAGATCCTGGTGGATCGCGACTGGTCTCAACAGTCGCCTTCGTTTCAGCACTCGATGGCCGAACTCGGCACGGAGGTCCACTACGCGCCGGCGGACACGCCGCAATACAAGGCGATCTGCGAGCGCCTCTTCGACACCATCAACAAGGGGCTCATCCACAAGCTCGCCGGCGCCGTGCGCTACAACGTCTATGTCATGCGCCAGGTCGGCCTCGACCCCGCAAAAGGCGCGCTGATCACGCTCGAAGACCTCAACGAGCTGCTCCACGAATGGAACGAGGTCTACAGCTACCGCCCTCACGATGGCATCAACGCCGTCCCTGCACGCGTCTGGCAGGAAGGACTCGCAATCCAGCGCCGCCGCTGGATCAAGGACGTCGCCGCCCTCGATCATGTGCTCGGCGCCGTCCACACCGCGAGCATCTCCGGCAACGGCATCAAATTCAAGAACATGCGCTGGCACGACGAAGCCGTCACCTCGCTGCTCCTGAACGATCTCGTCCGCTTCGAGAAGAAGCGCTCTCAGGATCCGCGCACCTTCGGCCAGTCGCGCGCACGCGTCGTCGTGAAGTTCAATCCCGCCGATGCATCGAGCATCAGCGTCTGGAATCGCGGCGGGGAGCCGCGCCCCTACTGGGTGAGGATGCCCAACGTCAACGCCGAGGCCTTGAAGGGCCTGACGTTCTGGCATCTCGATCGAATCCGCGAATTTGCGAAGGAACGAGATCTCGAGTTCAGCCCTGAGGATGATCGCTGGGACGCCGCCAACAGGCTGCGCAACCACTGGGAGACGCTGGCGGGCCAAATGCCCATGCGCCAGAGCCGCCAGGCTCGTCGCGGCCTCGCCTTCGAACTCGGCCAGTTCGACGACACCACGGTCAACGAGCCCATCGACATCACCATCGACGACATCAAGGACGTCGAGGCCGAAGCCTCGACCGCCGGGCTCAACAAGGTCGAGCCGGAGGGCGTCCCCGACCAGATCGCCGCCGAGCTGCTCGACCGCGACAACAAGCCGAACAAGGGCCGCACCCCCAGCAAGGTCGCGGTCGCGAAAGGCCAGCGGACCGTGACGCGCAAAAAGGCGGAGCAAGAGCGCGCCGAGCACGAAGCCTACGTCAAGGAAGCGCGGGGCGATCCGACCGGCCAGCCCAAGGCGCGCGGCTCCCCCGTCATGGACGACGACACCGACGACGAGGGCTGGACCGAGGCCACCGAGGCCCCGACCACGGCCCCCATCGAGCCACCCGACGACGAATTCGCAGACGACGAAGGCTGGTAGCAGCAAAAAGGACTGGAAGACATGCGTAACCTCATCCGGAATATCATCGAACGACTGCGCGGCTTCATCCGCAACGACGCACACGACACGACCGAGCCCAAGGTCAACGACTCCACGCACCCGATCTCCGACGAGGCCGAACTCGACGTCGATCGCGGCTACACCAGCACCGCCGTGCTGACGCCGTCCGGCATCCTCTTCAAGGGGATCCGCTACAACAGCGCCGCGCTCGCCGACATGCTGCCGAGGATGCCATCCCGCAGCCGCGTCGAGGTCAGGATCAAGGATCCGTCCGACGCCTCCAGTATCTTCGTGTGGGACGGCACAGCCCACCCGGCTCCACGCTGGATCACGGTGCCGGCGGTGGACGTTCCGGAGAAGATGTCGTTCGCAGAGCACGCGCGGCTGCGCGATTACGCAAAGAGCCGGGACCTCGCGTTCGGCTCCGAAACCGAGCGGGCGGAAGCGCTGCAAAGGCTTAGGCGGCAGTGGCAGGAGCTCGCCGAACCGCCGCCCATGCGCGAGCGCCGGACCGCGAGTGCGTGTGGCGACCCGACCAAGGACGACATCGGGATCGCACCGACCGAATCGATCTCGTTCTCGGCGGCCGAGAAGCTCCCGAAGGATCGCAAGCCGGGCAAGCCCGCTCTCGCCAAAGCCAAGCGCACGAAGGCGCGCAAGATGGCCGAAGCCAAGGCGAAGGTCCCCACCCGAGTTTCCCGCACCAAGCGCAAGTAACAGGAGTACACGATATGACCGCCAAGGAACTCGCCGACGCACATCAGCGCTTGCGCGCCTTCAGGAAGATTCTCATCAAGCATCCCCGCCTCGACGTGGTCAGAGGCAAGATCCATTGGCTGTTGACCGAGACCGCGAGCGTCGTCGAGGACAATGAGGCGCGCCGCGTGGCCGCGCGCCTCCGCCCCATCAAGATGGAAGAGCTCTGGATCCTGCCCATCGTCGGTCCTTCCGGCGCCATGAAGAGCACCTCGATCCGCATGGTGGTGGACGAGATCAACGTCGACGAGCGCTTCCCGGCCGACGACATCCCGGTGATGGTGGTGTCCATGCGCGAAGTGAAGAACACCCGCGCTTTCCTGGGCGTCGTTCTGGAGCACTATGGCGATGCCGCCAAAGACGTCGTCCCGAAGTCGGGCCCCATCGACGCCCAGGTCGTGACGCGCGCGATCTATCACATCGCGCGATCCCGCCGCACGCTGCTCCTGATCATCGATGAAGCCCACGAGCTGCTGCGTCACGACGGCGGCAAGACCGGCACGGCCATGGCGATGATGCTCAAGTCGCTCGTCAATGAGGGCGCGTTCAGCATCGTGCTGGTCGGCACCGACGAGATGCTGCAGCTCTTCCACATCTCCAAGGAGCTCAAGAACCGCTGCGTTCCCGAGGAAGTTACGCTCCAGGCCTGCGATATCAAAACGGGGAAAGACCGCTACTATTTCTTCAAGTTCCTCAAGCGCATCGAAGAGGAAATGGTCGCGGCCGGCGTGGTCGACACGGCTCTCGGCTGGGTCGATACGCTCGAGGATCGCGCCAAGATCTTCGACATGTGCGAGGGAATTCCCGGAGTGGCGTGCCGCGTGCTGCGCATGGCGCTCGAGCGCGCTTTCCGCAACGGCCGCTCGTCCCTCGAATGGAGCGATATCGAATCCTCCTTCCGAGCGTTCAACAACAATCAGAAGAAGCCTGGCTTCGATCCGTTCGCCGAGGGTCCGAAGAAGGACACGCTCGCGCGCCTCAAGGCGGAGGCCGAGGCCAAGAAGAAGTCCGGCGGCAAGAAGGCGGCCTGATGCTCGCGAGCCCGCCCCGGAAATTCATCGCGACCGTCGGCGCCCCGTTCGCCGACGAGAGCCTGCGCGGCTATCTCGGCCGCGCGCTGTCGGTGACTGCCGTCAGGAACGTCGTCAAGATGCTGAAGCTCGCCGATGCCATCAAGCCCAACGCGGTGGCGCTCGCGACGACCCTGACGGACGAAGACGAGATCGCGCGCATCGCCGCGCTGATCGGATGCACGCCCCAGGACATCGTCGCGCGCACGTACCGGACGGGCGAGTTCGCGCATTCCGGCTCCGAAAGCATCGACTTCTTCGACACCCAGGTCCGGCTTCACTTCCGCGAATGCAAATTCAGGCGGGTGTCGCCGCGCGCGCTCGAGACCGCCCAGTATCACCGGGCGATCTGGGAGCTCCGCCCCATCGCCTTCGACCCGCAGACCAGGGAGAAGCTGCTCGGCGTCTGCCCGGCCTGCGACCGCAAGCTCGGCTGGCTGCGCGCCGACGTGCCGACTCTCTGCGACAAGTGCGACGTCGATTTGCGAGATTTCCCGCAGCCGGTCTCGCCCGTCGAAGACGAGGAGGCCTACAACTTCGTGGTCGGCCTGATCGATCCGGATCCGACCAAGAAGGCAGCGGCCCGCCGACTGCTGCCGGACGCGTGGCGCGAGTTCTCCAGCGGCGACCTGTTCGAGACCGCAATCGCGCTGGCGTCCGGCCTGACGATCGATCCGGCCCGGACGGCGAAGAGCGCCCAGGGCCGCGGCAAGAGCACCGAGCAGTTCGAGGCTCTGACGCCCGAACTGCTCGCCCTCGCCGGCCGCGCCATCATCGGCGGCGAGGCCGGCTTCGCCGCCCTGTCCGGACGCTACCGCGCCGACATGGAGGAGCGGCCCCAGCACTACGGGAGGAGGAAGGAGCTGGGGCCCCTCGCCTACATCACCTACGACAAGCACATCGAGCCGAAGATCCGGGACCTGCTCGGCGCCCTGATCGACGCCGACATGAAGACCACCTCCCGCGATCACTCGCTGCGCAGGGGCGCGGACGCGGACAGCTCGATGCTGTCGATTCAGCAGCTCGCGGCGACCTTCGGCGTCGAGCGCCCGATCCTGCAGCGCCTGGCCAACAGCGGCCTCGTTCCGGTGGTCCGCGCGCAGAACGTCCAGTCGCCGGTCCGGATGGCGGTCCACGACGTCATGCCGTTGCTGTTGCAGATGAAGGACGCCGTCAGCGAGACCGTAGCGGCCGGCCTGCTCGGGCTCCCGCCGACCGTGCTGCCGAGCCTGGTCGACCGTGGCCTGATCCGTCGCCTTGAGGGGCCGATCTGCGGCCTAGTCTCCGGATATGCCGGCTACAGCAAGTCCTCGATCGAAGACCTGATGGACAAGGTGTTGTCCGCGGCCCGCCCCGCCGGCGACAAGGGCCGCTCGATCGCGGTCGCGGCCCGCTCCATCGGCGCCGGCGAGACGCCCTGGGCCGCGATCCTCTCGGCCATTGTCGCCGGCGACGTCGAGGTCTTCGACAAGGACACCAGGCGCCGCAACCTGCGCTTCAGCCTCGCCGTCGAGGACATCGACGCGTTCGTGGCCGGCGTCGCTGGACACCTGCACGGCGATCCCTCCGACTCCCAGCCGCCGGAATGGATCGCCCAGTCGACCTCGGCCGAAATCCTGCACGTGAACGTCGCCTTCCTCTCCCGCCTCGCCCGCACCAGGCCGGACCTGCTGCAGCAGCGCGGCCCCGGCTACACGCCCTACGCGGCGGTCGAAGTCCACGCCCTCGCCGGCGTCTACATCTTCGTCGCCGAAATCAGCCACCGAAGCGGGATGCACCCCCGGAGCGTGCCGGCCTGGCTGCGGTCCAACCGCGTCCATCCGGACATCGCCCTGCAGGAGAACCGCGACTTCGGATATCTCCGTCTCGCCGTCGAGCCGCTGCTGATCGAGTTCATCGGCGAGACCGCCGGGAAGAAGGCCGCACTTGCGGTGGCGCCCGAGACCGTGCGCACCAGGTTCATCGCCGCGGTCGCCGCCGGCGCCGGGCCGAAGGCCACGGCCGAAGCGATGGGGCTTCCGTACCGCGAGGCTAGGCGCTGGATCGAGGTCTGGCGAAAGACCGGAGCCGTCGCGCAGCGCAAGTTCGGCTACCGCTCCAAGCTCGACGAGCAGGAAGACTTCCTCCGCCAGCTAGTCGCCGAACGCCCGAACATCAAGCTCGCGGAGGTCCACGACGCGACCACCGGCCGTGGCGTCAAGACCAGCAAGACCGCGGTCTGGAATGCGCTCGAGCGCTTCGGAATCAAGCTCGCCGACCGCGACGCCCGGCATGCCGCGGACGTCCAGAAGCTCCCCTCCGAATCCTAGAAACGAAGAAAGGAATGCGAATGAAGTCCAACAGCACTTTCATGCCGAACAAGCCCGCCCATCAGATGATGCGCCCCAATGTGGCCTGGGCGGTCGATTTCGCGGTGCTCGATTTCGCTCATCGCCCCCTCGTCATGCTGGTCGTCGACGTCGGCACGCGCCGTCCGCTGAGCGCGACGATGTCCCTCGCGATTGCCGACGACGTCGTCGCCACGCTGGAGCGCCTGGCCCGGCGGTCAGGATATCCGCAGGAGCTCTGGGTCGACCATGGCCGTGAAGACCACTTCCGCCCGATCCAGACCTGGTCGGAGCGGCACCGCATCACGGTCACCTACGGGCCGTCGCGGCGGACGAAGGCAGCCGCCGAGCGGCCCCTGCGCGACCTCAGCGCCTCCCTCCGCGACAAGCGCTTCCCGACGCTCTTGGAGCTCGGCCACGAGATCGAGCGCTGGCGGCAGTCCTACGCCCCGGCCGCCCCCACCATTCCCGACGTCAACCAGTAAGGGGAGTACACGATGATCATCATGACCGAAGAGCGCATGAAGGGCCTGACGAAGCGGCTGCGCCGGGTACTGCGCGAGCTCGGCGTCGAGCTCAGGCATACCGATTGCCTCAAGCTGGCGGCCCGCCTGTGCGGCTTCGATGACTGGTACCATTACCTCAAGCGCGACCTCGATGCGCCGCTCAGCCTGCTCGACCACGACCTCTCGGAGGAGGCGTTCGCCGCTCGCGACGCGTTCCAGATGTCCGTGCTGCTGTCCGCCGGATTGGGCGAGGTCGCGCGGGAAGTCCTGGACCGCGCGAATCCCACCGGCTCCTGGGCCCAGCAGGCTCCGGAGGTGCCGACGATCCAGACCGTCGGCGGCAACGACCCGGGCCGCTGGAGCGAGGACGTGCCCGCGCCGGCCGAGGGCTAGTTCGGCCAGGGCGTCCGCCAGAACGGCGAACGCCCTCAGGCGCCCTCTGGGTCAGATTTCAGGACTTCGTCGTCAGGAGGTGCGTTTCCGCCGACGAGGGCGGGCGACGGAACAGGTGGACAAGCTGCGGCCCTGCCGTTTCCGAATCCCTGTCCCGTGCTAACCGCCGGAACGAACCAGGGGGCGCCGGGATTCGCCCCGGTAGGAGCGGCCTCGATGGTGATGACGAAGGAAAAGCGGCCAGCGATCCGGACGCTGCGCGGCTGGGCGATCTCGCGGCTACAGGAAGCAGGCGCCATCCGCGAATGCGAGAAGCACGGCTGGATGCAGGATCGTGGCGACCCGCACGCCCGCGAGCGCGCCGTCGACATCGCGCGTCGCGATCCGCCGCCCGGCATCTCTTCGGATGAGGCCGTCACTGAGGTCCGCGATGTGCTGGATTCGATCGGCGACACCTGCCCGGAGTGCTCGTCCGAGGACTGACGCCCTCCGGAGCAAGATCTATCCTCGGAGCGTCGCCGTTCTCAGTTCCACGGATGGACAGGCGGACTCGATTGCTCCAAATTTGGTGACGCAATCCCGCAGTCGGAGTCAGGTGAACGTGCGTAGACCCCGGAAGGCCGCCAAGCCCGAGCATCCCAAGTACGAAGAGCGCATCATTCTCTTTCTGGACTTTCTTGGGTTCAAAGAGATCGTGGAGGGGACTGTAGGCAACCCGACGAATCTTGAGGTCCTACTCGGCGCGATCGACCGACTCTATCAAATCGGAGACGACGACAAAGACCTCTACGCTTCCGTGAGCGCGACTACGTTTTCGGATTCGGTCGTGCTGTCGTATGCGGTACGCGAACAATCCGCCGTTTTCTACCTTCTTCTCGATATCGCCTTCGCAATCATTGACCTCGCAATCCGCGGATTTCTCGTCAGGGGCGCAGTCACGATCGGAGAACTCGTCCATACCGAGAAATACCTCGTTGGCCCGGCGATGGTGAAGGCATATGAGATGGAATCGAAAGAGGCCAAGTTTCCGCGCGTCCTGCTGGATCCACGCCTTGTCGAGATCGCGAGGAAAGCGCACGCCGACCATCACGACCCGGAAGACGAAGCTGCCTACGTCAAGCTGTTCATGACGAAAGATCGCGACGGGAAGCATTTCATCGACTACGTCTCTTGGGACGCGGTGGTGAGAGTGACCGGCATGGACGACGAGGGATACCCGAGTTACCTGGGCGACATTTCAACGATCCTACGTCGCGGTCTCGAGAAGTCGCATCCGGGCGTACTCGAGAAGTATCTATGGATTCACGGTCAATATATCGCCGCGATCGCCTCATTCGAGGATCTAAAGCCCGACCACCCCTACAGGATTGAGAGTCCCGAGAACTATGAGGCGGTGATCGACCTGCCCAAGCTTGAGGATGAGGCGAATCGCGCCAGGCGCGCCGTAGCGGACGCCTCGAAGCTCGCTAAGGTCAGCATTCAAGCTTGACCCGCGCGGAGTGTGTCACCGGCGCCGGGCGCAATCATCAGGTCTTGGGCTTTCGTTTCGCTGCCGCCTCGCGAGCCAAGCGCTCCGCCTTCAAGCGCTCCCGGTTTGCATGGAATGCCTGCTGGGCGCGTTCGTACTCCGACACTGCTACCTTGGCATCCGCACCTCTAAAGACCTTTCGAGCTTCCAGTTCGGCCGCGGTCGGCGTCCTCCGGTCCGATGTGCGATTGCTCATTGCTACCTCCTCCGGGCGCAAACGGTCCTTGCGCGATGGTGCGCATCAGGGACCTAAGTGGGTAGGTTTTTCCCCCGGCGGGGCTTTAGGGGGGGGCGGGGGCATGGATTCGACGCGCGGCGAACCCGTTCGTTCCATTCCGCCCCGGTGAGACCTCGCCGCCCCTCTCTTCGCGGCAGCCTCGCCAAAATGCGTAGGTTGACCCGACCCGGACTCCCACGAAGTCCGCTTGCGCGCCACGATCGGGGTTATAGCGGATATCAAATGGGCCCGATCCGGCCGCCGCGATATATCGAGGACGCGCCCTATCGGTTCGCCAGCCACAGGATTACGCTTAGCACCACGGAGATGATAAGCGAGGTCGTCAGCGGAAGGTAGAAGGAAAAATTCGGCCGCTCGACGTAAATATCGCCGGGTAGCCGGCCAAGCCCGAACTTGCCAAGGACGGGCCAAAGCAGCCCAGCGGCGACCAGCACAAGTCCGAAGATGATGAGCGTGCGCGACATCTCGCACCTCCATCGGCGTTGCGGCCCTTATCGTGACATCGCGAGACTTCGCTGTGTCAGCACTGCGATTTTGCCTAACCTCAGACGGTCGACATCCTGCGCCTTCAACACGCCTAAGCCGACTTCCGCTGCGGCCTCGCCGCCGGTTTTTTCGCCGCCGCCTCCTTCGCCGGCTTCTTGCCCTCGATCGGCATCAGCATCTCCTTCTGGCCGCTCGAGGCCTTGCGCGGCTTCTTGGCAGGCTTGGCCGCCTTCGCCGGCGCGGCCTCCTGACCCACGCTCCGCCGCAGCGCCTCCATCAGGTCGACGACGTTGGTCGAAGCGGGCCGCTCCTTCGGCACGATCGGCTTGCCGGCGCGCTTGGTGTTGATGAGGTCGATCAGCGCGGTCTCGTAGCGATCCTCGAACTTCTCTGGCTCGAACCGACCGGCCTTCTGGTTGACGATGTGCTTGGCGAGATCGAGCATGTCCTTCGTCAGCTTCACCTCCTGGATCTCCTCGAAATACTCCTGCTCGCTGCGCACCTCGTACGGATAGCGCAGCAGCGTTCCGGGCCGTCGTCCTTGTACCGACGTTGGATATTATGCAACTTCTCGTTCAGCCTTCGGTTCTGCAGGTTGCGCTTGCGGATCGGCGGGCGCCTTGATCCGGAACCAGGCGATGTATAGCGCCGGCAGGAACAACAGTGTCAGCACGGTGCCGACGATGATGCCGCCCATCATCGCATACGCCATCGGCCCCCAAAATATCTCGCTCGCAATCGGGATCAGCGCGAGGCTGGCCGCCAGGGCCGTCAGCATGATCGGCCGCATCCGGTGCTCGGTTGCTTCAACGACGGCGTCCCACGCGTGCCGCCCTTCGTCGCGCAACTGCTCGATCTGCACGATCAGGATCACCGAGTTGCGGATCAGGATCCCGATCAATGCCAGCACGCCGAGGATGGCGACGAAGCCGAGCGGGGCCCGGCTCGGCAGCAGCGCCGCCACGACGCCGATCAAGGCCAGCGGCGCGACCGCGGACACCAGGAACAACTGCTGGAAGCTCTGAAGCTGCAGCATCAGAATCGTCGCCATGATGAACAGCATCAGCGGCACCACGGCGACGATCGGGGCCTGGCTCTTGGCGCTCTCCTCAACGCTGCCACCGGTCGCCACCGAATAGCCGGCCGGCAGTTTTGCGGTGAATGCCGCGAGTTGCGGCTTGAGCTGATCGACGATGGTGGCCGCCTGCACTGAATCCAGAATGCCTGCCTTCAGCGTAATGGTTGGCAGGCGCGAGCGCCGCCAGATCGTCGGCTGCTCAATTTCGTAGCGCAGCGTAGCCACGGCGGCGAGTGGCACGGCCTGACCGCTGGTGCCGGTGAGTTGCAGATTCCGCAGCGTTTCAATCGAACGGCGTTCGGTGGCTTTGGCTCTCCCGAGCACCTTGATCAGGTAGATATCGTCGCGCACCTGGGTGACTGTGGTGCCGTCCAGCACGCCGTTCAGCGCCGTCGCGATGTCCTCGGAGGTGACGCCGAGCTGCCGCGCCTTGTCCTGCAGAACATCGACCTTGACGACGCGCGCAGACTCTGCCCAGTCGAACACCACGTCGCCGAGATGCGGATTGCTGCGCAGGATGCCTGCCAGTTGTCGGGAATACTCCCGTACCCCGGCGATGTCGGGACCGCTCATACGGAACTGCACCGGCCGGCCGACAGGCGGCCCGATCTCGAGCAGCTTCACGAAGGCGTCGGTGCCCGGAAACGTCTTCTTCAGATAGGTCTGCAACTCAGCCTTGACGCGGTCCCGCGCCTCCAGACTCTTGGTGACGATGACGATCTCACCAAATGACAGGTCGGCCGGCTGCACGTCGAAGGACAGCACGAAGCGCGGCGCGCCTCGCCCCACATAACTCGACCAATGATCGACTCCCGGATTGCCCTTGAGCGCCTCCTGCTCGAAGCGAGCTATCTGCGCATCGGTTTCGGCGACCGAACTGTTCTGCGGCAGGCTAAAATCGACAATCAGTTCGTCCCGATCGGACGCCGGAAAAAACTGCTGCTGCACGAAGCCCATGCCGGCGAGCGACAATCCGAACACCGCAAGCGTGATCGCGATGGTCGCCCAGCGCCAGCGCATGCAGAAGCCGAGCAGACGGGAGAAGCCGAGCTCTAACCGGCCCTTGTGCCCATGGTGGCTCTTCATCGTATCCGGCAGGATCGTGACGCCCAGCAACGGCGTGAACAGCACCGCGACGATCCACGACACGACAAGGGACACCGCGATGACGACGAACAGCGTGAAGGTGAACTCGCCTGCATTGCTGTTGTTCAGCCCGATCGGAATGAAACCGGCGACCGTGACCAGCGTTCCGGTCAGCATCGGAAACGCGGTCGAAGTGTAGACATGGGTCGCCGCCTTCTTGAGCGTATCTCCGACCTCCAGACGCGCCACCATCATCTCGACCGCGATCATCGCGTCGTCCACCAGCAGGCCGAGCGCGATGATCAGCGCGCCGAGCGAAATGCGCTGCAGCGAGATGCCGGCGGACGCCATGACCAGGAAAGTAATGGCGAGCACTAGCGGAATCGAGATCGCAACCACCAGACCAGCCCGCATCCCCAAGCTAAGGAAGCTGATGGCAAGCACGATAACGACGGCTTCGAATAGCGCCTTGGTGAAGCCGGACACCGCGTGATCCACGATGACCGGTTGATCCGATACCAGATGCACACCGACCCCGATCGGCAGGTCGGCCACGACCCTGGTCATTTCCATTTTCAACGCGGCGCCGAATTCCAGCAGATTGGCGCCGGCCTTCATGCCGATAGCGAGCCCGATCGCAGGTTCTCCGTTAAAGCGAAACAGGTTGGATGGTGGATCGGCATAGCCGCGCGTGATCGTGGCTACATCGGTGAGCGGAAAATACCGGTCATTAACCCGAAGATTGACCGCCTTCAGGCTGGCCTCGGACGTGAAGTGTCCACTGACGCGCGCGCTGATCCGCTCCGGCCCCGCCTGCAGAACGCCCGAGGGCGCGATTGCATTTTGCTCTTGCAACGAGGTCAGGATCGCGCGCTCATCGAGCCCTAGTGCAGCGATCTTGCGGGTGGAGAATTCGAGATAGATGACTTCATCCTGCGCGCCGATGATATCTACCCGGCCGACATTCGGCACGGTCAGAACTTTGGAGCGGACGTACTCGACCCGGTCGCGTAGCTGACGCTGGCTCAGCCCGTCGCTGGTGAACGCGTAAATGTTGCCGAAGACGTCGCCGAACCTGTCGTTGAACGTTGGCCCGATCACGCCTTGCGGAAAGTCGCCCTTGATGTCGTTGATCATGTTGCGCACACGCACCCAGGTCGGAACCACGTCCCGCGCCTTGGTGTCGTTGCGAAGATTGACGTAAACGGTTGTTTGTCCGGCGACGGTCAGGCTCTTCGTATAGTCGAGCGATTCCAGCTCCTCGAGCTTCTTCTCGATCCGCTCGGTGACCTGACGCGTCATCTCCTCCGCGGACGCGCCGGGCCATTGCGCCTGAACCAACATGGTCTTGATGGTGAACGCGGGATCTTCCTCGCGCCCCAATTGCATGTAGGAAAACAGCCCAGCAGCCATGAACGCGATCATGAAATACCAGACCAGCGAACGGTGCTCGAGCGCCCAATCGGACAGGTTGAATGACTTCTTCACGGCTTGGCTTCCTGATCGATGCGGACCTTCTGGCCGTCTACAAGGCTGTGCACGCCCGCAGTCACCACGCGCGAACCTTCCTCGATGCCGGCGACGATACGTGCGCCGCCGCCGTCGTCAGCCGAACTGGTGACCTCGCGCAATGCCACCGTGTCTTTGGACGGATCGACCAGCCAGACCAGCGTTTTACCGTCTTTGACGAGAATGGCCGACACCGGCAGTCGGAGCGTCGGATGGCTGCTGGTGACGGGTGTCATCACCGTCGTCCCCAGCCGGAATGTCGTGGGAGGATTGTCGAGCGTAATGCGGACGCGGCGCGTGCGCGTCACGGCATCGGCCTGTGGTGCGATCTCGCGGATCCGGCCTTCGGCCTGGATCGCGGGGTCGAGTTGGAGGCCGACCGTGAAAGGCTGGCCGATCCGCAACGTGCTGGCCACGTCGTCGGCGACATCGACGACGGCTTCGCGGATCTCGGGGCGCGCGACCGTCACGACGGTTTGGCCGGATGACACGACCTGGCCGACCTCGGCACCAACCGCGGTGACGACGCCGGCAAATTCCGCCTTCAATTGGGCGTAGCCGAGCTGTTCGCGCGCCTTGGTCAAATCGGCCTGAGCGCGGACCAAGGTGGCCTGCGCCGAGGCGGTGGATTGCTCGGCGCTTTCCATATCTGCTTGGCTGATGACCTCAGTCTTGAGCAGCGTACGCTGGCGTTGCTCGAAACCGCTGGCGTTGGTCAGCTTGGCCTGACTGCTCGACACGTCTGCAATCGCGGAGCGTACTGCGAGTTCAAGCGAGGTCGGGTCGATCGCTGCAACGGTCTGTCCCTTCTCGATCGTGTCGCCGATGTAGACCGGGCGCGCAATGAGCCGTCCCTGCACGCGGAAGCTCAGATCGGTTTTGAACTGCGGCTCGACGGTGCCGACGACGACGCCACCTTCGGCTTGGCCCGGCGTGACCACAGTCGACAGCACCGGGCGCACCGGTCCAGGTGCGGCCGCTTCGTCTTGGCATCCGGCCGCCGCAAAACAGACGCTCAGCATTGCACTAACACGAATTCCGGGTTTCATCATGCCCCGCCCTCCCGGTCGAATGTCACCGCTTGTCCGGGGCTGAGCAGCTTGCCGCCGTCGGTGACGACGCGATCACCAGGCTGCAGCCCGCTCTTGATCACGATGATTCCGGTCTCATAGTCATCGACAACGATCGGCTTCAGCGAAACCGTGTTGCTTGCGGAGTCAACGACCCAGACCGCGGGCGCGGTGCCGTCGGCCGTCATCGCACTCCAGGGCAGAACGATGCGATTCTTTGGCCTCCAACGCACCGTCCCGGTGACCGCGCTTCCCAGCGTCATCGCTGCAGGCGGATTGTCGATCGCAATCTTGACGCGCACCGTCGCCGTCTTCGGATCGATGGTCGGGGAGACCTCGCGTGCACGCCCCTGCGCCTTGACGGCCGGATCCGACACCAGCGTCAGGGTGATGGCACTACTCTCTGGCTGCCCGAAAAAAATCGACTCATACACATCGAACACGGCGTCCCGGGCGCCGTCCTCCGCCAGCGTAAATGCCGACTGCGCCGCCTGGGCGACCTGACCGACTTCGATATTGCGTGCTGTGATCACGCCATTGGCCTTGGCGCGCAGCTCGGTAAAGCTCAAATTATCTTTTGCGGTGCCGACCTCGGCCTTGGCGGCATCGAGCGACGCCTCCGCCGTGCGCAACGCCTCCTGCGCCTGCTCGTACGACGATCGCGTGGTGAAGCCCTGCGCGATAAGGGTTTTTTGTCGAGTGAAGGTGGCGGAGGTGACGCGGACCTCGGTTTCGGCGCCGGCCACCTTGGCGATCGCCGCGTCGAGATCGGCTTGCTGCTCGGTCGGATCGAGGCGCGCCAGCACGTCGCCTTCGTTCACGTGGGCTCCGACATCCACCAACCGCTCGATCACTCGGCCGCTGACGCGAAAGGAAAGCTCAGCGCGGACCCGGGCCTGAACGTCGCCCGTCAGCGTGGTCGAGCCCTGGCGATCCTGGAGCCGCACCGTTTCAGTGCGAACCAGCGTCGGCGCCTTGGACGATCCGCCGCTCCGATCGCTACAGCCCGCCAGCGAGACTGCAACTGACAAAAAGCAGGCGATTGGGAAGCTGCGTTGAGGGCGAGATCTCAAGCAACAGCGGGCGCGATGAGCCATGGCGACTCGCTCAGGTTGGCGAGACAAGCTGAACTGGCCCGATACGTACCGTGACACGGATCGCATTGGATGCCACCTATCGTTGGCGTGGCCTCTTGTGCTGCAGTGACGCACGGTGCGGTCCGCCGGCTACTCCACCGACGGTCCGGCCGGCAAACTAGTAGCACGGTGGATAAGGGTAATATCCACATTGGGGGCGGGCGTAATACGCTCCGGCGGCGGCAGCACCGACGCCTACGACAGCGGCACCGCGAGCTACGGGATGGCGATGGACGTGATGGACGTGGCCGACGCCGGGACGGCCGACCCCAACGCCGGGACGACCGGCTCCCACTCCGGGGCCGCCGACCCCACCAAACCCACGTCCGGGACGCGCAAATGCGTCGGAGGAAACAGTCACAATAGATACGACGCCGAGTAGAACGGCCGCAAGTAAGACGCTTCGATGAGACATGATAGTGCCTTTCCCGAGCTTAACGTCTTCGAATAATCGCTGCATCGCGAGCCTGTCGATATCCGCAACGCGGTCGAACAATTCCCACTCTGAAATTTGCCGAGCCCGGCGCGAAAGCTTCGCCGCGCTGATAGCCAACTCTTTCCGAGAGGTTGCGGTGTTCGCGGCCATGTCGCTCGTGGCCATGTCGCGCTCCCCATCGAGTTGTCTTTTTTTCTTGACGAGGAGACTAGAACTGTCGCGCCATGCGATCCAGTGTACGTGGGTAATGATCAGTGTCGAAAAGGTAAAGAACCCTATACGTCGGTATAGCCCCGATGTTTTCGCCGGCCGAACATGTGGCCTTGGGAAGCGGTGACCAGGCGTGTTTGAGCGGAGGCCGCAGAAACGATGTTGAACTAGGTGTTCAGCGAACCCTGGTGCTCTTGAGTGCCTTGTCCAGGCATCGGATCAGGCATTCATCATTGAAGGGCTTGCTTAGGAAGCCGAGCGCTCCAGCTCCCAATACGCGCGCGCGAATTTTCTCTTCGGAAAACGCGGTTACAAAAATAATCGGCGTATGGCAGCCGTCGGCTATCAACCGATCCTGCAGGTCGGCTCCGCTCATACCCGGCATGTGCAGATCGGTGATCAGGCACGATGAGCTCTCAACGCAATCGGACCGCAGGTACTCCTCAGCGGAAGCGAAGGTCGCGACGGTGTAACCCATCGACAGAACAAGGGCCTCCGTGGCCTCTCGGTTAGGTTCGTCATCGTCAACAATGGAGATCAACGGAACCTTCAACTTCCGGCGTCCTTGCTGGGGGTGCTCCAAGGCGCATCGCGCCACTGTGCATTGGGAAGCAGAAGGAACCAAGGCTGATGGAATATACATAAGTATATTGGAGATTATTTCGGCTTGCGGCGAACGCCCAATGCCTCTGCCATCAGCACTAACTCGGCGAGCGATTTTGCGCCCATCTTTCGCATAATGCTGCCGCGGCGGACTTTCACCGTGACTTCGCTGACTCCAATCTCGTCGGCGATCTGCTTGCTCATCAGACCAGAGGCCACGAAGCCCATGATCTGCTGCTCGCGCGGAGTCAGGGAATCGAAACTCAACTTCAATCTGGAGGCATCGCTCGCGTCCTTGCGTCGGTGTCGGTCCTGCTCAAGGCCGGCCCGTACTGCATCCAGCATGTCCTGGTCACGAAATGGTTTGGGCAGAAACTCAACCGCGCCGGCTTTCATGGCCCGCACAGTCATCGGTATGTCGCCATGGCCGGTCATGAAGACGATTGGAATGTGAATGTTCGCCTTGGCCAATTCCGCTTGGAAATCCAGTCCACTTGGTCCGGGCAGCCGGACATCAAGCACCAGGCAACTGGCGACGTCGGGACGCTTGCTCGCAAGGAACTCCGGGGCGGAAGCGAACAGCTCGACCTCTAATCCGACCGATTGAAACAGGCTGTCGAGCGCGTCGCACATGGCTTTGTCGTCGTCGACGACAAAAACGACCGACTGGCTCTTGAGTTCGTCTTTCTTCATGCGCGGTCCACCCTCCCGGTCGGCAGAACAACGCGAAAAACGGCACCGTGTGGATGCCCCGGCGACGCCGAGAGGCTTCCACCATGAGATTCGACGATCGACCGGCAGATCGCGAGGCCCATTCCCATGCCCTGGGGCTTCGTCGTAAAGAACGGGTGGAAGATATGGCCGAGATTTTCCCGATCAATTCCTGGTCCGGAGTCCTCTACGCTGATCAAGGCGCTATCAGGTTTGCTGATCGCAGTTCTTACTCGCAGTGTCCGCGCGCGACCGCTAACCGTGCTCATGGCCTCAATCGCATTTGCAATCAAATTGGCGACAACCTGCTGGAGTTGCACACGATCCGCGAACACTGGCAACGGGTCCGGCATCAGCTCGGCCTGGACCTGAACCTGATCGCTTCGCAACTCGGAATCCAGTATCGCGAGCACTTCGCGGATCAGATGGTTGACGTCCAGCGTGGCCTTTTCTCGGCTATCGTTCTTGAACATCGCCCGAATGCCGTTGATGACTTGACTCGCCCGATTGCCCTCCCTGACGACGCGCTCGAGCGCGGTGCGAACTTGCTCGAGATGATCCGCCCTTGGATTCGATAGCCAGCGCAGGCCCGCATTGCCATTTGTTACGATTGCCCCGAGCGGCTGATTGATTTCGTGCGCGATCGACGCGGCCATCTGTCCCACTGCAGTGAGGCCTCTAACCCGTGCAAGCTCAGACTGCGTCGCCCGAAGCTCGGCCTCGGAGCGCTTACGAACTAGCGCCTGGGCCATCACTTCTCCAATGACTTTTATCCGTGCGATGAACTCGTCCGGCCATTCCCGACTGGATTGGAACGCAACAAAGGCGATCATCGCAACGACGTTGCCATCCACGGTCAGTGGAATTAAGAGCTGCGGGACGATGCCGCGTTGGCGATAGTGTTCGTCAACGGCTGCACGTACCTCCACGGGATAATCGTCCCATGAGCGGAACGTGATGGTACGTCCAGAGTATAGTTCTCTTTCAGCCCATTTTCTGAAATCCGTGACCGGGCCACGCGGAACCGGTTCTAAGCCCTCGGCCGCCGCCGAGCACAGAATAGAAAGTTGGCCTCCGTCGCTGAACTCCCCAAAGGTACCCCGAGCAAAGCCCAGAAACTTGAAGAGTTGCCTCAGCGCGGTTTCGATTTCCGCGACGACCTGGTCAGCGCCAACGTTCGCGAAGCGAGCGGAGAGATCAGAAAGCAGCCGTTCAAACGCCAGGAGTTCGTCCAGCGAAGGTTCGGCCGTGCGGCTCTTTAAGGCCACCTTCTTGCCGCGGGAAACTGGCTCCTTCTCGGCGCGCTTTACCAGCACTCTCCCCCTCATGGCAGGCCTCCGCCTGAAACCGCCCGCCTCAAAGTCGTCTAGCGGCGAATTGGCATAAAGAGATTACCACCTGCTGGTCTTTAAGCCTATGGCCGGAAGGTGCTCGCGACTCGGCTCAAGCGGCGGCGCTCCGACCGCGAGACCTGTCAGGTCCGGTTTTACTCCGAGAGCAGCCTTTGCGGTCGCTCATGGGCAGTTCGCCTAGGAGCCTACAAGCTTGGCGCCCTGGGCAGCAGCTCGGTCACGCTTTGCATCGGGTGAGCTTTCGGGTGCGCGATGGGTGATCGAAATGGCTCGGCGGCGGTGCTAGAGCAGGGCCCGGCCAGCGCGACAAGATTGCGACGGTTGACCGACATGGTCAAACGCAGCGGCGAGACTATGGACACCGCTGATACGTCTTGAGGCTGCTGAAATTGGGGCCGGCCGAAATTTTGTTCGTGTCGTCGGGCCGGATGACCAGATTGGATTCCGACCAGCCCTGCTGCTGCGTGCGCTTGTTCGGGCAGCGCAAATGGGCGGAGTAGATAGCACCTTGCGGGCCAGGGGTTTCGCTCACCCACATCACGGTGCAGTTCCCGGCGGGGCCGGCATAAGTCTTGGCTGCTAGGGCGACGCCGGATTTGTCCGCGCCGTTGCAGACATCCGCGCTCGTCGCCCATGATCCCCGCAGTGCTTCCGGAATCGACGCATGCCGCTTTACGCCGGCGACTGCGACCTGCGACGAGATCGCGATCAAGATGACGAGAGGAATAGCAGTACGCATGACACACGCTCTTGCTGGTCGGGACATGGACGGGCCCGGGCGCGCAATTGCCCCAAGGGTGCGCGCCTCGACCGTGGTCAGTTCGCAGTCGTCGTGCTGTCGTTAACCGGGCGTCAGGCCTCCAATTGCTTCAGAATGCGGTCGCGATCTTGCACGTGGTTCGCCTGGGTCCGCGTTCATGGTGGCGAGGATCGCCCTGGCGTCGGCGGAATCATGCCCGTGGCGCTCCAACTCGACGATCAGCGCTTCCTGCTTCGCCAGGTGAATTATCCCTTGGGCGACATGGCGTTTGGCCATGGCCAAGTGCTGCAGCACGATCTGTCGATCCATCGCCCAGCATAGCACCGGTCCCGGCCCCTTGTTCGGCTTGACTCTCTGCGAACAAAAAGGGAACAATACGACATGTCCGCAACTTCGGAAGCCGCAGCGCCGCTCGCCGTCGAGCTGGAAACCGCCGCCGACCAGGCCATCGCGGCCTGCGGCGGCGACGCGCGGGAGGCCGTGAAGGCCCTGATCGTAGCGAACGACTTTCTCGAGACCCAGCTCGACGAACTCCGGACGAAGGTGTCGACCGGCTACGCCCGGGGACGGCTCCCAGGGGCGCGAGAACGCAAGGATGAGGCAGATGACTGACGTGACCTACTACGTCGCTCTACCGTTCGTTTTCTCCGACGACGGCGTGGCCGCCGGCGAGGCGACAGAGTGCTTCAGCGCCAATGCGGCAGTGATGCGGGCCGAAGCGCTGTCGCGCAAGCCCGGTCACGCCGGTGCCATCGCCTTCTCGCGGACGGGAGACCCGTCCAGCGGCGACTTCAGCGACGCCACGCTGATCCGGAAATTCGGCGACGTGCCGGACGATTTGAGCGCGCTGTAACGCCGACCCTTCAAGCGCCCGGCAGCTTCAGCGGACCGTCAGCCCATCTCCGGGCGACAGGATTTTCCAGCGGATCCACGTCCAGCGGATCTACGCCATCGCAATTCGTACAAACATAGCGATCGCGGCCCTTGGCGGCGTCGTCGGGCATGCGCTTCATCGGCTTGCCGCACAACGGACAAGGCTTTCGCACGTCGAAGGTCGTCGTCGACATCTGAGCCGTCCCCTGCGGCTTCGAGCATAGTGCGGAATCCCGCAGCCTCTCAAGAGATCAAAGGCGTCCTGATCGAGCGCCTCGATCACGGTACCGACATCGGCTTCGACAACGGCAACTCAACGCCCTCCGGAAGATCGTCCGGATCGATCTTCATCTCGAGCCGGAAGCCGTTGAGCGTCGCCCGCCGATGGCTAAACCGCGTGCCGTGCGCCACGAAGAACTTGAACCGGTCGGCGATCATCATCTGCAGGATCGGCGGCAGCGCATCCTCCGGCAACGAGAACAGGCCGGTGATCTCGTCGCCGTAGCCGTCGAGGGATCCGACGAGAAGCGGCCGCAGCGCCTTCCGCGCCTCCGGCTCCAAATCCTTCGACGGCAGGAACGTCAGCACGATCCGGTCGGTCCTCAGCCCCTTCGGATGCAGCAGCCTGCCCCGCACCTGGAGATGCCGGAATTCATGATAGGGGTCGACCGCCTTCCGATCCGTGTTCAGGCTGAGCGAGTAGCTCCAGTCCCAGCCATCGATCGCGACGACGTAGTAGACGTCCGGCTCGCGCGGGCTGCGCCGGCGCTTCTTCCTGGTCGGCTTCGGATCGGCTGCCATCGAAGGGTCCCGCGTCTCGACCAGCGGCGCCAGGCTATCCGAGTCGGGGCCCAACCGAAATCGATCGAATCCTTAGGCCGCGCCCACGACCGCCCGCAGCGCCGCGAACGTGCCGCCAGTCTTGAGGAACGCCTCGACTTCCGCTTCGAAGTCGGCGCGGGGCATCCGCGCCAGGTCGCGCCAGCGTCCGGTGGCGTGCGGTTCATAGAGCTCGTTGTCGAAGACCAGCATGAACTGGGTCTGCACCAGCTCGTTCTCGCGAAGGCGGTCCCGCAGCGGCGCCACGGTGCCGGCGGCCTCGTTGACAGCGCCGACCCTCGAGGTCTCGCCCCGCAGCGCCTCCTTCAGCTTCTCCTCCATGAAGTCGAGGAGGTCGAGGACGAAGTCGGCGAAATCGGTACGTCGTGATGTCATGGCAATCGCTCCGTTCGGTGAAGGCACCGTGACGGAGTAGCCGGCGAAGGTTTCACATGGGTCTCATTCGCAGCCGCTGCGGCAACATTTGTTGACGGAAGTCGTCGCGAAGAAAACTTAGCTTCCCATCGCCTCCAAAAATCTGCGTAGAGCGAACCCGACAGCGCTCTTTGGGATTGAAATCGGATTTCCAGATCCTGCAGAATTCTCCCGCGGAGCTCCGGCGATGGCTTCCGCGAATTCGGTGGCGTTTCGCTTGTACCGCGTCGTGATGTCCTAGAATTCGTGGAACTGTGAATGCGTCGTCGTTTCGTCGCTACCGCTGGCTCTTGCGTGCTCCGCTTCGTCGCGGTCGCCGTCGCAATCGCCGTGACGCTGGCAGTCGCAGGTCCCGCGACGGCTCAGTTCTTCCTGCGCCAAGTCTTTCCGGACAACGCCTTCTTCCGTTTCAAAGCGCAGTACGTGGTTAAGGCCACCGGCGAGGTGGTCGACTTCGACCTGGTGCGGCCGTGTCAGCCGAAATACGCGCGAGACGCCACGGGCGATTCTGTCGATCTCGGTCCCTTGGGCGGCGGCAAACTCGAGCCTGACAGCCACTTCGGCGCAGTAGATCGGTTTCCCAAGGTGACGAAGGACCACCACGTCATCGTGGTAAAAATCCCACGGGCCTGCGACGGTCAGACGACCGCCAACGGCAGGGTGCCTCCGGATCTCCTCCCTTACGCCTCCTGGTATGAGGACGCCGACGACATCTCCGAAGGCCTGCTCTACGCGACCGAGGATGCCTACCGCAGCCCCGTCGCCAAGATCGAATTCCGCGGAGCTTCGATCAAGACGGGCACTCCAGAAGACTTCCGGAACTGGGTCCAGCATGCTGCCGACGGCTTTCGGCCCTCGAAAGACATCACCAGTCCTCTCGGCTTCACGCAGAAAGACACCTTCGGCTGGGGCCACATCTCGCAGACCTGCGAAGGGGTGGAGCGGCTGGCCTTCCCGCCGGAGATCGTTCCTCGCATCGCCGAGATCTGGCCGTCCGGCCATCCACATTTCTGGAGCTGGAGAGCCACCGAACAGGCCGGGCACCGCGAGGCGTTGCGCGAAGTCGATGCTGACATCTTCGCCTACAAAACGAAGCCGTACAGTTGGGTCGATGGAATTTCGCCCAAACAATATGGGAATTATGAGAACCGTGAATCGGTGCCGACGAGAGCGCACGGCTCGATCGACAAATCCGGCAGACGCCCACTGCCGGTCTTTCCGTTCTCGCACATTCCGGACGGTCTGAACTCGACGCCCCCCGGTAAAACGCCAGATCCATCCTCCTTCTATTTCAACCTCGATCTGAGGCCGGAAATGCAGGGCTTCCTGTATTGCCGCCAGCGCGATCCGCTGGTCGGCGAGATGCCGCCACGACCCGAGATGGGCGAGCATGTGGTCGAACACCGCGCGAACGGAGAGCCGATCTTCGGGGAAGTGAAACGCGCGCGCTTCATGGCCCAGGCCACCGAACGCTTCTTCGAAGACGACAAATACACCTACTACGTCACTCGAGCTCATTGAGGGCAGACGATGACACTCAGCCTTGCTGCGATCTATGCCGCCCTCTCCGAGGAAGTCTATCAGCGCGATCCGCGGGACATTCCGCTCAAATTGCAGGCGATCTTCGACAGCATCCCATCGATCGTATCACCGCCTCTTCCTTCGAGCCTTGTGGCGAACTCCGACACAGGCATGATCTATTCGTCGACGGGTGATGGCTTCGCCGCCCAAGTCATCAAGGTCGGCGCCAACTATGTCGTGGCCTTCCGCGGCACGGACCTGGGAGGCACGACCTTCGACTTCGACGCCGGCGACCTGCGCTCCGACGCCGCGCTGGGGGCCGGCACCGATCTTCACAGGCAGGTTGCAGACCTCCAAGCCTTGATGACGGCAGTGAATGACCTGGCCGCCAGAGATAACAACGCCAACGTTACGGTGGTCGGACAATCGCTCGGAGGCGGCCTCGCGCTGCTCGCCGGCGCGCTCTACGGCGTGCAGACGTACGCCTACGATCCCGCTCCGTTCGCTCTCGAGCTCTGGACCATGGCGTACCAGCAGGCGGCCCAAGAGCTCAATCTTTCCGGCATCATCGACAGCGCCGCATCCATGACGTCTGACGTGATCTCTCGCCTGACGTCGGCCAACCCTGCCGTAACGTCAAAGGCCGCGGCCTACATGGCAGGCTACCTGCAAAACCTCACGAACGCGAACCTCGTTCAGGCCTACCGAGTGGCCGGCGAGGTACTCTCGGTGTCGAACAACTGGCTTTCCTTCGGCATCAGCAAGGTGGCAAGCAAATTCGACAGCGTAGGACTCGCCGTAACCACGCTGAACGCCGGCATCGGCGACGGAAGCACAAGCGATTCCATATCGCTCCACCATCCGGCTCTCATCGCACTTCTTCTCAAAGAGGCATCACTAAACGACGCTTCGACGACCAAGCCTTCGCTCGCACAACTGACAAATTCCGACGCGGCTCTCCGAAACGCGCTGTGGGACGAGGGTCAAATCATCGCCGGACCCAACGACCACGACCGAACGGACCCAGCCAACATCAACGGAGCCGCCATCACCAGCAAGGTCGCTGGCGGAGGCCAACAAACCGGCATCCTGTACCGCGCACTTTGGCTCGACGACGACTTCCGAGGGCGCTTCGAAACCGCTTTCCAAAAGATCGAGTACGGTACCGCCTCTTCCGGACTCAGTGTCGGCGGCCTGCCCAAGTATGATTTCAAGTCTGACCTGGTCAACGACCATGAGCTGATCCACCGAGCCCTCCTCGAACTGGGTATCCGGGTGGTTCGGGACGGCATTCACTCGAGCGCTTCCGATGGCACCCTCTCCGTCGATCCTGCTGCTCGCTACGTCTTCGATCCGATCCACAACGGAGACGACGTCGCAAGCCCGAACGGCAACTATGCCATCGTTAGAACCGACGATTTCAAGTTCAACGACAAGAATCTGGCCGACTACTCCCTCATCGACGACGCGCACGCGGCAATCGACAACGCATTCGAAGCGATGGTCGACCGCAACCTCAACACCGCCATGGGCTGGTCGTGGAATTCGAAGTTCAGCGAGCCGACCCTGCCGTGGAAGGTTCTGGTGGTGCAGGACGGCGCGGCAGGCGCCTCGATGAACTACGCCCCTACCGAGGAAGTTGCCGACAAGAGCCACATGATCTTTGGCGGCAGCGGTAACGACGAGATCTACGGCTCCTCGGAAACCGACTATATCTTCGCCGGAGACGGCAACGACACACTCATGCTCGGCAACGAGCCACAGGGCGGCGGGAAGGGCGACTTCATCGACGGCGGCGCCGGATGGGACACCCTCGACTACAGTTTTTCGAACTCCCCCATCAAGTTCGGATTGATCCAGGAAATCCGCTATCACGAAGACCTGGGTCCGATCATCAAGGAAAACTACGTCGTTTCCGACGACCTCGACGGATATCGCCACGACGTGGCGACCAACGTGGAATCGATCATCGCACCGTGGAACCCCAATTTCGTCAACTACTTCAACATGAACTCAAGCGCCGGGTTTCACGCCGACCGGATCACCCTCTACGCCGGCACGAACTTCATCACCGGCGTCAATGAGGGCGACTTCATCGATGGAGAAGGCGGGTTCAATATCGTCGAACTGCCGCTGGGCTGGCAGTTTTGGTCCGTCACTCGCAAGGGCAACGACTGGGTCGCGAAATTGCATCATAGTCCGGGTGTCGTCGATCCCTATGAGGTCGATCTTCACGGGGTTCAGGCGCTGACGTTCTGGGAGGACGACTACGGCCTGTTCGGCGCTGGAGGGTTCATCAACAACACGCCCTTGGCGCTCGATCACTACGGAGAGAACAATAACGGCGGCACGCTGTGGGCGAGCGCCACGCCGGGCGCTCCGAACCTGTATACCCTCCACGACGAAAACAGCGACAACCATGAGGTCAAAGTCGAATATTACGGCGCTGCTGCTCATCACGGGACGCTGACGGCAGCGGTCCAAAAGGAGACCGCCACCAGCCTGGGTCTCAACCCGGACAAAAACGGCGTCATTCCGATTCACACCAACGGCGCCATCGCGCTCACCTACACCCCCAATCCGGACGCAAAATATTGGGGTAACGAGTATTACGCGGTAACGATCTCCGAGAAGGACAATGGTTACAAGACGACCTTCTTCGTGCGCGAGTCCACCGGCGGGACGCTATATGCCGCGACGGCAAGCCTGGCGGACGGCTCGACGCCCGCAACGGGCACGGTCGGCGAGGCCATGGAGTCCGCGGCGAACGGTACGGCGTCCACCTCCGGCTCGATCGCCATCTCGAACACCTACGCCAGCGACATCGAGACCGCCACCTACAGCTTCGTCTCCTCCTCGACGGGCAAACCGCCCGTCGGCAAGTTCTCGGCCGAAGTGCAGCAGAATCCGGATGGAGGCCAGCACGTCGTCTGGAACTACGTCGTCGACGACGATGCCTTTCTGCGCATGGCCGAAGGAACGAGCATCCAGGAGACCTACAAGCTGTGGGTTGTCGATCAGTTCGACATGAAGAGCGCGCCGAAGGACGTGGTCGTCACGATCGCGGCGAAGCCGTCGGCGACGACCCAGATCGGGGTCGCGGATTCGTCCGGAGCGGTGATCCAAGGTCAGGATCCCAACGACCTCCAGATCGCATCCGGAAAAATCCTGCTCTCCGACACCGACCTGAAGGAGATGCACTCCGTCGCCTTCAAGCAGGTCGGCGGGGCGACCGACCAAGGCTACTTCCAGGTCTCGATCGTTGCGGACACGGCCGGCACTGGCGCCGGCGAGCTCCGCTGGCAGTATTTCATCCAGAACTCGAAGATCGCGGTCGAAGGCAACACGACCCACAGCTTCGATGTCGCTGTCGCGGACGGGCGCGGTGGCGTCGTGCATCAAACCGTGGCGATCACCAGCTACGCATTCAACCCGAATGCTGCGCCGTTCCTCTATGCCCCGGCGACGCTGATGGCCCAATCTGGCGCAACGGCGAGCGAAACCGGCACTTTTATGGACGCGAATTTCGGCGCGCACCACACGCTCTCGGTGACATCGCTCGACCAGGGCGGTAGCGACTGGGGACAGGTCTCGGCGACCATGCTGCAGGATTCCTCGTGGCCGACGCCGGGCGCCGGCTCCTACATGCTTTCGTACGCGCCCGACCTCACCGCACTCGATGCGCTGCAAGACGGCCAGACGCACGTCGAACACTGGCAAATTTCCCTTCTCGGCGACAACGGCAAGTCGGACAGCAAGACCTTGACCGTCGTCGTCGGACGGCCGCCGGATCAGACGTCCGTCGACCCTTCGGCCTCGACGACTTCTGCATTCCTGGTTGCGGACACTCACCAGACGGCGACGGAAGCTGCATCCGGCAGCGTGTCCTTCGTCGACGCCATGACCCGCGACGTTCACGTCCTCTCGTACACGTTCCTCTCGTCCGACGCAGGCCTGACGCCGGTCGGAATGTTCGCCGCCTCGCTCGCCGCCGACAGCACGGGCGGGACGGCTCCGGGCCGCGTAGACTGGTCTTACGAAGCCCCGAACACTTACCTCGAGGGGCTCGCTCCCGGGCAGGTCGTTAACGAGGTCTGGCAGCTCGCGCTGGACGACGGCCACGGCGGCACCACGCTCCAGAACGTCACCATTTCGCTGAGCAAAACTCCGCCGAACCAGCCGCCGGTGGTCACTGCGTCCCACGGTGACCTATTCGCACAGATTTCGGAAGCCGCAGCGATCACCGGGAGCCTCGCGCACGACCAGGCGTCGGGCGTCATCTCCTTCACCGATCCGGATTACTACGACGCTCCAACCGCGAGCATCTCTTCGGTTGTCGCAGCCTACCTGGACGCCTCTGGAAGTCCTGTCACGCTTACCGCCGCGCAGCAGGCGGCCATCGCGTCGGCATTCACCATCGCGCCGGATCCTTCGAACGCGCAGAGCGGCACGCTCGCCTGGGCGTTCGCGCCGATCGACGGAAACCTCGACTTCCTGTCGCGCGGCGAGCGGATCCAGGTGAAGGCCGTGGTAACCCTCGACGACGGCCACGGCCATGCCGTCGACACGCCGGTGTCCATCTCGATCCAGGGCGCCGACGATGCGCCGATCGTGACTGCGATCGATGCCGGAACGGTGTCGGAAACGGCGGCGCCCCTCACCATCGACTTGCTGCAGAACGCGTCGGACCCGGATCGCGCGGACACGTTGCACCTCGCCTCGGTCCCGACCCTCTGGTCGAGCGACGGCCATGCCGTCGTCGCGGACGTCACGGACCACAGCATCTCTCTCGACCCAACGCAGTTCGCCTATCTCGGCAACGGCCAGCAGACGACGGTCACGGTCTATTTCTCGGTGTCGGATGGCCTACTGTCATCGCCCGGTGCCGCCACGCTCGTCGTGACCGGCACGAACGAAGCGCCTCAGATCGAGGCTCCCAAGATCCAGATGGATCAGCGAGACCAGCTAACTTTCATCGACCTTCTTAAGACAGCTACCGACGCCGACAACTCCGACGCGCTCGCGCTCGTACCAGGCAGCTTGTCGGTCGTTGCCAGCGACGGACATCAAGTGCAGCTCTACGACTATGCCGATGGCCTTGGAATCAATCCCTCGCAGTTCGCTTATTTAGGCGCAAACCAAAAGGTCGAACTCACGGTAAACTATGTCGTGACAGATGGCATCTCCTCGACAGCGGGGCAGCAGGTAATCGAAGTCTCCGGTGAGAACGACGCACCTATCCCTGTGAATCTGCCTGCAATCACCGTATCCGAACGCGATCCCATTCAATATTTCGACTTACTGCAAGGGGCGTCCGATCCAGATCAGGGGGACACACTGTCGATCGTGGCCAACTCGGTCACTGTACAGGGTCCGACGGGCACTCATTTCGCCGATATGAACGGCACCGAGATCGCCCTCGATCCATCGGAATTCCGCTACTTGCATGCCGGAGAATCCGACTGGTTTTCGGTGGAATACGCCGTCACCGACGGTCAAAACTGGACCTGGCTCTCCCAGCGTTTTCTAACAGTAACTGGAGTGGACAGCCCGCCGACGATTTCTCCTATCGATGTGGGCAACGTGAACGCGAATCAAGTCGCCTTCGAAATGATTGATCTGCTGGAGACGGCAGACGACCCGGACGGGAAGTCCACTCTTTCCATCGTGGGGACCCCGACGGTGACGGCGTCGGACGGAAAGGCTATCGACTTCGGTGTTGCGGGAAGCCTTCTCGTCTTCGCTCCCTCGCAGTTTGATTACCTGCAATGGTTCCAGTCAGACCTCATCACGATAAACTACGACGTGACTGACGGCCAGACGACGATCCACAACACTGCCACAATGACCGTCATCGGCGAAGTGGACGTGTCTGCGCCTCGTCTGATTCTGAACGGCACCACGCCGGCCACCTATACCTACAGCTTCAACGGCCTGACGAACGTCTCCTCGCCCGACCAGGGAGTGACCTACCAGTACGCGATCGTCGCGGGCTCGGTTTCGGCGACGTCGAGCGATGGCCACGCCGTTGCGGTCGGCAATGCCGCCGGCAGCTCCACCATCACCATGGACAGGAGTCAGTTCACCTACTTATCCGTGGGTGAATACACCACCGTCACCTTCGAGTACGACGTCAACATCGTCGGTTCGTCCCTGCCGGCCACTCACGCAACCGCGACGCTGCAGGTGATGGGCGTCAACAGCAACCCGTCCTCTCCGCAGCCGTCCGCTACAGTCGTCACCGAAACCTCTGGTCAAGATGTCTTCGGCGTTCTTACCGGTACGCTGACGGCGACCGATCCAAATCTCAGCGACGGGCAATTCTGGACCGGATACAATCAGGCGCCGGCCGATTCAGTCTACCGCGGCACATATGGCGCCGCCGTCATCAAGCCCGACGGCACGTACACGATCATCCTGAGCTCTAGCGCCATCAACGCCATCAAGAGCGGAACAGGCGTCGATAGCTATTGGACTCGTCTGGACGATGGCCATGGCGGCAGCGCCTTTCCCACTCTCGGCGTCAACTTTGTCGGCACCGATGACACTCCGTACTCACCCTATTTCAATACGGGTGGGGCCGTTCTCGAACACGCCGCCAACGGAACCTCCGTCGGAACGCTGAAGGTCATCGATCCCGATACCTCCGATACCGTTTCCTGGACGCTGATCGACAACGCCGGCGGCCGCTTCGCCCTGTCCGCCGGCGGCGCATTGACCGTCGCGAACGGCACTCTTCTCGACCATGCCGAAGCCGCTGGGTACGACATCGTCATCAAGGCGACCGATGCGGCCGGCCAGTACGTGCAGCAAGCCATCCACGTGACCCTTCTGCAGATTCCGACGGCGACCATTCTGGGCACGTCAGGGATCGACACGCTGACCGGGACGTCGGGCAACGACGTCATCGTTGGGCTGGCCGGCGGCGACACGATCAACGCGGGCGCCGGGGACGATCTCGTCCTTCCTGGCGCCGGCGCGAACCATTCCGACGGCGGCACCGGCATCGACACGATATCCTACGTCGACAACACGACCGCCTTGACGGCCAACCTGGCCACAGGCGTCATTTCCCACGGCAGTTCCGACACCGCCACCAATTTCGAGAACATCATCGCCACGTCGTTCGACGACACGATCTACGGCACGTCCGGAGCGAACGTGATCGACGCCGGCGCCGGCAATGACAAGATCTACGGCAGGGGCGGCAACGACGTAATCGACGGCGGACTCGGCGTCGATACCGTCTATTTCGACGATGCGGCCTCGGCCGTTGTTATCAACCTCCAAACCGGCTTCACCGGCGGAGCCGCAGCGGGGACGACCATCATCAACGTCGAAAACGTCGTCGGAAGCTCGTTCAACGACACGCTGACCGGCCTCTCGACGGCCGCAAGCTCGATCACCTCCGGCGCCGGAGACGACGTCATCATCACCGGATCCGGAAACGACACGATCGACAGCGGCACCGGCCACGACATCGTCTACGGCAGCGCCGGTGCCGATACCATCACCGATATCGACGACCTCGTCCTCGACTACAGCGCGTCCCCGTCGTCGGTGGTGCTCTACTCCAGCGGATCCTATTACATCGGCATCGGCGGCTTTGCGGATGCCGACCTCATCTACATCGGCGACGCCGCACATCTGGGGTCGGCCAAGCTAGAGCTCCATCTGACCGATTACGTCGATGCCGTCCGGCTCAGCGCCTACGACATCAACACGGTCTATGCTGGCGCTGGCGACGACAACATCTATGTGATCAGCAACACCAATTTCGCGATCCAGAGCAAGGAAACGATCTACGGCGGGGACGGCTACGACATCATCCACCCCGGCAACGACGGTTACGATTTCATCGATTTCGGCGCCGGCGGCGGCATTCTCGATTACCAGACCACGACCGGCTACGTGAACTTCCACTGGGCCGAGCCGGGCGGCACCAGCACCGTCGAGGTCTACAGCGGTACCTCGACGGCCAATATCGCAGACCACGGCCAGACCCTGGTCACGGGCGAGTTCGAGACCTTCCAGGGCGGTAGCCTGGCCGACATGATCTTCGGTAATTCCGCCGACAACTTCATCTTCGGTAACGGTGGCACGGACTACATCGACGGCGGCGCCGGCAACGACCATATTTCCGGCATCGGCACGATCCACGGCGGCGCCGGCGACGATGCGATCTATGTCACCGGAGCTTTGACTACTACCGGAGATCCGGTCAACATTTACGGTGACGACGGCAACGACAGCATCCAGGTCGCCTCGACTGCGCCTTTAACCGTCTGGGGCGGAGCCGGCGACGACGTTATCGACGTTTCGGCGGGGTCGGCTAGTGATGTCGTACACGGCGGAGCTGGTGCCGACATCATCCGGATGGTCTCTCAAACCTTATCGTACTCCGATGCGACATCGGCGATCTGGATCTCCGGAACGGTCGGCAAGGCCGGCGACGCGCTGGGGGACGTCATCGTTGCGACGGGTTCCGCCAAGATCGTCGGAAGTGATTTCGGCGACGCATTCGAAAATACCAGCTTCGAACTGCATCTGGGAGCCGGCAACAATGTCGTCGTCAACAACACTGGCACCGTCTACGGCAACACCGGCAACGACACTATCGTCGGCCGAACCTCCGGCACCGACGTCATCCACACCGGCGGTGGCCACGATTTGATCATCGGCAATGGCGGCAACGACCAATTCTATTTCGACCACCCCGGCACGAACGACCAGGCCACGCTGCAGTATGCCTACGGCGACGGGGCGGACACGATCTACGGCTTCACCCATGGGCTGGACGCCATCGACATCGTCCGCCTGGCCGGCGATCCGGATCCTACCGTCACCCTCACCCAGGCCAGCGGCAACACCACCGTGCACATCGCCTGGGACGCGTCGCACTCGGCCAACATCGTCCTGAACGGAGTGCTGCTTTCCAGCTTCGTTGCCGGCCAGGACTATCACCTGATTTGAGCGACAAGACACCTGCGAGCAGGCCGTTCAAAACGGCCGGCGCGCCGAAAAATCCGCGTAGATTCCTGATGCTTTTTGAATGGCTTACGCGATCGAGTCGTTTTCAAAGCGAAAAACGGGGTGATCGAGTCGTTTTCAATCCGGAAACCGAGTCGGTTTCAAAAGGCGAGGCCTAGCAATATCAAGGTGATAGCCGAGTCGTTTTCAAAGTGGCCCCACAAATCATTATGAGCAGAGACTTTCATTTCACCGATTATTGGTCACCGCACCAAAGACGTTTCTCGTTGCCACTCACGGGTCGACAGCCAGGAGGGAGCGACCACGTCGCCCCTCCTCACTGATCGGGACTAACGCGCGAGATGAGCCTTGATCTCAGCTGACATCTGACGGATCGCAGCCTCCGGCTCGGGATCGGTCAGAATGCCATTCAGCAAGACGAAGTCGTGGATCATACCGTTGTAGCGGGTCGCGATCACTGAAACCCCGGCCTCCTTGAGCTTACGGGCGTAAGCTTCGCCTTCGTCGCGCAGCGGATCGTTCTCCGATGTGATGACCAGCGCCGGCGGAAGCCCGCGCAGTTGTTCAAGGCTGGCGCGCAATGGCGAAACATAAGGGTTGTCGCGCGATGCGGCGTCCGGTGCGTACAAGTCCCAGCCATACTTCATGAAGGCGCGAGCCAAGAACCGACCGGTGCCGAATTCATGGTAGGACTGAGTGTCCACGCTGGCGTCGGTCGCCGGGATCATCAGCACCTGGTGACTGATCTTGGGGCCGCCGCGGTCCCTGGCCATGAGCGTCAGCGCTGCGGTCATGTTGCCGCCGACCGAATTGCCGGCCACCGCGATCCGGCTGCCATCCGCGCCAAACTCTTCGGCATGGCTCCCCCCCCACTTCAACACAGCATAGGATTGATTGAGCTGGGTGGGAAACCGCGCCTCGGGCAGGGAGGTGTATTCAACGAACACGCCGATCTGGCCCGAGCCGACGACCAGGTCCCGCAAAAGGCGCTGGTGGTTCTGGAAGTTTCCGACAATCCAGACGCCACCATGAATAAACAGCAGCACACCCGGTTTACCGGAGATCTGCTCGGGCTTCATGATGTAGATTTTCACGGTTTGACCATCCTGGGTGATGGTCTGCTCGGTCGTCCTCACCCCCGACATGTCGACCGGGGTCTTATTCTGCAGGCCGGTCAAGATGTCCTGCGGCTTCGGTTGAGGAAGCTCCCAGAAAGGACTTGAGTCCTTGTTGATTTCTTTCAGAAACGCACGAACCTGCGGGGCGATGCGAGGATCGGTTGCGGGATCTGGTGTTGCGGCTTGTGTCGTTTGCGTCATAACCGTCACTCCAAGAAGGATTGCTGAAAAAAGAAGGGTGCGTCGCATGTGTTACCTCTGCCGTTCCGACGGTCGAGCGCGTATCCAGAGCACTTCGAGCGAGCTCCGCGCTGTGTTGACGACTTGTTCGACCGTCCGATGCTCACCGCCACGCGCAAAGTTAAGCTCGTTTCGCGCGTGAATTCCCTGAGCGTGTGCTGAGAAGTTCTGAGGATTACTCGATCTACTGGGGTCGCCGACTTGACGGAGCAAAGCCCAAAGGCCGTTCACGCGTCGAATGGATGGGAAGTCGATCTGGCCCGGCGCGAGTTGCGGTCCCGAGGTGCCTCCGTGCCGATTGGGAGCCGTGCATTCGAGATCCTCGAAATTCTGGCTCGATCGGGCGGCAAGCTCGTCAGCAAGTACCACCTGATGGAGCGCGTATGGCCCGGCGCGGTCGTGGAGGAAAACACCCTCCAATTTCATATTTCGGCCATCCGAAAGGCGTTTGGCGCCGACCGCGGCCTGCTGAAGACGGTCGCCGGCCGTGGCTATCGCCTGCTGGGACGCTGGAACGTGCTGGAGGCGCCCGAGCCGGAACATCGGTTCGATAACGCTGAACGCAACCCGAAACCGCCATTTCGATCCAATGTGCCGATTGCAGCATCGGCTCTGATCGGCCGAAGCGAACCGCGCCAGCATCTGCTGGATGTCCTGTCGGCTTATCGTGTCGTCACGCTGACCGGGCCAGGCGGGATCGGAAAAAGCGTACTCGCTCTCGAGGTTGCGCGCAGCATCTTTCCGACGCTTGAGGGCGATTGCTGGATCGTCGAGCTGGCCTCGCTGTCGGACCCGGCACTCGTGCCGGCCGCGGTTTCCGTCGCGCTGGGACTGAGGCTCGCGGGCAGCGTGATTTCCGCCGAATCCGTAGCCCGGGCTCTCGACAGAGAGAAGCTGCTGCTCGTGCTCGACAATTGCGAGCACCTCATCAACGCCGCAGCGAAGCTTGCGGAAACGATCGTCCGTCTATGCCCGAATGTGTCCGTGCTTGCGACGAGCCGGGAAATCCTGAGAATCGAGGGCGAGTACGCCTATCGCGTTCCACCGCTCGACGTGCCACCTTTGCGCCAGGACGACGAGGATGTCATTCGCGGGTACAGCGCAATTCAGCTGTTCAATGCCAGACTGATCGCCCTCGATGCCGGCTCGTCGGCGGGCCCTGGAAACCTGCCATTCATTGCCGCGATCTGCCGGCACCTCGACGGCATTCCGCTCGCCATAGAGTTTGCGGCGGCGCGAGTCGCGACGCTGGGCCTTCAACAGACGACTGACCTTCTAGATGATCGCTTCAGTCTACTGACCGCCGGCCGCCGAACGGCTCTGCCGAGGCACCAGACCCTGCGTGCGGCGCTGGATTGGAGCTACGAATTGCTGCCAGAGGCCGAACGGGCCCTGTTGAGTCGGCTGGCAATTTGCGCCGGCGGGTTCACGCTCGAAGCGGCGACCGCGATCATGGGCGATCTCGGCGTAACGGCCACCATGGTTGCCGAGGGGATCGCAAGCCTGGTGGCCAAGTCGCTCGTATCCCTGGATGCATCGGCATCGTTCGGCCGCTGGCGACTGCTCGAAACAATTCGGGCCTATGCGCTCGACAAGCTGGCCGAGAGCGGTGAGGGCGAACAGGTTGCCCGTCGGCACGCTGAGTTCTATCGCGATCTGTTTGCACTGGCCGCCGCGGGCCCATCCGTGGACCTCAATGATCTGCCCCGTTACGTTCGAGACATCGACAATATGCGAACGGCGCTGGAATGGGCATTCTCTCGCGACTCGCAAAAAGTCGACATCGGAATCGGACTTGCCGTCGCCGCCGGGCCCGTCCTGCTGGCAACGTCCATGCTGCCCGAATGCTATCGCTGGTCGGAGCAGGCCCTGCTGGTCCTCGACGACACCAGGCGCGGAACGTCCGATGAAATGCGTTTGCAGGCCGCCCTGGGCTATTCGCTGATGTTCACGCGCGGCGGCGGCAACGAGGCGCGCGCGGCTCTGGATAGAAGCCTTTCCATCGCCGAAGTTCGCGGCGATCTAACTTATCAAATGTGGTTGCTCAGCGCGCTGAACATCTTCCACTTTCGAGGCGGCAATCGCGAGCTGACACTGCAATGCGCAAAGCGCAGTCTGGCAGTAGCCGAAGCCCTCGGCGACCCGGCCGCCTTCGCGTTGGCGCATTTCGTGCTGGGGAACTCACTTTACCTGACTGGCGATCTCAGGGGCGCCCAAGCGGAATTTGAGACAGCGATAGAAAACCGGTCACGCGCACAGCGCGCCAGCAAGGTCTACTTCGGCTTTGACGTTGCCGCCCCGGCCGCCATGGGTTTGGCGAGCACACTATGCCTGCAGGGATATCCGCGTCAGGCCACCGAACAAGCGCACCTCATCCTTGAGGATGCCCGTCACATCAAGCACTCGATCACGTTGAGCTTGACTCTAATCCACGCCGTCTTGCTGTTCCTCTGGACGGGCGATCTGGAGACTGCCGAGAAAGTCACGGATTGGTATATCTCCAATGGCCGGGCCCATTCCCTGGCGCTACAGGTGTTGGTCGGGCGTGGTATCAAAGCGCTGCTGGCGATCAGCCGCGGCGATTCTCAAATCGGAGTCGATACCTTGCAGAATTGCATGCAGGAGCTTCGCGCTGCACGGTACGGGATGATGGCTTCGCCATTCAATCTTTCGCTCACGGAAGGGCTCGCCGCGACCGGCCGATTTGACGAAGCCATGAGCGTGATCAATGACGGCATCCAATTGGTCGAGAGGAACGGCGACCTCATTTATATGACCGAGTTGTTGCGGGTGAAAGGCGTTCTTCTTCTCTCAATGCCGCAGCCTGACGTCGAGGAAGCGGAAAGGCTCTTCGACCGTTCGCTCGAACTCAGTCGTCAACAAGGCGCGCGGGCGAGCGAACTGCGGGCCACGGCCGACCTGGCAAAGCTCATGAGCGCTCATGGACGACGCGAGGACGCTCGGATCCTCCTGGAACAAATGATCGCGTGGTTCAAAGGCCAAGACACGGCGGATCTGAAAGCGGCGGAACGCCTCCTGACGACTCTGGAATTGAAGTAGTTGCAGCGGGACGTGAAGATTAAAGCCACGTCGCCTGAGTCCGGTCACAGGCGGCAGCGCCACAGCCTCTCCACGCGATCGCAGATTCGGCGGCCCTTCGCGCGAAAGGGCTATGCAGTATGCAAATGTCCTCGCAGCAGCGTTTCTACGCTGGCCGCGATCTCCAGCAAGTGCCGGTCGGCGTTCCTGCGACCGATCAGCATGAGGCCGACGGGAAGACCGTCGAGCGGCAATGGCAGCGAAATCGACGGGCAGTCGAGCAAGTTGGCGATGCGTGGATTGCGCAGGACGAGACCGTTGAGCTCGTGAAATGTCGCATCCTCCGCAATGGAGGAGAGAAGCGGCGCACGGGTCGGCGTCGTCGGCAGGATGAACACCTCGTTGTTGCCGAAGAGCTGTTCGAAGGACCGGATCGCCGCCTGCCGCAGCCGCACCATGCGCACATAGTCCGTGCCGAGGATGCCAGCGCCGGCTTCGATGCGAACCCGCGTTCGGGGATCGACACCGTCCAGCCCGGGCAGGCCCAGACCGCGCAGCGTCGCGCCAACCTCGATTGAGGGAAAAGTGCCGATCTTGTCGATCTCCGCGACATCATCGAGAGCAGACTCGATCGATCCCTCCTCTATCCGCAAGCCACCAGATCGAAGCCGCTCCATGGCGGCCTCGAACGCGCCGAGTACGTCGGGCTCGCAGCGATGAAACAACCGCCCGCGGGCAACGATAAGGCGGAACGTGCCGGGAGGGGCCGGGCGCAGCCGCGATGGCGCGCCTTCACCTGAAAGCACCTGATCAGCCGCAAAGCAATCGGCGACATTCGCGGCGATCGGGCCGATCGTATCGAGGCTCGAGGATAGCGAGAATGCGCCGGCGGTCGGCACGAAACCGCTGGTCGGCTTGAAACCGACCGCGCCCGACAACGCGGCCGGGATTCGGAGAGAACCGCCGGTATCGCTGCCGATGGCGATCTCGGCCATGCCATCGATCACCGACACCACGGCGCCTGATGACGAGCCGCCCGGCACGCGCTCGCGGTCTCGCGGATTGCCTGGCGTTCCATCATGCGGGTTCGTGCCGAGCGCGGAGAAGGCAAATTCTGTCATCTGGGTTTTGCCGATGACGATGGCACCTGCAGCCCGCAGCCGTCTCACGGCTTCAGCGTCCTCAACGGCCGGTGGCAGACGGCGCAACGCGGCCGATCCGGAGCTCGTGACCGTGCCGGCAATGTCGAACAACGCCTTCACCGAAACGATGCGGCCATCGAGCGGGCCGCGAGAGCGACCTGTCGCGGCGCGCCGATCGGCAGCCTCAGCCTCCCATCGGGCGCTATCCGCGAACACCGCCGTGAAGACGTTCTCTGCTTGCGGCGACTGGATCCGCGCAATTGCCTGCTCCAGCCGCGCAACGGCAGACGGATTTTCTCGATCGATTGTGGCTGTCATGGAACGGCACCTGAGTGCGACGGTCAGGAGACGACCGGCAGCACGTCGACATCGTAGCTGTGCGTCAACCTGCGGCCGAGCACGGGATCATCCAGCTCCATTTCAAAGCGCGTTGCCGGCCGGATGCCGCCGATCGCACCCGGCGTCCCACAAAACATCAACGTGCCGGCCGGAAGGGTGGCCGAGCCGGTGTGGCGGCGGATGAGATCGCGCGGCGTCCTGAGCGAGGAAACGGGGCTCTCCTGGTAGAGCGTCCGCTTGCCGTCGATCGTCGCCCACGAGCGAAGGATCAGTTCGTCCCAATGCGCCTCGACATCGGCATAAGACCAGAGCTGCGAGCCGACCGGCTTGCCACAGAGCTGCTTCGACAGAGCGATGCCCGACGCCTCCGCCTTGCGATCGGTATGGTCAGATCCGATGCCGACCCAGAGCCCGTCAGCCATGGCGACAATGACGGGCTCGACCTCGCCGGAACTGTCAGGGCCGAGTACGGTGAGGCAGGCATCCTGGGTCAGCGTTTGTGCGGCGACGCGGTAATAAAGCGGCGTCGTCGAGGGGCGCGGAATGCCGAGCGCGGCGAGTTCCTCGATATGGTGCTCGATCGCCGCGGCATCCCTGCCCGCCCAGCCGGCAATGACGAGAGAGTCGATCTCGACGCTGACGCGGTCGGTCCTGTCGTTTGCGAGGCGGTCAAATTGCAGCAGCATGGGAGGGCCTACTCTTGGTCGATGTGGTCAGGATTTCACCGCGCTCGATCTGCAGCGTCGTGTCGGCGATCCGATCGAGCAGCGCCGGCGAGGATTCGGTGATCAGCATGGAGAGGTCCGGCCGATGCCTGCGCAGCTCCCCAAGCGTGCGCGCATAGTCCAGCGCGAGGGCCGGCGCCAGGCCCTGGAAGGGTTCGTCGAGCAGCAGAACCTTGCGCGCCACCGTCAGCGCGCGGCCCAGCGCGACCATCTTTCCCTGCCCGCCGGACACGCCGCCCGCGGGCCTGGCGCGCATCACGTGCAGTTCGGGCAGCAGCTGATAGATTTCGTCGAGCCTGCGTGCGATCTCGGCACGATCGAGCTTCAACGCCAGCGCCGGCAGACGGATGTTCTCCTCGACGCTCAACTCCGGAATCAGGCGGCGGTCCTCCGGCGCGTAGCCGATGCCGGCACGGGCGCGCGTGTGGGCGGGCCTGCGGCCGAGATCGTCGGCATCGAGCCGGATCGAACCCTCGTCATGCGCGATGAGCCCCATGATCGCGCGCAGCGTCGTGGTCTTGCCGGCACCGTTGCGGCCGATCAACACGGTCGTCTTGCGCGCGACGATCTCGCAACTGACCGCGCGCAGCACGCGAACGCCCTCGATCGAGACGCTGACCTTGTCGAGACTGAGCATCAGGCAACTCCCACGACGCGCTGGCGGACTTGCGCGTTGCTGAACACCTCGTCGGGCCGCCCCTCAGCCATGATGTTGCCGGCGTTCCACACCAGGACCCGGCTTGCGTAGCGCGCGACCACGTCCATGTCGTGCTCGACGAACAGTGCGGTGATGCGGCGCTGGCGCAGCGCGCCCATCAGGGCCTCCATCAGCGGGAAGCGTTCGAGTGCGCTTACGCCACTGGTCGGCTCGTCGAGCAGCAGGAGGCGCGGCCGCAGCGCCAGCGCAACGGCAATGTCGAGCAGCTTGCGATGGCCTTCGGGAAGCGTGCTGCTGATCCGGTCGGCATCGCCAGCGAGACCGACGAGGTCGAGCAGCGCCGTTGCCTCGTCACGTCGCTTCGCGGTCTCGAGCGGCCGGATCGCGCTCCACAGGCCATCCGTTGCCGCCAGCGCCAGCATCATGTTGTCGATCACGCGCTGTGCCGAGAAGAGCTGCGGGATCTGGAATGCACGGGCGACACCACGGCGCGCGATAGCGCGTGGCGACAGGCGGGTGATGTCGTGACCGTCGAGCAGCACGCTGCCCGATCTCGGACGGATATAGCCCGTGCAGATGTTGAGCAGAGTCGTCTTGCCTGCCCCGTTCGGGCCGATGATCGCGAGGAACTCGCCCTCGTGGATCGCGATGCTGACGTCGTCGGCAGCCTTGACCCCGTTGAACGAGACGTGGAGACCTCTGGCTTCCAGGATGGGACGCGTCATAGGCTCGCCGCCTCCTTGCGCGTGAACAATCCATAGATCCCTTGCGGCATGAACATGATCACGATGATCAGCGTCATGCCCACGATCAAATTCCAGGAATCCGTGACGGTCACAGCCGCACTGTGCAGCAACTCCAGAAACAAGGCGCCGATGAACGCGCCCGGAACACCGCCGATACCGCCAAGCACGGCGATCAGCACGAGGTGACCGGATGCGGTCCAGAACGCGAAATCGGGGACCACGCGACCGATCGCAAAGCCGGCAAGCGCGCCGCCAAGGCCGGCGAGCGCCGCCGAGACGACATAGGCGATCAGCAGCACCGCCCAGACCGGGATGCCCAGATATTCGAGCCGGATCTCGTTGGTATGGACGGCCGAGAGCGCATGTCCGAGCGGGCTGTTCAGGTAGCGCTGCACGGCAAGGCCGACGAGCACCATCAGTCCCAGGCTGAGATAGAACAGCACGTTCTTGAACGCCGGTTCGCCGAGGACGACGCCGAACACAGCCGGCACTGGCACAGGCATGCCGTCGGTGCCGCCGGTGACGCCATACAGCTTGGCGCACAGCGCATAAAACACCATGGAGACCGCAAGGTTCAACATCGCGAAGAAGATCGCGCGATAGCGGACGAGAAACGATCCGGCGACCACGCCGACGAGCGCTCCGGCCAACACCGAGAGGATCAGCAGCAGCGCAAGATCATTGATGCCGGCGCGCGCCAGGAACGCGACGCCATAGGCGCTCGCGGCGAAGAACATCGCGTGACCGATCGAGATCAGCCCGGCGCGAAGCAGCACGGCGACGCCGAGCGCCGCAAAGCCCTTGGCGATCGCTAGAGTCAGGACGAATTGAAGCCAGGGCGCGGCCACAGGCAGCAGCGCGAGGACGAGGACCGCCGCGGCGGCAATGATCGTTCGCATCATATCCTCCGCGCCGTCACGGACCCGAACAGCCCGTAGGGACGGATCAGGAGAACGACAAGCATCGCGGCATAGGGCGCGACGGCATCCAGCGACGGCGCCAGATAGATCGCGAGCACACGCGCCAGGCCGACGATCAGCGAGGCCAGGGCGGCCCCCTCGATCTGTCCGAGACCGCCGATCGCCGCCACGGCAAAAGCAAGCACCATCGTATCGGCTCCGAGCCCCGGCGCGATGCCGGACGTCGGCGTCGCCAGCGCGCCGCCCAATGCTGCCAGGAACACGCCGAGTGAGAACGCCAGAATGAAGATCCGGTTGGTGTCGATACCAATCGACTGCGCCATCTCGCGATCAGTAACCACGGCCGTGATCAGGCGCCCAAGCCGGGTGTGGTTGATCAAGAGCCGCAGGCCGATGACGACGAGGAACGCCATCCCGATCAGGAGGATCTGGTAGTTGAGATAGACGACGCCACCGATAGAGGTGGTCCCGAGCAATCGCATCGGCGCGTCTTCGTAGAAGGATTGCACGCCAAAGATCACGCGCTGGAGATCCTCCAGGATGAGGAACAGCCCGAACGTGATCAGGATCTGCACGGCCTCCGACTTGCCATAGGTCCAGCGGACCAGCCCCCGTTCGATCAACGGACCGAAGATCGCCGCAACGCACACGGCGCTGAACAGGAGCGCCGCGAACGATAGATAAGGATTGAGCTGCCGGCTCGCGATGAACAGGCAGATCGAGGCCGCGACATAGCCGCCGATCGAATAGAGGCTGCCGTGGGCAACATTGAGGACTCGCAGCACGCTGAAGACGAGCGTCAAGCCGACCGCCGCGAAGAAGATCAACGCGGCGCTCGCCAGGCTGTCCAGCAGCAAGGGGATGATTGCATTCAACATCGGCCTGAGCCTTGCGTTGTTGGCGTCGAGTGAAACGCGATCGCGGGCCTATTTGTAGCTTCCAGGCTTCGGCAGACTTTTTGCGAACTCGGGCTTGAGCGTCGCGATCCAGGCCAGCGGATCCTGGCCCGCCTGCGGCATCAGGCTGTCGCCCTTGTAGCGGACCATGTCGCCGATCACGGGAAACTGCTGCCCCGGCGTCTTCGCGGTGACGCCGACGATCTGGTCGACGAGACCGTCATTGTCGGCGCGCGTCTGCGCGGTGCCGGTCAAGGTCCCGACCTTGCTCCCCTTCATGGCGTCGGCGAGCTCGGCGCGCGTCGGCCATTTGCCGCCGTTCTTCTGCATCGCAGTGTTGTAGGCCGCCTTCACGTAGATCAGCGCGTTGGCCATCTTGATCGACGGGAATACCGGATATTCGCCGAAGCGCGCCTTGTAGGCGTCGGCAAACTTCACCGTCTCGGGCTTGGCCTTGGCGTCCGGCGACATCCACCAGCCGTCGCCGAGAACGCCGACGATCACGCCGTCGGGCAACGGCACGCGTTGCAGTACGGTCTCGCCGAGTGCCAGGATCACCTGACTGCTCGTGAAGACACCGCGCGGCGCAGCCTGGCGAACGAAGTTCTCGAGGTCCGCGCCCCAGAGATTGGAGAAGACGACGTCCGGTCGCGCGGTGGCGAGGCGGGAAATCTCGGTCTGGTAGTTCGGCGAACCCAGCTTCGGATAGAGTTCGGCGACGATCTCGACGTCCGGCTTCAACGCCTTCAGCGCGGCGATGAAAATCTTGGCCGCGTCATGGCCGAACGCATAGTCCGGATTGATGATCGCAATCGTCTTCACGTCCGGTTTGCGGTCCAGCAGGTAGATCGCGTAGGCGATGAATTCAGGCACCGTGTTGCCGTTGGGGCGGAACACATATTTGCTCTTGCCGTCGATCAGCAACTGATGGGTGTCGCAGTTCCAGCCCACGGTGGGAACCTCGAGCTGCTCGGCGAGCGGCGCCAGCGCCAGGCAATTCGCGCTCGACAACGCGGCAACCATGACCTGGTTCTTCGCGTCCCCGGCGAGCCGCCGATACTCCGCGATCACACCCTGCGCGCCCTGCGCCTCGTCGACATAGGTCGCGCTGACCGGCACGCCCCCGATGCCGCCCGCAGCATTGATCTCGTCGATCATGAGATCGGCCGCGTTCTTGCCCGGCATGCCGTAGGCCGCAGCGGGGCCCGACGTGAACGTGAAGATGCCGAGCCCCAACGAGCTCGGCTTCTCCTGTGCGGCGACCGGCGAGGCGACCACGACGCCGAGAGCGAGCGCGCCGGCAAGACCGTCCACCACCAATCGAAGATTGGCCTGCGGCAAGCCTCGATCCAGCCGGAACGGCAACTCAAGTGACGAGAGCCAACGCGCAACGACGATGGAGATACCTTTGAACGTCATGATTTCGCTTCCCCTGAGCCGGTCGAATGATGTTGTGCAGCAGCGATCCGGAATCACACCGGATCGAAATAGTGAATCTCCAGAAGCAGGCAGCCGTTCACGGACTTGAACGGCCCATGCGGCGCATGCGGCGGCCGGCAGGCGTAGGTATTCGGCGGGAAGCTCTTGCCGCCCTCGCCGTTCGCATCGTTGCCGACGATCAGGTCACCCGAGACGAGATAGACCTCCTCCCAATACTCGTGGGAAAACGGCGCCGTGGTGTAGACTCCGGGCGCGAAGCGAAGCAGCCGGGTCCGCGTCCCGCCGCGTTTCTCCTCGTCGAGGCCACCCGAGATGATCTTCTGCTGGATGCCGGCCGGATAGCCTGCCGGCACTTCCCAACCGGTGGTCATGTCGAGCGTGTAGAATTCGTCGTGCTTCTTGTTGACGGGCATGAGCTGTCTCCTGATTCAGGCGGCTTTGCTGGCGGTCGAGACGCCGTTGAGGTCGTAGGAATCGAGCATGGTCTGGACCAGACGGTCGGCGCCGGCCCAGTCGTAGGTGCGATAGGAGTGACCCTTGGTGACGAAGGTCGCGCCGGCGTAGAACATCTCGTATTGCTGGTGGCGAGAGCCGAACTCGGAGCCCACGGCATCCCAGGCAAGCTTGTAGAACTTCACGCGGTCATGCGAATTGGCCTTCGGCGACTGCTGGGTCTTGCCGATCAGGCCCGCGATCTCCGCGTTGTCGAAGTCCGCGACCGACGAGGGCAGCATGATCATGCCGCCGCCGGCGAGCTCACGAAGCGTGTTGATGACATGAGCATAGAGCTGCTGCGTCAGCACTTGCGCCGAATACAGCGTGTGCCGGTCGGGGATGAAATAGGGACCGACCTGCGCGCCCTTCGCCTCCATCGCCGCCACCAGCGCGTCGACCATGCCGGTCTCCGCCGCGAGCTGGCCGAGCATTTCGCGTACCTGCGGGAACTGGGTGACGCCGTTCATGTCGGCGGTGCGATGCGCAAGGCCGGTCAGGAATTTGAGCTTCACGCTCAACCGCACCATCGCCTGGTAGTTCTGATAGACGTGGCAAGGCGTCGCGTGAAACTGCTTCTGGCACATTTCGACGTTGCCTTCGATGAAGACGCGGTCCCACGGAACCTTCACGTCGTCGAAATAGAGAACCGAGTCGTTCTCGTCGAAACGGCTCGACAAGGGATTGTCGAACACGGCGCCCGCTGCATCCTCGTAGGACTTGCGCGACAACATCTTCAGGCCCTTCGTGTTCATCGGAATCGCGAAGGACATCGCATAACGCTCTTCGCCCGGACGCATCGGTTGGATGGTCGTGACGAAGACCTCGTCGGCCACCACGCCTCCGGTGGCGAGCATCTTGGCGCCGCGGATCGTGATCCCTTCGGCGTCGCGATCGACGACACCGGCGGTGAGGAACGGATCGGCCTGTTCGGCCGCACCCTTCGAACGATCCGCCTGGGGATTGATGATGACGTAGGTGAGGTAGAGGTCCTTGTCGCGGGCGTAGCGGTAGTAGCTCTCGAGCGCGCCGGCGCGCGCGGGATCATGGGCCTGGAAGACGTCGAGTCCCATGTAGAGCCCGGAGATGCAGGAGGCGACATGGTCCGGGGCCCGGCCCATGAAGCCGGCATGCAGCGAGGCCCACGCCTCGAGCGCCTTTCGCCGCGTCACGAGCTCGGCATAGGACGAGGGCAGCTGCCAGATGCGGTTGGCGCGGCCCGCCCCCGTATCGAACGTCATCAGCTCCGCATTCTCGGGCGCGCTCGCGAAGTCGAACAAGCCGGCCATGGAGCTGGCGAGATTGCGGAAGGCACGGTGCGTCGTGACATCGCCAACCGAGGCGCCGTTGATGTAGATGGTCCGGCCGTCCTTCAGGCCTGACAAATATTCCTTTGCGCTGCGCATCGCGGTTTCTCCGGTTCGAAACTAGTAGTGAATGGGAAGCGGCCAAGTCGGCTCGCGCTGGGTTTCATCGATGAGATCGCGGTATCGGCCGCGAAAGAAGATCAGGGGGGCGGCTGCCTCCGAGCGGCTCGCGTGTCGAACGACACGGACGACGAAGATGACGTGGTCGCCGCCGTCATAATTGGCGTAGGGCGCGCACTCGAAATGCGCCATCGCGCCCGAGATCAGCGGCGCCTCGGCATGGCCGACCGACGTCTTCACCTGGTCCCATTTGTTCGAGAGAGCGCGCGCGAACTGGTTGGAGATGGCTTCCTGGTCCCGCGCCAGGATGTTCACGGCAAAGCCCTTGGCATCCAGCATCGCGGGCAGGCTGCGCGCCTTGCGATCGACACTGAAGAGAACGAGCGGCGGATCAAGCGAGACCGAGTTGAACGAGCTCATGGTCATGCCAATCAGCTCTTCGCCCTTGCCGCGCGCGGTCACCACCGCCACGCCGGTGGCGAATTCGCCGAGAGCACGCCTGAATGCACGATCCTCCATGGACTCCCGCCTCGTCGCCTCGCACCTGATTTATAATTCTCAGGTAGCTTTCTGACAAAGCTATTTAGGAATGTCAAGCCTACTTGCTGGGCGGGCGCATGCGTGCTTTTTAAGCAAGCTCGCAATGCCATGATTTGGCGAGGAGATTGACCGCGTGACCGATGCACTCTTGACGGCGTCGAAACCCGAGCTGCTCGACAAGGAAGGAGACCGCACGCTTCGCGGGCTGCTCTACGACTATTTCGCGTTCGGACGCAGTCTGGAAGCCTGCCGCGAAATATTTGCGGGCTTTGTCGACCTGTCGCCCACCCAGTATCTGATCCTGATCGCGATCAAGAATTCGACTGCGGAAGAACCGATGGGCGTGAATCAGGTCGCCGAACGGCTGTATCTGAGCGGCGCCTTCGTCACCAACGAGATCAACAAACTGGTGTCGGACGGCCTGCTCGAGAAAAGCCCCCATCCCGAAGACGGGCGGCGGGTGCAGCTTGCCCTCACCCAGCACGGAATGAGCCTATTGACCCGTCTTGCCGCCTTGCAGCGACCGGTCAACGACGCGCTATTTGGAATGCTGACGCGCGAGGAGTTCAAAATGCTGGCCCAACTGCTGTCCCGGCTTGCGTCAAACGCTGATAGCGCGTTGAAGCTGGCCGAACATGTGCAGGCTACGCTCAAATTGCAGGAGGATCAGCGGGCCTCCGCGGCGAGTCCGCCCGACTCCCGCAAGAAGCGGCGTGCAACGCGCCGCAACGGTCGATAACGCCAATCCTAGGTTAGCGTTTTGCCTCATCCCGCAGCTCAATTAAGGCGGAAGATACGGAAAACAGAAGCTGAAAGCTCAGACCAGCCGCACCAGTTTCGCACCAGAAGCAACCTGATCGAAACGCAACGAACGCGGACCGAAATCAAACGAAAACGCAGCAAAATCAACAACGCTGTTCAATATTCTCCCGCTCATAACGGTCTGGTTGCAGGTTCGAGTCCTGCCGGGCCCACCAAATAAGACCAACAACTTACAACGGCGCATTTTTTACACGGCGCGTGCCCACAGAAACAATTGCCGCTGAAGCGGCACGCTTCCAGGTTAGCGATAAGGTGCGGAAAAGGGACGGCGCGGAGCGTCCGCGCGATTTCCGCCTGAACGCGAACTCGGACTTGCTCGATACTGTTGGCAGGTCTCAAAAGGGCGAGGCAGACTCCAGTCGAAAATGCTCGGGTCTGAAAGAAAGACGATCCCTAGCTATTCGCCCACTCCGCCGCCTGGCGCGCATACTGCTTCAGCATGAGCACGTCGAACCCGTAGACGAGGATGCGGTGACCGCGGCGGATGTTGCCCTGCGCCTGCTCGCGCGTGAGCGCGGATGCGCCGAGCGCGATACCGGCGTTCAGCACCACCTGCTCCACGTGCTTCACAGCGTCGAGCAGGATTGGCGCGTCGAACTTGCCGGGCACGCCGAGCTCCGTCGAAAGGTCGAACGTCGCCACGATCATGTAGTCGATGCCCTCCACCTTGCAGATGTCCTCGATATTGTCGACGGCGGCCTTGGTTTCGATCAGGAGACCGCACACCGTCTCGGACCCACGCTTCGGTAGATAGTCGTGCAGCTCGACGCCCCACCGCGAATGCGCGATGAACGGAGCCCAGCCGCGTCGCCCGTGCGGCGGATAGCGCGTCAATGCCACGCATTCGGCGGCCTCCGCGGCGGTGCGCACCAGCGGAAACATGATGCCCTCGGCACCGGCGTCGAGCGCAGGCTTCACGCACGCTTCATCGCCCTTGACGACGCGCACCCATGGTGAGCAGGCGGTGCCCGCCGTGGCCGCGATCATCGCATGTAGATTTTCCATGCCAATCGGGGCATGCTCCTGGTCGATCACCAGCCAGTCCGGCCCCGCCGCGGCGAGCGCCTGCGTCACGACGGCGGACGGGATCACGCACAGATATCCGCCGAGCAGGTCCTTGGTCTTGTGGATACGGTCCTTCATGCTTGTCATCGCAACGTTCCCTTGGCCATGCTTATCTTGTGACCCCAGCTTGCGGGTCGGTTGGTGCGAAGTCATGAAGCCGCGCTGAAGAATTTCGGAAATGATTTTGAATCGAGCCATATGATGACGACTAACTACCGGTTTGGCTCATTTCGACTTGATGAGGCCGCGGAAGCCCTCTTCCGCGGCACGGAGGTGACCGGGCTTGGACGCCGGCCCGTTGCGCTGCTGCGTGTGCTGGTGCAGCAAGCGGGCGCGCCGGTCTCCAAGGACGCGCTTATCGCGGCGGCCTGGAACGGACTTGCGGTCGAGGAGAGCAATCTGCCGGTGCAAATCGCGGCACTGCGACGCGTGCTCGCTGAGGAGCCGGGCGGCGAGACCTGGATCGAGACACTGCCCCGTCGTGGTTACCGCTTCGCCGGCCCGTCGGTCGCTGTCGAGGACGGGCCGGAACGTCTTGCGGCACCTGCTGCTGCGCAGGTCGCACCCCGTCCATCAGGCGATCAGCCTTCGATCGCGGTGCTGCCGTTCGTGGAGTTCTCCTGCAATCCCAATCAGCAGCATTTCGGCGACGCGATCGCCAACGACATCATCACGGCGCTAACGCGCTTCCGCTGGTTCTTTGTCGTCGCGCGGCAATCAAGCTTCGCATTCCGCGATTCAACGATCGACGTGCGCGAGATCGCGAACAGGCTCGGCGTGCGCTACGTGCTCGAAGGAAGCCACCGGCAAGCCGGCCAGCGCATGCGCATCACAGCGCAACTCATCGACGCCACGAGCGGTAGCCACATCTGGGCCGATCGCTACGAGCGCGACGTCGCGGACATCTTCGCGATCCAAGACGCCATCGCCGACAACGTCGTCGGCGCGATCGAACCGGAACTGCTCAAGACCGAGTCGCGTCAGCACGCTACGCAGACGGGCGGCATGACGGCATGGGATCTTGTGCGCCGCGGCGTATGGTACTTCCACCACATCGCGCCGGAAACTCATGCTGAGGCGCGCGATCTCTTCCGCGCTGCCGCGAAGCTTGAGCCGCGATCGCCCGATCCGCACATCTGGCTTGCGCGTGTGTCCGGCGGAATCGCGCTATGGGGATGGAGCGAGGATCCCGAGCCCGTGTGCCAGGAGGGCCTGGCGGCGGCGCTCACCGCGATCAACCTCGACGAGAAGAACCCTTACGCCCACTACGGCCTCGCGATCACAAGCTGCGGGGCCAACCGACTAGAGCAAGCTGAAAGGGCCGCTGAGAAGGCGATCGAGCTCAGCCCGAGTTTTGCGCTAGCGTATCTCGTGCAGGGGATGGCGAGGCTTTACCTCGGCAAGGCCGCGGAGGCGAAGGCCGCCCTAAAGAACGGACTGCGGCTAAATTCGCACGACCCGCACAATTTCGTCTGGTTCGACCTGCTGGCTCTCGCGCACCTGTTTACCGGCGAGACCGCGCAGGCCGTCGAAGCCGCAACGCAGGCGCTGAAGATTCGGCCGGCGGCGCAGTTGACCCTTCAGGTCATGGCGGTCTGCGAGGCAGCAAGCGGCCGGATGGACGAAGCAAGACAATATCTCGTTGCAGAGCAGACCTCCGCTCAATCCGCCGCGATCATTGGTCACCTCAGGGCGCGCAACCCGCTATGGCGCGAGCAAATCGACGGCCTGCTAAGGCAAGCGAGTGGCCGGCCATGAACTGAGCGCGCAAGTGGTGAACTTCGTCCGCCACGGGTCATGCGCGACCTACCCAGTGAGATACTGCTGCCGTATTGTATTCCTTCAAGGACCCACTGATCAGCGTTCCGCATACCAGAAATCCCACAGAAACCCCGCGAACAAACATGCACGACCGTGCACGAAAGGAAACGATGATCTCTGATTTCGTTGGATCTTTCCGTTAGCTCACTGCGCTCATAACGGTCTGGTTGCAGGTTCGAGTCCTGCCGGGCCCACCAATGAAATCAAACGGCCTATGTCTGCTGAACAAGCGAATGCAACGCCTTCACTGCGGCTTCCCGGCTCTCCGCGGGGATGAACAGACTGACCGAATGCGGCGACAAAACGTAGGTGTCGGGGACAATCCCGTGACCCCTGAGAACCTGCAACGCCCTGAACGGCAATTCCGACGAAACGCCGCCGAAGCAGGTGAGACTCACCGAGCTCGAAGCCTCGCGCCGCCTGCGAAGGTCGTTGGCGTGCTCCAGCGTGCGCAGCAGGGCATCCAGCCACTCCGTTTCGCAGGCCAGGGTCATGCTGGTTTTTCCTGCGGCGAAGTGTGATGCAAGGAGCTGCGGCCAGGACAGGCTGTTTTGCTTGAGATGCTGCGCGAGTTTCTCGAAACCGTGATTGAGATCGCTGGAATCGATTTCAACATGCTCGATGCGCGCTATCGAGTTGACGGCCAGAACCTTCCCGTTTTCCATGCCCAAAACCTCTTTCATCACTTGCGTGCTGTGCTCGACGCCACCCCACTGCTTGAGGACCAGAGGCACGTCCTGACTTTGCGCCAGCTCGACGCTGCGAAAATGCAGGATCTTTGCACCCCAGAAACACATCTCCGACAGCGATGCGAAATCGACCTGCCGGAGTGGCTTTGCGTCCTTCACGATGCGCGGATCCGCCGAACAAATGCCGTCGACCTCCTTGATGATTTCACAGCGTTCGGCTTTCAGCGCCGCAGCCATCGCAACCGCCGTGGTGTCGCTGCCGCCCCGGCCGAGGGTGGTGATTTCCCTGGTCGCCGGGTTCACACCTTGAAATCCTGCCAGCACGACAACGCGGCCGCGATCGAGCTCCTCACGCACGCGAACGGGCCGAACATCCAGAATGCGTGCGGCGGAATGGGAGTCGTCTGTCATCACGCCAGCCTGGCTGCCGGTGAAGCTGATTGCAGCCACGCCGAGATCGGAAAGCGCCATGCTCATCAGGGACATGCTGATGCGCTCACCCGTCGTCAGCAGCATATCGAGCTCGCGGCGGTTGGGAGTCGGGCTGACCTGATGAGCCATCTGGATCAACTGGTCGGTGGTCGTGCCCATGGCGGAGACGATCGCGACGACACGATGACCGCGGCCGTGCAGGTCGGCGAGACTGCGCGCAACCGCGCGAATCTTCGCCGGTGTTTCAAGGCAGACACCACCATATTTCTGCACGATGATGGGATGGTTGCGCATCTAGCCTCGCTCGGAAGCCGTGGCTGCCTCGCCCATCGAACCGACGCCGCCGATCCATGTGCCGACGACCTCAAAGTTCGGATTAAAGGCGACAAGATCCGCGCGGTATCCGGGCGCGATCCGTCCAAGGGCGGACCCAAGACCCAGAAATGCCGCGGGCGTCCGGGACGACATGATGAGGGCATCGACGAGGGAGATTCCAACGAGCGCAACAGCGTTGCGGACCGCCTCGATCATGGTGAGGTGAGCGCCCGCGAGTGTGCCATCACTGCCGGTCAGGCGATTGTCGTGCAACGTGATCTGCCGTCCTTGCAGCAGGAATTGCCGGTCGTCCGTGCCTACCGACGGCATGGCATCGCTGACCAGCATCAATCGATCGCGTCCCTTGCAGCGGAAGGCAACGCGCAAAGCGGCGCGGTCAACGTGAATGCCGTCGCAGATGATTCCGGCAAACAGCCGGTCATCCTCCAGCGCGGCGCCCACCAGGCCCGGCTCCCGGGCGCTCAACTGCGACATGGCGTTGAACAAATGGGTCACCCCCGAGATACCGTGATCGACCGCCTGCCGGATCTCGGCTGCGCTGGCATCGCTGTGGCCAGCTGCGATACGCAATCCGGCGCCGACCAATTCATCGATCATGGAGGCGGGCACGCATTCCGGGGCCAAGGTCACCATCGAGCGGCCGCGATCCCCGAAGCTTTTGATGGCGGCGAGGTCGCGCCGATCGGGCACGCGTATCTCGGCTTCCGGATGAATGCCCTTGCGAGACCTGTTGAGCGCCGGACCTTCCAGATGAAAGCCGAGCACGCCGGGAATATCGAGGCACCCCTCGGCTGCTACGGCCAATCGTTCGACGACCTCGGGTCGATCGGTGATGAGAGTAGGCAAGCAGCCCGTGGTTCCGGCCTTGCGGTGCGCCTCGACGATGCGTCGAACGCCGGCCTCCGTCGGCTGGTCGTTGAGAAGAACGCCCCCGCCTCCGTTCACCTGGATGTCGATGAATGCGGGTGCAAGGATCGCATCGTGGGGAAGGCGGATTGACGCCGGCGCGGCCTCCTCGAAGCTGATGCTTTCAATCCGTCCCTGCGAGATCGTGACCGACCCCGGCCCGCGCATGTCGGTCCCATCAAAGATGTGCTGTGCGGCAATCGTGAGAGAGGCAGAACCAGCGTGGCCCATCAGTATCGATCCGGGAATGGCCGTCACGGACTCGTGAGGCGTCTCTGCCAAAAGAGTTCATATGTACGCCAGGGGACCTTGTGCGGACCCGAAGCGAAACCTTCGCGTTAACGTTCCATGGGAACAAAAGGTACCACGTATCTCGGCATTGATGGGGGCGGAACCCGCTGTCGCGCCCGGATCGAAGACGAAAACGGCACGGCGCTCGGAGAAGCGAACTCGGGACCGGCCACGACGCGGATCGGCGTTGACAAGGCCTGGCCGTCCATCATGGAGGCCACGGAAGCTGCGGCCACACAGGCCGGACTGAGCCGCGAGGATTTCGCGCAAATGCACGCCGGTATTGGCCTTGCCGGTATTGGCCGCCGGGGCGCGAAAGCGGCGCTCAGCAAAATCGCGCATCCCTTTGCGTCCGTTAACTTCATCGGCGACGGCCTCGCGGCCTGTCTTGGCGCCCATAGCGGCGCGGACGGGGCAATCGTCGTGGCCGGCACGGGCTCGGTCGGTGTCGGCCTGGTCGACGGCCGCGAGATCCGTCTCGCCGGTTACGGTTTTCCCGTGTCGGACGAAGGCAGCGGCGCCGACATCGGCCTACAGGTTGTCCGACTGGCGCTGCGGGCTGCGGATCGCCGCCGCGAGTTGACGCCATTGCTTGAAGAGGTGCTGGGCGCATTCGACCATGATCCCTATCAGGCGGTGGCCTGGTCCGAACAAGCCAGAGCCACGGACTACGCCGCATTCGCACCGATCGTGATGCGGCACGCCAATCAGGGCGATCCGGTCGGCCGCCGCATTGTCGAACGCGCCGCCGATGCCATTGGCGATCTGCTCGATCTATTCCTGGCGAGAGGAACCTATCGGCTCTCGCTGGTGGGTGGGCTCGCGGATGCCATTACGCCGTGGCTGACGCCCGACCTGCGTACCCGCCTGAAGCGTCCTGACGCCGACGCAACAGCCGGAGCGTTACTGGTCGCGCGAGGGCGGCTGGACCTACCCACGCTGGCCCTGCCCGGGAGAGAAACCGACCATGAACAGGCTCCGAAGTTCCGCGTTTGATGGCGCTTGGATCAACAGTATGGCCACCGAAGACGTCGATCTAAGATTTGCCGACCTTGATGCATGGCCGCTGACGTCAGCGATGGAAGCGATGTGGGAGGGTCAGCTTGCGGCGGTCGCTGCGATCGGTCATGCCCTCCCCTCGATCACCGCGGCGACCGAAGCGGCCCAAGCGGCGCTGGGCGATCACGGTCGCCTTGTCTACGTCGGCGCCGGCACCTCGGGACGCGTGGCGGTCCAGGACGGCGCCGAGCTGACGCCGACCTTCGCCTGGCCCAAAGAGCGCGTCCGCTTCATCGTCGCCGGCGGAGACAGTGCCTTCGTCGCCAGCATCGAGGGTGCGGAGGATGACATCGATGATGCGGTCGCACAGATCAATGCCGCGCGGCTCACGCCGCATGATGTAGTGATTGCGGTAGCCGCCAGCGGGACGACGCCGTTCACGGTCGCGGCGCTGCAGCAGGCAGGCTCCTGCGGTGCAGTGACGGTCGGTGTCGCCAACAACCCTGGCACCGCACTGCTGGCATCGGCCAGGTTTCCGATCCTGATCGAGACCGGCCGCGAGCTGATCGCCGGCTCCACGCGGATGAAGGCGGGCACCGCGCAGAAGGTCGTGCTCAACCTGATCTCCTCGGGAATCATGCTGCGTCTTGGCCGGGTGTATCGCGGCATGATGGTGAACATGCAGCCGACCAATGCCAAGCTGAAGCGGCGCGCCGAGGCCATGGTGGCGCAAATCGCCGACTGCGATCCGTCGCACGCGGCACGCTCGCTGGAGCAGGCCGAAGGAGACGTCAAGACGGCGGTCCTTCTGGCGCTGGGCGTCGACAGGACTGATGCGGAGACCATTCTGAAAGACGGCGACGGCAATCTCCGGCGCGTGTTTGCCGAGCTCGCCGGGAATCCGGACTCGCATCGTGACCAGCCTCCCAAGGCGCCGGCGGCACGCAAGCAAGGCGGAGCGGTTGAGTCATGACAACATCCGCGATGGCGAGTGAAATCGGGGAAAGCGCCGATACCGTCGCGAAAATCATTCGTAGCCGTCCCGCCACGCGCGACATCGCGCAGCGAATTGAGCTTGGCTCCGTCCCCTTGTGCGTCGTGTGTGGTCGGGGAAGCTCCGGACATGCCGGGGTTTTCCTGAGATACCTTGTCGAGACGCGGCTTCGCCTTCCCGTTTCAGCAAGCGCTCCCTCGGTGATCACGGCATTTCGCACGCCCTTGATGCTGCGCGATGCGCTTTTCATCGTGATCTCGCAATCCGGGCGCAGCCCGGATCTCGTCGCAGCGACAAGGTGGGCGCGCGCTTCGGGCGCCCACACCGTTGCCATCGTCAATACGACGTCGTCGCCGGTGGCTGACGAAGCGGAGTTCGTCGTTCCGATCGAAGCCGGCCAAGAGCACTCCGTAGCGGCGACAAAGACCGTCATCGGCTCGATGGCCGCCAGTGCCGGACTGGTTGCCGAGCTGGCACAAGATCGTGCGCTGCGGTCAGCCCTCGACAGGCTGCCCGAGCGCCTGCACCGCGCGCTGGCGCTCGACTGGTCCGAGATCGCTGATGATCTCGCCAAGGCGTCAGCTGTGTTTGTGGCGGCTCGGGGCCTGGCCCTGGGCTCGGCGAAGGAGATCGCGCTCAAGCTTTCGGAAATCCTGCGCCTGCCCTCCATCGGCCTGAGCGCCGCCGAGCTGCAGCATGGGCCACGAGCGGCGCTGTCGTCGCGCACGCCCGTCGTCATGATGCGCCTCATGGATGAAACGGCGGCCACGGTTGACGCACTTGCGGAGGAATTGCGTGAGCAAAAGATCGCGCTGCATCTCTGCGGCGGACCGCATGGCTCGCTGCCCTGGTTGGCCGAGGGTGACCCTGTCACCGACGCGATCACCATGCTCGTTCCGGCCTATCGGATGATCGAGCAGGCGGCATGCGCCCGCGGATTTGACCCGGATCGCCCCCCTCGCCTGAGCAAGATTACCGAGACGTTTTGACAACTGCCTGATCGCTGGCTGGCGACCACGCACCAGTTTCGCACCAGAAACGGCGTAGACGAAACGCGACGAACGCGATCAAACCAGAATGAAAACGTAAGAAAATCAACGAACACGCCCTTTATCCCGTCACTCATAACGGTCTGGTTGCAGGTTCGAGTCCTGCCAGGCCCACCACGCTTCGCCCTACGGGCTACGCGTGACGCAGCCGCGCGGAGAACGAGGGGCGGAGCGTGGTGTGCGGCGTAGCCTAGACGAAGTGAGAGCGAAGACGGATGAACTGCTGCGAAACGGGCGAAGGCGGGCTGTAAAATCAATTCCTTGGGCTCTTACCGAATTTTTCGGTGGACTGGCTGATTTTGTTGAAGCCAGACATGATCAAGATCACCACACTCCCCGTTGCGACACGCGACATTCGCGCGTGCATCCAGCGGCGGATGTGTGGCGCCGCGGCTACCTTCTCTTGCCTCTCTCACGCCTGGCTCTCTCATTTTGGGACTGAACATGCGCAAGGTTCTGGCGATTTTGGTGATCTCGTGCTGGGCCAATTTGGCTTACGCACAAAAGGCCGACCTCGTTGTCACGAACGCAAAAATCGTGACGCTGGATTCTGCATCGACGATCGCGCAGGCTCTCGCGGTCCGCGAAGGCAAGATCGTTGCAGTTGGCGGCAACGATGCCATGGAAGGCCTGATCGGGCCCGCGACGCGCCGCGTCGAGGCAGGCGGACGCACAATCATTCCGGGATTGATCGATTCCCATATTCACGCCGTGCGCGCCGGCCTGACCTACGCAACCGAGGTCAACTGGATCGGCGCAAAAACGGTTCGAGAGGCCATGGAACGCTTGCACCAGGCGGCAAAAGCGCGCCCGGCGTCCTGGATCATCGTGGCCGGTGGCTGGAGCGAGTTGCAGTTTGCGGAGAAGCGGCGGCCAACCCTGGCCGAGGTGATGTCGGCAGTTCCCGACAATCCGGCTTACATCCAGCTGTTCTATTCGGCGCTGCTGATGACGCCGAAAGCGCAGCAAGCGCTCGAGATATCCGCGGATCAATTGCCGGCCGGAATCACGGCCGAGCGCGCCGCATCGGGCGAGACCACGGGCTGGTTCAACGGCTCCATTGTCAGCATCTCCGCGCTGTTCGATCGCCTGCCGAGGCCGAATTTCGAAGACAATGTCGCCGGGACCCGGCAGTTCTTCACGGAGCTCAATCGCCTCGGAATTACCGGGATCGTGGATCCCGGCGGCTTCAGCATTTATCCCAGCCACTACGCCGCCTTGCAAAAGCTTTGGCGCGAGAAATCACTTTCGGTGCGAGTCGCCTTCAGCCTGTTCGCGCAGAATGTCGGCGCGGAATTCGAGGAGTACAAGGGTCTCACGCCGTTCCTGCCGATGGGATTCGGCGACGACATGCTGCGATTCAACGGAATCGGCGAGCGGATCACCGGCGCCATGTACAACAACAACGCGCCCGACGCGGCCGCCAGGGACAAGTTCCTCGAGATCGTTCGCTGGGCAGCCAAACAAGGGCTTACCGTCACCATCCACTGGCAGGAAGACAAATCCGTCCACCAACTCCTGGACCTCTATGAAGAGGTCAACAAGGAGACGCCGATCGCACCGCTGCGCTGGTCGATCGCCCATCTCGACAACGCCTCGTCCGAAACGCTGGCGCGCATGAAGGCCCTCGGTGTCGGCTGGACCATGCAGGACGCCATGTACCTCGGAGGCGACCGTATCGTGGTGCAGGCGGGCGAAGCCGCGCGCAGCATGCCGCCCATCGTCACGGCGTTGCGCACGGGCGTCCATGTCGGAGCCGGCACGGATGCGCATCGGGTCGCATCCTACAATCCATTCGTCGCGCTGCAATGGATGCTCGACGGCAAGACCGTCGGCGGAGTATCGACACGCGGCCCGGACGAAACACCCAGCCGCGAAGATGCCTTGCGCCTGTACACGGTGGGAAGCGCCTGGTTCTGCTTCGACGAGACGCGGCGCGGCACGCTCGAAAGCGGCAAGCTCGCCGACTTCGTGATTCTCGATCGGGATTTCATGTCCGTCCCCGTCGAGCAAATCGGCGCCACGACGTCGCTGCTGACGGTCGTGGGCGGCAAGGTGGTCTACGCAGCGGATGTTTTCGCGAGCGCGAAATAATGCTGCCGGGCCCACCAGCAAATCAACTGTGCAAGTTCGTTATCGCAGCTTGCCGAGCCACAGCGCGGTGAGCGCCGAGCGATTGCTCACGCCGAACTTGGCGTAGATCGACTTGACGTGGAAATGCGTGGTGTTCGGACTTTGGTCGAGCCTCTGCGCGATCTGCTTTTCCGTGTCCCCGTCGAGCAGTGCGAGCAACACCCTGCGTTCGGCAGGCGTCAGGGGCGCCTCGGCGATGAGCAAACCGTGACTGAGCAGTTGCTGCCGGCAAAACCATCGCAAGGCGCGCATCACGAAGCCCAGACGCTGGGCGTCCTGCGCCGAGAAGCGTGGTGACTGTGTGTCGCGAAATACGAACAGGCGAATCCTCACGTCGGCGTTGAGCGCGATGCGCACGGAAATGCTGTCGGCGAAGCCGACGTCCAGATAGTGCCGGCGATAGTGCTCGCCCTCGAACCATTCCGGCGGCAGCGCTTCGAACAGCAGGCGGACGCGGAACGGCTCATCTCCCGACATCGATAGGATCTGAGACAGGTCGACGTTGTCGGACCACAGCTTATCGTACTGCTTCTGCACGGATGCCGCCACCGCCGGTATCGGATCCAGCACGCGGACGAGGCGCGGACGCCAGCCGAGCAAGGGATCGGCCCGCTTCGGCGAAGGCAATCGCACGACCACACCCCATAGCACATTGCGTGCCGACAACATGGTGCGCAGTGCGGCCAGCAGATGTGTCAGTGCGGCGTCGCCGTCGCCGACGGAGAACTCGGCCAGCCGATCCCAAAGTGCATAGACATCTTGATTCTGCGGACTGGTGGAATCCGTGGATAGATACATGTCCCCCCCGAAACGAGTGCGCAGGTCACCGACCTTCGAGCAAGCATAGGAGACACCGGACCACCTTTCTAGGTAGTTCCCGGACGCATCAAGTGGCGCGATATTCAGTGCGGGTGTTGGGAGGACTGGCCTTCTCACCGTCACGATATTCGGAGATTAACGATGCGCACAGCAACGGGCGCGCGCCGGCTTGACACGCCCGACGACGACCGGACGGAGCGGCGATGGCGTCTCGGCTTTTTCATCGCCCTATTCTGCGCCGTCTTGATTGCCCTCGCGGCCTTCGCGCAGGAGCAACCCGCTAAAGCGTTGATTCGACCCACCGGCCCGCTGCCGGCGATCAACATTCCCTGATCGGGCGCTGTTGACGCACCATTTGCCTGGAGCCGAGATTTCATTTGCATTGGAAATTGTGTGATCCAGACCGCTAGCGATTGGGCATGTTTGCTCATGCTGATTTCAGTTTGCCTTGGGGCCTGCTTTGTCTGGGCATTCTGGGAGATCGAAGAAGCCCGCCGTCGCCGAGAATGGAATCGTGAGCTCGTGCGCGAAGCACGACGCTCGCTAACGCCCAGTCATTAGCCAACTCCTGGAGATCATCATGCGCGCCGTTGCAACTGCTGCGATCGCAAACGCTTTTGTCCGGGTGTTCCCCGCATCGTCATTGCAGGCAAACGTCCTCGAGCAGACCGCGTTGTTCTGTGGAGCCGCCCTCTTGGTGTGGCTGCTGTCGATGACCTATGGGCTGGATCTCAGTGCCGGATTCTTCTAAAGCGCGATGAGATTGGGATGAATCGTCATCGCGCTTTAGGTTGTTGTTTGCGCATGATCTTTTCGGAAAACCGCTTCGCACTTTTCCGGATCATGCTTTAGCCGATCAGCATCTGATTTTTTGCGTTTGCTTCGGTATCCAGGTCCGCTGAGCACATGTGCGGGGGTCGTCGCGCTCTTCAGGGGCAAGTTGATAGAAGGACGCGGAAATGCGCTGCTCAGACGTTTTGCTCTGCGGCTCGAAGTCCTGGGTTGAAGGTGCCGGCTGTCTCGCATCTCTTCTCGTCTTCGCCACGTTTTGCATGAAGACGATGCTCCAGCTCAGGATCACGGCCATCTTGAGCAATGTCGCGTTCATCGCATGTCTCGGACTTCTCGATATCGCGATCGACGGGCCGGAATCCGACCATTCGGGTTTATCTTCAGATACTCACCGCGATCGGTGCTGAAAGCTGTGGTGTCGAGCAACGCCAGGCATTGCCCCATAAGCCCTGTTGGGCCCAAACCAGGGAGCCGCCCCGCCGGGGAGTTCGAGGCCCATTCTGCCTGCTGGCGTTAACTCACAGTCGTTCAAAATATCCCTATTGGGATACTGGGCCTGAAACGAAGCTGGATTTTGAGTCGCCCATGTCGGGCACTGGGCGCTTGCAGAGCTTATCGCGCCAATCGATATAATCGCTGCAATGATGGAAGTCCTGAATCTAACCATAATCGTGCTCCGAACGTTTGTAGTTTCGTGCGGAGCATTCGCGCTGGCAGAATCAGCTGCTCTGTCGAAAGCGTTTCCTTCGAATTTTTTTGATGGGAGTTAGATAGGTACGCGCTCGAGAAATGACACGCAGTGGAAAATCACAGCTGCGCGAACGGCAGATCGGTACGCTCACCGTTGCGTGACCCGCACATCCGCGCATGTCTGAAGTCGGGATTACGGTGACAGAGCACTCAATGACTCCGGCCGTTTCCTGGATTCGAAGGCTCATGAATCAACGACACTGTCACCGCAATTGCGATCCTAGATCATGCGCCGAGGCTGTTGAAACGAGCCGCCAGCCGCTGGCAAGCGAATGATAGCCGGTGCAGCAGCACATCCCATCGAATGATTCGACCAGCGCTGACGACGGAGACAAGCCCCAAAGCCATCAGCAGCATGCCAAGCCAGGTCCAGACCCATCCGTCATCGTCCGCCTCGGCGGCGGAAAGTGCGAGCGGCATCGCCGCAGCGGCAATGACGTCACTGGCGGCCGGCGTCGCCGCCAGCAGTGCCTCAACGTCGACCTGGCGCAGCGCGATCTCGTCAGCCGTGAGCCGGTCGCGTTTGGAAAGGGGGACCGGCAACGCGCGGGTTGCGATCCCGGCGGCGAGGACGGGACTGGCATCAACCACCTGCGCGAGCACGGACGGGCTCGGCCGGGACGCATCCGCAGCTGCGGAGCGCGGCAGCTCCGCGCGCGCATCCACCACCACCTTCCGCTTGTGCGCCGCGGTCTGGTTCTCTTCGGCGCTAGCGACACGATGTTTGGCGGCGCGTTGCTGAACCAGCTTCTTCACCCTCTCTGTTCCTTCGCCGGCCTGGAACCAGCATCTGCGCCGGCCTTCCAACCGATAGACCCAGTGCTGGCCATCGGCGGTCGACTTGCCGGGCCGCGTCAAGCACTCCGCTTCCGCGGGAGCGGGCGCAGGGGCTGAGGCGGGACCGACATTGAAGAGTTCGGAAATGGAGGCCGAAAACGCGGATGATGTCGACAGACCCGCAAGAAGTGCAAAAGCGGCGTAACAAATTCGCAAATGACCGGACATGAAAAACCCCGGTGTTGCGCCCCCTGCCCGGACGGGAGTCTTGGCCGTGACCTGGGTCGCAATGCGACTTAAATCCGGCAACGCGGTGGATTCATTTTGGCCGCAGGCGAGACGCAAGCGACCTTTCGCCATCTCCTCAAGGTCGCACTTGCAAGCATCAGCGCACGCATAGTTGCAAAGGCGGTAACTTTACCCGAACGGATGTAGCCGATGTACCGGCTGCCAGACGAAGCGCTACATCCGAACTGACGACTGGGCTTTCGACCTTCGCAGGATGACATTCTGTCCGGAGTGCAGAACCCGTCCGATTGCGTGGAGCGATTGCGATGAGGGAGGCTAGGATGGATTTTTCGCGGATGTCGGATGGGATCCGGCTGCATCACGCCTCTCATCGGCACGATGGGTACGATGGTGACGACGAAGCGGGTCCGGCACCGAGCGCGCCGTTCCCGACCGATGCAGTCGGCGGTGGCGCCCTGGTCCATGATCCCGGCCCGTCTGCAGGTCAATTCGCAGGTCAATCTGCAGGTCCTGAAGCGCACCCCGCGAGCGCGAATACCCAGTATCGTGACTCCGACCCGATTCAATCCAAACATCCCACATCGGGGGTCGACACAAGCGGCCACGCCGGCAATCACGCGGTGAGCCTGGATGTCTCGTCCATCACACCCGCATCCCATGCCGGGATGGGCGTTGCTGCGGTCGGGAGCGGAGCCAACACGGCCGGGAACGGCGGAGACGGTTACTTTTACGGAAGTCTCATTCACGCGTCCCTGTTGGTCTATGAACCGATCAACATCTCGGTGAGTTTGGGATACGGCTCGGTCGCCCTCGCCAACCAGTCCAACAATTTGAATGTCGATCAATCCGCCTTTCAGATGGCCGGCGTCGGCGGCCATGGCGGCAATGACAACATGGCATCGGGAGGCAGCGTCAGTACTTCCTTGGCCGCCGGCCTGATCGCGAGCGGCGACAACGGCGCCGGAAACGGCGGCAGCGGTCATTTCTCGGGTGCGATCGTGGACGCTCCCGTGGTGATCTATCATCCGGTCAATATTGCGGTGGCGGCCTCGAGCGGCACTGCGCATGCAAGTCAATCGAACACGGTGGACATCGATCAGTCGGCCACCCAGATCGCGGGCGTCGGCGGAAGTGGCGGAAATGGCAACGTGGCCGCCGGCGGCAGCGTCATGACGCTCGACCCCAGCTGGGGATCAAGCAACGGCGGGAGCGTCGGGGACGTTCAAACGGGCGGAAGCCAGGCCGGCAATGGCGGCGACGGCGCGTTCTACGGCGGGCTCGTCCATTCCTCCGTCGTGGTGTACGACCCGATCAACATCGCAGTCGCGGGCTATGGCTCCAACACTCATTCGGTCCAGACCAACGACGCCTATTTCGATCAATCCATCATTCAGATCGCCGGCATTGGCGGGCACGGCGGCAACGCCAACGCCGCGGCGGGCGGCCATGCAAACCTCCTATCTCATGGCCTTTGGGGCGGCTCCGACACGATCGCGACCGGTTCGAACGGCGCAGGCAATGGCGGCAACGGATATTTTGCCGGCAGCCTGATCGATGTCAGCGTCGCGATCTATGCACCCATCAATATCGCAATCGCAGGTCCCCATTCGACGGCCGTAGCCGATCAGGTCAACAACGTGCACATCGACCAGAGTGCTATCCAGATCGCCGGTGTTGGCGGGGACGGCGGCCACGGCAATCTCGCGCTGGGTGGCGATCTCGCCGCCCATCTTCTGTCGGATCTTCACCTGATGGGATAGCGGAACATCGTGCCGCTCGCGCAAGCCCGATCGCGAGCTGCCTCGATGCTCTGCACATGCGAGCTCGCCCTGCGGGGCCCTCCGGATGTCTCGAGCTCCGGTGTTGCGCGACGAATGTCCATACTTTCGTACGTAGATCGACCAAGCCGGATGGTGTCCGATTTGACATCTATCGCCATCGCGCGTGGCCGGATCAGACTTGCCGCGCGCGTCCGCCTGATCGGGATGGATGATGCACGAAAGCCAACAGAGGGAGGCACACATGATGCCCAAAGCGATCAACATCTCGGACTCGATCGAATTCAAATCGATCAGCACCGGTGGTCAGAACGTCGGAAATGGTGGCGACGGCACCTTCAAGGGAGCCATCATCAGCAAGCCGACGGTCAACTTCGATCCAAGCAACAAGGCAGTCGGTGCCGACGTGCACGTGAACACCGGCGATCACGTCAAACAGACGGCAGATTGGGATGCCGGCGGCGCCAACGCGAAGGCCTCGTATTTTTCGAAGGCCCATGGCGGCGACGCCGAGTCGAACGGAAGCCAGAAGTCCTACAGCGGTTACGATACCTCCAAGGTCTACGCCAATACGGATGCGACCCAGACCAACAAGCTCTGGGTGGACCAGCATCAGGAAGTCGTGGCCGGCGTCGGCGGCCATGGCGGAGACGGCAACGCCGCGCTCGGCGGCGAAGTCAGCTTCCATCTCGATACGTTCTGACCACCAGCTCGTCCGGCAGGACCGGTGGCCGCCGCCACCGGTCCTGAAGTTCGAGCCAATACCCCGCCGAACTCGTTGGCGGATGATTTTGGCCATCGGCCAAGTGCGCCGGACCTCGATTTCAGGCGGTGACTATCATGCTGATGCCGCCCATTCGGTTGCCCATCCTGCCGCAGATCGGGACGCCGCTGCACGCGGCCCTGCGGTCCTGCGCGGGACCGCTCGGTCTCGTATTCGCGTATAGCTGCAGCTACAACCTGCTTCTGTTCGCGCCCTCCATCTATCTTCTTCAGATCTACGACCGGGTGTTGTCGAGCCGGAGCGGCGACACGTTGCTCCTGCTCACGCTCATCGTCGCGATCACGGTGGTCGTCGGCGGCGTATTCGATGCATTGCGGCGCGCCGTCCTTGGACGCCTTGGCGCCTGGCTCGACGATCGCCTTCGTCCTTGCGTGCTCTCGGCCGGCCTCGAATCGGCGCTTCGCAGCGATTGGACCCAGGCGTCGGGCGCATATCGGGATCTCACCGTGCTGCGCCAGTTCGTCGAGTCCGGCGCATGTCCGATGCTGTTCGACGCGCTCTGGGCGCCTTTGTTCCTCCTTGTCCTCTTTCTGATCCATCCCCTGCTTGGCGCGGTGGGCGCCTGCTGCGTCGCCTTCCTGTTCGCGCTCACGGTTGCCGGAGAGCTGGTCACGGAAGACGTTCTGCTCAGATCCGGCGCCGCGCTGTCCAGAAGCTGCGGCCGCCTTCAGACTGCAGCGAGCAACATCCACATGATCCGCGCCATGGGGATGTTCGACAACGCTGCGCGCATGATCCACCGTGACGCGCAGCACGCGCGCAGAGAGCACGATGTGGCGCTCCGGCGCGGCGAGATCGTCTCACTGGCCGCCAAGCCGGTTCGCGCGCTGTCGCAGGTCCTGATCATGGGCGCCGCCGCATGGCTCGTCCTCGATCACGGGAAGAGCCCGGCCATCATCTTTGCTGCCACGCTGATGTTCAGCCGGGCGCTCGCGCCGGTCGAAAGCGCGGTCGCAGGCTGGAAATCACTCGTGTCGGCCGTGAGCGCCTGTCAGCGGCTCGGCGCTCTTCTTGCTGCATTCCCCGTCGCCCGGCAGCAGAGCGCGGAGGATGCTCCACTCCAGGCGCGAAGCGGCCTCGTCGTCGACAATGTTGACGTGCGGCTTGCGGGGACCAACCATCTTCTCCTGAACGGCATCTCGTTCAGCCTCATGCCCGGAGAATGCCTTGGCATTATCGGTCCGTCCGGGTCGGGCAAGTCCTTGCTCGGCCAGGTGATCGCCGGGCTGTCGATGCCAACGCGTGGCCGTGTCGTCCTCGACGATACCGACGTCTTGCTGCTTCGCGAGGGCCGAAACGGCGACCGCCTCGGATATCTCCCCCAGGACATCAACCTCCTCGGCGACACGATCAACGACATCATCGCACGCCTTGAAGATGCCGATCGGCGGAAGGTCATCGAAGCGGCCAAGCTCGTCGGTATCCACGGGGCGATCATGCGCTTGCCGCTGGGTTACGACACGGTGGTTCAGAGTGAAGCAACCTTCTCGCGCGGGTATCGGCAGCGCCTCGGCCTCGCCCGCGCCTTCTTCGGCAGTCCACGCCTCGTCGTTCTCGACGAACCCAACGCCAGCCTGGACTACGGGGGCGAGCGAATGCTCCTGGATGCGATCGAGCGCATGAAGCTCGCAGGCGTCATCCTTGTCGTCGTCACTCACCGGATGGGTCTCCTCGCCGCCACGGACAAGATTGCCATCATGGAGGACGGTGCGGTCGCCGCGTTCGGCGACAGCGAGGACATCTTTGAACGGCACCTGAGCCGCCCCCAGGTTACTTCGCAGATTGCGCCATGATCTGGAATTCCCTCACCATATGGAAGCATCCCGCCGTCTCGAGACTTCCCATGATCTGGGACCAGCTCATGCGAGCGCCGACAAGCCCCTCGCCCGCCCGACGATCTGGCGTCGTGGTGACCGCGATCGACGATTTCGAGCCTCTGGAATTTCCATGGTGCTCGACGCCCACGCCGATCTCTCCGCGCGGAAGGCTTCGCGGTATTACCGTTGCGGGCAATCTGCTGGTGCTCTGCTTCATGCTGGGGCTCGGGACATGGGCGAGCCTCGCGCCGCTCGAGAGCGCCGCGATCGCGTCCGGCGTCGTGGAATCGGAATCGAGTCGCAAGACGATCCAGCATCTGGAAGGCGGTATCGTCAGCAAGATCCTGGTTTCGGATGGCGATATCGTGCGCAGCGGCCAAACGCTGATCGCGCTGGAGGACACAAGGGCGAGCTCGGAGGTGCAAAGTCTTCAAGGCCAATTTTGGGATGCAGCTGCTCGTGCCGCACGGCTTCAAGCCGAGCAGCAGAGATTCGATAAGATCGCAATCCCGGACGCGCTGGAACAGGACAGCAGGCAGAGCGGAGTGGCCGCCGCTGCAGTGTCGGCGCAGCAATTCATTTTCCAGGCGCGCCTGCAGGTTCACGAGTCGCAGATTGCGGTCATTCGCGAACGAAGGCGTCAAGTCGAGAAGGAGATCGAAGGTCTCAAGGCTCAGGAAACCGCCACCGGGCAGCGGGTCGACATCGTTCGGGAGGAACTGGATATGGTCGCGACCCTCGTCAACAAGGGACTCGAACGGCGGCCGCGGCTTCTGAACCTGCAGCGGGAGCTGGCCGAGGTCGAGGGCCGCCGCGGCGAGACCGCCGCGCAGATTGCTCGCGCCGGGCAGGTCATCAGCGAACAGCAGGCCACCTTGTTCAAGCTCGAGAGCGAGAGACAGAACGAGATCGCACAGTCGCTTCGTGAAGCACAGAACCAGATATTCCAGCTCCGCGAGCGGTTGCTTGCGGCAAGGGACCAGCTATCGCGAACGGAGGTCAAGGCGCCCGAGGACGGCGTGATAACCGATCTGCGGGTTCATACGGCCGGCGGCGTCATCGGAGCGGGTGCTCCGCTCATGGACCTGGTGCCCCGGCAAGACCGTCTCATCGTAACAGCGCGCCTGAGGCCCGAGGACATCGATGTGGTTCATCCCGGCCTCCACGCCGAGGTTCACCTCGTACCGTACAATCAGCGCCGCGTACCTCGCCTGAAGGGGACCGTCGTGCACGTATCCGCAGACCGGCTCCTCGACAAGCGCACCGACCAGCCATACTACGCGACCAAGATCCGGATCGACGACGGGCAGATCGCGGCGAACGACATCCAGATCGTCCCCGGCATGCCGGTCCAAGTGTTCATCACGACGGGGCGCGGCACCGTGGCTCTCTACGCGCTCAGGCCCCTGCTCGACAGCTTCCGTGGTGCATTCAGAGAAGATTAGGTCTCGTGCATGGGAGCTGCGCCGCCGTCGTGATCGCGACTCTGCGCGGGCAACCGGCCGCGCCAGCGGAGGACGGCTTCCGTGCGATTGTGCGCGGCACATTTCCTCATGATATGCTGAATGTGCATTTTGACTGTGCTTTCCGAGAGGCCCAGTTTGGCGGCGATCAGCTTGTTGGGCAGGCCGAGCTCCAGTTCCGCCAGAACCTGTTGCTCACGAGGCGTGAGATCGTTCACGCTCCTGTCGATAGCCACTCTGGCTCCCTCGTTCATCAGATATGCGGGCCCGCGCGCATCAGGCGGCTCGAAATCCGGTATCCTGTTGATCCCGGCCACGGGCAACGGCCTGTAGGCGCCGCCGACAAGAACAAGGCGCAGGCCAGCTATCGCGATCTCGATCGGCAGCGAGGAGGAAAGAAAGCCGCGCACGCCCCGCTGCATCGCGGCCTGCACGGTCGGCTCGTCGTCATGGTTTGACAGGACCACAGTGGCGGCATTGGGACAACACTCCGCAACGAAGGCGAGATCGTCCTCAACCGAGGGATCGCCGATGGGCTTGTCCGCGATACTCAGCATCACCAGACGAACATCGCGGGCTGACGTGCAGTCCAGGCCTTGGGCCGTTGCCATGTCAAGGATCTCAAGTTCGTCCAACTCCCTCCTGAGGATCTGCAGAATGCATGTACGAGGCAACAGAAGCGGCTCGATGATCACCAGAACCGGCAAGTGAAGCGATTCATTGAGCCGTTTTGACGGGTTGGTTATGTCGTGCATGATGTCCTCGAGATGAAAAGAACTTCCGCGATATTCCCATTCCGTATTGCGTCTCCCTGCTGCCCGCATTCATCCTGAATGCATCAACACGAGAGCGGCGCAGTGCCGCCGTTAGTGCCGCATCCACTGCGGGATCACTTGACACCTGGGTGGAAGTTCTTTCCGCTCAAAACATTTGGGCGCGCACCACGCCGTGGCGAAGTCGACGCATTCCCTCAATTGCAGATATTTCGATACGCCGTTGACGCCGCCGACCCTGACTTGCCGTCGACGACATATGCTTCATCCTCCTTCACGAGATACAGAAACGGCCTCTCTCCAGTCTCGCCGCCTGACGCGCTTCTTCCTTTCGCGCGCCCGCAAATCGTATCCACGGGGCGTCCAAGCATGTTCTTTCGCGTTGCGCGCTTCACGTCGCTGAGTTCGAGCGTTTCCGGAGTTCCCATCTGCGTCGCGATCGCAACCTTCGCCTTGTCCAGAGCAGGATCCGGCATTTCCGCGGGCCGTTCGCTGATCCTCGTTCGCGGGGACGAAGCTTTGGCAAGCTCGGTCGATCCGCGTTTTTTCGAGGTTGATGTCTTGCCGGGCTTTGCCGGCGTTGCGGAACTCGATCTGACAACCGCAGGCTCTGGCGCCAACGCCTTCGGCATTGGCTGCGCGGATTGGGCGACAGCAACCCTGTCGAAACAGGGCCGTGACGCACACCCGAGGAAATACCCCCGGGAAGGCGCAAACCAGCCAAAGCCGATCAGGACTCCTGCCAGCACTCCGACAAAAAGCAGTCCCATCCGATTTCCCCTCCTCGGGAGCTCGGCTCGCACTCGTAACTAGGACTAATTCCGCGCTGGTGATCTATCTGTTGCGCAAAAGCATTAAGCGCCCATTAAGCGCGCCGCTGTCCGGCCCATGTCCGGATGGCCGGACTGGATCAGGTTCCAGACGAGAAAGGCCGATGGTGAGAGCAATCATGGCCGATTTGGTCCGCTCTTGGACCCTTCTGCAACTTGCGAGTTCGTCTGAAGGTTTGCGCTACCAAACGCTGCCGATCGCCGACTTAGGGCCTTCAGGCACGAGACGCAACGAAGGCAATTGGGCTCGAACAGAATCGCCGGGGATCAACGGAGCTGACCAACATTCGGCCGCTCATAACGGTCGGGTCACAGGTTCGAGTCCTGCCGCTATCACGGTGACAGTGCATTCAACGGCTCGGCCGTCTTCACAGCTCCAAAGGCTCGTGAATTGAGTCCGCTGCCATCGTAACCCGCTCCACTACGTCCGCCGTTCAGCATATCATCGGATTATCCCCGTGGTCGCAAACGCCGCCCGGCTGCTCCGAGGGCGCCGGCGCAAATGCGTGGTAGGCCGGCGTCGCGATCGACCGGTCGCCCTCGATGCGAGAGCTGCCGGACCCCACGCTGTGCTCGGCGTGTCGATCGCCGGCGCGGTGCTCGCGTGCCTGGAGCGGCGTGCCAGAGATTGCGGTGACGACCAGTCCGGTCAACAGGGCCTTGAACAGCACCGACCCCACGGGATTTTTGAATGATGTCATCGTGGCTACTCCTTCTCGATTGGGTGATCTCTCGCAAGGCAAGAGATCCAATCCACCCCTAAAGCGCGATGAGATCAGGATGAATCATCATCGCGCTTTGGGTTGTTGTTTGCGCATGATCTTTTCGGAAAACCGCTGCGCACTTTTCCGGATCATGCTTTAGACGTGCGTAGCCCGGTGCTTATTCCCAACTCACGAAGTCGTTTTCTATTTGACTGAGGCGCGTGCAATCGTCGCAAATACGAGCCGGAAGGGCGGATTCGACGGCCCCGCATCGAACGTGACCAAGAATTCAGTCGGGCCGCTCGTGACCTCTGCTCCGGACAGGGCAGCTGGCGATCACGGAGCGTTCGACCCGCATCAGCTTCACACCAGCTTCGCGCCAGAAACTGCCGCAACGGGACGCTACGGCCGTACTCGGTGGATTCCGCACACATAGCGCGGTCAGCAATTTTTACCTGGTTCCTTCTGGTCACCACATGAATCGCCAAGAGCGCCGGGCTGCGGCCAAGCAACAGTTAAAAACGGTCGCACCACGAGCCTTGCCGCAGCATTTCGAGGCCTTGAAGCAAGGCCAATCGCTGTTTCATCTCGGCCGCTACGCCGAAGCGCTGGAATGCTTCGACCTGTTCGAGCGGCACAATCCTGGCATCGCGCCGCTGTATCAGACGCGCGGGCTTTGCCTGCAGCGGCTGGGCCGGTTCGCGGAGGCGCAGGCCGATTTCGAGCGGTCGATTGCGCTCGCCCCCCTCGAGGCGGAGACGCACAAGAACCTCGGCACTCTTCATTCGCGGCTGGGCCGAATGGAGCAGGCCTTTGCCTGCATCGATCGCGCAATCGCGCTTCGTCCGAATTTCCCCGCAGCGCTGACCGAAAAGGCGCGGGCGCTGTGGAGCATGCAATTGCTGGACGAAGCTTTCGCGGCCCTCGGCGCGGCGCTTTCGGCCGATCCGGTCAATGCGCACACGATCTGGCATCTCGCGCTGCTCCAGATGCTGACCGGAGATTTCGAGCGGGGCCTGTTGGGACGCGAGGCGCGCTGGAAAGCCTCGCTCGGCCTCGTCGATCGCGGCTTTTCCGCACCGCTCTGGCTTGGTGACACGCCGATCGCAGGCAAGACCATCCTGCTGCATGCCGACGAGGGATTCGGCGATTCGATCCAGTTCGCGCGCTATGCGCCGATGGTGGCCGCACTCGGGGCTCAGGTCATCCTGGAGGTGCCGCCGCCGATCCAGCCGCTTCTGCAAGGCATCAGCGGTGTCGCAGCATGTATCGGCCGATCGGCCGCGGCTTCGACCGCGTTCGACCTGCACTGTCCGCTTGGAAGCCTGCCGCTGGCGCTCGCAACGCGGCTCGACACGGTTCCGTTCGCGGACGCTTACCTTCCTGCCCCGCCGGCGGCGCGGGTGAGGGCGTGGGAAGACCGGCTTGGCGCCCGCGATCGCCTCCGCGTCGGCCTCGTCTGGTCGGGCAATCCGGATCACAACAACGATCACAATCGATCGATCGCGTTCAACACGCTCGCGCCCCTGCTCGACTGCGACGTCCAGTTCGTCTCGCTGCAAAAAGGCGTCCGGGATCAGGACCGGGCCTTCCTCGCCGAACGCGGTGATATCTTTGACCTGACGGATCATCTCACGGATTTCAGCGAAACCGCGGCGCTGATCGGCTGTCTCGACCTAGTGATCGCAGTCGACACCAGCGTCGCTCACCTCGCCGGCGCGCTGGGCGCGCCGGTCTGGACCATGCTGCCCTTCAACCCGGACTGGCGCTGGTTGCTCCATCGCGACGACAGCCCGTGGTACCGGTCGATGCGGCTGTTCCGACAGCCGAAGCGGGATGACTGGGCCAGCGTCGTGGACTGCGTTCGGCGCGAGCTCGATGGGCGGGTTTCCGAATGGCGGTCGGAAGCACGGCAACTCCAGAGCAAGGCCCCGATCGCCAAACCGCTGGATGCAGTCGTCGCGAACTACCTCGGCCATATGCACCGGCAACACGGGCGCACGGACGAGGCTGTGCTGCACTTCCAGCGGGCATTACAGCTGTATCCGCAATATCTGGAAGCGGCGAACAGCTGCGGACGCCTGTTGTTCAGTCTCGGACGGTATGCGGAAGCGCTCGAATGCCTTGATGTAGCCGGGAAGCCGGACCCGAATTTCGCACTCCTGCATCAAATTCGCGGCGATTGCCTCCAGGAGATGAAGCGGTTCGAGGAAGCGGAGGCCGCCTACGAAACGTCCATTGCGCTCGACGCCAGCCTGGCGGACACGCACAACAAATTTGGCGTGCTTCATGTGAAGCTCGGCCGAATGGACCAGGCCTTGGCGTGTTTCGATCAGGCGCTCGAGCTTCAACCGGCTTTTTCCGGAGCCCTTTCCAACAGGGCATTGGTATTGCTGAATCTGCAATTGCTGGATGAAGCTTTCGCGACCTTTGGCAGATCGCTGACGGTCGACCCGGGCAATGCGGTGGCGACCTACAATCTTGCGACACTACAGTTGCTGACGGGGGACTTCGAGCAAGGCTGGCTTGGACGCGAAGCGCGCTGGAAACTTCCTGTCGGTTTGCTCAATCGTGGTTTTTCCCAACCTGTTTGGCTTGGCGACCAACCGATCGAAGGCAAGACCATATTGCTTCATGCCGACGAGGGATTCGGCGACGCCATCCAGTTTGCGCGCTATGTCCCCATGGTGGCCGCGCTCGGAGCACGGGTCATCCTGGAGGTCCAGCCTCCGATCCAGCAGCTGCTGGCCGAGGTCTCCGGCGTCGCAATGTGTGTCGGCCGACCGTCCGCGGCGTCGCTGCCGTTCGACCTCCACTGTCCCCTTGGAACCCTGCCATTGGCGCTCAAGACACGGCTTGATACGATCCCGAGCCCGGAGCCGTACCTTCCTGCGCCCCCCCTGGCGCGCGTGAAAGCGTGGGAAGACCGGCTTGGCGGGCGCAATCGCTTCCGCGTCGGTCTCGTCTGGTCGGGCAATCCGGCGCACAAGAACGATCACGACCGATCGATCGCACTCGAGACGCTTGCTCCCCTCCTCGATTGCGATGTTCAGATCGTCAGCTTGCAGAAGGGCCCCCGGGATCGGGACAAAGCCTTCCTCGACGAACGTCCTGATATCGTCGACCTCACGGATCATCTCACGGATTTTTGCGACACAGCGGCGCTGATCGGCTGTCTCGATCTGGTGATTACGGTGGACACCAGCGTCGCTCACCTCGCCGGCGCGCTTGGCGCGCCGGTCTGGACCATGCTGCCTTTCAACCCGGACTGGCGCTGGCTGCTCCACCGCGACGACAGCCCGTGGTACCGCTCGATGCGGCTGTTCCGGCAGCCGAAACGAGACGACTGGGCCAGCGTCGTGGACAGCGTTCGGCGCGAACTGGAGCACCTGGCGTCCGCGTGGCGCAGCCGCGACGTAGCGAACGACGAAGGGCTAAAGCATGATCCGGAAAAGTGCGAAGCGGTTTTCCGGAAGGATCATGCGTAAACAACAACCTAAAGCGCGATGACGATTCATCCAAATCTCATCGCGCTTTAGCTGCACGCGCAGCCCTCAGCCCTCCACCCGGTACAGCCGCCACCGCTCCGGCACGCCCTTGAGCTGATGGCTGCCATGATCCCTGAAGCGGATCGTGGACGGCGTCTTCATCAGGTCCTTGACCGCGCTCGACACCAGGACTTCGCCGGCGCGCGCCTTGGCCGCGACGCGCGTGCCGATGTGGAAGGCGAGACCGACCATCTCGCCGCCGCTAATGGTGTACTCGCCGGCATGCAGCCCCACCCTGATCTCGAGGCCCAGCGTGCGCACGGCCCTCTGGATCGCGGTCGCGCAATTGATGCCGGCGGCCGGCGCCTTGAAGGTCGCGAGCACGCCGTCTCCGGTCGTCGTCACCTCCTTGCCGCGCGAGCTCTTCAGCTCCTTGCGCACCGCGGCGTAATAGTGGCCCATCACCTTGGTCCAGCGGGCATCGCCGAGCTTTGCTGCTTTCGCGGTTGAGCCGACGATGTCGACGATCAGGATGGTGGCGAGCGCCTGCTTGAGCTCGGGGCTGGACGCGGCCGATCGGGGACGGTTCGTGATGGACCCGCTGAGCGGCTCATAGCGATGGCTGCGGCGCCGCGCGATCGCGGATTTCGCGTAATCCTGGGCGCGCTCTGCGCTGCCGCAACGGACCGTCTTCTCCTGCGGCGTACGGCTCCAGTAGACCTTGCGCCCCTTGCCAGCGCCGTCCACCTCCACCGCGCCCCATTTCAGGAAGATCATCGAGCCGACGCGCCTGACACACCACGCCTTCGACGTGTACCCGGAGACGTTCGACTGATGGAGACCGATGCGAAGGAATTTTGGCATGACCATGCGGCCGATCGCAGGAACGTCTGGCTGACCTGGGCCAAAACGTAATCGGACATTGCCGCGTTGGCAACGGTGCTTGCCGGCACGCTGCTCGGGTCTCCGCAGCCTAGGCTCCCTTGCCGTCGCCTCGCCCGCCGATCGTGCAGCGCCAGGCGGCCAGACGTTCGGCCGGGTGCTGCGCCATCCATTCGGCGAGCTGCGGCGCGCCCATCAGGCAGGACTGCATCGTCACATCGGCGAAGTCCGAGGTCGTGACGATCTGTTCATGGCAGTCCGCCGGAGAGGCAAGACGACAGAGCACGGCAATGATCCGGATCATCTCACGCGAGCTCCTTCGACCAGTCGTACCCGCTTCTGGCGGCCGAGCGCGTCACCGGCCGCGCTGCATCGGCGGTCGAAGCCTTTTCGGCGCGGCGCTGATAATCCTCGGCCAGCATCTTCAGCCGTGCCGCAACCGCATCGTCAGTCATGCTGCGGGCCGCGCGGAGCAGGCTCTGCGCCGTTTCCATATATTCCTTGCCTCGTCGTGACATCTGGAGCGTCATGGGATCCTCATAGGGTTTTCTGCAGGCCTGCCGAAGGCGATCGGGAAACGGCCCACCCAGTTTCGATCATCCTGACGGCGCGCCGCGAAACGTTCGACGCACCTCTTCGAGCAAAGAGGCCTGTGCCACGCGTAGTACCGGACGAGGCCGAATTTGCCGTCGCAGACTGCGCATCGCCCGGTTCGACTGTGAAGGGTTTCGGAGCAGGTTGGCATTGAAGCCTCCTCTGTTGTCACGCCGGATGTCGCCAACGAAACCACCTTAGGAGTCCTGCGCGGCAATCTCTTTCAACCGGGCCCCTCCATTTGCCCATCCGCACGACGTGCCGCCTCGCTGATGAAGGGCGAGCCGTGCAAGCGTGCGTTTGCGCAACCGGCAGAGCAGAAAACGCCCGGCGTCCGGATTTTCGTTCGATCTCGGAAAATGCCGCGACAAGGCAGGCCTGATCGCGGGCGCAGGCATTCAAGCCGGCCCTGACCGAACATGAAGATAAGTGAACGAGGACCGGCCCGACCTCGCGCGTGTCAGCCGGGAAACGCGAACAGCTCGATCGGATCGCTGAAGCCGCGCACCTCGTATTTGCCGACGCGCTCCAGCTCGAATTTCGGCTGGACCAGCTCGGCGAAGTCGCGCGAGAGCAGCACGCTTCGCCCGATCTGCTTGGTCAGCGCTTCCAGGCGCGAGGCCATGTTGACGGCGGGGCCGATCACGGTGAAGTCGAGCCGGCTCATTGATCCGATATTGCCGTACATGACATCGCCGACATGGACGCCGATACCGTAGTTCAGCGGCGCGCGGCCGGTGCCGTTGTTGCGCGCGTTCAGCGCGGCCATGGCGTCGCGGGCTTCGTTGACGGCATGCAGCAGGTTGGCGCAGGCACCAGGCTGGCTGAGCGGGAAGATCGCGAGCAGGCCGTCGCCGATAAATTTCAGGATCTCGCCGCCGTGCTTGGCGATCGGCTCGGACATCGCGTCGAAATAATCGTTGAGGAGGTCGATGACGTCGTCGCGCGGCCAATTGTCGGAGATCTTGGTGAAATCCCGCAAGTCGCAGATCATGATCGCGGCGCGCACCGTGGTGCCGGTGCCGCGCCTGGTGGCACCGGCGAGGATCAGCTCGCCGGCATGGGAGCCGACATAGGTCTCGAGCAGCGTTCGCGCCAGGCGGTTCTTGATGCGGATCTCGCTGACCAGCGCCAGCACCGGCAACACATTCTTCAAGGCCGCGACATGCGCGTCGTCGAAACCGCCGGGCCGGTCGGTCGCGAAGGTGACGAAATGTCGCTTGCCAAGGGTGTGATGGAGCGGCCAGACGACATAATCGGTCAGGCCCTTCGCGCGCATCTCGTCATAGATCGCATGCTTGCGGCCGAGCGACGGATCGCCCTCGAGCCTTTCGCGTAGCTCGGTCGCGCCGTCGATCATTTCATTGATGGGGCTACCGATGAACTCGGATCGCTCGACGACGTCGAAGTCCACCCGCGTGATCGTCGCCTCACGCATGCCGTCCGACCACAGGAAGCCGGCGCCGAGCCATTGCGGATGCTGTATCCGGACGTGCATCGTCGCCCGCTTGAGCGGAATGCCCGCCTGCTGCAGGCGGATGCACATCTCGGCGAAGATGTTGTCGATAAAGCGCTGGTCGCGCGTGCCGTTGATCAGCCAGTCGACGACGCCGTCGGACAACGTGGCGGAGGGTTTTGTGTCTGGCGCGCTCATATCCTGCCCTTCGCGGCGATCCTGCATCAGGGCAGATATCGTGCTCCGGCGACGCGGCGTCAACCTGGCCAGTTGCGTAGATTGTACGCAGCGGCCGGGGCGCTGGCCGTTCAGCCGACGAGCTGGATCGACGCCAGCACCGCAAGTCCCGACACGAAGGCCAGCCTGGCCGCCCTGGTCAGCTCGACCTTCAGCGTGCAGCCCCCAGGGATGACGAAATCCTCGCTATTGAGACGAATGCCGCAATCGCCGGAAACCGCGTAAACCAGATGCGTGCCGGCGGCAAGCTCGCGTTCGCCGGGTTCCCTGAGCGCCACAAGCGCGATCTCCGCCGCACCGCGCCGCGCCATCAGATTGACGACTTCGACGGGCCCCGCCTCGAGCGCGGTGACGATCTCGAGCTCACCGGCGAAGCGCACGGTCGTGAAGGGTTCACGCTCGTCGAACTCCTGCCCCGGTGCTTTCAGCACCAGGCCGCGTCCGGCGACCACCATCTGCAAGCGGTCGATGCCGGGCATGTAGGAGAAGGGACCGGGCGCCACGATCGGCGTCGAGGCGAAGCGCCACAGCAGGCTGCTCCAATCCTTCACCGGCGCGTCGGTGCGGTGCGCCCCCGCGATGTCGGTGAAGATGCCGCCGCCGTTCTTCCAGGGCGAGCGGGTATAGTCTTCGGAGGTCAGCAGCGTGGTTTTCATGGGGTGAAGCTGTCTTGGAAAAGCGGGTGAGCCGATGTCATCCGCGCACCATGCGCGGTGAAACTCTCAACCCGCTATAGGCGCAACTCGCCCTACGGACAAGGCGTGCCGGCGCTGCCCCACTCCTCAATGAGCTTGCCGAGCTGCTCCGCCGAATAAGGCGGCCTTCGCACCGGCTCCACCGTCCATGCCCAACGTACCAGAGGCTCCGTCGTGACGTGATGAACGAGATCGGCGATCGTCTTGCGATCGCCGTTGCTCTCGGGGTCCTTGAATTGCTTGCAGATCTCGGCACTCGACTTGCCGAACCACTGCATCTTGACCGGCGCGAGCTGCCACTCCGCCTCGCCCTTTGGGCTCGTGGCCCCCGGCGGACCGTGCGGCGTCAGCGAGTTTTGCTTCGAGTGGCACGTCGTGCAGGCGAGATAGTTGATGCCGTCGTCGCCGCCTTCGGCACTGATGTGCATGCCGTGCGGCCGCGGCGCGGCTCCGTATTCAGGCCCGGACCACATCGGCACCCGATCGGGTCCGACGTGACAATTGGCGCAGCGCGGGTGCGAGAACACCTCGTGGATCTTGCCCCAAAGCGCGAGGCCAGGCGCGGACTCCTCGGCCAGCGCCTGCGCGGGACCCGCAACCAGCAGGATGGCGAGCGCGTAGCGGATCATCGGCCCCTCCCCTCAGACGAACCTGATCTTCGGATGCCTGATCAGCGGCAGCTCGTACGCCCGGTTATTGGTCGCGGCGAAGATGGCGTTGGCAAGCGCGGGCGCGGCCGGCGGAACGGCCGGCTCGCCGATGCCGCGGATGTGTTCGAGGCCGGTGTTTTCCAGCGGCTTGACCTCGATCTGCGGCGCCTGATAGAGGCGCATGCCTTCATATTGGTGGTAGTTCGTTTGCATCGCCTGGCCGTCCTCATAGGTCAGCTCGGCATTCATGGCGTGGCCGAGCGCCCAGATCACGGCGCCCTCGACCTGGTTCGTCAGATTGTCGGGGTCGAGCACCTTGCCGACCTCGGCGGCGACGAAGACGCGCCTGATCGCGATGGCATCGCCAACCTTCTCGACCTCGACCACTTCGGCAACCGGCACGCCGAAGGACAGCGTGAAGGCGAGCCCGCGGGCGCGGTTGGCGCCGGGATTGCTGCCCCAGTTCGACATCTCGCCGACGGCCTTGAGCACCTTGTGCGATGGCGCGTACACAGGATTGTTCGCGCACAGCCGCAGCCGCTCCTCCAGCGGATCAGCGCCCGCGGCATGGATCAGCTCGTCGAGGAAGCACTCGTGCATGAAGGCGTTGCCGGACGCACCGACCGAGCGCCAGGAGCTGACCGGCACCAGCTCAGGCACGCGATAGCCTCTCACACGGTAATTCGGGATCGCGAACGGCTGATCCCAGGCGCCCGCCACGATCGCCGCATCGGGCAAAGGAAACGGCAGGTTCAGCCGGCTGAATTGCGAGGCGTTCACGGACGGCGCGGCGATGGCGAGATCATAGGCCTCGACCTGGCGATTCTTCACCGTCCCGCGCATGCGCGCGACGGCGAGCGGCCGCGGGAGGTCGTGGGTCATGTCCTCCTCGCGCGTCCATGTCATCTTGATTGGCGGCCCCTGATAGGCCATCGCGAGCTCAATGCTCTGGCGCACATAATCGTCCTCGAGGCGGCGGCCGAAGCTGCCGCCGCAGAGCTGCGCGTGAACGTGAATGTCGTCTTCCGGCAGCCCGGTCATCTCCCGCGCGGTCTTGACCAGGAACGCCGGAATCTGCGTCCCCGTCCAGATGTCGAGGCGACCGCCCCTGAGCTGGACCACGGCATTCATCGGCTCGAGCGGGGCGTGGGCGAGATAGGGCACGCGGTATTCGGCCTCGATCGGCTTGACGGCGGCGAAAGCAGCATCGACGTTGCCGTCGTTCCTGGAGATGATCAGGCGGCGCTCCGGGACGAAGGACGCCCGCACCGCGTCGAACATCGCCGCGCTGCTGGCCGGATAGGGCGCGTTGCCCCAACGGCATTCGATCTGCCTCGCAGCCTCGAACGCGCGCCAGGTGTTGTCGGCGATGACGCCGACGCCGCCCTTGACCGGCACGATCTTCAGCACACCCCTCGCCTTCAGAGCCTTCGAATCGTCATAGCTGCGCAGGACGCCGCCGAGGCGCGGATTGGTGCAGACCGTGGCGTAGACCATGCCGGGCAGGCGGATGTCGATACCGAAGGTCGCGGTGCCCGTGCACTTGGCCATCATGTCGATCCGCTGCATCGGCTTGCCGAGATAGCGCCAATCCTTCGGATCCTTCGGCACGATGCCGGACGGCACCTCGATCGTCGCCGCCGTCTCGGCGAGAGACGCGTAGCTGAGCGCGCTTCCGTCCGGCAGGATCACCGTGCCGTCCCGCGTCGCGAGCTTGGCTCTCGCAACGCCAGTCTGCTTCTCAGCCGCAAGCAGCAGCACCTCGCGCGCGGTCGCGCCGGCCACACGCAGCTTCTGACAAGCGTCGGCGACGGTCGATGAGCCACCCGTCAGTTCGAGACCCAGAATCTTGCCGGCACCCTGGCCAATGATCTCCGCAACGGAATTGAAATGACCGAGCACCGAGAACGGCACGCCCTCCCGGACCACCGTGGTATTGGCATAGGCCGAGCTCGGCGCGCCCGGATCGACCTTGATGTCGTTCCAGGCGATGTCCAGCTCCTCGGCAAGCAGCGCCGCCTGCACCGAATAGGCGCCTTGGCCGAGATCGGCGCGCGGCGTTATGAGGGTGACGCCGCTCTGGTCGATCCGCACATAGGGCGTCAGCATGTGCTCGCCCTTTTTGAGGCCGTTCGTGAGGCGCCGGTTCACGCGGAACGGCTCGGTATAGTAGAAGCCGAACACGAGGCCGCCCGCCACGCTGGCCGCTCCGAGTAGCGCAAGGCGCCGCGAGATCGTACCGCGCGCGCGCTTCACGACTTTTGTCCTTGCAGCCGGGCGGCAGCGGTCCTGATCGCCGCGCGGATGCGCGTGTAGGTGCCGCAGCGGCACAGATTGGCCGACATCACGTGATCGACCGTCACGTCGAAATCCTTTTCGGCGAGCGGCGGATTGCCTTCGACCAGCCTGGCCTGCAGCAGGGCGGCCGCGGCCATGATCTGCCCGGGCTGGCAATAGCCGCATTGCGCCACCTGATGCTCGATCCACGCCGCCTGCACCGCATGAAAGGCCTGCGTGTCCAGCCCGGCGATCGTGGTGATCTCGGCGTCGTCCTTGACGTCGCCGATCCTGAGCGAGCACGACCGCACCGGTCGGCCACCGACATGCACCGTGCAGGCGCCGCACGTCGCAATGCCGCAGCCATATTTCGGGCCGGTTTTGCCGAGCTCGTCGCGCAGCCACCACAACAGCGGCATGTCGCCCTCGACATTCACATCATGCGGCTTTCCGTCCACCTTCAGCTGGCGCATGACCGCTCCGGAAAACAGATGGTTCTGACGAAATCAATCGCCGGCTAACCGGCGTAGCTCAACTTCAGGCTTCAATATGCGGGTCATTATCGCGCGGGATGGACTCCCTGGCAAGACGTGGCTTGGTGGTCTTTCACGCTGAATTCACGCGAGGTGCGGGGCGCGGCTCACTCCTTCCCGCCCTTCAGCTTCGGCAGGGTCTCCACGATCTTCTGCTTGCCGTCGACGATCTCGGCGAGGAAGCTGGCGCGGTCGATGTCGCCGTTCTGGTCCCAGCTTGCCTCCATCAGCATGCCCGGCGCCTTGTCGGGCGTCAGCGTCAGGCCCTTCATTGCAGCGCCAAAGGCCTTGCTGTCGAACTTGCCGATCTTCTCGGTGACGTATTTGACGAGATAGACAGCGGTGTAGCCCTTGATGCCGTTGTGGTCGGGCCGGTATTTGAAGCGCTCGGTGAATCTCTTGGTGAACTCCTCGATCGCCGGCACCGGCGCGTCGGCGGACAGGCCGACATGGCCGCGCACGCCGTTGGCGGCGGGACCGGCGAGCTCGACCACCTTCTGGCTCAGCAGCGTGGTCTCGCCGAACAGCGGCGTCGACAGACCCTGCCGCCTGGCCTCGATCAGGAAGCGCGCGCTCTCCTCCTCGTTGGTGTAGACGAACACGGCATCCGCCTTGGCGCCCTTCAGCTTGATGACGTCGGAGCCGAAATCGACCTGGCCCTGCTCGGTCGAGATATCGGCCGCGACCTCGATATTGCGCGCCTTCATCTCCTTCAAAAAGTTGTCGCGGCCGCCCTTGCCGAAGTCATTGTTGACCCAGACAAGCGCCACCGACTTCACCTTGAGCTTGTCGTGCAGATAGTTGGCGATCTTCGGCATCGAAAATTGCTGACCGAAGGCGGTGCGGAACACCCAGGGGTTACCCTGCGTGGTGATGTCGGCGGCCTCGGCACCGACGATCTGCGGGATCTCGGCTTGTTGCGTCAGCGCCATGTTGACCTTGACCGAGCCGGAATAGATCGGCCCGAGCACGACGTAAGGGTCCTTGTCGAGGACCTTCTGCACCTGCGCGCGCGAGATGCCGGGATTGCTCTGGGTGTCCAAATGCTCGGTCTGGATCGTGCGGCCGAGAATGCCGCCCGCATTGTTGATCTCGTCGATCGCGAGCGCGACGCCGTCGCGCCAGTTGGTGCCGGAGACCGCGCCGGGGCCGGAGAGCTCGATGACGTCGGGGATGTAGACCGTGCTCTGTGCCTGCGCAGCACCGGTGCCCATCGCCGCTGCGATCGCGACGGCGAATGTCCCTAAAAGATGCCTCATGATGTTCTCCTCCCCTTCGCTTTCTTTTTATGATCCGTCGAAGCCGAGCAGTTTCGCCGGCGTTCGCCACAGCAGGCGATGCTGGTCGCCCGCGTCCGGAAACAGTTTTGGCAGCACCGCGAGCAGCGGGCCGTAGTCGAGCCTTTCGGCTGCGCGCAGGAACGGATAGTCCGAGCCCCAAACGCAGCGGTCGAGGGTGAAGGCATCGACCAGCGCTGCGATGAACGGCCAGGTGTCCTCATAGGGATGCGGCAGCTGCGAGAATTTGTAATAGCCCGACAGCTTCACATGCGCGTCGCGCTCGCGGCCGATCGCGAGCAGCGTCTGGAAGGCCTTGCCTTGTGACCCTTGCGCGACCGAGGGCCGCCCGCAATGATCGAACACCAGGCGCACATTCGACTTTTCAATGAGCGGCAGCAAGGCGAGCAACTGGTCGTGCTCGACCTGGACCTGAAGAAACAGGTCGAGGCTGACCAGCTTCTCCAGCAGCGGCGCCGCCTTGAGATAATAGTCGGCGCCGTGGAACGGCACGTTGAAGGCGATGCCGATGACGCCGGCGGCCTTCAACCGTTCGAGCTCCTTGATATCGACGTCGTTCTCGACGACGGCGACGCCTTTGAAGCGGCCGCCGCCCTGCTTCAAGGTGTCGAGTAGGATGCGGCTGTCGCTGCCATAGCCGGTGTTGGTGGCGACGACCAGCGCGTGCCTGACATCGAAGGCATCGAACACGCGGAGAAGCTGCGCCGCGGGCGCGATCTCCTGCCCACTCGGCCGGTACGGCGTGTCGTCCGAATAGGGAAAGCGGACGGGATCGATGGCGTGGATGTGGCAATCGATCCTGGGGGACGCCGGCAGTGTCATGGCGCGAACTCCCGGCCTGCGGTTCAGAACGTCGCCTCGATCGCCTTGATCAGCTCGGGCGTCACGTCGGGCATGACACCGAACCAGGCCTTGAAGGCGAGCCGGGCCTGGTTGAGCAAAAGGCCGAGCCCGTTCACGGTGACGCAGCCGCGCGCGCGGGCCTCGGCCAGGAACGGCGTCTCGAGCGGGGTGTAAATGAGATCGGCGGTGAGTGTCGTAGGATTCAGGCGCGACAGGTCGATCTCGAGCGCGCTCTTGCCGACCATGCCGCGGTCGGTGCAGTTGACGAGCAGTGCGACATCGCCGAGCGCGGCGGCGCGATCATCCCACGCAATGGTGCTGACGGCGGCGCCGAATTCCCTGGCGATCGCCTCCGCCTTCTCGGCCGTGCGATTGGCGATCCGGATCTCGCGCGCGCCGTTCTCCAGCAGCGCCACGACCACCGCGCGCGAGGCGCCGCCCGCGCCGAGCAGCAGGATCGGCCCGGCATCGCCGCGCCAGTCCGCCCTGGCATCGCGCAGGCTCTGCACAAAGCCGTTGCCGTCGTTGTTGAACCCGGAGAGCGTGCCGTCCTGCTCGACCACGATGGTGTTGACGGCGCCGATGCGCTTTGCCGTCTCGTTGACGCGGGCGAGCAGCGGCATCGCCGTCTGCTTGTGCGGCATGGTGACGTTGCAGCCGCGGAAGCCGAGCGCAATCAGCCCATCGAGCGCATCCTCGAGCCGCTCCGGCTTGACCGCGAGCGGCACATAGCTGCCGCGGATGCCGTGGGCCTTCAGCCAGTAATTGTGAATGACGGGCGAGCGCGAATGCGCGACCGGCATGCCGATTACACCTGCCAGTCCAAAACCACCCTGCGACATGCCTGCGCTTCCCTTCCTCGTCATGCGACCATTTTCTTTGGTCATTTGTCCAAGACAATTAGAGGGAATGGCTAGCAGGCGCAATGTGAATCTGGGGTGGCGCGGCACCTACACCCAGCGACGTCATCTTGAGGTGCGCGCTTTTGCGCGCCTCGAAGGATGGGCTGCGAGCGCGCCTGTGGCCCATCCTTCGAGGCTTCACCTTGCGATGCGGGTGCATCGCAAGGTGAGCACCTCGGGATGAGGTCGGGTGATTGTGGCGACGATTGAAATTCGTCATGCCCGGGCTTGACCCGGGCATCCACGTTCTTGGTGCTGCGAATAAGTCGTGGATGGCCGGGTCAAGCCCGGCCATGACGATAAGAGCTACATCCCGCTCAGGCCGCTATCCACCGCGAGCGTCTGCGCGGTGACGTAGACGCTTTCGTCCGACAGGAAGAACAGCACGGCGTAGGCGATCTCCCAGGCAGTCGCCTGACGGCCGAACGGGACGTGGCCCTTGCCGCGGTTGGGGCGCCCGGCGCCGGCTTCGCGGCCGTTGGGGGTGTCAACGAGGCCGGGATAGACGAGATTGGCGCGGATGCCGCGGCGCGCGCCGAGATGGGCGATGTTGCGCATGAGGCCGCCGAGCGCTGCCTTGGATGAATCGTAGACCGCCATCTGCGATCCCGCCTTCAGCGCGGCGATGGAGGAGATGAAGACGACCGAGCCGCCGTTGTCGAACTTGGGCATCGCGGCGCGGCAGCACAGCATGGGACCGCGGACGTTGACGTCGTAGATCCTGTTCCACTCCTCTGGGCTGACATTATCGAGCCCCGTTTTGCCGAAGGTGCCGATGTTCAGCACCATGCCGTCGAGGCCGCCCATGGCGCGGTGCGCTTCCTCGATCATCCGCGTCACGTCGGCTTCGCTCGTGACGTCGGCCGTGATGGCAAAGCCCTCGCCGCCTTCATCGGTGATGTGCTTGACGGTCTGCTGCGCGGAGGTGCGGTTGAGGTCGGCAACCGCGACTTTCGCGCCCTCGCGCGCGCACAGAATGCTCATGGCGCGGCCGTTGCCGATCGGATCCGTGGCCGCGTCGAACACTCGCTGGCCGCCACCGACGATCAGGATGCGGCGGCTCTTCAGGCGGCCTCTGCCCGGCGCTTCGCCCAACGACTCCGCGCTCGGCGGACGAACGTAGCGCTCCGGCTTGCTCTCGGTCTCGCTCATCCCAGCCGCCTATTTCTTGCCGCCGTCATAGACCTTCATGCCGGCCGCGGGATCGAGATCGGTTTCGGTGGCCTCGGTGAGCCGCGCCATCATCATGTAGAAGCCGAGCGCGACGATGGCTTCGACGATCTCCTGGTCACTGAAATGCGCGCGAGCAGCCGCGAAGGTCGCTTCGGGCACGCGGACATTCTCGACCACCTCGCGGCCAAACTTCAGCAGCACGCGCTCGGCCTCGTTCAATGCGGCCGCGTCGTAGTCGCTCCGCTCGACCGCATCGACCTGCGCCTGCGTACAGCCGACGCCGAGCGCGATCGGCACGTGCTGGCGCCATTCATAGGCGCCGCCTTCGAGCTGCGCGGCCTGGAGGATCAGCAGTTCGCGGTTGACCGCGCTGAGCTTCTGCTTGTGCAGGATCGAATTGCCGAGCCGCATTGCCGGGATCATGTTGGCCTCGGCATGGGCCATCATGCGGAAGATGTTGAGCTTGACCGGCATGCGGTCGAACGAGGCGCGGATGTCGCCGCTCGTCGTCTCCGGATCAATCAGGGGCAGCCTTGCCACGCGCCTCTCCCTTTGTTTTTCGTTTCTTGTTGTCGTCGTTGCCACCGTCCGCCGAAATCAGCGACAGGAAGAAGGCGAGATAGCGGTCGATCGCCTCGATCACCTTCGACCGCGGCGACGGCGCTGCGCCCATCACGTAGTGCTCGAGGCGGATGTAGATGAGACCGGCCGCGAACAGCCGTGCGGTCTCGCGCGGATCGGTGGTCGAGACCAGGCCGGCGAGCGCAAAGCCGCGAAAATAGTCCGTCATCATGCTCTGCTCGCGCGCGTAGAAATGATCGGCGAATTTGGCGCGGATGCCGGGCACGCGGTTGCGTTCGGCGGTGATCACCTTCTGGAACTGGTGCTCGCGCGGGTCGGACCATTGCTCGACGAGGTCGAGCGCGAACTGCCGGCAGAACGCAGCGGGCTGGCGCGCGAGCTGCTTGTAGCGCGGCTCCTCCAGCCGGCTCGCTGAGCTTGCGGGGCCGTGCTCGCTGACGATCGCTTCCAGGATCGCGGCCTTGCCCGAAAAATGATTGTAGAGGCTGCTCTCGCGGATGCCGACGCGGCGGGCGAGCTCGCGCATCGAGGCGCCGCCATAGCCGCTCTGCGCGAACAAATTCAGCGCTTCAGACAGGATGCGCTCGCGGGTCGTGGGCGCAGCCGCTTCCGCCGCGCTGGAGGTGTGGACAGCCATGACGGCTTGACTAACGAACGATCGTTCGCTAGTCAACCGTGCGAACGATCGTTCGTTTCGCCAGTCTGGCGGCAACGGTCGCGGCCCGCAAGTCTACTTCGGGCGCTGTTCTCGCGTTTCAACTCCGCACCAATGAGAGGCGGAGAGCAAATTTGGGGAGACGACGTCATGGCGCGCTTTGCCCGCCTTCGCTTGTCCGCGGCCTGCATCCTGTTGCCGCTGCTCGCGGCCAGCACCGCGTCTGCTCAAACCGCGAAATACGATCCCGGCGCCGACGACAAGACCATCAAGATCGGCACCACCGCACCGCTGAGCGGCCCGGTGTCGGCCTTCGCCCAGATCGCAAAATCCGCCGAAGCCTATTTCCGCAAGGTGAACGACGACGGCGGCGTCAACGGGCGGCGCATCCAGATGATCATTGCGGATGATGCCTACAGCCCGCCGAAGACGGTGGAGCAGACGCGCAAGCTAGTCGAGAGCGACGAGGTGCTGCTGATCTTCGGCGGCGTCGGCACGCCGACCAACAGCGCCGTGCACAAATATCTCAACGACCGCAAGGTGCCGCAGCTCTTCCTCGGCTCGGGCGCGGCGAAGTGGGACGACCCGAAGAATTTCCCCTGGACCGTCGGCTGGCAGCCGACCTATCGCGACGAGGCGATCGCCTACGCCAGATACATCAAGGCGAGCCACGCCACTGCGAAGATCGGCGTGCTCTACCAGAACGACGATCTCGGCAAGGACTATCTGAAGGCGCTGGAAGAAGGGCTCGGCGGCGGCGAGGCCATCGTCGCGCGCGCGGCTTACGAGACCTCGGCACCGACGGTCGACACCCAGATCCTGCAACTGAAGACCGCGGGCGCCGATGTGGTGCTGGTGGCGGCGACGCCGAAATTTGCGGCGCAGGCGATCCGCAAGATCGGCGAGATCGGCTGGAAGCCCACGACCATCATCTCCAACGTCTCCGCCTCGATCAGCGGCGTGCTGGAGCCGGCCGGCAAGGACAATGCCACCGGTGTCATCTCCAGCCAGTACCTGAAGGACGCGACCGATCCGGCAAACAAGGATGACCCCGGCTACAGGGAATGGCTGGCGTTCATGGACAAGTACCTGCCGGACGCCAACAAGAGCGACTGGCTCAATGTCTATGGCTACACCATCGCCCAGACGCTGGTGACGGTGCTGAAGGCCTCCGGCAACGACCTCACCCGCGCCAATGTGATGAAGCAGGCGACGTCACTCAAGGACGTGCACCTGCCGATGCTGATCAACGGCACCGCCGTGAACAACTCGCCGGAGCGCTATACACCGATGACGAGCCTGCAGCTGATCCGTTTCGACGGCTCGCGCTGGGTGCCGTTCGGCGACCTCCTGAAGAATTGAGCCGATGCGGCAGGTGACAATCGGCAGCATGCGGGTGGATCTCGTCAGCGAGATCCCTTCGCTCGCCTTCGACAAGACATGGTTGTTCGCCAACGTCACCGACGAGGTGATCGCCGAGAACCGGAGTTGGCTCGATCACCGCTATATCGAGCCGGAGACCGGCCGCTTCATCCTCAGCCACCATTCCTATCTCGTCCGCACGCCGCGCTGGACCGCCATCGTCGACACCTGCTGCGGCAATCACAAGCACCGGCCGCGCGTGCCAGCGTGGAATAATCTGAACCAGCCTTACCTGGAGAACATGCAGGCGCTGGGCGTTGCTCCCGAACAGGTCGACTTCGTGATGTGCACGCATCTGCATGTCGACCACGTCGGCTGGAACACGCGCCTCCTCGACGGGCGCTGGGTGCCGACCTTCCCCAATGCGCGCTATCTGATGGGACGCGAGGAGTACCGGCATTTCGAAGCCGCGCACAATGCCGCGCCGAAGAGCCCGGTGAACCACGGCTCATTCGAGGATTCCGTGCTGCCGGTGGTCGCGGCGGGCCTCGCCGAGCTCGTCGAGACCGACCATCGCCTGTTTGGGGATCGCGACGCCGCCTTGCGCTTCGCCGCGGCGCCAGGCCACACCGCCGGCAACATGCAGATCCATCTCAATGGCGGCCACGATCATGCGGTGATGTCGGGCGACGTCATCCATCATCCGATTCAGTGCGCGGCGCCGTGGCTCTCGAACGCCGCCGATGTCGATCCGGCTGCCGCGGTCGCGACGCGGATGGCGCTGCTGGATGAGCTGGCAGACACGCCGAGCTATCTGCTCACCGGACATTTTCCGGCGCCGACCGCAGGCCGCGTGATCCGGCACGGCGATGCCTACCGATTTCGTTTCGAGGATTAGGGAATGCCATCATGATGCTGCGCACCGTCACGCTTTCGTTTCTCGCATTGCTGTCGGCGACGATGCCATCGCGCGCCGAGGATCCGGCCGCCTACCCCACCCGCAAGATCCGCATGCTGCTGCCTTACGCGGCGGGCGGTGGCGGCGACGTGATCGGCCGGCTGCTCGCCGACAAGATGGGCAAGACGCTCGGGCAGAGCATCTATATCGAGAACCACACCGGTGCTGCCGGCACGCTCGGCACGCAGATGGTCGCGACATCAGCGAATGACGGCTACACCATCACCGTCGGCGGCATGACCACGCACGTGCTGGCGCCGGCGATCTATCCGAAGCTGCCCTACGATTCGATCAAGGACTTTACGACCATCGGCCGCATCGGTACGTCCTCGATCATGCTGGTGGCGACCAAGGATTTTGCCGCCAACGACATCAAGGGGCTGATTGCCCTTGCGAAGAAGGGCGAGCCGATCCAGTACGGTAGCTGGGGGATCGGATCGACCGGGCAATTTTGCGCGGAGATCCTGATGCAGCAGACCGGCATCAAAATGGAGCAAGTGCCGTTCAACGGCATCGCCAAGCTCGCCGGCGATTTGCTCGGCGGTCATATCTCGCTGGCGACGCTCGACATGGCGACCGCAACGCCGCTGGTGAAGGACGGCTCGATCAAGGCACTGGCCGCCTGCGGCGAGCGCTCGCCGAGCCTGCCGGATGTTGCAACCTACCAGGAGCAAGGCGTACCGTTCGACCGCAGCCTGTCGTGGGCGATGTATGCGCCCGCGCGCCTTGCGCCGCCGATCGCCGCGAAGCTGTCGGCGGCGCTCAAGGACGCGCTCGGCGATGCCGAGGTGAAGGAGAAGCTCTTGGGCCTCGGCATCACGCCGCAATTCGTGCCCGGCGACGAACAGCGCGACATCAACGCCCGCGACATCGCGGCCTGGAAGCAGGTTGCCAAGGACGCCGGCATCGAGGTGAAGTGAATAGCAAAGCTATTGCATGTGAAGACAAACGTGACGGGAGACTCGCGTGCGGCCATCCTTCGAGACGACCGCTACGCGGTCTCCTCAGGATGAGGTCCCGTTGTGCGGCGGGATATCAGACCCTCATGGTGAGGAGCCCGCAAGGCGGGCGTCTCGAACCATGCAGGCCCCGCTCGTCCAGCGGCCTCCCGCTGTCGCATGCGATAGCCTAGAGTGACTAGGTTGAGAACAGGAGCGCGGGCATGAGCCGCATCTTTGGCGCGGTGCGCCAGAACGGATATGTGGTGCGGGACATCCAGGCCGCGATGAAGCACTGGATCGAGGTGATGGGCGTCGGTCCCTGGTACTACATGGACCGCGTCAAGACCGACTGGTTCCGCCATCGCGGCCAGGATTCCGCGGTGGAGATGAGCATTGCGCTGGCGAACTCAGGCGATCTCCAGATCGAGCTGATCCAGCAGCGCAACGACGCGCCCTCGCTCTACAAGGAATTCCTCGACGCCGGCCACGAAGGCCTCCAGCACATGTCCTACTGGAGTCACGACTATGAGTCGCTCTACGACAAGGCGATCGGGCTCGGCTACAGGATCGGCCACGAGGGTCAGATCGGCGGCGACAAGGGACGCTTTGCCTATTTCGACACGCAGGCCCATCCGGGAACGATCATCGAGATCTCCGACATCAGCGGCACCAAAGGGCCGTTCTTCGAAAAAGTCCGGCAGGCGGCGTTGAGCTGGGACGGTACGCGGCCGATCCGCGAGGTCGTAGCAAGATCGTAGGCGCTTTCGCCGGCGGGGTCACCTCGCTGCTCGCGCGGTAGAGCGCAATCTGTGGTACATCAGCCTCGTGTCCGAACCTTCAGCGAGGCAAGCATGTCCAGCACTGACAAGGTTTTTGCCGGATCGATTCCAAAAATCTACGACGAATATCTGGTCCCGATGATCTTCTCCGTCTATGCGGAGGACATCGCAAGACGCGTCGCGGCGCGCTCGCCCTCCGTGCTGCTCGAGATCGCCGCGGGCACCGGTGCGGTCACGCGCGCAGTCGCGGCGGCGCTGCCGCGCGGCATCCGTTATGTCGCGACCGATCTGAACGAGCCGATGCTCGCGGTCGCGGCGAAGCGGCAAGGCGACGATGACCGCATCACCTGGCGCCAGGCGGACGGCATGGCGCTGCCCTTTGGCGATGCCGAGTTCGACGTGGTCTGCTGCCAGTTCGGCGCGATGTTCTTTCCGGACCGCGTCAAGGCCTACGGCGAAGTGAAGCGCGTGCTGAAGGACGACGGCACGTTCGTGTTCAACGTGTGGGACCGCATCGAGGACAATGTGCTCAGCGACGAAGCAACGGCCGCGCTCGCCAGGATGTTTCCCGACGACCCGCCCCGTTTCATGAGCCGAACGCCGCACGGCTATCACGACAAGGCGCTCATCAGATCCGACCTCGAGCGTGCCGGCTTTCGCGACATCTCGATCGAAACGCGAACTGAAACCAGCCGCGCGCCGTCGGCGGAATATGCCGCGACCGCGCTCTGCCAGGGCACGCCGCTGCGAAGCGAGATCGAGGCCAGGGATGCGAGCAAGCTGCAGGCCGCGACGGATCTCGTTGCCGCAGAACTCCGGTCGCGCCACGGCTCCGGCGCGGTTGACGGCAAGATCCAGGCGATCGTGATCGAAGCGCGGCCGTAGGCGCGGACCGTCAGCGCAGGTTTGCGCGAAGCTCGCGCACGCCGCGTCCGAGGCGCTCCCGCAACAGCGTCCGGAGCGTCGCGCCATCCTCATAGCCGACCTCGGCGGCGATCGCATCGACGTCGAGACCGCTGCCATGGAGCAGCGACTGCGCGCGCTCGACCCTGAGGTCCTGGAAGTAGGACAGCGGAGACTTGCCGAGCACCGCCTCGCAGCGGCGCTGCAAGGTTCGCGCGCTGGTCGCAAGTGCGCTTGCGGCCTCCTGCAACGAAAAACCCTGCTTCAGATGCTCGCGCGCCCAGCGTTCGAAACGCTGGATGAGCGGATCGGCCTGCGCCAGATGATTGGGAATGATGAAGGGCGCCTGCAGGGAGCGCAGATCGGCCAGCAAATAACGCGACACCACGGCGGCAAGCTCGGGGCTGGCCTGACGTATGAACCACAGCGCGAGATCGAGATGCCCCATGGCGGCGCCCGCCGTGACAACGCGATCCGACGTCACCAGCATGCGTTTCTCATCGAGCCTGACATTCGGGTAACGCTGACGGAACAGCGGTGACAGCCACCAGGTGGTCGTCGCTCCCTGTCCATCGAGCAGCCCCGCCTCCGCAAGCACGAACGTCCCGATGCAGGACGCGGCGATGCGCGCGCCATTGGCGTACCAGGACTGGAGCTGCTCCACCGCCTGCCTGACGTCGCGGCGGTCAAGCGCCGGAATCAACAGTTCCGGCCGACTTGTATTCAACGCCGGTACGATGACCCAGTCCGGCTTCAGGTCGGGCGTCACGGGTTTGACGGGGAGCGCAAAGCCCTGCCCGGAGCGGACTTTTCTCCGCACGCCGACGATCGACACGTCGAAATGGGGCGCACTACCCGCCTGGGCGGCCGCGAAATTGTTGGCGATCGTGAATGCATCGAGCGTCACGGTCAGCCCGGTGTCCCAAAATCCCTCGAGGGCGAGCAACGCGATGTGCATGGCGGAAATGCTCTCAAAGTTGTCGTTTACGACAATACCGCTGATGCGGAGGGCGGCTTAGCTTGGTCCCCATCGGCGCTCGGTCCGAAGCCCACACCGCGAGCGAGAGATAGTCGTAGCGATCTGAGAAAACAACGTTTTTGCGGACGATCGGCACGATTATCGATGGCGTAAATGCCTCCAAAGATGGCGTTTTCGCCCCTCTTTGCGGAGCCTTCGGACTGGACGCCGCCCCTTGACGAGCACCAATCCAAAAGGAGAGCCCCATGAAAATCATCGCCATCGGCAACATCACCAAGGCGCCGACGCCGGAGCAGCGGCAGCAGATCATGCCGCGGGAAGTGCCGGCTACGTTGAAGCACTATCTCGACGGGAAGATCGAGCAGTTCTGGTTTCGCCAGGACAAGCCCGGCGTGGTCTTCCTGATGAACGTCGAGTCCCTCGAACAGGCCAAGGCGACCGTGGAGGCACTGCCACTCGTGACCGACGGTTTCTGCACCTACGAGCTGATGCCGGTCGGCCCGCTCGCGCCGCTGGGTCTTCTGATCCAGGGCAAGTGAATCAAGGCAAGTGACCACGCGCCGGACCTGCGCCTGACATTCGAGCCTGCATCGCCGCCGCGCGGCGGCGATGCAGCACGCACCCTATGTGGTTGAACAGCGTAAACCTCAGGGCAAGGAGAATACGAATGAAGCCTACGCTCGCTGCCGTCTTGGTGACTTTGATCCTCTGCCTGGCATCCGCGGTCCCGGGACGCGCGCAGTCACCGACGCCGCCGACGCCAACCACCCGAATTCTTGCGATCGGCACGATCAACCCCGGCGCCGATGCCGCCGCCGCGCGCGCGATCCTGCCGAAGGAAGTGCGGGAGACGGTGAAGCTCTATCTCGAGGGCAAGATCGACCAGTGGTACTCGCTGCAAGATCGCGTCGGCGTCGCGTTCATCCTGAACGTCACGGATGTCGCGGCTGCTCACGACATGCTCGAAAAGCTGCCCTTGGGCGAAGCTCATCTCATGCGCTTCGAGCTGATCCCGCTCGGCCCGCTCAATCCGCTTCGACAGCTGCAGGGCATGTCGACGGGGTCACCCTAAAGCGCGATGAGATTTGGATGAATTCATCATCGCGCTTCAGGTTGTCGTTTACGCATGATCTTTCCGGAAAACCGCTTCGCACTTTTCAGGATCATGCTTTAGAGCGCTCTGCTACCAGAAGCTCCGCGGCATCGGCTGCGCCGGCTGATAATATTGATACTGGCCGCGGCGACGCGGATTGACGGGCTGCGGGTTCGGCTGCTGGAAGAAGAAGCCGAAACCGTTGCCGCCGTTGCCGCCATTGTCCCAGTAGCCGTCATCGCTGGCAACGGCCATCGGCGGCGCGGTCGGCTTGCGCGTGATGAAGCCGCCCTGCGGATGGTTGCTCAGCACCGCGACGAACTCGGTGCGGTAGTTGGTCTCGCTGCTCAGCGGCTCGTCCGAGATGATGATCGACGAGCGCGGCAATGCGGTCGGCCCGATGCGATCCCACACCTCCTGCGGGATGGTGATGCGGTCGAGCGCGTTTTTGGCATTGTCGCCGTCGTCGATCGTGACCACGCTCCAGCGCAGGCCGGTGCCGTTCCTCGCCATCGCCGTGAAGATGTGCGTGCCGAGCGGCTGGTCGGGATTGCGGATCGTGACGGGGACCTCGATGCTGGTGTCGAACACCTCGCCGCCGCCGTCCGGCGCCGGCTTGTGCGTGTTCCGCCGCACATAGAGTTTCTGCGTCGAGCGGCTGATGTAGACCGAGACCGGTTCGAGCGCGAGCTTTGCGTCGAGTTCCGCCTTGACGGCATCGGCCTTCCTGGTCGCCGCGACCTTCGCGGCTTCCTTGGTGGCGGCGACGGCATCGCGCTTCGGCTGCGCGGCGGCCTTGGCGGCATCGAGCTGGGTTGCCGCATCGGCAGCCTTGGCAGCCACCTTCTGCTTCAGTTCCTCGGCCTTTGCCTTGGCCTGGTCGGTCTTGGCATTCGCAATCAGCTTGTCGGCATAAGCGTTCTCACCGTCGGCGCGGGTCTTCTGCTGCTCAAGCTTGCGCAGCGTCGCCGGAAGCGATTGCGCCTCTTTCGCCGCTGCGGTGGCGGCCTTTTTGGTCTCGTCGGCAGCGCGCGTCGCCTCCTCGGCTTCAGCGGAGAGCTTGCCGATACGGCCTGGGGCCGCCGCGATGGCCTCCGGCTTCGGCACGAACAGCGAGGGATGGGAGAAATCGACCGGGGCTGCGTCGTTCGGCGAGATGATCACCCGCATTCCGATGTTGGTCTTGTCGAACAGGCCCTCGGCGAAGTTGAAGGGCATGCGTACGCAGCCGTGCGAGGCGGCATAGCCGGGCAGTGGCCCGCCATGCAGCGCGATGCCGTTCCAGGTGATGCGCTGCATGTTCGGCATCCAGGCATCGTCATACATGGTCGAATGGTGGTCCTTGTCCTTCTCGATGATGGCGAAGACGCCGGCCGGCGTCTCGCGGCCGGTGGTGCCGGTCGAGACCGGCGCGCGCAGGATCCAGCCGTCCGCATCGTAGAAGGTGACCTGCTGGCTCTTGATCGACACGATCGCCATGATCGGCTCGCCGGCCTCGCGCGGCGCCACCGCCTCGGCCACCTGGCGGGCCTGCTTGGCCGCGTCGGCGCTGGCAGTCAGCCCGGTCAGGGCGGCGATCGTCGCGAGCGCAACAAGTCCGGGAGTCCGCCAACGCCGCGTCGCCATCGTGGATTGCGCCGTCGTCATCTGGTCTTTCATGCCATACCCCGGTCCAATGCCAGTCCGTGCCTGTGTGTCGATCGCATGTCAGATTGCGATCTGTGGATTAAGAATTCGCGGCCACCTTGCGTTCCGTATCTGGCGATATTCGGTCCGGTCCGGCGGCAAATCTCTCATATACGACGGCCCGGAAAGGCGGAAGATGGCCCGGGGCCGGGGCTGGTCCGGGGCTGGCGTCGAATCACTGCGGCAGAATGTCCGGGCTAATGGGTCCGGCGTCCGATCAGCCGGGTCATTGCAGCGCCGAACTGGCCGAACAGCGCAAAGACCATGAGCGGCAGAGCACGCGCTGCGGCCTGCGCAGCCAGCTCATGCTGCATGATCAGCAGCACTGCGAACACGGTGAGGCTCAGGAGCGCGCAGATGAGAGCTGCGGCAAGACCCAGCTTGCGCAAAACGGAGGCAAAGTCGGTGACGGTCATGACCTGAACCGGGCGAAGATGAACACATCTGTGCTAGCCCCGCTGGAGGCCGCACGATGTGACCCTCATCACACAGAGCTGTGTCATACGGCTGCCATGCCGGCAGCCCGGGTACTCGCTATCGGAACGCCAGCGGATGTCTCGTCCTGTGGGGCGTCAGACTTCGAGCCACTCTTGCCGCACGGCGGCGTTGGCTTTGAGCTCATCGGGCGTGCCTTCGAAGACGACGCGGCCGTGGCCCATGATGTAGACGCGCTTCGAAATCCGCATCGCGATCGACAGCTTCTGCTCGACGAGCAGGATCGCGACACCGGCCTGTGCGATGCGCGCGATGAGATCACCGACCTGCTGCACGATCAGCGGCGCGAGGCCTTCGGTCGGCTCGTCGATCATGATGAGATCCGGATCGCCCATCAGCGTGCGGCAGGTCGTGAGCATCTGCTTCTCGCCGCCGGACAGCACGCCTGCGGCCGTATCAGCCCGCGCGGCGAGATTGGGGAACATGTCGAGCATGTCCTGCAGCCGCCACTTGCCGGGACGGCGCGTGTCCTTGACCCCGAGCAGCAGGTTCTGGCGAACCGTCAGGCTCGGAAAGATGTCGCGATGCTCAGGGACATAGCCGAGGCCGAGCCGCGCGATCTTGTAGCTCGGAAGACCCGCGATGTCCTTGCCCTTGAAGCGGATCGTGCCTTGCGGCGCGACCTCGCCCATGATCGCCTTGACCGTGGTGGAGCGGCCGACGCCGTTGCGGCCGAGCAGGCTCACGACCTCGCCGGCGGCGACGTCGAGATCGACGCCCTGAAGAATGTGGCTCTTGCCGTAGTAGGCGTGGAGATCCCTGACCTCGAGCATCAGTGCGCTTCCTCGCCGAGATAGGCTTCCTTGACCTTCGGGTCGCGCCGGATCTCTTCCGGCGTGCCCGAGGCGATGATGTGGCCGTAGACCAGCACGGAGATGCGGTCGGCCAGACCAAACACGACGCTCATGTCGTGCTCGACGATGACGAGGGTCTTGCCCTCGGTCAGCCGGCGGATCAGCGACACCGCGCGATCGGTTTCGGCATGGCTCATGCCGGCGGTCGGCTCGTCCAGCATGACGACCGTGGCGCCGCTCGCGATGGTGATGCCGATCTCGAGCTCGCGTTGCTCGGCGTAGGTGAGAAGCCCAGCCGGAACGTCGCGCCGATGCGTCAGATGGATGTCGTCCAGGATCTGCGCGGTACGCTCGCGCACCTCAGGCAGGCTGTCGACGTTCTTCCAGAAGGCGTAGCGATGCCCCGTCGCCCATAGCACGGCGCAGCGGACGTTCTCCCAGACCGACATCCGGGCAAACACGTTGGTCACCTGGAACGAGCGCGACAGGCCGCGCCGGTTGATCTCGAAGGGCCTCAGGCCCGAGATCAGGTCGCCATTCAGCCTCACCTCGCCCGCGGTCGGCTTGATGTGGCCGCTGATCAGGTTGAACGTCGTGGACTTGCCGGCGCCGTTCGGGCCGATGATGGCATGACGCTCGCCTTGGGCGACGCTGAGGTTCAGGTCGCGGATGATGCCGACATTGCCGAAGCGCTTTTCGACGGCGCGGACTTCGATGGCTGCGCGCTTTCCAGATACCGCTCCGCTCATGCGAGATACCCCCGGTCACGGGCGACCGTCGCAGCCCTGTCCCACGCGTCCGCGATCCGCCGCCAGGTCAGCCGCGCGACGAAGGCGCCGCCGATCACGAGAACCGCGGCAGCGACCCAAGTCACCGGTGATGTCGGCTTGAAGCCGATCCCGAACAGGTTGATGACTTCCCCGCCCGAATAGCGCGCGATGGTCTCGATCGTGAGAATGATTCCGCAGGCGAGTGCCACGGTCGGCACGACAGCGACGAGATAGGACGGGATCACCGTCCACAGCGTTCCGGCGCGCACCAGCGGACGGTGCATCATCACCAGGCCCGCTATACCGCCCGGCGAGAACATCACGATGCCGATGAAGATGATGCCGAAATAGAGCTGCCATACGCTGGTGACACTGGTCAGCCCGAGCTGGAGGTACGTCACCAGGATCGCGCCGAGGATCGGGCCGAAGAAATAGGCGGTGCCGCCGATGAAGGTCGAGAACAGCACGAGGCCGGACTGGATCGCGCCGAGATAGGCGGAGTTGGCGATCTCGAAATTGATCGCGGCAAGACTGCCCGCGACGCCGGCAAAGAATCCGGCAAAGCAGAAGGCGAGATAGCGGACGACGTGCGGATCATAGCCGATGAACTGGACGCGCTCCGGATTGTCGCGGACGGCATTGCTGATCCGGCCGAGCGGCGTCCGGGTCAGCGCGTACATCGCGATCGCCGACAGCACCAGCCAGAACGCGATGAGGTAGTAGACCTGAAGCTGCGGCCCGAACGACCAGCCGAACATTTTTGGCAGCGCGGTTCGGTCCGTGGTGATGCCAGACTCGCCGCCGAACACCGAGCGCAGGATCAGCGAGGACGACGCGACCAGCTCGCCGATGCCGAGCGAGATCATCGCAAAGACAGTGCCGGCGCGCTTGGTCATCACCCAGCCGATGATGATCGCAAAGACGAGGCCGCCGAGCCCGCCGAACAGCGGAATGAACGGCAGCGGGATCGGCCAGCCGTGCGAGACCACGGCGTTCATCATGTGGCAGGCGGCGAAACCACCGAGGCCGTAATGCACGGCATGGCCGAATGACAACAGCCCGGTCTGGCCGAGCAGGATGTTGTAGGACAGCGCAAAGACGATCGCGATGCCGATCAGGCTGAACGACGTTAGCGAGCCGCCGGAGGAGAAGACGATCGGCAGGACGATCAGCGCGGCAATGCCGATCAGCCAGACGCCGTAGAAGCGCAGGCCGTCGCCGGCGGGCTTGTCTGCAATCTTGGATGTCGAGGTCTTCGTGGTGGTCATGACTCGCGCGTCCCCATCAGGCCCATGGGGCGTACGATCAGAATGATCACCAGCAGAAGATAAGGCACGATCGGCGCGACCTGCGCGATCGTGACGTTCCAGACGTCGGTGAGGACGGACGGCCCCGCCGACGGATCGAGCGGGCCGAAGGCGCTGGCGAGCGAGCCGTTCAGCGCGACAGCAAAAGTCTGCACCAGGCCGATCACCAGTGAAGCGACGAAGGCGCCGGGCAAGGAGCCGAGGCCACCGAACACGATGACCACGAACAGGATCGGCCCTAACGCCGCGGCCATGTCGGACTGCGTCACCAGGGCGGGACCGGCGATGACGCCGGCAAGGCCGGCGAGCGCGCTGCCGACGCCGAATACCACCATGAACACACGGCCGACGTTGTGGCCGAGATGCCCGACCATGTGCGGATGGGTCAGCGCCGCCTGCACGATCAGGCCGACGCGGGTGCGCTTGAGCACGATCAGCAGGGCGACGAAGATCACGACCGATACGGCCAGCATGAAGATCTTGTAGGCGGGGTAGTTGGTCGAGAACACCGTGAAGGCCGGGAAGTCGAGCAGCGTCGGCACGCGGTAATCGACCGGGCTCTTGCCCCATATCATCGACACGATCTCTTCGATCGCGAACGCGAGGCCGAAGGTTAGCAGCAATTCGGCGACATGGCCGTGCTTGTGGGTGTTGCGCAGGCCGTAACGCTCAACGGCCATGCCGATGGCGCCGACCAGCAGCGGCGCCAGCACCAGTGCCGGCCAGAAGCCGATCCACTTGGTGAGCTGGAAGCCGAAGAAGGCGCCGAGCATGTAAAAGCTGGCATGGGCGAAGTTGAGGACGCCCATCATGCTGAAGATGACGGTGAGCCCGCTCGACAACAGGAAGAGCAGCATGCCGAACAGCACGCCGTTCAGGGTCGAAATGACAATGAGTTCAAGCACAGCGCACTCATGGATATCCGGGGCCTGATGGCCCCGGTGAACATCGCCCAATCAAGAATCGTCCGGCTGCCGTCACCCCGCAGCCCATGATGGCCGCGGGACAACGACAAGCTCAGTGATTACGGCCGCGCCATCTTGCAGGTCGTGGAGACCATCGCCTGCGGCGTGTCGATCTTCGACACCAGATGCCAGCCCCAACCGGTGCTCTCCTCGTCGAATGGCTCGCTCTCGGTCAGCTTGCCGAAGGAGGAGATGTAGATCGGCTGCAAGAACTGGTGGTCGTCCTTGCGCATGATGCCCTGGCCACCATCGAGGACCTCGAACTTCAGATCCTCAAGCGCCGCTGCGACCTTCACGGGGTCGATCGAGTTGGCCTTCTCGGCCGCCGCCTTGAACATGCGCATCTCGTTGACTGCGCGCGGATACCACAGCGACAGATTGACCTTGGCGCGGAACGCCTTCTCATAGTCCATCGCAGCCTTGTTGCCGGAATTCGCAAAGCCTTCGGTGATCTGGAAGACCTGATGATCCAGACCGGTCTGCTTGACGGCAGTTGGACCGCCGGCGCCACCGGCATAATAAGTATACCAGTTGACCTTCAGACCGGCATCAGCCGCGGCCTTGAGCAGCAGCGCAAAATCCTGGCCCCAATTGCCGGTGACGACGCTGTCGGCGCCGGACGCCTTGATCTTGGCGATATAGGGCGAGAAATCGGTGACCTTGAGCAGCGGATGCAGCTCGTCGCCGACGATCTGGATATCAGGACGCTTGGCGCCCAGCATCTTGCGCGCATCGGTGCGTACCGACTGGCCGAACGAATAGTCCTGGTTGATCAGGTACACCTTTTTGATCGACGGGGTGTCCTTCATGTAGTTGGTGAGCGCTTCCATCTTGATGTCGGAGCTCGCATCCCAGCGGAAATGCCAGTAGCTGCACTTCTCGTTGGTCAAGCTCGGATCGACGGCGGCGTAGTTGAAGTACAGGACCTCCTTGCCGGGATTGCGCGTATTGTTCTTGGTGACGAAGTCCGAGAGCGCGGCGGCGACGGACGAGCCGTTGCCTTGCGTGATGTAACGCACCCCGGCATCGATCGCCTTCTGGGCCTGCACCAGGCTCTCCTGCGGATTGGTCTTGTTGTCGAGCCCGATGATCTCGATCTTCTTGCCGAGGATGCCGCCCTTGGCGTTGAGCTCGTCGGCCAGATACTGGAAGGTCTTCAGACCACCCTCGCCGACGCTGGCACCGCCGCCGGAGAGCGGATCGATATAGCCGATCTTGATGGTGTCCTCGGCCGACGCTGGTTGACCGAGCATCGGGGCGATCACGGCAATGGCCAATGTGAGCTTGCGCATTGTTTGTTTCCTCGCTGGCTATCGACTTTAGTCGATGGGCTTTTTGCGCATGTTGCAGCGCAATTTCAAACCCCTAATGAGCAGAACGAACTTTGCTTTTCAAGCGCGACAGGGCATGGCTCCGGCCGCCGCTATGAAATGTGATCCGGCCGGCCAACCCGTCCTCAGCATTCCGCGACAAGGAATAGAACGCAAGGGGAAACTCGCATGCGGCGGACGGCGGTACCGCGGAAGATGCTCTCCACCTAAAGCCGGTCGATCGGATCCGTGCTGTCCGGCACATCCGTCCCTGTCGCCAGAATGGAGCAGGCAACCGCCGCGAGCGGCGCGGCTAATCCGAATGTCCAGGCTCCGAACCCTCCAAAGACAATGGCCAATGCCAGACTCGATGCGACGAGTGCGCTGATCCCGGCGACGACCGCACGCTCCCAGGCGCGCGCATCCTTCAGCGCGCCGTCAATGACGGCGCAAAGAAGAAATGGCAGCAGTTCGACGATATAGATCGCAGGCTGCGGCCACCACCACCTTTCGGCATGTCTCACAAGCAAATAGAAGCCGAGATGCGTCGCCGCGGGACCGAGCAGACCGAAGATCGCAATCCGGATCACATATCGTCGCATGCGTCAGATCTGTCTCCGGTTGCCATGAGCCCGGCTAGACCCCCAGCGCCTTCCGATTGAAGGTCCGCAGCAAACGCAGCGACAGCGTCCGCACATTGGCGACGTTCAGCAGCCAGGCGGCGGCAACGTAGGCAAGACCGCCGGCAAGACTGACGATGATGAGAGAGACGAGGCCGGTGCCGCCGGCCTGCGATCGCGCGACCAGGATTGCAGCGGCCATTACGGCGGCGGAGGCGGCAACGCCGGCGAGGCGGTTGAAGTCGAACGGGACCGGATGGGCGCGGTGCATCAGCACGACGGCGACGAGGAAGCCGACGGCCTCGGTCGCAAGCGTCGCCAGTGCCGCACCGTAGAGGCCGTAGCCGGCGACCAGGACGAACATCAGCGCTACGCTCAGAACGAGCGTAAGGAAGGACTGCGCCGCCAGCATGAACGGCCGCTCGGCGAGCTGGAAGCTGATCTGGACATAGAACTGGTTGGCGATGCCGAAGAAGCGCGCGAGCACGAGGGTCGGCAGCAACGCCGACACGCCGGCGCGGAAGTCGACGCCGACGAGCGTGCCGGCGACCTGGTCGGCCGCGAGCGCAAGCCAGACCGCGACCGGCGCGACGACGACAAGCAGCAGCTCGAGACTTTCGGTCAACCGCTCCCGCGTCGTCTCCTTGTTGTTCTCGGACAGTGACCGGAACACCAGCGGTACGGTCGCCGCGGCAACGCTGGAGGCGATCATGACCATGAACTGACGCGGCAGATCGGCGGCGACGCCGAAAATGCCGGCAGCGTCCTTGCCAAGGAGATAAGCCACAATGAGTCGGTCGCAGGCGGAATAGACCGCGACGGACAGTCCGGCCAGCGTCAGCGGCAGCCCGTAGCGCGCCAGCTGCATGAACTGGCTGCGCTGGAAGCCTGCGATCTTGGTGCGGTCGCCGACAAGGTTGAGAATGATGCCGGTGAGCGAACCGAGGCCGAAGGCCGCAAGCAAGCCGAGGCCGCCCCAGCCGAGCCAGATGCCGACGAGGCCGAAGCCGACGCTGGAGACGCTGCGCACGATCGAGATCGCGGCGAACCGATAGGGGCGCAGCTTGGCGCGCTCGAACTCCTGGCCGACATCGACCGCATTGGCCATGATCGCGACGAACATGCTGGCGAGCAGCAGCTCGACGCTGAGATCGCTGCGGAACAGGAACACCAGCGGCGTGGTGGCGCAGAGCACCGCTGCCGTCAGCGCAAAAGCGACCATCGCCGTGCCGCGGAAATCCACCTCCGCCGACATCGCCTGATAGCGCGACACCGACAGCTTGATCCAGGCGAAGAAGATCGCGCCCAAAATGCCGGCCAGGCTGATGCCGACGACATAGACACCGTATTCCGCAGGCGTCAGCAGCCGCGTGTAGGCCGTGACGGCAAAGAAGCCCACCGCCGCAGGCAGGATATAGGCGACGAGATAGATCGAGAAATGGCGGTTCAGCATTGCAGGACCGTTGGGATGATGACGGCCGTTAAATCAATGGGCCTTGCGGGGCGAATGAATTGCGCCGCAGCATCTCGCAAGAGTGTCACATAAGTCTGGAGATCGGGCGGCGAATGAGGGTTTGACACCGCTTTCACCCGTTAGCGTTAAATTTGCCCTTTCGCTGAAGCGGTTTTCGCCATCACGAATGAAACCATGATCCAGGCTGGCACATCGGCCCCAGCGTCACGTGCATCGACGCAACAGGCATCCGGCAAGGGTTAACCCAACAACAGGAAACCCCCGGCGTCGCAGGGCGACGCTTGGTACCATAGCGCGTTGGTTCCCAAAGGAAGATTCCGACGTGACCAGGCTCGACAGACGCGAATTTCTTCTCGGCGGCGCCGCAGCACTGGCGGCGGGTGCAACGGCATCGGCCGCGCCGGCGTCAAAGCTCGCCCAGCGCCGTCCCGGCTATGGCGCAGCCGCGACACTGTGGGACCTGCAAGCCGATCCGCGGCTTGGCGAGGCCATCAGCACCTATTGCACCCAGGTGGTGCCGGTGCTCGAGCTGAAATGGCCGATGCTGCGGCCGGATGCGCATACGTTCGCGTTCGAACGCGCCGACGCCATCTATGAATTCGCGCAGAAGAACGATCTGACCATGCGCGGCCACGCCCTCGCCTGGTATCACGACATTCCGGACTGGACCAAGCAGATCAAGGACGCCAAAGGCGTCGAGCGCGCCTATGTCGATCACATCGGCACCGTCGTCTCCTATTACAAGGACAAGCTGACGTCGTGGGACGTCGTCAACGAGCCGATCCCCGACAATCCCCGCAGTGTGAAGGACCGGCGCGACACGTTCTGGACGCAGCATCTCGGCGAGCGCTGGATCCCGCTGGCCTTCCGCACGGCGGCCGCGGCCGATCCCTTCGTCAAGCTCGCGATCAACGAATACGACATCGAATCGGCGAAGGACTCGTTCATCGCCAAGCGCGCGGCGTACCGCACCCTGATCATGGACCTGCTCGACCAGGGCGTGCCGCTGCATGCAGTGGGCCTGCAATCGCATCTGCATGCCGAGCTCGAGATCGATACGCACGGCCTCGCCGAGTTCGTCACCGAATTGCGCTCGTGGGGGCTCGAGGTCTACGTCACCGAGCTCGACGTCGACGATCAGAAGCTGGCGGGCAGTCCGGCAGAGCGCGATGCCATCGTCGCCAAACGCGTCGATGATCTCCTGACGGCGATCTCGACCAGCGGCCCGGTGCGCTCGATCCTGACCTGGGGCATATCCGACCGCTACAGCTGGATCAACGGCGTCTTCGCCCGCAAGGACAAGCAGCCGAACCGGCCCTTGCCGCTCGACGGCGAGTTCAAGCCAAAACCGTTCATGGACGTCATCAGCAAGTTCACGAAGGAAGTTTGAGGGCGGCGGCGCCTAAAGCGCGATGAGATTGGGATGAACCGTCATCGCGCTTTGGGTTGTTGTTTGAGCATGATCTTTTCGGAAAACCGCTTCGCACTTTCCCGGATCATGCTTCAGCGCGTCTTCGGCACTTCGAATTCCGCCGCATCGCCGATGTGATCCGGCGACAGACTCGGGCCGCGGCGATCGCGCGAACTGAAGCGGAACACGTCGCGGATGTCGTCGATCGAGGTCGACGAATAGGACTGGATGCACAGCGCAACCTGCTCCGGCGAAGCGGCCCGCATCATCGCTTCGATCGCGGCGCGGTCGAGGCAGGTGTCGTCCCAATGCGAGACGGCGATGCTGTCCTCGGTGACCTGATGCCTCGCCAGATGTTCTGGTGAGTTCGCGACGAAGTTTCCGTAAAGCAGGTATTCGGAGAACTTCTTCTTCCGGCACAATGCCAGCGCCCAGCTCAGGCCCGTCGCCGACTTGATGGCGGCGGTCATCGCCCGCGCGCTGTCCTTGTCCCAGACCAGCGCGTTGCCGACATAGTCGTCTGCGGGGAAGGACCGGTCCTTGATGCCGAGGAGCAGGTCGACGGTGCGCAGCCACAGCACATGCAAGGGGTGACTAGCGTCGATCCCTTTGCGCGTGACGAACAGCGGCGTCTTCTCGCCGCCGGCATACTGGCCGACGTCGAATTCGCGGAAGAACAGATTGTCGGAGTCCAGAATGCAGACGCGCTGCTCGGGCGCGTTGAGGACGCCGGCGATCTTCAGGATCTGCTGGATGTGCCAGCCGTGCACGGGCGACGATAGCAGCGACAGCCAGACCCTGCGGCTGCTGATGAACTGAAGCGCTGGCGGCAGCGCGAACAGCCATTTCGGCAAATAACGTGAGGCCGGAACGATGACGCGCTTGTCGGACGCGAACCGTTCGAACAGCGGCACGTCCTCATCGTTAACAAGAACATAATGCCGCGTGTATCCCGTCAGCCACGTGTCGATGCTCTCGCTGAGCAGCGAGAAGCGTTCGATATCCTTGGCATAGCTGGCAGTCAGCAGTGCAACGGAATGCATGGAGTGCGCCCGAATGGCCATCAAGCCGCAGTCATACAAGCGGTGCGAGACATTGGAAACTTGGATTCGCAATCAAGGTAAAATGAAACGAATTGTTAGCCATCCGAGGGCAGTCCCTGCTCTATCCTCCGAAACCGCAGCGGCGAAAGCGCGGAGGCGCGCTGCCACCAGTCCGCGACGCGGTCGTCGAGCGCGGTCATACCTCGGCCCAGGCCGGGATAGATCCGAATCTGCTGCACCGCCTCGGCTTCGAAGCCTTTGCCCTTGCGCGTGATCTTGATCGCGGCACCTTCGCGGTCCCGCTGGGTCAGCGGCACCAGGAGGCGGCCACGCGGGCGGAGCGACTGGAGCCAGAGCGGATGCGGATGCGAGAAACCGGCGTGGATGATGATCACGTCAGCTGGTTCACGGATCTCCTCGCAACCGTCGCCATGAAACACGATGACGTTGTGATAGCGGCGCAGGAAGCTCGCAGCGCGGTACGCCAGAACCTTATCGCAATCGACCGCCATCACGCGCCCTTTCGGGCCGACCATCTTCGACAGTATCGCGGAGTAATAGCCGAGCCCGCAGCCGATCTGCACGACGCGGTCCTTCTCCTTGATGTCGAGCACGTCGATGAAATGCGCCCACAGGCTCGGCAGACCCACGTCCAGCTTGCGGCGCGCGTCGATCGCGACCAGCACATTGTCATAGAGATGAACCGGATCGGCATCGGGCGTCAGCCAGTAGCTCCGCGCTGCCTCGCTCTTGACGCGCCACGGCCCTCTGGCCAGAAAATCCTCGCGCGGGACGGCAGCCAGTGCTTCGAGCAAGCGCGGTGAGGAAATCCGCTCGCGCTTCGCAATCATCGCGACGTAACGCGCACGCGCGGCGGCAAGGTCATTCATCGCACGGGATCAGCCGGTTCGCGCACGGGTACGTCCGCGCCGAGCTCGTTGACGAGTTGCATCGCCTGCTTCAGGTCGGGCGTATAAAAGCCCTCGCTGAACTTGCCGACGATCGGCACGAGCAGGAGGCTTGCATGCTCGCGCTTGCCGGCCTCGTGCGACAGGCGCGCGAGGCTGACGGCGGTGCGGAGCTCCCAGGACAGCGCGCCCTGCTTGCGCGCGGTCTCCAGCGACAGCGCGAACAGATCCTCGGCCTCCTGCACCGAGGCCGGGTCGCGGTCGAGCAGCGTGATCTCGCCTTGCAGGCGGTAGACCTCGGCGAGGTAGGAATGATCGCCGGTCCGCCGCGCGGTCGCGAGCGCGCCGTCCAGCGCGCGCAAGGCGGCCTCGCGCATCCCGACCTTGGCATAGGCTTCCGCCAGCAGGCAGCGGAACCAGCAGCCGGCGAGCCAGGAATCCATCGCCTCGTATTCGTCGAGGCCGAAGCGCATCTGGCTGATGCCTTCGTCGGCCTCGCCGAGCTGCGCCAGCGCCCAGCCGCGCAGGATCGCGGCCTGCTGCTTCCAGTGCAGGAAATTGTGCTCGGTGGCGATGATCATGGCGCGGTTGGCATAGTCGCGCGTGCCCTCGATATCGCGCAGATGCTGGCAGAGATAGGCGCCGAACACGAGCGCGAAGGCGAGCGAGAAGGGATGGCGGATCTTCTCCGCATGCAGGATCGCCTGCTCGCTGTGCTGGCGCGCCGCGTCGGGCCGGCCGAGGAACCACAGCAGGTAGCCGAGATAGGACAGCGAAACGACGCCGGGATCGGTGCCGTGCCGCTCCATCAGATCGGAATGCAGATCGGGGCTGTAGAGGTTGATGCAGCGGTGCAGATGATGCTGGGACGCGGCGAAGCGGCCGCGATAGAGCATGGTCATCGCGATCGAGCGGTGCGCCTCGATCAGATAGCCAGTCTGCTGCGCCGGGTGGGTCCGGTCGTTGAGCCGCTCGCGCTTGGCGAATTTCAACAGCTCGACGCTGAGATCGTGCGCGCGGGTGAGATCAGCACGGATGAAGTGACACACCCAGAGGCCGCGCGTGGCGGCGAAAGCCTTTTCCTCGTCGTCGAGCTGCTGGCCGAGCTCGAGCGCGCGAGTATAGTTCTCCTCGACCTCCTGCACCGCATAGCCCTTGGCCGCGATCAGCGCGTTGCCGAGCGCGATGCGCAGCTCGAGCTCCATCTCGTCGGCGCCCTGCATGCGCGCATTGGCCTGCACGACGCTGAGGCCGCGCCGGAGATGGCCGATTGCCTCCAGATTGGCGCCGCTCTTGGCCGCCTGCTTGCCGGCCTTGAGCCAGAAGCTGGCGGCGCCCTCGCTCTGGCCCGATTCGGTCAGGTGGTGGGCGAGCAGCTCCGGCTCGCGCTCGGTCTTCTCCGGATACATTTCGCCCAGCACCTGGGCGATGCGGGAATGCAGCTTGCGCCGCTCGCTGTGCAGGAGGCTCGCATGCGCGGCGTTCTGGATCATCACGTGCTTGAAGGAATAGAGCGCATCGGGCGGATGGCCGCGGCGCATGATCAGTCCCGCTTCTTCCAGATGATTGAGCGCGGCCTCGATCTGCTCGGCCGGCGTGTTGGCGACCGCGTGCAGCGTCTCGTAGGAGAACTCGCGGCCGATGGTGGCGCCGATCTGCGCGATCCGCTTGAACGGCCCCATCCGGTCCAGCCGCGCCATCAGCGAGTCGGTCAGCGTTGCCGGGATCGCGAGCTGCCGCCACGGGCCCGACAGCACGTAGCGCCCATGCCGTTCGGTCAACAGGTTGGATTCGAGAACGGTCTTGGTCAGCTCCTCCAGGAACAGCGGTACGCCGTCGGTCTTGACGATGATCTCCTCGACCACCTCCTTGGGAAGCTCCCTGCCGGCGACGCGCTCGACCAGCGTCGTGCGGAGCTGGCGGCTCAGGCGATTCAGCACCAAGGTGGTGATATGCGAATGCGCGTTCCAGCTCGGCTGGAATTCGGAGCGCGCGGTGATGATGACCAGGACCGGCCGGTTCTGCACCCGATCGACCAGAAGGTCGATCACCTCGCGCGAGGTCGGATCGATCCAGTGCAGATCCTCGAACGCGATCACCAGCGGCATCTCGCGCGCAAGGCCAAGGAAGTGATTGACCAGTGCCGCGACCGTCGCGTCCTTCTGCTGCTGCGGCGACAGCTCGAGCGGGGGATAGCGATCGCCGGTCGGAATCGACAGCAGCGCGGCGAATAGCGGCGTGACCTGCTCGATGTCGCCATGTGCGGCGGCGATCGCGGTCTCCAGATTCGCCAGCGACAGCGCGGAAGCATCCTCGCGGTCGAGGCCAAGCGAGAATTTGAGCTGCTCGGCAAACGGATAGAATGCGGTGGAGGTGTAATAGGGCGAGCACTGGAACGAGACCTGGCCATGGCGGTCGCCCGAGATCCGTTCGAAGATCTCCTGGATGATGCGCGACTTGCCGATGCCGGGCTCGCCGAACTTGACCACGACCTGGCCGTCGCCGTCCTTGGCCTGCTGCCAGCGGCCCATCAACAGCGCGATCTCCTCCTCGCGGTTGACGAGCGGCGTCAGCCGGCCGCCCATGGCGGCGGCAAAGCGGGTCTCCACCCGCGTGGCGCGCACCACGTGCCAGGCCTGCGCCTTCTCCGAGATGCCCTTCAGGACATGGACGCCGAGATTGCGGTAGTCGAATTTCCCCTTCAGCAGCGAATGGGTCGAGGAGGAGATCACGACGCCATTGGGCGGCGCCAGGGCTTGCAGGCGCGCGGCGAGATTGACGGTCTCCCCGACCGCGGAGTCGCGCTCCTCGGTGCCCTGTCCGACGAGGTCGCCGACCACGACGAGCCCGGTCGCGATGCCGATGCGGACGGCGGGCGAGTGGGTGAGCGCCCCGCGCGGCTCGATCGCGCGCGCGGTCGAGAGCACGCGCACGATCTCGAGCCCGGCACGCACCGCGCGCTCGGCGTCGTCCTCATGCGCGGTCGGATAACCGAAATAGACCAGAATGCCGTCGCCGACGAAGCGTGCGGCGAAACCTTCGTAATGCTTCACCACGCGGACGCAGGTTTCGCGAAAACTCGCGATCATGTCGCGCACGTCTTCCGGATCGAACTGCACCGAGAGCGAAGTTGAATCTACCATGTCGCAGAACATGGTGGTGAGCTGGCGCCGCTCGGCGCCGACTTCCGTCCGTGCTTGCGGGCGCGCCGCTGGCGCCGGCGTCTCCGCGGTTTCCGCCTTGAACAGCGCGGCCATCGCCCGCTGGAGCCGCTTGCGATCGCCGAGCGGCAATCCGAGTCCGACCAGATCCGATTCGGTCAGATCCGGCATGACATCGAGATCGAGGCGGTGCTGCGCGAAGAGATCGCTGTAATGGCCGAGGCCAATGGCCTCGAGCCAGCGCTTCAGCCCGCCTTCCGCCCCGATGTCCGGCTCGTTCTCCAGCATGGTGATTTCTGCCCGACCCTCACTCCGTCGAAGGGCTTTGGGTCCCTCAACCACAGATTTTGGGGCCCGAACTTCACCTCAGACTGGACGCGTTCCCTAAGTCTTGGGAAGAATAGCCCAATCAGATCAAAAGGGAATGGCGTTGTCCGACATTGCATCCGGAGCGGGAGAGGGATCGGACGGCGAAAGTGCCGAAACCGGAACCTTTGCCCATATCGGCGGTCTTCTGGAGCATTATGCGCGGAAGACGCCATCAACACCGGCCCTCCTCGCCCCTGACCGGCCGGCCCTCACCTATGGCGGACTGGACGAGCTGATCCGGCATCTGATCCGTAACCTGCGCGGGTCTGGCATCGGCCCTGCCGACCGCATCGCCGTTGCATTGCCGCGCGGTGCCGACAGCGCGCTGGCGCTGATCGCGGTCGCATCAAGCTGCACCTGCGTTCCCGTCAATCCCGATCTGACCGCGGACGAGCTGCAGCGCTATTTCAGCGAACTGGAGCTGACCGCGCTCGTCACCCGGGCCGACATGAACTCACCGAGTCGTGACGTCGCCAGGGCGCTCGATATCGCGGTGATCGATTTCGTGCCGGGACCGAAAGACAATCTCGGCGGCTGCGCATTCATCGGCCCGACGATCGGTCCGGCCAGCAGCAGCGGCGCGTCGCGCGGCGACGACGATGCGTTCATTCTGCTCACGTCGGGCACGGCGGCGCGGCCTAAAATGGTGCCGCTGACACAGCGCAATGTGTGCCTCTCCGCGCGCAATGCCGGCCGCGTGCTGTCGCTCGCGCCGAACGACCGCCTGCTCAACGTTCTGCCTCTGTTTCACGCCCATGGCCTGATCTCCGGCCTGCTGACGGCGCTGGCCGCAGGCTCCAGCGTGATCTGCACCGAAGGTTTCGATGCCGCGTCCTTCTTCGGCTGGATGCGGGAGCTGCAACCGACCTGGTACACGGCGGTGCCGACCATCCATCGCGCGCTGCTGACGGCGGCGGAAGCCGACCCGGACCGCGCCCGCTCGTCGTCGCTGCGCGTGATCCGTTCGGCCTCCGCCTCGCTCGCGCCCGCGATCCTGAACGGATTGGAAGCGACGTTCGGCGTTCCCGTGCTCGAGACCTACGGCATGACCGAAGCGGCCTCGCAGATCGCGGCCAATCCGTTCGAGCTGCGCAAGGTCGGATCTGTGGGGCGCGCCGCAGGCCCCGAGATCGCGATCATGGACGAGACCGGCCGGCTGCTTGCGAGTGGCGAGCGCGGCGAGATCATGCTGCGCGGCCCCAACATGAGCCGTGGCTATTACAATGACGAGGCGGCGACGCGGGCCGCGTACCGCGACGGCTGGTTCAGGACCGGCGATCTCGGCTATCTCGATGCCGACGGCTACCTCTTCATCGTCGGGCGCATCAAGGACGTCATCAACCGCGGCGGCCAGAAGATCTCGCCGCTCGAAGTGGAAGAGATCCTCTTGAGCCATCCCGCGGTGTTGGAGGCCGGCGTGTTCGCCGTCCCGCACCCAAAGCTCGGCGAGAACGTCGCCGCCGTCGTGGTGCTGCGGCCGAATTCCGAGGCGACCTCGGACCAGCTGCGCCAGTTCGCGCGCAAGCGTCTCGCCGCCTACAAGGTGCCGAGCCTGATCCGCAGCGTGGCGGCGCTGCCGAAAGGCGCCAGCGGCAAGGTCAAGCGCAATGCGCTAGCCGAGCTGATCGCGACGGCAAAGGACGCCGACGAGGAGCAACTGCCGCGGAACATGCTGGAGACCCAGCTCGCGGAGATCTGGGCCGGCCTGCTGGAGCTGTCGCAAGTCGGTATCGATCAGGACGTCTTCGCGCTCGGCGCGGATTCGCTTGCGGTGACGCAGATGCGCTCGCGCCTGCGGGAGCGCTTCAATGTCGACTTCTCGTTCGAGGACATCTTCGATTGCGCCACGGTCACTGCGCTTGCGGCGCGGATCGAGACCGCCGCAAGCCGTCGTGAAGCGGCACTCCCGGCCTGGCGCCAGGCCAGAGAAACCGACGCGCCGCTGTCGTTCCAGCAGCAACGGATGTACGTGCTCTCGCGGCTCGATCCGACGCACTACAACTATAATGTCGTCGAAGTCGCGCTGCTGAAGGGGCAGGTCGACGTCGCCTCGCTGTCTGCGGGGCTCACCGCGATCTGCGCGCGCCACGAGGCGCTACGCTCAGTTTTCGTCGAGCAACAGGGCGAGCCGGCACAGCGGGTACTGCGATCGCCCCCTCGATTCGATCGGGTCAAGCTCAAGCCTTGCCCTGTCGGCAAGCGGGCCGAGGTCATCAGGCGCGAGGCGCTCAAGCTCGCGCAATATCCGTTCGATCTGTCGCGCGAGCCGCCGCTGAAGGTCACGCTGCTGTCGTTCGGCGCATCCAGCCACGTGCTGGTGGTCAATGTGCATCATCTCGTCACCGACGGCTGGTCGCAGCGGCTGTTCTGGGAGGAGCTTGCCGCCCATTACAGTGCCGCGCGCAAGAAGAGCGTAGCGGCGCTTCCCTCGCCCACCTTCCAGTATCGCGACTTCGCGCTGTGGCAGCAGAGCTGGGCGCAGACGCCGGCGGCACAACAGCAACTCGACTACTGGAAAAACCAGCTCGACGGCGTCACCACGATGCCACTACGGACCGACCGGCCGAGGCCGGAGATCTGGAGCGGTCACGGCGCCCGTCATTATTTCGAGTTCTCCACGCCGCTGTCGGGCGATATCCGCGCGCTGAGCCAGGACCAGGGCGTCACGCCGTTCATGACGCTGCTCGCGGCGTTCCAGTGCCTATTGTTCCGCCACACCGGGCATGAGGACGTCGCGACCGGATCGCTGATCGCCAACCGCAACCAGATCGAGAGCGAGCGCCTGATCGGGCTGTTCGCCAACACGCTGATCCTTCGCAACGATTTCGGCGGCGATCCGAGCTTTGGCGAAGTGCTGCGGCGGGTGCGGCAGGTCACGCTCGATGCCTACCGCAACCAGGATCTTCCGATCGAGGAGGTGCTGCGCGCCTTGCAGGTGGCGCGAAGGACGGATGGCAATCCGCTGTTCCGGATCATGTTCATCCTCCAGAATGCCTCGATCGAGGCGGCGCGCTTCCCCGGCCTGTCGACGCGGCGGATCGAGATCGATCCAAAGGTCGCGCGCTTCGACATCACGCTCGAGCTGGTCGAGGCCGACGGCCTCTTCACCGGCTTCTTCGAATACGCGACCGATCTGTTCGACGCGGCGACGATCGAAGGTATGGCTGCGCAATTCAAGACCCTGCTCAAGGCCGCGATCGCCAATCCGGAGCAGCACATCTCGCGCCTGCCGCTGCTGGCTGAGGCCGAACGCCGGCAGTTGCTGGCGCAAGGCCGCGGAGCCCGCGTCATTTTTGGCAAGCGCGGCAAACTCAGCGAACGCTTCGACGCCCTGGCGAGGAAGACACCGAACGCGATCGCCGTGTCCGATGGTCGAACGTCCCTGACCTATCGCGAGCTGGCGCGCCGCAGCGAGGCGGTGGCGGGCTGGCTGGCGCGCGAAGGCATCGGTGCCGAGAGCGTGGTTGCCCTGCTTGCAGAGCGCGGGCCCGACTTGCTGGCCGCGATGATGGGTGCGCAACGCGCCGGCGCGGCGTTCCTGAATCTCGATCCCGAGCAGCCGCCGGCGCGGCTCGCGACCATTTTGGGATCAAGCTGCGCCCGGATGCTGCTGGCCGGTCGCGCGCAATCGCCGATGGTCGAGGCGCTGCTCGAACCGCTGGTCGCGCGCATCCATGTGGCCGAGCTCGAAGACGCGATCGCGCCAGGCGCGACCAAGCCGGCCCGTGCCGCGCGGCGCGACGCCGCAAGCCTTGCCTATCTCGTCTACACCTCCGGCTCCTCCGGCGCGCCGAAGGGCGTCATGATCGAGCAGCGCGGACTGTCGAACCATCTGGCCTCGCTCATCGCCGAGCTCCGCCTTTCGGCCAGGGACGTGATCGCCCAGACCGCACCGCAGAGTTTTGTCATCTCGGTCTGGCAGTTCCTCGCCGGCCCCATGGTCGGCGCGCGCGTCCATGTCTGTGCCAATGCGGTCGTGCAGGACCCGATCCGACTCGCGCAGGAGATCACGCGCGAGGGCATCACGGTGCTGGAGATCGTGCCGTCACTGCTGCGCGTGATCCTCGATCGCATGGACGAGGCGCAGATCCGGCGCGCCTTCGCAAAACTGCGGCTACTGATCTCGACCGGCGAGCCGCTGCCGGTCGATCTCTGCCGCGCCTGGTTCGACCGCTGCCCGAAAGTGCCGCTGGTCAACGCCTATGGCGCGTCGGAATGCTCCGACGACGTCTCCCTGCATCGCCTGACCAAGGCGCCGCCGACCGCGACGAGCAACGTCGCGGTCGGCGCGCCGCTGCCGAACACGCAGCTTTACGTGCTCGACGCAAATCTCGAGCCGCAGCCGGTCGGCGTCGTCGGCGAGCTCTGCATCGGCGGCGCCGGCGTCGGCCGCTTCTATGTCAACGATCCCGCACAGAGCCGGCAGCGTTTCCTGCCCGATCCGTTTGCGCGCCAGGCCGGCAGCCGTCTCTACCGGACCGGCGACCTCGCCCGCCGCCGCAGTGACGGCACGATCGAGTGCCTCGGCCGCGCCGACCAACAGGTCAAGGTCCGCGGCTACCGTATCGAGCTCAAGGAGATCGAGGCCGCGCTGGCCGAGCATCCGGCATTGCGCGCCGGCATCGTCGAGCCGCGCCGCGAGGCGAGCGGCGATGTCAGGCTGATCGCCCATATTGTCGCAAAACCGGGCAGCCGGAGCAGCGCCAGCGAGCTGCGCGAGTTCCTGAAGAGCCGGCTACCGGTCCACGCCATTCCGTCGGCGTTCCTGTTCCTGGAGCAGGTGCCGCTCAATGCGCACGGCAAAATCGACCGGTCTGCGCTGCTGGCACCCGCCCAGGTGGACGCGTCCGGACCGGATGCGGCCGTGCCGGCGCGGCGCTTCACCGAAAAGGTGCTGTCGGACATCTGGACCGATTTGCTGAAAGTCGAGAGCATCGGTGTCACCGACAATTTCTTCGACCTCGGCGGCCATTCGCTGCTGGCGGGCCAGGCGATGGCGCGAGTCGCCCGTGCGCTCGGGGTGTCGCTGCCGATCAAGACCATCTTCGAGGCACCGACGATCGAAGAACTCGCCCGGTGGGTCGACGAGGCCGTGGCTGCAAAGCCGCGCAAGCCTGCTGCAACGGCGCCGCTCCTGACCGAGCGCGGACCTCCGACACTCTCGGTCGCGCAGGACCAGATGCTGCGGATCGAGCAGAACCTGCCGGGACTCCCACTGTTCAACCTGCCCTTTGCCTTCCATCTCCAGGGCCCGCTCGATCCGGCCGCCCTGGCGCAGGCGATCGATGATGTCGCGGCCCGGCACGAATCGCTGCGGACCACGTTCGGCTGGAACGGCGAGGAGCCGACCAGCCGCATCATTCCGCCCGGCAAGCTCCGCCACTTGGTGACCGTCGAGACGATCGGCGACGGTCATCCCCACAACAACAAGCGCCGCAAGGCGCTGGAGCTCAGGAAGATCGACCTCCTGATCGAACAGGAGACGTACACCCCGATCGACACCACACAGGCGCCGCTGCTGCGAGCCCGGTTGTTGCGGCTCCACGCGAACGATCACGTGCTGCTGCTGACGTTGCATCACGCCATCGTCGACGGCTGGTCGATCGGCGTGCTGTTCGAGGAATTGTCGAGCCGTTATGCGGCGCTGGCCGGATATCCGTCGGTGCCGCTGCCGAAATCGCCACCGGCTTTCGCGGATGTCGCACGCTGGCAGCGCTGGTGGTGCGGCACCGACGCCGCCCGCCGCCAGGCCGCCGACTGGACCGAGAATCTGCGCGGCGCGGTCGCTCTGTTCGACGGCGAATCAAGCCCGGGCCCATCCACCGGCCATCATCCGATCAATCTCGAGCCCGACCTGATCGCACGGCTCACAGCCTTTGCCGGCCAGCACAATGGCACCTTGTTCATGTGCCTCCTCACCGGCCTGAAGGCCCTGCTGCTGGCGCGAACCGGCCATAGCGACATCGCGGTCGCCACCGCCATGGCCAACCGTGCCCAGCCGGACACCGACCGAATCGTCGGCCCGTTCGAGAATACGGTGATCGTCCGCACGAAAATCACGCCGGAGCTGTCGTTCGTGGAAGCCCTGGCCCGGGTGCGCCAGAGCGTGCTCGATGCGCATGCGCGGCAGGAGCTGCCGTTCAACCTCGTGGCCGACCATCTGGAGCAGGAGGGGATCGATACCGCCGCCCTGCTCCAGGTTTATTTCACACTGCAAAATCCGCTGCGCCAGCCGCTCGACCTGCCCGATCTCATCACCGCCTCGATCGGCAACATCGCGCGCGAAGGCCAGCCGGTGCTGCCGATCGACCAGACTTGGCTGTCGCTGATGCTCAAGGAGCGCCCAACCGGAATCACGGGGTCATGCAATTACAAAAGCGAATTGCTCGACGGCGGTATGGTCGGCGAATGGATGGAGGATCTCGTCGCGCTGCTGGTGGCCGCTAGCGCCCAACCCAACGCACCGCTCGGCCGATTGCTCGCGCGCCGGGCGGCATGACCAGCTATACAGCACGGACGAATACGGGTTCACTCGCCAAAGCTGTGAATGGGCAAGTTGCATCTTGATTATTTGACGCCACCGCGCAAGATTATTCCCGCGTTTTGATTTGGACGATCATTTTCAACCGGGGGAGTGTGTTATGGGTTTCATCAAATTTGCCAAGGGTACCTCGTTGAGCGACAAGGACCGAAAGGCCCTGCAAAAGCTGCTGAGCAACGAGAAGAAGAAGCTCCAGGCCGCGCTGAAGGACGTCGACGCCAGCCTTTCGGTGCTGGGCGGCGCGAAGAAGGCCAAGAAGAAGAAGAAGTAAGGATCCTCGGCCGGGAGGCCGCACGAATCTTCAGGCTTCATTTACGGAAATCGGCCGCTCGCGCGTCGAGTTGGGGTCTCGCACAAGCTTGCGCCTGTAAACCGGCCTGCAAATCGACAAGAATTTGCCCGGGTGGACCGTTACAAGCGGTCCGCTCAGTTGATTCTTGCTCAGTTGTTTCTTCCGTCGGGACCGGCAATCCAGCCTCCGCCCGATGCCAAAGGCCCAATTGATGGCAGACGACAAAATTGAACTGTTTGTCGGATTGATCGAGACCATTGACGCGCCGGGCGCCGCCGATGCGTGCCGTCGCCTACTCTCGGTCGACGAACGGGTCCGCGCCGACCGCTTCGTGTTCGAGCGGCACCGGCGGCAATATATTTTCGCGCACGCGATGCTGCGCCTGGCGCTGTCCCAGGTCGCGCCAAACGTCGCGCCCTCCGACTGGTCGTTTGGTGCCGGGCGATACGGACGGCCGTATGTCGCAGCGCCGAAGACCTCGACCGCACTGCATTTCAGCCTGTCACATGCCGACGGCTGCGTCGCCTGCGTCGTGTCCCGGCATGAGGCCGTCGGTGTCGACGTCGAAACCGTATCGCGGCGGGTTGCGCCACTGTCGACCGCGCTTCGCTTCTTCGCGCCGGAAGAGGTCGAAACCTTGCGCGGGCTGCCGGAACCTGCGGCGATCGAGCGCTTCTTCGATTACTGGACGCTCAAGGAGGCCTATCTCAAGGCCAGGGGGTTTGGCCTCAATCTGCCGCTCGACGCCTTTGCAATGCAGGTTTCGCGCGAGGCGATCGAGATCAGCTTCAAGCCCGATATTGCCGATGATCCCCAGGGCTGGCGCTTTTCGCTGTGCTCGCCCTCCCCCTCGCATCGCCTTGCGATCGCCGACGGCTCCCGTGCGGACGGCGGCCTTCCCATCAGCCGCAACGCCTGGCCGTTCCAGGAAGCGGCGGAATGACGCTACCGCGGCTGCGCGTCTTTCCGGCGATCTCGCGCAACCGCGACCCTAAAAAATATGTCGGCGAGCTGATGGGCGTGGCGCAGTTCGCCGACCGCAACGGCTTCGAAGGCATTCTGCTGTTCGAAGGCAACGACGTGTTCGTCGAGCCCTGGGCGATGGCCCAGCACATCATGGCGGAAACAGCGCGGTCTTCGCCACTGATCGCGGTCAACCCGGTCTACATGCACCCGTTCACGGCGGCGAAGTTCGTCTCCTCCTTCGCGCAGCTCTACGGCCGCAAGGTCTATCTCAACATGATCACGGGGACCGCAGTCAGCGACTTGCAGGGGCTGGGCGACGAGCAGTCGCATGGCGATCGCTATATCAGGCTCGGCGAGTTCGTCGCGCTGATGCGCCAGCTGCTCTCGAGCCCGCGCCCGGTGACTATCGAGGGCCGGTTCTACCGCGCCAGCAATTTGCAACTGCGTCCGCGCCTGCCGGCGGAGCTGATGCCGGAATTTTTGATCGCAGGCCAGTCCGAGGCGGCGCAGCGCGTGGCAAGGGAGACAGGCTGCATCAAGATGCAGATGCTGCCGCCCGATCTCGATCACGGTCTCGATGCGCCGGGCATGAACTTTGGGATTTTCGCCCGCGAGAGCCGCGACGAGGCGCGGCGGGGGGCGAAGGCGCGCTTTCGCGATAATGTCGATGATCGCAAGCTGCTGGCGCTCACGGTCGAGAACAGCGACTCCGTGTGGAAGCGGCGGCTGTATGAAGGACAAAGCGGCGAGCTTCAGGACAATGGCTATTGGCTGTTGCCGTTCCTGACCTTCCAGGCCGACTGCCCCTATCTTGTCGGCAGCTACGCGGAGATCGGCGCGAAGCTGAAAGCGTTCGCCGCGAAGGGCCTGACCACGATCATGCTCGACATGGTCGCGGATGAGAGCGAGATGCAGCACGTCTGCAAGGCGCTCGCGGCGAGCGGGATGTTTTAGAAGTTGCCTTTTCTCCCTCTCCCCGTTCTTACGGGGCCGCGACGAGCTTCGCTCGCGCTGAGAGGGTTGGGATGAGGGTCCTCTCTCCGCGCACGAGATATTCGTGAGACCTGTACCCCCTCACCCGGAATTTGCTTGCGCAAATTCCGACCTCTCCCCGCAAGCGGGAAGAGGTTAAAAAAACCATCTCACCTTGCCTCTTCAAACCCCGCCAGCACCGAGGTCAGGTTCGCGCCCAGAATATCGGAGAGATAGCCGCCTTCCTGCACGAACACGGTGGGCAGGCCGAGCTTGGCGATGGCCTGGCCGATGCGCCGGAAGCCGGGCGTGGTGACGGCGAGGCCGCGCAGCGGATCGTGCTCGGAGGCATCGAGGCCGAGCGCGATGACGAGGGCGCCGGGCGCAAAGGACTCGATCGCCTTGCGCGCAACGTCCATCGCCTGGATGTAGTCGTCATCGCCGGTGCCGATGGCGAGGGGAATGTTCAGATTGGTGCCGAGGCCCGGGCCCTCGCCGCGCTCATGGGCATAGCCCCACACGAAGGGATAGTACGCAACGGGATCGGCGTGGATCGAGATCGTGTAGACGTCCGGCCGTGCGTAAAAAATGCCTTGCGTGCCGTTGCCATGATGGACGTCGACGTCGAGGATCACGACGCGCTCGTGCTTGAGCCGCAGATGTGCGGCTGCGATCGCGCTGTTGTTGAGGAAGCAGAAGCCGCCGGCCATGTCGCGATAGGCGTGATGGCCGGGCGGACGGCAGAGCGCATAGGTCGCATCCTCGCCGTCCATCACCATCTGCGCCGCGGTGACAGCAACGTCGGTCGCAGCGCAGGCCGCGGCCCAGGTGCCGGGACCGATCGGCGCCGCGGTGTCGGCGGTGTGCCAGCCGAGCTTGCCGACGATATGGGTCGGATAGGTCGCGGCATGGCGCACGGGATGGATGTTGCCGATCATCTCCGGACCGGAATCGCCGAGCGCGGTCCAGGCGTCCCAGGCTTCGCTGAGGAATGTCAGGTATTCCGGGCTGTGGATGCGTGCACGCGGCCCCTGCCCGAATCCCTTGGGTTCGACCAGTTGATGCTTGCCGTCCTTCAGTCCCTTGAGCAGGCGGTCGGCGCGCTCGGGTTGCTCGGTGGTGCGCTTGACGACGCCGCGAACCAGGAAGAATTGCGGATCGTGGCTACGATGCAGTTCGGTATGGACGGCTTTCACTCAAACACTCCGTGGCGTGCGCTCTTGGAATAGTGCCACAGCTGTCTTGATCGCTGCGGCGGCCGGATGCAAGCAAGAAGAATGCCGCCCTTGCCGCGCCGCTCTGCGCCGGAAGCAGAGCGCCCGTGAGATGCGCTTTTATTTGAGCATGATCTTTTCGGAAGACCGCTGCACGCTTGTCCGGATCATGCTCAGCAGCGCCCGCGCTGGAGGCAGTGCTCGCGACCCTGCTGGTCGGTGCGGAAGGCCTCGATGAAGCCGCCCTGGCGCTGGGTGACGAAGACGGTCTTGCCGTCGCTGCCGCCGAAGGCGAGGTTGGTCGGCTCCTTGGCCCTCAGCGCGATCTCGCGCTCGACCGCGCCATTGGGCTTCATCACCGCGATGGTGCCCTTGAGGATGCGCGCGACGAAAAGGCGGCCGGCGACATCCGTGCGCAGCCCGTCGACGGTGTCAGGCTGGAATGCCTTGACCATCTTCGCACCGGTGAGCTCGTTGCCGTTGATCGCATAGGACCAGATCTGGCCGCTGCTGGATTCCCCGACATAGAGCGTCTTGCCGTCGGGGCTGAGGTCGATGCCGTTGGTGGTGCCCATGGCACGCGGTGCCGACATCACCTGCCCCTGCACCGAGCCATCGGCGGCCTTGGCGATGCGCCAGATGTGGCCCTCCCTGCCCTTCCAGTTCGGATCGCTCGCATAGATCGAGCCATCGCGCGCGACCGTGATGTCGTTGGGCTGGTTCATCTCGTCGGAGTGAAACCAGACGGCGGGCTCGCTCGCGCCCTTCGGGATCACGAAGATGTTGTGCTTCTTGTAGTCGGCGATGAACATGGTGCCGCTGCGATCGAAGCGGATGGCGTTGCCGACGCTGCCCTCGGGCAGCGCCGTGAACAGTACCGACGCCGCGCCACCTGCCGGCAGCCTGCCGATGGTGCCGGGCTTGCCGAGATTGACCACGAAGAGATTGCCATCGAGATCGGCGGCGGGCCCTTCAATGCCGAAAGTGTATTCACCTGAAGGCGTCACCTGCACGCTTTCGAACAGTTTTGTCTCCGCTTGCGCGGACGCCGTCGCGATGACGAGGACAATGCTACTGCACAGGCACCAGAAATTCCTGCCGGATGTAATAGCCATCGTCGTCGCTGCACTCGCCATTCAGATAGGGATCGGCCGGCCGGAAGAACCGGCTGAAGCCGGATTTGTCTACAGCGCTCCTTTGTGTCACGACGACGACCTTGCCGGCCGGTATTTCGCCGCATTCCTTGTTGGTTTTGCCAAAGAACTTGCGTTGCGGCGGACCGGCCTTGATCCGCATGCGCGTGCCCGGAACCATTTTCGCAACCAGCAAATCCGCGGTATCGAGCAGGCGCGTGTAGCCGGGCTCGGTCTTCGGCAGGCTCTCGCCGCCGGGCGGCATCAGCTTCTCAGCGCCGATACCGCGCAGGCGCGTGCGCAGCCGGCCGGACTCGGGGTCGCCGGGATAGATCCAGCCGTCCTGCGACAGCATGAAGCGCAGCACCGTCCCGTCCTTCTCCGAGTCCGACTGTCCCGCCTTCAGGCCGAAATCGGAGTGGCAGCCGACGCAGTGTTTTTCGACGAGGCCCTTGCGAAGCGTGGTGAGACGGATGCTGTTCTGCGCGTCTCTGGCAACGAACGCTGCGAGCTGGTCGATCATCGCCTGGCTGCGCGTGTCGCAGGGGAGCGGCTGAGGCGCTTCACCCGCGGCACGATCGATGCGGATCACGGTCTGGTTCTTGTCCTCGACCAGCCAGATCGCACCGTCTTCGGCGACCGTCATGCCGACCGGCGCGCCTTGCGGCCGCGCGCCGTTGACGCGGTGCCAGCCGGCGATCAGCTCCTCGAACGGCGCGGCGGCGACCTCGCCGGCCTCGGTCTGGAAGCTGTGGGTCGGATCGGCGGCGCAGCTGACATGGTAGCGCACCGGTGGCGGGCTCGGCTGGGGAAAGCCGTGGTCGTCGACGTCGTAGACGATGACGCGGCTGCCGGTCGGGCGATAGCCGTGCAGGCCGACCAGCAGCTTGCCCTCGAGCTCCGGAAATTTTGCGCCGTGATAATAGAGCATCGCGAGCGGCGCGCCGTGCGGCGGCAGCAGCGAGAATGGCGGCTTGTAGAGCGCATTGGCGGTGCAGAGCGATTTGTAGACACCCGACTGCAGCACGAATTTGAATTCGGGGCTTGGCGTCGAGAGGTCGTAGCAATAGGGCCAGCCATAATGCCTGCCCTGCTCGATCGCGTTGATCTCCTCGTTCGGCTTGAAGATGTCGGGCAGGTCGCGGCCGTTCTCGCCTTGCAGGAAGGCGTAGCCGGCGTCGGGAAAGTTTGGATGCAGAGCCAGCGCCATCGAGTTGCGCAGGCCGCGCGCGTAGACGATGTGCGGCGGGTCGGGATCCTTCGGTGTCAACGCCGGAAAGACCCCATTCGCGGGCGGCGTGAACAGCCAGATCGACGCCATCGCGGAGGCGCCCTCGGCCGCCGCGCAGGGCTTTGTGATCGGCGCCGGCGTGATGCAATCGTCGCTGTGCGAGCCGACATTGACGAACAGCCGACCATTTTTATCAAAAGCGAATTGCTTGAGCGGATGCGCGCTCTCGTCGAGACTGGTGCCGTCGGGCAGCTTGATCCGCCGGCCGGGCATGTGCCGGATGATAGTCTCGACCGTGCTGCGCGGATTCTCCGCCAGCGGATCGAACCGGAAGATCGCCTCCGCGGACGAGGCATAGAGTTTCTTGTCGGGGCCGATCACGAGGCCGAATGGATATTCGATCCCGGTCAGCAGCTCCTTGAAACGCTGGCCCTGCGGCGCGCGCGGATCGAGCAGCAGCAGCCGGCCATCGGTGTGGCCCCAGCCGCCCATGTCGGCGACCACGAACAGGTCGCGTCCCGGCACCTGGACGATCGAGCGCGGAAATTTGAGATGGTCCTCCTCGCTGGCGACGAGGCCGGCGCAGAATCCCGCCTTCATGTCGATCTGGATCCTGGGAAAGGCGAGGTCCCCGCTGCCGCAGAGGTCCGTGCCGATCGCATAGCCGCTTTTCCTCACCGGCTCGGAGGAGGCGGCGGGCGCGACGCCAAGCAGCACGCCGGCGAGGACCGCCGCCAACCAGCGCCGGCATTTGCGCGACAATGTGAGCTGATTCACGGCGGCCCCCCGGACTTTCCCGTAAAGCTTGTTCCATGCCGCCCATACGCCGTCCAGTCGATCATCACCCGCCTGTGATTAAACCCGTAACGACCTTGGAGCCGACCAATCTCCGTAAATTCCCTTACCGGGCTCGCCCCGAATGTTTCGCGAAGGCCTCGGGTGGTATCGGTTTGCCGTCCCAATCGCTCCCAATAGGAGACGCATATGGTCCAGGTCTATTTTCACTGCTCCAACACCGAGGGCACGCTGATCGATCGCAGCGGCGCTGCCGTGGCCAACCTGACCGAAGCGCGCGACCGCGCCGCCCAGATCATGAGCTCGATGATCCTGACGCCTGGTGCCGAAGACTGGCGCGACTGGGTGATCCATGTCAGCGGTTCCGACGGCGAGGATCTGTTCGATCTCCCCTTCACCGCCATGCTCGGCAAGCCGCATTGAGGTGATGCCGTGCTGTCACTGAGCCTCATTCGCCAGCCGCTGAGCTTCGTCGCCGCCAAATGGCAGAAGCTGGTGCGGATCGCCGGCAACCCCTATCGCCCCGAGCTTCACTACATGCGCGGGCCGGGCCCGAAATGGCACGCCAAGTACCAGGCCAGCCGGCTGAACCGCGGGCTCTGAGGGCTGCGGCTTTCCTCCAGCATCTCGATCCTTCTCCGTCATGGCCGGGCTTGTCCCGGCCATCCACGTTCTTGAGGCGCAAAGACGTGGATGCCCGGGTCATAGGCGAGCGTAAGCGACGCCGTCCTTCGGACGGCTATGCCCGGGCATGACGTGGGGAAGAAGCGTGCCCTGCCTCACTTCCCCGTAAACTTCGCCTTGCGCTTCTCGACGAAGGCGGTGCGGCCTTCGATCGCATCGGCGCTCTTGCGGATGATGCCCTGAAGCTCGATCTCGCGGCGGAACTGGGCCTCGTAGGTCGCATGCTCGCTCTCCTCGACCAGCGCGCGGGTTGCGACCAAAGCGCGCGTCGGGCCGTCGGCAAGACGGCGCGCCAGCGCGAGCGCCTCGTCCATTAGCCTCTCATCGTCGACAACCTGCCGCACCAGGCCGATCTCCCGAGCGCGCTCGGCCGTCAGCGGCTCGTTCAACAGCATCAGCTCGAGCGCGCGCTGGCGGCCGATCAGGCGCGGCAGCAGCCAGGTCGAGCCGAGATCGGGCACCAGCGCGATGCGGCTGAACACCTGGATGAAGCTCGCCGACCGCGCCGCAACAATGATGTCGCCGGCCATCGCGAGGCTGAAGCCGCCGCCGGCCGCGACACCGTTGACGGCAACGACGACAGGCACGCGGCATTCGCGCAATGCCTTGAAGGCCGGCCAGTAGAAACGCATCACGCCGGCCGCGATGTCCTCGCCGAGCGCTTCCGACGCCTTCAAATTCTGTCCTGAGCAGAATCCACGCCCGGCGCCAGTGAGGACCAGCGCGCGGACCTCCTCATCCCCAGTCATCTCGGCGACAGCGGCGGCGAGCGCGCCAAGCAGGTCCGGCGTCATCGCGTTCAGGCTTGCGGGCTCATCGAGCGTCAGGATCCCGACCGCGCCATCCCGCGCCTGTTTCACACCTGCCATGTCGCTCCTCCGTTTGTTCTCGTTGACGGCAATGTGCCATCCTCCGCGCGCCCCGCCAATGCTGAGCTTCCGCGCCAGCGCCACAAACCAAAAACAACAGAGATGAAGACGACATCATGCCTCATCAGTTCAGCCTGAACCAAACCGTCCGCAAGCCCGCCGTCACATCCAAGGGCGGCATCGTCGCCTCGCAATCGCGGCGGGCGGCCGAAGTCGGGGCGCAGGTGCTGGCGGCGGGCGGCGACTGCGTGGACGCTATCGTCGCGACCACCTTTGCGCTGAACGTGCTGGAGCCCTGGAACAGCGGCATCGGCGGCGGCGGCGCGATGGTGCTCTACCGCGCCAGGGAAAATCGCTATGAGGTGATCGACTACGGAATGAGCGCGCCGCAGAGCCTGCGCACCGCCGACTATCCGCTCAGCGGCGAAGGCGCCGCGTCGGACCTTTTCCCCTGGCCGCGGGTAAAGGACGATCGCAACATCCACGGCCCCGGTTCGATCGCCGTGCCCGGCGTCGTCGCCGGCATGGAGGAGGCGCATCGCCGCTACGCCAAGATGCCGTGGAAGGATCTGGTCGCGCCGGCAGCCAGGCTCGCCGGCGAAGGCCTGCTTGCCGATTGGTGGACGACGCTGACGATCGCGGGCTCGGCGGCCGATCTCAGGCGCTATCCTGCGAGTGCGGCGGCATATCTGAAGGATGGCCTGCCGCCGAGCGCGCCATGGGGCATCAAGTCCGAGACGCGGCTGCCGCAGGATTCGCTCAAGGCGACGCTATCGCATCTCGCCGACGCAGGGTCGCGCGATTTCTATCAGGGCGATCTCGCCCGGAGCATCGCATCCGACATCAAGGCCGACGGCGGCTCGCTGTCGGTCGAGGACCTCGCCGCGTTCCGCGCGCATCCGCGCGAGCCGCTGGCGATCCCCTATCGCGACGGCAAGGTTTACGCGACGCCGGAGCTGACGGCCGGCCCGACCATGGCACATGCGCTGCGCCTGTTGCAGCAGAGCCTGAAGCCGGCGGACGCGCCGGATGCTGCCGCCTATGTCGAATATGCGCTCGCGCTGCAGGGGGCCTTCCGCGAGCGGCTCAAGGACATGGGCGATGCGGACGGCAAGCGCTCGCTCGGCGCCGAATATCTGGCGCCCGCCTGCACCACCCATTTCTCCGTGGTCGACCGGCACGGCAACATCGCGGCGGTGACGCAGACCCTGCTCTCGTCCTTCGGCTCGAAATACGTGACGCCGCATAGCGGCATCACCATGAACAACGGCATCATGTGGTTCGATCCGACGCCGGGCACCACAAACTCGCTCGCACCCGGCAAGCGCTGCCTGTGCAACTACACGCCGGTTATCGCCGAGACGAAGAACGGCAAGCGTCTCGCCGTCGGCGCCTCCGGCGGCCGCCGCATCCTGCCCTCGGTGATGCAGCTCGTCTCCTTCGCGATGGATTTTGGCATGGACCTGGACACTGCCATCCACCAGCCGCGTATCGACGCGAGCGAAGGCGCGATCGTGATTGGCGATGCCAGATTGCCGGCGGACGTGCGCAAGACCCTGGCCGCGCGCTTCGACTATGAGGAAAGCCGGGTGCAGGCCGTGCCGCAAAAATTCGCCTGCCCAAGCGTGGTGATGCGCGAGGGCGGTACCAATTCGGGCGCGGTCGAGATCTTCCAGCCTTGGGCTGATGCTGTGGCCGAATCCTGAGCGTCACGACTCCTCCGCATTTGCGCGCGACATCGCGATCGATGTCGGTTCGTCGAACGGACAGATGCGTGCCTAACAAGAGAGGATTTCGGATGAAGAAGCTCGCGCTCGCCGCAACAGTGATCATCACTGCCGGCTTGACCATGCCCAGCGTGGCATTGGCCAAAGGCGGTCATGGTCATAGTCACGGCCATGGCCACGGCCATCATGGCGGATACCATGCGCATCGCCATGGAACTCCGCCCGTATGGCATCATGGACGCAAGGTCGGCTGGCGCGGTCACGGGTGCCCGCCCGGGCTGTGGAAACAGGGCCGCTGCTGACGAGCCTAACTGCAAGTCTTGCAAGGCGTCGCTCCTGACCGGGCGGCGCCTTCTTCTTTAAATCCCCAGCCGGTCGCGCACGCGGCCTGCGATCACGGCGGTCGTCACGCCGACCGGCCAGAACGCATGCATCGGGATCGGCTTGATGCCTGATATCGGCATGTCGATCTCAGCCTTGGCGCCGCCGATCAGGCGACGCGCGAGCTGCGCGCCCATCGCAGTCGAGAGCGCGACGCCGCGGCCGTTGCAGCCGAGCGAGACCAGGATGTTCTCTGCGGGCTCGTGCACATGCGGATAATGATCCCCGGTGATGGCGAGGCGGCTGTTCCAGCCATGGGTCCAAGTGACGCCCTTGAGCTGCGGCCACAGCCGCTCCGCATAACGCATGAGATAGGCGACGTCGTGCGGCGAGTTGATCCAGCGCATCGGGCCGCGGCCGCCCATCAGGAGGCGGTTCTGCTGGTCGATGCGGTAATAGACGGTGATATGGCCGCTCTCATAGAGCACCGGGCGCGTCGGCATGATCGAGCGCGCGACCTCGTCGGAGAGCGGCGCGGTGGCGGCGATCGACGAAAACACCGGCACGATGGTGCGGCGGAGCGCGGGCCAGAGATCGTCGGTGAAGCCGTTGGTGGCAAGCAGCACTTTCTCCGCATGCACGACCGCGCGCGGCGTCTCGATGCGCCAGCGGCTGCCGTCGCGGCGCAGCGACAGCGCAGGCGTCTCACCATGGACCTTCGCGCCCGCCGAGATCGCGGCGCGCGCGAGGCCGCGGGCATAGCTGAGCGGATGCAGATCGCCGCCGCGCGTGTCGAGCATCGCGCCGATGTAGCGATCGGTGCCGGTCATCTCGCGCAACTGTTCGCGATTGAGGTACGTTACCGGCATGCCGCGACGGATACATTGCTGCGCCGTGCTCTCGATCGCGGCGGCGCTGGCCTCGTTATAGGCTGCGCGTAGCGTGCCGTTCTGCCGCGCCTCGCACGGGATCTGGTAGCGGCGGATCAGATCATGCGTGAAGTTCGTGGTGCCGTAGGAGAAATCGATCATGCGGCGGCTGAGCTCCGCGCCGAAGTCCGCCTCGATCTGATCGGGGTCGTGCTTCAGGCCGGGATTGGTGTGGCCGCCATTGTTGCCGGACGCGCCCCATCCCGGCTCCTGCGCCTCCAGCACCAGCGCCTCGACGCCCTGCTCCGCCAGATGCAGCGCGGTGGAAAGGCCGGCGTAGCCGCCACCGATGATCGCAACGGAAACGCTCTTGTCCGTATCGAGCGGCGGCGTCGCGACCGGCGCGACGGCGGTGTCGGCGTAAAGCGAGGGCGGCAGAGGCAGGCGCGTCATCATGAGAGTCCGGTCAGAGCGGATGCAGCACGCGGCGCAAGAAGTCCTGCGTGCGCGGATGCTGGGGTTGGTTGAGCAGCGCCTTGGCCGGCCCCTGCTCGACGATGACGCCGCCGTCGATGAATAGCACGCGATCGGCAACGTCGCGGGCAAAGCCCATCTCATGGGTGACGACGACCATGGTCATGCCCTCGTCGGCGAGCTTGCGCATCACGCCAAGAACGTCGCCGACGAGCTCGGGATCGAGCGCCGAGGTCGGCTCGTCGAACAGGATCGCCTTGGGCTGCATCGCCAGCGCCCGCGCGATCGCGACGCGCTGCTGCTGGCCGCCGGAGAGTTGCGGCGGATGCACGTCGGCCTTCTCCGCAAGCCCGACCCGGGCGAGCAACGCGCGGCCGTGCTCGTACGCCTGCGCGCGCGGCTCCTTCTTCACGAACAGCGGGCCTTCGACCACGTTCTCCAGCGCGGTGCGGTGCGGAAACAGGTTGAAGCGCTGGAACACCATTGAGACCTGGGTACGGATGTTCACGATCGACGGCGCGTCGCGGTCGACCTTGAGGCCCTCGACGCTGATCTCGCCACGATCGTAGCTTTCGAGGCCGTTGATACAGCGCAGGATGGTGGACTTGCCGGAGCCCGAGGGGCCGATGATGCAGACCACCTCGCCCTTCTCGACGTTCGCTGTGATGCCCTTGAGGACCTCGACCTTGCCAAAGCTCTTGTGGACGTCGTTCAGCTCGATCATTTCTTGCCGGCCCGCTTCTCGAAGTGACGGACCAGCAGGATTAGCGGAATGCTCATGGTGAGATACATCAGGGCCACCAGCGTGAACACGCTGGTGTTCTTGAAGGTGGATGACGCGATCAGCTTGCCCTGCAGCGCAAGCTCGGCGACCGTGATGGTCGAGGCTTGCGAAGAATCCTTCAGCATCATGATCATGACGTTGCCATAGGGCGGCAACACGATGCGCACCGCCTGCGGCAGCACCACGCGGCGCATGGTCAGCCACCAGCCCATGCCGATCGACTGCGCCGCCTCGATCTGGCCCTTGTCGATGGCCTCGATGCCGGCGCGGAAGTTTTCCGCCTGATAGGCCGAATAGGCGATGCCGAGGCCGAGGATCGCGGCCTGCAACGCGCTGAGCCTGACGCCGAGATCGGGCATGACGAAGTAGAGGTAGAACAGCAGCACAATGATCGGGATGCCGCGGATCACGTTGATCAGGCTGGCGCTGAGCATCGACAGCGCCTTGATCCCGGAGACTCGCATCATCGCCCAGATCAGGCCGAGCACCGTCGAGAGCAGCAGCGAGCCGATGGTGACAATGATCGTCAACGCGACGCCATTCATCAGGATCGGAAAGAACTCGACGGTGTCGTGCCAGAAGCCTTTCATCGGGTAGCCTTCAATGACGCGCTATCAGCCTCTATCAACCCTGGGCCTTCAGGCCCCATTTATCGAGGATCTTGTCGATGGTGCCGTTGGCCTTCAGCTTCGCCAGTGACGCGTTGATCTTGCCGAGCAGCGCGGTCTCGCCCTTGCGGACGCCGATGCCGACCGAGCCGACGGTGACCGGCTTGTAGCCGTCGACGAGGCGCACATCGGGGAAGCCGCCCTGCTTCAGATTGTAGGCGAGGATCGGATAGTCGGCATAGCCGGCCTTGAGACGGCCGGTGTTCACGTCGCGCAGGATGTCGGGGATGGTGTCGTAGGCCTTCACCTCGGCGAACAGGCCGGTCTTCTTCAGCGCGTCGACGAAGGCGGTGCCGACCTGGGCGCCGACGGTCTCGCCCTTCAGATCATCCTGCGTGACATAGGCCTTGGTGTCGCTCTTCGGCACCACAAGACCTTCGCCATAGGTGTAGATCGGATCGGAGAAGTCGACGACTTCCTTGCGCGGCGCCGTGATGAACATCGCTGCGGCGATGATGTCGATCTTGCTCGAGGTCAGCGACGGGATCAGCGCCGAGAACTGCATCGGCTCGATCTGCACGTTGAAGCCGGCATCCTTGCCCACTTCGGTGACGAGATCGACCATGATGCCCTGGATAGTGTTGGTCTTGGTATCGAGGAAGGTGAAGGGAATGCCGGTCGGCGTCGAACCGACCTTGAGCACCTGCTGCGCCGAAGCCGGCGTTATCGCTGCAATTGCGAGCACCGCGATCGCGGCCAGACCAAAACGCTTCATCGCATCCCCCTTTGGGCTTGGCCGATGACGGCGCTCGCGCAGGTCGTGATCAGACGTTGCGGGCCAAGCCGTTTCGGCCTATTTTCACCAATATGAAAATTTGGTCACACTTTCGCGGACGATGCAAGCGGTTTTCATGCACATGAAGGAAGCGGTTTGACGTGAGCGGTGGCAAAAGAATGCGCAAACCGGCCGCCGCAAAGCCGGCCAGGAAGGTGAAGGGCAAGACGACCGCCAAGCCGGCCGAGCCGGCGATGGACGTCGCAGTCGGCCGCCGCATCAGGGATCTCAGGCGTGTCAGGCAATTCTCGCTGGAGACGGTCGCGGCGCGCACGGACCTCTCGATCGGCTTCCTCAGCCAGATCGAGCGTGGCCTCTCCTCGCCGTCGCTGCGCGTGCTGGCGACGCTCGCCGATGTGCTCGGCGTCGGCATCGCCGCGCTGTTCGGCGCGAGCCCAAGCGCCGACGGCGCATCGGATCAGGTGGTGACGCGCGGATTGCAGCGACCCGAATTGAAGCTGTGGCGCACCGGCGTGTCGAAGCAATTGCTCAGCCCGGCCGGTGCCGACAACCGGCTCAACCTGTTCCTGGTGCATCTGGAGCCCGGCGGCTCCACCGGAGACGAACTCTACACCCATGACGGTGAGGAAGCCGGCCTCGTGCTCGAAGGCGAGATGATGCTGACGGTAGATAGCGAGACGTGGTCGCTGAAGACGGGCGACAGTTTTAGATTTGCCAGCCGCAGGCCGCACCGGTTTTCGAATCCAGCGAATGATGCGAAGGCCGTGGTGCTGTGGGTGAATTGCGTGACGGGGGCGGGGTAGCATCCTTTCGCGCGGCGAGCACAATTCTAATCCCGTCATCCTGAGGTGCTCGCGCAGCGAGCCTCGAAGGATGGACGGCCCAGATGCAGCCGGGCCGTCGCCCTTCGAGGGCCGCTTCGCGGCCACCTCAGGGTGACGGTGATGGTTCGATGACGAGAAGAGCGCCTAGCCAAACCGATGCATATACCGCTCCACCGTCAGCGCGCTGACATCGACATCCGGCTTCTTGCCCGACAGCATGTCCGCGAGCACCCGCCCAGAGCCGCAGGACATGGTCCAGCCGAGCGTGCCGTGGCCGGTGTTGAGGTGGAGGTTGGCGTATTGCGTCGGGCCGATCACGGGCGGGCCATCCGGCGTCATCGGGCGCAGCCCGCTCCAGAACGTCGCCTTGGAGAGATCGCCGCCGCGCGGGAACAGGTCGGTCAGGGAATGATCGAGCGTGGCGCGGCGCGCGTCGTACAGCTTGCTCGAATAGCCCGAAATCTCCGCGGTGCCGCCGACGCGGATGCGATTGCCGAGGCGGGTGATCGCGACTTTGTAGCTCTCGTCCATCACGGTGGATTCCGGCGCGCCGGAGGCGTCCTTGATCGGCACCGTGATCGAATAGCCCTTCACCGGATAGACCGGCAGCGAGATGCCGAGTGGCGCAACGAGCCGCGACGACCAGCTGCCGAGCGCGAGCACATAAGCGTCGGCCTGCAGCATCCCCGCGCTGGTCGCAACACCGCTGACGCGCGCACCATCCGTAACGATGCGGTCGATGCCGGTGTTGAACATGAAGCGAACGCCGAGCGCCTGGGCATGCTTGGCCAGCGCCTGCGTGAACATGTGGCAGTCGCCGGTCTCGTCCTGCGGCAGGCGAAGCCCGCCGGCGAACTTCTCCTTCACGCCTGATAGCGCCGGCTCGACCGCGATGCAGCCCTCGCGGCTCAGCACCTCGAAAGGCACGCCGTACTGCTTGAGCACGGCGATGTCTTCGCCGGTGCCGTCGAGCTGGGCCTGGTAGCGGAACAGCTGGAGCGTGCCCTGCGCGCGCTCGTCATATTGGATGCCGATGTCGCGGCGCAGGTCGCGCAGGCAGTCGCGGCTGTATTCCGCGATCGGGATCATCCGGCTCTTGTTGACCGCATAGCGCGCGCTGGTGCAGTTGCGCAGCATCTTGAGCAGCCAGACCCACATCACGGGATCGAGCTTCGGCCGGATCACCAGCGGGCCGTGCTTCATCAACAGCCACTTGACCGCCTTCACCGGCACGCCGGGGCCGGCCCATGGCGAGGAATAGCCGGGCGACACCTCGCCGGCATTGGCAAACGAGGTCTCCAGCGCCGGCTCCGGTTGACGGTCGACGACCGTCACTTCGTGGCCGGCACGTGCGAGGTAGTAGGCGGAGGTGACACCGATGACACCGCTGCCGAGGATCAGAACTTTCACGCTTGGTCAAACTCCCGCGGCATCACACGCGCCGCTGCAAGATAAAACCCTGCAGCGGCGAGAGCAATTATCAGGCCACCTTCTTGATGGCGTCGCCGAGGATCGAGACGATCTGGTCGATATGGCTCTTCTCGACGATGAGCGGAGGCGACATCGCGAAGCTGTCGCCGCTCATGCGCAGGTAAAGGCCGGTGTTGAAGCAGTCGACCATCACGTCGTAGCCGCGCGCACCGACGACACCGTCACGCGGGGCGAGCTCGACCGCGCCCATCAGACCGCAATTGCGGATGTCGACGACGTTCGGCAGGCCCTTCAGCGAATGCAGCGCATCGCGCCAGTATTCGGCCATCGTCGCACCGCGCGTCAGCAGGCCCTCGTCCTTGTAGATGTCGAGCGTGGCGATACCCGCGGCGCAGGCGGTCGGATGCGCCGAATAGGTGTAGCCGTGGAACAGCTCCATCTGGTTCTCCGGGCCGACCATCATGCCGTCATGCACCTTGCGGCTCGCGAACACCGCGCCGCAGGGGATGGTGCCATTGGTGATGCCCTTGGCGGTCGTCATCAGGTCAGGCGTGACGCCGAAGAAGTTGGCGGCGAACGGCGTGCCGAGGCGGCCGAAGCCGGTGATGACTTCGTCGAAGATCAGGAGGATGCCGTGCTTGTCGCAGATCTCGCGCAGGCGCTGCAGATAGCCCTTCGGCGGCGGCAGCACCGCGGTCGAACCCGGCACCGGCTCGACGATGACGGCGGCGATGGTCTCGGCGCCGTGCAGGCCGACCAGACGCTCGAGATCGTCGGCGAGCTCGGCGCCATGCTCGGGCTGATCCTTGGCGAAGGCGTTGCGGGAGAGATCATGGGTGTGGCGGATGTGGTCGACGCCCGGTAGCAGCGTCGCGAAGGCACGGCGGTTGGCGACCATGCCGCCGACCGAGGTGCCGCCGAAACCGACGCCGTGATAGCCGCGCTCGCGGCCGATCAGGCGGGTGCGGCTCGACTGACCGTTGGCGCGGTGATAGGCGAGCGCGATCTTCAGCGCGGTGTCGACCGACTCGGAGCCCGAATTGGTGAAGAAGACGCGGTCGAGGCCCTTCGGCGCGATCTCGGCGAGGCGCTCGGCGAAGTCGAACGCGAGCGGATGGCCCATCTGGAACGTCGGCGCGAAGTCCAGCGTCATCAGCTGCCGCTCGACCGCAGCCGCAATCTGCTTGCGGCCGTGGCCGGCATTGACGCACCACAGGCCGGCGGAGCCGTCGATCACCTTGCGGCCGTCGACGGTGGTGTAGTGCATGCCCTCGGCCGAGGAGAACAGGCGCGGCGCCTTCTTGAACTGCCGGTTGGCCGTGAACGGCATCCAGAACGAGTCGGTCTTGATAGTGTTCGGAATCTGATGAAGGGTCACGGCCGCGCTCCTTTGCTGACCCGCTAGCAGAGCCACGGCTTCCATAGCGCAACAAGTCCTTTTCTGGTGACCTGCAAACCATTGATTTCACTGGGGCAGTCGGTCCATATTTGCGCGATCCGCAACACTTGCAACACGGGACTAGGCATGAGCGTCGACATCGGTGGACGGCTGCGATTCATCCGGGCGCGCCACAAGCTGTCGCAGCGCGAGCTGGCAAAGCGCGCCGGCGTCACCAATTCGACCATCTCGCTGATCGAATCCAACCAGATGAACCCGTCGGTCGGCGCGCTCAAGCGCATCCTCGACGGCATTCCGATGGGGCTCGCCGAGTTTTTCGCACTGGAGCCGGAGTCCAGGCGCAAGATCTTCTATCGCGCCGAGGAGCTGACCGAGGTCGGCAAGAAGCCGATCTCGTATCGGCAGATCGGCGACAATCTGTTCGGCCGCAGCCTGCAGATTCTGAAAGAACGCTACGAGCCCGGCAGCGACACCGGCCGCGTGCACCTCGTCCACGACGGTGAGGAAGGCGGCATCGTGATCTCAGGCAAGCTCGAGGTCACCGTCGAGGACGAGCGACGCATCCTCAATCCAGGCGATGCTTACTACTTCGAGAGCCGCCGGCCGCATCGCTTCCGCTGCGTTGGCGGCAAGGCTTGCGAAGTGATCTCGGCCTGCACGCCGCCGACGTTCTGACGCGCGATCAACGTTATCCGGGATCCTACGGGAGTGCCCCGGTGTCTTACGGAGCTTGATGCATCTCAATTTCCAAGCGCCGATCCTCTATATGATGCGAGCCGCAGCCGAGAGACATTCCGGCGCCGCTTCATAAGGCTCGCAGATGAAGATCACGCTCGCCAATGCAGAGGCTGCGCTCGACGAAGTGCAGCGTGATGCCGACAAGCTCCATTCGCAGGAGCTGCGCAAGGCGATTGCCGAATACATCGAGACGCAGCGAGCGGCGCTCAAAGCGGTCCGCAAGAAGCTGCATTAAAGGTGCGCGGCGGAGCGAGACGATCTCGCCCCGCCTTTTGCCTCAACGCTGCGTCAGCAATTCCTCGATCCTGATCGGGAAGCGACGCACGCGCACGCCCGTCGCATGCCAGACCGCATTGGCAACCGCGCCGGCGCTGCCGGTAATGCCGATCTCGCCGACACCCTTGATGCCGAGCGCATTGACGTGCGGATCGTGTTCCTCGACCGTGATCACGTCGAGCGGCGGCACGTCGGCATTCACGGGGATGTGGTACTCGCCGAGATTAGCGTTCATGATCCGCCCGCTGCGGCGATCGGTGATGGCCTCCTCGTGCAGCGCGAAGGACATGCCCCAGATCATGCCGCCGAACAGCTGGCTCTTCACCAGATGCGGATTGACGATGCGCCCCGCCGCGAAGGCGCCGACCATGCGGGTGACGCGGACCTGGCCGAGCTCGGGATCGACCTTCACCTCCGCGAACACCGCGCCGTGGGCATGCATCGCATATTCCTGCATCGCCGCAGGGTTCGGCGCGCCCGTGCCGCGGGCCTCGACCTCGGCGACGCCGGCACGCGCCAGGATCTCGGCATAGCTCTCGCTGCGGCTCTCGTCGTCGCGACGGACCAGTCTGCCATCGCGCGCGATCACGCCGGCATTGCCAGCGCCGAACAGCGGCGAGCGCTCGTCGCCGGTCGCGAGATCAGCGAGCTTTGCGATCACGGCTGCGCCGGCGCTGTGGATCGCAGCACCTGCGGTCGCCGTGTGCGCCGAGCCGCCGGCGATACCGGCATCGGGCAGATCGGATGTACCGGCCTTGAAGTCGACACGGTCGATGTCGAGGCCGACCGCATCAGCCGCGATCTGGGCAAGCGCCGTCCAGGCGCCCTGCCCCATGTCATGCGCGCCGATCTCCATGGCACCTGAGCCGTCGCGGCGGATCACCGCGCGCGCCTCGGCCTGGAACATCAGCGCCGGAAAGGTCGCGGTGCCCATGCCCCAGCCGACCAGCAGGCCGGCATCGTCGCGCATCTGCCGCGGCTGAAGCGAGCGCTTCGACCAGCCGAAGCGCGCCGCGCCCTGCTCGTAGCAGGCCCGCAGCGCCTTCGAGGAGAAGGGTCGTCCCGTCATCGGCTCGACCTCGGCATAGTTTTTCAGGCGGAAGGCGAGCGGATCCATGCCGCAGGCCCAAGCCATCTCGTCGATCGCGCTTTCGAGCGCGATCGAGCCGGTCGCCTCCCCTGGCGCGCGCATGAACAGCGGCGTGCCGGTGTTGACGCGCACGGCGTCATGCGAAGTGCGGATCGCCGGCGCCGCGTAGAGCGTGTGCGAGGCATCAGCCGCGGGCTCGTAGAAATCGTCGAACGTGCTCGACACGGTCCGCGCATGATGATCGAGTGCGGTCAGGAGCCCCTCGCCGTCGGTGCCGATGCGCAGGCGCTGGCGCGTCGGCGCGCGATGGCCGACCGGGCCGTACATCTGCTCACGGCGCAGCACCAGCTTGACCGGCTTGCCGACGAGCTTGGCCGCCATGATGCCGAGGACCGGGGGACCGGCCATCAGCCCCTTGGAGCCGAAGCCGCCGCCAAGGAACGGGCTGCGGATGTGGATCTTGTCATGCGCAATGCCGAACAGCTCGGCAACGCGCGCCAGCGACAGCATCAGGCCCTGCGTCGGCATGTCGATCCGGAGATTGTCGCCGTCCCAGTGCGCGACGATCGCGTGCGGCTCCATCGCGTTGTGATATTGCGGCGGCGTCTCGTAGATCGCGTCGATCTGCTTCTCCGCCGCGGCAAGCCCCGCCTCGACATCGCCGCGGTGGCTTTCCGTGGGATTGCCGACGCCGACGACCGGCGGGACGTAACTTTCGCCGGCATCGAGGCCGACCAGCGCGGGCAGCGTCTCGTAACGCGGCGCCAGCAATGCGGCGCCTTCGGTGGCAGCTTCCAGCGTTTCCGCGATCACGACGGCGATCGGCTGGTTGGCGTAGCGGACCTCATTGCTCTGCAACACCTCCATCCGGAACACGAATGGATTGGTCTTGATCTCCGGATCGATTGCGAGCTCAGGCTTGTGGTCTGGCGTCATGACATCGACCACGCCGGGATGGCGCTTTGCGGCAGCGACATCGAGCGAGGTGACCCGGCCATGCGCGATGCTGGCGACCGCCATCACCGCGAACAGCATCCCCGGCGGGTGGTTGTCGGCGGCATAAGTGGCACGGCCCGTGACCTTGAGCATGCCGTCGCGGCGGGTCAGCGGCTGGCCGATGTTCGAGCCGTGGCGGAGATGAGCGGGCGCGCTGGTGAGATTGAGCTCAGGCATGGACGGCTCCGGACATGGAGGCAAAGGGAGAGGCCGGCAGTGCGGGAATACGCGCGGGCGTACCGGCAGCGGCGAGGGTCAGCGCGCGCACGACGATGCGGCGCGCAAGCTCGATCTTGAAGGCGTTGTCGCCAGACGGCTTTGCGTCGGTGAGCGCGCGCCAAGCGGCTTCCTGGAAAGCGTCGGCCGTGGGTGCGACGCCCTTGAGCACATCCTCCGCCGCGCGGGCGCGCCAGGGCTTTGCGGCGACACCGCCGAGCGCTAGCCGCGCTTCGGCGATCTTGCCGTTCTCGATCCGCAACGCAGAAGCGGCCGAGACCACGGCAAAGGCGTAAGACGTACGCTCGCGGACCTTGAGGTAGCGCGCATGGGCGGCAAAGCCGCGCGCCGCAGGCGGCAAACGAACGGCGACGATGAGATCGCCGGGTTCGAGAGCGGATTCACGCTCGGGCGTGTTGCCGGGCAGGCGATGCAACTCGTCGAGCGCGATCTCGCGACGACCGTTCCTACCCTCGATCTCGACGACGGCGTCAAGCGCGACCAGCGGCACGCAGAAATCGGACGGGTGCGTAGCGATGCAGCTCTCGCTCCAGCCGAGCACGGCGTGGCCGCGGTTCTCGCCATCGCGGGCATCGCAGCCGGACCCGGCCTCGCGCTTGTTGCAGCGGCTAGCGGTGTCGTAGAAATACGCACAGCGCGTCCGTTGCAGCAGATTGCCGCCGACGGTCGCGGCATTCCGCAATTGAGCCGATGCGCCGGAGAGCAGCGCTTCCGCCACTGCGGGATACGACCGCGCGAATTCCGCGTCGTGCGCGAGATCGGCGTTACTCGCGAGCGCGCCGATGCGCAACGATCCGTCGGAAAGACGCTCGATCTGATCGAGCCCGTCGAGATGCGTGACGTCGACCAGGCGATCCGGCCGGCTGACGCCGCCCTTCATCAGATCGAGCAGATTGGTGCCGGCGGCGAGATAAACAGCGCCCGGCTGGGCGGCCGCAGCGACGGCTTCGGTGACCGTGGCCGGCCTGATATAATCGAACTGTTTCATGCGGAGCGCCTCTGGTTGGTTTCATCCATGCCGGCCTGCGCCTCCAGCACGGCATCGACGATGCCGGCATAGGCACCGCAGCGGCACAGATTGCCGCTCATGCATTCGCGGATGCGCTCGGGATCGTTGCCGGCCTGCGCCTCCTGCATCATGCCGATTGCGCTCATGATCTGGCCAGGCGTGCAGAAGCCGCACTGGAATCCGTCATGGGCGATGAAGGCGGCTTGCACCGGATGAAGCTGGTCGCCACGCGCGACACCTTCGATGGTGAGGATGTCGGCGCCGTCATGGCTGATGGCGAGCGCGAGGCAGGAATTGATGCGCTTGCCGTCGACGAGAATGGTGCAGGCGCCGCACTGGCCGCGGTCGCATCCCTTCTTGGTGCCGGTGAGATGGAGGCGCTCACGCAGGAGATCGAGCAGCGTGACGCGCGGATCGTCGAGGACGAAGTCGCGCCGCGCACCGTTCACGGTGAGGCTGATGGAGTGGTTCATACAAGGCTCCGATCAGATATGGACATGAGTCATCGGCCAGCGCGCCACCGCCGTGGCCGCCGTCGATATCGCGTGGGCCGGGCGGAACCCGGCCAACATCAGCGAAGATACGGAGGCACCCTCCGCTTAACAAGGGCTGCGCAAAAATATTTGGAAATCGTCAAAAGCCCATGCGCATACAACGCGATGCGGCCAGCTAAGGGTTCAATCTAACCAATTCGTGATCTACATTGCCTGATATGGACGACCATACCGACCACACCCGCAAGCCCCGCGCCGATGCCGTGCGCAATCGCGAGCGCGTGCTCGAGGCTGCAAAGGTCGTCTTCAATGCAGGCGGTCCTGAGGCGAGCCTGGAGGCCGTGGCCAAGCGCGCCGGCGTCGGGATCGGCACGCTCTACCGGCATTTCCCGACGCGCGAGGATTTGTTCGAGGCGGTGTACCGGCGCGAGGTCGAGCAGCTCAGCGAGCTTGCCGAGCAGTTGAAGAATGCCAAGGATCCGGTCGATGCGCTCAGGCGCTGGCTGCGCTCAGGTGTCGAATTCGTCGCCACCAAGAAGGGCATGGTGGCAGCCTTGGCGCTTGCGGTCCAAAGCGGTTCCGAGCTGCACGCCTTCTCGTTCGATCGGCTGACGAAGGCCATCGGCTCGCTGCTCGACCGCGCAGTCGCTGCCGGCGAGATGCGCGCTGATATCAGTCCCGAGGATTTGCTGCGCGCGTTCTTCGGCATGTGCTACATGCACGACCAGCCGGGCTGGCAATCGTCGGTACTGCGGATGCTCGACGTGTTCGTCGACGGGCTGCGGGTGCAGACGGCCGCCAAGGCCAGGGCGCGCACGGCCAAGCCCGCGAAGCCCGCAGTGAAACGGAAGCGATAGCACGCCCGTATTTCCTGGAGGTCGTGCTAGGATCGGCACCGCCGGGATTTCAACGCGGAGCCTGTCATGCGCATCGCCGCCTTGCTGGTCGCTCTCACTTTTGCTCTTCACGCCGTCCCAGCGCTGGCCGGCGATGTCGTCTCGACGGCGCAGGGCGTCATCCGCGCCCAGGAGCAGGCCTTTGCGCGCGACGATGCGGCCGCGGCCTATTCCCACGCCGCGCCGGCGATCAAGGAGATTTTTCCGGCACCCGACATCTTCATGTCGATGGTGCAGAACGGCTACGCACCGGTCTACCGGCACAAGAGCTTTGAGTTCGGCGAGAGCAAGAGCGAGGGCAACTGGATCGCCCAGCACGTCCATATCGTCGATGCCAATGGCGAGGCCTGGGAGGCGCTCTACACGCTCGAGCAGCAGGCCGACGGCAGCTACAAGATCACAGGCTGTTCGCTGCTGAAGGTTGGACAGGAAGCTTAGGTCGCGAAGCCCGGATCGGCCTTCGTCGCGCTCATCCGCGAGCGGATCAGCAGCAGCACGACGATGCCGATATTGAGCGCGTTCCAGGCGACGCCGTTGGCGAAGGCCGCGCCGTAGGATCCGGTGGCATCGAAGATGACGCCCGACACCCAGCCGCCAAAGGACATGCCGAACACCGAGGCGAAGATCACGATGCCGACACGGGTTGCGGCTTCGCTCGCCGGCATCGCCTCGCGCACGATGATGGCGTAGCTCGGCACGATGCCGCCCTGGAACAGGCCGAACATCGCCGAGATGATGTAGAGGGAGGCGAGGCTGTCGAAGAACAGGTAGAACACCAGCGCAAAGCCTTGCGCCAGCGACCCCACCAGCAGCGTGCGGATGCCGCCGATCTTGTCGGCGAGATAGCCGGATCCGATGCGGCTGACGATGCCGCAGGCCATCATCAGCGACAGCATCTCGGCACCACGCGCCACGCCATAGCCGAGGTCGCCGCAATAGGCGACGATATGGACCTGCGGCATCGCCATGGCGACGCAGCAGGAGATGCTGGCAATCGAGAGCAGCACGGTCAGCGTGTTGGTCGAGAGCTTGAGGTCGACCCGCGGCGGAGGTGCCTTGGCGTGGTCATGGACCGTGTCATTGCCCATCTGCGCGCGCAGGACCAGAACCAGGATGGTCATCAGGCCCACGCAGACGAGCCCGATGCCGATATGGGTGGTGCGCCAGCCGATCGTCTGCATGCCCCAGTTCACGAGCGGCGGCCACATCGTGCCGGCGACATAATTGCCGCTGGCGACGATGGTCACGGCCAGGCCGCGATAGCGCTCGAACCAGTGCGAGGCCTCCGCCATCAGCGGTGCGAAGGTCGCGGACGTGCCGAGCCCGATCAGGAAATAGGCCGCGACGAACTGCCAGAGCTGGGTCGAGAGCCCCGCGAGCGTGTTGGCGACGCCGAGGAAGGCGATGCTGATCGCCATCGCCGGGACGATACCGAACCTGTCGGTGATCTTGCCCGCGATCACGCCGCCGAGCCCGAAACCGAACATCATCACGGTAAAGGCCAGCGACACCGCGCCGCGCGTGGCGGCGAACTCGGCCTGCACTGCGGGAATCATCACCACGATCGCCCACATGCCGACGCCCCCGATCGAGCCGATCACGAGCGCGAGCAGCAGTCGTACCCAGGCCTGACGGGAATCGGGAGTGAAAGAAGGCGGTCTTTGTTCTGGATGATTTGGCGCGTGCACGGCGCGGACCATGTTCGCTGAACGCCTCGCGGTCAAGCATCGTGCCGCGATAATGGGCATGCGCGGTGCACTGCGGTAAGAAGGAGCTTGGCGAAATCGCGCTTTGCCATTAGTTTGCAACATGCGTGTGCAACATTGCCGCGCGAAGAGCATGTCGGCGGAATGTTGTTGCAATTGACACGATCGATGCGGATCAGGGTGGGGCGCCTCATTGCCCTCGCCTATCTGTTCTGCGTGCTCGCGCCGGCAGCCGCCCTTGCCTGGGGCAGTGGTCCAGCGCCATGCCTCGACGACGCGCGTCTTGCCGACCTCGTTCCGGCACATCACCAGATGGCCGCGAATCATGCGCACGGCGACGTGTCGCATGATCACGCAGGACCGCACGCGCATCACCAGACCGCCGCACAGGACGCACCCGCGTCGCATCATCATGACGGCAAGGGCAAGGCTGGCCCGTGCTGCGCGATGATGTGCGTGAGCGCGCTGCCGGCCGATCTGCCCGACGTCGCAAAGCCGCTTCAGCCCGTCTCCGCCTGCGCGCCCGAGATCGTGGCCAGCCTGCACAGCGCAGCGCCGCCCCGGCACTACCGCCCTCCCATCGCCTGATCTGACACGCGACGACGTCAGGCCGCGCGCATCCGCGCGCGCGGACCTGTGGTCTCCAGACAGATCAGGAATAATTCATGCTTACGCTTTCCGGGGCGAGATCCGCCGCCGCATCCGCGGCGCGTGGAGGACACTTTCTATTCAATTGGCCATTGCTGGCCTTGGCTGCATTGACGCTGTCCGGCTGCGTACCGGCAACGACGCAAATTGCGAGCGCGGATCCCGCCGATCCCGCGGCAAAGGTCGCGCGCGCCGGCTATCGGTCGACGATCGCGCCCTACACCAGCCTGCGGCCGGCGGCGCCGGCCCCATGGCGCGAGCACAACGACCGCGCCGCGCCACAGCCGAAGCAAGACCGGTAGGAGCGCGCCATGGCACACCATTTTGCGCGAAGCCTGCTCGCTGTTGCCGCCTTCGGTCTCTCCGGCTGCGCCGCGTTCTCGCCCGACAGCGGCATGAGCACGGTCTCGGAGCTGACGAGCCAGACCATCAACAAGGACGTCGCCTTCGTGCGCACGGCGGAGGGAGCCGGTGCGGTCGACGCGCGCGTTCGCCAGCTGCTGTCGCGGACGCTCAGCGCAGACGCGGCCGTTCAGATCGCGCTGCTCAACAACAAGGGGCTGCAAGCCGCCTATAACGAGCTGGCGCTGGCCGAGACCGACCTAGTCGAGCAGAGTTTGCCGCCCAATCCCGTGTTCTCGGTCTCGCGCATCTCGGGCAATGGCGCCAGCGAGATCGAGCGCCAGGTGGTCGGCGACATCCTCGCGCTCGCCACCCTGCCGTTCCGCTCCGACATCGCCCGCGAACGTTTTCGTCAGGCGCAACTGCGCGCGGCGCTGGCGACGCTGCGGCTCGCCGCTGACGTGCGCCGCGCTTACATCGGCGCAGTCGCCGGCAACGAGATGGTGGTGCTGCTCACCGACGCGAAGGCGACGGCGGAATCGACCGCGCAGCTTGCCGTGAAACTCGGCGAGACCGGCTCGCTCAACAAGCTCGACCAGGCCCGCGAGCAGGTGTTTTACGCCGAGACGACGGCCGACCTCGCCACCGCGCGGCAGGCAGCGACGAGCGCACGCGAAAGGCTGGCGCGGCTGATGGGGCTGTGGGACGGCGGCCTCGATTTCCGCCTGCCCAATCAGTTGCCGCCGCTGCCGCGCCGGCCACAAGCGCTGCCCTCGATCGAAGCCGATGCGGTGTCCCATCGCATCGACTTGCAGATCGCGCGGCTGGAGCTGGCGGCGCTGGCGAAATCGCTGAACCTCACTGAGGCAACCCGCTTCGTCACGCTGCTCGATCTCGCCGGCATCTCCCGCCGCACCCAGGATCCGGAAGGGCCGCCGTTCCGCGAGCGCGGCTTCGATGTGCAGTTCCAGATCCCGATCTTCGACGGCGGCGAGGTGCGCGTGCGGCAGGCGGCAGAGACCTACAATTTCGCCTTCAACCGCCTGACCGAGCGCGCCGTGAACGTCCGCTCGGAAGCGCGCGACGCTTATCGCGTCTATCGCTCCAGCTACGACATCGCCAGCCACTACCAGCGCGAGATCCTCCCGTTGCGAAAGATCATCACCGAGGAGATGCAGCTGCGCTTCTCCAGCATGCAGGTCGACATCTTCGCGCTGCTGACCGAGGCGCGGCAGCGCCTGGCCTCGCTGCGCGGCGCGATCGACGCCAGGCAGAGATTCTTCCTCGCCCAGTCCGAGCTGCAGACCGCCGTCAATGGCGGCGGCGTGCCCGCATCCGGCGGCGAGACTTCAACCACCTTCGCCGCGGCAGCGCCTGCCGATGGCGGCCACTGAGATGGAGACCAGCATGTTTTCCCGCCGAGGATTTTTGGGCACGGCCGCGCTCGCCAGCGCATCCGTCGTCAGCGGCCGCGTGCAGGCGGCCTCGATTCCGGAAGCCCCGCACATGGACAAGGTGGTGATGCAGCCGCCGCTGCACCCCATCAGCGGGCCAGATTATCGCCCCGTGGTCACGCTGAACGGTTGGTCGCTGCCGTTCCGCATGAACGGCGACTGGAAGGAATTCCATCTCGTCGCCGAGCCCGTGGTGCGCGAATTCGCCGAAGGCATGAAGGTGAATCTGTGGGGCTATAACGGCCAGTCGCCGGGCCCGACCATCGAGGCGGTCGAAGGCGACAAGGTCCGCATCTTCGTCACCAACCGCCTGCCCGAATACACCAGTGTGCACTGGCACGGCATGATCATCCCGAGCGGCATGGACGGTGTCGGCGGCCTGACCCAGCCGCACATCCAGCCGGGGAAGACCTTCGTCTACGAGTTCGAGATGAAGAAGAGCGGCACCTTCATGTACCACCCGCATTCCGACGAGATGGTGCAGATGGCGATGGGCATGATGGGCATGGTCGTGGTGCACCCGCGCGACCAACGCTTCCGGCCCGTCGACCGCGACTTCGTGTTCGTGATGAGCACCTATCGCGTCGATCCCGGCACCTACCTGCCGCAGGTCAACGAGATGACCGATTTCAACATGTGGACCTGGAATGCGCGGGTGTTTCCCGGCATCGATCCCTTGCCGGTACGGCTCGGCGACAAGGTGCGCGTGCGCATCGGCAATCTCAGCATGACCAACCATCCGATCCATCTGCACGGCCACAGCTTTGCGGTGACCTGCACCGACGGCGGCTGGATTCCCGAGAGCGCGCAATATCCGGAGACGACCACCGACGTCCCGGTCGGTGCGATCAGAGTGTTCGACGTGCTCGCCGACAATCCCGGCGACTGGGCATTTCATTGCCACAAGTCGCATCACACCATGAATGCGATGGGCCACGACATGCGCAACCTGATCGGCGTGTCGCGCAAGGACCTTGCGAAGGCCGTCGGCAAGCTCGCGCCGGATGCGATGGTGATGGGCCAATCCGGCATGGCGATGGGCAACATGGAGATGCCGGCGCCCGACAACACGCTGCCGATGATGTCAGGCACCGGCCAGTTCGGCCCGATCGAGATGGGCGGCATGTTCACGGTGATGAAGATCCGCGAGGACCTTGCGCGTGACGATTATCGCGATCCCGGCCCCTATCAATTCCCCAAAGGCACCGTCGCCTACGAGGTCGCAGCACCAGCCACGGAGCCGGCGAGGCAACCCGGCGCGCCCGCGCACAAGATGAAGATGTGAAGATTTCGATGAACCATCAACTGGAGAACAAGATGAAGACGATCAAACTCGCTCTCGCGCTGGCTGCGCTGTCGATCGCGCCGGCCTTTGCCCATGAGCAGCACGGGCACGAGTCCTTTTCGGCCGGGGAGCCCGGCAATCCCAAAAAGCCCGCGCGCACCATCGAGATCCTGATGAACGAGATGGACTACACGCCCGCCAAGATCGAGGTCAAACGCGGCGAGCAGATCCGCTTCGTGCTGCGCAATGTCGGCAAGGAGGACCATGAATTCCTGCTCGCCACTACCAAGGAAAATCTCGCGCATGCCGAGGTGATGAAGAAGCATCCGCACATGGAGCACGACGATCCCAACGGCGTGCGCCTCGCACCGAGCAAGACCGCCGAGATCCTCTGGAAATTCAGCAAGGCCGGCACGTTCGAATTTTCCTGCCTCATTCCCGACCACCGCAACTACGGCATGGTCGGCCACGTCACCGTGAAGTAACGCGAAGGAAGACTCCCATGAACCGCATCATCCGCATCGCCGCAGCGCTGGCGCTGACCGTCGGTCTTGCCACTGAAGTCTTTTCTTCTGGAGCCCTGGCGGCCGGCGCCGCCATCAGCGGCGAGGTCAAGAAGATCGACGAGGGCGCCGGCAAGATCACGCTCAAGCACGGCCCCGCCAGGAGCCTCGGCATGGAGGAGCCCATGACCATGGTCTACCGCGTCAAGGACGCCACGATGCTCAAGCAGGTGAAGGTCGGCGACAAGGTGACCTTCGAGGCCGAGGAAGCGGCGGCCGGGTACACCGTGACGAAGATGGAGAAGGCGAAGTAGGGGCACTTTGGTCATTCCGGGGCGCGCGCAGCGCGAGCCCGGAATCCATTTATCCACTGGCTCCGCTGCACAATGGATTCCGGGCTCGCCCTTCGGGCGCCCTGGAATGACACCCCCCGGCCCCCGAATCCCCCCTGCCCAGACCTCCTGCCGCACCCTCCGTTAACCCTTTGCTAACCATACACCGGGCAAAAATTGCCGGGTGAAGTCGAGTGTCGTCGGCCGCGTTAGAACGGGGGATCCCCTGTGGACGCCAGTGCGGTGCCTCACTTTCGGAACGGCGGCCCCTCGGCCGCCGCGCAGACGTTTGGGGCGCGCGGCCGGCAGTCGCGCGGGGAGGCAGCTACCATGGTCGACGTCACCGCGGGTCAAGGCGTAGGCGCAGCCAAGCCCGGCATCCCCTCCCTCAACGAGATCGTCAGCATCCTCAAGCGCGGCGACATCGCGCTCGCGCTCGGCATCCTCACCATCCTGGTGGTGCTGATCCTCCCCCTGCCCGCGATCGTGCTGGACCTGTTCCTGGCGATCTCGATCACGCTCTCGATCCTGATCCTGATGACCTCGCTGTTCATCCAGGCGCCTCTCGAATTCTCGGCCTTCCCGACCATCCTCCTGATCTCGACCATGCTGCGCCTCTCGCTCAACATGGCCTCGACCCGCCTGATCCTGTCGCATGGGCACGAGGGCACGGATGCCGCCGGTCACGTCATCGAAGCCTTCGGCAGCTTCGTGATGGGCGGCAATTTCGTCATCGGCATCATCGTCTTCGCCATCCTGATCATCGTCAATTTCGTCGTCATCACCAAGGGTTCGGGCCGTATCGCCGAAGTCGCCGCCCGCTTCCACCTCGACGCCATGCCCGGCAAGCAGATGGCGATCGACGCCGACCTCTCCGCCGGCCTGATCGACGAGAAGGTCGCCAAGCAGCGCCGCAAGGAGCTGGAGGACGAGAGCGGATTCTTCGGCGCCATGGACGGTGCCTCCAAATTCGTCCGCGGCGATGCCATCGCCGGCCTCCTGATCGTCTTCATCAACGTCGTCGGCGGCATGATCATCGGCGTCGCGCAGCAGGGCCTCTCCTTCGCCGACGCCGGGCGCAGCTACACGCTGCTGACCGTCGGCGACGGCCTCGTCACCCAGGTGCCGGCGCTGATCGTCTCGACCGCGGCGGGCCTGCTCGTGTCCAAGGCCGGCGTCTCCGGCGCCGCCGACAAGGCGCTGATGAAGCAGTTCTCCGGTTATCCGCAGGCGCTGGCGATGTCCTCGGCAGTCATGCTGGTGCTGGCGGCCCTGCCGGGCATCCCGACCATCCCCTTCCTCGCGCTCGGCGCCGGCGCCGGCGCGCTGGCCTGGCACGCCCGCAACCACAAGCGCACCACCGTCAAGGCCGAGGAAGCTGCCAAGGCCGCTCCTGCGGCAGGTCAGCCTGGCGCGCCGGGAACCGCTGCGGCCGAGGAGCCGATCTCCGCTGCGCTGAAGATCGACGACCTCAAGATCGAGCTCGGCTACGCCCTCTTGCCGCTCGTCAACGGGCCTGACGGCACCGACCGCCTCACCGAGCAGATCAAGGCGCTGCGCCGCTCGCTGGCGATCGAGATGGGCTTCGTGATGCCGGCGGTGCGCATCCTCGACAACGTCCAGCTCGAAGCCAACACCTACATCATCAAGATCAAAGAGGTCGACGCCGGCAGCGGCAAGATCTGGCCGAACCAGTTCATGGTCATGGACCCCGGCGGCAGCCAGGTTCAGGTGCCCGGCATCCACACCACCGAGCCGACCTTCGGCCTGCCCGCGACCTGGGTCGACGCCAGCCTCAAGGAAGAAGCCTCGCTCAAGGGCTACACCGTCGTCGACGCCGCGACCGTGCTCTCGACCCATCTCACCGAGCTGCTCAAGGCCAACATGTCGGACCTGCTCTCCTATGGCGAGGTGCAGAAGCTGCTCAAGGAGCTGCCGAAGGAGCAGAGCGAGCTGGTCAAGGACATCGTGCCGGGACAGGTCACCGTGTCCGGCATCCAGCGCGTGCTGCAGCTGCTGCTGGCCGAGCGCATCTCCATCCGCGACCTCTCGACCATCCTCGAAGGCATCGCCGACTCGCTCGCCTTCTCGCGCAATCCCGCGACCATGGTCGAGCACGTCCGCGCCCGCCTGGCGCGCCAGATCTGCGCGCAAAACACCTCCTACAACGGTTATCTGCCGCTGATCGCGCTGTCGGCGAAGTGGGAGCAGGCGTTCGCCGAATCCATCATCGGCCAGGGCGAGGAGCGCAGCCTCGCGATGCAGCCCTCGAAACTGTCGGAGTTCATGACGGCCGTGCGCGAGGCGTTCGAGCGCGCCGCCCGCGAAGGCGAGGCTCCGGTGCTGGTCACCTCTGCGGCAATTCGTCCGTTCGTACGTTCCCTGGTCGAGCGGTTCCGGGCCCAGACGACCGTGCTGTCGCAGGCTGAAATCCACCCCAGGGCGAGGTTGAAAACGGTCGGAAGCATCTGATTTGCCTTAAGAAGCCGTGTGTTTTTCGGCCACAGGCAAATGGTTTTTGAGTTCCTGGCGCCTTGTCGACCAACGGCCGGAAAGGCGTCAGGCGAGCACATTACATCTTTGAAATAATTATATAATCGAACGATCCTGCGTCGTTTTTGATCGCGATCTTTCACGTCCTTTCACGCTCTTGTGATGGCCTCTTGGGAACGAATCCCACCAATACTACGTTGTTGGGCACCGGAAGCATGAACCTGCCTTAAACGGCCGGCGACTACTTCGGGTAGATGGCGGCAGGAGGCTTCCATGAACCACTCGATCTACAGCGCCGATCGCTCGACCCACTTGAAGATTGTGGTCATGGCCCTCGTCGCAGGGATCGCGGTGGCAGGCCTCGGCATCACGGCACGCTCGGGTTCTGATGAAGGTCTGACCCAGACGGCCCGCGTCATCAAGGCCGGCAAGCCGGTCGTTATCACCAGCTCGAACGCATCCCTCGTTCGATAAGGAGATCTGACGAGTTTTTTGAATTCACGCGGCTCTTTACCAGCCCCCCAAAGTCACCGCGTGGATATGTAGACGACCCCAACCCCAAGTCGACTACAGAAAGCGCCCGCCCCCCACGGGCGCTTTCTCATGTCTGGGTCCTGTTTACGTTGCGAATGAAGCGCGGATGCTCCTCCACAAACTCGGCTGTCATTCCCCGCGAAAGCGGGGAATCCAGTACGCCGTGGCTTCTCGGCTCAAGCAAAGTCTCTGGAATACTGGATCGCCCGCCCCAGTGCGCAATTGCGCACAAGGCGGGCGATGACGGTGAGTTGAGGCTTGGGCGTAGCCCCAACTACCGCGCCCCGTAGGTCGGCGGCGGCGCCTGCACCGTCGGCGCAGCGGCTGCGAACAGCTCGTCCTTGCTGCCCGAGAGCGGCGGATAGATCCGCTTGCAGTTGATGGTCTTCTTGGTCGCCTTCGCTGCTGCACCTGTCGTCTGCACCTCCCGGTCCCAGCCCTCGGTGTAGAGCGCGCCCCAGCCGCCGAGATCGAGCACGGTCACGTACCAGTCGATCCGCAGCGGCAGCATCGGCCGGCCCGCAAGATCGGCCACGATATTGTGGCCGGCGAAACGGCCCATCGGCCGTGCGAACTGGCAGGACATCACGGTCGGATGCAAGCCATCGACGACGCTGGAGGCGACATCGCCGGCCGCGAACACGCCGCCGACATCCGCAACCCGCATGAAGGGATCGACCAGGAGGCGCCCGAGGCGGTCGCGCGCGTCCGGAAAGCTCGCCGCGAGACGGCTTGCACGCATCCCGGCGCACCAGATCACCGTCTGCGTCGGGATGAACTCGCCCGAGCTCAGGTGCATGCCGGCGGCCTCGACCGATGCGACACGCACGCCGAGCCGCGTCTCGACCTCGAGCGAGGCCAGCGCGGTCTCAATGACGGGACGCGCATGCGCTCCGATGGTGGCGCCGACAGTCGGATTGGAATCGACCAGGATGATACGGCGACTGCCGGTGATACCCGCTCGCGCCAGCCGGTCCGGCATCTCGGCCGCGACCTCGATGCCGGTGAAGCCGGCGCCGACCACCACGACCGTCGAGCGACCCGGCGACGGCGCGCTGTGTCCGAGCGAGGCGAGATGCTCCTCGAGATTGAGCGCCGCAGCATAGGTATCGACGTCGAACGCATGCTCGGCGAGGCCCGGAATGTCGGGCCGCATCACCTCGCTGCCGAGCGCCAGCACCAGGCGGTCGTATCTCAGCGTCTCATCGCCGCGGTCGGTGACCAGCGAAATCTCACGCCGTGCCGGATCGATGGTCTCGACCTCACCGATGCCGTGACTGACGCCGATCGGATCGAGCAGTTGCGGCAGCGGGATGGCGACCTCGGAAAGATCGGCCTCGTAATTGCGCACGCGGATGTTGTGATAGGGATTGCGGTCAATGAGGCGGATCTCGATGTCGCTGACAGCATCGATCTCCTCGCGCATGCGCGCAGCACCGATGGCCGCCCACAGGCCTGCAAACCCGGCGCCGAGCACGACGATACGCGCCATCTCCGCCTACTACGCTTTCCCAAGGATTCCTACGGTCTGCCCGCACAGGCAGATATAGCGCATTCGCCCCGGCCGACCAACTGCGGCAGCACCGCGCCCGCTGCACAAAAACGTGGCTCAGGCCTCGCGCAATTCCGACGGCGTCGCGCCAAAGCGCTTGCGGAAGGCGCGGTTGAAATAGGACAGATCGGAGAAGCCCGAGGAGTGCGCGATGTCGCTGATCTTGCGCGCCCTGGCGCGAGGATCGCCGAGCAGCTTGCGCGCCTGCAACAGGCGCTGCTCCAGCACGAACTCGGTGAAGGTGGTGCCGGCCTGCTCGAACAGGCGTTGCGCCTGGCGCGGGCTAAGCCCCGAGCGCGTTGCGATCTCGGACAGGCAGAGATCGTTGCGGCCGAGCGCGGCCATCACGTCGGCGCGCATGAGATCGAGACGCGCCGCGGCATGTCCGCGCCCGCGGGCAAGGCTTGCATGCTCGGCATCGGTGCCGAGCAAGAGGCCAACGAGATCGACCATGTGCTGCGCGGTCAGGCGCTGGCCGACGGCGTCGAGATGCGGCGCGTGATGGGCGGCAAGCGCGTGATAGCGGAAGATGGTCTCGGCCACCGCACCATCGGAGAGCACTTGCGACAGCTTCTCCTCCGCGCGCGGATTGATGTCGAGCAGCGCGCGGCGCGGCATGCGGATGGTGGTGAAGCGGTCCTCGTCGGTGTGGCCGACGGTGCCGGTGACGCTCATGTCGACCAGCACCATCTGCGCCGGCGCAAGCTCGACGGTATGGCCGTTCTGCCCAACCCGGACGAGGCCCGCATGGGCCGATATCAGCACGAGGTCGTTGCTGCCGTCGGCAAGATGGCTCTGCGAGCGCGTGTATTGCGCGGAGGCACCTTCGGGAATGGCGAGCGCGATATTGTCGACCACGCTGATCTGGAGCCGGCAATCGATGCTGTCGCCGTGGCTCGGCCCGATATCGAGGCCGCAGGGACCGAAGGCCCGCTCGCGCCAATGCTCGAAGGCCGGACCGTGCGGCAGTCCTGAATATTGGTGGACGAAGATGCCCGGCGTCCTTGCTGCATCCATCTGATTTCCTGCCCCTCTCCGGCATCATGATCGGCGACGCCGACTGCAAATTCCGGGCATTTGACGCCCAGAATTGCGGGGAGGTTCAAATCGGGGCCGGATTTGGCGAGATTTGTCGGAATGCGACGGCGGGATGGACCGTGGCGACAGGAACCAGCTCAGTCGCTTACTTCTTCGCGGGGGCCTGCGGCTGGGACGGCGGCACGGTCTCGATCAGCTTGCCGGAAAACACCGGCGCGGAGGTCGGCTGTCCCGTCGGCGAGCCGCCGGCCTGCTCGACGGTGACGGCGTAGGTGGCGCCGCTGACGACGTCGGCATCATAGGAGCCGAGCACCGGACGCGCCGTGAAATCGCCAGAGCTGATCACGCCGAGCGAGCGCGGGCGCGGCAGCTTGTCGGAGATCAGCCAGAGCTCGAAACTCTTCCCGGGCTCCGGCGTCGCGCCGACCTTGCGCACCGTGAAATTCCGCGTCGCGCCGTCGATGGTGAGAATGAAGGCCGGGCCGCCGCCCTGGCCCTGCAACAGCGCCACATATTGCGCAGAGGCGGCGAGCGGCGCTGCCGGCGTCTTCACCTCCACGGTCTGGATGCGCGGTGCGGGACGCAACGCACCCGGCAGCGCGTCGGGCCGGAAGATCTGGAGTGACAGCGTCACCAGCAGCGCGGCCGCAAGCGCACCGACGGCGGACGCGATGCCGCGCCAGCGCTTCACGCGACCCTCGAGATAAATCACGTTCGTGTCGTCGACGATCGGCACCTGCTGCACGCGCACGACGTCGGGATCGGGCGCGTGGACCTGCGGCATGAAGACCGGCGCGATGTCGCCAATCGCATCAGGTGAAGTCCGCATCGTCTCGGGCTGCTCTGCCTCGGCAGGCTGCGGCTCTGGCTCCGGCGTCTGCTCCGACGGCAAGTCCGGCGGCGCGGTTTCGACCGGCGGAGGTGGCGGCGGCGGCACGACTGCGGACGGGGCCGGCGGCTCCTGCGCAAGCGCCGTGCGCGCGATCTCGGACCTGATGTTCTCCCACACGATCGGACGCGGCTCGATATTGCCGACCATCTGGTTGAGCACGCCGAGCCGGTAAGACCAGGCCTGCACGATGTCGGCGAACGCCCTGTCCACCGCCATCATGGTCTCGACCTGCGCGCGCTCCTCGGCATCGAGCGTACCGAGCGCATATTCCGCAGCGAGCGCGATATGGTCCTCAGTGTAGGCCATCAATTGCAGTCCAGACCCAACCTCAGAGTGCAAGATCTCATAATCCGAGGCACTCCCGGATATCCAACATGCTGCGCCGCAGCCACGTCTTCACCGTGTTGACGGGCGCGGCGAACTTCTCCGCCAGCTGCTCGCGGCTCCAGCCGTTGTAATAGGCGAGAAGGACGAGCCTCTGACGATCCGGCTCGAGCCGGCCGACGCATTCCAAAAGCCGCTTCAACTCCTCGGTCATCTCCCGCCGCGCCAGCGGATCGGGACTGTCGGCCGCAACCTCCATCGCCTGAGGCTCTTCCTCGATGGAGACTTCGGACTTCTTGCGGACGATGTCGATGGCGCGGTTGCGCGCGATCGACGCCATCCACGTGATCGGCGACGACAAGGCCGGATTGAACTGGGCGGCACCGTTCCAGATCTTGACGTAGGTCTCCTGAATGACCTCCTCTGCGAGATCCTGTCGGCGCAAGATACGGAGCACGACGCCATAAAGTTTCGCCCGCGTGGCGGCGTAGAGACGCTCGAACGCGGCCTGGTCGCCCTTTGCCACCGCCTCGATCAGCCCGACCAGCTCTGCTGGCGTCAGCATTCAGTCCCCCAAACGCGCACGGCTCCGCCACTTTTCGCGCAGGCCCTGGCACTCCGCTACCATAGCGCGCGGCAAAGCCGACCACCAAGGGGGCGCGGCGCCACACTGTGGACAGCAAACGCAAAAACCCGGACCTTGCGGTCCGGGTTTCGCGAATTTCTCGGCAGGTTTGCGCTGGCGCCTTTAGGCGACGGCCCCGATTCGGGCGCGCATCAGGCCGATGCTGTCGAGGTCGGCCTGCTCGCGGGCGTTCTCCTCGGCGCGTTCGCGGGCCTGGTCGCGCTCGTCGAGCAGCTCGACCTTCTTCAGCTCCTCGAAGGCTTCGGCCAGCGCGGCCTTGGCTTCGTCGAGCTGGCCCTTGAGCTCGTCGGCCGAGCGGGTCAGGTTCTCGCGGCGCTGGATCGCGGCCTTGGCATAGGTCGGGTAGGCGAAATGCGAGGGATCGTTGATCCCGGCGCGCTCCTGCTCGGTCTGGATCTCGCGTTCGAGATCGACCGACATCCGCTGGAAGTCGGCGATCATGGTCTCGATCTGGGTGACCCGGCGGCGCTTCTCGTCGACCTGAAACTTCTTCAGGCGGATGAGGGTATCTCGTGACTTCATCGACTCGTACTCCCCAGAAGTCCCCTAGCTGCGCGTGGGACAACACCGGTCTCCCCACAGGCCCAATTTGGGCCAAGACCGGCTCTACTACTCTGTGGGGTCGGATGATGACGCGACAAAGTTAGCGTTCCGTTTCCAAATTCCCGAGGATCTGTGCCAACTGGCGATAGCCGTCGGCCAGTGATGCATTTTCGTCCTTGCGCTGGCGCAGGAAGGCCTCCAGCGGCTCGTGCAGGCGGATCGCCTCGTCGACCTCGGGGCTGGAGCCGGCGCGGTAGGCGCCGAGCCGGATCAACTCCTCCATGTCGGCATAGGTCGCCATCACCTGCCGCGCCCGCTGGATGGTCGGCCAGAACTGCGGGTCGGCCGATTTCGGCATGGTGCGGGAGACGGATTTGAGGATGTTGATCGCGGGGTAGCGGCCGCGCTCGGCGATCGAGCGCTGCATCACGATATGGCCGTCGAGGATGCCGCGCACCGCGTCCGCAATCGGCTCGTTATGGTCGTCGCCGTCGACCAGCACCGTGAAGATCGCGGTGATGGCACCCTCGCCGAGGCCCGGTCCGGCCCGTTCCAGCAGCTTCGGCAGCTCGGTGAAGACGGTCGGCGTGTAGCCCTTGGCGGTCGGCGGCTCGCCGGCGGAGAGGCCGATCTCGCGCTGCGCCATGGCAAAGCGCGTCACCGAGTCCATCAGGCAGAGGACATCCTTGTCCTCATCGCGGAAATATTCGGCGACCGCGAGGGTCAGATACGCCGCCTGTCGCCGCATCAGCGCCGGCTCGTCGGAGGTCGCGACCACGACGACGGAGCGCGCGAGGCCCTCCTCGCCGAGATCGTCCTGCAAGAACTCCTGCACCTCGCGGCCTCGCTCGCCGATCAGCCCGATGACGCTGACCGCGGCATCGACGTTGCGTGCGAGCATCGAGAGCAGCACCGATTTGCCGACGCCGGAGCCGGCGAAGATGCCCATGCGCTGGCCGCGGCAGCAGGTAAGGAAGGTGTTCATCGCGCGCACGCCGAGATCGAGCGGGCTGCCGACGCGTTTGCGCGAATGCGCCGGCGGCGGCGAATTGCGGTACGGCATCGGCGAGGAACCTTGCGGCAGCGGCCCCTTGCCGTCGATCGGCTCGCCCAGCGCATTGACGACGCGGCCGAGCCAGGCCGACGACGGCCGCACTTGATTTGCGGCATTGGCGATCACCGCCTTGCAGCCGCGGCGCACGCCATCGAGTCCCGCGAACGGCATCACGACAGCGTTGTTGCCGGAGAAGCCGATCACCTCGCAGGGAATGGAGCGATTGGCGCCGGTCTCGATCACGAGCCGCGCGCCGACCGACATCGCATGAATGGGTCCGGCGACCTCGACCATCAGGCCGCGCACGCCGACGACGCGGCCATAAATGTTGACGCCGTCGATGTCACCGATCTGTTCGGCAAGAGCCTTCATCAGGTGTGCGCCTTCATGATTTGGCCCTCACCGTGGAAACCTTAAGTTTCGCCATATTTCTGAACGGCGCTTAACTTCGTGTTTACCCGCATCATTAATCATTGCGTCACTGTCTTTGTGACTGAGCGTGACTCCCCTTCAGAAGAAGGCTGAGTCGCGGGAGTCGGTTAGCGCCGTCTCTTAAAGTGGAGCTTGAACGGGATCGGGTGACGAAAGCTGCTTCTCGCGCAACACCTTAGGGCGATTCGAGAAAAATTGCACCGGGGGGACTTGCGTTCCAGAATCAGGATTTGTTAACCATCTGTTGTCAGGATCCGAATCAGTTGTTCAAAGGCGTTTTGTTGAGTGCCGCGAATGCGGCCGACCTGACGCCCAGGAGCGGCGACTATGGGGAACTGGCATGCGCGTTTTGCTGATTGAAGATGACAGCGCCGTCGCGCAGTCGATCGAGCTGATGCTGAAGTCTGAGAGCTTCAACGTCTACACGACCGATTTGGGGGAAGAAGGCGTCGATCTCGGTAAGTTATACGATTACGACATTATTCTCCTCGACCTCAACCTGCCCGACATGTCCGGTTACGACGTGCTCAAGCAGCTGCGGGTCTCCAAGATCAAGACACCGATTCTGATCCTCTCCGGCCTCGCCGGCATCGAGGACAAGGTCAAGGGTCTCGGCGTCGGCGCCGACGACTACATGACCAAGCCCTTCCACAAGGACGAGCTGGTGGCCCGCATCCACGCGATCGTGCGCCGCTCCAAGGGTCACGCCCAGTCGGTCATCCAGACCGGCGACCTCGTCGTCAACCTCGACACCAAGACGGTGGAAGTCGGCGGCCAGCGCGTGCATCTGACCGGCAAGGAATATCAGATGCTGGAGCTGCTCTCGCTCCGCAAGGGCACGACCCTCACCAAGGAAATGTTCCTCAACCATCTCTATGGCGGCATGGACGAGCCCGAGCTGAAGATCATCGACGTCTTCATCTGCAAGCTCCGCAAGAAGCTCGCCAACGCCTCCGAAGGCCGCAACTTCATCGAGACCGTGTGGGGCCGCGGCTACGTGCTGCGCGAGCCGCACGAGGCCGACGAGCGCATCCCGGCCTGATCCCTAAGTTTACGTCGCGGGCCCATCGGGGCTCGCTCCTCCCAGCCTGGACCCCGCCGCAAATGGCGGGGTTTTGTTTTTTGGGGACAGGAGAGCCGCTTCGTCGCTCCCCCGGCATTGAACCGCTATCCTCCCGCCGCCGACGAATGGTCGCTGCATGATGGGGGAACGATGATCCTGCAATCACTCGCCGGCCTGCCCGCCTTCTTGGTCTATTTCTGCACCGGCCTGATCGCCATCGTGGCCTATCTGTTCGTCTACACCCGCATCACCCCGCACAATGAGTTCCAGCTGATCCGCGACAACGAGCCGGCCGCGGCGATCGCGCTCGGCCTCAGCCTGCTCGGCTTCGTCGCGCCGCTGATCAGCGCGATCGCGCATTCGGCCAATGTTCTGGACTGCATGGTCTGGGCGATCATCGCGCTGATCGTGCAGATCATCGTGCTGTTTCTCGTCAAGGTGCCGGTGCCGAACCTGTCGGCGCGGATCGCCGCCGGTGAGCTTGCGCCCGCGATCTGGCTCGGGCTGTCCTCGCTCGCCGCTGGCCTCCTGAACGCCGCCTGCATGATCTACTGAGATGGCGGACAAACCCACCAAAAAGGATTTCGGCAAGCGCCGGCCGCCCGCTGAGCCGCCGCCTCCGCAGCCGCCGGTGAAGCGCTCCGGCCATGTCGCGCTGCTGGTGATGGGCACGATCGCGGTCGGCACCACCGCCTACACGCTGATGCCGCACCAGACCTGCGAGCCCTCGCCCGGAGCCGTGCCGGGGCAGACGACCATGACGTGCAGCACCAGCAGCAGCAGTTCGTCAGGCGGCAGCGGCGGCTCGCGCTGGTCGTCGCGATCGAGCTTCTTCAGCAGCGACTCCTCGAGCCATTCCTCGTCGGGATCGTCGTCAGACTCTGGCTCCAGTAGCGTGAGCCGCGGCGGCTTCGGCTCGTTCGGCCATGGTTTTTCGGGCGGCGGCTGAAGCGCGAGGTTTTGAATTCAACGCCGCGCGCCGCTCTGCTTTAAGTCGCGCGGGAGGATGCAACATGAAGCGCTCGCGAAGGGTCATGCTGACGATGATGGGAAGTGCCGCAGTAGGTGCCGTCTCGATGGGATTTACCAAGCGCGAACAGCCATGTGGCCCCGGACTCGAAGCCGTTCCCGGCATCGACGGCAAGCCCTATTGCCGGCCGAGCTATGGCGGCTTCGGCAGCACGCTGCATCGCATGCACGGTGGGCATGGCGGGCACGGACATGGCCATGGCGGTCATGGCCATGGCGGCCACGGCGGTTGATCCATGCAACGCATCGTCTGTCCCGAGCGCGATGACTGGCAAGAGACCGCCGAGCAATGCGGCTTCGCCTTCCATACCATCGACGGCGAGCGCTATTGGGACGAGCGCGCCTATTACGGCTTCACGCTCGACGAGATCGAGCGCGGCATCGAGACGCCGACCGGCGAGATCGACGCGATGTGCCTCGAGCTTGCCGGCCGCGTGATCGGCGACGACCGTTACTTGCGGCGCCTGAAGATTCCGGAGGCGTTCTGGAATTTGATCGCCGAGAGCTGGGAGCGCGACGACCGCAGCCTCTATGGCCGGCTCGATCTGAAGTTCGACGGCGACGGCCCGCCGAAGCTGCTCGAATACAACGCGGATACCCCGACATCGATCTTCGAGGCCGCGGTGTTTCAATGGACCTGGCTCGAACAGGCCATCGAACGCCGCATCATTCCGGCGCGCGCCGATCAGTTCAACTCCATCCATGAGCGCCTGATCGAAGCGTGGAAGGCGATCGGCGACCGCCGGCATCTGCATCTCACCGGCACGACCGACAGCGAGGAAGACGCCGGCACGCTCGCTTATCTCGAAGACACCGCACGTCAGGCGGGCCTCTCGACCACGCTGCTCGACATCGAGGAGATCGGCTGGCGCGATGAAGCCGGCGGCTTCGTCGATCTCGACGATCGTGACATGGCGCTTGTCTTCAAGCTCTATCCCTGGGAGTGGATGTTCCAGGACGCCTTCGGCGCCAAACTCAAGGACGCGCCGACGCGCTGGATCGAGCCACCGTGGAAGGCCGTGCTCTCCAACAAGGGCATCTTGCCGCTGCTCTGGGAGATGTTTCCGAACCATCCCAATCTGCTGTCGGCCTTCTTCGAGGACGATCCGCGTGCCGCTGAGCTCGGAACATCCTATGTGCGCAAGCCGCTGCTGTCGCGCGAAGGCGCCAATGTCACGCTGGTCTCCGGCGGCGTATCGCTTGACGAGCAGGCCGGCCCCTACGGCGCAGAAGGTTTCGTGCGGCAGGCGCTATCGCCGCTGCCGAATTTCTCAGGCAACTATCCGGTGGTCGGAAGCTGGCTGGTGAACCACGAGCCGTGCGGCCTGTCGATCCGCGAGGACGAGAGCCCGATCACCGGCAACCGCTCGCGGTTTCTGCCGCATGCGATCTTGTGAAATGCGCTCGCGCGCCTCACCGGCAAAGGCGCGCGAGCGCTAAGGTTCGTGCCGGCTTAGGGGGTCTTGACGATAAATCTTCCGTCGTAGAGGCCGGCGCCCTTGAACCCACTTTGCACGCTCTCGAAGCCGCCCGTGCCCGTCGCATTTGCGTACGTGCCGGTGCCCGACAAAATCGTGTATTCGCCCTTTGCCTTTCCGTCCTTGACCGCGCCGGCGTAGCGCGCCGTGATCGAGGAGCCGTCGTCGAAGGTGTAGGTGCTGTAACCGAATATCGGTCCTGAGCCCTTGAGCAAGTCGGAGGAATTGACGAAGTCCTTCACGGCAATACGGCCGTCCTTGAAGAAGGCAACGCCGAACATCTTGCCGGACATGACTGTCTGACCTTCGACATTCGCGACTTCGGTGACCTTGACGTCCATCGGCTTGGTGACGAGCTTGAATTCGAGCACCTGCTCGCCAGCAAAAGCCGTCGCGGGCAACGAGAGCGCCGCCAACAGGAAATAAGAGGCACAAGACATTCGCATGGTATGTCCTCCTCAAAACAGGTCATGATCTTGAACGAATTCCCGCCTCGGTCGGGCGGGACGACCGGGACCATAGCACAACCGCCAGATGCTGATGAGGGCCGCGATCGCGTCGCATCACGGCGCGCGCTCTGCTGCGCGGTAGCCGAGTAATCTGCGCTGCTCAATTGCTGGTGAAGCGCCGCGCGCAATGGAGAGACCGGCAGGTGCTGCCGGTCATCCGCAACAACGTCGCTCACTCCGATCGCCGCGCCGTGCGGCAAATCACCTCGCCGCGGCAACCTTCAGCGGCTGCGGCATCAATCCGCCCATCGGACGGCCGGAGCGTGCGGGATTGAGCTGATAGAGACCGCGGCGCTCGGTGATGGGACGGAACGCATCGGTGATACCGACGACGGATTCGGCAGCGCCAAGCAGCAGCGTGCCGTCGGCTTCCAATCCCTTCGCCATCCGCTCGAAGATCACAGCCTTGGTATCCTGATCGAAATAGATCAGCACGTTGCGGCAGAAGATCACGTCGAACGTGCCGAGATGGGAGAAATCCTGCAACAGGTTGAGCTGGCGAAACTGCACCATGGCGCGGATATCGGCGTTGAGCTGCCAGAGCTCGCCGGTCTGCGTGAAGTACTTCATCAGGTGCTGGATCGGCAGGCCGCGTTGCACCTCGAACTGGCTGTAGACGCCGGCCTTGGATTTCTCCAGCACCTCCTGCGAGAGGTCAGTGGCGACGATCTCGATGCGCCAGCCGGCAAGAGCTGCGCCCATCTCCTTCACGCACATCGCGATCGAATAGGGCTCCTGCCCCGTCGAGGACGCCGCCGACCAGATGCGCAAAGACTTGCGCGCCGCGCGCGCCCGGATCAGGCCCGGCAGGATGGTTTCGCGCAGATGATCGAACGGGATCTTGTCGCGGTAGAAGAAGGTCTCGTTGGTGGTCATCGCTTCGACCACGTCGGTCGCAAGCCGGCCGTCGCCGTTCCGGATCTTAAGCACGAGATCGGGAATGCCAGGAAGACTTGCCTTGCGCGCGAGCGGCAGCAAGCGGCTCTCGACCAGATACTGCTTGTCGGCGGAGAGATCGAGACCGGAGCGCTCTTTCAGGAACTTGCGCAGATAATCGTAATCTGCGGGCGTCACGAGCGGTCTCCCGCGAACAGGCGATTGACCTTGGCGCCGATCTGGTTGAGCGGCAGGATCGCCGCGCAGATGCCGGCATTGGCCGCCGCGCCCGGCATGCCCCAGACCACGCTGGAGGCTTCGTCCTGAGCGATCACGCTGCCGCCGGCCGCGACGATGTCCTTGCCGCCGCGCATGCCGTCCGAGCCCATGCCCGTCAGGATCACGGAGAGAATGTTGCCGTGCCAGATGTCGATGGCGGAGGTGAACAGCGGATCGACCGCGGGCTTGCAGAAATTGACCGCGGGACCATCGTCGAGCGCGATCGCGACGTCCGCGCCGCTGCGGGCGACGCGCATGTGCTTGCCGCCGGGCGCAAGATAAATCCGTCCCGGCTTCACCGGCTCGCCATCGACCGCCTCGGCTGCCGGCCGGCGGCTCGAACGCGCCAGATGCTCGGCGAGAATGGTGGTGAAGGTCGGAGGCATGTGCTGGGTGATCAGCACGGGGAAGCGATCGATCACCGGGCCGAGCTCGGTGACGAGCGCCATCAGCGCCTGCGGACCGCCGGTCGAGGAGCCGATCAGCAGCACCTTCGGGACCTGGGTCGAGAACGGACGGGTCGACAACGCGGCTGACGACGGCGCATGCACGGCCGGCGCCGGTGCCGGCGCAGCAGGCCTCGCGACGGCCGGTCCGCGTGCGGCCGGAGCCGGGCTCGCGGGCGCCAGCGGCGGGCTCGCAACCGCGGGCTTGCGGCGCAGCCGCGCGCCGAGGTGACGGATCTTCTGGATCAGGTCGTGATGAAAGATGTCCGCGGCCTGCGCCTCGCGCGTCGATTCCGGCTTCGGAATGTAATCGGCCGCGCCGAGCGACAGCGCCTTGAAGCTGATCTCCGCATTACGGCGGGTCAGGGTCGAAGCCATGATGATGACGAGGTCGCGCTTCTTCGCCAGCAGCCGCGGCAGCGCCGACAGACCGTCGAGCTCGGGCATTTCGATGTCGAGCACGGCAACATCTGGGTTGATGCGTTCGAGCTGGTTGACCGCCTCGAGCCCGGTGCGCAACGAGGCTGCGACCTCCATGTCGTGCTCGGCACCGATCCAGCGCGAGATCAGACCGCGGATGACGACGGAGTCATCGACGACCATCACCCGCAGCGGCCCGGCTTCGCGCGAGGGACCCGTGGTCGAATTACCTGCGAACGCAACACTCATTACTCACCAACTCAGACTGAAACGGTTCAGTTGAAAACAATCGCCGAAGGATCCGTTCAGCCTCCGGGAGTTCGCTCAGATAAGTCCGACTTCCTGGAATTTCGCCGTCACGATGTCCTTGTCAAACGGCTTCATAATGTACTCGTTGGCACCGGCGTGCAGCGCACGCGCGATATGTGCGACGTCGTTCTCGGTGGTGCAAAACACCACCTTGGGCTGGTCGCCGCCCGGCATGCGCCTGAGATGGCCGAGGAATTCGTAGCCGTCCATCACGGGCATGTTCCAGTCGAGCAGCACCGCGTCGGGAAGTCCGCGCTTGCAGGCCTCCAGCGCCTTCTCACCGTCCTCGGCTTCGAGGATCTGGAAGTCGAGTCCCTCCAGGATCCGGCGCGCAACCTTGCGGATGACGCTGGAATCATCAACGACGAGACAAGTTCGCATGTGAACCTCTGCTTCCTCCCCCCTTCGCGGGGGGCACTTCCAATTGCAAGTCCGTCGGCGGCGCTTGCTGCCGTATCAGGCCGCCATCATCTCGGGCGCGAGCTCGAGCACGCGGTCGACGTCGAGGACGACCATGAGCTGGCCGTCGAGACGGTGGACGCCGCCGGCGAGCTTGGCCATGCGGGGGTCGAGGTTGACGGGGTTCTCTTCCATGCCGGCCTCGGGCAGGCGCAGCACCTCGCCGATCTGGTCGATCAGGAGGCCATAGGATTCACCGCGGAGGTCAACGCCGACCGCCATCGGCGCCTTGCCGTCCTCGGCCTTGCGCAGGCCGAGCCGGGCGCGCATGTCGATCACGGTGACGATGCGGCCGCGCAGGTTCAACACGCCGGCGATCTCGCGCGAGGCCAGGGGCACACGGGTGACGCGCTCGGGCATGAACACGTCCTGGACGCGGGAGATCGGCAGGCCGAACAGCTGGCCGCCGATCATCGCGGTGACGTATTCGACCATGGCGCCTTCGCCAACTTGCGTCTTCTTGCTCATATCGTCTCTCCTCGTCCCGTCTTAGGCCGCGGCCCGGCTCAGCTCGGAGGCGCCGGCCGCGCCCGCGGTCTGCTCCTTCAGCGCCGCGATCAGGCCGGGACGGTCGAACTTGGCGACATAGTCGTGGAAGCCGGCCTGACGGCCGCGCTCGATCGCCGCCGGCGACACCAACGCCGACAGGCCGATGATCGGCGTTGCCGCAAGGTTGTTGTCGGAGCGGATCACTTCCGCGAACTCGAACCCGTTCATGTCCGGCATCTCGATGTCGGTCAGGATCACGTCGAAGCTTTGCGCGCGCAGCGCGGCGAGGCCTTCCTGCGCGGTCGGCGCGGTGCGGACGCGGTAGCCCGCGGCTTTCAGGACGGGCGCCAGCATGTTGCGGAAGAAGGCGGAGTCGTCGACCAGCAGCACCGACTGCGAATGCATCGACGGCTTCATCTCCTTGCGGGTGAACCAGTCGGCGAACGCCATGGGGAGGAAATGGCCGACGTCGATCACTTCGGTGGCCTGGCCCTTGATCACGGCCGAGCCGAGAATGCCGGAGGAGGAGCCGCCGACCTCGATGTTGAGCCGTTCCTCGACGATGTCGATGATCTCGTCGACGACGAGGCCCATGGAGCGGCCGTCATCGGCGAACACCAGGATCGGCTGGGCGCCCTGGCTGGCGATGGTGACGCTCTCCATGGCCACCAGCGGCATCAGCTGCTCGCGGTACTGCACCATGTAGCGGCCGTTCGAGAACTCGATCTTGTCGGCGGGCAGCTCTTCGAGGCGCGTGACGAGCCCAAGCGGGACCGCCTTGGGCTGCGACGAGCCGGCGCGGAAGACGAGGAGCGAGGTGGTCTGCTCGCCACTTCCGATGTGATGCGCGCCGTTCTCGTCGGCCATGTCATGGGCCGAGGAGCCGGCGGCGCCGAGCGCTTTCGCAATGCCGTTGGGGTCGATGATCATGATCACGGCGCCATCGCCCAGGATGGTGTTGCCGGAGAACATGTCGATGTGACGCAGCTTGGTCGACATCGGCTTCACGACGATCTCTTCCGTGTGGAAGACGCCGTCGACGACGATGCCAAACGTCTGGCTGCCGACCTGGGTGACCACGATGAAGCCGTTCTCGGGATCGGAGGCCGCGCCGTCGTCGATCTTGAGCAGCTTCTTGAGGTGGATCAGCGGCAGCAGCTTGTTGCGCAACCTGAGGACCGCGGTGTCCTTGATGCGCTCGATGCGGTGCTCGGAGTTGGCGCGGGCGCGCACCAGCTCGACCACCGAGAGCTGCGGAATGGCAAAGCGGTCACCGGCGGCTTCNACGATCAGCGCNGAGACGATGGCGAGGGTCAGCGGGATCTTGATGGTGACGGAGGAGCCTTCACCGGCCACCGACTTGATGTCGATGGTGCCGCCGATCTGGTCGATATTGGTGCGNACCACGTCCATGCCGACGCCGCGGCCCGAGACCGAGGTGATGGCAGCCGCGGTCGAGAAGCCGGGCGCGAAGATGAACTTGTGGATCTGCGCTTCGCTCATCTTCTCGAGCTCGGCCTCGGTGACGAGACCGGAGGAGAGCGCCTTGGCCTTGATCTTCTCGGTGTTGAGACCGCGGCCGTTGTCGGCGATGCAGATGATGATGTGGCCGCCCTCGTGATAGGCGGAGAGGCGAATGGTGCCCTGCTCGCCCTTGCCGCTCGCCAAGCGCTCGGCGGGGGTCTCAAGACCGTGATCGGCGGAGTTGCGCACCATGTGGGTGAGCGGGTCCTTGATCAGGTCGAGCACCTGGCGGTCGAGCTCGGTGTCGGCGCCGTGCATCTCCANTTCGATCTGCTTGCCGAGTTCGCTGGAGAGGTCGCGGACGATGCGGGGCAGCTTCTGCCAGGCATTGCCGATCGGCTGCATGCGCGTCTTCATGACGCCNTCCTGCAGCTCGGCGGTGACGTTGGAGAGGCGCTGCAGCGGCACCTTGAACTCGGTGTCCTCGTTGCGCCTTGAGATCTCCAAGAGCTGGTTGCGGGTCAAGACCAGCTCGGAGACCATGGTCATCAGGTGCTCCAGCGTGTCCACGTTGACGCGGATCGACTGGTTGGCGATGCGGTCGCCCTCGCCGGCACTCTCGTCGGCCATCGACTTCTTCGGCGCGGCCTTTTCCTTGGCGGGCTTTGCAGTTTCCTTGGCTTCCTTCGCTGCTTCCTTGGCGACAGGCGCGGGGGCTTCAGCAGCCGGCTCCGCCTTGGCAACGGGCGCGGGGGCCGGCGCTTCGATCGCGGTCTCGCGGAAGGCGCGCTCGAGCTCGTCGAGCGAGACTTCGCCCGGACGCAGCGGGCGCTCCAGGGTCTGGTCGATCAGCGTGCCCGTGGTCATCTCTTTGGCGGGCGCGGGAGCAGGCGCAGCGGCAGCGGGTGCTTCCGGCACCAGCGGGGGGGCTTCAGCAACAGGAGCCGCAGCGCCGCTCGGCATCGGCTGCGCCGAGCCGGACATGGCCGCCATGCCCTGCTCGACCATCGCTTCCAGCTTGTCGATGAGATCGCGGTCGTTGCCCTCCGGCTCGGCCTCGGTTGCCTCGAGGCCGGCCAGAATCTCCTTGATGCGGTCGATCGAGGACAGGATCACGGTCACGGCCTGGCCGGTCACCGGCATGCCGTCNCGGAATTTGCCCATCANGGTCTCGCCGGCATGGGCCAGCGCTTCGAGCCGCGGCAGGCCNAGGAAGCCGCAGGTGCCCTTGATGGTGTGGACGAGGCGGAAGATGTTATCCAGAATCTTGGCGTTGTTCGGCTCCTGCTCGAACTTCACCAGCTGATTGTCGACGGTGTCCAGGCTCTCGCTGGTCTCCGTCAAAAACTCCCGCAACAGATCATCCATGAAAACAGGCCTTCATACAGGGAGGGCGCGCACGAGGCGTGATGCGCCATTTCGGAATGAGGCCAGCTTCACCGCAAAGCGTTTAATAATGGTTGAGTATGTGCAAAAGAACGGAACCAACAAAGAGATAAGGCGCTCCGGACAAGCCGAAGCGCCTCGTAAAGATTGGATTAACGATTCGGGCCGCGGCGGGCGCGTTTACGAAGCGGTAACGATGATGGCTTCGCCTTCCGGCGCGAGCTTCACGGTGAGCCCACAGGCCTCTGCGAGCAGGCGTGTATAATAAGGCTGGATCGCGTGCGCATCCGCGGCAGGGCCCCGTTCGCCGCTGAGCAGCTCGGAGATGTTCTGCGGCAGGCGCGCATTATGTCCGGTCGCGGTGATGCGGAAGCTCATCGTTTCGCCCTCGCCGATCGGATCGACCGTCAGCATGCCGCCGCGCGGGATCGTGTGCTGGGCGACGACCAGCATGTTGAGCAGCAGCTTGACGCGATTCTTCGGCAGCAAAAGCCGCGGCAGATTCCACGTGATCGCGCACTTGCCGTCCTCGATATGGCCGCGCGCCATGGTCTGGGCGTCGCCGAGGTCGATCTGCGCGCCGGACGAGCCGGCCGCGCCGAAGGCGAGGCGGCAGAACTGGAGCCGGGCGGAGGCAGTCTTGGCGCTTTTGCGAATCAGGTCGAGCGCGAATTCGCGGTCTTCCGGCCTGGGATCGTCGTCGAGCACTTCGAGCCCGTTGACGATGGCGCCGACGGGGCTGATGAGATCGTGGCAGACCCGCGAGCACAGGAGAGCTGCGAGTTCGAGCATATCGGGAGCAGTAGCGGTCGCGGGCGACGAGGCGTCAGACATATAAAGGGGTCCTGGCGGGTTCCTGGAATTGCACGGCGCTGGACGCCGCGAATCACGCATGCTTGACGGATGCTGCGGGTTCTAACATTCGCCAGCCTGTGGCAGCTAGCTTGCGATAGGTTCGAAGCGGCCATAAAGGGCTGCGGGCGAATCAGGTGAAGAGGGGTGAGATTTGCCGATGAATGAGGCATGCAGGTGAGCATCATCGACGCCGAGGCCGCAGCCCGATTGATGGAGCCGCTCACCGCGCTGGTGGTGAAGGCGGGCGAGGCGATCCTGGCCGTCAACCGTGGGGCAATGCGGGTCGACGGCAAGCAGGACGGCTCGCCGGTGACCGAAGCGGACCTTGCCGCCGACCACATCATCGCCGACGGACTGGCGCAGCTCGCGGGCGACGTTCCCACGCTCTCGGAGGAGCGGACCCAGCTCGCCTCGCCGCCGTTTCAGGGCAGTTTCTTCCTGATCGATCCGCTCGACGGCACCAAGGAGTTCGTCGCCGGCCGCGACGAATTCACGGTCAACCTCGCCCTGGTCACTCACGGCGTGCCCCTGCTCGGCATCGTCAGCGCGCCCGCGCTGGGGCTGCTCTGGCGCGGCATCGTCGGCCGTGGCGCCGAGCGCGTGAGGTTTGACGGCGCGACCATCAAGGCTGCCGAGCCGATCCGAACCCGTAAGCTGCCGAAGCCGGGCGAGCCGTGGGTTGCCGCGGTGAGCCGCTCGCATGGCGATCCCCAGAGCGAGACGTTCATCGCTAGCCGGCCCAACGCCGTGAGAAAGACCTGTGGCTCGGCGGTGAAGTTCGGCCGGATCGCGGAGGGCAGCGCCGACATCTATCCCCGCTTCGGGCCGACCTGCGAATGGGACGTCGGGGCCGGCTGCGCGGTCGTGACCGCCGCCGGTGGCAAGGTCACCGACGGCAAGGGCGGCGCGCTCCTTTTCGGCCAGCGCGGCGATACCGGCTTCATCATCCCGGACTTCATCGCCTGGGGCGACCCGCAGGCGGTAGGCTGCTACTGACTGAGCTTGTTACTGGCTAAGTTTGTCCTGGAGCGCCGGCCAGCGCTTGCCGACCTCATAGAGGAAGCGTTCCGGATCGGCGGCGAAGGCGTCGCGATTGGCTTCCAGGCTGAACAGATAGAGCCGCTGCGCCGCGATCACGAAGAAGCGGGGATTGCCGGGGACGGTGACGCCGCGGGCGATGTCGGCGGGGTCATAGCCGCCGAATTGCGGACCATAGATCTCGGGATGAGCCAGGAAGGAGGCCCGGTTGCCCTCGTTGCGGAAACGCCAGACCGCCCCCCACAGGTTCGCCTCGAACTCCGCCGTCCCCTGCTGGGCGGTGCCGTCGACGAAATAACCGACGGGGTCGAAACCCTCGATGGCGACGCCCGAGAAGCGGTTGACCACGATCCGCTCGGTGGTGGCCGCCTGGGCCGGCAACTCCAGGCAGGCGAGCCAAATGCCCGCCAGAAGCCAGATCGCGAGCCCGATCAAGGCAATTCCGGGGCGCAAAGGGCTATCTTCCTGCCGTTGTGCCGTCATAGTTGCTGCGGATAACATCCGAGTCGAGGGGACATCCGGCGCAACCTAGAGCCGTGCCTGTTGGCGTCAGGTTAAGGAAGCGATCGGATTCGATAGCAGGGGTTCTTTTATGACTTTCGCATCACGCCTTGCTGCACTCGCGCTTGCCGCGATGGTGGGCTGGATCGTGCCGGCTTCCGCCCAGCAGGCGCCGCCGCCCAACCTGCCGCCGCCGCAGCGGAGCCCGACGCCCAACACCTATGGGCCGGACGAGCTGGTGACCGCCGGCCATCGCTTCTTCGGCAACGTCTCGCGCGGGCTCGCCTCGATCATCGAGAAGGCGGTCAGCCAATGGGGCCTGCCCAACGGCTATATCCTGGGCGAGGAAGGCTCCGGCGCCTTCGTCGCGGGCCTGCGCTACGGCGAAGGCACGCTCTACACCAAGAACGCCGGCGACCTCCGCGTCTACTGGCAGGGTCCCTCGCTCGGCTTCGACTGGGGCGGCGACGGCGCGCGCACCATGACGCTGGTCTACAACCTGCCCGCCACCAACGCGATCTACCAGCGCTTCGCCGGCATCGACGGCTCGGCCTATATCATCGGCGGCTTCGGCATGACGGCGCTTACTTCCAACAACATCGTGCTGGTGCCGATCCGCTCCGGCCTCGGCCTGCGGCTGGGCGCCAATATCGGCTATTTGAAGTACACGCCGCGCGCGACCTGGAACCCGTTCTAAAGCGCGACCGCGCTTTAGATTCTTGTTTGAGCATGATCTTTCCGGAAAACCGCTACGCACTTTTCCGGATCATGCTCCCGGTCCCCCTCCCCAGACAAGTTCCGGATTCACGTTAACGACAGGGCGGGGCTGGCTTTTTGCCGGCCCGCCATGCATTGTCGTTGGTAAATTTTTCCTTAGCGCTCGGAGTTCTGGCCCATGGTCGAACCGATCATGTACCTGGCGATCGGTTTCCTGCTTTCGATGCTGTGCGGGCTGGCCATCGTGCCGCTGGTGCATAACCGCGCGGTGCGCCTGACCACGCGCCGGCTCGAGGCGGCCACCCCGCTGTCGATGGCCGAGATCCAGGCCGACAAGGACCAGCTCCGCGCCGAGTTCGCCATGTCGGCGCGCAGGCTCGAGATGAGCGTCGAGCAGCTCAAGAACAAGACCACGAGCCAGCTCGCCGAGCTCGGCAAGAAGAGCGACGCCATCAACCGCATGAAGATCGAGCTCGGCGAAAAGAACGCCACGATCTTCGCGCTCGAGGCGCGCGAGAAGGCGGTGAAGGAGCAGCTTCGGGCGACCGAAGAGGAATTCAACGCCAAGACCGAATCCCTGCGTTCCGCCGAGCAGGCGCTGACCGACAAGCAGGGCGAGCTCGCCAAAATCAATTCCGAGCTGTCCGACCGGTCGATGATGGCGGAGAGCCGTCAGGTCGAGCTGGTCGCGGTGCGCGCCCAGATCGAAGAGCTCAAGAACCGCGTCGGCGATGCCGAGAAGGAATTCGCCGCCACGCAAGCGCGCCTCGCGCAGGAGCGCAACGAGTCCGAGACCGCCTCGCGCGAGCTCGGCGATGCCCGCGGCCGGGTCGAGAATCTGAGCCAGCGCGTCAACGAGCTCGACCGCCAGCTCCTCGTGCAGGTCAAGGAAGCCGAGATGCTATCGGGCCGCGTCGCCGACCTCGAAGGACGCCTCGCCACGCAAGGCAAGCTGCTGGCCGAGCGCGACTACGAGAACAACCAGCTCCGTCAGGCCAATGAGACCTCCGAGCGCACCGTCAAGGAGCTGCGCGTCGAGATCGCGGCCTTGAGCGGCGGCAAGTCGTCGGCCGCATTCGAATCGCTGCGCGCGGAAAAGACCACGCTGGAGGAGCAGCTCCGCACCGCGCGCGACGAGCGCGGCAAACTCCAGCGCGACATCAACGCGATCCAGCAGCAGGCGGAAAGCTCCTGGGCGACCGAGCGGATGGAGAACGCGCTCTTGCGCGAGCGCATCAACGACATCGCCGCCGAGGTGGCCAAGCTCGCGATGCAGCTCGAAGGCCCGAACTCGCCGATCGAGGCCCTGCTCGCGGCCGAAGCCGGCCAGCCGCCGAAGCCGGCGCCGCGCCCGGCCAACGACGCCGCGACCAACGGCACGCCGAGCCTGCCCGAGGGCGGTGGAACACTCGCTGAACGCATCCGGGCGCTGCAGGCCCACGCCTCCCGCGCCCGCCAGCAGGGCGCGTAAGCGGGCCGAAACCGGGCCTTGCGGCCGGATTACGCGATCGGCCAAGGTTTTCGCCCCGCAAGGCACCTCGAAACTTGACACCTTCGGCCCGCACTTCTAAATCGCGGGCTCCAATGCACCGGCCGGCCGAAAGTCCGGCCGCCTGCATGATGGTCCCGGGCGCATAGCTCAGCGGGAGAGCGTTCCCTTCACACGGGAGAGGTCCAAGGTTCGATCCCTTGTGCGCCCACCATCCATCCTCCTGAACCCCTATCTGTTGCGGACGACCATCGGCGCATGGTGGTCTTTTGGGCCGCCTCGTCAAAAATCTCGAAAACAACCCCATGCACAGTAGCCGGCGTCAGCCGGATCAATTAGCTACGTATTTTCCGAATTCTGATTGACCCGTCGGGCAAAACAGGGGCATGATGGCATGATCCGAAGACGTCCGTCGGACGATCGCAGGCAAGGTCTAGCGCCATGCCATGGGCTGACGATCGGATTGCTCCGCGAGCGCGCGCTTCACATGCGAGAGGTTCTCTAGGGGTTCAAGCGTAATTCGCCCGTCGTCTTGGCAAATCGCAAGGCAACGGCAGCACCGACGAGATACGGCAGGAAATAAATCAGGATCAGTTCGCCCGTGCTTCTTTCGATTGATCCCACGATCGTCAGATATTGAGTAGCCGATTGCTTTGCGTTCGCAACGCGACTGGTCAGGTCGGCAGCGTCGGAGGCCCATCTTGCCTGCACGTCGGGAGTCACGTTTATTTTTTGGATTTGGTGCGCAGCCTTGGTCGCACGCTCGACCGCCGGCAGATTCTTGTCTTGCAATATCTGATCGAGCTCCGACCAGCTCTTTTCCAAATTCGAGTACCAGCTGCATTCGGACGCAATCTCGGCACGTCCTTTGTCGTCGACGTTCCAGGGCGTCTCGCAGATCAGTTTCCTCATGAAGTGCACGTTCTGCACCGGCACGACTGCTTCCGAGGTGAACCAGTTCGCGCCCGTCAGCGCGGCACTTTGAGCGAGCATACGACGCTGGTCCGAAGCTGCGCTAACGATGGAGAGAGCAGCAAGCGCAAGCCACGCGTAATCGACCTTTTTCAAAAACCGCGCGCCCGGCCTGGCGACATAGACATAGACGTGAAACACGACGAAAAGGACGACGAAGAACAGTATCGGATAGAGCAACGCGTTCCTGAGCGGGACGACCAGCTCCTCAATGCTCGACGTGACAGTCATGACTTCTCTCCAGATTAATTTCGGGCAATGCACCGTCGGAGAAGAAGACGAATCTCACTTGAGATTGACTATTACGCAAGCATAGGCTGAAGGTTGAAAAGCGTGTCATGCGGGCGCTGGGAATCCTTCTGCGGAAAGGCTCTGGATTGCTTCGCTACGCTCGCAATGACGGAGCGAGGGGAGAGACCGCGCCGATTGGCACGCACGCCCCCAAGCCTCAACCCACCCGCTCCGGCCTCCAGGCCGTGTACAGCCCGACGAGCGTACCGATGGCGACCAGGCCTGCCGCCAGCAGCACCTGCAATTGCCCGTCGTCTGTCGCGCCGACGGACGACACTAACCTCGTCACGATGACGAACAGAATGCCCACGGCGGCCGCTGCGCCCGCGCAGAGATAGGCGAGCTCTCGCGTCAGGTTGCGGCCGAGCAGGCCGAGTGCGGTGAAATACATTGCAGAAGCGTTGGGATGAACGAACAAGGCGACGCGCGCGTAGGGACCGTAGGCGTCGAACAGGGACTCGCATCGGCTCAGGGCCGCTTTCGAGGCGACCCGCTGCAGAAACGGTCTGAAAAAGCGCGCCTGTCCGTAACTCAAGACTGCGCCCACGATGATGGCCAGCCACGCCATGATGAAAACGGAGACATCGGCAGGCTTGGGATTGAGCGCCGCGGACATCAGGATCAGGGCGGTGCCGGGAAAATAGCCGAAATACGGGAAGACCGACTCCAGCAGCACGCAGCCGAACATGAAGACCGGAAACCACCATGAACCGGTCGCGCCCTGGACGACGGCGTTCAAGTCGAAGAGCTCAGTCTTGTACAGGACAAGGTACATGCACATGGCCAATCCAGCCAGCGCATAGAACGGCAACGCTCCCGACAGAAACCGTCTCATCCAACCATCGGGCTTTGTTGCGCGGACATAGTGGAAACCATCGATATCAGGACAAGACAGCGGAAACGCATGCCCCATGCTTTAGGCGAATGCGGTCGCCCCTGTCGATAGCGCGCTTTGCCGCGCAATCCTCAAAGCAACCGGTGGAACGCAGCATCGGAGAGACGCAAGACGCGGACGAGCCGGCCGCGCGGTTCTACTTGCCGCGGTATCGCAGCGCCTCCACCAGCAATGAGAACGCCGGAGAAGGCTGGCGCCGGCTGGCATAGTAGAGATGGTATCCCGAGAACGGCGGACACCAATCCGAGAGCACGCGGGCGAGACGACCCTGGGACAAATAAGGCTGCACGTGTCCCTCGGTGAGATAGGCGAGGCCCAATCCCTTCAGCGCCCCCTCCAACAAAAGCCCTGCGCTGTTGAACACCAGCTGGCCCTCGACCCGCACGTTGAGCTCCCGCCCGTTCTTTTCAAACTCCCACGCATAGAGGCTGCCGCCATGCGTCGGCAGGCACAGATTGAGGCAATTGTGCTGGGTCAGATCCTGCGGCGTCTTCGGCCGCTTGCGCTCGGCGAAGTAGGAAGGCGATCCGACCACCGCCATCCTGAGATCGGGGCTGACACGCACGGCGATCATGTCCTTGGCGACGAGCTCGCCCGGACGGATGCCGGCATCGACCTGCTGTGCGACGATATTAGTGAGGCCGTAATCGACGATGATCTCGACATGGATGTCGGGGTATTTCGGCAGGAGCCTTCCCAGCGCCGGCAGCAGGATTTCGCTGGCGGCATATTCCGTCGCCGTCAGCCGGATAGTTCCTGCAGGCTTTTCGCGAAACTCGCTGAGTGCAGCAAGGTCGCTGTCCATCTCGGTGAACTTGGGGCCGATGCTCTGGAACAGCCGCTCGCCGGCCTGGGTCGGCGTGACGCTTCGCGTCGTGCGATTGAGCAGCCGGACACCCAGCCGCTCTTCCAGATTGCGGATAATCTGGCTCAGCGCAGACTGCGTCATGCCGAGCTTCGCAGCGGCGCGCGTGAAGTTGCGCTCCCGCGCCACGGCGAGGAACGCAACAAGGTCGCTCGCGTCGTCCCGATGCATTGATTAGCACTCCTAATAAGCGCATTCGAAATCTATCATCTAATCGGGGATCGGCGAAGGCCCTAGGTTCGGAGCAGCCATCAGGAGCTCCGAAACCAGCATGCCGGTCACGACCATGCAGCCCGCTGCACCGCTTCGCGTCACCGCGACGTTGCTGCCGATCATGGCGGTGGTCTTCCTCGCCTTCCTCGTCATCGGCGTGGCGATGCCGGTGCTGCCGCTCCACGTCCACGACGGATTGGGGTTCGGCACGTTCGTGGTCGGCCTCGTCGCCGGCAGCCAGTTCGCGGCATCCCTGGTCTCGCGGCCGTGGGCCGGTCACTTCTCGGATCGACGCGGGGCGAAGCGCGGCGTCGTCGCCGGCCTCGTCGCGGCCGCGGCGTCCGGGCTGTTGTACCTGCTCTCGCTTGGCTTCACCGAGGCTCCGCTGGCCTCGGTGACCATTCTGCTGCTCGGCCGCGGCCTGCTCGGCGGCGCCGAGAGCTTCATCATCACCGCCGCAGTCAGCTGGGGGCTGGCACTCGTCGACAGCGGCAACACCGGCAAGGTCATCGCCTGGGTCGGCTCGGCGATGTTCGCGGCCTTTGCCATCGGTGCGCCCGCAGGCGCCGCGCTCTACGCCGCCTACGGCTTTGCGGCGATCGCGATCGCGACGGCAGCGGCGCCGCTGCTGGCGCTGCTGTTCGTTGCCCAGCTTCCAACGGTGGCGCCGGTGCAGCAGGTGCGCGTGTCGTTCGCAAAAGTGCTCGGCGCCGTATGGGTGCCGGGCTTGGGATCCGCGCTCGGCAGCGTCGGCTTCGGCGCGGTGACGACGTTCGTCGCCTTGCTGTTTGCCAGCCGCGGATGGGCCAATGGCTGGCTTGCCTACACGGCCTATGCCGTCGCCTTCATCCTCGCGCGCGTCTTCTTCAGTCATCTGGCCGATGCGGTCGGCGGCGCCAGGGTTGCGCTTGTCTGTGCCTTGATCGAAGCCGCCGGGCAGGCCCTGATCTGGCTGGCGACCCGACCCGAGATGGCGCTGGCCGGCGCCGCACTGACCGGCTTCGGCTTCTCGCTGATCTATCCCGGCTTTGGCGTCGAGGCGGTGCGCCGCGTGCCGGCGCAGAATCGCGGCCTCGCCATGGGCGCCTACACCGCCTTTCTCGACCTCGCGCAAGGGATCGCCAGTCCCGCGCTTGGATTGATCGCAACGGGAGCGCGGCTGAACCTCCTGTTTCTCGCGAGCGCCCTCACCGTGCTCTGCGCCGCGCTGGTCGCCTGGTGGCTGCTCGCGCACCCGTTCACTGTCGAAGGACATCCGCAATGAGAGCACTCGCACCCACCTTGTTGTCGATCTGGCTGGTCGCCGGCGGCCCGGCCGCAGCGGACCCAACAGCCGTCAAAGGAGCAAGTCCCATGTCAACACCCGAAGACATCCGCGCAGTCGCGCCGGCGCTCGAAGGCTATGCGCAGAAATTCGTCATCGGCGATCTCTGGAAGCGACCAAGCCTTTCGCCGCGAGACCGCAGCATCGTCACGGTCGCGGCGCTGATCGCGCGCGACCAGACCGTGGAGCTGCCGCACTATCTGGCGCTTGCGCTCGACAGCGGCGTGAGGCCATCGGAGATATCGGAGATCATCACGCACCTCGCCTTCTACACCGGCTGGGCCAATGCGATGGATGCGATCCCGGCGGCAAAGGAGGTCTTCAAGAGCCGCAACATCGGAGCCGATCAGCTTCCGCCGGCCGCGGGGCCGCAACTGCCGCTCGACGAAGCCGCGGAGAAGCAGCGGGCGAGCCGCGTCGGCGAGCAGTTCGGGCCAATCACGCCGAGCCTCGTGCAGTATACGACCGACGTGCTGTTCCGCGATCTCTGGCTGAGGCCGGCGCTGGCGCCACGCGACCGCAGCCTCGTCACCGTGAGCGCGCTCATCGCGACCGGTCAGGTCGCGCAGATCACCTACCATCTGAACCGCGCGATGGATAACGGGTTGACCCGGGATGAAGCCGGCGAGGTGCTCGGTCATCTCGCCTTCTATGCCGGCTGGCCCAATGCGTTCTCTGCAGCGCCTGTTATCAAGGACGTCATCGAAAAGCGGCCGCGATGAGCGGAGACGTGAGGTGATCACACGACGGAACGTGCTCATTGTCGGGAGCGCCGCCGCCACGATCGGATTTCGCCGGACGCAGGCGCGGGCGTCGGAGGCACACAAGGAGGCTCATATGGACATCGACATCAAGCGCAACGGATCGCGCCCTTCGCAAAAGGGCCCACAGGACTGGTTCACCGGAACGGTGCGGATCGACCCGCTGTTCCAGGCGCCTGATCCGGCCCGCGTGGGCGCGGGCCAGGTCACCTTCGAGCCGGGTGCCCGCACCGCCTGGCACACACATCCGCTCGGGCAGACGCTCATCGTCACCGCGGGACTGGGCTGGGTGCAGCGCGAGGGCGGAGCCATCGAGGAGATCCGGCCCGGCGACGTCGTGTGGTTTCCGCCGGGACTAAAGCACTGGCACGGCGCGTCACCGACGACGGCGATGACCCATATCGCCATCCAGGAATCCCTGGGCGGCAAGAACGTGGACTGGATGGAGAAAGTGAAGGACGAACAGTATCGGAAGCTATGAGCGCGCGTTGTAGAGTGCGTGCAGAAACCTTTTCGAGGAGCAGCGCATGGCGACCATCTTCATCACCGGCAGCACCGACGGTCTCGGCCGGGCGGCGGCGCAATCGCTCGCCGGTCAGGGGCACCGCGTGGTGCTGCACGCGCGATCGGCGGGTCGCACCGGCGCGATCGGCGAGCTCGCATCGCGATCTGCCGGGATCGTGATCGGCGATCTCGCGCGAGGTGCAGATGTGAGGAGCATTGCAGATCAGGTCAACGCGATCGGACGGATGGATGCGATCATCCACAATGCCGGCGTCTACACGCGGCCGGGCCGTGGCGCGACGCCGGAGGGCCATGCCGAAACGCTCGCCATCAACACGCTTGCACCGTACATGCTGACGGCGCTGATCGAGCGGCCCGGCCGATTGGTGTATCTCAGCAGCGGATTGCACCGGGGTGGCGAGGGCTCGCTCGATGACCTCGACTGGAAAAAGCGGGCGTGGGATTCGGCCAAGGCCTATGCCGAGAGCAAGCTGCACGTCGTCGCACTGGCCTTCTCGCTGGCAAGACGCTGGCCCAAGGTCCTGAGCAACGCCGTCGATCCCGGCTGGGTCCGCACCAAGATGGGCGGCGCGGGCGCGCCGGTCGATCTCGACACCGGGCAACGGACCCAGGCCTGGCTGGCGGTGAGCGAGGACCCCGCTGCTCTGGTCAGCTCAGCGGACGCTACTGGCATCATCTCGCGCAGCAGCAGCCGGCCAGCGAGGCCGCCGATCCGGAGTTTCAGGACGAGCTCATCGAGAAGTTAGGCAGGCTGACGGGGGTTGAATTGCCGCAGGTCTAGAGCGGAATGGCTTCAGGTTGAAGCGCGCTTAGTTCACGCAGCACGTCATGCCCGGGCTTGTCCCGGGCATCCACGTTCTTTGTGCCACTCGGCGAGGCGTGGATGGCCGGGACAAGCCCGGCCATGACGTTGTGGAAACTTCAGTGCCCCAAGTTCTTGGGTCATACGCGATAACCCTGCCACGAAAATATGCCCACCACGCGCTACGCGATCGACAGGATCTCGATCTCCTGCGCGCCCGAACCCACGACGTCGCCGACCGCCTTTCCCATCAGCGATCTCGCGACCGGCGCGACGAACGAGATCGATCCGGCCTTGGGATCGGCTTCGTCCTCGCCGACGATGCGATAGGTCTGCACGCGGCCGTCAGTGCGGCTGAAGGTCACGGTGCTGCCGAAGGCGACCGTATCTGATGACTCGGGCTTCGCGACAATTTGCGCCGTGCGCAGCCTCTCGGTGAGATAGCGAACGTCGCGCAACGGCACCGCCGACTGCCGGCGCTTCTCGTTGACGTCGTCGATGGCCTGCGCAGTCTCATAGGCCTCGCGCGCTTCGCCGAGCTGCTGCTGCAACGCCTGCAAGCCGGCTTCCGTCACGAGATTGGGATGCGGCGAGATCGGGCGATCCGGGAGCAGCGTCTCGGACGCGGTCTCGGCGCTTTCTTCCTTGGTAAAGGCGACGCTCAATTCAAGAATCCTGTCGACTTGTCTGGCTGATTGCGGCGCGTTTGCCGCGGGCGATTTGCCTGACGAGAGTCCCGTTCCGATGGAACGGGTCTCTCGCTTCTTTGGTCCGGCGCGTTTTCTTCGCGCGAACCGGAATCTACTCCGCTTGAAAACGCTTTATATCTCAAGTGCGACGAAACGACGGAGCTTGAAGACGAGATCCGGCATGGCCTGGCGGAACCGCGTCGCGTTCTGGAAGCTGGTCGAGAACGGCGCGAAGGTGATCATGGCGTTCCAGTGGCGGTAGCCGTAGACCGTGACAGAGGCGCCGGTTGCCGGAAAGTCTTCCAGCTTGCGCAGCTCGCCGAGCACGAGCTCGGCGATCCCTTCCGCCGGCAGCAATTGCCTGCCGTCCGCGGTCCTCGTGATTTTCGGGGGCGGCGCGGCCGGCGCGGGTGCATCCTCTCGCTTAACCGGGCTTGCTTCGGGGACGATTGCGGCAACCGCATCAAATCCGTTCGACGGCGCGGTTGGCGGAACCTCCGCAAGTGGCGGTGGCGCGACGCTGTCCGTGCGCTTGTTGCCTCCCAGGATGCTGCTGATCATGGCCACAAGGCCAGCATCCTTGACGTCGTCGCTCATTACTCCCCCCGGGCTTCGGCCTACTCTAGCACCGCTCGGACAGGCCGCCACAAGGGATGTATCGCCCGATTCCGGCCGGCGGGACCAGTGCTACGGCGGCGCGACGCCAAGTCGCGCTGCGCCGCCGTACGATGGATCACCGCTTATCGAACGGAATATATTGCTGGTACTGCTTGGGCACCGAGCTGCGATAGCGCGCCGGAACCGTGCCGCTGTCGATCGAATGATCGATCTCCTGCTGCCGCGTCATCTTCTTCTTCGCCGGCTTCTTCGAGGCGCTCTTCTTGGAGTCGGATGGCTGGCTGGAGGTGTCGGTGGTTGTGGCCGGCGTTGTTGTTGCCGCCGCGGGCGCTGTCGTTGTCGCCGCGGGCGCTGTCGTAGCCGCCGGCGCAGCGGTGGTCGCGGGCGCTGCGGTTTCACCTGCGGCCGGCGCGTTCTGCGCCAGCGCGAGCGGTGTTTGCGCAAGAAGCGCCAGCGCTGCTGTCGCAGCCAGCAAATATGACCTTTGCATCAAAGCCTCCAAAATGTCCTGATCCGAACGAGACGAAGCAGCGGCTTCCCTGGATCGGCGCATGCAGGTCCGCCCAGGATAGGCGCGAAGCCGGCCGCCAAACTGTGGCCGAGATCACATTGCTGACCGCGGCTCACGCCGCATCATAGACCCATGTCGAACGCAGTGCCCACTGCGCAGACCAAGACGGGCACGACAAAGTGTCGGCCAAGGCCGGGAACACGCAGATGCAGCTTGCGGTTCCTCATCCACTCGTTCTCGAAGGAGTTTGAAATGCGTCGCACCATCCTCACCCTCGCATCGTTTGCAGCGCTGATCGCCGCGACTTTCCCGGCGGCCCAGGCTCACGCCGCAAACGACCGGTATTGCCTGCAAGGCCGCATGTGGGGCTATCCCGGCAACTGCCAGTTCGCGAGCTATCAGCAGTGCCAGGCCAGCGCATCCGGCACGTCGGCCTATTGCGGCATCAATCCGCGCTACGCGTACTCGCAGCAGCGCTATTACTGACGACATTGCGGCGGCGTGCGCTCGAGGCGCGCGCCGCCACAATCTTCACGTGAAGACTTTCTGCCTCGCCGACACTCCGGCGAACTCGCGCGCGCAAAGCCGCTTGCGCCCGTCGATGACGAGAATGTTATCCGTCATCGCTTCGGGATAAATTTGCAAAGCACGGCCGCAGCTTGCGCGCAGCGCCCTCCCCCGGAACAGCATCGATATCGCGAACTGTGTGAAGCGACCGCTTGTGGCGCAAGAATCCCTGATCTAGCGTCGACTGCATATTCTGTAGCGAACAACTTTAACTTTAGTCTTTTTCGGTGTGACTTTTCAGGGAGGAATTTGAAATGAGCAGCCGCCACGCAATTCTTCCGCGCGGATTGAACAATATCCGCTCGCCGCTGTCGCAAGGCCGCTTCGGCCGCATGTTCCGCAAGCCCAGCCTCACCCCGGCCCAATTCGGAGCCACCGAACCCGACAATATCGCCAACCTGTCGGCGCTCGCCGACAGGATGATCGGCAGCTTCGATGCGCCGAAAGACTCGCCGGACGCGGAAGAGAGCGGCATTCCCGCGCTCTACACCTATTTCAGCCAGTTCGTCGATCACGACATCACCTTCGATCCGGTCAGCTCGCTGACCAAGCAGCAGGATCCGGACGGACTGGTCGATTTCCGCACGCCCTCGTTCGATCTGGACAATCTCTACGGCCGCGGCCCGAACGACCAGCCCTACATGTATGACGGCATCAAGTTCCTGCTCGGCGAGAAGCTGACCGGTGCGGGCGTCGACGACGCCAACGACCTGCCGCGCTTCAAGGGCCGCGCGCTGATCGGCGATCCCCGCAACGACGAGAACAGCATCGTCTCGCAGTTCCAGGGCCTGATGCTGCGCTTTCACAACCGCATGGTCGACGACAACGACAGCCTGACGTTCGAGGAGGTGCAGCAGCGCGTCCGCTTCCACTATCAATATGTCGTGCTGAACGACTTCCTGCCGCGCATCGTCCACGCCGACGTTCTGAACGCGCTGAAGACCGCAGGCAGCTATGACCGCAGCAAGCTCGCCCACTATCACTGGCACAATTACCCGTTCATGCCGGTGGAGTTCTCCGTCGCCGCCTACCGGCTCGGGCATTCCATGATCCGCCCGGGCTACCGGCTCAACGACGCGGACAACATGCTGCTGCAGATCTTCCCCGACCCCAACAATCCCGACAAGAACGCGCTGACCGGCTTCCGCGCCATGGGCCCGGGACGCGCCATCGACTGGGGCCGCTTCATCGACATCGACACGCGCCCCTTTGGGGACGAGAACGACGAGAGCAATCCCGACAACAAGCGGCGGCTTCAGTTCGCCTATCGCATCGACACCTCGCTGGTCGATCCGCTGCGCAAGCTGCCGCCGGAAGTCGCCTCCAATCCGGCCTCGCTGGCGCTGCGCAATCTCGAGCGCGGCTGGCGGCTCGGCCTGCCCTCCGGCCAGGCCATCGCCAGGGCGATGCAGCTGAACCCGCTGAACGACGATCAGATCATCATCGGCAAGGCCGTCGACGAGCCCGAGGAGGGCGATCCGCAGACTCCAATCGCGACCATCGCAAACGGCGTGTTTGCCGGCAACTGCCCGCTCTGGACCTATATCCTGGCCGAGGCCCGGCACTTCAAGGCGGACGTCCCAATTCCCGTCACCGGCGGACCGGGCACCGTCAAGACGCCGCAGCTCGGCCCCGTGGGTGGCCGCATCGTCGCCGAGGTCTTCCTCGGCTTGATGTTCGGCGACAGTTCCTCCGTGCTGTCGCTCGACCCGCAATGGGCGCCGGTAACCGGACCCGGCTTCGCGCTGAAGGACCTCGTCAACTACGCGCTGGGAGAGGGCGATCCGCTGCACTGAGCTTGCTACGAACGATGAAAGGCCGCTCGCGTCACGCGGGCGGCCTTTCCTGTACTCGGATAGGTGAACCGCGCCCCGAGGCCGCGTCAGTACAACCAGAGCGCACTCCGGTTTAGAAGCCGCGTGGGTCGATCGAAGGATCAGCTCGAACGAGATAATCGATCTCGCCCCTCGCAACCCCGATGTCCCTGAGCTCCAGGTCGCTCAGGTCCTCCAACGTCGCGCGCAAGGTCTGGCGGATACACCAAGCACAATAAGCGTCAAAATACCTCTTGAGAAAGTTTGGGGATCGCCGCGTCGACACGGACGTCTGCGCCGATCCCGCCGCAGTATAAATCGTGCTCATCGCTCTCTCCCGGGAGATGACTACCCACCGGGCGACCTTGCCAAGGCAGATCGGAGCGCGCTTGACACCGGGCTCACATTTTCCTCACCAGCGGCTTATTTTTCGCGTTGCATCCTATGCTACATTCCTGATGCCAGACGGGAGGGATCTTGCGCTATCTCTTCGAGGGCCATGCATTGGACACCGACCGGCGCGAGCTTCGTCGCGGACCGGATGCGTTGCTCGTGGCGCCGCAAGTATTTGACCTGCTCGCGTACCTGATAGGTCACCGGGAACGCGTCGTCAGCAAGGATGAGCTGATCAGTGCGATCTGGAACGGACGCGCGGTATCCGATGCCGCGCTCACGACCCGTTTGAATGCCGTACGAAGCGCCATCGGCGACAGCGGTGAACAACAGCGTCTCATCAAGACGCTGCCGCGCAAAGGTTTCCGCTTCGTCGGCGTCGTGCGGGAAGAATGGCAGGGAAGCCCGATCGAGCAGGCCGCTTCGACGACGTATCCTGGAGAGACGGAGGAGACGCCGTCTTCAGCCCCTCGCCTTTCAATCGTTGTGCTGCCATTCGCCAATCTCAGCGAAGATCCCGAGCGAGAATATTTCGTTGATGGTGTGACCGAGAGCTTGACCACGGATTTGTCGCGCATCTCCGGCTCGTTCGTCATCGGCCGACATACCGCATTCACGTACAAGGGCAAAGCGATCGATCTCAAGCAGATTGGCCGCGAGCTGAATGTTCGCTACGTGCTAGAGGGTTCCATGCAGGGAGCCGGCGATCGACTTCGCGTAAACGTCCAGCTCGTGGACGCGGAAACCAGCGCGCATCTGTGGGCCGACCGCTTCGACAAACTCGTCGCCGATCTTTTTGATATGCAAGACGAGATCGTATCGCGCCTCGCCAACACGCTGGACGCCCAACTCACTGAACAAGAGGCTCGGCGATCAGAACGATCTCCGCATCCCAATTCGATGGACTTGTATTTCCGAGGCAAAGCTTTGTTGCACAAGGGGTGGACGTCGGAAGGCGTGCCACAGGCGCGCGCGATGTTTGAACGGGCGTTGACCCTTGACCCCAAGAATGTCGACGCGATGGTGTGGATGGCTGGCGTCGATCTGATACTTGGAGCGAGCTACTTGGATGACGCCACGAGCGAGCATTTCGCAGTGGCCGAGGCGACATCAATAAGGGCGCTGTCTCTCGCGCCCAACCATGCCTATGCACACTTGATTTTGGGCTGCGCACTAATATGCACGAACCGCGCGGTTCAGGGCATCGCGGAATTCGAGAGAGCGTTGGCACTGGATCGCAATTTGGCTGAAGCGCACGCGCAGACTGGCAGCGCTAAGTTGTATATGGGTCGCGGAGCCGAGACTGAGGCCCATGTCAACGAAGCACTTCGCCTCTCTCCTCGCGATATCTTCGCCCATCGCTGGTTCATGATAACCGGCTTTGCCAAGATGCAGGTTGACGCGGATGCTGAAGCAGTCCGGTGGTTCCGCCGCAGCATCGAAGCCAACCGAAATGATGTCAACGCGCATTTTGGGCTGGCCGCCGCGCTCGCGCTACTTGGCTCACTGAATGAGGCGAAAGCCGCTGCAAAGGCGCTATTTGCGCTCGTTCCAGACTTCACCATCCGCCGCTTCCGGGACGGCGCTTGCAGTGATAACCCTGTTTATCTCGCCAAACGCGAGCGCGTCTATCAAGGCATGCGGCTGGCGGGAGTGCCGGAGGGCTGATGTCCGAGAAGGGTCACAATCAGGCGCTGTTGGGCCAAGATGAACACACGCGCACTAGCGCGCCGCCCCAAGACCGCTCTCGCCAAGCCGCGTCGCGAACCAGCGCGACAGCGGCTGCTCGACGAGGCCGCCGACATAGACCTCCGACGTCGTCACCCCGCGCCTGTCCAGCACCAGCAGCACGCCGATCCAATAGGCGAACCAGATATGCGCATCGGTCATCGCCATCAGCTTGTGCTGGTCGTGATCGAGCGGGGTGTGGTTGCTCGCCTTGCGGATCTCCACAGCGAGCAGGTTGTTCGGGATCTCGCGCTGATGCACCACGACGTCGGGATAGATCGACTTGCCGAGATGATCGTCGGTCGAGATGATGGTGCCGTGCGGCAGATGCAGCGTGCGCTCGCCGAGCCGGTCGTAATTGCAGTCGACCGCCCAGCCCGAGAACTGCCGCTCCAGGTAAACGGCGAAGCGATGCGTGATCGCACGCTCGCCGATGTCCTTCTCGAACAAAAATGCTTCGTGCGCGTAGAAGTCCCGGAGCGCCGCGATCACCTTGTTCAGCTCGGCCTGCATCGTGCCTCCGGGCCCTCGGCGCTCTCGGTTGGTGCGCCCTACATCTGCACTTCGATCAGCCGCGGCCCGGGCTCGGCGACGGCCTCCGCCAGCGCCTTGTTGAACTCGTCGGCATTGGTGACGGCGCGGCCGGGCACGCCCATGCCCTTGGCCAGCGCGACGAAATCGAGCGTCGGGCGGTCGAGGCGGAGCATATCGTTGGCGCGCTGGCCGGGCTCGCCGGCGCCGACATTGTCGAACTCGCCGCGCAGGATCTGGTAGATGCGGTTGGCGAACACGATGGTGACGATGTTGAGGTTCTCGCGCGCCTGCGTCCACAGCGACTGGATCGTGTACATCGCGCTGCCGTCGCCGACCATGGTGATCACCTTGCGGTCCGGGCAGGCAATCGCGGCACCGATCGACAGCGGCGTCGAGAAGCCGATCGAGCCGCCCATGTTCTGGAGCCAGTCGTGCGGCGCCGCCGCCGCTGTCGGCGGGAAAAAGCCGCGGCCGGTGGTGAGCGATTCGTCGACCATGATCGCATTCTCGGGGATGGCGCAGGCGATCGCCTGCGCGATCGTGGCGAAGGTCAGCGCGCCGGTCGGCTTGACCAGCTCGGCCAACGCCTGCGGCTTGACGTCCTTGGCGCTCGCCTTGACGGCGCCGGCCAGCGCTTCGAGCGCTGCGACCGAATTCTCGCCCCAGGAGGTCATGCGATGCACCTCGCAGCCCTGGGGCTTGAGCATGCTCGGCTTGTTCGGATAGGCGAAGAACGCCACGGGATCGTCGGATTCGACCAGCACGATGTGGCGGAACTTCTCCAGCATCGGCAGCGCGTTCTCGATCACGTAATGGATGCGGTCGATCGAGAAGCGGCCGCGGCCGCGCGCCATCTTCGGGCGGAAGGTCGGACCCATCACGGTGCAGCCGGTCTTGCCGGCGATGCGCTCGGCCAGCGCCAGGCCCTGCTCGCTCAGCGCGCTGCCGGTCATCAGCAAGAGCGTGCCTTCGCCGTCCCCGTGCAAGATCTTCGCGGCCCGCTCGACCGCCTGCGGCGAATAGCTCGCGCGCTGCTGCTCGGCGGGCACCTCGGCGAGGCCGTCGGCCTCGTTCCAGGCGGTGTCGGCGGGCAGGATCAGGGTCGCGATCTGCGGCGGGGCGCTTTTCGCAGCCGCAATCGCCGCGGCGCCGTCGGCGGCGACCGATTTGGAATCCGGGGAGGTGCGGACCCAGGACGACATCGGCCGGGCCAGGCCCTCGATGTCGGAGGTCAGCGGCGCATTGTAGCCGATGTGGTAGACGGCGTGCTGGCCGACGATGTTGACGATGCCGGAATTGGCCTTCTTGGCGTTGTGCAGATTGGCAAGGCCGTTGGCGAGGCCCGGGCCGAGATGCAGCAGGGTCGAGGCCGGCGCGCCCTTCATGCGGAAATAGCCGTCGGCGGCGCCCGTCACCACGCCCTCGAACAGCCCGAGCACGCAGCGCATGCCGGGAACGCGGTCGAGCGCCGCGACAAAATGCATCTCGGAGGTGCCCGGGTTGGTGAAGCAGACGTCCACCCCGCCCTTGACCATCGTCCGCACCAGGCTTTCCGCACCGTTCATTCTGTCTGCTCCCGCAACCGGCGATTTCCAGTGATCCCTGCGATCAATCATTGTTCGCGCGTGCCGTCAAAGCAAGAGCGGCCATTGCGGCCCTGCCCCGCGCGGCAATACGCGGGCTTGGCTAACGCCCCGTTCCGATGGAATCGGAACGGGGCGTTAGAGTCTTGTTTTGACGCGTTTTCTTGATGCGAACCGGTATCCACTTCGCTTGAAAACGCTCTCATGCTTTCCGGCAAACTGGCGGGGTTGCCGATTTGGTAACGCCAATCGTTAAGCATGGCGCCCCTCACGGGGCCGTGGCTTGCGAAAAGCCCGCAAATATGGACTCTGACCTTTGTTGAAGAGATTTTTTGCTGGGGGTACCAATGATTCGGTTTTTCGCCGCGCCGATTGCCGCCATCGCACTGCTGACCGCCACCGCGGCAGGCGCGTTCGCCGAAGAGTTCGACTCGCGCGATATCATGGGCGGCGGCCCGAACTTCTTTCGCGGCGGCTCCAGCCCGATCCCCCGCACCACCGTCATGTATAACGGCAACTATGCCCCCGGCACGATCGTGGTGAACACGGCCGAGCGCCGGCTCTATCTGGTGCTCCAGAACGGCCAGGCGCTCCGCTACGGTATCGGCGTCGGCCGCGACGGCTTCCGCTGGGGCGGGGTGCACAGGATCACCGCCAAGAAGGAATGGCCGGCTTGGACGCCGCCCTCGCAGATGCTGGCCCGCCGCCCCGACCTGCCGCGCCACATGAAGGGCGGCATCGAGAACCCGCTCGGCGCGCGCGCGATGTATCTCGGCTCGACGCTGTACCGCATCCACGGCTCCAACGAGCCGGAGACGATCGGCCAGGCGGTGTCCTCGGGCTGCTTCCGCATGACCAACGACGACGTCACCGACCTCTACGGCCGGGTCTCGGTCGGCACCACCGTGGTCGTGCTGAACAACTAAGCCGGGCGGGCGAGCTTCCGTAGGGTGGGCAAAGGCGCACTTGCGCTGTGCCCACCAACTGTCTGCAGATTGGATAAAGGTGGTGGGCACGCTTCGCTTTGCCCACCCTACGCAGCTGCGCGTGGATAATGAGCCACAGCAGGAACCCGCCTGACGCGTGCATTTGCGGTCTTGTGCGCGCGCGGCGAATACGGCAGCGTTGCGCGACGATGAGCGCATTCAACCAGCCCTCGGCTGCCGTCCGCCTCGCCCTGCTGGCGTTTGCTGCACTCACATCCGTGCCTGACACCGCTACCATCGCCGCCGCGGGCGAACCGCCCGCGATCGCCTCGCGACAGCGCAGCGAGAAGAAGAGCTTTACCGACGCCGAGATCGTCGAAGGTTTCCTGAAGACGGCATTCGGCGCCGAATACCACCTCGCCGGCCGCGTCGACCGCATCCGCAAGTTCGACGGGCCGGTGCGCGTCTACGCCGAGAGCGACCGCGCCGACCGCAAGGCGCAGCTCGCAAAAGTCGTCGCCGACATCGGCAAGCGCGTGCAGCATCTCGACATCGCCATGACCGCCACCAGTGAAGCTGCGAACGTGCGGGTCAAGCTCGTGCGCGACCGCGATCTCTTCCGCACCATCGCGACCTTCTATGGCGTGGACAAGGCGCGCGAGATCCGCACCTCGCTCGATCCGCAATGCCTGTCCGGCTTCCGCAAGAACGACAATTTCGAAATCGAGCACTCCGACGTCATCCTCACCGTCGACAATGGCGACTTCACCTTCCTCGACTGCGCCTATGAGGAGCTGCTGCAATCGCTCGGCCCGATCAACGACACCACGAGCGTGCCCTGGACCATGTTCAACGACAACGTCTCGATGGGCTATTTCGACGTCTACGACCAGTACATCCTCAATCTGCTCTACGACCCCCGCATCAAGGCCGGAATGACCGTGCCGGAGGTCAAGGCCGTGCTGCCGCAAGTGCTCGCGGACGTGCGCGCCTGGGTGAAGCAGGTGAATGATCTGAAGGAGTGAGCTCTTACCCTCCCCTGGAGGATAAGCGCGCCTCCTCCAAACGTCAGGCCTGTCCTACCACCCATTGATCCGCGGCCAGACCACGCTGACGCCGCCTTCACCATCCAGCACCTGATAGCGATCATATTGCGCGCCGGTCGCGCAGGCGTGGTTGGTGAGGATGCGGACGCGGGAGCCGATGGGCAGGTCGGGCAGCGCGGCATTCGAGCCCTTGCGCAAGCCGATGATGCCGTGCTCCTGGTTGGCATCGGTGACGATGAGCTCCGGGTACGGTTTTCCAGCGAGATCGCAGACCATGCCATAACCCTGATCGAGCGCCTGTTTCGCCGTGCTGCGGTCGCGCGACAGCGCCATCCAGCCGGCGTCGACGATGATCCAGCCCTTCGCCTTCTGGTGACCGATCACGGTGGCAAGCACGGAGAGCACGAGGTCGCCCATCCCCACGGAGCTGACGCCGGCCTGATAAAGGTCGCCGAACATGAAGACGCCGGCGCGCACTTCAGTGACGCCAGTGAGGTCGCGCACATAGCGCGCGGTCGGTGTCGCGCCGACGCTGACGACGGGACAGGGCAGACCTGCGCTGCGCAACGCGTTGGCCGCAGTCACGGCAGCGATGCGTTCCGCTTCCGCCGCATCCGCGATGGCTGCCGGATCGTCCATTGCGTAGCTGTCACCGGCGTGCAGCAGCACGCCGCGCAAGGTCGCGCCACCCGAGACCAGGCGCTTGCCGATCGCGATCAGCGTTGCCGCATCGGTCGGCGCGACACCGGAGCGATGGCCATCCGCGTCGACCTCGATCAGCGCCGGAACCGCGTCGCCGCTGCGAGCGGCATGCGCGGCCACGGCCTCGGCTTGTTCGATGCTGTCGAGGATCACGGCGAGATCGGCACCGGTCGTGCGGATGGCAGAGACGCGCGCGAGCTTCGCGGGCGCGATGCCGACGGCGTAGATCATGTCGCGGACGCCGCCGGCCGCGAAATATTCGGCCTCGCGCAGCGTCGAGACCGTTGCCGGCCCCGTGGCCGAGGTCATCGCGATACGCGCGACGTCCAGTGATTTTGCGGTCTTCAGATGCGGGCGGAAGGCCACGCCGAGACCGGCGAGGTGCGCCTTCATCCGCGCGACATTGGCGCGAAGCCGCTGCTCGTCGAGCAGCAGGCAGGGCGTTTGCAGGTTCGACAGGTCGGTATCACCTGGCATCGGCATACACCGTGGCGCGCGACACTCCGAGATGGGCCGCAATGATGTCCGAGGATCGACGTACCTGCATGCAGCCGGCGTCGCGCAATTCGCGCAGCAGCGCGCGGCGATCGTCAGTGTTGAGCGCGCGGGGCGTGGTGGCGCGCCGCGCGGCGAACTGGTCGATATGGGCACGGATGGCGTCCGCGCCGATGGGGCTCAGGGACTCGCGCGGGTTGTTGTTGGCATCGACGCTGACGAACTGGCCGATGGCGCTCTGCAAGCCCTGGAACAGTGTCAGGTCGACGTTGAGGCAGAGCGCAGCAACGTAAGAACCATCCGCACCCTTGATACCGATGGAGGTGCTCTTGGCCTGCCGTCCGTCGGCAAAGCTGTTGGCGTAGTTCGAAATCACCTGCGCATAATCAGGGTCGGCGATGCGGGCAAGGCCAAGCTCGGTTGCGGGCTGGCCGACCTTGCGTCCCGACAGATTGTTGTGAATGGCGACGATCGCCTGTTTGGGGTCGGTGAGATCGTGCAGCACGACCTCGCAGAACGGGGCCAGGGTCTCTCCCAATCCTAGCGCGATCTGCTGCAACTGATCGAACAGCAGTTTTCGCTCGGCTGCGGACTTGCTCGGAGCTGCTGATTTGCTGCGGCTCATCGCCCGGCCCTACTGCACGAGATCGGCAACGGTGGTCGCGGCCTTGAGGCCCGTGCCTGTGAGCACCGCGACCGTGGTCTCGTTCGTCCTGATCGATCCGGCAGCAGAGAGCTTTTCCAATGCGGCGGCCGCGCTGGCGCTGGTCGGCTCGGCGAACAGACCCTGCCGTGCAAGACGCCGCAGGGCAGCGACGATCTCGTCCTCGGTGAGCGCGATGGTGCCCCCGCCGCTCTCGCGCAAGGCGGCGATGATCTCGCGCAGGCGCAGCGGGTTCTTGATCGCGGTGCCCTCTGCAATGGTCTTGTTCACCTCGCGCGCGACGGGCGTATCGACGCCGGCCTTGAAGCTCGCATCGATCGGCGAGCAATTCAGCGGCTGCGCCGCAAACAGGCGCGGCAGCTTTGTAATCTGGCCGGACTTCAAAAGCTCGCGGAAGCCGAAGGCGCAGCCGAGCAGGCTGCTGCCGGCGCCGACGGGGACGATGACGTTATCGGGCGCGCGGAAGCCGAGGTCTTCCCATATCTCATAGGCCAGCGATTTGGTGCCCTCGAGAAAGAACGGCTGCCAGTTGTGGCTGGCATAAAACGTCTGGCTCGACTGGCGGATGGCCTCGGCTTCCGACTCTTCACGGGGCCCCTCGACGAGTTGCACCGCAGCGCCATAGGCGCGCACCTGCGCGATCTTCGCCGGCGATGTCGAGGCCGGCGCCAGAATCTTCACGCGCATGCCGCCGGCGGCACCCAGCCCGGCCATCGACGAGCCGCCATTGCCGGAGGAGTCCTCCAGGATCGCGTCGACGCCGATCTGCCGCAGGAAGGACAGCATCACGGAAGAGCCGCGATCCTTGAAGCTGCCGGTCGGGTTGAACCATTCGTGCTTGAAGAACGGGCGCAGGTCGCCCCAATCCTGCTGAACCAGCGGCGTGCAGCCTTCGCCGAGCGTGACAGGCTTTCCGATCTCGACGGGCAGCGCTGCCCTGTAGCGCCAGAGCGACCGCGTGCCGCTGTCGATGTCCTCGCGCGAGATCCCTGCCCCCGGCGTCACCAGCAGCGGCGTGCGCTCGTCCGAGCACCAGCGCGGCTGGTCCAGCGGATAGAGCTGTCCGGTGCGGGGGTCGATGTAGCTGGCGGCAGGCATGGTGGTCTCCGGGCGGTATTGATCCATACAATATGTCTAATTATATACGTTTTGTCCAGATCAGAGGCAACTTAGGCCCGCCGATGACGGGAATTTGGCCGCAAACGGCCCGCCCCGACGGTACGATTAACTTGTCTGTCGTGGCTCGCCGCTACAATATGTTGGATTGAGCTTGCGTCGTCGGTGCTCCGCATGGGCGATGCAGGTGAGCCAGGCCCGTCCAAGCGGCGGGCCGTTGGCTTTTTGGGAGCCTGGACATGAGCCGCGCGAACCGTACCGAGCATATCCGCCTGACCTCCCATCCGGAGCCGGGCAAGAAAGCCGCCTATCCGATCCATTGGGGTGCCGCAGATGCGCGCGCCCGCGGGCCGATCATCGGCACGGTGTCGCGCTCCGGCGATCGCAACGTGATCGGCAGCCATGGCGGCTCCTATGCGATGTACCGCGCGCTTGCGGTGTCCGCCGGCGCGCTCGACCCGATCAAGCGCCCCGATCTCACCAACACCTTCCCGGCCGCGACCATCGGCCCGTTCGAGCAATGGCGCGATCCCGCAAAGATCGTCGCGCTCGACCCATGGGGGCACCTCGTCGCCGAGAATTTCGGCAAGGACATCGCCGAGGGCGTCGATATCCGCCCGAGCATCGCGGTGACACGCGCGCGGCTCGATCTGCCGGAGATCCGCGAGGCGCTGGCCGCAAAGCGGCTGCGCGCCGACGGCGAGGTCGTGCACGCCAATGGCAGCGTCTCGGTGGTGAAGATCGCAATCGATCCGGTCTGGTACCTGCCCGGCCTTGCGACGCGGTTCGGCACCAACGAGACCGAGCTGCGGCGCACGCTGTTCGAGCAGACCGCCGGCATGTTCCCCGAGCTTGTCACCCGGCCGGACCTGAAGGTGTTCTTGCCGCCGATCGGCGGTACCACCGTCTACATGTTCGGCGATGTGACAAAACTGCCGGACCATCGCACCAAGATCACCTGCCGCGTGCATGACGAGTGCAACGGCTCCGACGTGTTCGGCTCGGACATCTGCACCTGCCGGCCCTATCTGATCCACGGCATCGAGGAATCCGCGCGCGGCGCGCAGGAGGGCGGGCTCGGGCTCGTCGTCTACAACCGGAAGGAAGGCCGCGCGCTCGGCGAGGTCACCAAATTCCTGGTCTACAATGCGCGCAAGCGGCAGGAGGATGGCGATGCGGCCGCAGCCTATTTCGAGCGCACCGAATGCGTCGCCGGCGTCCAGGACGCACGCTTTCAGCAGCTGATGCCGGACACGATCCACTGGCTGGGCCTGAAGCGCATCGACCGCTTCCTGTCGATGAGCGACATGAAGTACGACGCGCTGACCTCGCAGGGCATCGACATCGTCGAGCGCGTGCCGATCCCGCCCGAGCTGATCCCGGCCGACGCTCATGTCGAGATCGCCGCCAAAAAGGCCGCCGGCTATTACTCGACCGACATCGCGCCGGAGAAGGACGTGGACGGCGTGGTCGGGCGTTCGCTGGAAAAATACTGATCGCGCGATGGCGGACGCTTTGGAACGACAGGCCCGCTCGCTGCTCACCGCGACAGCGGTGCGCGCGCGGGCCGGGCAGATGCTCGAGACCGGCCTCGCCGGCGGCTTGAGCCACTTCACGATCGATCTCGACCGCATGGACGGCGTTGCGGAGGCGGTGCTTGCGGTGACGCGAAAAGCCTATCCGACGCTGGACGTCCCCTTCCATGCGCGCTGGCGGCATTTCGTGCTTGGCGGCGTCGATCGCTGGGCGCGGCTCGCCGATGCCGCATCGTGGCCGGATCGCGCGGCACGGGCGCGCGCCGAGTTCGATCTCGCCATCGTCAGCGTGCTGCTGGATGCCGGCGCGGGCGCTGCGTGGCGCTATCGTGACGCGGTGACGGGGGAAAGCATCGGGCGGTCCGAGGGGCTCGCGATCGCGAGCCTCGACATGTTTGCAGCCGGACTCTTCTCCGGCAATGCCAGCGCGCCGTTCAGGGCCGATGCGGGCGTGCTGGCGCAACTTCCGCTCCCGGCACTCACGTCGGCGTTCCAGGTGAACGATGCCAATCCGCTGCTCGGGCTTGAGGGACGGACCGATCTGCTGCGGCGTCTGGGCAAGCTGGTTGCCGAGCGTGCGGACATTTTCGGCCTGCAAGACACGCCGCGGCCCGGCGGCCTGTTCGATCACATCACAGCGCAGGCAAAGGGCGGTGCCGTCGCCGCGCCCGCAATCCTCTCCGCGGTGCTGAACCAGCTCGGGCCGATCTGGCCATCGCGGCTCGAGCTCGCGGGCGTCCCGCTCGGCGACTGCTGGCGCCACCCGGCGCTCAAGACGGATGACGCAACCGCGGGCCTCGTGCCGCTGCACAAGCTGTCGCAATGGCTGAGCTATTCGCTGATCGAGCCGCTCCAGCGCGCGGGATTTAATGTCACCGACATCGACGGCCTGACCGGGCTTGCCGAGTACCGCAATGGCGGCCTGTTCGTCGATCACGGGGTGTTGCGCCTGCGCGACGCTGCCGATGCCGAGCGTGCGCATGCGGTGGATTCGCTGCTCGTGGTCGAGTGGCGCGCGCTGACCGTCGCGTTGCTCGACCGGCTCGCCGAATTGGTTCGCGCAAAACTTGGCCGCCCGCCCGAGACCTTGCCGCTCGCCAGCATTCTGGAAGGCGGCAGCTGGGCCGCGGGCCGGGCCATCGCGTTTGCGCGCCGCCCAGATGGTTCGCCGCCGCTCAAGGTGATCAGCGACGGCACGGTTTTCTGACCCTTATTGTCGCTCACGCACTCACTTGATGAATTTCAGGAGCATACGATCATGGAAGGCGTCACGATCGTCGATCATCCGCTGGTGCAGCACAAGCTGACGCTGGTGCGGGACAAATCGATCTCGACCAAATCGTTTCGCGAGCTGATCAAGGAGATCGGCATGCTCTTGTGCTACGAGGTGACGCGCGATTTGCCGCTCACTGATACCGTGATCGAGACGCCGATGGCGACGATGCATTCGGCAAAGATCGCCGGCAAGAAGCTGGTGTTCGTGCCGATGCTGCGCGCCGGCACCACCTTCGTCGACGGCATGATGGACCTGGTCCCGACCGCGCGCGTCGCCCATATCGGCCTCTATCGCGAGCCGCACAGCTTTGCCGCCGTCGAGTACTTCTTCAAATCGCCGTCCGATCTCGGCGAGCGCCTCGCCATCGTGGTGACGCCTGTCGTCGCCACCGCCAACACGGCCGTCGCCGCCGTCGACCGGCTGAAGGAACGCGGCGCCAAGGATATCCGCCTCGCCTGCTTGATCGCAGCGCCGGAAGGACTGGAGCGACTGCGCGGACTGCATCCGGACGTGCCGATCTGGACCGCCGCAGTCGACGAAGGCCTCGACGAGAACGGTTTCATCCTGCCGGGCCTCGGCGACGCCGGCGACCGCACTTACGGCACGCGCTAGGCAGCGCAGCTCAGATCTTGCCGCTGCCGCAGATCCCTTTCAGCGCCTGCCATTCCTTGTCCGTCAGCAGCGGCGGGCCGCTGGCGGGGCGATCCTCTTTCGTCATGCGGGCAAGGCGGTCCTCGGTCAGCGGGTGGCTGGCGAGGATCGTGAAGCCGCTGCCGCCTTCCTTGCCGGTGATGCGGAACATCAGCTCGGCCGCGGGCTTTGGCGAGCGACCGAGCTTGTGCATGATCTCGATCGCGAAGGTGTCGGCGCCGGTCTCGGCCTCGCGCGAATAGGAGGCTTCGACCACGCTGCGCGAGGCGAAGATCACGGCGCTCGAGCCGGTGACGTCGCCGAACAAGAGGCCGATCAGGAACGAGGTGCCGCCGTTGTAGATCAGCCCGCGCATGTTGTCGTAATGCTTGAGATGGCCGAGCTCGTGGGCGAGGATGCCGGCGAGCTCGTCGGGGTTTTGCGCCTTGTCGAGCAGCCCCCTCAGCACGTAGACCTTGCCGCCCGGCAGCGCGAACGCATTCGGCACCGGGGTCGGCAGCACGCCGGCGGTCATGGCGTCGTCGTCGAGGCCGGCGGCATCGCGCAGGCGGTTGACGAGCTTGGTGAACGCAGCCTTGCCCGCGGGGTCTTCGCAGACGCTGCGGCCGAAGATGGTCTTCACCTGGACTTCCGAGGCATCGCCGATGCGGCGTTCGATCGGCTTCGGCACCAGCGGCGCGAGCCGGTCGGCGGCGAGCGGCACGCCGAACAGCACGACGCAGACGATGGAGACGGCGGCGGCCACCGACCAGCCGACGATTTTTGCCAGCCCGCGGCGCGAGGTCTGGTGCTCGTCGAGCCGCGCACAGCGGACCATCACCTGCGTGGCCAGCGCGACGTCGCGGACCTCGAGCCGCGCTAGCGGCGGCGCGGTCGTGCAGGAAAGCCGCAAGATGCCGGCCGGACTGTCGGCGCGGCGGATGTCGGCATAGGCCCAGCGCACCGGCGCTGCGCCCTCCTCGACGATCTCGAGCGCATCGCCGAGCGCCAGCGTCACCTGCCGCCTGCGGCTCGATACGCCGTCGAAGAAGATGGTCGGCTTTGCCGACTGCGCCGGAGACTCGGTGGACAGCTCACTCACAGATCAGAATCCCGCGACATCGAGGCCGTCGGCAAAGCCTTCGCCGAGGGCGCTGGCAAGCTCGCCGGTGCCGCGCACATCCGAGGCCGCGCCGATGTTGTGCACCTCGACGGTTTCCAGCACCTTGGCCCAGATGTCGCGCTGCAGATACACCCGCATGACGATGTTGATCGCAAGCGCCAGCGCGAGATAGCCGATGACCATTGCCACCATCATCGGGATGCTCCTGGTGGCATTGTCGGGCCCGAACGCCTGCTCGGGCGGCAGGCCGCTCAGCTTGACGAGGAGCATGGTGGCTCCGCCGAGGTAGAAGCCGAAGATGGTCGAGAGCAGCATCCACCAGCCGATCACTTTCCAGTAGAGGCCGTAGAACGCATCGTGCGGCAACTCCGAGGACACGCCGACGCCGCCGATGCGGATGCCGTCCAGCCACCAGCGCCATTCGCGCGCCTTGAACTCGGCATAGAAGAACGGGGCAAGCGGGAAGATGATGAGCGCGATCGGGCTGAGCAGCCACAGCCACCAGCCGCGCTTGAAGAACTCCCAGCCGTTGCCTTCGAAGTCGCCTTGCAAATCGCCGTAATGGGTGTGCCGCATCTTGTAGCGTTCGAGCGAAGCCTCGCGCCAGGGCAGCGCCAGGCCGAGCGTGAGGAATACCAGCAGGCCCCACGCCATGGCGCGGAACGAATAGGCCCAGCCCGAGCCGTCCATCCAGAACCGCACGCCGCGCCAGACCGTGCGCGTCAGCCGATAGCGCCGCGCGCGAAAGATCGCGAACTGGCCGAAGGCGTAGAAGCTGATGAACAGCGGCGTCGAGGCGAAGCCCTGCCAGCGCTCGAACTCGATGCCGATGAGGAAATAGGCGAGATAGATCGGCACCAGGATCGCGAGTGCAAACAGGAAGCCGATCAAAAGCTCCTTGCCCCGCCCGGTGTATTCGGCGGCGTCGCCGTCGATCGCGGTGTTCGACCACAGATGACGGCGGATGTCCGTGACCAGCCAGAACCGGTAGAAGCCGAAGGTGACGAGCTCCAGCATGGCACCCTTGGTGACCATTTTCCGGAACTCGGTGCGATTGCCTGTGAAATCGACCCGCGTCGGCGGCAGCGGCGGCGGTAAGGGTTCGGACCCGATCGGGGTCCATTGCATGTCGTTCACGGCGACAACCTCGGGGTGCAAGGCCAAACTATAGATCACAAGATTAGTCGATCCCCAAGATGACGGGGTTCGATTTACCTCGATTCCAGTCGAGTTCTCGCAGGATTCGGCGGGCAGCGGCGTGCGGGAGATCACGTTGACACATCCACGTGACATCCGCCCAATCCCTCTCGCAAAGGTTGGATGTGGCAAAACTCTCCCTTGCTCCGGCGCAGACAACCGGCTGTAATTGCAAATCAAATGCCGCAGCGCAGAATTCATAAAAAGGCGCGCGAGGAATGCCAGGGAGACCAGTCATGCATGGGACCATGGAGAGCGCGTCCAAGCTCGACGCATTGCGCGAGCGCGCGTCATCACTGCCGCTGGAGCAGTTCGATCCGGGCGATCCCGAGCTGTTCAGGACCGATACGTTCTGGCCCTATTTCGACCGCCTGCGCCGCGAGGATCCCGTGCACTATTGCAAGGACTCGATGTTCGGGCCGTACTGGTCGGTGACGCGCTACAACGACATCATGGAGATCGAGACCAACCATTCGGTGTTCTCCTCGGCCTCGGCGCTCGGCGGCATCACCATCCGCGACATCGATCCCGACCTGCGCCGCGAGAGCTTCATCTCGATGGACCCGCCGCGCCATGCCGCGCAGCGCAAGACCGTGGCGCCGATGTTCACGCCGACGCATCTGGACAATCTCGCCATCAACATCCGCAAACGCTCGGCCGAATGCCTGGACAATCTGCCGCGCGGCGAGGTGTTCGACTGGGTCGACCAGGTCTCGATCGAGCTCACCACACAGATGCTCGCGGTGCTGTTCGACTTCCCATGGGAAGACCGCCGAAAGCTGACGCGCTGGTCCGACATCGCCACCACCATTCCCGGGCCTGACGGCCTCGTCGCGACCGAGGACGAACGGCAGGCCGAGCTGACGGAATGCGCGGCCTATTTCTCCCGCCTCTGGAAGGAGCGCATCGAGCAGCCGCCGAAGAGCGACCTCCTGTCGATGATGGCGCATGGCGCGGCGACCCGCGACATGGATGCCAAGAACTTCCTCGGCAATCTCGTCTTGTTGATCGTCGGCGGCAACGACACTACGCGCAACACGATGTCGGGCTCGCTTCTCGCGTTGAGCCAGCACCCGGAGCAGTATCGCAAGCTGCGCGAAAACCCCGCGCTGCTCGACAGCTTCGTGCCGGAGGTGATCCGCTGGCAGACGCCGCTCGCGCATATGCGACGCACCGCGCTCTCCGATTTCGAGTTCCGCGGCAAGCAGATCAAGAAGGGTGACAAGGTTGTGATGTGGTACGTCTCGGGCAACCGCGACGAGGAGGCGATCGAAAAGCCCTACGATTTCATCATCGACCGCGCCCGCCCGCGCACGCATCTGTCCTTCGGCTTCGGCATCCACCGCTGCGTCGGATTGCGGCTTGCCGAACTCCAGCTCAAGATTATTTGGGAAGAGATCCTTAGCCGTTTCGACCATATTGATGTGGTCGGCGAACCCAGGCGGGTCTATTCGAGTTTCGTGAAGGGACTGGAGACGTTGCCGGTGAAGATTGCGGCGTAGAAAATCTCCCTCTCCCCGTTCTTACGGGAGAGGGTCGGGGTGAGGGGCTCTCTCCGCGAACACGCTGAGAGACGGATTCGCGGAGAGTCCCCCTCACCCGGATTGCATCTTCGATGCAATCCGGCCTCTCCCCGCAGGCGGGGAGAGGCGAAGAAAGAGAAGCACTGGAGTTACCACCATGAACATCCAAGCGCCGGTTAAAGTGGACAGGGCCGAACGCATGCGCAGGGCGCGCGAGGAGGCCTATGCGACGCCGCTGGCTCAGTTCCATCCCGGCGCGCCCAGGCTATTCCAGGACGACACGCTGTGGCCGTGGTTCGAGCGGCTGCGCAAGGAGGAGCCGGTGCATTACTGCACCAATGCGCCGATCGATCCGTACTGGTCGGTGGTGAAATACAACGACATCATGCATGTCGACACCAATCACGGCATCTTCTCCTCGGACTCGACACTCGGCGGCATTTCGATCCGCGACGTGCCGGAAGGCTATGACTGGCCGAGCTTCATCGCGATGGACCAGCCCCGCCATTCGGCGCAGCGCAAGACGGTCTCGCCGATGTTCACCCCGACCCATCTGGACGAGCTGACCAAGCTGATCCGGCAGCGCTCGCAAACCGTGCTGGACAATCTGCCCCGCAACGAGACCTTCAACTTCGTCGAGCGCGTCTCGATCGAGCTGACGACGCAGATGCTGGCGACGCTGTTCGATTTCCCCTGGGAGGAGCGGCGCAAGCTGACGCGCTGGTCCGACGTCTCGACCGCGCTGCCCAAGAGCGGCATCGTCGCCTCGGCCGAGGAGCGCCGCCGCGAGATGGACGAGTGCTACGCCTACATGTCCAAGCTCTGGAACGAGCGCGTCAACTCGGCGCCGCGCAACGATCTGCTGTCGCTGATGGCGCACAACGACGCCACGCGCTTCATGGACCCCGACAACCTCATGGGCAACATCATCCTGCTCATCGTCGGCGGCAACGACACCACGCGCAACACCATGACCGGCTCGGTGCTGGCGCTGAACGAGAACCCCGACCAGTACGACAAGCTGCGCGAAAATCCCGCGCTGATCGATTCCATGGTGCCCGAGGTGATCCGCTGGCAGACGCCGCTCGCACATATGCGGCGCACGGCTTTGCAAGACACCGAGATCGGCGGCAAGCACATCAGAAAGGGCGACCGCGTCGTGATGTGGTACGTATCGGGCAACCGCGACGAGGAGATGTTCGAGAGGCCGAACGATTTCATCATCGACCGCCCGCGCCCGCGCACGCATCTCTCCTTCGGCTTCGGCATCCACCGCTGCGTCGGTATGCGCCTCGCCGAGCTCCAGCTGCGGATCGTCTGGGAGGAGATGCTCAAGCGCTTCGACCGCATCGAGGTGGTCGGCGACCCCAAGCGGATCTATTCGAGCTTCATCAAGGGCTATGAGACGTTGCCGGTGAGGATTCCGGGGTAGGCCCAACCGTCATGCCCCGCGAAGGCGGGGCATCCAGTACGCCGCGGCCTCTCGGTTCTAGCCGCCCGGCCTCTGGAATACTGGATTGCCCGCTTTCGCGGGCAATGACACCGAGAGTGGAGCGAAGAGAGCGCACGGTCCCTGACACTCAGCAGGCCCTAGCCCAGCTATAAAATTCCGGCATGACAGCTCGCTCAATATGCGAAGGGCCGGGCGCGCACTTGTGTCCTAAACCGCATTGAAAGCATTCAACTCAATTTGATGTCCCACACGCCTTCCTTGCGGCAGGCGGCGACCTCCTCGCGCAGGAGCGCGGTGACGGCCAGCGAGGCCGTCGAGGCCGGGCGGTCGATCGGAGAAGCGAAAATGAGCTCGCGTGTCATCGGCTTCGAGACGGCGGTGGTTTCCAGCCGCCCGTCAGCGACCTCGCCGTGGACCGACGAGGGCGGCAGCAGCGCGAAGCCGAGGCCTTCCTCGACCAGGCTTGTCAGCACGCGGAACGAATCTGCTTCGAGCTGGACGTCGAGCTTGATCTTGCGCTGGGCGGCGGCGTGCTCGATCAGCGCGCGGAGGCCATGGGAATGACTGGGCAGCACCAGGCGCTGGCGCAGCAGCCAGCCGATGTCGACGTTCTTCCTGCGCGCGAGCCCGCATCCGCGCGGGCCGACCGCGACGATGTTGTCGCGCCCCAGGCTCTGCACGTTGAGATGAAGATCGGCGGAGCGGCCATAGAGGATGGCGAGATCCATCTCGCCGCGATGCAGCCATTCGACGAGATGGCCGCTGTAGCTCTCGACGATGCGCAGCGAGATGCCGGGGAATTTTTCGACGCAGCGCCGCGCAAAGCGCGCCGACAGCACGCAGCTCACGGTCGGAACCAGGCCGAGCACGACCTGCCCGGACGGCGGTCCCTTGGCCGACTGGATGTCGTCGCGGATCTGGTCAAGTTGCCGCACGATGCCGGAGGTGCGCGCCAGCAACAAATGACCGGCCTCGGTCAGCACCATGCCGCGGCCGTTGCGGGTGAACAGCTCGGTGCGCAGCTCGTGTTCCAAGAGCTTGATCTGCCTGGAGAGCGCCGGCTGCGCCACGCGCAGCGTGTCGGATGCCTTCGAGAGGCTGCCGAGCTCCGCCACGCAACTGAAGGTCCTGAGCTGCCGGAAATCCATGCTTGCCAATCCTGGAAGGCTACTCCATACGCTATAGCAAATGAGCATAGGGGGCTGGCGATGTTTTCACAACGCCAGAGGATCGGCCGGCGTTATCTTGACTGCCGCTACCAATGGGAAACGCCATGAGTGAAGAACACCACCTTGAGGATCACGCCGACATCCGCGAAGCCGTCGCCAAGCTCTGCGCGCAGTTTCCCGGCGAATATTGGCGCAAGCTCGATCGCGAGATGGCCTACCCGAAGGCCTTCGTCGATGCGCTGACCGAGGCCGGCTATCTCTCGGTGCTGATCCCCGAGGAATATGGCGGCGCGGGCCTGAAGCTTTCGGCGGCCGCAGCCATCCTGGAAGAGATCCAGCGCGCCGGCTGCAACGGCGGCGGCTGCCATGCACAGATGTACACGATGGGCACCGTGCTGCGGCACGGCAATGCCGAGCAGAAGGCAAAATACCTGCCGAAGATCGCGAGCGGCGAATTGCGGCTACAGGCGTTCGGCGTCACCGAGCCGACCAGCGGCACCGACACCTCCTCGCTCAAGACCTTTGCGCGCAAGGAAGGCAACGACAGCTACATCGTCAACGGCCAGAAGATCTGGACCAGCCGCGCCGAGCATTCCGATCTGATGGTGCTGCTGGCGCGCACCACGCCGAAGGAGCAGGTCAAGAAGCGCACCGATGGCCTGTCCGTGTTCATCGTCGACATGCGCGAGGCCAAGAACAATGGCCTCGAGATCCGCCCGATCCGCACCATGATGAACCACGCCACTACCGAAGTGTTCTTTACCGACATGAAGGTGCCGGCGGAGAATCTGATCGGCGAGGAAGGCAAGGGTTTCCGCTACATCCTCTCCGGCATGAATGCCGAGCGCATCCTGATCGCCGCCGAATGCGTCGGCGACGCCAAATGGTTCATCGCCAAGGCCACGAACTATGCCAAGGAGCGCAGCGTGTTCGGCCGTCCGATCGGCCAAAATCAAGGCATCCAGTTCCCGATCGCCAAGGCCTACGCCTCGATGCGCGCGGCCGAGCTGATGGTGAAGGAAGCGACGCGCAAATACGAGGCCGGGCTCGACTGCGGCGCGGAGGCCAACATGGCCAAGATGCTCGCGGCCGATGCGTCCTGGGAAGCGGCCAATGCCTGCATCCAGACCCATGGCGGCTTCGGCTTCGCGGAGGAATACGACGTCGAGCGCAAGTTCCGCGAGACGCGGCTTTATCAAGTGGCGCCGATCTCGACCAACCTGGTGCTGTCCTTCGTCGCCGAGCATGTGCTCGGCATGCCGCGCTCGTACTGAGGTCACGCCATGGGAGCACTTGACGGGATCAGGGTGATTGCGGTCGAGCAGGCGGTGGCGGCGCCGTTCTGCTCGTCACGGCTGGCGGATGCCGGCGCGGAGGTGATCAAGATCGAGCGGCCCGAGGGCGATTTCGCCCGCGGCTATGACGCGGCGGCCAAGGGCCAGAGCAGCTACTTTGTGTGGCTCAACCGCGGCAAGCAATCGGCGGTGGTTGATCTCGCCACGAAGGAAGGCTGCGCCGAGTTGGAGAAGCTGATCGCGAGCGCGGACGTGCTGATCCAGAACTTGAAGCCGGGCTCGATGGACAAGCTCGGCTTTTCGCGCGAGCGGCTGCTGAAGGATTATCCAAAGCTGATCTCGTGCACGATCACCGGTTACGGCGACGAAGGCCCCTACGCCCATCGCAAGGCCTATGACCTCCTGATCCAGGCCGAGAGCGGCCTTGCCTCGATCACCGGCAATCCCGATGGCGCCTCCCGCGTCGGCATGTCGATCGTGGATGTCGCGACCGGCGCCACCGCGCATGCGGCGATTTTGGAGGCGCTGATCGGGCGCGGGCGCACCGGCAAAGGTGCGGACATCCGCATCTCCATGTTCGACGTGATGGCAGACTGGTGCACTGTGCCGCTGCTCAACTCCGAAGCCGGCAATCCGCCCAAGCGCATGGGCCTGCGCCATCCCTCGATCGCGCCCTACGGCGTGTTCACCTCGAAGGACGGCAAGGACATCCTGATCTCGATCCAGAGCGAGCGCGAGTGGAAGACGCTGTGCGTAAAGGTGCTGGATCAGCCGGATCTTCCGGCCGATCCCCGCGTCGCCAACGGCGTCGAGCGCGTGCGCAACCGCGACTTCACCGACAAGACGGTCGCGGACAGTTTCGGCAGCCTGACGCGCAACGAGCTGCTCAAGCGGCTGTCGGACGCCGACATCGCCTTTGCCGAGGTCAACACCATGGCCGACCTCACCACCCATCCGCATCTGCGCCGCATCGAGGTCGACACGCCGAACGGCCGCGTCAGCTATCCCGCGCCGGCGCCGATCATCGTCGGCGAGACCCGCGCTTACGGCGCCGTGCCCGCGATCGGCGAAAATCCCCAGAAGAAGTAACAGGGCGAGGCGTCATGACCGAGAAGCTCGACATCGACCACTTGCGGCAATGGATCGGCCGCAGCACGGAGGCGACCGACATCGTCACCGCGCAACTCGTGAAGGGCCTGCGCGCGACGCTGTTCCAGGAGGTCGGCGAGCCCCAAAAGGGTGACGCCGCACCGTTTACGGTGCATTGGTGCCTGGCGCAGCCGGTGTTTCCGATGTCGATGCTCGGGCCCGACGGCCACCCCACCCGCGGCGGCTTCCTGCCGCCGGTGCCGCTGCCGCGCCGGATGTGGGCCGGCGGCGAGATCGAGTTCTTGCAGCCACTACAGGTCGGCGATGAATCGACGCGGACCTCGCGCATTGCCGATGTGCAGGTGAAAACGGGCTCGACCGGCACGCTGTGCTTCGTCTCGGTCGAGCACAGCATCTCCTCCCCACGCGGCACCGCCATCCGCGAGCGGCAGGACATCGTCTATCGCGAGATGACGAGCAGCGCGCCGGCGAGCGCCAAGGCGCCGCCTCCGCCGCCGAAGGCGCAGCACCGCGAGACGCATGTGTCCGATCCCGTGCTGCTGTTCCGCTATTCCGCACTGACCTTCAACGGCCACCGCATCCATTACGACCGCGATTACGTCACCAAGGTCGAGGGTTATCCGGGCCTGATCTTCCACGGGCCCTTGCAGGCCGCGCTGATCATCGAGATGGCGGCGAAGCTGCGTGGCGGCAAAGCGCCGAAGAAGTTTACCTATCGCGGCCTGCAGCCGCTGTTCGAGGGGACCGAGTTCTCGATCAACGCCAACGACAACAGCGAGAACATGGAGCTTTGGACCGCGAATGCGGAAGGGCAGCCGACGATGAAGGGCACGGCGGTGTGGTAACGCTCTCCTCGTCATTGCGAATATAGCGGCGATGTAGGAAGTTAGACCCTCACCCTGAGGAGCGCGCCCTTCGCGCGCGTCTCGAAGGGCGAGGCCACCAGCCGGGCCTTCATCCTTCGAGACGCGCGTTCCGCGCTCCTCAGGATGAGGAATTGATAGGGACGGAAACAATGTCCAAGAACGGCAAGACCGGCAGCAAGTCCGTCACCGTGAAGCAGGCGACGCTCGACCTGCTGCGCTCCTTCGGCATCAAAAAGGTGTTCGGCAATCCCGGCTCGACCGAGCTGCCGTTCCTGAGCGACTGGCCCGACGACATCGATTATGTGCTGGCGCTGCAGGAAGCCTCCGCGGTCGGTATGGCCGACGGCTACGCGCAGGCGACGCGCAATGCCGGCTTCGTCAATCTGCATTCGGCGGCCGGCGTCGGCAACGCGCTCGGCAACATCTACACTGCGCATCGCAACCAGACCCCGCTCGTGATCACCGCGGGCCAGCAGGCCCGCTCGATCCTGCCGCTGCAAGCGTTTCTCTACGCCGAGCGCGCCTCGGAATTTCCGCGGCCTTACGTCAAATACAGCGTCGAGCCGGCGCGGCCCGAGGACGTGCCGGCCGCGATCGCGCGGGCCTATTACACCGCGATGCAGCCGCCGTGCGGGCCGACCTTCGTGTCGATCCCGATCGACGACTGGGCCCATGCCTGCGCGCCGGTCGAGGCGCGCAAGGTCAGCCGCGAGACCGGCCCCGAGCCTGACGCCATGAAGGCACTTGTCGCGGCGCTCGGCTCGGCAAAGCACCCTGCCCTCGTGGTCGGCCCCGGTGTCGACCGCGCCGGCGCCGTCGACCTGATGGTCCGCGTGGCCGAGAAGGCCAAGGCCAGCGTCTGGGTCAGCCCGTTCTCGGCGCGCTGCTCGTTTCCCGAGCGGCATCCGCAATTCGCGGGCTTCCTGCACGCCTCGCCGGCGCAGCTCTCCGATGCGCTGCGCGAGCACGACCTCGTCGTCGTGATCGGCGCGCCGGTGTTCACCTTCCATGTCGAGGGCCATGCCGCGATCTTCGACGGTGGCGCGACGATCTTCCAGATCACTGATGATCCCGATGCGGCGGCGGTGACGCCGGTCGGCACCAGCATCATCGCGACGATGAAGCCGGCGCTGAGCCTGCTGCTCGACATGCTCCCCGAGAGCAAGCGGCCGACGCCGAAGGGCCGCACGCTGCCGCCGGCACCGCAGGCCGCCGATCCGCTACCGGTGGAGTTCCTGCTGCACTCGCTGTCGCAGGCAATGCCAGATGGCGCCTCGCTGGTCGAGGAAGTGCCCTCGCACCGGCCGGCGATGCAGAAATTCCTGCCGATGCGCGGGCAGGACAGTTTTTACACCATGGCGAGCGGCGGCCTCGGCTATTCGCTACCCGCCGCCGTCGGCATGGCGCTGGGCAAGCCGAAGCAGCGGACCGTCTGCCTGATCGGCGACGGCTCGGCGATGTATTCGATCCAGGCACTCTGGACCGCGGCGCAGCGCAAGTTGCCGCTGACCGTCGTCGTCATCAACAATTCCGGCTACGGCGCGATGCGCTCGTTCAGCCAGGTGATGCAGGTCCGCAACGTGCCCGGGCTGGAGCTGCCGGGGATCGATTTCGTGCGGCTTACCGAAGGCATGGGCTGCCACGCGGTGCGGGTGAGCAAGGCCGCGGAGCTCGGCGAGGCGCTGAAGCGCGGGATGGCGCATGAAGGCACGAGCCTTGTCGAGGTGATCGTGGATTCCGCGGTGCCGGTGCTGTACGGGCAGAAGCATTAGCTTTGTCGTCCCTGCGAACGCAGGGACCCATACCGCGTGATCTATCGATAAGCGCAGGTGTTAATACCGCAGGATAGAACAACTACCTGTCTTCGCCAAAGTCCTCCCTGTGGTTATGGGTCCCCGCGTTCGCGGGGCCGACACTGAATATTTGGCACGACCGCTCCGCCCATCACGACGCCAAAAATCCCCCGTCCGCCGCCAGCACGTGCCCGACGACATAGGATGACGCATCTGACGACAGCCACACCACGGCCTCCGCGACTTCCTCCGGATTGCCCATCCGCCGCAGCGGCAGGCCTGCGCTGACCGTTGCGACATCGCCGACGCCGGCGCGCAGCATCATGTCGGTGACGACGCGGCCGGGCGCGATGGCGTTGATGCGAATGCCGCGCGGTGCGTTCTCCATCGCCGCAGAGCGCGTCAGCGAGATCGCGGCGGCCTTCGAGGCCGAATAGAGCGAGAAGCCGGGATTGGGATTACGCACGCCGCTGACCGAGGCATTGACCACGATGCTGCCACGCCCCTGCTTTAGCATCGCCGGCAGTTGATGGCGCAGGCACAAAAACAGCGCGCGGACATTGGTGTCGAACACGCTGTCGTAGATGTCGGTGCCCTGCTCTTCCAGCGGCGCGCGGCGCTCCTGAAAACCGGCATTGTTGAAGGCGACGTCGAGCCGGCCGCAGCGCTCGATGGCCGCACGGACCAGCCGCGCGACGTCCTCTTCTTTCGTGATGTCGGTCTTGAGGGGGATCGCTTCTACACCGAGTTCGCGGCACGCCGCGGCGGTCGCATCGATCTCGGCCTCGCGCCGGCCCGCGACAAGGATCGCTTCCGCGCCTTCGGAGGCCATCCGCAAGGCCGTGGCGCGGCCGATGCCGCTGCCGCCACCTGTCACGAGGCAGACCTTGCCTCGCATCCGCATTCCCGATGGCAAAGTTCCGCTCATGGCACACTCCAAAACGCTTGCACGCTTCGTTGCGTGCATATAGTTGTATGATACAACTATATGCAGGGAGTCAAGATGGCCGAGCTTTCGCTGATCGACGACATCCGCGCCGCCTCGCGGTTGATGGTGCGGGAGCTCGGCTTCATGGATGCGACGGTGGCGGCCTCGGACTATCCGCCGTCGGCGGTCCATACCATTCTGGAGATCGGCATCCGCGGCCCGATGAATTCAGGCGAGCTCGGCGATTTCCTGCGGCTGGAGAAATCCAGCGTCAGCCGCCTGGTGCGCAAGCTGATCGACTGCGGGGAGCTGCGGGAGACGCCGGATGAGACGGATGCCCGCAGCAAGCTGCTGTCACTGACGCCGAAGGGACGGCGCACGCTGGAGGCGCTGCACGCATTCGGCCGGCAGCAGGTAAGCGGCGCGCTGGCGGCGTTGACGGTGGCGGAGCAGCGCACCGTGCGCGAGGGGATGATGCTCTACGCGCGGGCGCTGCGGGCGAGCCGGGTGGAGGGTGAGGCGGAGACGGTCGCATAACCACCGCTGTCGTCCCCGCGAACGCGGGGACCCATACCGCGTGATCTATCGGTAAAGCCGAGGGGTCAGTACCGCGCGAAAGAGAAACTACCAGCCCTCGCCAAATTTCTCCCTGTGGTTATGGGTCCCCGCGTTCGCGGGGACGACTGCGAGTATTTGGTTCGAGTCGTGCGTCAAACGCCCGGTCGGCTACTTCCCGAACTCCTCCCGCATCTTGGCCTGGATCTTCGCCATGCCGCCGATCCAGCGGTCGTAATTCTCGGTCTTCTTGCGCATGTAGCCGAGCACCTGGGGGTGCGGCAGGATCAGGAATGTCTCCTGCTCGAGGCCGGCGAGCACGTCCCGCGCCACCTGCTCGGGCGTGAGATCGCCGTCGCCGGATTGCGGGCCCTTGGGGATCGAGCGCAGCATGTTGGTGTCGACGCCCTGCGGGCAGAGGATCGAGACCTTGATGTTGTGCGCCTTGTGCGAGATCGCGAGGTTCTCGGCAAAGCCGACCGCGGCGTGTTTTGTCGTCGAATAAGCCGGGCTACCGACCTGCGACAAGAGGCCCGCGGCCGAGATGGTGTTGAGGAAATAGCCGCCGCCGCGCGCCTTCATGCGGGGGATCAGATGCCGCGCGGCATAGACATGGGCCATGACATGGATCGCCCAGCTGCGCTGCCACGGCTCGTCGGAGGCGCCGCCGGCATTTTCCGACATCGGATCGAAACCGCCGCCGATGCCGGCATTGGAGCAGAAGAGATCAATGGGGCCGAACTGCCGCTCGGTCTCCTCGATGACGTGCGTGATGTCCTTTTCCTGCGCGACGTCGCATTTGAACGCCGCGCCATTGACCGTGGCCGCGACCGCCCTTGCATTGCCGGCATCCATGTCGGCGACGACGACCTTGGCGGCACCCGCTTTGTGAAAGGCCTCGCACAGCGCCTTGCCGATGCCGTTTGCGCCGCCCGTGACAACCACGACCTTGCCGGTCACCTGCATGCGACGTCTCCTCTTGTCTTGTACCGCTTATACCGCGCCGCTTATTCCGCGTCGCGGATCCTGCTCAGCTCAACACGAGGTCGAGCACCGCGGTATAATGGCATGCCGCGCCGGCCAAGACAAAGCCGTGCCAGATCGCGTTCTGGAAGCGCAGCCGCCGCCAGGCGTGGAAGATCACGCCGAAACTGTAGAGCAGGCCGCCCGCGAGGATGAAACCCAGCACCAGCGCAGGCAGCGCCTGGACCACCGCGTCGTAGAGCATGAGGCCGCTCCAGCCCATGGCGAGATAGATGCCGACCGAGACGCGGTCGAACCGGCCGGGGTAAAACAGCTTGAGCACGATGCCGAGGATGGCGACGCACCAGACGCCGGCAAGGAGCACGAGCGCGAACACGCTGTCCTTCACTTCCAGGATGAACGGCGTGTAGGTCGCGGCGATCAGCAGGTAGATCGCGGAATGGTCGAACCGCCGCAGCAGCCATTTGGCCGGCGAGACCGGCCAGAGATTATAGGTCGCCGACAGCACCAGCATCGAGAGCAGGCCGGCGACGTAGATCGAGACGCCGACGATGTCGATCGCGGTCGCATAGATCGCCGTCAGCACCACCAGCACGGTCGCGGCGATGAGGCCGGCGAGGACGCCGATCGCGTGGATGATTCCGTCGGCGATCATCTCGGCGCGATCGTAGTTCCAGCCGATCACGTCGGCTGCGGCGTGGACGGAGGTGGATGCGAACTGTTTCAATTGGAAGACGGTCATGGCAATCCAGGAAAGCTTGAGGCAATGCCCTCTTGTATCGGTCTTTCGGGGCCGGCACGTCGTTCAAACGGCTGATTTGCCGATAAAGGCGGTAGAAGTATGAAAGCTTGATTTTCCTCAGGCAGTTGCCACTTTTTGTGATTAGTCCATTTTGCGTATCCCTCGCCCGAGCTCCCTCAACGTTCATATGGCATTCAGTTTCCAGGATATGGTCGAGGAGGCGCGCCTGTCGGCCCGGGCGCTGATCGACTATGGCGAGCACTTCTTCAACCCGACGGTACGGCTCGGCGTCACGGGCCTGTCGCGCGCCGGTAAGACCGTATTCATCACGGCGCTGATCCATGGCCTCACTCGCGGCGGGCGGTTTCCGGTGTTCGAGGCCTATGCCTCGGGCCGGATCGCGCGGGCGCATCTGGCGCCGCAGCCCGACGATGCCGTGCCGCGCTTTGCCTATGAGAACCATCTGCGCGCGCTGATCGAGGAGCGGCGCTGGCCGAACTCGACGGTCGATATCAGCGAGCTGCGCCTCGTCATCGACTACCAGCGCCCGAACGGCGCCGACCGCACGCTGACCCTCGACATCGTCGACTACCCCGGTGAATGGCTGCTCGACCTGCCGCTGCTGCAGAAGAGCTACGAGCAATGGTCCGCCGAAAGCCTGGCGCTGTCGCGCGACGCGCCGCGTGCGCATCTGGCCGCGGACTGGCACGCCCATCTTGCTACACTCAAGCCCGAAGCACGCGAGGACGAGCAGGCGACGCTGACGGCGGCAAAGCTCTTCACCAATTACTTGCGCGCCTGCCGCGACGAGCAGTTCGCGATGAGCCTGCTGCCGCCCGGCCGCTTCCTGATGCCTGGCAATCTCGCCGACACGCCGGCGCTGACCTTTGCGCCGCTCGACGTACCCGTTGGCGGTCAGGCGGGCGAGGGATCGCTGTGGGCGATGATGGTGCGCCGCTACGAGGCCTACAAGGACGTCGTGGTGCGGCCGTTCTTTCGCGATCATTTCGCGCGGCTCGATCGCCAGATCGTGCTGGCCGACGCGCTCGCCGCATTCAATTCCGGCCCCGAGGCGCTGCACGATCTCGAAGCGGCACTGGCCGGCATTCTCGACTGCTTCAACATCGGCCGCAGCACCATCCTCTCCAGCCTGTTCCGGCCGCGCATCGACCGCATCCTGTTCGCGGCGACCAAGGCGGACCATCTGCATCATTCCAGCCACGACCGGCTCGAGGCGGTGCTGCGCCGCGCCGTGACCCGCGCCGTGGCTCGGGCAGAAAATACAGGCGCTGCGATCGATGTCGTCGCGCTTGCCGCGGTGCGCGCCACGCGAGAGGCACAGGTCGCGCATGGCCGCGACAAATTGCCCTCGATCCTGGGAACACCGGCCGCGGGCGAAAGCGCCAACGGCGAGTTCTTCGACGGCAACACGGAAGTCGCGACCTTTCCGGGCGACCTGCCGCTCGATCCCGAACCGCTGTTCGACGGCAGGGATGCGTTCCGCGGCCTCGCCACAGAGGCAGCGGAGAAGAGCGATTTCCGCTTCCTGCGCTTCCGCCCGCCCAAGCTCGAGCACGAAGGCACGAGCGAGCCCGCGCTGCCACACATCCGCCTCGACCGTGCCCTGCAGTTCCTGATCGGAGACAAGCTCGCATGAACGATCGATCCCAGCAGCGGCGCCCGGCGACGTTCCGGCTCGACGATCCCGGCGTCATCGTCACCGAAGCCGACGACACCAGCCGGCTCGGCCGCGCCACCATCCAGATCACGCCGGAGCCTGATCCATCGACGTTTCCGGTGCCGATCGAGGCAGCACGTCCGGCGCGGCGCGGCTTTCCCTGGGGCACGCTGTTCTGGTCCGGCCTTGCCGGGCTGACGCTGCTCGGCACCGGGCTCGGCGTGGTGCATCTGATCGAGGATCTGTTTGCGCGCAGCGAAAGCCTCGGCTTCGTTGGCCTTGCCTTCGCGTTCGTCACCGCGCTCGCGCTTGCAGTGGTGATCGGGCGCGAGGCGTTCGGGCTCGCGCGCCTTGCAACCATCGAAAAGCTGCATCAGCGCGCGGCCGCGGTGCTTGCCAGCGACGATCGCAAGGAAAGCCGCGTCATCGTGCAGGATCTCATCAAGATCGCGCACCAGAATCCGCAGCTGGCGCGCGCCCGCGCCACGCTGGAGAGCCACACCGGCGAGATCATCGATGGCGCCGACATGATCCGCCTCGCCGAGCGCGAATTGATGTCGCCGCTGGACGCGGAGGCGCGGCGGCTGGTGTCATCGGCGGCGCAAAAGGTCTCGATCGTGACTGCGGTCTCGCCCCGCGCGGCGATCGACGTGCTGTTCGTGTTCGTCGCCGCGTTGCGACTGATCCGCCAGCTCGCTTTCCTCTATGGCGGCCGCCCCGGCGCGCTCGGCATGATCCGCCTGCTCCGCCACGTCATCGCCCACCTCGCCATCACCGGCGGCATGGCCGCGAGCGACAGCCTGGTGCAGCAGATGCTCGGGCACGGCATTGCGGCGAAGCTGTCGCAGCGGCTGGGCGAAGGCGTGCTGAACGGGCTCTTGACGGCGAGGCTGGGCCTCGCCGCGATCGACGTGACACGCCCGCTGCCGTTCGCAGCCCTGCCGCCGCCAAAACTGTCGGACCTCGCGACGGATCTGCTGCGGAAGAAGGACGAGGAGGAGTAGCGCGCTTCGCCTCTCCCCGCCCGCGGGGAGAGGCCGGAATTCAAGCACAGCTTGAATTCCGGGTGAGGGGGAGTCTCCACGAAACCAACTGTCACCGTTCCCGCGGAGACTCCCCCTCACCCCACCCCTCTCCCCGCAAGCGGGGAGAGGGAAAGGAAGGCCAGCACTTTCCACCAAAACAGCGGCGAATCCTTCGGCGGGGACAGCTCCGGGGTCCAGCCGGTGAGCTTTTCAATCACATAGGTATCCGTGAGAACGCCGCGCCAGCGGCGTTCGACTTCGCCGAGCGGCTGGCGCTGCGCGGGGATCGAATCCCACACCGGCGCGCGATTGTCCGGCTCGCGGCCGACATAGATGCCGGCATGGCCCCTGATCCGATCCATGCCGGGATCGCGGAAATCCTGGAAGCGGCCGCGCTCGTTGATCTCGATGACGGGCACGCGGCCGCGGAACAGCCAGCGCATCATGGCGTAGGTGCGGTAGTCCGTGGTGGCAATCCAGGTTGCGCCGGTCTCGTCCAGCGCGGCCTGCGCGCGCGCGGCGACCTGCTCGTAGCCCGCCTCGGCGCCGATCGGGTCGATCTTGCCGAGCAGATTCCAGGGCGCTGCGAGGTAATACAGGAACACAATGACGACGAAGGCGATGCCCGAGACGACCGCCGTGTTGAGCCAGAACACGCTCGACCGGATCAGCCTTGCCGACCACCCCTCGCGCGACAGGGCGGCGAGGTTGACGGCGGCACCGGCGAAGCCGACCGGCCACATGAACATCGGCCAGGTATCGCCGACCCGGAGCGTCATCGACTTCACGAGGAAATAGAGGAACGGCACCAGCACCGCGGTCGACAGCAGGATCGCGACCGGCTCCCGCGTGCGATAGCCGCGCCACGCCGTCATCGCGAGGCCCGTCAGCACCACCGGCAGCATGACGAAGCCGACGAGACCGAATTGCAGGCCGATGTAGTCGCCGACCGTGCGCAGCGAGATGCCGTAATTGGTGGTGGCGCGCACGCCCTGGAAACGGAACGAGGCCCAATCGTGCTGCGCGTTCCAGATCAAGACCGGCGAGAACACGGCGATGGCGATCAGCGCCGCTAGGTAAGGATACGGGCTGCGCAGCCAGCGCCAGCGCCAATCCGGCACCAGCAGGAACGCCGCAACCGCCGGCGCGAACATGATCGCTGTGAATTTCGACAGCAGCGACAGCCCGGCGAACAGTCCGGCCGCGAGCCACCAGCGTCCATCGCCGCTTTGCGCCAGCCGCACCAGCGACCACATCATCGCCACCGCGAACGGGATCATGGCGACGTCGGGCGCGACCTTGGCCATCAGCAGGCCGTAATAGAGCGCGGCTTCCGGCATCAGCACCGCGAACACGATCGCGCGCGCATCATGGGTGAGACGGCGGACGATGTCGGCGAGCAGCAGCTGTGTCACCAGCATCGCGACGATGCCGCCGAAGCGCACGCCGAGCGCGGTGTCGCCGAAGATAGCGGTGCCGAAGCGGATCAGCCAGGCGATCATGGGGGGATGATCGAGAAAGCTGAGCGCGCCCTCCTTCGACCAGGTCCAGTAATAGGCCTCGTCGGTGCGCAGCTCGATCGCCGAGGCGTAGACGATGCGCAGCACCGTCATCGCGGCGATGACGAGCACGGCAATGAGGATGAGCCGGCGTTCGGCGCCGTCTGGCTTCGCAGAGATGTCGGGAGCGATCGTCACGGCCGCGCTTTTCGCTAACCTCGGAGGGGGAGTCAATGCGGGGGTCCCAACATCGGTGTCGTCCCGGGCAAGCGAAGCGCAGACCCGGGACCCATAACCACAGGGCGGAGTTTGGCGAAGACTCGGAGTTACCAGCCCGTCACACGACCGCTCCCTGTGGTTATGGGTCCCGGATCGGCGCTCCGCTTCGCTACGCTTGTCCGGGACGACACCAGCTTATTTGGCAACTATCGCGCATGTGATCGGGCGAGCTGTCCACTCCGGGAATTAAACGCTAGGCTGGCTGTTCTCATTGATGAACTGATACAACCGAATCATGGCCACCGCTCCCGTCCACATGCCCGAACTCGTCCGCGCGACCGGCGTGCGGCAGGTGCGGCTGGTCTGCGGCATCATCCTGTTCGCTTACGTGATCAGCCATTTCCTCAACCATGCGCTCGGCAACATCTCGGTCGATGCCATGGAGGTCGGGGTCTATTATCACACGGCATTCTGGCAATTCCTGCCCGTCGCGATTGTGTTCTACGGCGCCGCCCTCACCCATATGGGGCTCGGCGTCTACGCGCTGTATCAGCGCCGGCAGTTCCGCTGGAAGACCATCGAGCCGCTCCAGCTCGTGCTGGGATTGAGCATTCCGGCGCTGGTCATGGCGCATGTGATCGGCGTGCGGCTCGGCCAGACCTTGTACGGGCACCAGAAGCTCTATCCGCAGGAGCTCTATCTGTTCTTCTCTTCGAACCGCATCTGGACCATGACGATCCTGCTCACCATCGCCTGGATCCACGGCTGCATCGGCATCTATTTCTGGCTTCGCCTGAAACCGTTCTTCACGCGCGCGGCGCCCTATCTGCTCGCGGCCGCCGTGCTGATCCCGACGCTGTCGCTGCTCGGCGTCTATCAGGGCGGCCGCAGCGTGATGTTCGATGCCGATGACGGCGAATGGCGCACGCACAATCTCACCCGCCGCCAGCTCGGCTCGACGGCCGAGGCCGCAACGCTCGACCGCATCACCAACACCCTCACCATCGGCTATGTCGGCCTGCTCGGACTGGTGCTGGCGGCGCGCGGCGTGCGGGCCTTGCGCGAACGGCGCGGCGGCATGATCGCGCTGTCCTACGGCAACGGCAAGACGGTGCGGGTGCCAAAGGGCCTGTCCGTGCTGGAGGCGAGCCTGCGCCACAACGTGCCGCATGCCAGCGTCTGCGGCGGCCGCGCCCGCTGCTCGACCTGCCGCATCCGTATCATCGGCGACCATGCCGTCCTGCCCGAGCCGTCGCAGCGCGAGGCGTTCGTGCTCGCCCGTGTCGGCACCGCCGATCCCTCGATCCGGCTTGCCTGCCAGTTGCGGCCGGAGTGCGACCTCTCCTTCTTCCAGCTCTTCACGCCGCACACTCTGTCCGCCAACGCGCACGCCTCGACGCCCACGCGAATCGGCCAGGAGCGCTATCTCGTCAGCCTGTTCGTGGACATGCGCGGCTCGACGCAGCTTGCCGAGAAGCGGCTGCCGTTCGACACCGTCTTCATCGTCAACCGCTTCCTCGGCGCGGTCTCGCAGGCGGTGATCGAGCATGGCGGCCAGCCGAACCAGTTCGTCGGCGACGGCATGCTCGCGCTGTTCGGACTGTCAGCCGATCCGCAAGCAGCCTGCCGGCAGGCGCTGAAGGCGGCCAGCAGCATCGCCGCGAATATCGACGAGCTCAACGACCTCCTCAGCCATGATCTGCGCCAGCCGATCCGGTTCGGCATCGGCATCCATGGCGGCGAGGTCATCATCGGCGACATCGGCTATCGCGATCACATCGTGTTCACAGCGCTCGGCGACGCCGTCAACGTCGCCGCCCGCCTCCAGGACATGACCAAGACCCTGGCCTGCGAGGCCATCGTCTCCGAGGAAGTCCGCCGCACCGCCGGCCTTGGCGACGATTCGCTGCCGCAGCAGGAAGTCGCGATCCGCGGCCGCGACGAGCCGATGGCCGTGCGCGTGGTTGCGGATGCGAGGGAGCTTGCGGCGCTGGTCGATCGCGGCGAGCGCGTGGCGGCCTGATTCTTCTTCACCTCTCCCCGCTTGCGGGGAGAGGTCGGATCGCCTCGGCGATGCGAAGCATCGTCCGGTGCGATCCGGGTGAGGGGGTACAGGTCTCACGACGACCTCACGTGCGGAGAGAGGCCCCTCACCCCAACCCTCTCCCCGTAAGAACGGGGCGAGGGAGCGCACCATCGTCGCCGCTACAGCCAGGCTCAATCTCGTTACAGACGTAACACCGGCTTGCTGCAACGCAGCGGCATGGGCTTGCTGCGAAAGCACGAATTGACTTCATTCAAATCGTTGCGACAGATGAGCGCGGGATCGCGGTGATGACCGCTGTCCAACGAAAAGCTCCGGGAGGAGACACCATGTTCGATCGACGCGACCTGCTCAAAGGAGCGGGACTTGCCGCTATCGCGGCCACACTGAATTCCACCAAGGCGCTGGCCCTCGACACCGTCACGCTGCCCTTCACCAATGGCGAACGGCCGCTGGTGAAATATCCACAGAAGCGGCCGATGATCGGTCTGACCAGCCGGCCGCCGCAGCTCGAGACGCCGTTCGCTGTCTTCAACGACGGCCCGATCACGCCGAACAACGCGTTCTTCGTGCGCTATCACCTCTCCGACCTGCCCTACAATCTCGACCCCGACAAGTTCACGCTTGAGGTCAAGGGCAAGGTCGACAAGCCGCTCAAGCTGTCGCTCCAGGACATCAGGAAGATGAAGGCGACCGAGATCGTCGCCGTCAACCAGTGCTCCGGCAACAGCCGCGGCTTTTCCGAGCCGCGCGTCGCCGGTGGCCAGCTCGCCAACGGCGCGATGGGTTGCGCGCGCTGGCGCGGCGTGCCGCTCAAGACCGTGCTGGAGATGGCCGGCGTGCAGGCCGGCGCCAAGCAGGTCACGTTCAACGGCATGGACGGCCCGGTCAGCGACAAGACGCCCGATTTCATCAAGGCGCTCGACATCGACCACGCCAGCAACGGCGAGGTGATGCTGGCCTATGGCATGAACGGCGAGGCCCTGCCGTTCCTCAACGGCTTCCCGCTGCGCCTGGTCGTGCCCGGCTATTACGGCACCTACTGGGTCAAGCACCTCAACGAGATCACCGTCATCGACAACGTCTATGACGGCTTCTGGATGAAGTCGGCCTATCGCATTCCCGATACGCCCAACAATGCGATCGAGCCGGGCACCGCGCCGAAGGCGACGATCCCGATCAACCGCTTCACCATCCGCTCCTTCATCACCAGTGTGCCTGATGGCGCCAAGCTGAAGGCGGGACGCACGACGTTGCGCGGCATCGCCTTCGACGGCGGCAAGGGCATCAAGGAGGTCCAGGTCTCCACCGACGGCGGCAAGACTTGGGCGAGCGCCAAGCTCGGCAAGGATCTCGGCAAATACGCATTCCGTGAATGGAAGCTGCCGGTGAAGCTTGCGGCCGGCCAGGTCGAGCTCAAGGTGCGCGCCACCGGCAATGGCGGCGAGACCCAGCCGGATACGCCGCGCTGGAACCCCGCGGGTTATCTGCGCAATGTCGTCGAAACCACGCGCGTCACCGTCGCCTGAGGAGAATGATCATGCAGCGCACCGTTCTCTTCGCCGCCTCGCTCGCCTTCGCCGCATTGCTGGGCTCGGCGCTTGCGGCGCCGGTCAATTACAAGACCCCCGACGAGGTCGCCGCGTTCAAGCCCGGGCCCAATCTGGAGGTCGTGCAGGGCAATTGCACCGCCTGCCACTCGTCCGACTACGTCGCCACACAGCCGCCGATGAAGGACAAGAAGGGCTTCTGGCAGGCCGAGGTGACCAAGATGATCAAGGTCTATGGCGCACCGATCGACGATGCCGATGTCGGCAAGATCGTCGATTATCTGGCCGCGACTTATTGACGGACGGCACGCGGGGTGCGGGCCATTTGACCGCCAAACGGGCAAAACCGGCAAAAACGCCGCGAAGTTGAGCGGAATTCGGCGAAATGCTGATGTGGTTTGAGCTACCAAGCCCGCCACAATCCGCGTATCCTGTTAGGACCGAACCGGCCGGTTGGCGGGGACTGGCGGTTCGCGATCTCGGAGGAAGACCCGCGGAGAAGTCGTGATGGCTAAAGGTACGGTCAAGTGGTTCAACCCGACGAAGGGTTATGGATTTATCCAGCCTGCGTCGGGGGGCAAGGATGTGTTCGTGCATATCTCGGCAGTGCAGAAAGCCGGCCTGTCCACCCTGAACGAGGGACAGACGGTTGAATACGAAGAGATCGCAAACCGGGGCAAGACCTCCGCAGAGAACCTCAAAGTATAAGCCCGCCAGCCTTTGCTGCCTCCCGGATCGATCCGGGAGCGGGGCCAAGAAAATTTCAGAAGACGGCCAGTGCATTCGACGACAGGCGTTGCGATTGCACACGGAGAGCTATTTTTCCCGCGAAAACCGCATCCTCAACGCCACAGCAATGACAATCGCGACCGCACTTCGTTACTCTACCGGCAACGGTGCGTCGCGCTTGATCTCCTCCATCACCGCATAGGTTCGCGTCTCGCGCACGCCCGGCATCGACAGCAGGGTCTCGCCGAGGAAACGTCGATAGGCGGTCATGTCCGCAAGCCGCGCCTTCACTAGATAGTCGAAGCCGCCTGCAACCATGTGACACTCCAGCACTTCAGGCGCGAGTTTCACCGCGCGCGCGAAGCGCTCGAAATTGTCGGGCGTGGTCTTGTCGAGCAGCACCTCGACGAACACCAGCAGGCCAAGGCCCAGCCGGTGCGGATTGAGCCGCGCGCCATAGCCCTCGATAAAGCCCTCACGTTGCAACCGCTTCAGCCGTTCGCCGATCGAGGTCGGCGACAGGCCGATGCGCTCGGCCAGCTCGACATTGGCGATTCGCCCATCCTGCTGCAAAACAGAGAGGATTTTCCGGTCGATTCGATCGAGTTCCATATTTTCTGCGGCTATCTTATCATCGATCTTCATTTTCTAAGGCAAAATTATTAAATTGTCTATCGAGCTACGGTCACGCGGGCCTTATTCTGAGTTTGAGCCACAGGACACGCCATGCCAGACATCCCGCCGCCCTTCACCGCGCCTTACGCCCCTGATGATGCCGAGATCGCAGCAAAGCTCCTGCCCGCGTCGCATCTGAGCCCGCCGCAGGAGGCGCGCATCGACCGCACTGCGACCCGGCTGATCGAGGCGATCCGCAAGCGCGACGACCGGCTCGGCGGCGTCGAGGACATGCTGCGGGAGTTCGCGCTCTCGACCAAGGAAGGGCTGGCGCTGATGGTGCTGGCCGAGGCGCTGCTGCGCGTGCCCGACGCGCGCACCGCCGACCAGTTCATCGAGGACAAGCTCGGCGAGGGCGACTTCATCCATCACGAGACCAAGTCCACGGCGTTCCTGGTCAACGCCTCGGCCTGGGCGCTGGGCCTGTCGGCGCGGGTGATCCAGCCCGGCGAGACGCCGGACGGCACCATCGGCCGCCTCGTGAAGCGGCTTGGCGCGCCCGCGGTGCGCACCGCGACGCGCCAGGCGATGCGGCTGATGGGCAATCATTTCGTGCTGGGCGAGACGATCGAGCAGGCGCTGGAACGGGGCAAGCCGCGCTCCGGCCAGAAGCCGCGCTACTCCTTCGACATGCTCGGCGAAGGCGCCCGCACGGCGGCGGACGCGAAGCGCTATTTCGACGCCTATGCCAGTGCGATTGAAACCATCGGCAAGGCGGCGGGTGATCATCCCCTGCCCGACCGGCCAGGCATCTCGGTAAAACTCTCGGCGCTGCATCCGCGCTTCGAGGCGATCAGCCGCGACCGCGTCATGGCCGAGCTGGTGCCGCTGCTGCTGGATCTCGCGCAACGCGCCAAGGCCCATGACCTCAACTTCACCGTCGATGCCGAGGAAGCCGACCGGCTGGAACTGTCGCTCGACGTGATCGCGGCGACGCTCGCCGATCCCTCACTCAAAGGATGGGACGGCTTTGGCCTCGCGATCCAGGCCTATCAGAAGCGCGCCAGCGCCGTGATCGACTATGTCGACGCGCTGGCGCGCGCGCACGACCGCAAGCTGATGGTGCGCCTCGTCAAGGGCGCCTATTGGGACACCGAGATCAAGCGCGCGCAGGAGCGGGGGCTCGACGGCTATCCCGTGTTCACGCGCAAGGCGATGACGGATCTGAACTACGTCGCCTGCGCCTCGAAGCTGCTGGCCTTGCGGCCGCGCATCTTCCCGCAATTCGCCACCCACAACGCACTGACGGTTGCGACCGTGCTGGAGCTTGCGCATGGCAGCGGCGGCTTCGAATTCCAGCGCCTACATGGCATGGGCGAGGCGCTCTACGAGCAGCTCGCCAAGGACCATCCTGATATCGCCTACCGCACCTATGCGCCGGTCGGCAGCCATCGCGATCTGCTGGCCTATCTGGTCCGACGTCTCCTGGAGAACGGCGCCAATTCTTCGTTCGTGGCGCAGGCCGCCGATTACCGCGTGCCGGTCCCGGCGCTGTTGCAGCGACCGGCAGATGCCATCGTCCGGCCGCAGGCGGCGGCGCATCCCAGGATTCCGCTGCCGGGCGATCTGTTCGCACCGGAGCGGCGCAATTCGCGTGGCGTCGAGTTCGGTGCGCGTGCCGCACTCGATCAGTTGCTCACGGACGTCAAAGCTGAGGCGACTGATCTCAAGCCGATTGCCGATGCCACGCCGGAGCAGGCCAACGCAGCGGTGACTGCGGCGAGCGCAGGCTTTGCCGCATGGAGCCGGACGCCGGCGGCCGTGCGCGCGGCGGCGCTGGAGCAGGCTGCGCATCTCCTGGAGAGCCGCAGCACGCATTTCATCGCGCTTTTGCAGCGCGAGGGCGGCAAGACGCTCGACGATGCGCTGTCGGAGCTGCGCGAGGCTGCCGATTTCTGCCGTTACTACGCTGCGCAGGGCCGAAAGCTGTTCGGTGCTGATGCCGCCATGCCGGGCCCGACCGGCGAGAGCAATGCGCTCGCCATGCGCGGCCGCGGCGTGTTCGTCGCGATCTCGCCGTGGAATTTCCCGCTGGCGATTTTCCTCGGCCAGGTCACGGCGGCGCTGGTGGCCGGCAACTGCGTGGTGGCAAAGCCGGCCGAGCAGACGCCGCGCATCGCGCGCGAGGCGGTCGCCCTGCTGCACGAGGCCGGCATTCCCAAGGGCGCACTGCATCTCGTCACCGGCGACGGCCGCATCGGCGCAGTGCTCACCGCGCATCAAGACATCGCAGGCGTCGTCTTCACCGGCTCGACCGAGGTCGCGCGGGCGATCAACCGGACGCTCGCCGCCAAGGATGGGCCGATCGTGCCGCTGATCGCGGAGACCGGCGGCATCAATGCGATGATCGCCGATGCGACCGCGCTGCCCGAGCAGGTCGCCGACGACGTCGTCACCTCCGCGTTCCGCTCCGCCGGCCAGCGCTGCTCGGCGCTGCGGCTCTTGTTCGTGCAGGAGGACGTCGCCGACCGCATGATCGAGATGATCGCGGGCGCTGCGCGTGAATTGAGGATCGGAGATCCCGCAGATGTCGCGACCCATGTCGGACCGGTGATCGACCTTGAGGCCAAGCAGCGGCTCGATGCGCACGTCGCGCGGATGAAGAGCGAGGCGAAGTTGCACTTTGCCGGCAAGGCGCCCGAAGGCTGCTTCGTCGCGCCGCACATCTTCGAGCTCAAGGACGCCGGCCAGCTCAAAGAGGAGGTGTTCGGCCCGATTCTCCATGTCGTGCGCTACCGCGCCGAGAACCTCGAGCGCGTGCTGCAGGCGATCGCGCGCACCGGTTACGGGCTGACGCTCGGCGTCCACTCGCGCATCGACGACACCATCGAGGCGATCATCGACCGCGTCCAGGTCGGCAACATCTACGTCAACCGCAACATGATCGGCGCCGTGGTCGGCGTGCAGCCGTTCGGCGGCAATGGCCTTTCCGGAACCGGCCCCAAGGCCGGCGGCCCGCATTATCTCGCGCGGTTTGCGACCGAGCAGACCGTGACGATCAACACCGCGGCAGCGGGCGGCAATGCGGCGCTGCTCGCGGGGGAGGAGTGAGGACGCTTCTGAATTCACGGCTCGCATCGGCGCGCAATCGCAGCTCCGTCATCCTGAGGTGCGAGGGCCGCTGAAGAAGCGGCCACCTCAGGGTGACGGAGATGGTTTCGGGTCGGTGGCGGACGCGCGCTGGACACAGCAAGCCCTGCGCCTGGCGCCGTTGCATCCCGGCGAAACATCGGTCTAATGCTCCCATGATCCGCCCGCGCCAATTCCAGCGCGCGGGAAACGACAAGAACGAGGGAGCAACGCCGCGATGGAAAAGGGCATTTTTGCGGGCCTGAAGGTTCTGGACTGCGCGAGCTTCATCGCAGCGCCCGCGGCCGCGACCGTGCTGTCGGATTTCGGCGCCGACGTCATCAAGATCGAGCCGCCCGGCGCCGGCGACCCCTATCGCAATCTGCCCAACATTCCGGGCTATCCAAGCAGCGAGCACAATTACGCCTGGCTGCTGGAGGCCCGCAACAAGAAGAGCATCGCACTCGACCTTTCCAAGCCCGAAGCGCAGGCCGTGCTCTACAAGCTGGTGGAGGAGGCCGACGTCTTCATCACCAACATGCCGCCGCCGGTGCGCGCCAAGCTCGGCATCACCTATGACCATCTCGCCCATCTCAACGACCGGCTGATCTACGCCTCCTTCACCGGCTATGGCGAAAAGGGCGAAGAGGCCAACAAGCCCGGCTTCGACAGCAACGCTTATTGGGCGCGCTCCGGCCTGATGGACCTCGTCCGCGCCGACACTGAGACCACTCCGGCGCGCTCGGTCGCCGGCATGGGCGACCACCCCTGCGCCATGGCGCTCTACAGCGCGATCGTCACGGCGCTCTATCAGCGCGAGAAGACCGGCAAGGGCTCGCATGTCGCCTCCAATCTGATGGCAAACGGCATTTGGGCGGCGAGCGTGCTGGCACAGGCAAAGCTGAGCGGCGCCAAATTCGCCGAGCGACGGCCACGCGAGCGAGCGCTCAACGCGGTCGCCAATCACTATCAATGCAAGGACGGCCGCTGGCTGATCCTGTCGCTGCTGAGCGAGGAGAGGCAGTTTCCAACCTTGGCCAAATGCCTGGGACGCGAAGACCTCATCACCGATCCGCGCTTCGCCACCAAGCCCGACCGCCACGCCCGCTCGGTGGAGTTGATCAAGATATTTGATGAGACCTTTGCCACCAAGGATCTCGCCGAATGGCGAAAAATTCTCGACGGCAACGGGCTCGTGTTCGGCATCGTCGGCATTCTCGATGACATCCCCAACGACAAGCAGATGCTCGACAACGAGGTGCTGGTGCCGTTCGAGAACGACACCATGCTCACCATCTCCAGCCCGATCTGGATCGACGGCGCCAAGAAGGTCCAGCCGCGCAAGCCGCCAGCCGTCGGCGAGCACAGTGACGAGATTTTGCGCGGGGCGGGATACGACGAGCAGGCGATCAAAGAGCTGCGAGGTTCGGGGGCGGTGGGTTAGCCCCATCGTCTCCGCAAACTCCGTCATTGCGAGCGCAACGAAGCAATCCAGAGTCTTTCCGCGGATGCATTGCTGGATTGCTTCGCTGCGCTCGCAATGACGATGTGGAGCGATCTCGCTATATACTCACGACAACACCGCTCGTCGTGAGGTCCCATGCCCAACTACCGCCTGCACTACTTCCCGGAATCCGGCAACAGCTACAAGCTGGCGCTGATGCTGACGCTGTGTGGCGAGACGTTCGAGCCGGTGTGGACCGATTTCGGCGGCGGCGTCACGCGCACGGCGGAGTGGCGCAAGGCCATCAACGAGATGGGCGAGATTCCCGTGCTCGAGATCGACGGCGTGAAGATGACGCAGACCGCGCCGCTGCTGCTCATGCTCGCCGAACAATATGGCCGCTTCGGCGCCGAGACCGAGGACGAGAAGTTCGAGCTGCTGCGATGGCTGTTCTGGGACAACCACAAGCTCACCGGCTACATGGCGACCTATCGCTTCATGCGGGCCTTCACCGAGAAGAACGATCCGCAGGTGCTGAAGCATTTCCGCCGGCGGCTCGACGATTTTCTCGGCATTCTCGACGGCCATCTCCAGCACAACGCCTTCGCGATCGGCGCGAAGCCGACGGTCGCCGATATCTCCATGATGGCCTATCTGCACTATCCGAGCGACGAGCACGGCTTTGATTTCGCGGCGAGCCATCCCGCCATCCATGCCTGGCTCGGCCGCATGGCCGCCCTGCCCGGCTGGAAATCGGCGTATGAGCTGCTGCCGGGACGGCGGATGACGAATTACGCGAAGTGAGCTGGGCTCTTTCTTTCCCCTCTCCCCGTTCTTACGGGGAGAGGATCAGGGTGAGGGGCCTCTCTCCACACGTGAGATCGCCGAGGGACCCGTACCCCCTCACCCGGATCGCAAGAGCGATCCGACCTCTCCCCGCAAGCGGGGAGAGGTGGACCCGCAGCTCGCTCCGTGCGCTTCCAATCGACAGAGTTATCGCAGCTACCTCAGCGCCAGCCAGCCGAGCGTGAACAGGATGCCGCCGACGATCACCACCACCGCAACTGCCCAGGTGCTGACGCGGACGCTGCCGGTGACCTGCTTGGCTTCCTCATTGCGCGCGATCTCGCGATTGCGCTCCTTGTCGGCTTCGCTGGTATCAGTCATGGGTGATCCAAATCGGTTTAGCGCGTCTTGATGAAGCACATGCCGATGCGGCGCGAGGCCGCGGCAGCCTGACAGGTCAAACCTTTAGCACAGCTCCATGACGTAAAACTCTCATCCCGCGCTCCCGATCCCGCATTTTGCAGGGAACAATGCGCGCCCCAGCCGTCCTGATATTCGGTGCCGGCCAGCTCGCCGCTGCCGCGGGTCTGCGGCCGGCTGGCAAATCCGCGTGAGAAATCAGGACGTTTGCCGGCGGCGAACGCGGTCAGGATGTCGCGACGGCGGAGCTGGTCACCGACAAAATGCGGCGAGGCCGGCACAATGGTGGAATTGGACGGCTTGTCCGCGAGCCAGTCGACGCCCGGGAAATGGAAGCCGCCGATGCCTCGGGTCTGATGGCAGCCGGCGCAGGTGACGTCGTTGAGACGGCGCTGGAAGCCCGCGACCGAGCGGATGTTCTGCAGGTCCCCGCGCGCGGCCGCCTGCTTCAGCGCGCCGACCACGTCGTTGTTGGTGAAGACCGGATTGTCCTTGCCCTCACCTTCCATCATGCCGAATTCCGGCTGCAACGCGGAGGCATCGAGCCCGGCCGGTGTCGGCACCACCGCGACCTTGGCCAAAAACTTCTCGGGGATCAGCACCGTGCCGCGATCGAACTCGCGCAAATTCTCCGGCGCGAGCAGCCAGTCTTTAAAGTCGCGCCGCAGATCATCGTCTGCAAGGATGCGGTCGCGGTCGATCTGGTTCTCCAGCGTCGATTCCTCGAACGTCTTCGTCGCGGCATCGTACTTGAACACCTTGAGCAGATAGTCGGAGCGGAAATCGTGCAGTGCCGATTTCGGCGCGACGGAGACCTGGATGTTGGTCTCGATGCGGTCGAGCATCGCGTCGGAAGGATGAACGCCGCCGCCGATCAGCCCCTGCCAGTCGCCATTGTCGAGCCAGCGCAGCGCGACCTCGGCACAGGTCACCGGGTTGCCGCTCGCATCCGCCTGGCGCGGGTCCCTCGCCTTCAGCACCAGATTGAACGTCATCGGCAGACGCGTTGCGGTCTTGCCGCCGTCCGGCTTGTTGTCGAACCGCGCAAGACGATAGATCAGCCGGATCTCGCCGCAGGATTGTTCCGAGACATAGGCGCGGTCCATGCGGTTGACGATGCCGGCCAGCACGAAACGCGTGTCGGGCGACTTCAGATTGGCCCGGTCGAACAGCTGGACGTCAAAGCCTTCGCCGACGCCGATGGTCTCGCTCGGAAAGGCCGCCTTCTGCTGCGCGACGTAGCGCTCGAGCTCCGCGTCGATCGCGGGTGGAATTTGCTCGAGCTGCGACAGCTGCGAAAACATCTGCTCGGTCGTCAGCGGAAAGTTCGCGTTCCGCTCCGGCCAGAGCAGCCGCGAGATCGTCAGCACGTCGCTCTGGTCGAGCTTTTTCAGCAGATCAGGATCGGTGATCGCCGTGCCATGCGTCAGCGATGTAGTTCCCGCCGCGAAAAGCGGAACGGCGCCGCCGACCAATGCGGCAACAACAACCAGAATTCGCAATGCACGGCTCATGCCTGAGGTAACACCGCGCGGGGACGCCTATTCAAGCAAAAAGGCGCTTCACACGGTGGTGAAGCGCCTCTTTGAAAACAAGATATCGGCGTGCTCAGCGCGCGACGATCAGGCCCTTGCTGGTGACGACCACCCAGCGGCCGTCCTGGCGACGGATCGCATCGACCCGGCCCACGCCGGGAATGGGGTCGCCGGCATAGACCTCATAGAGGCCGTCGCGGCCCTCGATCAGTGCGCCGCCATTGGCGACGTCGCGCAGCCGCCAGCCTTCGAGCGTCGGCATGCGGCCGACCTCGGTCTTGGGCGCGGCGGGCGCGGGAGCCGGTCCGGCGGCGGCCGCAACCTGGGTCGGCGCGATCGAGCCGGTGGTTTCCTTGGCGGCCGCAGCCTGCGCGGGCGCGGCGGGCGGCGTCGCGCGGAGCTTGTCGACGGTCTCGGACAGCTTTGCGAGCTTGGCCATCGGCTCGGCCTGCGCCTTCTCCAGCTTGTCGAGCCGGTCATTGGCCCGGTTGAACTGGCTGAGGCCGGTCTTGGAGGTGTGCTCGACATTCGCCCTGAGGGCGACGAGATCGGCATCGATCCGGGCGACCGAGGATTCCAGCGCGCTGGTGTCGGCGACCTGCGCCGGCGCGGCGGCCGGGGGTGCGAAATGCATCATGCCGGCGGTCGCAAGCGCGCCGCTGATGGCGCCGACGCCGGCGGCGATCGCGACCACCGCGGCCATCGCCGACAGGCGACGCTTGTCGCCGGTCTCGCGCGGCGCTTCCGGCTTCACATGAGGGGCAAACTCCTCGCGCTCCCAGGAGCGGTCCGAGGGCGCCATCACGATCAGCTTGCCGGGCTTAGGCTCAGGCTTTGCCTCGGCTTTCGGCTCAACCTTGGCCTCGAACTTCGGCACCTCGATCCGGGGCGGTTCGATCCTGGGGGCATCCGCCTTCACCGGATCGGGCTTCGGCGGCGCCTCATGGTCGGGGGCAATCGAGGGGGCCTCGATGCTGGCGGCAGCCTCGACGGCCTGCGGCACGGTCGCGGCGGCTTCGACGACGTTCGTCTGTTCGCCGGTCTCCTGGGCAGCCTGCTCGGGCATTGGTTCGCTCACGGCTCAAATACTCCAGTCTGGATTGACCTTTTGGTAACTTTCATTGCTTGCGAAATCCTTACCTCCGGACCCGCTTACCGAAATTTTAGGAACTCATCCGGGGCCGAATTGGGTCGGGAAAATGGAACCGGCGTGGCGGCGTGCAACAAATCGTCAGCCGATGCTGCCCTGCGGCAGACGCTCGCCTTAGCCGAAGGGCTGCTTGCCCGTCATCGGCCTCTGGCTAACATGGGCGGTCCCGTCAGCCAGAAGGCGTTTGGGGGTGCCATGACGATCGAGAAATGCATCAACGCGTTTGGTGTCGATGACGTCATTTTCGAGGAAGGCTCGACCGGCCGCGAGCTGTTCGTCGTCCTCGACGGCGAGGTCGAGATCGCCAAGATGAACGGCGCCAGCAAGACCACCATCGTCAAGCTCGGCAAGGGCGAGTTCTTCGGCGAGATGGCCGTGATCGACGGCTCGGCACGCTCGGCGACCGCGATCGCGGCGGCGCCGAACACCAGGGTGATGCGGATCAATCACGCCCGCTTCGTCTATCTCGTCAGCCAGCAGCCGGCGTTCGCGCTGATGGTGATGGATGCGCTCTCAAAACGTCTGCGCGCCTCCAACGCGGTCACCTACCGGGCGGCGCAATCATGAGCGATCGCAAGCCGACCGCCTTCCCGGTCCTGATGAAGAACGACACCTGCTCGCTGATCCAGGCCGCCGACGACGTCTACCAGATCCGCTTCGCCAATCGCGCCGCCAATGCCTATCTGGTGCGCGGCTCGGCGCGTACCATTTTGATCGATGTCGGCCTGTCCTCGAACTATCCGTCGATGGTGGAGTGCCTGAACTTCGCCGGATGTCCGCCGGAGACAATCGATATGGTCGTGCTGAGCCACGAGCATCTCGACCATATCGGCGCCGCCTGGCACTTCAACGAGCGTCGCACCTTCATCGCTGCGCATCGGCTCGCCGCCAACAAGATCATGCTGCGCGACGACTTCTCGATGCTGCGCAAGATGTTCAACGAGCCGAACGTGCCGATCAATGTCGACATCTGGCTCGAGGAAGGCAATCTGATCGACCTCGGCAATTTCCGCCTCAACGTGATGCACACGCCGGGCCACACCTCGGCCTGCATCACGCTGTACGACCAGGACAAGGGCCTGTTGTTCGCCGCCGACACCTTGATGCCGGGCGGGGTGATGGGCGGCGTGTTCGGCTCCGGCAGCATCGCCGACTATATCCAGTCGCTGGAGCGGCTGAAGGGACTGGATTCGAAGATCCTGCTGTCGGGACACGGGCGGCTGTCGGATACGCCGCAGGACGATGTCCGCATCGCGATCGCGCGCTCGCATGGCCTCCTGGAAGACACCGCGCAATTGTTCGACGCGCTCGACGCGCGCTCGAACTTCGAGCCGATCATGCAGTCGGTGCGGGATCTGAACAAACTGGATGATTAGGTGGCGGGCGCTTCTGCCACCCCCGTCATTGCGAGCGTAGCGAAGCAATCCAGAATGTCTCTGCGGTGGCAGTCTGGATTGGTTCGTCGCACGGGCTCCTCGCAATGACGGGGTGTGGACTATCGTCCCCCTCACATCACCACGGGCGCATCCGGCAACTCGTTCGGATGCGGTCCGCCCGGTGGGAAGTGCCTGGCCAGCTCGCGCGACACCGCGGCGATGCCGCCGATCACGCCTGGCTCGAACCGGCCCGCGGCGAACTCCGCCTCCATCGCGCGACAAATCGTCTCCCAGCCCTCGGCACCCACCTTCGCGTCGATGCCGCGATCGGCGATGATCTCGACATCGCGGTCGGCGAGCAGCAGGTAGATCAGCACGCCGTTGTTATGCGCGGTGTCCCAGATCCGCAGATGCGAGAACACGTCGAGCGCACGCTCGCGGGCTGGCTGGTCGCGGAACAGCGGACGGCCGTCGAGCGCGCCTTCGACCACGAAGCGGACCTGGCCGGAATGGGTCGCCTCGCTGCTCCTGATCGCCTGCTCGATGCGATCGAGCACGGCTTGCGGAAAGACCTGCTTTGCCCGCCAATGATGCTGCACCAGGTGTCTGGCAATGCGCTTGATGCTCATGACCTACCAGCTCCCCGAGGCGCCGCCGCCGCCAAAGCTGCCGCCACCGCCGCTGAAGCTGCCGCTGTCGCTACTCGACGAGCCGCTGCTCCAGCCGCCTCCCGCGCTGCCGCTCGACCAGGAGCCGCCACGCGACGATCGCGTGCTTGGCGCCATCGCCGAGAACAGGTCGGCGATGAACCCGATGATGAAGCCGACGACACCGAGGGCCATGGCGAGTGCGAAAGAGCCGAGAATGAACCAGGCAAGCGCGGCGATGATGCCGCCGGTCACCAATGATCCGGCCAGCCGCCCCAGCATGGCGCGAAAGAACCCGCCCACCCCGATCGAGGCGAACAGCGTCACGATGAAGAGCGGTCCGAGGTCGTCGAGATTGCCGAAATTCACGCTTGGTGAGGGAACCGGCAGCGGCTCGCCGTCGATGACGCGGATCATGCGATCGACACCGTCCGAGATACCGCCGCCAAAATCGCCCGTTCTGAATTTCGGGGTGATGATCTCGTCGATGATGCGCCGCGAGGTGACGTCGGTGAGCGCGCCTTCGAGGCCGTAGCCGACCTCGATGCGCAAGTGCCGGTCGTTCTTGGCGACGATCAGGATCGCGCCATCGTCGACCTTCTTGCGGCCGATCTTCCAGGCGTCCGCGACGCGGATCGAGAATTGCTCGATCGTCTCCGGCTGCGTCGTCGGCACGATCAGGACGGCGATCTGGCTACCCTTGCGCGTCTCGAAATCGCGCAGCTTTTGCGTGAGCGTGGCGATGTCGCTGCCCGACAAGGACCCGGTCTGGTCGATCACACGGCCGGTGAGCTGGGGGACGGCGACGTCGGCCGCAGCAGCGAAGGCAAAGGTGAGAGCCAGCGCGACGGCGAGGGCAATCCGCGAGAGCATGCTCGAACAAGCCCGCCACACCCTCGCTGTCATCGCCCGGCTTGACCGGGCGATCCAGTATTCCAGAGACGCCGGCGAGATGCGGAGGGGCCGCGGCGGACTGGATTCCCCGCCTTCGCGGGGAATGACAGTGGTGAGTGGGGCGCGCATCTGTGCCGAACGCGGCTACTTCGACGGCGCCGGGTTGAAATCCACCTTCGGCGCGGTCGAGATCTCCTTCTCGTTCTCGACCGAGAAATTCGGCTTCTCCTTGTAGCCGAACGCCATCGCGGTGAAGTTGGTCGGGAACGAGCGGATGGTGACGTTATAATCCTGCACCGCCTTGATGTAGCGGTTGCGGGCGACCGTGATGCGGTTCTCGGTGCCCTCGAGCTGCGACATCAAATCCCTAAACAGCGCATCCGACTTGAGCTGCGGATAGTTCTCGGTGACGACCAGCAGCCGCGACAGCGCGCTGGAGAGCTCGCCCTGGGCGGCCTGGAATTTCTGGAAGGCGGCGGGATCGTTCAGCACCTCCGGCGTCGCCTGGATGCTGCCGACCTTGGCGCGCGCGTTGGTGACGCCGAGCAGCACGTCCTTCTCCTGCTGCGCAAAGCCCTTCACCGAGTTGACGAGGTTGGGCACGAGATCGGCGCGGCGCTGATACTGGTTCACGACCTCGGACCAGTTGCCCTTGATCTGCTCGTCCTCGGTCTGGATCGCGTTGTAGCCGCAGTTCGTCAGGCTCAGCGAGGCCAGCGCCGCCAGTACGGTGAGGATCTTGCGCATGGAATTTCTCCCGGTGGAATCTGGTGCAAACTACCAGATCGCGCGCGAAAAGCAGCCGATTTACGCAAGCCTCTTGCCTATCCCTGGCCGACATAGTCAACTCGACGAAACAATAAGACCAAATGGAAACGCCAGGGGGAACGCGATGTCTTCGTTCGAGACCATCCTCGTTGAGCGGCCGGAGCCGGCGATCACCCGGATCGTGATGAACCGGCCCGAGGCGCGCAATGCGCAGAATCTGCAAATGACCTACGACCTCAACGCCGCCTTCGACGAAGCGGTGCAGGACGATGCGGTCAAGGTCATCATCCTCGCCGGCAACGGGCCGCACTTCTCCTCAGGCCATGACCTCCGCCCCGGGGCTAAGAATGCCGCAGGCATCGATTTTCCGCCGGTAGGAAATTGGGGCGGCTTTGCCGAACCGAACGCACATGGCCGCTTCGCGCGCGAGCAGGAAATTTATCTCCAGATCACGCGGCGCTGGCGCAATCTGGCGAAACCGACCATTGCCGAGGTGCACGGCAAGTGCATCGCGGGCGGCCTGATGCTGGCCTGGGCTTGCGACCTCATCGTCGCCAGCGACGACGCGCAGTTCTGCGACCCCGTCGTCACCATGGGCGTCTGCGGCGTCGAATGGTTCGTGCATCCTTGGGAACTCGGCTCGCGCAAGGCCAAGGAGTTTCTGTTCACCGCCGACAGCTGGAGTGCGCAAGAGGCGCATCAACTCGGCATGGTCAATCAGGTCGTCCCGCGCGCCGAGCTGTCGTCGCGCGTGCTGGAGCTGGCGCGCCGGATCGCAGCAAAGCCGGCCTTTGCGCTCAAGTTGACCAAGGAGGCCGTGAACCGCTCGGTCGACGTGATGGGCCAGCCCGCCGCGATCGACCAGGCCTTCGCGCTGCATCAGCTCTGCCACGCCCACAATCTCCAGGAGTTCGGCATGATCGTCGATCCATCCGGACTGCATCCCTCCGTGCGCAAGCCGCCGGCCGCGGAGTAGCGACATGGACCTCAATCTCAGCGACGAGCAACGGCTGCTGCGCGAGAGCGCGGAGCGCTTTGTCGCCGAAAGCTACGATGCCGATCATCGCCGCAAGATGGCGAACGATCCGCTCGGATACAGCCCTGATGTCTGGAAACAGTTCGCCGAGCTCGGCTGGCTGGCGCTGCCGGTCCCTGAGGAGTTTGGCGGGCTCGGCGGCGGCGCGGTCGAGATCGGGATTCTGATGGAGGCGTTTGGCCGTGGGCTGGTGTCCGAGCCGTATATCGCGACGGTCGTGCTCGGAGCGGCGCTGATCGAGACGTGCGGCACCACCGCGCAGAAGCAGGAGCGGCTGCCGAAGGTCGCCGACGGATCGCTCAAGCTCGCCTTTGCGCATTCCGAGCGCGCAGCGCGGTTCGATCTCGCCAAGGTCGCGACCACCGCTCACAAGACAGCCGAGGGCTGGCGCCTTTCCGGCAGCAAGATCGCGGTGCTCGACGGCCACGCTGCCAACGAGATCATCGTCTCCGCGCATATCCATGATCATCGGGGACCGTCGGGACGCATCGGCCTGTTCCTGGTCCAGGCGAAAACGCCGAGCGTTGCCATGAGTGACTATCAACGTCTCGGCGGCGGACGGGCCTGCAACATCGAGCTGTCAGGCGTGGAGCTGCCGCAGGACGCTCTCCTCGGTGACGATAGCGACGTATTGCCGGTGATCGAATGGGCCGTCGACCGCGCCATGGCTGCGTTAGGTGCGGAGGCCGTCGGCATCATGCAGACGCTGCTCGACACCACGCTCGACTACACCAAGATCCGAAAGCAGTTCGGCCGGCCGCTCTCCGCCAACCAGGTGATCCGCCACCGCCTCGCCGACATGGCGATGCAGGTGGACGAGGCGCGCTCGATGGCGCTGCGGGCTGCGTTGAAGGTGGATGCTGCGCCGGTCGAGCGTGCTCGGGCGGCGTCAGGCGCGAAAGCGAAAATCGGCAAATGCGCACGCTTCGTCGGCGAGCAGTCGATCCAGCTTCACGGCGGCATGGGTGTCACCGAGGAGCTCGAGGTCGGAGCCTATTTCAAGCGGCTGGTCGCCTTCGACACACTGTTCGGCGGCAGCGCGCATCACTATGCCCGCCACGCCCAGCTTGGCCGCACCGCCTGACCCAAGGAGCGCATCATGGACCTCACGTTCAATGCCGAGGAGCGCGCCTTTCAAAGCGAGGTGCGCGGCTTCATCGCCAAAAACCTGACCGACGAGATGAAACGCGCGACCGCGCTGACACCGTCGGTGTTCTCCGATCCGCCGATCGGCATGGCCTGGCAACGGGCGCTGCACCGGCAGGGCTGGGGCGCGCCGGGCTGGCCGGTCGAATATGGCGGCCCCGACTGGACGCCGGCGCAGCGCTGGATCTTTGAAACCGAGTCCGCGCGCGCAGGCGTGCCGAATGTCAACGTGATGGGCGTGAAGATGGTCGGGCCCGTCATCATCGGCTTCGGCTCGCCCGAGCAGAAGAACTTTTATCTGCCGCGCATTCTCTCGGGCGAGGATTACTGGTGCCAGGGTTATTCCGAGCCCGGCTCCGGCTCCGACCTGTCGTCGCTGAAGACGCGCGCCGTGCGCGACGGTGACGACTACATCATCAACGGCACCAAGATCTGGACCACGCATGCGCATCACGCCAATCGCATGTTCGCGCTGGTACGCACCAGCGACGGGCCGCGGCAGCAGGACGGCATCAGCTTCATCCTGATCGACATGAAGACACCGGGCATCACGACGCGCCCCATTCTCACCATCGGCGGCGACCACGAGGTCAACCAGGTGTTCTTCGACGACGTCCGCGTGCCCGTCGCCAACCGCGTCGGCGAAGAAGGCAAGGGCTGGACCTACGGCAAGTACCTGCTCGAGTTCGAGCGCGGCTCGGGCATTGCGTCAGCGAAGCTCCGAGAGGGGCTGAAGGCGATCGCGGAGCTCGCCGAGTCTGATCTGACCGGGCGCGCGATCGACAGTCCCGATATCGCAACGCGCATCTCGGAGGTCGAGGTCGACATCGACGCGCTGGAGATGACCGAGCTGCGTGTGCTCTCGGCGCTGCAGACCGGGCAAAATCCCGGCGCGGTGTCGTCGATCCTGAAGCTGCGCAACAGCGAGATCCGCCAGGCCGTGACGCGCCTCGGCGTAGACGTGATCGGCCACGACGCCCTCGCCGTCGAGCCGATGCGTCCGCTGTACAAGCTCAATCACGAGCCCGCGACGCCCGAGGACATGCTGACGGTAGTGCCGGAATATCTCAACGGGAGAGCGTACACGATCTTCGGAGGCACGTCGGAGATTCAGCGCGATATCATTGCGAAGATGATGCTGGGGATTTGAGGCGAGCTGGCGCTGCACACCCCGCTGTCGTCCCGGACAAGCGAAGCGCAGATCCGGGACCCATAACCACAGGGAGAGGTTATGGCGCGAGCTGGTCACTACGAGTCTTCGCCAAACTCGACCCTGTGGTTATGGGTCCCGGGTTCGCGCTACGCGCGCCCCGGGACGACAGTTATGTTTGCGGCGACGGCGAAATCTTTACCTAGACAGCCCTCGCGTCCCTGATCGCCTGCCAGATCTTCTGCGGCGTCAGCGGCGTGTTCAGCTGGGCGATGCCGAGCTCGGCGAGCGCATCCATCACACCGTTGGTGACGCAAGGAGGGCCGCCGATGGCGCCGGATTCGCCGCAGCCCTTGGCGCCGAGCGGATTGGTGCGGCAGGGTGCGGAATCGTCCAGCGTCACCACGATCGGCGGCACGTCGTCGGCGCGCGGGATGCAATAGTCCTGGTAGCTCGCGGTGAGGAGTTGGCCGTCGGCGTCGTAGGAGACGCCTTCATACAGCGCCTGGCCGATGCCTTGCGCGACGCCGCCATGGATCTGGCCGGTGACCAGCATCGGGTTCACGGCGACGCCGACGTCGTCGACCGTGGTATAGCGCACGACCTTGGAGACGCCGGTCTCGGGGTCGATCTCGACCTCGCAGATATGCGTGCCGTTCGGCCAGCTCGGACCGTCGACCTCGCCCTCGGAATCGACGCTGAGCTTCGCGCCGCTCTCCTTCTCGGCGAGGTCGAACAGGCTGATGCGGCGGTCGGTGCCGACCACGGTGAGCATGCCGCCCTGATATTCGATGTCCTCGACCGACGTCTCCAGCACGTTCGCAGCCTTCTCGCGCGCCTTCTGGATCAGATCGCTGGAGGAAACCACGACCGCGGTGCCGCCGACGAACAGCGAGCGCGAGCCGACGCTGCCAAAACCCATGGCCAGATCCGTGTCGCCCTGAACGACGTCGATCTTGTCCATGGCGATGCCGAGCGTGTCGGAGATCATCTGGGTATAGGTGGTCTGCAGCCCCTGCCCCATCGCCATAGTGCCGGAATGCAGCACGACGCGTCCTTGCGAGGTCGCGTGCAGGCTGACCTTCTCGGTGTGGGCGCGGCCACCGGTCCATTCGATGTAGGAGGTGAGCCCGCGGCCGTAGAGCAGGCCCTTCTTCTTCGCGGCCTTCTTGCGCGCGGCGAAGCCGTCCCAGTCGGCGAGCTTCACTGCGCGGTCGAGCATGTGCGCGAAGGCGCCGGAATCGTAAACCTGGCCGGCCGCGTTGGTGTAGGGCAGCTGCGCCGGCTTGATGTAGTTGGCCTTGCGGATCGCACGCGGATCCATGCCGATCTTGCGGGCAGCAGCGTCGAAGAGACGCTCGACGATGAACACCGCCTCGGGCCGGCCCGCGCCGCGATAGGCGCCGACTGGTGCGGTATGGGTCATCACAGACTGCACCTCGAAATGCACCAGCGGCAGGTCGTAAACACCGGTCTGCACGAACGGCCCGAGCACCAGCGGGATGATGTTGGCCGCGCCCGAGGAATAGGCGCCTGTGCAGCCGATCGACTTGACGCGATAAGCCAGCACCTTGCCCTTCTCGTCGAGCGCAAAGGACGCCGTCGAGGTGAGATCGCGGCCATGGGTGCCGCCAACGAACTCGTCGGTGCGGTCGCCGCGCCAGCGGATCTTCTTGCTCAGCTTGGTCGCGGCATAGGCGACGATGCCGTCCTCGGGATAGAGGTTGGTCTTCTGGCCAAAGCCGCCGCCGATGTCGCCGACCAGCACGCGCACGCTGTCCTTGGGACGCTTGAGCACGGCTTCCGCCAGCACGTCGCGGGTCGAGGCCGGGGTCTGCGACTGCACGTGCAGGAGCAGACGGCCGGACTTCTTGTCGATCTCGGCAATGGTCGAGCGCGGCTCCATCGCGGAGGGCACGAGGCGCTGGCTGACGAGGTCGAGCTCGACGGTGTGCGCGGCCCTGGCGAAGGCTTCGTCCACCTTCGCGGCATCGCCGTAAGCCATCGCGCCGACGATGTTGTCGGGCGCATCTGGCCACACCACGGGCGCGCCGGGCTTCACCGCCTCGACCGGATCGACCACCGCGGGCTGCACGTCGTAATCGACCACGATCGCTTCGGCCGCACTCTGCGCCTCGGCACGAGAGGAAGCCACCACTGCCGCCACGGCCTCACCGGCATAGCGCACGATCTCATGGGCCAGCAGGCGGCGCGGCGGCACCGTCATCGGCTTGCCGTCGGGGCGCTTGAAGATGCTCAAGGTCGGGATGGCGCCGACGTCGTCCTTGACGAGGTCCGCACCGGTGTAGACCGCGGTGACGCCGGGCATCGCCGCCGCCGCGCTGGTGTCGATCGAGACGATCTTCGCATGCGCATGCGGCGAGCGCAGCACATGCAACCACAGCGCGCCATCTTCCGGCTTGTCGTCGATGAATTGCCCCTTCCCGGTGAGCAGCCGCTGGTCTTCCAAACGCTTGACGGGCTGCCCCGCTCCGAAACGCAAATTGCCGGGAAGAATGTTCATTCCGTGGGGTCCTCAGGGTCTTTTCGAAACTGCGGGCAGCCTTTTAGCGGATCGACCGGAGGCATGCCAGCCGCGCTTTTGGGCGGCGGGACCATGGATTCGTCATGCCCGGGCTTGTCTTAGAGACCGTCATTCCGGGGCGATGCGCAGCATCGAACCCGGAATCTCGAGATTCCGGGCTCGCCCTGCGGGCGCCCCGGAATGACGGCTAACTCAGCTCCCTCAACGCCGCTTCCACGACCTTGCGCGCCTCGGCGGTCAGCGGGGCCTGCGGCGGGACGGGATCGCCGACATCGTAGCCCTGGATCGCGAGGCCGGCCTTGATGCAGGCGGCGAGGTTGAAGCGGGCGAAGGCTTCGTTGATGCGCCACAGCCTGCGCTGGAGCGCCATGGCCTCGTCCCAACGGCCGGCCCTGCAGAGGTCGTAGAGCGCAACGCTCTGGCGCGGGATGATGCAGGCCGGGCCCGCCATCCAGCCGAGCCCGCCGATCAGCATCACCGCAGCCGGGATATGGGCGGAGGCCGAGAACACGCGCAAGCCATCGCCGCAGCGGTTCATGATGGAGAGCAGCCGGCCGGTGTTGGTCGAGGCGTCCTTGATGTAGCCGATGCGCGGATGCTCGGCGAGGCGCGCGATGACGTCGAGCGTCAGATCGGAACGCTGGAATTGCGGATTGGTGTAGATGACGACGGGAACGTCCACGGCGTCCGCAATGGCGCGGAAATAGGATTCGACCTGGGCATCGGCAAGCGGGAAGTACGCCTCCAGGATCGCCAGGATGCCGTTCGCACCACACTTCTGGTACGCCTTCGCCTGCGCTACCGCATCCGCCGTCGAGGTGGAGGCGACGCCGGCCAAGACCGGCACGCGGCCCTTGGCGGCCTCGATCGTGGTCTGCACGACCGCCATTCGCTGCGCGGAATTGAGATAGGCGAACTCGCCGGTGGACCCCAGCGGCGTCAGCCCGTGCACGCCGGCGCTGATCAGATCGTCGCAGAGCTTTGTCAGCACCTGCATGCGCACCGCGCCATCGGCATCGACGGGCGAGACGAGATAGGGGAAGACGCCGTGGAAGTCGGTCATGTCAGATGGCCCCGGAAAGCTGGCTACGCCTGACCGGTCTTACCAACGCCCGTCCCGGCGATCAAACCTTGATCAGCCGCACCCGCGTGCCCCAGGGATCGATCGCCTCCACGCCGTCAGCAAGCGCGGTGACCTTCGCACCGCCCTTGCGCAGGCGCTCCTCCTGCGCGGCGAGCAGCTCCTGCTTCGCCATCACCAGCGAGAACCAGGCGAGGCCCGTAGCGGTGTCGTCGCGCTGGCCGGCGCCCTGGCTCTGCCAGACGTTCATCGCGAGGTGATGGTGATAGCGGCCTGACGACAGGAACGCAGCTCCGTTGCGGCTGCGGGTCGGGTCGAGGCCGATCGTGCCGTGGTAGAAACTCTGCGCCTGCGCGAGATCGCCGACCCGCAGATGCATGTGGCCGATGCGCAGTCCGTCCGGCGCCTTGGCATAATCAGGCACGCGCGTGTTGGTGAGCGACAACAGGTCGGGGATGTTGAGCTCGTCGGTCGCCATCTTCACGCTGCCCTCGCTCCACTGCCATTGCGAGGGATCGCGGTCGGCATAGACCTCGATGCCGTTGCCTTCGGGGTCGTCGAGATAGACGGACTCGCTGACGAGATGATCGGCGAAGCCTGACAGCTTCACGCGGTGTGAGGCCGCGTGTACCAGCCAGCGCGCGAGGTCCTTGCGCGTCGGCATCAGGAAGGCGGTATGATAGAGGCCGGCGGCGCTGCGCGATTCAATCGCGGCCTCGGGACGGGCCTCCAGCACCAGCAGCGTGATGCCGGCCGTGCCGAGCTTTGCACCCGTCGCGGAGCGCTCCATCACGGTGAGCCCGATCACGTCGCGATAGTAGTCGGCGACCGTGTCGAGGTTCTTCACCCGCAGCGTCACCATGCCGACCCGCATCGGCGTGCGGCTGGCATAGGTCGGTCCGCCGCCTTGCGGCGTGCCTTCGGCACGCGCAGCCGCCGCGGCGGCCATCGCGAGCGAACTGGCGCCGGCGAGTTGAAGCAGGGTGCGGCGGGTGAGATCGATGGTCATCAGTCAGGGCTCGCGGAAAAGGCTTGAGGCCGGGCGGTGCAATTTGGCGATTGCTACACGTTCCCGTGAGCGCCTCCCAATCACATATTCGTCGGCCGTGGTCCTACGGAAGCCAGGTCCTGACGCGAAGTCCTGACGCGAAGTCCTGGCCACCCGGCCAGTTTCGCAAATGCCGGCGACATCCCAGATTGAGGACAGCTTACAGGAGCCTTGATTCCTTGCAGGAGCCTTGCATGACCGACCCAACTCCTCTGTCTTCACTCTCGTCCGCGCTTGCGGACGTCGTGGCGCGCACCGCGCCGTCCATCGTCTCCGTGCATTCGCATCGCTCGCGCTCGACCGGATTCGTCTGGAAGCCCGGCCTGATCGTCACCGCCGACGAGGCCCTGGCCGACGAGGGCGAGGTCCAGATCGGCCTGTCCGACGGCAGCACCGCCGTCGCCACGATCGCGGGCCGTGACCACACCACCGATATCGCGTTGCTGCGCGCTGACACCAATATCGCGCCGGTGAAACTGGCCGCAACGGTGCCCGCCCTCGGCTCGCTCTCGGTCGTCGTCGCCACCGATCGCGACGCCCCGAGCGCGGCGCTCGGAATGGTATCGGCCTCGGGCAAAGGCTGGCGCTCCCTGCGCGGCGGCGACATCGATGCGCGGATCGAGCTCGACGTGCGCTTGCGCGATAGCCATGAGGGCGGGCTCGCGCTCGATGCATCGGGCGAGGCCTTCGGCATGGCCGTGCTCGGGCCGCGGCGCGTGCTCGTCATTCCCACAGCGACGATCGAGCGCGTCGCGGCGCAGCTCGAGACGCGCGGCCGCATCGCCCGCGGCTATCTCGGCCTCGGGCTCCAGCCGGTGCGGCTCGACGATGGCGTCGGCGCGATGGTGATGAATGTCGACAAGGCCGGGCCGGCCGCCGCGGCCGGCATCCGCCAGGGCGACGTGATCGTCGCGGTCAACGACCAGAAGCTGTCAGGCGTCCGCGCGCTGTCCCGGACATTGGGGCCTGCGAGCGTCGGCACGGTGGTCGACGTCGCGGTGCGCCGCGGCGGCGAGCCGGCCAGCTTCAAGGTCACGATCGGCGAGAGGCCGGAGACGTGAGCGCGGACACGACGCCGGAGATCGTTCTGTCCCTCGAGATCGACGATCCCGTCCTTGCCAATCGCCTCGCAACGCTGCTCGGCAGCGTCGCGGGGCTTCGTCTTGCCGGGCCAGGTGAGCAGGCTGCGGTGACGGTCATCGCGCGCGATCCACGCCGCATGCCCGAGGATATCGCGCTGACGCAGCGCGAGCTCGACGTGCTGGCGCTGATGGCGGAAGGCGCGTCCAACAAGATGATCGCGCGCCAGCTCAACATCTCCGTGCACACGGTGAAATTCCATGTCGGCTCGCTGCTGGACAAGCTCGATGCCACCGGCCGCACCGATGCAGTCGCACATGCGGCACGCCGCGGCGTGATCGAGCTATGACGTGGGGAAGCTGAGCCGGACCGTAAGGCCCGGCGCATTGTCGTGTAGGGTTATCTCGGCGCCGTGGAGGCGCGCGACCGCAGCGACCAGGCTGAGGCCCAGCCCGTTGCCCGGCGTGTAGCGGCTCTGCTCGAGCCGGGTGAAGCGCTTGAAGACGTGATCGCGCTGCGCAGCGGCAATGCCGGGACCATCATCCGCGATCGCGATGTCCGCCCCGCCACCGGCGCTGCGGCAGGTCACGGTGACCTGCCCGCCTGCGCGGCCGTGCTTGATCGCATTGTCGACGAGATTGGCGATGGCGTCGAACAGCAGGTCGCGGTCGCCCGTCACGGAGACCTCACGGTCGCCACTGATGCTGAGACGGGTCGCGACCTCTTCGGCGGCGGCGTCGTAGAGTTCGACCACCTCGCCGGCAACCTCGACGAGATTGAGCCTGCGGAAGGCGCCCTTGCGGGCGCGGGTCTCGATCTCCGAGATCCGGGTGATGGAGGCGAACATGCCGAGCACGGCATCGAGATCGGCGATGGTGTCGCCGATCAACGCGGCATCGGCCTCGCTGTCGCGCGGGGTGTGGTAGGCCTTTTCCAGCCGGCCGCGCATGCGCGTCAGCGGCGTCCGCAGATCATGGGCGACGTTGTCGCTAACCTGCTTGACCTCGCCCATCAGCGTCTCGATGCGGTCGAGCATCAGGTTGAGGTTTTCCGCGACGCGATCCCATTCGTCGTGGCTGCCACGCAAGGGAATGCGCCGGTCGAGACCGGAGAGCATGATGGCGCGGCTGGTGGCATTGATCTCCTCGATCCGGCCGACCGTGCGCCGCGTCACCAGGACTGCCGCAAGGCCAGCCAGCATGGCCAGCAGCATGGCGACCGCGAACATCGCGAGCCCGATCATCGCGGTGAAATCACCGTGATCGCCGGCATCGCCGACCCGGCTACGCACATAGGCAAGCGTGCCGAAATAGACATAGGCCATGATCGCCGCGACGATCAGCCCGAACACCGCGATCGCGATCAGCGCCAGGCGAAAGGTCGAGGAGCGGAGCGTCTTAGCCAGGAGCACGGAGGCAATATCCGATGCCGCGGATGGTGTGGATCAGCGGATAGGCCTGGGCATCGTCGACCTTCCGGCGAACGCGGCCGACATAGACGTCGATGATGTTGGTGGAGGGATCGAAATGCAGGTCCCAGACGTGCTGGAGCAGCATCGCGCGCGAGACGACGCGGCCCTCGTTGCGGACGAGATATTCGAGCAGCTGGAATTCGCGCGGCAGCAGCGGAATCTTGCGGCCGCGGCGGCTGGCATTGCGCGCGATCAGGTCGACGGCGAGATCGCCGACGCGCAAGATGGTTTCCTTGGCGATGGTCTCGCTGCGACGGCCCAATGCTTCAAGGCGGGCGAGAAGCTCGACGAAGGAGAACGGCTTGACGAGATAATCGTCGCCGCCAGCACGCAAGCCCCGGACACGGTCGTCGACCTCGCCGAGCGCCGAGATGATCAGGAACGGCGCGGCGATGCCGTCGTCGCGCAACTGGCGCATCACGGTGATGCCGTCGATATCGGGCAGCATGCGGTCGATCGTGATCACGGCATAGTCGCGCGCCGCGCCGTGGCTGAGCGCCTCGCGTCCGGTTGCGGCGAGATCGACCTCATAGCCCGAGGTGGTCAATTCCTCGACGAGCTGGCCTGCGGTTTCCGGATCGTCCTCGACGACCAGGATGCGGCGGTGACCTCCGGTCATGCGAAACTCCGCGCGACGATCGCCACCAGACTATCCCGTTCCGGGGCTGAGCGGAACCGCCCGGTGGCGATCGCGACAATGGTGCGGTACGGCGATGCGACTACCAATAGTCTCCGCACACATTGACCCATTGCCAGCCGTAGGGCGTCAAGCTCCTGCGCCAGCAGCCGTCGTCGTAATAATTGTAATAGTCGGCGTAGAAGGGCCCGCCGATGAAAGCGAAACGACGGAAGTGATGATTCCGGAAGAAGGCGTGGCGGCCGATGAAGGTCCTGCCGTGCCAGCCGGCGCCGGCAAAGCGCGGTCCGATCGCCGCATGCGCGAAGCGTGGTCCGCCGAAGCCAGGTCGAGCAAAGCCTGGCCCGCCGACACGGGCAAAGCTGGCGCCGCCCATCCCGCCGACACGCATGCCGCCGAAACCTCCGCCATGCATGCCGCCGCCGAAGCCACCCGCATGCATTCCGCCGCCGCCGAAATGCCCGCCGCCGCCAAAGCCGCCATGGCCACCGCCACCAAAGCCGCCCCCGCCGTGTCCGCCACCACCACCACCGCCGCCACGCGCGAGCACTGGTGAAGCAACCGCCATCATCGCTGCGAGCGTCGCCGCGGTGAGGCCTTTGAGAAGCCTGTTGTTCATCGAAGCATCCTCCTTGCACTGCGGCGGTCACCGCGCCGCACGAGGATGATCAGATGAGAGGAAGGGACGGGCAGCTTCAACTTACAAACGCGCCAGATTCTGACGCGGGTGTTAGGGAGGGGGAGCCCAGCTCTATCGCTCCCTCTCCCCGCCCTTACGGGGAGAGGGTGGGGTGAGGGGCTGCTGCCGCGAATTCGATTTAAGTTGAGGGCGCGGCGCGTAGGAGTCGGATGGACCATTGACCCGGCCGACAGTCTGCCTGCCCCTCACCCGGAATCCGCGCTGCGCGCGAATTCCGACCTCTCCCCGCAAAGCGGGGAGAGGTCAAGAGTCACGCCCGCTTGCCGTTGTTCTTTTCAGCAGCCCTGCGCATGGCTTCGGCGAGGGCGCCGCCGCCGGAGGATTCCTGCTTGCGCGGCGCCGACGAGGTCATGCGGCTCGTGTTGCGCGAGTTGTCGCGCTGCATGCCCGGCGCGTCCTTCTTGGTGCCGACCTCGTCGTCGAGGCGCAGAGTGAGCGAGATGCGCTTGCGGGCGACCTCGAAGTCCAGCACCTTCACCTTGACGATGTCGCCGGGCTTCACGACCTCGCGCGGATCCTTGATGTAGTTCCTGGACATCGCCGAGATGTGCACGAGGCCGTCCTGGTGCACGCCGATGTCGACGAAGGCGCCGAAGGCGGCGACGTTGGTCACGGTGCCCTCGAGGATCATTCCCTTCTGGAGATGCTTGATCTCCTCGACGCCTTCCTTGAACACCGCGGCCTTGAACGCCGGACGCGGGTCGCGGCCGGGTTTCTCAAGCTCGCGCAGAATGTCGGTGACGGTCGGCAGACCAAAGGTCTCGTCGACGAAATCCTTCGGCTTCAGCGTGCGCACGATCTCGCTAGAACCGATCAGCGCCTTGATGTCGCTCTTGGTGGCCGCGAGGATGCGGCGCACCACCGGATAGGCTTCCGGATGCACGCCAGAGGCATCGAGCGGGTCCTCGCCGCCGAGGATGCGCAGGAAGCCGGCGCACTGCTCGAACGCCTTCGGCCCGAGCCGCGGCACGTCCTTGAGCGCCTTGCGCGACTTGAACGGTCCGTTGGCGTCGCGATGCGCCACGATGCTCTGGGCAAGGCCGGAGCCAACACCCGATACGCGGGCGAGCAGCGGCGCCGAAGCCGTGTTGACGTCGACGCCGACCGCGTTCACGCAGTCTTCGACCACGGCATCGAGCGATTTGGCGAGCTTGGCCTGGCCGAGGTCATGCTGATATTGGCCGACGCCGATCGCCTTGGGCTCGATCTTGACGAGCTCGGCGAGCGGATCCTGCAGGCGGCGGGCGATCGAGACCGCACCGCGCAGGGTGACGTCGAGGCCGGGCAGTTCTTCCGAGGCGAAGGCCGAGGCCGAATAGACCGACGCGCCGGCTTCCGACACCACGATCTTGGACATCTTCAGCTCGGCAAGGCCCTTGACCAGCTCGGTCGCGAGCTTGTCGGTCTCGCGCGAGGCGGTGCCGTTGCCGATCGCGATCAGCTCGACGCGATGCTTCATCGCGAGCCGGCCGAGCGTCGCGAGCGACTCGTTCCACTGCCGCTGCGGCTCGTGCGGATAGATCGCGGTGGTATCGACCACCTTGCCGGTCGCATCGATCACGGCGACCTTGACGCCGGTGCGGTAGCCGGGATCGAGACCCATGGTGACGCGGGTGCCGGCGGGCGCCGCCAGCAACAGGTCGCGCAGGTTGGAGGCGAACACGCGGACGGCCTCGGTCTCGGCCGCGTTCCACAGCCGCATGCGCAGATCGATGTTGAGATGCACCTGGATCTTGGTGCGCCAGGCCCAGCGCACGGTGTCGATCAGCCAGCGGTCGCCGGCGCGCTTGAGGTCGGCGATGCCGAACCGCTTCATGATCTTCAATTCATAGGAGCCCGGAACGCCAGCGGGCGGCGCTTCCTCGGACTGGATCTGGAGGTCGAGGATCTCTTCCTTCTCGCCGCGGAACATCGCGAGGATGCGGTGCGACGGCAGCTTGGTCAGCGGCTCGGAGAAATCGAAATAGTCGGCGAACTTCTCGCCCTCGGTCTTCTTGCCGTCGCGCACCTTGGACGCCATGCGGGCATTGGTCCACACGTCTTCGCGCAAGGCGCCGATCAGGTCAGCGTCCTCGTCGAAGCGTTCGACCAGAATGGCGCGCGCGCCGTCGAGCGCAGCGGCGGCATCGGCAACGCCCTTCTCGGCGTTGATGAAGCCTTCGGCCACCACCTTCGGATCGTTGCCGGGCTCGGCGATCAGCTGATTGGCGAGCGGCTCGAGGCCAGCCTCCTTGGCGACTTCCGCCTTGGTGCGGCGCTTCGGCTTGAACGGCAGATAGATGTCTTCGAGGCGGGCCTTGCTGTCGGCGGCCATGATCGATGCTTCGAGCGCGGCATCGAGCTTGCCCTGCTCGCGCACCGACTCCAGAATGGCCTTGCGGCGATCCTCGAGCTCGCGCAGGTAGACCAGGCGCTCCTCCAGGGTGCGCAATTGCGCGTCGTCGAGCGCGCCGGTCGCTTCCTTGCGGTAGCGGGCGATGAAGGGAACCGTGGCGCCGCCGTCGAGTAGCGTCACCGCCGCCTCGACCTGCTCGGCCCGAACCCCAAGCTCCTGCGCAATCTTCTGGTTGATATTGGCCACGCGAGAATTCCCTCCAAGCACGCGACGCGAACCGAACCCGGCCGCGGGACGCCGCTTATGGACCAACCGGGGTTGATTCATCAAGGTACTGCGACAGACCGTCGACAAGGGATTTTTTTGCCAGACCGATGCGATCTCGCCACAATCGTGGGGATGTCGGCGGCTTCTCTCTTGCGTCGCGGCAGACCGAGATAGCCACCTCGTCATCCTGAGGTGCGAGGCATGGGACGCATAGCGTCCCATGCGGAGCCTCGAAGGATGAGCGGCCTGGATGCAGCCGGGCCGTCGCCCTTCGAGGCTCCCTTCGCTCGCACCTCAGGGTGACGGTGAGAGATGAACGCTTGCGGCTTGACATCAGCCCCGTGTTCCGCGCCTGTTTGATCTGCCGGACCACCGAACTCCACACGGGGACTATCATGCGGACAACAGCGGTCGGCGTCTTCAAGATCGCCACCAGGGGCCCGGGCGACGTCTCCGGCCTGATGGCCATGATCGTTTCAGGCGCGATCGATCCCACATCCATCCTCGCCATTCTCGGCAAGACCGAGGGCAATGGTGGCGTCAACGATTTTACCCGGGAATATGCCGTCGCCGCGCTGTGCACGGCATTGGCGCCAAAGCTCGGGCTGTCGTCAGAGGCAGTCGAGCAGCGCATCGCCTTCGTGATGTCCGGAGGCACCGAGGGCGTGCTCAGCCCGCATATCACGGTGTTCACACGCCGCGAGGCCGAGCGGCCGGCCGGCATGTCGGGCAAGCGGCTCAGCATCGGCATGGCGCACACGCGGGATTTCCTGCCCGAGGAGCTTGGCCGCTCCGCGCAGATCACGGAGACGGCCACGGCCGTGAAAGCCGCCATGGAGGATGCCGGCATCACCGATCCCACTGACGTTCATTTCGTCCAGATCAAATGCCCGCTGCTCACCAGCGAACGGGTCGAGGCGGCAAAAGCGCGCGGCAACAAGACGGCGACGACGAGCTCCTACAGCTCGATGGCCTATTCGCGCGGCGCCTCCGCGCTCGGAGTTGCGGTGGCGCTCGGCGAGATCGCTTCCGATATTCGCGATGAGGACGTGCTGCGACGCGACGATCTGTTCTCGAACGTCGCCTCGACCTCGTCAGGCATCGAGCTGATGCATAACGTCGTCATCGTGCTCGGCAACTCCGCGTCATCGGCGAGCACGTTCGAGATCGGGCATGCCGTGATGGACGACGCCATCGATGCTGCGGCGGTGATGTCGGCGCTGACGAGTGTCGGGCTTGGCACGACGCCGCAGCCGGGCCGCGAGCTCGTCAATGTCTTCGCCAAGGCCGAGGCCTCGCCCGATGGCAGCGTGCGCGGCGACCGCCACACCATGCTGGAAGACACCGACATCAGCTCGACACGTCACGCCCGCGCCGCGGTCGGCGGCCTGATCGCCGGCCTTGCCGGCACCGGCGCGGTCTATGTTTCCGGCGGCGCCGAGCACCAGGGGCCTGCGGGCGGCGGCCCGGTTGCGGTCATCGCACGCCTGTCTTAATGACGCGCCGACCTCTCCGCCCGGCGCAACCCTGCCCTTCGCGCCGGCTCGGTTGATTCACGCGGGCCCTTGCGAAAAAGGTGGCGCCCGCATCTTAGGGGATCTGACTTCATGACTTTGCCTATGAGCTGGAATGAATGGGCGCAGCACGATGGCGTCGCGCTGGCGGCGCGCGTCCGCAATGGCGAGCTGACGGCCAAGGAACTGGCGCGGCAAGCGGTCGCTGGCGTTGCCAAGGTCAATCCGGCGCTGTCGGGCGTGGTCGAGCTGTTCGAGGACGTGATCGCCGATCCCGCCAGGGACGGCGCCAATCTGTCCGGCCCGTTCGCCGGCCTGCCGTTCCTGATGAAGGATCTGGGACCGACCATGAAGGGCCGGCTCCAGGAGATGGGCTCGGTGTTGATGCGCGGCAATCGCGCCGCCGCCGACACGTTCCTCACCGGCAAGTTTCGCCAGGCGGGATTGAACCTGATCGGGCGCACCACGACGCCGGAATTCGGCGTATGCAGCTCGGCCGACAATCCCGCCGTCTATGTCACACGCAATCCCTGGAATACCGATTACACCACCTGCGGCTCGTCGGCGGGCAGTGCGGCGATGGTCGCGGCCGGCGTGGTGCCGATCGCGCATGCGACCGACGGCGGCGGCTCGATCCGCATTCCCGCCGGCGTCAACGGCAATATCGGCCTGAAAGTCTCGCGCGGTGTGTTCTCGCTCGCCCCGCACATGTCCGACCTCACCGGCCTTGTCTCGATCCAGGGCTGCCAGTCGCGCTCGGTGCGCGACACCGCCGCTTTCGTCGATCATGCGCGGGGACCTGCGCCCGGCGAGTTCATGCCGTTCTGGACCACGGCGCAACCCTATTCGGAGATGATCAAGCGCGATCCGGGCAAGCTCCGTATCGCGCTGTCCCACACCTGGGGCGATTACACCGCGACGCCGGAGATCGCCGCCGAGCTGGAAAAGACCGGCCGTTTCCTCGAAGGCCTCGGCCATCACGTCGACTACGCGCTGCCCGAGCTCGACTTCCGCGCCGCCTTCGCGGCACAGACCACCTGCTACATCAGCAATTTTGCCGTGGTGATCTCCAACATGCTCGCCGCGCGCGGGCTTGAAAAGCCGCCGGAAGATCTGATCGAGCCCATGAACATCCGCATCTGGGAAGCCGGCCGTCACACCAGCTTCGCCGAGCGGGCGAAGATGCAGGGCGTGTTCAACACCACCTCGCGCGGCTTCGGCGCGTTCTTCGAGCAGTGGGACGTGATCCTGACGCCGATCACCGCGCTGCCGACGCCGAAGGTCGGCACGAAGGAATATCTCACCATCTCCGACAATCCCGATGTGCTCGACTGGTTCGGCAATCTCTGGCGCTTCTTCGCCTTCACGCCGCTCGCCAATCTCTGCGGCATGCCCGCGATCTCGATGCCGATGGCGGCGCAAGACCACGGCCTGCCGCTCGGCATCCAGGCGATCGCCAAGCAGGCCAATGACGGCCTCTTGCTACAACTCGCCGCCCAGATCGAGCGTGCGCTCGACGGCAAGTGGAACGGCGGCAGGAAGCCGAAGGTGCATGTCGGCTGAGGCAGGCCCGTTCGTTTCGTAAGCCCCGCGCTTGCGGCCATCCTTCGAGACGCCCGTCGATGGCGGGCCCTCAGGATGCGGTCTGATTTCGCGGCGATATCTCAGACCCTCATGGTGAGGAGCGCCGCCTGGCGGCGCGTCTCGAACCGTGCGGGCCCACACGGCTGCCTTCAGTTCTTCACCGCCGGAATGTCCTCCGTGGGCTGCTGCTGACCCTGCTTGAACATCGCCAGCGCCTTGTCGAGCGCTTCACGCAAGGCAAGCGCTGCGGCGACGCTGCAACGCAGGTGCGCGGTCTGGACCACGTCGACCCTGACCGCGGCGCCGACCGGCATCAAGAGGTTCGCGGCGAGCTCGATCTGGATCGCGCCGTTGTGATGGCCGAAGCAGGAGGCGCCGTCGAAATAGATGATCGGCGCGCGCTCCGAGCTCGAGCTCGAAATGGTGACGGGCCCCTGAGCGGGCGTTTCGGGGTCGGTCATGGGCGCTCCTTGCGGCTGGTCGAACAAACGAAGCGCCCACCATCGTTGCTTCCGTCCGCCCTGTCGAGGCCCAACTGCCTCCGGCGACCTGTTCGGGTTTTGCACCGCGCCCGGCACTGGTCTAGAACATCGCCATGTCCACTCCACCGACCACGCTCCCCTTCGAGGAACTCGCCGAGGCGATCAAGGGCCGCCGTTCCGATTACGGCCATATCAGCGGGCTTCAGCTCGACCGCTTTGCGCCGGGCGAGGCCTGGTCCAGCCTGCCCTACCGGCCGGTCTTCGTCGGCGACACCGAGACCGGCGTGCTGCATGGCGGCGTGGTCACCGCGATGCTGGACGAGAGCTGCGGCATGGCCGTGCAACTCGCGCTCGACGGCACCCGTGCGATCGCAACCCTGGACTTGCGCATCGACTACCAGAAGCCGGCAACGCCGGGCCTCGACATCAAGGCGCATTCGGTCTGCTACCGCACCACGCGCTCGATCGCCTTCGTGCGCTCCACCGCCTACCAGGAGTCCGAGGACGATCCGGTCGCGACCGCGACCGCCTGCTTCATGATCGGCGCCAACCGCACCAACATGCTCGCCGACCGCAGGATGGATGCGCGCAACATCCCGACGCTGGAGGCGCCGGATGATCCGGACGGCCCGTTCGCGAGCAGCCCGTTCGCACGCTGCCTCGGCATCCGCATCAATGACGACGGCACGCTGACCATGCCGTTCTCGCCGAAAATCATCGGCAACCCGATCCTGCCCGCGATCCATGGCGGGATGACCGGCGCTTTTCTCGAGACCACCGCGATCGTCGGCGTGACGCGCGAGCTCGGCATCGCCGCGCTGCCCAAGCCGATCGGGCTCACCGTCAACTATCTGCGTTCCGGCCGCGCGCTCGACAGCATTGCCAATGTCTCGATCGTGAAACAAGGCCGCCGCATCGTCGCCTTCGAGGCGCGGGCCTGGCAGGACGATGGGGACAAGCCGATCGCGACCGCTTTCGGCCATTTCATGCTGCGCCCGACGCCCGGAAGTGACGAGGAATAGGCGTATTTTCCCTTGACGGCAGGGGGCCGGGCCACAACGATAGCGCGTTCCCTGCGAGAGGTATTGGGTTGCGGCATCCGCTCGACATCATCGCCATGTTCGCCGCGCTCTGGCTGCTGGCGGCGATGGTGCTCGACGCGTTGACGCCGAAAGAGCTGACGGCGGTGATGATCGGGATTGCGATCGGGCCCGCCATCGTCATTACCGCCGTGTTCTATTATCTGCGCTGCCCACGCACCGATTTTGCGGTGATGTTCGCGGCGCTCTGGCTGATCTCCGACGTCGCCATGGCGTTCATCTCGCCGACGCAGCTGCCGCATTTCCTGATCGCGCTCGGCTTCCTGCCGGCCTTGCTGATCGGCATCGTGCTGCACTGGCAGCGCTTCCAGCGCCGCCACGAGCGGCTGCCGGTGCCGTCAGTGAAGCGCGGTTAGCGCGGCAAGAGGTTCGTCTTCGCGAGGTCGAGCACCTCGTCGCCGCGGCCGTTCATCACCGCGCGCAGCACCCACAGGCTGAAGCCCTTGACCTGCTCGGCTGTGATGGTCGGCGGCATCGACAGCTCCTGCTTGGCGGTGACGACGTCGAGCAGCGCCGGCCCGTTGTGGGCCAGCATCTCCTTCATCGCGCCCGGCAGCTCGCCGGGATCCTCGACGCGCTTGGCAAAGATGCCCATCGCGCGCGCCATCGCGGCGAAATCAGGATTTTCCAGATCGACATTGGTGTCGACAAAGCCGGCCGCCTTCATCTCCAGCGCGACGAAGCCGAGCACGCCATTGTTGAAGACGACGACCTTCACCGGCAGCTTCATCTGCGTCAGCGTGATGAGGTCGCCCATCAGCATGGTGAAGCCGCCGTCGCCGGAAAGCGAGATGACCTGGCGGCCGGGCTGCGCGGCCTGCGCGCCGATCGCCTGCGGCATGGCATTGGCCATCGAGCCGTGCACGAACGAGCCGATCAGCCGGCGGCGGCCGTTCATGTCGAGATAGCGCGCGGCCCACACCGTGGGCGTGCCGACATCGGCGGTGAACACGGCATCGTCGGACGCGTGGTCGCTGATGACCTTGGCCAGATACTGCGGATGGATCGGTTTGCTGCCGGGCGTGCCCTTGGCGAGCGAGTCGAGACCCTCACGCGCCTTCTTGTAGTGCGCGATGGCATCGTCGAGATGCCTGCGCTGCGTCTTGGACTTGAGCAGCGGCAGCAGCGCCTCGATGGTCAGCTTGACGTCGCCGACGAGGCCGAGATCGATCCTGCACCGCCGTCCCAGATTTTCCGGGCGGATGTCGATCTGCGCGACCTTCGCATCAACAGGGAAGAACTGCTTGTAGGGAAAGTCGGTGCCGAGCATCACCAGCGCGTCGCAGGCGTGCATGGCGGCATAGCCCGAGGAGAAGCCGATGAATCCGGTCATGCCGACATCGTAAGGGTTGTCGTATTCGACATGCTCCTTGCCGCCGAGCGCATGCACGATCGGGCTCTTCAGCGTTTCGGCCAGTTGCATCAGCGGTGCGTGCGCGCCGGCGCAGCCGCGGCCGCAGAACAGCGTGATGCGCTCGGCGCGGTTGAGGAGATCGGCGAGCGCCTTCAGCTCATCCGCCTGCGGCACGATCTTCGGTGCGGATAACGCGAGGCCACGTGTCGTCGACAGTGCGCGCTTCGGCGGCGAGCGGAAGGCGACGTCGCCGGGCATCGCCACGACGGCGACGCCGCGCAGACCGACCGCCGCGCGAATCGCGTTCTCCAGCACATAAGGAAGCTGGCTCGAATCAGAGACCAGCTCGCAGTAGTGACTGCATTCGCGAAAGAGGTTTTGCGGATGTGTCTCCTGGAAATAGCCGCCGCCGATCTCGGCGGTCGGGATCTGCGCCGCGATCGCCAGCACGGGAACGCGGCTGCGATGGGCATCGAACAGGCCGTTGATCAGATGCAGATTGCCCGGGCCGCAGGAACCCGCGCAGACCGCGAGGCTTCCCGTCATCTCGGCTTCGCCGGCAGCGGCGAAGGCTGCAACCTCCTCGTGCCGGACATGGATCCACTCGATGGTGCCGCGGCGGCGCAGCGCCTCGGTCAAGGCGTTCAGGCTGTCGCCGACGATGCCATAGATGCGTTTGACGCCGGCCTGCTCGAGCGTTCCCACGAACAGATCGGCCACGTTGTTGATCGCCATGTCGGTCTCCTGATCTCGCCGGTAGAGCAAGATAGGATAACGCGCGACCGTGACGGCATCACGGCTTGTTTATTGCGCGCTCAGTCTTTCGCAATCGCCCGATCATAGGCCACAATCGTCGCCTTCGCCCGCACCGCGACATCGGCGGCCGACATGCCGGGCTTGTAGAGGCTCGAACCCAGCCCGAACGCCGTCACGCCGCCCTTGATGTATTCGGCAAAATTCTGGTCGGAGACGCCGCCGACAGCGGCAATCATCACGCCCGCGGGCAACACGGCGCGGATCGCGGCGATCCCGGATGCGCCGAGCACGCTGGCCGGAAAGAATTTCAGGCCCGATGCGCCGGAGCGCGCCGCGAGCAGCGCTTCCGTCGGCGAGAACACGCCGGGCAGGGTCACCATGCCGTGCTGATGCGCGCGCGCAAGCACGTCAGTATCGACATTGGGCGAGACCATCAGCTTGCCGCCGGCATCGTTGAGGCGGTCGACATCTGCGGCGGTCAGCACCGTCCCGGCGCCGATCAGCACGCCAGCCGGCGCCTGCTTCACCGCAACGCCGATCGAACGGAACGGATCGGGCGAGTTCAAGGGAATCTCGATCGCGGTCATGCCGGCCTCGATCAGCACGCCGACGATGGCCTCGGTCTCCTCCCGCTTGACGCCGCGCAGGATCGCGACCAGCGGACGCTTCATCGATGGAAAAGGAACGCTCATCTCAAAAATCCCTCTATTTCGTCCAGATCGCCGCAGCGGCCATCGACAGACCGCGGCGGACCGCTTCGTCGGCATCGACCGGCTGCACGGCGACCGCCAGCGCATCGAAAGCGTGGCGATACAACGTCGCGAGCCGCCCCGAGGCAATCAGCGTAATGCCCGCTTTTGGCAACGCTCCGGAGAGCCCTGCCGCGAGCTCGGCGCCGATCAACGTGCCCGACAGCGTCTCGCGCGCCGCAGCCGGCGTACCGCCGAACAGCAACTGCCGCGACCGCGCGGTGAATAGCAAATTGGCGGCGAAGGCCGGCGCGTCGTACGCAGCCTTCACGGCCGCTTTGAAGCTCGCGATATCTTCGGCCTCATCGGCACCGGCCACCGCGAGCGACAAGATCGTCTCGCGCGAAATGACGCTGAAGAGCTCCCCGGTCATGAAGGTGGAAAAGCGAGCGACCGTACCGTCCTTCACCCGCACCCATTTCGAATGGGTGCCGGGCATGCAGACCAGCGCCTCGCTGGCGGCATCGAGGCCAAGCGCGCCAAGCAGCTGCGTCTCCTCGCCGCGCATCACGTCCGGCGCGCTGGCGTCGCGCTGCGCGATGCCCGGTAGAATGCGGATGTCGCGCGCCTCAGCCGGCACACGCGCGGCCTGCTTCAGGATGGCGGCGAGCGGCGCCGGCGTGTCGACGTAGCCGGCCTCGACCCAGCCGGTTTTTGCGCCGGCCATGCCGCAGACGAGAACGGGCAGAGGATCGGGCGCCTCGACTGCGCGGAGATGCGACTGCAGCACGGCGGAGAAGCCAGCCTTCGCCGCCGTCAGCATGCCCTCGCCGCTGCGGCGCTCGGCCAGAACCTGGCCGGTGCGATCAACCAGCCACAGGCGAAAACTGCTGGTGCCCCAGTCCACCGCGACAAAAGCGGGTTCGGTCATCGTGTCCTCGTCTCACAGGCAAGACGGCGTCTCGCGACAATGAGACGGCGCTTTGCAAATCTGCCTCGGGATATCGGCTATTGCGGCCGCAAACCAGCCTTTTCTCGCAAGTCCGAGGGCGAGCCGCGCTGGCACACGCCTTGCTGAAGCCTCTCCACTCACGTCCGTGAACCGCGCAGCAAGACGCGTCAACATCAGATGAGGAAACCCATGGAGATCGGCTATTTCACGATGCCTTCGCATCCGCCGGAGTGCGGTCTGAAGGAAGGGAACGACTGGGACCTGCAAGTCATGCGCTGGCTCGACGAGCTCGGCTATCAGGAGGCCTGGGTCGGCGAACACCACACCGCGCCCTGGGAACCCAATCCCACGCCGGACCTCCTGATCGCGCAGGCCTTGATGCAGACCAAGCGCCTGCGCATCGGGCCGGGCGGCTTCCTGCTGCCCTATCACCACCCGGCCGAGCTCGCCAACCGCGTCGCGATGCTCGACCATATGTCCGAGGGCCGGCTCAATTTCGGCGTCGCGGCGAGCGGCCTGCCGAGCGACTGGGCGATGTTCAACGTCGACGGCATGAGCGGTCAGAACCGCGACATGACGCGCGAGGCGTTGGAGATCATCCTGAAGCTCTGGAGTGAGCCGGCGCCGTTCACCCACAAGGGCAAATACTGGACGGTGACCAAGCCGGACACGATGTTCGACTTCCTCAAGCCCCACATCAAGCCGCTGCAGGCGCCGCATCCGCCGATCGGCGTTGCCGGGCTATCGAAGAACTCAGACACCTTGAAGCTCGCAGGTGAGCGCGGCTTCATCCCGATGAGCCTCAATCTCAACCCGGCCTATGTCGGCAGCCATTGGGACTCGGTCGAGATCGGCGCCGCCAAGACCGGCCGCAAGCCGAACCGGCAGGACTGGCGCCTGGTGCGTGAGGTGTTCGTTGCCGATACCGACGAGGAGGCCTGGAAGCTGTCGACCGGCGACATGATGGGCCGGATGATGCATGAGTACTTCCTGCCACTGCTCGGCCATTTCGGCTTCAAGGACTACCTCAAGCACGCGCCCGACGTGCCCGACAGCGACGTCACGGTCGAATATTGCGCCAAACGGAACTGGATCGTCGGCTCGCCCGCGACCGTCGCCGAGAAGATCGAGAAGATCTACGACGAGGTCGGCGGCTTCGGCGTGCTCTTGGTGTTCGGCTTCGACTACAAGCACAAGGCCGAAGCCTGGCACCATTCGCTCTCGCTGCTCAAGAACGAGGTGATGCCGCGCCTGACGCATCTCGGCTCCGCGAAGAAGGCAGCTTGACCCAATACGGGTGCGGCGCGATCCTGCCGCACCCGCTTTCATTTCGGAGATTTCCGCGTGAGCGTCGACGCGAAGGATTTCAAGCAGGCGATGCGCCAGTGCGCCGGCGCCGTGGCGCTGGTCACGGTCGGCGCCGAGCACGGCAAGCGCACGGGTTTGACGGTGACCTCGGCCTGCTCACTGTCCGACAATCCGCCCTCGCTGATCGTGTGCGTCAACCGCAATGCCAGTGCGCATACGCGCATCCGCGAGGAAGGCGCCTTCGCGATCAACTTCCTGCACGAGGATCACGCGATGCTGGCGCTGACCTTCAGCGGCCAGAAGGGCGTCAACGGCGACGACCGGTTTGCGTTCGGGCAGTGGACGCGCGGCGCAACCGGCGCGCCGGTATTGACCGACGCGGTCGCAGCCTTCGACTGCGTGCTGGCGCAGGAATTCGAAACCAGGACGCATTCGATCTTCGTCGGCGAGGTGCGCGGCGTGTCCCATTCGGATGCCGCGAAGCCACTGGTGTATCTGCGCGGCCATTTTCATACGCCGCAGGAGATGCGCGAGACGGTCGCGCTCGGCGACCTCGATGCGCGGCATCTCAGCTGGACGGATTTCTCCTGATCTAGAACAGATCATAGCCGGGCGTGAGGATGCCGTCCGGGTCGTGACGACGCCTAGCCTCGCGCAGCAGCGGCCATCTCGCGCCGAAATGGTCGGCCCAGTCCTGCGACGACATGGCGAGTGCGCTCACCGGATACAGCATGCCGCCTGCCTCGCGAATGCGATCGTACAGTGTGCGGTTGCGGACGACCTGCCGGTCCGCATTCGCCTTGTCGGCCGTTACAGGGATGCGGATGAGATTGAACGGGACGACGACGCGCTCGTCAGGCAATCGAAGCAAGGGTGTCCGGCATGCATCCTTGAACATCGGATAGTAAGTGATCCGTCCGAACGGGCCGAGATCATCGCTGTTCAGTTCAGCAATGACCTCGCTTGCGACCTCCAGCGCGTTGCTGCCGCGCAAGTATGTCAGCAGCCAGGGGTGCGGATTGAACCATTGGCCGTTCGACCGCAGCAGCTTCTCGAGCTTGGCGAATACGTTGGCGTCCTCCCCGAAGCCAAGGTCCGAGACGGTCTCGCGCTTGTCGGCGAGGCCCGCGAGCAAAACCTTGTCGTCGGGGGGCGTGCTGTTGTCGTAGAAGACGCCCGCTTCGAGTTGATAGCGCCAGCCGCCGGCGCTATCAGGCACGACAGCGCCCTGCAACTGATCGAAACGTCGCTCGTCCAGAGCGCGCCGCTGATCGGCGGTCAGCGAGGCAAGATCGGGATAGGACAGCAGATAACGCCTGACACGTTCGGGCGCACGCATCAATCGAAGCGTCGCCCGCGTGATGATCGCGCACTGCGACAGCCCGGCCCGAACGGCGTCGAACAGCTCGGCATGCGCAGTCGGCGAGCAGGTCAGCTCCACGCCTTCGCCGGTGACGACATCGAGCTCCAGAACCTGATCGGTCTGGAGACCATGCCGGGACGATGATCCGCCGATTCCACCGACGGCAAGCGTGCCGCCGACGGACAGGCCGAGATAGTTTGTCAACACCGGAGGTGTGAGCCCCTTGGCCAGCGTCGTATCCAGCACATCGTGCCAGGTCGCGCCGGCATCGACCACGACGCGATCGGGCTCGATCCGGTGGATCGCGGCCAGCGCTCCAAGGTCCATCACGATGCCGTCCTCGGCCATGGCCCTGCCGTAGGTCGCGTGGCCCTGCCCGCGCGCCGCGACCTTCAGGCCCTGCTCGCGCGCCCAGCGCAGAATGTCGACGACCTCGCCGCTGGTCGCGGGTTTGCAGATGGCCCGCGGCCGCCTCTGAACGATGTGGCCGAAATCCTGCGCGGCCGCCGCGCAGGATTCCGAATCGTCCGCGAGCAGGAACTTCGGCGGCTGCGGGTCGCGTGCGCCAGACTGTCCGGCGAGGGTGGCGGAAGCCAGCGTCGCGGTGACGCTGACGCCGGCGTGCAAGAGTGTCCGTCGATTGGGAGCCATGGAGCAGTCCTTTGCGCCTCGCGGGGCGGATATGCGCCCCGCTTCAAGCTGCGATCGACGGCAGGTCAGGACAACCGGCGCCTCGCGGGATAGACATTCCCGCCAAATGGTAGAAATGCGTTCCCGGACGCGGCTCAAAGCCGCTCGTGCTTCAGCCTTTCCACCAGCAGATCGACGAAGAGATGCGTCTTGGCCGGCGGTATCGCGCTCGGAGGGAACACGGCGCGCACGGGCGTTCGCGCGGCCTCGAACGCCTCCAGCACGATTTCGAGCGCGCCCTGATCGACGAGATCGCGGATCTGCCAGAACGGGCCATATCCGACACCGAGGCCATGACGGGCGGCCGCATGCGCAGCCGTCATATTGTCGGTGTGAAAGCGGCCGTTCACCTGCACGATCGCCGCGCTGCCGTCGATCTGAAACCGCCATGCATCCGCTTCGCCGCGATTGATCTTGCGCAGGATGCATTGATGCCTGGCGAGATCGTTCGGATGATGCGGGCGGCCATGGCGCGCAAAATAATCGGGCGCGCCGTAGACGACCGTGCGCAGCTCGCCCAGCCGCCGGGTCTTCAGCGAGGAGTCCGGCAATTCCCTGATCCGCACGGCGAGATCAAAGCCATCGCCGACGACATCGACAGGCCGGTCGGACATGTTGACGTCGACTTCGATCTGCGGGAAGCGCGCCATGAACTCGGCGATCACGGGCACCACATGGGTCGATCCGAACAGGACCGGTGCTGCGACCTTGAGCAGTCCCGACGGCTCGACGCGCCGGTTCGCGGCTTCGAGCCGCGCTTCGGTGATTTCCGCAAAGGCCGGCTTGACGCGGCGATAGAACGCCAGACCCGCTTCGGTCGCCACCGATTGCCGCGTGGTTCGCCGAACCAGTTCCACACCGACACTGCGTTCCAGCGCGGCGAGTACGCGGTTCACCGATTGCAACGACCGACCCAATTGCCGCGCGGCGGCCGTCTGGCTTCCCGCCTCGATGACCGCCAGGAAGACCTCGATCTCCTCCATCGAATGCGCTCCTCTCTCGAACTCTCGGGAATGTATGTTCGCGGCGGCGCGTTTGCCGCCTGATCCGGGAGAGCAGATCAAGGGCCGGGCGGCGTCAGGGTTCCGGCAGGAGCCCCCTTGCTCGTTAGATCTTCAATTGCTTGATCTTGCGATAGAGCGTGGCGCGGCTGAGTTTGAGCGCGCGCGCTGCTTCAGTGACGCGGCCACCGTGCTGCCGCAGGGCCTCGACGATGGTGGCGCGCTCGGCCACTTCGAGAGCAGGCTCCGCGGTCCTTCCACCGAACGGCGGCAGATCGAGATCGGCATCCGTGATGATGCCGTCCTCCGCCGTGCAGCCCGCAAGCCGTAGCACATGGCGGAGCTGACGCATGTTGCCGGGGTAGGAATACGCTGTGAGCAACAACCAGGCTTCGTCCGACAGGCGGCAATTCGGCGCTTCCTCGCGCGCGATCTGGCGAATGATGTCGTCCCGGTCGGCGCGATCACGTAAGGCCGGCAGCCGCACCTCCATGCCGCGCAGGCGGAAATAAAGATCGGGACGGAAGGCCCCCTCTTCCGCCATGCGGCCGAGATCGCGATGGGTGGCGCTGATCAGGCGGATGTCGACCGGCACCGGCCTGCGCGCGCCGAGCGGCCAGACCTCGCGATTCTCCAACACGCGCAGCAGGCGCGTCTGCAGCGCGATCGGCATGTCGCCGATCTCGTCGAGGAAGAGCGTGCCGCCGTCGGCTTGCACGATCAGGCCCTTCGACCCCTCGCGCCGCGCGCCGGTGAAGGCGCCGGCCTCGTAGCCGAACAGCTCGGCGTCGATCAGGCTCTCCGGCATCGCCGCGCAGTTCAGCGCAACGTAATTGTTGCGCGCGCGGTTGCTGGCGGCGTGAATGGCGCGCGCGAACACGTCCTTGCCGACGCCGGTCTCGCCATGCAACAGCACCGGCAGATTGTGATCGCCGATGCTCCTCAAGCGCTTGACGCTCTTGACGAGGCCTGGATCCCGGCCGGCGAGCCGGTGCAGCGCGTCGAAGCGATCCGCGGGCGCATCGCGGCGCGGAACGGGCGACCTTGCACGCAGCGGCGGCGCGATGTGGCCCTGGCCCAATGCACGGCCGTCGGCGCGGCGCAGCTCGACGAGTTCGTCCTTGTTACGCGCGGCGTGATGATCGAACTTGACGTAGCGCGACAGATCGATGCCGGATGCGATCATGCCGTCGGTGAGGCCGAGCAGCGCACGCGCCGAGCGGCAGGCGCCGACGACGCGGCGGTCGTCGTCATAGGCGATGAGACCGCTGCCGCCATCACCCGGCACGGTCGCGATCCACGCGTTGCGGAAATGACCGCGGAAGATCGCGCCCTCCATCCGCCGCGTCGCCTCCATCGTCACCGCCAGCGCCAGCTGATGCGCGGCGCGCTCGAGGTCCTCGCGGCAGGAGGTGATGTTGATGGCGCCGGCGAGACGGCCGGCCTGGTCGAACAGCGGCGCCACCGCGCAGGAGAACATGTGCCATTGCGCACGGAAATGTTCGTCGCGATGCACCAGGATCGGCTTCTGTTCCGCAAGCGCGGTGCCGAGCCCGTTGGTGCCCTCGAACGTCTCGGCGAAGTTCGAACCGGTGTAGATCTTCCAGTCCAGGAACATCTTCGCGTCGGCCTCGCCGGGCAGGCGGCTGAACAGCATGGTCGCATTCGCGTCAGCCAGGTTGACGCAGTAGCCGGCGTCGCGCAGCACGCGGGCGAGATCGTCGAGCTCGGGCGTTGCGAGCCTGATCACCTCTTCCATGGGTTCTGCGACGTGACGGATCTCTGCCTCGGTCAGCGTCTGCGGCGGGCCTTGGCGGGCGGGATCGAGCTTGTGGCTGATCAGACAGCGCCGCCAGGAATTGGCGATGCGCGAGGAGGCATCGACGTCGGCCACATGATTGGCGACGGACAGAACACGGGCGACATGGTTCGAGGCCGACAGGCTGGCCATCGCGGACGTCTCCACCCTGTATTATTGTGCAAAGTCTGGCAGCACGGGCGGGGATGTCAATCGGTCAATCGGGAACCGGGAACACAAGCACGGCGCGCTGTCTCCAGTTGTCATTCCGGGGCGATGCGAAGCATCGAACCCGGGATCTCGAGATTCTCAGGTGCGCAATTGCGCACCGGAGTTCGGCTCTCCGGGCCGCCCCGAAATGACCCCGCATTGCAATTGCTGCACCGCGCTCACCACGTGTCGATGCAGGGCCGCTTCTTCTCCGTCCTCGCCGGCGGCTTCGGCACGGAGCGCAGGCCGGCCATGATCCAGCGCCGCGTCTCCGCGGGGTCGATGACGTTGTCGATCTCGAACACCGAAGCGATCGAGACCGCCTTGCCGTTGGCATAGAGCTCGGCGACCTTGTTCCGATAATAGGTCTCGCGCTCCTCGGGGTCGGCGATCGCCTCCATCTCCTTTCGGAAGCCGAGGCGGACATAGCCTTCGAGGCCCATGCCGCCGAACTCGCCGGTCGGCCAGGCCGCGGTGAAGAAGGAGGCGTGGAAGCCGCCGCCGATCATCGACTGCGCCCCTAAGCCATAGCCCTTGCGCAGCACGATGCCGAACAAGGGCACGGTGAGGCTCGCGCCGGTCACGAACATGCGCGAGACGTGACGGACGATCGCGGTCTTCTCGGCCTCGGGCCCGACCATGAATCCGGGCGTGTCGCAGAGCGACACGATCGGCAGGTCGAAGGCATCGCAGAGCTGGAGGAAGCGGGCGGCCTTGTCGCCGGCATCGGCATCGATGGCGCCACCGAGATGGCGCGGATTGTTGGCGATCAGGCCGAACGGCTCGCCTTCGATCCGGATCAGCGCGGTGATCATGCCGACGCCGTAGTCGCGGCGCAGCTCCAGCACGGAATCTTTGTCGGCGACGAGATCGATCACGTTGCGGATGTCGTAGACGCGCAGGCGGTTCTCAGGAATCGCGCGACGGAGCAGGCGCTGGTCGGCGGCTTCCCAGTCCTGCACCGCACCCTGGAAATAGGACAGATACTTTTGCGCAACCCGCGTCGCCTCCTCCTCGTCCTCGACCAGGATGTCGATGACGCCGTTCGGCGACTGGAATGAAACCGGGCCGACCTCGGCCGGGTGATAGACACCGAGCCCGCCGCCCTCGATCATCGCCGGGCCGCCCATGCCAATTGACGCATTCTTGGTAGCGATGATGACATCGCAGCAGCCGAGCATCGCCGCGTTGCCGGCGAAGCAATAGCCGGAGACGACGCCGATGACGGGCACAAGGCCGGAGAGCCTTGCAAACTGCACGAAGGACGGGCCGTCGAGGCCGGTCATGCCGAGCCGGTCGGTGTCGCCGGGCCGACCACCGCCGCCTTCCGCGTAAAACACCAGCGGCACGCGCCAGTCTTCCGCCAGCGTCAGCATGCGGTCGATCTTCTTGTGGTTCATGTGGCCCTGCGTGCCCGCAAGCACGGTGTAGTCATAGGCCACGACGATACAGCGCGCACCGTCGGGTCCGAACTTCTCGGCATTCACCGTGGCAACGCCCATCACGAGGCCGTCCGCCGGCGTGTTCTTGATGAGATCGTCGAGCTTGCGACGGCGGCGCTGGGCGGCGATCGCAAGGCTGCCATATTCCATGAACGAGCCTTCGTCCACGAGCTGGGCAACATTCTCGCGCGCGGTGCGCTGGTTGGTGTTGCGGCGGCGCTCGACCGAGGCCGGGCGGTTGGCATCGAGCGTGTTGGCCTGGCGCGCGATCAGCTCGGCGAGGTCAGGACGGATGTGGTCGAGATCGATGTCGGCTTCCGCCGCCGTGCTGTCAGCCGCGACGTCGAGCGGCTCCAGATACATGATCGGTTCGCCATGCATCAGCGTGACGCCGTCGCCGGCGACGAGTTTTGTCACCCGCCCGCCCTGTTCGGCCATGACCAGATGCTCCATCTTCATGGACTCGATCACGGCGAGCTGCTGACCGGGCCGCACGATCTCGCCTTCTTTCACTTGGATGGTGACGATGGTGCCCTGCAAGGGCGCTGCGACCATCACCGCGCCTTCGGGCACGACTTGCGCGATATGCGCTTCCGCGCAGTGATCGCCGCGCTCCGTCGCCGTGAAGTAGAGCGGCTTGGCCGCCCCGTCCGCTGCCTCGACCAGCTTCGCAACGTTGCGGTCGATGAAATCGGTCGCGATGCGGTTGGTCCTGAAATCAGGATGGGCCAGCACGGCCTGAAGGAAGGCGATGTTGGTGACGACGCCGTCGATCCGGAACTCGCGCAGGGTGCGCGAGGCTTTGGCCACCACGTCATGCCAGGCTTCGCCCGGCGTATGCACGATGACTTTTGCAAGCAGCGAGTCGAAGGCCGCGCTGGTCTTGTAGCCGGCGTAACCAAAGCTATCGACGCGAACACCGGGCCCCGACGGCGGCTCGAACACCGCGAGCACGCCGCCGGTCGGATGCGTCGCGCCGGTCTCGTCCAGCGTCTCCATGTTGATACGGAGCTGCATCGCATAGCCGCGCGGCTTCGGGATCGAACCCTGCGCCATACCGAGCGAGGCCAGCGTTGCGCCTGCCGCGACCGCGAGCTGGGCGCGGACGAGATCGAGGCCGAGCACCTCTTCCGTCACGGTGTGCTCGACCTGGAGACGTGGATTGGCTTCGATGAAGGCAAAGCTGTCCTCGGCGGTGTCGTCGACCAGGAACTCGAACGTACCGAGATTGTCATACGAGGCCGCAGCCGCAAGCTGCTTCGCCGCCTCGATGATACGGCCGCGCAAGCCGTCGCTGAGCGACGGGCTCGGCGCCACCTCGATCAGCTTCTGGTGCCGGCGCTGGATGGTGCATTCGCGCTCCCAGAGATGGGAGATCGCGCCGTGCTTGTCGCCGATGATCTGCACCTCGATATGGCGCGCCTGCCGGATCAGCCGCTCGGCATAGACGCCGTCGAAACCGAACGCGGCCTTGGCCTCGGACTGGCAGCGCGCATAGGCCTCCGCCAGATCAGCAGCCTTCTCCACCACGCGCATGCCGCGGCCACCGCCGCCGGCCATCGCCTTGATCACGATCGCGGCGCCCTTGCCGAGCGATTCGAAGAAGGCCGTGATCTCCTCCAGCGACGACGGGCCACTGGTGCCGGCGATGATCGGCACGCCGCAGCGTTTTGCCAGTTGCCGCGCCGCGACCTTGTCGCCGAAAAGCTCCAGCGCGGCCGGCTTGGGTCCGACAAAGGCAATGCCCGCGTCAGCGCAGGCTTTTGCGAACGCCGCATTCTCGCTGAGGAAGCCGTAGCCGGGATGAACGGCATCGCAGCCCGCGCTCTTCGCCGCCTTCACGACAGCGTCGATATCGAGATAGGCCCTTGCGCCGCGGCCGGGAATTTCGACCGCCTCGTCGGCGACGCGCACATGCAGCGACAGCGCATCGTCAGCGGGGTGGATCGCAACCGTCGTGATGCCGGCATCGGCCGCCGCGCGCGCGATGCGGATGGCGATCTCGCCGCGGTTGGCGACCAGGAGTTTCTTGAACGACATGCGGCGTCTCCATGCCCGCACAGGCTGCGGGTCGGCAGGTTCGATGATCCTGCTTCTTCACTTTAGCCGCAGCCGTCAAGGGTGGGAAAGCCGGTCGCGATGACCGGTCCCGCGGGCCGGAATATCAATGGCCCGCATGCGCCGCGACGCGGCGAATTATCCGCACCACGGCAGAGCTATTGGCGCTGTATCAAGCCGCGCGTACGCCCGCCACGAAGGTGCTGACCTCGTTCTCCAGCGATTGCAGCTTCTGGGTCAGCCGGCCGCTCGATTGCAGCACGAGGCCCGCGGCCTGGCCGGTCTCTGCCGTCGCATCGGTGACGCCGGAGATGTTTTGCGAGACCTGGTCGGTGCCGGAGGCCGCCTCCTGCACGCTGTGGGCGATCGCTTGCGTCGCGGCGCCCTGCTCCTCCACGGCGGCCGCGATCGAGGAGGAGATCTCGTTGACCTCCATGATGGTCTTGCGAATGCTGTCGATGTTGCCGACGACCTGGTTGGTCTCGGCCTGGATCGCGGTGATCTGCGCGCCGATCTCGTCGGTCGCCTTCGCGGTCTGGCTCGCCAGCGACTTCACTTCGCTCGCGACCACGGCAAATCCCTTGCCAGCCTCGCCTGCGCGCGCGGCCTCGATGGTGGCGTTGAGCGCGAGCAGATTGGTCTGCGAGGCGATCTGGTTGATGAGGTCGATGACCTCGCCGATCTTGTGCGCGGCGGCGGCGAGCCCCTGCACGGTGTCGTTGGTGCGCTGGCCGTCGGCGGCGGCCTTGTCGGCGACGCTCGCCGCCTGGGCGACGCGCTGGCTGATCTCGGTGATCGAGGACGACAGCTGGCCGGCGGCGGAGGCCACCGTCTGCACGTTGCTGGAGGCCTGCTGGCAGGCGGTGGCGACGAAGCTCGCGCGATCGGTGGCTTTGTTCGCGGTTTCCGACATGCCTTGCGCGGCCTGCTGCATCGCGCGCGCCTCGTTGAAGACATCGCGGACCACGGCCTGCACGCTCGCCTCGAACTTGCCGGCGAGATCGGCCATGGTCTTGCGCTTCTCGTCGTCGGCCCGTTGCTTCGCTTCCTGCTGCTCGGTATGCATCCGGCCCACCGCCGACGCATTGTCCTTGAACACGGCAAGCGCCTTGGCGAGCCCGCCGACCTCGTCGCGGCGCTCGGTGTAGGGCACATCGAACGCGCTGTCGCCGGCCGCGAGACGCTCGGTCAGCGCGGTGATCTTTGCCAGCGGCTTGGTGACGCTGCGGCCGATCACGAAGGAGGCGCCCAGCACGAGCACGAGCACCGCAAGGCACACCAGCGCGAAGGTCATCGCGTCCTGGCGGAACACGGCGTCGACGTCGTCGAGATAGATGCCGGTGCCAATGATCCAGCCCCAGGGCGCAAAGCCCTTCACATAGGAGATTTTCCCGACCGGCTGGTCGAAGCCGGGCTTGGGCCAGAGATAGCCATAGAAGCCGGCGCCCTGTTTCTTGACAACATCAACGAAGCCGACGAACAGCGCGTTGCCGGCGGGGTCCTTCATTGCGGAGAGATCCTTGCCGTCGAGCTCGGGCTTGATCGGGTGCATGACCATCCTGGGGGTCATGTCGTTGATCCAGAAATACTCGACCTTGTCGTAGCGCAGGCTCTTGATCTCGGCCATTGCGCCGGCCTGAGCCTGCTCGCGCGAGAGCTTTCCGTCGCTCTCGAGCTTCTGGTAATGCGCGAGGATCCCGTAGCCGACATCCACCATGTGCTGCGTCTTGGCCTGGCGGTCGGCGATCATCTGGCTGCGCAGGGTCGACAGCGCGATCGGCGCCAGCGCGATCATGCCGAGGAGGCTGATGCCGACAATCAGGACCAGCTTGAAACTGATGCGGGAGAAAATCATCGGTGCTCGCGTGAATGAAAGGGCTGATATGCCATTTTATCCTGCCTCCCTTAGCAAAGCTTTAAGCATTCCGGTTCCCGCCGGCGGCATCCGAGATGCAAGCTCTTCCAATCTAGAACATTTCGATATCGCCCCTCCGCGCGTTGACTTGCAGACCGCCCTGGCCGAACCATCGGCACAGATCGTCAGCGCATATTATGGCATGCGTGCATGCCAAGGGCCGGAGGCTCAATGCATCAATCGACATATCGCAGGCCGCTCGACCTGCCCGCGCTGTGCGCGGCAGAGCGGCTCTTCATCTGGGGCTTTCGGGCAAAGGCGCGCAGCGGCAGCGCCGTGCCGACCGCGGCCGACATCCAGCAAGTGGGTACGACCATTTCCGCGTCGGCGATGCCGTGCCCTCTCTGGAGGCCATCATCGAGATCTTTGCCTGCACCGCGCATACGGCGATCGAGGTGCACTGCCCGACTTGTCCACGCATGAGCGAAAGCGAGCACGGAATTTTGCACGCCATCGCCGCCGCGCAGCAGGAACGCATCGACGTCGCGCGCGAGCAGTTCGAATCCTGGCTGCCGCCGGTGGGTGCGGATTGGGCGCTCGCGCCCGTGCGGGGGCTTGCGACGATCTTCCGCATGGCTGGCCTGATCCTGCCCAACCGACATGTTCAGTCCTTCGACCACGACCGGACGATGGCGATGAAGAGCTGGCTGGTTGGAAGCCACACGCTGCATTGACGGGATGTTCATGATGCAGGATGCGTGTCGTTCTTTACCGGCCCCGGATGCACAGTCGCCGCGCTGTCCGCTTCAGGCTGTGCTTTCGACGCCGCGAAGCGTCGAAAGCTACGATCAGTTTTCCCGCGTCGCCCTGTCGCTATTCCGGTTCATCGGCGCGGCCTATGCGACCGGCGCGTCCGATTGCTGGGAAGCGGCGTATCGCTATGCCGACGAGGCGCCTGACATCGCCGACAGTCCGCTGCTGGTGGCGCGCGCTGCCGCGCTGGTCAGGATCCTGCGCAACGGCCGGCCCTGCGAATTGTGCTTCATGCCGCCGTCCTGCCGGCGTCTGTCGAAAGACGAGGCGGAGTTGATGCGGCTGCTCGCGGTTGCGCGACGCAAGCAGCCTGGCGAGCTCGGGGCCATCATGTGCCAGTTCGTGCCATCAGGGACAGAGGCTGCCGCGACGCGTGCCGTCAATGCGCTTGCCTTGTGCTGATGCTTTGACGGGTTCTATTCGCCAGGCGAGCCGTCTTGCGCTATCAACATTGTCATGGAGACGCAGAGTTCGATGCCCTCCATGAAACCTCCAGACGGCCCCAGGGGATCACCACCGCTGGGGTCGTCGCTCTCGTGCCTGCGGCTAAAGCGCGATGAGATGAATCGTCATCGCGCTTTGGTCGTTGTTTGAGCATGATCTTTTCGGAAAACCGCTGCGCACTTTTCCGGATCATGCTCTAGCCGCCCTTCTTGCCGAGCACGAGATCGATCGTGTGGGCCGCAATCTTGCGCAGCTGCGGCTCGTCATCGAAGGCGCGTTCGAGCACGGCAAGGCCCCGCGTCACCGTGACGATGTGCAGCGCTGCGGCCGTGGGGTTGCCGCTGAACTCGCCGCGCTCCGCACCCGCCGCCAAAATGTCCTGAACCAGAGCGGTGATACGCGACACGAGGCTCGCAAAAGCCTGGCGCGCCTCTTCATCCAGTCCTTCGCCCTCAACCGCGCCGAGCTCCATCAAGCCGCGCGTGGTCGGACATCCGCGCGGCGGCGAGCCCGAACGGAAGTTGGTGATGGTCAGGTCGAAGAACGCGGTGAGGCGCTTTCTTAGAGTACCGGTGCCGAGCGCCTTTTGCAGGGCGAGGAGGTAATCGCCCGCGTAACGTTCATAGACTTGCAGGAACAGCGCCTCCTTGCTGCCGAAAGCGTTGTAGAGGCTGCCGCGCTGAACGCCGGCATCGCGCGCGATGTCCGACAGCGAGGTGCCGCGCACGCCCTTGCGCCAGAACTGGTCGAACGCGATGCGCAGGACGTCGTCGTGGTCGAACTCGCGCGGCCTCAAATCCTGCTCCTCTTGCCCGCAATAATATTTGACAGGGTGTCAACAACATGGTTTCTCGACATCGTGTCAAAAACCAATTGCGATTGATAGCCCGTTTCGTCAACGGGCCGGACGGCCGGCGCTTGCATGCGTCCCGGCCGATCGGCCCCGCATGCAAAAGGACCAGCTGATGCCTCTCCTCCACATCTCGATGCGCGCCGGAAAGCCGGACGCCTACCGGCAGGCGATCCTCGACGGCCTCTATCGCGCCATGCGCGAGGCGCTGAACGTGCCCGAGGGCGACGAGTTCATGACCATCAGCGAGCTCTCGCCCGCAAACTTCCGCTGCGGCAACGCCTACGGCGTCAAGCGCGGCGACGATGCCGTGCTGATCCAGATTACCGTATTCGCCTCGCGCACGGCGGAGCAAAAGAAGGCGCTGTACCGGCGCATCGCGGAGCTGCTCGGCGAAAACCCCGGCATCCGCCCCGAGGACGTGTTCGTCAACGTGCTGGATGCCCCCGCGGAGAATTGGTCGGTCGGGAACGGCATCGCGCAATTTGCGTGAGGCTGCGACAGCTTCAGCTCGCAACGCACGTCTCCATGATCCCGTCGAGCTCAGCCTTCGAGAGCACGCCGAGCTCGGCGATGAAGACGATCCGCGCGCGCGGCACGGCTTCCGCCGGAGCTTCGCCCGGCGCGAGCGTGGCGCGGCCGCCGGCGAACTGAAACACCATCATGCGGCCGGGCTGCTCGATCGTCTCGAACAGGCCCTTTGCGCGCGCAAGCTTTGGCGCGAGCCGGCCGATCGCCTGCTGCAAGCGCGGCAGCGAGAGCGGCTGCTCGGAGGTCCAGCTCAGCGTCTCGAAGCGCTCTTCTGCCGGGCGTTTCGGCCCAGGATCGCGCGGCGCGGACGCGCGATCCTGGGTCGCGGGGAATAGCAGCGCGGACGGGATCTCGCCGTGCCTGGCATCGACCACCACGGCGGGGACGCGCTGCGCGCGGATGGCCTCACGCATGCGCGCGCCCGCGCCTTCGTCCGCCAGATCGAGCTTGCTCAGCGCCACGATATCGGCGACCCGCAACTGCGAGCGCTGAAGGGCATCATCCAGCGCGGCCGGCGGCGTCGCGGCGTCCATCACACAAAGCACGGTTTCCAGCGGCGCCTCGCGCAGGATCACGGGGTCCATCAGATTGCGGACGATGTCGGCGGGGTCGGCGACGCCGCTGGTCTCGATCACGATGTAGTCCGGCTTTGGATCGCGCCGCAGCAGCGTCGAGAGCGTACGGAGCAGATCGCCTTCGAGCGAGCAGCAGATGCAGCCATTGGCAAGGCTCACCACGCCGTCGCTGGCGCCCGCGATCAGCTCCGCATCGATGTTGATCGCACCGAAATCGTTGACCACGGCGGCAATCCGCCGCCCCTCCGCATTCGCCAGCAGATGGTTGACGACAGTGGTCTTGCCCGCCCCCAGAAAGCCCGTCACCAGGAGAATGGGGACCGGCATGCGTCAGCCCTCGGCGATGGGGCGGCGCACGGGCTTTCCGGGCCGCGCCGCGACATCGAGCACGCCGTCGCTGATCAGCACCTGGCCGCTGACGATCAGATGCCGCACGCCTTCCGACGGACGGTTCATTGCCGTGAAGGTCGCGCGGTCCGAGAGCTTCTCGTAATCGAACACCACGATGTCGGCATCGGCGTCCGTCGCAAGCCTGCCCTTGGCGCGCATTGCGGGCGTGCTTTGCGACAGGATCTCCGCCGGGATCAGCGCGCATTTGCGCACACCTTCGAGCAGCGACACGGTCTTGCGCTCGCGCACCCATTCGCGGATGAATTTCGTGAAGCAGCCGGCCGAGCGCGGATGCGAGGTGGCATCGTCGGGCAGCGGCCAGGCATCGCCGGTATAGGTCTTGCCATCCGACGTCGTCCACGGCATCGCATCCGACGCGATCGCGCCACCGGGATACAGCACCGACATGTCGAGCAGGTCGCGGTGATGCGCATTGTTCTCGGTGTCGAGGATGTGCCAGAGCACCAGCGAGGACGGCTCCTCGGCCTGCGCCCTCAGGAGCTCTTCGCGATCATGGAAGCGATAGCCATCGGTCACGCGCTGCACCGAGTCATAGCCGGTGCCGTTGCGCTCGACGAATTGCGGATCGCTGAAGAACGCTGCGGCTAGCACGGTCGAGCCGGTGCCGTAAGGATAGGCCTCGACCGTGATCGGCAGGCCCTGCGCCTGCGCCTTCTCGACCAGCACGCGGCAGCGCTCGATGTCGGTCTTGCTGGACGAGTTGAAATGGCAGATGTGCATGTGCGCGCCGGTGGCGCCGGCATAGCCGATCAGGCGGATATAGGCCTCCGCCGCGCTTTCGGGGTCGATGCGCGACATGTAGGCGACGTGGGTGAAGGTCGGCACGTCCTGCTTGGCGGCGAGCTGGCAGACCGCGGTCAGCTCCTGCACGCCGGCGCCCGGCGCATAGGCGTTCAAAATGCCGATGCCGATGCCGCCTTCGTTGAGGCCGCGCGAAAGGCGCTCGATGATGCCGGCGACCTCGGCATCGGTTGCAACATTGTCCATCCAGCGGCGGTCGCGCATCGCGTTGCCGAACGCCTCCAGCGAGCTCTCGGCATTGGAGCCCGTCATCGCGCCGATGCGGGCAAAGGCCCAGTTGGTGGCGGCGCCATAGTTCAGCACACGGCCCTTCCGCGCCTGGCGCTCGTACCAGGACCCGACCGGCAGCACGCCGGCCTCCAGATCAAGCGTCGTCGTCACGCCGTCGAACGCCTGCATACGATCTGCCGGGATCGACTGGCCATGGGCGTGCAGATCGATGAAGCCGGGCGCGACCACGAGGCCGGTCGCGTCGATCACCCGCTCGGCACCGCCGAAGTCAGTACCGACCGCGGCTATCTTGCCGTCCACCACCGCTACATCGCCAATGGCATCCATCCCGCTCGCGGGATCCACCACCCGGCCGCCAGAGATCACCAAACCACTCATTCAAAACTCCTCTGCGCTGAAATCGCATCAAGGCAGATTCCGGGAACAACGACCACCCTCGCTGATGCCGATGCATCATGCTCGGATGGGAGATCATTTGGCAGGCAGGTGGGGTCTCGACATCGCCCTCGTCCTGAGGGCGGCGGGCGAAGCTGATCCCGTCGCGAACCGGTGATACCCCCTACAAGTACGAAGCCTACCGGCTGTGGGTCCGCAAGCAGCAGACCAAAGGGTCCGTTCAGCGCCCCTCGACCACGACGCTGCTTATCGGCCCGGTGCATCCTTCACCTGAAAAGTCGCCGTCGTTTGGCTGACCGTACCGGATGGTCAGTTCGCCGTGCGGACAATTGAAATCCCAAATATCTTGAAACCAGTCGCCGTCATACCAGTATCCGCGCCCTTTGAATTCGACACGATCTCCGCGAGCAATGCGATCCCACTGGTCCTTGCTAACTTCTAGCTCGACCATCACCTCGCCATTGCCCCAAGTCGCAGCAAACACTTTGTAGGATGCCTGGGACATATGATGTGATGCCCTGGTTAGGTCGAGATGCCCGGATTGATCGATTGTCGCCTTTGTGCCTCGGCCTCAACCCAGACCGCGCTGAGTTGGGGCCGTCTTTTGAGACGAGGCGGTGCGTCATGTTCGAAACGCCCGTTCTAAGTTCCGACGCAGCGATGCAAACGCGGGTGCCAAGTCGATCCAGATCAAATGTTGGCGTCGCGACGCAGAGATGAAGACGCGGGTGCAGTGTCGCTCCTTCAGCGCAGGTCGGCGCAGTGACGCAGAGATTGAGCCGTGGATGCATAGTGTATCCGGCCGGGCATGTTGCAGTGACCGGCGCGGCGTGGGCGCCGAACGTGACCAACGATGTCAGCGCGACAGCAGCCAGAGAAACGCATTGGGATGATCCCGGCATTCGCTGGCTCCTTTTTGATTAAAGTTCGCCTGAAGGCCGCTAGGTCTCGCGCCTCCAAGGCTGCTCCATCGCCGGAAATAAAACTTTGGGGTGATATGGATCAACGTCTGCGCCGCCAGCCGTTCCGTGACCAGTCGTGGGCTTCAAGGTCGGCCGACCTGATTATTTGAAGTCCCGCCGTTGGGCGCGATCAGAACAAAAGTGATCGCGAAGCGTTTATGTCGCGCAACGCAAACCGGAGGTTGTCATGATCAAGAAGGCGTTTTTCGCTCTCAGTGTCGCAGCGGTGCTTGCTCTGGTGCCTAGTGCAGCGTCCGCCCAACGCGGCTTTCATGGAGGATGGCACGGCGGCGGTTGGCATGGCGGCGGTTGGGGAGGCGGTTGGCGCGGCGGCGGTTGGGGAGCACCAGCTGTGGGCATAGGTCTCGGCCTTGGGCTCGCCAGCGCGGCAGCTTGGGGACCCGGCTGGGGGTGGGGAGGACCTGCTTGGGGACCCGGCTGGGGAGCGCCGGGTTGGAGTTACGCAGCGTATGGCGGTTGCACGCGATGGCGTCGCGTCTGGACTGGCTGGGGTTGGAGGCTCAGGCCAGTGAACGTGTGTTGGTGAGAACTCGCTATTCGAGCAGGTCTTGGCCCGGAGACAGCAGCCGGACATAGGTTCCGCTCTCGTGCATTTCGAGCCAGCCCTGCTCGATGGCGTACTTGATGCCCGCGCCGAACTCCGGGCCGCTGGCCTTGAGCGTGAAGAGGAACGGCGCGTTGATTTTCTCGATGTGGATGCGGCCGTCTTGGACCGGCGGAATCCTTTGGTGGGCTGGGATGGCTGACACATACGACAAATCCGAATTTCGGTAAAATGGAATATTTTTGGCGTGGCGACTTGACGGCGGATCTGGCTGTTTTGCCCGACAGGCAACTTGGTCCGATGTCAGACTGATCTTGCGCTCGCGCGGAGGCCATCACCATGCAACCGACCGCGAAGCCGCTCCGCCGTCTTCTCGCCCCCATTGTCATTCAGGGAGACAGGCGGGGCGGCTTACGGTGGGCAAAGTTCCCTGGGGTTCCGTGTGATCGTCCGACGCCTTCTGCAACGCGACTCTCATATTTCTGTTTCGCGCCGCGCTCTGCTCGGCGGGCTTGTGTCTGCCGGCAGTGCGCTCGCCCTCGGCGGATGCGCCGGTCTCGGTGCGACCGGCGCGCGCTTCGACGCGTCGTCCCTCTCCGTTGACCCAACTCTGCTTGTCACCACCACGCGCAAGCCCGTCAACGGCGGCCGCACCAAACCCTGGTTTGGGCCGGAGCGTGCGACGAGCATGACGGTCGCGCGGGCGAAGCTTGTGGCCCCGGACGAGAGCCGTCTGTCGCTTGCCTCGGTCGGACTTGGCGATTGGCGCCTTGATCGGATCGAACCAGTGTCGGCCGCCGCGGGCGATCTCGCTGCGCAGACCGGCGGAGGGGACGTGCTGATCTATGTGCACGGCTTCAAGCAGACATTCGAGACGGCGGTGCTGGATGCCGCCCATCTCTCCGATGGGATCAAGTTCCGCGGACGGACCATGGCATTCTCCTGGCCCTCCAAGGCAGGACTGTTCGACTATGCCTATGATCGCGACAGCGCGATGTGGTCTCGCGACGATTTCGAGCGCGTGCTCTCTGCGCTCGTGTCGGCTCCAGGCAGCGGCCGCGTGCATATCGTTGCGCACAGCATGGGAACCATGCTGACTCTCGAGAGCCTGCGTCAGCTCTATGCGCGGTACGGCGACACTGTGACGGGCAAGATCGGCGCGGTCGTGTTTGCCGCGCCCGATATCGACATGGACGTGTTCTCATCGGCGATCCACCGCATCGGTCCGCTCGCCGGCAAGATCACCGTGATCGCCGCGACGAACGATCGCGCACTCGCGCTGTCGGGACAGATCGCAGGTGGAATGACCAGGGTCGGCGCCGCCGAGAAGGATGTGATTCAGCGGCTCGGCGTGCGCGTGGTCGATGCGTCCCAGGAAGGCTGGGGCATCATCAACCACGATCTGTTTCTGTCGAATGCGGAAGTGCAGCGGGTGATCCGCCGCTCGATCGACGGAACGACCGCATAGGAGAGCGCCCGCGCCGAGCCATGCGCAAAGCTTGCTCCCGCGCACGCTCGCTGCGGCTCCAAGGGGAAATGAATTGCAGCTTGCGGATGGAAGACCTATGTTGGGTCTCTAGTCAGGCAGCCGCTCATCGTATGGCGAGAATCTGCAGGGTCGACCTCACGGTGGATGGTTTCCATTCAGCATCGGAGGTGATGCCATGGCCATTGCTCCCACGCTCCAGAAATACCTAGCCGCTGAGAACATCCAGTACGAGGTGATTCCGCACGAACTCAGCATGACGTCCGCTCGAACGGCCGAGGCATGCCATATCTCGGGCGACCGCCTCGCCAAGGGCATCGTGTTGCGGCGCGACGGCGGATTCATGCTGGCCATCTTGCCCGCATCGCATCATCTCCGCCTGTCGGACCTGAGGACAAGCCTCGGCGACAATGTCCATATGGCCGATGAAACCGAGATCAATCGGCTGTTCAGCGACTGTACTCGCGGTGCAGTTCCTGCCGTCGGCAAATGCTACGGACTGGATATCATCGTCGACGACAGCATCGGGGCGCAGCCGGACATCTATATGGAAGCCGGCGATCATGAGACGCTGCTTCATATGGGTCACGCGCAGTTTGCGCGCCTGACGGCCAACGCACCGCACGGGCGCTTCAGCGCGCATGACTGAGGATTTTGTACACCGCCCATTGCCCTTGCGATCTTGGGCGGGAACTCTGGCCGCGAGCTCGCCGTCATACTGTTCAACAGGGTGGCGGCGAGAGCGTCTGCGCCTGTCTGGTCGGAGTTCGGAAGATGGGGGTGCCGCTGCATTTCATTAACGCACTCGAAACCCACGAACGGAGGCTCGCCATGAAAGTCAAAGACGTGATGCACAAGGGTGTCGACTGGGTCAGCCCCGACACCCCAATCACCGAGCTTGCCAAACTGATGCGGGCGCATGACATCGGCTGCATTCCGATCGGCGAGGACGACAAGCTGGTCGGAATGGTGACCGATCGCGATATCGTCTGCAAAGGGCTCGCGAGCCACAGCTTCGATGCCGGCCGCGCGACGGCGCGTGACGTGATGACCGAGGGCATCCATTGCTGCCGCGAGGACGATGACCTCGCCAAGGCGATGCATCATATGGAGAAGCTGCAGGTCCGCAGACTGCCGGTGATCAACAAGAGCAAGCGGATGGTCGGCATCATCAGCCTGGGCGACGTCGGCCATTCCACCTCGGGTGACATGCTCACCGAGACCGTCAGGAGCGTTTCGGCCCATCACTGAACTTGCGGCCAGGACTTACGGCCAAGGCTCCTCTCGCGATCGCCGTTCGAACGGGCGTTGAGGGGAGCCCGAGCCATGCGCTCATCATGCAACCATCGCGCGGCTCAGAAGCGACGGCGCGATGTGGCTTATTTTGCGCCGGAGTGAATGCAAAGCGGGTTCGCTCGATCACTCCAGCTGCGGCGACGCTTCGGCGCGCAACCTACGACCGAGCGCCGTCGCGCGGCCGGGAAGGAACGCCGTCGAATGGTATCGCAGAAAGTCGAGGAATATCGCAGGCTTGGCGCTCCCTAGGGGAATCGAACCCCTGTTTCAGCCTTGAGAGGGCCGCGTCCTAACCGCTAGACGAAGGGAGCGTGAGGGCTAGCCAATAGCCTCGAAATTTGTTCGCCGCAAGGACCCGAACCGCCCTTTTACGGCTCATTGGCAAATTTCAGCTTTCCGGCGGGCTTCAGGGTGTGGGCGTCGAAGGTGCGGATCTCGGTCACTCCGCCGATATCGAGCGTGACCACCAGCCGGTCGCCGGCGACGCCGGTTGCGACGATTTTGGCGCCCTTGGGCAGGGTGGCAATGACGTCGCCGGCGGTCTCAACCGCCCTTCCCTCCGACTTGAAAAGGCGGTAGCCCACCGCGATCAGGACGGCGCAGATCGCCAGCGCCGTGGTCAACCCCGCGATCAGCATCATCCGCCGCACCCGCGCGAACAGCGCGGCCTGCTCGGGGGTCGGTTCGGGAACAGCGGTATCAGACGTCGTCATGGAAAGCTCGGGGTCAGCGCAAAGGTTGGAGGTCGTGGTCGAAGGCTCCGAGGGCTCGCCCCGGCTCGACCGCGTGCTGGCGGCGCGTCTGCCGGAGCTGTCGCGATCGAGGCTCAAAACCCTGATCCTGGCGGGCGCGGTGAGCCTGAAGGCCGCCGCCATCCGGGACCCCGCTTATCACGTCACATCCGGCGATACGATCATAATCGACGTGCCGGAAGCGGCGCCCGCAGAGCCCAAGGGCGAGGAGATCGCCCTCGATATCGTGTTCGAGGACGACGACATCATCGTCATCAACAAGCCCAAGGGCCTCGTCGTGCACCCCGCAGCCGGCCATGAGACCGGCACGCTGGTGAACGCGCTGATCGCCCATTGCGGCGCTTCGCTGTCGGGCATCGGCGGGGTGCGCCGGCCCGGCATCGTCCATCGGCTCGACAAGGACACGACGGGGCTGATGGTGGTCGCCAAGAACGACATGGCGCATGCCTCGCTGTCGGCGCAGTTCGCTGATCACGGCCGCACCGGCGAGATGCGGCGCGGCTATATGGCCTTCGCCTGGGGGCTTCCCGGCCGGCATCGCGGCACGGTGGACGCGCCGATCGACCGCCATCCGCATGCGCGCGAGAAGATGGCGGTGCGCCAGGGCGGCCGCGAGGCCGTGACGCATTGGGAGATCATCGAGAGCTTTGCCGGGCGCGACGGCAAGGGCGTCGCCGCCCTGCTCGCCTGCGAGCTCGAGACCGGCCGCACCCACCAGATCCGCGTCCACCTCGCCCATATGGGCCATCCCCTGATGGGCGATGCCGTCTATGGCCCGCATTTCAAGACTAAGGCGAACCAGCTCGGCCCCGAGTCGCAGGCAGCTTTGGCTGCCCTTGGACGGCAGGCCCTGCATGCCTATCTGCTGGTATTGGAGCACCCCAGGACGGGAGAATTACTCCACTGGGAGGCGCCTCTGCCGGAGGATTTGCTTCTCCTTCAGAGCGTGCTGAAAGCGGCGCTATGACGCAGGCGGTTTCAGAAAAGCGTTACCTTACAAAAAGTTATAGCTGCCACACGGGGACGTGACGTCAGCAATCCTTCCCTTTTCGACCCCCCATGGGGTATATTGCCCCTGCGTTGAAATTCACCAACGCGGAACATCGCAGCCCGGCCGGCTTTGACACAGCGGTCGTCTGCCTGGCCCGCCGCTATCGGGGGCCTGAACCTTTGGAGGGCGCACTATGGCCCGTACCGCTGCTTTGCCGATTCTCAATGGAGAATCCGGCCTTTCTCGCTACCTCGCCGAGATCCGCAAGTTCCCGATGCTGGAGCCCCAGCAGGAATACATGCTCGCCAAGCGTTGGCGTGAGCATGACGATCGCGACGCGGCGCACCAACTCGTCACCAGCCACCTCCGGCTCGTCGCCAAGATCGCCATGGGCTATCGCGGCTACGGCCTGCCGATCTCCGAGGTCGTCTCGGAAGGCAATGTCGGCCTGATGCAGGCGGTGAAGCGTTTCGAACCCGAGAAGGGGTTCCGTCTCGCCACCTACGCGATGTGGTGGATCAAGGCGTCGATTCAAGAGTACATCCTGCGTTCCTGGTCGCTCGTGAAGATGGGCACCACCGCGAACCAGAAGAAGCTGTTCTTCAACCTGCGCAAGGCGAAGAGCAAGATCAACGCGCTGGACGAAGGCGATCTCCGCCCCGACCAGGTCGCGACCATTGCCAAGCGCCTCGGCGTGACGGACCAGGACGTGATCGACATGAACCGCCGCCTCGGTGGCGACGCCTCGCTCAACGCCCCGATCCGCGACGACGGCGAAGCCGGCGAATGGCAGGACTGGCTGGTCGACAATACGCCCAACCAGGAAGCCATGATGGCGGAGCACGAGGAGTATGATCACCGCCGTGACGCCCTGAACGGCGCCATGGGCGTGCTCAACCCGCGCGAACGCCGCATCTTCGAGGCCCGCCGCCTCGCCGATGAGCCGATGACGCTGGAAGATCTTGCCGCCGAGTTCGGCGTGTCGCGCGAGCGCGTCCGCCAGATCGAGGTCCGCGCCTTCGAGAAGGTGCAGTCCGCGGTCAAGGGCACGATCGCAAGGCAGGAACAGGCTGCGCTGGAAGCCGCGCTGTAAAGCGAGGTTTTAGCGCCTACGAATTGGCGGATCGAGAACACGAAAAAGCCGGCGGCAACGCCGGCTTTTTTGTTTGGGGCAACCATGAGTGTTTCCGCGCTCGTCCTTCCTTCTCCCCTTGTGGGAGAGCGCCCGCCGCTCAATAAAACGCGCGAAAATAATCCGCGAGCGATTCCGGCTCGACCTGATCTTCCAACTGCGCCGGCGTCTCGTCGAGCAGCGCGCTCGCCTGCGTCTTGTAGTCGGCGGAGACCACGTCCGGCTGATCAGCGCCGCGGCTGAGCATGCCGCGATAGGCCTCGTAAGCTGCCTGCGTGCCGATGAAGATGCAGACGCAATGAAGCGGCTCGGCGTAGAGATAGCGAATGTTCCCGCCGTTCCGGTGCGTCACGAAGCGGTGCGGCGGCAGCGCGCGCAGCGCCTTCTGGCCCGCTGCGTCGTTGGCGACCTGCACACGAAAACCGGCAGAGGCGAGATAAAAGCTGTTCTTGTCGAGGAACGGCTTGCTCGGCGTCTCCAGCGCCACCAACAGCGAGGCGCACAGTGACAGCACGATCGCCGGCATCACGCCGACCGCACGCAAGGCCCGGCGAGACGGCGTCGCCACGCGAAAATCGGCACGTACCGCACTGTCCAGCGAAACCGCCATCACACACCCCCTTGCAACGCCTAGCGCAGAACCGAGCTTGCCTTGAACCCGCGCGACCGGTCAACCGACCCAAAATGACCGACAGCATCCATGGACGGACACTGTGTCGATCATCCTGCAATCCACCGTCGGCGGCTTCTCTGCCCAGTTCATGCGCAAGCTGCCGCTGGTCGAGCAAGCCATGCGCGAGCACGGGCTCGAGCCGTCCGAGTTCGTGATCTCCAAGGATTATGCTTCGACTGCGACGGTGCCGTTCGTCGGCCCGTTCTTCTACGACTACAGCGTATTCTTCGGCGACGAGAAGTTCACCGTCACCGAGCCGAACGACATGGTCTTCCTGGACTACTTCTTCAAACGCGTGCTGGCGGCGGACGGCCCGCCCGAGGTGCCGCGGCGGCCGGGATTGATCCGGCGGCTGTTCGGCTGGATGGCGGAGGCGGTTTAGCTGCTCGTCATTCCGGGGCGCGCGCAGCGCGAGCCCGGAATCCATCGAACCGCAGCATCAGTGGATGAATAGATTCCGGGCTCGCGACTTCGTCGCGCCCCGGAATGACGGCGACGGCTACTCGCCCCACACCCGCGCCAGCGTCGCGAGCCAGCAGCCTTCGCAATAGCGCGCGTCCTTGTAGTCGATCCAGTTGTGGGCGTAGACGTGGTCGAGCGGGATGTCGTAGCGCGCGCGCAGGACCTTGACGAGGATCTTCCAGGCCGCGACCTGCGCTTCGGTCGGACCTGTGGTGACATCCGGATAGTTGCCGGCGAACTCGACGCCGATCGAATTGTCGCGGACCACCTGGCGATAGGTCGACCTGTTGTCGATGTACTTGTTGTCGTTGCGGTTGGCGCCGTCGCCATGGGTCGGCACCAGGTTTTCCGCCACCGCCCAATACACCGTGCCGTCGGTCTCGACCCACACCGTGACGCCGCGGCGGGTCGGATTCTTCGCCTGCTCCGCCGCGCCGCCGCGCGCCGAGCCTGATGGCCCCTCGGTCTGGTGCACGATGATGTTGCGCCAGGCATGGGCACTCTGGGCATCGCCCCACGGCGCCAGCCAGACGATCTTCAGGCCGGGAATGTCGGGCGTGCCGGAGGCGCGCGCGAGCTTTGCGAGCTCGGCGTCGGTTGCGGCAGCTGGTGCGGTCAGGAGGAGTGCGGCGAAAATCGCCACGAACAGCCGAGACATCATCATGCGGGTCCAGTAACGAACCCGATCGTAGCAGGCTTTACGCGAATGTGCGCTTGCTCTCGACGGGCTCGGGTGCGAGCGGCGGGGCCGGATCGTAAACCGCAAAATCGTTCTTGCCGTTCTTCTTGGCGGCATAGAGCGCGTGGTCGGCATACGCGATCAGCCTATCCGGGAATTGGCCGACGCTGCGGTCCCACTCGGCAACGCCGATCGAGATCGCGATCGGGATGTCGGCGCCGGTGCAGCTCGCGGCATCCTGCCGGCACACCTCGAGCACGCGGCGGGCGATCATCGCTCCTTCGCGCAAGGAGGAGGACGGCAGCACGACGCAGAACTCGTCGCCGCCGGTGCGGGCGAGCATGTCGCCGCGCCGCAGGCGCGTCTGCGCCATCAGGGTGAAGTGCCGCAGGCAGGCATCGCCGGCGGCATGGCCATGGGTATCGTTGATGGTCTTGAAGCCGTCGAGGTCGATCACCAGCAGCGAGAACGGCTCGCCGCTGCGCTCCGAGCGGGCGCATTCCTCGGACAGGCGCTGCAACAAATGCCGCCGGTTGGCGACGCCGGTGAGATCGTCGAGCAGCGCGAGGTCGGCGACCTCGCCCCGCAGGCGGTCCATCGCCATCAGGAGGAAGCCGAAATTGAGCGTCATCGACAGGAACAGCAGCACCAGCACCATGACGGCATGGGCCTGGCCGCCAGCCCTCGCCGAGAAATCGTAGCCGAGCAGATTGCCGCCGGCGCGGACGAGGAAGATCGCGATGATGGCGAAAATGACGATGGCGGACAGACGCGCGCCCGGACTGACGCGGCCCTCCGGCGGCGACAACAGCAGATGCAGGGCGAGCACAAGCGGCAGGGCCTGGCCCAGCGTGTAGCTGAGCATCCGCAGCTGCATGTGCTCGAAGCCGACCATGAAGACCACGACGCCGGTGAGGCTCAACGCGCCCACCCCACCCATGGCGCGCCAGGAGACCGGCCGGTCGTAGAAGCGCTGGATGCCCATCGCAGCGAGGCAGCTCGCTGCGATGACCCCGGCAGCGCCGAGCAGAAGCGGCAAGGGCGAGGCGACGAACAGGCGGGCCAGGGCCGTCGTGGCGCCGGCGGCGCCGACGAAGGCTGATGCCATCCAGAACCGTGCGGCGGCGAATTTCGGATAGGAGCGCGCCACATAGGCCCAGATCAGGCCGAGCGCCAGGAAGTTGACGACGAAGACGGTCCAGAGTGTCGGAACGTTCAGCATGGCGCGTGCGGCGCGTGCAGCGTCCCGCCCCCCGTCCGTGGCAGCCGTCCGTCCATGACCCATCCCCGTTTTCTTGCGGAGAAGAATGCGCGCCTGCACTTAACGGAGTCTCACCGCGATCCGTCAAAGCGCGCCTTTGGTTTTGGATTCATGAACGGCGCGCGCCCGTTGCCGGATCGTTAGCCATGCCGCCGGCGCCGCTTCGATGCGGATTCGCGGGCCAAAATCACCCCAAAATGCATCTGAGCTGTGGATAACGCGATGACACCGATGTGACAGCGCGGGGCAGAAAGCTGCGAATCTGCTGAGTTTGTCATCGAGGATGTTGCGAGGCTGGCCCTCCGCCGAGCATCCCTCGTGTCGCGTTTAACCATGAACCCTTTGAGAGGATACTATGGCTAAGAAAGCGAAGAAGGCGGCGAAGAAGAAGGCGAAGAAGGCCAAGAAGGCGAAGAAGAAGTAACGAGGCTTCTTTTTCTTTGCCCGGGTGGAGCCTCGCTCCGCCCGGGTATCGGGTCAGGCTGGTTTGAAGGTGGCGGGCAACAGGCCCGCTTTTTTATTTGGCGCGTTCCGCTGCTGTTTCTCCCTCTCCCCGTTCTTACGGGGAGAGGGTTGGGCTGAGGGGCTTCTCTCAACACGCGAGATCGTCGATGGACCTGTCCCCCTCACCCGCATCCCATCTGCGATCGGATGCGACCTCTCCCCGCAGGCGGGGAGAGGTGAAGAAGGCAGTGGGGAGAGGTGAAGAGCCTACCGCTCCGCAAATGCCAGCTTGGCACCGAGCGCGGCAAAGCCGGCCGCAAAGCTGCGGCGCAGCCAGGTCATCACGGCGGGGCGGGAGATCACGCGCTCGCGCACGGAGGCGGCGCAGAGGCCGTAGATGACGAACACGGCAAAGGTCATCGCCATGAAGGCGCCGCTCAATTCCAGCATCCGCGCCAGCACATGCGCCTCGTCCGCGGCGATGAACTGCGGCAGGAAGGCGAGGAAGAAGATCGACAGTTTTGGATTGAGGATGTTGATCAGAAAGCCGGTGACGATGACGCGGCCGGCTGACCGCTCCTTGATCCTGCCCTCGACCGCGAGCGCTCCCGTCTCACGCAGCGCCTGCCAGGACATGTAGAGCAGATAGAGCACGCCGCACCATTTCAGCGCGGCGAAAGCGAGCGCGCTGGTGTGCAGCACGGCGGCAAGCCCGAGCATCGCCGCCATCATGTGCGGCACGATCCCGAGCGTGCAGCCGAAGGCGGCCGCGACGCTGGCGCGCGAGCCACGCGTCAACGCCGCCGCCAATGTGTAGAGCACGCCGGTGCCGGGCGAGGCGACGACGATCAGCGAGGTGAGCAGGAAGGACCAGGTCATGGGCGGACCTTATCAGTCCGCCTCGCGGCACGAAAGCCGGACCCTCGCTCCCAGAACATTGGCCCCTCAGGACAGCTGCGCGAGCTCGGCCTCGCGTAACACATCGAGCGGCGCCCAGGGCTTGGCCCAGAATTTCGCGCCATCAGGCAGGGGCTGTTTCAGGGGACGGCCGGAGGTGACGACCACGTCGAGCCGGGGGTTGCGATCCTTGGCGACGTGCGCGAGCTCGACCCCGTTCATGCGGCCGGCGAGCTGCACGTCGGTCATCATCAGGCAAAGCGCGCCCGCGCTCTTGTCGAGGATGCGCTCGGCGGCCTCGGCGCTTTCGCACTGGATCACCCGGTAGCCGCTCTCTTCCAATAGGACACACAGCATCTCCCGCTGCATGACGTCGTCTTCAACGATCAGCGCTGTCGCGCGAAATGGTTTTGCTTGTCCCATCAGCGTCTCCAATGCTTGGTCTCGTAACGTATGTTAAAAACCGGGGGAGGCTACGGTTCGGTTTCGTTTCAAAAAAATGTAAATCATGGTTCCATCAGCAGGGGCTTGACGGGGGAACATCATGACTGCGATTCGCGGCGCTGCCGCCATCACGGGAGCCGCCAGCGGCATCGGCCGCGCGCTCGCAATCGAACTCGCCGGGCGCGGCTGCGATCTTGCGCTCGCCGATCGCGACGAGGCCGGGCTGAAGTCGCTCGCTGCGGAGATCGGAGGAGAGCGCAAGGTGAGCGTGCACCGCGTCGATGTCGGCGAAGCGAGCGACATCGCGCAGTTCGCGACCGATGCGATCGCGGCGCATCCTGTGCTCAGCATCGTCGTCAACAACGCCGGCGTGGCGCTGCTGGGAACGTTCGAAGAGATCGACCAGGCGCAGATGAAGTGGCTGTTCGACATCAATTTCTGGGGCGTGGTGCACGGCACGCGCGCCTTCCTGCCGCATCTGAAGACGCAGGCAGAGGCGCATATCGTCAACCTCTCCTCGATCTTCGGCATCATCGCCCCGCCCGGGCAATCGGCCTATGCGGCCGCGAAATTCGCGGTGCGCGGCTTTTCCGAGAGCGTGCGGCACGAGCTGGCGGTGGCAGGCAGTCCCGTCAAGCTGTCGGTCGTCCATCCCGGCGGGGTCGCCACCGCGATTGCGCGCTCTTCACGCACAGGCGTCGGCCTGACCGACAATGCCCGCCGCTCGCAGATGATCGAGCGGTTCGAGACCGCGGCGAAGACCACGCCGAAGGACGCGGCGCTGCGCATCATCAGGGGCATCGAAAGGAACGAGCCGCGCATCCTGATCGGCAACGACGCCCGCTTCATGGACCTGCTCCAGCGCTTCCGCCCGGGGACCTATTGGGCGCCGTTGCAGCGGCGGTTGGAGAAGATGGCGAAGGGGAATTGAATTCGTAGGATGGGTAGAGCGCAGCGAAACCCATCCTGCTTCCGCGAGGAGGGTGCGCGGTGGGTTTCGCTTCGCTCTACCCATCCTACAAGCAATGCGCCCCTACTGCCCCATCAGCCGGTCCGCGAAATAGCCGATCGTCTTCCGGTACACCACCGCCCTGTTCCACTCGCGCATCGCCTCGAAATTGGCGGTGCCCTCCCCATAGGGCTGGCCCATCTTGAAGCCGTTGGTGTGCAAGAGGTTCGCGGTCGAGGCGAGCACGTCGGGGACGCTATGGCGAAGATCGACATGGCCGTCGCCGTCGAAGTCGACGCCGTATTTAATGTAGGACGACGGCAGGAACTGGGTCTGGCCGATCTCGCCGGCATAGGCGCCGATGAGGTCGCGCAGCGGCAGGTCGCCGCGCTGTACGATCTTGAGCGCAGCGAGCAGCTCGCCCTGGAACAGATCGGTGCGGCGGCAATCATGCGCGAGCGTCGCCAGCGTGCGGATCACCGGCAGCTTGCCGATGTCGCCCTTGCCGAAATCGCTCTCCAGCCCCCAGATCGCGACCAGGATCTGCCGGGGCACGCCGAACTGCTGCTCGATGCGCGAGAGCAGCGCGGCATGACGCTGGAGCAGCGCGCGGCCGCCATTGATGCGGCCGGCGCCGACGCGGGTCGAGACATACTGCTCGAAGCTCTTGTTGAACGTGTAGCGCTGGCGCCGGTCGAAGGCGAGCACCGCGCCGTCCTGGGTGATGCCGCTGAAGGCCGCGCTGGTCACGCTCGCCGAGACGCCGGCTCCTTGCGCCTCCGCAGCCATGCTGGCGACGAAGCTGTTGAAGTCGCCGCCGCAGCGCGCAGCCTGCGCCGACCCGCCGGCCAGCAAGAGGATGGAGGCGGCGGCAAGAAGCGGTCTCAACATATGGGAAAATCCTTAGGGACAATGCGTGGAAGCGGCGCGATCATGCCCGGGAACCGGATTCGCGTCAAAGCGGCAAACCCGCCAGAACCGATCCCGCCGCGGGCGCGACTAAGGAGCAGCGCTCCACCTGCCCCAACCGATCGAAATGACCATGCCCATTCCCTGCCGGATGCTCGCCGTCCTCGCTCTGCTCTCGCTCCACACCGCCGCCTCCGCGCAGACGCGCGATATCGCAGGAGGGCGCGACTATCCTGGCATCGGCCGCTTCGCCGGCAGCGTCATCACCGGCTATGTCGTGAAGGATTTTGACGCGGCGCGGATGCAGGCGGCGCCCTTCAAAGACGGCCAGCCGACCGATGCGCGGCGGCTCGAGGGCCGCATTGTCCGCATCGCCTATCGCACCAATCCCGGTCCCTCGATCCTGGAAGTGTCACGCAATTTCGAGACGCAGCTGGCCAAAGCCGGCTTCGAGAATTTGCTTGCCTGCGACACCGACGCCTGCGGTGCCATCCCCTTCACCGAAAGCGTCGACACGCTCCCGGTGCCGCAGATGTGGGTCGACGGCTTCAACTACCGCTACTTCGCCGGCCGCAAGAGCGAAGGCGGCCGCGAGACTTTTGCGAGCGTCCTCGTCAGCCAGAACAACCAGGACATCTATGCGCAGGTCACCGTCGCGGAGTTGGGTGCGATCGCGAACAAGATGGTGGATGCCGCCGCGATGGCCAAAGGTCTTGGCGAGACCGGCCACATCGCGCTCTATGGCATCTACTTCGACACCGACAAGGCGGTGCTTAAACCCGAAAGCCGCCCAACGCTGGAGCAGATCGCAAAGCTGCTGACGAGCCAGCCGCAGCTGAGCGTCTTCATCGTCGGCCACACCGACAGCCAGGGCGCGTACGAATACAATCTCGACCTGTCGAAGCGCCGCGCGGAGGCGGTCGCGGCGGAGCTGGTGAAGAGCTTTCGCATCGCGCAGACGCGGCTGCGCACCGCCGGCGTCGGCCTTCTGGCGCCGGTCGGCTCGAACGCAACGGACGCCGGCCGCGCGCTGAACCGGCGGGTCGAGCTGGTGGCGCCGTAACTCCTCTCGTCATTCCGGGGCGCCCGAAGGGCGTGCCCGGTTGGTGGGCACGTTGATCCGGGCTCGCGCTACGCGCGCCCTGGAATGACGGCGGTGAGAGCCTTCGCTATGATGTCGATGCTTGTGCGGCGCTGTCAGCCGATGCGTCGATCCAGCATGAGGCAATCAGTCATGCCGACTCGCCCCTCCCTGCTCCGCATCCCGCTCTTCCGCCTGCTCGCCATCAACCTCGCGATCGGCGCCTGCGCCGCAGTGCTGCTCGTGGGCGGACTGCTCTGGCTCAACCCCGGACATCTGCGCGAGCTGATCTTCGCCGACCGCGCCGGCGGCATCGCGCTCGGGCTGCGCTAGCGTCCTTCCTCATCACCTTCGGTTCTGCGGCGATGGGCAGCGCGATCATGGCGCAGGGACGCAAGGACGATGATGGAAGACGTGGCGGCGGTCGCAGATCGCAACTCCTACTTCAGGAGCCGGCGCAGCGCGCCCGGACAAGGTGAACGCACGCCGCGTGGCGCCGCTGCCATTAACATATGTTAGTACGCGATCCGCACGCAGACGGAAGGACGTGCAAATCATTGCGCATTCCTGCAAAGGCGCATCGCTCTCGTTGCATTGCAAGAGCCGCGAACCTGAACAAACTGCGTTGATGATTCAAACAATTGCTTCGATGCTGCATTGGAACTCGACGCCACGACCAGCGCATATCTGCTTCGCTCGTTGACATCGGCGTTCCCACGATTTGTCTTGCCACCGCCTGACGCAAGCTATAGTCTTCTATTTTAGGTTGTCGCCCTGCCAGCCCCGGGCGACGCTGAAGACCAAAAATAAACGGCGGGCTTTCGCGGCCCGCCGTTTATTGAGGGCGCGCATCGAACCTCGCGAAGCGCCGGGCGCTTCAATCTCACGAACGGATGTTGTCGGTCGGCGGCGAGAGCGGCACCCGCTCACTTTCGCGTTTGACAAGTCGCGAAGTCATTTGACTGCGGCGCGCTGATCGACGACAAGCCGCCATGGCCAAGAAACCCGGAACCAATCCCAAAGGCGAATTCGCCTTCTTCAACGTCGTCTATGAGGACGATTCCCAACGCTCCAACCGCCGCGTCCCCGCCGAGCTGCTCGGCGGCCTCGACGGCGACGAACCCGCGCGCGGCTTCATCATGGAGCAGGACCGCGAGATCGCGGAAAAGAGCGGCAGGCCGGCGCTCGAGATCAAGCGGATCGAGCGGGTGGGGGCGAAGAAGAAATAGGCGCAGCCCGCGCGAGGCGACAGCGCAAAAGAAAAACGGCGGGCTTTTGGCCCGCCGTTTTCGTTTGAATGAATGCCCGGGGCAACCCCGGGCATGACGATCCGGATTAGTTGTCGAGGAACGATCGCAGCTTCCGCGACCGCGACGGATGCTTCAGCTTGCGCAGCGCCTTCGCTTCGATCTGACGAATACGTTCGCGCGTCACCGAGAACTGCTGGCCGACTTCTTCCAGCGTGTGGTCGGTGTTCATGCCGATGCCGAAGCGCATGCGCAGGACGCGCTCTTCGCGCGGGGTCAGCGAAGCCAGCACGCGCGTGGTGGTCTCGCGCAGGTTGGACTGGATCGCGGCGTCGATCGGCAGGATCGCGTTCTTGTCCTCGATGAAATCGCCGAGATGTGAATCCTCTTCGTCACCGACGGGCGTCTCCAGCGAGAGCGGCTCCTTGGCGATCTTGAGGACCTTGCGGACCTTCTCCAAGGGCATGCCGAGCTTCTCGGCGAGCTCTTCCGGGGTCGGCTCGCGGCCGATCTCGTTGAGCATCTGGCGCGACGTGCGCACGATCTTGTTGATCGTCTCGATCATGTGCACGGGGATGCGGATGGTGCGCGCCTGGTCGGCGATCGAGCGAGTGATCGCCTGCCGAATCCACCACGTGGCGTAGGTCGAGAACTTGTAGCCGCGGCGGTACTCGAACTTATCAACGGCCTTCATCAGGCCGATGTTGCCTTCCTGGATCAGGTCGAGGAATTGCAGGCCGCGGTTGGTGTACTTCTTGGCGATCGAGATCACGAGACGGAGGTTGGCTTCCACCATCTCCTTCTTGGCCTGGCGTGCTTCGCGCTCGCCCTTCTGCACGGAGTGCACGATCTTGCGGAACTCGACGATCTCGAGGCCGGTCAGCGCGGCGAGCTGATGCACCTCGTGACGGAGATCCTTGATGCGGTCCTTCTCGTGGTGAACGAAGTTCTTCCAGCCCTTGGCCGAAAGCTTCGAGACACGGTTGAGCCAGCGCGGATCGAGCTCCGAGCCGGTGTAGTTGCGCAGGAAGTCGTCGCGCGCGACGCCATGGCTGTCGGCGAGGCGCATCAGGCGGCCCTCATGCGAGACGAGGCGCTTGTTGATGTCGTAGAGCTGCTCGACGAGACTGTCGATGCGGGCCTGGTTGAGGCGCAGCGACTTCACCTCGACGATGATCTCGTCCTTCAGCTTCTTGTACTTGCGCTCCTGGTGCGGCGAGAGCGACTCGTTCTGGAGCTGGTTCTGGATGTCCTGCTCCTGAAGCTTGCGCAGCTTCTTGTAGCTGTCGGCGATCTTGTCGAAGATCTCGACGACCTTCGGCTTGAGCTCGGCCTCGATGGCGGCAAGCGACATCTGGTTCTCGAACTCGTCGTCGTCCATGTCGGCTTCGGCCGCGGCCTCGCCCGGATCCTTCTCCTCGCCGCCTTCTTCACCGGCGGCGGGCGCGGCGCGGAACGGGGTCGGCGACGGGGGCGCCGCGGGCGGGGCGACATGCGCGGGCGCAGCAGCGGTCGCGGCGACAGCCTCGCCGCCTTCAGCCGGCGCTTCGCCGTTCTCGCCTGTGGGGGCGCCGATCATCGCGGTGTTCATGCCGCCCTTGGCGTCGGGGCCGGCATAGGTCGCTTCGAGATCGATGATGTCGCGGAGGAAGATCTTGCCCTCGTTGAGCTCGTCGCGCCAAATGATGATGGCCTGGAAGGTCAGCGGGCTTTCGCACAGACCCGCGATCATCGCCTCGCGGCCGGCCTCGATGCGCTTGGCGATCGCGATTTCGCCTTCGCGGGAGAGCAGCTCGACCGTGCCCATCTCGCGCAGATACATGCGCACCGGATCGTCGGTGCGCTCGCCCGGCTCGCTCTTCTTGACCTCGGTGACGGCCTTCTGGGTGACCTCGACGAGCTCGTTATCGGTCTCGTCGTCACCCTCGTCCTTCTCTTCTTCGCCCTCGCTGTCGTCGGCTTCGGTGACGTTGATGCCCATGTCCGAGAGCATGGACATGATGTCCTCGATCTGCTCGGGCGAGGTCTGGTCGGACGGCAAAACTTCATTGAGCTGATCGAAGGTCACGAAGCCGCGCTTCTTGGCCTGCTTGATCATCTTTTTCACTGCCGCGTCGGACAGATCGAGCAACGGCGAGGGCGCGTCCTGGGAATCCTTCTCGGGAGCATCCGCTGCCTTGTCGTCTTTTTCCTTGTCCTTCGCCTGCAGCGTCTTTGCCTTGGTGGCCATCCATTGCTCCTAAACGCGCTTCATGCGAGACGATCGCCGCGCCCCGCGTGAATCCACTTGAACCTGTTGCTCGACGCTCTCGCTTCGGCAGCTCTCGACACGGAAAAGGCGGCGCACGTGTCTCTCGCCACCCCCAACTCTCTCTCGCCGGATTTGCCTAACGCTTCGTGAGCCTCTTTGTCGCAGCGGATGCAGGTGTAGTGCCAACAGCGATTGCGCGGATTCATTCCTGACGCGTCTGTTCTGCCTGCGGCCGCCTGGTGGCCAAAGTGCTACAAGACCGTTAAGCCTCGATTAACCCTGTTTTTGCCGCCAAACCTTGGATTTGGCGAGTCTTTTAGCGGTTCCGGCCCCAGCCGTCCGCATGATTCTTTCATCACACGCTCTTCTGGAACCGGCCCGACAGCTCGCCAAAACCCTCGATCAGGGCCTCGGTACCGTCGACCTCGGCCAGCCGAGCCTTCACGTCACGCAGCCACGCCAAATTGGCCTCGCTGGGGTCTTCCCCCAAGGCCAGCTCGGCATCTTTCAGCTCTCTAAGTAGTGAATGGTATTGCCGATGCAAGGCAACGAGCTGGTGCCAGGTGGCAAGAACGTCGTCACGCGCCGCGCCCTCGCGGGCGCCAAACACCGCCGCGGTGGTGATGGCGTTCTCAACCCTTTGAAGGACCTGCGAAAAACCGCTCTTTTCGAGGTCGCCGCGCATCTTCTCGGCCTGCTCCTCGGGGTCCGGGGAGTGGTGATGGTCGTTGGCGAAAGCGGCGATGATGCCGGCCCTCAGCTTGTGGGCCTCGGGGTGGGCCAGCTCCAGGGCGGCGACCTCCTCGAGATGCTCATGCAGCAGCCAGGGATGGTTGATCAGGCATTGCAGGATCAGGGCCTCCCGGCGGGAGATGGCGCTGCGCTGGCCCTTCATGATCGGGCTGGCCGCCAGCTGCGGGCTCGCCGCCTGGTAGGGGCCGGAGGGCAGCAGGGTCGGACCGGGCGGGCCGCGGCGGCCTTGGCCGCCGAATCCCTGGCCGCCGAATCGATTCGCACCGCCCCCGCCCCTAGGCTGGAACGGCCGGCCGCCCTGACCGGGCCGGAAATTGCCCCGGCCGCCAAAGCCGCGCCCGCCCTCGGGGGCGAAGGTGCGCTGAAGCCGCTCGACGAAATCGTCGCGATAATAGCGCCGCACCACCTCGTCGCGGATGCCGTTCGTGAGCTCCTTGATGCGGGCCTCCAGCGCGGCACGGCGCTCGGGGGTGGCAAAATTGCCGCCTTCGAGCTCGCGCGACCAGATCATGTCGGCGAGCGGACGGGCCGCTGAGATCACCTCCTCGATCGCGCCGCGCCCACCCGAGCGCACGAGATCGTCGGGGTCCTGCCCTTCCGGCAGCAGCGCAAAGCGCAGGCTTTTTCCCGGCGCGAGAAACGGCAGCGCGAGATCGGCAGCACGATAAGCCGCCTTCTGCCCGGCGCGGTCGCCGTCGAAGCAGAGGATCGGCTCGTCCGCCATCTTCCAGAGCAGCGCGAGCTGGCTCTCGGTCAGTGCGGTGCCGAGCGGCGCGACGCTGCCGGCAAAGCCCGCGGTGACCATGGCGATGACGTCGACATAGCCTTCGACCACGATCAGCGCGCTACCATCATGCGTGGCCTTGCGCGCGGTCTGGTGATTGTAGAGATTGTCGCCCTTGTGAAAGAGCGGCGTCTCCGGCGAATTCAGGTATTTTGCCGGAACGTCCTTCTCCAGCGCGCGCCCGCCGAAGGCGATGACGCGTCCGCGCAAATCCGTGATCGGAAACATCACGCGATCGCGGAAGCGGTCGTAAGGCACGGGAATGTCGTTGCCTGCCACGAGCAGACCGGTCTCGACCATGTCGTCGACGGAGATTCCGAGCTTGCCGAGATGCTCCTTCAGCGCGAAGCGATCAGGCGGCGCATAGCCGAGGCGAAACTGCAACTGCGTCGCCGGCGAGATCGCGCGGTCGGCGAGATAGCCGCGCGCCTTGGCACCGACCCGCGAAGCCAGCGTCTCCGCAAAGAATTTTGCGGCGAGATCCATGACGTCATGCAGCGACTTGCGCCGCTGCTCGAACCGCGCCGCATCCGGCGTCACCGCCGGCAGCGGCAGGCCCGCCATGCCCGCGAGCCGCTCGACGGCTTCCGCGAACGGCAGCCCGTCGGTCTCCATCACGAAGGTGATGATGTCGCCGTGCTTGCCGGAGGAGAAGTCGTGGTAAAATCCCTTCTGGTCGTTGACGTAGAAGGACGGCGTCTTCTCCTGCTGGAACGGCGACAGCCCCTTCCACTCCCGCCCGGCCTTCTTCAGCTTGACGCGCTTGCCCACGACCTCGGAGACCGAAAGCCGGGCACGAAGCTCGTCGAGGAACTGGGGCGTGAAGCGCATGGCGTGGGTGTAGCGCAAACCGGGGTGAGTCGGGCGAAGGATCAGGGATATAGGTGCGGGCCGGCCAGAAGTCAGGTTTAGGCGGGTTATCCGGCTTATTCGACCTATTCACAGGGCGTTTCCGTCATTCCCTGGGCGCCCTCCGCCTTGAGGCTCACACCGTTATGCAACGTGAGTACCTCAGGATGATGGGACCAATGACGGTACCAAGGCTTGAACCCCGCCCGGTTCCACGCTTCCATACGCCCATGTTCAGGACCTTTCGAGGCGGTCACAGCGGGGGCTGGCGCGTCACCTCGATTTCACCGGTGACGGGCGAGCCCCTGCCCTTCATGCCGGCGCTGTCGGTCACCGACAGCGAGGCCGTCTCGTTGCCGCTGGTGCCCTCGCGCAATGCCTGGCGACTGGCCGGGGTGCCCTCCAGCTTGCGCTACACCGAGCGGGCCGAAAAGGATCAGCTCGTGGCCGTGCAGGCCGGGCTCGGCCGTCCCGAGGCAACCAGCGCGGCGCTGATCCCGATCCGCAAATCGGACGCCTGGTGGGAGCTGACGCAGGAAGAGCGCCGCAAGATTTTTGAGGACAAGTCGCACCACATCGCGAGTAGCCTTCGCTTCCTGCCCGCGATCGCTCGCCAGCTCTATCATTGCCGCGACCTCGGCGGCCCCTTCGATTTCCTGACCTGGTTCGAATTCGCGCCGGCGGACGCCGCGCTGTTCGAGGAGCTGGTGGGAATGCTCAGGCAGACCGAGGAATGGACTTACGTCGAGCACGAGGTCGACGTGCGCGTGGTGAAGGAAGTGCTGTCTGCCTGATGATCGAACTGGCCGCCCCGACGGCGGCGCGCCCCCTCGCCCCGTTCTTACGGGGAGAGGGTTGGGGTGAGGGGCTTCTCTCCACACGCGAGATCGGCGATGGACCTGTACCCCCTCACCCGGATCGCAAGAGCGATCCGACGCGCAGGCGGGGAGAGGTGAAGCAAGCATCCGCTGTCAGTGTTCGAGAAACCGCCCGGACTCGATGCGCGGCAGATCAGTGACGGGCCAGTTGTAGATGTAGGTCCAGGCCTTGCCTGTGCTGCCATCCGCGCCTGTCACGTCGATCAGCTGGCGCAGATATTCCGTCGGCTCCGGAAAGCCCTCACCGCAGGCCTCGTACATGTCGAGCTCGGCCAGCAGCTCGTCGGGCACGCGCAGGTGAAACAGCTCGCCATGAACGATGTCGGAGGCCGCATCCGACAGCAGCAGGCCAGGATAATGCTTCACCAGGACGAGCCGGCCGCGGCAGGTTGCTTCACCCAGGAAATCCGCATGGCCCGCGAGCAGCCGCGCCATCGGATGGTCGAAGCCGCGCATCAGGGTGCCGTAGACGAAGAGACGATCGGAGGTCATCGGGTGTCTATAACCGCCAATCACGCGAAGCGACAGCGTCGCGCCTCGTAAATGTCGCCGTGGTCAAGAGCGGGAGTGCGCGATATTCGGTCTTGAGATGAATCGCGGGTGACGGCATCGTCCGGCAAGCCGGATCAATTTCGGACAGGCGATTCCTGCCTGATTTCGAGGGGCAATTGCATTTTCCGTAGGCAATCAGGAATGACGCTGGACGCAGTCGACACGGCCGATCAACTTCTTGGCGAGGGGGACATTCCACCAGTGCATGAGGTGAATGCGGGAGGCGCATCGCCGTTCCTGCTCACCTCCGATCATTACGGACGGGTGCTGCCGCGCGCGCTGGGCGATCTCGGCGTCGCCGAGAGCGAGCTGACGAGGCACATCGCCTGGGACATCGGCATTGCCGGCGTCGCCGAGCGGCTGGCAAAAATGCTCGACGCGCATCTGATCGCGCAGCGCTATTCGCGGCTCGTGATCGACTGCAACCGCTCGCCCGGCGTTGCGAGCTCGATCCCCGTGATCTCCGAAGCCACCAGAATCCCGCGCAACGAAGGCATCTCCGAGAGCGAGCGGGCGGCACGGCGGCGCGAGATTTTTGAGCCCTATCATCATCGCATCGATGCCGCGATCGACCGCCGCTTGCGTGACAAGCGGCCGACCGTGCTGGTGTCGTTGCACAGCTTCACGCCGGTTTATGCCGGCGTCGCGCGGCCCTGGCACATCGGCGCGCTGTACAACCGCGACACCGTGCTGCCGCAGCTCTTGCTGAAACATCTGCGCAGCGAAGGCGATCTCGTCGTCGGCGACAACGAGCCCTATGCTGTGAGCGATCTCAGCGACTACACCATCCCCGTCCACGGCGAAGCCCGCGGCCTCGTCAACACCGGCATCGAGATCCGCCAGGACCTCATCGCCGATCAATCCGGCCAGCAGCAATGGGCCGAGCGGCTGGGAAGGATTTTTGCGGCGATCGAGGTGGAATTGCGGGCGGAGCTGTTGGTGTAAAGCGAAGTGCCGCCACGACACGCAGTGCGTTCCCTTCCCCCCTTGCGGGGGAGGGAGAGCAGCGGAGCAAGACGATTCTGCAAGCTTCCAATCAACCACCCCGCGTCGCGACGAACACTGCCAGTGCGGCAAAGATCGCGGCGATGCCCCACAGCACGTAGGCGAAGCGGCCGTCGCCGCGGGCATCCAGCGTAGCCTCGGCAGGGTTGTCGGGATTGACGCGCACCTCGACGGTGGCGCCGTCCTGGTAGCGCGCCATCAGCCTCTCCAGCATCTTGCCCGATGCCGCCGGCGTTTCCGCAGCGACCCGCGCGCATTCATTGGTGTAGCGGACATTCTGATAGCTGTAGGTGTAGGACACGCGCCGCGCGAACATCTCGACGCCGCGCGCCTCGCCCGGCTCGCTCGCCTCGTGATACTCTTCCATCTCCGACAGCTTGATGGTGCCCGGCACGACCGGCCAGCGCGTCGCCATCGACGCCTGCCGCTGCACCACCCACGCCATCAGCGCGATGACGAGGCCGAACGCGCCGAAGCCGATGACGAGGCCGGCAAGATCGGGCCGCCCGATGTGGTGCGCGAGATATTGGTAGCTCTGGTTGAGGCCGAAGGCCGAGCCGAAGATGATGGCGATCACGATCGCTGAACCGATGCCAAGGCAGCCCCACAGACCCTTGGGCAGGTCGCGCTCCAGCACCGCCTGATCGGGATGCTTCGGATTGTAGTAGACGGTGACGATGCTGCCGGCGGGATATTTCGCCAGCTTCTCGGCGACCTGGAAATTGCCGAGGTCCTCGCCGATCGAGATGCGGTTGCAGCTCAGCTTGCGCCCGCCGACCGCATACTCGTAAGTCACATTCGCAAAATTGCGGCTCTCGGTGCGAAAGCCGTCTTCGCGCTCGTCGTCGGAGACCTTGACCTCGCGAACTTCGGCAACGGATGTGATCACCTTGCCGGCGACTTGCGGCCAGCTCCGCGCCTCGCGCGCCTGCCAGGTCTTCACGATAGCGGCAATCAGGATCAGCGCGAGCGGCGCGAGCAGCATCGCGTAGACCAGCGGCGGTAAATTCGGCACGGCAATAATCCTTCGTCAGCGGCAATGCTCCCTTGGACGCACCGCCGCCTACGAAGGTTCAACGCGGCTCATTTGGCCCGGGTCAGCGCCAGCCAGATACCGCCGCCGATCATGAAGCCGCCGGAGACGCGCGACATCATCCGCGTGCGGCGGGCCGAGAAGAATTTCCGGGCGCGCCCGGCGGCGATGGCGTAGAGCGCATCGGTCATCACGGCGGTGACCATGAAGGTGGCGCCCAGCAATGCGACTTGCGGAAAGTGCGGCTGGCTCATGTCCATGAACTGCGGGATGAAGGCGCCGAAGAACACCAGCACTTTCGGGTTCGACAGCAGCACCAGGAAGCCCTGCAGGAAGAAGCCGCCGCGGGGCGGCGCCGGCGGCTCGTCGACATTGACGCCCTCGACCGGCGCCCAGATCAACTTGATGCCGAGCCAGACCAGATAGGCCGCGCCGGCAAAGCGCACCCAGTCGAACCAGTAGCCCATCGTCGACATCAGCGAGGTCAGGCCGATCGCGACGATGCCGATCACGATGGCGAGGCCGGCTTGCGCGCCGGCGACATTCGTCAGCGCCGCGCGCGTGCCATGGCGCAGGCCGTTGGCGATGACGAGGGTGACGATCGGCCCCGGTAGCAGCGCCAGCGCGATGCAGGCGGCGACGAAGGCGAGATAGGCTTGCATGGACATCATGGGCGGGACTCGGCTGAGGAGGGTTTGGGGATATTAATGCATGGGACGGGCGGGGAGGGAAGGCGTGACTGCGTGGTACCGAGGCCTCCCAATCACAGGTGTCATCACCCGCGAAGGCGGGTGATCCAGTACTCCGCGGCGCTCGTGGGATACGGAGAAGCCGCGGAGTACTGGATACCCCGCCTTCGCGGGGTATGACAGCGGAGGTGGTGGAGACCTCACCGGCCATCCAGCGCCGCCGTCATCCATCCCCTCATCTCCTGCGTCTCCAGAAACGTGAGCGCCGCGCGCTGCATCGCACCGGCCTCTCCACGCCCCTGCACCACCGCGACGAACAGATCGCACCGACGCGAGACGGCGACGCCGATCGCGGCGTGACGAACACCATCGGGCATGTCGAGATCATACCGCCTCGCGCGGCCACGCAGCTCGCCAAGCGCCACCTCCTCTCCCGTCGCGACAGGCGCAAAGCGCGGGCTGACCAAATCGATGTCGGTGACGCGGTCGACCTCGTCGTCATCGGCAACGCCGGTGTCGCAATTGCAGAAGCCGCGCTTGGCGCGGACGTAGAGCTCGGCTCCATTGCATTCGCCCGCGGTGCAGCGGAACGCGCGGCCCGTGGGCCAGCCATCGCGGGGAAACGGCCAGTTGATCTCCCGCCATTGTATGACGCGTTCCGTCTCATCTGCGCACAAGCGCGACGGCGCGCCGAGAGCGATCATGACCATCAGCATGATTGCCCCGCGCCGCATCGTCAGTTCTTCGGCAAGCCGGCCACAGTGCGGGCAGGTCCCGTCAGCTCGAGGATATGCAGGCCGGTATTGGCGCGGTCGACGATGTAGATGTAGCCGCGCTCGTCGGTCTCGACATTGTTGGTCTGGATCGCGACCTTGCAGCGCTCGCCGCCCTCGACCGGAATGCAGCGCTTGTCGGTCGCCGCGGTGATCGCGGGAATGAAGTAGCCGACTTCCTTCGGATGATAGGGATCGCGGATGTCGAGCGCGCGCACGCCGGCATTGAAGAAGGCGATGAAGGCCATCTTCTTGTAATAGACCGGCGCCATGCTCTCGTTCGACGAATGCGAGCCGAACCGGCCGCCGCGCTGGCAGAACCGCCCGCTCTCCTCCGGCACGGTGTAGCTCGAGATCATCATCGGCCGCGTCTCGGTGGTGACGTCGGCGAACCACACCATCTGCCGCGCCTCGCCGCATTCGTTGAGGATCGCCTCGTCGACGATCATGACGATGTCCCGCGTCTTGCCATCCTTGTCCTCGGCGAACTCGGCGACGGGCATGTCGAGCATCGGGAACGTCGTGTGCGCGCCGTTGAAGGCGGACATCGGCATCCGCGCGATCTCGGGATAGCGCAGATTGTCCGCCGTCGGCTCCTTCGGACCGTTCAACAGCTTCTCGCGATCGACGATCTGCAAGATGCCGCCCTTGTTGGTGCCGTAGCCGAAATAGACGCGGTTGCCGTTCGGCCCGGTCGAGATCGGCCCGTGCAGTTCGGTCGGCACCGCGCCGGTCGAACCAGGCTCCTGGCCGGGCAGGCCGAAGTCGCGGATCTTCTGCGGATGCGCGGGATCGCTCAGATCATAGACCTGTGTCATGCGCCGCGTGCGCCAGTCCGGCGCGCCCGAGACGAGAAAGGCGACGCCGGTGTCGCATTCCCACCAGCTCTTGTGAGTGTCCTTCAATCCCCCGATGCGCGTGAGGAGCACGGGATTGGCGGGATCGGCGACATTCCAGATCTCATGCGCCTCGCTGCCGAAGGTGCGCAGCATGTAGACCGCGTTGGGATCGGCTTTCGGCAACGATTTGCCGTCGCAGACCCGCACCATTTGCGCGCCGCCGGATTCGTACTTGCCTTCCTGCCCCGGCAGATGCCGCAAATATTTGGGATGCGCGGGATCGGTGACGTCGACGATCGAGGTCCCGTTCGGCTCCGCCTGCCCCGTCATCGGATTGACGGGCGCCGGCACATCGTCGGTGCCGCCATGATGGCCGATATAGGCGATCCAGCGATCGCCCTGGTGATGGATGGTGGGCTGATAGGCGCTACGCGCCTGGAGGTCGTTGGTACCGACCAGCTTCATGTTGGAAGCTTCCGGCGGCGCGCCGATGGCCTGTTTTTGCGCATGGACAACAGTGCTGCCGGCAAAAAGGACGAGGCAGGCAGCAGTCAGGACGCAACGGAACATCAAAGTCCTCCCGGAACCAATCTGTGTTGGCTGAGCTTCAACGCTAGCACGGCAATTTACACGCGCCAAAGACACGTTCTTTTGCACGTCATTTTCCGGAAACCACGCAGCGGTTATCCGGAATCTCGAGATTCTCCGGTGCGCAATTGCGCACCGGAGTTCGCGCTCCGCGCGCCCCGGAATGAGGTGCTTGACATGCAACCATTTGGTTGCCTATTATCACCGCCATGGATGAGGTCTTCAAAGCGCTCGCCGACGCGTCACGACGCTCGCTCCTGGACAGGCTTCACGCCAAAAACGGCCAGACGCTGAACGAACTTTGCGAAGGCCTCGCGATGACGCGCCAGGCCGTCACAAAACACCTTGTCATTCTCGAAGAGGCCAACCTGGTCACGCCCCTCAGACATGGCCGCGAGAAGCTGCACTACCTCAATCCGGTGCCGATCCATCAGATCGGCGAACGCTGGATCAAGAAGTTCGAGCGCGGCAAGCTCGCCGCGCTCAGCGAGTTGAAACGCCAGTTGGAGAAACGCGATGAGTAATCCGAATTACGTCTACGTGACCTACATCGAGACGACACCCGAGGCGCTGTGGCAGGCGTTGACCGACGGCGATTTCACCGAGCGCTACTGGTTCGGCCATCGCATCACGTCCGACTGGAAGCAAGGCGCGCCTTATCGCTTCACCAACAACGGCAACCCGACGGTCGAGGGCGAGATCATCACCTTCGATCCAACGCGACGGCTCGCCTATAGCTGGTACAATCGCAAACCCGAAGGGGCCGGCGAAGGAACCTCGCGCGTCACCTTCGATCTCGAGCCGCGCGGCAAGGTCGTCAAGCTGACGGTCACGCATGACGAGCTCGGCGAGGACGGCAAGACCCTGCGCGACATCTCCGGCGGCTGGCCGATGGTCCTGTCGAACCTGAAGAGCCTGCTCGAGACCGGCCACACGATCGGGATCGTTCCGCCGACCTATCCGACCAAGGATGCCGCCTGATGTCCCGCCCCGAATTCGTCTACGTCACCTATATCGAGACCACGCCGGAAAAGCTGTGGGAGGCGCTGACCGACAGCGCGTTCACGCGGCGATACTGGTTCGACACCGAAGTCAGGTCTGACTGGAAGGTGGGCTCGTCCATTGCGCTTGTGATGAGCGGCAGGACCACCGACACCGGCGAGATCCTGGAGGTCGTTCCGCCGCGGCGCCTGTCCTACACCTTCAAGCACGAAGTGGACGAGGACATGCGGAACGAAGGGCCGACCAAGGTCGTTTTCACGCTCGAGCCCTGGGGCGCGCTCGTGAAGCTGACCGTGACCCACGAAGGCTTCGCCGACGGCAGCAAGCTGCTCGACGGCATCTCGAGGGGCTGGCCGGCGATCCTGTCTGGGCTCAAGAGCCTACTGGAAACCGGGAAGGTGCCAGCGATCCCGCCAGCCGCACTCGGCATCGAAGGATTTGAATGATGAACCTCGATCAGTTCAAGCCCCTGACGACCTACACCATCTACATCGCCTCGACGCCGGAGAAAGTCTGGGAGGCGCTGACCTCAGCCGAGTTCAGCAAGCTCTATTTCTTCGGCAATAGCGTGGAGGTCGAGCCGCGACTTGGCGGCGCGTTCATCGTGCGCACGCCTGATGGAGCCCTGCACATCAGCGGCGAGGTTCTCGCCTACGACCCGCCGCGAAAGCTCTCGGTCACGTTCAACGTGAACTGGCCCGAGCTGATGGAGAAGCTTGGGCCGACGCTCGTCACCTACGACATCGAACAGGTCGGCGATGCGGTGCGTCTCACTATGAGCGAAGGCCACGACCGGCCGCTCAGCGACGACATCCTCGCCGGCGGCCGCTCCGGCTGGCCCGCGATTCTCTCCAGTCTCAAGAGCGTGCTCGAGACCGGCAAGCCGCTGGTGGTGAAAATGGGCCCGCCGCAGCGCATGCTCGATGCGCTGAAGGCGATGGGGATCAAGACGCCGTAGGCGCATTGGTCATTCCGGGTCCGCGCAAGGCGCGGCCCGATGACAGGCTCCGCGCGAACCCGGAATCCATCAGCGGCGGAGTTGGTGGCTGTATGGATTCCGGGTTCGCCCTTCGGGCGCCCCGGAATGACGACTAGGCAGACACCGGCACCACCAGCCGCCGATACAGATGCCATGTCGCGTGCCCAAGCACCGGCAGCGTCACCACCAGCCCGAGAAAGTAAGGCAGCGCCGAGACGATCAGCAGCATCACGATCACGGCGGCCCATCCGATCATCGGCAGCGGGCTCGTCACCACCGCGCGCACGCTCGTCACCATCGCCGTGACGAAATCGACCTCGCGGTCGAGCAGCAGCGGAAACGACACCACGGTCAGCGAAAACAGAATCAGCGACAGCGCGGCGCCGACCGCATTGCCGATTGCGAGGAAGAGCAGGCCCTCGTTCGTCGTCAGCACCACCGTCATGAATTCCTGCAGGCTGGAGAACGAGGCGTGCAGTCCGAGCAGCAGCGCGATCAGGAGTCGCACCTGGTACATCCAGATCACGAACACGAACAGCGTGACGAAGGCCATCCAGCCGATCTCGCTGCGCGAACGTATCGCCGACCAGATCGCGCCGAACGACACCGGCTCGCCGTGCTCGCGGCGCCGGCTGACCTCGTAAAGGCCGATCGCCACGAATGGCCCGATCAGCGCGAAGCCGGCGGCAAGGGGATAGACGAGATAGACCATGCCGAAGGCGGTGAGGCAGAGCATGATGACGATGCCGCCGGCGGCATAGAGCGCGCCGAAGGCAAGGCCGTAAAGCGGCAGCGCCTGGAAGTCGCGCAGGCCCTCGACCAGCGCCTCGGCGATGTCGGTCGCCGCGACGGCACGCACCACCGGATCGACCTTGCCCGAGATGGACATCGGCTTCCTCCCCGTCTGCGGGCGCGATCTTTCGTCGCGCGGATAGTAATATTAGCGCTGCCGCGCGCACGCGCAACTTGATGGCGGATGACGCGAAGATTGCAATTTCACCGCAATACCCGCAGCGCGAGATGCTCGTCTCTTCCGTGCGATTTTCGAGCCTTATCCCTATGGACTGAGCGGACGATCGTGCCGCAAATTGTACCTCCGAACAAACACGCGCGAAGAGCGGATCCGCCCCACCGATGAGCCTGCGTACCCGGTTACTGATCCTCGTCATCGCGGCCATGCTCGTGCCGGCGATCCTCGTCGGCCTGCGCTTCGTGCAGAACCGGACCAGCGAGATCAACGCGGCCCTGGCTAATCTCGCCGCATCCGCCGACGACATCGCGAGCGATCTGGACGAGAAGATCCAGGGCACCGCCCAGCTTCACTATGGCCTCGCCCGCGCCCGAGACGTCGACACGCGCGACAAGGCGGCATGCTCGGCGTTTCTCTCCGATGTGCGCGAAGAATATCCGCAGTTCACGGGAATATTGACCATCGATCCCGACGGCAGCCTGTTCTGCGACTCGCTGCGGACCAACCGCACGCTCGATCTGAACGATCGCGCCTATTTCAGGCAGGCGAAGGTCTCGCAAGGTATCGTCGCGGTGGAGCCGGTTTTCGGCCGCCTCACCGGAATATCGGTGCTCCAGATCGCCTATCCCGTGCGCTCGGACGCCGGCGCGCTGAAATTCGTCCTGCTCGCTTCGTTCAATTTGAACAAATTCGCGGAGTTTCACGACAAGCGTCTGCTCGCCGAGAAGGAGATCCTGCTCGTCGACAGCAAGGGCACGGTGCTGGTCGCGCCCAAATTAGGTGGCTGGCGCGAGCCCGTCGGCGCGTCGATCGCGGGATCAGACCTGTTCCGCTTCGCGGCCTCACCCGATGGCGAGGCGTCGCGCAAGTTGACCGATCGCGAAGGCCGCGCGCAGGTCTGGGCCGTCGCCCGCTCACCGTCGATGCGCAAGGCTGGCCTCTATATCATCGTCGGACGATCCAAGGACGGGCTGGTCGCGGCGGCGAACCGCCGGCTCTACGAGGACATGGCGATTCTCGCGGTGGCCTCGCTGCTGCTGCTGGCCGGCGTCTGGATCCTCGCGACCGTCAGCCTCGGGCGCCAGGTGGGGCGGCTTGCCGCGATGGCGAAACGGCTCGGGCTCGGCGATCTCAGCGCGCGCATTCCGCCGCCTTATCCGGGCGGCGAGCTCGGCGGACTGATGATGCTGCTCAACGGCACGGCCGAGTCGCTCGAGCAGCAACGCGCCGCCATCGCCGACCTCAGCCACAAGCTCAGCCAGTCCCAGAAGATGGAAGCCATGGGACAGCTCACCGGCGGCGTGGCGCACGATTTCAACAACCTCCTGACCGTCATTCTCGGCAACTCCGAGCATCTGGCCGACAGGCTGGCGGGCAACAAGGAATTACAAGGGATCGCCAGCGACATCGCGACCGCGGCCGAGCGCGGCGCCGACCTGACACGCAGCCTGCTCGCCTTCGCGCGCAAGCAGCCCTTACGGCCGCGCGAGATCGACATAGCCGAACGAATCCTCGGCATGGAGCAGTTGCTGCGTCGGACACTGGGCGAGCACATCGAGTGCAGCTTCGCGTTCGGACCGGGTTTGTGGCTGACCAGCGTCGACCCCGGCCAACTGGCAACCGCCCTGCTCAACCTCGTCCTCAACGCGCGCGACGCGATGCCTGACGGCGGCAAGCTGACCGTCGAGGTGCGCAACAACTCGCTCAGCGAATCCGATCTCGACGTCAACGGCGAGCCGCGGCCGGGCGACTATGTCATGGTGGCCGTGACCGATACTGGCTGCGGCATGGAGGCGGACACCGCGAGCCGCGCGTTCGAGCCGTTCTTCACCACCAAGGAGGTCGGCAAGGGGACTGGCCTCGGCCTCAGCATGGTCTACGGATTTGCGCAGCAATCCGGCGGTCTCGTGCAATTGCAGTCAGAGCCGGGACAGGGCAGCGTCGTCAGGCTGTTCTTTCCCCGCATCGCGACGGCGCTGAACGAGGAGCCGCCACCGCCGGAGCCGATCGTTGCCCCCGACGGACACGAGACTATTCTCGTCGTCGAGGACGACGACATGGTGCGAGCCTATGTCGAGAGCGAGCTGAGAGCCCTCGGCTACCGCGTCGTCGCCACGTCGAACGGGCCCGCAGCACTGGAGCTGCTACGCCAGCCCGGGGACGTCCATCTGCTGTTCACCGACGTCGTGATGCCCGGCGGCATGTTCGGGCCGGAGCTTGCGAGGCAGGCAACCCAGTTGCGGCCGGGGCTCAAGGTGCTCTTCACCTCCGGCTACAGCCAAAATCCGGTCAAGACGCCCGACGGGGTCGACGCGCGCATTCTGACAAAGCCATTCCGACGGCAGGATCTCGCCGCGACGCTGCGATCGGCGCTGTCGCGCTAAAGCATGATCCGGACCCGGAGGGCCGCGTTAGCGCAAAGTGCCTAGCGGTTTTCCGAAAGATCATGCTCAAGTCAGCGAGATACGAGCAGCAGCGCCACGCCGAGATTGGCCGCGAACAGCGCCGCGTCGATGACGAAGATCCTCAGCATCGGACCTTTGAGCACCGGCCAGTATGCCACCCCGACGCGCCCTCCGCGCATCAGGACCGGCAGATTGTAGGCGAACTGGCTGAAGTGGCAGGCGGCGAAGAACAGGAACAGCGCGAGCTGCGCCTCGACCGGCTGGAAGAACGAGGGGCGCGCCGCCAGAAGATAGAGCGACAACAGCCCGATCGGCAGGTTCATCCCGCCGAGAAACGCCACGCTCGCCGCGAGCGTCGGCGCAATCGGATTGCTGCGCTCTTCGCGCGGCAGCAAGATCTTCAGCGTGTTGGCTTGCGCGATGCTGAACTGAACGAAGGCGCCGCCGAACCAGAGCGCGTTGAGCAGCAGGACGAAATCCGAAAGGTGCATGGTCATTTTCCGTAAAAGGCTTCGCTGCGCACCACCCGGCCCGCATCATCGAAATCCATGAACTCGCTGGCGCGGGTGTCACCGAGCTGCCACCACACCGTCAGGCGCGCGATGACCTCGTCCCAGCTCCAGCTCAGGATCTTCAGGTCGGCGCTTTCGATGTGGCCATAGGCCTCTCGCCAATAGGCGCGGATGTTCTCGGCGCCCCTGACGACAGCAGAACCGGTCAGCGACAGCGCCAGGGGGCTGCGCATCTGCGCATCGTCGGCAAAATGCGCGACGACCGCGTCGATGTCGACCCTGCACCAGCTCGCGCACCAAGCCGCGACGAAGCGTTCGGCAGCCGCGCGATCCATATCCCCTGCGCTCATGACGCAGCCCTCCCCGGCCCGTTGCCGGGAAGGTGGCAAAGCGCGCGTCTCATGTCAACTATGTTGACTTCAGGATTGGTCAATTGTTGTCGGCGATCGATCCCATCACGGCCATCCATGCCGCCGCCCCCGCCGCCCCGACGCGGTCGAACGCCTCGCGCAGGACCTTGCGCTCGTGGTCCGACGCTTTCTGCTCGATGCGCTGGCCCGCGGCGGTCAGGCGCAGCAGTTTTGATCGATGCTGCTCGGGCGCCCGCTTCGACGTCAGGAGCTTGCGCTCCAGCAGGAGATTGAGCGGCCGGTTCAGCGCCTGCTTGGAAATGCCGAGAATCTCGATCAGCGCGCCGATCGCGATGTCGGGCCGGCGCGCCACTACGTAAAGGATACGATGATGCGGACGCGACAGGCCCTGCTTCGCAAGATATTCGTCGGCCTCCAGCGTCATGCCGCGCCAGCCGTAATACATCAGCTCCAGCGCCGCATCGAGATCGTGCAGCTTGTCGAGCGATGCGCGATGAAGCCCCGCGACTTGGGCGGACTTTGCCATTGTCGGAAGCTAACCCCTCGCCCGCAGCTCGCGCCGCAGCACCTTGCCCGTCGCCGTCATCGGCAAGGTCTCGGCGAATTCCACGAAGCGCGGATATTCATGGGCGGCAAGCTGCACCTTCACGAATTCCTGGATCTCGCGCGCGAGCGCATCGCTGCCGGTAAAGCCCGGACGCAGCACGATCCATGCCTTGATCGACTCGGTGCGGATCGGATCGGGAATGCCGACCACGGCGGCCATAGCCACCGACGGATGCTTCATCAAGGTGTGCTCGATCTCGGAAGGGCCGACGCGATAGCCGGCGGTGGTGATGACGTCGTCCTCGCGGCTGACATACCAGAAATAGCCGTCCTCATCCTGCACGCCGAGATCGCCGGTCAAGAGAAACTCACCGGCATATTTCTTCGCCGTCGCCTCCGGATTGCGCCAGTATTCGAGCATCGTGCACGGGCACGGCTGGCGCACGCCGATGATGCCGCGCTGGCCGCGCGGCTGCTCCTCGCCCTGGTCGTTGACGATGCGGACGTCGAAGCCCGGCGTCGCCTTGCCCATCGAACCGGGGCGGATCGGAAACAGGTTGGAGTTGCTGCCGATCACGAGATTGCACTCGGTCTGGCCGAATACTTCATGGGCGTCGATGCCAAAGGTCTCGCGCACCCAGCCGAGCAGCTCGCCGCCGAGCGATTCACCGCCGGTGAAGATGCTGCGCAGCTTGACGCCGGGATGCTTCACGCCCGCCTGCCGCATCAGCTTGAGCGCCGTCGGCGGCAGGAAGACGTTGCGCACGCCGAGGTCGGCCATCATCTGCATCGCCGCCTGCGGCTCGAACTTTCGCGCACGATGTCCCACCAACGGGATGCCGTGGTACCAGAATGCGAACAGTCCGTTGATGAGACCGCCGATCCAGGCCCAGTCCGCCGGCGTCCACATCAGATCGCCGGGCCTCGGCAAGAAGTTGTGGCACATCTCGACATTGGGCAGATGGCCGAGCACGACGCGATGCGCATGCAGCGCGCCCTTCGGGTTGCCCGTGGTGCCTGAGGTGTAGATGATCAGCGCGGGATCGTCGGCGGAAGTATCGACGGTCGCAAAGTCCTCGGACGCGGTTTCGATCGCTGACCAGAACGGTTTTGCGCCGGCGTGAACCGCGCCGCTCGTGATATAGATGTCCTGCAAATAGGGCAGCCGTTCGCGGATCTTCGTCAGCTTCTCCCAGCCCGCTTCGTCGGTGATGATGGCTCTCGCTTGCGAATTCGACAGGCGGAACTCCAGCGCGTCCTCGCCGAACAGAGCGAACAGCGGAATCGAGATCAGGCCGGCGCGGAATGCCGCCACATGCGCGATCGGCAATTCCAGCGACTGCGACAGGAACACCGCGACGCGGTCGCCGCGCACAAGGCCGTCGGCCTTCAGTACATTGGCGAAACGCCGCGACATCTCCGCGACCTCGTCGAACGAGGTACGCGTGGTCGCGCCGTTCTCGTCGACATAGACCAGCGCGAGGCGGCCGGTGCCGTCGGCATGCCGGTCGCAGCACGCCTCCGCCATGTTGAAGCGGGCCGGGATGTCCCAGCGGAAGTTGCGATAGAGCTCGTCGTAGGTTGCGGCTTCGGTCAGCATGGGCTTGGGTCGCTTCCGTACTCTCGGCGTCATGGCCGGGCTTGTTCCGGCCATCCACGAGGCCACTTGTTTTGGCGCCAGTTTAAGGCCGTGGATGCCCGGGACAAGCCCGGCATGACGGTGCTTCTCAGGCGTCATTCCGGGGCGACGCGCCAGCGTCGAGCCCGGAATCCATTGCGCGGCATTTGCTGCGGCCCGATGGATTCCGGGTTCGCCCTGCGGGCGCCCCGGAATGACAGCGGGGTCTTACCGCACCGTCGCGAAAAACGTCCTGACATCGCGCACGAACAGGTCCGGCTGCTCGAACGCAGCGAAATGGCCGCCCTTTTCCATCTCACTCCAATGGGTGATGTTGTGGAAGTTCGGCTCCATCCAGCGCCGCACCGGCGTGATGATCTCCTTCGGGAACACTGCGACGCCGGTCGGCACCTTGACCACCGGCATGGTGCGGCGCTTGCCAAAGCTCTCCCAGTAGAGCCGCGCCGACGAGGTCGCCGTCTCGGTCGCCCAATAGAGCATGACGTTGTCGAGCAGCTCGTCCTTGTCAAAGATGTTCTCGGGATGGCCGTCGCAATCGGTCCAGGCCCAGAACTTTTCGAGGATCCAGGCCGCCTGCCCGCTCGGCGAATCCGTCAGGCCATAGCCGAGCGTCTGCGGCCGCGTCGACTGTTGCTTGGAATAGCCGGAGTCGAGATCGACGTAATGCTTGAGGCCGGCGAGCGCGCGCTTCTCCTCCGCCGTCGGGTCACCCTCGACCTTCGGCGCTGCATTGAAAGCGAGCGTGATGTGGATGCCGGCGCAGTGCTCGGCGTCCTGCGCGCCGAGCGAGGTCGTCACCGCCGAGCCCCAGTCGCCGCCTTGCGCGCCGTAACTGATATAGCCGAGCCGGTCCATCAGCTTGGCCCAGGTCGCGGCGATGCGGTCGACACCCCAGCCGGTGCTCTTCGGCTTGGCCGAGAAGCCGAAGCCCGGCAGCGACGGACACACCACATGAAACGCGTCGGCGGGATTGCCGCCATGCGCGGCGGGATCGGTGAGCGGCGCGATCACCTTCTGGAATTCCACGATCGAGCCCGGCCAGCCATGGGTGATGATCAGCGGCAGAGCGGACGGTTCTTTCGAGCGCGCATGGATGAAGTGGATGTCGAGCCCGTCGATCTCGGTGGTGAACTGATCGAAGCGATTGAGCTTTGCCTCACGCGCGCGCCAGTCGTAACCGCTCGCCCAATAGCCACAGATCTCCTGAATCCATTTCAGCGGCGCGCCCTGGCTCCAGTCGTCCACCAGCTCCGCCTCCGGCCAGCGCGTGCGGGCGAGGCGCGATTTGAGGTCGGCGAGGATGTCGTCGCTGATGGCGATGCGGAACGGTCTGATCGCGCCGGTCATCGGTTGGCTCTCTCTTCTTGTCATTCCGGGGCGCGCGGAGCGCGAGCCCGGAATCCATTGCGCAACAGAGTCGGCGGCCCGATGGATTGCGGGCTCGACGCTTCGCGTCGCCCCGGAATGACGGCTAGCCCGTCAGCGCGGCCTTCACGAGGCCGGACGCCTTACCAAAATCCATCTGTCCAGCATATTTCGCGCGCAATACCGCGATCACTTTGCCCATGTCCTTCATACCGGCAGCACCGGTCTCGCCGATGGCGTCCGCGATCGCCTTCTTGACCTCGTCGTCCGACATCTGCTTCGGCAAATAGGCCGAGATCACTGCGATCTCCTCGCGCTCCTGCGCGGCGAGCTCGGCGCGGCCGCCCTTGTCGTAGAGCTCGACCGATTCCTGGCGCTGCTTGATCATCTTCTGGAGCACGGCGAGCAGGTCGGCGTCGGTCAGCGGCGGCTTGCCCTGCCCGCGCGCGTCGATGTCGGCGTTCTTGATGGTCGAGTTGACCATGCGCAGCGTGGACAGCTTGCGCTCGTCCTTGGCCTTCATGGCCTCCTTGACCGCATTGTTGATGTCGTCGCGCAGCATGGCCGGGGTCCTCTCAATCTGTCGCACCTGATCTAAGCCGTTCGCGGCCAAGAGGCCAGACTGGACCGCTTGCCGGTGCTTTGTTTCCCCACCGGCCGCGGAAATGGCTCAAAATTGCCAGTTCCAGCTTAAGTGGCCGAGGCCGCCCGTCAATTATGCAAAAACGCATGTGAATCGGCCCTCTCCCGCTTTGACGCCAGCGCCGGCCCAGACTATGAAACGCGCTCATGACCCAACATGAAAACGATACCGCTTGGCCGGACCACAAACCGACCGCGCTCCTCGTGCTCGCCGATGGCACGGTGCTCGAAGGCTTCGGTCTCGGCGCCGAAGGCCACGCCGTCGGTGAAGTCTGCTTCAACACCGCGATGACCGGCTATGAGGAGATCCTCACCGATCCCTCCTATGCCGGCCAGCTCATCACCTTCACCTTCCCGCATATCGGCAATGTCGGTACCAACGAGGAAGACATCGAGACGGTGAACATGGCCGCGACGCCAGGCGCGCGCGGCGTCATCCTGCGCACCGCGATCACCGATCCCTCGAACTACCGCGCCACCAAGCATCTCGACGCCTGGCTCAGGGCGCGCGGCATCATCGGCCTCTCCGGCATCGACACCCGGGCGCTGACCGCGCTGATCCGCAGCAAGGGCATGCCAAACGCCGTGATCGCGCATTCCAGGACCGGCGAATTCGATTTGCATGGCCTCAAGGAGGAAGCGCGCGAATGGCCGGGCCTCGAGGGCATGGACCTCGTGCCGATGGTCACCAGCGGCCAGCGCTTCACCTGGGACGAGACGCCGTGGGCCTGGGACAAGGGCTTTGGCCGGCAGGACAAGCCGGAGTTCAACGTCGTCGCCATCGACTATGGCATCAAGCGCAACATCCTGCGCCTGCTCGCCGGCGTCGGCTGCAAGGTGACGGTGGTGCCGGCGACGACCTCGTCCGAGGACATCCTGGCGATGAAGCCGGACGGCGTGTTCCTGTCGAATGGCCCGGGCGATCCGGCAGCCACAGGCAAATATGCCGTGCCTGTGATCCAGGACGTCATCAAGTCGGGCACCCCGACCTTCGGCATCTGCCTCGGCCACCAAATGCTCGGCCTCGCCGTCGGCGCGAAGACGAAGAAAATGCATCAGGGCCATCACGGCGCCAATCATCCCGTGAAGGACGAGACCACCGGCAAGGTCGAGATCACCTCGATGAACCATGGCTTTGCCGTGGACGAGACGACGCTGCCGAAGGGCGCGACGCAGACCCACATCTCGCTGTTCGACGGATCCAATTGCGGTATCCAGCTCGACGGCAAGCCGGTGTTCTCGGTGCAGTACCACCCCGAGGCCTCACCCGGTCCGCGCGACTCGCACTATCTGTTCCAGCGCTTTGCCGATCTGATGCGGCAGAAGAAGAGCGCGTAAGGCGCGCTCGCAAAGCTGTGTCACGTATCGAGCCCGGGCCTGGTCCCGGGCTTCTTCGTCAGAGGAACGTCGTCTCCCGCCCCCCGTTGATCCCTGCTACGCTCACGCAGGAGCCCCACCATGTCCATCGTCCGCGACCATGCCGAGCCGCTCGCCATCGTGTTCGAGGATGACGGGCTCGTGCCGAACAACATCCTTCCCTTCCTGGTCTACCAGGGCGCGGTGAAGCTCGATCCCAAGCATCCGGAAGAGACTATCGAAAACCTGTTCGAGGCGAATGACTGGGGCGGCACGTGGCGCAATGGCGTCTACGATTATCTCCACTATCATTCGACCGTGCATGAGGTGCTCGGCATCGCGCGCGGCCATGCGCGGGTCCGCTTCGGCGGCGATCACGGCCAGGAGCTGGAGATCAAGGCTGGCGACGTCGCGATCCTGCCCGCCGGCACCGGGCATCAATGCATCAAGGCGAGCGACGATTTCTGCGTGATCGGCGCCTATCCGCCCGGCAGCAAGATGGAGATCACGCGACCCTCGCCGGAGAACCACGCCAGGGCGTTGAAGACGATTCCGAAAGTGGCGTTGCCGCCAGCCGATCCGGTCACGGGCAAGGATGGCGCGTTGATGCGGCTGTGGAGATAGCTACAGGCGCGGTCCCGTAGGGTGGGCAAAGCGAAGCGTGCCCACCAATATTAGCCGCATGGATAGAAGGTGGGCACGGCGCGCGAAGAGCGCGCTTTGCCCACCCTACGGGAGCTACGGCATCCGAGCCTCACGCCTCGTTGCCGCCTTCCTGCCGCGTGGCCTCGAACAAAAACCACGTTCGCCGCTCGGTCTCGTCGATGAAGACTTCGAGGATGCTGGCGCTGGCGACATCGCCGGCCTCGTCACAGACCTCATGCGCCTTCCGCATGGCAGCCGCGACATGCTTGTTGTCCTGCATCAATTCGCGCAGCATCTCGCGCGGCGGGACGTAATCCTCGTTGTTGTCCTTGATGGTCTGGAGTTTTGCGACCTGGCCGATCGATTTGAGCGTGGTGCCGCCGATCTTGCGGACGCGCTCGGCGAGCTGGTCGGTGGTGGCGAAGATCTGATCGGACTGCTCGTCGAGCAGCAGATGATAGTCGCGGAAATGCCGGCCGCTGATGTGCCAGTGGAAATTCTTGGTCTTCAGATACAGCGCGAAAGCATCGGCCAGAAGCACGTTGAGCGCCTCCGAAACCTTGTTGACCGCCTGGGACGACAGATCGGTGGGGGTGTCGAGGTCGGGCGAGACCTTGCTGGGGGCTTTGCTCACGATGAACCTTCCTGTTAGGACGCGGACATTGACGGCGCGCCGTCGCACCCCTAACGCAAGGCGGGCAGCGCCGGTTCCTTCCCAGGAACCACTCGGCCGGGACCCTCGGATATCATGGACGATTGGATCGATTATTACGACTCGACGCATACGATCTATGTCAGCAAGCTGCATCGCGATTTGCACTTCCAGATCATCGCGCGGGACATCATTGGTTACATCCCCTCGCCCGACGCGAGCGTGCTGGACTATGCCTGCGGCGAGGCGCTGTCGGCGAGCCAGGTGGCATCGGCCTGCGGCAAGCTGATCCTGGCCGAGCCGGCGCCCGGCGTGCGCGGTCGGCTGATCGCGCGCTTTGCCCCGAACACGAAAATCCGCGTCCGCTCGCTCGACGACGTCCGCAAGATGCAGGACCAGTCGATCGATCTCGCGGTGATGAACTCGGTCGCGCAATACATGACATCGGAGGAGCTCGACGGTGCGTTGCTCAACATCCGCCGCATCCTGAAGCCCTCCGGCAAGCTGGTGCTCGGCGATATCTTGCAGCCTAATGTGGGCATGGGCCGCGACGTGATGGCGTTGCTCAGCTTCGGCCTGCGGCACGGTTTTCTGAAGGACGCACTGATCGGGCTGATCAGCACCGCGCTGTCAGATTACCGTCACTTACGCTCGCGCATCGGGCTCCAGCGCTACAGCGAGGACGAGATCACCGCCAAGCTGAGGGCCGCGGGCTTCGCGGTCCAGCGCGCTCACACCAATATCGGCCACAATCGCTGGCGTATGAGCTTCATCGCGCGGCCGCCGCTAGTTCGTTAAGCATAATAATTAGCTGAGGTGGCCTGCGGTATCCTGATCAGGCATGATCGCGACGGCCCGGTGGCGGAAGCGTCTACGCGAGGGCGGTGCAACGCCCTTCATCCTGGTTCAAATCCAGGCCGGGTCTCCACGCTTCGCCCCTTCGGGGCTACGCGTGGCGCAGCCACGCAAGCCCCGAAGGGGCGCAGCGTGTCCGGCGTAGCTGGAGCGAAGCGCAAGCGAAGACGGACTGCCGGCCAAACCGCACGCAATCGTCTCAACTTCAATCCGCCTCGACCACCTCGCACTCCGGCAGCAGCTGAAGCCGGTCCGCGTCCTTGGCCGCCGAGCTGATCACGGCATCGAGCAATCCCGGAAAACGCGCATCCAGATCCTCACGGCGCAGCCGCATGAAGCGGTTGGTGCCGGCGACGCGCGTCAGCATCAGGCCGCATTCGCGCAGCTTGGCGAAGTGATAGGCGAGGTTGGATTTGCCGGCGAGCCCGGAGAAGTCGCCGCAGCAGAGCTCGTTGCTGACACGTTCCTGCTGGGCGAGCTGGTAGACGATCGCCAGTCGGATCGGATCGCTCAGGCAATCCAGAACCATCGGCAGCTCGATCTGCTCGCGGGTGGGATGGAGGGGCGTGCGGCTCATGGTCCCGAATCATAGCAAAGCGGCCGCGATGTTCAATAGTTCTTGAACCAATTGACACTGAAACCGTTGCGTTCGATAGTTCAATAAACATTGAACATAGGGATTGTCTTCACATGAGCGTATTCTGGCTGGCCCTCGGGGCCTTCGCGATCGGCACCGAAGGCTTTGTGATTGCTGGTCTTTTGCCAGCGATCGCCAATGATCTCTCAATATCCGTCTCAGCGGCCGGCCAACTGGTGACCGCCTATGCCCTCACCTATGCCGTGGGATCGCCCATCCTGGCCGTGGCACTGAACAATATCGACCGCCGCACGGTGCTGGCGCTGGCGCTGACGACCTTCATCGCTGGCAATCTCGCGGCCATGGTGGCGAGCAACTATGCCCTGCTGCTGGCCTCGCGGATGCTGATGGCGCTGGGTTCGGGCCTATGCATGCCGACGGCGCTCGCGGTGTCGGTGGCCGTCGCCTCCCCCGAAAGGCCCGGCCGCGCGGTAGCGCTGGTCACCTCGGGCCTCACGGTCGCGACCGTGATCGGCGTTCCTCTCGGCAACCTCGTCGGCAGCCTGCTCGGCTGGCGCGCGACCTTTGCGATGGTTGCCCTGATCGGCGCTGTTGCGCTTGCAGGCCTCCTGCTCGGCCTGCCCCGCGGCCTGCCGCGCAACACGGCTTCGCTCGGCGAACGGCTCGCGGTCGCGCGTCACAGCAATGTCGTGATCGCGCTGCTGATCACCATTCTCTGGGCGCTCGGCGGCTTCACCGTGTTCACCTATTTCGCGGTCCCGCTGCATGGCCTCGGCTTCGATGCCTCGCAGATCAGCCTCGCGCTACTGGTGTTCGGCGGCGCCGCCGCGATCGGGAACATGCTCGGCGGCATCCTCGCCGACCGGCTCGGCACGCTCGCGACCGCAGCCCTTGGCCTCGCCGGCATGGCGGGCGCGCTGATCCTGCATTCGCTGGTCCTGAAGCTGATGCCCGGCCAGGCGCATTACGCGGTGCTGGGCGCGATCTTCCTCTGGGGCCTCTCGGGGTGGGCGTTCTATCCGGCCCAGATCGCCAGCATCATCCGGATCGAGCCGCAGGCCTCGATGATCGCGCTCTCGCTCAATGCCTCCGCGATGTATCTCGGCTTCGCCATCGGCGGAGTGCTCGGCGGCGCGGTGCTGGCCACCCTGTCGGCAACCGACCTCGGTTGGATCGGCGGATCGAGCGTTGCGGCCTCGCTTCTGGTGCACCTCGCTCGTGGCTGGCAGGCACGACCAAAACCCGTCAAAATTGCCGGTTGATGGGCGTTTTTCGGGGTTTCGCCGCCCCGAAAACTGGTCTAAGACCCACCCGCGCGCGAGGGAAGACCCCGCGCTCTCGCACAAGGGGACGCGCGGCAAGCGCGCCCTTTTTTTGTGCCTAAATTCCAGTCCGGCGAGAGTTGATGCCCAAACGTACAGACATCACCACCATCCTGATCATCGGCGCCGGTCCCATCGTGATCGGCCAGGCCTGCGAGTTCGACTATTCGGGCACGCAGGCGGTGAAGACGCTGAAGGAAGAGGGCTATCGCATCGTCCTCGTCAATTCCAACCCGGCCACCATCATGACCGACCCGGAATTGGCCGATGCGACCTATATCGAGCCGATCACGCCCGAGATCGTCGCCAAGATCATCGAGAAGGAACGCCACGTCATTCCCGGCGGCTTCGCGCTGCTGCCGACCATGGGCGGCCAGACCGCGCTGAACTGCGCGCTATCGCTGCGCCGGCAGGGCACGCTGGAGAAGTTCGACGTCGAGATGATTGGCGCCACCGCGGATGCGATCGACAAGGCCGAGGACCGCCAGCTTTTCCGCGAGGCCATGACCAAGATCGGGCTCGAGACGCCGAAGTCGCGTCTCGCCAACGCCTCCGAGCTGAAGAAGTCGTTCCGCGACAAGTACCACGCCGAACGCGAGAAGCTGTCGGGGGCAGCGCTCGAAGAGCTCGACCGGCAATGGACCCTCGGCGAAAGCGACCGCCGCAAGCGCTATCAGGAATATGCGCTGGGACAGGCGATGATGGCGCTGTCCGAGATCGGCCTGCCCGCGATCATCCGCCCCTCCTTCACCATGGGCGGCACCGGCGGCGGCATTGCCTACAACAAGGAAGAATTCCTCGACATCATCGAGCGCGGCCTCGACGCGTCTCCGACCAACGAAGTGCTGATCGAAGAATCCGTGCTCGGCTGGAAAGAGTACGAGATGGAGGTGGTGCGCGACAAGAAAGACAATTGCATCATCGTCTGCTCGATCGAGAACCTCGATCCGATGGGCGTGCACACCGGCGATTCCATCACGGTCGCGCCGGCACTGACGCTGACCGACAAGGAATACCAGATCATGCGCGACGCCTCGCTGGCGGTGCTGCGCGAAATCGGCGTCGAGACTGGCGGCTCCAACGTGCAGTTCGGCGTCAACCCCGAGGACGGCCGCATGGTCGTGATCGAGATGAACCCGCGCGTGTCGCGCTCGTCGGCGCTGGCCTCGAAGGCCACCGGCTTTCCGATTGCCAAGGTCGCAGCAAAACTCGCGATCGGCTACACGCTCGACGAGATCGCCAACGACATCACCGGCGGCGCGACGCCCGCCTCGTTCGAGCCGACCATCGACTACGTCGTCACCAAGGTGCCGCGTTTCGCCTTCGAGAAATTCCCCGGCGCCTCTACCACGCTGACCACGTCGATGAAGTCGGTCGGCGAAGTCATGGCGATCGGCCGCACCTTCCAGGAAAGCCTGCAGAAGGCCTTGCGCGGGCTCGAGACCGGATTGACCGGCCTCGACGAGATCGAGATCGAAGGTTTGGGCCGCGACGACGACAAGAACGCGATCCGCGCCGCGCTCGGCACGCCGACGCCGAACCGGCTGCTTCAGGTCGCCCAGGCGATGCGGCTCGGCTGGACAAATGAGGAGATCTTCAAGTCCTGCAAGATCGACCCGTGGTTCCTCGGCGAGATGCGCGGCATCGTCGACATGGAGGAGAAGGTCCGGAAGAGCGGCCTGCCAGGCAACGCCTTCGGCATGCGCACGCTCAAGGCCATGGGTTTCTCCGACGCGCGGCTCGCGGTGCTCGCCCAGATGACGGAAGCCGAGGTGACGGCGAAGCGCCACGCGCTTGGCGTCCGCCCCGTCTACAAGCGCATCGACACCTGCGCCGCCGAATTCGCTTCGCCCACCGCCTACATGTACTCGACCTATGAGGCGCTGTTTGCCGGCGCGCCAGCGGACGAGAGCACCCCGTCCGACAAGAAGAAGGTCATCATCCTCGGCGGCGGCCCCAACCGCATCGGCCAGGGCATCGAGTTCGACTATTGCTGCTGTCACGCCTGCTTCGCGCTGCATGACGCCGGCTACGAATCCATCATGGTCAACTGCAACCCGGAGACGGTATCGACGGACTACGACACCGCCGACCGTCTTTATTTCGAGCCGCTCACCGCCGAGGACGTGCTGGAGATCATCGCGAAGGAGCGCAGCAACGGCACGCTGCACGGCGTGATCGTGCAGTTCGGCGGCCAGACGCCGCTGAAGCTTGCGCGCGCGCTGGAAGCCGCCGAAGTGCCGATCCTCGGCACCTCGCCCGACGCGATCGATCTCGCCGAAGACCGCGACCGCTTCAAGCGCGTGCTCGACAAGCTGCGGCTGAAGCAGCCGAAGAACGGCATCGCCTATTCGGTCGAGCAGGCCCGCCTCGTCTCCGCCGATCTCGGCCTGCCGCTGGTGGTGCGCCCGTCCTACGTGCTCGGCGGCCGCGCCATGCAGATCATCCGCGAGGAGAACCAGCTCAACGACTATCTGCTCGGCACGCTGCCGGAACTGGTGCCGGCCGACGTCAAGGCGCGCTATCCGAACGACAAGACCGGGCAGATCAACACCGTGCTCGGCAAGAACCCGCTGCTGTTTGACCGTTACTTGTCCGACGCCACCGAGGTCGACGTCGACTGCCTCTGCGACGGCAAGGACGTCTTCATCGTCGGCATCATGGAGCACATCGAGGAGGCCGGCATCCATTCCGGCGACAGCGCCTGCTCGCTGCCGCCGCACTCGCTCGACGAGGAGATGATCGACGAGCTGGAGCGGCAGACCCGCGAGCTTGCGCTCGGCCTCGACGTCGTCGGCCTGATGAACGTGCAATACGCCATCAAGGACGGCGAGATTTACGTGCTCGAGGTCAACCCGCGCGCCTCACGCACGGTGCCCTTCGTCGCCAAGGTGGTCGGCACGCCGGTCGCGAAGATCGCCGCGCGCATCATGGCCGGCGAGAAGCTGGCCGACTTCAAATTGAAGAAGGGCGAGTTCAAGCACGTCGGCGTCAAGGAATCGGTGTTTCCGTTCGCGCGCTTCCCCGGCGTCGACACCGTGCTGGGCCCGGAGATGCGCTCGACCGGCGAGGTCATGGGCATCGACCGCAATTTCGAGGTCGCCTTTGCCAAGAGCCAGCTCGGCGGCGGCACGCGGGTGCCGCGCAAGGGCACGGTGTTCGTCTCGGTGCGCGAGAGCGACAAGACGCGCATCGCGGAGGCCGTGCGCGAACTGCATTCGCTCGGCTTCAAGGTGCTGGCGACGTCGGGCACGGCGCGCTTCCTCACCGACGAGGGCATCCCGGCCGAGAAGGTGAACAAGGTGCTGGAGGGGCGGCCGCACATCGTCGACGCCATCACCAATGGCGATGTCCAGCTCGTCTTCAACACCACCGAAGGCCCGCAGGCGCTGGCCGACAGCCGTTCGCTGCGGCGCGCGGCCCTCTTGCATAAAGTGCCGTATTACACCACTCTTTCCGGGGCCGTGGCGGCCGCGCAGGGCATCCGCGCCTATCTGGGCGGGGACCTTGAGGTTCGTACCCTGCAGAGCTACTTTTCGGAAACCTGATCGCGGGCGCGGAAAGCTGGCCTTTCCGCTAAGTGATTGGCAATGAAGCCACAATGGCCGGAGGAACTGTCCGGCCATATGGTTGTTCTGTTCCGGCGCCAGACCCACATAACCCACCGGTGGCCGCGTGCTCAGCCCCGGACATAGTGACGAATCAAGGTTGCCGCGCCTTCTGTTGTTGCGGGGGCGCGGGGCCGAAGGACGAGAGAAGAGATGGAAAAGGTTCCGATGACCCAGGCCGGCTTTGTCGCGCTCGGGGAAGAATTGAAGCAGCGCCAGTCCGTGGACCGTCCGCGGATCATCGAGCATATCGCCGAGGCGCGCTCGCACGGAGACCTGTCGGAGAACGCGGAATATCATGCCGCGAAGGAAGAGCAGTCGCACAACGAGGGCCGCATCGCCGAGCTCGAGGACAAGCTCGCGCGCGCCGACATCATCGACATCTCGAAGCTCTCCGGCGACACCATCAAGTTCGGCGCCACCGTGACGCTGGTCGATGAGGACACCGAAAAGAAGACGGTGTGGCAGATCGTCGGCGAGGTCGAGGCCGACGCCAAGAAGGGCCGCATCTCCATCACCTCCCCGCTCGCCCGCGCGCTGATCGGCAAGAAGAAGGGCGCCTCCGTGGAGGTGAATACGCCCGGCGGCGCCAAGGCCTATGAGATCACCAAGGTGGAGTGGCGGTAGGGATTTGCCGCTGCGCTGATGTTCGAAAGGCCGCGCGTTGCGCGGCCTTTTTGTTTCGACGCGGTGCTTGCGTGAGAGAGCCCGCGCTCTCTCCACGCGTCATTGCGAAGAGCGAAGCGACGAAGCAATCCAGACTGCCTCCGCGAAACGATTCTGGATTGCTTCGCTGCGCTCGTAACGACGGTGTGGAGAGCCGCGCGCCCAACTCTTTCACCGTCACCCTGAGGTGCTCGCCTCTTCGGCGAGCCTCGAAGGGCGACGGCCCAACTGTTGCCGCGCGCTGCTGCATGCGGGCCGTGCATCCTTCGAGGCTCCCGATGGGGCGCCCTGCGCCCCATCACTCGCACCTCAGGATGACGGATCGAACAGGCTCGCGCCCTACCTCCGTCCTTTCACGTCCAGCGGCACCGCCGCCTCGTATTTCGAATTGTGCAGCACCAGGGACGTGCGCACATTGCGCACGTGCGGGGCCGCCGTCAGGTGCGTCACGAAATCCTGGAACGTCGCCATGTCAGGGGCGACGCATTTCAGGATGAAATCGACCTCGCCCGACAGCATCCAGCATTCACGCACCAGGGGCTCGGCGCGGACGAAGTCCTCGAAGGCGCGCAAATCAGCCTCGGCCTGGCTGGAGAGGTGCACGGCGGCGAACACGGTGACGTCGAAGCCGAGCTTGCGGGCGTCGAGGAGGCCGCGATAGCCGTGGATATAGCCCTCCTCCTCCAGCGTCCGGACCCGGCGCAGGCACGGCGGCGGCGAGATGCCGACCCGCTTGGCCAGCTCGACATTCGTGATTCGACCGTCGGCCTGGATCTCGGTCAGAATTTTCAGGTCGATCTCGTCTAGGTTCCGCGACACGTGATTGGAACTCCTGGCCTTTGCGGCGGTATTGGGTGGTTTGTCGCAATCCTCATACCCAGTCCGCGCGGCCAGCGCAATTTTATTGCGCGTGCAGCGCAATCGACTTTTGTTCCGTGTTGGAAAAATCCGCTGACAGGGAATGCAATTCTTGCATGGCTCACCAGAAGGCTTAGATTAGCTCTGATATTTCAGCGCCTCCGCGAGGCCTCCCGGCACGTTCCGCGCCCGCGCTGCAAATCCCCCGTGAAAGGCGTCCATCGAAATGTCCGCTCCTGTTCATGCAAAGGTCGTCATCATTGGCTCCGGCCCCGCCGGCTACACCGCGGCGATCTACGCCGCGCGGGCGATGCTCGAGCCGATCCTGATCCAGGGCATCCAGCCGGGCGGCCAGCTCACCATCACCACCGACGTCGAGAACTATCCGGGCTTCGCCGACGTGATCCAGGGCCCCTGGCTGATGGAACAGATGGAGAAGCAGGCGGTCCATGTCGGCACCAAGATCGTCTCCGACTTGGTGACCAAGCTCGACACCCACCAGCGGCCGTTCCGGCTCACCTGCGACAGTGGCGATGTCTATCTCGCCGACACCGTGATTCTCGCCACCGGCGCGCAGGCGCGCTGGCTCGGGCTGCCGTCCGAGGTAAAGTTCCAGGGCGGCGGCGTCTCGGCCTGCGCCACCTGCGACGGCTTTTTCTACCGCAACAAGGACGTCATGGTGGTCGGCGGCGGCAATACCGCGGTCGAGGAAGCCCTGTACCTCACCAACCACGCCTCGCAGGTCACCATCGTGCATCGCCGCGATCACTTCCGCGCCGAGCGCATCCTGCAGGAGCGCCTGTTCAAGCACCCGAAGATCAAGGTGATCTGGGACTCCGCCGTCGACGAGATCTGCGGCACCGAGAACCCCAACAAGGTCACCCATGTGCGCCTCAAGAACGTCAAGACCGGCGCGCTCACGGACGTGAAGACCGACGGCATCTTCATCGCCATCGGCCATGCGCCGGCGACCGAGCTCGTGAAAGACCAGGTCAAGCTGAAACCGTCGGGCTATGTCGAGGTCGCCCCGAACTCGACCGCGACCTCGGTGCCCGGCCTGTTCGCCGCCGGCGACGTCGCCGACGAGACCTACCGCCAGGCGGTCACGGCCGCAGGCCTCGGCTGCATGGCAGCTCTCGAAGCCGAACGATTCCTGTCCCTGCGCGCCAGCGAGCGCGCTGCAGCGGAATAACGATCATGCCTCGAACACGCGACGGATTTACAGACATGGACTGGGACAAGCTGAAGGTGTTTCACGCAGCGGCGGAAGCAGGCAGCTTCACGCATGCAGGCGAGCAGCTCGGCCTGTCGCAATCGGCGGTGTCACGCCAGGTCTCGGCGCTGGAGCAGGAGCTCTCGGTCTCGCTGTTCCACCGCCACGCCCGCGGCCTGATCCTCACCGAGCAGGGCGACCTCTTGTTCCGCACCGCGCATGACGTGTTCATGCAGCTCCAGGCGGCGCGCGCCAAGCTGACCGACAGCCGGGAGCGGCCGAGCGGCGACCTCAAGATCACCACCACGCCCGGCGTCGGCATCAACTGGCTGATCCCGCGGCTCGGCGAGTTCACTGCACTCTATCCGGAGATCCGGATCTCGCTGATCGTCACCGACGAGGAGCTGGATCTTTCCATGCGCGAGGCGGACGTCGCGATCCGCACCCGCAAGCCGACGCAGCCCGATCTCATCCAGCGCAAGCTGTTCGCGATGGGCTTCCACGCCTATTGCTCGCCGGAATACATCAAGCGCTTCGGCACGCCGCGCACGCTCGAGGAGCTCGACTCCCACCGCATCATCACGCTCTCCGACGGCAACTTCGCGCCGCATCTTCAGAACCGCAACTGGCTGGTCGAAGCTGCGCGCAACGGCTCGGGTCCGCGCGAGGCCTATTTCAAGGTCAACAACATCCTTGGCCTGGTGCGCGCCTGCCAGCAGGGCCTCGGCATCGCCGCGCTGCCGGATTATCTCGTCGAGGAGCAGAGCCGCCTCGTGCAACTGTTCGGCGAGTCCGATTCGATCCAGCTCGACACCTATTTCGTCTATCCCGAGGAGTTGAAGACGGTCGCGCGCGTGCAGGTGTTCCGCGACTTCGTGGTGAGCAAGGCGCAGCGTTGGCCGTCCTGATTTCCGCATGTCTGACATGCGGCCTCGGCTGTTGCTGCATGGCGCTGGAGAAGCCCATACTGCTTGCACGCTGAGCCTTCGCGTTGCGCATTTGTCCCCCTCCTCCAGTGGCGCGGGAGTTCAGTAATCCCTCTTGGAAGGTGATTGTGTCGGCCTCACGTGGCCAATACCTAAGCCGGGCCCTTCGGGTCCGGCTTTTTTTCTTGCGATTCCGTTTTCGCCTTCCGCGTGTATTGACAGTTCCAGGTGTACCCCGCATCATTTGCCCATGATCACGAAGTCGTGCGCCATCGTTTCGAAAAAAGGCCCCCATCCGGGGACCTCGGAATCTTGCGCGCGCTAGGCTGACTTCGTCATCGCGACAAATCCCGAAAACCCCGCCACCTGGACGGGGTTTTTTCATGTGCCCTCCGTCTCAGGTTTTTTCCCGAGAAGGAGATGGAACATGACCGGACTACGCGATCAATTGCACGGGCTGTGGCTGCCGCTGGTGACGCCGTTTCAGGGCGGCAAGCTCGACGAGACCTCGCTGCGGCGACTGACCCGGCACTATTGCGGACAGGCTATCGACGGCTTCATCCTGGGGGCGACCTCCGGTGAAGGCATGACCTTGCGCGAGGCCGAGCTCGAGCGCCTCGTCGCCGTCGTGCGCGAGGAGATGGCGGCGGGCCGCCGCAACATCCCGATCTGCCTCGGCCTGTCGGGCGCAGACACGGCGCGAATGAAGGATCGCCTCGACGAGACCGCGGACTGGCCGATCGACGGCTATTTGATCGCGAGCCCCTATTACGTGCGGCCCTCGCAGCGCGGGTTGCTCGCCCATTTCGAGGCGCTGGCCGATCACGCCGCCTGGCCGCTCGCGCTCTACAACATTCCCTATCGCTGCGCGGTCAACATCACCAACCAGACCATGCTACGGCTCGCCGAGCATCAGAACATCGTCGGCCTCAAGGATTGCGGCGGGAGCCGCGAGCAATCGATTGCGCTGCTGCGCGACCGTCCCAAGGATTTTCGCGTGCTGACCGGCGAGGACGCGAACTATCTCGAGGCACTCACCGACGGTGCCGACGGCGGCATCGTGTTGTCGGCACATGTCGAAACCGCGACGTTCGCTGCGATCTATAGCGAGCTCAAGCGCGGCAACCACGATGCTGCGCTGGCGCGCTGGAATGAGGTCGCCGAGCTAACGCGGCTGCTGTTCGCCGAGCCGAGCCCTGCGCCGGCAAAGTACTGGCTGTGGCGCAGCGGCCTGATCGACAGCCCCGAAGTGCGCCTGCCGATGGTGGAGGTGAGCAGCGAGCTCGCCGCCACGATCGATCGCGAGATCGCGCGGCGGATGAAGGTCGCGGCGTAGCGCTTCTTTCGTGTTTGCCGAGCCAGCCCCTCACCCCACCCTCTCCCCGCAAGAGCGGGGAGAGGGAGTGAGAGAGCGCTGCCGTGGTTAACCGTGCGCGAACTCCCCTCGCTACTGCCGCAAGGCGCATCCACGTCTCGTTTACGCAATGGCGCCTATCGTTTCCCTCAAAGTCTACCAAAGGGGGAATATCCAATGGGGAATCGCACCCGGCCTACGGCCGCGAGCCAGTTCGCGCCCGCCGATCTCTTGCAGGGAATTCTCGTGGTGTCGTCGTTCGGGTTCTGGGCTGTCGTGCTCGGCCTGATGCCGGTGCTGCTGTTCCGGATCTGGCTCGCCTGACGGCGGCGCGCCGCACTCGCATAGTTAATCCGTGCTGGCAAATGCGCTGGAAAAGCGCAGGAGCCTGCGGGACGGAATCTTAAAGCATCCCGCCTATCGTCCACGCCCATAAGCGAAGAAATCGCGGGGGCGTTTGTGAATAGTCATAACGAGGCGGCGTCGCATTACGACGCAGCAGAGCAGAACTTTACCACCGGCGACATTCTCTGGGCCGTCGGCATCTGGTCGGTGATCCTGACCCTGTCACCGGTCATCGTGTTCTACATGCTGATGGTGGCGTGAGCTTCAGTTCGAGATTCCGGGTCTGGCGCTGATGCGCCATCCCGGAATGAGGAGTGAAGCCCGGAAACGCAAAACGCGCGGGCATCCGCGCGTTTGTCGTCCGGGGAATGAATTGTGAAATTATGCTGCCTGCTTGTGCATTGCGCCGGACGCCGACGCCGTGCCGCGAATAGCCTTCACTGAACGCTCGATCGCCGCCCACAGCCTTGCGATCTCCTGCGCCGCGCGGCTCTCGGCCTGATACTCGCGCGCGCCTTCGCCGTGGCTCAGCGCCATCAGCAAATCCGAACGGTTGGTGATCTGGCCGCCCCACACCGGAGCGCGGAATTTCGCCAGCGCCTCGCGGGCGATGGTGACGATCGGGCTTTCGGACTCGTCGCGCTTGGCCGGCGCACCGTTGAGCACGACCGCATAGGGCTTGCGCGCCGCTCGGCACATCTGGATGGTTTCCTGCACCGCGTTGACGTCGAACACGCCGGGACGGGCGGGAATGACGACCATGGTGGCATTCTTGATCGCGTCATCGACGACGGCCGAGAGGTTCGGCGGCGTGTCGATCAACACCCATTCATAGCCGTCGCGCTTGGCAGCGGAGACGATGCCGCTAACGGAGTTCACCGCTGCCTTGATCGGCGGCTCGTTGGTGCCACGCAGCTTGTGCCACAGCGTGAGCGAGCCTTGCGGATCCGCATCGACGAGCAGGATGGGCTTGGTCGCCTTGATCTGCGCGGCGAGATGTGCAGCCAGGGTGCTCTTCCCCGAGCCGCCTTTACGCGATGCAAAAACAATAACGTTCATACCTTCGGCCTCCAGATTGACCCCAGGCTATGAAAATGAATCACGACGCTGATTCGTGAAAGAAAAATTTATCAGGAGTTGCGTCGCCGCCACGAAATAACAGTGGGTGTTGGCTTTTGAGTCACACTGCTGCGAGCGACGAGACACGCACTGCAATGAAACGCCTGTCATCCAAGCGTCTGTGCGCTTTTTGAGCAGCGCGGCGGGAAAAACCGAATGCAACCTGCCCGCGTAAACCTTCTCCCGACTCTTTTCCATCGCGCCCGTCCGTAATACCCGCAAGTCCGCGCGGGGCCCGCGCGAACAAAAGGAGTCCGGAAGCTGTCGCGAGGCTGAGGGCCGGAGTCGTTCCGACCCGGGAACGGCAAGCTTGCGTGACACAAGCTTGCGTGACATCGGTCACAAGCGGAGCACGGAATGCAAATGCCCGGGCAGGCGCCCGGGCATCGCGAGGTTTCAAAACGGGAACGCTGGCCGCGCTCAGCCCTCGTCGGTTTTCTTCTTCTTGCTCGCCTTCGCCGCCGGCTTCTTCTTCGAGGTAGTCGAAGCACTTCTCGGCGCGATGTTGGTCGGCCTGCTGGCGCGCCGGGAGGCCGCCTCACCTGGCTCCGGCCCGCGACGGAAGAACACCGCGCATTGCGGCGAGAGCTGCGACTTCCTCTGGATCATGCAGGCGGTGATGGCGTCGACGTTGGGAACGAACTCGCCGCAGAGCCGCATCGCATCCGGCGTGCAGGCCTGCTGCTGCTCCGGCGTGTAGGCAAAGCCAGAGCCCGGCTGCACCAGGACGGCCAGCGCAAGCGCGAGGCCTGCGGCGGCCACGGATTGTCTGAAGCGAAACACCGGCATGGATCCCCCCAAATGTCGAACAGGAGGGAATAGTGGGTGAACGGCGGTTGGTTGGCAACCGAGGGCAGATGCGAAAACGCGCCGCTGTGCGGTCTCGGCAACAGCGGCGGCCGTGGCGAAGGCGCCGTGGTTGACGGAGCCCACCATCTCTTACGCTGTCGTCGCCCGGCCTGACCGGGCGACCCAGTACTCCGAGACGGCGATGGTTCAATCGAGAAGCCGCGGCGTACTGGATCCCCCGCTTTCGCGGGGGATGACGGCGGTGGGTGGGGTCCGTTAAAAAGATTCGAAAACAACCCCATGCACAGTAGCCGTGGCCCCGGGCCGGCTTGCGAATCTCCGCACGTCTGCGGATTTTACGAAATCCATTTGACTCGTCGGGCAAAACAGGGGCATGATGGCACCATTGAGGGTGCGTGGGGTGGTGAGGCCATATCCCCGTGAGGTTGAGGGGCGCATGGCCACCGTATTGATCGTCGCGCCGGTGTTCGCCCTGATCGCTGCGGGCTATGCCTCGGTGCTGTTCCGCTTCGTCTCGGAGACCGCGCACAAGGGCATTAGCGAATTCGCCTTCAGCATCGCGATTCCCGCCCTGCTGTTCCGCACCATCGTCGTGTCGGAATTCCCCGACGTCAGCCCGTGGCGCATGTGGGGCGCCTATTACGGCGCGCTCGCGCTGACCTGGATCGCGGCGCTGATCCTCTCGGCCCTGCTGCGCGCGCGGCGCGAGGACCGCGAGGACGGTGTCGTGTTCGCGATCGGCTCGGTCTACGGCAACATCGTGATGCTCGGCATTCCGCTGGTGCTCTCGGCGCTCGGCAACGAGGCGGCGGGGCCGATGGCGCTGATCCTGTCGGTGAACACGCCGCTGCTCTGGCTCTGCGGCATCCTGCAGATGGAGCTCGTCAGCCGCAAGCGCACCGGCTCTGCCCTCTCGGTGATCCGCCCCGTGCTCACCGATCTCTCCCGCAACCCCTTGATGCTGGCGATCGGCTTCGGCGTGGTGTGGCGCTTCACCGGCCTCGGCCTCAATCCCGTCGTCGACAGGACGATCGAGCTGCTCGCGCAGGCGGGATCGCCGGCCGCCTTGATCGCGCTCGGCATCAACCTGTTTCGGTTCGAGGTGAAAGGCGAGATGACAAGCGTCGTCGTGATGAGCGCGCTCAAACTGCTGGCGATGCCGGCGGTCGCGTACGCGCTGGCGACACTGCTCGGCCTGCCACCGGTCGTGACAGGCGTCGTCGTGTTGTTCGCGGCGATGCCGACCGGCGCGAACGCGTATATCTTCGCGGTTCAGTATCAGCGGCTGGTGAATCCGGTGTCCGGCGCGGTGGCGCTGGGGACGCTGCTGGCGGCGATGACGTTGCCGGTGGTGGTGATCGTGGTGGCGGGGGTGAGATAGGGACCCCCGACGATTGCCGAAACCGCTATTCGACCCGCGAGCCCGCGCGCCAGGCCATCTCCCAAAAATCTGCCTCGAGCCTGGTGGCCTCCTTGAAGATCGCGATCAGCTCTGCCTCGCGGGCCGGCGTGGCATAGAGTTCGGCGAGTTGCTCCATGTGCGCCCGCGCTCTGGCAGCGACCTCCTGGTACGGCACGCCGGCGTATTCGGCGATCCAGGCGCGATAGGGGTTCGTCGCAGCGTCCGCTTGGGGTCGCGAGGCGAGCCGCGTTGCGATCTCCGCGTACCCGATCACGCAGGGGGCAAGCGCCACCTTGAGTGCCAGCAGGTCGCCGCGCATTCCAGCGTCGAGCACGTAGCGTGTATAGGCCAGCATCTCTGCGGCCGGAGGAGCCTGTTCAAGATCGGACGGGGATAGACCCCAGCCGGCACAGAGCTTCACGTGCAGGTTCATCTCGACATCGAGGATGGCCGAAAGGCCGGCCGCGGCCTCGCGCATGTCGGCAAGCCTGGGCGATTTGTAGACCGCGAGCGCGTACGCGCGAGCAAACTCGATGAGGAACAGGTAGTCCTGAACGAGGTAGTGACGAAACGCCGCTTCGGGGAGCGAGCCGTCTGCCAATCCGTTCGTGAAGGGATGTTCGGTGTAGGCCCGCCACTCAACGGATGCTTCTGTCTTGAGACGCTCGAAGAAACTCACGATCTTTTCCGCCTGGCTTGCTTTTCCATGAACGCCCTTGGCTCGCTACCGATATCGCATTGCGACCTAGGGAGCTACGGTGACAGCGCACAAAATTGGCCTTGAGCAGCATTGCGGATAGGGCCCTCCCCGCGTCGAAAGTTTGGTCCAGTGTCACCGCAATTCCGTCGTCGACAGGACGATCGAGCTGCTCGCGCAGGCGGGATCGCCGGCCGCCTTGATCGCGCTCGGCATCACCTGTTCCGCTTCGAGGTGAAGGGCGAGAAGCTCAGCATTTTGGTGATGTGCGCGCTCAAGCTGGTGGCGATGCCGGCGGCCGCATTCGTGCTGGCAAAACTGCTGGGCCTGCCGCCGAATGCTGCCGGCGTCATCGTGCTGTTCGCGGCGATGCCGACCGGCGCCAACGCCTACATCTTCGCGGCGCAGAGTATTAGCGGTTGGTGAACCCGGTGTCAGGCGCGGTGGCGCTGGGCACGCTGCTGGCGGCGGCGGCGTGGATGGATAACGCACATTCGCGGCCATACCGCTCCGACCACGGAGCATCATTCCACCTACGGCGTGACGTCTATAGGACTACGATAATGCAAATTATCGCCATGCTCGCCTATTTTTTTCGCCACACTTCCTAATTAACCGACTGGCCCAGCAGTTGGGGGGGCACCTCGAAATTCCCACTGCTTTGAAATCAGTTCGCGGCGCTTCGCGCTGCGGGCGTGCGCTGTGTCTCGCGCCTTCGCGAGGCGCGGCACGTGAAGGTGTTCGCGGTGCGCAGCACTGCGAGCATGCAATAGGTCGCGGGCCATCACGGCGTGCGGCAGCGAATTCCCTTGTCAACGTCAAAGAGAATCATCTCTGCAACGCGATGGAGCCTGAATTTTGGATACTACCGGCACGATTACGTCGTTTTCGTCTACACCGAAAAATCGCTTTGACATCGGTGGCGACGGCTACGAAGTCCAGACGGCTGGCAACAGCTATAGCCTGAGCAATCCTGACTCCAACACACTGCGCTTCGAAGTCCACTCGGGCGATCGTGCCTGGTACGACAGCTCTTATCCTGATCGCTCCGAAATTGAAGGCGACGCGCGTATTGCGGCCGGCACCCCAATCGCCATCGACTATCAGGTCAAGCTTGAGCCCAACGGCCCCAACAACACGTTCGTCAATACGACGTCGTCGTATTTCATCCTGGGCCAAATGCACAACGATGACAGCGCGAGCGGCGTGTCCACCTCGCCTCCATTTTACGTCAACATGGTCGGCGATAAGATGGAGTTTGATGCGCTGTATGCCCTGCCCGGCGGCAATCCCAGCAACGGATCCTCTGATCTGAAGCACCTTACCTGGGACGGTCCCACTATCGTGCCGGGACAGTATTACGACATCAACGTCCAGGCCAATTTCTCCAACACCAGCGCGGGCTATCTGAAGGTGTCGGTCAATGGCCAGGAGGTCGTGAACTATAAGGGTCCCTTGGGTTTTGGCGATCCGACCTATTGGGAATATGGGATCTACCGGTCGCCAGCATCCGAATCGGCGGCTGTCGATTATCGCAACATGACGCTCGTCACCGGCTCGGCCGCAAGCGGCTGGCAGGGCGTGGGCGGCACGACCTCATCGGGCAGCACCTCGGGTAGCACGACCGGTAATTCCTCGTCTGGCACGACATCGGGCGGCACCACCGTGACCAATCCGACTGGCACCGCTTCCTCCGGCAGCACGTCCTCGGGTGGCACGACCAGTGATTCCTCGTCCGGCACGACATCGGGCGGCACCACCGTGACCAATCCGACTGGCACCGCTTCCTCCGGCAGCACGTCCTCGGGTAGCACGACCGGCAATTCCTCGTCCGGCACGACATCGGGCGGCACCACCGTGACCGATCCGACTGGCAACACTTCCTCCGGCAGCGCGTCCTCGGGTAGCACGGGCGGAACGGACACGACGACGCCGGCGAAGCCGACGACGCCGGTTGCGCCTACTCTCACCGTCGCCGATAACACACTGTCGGTCAGCCCGGGCGGCAGCATCCCGCTGGGCCTGGGGGTGAGCGTGCCGCATGTCGGCGACAACGTGACGGTCAACATCTCCGGATTGCCGAAATACGAAACCATCACGGACAAACTCGACGGCAAGACCTTCAGCGGAAATTCGATCACGCTGACCGCGGCCGAGGTCAACAGCGGTCTCTCGCTGAGCTCCTCCTACCGCGGTCACGGTCATCCGACCGCGACGCTGACGGTCACCGCGACCGACTCGACCGGCACCCCGATCACGAGCGCGGCCCAGACCATCACGGTGAAGGATCCTCCGGCGACCACCACGAGCTCGAGCACATCGACGACGACGTCGGTGACGAGTTCGGGCACGTCCACGACAACGACCTCAGGGGATGGCAGGTCTTGGGCGCAATCGCACCTCAACGCTGCTCAGTCGTTCAACAATCATCCCGACTTCGCACGGGCGGCGACAACGCTCAGCGACACCGGAGCATCGAGCGTCCCATCCACTCCCGCCACGACGACGACCGATACCGCCGCGGGCGCCGGCGCGAAGGCATACGCCCTCCTCAATCAGATGATGGCGGGCGATTTCGGTAGCGACTCGCATTTCGCGCAGGCAGGGGTGGCATCGTCAGCATCATCTCAGCAACAGGCCAACTTCCTCACGAGGCCTTTGCACTAGCCCCCAACCAAGGTCACGCGCATCGGGCCGCCCCGCCGGGGCGGCTCCGGTGTCGCGCGGCCGGCGTCTCAAGGCAGTGCACGCAGGCCTGCTCGTTTGTGGGCAGCCGGCATTGCATAATTTTCCCGGTCGCTTATACCTGACAGGGCCGCTCAAAATCGGCCGTAAGGTTGGTGTAAGCTGAGCGACGGCAACAAGCCTTCGAACGAAGAATATTCGATCTACCTGCGCGGACCATCGACGGGTCGGATTGTGCGGCGTGTGAACCTCGTATGCCCAAATGAAGAGAGGGCAAAAGAACGCGCCCAGTCACTAGCAGGAGAATGCGCAGTCGAGCTCTGGAAGGGAGATCGGAAGATCGCGGAATATCCGGCACGAGAGCCCGGCCTGATTGCCAAGCTTCTGCGGTCGCTCCGCGACCTCACGTTTCCTTGGTAGTTTGACCACAGCCGCATCAGTCGGGGCTGACTTTGCGGACTACCGATGTCCCATGGTCCTTCTGTGTGATCACACCAGCCGCGTAGTTCTTGAAGTAGGCGAGGACGTAGAGTCGAATCGCAGAAGACAGATTGGCCTGCTGCCGGTTGTGGTCGATCTCACTAACCAGATCCGAAAGCGACATGTTGCGCTCGCCGGAAATCTCTTTCGTGGCCGTCCAGAATGCCTCTTCCAGGCTGACGCTGGTCTTGTGGTCGCCGACCATGATGGATCGTTTCACGACGGACGATTTCATGGCTATTCCTGGCGCTCGATGGCAAGCACGCACCAGCGTACCGGCAATGGGCAGCCAAGCGAGCGGTGCTCTCGGAGTAGCCCAGAAGCGCCGTCGGTACTTGACGGAAGAGGCGTCGCCGGAGTCTGATCGGCTATGGACTCTTGTTGCGGGTCTGTTTCTAAGTTGGCTCGCCTTCATGATGCCAGTGTTGATCGCAAGTGCTGTGTATCGAGCATCGCTGGGTTGATCGGATGAACAAAGCTCTCGGCGAGTTGCCGTCGTTGTTCGCACGAGCCACTCTCCGTCGACATCGCGACCAGGGCAACTCGCAAACAATGACTCAGTGATCAAACGGCCGAAGTTTGCGGAGTTCTCGCCGCGCGTTCAGCTTTGCGTGTTGTCCCCGCGTTCAGGCTGGATGCCGGTCGAAATGGAAGTCGGCTAACGCGGCGTATAGAAACGTAAAGCCGATTGAAACTGCACCAACGTGCTCACCGCGCGTTCGCCGTTCGGAGATAGACCGCCAGTAAATAATGGGTCCAAGGACCGGCGCGCACAGCAATCTAGCATAGCCTCGAACGAAAGCAGCGGCGGCTCCCGGCAACCTGGGTGCCGTGTCGCGCACACAGTCCCGAGCCGCAAGCGACGACGATGAGCTGGAGCGGCACTCACATCCTCCGGCTGGGGCTGCGACCGAACCAAGCCTGGTGATCGGGGATTGCTGCTTTACAGCCAAAATCCCTGCCCTCGCTGGTACAGTTGGGTGGGCTCGAACCACCGACCTCCTGTTCCACAGACAAAACGAAGCCTCCGCCGATAGTACGCTCCCCCCGCCCTTCTTACGAAAAATCGAGCATTATCAAATAATAAGACCGCCCTCCGTCGCCTTACGTGCGCTGCAATTGGCACTATGGTGGTAGCTACGTGGTAGCTACAGAGGCGATCGATGGCGGTCTCGAGTATAACGATTCGCGCAGTACAAGCGCTCAAGCCGGGCGAGACTATCTGGGACGCAGACCACCGCGAAGCGGTGCGGGGCTTTGGCGTTCGGCGTCAACGTGACCAAGCGACCTACGTCCTCAAGTACCGCGTGTTCGGCCGGCAGCGCTTCGTCACCATCGGTCCTCATGGCGCCCCCTGGACACCCGAACTTGCGCGCAGAGAGGCCAAGCGGCTGTTGGGCCTGGTTGCCGACGGCAAGGATCCGGCAGACGAGAAAGCCAAGGCGCGCCTGCAGGCGGCCGACACCCTCCGGGTGATCGCGGATCAGTATCTCCAGAACGCCGAAAAAAGGCTAAAGCCCCGGACGTTTTCTGAAATTGAACGCTACTTATTAGTCAGTTGGAAACCCCTGCATCCGGTCTCGGTCTTCCAGATCAACCGACGCCATATCTCGGCTCGTATTGCTGACATCGCTTCGGGTCATGGCACCGTCTCGGCAGCCCGCGCCCGTACAGCCCTGTCCTCAATGTTCAACTGGGCAATACGGGAAGGCCTCGACATTCCCGCGAACCCGGTTCTCGGCACTAATCGACCCGCGCAGCCGGGAAGCCGCGAACGGGTCCTCACCGAGACAGAGTTGTCAGCCATCTGGCGGGCTTGCGGTGATGACGATTACGGACGCATCGTACGTTTGTTGCTGCTCACAGCCCAACGCCGCGATGAGGTAGGCAGTATGCAATGGACCGAACTTGATAAGAATTCGGGGCAGTGGACGCTGCCGGGTGCCCGGACCAAGAATCATCGCGAACACTTAGTCCCGTTGGCTCCCGCCGCCTTGGCCCTGCTACCTTCGCGCCGAGAAGGCCGAGACTTTCTCTTTGGTGAGGGACCCCGACGCGGCGGTGACCTGCATCGTGGGTTCTCCGGCTGGTCAAAGTCGAAAGTGGCGCTTGATGCACGCATCGCGGAGGCCCTAGGCGAGCCCCTGGCCCATTGGACGATTCACGACCTACGGAGATCGGCATCCACGGTGATGGCCGACCGGCTTGGCGTTTTGCCGCACATCGTGGAAGCCATCCTAAACCACGTCAGCGGCCACCGCGCCGGCGTTGCAGGCGTATATAACCGAGCACGGTACGCAGCCGAAATGCGCGAAGCTCTCGAACGCTGGGCAGAGCACGTTACAGCCGTGCCAGCCCCAAAGCCGGCGCATGTTAACACAGTGATAGCGGCGCCGCCCGCGAGCGGGCATCAAGTTCAAAAGAGCACATCCCTTCTGCACACCAGCACGCCGTAGGTTTAACAGAGCAAGGTGTTTAGGGCGACACGCCGACTGAATTCAATCCTGTGCGACGCAATTGATCGCGTCGGCGACCTTTTCTGTTGCATGAGCGGCCTTCAACTTGGTGACCTCACCGCGGAGCCGCTCGATTTCCTGCTCCGGCTTCATCTGCCCCTGGCCGGGAAAGGCCTGTAACCGGATCGGCGCCGAGCTCTTTCGCCCATTTGCGCAGAACACTGGTCTCGCCCGACCTGCGCCACCGACACTCCACGCCCCCTAATCAGCTTGACGCCTCGATCTTGAACTCGCGATTGAACCAGACCGCGCGGAGGAAGGGGGCGTTCGCGTAACCTTTTGACCAGCATGCAGCTTGTTCCCGTATTGGGGTTCCGGGATGACGATGGTCGACGAGCCAAGCAAAGGTCTGGCACCGCTGATCGTGCGCAGGGTGGCAACCTCGTAACGCGATGCCAAGGTGGGGTCGCCACCCTGCTGGTAGAGCAGCGGCTGTCGATTAAGATGAAGATCTCCGACCGCCTTACATCATGGGTCACGGCAACGTCGTGTTCAAAGGTGCTCTTGACCACATGAAGGCCAACGCCGCCCCTCGCGAGGAATGGTTTGAGGTGTAGGGCATAGTGCTGTGCGGACTAGGCTGGTTCGATCAACGCAACCAGATCGCCCGCGCGCAGGGTCTGGCCTGGCCGGGCTGGCACCGACGACACGCGGCCCGCGACGGGGGCGTGCACGTTGATCTCCATCTTCATGGATTCGATGATGGCGATCACATCGCCTGCAGCAACCTCGGCGCCGTCCTCGACCAGGATCTTCCAGATGCTGCCGGGCACTTCCGAGAAGGCGCCGACATGGCCATCGGGAATGCCGGTGACCACGGCCGACGCATCGGTCGTCTCCGCGGGCGCATCGTCGAGCTTCATCTCGCGCCAGCGCTGACGCTCGGCATCGAACGCTGCCTGCTGCGTCGCCTTGAAGGCGGCGATCGACGGCTGTGCTTCGGCCAATCCTTCCGCGTAATTGGCGAAGGAGAATGTGTCCTCCTCGATCGGGATGTCGTACAGCCCGTATGGGAATGCGGCGCGGGCCTCCGTGAGCTCATCGGCATCGACCGGGAAGAACCGGATCTTGTCGAAGAAGCGCAGCAGCCAGGGATGACCTGGCTTGAACACGCTGGTCGTGCGCCAGCTGTTCCACATTTGAATGGTGCGGCCGAAAAGCTGGTAGCCGCCCGGCCCTTCCATGCCGTAGATGCACATATAGGCGCCGCCGATGCCGACCGCATTCTCCGGCGTCCAAGTGCGCGCCGGATTGTACTTGGTCGTCACCAGCCGATGGCGCGGGTCGAGCGGCGTCGCCACCGGTGCGCCGAGATAGACGTCGCCGAGGCCGAGCACGAGATATTCAGCGTCGAACACGATGCGGCGGACATCGTCTTCGCCGGCGAGCCCGTTGATGCGCCGGATGAACTCGACATTCGACGGACACCACGGCGCATCCGGCCGCACCAGTTCCTGATACTTCTGCATCGCAAGCTCGGCCTGCGGATCGCGCCACGACAGCGGCAGATGCACGGTGCGGCTCGGCACCCGCATCGCATCGACCGGCGGCAAGTCGCGTTCGATCTGGGCAAGCCCGTCGAGCAGCTTCTGCCGCGACAGCGCGGTGCCATCGTAGTGGATCTGCAGCGAGCGGATGCCGGGCGTGAGATCGATCAGGCCCGCAAGCTTCGCCTCTTCCAGCGCCTGCGCCAGCACATGCACGCGCAGCCGCAACGCGATGTCGAGCTCCATCGGCCCATATTCGACCAGGAGATTGTCGTCGCCGGCGCGGCGATAGACGACCGGGATCGGGCCGTCATCGTTGCGGCCCACGATGGCCGCGCCGAGTTCGGTTGCCTTCAGGATCGTAGGACCGGCAACCGGATCGTCGCGCCTCGCTGGGACGAAGCGCACGGTGTCGCCAGGCTTCAGCTGCCCGACCTTCCAGAGCTCGTCGCGCGCCACAACGGCCGGGCAGACGAAGCCGCCGAGGCTCGGTCCGTCCGGGCCGAGGATGATCGGCATGTCGCCAGTGAAATCGATCGAGCCGACCGCATAGGCGTTGTCGTGGATGTTCGACGGATGCAGCCCGGCCTCGCCGCCATCGGGGCGGGCCCAGCGCGGTTTCGGGCCGACCAGCCGCACGCCGGTGCGTGCGCTGTTGAAATGCACCTCATAGCTCGCTGCGAACAGCGTGTCGATATCCTCATCGGTGAAGAAATCCGGCGCGCCGTGCGGGCCGTAGATCACGCCGATCTCCCACGCCGATGTCAGCTCGGGCCGCTCGCTTTCCGGCGCGCGCCGCGCCGCGAGATCGGGCGGCTCGGCGCCGATATGCAGCACATCGCCGGCCTTGAGCAATCCCGTCGCGTGACCGCCGAAGGCACCGAGCGCGAACACGGCGCGCGAGCCAAGCATCTCGGGCACATCGAAGCCGCCGCGCACGGCGAGGTATGCGCGCTGGCCTGCGCCCTGAATGCTGCCGATCGCGAGCGTCTGCCCCGCGCGCACCGTGACCGGTTCGTGATACGCGAATTCAGTACCATCGAGCGACGCCTTCATCCTCGCGCCGGAGAGCGCCACAGTCGCGTCGGTGTTGAAACGCAGCGTCGGCCCATTGACGGTCAGCTCCAGCGCGGTGGTCGTCTCCGGATTTCCCACAACGCGGTTGGCGAGACGGAACGAGCGCTCGTCCATCGGTCCGCTCGGCGGCACGCCGACGTGCCAGAGGTGCAGCCGGCCCGGCAATTCCTGGATGCCGCTCTGCGCGCCTGGCGCGACGACGTCGATGGTGCGCGGACAATAGGCGAAGCCACCGAGCACGCTGGTAGCGACCTCGCCGCTGCGGAACACGTCGGAGGCCGCGATGGCGCTGAGATAACCGAGATTGGTCTCGATGCCGGCAACGACCGTCTCATCGAGTGCCCTGCTCAGCTTTGCGATCGCGGCCTCGCGGGTCTCGGCCGAGACGATGATCTTGGCCAGCATCGGATCGTAGAACGGCGTCACCTCGGTTCCGGTCTCGATCCAGCCGTCGATCCGCGCATCCGGCGAGAACGCAACCGAAGTCAGGCGGCCCGCACTCGGGCGAAACGCGGCAGCCGGGTTCTCGGCGTACAGCCGCACCTCGATCGCCGCGCCCTTCGGCGCGAGCGCGCCGGTCATGCCCGGCACCTCCTCGCCTGCCGCCTGCCGGATCATCCATTCGACGAGATCGACGCCGTAAACCTGCTCGGTGACGGGATGCTCGACCTGCAGGCGGGTATTGACCTCGAGGAAGTAGAAGTCCTCGCGTGCGACATCGTAGATGAACTCCACCGTCCCCGCGGATTCGTAAGACACCGCCTTGCCGAGCGACACCGCGGCGGCGTGCAGGCGGCGCCTGATGTCGGCTGACAGCCCCGGCGCCGGCGTCTCCTCAAAGACCTTCTGGTTGCGCCGCTGCAGCGAGCAGTCGCGCTCGCCGAGCGCTACCACGCCGCCCTTGCCGTTGCCGAAGATCTGCACCTCGATGTGACGCGCCCGGGCAACGAACCGCTCGAGATAGACCCGCGCATCGCCGAAGCTGGCGCGCGCCGTGCGCTGCACGGACTCGAAGCGCTCGCGCAGCGTCGCCGCATCGTGGCAGAGCTGCATGCCGATGCCGCCGCCGCCCGCGGTGCTCTTCAGCATTACGGGGTAGCCGATCGCTGCTGCCTGCGCGATCGTTTCGTCGATAGTCTCCAGCAGACCCGAGCCCGGCGGCAGCGGCACGCCGCTTTTCTCGGCGATGGCGCGGGCCTTGTGCTTCAGCCCGAAGGCGTCGAGATGCTCGGGCCGCGGGCCGATGAACTTGATGCCATGCTCCGCCAGCCGCTCCGCAAAGCGGCGGTTCTCCGACAGGAAGCCATAGCCAGGGTGCACCGCCTCGGCGCCTGTCCGAAGACAGGCTTCCATGATCGCATCGACGTTGAGATAGCTCTCGGCGGCCGGCGCCGGGCCGATCCGCACCGCCTCATCGGCTTCGAGCACCGGCCGGGAGAAACGGTCCGCGTCGGAATAGACCGCGACCGAGGCGATGCCCATGCGCCGCAATGTTCTGCCGATCCGCCCGGCGATCTCGCCGCGGTTGGCAGTCAGGACCTTGCTGAACATGCTTCAAGCCTCCGGCTCGAAGACCGTGACCTGCACCGGCGTCGGGAAGAAGCCGTTGCAAGGATTGTTGATCTGCGGGCAGTTCGAGATCAGGCACAGCACGTCCATCTCGGCGACCAGCTCGATGGCGTCGCCGGGCTTGGAGACGCCGTCAACCACGGTGAAATTGCCGTCGGGATCGAGCGGCACGTTCATGAAGAAGTTGAGGTTCGGCACGATGTCGCGCTTCGACAGGCCGTGCTTCGCCCCCTCCATCACGAAATTCTCGCGGCAGGCGTGCTGGTAGCGCGTCTGGTGCCCGAAACGCACCGTGTTGTTCTCGCAGGAGCAGGCACCGGCCGAGGTGTCGTGCAGGCCACAGCTGTCGGCGGTGACGCGCAGCATCACGCGGCCTTCGCTCGACATGATCCTGGTGCCGAGCCCGACATAGGCCGAGCCCTGCGCGCGCAGCGTATCCTGGCCGCTGTAGCGCTCGCCGATATCGTCGGCGCAATAGAACAGCGTATCGACCGCCTGCTGGCCGTGGCTATCTGTGATCCGCAATGTCTGCCCCTTGCGGATGATGGCCGACCAGGATTTGCGCGCGGGAAGTTCGGCGTCGAGCACGATGCGTGAGCCGGGGCGACGGGCTTGCGTGTTCATTGCGCGGCTCCTTCGCTGGTCTTGCCGAAATACAGAGCATTGTTGTCGAAGGCTCGGACCGCCTCAGCGGTCGCAGTGCAGCAGAGATCGTCGGCGGACGGCGCGGCAGCGCGGTAGCGCACGACCTCGACGCTCGCTTGCGGATACGATGCCGCGGGATCGAGCGGATGCGGACAGGTCGACAGCGCGATCACGAGATCCATCTCGGCGCGCAGATCGACGAAGTCGCCCTTGCGCCGCCGCTCTTCCGACCAGAGGAATATTCCTTCGGCATCGACCGCGACCGGCGCGAAGAAGCTGACGCAGGGATGCACGTCGCGGCGGTCGAGTCCGAGCTTGGCCGCGGCGAGGATGAAATTGTCGCGTGTGTTGCGGAAATTGCCTTCGCCGTATTTCGCCTGGTTGGTCGCTGCCGTCGAGCCGCCGGCCAGCGTGTCATGCGCGGCGCTGGTGTCCTCGGTAATGGCGAGCAGCGCCCGCCCCATGTCGGAGAGCAGGACGCGGCCCTTCTGCAGCCGTGCCGCCCATTGCACCTTGATCGTGTCGGCGTGGTTGAGCCGCTCGGTGGGATCGGCGCTGTTCCACGCCAGCAGGCTGACAGTGGACAGGCCTGAACTGTTGACAATGCGCAGCGTCTCGCCGCGGTTCAGCCGCGTCGTCCAGTACCAGCCGGGCGGAATGACCTCCCGATTAATAACCATCGCAGCATCGATCGGCGCGGCATCGCGGGATGTCGGTGCCGGCAGCGCACGCGGGGCATGCTCCTGCCCCGCCGCCTTCAGCTCATTGTATTGCCGGGTATGCGCCGCGATCTCGGCCTTCTGTTCCTCTGTGAGGATCATGAGTGCTCCTTCAAGACGAGAGCGCCGGGCCGTCCCGGCTGATGCTCCTTGCTTGACCGGGTCGTCCCGGCCGGAGCTGGATCGATGATGTTCCGCACCTCGGCGGTGCGACGCGGAAAGATTTCGAGATCGCGCGACACGGTAGCGCCGTAGCGCTCGCGCTCTTCCAGCCGATTGCGCTGCCGCTCCAACGCGATCACGCGTGTCGCCAGCCCGAACGCCTCGCTGAGATCGTGCGTGACCATCACGACGGTCAGATGGGTCTCGTTCCAAAGCCGCTTCATCAGGACATGGATGTCGGCGCGGATGCCCGGATCGAGTGCGCCGAACGGCTCGTCTAGCAGCAGGATCTTCGGGTCGCGCATGATCGCCTGGGCGAGCGCGAGGCGCTGCTGCATGCCCCCCGACAGGGCGGACGGATATTTGTTCTCCTGGCCGGCGAGCCCGACCTCGGCGAGCAGCTTCATGGCATCGTCCGCAGCGGCACGCCGCGCCGCGCCGAACAGGCGGCCGAGCAGTTTGGCGTCGCGCAGTTCGCGGCCGAGCATGACGTTCTGCAGCACCGTCAGATGCGGAAACACCGAGTAGCGCTGGAACACGACGCCGCGGCCGGCATCGGGCTCCGCCGGCAGCACTTTGCCGTCGACCAGGATCTTCCCGCGCGTCGGTTGCTCCTCGCCGAGCAGCATCCGCAGCAGCGTGGTCTTTCCGCAGCCGGACGGGCCGACTAGCGCGATGAACGCACGCGGCTCGACTTCCATCGTGACGCGCTCGAGCACGATGTGATCGCCGTATTCCTTCCAGACGTCGTCGAAGCGGATCGCGCTCATTCCGCCCTCACCGACGCGAACCAGGGGAACGCCTTCCGTTGCAGGATGCGCAGGCCGACGTCGATTAGGAACGCCAGCATCGTGATCCAGACGACGTAGGGAATGATGATCGCGAGATAGCGCCGCACCAGGAAGATCCGATAGCCGAGCCCGGAGTCGGACGCGATCGCCTCGGCTGCGATCAGGAACAGCCAGGCCGGCCCAAGTTGCAGCCGCAGCACATCGATCAGCCGCGGCAGCGTTTGCGGCATCGCGACGCGCAGCGCGATCTGCCAAGTCGAGGCGCCCATGGTCTGCGCCTTGACGATCTGCTCGCGCGGCAACTCCAGCACCTTCATGGCGAGGTCGCGGATCATGCAGGGCAGCGTCCCGATCACGATCAGCGCGATCCTCGAGTTCTCCCCCAGCCCCATCACGATGAACAGGATCGGCAGCAGCGCCAACGGCGGCACCATCGAGGTGACAGACACGAACGGCCCGAGCAGGGCATTGGCGCCTGGCAGCAGGCCGATCACGATGCCGAGGATCAGCGCCGCCACTGTCGAGATCGCCAGCGCCGAGCCCAGCCGCTCGAGGCTGGCGACCGTATCGGAGGCCATCAGGTAGCTTCCGGAGCGCGGATCGACCTCGAACGCCATCTGCTTGACGGCCTGCACCATGCTGGGCAGCGCCGGCAGCAGCTTGTCGTTCGGGTTCTGCGCGAGCCTCGCGCTGGAGCCGGCGAAATACGCGATTGCAACCAGCAGAAACGGCAGCGCGAGGAGATAGAATCGCGTCTGCCGGCCGGGCCGTATGTTCACAAGTCGCATAAAGCAGCTCCTGCGTGAGGCGATGCGTCAGAATCTGGCCCTAGAGCTTGCCCTTGGCGGCTTCGTCCATGTAGGTCGGGTCGAAGCGCAGCTTGACGTTCGACTTGTCACCCAGCACCGACTTGTCGGCGAGTTCGATGCCGACGGCGTCGGCCGATTTCGCGCCCTTGCCTAAGAGATCCTTCTCAAACAGGAACTTGCGCACGCGATCCATCGTCGCCCCAACCGTTTTGCTGCGCGTAAAAGCTTCGGCATCCGCCGCTTTGTCGAACAGCTTTGTGGAGGCGAGTTGGCTGTCGAAACCGGCGAGATCGGTGCCCGAGGCCTTGGCCATCGCCTCCTTGGCAGCTTTCGCCGCGGGATCGTTCCCCGTCATCTTCGATATGGTCTCGTACCAGATGCCGGCCAGCGCCTTGGCGAAGGCAGGGTTGTCCTTCGCTACCTCGGTGTTCACGACCATCAGGTCCATGATCTCGCCGGGAATCTGCGAGGAGTCGAAAACCTTTTTGGCGTCCGGCGAGCCGAGAATCTCCGTCACGATCGGATTCCAGGTCACGACCGCGCTGACATCGGCCGTCTTATAGGCGGCCGCCAGGTCGGCATCCGAGGTGTTGACGACCTTGACGTCCTTCTCGCTGAGCTTGCTGCTCTCGAGCGCGCGCGCCAAGAGGTAATGCGAAACCGAGAATTCGACCAAATTGACGCTCTGCCCCTTGATGGCGGCGAGATCGGCCTTGTTCTTCAGGATCACGGCGTCATTGCCATTGGAGAAATCGCCCATCACGATAGCGGTGGTGTCGACGCTGCCAGCTGCCGGGATCGACAGCGCATCCATGTTGGTGATGGTCACGGCATCGAAGCCGCCGGCGGTGTACTGATTGATCGACTCGACGTAGTCGTTGAACTGCTTGACCTCGATCGTGATACCGTATTTGTCCGCCCACTTCTTGACGATGCCGGTGTCGGCCGCATAGCCCCACGGCATCCACCCGACATAGATCGACCAGGCGACCTTGAAGTTTTTCTTCGTCGCGGCGTCGGCGGCCGAAACCGCTGCGAGGACAACCACGCAGCCGATGACAACAGAGCGAAGGAAGAAAACGAGTTTGTTCATTGCCGATCCCTCTTGAAAAATTCACAAAAGGGATTGGCGAAAAGACCATCGCTCCGCCAATCCCTTGGCTAACGAGGTCTCCCGGGTTTTTGTCCCGCCGTGCACCTGCGGGGATGTCTCTCCCGCAAGCGGCTGCTCTCGGACCAGCACCTTGCCTGTGCAAGGTCGGAACCCTAGCGGCCAACTCGGCCCCTTCAATGCACGAGCCGTGCCACAGCACCAGTATTTGAATCTCATAGGATTTCTCAGCGCCGGCCGTTCAGGCCCACGAACGATCTGCTGAAAAACTACGCAGGCCTGCTCAGAATTGGCTCTGTCCTTTCATCGCTTCGACCCGCAGAATCACTCAAGCACTGACACCAACGTGGGAAGTTCGATGCGCAAGCTTCTGAGTGTCCTGTTTGGCGGGCTCTGGCGCGGACTGCACGGCCGTTATGGCCTGGTGCCGAGCTGCGATCGGCGGCCGACCGGCGCACGACGGTCCGACTAAACGCGCGCATGCAGCTTTATTCAAATTCGTCTTATAGTCAGCTCGACATTAATGTTCCCGCGCGTCGCCTTCGAATACGGACAGGTCTGATGCGCCTCCTGGACGATCGCCTGTGCCAACTCTTGCTCCAGACTTGGTAGGCTGACTTTCAGGCGAGCCTGAAGGAAATAGGCTTCATCGGCATTCGCCAGATCGACCTCTGCATAGACCGCCGTATCTGCAGGGAGCTTAATCTTACGCCTACCAGCGGCGAGCCCCATCGCGCCGATAAAGCAGGCCGACCAGCCGGCCGCGAAAAGCTGCTCGGGGTTGGTGCCGGCGCGGTCGCTGCCAGGGGGTGACAGCATGATTTCCAACCGCCCGTCGCTGCTTCGGGATGACCCGTCACGTCCGCCTCGCGTATACGTCTTCCCTGTGTAGAGAGTCTTATGATCGATGCTGGTCCTGGAACGCTCCTCTATTGTGTCGCTGACCGCGACGTCCGTTGACGAAGCCCGTTTGCGCCGAACTGTCTGATTTGTTTCAGGGAACAGCGAGGACCTGACCGAGCCTCCGATCATGGCCGCCAGTTGCTGCGCGCTCGCGGGGCGGATGCGAGCTTCACCATGACCGCGATCGATGGTCAGCGCAGCGGCCTGAACGCGAGGCTGGGGCGTCGAGATGGCCCGCAAGGCGGCGTCCCTGCCGACCGGGTCCTGAATGCAATGGCATTGCCGGAAATCACGCGCTACCTGCGCCAGAAGCGGCGCTCGCTCGCCCGCGCTTCCTGATGTCGCACGCGCACGACCTCTCGCTCGAGGGAAGGGTGATCGCTGTAGCCGCCGATTGCGCCCACCACTTCAGCAAGCCCCTAAGGGATCAGATCGTTCTGATGGAAGGCCACGGCGTCGAAGGCGATGCCCACGCCGGCCCGTTTGTCCGGCACCGATACCTCGCCCGTCGCAAGCCCCGACTTCCCAATCTGCGGCAGGTTCACCTGATCCCATCAGAGCGATTTGCGCAGCTCCGAGAAGCCGGCTTTGCGGTCGCAGCGGGAGACCTCGGCGAGAACATCACCACGGCTGGACTGGACCTCGAACTGATGCCGCTCGGGACGCTGATCGAGTTCGGGCCCACCGCAATCATCGAATTGACTGGCCTCCGGACGGCCTGTGTCCTGATCGACCGCTTCCGAGCCGGCCTGAAGCGGCACGTGCTCTCGTCGGCGGAAACGGGTCCTCCATTCATATGCGGCGTGCTAGGCGTGGGTCGGGCCGGTGGAGCGGTAGCGGCCGGCGACACCGCGCGGGTGCGGCTCCCGTCCTCGTCGTTTGAGGCTTTGCCGGCACTTTAAGAGCCCGGTGTACAACTCGGCCGCCTGATGGCCGTTCGAAAAGTGGTCAATAGATGGAGCTGGCACGGCCGCAAACAAGATAACGGCGGTACGCTTGGGGCTGGGTCAATCGACGGTCCGGGACTATCAAGCTGCCCAGCTTTCCGCGAGAACAAACCGCTCCGGCTTATCGGGAACGGTCTTAAAACACCGTTAAATAGTCGTGTCCATGGCGATGCGGCTTGCTCCCCGATGCCGATCGTCAATTGCGTTTGCGCGAGGGCGCAGCCCGCCGACTTCAAGCCGTCAAATGGTCCCGCGACCGCCCGAATTCGTTAGCGGGTCGTTAATCGGACGTCGTCAAGCTTGCTGTCAACGCTGCCCGGCGCCCCCCAACCTAAGGCAGCGAACGCGATGGCCGGCGGCGGTGATGCCCGCCGGCCATTTCATCAAGCGCCCGACGGTCCTAATCTGTGATCCCCAAGTCGTCACCTACGCCCCCTTGAACTGGGATGCGAGCGGCTTCCCGCCCGAACAGAATTGGTTCGCGCTCATTGAGCAGGCAGGAAGCGCGGTCACAGGCGCCGACCTGAAGAAGTTGGAAACGGCGGCGCCATCGAGCCGCGGCTCAAGGAACCGGGTGAACAAGCTACCGTCGTTATCTCCAATGCAACGGTCGGATGTCAGGCGTTCACAATGGATGGGGCCGGCGTCATCGTGGATTTCTCGAAGCGTGGACAGAGGGATTTGAGAGATATGGGTCAGCAGGCTCATCATCGCTGTTCTTTTGTGCAGTGGCTCATCCGAGCTTGGTTAGGTGCGAGCCGTAAGCCACTATAAGTTCTTCGATGGCGAGCTTAAGCGAGGGAAGGGTCACGCTGTGTTGGAAGTTTTTTGGAGCGCAGTCCGCAACAACCTGGACATTTTTGGCGGTATCTGCACTGTTTTAGCGAGTGCGGTATACTCAAGAGAGCATAACCGCGATCGACTACAGGTCGGCATAGCATGGCTCCCCGTTTAAATCTCTGGAAGGTTTCTACACAGCTCGAACATGGTCTTTTCCGGCGGGGAGCAACCAATTTTCCTGTAGACCGCTGCGACTTCTTCGTACGAAGCTAGACCATCAACGTAAATTATTTTCCGAAAGAGGCCTGGCTTCGCGCGTCGCCGATCTGCATTGACAACTTCTGTCAGCCTCCAAGAAAGAGCCGCAGTGTTTGGGCTAGATAGTTGAGCTGCACGCGGGCTGGTTCGCAACATCAAATCGCTCTGTTTCTTCATGGTAAGCAGCAAACCATCTGCGCGCGTTGAACATGAATTGCGAATTGACATTCAAGTCAAAGTCGAGGCTTCCGAGCAAATCGCCCTTGTAGGGCTTGTACGCGCCCGTGGCGACCCTTAAGTCGGACTCATCAGCATCGGCGACCAACGTTGCTCGTCCCAAAAGTCGCTTTAGCGAAGACACCGCCAATACGTATTCCAACTTGATGTGATCGATATAACGCTGTGCAGAAGACCTGCGCGCAGGTCGCGCCGGCGAAAGCTGCCCCAACCGTGACGATCGCAGACAAGGTCTCTTTTTCCATCGTGGCCTCGTTCCATCGCGAATGATTGCTGCTACTCATCAACTATACAACCAAAGGATGATATGAGGCATATGGACCATGCAATCAGCGCATTGACCACCTTGCACCCAACGGCCGATCACGGTTCGATACCCTCGTAAGTACCAAGGAGAAAAGGTCAATGAACCGGCTTCAGAAATTCGTTGAGCAAGGCGGCTACGGCGAGCGGACCGGCCGAACAGCTTACGCCTTCAACGTCTCGAATTTACCCGAGGCGACTAAAGGGCTCGATTGGCGACCGATCACTGGTTTTAGCCCCGCCGATGAAGTTTTAGGGGACCCCAGCCTAAAGCGAGTCTTTGAGGCGGCGTTGAAGCACGGTTACGCATTGGTCACGCCTACTTAGATGGTCCGCCAGAATAGAAGCGCCTGGATGGAAAGCGAAGGTGTCGAAGGCCATGGAACTTATTGTCGCTGGCTACGTGATGGTATGCGACCGACGCGCCTTGACAAATTTGCTGGCTCATCGCCGTAAAGTCCTTGGTCAGCTGCAAGGCGTGTCAGGCATCAACCCGCAAAACGCGGTCAAAGCGATCCAAGAAGAATTGGTGATGATTGAAGCGGGCCTCGAAGACTCAAGCCACCGCCCGGCTCACCGCCTGACAACGAGTGGGCCCAGTGAGATTGCCGGTTTGGCCGGCTCATCTCGCGTAGTAACTGGTTGGAAACCAATCTCAGCTACGCTGCTTGTTAGCGCCCTACCTACCGGACGGGGCGATACGCATGGGCAGGAGGAGCCCGCTCCCGAAAGGTGAGCGGGTTTCTTTTTGGGTTGATCAAAAATGCGCGTAAATAAGATCACGTGGGATAAAATCGGCGGAGCGACAGAGCCGGGCCGGTACAAGTGCTTCTTCGGGTACCTGACCGTAACCTCCGAAGACATTGAGGTTTGGAGGCGATACCCCGACGCAACGTTCACGTTGATGGCGCGGCCGGCGACGCAACAGTCCGTTGCTGAGGACTACTACCTAGGCGCGTTCGATATCGGCAACCCTGAGCCGTAGGTTACAGGATTAACTGTTTTCACGGACACAAGCTTACTTCGTAAGCGTCGTTCTCAGGCCACGGCTTTGAAGGCTTGAGCTCGGTAGGCCCAGGGCAGTAGCTGGTCGATGTCGCGGTTTGGATGACTGCCCTGGTCGGAGTGTGCAACAGGGCGTCCGGTTGCCGCGTCGCCAGACGGCCATCAGCAGGGCATCGGTCACCAACTGAGCTGTCATGGCGGCGCTCATCGACCAACCCACTACCCGGCGTGAGAACAGGTCGATCACTGCTGCGACGTAGAGCCAGCCCTCGGCCGTCCAGAGATACGTAAAGTCGGCAATCCACTTCTGGTTCGGCCGCTCGGCAATGAACTGCCGGTCAAGGAGGTTCGCCGGCACGCCTCGAGCTGTCGATCGCCGCTGTCCTTCGGCAAGCGCCGGCGCCGCGGCCGCGCCCGCAAGCCTTGCAGGCGCATCAGCCGTTCGATTTGATGGAGGCCACAGTCCGCCCCATCGGCGAGCAGATCACGCCACACCCGGCGCGCACTAGCACTCGCCATGAAGCTTGCCTTCACCTCGCCGCCGAGGCTCTTCGTCGCTGCGGGATCTGGCGCTGGGCGAACGATTCAGCCAGGCATGGAAGCCCGACCGCGACACCCCCAGCGCATCGCATAGCCATGCCACCGGCCAGGTCGCCCGGTGCTTCGCGATGAAGACGAACTTCATGTCGCTTCCTTCGCGAAGAAGGCTGCGGCCTTTTTTAGGATATCCCGCTCGGCCTTTAACTTGGCGACCTCACAGCGCAACCGCTCGATCTCCTGCTGCTCCGGCTTCATCTGCCCGTGGCCGGGAAAGGCCTGCACCGGAGCAGAGCCGAACTCTTTCACCCATTTGCGCAGAACGTTCTCAGGACAGCCATGTCGCGCCCGGCCTGCGCCACCGACACCCCACGCTCCCTAACCAGCTTGACCGCCTCGATCTTGAACTCGCGACTGAATTTCCGTCTCTTCATCGCCCACCTCCGGCTTCATGAAACACCAATCTCGGTGTCCATCAAACCGGCAGCAGCTCACTGAAGCGGGTCAACGTTACTCGGCCGCGGATGCGATAATCACATAACGCTCCGCCAGGAGGGGTCGCCATACGAAGCTCTTCGACGCCCTGGTCGAGAAGCGCCCACCTCGGCGCACGATGGCGCCGTGCCACGGCGCGCTCCTCGTAGCAATCGAGCTTAACGAGCTCCGGCAACGCGCCGCATAGCTTCAATGTGCGTGCTGCGTCGTAGGTGTGCATTGCCGTGGATTACCGTCCCAACCTTGCGCCTCTGATTAGAAATTAGTCAGGAAGGTATGGCCCATCGGCATCCGGTCGAATTACACCGTGTACCCCTTGTGCAGCCAAGATCAGATACGCATAATTTGCTCGGCCGCTTCAATCGACGCTTTCCCAAGGGAGGAGCCCGATGATCGACTTGACAGGCTACAAGCTTACATTCGATGACGAGTTCAACGCGCGGAGCATCTCGCTGACGGGCGCTGGCACAACCTGGCGTGATACGCGAGCGCAATGGCTCGGCGACGCCTTTTCAGACGTCGGGTTCGGCACCAGCTCGTTTGTCGATCCCGGCTCGGGCTATGACCCCTTCTCTGTCTCTCAGGGTGTGCTTTCGATCACCGCCGTTCCCGATCGAACGCCTTTTGGAGTTCCCGGAGCCTGGGAATCCGGTTTGATCACCACGCAGGGACATTTCTCCCAGATCTACGGCTACTTTGAGATCCGTGCGGATTTCTCCAACCTGCCGGGCGCATGGGAAGCGTTTTGGCTTTTGCCCGACCACCCGATCCCGGATCCAGCTGGAGCCGGACACTGGCAGGAGCTCGATGTCGTCGAGAACTATGGCGTCAATGACACGGCCATCTTTAGCGGCATCCACACCACGGACCCGGCGCCGAACCAGAACTGGCAAGCGCTGCTCCAGGTGGCGAGCCTGATACCGAACCCGGCCGGCTACCATACCTACGGCATGAATTGGGGGCCCAACCAGATCAGCTTCTACATCGATGGCCAGTTGATCGGGACGCGCGCGACTCCGAGCGACATGCATGGCCCGATGTATCTGATTGCGGACCTCGCTACGCAGCCGCCCGCTTCAGTCGGCGGCGTGCCGATCACCGCCTATATTGACTACATCCGCGTCTATTCTTCGGATCCAAACGCGCTCGCCGTTGTGCACGATACCGTCTCCTCGCCCGATGGATATGATCCCGGCCTGTACGGCGCCCAGGCGGCTTCGCAGACGTCTCCGCCGCCGACTGGCTCCTCGACCGTGATCGGCACCGGACCGGACCGACTGGTGTTGAAGATCAGCGAGGACGCTTATCTCGGTGATGCGCTATATACTGTCTCGGTCGATGGCGTGCAGATCGGAGGCACGCTCACCGCGCACGCCTCCCACGCGGCGGGGCAGGACGAACTCATCATGGTGCAAGGCGACTGGGCTCAGGGCGACCACACCGTGCTGGTTCGCTTCCTCAACGACCGCTGGGACGGTACGTCACAGAGCGACCGCAACCTCTATGTCGACGGCGCGACTTACAACGGCGTCAACGATGCAGCCGGCGCGATCGGAAACGCCGTAGGACAGAGCTTCCTGTTCACGGACAAGTCAGGCGGAACGACAACCCCGCCGCCCACAACGCCCTCTCCACCGCCGCCGACGGGCTCCTCGACCATGATCGGCACCGGACCGGACCAGTTGGTGTTGAAGATCAGCGAGGACGCTTATCTCGGTGATGCGCTATATACTGTCTCGGTCGATGGCGTGCAGATCGGAGGCACGCTCACCGCGCACGCCTCCCACACGGCGGGGCAGGACGAACTCATGACGGTGCAAGGCGATTGGGCTCAGGGCGACCACACCGTGCTGGTTCGCTTCCTCAACGATCGCTGGGACGGTACGCCACAGAGCGACCGCAACCTCTATGTCGACGGCGCGACTTACAACGGCGTCAACGATGCAGCCGGCGCGATCGGAAACGCCGTAGGACAGAGCTTCCTGTTCACGGACAAGTCAGGCGGAACGACAACCCCGCCGCCCACCACGCCCTCGCCACCGCCGCCGACGGGCTCCTCGACCGTGATCGGAACCGGACCGGACCAGTTGGTGTTGAAGATCAGTGAGGACGTTTATCTCGGTGATGCGCTATATACTGTCTCGGTCGATGGCGTGCAGATCGGAGGCACGCTCACCGCGCACGCCTCCCACGCGGCGGGGCAGGACGAACTCATCACGGTGCACGGCGATTGGGTTCCGGGCGACCACACCGTGCTGGTTCACTTCGTCAACGACCGCTGGGACGGCACGCCCCAAACGGATCGTAACCTGTATGTCGATCAGGCGACCTACAACGAAGCGGTCGTTCGGGGCGGAGCGATCGGAAGCGCGGTTGGACAGACCTTCATCTTCCACGACTTGCTGTGATGTCTTGGCGGAACGAACCGACCACACTTTCCGTATTCCAGCGCTTGGGGTCAAGGCTGCCGAGCCCTGAGTGTGCCAGTGCCGGTTAGGCCAATTGAGCGTCAGCACTCATCATGCGACCGGTGCATGGCCGTAGAGCGCAGTATAGCTATGCCTGCCGCGGCAAATACGTCTCTTACGAAACGACGGAGAGGCTCGAAATCATCCGTCGTTATATATCAAGCCACAACTGCGTATCCCGATTGCGCGATATCCTGCACGAGCGAATCGATCTCAGCCTCGGTCAAAGCGACTAACGCTGCAAATTGCGACATGTCAGCTCGTCGTAAAGTAAAGGCTGTATGATGTTGCTCTAACTTGATCCGATCCGGCACTGGTCATCAGACTTTCTCGAGCAAGTTTCTTAATGGTCGACCAGCTCTTCCGAGCGAGAGCCGCCGCTCCGGATTTGCGCTTGCCGAATGATCACCCTGCAGCTACCCCCGGCGGCTATGACTTAGCCCAAATACGAGAGCCCCACGACCTTGAATGTTTGAGCACAAGCGGGCCGCCGGAGGATACGCTCTCTCATTATCCAGACCTCTACAATCACCAGAAGTTATCCATCACAGGGCCTCCAGCCTGCCTATTGCCGACCTTCGCATCGCCGCCCGCTCTCAGATCAGCTTCTGAACGGACGGCTTCTCAACGTCGCCAGCGTCCACTCCGATACATCGGTTTTTTGCGCGGCAAATTCAAACGCGCCGAATGGAATGATGCCTTCTCTTCGCACTCCTAGGTCACATGCCACAGCCCTGCCGTTGAGAGGAGGCCTCGCGGCTATTCTCGCGTTAGCTCCGGAAAGCAACTGAGATCGCGCGAACATAGGTTTTGGCCGATCGATGTCCGCTTTGGGACCGAATGGCGAGCAATGCTTTGGCTGCCCTGGTCGGCAAAAAAGCCCCGAACACGAAGAACGCGGCCATCGCAAGCTTTCGAGCGGGCGCATAGGGTTCCACTAAAAGCCCCACGAGTAGCGCCGCAACGGTGGTGGATCTTCGGGCTCTTCCCGTCACGATCTCAAGGCAATATTCGCGTTCACGATAGTAGAAGGCTTGTTGAGGCTGGATCAGCTCACGCCCGGGCGCGAGCCGCCTTACAATGTCACGGAGGTGCTCTGTGCGAAGCGCGAATCGCCTCATATCACGCTCGAGCACGGGTGCCGTGGGAAGCTGCCCGAGCCGGGAGTCATTTCGGCCATGCACGCGATAGTGCCCCAGGTCTTCGGAAAGGCTTACGACATCGCCAAACAGGGGGGCAGCAAACAGAATCACCCCGTCAACTGCTTTGTCGTAGTTAACTTCCCGCAGCAGTTCGCACACGTCACGGCGAAATACATTGCCGGAGGTTGGCGGCGTCTTATACACACCGCGCCTGAGCACTTCGTCCAGCACGCGGTCTCGCTCTCGAAACGAATCCAGTGAGCAAAATGGACCCAAAGGATTGCCGTCAGCGTCGATCAGTGTAAGCCCGAATTGTACCTTCGCAACGCGCTCGTCCAACTCGTTTAGGAGCTTCGTCAGTGAACCAGGCTTCAATTCGTCATCGGCATCGAGGAACAATATAAAGGGTGCTTGCGTGCTTGCCAGACCGTACAGGCAGGCCCCCAGCTGCCCCCGATTTTCGATCTTGAAAGCTTTGACACCGGAGCGGGAAATAGCCTCCCACGAATGGTCAGTTGAGCCGTCGTCTATGACCACAAGTTCGCAGGCATCGCACTTCTGAGCCAAAACGCTTCTGATCGCGCGCTCGACGAACGATTCATAATTGAAGCAGGTAATGATAACGGCCAGCTTGGGAGCAGGAATAGCACCCGTCCGCGTGAGGGCAGTGCTCTCGAATGCATTGCCCAATGTGTTTGTTTCAAGCGCGCCCATGAACGTGCCGGGAAGCTTCTTCATAAATCTGAAGCGTTTCACGGGCCACCCGATCTATTGTAAGAAAACCGAGATTGATTTGACTGTTTTTCTTCCACTCGAGCATGGCTTCTTTATCCTCCAGCAAGGAGCGCAGCACTATGGCAAGCCCCGCCGGATCGCCCGTCGGAACGAGGATCCCCGCTCTGCCGCCATCAAGCATTTCAGGAATTCCATCCACGTTACTCGCGACAATAGCGCAACCAGCTTCGCGCGCCTCCGATAATACCAGAGGGGCGGGATCAGCATGCGACGGAAGCACAAAAACATCTGCCCCGAGCAGAAATGGAAAAGGATTGTCTTGAGCACCCATGAAGGTGACTGCCTCCGCACACGCCATCAAGCTAACTTGCGCCAAATACTCGGCCCGGTGCGGACCATCGCCAACGATATACAAATGCGCGGTATGAATGACCCTGTGCACCGCCTCGAACGCGGAAAAGAGGTCAGCGAGACCCTTTCTCGGATGAAGCCCGCCGACAAAAACCACTGCGGGCGATTGAAGTGAGGCGGGACTACGATCCTGTTTTTCGAGCCGTGCCGCACCGATTGTTCCATTAAGCACAACGCGGATCCGTGATTGTGGGACACCGCGTTTTCGCATTGAAGTCCCGACGGCAGCGCTTACGGCGATTACTCGTGCGCCAAGCCCCATGAGAATTGCGCTTCTCTCGAATTCGTTGTGCACGGTTGTGACCAGTGGAATCTTGAGCAGTTTGCAAATTGGCCAGGCAAGGACGGCACTCGTCATCATGTGGGCGTGTACGATGTCCGCTCGCCAATCACGCACGAGCCGATACAGCAGTGATGCGCCGTCGACGAGCTTCCTCGGTCGACGCTCAATGCTCACCTGCATTGTTTCCACGTTGTTCGAGGCGAGCAGCGGATCAAAATCGCCTCCGCTGCTCGCAACAGCAACCTGATGGCCCAATTTGGCCTGGGCACACGCTAAGTCCACGGCGGCATGAACATGGCCATTCAGGCGGCGCGTATGGTTGAGCAATTGCAGAATGCGCATCGAAACCTGCTTGAATCCACGTCCCGATCGAGATGACCCTAATGTTCGGCTTGGCAATGGCAAAGCACTGTTTATAGGCTGAGAGTGCGACGTTCATTTGCATGGCCACTCGACGCGCAAATGTGCAGCAGCCCGCAAGACGCCGGTTGGCTGCAAGCGAACAGCTCAACCGAGAGAAGAAAGATACGAGCTCTGTTGCGAGCTACGTAGCTTTGAGGTATCAATATACCTCATAGTGGAGCGGTATGAGATGCTGAGGCACTGGAGTACATCCACAGAATCTCGATTTTCGCCCTAAGTTTAGGCTGTTTTGTGTGCGGCAGGTGTGATCTTGTCGTGTGGATCAGGTTTCGTAGACGATCGATCACCGCCGAGCAAGTTTGCTCGCGGCCCGTGACACACAACCCACCTCAATTCTTCTGAAGAGGCTTCGCACGCCTCGAAGGCACAGCATGGAATACGCTGCAATTGGGCTGGCTATTTTCGGAGCGCTCTTGGGACTCCGCTTCCGATTCCGCGTATTGCTGCCCTTCCTTTTGCTCTTGTTGTTTCTCTCGCTCTTTGTTGCGTTCGAGGAGCGGCTCGGTACAGGTGAAACTGTGCTGCTGATCGCAGCCGTCCAGGTCATTTTGCAAGCCGGCTATGTCATTGGACTCGCAGTCCGCCGCATTTTTCGCGCGACGCGTCACAAGTTGCCTGCGACGGACAAGCTTCCAGTAACGGAAAAGTAGTTAACTCCCGATAACGGCGGCCAGTTGAGCCAGCCCGTGGTGTGATAGCCATGTCTGCGATGGATGCGGCGGCGCATATCCTCACCTCGCAACGACCAGCAGCGAGTAGCCGCCAAGCAACCGGACTGCAAGATCGGGTTCAGCCGCAAAGAGCAACCGGCGCGGCAAGCGCATCAGACGACTAGTCAAGGCTTGATTCGGCAATTCCAGGCGGCTGGCCGTATAGCAATGGTCTACAATCGTGTAACCGCAATCCTCAAGAGTCGCCAGCGCAGACTGTTTGAAGAAATAATGAATGTGGCCCACGTTTCTTCTGAGTTCAGCAATCGGCCACGCTCGCAGAATGGATTGCGCGGATAAATCCAAAGGGATGTGAAAGACCTTGAACGTGCCAAAAGGTCGCAATCGCTTGATGAACGAAATGTAGTCTTCCACATGCTCTATAACATCAATGATAAGCACAACGTCGAATTGCAAGTTGGCTTCGTCCAGCAGGTCCTTTAGGTAAAACTGCGTGTGATGCGTCGCTTTCGGTGCTGCCCGCCGGTATGCATCAGGTGAGACTTCGTAGCCTGACAAGCGCGCTGTAGGGAACGTTCTTTCTAGATTCAACAGAATCTCACCGGTCCCGCACCCGATTTCGCATATATGGTCGTGCGGCAGGTTGTTTCTTCTCATTATGCGTTCGATTTGACCGGCCTTCCAAGGCGCATCTTCCTCGTGCCACGTAGGGTTGTTTTTGCCATAACTGTCCCCTTCGTATAGCTCTTTCATTGTGAAGATCCCTTCTTGCTTAAACTGTCGCGCATCAAGTTCGGCAGATGAAGCAGGGCCGCATCTTAAAAGACAAAAGCTTAATCAACGCGAAGCCGATATCGATCGACCGAGCTGCGCAAACTGTCCGCCAGCTGAGTATACAGTACATTGGCGTCGTAGTGCGTTCGTACGGTCTCGATAGCGGCCCGACCAAGGAATTGACGATTTTTCCAGGCGTCAAGGATGGCTGCTGCCAATGCCTTCACGTCGCCAACAGGGAACAGAAGACCATCGACACCAGGCGTCACAAGCTGCTCGAATGCTCTGATCCGGCTGAGAACCACCGCCGCGCCACAAGCCATCGCTTCTAGCACTGCGAGAGCGACCGCCTCGTTAGCCGAGGGCATCGCATAAACTCCGCAATTGCGAAGAAACTCGCGCACGTCAGATCGACCGAGAAACCCGCGAAATCGAACTCTGTCGGACAATCCGAGACCTACAACAAGCCTATCCAAAACGTCTCTATCCGGCCCTGTGCCCACGATATCCAAGGTCCATTCGTCTGGCAGTTCGGCTAAAGCCCGAATGAGATCGCTGGTTCGCTTTTGCCTGTTCGTCAACCGTGCAATTGTCAGGATAGTCTTCCCCCGCGTTGCGGCGGTGTCGGGAAAGAATTGGGCGACGTCACACCCGTTCGGCTGCAGTCGGGATCGACCACCATAATGCCGAACGACGTCACATTCGCGTTCGGTCTGGCTATAGCAAAGCGCCGCACTCGAAAAGGCCCCGCGCTTGAAGAGCTTTACAACACGGTCCGGCAGCCCGCCGTGATCTGCACCGACTACCGGCACATCGACTCGACCTACCAGATGATCGAACCTTCCACTCCAGTACTCTTGAACGTACAGAAGATCGATCTCGTCCTCTCTCAAGGCTTGGTTAAGGGATTGCATAAAGGCGATCGTGTTCAGCCGTTCCTCGGCATAAAGAGACCAACGCGTCCGGCGGATCAGCCGCTTCACCCATATGCGCTCGATCAGATTGTACCAATCGTCAAGCGGCAAAAACCGGACGGCAATGCCGAGATCCGTGTCATATCTCCCGGCCTCGCGGAGTGACGGAATGTAGAGCAACGGAGTGATGCCATTTTGCTTCAAACCGCGCGCGTAGTACCATGCCCAGTCGTTTCGGTAGCTCGCGAGATAGCTCGATCGCGTCTGATGCAGGACCCAACCGAAAAACCCTTCGAACGAGCTGCAGCTGAGCAGCATTGCAACGTTGATGGAATTTCCCTCACCCATGGGTTCAAGCGCCGACATGGCGAATACACCGCACATGCGTCGCTTGCGCCTGGTTCATCGCAATACGCCCCAGCTCATCGACTGCCGCGCATTGCCGAACAAGGCGAACAAGCGATCAACGGGAGGCCATTGTTCGCGATCCATTTCGGTCGCTCCCCGCACTCGAGCGTACGTACCAGCCATCCCATTGAGAAAACTCTTTGAAAACCCGTGTGTATCCATGCCTTGTCAAAATCGCATCAATTGCCGCCTCGGTCTTCCTGTTCTGCTCGACCGAGATAAGCTCTATTGCGTACCGCGAGAAGTCGAAGGCACGCAGAATGTCGTATTCGCTGCCTTCGGTATCGATGGACATGTAGTCGATCTTCGCAGGCGCGTCGTGATCGACAAGCAGCTGATTGAGGGTCACAGTCTCGACTTGTATTTCCTGGCCCGCCGATCGCACCTCTGCAAAATGATCGCCACCAGCGAACTCGGCGACGCCGCTCAGCTCCGGATCAACAGAGTCCGTTATCAAGAAGCGTACCTTCGTACCCGAGCTTGAGCTGACACAGCGTCGATCGATGCTCGAACTGCGATTTTGCCTAAGCGCCGAATGCCAGAGCGGATTGGGCTCAGCTACAATGCCTTTCCAGCCGTATTTTTTCTCCAATAGCCAGGTGTTACTATTCAAAATTCCATTGGTCGCTCCAAACTCGACAAAAAAGCCTCCGCGCCTCTCGCCAAGCTCATACCCTACCCAGAGGTCCTGGAGTATCTGTGATCGGGATTGATGGCGGTTCAAGAAGCAATACGCCAAAAACCGAACCTCTTCCATTCGGCTAAAGCGCTCGATCTCAACACGTTGCAGGCGGATTGCATTGAACATCATCCTACGGAGCGAAGGACTTTTCGCCGCCCGACTAGCCAGCGACGCAAGCGCCGAAAGACCGCGCTTTGCAAAAACTGTCATCGTCTTGCTCTTAAAATAATTTGCCCAAACAACTCGTCTTCACATCGACCAAGGACATTAGCGCAACTCTCATCAACGCCACTCAGCGTGGTCGATCTTGAATTGGCACGCAAAATGCTACAAGGGATCAGTTCATATGGGCAACAGCTAATTTTGGAACTTTGTAGTGCAGATCATAACTGCAGGCATTCGGTGTTTTAAAGCGGGGTAGTCGTCACCAGTTTGGAGTTTTCGATTATGAGTCCACAGGAACTTGCTGCGTCCATCAGCTCTTCCGGTGCGATCGATCTGATTTCGACTGATGTTTTCGATACGCTTCTCTTGCGAACAACGAGATCCGCTCGCTCACGCATTAGGCAAGGTGAGCATTTGTTCAGCAGATCTCTTGCCGCGCGCGGGTGGCAGATTGAGCCATCGTTGCTGATGACCGCGCGAGCTGCAGCGGAGCGGCTGGCATTTAGGGCCCTCGAAGTCGGCAGATCCGGCGAGGTGCGATTGACGGACGTCATCGGACGGCAACTCAAACTGTTGGGCCTTCCAACCTCAGAGATCCCGGCGAGATTGGCGATCGAGCTGGACGTCGAAAAACGGTCGCTTATCCTAAACCGCCATTTGGCCAACGCTCTGCTCGCGCACCGTCATGCAGGTCGCCGTATCGTTGCCGTCAGCGACACCATGCTGTCGTCTGAAGATGTGCGCGAACTAATTCGTCACTTTTACGTCAGGGATCTCATCGATCAGATCTACACCAGCGCCGATTGTGCACGTACGAAGCGGCAGGGCGATCTATTTCCTCATGTTGCGGAAACAGAAGGCGTCTCGCTGGGCCGCATCCTGCATATCGGCGACGACGTCCGCGCCGATGTCAGGAACGCGTCAGCACACGGCATCACCGCCGTTCATACACCTCGCCCGATTTGGCTTGGCCATCTTCGCAAGGCAAACGGCGCCTTGGCCATGATGAGGGTCGCTCTCTCTTCCAAGACCCGATTTGCAAGACGGCCGCCGGCGACGCTGGAAAACGCCTATGCCTTTGGACATTTCGTCCTTGGGCCGATCGTTACGCAATTTTGCTTGCGCATTTGGCTTTATGCCGCCGAAGTTGAGGCGCACGACAGATCTGCGTTGTTGTTTTGTGCCAGAGGGGGCGTCGGAATTAGGGAAGCCTTCGAGCGGGTGCTCGCAAGACTTTCGCTTCCCTTGGGAATGCGGCGGGACAATATCATGGTTTCGCGACTGGTCGCCGCGCGAGCCGCAATTCTAACGCGCAGTTCTTCAGCGGTTGAGGAAATTTCCCGTGAATTCCGCAGTCGCTCGTTTTCGGACGTAGCGAGCGCGCTTGGCGGACGCCGGTACAGCCTTCCAGACCAGTGGAATAGGCCATTTGCCGCGAGTGACTTTCTCAAAATGCTTTTTGACAATTCCGCCAAAGAGGTGTTGTCCGACATACGGCAGCAGAATGCACTGTTCGAGCGCCACTTTTCAACGCTTCGTAACGATTCCTCACGGATACTACTTTGTGACACAGGCCTTTACGGCAGCACTCAGCGCCTGTTGGCGAGCGCATTTCCCGCACTTAATATCGAAACTATTCAATTCGCGCGGGCGAACTACAAAGAACATGGCGAGGAGCATTTCCAAAAGGTCGCTGGCCTAGTGGTAGAGCGGAATTGCTATAGCCCTCTCGACGTTCACTCATGCGTCCTGCGGTATTGGCATCTCATCGAGAGCCTGTTTGAGCCGGCAATTCCGTCAGTTCGCTTGTTCATGGAAGGCGCAGGGGACGAAGTTGCGGCCAACTGCGGGGACGTCCGGTACGGGTTCATTGATCCGAGCCACAGAAACGATCTCCTCTCGGGAGCACTGAGTTACATCGATGAGCTTTCGATCGAAGGCGCAGCCAAAGCATCGATCGATGCCGAGTTGGCTTGGGTTTGCCTGAAGAAGGCCATCACGCGCCCCACCGCGGGGGTGTTGCGTTGCCTCGACCTTCCTGGCCGATCGGTGGACTTTGGCCGGCCGGATGTCCTGAACGTGTTTGGCCCGCGTCAAGCTCAACCTACGTTTAGCAGATTGGCATCGCTCCGAGATGAACTTTGGCGCGAAGGTGCGATTGCGCGGGAATTCCCCGTACTGAAGCATGCTCTCCTCCCTGTGCTCGATTCCATGCACTCAGTGCGAGCCGTGATAGCGCGCCAATAGTAAAGGCTGCCACCCAACTGGGGAACGATCCCGCGAGTCTGCAGCATCGATTTGGCCAAAACAGTATCTGGTGACGAAGGACGTCATGGGAGCTTCCGGTACAATCAAGGTTAGCGCGCAATGAGTGTGGAACCGATCGGAGTGCTAACTGTCCTGCTCGGTTTGCTTTGCCTGCCTCTCGGCCAGCGCGTCACATTCAGCGTGCTCATCTGCACAACTCTGTTCGGAGCTGCGGCCGCTATTCTGGTCGGCGGTGCGAACATCCAACCAGGCCATCTGTTTCTGGCCTTTGTGTTTGCAATGGCGCTTGCCAGCCGGCGCGAGACCGCGGCGGCAGTCAGAGCCGTTAGCTTCGGCCAGCCCGGCTTTTGGCTGTTGTGCTTGGTCGTTTACGGCATTGGCTCGGCCTTCCTGCTTCCGCGGCTGCTGGCTGGCGGAACGCAGATCGTTCCATTGGGAGCGTCGGAATATGCCAACACCGGGACAACTGTCCCTCTTGGCCCGGTATCGAGCAATTTCACGCAGTCCATTTACATGATAGCCAATCTCACCTGTTTTGGAATGACAGTTGCGATCGGTTCGAGCCACGGCGGCTTTCGGACCATTGTCACCGCGCTATTATGCTATTCTGCGGGCAATGTTCTGCTGGCGATGCTGGACGTCGCCACATACGCGACCGGGACGCAGGCACTTCTCAGTTTCATGCGCAATGCTCAGTACGCCATGCACTTCGACGATGAGGTGAATGGCGCAAAGCGCATCGTCGGTTCCTACCCGGAAGCATCCGCCTTTGCCCGCGCAACACTGGGTGCCGTCGCGTTCACAGGTACGCTCTTTCTTTTCGGCAGGAACGCCACGTTGACCGGCCTTTTGGCTGCCGCCTCGCTCGCTCTCGTCATTCTATCTACGTCTTCTACCGGGCTGGCGGGCGCTCCGTTGGTGCTCTTGATCCTATATATCTCAATGCTGCGGCGTACTGGCTTTGACTCCGCTCGCCCTTTCAGTTCAGCAGCAGCACTATGCGCCCCTGTCCTTCTGATCACATTGATTCTTGCTGTACTTCTCGATGAGAGAGCCTCGGAAATCGTGCAGCGCTACGCGGACACGGTCATCCTCAACAAGTCGTCTTCGACTTCGGCCATCGAGCGCAGCTCCTGGAACACCTATGCGATGCAGAACTTTTTTGATTCTCTTGGATTGGGTGTCGGGTTGGGGACCGTACGCACCTCGAGCCTTCCGATCGCACTCCTCTCAAACGTCGGAATCCCCGGGACGATGTTCTACTGGCTTTTCGTAATGTCGGCGCTGTTCGGGCAACGGAATGCCCCCCATACGTTTGAGGCGGATGCCTGCATTGCAGCCCGGACCGGCTGCCTGGCGCTTATGATAGGAGACACTTTAGCCGCTCCCACGGTAGAGCAAGGCCTACTGTTTTACGCTCTCGCCGGACTTGCGTGCTCCGCCCCTCGTGACCAGCTTGCACCCATCCTGCTCGCGCCCTCCCCTGCATCAGGAGCGAACGTATGAGCTCGTCTGCCAACTTCGGCATAAATGGTCGGTTCTTGACTCAACCGCTGACGGGTGTTCAGCGGTACGCCCATAATGTCAGTGCCGCCATGAATAGATCACTCGCGGCGCGGGGCAAAGAAGCCGCGATCATTGCTCCAGCTGATGCCGCCGATCCGGGATTCCAGTCTATCCCCCTCGTAACCGCCGGGCCGTTTGCTGGGCATCTCTGGGAGCAGATAGTGCTTCCGACGCGATGGCCGGACCGGCTCCTCAATCTTTGCAACACCGCGCCAGTGATCAAGTCCGATCAGGTGCTATGTATTCACGACGCGAACGTCTTTGTAGCGCCGGAGAGCTATCGCTCGCTGTTCCGCACGACGTACCGAACCCTGCAACCGTTGCTGGCCAAGCGTGCTGCCAGGATTGCGACTGTCTCGGCCGCCTCGGCCCGCCAAATTGCTTGTCACCTTCCTGTGCGCGCCGCCGACATTGCGGTCCTTCCAAACGGCCACGAACACGCACTGACTTGGGAGCCAAGTCGCGCCCACATCGCCCCCTCAGCCGTGCCCAATGGACGTTTTGTATTGGCGCTGGGATCGCGCGCTTCTCACAAGAATCTGCAGCTCGTTCTCAAAATTGCACCGGAACTTGCGACGATGAATCTCAGCGTGATTGTTGCAGGGGGAGGCGCGGATATTTACACCCCCGAGAGCCTGACCGGCGCGCAAGGGCTAAAACTGCTTGGCTATGTTACGGATGACGATCTCGCGTACCTGATGGAGCGAGCGTTGTGCTTGCTCTTTCCGTCGTGGACCGAGGGGTTTGGGCTTCCCATCATTGAAGCGATGGCCCGTGGGTGTCCGGTCATTTCGTCCAACCGCGCTAGCATGCCTGAAGTGTGTGGTGACGCGGCCCTGCTTGCCGCGCCCGACGATCCTGCCGAATGGGTTCGACAGGTTCGACAGCTCGCAAGTTCGACGGAGCAAAGAACTGAACTTGTCGGAAAGGGACGCGACCGGCTCCGACATTTCTCATGGGAGAGTACCGCCTCCGGCTATCTCGAACTCATGCACGAACCCAGACGCGCCTCGAGCACACCTACAGTGAAAGCCCAGCCCCTACCGAGCATAGCCGTCGCAGTCGCAACGCGAGGCCGCCCTGAAATCGTCACCGCCACCCTCACGCACCTGCTCCGGAATCAGACCCTGCAGCCCAAGTCCGTTGTCGTCTCCGGCGTCCTGCCGGAGGACGCCGGCGAAGCGGCGGATCTACCGGGCGTTCGAGTTGTCCTCGGTCCTCCTGGATTGCCGGCTCAGCGAAATACCGCCCTCGCCGCCCTGGGTAATGCGGCCGAGGTCGTGGCTTTCTTTGATGATGATTTTGTTGCGGATCCGGACTGGTTAGCGGCCGCCGCCATGATTTTTCGCGACGAGCCAGATGTCATCGGGCTTACGGGCCATCTCCTTGCCGATGGCATTCACGGGCCGGGATTAAGCTTTGACGAAGCGCTGAGCATCCTTGCAGAAAAAAGCGGCCCGCAAGGCTCGATACGGATCGAACCATTTAGCCCATATGGCTGCAATATGGCTTTTCGTGCTTCGGCGATCGGCAATACGAGGTTTGACGAGCGCCTTGTGCTCTACGGTTGGCAGGAAGACAGGGACTTTAGTGCGGCGCTCGTGAAGCGGGGAGGACGCCTGATCAAATCAGCGCGTGCGCGCGGTGTTCATATGGGTGTCAAGGGCGGGCGGGTTGCGGGAGACAAGCTTGGCTATTCCCAGGTGGTCAATCCAATTTACTTGGTGTGTAAAGGTACAATGACCACTCGTCAGGCTGCGAGCCATATCTTTGGGAATGTCGCCAGCAATCTTGCACACTCCGCGAAGCCCGAACCCTTCATCGATCGGCGGGGCCGGTTGCGAGGAAATATTCGTGGCCTCTCTGATGTACTGCGAGGATGCATCGAGCCAGAACGTGCGGCAAAGATCATGGGCGCAGGCGACAAAATGACGTCAGCCACGCAAGTACCTCTCTCAGCGAAAGTCAATAGCGATGGGACTGCAGATTCGTAGTGCGGTTCAGTCCGCAACCTTCCGTAAGGCGGCTTCGTTTGCGATAAGCGCGCAACGTCCGCAACATGCCACGTTGTTGAAAGACTAGGCGGCACTCGTGCTGACTCGCAAGACCATGTTGGGGGCTGCGTGGACGGTCTCGTCCAGGTTGTCTGGCCGACTAATCGACTTCTTTACTCTTCTTGTGCTCGCTCGGCTTCTGACACCTGGTGATTTCGGACTTACGGCTCTCGCAGCTACGTTGATTACGATCGCGGATATGGTGCTCGAGGTACCAACGCTCCAAGCCCTTACACGATTGCCCCGTGTGACGAGAGGTCACCTGGATACAGCATTTACGTTGAGCGCGATCAGGGGCATTGCACTGAGCTCGGTGCTGTTGCTCGCCGCATGGCCGTTTGCACACATCTACAACGACCCCCGACTAATCGCTCTAATTCTAGCAAGCGGGATCGGACCATTAGCGCGCAGCTTCTACAGCCCGGGCATGGTTGAATACGTCCGCAGCATGAGCTTCAAGCAAGTGTTCCTTGCTGAGACCGCCGGCAAGCTCATCGCTACTGCAACCGCATTCGCCTTGGTGTCACTCGGAGCCGGCTATTGGGCAATTGTGGCCGGTGGCATATCTGCGGCCATTGGCGCAACATCGGTGTCGTACCTGTTGGCCCCCTATAGACCGCGCCTGTCGCTCTCCGAACTTCGGGAATTCTCGGCTTTTCTCGGCTGGCTCAGCGGAGCGCAGATCCTAATTGCCTTGAGCTGGCAATTTGATCGCATCCTCCTCGGGTTCTCTTTAAGCAAAGCCGCACTCGGTCAATACACGATCGCCAGCGACCTCTCAGTCATGCCCACGCAAAGCCTGATTGGCCCGGCCATGCAACCTCTCATGGCGGCATTGGCTCAAATCAATCCAAGCACGGACCGACTGCGCAATGCGTATTCGAAGGCATCCCGCTTCACCATGCTCCTTGCGGCGCCAACCTGCATCGGTATGTCTCTGACATCTGATCTGATTGCCGAAGTCTTGTTGGGTCCGCAATGGCACGATGCCGGCCTCTATCTGCGGTGGCTTGCTCTCTCGACCGTCCTTAGTGCCTTCTATCAGCCTCTCCATTCTCTGGCGCTCGCGACCAACCAGACCAGTTTGGTTTTTCGGCTGACCTTCGTTGAACTGTGTTCAAAGGTCATTCTAATGTCTCTCGGTCTGTATTTTTACTCGCTGATCGGGGTCATCGCCGCGCGCGGCCTAGTCTCCTTCATCTTGTTTGTTCTCTCACTCCTTGCCGCCCGGCAACTTGTCGGTACTAGTGCTGCTTCGGAACTAGCCAAACTATGGCAGGTGGCCGCCGCATGCGCAGTCATGACCGTATTCGTTATCGTTTTGAGACATACGCTCACCGAGACACGCATTCCTGCTCTGCTGGAGCTGGGCGCAGTCTCGTTGTTTGGCGGCGCAGTCTATGTCGCTTCGCTGTACGGCTGTGGAATTCGACTCACAAACAGTTTGAAGGCCGTGTGATTCATGACCGGAATGAGCGCAGTTGCTGGTGAGATCCGTGGCTATCATCAATCGGAGCCTGTCCTATGAATGGCCGTATGTTTGCAGGCGGAGGCGCACTCCTCGCCCTGAGTGTTTCGCTCTGTTGTGTATTCGCAGCCGGGTCGCCGCAGTCATGCGAACTCCGCCCCGTGTTGCTCGAAGAGTTCGACGAGCTCCGTGCGTCGGCCAGCCGCATCGGCCCCGCACGATGGACGGCGCATACGCCGTGGGCTGGCGATTTTGGCGATGCTGCATTCGCAAATCCCGGACCAAACGGGCCGTTCAAAGTTGAAAATGGACTTCTTTCCATCACCGCTTCGAAGGATCAAAACGGCCGGTGGACGTCAGGACTCCTGGCTGCAGCCGATGCATCTGGCGCAGGGACCGGAACACGCTACGGCTATTTCGAAGCGCGGATGAAGATGCCTCCCGGCGACGGCAACTGGCCGGCATTCTGGCTTGCTGCCCTGAAGCCGGCGGCGATCACAGACGGCAATGTCGAGATCGACGTCATCGAATACTACGGCCAATTTTCATCTGCCTATCAGGCCGCGACGCACATCTGGTACAAGGATCGGCAGAAGATACGCGGCGAGGCTCAGAAGATCGACATCCCTGCCGATACTCTCATAAACGAGTTCCACACCTTCGGCGTCGATATTTCGCCGAAGGCTATTGTGTTCTTCCTAGATCGTAAGCCCGTATGGACGCAGCCAACTCCTCCCGAACTCGACGGCCCGCTCTATCCTCTTGTGAATCTTGCGCTCGGTGGAGGGTGGCCGATCGACCGCACCCCCAATCCATCCACGCTTCTCATCGACTACGTTCACGTATTCGCACGCGATGCAGGCCCTCCCGAGGGCTGCCCTCGGGGTCCCGCCGTGCTGCCTCCCTGAGTCCCGCGCGTCGTCTCCAATGGGAACGAACCGACTTATCTTGCTTGGTGAAATGATGCCATTGAAAGTCGCCATCATCCACTATTGGCTCGTTGGAATGCGCGGCGGCGAGAAGGTCGTTGAAGCGCTATGCGAAATGTATCCAGGCGCAGACATCTACACACACGTCTATGTCCCGGAGATGGTCTCTGAGACTATTCGCAAGCATCGCGTCGTTCCGACATTTATAAACAGGCTTCCTCGCGCGCGGCACTTGTACAAGGCCTACCTTCCTTTGATGCCGATGGCGCTCGAGCAGCTTGATCTGCGGGCGTATGACTTGATCATCAGCAGCGAGTCGGGGCCTGCGAAGGGCGTCATGGCCGCGCCCGGCGCATTACACGTCTGCTATTGTCACACACCCATGCGCTACATCTGGAACATGTTTCACGACTATCGGCAGAGCGCAGGCTTGCTCACCCGTTTGGCGATGCCGCCACTTGCGCACTATTTGAGGCTTTGGGACGTCTCCTCAGCCGTCCGAGTTGACAGCTTCGTTGCAAATTCCGCAACGGTTGCGGCGCGCATCCGCCGCTACTATGGCAACGATGCCACCATCATCCACCCGCCCGTTGACACCAAGGCATTCTCGCCGGTGCCATACTCCGAGGTGGCGGACTACTACTTGATGGCCGGCGAGCTCGTCTCCTATAAACGGCCCGACCTTGCGGTACGCGCCTTCAATGAATTGAAGCTGAACCTGGTCGTAATAGGCGGCGGCGAAATGCTTGCTGAAGTCCGCCGCCTTGCCGGACCGACAGTCTCAGTACTCGGACCGCAGCCGTTTGCGATCCTTAAACACCGGTACGCGCGCTGCCGCGCATTGATTTTTCCCGGTGAGGAGGATTTCGGAATGGTTCCCGTCGAAGCCATGGCGAGCGGCCGTCCCGTTGTTGCGTTTGGACGCGGAGGCGCGACGGAAACTATCGCAAGAGATCTGACCGGCGTTTTCTTCGATGAGCAAACCGTCGATGCGATCGCGGATGCCGTTAGTCGACTTTCTGCCATGGAATTCGACTCCGACGCCATCACTGCTCACGCCGAGCATTTCAACCAAGAGCAATTCGTCCGGAAGATGCGAGCCCATATCGATACCCTCCTCTCGCAGCGCGATCCACAAAACCTGCGGTATCAATCCTCGTTTCGCCAGTGGGCCGCCACCTGAGGGACAGCCGCACCATCGTAAACGTCATCGGCCTGTGTGGACCCGCCTTAGACTGCAACCGCGTTTTGCTAGGACTCATTGGGCGGCATGGGTTCTCGGCAACCGGCGCCGCGTTGATCAAGCAGCAGGCAACGCTGCACTTTCTTTGTGCTCCGAACGCGCGAGTTGATCAGCAATACTGGCTTGTACAGAGCTGCCCCCAGATGGGCTTGTATTCGGCCTTATTTCAGGACGCAGATCTCATTTGAAGACGTGATCTAGAAGACTGATTTGATTAAGTGAGGGCAGCAGCGCGATGAACATTGCCGGCGACCTTCGGCCCCTCGTTGGCTTGGCAGACAGTGGCTTGGATGCCCAGACGAAGTCGTTGCTCCAATTGCGGGACTTCCTTCGTCGCGAGTGGCGTCTCATCGCTTTCGTGACAATTTTTTCATCGGCGCTTGGAGCCACTTATGTCGGATTCGCCCCGCGCAAATTCACTGCGCAGACGGACATGTTCGTAGACACCAAAGGTATCACGGCGCCCCAGTCTGAAACCTCACAGGAGACCCGTGGTGTCGACGACTCGATCGTCGAAAGCGAGATTGAAACCACAAAATCGGAAAAGGTCGGCAAGTCCGTCATACGCCGGTTGCATCTCACCGAGGACCCCGAATTTGTTGGACCTGCCCACGGCCTCCTCGGCCGCGCTGCCGGACTATTTGGACTGGCTACGAAGTCTGATGAGCGTCTCTCCCCTGCCGAGCTGGAGCGTCGAGCACTTGCAAACCTCAATGACAATCTACGTGTTACGAGATTGGGCCGCAGTTATGTCGAACAGATAGCCTATACTTCCTTGGACCCTGACAAGGCTGCGCGAATTGCAAACGCATTCGCCGATGCTTACATCGAATACCGGCTGCAGGCCAAGTATGAGGCCACGCGCCGCGCGAGCGCTTGGCTGGAAGAACGGATCAGCGAACTTCGCCAGCAGGCAAGCAACGCTTACAAGGCGGTTCAAGATTTCAAGGCCGAGAATGGCATCATCATCGGAGTAGAAGGGAAGCTCGCGAGCGAGGTTGAGCTCGACCAACTGGGCGTGGCGCTCGCAAAAGCCCGCGCCGATACAAGCCAAGCGCGGGCAAAGCTGGATCGGATACAGCTCATACTTGAACAGCGCCCGGAGAAAGAAAACTTCGCCATTCCCGATCCGGTTGTTACGGACGCTCTTAACAGCCAAGTCATCACCAAGCTTCGGCAGAAATTCCTTGAGAATCAAAATCGGCAAGCTGAATGGAGTGTCCGGTACGGACCCGATCACGAGGCAGTGAAGAATCTGCGTTCGGAAATGGCAGCGCTGCAACGTTCGATTTGGGACGAAATTTCGCGTATCGCGGAGAGCTATAAAAGCGAGCTGCAGATCGCCAAGTCCCAGGAAGACGCCATCGATAAGCGAATGCTCGAGATCTTCCAACAGTCTGGATCAACACGGCAGGCGCAGGTCAGGCTCCGCGAACTGGAGACTGGAGCAAATACCTATCGCGGAATTTACGAAGCTTTCTTGTCACGGTTTACGCAGTCGGTTCAACAGCAATCATTCCCGTCAACGGAGGCTCGCGTAGTTACCGAGGCCTCGGCTCCGAGTAAGCCGAGCTCGCCAAAGGTAGGAATCACTTTGGCTTTCGCCATGATGTGCGGATTGGGGCTTGGCGCGCTGAGCGCAATAGCCCGCGAGCAGTTCATGCATCGTCGGGTGCATACGCGTGATCAGCTTGAAACGCTGTTGGGGACGAGCTGCCTCGCCGCTTTTCCTCAATTATCCAGACTCAAAGCTAGATTACGCGGAAGGTCCTCAGCGTTTCGCCAAATCAACGAGGCGCCTCCTTTCTCAGCTACCGCTGAGGCGCTACGCTATATCAAAGTTGCGATTGACCTTTATCCCGGCGAGGCCAAGGTCATTGGCATCACCTCGGCGCTCCCCGGCGAGGGCAAAACAACGGTCGCGGCTGCGGTTGCAGCTTTCCTGGCAAAGACCGGGGCGCGCACGCTCGTCATTGACTCCGACTTGCGCAGTCCCGCTCTGTCCCAAACGCTCGGTTATATCGATGAACGCGGGTTGCAGAAGATGGCTGCTGAGGGTTTGGCAGTGGCCGACGTCGTCATCCCTGATCCCAACTTCAGATTCGATGTCATACCGTCCCCCGCTACTGCGAGGCCCTCGAACAGCTCCGACGTTCTCAGTGCGCCTTCGATCAGGAAAGAACTGGAAAGGGCCCGCCAAGACTACGACTATATCCTATGCGATCTGCCGCCGATCCTACCGATCGTTGACGTAAAGGCCGTCGCGGGGCTGTTCGACGCGTTTATCATGGTGGTGGAATGGGGCAACTCGACCGATGAGGTTCTCAAAGCCGTTCGTTCATCTCCACTGCTTTCGGAGCGACTAATTGGAGCGGTCCTGAACAAGACTGATGAGACCTTTATGCGTCGCTTTGAGGGATATTCCGATCGGCGCTACGCCTACTACACGAAATAGCTCACAGCGCCGAAAACGTTGATCACAACCTCAAGCTAAAAAAGACGCTGCTGCTGCTAAAACTTTAACCTTGCGTTAACCGATCGGCAGCCGCAAGCTTCGCACTGCAAAACACGAGGAAGAAAATCTCGAGCTGTCTATTTTCAAGAGTAACATAAGTTCTGCTTGATGGAGTACCGCAATGGCCGATTTGGTCGATACTCGCGGCAAGCTGTCTTTTATCGTCGAGACGCCTCATCCGGCGCAAACGGTGAAGTGCCCCACAGGTTCAGCAACGAAGAGAGTGCTGGACGTTCTGATAGCAATTTTCGGTGTGCTGCTGTTATCTCCCCTATTCTTAATCTGCTACACGGCCACAGTACTTTCTTCGCCAGGGCCAGCACTTTTCCGCCACCGGCGGGTCGGTTTCAATGGCGAGACTTTCGCTTGCTTGAAATTTCGCACTATGGTCCCGGACGCGGCCGAACGACTGCAGCGATTATTGGACTCTGATGCTGCCGCCGCTGCTGAATGGAACGCCGCTCGCAAACTGCGTTGCGATCCCCGGGTAACGGCCATCGGCTCTTTGATGCGGAAATCCAGCCTCGACGAATTACCCCAATTGCTTAACGTTTTACGCGGCGATATGAGCATCGTCGGACCGCGGCCAGTAACCGAAGAAGAACTGGTTCGCTATGGGCACAATGTCGATGCCTATCTTGCATGCCGGCCAGGTATTACTGGACTCTGGCAAGTGAGCGGTCGTAGTACCACCACGTATGGCAGGCGTGTGGCGTGTGACACCTATTACGCCCGAAACTGGTCCATAGTACTCGACACCAAGATCATGCTCGCAACAATACCGGCCGTGTTCGAGGATGGAGCTTACTGACTCACCGCTTCGAACGGTATTCGATGGGAACTGGATGAGGATCGGAGAACAGAGTTGAGCGCAGATCCTCCAACCTCTATAGATCCAGCGATCTTCGAAGCCGTTTGCGCTAAATGCGAAACTCTGGCCGTCACATTTCAACGCGCCGAGGGTGCGCTCGACAGCACGCCGGTCTTTTGCAGCAACTGCGGTCGTTTGCGCGGCTTAATGGGAAGCATCAGAAAAATGGCGCATGAATCTGCGGCTCCCCACTCTTCTGGCCTTCTGAACCAGCCCTAGCTGGAGCTCTCAGGAGATCGACGCCGAAGTGCGGCTTCCGCCTTCAAGGTCGAATCCCGAGCCGTTGGTTGATAGTCAAAGCTGCCTTGGCGTCCGATGGACTCAATTCCGAGTTTAGCGAGGACAGCCATCGCGTGCTTAGCGTTCTCATCAGCGTTCTCAGTGTAAATCGGATATGCATTAGAAAGCAGGTGAGAGCCCTCCAGGCGAAGGTCACCCAAAAACAGTCGATTGGCTTTTGTATGCTCTCTGAAATCGCGGTCAGCCGCGCCAGCGTCCCGAGCAACATGCTCAGCATTGAGTTCTACTGAGAAAAATTCGCGCCCGCCGCACTTGCCGTAGAAATCGGAGTGCATCGTGAGGCGTTTCCACGCGCCCTTGCTCGAAAAGTTATACAAGATCGATTGCTTGAATCCGCGTTGACCCGAGTAGCTGTAAAAGAGGCTCAGTAATGTAACCGTTTTAAGCTCTCGTTGCGCCTCTAGACCGCATAGGGCCTGAACCTGAAATAGAGGGATGGTCGACACCAGACGCTCCCCGACTATCCGGCGGTCGCCCACGGCTATCGAAAACCTTCCATCATGGCTCTCAAGGCGGCCCATCTTCACGCCCAAGAGAAAGCGTGCGCCCTGAGCCTCGAGCCGCTCCCTTGCCTTGTGATAGAGGTATGAAAACCCCTCCCGCGGTCGAGCGAGTTGTTGATTGGCCGGCGACGAGGGGGCAGGCGAAACGCAGCGCCGAAGGAGGTTGCGGAGACGTGCGTGCTCCTGGATCCAGAGCATCCTCTTCTCCGCAAACTTGGCGTCTACTTTGTCGGCTGGAAAACCATAAAACCGATCCAAATAGTAGCCGAGTCCTGAGCGCATCAACATCCGCGCGCCAATCCAGAAGGTCGCAAAGTCTTCTGCACTGCGAATGTGGCGACGAGACAGACGAGCCACGATAATGGAGCCTAAAATCAGAATCCATTCGATCGGACCAGCTCGCAACAGATCATCCGCGATGGACAGCGGGTAGTGAGTCACAAATCCTTGTGGCGTCAGACGGCCCCACGATGGACTAATCGGGATATAGAGCGGCAGCAGTTCCGGAAAGTGCACCAACAGAGGAGAGTCGTCCTGGAAGATGTAGCTGCCCACATCGAAGGTATAGTCTCCGACTTTGCAGTCGATGTGATTGCCGCCGAGCCAAGAATATTCATCGATGACGAGCACGCTCCGCGCGCCTTGCCGCTGTGAAATTGAGGCAGCAACCAGGCCGCTAATTCCAGCTCCCAGAACGACCGCGTCAAACCGCTCACAGTCAATGCTATCAGCCATCAGAGCGACATGTTCAAAAAAGTCATCCCTTAAATCAAGGTAGTGAACCGCACCTCGAGAAAAACAACCAGCATAGTCGATGTAATTCCCAAAAGACGCGGCAGAGAACTGACAGCCATCGAACGACGAGTAAAACTAGTTTCGCCGTCAGCGTAGGTTGGACCGTTCAAGGCAACTCGGACTTCTCCGTTCATGAAAGTCTGGAGGCCTCTGCCAATCAGCAAGCCTACCAATCCGACTGTTTCGTGGGCGGCCGATTCGACAAGCTCCGAGTACATCAATTCCGACAGCTAGAATAGCTCCGCAAGATGCCGACGGAAATCCCTACCGATGCGCAATCATTATGCGGTCCGGCGAAAGAAGAAGGCTATTCGTTATGGGTGGCGGCGGGGTGACTGGACCACCGCCAAGGAGTGGCTCAATTTTGTGCATTGAGCGCCTATGATATCGCCTAGCCTCTTCGAGAGAGCGAATGCATTCTATCCGCATTTGAAAGATGCGGTCTCGACGCCGACGTTGGCCATCACGCCGCGTCGATCTAATCGCTTGATGCGGGTAATTTTTCACGGGTACGTAGTCGGCCAGAATATCGAGGTATTGATTGACAGAAGAGAGGTTTGAAGTGCTAGACGCGCTTCGGGGCTTCGCCGCCATTGGCGTCCTGCTCTTTCACCTTTCGATTGTCGGTGCACCGCAGTTGGCACCTCATGGCTATCTGGCGGTGGATTTCTTCTTCATGTTAAGCGGGTTTGTGCTTTCGCACTCCTATGCGAAGCGTCTTCAGTCTCGCAGGCTAACCGTCGCCAAATTCCTTCAAATTCGCTTGAAGAGGTTATTGCCGCTTAGCCTGTTAGGGCTCTTGTTGGGAACTGGGTATTTCTTGCTTCGATTGGCGATGCAGAAATATTCGCAATACGCACTTTCTGACATTCTCGCTGGGACAGCCTTCAATGCGGCTTTGCTGCCAAAGCCCTGGGTAAGTCAGGCTCCTACAGATACGACATTTCCCACCAACACTCCGATGTGGTCATTGTCATTTGAAATCGCCGTAAACGTACTTTGGGCGGCGCTGATATCCCGGGTCGATACAAGGTGCGCCTGGGCAATCGCTGCTGTCACGGGCGGACTGCTTACCCTGATGATCTTCAAAAACGGCACCGCCGATCTCGGCGCCACATGGACGACGTTTTTCGGAGGTGCCGTACGCACCCTGTTCGGCTTCTTTGTCGGCGTCCTGGTCTGGTATTATCGGCCCAGACCATTCCTATCAACATTCCTGCTCTTGCCGATGATCCTTCTGCTTGCGACGGTCTTTTGCTTTCCGATCAGTAGTTCTGTGCTCGATGCTGTTTCGATCGTCCTTATCTTTCCACTTCTTATGTGTCTGTCCGTCGCGTGCCATCTCCGGCGAAAGCAGCGTCTCCTGAGCGAGCTAGGCCGCCTTTCTTATCCACTCTACGTCATTCACGTTCCAATTCTCATGTCGGCGGTCGGATTGCTCAAGGCCACTCATCTTGAGCAGACGGCTTCTTGTTACCTCTTCGCGCTAGTCCCAATTTGCATTCTGGTGGCGATCGGTTTGGACAAGTATTACGATCGCCCGATCGCCTCGGTTCTTGGAAAACAACGAATCCGATCCGCAATGTAGCTTCAGAGCTGCCACGCCTGCGGTCGCAGGTGCCTCCGATGAAAATCCGTCGCTTCAAAATGACGCGTTTGAAAAATCATATACTCAAACGGTTTTGCCGGCTAAGTCAGTGAAAATGGTGGGTGCACCAGGGCTCTAAGCTGGGCCCCCCTGATTAAGAGCCGATTGGTCCCATCCCAAGAGGTCGCATTTTGGAACGAATACAGCGTAGGTAGCTGCGCGAGTGCACGGAAGCTGCGCTTCCCGACCAATCCGCCTGCTTCAAAAGGTCTGTTCACGTTGACCTGCGCAGGATTTCCCTTGATCTCCTGGTGCACACGTCGCGCACACGCCGCCCTTTAACTGATTGAAAAACTTGAACTCTCGCTCTAATCCATCATGCGCAAGTTTGAGCTAACAGCACCAGTTAGCTCGAAGCCAATGAAGAGTGGTCCGTTTTGCCGCAACAAGAGGACTCCCCCGCACAGGCCGCTGTAGTATGAGCTGCTGCCGGTTTGATGGACACCAGGTTAAGCTAATCCCACCTTACGCTCGAACTCAACCGGGCTGAGATAGCCGATGGTCGAGTGCCTGCGGATCGTGTTGTAAAATCGTTCGATGTAGTCGAACACATCGGCTCGTGCCTCGTCTCTAGTCCTGTAGGTTTTGCCTTCCGTCCGTTCGGTCTTGAGCGACGAGAAGAAGCTCTCCATCGCCGCGTTGTCCCAGACATTACCGGAACGGCTCATGCTGCAGATAATGCCGTGGTCGGCCGTCAAACGCTGGAACTGCTCGCTGGTGTACTGGCTGGCTTGGTCGGAGTGGTGCAACAGTGCTTCCGGCTTGCCGCGTCGCCAGACGGCCATCAGCAGGGCATCGGTCACCAACTGAGCTGTCATGGCGGCGCTCATCGACCAACCCACCACCCGGCGTGAGAACAGGTCGATCACTGCTGCGACGTAGAGCCAGCCCTCGGCCGTCCAGAGATACGTAAAGTCGGCGATCCACTTCTGGTTCGGCCGCTCAGTAATGAACTGCCGGTCAAGGAGGTTCGCCGGCACGGCCTCGAGCTGTCGATCGCCGCTGTCCTTCGGCAAGCGCCGGCTTCGCGGCCGCGCCCGCAAGCCTTGCAGGCGCATCAGTCGTTCGATTTGATGGAGGCCACAGTCCGCCCCATCGGCAAGCAGATCACGCCACACCCAGCGCGCACCATAGGTGCGGTCGCTCGCCATGAAGCTTGCCTTCACCTTGCCGCCGAGCTCTTCGTCGCTGCGGGATTTGGCGCTGGGCGAACGATCAGCCAGGCATGGAAGCCCGACCGCGACACCCCCAGCGCATCGCATAGCCATGCCACCGGCCAGATCGCCCGGTGCTTCGCGATGAAGACGAACTTCATGTCGCTTCCTTCGCGAAGAAGGCTGCGGCCTTTTTTAGGATATCCCGCTCGGCCTTTAACTTGGCGACCTCACGGCGCAACCGCTCGATCTCCTGCTGCTCCGGCTTCATCTGCCCGTGGCCGGGAAAGGCCTGCACCGGATCAGAGCCGAACTCTTTCACCCTTTTGCGCAGAACGTTCTCATGGACATCCAGGTCGCGCCCGGCCTGCGCCACCGACATCCCCACGCTCCCTAACCAGCTTGACCGCCTCGATCTTGAACTCGCGACTGAATTTCCGTCTCTTCATCGCCCACCTCCGGCTTCATGAAACACCAATCTCGGAGTCCATCAAACCGGCAGCAGCTCAAGCCTCGTCAGGACAAGGTTGTAGGCATCGAGGAGTGGCTTCGCTCTCCGGCAGTTCAGCCGTCAACTTCGTCAATGCGCTCATGGCCCGCCCCTGCAAAGATGATAGCGTGTTGCGAGCGCCACCACAGTATCCTGTGTTAACGAGTTGAGCGGCGTGCTACGAAGCTTGATGGACAGGGCAATGCTGCTGCGCCACCTATACGAAGCGGAACGCCACGTTGCAGAAGTCGAGCGGCACCTTGCAAGGCGGGAAGAGTTGGTCGCTGAGCTTCATCGCGATGGTCAAGACACGAAAGCGGCTAACGAGATTCTTTCCACCATGCGGCAATCACAGGCGCTTCATCTTGAGCATCGCGACCACATCATTCGTGAAACTGAATGAGCCGCGTTAGGTCGAGTGCCAAGGGGCGGCTGCTCCCGCTGTCCCAATGCAGATAGAGCCCTTCGTTTCGTAAATATCGAAGCCCCCCTACGTCGCAGTTGCAAAACAACGAATTCGCGTGTGGCCTACTTCACAACGAACGCCGCACCCATTTGTCTAGACTTGGCCCCATGTGGAGCATCGTCTTTCGTGCGCTGATCGTTGTCGTGGTCGTGCTGGTCGCGATAGCCGCCATGCATGGCGGTCCGTTTACACCGCTTGCCACCGCAGAGATGCCAGCTGTCAACGTGCCGTGACGGACAGGAGTCAAGCGCTACCGAACGCGTGAATCGTGTGGCACTCCATATCTTTCAAGGCGCTCAACGCCCGCCTGTCGCTCAGTTCTCCCAGCCACAGGACCAGCAAAACATAGGCGAAGATCGTAGCCGCGAGGCCAAATAGAGCCGTCGCATACTTCAAAACTGCGGCGGCGACACCACCGTTCCTGTCGCCCCAGACAGACTCGCTCGCAATCTTAAGCAGTTGCAGTAGGCGGCCCGCCTAGCCGGGGGTTACCTTGAACGGCACGACCACCCGGGCCGTCGTTTCGTTGCCGTCTTCATCCCAGCGGCACAGAATCCGTGCCCAGCGGCACAGATTCCAGCCTGAAGCCAGCGATGACACCTTTCGCCATCGTTGGCCCCGGTGCACTCCAACGTGAATGATTTGCTCTCTCCCTTTCCGGAAACACTCACGCCGAAGGACACGTCTATGGCGCCGTCCAAATCGATCGCCCCTTACCGCGGTCTCCCTCCCAGCCGGAATGATGGATAAGGCCATGAACACCCTCACCTGCGGCCGCAGCGACAACCCGCATGGGGAGACCTGGCACATCTATTTCAACGACGTCCGCATCGGGACGATCGGTGAGCGCGCCGGCGTGCCCGTTCACGCCGATCAATGGGCATGGTCCGTCGGCTTCTATCCGGGCATGGAGCCGGGCACGCAGCGGAGCGGAATCGCCTCGAGCTTCAATGCCGCCCGCGAGGCCCGAGGCGGCATGGTCCGCCCTGCTCCCCGCCATCCCTGAAACCGCCTTTGCCGAATGGCGCAGCGATCGCGACTGGCGCGCCGAGATGGCGGAGAAACGCGCCCGCGGCGAGAAGCTCGACAGCGAGATCCGGAGCACGCTGATGCGCTGCGTCTGCGGTACGACGTTCGACAGCTGGAAGCCGACCGAGAGCTATGCGCACCGCGCCCACATCTATGCCGCGCAGGCGGCCGGCAGGATCCATTGATGAAGCAAGCCGAAGGTCGCCCCTACGCCGATCCGGAAACCGCCGCGCGCAAGCTGGTGGAGATCGCCGCCGCCACGCCGGCCGTGCAGGACGGCCGGATCTACATCGAGCGGATCAACGCGCAGTTCGTGGCCCTCTTGAAAGGCAGCCGCGGCCATCCGGAGTTCGGCGCCGGTATCAGGTACGCCGTCGAGCACGGCTGGCTCGAGCTGCACGAGAGCGGAACTTACGTCAGGCTGCTCAACAAAGACGGAGCGCGGCCCTTCTGAAAGCGAGCCATGGGGTGCTGTTTGACACCCGCAGATTAAATTCTGGACACTCTATCATTTGAGACTCCGGGAGTGAATCCCGGGCGGGACGCGATCAACCGGCGTGCCGCATTGAGTATGGTGCGTCGGGCGGTCTCGGTGCGTCTCGGTACAGCCCGGAGGTGCCCGGGGCCGTCCGTACCCGCACAGGGGAATTAGGACACCAGATGTCGCCGGACTTCGCCGGGCAGCATGTTCAATGAAAGCTGTCAAGTCCGCATCCAACTCCCGTTCAACTAGGCTCGCTGCCCAGCCTTCGGGGATGGCGTCGAGCACTCGATCCACAGCGGCGCCTCGCTCTGTCGCTGCTACCCAGAGCTGGCGCTGTCGGTTGTGACCCGAACCAAATAAACCCGTTGCATCATAACTACCAAAACGGGCTTAGGTTTCTAGAATACCTGTAGAAGGGAAACGAGGCCGCAAACTGAGGCGGCCTTACTGCCTTGTGTGGCGCTTCAGCCGAACGACGTGTCGTTCTCGCTGCCAAACATCAAGGTCGTGCCCATCACGTAATTGGGCCGCCTTCTCTTCGGCTTCTTCGTCGTTGGCGCAATCCAGCTCATGCACGCCGGTAATGCGCCCGTCATCATCAAGGATGTACGCGCGGTAGTCCATGGCAGTCGTTCCCCGAGCGGAACAATTATAGCACCGTGCAAATGACTGAAAAGCGAATTTAGGGCCCCTTTTCGAAACCTTTGCGCCGTTGCGGGATTACACGCTCAGCTCGGGCTATCCGAGCCGAACGATGGGTAACTTTGCCCCGGCCGCGTGGTCCCCCGCTGCCGGGGTTTTTACTTTAGGGCGGGTTGCGGAAATCCTACTGCCGGCCAATCTTTCGACCGGCCAGCCCCTCGCTTACTGCTCGTGAGAGGTCTGCCTTTGTGCTTTCTCCGCCATCGCCATCCACTCCTCGGCCAGCTTTAGCCATGCCTGCTTGTCGTCAGCGCGGTTGGCCTTCTCTGCCTCATCAAAGCAGGTCTCCGCTTCGCGGAGATATCTGGCAGCGACATCTTCCATAAGCGGCAAAATGCGTAGGCTGGCCGAAAGTGCCCACGTGGCCGAGAATCGTCTGAGTTACTTCCTAATCGTCCCAAGTCAGCCTTTGACAGCCGCTGCACTTGAAGATCCGTACTTGCTTCTCAGTACGTGCATACAGAAAGCTCTGCATCTGAATGAGCCGACCATCGCAATGAACGCAGGTGATGAATTGCGCAGGCTGAACCGGCTTGGAACCTGTGAGTAGCATGGTGATGCTCCACATGCGCTTCTGAGCCCACGAAGCTAGCGTACCACCGAGCCGTCCTTCTTGAATTAAAGTAGGATAGCCATTCACATATGTAGTGGTCGGAAACCGGATATTCGGGAAAAATTGGAAGACCGGGGCTGGCCGCATATTGCACGTAGACTTTTCACCCGGTTCATTTGACCTTGCGCGGGCCGCAGCGATTAAGTTCGCTGCGGCCTTCGCCATCGACAAGGGCTGGCGCGAACTGCACGAGAGCGGAACTTACATCCGCTCGCTGCCGCAAAGCGAAGCCTGCTTGCACGCAAGTAGGTGCAGGAACATCTGGCAACACTCAAATTTGTCCTCCTGCCGGGACTGCCACGAACCCGGTGGAGCTACATAACTGGAGTGGCTCTTGGAATGCGGGCCCCGGTCATATCCCCATTTGGCCGGGGTCCGGTCGTACAAGGTCCGCCGCCGATTTGAGGCTGCGGCAGTTCAGCGGCTCCGGATGCCAGACCTTCGGCACCGGGAGAGCTAAGACCTCATAAGCCTGAGCCAGCGTTTCGCGCGAGCGCCGAACCAACTGTCGCGTGAACTCATCTTGTTTGTATATGCAAGGTCGAACCTGATCCTGTGGCCGCATGGACCATGCGCCGACTATGTACCAAAGTGCACTTAGCGTCCTTCATCTAGGAACGAAATTGGGAACACGACACTGCACGCAGCAGCGTAGACCGGAACGTTTGAAGTGTCGGCGCGATTGATCAGACAGAGCACAACGGCTCCCCTAGGGAGGGGCCAGATGATGGACAACAACAGCTCGATCTTCGATGAGCTGAGGCAAGTCGAACGCGACGTGGTCGAGGGAGAGCGCCGCCTCGCAGAACAGGAACGTTTGATCGTTGAGCTGAAGCGTGGCGGACAAGACACCGAGCCCGCCGAACAGGAACTGGAGAGGCTGCGCAAGGATCAGCGCCTTCGCAATCAGGGTCGGCAACGGCTTCTATCGAGGCTTCAGCCCTGAATCATTGTACAGCTCGGGGCCCCTGCCAAGGTAATAGGAACGACGCGGGGCGGTGAAGGGGGAGGTCCGACATGACTTTGCGGGCGTTGCGCCGGCACGCATTGTGAACCACCCCGAGCGTCCGTGGGAAGGGCCGAAGGCCTGCGGCTGCGGCGGCGCGGGCGCGCCTTGCCCGGTCTGCAACAGGGTCGGCCCCGACGAGATGCCATTGCTGCCAAACGGGTTCGAGACCAGCTTTACGACCACCGAGATCATGCGGCCGTTCCTGCGTAAGCCGGGACGAGGACCTAAGAAATAGCTGCAAGGACTCCCGCTCGACGATTCCCCGCCTATCTGACGAGCATGCTTAAAGTGTTTGAGTTCTGCCTGCCCACGGCCGCCAAGACCGTGCCTGACGGCCCCGATTGGATCCACGAAGTCAGGCTATCGCCTGCGCGTCGCGCGACAGGGCAAGACGGTGCGGCTGATTACCCGTAATGGCCACGACTGGACCAGACGCTTCCCATGGATCGTCGCGGCCGCGCTGAAGAACCGAGAGCAGCAATTCGTCATCGACGGCGAGGCCGTGGTGCTGGGTCTCAACGGCATCTCTGATTTCAACGCGCTGCACTCGCGCCGGCACGATGAGGAGGTGCAACTCTACGCCTTCGACGTCCTCGCCCTCGGTGGGAAGGATCTACAGCAGCTGCCGCTCTCAATGCGCAAAACCAATCTCGCGCGGTTGCTCCGCGGCGGCCCGGACGGCATGTTCATTGCTCCGTGGGAGCCTGGCGCGATCGGCCCCGACCTGTTTCGGCATGCCTGCCACATGGGCCTCGAGGGCATCGTCTCCAAGCGCCGAGACCGGCGATTTATCGCCGGCCGCCCGCGGGAATGGATCAAGGTCAAGAACCGGCAGCATCCGGCTTTCGCGCGGGTGATGGATTCGTTCTAGGGCGGGAGCGTCTGCTTCATGTGTAGACTCGAGCGTCAGCGGTTCTTGTCGACTGCTGCCCTTCTGCGAAGTTGGGCGGGTCTGACGGAGGTTCGCTCATTGCGGCAGGCGGACCAGATTTGCTCAATCTGAGTTATTCGCATTTTGACCCTTAGCAGACTCCGCCTTCAGGAGGTGAACGAGGCCTGACGTGTCGGCCTGCAGCTCAGTGTCCTGATTTTCCCGGCATCATCAAAGTCTAAGACCGCCTGCACTGCAGTTTCCCCACTGACGTAGGAGATTATTGCGCCACCCTGCGAGGGCTGAAGATTGTCCAGCTCGGCAGCTGGGTGTTCCTGCAGATGGGCAGCCCAGTAGCCTCGCAGGTTTTCTCTGCCGGAGATCGCCAATTGGTCACAATCGCAGTAGACCACAGCATCTTCGGCGTACATTTCGAGTAGCGTTTCGATATCGCCGGCGCGGTAGGCATCGAGCCAGTCGACGGCGGCGGCCATCGGGTCAAAAGACATACAAGCACCTCCTGCGCCAGAAAAAGAAATTGGCCGGGGTACCCAGCTCAGTCTCTTCGCGAGTCGACGCGAAGTTTTTGGTCTTCAGTCGGCCAAGGCCATATGCCGAGTGCCATAGGGCGGATACTTATCCGCAGAGCGGTCCAGATTTGCTCAACCTGAGTTCTTCGCATTTTGACCCTTCGGACATTTGATTTGACGCGAGTGGATGCAGCCCCCGATGCTGCCTCAGTGGGGAGCGGCGTTCGATACAACTGGATCGGGAGACCGCAAATGGCGGCTTACGTGATTTTTGACGTCGATATTCGTGACTCAAAGCAATACCAGGAATTCATGTCGGGTGTGAAGCCTGCCCTGGAGATGGCCGGCGGCAAATATCTGGCTAGAGGCGGAGCTCACAAGGTCTACGAAGGAGATTGGGAACCTCGAAGGATTGTCTTGTTGGAATTCCCGTCGATCGCGGCATTTGAGGCGTTTTACAATGGCGCAATGTACCAGGGACTCAAAAGCATAAGAGACGCTTGCAGCTCAGCGCGGTTGGTCGGGGTGGAGGGCCTCGCCTGACGGCTCGCTGGGCCGCACGTTTGGTGTCCCGCTTTTTGCCCATCAGCGAAGTGGCGGGTCACCGCTTTGAGGTCTGCTTCGCGGAGTCTAGCGGACGCGAATTGCTCGCGTTGAGCTTTCGCATGTTGACCCAGAACTGACCTCGAACGCAATGATCAAATTGATGCGCCGCACCTACTTTGGACAACTCAAACCGCTGGCGCTCATTGGCATTCCTGATACTCTTCGTTTCGCGACTGCATTTGCCAAATCTTCCACGTCCTGATGGGGTGCTGGCATGTGGATGTGTTACACACGGCTTTCACCAACCGCGGCCGGAGTTCTGGTGCTTTTAGTAGCCAATCACCCCCCTGCATTCGCTCTCGGCAGTCACGTAGGGCACGACGATCCCTGGAATTCCGAACGTATCGATCGTTTACCGCCCGAGGTTCGAAGTGCCATCACCCGCATGTGCGGGAACGCGACGGCGGCTCATTACTTTGCAACCTTTCTCGACAATTCACGGCTGATCAAGCTGCACTTCGAATATCTGCATTGCGATGAGCAGGCAACGTTTTGCAGGGGCACCAGTTGCCTGCGACAGGAGTACATCTCTACGGGTAGGCGTTACCGGCTCCAGAAAAGCTATTACGGCCGCGACAACGACTGATCGCCAATCGTCATGGCGTCACCTCAGGCTTGTCATTTCCCGGAAATCTGTTGAGTAGCGGACTTCGACTCACCGCTCGATGCGTGGGTCCCGAAGCCGGCTCTGGCAACATCGATCCAGAACTTGCTTCGGTGATCATTCCAGACCGGGTCCTAGAATATACGGCCTCACCCCATCCGCTCTCAGTCCGAGACGCGCGATCTCCTTGTCGGAAAGCCGTCGCCGCGCGATCCTTTTGTCTTCGCGAACGAGACCCGGATACCGCAGGATTTCCTCTTCCGCCTCACGAGCCTCACGTATTCCAACGGCGAAGAACCGGGGATCAGATGCGCGGCCCCCGATCAAGTGAACCTCGACGAGCCAACCGCAGGTCGCGAGTTCGATCGCATTCCCGGGCCCGGTCTCGGCGCCGACACCGTGCAACCCACCAGCCATTGCCGCGCTACCTCTGCCACTCATCTTGAGACCTCTTTCGACCGTCAGCGGCAGTTCTCCTTTCGGCCGTTCGGCTCAAAACTTCAGGTTTGCAAATGCCCGCACGCCGATGCCGGGCAGCAGCACCTGGTCCTTGGTGTAGGACACCGAGTTGCGGATGCTCTCGTTCAAGAGATTGTTGCCGACGAGGCCGACCGTCATCTCGCGCGCGCCGAACCAGGACGGATCGAGCTTGGTCTTGTAGCTGACGTCGGCCTTCAGCAGATTGTAGCCTGGCGTCGGCGTCTCCGCGATCGGGGCGATGTCGTTCTGCGCGAACGCATGCAAGAGGTTGATGCGCATGAACCAGTTGTCATCGCGCCAGTAGACGCCGCCGCCGACGCGTGCGGGAGGAATCCGCGGCACATTGGTGCCGTCGGTGAAGGTGGCGCGGACGACGTCGAACTGGTTCTCGATGCCCCAGATACCGCCATTGAGCGGTCCGACGTCGAGCTGGCTCTGGAACTCGCCGCCGCGGAAGACGGCGTCGCTTGCGAATATCTCGCTTGCTGCAGCTCAAGTTGGTCCGGATTGGCGATGTCCACGCAAGCCGCCTCGTCGCATGTGTTGCCGGTCAACCGGCGGAATATGAAGCCGTTGAACTTCGTGTAGTACCCGGTGAGTTCGAATCGGAACGGCCCTGTCGCCCGCCGCAGCCCAACCTCGATCGATTTTGCCGTTTCGATGCCGAGGTCTGGGTTGCCGATGTCGAAGGTAGCAGTCGCGTCATGCGCGCCGCGCGAAAAGAGCTCTGCCGGTTTCGGCGCTCGTTCGACGTATTGACCGGTAATGCTGGCCACCAGATTCCACGGCAGATTCTGGAGCAGGCCAATGCTCGCGCTCTTTGGCGTGAAGTCCAGATTGCGCGGCGTGGCGGGACCAATACTGGCGGGGTCGACGTTGACGTCGAACACGGGAGGTATGAATGCCGGCGTTGTCCCGGCGAGGTTGACGTGCTCAATGCGTCCGGCAATCTGCGCCTTGGTGGTCTCGCTGAATTTCAGCTCGTTGAAGACGTAACCGGCGACCCTGTTGTTGTTGTTGGGGTTCCAAAGTCCGTTCAGCGGGCTGCCTGGATCGTCAGGACTCGGTGCGGTGAGCTCCTGATGGCCTCCCTGCATGCCGAACGCGGTGGTTACCTGCGCGAAGCGGGCGTTGAACGGCATCATCTGCACTTCAACGCGCGCCTCTTGCTCCTTGTTGGTGAAGGTCTGGCGTACGCCGTCGCTGAACGGATCGGCTGGGTCGGCCAGCCCGAGCTCATTGTGCCGGTAGTCGGTTGCGCCGGCCCAGAGACGGATCGCATCGATGGCCGCTGCATCCGGCCGGTATTCGCCCTTCATGGTGATTTTGGTCTGATGCGCGTCAATGCGGGTGTTGTGGTCGGCTCCATCGATGCCAGGGATGTGATAGAGCGAATCGTTTTGCGTAATGGCGGCGCCAATAAAGCCGCCATTGAAGATGTAGGAGCCGCCGATCGAGGCACCATCTGCCTGCACGGCCGAATTCGGCTGCTGTCCACCGACTGGCCGGGTGTGGTCGAACAGGTAGGGATAGCTGGGAATGTTATAATCGCTGGCCGTGCGACCAAAGGCGTCGGCGTGAAACGCGAAATTGCCTCCGCCGGTATCGAGCAGGATGCCGCCATCGACACCACGATCGACGGAACTCACCGCCGTTCGCGTCTCGACGTTCACGCAAGGTGACGTTGGCGCGGCAGCCAACGGCGCTTTCGCCGGTAGTCCGTAGGTCTGGAACGGAGGGGCCGGGCATGTGGGCAGGGCATCCGGAATGCGGTTGTTGGTCGCACTTACCACGCCGCCGATCGAAGTCGAGCCGTAACGCATCGCAGCCGGACCACGAATGACCTCGACCTGGTTGGTGGCGAGCGGATCGACCGGCACGAAGTGATCTTCCCCCAGATCCGAGGCGCCGCCAGCGTTGTTGCCGTTCTCGATGATTCCAACGCGATTGACGTCGAGACCTCGGATAATCGGCCGGCTCGAGGCGCCTGGTGCGAAGGTCGAGCCGGTGATGCCGGGCTTGGAGAACAAGAGGTCGCCGAGCTGGGCGGTGCCCTCCCGGCGAATTTCCTCGTTCGGCACCACGGTCACCGTTGCGAACTGGTCGGTCACGACTTGCAGCACGCCCTGTTGCGCTGCTGCCGGGGCCGCAGACGCAGGTTGGGCTTGCGGCGCGCGCTCGCGAGTGCGTCCGGGTGCGCTGCGGGCGACGCGCACGGGGGCGCGCGTGGGAGTAACGACGCGCCGCCGCACGATCGGACTGGGCGCAGTTACGGTGACGGACGGCAGTTCGGTTGCCGGCTTCTCCTGTGCCGTCGTCGGTGTCGCCACTGCGGCAAGCAGGAGCCAGCTCGCTCCGCCGATATGGAATGCTCGAGTGGGCCTGGAAGCCATGATCCCGATCCTGCTGCCGTCGAGTGGAGTGACGGCTCGATATCGATCGTTCCATTGCTGTCGCTTTGCGTGACGCGGGCGACAGCGATGATCACATCATCAATCGGTGGACAGGGGAGGCGCGCGGGACTGGAACGCCGAGCGTGCTGATTGCACGCGGGGGAAACCGGCGTCGGTCGCAAGATACGGGAGATCGATGGTCTGCGGCAGCAAGAGCACCGGTGGTGCCGCCAAAAGCGCGCTGTCTACGAGCGAAATGACTGCACAGATCGCGCAAGCGCCGGCCGGGTGGTCACGATCATCGTTGGAAGGTGGCTGTTTCCGAGAGGCCTCTGTGGGAGTAGCTTGGGTAAGGACGGCCACGCTGCTAGGCGGAGCCACTTTCGTCAGCGATGTCCAGGTCGCTGGCACCGCCTTGGCGGCCAAGGCATGGAAATGCCCGAACGACAGCGCGAACTCGACGACAAGCGCCAACAGCGCCAGCCGCGAACCAAGTTTCAGGTGCTTCCGAAACCAATTCATGCCGCATCACGCTTGCCGGGAGCCACTCAGGGACCCAGCTGTCCCAAGCGTTACTTTATAACATGGAAGCCGGATTGCAATGTGAACTCTTGGCATCGGCAAGACGCAATTGCTGCTACGCATGAGTCCGGAAGTGGCCCATCGCTGACCTCCCCTATTGGCCTCGCACGGTCCGCTTCCGAGGCCTAAGCGGAAAGCCATCGTGGAGACGCCGAGGGGAGCCTTTGACCCGTTCCGGACATCCTGCCGACGCTTGACCCCGATCTCTTTACCCAGTCAGAATGAGGCCTGGTTTGAATAATTCGGATTCTCCCGGTTTCGGGGTGGATCGTCGCTCATTGGCAGAAGGCTTAACTAAGGCAGAGCCTGCTCCCCCTGGATCGCCTCGACGATCGAACCGTCCAGCGCCCCAACTTCCTCCGGCTTTAGTTGGGATGAGATGGCCGAAAGGGCCGATCCCAGAGCATGGCGTCGCTTGGGATCGCCTTCGCCCTTGATCGCCTGGCGGACCGGCTCAGCGAGTGCCCTCGCGTTGTCCGGCCTTAGGAGAATTGAAATCGCCGCAAATGCCTGCGTCAGGGTGCTCATGTGAGCCGTGTCCGCCGTGTTCTGGATCTTCTGGATGACGGAACTAGCGAGGGTCTGCACCTCCTCCGGCCTTAGGTCCGATGCGACGGCAACAAGTGCGCCTTGCAATGCAATCATCTGATCCGCATTCGTGGTGCTGTTCATGGTGTCAATCATCCGGCCCGCAATTGCCTGCACCTCTCCGTGCTTGAACAATTGAAGGGCTCTTACATTCTGCATAAACATTTCCGTCCGAGCATGAATTAGATCACGGTCTGTTGTGCTATGGATTTCTTTAAAGAAGGAGGCGGTGGCTTCCCGCGCTCTACTTTCCATATTCCAAAAGATCAAACCGCTCAGAAGACCTAGAACTAGAACAAATGACCCGCCTACGCTTAACAGCCGAGCTGGGAGGCGGGCGAGACTCAAGGCGGCATAACCTCGGCTGTTGCCATAGCGGAACCGGCCTTTCATCCGCGCCCATGCTAATCGGAATTGCATCCCGACAGGCAGGAGGGCCTTCCACTTTTTCCAAAGCGTGCCGGCATCCTGAAACGCCTTTGCGCTGTCCTCAAGAAGATAGTGCCAGCGGTTGGCCCGCCGCTCGGCAGCCAACACACCGCGAACCAGATAATCGTGGTCAAGCCGGTAGACAGTGTGACCACTGCCCGGCTCGCTAGGGCTACGAAGCACTTCCCCCCGCTCCAGTTCGTCCAGGGCCTTGTCGAGCTCGGCGCGAGCGACGGGCTGCCCGCTCGATTTCGCAAGGACAGCTAGAAGATCCTGGCTGCCGCGAGACCGCGTTTTGGTCCTGTTTAAGGGATCAATCAGGTCCACAAGCACTGCCCGGACCTGACTGGGTGCCATCCTGACTTTCCGCGCGGCTCCGTTGACTTGCTGCTCGATATAAAACGCCTCGATTCCCGCTACGCCACCAACCCGCTCATATTGCTTAACGTTGAGTGGTTTTAGGCTTTGGATGCCGCCGAGCATGATCTTGAGCTGCTGGGGCAGTATGACGTCTTGTTCGGAGACGTCGCCTATGATGCGGTCGCGCAGTTTGGTCCAGCCTGCGTCCGGATCGGCAATCACCGGCGCCGCAGGAGTCCCTTCCGTGAGGCGAGTGAGCAGTTCGGCAATATACGGAGACCGCACGCGATCTAGGCGCAAAGCCTGCACAGATCCGAAAAACTCAACAGAGCTGAGGCCAGCGGCAGTATCGCTCCGCGTGACGAACAGGCAACGCAGCTTGTCCTGTTCTAAGAGTCCTGCGACCATGCCCCAGAAGGGATTGCTCTGTCGCAATGTAGCAGGATCGAGCCATACGTTATTAGGCAGAAAGCGCTCCCTGTTACGCGCTTGATAGTCGTCGAACTGGTCGAAGATAATGAGTGGGGTGCGCATTTCCTTGTCATTGAGTCGGACAAGCTCCTGTTCCAAGTCCGCGAGCGCGGGCAACCGTCGTCCGCACGATGCTGACGGACCGTCAGTTGGTTTGGCCTTGGCATCGGAGCCGACGGTGCCACTTGCAATCAAGGCGCTCTTCAGGGCCTTAGACGGACTCCACTCCCAATCATCGACCCACCAATCGTCGAGCAGAAGCGGTTGGATAGATCTGTGATCCTTGAGTTTCGGCAGGAGTCCAGCCCGCACGAGTGCTGATTTGCCAGAGCCCGACTCGCCTTCCAGAAAGGTGATCTGCTTGGCGAGGCATCGCTGGAGAAGATTTTTGATGTCATCTGCACGGCCGACAAGATGCTCGGAGCTGTCGCGATCAAGCATAAGCGCATCGGGCTTTAGAAGGCGAGAATGGCGTGTGCGCCATTTAGCTAGCATCCATATGCCAAGAAGAAAAATTGCGACGTACAGGGTGACAGCCGCCCAAAGCGGCAGCCCGATCGTCTTTTTGATGATCTCAGCTGCCGCGCCAATGAGGCCGCCCGCGGCAGTGAGGATCCCGGACATGAGCAGAAGTTGCTTTTGGGTGTTCTCTGAGATCATGCTTTTCAACTCTCGAAGATTTTCTGCTTGAGTTTGAAAAAAGCAAAGCCGTCGCTGAGAGCCAGACCGACATCCCATGGAAGGCAACATTCCGAGCCTGATCTTGCTCGGACGCCATTATCGCTGCTGGGGAGCGCGTGAAACTATCGCGGTCTTATCGAAGATCGAGTCATCATCTGCTCCTCAACGGAACGACTCGGTCTAATGTTAATATGACTCTGCTGGAAGGTGTGTGAAGAGGGTCACACTTGATGATGGCAAGTCAACAGCATTTCCGGTTGTGGCCCATCGGCGACGTTGCGCCGCGTCTGACGGAGGTCCGCCTATCGCGGCAGAGCGGACCAGATTTGCTCCACCTGAGTTCTTAAGCATTTTGACCCGTTGCAGACCTCGAGCACGTTCGGCGAAGATATCTCCAATTTTACCTATTGAGAGAACCGGGCGTTCAGCGCAATTGTGAACTTGGTAGCAATCGAGACGTGCTCAAAGGTCAATGCCTAGGGAGCTATCAAGTGTTGCCCAACATACAGTTTATTGATCCAAAATTGCCGCATTCAGCGGCCCGCAGCCTTCAATCGATGCTCGCGGATGAGCGCTTTCTGCTCCCTTACCTGCTAGCGCTAGCACTGTTTTCGACTGCGTTGGGGCTGACGGCAGGGGATGTGGTGATAACTTCCTTGGCGATGACAAACGTCACGTTGGCTCTATTTCGCATCGGGTTCGTAAAACTATGCAGGTCAAGCCCCGCTTATTTGCCGACCTTGCTAGCGATTGGCGTCACTTATTCCGCGTTACTCGCTGCTCTCGTTGTGCGAGCATTCTCGCTCGGGAATGAAGTTGCTATCGCTCTTGTGGTGCTGGCCGCTTCGGGGCACATTCCCGCCGTGACCATCAGAGGCGCTGCAGTACCGGCGCTCGCAATTCCGAACGTCTCCACGCTGTTTGCGTTGCTTACTACAGCGGCGCTGGCGCACGGCACCGATTATTGGGCAGTTGCAGCGATACTAATATGCTTTTGGATTGGGACTCTTCAGCAGATAAATTCATTGCACAGCCGAGTTCGTGATCAGCTCCTTGCAAAGGAATACATGTCACGGGCAGCTCTAACAGACGCATTGACGGGACTTGCAAACCGTGCAGCGCTCGACGATGCGCTTGAGCGACAGTTAGCATCTGGCGTCACGGTAGTCGCCCTGATTGATCTAGATCGATTTAAGGCTGTCAATGATACGTATGGGCATGACACGGGCGACGAACTGCTCAAGTCAGTTGCTACACGGATCCTCGATGAGCTCGAAGGCCATCATCTCGTTGTGCGTCTCGGCGGCGACGAGTTCGCCATACTTTTTGAAACAGGATTCGGAGCGGCGAATGCTACACGCGAGGCAGAGCGCATTGTATTGGCACTTGAAAGACCTTTTGTCATTGGCCCCAACATGGTCACTATAGGCGCGAGCATCGGCATAGCTGCAGCGGTTCACGGAGATACTGCCCGCTCACTCAAGCGGCGCGCAGACGACCGTCTCTACGATGTAAAGCGCGGAGGGCGTGGATACGTCGCCCATGACAGTGCTATCGCCGCTGCTTGACCAGGGACATCTTAGTACGACGACTGCTTCTGGCCCATCTGCGAAGTGGCGCCTCGTCTGCCCAAGGTCCGCTAATTGCGCCCGAGCGGACCAGATTTGCTCAATCTGAGTTCTTCGCAGTTTGACCCATACCGGAAGTCGGCATCTGTGCCACGATGCGGCTGGCCGAGTCCAATTCCGACCGGCCACCACTGCCAGTTTCGACATCGCAGTCGCTCCCATTTCCGCCATTCTTGAAACGCGCCCGACAAATTCTTGAGGGTGCTGGGATCGCGTCGCTGCGACACGGTCGTCTGAGCTAATTTATTTCCACTCAGACAAGGCGCCAAGTCCCCGGTGAGCACGCTTGACGTGCTGCTTACATTTTCTTTACCGGCAGCTTATTCTTTGTGTTCCAAGTGTCGCTAGAGCCCCGATGACCGGAGACCCCCTAAAGGGATTGGCAGCTTGCGCTATCTTTTCGAGAAGTACGCATTCGACACCGACCGGCGCGAACTGCATCGCGGGGCAGACGTCGTCTCCGTTGCGCCCCAGGTATTCGACCTGATCGATTACCTGATCCGCAACAGGGAGCGAGTTGTCAGCAAGGACGACCTCATCAAAGCTATTTGGAATGGGCGCAGCGTATCCGACGCGGCGCTGACAACCCGTCTGAATGCCGCCCGGACTGCAATCGGCGATTCCGGCGAGGAACAGCGCTTCATCAAGACACTACCGCGCAAGGGCTTCCGTTTCGTCGGAGCAGTCCGGGAAGCGAAGGAACCAGCAGGCGCAGCAGTTGCCGACGACCAGCTAGAACTTCAAAAGCCCGACCTTGCGCTCCCCGACAAACCTTCCATCGCCGTGCTGCCGTTTGAGAACATGAGCGGCGATCCCGAGCAGGAATATTTCGCCGACGGCATGGTGGAGGAAATCATCACTGCGCTGTCGCGCTTTAAGTCTCTGTTCGTTATCGCACGTCACTCGAGCTTTACCTTCAAAGGCAAAGCTGTCGATTTCAAGGAGGTCCGACGCGGGCTTGGCGTGCGCTATGTGCTTGAGGGATCTGTGCGCAAGGCATCTGGGAAAGTTCGCATCACAGGGCAATTGATTGATGCGGTGACAGGTGCCTATCTATGGGCGGACAGATTCGAGCGCGATCTGACGGATATTTTCGCTCTCCAGGACGAAGTAACGCTCGCCGTCGTCTCGGCTGTTCAGCCAAAGATGCTTCAAACAGAAATCGAAATGGCGACGCGGCGGCGACCAGAGAACCTCACTGCCTATGACTTTTTTCTCCGATCCATACAACAGTATTACCTGACGACCCGCGAAAGTTTGGCCGAGGCGATCAGGCTCGCTCATCGCGCTTTGGAGCTAGACCCGAAGTTCGGCTCTGCGGCGGCTCTGGCAGGTGACTGTCATGCGAGCAACGTCGCTTTAGGCTATGCCAACGATCCCCAGTTCGACTGCAAGGAAGCAGTTCGGCTTGCTCGTTTGGCATTGAGGATCGATGATGGTGATCCGGACACGTTGTCAAGGGTTGCCGTAATCTTGGCGGGCATGGTCGGCGATAGTGAAGCCGAGATCGAAATGGCTGACCGGGCGGTCGCGCTCAACCCAAACTCATGGCGCACTTGGAACAACAGAGGCTGGGTCTATATAATGGCGGGGCTGCCGGAGGAAGCGATCCGAAGCTTTGAACGCGCCATTCGCATGAGCCCGGTAGACCCGCTGCTGCACATGACGTTTCTTGGCATTGGGCATGCCCTTATGGGGCTTCGCCGCTTTGACGAGGCGATCGTCGTATTGAAGAAAGCCCTTCGTCAGAATCCCTTCTTTGTGCCAGCTTGCCGCGGCCTCGCGTCCGCCTTCGCCCATCTCGGACGCGACGCTGAGGCGCACGCCGCGGCGGCGCGCGTGCTTGAGATCGATCCCGCCTTTACAATATCGGCGCATATCGCCCGGGTCCCCAAAAACTCGAAGCTGTTTATTGAGGGTCTTCGGAAAGCGGGGTTGCCCGAATAAGCTTCCTGCGCTGTGCGGACGATGTGATCGAATGACCGCTTCTGGCCCTTAGCCGACCCGAGCTGAGGCATGACCATGTCGGCTATTTGGACGCAGACCGCCGCTTGTGCCCCCGAGCGGCCATAGAGCGCAGCGAAGCGGTTGAGACCTTCCACGACAAACAACAACGCTTAGCCAGACCGCCCGTTAAGGCCCTAAAATTTTTCGTTACCCTCTTGAAACTTTTTTGCCCGTGGCAGATTTTTTGGTCGCCGCAGACATGGCGGCCGGGGCGCCTTCGGGGCCCCGAAAACAAGGCGGGCGCCGGACGGTGTCCGGTGCCAGCTCGTACCCAACTTGCTCTTTGGAGGATTTGGCTATGAGGTATGATTGGACTCCCCTGTGGAGGTCGACGATTGGGTTCGACCACCTGTTTGACGTTCTCGACGAGGTCCAGCGGACCGCCGAAGAGAGCTATCCCCCCTATAACATCGAGCGGCTCGACGAGAACCGGTTCCAAATCTCGGTGGCGCTCGCCGGATTCTCACCGGACGAGGTGGGCCTTACGGTGGAGCAGAATGTCCTGACGTTGGAAGGCCATAAGGCCGAGAAGGACGAGAAGACCTTTCTGCATCGCGGAATGTCGACACGCTCGTTCAAGCGCCAGTTCACCTTGGCTGACCACGTCGAGGTCAAGGGCGCGCACTTCGAGAATGGTCTGTTGGTCATCGAGCTTCAACGCGAGATTCCCGAGGCCATGAAGCCGCGGCGCATCGCCATCGCGGGCGCAAGCGCCGGGCAGGTCAAGCAGATCGAGGGCAAGGCCGCCTGACCAACGCGGCTTGGTTCCGATCGCCGCCGCGCGGGATTGCTCCCGCGCGGCCACCTTAATGCGACTTATGATGGGAGGTTGAGCCATGCGGACGACGCCCGCACACGATAACGTCTTCGATTTAAATGCCCTTCTTCATCCCGGCACGGTGTTCTCGCATCCGCGCGACGTCGTCGCTGACCCGACTTTGAGTCTGGCCGAGAAGCGGGCCATCCTCGCGTCATGGGCTTCTGACGCCTCGGCGATCGCGTCCTGTCCAGCGTTGCGCTCACCGGTGGGACTAAAGGCGTCTGTTCGTATCGACGAAATTCTGGAAGCGCTACGCGCGCTGAATGGGAACGGTCCGCGCAACCCGCCGCGCGGCAAGCCCATGCGTCTGCGCTCGACTGAGCGTTGCGCTGCGGCGTGAGCGAGGGTCTCAAATGATTCCATGACTGACGTCACACAGCTGATTCCAGGTCGCTTCTATTGGGTCCTTGTGCGCTCAAGCACGAAACATCCCGAGTGGCAGCCGGCACGTTTCACCGGCACTACTTGCCAAGAGGACGGCGCGAAGTGGGACTTCATCGGCTTCAACAGCGACGTCGGTCATCATTTCGTCGAGGTCGTCGACATCGGCCCAGAACTACTGCCTAAACGCTCGTGTTAAGATGCCTAGGAAGCCTAGCGACAGCCCAGCTATCGATCCACTGCGCGGACTCCCCATTTCTGTACAACCGCTGCGGCCCTGTCCTTTCTGCGGCAGTTCGGAAGTTTGGATCAACAGCGACATCGATCCAAAATTTGCAGTATGTAAGGAATGTTCAGCTTTCGGCCCCAATGCGCCGACCGTTAGGCAGGCGGCCGAGCATTGGAACAAACGAACCAGCTCCTAAGGCGCACGCGATACATGCCTGCTCCGCGCCGCTCGATCTCGCATACGGGATTTTTTGCCGCAGCGATGTCCGCTCGTGGCCCTTAGCGGACCAATCGCGGTTTGTGTGCCACGGCAGCTTTTGACCCAAGTCCGACATGCGGGGAGCGATCCCTCGCGATGGCATCCCGGGACATTGTCGCTATCACCGGCTTAGCGAACGGAATCCGCCGGCAGGCCCTCGTAGCCACAATTGGGTAATCACTATTGCCCTCGGCTGTACCCTAATTCTCAACTCTCTTCCTACATTTGCGTCGAAGTTTACGAGCAGAGTGCGATTTTGGGGGGACAGATGGCTGCATTTGATGCCCCAGTAGCTGTCATTGGTGTTGGTCCATTCGACGCATCGACCGCCACGCGTTTGCGGTCTTGGGGCGTAAACCTTCTTATCTTTAGCCCACCCGTCAACTGCCGGCGCAAGTCTGAGCGCTTTGCTTCCAGTTTGGCGGATCCGGCCGAGTACTACTCTCTACAGAAGTCCCGCAAAAGGGCAGCGCGGACGTTTTCTGAAGCTGACCGTCCTGACCGAACGGATTTCTTCCGTGGAGGTAGCCTCAAGTGAAGCAGCTGTTAAAACATAGCCTGTTTTATGGAGTTAAGGGTCTCGGACTTCTCCCGGTTTGTCGCAGATTTTTCGCTGGCAGAGCGGTCATCTTGATGTTCCACGAGATTCAGCGAGATTGTCGGTCGGAATTGATGACCGGCGCTTCGGTTGAGCTTTTCGAGTTTTTGGTAGATTGGCTGCAACGAGAAGGATGGGCGATCGTTAGTCTCCAAGAGTGCCTTAAGCGCTTGGCCGAAGATGACCGATCTCGCCGCTATGCGGTCGTCACTTTCGATGACGGGTACCGGGACAATGTCTCGGTAGCGCTTCCGATCCTCGAGCACCACAACGCTCCATTCACAATGTATGTGCCGACAGATGCGTTAAAGCGGACCATGCAGTGCTGGTGGCTGGGAGTGCGCGAACTAATTCGCTCGAGAGAAGCGGTAACGATCGACGCAATGGGTGCGCGGTTTCGTTGCCCTGATGAGCGGAGCAAGCGAGCTGCCCTCGGCAAAGTAAGAGACTGGGTGCACCAGGATTATAAACGTGCCGCGTCGCTCACGGCGACATTCGAAAACGCCGGCATTTCCACGGCGGCGCTGAATGATCGGTATTTCCTGGATCCGGGCGAGCTCCAAAGTCTGGCGCGTCATCCTCTCGCGTCGATTGGCGGGCACACGACCTCACATCGAGCGCTCTCAGACCTGGATGAGACCTCAGCGCGAGCCGAACTGATCGATAATCGGAACTATCTGGAGAATCTACTTCAGTTGCCTGTCAGGCACCTCGCTTATCCTTATGGAACCCCCGGCGCGTGCGGTCTGCGAGAGGAGTATCTCGCCAACGAAGCGGGATACGCGAGCGCCGTAACAACACGACACGATCAGCTAACCGGCGATCGTCTCGACCCATTCGCGCTTCCCCGCATTGGGGTGGACAGTACGTATGACACAGAAGCTTCCGTTGCTGCTCGATTAAGCGGGGTACAGTTGGCAGTGCAAGCGCTTCTCGCGAAACGACCACATCGTCATTCGTCGAAAGAAGCTTCGCACCTGACTCGGCCGACAGCGGGTTGACACCGCCGCAATCTTCGGAGGGCCCCTCGCTTCTGTTGAGGCGCTTACCATACCACCATCGCTGTTCGTGACCGCAGACGAAGCGACGGAATAGCGTCAGATGTCCGCGTCTGGCCCGAAGCGGACTTGGGCCGCCCTGATTTGAGCCTCAACTCTAGCTCCAACCTCTCTGCGTCAAGAGCCGGCCCAATCCTAACCAGTTTGCAATCAGAAACAGGAGGATCACCGCCATGACAACGAAGAACACGCATCCGCCCGCAAATGAAGGACGATCAGAAGGCTCGGGTGGGGGCGGAACATTAGTCATGCTAAATCCCAATCTAAAAAACGCCTTGAATCAAATCGCATTTAACACGCTCTGGTTGCAGTTCTTCTCACGGCGCAGCCCCCTTTTTGTTGACTGTTATCAGATCGTGAATTCTAGCGTCGCAAGGACCGCTCATGGCCCATCGCGACATATTGCGTGGCCGCACGAACTCGGTCGCTTTTGGGGGCAAAGCAGACACTGCGTTCGTCGCATCACGCCGCCGGGTTTACGGGGCACGGCCTAGGTCACGACCGAGATGCTTGCCCGACGGCGCCGGAGCCTGTCCTGGGCCTTGCGCGCTCGCTCCTCGTTCCAGGCCGCGATCATCATCTCGTTCGCACGACGTTTCTCCGCTTGCTCTGCGTAGTAGAGCGCGAGCCTGTCGGTCTTATGCCCGGTCTGCGACTTGATCCCCTTCACCCCGACGCCGGGGAGAAGCGAGATCTCGCTTGCGCCGGTATGCCGCAAGCCATGCATGGTGAAGCCCTTCTTCTGTCGCTTCTTTCGGACCCCGATCCGCACCAGATGTGCCTTGATCGCAATGCTCAATTACCGAGCCCTAGTCCAAGAACACCTCCATTTGTTGATGAGGATGTACTCCGATTTGAAATCGCCGCGGCTGAGATCTTCTTCGCCGCCTCAAGCTCCTGGATCAATTCGTCCGGCAGCAGGTGATAATTGGGCTCCGCGAGACGCCCTTCTTCGTGGTCTTCTCGGGCCAGACGTAGATGCCCTTCCCGTCGTAATGCGACCACTTGATCCGAATCGCATCGCCGCCACGCTGCGTCGTGAAGTGAAGCAGTCGGCGCGCGAGCCGCAGATTGTCTGTCGCCGTCGCGTCGAATTTATCTTGAACGTCCTCTGGCCAGATCAGGTGAGGCACGCTGTCAGATGCGCTGTGCTTCCGTTCGATCTCGATGGTCGGGTTCGGCAGGTCGCTGATCCCGTACGCTTCATCCTCCCGCACCGCGATCCAAATGTTTGAGATCATGGTGAGGTACAGATCAGACATCGAGGCCCTGCCGTCCTCCTCAAAGATGCCATTGACGAAACGCTGCGCGGCTTTTCTGGTCATCTCGCGCAGCGGCTCATTGCCGATCTTGGCCTTCACATCTCTTCGAGCAGCGGGATGTAAACCTCGTGCGTCGCTTTCTTCTTTCTCTTGAAGGCTTGCGAGTTGCGGTAGATCCCAATCGCCTGACCGATGGTGCCGGTCTTTGCCTTAGCAAACTTCTCAGGCGTGGGCTTGGGCGGCTCGGGAAGACCGGCATCGATCTGCATCCTGCGCAACTTGTGAGTGCAGGCGTCATATTGCCGCTTGAACTCTGCCGACGCCTCATCGATGGGCAGCGGCAACAATTTGCCGCCGAACTCCTTCGGCATCCGGAAATACAGATAAGGCCGCCCCTTCACGACCTTCCTGTAAAGGTAGTCAGTCCTTTTACTCCGACCTTTTGCACTGGCCTCTTCCTCAAGCTCACGCAGGCGTCGCAGCAGCGAACTCTCACTTCCCGGTTCGTCCTTCAGATTGTCGAAGGCCGCGTCGAGTTCGAGCCGATCCCAAAGCGAGGCGTTATAGGTGCTCCACTGCCGACACGTTCAGCGGCGCGCAGGATTGCGCAAAACACGCCAGCGACAACCGGCGAGACGATGAAGGCGATCACGAACCAGCCGAAGCTCGACCGATTACGCCTCACGCTGGTGAATGTGCCAATGGCGACCGAGAATGCAGTCCAAGTTAGAAAGTAACTCATCCTATTAGACCGTTTGTGCTGCTATGATGGCGATCATGAAGCTGATCGCCGTCACTGGGATTGACCGTCGGCCGATTACCCATGTCGTTGCCGACGGGGCGCAGTACAACGTCGTCACCATCCCCGGCTACACGGGCGGGACGTGGCCCAAGGACAACACGACCGGCACCGTCATCATGTGGACGATGGCGTGCGGACCGACCTACACCGTGCCGTCGCTCAACAATTGGGTCAATGGCAACTACGTCGCGGGTCCGGGACAGGTGAACGCCACCGCCGCGACGGATGACTACTTCCGCCTTGGCGGCGTGCTCGCACTGCCGAGGAGCTACGCGCCAGCAGCCGCCTATGCGGCAAACATCCTGCCCGTTCGATGAGGAGCTGGCGATCTGTCAGCGGTACTACGAAAAGAGCTTCGCCTATGTGACCGCGCCAGCTTCCAAACTTGGTACGTACAATCGGTTGCTTCGGGTTCTTTCAGGCGACGGCTGGCGCTGGCTCGCAAATGTGCGGCTCCATCGATTGGAAACGCTCGAAGCGCGTGCAGCCGACCCCGAGTTTTTTTCAACCCGGCTGTAGCGAACTCTCAGATCAGGAACGGGAGCCAGGGTCTCGACTGGTCAGGCACCGCCGCAACAGCAAGCGAAAGCGGCGCTATCGTTTTCGGGAACGGCGCCGTTGGGTCAGGTGCAGGCTCATCGAACTATGTGCATTGGGTCGCAGACGCGAGGCTATGATCGCTGAATATCAGCTCACCGAGACCGATGTCGTGATCCGCACCGCTGACGGGGCCAGCATCCCGAACGATCAGGCCAACCGCGACCGCATCGAATACGAGGCTTGGCTTGCGGCGGGCGGCGTGCCCGATCCGGCCAAGCCACCGATCAATCCCGCCCTCGACACCAAGCCCGCACGAACGGCGGCGCAAATTCTCGGAGCCTAGCCATGTCCGCGCTTGATCTAATCGCCACCGCGTCCGATCCGACCTTCGCGGGTCGCGTCATGATGATCATGTTCAAGGTGGCGCAGAATGTCGCCGGTGAAGACCCAGCGACGGCAAACCACGCAGAGCGCATCGCCTACGCCAATCTGGTGATCCGGGGCGAGGAGAAGCCGCAGCTCGTCTCCGCGCACGTCATCTCATCGAACCCGACCATCGCGGCGGCCATCGAAAGCGACCCGGACGCGCTCGGCTCCAACGTGCCCGATGGCGACATCGAATTTGCGCTGGCCTCGATCTGGGATGGGCGCTCGCTGGCATTTGCGGCGGCGTGACATGGACGCGCTGCGGGCGGCAGCTACGAGCGCGGTCGAGGCCTTAAAGGGTCAGCCATTGCTGCTCGCGCTCGTGATGATCAATCTGCTGTTTCTGATGGGCTTCGCGTTCATGCACCGCGAGATAGCGCAAGCCGTTGCACGAAAGGATGCTCTGCTCGCCGAAATCGCGAGCCATTGCCTGAGATAAGCGCGCGCCGAAACAGACGGCTCTCCTTGAGCTTGGCCCCGCTTCGGCGGGGCTTTTTTGTTGGCTATGCACGTTGGCTTGAGAACTGGGGCAGGCGTGTACTCTTAATTCCCACGCTGCTCTGTTCCGCTCCTAGAAGCAGACATCACAGGGTCGAAGATCGAGGACCGGTAAGGGCTATTACCGAAGTGATTGCCTGCGCGTTGACCTACATCAACATCGCAACTAGGGGAGCCGACCAATTTTGCTCGCTCTCGAACTTCGGAGGAGCATGATGTTCAAATACATTCTCGCAGCTCTAGCAGCTTTTGTTCTGCTCACCGCAACTCTGATCCCTGACGATGCGTATGCGCGCCGTGGCGGCGGTGGCGGCTTCCGTGGTGGAGGGGGCTTTCACGGCGGCGGCATGCGGGCCGGAGGCTTCCGAGGCGGGGGCATGCACGCCGGACGTATCGCACGGCCAGCGCATCCGATAGCAGGTCGACCGATAGCGGGGCGGCCTGGCCGCCCGATCGCAGGTCGCCCCGGCCGTCCCATCGCGGGTTACCCCGGCTATGGCCGTGGCTACTATCGGCCAGGTTTGGGATATGGCGCTGCGGCGGTCGGCGCAGCCGCTGCGGCGGGTGCCTACGGCTACTACAACTCTGGTTGCTACTATGACAGCTACGGACAATACATTTGTCCGGGGCGTTATCCGTACCAGTATTGATCAGCCAATGTTTAGGACGGCGGTTCGCAGCCGCCGTCCTCGTGCTTCGGCCAGAGCGACGCTTCGTCAGCTCCTTCGAGACTGTAAGATGGCCAAGATGCCCATCGCGCGGCGGCATCTACAATCTGAGACCGGGACGTGAGTTGCAGTTTTTGCAACAGCCGCTCCCGCTGTTCGCCAACTTGATCAACTCTTCCGCCGATCTGAGCTGCAATGGTTTGGTCAGAGCAGCCCCTAGCTAAGCGCCGCAACAGGCGCTTCTCCCGCGGGCTCAAGATGGGAGCACCACCCTCGATCACTGCGTGAGCCCTGCATTGCTACAGAACCCGCATAGCACAGACCGGTCGAAAGAGACTGTTCACTTTTGGCCACAATGATCTCTAGGAACCTCTCTGATACGCTTTCGTTGTGCCGTCTTAAGGACGGCAAAGGAGCAGGATCATGGACCGTGAACATGTAAAAGGCGCTGCCGACAAGGCAAAAGGCGCGATCAAAGAGGGTGCTGGCAAGCTTACGGGCGACAAGGATATGGAAGCCGAAGGCAAGATGGATAAGGCTAAGGGGTCGGCCCACAACGCTGCGGGAGATGTGAAGGACGCAGCGCGGGATGCTGCGGACGCCCTCAAGAAATAAGTAGAAGAAGGAAGATCGATCTGGAACTAGCCGCCGCGAGGCGGCCTTTTCTTTCCAAACACGTCCCAGATCAGAACTGGTCCTGCACCCGGCGGAAGGCCGAATACCCTGCACCTCGGCGATTTCTCAAGCCTGTCGACCCGCGAGCTTTCGGGACGCCTCGGTGCGCCAGAACGGGTATCCAGCCAAATCTTTCGCGTGCTTGCCGAACATGTCGATCCGTCTGGTCGCAAATTCCGACATAACTGCGAAAAACTCGATTGGCGACTTGATCGTCGCAAGCGACAGGCAGAGGTCGCAACTAAGTTGCAGATTGTCCTGCGCCATTTGAATGAGCTTAGCGGAATACTCCGGCCCGTTAGCCGTGGCTAAAACAAACCATTGCTTTGGGTCGTCATCCTTCTTCTGACTGAGATCGGTTAGCGCCCCCGCAGGAGGCACAACGGCGGTAGTCTCGGGTTTAGGATCGTGTTGAAGAGGCGTCTCCATCGAGAGTGCGGCAACGGAGCGCAGAAAATTGTCTTTCGGACTTTTAACGATGTCCTGCTTGTTCCGTTGGGCCCGCATTGATTTCGGGACGCGCTTTGACGCTTTTGCCAGTTTATGTTTGCTCATCTGACGCTCCGAGAAAAAAGTCATTTTTGCAAAGACAACTGACGGCGCGGAGCGTTCCAAGGACTGAGCATTAACTTGCGTACGGTCCACTTTTACACACAACTTATCCTCCTTTTTCGTGCTCGCTCAGAATTGGTCCTGCACGCGACGATAGGCCGGGTGCTTCGGGTTCTTTACTTTGATCCAGTGCGTGCAACGGCCAGCGCCATAAGCGCGCTCGCGGTGCTTCGAGATGAGCCCTTCGAGACCCATGATGCAGGCGTGACGGAATAGATCGGCCCCGATCTCACCTTGCTCGAACGGGGCGGCTTGGATGCCTTCGGCTCGGCCCCGCAAGGTTCGTCTTGCGGAGCGAGAGCGGCAAGCGGCAAAGGTCGTCGCCGTCGGCGCACAGAATGTCGAAGGCGTAGAACTGGACCTCGTGATCGTGCTTGCGGGAGTACAAGGCATCGAAATCGGATCTTCCATCGACGTTCAGGACCACAGCCTCGCCATCGAGGATGAACTGCGTGGTCCTGATCTTCAGCGCTGTCTCGACGATCCACGGATAGCGCTTGGTCCAGTCGTGGCCGCCTTTGGTGATCAGACGCACCCGGTCGTTCTCCCGCACCAATTTCATGCGGTAGCCGTCATTGCTTGATCTCGTGGAGCCATTCGGGGCCGGATGGAACCTTCGTGCCCTTAACCGGGATGGCGAACTCAGTACGCGATGCCATACGCCGCATCTATGCACGGTGCGGTAAATCGCAAGGAACGGCCCCGGCCAGCGGGCGATTGGAGGGGATTGCGAGGCCGGGGCCGCCGACTTGGCGCATTGCCAGTGCCAAGCACCAACGAGGCTACTCGACCGGCAGGCCGGGCTTCTGTCCGCTTCAGCACCTTGGCGGAGAAAATTACGACGCCGCCGCAACGAAGCTGCTCGTCGACTTCTTCCCGTGCTCGTCGCGGCCCTGCTCGCTGCCCGGCACCATCCAATGGCACTCTGACGGCGAATGCACCCTGTAGTCGCCCTTGCGCATTGGGAGATAGACCACGAAGTCAGCGTAGTCGCCAATGCAGTCCATTTCCACGTAGGTGATGGCGAAGAAGTTCTTCCGCATTGCTCTGCCCTCAAATACGGGGGAGAGGCCGCGCTAGAGGAGCGTCAACTGAATATCCGCCTGCCGCCCATGGGTTTGAAGAACTTCCTCAAGAGATGGCGGAACGTCGGTGCGGTCGGCGCAGCGCTGTTGCAGTTCCTCGGCGATGTCCTCGGAGGCGTCCCTCGACCATCCCTCGCCAGTGTTGAAACAGACGATGCGAACCGGGCTGCTGTATTGCCCCTCCATCAGATGGCGGAGCAATGTTTCCCGGTCGGTGTGCTCCTCGTCGGTCTCCGCCGATGACCGCGCTGTTGACCCTGCTGCTCGGCGAGATTGGGGACGCCGCCGAAGGCGATGCGTGCGCAAGGATCAGCGCCTTCGCGAACAGGATCGGCAACGGCTTCTATCGAGGCTTCAGCCCTGAACCGTTGGACAGCTCGGGGCCCCTGCCAAAGGTAATAGGAACGACACGGGGCATCGAAACCTTTTCTGCCTGTTAGCCTTTCACTAGGGCTGGAGGAAGGGTTGGCGGGACGGCTCTCGTGCGCTCCACTGGAGCCGTCTCCCTATTCCATCGGGGTAGCCTCAAATTTAATCCGCGATCAGGGTCATTTCGTACATACGAAGAGAAAGCGAAGGCCGAGATTGCTGCCAGTGCATGCGTTGGTTAGCGTGCGCTGGCGGCCCCGGCTCGTCCCCCACCAGCCCCGGAGATGGGCTGGGGGCCGTTCTGACCCAATGCCCAGCATCGAAGGGGGTCCGACATGACTTGCGTGCGCTGCGACGGCACGCATTGGGTTTGCGAGAACCACCCCGACCGTCCGTGGGAAGGGCCGAAGGCCTGCGGATGCGGCGGCGCGGGTGCGCCCTGCCCGGTCTGCAATAGGGTCGGCCCTGACGAGATGCCATTGCTGCCAAAGCGGTTCGAGACCAGCTTTACGACCATCGACATCATGCGTCCAATTCTTCGCAAGCCAAAGAAACAATAGCGAGCCACCGGACCCTGCATAGATCGCGGGTCATCGACTGACCTTGACGCCCCCGGCCCGACCCGTTTGGATTACGGGTCTGTTGGAGCAAGCGTCATGCGTATCTCGCCGCCAATTCGAGGCTGCGGCGCCGAAGCTGGCGGTCACATTGCAACTCGTGCCCGCCAGAACGGCCGAGGAGTTTGATACCGCGTTCGTTAGCGCTGCCGTTCCCGCTCTATCTGGTATCTTTGCCCTTGCCGTTGAATACGCTGCTGCTCTTGATGCCGCAGGTATTCAAGGTATTGATTCCTGATCAGTCCCTTCTGTGAGTCTGATACGAAAGGATTGGAAGGGTCTAAGGAACGTTCAACTTGCTCACGGTAGGCGTTCTCGTCGCGGTAAGCGATTCCGGACCAGGATTGCCGGCGGATAGACCTGTTCCAATCCGAAGATTGGGCATGAACAGGCGATAGTGTGATCAGGACAAAGACTAGGGCTATCGTAACACGGTTCATTACTATTCCTCTGCTCTGCTTTCACTACCAGTGCCCCACCCGCAACCACAGGCAATAGTGACGTATCTGCCATTCCGCGATGGATAGGGCGCACGCCGAAGCCGTAGTGGCGCTTGGCTCGTCGCTTACTTACAGCCATCGGGCGCGTTTGGGCGACCTTGCGCGCGAGCACCGTCTGCCGAGCGTGCTTCTTAGCGATGCAGGCGGTCTCTTGAGTTACATGCCTAACATCAAAGCCATGTTCGGCCAATGCGCCGGTTACGTCGACAAGAATCCTCAAGGGCGCCAAGGCTTCCGATCTGCCCGTCCAGGAGCCGACCAAAATTGATCTGATTGTCAATCTAAAGATCGCCAAGGCGCTGGGTATCACAATCCCGCCTTCGATCCTCGCCCGCGCCGACGAGGTGATCGAGTGAACCTTGTATTTCCGGTTATGCCCATCTGCGAAGTTGTGCGGCGTCTGTCGCTAGTCCGATCATCGCGACAGAGTGGACCAGATTTGCTCAACCTGAGTTCTTCGCAGTGTGACCCATAGCGGTCCTGGTGCAAGCATATGGCGCCGTTCGCGGTCTCGGCCCGGCCACTGAAAGAGAATTACCAATCTTCTGATTACAGAATGAAGGCCCGATTTGAAGCGGGCCTTCGACTTCTCAGCGCTCGACAATTGGTATAAGCGCTACGGCCCCATCCTGGCCGAGGCGGGATGCCCCGGCACCTGGAAGCGCTTGCCCGTATCCGTTACGTTCGTGCCGTCTACCTTCAGTATCGAGAAGTCCTGTGTCAGATAGTTGCCGACAAGAAGGTATTTGCCGTCAGGAGTGAATACCGCGGCCTCCGGCAACCCACCGACTTCGATATCTTGGATCTTGCTCACTTTCTTTCCGTCAATCTTCAGCACCGTGATGCTGCCGTTCTTTTCGTAGAAGTATGCGTTCTTCATGTTGGAGCCGCGCAGAATCACGGCAACCGCGACGTCGCCCTTGGGACTGATTGCAAGACCCTCGGGACCGTCGCCCACCACTACGCGATCAATGATGCGCGGCGGATTGGTCTCCAGGTCGATGACGCTAGTGGTATCCACGCTTCCATCGGAGGCACCTGCGTTGCCGTTGTCCGAGGTCAGGGCGATTTTCCCGCCGGGTGCGGCCGCAACATTGTAGGGCCACTGGCCGGCCGGCAAGTCAATCTTGTTGTACGTCACCTTGTCACCTGCGATGTCCAGCATTGAGATCTTGTGAGCAGGGAAGCGGGCGACCAGGGCTCTCTTGCCATCCGGGGTGAACGTCGCGTGCGACGGACTGTCGGGCATCGCAACGTTGTCCGTGATCTTCACGTCAGTGCCGTTCACGGACAGGACGCTGATCGAATTGTCTCCGCGATTGGCGACGAGCGCCATCTTGCCGTCTGGACTGAAGCTGAGCCCGGATGGCTGCTTCCCGCCAGTGAGCGTCGCGGCCAGCTTGGGCGGATCGGCCTGCAAATCCACGACGTAGATTTTATTGTCGAGCACCTGTTTCAGCACCTCTCCGTCCTTGACGACATCGACGGAGTCGGCGACCAGCGCCATCGTTCCGCTGGGATCGATCGCGACGTTCACGGGCGGTCCGACCACCGAGTTCTTCAGCAGCAGGGCAGCAACGATCTTGGGGGTTTCAGGAGAGGCTAGATCGACGATGAGAACCTGGTCCTTGCCGGGTGCAGAGAGAACGGGCTTGCCGCTTACGTCCCACAGAAGCTTCTCATCAAGCCCCACGATCATCAATGGCTTCGCGTGCCCAGTGCTAAAGCTCGTGCTGAGCAGCATGGCGGCCGCAAAAGATAATCCTATCGCATTGTTACGGGACATCTTCGCGTTCTCCCTTAATTTTTTGTCCAGCCTCCGGAGGACTGGTGTTGGCAGCTTACGCTGCGGAACATTCGTTCGCTAGTGGTCTCTCGTCTGCTCGTGGCCGCTTTCTCGCCTAGTTTTATGGGGGCTGCGTCTGACCCAGAGTAGGCACGTTCGTTGCTTCCACGATGCGATCTGATCGATTACGATACTGCTTAAGAGGACCTATGAACCTGATCCCCAGCCGCGCCTTCGAGTTTGTCGAAAAAGTCGGGGCGCTGCACCACCGCGCGCGTTCTCGATGCGATGGACCACGCGGTCCGGCAGTATGGGTTCGACTGTTTCTGCTGCTCCTATATCGCCCCGCTGGCGACCGAGAAGCCTGCGCGCAAGGCCGTGCTCGCGGAACGGCTGCCGCGCGGCTTTCTCGACATGTATTCCGAAGCGAAGTTCGTCTGGGACGATCCGGCGCTGCGCTATCGCCGGATGACGGTCCGGCCGTTCCGCTGGCTCAAGGAAGCGCCTTACGATCCGGTGCGCGAGCCGCGCGCCGTCGAGCTGGTGCAGCGCGCCCGCGACTTCGGAATATGGACGGCGTTGTGATCCCGGTGAACGATGTCACCGGCCGCATCGGCCAGGTCTATTTCGGTGGGGCGGAGATCGACCTGCCGAGCGGGGCCCTGCTCGCGCTGCATCTCATGGCGCTTTATGCGTTCGATCGGGCGCTGCAGTTGCGCGGCCGGTCTGATGCGCCGCAGCTCGCACTGACATTGCGCGAGCGCGAGGTGCTGACGCTGGTGGCCGTTGGCTGGTCCTACGAGGAGATCGCCGGCTCCCTGATCAACACGGCGCGCACGGTGAAGGCGCATATCAAGAGCTGCTGCGAAAAGCCCAACGCCGCGACCCGCACGCAGGCCGTGATGATCGCCCTGCGCGACCGCCTCATCTCGCCATAAATACTGCTTCGGTCTGGGGACATCATGAGGCGGCGGGATTTCAATCGCAGGCACAGCATTATCGGTCGGCGTGGCTAAGGCGCGCGCTCAATCTTCGGCCTCGCTAAACGACGGAAGCCCTGAAGATCCTCACCACTCTACGGGACACACAGCGGCTTCACGAACAGGATGTCGAGCGGCTGCTACTGGAGCTCTCCAAGCCGCCTCCCTGAGAGGAGTGAAGGCGAGTGGACGTCGGCTACTGGCCCGTCGCGGCCAAGCAGAATGCCCGTTGAGGCGTCGGCTGTCGGGCGTAGAGCGGAAGCTGATCGCAGCAGTCTGGACCGCCGATTTTGACCCAATCCGGACATATCCTTCACCAGTGGCAAGTAGCCGTTTTGGGTGTCCGGTAAGGCCGCCGCCCCACCGGACAGATTGAGCCTCAATCGCTTTAGTTGAATGTTTGCAGCCTTAATTTGAGTGATCCGTCGGCTTGCCGTTCGAAGACGTGCGTCGCCAAACCACTGAAGGGAGACGGCTTGCCCTCCTTGTCCTTACCCGTGGCGCTCCACTTGGCTGTGCCGAAGACAACCTTGTCGTCTCCGCCGGCGTCGATCATCTCCAACTTGTGATCAGTCACACCGCTCGCGAAGAGTCCGGCAAAGAACTTCTCGATCTCGGCCGGACCCGAAGCGACCTGATGTGTCGGCGGCATCAATTTTGCCGTCGCGACATAGGAGGCGCCGATGGCCTTCTCGTCGTGCTTGTTGAATGCGGCATCCCACGCTGCGTAAGCCTTCTCCACGTCCCCCTTGACGTCTGCGGCCAACGAAATTCCCGGCGCGCAGAGCAGACAAATGACTAGTGCTGATGTTTGAGCCAACTTCATAGGATACTCCTCTACTGGATAACGCCTTTCCCGATTCATCATCAGTCGCCGGCCGCTACGCTCCGCCAGCAGACGACACCGTCGCCGGTCGCGCTGTGGCCGGCCATTGGTTCATTAGGGAAGAGGTGCAGGCGATGCTAACTTCAAGGCGCCGGTCACCTCGGGAGTCCATATCGCCGTCATGACACCGCCATTGCAGCCGGTGACATATGCGCCGAACTTCAACCACCACGACCAATTCTACAAGGCAACATGATCATGCTGGACTCCATCCAATAGTTCGCGGAACAGCAATTCCGGGCGATTACCGTCAACCACGTTGACAAATGGGAGCGACGGCACACGGATTGCCTAGGCCGGAATTCTCGGCGCTGCGCACGGTAATTCGCTTTTTTGCCCTGTGCTGACTGTCAACCGAGAAGGGGCAATGGTTCGCTTCAAACCAGGTGACCGAGACCGCGGTGAACCCCGACTTCCGATTTTGCCCCCGAATGGACGGCCTCTTCTGATTTCAGGGCGCACGAAATGAAGGATGAGAGCAGCGGCAATGACCGAGTGGCGATTAGCCCCGTGACCACTCGTTCCAATAGACGGAACCATCGGATCCTTCAAAAAAACGCGAAACAATTTCCAACCCTGTTGCTTGAGATAAATCGTGGGGCTAATCGGGATGTCGCGAAATGGCCACCCCCAACCGAATATCCGACCACATCGACCATAAGATTGCCCGGTCGATCTGTGACAAGGTGGGTGACAGGTTGCAACAAGACTTAGCTCTCGAAGTCTCGCCGCTGCCACCCTACCTCGCACGTCTAGTTGATGAATTGCGTAACCAAGAGCGTCATCTAATTGATGACGTCGAAAACTGGCGCTACCGCTGACTGTTTCTTCCCCATGCGGCGATAGTCGCGGCCATGTGAGTGCGTAAAAGAAAAGCCGCCGCTCTCAGCCCGGCGCCGGCTTGTTTCTACTAACATCGTCGCTGAGTACGGTTCTTGGTTGCGCGGGCAAATCTGTTCGTAAGACCGATTGATTGCCTGGCCCTGAGCCGAACAATGCTCCAACCGATGTCGGTGGTCCGCAGTAGAGCCGACCTCGGCCCGCGTGCACGCCCGCCGCCGCTTTTGACCCACAGCGGACTCGCGAGACGTTCTCAAGTTGGGCTGTCTGTGGCGAACGGAGATCGGTGTGGCCTGTTTCCGGCCACTAGCATCGGGTCTATAAACGGATCACCCATCATTCACACTTGGTACCTTTTTGGAACCCTCGGTCATAACACTCGCGCTGGTTATCGGCATTTGCATCGGATCGGCGCTACTTGCCCTTGTTATTTGGAGCAACGGGCGCCGGAAGCCGAAGGGCTAAGCAAAGCCCGGCGCTCAGTTAGCGAGCGCTGTCCGTTTGAGGTGTCCTAATTAGGACAGCACCCTGCGACGGTGCTGTTATTTCACCCTGGGTTCTGCGCGGTGTCCTAATTCGCTGTACGGTGTGGGATGGACCGCGCCATGCTGCATAGGCATCTAGCGATAGCCGAACGCCACATATCGGAGGGTCTAGGCTTGCTCGCGAAGCAAGAGGCGTTGATCGCTGAACTGGATCGGCACAACCACGACACTAAGGTGCAAGAGCCGTGCTGGCGACGATGAGGGAAACCCAAGCCCTGCATATCGACGGCCGCGACCGCATCTTGACGGAGCTGGAACCCCCCGGTCCAAGCCTCAGGCATGGACGAGCCCGCTTCAGAGAAACGCCCGGAGCCCAAACCGACGCGCTTGGAGGAGGCGCGGCGCCTGATCGAAGAGTACGCCGCCGAGCTGAGGGAGATCATCCATAGACTCCGCCGCAAGATGAACTACAGTTCGCGGGCCTCTTTCAATCCCGCCAACGCTGACTTCCGTTTTGGCCCATTGCTGCCACGTCCCACGGCCGAGGATATGTCGGCTGTCAGGGGCAGACCGGACTTAACCTAAACCGAGCCAAACCGTCGATTGACCCAGAGCCGAACTACCATTTGATCGCCACACGTCAGCTGTCGAGTTAGTTAGATCGGGCTACCTTCGGCGTTTGCAAGCGGGCTTTCTCGCCGCGACGGAGGACAGGCTTTGCGCTTGCTTATGACCTAGGGCGCGGCTCGATCGGACTGTTTCAGTATTGAAGCTGTCCGCGAGATAGTCGGCTACATTGCGTCATCGATGGGAATCCTGCAGACTGGCTCCCCCGTGCAGGTTGTGACGGACACTGAGCAGTTTCTGCCGGCCAGCTCGGGTCTGGCCTCACGGATCGAGCGGGCCAGCCTGATTGCTTCTATCCGGGCGGCTGTCGCACCGGCGAGCTCGTGGGTGCCATGATCCGCGACAATGCGGGTATCGCAGAGTTTGAAGTGAAATCTCGGCATCGCTGATTGCTCTCCGGGATCTCCTCGGTGACGACCGTGAAGCGCACCAGTTGCGCGGGGCCGAATGTCGTGGAGATCGCGACGTCGGCGGCGTCTCTGCCGCGTGCGATCAAGATGCGACCAATCCTGGGATGATTATGTCGCGCGTCGAACGTGTACCAGCGTCCACCAAGATAGACCTCCAACCAAGCACTGAAGTCGATAGGCGCCAGATCGGGCGGCACCCCGATGTCGCCGAGATAACCCGTACAATATCTGGCCGGGATATTCACGCATCGGCACAGAGTCACCGCCAGATGGGCGAAGTCGCGGCAGACCCCAATGCGTTCCTCATGAGCTTCCAGGGCCGTCCGGTCGTTGCGCGCGAAGTGATAACCGAATTGGATGCGGTTGTGGACGTAATCGCAGATCGCCTCAACACGCGCGCAGCCGCCTTCGATGGCACCGAACATCGTCCAGGCAAGATCGGTGAGCTTTTGGGTATCGCAATAGCGGCTGCCCAGCAGATAGACCAGCGTCTCGTCGGGAAGCTCCTGAAGCGCCACCTGTGGCGCGTCGAGGGCCGCGGCGTCCGGCCGCCCACTATCCTTCCGTCGGGTTCCTCAGAGAACCCCTCGGAAAGTGCTGAAATAGCAGGCAGTTGGGGGTTCACTTGCGGAAGTGGAACTATCGGTGAAAAGAGGCCATATTGGGTGGGGCCCGAGCGCGCGCGATGACCATCTACGCCGTCCACCACAGCACCGTCTATCGCTACCACCGGCCGGTCAAACTGGGGCGCCACCACCTCCTCTTCCGTCCGCGTGACAGCTTCGATCAGCGCTTGCTCGACTGCCAACTTACAGTGCGGCCGGAGCCAGCAGAGATCCGGTGGATCCACGACGTGTTCGGCAACTGCCAGACCTTGGTCGATTTCAATGCGTCGAGTGACCTCCTGGAATCGACACGATAATTCGCCTCGAACACACGCCGGAGAACGCGCCGGACTTTCGGATCGAGGAATACGCCCGCCAGCATCCGTTCTCGTATGGTGACGACGAGTTGCCGGATCTCCTGCCCTACATGCGGCGCCATCATCCGAACGACCACGCGGTCGATGATTGGTTGTCGAAGTTCGTTGTGCGTGACGCGAGCCGGCCGACGGGCCACTTGTTGATGACGCTCAACGAGGCGATCGCCCAAGGCTTCTCCTATCTGCGCAGGACATCGCCGGGCACGCAGCCCTGCCGAGACGCTCGCGCTGCAGCAGGGAACGTGTCGCGATTTCGCCTTGCTGATGATGGAGGGGGCGCGCTCGCTTGGTTTCGCTGCGCGTTTCGTTACAGGCTACGTATATGTGTCCGACCGAGACGGACCGGAGCGACTTGGCGGCGGATCGACGCACGCGTGGTGCTCGATCTACATTCCCGGCTCAGGCTGGGTCGAGTTCGACCCGACCAACGGTATCGTTGGAAATCGTGATCTGATCAGGGTCGGCGTTGCCCGGACGCCGCAGCAGGCCATTCCACTGTGGGGGACATATTGGGGCGAACCCGATGACGAAGTCGGAATGGAAGTTGCCGTGAATGTGAAGTCAGAAACAGGTGTGGCTAACCACGGCGCCGAGGACACCTATACGGATCCGCCACAAAGACTTGAGGAGAGATGGCTGCTTGTGGACCATCTGCGAAGTTGCGCCGCGTCTGACGGAGGTCCGCTCATCGCGGCAGAGCGGACCAGATTTGCTCAAGCTGAGTTCTTCGCATTTTGACCCACAGCGGACCATCTCCTCGTCCAACTCTTGAACTCCACGTGGGGCAGCATCCCGGCAACGGCAGCATGCCACCGCGCGGGACGCGCCTAAGCTAGGTCGCAGCGAGTTGCTTCCTGAGCTTCTTGGGACCGCTAATCCCGCGCGAGGCGGCCATTCCTTTCGGATAGCCGGTGCGGTCGTAGTAGTTCCGGCGAGAGCCGGACCCCGGTGCGTGGCGCGCGCCGACCTCCTTCGCGGTTGCGAAGTCGAGCAGAGTGATGCCCCCAACCATCAGCAAGGCAAGCGCCACGTTTCCTCTCTTGGGATTATCGGCGTGCAAGCCTCCCATCAATGTTACGATGTCGAGCCCGTCGCCGGCAACGCGGCTCCACAGTCCTGCATTCTTGTCGGCCGAGAGCGATAGCACGCCAGAGGCTATTTCCCTGGCGCCGTAGGCGCGAACGAGCCTTTCCTGGCCTTGCATGCCGAGCGCACGTGTGACGCGCTCGGGAGCCAGCATCTCCAGTGCGCCTAGACCTAGGCTGAACCAGCCGAGATTGCGCGCCATCCGGTCGGAAGCGCCGAACGAACTCGGGCCCGTGCTGACGACTTTCGGATCACCCTTCGAGCGTACAAAGTTTGCGATTTGTCCAATAGCCACGACTATGTCCTTTCTTGTCAGTTCTTGAGCACGACCTTCACACAGCTGTCCTGCTTGTTTCGAAACACCTTGTACATTTCCGGCCCCTGTTCGAGGCTCACCTTGTGCGTGACGACAAAGGAAGGATCGATGTGACCTTCCTGGATGTAGCGGAGCAACTCGTCGGTCCAGCGGTTGACGTGCGTTTGTCCGGTGCGAACACTCAGCCCCTTGTTCATGAGCTGGCCCATCGGAAACTTGTCGACCAAGCCCCCATAAACCCCCGGAATCGAGAGAATGCCGCCTGGGCGGCAGACGTAGATCATTTCACGCAGCACGTGGGGACGGTCGCTCTCCACCAGCATCAGCTGCTTCGCGCGATCGACGATCGTATCGGGCTGGCCAAACGAAACGTGAGACTCCATGCCTATGGCATCGATGCACTTTTCAGGCCCCTTGCCGTCGGTCAGCTCGTTGAGCCGCTCGACAACACTTTCCTTCTCGAAATTGATCGTGGTCGCGCCGCCTGCTTCCGCCATGCTTAGCCGTTCCGGAATGCGATCGATTGCGATGATCTGGTTCGCCCCGAGCAGCATGGCGCTACGGATCGCCATCTGTCCGACTGGCCCGCAGCCCCAGATCGCGACGGTGTCGGTCGGCTCGATGTCGCATTGGACCGCCGCCTGCCATCCCGTGGGCAATATATCTCCAAGGAAGAGCACCTGCTCGTCGGTCAGTCCGTCAGGTACCTTGATATGGGTGGCGTCGGCAAACGGCACGCGAAGATACTCTGCCTGGCCGCCGGGATAGCCACCGGTCAAATGCGTGTAGCCAAATAGGCCTGCAGTCGTATGGCCAAATACCTTGTCCGCAATGTGCTTGTTGCGGTTGGTGCGCTCGCAAACGGAGAAGTTGCCGCGCTTGCACTGATCGCATTCACCGCAGATGATCGTGAAAGGCACAACGATCCGGTCGCCCTTCTTCAATTTCCCATTGACGCCTGAGCCGACCTCGACGACCTCGCCCATCATTTCATGGCCCATGATATCGCCGGGCAGCATGGCCGGAATGAAATTGTGAAAGAGATGCAGGTCCGAGCCGCAGATCGCGCAGCTCGTCACTTTGATGATTGCGTCTCTGGCGTCCTGGATCTCCGGATCTGTGACAGTGTCACACCTGATATCTTCTTTGCCGTGCCAAACGAGTGCCTTCATGCCGACCGCTCCAGGTTTACGCCCCACCTGAGCGCGAACTCGTGGATTGGTGAGCGGTTTCTATTCCAAATAAATAGATTGCGGCTTCGTTTGCAATTGAGAACCGGCAGATGCGCGATCCTTAACCTGGGTTTACTCCTGACGACTTGCAGCTCGGTTTCACTCGGCAGCGGGAACGATGTCGACAAGCGAGGATTGTGTCCTGAATTTCCCCAAGCGAGAGGCCACGCAATGCGTCCAAACCTGTTCGGCTACGGCGCGGCAGTGCTCCTGTCGATATCATCCGCGGTTCACGCGCAAACCACGACACAAGACATCAAGGCCAGGGCGGAACGACTTCTGTCTCCTTTGGTGGACACGCGCGACGGCCGCTTGCAAGTGGTCGCTACGTTTGACCACCAGGTAACCGGTGTTACGGTTGCGCCGGACGGCCGCATCTTCGTGAACTTTCCGCGCTGGACAGAGGACACGCCCGTCTCGGTCGCTGAACTCATGCCGGACGGGTCGATCAAGCCTTATCCCGATCAGGAGTGGAACAGCTGGCGCAACGCTCGGATGTCCGAGGTCTCGCCCAGCGATCACTTCGTTTGCGTTCAAAGCGTTGTCGCAGACCAGCGCGGGTCTCTCTGGGTCGTCGATCCGGCAGCTCCAAATGCCGAGAAGACGATCAAGGGCGGCCCCAAGGTGGTCGAGATAGATCTGAAGTCAAACAACGTGAAACGATCCTTCCCGATCCCTTCGGAGGTCGCTGGTCCGGGTAGCTATCTGAACGATATTCGCATCGCGCCCGATAGAAAATTCGCCTACCTGACGGACTCCGGCTCACCTGGCGGTCTGGTCGTTCTCAAGATCGAGTCAGGAGAGGCGTGGCGTGTGCTGAGCGACGATCCTTCAACCCAATTCGATCCCAGCGTCAATGTGATGAGCGATGGCCGCCCGGTGCGGCGGCCTGATGGACGGCAACCGCTGTTCAATGCCGATAGCCTGGCGCTATCTAAAGACGGCAATACGCTGTATTGGCAAGCTCTGACAGGGAAGACCCTCTACAAGATCCGCACACCCGATATCCAGAACCCCGACGCGGCAAGTCGTGCCCGTCCGGAGACGGTGGCGACAACGGAGCCGGTAGATGGACTTTGGACAGGCGAGAACGACGAGATCTACCTGAGCTCGATCGCTGACAACGCAGTTAAGGCCCTCAACCCGCAGGACGGCAGCATACGGCAGCTGTTGACAGATTCGCGCCTGCGCTGGCCGGATACGTTTTCCCAAGGTCCCGATGGCGCCGTCTATGTGACGGCATCGCATATTCAGGATTCGCCCTGGTTCCACATGACATGGACGGACAAGAACTTTACCTTGTTCAAGTTCATGCCGCGCGAGGCCAATGCGGCCGCGTCAGACGGCGCTTTCAAACAGAAATAATCGACGAAGCAGGGCCGGCGACACAGCCACGGAGGTCGATGGTGCGTTGGGTGGAGCCTGCATTGGGCACGTTGTTGATGGGCATCGTCCTTGCCGACGTCTTCCTGACGGTGCTCTACGCCCGCGCTGGCACCGGGATCATGAGCGACCGCCTGGCAAGACTGGTGTGGCGAGCAATGCGCGGGGTTGCTTCGAGCCGCAACAATCATCTGCTTTCGTTCTGCGGGCCTATCATTGTAGTCGCATTGCTACTGACCTGGTCGGTCCTGCTCGCGCTGGGGGCCGCACTGATCGTCCACCCTCTGCTCGGGACGAGCATCACGAGCAGTAGCCAAGAGACGCCAACGGATTTCGTGACGGCGCTTTACGTGGCTGGAAGCAGCCTCTCGATCGTTGGCGGCAGCAATTTCGGCCCGCAAAGCGCTGGAGCAAAGCTGTTGTTTCTTCTTAACTAGGTGATTGGAACGTCCGTCATATCGCTCACCATCACTTACCTGATGCAGATCTATGGCGCGCTCAGGAGCAGAAACTCGCTCTGTCTCAAAATCCACGCGCTCTCCGGCGAGAACGGCGATGCGGCCGAGTTGCTCGCGCACCTATTTGCAAAGAACCAGCTCAGCGCGGGTTACAACAACCTCTCATCGCTGGCGGCAGAGCTCACGGAAGCAAAGGAAGCCCACCATTTCTATCCTATCCTGTTCTACTTCCGCTTCCCTGAGCCGATCTACGCCGTGTCGAGGTCGTGGCTCGTCGCGCTTGATGCTGTTTCGCTGATCCGAAGTGCCTTGCCGGACGATGCGGATTGGCTGAAACAATCGGGCGCGGTCACACAAATGTGGTCCTCCGCGCTACTACTCCTCTCCACTCTCAGCGACGTCTTCCTGCAAGAGAACCCGCGGCATGAAGCGGACGATGCCGATCAGCTACTCTGGCGAGCCCGGTTCGATAATGCGCGACAGCGACTACAGAGCGCCGGTATTTGCGCAACGGACGATTTTCGCAATGCGGCCAACTTTTACGTGGATTGTAGAAGAAGGTGGGACGGTCTTGTTCACCTAGTCGGCAATTCCATTGCTTACCAAGCGTTTGACATCGATCCAGCAATACGGAAGGCTCAAACTCCATCAACCTGATGCGGCCCGTGTACAGAAACCGCGTTGCAGAGTCCAAAAAGGGTGGCAGCTTGGATACCTAAGCATTGCAGACGTCGGGACAATGTGAAGAGCTTCAAGACAATTCGGGCGTTCTTCCGCTTTTGGCCCGGAGGCGTCCGTAAGGGCAGAGCAGAGCACGTCTGATCTGCCCCCGAAGTCAGACGTCGACTTGTTCTGCTATCGCGAGGGCGTCGTCGACCTCGATGCCGAGATATCGCACGGTGCTCTCAATCTTAGTATGCCCCAGAAGGACCTGTACGGCTCGCAGGTTGCCGGTTCGGCGATAGATCAAGGTCGCCTTGGTCCGGCGAAGGGAATGCGTCCCGAAAAAGTGCGGCTCCAGTCCAATGTCGGCAAGCCAGCGGGATAAGAGACGGGCATACTGGCGGGTCGTCATATGCCCGCTCGGCCGCCGGCCCGTGAACAGGTATTCTCCTGACTTCTTGCCCGTGAGCCGCAGGTAATCGTCGATAGCTTGCCGCGCCGATTCCGTCAGCTCAAATTTAACTGGCCGGCCAGTCTTCTTCTGTCGGACGGTCGCGCGGTCGGCCGCATACCCGCCGGGCGCAAGGTCTTCAACTTTCAAGGCGACGACGTCGCAGCCGCGCAGCTTGCTATCGATGGCGACGTTGAACATTGCCAAATCGCGCGTTCGCCCCTCGACTTGGAGCTTGGTTCGGATTGACCAGACGTGCTTCGGACGGAGCGGCGGCTTTGCGCCGACGATCTTCCCCTTATTCCAAGGAGCGTGCTTCGGGGAAGCGGGGACGGTGCTTTCCGTAATGGTCATGTTGACCTCCTCAGCTAGTGAAGCTGGTCATGTTCCACTGGGAGCCCTTCCAATCCGGCGTCCGCTTCTAGACGATTGGAGACGTACTTGCGTCCAATTCGAACGATCGCAAGGCTAATTTTGACCTTAGCGGACCTGCTCTCCCCCTCGCGTAGCCAGAACCGAGCTCGGATATCCTTTGATCTATATCAACCGGCGCGGGAATCGCTTGGCTTTGATCGCCGGAGCCTAAAGATCCGATCCAAAAAAATGCGCGAGGTGCTTTACGGCGGCCGACATCCTTGCGCTCGCGACTCTTGCCGCCGTCATCGATCGGCGCGGATAGCTCGAGCTGATCGAAACCGCCTAAGCCATCCCGGCTTCAGGCGCATCGCCAGGAAAAGGATCATGTAATGAGTAACGATAGGATTCCAGCCCAGCCAAACAAGGAGACTGGACCCAGCAGCGCAGGATTGAAACGCCGCGATCTCCTTTTGAGCGGCAGCTCCATCGTCGCAGCTTCAGCGCTCTCTGCGGTCGGCGCGACAGGTTTCGCGCAAGCACAGCAGCCGGCACCCACTCCCGCGCCAGCCGGACAAAGACCCAATATCGTCGTCATCATGGGGGACGATATCGGAATCTGGAATATCGGTGCTTACCATCGAGGCATGATGGCCGGCCGGACGCCGAACCTCGACAAGATCGCGGCGGAGGGCATGCTGTTTACCGACTATTACGCCGAGGCGAGCTGCACCGCGGGTCGCGCCAATTTCATCACCGGAGAGCTGCCGATCCGCACCGGCATGACCACGGTCGGCCAGGCCGGCGCGCCCACAGGCTTGCCGGCGGAGGCCGTGACCATCGCCACCGCGCTCAAAGGCATGGGATATGCCACCGGCCAGTTCGGCAAGAATCACCTTGGCGACAAGAATGAATTTTTGCCGACGGTACATGGCTTCGACGAATTCTTCGGCTACTTGTATCACCTCGACGCGATGGAAGATCCGGCTCACCCCGGCTATCCGCAAGACCTGTTGAACGTCGTCGGTCCGCGCAACATGCTGCATACGTGGGCGACCGATGTCGACGATGCCACCGTGGACCCGCGCTGGGGCAAGGTGGGCAAGCAAAGGATCGAGGACGCCGGCACGCTCTATCCGAAGCGGATGGAAACGGTGGACGACGAAATCCGGGACCTTGCCCTGAAGTTCATTGAGAAGGCCAAGGCCGACAACAAGCCGTTCTTCCTGTGGCTCAATCCAACCCGCATGCACATCGTCACGCACTTGTCGCCAAGATATCAGGCGATGCGCAATTCCAAGAACGGCTGGACGATTCATGAAGCCGGCATGGCGCAGCTCGACGACGATGTCGGCATCGTCATGCAAAAGCTCAAGGACATGGGCGTGGATGATAACACCATTGTCATCTTCACTACCGACAACGGCACAGAGGTCTTCACTTGGCCGGACGGCGGACAGACGCCTTTCGCGCAGAGCAAAGGCACCGTCATGGAAGGCGGTTTCCGTGCGCCGGCGATGATCCGCTGGCCTGGCAAGGTGCCGGCCGGCAAGGTCGAGAACGGTATCATCTCCGGGCTGGACTGGTTCCCGACCTTGCTAGCCGCAGCCGGCAACCCGAACATTGTCGAGGAGCTGAAGAAGGGCAAACACATTGGGGACCGCACCTACAAGTGCCATCTGGACGGTTACAATCAGATGGACATGATCACCGGCAAAGGGCCCTCGAACCGGCACGAAATCTGGTACTTCGGCGAGAGCGAGCTGGGAGCCGTGCGCATCGACGACTTCAAGTATCGCTTCATCGACCAGCCCGGGGGATGGCTAGGCGAGAAGACCAAGGTTGACGTTCCCTACCTGATCAACCTTCGCCTCGATCCGTTCGAGCGGACGGGTTGGCCCGATAGCGGGACCAAATTTGGCGCGCAGCAATACTTCGACTGGTTCAAATACGAATTCTGGCGCTTCGTGTTCGTCCAGCAGGAGGTCGAGAAACTGGCCATGACCGCGATCGAGTTTCCGCCGATGCAGAAGGGCGCAAGCTTCAACCTCGATGCTGTGAAGGCCAAGATCGAGGCCGCCAGGACGGCGATGGCGAAATAGAAATTTATGTCGTCAAGGCGGGGCGGCCGCCTCTCGGCCGCCCCACGCTGCACCAAAAATGTCTCCTTCTGGCCCGTGGCTGACCTCCGCTCTTGGCCTCGCACCGTCCGCTTCCGAGGGCGGAGCGGAAAGCCATCGTGGAGACGCCGAGAGCGGCCTTTGACCCAAATGTATGGTCCGGCCGTGCGGTGCAAGAAGATTTCGACGATGCGGTAGATACGGTCTTGCATCAATGTATCCGGCCTCTGCTTGGAGCGGAGTGCTCCGGGCCATCATGGATATCAGCGCGCACGTGATCTGGTTAGCGGACAGGCCTTGACCGGGCCATTTGGGTCACCAGGGTTCGCATGCGTCGGGAAGACCGATTCTCCATCGTCGTGTCATCCTCTCGCAGACCTCGGCAGGTAAGGGTGTTGTTACGTCATCGATAGCTCCTCACTTCGCGCTGTTCCTTTGTTCGTGCCTGGCGGTCGTTCCTTCGTCCCGGCCTGCGCGCGCAGACGCGCCGCGCGCAAGGCGCCGTCAAGGCCGGCCGTCGTGCTGTCCTGACGGCTTGCTCTCCTGCGGCCAGGCTGCGCCTTGACGGCGCCGCGCACGGCGCGAGGATCAAGCAGATCCAGACGCCGTCTCCTCCGTCTTGACGCACGTGAAGGCGCGTCCCTTATTGAGGACCGCCCAGGCGATCCGGGCGAGCTTGTTAGCGAGCGCAATCGCCAGCACGTTGTGATGCAGTCGTTTCTTGGCGCCTTCGATCCAGGAGTTGAGGCCATAGCGCTCCCAACACCTGACCTTGACCAGCACAACCCACGCGGCTTGCACGAACAGCGCGCGCAGGTAGCGATTGCCGCGCCTTGAGATACTGCCGAGGATCGTGCGGTCGCCGGTCGATATCTGCTTCGGCACCAGTCCTAGCCAGGCGCCGAAGTCGCGGCCTTTCGAGAACACGTCTCCCGTGCCGATCGCGGCCACCATTGCGCTCGAGATGATCGGGCCAATGCCAGGCACCGTCATCAGTCGCTGGCAGGCCTGATCTTGACGGGCCAGTGTTTCGATCTCGTTCGATAGCCCCTCGATACGCTCATCCAGCCGGCGCCAGTCTTCCGCCAGACCCTCGATGATGCGCAACATGCGAGGCGAGAGCACATCGGCGCGTGTCGCCAAGATACCCNGCAACTCGAACCGCAGGGCATGCAGGCCCTGCCGCACGGCGATGCCCCGCTCCAGCAGGAACGCACGGATCTGATTGATGGCGCCGGTACGCTGACCGACCAATCGATCGCGGACGCGGTGCAGCGCCTGAAGGTCGAGCTGATCGGCGGTCTTGGTTGCGACGAACTTCATGGTCGGGCGTTGCACCGCCTCGGCGATGGCTTCCGCATCTCGGAAGTCATTCTTCTGTCCCTTCGAATACGGGCGCACGTATTTCGCCGGCATCAGGCGGGCGTCGTGGCCAAGCATGTGGAGTTTGCGGCTGAGATGATGGGCGCCAACGCAGGCCTCCATACCGATCACGCACGGCGGCAGGTTGGCGAGCCGCGTTTCCAGCTGGCCGCGTGACCACTTCTGCCGCAGCACGATGGCACCGCGGTGATCATGACCCACGATGTGGAACGAGTTCTTGCCGATATCGATGCCGATCACGGCGATCGCTGCGTTGAGTTTCCGAGACATGGCGTGCTCCTTGTCTTGAGCGCCCCTTGCCAGCTTCTCGTGCTGGCAGGGCCGGAGCACGGCCGGACCATCCCATTAGCAGACTCCCTCTGTCATGGAAAATTGAGCATTCATCGTGATCTCGGTTGACGGACTACGTTTGCGCTCGGACGAGAGACGGCGTGTTACACCGGCAACGATTTTCGAGTAGCAATCTTCCACGTTTCTAGTATTGGCTCATCGGCCGACATCGCCTTGCGAAGTAAAATCCGACCTGGACGTAGGCACAGACGTCGGCGACGACGTTGGCAAGATGTCGTCTTTCGCTGACACATTTCATAGGTCGTGGAGGGTTGAAATGGCGGGACAGTGGATCGACATCAAAGCCGCCGATGGCGGTACATTCAAGGGCTATCTCGCTATTCCCGCGTCTGGGTCAGGTCCCGCCATCCTGTTGTTGCACGATATCTTTGGCGTCGCCCCCTCCATGCGCATCGCTGACTACTATGCCGAGGAAGGCTATGTCGTGCTCGTGCCGGACCTATTTTGGCGCATGGACCCGCGCGTTGATCTCGGCTGCGCCGAGGCCGATTTTAGCAAGGCGATGCAGTATTCCCTGCGCTTCGACGCCGATCTTTCAGTCAAGGATTGCACTGATGCATTACAGTCGCTGCGGGCGCGGCCGGAAACGATTGGCAAGGTTGGCGCACTCGGTTTCGGCCTCGGCGGTAAAATCGCTTATCTCGTTACTGTGCACACCGACGTCGATTGTGCCGTGTCCTATTATGGCATTGGCATCGAGGCCTATCTCAGCGAGGCCTCGAAGATCAAGCGGCCCATAGTCTTTCACTACGCCGAACTCGATCCTCTTGCCCCCGCGGAGGCGCGGACGCAAACTAGATCGGCCTTTGCAAATCGTCCGGATGTCGAGTTCTATTTTTACCCGGGCTGCAATCATGCTTTCGCAGCGCCGGAGCGCGCGAGTTTCAACAGACCGGCGAGTTTGATGGCGCACTCGCGTTCGATCGCGCTGTTCCGTAAAGCCCTCGGCCCTCATTACGATCTCTCGTCACTGTGGGACAAGCACACCGAGCTGGAATTTGCCACACGCTCGGCCGAAGCGACTATGGGCACGATGGTGGCCGAACCCTACGTCAACCATATCCCAATCATGACTGGCGGCGTTGGCCACAGTGACCTTCTGCGCTTCTACAAAAACCATTTTATCCCGAAGACGCCGAAGGACACTAAACTGATCCCGATCTCGCGCACCATTGGCTCCGACCGGGTGGTCGATGAGATGTTGTTCTGCTTCACTCATGACACCGAGATCGACTGGATGTTACCGGGCATATTTCCGACCGGCAGATACGTCGAGATCCCGCTAGTCGCGATCGTCTGCTTTCGCGGCGACAAGCTTTACAATGAGCATATCTATTGGGATCAGGCCTCGGTACTGGTCCAGATCGGGCTTCTAGATCCCAATAAATTGCCGGTGGCCGGTATTGAGACCGCGAAAAAACTTGTTGACGAGTCCTTGCCTTCCAACGCAAGGATGGCCCGTTGGGCTGAGAGCGCTCCCAAAATCTAGAGCAGCTTGCCAGAGTGGACCGAGCAAACACCATGCTGAACGCTCTGGTCGGCGGACTTGGTTCATTGAAGGCCTTCGGATTTTTGTTGTGCAGGTCTGACGAAGTACGGATGTCGGCGTCGAGCTTGGCCGATGTCGGCTTCTGGGCCGAATGCGAAGTTCGGGCGGCGCCCTCAGTTGTCGGCTTATCGAGGTAGACCGGAAGCAACCGGCCGATCTTCCAAACGGCGCTCATGACCCGGTGAAGACGTTTGCCAGCGGCCCGGAAGCATTGTTGCTGGTTGAACAACACTTCAGTTTCAGACTTAGCGGGTGCACGTCACCGATTTCTCATTCTGGAGCCGAACATGATTACGGCGGCAAAATGCGTTGAACTCGCAACTCATTTCAAAGGTCTTTCTCAAGTATCGGGCACGTCCATCGACGGCGCTTCCCTCATGAAGAACATCGCGCGGAACTTCACCGGGTTGGCAGGTCAATTGGATCGGCTGAACGCGCTTACGAGAGCCGAGCAGCAAAGCCCGCTGAGGTGATCGCTCACAACCGTAACTCCCCTAGGAACCTCCGCTTTGTGGTGGTATTGTCGTTACATCATCGGCCGAGGCTCTGCCGTAGGCGTCGATGGCTGAGAGACACTGCCGTGCTCCCGCCTGCAAAACAGGGAGCGCCGCCATGCCGGTCATCCGTCACTTTCATCAACTCTCACCAAAAGATGCCGCACACGTCGAAATGGTGCGGCAGACCATTCGAGAAGCCCTGGAGGTACTCAAGCTGCCTCAGCCCGATACCTTTCTCGGTCGTCAGACCTACGAGCCGTTTCCGAAAGAAGATCCCGAAAGTTAACATAGGCAATAGGAACGAGGCTTCTCCGCGTCCATGATCGCCGGATGATTGATCCCCTTCTCGCTCGCGCTCAGCTTGCCATTGAAGAGAGCAAAGCTCTTCAAAAGGAAAAGCTCGCCTTGCAAGCCGAACAACTGCATAGTCGCGGCGCCCTTCGTCTCACCGTGATGGAGAGCGCGATGTATCGCACCGAAAGCAAGGCGCATCGGGATAATCGTGAATAGATGGATCATTCGGCGAACGCAAAGCGTTACCGCAACCAAGCCGAAGAATGTCGTGCCAAGAGTGATCTGATGCGAGATTCGGAAACGAAGGCTCAATACAGCCGGATGGCAGATGCCTATGACAAGCTCGCGCAGGGGCAGGACGACATGGCTCAAAGCCTGAGAGCCAAATAGAACCCAGCGGCTACGTCAGCGGTTCTGGTCGGCTGCTGCCCATCTGCGAAGCGGGTCTGACGGAGTCCGCTCATTGCGGCGCAGCGGGCTCAACCTGAGTTATTCGAACTTTGACCCAAACCGTACCTGCACGCGGATGGCGCGTCGTCGCGTGCGCCATCCGCTCTACAATCGATCTCTTGCGAAAACCAGTGTTAAGCCTTTAGGTCCGTAATTCGCATAATCGCGACCACACTCCCATCGTTGAACGCCTGTTCTTTTGTCTCCTTGTTGCAGGTCCAGACAAAATTCTTCTTGCCCGTGAAGGTCTTTCCCTCCTGGTCAAGCCGAAGCTCCCCTTCGGTGATATGGCAGACCATAGCATTCATCATAGGGGGACCCATGGTCTTCGACCCCGGCTGCATAATGACATCGCGCATTGAGACGGTCTTAAAACCTGGGATTAGGGATGGTGTCTCGCCTTCATATTCACGCACCACGACGCCTGGCCAAGGCGTCGTATCCTTGTAGCTTGTGGCCTGTGCGGCGGCTGGCTTGATCATGGCAGCCGAAGCCACTGCCAATCCGATACCCAGTGCGGATCTTCGATCGACCCTGCTCATGGCTTTTCTCCCGACATTACTGAACCTGCGGCCGTAGATGCGACACGCAAAGTTCGTTGAGACTGGTGGTGCGAAACCGAAAAAGAACGGTCTCCAGAGAGCGTGCCTGCCGATAGCACTGCTCGTTTGCCCTGGCGGTGATTTTCGGCACGTCCCGCTTCAAGGGGCAGTAACATTCTACGCCACCTGACGCAGCCGGGAAATAGATGGCGTCGTTCGAAGATTACGCGGCCGGTTAGGAAAGTCCGGAATTGACCGTGGCCGCCACCTGGCGCCGAGCGCCGCGAGGTCTGCTTCCTAGCGGTGACCCGAAGAGGGTCATGCAAGGCAGCCGCGGCAGCCTTTGACCCTGAGCGGACCTCGCCATCAAATCAGTGGTGTCGTTCAAGGACAATCAATGGAAGTCCATCAGCAAGCAGCCATTTCGAAGCGAAATAGCAGTGCTCCCCAGGGAAGTCTTCAAGCGAGATCGGCTTATCGGCAAGTCGTGACTTCACTTCCGTCTTCCAAAATTCGAACCTTTCCGCGGGATCGATCCAACGGGCTGCATTCCAATGTCAGCGACTACGAAAGTCGCCCCTTCTTTAATTGCCTCCATTACTGCCGATGCGTTCAGCCCAGTGGAGATACGGTGCGCGTTTACGACCTGTTTTTGGTCCCACAACTCCTCAGGCGCACTCTGCGCGTTCTGCGGGATGTTGCTGAAAAGTTGTGAGTCAACATTCGCACCGCCGGCCGTAAGCTGCAGCGTGCCGCTCATGGAATTCAGCGCTTCGCTGCCTTGCCTGCGAACCTCCGTGCCTTCCAGTTCTAGAAGATCGAAGGCGACAAGCGATGCCTCGCGGTCCTAGTCGTGAGAGTGGAGAAGCGCGAAGTTCGGCATGCCTTTGCCGTCGTAAACGATGCCCTCACCGTAACAGGAAGGACGTAGCTTTGATCGCGGGGCGGCCTGCACAACGCGGCGGAAGCGCTCCCAATCCGCTCCGCGCCGAGTGTATACGCGCACGCGGCCATCGTGCTTTTGCGTCATGAGCCGGTAGCCGTCGTGCTTGATTGCGTACACCCAATCCGGCCCCACCGGAGCCGTCTTCGCTACGGTTGGAAGGCAGCGCTCAATGAAGCCGGAAGCGGGGCGTACTCTAAAACTAGAGCGCCATCGCATAGGCACTCAAATAGAGACAATTTTATCTTTTTCCAGTCGGAGCGCGCCCTGCGTTCCGCACGTTAGCAAAGTTGAAGTTGCCATCCGAGATAAGTGCATTCTATAGTAGTTTTCGTTTTTGGAACAAAGCCAGAGGTTAAGAGTTTTCATCGTTTTTTGTGGCCCTCGGAGGCAAGATGATTTCCGCTGCGCAATGCTTAGAGTTTGCACGCCAGTATAAAGTCCTCTGCAAAAACCCGAACACCTCCCCCGACCGCGCCTTCCTGATGAAGAACATCGCCCGGAGCCTTGCCGGGCTGGCGGGCCAGTTGGATCGGCTCGATGCGCTAACAAGGGAGGAGCAGCACAGAGGCTCCGCGCTCAGGGATAAGGATGCCTTCTTGGCCGTAAAACGCAACAGCCTTCCCCAAAAGAATCCGAATGGTAGGACGTGGCTAACCCGAAGCGCAAAGTCATATTGACTAAGAAGGCCCTTCGCTTCCATATTTCCGGAACTCGCCGACATTGAAGCCGGAGAAGCTGGGATGGCTCTGTCTGACCGGGTGAAAACGAATATGGAAGTTGTGCTGGAGGAGACCTGCCGGGAGCTTCCGCACGGCGGGGATCATGAGAGCCGACGCGTGATCGCCGAACAGCTATTGCTAGCGGCCGAAGCAGGCCAAGGCAGTTTGGGTGAGCTTCGAGGCGTAGCGCTTCGGGCATTCGCGAGCGCAACGAAGATCACACGACAGTAGGTTTTTGGGGGAGGGCCGTGGCTTCGGTATTGTTGGTCGAGGATGAAACGCTCATCCGGATGATGGTTGAAGATATGGTGACGGAGCTTGGCCACACGGTGGCGGCGGAGGTTGGGGATTTGCCTTCGGCACTGGAGCAGGCGAACAACGCTGTCTTTGACATCGCTCTGCTAGACGTGCAGCTGGGGCGTGACGGCATTGAGCCGGTTGCGAGGGCTCTGGCCAAGCGCAATATCCCATTCGCGTTTGCGACCGGCTTTGGTGAGTCTGGAGTGCCCGAAGAATTCCGGGGACGGCCGTGGTTGCAAAAGCCGTTTACGGTCGAACAACTTGAACGCTGCTTTGCTGAACTTCTCCGGCGCGATTAAGGGGCGGGAACGGATCAAAGAGCCGCAGCGTTACGAAAATACCTTTCGATAGGAAGCTGAAATGTACAATGCCACGCTACTTTTTCAACGTTACGCATGAGCGTTCGACCACGGACCACGTTGGTGAAGAGTTGGCGGATCATCGCGCGGCGTGGAAAGAAGCCACAGTCACGGCCGGGCAGATTCTGCAGGGGCTCGATGGCGACCTAAAGCCCGGCCGCGAATGGCGCATGGAAGTCACGGACCAATTCCGGAATCCGCTATTCGTTCTTCGCATCATCGCTGAGGAGTCGCTTGCGGAAGGAAAGAATCAACCAAGCAAGCAGTAGCGCTCCGGGAAAAATAGGGAGTCCGGGAGCGCCAAAAAATTTCATTTCGTGTCAGTGGAAACCCGGAAGGGCCGCTGGACCAGACCAGCGGTCCCTTTGGTTTTCGCGGGCTTCGGGAATTTACGGTTGAGCCTACTACCTACAAGTGTGCCACCGATGGCAATCATGATTAGGATCATGGACAGCATGGAATCACCCCGCGCTGATCTTGCGACCCTATGTACCAAAGTGAACATGAATTTTCGGCAACGGGACGTTTGCTCAGTCTTCCGGGTGGGGACACTTGGCGAGTCAGGCCGCGTTGGGAGGACTTGGTGCGGGGAGCCCATAATCCCTGGCCCTTTGCGCGGCCATTTTCCGGTAGGCTTGGGCCTGCGCTAAAAGCTGGCTTTTGAAGGCGGCTTCCTTTTCGCTCGCCGCCAGCGATAGCAGGCCGGGAACCGGAACCGGCTTTATTTCGTTCTCTCATGATTATCGCGGAGTTGGCTACCGTCCAAGCTTCCGTGCGGGAACATTCTTGAAGGTTGGTCGGGGGAAACGGTCATGGTGAAGCAGGTTGTGCCAGGTGAAAACGGCGCGATCGCTGATTTGCAGCGCATCTCCACGGGGAGCGGGGGCCTCGACGACATTCTTGGCGGTGGCTTCGACGCTAACCGCATGTACCTCTACGAAGGCCGGCCGGGCACCGGCAAGACCACCATCGCGCTGCAGTTTCTGCTAAAAGGGGCGGCGAATGGCGAACGCGCGCTCTACATCACTCTTTCCGAAACCAGGCGGGAGCTTGAGCTCGTCGCCCGGCGGCATGGCTGGTCGCTCGCCGGGGTGGACATCTTCGAGCTCGTTCCCCCGGAGACGACGCTCGATCCCGAACGCGAACTCACGGTATTTCACCCCGCCGAAATGGAGCTGAGCGAGACCACGAACCTCGTATTCAAGGAGGTCGAACAAATAAATCCAACACGCGTGGTGATCGACAGCCTTTCCGAGCTTCGCCTTCTGGCTCAGAATGCGCTGCGTTATCGTCGCCAGGTTCTGGCCTTGAAGCATTTCTTTGCGCAACGCAACTGCACCGTTATCCTACTCGATGACCTGACTGCTTCGCACGAGGATCTGCAGCTCCATTCCATAGCCCATGGCGTTGTGATGCTGGAGCAGCTCGCGCTCGAATACGGCGCCGAACGCCGCCGCCTGCGCGTCATTAAAATGAGAGGCATTCCGTTTCGAGGAGGCTTCCACGATTTCGTCATTGCGCCCGGCGGCCTCAAGATCTTCCCGCGCTTGATTGCTTCTGAGCATCATAAATCGTTTCCGGGCGACTTCACTCCGAGCGGCAATGCCGAGCTCGATGAACTTCTTGGCGGGGGCCTTGAGCGAGGCACCAACGCGCTTTTCATCGGCGCAGCCGGCGTCGGCAAGTCTTCGCTGGCACTGACCTATGCAATAGCGGCCGCGGAACGCGGCGAGCATGCCGTGTTTTTTGCCTTCGACGAAGGCCGCGGCACTGTTGAGGCTCGTGCGCGAACGCTCGGCCTCCCGCTTCAGAAACATGTGGATTCCGGGCTCATCCGATTCCAGCAGATTGACCCCGCCGAGCTGTCGCCAGGCGAGTTTGCGGCAAACGTTCGGCATAGCGTTGAGGTCGAAAATGCCCGTATTGTTATCATCGACAGCCTCAATGGCTATCTCAACGCGATGCCGGACGAGCGTTTTCTCGTCCTTCAGATGCACGAGCTCTTGACCTATCTCGGCCAGCAAGGGGTGCTGACCATCCTCGTGCTTGCGCAGCATGGGCTGGTTGGCCCGATGGATACGCCGCTGGACATCAGTTATCTTAGCGACGCCGTTTTGATGCTGCGCTATTTCGAACTCGCCGGTACGGTTCGACGCGCCTTGTCGGTCGTGAAGAAGCGAAGCGGCAATCATGAACACAGTATCCGTGAATTTCGTTTGAGTGGCGCAGGCATCAGCCTGGGGCCCCCCCTCAGCAATTTCAGCGGCATCTTCTCAGGCAATCCACGGTTTCTGGGGACGGACATTCCCGAGGTGGACACGTCAGATGGAGACTGAGCGAGAGCACCGCGTGCTGATCTTCGCGCCGATCGGGCGCGATGCGCTCGCGTCCGCAGAGTTGCTCCGCAGCTCGAGACTCGCGACCGCCATTTGTGCTGACGTCGAGGCATTGGTGAGCGAGATGGAGACGGGAGCAGGAGTGGTTTTTCTTGCCGAAGAAGGACTGTTCTCGAAGGATACGCCGCTGAGCCAATGGGTCCAGCGGCAACCCGCCTGGTCGGACCTGCCTTTCATTGTGCTCACGAGTCATCACCACCAGCCGCAAGTAGTCGCTTGGCGGCGCCACCTTGTGAACGTGCTGCGCAACGTGTCCTTACTCGAACGTCCTATCCAGCCGATCACGCTCACCAGCGCGGTTCAGTCGGCCCTTCGCGCCAGACGGCGCCAGTACGAAGTACGAGCGCTGATCCAGGCGCGTGACCAAGCGGCTCAGCAACTCGAAAGCCTGGTTATCGAGAGGACGCACGCTCTTGCAGAGGCCAACGACCATCTCCGTCGCGAGATGGCGGAGCGTGCTCGCGTGGAGGAAACGCTCCGACAAGCACAGAAGATCGAGGCGATCGGACGCCTCACCGGCGGCGTGGCTCACGATTTCAACAATTTGCTGATGGTCATCTCGGGCGGGCTCGACATGCTGGATCGCCAGGCCGACCCGGCGCGGCGCCGCCGGTTGATGGACGGAATGATCCAGGCGGCGCAGCGCGGAGCTAGCCTGACCCGCCAGCTTCTCGCGTTCTCTCGGCGGCAGGAGCTCAAGCCGGAATCCGTGGATATAGCGCGCCAGATTGGCGGGATGCGCGAATTGCTCGATCGGAGCTTGCGGGGCGACGTGCACGTGAAGTTCGAGTTTCCTGCGACTCTCTGGCCCGTCGAGGTCGACCCAGGTGAACTCGAATTGGTCGTGCTGAATCTTGCCGTCAACGCGCGTGACGCAATGCCCGCCGGCGGCACGATCATCGTCCGTGCAGAGAATGTACCTGATCTCACGGAGAACGAACTCGCGGGCGATTATGTCCGGCTCTCAGTGATCGACACGGGGACTGGCATGACCGAAGAGGTCCGAACCAAGGTGTTCGAGCCATTCTTTACCACAAAAGACGTCGGCAAAGGATCGGGACTAGGTCTCGCTCAAGTCTACGGGTTTGCCACCCAGTCAGGAGGGACCGTCCGTATCGATTCAGAGCTCGGTTCTGGCACCACGATCTCTCTATACCTTCCGAAATCCGGACACGCGCCGTCTCACGATCAACGCCGGCTTGTGGAGTTTCACAAACCAAATGGACGGCTTCGAGATGAAGGTCGGATTCTTCTGGTCGAAGACGACGATGAGGTCGCTACCCTGGTCAGCGAGATGCTCGACGACTTGGGGTATGAGGTGACCCGCGCGGCCAGTGCCGCGGCGGCACTTGGCGCTCTGGCTGATGGACGACCTGTCGATATCGTCTTTTCGGACGTCATGATGCCAGGCGGGATGAACGGAGTTGAGCTTGCCCGCGAAATCCAAAAAAGGCGAAGCGACATCCCGATCCTGCTGACAAGCGGTTACAGCGGAGCGGCCATTCACGAAGCCAAGGAGACCGGAGTTAATATTTTATCAAAGCCGTATCGGATCGAGGAACTGGCTGTGGCCCTCAATGCTGTGAAGTCCCAGAGAACGCTGTCGCCGCGGTATCTGCGCAAGGGCTGACCGATTTCTGCTGGAGACGCGCTGGACGGCGGGTTCCGCCAATCTAACCTACAGCGACCCATGCCGTCCGATGCTTGAATCAGAATGCTCAATAATAAGGGCTCCTGCAGGGTTGATATCGTCGCGGAGACGAGCGGTAGCCGCGGAGATCACTGGCTTCCGTGAGGAGCCACGTCTCTTGTAGTCATTCTAGCAACGTCAGCTTCTGGCCCCTCTCGGACGTCGTGCAATATCAGCTCCTATGTCGCTGTTGGGGGGTAAGCTGACATGGCGGATTTATGATGGGGTGGACGCCCCGCCCCGGGGATGCCCGGGACCGTTCGTACCCGCAGAGGGGGAATTAGGACACCAGATGTCGCCGGACCTCGCCGGCCTGCATGTTCAATGAAGCTGTCAGGTCCTCATCTAACTCGCGTTCAACTAGACTCGCTGCCCAGCCTTCGGGAATCGCGTCGAGCACTCGATCCACAGCGGCGCTTCGCTCCGTCGCTGCCAGCCAGAGCTGGCGTTCGCCGCTGTCGGTTGTGACCCGAACCAAATAAACACGTTGCATCCCGTATAAGTACCAAAACGGGCCTAGGTTTCTGTGAGGCCGCCTTAGTTCATCTTGCAGCGTAGCTTCTTGATGATCTCCCGCAGCTCAGCTGCATATTCCTCAATAGTGCGCTGCGCCTCCTCTGGCGCCCCCTACCAGACAAGCCCTCCACAGAGTTTTCCTTTGCAGTCCAATCCTGCTTCCAGCGCGCCAATTTTCCGACCTCAACCTGGCTCCAGCAACTATGGCCAAGTCCGCGACGGTTTTCGCCGGTTCCGGTGAATTCACCATCGGCACACGGCTTGCCGTGTGTGGCACATCGCTTGGCACGAACTGCACTTGCACAGGAGAGCGCAATATCTGCACAATCAGTGAGCTTTCCGCCCAGGATGTTCTACCTCCAATCGAACGATTCGACGGCGGGCAGCGAGGGCCCCGGCGCTTAACCAGCCCCCTATCCCCGGCGTCGGGGCCACGTTCCGCGAGCAAGATTTCGCTGGTGTCCCGCCATGTCGGAAAAGTTGAGGCTTCGGCGGAGTGAGAACATGAGAGAGGTTCCGATATTCACCTGTGCCCACTGTCAAGTGCAAGACCGGGATGTGATCAGCGTTACTGTCTCCTACAAGAAGGGAGATTCTGTCCATGGCAAGTGGCACCCAGCGTGCTTCGAGCAGGACAGGCCGACGCTGAAACGCATGGGCGACCCCATAGTCGGCATCTGCAGCAGCGCACCCCCGAGCGACCCACGTAGCATCGATCATCTACGCCACCACGAACAATGGGTAGAGCTGGCGAGGGCAATCGGGCGGCAGATCGCGAGAGATGAACGTGACGACGCCTCGCCAAGTGTGTCGTCGAGTAATGGAAGAAGGCCAACAGGCTGACCTACCCTGCCGCCGCCCGCAGGCCGCTCGAGCTCGCTGCCCAGGTTGAGCCAGTCCAGGACGGCCGAATCCATATCGAGAAGATCAACGCGCTCAATTCTCTTCACCATGAAGGCCACCGGCGCCGAATTTTGCGCCGGCATGGTATGCGGTTGAACGCGGCTGGCTCGAACTGCACGAGAGCGGGAACTTACGTGCCGCTAAACAAGACAGCTGATCAGATGTAATCGAAAACGGCCTCGCGCATCCCCTGGCTGGCACCTAATGCTGAGGCCGGCGCGTGCGAATCAGAACGCGCGCACTGCCAGATTCTCCCAAACTAAAGCGGCCGGGACACTAACAAACGTTGGTTGAAGTCTCTTTGCCGCATCAGTCGAAGGCAATGCCTGGATGGCGTTCTTTTCGCAAGACGATGTGACATGATCGCCTGAAAATTAGGACACTCAGATTGCCATATTTTCCCGATATGTAACGCCCTGGTGAACGAAGCCGTTTTTTGGGGTCTCGAAACGCTCCGGAAACAAACCGCGCTCACTCTGAAGTTTGGAATTAAGAGGGGAGTCCAAAATGATTACTCCCAAAGTGATTGCATCCGCGATTAGTGCCGGAATTCTGTTTTCGATCTTTTCGGGAGAGTTCGGCGCAGATCTCGTTCTGGCCGTGGTCGCGTGCCTGACATAAGGCTCCCGGCCTGCGGCGGAAAGGACCTTGGCTCGTCGCCCGCTAGCGCGCAGGCTCCACGCAAAATGATGATCGTCACAAGGGCAGCGAGCGCAAAGCCATCGAGCGCCAGGAACAGCCATGAAATCGCACGTCGCGAAACGATCCATCATCGTCGGCGGCCATAAGACCAGCATCAGCCTGGAAGAGGCATTCTGGACGGCTGTGAAAGAGATTTCCCACCAGCGCGACATGTCGCTGTCGGATCTAGCCAGCGAGATCGAGCGCAACCTGCAGCATGGCAATCTGTCGTCTGCCATACGCGTCTACGTCCTTGGCTACTTCAAGAACCGCGCGGCTGACGCGATCACCCAGAAGGACCATGGGATACCGACAGCCGCAAAGTCGGCCTCGGGCTGTGGCCCAACTACCAAGGAAACGTGAGGTCGCGGAGCGCCCGCCGAAGTCGGGCAGCAGATCGGCCCCGGTCTGGAGGCTTCGACCCGGGGGTCACAGGGGCTGGGGCCGATCGTCCATTATCACCGGCAGGAAGTCCAATCTTGCATCGATGGCGACAGCTCGCATTAGACCAGGTTGAAAAGGCTGCCAGTGTGAAACGGCGGTTGTCCCCACGCACGACCGCCGTGGCTCGCGCGCGTTCCGCGGTCCAAGGCGTTAATAGTTTGCGAGGTGGGTGGGCCGGTCGATGCGGGAACCAAGCTAGTCTTGCTATGTTGCAACCCGCCGGGATCACTGAGACCAGCATTAGGAATTCACATGTCAGCCCAGATCATCAAGTTGTCCGACCGCAGGACGCGTCCTACACCATCTTTGAGCTTGATAGACCTGCAGCTTTCGTTTTTCATTGCGTACGTTGACGTAAGCCTCGCGGCCTATCAGTCGGTGGTTAATGCTGCCGAGCAAGGTTGGAGGACGCTCGTCGGTCACAATGATTGATTTTGATTGTAAAGTTGAACTCCGCATAGGGTCGCCGCAAGCTGAAGAGTGATCAATAAGAGGCCGCCAACAGAGGCGGCCTTTGGGGGAACAGATGCTTCAGGCTGACTTAGCAAACGAGATTGGACGTTGGTGGCGATATCATGGGTCCTGATGGTGCTGGTTGGGGCCGCCTGGGTCTATTGGATCGTGCATTGACGGCTTCGGTCGGGTTGGCAGCGACCCTCGAACTTGATCCGGTTCATCGTTCTTGACATCAATTTCCGGCTGCCTATTTTCGCACCGGGAACGCCAATCCCGATTTAGAAAATCAAGGACCACACGCGACCGTCTGGAGAGACGACGATGCTCGACGTACAATCGGCCCGCATGCGCGCACATAGAAACACCGTTTATCGCTACCGGCGACTGCTCAAGACGAACCTGTCGGATCTGGAGCGTCAATTTATTGAGCGGCGGCTCGCAGAAGAGCTCTCGAAAATGGATGAGCTTGTCGCCTCGGGCTTTCCGATCAACGTCCCACCAAAGAGCTCGCCGAGTGATAGGGAGGTCCGAGCATGACCTCTCCCACCGCACCGTCAAGTGATGCGCCGCCGGCTGAAGTCATAAACGCCTATTTCGAGGCAATGACGGCCGCTTTTCAGGTTCTCGTTCTGACTCTGCAGTCAAATGGCTCTCTCAAGCAGGGCGAATACCAGGAAGCGCTGCGCGTCTACATGGAAGTCTTCAAGCACAAGCCTAATTGCGAGATCACATTGGCGCTCCTGAATGAGCTTCGACAGGGAATGCTGAATTAGCAAGCGTGTGCTCGTATGTCCAAAGCAATGGAATTAATCGTCGCCGGTTATGTAAAGGCGAAGGACCGGCGGGCTTTATCAGATCTTCTCTCACACCGTCGCAAAGTGGTCGCACAGCTTGAGGCCGTGACAGGTATCAATCCTGCTAGGGCGTTGGAGGCGGTGCGCGACGAGTTGTTGATCATTGAAGCGGGAATTGAGGAGCTAAAGCCGCCCGCCGGCTCCATGCCGGAGAACGAGTACAACTAAGATGCGCCGCTCGGACGGGCAGCGTAGCGACGTGCCACGCCAGCCGACGCTGCTCCCCAGATCGAGACGTCGTACCGCTCGTGCACCAGGGCTGGACTTCTCCTTTTTCTTCTGCGTTTCGGCGCATGCCACAACGGCTTACTCGTCTGGGTGGTTGGCTTTCTTCTTGTCGTGCAGTTCGGCGATCAATCGTTTGATGCCGTCTAGCGCTTTCTGGTCGTTGATGCGACCCTCCAGGAAGCGGTAGCGCGCAATCTGCTTGTCGAGAACGCCTCACCCGCGTTCTGCTGGAGCACCGCGTTGCTGAGCGGCAGGAAGTTGTCGGTAAGCTGCTTGTCCATCTCGGCAGCGCTAAGACCATTGAAGTTCTTGTGGGGGTCGCCGAGGCGGCAGCGGCCCGTCGGTCACGATCGTTGCTTCAAAATCGCCAATCTTGAAGCGATAGAACGGGGCAACCTGGGTGCCGAGCTTCAGGGCCTTGGCGAATGCTGGGCTGAGCGAGCCGAGAGCGCCCATCGCTCCAACTGCAGAGGCTCCGATCAGCAAGTTACGGCGTGATACCGCATGGTATCCGGCCATGTGCTTCCTCCTTTTCGTCGCATCATTGGCGCTTATGCGCGAGCGAACGTTACCGCAGCCTGGGCCGCGCTTCGAGCAGAAAGTCGCAAAATCCGGATGAGGTCCGGTCGCCCCGAGCATGTTGCCGATGCCTGTCGTCGCAAAAGCCGTTCCGAAGGGAGAAGTGCCTCGACCTATTCATGAACGGATTGCAGGGGGCCTGTGATCGACTACAACGACCTTTCGTGCCCCAAGGTCGTTCCTTCATAGATTAATCGTCCGGCTTCTCACGGGTTATCTCCCCGGTCTTGGGGTCTGCATGGAATTCCATCTTCTGTCCGTTCTTGATGACTTTGCCCTCCCACCGGCCATCGTCGGCTTCAATTCGGGTGACCACCGTGTAGCCGGACTCTATGACCTTCGCCTTCACCTGTTCAATCGGCATCCAGTCGGGACCAGGTTGGTCGGCATTTGCCAACGAGCTGACGGCGAGGAATCCGATTACCGTGATTGCGGCTGACGACGACTGACGGAAGGGAAATGGATTCCGAAACACCTCGGTCGAACGGTTAGCTGCCGGCGGTGAGTTCCCGACGTTACATTCGCGAACGTCTGGGCCGGAAGGAGCTGCAATGGGCAAAAAGACGACGACTGATACCATTAAGGCGGCCGCGCTTTATATGCTGAGAAACGGGTTAGCCAACTATCAAGAGATAGCTCAACTGTCTGGTAGATCCCGGCAAGTCATCCGCGTTTGGGGTAAAAAGGTCGACGCTCCAGCAGCCCGAAAGCGCTACCTTCGAAAAATCTGGATCGATGTCCATCGATCGCTTCGCTGACGTGACGTCTGGCCTACTTGGGAAACAGCTTGTCGCGAATATAACGCGAGGTCGCGGTCAGCCGGATGCCGCTCGGCTTCCGCCATACGGCCCGGTCGATCTCCTTCGGATCGCCGATGACCAGCTTGCCTCTGGCGTTCTTGGCGACGAAGATCGCATCGCTCATCTTCCGCCCCGATCGCTTGTTTTTCGCCGTGACCTCCTTCCAGAGGCTTACGCGTCCAAGCTTGAGTTTTGGCAGCTCCTCTTTGATTTCTCGGCGCAAGCATTCCTTTTCGGATTCGTTCGGGCGACGGCGGCCGCCCGGAAACATCCAGCGGCCGTCCGACCGACGCCTCACGAGGAGCACCTTGCCACGCTTCGCAGCAACTAGTTTCGATGATTTCGTCATAGCCAGCCGCAACGACCAAGAATCAGCGAAATGGTAACTTATCTCTTCGGCTAGACAAGTTTGGCGGCCGCTCGCCTAATGCCGCCAGGGTGGCTGCTTCACGTCTGCTTTGGGTCTTGGCCGTGTAAAAACGGCCTTACAGGCGTCAGTCTTAAAGCCAAAACTGAGCCGACCTCAGGCCACGATCGCGGCGATCAGCGGCCTGATCCCAAGGATATTCATTGCTCGGGTCAGATTATAGGCCAAAGCCGAGAGGGCCATCTCAGCGGCTAACCTTTGGAAGGGTTTTGGTCAGGAAGTGCGTCGCTCCCATGCGTGCCTTCATCGTGCCGAACGGATGCTCAACAGTCTCGCGACGAAGGCGCATAGCGAGCGGGTTCGCATCGAGCCGCTGCTGTACGGCGTCGAGCAGATCCTCGTGCTCCCATCGCGTGATCCGTCGCTCTGACCCGGGCGTGCACTGGGCCTTGATCGAACAATTCTTGCAGGCATTGGTCCAGTAGCGCCGCAGCATCTTGTCGGCTTCTTCGTTTGTATAGCGATACGGCAATCGCTCTCCGGCGGGACAACGATAGGCGTCTTCCTCCGGCAAATAGACAAAGTCCTGCTTACCGAAGCGTCCGTCTGACTTGGCGCCCGAAGTCATCGGCTTGGGCAGAGTTACCGTGATGCCGACCTCGTGACAGGCGAGGATCTCTGGACTGCTGAAGTAGCCACGATCGGCAACGGCCTCGAGCGTCTAGTCTTCAGAACAGCCTTCGCCTGCTTGGCCATGTTGGCAAGTTGTGCTCGATCTGAGCCGCTGTTCGTCACCTCATGCGCGATGATCAGGTGATGGTCGGTATCGACAGCAACTTGGACATTGTAGCCGACAACGCCGGATCCGCGGCCACTGGTTGCCATCAAACGGCTATCCGGATCGGTCAGCGAGATTTGCTGATCCGGCGAAGCAAGCATCTGCTTCTCGGAGGCAGCAAGCTTGCCATTTCCTCCTTCAGCTTTGTCAGCTTCTCGGTAAGCCTCGTCACCTTCGCCGCCAGCGCCTCGCTCGGCTCCTGTCGGTCGGCCGTGTCAAGTTGGCTCAAGTAGCGCGCGACGCTCTCCTCCAACTGAGCACGTCGCCGTTCCACCTTCGCGCGCGTGAAGTTCCTGTCCCGGTTGTTAACGGTCTTGAACTTGCTGCCATCGATGGCGACGCTCGCTGTCGCGAGCAGGCCCATCTCGCGGCAAAGTTCGACGAAGCGCGCGCATACCTTGCGCAGCGCCAGGCCGTTGTCCTTGCGGAAGTCCGCAATCGTCTTGTGATCGGGAGCGAGCCGACCCAGCAGCCACATCACCTCGACATTGCGCCCGGCCTCTCGTTCCAGCCGCCGGCTCGATTGCACTCGGTTCAGATAGCCGTAAATGTAAAGGCTAAGGAGCACCGAGGGATGGTACGACGGCCGACCGGTGGCCGCCGGCTCCGCACCCTCAAAGCCCATCTCAGCCAAACCGAGCGCATCGACAAATACGTCGATCACGCGAACTAGGTTACTCTCGTCAATGAAGTCATCGAGGCATTCAGGCAACAGCGTCCGCTGCCCACGATCCGCCTCTTCAACGAAGCGCCTCATCGATCCCCCCAAAAGAATCACAGGAGAATCATAACAGCAGCCCGCCGTTTTCACACAGCCAGGGTCAAAAGCTGCCGTTAGCGGGCTGCTTCACCTTGGTCGGCTCATCTCCTGCAAGCAGATGTTTCGGGTCTTCGAGCGCAAGTCGGCAACGGGCCAGGACGAGACATAGCTCGGGACATCCTGTTCCAAGGGCACGCGGGGCCGGCTGCCATGCCCCGCACCGCGGCCATGTCACGGGCGCACGCGATAGGGGAATTTGGTGTTGGGTCTAAATGCTGTTTAATAATGGACGGGGGTCGCCATTTTGGTACGTGCGTAATGACCGGAACTGCCCACGTTGTGTCCTTCCTGTTTCTCGGTTTTTTCCTCGGGATGCGGCATGCGACCGACGCCGACCACGTGGTCGCCATTGCCACGATCGTCAGTCGCGAGCGCAGCATGGCCGGCTCGGCGCTGATCGGCGCCGCCTGGGGCATCGGGCACACCATGACGGTGATGGCGGTCGGCGCGGCGATCATAGTGTTCGGGGTCGTGATCCCGCCAAAGCTCGGTTTGTCGATGGAATTCGCCGTCGGCATCATGCTGGTCTTACTCGGCATTCTCACCTTGACCGGGATGGGGCGGGCAGTCGGCGCAGCCCATGCCCATGCGAGTATCCCAGGCGGACATTCGCACGATCTTCACGATCACCTGCATGCGCATGGCGACTACGTGCACACGCACCCACACGGTCATGACTCGGATGCGCATGGGCACGCCGAAGACCAGACGCCGCTGGCGCAGCTCGACCGCAGTGCGTTTGGGCGAATGGCGTTCTATCAGTGGCTGCGACCGTTCGTGGTCGGTCTCGTGCACGGTCTTGCAGGATCGGCCGCCGCAGCCCTGATGGTGCTGTCCGTCATCCGCGAACCGGTCGCAGCGCTTGGCTATTTGCTGCTGTTCGGGCTCGGCACTGTGGTCGGTATGATGCTGATCACGCTGATCTTGTCAGCGCCGTTCGCGTTCACCGCCGTCAATTTGCCGAAATTCAATTGGTGGCTCCGTGTGGCGTCGGGCCTGATCAGCTTCGTCTTCGGAGTGATCCTGATCTATGCCATCGGCTTTGCCGAAGGCGGCCTGTTCACCGACGCGCCGAGTTGGGAACCGCGCTGACGGCTGCCGCACGACTGGCGATCAACGGCAACATGCGTTTCCGCAAGACCTGTTTCGGTTGACCGTCGGGGAAACCGAGAGATACAGTGTCGCAACGACAGATTGAATGGAGGATACGCCATTCGGACGATCGGCATGCCCGGTAGGCGGCCGTTGTTGCTGGTCGGCGTCGTTGGGGCGCTCGCCGCAACCACCGGTGCCGCGTGGCTGCACGAGATCCGGCCGCGGTCGGTGGCGGAACCCACGGCGCAAACCAGCGGAGCACGAGCCGAGAAAACCCAGCCGCCGGCATTGACCGCGGACGAGGAACGCTTCGCGACAGAATTGTGGGCCCTCCACCGGGAGGCAACCCGGTCGGCGGTAGCGATGAGCTTTGCTGGCATCTCCTATCAGACCGACGATCGGGACCCACGCGCGTTCGCACGAAAGATCGAGCCGCTGGCGAAATTCTTCCATGCCGCCGAAACGCAGGTCCGCACCATGAATGCGCCGCCGTCGCTGTCCGGGACGCAAGCGCAATATGTCAGCGCCATGGCGCTCTACGCTAACGCCGCCGCCGAAATACAGAAATTCACCGAGGATGGCGACGCGCAACATCTCGGCGAGGCCCACCGCATGGATGTGAAGGCTTCCGAAGACATGCTGCGCGTCGGCGAAGTGCTGTGGCCGGGACAATACAAGCCGCATTGAAGCGTTTTCGACTGAAGTGGAGACCGGTTCGCACCGAGACAAGATAAGGCCATCGAATCGCAGGTGAAGAGACAAGCGCAGTCCAATCTCGATCAGGAAGGCTCAAAGAAGCTGCAGGGAGAAAGACAATGAGAAAGCGTGCGTTACGAAACCGTCCGTTCGCGTGGGCCGCAATGATGGCGGGGCTGGCGTGCCTGTTCAGCGCGGCTGCACAGGCCCAGCAACCGGTCTGTTCGGCATGGCTGATCGAGAGCAGCCGTTTCATGAACGTCCCATTCGGATCGTTCATGCCGGATCGCGCTTTCGTGCCCGGCAGCACCAAGCCGGAGAGCAACATTCCGAGCGTCGATCTCCCGGTCAACATCGGCGTGATCAAGTGCGGCAACGAGTTGATCCTGTATGATACCGGCTGGAAGCAGCAGGACTATCTGAAGATGACCGGGTCGGAGCACTGGGCTCCGCTGCCGGACCAGTTGAAGGTTCTCGGCTTGAATGCCGCCGACGTCACCAAGGTGGTGATCGGCCACGCCCACTGGGATCACGCCGGCCAATTATCCGACCTGCCTAATGCCGTACTCTACGTCCAGCGCGAGGAACTCAAGGCGATCGAGTGGGCGCTCAACTATCCAGAGCCGCACATCCGAGCGGTCAACTCCGATCCCGGCGGCTGCAATCGTACGCCTGCCTGCGGCTACATGCCGCTCACCATCGAGGAAGTCTACGGCAAGGTGCTGAAGGGCAAGGCGGTGATCGTCGACGGCGAGATGGAGATCCTGCCGGGCGTGCGGATTCATCCGGCGTTCCGCGCCCATACCGCCGGCTCGCAGCTGCTCGAGGTGCCGACCAGCATCGGCAAGCTGGTGTTCGGCTCGGATGCGTTCTCGTCCTACGAGGGCATCCGCGACTGGATGACGGCGAACGTGCAGCAGACCGACACGGTCCAGCAGTTTCTCTCCTACGAGAAGTGCTACAAGATCACCGGCGGATACAACAACTGCGTCGCCGCTCACGAGCCGCTGAGCTACACCGACAAATATCCGCTGACGAAGAATTCCTGGGTCGCGTTGAACGGCGGACGGATGGCCGAAATTGCGCTGGCGCCGGGTGAGAAATCGCGCAAGCCATGAATGGTGTGCTCGGGGTGGGACCAGCCTTCCCAGCCCGACCGCTTCTTATTGAAGCTGGAAAAAAGCAGATCGGGTTGCGCCAGGTGGCCCTATCGGTGCGCCAGTTGGCGTTCGCGCTCGCCTGCATGTTGCTGTCCGGCAGTGCGTCGTCGCATGATGCGAGCAGCTATGGTGGCGTGTTTCGTTCCCGCGATCTCGGCGCGGCTTGGCTCAATGCGGATGTCGGTCTGTTTCTCAATGCTGCGCTCGTCATTGCTGTCGATCCACGCGATTCATTGCACCTGCTGGTCGGCACCGACCTCGGTATCATGAGTTCGCGCAATGGCGGGCGCAGCTGGGTGCCGGAGGGGCCCGACGTCATCATCGGCGCGGTATTTGCGCTCGCCTTCTCGGCGGACGGTGAACTGGCCATGTGTGCGGCCACCAGCGGCGTCTTTCTTCGTAACCAGAACGGCTGGCGGCGCGTCGAAGCGCCTTCTTCCGCGATCCCTGCGCGGGCGCTGGTCGCGGGGGCAGGGAAGGATCGCTTCTATCTGCTCGGCCGCAGCCGGCTGTTCGCGAGCCAGGATGGCGGCCGCAGCTTTGCCGTCGTGCCCGGATTGTCGCAAACGAGCGAGATGACGGCGCTAGTGGCGATCCCGGGATCGGCCGAACTTCTGGCGGCAGTGATCGACAGCCGGGCGATGGTCAGCGACGATGGAGGGCGCAACTGGCGCAATACCGGTCTTGGCGGCGCGGATGCGCCGGTCGACATGATCGCGGCCGATGCGACGCGGCCGCAACGCATTTGGGCGGCGGCAGGCGGCCGGATCGTCGTCAGCGATAACCTCGGCGCCGATTGGCATTCCGTCGGACGTTCGCTGCCTCTGGCGGGAGCGAGGGTGCGCGGAATCGCGGCGAGCGCCGACGCAACCACGCTCGTGGTCTCCTCCGATCGTGGCGTCTATCGCAGCGAGGACGGCGGTCAAACCTGGGCGCCAAAAGAAGACAACCTTCCGATCCATATCGAGGCCGGGCCGCTCGCCCGCGATCCGAACGATGCGGGTGTGATCTACGCGGTGTTCTCGCTGATGCCCTATGCCGAAGTCTGGCGAACTGCCGTCGAAGGCGGCAACCTGCTGGCGCGCATCGACCCGATCAGCCTCGCCGGCGGGCTCTCGTTCTGTGTGCTGATGCTGATCGGCGGCGTTCTTGCGGTGCGGTACCTGTCGCGCCGGCGCGCCACCACACATTCGCCGCGATGATCCGCGCATGGCCGCTGATGCTGCGAATATCAGCCGGGGTACTCGGCATCGCTGTGTTGGCTGGAGTCGCATTTCTGATGATGCGCGCCGTGCTGGTGCAAAAATTTGTCGAGTACCGCATGAGCGAGCCGCAGGATTCGCCGATCGCGATTGCGGCGGGCGCCGACGGCAGCATTTGGTTCACCATCGACCATGCCGATGCGATCGGCCGTCTGCGCGACGGCCGCCTCGAGCGGCTGCCGACGACAAACCGCAACGTCGAGCCCCTTGGCCTGGCGGTCGCCGCCGACGGCAGCGCCTGGTACACCGACCTCGCCGGACGCGCCATCGCGCGCGTCAGCAGCGCCGGCCAGATCGCACGGTTTGCGTTGGATACCCCGATTGCGCGCCCCGGGCGGCTGACGCTCGCGCCCGACGGCGCGGCCTGGTTCGCCGAGCCGACCGGCTATGGCGTGACCCGGCTGAAGGATGGCGTCTTTACCCGCCACCAGATCGATTCCTCACGCGGCGGACCCTATGGGATCGCCGCGACGGCCGACGGCGCCATATGGGCGACGCTGCAGAACGGCAACCAGCTGCTCAACCTCGCCGCCGACGGGACCAGCCGGACAATCGATCTTCCGCGCCGCGGCGCCGTACCGACAGATGTTGCCGTCGGCTCCGACGGCTCGGTGTGGTTTCTGCAGTTCCGCGCCAATCGCATCGGACGCTTCAAGGATGGACAATTCTGGGATGTCGAGGCGGCTCGCGAAAATTCAGGCCTCAGTGGCATTGCCGTAGCTCCCAACGATGACGTCTGGTTCGGCATGATGCGCAGTGCAAGCCTCGGGCGGTTGCGCGACGGCCGCATCACGGCCTTTGCGCTTCCCCGCGACAACGCCCGCCCGTTCAGTGTTGCGGTCGATCGCGACGGCAATGTCTGGTACGCCGACATTAGCGGATATGTCGGCATGCTGCCGGCCAGGTATGCGGGTGCGCGGTAACAGTGGATTTCAAGTGGATTTGGATTTTCTATGGTACTCGCGGCAAACCCAGTAGGATGTGCCGCTAGGTGGTGCGAACTACGCATCAGCCCGCCGGCAGCGCTGCCAGCTCGGACACCGCGCGGATGGTCAGCACCACGCCCATGCCGACGATCAGCAGGCTGGTCGCGATCTGGAGGCGGATCATCCAGATGCTGGCCAGCCAGTCGAGCACCTTCTCGCCGACCTTCGCGGCAACGATGCCCACCACCACGAGCGTTGCCGCGAAGCCGAGGCTGAACACCAAGACGGTCATTAGGCCTAGGAGGACTTTTCCGCTCGACAGCGCGCCGAGCAGCAGCGCGAGCGCGGCTGGATCGGGGAGTAGGCCGCCCGCAACACCCAGCGCCAGCAGCACTGGGAGTTTCGGACGGTTTTCGGCCACGACGTCCAGCCGGTGGGCGTGGACCTTACCGAAGCCGTGGCTGTGCCAGACCACAGGCTCGCCGTGCCCATGGTCAGGCGGGTGGTCGTGAGCCGCGTCATGCGCGTGATCGTGAGCATGGTCCTGCGCATGAGCATCCGCTCGATTGGCGACATCGCCAGGCTCGCCCATCGCGAGCGCCACCAGATCGCGCTGCGTCCACAGCATCCATAGGCCGAGCACGATCACCAGGATGCCGACCCCGGCCGCCAAGTAGGCTTCGGTGCGCTGCGGCCGGAGCCAGGTCGAGCCGAGTGAGGCGAGCACGCCGACCAGCACGATTCCGCTGGTGTGGGACAGCGTGACGAAAATTCCCAGGATCACCGCGTCGATCGGCTTGCCGCGCGCGCCAACGATGTAGGCGGCCGCGATCGTCTTGCCGTGACCCGGCGTCGCCGCATGCGCGGTGCCCGCCCAGAAGCTCGACAGGACGAAGAACAGGAGTTCCCGCATTGAGGCAACCATCAGTTGGCCGGCTACGGCCGTGGAATTTGCCACTTTAACTCGGTCAAGAATCCCATCAAGGCGGCAAGAGACGACGGGTTGAATTCGTCACTTGCTCTTTGTCCAACAACAGCCCGTTTCGGTCGTTGCCCCTCCAGCAAACTGGCCCCGGCAAGTTATGCCGGAAGGACATTCCTGCATTCGCAGGACCGAGCCAACTTCAGCTCTGGGTCACAATGCGAAGAACTCAGGTTGAGAAAATCTGGTCCGCTCTGCCGCGATGAGCGGACCACGTCGGACCCGGCGCAACTTCGCAGATGGGCCACAATCCGAGATCGCGTTCACCCCAAACCGGAACCCACGATGCCGTTTTCAGCACGTGACCGCCCCCGTGTGACAAATCTATTGAATCATCATACTCGTGCTGTTAGCATTCGGAGCGGGGGTTGGAATGCAGCTCGCGTTAACTGCGACTATGATCGTTTGGGGACGTATCGGTGCACAGGGTTTGGTGCGGATATTTTTCGCCACGGCTTCATCAGCCATTTTGGTGCTTCCCGCTGAAGCGCAGGAGCGTTCTGCCCAGCAGCCGGACCAACTCCCACCAGTCACCGTAACCGCGCCCGATGCAAAGCCACCAAGACGAATTGTACGACAAAAGCCTCTGCCAAATCGGGCGCGCGCACAAGAAACGTAGCTCGGCCTGGGCAACAACGTGAAGCGCCCATTGTGGGCTCAAGCGGGGTGACGCCTGCGTCTTCCGATGATGCTACAGGCTTGCGCCCCACAGCTGCCAGCTCGATCCGCTTCACCGGAGCCGAGGTCAATGCGGTGCCCTTCACGCGGCCCGTGGTGGTCAATACCGGCGACAAGCTCGTCGTGTTCGATTCTGGGATGGGAAGCCTGACGCTGTTTGGTCCGACGACTGGCCGGCTGATGAGCAGCATCAAGCTGGCGGGAATCGATCCGAAAGACGTTGACGCGGTGGTGATGACGCACGCGCACATCGACCATTGCGGCGGCTGCATGGGGGACGACGGATCGCGTCACTTCCCGAACGCCGAATATTTCATCACGCAGGCGGACTACGATTTCTGGACTGACGAGACCAAGGTGCCGTCCGAGTTCAAGGTCTTTCTCGATACGGCGCGCAAGAATCTGCAGCCGAACAAGGACCGGATGCATTTCATCAAGGACGGCGAGGAAATCCTGCCCGGTGTTCATGCGATCTTGGCGCCGGGCCACACGGTCGGTCACACGGTCTTCATGATCAATTCCGGCACGGACTCGCTGTGCTACATCGGCGACCTCGCTCACCACCCGGTCCTGCTACTGGAGAAACCGCTGACCGAGTTCATGTACGATACCGACGCCAAACAGTCGGCGAAGAGCCGGGTGCGTGTGCTCAACATACTGGCGGAGGGCAGGACGCGCCTGCTCGCCTATCATTTCGCTTGGCCGGGGATCGGCCACGCGGCGAAGCAGGGCGATGGCTTCCGCTATTATCCGGAGGAAATGACGCTGATCCCATTGAGCCCAACCTGATGGTCGGGATTTTGCCAGACAGCGAGGGGTCCCGCGCAGCCGGGACCCTGGCGTTGCAGGCAGAACGGCCGCGGTTTATCGATTGCGCACCGTGCTCTCCCTCAAGCCATCTACCCGCGTCTTGCTTCCCCTGAGTACGTTATCCGGAACGCCACCGGCGGCTTGTTTTTGGGACCTTTGTCCGTTGGCGCATCGACGTCTGTTGTTAGCTGCGGTGCATGAGTCCGGTCGTGGCCCGTAGCGACCTTCGCGGGATATCCGCTGAGGTCCGCTTGTGATGCTGTGGACGGCTCCTCCACGGGCACGAGAGTGCCAAGGAGTGGGCGCCGTTTGAGGCTCCCACGATTCGGAGGAGCAGCCTATGCAGTCAATTTCGACGATTGGTCTGGATATCGCGAAGTCGGTCTTTCAAGTGCATGGTGTCGATGCAGCCGGTCAGGTGGCGATCCGCCGCCAGCTCAAGCGCCGTTTCGTGCTTTCCTTCTTCGAGAAGTTGCCGCCGTGCCTGGTGGGGATCGAGGCTTGCGCGTCATCCCATTACTGGTCCCGCGAACTGCAGGCGTTGGGGCATACGGTGCGGTTGATGCCTCCGGCCTATGTGAAGCCCTACGTCAAGCGGCAGAAGAACGACACCACCGATGCGGAGGCGATTTGCGAGGGGGTCACGAGACCCAACATGCAGTTCGTGCCGACCAAGACGGTCGAGCAACAGAGCGGCTTGATGCTTCATCGCGCGCGCCATCTCTTCATCCGCCAGCAGACTGCGGTCATCAATTCAATCCGCGCCTATCTTGCCGAGTTCGGGATTGTCGCTCCCGTCGGGCGCCGGGGTGTCGAGCAATTGCTGGAAGTCGTCGCCGATACAGCCGACCGCCGGCTCCCGGAGGTGGCCCGCGCATGTCTTGCGGCTCTCGGCAGTCAATTGCGGGTGCTGAAGGCCCACATCCTGGAGTTCGACCGGCGCATCATCGCCTGGCATCGATCAAGCGCGACGAGCAAACGGCTGGACGTGATCCCTGGCGTCGGGCCGGCGCTGGCGACAGCGCTGGTCGCGAGCGTTGCCAAGGCCTTCCGATCGGGTCGAGATTTCTCGGCCTGGGTTGGACCGTGCCGAAGCAGAATTCGAGCGGGGGCAAGGATAAGCTTGGCAGTATCAGCAAACAAGGTGATCGCTATTTGCGCAGCTTGTTCACGGCTGGCGCGCTCGCGGTGATCCGCTATGCCAAGATCCATGGCACGGGGCATCGGCCTTGGCTTACGGGACTGCTGACGCGTCGACCGACCAAGGTTGCTGCGATCGCGCTCGCCAACAAGATCGCCCGCATGGCACTGCGTTGAGCAAATCGACGACGAAATCACCGTTTCCGTCGCGAGCGTTGTCGGCGTTCATTTCCAAGTGACGGCGGATCAAGCGCTTGAGCTGTCGCGGGCCTTGGCCGTTGCCGCAGACAATGCGGTGAAATCGCGCGTGTCGGTCGAGGCGTAGTGGGCTGAGTAGCCGCTAGACGGCGGAAGTGGCGACCTTACCGTACTCCTGCAATCACACGGAAACGAGGAGCCGCCAGTTTGTCAGGCGGGACGCGAGCTGGCGTGAACGTTGTATCGGTCCGCTGAGCGCGTTTGCAGTTCGGGCAGAGAAAGAGGTGGGCGATTAACGGATCCGGAGTGTCTCGCACCAACTCCGAGCGAAACCATCTCATGGTGATCCGGCAATTCGGACGGTCCGGGGCTCCGAGCTGCCCCAGCGCATTCTTCAGCCGATCCATCGCCGCCCCCCCCCTGATCGGGAAATAGTAGCAGGTCCCTTTGGATCGCAACGCGTCAAATGATACACAAGGGCAAACTAGGGGACGGAAAAAAGTAGCTACCACGGCGCCGAATGATGAGCAGCAACATTAAGACCGCCTGATGCCCGGCCGGCGTGGCATTTGGGAGTGTAGGCTGGAGCCGCTGCGCTCGGGTTGCACGAAGCAGACGCGAGCCTAGGCAGAGGCCGAAGGCGGCTCTGTTCGCTTTCGCACAGTTCTGTTGCCTATTTTCCCGAATTGACTCACATGGGTCAATTGCAATCCGGGAACGAGCGGCGCCCACTCACCAAGTCTCCAGGTGATTAGAGGTTATGGTGACTGAAAGTGTGCCGCCGAACAGATTTCTCATTCGCATGGGAGGCATTGGTTGGATGGTTTACGATCGAGAGCGCCGAGGTCCAGCACTGATCGGCGCCGACTGGGCAGCCAATTTGACGAGGGAGCAGGCGGAGCGAGCGTACGAAATCCTCGTTGGCTCAGCAGAAGACTCTGAATAGGTTCTTGCCGGCCAGCTTGTGCTGCTAGGTTAGTGCGGAGAGGAGCGCTGAGTTGAAATTGACTGATGAACGTGCCTTCGCCGACCCGGAAATCGCCGCCCGCAAGCTAGTCGAACTGGCCTCGATCATCGAGACCGACCAGGACGGCCGCATCCATGTTGAGAAGATCAACGCGCCCTTTCTCTACACCCTGAAAGGGACTGGCGCAGAATTTGGTGCCGGCATCCGATACGCGGTGGAACAAGGATGGCTGGAGCTGCATGAGGGAACTTACGTGCGGCTTCTAAAGGGGGGCGCCCCTGATTTGCAGCAAAGGCCCAACCACTGAGGCGGCCTTAGTCTGGATCGATCCTGTAAACGTCGCCCGGATTGAGGCTTAGCTTCTCGAATGTCCTTTGCTGCCTTTCCGTAAGGACCGCTGGAATAACTTCCGCCGTCCAACCTTCGGGAACGGCGGCCAGGACCAGCGTCAACGCCTGCCTAGGTTTAGCTAAAGCAAGCCACATCTGCTTCGTTGGCGGCGCGTCGTCTGAGGCCACCTCAACGATAGTGAATGAATTGCCGAACGACTCCGCCATCGCGGCTAATGCAATAGAGTGTCGCTAGTTGCTGTTTGTGGGTAGTCGAACTGGGCCAGCTATCAACCGATATGTGGGCACCCAAGCGGTGTTCCACGTTTCCATCGTCGCGCCACAAACCGAGCAGTCGAAGCTGGCTATTTCCCGCGAAGGGGTCATCGCCTCAGTGCGGCTGTAAACAGCACCGCACAGACAGGACCGATGATGAGATTCTGGCATGCGCCTTTATGCGCCAGAAAAACAAAACAGGCTACCAGCCAATTCTAACTAGGCCATCGGGGGCGGCCCGCCAGCGCGACCCGGCAGCAATGTTGCACAGTTGGTCCAACTATTCCTTGCGAATCATCGGCCACGATCCGGAAAAATTGGCAACGCGCACCTGTTTGAAGGGCTGTGCCGAGCGGCCTCACGGGTCCGAGCCAGTTCCGGAACTGCTTGAGTGTTCCGTCTGTGAATACACGCCAGAGCAGGAGTGATTTATCTGTTCTGGGGCCTGGGGAACAACGCCCCCCCCAGAGGCCGCGGTGGCACCCGCCGCCCCTACACTCGATAACGGGTTGGTGAATGAAACATCTTTCTCCCCGATCGAAGCAATCCGGAAACAGACGGGGGCCACTCTCCCCATGAGGAGCTTTCACGGAGAGACCTCAGATGATTGCACTTCAAGGAATTGCGGCCGTCCTCGGTGCCGGATTGTTCTGCTGGATTTATTCACCCGAACTCGGCGCCGATGTGGTGCTTGCCATCGTTGCCTGCCTCGCCTGAATGGAGCTCCGCTGGACAACTGCAGCAGGTCGATGGCCGGATGTTCGAATGGCCAGCCTAGCTTGCGATTGTTCCGAGCCGCAAGCAATCGATAATTTGCAAGCTACTTACGACGCAGCTTTGATGGCGGCATGCCGCGCCCGATCCGACGCCACGCTCCTACGCACGCCAACGGCCGGCCGCTCAAGATCACGTTCGGCGAGATGCGCGAGATAGGCTTGGGCGGCGTCCTGGTCTACTGCCGTTGCGGGCACCACGTTGCGCTGCAGATCGCTGGCCGGACGAGATGCGACCGTCCGATCTCGAGCCGTGGTTCGTCTGTCAGGGGTGCGGCAGCCGCGGCGCCGACGTACGGCCGGACTTCGAGCGCAGTGACGGGCGGCGCGCAATCATGGGGGTACCGTGCGGAGCATGGAGGAACAAACGGCGCGACATGAGCTTGAGTCTCGCCGGCTCGCCACGGGCTGGCGAAGCGGCCCCGGCCTTTACCGCCCCAAGCCCCCTGAAGCCGGGGCCGCGTTTCCATCCTGTGGGATGCCGCCAAGCCAACCGAGGCAACCTTACTTCGACACGATGATCTTCCTGGACCGCCGTAGCGCCGCCTCGCTCTCGCCCAGCGTTTAAAAGCTGCGTTCCATAGTTTCAGGGTGGTGCCGGGGGAATGAGTCCGTGGCCTGCTCCCTGAGTTCTCGATACCGTTCGGCCTCAGCCCTCTTCAGGCGTCATGAACATTGAGAGGAGTCTATTGGCTCCTCAGGCGCTCTATCTCAACTGTGAACCGCACCTGCATGAGCGGCCCGGCATCGTCGCGCACCTCGATTGAAGCCTCGGAAGGCTTGATTGGCAATTGGAAATTCTCCGCTGCTGCATCGGCCATGGTCCGCGCAGCCTCTCGCTCCACAGCGTCCATGTTAAACAACTCTGGGATCCAGAACGATCGGCCGCAGGCGCCGCTCTGGAACAGCTCCTGCGGCCGGGGCCGCGACGTTCCGCACGATCGGCGCGACAGGCCAATTTGCCAGCACAGAGGTCCACCAGCGTGAACCGGCGAGGTGCGGCAATGAGCACCCCGCAGTGTCTCGCCNTTCTTAGGAACACTCCCTCAAACCGATGCTTGAGCGATTATCATGTTGGTNCTATCGCCAGAGGTACGTAGGATTCTGCGGCGGGCCCGGCTCTACGGCTACCTGATCGAGCGAAACGGCCAGATCTATCAGTTGGCCGCCTTTCATCCNGTTTGCACGAAAGCGTTTGCACTCAGGTTGGTCGAGGGCGGCTGGCTGACGAAGAACGGCGATCGATACGAGCTGACTACCCAGGGGCGTGAAGCGCCGGACTGAATTCCGGCGGCAGCCAGCAGGCAGGGAACTCAGGCGTCTATTCTTTTCGGTACGGGTGATTAACGGAGTACAGGCGCGCGAGCGTGAACCCGCGGCTAAGGAGTAGAGATATTGGCGGAGACTGCATGGCTATCGCNGGTCGCAATGCTGAAGTTGCCCCACTGGCTGATGATCGCAGGGGCGTTNCTTGTGGTCGCCGGCTTTATTGGTGTTCTCGTCGGCGCAAAGAAAACAAAGAACACGGTCTACGTGAATACACATCCCGACGCTGCTGCCGACACGCCGCGCCGGCAGATGGCGCCTTTGCCAAAGCTTCTCGATTCTAAAAGAAGCCCCCGCAAGGACGACGACGGCAGGACATTAAGAGAGCAAGGCCCTAGCGTGAAGCGGCGCAGCAGAGGCACATAAAAACGGCTCCAGTCTTGGGGGGCCGGAGCCGCTATTTCCAGTCTTCTGACCACGGAGTCGGGGACGGGCGGCCAGAAGCGAACGGTAAACCCTTGGACCTGGAGATTGGTTCCTCGGCCGCTCAACAGGGAAGCGAAGGCCCGCCCAGGCCGTCAATTGAGGCGGCTCAACGCGCGCGTCGTTCTTCATCCTCGATACTGCTTGGCCAGTCCTATGAGGCTCTTCGCGATGTTCCTAAGTACGGTGGCGGTTCGTGGAGTGACGCCCGCCACCTCCGCCTTGCTCCGATAATCCATCGCTAGCGTCAGACATTCTTCGGCAGTCCGCATTCCAAGCCCCGTGCGCATCGAACTGAGATTGGCGATGTACTGCAACGGATGACTCAGGAAAGTTCACAAATGAACTTAGGGCATCTCAGTTCAAGGCTCACCAGCGTGAACCGGCGGCCCTGCTCTCGTCACCGGCCAGCCGGCGGGCGTGCGCCCTACTTTGAAGCTTGCTGAAATCAAGGGGCCGCAGCGATCGAGTTCGCAGCCTTCTTCG
>NZ_KI421499.1:8945957-9325444 GCF_000473125.1 Bradyrhizobium genosp. SA-4 str. CB756 | reverse complement strand
CGCGCAGCCTCTCGCTCCACAGCGTCCATGTTAAACAACTCTGGGATCCAGAACGATCGGCCGCAGGCGCCGCTCTGGAACAGCTCCTGCGGCCGGGGCCGCGACGTTCCGCACGATCGGCGCGACAGGCCAATTTGCCAGCACAGAGGTCCACCAGCGTGAACCGGCGAGGTGCGGCAATGAGCACCCCGCAGTGTCTCGCCGTTCTTAGGAACACTCCCTCAAACCGATGCTTGAGCGATTATCATGTTGGTTCTATCGCCAGAGGTACGTAGGATTCTGCGGCGGGCCCGGCTCTACGGCTACCTGATCGAGCGAAACGGCCAGATCTATCAGTTGGCCGCCTTTCATCCAGTTTGCACGAAAGCGTTTGCACTCAGGTTGGTCGAGGGCGGCTGGCTGACGAAGAACGGCGATCGATACGAGCTGACTACCCAGGGGCGTGAAGCGCCGGACTGAATTCCGGCGGCAGCCAACAGGCAGTGAACTCGGGCGTCTATTCTTTTCGGTACGGGTGATTAACGGAGTACAGGCGCGCGAGCGTGAACCCGCGGCTAAGGAGTAGAGATATTGGCGGAGACTGCATGGCTATCGCCGGTCGCAATGCTGAAGTTGCCCCACTGGCTGATGATCGCAGGGGCGTTTCTTGTGGTCGCCGGCTTTATTGGTGTTCTCGTCGGCGCAAAGAAAACAAAGAACACGGTCTACGTGAATACACATCCCGACGCTGCTGCCGACACGCCGCGCCGGCAGATGGCGCCTTTGCCAAAGCTTCTCGATTCTAAAAGAAGCCCCCGCAAGGACGACGACGGCAGGACATTAAGAGAGCAAGGCCCTAGCGTGAAGCGGCGCAGCAGAGGCACATAAAAACGGCTCCAGTCTTGGGGGGCCGGAGCCGCTATTTCCAGTCTTCTGACCACGGAGTCGGGGACGGGCGGCCAGAAGCGAACGGTAAACCCTTGGACCTGGAGATCGGTTCCTCGGCCGGTCAACAGGGAAGCGAAGGCCCGCCCAGGCCGTCAATTGAGGCGGCTCAACGCGCGCGTCGTTCTTCATCCTCGATAGCGGCGAGCATATCGTACTGCTTGGCCAGTCCTATGAGGCTCTTCGCGATGTTCCTAAGTACGGTGGCGGTTCGTGGAGTGACGCCCGCCACCTCCGCCTTGCTCCGATAATCCATCGCTAGCGTCAGACATTCTTCGGCAGTCCGCATTCCAAGCCCCGTGCGCATCGAACTGAGATTGGCGATGTACTGCAACGGATGACTCAGGAAAGTTCACAAATGAACTTAGGGCATCTCAGTTCAAGGCTCACCAGCGTGAACCGGCGGCCCTGCTCTCGTCACCGGCCAGCCGGCGGGCGTGCGCCCTACTTTGAAGCTTGCTGAAATCAAGGGGCCGCAGCGATCGAGTTCGCAGCCTTCTTCGCCGAGGCCTCGACCGAGAAGAACCGCTGCTCGCAGCCAGCTGGTGGCCTTGCGTACCACCAAGATATCCGCCACTAACCCGCTTTCATTGGCCGGGGGAGCGCTGATTGAAGATGACTGGAGAACGTCCCTACTCTGACCCAGGAGCCGCGGCGCGCAAGCTGGTGGAAATCGCCGCTACCACGCCTGCCGTGCAGGACGGCCGGATCTACATCGAGCGGATCAACGCGCAATTCGTGGCCCTCTTGAAGGGCAGTCGTGGCCATCCGGAGTTCGGGAACGGCCTCCGATATGCAATCGAGCGAGGCTGGCTCGAGCTTCACGAGAGCGGAACTTACGCCAGGTTGCTCAACAAAGACGGAGCGCGGCCTCTCTGAAGCGACATGTCAGCTTACCCCCGACAGCGGCGTAGGAGCTGACATTGCACGAGGTCCGAGAAGGGCAGAAGCAGACCTCAGCCGAACCGGATAGTAAAAGTCCGGGCTTTTGATCTAGCTCAAAAGAACTGACCGGCGCTCCAGCAGCATGCCGGTATGAAGGCCGCCCGCAGCCCAAAGGTACGCAGGCGCCGACTTGGTCGTAGCGCGAGCAGGACCGAGGAAGCTCTGCGCGTGATTTCCGAGTACGCGAAGGAGTTGCGGAGACTAATTGAGAAGCTTCGGCGGCGTCTAAATTGAGGGAGAAACCGCTCATTCCGCGCCTGAATTCCCCTGTACCTTGGTACAATGTTCCTTAGTACAGGCGCCAATTACGCTCCTACTGGCAACTACGGTTCTACTGGAAAGTGCGATGGAGCGACCCATGTTTCTGCGCACCACTCGAAACAGTAAGCCCCACATCAATACGCTCGGCGACTTCGGTATAGCGAGCCATTCAGGCGCCGCGGTAAGCCTGAACGAAATCACCTATAGAAAAGGCACGGAAGTTTACGGCGAAAAGGAGCCGGCCGAATACGTCTATCAAGTTAAAAAAGGCGCCGTGCGAACATACAAGCTGCTCTCCGATGGCCGACGGCAGATTGGCGCGTTTCACTTGGTGGGAGATATTTTTGGTCTCGCCGATGACGATGCCCACCGGTTCACTGCGGAAGCAATCATTGAGACCACACTGCGGTTGATCAAGCGTCAGACGTTGGAGACGGTCGCCGAGACCAACAACCTCATAATTCGCGAACTCCTCAGCATGGCTACGCTGAATTTGAAGCACGTCGAGGACCATATGTTGCTCTTGGGTCGCAAAGACTCAATTGAAAGGGTGGCCGCTTTTCTCGTGGAAATGGACGAACGCGTAGCTTCGCAAGTTATGGCTCTCCCGATGACGCGACGGGATATCGCCGATTATCTCGGACTGACGCTAGAGACTGTATCTCGCGCCTTGTCCAAAATGCGCCGTGTGGGACTACTCGACTTCGTGGGCTCGACGCAGCGTAAAATCATTATCCTGGATCGGGCGAGACTTCGCGCAGCTGATTTCCAGCGTCAGTGAGTCGCCCGTCCGCTGCCGCGAGCAACCGGCATACTCTGATTGAGCAGAAAATATCTGCTTAGACCCGGGAAGCGGACCGCCCTAGGACACCGACTGAAGTGAAACAAAAACGCCGCCCGCTTGAAAATCAGCGCAGGCGGCGGCATTCCAGCCCCGGGAGGGAGATTGTAAAATCCAATCTTATATGTCTGGCTGGGGCGCTCCAACGTTCAACGCGACACCCGCGGAGGGGGATCAAGACACCAGATGTCGCCGGACTTCGCCGGGCTGCATGTTCAATGAAGCTGTCAGGTCCGCATCCAGCTCCCGTTCAACTAGGCTCGCTGCCCAGCCTTCCGGAATGGCGTCTAGCACTCGATCAACAGCGGCGCCTCGCTCCGTCGCTGCTAGCCAGAGCTGGCGTTCGCCGCTGTCGGTTGTGACCCGAACCAAATAAACCTGTTGCATCCGCTATAAGCAACAAAACGGGCTTGGGTTTCTAGAGCCCCTGTAGAGGGGAAAAGAGGCCGCAAACTGAGGCGGCCTTACTGCCTTGTGTGGTGCTTGAGCCTAACGACGTGTCGTTCTAGCTGCCAAACATCAAGGTCGTGCCCATCGAGCAATTGGGCCGCCTTCTCTTTGGCTTCTTCGTCGTTGGCGCAATCCAGCTCATGCACGCCGGTAATGCGCCCGTCATCATCGATGATGTAAGCGCGGTAATCCATGGCAGTCGTTCCCCCGATGGAACGATTATACCACCGTGACTGAAAACAACATAGGACAGGTGGAGTCAAAATACGGACAGCACCCGACCTTACTTCTTACGGTCCTGTGCTATGGCCTCAAGGGTCTGGCCGGATCGATTTAGAACGGCCGTGCTTTCGGCAAGGACCGCGGAGCTGCGGGCCAAGGCTTCGAATTGGGACTTAGAGATTGGGTCCCGAGCCCGATCTGCGGCCCGGGCGAAGCGATCTGCCAATTCCAAGTATTCCGCTGGTGTCATCATAGCCGCCAGGGAAAATGCAGATACAACGCGCTCGTTCCGGTGAAAGCAGCGCTCTCGCTCGCTTCGGCCTCCCGCCACAAACAAGGGCCGCTGCTCTGGTACAGCGGCCCCCGACGGGTTTCAATCATTCCGAAATAAAATGGCTCGCCGGCCCCGGATCTAAAGAATTCGCTTTCACATATGTTAATCGAGCCCCAATCGCTCTGGAGCGCTGAGAGCCGCCAGGAGGTTGTCAACAGGGCGGCGACTCGCTTTTGCAGCTGAGGTCCTACCTTGGACTCTGGTCACTGGAGTCTCGCGTATGGCCTCGCCTTCGATTATTCCGAACGAATCGCTTGGATAAGGCCTTCTATCTGGTCTTAGAAGAGTACCGAGACGGCGCCGCGTCCGAAAACGGATGAAGGCATCGACCACCGGGCCTTGATCGAAGACCTGCTTGCCGGTCAGTACGGTCAGGTACTGCGTGTCGTCGCTTTCGCGCGATCGGCACGGCACGCCACCGACTGACAAGAAGCGCGTTTAGCGTGAGCCGGAACCCAGGGAGCGGAGTTGAGAGGGCCAGCACCGCTCTCCATCAGGAACTAGCATCTATTTCATCGCTTATGGGAGTCATAGCCGAACGACGGCCATCGCCGCTGCTGAGGCTACGGGCCCGGCCTCCTAGGCACACCGGGCCCATTCCTTATCGGCTATCAGCGTCTGCCTCTTATTTCCGCGCCTTGCACAACATTTTTTATGCCCCGTTAAGTCGAGCCGGCGTTTCAATGATGCGGGTCCTTGGGGCGACACCTCCACCGCGAGCCTCGCGCCATCCACCCGCGAGCCCCTGCCTGCCTTACTCTGGCGGGGGCTCTGCGCAGGGAGGCTCCAATCCCGATGCCCCTTTTTAGCTACAGGCTCATCGAGGCGCACTTTGTCGCGGACTTCGGCACGCATGACCTGCCTGGCGAAACGGAGGCGCAAATAGAGGCTATCAAGCTCGCTCGGTCGCTGCGCGAGGCTCGGCCGGAATTGGTTGGCAGATGCTATTCGATCGTCGTTCTCGATGATAAGGGCGTCACGTTTTGTAGCATTCCACTAGACGCCATGCTGTGATGGTCGATGAGCGACCTTGCGGCCCACGAGAATCTCCGCCAGGAAGCCGCACGGTGTGCCAGCCCTGAAGGCCACCCCAAGGAGGTATTGATGAGCGTTTGTCCTATTTGCGGATCTGATTCAGGTGAGCTTCCGAGAACTGGCGATGCCGAAGGCTTCGGTTGTCACCAACACGGACGGTTCAAGGTTTCGGATAGCGCCTTGCGGTCAGAGCCGAGCAAGAGCGCCTCACGAAGCAGTTGGGAAAGCGCGTTGGACAAGGCCAAGGGGCGTGTAAGGCCGGACGAGGTCCCAACAATCACAACATATGATTTTTAGTGATTTTTAGCTGCTCGCCATGAGGTAAACAATGGACCCGTATGCGGCCCCAAAAGCCGCCGCCCGCAGGCCGCTCGAGCTCGCTGCCCAGGTGAGCCGGTCCAGAACGGCCGCATTCATATCGAGAAGATCAACGCGCTCAATTCTCTTCACCATGAAGGCCACCGGCGCCGAATTTTGCGCCGGCATGGTATGCGGTTGAACGCGGCTGGCTCGAACTGCACGAGAGCGGGAACTTACGTGCCGCTAAACAAGACAGCTGATCAGATGTAATCGAAAACGGCCTCGCGCATCCCCTGGCTGGCACCTAATGCTGAGGCCGGCGCGTGCGAATCAGAACGCGCGCACTGCCAGATTCTCCCAAACTAAAGCGGCCGGGACACTAACAAACGTTGGTTGAAGTCTCTTTGCCGCGTCAGTCGAAGGCAATGCCTGGATGGCGTTCTTTTCGCAAGACGATGTGACATGATCGCCTGAAAATCAGGACACTCAGATTGCCATATTTTCCCGATATGTAACGCCTTGGTGAACGAAGCCGTTTTGACGGGGTCTCGAAACGCTCCGGAAACAAACCGCGCTCACTCTGAAGTTTGGAATTAAGAGGGGAGTCCAAAATGATTACTCCCAAAGTGATTGCATCCGCGATTGGTGCCGGAATTTTGTTTTCGATCTTTTCGGGAGAGTTCGGCGCAGATCTCGTTCTGGCCGTGGTCGCGTGCCTGACATAAGGCTCCCGGCCTGCGGCGGAAAGGACCTTGGCTCGTCGCCCGCTAGCGCGCAGGCTTCACGCAAAATGATGATCGTCACAAGGGCAGCGAGCGCAAAGCCATCGAGCGCCAGGAACAGCCATGAAATCGCACGTCGCGAAACGATCCATCATCGTCGGCGGCCATAAGACCAGCATCAGCCTGGAAGAGGCATTCTGGACGGCTGTGAAAGAGATTTCCCACCAGCGCGACATGTCGCTGTCGGATCTAGCCAGCGAGATCGAGCGCAACCTGCAGCATGGCAATCTGTCGTCTGCCATACGCGTCTACGTCCTTGGCTACTTCAAGAACCGCGCGGCTGACGCGATCACCCAGAAGGATCATGGGATACCGACAGCCGCAAAGTCGGCCCCGGCTGCCCCGGGCTGTGGCCCAACTACCAAGGAAACGTGAGGTCGCGGAGCGCCCGCCGAAGTCGGGCAGCAGATCGGCCCCGGTCTGGAGGCTTCGATCCGGGGGGTCTCAGGGCTGGGGCCGATCGTCCATTATCACCGGCAGGAAGTCCAATCTTGCATCGATGGCGACAGCTCGCATTAGACCAGGTTGAAAAGGCCGTCGTGTGAAGCGGCGGACGTTGTCCCACGCACGACCGCAGTAGCTCGCGCGCGTTCCGCGGTCCAAGGCGTTAATAATTTGCGAGGTGGGTGGGACGGTCGATGCGGGAAGCAAGCGAGTCTAAGAGCCGCAGAAGAACCTTCGATCAAGCACACCGTTCTCAGTCGCACAGTTAGCGAGCTCGAGCATCTCGTCGGAGCTTCTTTGTTCGAGCGCTCAAGCGGCGGGATCAAGCCTACTATCACAGGCCGAACGGTTCTCCGAATTGCACAGTCAATATTGGAGGAGCTTGACGTGCTCGTCGACGCCGGTCAGTCTAATGCTCGCGGTGACTCTGGCCACCTTGCCATAGGCTTCTGCACGTCCATCGCTAATGGAAAACTGCGGGATGCCGTAGCGGAATTCAAGAGACGGTTCTCGCAGATCGGGCTCGGAACGACAGAGCTCTCCCGTCTCCGCCTGATGACCACACTTCACAGCGGAGCCATCGATGTGGTCATCAGCCCGGGACGCCCACTTTCAAAAGAGACCAGCACGCTACGGCTTTGGAGCGAAAACATTGTGGCATTGCTGCCTCAGAACTACTGCCTTCTCGCGAAGTCATTTACTGGAGCGATCTAGTTAGTGAAACAAATCTCTTGAGCCAGCATGATCCAGGCCAGGAGCTGGAGGATATATTAGTCTCAAAGTTTCTTGCTCCAGATCGCCGTCCCTCGCTTTCGCGTCATAACGTCGGCCGTGGCGTTATCAAAAGTCTCGTAAGCATGGGAATGGGGCTGAGTCTGACAATCGAGTCCGATATCACAAAGACATTTGCCGGATTGGTATTTCGAGAACTGATGGACGGAACAGGGACAAGCCGGCTGAATTTCTATGCGCATTGGCGACCTGACAATGAGAACCCGGCTCTGAGGAATTTCCTCGATCTCCTTTCGGAGCGTTATTCTTCACCTCCGCGGGTCTTCTCCGACTGAATTGCCCGGCGCAGTTTCGCAAAGCCGCGGTCCGTGGCCATGAAGCGCGCCAGCATGGGTGCGATCAGCTTTGATGGATCGACGCTCTGCCGGCTTTCGCGCGCCAGAGCCTCCGCATAGGCGACGAGATCCCGATGGACTGACGCTGGAAGGCTCCCTCAGATGGGAGTGAATAGAAAGGGGACGGGATGACTTATCGCAACAAGCCCTTGCCGGCATCGTAGGACGGCGTAGAAAAAGAAGCGCTGGCGGAACGTTCAATCAAGCGTCGCTGCCCGGCTCGATACGCACGAAATCGTCCGGAATTTCGCGCAGGAAATTCTGACCCTTCTGCAAGCGGCGGCCGAGCGCTTCGACAAATCCTTCAAAGCGCTCGCGGCCCTTTGCCTGCGCGGCCGCCTGCGCGTCGTTGGGTAATGGCGGTGTGATCGTCAGCCAGAAGCGGATGAAGAGAGCTAGGGTCTCGGCCGTTAAACCAACGTCACGCTCGAGCCTCTGCATCTGACGCGACAGCCGATCAAGGCGCCGGGCAAACGCCGCTTCCCGCCTGTCCGCTCCGTCGGGCGAAAGAAAGCAGGCGACCGCAGCTTCCACGATGGAAGACCGGGATAGCTTCTTGCGATCGGCGAGCTCCGAGATCTGCTTCAGTAATTCTGGCGGGAAGTAGACGTTCATCCCGTCGCGCATATTGGCTCAGAGCTCCATACCGTCGTTTGGGTCCATGACGACTTGACGGGCAACACCGCGCATCTGTTGGCGTATGAGCCGGGTCTGACGGATGGCGTCCTCATCATCGTCAAGAACGGCAGCAAATTCCTCCGCCGGCGTCGGTTCGGTCGTCTCCTTGGCGATTGCGACGTGATCGGGGAGTTCAGGCTCACGACGCAGCCCGCTGTTCGCCGCAGCCTCGAGCAACCATCCATTCCCCCGGGGCGGGTGCCGCGGCAAGGCCCATCTTCTCCAGGTGCTGAAGGCGGCCGACCATCAGGCGTCGGATCTCGGGATCGGACTGGCCAGGGTTCTCGGGACGAAGATCGATAGAGCCGGTCTCATCTACCGCCAGCCGGATTTCCCGATCGAGCCGCGTCCATCGTTCCGCCGTGACTTCTCTCTCCATCGAATTCCGGATCTCGTGCTCAGGCTTTGGACCCAGTTCGATCGCGACCAATTCCTCGGCGCGTGAGCGAAGGCCCTGACTGATGTAGTCGCGGGAGATCACGAGATCCGTCCCCTTCTCATCTACTCCCCGAACGAGCAGATGGACGTGAGGGTTGTCGGTATTCCAATGATCGACAGCCACCCAATCGAGCCGCGTGCCGAGGTCGGTTTCCATTTGCCTGGCGAGGTCCCGCGTGAAGGCCTTGAGGTCGGTCATGTCACCGGCATCCTCTGGCGAGACGATGAACCTGAAATGATGCCGGTCGTCCTTGCAGCGTTCCGCGAAAGCCGCGCTATCGGCGCGGTCGCGGCCCTCATCGAACATCTCGGCCCGCTCGCCACTCCGGGTCACGCCATCGCGCTTCAGTTATGAAAGATGGGCTGTCAGCGGCGCCGAGCGGAAGGCTCTCCCTTTGTGACGAACCACGCGCGTCTTCACCACGACGCGCCGGGTTGGGCTGAATAATCTTGCGCGGCTGAACGCGAGGCGCCCGCGGCCGAACGTCGAGCGCCCGTAGGCCGCCAGACCGCCTGCCAGCCCCGGTCTGCCCCGAGTTATGTCCTGCCTTCTTCGCCGCCCGCAGCACCTGATTGATGAAGCTCTTTTGCTTCGGCGCGCGGGTACTGCGGATGCGCCCAGGCCGAATACGCAGGTCGCTGTCGCCCACGCTCACGGCAGGGCCTCCAAACTATCACAAGCACGCACAGTGCCGAAAACGCCTTTGATTGCCTTCGTCAAAATACAAGGCGCGGCACGCGCCCCGACCGACCGGCACGCCAGAACCCAAGCCATGCCAATGGCTTGCGGTTCGACCGGCGAGCCCCTTTTATCTCGCCTTCCTAATCGGGCGTTCAAAGTCAACTCATTCCTACGCTTTTCTTCGACTCTTCGCACTTCAGCCATTGCAGACTCCCTGCATCGACAACGCACACACGTCACCACATCGCGCTCGCGATCAGCATTCACCAGGCGGGGTCCATGCGTTCCTTCGCGTTCAGCACTTTGGCCGTCGCATGCTCTTCATCAGGTTCGTAAACAGGGCTGTCCAAGCAGTCTGGCGCTCTCATCACGTAGATGGCAGCAGGCAAGAGATAGCGGACATTCCCCGTTTCGCGGCCCCGCCAGGGGACGCTCACCGCGCGCGCGGATCTCTAGTCGTTACTCCTTCTCTCCATGCTGGCTGCAACACCAGCACCAATCTTTTGCGCCCCTGCTGCAACTACTGCGCAGGCCTCAAACGAAGTCGTTGCGTAACCTTGGCACCGAACCCGACGTGGAAGTCGGTCTGATTGATCCACATCCTGTGCAGGATGCTCGCAAGTTTGCGTGCGACCGCGACGATCGCGCACAGCATGCTCGACCGTTTGGCGATCCGCAGGCCCCAGGCCCGCAAGGCCGACCATTTCCTGACCCGCAACAGAAGGCTTGCGGCCGCCTCGCAGAGCGCTTCGCGAACTGCGACGTCGCCCTGTTTGGTAATTCGGCCTTCGAAGTCGATGGACGTTCCAGACTGGTGTCGCCCTGGCGTCAGGCCAAAATGCGCGCCAACCGTTCGAGATCGCGCAAAACGGAGAGGGTCATCAACACCAACCTTGAACGAAAGGGCGGCAACGGGACCGACGCCGGGTACGGTCATTAGTCGACGACAGATCGCATCATGCTGGACCACCTGCAGGAGCACCTTATGCAATCGTTCGTAGCCCTCGAAGATCGCTCGCCGCACGTCCAACATGGACTCAATCATCATGGAAAATACCGGATCGCTGTGCTCGATGAGCTCGCGGACCCGCGCTTCGTATTCCCCGCGGCCGACCGCTCCAACCATCAGACCGTACGCCCTCAGCGTGCCACGAATGTGGTTCTCAAGGTCGATCAGCTTGCGCTTGAGGAGCTTCCTGTTGGCCAGCAGCGAGCGCATCTTCTGCATCTCGATGTTCTTGACATGGACGGCGCGGTACCAGCCCAGCCGCATCATCTGCGCGATGCCGCGCGCATCGTTGCGGTCGGTCTTGTTGCGCATCGTTGACAGAGAAACGCGCATGTGGCGCGCCTCCACGACAATGACTGGAAGCCCAGCTGGCTGCAATTCGCGATGCAGCCAGATGCCTAGCGATGACGCCTCGACCCCCACTCTATCGAGGCGATCCGCGTAGCCCTCTACAGCGGAGCGGATCGCCTCTGGCTCCGTGCTGACTTTGACTTCGCGAACCGTGAGACCCTCGCCATCGACGATGCAAACGCTGGTTTCTTCCAGGCCGACGTCCAGTCCAACGTACAATTTCATCGGAGCTCTCCCTTGTTGCAACGACGTTCCAAGTCGTTGCACCAGGCTCCGGATTCGGCCACGACCGTCTTATCCCCGTGCACCGGTATCTCGAAGCCCGATTTGAAGAGCCTTCCTAATCGGGCGGGCATCCTACAGAGCAGATTGGAAACATCTCAGAATCTTCGATCGTGTGGATGCGCAACCTGAAACTAACAAGATCTCCCATTGTTGCGTCTCGCTGACACAAGAGCCAGGAATGTGCTGATGTGGCCGCAATCGTGCCTTTTTGCTTTGCCTGACGAGTGCAAAGCTTGGAGAAGAGGCGACCCAGCCCATACACATGCGAGCCCAAGTTCGCACGAGCGGCAACAGCCCAACCGATTGCGGCGATTCAAGTCAGGGTCGTGATGGCGCGCCAGATCGCATTGCCGCCAACGCTTCCTCCCCGGCTGATCGGCCGTGAGGCGGCCGCTGCGTATGTATCAGTTGCACCGAATACATTCGACGCGATGGTGCGAGAGGGTCGCATGCCGCCGCCGCGAGTTCTGACCTCTGGCCGCAAAGCGTGGGACGTGAGGTTGCTCGACAAGGCGATCGATAGCTTGCCTCTCGAGGGCACAATCACCAATTCCTCGGACGATGGTTGGGATGAGTAGTGATGCGTCGCAAGCTTCCTCCGAATGTGGAGAAGAATGTCGTCAAGGGGCATGTTTACCTCTCGTACCGTGTCGGCAAAGGACCACGGACAAAACTTCCCGCCGATCCCGCCTCGGACGAGTTTAAGCTTGCGTATGCCGCCGCGGTTGCCGGCGAGGCTGCGAGCCGGCCTATGATCACGAAGGATGCGGCGCGCTCGATCGGGGCCCTTATAACTTCCTATCTAAGCAGCGATGCGTTCAGCTCGCTCAGCGAAGGTAGCAAGAGCGGCTATCGAAGTCGCTTGGATCAGATCAGGCGCGATCATGGCCACCGCGCAGTAGCCGGTCTCACCAAGGATCGAATTGAGGAGAAGATTCTCAAGCCGCTTCACAAACAAGCCCGGTGCGAAGATAGATACGCTCAAGAAGCTCCGAATCCTCATCAGGCACGCCAAGGACCTGAAATGGCTCACGACTGATCCGTCCGATGGCATCAAGCGAGGGAAGTCAAAGGAGATACGGGCCTGGACAGATGCAGAGCTGGCGGCGTTCGAGAAGCGATGGTCCTTCGGAACAAAGCAGCGAGCTGCCTACGAGCTAATGCTCAACGTTGGTACTGCTCGCGTTGACATCATCTAACCACATGGATGCAAGCTGACGCGGAGGACTTCGAATATACGCGCCGCAAGACGGGGGTTCCTGTCCTGGTGGAGAAGGCAGACTCGCTGCGTCAAGCGCTCGCCGCGTTGCCCCGGAAACACGTTTGCATTCTAACAACCGAATATGGAAAGCCGTTCACCGTCGACGGGTTCAGCGGCTGGCTGAGAGCCGCGGTCACATCGGCCGGGATCGCAGATCTGAGTTGTCAGCCGCACGGTCTCCGCAAGACGTTCGGGCGACTGCTCGCAGACGCTGGAGCGACAGCGCACGACATCATGGCCGCGATGGGCCACTTAACTCTGGCCGAAGCCGAACGTTACACGCGCGAAGCGGATCGTAGGCGCGGCGGACGGCGCGCGATCGTAAAGCTCGAGGACCCACAAGGCGAACAGAAAACCCCAAACCCATTCTACAGGTTTGGGGAAAGTGGCAAAAACGATAGGAAAATCAAAATGAAGAAGAAGGCCTTGGCGCTCCTAGGGGAATCGAACCCCTGTTTCAGGCTTGAGAGAGCATTGGTATCAACGCTCGTAACAAGTTGAATTCGATCAACCGGCGCATCCGAGACGATGCCGGTGCGAGTCAGTTCATCTTCATTCACACCGACCGGACTAAGTGGCATCTGGACCACGTGCCTAGCACGTGAATTTCGGTCGGGCGCAAGCGAGCGCAATGCACCGGCGCTCTGGTGGTAGCTATCTGGTAGCTACAACAACTCATAAGCCCTCGACGATCGTCGTAAGTATTTGATCTTTTTGGTACAGTTGGGTGGGCTCGAACCACCGACCTCCTGTTCCACAGACAGGCGCTCTAACCAACTGAGCTACAACTGCATCCTTGCGAGCCGCGCCTTGGGACGCCCTGGGAGGGCCGGTCACCGAGGGGGCTGGACGGGGCGGAAACTAGGTGCAACGGGGGTTTTTGGCAAGGCCGCAAAACCCGATAATTCCCGCCTTAAGCAACGTTATTTCCAGAACAAAACCCGGGCCTCGCGGCCCGGGTTTCCTAGAGCGTGCGATCCGCCGTTTTGATCAGGCGGCGGGCTTGTAGAGCTTCGAGGCGCTGGCCTTGATCGGCTCGGCGGTCTCGTTGGCGATGCGCTGGGTCAGCTCGACCAGCTCCTTGGCCTGGGCCTGGAAGGTCTCGAGCTGGGTGCGGGCGTGGCCGGTCCACAGCGTGAACGCATCGGCGGGGTTCTTGGCGGCGAGCAGCTCCTGGGCGAAGTCCAGCGAGGCCGAAGAGTTGGCCTTCATGAACTCGACCAGCTTGGCGGTGTACTCGCTCGCGCCCTTGCTGGCGGTGGTGAACACGGCCTCGACGGTGCCGTTGTGGGTCTCGGCGGCATCCTTGAACTTGGCGTAGTTCTCGCGGGCCTGCGACACGCCCTTCTCGGCGAACGCACGCATCTGCTCGGGGACCTCGAACGGAATGATCGAGGCAGAAAACGGATCAGTCGCACCTGTCATGGTCGTCCCTCACGATGATGAAAAAATGGAGTGAGCCTTCTGGCGCGCCCGCCGGGCCCCGAAGGCCTGACATTCAGCGGGTACGAAAGACTGGAAACGCGAAACAAAGAGATGGCTCGCCCAGCGCCCAGACTATTGCTCTCCATCATGTCAACATTGTGCACCGCAATGTGATCCGGAGGTGCGACGCGATAATTTAATCTTGAAGATGAGGTTCCCCGGGTGGGGAACTCTGGGTTGCGGTATTTTGATGCTGACCATGGACCCGGTTCACTCCCTCTCCCGCTTGCGGGAGAGGGTTGGGGAGAGGGGTGCCACACGGGGATTCTGTCGTTCGCGCACTCTCCGGTGCATCAACAACCGGCACCTTTTCCAGGGCCACCCCTCTCCCTAGCCCTCCCCCACAAGGGGGGAGGGAACGCACCACCGTCGGGGCGCGAGTGCCTCATCCGATCAGGCTTCAGTGCTTCGCCCGGGTCGCGTCCATCGCGGCGCGGCCGACGATCTGGCCCATTTCGCTGGCCTGCTCGGCCAGGGTCTTCATCTGGCCCTGGACGTATTCGCCGTGCAGCCGCATCACCTCGGACAGATCCCTGGCGTGGACCAGCGACTGGGCGTAGTCGAGCGAGGCCTGCACATTGGTCTCGGCGAAGGCGATCGCGCGGGCGCCGATGTCCCTGGCGCCGGAGCGCATGCTGGCGCCGCGCTCCTCGATCGAGCCGGCGGCGGCCTCGGCATTGGCGAGCAGCTTCTCAAAGGCCTCGCGCGCCTGCCTGAAGCTCGTTTCCGCCATCGAGCGCATCTCCGGCGGAAGCTCGAAACGCTCGTGTCCCTGGTCGGTCATCCCATCCACTCCTGTCCTGCTGCTGTCGGCCATGTCGGCCGTCCCCCGGCGCGCCCACGCCAAGACTAGCGGCCGACGGTATTGCCGGTATGACGCGAGCCACCCGTCTCCGCCGATTCCTGCGGATGCAACCGGGCTTCGCCTTGCGGGTTCAGCCAGATTAAGGTTATCGCGGCTTAAGGCCGCCCCTGCGGACGGGGGGCCGTGGACCTGCCCGCGCCCGCGGGCGATACTAACCCTTTCTTAAGGCTGTCATTCCCGGCAGTCTTGGCCCTGTTCTTGGCCCTGATACAGACACGCAGGACTTAAAGCCGGTCGGATGACGAGTTCGGATTTCCAGTTGCGAGGCGTCGGCGATCCCCGGCTTTCCGTGCACGCGACCTCGCCATTGTCGAGCTGGCTCTGGTCGACCGATGGCGCCCGCGTGCTGTGGGCCAATCCGGTCGGCGCAAAATTCTTCGGCGCGCCCCATGCCGCGGCGCTCGCGGAAAAAACCTTCGGCCCGGCCGAGCGCCATCGCCGCCAGGTGGCGCGGCTGGCGCGGCGGCTGCCGGTCGGCGGCGCGGTCAGGCTGGAACGGCTGCAAGGCTTTGGCGCCCGGCTCGGCATGCTGATGACCTGCGCCTGTGCGCGGCTCGAGTTTGCCGATGGAAGCACCGGCGTGCTCGTCACCGCGATGGATGCCGCGACGCGCAGCATGCCGCTGACCGAGCGGCTGCACCGCCTCATCGCCGGCGCCAAGGTGCCGATGGCGGCGTTCGCGCCCGACGGAACGTTTGCCGGCGGCAGCGAGGCCGCCCGCGCCCTGCTCGGCTGCCAGGATCTGCGTGATGCCGGGCTCGACCGGGCCCGCAGCGATGCGCTGAGATACGGCCGCGCCGAGGTGGCGATCGCCAACGGCCGGATGGTGCTGCAACGGGTCGGTACGGGCGCCGATGTCGCCCTGGTCGCGCTGATCACGCCGGCCGTGCAGCAGGCTGCGCCTGCGAGCGCGCCGGACCCCGCGCCGGATGCGGTGGCCGAAGCGCCGGTTCAGGCTGCTCAGCAAGCGGCGGCCAGCGAAGAGTCGCCATCGCAGGATGCGCCTGCCGGTATCGACCTGTTCGATGCCTTCGCGGAGCCGGTCGAGACGGTGCACGACACCATCGAGAGCACGCCCGAGCCGCTTGCGGGCGAAGCGGCGGCGGAGATCGTCTCGATCCAGCACGCTGTCAAGGCGGCGGCTGAGGAGCCCGTCCAAGAAAGCGTCCACGACTCGCACAACGACGGCGCCCAAACTCCGGTTGAAAACCCGCCCGCAGCCATTGTGCCGCCCCAAGCCGCGCCGATCACATCCGGCATGGGCGAGTCGCCGTCAGCAGCGTCACCGCGCCAGCATCCGCTGCGCTTCCTGTGGCAGATGGATGCAGAGGGGCGCTTTGTGCTCGGCTCCGACGAGTTCATCCGCCTGATGGGCGCGCACACTGCCGCCGGCTTCGGCCGGCCCTGGCGCGAGATCGCCGAAGAATTCTCGCTCGACCCTGATGGCCGCGTCGAACAGGCGCTGGCGAGCCACGACACCTGGGCCGGCATCACCGTGAGCTGGCCGGCCGATGGTGGCGAGCACATTCCGGTCGAGCTCGCGGGCCTGCCGATCTACGACCGGATGCGCAACTTTGCGGGCTTCCGCGGCTTTGGCGTCTGCCGCGATCTCGACGGCCTCAACCGACTCGATGCGCTGCGCCGCTTCGAGCTGTTCGTCGAACCAATGGCGCCGCAGCGTCTCTCGGCGGATGTCGTCGAGCTCGAATCGGAGCCGGAGAACTCGCCGGCAGCGGAGGCGCCTATGCCAATCGAACCGCCTGAGCCTGAGCCCACACCTGAGCCTGTCGCCGAACTGCCCGACCCCACCCCCGACGCGAATTCACATCCAACCGATCCGGAAACGCCAGTGGAAACGCCCTCGGAAATTCCCTCGGAAACTCCCTTGGAAAGCTCGCCCAATGTCGTGCCGTTCCGCCCGCCCGGCGATGCCAGATCGCCGACGCTGACGCCGGTCGAGAACAGCGCGTTCAACGAGCTCGCCCGGCAACTGTCCGAACGGCTCGAGCGCGAGCGCGAGGCGATCGGTGCCGCCGCGGCCGAGCCGCCGGCCGCCGAGATCACGCCGACGGCCGAGGCCGAGGCACCGCACGCGCTGGCGGAATGGCTGACCGAGCCCGCGCCGCCCGCATACGGCCACAGCATGCGCGACCGCGCGCTGCTCGATCTCGTGCCGACGGGCATCCTGATCTATCGCCTCGACCGCCTGCTCTACGCCAACGCCGCCTTCCTCGCGCGCATGGGCTATGCCAGCATCCACGCGCTGGAGGATGCCGGCGGGCTCGATGCGCTCTATGTCGAAGTGGGCGTGTCCTCGGCGAGCAGCACCTCGCAAGGAGGCACGCCGATCACGATCAGCGCGGCGATTGCCAATGGCGAGGCGCCGCTCGCGACCACCGAAGCGCATCTGCACACCATCGACTGGGACGGCGACAGCGCGCATGCGCTGATCTGCGCACTGCCGCAGGCCGTCGTCGCGCCGCCTGTGGTCACAGAAGCCGTCGCGAAGGTGCCGGTCGAGCCGGAGCCCGAAGCCGGCGATGCCGATGCCGAGGATCTCGCCGCGATCCTGGACACCACGGCCGAGGGCATCGTCATGTTCGATGCCGAAGGCAACATCCACGCCTGCAACCGCAGCGCCGAGGCGCTGTTCGGCTATGACGGCGCAGCGCTGCTCGAGCAGAACCTCGTCAGCCTGTTCGCGCCCGAGAGCCAGCATGTCGTCGTCGACTATCTCGAAAGCCTCAAGAGCCAGGACATTGCGAGCCTGCTCGACCATGGCCGCGAGGTGCTGGGCCGCGAGAAGAAAGGCGGCGTCATTCCGCTCGCGATGATCATCGGCCGCACCCGGCCGGACGGGCCGAACTTCTTCGCCGTGTTCCGCGATCTCTCGCAGGCGAAGAAGGGCGAGAGCGAATTGACGCAGGCGCGCCGCCTCGTCGACGGCGCGGCCAATGCGAAAGCCGACATGCTGGCGCGGATCAGCCACGAGATCCGCACGCCGCTCAATGCCATCATCGGCTTTGCCGAGGTGATGATCTCCGAGCGCTTCGGCGCGCTCGGCAACGAGCGCTACGGCGAATACATGAAGGACATCCGCGCCTCCGGCGAGCGCGTCATCGCCATCATCGACGATTTGCTGGAGCTGTCGCGGATCGAGACCGGCAAGCTCGATCTCAATTTCGCCAACCTCAACCTCAACGACCTCGTCGAGGCCTGCGTCGCGGTGATGCAGCCGCAGGCCAACCGCGAGCGCATCATCATCCGCACCTCGCTCGGCCATGCGCTGCCGCAGGTCGCAGCCGATGCGCGCGCGATGCGGCAGATCACGATGAACCTGATCTCGAACTCGATCCGGCTGGCGAGCGCCGGCGGGCAGGTGATCGTCTCGACCGCAATGACCGACCGCCGCGAGATCGCGCTGCGCATCCGCGACACCGGCCACGGCCTCTCCGAGCGCGAGCTCGCCGCCGCGATGGAGCCGTTCCGCACCCCGCCGCCGGGGGATGCCTCGGACAATTCGGCGCTCAGCCTGTCGCTGACGAAAGCGCTGGTCGAAGCCAACCGCGCCCGCTTCAACATCAAGAGCGCAGGCAGCTCCGGCACGCTGATCGAAGTGGTGTTCGCGCCGGTGGTGGCGGGGGCGTAGGAGCGGAATTCGAGCACAGCGTCATTCCGGGGCGCGCCTCTTGGCGCGAGCCCGGAATCCATCAGGCTGCAACGACGGTGGCACGATGGATTCCGGGCTCGTCGCTTCGCGACGCCCCGGAATGACGCGCACAAGTACCACCCAAACAAAAAGGGCACGGCGCGCGCCGTGCCCTTTCGCATTCCTAACGCTGCTCTCAGCTATAGATCTCGAACAGCCCCGCGCCGCCCTGGCCGCCCCCGATGCACATCGTCACCACGCCCCACTTGGCCTTGCGGCGGGCGCCTTCCTGCAGCAAATGGCCGGTGAGACGGGCGCCGGTCATGCCGAAGGGATGGCCGATCGCGATCGAGCCGCCGTTGACGTTGTACTTGGCGGGATCGATCTCGAGCTGGTCGCGACAATAGAGGCACTGGCTGGCGAAGGCCTCGTTGAGCTCCCACAGATCGATGTCGTCGATCTTGAGACCGGTGCGCTTCAAAAGCTTCGGGATCGCGAACACGGGACCGATGCCCATCTCGTCGGGCTCGCAGCCGGCGGTCGCCCAGGCGACGAAGCGGCCGAGCGGCTTGAGGCCGCGCTTCTCGGCGTCCTTGGCTTCCATCAGCACCACGGCGGCCGCGCCGTCGGAGAGCTGGCTGGCATTGCCGGCGGTGACGAACTTGCCGGGGCCCTTCACCGGCTCGAGCTTGGCCAATCCTTCCATCGTGGTCTCAGGCCGGTTGCATTCGTCGCGGTCGACGACGTAGTCGACGATGCTCTCGGCCTTGGTCTGCTTGTCCACGACCTTCATCTTGGTCTTCATCGGGACGATCTCGTCCTTGAACTTGTTCGCCTGCTGCGCCGCGGCCATGCGGCGCTGCGATTCCAGCGAGAATTCGTCCTGGTATTCGCGGCTGAGCTTGTAGCGCTCGGCGACGATGTCGGCGGTGTCGATCATCGCCATGAAGATATCGGGCGCGACCTTGAGCAATTCAGGATCGATCGATTCCTTCGGCGTGCCGCCGCCCGGCATCGAGATGCTCTCGACGCCGCCGGCGACGATGCAGTCGGCGCCATCCGAGCGGATCGAGTTGGCGGCCATCGCGATGGTCTGCAGCCCCGACGAGCAAAAGCGGTTCACCGAGACGCCGGCGGTGGTCTTCGGCAAGCCGGCGAGCAGCGCGGCCTGGCGGCCGATGTTCGGCGCGCCATGGGCGCAATTGCCGAGATAGCAGTCCTCGACATAGTCCTTGTCGACGCCGGCACGATCGACCGCGTGCTGGATGGCGTGGGCCGCCAGCGACATCGGCGGCGTGATGTTGAACCCGCCGCGGCCGGATTTCGCGAGGCCCGTGCGTGCATAGGAAACGATGACGGCTTCACGCATTGTTTTCTCCCTTCGACGATTTTGAACAGAGCGTCCTGGGCGCCATTGGTACACAAAGTTGGGGAGCGCGGGGAGAAATAAAGCGCGCCAGTCGATCAACAAAAACGCCGCTCCTTACGAAAAGGGCGGCGCTGTTCCGCAGCTCGGAATATATGATATGATGATCGTCATCCCGCAGGTTGCGGGCGCCGCTCTATCCACTCGTCATGCCCGGGCTTGACCCGGGCATCCACGTTCTTCGTGCCGCGAGGAAGCGCGTGGATGGCCGGGTCATAGGCGAGCGGAAGCGACGCCGTGCTTCGGACGGCTATGCCCGGCCATGACGGCAAGAGGTGAAGGCGCGGCTAGAACGTCAGCGCCTTGGCCTGCTTGACCTGCGGCAGGGCCTGCACCTTGGCGAGCAGGTCGGCCGGCACGGCGCCGTCGACCTCGACGAGGGCGATGGCATCGCTGCCGGGCGCGGCGCGGCCGAGATGGAAGGTCGCGATGTTGATCTTGGCATCGCCGAGGAGGCTTGCGAACCTGCCGATGAAGCCCGGCTTGTCCTCGTTGGTGATGTAGATCATCGACTTGCCGAACTCGGCATCGATGCGGATGCCCTTGACGTCGACGAGGCGCGGCTTGCCGTCATGGTACACGGTGCCGGAGACCGAGCGCTCCTGGCGTTCGGTCGCCACGGTGACGGTGATCAGGCTCTCGTAATCGCTCTGGGCGGCGCGCACGATCTCGTCCACCACCATGCCGCGCTCCTTGGCGACAACAGGCGCGGACACCACGTTGACCTCACCCAGCATCGGCCGCAGCAGGCCCGACAGCACCGCGGAGGTGATCGCCTTGATCTTCATCTCGGCGACGTGGCCCTCATAGGTGATCTCGACCTTGAGGATGCCGCTTTCAGTCAGCTGGCCGGCGAACGAGCCGAGCTTCTCGGCGAGCGCGATGAAGGGCTTGAGCTTCGGCGCTTCTTCCGCGGTGATCGAGGGGAAGTTGACCGCGTTCGAGATCGCGCCGGTGAGCAGATAGTCCGACATTTGTTCTGCGACCTGAAGCGCGACGTTCTCCTGCGCTTCCGTGGTGGAGGCGCCGAGATGCGGCGTGCAGATCACGTTGGGATGGCCGAACAGCACGTTGGTATTGGCGGGCTCCTCGACGAAGACGTCGAAGGCGGCACCCGCAATGTGCTTTGAATTGAGCGCATCGACCACCGCCTGCTCGTCGACGAGGCCGCCGCGGGCGCAGTTGATCAGGCGCACGCCCTTCTTCATCTTGGCGATCGCGGCCGCGTCGATGATGTTCCTGGTCTTCTCGGTCAGCGGCGTGTGCAGCGTGATGAAGTCGGCACGCTTGAGCAGCTCATCGAGGTCGACCTTCTCGACACCGATGTCCTTGGCGCGCTCGGGCGACAGGAACGGATCGAACGCGACCACCTTCATGCGCAGGCCGAGCGCGCGATCGGCGACGATCGAGCCGATATTGCCGCAGCCGACGACACCGAGCACCTTGCCGGTGATCTCGACGCCCATGAAGCGGTTCTTCTCCCACTTGCCGGCCTGGGTCGAAGCGTCGGCCTGCGGGATCTCGCGGGCCAGCGCCAGCATCAGGGTGATGGCGTGCTCGGCGGTCGTGATCGAATTGCCGAACGGCGTGTTCATCACGATGATGCCCTTGGCGGTCGCCGCGGGAATCTCGACATTGTCGACGCCGATGCCGGCGCGGCCGATCACCTTGAGGTTGGTCGCCTTCTCCAGGATCTTTGCGGTGGCCTTGGTCGCGGAGCGGATCGCAAGGCCGTCGTAATTGCCGATGATCTCGGCGAGCTTGTCCTTGTCCTTGCCGAGGTTGGGCTGGAAGTCGACCTCGACGCCGCGATCCCTGAAGATCTGCACGGCGGCGGGAGACAGAGCGTCGGAAATGAGAACTTTGGGTTTGGTCATGGGGATGTGTCCTTCACCGTCCCTAAGGGAGGATCGGCCCGAGAGCCGGAAATTCGTGAGTGACTTGGAAGCTTGTTGCTCTCCCTCTCCCCGTCCTTACGGGAAGAGGGCATAGGCGGCCTTCGGCCGCCGTTTTTTAGAAAGGACGCCGATGCAAAGCACCGGCTATGGTGAGGGGCAGCCACAGGCGAAGTGCTCGCGGAGAGAGCCCCTCACCCGGATCGCTGCGCGACCCGGCCTCTCCCCGTAAGAACGGGGAGAGGCGAAGAAAACAACTACGCCGCCTTGGCGAGCGCGGCCTTGGTCTCGGCGAAGGCCCAGTCGATCCACTGCGTCAGCAGCTCGACGTCCTTTGCTTCCACCGTGGCGCCGCACCAGATGCGCAGGCCGGCCGGCGCATCGCGGTAATAGGCGAAGTCGTAGCCTGCGCCTTCCTTCTCGACCAGCGCCACCAGCTTCTTCGAGAATTCCGCCTGCGCGTCGTCGGAGAGCGAGGTGATCGCGGGATCGGTGAACTTCAGGCACACCGAGGTGTTGGAGCGGATCGAGGCGTCCTTGGCCAGGAAGTCGATCCACGGCGTCTTCGCCTTCCAGTCGGCGAGCACCTTGGTGTTGGCGTCGGCACGGGCGATCAGCGCCTTGAGGCCGCCGATCGACTTGGCCCAGTTCAGCGCGTCGAGATAATCCTCGACGCAGAGCATCGACGGCGTGTTGATGGTCTCGCCGACGAAGATGCCTTCGTTGAGCTTGCCGCCCTTGGTCATGCGGAAGATCTTCGGCAGCGGCCAGGCCGGCTTGTAGGTCTCGAGCCGTTCAACGGCGCGCGGCGACAGGATCAGCATGCCGTGCGCGGCTTCGCCGCCGAGCGCCTTCTGCCAGGAGAAGGTGACGACATCGAGCTTGGCCCAGTCGAGCGGCTGCGCGAACGCGGCGGAGGTTGCGTCGCAGATGGTCAGGCCTTCGCGGGTCGCGCTGATCCAGTCGGCGTTCGGCACGCGCACGCCCGAGGTGGTGCCGTTCCAGGTGAAGACGACGTCGCTCGCAGGGTCCACCTTCGAGAGGTCGGGGATCTCACCGTAAGCCGCGTTCAGCTTGGTGACGTCCTTGAGCTTCAATTCCTTGACGATGTCGCTGACCCAGCCCTCGCCGAAGGATTCCCAGGCGAGCGTGGTGACGGGCCGTGCACCGAGCAGCGACCACAGCGCCATCTCGACCGCGCCGGTGTCGGAGGCCGGCACGATGCCGATGCGATAATCGGCGGGCACCTCAAGCACTTCGCGCGTCAGATCGATCGCGAGCTTGAGCTTGGTCTTGCCGACCTTCGCGCGATGCGAACGGCCGAGCGCTGCGTCCTTGAGATTTTGGGCGTTCCAGCCGGGGCGCTTGGCGCAGGGGCCGGAGGAGAAATGCGGCACGGTCGGCCGCGAAGCGGGCTTCGCTACAGTCATGATCTACCCTTCCAGATAGTAAGCCTCCCGTTGGGGGGAGGTGTCCCGCCGCGGCTGATACGGGAATCGGGCAGACCAGTCAAGAAAGTTCCGGCGGCTCACGGCGGAGTGATGGCGGCTCGGCTGCGATATCGGGGGATTCAACCGGCGTGAGCGCATTCAGCAAGTCCGTGGCCTCGCTGATCAATTGCGCGGCCCGGCGGCGGCTGCTCACTTTCAGAATGCACTTGTCATTGGCCTGCACAACGTAGCCGTTGCCGACCTTGATCATGGAATAGCTTGTCATCGAAATCCCCGAACCGACCGAGCCCGGTGTCTGACGCTGCCTAGCACCGTTCGTTCCTGCTGAAACGTGAACGACGGGCGGGTAGTTTATCAGCTCTTAAGATGAACGAACGCGCGATCCGATTGTGCAGCTTATGCAATGTCCGCGACCAGAGCCCCATTCCGATACAATCGGAATGGGGCTCTGGATTTTTCTATTGACGCGTTTTCTTGATGCGAACCGGTATCCACTTCGCTCGAAAACGCTCCTGCTGCCTCAAAAGCGGACAGTCATGCCGACGTGACTGCGTGAGAATCCGAGACGCTCGTAAAAGCGCTGTGCATCGACGCGGCTCGCATGCGTCAGCAATTCGACCAGATTGCAGCCGCGCGCCTTCGCTTCCGCGATCGCCCATTGCACCAATTGCTCGCCGATGCCGCGGCTGCGGCAATCCGAAGCAACGCGGACATCCTCGAGCAGTCCGCGCACGCCGCCTTGCGAGCTGATGCCTGCGAGCACCGCGAGTTGCAGGCAGCCGACCACCCTGCCCTCGCTCTCGGCCACCACGAGCGTCAGGTTCGGATCGTGCGCGACCCGCTCGAACGCCGCGTAATAGGACGCAGGCAGCGGATCCTCGACGCGCTCACGCCCGCGCCCGAGATGATCGTCGGCGAGCATCTCAACGATCGCCGCGACGTCCTCGCGGCGCGCGGGACGGATGGAGACGGACTTTTCGTTCATATCGAAACTCCAGCCTAGAGCGCGATGAGATCAGGATCGTCATCTCGCTTAGCTTGTTGTTTGCGCATGATCTCCGCGCAAACGCGTTCCGCGTTTGTCGCGAGGGAAAACCGCTGCGCACTTTTCCGGATCATGCTTTAGCGTGCCGGCGGCAGGCCGAGAAAAGCCTCGGCCTCGCCGATCCAGCGGCGGACGGCCGCATGACGGCCGAGATCGAAGCCGCCTTCATGCGCAACGCGGGTATAGGCGAGCAACGAGACGTCGGCCAGCGACATTGCCTCACCGGCGAAGAAGCGGCTGCCGGAAAGATGCTGCTCCATGCGGTCGAGTGCCGCATAGCCGCGCTTGACCTTTTCAGGGTCGAGCTCGGAGGCAGCCTTGCCGAGGTAGACGATGAGGAAGCGGCACACCGCGATGTAGGGCTCGTGACTGTACTGCTCCCAGAACAGCCATTCGTCCATCTTGGCCGCCGTGAAGACCTCGCGCGGGATCAGCGCGCTGTCGCGGGCGAGTAGCGGATGATGGCGTTGGACTGCGCCAGCGTGCGGCCGTCGTCGAAGGCGACGGTCGGCACCTGGCCGGCGCCGTTCATCGCCAGAAATTGCGGCGTGCGCGTCTCGCCTTTGCGGGTGTCGATCTCGATCCACTGATAGGGCACCGCGAGCTTGTCGCAGACCCACTTCACCTTCAGACAATTGCCGGAATTGCTGTCGCCGTAGATCTTCATCGCTGCCGCCCCATTTTGGAACGACAGAGCATCAGGACAAGGAGAGCCTGTCAACCGCGGCGCAGCGAGGCCGTGTCAGAACTTGTAGCCAACGCCGAGGCGCGCATTGTTCAGCGTCACCGACGTGTTCATGACGGGCGAGAACCGGACGTACTCGTACTCGATGCGGGCGAAGAGCCCATCCCAGATGCAGTATTCGAGGCCGAGGCCGGCGGTCCAGCCGACCGCGAAGGTGTTGGTCCGATGCTGGCCCTGCGTACCCGATTGCGACGGAACAGGTACCCACGTCGTTCCGATCGTGGTGTTCTGGTTGCCGAAGATGTCCGTTGTCGTCACGTCCGTGCGCAACCGCACGTCGCTCGTCACCGTGCGGGTGATGTCCATCCGTCCGACGGCAGCGCCAAAGAACGCGTAGGGCATGAAGGGTCCGCCGTCCCAACCGGCGCGGCCGCGCAGCGTGATCATGTCCTTGACCTGGGCCGTGGCGGTGCCGGTGAGCGAGACGGCATAATTGTGGGTGATGCCGGCCGGCCGTACCTCGCCGGCCGGGTTGACGATCACGAGCGCGTTGGAGCCGGTCGATCCCGTCGAGAGGTTGCCGAAATAGCTGTAGGTGCCTTCGAGACTGAGAATGGCATCGTACCACTGCCAATTGCGGCCGATGAAGCCGCCGTAATTGACGCCTTGCGTGTTGGCCTTTTGCAGCAGCGACCACGTTGACGTCGGCCCCTGCAGCACACTGTCGCGGAAGATGTAGTTGGTCAGGCCGACGACGCTCTGGCCGAAATCGGTCGCGTCGGCCGTGTAGCCGGCGGTGCCGCCGACATAGAAGCCATCCCAATTGTGGCTCGTCCTCGACAGACCGTCGGTGACGCTGCCGCGCAGGATCGGCAGATCCGGCATGTCGGCCGCGTGCGCGGCAGATACCGTCCCCAACATCGCCGCCGCCAACAAAAGCCCACGCATCGCAACGCTCCAAATAAACTCGAACTTTCGCCATGATCATGGCTCGTTAACCTTAACCAATGGTTGCGCTGGAGCTTTTCGTCGCCGCGAAGCCATGAAAAATACGCAAAGCAAAACGGCGCGGGATGATCCCGCGCCGTTAAGAGAGTTTAACCGGTGGGCTTGAAGGATCAGCCCTTGGTGACGAGCGGCGGCGGCACGTAGGCCGGCGGGCTGTTGAGATCCCAGCGCACGCCGAGCTTGACGTCGTGCGACGTGATTTCCTTGACTTTGATTGTCGAGGGGCCCGAGATGCTGTTGTCGTAGGCGCGGAAGTTGCCGGGATTGGCGTCGCCGAGATCCATGTAGCTGTAGGCGAGTTCGACGGTGAAGCCGGGGGTGACCTTGTAGGCGAGACCGGCGTGGGCGGCCCAGGCGAAATTCCACTTACCGTTGTCGGCGAAGTAGGTCACGCTGTTGCTGAGGCCACCGGGATTGATGCGGGTGCCGTCGTCACGGAAGCCGCTGAGCTTGTTGTAGGAGCCGCCGACGCCGGCGCCGATGAACGGGGTGATGCACCACCAGGTGCCGAGGTCGACATAGGCGTTGGCCATCACGACCCACTCGGACTTGCTGCCGGAGTAGTTGTTGGCCTCGAAATCGGTAGCGCTGAGCGTGACGTTGTCCGAGCCGTGCAGATTGGCTTTGCCGCGATACTGTCCAATCACGTCGGCGCGGAACCAGTTGTTGAAGCGATAGCCGACGCCGAGGTCGAACAGCGGCGAGGAGTCGAAGCCAAGGCCCACGGTCTGGGTGGGGAATTGCTGCGCGGTCGCGCTGTCGATGCGCTTGGCGCTCTGGTTGGTCATGCCGATGTCGCCCCGGAGATACCAGCCACCGAAATCGGCGGGCGGAGCCGGCGGCGCGTACATGGGAGGCGGCGCCGCGATCGGCATATCGGCGGCAAACGCCATCGACGAGATCAGGGATGCCGCACCCGCGGCAAGGAGAGACTTAACGCTACGCATTGGCTTCGTCCTTATGGCCGGTGAGGCAAAATGCAGACGCCCCACGTTCTGGAAACTCACGGGAGGACGATGGCACCAAATGCTTAAGCGCCACTTAACCCTAATTTTTAAGGTTGATATTTTCTCACTGCACACGCGGATGCAGCGCGAGCGTTGCAAAAATGCCAGCGCTCAGGACCGCAATTGCTAAGGATGTATGAAGCCGCAACGCTGCGGCGCAGATTTTGTTAACGCGCGTGCTGCGGCAGTTTTGGCAGGAACACGGCAAGCAGGCCGATCGCCGGCAGGTACGCGCAGACCTGATAGACGAACGCGATCGAGGTGTGGTCGGCGAGCTTGCCGAGCACGGCGGCGCCGAGGCCGCCGATGCCGAAGGCGACGCCGAAGAACACGCCGGAGATCATGCCGAAGCGGTGCGGCACCAGCTCCTGCGCGAACACGATGATCGACGACGTCGTCGAGGAGATGATGAGGCCGATGATCACTGACAGCACCGCGCTGGTGTAGAGCCCGGCATAGGGCAGCGCCAGCGTGAACGGCAACGCGCCGAGGATCGAGATCCAGATCACGATCTTGCGGCCGAAGCGATCGCCCAGCGGACCGCCGAAGAAGGCGCCGACCGCATTCGCTGCGAGGAAGATGAAGAGATAGATCTGGGCGGCCTGTGTCGACACGCCGAAACGATCGATCAGGTAGAAGATGTAGTAGCTCGACAGGCTTGAGACATAGAGCTGCTTCGAGAACAGCAGCGCCACCAGCACGAGCAGTGCCACCGCGACGCGGCGCGAGCTCGGGCCGCCTGGCTGGGTGTGGGCCGGCGCAGCTTTCTTCGCCGTGATCTGCGGTGCGTACCAGCGGCCGATGCGCCAGAGAATGACAATGGCGAGAAACGCGATCGACGAGAACCAGGCGATGCTGCCCCGCCCGAACGGCACCACGATCAGCGCGGCCAGCACCGGCCCCATCGAGGTGCCGAAGCTGCCGCCGAGCTGAAACACCGATTGCGCAAAGCCGTAGCGGCCGCCCGAGGCGAGCCGCGCGATGCGCGCCGATTCCGGGTGAAACACCGCCGAGCCGAGACCGACCAGCGCGGCGGCGACGAGGATGACGAGATATTGGTGGGCGGCGCTGAGCAGCAGCAGGCCGAAGAAGGTCGAAGCCATGCCGATCGCCAGCGAATAAGGCTGCGCCTTCTTGTCAGTGTAATGCCCGACCACCGGCTGCAGCAGCGAGGCCGTGAACTGGAACGCCAGCGTGATCATGCCGATCTGCGCGAAGTCGAGCGCATAGGTGTCCTTCAGGATCGGATACACCGAGGCGATCAGCGACTGCATGGTGTCGTTGAGAAAGTGCGAGAAGCTGATGCCGGCGAGCACAACATAGGCCGGCCCCGCCGCCTTGGCGACGGCGGGCGCGACATCGCTGACGACGACGGGCTCGGTCAGCGTTTCCTTGGAGACGACGACAGGCTTGTTCAATGGAGCATCCCGGCAGGCGCGGCGAACCGCCGCATCCACTCATTACGATGCAGGCGGTGGCGGAACCAGCGCCAATCGCAAATGGCTGGAATGCGTGGGTCTTACCCTCTCCGCGAGTCCGATATCGTAGGGTGGGCAAAGGCGCATTTGCGCCGTGCCCACCATCTCTCTGATACGGCGACAGACGTGGGCACGCTTCGCTTTGCGCTACCCTACGATACTGCCCGTGGGATGAGATCGCCCCACGCCGCTCGCGCTTGAAGGACCTTACGCCGCCGCGGCCTGGCCCAGCGCGGAGACGATGGTGTCGACGACGTCCTCGACCAGGATGCGGTCCTCGCCCTCGCCCATGACGCGGATCACGGGCTCGGTGCCGGAGGAGCGGATCAGGAGGCGGCCGTGGCCGTTGAGGCGCTTCTCGCCGTCGGAGATCGCTGACTTGACCTCGGAATCGTCGAGCGGCTTGCCGCCCTTGTGGCGGACGTTCTTGAGGATCTGCGGCAGCGGATCGAAGCGGTGGCAGACTTCCGACACCGGGCGGCGCAGCTTCTGCACCACCGCCAACACTTGCAGTGCGGCGACAAAACCGTCGCCGGTGGTGGCATAGTCGGACAGGATGATGTGGCCGGACTGCTCGCCGCCGAGATTGTAGCCGCCGCCCAGCATCTGCTCGAGCACGTAGCGGTCGCCGACCGGCGTGCGCACGAGATCGAGCCCCTGCCCTTTCAGGAAGCGCTCGAGGCCGAGATTGGACATCACGGTCGCGACGATGCCGGGCCGCGACAGGCGTCCGTCTTCCTTCCAGCTCTGCGCGATCACCGCGAGCAGCTGGTCGCCGTCGACGACATGGCCGCGCTCGTCGACCAGGATGACGCGATCGGCATCGCCGTCGAGCGCGATGCCGATGTCGGCGCGCATCTCGCGCACCTTCTTCGACAGCGCTTCCGGCGAGGTCGAGCCGCAATCCTTGTTGATGTTGAAACCATCGGGATCGACCCCGATCGGCACCACGTCGGCGCCCAGCTCCCACAGCGCTTCCGGCACCACCTTGTAGGCGGCGCCATGGGCGCAGTCGACCACGACGCGCAAGCCGTCGAGCGAGAGGTCGCGCGGCAGCGTGCGCTTGGCGAATTCGATGTAGCGGTCATGCACGCCGTCGATGCGGCGGGCGCGGCCGAGGCTCGCGCTCTGCGCAAGACGCTTCTCGATGGGCTCGTCGAGCAGCTGCTCGATCTGCTTCTCGACGTCGTCGGAGAGCTTGAAGCCCTGCGGGCCGAACAGCTTGATGCCGTTGTCCTCGAACAGATTGTGCGAGGCCGAGATCATCACGCCGAGATCGGCGCGCATCGATTTGGTCAGCATCGCCACCGCGGGCGTCGGCATCGGGCCGACCAGCAGCACGTCCATGCCCACCGAGGTGAAGCCCGCGACCATCGCATATTCGATCATGTAGCCGGACAGGCGGGTATCCTTGCCGATCACGACGCGGTGGCGGTGATCACCGCGCTGGAATGCAAGGCCCGCGGCCTGGCCGACCTTGAGCGCGAGCTCCGGCGTGATCAGTCCGTTGGCGCGGCCCCGGATCCCGTCCGTCCCGAAATATTTGCGACTCATATCGTCCCCCAGAGCAACAACCAGGGGACCCCTCTACAACCACGGGCTGCCCGTTCGGGCCCCGCATCCCTGATTTGCTGAGGGTCTTATAAGCCCAACGCGGTCAACTTGGCTTCAAAAAATGTGATCAATCGTTACGGAACAGGGGTACTCCCTCCGTCGATAAGGGGTTGTTAACATTATATTTCCTGCCGCAGCGCCGCAATCGGAGTGGAACCCGGCCTAGCCCGAGCGCTTGACATGGCCATCGTCGCGGCTCGGCGGCGGCTGGGTGACGTTGACGGGATCGGAGCCCGGGAAGGTCTCCTCCAGCCCCTCTTCCAGTGCGTCCTCGAGGGCCTGTTTCTCCTTGATCTGTTCCGGCGAAGGTCCCGTCTGCGGCTTCGTCATGGCGCCCTCCTCTCAAACGATTTGGCTGTGCATCCAACCATGCTAGATGACCCCTCAATCATCCGATGCAAGACTTCCGAGACGAGACGGGCCGGGGAACGTTCATGAAGCACATCACCTGTATCGACGATCTTCGCGCGCTGCATAAGCGCCGCGTGCCGAAGGCGTTCTTCGACTATTGCGACCGCGGTTCCTATGCCGAGGAAACGCTGCGCGCCAACCGCGAGGACCTGCAGGCGATCAAATTCCGCCAGCGCATCCTGGTCGACGTCTCCAAGCGCGACACCTCGACCACGATTTTGGGCGAGCCCTCGACCATGCCGCTGATCCTCGCGCCGGTGGGCCTGCTCGGCATGCAGCATGGCGACGGCGAGATTTACGCCTGCCGCGCCGCGCAGGCCGCCGGCATCCCGTTCACGCAATCGACCATGTCGATCTGCTCGATCGAGGACATCGCCGCCAATGTCGAGAAGCCGTTCTGGTTCCAGCTCTACGTCATGAAGGACCGCGGCTTCATCAAGGAGCTGATCCAGCGCGCCGCCGCCGCCAAGTGCAGCGCACTGGTGCTCACCGTCGACCTGCAGGTGATCGGCCAGCGCCATGCCGACATCAAGAACGGCATGACGGTGCCACCGGAATGGTCGCTATCGAAGCTTTTGGACTTCGCCAGCAAGCCGGCCTGGGTCTCGGGCGTGCTGCAAGGCAAGCGCCGCACCTTCGGCAACATCGCAGGCCACGTGAAGAACACCGAGGATCTCAACCGTCTCGCCGAATGGACGGCATCGCAATTCGACACGTCGTTGAACTGGAAGGACGTCGAGTGGGTCCGCAGCATCTGGCCGGGCAAGCTCATCATCAAGGGCATTTTGGACGTCGAAGACGCCGAGGAAGCGGCGAAGACCGGGGCGCAGGCGCTGGTGGTGTCGAACCATGGCGGCCGCCAGCTCGACGGCGCGCCATCCTCGATCGAGGTGCTGCCGGAGATCGCGGATGCGGTCGGCGACAAGATGGAGATCATGTTCGACGGCGGCATCCGCTCCGGCCAGGACGTGATGCGCGCGCTCGCGCTCGGCGCCAAGTCCTGTATGATCGGCCGTGCCTATGCCTATGGGCTCGGCGCCGGCGGCCAGGCCGGCGTCGCCAAGGCGATCGACATCATCCAGAAGGAGCTGCTGACCACGATGGGTCTGTGCGGCGTCAACCGGATCGACGAGATCGACGATCATATCATTGCGGTGTAGCCGCAGCGGCGGTGCCGTAGTGCCGTAGGGTGGGCAAAGCGTAAGTGTGCCCACCAACTTTCCTAGAGCGAGAGAAGACGTGGGCACGGCGCAAGTGCGCCTTTGCCCACCCTACCGGTTCTCGGCGTAATCGAAGATCGCGGCCACAATCTCCGCTGTCGTCCCGGACAAGCGTAGCCTTGGCAACGCGTAGCGTTGTCCGGGGCGGAGCGCCGATCCGGCAACTGTTATGTTGGGTTGGCTTTCAGGTACGGCTTTCTGTCACGCATCATGGCATTGAGGACCGTTAGCAGCTTCCTGGCGACGGCAATGAGGGCGAGCTTGGCTGGTTTGCCGGCCCGTCGCAGCCGTGCGTAGAAGGCCTTGAACGGATCGGCCCTGCGAACCGCGTTGAGCGCAGCCATGTAGAGGGCGTCACGGACGCGCTTTCGGCCGCCGGCAATCTTGCGTTTGCCGCGGAAGGCTCCGCTGTCGACGTTGAAGGGAGCCAGGCCGGCGAGCGCCGCGATCTGCTTGGCTCCCACATGTCCGAGTTCCGGCATCTTCGCGATGAGTTGCATGCAAGCCACGGGACCCACGCCAGGCAGTGAGCGCATCAATCGCGCATCGTCCGCAATCTCTCGCTCGGCTTTGATTAGTCCCCTGATGTCGGCCTCGATCTCGGCGATCTCGCCGTCGAGGACTTCAATGAGGCGACCGATGCGCTCGGCCATGGCACGGTCGTCGGTCTCGCTGCGCCGGTTCTTCTCCTGCGCGCGCATGCGAACCAGCTGATCTCGCCGTTTTGCAAGTCCCGCCAAGGCGTTGCGGGCGGGATTGGCAGTCGGCTCCGTTGCTGGCTGCATGGCCCGCGCAAAGGCTGCCAGCATTCGCGCGTCGATCGGGTCGGTCTTGGCGAGCTGCCCGCTGGCGCGCGCGAAGTCACGAGCCCGGGCCGGGTTGATCCGGGCGAAACGGATGCCGGCCTCGCTCAGCGCTTCGCGAAGCTCGAGGTCATAAACACCCGTGGCCTCGAAGACGACCAGCACATCGCATCGCCAACGCGCCGCGATCTGGGTGATGGCCTGCGTCGCGTTGGCGATGCGCTCCGGCACGCCCAGGCCTTCATCGAAGATATCGAGATATTGTTTGGAGACGTCGATTCCGACGCAACGAAGGGGTATGATCACGGTGCCTGTCCCTGTGATGCGAGGTCTGTTGGCGCAGCCTCGTGCAACTGTTCAGGTTGGTAATGGAACGGGCGGGAGACCGAGCCGGCTCACGGCGTCAAGCGCCAAGGACCCAACGGCTTCCCGCCCAACCCATCCTGACAGACTTCCAAGACACAGGGACCCATAACCACAGGGAGTGGTTTGGCGAAGACTCGGAGTTGCCAGCCTCCGCCTCACGCCTCCCTGCGGTTATGGGTCCCTGCTTTCGCAGGGACGACAGCGAGGACGTGGCTGCAGCTCGCGCACCCCTCACATCGGCGGCGTGATCCCGTCCCGCCCGACATTCACCCGGTTCGCCTCCAGCGAGCCGTCCTCCTTCTTCGCCGCGCCGAAGATGATCAGCTTGGCACCGGGCTTCACTTCCGATTTGTCGCTGGCAACGAAGGTGACGATGGGCGTCTCCGGCGGCACCACGACTTTCTTCTCGCCGTCCTTGTATTTCACCGTGATGTTCTGGCCGTCGGTGCCCTTCACCGTCTGCGCCACGGTCGCGTTGGTCATCGTCGAGTTGGCGCGGGCGTCCCAGGGGCGGAAACCTTCGGCGGCGCCGCGCTGGTTCTCCGGGAAGATGTGCACGGCAATCGCCTTCTGGGTGCCGTCGGGCTCGGGCATGGCGGTGACGCCGATATAGGAGCCTTCCTTGATCTCGGAGAGCTCGGTCTTCACCACGGCGAAGACCGCGACGTTGTCCGTCATCTTCACCTTCACGTCGCTGCCCTCGCGGGTCTTGATGCCGAGCGTGTTGCCGTCGACGCTCTCGATGGTGCCGCGGATGCGGACCGTCGGCGCCTGTTGCGCCGAGGCGGATGAAACGGCGATAAAGGTGGCGAATGCAGCCACGGCGGCGCGTGGCATCCAGATGGTCAGTGTCGGCATGGCCTTGTCCCTCCAGGACGTTGCGGTGGTCAGACACGGCAACCCCGCGTAACCACCGCTATTCCATGCTCGGCCGATCACATCGGCGGGGTCAGGCCGTCGCGGCCGACGCTGACGCGGTTGGTCTCGAACGAGCCATCGGGCAGTTGCTTCATGAAGGCGATGACTTTCGCGCCGGCCTTCAAATCGGATTTGTCGCCGGGCACGAAGGTCACGACCGGCGTGTTGTCGGCGACGAACACCTTCTTCTCGCCGTCCTTGTACTTGACCAGCAGCGTGTGGCCGTCATTGCCGACGACGCTCTCCGAGACCGTGGCGTTGGTCATGCTGGAGTTGGGCTTGAGGTCATAGGGCCGCGAACCTTCGCCGGTGCCGCGCATGCTCTCAGGAAACACATGCACCTCGACCGCGTTCTGGCCGCCGTCCGGTCCCGGCACGGTGGTGGCGCCGACGAAAGAGCCGACCTTGATGTCGGCGAGTGAAATCTTTGTAATGCCTGAAACGTTGACGTCAGGCGCGATGCGCAGCTTGACGTCTTCGCCGCTGCGCGACTTGACCTGCATGGTGTCGCCGTTGACGCTCTCGATCGTGCCGCGCACGCGCGTCGGCACCGGCGCCTTCTGCGCGAAAGCATAGAGGGTGGAAGCGGCCACCATCGCAACAGCGATGAGCGGGCGCGTGAAAGTTTGGCGTTGAACGGTCATGACGGTCTCCGATTGTCCCCACGGATGGAGAACGCCGAAGAGTGCCGACTATTCTCTCAAGTCTTTGTGAGATCAGCCTCGACCAATGCGCGCAGCTCGGCCGTCACCTCGGGCCTGCGGCCGAACCACAATTCGAAGCCACGCACCGCCTGGTGCAAGAGCATGCCGAGCCCGTCGGCGGTCTTGAGCCCGCGCGCTTGCGCGGCTCCAAGCAGCGGCGTCACCAGCGGGACATAGACGAGATCGGCGACGACGGCCTCGTTCGGCAGCCGCGCGACATCGACATCGAGTGACGGCTGGCCGTGCATGCCGAGCGAGGTCGTGTTCACGAGAAGTTTTGCGCGCGGCAGCACGTCGTTGACCGCGTCCCACGTAACGGGATGCACGTTCGGCCCGAACTGTCCTGCGAGAGTCTCTGCCCGCGCGATGGTGCGATTGGCGAGATGGATGCGCTTGATGCCGCGCTCACGCAGGCCGAACACGACCGCGCGCGAGGAACCGCCGGCCCCGAGCACCAGCGCTTCCTCCGCTTTGTCCCAGCCGGGCGCGCTGGCATCGAGATTGCCGATGAAACCCTCGACATCGGTGTTGGTCGAACGCAACTCGCCGTCTTCGAACCACAGCGTGTTGGCTGCGCCGACGGCTTTCGCACGCGCATCGGGTGTCGAGAGCGCGAGCACCGCTTCCTTGTGCGGGATGGTGACATTGGCGCCGACAAAACCGCGCAGCGACAGCCGCAGCACGAAATCGCGCAAATCGTCGGGCGGAACCGCCTCGATGACATAGCCGCCGGCGATGCCGAGCGTGCGCAGCCAATAATGATGGATCAGCGGCGAGCGCGAATGCGCGGCCGGCCATCCGATCAAGCAGGCTGCGGGAGCCTTGGTCACTGTCGTCGTCTCCTTGGGGTCGTATTTGGAGGCGATCCATTTCGCGTCCCGCGGGCTCTGTCAAGCCGGGAGGCTCAGTACGACATCAGCTCCCGGCCACATCATCGGCCACGGGCCGCGCCGCACCGCCCTTGATGTCCGAGACCGCGCGCTCGATCGTCTCGCGATAGCGGGCGCGCGGCGGCGTCACGCCATGGGTGAGCAGCGCGCGGCGGACCGCGGGCGTGGCTCCGGTGATGAACAGGCGGATGCCCTGGCGATGCGCCTTGGCGGCGACGCGGCCGAGCACGTTGGCCGCGGTTGAATCCAGGAACGGCACCGCGGCGAAGTCGACCACAAATCCCTTGCGCTTGTCGGCGACGCCGTCGAGCACGTTGCCGATGGCCGACGCCGCGCCGAAGAAGAACGCGCCGGTGATGCGATAGACCAGCACGTCGCGATCGACCGCGAGTGCGGGATCGTAGGGAACGCGCTCGCCATTGCCGTCATCGGGGCGGTCGGCGGCCACGAGCGGCGTGCGCTCCTCGATGCCGGTCATCTCCGCCATGCGATGGATGAACAGCACCGCGCCGAGCGAAAAGCCGACCAGAATGCCTTCGGTGAGATCGCGGAAGATCGTGAGCAGGAAGGTTGCGAGCAGCACGATGGCGTCGCCCCAGGACGAGCGCAAGAGCGTCGCGAACTCCTGCTTTTCCGCCATGGTCCAGGCCACCACCACCAGCACGGCGGCGAGCGCAGCGAGCGGGATGTAGCTCGCAAGCGGTGCCGCGATCAGCATGAACAGCAGCAGGAACACCGCATGCAGCATGCCCGCGAGCGGCCCGCGCGCGCCGGCGCGGATGTTGGTCGCGGTGCGCGCGATCAGGCCGGTGACGCAGATGCCGCCGAACAGCGCCGAGCCGATATTGGCAACGCCTTGCGCCACCAGCTCGCAATTGGAGCGGTGACGGCGTCCGGTCATGCCGTCAGCCACCACCGCCGAGAGCAGCGATTCGATCGCGGCGAGCAGCGCGAAGGCGATCGCATCGGGCAGCACGCCTTTCGCCTTGTCCAGCGAGAATGCGGGCAGCGCGGGTGACGGCAATTCGCGCGGAATGCCGCCGAAGCGCGAGCCGATGGTTTCGACCGGCAGCGAGAACACCGCGCACGCGATCGCGGCGAACACGACCGCGATCAGGATGCCGGGCCAGGACGGACGCCAGACCCGCAAAGCACCGATGATGGCGATGCTGACGATCGCAACGGCAACCGCGGACGGGTTGATCGTGTGCAGGCCGCCCGCGAGCGCAATGATCTTTGGCACGAATTCGCTGGGCTCTTTCCCCGCCAGCGTGATGCCGCCGAGGTCGTGCAGCTGGCTGGCGAAGATGATCACGGCGATGCCGGCGGTGAAGCCGACGGTGACGGGATAGGGAATGAACTTGATGTAGGTGCCGATCCGCAGCAGGCCCGCGGCAATCAGGATGACGCCCGCCATCATGGTGGCGAGGATGACGCCGTCGACGCCGTGCCGCTCTGCGGTCACTGCGACCAGCACGATGAAGGCGCCGGCGGCCCCGCCGATCTGGAAGCGGCTGCCGCCGAGCAGCGACACGATGAAGCCGCCGACGACGGCGGTGTAGAGGCCGCGGTCCGGTGTCACGCCGGAAGCGATCGCGATCGCCATCGACAGCGGCAGCGCGACGATCGCTACGGTGAGGCCGGCGAACACATCCGCGCGGAAATCCGATAGGCCATAGCCCTCGCGCCAGACCGTGACGAGCTTTGGCAGGTACAGTTCAGCGAAGGTTGGCCGGCGCAGCCGGTGCAGCCCGCTTGCGTGATCGCTTGTGATGCTCATGTCCCACAATGCTCCATGCATCGTGCGGCGTATTGCGCAGCGATGCGCTAGCTCATCCTGATCCCAAGCACGACCAATGCGATCATGCCCCCACGCGGCGCGGCGGCCCCGGCTCCTTCAGGCGAACGCCGCGTCCGCCGCTGTCGCTGCGCGCCTGCTCGCCGATCAGCTCGACACCGGCCCGGTCGAACGCCTCGACCACCTTGATCAAGGTCTCGACCACGCCGCGCACATTGCCGGTCGAGGCCTCCATCCGTTGGATGGTCGGCAGCGACACGCCGGCGAGCTCGGCCAGGGTTTTCTGGTCAATGCCAAGCAGCGCGCGGGCTGCCCGCATCTGGAACGACGTGATCACCGTGGCCTCACGTATCAGGAGTTATAAGTGATATCTGGAGTGTGTACAATGATGTAAAATACATCATCAGGAGGCGAACGCAAGCATCCTCTCCGCCTCCTCCGTGATTGTGAGCACTTGTCCCCTCGCCGTCACCCTGAGGTGGGCCGAGCATCCTTCGAGGCTCCCCATGTGGCGCTCTGCGCCCCATGGCTCGCACCTCAGGATGACGGAGTTTAAGACTTTGCTGCGCTCGCAATGACGAATGAAGAGGGCCCGAACTTACGTCTCCTCTCCCCGCAAGAGCGAGGAGAGGAGAAAGCAGCGCTCGTATCTGATCACGCCGCGTGCTGATGCGCGGCGATGATCTGGTCGGCGGCGCGGCCGGTGACTTCGGCCATGTGGTCGAACTGGCGGGTGAAGCTGCCCGCCCCTGCCGTGGCCGAGCGCAGCTCGACGATCAGCTCGCCGATCTCCGCTTCCGGCATCATGGCACGGACGCAGTCCCATCCGCTCCAGCCGTCGCGGGTGTCGAAGCCGAGGATCTGGCCGCGCCGTGCCGACAGGATCGCGTTGATCTTGGCGGTGGCGTCGGTCGGACAGACGATCTCGACCACGTGGATCGGCTCCAGCAACACCGGCTGGCATTGCGGCAGGCCTTCGTTCAATCCGATCCGCGCCGCGGTGCGGAAGGCGAGATCGGAGCTGTCGACGCTGTGATAGGAGCCGTCGGTCAACGTTACCTGCACGTCGGTGACGGGGAAGCCGAGCGGACCGCGCGTCAATCCGTCGACGACGCCCTCCTCCACCGCCGGGATGTAGTTGCGCGGCACCGCGCCGCCGACCACCTTCTCGGCGAACTTGAAGCCGTCGCCGCGCGGCAGCGGCTTGATGTCGAACACGACGTCGCCGAACTGGCCGTGGCCGCCGGACTGCTTCTTGTGGCGGCCGCGCTGGGTGATCGGCTTGCGGATGGTCTCCTGATAGCCGATGGCGGGCGGATGCGAAGAGATCTTCACGCCGAAGCGGTCGCGCAAGCGCTCGACCTCGACGCGCAGATGCATCTCGCCTTGCCCCCACAGCACGGTGTCGTGGGTCTGGGGATTCTGCACGACAACCAGCGAGGGATCCTCCTCGTGCAGGCGGGCCAGCGCCTGGCCGAGCTTCACATCGTCCTTACGGTCGGTGGACGCGATCGACATCGCGAGCACCGGTGACGTCGGCTCGGGGGCGGTGAGCGCGGCCGGCGGGGTCTTGCCGTTCGAGACCGTGTCACCGGTCTTGAACGGGTCCAGCTTGGCGAGGGCGACGGTGTCGCCGGCGTCCGCCGCGGCGCGCTTGGTGTCGTAGGCGCCGTTGACGGCAAGGATGCCGGAAATGCGGCTGGTCCCGCCGGAGGAGCATTGCAGCGTCGCGCCGTCGTCGAGATGGCCGGCGAGCAATCGCGTCAGCGACAGCTTTCCGCCATGCTGCGAATGCAGCGTCTTGAAGACGTAGCCGACCGCATCCTTGCTCTCGGGAACGCCGAGCCGCTTCGCGGTCTCCGCAACACCAGGCGCCTCGTGGCGCAACGCCTTCATCAGCCGCAGCACGCCGTTTTCGCGCGCCGCCGAACCCAGCAGCACGGGGCAGATCTGCCCTTCGCGGAGTTCGCGGGCGAGGTCGTCGAACACGGCATCGCGCGGCGGCTGGATGTCTTCGAGCAGCTGCTCCATCAGCGCATCGTCGTGGTCGGCGAGCTTCTCCAGCATCGAGAAGCGCGCCTCCTTCTCGCGATCGAGATCGCCGCCTTCGAGTGCGACCACCTCGGAGGCCTTGTGCTCGCGATAGACGAACGCGCGCTCCAGCGCGAGATCGACAAAGCCCTCGATCAGGTCGCCCTTCCAGATCGGGATCTGGCGCAGCACCAGCGGCACGCGCGAGGCGGGCTGGAGCATCGCGAGCGTCTCGCGGATGCGCTGGCTGGCGCGATCGATCTTGTTGAGGAACAGGAAACGCGGAATCTTCAGCTCTTCCAGCTCGCGCAGGATGATCTGAAGCTGCGGCAGCTTCTTCTCGTCGGCCTCGCAGACCACGACCGCGGCATCGACCGCGGGCAGCGCGGCGCGCATGTCGTGGGCGAATTCGACGGAACCGGGACAATCCAGGAAGGTGTAGCTGTCGCCCATGAAACTCGTGGTGGCGGCAGTCAGGCCGACGGTCATCTTGTGATGACGGGCCTCGGCTGTGGCGTCGCCGACGGATGTTCCGGCATCGACGCTGCCGGCGCGCGGGATTGCGCCCGTTCGCGCCAGTATTGCTTCGAGAAGTGTTGTTTTACCGCTTTGGAAAGGGCCCACCAGTGCAATGCACCGTGGACCTCGGGGACTTCTGACGTCTTGTCCCATTCGCCGCCTCCTTGGTGTGGAGCTCGGCCCATGATTGGGTCGGCAAACGGTGATGCTCTGCCCGTCCCAAAGATTTGGCAAGCATCAAACGTCGCTGCGGTGCGTCGTCGGTTAGATCCGGTGTAACGTCTTGGAGATGAGCCGCGGTGTTCCACCTCTCCCCGACGGGAAGAGGTGGAAAACAGCACTGCCCTTGGCGCTTAGCGTCCGGGGCGGAGTTCCAGGCTCTCGAGGCCGGCGGCGACGTTGAGGCCGACCTGGCCCTGCACGCTGAGCGGCTGGAGCGCGATCGAATTGTTGGAGCCGCCGACCAGCACGTTGCCGCCGAGGCCGACGCCGACCGAGGCGCTGCCCTGCGCGCCCGCATAATTGCCGGAGAGATCGCCGGGGCCCAGCCGGTCGACCGGCGCGAACACGCCCCAGGCCAGCGTGGTCTCCTGGGTGATGCCGATGTCGAGGCCGACTTTCCGGATCGTCGCGACGTAGCGATCTTCGGGCACGCCCTCGGCGCGCAGCACGCAGCCGAGATTGGTCACCGATCCCACGATGAAGCCAACGCTGGCGCCGCCGCGGCATTCGAGCACGCCGACGCGAACCATCCGCTGCTGCTGCGCATCGCTGTTTGCGACGGAGGCAACGAGGCTGGCGGCAGCGAGCCCGGCGAAGATGAACGAACGGCGCATGAAACGTCTCCGGCTATGAATGTGATGCGAGCAGAGAGAGCGCCCCACCCGTGTTGCGTGATGGTCTATGCCACAGGAATTTTGGAGTTGCCAGATCGGACGTATCTGAAATGAACGCTTGGAGAGAGGCCCCTCACCCCACCCTCTCCCCGTAAGAACGGGGAGAGGGAGTGAGAGAACCGAGCGTCCCTAACAGCAAAAATTCGCGCTATCGGCGGACTAACCTCTCCCCGCTCTTTGCGGGGAGAGGTCGGATTGCGAAGCAATCCGGGTGAGGGGCAAGGCACAACGCCAACCAAAGCAATAGTCCATCCGACTCCACCTCATCGAGCCACCAAATAAAAAGGCCCGCGCGAAGCGGGCCTTTTCGTTTCGATTGGAATGAGCTTACCGCAGATTGCCGCAGAAGCGCTGGATGCGCTTGCAGGCGTCTTCGAGGTCGGAGGTCTTGGTCGCGTAGGAGATGCGGAAGGCCGGGCCGAGGCCGAAGGCCGAGCCCTGCACCACGGCGACGCCTTCGGTCTCGAGCAGCTCGGTGACGAACTGCTCGTCGTTCGAGATCACATTGCCCGACGGCGCCTTCTTGCCGATCGTGCCGGCGCAGGACGGATAGACGTAGAACGCGCCTTCCGGCCGCGGGCACTCGATGCCGTTGGCCTGGTTGAGCATGGAGACGACGAGGTCGCGGCGCTCCTTGAACACCTTGTTGTTGGCGGGGATGAAATCCTGCGGACCGTTCAGCGCCTCGACCGAAGCCCACTGCGCGATCGAGCAGGGGTTCGAGGTCGACTGCGACTGGATGGTCGACATCGCCTTGATCAGCTGCGCCGGGCCGCCGGCATAACCGATACGCCAGCCGGTCATGCAATAGGCCTTCGACACGCCGTTCACGGTGAGCGTGCGGTCATAGAGACTGGGCTCGACCTGTGCGACCGTAGTGAACTGGAAGTCGTCATAGACGAGGTGCTCGTACATGTCGTCGGTCATGACCCACACATGCGGATGCTTGACCAAGACGTCGGTGAGCGCTTTCAGCTCGGCCCGGGTGTAGGCGGCACCGGTCGGGTTCGACGGCGAGCACAGGATGACCCATTTGGTCTTCGGCGTGATCGCGCGCTCGAGCGCCTCGGCCCCGAGCTTGAAGCCGGTCGCGGCGGTGCAGACCACCGGCACCGGCTCGCCGCCGGCGAGCGCAACCATTTCAGGGTAGCTGACCCAATAGGGCGCGGGGATGATCACCTCATCGCCCGGATTGATGGTCGCCATCAGCGCATTGTAGAGCACCTGCTTGCCGCCGGTGCCGACGATGATCTGGTTCGGCTTGTAGGCGACGCCGTTCTCGCGCTGAAACTTCGCGATGATGGCGTCCTTCAGCTCGGGAATGCCGTCGACCGCGGTGTACTTGGTCTTGCCGGCTTCGATGGCGCGGATCGCGGCCAGCTTGATGTTGGCGGGCGTGTCGAAGTCGGGCTCGCCGGCGCCAAGGCCGATGACGTTGCGGCCCGCCGCTTTCAGCGCGCGTGCTTTATCCGTGACCGCGATGGTCGCGGACGGCTTCACACGGTCGAGCGCAGCGGCAAGGAAGGACATCGTCATCTCCTGACAAGCGTCGTGAAGCCTTTCGCCTCACGACTCTGATTGTGGGAATGTGACCACCCTAAAACGTGTGCCGCTGCGCCGCAAGAAACTTCGGCCCGATCTCGCAAAAGTTTACGGATTTGGAGCGTTTCAAGGCGCGATTTCCCGCAATTTTCCGCAACTTTGCCGGGCAAACCCCTCATATCCGGCAAGGCTTGTCCTCGGAGCAATTTTGCGTGTTGCGTGCCGTTATGAAAGCAGCACGCCGTCATGCCCAGCCTTGTCCCGGGCATCCACGTTCTTCTTGCCGCGTGGCAAGGCGTGGATGGCCGGGTCATAGGCGAGCGGAAGCGACGCCGTCCTTCGGACGGCTATGCCCGGCCATGACGATCGTGGAGGCGTCAACGCCCCGCCTCAACTGGATCGATCAACCCTCTGGCACCAATGCACGGTCGAATGCGTCCACGCGTTGACGCAAGCGTGAACTCATTTGCATCGTCGCGCGAAAATGATCTTCCGCGGCGTTGCAGTGCGGTAGGGTTTTCGAGTTTTTCTATCGGCTGGCTCTTGCGGCGGATTCGCATCGGCATCATTGTTTATCCGCGCTGCGGGGCAACACGTGCCGCGCCTTTCCCAACCACGGATTCGAAACTCCCCGAATGTACAAGCTCTATTCGATGCAACGCTCGGGCAACAGCTACAAGGTCCGCCTTGCGCTGGCGCTGCTCAACGTGCCCTACGAAGCGATCGAGGTGGACATTCTGCGCGGCGAAAGCCGCACGCCGGATTTTCTGACCAAGAATCCGTCGGGCCAGGTGCCGCTGCTCGATGTCGGCGACGACCGCTTTCTCGCCGAGTCCAACGCCATCCTCTGGTACGTCGCCGTCGGCACGCCGCTCGCGCCGGAGAACCGCATCGATCGCGCCGAGGCGCTGCAATGGATGTTCTTCGAGCAGCACGCGCTCGAGCCGAACATCGGCGCCGCCTATTTCTGGCTGTCGCTGGTCAAGGGCGGCCGCGACCTGCAGACGCACGCGCTGGAGGACTGGATGGAGCGCGGCTATGGCGCGCTGCAGGTGATGGAGAACCATCTCAAGACCAACGCCTATTTCGCCGCCCGCCAGCTCACGGTCGCCGACATCGCGCTGTACGGCTACACCCACCTCGCCGATCGCTGCGACTTCGACCTCTCGACCTTCCCGGCGATTCGGGACTGGCTGAAGCGGGTAGAAGCCACGCCCGGCTTCGTGTCGATGGACTGGCGGCCAGCCGACATCGACGATCCCGCCAGCATCGCCGCGGGCGCCTGAGGGCGCGCCCGCGCTGGCGAATAACGGGTATAAGGTTCATCTTCGCCGCAATCTCGCCATTTTCGGCGCGATAGCCGCCGCAATATTGCCCGTTGAAATAGTGAAATTGTTCGATGTCGCGGGTGATTCGCTCGCACGTTGAAGGATTTAGACCATGATTCGGGCGTCCGGCACGGCAGGCTTTCAGGGCCATACCGATACCGTTTCGTCTTCCCGGCTGACCAACGCGGTCGCGGCCTCGCTCGCCGTCGCCGCGCTCTCGCTGTGCCTGATCGTCACCCTGACGGTGCTGTCGACCAAGGCGACCATGGCGATGGGCCTGCCGGTCTGATTCCCGTCTCATCCTCGACCAGCCTTCAAGGCGCCGCGTGGCCCCGCCAACCGGCATCGCGACAGGACGTCGATGAAATCACCTGTGGTCATCGTTGCAATCACCCTGACCGCGGCCATCCTGGTCGCAGCGTCGCTGCTGATCTTGGTCGGCACGCGCAAGGGTCCGGGAACGTCGACGCTCAATGTCCCGGCGCAGCACCAGCGCGTGAAGCAGATGCATTTGGGCTAGAGCCCCGCTCCGCCGGAATCGGAACCGGGCTCCGGATTCTTGTGTTGACGCGTTTTCTTGACGCGAACCGGTATCCACTTCGCTCGAAAACGCTCTAAATCATCCGAAAGCTTTGCCCGGAACCACAAGCGCCTCTTAAGCGCACCGCACGAAATCGGATTGCGCTCGCGCAACGGTAGGTCAGTCTGACCGCCTTACTCGTTCAGGGAGGAACGAGATGCGGTTCGGATGGCGTGCGATCTCCGGTCCGGTGCTGACGGCAGCGATTGCGCTGCTCGCGATCCTGCTCGATCGCACCATTCCCCTTCCCTCGCCTGCGCCGGTGTTCGTCTGTGTCGTCGCGCTTGCCGGCGCGCTGTCGGGTTTCGCCTCCGCGATGACCAGCGCGGCGCTCGCCGTGATCGGCGCGGCGCTGTTCTGCCTCGGCCATCGCGCCATGTCCCTCCATGCCGCGGCCGACCTAGTCGGCCTCCTCGCCGTGACCGCCTTCGGCACTGCAGGCATCACCGGCCTGATGCGCGAGCGGCTGCTCGCCACCTTCGCCGCCGAGCGCCAGAGCCACGCCACCGCCGCGCGGCTGTCGGCCGCGCTCGACCAGGTCGACATCGGCATCGTGCTGCTCGATGCCGAGACGCGGGCCGAATTCATCAACCGCGCGTTCCGCGATTATTTTGCGCTGCCGGACGAGATCGCCGACGGCAAGCCGCCGTTCATCGCGCTGATGTATCACGGCCGCGACACCGGCGCGTTCGAGCTGCCCGAGGACGAGCTCAGCACCTTCATCGCGCAGCGCATGGAGATGGTACGGGTCGGCGATGCCACGCCGATCAACATCAAGCTGCGCAATGGCGAGGTGCTGCGCTTCGTCTGCAACGTGCTGCCCGACGGCGGCCGCATGCTGAGCTACACGCCGGTGACTGACCTCGTCCGCCACACCGACGCGCCGGAACGCGCCGACTACTACCGCTCGCTGCGCGATCCCCAGAACCGCAAGCTGATCCGGTATCTTCGCGTCGCGGAGTGATGCGACTGCGCCATCCGCTGCGTTACAATCCGAACCGGCGCTCGCGGAGACAGCCCCTCACCCCACCCTCTCCCCGCAAGAGCGGGGCGAGGGGGTGTGAGAGCGGCGCGTCCCTTACCCAAGCGAGCGTTGCTCGTCTTAACCTCTCCCCGCCTTTCCGCGGGGAGAGGTCGGATTGCGAAGCAATCCGGGTGAGGGGCATGGCACACTGTCGCCACGACTGAATATCCATCCGTCTCGCAAGACATTTGATCATCTGCACGAACATCCCGTATGAATGAAGTTCAATCTCTCGCGGAATTCTCACATGTCGCTCGCCATTCGCGCCGTCACGAAGCAGGACTACGACCAATGGCTGCCGCTTTGGGACGGCTACAACGCCTTCTACGGCCGCTCCGGCCCGACCGCGCTCGCGCCCGAAATCACGAAGGTGACATGGCAGCGCTTCTTCGATGCCTACGAGCCGGTGCATGCGCTGGTCGCCGAGAGCGACGGCAAGTTGCTCGGACTGACGCACTATCTGTTCCACCGCAGCACCACCGCAATCGAGCCGTCCTGCTATCTGCAGGACCTGTTCACGCTGGAAGCCGCGCGCGGCAAAGGCGTCGCCTCGGCGCTGATTTATGGCGTCTACGAGCGCGCGAAGCTTGCGGGATCCCCGCGCGTCTATTGGCAGACGCACGAGACCAACGTCACCGCGCAGAGCCTGTACGACAAGGTCGCCGAGCGCTCCGGCTTCATCGTCTATCGCAAGATCTTCTGATTTTTGCCGGCTTTTCCCGAACCACGCGGCCTGTGGATAACTTTGCCTGTCACTGGCGCGTAACACACCGGGATTAAGTTGCAGCTGCGTCTGATCAGGCCCCCCGTCACCGATCAAGCGCCCCAAAGCGGTCCCCGTCAGTCGCCGCGTCTGACAGGGGCCGCATTTTTTTGGCCGCATGGCAGCAGCGCAGGTGGGCTCCTTGCCGGTCGCGTGCACCGCGGTCACAATACACCGCTGTAGACTTCTGACAGGGATCTCCCATGGAAATTCGTAATCTCGGCGCCTCCGGCCTTCGCGTGTCCGCGGTCGGGCTCGGCTGCAACAATTTCGGCCAGCGCACCGACCTCGAGGCCTCGCGCAAGGTGATCCATCGCGCGCTCGATCTCGGCATCACGCTGTTCGACACCGCCGACGTCTATTCCAACATGGGCGGCTCGGAAAACGTGCTCGGCACCGTGCTGGGCGATCGCCGCAAGGACATCGTGCTGGCGACGAAATATTCCAAGCCGATGGCGGAGGACGGCACCAAGCAGGGCGCCTCGCGCCGCTACATCATGGAGGCCGTGGAAGCGAGCCTGAAGCGGCTGAAGACCGACTACATCGATCTCTACCAGCAGCACGATTACGATCCGCTGACGCCGATCGAGGAGAGCCTGCGCGCGCTCGACGATCTCGTCCGCCAGGGCAAGGTGCGCTACATCGGCAATTCGAACTTCCCGGCCTGGCGCATCGCGGAAGCCGAATACGTCGCGCGCGCGATGAATGTCAGCCGCTTCGTCTCCTGCCAGGACGAATATTCACTCGTCGTGCGCGACATCGAGAAGGACCTGCTGCCGGCAGCCGTGGAATACAAGCTCGGCCTGTTGCCGTTCTTCCCGCTCGCGAGCGGCCTTCTCACCGGCAAATACCGGAAGGGCGAGGCCGCGCCCGGCGACACCCGCTTCGGCCAGACGCCGCGATTGCGCGACCGCTACGTCACGCCGCGCAACGAGGCGATCGTCGAGAAGCTGCAGGCATTTGCGACCGCGCGCGGGCACAGCATGCTGGAGCTCGCCTTCTCCTGGCTCGCCGCGCGTCCGCAGGTGTCGAGCGTGATCGCGGGTGCGACCCGCGTCGAGCAGATCGAGCAGAACGTCAAGGCGATCGCCTGGAAGCTCAGCGCGGAGGAGATGGCGGAGATCGACAGGATCACGCTGGGCTGATTTTTGCGGCGCTGATCTCTCCGGCGCGGCGCTATCTGGCGCCGCGTCCCACGGTCTGCATCACCTCAAACCCCTCGAATTGGGGATGGCCGAGATAAAGCGGCTTGTTGTCGCCCGCCTTGTGATGCGCGGCGCGAAACGCCTCCGATTTCGTCCAGGCCTCGAACGCGGCATGGTTCGCCCACACGGTGTGCGAGGCATAGAGCGTGTGGTCCTCCAGCTCCGGCCCGCGCAGCAGATGGAATTCGACGAAGCCCGGCACCTTGTCCAGATGCGTGTCGCGCGTGAGCCAGACCTGCTCGAAGGCAGCCTCGGAGCCTTTGGCGACGCGGAAGCGGTTCATGGCGATGTACATGCGGTGATCTCCTGATGTCCGGCTCATCATGTCGTCATTCCGGGACGCGCCGCAAGGCGCGGGCCCGGAATGACGAGCGTTTGTGGGTTAGGCAACCAATCCCTTCATCGGCCGTGCCGCCGCGCTATCGGGGAACACCGTTTCCGCCAGCACGCGATCGGACAAGCCGAACTGGCCTTGCAGCACGCCCTTGATCACGGAGCGCAGATCTGTCGTCGGCTTGAGGTCGCGGCCCTCGTAGAGATTGGCGAGCTTGAGGCCGGGCCAGTCGGAAATGACGCGGCCGCCTTTCACGGCGCCGCCGGCAAGCAGCGCGATGGTGCCGGTGCCGTGATCGGTGCCGTCGGTGCCGTTGATGCGCGCGGTGCGACCGAACTCGGTGGCGACGACGACGACGGTATCGCGCCAGCGATCAGCGAGGCCGCTTTCGAATTCGGCGAGCGCGCCGTCGAGGCCGCCAAGCAGGAAAGCGAGACGCCCGACCGGACCGCCTTCATTGGCGTGTGTGTCCCAGCCGTCGAAGGCGAGCGCGGCGATGCGCGGGCCGTCATCGGCCGCCATCAGTTTTGCCGCGCCGCGCGCGACCTGGCGCATCTGCACGACCTGGTTGCCGGGCTTGCGCTTCATGTCGTCGCCGTTCGCTGCCTTCTCGAGCTGGAGGCCTTGCGACAATGCCGCAGCCAGCGCGGGATCGCGGTGGCGGTAGAGATCGGCGAGGCGCATCGCGGTGTCGTCATCGGCCTGCGGCAGCGCCACCGGCGCCCAGCCGACGGTCGGCGCATTGCCGCGCAGCACCAGCGGCGTGGTCGGGCCGACCGCAAGCCCGCTCGACACGCGCTCGCCGCGCGGCAGCGCTTCCAGCGCGCGGTTGAGCCAGCCGGATTGCACGCGGCCCGGGCCGGCATAGCCGCTTTCAAGCACGTCCTGGCCGTCGAAATGCGAGCGATCGCGATAGGGCGTTGCGACCGCGTGGATCACCGCGGCATGCATGTCGCGATACATGCGCGCGAATTCCGGCATCGACGGATGCAGCGCGAAGAAAGGATCGAGCATGATCGCGGGATGCGCACCATCCGCGGTGAGCGCGATCGAGCCGTGCAGGCCGGCATAATCGGGATCGCCCACCGGCGCGACGGTCGAGAGCCCGTCGAGCGCGCCCCGCAGGATCACGACAATCAACCTGGGATCGCGCCCGTCGGCCGCGCGCGCGAATTTCGGCAAATAGGCCCAGGCCGCGAAGGAGGCGCCGCCGAGCAAGAGGCCGCGGCGCGAGGTGAGGAGCCGGTTCTCGACGCAGTCGATCATCATCATCTCCTCTGCATTTCCGGCGACATCAGCAAGAGCGCCAGCGCCTGCTGGCGCGACTCCGCGCGCTCGATGGTCTTGCGCGTCTCGACGGACGCGGCATCCGCAGCAGCGAATTCGAGCAGGTCGAGCGGATCGATGTTGTTGCCGAGCCGCGCGCCCATTTGCGCGGCGATGTCGAGCCGGAGCTTGATGCCTTCCGGCGCAGCCCATGCGGCGCTGGTGTCAGGAAAACCGTTGGGGCCGGCCGGCGACCACAGCGGCTGGCCGAGCAGATTGAGATTGTTGAGGTAGGTGCCGGGATCCTCCGGCACGCGCGCGAGCAGCCGGCCGCTTGCGATGAGGAAATCGTAAGGGCTGCGCATCTTGGTCAGCGGCGCTTTCCAGGCTTCGTCGGAATCGACCAGCGCGGTCGCAAGCGCCTTGAGGTCGCCATCGGTCCTGACGAAGACGTCGCGCAGCCGCGCCACCAGCGCCGGCGGCGGATCGTCCGCGACGAAGTGGCGGACGAACTTTGTCGCGATGAAATTCGCGGTCGAGGGATGGCGCGCGATGTCGGCGAGCGCCGCCTCGCCTTGCGCGAGGCCCGCCGGCTCGTAGGTCTTGCCGAGCAGCACCTGCGGCCCGGGCTGATGCGCGTTGGTGTTGAACACGAAGGAGCCGGGTGTGCCGAGCTGCCCCTGCCGTCCGGCAAAGGTCCACCCCGTGATGATGCGCGCGAGCGAGGTGACGTCCTCCTGCGTGTAGCCGCCGCCGACGCCGAGCGTATGCAGCTCCATGATCTCGCGCGCGAGATTTTCATTCAGCCCGCGCTTGCGGTTTTGCCCCGCGCGCGAATCCGGGCCGAGCGATTGCTGGTTGTCGAGGAAGAACAGCATCGCCGGATGCTGCTCGACCGCTTTCAGCATGTCGGCGAAGCGCCCAAGCACGTGCGGCCTGATCGCCTCGCGCTCGAACGCGCCGGCCCAGATCCGCGCCAGCTCGCCCTTGCTGGCGGAGATGCAGAAATGATTGGACCAGAACACGACGAGCCGCTCGGTGAAACCGCACTCGACCAGCGTCGCGCGCTGCAACCGCGCCAGCGCCTCGGCGCGAAAGGTCTTTTGGATGACGTTGAGCGGCTGCGGTGCAGGCTTTGCGGCCGGCGGCGCGGCAGCGCCCGGCTGCATCATCTCGGGCTTCGCCGCAGTGTCGGCCGGCTTCGCCTCCGTCATCTGGCCGGCAATCTCGGTTGCGACCGCATTCAGCGAGAGGTTTCTGCGGAGGCCCGGCTTCTGGTCGGCCGGCGCCGGCTGTGGCGCTTCAGCGGGCGCGGCGGCCTTCGCCGCCTCACGCGCCTGCTTGACCTGGTCCTGATAGGCAAACACCGCCTGCCCGAGCTGCGGCGTCGATTGCAGGCCCGGCGCTTCCAGCAGCACGCCGTTGGGGCGCGCCAGTTCCGCCTTCACGAAGCCTCTGGGATCGGAGGCCGCATTGATGAGATCGCCGGATGCGCCGCCGCGGGCGCCGAAACCGAAGCGGTTGAGCGCGACGAGGGCGGCTTGCGAATCGCGGGCCATCGATTTGTCCTTCGCGCCTTGCCAACCGCTTTCCTGAAACGTGCGCGGCGCCTAATATACCGCAGCGGCAGATGAACCCGACATGAAAATGACGCCGAAGCTTTTGCGTAAATCATGACAATCCCGAAAGAATCCCCGGCGCCGGAACCGCGCCGCCTCACCTGCTCCCGCTGCGGCACCGAGTTCGGCTGCGACCTCTCGGGCAATTGCTGGTGCGCGGAGGAGACCGCAAAGCTGCCGATGCCGGTCGAGGGCGAGGATTGTCTGTGCCGGGAGTGTTTGCGGAAGGCGGCGGGCGCGGCGAGCGCTGCTCGTTAAGTGCGAGAAGGCCACCACACCCTAGCTGTCGTCCCTGCCCAGTGCGCAATTGCGCACGTGACGCAGGGACCCATAACCACAGGGAGAAGTTTGGCGAAAGACCGTCGCTCGGTACTCATACCAAGCACGCTCGATAGATCACGCGGTATGGGTCCCTGCGTTCGCAGGGACGACAGTGGAGAGAGTGTGCCCTACACCGCGTGCCCCGGCGACTTGCGCGCCATGCCGTCGAACGCATCGAGCAGCTTCTCGCGCCAGGCGTAGACCGGATCATCCGCTTCGAGCAGCTTGAACGGGCTCGTCACCCGCGCCCATTGGAAGCCGCCGAACACGATGTAGTCGGCATAGTTCGGCGCGCTGCCGCCGATAAAGGGCTGCTTCTTCAGGGTCTGCCGCATCACCTCCAGCGACTTGCGGAACGCGACCACGCCGGTATCGCGGTTCGCCATCACCTGTTCCAGGCTCTTGCCGCCAAAACGCGCCTCGCGCGACTGGCGGAAATAGGCGGCGTCGACGTCGGCGAGATTGTGCGGGATGTCGGCGACGATCAGCGGAAAGATGCCGCCGACGATGGCGATGTCGCCCCAGGCATTGAGCATGCGCGCCATGGCGCGGCCGCCCTCACCGCCGAACAGCGATGGGCGATCCGGAAAATTGTCCTCGAGATAATTCGCGATCGCCCAGGAATCGATTACCGGCTTGTCGTGATGCAAGAGCACCGGAACCTTTTCCGAGCCGTGCGGCGCGATCGCGCTCTTCTCGGTGAAGCGCCAGGGCAGCGATTCCGCCGCAAGGCCCTTATGCGCTAGCGCCATCCGCGTGCGCCAGCAATACGGGCTGAAGGGGCGCGCCGCGTCGGTGCCGACGAGTTCGAACAGTTTGAGTGACATGATCAATTCCATTGCTGCAACTGCCGAGCACAGTAGCCTTCACGGCAGGGAGCGCAAGAAAGCCGTCCCGTCGCCGGTGCCGGGGTGTGACCCGACGGCCTCGCTGGCCCTCGCGCCGGACCGGCTGCTGCGTGTTGAGCCGGTCCCGGATTGGACTTAAGCTCGGGCATTTCAAACAGCGGGAGGCATTGCAATGACCAGAACCATTCCACGGCGCGATTTCCTGCTCGGCTCGGCGGCACTCGCGGGAGCAGCGGCCGCAAATGCCTTCACCTGTGTCGAGATCGCGAACGCTGCGCCGATGGCTGTTCCGACCGTCGACAAGCTTTCGGTCCGCGTTCTCGTGGATTCGAGCTTCGACCTGTTCTTCCGCCCCAAGCAGATCAACGGCGTCTCGATCGCACCGGCCGCGCGCGGTGGCGATTTCCGCAAATCGCTGCACAATGAATGGGGCCTGTCGCTCTGGCTGGAATCCGAAGGCGGCGGCAACCAGCGCACGCTGATGCTGGACTACGGCTACACGCCCGAGGTGCTGCTCAACAACATGGCGCTGATCGGCGTCGATCCGGCCAAGCTCAACGCGCTGATCGTCAGCCACGGCCATTACGATCATTTCGGCGGCCTGAACGGCTTCCTCGACAAGTTCCGCGACAAGCTGCCCGCCGACCTCAAGCTCTATGCGGGCGGCGAGGATAATTTCTGTCACCGCGTCAACCCGACGCCGACGCAGGGGCAGTTCGCCGATTTCGGCACGCTCGACCGCCGCCAGCTCGCGGCGCAGAAGGTGACGACCGTGCTGTGCGAAACGCCGACCGTGATCGCGGACCATGCCTTCACCACCGGCAAGATCACCCGCCGCAGCAGCGAGCGCGTGCTGCCGAACACCCTGGTCGAGTTCGGCATCAAGGACGGGCTGGGCTGCAATGTCGGCCACTATTTGCCCGCGGAGATGGAGGGCAAGATCGTGCCGGACGAGCACATCCACGAGCACGCCACCTGCTTCAACGTGCGGGATCTCGGCCTCGTCGTGATCTCCTCCTGCGGCCATGTCGGCATCGTCAACTCGGTGAAGCAGGCGCAGGAGGTGTCGGGCATTCAGAAGGTGCACGCCATCGTCGGCGGCTTCCATCTCGGCCCGGCGCCCAAGGACTACCTCACGCAGGTCGTGAGCGAGATCAAGGGGCTCAATCCTGACGTCGTGGTGCCCATGCATTGCAGTGGCCTCAACTTCGCACAGGAAGCCAATGCCCAGATGGAGGGCAAGGTGGTGGTGACGACGACGGGCAGCCGCCTCACCTTCGGGCTGTGATGCGAGGCGCCTGGCTTTGCGCGATGCTGGCGCTCGCCTGCGCGGGCGTGGCGCAGGCGCGCTCGGCTGCGGAGACCATGGACATCCTGATGTGGAATCGGGAGCCGGTCGGCGGCCCGTTCGAGCTGATCGACCAGACCGGCAAGCCGCGCAGCGACCGCGACTTTCGCGGGCGGCTGATGCTGGTCTATTTCGGCTTCACCTACTGCCCCGATGTCTGCCCGACCGACCTGATGGCGATCGGACAGGCGCTCGAGCAGCTCGGCCCGGACGCCGACGCCGTGCAGCCGGTCTTCATCACGCTCGATCCCGAACGCGACACGGCCGAGCATCTCGCCGAATACGTGCCGATGTTTCATCCGCGGCTGCTCGGGCTGACCGGCAGCCTCGACGCCATCGGGGCGGCGGCAGAGGCCTACAAGGTTTATTTTGCCAAGATCCCGATCGGCAAGGACGCCGGCGAATACACGGTCGACCACACGTCCTTCATCTATCTCATGGATCGCGACGGAAAATATCTCGGCTTCTTTCCGCCGGGCACCTCGGCCGAGCGCATGGTCGAGATCATCCGGCCACGGCTGGCGGCGCCTTCGCGCTAGCACTCCGGCGAGAACAAGTCGGAAGCGACGTGCTCACCGTCCATTCGTGCGCAGCAATTTCTCGCCGCCTTCGGTCACGGCGATGACGAGCCCAATGCCGGGCAGCGTCTCGCGGGCAACGTAGCCGCGCTCAGCGGCGTCCTCCCAGATGGTGAGGCGCGGGCACGAGGTCTTCCAGGTCGCAATCACCTCAGCATAGGCGCGCGGCTCGCGCGCGACCCATTCGACGAAGTCCAGCACCAGCGGATCGGCGTTACCGCTCATTGCAAACCACCTTTGGCGAAGGCGGCCAGCACCGGCGCGCGAAGCTGGAGCCAGCCGCCATAGGCGATATAGTAGCAGGCGATGGTGGTGATCAGCTTGTTCGACCAGGCCACGAATTGCTGATCTGTCATGGCTTCGAGGATGCGCCGCGCCAGCGTGGTGCCGAGCATGGAGGCTGCGATCGCAACGCCCGCGAGCACGGGATCGAGGCTCGCGGCCTGATCGATCACGCCGCCGAAATAGATCAGTTTTGTGAAATGGCTGACGAGCTGGCACATCGCTTTCGTCGCGACCTTCTCGCGCCGGCCGAAATCGCCGCCGAGGAAGAAGGTGTCGAGCAGCGGGCCGGACACGCCGGTCATCAGCATCAGCCCCATGCAGATCGTGCCATAGACCGTGCCCTGCCAGAGCCTATCGGGGTCCGGCTTGATGTTCGCCGGCAGCAGCCGCGCCATGAATGGCGTCGCGCCCAGCATCAGCAGCGCGACCGGCTTGTCCGGCACGTAGCGCGTGATCGACCAGGCCGCGAGCGCAATGGCAGCGCCGACCATGTAGTTCGCGACCGGCCGCCAGCGGATATGCGCCCGCCACAGGAACGCGCGCCAGCCGTTCGAGGCCACCTGCGTGATCGCATGCAGCACCATCGCAGTCGGCAGCGGCATCAGGGCGAGCAGCACGCCGATCAGGATCAGCCCGCCCGCCATGCCGAACAGCCCCGACAGGAACGCGGTGGCGACCATCAGCAATCCAAGGGCAGCGATCATGAAGGGCGTCACGAGTATCTCCGGTGTGGCGAGTAAGGGACGCACGCTGTTTCACTCCCTCGCCCCGCTTGCGGGGAGAGGGTGGGGTGAGGGGGAGTCTCTGCAGGGACGGAAGCAGTGAGACTCGCGGAGAGTCCCCCTCACCCGGAATTTGCTTGCGCAAATTCCGGCCTCTCCCCGCGCGCGGGGAGAGGCGAAGGGACCGCGCCCGCCTTCAACAAATCAGCCTGAATTACTCCCATTCTTGTGCCTCGCTTGCTCCCCCTCCGCAAACTGAGTTATCTTGGCCTGGCATCAGCTTTCCTGAGGGTCAGTCATTTGCGGCGGCTGCTGTTTCTCAACGGCATCAAGGCATTCGAGGCGGCGGCGCGGACCGGCAGCTTTGCTGCGGCCGGGCTCGAACTCAGCGTGTCGGCGGCCGCGGTTAGCCGCATGGTGCATCTGCTCGAAGAGCGGCTCGGCGTCGCGCTGTTCGAGCGCAAGGCCAACAGGCTGGTGCTGACGCAGGCCGGCCGCGCCTATCAGAGCGGGCTGACGCCGATCTTCGATGCGCTGGCCAGCCTCACCGCGCAGGTGACGGCGCCCTCCGGCATGCGCGTACTCACCATCGGCGTCGGCCACACTTTCGCGATGCGCTGGCTGATCCCACGCCTGTCGGAGTTTCGCAGCGAGGAGCCGGACATCGAAGTGCGCTTCACCACCGGCGGCGCCTCGGTGCCGTTCGGCGAGGACTGGAGCTGCGGCATCAAGCTCGGCACCGGCGACTGGCCGGGGCTGGTCGCGGAGCCGCTGTTCGCCGGCGACCTCACGCCGGTCTGCGTGCCGCGCCTCGCCACCTCGTTGAAACGCCCGGCCGATCTCAAGGGCCCGACCCTGATCCGTGTCGAACATTCGCCGGAGGACTGGCCGATCTGGCTGAAGGCCGCGAACCTCACGCGCATCAATCCGCGCGGCCCCGAGTTCCAGTTCTATGGCCAGGCGCTGCAGGCCGCCGCCGACGGGCTCGGCATCGCCATGGGCATCCGGCCCTATATCGACGACGACATCGCCGCTGGCCGGCTGGTCGCGCCATTCGATCTCTCGGTGCCCAAGGGCATGCGCTGGTATCTCCTCTATCGCAGTTTTCAGACCGAGCAGCGCGACTTCGCCGCGTTCCGCCGCTGGATCATGCGCGCCGCGTCGGAACCCGCCGCCCGCCCGCGGCGGCTGGGCCGGGCGGCCGCACGCGGCTAGTTCCGTTCCACTCGCTCAAACGCTCTAGCCCTCACCCGTTCGGGTGAAAAAGCTGGACTGCATGTGAACGGCTTCACATACCGAAATCCTCAAACGTGGTCCTCTAACCCTCCGACACGAGCATTTGGGGACTACCTATGACGACCATCTACGACGGCTTTGACATTGAATCCTTCGAGGCCGGCAAAGGCCTCTGGCACGCCCGTATCCGGCGCGCCGATTTCAGCCCGCTTGCCATCGACGGCGTGCTGTTTCCGGCCATGGAAGTCGGCTTCGCCTGGCCCGACCGCGACGCCGCGATCGCCGACGCCAAGCACCACATCGATCGCTTCCGCCGGCGCGCCGACAGCGACGACGAATAAGCGGATTTCCGAGGGAACAGCTGCAGCGAGGTAAGACAGGGAACCGGTCATGTCAGTGATGGAATTCGAAGACACACCGCGGCCTCGGATCTACGCCCGCAGCGTGCTGTCGAAATGCCCGGAATGCGACGGCGATCTCACGGTGCTCCGTGTGATCGCCGGCCGCGCCGGATGCGAGTACTGGGCCATGCGCTGCACCGATTGCGGCGGCATCCATCTCGACATCCTGAAGCCGCATCAGGCCGGCGACGACAAGGGCCCGCGGCCGGCCGCGTGACATCGCGGCCTGCTGCCAACCTGCTGTCAGCAGCCTGAACGGAGCCGGGCATTCGCCCTTTCCTGAGAGCCGGACTCGTCCCATATTCGCCTCATGGCGAAGAAACCTGCTCCCCCAAAATCCCCCAAAACCAAGGCCCCGAACTCCAAAGCGCATCGACCCGATGTGCAGCCGATCGGGCCGGCGCTGGCCGAGCTGCTCAATCCCGCGATCAATCGCGGCGATGCCGGGCTGGGATCGGGCACCGGGCTGCAGCCGCCGCCGGACAATTCGCGCGACCGCCGCGCCGGGGGCGAGGCCGCCGCGCATCGCGCGCGCGCCTCGACGCCGAAGGAGTTTCCGCAGGACACGACGCGGCCGATGCCGCTGCGGCCCAATCCGCAGCCGCCGGGGGCGCGCGCCTCGACCGAAGGTTTCGACGAGGCGCCACAAGCCAATTACGGCACTGCCGCCACGATCCCGACGCTCGATCCGGAACTGGCGCGGCAGCTTGGCCTGCCCACCGAAGAAGACGACGCGGAAGCGCTGGCGCGCCCGCCACGTTCCAAGATGGAGGCGCTCGGCGTCAAGGCGACCGCCGACGCGCTGGAATCGCTGATCCGCGAAGGACGGCCGGAGTTCCGCAAGGACGACGGCTCCATGAAGGTGTGGACGCCGCATCGCCCGCCGCGCCCGGAAAAGTCCGAAGGCGGCGTGCGCTTCGAGATCAAGTCATCCTACGAGCCGCGCGGCGACCAGCCGACCGCGATCAAGGAGCTGGTCGAGGGCATCGAGCGCAACGACCGCTCGCAGGTGCTGCTCGGCGTCACCGGCTCCGGCAAGACCTACACCATGGCCAAGGTGATCGAGGCGACGCAGCGCCCCGCGCTGATCCTGGCGCCGAACAAGACGCTCGCCGCCCAGCTCTATGGCGAGTTCAAGAACTTTTTTCCTGATAACGCGGTCGAGTATTTTGTCAGTTATTACGACTACTACCAGCCTGAAGCGTATGTCCCTCGCACGGACACGTACATAGAAAAGGACTCGTCCATCAACGAGCAGATCGACCGCATGCGCCACTCGGCGACGCGCGCGCTGCTCGAACGCGACGACGTCATTATCGTGGCGTCGGTGTCCTGCATCTACGGTATCGGCTCGGTCGAGACCTACACCGCGATGACCTTCGCGCTGAAGAAGGGCGAGCGCATCGACCAGCGCCAGCTGATCGCCGACCTCGTCGCACTCCAGTACAAGCGCACCCAGGCCGACTTTACCCGCGGCACGTTTCGCGTGCGCGGCGACGTCATCGACATCTTCCCGGCGCACTATGAGGACCGCGCCTGGCGGGTGAATTTGTTCGGCGACACCATCGAACAGATCGAGGAATTCGATCCGCTCACCGGCCACAAGCAGGATGAGCTCGAATTCATCAAGATGTACGCCAATTCCCACTACGTGACGCCGCGCCCGACGCTGGTGCAGGCGATCAAGTCGATCAAGTTCGAATTGAAGCAGCGGCTCGACCAGCTGCATGATCAAGGCCGTCTGCTCGAAGCGCAGCGACTGGAGCAGCGCACCACGTTCGACCTCGAGATGATGGAGGCGACCGGAAGCTGCGCCGGCATCGAGAACTATTCGCGCTATCTCACCGGGCGCCGCCCCGGCGAGCCGCCGCCGACGCTGTTCGAATACGTCCCCGACAACGCGCTGATCTTCGCCGACGAGAGCCACGTCACCATCCCGCAGATCGGCGCCATGTTCCGCGGCGACTTCCGCCGCAAGGCGACGCTGGCCGAATACGGCTTCCGACTGCCATCCTGCATGGACAACCGCCCCTTGCGCTTCGAGGAGTGGGACATGATGCGGCCGCAGACGGTTGCGGTGTCGGCGACGCCGAGCGGCTGGGAGCTCAACGAGAGCGGCGGCGTCTTTGTCGAGCAGGTCATCCGCCCGACCGGCTTGATCGATCCCCCTGTCGACATCCGCCCCGCCCGCACCCAGGTCGACGATCTCGTCGGCGAGGTCCGCGCCACCGCGCAGGCCGGCTATCGCTCGCTGATCACGGTGCTCACCAAGCGCATGGCGGAGGACCTCACCGAATATCTGCACGAGCAGGGCATTCGCGTCCGCTACATGCACAGCGACATCGACACCATCGAGCGCATCGAGATCATCCGCGACCTCCGTCTCGGTGCGTTCGACGCGCTGGTCGGCATCAACCTGCTGCGCGAGGGTCTCGACATTCCCGAATGCGCGCTGGTCGCGATCCTCGACGCCGACAAGGAAGGCTTTTTGCGCAGCGAGACCTCGCTGATCCAGACCATCGGCCGCGCCGCGCGCAACGTCGACGGCAAGGTGATCCTCTATGCCGACAGCATGACCGGCTCGATGGAGCGCGCCATTGCGGAAACCAATCGGCGTCGCGAAAAACAGGTCGAGTACAACAACGCCAACGGCATCACGCCGGAGAGCGTGAAGAAGCAGATCGGCGACATCCTCAACTCCGTCTACGAGCGCGACCACGTGCTTGTCGAGGTCGGCGGCCACGACATGACCGACGACGTCATCTCGATCGGCCACAACTTTGAAGCCGTGCTCGCCGATCTGGAAACGCGGATGCGCGAGGCCGCTGCCGATTTGAACTTCGAGGAAGCCGCGCGCCTGCGCGACGAAGTCAAGCGCCTGCGCGCGACAGAGCTTGCGGTGGTCGACGACCCGACCGCGAAGCAGCGCGCCGTCGCGGGCAAGGCCGGCGCCTATGCGGGAGCGAAGAAGTATGGCGACGCCGCGAACCTGCCGGTGAGTGCCATGAAGAAAAAGACCGTGAGCTCTGCGCTGAAAGCCAGCGGCGGAGGCAGCGGATCGCGGGTGCACAAGCCGCATCTCGACGAGATGCACGGGCCGGAATCGCTGCCCTATCGCGCCAATCAGACGCTACCGTCAAAGCCGTTCGGCAGCACGAGCCGGATCATCCAGCCGACGGACTCAAGGCAGTCCGGGCCGGAGTTCGGGCCCGCGCCGAAGTCGACGGGTGGAGCGCCGGGACGACGCGGGGGCTGGAAGAAGCGGTAGGGACGCAGCGGCGCCAGTCGTGGCTATGGATTCCGGGCTCGCCGCTTTGCGGCGCCCGGAATGACGGCGGAGAGATGTCCCCTTACCCCACACTCGCCGTCACCACCGCCATCACCGACAGCAGCAGTACGATCGTCACGAGCTGAAGTGACGCGACCGGCTGGGTGCGCCAGGCGGTGATCTTGTCGGACAGCGACAGATGGGCCTCGAAGAATTTCGGTTCGTAGACAGTCTTGAAGAAGCCGGGGAAGCTCGGGCCGAGGGTCACAGCTAACATCGCGTGGGCGAACGAGGCGATAGCGACGAAGATGGCGACGCCGGGGTCGCCGACGAGGTCGTGGTTGCCGATCAGCTTGAGCAGGAAGGCCGCGGCGGCGAAGGTCGGGAAGCTCTGCAGCGTGGCGGTCAGCGCGAGGCCTTCGAGCGCGTTGTGGAGGCGGGACTTTCTCGCGGCGGCGATGGTGGCGGCCATGGCATGTCTCCCTGGTGACATGCACATGACGCTATCCGCACCGGCGAGGGCGTGATGTGAGATGGGTCACGCCAATGGCGGCAACCCTTCCCACGGCGGAGGGTGAGGCGAACGGCTTTAGAGCTGGCGGAAGAACACCAGGTAGATGGCGAGGCCCATTGTCGAGAACGACAGCAGGACGCCGAGCCAATTGTATTTGACGCCTCGCGAGCGGAAGACGCTGACGACGAACGCGACGATGAAGCCGAGGAGCAAGGTGGCGAGGACGACACCCCACCGATATTTCACGATATCCATCGCCCGCTTCCGCTCAACCCCAGCGTTTGTGAGCGGAACTTACCATCAGGGCATGCCGAGTAGAAGGCGGGGAACGCGGTTTTCCGCCTACAGCTTGCCCTGCCCGTTCAGCTGCCCCTGCTGTTGTCGCTGCCTTTCCTGCTGCATTTGCTGTTCTTTGGCATGATGCCGGCCGTAGAGGCAGCCGGCGGCGGCGCCGAGCATGCCGTGATGGCCGGCATAGTGGCCGGCGACGCCGCCGACGACGGCGCCCTTGATGCAGCCCTTGGCGTTGGCGGCGGAGCTCACGCCAAGCATCAAAAGTGCGGCGGCGATGGCGAGAAGCGGGGATTTCATGGATCGTTGTCTCCGGATGCGATGTCTAGTTCTCAACGAGTGCAAGCGGGCCCGGGTTCCCTGGCGCGGCGCGCCCGCCGGTGTGCGCAGGGTGTCACCGGGTGCGGCCGAATTCGCGCATGCGGATGCAAACGCAATCCACAATTGCACCCCATGAACCGGGTATTGCGCTCGCGCGTCATACCTTGTGCCCTGTGTTTTTGCGGATTGAAGCGCGCGCGAGCGGCGCGATAGCGTTTGCAATCCACGGCCGAGGAAAGGCGGCGCCGCATGACGGTTGAAAAGCTGAACAGGCAGCGTGTGCTGCATCTGCTCGACGCCTTCGCGCGCGGCGATCTCGAGACCGCGCTGTCGTGCTGCACCGAGGACGTCGACTTCCTCACCCATGCGCCGATCGACGTGCTGCCGCACATGGTGCCGCGGCACGGCAAGGCCGAGCTGCGCGAGCTCTGGCAGACGATCTGGTCGCGCTATTCGGAGATCCGCTACAAGGCGCCGCACATCCTCGCCGACGGCGACGAGGTCGCGACCTACATGCACAGCTATTTCAAGAAGCGCAGCAACGGCCGCATCGTGCAGTTCGACATGGCGGTATTCTACACCTTCCGCGGCGGGCAGGTCTCGCAGATCCGCGAGATCATCGATTCCTACGATCTGGTGCAGCAGGTGCTGGAGCGCGAGATCAGGCCGCTGATCATGGGGCGGCGGGTGGATTGAGTGTCGAGGCGATCACCGCTGCGCTCCCTCGCCCCGTTCTTACGGGGAGAGGGTGGGGGTGAGGGGCTCTCTCCACGCATCAGGTCGCAATGAGACCTGTACCCCCTCACCCGGATCGCAAGAGCGATCCGACCTCTCCCCGCTTGCGGGGAGAGGTGAAGCAGAAACCGGAAAACTACAGGCTTCTATTGTAAATCTCACAAAACGCCATCAATTGTGCATTGCGAAAACGTGAATTGCGTTTTGGCCGAAATCCCTTACCTTGTTCGCATACAAATGAGTTGAACGCCCCGGGGCACATTGCGGTGCATGGGGCCGTTTTCCGTTTTTTCTGCAAGCCAGCTTCAGGACTGCCCCAAATGACAGAGCACAGCCTCTGGCGTTTTTCGCGTGCGTTGCATCGCGCGATCAACGACCGGCATTTCGAGGACATCGAGTCCCTGATCGACGAGGACGTCGAGTGGGCGCTCTATGGTCCCATCGACATGTTTCCATTCCTCGGCGCACGCCAGGGCCGGGACGCCGTGCTCGAGGTCATCCGCCAGCTCGCCGACAATTTCCAGGTCCGTCGCTTCGACCGCGAGAGCATCATGCTGGGCGTGGATTCCGCCGCCTCGATGCTGCGCTATTCGCTGACGGCGCTCGATTCCAACAAGCCGATTTCCTTGCGGGTCGCCCAATTCGCCCAGTTCAAGGCAGGCAAGCTGATCAGCATGCGCGTGCTGATCGACACCTTCGACCTGGTCGAGCAGGCACTCGGCCGCGCCATTCATCTGCCGAAGATGACCAGCGCCGGCTGAGGGGGACGCCAACGGGCCCCGCTTTTCGGGATCGATGACGACGCTTGACGCGACGTCCTGGCTTCCAGCCCCGCCGGATGCCGTCGTGTCACGAGCTCGTCATCGGGCGCGCGCCTCTTCGCGCGGCCCGTTGGTTCGCGTCCGCGCGAGTTGCCACAATTTCGCAACGATAGATCAGCATCTATGCCTGCGGACCGAATGGCGCATGGTCATCACCGAAGGCCGCCTTATATTATTGGCGGACGGCATGCGCCGGGGCTCGCGGGCAGGACGATGGAATTCTCGACAGGTTTTGGCTGGACCAGGCTGCCGGTGCTGGCGGCCGCGTTCATTGTCGGCTCGGTGCTGACGGTCTCGGCGCAGATCATTCCGCCCTTCTCCCCCGGCCCGGCCGCAGCGCCCGACGACGAGGAAGCCGAGACGGCGGAGGCCCCCAGCGTCAATGATCCCGACATCATGAAGGGCATCGACGTCGACAAGCTCGACTGGAGCCAGCTCGCCATCGACGCCGGCACGCTCAACGACATCATCGCCGCCAAGAAACGCGCCCAGGCCACGGCCAATAACGGGCTGAACTGGTCGTCGAACGCCAACGCCAACGGCTCCTCCGCGGTGACCGTGAAGCAGTCGGTGTTCGAGTTCTGGGACACCAGGATCGGCGCCGACATGACGGTGGCGAGCGAGCCGCGGACGATGTCCGAGCTGCTGGCGCAGAAGGCCGCCAATGGCGGCAGCCTGCCGCAATCCTCCGGCAGCGCCTGGGCGACCGCGACCGCGCCGGGCGCGGGCGCGATCTGGGACAAGACCGCGGTCGAAGCGCGTGTCGATCCCGGCTCCGAACAGAGCAAGCTCGGGGCATCGCTGACCAAGTCGATGCCGCTGTCGGGCGACACGTCGCTGACGCTGCAGAACGGCTACAGCGTCAACCAGCAGGGCACCACCGCCGTGCCCGGCATCGGCGGCCACATCACGCGCAATTACGAGACCGACCAGAGCGCCAAGGTCACCATCACCGACACCGGCACCAGCATCAGCGCCGGCCAGTCGCTGTCGACCACCGACGACAAATGGCTGCGCAAGGTCGGCGCCGAGCAAAAGCTGTTCGACAACGTCACCGTCTCCGGCTCGGTCGGCGAGACCTCGCAGGGCGCGATCAACAAGAGCGTGACGGCGGGCTTCAAGAAGAGCTGGTAGGCCTAGCCCCCACTCTTTCCCCTTGTCCTGAGGGCGCTCCGAAGGAGCGCGTCTCGAAGGATCGAGGCCCCGCAGCGGCGGGGCCCGCATGGTTCTCGCGGCGATGCGCAGCATCGTCCGCTGCGCGCTTCGCGCTCCTCACCATGAGGGGATAGGATCATCTTCACAGCAGCCGTTCACATTTCCCTAACCATACGCCACGGCAAAGCCCCCGAATGGTCCGCCCTTGCCGCATCTTGGCCCAGTTGCGGCCAAAATCGGGCGCCCTAGTCGGCCCATAGAACGCCGTCGTGCGGGGGACACTCGCGCTGCGCTCAACGCGATCAGGGGAACAACGATGAACGCTACTCGTCCGGAAAAGATCGAATCCACCGAGACCGAGACGGTCGACACCGACCTCGCCGCCGTGACCGAGGTCGAGGCCGGCATCCGCGACTTCGTCCGCAATGACATCGCCTATCTGCGCCGGCCGGCGACGCCGACCACCGACGCGCCGCCGCTCGATCCGAGCGCGGAGGCCACCGTCACCAATGTCAACTCGCTGATCCAGCGCGTCGCCGGCACTTCGCTCGCCGAGATCGAGAACCTGATCTCCGAGCTTGAGAGCCTGCGCGACCTGCTCCACGCCGAAGGCCAGCGCGTCCAGCGCGAGATCTCCGGCTACGCCCAGCTCAGCCAGGCCGCGATGAAGTCGACCCGCATGATCTCCGACAACGTCGCGCAGTGGAAGCGCGCCGCCGACGGCCTGCGCAACAGCTAAGCGCCAGCTTCAAGCATCAGTGGCCGCCGCGTTCCCGGAAGGGAGCGCGGCGGTTTTGATTTTGTGGGCTACATTCTCGGTGTCATCGCCCGCCTTGTGCGCGATTGCGCACTGGGGCGGGCGATCCAGTATTCCAGAGACCGCAGTGATTGAGCCGAGAGGCCGCGGCGTACTGGATGCCCCGCCTTCGCGGGGCATGACAGTGGAAGACGTGGCAGGACGGGGCATCACAGCGGAGGTTTTGAACCCTCTCCCCCGCCCCCGCGACCAATGCCAAGCGCCCGTGCCGTCACGGCCGGGCCGGGGACATGTCAGATGGAAAGCATTCGGCCCGACAACACGGACCCCATCCCGCTGCGGCCCGCGCCGAACCAGTTCGGCACGATCATGCTGCGCTTTGTCGGGCTGCTCGTGGTTGCGATCGCCATCTTGGCGTTCGTCTATAGCCGCTAAGCTGAAGGCCGGATCCGGCCGCGAAGATTTAAGATCTTACCGGGCCGCTTCCACGGTCGAGGCTTCCAGGGTGTAGGCGCCGTCGGCGTAGCCCTTCACCACCATGCCGGCAACCAGCATCACGGCCAGCGTGGCGGTAGCAAAAATGAATCCGACCAGCTTGAGTGCGCCGCGGTCTGCCATGGTCCTCGTCCCCTGTTCTCTGCCCAATTCGTTTCAATTAGACAGCGACAGGTTCATAATTGGTTAGCAACTCGATGGTTCCGCCGACTGCTTCGCGGGTAACCATGTTGAGCAGGCTTATGGCAGCCGCCCGGAATCGCGTCCATAGCGCGCGGGCAACACTCGCTCGGTTTCGCTTCTCCCTCTCCCCGTTCTTACGGGGAGAGGGCTGGGGTGAGGGGCCTCTCTCCGCACGTGAGATCCATCGAAAGACCTGTACCCCCTCACCCGGATCGCAAGAGCGATCCGACCTCTCCCCGCAAGCGGGGAGAGGTGAAAGAAAGCCTTCGCGTCGACCTATTCTAAATCACGCGCTCTTCCGCATCGGCACGAAGGCGCTGGCGGTGATGGAATAGACTTCCTCGCCGCGCTGGTTGGTGCCGGTGGTCTGGGCCGTCAAAATGCCCCAGCCGGGGCGCGAGGCGGAGGTGCGCTTGTCGATGACGACGTTGACGTAAGAGACTGTATCGCCGGCGAGCACCGGCTTGATCCAGCGCAAATCGCGAAAGCCCGGCGACGGGCCCCACACCGCGACCTCCTCGCCGCGCGCTGCGGCTTCCCGCGCCAGACGCTGGCCATCCGCGACAAGCAGGCTCATGCAGGCAGAGCCGACATGCCAGCCGGAAGCAGCTAACCCGCCGAACAGCGAGTTCTTGCCCTCTTCCTCGTCGAGATGGAAGCGCTGCGGATCGAACTTTGCGGCGAACGTCTTGATGGACTCCGCCGTGAACGTATAGGCGCCGATCTCGCGGCGCTGGCCGATCGCGATGTCTTCGAAGAACCGCATCAGACCGCTCCCTCGCGCCGCTTGATCAGGATCGGCGAGGTCATCTCGGCGAGCGCCTGCCCAGCCGCGTTGCGCACGGTGCATTTGAACTTGACGATGCCGAGTGTGGGGCGGCTCTTCGAGGCGCGCGCCTCCACGACATCGACGTCGAGCATGAGATCATCACCGGGCCTGAGCGGCGAGAGCCAGCGCACTTCGTCGACGCCGGGCGAGCCGAGCGAGGCGGCGCGGGTGATGAAGCCGTCGGCCATCATCCGCATCATCAGCGAGCACAGGTGCCAGCCGGAGCCGGACAGGCCGCGCAGCATGCTCTTGCTGGCAGCCTCCTCGTCGAGATGCATCGGCTGCGGATCGAACTCGGCGGCGAAGGCCAGGATCTCGTCGCGGGTGACATGGCGCGGGCCGAATGTGCCGTACCGGCCGGGCGGGAAGTCTTCGAAGGTCAGGGTCATCTTGGGAGTGCGTTGCGGAAATGACAGATTGTGGCCGCAGTTTGCGGCAATCTCAACCCGCCGGCCCGCATGGCTCGTGCTACATAGGAGGCGGCTGTCTTGATTTGAGTCGGGTCAAGGCCGAGGCCCGAGTGACGTCCCGATCCGAAAGTCCCGATTTGCCCTGGGGAGAGCAATGTTTTCATTCAGCGACCTGTTTCAATGGGACCGCTTCATCACGCCGACCATCATCAAGACCTTCTACTGGCTGGTGATCGCGCTGATCTGCCTGTTCGGCCTCTCCGGCGTCTTCTCGGGTCTGGCGACGATGGCGATCAGCCCGTTCGGCGGCTTCCTGGTGCTGCTGTCGTCGATCGCCAGCGTCGTCGTCGGCGTCGTGTTCTCGCGCATCGCCGCCGAGCTGATCCTGATCGTATTCCGCATCAACGAGCATCTCGGCGCGATCCGGGATCAGGGCGGCGGGATGCGGTAGCCCCCGTCATTCCGGGGCGCCTCGAAGAGGCGAGCCCGGAATCCATTCATCCAATCATTCTGAGGCGCGATGGATTCCGGGCTCGCGCTTCGCGCGCCCCGGAATGACAGGGCTTACGTATTGAACCGGAAATGCATCACGTCGCCATCAGCGACGACATATTCCTTGCCTTCGAGGCGCAGCTTGCCGGCATCGCGGGCGCCGGCTTCGCCGCCGAGCGTGACGTAGTCCTCATACGCGATGGTCTCGGCGCGGATGAAACCCTTCTCGAAATCGGTGTGGATCACACCGGCCGCGCCCGGCGCCTTGGTGCCGCGATGGATGGTCCAGGCACGCGCTTCCTTCGGGCCCACCGTGAAATAGGTGATGAGCTGGAGCAGCGAGTAGCCGGCGCGGATCAGGCGATCGAGGCCCGCCTCTTCAAGACCCAGCGTCTCCAGGAAGTCGGCGCGCTCTTCGCGCGAGATGGTGGCGATCTCGGATTCGATCTTGGCGGAGATGACGACGGCTACGGCGCCTTCCTTGGCCGCCTGCTCCTCGACCGCCTTGGAGAAGGCGTTGCCGGTCGCGGCCGAGCCTTCCTCGACGTTGCAGACGTAGAGCACAGGCTTCGACGAGAGCAGGCCGAGCATGGAGAACGCCCGCTCCTCCTCCGCCTTGCGCTCGACGAGGCGCGCGGGCTTGCCGTCGCGCAGCAGCACCAGCGTGCGGTTGACGAGGTCGAGCTGCTCCTTGGCGTCCTTGTCGTTGCCCTTGGCCTTCTTGGTGAGGTTGTCGACACGCTTCTCGAGGCCGTCGAGGTCGGCGAGCATCAGCTCGGTCTCGATCGTCTCGATGTCGGCGAGCGGGGCGATCTTGCCCTCGACATGGGTGATGTCGGAGTCTTCAAAACAGCGCACGACATGCGCGATCGCGTCGACCTCGCGGATGTTGGCCAAAAACTGGTTGCCGAGGCCTTCGCCCTTGGAGGCGCCGCGCACGAGGCCGGCGATGTCGACGAAGGTCAGTCGCGTCGGGATGATCTGCGCCGACTTGGCGATCGCCGCGAGCTTGTCGAGCCGCGGATCGGGCACGGCGACCTCGCCGACATTCGGCTCGATGGTGCAGAATGGATAGTTCGCGGCCTGCGCCGCGGCCGCCTCGGTCAGCGCGTTGAACAAGGTCGACTTGCCGACATTGGGCAATCCGACGATCCCGCATTTGAATCCCATAAGTCCTGGCCTCCGCGCTCCGCGCGTCAATGTCTTCCGAGTTCGTCATGCGCGGGCTTGACCCGCGCATCCATCGTCTTCGAAGGGATGGATCGCCGGATCAAGTCCGGCGATGACAAGTGTCATTCCTTGCCGTTCTCGTCCTTGGTCAAAAATCCCTTCGCCTGCATGGCGAGATGCACCCTGTTGGCGAAGGTCGCATCCGTGCCCTTGGCGATCAGTGCGGCGTGCTCGGCGACCGCGTCGCAGAGCGTCGTCACCCAGTCGTTGTCGGCCTTGGCGAAGTCCGACAGCACGTGGCCGTGCACCATTTCCTTGACGCCGGGATGACCGATTCCGAGCCGCACCCGGCGATAGTCGTTGCCGATATGGGCGGAGATCGAGCGCAGGCCGTTGTGGCCGGCGATGCCGCCGCCGATCTTCACCCGCACCTTGCCCGGTGGCAGCTCCAGCTCGTCGTGAAACACGGTGACGTCGCCCGGCGCGATCTTGAAGAAGCTCGCGGCCTCCTGAACGCTGCGGCCGGAATCGTTCATGTAGGTCGTGGGCTTGAGCAGGATCACGCGCTCAGTGCCGAGCGCACCTTCCGAGGTCTCGCCCTGAAAACGACGGCGCCATGGTGAAAAACCATGACGCCGCGCGATCTCGTCGACGGCCATGAAGCCGATATTGTGCCGGTTACGTGCGTATTTCGCGCCGGGATTGCCGAGCCCAACAAAGAGTCGCATGACGCGGCGCGCCCCTCGCTCGGCGCGCGGCCAGAGACCGCGCGCCAGCTTTGAGAGATTACTTCTTCTTGTCGCCGCCGGCGGGAGCCTTGGCAGCCGCCGGAGCAGCAGCACCAGCCGCCGGAGCAGCCGCGCCAGCCGCCGGAGCAGCAGCGCCCGCAGCCGGAGCCGCGCCACCAGCAGCAGCCGCAGCCGCGGCCTTCTGCTCTTCGGCGTAGCCGGACGGCGGCACGATGGTGACGAGGGTCGCGTCCTCGCGGGTCAGCGCCTTGACGCCGGCCGGCAGCTTGACGTCCGACAGATGCAGCGAGTGACCGATTTCGAGCGAGCCGACGTCGGCCTCGATGTACTGCGGAATGCTCTCGACGCCGCATTCGAGCTCGATCGCATGGGCGACGATGTTGACGGTGCCGCCGCGCTTCACGCCCGGGGAGCCTTCCGCCTTCACCACGTGCAGGGGCACGCTGATGCGGATGGTGGCGCCTTCGCCGAGACGCATGAAGTCGACATGGATCGGGAAGTCCTTGACCGGATCAAGATGATAGTCGCGCGGAATCACGCGGTGCTTCTTGCCGTCGAGGTCGATGTCGACCAGCGTGGTCAGGAACCGGCCGGCGAGGATGCGCTGGCGCAGTTCACGATCTGCAATCGAGATCGTCAGCGGGGGCTGGTTGTCACCATAGATCACTCCGGGCACTCGCCCGGCGCGACGCTCAGCCCGGGCGGCCCCCTTGCCGCTCTTCGGACGTGCGGTCGCCTTCAATTCCTTGACGGTCGTCGCCATGTCGTTAAGTCCTTGTTTTTGCAAAAGTTAATGGGCCGCAGCGCGGCCCATGGCATAGTCCGCAGCAAGCCTCCAGGGGTGCGGGGGCCGCGGACGTGGCGGGCTTTTACCCGGAAGATGCGGAAATGACAAGGAGAATGGGCGACCGGAAGGGACCGGATCAGCTGTCATTCCGGGGCGGTCGCGGCAGCGACCGAACCCGGAATCTCGAGGTTCCCTGGTGCGCAATCGCGCACCAGGGTTCGCGACTTCGTCGCGCCCCGGAACGACAATACCTATCCCCCCAGCTTGGCCTCCAGCGCCGCGATCCGCGCCTTCAGGGCCTCGTTCTCCTCGCGGGCGAGGCGCGCCATGTCCTTGACCGCCTCGAACTCCTCGCGCTTGACGAGGTCCATGTCGCGCAGGAATTTTTCGGCCTGCGTGCGCATCACCGTGTCGAACTCGCGCTTGACGCCCTGGGCCGCACCGGCGGCGTCGTTCATCAGGCGGCCGATCTCGTCGAAAAACCGGTTGCTGGTCTGGGTCATGTCGGTCTCCTGGCGGTCTTCCGATAAACTTTGCGCGAACGCTCGGAAAGACAATGGCAATCCGCACCTGATGGTTCAAGGGCGAAGCGGCGGTATCCTTGTCATGCCCCGGTTTCCTTGCAATCGTATTCAACGTCCCGGCATAAGAAGAATCAGAAGGTGCAAGAAAGGATCGAACAGATGATCGACCAGCAGATCGCGATCCCGACCAAGGACGGCCACACCGCAACCTTCATCACCCATCCCGAACGTGGCGGGCCGTTTCCGGTCATCCTGTTCTACATGGACGCGCCGGCGATCCGCGAGGAGCTGCGTGACATGGCACGCCGGCTCGCGACCTCCGGCTATTACGTGATGCTGCCGAACCTCTATTACCGCTCCGGCGTGATGGAGCTCGGCGCGCTGCCGGCCGATCCGAACGCGCCCGAGCGCAAGCGCATGTTCGCCCTGATGGGCTCGCTCACCATTCCCATGATCATGGACGACACCCGCGCCCTGCTCACCTACGCCGAGGGCCAGGCCGCAGCGAACACGAAAATCGTCGGCACCGTCGGCTATTGCATGAGCGGCCGCTACGCGGTCAACGCCGCCACGCACTTCCCCGATCGGGTCAAGGCCGCCGCCTCGATCTACGGCACCCATCTCGCAACCGACCAGGACGACAGCCCGCATCTTGCAGCAAGCAAGACCAGGGCCGAACTCTATTTCGCCTGCGCCGAGACCGACATCTATGCGCCCATGGAGGTCATCGAAAAGGTCAGGCAGGGCATGAGCGGCGCCAAGAACGGCACGAAGGCCGAGGTCGAGATCTATCCCGGCACGCATCACGGTTTTGCCTTTCCCAAGCGCCCGGTCTACGACCGCGACGCCGCCGAGCGGCATTGGGAGCGCCTGCTGGCGCTCTATCGCCGCAATCTTGTCTAGACATAGAAGGCCTGATGCCCTTTCTGCTGATCGACTTCCCCGCCTTCAAGCCGATCGCGATCGAGATCGGCCCGTTCGCGATCCGCTGGTATGCGCTGGCCTATATCTGCGGCATCGTGTTCGGCTGGCTCTATGCGCGCTCGCTGCTGAAGAACGAGCGCCTGTGGGGCGGGCCGGCGCCGATCTCGCTGGCGCAGATCGACGACTTCATCCTGTGGGTCACGCTCGGCATCATCCTCGGCGGCCGCACCGGCTATGTGCTGTTCTACAATCTGCCCTTCTTCATGGAGCACCCCGCCGCGATCATCCGGTTGTGGGAGGGCGGCATGTCGTTCCATGGCGGCTTTCTCGGCTGCGTCATCGCGGTGATGTGGTTCGCCTATCGCAACCACGTCTCGATCCTGTCGCTCGGCGACATCACCACCGCCGTCGCCCCGATCGGACTCCTGCTCGGGCGCATCGCCAATTTCATCAATGGCGAATTGTGGGGCCGCGCCACCGATCCCAGCCTGCCCTGGGCGATGATCTTCCCGAACGATCCCACCCAGCTGCCACGCCATCCAAGCCAGCTCTACGAAGCCGGCATGGAGGGCATCCTGCTCTTCACCGTGCTCGCGATCATGATCCGCTGCGGTGCCCTGAAGCGACCCGGCATGATCCTCGGCGCCTTCATCCTGATCTATGGCCTGACCCGGATCGCCGGCGAGCACTTCCGCGAGCCGGACGTCCAGCTCGGGTTCCTCTGGGGCGGGTTAACCATGGGCATGCTGTTGTCGATCCCGATGCTTATTGTCGGGGGCATACTTATTGTATGGGCAATCAGGCGCGGTGCGCCGGGGCCGATCAAGGTCGTTCGTTAATTCATTTCGAGAAAGCACGCCGTGACCGACCAGCCGCTCCTCAACGAGATCAAGGCGCTGATCAAATCCTCGGGCCCGATGCCGGTCTGGCGGTACATGGAACTGTGCCTGATGCATCCGCGCTACGGCTACTACGTCTCGCGTGACCCGCTCGGACGTGAAGGCGACTTCACCACCTCCCCGGAGGTCAGCCAGATGTTCGGCGAGCTCTTGGGCCTGTGGACCGCCTCGGTATGGAAGCAGATGGGCTCCCCGCAATTCCTGCGGCTGATCGAGCTCGGCCCCGGCCGCGGCACCATGATGGCGGATGCGCTCCGTGCGCTGCGCGTGCTGCCGCCGCTCTACCAGGCTCTCCATGTCCACATGGTCGAGGTCAATCCCGTGCTGCGCGATCGGCAAAGTGCAACGCTGCAAGGCGTGCGCAACATCGAATGGCACGACAGCATCGACGACGTGCCGGAGGGGCCGAGCATCATCCTCGCCAACGAATATTTCGACGTGCTGCCGATCCACCAGATGGTTCGCTACGAGAACGGCTGGCACGAGCGCGTGATCGAGCTCGATCCCAACGGCAAGCTTCAATTCGGCGCGGCGGCCGAGCCGACGCCGCGCTTCGACGTGCTGCTGCCGCCGCTGGTGCGCGCCGCCCCCGTCGGCGCGGTGTTCGAATGGCGGCCGGATGCCGAGATCATGAAGCTTGCGACGCGCGTGCGCGACCAGGACGGGGCGGCACTGATCATCGACTACGGCCATCTGCGCAGCGATGCCGGCGACACCTTCCAGGCGATCGCGCGCCACACCTTCACCGATCCCTTGAAGGCGCCGGGACAGGCCGACGTCACCGCCCATGTCGACTTCCAGGCGCTAGCGCGTGCGGCGGAAGACGTCGGCGCGCGCGTCCACGGTCCGGTGACGCAGGGCGACTTCCTCAAGCGCGTCGGCATCGACACCCGCGCCGCCGCCCTGATGCAGAAGGCGACGCCGGAAGTCGCCACCGACATTTCCGTGGCGCTGAAGCGCCTCACTGATACCGGACGCAGCGGCATGGGCTCGATGTTCAAGGTGCTAGGCATCTCCGAGCCTCGGCTGTCGGGCATTGCCGGCCTCAGCGATCTCGAGCAGGCCGGAGGCAATTGATGACTCTCACTTCGTCGCTGCTGTCGGCGGTGCCCGGCCTGCGCCACGCCTTCTTCACCCGCGAGGGCGGCGTCTCCAGCGGCATCTATTCCGCGTTGAACGGCGGGCTCGGCTCCAACGACGATCAGGCCCTCGTCGCGGAGAACCGCCGCCGCATGGCCGAGCATGTCGGCGTCGCGCCGGAGCGCTTCCTCAGCCTGCACCAGATCCATTCGCCCGACGTGCGCGTTGCCGAACTTCCGTGGCCGAGCGGGCCGCGCCCGAAGGGCGACGCGCTGGTGACGAACACGCCCGGCATCGCGCTCGGCGTCTCCACCGCCGATTGCGGGCCGGTGCTGTTCGTCGATCCAAACGCGCGCGTCATCGGCGGCGCGCATGCCGGCTGGAAGGGCGCGCTCACCGGCGTGCTGGAAGCAACGATCTCGGCGATGGAAAAACTCGGTGCCACGCGCAGCGGCATCATCGCCGCGATCGGCCCCTTGATCCGGCAGGAGAGCTACGAGGTCGGCAACGAGTTCGTGGCGCGCTTCATCGAGGCCGATGCGGACAATGCCATGTTCTTCATCCCCTCGGTGCGCGAGGGACACGCGATGTTCGATCTCGCTGGCTTCATCCGCAAGCGGCTCGAAGCTGCCGGCATCCTGATGATCGACGATCTCGGCCTCGACACCTACGCCGATGAGCGCTTCTTCAGCTACCGCCGCTCGGTGCATCGCAAGGAGCCGGATTACGGCCGCCACATCCACGCGATCGCGCTGGAGGGGTGAACACAAGGGCAACCCTGTCATTCCGGGGCTCGCGTAGCGAGAACTATGGTGCGCAATTGCGCACCTGAGAATCTCGAGATTCCGGGTTCGATGCTTGCGCATCGCCCCGGAATGACGGTGGACAGGCGCGACGACAGTGGTCTGTGTCGCCTCTGCCCTAGACGTTAATGCATTTTAACGATATCGCTGCCCTCCATAATGAGGGATGCGTCATTCATCTTGGGCCGCGCGGGTTCGCGCGTGCTGGCGGTCATGCTGCTGGCAGCGGCGACCGCGCTTGGCGGCTGCGCCGGTGGCGGCGGCAGTGCGGCCAACTCCTACGCGATGGCGCCGAGCACCGGGTCAGGAGCGACGGTGGCCTTCGAATCGATCGACGGGCCGCCGCCACAGGTTTTCGACCGCATGGTCGGCGTGCTCGACAGCGAATCCAAGCTGCGCAGCCTGTCCGTGGTCTCCCGCGAGGGGACGGCCGCCTACCGTGTGCGCAGCTACCTCTCCGCCCAGGTCGTCCGCGGCAAGACCGTGATCGCCTGGGTCTGGGACGTCTACGACGCCAACCAGCAGCGGGCGCTGCGCCTCTCCGGCGAGGAACCTACCTCCGCCAAGGGCGGCCGCGATGCGACCCGCGATCCTTGGACTGCGGCCGACGACCTCGTGCTGCGGAAGATCGCCCAGGCCGGATTCAGCGGACTTTCCAACATGATCAACGGGACGCCGGATGCCCCGGGCGCCGCTCCCGGCTTGCGGGGACCAGCGGTGGCGAGCGCCGTTCCGGCCGCGCCCGCGCCTGAGATGCCGGTCTCGGCGCTCGGCTATGCCGCGCAATAACCCCCGCTAAACCACGGGCTCAGTTTGCCGCCAAGCCGTTGGCCCGACTCAGGATTTTCGAAGGGAAAACGTAGCATCCCGGGTTGCCATTGCACGCTTCGGCCTGATATTTGCTCGCTCGTCGTAACCGTGCTCCCAGTGGGTATTCTCTGATGTTGAACGTCGTATCCAGCAAAGCGCGGGAGGAAGCGTCCATGTCGGCCAAGAACGGCGCCATCAAGCTTGTCGCCGGCAACTCCAATCCGGCTCTCGCCCAGGCCATCGCGCAGGGCCTCGACCTGCCGCTGACCAAGGCGGTGGTCCGGCGCTTCGCCGACATGGAGATCTTCGTCGAGATCCAGGAGAACGTCCGCGGCTCGGATGCCTTCATCATCCAGTCGACCTCGTTCCCGGCCAACGACCATCTGATGGAGCTCTTGATCATCACCGACGCGCTGCGCCGTTCCTCGGCGCGCCGCATCACCGCGGTGCTGCCCTATTTCGGCTACGCAAGGCAGGACCGCAAGTCGGGTTCGCGCACGCCGATCTCGGCAAAGCTCGTCGCCAATCTGATCACGCAGGCCGGCGTCGACCGCGTCATGACGCTCGACCTCCATGCCGGCCAGATCCAGGGCTTCTTCGACATCCCGACCGACAATCTCTACGCGGCGCCGCTGATGGTGCGCGACATCAAGGAGAAGTTCGATCTCTCCAAGGTGATGGTGATCTCGCCCGACGTCGGCGGCGTGGCCCGCGCGCGCGGCCTCGCCAAGCGCATCAACACCCCGCTCGCCATCGTCGACAAGCGCCGTGAGCGTCCGGGCGAATCCGAGGTCATGAACGTGATCGGCGACGTCGCCGGCTACACCTGTATCCTCGTCGACGACATCGTCGATTCCGGCGGCACGCTGGTGAACGCGGCCGACGCGCTGATCGCCAAGGGTGCCAAGGACGTCTACGCCTACATCACCCATGGCGTGCTCTCCGGCGGCGCGGCCGCCCGCATCGCGGGCTCCAAGCTGAAGGAGCTCGTGATCACCGACTCGATCCTGCCGACCGACGCGGTGACCAAGGCGCCGAACATCCGCACGCTGCCGATCGGCAGCCTGATCTCCGACGCCATCGCGCGCACCGCGGCGGAAGAGTCGGTGTCGAGCCTGTTCGACTGATCGTTTTCGGCTCTCACCGCTGGCGGCGAAATCGTAGGGTGGGCAAAGGCGCATAGGGATGAGATCGTGGGCACGCTTGCGCTTTGCCCACCCTACGAGAGCTAGCCTGCCTCGGCCTTCGCGCTCACTACCTCGGCAAACGACTTGAAGAACTCCCCGGCGAGCTTCGTCGCGGTCGAGTTGATCAGCCGCGCCCCTAGCTGGGCGAGCTTGCCGCCGATCTGCGCGTCGACCTCGTAGTGCAGCACCGTGACCTCGGCGCTCTCGGATTCCAGCCGCACCACCGCGCCGCCCTTGGCAAAACCGGCGACGCCGCCGGAGCCCTCGCCCGAGATGCGATAGGCGTTGGGCGGATCGAGATCGGACAGCGTCACCTTGCCGCTGAAGGTCGCTTTCACCGGACCGACCTTGAACACCACCGTCGCCGTCATCTCGTTCGGCGCGGTCACCTCGAGCGACTGGCAGCCGGGAATGCACTGCTTCAGCACAGCAGGATCGTTCAGCGCCGCCCACACCTGTTCACGCGAGGCAGGAATACGCTGGCTGTCGTTCATCTGCATGATCGGTCACTCTCTGGTTGCTGCTTGACTGGCGCGCTGGCCGCGCCGCCGTTCCCTGGTGATCTCGGCGAGGATCGACATGGCGATCTCCTCCGGCGTGATGGCGCCGAGATCGAGCCCGGCAGGCGCCTTGAAGTCATCGATCGCAGCGGCGCTGGCGCCTTCGGCAACGAGTTTTGCGCGCAGCGAAGCCATCTTGCGACGGCTACCGACGAAGGCGTGATAGTCGGCTTTGGTCGCGACCGCCGCGCGGAGCGCCGCTTCATCACCCTTGCCCTGCGTCGAGACCACGACGAAGCGTTTGGCATCGTTGAGCTCGCCGAGCTGGTAGCCGTCGATGATCGCATCGGCATCCGGCGGCGCCGCGAGCTCCGCAGCAGGCGCCGCGAGCGTGACGTGATAGCCAAGCACGCGCGCCTGCGCCGCAAGAGACAGCGCTACGGGGCTTGCACCGAGAATGACCAGCGAGGGATGCGGCAGCACCGGCTCCACGAAGATGTCCATGGTGCCCTTGCTCGGGCACATATTGCTGGCAAAGCGGATGCCGTCGCGGCTCTCGCCGGCGCTGACGCCGAGCTCGGCCAGCAGGTTTTCGGGCTGCACCGAGACCATGCGAGGCACGCCGTCGGCGAGCGCCTCGCGGGCCGCCTTCAGCACCGCGCCCCTGGCACAGCCGCCGCCGATCCAACCCGCGACGATGGTGCCGTCGGCCGCAATGATCGCCTTGGCGCCAGCCTTCGCCGCGGTCACCGACACCGTCCGCACCACCGTCGCGAGCACGAAGGCACGCTCCGCGGCCTTCATCTGCGCGACGAGATCCAGCACTTCGATAGGGGCGGTCATCGCAACATCCCTCAGAGTTTTGCCAGATAAGGCTCGAGCGCACGCAGGCTGTTCAGCGAATTGGCGGGGGCATAGAGATCGACATGCGGCAGGGCCGCCTTGATGCCGCGCGCCTCGGGCGCATAGCCCTCCCAGGCCATCATCGGGTTGAGCCAGACGATGCGGCGGCATCGCCGGTGCAGCGCTGCCATTTCTCGTCCGAGCAAGGCAGCGTCGCCGGTCTCGTAGCCGTCGGAGACGATCATCACGCAGCTGCGCGAATGGATCACGCGGGCAGCGTGCCAGCGGTTGAAGGTCTGCAGGGACTCGCCGATCCTGGTGCCGCCGCCGGCGCCCTGCGCCATGATCGAGAGCCGGTCGAGCGCGCGGCCGGCGTCCTTCTCCTTCATCGCGTCGGAGACATGAGCGAGCCGCGTGTGGAACAGGAACGCCTCGGCCTCGCGGAACTGGTCGAGCACACCGTGGATGAAGCGCAGGAACACTGACGTGTACATGCTCATCGAGCCCGAGGCATCGAGCAGCACGACCAGCCGCAGCGGCTTGTCCTTGCGCCGACGCTTGACGAGGCTGATCGGCACCCCGCCGTGGCTGATGTTGCGATGGATGGTGCGCCGGAGGTCGAACCGGTAACCGCGTCGTCGCGCCAGATCGCGCCGGGTCAGGCGCGTTCGCATCGCTTTGGCGAGCTGCGCTGCGGCCTCATGCGCTTGCGCGACTTGATCGGGATCGCTGAGCTTCCTGAAATCGACCTCGGCAAGATTGTCCGCGCGCGAGGCACCTTCCATGCGGCCCTCGCCGAAGCGGCCTTCCGGCGCATCGTCGGAGGAGGGAAGCTGATCGGTGACGGATTGGCTGCCGCCCTGCTCCGCCGACCTGTCCTGCAGGCTCTTCAACGAGGGATTACTGATGCCCGGCGTCGAACCAATCGTCCGGGAGCGCGAGCGCACGCGCTTGCCCAGCCAGAACGCATCGAACAGCCCGTCGAACTTCTCCCAGTCCGACTTGCGCGCCGAGAACAGATGCTTGAACGCGGCACGCAACAGGCCGGGTCGCGCCGCGTATCCCGCTGACATCAGCGTCGCCGCATCCTGCCCTTCGGCCAGCCCGATGCGAAAGCCGGCGTCGCGCAGCGTGCGCAGGAAGGCGGCAAGCCTCGCGGACACGAAGCGGGAGACCTCGTCGAGGTCGTCATAGCCGGGACTGGAGCCGCAGCAGCTCATGCAACCTTCCCCAGCAGGCGTTGCGTGACCTCGCCCGTGACACGGGCACGGTCCTCCTGGGTCTTGAGCAAGCAGACCATCGTTTCGTGCACGGTCTCCGGCGCGTCGTGGAGGTCGCGGACGTCGAGCCCGACGAGGGCTGCGGCCCAGTCCAGCGTCTCCGCGACACCAGGGACTTTGCGCAGCTCCTCCTTGCGCACGCCCTCGACCATGCGTGCGATCTGGAGCGAGAGCGATGGGCTCGCACCGGCGACGCGCGCCAGGATGATGCGGGTCTCGCGGTCGACGTCAGGATAGTCGACGTAGTGGTAGAGACAGCGGCGACGCAGCGCGTCCGACAGTTCGCGCGTGCCGTTCGAGGTCAGCACGACATGCGGGATCGTGATGGCGGGGATGGTGCCGAGCTCGGGGATCGAGACCTGGAAGTCGGACAGAAGCTCGAGCAGGAAAGCCTCGAACTCGTCGTCGGCACGGTCGATCTCGTCGATCAGCAGCACCGGCGCCTGGGCGCGGCGGATCGCGGCGAGCAGCGGGCGCTCCAGCAGGTATTTTTCCGAGAACACCTGGTCCTCGATGCTGTCGCTGCCGCGATGGGCCTGGATCGCCAGCAGCTGGCGCTGGTAGTTCCACTCGTAAAGTGCGGCAGACTGATCGAGCCCTTCGTAGCATTGCAGGCGGATCAGCTCGGTCGCGTGCACCTTTGCCAGCGCCTTCGCCACCTCGGTCTTGCCGACGCCCGCCTCGCCTTCGAGCAGCAGCGGACGCCGCAGCAATTGCATCAGCGAGATCGCAGTCGCGAGGTCCGCATCGGCGATGTAGCCCGATGCAGCCAAGGCTTGTGCGATCTCGTCACGGCCTTTCATCGTTACGCCACCGCGCCCAGATCCTTCGCCGCCTTCCAGTTGCGCCAGAAATCGTGCGGCATCTGGATGTGCGTCGAGCCCAGGAACGAGAACGCATCATTCACGGCGTTGGAGAAGGCCGGCACGCCGCCGACATTCGGGCTTTCGCCGACGCCCTTGGCGCCGATCGGGTGATGCGGCGACGGGGTGACGGTGAAATCGGTTTCCCAATGCGGGGTCTCCACCGCGGTCGGCATGAAGAAGTCCATGAACGAGCCGGTGACGACGTTGCCGGCCTCGTCGTAGCGGATCTCCTGGCCCATCGCGATGGCGAAGGCTTCGGTGAGGCCGCCATGCACCTGTCCCTCGATGATCATCGGGTTGATGCGGGTGCCGCAATCGTCGAGCGCGTAGAAACGCCGGATCTTGTACACGCCGGTGTCGACGTCGATATCCATCACGCAGAGATACGCGCCGAATGGATAGGTCATGTTGGGCGGATCGTAATAGCTGACCGCTTCCAGCCCCGGCTCCATGCCCGGCGGCACCGAGTTGTACGCTGCCCAGCAGATATCCTTCATCGACATGAATTTTTCCGGCAGACCCTTCACCCGGAAACCGTCGATGTCGAATTCGAGATCGTCCTCATGGACCTCGAGCTTGTAGGCCGCGATCATCTGCGCCTTGGCCTTGATTTTTCGCGCAGCCATCGCAATTGCCGCACCGGCCACCGGCGTCGAGCGCGAGCCATAGGTGCCGAGCCCGTAGGGCGCGGTGTCGGTGTTGCCCTCCTCCACCATGATGTTGTCGGCGGGAATGCCGATCTCGGTCGCGATGATCTGGGCCCAGGTGGTCTCGTGACCCTGGCCCTGGCTCTTGGTGCCCATGCGCGCGATGCCTGCACCGGTCGGGTGCAAGCGGATCTCGCAGGAGTCGAACATCGCGATGCCGAGGATGTCGCAGTTTTTCGACGGCCCGGCGCCGACGATCTCGGTGAAGAAGGAGACCCCCAGGCCCATGATCTCGCGGGTCTCGCCGCGCGCGAACGCCGCGCGCTTCTCCGCCTGCTCCTTCCGGAGCGCGGCGTAGCCGGTCGTCTCCATCATCTTGCGCATGGCGGTGTGGTAGTCGCCGGAATCGTATTCCCAGCCCAGCGCCGAGTGATACGGGAACTGCTCCGTCTTGATGAAGTTCTTCAGCCGCAGCTCCGCCGGGTCCATGTTGAGCTTCTGCGCCAGGATATCCATGGCGCGCTCGATGCAATAGGCGGCCTCCGTGACGCGGAACGAGCAACGGTAGGCGACGCCGCCGGGCGCCTTGTTGGTATAGACGCCGTCCACCGCCAGATGCGCGGTCGGGAAGTCATAGGAGCCGGTGACGATGTTGAAGAAGCCGGCCGGCCATTTCGACGGGTCGGCGCAGGCATCGAACGCGCCGTGATCGGCGAGCACGTGGACACGAAGCCCCGTGACTTTGCCCTCCTTCGTCGCGGCGATCTCGGTGGTCATGTGATAATCGCGCGCGAACGAGGTCGCAGTGAGGTTCTCGATGCGGTCCTCGACCCATTTCACCGGCTTGCCTGTCACGATGGAGGCCACGGCCGCGCAAATATAGCCGGGATAGGCGCCGACCTTGTTGCCGAAGCCGCCGCCGATATCGGGCGCGATGACGTGAATCTTCTGCTCCGGCAGCTTCGCGATCAGCGCCACCACGGTGCGGATCACATGCGGCGCCTGGAAGGTGCCGTAGATCGTCAGCTCGCCCTTGATCTTGTCGAAGGAGCAGACGCACTGGCAGGTCTCCAGCGGCGACGGATGGGTGCGGTGGTAGGAGATCATCTCCTTGATCTTGACCTCGGCCTTGTTGAAGGCCGCGTCGGTCAGCTCCTTGTCGCCAACCGTCCACTCGAAGATGTGGTTGTGATGCTTGCGCGGGCCGTGCGCGCCCGAGGTCTTGCCGGCGAGGTCCTCGCGCAGCACCGGCGCATCCTGATCCATCGACTTGAAGGGATCGACCAGCGGCGGCAACGGCTCGTATTCGACCACGACCTTGTTGATGCCGTCATCGGCCGCGTAGCGGTCGGTAGCGACGACGAAAGCGACCTCCTGGTTCTGGAACAGCACCTTGCCGTCGGCGAGCACCATCTGAACGTCGCCGGCAAGCGTCGGCATCCAGGCGAGGTTGACGGTCTTCAGCGTCTCGGCGGTGATCACCGCGAGCACGCCCGGCACCTTCAGCGCCTCGCTGTCGTCGATCTTCTTGACGCGCGCGTGCGGATGCGGCGAGCGGACGAAGTCGCCATGCAGCATGCCCGGCAGCTTGACGTCGTCGACGTAATTGCCCTTGCCTTGCGTGAAGCGGATGTCCTCGACACGCTTGCGCTTGCAGCCCATGCCTTCGAGTGCGGCTTCGCGTTGTTCCCGCGTGGGAGTCATGTCGTTCATTCTGCGGCCTCCCGGAATTCCACGCCGTTGATCTTGGCGCTCGCGTATTGAATGGCTTTGACGATGTTCTGGTAGCCGGTGCAGCGGCAGATATTGCCGGAGATGCCCATCCGGATTTCCTGCTCGCTCGGCGAGGCGTTTTCCTTCAGCAGCCGATGCGCGCGCATGATCATGCCGGGCGTGCAGAAGCCGCATTGCAGGCCGTGCATCATGCGGAAACCTTCCTGAAGCGCCGACAGCGTGCCGTCGGCATTGGCCATGCCTTCGATCGTGGTGATGTCGCTTCCTTGCGCCTGCACCGCGAACATCGTGCAGGATTTGACGGACATGCCGTCGATATCGACGGTGCAGGCGCCGCAATGCGTGGTCTCGCAGCCGATATGGGTGCCGGTCATCCCGAGATTCTCGCGGATGAAGTGGACCAGCAGCGTGCGCGGCTCGACGAGGCCTTCGACTTCGGCGCCGTTCACCTTCATGGTCACATGTGTTTTGGCCATCGATCCCTCCCTTATTTCGCTCGGCTTGCTGCGCGCTGCAGCGCCCGCGTCACCATGATGCCGCCGACATGCTTTCTGTATTCGATCGGCCCGCGCGCATCCGCGGCCGGCGCCATGATCGCTTCGGCTGCCGTAGCGGCTTTCTTCAAGGTCGCAGCATCGAGGCTGGTGCCGATCACCGCCTTGGCGGCATCGACAGCCAGCAACGGCGTCTCGTGAACATTGGTGAGGCCGATCGAACAGGTCGCGACCTTGCCGCCGGACACGGTGAGGACGACGGCGGCCGCCGCGGTGGCGTAGTCGCCGACCTTGCGCTTGAGCTTTTCATAGGCGTAGCCGTGGCCGGCCGCCGGCACGGGCACCGAGACCGAGGTCAGGATCTCGCCGGGCTCCAGCGCCGTGAAATAGGCGCCCTGGTAGAAATCGGCCGCCGCCACGTCGCGGGCGCCGCCGGCGCCTTCGAGGCGGTAGGTCGCTCCCAGCGTCATCATCAGAGCCGGCATGTCGTTGCCGGGATCGCCGTTGGCGACATTGCCGCCGATCGTGCCGCGGTAGCGCACCTGCGGGTCGGCGATCAAAAGCGCAGCCTCATGCAGGATCGGCATCGCCTTGGCGACCTCGTCGGAGGCCAGCAGCTCATGCTGGGTGGTCATCGCGCCGATGACGAGATTGTTGCCGTCGCGGCGGATGCCCTTGAGGGCGGCGATGCCGTGCAGATCGATCAGATGGGCGGGGGTGGCAAGCCGAAGCTTCATCATCGGCACCAGGCTGTGCCCGCCGGCCAGCGGCCGCGCGTCCTCGCCGAGATCGGATAGAAGTTTGACGGCGTCGGCGACACTCGCCGGCCGGTAATAGCTGAATGAGCCCGGGATCATCGTCTCCTCCCATGATCGTCTCTGCGCGTGACGGCGCGGACGTTGGGACGGACGGTCACTCCCGGCGGGGCGAGCCGCAACATGAGCGGCACAAAGGCGGGCTTTTTGCACGAATTGCGGGTGGAAGAGCACGAATTGCGTCAGGGGGAGAGACCCTTCACCTCTCCCCGCCTGCGGGGAGAGGTCGGATTGCATCGCAAGATGCAATCCGGGTGAGGGGGGTACAGGTCTAACGAAGATCTCATCTGTGGAGAGAGGCCCCTCGCCCCAACCCTCTCCCCGTAAGAGGCGAAGAAAGAGCAGGCGGGGCGAGGGAGCGAGAGAGCTCGCCTCCTGACTTCTACGCCTGCCGCCGGTTCGCCAGCCCCAGCCGGGCCTTCACCTCGGCGATCTTGGCCCGGCTGACCGGCACCCGGTGCGGCGAGGGGCCGTCGAGCTCGAGCACGGCACCGTCACCCTCTTTGCGAACCAGCGCGACATGGGGGATTGCGACGATATGGCTGCGGTGCACCCGCAGGAACAGCGAGGGATCGAGCTGGGCTTCCGCTTCCGAGATCGACCAGGGGCACATCCGCTCGCGGGTGCCGTCATGGACGCGGGTGTAGTGCGCATCCGCGCGGACGCTGCGGATATTGGCGGTGTCGATGAAATGGGTGCCGTCGGCGCCCTCGACTGGCAGTCGCGGCGCCGGCGCGCGGGGCGGCTGGCCGAGGCCGCCGAGTGGCCCCATTGGCCGCAGCGCCACCGCCGGGATAACCGGCTCGGCGGGAGCGACCGGCGGCGAAACCGAATCTGCCACCGGAGAGGCTGCCGTCTGCCGCCGATCCGGCACCAGCGAGAGCAGGAAGCCGGCAGCGATCACGAAGCACAGCACGGCCACGACGATCGACAATATCTGCTGCGACGCGGCAAGGCCGCCGCCGAGATGGTGATGGGCAGGACCGGTCAGCGGCTCGAAATGCATGCCCAGCATCGCGGTGTAGTGCATGCCGGAGACGGCAATGCCGAATGCGATCGAGCTGACAATCAGCCGGACGCCCTCCTGCTGCGCCAGGAACGCACGCAGACCGCCATAGGCGGTGACGATTGCGACCAGGATCGACAGCATCACCATCGCCGGGTTGTGCACGATGCCGAACGACCCGGCGAGCCCATGAATGCCGACATAGTGCATGCTGGCGATACCGACGCCGAGCAGGACCGCGGATGAGGCCACCCGCTTCAGGCTGGGCTCACCGATCGAGACGAAGAACAAGGAGATGCCGACCACCAGCGCGCAGATCAGGAAGGAGATGATGGTGGGAAGGACCAGATAGACCGTGTCGGGCGGCAGCGGCGCGGCCAGCATGCCGACGAAATGCATGGTCCAGATGCCGACGGCCAGGAACGCCGCCGCGCCCGCGAGCATCACGCGGTTGCTGACGCCGGGCGTGTTGCGGATGCGAGCCGCAAGCGCAAAGCCGGTATAGCCACCCAGGCTCGCGATCGCCACAGAGAGCGCGACGAGATAGGGATCGTGTCCTTCGAACATGATCTTGCCAGCCGCCCCGTCTCCACGGCACGGCCTCCTCCCGCCGCCGACCTTACAGGGACGGCGGCGGGATTGACAATCAGCGGCGTGTGAGGGGCTGTTTCATCCGTCATCCTGAGGTGCGAGCCGTGAAGCGCACAGCGCTTCACGGGGAGCCTCGACGGATGCACGGCCCCCGATGCAGTCGGGCCGTCGCCCTTCGAGGCTCGCCGAAGAGGCGAGCACCTCCAGCGACAATGGCTTCGCCATTGCGCGGGGGTGACGGGTCGCGCTCCTCGGGATGAGAAGCGCGACTCGTTGCGTCCCTACACAATCCCCGCTGCGACCTGACCGCGCAGGCGCTCGAGGCCGAGCAACGTCTCCGCACAGGCCGCCGCGACCTCGACGCCCTTGATGGCGAAGTGCCGGCGGAAGAAATCGTAGTGCACCTCGGTCTCGTGGAATTGCTGCGGCGTCAGCACCGCCGAGAACACCGGCACCTCGGTGCGCAGCTGCACGTCCATCAGCGCCTTGATCACGGTGTCGGCGACGAACTCGTGGCGATAGATGCCGCCGTCGACGACGAGGCCGGCCGCGACGATCGCGGTGTAGCGCCGCGTCTTGGCGAGGATCTGCGCGTGCAGCGGGATCTCGAACGAGCCCGGCACCTCGAACACGTCGACATGGGTGAGGTGGCGCGCCTCGGCCTCCTTCATGAAGGCGATGCGGGCCTCCGCGACCACGTCGCGGTGCCAGCAGGCCTGCACGAAGGCCACCCGCTGCGGCTTGGCAAAGCGCGGATGCTCCGTCACCGGGTTCGATGGAACCGGCGGTTGGATAGCTTCGGACGTTTCGGTTTGGGGATCTTGCAACATCTGATTCATGGCTTTCCTTCAAAGGACCAGAATCAGGGCACACGGAACGACAAACAGCCGCACCTTGCGATGCGTCTGCCACCGACCGTTCTCTTTCATCCGGACTTTGACCGTCGGCTTCGGAGTTGCACCGAATCTGCTGACCCTTCCCTTCGGGATAACCCTCGCGGAAGGCGCTCGCGGGCTTAGGCCTTTCGGCCCTTACCGCCGGTGGGGACTTTCACCCCGCCCTGAGAACATCGGCCGCTCGGGATTGAGCGACCTAAAAGGAAATATGACGCCGGTTCGGGGCCGCAGCAAGCGTGTTCCGCATGGGAAAACCGCATGGTCCCATGCCGCGATGGCGGTCCGGCCCTCGCGCGGCGGAATTAACGATTGGCGCTTTCAGGGAATCCGATTCCGGTTTGTTCTCGTCGTTAAGAATTGTGGCCAAGAGATGAGCTGTGGACGAAGGAGTCCTGGCTTGTGGACGGACTCGGCAGCCAGTTGCGCAGATTCCGCAAATCACATCAGTTGATCCGCGACAGGCCGCGCCGATCCTAGATCGCGAAAGCGACTCCCGGGATCGACGACGTTTAGGGAGCGCGCGCCGGACCCAACCGCGTGCGTATCAAAGACAACAAGAAGGTAAGAGGTCGAGACGGCATGTCCCTGCTCGAAGGCAATATCGATTCCCGAAATCACCCGCTCGCGGTGGTCGAGGATATCGCTGCCAGCAACAACTGGCCGTTCGAACGCTCCGGCGAGGACGAACTCACCATTGTCTCCAAGGGACAATGGACCGACTACCAGATCTCGTTCACCTGGATGGGCGAGATCGAGGCACTGCATCTGGCCTGCGCGTTCGACATGAAGATTCCGCTCGCGCGCCGGGGCGAGGTGCAGCGGCTCGTCGCCGCGGTCAACGAGCAATTATGGATCGGCCATTTCGACCTGTGGACCAACACCGGCATGATCATGCATCGCCAAGCGCTGGTGCTGCCGGGCGGCCTCACCGCCTCGACCGCGCAATGCGAGGCCATGCTCGCCGGCGCCATCCATGCCTGCGAGCGCTACTTCCCGGCGTTCCAGTTCGTGGTGTGGGCCGGTAAGACCACCGCGCAGGCCATGGACGCTGCGATGTTCGATACGGTGGGCGAGGCGTAGGCTTCGTGAGGGAGCCGCACCTCCCTCCTCCGTCGTCCCGGCGAACGCCGGGACCCATACCGCGTGATATCCCTTGTGGCACGCGGCTTGTTGCCAACATCTCGATCCATTAGAACCGCCTGTGGTTATGGGTCCCTGCGTTCGCAGGGACGACACCTTTTGCTTGGGTGATCGCAGTGGCAAACAGCACTCTCCAAAACATCACCGGCACCATCCTGCTCGCCGGCGCCGGCAAGATGGGCGGCGCGATGCTGACCGGATGGCTGGCCGGCGGGCTCGACCCGCGCCGCGTCGCGGTGGTCGATCCCTTCATCTCGCCCGAGATCACCGCGCTGGCCGCAAAAGGCGTCGCGCTCAATCCCGATGTCACCTCGGCAGGCACCGTCGAGACCATGGTCGTCGCGGTGAAGCCGCAGATGTTCCGCGAGGCCGGCGCCAGGCTGAAAGCGTTCGTGTCCGGCAAGACCTCTGTGGTCTCGATCATGGCGGGAACCACGATCGCTTCGCTCGAAGAGGTCATCGGCGGTGCCGTGGTGCGCGCAATGCCGAACACGCCGGCCGCAATCAGCCGCGGCATCACCGTGGCAGTCGCGGCAAAGAATGTCAGCGCCGCTCAGCGCGCGGTGGCCGACGCATTGCTGCGCGCCACCGGCTCAGTCGAATGGGTCGAGGATGAAGGCCTGATGGACGCGGTGACCGCCGTGTCCGGCTCGGGCCCGGCCTATGTGTTCCTGCTCGCCGAAGAGCTCGCGCGCGCCGGGGTCGAAGCCGGATTGCCCGAAGCGCTCGCGACGAAGCTTGCCCGCGAGACCGTCGCCGGCTCCGGCGAGCTGCTGCATCAGTCGGAGTTCCCCTCCGCCACGCTGCGCCAGAACGTGACCTCGCCCGGCGGCACCACCGCCGCCGCGCTCGGCGTGCTGATGGGCGAGCCGGGCTTGCGCGAACTGATGATCCGCGCCATCGCGGCGGCGACGCAGCGGTCGAAGGATTTGGCGAAGTAAACAGGTGCCGTAGGGTGGGCAAAGCGAAGCGTGCCCACGATCTGTATCCATCACGGAGGAATGGTGGGCACGGCGCTTTGCGCCTTTGCCCACCCTACGGCACCGCGCGCTGCCGCTACGCCCCCAGCCGCTTGTTGAACATCGCGACATTGACCAGCCCGCGCGCGTGACGTCCCTCGCCGAGCTTGCGCGCGCCTTCGAACGCCTCGACCTCGAAGCGGATGACGCGGCGCTCGACCGCGACGACCTTGGCCGCGGTCCGCACCGTCGCGCCGACCAGCGCCGCTGCGAGATGACGGATATCGACCTCGGTGCCGACCGTGACCCAGCCCGGCTGGAGCGCGACGCGGATCGCATCGCCCGACGTCATCTCCATCTCCAGGATCATCATGGGCGTCGCATAGACCATCGGCATGCCCGGCACGAAATGCCCGACCGTGCGCTCGGCCGGCACCACCAGCGTGCGCTCGGCGCTCATGCCGACCTTGATGAAGTCGCGTGCGTCCATGGGGGCCTCATACACAGTGTCGTCCCGGACAAGCGCGCCTAAAGCGCGCGCCGATCCGGGACCCATAACCACAGGATCGAGTTTGGCGATGACTCGGAGTTACCAGCTCGCCAGATAACCACTTCCTGTGGTTATGGGTCCCCGCACCCGTGCGCAATTGCGCACTAGGCGGGGACGACACCTGTATTTGCCGAACGAGCAGTGGCTATTTCTTCGCCGCCGCCGCGCGCTCCACGAAGGTCTTGCCGCCCTTCATCTTGTGGCGTAGCGGGGCTTCGTTGATCTGGATGACGACGGCATCGGCGTCGACGCCGAGATTCTTCACCAGCGCCTGGGTGATGTCGCGCATCATGCCGGCCTTCTGCTCGTCGGTGCGGCCCTCGGCCATGCTGACGGTGATCTCAGGCATTGTCTTCTCCCTGCTGTCGCGATGACCGGGCACACCCCGGCCGTTCATGAAGGTGCGCATCAAACAAGACGTGGATGCCCGGGACAAGCCCGGGCATGACGGCCTGCCGGAATGGCTATCCCCACTTTACGTCATGGCGCGCGAGGACCTCGCGCACTTTTGAAACGAGATCGGCCTCGCTGCACGAGAACTGCGCCGGCCGCGTCTCGCGCCATTCCTGGTTGGAGGCGATCGCGGCGGCGGCTTTCGCGCCTTCGATCAGATCCTTGATCTGCAGCTCGCCGCGCGCCTTCTCATCCGAGCCTTGGATGATCACACAAGGCGAGTTGCGGCGGTCGGCATATTTGAGCTGGTTGCCCATGTTCTTGGGATTGCCGAGATAGAGCTCGGCGCGGATGCCCGCTGTGCGCAAGGATGCCACCATCTTCTGATAGTCGGCGACGCGGTCGCGGTCGAACACGGTGACGACGACGGGGCCGAATTCGGGCCGCGTGTCGAGCTTGCCGAGCAAGGTCAGCGCAGCCTGCAGGCGCGACACCCCGATCGAGAAACCGGTTGCCGGCACCGGCTCACCGCGGAAGCGCGAGACGAGGCCGTCGTAGCGACCACCGCCACCGACCGAGCCGAACCGCACCGGGCGGCCCTTCTCGTCCTTGGTCTCCAGCAACAGTTCAACCTCGTAAACGGGGCCGGTGTAATATTCGAGGCCGCGCACGACGGAGGGATCGATCTTGATGCGATCGGCGCCGTACCCCGACGCCGTCACCAGCTTCGCAATCTCTTCCAGCTCGCTGACGCCGGCCTGGCCGACTTGGCTCTTGGCGAGGTAGGTTTCCGCCGCGGCAATCGCCTCTTTCCAATCGTCGCGCGGCTTGGTGATGGCGAGAACGACGTCGGCTTCTGCCTCACTCAAATTGGCGCCCTTGGTGAAGTCGCCCTTGCCTTCCTCACCGCCATCCCATCGTCCGGGACCAAGCAGCTTGCGCACTTCGTCGGCGGAGAACTTGTCGAGCTTGTCGATCGCGCGCAGCACGGTCAGGCGGCGTGCGGCGTTCTCGTCGCCGCCGAGGCCGATGGCTTCCAGAACGCCGTCGAGCACCTTGCGGTTGTTGACCTTCACGACATAGGAGCCGCGCGCAATGCCGAGCGCCTCCATCGTGTCGGCCGCCATCATGCAGATCTCGGCATCCGCCGCCGGCGTCGCCGAGCCGACCGTGTCGGCATCGAACTGCATGAACTGGCGGAAGCGGCCGGGGCCGGGCTTCTCGTTGCGAAAGACGTAGCCGACCCGGTAGCTGCGGTAGGGCAGGACCAGACCATCGGTGCCGTAGCGCTCGCCGACATAGCGCGCGAGCGGCGCGGTCAGGTCGTAGCGCAAGCTGATCCACTGCTCGTCGTCGTCCTGGAACGAGAACACACCCTCGTTCGGGCGGTCCTGGTCGGGCAGGAACTTGCCGAGCGCGTCGGTGTATTCCATCGCCGGCGTCTCCACCGGCTCGAAACCGTAGAGCTCGTAGACGGCGCGGATCTTCTCGACCATCTCGCGCGTCGCCCGGATCGCTGCGGGATCGCGATCCTCGAGCCCGCGCGGCAGGCGCGCCTTCAGTTTCTGGGGTTTTTTGGGTTTCTCGGCCATGTCGTTCGTTGCAAGCTAGGTAAGTCAACGTTGACTTACAACGTTGGCCTACAACCCGCAAACGGCGCCTTTTCACCTCTCCCCGCTTGCGGGGAGAGGTCGGAATGCGCGCGGAACGCGCGGATTCCGGGTGAGGGGGGACTCTCCGCGAGTCCAACTGCCACCGCCCCCGCGGAGACTCCCCCTCACCCTCCCCTCTCCCCGCAAGCGGGGAGAGGGGAAGAGACTTACGGCTGCTCCATCCTTGCCCTCAGCGCATCGGCGTCCGCCTTCGGCAGCGACTTCAGTGTCGGCTTGATGGTTTCGCCGCCGACGATCTTGCCGTTGCGCATGAACATCCAGTCCGAGATGTCGGCTTCGCTGAACTTGACCGCATCGCCCGCGTGCTTGCCGGGCAGGTCGCGCGGCTCGTTGGCGAAGAAACCCGAATAGGCCCCGTTCGGCAGCTTCTTCACCTCGGCGATCCAGATGTGCTCCCCGCCCTTGCGGGTCGAAAAGCGCACTTTCAGGGAATGGCCGGTCTCGGACGATTTTGGCGCGTCGTAAGAGGCCCAGAAGGTCGGCAGCGTGCCGCGGGCGCGCGCGATCGCGGCGTTCATCTCGGGATCGGTGGTGCGCACGTCGACGATCGGCGAGCGGTCTTGCGCGACGACTTCCGGCGTGGGTCCGATGGTGAGGATGCCGAACACGGAGACGCTGGTGATGGCGGCGAGAACGATCCACTTCAGCGGCTGGGAGAGTTTTGTTGCCATGATCGCGATGTCCAGGATGCTAGTTGTGTCCTGGCTTTGTCGCTTGTCGGCAGCAGCACGTTCAGTGCGCAATAAGCCACAAACCTTGCGCATTTCCCCTCTCCCGCGCGAGAGAGGGGAACGCGCAACTTGGTCTCACGACACCTTGCGGATCCAGTTGTGCGGATCGTTGGTGCGGCCGTACTGGATGTCGATGAGCTGCTTGCGCAGGCCCATGGCGACGGGGCCGGCGGCGCCGCCCGAGATCTCGAAATCGCCGCTCACCGAGCGCACCTTGCCGATCGGCGAGATCACGGCTGCGGTGCCGCAGGCGAACGCTTCCTTCAGGCGGCCCGAGGCCGCATCCTTGCGCCACTGGTCGAGCGAGTACGACTCCTCGCGCACGGTCTTGCCGGCATCGCGGGCGAGCTTGATGATGGAGTCACGGGTGATGCCGGGCAGGATGGTGCCGAGCGGCGGCGTCGAAAGCGAGCCGTCGTCGAACACGAAGAACACGTTCATGCCGCCGAGCTCCTCGATGTAGCGGCGCTCGACCGCGTCGAGGAAGACGACCTGATCGCAGCCGTGCTGGATCGCTTCGGCCTGGGCGCGCAGGCTCGCGGCATAATTGCCGCCGCACTTGACGGCGCCGGTGCCGCCAACGGCAGCGCGCGTGTAATTCTCCGAGACCCAGATCGAGACCGGCGCGGGTCCGCCCTTGAAGTAGGATCCAACAGGCGAAGCGATCACCGCGAAGATGTATTCGGACGACGGCTTGACGCCGAGGAAGGTCTCGCTCGCGATCATGAAGGGGCGGAGATAAAGGCTGCCCTCGCCGCCCGGCATCCAGGCGCGATCGATGCGCACGACCTGCTCGACCGCCTCGATGAAGACGTCCTCAGGCAGCTGCGCCATCGCCATGCGATCGGCGGAGTCCTTGAAACGGCGCGCATTGGCGTCGGGACGGAACAGGTTCACGCCGCCGTCGTCGCGCTTGTAGGCCTTGAGGCCCTCGAAAATTTCCTGGGCGTAGTGCAGCACGGCGCCGGCCGGATCGAGCTGGAAGTTGGCGCGCGCCTCGATCTTCGCCTCGTACCAGCCGCCCTTTGCCTGGTTGTAGCGGACCACAGCCATATGATCGGTGAAGACCCGCCCGAAGCCGGGGTCCACCAGCTTGGCGACGCGGTCCTTCTCTGGCGTGGGATTGGATGCGGGCTGGATGTCGAATTTCATGCTCATGTCCTTGCCTCCCGCTGCCGGTCGCGGCGCTGCTTCGTGCGCCCGCCTGCCCGCTTCCGGGCCCGGCTGGCTTGATTGGGTTACTGGCCGGACCGCCGCCAGCCATGTTACGGCCGGTTTCCGTGGCCAGCATGTCGCCGAGGACATGCTTTTGCGGAAGGCGGAAGTCCAGTATGTTTTGCCGAAATGCCGCTCGACAATCGCACGGTAGATCTGCTCCGGCCGTCGCCGCCTGTCCGGCTCACTCCGGCCGTTCTGCTTCGATGCCACCCGATACGAAACGATCTAAAGTTTCGTACGGGTCGATCGTTTTGTAACATTGAACCCAAGATACGTCAATATGCCTGACATAAATTTCGCGACTCCCTCTCAAGACGCCGCCGAGCCGCGGCCAGCCGTAGGCGACGGAGGCAATTTGCGCTGGGATATCATCGAGCTACTGTTCTTCGCCTATCGCGATTTCGTCGGCGATCCCGACCAGGAGCTGGAGGCGTTCGGCTTCGGCCGGGCCCATCACCGGGTCATGCATTTCGTTTATCGCTATCCCGGCCTGAAGGTTGCCGACCTGCTCGACGTCCTCAGGATCACGAAGCAATCGCTCGGCCGCGTGCTCAAGCAGCTGCTGGACGAGGGCTACATCGTGCAGAAGACCGGCGACAATGACCGCCGCCAGCGCCTGCTCTACGCGACGCCCAAGGGCGAGGCGCTGGTGCAGAAGCTCGCCGGGCTCCAGACCACGCGGATCACGAAAGCGCTCGCCGAGATGGCGCCGCAGGACGCCGAGACCGTCAAGCGTTTCCTGCGCGCGATGATCGACCGCGACGATCCGGACAAGGTGCTGGAGACGATCTTCGCTTCCGTCAATCAAGACAGCAAGGAGTGACCGTGCCGCTCGCTGCCACGCTCGCCCGACCGCCGGTGCAACCGGCCGACGACGCCCCGCATCTTTTGCTGGTCGATGACGACCGCCGCATCCGCGATCTGCTGTCGCGCTTCCTCGCGGCCGAAGGCTACCGCGTCTCGACCGCCGCCAGCGCCAGCGACGCGCGTTCAAAGCTGATGAGTCTGCATTTCGATCTGCTGATCCTCGACGTCATGATGCCCGGCGAAACCGGCTTCGATCTCGCCCGCTTCATCCGGACCTCGTCCTCGGTGCCGATCGTGATGCTGACCGCGCGGCACGAGGCGGAAGCCCGCATCGAAGGCTTGCAGATCGGCGCCGACGATTACGTGGCAAAACCGTTCGAGCCGCGCGAGCTGGCGCTGCGCATCAACAACATCCTCAAGCGCGCCGCCCCGCCGCCGCAAACCGCGGCGGTCGAGAAGATCGCATTCGGCCCCTATGTCTACCATCTCGAACGCGGCGAATTGCGCCAGGGCGAGGAGGTCATCCACCTCACCGACCGCGAGCGCGAGATGCTGCGGATCCTGTCGGAGACACCGGGCGAGACCGTGCCGCGCAGCGCGCTGACCGGCAATGGCAGCGTCAACGAACGCGCCGTCGACGTGCAGATCAACCGCCTCCGGCGCAAGATCGAGACCGATCCCGCCAATCCGCTGTTCCTCCAGGCGGTGCGGGGCATCGGCTACCGCCTGGTGGCCTCGCCATAAATCAGTGAAGCGCGAGCGATGAGCACGATCGATACCGGCCTGACGCTGCTCAAGAGCGCCGCCGGCCGCGTCTCGGCCGCCAATGGCTGGATGGGCAATGCGTTCAAGGGCTGGATGCCGACCGGCCTCTATGCCCGCGCGCTGCTGATCATGATCGTGCCGATGGTGATCCTGCAATCGGTCGTCGCCTTCGTGTTCATGGAGCGGCACTGGAACACGGTGACGCGCCGCCTGTCGGCCGCGGTGGTGCAGGACATCGCCGCGCTGATCGATGTCTACAAGGGCTATCCGCAGGACAAGGACCGCGACCAGATCCGCCGCATCGCGCAGCAGCGCCTCGGCCTCGTGGTCGACTTCCTGCCCGCCGGCGACATGCCGCCGCCGGGACCGAAACCGTTCTTCTCGCTGCTCGACCAGACGCTGTCAGTGCAGCTCGGCCGCCAGATCGGCCGCTCGTTCTGGATCGACACGGTCGGCCGCTCCAACCTGGTCGAGATCCGCATCCAGCTCGATGACGCCGTGATGCGCGTGTTCGCGCAGCGCAGTGCGGCGTATGCCTCGAACTCGGAGATCTTCCTGTTCTGGATGGTCGGCACATCCTCGATCCTCTTGATCGTCGCAGTGCTGTTCCTGCGCAACCAGATCAAGCCGATCCTGCGCCTTGCCGACGCTGCGGAAAGTTTCGGCAAGGGCCGCGAAGCCCCGAACTTCAGACCCAGGGGCGCGCGCGAGGTGCGGCGCGCGGCGGTCGCCTTCATCGAGATGAAGTCGCGCATCGAGCGCACCATGGAGCAGCGGACCGCGATGCTCGCCGGGGTCAGCCATGACCTGCGCACAATCCTGACCCGCTTCAAGCTCGAGCTGGCGCTGATCGGCGAGAATCCCGAGCTCGAGGGCATGCGGAAGGACGTCGACGAGATGTCAATGATGCTGGAGGATTACCTCGCATTTGCCCGCGGCGATTCCGGCGAACAGTCGCAGCCGACCGACATGGCGCAGGCGCTCGAAGAGCTGCGCAGCGACGCCGAGCGCCACGGCCACACCGCGACCGTGGCGTTCCACGGCCTGCCCGTGGTGACGGTGAAGCCGGCCTCGTTCAAGCGCTGCCTCGCCAACCTCGTCACCAACGCCGCGCGTTACGGCAAGGCGATCGCCATCAACGGCCAGCGCGATCACCGCTATCTCACCGTCACCGTCGACGACGACGGCCCGGGCATTCCCGTTCACTTGCGCGAAGAAGTGTTCAAGCCGTTCCTGCGGCTCGACAACGCCCGCAACCAGGACGAAGGCGGTACCGGCTTGGGGTTGGCGATCGCCCGCGACATCGCCCGCTCCCATGGCGGCGACATCACGCTCGGCGACAGCCCGATGGGGGGATTGAGAGCGAGCGTGAGGATCCCGGTGTAGCTGGCGCCGCGGAGACAGACCCCTCGCCCGTCTCGCCGCTTCGCGGCGAGCCACCCTCTCCCACAAGGGGAGAGGGGAAGGACGACAGCCCTATTTCGGCAGCAGCGCCTTCAGCTTATCGACGTCGCGCACGTTCATCTTGAAGCCGCCGGGCATCACGATGTCGCCGGGCTTCTGGTCCGGCTTGCAGGCGCCCAGCCACTTCGCCTCTAACGTCATGGAGGTATCGCGGCCCGCGGCACCGGCAGCGCCGCCTTGCGCGTGCGAGGAGGTCTTCACAGTGTAGGCCGAGTTGAAATCGCCAGTGATCTCGGCATGCGAGGTCGTGCTGATGCCGGCGACGTTGCACTCGGAATCGCTGACATAGCCGGTCGCGGTCTTCTTGATGTCCTGCTTGGAACAGATCTGCTTGGCCATCGGGGAGACGTTGTTGCTCATCTCCTTGTCGACGGTCTCGTCGGTGCAGTGCTGCATGGTCATCTCAGGCATTGCCGAGCCGCTCCTGACCATCTTCATTTCCCAGAGACCGGCCTTGCGCACCGGCAGGTCGTCGGCGCTGGCTGCGCCCGCCGACAGGACGAGGCAAAGGCTTGAGCCGAGCAAAGCGAGTTTGCGCGTCATGTTGGAGGCTCCCGGCTTTGAGAGAGGCGGCGCTAGGCCGACGCCTCAGTACAGCGTGCGGATCGGCCGTTCGGCGGCGCCATAGGGCACCCAGCGGCAGGAGAACGAGATGTAGCCGCCCTCATAGGCCTGGACCGCGAGGAATTTCACGACCTTGCCGTAGCGCGCGCAGTGATCGACCGCGACCTGACGGGCATCGACCTGCGTCGCCATCGAATAAGCGATGATGCCGCCGGTGTCGTTCCCCTTGAACGGCGGGACCGGAAGGAGGTCAGCACGCGCCGACTGGCTCGCCAAAATACCCAGGGCGAGAAGGCCCGCGGCCGCAATGATTCGCATTCCCGTTACTCCAATTGGTTGGCGCCAGTTTACGGCGCCGGGATGGAAGTGAAAAGAACCCAAGCCCTGCCGGGCGCGCCCTTACGGTCAACTCCTTGCCAAGTGTTGCCGCGCTGCACTTGACCCCGCCCGGCCTTCGCGGCACCGTCCCACCTTCGCAAGACCAGCTGTCCGGATTGCCCATGCGCGCCCTCTCCCTGAAATCGCTCCGCTTCGCCGCCGTGTTCGGCCTCATGTTCGGAGCGCTGTCGCTCGGCGAGGCCAAGGCCGCCAATCCGCTCGAGCTGAACTTCTGGCTGAGCGGGCCGCGCTATGACGGCGCCGTCGCCGATTGCGACAGGGCGCTGCCGACGATCGCCAGCCAGTTCTGGGAGAAGGAAAGCTCGTTCTGGAATTCTCCGTTGAAGATCACGGGCTTCGCCGCCGTTCACGAGGTCGCCTTCCGGCCCTGGCAGTCCGACAACATTCCGCGCCGCTACTGCACCGGCGATGCCATGCTCAACGACGGCAAGGTGCGCAAGGTGCATTTCTCGATCGTCGAGGACGGCGGCTTTGCCGGCTACGGCAATGGTGTCGAATGGTGCGTGGTCGGGCTCGACCGCAACTGGGCCTACAATCCGGCCTGCCGCGCCGCCAGACAGTAATTCGAGAAGCCTGATTCGGCCCGATCAAGCGGCCGAACGTGGCTCGCATCAATTTTGTTCTTGAAATGTTCTTATCGCCTGCTAGGCTGACTGCACAGTCTAGTTGAGGGGCGTCGCCATGTTTCATTCCAGATTGCATTCGTTCTCCCGCCTGATGATCTCGCTGACCCTGGCTGCCGGGCTGGTCATGCTGGCCGGCGGCGCCAAGGCCCAGGACAAGCGGCAGAACGCGCCCGGCGAATTCGATTTCTATGTGCTATCGCTGTCATGGTCGCCCTCGTTCTGCGAGGAGGCGGCGGAGCGTGGCGGCCGCTCCCAGATCCAGTGCAGCGGACGACCCTACGCCTTCGTGGTGCACGGCCTGTGGCCGCAATATGAGAGCGGTTTCCCCGAATATTGCCAGCGGCCGGCGCCGCGGCTGAACCGCAACATCGTCTCCTCGATGCTCGATCTGATGCCGGCGCCGGGCCTGATCTTCAACGAGTGGGACAAGCACGGCACCTGCTCGGGCCTCGAAGGCCGCAGCTATTTCGAGACGATCCGCAAGGCGCGCGCCGCGATCAAGATTCCGGCCGAGTATCTCGACTTGTCGCAGGCCAAGACCGTGGCGCCGGCGGAGGTCGAGGAGGCCTTCATCAGGGCCAATCCAGGCCTGAGCAATGCCGCCGTCTCGGTCACCTGCAACCGGACGCGGCTATCCGAAGTGCGCATCTGTCTCAGCAAGGATCTGCAATTCCGCGCCTGCGAGGAAACCGACCGCCGCGCCTGCCGCCGCGACCAGGTGACGATGCCGCCGATCAGGGGCGGTTGAGGCACAACGCTCTCGTCGTCATTCCGGGATGGTGCGTTAGCACCAGACCCGGAATCTCGAGATTCTCGGGTGCGCAATTGCGCACCATAGTTCGGCGCTAGCGCACCGCCCCGGAATGACGGCAGTTACTTTCATCGCGCGATGTCGTAACTCTGCGCCATGAACTACCGCCACGCCTTCCACGCCGGCAACTTCGCCGATGTCATCAAGCACATCGTGCTCGCGCGCATTCTCACCTACCTGCAGGACAAGCCGGGGGCGTTCCGCGTCATCGACACCCATGCCGGCGCCGGTCTCTACGATCTCGAAAGCGACGAGGCGCGGCGCAGCGGCGAGTGGCTGACCGGCATCGCGCGGCTGATGCAGGCGCGTCTGTCGAACGAGACCGCGGCGCTGACGAAACCCTATCTCGACATCGTCCGCGCCTTCAATCCGAAGGGCGAGCTCAAGGCTTATCCGGGCTCGCCGCTGATCGCGCGCGGCCTGCTGCGGCCGCAGGACCGGCTCGTTGCCTGCGAGCTCGAGCCGAAGGCGCGCAAGGCACTGATCGACGTGCTGCGCCGCGACGAACAGGCGCGCGTGGTCGATCTCGACGGCTGGGTTGCGCTGCCGGCCTTCGTGCCGCCGAAGGAGCGCCGCGGCCTCGTGCTGATCGATCCGCCGTTCGAGGCCAAAGATGAGTTCGAAAAGCTCGGCGAAGCCTTCGCAGCCGCCTTCGCGAAATGGCCGACCGGTATCTATGTAATCTGGTATCCGGCCAAGAATCGGCGCGCCACCGACACGCTGGCGCAATCGGTGGCGCGGCTCGCAGCCGCAGCAAAGCCTCCGGGAAAACGTCTGCGTCTCGAATTCAGTGTCGCGCCGCAGCTTGATGGCGCAGCGCTCACATCCACGGGACTCCTGATTGTCAATCCCCCCTACACGCTGCAAGGCGAGCTCAAGACCATCCTGCCCGAGCTGGAAATGCCGCTCGGCCAGGGCGGCGCTGCCAGATTCCGATTAGAGGTACCTCGATCGTAACACTCCGGCATTCTTGGGAAAAAGATGCAGGAGCGGTAGTCAATCTGCGACGAACCGTATTATGCTGTTTGCGTGACTGGCTTTACGTTCCGCTTCCGCGAATGGTTGCGGCGGAGTGAAGGCCTAAGAAAGATCCGACCGGACTGCACGGTCCGCTCAAGGATGGCCAGCTCCCGGGCTTCGTAAGGCCCGGTCATGTCGTGACGTGAGTCTGCGTCGCGACGGAGGAGCAATGAGGGGGAGTTTCCCGATGGCCATGACGGGAACGGTTAAGTTCTTCAACGGCGAGCGCGGCTACGGATTCATCAAGCCGGACGACGGCGGTCGCGATGTCTTCGTTCACATCACCGCTGTTGAGCGGGCGGGATTGAAGGACCTTGCCGAAGGACAGCGTATTACTTTCGAAGTCGAACCGGACAAGAAGGGGAAGGGACCGAAGGCGGTTAACTTGGTCATCCTCTCCTAGCGCGCCTGACTAAAAAAAATCCCGGCCGCGCGCGGCCGGGAGGTGGTGTCCGGTATTTTCTTCTTCAGCTATCAGAAGTGATAGTTCACGCCTGCGCGCACAACGCTGGCGCTATAGCCGTTGGACACGCCTGTAATTGCGAACTGGCTCGTCGACAGATTGATGTAGAGATATTCGAGCTTCGCGCTCCAGTTCGGCGCAAGGCCGACTTCGGCGCCTGCGCCGATGGTCCAGCCGGCGCTGGTGTGCGACTCGGTCCAGCCGAAAGTCTGCGCGCGCAGCTCGCCGAAGGCGAGGCCGGCGGTGCCGTAGAACAGCACGTTGCTGAACGCATAGCCGCCGCGCCCGCGCAGCGTGCCGAACCACGGATTGGAGAACTTCCACGGCGCGAACGTGTCGTCGGCGCCGGCTGCCTGGATGTCGCCCTCGACGCCGAACACCCACGGGCCGTTCTGGAAATTGTAGCCGGCCTGCACGCCGCCGACGAAGCCGGACGGCTTTGCCGGATTGTTGTCGACCGAGCCCCACTCATAGCCGATGTTGCCGCCGAGATAGGGACCGGCCCAGCTATACGCGTTGAGGGGCTGATTGACGGTGTAAGGCGCACCCTGCCCGTAATTGAGATCGGCGGCCTCTGCCGAAGCTGTCCAGCCGGCTGCAACCAACGCGGCTGCGCCCACAACGAACCACTTCATCGGTACTCTCCAACACAACTGCCGTCCCCCGCGATGCCCGCGCCGCCGCGCGAGACCACCGCATGGTTACGGAACCACGACTTTTTCGCGTAAGATTTATCGAGAGTTTTAAGTAAAAGGCCTGTTAAGCCGGGTTACCGCGCTGTTAACAGGCTTAAGCAAGCGTTACCGGGAACTGCGCCGCCAGCCTGTGCGTGCGGCATGGCCGGAACTTCAAATCGGCACCCCCAGCGCCTAAATTCGCTCCATGGTTCACGATTCCCCCGACAGTCCGGACGAGCGCGCGCGCAAACCGGCCCGCCTTGCCGACGCCCCGCCGGAGAGCCTGACGCCGCCGGACCTCGATCCCGCCACCACCGGCGGCGAGGACGAGGACGACGCGCTGCTGCCTGACATCCTCGAAGAGAGCGGCGCGGTCGGCGAAGGCCCGCTGGCGACCGGCCATGAGGCGATCGAGCGCGCGGTCCGGCTCGCCCCGACCTCGCCCGGCGTCTACCGCATGCTCAATGCCAATGCCGACGTGCTCTATGTCGGCAAGGCCAAGAACGTCAAAAAGCGCCTGTCGAACTATGCGCGCCAGAGCGCGCCGCAGCCGGCGCGCATCCTGCGCATGATCGCGGCCACGGTGACCGTGGAGATCGTCTCGACCAACACCGAGACCGAGGCGCTGCTGCTGGAAGCCAATCTCATCAAGCAGCTGCGGCCGCGCTTCAACGTGCAGCTGCGCGACGACAAATCGTTTCCCTATATCCTGATCACCGGCGACCATTGGGCGCCGCAGATCCTCAAGCATCGCGGCGCGCAGACCCGGCCCGGGCGCTATTTCGGCCCGTTCGCCTCCGCCGGCGCCGTCAACCGCACCATCACCGCGCTTCAGCGCGCGTTCCTGATCCGCTCCTGCACGGACTCCTTCTTCGAGAGCCGCACAAGGCCCTGCCTGCTGTACCAGATCCGCCGCTGCGCCGGTCCCTGCACCCGCGAGATCGACTTCGGCGGCTATACGACGCTGGTGCGCGAAGCGACCGACTTCCTCTCCGGCAAGAGCCATGCGGTGAAGCAGGAGCTTGCCGGCGAGATGGAGAAGGCCTCCGGCGAGCTCGAATTCGAGCGCGCCGCGCTCTACCGCGACCGCCTCGCTGCGCTGTCGGCGATCCAGTCGCAGCAGGGCATCAATCCGCGCACCGTGGAGGAAGCCGACGTGTTCGCCATCCACCAGGAGGGCGGCTTCTCCTGCGTCGAGGTGTTCTTCTTCCGCACCGGCCAGAACTGGGGCAACCGCGCCTATTTCCCGCGCGCGGAGAAGACCTTCACGCCCGAGGAAGTGCTGGGCTCCTTCCTCGCCCAGTTCTACGACGACAAGCCGCCGCCGAAGAACATCCTGCTCTCGCACGAAATCGAGGAGAGCGAGCTGCTCGCCAACGCGCTGTCGATCAAGGCCGGCCACAAGATCGAGGTCACCGCGCCCAAGCGCGGCGAGAAGAAGGAGCTGGTCGCCCACGCGCTGACCAATGCGCGCGAGGCGCTCGGCCGCAAGCTCGCGGACACCGCGACGCAAAGCCGCCTGCTCGACGCGATGGCCACCACGCTCAGCCTGCCGCATGCGCCCAAGCGCATCGAGGTCTACGACAACAGCCACATCCAGGGCACCAACGCGGTCGGCGCCATGATCGTCGCGGGTCCCGACGGCTTCGTGAAGAACCAGTACCGCAAGTTCAACATCAAGTCGGAAGGGCTCACGCCGGGCGACGACTACGCCATGATGCGCGAGGTGCTGGAGCGCCGCTTCAAGCGCCTGATCAATCCGCCCGAGGACGCCTCCGGCAAGGCGAAAGACGACGACTTCCCGCAATGGCCCGATCTCGTCATCATCGACGGCGGCCGCGGCCAGCTCAACGCCGTCCGGGAGATCTTTGCCAATCTCGGCCTGACCCAGGTGTCGCTGATGTCGGTCGCCAAGGGGCCGGACCGGGATGCCGGCCGCGAGACCCTGTTCATGCCGGAGCGCGAGGCGATCAAGCTGGAGCCGCGCGATCCCGTGCTCTATTTCATCCAGCGGCTGCGGGACGAGGCCCACCGCTTCGTCATCGGCTCACACCGCAAGCTGCGCAAGAAGGACATCCGCGAGGCCGGTTTGCAGGAGATTCCGGGCATCGGCCCGTCGCGCAAACGCGCCTTGCTGCACCATTTCGGAACCCTGAAGGAGATCGAACGGGCCTCGATCGCCGATCTCGGCAAGGTTCCGGGGGTCAGCGCCGAGAGCGCCCGCCGGATTTTCGAGTATTTCCATCCCCAGCCGGGATGAACTAAAGGGGACAGGGTCATATGGTCGTCGCATCCCGTACCCCAAGTGGGAGGAGCAGTTGACCTCAGGGCATCAGCGGTATTGGTAGGACGGATGAACATCGCCACGACACGAGGGACGACCAGCCGCGCGATGTCCCTCCCGAACATCCTGACCTATGGCCGGATCGCCGCGATCCCGGTCGTGGTCGGATGCATCTATGCGCAGTCGATCATGGACTATCCGCTGTGGCTGCGCTGGGTCGCGGTCGCCATCTTCATCGGCGCCGCGGTGACGGACTATCTCGACGGCTATTACGCGCGGATCTGGAATCAGCAATCGGCGTTCGGCCGGATGCTCGACCCGATCGCCGACAAGCTGCTGGTCGCCTCTTGCCTGCTGATGCTGGCCGCCGACGGCATCATCCATGGCTGGTCGCTGTGGGCCGCCATCGTGATCCTGTGCCGCGAGATCCTGGTCTCGGGCCTGCGCGAATATCTCGCCGCGCTCCGCGTCAGCGTGCCCGTGACCAAGCTCGCCAAATGGAAGACCACCGTTCAGCTCGTCGCCATCGGCTTCCTGCTCGCAGGTCCCGCCGGCGATGAGGTCGTCCCCGTGGTCTCGCTGATCGGCCTCGTCCTGCTCTGGGCCTCGGCGCTGCTGACCATGTACACCGGCTACGACTATTTCCGCGCCGGCATCCACCACCTCATCAAGGAGGATGAGGGATGAAGGTGAAATACTTCGCCTGGGTGCGCGAGCGCATCGGCAAGGCCGAGGAGACCATCGAGCCGCCCGCAACAGTGCGCACCGTCGAGGAGCTGATCGCCTGGCTGTCCGGCCAAAGCGAGGCTTACGCCTATGCCTTCGAGAAGCCCAAGGTGATCCGCGCCGCGATCGACCACGCCCACGTCAAGGCCGACGCCGCGATCGCAGGCGCCCGCGAGATCGCGTTCTTCCCGCCGATGACCGGCGGCTAGGCTCATGACCTGCCCCGTCACCATCCGCATCCAGGAAGACGATTTCGACATCGCGCGCGAGATCGCGGTCCTGACCAAGAGCCGCACCGACATCGGCGCAGTCGTGAGCTTCTCCGGCATCTGCCGCGCCGATGAGGACAGTTCGAAGATCTCGGCGCTCACGCTCGAGCACTATCCCGGCATGGCGGAGGAAGAGATCCAGCGCCACGTCGACGAGGCCATCTCGCGCTGGCCGCTCAACGGCGTCACGGTCATCCACCGCGTCGGGCGGTTCATGCCCGGCCAGAACATCGTGCTGGTGCTCACCGCCTCGCAACACCGCCGGGCGGCGTTCGAGGCGGCCGAGTTCCTGATGGATTACCTCAAGACCAGCGCCCCGTTCTGGAAGAAGGAAGAGAGCGCCACCGGGACCGGCTGGGTCGAGGCCCACGCCCGTGACGACGAGGCCGCCGCACGCTGGACGAAATCCTGATGGCAAGAGCATCGAAAAGAACAACGCGCGGCCGCGCCGCATCGAAACTTGCGAAAGCGGCACCCAAGCTCGCGAAGGTCGTTCGCGGCGAGCTGCTCACGCTGATCGATTTCGTCCGCTATGCGGTGAGCCGTTTCACCGAGGCCAAGCTCGCCTTCGCGCACGGCACGACCGATCCGGTCGCCGAGGCCGTGTTCCTGGTCTGCGAAGTCTTGCATCTGCATCCCGACCAGTTCGAGATCTTTGGCCATGCCTGCGTCACGGCGGCGGAAGGCAAGACCCTGCTCGATCTCATCCATCAGCGCATCACCACGCGGAAGCCGACGGCCTATCTCGTCAACAAGATCTACATGCGTGGCCTGCCGTTCTATGTCGACGAGCGCGTCATCGTTCCGCGCTCCTTCATCGGCGAGCTGCTGGATTCGCATTTCGGCGGCGACGGCGAGCCCGGCTCGCTGATCGACGACCCCACGGGGGTCGAGCGCGTGCTCGATCTCTGCACCGGCTCGGGCTGCCTTGCGATTCTCGCCGCGCATCATTTCCCGAACGCCACGGTCGATGCCGTCGACGTCTCCAAGGGCGCGCTCGAGGTCGCCGCGCGCAATGTCAGCGAGCACGGGCTCGATGACCGCATCACGCTCCACCGCGGCGATCTGTTCGCCCCGCTCGGCGATGCCAGATATGACCTCATCATCACCAATCCGCCCTACGTCGATGCCGAAGGCATGGCGGCGCTGCCGCCTGAATGCCGGGCCGAGCCAAAACTCGCCTTCGATGGCGGGGCAGACGGCCTGGACGTCGTCCGCCGCATTCTGCAGGACGCGCCCGATCATCTCACGGCGAATGGCGGCCTGATCTGCGAGATCGGCCGCGGCCGCGAACTGGTTGACGAAGCCTTCCCGGAACTGCCGCTGTTGTGGCTGGACACGGAAGACTCCGAAGGCGAGGTATTCTGGATTTCGGCCGCCGACCTCGGCTGATCCGTCGCGGCGATCACGGTCCAACGGAACAAGTCAAATTCGGCCACGTTCATCCCCCGATGCATTGTCTCGCTCTCGGAGGGTGTCCGCATGCTCGCGCCATCGGGCGAATTGTTACGCGCCGGCGTGGCGCTCAAGCTCAATCACGTCAAACGCGCCGCTCAATCCTATCTGCGTGACCAGACCAGCCACGCAACCGGCAAGGTGACATCCTACGCCGTGGCCGGCGGGCTGTTCGCGGTCGCCGGCCTGTTCGTTGTCGCAGCATTTTTCGTCGGGCTGGTCGCCTTGTACCGCTGGGTCGCGATCACCTACGGGCAATTCTGGGGCTTTGGCGCCGTCGCCGCCGTGCTGCTGGTGCTGGCCGCGGTCTGTGCCGGAATCGCGATGGCGCAGATGAAGCGCAAGGCCAAGCCGATCGTGCCGCTTGCGAGCCGCCTGCGCGTGGCGATCGCGACGCCGCGGATCCCGCGCGGAACGGTCAAGCAGGCCGTGAAGGAGGTGGCGACGACGATTCCCCTCGCGCCGCTCGCACCCGGCGAACGCGGCCATGGCAACAGGAGCCGGCCGGTTCGCACCAACCGGCCCGTGCAGCTCGGCCTGATGCTCGCGGCGGTGGGGTTGCTGGGCGTCACGGCCGCGCGCCGGCGGCGCCACGGGCAAAGGATGGAGACGTGACATGCTGGTGCGGCGCTCCGAGCAGATCGACAGCTGGCTGCTGGTGGCGGCCACTGCCGTCTTCGTGCTGACGGCGGAGCGCTACTTTCAGGACTCCGGCCTGATCCGTCCGGGACCTCCGCAGGATCACCGCAACAGCGAGGCGAACTCACCGGAAACCAGCCCGGCCAGCGCGGCGACGCAGCCCGGCCACGGCCGCCGCTCGAAAAGCCCGTTCGCGATTCCCTGGGCCGGCTGGAAGGACATCTTCTGGCGCACCTATCAGCGCATCGACGACGATCGCCTGCTCGCCACCGCCGGCGGCGTCGTGTTCTTCGGCCTGCTCGCGATCTTTCCGGCCGTCACGGCGCTGGTCTCGTCCTACGGACTATTCGCCGATCCCGCCACCATCAGCGACAACCTCCAGAAGCTGGCAATGATGCTGCCCCAGGGCACGTTTGAGATCGTCGAGGAGCAGGTCGGGCGCGTGGTGTCGAAGGGCAACACGGCGCTCGGCGCCACATTCCTGTTCGGCTTCGTGCTCGCGATCTGGAGCGCCAATGCCGGGGTCAAGGCGATCTTCGACGCGCTCAACGTCGCCTATGAGGAGCGCGAGAAGCGCAGCTTCATCAAGCTGAACCTGGTGTCGCTGGCCTTCACGGTCGGTGGCATCGTCGCGCTCCTGGTGATGGTCGGCACCGTGGTCGCCTTCCCGCTCGCGCTCGATCATCTCGGCATCGCCCCCGAGAGCAAGCTGATCGTCGCGCTGGCGCGCTGGCCGCTGCTGTTCCTGATTCTCATGGTCGCGCTCGCCGTCCTCTACCGCTTCGCGCCAAGCCGCGATGCGCCGCGCTGGCAATGGCTGAGCCCCGGCGCGCTGACCGCCGCCATTCTCTGGATCGCCGGCTCGTCGCTGCTGTCCTGGTATCTCTCGTCCTTCGCCAATTACAACGCGACCTACGGCTCGCTTGGTGCGGCGATCGGCCTGATGATGTGGATGTGGATGTCGGCGATCGTCATCATGTTCGGCGCCGAGCTGAACTCGGAGATCGAGCGGCAGACCCTGCGCGACACGACGACCGGTCGCCCCAAGCCGCTCGGCAGCCGCGAGGCGGTCTCGGCCGACACGGTCGGCGCCACCGCGCCGTTCTAGCGGAGGACAACGATCAGGCCGGAGTTGATCCGGCCTGACCACACTCGATTTCAGCGCTTGGTGATGACCGCTTCCAGATATTCGCTGTGCACGACGATCGTGCCGTCATCGGCATGGTTGAACTCGCCGAGCAGCGCCATGAGATCGCGCTTCAGCGCGGCCTGGCCGCTCTCGTCGAGCGCGGCGAACGCCTTCAGCGTCGGCCCGTAGAAGGTCTTGAAGATTTCGAGCCAGTGGTCCGGCGAGCGGTAGCGGAACACGAACATGCGCGGCTCGGCCACGATCTCGGAAGCCTTGCTGCCGAACATCTCCTCGAGCCGAGCTGGGGTGCCCCACAGCGCAGGCGACTTCACGCCTGCCGGCGGGGCGATATGCTTGCCGATCGTCTTGAAGAGCTGGCCGATGAAACCCTGCGGCGTCCAGTTGGCGAGGCCGATCTTGCCGCCGGATTTGCAGACCCGCGCGAGCTCGGAGGCCGCCTTGTCCTGGTCCGGCGTGAACATCACACCGAAGGTCGAGAGCACGACGTCGTAGCTGTTGTCCGCAAACGGCAGCGCCTCGGCATCCGCCTCGCGGAATTCGACGGTCAGATGGTCCGCCGCCGCGCGCTCCTGCCCGCGCTTGAGCAGCGCCGGCACATAGTCCGTGGATGTGACGTCACACCAGCGCCGTGCTGCGGCCAATGTCGCATTGCCGTTGCCGGCGGCGACGTCCAGCACCTTGCTGCCGGCGCGTATGTCGAGTGCCTCACAGAGCTGCTCGCCGACGATCTGCAAGGTGGTGCCGACGACGGCATAGTCGCCGGACGACCAGGCGCCGTGCTGGCGCTGCTTGACGGCGGCAAGATCGGGTGTGGCTGGCTTGAGTGCGGCGGATGTCGACATGAGCAATCTCCTGCGGGTTGAAAACGCCGGGACGATAGGGCGCATGCGCATCGCTGGCCTTGAGAGCGGCGTTATTTTACGCTGAGGCCGCCTTGATTTCCGCGCGGGAGCCGAGGAGGGATTGTGACGTTTCAGTTCGAGGATTTCGTGCTCGATCCCGAGCGCCGCGAATTGCGGCGGGCGGATGCGCTCATCGCGCTCGAACCTCAGGTGTTTGATCTCATCATCTATCTCGTCCGCAACCGCGAGCGCGTGGTGACGCGGGACAATCTGCTCGACGCGGTCTGGAACGGCCGCGTCGTCTCGGAATCGACCCTGACCAGCCGGATCAATGCCGCCAGGCGCGCGGTCAATGACAATGGCGAGGAGCAGCGGCTGATCCGCACCATCGCACGCAAGGGCGTGCGCTTCGTCGGCGCGGTGATCGAGCGCTCGGATGCAGCGAAGCCGGCGGTCTTGTTGGCGCCCACGACCGCAGCGCCGACCGGACTGCCGCTGCCTGATCGTCCCGCGATCGCCGTCCTGCCCTTCACCAACATGAGCGGTGAGGCCGAGCAGGATTATTTCTCCGACGGCATCAGCGAGGACATCATCACCGCGCTGTCGAAGCTGCGCTGGTTCTTCGTCATCGCGCGCAACTCCTCCTTCATCTACAAGGGCCGCACGGTGCATCTGCGACAGGTCGCCGAAGAGCTCGGCGTGCGCTATGTCGTCGAAGGCAGCGTCCGCAGGGGCGGCGAGCGCGTCCGCATCACCGCACAGCTCAACGACGTCGCCACCGGCAGTCATCTCTGGGCCGAGCGCTACGACCGCGAGCTCGCCGACGTCTTCGCCGTGCAGGACGAGATCACCGAAGCCATCGTCGCCGCGATCGAGCCGCAACTTTACGCCGCCGAAAATTTTCGCGCCGAGCGCAAACCGCCCGACAGCATGGACGCCTGGGACCTCGTGATGCGCGCGCTGTCGCACTACTGGCGCGTGACGCGGCAGGACCATGTGGTGGCGCAGGCGCTGCTCGAAAAGGCCATCGCGCTCGACCCGAACTACGGCAAGGCGCTCGGCTTGCTCGGCACCAGCTACATGTTCACCGCGCATATGGGCTGGATGGAGATGGCGAGCGCCATCACCGCCGCCGAGCGCGCGGCGCGCGCCGCGATCCGCGCCGACGACGAGGATGCCTGGGCGCACAACGCGCTCGGCCACGTCAACCTGTTCGCGCGGCGGTTCGACGACTCGCTCGCCGAATTCGAGACCGCGCTGCAGCTCAATCCGAATTTTGCGCTGGCACAGGGCTATTATGGACTGGCCTTGAGCTATTGCGGCCGCTGGCAGGAGGCCGACGAGGCGGCGCGCAGGGCGATCCGCCTCAGTCCGCGCGATCCCTATGCCCCCGTCTATTTCGGCATCGCCGCCTATGCCCGCTTCCTCGGTAGCGACTACCCGGAAGCCATCCGCCTCGCCCAGGAATCCCTGCGCCAGCGCAGCGACTTCGTCGGCGCACACCGGGTGCTGACCGCGGCCGCGGGCATGGCCGGGCAAGCCGGGATCGCCCATGCCGCCCTGGAGGAACTCCGCCGCGCCCAGCCGAACGTGTCGCTGGCCTGGATCGCCGAGTTCATGCCGATCAAGCTCGCCGCCGACCGCGAGCACTACCTCGAGGGCTTTCGCCGCGCCGGATTGAAATAAGCAGCTACGAGGCCGCTATCCCCTCGAATCAACAATGATGTTAAGCTCGTGCGGCTTGGGGGAGCATGAGGCGTGACGGGGTTCGGACCGCGACCCGTGTTTTCCCGGGGTGAGGCAGTCAGCTCTTTGAGGCGTAACGCGCGGCATGATTCGCATTTCGACGATCTTCATCGCCATCTGCATGGTTCTGGTCGCCGCCTCGCTCGGGCTGGTGCTCTATTCGGTCGCCGGCATCAGCGGAACCGAATCCGCGATCGTGGCGCTGACCGCGCTGACCTTCCTGATCCTCTACAATGCGGTGTCGATGCGGCTGCGCGACCGCAGCGATGTCGGCGGCCAGATCGCCGACCTCTCGCGCGGCACCGCCGACCTCGCCCGCCAGGTCGCCGAGTTCGGCCGCCGCCTCGCTGCGATCGAGGGACGTATCGCCTCGTCCAATTCGACCAACTCCGACCGCATCCAGTCGGTGGTCGGCGAGATCAATGAGCTCGGCGGGCTGGTCAAGCAGCTCGCCACCACAGTGTCGGCGCATGAGGATCTCCTGGCCGGCGCGGCGCCACTGCCCTCTCCCGCTCCCGTCGCAAGTCTGGAAGCGGAGGCGCCAATCGATCTGGCCGCACCGTTCGATCAGAAGCCGGTCGCACCTCCCCCGCTTGCCACTCCGCCATCGCGCCCGGCAGCACCCGCGGTCCATACCCAGACCGCCCATCAGGCTCCCGCCGGTGGCCGCAACCAGACCCAAATGCTGGCAACGCTGCGCAACGCGGTCGACGAGAACCGCATCGACATCTTCCTTCAGCCGATGGTGACGCTGCCGCAGCGCAAGGTGCGGTTCTACGAAGCCGTGACGCGGGTGCGCGACGAGCGCGACCAGCTGATCGCGGCCGAGGAGTTCATCAGCATCGCCGAGGCCTCCGGGCTGATCGGGCGCATCGACAACATGGTGATGCTGCGCTGCGTGCAGGTGCTGCGGCGCCTGATGGTGCGCAACAAGGATGTCGGCGTGTTCTGCAACGTGGCGGCCTCCACGCTCGGCAATTCCACCACCTTCGCGCAATGCCTCGACTTCCTCGAAGCCAACCGGGCGCTGGCGCCCTCGCTGGTGCTGGAGTTCAAGCAGGCGACCTTCCGCAATCTCGGCCCGGCCGAGACCGAGAACCTCGCCGCGCTCGCCCAGCGCGGCTTCCGCTTCTCGATCGACCATGTCACCGATCTCAGGATCGAGCCGCGCGAGCTCGCCGATCGTGGCGTGCGCTTCATCAAGGTGCCGGCGACGCTGCTGCTCGACCCCAGGCAGGCGTCGGCCTCCGACATCCACCCGTCCGATCTTTCCGACCTGCTCGGCCGTTTCGGCATCGACCTGATCGCCGAGCGGATCGAGGGCGAGCGCGCCGTGGTCGATCTGCTCGACTATGACGTGCGGTTCGGCCAGGGCTTCCTGTTCGCGCCGCCCCGGCCATTGCGGCCGGAGGGGGCATCTGCTACCGGCGGGGCCGCGCCGAACCAGGCGCAGGACATTCAGGGATCCAATGGCTCCGCTTCCCCCAGCCCAAGCGCGACGTCAGCCGCAGCTCCGTCACAGCGCATCACCGGTAACGCCGCGCTCGCGCGCCGCATCTGATCGGCCACACACGTCATGACCACGCTGCATTTCGCCCAAGGCCTGCGCGAGCTCGTGGGCGGCGTCGAGGTCGTGCTCAGCGACATCTGGGGCGTGGTTCATAACGGCCTCGAATCCTTCCCCGAAGCCTGCGAGGCGTTGCATACCTATCGCAGCCGCGGCGGTACGGTGATCCTGATCACCAACGCGCCGCGCCCGGCCGACTCCGTGCAGCGGCAACTGCGCAAGCTCGGCGTCGCCGACGAGACCTATGACGCCATCGTGTCATCGGGCGATCTGACTCGGCTCTATGTCGCCGAGCATCCCGGAAGCAAGATGTTCTGGCTCGGCCCCGAGCGCGACAATTCGATCTACCGCGGCCTCGATGCGACCACCGCGCCGCTGGAAGAGGCCGACTACATTGTCTGCACCGGCCTCTATGACGACGAGACCGAGACGGCGGAAGACTATCGCGGCATGATGCTGAAGGCGCGCGAGCGCAAGCTGACGCTGGTCTGCGCCAACCCCGACATCGTCGTGGAGCGCGGCGACCGGCTGATCTATTGCGCCGGCGCCATCGCGGAGCTCTATCGGGAGCTCGGCGGCGAGGTGATCTTCTACGGCAAGCCGCACCGGCCGATCTACGAGCGCGCGATGCGGCTCGCCGGCGAACGCCAGGGCCATATGATCGACCGGAAGAAGGTGCTGGCGATCGGCGATTCCGTCCGCACCGACCTGACCGGCGCGCGTGAGTTCGGCATCGACTGCCTGTTCGTCACCCGCGGCATCCATGCCGAGGAGTTCGAGGGCCTCGACCAGCTCGACCCGAACTCGGTGATGGAATTGTTCGGCCATCCGCCGAAGGCGCTGATGCGCGAATTGAAGTGGTGATTTTCTAGCTCTGTCATTCCGGGGCGCGCGAAGCGCGAACCCGGAATGACGAACCCAGCACAGAAAGCCCGGGACAAAGCCCGGGCCCTCCGAATTCAGCTGGCAGCTTTAGCGCTTACGCGCTCGCCATGTCCGGGAAGACCGCCTCGATCTTGGTCTTCAGCGTCGCCGCGTTGAACGGCTTGACGATGTAATTGTTCACGCCGGCCTTCTTGGCCGCGATCACGTTCTCGGTCTTCGATTCCGCCGTGATCATGATGAACGGCGTGGTGGCGAGGTTCGGATCGGCGCGCACTTCGCGCAGCAGGTCGTAGCCCGTCATCGGCTCCATGTTCCAGTCGGAAATCACGAGCCCGTACTTCTTGCCGCGCATCTTGTTCAGCGCCGCCGAACCGTCGCTGGCATCATCGATATTATCGAAGCCAAGCTGCTTCAGCAGATTCCGGATGATACGGATCATGGTGCTATAGTCATCCACCACCAGAACCGGCATCGACAAATCAACCGCCATCTCGACTCCCCCAACGCATACCCAGGAATATTACGATCGGACCTGCCAGACCGGAGCCCGGCGGTTCCACGATCAAGGACTAGCATCAAGGCGTTAAACAGCCCGTTAACTGGGGACGCCTTCGAAGAATTGAAATCGTGTTCAATTCGGCCGCACCCTCCCGCTTGACTTCATCCGGCCGGTCGCGCCACGGTCCCGGCCGGTCCCGCCGGCTCCGAGAATTCCCCTGATGGCTCCGCCTTTTACCGTTATCCGCGACAGCACGCCGGATTCCGCCATTCCCCGGGGCGCCGTGGTCGCCATGGGCAATTTCGACGGCGTTCATCTCGGCCATCGGGCCGTGATCGCCGCGGCCCTGGAAATGGGCCGGGCGCATGGCCGCCCTGCGCTGGCCTTGACCTTCGAGCCGCATCCGCGGCGGTTTTTCAGCCCCAACACCCCGCAATTCCGCTTGACGGATGAACGGGCCAAGCTGCGGCTACTGGCCGGCACCGGGCTCGCCGGCGCCGTGGTCATGACCTTCGACAAGGCGCGCGCCGGCACCAGCGCGCAAGACTTCATTCACCATGACCTGATCGGGCGCCTCGGCGTCAGCGGCATCGCGGTCGGTTACGACTTCCATTTCGGCAAAGGTCGCGTCGGCTCGCCGAGCCTGCTGGTCAACGAGGCGCCCCGGCTTGGCATCGAGGTCGACGTGCAGCCGCATATCGACATCGACGAGCGGCCAGTGTCCTCCAGCGCGATCCGGATCGCGCTCGCCGAAGGCCTGCTCAATGATGCCACCACCATGCTGGGCGCGCCCTGGTTCGTCACCGGCGAGGTGATCCACGGCGAGAAGCGTGGCCGCGACCTCGGCTACCCCACCGCCAATATCCAGTTGGATGCCAATTGCGGGCTCAAGCACGGCATCTATGCGGTGCGGGTCGGCCGCGGGCCTGAGCGGCTGGATGGGGTGGCGAGCTTCGGCCGCCGCCCAACCTTTGATAATGGCGCGCCCCTCCTGGAAATCTTCCTGTTCGACTTCAAGGGCGACCTCTACGGCCAGACGCTCGACTGTGCCTTCGTCGGCTTCATCCGCGAGGAGCTGAAATTCGACAGCCTGGAGGCCCTGATCCGCCAGATGGACGACGATTCCGCCCGCGCCCGCGCCATGCTGGCCGCCGCCCCCGACGCGTTTCCGCGGCTCGGCGTGATCGATTGAGGCCCGAATCCGGCCCGCCGAACCTTTGCGCTTGCCTCGCCCGGCTGCTATGGAGGGCCCATGTTTGCGCGGCGCATCATAGGGATTAGCGGCCCGGCTTCCGCCTGAGCCTGAAGGCTCGGCGCAAGACCGGGATTTTGACGTTTCACCCCGCGATTCCCAATCGCCATCCGTTCCCGCGCCCTTCCGAGCCAGTCAGCCTCATGTCCGAAAAGCCGCAAAAGTCCCAAAAGTCTGAAGCCAAAGACTATTCGAAGACCCTGTTCCTGCCGCAGACCGAATTCCCGATGCGCGCCGGCCTGCCGCAGCGCGAGCCGGAGATCCTGAAATACTGGAACGACATCGGTCTCTACGACAAGCTGCGCAAGGACGCCGAAGGCCGCGCCAAATTCGTGCTGCATGACGGCCCGCCCTACGCCAACGGCAATATCCATATCGGCCATGCGCTGAACAAGATCCTCAAGGACGTCGTGACCAAGAGCCAGCAGATGCTCGGCTTCGACTCCAATTATGTGCCGGGCTGGGACTGCCACGGCCTGCCGATCGAATGGAAGATCGAGGAGGACAACTACCGCAAGAAGGGCAAGCAGAAGCCCGATTTCCGCGACTCCGCCGCGATGGTGGCGTTCCGGAAAGAATGCCGTGCCTATGCGACGCACTGGATCAACGTGCAGCGCGAGGAGTTCAAGCGCCTCGGCATCATCGGCGATTGGGATCATCCCTACCAAACCATGAGCTATCCGGCCGAAGCGCAGATCGCGCGCGAGCTGATGAAGTTCGCGGCCAACGGCACGCTTTATCGCGGCTCCAAGCCGGTGATGTGGAGCGTGGTCGAGAAGACCGCGCTCGCGGAAGCCGAGGTCGAGTACGAGGACTACACCTCCGACATGGTCTGGGCGAAATTCCCGGTCACCTCGCCTGCGCATGGCGCGCTCGCCAATGCCTCGGTCGTGATCTGGACCACGACGCCCTGGACGCTGCCGGGCAACCGCGCCATCTCGTTCTCGCCGAAGATCGCCTACGGCCTCTATAAGGTCACGGACGCGCCCGCCGACAATTGGGCCAAGACCGGCGATCTCCTGATCCTGGCCGATGCGCTGGCCGCAGAGGTGTTCAAACAGGCGCGCGTCACCTCTTACGAGAAGGTGCGCGACATTCCCGGCGACACGCTGGACGCGGTCGAATGCGCCCATCCCCTGCGCGGCCTCGGCGGCGGTTACGAGTTCATCGTGCCGCTGCTCGCCGGCGAGCATGTCACCGACGACACCGGCACCGGCTTTGTGCACACCGCACCGAGCCACGGCCGCGAGGACTTCGACGTCTGGATGGCCAACACCCGCGAGCTCGATGCGCGCGGCATCTCGACTGCGATCCCCTATACCGTCGACGAGAACGGTGCCTACACCGCACAGGCCCCCGGCTTCACCGGCAAGCGCGTGCTCAACGACAAGGGCGAGAAGGGCGACGCCAACGAGGCCGTGATCAAGGCGCTGATCGAGGGCGGCAAGCTGCTCGCGCGCGGCCGTCTCAAGCACCAATATCCGCACTCCTGGCGCTCGAAGAAGCCGGTGATCTTCCGCAACACGCCGCAATGGTTCATCGCGATGGACAAGGACGTCAGCGAGAACGGTCATGCGAAGAAGGGCGACACGCTGCGCGCCCGCGCGCTGCATGCGATCTCGGTGACGCAATGGGTGCCGCCGTCGGGCGAGAACCGCATCAACGGCATGATCGCCAATCGTCCGGACTGGGTGATCTCGCGCCAGCGCGCCTGGGGCGTGCCGATCGCCGTATTCGTGCGCGAGAAGGCCGACGGCTCTGCCGAGATCCTCCAGGACGAGATCGTCAACCAGCGCATCGCGGAAGCCTTCATGGAGGAAGGCGCCGACGCCTGGTACATGGACGGCGCCCGCGAGCGCTTCCTCGGCTCCCGCGCGAGCGAAGACTGGAAGAAGGTCGACGACATCTGCGACGTCTGGTTCGATTCCGGGTCCACGCACGCCTTCGTGCTCGAGGATCGCCAGAACTTCCCGCAGCTCGGCAACATCTTCCGCAAGGTCGACGGCGGCGAAGACACCGTGATGTATCTCGAAGGCAGCGACCAGCATCGCGGCTGGTTCCACTCCTCGCTGCTGGAAAGCGCCGGCACGCGCGGCCGCGCGCCCTATGACATCGTGCTGACCCACGGCTTCACGCTCGACGAGAACGGCCGCAAGATGTCGAAGTCGCTCGGCAACACTGTCGAGCCACAGAAGGTGATCAAGGATTCCGGCGCGGACATCCTGCGCCTGTGGGTCTGCGCCACCGACTATGCCGACGACCAGCGCATCGGCCCGGAGATCCTGAAGAACACCATCGAGACCTATCGCAAGCTGCGCAACTCGCTCCGCTGGATGCTCGGCACGCTGCATCACTTCAAGGCAAGCGAGAAGGTCGCCTATGCCGACATGCCCGAGCTCGAGCGGCTGATGCTGCACGAGCTGGCCGGCCATGCCGAAACCATCCGCAAGGCCTATGCCGCGTTCGATTACAAGACCGTGGTCGCAAGCCTGTCGGCTTTCATGAACTCCGAGCTGTCGGCGTTCTACTTCGACATCCGCAAGGACACGCTGTATTGCGATCCGCCGTCCTCGGTGGCGCGCAAGGCGGCGCTCACCGCCATCGAGCTGTTGTGCGATGCTCTCTTGAAGTGGCTCGCGCCGATCCTGAGCTTCACGACGGATGAGGCCTGGCGGATGTTCCGCCCCAACGCGGAGCCGTCGGTCCATTTGACCTTGTTCCCGACCGACATCGAGCAGCTGCGCGACGACAAGCTCGCCGCAAAGTGGGAGACGATCCGCGACATTCGCCGCGTCGTGACCGGCGCGCTCGAGCTCGAGCGCGCGGCCAAGAACATCGGCTCGTCGCTGGAGGCCTCGCCGGTGATCTATGTCGCCGACAGGGACATGATGATGACGCTGTTCGATGTCGATCTCGCCGAAGTCTGCATCACCTCGAACTACGAGGTGCGCGAGGGCGAGGCGCCGGCGAGCGCGTTCCGCCTCGATGCCGTGCCCGGCGTCGCGGTCGTGGTCGAGAAGGCGGTCGGCACCAAATGCGCCCGCTCCTGGAAGATCTCGCCGACCGTCGGCGAGGACGCCGAATATCCCGACGTCACCCCGCGCGATGCTCAGGCACTGCGCGAATGGAAGGCGTTGGGCGTGAGCGTCTGATCGGCCAGCCATGACCCCGCTCCGCGCCGGCATCCTCTCGGCCGTGGTCACGGTCATCCTCGACCAGGCCTCGAAACTCTGGCTGCTCAACGTGTTCGACCTCGCCCGTCGCGGCGTGGTGCGGGTGACGCCGTTCTTCGACCTGGTGCTGGCCTGGAACATCGGCATCAGCTTCGGCTGGCTCCAGAACGACGGCCAGGCGGCGCAGATCGCGTTGATGGCGGTCAAGGTCATCGCCGTGGTGGCGCTGGCGATCTGGATGGCCCGCTCGCAGACCCTGCTGGCGACGGTCGCGCTCGGCCTGATCATCGGGGGCGCGATCGGCAACGGCATCGATCGCCTCGCCTATGGCGCGGTGGTCGATTTCGCCCTGCTCCACGTCGAGATAGCCGGAAATACCTATAATTGGTACGTGTTTAACCTCGCCGACGTGGCCATCGTTGCTGGGGTGGCGGGGCTATTGTATGATTCCTTCCTGGGGGTACCCGCCGCAAAAGCGCCCTGATCCCGGCCGATACGGACCGGCAGGTGGAACCCTGTTTTTGCGAGGGTTAGGCCGCGAGCGAGCGGCAATCTGCCACAATATGGAACAGGTACAGTGATGCGCAGCTCGAAGACCAGCGGTTCAATGGTTCGAGATCCCCAAGGCGGGCTCTGGCGGGCGTTGAAAGTGTCCGCTGTCGCGCTCGGCATCGGTCTCGTCATGGCAGCAGGCGCCGCCCGCGCCGGTGACGACGATGATGAAGATGACGGGATGACCTTCGAAGAGAAGCTCATCGACAATCTGATGTCCGGCATCGGCGCCAAGAGCATGGAAAAGCCCGGCATCGAATACCGCGAGCGCTCGCCGCTGGTCGTGCCGCCGAAGCTCGACCTGCCGCCGCCGGCCGGCGCCCAGGCCAAGAATGCGCCGAACTGGCCAAAGGACCCCGACGAGAAGCGCCGCAAGGAGGCCATCGCCGCGCGGAAGAAGGCCGTCAAGGCAACCGAGAGCTGGCAGGCGGGCCGCACGCTTTCACCGGCCGAGATGGAAGTCGGCAGGACCGCAGCCCCCGAGCGTACCAGCAACGATCCGATTCAGCCGGGCACGAACTCCAATCCGTCGCTGAGCCCCGCCCAGCTCGGTTTCACGGGCGGCCTGTGGGGCATGATGAAGGGCGGCACGCCCGAAGAAAAGCAATTCACCAGCGAGCCGCCGCGCCAGTCCCTGGTCGAGCCCCCGCCGGGCTACCAGACGCCTTCGCCGAACTACGCCTACGGCGCCGGCAAGGACAATACGAAAAAGACCTACTTCGACATCATGTCGGGCAAGGACAAGGAACAATAGCGTTCCTGTCCGCTGCGACATCCTGACCGAAGCGGACCTGGCACCGGCGGCCCCTGCACGCCGGACGCAATCGATAAATTGCCTATCAGTAACTTGCCTACCCGTTGCGTTCTCTGCTTCGTGACGCGAAGCCTCAGCCGCGCGGTGTAGCATACCGCGCCACCGAGCCGGACATCCGGACCTCGGCCTTTCATAAGGATGATGATGTCCTCTTACCGATCGGCTGCCTGCCTTCTTGCCGCGCTGCTTTCGACGAGCGTCCTCTCAGCCAGCGCCCTCGCTCAGACCACTGTGACATCGGCCCCGCCCGCCAGCTTTACGCTCGGCAACGGCATGCAGGTCGTGGTGATCCCGGATCACCGCACGCCCGTGGTCACCGAGATGATCTGGTACAAGGTCGGCTCGGCCGACGAGACGCCGGGCAAGTCCGGCCTCGCGCACTTCCTCGAGCATCTGATGTTCAAGGGCACCTCGAAACATCCGGTCGGCGAATTCTCCCAGACCGTGCTCCGCGTCGGCGGCAACGAGAACGCCTCGACCTCGGTCGACTACACCAACTACTACCAGCGCGTTCCGAAAGAGCAGCTGCCGACCATGATGGAGTTCGAGGCCGACCGCATGACCGGCCTGATCCTCAAGGACGAGAACGTGCTGCCCGAGCGCGACGTCGTGCTCGAAGAGTACAACATGCGCGTCGCCAACAATCCGGACGCGCGGCTCAACGAGCAGATCATGGCCGCGCTCTATCTCAACCATCCCTACGGCCGGCCGGTGATCGGCTGGCACCAGGAAATCGAGAAGCTCGATCGCGAGGATGCGCTCGCCTTCTACCGCCGCTTCTACGCGCCGAACAACGCGATCCTGGTGATCGCCGGTGACGTCGAGGCCGCCGACATCCGCCCGCTGGTCGAGCGCAATTTCGGCGCGATCCCCGCCCAGCCCGCGATCCCGGCGCGGCGCGTCCGCCCGCAGGAGCCGGAGCCGGCGGCGCCGCGCACCGTCACGCTGGCCGACCCGCGCGTCGAGCAGCCGAACCTGCGGCGCTATTATCTCGTGCCCTCGGCGACGACCGCCGCGGCCGGCGAAAGCGCAGCGCTCGACGTGCTGGCGCAGCTGATGGGCAGCGGCAGCAACTCCTATCTCTACCGCGCCCTCGTCGTCGACAAGCCGCTCGCGGTCTCCGCCAGCGCCAGCTATTCGAGCATCTCGCTCGACCCGACCCAGTTCGCGATCTCGGCCGCGCCGAAGCCCGGCGTCAGCTTTACCGAGGTCGAGCAGGTGATCGACGGCGTCATCGCCGACATCGCGCAGAACCCGATCCGCGCCGAGGACCTCGAGCGGGTGAAGACCCAGCTCATTGCCGAAGCGATCTACGCCCAGGACAATCAGGCGGTGCTCGCGCGCTGGTATGGCGGCGCGCTGACCACGGGCCTTTCGATCGAGGATATCAGGAGCTGGCCGGACCGCATCCGCGCGGTCACCGCCGAACAGGTGCGCGCAGTTGCGCAGAAATGGCTCGAGAAGAAGCGATCGGTGACCGGCTATCTGATCAAGGACACCGCCACCGCCAAGCGCGAGGAGAAGCGTTCGTGACCTATCCCTTCCTTCGACGCGTTGCATTCTCCCTTGCCACCGGCGCGGCGCTCGCGCTCGCGAGCATCTCGCCATCGCAAGCGGCCGCAAAGATCCAGCGCCTGGTCTCCCCCGGCGGCATCGAGGCCTGGTTCGTCCAGGACGCGACCGTGCCACTCATCGCCATGGAATATTCGTTTGCCGGCGGCTCGGCACAGGATCCCAAGGACAAGTCGGGTGTCGCCAACCTCGTCGGTGACCTGCTTGACGAAGGCTCCGGCGATCTCGACTCCAAGACCTTCCATGAGCGGCTCGACCGCCGCGCCATCGAGCTCTCCTTCAGCGCCACCCGCGACACGTTCCGCGGCAGCCTGCGCATGCTGCGCGACAACAAGGACGAGGCCTTCGACCTGCTCAGGAGCGCGCTGACCTCGCCGCATTTCGACACTGCCGATGTCGAGCGCATCCGCTCGCAGGTTCTCTCCGGCCTGCGCCGCGAGACCACCAACCCGACCTCGCTGGCGAGCCGCAAGTTCCTCGAGGTCGCCTTCGGCGATCATCCCTATGGGCGGCAGACCAACGGCACCCTCGACAGCGTGCCGACCATCTCGGTCGCCGATCTGAAGGATTATGTCGGCCGCGTGCTCGCCAAGGACGGGCTGAAGGTCGCGGTGGTTGGCGACGTCGATCCCGAGACCCTCGGCAAGCTGCTCGACCACACCTTCGGCAGTCTTCCCGCCAAGGCTAACCTCACGCCGGTCCCGGACATCGAGGCGGCCAAGCCGCCGCAGCGCACCTTCGTGACGCTCGACGTGCCGCAGACCGTCATCACCTTCGGCGGCCCCGGCGTGAAGCGCAGCGATCCGAACTTCATGGCGGCCTATGTCGTCAACCACATCCTGGGCGGCGGCGGACTGTCCTCGCGGCTCTATCGCGAGGTGCGCGAGAAGCGCGGCCTCGCCTATTCGGTGTTCGAATCGCTGCTCTGGATGGAACATTCGGCGGTCTTCATCGGCAACACCGGCACCCGCGCCGACCGTGCCGGCGACACCATCGATGCCATCGACAAGGAGGTGCGCCGCATCGCCGAGGAGGGCCCGACGCAGAAGGAGCTCGACGAGGCCAAGTCCTACCTCAAGGGCTCCCAGATGCTGGCGCTCGACACCTCCTCCAAGCTCGCCCAGGCGCTGCTGCAGTACCAGCAGGACAAGCTGCCGATCGACTATATCGAGAAGCGCAACGCCATAGTCGACGCGGTGACGCTGGACGACGCCAAGGCGGCCGCCAAGCGGCTGTGGGGCCAGGGCCTGCTGACCGTGGTGGTCGGCCGCGCCCCGCAGGCCGCCGCGCAGCCGGCGGCAGCACCGGCGACGAAGTCGAACTGACCCCCTTCCCTATGCGGTTCATCAAATGGCCGGGCTTAGCCCGGCCATTTGCGTTTTTGTCGGCGCCATTGCCGAACGTGGACGTCCGCGATATGTCCGGACATCAGAAATGGTGCCATCATGCTGCGGATATCCCGCGACCTCGTCATCGACGAGGACGACATCGAGATCGGCTTTGTCCGCGCCTCCGGCCCGGGCGGGCAGAACGTCAACAAGGTCGCGACCTCGGCGCAACTGCGCTTCGACACAGGCAAGCTGACCATCCCGGAGGACGCAGCCATCCGGCTCGCCCGCATCGCCGGCCAGCGCATGACCAAGGACGGCGTGATCGTGATCCACGCCCAGCGCTTCCGCACCCAGGAGCGCAACCGCCAGGACGCCATCGACCGCCTCGTCGAGATCCTCAAGGAGGCCATGGTGCGCCCGACGCCGCGCCGCGCGACGCGGCCGACCTACGCCTCCAAACAGCGCCGGCTCGACGGCAAGAAGCGCCGCAGCGACGTCAAGGCCGGCCGCGGCGGCCGCTTCAACGATTAGCAAGCACTAGCGAAAACTCCGGCCGCATGGCGACCGGAGTTTTGCCATTTCAGCCAGCGGGACTAGTAACGCTTGGACGGGGCTGCACCGCCAGTCGCGGCATCGTCGGCGGTCCCCTTGTGCACAGCGCTGCCCGTGGTGCCGACCGTGCCGCGGGTACCCTTGGTCGACTTCATGCCGGTCTTCTCACCCGCCGCGCCGGGCTGAGCGTTCATCTCCTCATCGCCACTGCCCATCGTGCCTTGCATCGGCTTGCTTTGCACGGTGCCGCCGGTCTTGGCAGGCGGCGCGCCTTGCGCGAGAACGGGCGTCGCAATGAGAGCCGACAGGGCGCATGCGATCATCGAGGTCTTCACCAACTTCATCCATTTCTCCTGGATTTTTCGCGATGAATGGCTCGGCGGCTCCCACGCCGCTCGTCTGCACCGGCCATCGCATCGCGCAAAGAGTTCAAGCGGCGCGGTCGACATGCAATGCGCATGGTGTGGTGATCGTTTAGGGATTTGACGGCGCTTTCGCGGAATTGTGCTCCGCATATAAGGCAGCGCGGAACACCACATGCCGCGCACATCTCCGCGCGCAGCGAAATAGCCCGCTACTACCACCGCATCTTTGGCGACGCCTAGAGTTTGCGCACGCTGGATTTGATGTGGACGGGCGAGCCTTGACGATGCGCGCAATCGTGCTGGGATTGTGCACCGCGATGGTGCTGGTGGTGCGGATCGCCGATGCGCAAATGCCGTTGCCGGCCGCAAGGTCGCCGGACGGCGCGACGCTGTTCAAGCAGCAATGCGCGGTGTGCCACACCACAAGCGCATCGGAGCCGACGCGGCAAGGGCCGCCACTGGTGAAGATCGTCGGCCGCCCAGCCGGCAAGGTCGAGGGCTTCAAATACTCGGACGCCCTCGCGAAGGCGGACTTCGCCTGGGACGAGACCAGGCTCGATGCATGGCTGACCAATCCGCAAGCCGTCGTTCCCGGCGTGACCATGGTGTACCGGCAGGCCAAGCCGGAGACGCGCGCCGCCATCATCGCCTACCTCAAGGAGCAGAACTGAATGGCAAAACCCGTTCATTCCATGATCCGCGTGCTGGATGAGGCACGCTCGCTCGACTTCTACAGGCGCGCCTTCGGCCTGGAGGTCGCCGACCATCTGAAATTCGCGGACTTCGCCCTGATCTATCTGCGTCACCCCTCCTCACCTTTTGAGGTCGAGCTGACGGTCAATTTCGATCGCAAGGAGCCATATGCGCTCGGCGACGGCTACGGCCACCTCGCGGTGGTGGTCGAGGATCTCGACGCCGAACACGCCCGCTTCGAGCGCGAGAAGCTCGCTCCAGGGCCGCTACGCGACTTCAAGCACGACGGCAGGACGCTGGCGCGCTTCTTCTTCGTCAGCGATCCCGACGGCTACAAGATCGAGGTGATCCAGCGGGGCGGACGCTTCGGCTGATCAAGTTCAAAAACCCAAATCACAAAAATCCACGGAGGAATGCCATGAGAGAAGTCGATCGTCGAAGCAAGCACAGCCGCCGCGTCTTTCTCAAGGGCGCGGCGACCGCCGTGCCGGTCGTGGCCGCAGCCACCAGCGTCGGTGTCAGCATCGAGAGCGCCTGGGCCGACGATGCCACCGCGCTTTCGCCCGCGACGATGAAGACGCTGCTGAAGGTCGCGCGCGACATCTATCCGCACGATGTGCTCGGCGACAGCTACTACATCACCGCGATCAAGCCGTGGGACGGCAAGGCGGCCAAGGATCCCGCCGTCAAGGCTCTCATCAGCGACGGCATCGCAAGGCTCGATCAGAACGCGAAGGATCGTCACAAGGCGCCCTATGCCGAGGTGCAATGGGAAGCCGATCGCGTGGTGCTGCTGAAGGAGATCGAGGGAAGCGACTTCTTCCAGAAGGTGCGCGGCGACCTCGTCGTCTCGCTCTACAACCAGAAAGAGGTCTGGCCGCGGTTCGGCTACGAGGGCTCCTCCGCCGAGCATGGCGGCTACATCAACCGCGGCTTCGCCGATATCGACTGGCTGCCGAAGGCTTAAAGGCCACCCAGGTTCAGGAGAACGCAGATGGCAAAATTCGATCTGAACGACAGCGGCGTTGTGGTGATCGTCGGCTCCGGTGCCGGCGGCGGCACGCTGGGCAACGAGCTCGCGCAGAAGGGCGTCAAGGTCGTCATCCTGGAAGCAGGTCCCCGCATCGAGAACCAGGATTTCGTCAATGACGAGTGGGAGAGTTTTTCCCAGCTCGCCTGGACCGATGCGCGCACCACGTCCGGCACGTGGCGCGTTGCGAAAGACTTCTCGGGCCTGCCCGCCTGGATCGTCAAGGCAGTCGGCGGTTCCACGACCCATTGGGCCGGCGCCTCGCTCCGCTTCGACGAGCACGAGTTCAAGGTGAAGAGCACCTATGGCAACATTCCCGGCGCGAACCTTCTGGACTGGCCGGTCACGCTGGCCGAGATGGAGCCATGGTACGCCAAGGCCGAGAACAAGATGGGCGTGACCCGAACCAACGGCATTCCCGGACTTCCCGGCAACAATAACTTCAAGGTGCTGGAGGCCGGCGCCAGGAAGCTCGGCTACAAGACCGTGCACACCGGCAACATGGCGATCAACAGCCAGCCGCGCGATGGCCGCGGCTCCTGCCAGCAGATCGGCTTCTGCTTCCAGGGCTGCAAGTCCGGCGCCAAATGGTCGACGCTCTACACCGAGATCCCCAAGGGCGAGGCGACCGGCAACCTTGAAGTTCGCCCAAGCAGCATGGTGGTCAAGATCGAGCATGACGCGAGCGGCAAAGTGACCGGCGTCGTCTATGCCGACGAGAGCGGGGCGATGCAGCGCCAGAAGGCGCGTATCGTCGCGGTCGCCGGCAATTCGATCGAAAGCCCGCGGCTGCTGCTCAACAGCGCCTCGACCATGTTCCCCGACGGCCTTGCCAACTCATCGGGCCAGGTCGGGCGCAACTACATGCGGCACATGACCGGCAGCGTCTACGCCGTGTTCGAGAAATCGGTGCACATGTATCGCGGCACCACCATGGCCGGCATCATCCGCGATGAATCCGTCAACGATCCGAAGCGCGGCTTCGTCGGCGGCTACGAGATGGAGACGCTGTCGATCGGCCTGCCCTTCATGGCCGCGTTCCTCAACCCCGGCGCCTGGGGCCGTTCGTTCACGTCGGCGCTCGACGGCTATCCCAGGATGGCCGGCATGTGGCTGGTCGGCGAGGACATGCCGCAGGAAACCAACCGCATCACGCTCGACCCGGTCGTGAAGGACAAGCACGGGCAGGCGGTTGCGAGCGTGCACTTCGACGACCATCCCAACGACATCGCGATGCGCGCACATGCCTACAAGCAGGGTGCCGCGGTCTATGATGCCGTCGGCGCCACCGTGACCTATCCGACACCGCCCTATCCGAGCACGCACAACCTCGGCACCAACCGGATGAGCGAGAAGCCGCGCGACGGCGTAGTCAACAAGTTCGGGCAGAGCCACGATATCAAGAACCTGTTCGTCTCCGACGGCAGCCAGTTCACCAGCGGCGCGGCCTGCAACCCGACGCTGACCATCGTGGCGCTGGCGATCCGCCAGGCGGATTACATTGCGGGCGCGATGCAGAAGAAGGAGATTTGACCTCAGGTTGCCATCGCGATCGCCCGGACGGCGATGAAGAGGGATTACCTATCCCCACCCAAGATGTCGTCCCCGCGAAAGCGGGGACCCATAACCACAGGGAGCAGTTTGACGAAAATCAGCCGTCCGGTACTCAGATCACCTGCGCTCGATGGATTCCGCGGTATGAGTCCCGGCGTTCGCCGGGACGACACCGAGATTGTGGATACGGCTCTCGCTGTAGCGGCTACTCGGCCGCGTCGAGAATCTGCGCCACCGTGGGCTTGAACTCCGGCACCGGCACCGTGCTCCGGGAGCGATAGATCAAACACGAACACCGCAGCAGCGAGGCGAAATTGTTGACCTCGCCGTGGTGGTCGAGCACCTCGTTGTAGAGCGTGGTCAGGAACTTGCCGAGGCTCATGCTCTCCTTGGCCGCGATCTCCTCCAGCGTGTCCCAGAATGCCATCTCAAGCCGGATCGAGGTGCAGTGCCCGCCGATCCGCAAAGAGCGGGTCTGGGATTCGTAGTCGCGTTGGGGCTGGTGCGCGAAGAGATGGCACATGGCGTCCTCCCGTCCTGTTGCCATTTTTTCACGATGCTACACCGCGGCCACGCACCCCACAATCAGGACGGTCACTGGAAATCGCATGATCCGGCTTGCGCGATTTTCTTGAACGTCCAATGTCTTCAATGTGATAGGCAGCCCTCTTCCCCAGGCCGCGACACCGCTGTTGCCCAACACATGCTTTTGACGCAACACGGCTTAAGATTGCCGCCGCCAGCGAATCCAGATCGCAAGCCCAAGCCCAGAGCCCATGCCCGTCCGCCAATTGCCAGAGCAGGTCGTCAACCGCATCGCCGCCGGCGAGGTGGTCGAGCGTCCGGCGAGCGTGGTCAAGGAACTCGTCGAGAACGCCATCGACGCCGGCGCGAGCCGGATCGACGTCTTCACCGATGGCGGCGGACGACGGCGGATCGGCATCACCGACGACGGCAGCGGCATGACCGCTAGAGACCTGGCGCTCGCGGTCGAGCGCCACGCGACCTCCAAGCTCGACGACGAGGATCTGCTCCAGATCCGCACGCTTGGGTTCCGCGGCGAGGCGCTGCCCTCGATCGGTTCGGTGGCGCGGCTGTCCATCACCACGCGGCACGCGAGCGAGCCGCATGCCTGGGCGCTCAATGTCGAGGGCGGCGACAAGTCCGAGATCATGCCGGCGGCGCTGGCGCATGGCACGCGCGTCGAGGTCAACGACCTCTTCTACGCGACGCCGGCCCGGCTGAAGTTCCTGAAAACCGACCGCACCGAGGCGGAGGCGATCCGCGAGGTGGTGCGACGCCTTGCGATGGCACGGCCCGACGTCGCCTTCACGCTTGCGGGCGAGGAGCGCGCGCCGGTGACCTGGGCTGCCGCCCTGCCCGGCGCCGCCGGCCGGCTGACGCGGCTCGGCGACATCCTGGGCGCAGAATTCCGCAGCCATGCCTTCGAAGTCCATGCCGAGCGCGAGGGCGTCGTCGTTGCCGGCTATGCGGCAGCCCCCGCGCTGACCAAGGCCAATGCGCTCGGGCAATATCTCTTCGTCAACGGCAGACCCGTCCGCGACAAGCTGATCCTCGGGGCGGTGCGTGGGGCCTATGCCGACTATCTGCCGCGCGACCGGCATCCGGTGCTGGCGCTGTTCGTCACGCTCGATTCGCGCGAGGTCGATGCCAACGTGCATCCGGCCAAAACCGAGGTGCGCTTCCGTAATGCCGGCCTCGTCCGCGCGCTGATCGTGCACGGATTGAAGGAAGGGCTTGCGCGCGAGGGCCGCCGCACCGCCGCCAACAGCGGCGAGAGCGCCTTGGCCTCGTTCCGGCCTGCCTTCGCGCCGCAGCGCTCCGCAGGCTGGGACTGGCGCGCCTCGCCGTCGGCTCCGGTCGCGCCGATGCCGCCATTCGAAGGCTCCGCCGCGCCCGTCTTCGCCGAGCGCGCGCAGGCTGCGTTCGATGTCGGCGCGCCCAGCGCGGACATCAGGTTCGAGACGCAGCCGGTGGCTGACCTTGTCGACCGCCCGCTCGGTGCGGCGCGCACGCAGATTCACGAGACCTACATCGTCTCGCAAACCCGCGACGGCCTCATCATCGTCGACCAGCATGCCGCGCATGAGCGCATCGTCTATGAGCGGCTCAAGGCTTCACTGGCGGCCAACGGCGTGCAGCGGCAGATTCTCCTGATCCCCGAGATCGTCGAGATGGACGAGGCCACCGTGGAGCGCCTGCTGGAGCGCAGCGATGAACTTGCGTCATTTGGCCTAGCGATCGAATCCTTCGGCCCTGGCGCGGTCGCGGTGCGCGAGACGCCGTCGCTGCTCGGCAAGACCAACGCTGGCGGGCTGCTGCGCGATCTCTCCGAGCATATGGCCGAATGGGACGAGGCTCTGCCTCTCGAGCGCCGCCTGATGCACGTCGCCGCCACCATGGCCTGCCACGGCTCGGTGCGCGCCGGCCGCAGATTGCGCCCGGAGGAGATGAACGCTCTGCTCCGCGAGATGGAGGAGACGCCGAACTCCGGCCAGTGCAACCACGGCCGGCCGACGTATGTCGAGTTGAAGCTGTCGGACGTGGAGAAGCTGTTCGGGCGGCGGTGACGGTGCAGTAGGGTGGGCAAAGCGAAGCGTGCCCACCACCTATCACGATCATGGAAAGTTCGTCGGCACGGCGCGTTGCGCCTTTGCCCACCCTACGGCACCGGCGCTAAGGCCTCTTCAAAAACACGAACTCGGTGTCGTCGTACGCCCGCCGCTCCAGCTCCTCAAACCCTTCCGGCGTCACGAACTGCGCGGCTCTCGCCTCTTCCACCACCAGCAGTGCGCCCGATGTCAGCCAGCCGCCGTCACGCAAGGACGCGAGCGCCTTCTCCGCAAAGCCCTTGCCATAGGGCGGATCGAGGAAGACCAGCGAGAATGGCTCGACGGGGTGCGCTGGGCCGAGATCGGTGGCATCGCGGCGATAGACTTTGGTGACGCCGCCGAGGCCGAGCGTCTCGACATTGTTGCGCAGCAGCGCCCGCGCCTCCGCGCCGTTATCCACGAACAGCGTGAACTTCGCCCCGCGTGACGAGGCTTCTATGCCGAGCGCGCCGGTGCCGGCGAAGAGATCGAGCACGCGCGCATCCTCGATCGGATCGTCATAGGCGTGCACGAGGATGTTGAACACGGACTCGCGCAGACGGTCCGCCGTCGGGCGGATGTCGCGCGAGGACGGTGAGGCGAGATTGCGCCCCTTCAACCTGCCGCCGACGACGCGCAAGCTAATCCTCCCGCGGCGTCAGGTCGCGCTTGCCGTGATAGCCGCGCTTGGGACGGCGCGGCGGGCCGTAGCCGTTGGCCTCCATCTCGTTGCGCTCGCGCGCCTCCTCGCTGCCGGTGCGCTGCACCAGCACGCGGCGGCCCTTGCGGTCGGCGATCACGGCGCGCTTGCTGGCGGGCTTCTTCTCGCTCGGCGCGTCGTCGACGCGCGAGGATTTCGACGGCGCGTCGAATTCGGCGCCCGACTTCTCGATCACCTTGTCGCCAAGCTGCTCGCGCAGCACGCGCGACTTGATCTCGTCGACCTGGCCTTCGGGGATCTCGCCGAGCTGGAACGGGCCGTAGGAGACGCGGATCAGCCGGTTCACCTCGAGGCCGAGATGGGCGCAGACGTTGCGCACCTCGCGGTTCTTGCCCTCACGGATCGCGAACACCAGCCAGACATTGGCGCCCTGGTCGCGCTCCAGCGTCGCTTCGATCGGACCGTATTTGACGCCCTCGACCTCGATGCCGCTCTTGAGCGCGTCGAGCTGCGCCTGGGTGACGTCGCCATGGGCGCGGACGCGGTAGCGGCGCAGCCAACCGGTGTCGGGCAGCTCGAGCGTGCGCGCAAGACCGCCGTCGTTGGTAAGCAGCAGCAGGCCTTCCGTGTTGAAGTCGAGCCGGCCGACGCTGATCAGCCGCGGCAGGCCTTCGGGCAGATTGTCGAACACGGTCGGACGACCCTCGGGGTCGTCATGCGTCGTCATCAGCCCGCGCGGCTTGTGGTAGAGGAACAGCCGCGTGCGCTCGCGCGGCGGCAACGGCTTGCCGTCGACCAGGACAACGTCGTTCTGCGTGATGTCGAGCGCGGGCGAGTTGATGACACGCCCGTTGACGGTGACGCGGCCCTGCGTGACCATCTCCTCGGCGTCGCGGCGCGAGGCGAGGCCCGCACGGGCCAGCGCCTTGGCGATGCGCTCGCCGGTCTTCTTCGGCTTCGGCGCCTCGTCGCGGCGCGGCCGCCCCTCGAAATCGCGATCGCGCTCGCGATAGGCGCCGCGGCCGCCGAAGGCCGGACGCTTCTCGAAGATCCTGCTGTCGTCCTCGTTGTCGCGGCGTGGACGGTCGCGGAAGCGGCCCTCGCTGCGCGGATGCTCCTGCCAGTCCATGCGGCCCTCAGGCCGCCCCTCGCGCGAGCGGTTGAACCGCGGACGATCGTCACCGGACCGCTCCTCGCGCGGACGCGAGAAACGCGGGCGATCATCACCGCCCTCGTCGCGGCGTCGCGAGAAACGCGGACGGTCCTCGCCGCCGCGACCACCCTCACGACGGTCGTCGCGCTGACGCCAGGGCTTCTCGTCGCCGCGATCGCGGCCGCCGAAATCCTTGTCGAAGGACTTGCGCGGACGGTCGCCGCGCGGGCCCGCATCGCGCTTCTGCCACGGCTTGGAATCGCCGCGCTCGCCACGATCGCGCGGACGGTCACCGCGATCTCCACGGTCGCCGCCCCGCGAAAACTTCCGCTCGCCGTCGAACTTGCGCTCGGGACGCTCGCCGCGCGGCGCATAGGGCCGCTTCTCGCCGAACTTCCTCTCACCACCGGACCGGCCGGCCGGCCGCGACTCGTCGCGATCCCGGCTGCGCGGCGGACGGTCGTCACGGCCATAGGACGGGCGGTCGCCACGCGGCTTGAACGGCCGCTTCTCGCCATCGCGCGAGGAGCGATCGGAGAAGGGACGGTCGCCACGCGGCTTGAAGCTGCGCTCGCCGCGGCCTTCGCCGCCGCGGTCATCGCGCTTGAAGCGCGGGCGGTCGGAGAAATCGCGGCGCGGGGCATCGCCGTCCTCGCGGCGGCGGAACGGGCGGCTGTCGCGGTCGCCACGGGGCGGACGGCTGTCGCGGTCGCCTTTGCCCTCGAAGCCGCGCTTGGCGAACTTCTTCTCGGGGCCGCGCGGCTTGCCGCTGCGGCTGCCTTTGGCCGGGCCTCGCCGGCCGCGGGAATCGTTGTCTTTGTCGCTGTCGCGAGGCATGAATAATCTCACTTAAGGAGGCGGCGCGGGAGCAGTGCGCGCGCTCGTTCCGAGCCGCATGCTCAGGCAAAACCGGTAAGCACTTCTGCTGAAGGCGCAGCTACTAGCAGGTTTCTTTGGATGATACGAGGCTTGAAAGCCCCCTCTTTCATGGATTTGGCGCTCAAGACGGCCGAAAATGCCGGAAAAGCGGGCGAAGTTCCGATCGGATGCGTGGTGGTCCGCGATTACGAGGTCATCGCCACCGCCGGCAACCGGACGCTGACCGACCATGACCCCACCGCCCATGCCGAACTCGTTGCGCTGCGCGAGGCGGCCAGGAAAATCGGCAGCGAGCGCCTCGTCGACTGCGACCTCTACGTGACGCTGGAGCCCTGCACCATGTGTGCGGGCGCGATCTCCTTTGCAAGGGTGCGCCGGCTCTATTACGGCGCCGCCGACCCCAAGGGCGGCGCGGTCGAATCCGGCGTGCGGTTCTTCGCCTCGCCGACCTGTCACCACGCCCCGGATGTCTATTCCGGCGTCGGCGAGAGCGAGGCGGCGCGGCTGCTCAAGGAGTTCTTCCGGGAGCGGCGCTAAGGCGCGAGGAAGAACTCGCGCAGCGCCTTCGCGGTCACATCCGGGTTCTCCTCGGTGAGGAAGTGCCCGGAATCCACCGGCATGCCGTCGACGTTGGTCGCCCATTGCTTCCATGTATCGAGCGGCGTCGCGGCGGCCTGCGCGATGCCGGCATTGCCCCACAGCGCCAGCATCGGCACCGTGATCTTCTTGCCGGCCTCGAAATCGGCCTTGTCGAGGTCGTAGTCGAAATAGGCGCCGGCGCGGTAATCCTCGCACATCGCATGGACGCGTGCGGGGTCGCGGAACGGGGCGAGGTAATATTCGAGCGCGCGCTTGTCGATCGCATCCAGCGTCTTCGACTTGGTCTGGCTCGCCATCTTGAAGCGCAGGAAGAACTCGCCATTGCCCGAGATCAGCGTCTCCGGCAGCGGCGCGGGCTGGGCCAGAAAAGTCCAGTGATAGATCTTCAGCGCATAGGCGCGGTTCATCCGCTCCCAGTAATTATAGGTCGGCAGGATATCGAGCACGGCGAGCTTCGACAGCCGTCCGGGATGATCGAGCGCTAGGCGATACGACACGCGGCCACCGCGGTCGTGACCGGCGAGCGCAAAGTGCACGTGGCCGAGCCGCTCCATCGCCTCGACCATGGCTTTCGCCATCGCGCGCTTGCTGTAGGGGATGTGCAGGGCATCGCTCTCGGGCATGTCGGACCAGCCATAGCCGGGCAAATCGGCGATGATCAGCGTGAACCTGTCGGCAAGCTCAGGCGCCACCCGGTGCCACATCACATGCGTCTCGGAGAAGCCGTGCAGCAGCAGCAGCGGCGGGCCGCTGCCGCCGACACGGGCGAAGATGCGGCCGAAGGAGGTGTTGATCCATTCCGAGGCGAAGCCGGGATAGAGGTCGGCGAGATCGGACATCTTTCTGCATCCTTGTCTGGTCGGTCGCGAGGGCGCCTCGACATGAAAGTCGAAAACAACCCCATGCACAGTAGCACGGTGTGATCGGCAGAGGACGCTAAGTCCAACGGCCGACTACGCATTTTTGGAATGTCGGTGTGGCGGCGCGATGGCGCGAAGATCTTTGCGCGCGCAGCGGCAAAAAGCCTGTCAGCCCTTGGCCTTCTCCGCTTCCACCGCCTGCCAGCCGATGTCGCGGCGGCAGAAGCCGTCCGGCCAGTTGATGCGGTCGACGGCCTGATAGGCGCGGCTCTGCGCCTCTGTGACAGTCTTGCCGAGCGCGCAGACATTGAGCACGCGGCCGCCATTGGCGAGGATCGCACCGTCCTTCTCGACCGTGCCGGCGTGGAAGATCTCGACGGTCTCCACCTTGGCTGCGTCATCGAGCCCCTCGATGCGCGTGCCCTTCTGGTAGTCGCCGGGATAGCCCTTCGCCGCCATCACCACGGTCAGCGCGGATTCCGGATACCAGCGCAGATCGAAATGCTTCAACTCCCCGTCGCAGGCGGCGATGAACGCCGGCACGATGTCCGACATCATGCGCAGCATCAGCACCTGGCACTCGGGATCGCCGAAGCGCACGTTGAACTCGAACAGCTTCGGCCCCTGCGTGGTCAGCATGATGCCGGCGTAGAGGATGCCGCGGAACGGCGTGCCGCGCTGCTTCATGCCGGCGACCGTCGGCAGGATGATCTTCGCCATGATCGCATCGTGGATCGCGGGCGTGACCAGCGGCGTCGGCGAATAGGCGCCCATGCCGCCGGTGTTCGGGCCGACATCATGGTCGAACACGCGCTTGTGGTCCTGCGCCGAGGCGAGCGGGATCGCGGTCTCGCCGTCGCACAGCGCAAAGAAGCTGATCTCGCGGCCGGGCAGAAACTCCTCGATCACGACCTCCGCGCCGGCCTCGCCAAAAGCGCCCTCGAACATCATGGCGATGGCGTCCTCGGCCTCGCGCACGGTCTTGGCGACGACGACGCCCTTGCCGGCGGCAAGGCCGTCAGCCTTGACGACGATCGGCGCGCCCTGGCTGTTGACGTAGTCGCGCGCATCCTCAGGCTTGGTGAAGCGCTTGTAGGCGCCGGTCGGAATGCCGAATTCGGTGCAGAGCGCCTTGGTGAAACCCTTGGAGCTTTCGAGCTGGGCCGGGATCTTGTTCGGACCGAACGCCTTGATACCGGCGGCCGAGAGATCATCGACGATGCCGGCGGCGAGCGGCGTCTCCGGGCCGACCACCACGAGCTCGACCGCATTCTTCTTGCAGAACTCGATCACGGCGGCATGGTCGGCGATGTCGAGCGCCACGCATTCCGCCTCGCGCGCCATGCCGGCATTGCCGGGCGCACACCAGAATTTGGTCACGAGGGGAGAGGCTGCGATCTTCCACGCCAGGGCATGTTCGCGGCCGCCGGAACCGAGCAGGAGAATGTGCATCGAAGGCTCAGAATAAGGGGTTTTGCTGGGGGCGGAGGTCGCACGAATCGGGGCGGGCCTCAAGGGGAAACGCCTGACGCTCCCCGTCATTCCGGGGCGGCTTGCTCCGCTGCCCCTTCTCCCCTTGCGGGAAAAGGTGGCGCGCGAATGCGCGCCGGATGAGGGGTTGCATCCGCGAACTCCTCACCCGAGCGAGCCTGTGTCTACCAGCGGAAATGCCCTCTCCCGCAAGGGGAGAGGGCACAGCAAGCCGCACCGCGATGACGATCGCGTCTACACCTGCTTCCCCGCAATGATCTCCTGCAACGTCGCGACGTGCCGCGCGAAGGCGCCGCGGCCGGCTGCCGTAGCGGTGACGGTAGTCTGCGGTTTCTTGCCGACGAAGGCCTTGTCGACCGAGACGTAGCCGGCCTTGGCCAAGGTCTCGATATGGGCGCCGAGATTGCCGTCGGTGGCACCGGTGAGCTTCTTGAGGCGGGAGAATTCGAGACCCGCGGCGGCGGTCGGCAGCGAATTCAGGGCGGCCATGATCTTCAAGCGCAACGGCTGGTGGATGATGTCGTCGAGCTCGGCCATGGCGCTAGCTCCGCCGCATCCAGAGGCCGCCGACGATCAGGCCGGCGCCGTTGACGACGGCCATCCAGGGCAGGAAGGCATCGCCGGTGGCGAAGAAATAACCGATCAGCGTCAGCGCGGTGATCGCGAGCGCGATCACGACGAAGGCTGTGCCGAACCACAGCCCTGCCAGCGCATAGAACAGCATGAAATAGATGGTCCAGAACGTGCCTTGTTGACGCGGCGTGAAATGGCCGAGCACGTGCGCGCAGAGGAAGCCGAAGGCGATGAACATCACAAAGGCGAGCAGCATCCGCATGTCGAAGCTGCGAACCCCGGTCGCAGTCTGGTTCATCGTGCTGATCGCGAACGAGCCGGCGATGCCGAAGACGTAGACGGCGAACCAATAGTAATAAGCGCCGTGCGGCCACAGCCAGGTCGCCATGTTGGCGACGAACACCAGCACGCCCCACATGATCATCATCTCGCTGGCGAGATCGTAGATGCGCGACTGCCGCACGCGCTGGACGATGTCGTCGATCTCGGCCAGCGCGGCAGTGGCCTCCTTGCTGTTGATCATGACTGGTTCGCTCCCCGCGTCGCCACGTCCTCGGCGATCGCGTTGACCGCCTTCGGATTGGTGACCATGCCCATGTGGTTGACACCCTCGATCAGCTTGACGTCGACGGATGGCCTGATGGCCTGCACGGTCTCGGCATATTTGCCGGAGATCATCATCTCGTCTTCAGCGCCGCCGAAGATCGTCATGGGATGCGTCACGGCCGGCAGATCGAGGCGATAGCCGCGCGTCGCAAAGTTGCGCATCAGGCGGTCGGAATAGGTCGGCGTGAGGAAGCGCTCCGAATTCGCAGGCACCGCGAAGGCGAGCACCGGGAGCTGCGCGCAGCAGTCGATGCCGAGCTTGCGCAGCGCGGCGAGGCCGAGGAAGCGCGGGATGTCGGCGCTGGCCCAGCCGCCGGAATGCGGCATGTTGGTCGGCGCGTCATAGCCGAGATAGGGCGCGACCAGCACGGTGCGGACAAACAGGTCCTGCACGATCGGAGTGGCGGCGATGCGCAGCGAGAAGCCGCCGCCGGCGGAATGGCCGATCAGGGTCAGCGGCAGATCAGGCGCGCTCTTGCGGACATGGGCGACAAAATCGACGAGATCGTCCTCGAGCTGGCCGACGTAGCCGATATCGCCGCGCGTGCCCGAGGCACCGTGACCGCGCGTGTCCAGCGCCCAGGTCTCCACGCCGTGCGTGGCGAGCGCCGCCGTCAAGGCGTGATTGACCGTGCCGGAAGAGCCGGACGAGCCATGTATGAAGATCGCACCGCGCGCGGTGGCCGAACCGCCCGCCGCGTAATGGCGATAACCCAGCCAGGTGCCGTCACGGGCCTGGAAGCGCTCCAGCGCCGGCAGGGTCGTCATGTCGACGCCCTTGCGGGAGTCGGACACCGAGTGCAGCTCCGGCGGCCGCTCCAGCGGGGTCGCGATCAGGGCGGTGAAGATCAGCGCCACGGCACCGATCGCGCACAGGCCCCATTTCAGCAGGCTCAGAGCACCTCGCAGCAATTGCATCGCCATGGCCGGACTCCGTAAAACTCATCGTCAATAGAGAACTCTATAATACAGAGTACTCTTTCGATCAATCCCCGGATTGGCACTGCGCGGCGAAAATCCTTAACGTCGAGTCCGACCCCAAAATGCCGAATCGATTGCCGATGCCGCCTGCGGAACAACTTCACAACGCGCCTGAATTCACCGTCTCCGAGCTCTCACAGTCCCTGAAGCGGACGGTGGAGGACACCTACGGCCATGTCCGGGTCCGCGGCGAGATCTCCGGCTTTCGCGGCGCCCACTCCTCCGGGCACTGCTATTTCGCGCTCAAGGACGAGAGCGCCAAGATCGAGGCGGTGATCTGGAAGGGCGTGCACGGGCGCATGCGTTTCAAGCCCCAGGAGGGGCTCGAGGTCATCGCGACAGGCAAGCTCACGACCTATCCGGGCTCCTCGAAATACCAGATCGTCATCGAGGCCCTGGAGCCGGCCGGCATCGGCGCGCTGATGGCGCTGATGGAGGAGCGCAAGAAGAAGCTCGCCGCCGAAGGCCTGTTCGACGAGGCGCGCAAGCAGCTCCTGCCATGGCTGCCGGAGGTGATCGGCGTCGTGACCTCGCCGACCGGCGCCGTGATCCGCGACATCCTGCATCGGCTCGAGGACCGCTTCCCCCGCCGCGTGCTGGTGTGGCCGGTCAAGGTCCAGGGCGAAGGCTCGGCCGAGCAGGTCGCGGCCGCGATCCGCGGCTTCAACGCGCTGCCGGAGGGCGGCAAGATCCCGCGGCCCGACGTGCTGATCGTGGCGCGCGGCGGCGGCTCGCTGGAGGATCTCTGGTCGTTCAACGAGGAGATCGTGGTACGCGCGGCAGCCGAGAGCATGATCCCGCTGATCTCCGCGGTCGGCCACGAGACCGACATCACGCTGATCGACTTCGTCGCCGACAAGCGCGCGCCGACGCCGACGGCGGCGGCGGAGATGGCTGTCCCCGTGCGTAGCGAATTGTTCGTCGAGGTCGCCGATCTCGGTCGCCGCACCCGCGCCTATTGGCAGCGCGCCCAGGAGAGCCGTCGTAGCGAATTGCGTGCCGCCGCGCGCGCGCTGCCGGCGGCAGGTGATCTGCTGGCGATCCCGCGGCAGCGGCTGGATTCGGCGGGCGCGTCCCTGCCCCGCTGCCTCAAGGCCAACACGCATGCGCATTTCCGCAGGTTCACCGCGGCCAGTTCAAAACTGACGCTGCGCGTCCTGCACGGCCAGATCTCGCAGGCCGATCATCGCCTCACCGTCTGCGGCGAGCGGCTGGGGCTGTCCGCACGCTCGCTGCTGCGGCAGCGGCGCGACCGCTTTGCTGGGCTGGAGGTGCGTCTGCGCGCCTCAAAGCTGTCGAATGCACAGGCGCAGCGCAACGCGATTGCCCGCCAGCGCGAGCGCACGCATCGGCTGGCCGAGCGCGCACAGCGCGCGCTGGCAACGCTGCTGCACCGGCTCGATACCCGCGTCGAGAACAGCGGCAAGCTGCTCTCGGCGCTGTCCTATCGCAGCGTGCTCGCGCGCGGCTTTGCGCTGGTGCGCGATGAGGGGGGACATCCCGTGCATGCGGCGGACTCGATCGGTCCCGGCGCACGTGTCGAGATCGAGTTCGCCGATGGCCGCGTCGGCGCGACCGCGGATGCGGATCGCACCGTGCCAACGGCAAAGCGCGCGCCGGCGCAAGCAAAGCCGGCCACGCAGGACACAAAGCCCGCGCCGAAGCGCAAGCCGGTGGATCAGGGCAGCTTGTTCTGAGGCGCGAGGGTGGCGCTGCGCCCTCGCTGTCATTCCCCGCCGCCGGGTCTCGCCTTCGGCGAGCCCGATGACAGGCTCCGGCGGGGAATCCAGTACGCCGCGGCTTCTCGGTGAATCACAGACGCCTCGGAATACTGGATCGCCCGGTCAAGCCGGGCGATGACAGCGAATGTGTGGAGATGCATGTGGCCTACGCAGCTCGTCATATCAGACCCGTCATCCTGAGGTGCGAGCTGCGCGAGGCGCAGCATCGTGCAGAGAGCCTCGAAGGATGAACGGCCGAGATGCAGCCGGGCCGTCGCCCTTCGAGGCTCGCCGAAGAGGCGAGCACCTCAGGGTGACGGAAATTGATAGGGCCCGCCCTACCGGCAGGACAATCCCGCGTCGATCGTGGTCCAGAAGCCGCAATGGTCCGGCGCGCGCATCGGTGCGCCGGCATGGGCTTCGAACAGGAAGACCGCGACGGTGAAGACGATCAGGGCGGAAGCGAAGAGAGTGATGCGGTTGCGCATGAGGATTGCGTTTAATCGACATCGTGGTCGAAAGATGGCGCGATCACCTGTTGAAACTCGCAAGGCGCGCGATCCGTAGATTCCCGGTCGGCCATCAGGCTCCGTGCAGGGCGGTGGTCGATGCGGGGCTGTCCGCCTCTCATTGTTCCTCGGGCGGCCCCGCTTACCGCGCCAGCCACTCCGCGACTTCCTTCTGCGACTCCGCGCGCGCCTCGGAATCCGTACCGAGATGGCCGTGCTCTGGGGCGGCGGCGTCGCCGCTAGCAGCGGCCGCGTGCAGCGGCGTGTTGGCGCGGTCGAAGTCGTGATAGGCGCCGGGATAGACCACGATGCGTGCGAGCGCGCTGCGGCCGTGTGCGCCGTCCACCATCTGGCGGCAGGCCGGCGGCGAGGAGACATCGTCATTGCCGCCGATCAGCACCAGGGTCGGCACCCGCGTGCTCCACCCCAGACCGGCGGAAATCCGGCAATCGGGATAGAACGCGATGGCGGCGCGGAAATCCGGGCTCGCGTCGCGTGCCCCGCCCTGCGGCCGCACCGCCCAGAGCAGCGCGCTGGCGCCGTTGGCCCAGCCGATCAGGCTGATGCGGCTGCGCGCCACCCAGGTCTGCTTCATCAGCCAGGCGCGCGAGGCCGCGATGTCGGCGACGCGCTCGCGCCGCGCCTTGACGTGCATCTCCTTGACGCGGCATTGCGGCCCGAGCTCGCGCGAGCCGTAGCTGTCGGGCAGCAGCACGGCATTGCCCGCCTTGAGCAGGCGCTCGGCCCAGTCACGATAGCGCGGCAGCACTGGTTCTGAATGGTTGCCGAGGCCGCCGCAGCCATGCAGCGCGATCACGGTCGGAAACGGCCCGTCGCCTTCGGGCTTGTAGAGCTGCGCATGCAGCACGCCCGACGACAGCGGAATGTCGACCTGCTGCGGCGCCGGCGACGCATGCGCGGCCGGCATCAGCAGCATCAGGAACAGGGCGGTCAGTCGAAGGCGCATCGGTGTCTGCGTCAAAATCCTTCGGCCCAGCACTATCACGCGAAAACGGCGGCAAAACATCACAAACCGGTGGGTTTAACGGGCGGACAAGCCACCCTATCTATGCTACATCCCGTCCAACACATCGTGCCCTCCCGGGTTCTCCCAGGAAGCGGCCCCCTCCACGGAGACTTTCGACCGTGCTGAACAAGTTCGGCCCCTCGGGCCATGGCGAAGCGCAGGTGCAGTATCTCGACGGCGATTTCCGCGTGATCTCGCCGGGGACCTTCGTGCGCTGTGCCATCACCGACACGCGCATCCCGCTCGACGAGCTGAAATACTGGAGCGTCGATTTGCAGGAAGCCTACGCCACGCCCGCTGCCGTGCTGCAGCGGCACTTTCCGGGCGCGCTGAAGCAGCCGTGAGCGTGATTTCGTAGATCTCGTAGGGTGGGCTAAGGCGCAAAGCGCCGTGCCCACCATCTCTCCACGGCAGCAACGAACAACGTGGGCACGCTTCGCTTTGCCCACCCTACGATATCGAGATCGCAGCATCGCTCCGCTATTGTGGCTCGGGACCATCCGTGCCCACGCAAGTCTTGATCGCACTCTTGCGCGCTTCGCCGACGACCTTCTGATCGATCGCCTGCTTCAGGCAATCGAGCCGCGCCTGCGCCATGCAGAGCTGCATCTGGTCTCGCTTCTCCTGCCCCTTAAAGTTTTGCGTCGTCGCAAGACAGGTCACGCGCTTGGTCGCGGGAACCGGCACGGTGGCGGTCGGACTTGGTGCAGGCGCCGGCGTTTGCGCCAGCACCGGCGCAATGATCAGACACACAAGGCTCGCGGCGAAGGCTGCGGACGGCAATCTCATCGAATTCTCCCGATCGTCTGACATCGATAGGCGCCTTGCGATGAATGTCGCCTGAATGGCAGGCTGCGACACGATGGCAAGAGCGCAGCCGCCCTAAAAGCGCGATGAGATCAGGATGAATCGTCATCGCGCTTCAGGTTATTGTTTGAGCATGATCTTTTCGGAAAACCGCTGCGCACTTTTCCGGATCATGCTCCAGCCGCTGGCGATGCAGCCGATCTCCAGGGCATGGCGACGAATGTGCCGGCGTCCCGACGGTGTTCGCGCGCGCTCGCACCGCCGGTCTCACAGACAAATGATCTCATCATGCCGATCTGCGTTGCATCGAATAGCGCGTGCACTCAATGGTGAGTCATTTCGCGCTGTAGTTGGATTCTTTGTTGCAATTCGGCGCGCTTAAGTTGTTTGACGAAATCTTGGTGAAACACAGGGCTGCTAACATGCATGTTAGGTAATTGGCCCTGTTGCTTTTATCGCGCAGACAATCAAGTCAACCAAAAGCCGTTGAGCATTGGAATTGGCGCAGTCTGTGAACGGGCTCATATCGAAGAGCCATCTGACGGGCTAGGATCACCTCGAAAATTCGCGGCGGCATATCAGTCAATCGAATACCAACCGATGGGGGTGTTCATGCCCACCATATTGGACCTGCTGTATCGTGAATATTGCCGCGCCCGTCTCGCTGAAATGCGCAAACAGCTTCTGATCGCAACAGAACGCTTCGAGGCTCTCGATGCCGATCGTCATCCGGCGGATCAGGGTGACGAGAATGAGACGAAGGCGCACCACAAGACCGGCCGCAACGCGCCGCATTGAAGCGGCTCGAAGACCGGTGATCTCTCCCGCGTAGCAATGGCCAAGCAATTGGCTGCAGTTTGGGAGGAAGCGATGAATACACCCGAATGCTATACCTTCATGGTGGCCTGCGCCTCGTGCCTGACCATTATCGGAATGATTGCCGTTGGTGCGTGGTGAGCACGACCAAGTGCTGAACCGAGATTGCAGCCGTGACGCCGTAGGGTGGGCAAAGCGAAGCGTGCCCACGACTCTCACTTTCAACCCAGATGTTCCTGATGGTGGGCACGCTGCGCTTTGCCCACCCTACGCGATCTACAAAATCATCGCCTGGAAAACAGCCGCTCGCGCGCCTTGTAGAGGTGATTGCTGATCAGCTGCCGCAGCGTTGCCGGATCGTCGAAGGAGAGCTGCACGGCGAACGGCACGATGCCGCCTGGCACATCGCCGCGGCCGCGCAGGCGCGCGAGGTCCTTTTCCGTCGTCACCAGCGTGAGCTGCTCGCGTCGGGCGTCCGCCGCAAGCAGGGCGAGCTCGTCGTGCGAAAACCTGTGGTGATCGGCAAAGGGGCGCGTGCGGGCAACATCGATGCCGCAGGCGCGCAAGCTGCGGAAGAAGCGCTCGGGATCGCCGATGCCGGCGAACGCGAAAACGGACTTGCCGGCGAGCTGCCCGACGGAAGCCGTATCCGGCGTCAAGCGTGCGCGCAGCCTGGGCTTGCCGCGCCTTTCGAGCTCGGCCGCGACATCGTCCGCGGCATGGCCGTCGCCGATCAGCACCAGCGCGTCGGTGCGCGCGAGCTGCGTCTTCAGCGGCGCGCGCAGGGGGCCGGCCGGAAACACCTTGCCGTTGCCGAGGCCGCGCTCGCTGTCGATCACGATCAGCGATGCATCCTTCATCAGATGCGGGTTCTGGAAGCCGTCATCCATCAGGATCACGGTGGCGCCTTGCGACTTCGCCAGCGCGACGCCGTCGACGCGGTTGCGCGCGACCGCGACGGGCACGTCGCGCACCATCATCAGCGGCTCGTCGCCGATGTCGGCGGCAGTGTGACGCGCGCGATCGACCATCACCGGGCCCTGAAGCCGTCCGCCATAACCGCGGCTGAGCACCACCGGCGTCTCGCCGAGCTCGCGCAGCAGCTTGGTCAGCGCCAGCACGGTCGGCGTCTTGCCGGCACCGCCGACATGGTAATTGCCGACGCAGATCACGGGAATGCCGGCGTCAAAGCCCTTGCGCGCCATGCGGCGCGCGGTGATGGCGCCGTAGAGCGCGCCCAACGGACTCAAAAGATGCGACTTCGGGGAACGTGGCCGGTACCAGAAGGCCGGCTCACGCATTGGCCGCTCCCATCTCGATCCGCAGCTGCAGCAGATACGGCTCGAGTGCGCCCATGGTGCGGTCGAGCGCGCCGCCGAGCTGATCCACCACGCCGCTGCCGGCGCGCTGCATCTTGTCGCGCATGGTGGGATCGGCCAGGAGCTGGCCGAGCTGCTTGACCAGCACTTCCTGCGTGTCGGCCTGACGCGCGCCACCGCTCGCATCGAGCGCCTCGTAGACGTCGGCGAAGTTGAAGACGTGCGGGCCATGGACGATCGCGGCCCCGAGCTTGATCGCCTCGATCGGATTCTGCCCGCCATGGCGGATCAGCGATCCGCCCATGAAGACGATCGGCGAGAGGCGATAGAACAGGCCGAGCTCGCCCATGGTGTCGGCGACATAGACGTCGGTCGCGGCGGTCGGCAGCTCCTCGCGCGAACGCAAGCCGGGCTTCAGGCCGGATGCCGTGATCAGCCCTGCGATCGAGGAGCCGCGATCCGGATGGCGCGGGACGATCACGGTGAGGAGTTGCGGAAAGAAACCGGCGAGGCTGCGATGGGCCGCGACCAGCATCTCGTCCTCGCCCGGATGGGTCGAGGCCGCGACGATGATCGGACGCCCGCGCGTCATCGCCATCAGCCGCTCCAGCCTCGCGGGATCGGCCGGCGGCGCGGGAACGTCGAGCTTGAGATTGCCCGTGGTGACGACGTCGCGGCCGCCGAGCGCGGAGAAGCGCTCGGCATCGACCTTCGATTGCGCTAGGCAGATGTCGAACCGCGACAGCAGCGCCGAGATGGTGCCGTACATCCGCCGCCAGCGCGGGAAGGAGCGCGGCGACATCCGCCCGTTGATCAGCACCATCGGCACCCGGCGCGCTGCGCCCGCCAGGATCAGGTTGGGCCACAGGTCGGATTCGATGAACAGCGCCAGCGACGGCTTCCAATGGTCGAGGAAGCGCGCGACGTAGCGCGGCGAATCATAGGGCACGTATTGATGGATGACGTCGGGCGGAAAGCGCTTGGCGACGACGGCCGCAGAGGTCACGGTGCCCGAGGTGAGCAGGATGCGCAGGTTGAGGTCGCGCAGGCGCTCGATCAGCGCGGCCGCGGCCAGGACCTCGCCGACGCTGGCGCCGTGGATCCAGACCAGCGGACCGTGCGGACGGACGTCTTGGCTAAGGCCCCGCCGCTCGCCGACGCGCGCGGGATCCTCCTTGCCCTGCTTCAGCCGCCGCTTGATCAGCGCAGGCGCCAGCGGCACCAGGCCGCTCGCCAGGCGATGATACATCCGCAGCGTCATCGGAAGCGAACTAGCCATCTGCGGGTCCCGGACGGCCGAGCTGCGCATAGGCGCGGCGGGTCGCCTCGTTCAGCGTCTCTTCCAGCTCGAGCCGCAGGGTTTCCATCATGGCCGCGTCGGCGTCCGGCGGAACGTGGATTTCCTTGATGCCGACCAATGCGCCCCGCCCGAATGGCAAATTGATGGTGGTACGGTCCCAGTTCTTGAGCCGGATGAATCGGCTGGTCGCCATCGCGAAAGGCATGATCGGCCGCCCCGATTCCCGTGCCAGCATGATGATGCCGAGCCCGGCCACGCGCGCGCGCTTGGGGACATCGGCGGTCAGCGCGACATTACAACCGTCCTCGAGCGTCCGCACCATTTCCTTGAAGGCGCCGACACCGCCCTTGCGGTGGAAGGCGCCGCCATGGTCGCCGGAACCGCGGATCGTGCCGATGCCGAGCCGCTCGGCGGCGATCGCATTGTACTCGCCGTCGCGGTGCCGCGAGATCAGGACCCTGGCCTTGTAGGAGTCCTTGTTCTTGATGAACGGGGTGAGGAAATGCTGGCCGTGCCAGAATGCGAAAATCGCCGGGATCTGCGGCTCGACGATGTCATAGACGTCGGGCGGATCGAACGTGAACTTGTTGGTCCGCCAGACAAAGCGCAGATATTCGGCCGCCAGGACCCCGACGGCACGCTGAAACCAGCTGCTTCGCAGCGTATTGCGAAGCAGTTTCTTCAACGCGCCGGCTTCGATTCTTGGGTAGGGTCGAGCAGCCGGTGCAGATGGACGATGAAATAGCGCATCTGGGCGTTGTCGACCGTGCTCTGCGCCTTGGCCCGCCAGGCGGCGTGGGCGGTCGCATAGTTCGGATAGAGGCCGACGATCTCGACGTCGTCCAGGTTCTTGAAGGTGTTGTGCTCGAGATCGACGAGCTCGCCGCCGATGACGAGATGCAGCAATTGTTGCGGGGCACTATCTGACATGGATTCTGTTCCTAACGGGCTGCCCGGCAAAGCAGTGTTCGACAAGCACGACGAAAGCGCTTCAGGCTAAGGGGCGGTTTCGAAGATGCGCGACAATGCTCGCATGACGATCGCGACCCGCTGCCACCAGCACCCCGTGCGCCACTTCCCGGCGGTTATAGAGGATGGGATCTCCGGAGAGGTCGCTCATCCTACCATCCGCTTCCTGCACGATCAAATCGGCCGCCGCAAGGTCCCAATCATGGCTGTTGCCGCCCGCAAAAGCCGCATCCAGCACGCCATCGGCGACCCGACACAGGCGCAGCGCGAGCGAGCCGATTCGCGGATGCAGCTTGATGTCGCCGCCGGCGGTATTGAGCCGCTCGACCATCGGCTTCGGGCCGGCGACGCGGGAGAAGTCGAGCGCCGATCCGCCCGCCGCCCGCACGGCCTTGCCGTTGAGCGTCGTGCCCTGGCCGCGGGCCGCGAAGAAGAACTCGTTGGTGGTCGGCGCGTACACCGCGGCCAGCACCGGCGCGGCATCCTCGACCAGCGCGACGCTGACGCACCATTCGTCATGGCCGTTGAGATAGTTGCGGGTACCGTCGATGGGATCGACCACCCAGGTCAGCCGCCGCGACAGCCGCGTGGAATCGTCGGCGCTCTCCTCCGACAGCCAGCCATAGCCTGGAGTCGCCGAGCGCAGGCGCGCCTCGAGCAGGTCGTTGACGGCGATGTCGGCTTCCGAGACCGGCGAGGACGCGCCCTTGATCCACTTCCTCAGCTCGGTGCGGAACATCGAGTGCGCGAGGCTGCCCGCCTCCCGCACCGTGTCTTTCAGCAGCGCCGCATCGCGCGTCAGGATGGTTTCGAGGGAGTGCGCGTCAACGTCCGCCAAGCGTCAAACCCTCGATGCGCACCGTCGGCGCATTGATGCCGTAGCGGAACTCCAGATTGTTGGCCGGCTGCATCGATTTGAAGATCTCGAACAGGTGGCCCGCAATCGTCACCTCGCTGACGGGATAGGTGATCTCGCCGTTCTCGATCCAGAAGCCGGAGGCGCCGCGGCTGTAATCGCCGGTGACGCCGTTGACCCCCGAGCCGATCAAATCGGTGACGTAGAATCCCTGCTTGATGTCGGAGATCAGCTCGGCCGGCGTCGGTGTGCCGGGCTCGAGATGCAGATTGTACGGCCCCGGCGAGGGCGAGGACGAGACGCCGCGATGGGCGTGGCCGGTGGTGACGAGGCCGAGCTCGCGCGCGGTGGCGCAGTCGAGCAGCCAGGTCGTCAGCACTCCCTCGTCGACGAGCGCAGTCCGCTTCACTGCGACGCCTTCGGCATCGAAGCTCTGCGAGCGCAGGCCGCGCTTGCGCAAGGGATCGTCGATGATGCGGATGTTCTTGGCGAACAGCTGCTGGCCGAGCTTGTCCTTGAGGAAGCTGGTCTTGCGCGCGATCGAGGCGCCGTTGATGGCGCCGACGAGATGGCCGACCAGCGAGCCGGCAACGCGCGGATCGAACACGACGGGCACCTTGCAGGTCTCGACCTTGCGCGGATTGTAGCGCGCCACCGTGCGCTCGCCGGCGGAACGGCCGACGACCTCCGGCGACAGCAGATCGGCGCCATGCGGCGCCGAGGTGAAGTCGTAGTCGCGCTCCATGCCGGTGCCTTCGCCTGATATGGCGGTGGCCGAGATGCCCTGGCTGGAGCGCAAATAAGAGCCGTGGAAGCCGGTCGAGGTGACGAGCACCATGCCGCCCATGCCGGCCGATGCCGACGCACCGCCGGATTTTGTCACGCCCTTCACGGCGAGCGCGGCGGCTTCAGCAGCCAGCGCGCGGCGCTCGAGCTCTGAAGTTGCGGGCACGTCGGGATCGAGCAGATCGAGATCGGGGAAGTCGCGCGCGAGCAGCGCGGGATCGGCGAGGCCGACATATTTGTCTGATGGCGCGACCTTCGCCATCGCCACCGCGCGCTCGGCGAGCTTGGTCACGGCATCGCCGCTGACGTCGTTGGTCGAGACCACCGCCTGGCGCTGGCCGACCAGCACGCGCAGGCCGACATCGTCGCCCTCGGACCGCTCGGATTCCTCGACGCGGCCGTCGCGCACCTCCACGCCTTGCGAGACGCCGCGCACCGCGACCGCATCGGCCGCATCCGCGCCGGCGCGCCTCGCCGCCTCCACCAGCCGCTGTGCGAGATCGGACAGCGCGGACTGATCGAACAGATCGCGATTGGCTTTAGGCGAAAGCGTCGAGCTTGGTGAAGGGTTCACAAACGAAATCCTGTTGGGGCGCGGGAGGTTTCGGGGCGACAGGCGCCGTGACCACCAGATGTGCCCAAATGGTGCGGACTTCAAGCGTTTTCAGCCCGCAAAAGGCTCAGATTCGCACGTCCAAGGCAACGTCTCGTCAATCATGCGCGCCAAGGTCTTGTCAATCATGCGCGGCGGTGAGGTTGGATTAACCAGCCTTTTTAAGCGGTTTCGGAAATGGACGCGCTAAGGTCCTCGCATCGACCGGGAACATAATCTCGGCGGGGAGAATGAAAGCCGTGAGGCGTCAAACATCAACAAGCGGGGTCGCTCCCGCCGGGTCGAGCCGCTCCTTGCGGCTCGACCCTCTTTCCCTTCCGGTCCGCTTCGATGCGCACGATCCGCGCGCCGACGGTTACACCCGGCAGATCGAGCTTCATCGCGAACGCGTCGTGCTGCGCCGTGCCGTCCGCGGCATGCAGATGGCGATCAACGTGCGCGTCAGCGACTTCGTCGGCGTTGCGCTGCGCGGCAATGACGAGGCGCAGGCGCTCGTCCTCGTGCATCGCGATCCCTCGCTCTCCGTTCCGCTGCAGGTCAGCGCCGACGGCGAAGAACTCAACGAGGCCTGGGCGATCTGGAGCGAGCTTTTCGCGCTGCCGCAGCTCGACGAAGGCGCGCGCAAGCCCGCAGCCCGCCGTCGCCGCGCCAACGCGATCCGCACCCGCCGTCCGAAATTCTTGATGCGCCGCCGCGCCGGCGTCGCGCGCGAGCTGCCGGTTCATCTCGGCGAACACGAGATCATCGCGCGGAATTGAACGGCACTCACAGGTGCCGTGGGGTGGGCAAAGCGACGCGTGCCCACCTCGTCTATCTTTTTCTCGGAAAGATGGTGGGCGCGGCGCAAGGGCGCCTTTGCCCACCCTACGGCGTCACGCCGCCCGCATCACGGCGTCCGTCAGCAATCCCGCAAACAGCAGCAGGCCCGCGTGCTTGTTCGAATAGAACAGGCGCTTGCACAGCTCGGGATCGTCGATCCGGAGGCGCACGATCTGCGAGGCGAGGTGCGCGGCGAAGGCCGTAAGCCCGAGCCATGCCGGCCAGCGCACATCACCTGATGCCAGCGCGACACCGATCAGCACCACCGCGAGGCCGTAGAACAGGATCAAGGCCTGGTGCGTGTGCGCGCCGAACAGGCGCGCGGTGGATTTGACGCCGATCAGCGCGTCGTCCTCGGCGTCCTGATGCGCGTAGATCGTGTCATAGCCGATCACCCAGGCGATCGACCCGGCATAGAGCACCAGCGCGGTGATGTCGATGCGGCCGAAGGTGACGGCAAAGCCCATCAGCGCGCCCCAGGAGAAGGCGAGCCCGAGGAAGACCTGCGGCCACCAGGTGACGCGCTTCATGAAGGGATAGACGGCGACAACGACGAGCGAGGCGATGCCGGTCACGACGGCAAAGCGATTGAACTGGAGCAGCACGACGAGGCCGACCAGCGCCAGCGCGACCAGGAAGGCCAGCGCCTGCTTCACGGTGATTTGCCCCGCGGGCAGCGGCCGCGAGCGGGTGCGCTCGACCCTGGCGTCGAGGTCGCGGTCGGTGATGTCGTTCCAGGCGCAGCCTGCCCCGCGCATCGCAAAGGCGCCGATGAAGAACAGCACAATGGTGAGCGGCAGGCGGCGGACGTCGTGCGCCATGCCGCTCGCGAGCGCGGCCGACCACCAGCACGGCATCAACAAGAGCCAGGAGCCGATCGGACGATCGAAGCGGGACAGGCGCAAGTAAGGTCGCGCCCAATGCGGCGCGAGCGTATCGACCCAGTTGCCGGTGGAATCGGCAACACGGGCGGATGTGTCGCTCATCGGGTGAGGACGTTGCCGTTGAGCGTGTCGAAGGTGCTGCCGCCCTTCTTGCCGGCATTGGCTTCAGGCGCAGAACCAGACCCCAGCACCTCGCTCAGCGACGGACCGGCCGGCCGCGCCTGCTGTTGCTGCATCTGCTGCGCGACGTTGCAGACCTTCGTCGTCATGGCTTCGGTGTTCTTGTGGCCTTCCTTCATCTGCGCGCCGACCTGTGCCGGGATGCCGCATTTGGCGGAATTCTTCTCGATGTATTTGAGCATGTTCGTTTCAGCCTGGCTGAAATTGCGGATCAGCTTGCAGGCCTCGTCCGGCGGGGCGTGACGGTCGCTCGCGGCCTTGATCAGCTTGCCGCGCTTTTCGGCCTCCTCGCGCAGAGGCAAGAACGCCTTCATGCAGTCCTCACCGGAACCGGCCTGCGTCGGCGGAGCGGCGCTGAAGGCGCCGGCGCCGCCAATGGGCGCAGCGCCATTCACGGGAAACGAGGATTGCGGTGCCGCGCCGACAGAGGCGGTCGGCGCCGAGCCGTTCACGGGCGGAAAGGCCGAGCTGCTCGCAGCCTGGTTCGGTAGCGGCGCCGGGAAGGCGCTTTGCGCATAGGCGCCCGCGGCGCCCAGGCTGATCATGGCGACAGTGATCGGAACCATCAAATGACGGATCATCAAGACAGTCTCTCCGGCAGGAGCTTACGGGGCTCGGCGTCTTCCCAATTGAAGCGCAACCAGCGTGCTCGCGTATTTACGATTCCCGCCGGCCCTTAACAACCCGTCGAATAGGGCAAGAGCGCGGCGTCGGGACGCACCAAAGTGGCGATATTTACCCCGAAAGTGCTGCTTTCGGTTAAGAAAGCCGGCAAATCGGACCTTCGAACCATGCCTTCCCACGATTTCCGCGCCCCCCGCCTGTTCGTCGACGCTCCCCTGGCCCAGGACGCCAGGGTCGCGCTCGACCGCGACCAGAGCAATTATCTCGGCAATGTGCTGCGGCTGGCCGCCGGGGCCGAAGTTCTGGCCTTCAACGGCCGCGACGGCGAGTGGCAGGCCGCCATCGAGGGCCGCAAGCGGCCGGATGGGCTGGTGATCCTGCAGCAGACCCGGCCCCAGGACCGTCTGGCCGACCTCGCCTACGTCTTCGCCCCGCTCAAGCATGCCCGGCTCGACTACATGGTCCAGAAGGCCATCGAGATGGGTGCCGCGACGCTGCAACCAGTCCTGACCCGGTTCACCCAGGCTTCCCGGGTCAACACCGAGCGGATGCGCGCCAATGTGGTCGAGGCGGCCGAGCAATGCGGCATCCTGAGCATCGCCGGTGTCGCCGAGCCGGTGCCGCTGGAGCGCTACCTGAGCCAGCGCCCCGCCGATCGGCTGCTGATCTTCTGCGATGAAGCGGCAGACGTCCAAAATCCTGTCCAGAACCTGCAAAACGCGCGCGAGGCGGCCGGCCACGGCGTCGACGTGCTGATCGGTCCCGAAGGCGGCTTTGCCGAAGAAGAGCGGGCCCTGCTGCTGCGGCAGCCCAAGATCCTGCGGCTGGCGCTGGGTCCGCGGATCATGCGGGCCGACACCGCCGCGGTGGCAGCGCTGGCGCTGGTGCAAGCGGTGCTGGGCGATTGGGGCGGCGGTTAGCCTATTCCCCTCGCAGCGACCGCTGCAAGGTCTCGGACGGCAGTTCCCCGAAGGCTGCCCGGTAACTCGCCGCGAACTCGCTCAGATGCCAGAAGCCATGCGCAATCGCGCAGGACTTCACACTGCGCGCTGCCGGGCCGACGCGCAGCTGCTTGCGCACCGACCAAAGGCGCAACACCCGGCTGTAGCGATTCGGGCTCATGCCGCAAATGGCCAGCGTCGCGCTCTGGAGGGTCCGAACCGACACGCCCACCTGCTCTGCCAGTTCGGTGGTCTTGGGCCAGATCATCAGATTGCGCCGTATCGACTCTTCCATGTCCACGACGATCTGCCGATAGCGATTCGTCAGGGATGGAGCAGCCGCACTAGTCACGCTGGTCCGGATTGCGGCATCCACGGTGCTGAGCAGCGATTGCTCGACGACGGCTCGCGAGGCCGGCTCGTCCAGGACGTCTGGATCATAGGCTGCGGTTTCAAGCGTCGTGGAGATCAAGCCGCGCAGAGAGGCGAGCATGCCCGGTGCCGCATTCAGCAGGTGATAGCCGTCGCTCAATTGTCCCCAAGGCTCGCGCCCGGGCGCACTGAAATATGCAACACCTATCAGGCGCCCCTCGGGCTCATAGACCAGGCAATCGGACGCTCCCTTTAGAATCACGATCGAGCTGCCAATCGTCCGCCCGTTGATCCGGGTCGCGGTCACATGATCCATCGGAACCACCACGGCGACGGCATGGGCCAGGTCATAACCGCGAATGATCCGCGGGAACGTCTTCACCAGCGAGAGAGTCATGTTTGGCAGGCTAAGCCTGGCGCGCATGATGGCAGTTGTCCCGACAGACAGCGGCATGCTGGACGCGCCGGCATATCGCTCGGTTTCGCCGAAATGATCGAAGTCGTACGATTGAAGCTCGAGGGCAGCGGATGGCCTCAGCCCCTGAAAAGACAGCCCGCCGTTCGCCGCTATTTTTTGCGCTCCATCGCGAGCGATGTTGAGATGGCTTCGATCCATATCCCGCCGCTTATTTCGCCTTCCTCGTGGATGTAGCGCCCTTGCGGACGCGCAGATCGTCCGGCCCGTTGATGCCGGAGCGCTTGAGATCGCGCAGCAGTTTGGTCAGCAACAGCATATTGGTCTTCTGCAGTTCGTGATTGTTCCCAAACCTGAAAGCGTTCTGCTCGGTCACGATGAGCCCGGCCTTGGTCTCGGCGAGAATCTTTCGTTTCTTAAGTCCTGTCACGCGACGGCGAACTGTCTCGAGCGGCAGGCTGAGGAAGCGAGAGAGTGCCGCCCGAGACACACCTTGCTTGATCGCATCCGGCTCGACCGCATGAATGCTGGAGAAGCTCTCGTCCAGCGACGGGTCGTTCATCACATTGATGACATTCGCGTTGAGAATTGCATGAACGATCAGAAGGTCCAGCGGATCGAACTCGTCGTAATGCCGGAACATCTCGCTGATCGAAAACAGCATATAGGCCAGCGTATGCCGCGAGACCGCCCGGATAACATCTGAAGTATTGCGCATGAATCGGAAACCAATATTTACATTGTAAACGAAGGGCGGCAGCAGATGAATGATCCGCCATACCCAAAATGAGTATGCGACGACTTGCCCGCCGCACTCAATTTCTCAATGTGAGGTCGAGCCTGCGGTTGCGGCGGCGAGTCGCATGCGACGCACAAAATCAGCGACCAGCAATGAGGCTGCCGCTGGGGACGACCTGACCATGGACGACGATGCATTGGAGATGCGGCGGCGCGAGGAACTCGGGCTGATCAAGGCGTTTCTCGGCATAAGGGACCCGGGCAAAAGGCACAGAATTCTCGAGCTTGCCGAGCAGCTCGCAGATCACGCTGTGCTGGAAGCAGCAGGGCTTGTCTTCGCTTCCACCGGCGCATTGCCTGACGATGGGTCCATAGACGTCGCTGGCCAAACCGAATGAAAGCCAGACCTCTCGTTTTCAGGTATTAAATTACCTGAGACACTTTCCGCGAGATCGCGTCCTTCCAGCTCCAAAGCCGTTAAGGGATTGATCCATTGGAGGTCGAAACCGCTTTCGGGCCATGCTAAGGGCTGCGCCAATTCGCCTCCCCCTTGCCTTGCCCGGTTCCACCGGGACGATGGACCCTGAGATGACCGCGACTGCCACCTCAAATGCTGCCGGCTCCGCCGCCTGGGCGGATACGCTGCTCTTGTCGTTCGCGCAGGCCGGCTATGTCAGGGCCGAGCCCGCGATCCTGCAACCGGCCGAGCCGTTCCTCGACCTCTCCGGCGAGGACATCCGCAAGAGCCTGTACCTGACCACGGACCTCTCCGGCGAGGAGCTCTGCCTGCGGCCGGACCTCACCATTCCGGTCGCCCGCGACTACCTCGCATCTAGCCAGGCCGGCCAGCCGGCGGGGTTCAGCTATCTCGGTCCGGTGTTCCGCTACCGCAGCGGCCAGGCCAGCGAATTCCTTCAGGCCGGCATCGAATCGTTCGGTCGTCAGGACCGCGCCGCGGCCGACGCCGAGATGCTGGCGCTGGCGCTGGAGGCCACGGGGGCCTTCGGCGTCCGCGATGTCGAGATCCGCACCGGCGACGTCGCGCTGTTCAATGCGCTGCTCGACGCGCTGAACCTTTTTCCGGTCTGGCGCCGCCGCCTGGTCAAGGATTTCAACCGCAAGATCAGTCTGGAGAAAGATCTGGAGAAGCTGGCGGCCGCGGCCACCGCGACCCGCAGCGAATATGAGGGCGTGCTCGCCGCACTCGCCGGCTCCGACCGCAAGGCGGCGCTGGCCTTCGTCACCGATCTGATGTCGATCGCCGGCACCACAAATGTCGGCGGCCGCACCACGGCGGAGATCGCTGATCGTTTCCTGGAGCAATCGACGCTGAAGGGCGGCGCGCTGCCGCGCGAGGCGATCGCCGTGCTCAAGCGCTTCCTGTCGATATCAGGCAATCCGGACGACGCCATCGCCGAGCTGCGCGCGCTCACCGCGGATGCGAAGCTCGATCTGTCTGCCGCGATCGACCAGTTCGAGAGCCGGGTCGGCTTCATGGCGGCGCGCGGAATCGACGTGAAGCAGACGCGCTTCTCGACAGCGTTCGGGCGCGGCCTCGACTATTACACCGGCTTCGAATTCGAGTTGCATCACCGCGGCAACGGCGTCGAGCCGCTGGTCGCCGGCGGCCGCTATGACGGGCTGATGACCCAGCTTGGATCGGCCGAGCCGATCCCCGCCGTCGGGTTCTCGGTCTGGATCGATGCGCTGAGCCGCATCGGCCGCAAGGTGGGAGCTTAAGTCATGAGCGCGCCGTTCGTTCTGGCCGTTCCCTCCAAGGGCCGCCTTCAGGAAAACACCGAAGCGTTCTTCGCCCGCGCCGGCCTCAAGCTGTCGAAGGCCGGCGGCGCACGCGATTATCGCGGCACCATCGCAGGCCTCGACAATGTCGAGGTCGCCTATCTCTCGGCCAGCGAGATCGCCGCGCAGCTCGCCCGCGGCTTTGCGCATCTCGGCGTCACCGGCGAGGACCTGGTGCGCGAGAACATCGCGGACGCCGACAAGCGCGTGTCGCTGATCGAGGGCCTCGGCTTCGGCTATGCCGACGTCGTCGTCGCGGTGCCGCAGGCCTGGATCGACGTCCGCACCATGGCCGACCTCGACGACGTCACCACCGGCTTCCGCGAGCAGCATCACATGCGGATGCGGGTCGCGACCAAGTTCATCAACCTGACCCGCACGTTCTTCTCGCAGCATGGCATCACCGATTACCGCATCGTCGAAAGCGCGGGCGCCACCGAAGGCGCGCCGGCGGCCGGCAGCGCCGAGCTGATCGTCGACATCACCACCACGGGAGCCACGCTCGCCGCCAACGGCCTGCGGGTGCTCGACGACGGCGTGATGCTGCGCAGCCAGGCCAATCTGGTGGCGTCGAAGGACGCCGACTGGTCGTCGCAGGCGCGCGAGACCGCGCGCGTCATCCTCGACCACATCGCCGCAAGGGCGCGGGCCAACAAATACCGCGAGGTCCGCACCCGCTTCCGCCAGTGCGACGCGGCGCTGCTCGGCGAAGCCCACACCCGGTTCGGCGTCGAGGCCCCGTTCGGCGGCCCGACCTCGTCAGGCATGTTGACGCTGCACTGCCCGCCGGGCCAGCTCTATGCGGTCGCCAGCTTCCTGCGCGAGCACGGCGCCGAGACCGTCTCGGTGGTCTCGCTCGACTATGTGTTCGACCGGGAGAACCCGCTGTTCGCCAAACTCGAGGCGTTCCTGCGGCGGTGAGCCTCAGGTTCGTTCAGCGTAGCGACAGCAAACGGCAGCTACCATATGCTGTTGAGAAGACTTGATCGCCTCTGGAACCCTAATCGATGACGCTGGGCTCTGACGTTTCCGGCCTGACAACCACCCCAAGCAGCGCCGCCGCGAAGGGGCTGTCGATTGTCGTCCCCGTCTACAACGAGGCGGCGGGCCTTGCCGCCCTGCACCAGCGCATCTGCGATCTCGCCAGGACGCTGCGGCAGCGCTATCGGCTGTCCTGCGAGGTCGTCTATGTCGACGACGGCAGCGCGGATGCGACGCTGTCGATCGCCCGTTCGCTGCCGGCCGACGCGATCGACGTCCAGGTGGTGTCGCTGTCGCGCAATTTCGGCAAGGAGGCGGCGCTGATGGCCGGCCTCGACCATGCCCGGCTCGGCGCCGTGATGTTCATGGACGGCGACGGCCAGCATCCGCCGGCCCTGATCGAGCAGCTGGTGCGACACTGGATCGAAGACGGCTATGACGTCGTCTATACCGCCAAGGCGCATCGCGACAACGAAACCTTCCTGCGGCGGCTCGCCGTGCACGGCTTCTACGCCCTGATCAACTGGGGCGCGCGCCAGAAGATTCCGGAGGACGCCGGCGACTTCCGCCTGCTCTCGCCGCGCGCGGTCACGGCGCTGCGGCAGCTGCCGGAGCGCAACCGCTTCTTCAAGGGCCTCGCCAGCTGGATCGGCTTCCGCCAGATCCGCGTCGATTACGAGCCGGCGCCCCGCGCCCATGGCGTCACGACCTTCAATGCCGCGCGCCTGCTCGGTCTTTCCATCGAGGGCCTGACCTCGTTCTCGGTGGCGCCGCTGCGCTTCGCCAGCCTGCTCGGCGTCATCCTCGCCGGCATCGCCTTCCTGTTCGGCCTGTCAATCCTCTGGGAGGTGTTCACCACAGGCAAGCAGGTGCCCGGCTATCCCTCGCTCGTGGTCGGCCTGATGACGATCGGGGGCGTGCAGCTGATCATGATCGGCATCGTCGGCGAATATATCGGCAAGATCCTCTCCGAGCTGAAGGCACGCCCGATCTACTTCGTCGCCGAGCACAGCGAGAAGCATTTCGAGGCCGATGACGCCGCCAAGAGGACCGCGGCCGAATGAGCGCGGCCGCGAGTCTGCGGCGGATCTGGCTCTGCGCCGACGATTACGGCATCAGCCCGGGTGTCAACCGCGCCATCCGCGACCTGATCGAACGCGGCCGCCTCAACGCGACCTCGGTGATGGTGGTCGGCCCCGCGATCGAACGCAGCGAGGTCGAAGCGCTCCAGGCCTCCGTGAAGGCGAGCCGGCGCTGCGCTATCGGATTGCACGTGACGTTGTCGGCGCCGTTCCGGCCGCTCACCATGCACTTCCGCCCCCTCGACGGCGACATGTTCTTGCCGTTTCCAAAGCTGCTGCGCGCCGGGCTTGCACGCCGGCTCGACCGCGAATTCTTTCGCAACGAGGTGAAGGCGCAGCTGGCGGCCTTCGTGGAAGCGTTCGGCCGCGCGCCCGACTTTGTCGACGGCCACCAGCATGTGCAGCTCTTTCCGCAGGTGCGCGACGGCTTTGTCGATGCCGTCAGCGAGGGCGCGCCGAAAGCCTGGGTTCGCCAGGGCGGCCGCAACCTGCCGCTGGCCCAGCGCCTCGCCTCCCCAAAGGCCATGGTGCTCGATATCCTCAGCGCGCAATTCCGCCGCCGCGCGGGTGGCGCTCGCCTCAGCTTCAATCCGGGCTTTGCCGGCGCCTATGAGTTCACGCGCGCGGCCGATTTCGGCGCGTTGATGCGGCAATTCCTCCAAGGCCTCCCCGACGGCGGCCTCGTGATGTGCCATCCCGGTTTCGTCGATGATGTCCTCACCGGCCTCGATCCGATGACCGACGTCCGCGAGCGCGAGCACGCGTATCTTGCCAGCGATGCCTTCGCGCGCCTGCTGGCGGACAGCGGCGTCACGCTGGGGTGAACCCGGCGGAAAACAAGCCGCGGGTCAGCTTGTCGCATACTGAAATTTAATCCGGCCGGCACTGTTGGGGCCATAATGGAACCCTACATCTTGCTCGCGCTTGGTTTGCGCGAGGGAGATTGATCATGACGCCGCAGGAACGCCAGCTCGTTGACGAGCTTTTCGACCGGCTTTCGAAACTGGAAAATGCACCGCGCGATCCCGACGCGATCACCGCGATCTCCGACGGCCTGCGCAAGGCACCCGGCGCGATCTACGCCCTGGTGCAGACCACGTTGTTACAGGACGAAGCACTGAAGCGCGCCCATAACCGCATCCAGGAGCTGGAAGCGGCCCATGCGCCCGAGCAGCAGCAGTCCGGCGGCTTCCTGGACACCATGCGCGACACGCTGTTCGGCGGCAGCCAGTCGCACGGTTCCGTTCCGAACGTGCCGCCGCGTGAGCAGCGGCCGGTCTGGAACACCGGCCAAGCGATGCAGCAGACCCAGCCGGGCTACGGCCAGCCGCCGTATGGTCAGGCTTACGGACAAGGTCCGGGTCAGGGCCAAGCTCCGGGCTATGGCGCCCCGCCGGTCGGCGGTGGCGGCGGCTCGTTCCTCGGCACGGCGGCGGCAGCCGCGGCCGGCGTCGTCGGCGGCTCGCTGCTGCTCTCCAGCATCCGCGGCATGATGGGCGGCGGGCACCAGCAGGCCTTTGGCGACACCAACGCATTGGGCGATCGCAGCCCGTGGGGCGGTAGCAGCGACCAGTCCGGCGGCTCGCTCGCGCGCGATGCCGGCCTCAACGACGTCGGCTCGAACCGGGATTCTCGCCAGGATTCTCAGCAAGGCTTCTTCGACCAGGCCTCGAATGATCGCGACAACAACGACCAGAATTACGACGACGATCACGACGACGGCAACATGGACATGGCCGACGACAGCGATTTCGGCGGCGGCGACGATGGCGGCAGCGATTACGCGTGAGGCCGGTCTTCTCCCTCTCCCCGTTCTTACGGGGAGAGGGTTGGGGCGAGGGGCTCTCTCCGCAAAATGAGTGAGAGTTGGACTCGCGGAGACTCCCCCTCACCCGCATTGCATCTCCGATGCAATGCAGCCTCTCCCCGCAAGCGGGGAGAGGCGAAGCAAGAACATCACATCACCACGACCCTGGTGCCGACATTGACGCGGCCGTAGAGGTCGATCACGTCCTCGTTGCGCATGCGGATGCAGCCGGAGGAGACGTTGGTGCCGATGGTCCAGGGCTCGTTGGAGCCGTGGATGCGGTAGAGCGTCGAGCCGAGATACATCGCGCGGGCGCCGAGCGGGTTTTCCGGCCCGCCTTCCATGTGCCGGGGCAAATCGGGACGGCGTGCGATCATTTCCGCCGGCGGCGTCCAGTCCGGCCATTCGCGTTTTGCCGTGATCGACTTGACCCCCGACCAGGTGAAGCCGGGACGGCCGACGCCGATGCCGTAACGCATCGCCTTGCCGTTGCCTTCGACGAGGTAGAGGAACTTGTTCGGCGTATCGACCACGATCGTGCCGGCAGTTTCCTTGCCGCTATAGTCAACGATCTGTTTCTCGAATCTCGGATCGAACGGACGCTGCCGCGGATCGATCGCTTCCTGCTGGAGCGCGCCCTGCTGGTATCCGCCCTGCATCTGCGGCTCGCCCATCGGCGGCAGGCGGCGCTGGTCGTAATAGCCGGGCTGCTGCTGATAGACCGGCGCTTGCGGCGCGTAGGCCGGACCGCGGCCGGGACCGTCGCCGAACAGGAACTCGATGAAGCCGCCGCCCATGTTCGAATTGGAGGCTACGCGCACCGGCGCGGGGGGCACCTGCGGGGCGTAGAGCACCGCGGGCGGATCGTTCGGCACCGTGTTGTCGAAGGCGCTCGCGCTGTTCGCGCCGGCCAGGACGGAGCAAGCGCTGCCGAGCAGCGCGACAGACATTTTCTTGAACATCGACGTACTCTGTACTGTTTCGTCTAGATCATTTGCGTCTTGGAGAGCTGATGGCTGATCGCGCCCCTCGACGTGGTCAATAAAGAGCAAAAGCCGTTTTGTTTGGTAAACGGAAAGGCCGTTTCGATTCACCACGTCGTGCACGAGGCTGCAATTTGGCGATCAGCGTTTATTTTCGATGAATGCCGCGCGCGCATGGTTAATCGCGTCTTTGCGCGCCGCCGCGCGCGTCTGCAAACACAGTTCCGGCTGTGAACTTCGTGTTAAATCGCTTCTGCCTACAAAGACGCGTGAGTGAGGTGGGGGGAGTATCCTGATGGCTGTTCACCGCAAACGTTTTCGCGTCGAAGATATCGTCGGTGGCGAGATGCCGATTCTTGACGTAACCGAAGAGGCAGGCCCGATGCATAGCGAGATCATGGCGGAGTTGCGTGCGATCCGCGCACAGATGGCCAAGGGCGTTGTGGCTGCCCCGCTGTCCGGCAGCGCGGCCATGGCGGCGATCGACGCGTCCACGGCCCACGAGCTTTCCGAAGCCCGCACCATGCTCGAGACCTACCGCGCGCAGATCGAGCAGTGCGAGAAGCTGAAGGTCGAGCTCGACCTGATCCACGACGCCATCGACCGCACCAAGCGCGAGATCGCGACGCTGCACGGCAAGAGCTTCGACGGCGGCGAGATGGCCAAGGTCAATGGCGAGCTCGGCGCGGTCGTCGGCGGCACCGAGCAGGCGACCCAGCAGATCCTCGAAGCCGCGGAATCGATCGACCAGGCCGCCAGCGCGATGTCCAAGGTGGACTCGGCCGACCAGCAGAAGCGCCTCGCCGACGACATCCAGGAACGCGTCATCTCGATCTTCGAAGCCTGCAACTTCCAGGACCTGACCGGCCAGCGCATCAGCAAGGTCATGACCACGATGAAGTTCATCGAGCAGCACATCAATGCGATGATGGAGATCTGGGGCGGCGTCGACGCGATCAAGGCCCATGTGCCGGCGCCGGTCGACCAGCGCAGCGACGACGAGAAGCTCCTCAACGGCCCGAAGCTCGCCGGCGACGTCGGCCACGCCTCGCAGGACGACATCGACGCGCTGTTCGACTGAGCGCACCAGATACGGATAAAGCAAAACGCCGGCCCTGGGGCCGGCGTTTTTGTTTTTTGGGGATTTATCTCACGCTGTCATTCCGGGGCGGTCCGCAGGACCGAACCCGGAATCTCGAGATTCTCAGGTGCGCAAGCGCGCACCATAGTTCACGCTTCGCGTGCCCCTGAACGACAGAGGAATGATCACGCCCGCGGCGCGCAGCGGACGTAGACCATGTTGCCGTAGCGGGTGGCGGCGTCCTTGTCGATGAAGCGGGTGATCAGGACGCGGCCGTCGAAGGAGACGATCTCACGGTCCTGCTCGCCGGGGGTCGGGCCGGCCGGTCCGATATAGTTCTTGCCGCTGGGCGAGCCCTTCAGCCGCAGCTCCTGCGGGGTCGCCTGGTCGGCGAGATGCATGATCACGCCGCCGGAGGAGCCGGCGGTGATCACGTAGGGATTCTTGCACTGGGCCCTCGCCGCGGCCTCGGTGCGGGCGCGGTCGGCCGGGTTCTGGAACGAGGCGAGACCCCAGCGGCCGACGATCTCGTCGGCACGGATGCTCGCCGGCATTTCAGGACCGGTGCCGGGCTCGGCCTCGGGTGCCGGCTGGGAGGACGAGAAGGACGGTAGGCTCATGCCGCCGCCGCAGGCGCCAAGCAGCAACGCCAGGCCAGAGGCAGCGGCCAGATTGGCGACCGTGCGCGCGCGAGCTGAATTGATCATGGCATTCCCCCGAACAAGACCATGGCCGCACCCCTCCCGCAGCCAAGCGCAAAACTGCCGCCGGAGCAATGACGTCGTTTAATACGCCGGCGCCCCGACCAAGTTTCCAATGCCACCATCCTATATCCGCCTCACCAATCGCTTAACCACCTTTGCTTGACAGGATCGCGGCCAAGCCATATTCCCGGGCCACTCTTAGCACTCGGAAAGCCCGATTGCTAAGCGCTCCGTTCGATCCTCGGGAAGAGGAGGAACGGCAGCGCCGCCCCACCGACTTCACTACTTCCGAAGCGAGCCTCCAAAGGGAAACGTCATGGCTAAATCCAAATTTCGTCCGCTGCATGACCGTGTCGTGGTCAAACGTATCGACGCCGAGGAAAAGACCAAGGGCGGCATCATCATCCCGGACACCGCCAAGGAAAAGCCGTCCCAGGGCGAGGTGGTCGCCGTCGGCCCCGGCGGCCGCGACGAGACCGGCAAGCTGATTCCGATCGACCTCAAGGCGGGTGACCGCGTGCTGTTCGGCAAGTGGTCGGGCACCGAGGTCAAGATCGACAACGAAGAGCTCCTGATCATGAAGGAGTCGGACATCATGGGCGTGCTGGCCTAAGGCCATCCGCCTGAACGGCCGCTGAATACTCCATCGTCATGCCCGGGCAGAAGCGCGAAGCGCGTCTTCGCGCTAGACGACCCGGGCATCCATCATTCTTCGTACGAGGATGGATTGCCGGGTCAAGCCCGGCAATGACGAAGAGAGCGCCGCACCGCACGAAACAAGACACATCACGCAACACGAGGGATTGCAGACCATGGCTGCCAAGGACGTCAAGTTTTCCGGAGACGCGCGCGACCGCATGCTGCGCGGCGTCGATATTCTCGCCAACGCCGTCAAGGTGACGCTCGGCCCGAAGGGCCGCAACGTCGTCATCGAGAAGAGCTTCGGCGCGCCGCGCATCACCAAGGACGGCGTCACCGTCGCCAAGGAGATCGAGCTCGAGGACAAGTTCGAGAACATGGGCGCCCAGATGGTGCGTGAGGTCGCCTCCAAGACCAACGACCTCGCCGGCGACGGCACCACCACCGCGACCGTGCTGGCCCAGGCGATCGTGCGCGAAGGCGCCAAGGCGGTTGCCGCCGGCATGAACCCGATGGACCTCAAGCGCGGCATCGACAGCGCCGTCCAGGCCGTGGTCAAGGACATCGAGAAGCGCGCCAAGCCCGTCGCCGCCTCCTCCGAGGTCGCCCAGGTCGGCACCATCTCGGCCAATGGCGATGCCGCCATCGGCAAGATGATCGCCCAGGCGATGCAGAAGGTCGGCAACGAGGGTGTCATCACCGTCGAGGAGAACAAATCGCTCGACACCGAGGTGGACATCGTCGAGGGCATGAAGTTCGACCGCGGCTATCTCAGCCCCTACTTCGTCACCAATGCCGAGAAGATGACCGCCGAGCTCGAGGACGCCTACATCCTCCTGCACGAGAAGAAGCTGTCGGGCCTGCAGGCCATGCTGCCGGTGCTGGAAGCCGTGGTGCAGTCGGGCAAGCCGCTGGTGATCATCGCCGAGGACGTCGAGGGCGAGGCGCTGGCGACCCTGGTCGTCAACCGTCTCCGTGGCGGCCTCAAGGTCGCTGCCGTCAAGGCGCCGGGCTTCGGTGACCGCCGCAAGGCCATGCTGGAGGACATCGCCATCCTCACCGGCGGCCAGCTGATCTCGGAAGAGCTCGGCATCAAGCTCGAGAACGTCACGGTGAAGATGCTCGGCCGCGCCAAGAAGGTCGTGATCGACAAGGAGAACACCACGATCGTCAACGGCGCCGGCAAGAAGCCCGACATCGAGGCCCGCGTCGGCCAGATCAAGGCCCAGATCGAGGAGACAACCTCGGACTACGACCGTGAGAAGCTCCAGGAACGCCTTGCCAAGCTCGCCGGCGGCGTCGCGGTGATCCGCGTCGGTGGCGCCACCGAGATCGAGGTCAAGGAGAAGAAGGACCGCGTCGAGGACGCGCTCAACGCCACCCGCGCCGCGGTGCAGGAAGGCATCGTCCCCGGCGGCGGCGTCGCGCTGCTCCGCGCCAAGAAGGCGGTGGGCCGTCTCACCAACGCCAATGCGGACGTCCAGGCCGGCATCAACATCGTGCTGAAGGCGCTGGAAGCTCCGATCCGCCAGATCTCCGAGAACGCGGGCGTGGAAGGCTCGATCGTGGTCGGCAAGATCCTGGAGAACAAGTCCGAGACCTTCGGCTTCGACGCCCAGAACGAGGACTATGTCGACATGGTCGAGAAGGGCATCATCGATCCCGCCAAGGTGGTCCGCACCGCGCTGCAGGACGCCTCCTCCGTCGCCGGCCTGCTGGTGACCACCGAGGCCATGGTCGCCGAAATGCCGAAGAAGGAAGCTCCGCCCGCGATGCCCGCCGGCGGCGGCATGGGCGGCTTCTAAGCCCATCCTTCATTACAGCGTTACGAAGGCCGCCTCCGGGCGGCCTTCTTTTTTGCCGATCCTCTCCCTGACGCTTTGCAATTCAACCGACGGCCAAAACCAACTACGGTGGCGGCCGATTCTGTTCCTTCGAGGATTTCGGCGATGCGCGCGCTTCTGGTTTGCCCGACGATGATCTTGGCGGCTCTGCTCGCCGCCTCGCCCGAGGTCGCATCCGCCCAGATGAAACTGTCGCCGAAGGCCGCCGCGCCGGGCGGAACCGAGACGCGCTATTTCACCTCGATCGACGGGCTGATGGACGGCAATGCCGACGTGGTGCTGAAGGAAACGCGCCAGGGCAAGACGGTCACCGCGGCCGTGCTGGACGTCTGCTATCCCGTCGCGAAGAATTCCGACCGCAAGGACCGCTTCGTCGTCAATCTCCAGGTCGCCGGCCAGAACCTGACGGGCACGACGCAGAGCCTCGGCGAGAAATCGCCGGTCAGCGTCAAGCTGCTGCGCAAGCCGACCGGCGACACGTTCGAATTCCGCGGCCAGATTTCGATTGGCCAGGCCGTGACCGAGGTGACCTCGCCGGACAATTCCGATCTCAGCGAGAAGGAGTTTCTGGACAACCAGACCTCCGACGACGGCATCACGCCGCAGCCGAAGGACTTCACCGACGTCTCGCCGGAGGCGATCGCGGTCAAGGTCAAGCTGGATGCGGCGACCGAGTTCCTGAAGAGCCTGAAGGGCCAGGACATCGAGGTGACGCTGGCAAGCCTCTCGGTCGGCTGCGACGCGCTGCGCGCCGGCGAGCAGACCATCAACATGTCGGTCGATCCGGAGCGCGCGGCCGCGCTGCTGTCAAAGTTCAAGGCAATGCCCGGCGTCACCGCGGCCGGCTGGACCGCGGGGATGACCGAGATGGACCGCACCATCCGCATTCCCGCCGCCGACTGGCGCGATGGCGACAAGGTCAACCGCGACAAGCTCGCTTCGGCCCTCGCCGGCGTGCTGAGCAGGACGCTCGCGGCCAAGCCGGTGTCGCACAATTTCAACCCGGCCACCGGCAAGCTCAAGCTGGTCTTCAAGCGGCCGAACCAGGATTTCCCGGCGCTCGAGCTCACCGACACGATCGAGGTCGCAGGCCTGATCTCGCCCGACAAGCCGGGCGCCACCGACAAGCTGATGCTGTGGATCGGCAGCCCCTCGACCACCACCGCCGACGAGAGCAGCGGCGCCAAGCTCAATCTGTCGGATGACGCTTCCGCCGACGAGGAAGGCGATCAGCCCGACGACAACGGCTCGATCGAGGCGCTCGCCAAGGAGCTGAAGGGCCAGCGGTGGGACGCGGACAAGTCGGTGTGGAAGTGACGAAGTCATTCCGGGGCGCGCAAAGCGCGAACCCGGAATCTGGAGATTGTAGCGCGAGATTCCGGGTTCGACGCTGACGCGTCGCCCCGGAATGACCTGACGGTCAATTCCCGTTGGCGCGAAAGCGCAGCGGCTTCGGGCCGATCAGGGTCAGCACGTCGCCCTGGCGCTTCCAGGTTTCGACGCTGCCGAGCGCCGCGACGAGGTCGTCGTCGGCCTGGGCCTTGGCCGGCGGACAGGAGCGATCCTGGATCTGGCCGGGCACGAAGATCACGGTGTTGCCGGCGACCGAGAACTGGCCCTTGCCGCCCTTGCACCAGAGCTCCAGCACGACCTCGCCATTGTCGCCGATCTCGATGTTGGGAATCCGCTTCGAGCCGGCTTGCGGCAGCGCCTCCAGCGTCAGCTCGGTGCCGAACGGAAACCCCTCCTCGGCGCGCGCGAGGCTAGACATCGCGAGCATTGCAACCGCCGCACACACCAGCTGCTTGAACGAAACCATGACACCTCTCGACCGACCTGATTTGCGGCACCTTCTATAAGACGGCGGCGCCATTGAGAAGGTTCGCCCACACTAAAGCGCGATGAGATAGGGAAGAATCGTCATCTCGCTTTGGATTGTTGCTTGAGCATGATCTTTCGGAAAACCGCTGCGCACTTTTCCGGATCACGCTTCAGATGCAAAAATCCCCGCGGGGGGCGAACCCCGCGGGGATTTGCAGCGAAGCCGATGTCGCTACTTCAGGACCATTGCCGTGAACGGCCAGACATAGGCCTGCAGCGTCACCAGCACACCGACGAGGCAGGCCAGCACGATCGAGTGCCAGAACACGAAGCGCAGGATCGTGCCTTCGTGGCCGTACCAGTTGGTGGCGGTGGAGGCGACGACGATCGACTGCGCGTCGATCATCTTGCCCATGACGCCGCCGGACGAGTTCGCCGCCGCCATCAGCACCGGCGACAGGCCGAGCTGCTCGGAGGTGATCCTCTGGAGATTGCCGAACAGCACGTTGGAGGCGGTGTCCGATCCCGTCAGCGCCACGCCGAGCCAGCCGAGCAGCGTGCCGAAGAAGGGATAGAGCACGCCGGTCGCGGCGAAGGCGAGACCGAGCGTGGCGTCGACGCCGGACAGACGCGTCAGCGTGCCGATTGCGAGCATCGCCGAGATCGTGATCAGCGAGATCGCGCAGAGCCGGATGGTGCGACCGTACTCGGTCAGGAGCCGGCCGGGGCCGACGCCCATCAGGAAGCCGGAGATGATTGCCGCGATCAGCATGCCGGTGCCGGTGAAGGAGAGATAGGTGAAGCCGAACACGGCGGCCTCCGGCGTCGGCTTGGCCGCCACCGGCGGCACCTTGTTGATCATCTGGTGCAACTCGGGAACGGGATAGTTCCAGACGAAGATCGAGTTCGCCCAGGTCTTGAAGGCGCCGTTGCCCCAGATCAGCATTACGACGCAGACGATGATCCACGGCAGCAGTGCGCTGAAGAGCTCGCTCTGCGTCAGCGGCGTCTTGTCGAGCGGTCTCGCCGCCGCCATGGTGGCGGCCGATTCATCGTGGCCGCGCAGGGCCGGCGACAGCCAGAGCTGCCGCGGCTGCCACACGCGCAGGAACAGGATCAGCGCGCCCATCGAGATCAGCGATGCGCCGATGTCGACGATCCAGGGATTGATGAAGTTCGAGATCACGAATTGCGGGATCGCGAACGACACGCCGGTGACCAGGATCGCCGGCCAGACGTCCTTCATGCCTTTCCAGCCCGCGAACGCCCACACCACCCAGAACGGCACGATCAGCGAGAAGAACGGCAGTTGGCGGCCGACCATCGCGCCGAGGATGTAGGGATCGAGTCCGGTCACCGAGGCAAGGCCCTGGATCGGCGTGCCGAGCGCGCCGTAAGCCACCGGCGCGGTGTTGGCGATCAGCGACAGGCCGGATGCGGCGAGCGGCGAGAAGCCGAGGCCGATCAGGACGGCGCCGGTGATCGCGACCGGGGTGCCGAAGCCCGAAGCGCCCTCGAAGAAGGCACCGAACGAGAATGCGATCAGCAGCAATTGCAGCCGCCGGTCCTCGGTGACGCCGCCGACCGCGCGCTTGAGCAGCTCGAAGCGCCCGGTGGAGACCGTCACCTGGTAGAGGAAGATGACGTTGAGGACGATCCAGCCGATTGGGAAGAAGCCGGTCACGATGCCAAGGATCGAGGCCCGGATCGACATGTTCGCCGGCATGGTGAAGACGAAGATCGTGATCAGGTTGGTCACGATCACGGCGATGACGGCCGCGATATGCGCCTGGACGCGGCCGCTCGCGATCAGGACCAGCAGCGTGACGACGGGCACCGCCGCGGCGATCGTCGACAGCACCGGGCTGTGCAGCGGATCATAGATTTGATTCCACATGGTCTTCCTCCCCCACGCATGTGTTGCGGCAGGCGGCCTTGCGTGGACGGCCAAACCCGCTTGACGCTGGAAAGATAACCCCTGAGCAGGACGCGAATTCCTCGCGAAGTGCGGCGGTTCCCGTCCGCTCACAAGCTCGCGAAATCCTGGAGGCCCCCACCCCGCGCCGTTAAAGCCCATGCTAAGGTTGCGAGCCGCGACAAGCCAACGCAAATTGCAGAACTTGCGACTTTAGTCTAAGCGCAGCCAAATTCCGCATGGCCGCAGCCATTTGACTCCCGGCACTTGTGCACACCCCCCTCGAGGAGATCCTGCTCTGTGAAGAACATCAGCGCCACGCTCGCGGTCGTCTGGCGAATCGCCGGTCCGTATTTCCGATCGGAAGACAAATGGGCCGGCCGCGGCCTGCTCGGCGTCGTCATCGCGATGGAGCTGACGCTGGTGGCGATCAACGTGCTGCTCAATCAATGGCAGAACCGGTTCTACAGCGCACTCCAGGCCTACGATCTCAACGAGTTCGTCATGGAGGTCTGGATCTTCATCGGCCTTGCTTTCACCTACGTCGCAGTGGCCGTCTACAAGCTTTACCTGAACCAATGGCTCCAGATCCGCTGGCGGCGATGGCTGACGCAACACTATCTCGGCGAATGGCTCGAAGGCGCCACGCATTACCGCATGCAGCTCAAGGGCGACCCGGCCGACAACCCGGACCAGCGTATCACCGAGGACGTCAAGAACTTCGTTGAGCAAACGCTCGTCCTTGGCCTCGGTCTGCTGTCCTCGATCGTGACGCTGGCCTCGTTCGTCGTCATCCTCTGGGGTCTGTCCAACAAGGCCCCCCTGCACATCTACGGCACAGATATCGTCATCCCGGGTTTTCTGGTCTGGTGCGCGATGGTCTACGCGATCCTCGGGACGGGACTGACGCACTGGATCGGCGCTCCGCTCATCAACCTCAATTTCGAGCAGCAGCGCTATGAGGCCGACTTCCGCTTCAACCTGATCCGCGTGCGCGAAAATTCCGAGCAGATCGCGCTGTTGAAGGGTGAGAGCGCCGAGCGAGGCCATCTGCTGCACCGCTTCGGCTCCGTCATCGCCAACTGGTACGCGATCATGAGCCGGACCAAGCGCCTCACCGCCTTCACGGCGAGCTATGGTCAGGCAGCAACAATCTTTCCCTACGTCGTGGTCGCTCCGGCCTACTTCGCGAAACGCATCCAGCTCGGCGACATGATGCAGACCGGCTCGGCCTTCGGCAGCGTGCAGGATGCGCTGTCCTTCTTCGTCACGGCCTACCGCTCGCTCGCCGAATGGCGCGCCATCGTCGCCCGTCTCGACGGCTTCGAGATGTCGGTCAGCTCCGCCGCTACCATCGCCGCGCGCGAGCCGACCATCGGCGTTGCGCGGTCGAACGGCAAGGCGATCACCCTTGCGCAGTTGCTGGTGGAGCTGCCGAACGGCGAGCCGCTGGTCAGCGCCGATGCCTTCACGGTCGAGCCGGCGGAGCGGGTGCTGGTGAGTGGGCCATCCGGCGCCGGCAAGTCGACATTGTTCCGGGCGATCGCCGGCATCTGGCCATTCGGCACCGGGAGCATCGCCATTCCCGAAAAAGCCAGGCTGATGATGCTGCCGCAGCGGCCGTATTTTCCGATCGGCCCGCTCGGCGACGCTGTCATTTACCCCGCCGAGCACGGCACGGTTGCGCCCGAGAAGATCGCGGAGGCGCTCAACGCGGTCGGCATGCCGCGGCTGGCGAAACGGCTGGACGAGGACGGTCACTGGAACCGGATCCTGTCGCTCGGCGAGCAGCAGCGACTGGGGCTGGCCCGCGCGCTGCTGCATGCGCCGGACTATCTGTTCCTGGACGAGGCCACGGCGTCGCTCGACGAGCCCTCCGAGGGCCGGCTGTACCGGCTGCTCGCGGAGAGGCTGCCGCAGGCCACCATCGTCTCGATCGGCCACCGCTCGACGCTGGATGCCTTCCACACCCGCAAGGTGATGATGGTGAAGGACGGCGATATCCACGTCCTCGGCAAGGGCGGCGAGGCGGCCCAGGCGGAGACCACCGCGGCGCGCTGAGGTGGCCCCAGACAATCCCGAGGCTACGCAACCTCGACAGGACTTCGTTGCAGCCATCCTTCGAGACGCCCGCCTCCGGCGGGCTCCTCAGGATGAGGTCTGTCCTCGCGGCAAGATCCAGACCCTCATGGTGAGGAGCGCCGCCCTGCGGCGCGTCTCGAACCATGCAGGCCGAGCGCTCTCACAGACGCCATCCACGCCGCAAAGCAAAAGGGCGGCAGGTTGCCCTGCCGCCCTCGTTAAGTCGTCTCGGAAAGAACTTACTTCAGGTTGCTCATCGCCGTCAGGTCGACCGAGAGCTTGGCGACGCCAGTAGCGCTACACCAGTTGGAGCCGAACGCCGTGGCTGCGTTTGCACCGCCGTTGATCGGGGTGACGAAGCCGGGGCTGGCGTTGGTCGCCGAGAAGTCGCTGGTGAAGGCGTTGCAATTGCCCTTCGACAGGTCGGTGTCGTAGTAGCGCAGATCGAGCGTGAACACCTTGTAGGTGAAGCCGACACCGATGTTCCAGGTGTTGTAGCTGGGCTCCTTGATGCCGTTGGCATAAACGGGGTCACCCGCGATGCCGTAGAAGATGTCCGAGGTCCCGAGCCACTGACGGCCGAATTCACCCGACACGTACATGCCGACGCCGCTGGCGCCGAAGGTCGTGCTGGGCGCGGTCCACTTGGCCGTGATCGAAGAGTAGTTGCCCCAGGCGCCGAGGTTCAGGAAGTTCGGCGAGTAATACTCGTTGAAGCCGACCACCCACTGATCGTTGATGTTGATGTTCAGCTTGGCATAGACTTCGTAGAAGCTCGCGTCCTTCTTGGCGAAGTTGCCGTTGATCGGCAGGCCGATCGGGCCCACGGAGTTGTCGAGGCTGCTGCCGCAATTGCCCTGAGCGAGGGTGCCCTGCGAGCCGAAGCAGCTTCCGCCCGGATAGAGGTAGCCCCAAATACCGAAGTCGAAGGCGAACATGCCGAAGGTCGGGCGGATACCGCCGTAGATATCGACCTCAGCCGCAGCGCGGTTCGGGAACGAGATGCTCTCCGCGGACGTACCAACGTAGAGTTGGAGGTCCTTGTTGACGTTGTAGCGCGGCTCGAAATAGGCCGCGACCGACGGATTGTGGTTCGACTGGGTGACACCACGGAAGATGTAGTCGCTCATGATGCCCGCGCCGAAGGCGACATCCCAAGGATCAAAGGCGGGCGGCGGCGGAGCCTTCAATGCCTTGACCGGCATGTCTGCCGCGAAAGCCGAACCCGTCACCATTGCCAGCGCCGTTGCCAACAAAGCTACTTTCTTCATTTCGATCCCCATCACCAGTTCTACCAGCCAGTCCCCCGGAAGCCCCCCGGGGCAGACGATCTGACTTCAAAAATTCGTAACTGCGGCAATTTGGATTGGGGTCGGCAAACCGTGAAGCAAAAATCACGGGCATCTGCCGACTTTTTGGGCGTTTTGGCGATTCCACGAAAGGTTGTCAGGCTGTGTGTCTTCTCGATCACATTATTTGCATTCCAAAGTGCATTGAGCGGTCCGGGTTACTACGGAGAACCGAGCTGCAGTGATGTCTGCGCCACGAATCAAGCTGACGGCGAGAACGACCGCCGCCCCGACCAGCATGACGATGCAAAAAGGCCGCAGCATCACTGCCGCGGCCTTTGCTGTTGTCGCTCGTTGCCGTTGGGGCGGCCCCAATCTTTCGCCGAACCTTGGGACCAAGCCCAACGCCAGCCTTGCGGCCTAGCCTTGCCCGTCGGCCGGCGTCGGCTCCGCAGAAGACGAAGGCATCGCCCAGCTCGTCTCGGCGGCGGGCTCGGGAGCCGGAGCCGGCGCCACCACCGGCGCTGACGGCTTTGGCGCGGGAGCTGCCTTCGCTTTCTTCGGTGCTGCTTTCTTCGCAGCCTTCTTCGGCGCAGCCTGCTTCACAGCCTTCTTGGCCGACTTCGCAGCTTTCTTCGGCGCGGCCTTCTTCGCAGCTTTCTTGGCCGACTTCTTGGCTTTCTTGGCAGACTTCTTCGCGGACTTCTTGGCTGCTTTCCTCGCGGTCTTCTTCGCCGCTACAACCTTCTTGGCCTTTTTGGCCTTCTTGCTTTTCTTCTTCTTCGCTTTCGCCATCGTGGTCCTCCTGTTGCCGCCGAACAATGGTCGATCGGGCGTCGTTCTGCCGTCACCTGCGGACGAAAGCTCAGCCCTTGAAAGCTCAAACCTGCGCGTTCAATGCCGGCCGCGACCCGCCCGTAGCCCAATCGAGAAGCTCAATCGTGTGTACGACCGGAACTGACGTGCCACTGGCAATCTGCACCATGCAGCCGATATTGCCCGCGGCAATCATGTCCGGCTTGACGCTTGCGATGTTGGCGACCTTGCGATCGCGCAACCTGCCCGCAAGCTCGGGCTGGAGAATGTTGTAGGTCCCCGCCGAGCCGCAACACAAATGGCTCTCAGGGACATCTTTCACCACGAATCCATTCTTGGAAAGCAATTCTTTCGGAAGGCCGGTAATTTTCTGCCCGTGCTGCAGCGAACATGCGGAGTGATAAGCGACGACGATGTTGTCTTGCCGTGCAGTCGATTCCAATCCGAGGCCGGCGACGTATTCGGTGATGTCCTTGGCGAGCGCGGACACCTTGGCCGCATCGGCCGCGAACGCCGTGTCCTCGCGCAGCAGATAGCCGTAGTCCTTGATCACGGTGCCGCAGCCGGAGGTCGTCACCAGGATGGCGTCGAGCCCCTCGCCAGCCGCTTCCTTTTGCCACGCCGTGACGTTGGCGCGGGCCCGCGCCAACGCATCGTGGTCGTTGCCGAGGTGATGGGTCAGCGCACCGCAGCACTGCTCGTCCCGGACCAGCACGACCTCGATGCCGTGGCGGGTGAGCAGGCTGATGGCGGCCTGGTTGATGCGCGGCGCCAGCACCTGCTGGGCACAGCCCTGGAGCAGCGCGACGCGGCCGCGCTTCTTGCCGAGGGCCGCGAACACGCTACCGGCAGCAGGCCCCGGTGACGGCAGCCGGTTCGGCGCCAGCGCCAGCATCGCCTTGAGGCGCTGGATCAGGCCGGGCGTCGCCGACGGCCGCGGCGTCGGCAGGAATACGGCGAGCGGGCGCGCGAGCCGCGCCAGCCACATGCTGATGCGGAAGCGCTGCGGATCCGGCAGGACGAAGGCCAGCACCTGGCGCAGCAGCCGCTCGGCCAGGGGGCGCTCATAGCGCTGCTCGATCCTGACCCGGGCCTGGTCGACGAGGTGCATGTAGTTCACCCCGGAAGGACAGGTCGTCATGCAGGCCAGGCACGACAGGCAGCGATCGACATGCTTGACCACCTCGGCGGTCGGCGCCTGGTCCTTCTCCAGCATCTCCTTGATCAGGTAGATGCGGCCGCGCGGGCTATCGAGCTCGTCGCCGAGCAGCACATAGGTCGGACAGGTTGCGGTGCAGAAGCCGCAATGGACGCAGGCGCGCAGGATCTTGTCGGCCTCCGCGATGTCGGGGTCGGCGAGCTGCGCCAGTGAGAATTCGGTCTTCATGCCGCAGCGCCCCGCCTCAGGCGTCCCCGGTTCAAAATGGTCTTCGGATCGAAGCTGGCGCGCACCCGCTCGCTCAGGGCCGCAACGCCGGGCGCCTGCGGATGGAACACGTCGACATCGCGCCTGACATTCTCGGCCGCCCGGATCAGCGTGGCGTGTCCGCCAAAGGCGTCCACGCGCTGGCGCACGATCGGCGCATGCGCGTCGGCCTTCGGCGGCAGCGCCGCCCAGATCAGGCCGCCGCCCCAATCATAGATCACGTCGCCGCCGGTCTCGCGGGCCAATTGCGTGCCGAGCGCCGCGCCCGAGGCCGGCGGGCAGACGATCCGCCAGACCGGCCACGCGCCGAGCGCGCCGCCGGTCGCGAACGGCAGCACGTCGCGGATGGCGGCCCACAGCGCGGCAGACGCCGTGTCCTCGATCAGCGTCGCGGTTCCGAACGGCGCCAGCAATTCGCGCAGCGAGCCGGCGCGGTGGGCGGCGGAGGACGTGATGCCCTCGAGCCGCAGCACGGTCAGTGCCTCGCCCTGGCCGGCGATATCGCCGAGCCCCTCGGTCTTGGCGCGGAACGCCGATTTCGGCAGATGCGCGGCTGCTGAAACGTCGAAGGGCGAGCCGAGCGCCGCGGTCATCGCCTTGTTGGCGGCGGCATCCTCCAGCCCGCGCAGCAGCAGGGTGCGCTCGGCCTCGGGCTTGGGCATCACCTTCAGCGTAACTTCAGTCATCACCGACAGCGTGCCCCAGGACCCCGCGAGCAGCTTGCAGAGGTCGTAGCCGGTGACGTTCTTCACCACCTTGCCGCCGGTCTTGAAGCTGTCGCCGAAACCGGAGACGGCATGCGCCCCGAGCAGATGGTCGCGGGCCCCGCCCGCCCTGATGCGGCGCGGACCGGCGAGCCCTGCCGCGATCATGCCGCCGATGGTCCCGACCGCCGGCGTGCCGAGCAGCGGCGCCGTGTTCATTGGCTCGAAGGCGAATTGCTGGTTCTTGGCATCGATCAGCGACAGCACGTCGTTAAGCGGCGCGCCGGCCTGGAGCGTGACGATCAGCTCGTTCGGCTCATAGGAGGTGACGGCATTGAGCGCGGAGACGTCGAGCACGGCATTGGTCGCCATGGTGTGCCCGATGCTGCGCTTGCTGCCATGACCGATGATCTCGAGCGGCTGCTCATTGGCAATCGCCGCGCGTACCACCTCTTCGACGTCTTTGGCGTCTCTGACCCTGAGCGTGTCCACGGGAAAAGGCGGTAGCGAAATTCGCCGTCAAAATCAAATGCGGCGTGACGCCGGCGACCATTGCCGGCGCGCTCGTGATCCTGCGCCGGGCCACCGCAACGCTGCGATCATGCGAAGCGTTCACGACATCGACACTTCGATGGCCGGCGAACCAAGCCGGTCCGGGCCCTCGCTACAAGCTCGCACACCGATCGCGATCAAGACTGAAGGCGAACAGCAAGGAGGAGAGCCATGAACCACTATGCCACGCAGAAATCCCTGAGCGAGGCCGTCGATGGCGGCGGCCTGCTCGTCGTCGCGCAATGGGAGGCCAAGCCCGGCGAGGCCGACAAGGTCGCAGGGATCCTCGACCGCTTCCTTCCCGAGGCGCAGCGCGAGGACGGCGTCAAGCTGTTCCTGATCTCGCGGGCCACGGACAATCCGGCGCAGTTCCTGTTCTACGAGCTGTTCCGCGACGAGGCCGCGTTCAAGGCGCACCAGGAGAGCGCGCATTTCAAGACCTGCATCGCTGGCGAAGCGCTGCCGCTGCTGGCGAAGCGCGAGCGGGCGCAATACGGGCTGCTGTGAGTGGCTTGCGGAGGGAAGGGCTTGCATGGCCCCTTCCCTCCGCACGACCGCTCAGAACCGCGGAATGTCCGGAAAGGCCAGCTTGCCGGCATGGACATGCATGCGGCCGAGCTCGGCGCAGCGATGCAGGGTCGGAAACACTTTTCCGGGATTGAGCAGGCCCTGCGCGTCGAAGGCGCATTTCAGCCGCTGCTGCTGGTTGAGGTCGATCTCGGTGAACATGTCCGGCATCAGGTCGCGCTTCTCGATGCCGACGCCGTGCTCGCCGGTGAGCACGCCGCCGAACTCGACGCAGGCGCGCAGGATGTCGGCGCCGAAGGCTTCGGCGCGCTCGATCTCGCCGGGCTTGTTGGCATCGTAGAGGATCAGCGGATGCAGATTGCCGTCGCCGGCGTGGAACACGTTGGCGCAGCCGAGCTGGTACTTTTCACCGAGCTCGCGGATGCGCGCCAGCGCCTTCGGCAGCGCGCCGCGGGGGATGGTGCCGTCCATGCAGAGATAGTCGGGCGAGATGCGGCCGACGGCGGGAAAGGCGGCCTTGCGGCCGGCCCAGAACAAATTGCGCTCGGCCTCCGAGGTCGAGATCTGGCAGGTGGTGGAGCCGCAAGCATTGGCGATGGCCTCGACGCGCGTGATCAGCTCGTCGACCTCGATCTTGGGACCGTCGAGCTCGATGATCAGCAGCGCTTCGACATCGAGCGGATAGCCGGCATGGACAAAGGCCTCCGCGGCGTGGATCGCCGGCTTGTCCATCATCTCCATGCCGCCGGGAATGATGCCGGCGCCGATGATGCGCGCGACGCATTCGCCGGCCGCCTCGACCTGCGCAAAGCCGACCATCAGCGCGCGCGCCGTTTCCGGCTTCTGCAGGATGCGCACCGTGATCTCGGTGATGACGCCGAGCAGGCCTTCCGAGCCGGTGATGACGCCCATCAGATCGTAACCGGAATTCTCGCACCCCTTGCCACCGATGCGCAGGATCTCGCCGCTCATCAGCACGATCTCGCAGCCGAGAACGTTGTTGGTGGTCATGCCGTATTTCAGGCAGTGCACGCCGCCGGAATTTTCCGCGACATTGCCGCCAATCGAGCAGGCGATCTGCGAGGACGGATCGGGCGCGTAATAGAAGCCGGCATGCGCGACCGCCTGGCTGATCGCGAGATTGGTGACGCCGGGTTCGGTGACGACCACGCGGTTGTCGAAATCGATCTCGCGGATGCGCTTGAACTTGCCAAGGCCCAGCAGCACGCCGTCCTCAAGCGGCAGCGCGCCGCCTGACAGCGATGTGCCCGAGCCGCGCGGCACCACCTTGATGCCCTGCCCGGCACAATATTTCAGGACCAGCGAGACCTGTTCGGTGGTATCGGGCAGCACCACCACCATCGGCGGCTGCCGGTAGGCAGTCAGCCCGTCGGATTCGTAGGCCCGCATCTCGGCAGGCGTATCGATCACGCCCTCGCCAGGCACGATTGCGCGCAATGCAGCCACGATCTCAGCGCGGCGCGCAAGCACCGCCTGGTCGCTCGCAGGCATCATGATGGCCATGTCAAATCCCTCATGGCATATCCTTCCGGCTCACGCCGCACGATCAATTTATCACGCCAAATCAATCACGTCCGCGAGGGTTTGGGTAGGCCATCCGAAAGTCGGAGCCGCGATCTCCTGCGAGTTCGCTCTGGGACAAGTAGGCAGCCATGAAACCTGTCATGGTTTCAAAGCTTGTCCAAGCCGGGCGGGCCTGCCAAAACCGGCGGGTTCGACGACTGCCGACCAGGCAAGAGACTGAACAGGCCAAACCCACCAGGGAAGAGACGAAGAGCACCCGATGACAAAACTGACTTTTGGCGCACTGATGATCCTCACCGTGACCGCCGCCGCACCCGCCGCGATGGCGCAGGATGTCGCGGCCGGCAAATCGTCATTCAACAAATGCCTGGCCTGCCACGCGATCGGCGAAGGCGCCAAGAACAAGGTCGGCCCCGAGCTCAACGGCCTCAACGGCCGCAAGTCCGGCACCGCGCCGGATTACAGCTATTCGGACGCGAACAAGAATTCCGGCATCACCTGGGACGAAGCCACGTTCAAGGAATACATCAAGGACCCCAAGGCCAAGATCCCCGGCACCAAGATGGCGTTCGCCGGCATCAAGAACGAGAACGAGATCAACAATCTCTGGGCCTTCGTCTCGCAGTTCGACAAGGACGGGAAGATCAAGCAGTAAGCTTGCAAGCGGCGGCCGCTAAGGCTTCGGTTCTGATTGAATCAGACCCGAAGCTCCGGCTTTTCGCTTTGACGCGTTTTCTCCACGCGGACCGGTATCCACTCCGCTCGAAAACGCTCTAGTCGGCGGCCGCCTGCGCCGGGACGATTCTCCCGATCATCGCCTCGATCTCCGTCTTCACCAGATCCGGCACCGCGTTCTGCACCATGTGGCCGAGATCGGGCAGCACGATCAGCTTTGCGTTCGGCACCGTCGCGGCGAACGGGCGCGCGTGGATGCTGGTCTTCACCGTCTTGTCCGGCTCGCCGGCGATGATGGTGACCGGTGCTTTGATGTCGCCATAGCGTGGAGCTTGCGCAATCACCGCCTCTTTCAGCGTCACCAGATCATAGGCATTGGCGATGAATTCGCGCGGGCGCAGCAGTAGCGGCGTTGCGGAGTCCTGCACGAAACCATCCGGCATCATCTGCGGCAGGAACACGTTGCGCGCGCCGGGTTCGGCGAGAAAATAACCGAGCGGCAGCGTGATGGTGTAGGCGAGCAGCGGACCGATCACGGGCGTTGCGATGATCTCGTTGTAGCGGCCGACCCCGCCGCGCCAGGGATGGGTCACCGGCGCGAGCATCACGAGGCCGGCGACGCGGGACGGATGATCGAGCGCGATCCGCGCGCCAAGCGCCCCGCTCCAGGAATGCACGACGAACACCGCGCGTTCGATCCCAAGCTTGCCAAGCACCTCGTCGATCATCCGCGCCTGGATCTCCGGCGTCGAATCCTGCCGCCGCGCGCGCGTGCTCCAGCCATGGCCGGGACGGTCGATCAGGATGACGCGATGCTCCCTGGCGAGCATGTCGCCGAGCGGACGCCGCATCGCTTCGAGATTGGAGCTCGCGCCGTGCAGCATCACGATCGGCAGGCCGGCCTCGCGCGGACCAATGTCGACGACGTGGAGCGTTGCGCCCTCGACCTCGATCATCCGGCCTTGCGGCGGAAAGGCGCGCTGCACGGCCACGATTCCGGCCTGCGTGACCAGCGCCAGCAGGACCAGCGCCGTCACGACTGACATCACGATCATGGGGAGAATCCGGACGGTCCAGGGCACAGGGTAATTACGGGTCTTGCACGCAGCAGTTTCGCCCGGAGCGCGTCAGCGCTTCCACCGCAATTGAGGGGCTGTGGATATGTGCATAATTGCCGAACCAAAAAATCGAGCAAAATCAACGCCATTCCCCCGTGACACACAAGCCTCGGACCAGCTTCATGCAGTCGTCATCGCGCCTTCCATATAATCGCCATGGTCGGTTCCGCCATTAAGACCCGGGTGGGCGCCGATCCTCCTCGCAGCCTCAGGGGATGCGAGGAACGGCCGGCAGGATATGTCCTGGTTTGAACCGGAGAATTTTCGATGAGCTTCAGATCGAACGACACTGCGATCGACGAGATCGTGGCGAGCTGCAATGGCGATCTGCGCGGTGCCGTGCGGGCGCTGCTCCTGATCAACGAGCATCTCGAGGCGGAGCTGGCAAGGGCCTACGCCGCGGCAGCCGATCACGGCCTGACGGAGCGCGGCGGCAGCGTCCTGCACTAGGGACGCGGTCGGCCTAGTTGGTGCTGTCCTCGTCCTTTTCCTCGTCCGGGGTGACGGCAGGGCAGGCGCGGATGGTCGAGCGGGCAAGCTTGGCGTCGTCCCTGGACTTGTAGGGACCATCGCCGAACCAGATGTCACCGTCGATCACGGGATTGCTGGTCACGATGTTGCACTTGCCAGTGGCGCGGTTGCCGACCACCCAGAACAACCCGTCGGCGAGACTCACCGTCCCCGACGCCAGCAGCAATGTACCTGCAAGGATCAAACGCTTCATGGCTGTGCTCCTGCCATGAAGGTAAGCCCGCGGCCGTGGCGCCAATACCCCTCGCCACTCGGTGCGTCTTATCGTGGTTAATCCACCGCCGCCGCACCTGCTCAAGAACTGATCGACTTGTCGGCTAAATATCGCGGCCTTCGACCTTCTCGGTCAGCGCCTTGACCTGCTCGGGGATCTTCTCGAGGTGCGGATTGACGGCGAGCGCCTTGCGGTAGGCCTCGAGCGCGCGCTTCTCGTCGCCGACCTCCTGCATGATCATGCCGAGCCCTGCGAGCGCGCCGAAATGGCGGGGCTCGCGGATCAGCACCTCGCGGATGTCGGCGAGCGAACGGCCGTAGTCGTTCTGCATGTAGTGGAGCGTGGCGCGCCGGTTCCAGGCTTCGATATAGTCAGGCCTGAGCTTGATGACCGAATCCAGCAGCTTGATCGCGATGTCGATCTTCTGCGCCTCGACCGCGGTCTTGGCCCGCGACATCAGCAGCGCCGCGGTGTCGCTCGGGGTCTGGATCCAGATCGCCCAGATCCGCGCCTCGACATGCTTGGCGCTGGCTTCGTCAGGCGCAGCCTTCAGCGCGCCGAACAGGAAATCGAGATTCTTGCTGCGATCGACCTTGGGCAGCTTGGACGGGGCCTCGGGAAGCTTCTTCTGCTTGCCGGGCGGAGGCGGCGGCTCAACCTGTTGCGCCAGGGCCGGAGCCAGCCCGGCGGTTCCCAGCACAAGGGCCAGACCAAGCACCATGGAGAGGGTGCGCGCGAAAGGGAATCTCACAGCCATCATCAAAGTCTAAACGCGCAAAGCCGCCCTTGCATAGCAGGGGCGGCGTCAAACTCGTGTGAGACCGTGGTCTTGCGGGAGCGCGCGAAAGGCGACCGCGAGGGCAATATCAGCCCTGGCGAGCCTTGAAGCGGCGCTGCACCTTGTTGATCACATAGACCCGGCCCTTGCGGCGGACCAGGCGGTTGGCGCGATGGCGACCGCGCAGCGACTTCAGCGAGTTACGGACCTTCATGGCAGAATCCTGAACGTTCGAAAGGCCGTGTTCGGCACTACCGTTTCGGCACGCGCGAATGTGGCAAAATGAGATTTTTCCCGCCGGCGGACCGACCGCCCGGGACGGGGCGGTTCTTAAGGCATGGCGGGAGGTCATGTCAATGTTAACTGCCCGGTTCCGGGCCAGCAAATTCTTGAAAACAACCCCATGCACAGTAGAAACGGCCGGATCGGCCCGATCTTGTCCCGTCGCGGTCAGGCATAGCAAAGACTTTTGCAGGCAGCGCTTTTACCTCCGGCAACGCCTTGCCAAATTCGTTATATCATATAATCAATTTGCCAACCCGTCGGGAGGACACCAATGCCAAAGCTAAAGCTGCCAAACATCGACGACGTCGTCGCCATCGACATCCACACCCATGCCGAGGAGCCCTGCGGCACCCATCCCGACGACGGCTATGACGATTTCCAGGCGCAGATGGCGGAGTACTTCAAGTCGCCGCACAAGCATCCGCCGACCGTGCCGGAGACCGCGGCCTACTACCGCTCCAAGAACATCGCCGCGGTGATCTTCCCTGTCGATGCCGAGCGCGAGACCGGCTTCCGTCGCTACAAGAACGAGGAGATGCTGGAGATCGCCTCCGACCATCTCGACGTCCTCATCCCCTTCGTCTCGATCGACCCGCACAAGGGCAAGCTCGGCGCGCGCGAGGCGCGCAAGCTGATCGAGGAATACGGCGTGCGCGGCTTCAAATTCCACCCGACCATGCAGGGCTTCTACGCCAACGACCGCATGGCCTATCCGCTCTATGAAGAGATCAACAATGGCGGCGCGATCGCGCTGTTCCACACCGGCCAGACCGGCGTCGGCTCGGGCATGCCCGGCGGCATGGGCATGCGGCTGAAATATTCCAACCCGATGTACATGGACGACGTCGCGGCCGATTTCCCCGACCTCAAGATCATCCTCGCGCACCCCTCCTTCCCCTGGCAGGAAGAGGCGCTGTCGGTCGCGACCCACAAGCCGAACGTCTACATCGACCTCTCCGGCTGGTCGCCGAAATACTTCCCGCCGATCCTGGTGCGCTACATCAACTCGATCCTGCAGGACAAGATGCTGTTCGGCTCGGACTGGCCGGTGATCACGCCGGACCGCTGGCTGTCGGATTTTGCCAAGATCGAGATCCGGGACGAGATCCGGCCGAAGGTGTTGAAGGCGAACGCACGAAAACTGCTGGGGATCTAGGGTGTGTACTCATAATTCCAGCGCGAGTCTGTTCGACCTCTGAAAGCAGACATCACGTCGTCGAAGACCGAGGACGGCTAAGGGCCACAACCGGACTCGGTTTTCCAAGATAACAGGCCTTCATCCAGCTACTGTTTATTACGGTCCCTAATCCGTCTCCGGGCAAACCACAGGCAATGGCTCGGCTCCCGGTTTTCGGTGAGGATAGCCCGTGCAAAAATTCCTAACGCAATCTGTATGTAGACCCGATCCGCATTTCTCGCATCGGGTGACGCAATCCTCGTAGGTGACCCCCGGTCGTGCTTGCTCAATAAGTGTAGGTTGCTTGGGTGTTTGCTCCTTCGCTTTCTGAGCCAATGCTGGGGTGACGGCTAACCCAACAAGGAGCAGTCCGACCACATTCCTCATGTGCTCCTCCCATCGAGAAACGAGAGAGCCTCTTATCCCAATCACTGCCAGACGTTGACTTGGATCAAGCGACCGAAGCTGAAGCGCAGGTCGCCCATTTAGGGCACTGCAAAGCCAATGTCTGCTGAGGGGCACGATCAGGCATCCCGGACTTGCCCGAGCTTGGTCCCCTCATGGCCCAAAAGCGGACGCGCGGATTTATGAGTACACGCCCGAGCCTAAAGCGTGATGAGATCAGGTTGATTGCTACAACGGAGGCGCACACCCTCTCCCGCTTGCGGGAGGGGGTGTTTCCACAATGGGACAATCACCAAGAGGAGAAAGCCCTCACCCGGCGCGCGGGACGATGCTTCGCATCGCCCGGGACGCGCCGACCTCTCCCGCAAGCGGGAGAGGTGAACGAGGCCTCAGACCTGCGCCAGGCCGCCGTCGACGAAGACCTCGCCGCCGGTCATGAAGCTGCTGTCCGAGGATGCGAGGAAAGCGGCCACGGCCCCCGTCTCGGAGGGATCGCCCACACGCCCGATCGGCGTAGAGTTTCCGAGCGCATCGAACGCTTCCTCGCCGACGACCTCCAACGCCAGCTCGGTCTTGGTCGGCCCCGGAGACAGCACATTGACGCGGATGCCGGTGCCGCGCAGATCCTGCGCCCAGCTGCGCGCGAGATTGCGGATCGCGGCTTTGGTCGCGCTGTAGATGCTGAACTGCGGCGTCCCCATCACGCCCGTACTCGAGCCGGTGAGGATGATCGACGCCCCCTTTGTCATCAGCGGCAGAGCCTTCTGCACCGTGAACACCAGCCCCTTCACGTTGACGTCGAAAATCTGATCGTAGTGCTCGACCGTGATCTCGCCGAGCGGCGCGAACGATCCGGTCCCTGCATTGGCAAACAGAATATCGACCCCGCCCCGTTCGGCTTTCACCGCCGCATACAGCCGGTCGAGATCGGACAGATCAGTCACCGAGCCCCTGACGGCGCGCGCCGAGGGCCCCAGCTGAGCAACGGCGGCATCGAGCGGCTCCTGCCGCCGCCCGAAGAGATAGACGAACGCACCTTCGTCGACGAACCGTTTTGCCGCTCCAAGCCCGATGCCGGTGCCGCCGCCGGTCACCACTGCCGTCTTGCCTTGTAGTCTGCTCATGATGTGCTCCCTTCATTGAGGTTGCACTGAGCTGGCGGCGTACCCACCTATCGACAAGTATGCACCTTTTGGTAAGTGCCCAAAAATGTCAGACCCGATCTCACCGCCGGCGCAGACTTCACCTTCCGTCCAGAATTGCACGCCGAATTTGCCCGGCTTCACCTGCGGCCTCGACGCGACCCTGCGGGTCGTCGCCGGCAAGTGGAAGCCGCTGATCCTGTACTTCCTCGCGCAGGGCGGGCCGACCCGCTACGGCGAGCTTCGGCGATCCGTGCGCGACGTCAGCGACAAGGTGCTGATCCAGCAGCTCAAGGAGTTGGAGTCCGATTGTCTCGTGAAGCGAACCGACTACAAGGAAGTGCCGCCGCGGGTGGACTACAGCCTCACGCCTCTGGGCCACAGCCTGGCCGAAGCGCTGGTGCCGCTCTGCGCGTGGGGCACCGAGCACATGGCTGAGGTCAGCCAGGTCTTCGCCGAGCGGGCGACCTGGACGCGGCGAGAACGTCCACCGACCGTCTAGTTCGCGCTGCTCTTCGTCCGAGGTCCGCTCCGCCCTGGATTGCAGCGCGTTGGAGGTGCTTGCCCTGAGTCCGGCTTGGGCCACAAGCAGACTCATGCGGAGCATCGTCTCACTCGATCACCTTGTCGGCGCGCGCCAACAAAACCTCCGGAACCGTCACACCCATCGCCTTAGCGGTCTTGAGGTTGATTACCAGCTCGAATTTCGTCGGCTGTTCGACCGGCAGATCGGCAGGCATCGTGCCGCGCAAAAGGCTCGCCGCGAATCGGGCAGTCAGGTCTGCCAAGTGATCGGAGGATGGACCGTAGCCGATAAAGCCACCTTGCTCGGCTCGCACTCCCCACTGATACATGGTTGGAAGGCGCAGTGCTGCAACTCGTTCCATAATCAGTGGACCATTGCCGTCGAGCATCCCGGAATTAAGAACATTCAGCGCCGTGGCCCCCGATGCCTGTGCCTTATCGATAGTCGCTGCAATCTCCTCAGCTCTGGTGACGCGATAGATTGAAAGCTCAACGTTGCGTCCGCGCGCCGCCTCTTGCAGGGCGCGAACCTTCGCCTCGCCTCGCAACCGTCCCTGCACCACGCGTTCGAACCAAAGGTCGTCGGCGAGAGCCGCCATGCGGCGAATCCCGGGCACGGCTTCGATCAGGATGTCCTGTCGCAGGCCGTCAAGCTCAGGAGCAAAAATGCTGATCCCCGTGATATTGCCATTGGGCCGGGCGAACGATTTTACCAATCCCTCCCCGACCATATCGCCTGTGATCCCAACGATAGGAATGCTCTTGGTTGCCCGCTGTACGGCGCCAACTGCCTCGGGTCCAGCAGCATAGATGACATCGGGTTGGGCTATGACCAGCTCCGCCGCGAGTTGCGAAATCAGATCGATCTGAGATGCAAAGGCGCGGTAATCAATCGTGAGGTTTTGGCCGTCAATGAAACCAGCGCGCCGTAGTTGGTCGAAAAAACGTACGTTAAATTGAATATCGCGAGGATGCGGAGACAAGCAACCCAGGCGATAGGTCCGTCCCGCTTTCTGGGCCAACGCTGCGAGCGGCAACGCCACCATCGTACTGCCGACAAGCGTTATGAACTCGCGCCGTCGCATTTCGTCGCCCTCAGGCCGAGCGACTGTCTAACATATGCTTCTAATCCCATCGGTATCCGACGTTCAGGTGCATAAGAGGAAAGGCAGCTTAGGGCCAGAGCCCGACTCGGCCTTTCCAAGATAACAGGCCTTCATCCAGCTACTGTTTATTACGGTCCCTGATTCCTTGCCTTGGAGGGACAAGCTCGGGGTGGGCTGAGACAATTGCGGCCTGCAAACACGTGAGCAGTTCGACGTAACTTTGCATCCCTATCGACGTAGTGCCGCCCTCGCAACGATTGCGAACATCACTGGGACTGGTCGCCCACAAAGTGCTTATTTGTTGTTGCGCCTGCTTTTCGTCCTTCATGCAGTCCGAGAAACTCTGAACGGCAGTCAGTCCCTGTGCTTTGGCATCGTCTACTGTTGCCTTGCACAGCGCCTCCACATTCAGCACCGGAACCTTATCAGAGACCGGTATCGGGACCGGTTGGCCCACTAGGGCCAGCGATAAGAATGCAATCTTCATTTTTCAGTCCCCTGCAAATGGACGTTCCTGCTTTGCGAGCTCCGCAGGTCCAGAAAATCACCTTTGATCCGGCGCAAGGCTTCGCAGCTTCCCTGCCTGGAGCAGTGAAGCGAAGCAGGGGTTACGACCTTGGCGGCGTCAGGTAATGCCCGCTTAGGGTCACCATCAGAGGAGCCCTGGTTGAGTATATCGAGCCCGCTTCACCCCATAGAGTGGACTCTAGCGGACATGCCGGGTCGACCGGTTGGAGTCACAAGCTGACATCACCTCTAGCAGGTAACTCCCGTTGCGCAGCGGCGCACCGCCCGTCGATCCGCTCTCCGCGCAACGCCAGCGACACTCGTTGCAGTTGCCGGTCTTCCTACTCGGGCGGAAGCATTGTCCGACGATACGGACAACCCCTTCTCTTGCGACCACTGAATCGAAATCGGGGCGGCGCACAATATCGTCGCTCCCACCAAAATTGCGCCAAACATGCTCATCTTTTTCATGAGAGTGTCCTCGCCAATAGTGATAGTTGCTGGTTCTGCATGCGAGATTTCCAGATCTTCGTGCTTGATCCAAATCAAGCGATTCAAATTGCTTGACCTGTCAAGGCGCGACCGCTCGACGCTTCCGAACGCAAAAGCCTTCGTTTCACCAGTTCCAGCCGCCGTAGTAGCGTGGAATCAGCGTCGGTCGTCCGGTGACGTAACTGCGGTTGGCGTAGCCGCCGTAATAGTCGGCAGGGTAGCCGCCAGCGGCATAGGCGTCGCCGTAGTAGCGCGGAATTAGCGTTGGCCGTCCGGTGACGTAACTGCGGTTGGCGTAGCCGTCGTAATTGCCGGCAGGGTAGCCGCCAGCTGCATAGCTGCTGCCGTAGTAGCGCGGAAACAGCGTTGGCCGCCCGGTGACGTAGCTGCGATTGGCGTAGCCGTCGTAGTAGCCAGGACTGCCGTAGTAGCTGCCATAATAATTGCCAGTGTAGCCCCACCCGGCGTCTACATGAGGGCCGCCACGATAGTACCCATAAGGTGAGGTGGCCGCTATCGCGGCCGTCCCAATCGCGCCGGCCGCCAAGCCAGCACCGACCACACCAGCACCGTAGCCGTACGCAGCCCGCCGGTAATGGCGACGCGCAACGCCGGCACCGCTAAGGGGTGTCAATGGGCGACCAATCCGCGCCTGCGCGCTCTCAACTGACAGCGAGACACCGCGCTGTTCAGACCAGCTGAACGAGAGCAACGTCGCGCACGCGAAGGCCGAGGTTGCAATTGCAACTTTGCCCAGACTCATCTGCTTCATGGACGTTCTCCACTATCCATTAAAGCCTGCCCCATAGAATGAATGCATGGTCGCTGTTGGAGGGTATTGCGCCAGATCAAGGGCTGTTACGGGTTAAGGGCCAGGTCAATCCAACGCGCATCGTGATCAGAACGAGGCCGCCTTCGGGCCAACGTCAATTTCGCAGGCGAGGCGCTGGGCCATCACCGACAGGCCGTCGAGCATAAACGCTTCCGCTCATGTGCACCGGCGCCGCACGGCAGGCACGCCGCCCGTCTGCTGTCAGATCGTCACGCGGCTGCCGTCGAAACGCGTGAAGGAGAAGCCGTCGAACGGCTCGCGAAGGGTGGCGCGCTCGTCCCGCAACATGCAGATAGCCACTTCCTCACCGATCGCCATTGAGGCGGAGGCGTCGGAACGCCAGTGGATGCCCGCCCAATTCCGTCCGAAACCGAAATTCACCGCGAGCTTGTTCAACTCTCCGCCGACCGTGAGCGGTGAGCCGTCATAGGGCACGAGCCTTGTCGGGTCAGCCGGATCGGGCTGCACCGGATTGGCGATGACGCGGCTCTCGTCGAAGAACGCCTTCAATATGGTAGCCGTGACGGCCCCAACGCTCGTGGCCCCGCCGGGATAGGTGGAGTGGAAGGGCGCGCCCTCCGGATAGGTTTGCGACAGCAGATAAGTGCCGTATTTGGCCTTGCTGCGAGCGAGGGCTTCCGATTTCAGGAAATCATCATGCAGCGGGTAGTCGCTCACGCCATTGGCGAGGCGATGGTGCGCCAGAGCACCGTAGGCTTCCGGTCTCACAGCCCTGTGCACGAAATACTTCTGCCAATAAGACGCGCGGACGGAGTTACTGATCCCCGTGGCGAGCAGTGCCTGCACGTAGGGCAATCCGAAGGTGCCACCACCGGGGCCCTGGGTTTTCGATTTCCGATACGGGTTCGAGGGGTAGGACACGGGCTCTGCCGGTGGATAGATCCCGGAGTAGCGCTTGTCTGCCCCGCCTCCTGGGGTTGCGAGGAGCAGCGCTGCCGCCCACCCGAGTGCCGGACCAGTGTGGATATACTCTGCGAGATCTCTTCCTGTCGTGATGTATCGCGGTGTCGCGTCGAACTGCAACTGGCGCTTCGGTGCGGCGCCATTCTGGATCGCCAGCCACTCCTCGTAGTCAGTCAGGAATTCGCTGGCGGGCAACGCGGTACGAATTTGAGCACTGATCCACTGTGAGGCATAGGGCGCGTCCCTGAGCAGGAACTGCGAGATCAGCGGACCGTTCAAAACGCCTGGAGGCGTGACGGAGCGGCCCTTCGGGTCGCCTGCGTCGAAATAAAGCGCATTGGCGCGGAACAGTGTGCCGGGCGTGACCCGCCCACCAGACTTCGGCCCTCGGAAATCGGCAAGCTTGTTGATCTCCTCGGTTGCTACAAGCACGTCCCGATTGGAGGTGTCGTCGCGCAACTCGGTAAGCGGAACATCACGAAGCAGGGATTGCCAATATACCTCGACCGCCTCGCCGCCGCGCTCCGCACTTGCAAGAGCCGGTGCCGGGGGTATTCCAATCTGAGTTGCGTTTATGCCGCTGAGACTGACTGCCAGCGTGCCCAAGGGATTGACCAGCTTGCGAGTGCCGCCAAGCGGGATCTTTTCGAAATCGGCGGGATCGCCCGACTGGCAGGCGGCATAGAGAGCCTGCCAAGCCTCCTGTGTCACTTCGCCGCGTTTGTCGTGCGGCAGGCCACGTGAATCGGAGCCGATCTTGTTACTGTAGCGCGCCTCGTCGCCATTCGCGGGGTGGGGCGCGATGGGAATTTTCTCGTTGTTGCTCGCACAGACCCCGCGGACTTCAAAGGCCCGGTGTTTGAATGCCTCGTCGAGCGGTCGGGCGTTTGCGCTCGCAGGCTGCGCCAGCGCCGGGGCGAACCCGGGCATGCTCGGCGGAGACGCAAGCACGGCGGCACCAACCGCAATGCCGGTCCCGCCAAGCAGCGAGCGGCGAGTGATCGCGGTCGACGGGCCCGGCGACGCCAGGCAGAATTCAGTTGGAACGGTGGCATGGTCAGCCATGGAGGCCTCCTCCCTCGCGGGAAAGTTTCGGCGGGATTGCGCCGGAGCCGTCCGATTACTTGCATGCTGCAGTCGAAATCATTTCACCGGGAGGACACTGAGGAGATTGACTCAGATCAATGGTGAGTCGAGCAGACCAATTGTGCACCGGCCGGGGCCACCGTCGGCGTCAGCTATGGGTCTCATTAGCTGCCCTCGTTACCCGGCGCGACCTAGTTCCGCTTCTCGCTCGGCAGCAGACATTGGGCGCCCTGCGCGAAAGTCAGCGCCGGGCCCAAGAGCCGACATCCGAGCAAGAAAGTGAAAATCGATGGACCTGCTAACGCGCTTGCGGACTGGTCGGGCAGCTCACCTGAGAGATCACCGACATTGAGGAATGAGAGCCATCGCCCTTCACGGCGTTTGAGGCGCGCCGCGGCGGAGATAGGCGCCTGTAACCGACGCAAGGCCCAACGCATAGAACGCCATCCAAAAAGCGGAGGCGCCGCGCCAAATCAGGTTCGGTTCGTGGGTTTGCAATATGGCGAGGACGATACCGATCGCCCACGCATAAACGAAACAGACCCAGAAGATATATTTCATCAACGAGGGGCACCCCGCAAATACCAGCTCCCAATGATCGATCTCCTCACCCACACCGCTACGCATCTTCCCTTCCCTTTCCGAAATGCCGATGAGGATGACCGACAAAAAGGCCGGGAAGATTCCCCACATAAGCACTGGAAACAAGGCATTTCCGCCGAGTTGTACGCTGGTGAACGACACCGCATTCACAACGATGCTGAGTACCAGCCCGCACGCGGCGTAGAGCATCGCAAACAGCAGTAGCAGGCTGGTCATGGTGGTTCGATTAAAAAGTACGAGGCGAAGGATGGCGGCTTCGATGAACGTCTTGTGCAGTATTAGTCGCACCATCCATTCGTGCGGTTCGCCCGGTCCTCTGTCCGATAGGAGGCAAACAGCGAAGAACTCCGACTGAGCAAATATCGGCTGCTGTGCCCCTCCTCGCCGACATAAAGAGGCCAAATCGGGTTGGTCGCGATGGGCCATGTGTGGACTAAGGTCCGCCCCCTTACTTCGGATTGCGCGGGAACAGGATGAACCCGTCCCGGTTCGGCATTTTCACGTTGGGCAGCGACTGCGCGTCGATCACATCGTTCGATCCGACGATCCCGTTGAGATTGAGGATATAGGCCGATACCGCGTAGAGTTCGTCCGCGGTGAGCGATTTCGACTCTTGGAATGGCATTGCGCGGCGGATGTAGTCGAACAGCGTTGTTGCATAGGGCCAGAAACTTCCCACAGTCTTTATCGGTGTTTTGTCCGGCGCCAATGTGCCCATGCCGCCGGCAAGCGCTCCAGCGAGCGCGACACTGGGGCTGATTCCCTTCTCGCCGTGACAGGCCTGACATTTCGCTACATAGATGGCTTCCCCCTCGATTGCGGTGCCACGACCAGGCGGCAGACCTGCTCCATCCGGTCCGATGCTGATGTCCCACGCTGCGATGTCGGGGGGCGCGATCGGTTGCCCGAACTGCGGGGCCTGGGCCAGGGCCGCCGGTACAACGGTCAGCATAGATACGCAGACTACTGCAATGGGTTTAAGCGTAAACATTGCTGGCCTCCCCCATCTCGTCGATGCGCCAGCTTGCGATGGCGTTGTAGTGGTAGACCCCACGCAAGCCGCGCTCGTCGGCGAACTGAGCACGCGTTGGCTGCACCAAGCCCGTGTCGTCGGTGGCGCGACTCTGCAGCACGGCGGGACCGCCGTTCCATTGCCACGCTGCGCGGAAGCGCACGGGCGCCTTTGGCAGGATCGGGCCCTGCAAAGCTGCCGGCGCCCAGCTTCGTCCGCCGTCAGCCGACACGTCGACCTGCCGGATGCTGCCGTTGCCCGACCAGGCGAGCCCGGAAATCTCGTAGAATCCCGGTCCCTTCAGCGCGAGTCCCGGCGACGGACGCGTGATGACGGATTTTACTTCGATCGGGAACACGAACTGCCAAGCCTTTTCATCCTTGAGTAGGATCGTGTATTTCGATGTTTCGTCTTTGGTCATGGCGGGGCCTGCGGTCAGCTTGAGCCGGCGCAGCCACTTCACGTTCATGTTGCCCTCGAAACCAGGCAGCAACAGCCGCACCGGGTAGCCATTCGAAGGCCGCACTCGCTCGCCGTTCTGATAGAGACAGAGCAGCGCATCATCCATCGCCTTGGTGAGCGGGATGCTGCGGCTCATGGCGGCGGCGTCAGCCCCCTCGGCGATCACCCAGCGCGCCTCAGGTTCGATGCCAGCTTCGTCGAGCAACGTGGAGAGCCGCACACCGGTCCATTCCGCGCAACCCAGTAGGCCGTGAATAGCCGCCACATTGAGCGGCTGGGCCTGAGGCGCGTTGAGCGCCTGGCTGTTGCCGCCACACTCGATGAAGGCGATGCGCGATTGCATCGGATAGCGCGACAGCGCTTCGACCGTAAACACAAGCGGGCGCTTCACAAGTCCATGGATCACCAGCCGGTGTTGATCGGGATCGATTTCTGGGATGCCGGAATGGCTACGCTCGAAATGCAGCCCAGATGGTGTGATCATTCCTTCGAGCATGTGCAGTGGCGTGCGTGACGAGCCGACACCGGCCGGGTTGGGGGGCGGCGGAAAGACTTTGACGACCTTGCTCTCGAACGGTGAGGGCTGGCCGTAGCCCGCAAATCCGGGACCCGGCACCTTCATCCACGGCTGCACCGTAAGCTGTTCCGCCGATCCGCAGGACAGGCCCGCACCGGTCGCACCAACAGCGAGCGCGCCTTCAAGAAAAATGCGCCGGCTTAGAATTCCATTGCCGGCCGCCCGATCGCCTGGTTCGGGATGAGTTTTTCCAACCATGAGCAGCACTCCTTCGTTGCGGTCAAATGAACTCGCATGTCCGCGCGCACGGCCAGTGCTCGTGAGACCGGCACAAAAGGACTGTCGGTTTTATTGAGAGTGTGATGCCTGCCGACGGCATTACTGCCATTCGCGTCGAACGGAGACGTCGGCACGTCCCGTCTCGAAAAGCAGCTCTAAAGAAGACTACGCCCATCCAAAAGACCTTCAAATTGGCAAGGATGTCGCACGAGCATTCTGGTCAAAACCAGTGTCTCTGATGTCCGAGTTGGGTCAAAGGCGGCCTTGGCCAGCTTGCATGGCCCTGTTCGGGTCACCATCAGGAAGCAGACTTCGCGGCGCTCTGAGCTGGGGTGAGCCATGGGCCAATAGGCAGGTCACGCCGCAGCCGCGCCGAGAAGGGCTGTTGGCTGCGCTCGCCGATGCGGCGCTCGCGGTTTTTTGTCACCGAGGCGGACAAGCGGCCCTAAAACTCCGGCTTGCCGCGTAGGGCGTCGATTCCGGCCCTAGCGCAGGCTTCGTCAGCATCACCGCCAGGCCCACCAGACACACCGACGGCTCCGACTAGCGAGCCGCCCGCTTCGACAATCAATCCGCCACGAACGTCGCGACAAACGGAAATCCAGATCGTCATTTCGCCCGTTTGAATACCAGCTCCAGCGTGATGCCAGCTGGGGTGCGTGGATTTGTAAACTTCAATTCATCGTCCGTAATCGATGTCACGATCCGACGTTGATTTGGCGTTCCGACCAAATTAGGAAACGAGCTCGTTTCGATGTTGACGTGGATCGTCTTCGTGCTCTCGTCGACTGTGTATGTCCCAGTGTAAGCAACCACACCTGACGCAATGGCCATGGCCTCCTCAGGGGACGGCCGTGCAGAATCGCCCGATGCATACTTTGGAGCATCGGAGCGAACCGTAATGAAATGGAAGTGACCATCGGCGGCGTAGGTGACAGCGCCTTGCAGCTTTGGCCGCTCTACGGCGCTACCATCCTCACGCGTCCCGGTGCTGGACACGTAAATCCAAGTGCCAACCAACCGATCCTTAAGAGACTTTACTTGGGCAACACTACTATTCGGGAACGTCACAACCGAAATCAACACCGTCGCACAGAGTCCAATTGCATAACGCCTGTTCATGAGACGCTCCTGCTCTTTGGCAACGTGGGCAAGGCTACTCGGCGCTCCGATTTTCAGCAATGGGTCACAAGCCTCCGATCATACTTGCAGTGGCAGATTTCCGCTGTGGTTGGTAAGCTGACGACTATGCGCACTCCCCCAAGCGGATCTCTTGTGACCGCAACTGCCGGGAAGGACAGCCGATGACCATCAAAGCCGTCGTGTTCGACGCCTACGGAACGCTCTACGACATCCAGTCCGTCGCCGAGATCACCGAGGACGCGTTTCCGGGCTACGGCGAGATCATCACGCAGGTCTGGCGGATCAAGCAGCTCGAATATACCTGGCTGCGCTCGTTGATGCGGCGCTATCAAGATTTTGAGGCCGTCACGCGCGACTCGCTCGCCTATACGCTGCGCATGGTCGGCCTCGCCTATGAGAGCGAGGCGTTCGAGCGCGTCATCGAGAAGTACCTGCACCTCGATCTCTATCCGGATGCGGCGGCAGCGCTGGCGGCCCTGAAACCGCGAAAGCTCGCCATCCTCTCCAATGGCAGCCCGGACATGCTGAATGCGCTGGTGCGCAACACCAAGCTCGACGGCCTGCTCGATGCCACCGTCAGCGTCGATGCCAAGAAGGTCTTCAAGCCGAGCCCGGAGGCCTATGAGCTGATCGGCGAGACATTCGGCACCGCACCGAACGAGGTGCTGTTCGTCTCCTCCAATCCATGGGACGTGGCGGGCGCAAAGTCGTTTGGATTGAACGTCGCCTGGATCGAGCGCGTCACGCCCGAGGCAATGGCGCTGGCTTGCGTCGAGAACGAACTCGTGGCACCGCTGACCATGTTCAAGGCGATCCGCACCCAGATGGACGAGCTTGGCTTTGCGCCGGACCACCGCGTCCGCGCGCTCTCCGAGCTGCCAGGGATCATCTAGGGATCGCCCAGAGATCGCCGCCCCGCCCATGAGACTGGAATGAGCCTGGAATCCGTTCGCGCCTTCTTCGCCGAGAAAGCCCCCGACATCTCCGTCATGGAATCCCCGATCAGCTCGGCGACCGTGACGCTGGCCGCCGAGGCCTATGGCGTCGAGCCCGGTATGATCGCCAAGACGCTGTCCTTGCGCGTCGGCGAACGCGTGATCCTAATCGTCGCGGCCGGCACCTCGCGCATGGACAACAAGAAGGTGAAGGCGCAGTTCGGCGGCAAGCCGAAGATGCTGGGGCTGGAAGAGGTCGCCGACATCACCGGCCATGAGGTCGGCGGCGTCTGCCCGTTCGGGCTGAAATCACCGCTGCCGATCTATTGCGACGTCTCGCTGAAGGCGTTCGACATCGTCGTTCCTGCCGCAGGCTCGACCCACAGCGCGGTGCGCATCACCCCCGATCGCCTGGCCGAGCTGACCGCGGCCGAATGGGTCGACGTCTGCGAGCACCGGCCTTAAAGCGGCGCCGGCCTCGACAGCCGCGGACATGCGGACCCTGGCTGGCAGCGAGTCATTGCGGGGCTAAGACGGCCTGGCGCCACAACCGGTCGTTGCCTACGGTGGCACCGGATACGATGCCTGATGCATTTGCCGGTCAGGAAGGCTAGCATGGCGACGATGACCGACGACAAGGTGAAACGACGACTGACCACCGTGCTGTGCGCTGACGTGTACGGCTATTCTCGTCTCATGGAAGCGGACGAGACCGGAACGTTGGAGACGCTCCGCCGCTACCGCACCGCCATTGCGCGATTGGTCGAGCGTCATGACGGCCGCATCGTGAATACCTGGGGCGATGCCGTGATCGCCGAGTTCGCCAGCGTCGTCGAGGCCGTGCAGTGCGCGGTCGAGATTCAGCAGGAAATTTCCAGTCAAGATTCGGACGCGCCTCAGGCGAACCCGATGCAGTTTCGCATCGGCATCAACCTCGGCGACGTGATGGTTGATGGTTCCGACATCTATGGCGACGGGGTCAATATCGCATCGCGGCTGCAAGAACTCGCTGATCCCGGCGGCGTCGTGATCTCGAGCTCCGTCTACGATCAGGTGCACAACAAATTATCCGTTGGCTTCGACTGCCTCGGCCAGCGGCCCATGAAGAACATTGCGCCCCTGACCAGCTACCGGCTGACCCTTGGCGGCCGGACCGCCGGGCAAGGGAGCTTCCCGATCGAGGGAAGCGCAACGCCGTTGGAAAGAGCGCGTGCTCCGCGGATGGAAGACAGGCGCGTGGCACCATCGTCGACGAATGTCGTCACGGCTTGGCTCAGAAAGCTGCCCCGGCCGGTTGCAGTGGCACTCACGGTGTCGGCCTTCCTGATTCTGATCAATCTTTTCACTGGCCATAAGATCTGGTTCCATTGGCCAGTCGCAGCCATTCTCTTTGCCGTGGTCTTGCGGACGGCGCTTGGACATCGACCTCAATCGGACAGCAAGCCGGAGCGCTGAACCAGGCTAGGCAGCACTAATCGTCGTCATTGTCATAAGGCGGCGGCGGCTGCATCTGCTGAGGTGGCGGCGGCGCATTGTTATAGCGCGGCGGCGGCGCGGCACGACCACGCGGCACCTGCTGCTGCGGCTGCACCTGGTTGTTGGACCGGAACACCGCGCGGCAGCCACTGGAGAGCTGCGGCGAGTTCTGTTGCAGGCAGGCCACGATGCGGTTCACATCCGGAATCTGGTCGCTGCACAGCCGCCACACATCCGGCGTGCAGGCCATCTGCTGTTCCATGGTGCCGCGATATTCCTGGGCGGATGCAGCGCCCTGCGCGACGATGCCGCCGATCGCGAGCGCCACACCCAGCGCAATCCGCTCTGTTCGCATGTCCAAATCCTTCTCGCTTCTCTTGATTTGTCCTCAATCAATGAGACGCGGTCAGGTTCTGAACCAACAAAAAAATGTGAAAGTGCGGCTGGAACCTACTCCACCTTGCCGATCTTCTTCACCGCCGCGATCAGGCGCGTGCTGTCGGCCGCGACGAATTCGGAGAAGGCCGGCGCGTCCTGATAGGCGACGAGGCTGCCCGAGGCCTCGAACGATTTGAGCACGTCGGGGCTCGCCATCACCTGCGCCATCGCCTCGCGCAGGCGGGCCGCGATCGGCGCAGGCAGCGTGCTCTGCGCGAACAAGCCGGCCCAGATGTACATCTCGACGTCCTTGTAGCCGAGCTCCTGGAACGTCGGCACGTCAGGAAAGCTCGCGATGCGCTGGGCGCCGCAATTGCCGAGCACGCGCAGCTTGCCGTCGTCGACCTGCGGCTTCAGCGTGCCGGGTGCGGCGGCGATCGCCTGCACCGTGCCGCTGAGCAGTGCGGTCAGCGCCGGCCCCGCGCCGCGGAACGGCACGTGCAGCAATTTGATGTCGGCACTGCCGGCAAACATCTCCATCGCCACATGCAGCGTGCCGTAGGGACCGGAGGAGCCATAAGTGATCTGGCCCGGCCGTCGCTTTGCATCCTCGACGAACTCCTGCGCCGTCTTCCACGGCGCCGAGGCCGGCACGGCGAGCAGGGTGGGATCGGCGAGCACGCGCGCGATCGGCATGAACTGCGAGACTTCGTAGGCGACCGGCCGCTCGAACAGCCGGTCGGCCTCGGGCAGCACCGCGAGCGAGGACAGCGTCATCAGCAGCGTATAGCCGTCGGGCTCGGCGCGCGCCGCTGCGGCATTGCCGACCGAGCCGCCGCCACCGCCGGCGCGGTTGTCGACGATCACGGGTTTGCCGAGGATCCGCTCCAGAGCCATCGCGACGGGGCGCGCCGCAAGATCGGCCTGCCCGCCGGCCGGAAACGGCACGATCAGCGTGATGTTGCGCGCCGGATAGGCTTGCGCGAAGGCCGGCTCCGGCCATGCAGCCCGCAACAACGGCAATGCGGCAACGGCGCGCAGGATATCGCGTCGATCCATGGCAACTCCCCTCCCTGACTTTTCTTGTTTCGACCCCAGCCTAGCGTGGCGACTGGGAAGAACAAGACGTTTACCAGGCATTAACCATGTCCAGCCCGGCCGGGAACGCATCCCCTGGAGCGGCTGTTGCCCTGCCAGGAGTGGGTCATGCGTAATCTTGCGACCATCGACGTCGCGCTGGACGAGATGCTGGTGAATCTCGCGGCGATCGTCCTGCGGCTTTCGAAGCCCGACCTGACGCGAACGCCGGAGGCCCGGCGCGCCCTGGCGCAATCGGTCCATCAATACGCGGTATGCGCGGCCCGCTCGACCGACCCGCGCGTGCATGAATTGAAGTCGCAGCTGGAAGAGACGCTGAAACCGAGCCTGCGCATCGCCGCGATCGACGGCGTGAAGGTGCCGTAGTCAGGCCGAGAAGCGAGGTGTCGCAGGGTGGGCAAAGGCGCGAAGCGCCGTGCCCACCTATCTATCCGGCTTTGCCGCCCTTCCGCGGTCGCCGCTTGCAGGTGCCCGGCAGCTTTGCCGCGAGGAAATCGCCGAGCGCCTCGACGCGCGCGGGGCGCGGGCCGCCGGGCGGGGTGACGAGGTGCACGGCGCCTTCGGCCTGCTTCCAGTCCTTCAAGATGACTTCGAGGGCGCCGGAGGAGATGGCGTCGCCGACGATGAATTCAGGCAGCTCTGCGATGCCGAGGCCGGCGAGCAGCGAGGGCATCACGGCTTCGCCATTGTTGACGCGGAGCTGGCCGCCGGGACGCACGCTCGCCTGCTCGCCGGCCGAATTGGTGTAGTGCCAGACGTTGGGCGTGGAGAGATAGGCGTAGCTGAAGCATTTGTGCTCGGCGAGGTGCATCGGATGCGTCGGGCGTCCGTGCTTCTTCAGATAGGACGGCGCGGCCACGGTGAAGCGCGGCATCGTGAAGAGCCGCCGCGCGATCAGCGAGGAGTCCGGCAGCCGCGCGATCCGCACCGCCATGTCAAAGCCTTCGCCGATGAGATCGACGGTCGCATCGCTCAAATGCAGATCGACCGAGACCTCCGGATAGGTCTCGAAGAATTCCGGCAACAGCGGCGCCACCGCCTTGATCCCGAACGTCATGGGCACCGCGAGCCGCACCAGGCCGCGCGGCGCCACCGATTGCGCCAGCGCCTCGTTCTCGGCCGCCTCGCCGTCGGCGAGCAGGCGGGTGGCGCGGTCGGCGAGCTTGTGGCCGGCATCGGTCAATGCCAGCCGGCGCGAGGTGCGGTTGAACAGCCGGGCGCCAAGCCGCTCTTCCAACCGCGTCACGGCCTTGGATACCGTGGCCTTGGACATCGCAAGCTCGCTCGCCGCCCCCGCAAACGACCGTAATTCCACGACTTTTGCGAAAATCGCGAGCGCCTCGAAATCGGGGAGTTTGGCCATAGCTCGGTCCAATCAGGATATTTAGGGAAACAATGCGTTTCAACAGTTTCTATTTCTATACCACAGGCGGAGGCTTATCCAAGGGTCATCAGAAATTCAGGACTGGAGAAATCCAATGACCAAGAAGCTCTCAGGCAAGGTTGCCCTCGTCACCGGCGGCTCGCGCGGCATCGGCGCGGCCTCAGCCCGCGCTCTCGCCGATGAAGGCGCGGATGTCGCCATCAGCTATGTCGCCTCGCCCGACAAGGCCGAGGCCGTGGTCGCCGAGTTGAAGGCCAAGGGTGTGAAGGCCCGCGCCTTCAAGGCCGATCAAGCTTCGGCGAAGGACGTGACGCAACTCGTCAATGATGTCGCGAAGGAGTTCGGCCATCTCGACATCCTCGTCAACAATGCCGGCGTCGCTGCCGGTGGTGCGATCGACGATGCCAAGGCCGACACCGAAGCGTTCGCCCGCCAGGATCAGATCAACGTGCACGGCGTGATCGCGGCGATCCGGGCCGCCTCGCAATTGATGGGTGAAGGCGGCCGCATCGTGACGGTCGGCTCGATGCTCGCCGACCGCGCCTCGTTCCCCGGCCTTGCCGACTACGTCGCCACCAAGGCGGCCGTGGTCGGTTACACCAAGGGGGCGGCACGCGACCTCGGCCCGCGCGGCATCACCGTGAACGTGGTGCAGCCCGGCTCGATCGACACCGACATGAACCCGAAGGACGGCGGCGAGTTCGCCGAGACCCAGCGCAAGCAGCATGCGCTGCAGCGCTTCGGTCGCCCCGAGGAAGTCGCCGCCGGCGTCGTCTTCCTGGCAAGCCCGGAAGCCTCCTTCGTCACCGGCACCGTGCTCAACGTCGACGGCGGTTTCAACGCCTGATCAAGGCTCGCTTGTTCAAACCAAGGACTACGCAAATGATCGAACTCAGACCTTTCAACAAGCTCGGCGGCGCCGATCACGGCTGGCTCAAGGCCAAGCATCACTTCTCCTTCGCCAGCCACTACGATCCGAACAACATAGGTCATGGCTCCTTAAGGGTGTGGAACGACGACGAGATCGCGCCGAACACGGGCTTTCCGGCTCACCCCCACGCCAACATGGAGATCATCACCTATGTGCGCGAGGGCGCGATCACTCATCAGGACAGCCTTGGTAACGAGGGACGCACTGAAGCCGGCGACGTGCAGGTGATGAGCGCCGGCAGCGGCATCCGCCACTCCGAATACAATCTGGAGCCGAGGCAGACGCGGATCTTCCAGATCTGGATCGAGCCGACCGCGCGCGGTGGACAGCCGACCTGGGGCTCGAAGCCGTTTCCGAAGGCGAACCGCTCCGGCAAGCTCGTGACGATCGCGAGCGGGATCGAAGGCGACACCGACGCGCTGCCGATCCGCGCCGATGCGCGGGTGCTCGCCACCACGCTGAAGGCCGGCGAGAGCGCCGAGTACGCGCCGCAGAAGGCACGGCATCTTTATCTCGTGCCGGCGGCGGGCTCGATCGAGATCAACGGCGTGCGCGTCAACGCCCGCGACGGCGCCGCGATCCGCGACGAGAACAAGCTGAAGATCACGGCGCTGGAGGATTCGGAGATCGTGCTCGTCGACGCGGCGTGACAACACAACAACTCGTCATGCCCGGCCTCGAGCCGGGCATCCATCTCCGGGTCAAGCCCGGCAACGACAACTAACAACCGAACCAATCGCATCTAATCCCCCACCGGAGACCACCATGACCAAAGTTCTCGTCCTCTATTATTCCGCCTATGGCCACATCGAAGCGATGGCGAATGCCGTCGCCGAAGGTGCGCGCGAGGCCGGCGTGACCGTCGACATCAAGCGCGTGCCCGAGCTGGTGCCGGCCGAAGTCGCCAAGGCCTCGTACTACAAGGTCGACCAGGCCGCGCCGATCGCCAAGATCGAAGACCTCGTCAATTACGACGCGATCATCGTCGGCACCGGGACCCGGTTCGGCCGCATGGCCTCGCAGATGGCGAACTTCCTCGATCAGGCCGGCGGGCTCTGGGCCAAGGGCGCGCTGCACGGCAAGGTCGGCGGCGCCTTCACGTCCACCGCGACCCAGCACGGCGGCCAGGAGACGACGCTGTTCTCGATCATCACCAACCTCTTGCATTTCGGCATGGTCGTGGTCGGCCTGAACTACGGCTTCGCCGGCCAGATGAAGCTCGACGAGGTCACCGGCGGCGCGCCCTACGGCGCCACCACGATCACCGGCGGCGACGGCAGCCGCCAGCCCAGCGCCAACGAGCTCGCCGGCGCGCGCTATCAGGGCCGGCAGATCGCGGAGACCGCCAAGAAACTTCACGGCTAAGCTGAAAGGTTAAGCTGCGCGGCCGATTGCATGGCTGATGCGACGCGGGCGGCATTCTCATTCGGGAATGCCGCCCCATCTCTGTTGGCAGAATAGTACGACCAAAAGCGATACGAATGGCTTTCGAACTCTTGTTGATCGCGCAGATGATCCGCAAGCCCGCGCAGGCGCTGGCGCGGCGCTGGTATTGCCGCAGCCTGTTCCGCGCCTCGCGCGGCCGGCTGCACTGCGCGGAATGCACGGGATCGTGAGGCGCTAGGCCTGCGCGATATCCACCTGAACTGAATCCGTCGGCGGCGCCGTCGACAGCCACCAGCCCTCACCGGCAAACCAGCACGTCTCGTCCGGAGCGCCCTCCCTCCGCAACGACTGCACGCTTTCCCATCCTTTCGCGAACGCCTCGGCCAATCGGCGGGCGGCATCTTCATCCTGCAATCCCGCACAGCCAATGAACTGGGCCCGGCTGAGGAATTTCGCCGGCCAGATCGCGCCGTCATCCGGGCGCGTGATCATCAGCATGCCGCCGAGCATGCCTTCCGGCGCCAGGGGAAACACCAGCCGGCCGCAGGGGCGCAGCGCATCGAGCCATTCCGTGGCCGGCTGCGCCGCGCCGGCGCAGACATAGATCACGTCGGTTGCGGGCAGGTCCGACGCGATGCCGGAACGTTCGCGTACATCGACATGGGCGATGTCCTTCAGATTGTCGCGTGCGAGTGCCGCCAGGCGCTCGTCGATCTCATAGGCATGGACCCGGCCGCCGGGGCCGACGAGATGCGCCAGAATCGCGGTGTAATAGCCGCTGCCCGCGCCGATCTGGAGGACGGTCTCACCTTCCATGACAGCACAGCCGCTGAGCCAATATGCATGCGCACTGGGCATGCCGATATTGAGGCCGCGCTCCGGATCCAGTGCAAGAAGCGCGTTCTGATAGAGGAAGGCAGGATCATCATCGGGCGTGACCACATAAGGATGCCCGCCGAGCGTGATCGACCACGGCCCGGGCCCGACGAACGGCTCGCGCCTGACGGTCCGGAAGGCCTGTTCGAGCCGGGGATCCGCGGCTTTCGCCGCAGCGCAGATCAGCTGCGCATAGAATGCGCGATATTTAGCCGAACGATCTTCCATGTCGCCTCCGGGGGAGAAGCGACGATAGCACGAGGATTGCGATCGCCGGAAGCGCCACGCAATCGCGAGCTTTGTGTCAATGCGATGACCGGCCGGCTGTGACGCGTCTCAGCGACGCTCGGCTTTCTTCATGACAAGCTCGCGGCCGATCGGCCGTGGCGGTTCGCTCCGCAGCACCAGCGAGGTCGTCACAGTGCCGAAGCCGGCTATACGATCCACGATCGTCTCGAGGTCTTCCGGGGCGGGAACGAGCACCTTGAGCACGAAGCAGTCATCGCCCGTCACGCGGTGGACCTCGATGATGTGCGGAATTTCGCCAAATCTCTTGAGGCAGGTCTTGATGTGCTCATGCGAGGTGCGCAGGCGCACCAGCGCCATCAGGCCGAGCCCGAGCGCACGCGGATTGATCCGGGCGCCATAGCCTTTGATGATCCCGGCTTCCTCCAGCCGCTTGACGCGCTCGGAGACCGCCGGCTGGGACAGCCCGACCGAACGGCCGAGCTCGGACAGCGGCACGCGCGCATTGGCTTGCAGCGCCTCCAGGATCTTCAGATCCTTGGCGTCGATGCTCCCGAAACGATCCAAGAAAAATCTCCATTCCGCCTTGAGATCATCGGCAGATGATCGATTGCGCCGATGACTTGCCATGTGACGCAGCGCCCAGACCGGCCACACTGCGCGTCCATCTCAGATATCACGGGACGATCATGCACGACATCATCACCTTGCCGGGCCTCGGCGGCTCCGGCGACACCCATTGGCAGACGCTCTGGGAGCGCAAGGATGCGCGCTTCGCGCGATTTCAGCCGGCGAGCTTCGACCAGCCCGATCTCGACGACTGGGAGCAATCGCTCGAGCAAGCGGTCAGGCACTGCGCGAAGCCGCCTGTGCTTGTGGCACACAGCCTCGCCTGTCTGCTGGTCGCGCACTGGGCCGCCCGCTTGCCATCTGCCATCGCCGGCGCGTTTCTGGTTGCGGTGCCCGATCCCGATGGCGTCAACTTTCCCGCGGAGGCTGCCGCGTTCAAGGCCGTACCGGACCGCGCACTGCGCTTTCCCGCGCTCGTCATTGCCAGCACGGACGATCCCTATGGCGAAATCGATACGACACGGCAGCGAGCCCACGCTTGGCAATCCGGGCTGGTCGTGTTGGGCGCGCTCGGCCATATCAATGCGTCGAGCGGGCTCGGTGACTGGCCGCAGGGCCGCGCGTTGCTCGGTGCCTTCAGTGCAGGCCTTTCGCGATGACGGGTCAACGCATCTTGCGCAGCGCCGGGGTGGCGATGGCGGCAAGCCTCGGGTGACGGCGCAGGCCCTGCGCGGCATGGTCGCGCAAGGCATAAGGGAGCCCGCGCCAGGACAGCGCGACGCTGACATCGGTCAGCGGCACCTTCTCGGCGCCGAAGCGGCGCTTGTAGTCGTGATTGCCGATGCTGAGATCGAACCGGCGCACGCCCTGTGCATGCAGCGCGGCCATGGTGCGCTCGGTGACGAGCAGACCGGGCGAGCAGCTCGACCATGGATCGCCGGCGTGGCTGATGCGCAGGAGGAAATAGGTCGCGCCCAGCCTGACGCCGAGCGTGGTGGCGACGACGCCCTCGTCGCAGACCAGCGCCGAGATGACGGCATAACCATCCGCAACACCCTGGCGCGCGATCTCGCGATAGAATTTCGCATGGGTCTCGTCGTTGAGGACGAAGCGCGAGCCGAGCTTGCGCATGCGCGCCTGCTGCTGGGCATCCATCACGTCCAATAGCTCATGTGCACGCGCGACACCGGAGGCGATCTCGAACCGTGCGCCCGCGTGCCGGCTGAAGACGCGCCAGCAGCGAGGCATCTGCATGCGCTTGATCGAGGCCTGGTAGGCCTCATAGTGGTCGCCGGTCAGCACGAGATTGCCATTGAGCGAGCTCGAGCCGATCCGGCCGAGCGACACCAGCGGGTTGGCCTTGCCGCCGACATGGGCCGGCATCTTCTTCAGGCGCAGCAGATCGAAGCCGTCGGGTAGCGGGCGCAAGGCCTCGACGAGCGCCTCCCCGATCGCATCCATCGCCGCCGCGTCCAGCGCTGCATCGGACGCCAGGATCGGCGCGTTGTTGTCGGTGACGCCGAAATCGGCAAATTCGACGATGCGGATGCCGCGCCTGATATGGCTGACCATCGGCACCACCGCGATGTCCCTGCCCGTCGCCGCATCGGAGATCAATGCGATCAGCGGCGCGCCGCCGCCGAACGCCTCGTACCAGGGCCCGAGCCAGTAAGCATGCTGGAACGCGGTGCGATGGCCTGCGCTCAGGCGCGATGCGGCCTGCCGCCAGTCGCGCACGAAATCGACCGCGATTCCCGACGCGCTGGACACCTGACCGTTGACTTGCTCGACGCTGACAAACGTCATCCGCGGGACATACGATTACTGAATGTTTCCAGATAGATTATGTTTTGCCGCAGACCACAAGCAACGTCGCTGCTTATCGTTAAGCCGGTCCCACCACGGCCCTGCGACAAGCTGTCAGCGTTCGGGTTTCATCTGATCAACGCATTGGAACCTGGCCAGGAAATGCAGGCCGGCGACCGCGAGCGCGAACATGAACCAGATCGGATTCTGCCGCTCGAGCAGGAAAGTTTCAGTGGTTCCGTAGTAGAGACCGAACAGCCACACGGTCAGGAACAGTTTTGCCAGCGCGCCGCTGCGGCTATAGGCCTGGGCCGACTGGAAATTGCCAAGCGGCGCGAGCACGAAGACGAGGATGACGAGCAGCAGTCCCGGCAAGCCGATGGTGACCGCGAGGTCCAGATAGCTGTTGTGGCTGTGCGCCGCGCTCGTCGCCCATTCGGCGCCCTGGGCGGTCTGCCGTTCGGTGACGTCGTCCCAGAACGCCGCGTAGCCGTGGCCGATGACCGGCTTTTCGGCGACGGCCGCGAGCGCGAACTCCCAGATGTCGGAACGGCCGGTGAAGGTCGGATCCAGCGGAAGCTGCCGCGTCATGGCGCCGAGCGCCGGGCTCAAGACGCTGCCGACCGTCAAAAGGTTCATCACGATCAACGGCACGAAGCAGATGATCCGCTTCAGCCACAGGCTCCGCGTCACATAGACCAGCGATGCAAGCCCATAGATGGCAAGGCACAGCACCGACGAGGTCTTGCCGCCGGTGAAGATCAGGAAGATGCCGGCGAGCGCTGCGACCGCCGGCCCCATCACGAACGAGCCGACGGCGGTGAGGTAAATGCCGACATAGACCAGGATGGTCATCACGGGCGAAGCGACGTTCTTGTGGCCGAAGCTGCCACGCCAGTCGCCGGCCAGCATCGGCTCGGTGATGTCGAGTGCGGTGTGGGTCGCGTATTGCGGCGCGAGGAAGACGCCGAGATAACACAGCACCAGCAGCACGAGCGCGGCACCGCCGAGGCACAGATTGAAGCTGCGCTGGGTCGGCGGCAGCAACGGCAAGAGCACCGCGAGCGAGGTCACGCTGGCGGCGAGCACGAAGCGCTGGATCGACACGCCGCGGCTCTCGGAGAAGATGATGTTGACCAGCAGCCAGCCGACGAGACAGAGATGCAGCGGCGTGACCAGGCTCCTCAGCGAAGGCCCGTCCGTGCTGGCGACGAACAGCACCGCCACCGCAGCCAGCAGGCCCCAGGAGATATAGGCGAGCGCCATGCGTCCGCCGACGACGGTGGTGGCGGCCTCACTGCGCAAATCGGGAAACGGATCGAGCGTCACCAGCACGAGGAGCAGCGCTGCGATCGCGACGAGACATCGCGCCGCCTGCACGGCGTTCAGCCCCGCAAGCCCATCGCGGAAGGCGTAACCGAGCGATCGGGCCTCGACGTCGGTCATGTCAGCGGCGCTGCGATCCATGGCTCAAGGCAGGTCGATGAAGCCGGGAAAGTTCAGGTTCTAGCCGATGCCTGTTAAGCATTCGTCAACCACTCGGCCTGAGGTCTGCGGGACCGCCTGCTGGCGCACGATGCTCCGCGCGATCTCGTAATATTGCAGCGCGCGCTGCTCCAGCGTGAGATTGTCGAGCACGAAGCCGCGCGGATCGAACCTGTCGGCCGCGCATCCGGCCCAGAAATCGTCCCAGCCCGTCTCGAAGCCCGCGACGTCGGCAAACCTCGTGCCGCAACGCGCGTCCCAGTACGGCACCGAGGACACCGGCCCGAACTGGACGCGGTGCGGATAATAATCGGGATCCCGCCAAGGACCGCCGGGATCCCAGGCGAACACCGGCACGCCGCAGGACAGCGCCTGCTGATAGGCGATGCCCTGGCTCTCGTTCTGGCACAGGAAGATCATCGCGCGCGAGCGCGCCAGCGCGGCCTGGTAGTCCTCCTCCTTGTAGCTGCCGTAACGCAACTCGATGAACGAGCGGCCCTCCTCGGCGAGACGGGCGCGAACCGGCTCGATCAGCTCGGGCGCATAGCGCTCGCGGTCCCAATGGACCTTGTCGTAGATCAGCACGTCGACGGTCTTGTCGGAGGCGGGCGACGGCGCCCAGAGATCGGTGTCGATGCCGACCGGCCAGGCCTCCGTGTCGGGCCAGTACGGCCGGTACATGTCGACGTACCACGGCCCGGGCACCACGACCTTCTTCACCGGCAGGCGCTTGAACAAATCGGGGTCGTCGAGCGGATGATTGTGCGCGGCAACCCCGAGCAGGATCGGGTTCTTCCACGCGAACTTGTCGAGCAGGAAGGTGCGGCCGATGATGCAGGCGAGCTCGCCTGGATGCTGCGCGATGTAGCCGTAGTCGTTGACACGGTAGCGGATGCCGAGGCGGTCGAGCCCCGCGCAAAGATTCAGGAACACGCGAAGCTGCCCGCTCATGCGCGGCTCGCCGAGCAGCATCCGGCGCGCCATGCGCCGCAGATGCCGGTCGCCCGGAAACCAGCGATCGTCCTTGTCCTCGTAGAAGAGATTGAGGACCATGGCATCGGAGTCGTAGTCGAATGTCTTTGCGGGCACTGAATCCATCCGCGAGCAGTCAGATGCGCATTCTCGCATGAGACCGGCTGCCGCACTCTTCCAAATTTGCCACAGGCTTAATGCCATCGGCTTAACGCTAATTGACGAAACCGCAGACGCGCAGGTCCTTGCGGCAACGATTTGGCCGTAATGCGAGTATCATTCGCGAGCGGGCCGATGTTGCGATCGATCGCAATTCCGGTTCGACAGATGCGCCCTGGTTAACGGATCCTTAAAGGCGAGCTGTGGCTCTGATCACCGCCGAAGACGTTCTCGATTTGCCGGCTTCTTCACGCATCGCTCCAGCGGTGCGTCTGCCGCTGCCGGCGAGCCCGACCGCGCCAGTGTCCGTCGTCATCCCCGCCAAGAACGTTGCGGCCTATATCGGCGAAACCCTTGTCAGCGCGCTGGCGCAGAGCGAGGTCGGCGAGGTGATCGTCGTGGACGACGGCTCGTCGGACGACACGGTTGCAATCGTTCGCGCCATGCGCGACCCGCGGCTGCGCCTGCTGGCCAACGATTCCGCCGGCGTGTCGGCCGCGCGCAATCTCGGCGCGCGCCATGCGAGCGGCGATTGGCTGCTCTTCCTCGATGCCGACGACCGCCTGCGCCCCGGCGCGGCGGCGGCCCTGCTGGCGGCGGCACGCGGCGCTCCCCGCGCGGTTCTCGTCTACGGCGACTACAACACCATCGACAGCGAGGGACGGCAGATCGGCCGGCGCGAGCTGCTGAAAGGCCGCCGCAAGCCCTCCGGCGACGTGCTGGCGCGGCTCGCGGCCGGCAACTTCATCGTCAATGGCGGCATCGCGCTCGCGCGTGCCGAAGCCTTCCGCGCCATCGGCGGTTTCGACACTTCGCTCAGATATTGCGAGGACTGGCATTGCTGGTGCCGCCTCGCGGCGATCGGAGAATTCGAGTTCGCGCCCAAGCTGCTGCTCGACTATCGCCTGCACACCGCCAACACCATGAACGCGGCGGTGCGGACGCCGCAGGATTTCTTCCCGGCGGTCGCGCGCGTGTTCGACGACGGGCTGATCCTGGCGCGGCTGCCCGAGGGCACCGCGGCCGGATTGCGCCGGGCCGCCGAGATCCATCTCGTCACCTATGCGGCGATGCAGGCGGTGCGCTTCGGCCGATATCGCCAGGCCCTGGGCTATCTCGGGATGATCGGCCGGCGATCGCTCAAGGCGCTGCCGCGCGCCGTGGCGAGAACTGCCCTCGCCCGCTTCGGCATCTAACCCGATACCGTCACGTCAGGATACGATCTTCGAGGCCTCGTAGGGCTTCGGCTCGATGCCGAACGCCGCGAGCAGAGAGCCGAGCGCGACCAGCGTGGGATGCATGGCGACGACGGCTTTCGATGTCGCGAGCAGGCGCGCGGAGCGAAGCAGCGATAGCGGCAAGCGCGCCAGCATCTGCGCAAATACCCGAACCCGTGCCCCCGCCTTCTGCGCGGCCTTCGACTGCACACGGTAGTTGATCGCGCCGATGCGCAGGCCGCGCTTGGCGATCCAGCTGAGGCTGGTGCGGCTCTGCGGCACGGTCTCCGTGATGACCGCTTCCGCGGTCCAGTGAAACGTCATGCCGGCATCGCGGCAGCGCACGAAGAAATCGCAGTCGCCGCCGCCGAGGAAATTGAAGCGCAGGTCGAAGGCGGGACGCTCGAACCGCTCGAACGCCACGCGCGTGATCAGGCAATTGCCGCAGCCATAGATCAGCGGCACCGCGCCGGTGTAATCGTAGGCGGGACAGAAAGCGGGATGACGCGCGAGCCACGGCCTGCTGTCGTCCTCGAAGACGGGCAGCACCGGCCCGCCGACCACGTCGGCGCCGGTCGCCTCCGCGGTGCGGACCATCAGCTCGAGCCAGTCGGGCGAGGCGATCTCGTCGTCGTCGATCATCAGGAAGCGGGTCGCGGCGGGAAACAGCGCCTGCGCCGTCTCGAACGCGGCGTTGATCGCCTGGCAATTGCCCTGCCGCTTCTCGACGAGGCAGATGCCCTGAAGCCTGCCGTCGGCGAGATACTCGGCGGCGACCGGCGCGCTCTCGCGCCGCGCGGCATCGTTCTCGACCATGACGACGGCAAAGGAGCGCGGCGTGCGCTGGTTCACGAGCGAGTCCAGCGTCAGCCGCAGATGCTGCGGACGGCGGAAGCAGGGAATGCAGACGACGATGCCGACCGACAGGTCGATGACGCGGGAGCTCGCCGCGATCTCCCGGTTGGGATCGCGCACGGCATCCTGGAGACGCGTGGCTGACAGGTCTGTCGGGATCAATGTCATGACGTTCTAGATGTCCGAGATAGATTGAAAAAGCCCTGCTTCGATCGCGCGGGATCGGCGCCGTCCCGCGACGGCACATCGCCGCGGCACGGATCCGTCCCAAAATGAACGCCCGGCCTGGATGCGCAACACGGCGCCGAGCCGCATCTCGCCGTACCAATGCACTTAACCGCTTTCGCCTGTTTCTCCCGCGCAATCATGCGTGCGTGGTACTGCAATTCGTGGTCCATCGCCGCGAAGACGGCCCGACATGAACAATGCCGTAGTTAACGACCGTGCGCATTAACCCGAACGTAAGCACCGTGACGCGTGAAGCGGCGCGGCATCGGATTTGCTCTTCGGGCTCGCGAGTTTTTTCCTGTAAATTTGAATAGAACAAGCGCGGTCAGAAAAAATGAACAAGCCAGCCACGATCGATTTCGCGACAGTCACCCACCTTCCCGCGGCCGCCGCACAGGCGCCGGCGCTGCACGACCTCGTGCCCGGCGAAGCGCGCGACAGCCTGCTCGCCGTGCAGGACACGCTGCGCCGCGAGCTGCCGCAGGGCCCACTCGCGATCTACGAAGCCGGCGGCGGCTCGTGCAGCGTCGTGCCGCCGGAATTGCTGAGCCGCAGCAAGATCACCGTCGTCGACATCGACGAGGACCAGGTTCGTAACAACACCTACGCGGATGAAGCGATCCTCGGCGACGTGCAGACCTACCGCTTCGGCCGTGAGGCCTTCGATCTCGTGATCTGCTACAACGTGATCGAGCATCTGCCCCATGTCGACGCTGCGCTCTTGAATTTCCGCGACGCGCTCAAGCGCGGCGGCATGATCCTGATCGGCGCGCCCAATCCGCGCTCGCTGTCCGGTGTCGTCACCAAATATTCGCCGCACTGGTTTCACGTCTGGTTCTACCGGAATATCCGCGGAATCAAGGATGCCGGGCTGCCCGGCGAGCCGCCGTTCCCGACCTTCTTCCATCCGCTGGTGACGCTGCCGCGGCTCGAAGCCTTCGCCGCCGCCAACGGCCTCGAGATGATCTACCGCCGCGAGGTCGAGAGCCCGCGCTATCCCGAGATGCGCCGGCGCAAGCCGCTGTTCGCAGCCCTGGTCGATGCCGGTGCCGCCGTGCTGAATGCCGTACTGCCGCGCGGGACCGATGTCCGCCGCGGCGACTATCACGTCATCCTGCGGAAGATGTGACAATCATGCGCGCGCAGGCCATCGCAGGAGAAGCAAAGCTTCGCGGCATGCTCGCGCGCGGTAACGAACCATTAATCTCTGGGGGACTGCATCGCGGTGACGCGTTCAAGAGCAGCATGCGCTTAAACGCTTTGTTTGCCATTTCGGTGAATAGTCCCTCAATGAGTATGGTTAATTTTCCCTGTTGCGTTGATTGGGCACCTATATCCCGGGTGCGTGGCGTAAAGCGAAGAGTAACCCCTCAGCCCGCGGCCGTTGGAATGAAAGCTGGGGACCATGCTTGACTATAACCAGCCGATAGATCGCGCCAGGCCGGAGGCTCCGCGGCAGAAGCCTCAGGCCGGCTTCAGCGTGCTGGAGCTTTCCCATCTGCTCTGGCGCCGCAAGGTCGCGATTGCCGCGGCCGCCCTGCTCGGCGCGACGCTCGCCGTTGCCGTCGGCAAGAGCATGACGCCCCGTTACACCGCCACCGCCCAGCTCTATGTCGATCCGCGCGAGCTGCAGCTGGTCGATCGCGAGCTCACGCCGCGGGCGCAGGACGTCTCCGGCATGGCCATGGTGGTGGAGAGCCAGGCGCGCCTGATCACGTCCAACAGCGTGCTGCTCCAGGTGATCCAACAGGCCGGCCTCGACAAGGATCCCGAATTCGGCGGCAGTGACGGCAAGAGCCTGATGTCGTCGCTGCTCGGCCTGATCGGCCTTCAGCCCCGCGCGCCCTCGGCCGCGGACAGCAGGGAAGTGCAGCTCGGGGCGCTCGAGGCGCTGAACAAGCACATCACCATCCGCAAGACCGAGAAGAGCTTCATCGTCGACATCGAGGTCTGGTCGACCGACCCGGCGAAGGCAGCGATGCTCGCCAACACGCTGACAAACGCCTACCTCACGGAATCCCGCAACTCGCAGGCCTCTGCCGCACGGCGCGCCACCAACGATCTCTCCGGCCGCCTCAAGGAGCTGCGCGAGCGGCTGCGCAACGCCGAAACCACGCTCGCCACCTACAAGGCCCAGAACAATTTCGTCGGCACCCAGGACGCGTTGATCAGCGACCAGCAGCTCTCCGCCAGCAACCAGCGGCTGTCGGCAGCCCGCGCGGCGACGATGGACGCGCAGGCGCGGCTCGACCAGATCGAGGCCAGCCGGCGCACGGCGGCAGATGCCGGCGCGATCCCCGAGGCGCTGCAATCGCCGACCATCGCGAACCTGCGCGCCCAATATGCCGACGCCCGCAAGAAATACGCGGAGCAGGCCGGCGAGCTCGGCCCGCGCCATCCGGCGCTGCGCCAGACCGAGAAGCAGGTCGAGGATCTCAAGCGCACGATCAACGAGGAGATCGACCGCTTCGCCCAGTCCGCCAAGAACGATCTGACGCGCGCCCGCGACTACGAGGCCTCGCTCAACCGGGCGCTGGAAGCGCAGAAGCGGCAGAGCGTCCAGCTCAGCCAGGCCGCAGTTCGGCTGCGCGAGCTCGAGCGCGAGGCCGACGCCAGCCGCGACGTCTATCAGTCCTTCCTCAAGCGCTCGCGCGAGACCGAGGAGCAGGAGACGCTGAACACCTCGGCGGCCCGCGTCATCGGCGAAGCCACGGTGCCGCAGCGGCGCTCGTTCCCGCCGGGGATGAGCCTGTTCGCGATGATCGGCTTCATCTTCGGCGCGATCGCCGCATCGGGCTGGTTCGTCGCCGCCGAATTTCTGCTCGCCGGCGCGGCCGCACCATTGCCGACGCCCGCCCGCCCCCAGCGCACGCCGGCGCTGGACACTGCGCGCGCACCGCAGGTCGCACGAACGCCGGAGCCTGCTCCGCCGCAGCCGGTCGCGCGCGCTCCCGACGTCGGGCACGCCCTGCCGGAACTTGCCGCGCCACCGCTGCAACCTGCGATGGCCGAAAAACCTGTGATCGAAAAGCCGCTGATCGCGCGGCTCCAGGAAGCCGATGTCATTCACACGCTCGGCGCCATCCTTGCCACCGGCGGCGGCGTCGATGTCACCCGGCTGGGCTGGCCGACGCTGCGGCCCGGCTTCCCGCTGACGAGCCTGCTCAACGCCTGGCGCGACATGCGCGCTGCCGTCGCCCGCCGCGCCGGCGGCAAGGCGATGCCGGTCATCGCGCTGGTCGGCGCCGGCGAGACCACCGGGCGGAGCGTAACAGCGCTGAATTTCGCCCTCGCGGCCGCGCGCGACGGCGTGCGCGTGCTGATGATAGATGCCGATCATCTGGCACATTCGCTCTCGAACAAGGTTGGCCGCAACGGCAAGAGCGAGCCGAGCCGGCTCGGCTGGCTCTCGAACGGCAGCAAGGCCGCGCGCGAGATCAAGACGGTCAATGGCATCTCGGTTCTGCCCGCCGCCGAAGGCGATGCCGGCAAGGCGGCTGAGGCCATCCGCAAGGCGATTGCGCAGGCGCGCTCCGCCGGCGGCTATGATCTCGTGATTCTCGACGGCCCCGTGACGCCGCTCAGCGCCGGCAGCCGCAAGCTGCTCGACGACACTGATGCGCTGGTGGCGGTGCTGCCGACCAGTCTCGACATCAACGACGGCCTGGAAGAGATTTTGAGCACGCTCGGCCGCGCCGAGCGCAAGCTCGTCGGCGTCGTGCTCGACGAGCTCACCCCCGCAACCCAAGCGCGCCAGCGAGGCAGACAATATGCTTGAGCGCCGCGTCAACCTCGACGGAAGGGCAGCCACAGCCGACGTGCCGCGGATCACCGTCGGCGGCCTGCGCATGGCTGCGCTCGACCTGGAAGCGACCGCCGACTTCATGATCGAGGCCACCGATCCCGACAAGCGCATCGGCCGTCCGCTGTTCCTGACCTCGGCGAACGGCGAAGTGCTGGCGCGCTGCTCGACCGAGCCGCAGACCGAGCGCCTGTTCCGCGCCGCCGACATGATCAATGCCGACGGTCAGCCGCTGGTGGCGGCCTCGAGGCTGCAATCCTGGTTTCCGCTGCCCGAGCGCGTCGCGACCACGGACCTGTTCCATGTCGTCGCGCGCAAGGCGGAAGCTGTCGGCCGCACCTTCTACATGTTCGGCGCCAGCGAGGTCGAGAACCTCGCCGCCGTCGAGAACGTCCAGAAGATGTATCCGGACCTCAAGATCATCGGGCGCAGCCACGGCTATCTCAAAGGCGAAGCGCTGCGCGCGAAGGTCGACGAGATCAACGCGCTCGCGCCGGATTACCTGTGGGTCGCGCTGGGCGTGCCCAACGAGCAGGCATTCGTCGAGGAATTCACGCCGCATCTCACCAATGTTGGCGTTATCAAGACGTCCGGCGGTCTGTTCAACTTCCTGTCCGGCAGCCGGGCACGCGCTCCGCTCTGGATGCAGAAGATCGGGCTCGAATGGGCCTGGCGGACCTTGCTCGAGCCGCGCCGCCTGTTCTGGCGCTATTTGACCACCAACCCCCGCGCACTCTATCTTCTCTTCAGCCGCAACCGGCCGTTCAATCGCTGAGAGAAGAGTAGATTACGACATGACCGACCGACCGACCGTCCTCGTCACAGGAGGCGCGGGCTATATTGGCTCGCACGCCTGCCGCGCTCTGGCCGCCGCCGGCTATCAGCCCGTCGTTTACGACAATCTCACGACAGGTCATCGCAATTTTGTGGCCGGGCCGCTGGTGACGGGCGATCTGCTCGACGGCGCGGCGCTGGCACGCGCCTTTGCCGATCACAAGGTCACGGCGGTGATGCATTTCGCCGCCGCCAGCCTCGTCGGCGAGTCCATGACCGACCCGCAGAAATATTACATCAATAATGTCCAGGGCACGCTGTCGCTGCTGCAGGCGATGCGCAATGCGGGCTGTCATCGTATCGTGTTCTCCTCGACCGGCGCCGTGTACGGCAATGCCGATTCCAAGGAGCTGCCGGAAGACTTTCCCTGCGCGCCGATCAATCCCTATGGCGCATCGAAGTGGATGATCGAGCGCATGCTCGCCGATTATCGTTCGGCCTACGGCTTCGGTGCGTTCTGCCTGCGCTATTTCAACGCCAGCGGCGCCGATCCGGCCGGCGGCATCGGTGAGCTGCGCGACAACGAGACCCACCTCATTCCGCGCGCCATGATGGCGCTCCAGGGCCATGTCGAGTTTGCCGTGTTCGGCGACGACTACGACACGCCCGACGGCACCGCGATCCGCGACTACATCCATGTCACCGATCTCGCGGCGGCGCATGTCGCCGCGCTGAAGCTGCTGGAACAGGGACATGCCGGCGGCAGCTTCAATCTCGGCACCGGCTCCGGCTTCTCGGTGCGCGAGATCCTCGACGCCATCAAGAAGGAGGCCGGGCGCGAGGTGCCGCACACCGTCAAGCCGCGCCGCGCCGGCGATCCGACCTACCTGGTCGCCGACCCCTCCGCCGCGCGAAAAGTGCTGGACTTCGTGCCGCGCCACTCCGACCTCGCCACGGTGATCCGCACCGCCTGGGCCTGGCACCAGAAGGCGCATCCGCTCAAGGTCCGTTAAGCAACCGTAACATCCGTACCTTGCCTGCCGCACCTCCAGGCGGCTAGAATGCCTGTTCATGGCCGCCGTTGGCGCATCGCCGACGGCCGCACATTCAGGCACGGCCGACGATGATGTCGGCATGCATGGCTCGCCCAATGTGCGCGAGCCGATTTTTCCGAACGCCAGTGTCGCGATCAAATCCGTACGTCGGCCTGTCATCGGATGCAGATTCTGGGAGTATCGACCGCATGCATCAGGCTGCACGCCTGGAGTTCGAGCGCGTGATGGATGAGTTCGTCCGCTGGCACGTCGTGCCCGCGGACGAGCGCTCGCCCGCGCCCGCCTGGTGGTGGGGGCCTGCCATGGCCGTGGTCGACGACCAGGAGCCGATGAACGGAGCATGGTGCACAGCGCTCGGCTTGAACGAGGGCACGAGCTTCGCCGAGGGTGCGCGCACGATTCTCGCGCTGTTCGTCGAGCAGACCTCGCTGACGGGACCGCAGGATTTTCCGAGCAAGGCGGAAGCCGGCGAGCACGAGGTCCGTGAGCTGCACCCGCAGCCGCTAGATGACAGCGCGTTTCAGCCCTGACGCCGCGGCGTCGCCCGAGCCCAGCTCCGGCTGGAGCGGCGGCGCGACCGGCAGCACCGTCGGCCGCAGCAGCTCTGCCATCTGCCTGGCCGGCAGCGGCTTGGAGATCAGATAGCCCTGCATCTCGTCGCAGCCATGGGTGCGCAGGAATGTCTCCTGCTCGGCGTTCTCGACGCCTTCGGCCACGACTGTCATGCCGAGCGCCTTGCCCATGCTGATGATCGCCTGCGCGATCGCCTGGTCTTCCGAGTCCTGCGGCAGGTCGCGCACGAAGGAACGGTCGATCTTGATGGTGTCGATCGGGAAGTGCTTCATCAGCGACATCGACGAATAGCCGGTGCCGAAATCGTCGATGGCCAAGCGAATGCCGCGGCTCTGGATGGCATCGAGTACCTTCAGCGCGCGCCCGACATTGCGCATCATCATGCTCTCGGTGACCTCGAGCTGGAGCAGCACCGGCGACATGCCGCTCGCAGCCAGCGCCTCGTCGACGTCCTGCAACAGATGCTCGTCGGCGAACTGCCGCGGCGACAGGTTGACCGCCATCGACAGTGGCAGGAGGCCGCGGCGCTGCCAGGCCATCGCCTGCGCGCAGGCTTCGTTCAGCACCCAGCGGCCGATCGGCACGATCAGGCCGGTTTCCTCCGCAAGCGGAATGAACTGCGCCGGCGAGACGCTGCCGAGATCGGGATGGGTCCAGCGCAGCAAGGCTTCGACACCCGTGATCTGGCCGGTCTCCATGTCGACCTTGGGCTGGTAGTTCAGCGTGAACTGCTCGCGCTCGAGCGCCCGGCGCAGCGCGCTCTCCAGCGACAACCGCTCGATCGACTGCGTCTTCACTTCCTTGGAGAAGAAGCGATAGCCGTTCTTGCCGTCTTCCTTGGCGAGATACATCGCCATGTCCGCGTTCTTGGTCAGCGTCTGCGCGTCCGAGCCGTTGGCCGGATACATCGCGATGCCGATCGACGCCGTGGTGTGGCACTCGTGGCCGGCCAGCTCCATGGGCTCGGCCAGCGCGGTCAAGAGCCCGGTCGCGATACGCTGGACGTCGTCGATCTCGCCGCACTGGTCGAGGATCACCACGAACTCGTCGCCGCCGAGGCGCGCGACGACGTCGCTGGCCCGCAGCGCGCCGCGCAGCCGGTTCGCGACTTCAAGCAGCAGCAGGTCGCCGGCCTCGTGACCGAGCGAATCGTTGATGACCTTGAAGCGGTCGAGATCGATGAACAGCACCGCGAAACGGTGATCGTGGCGCTGCGCCTCGTCGATCGCCGCCCGCAACAACCCGTTGAAGGTCTCGCGGTTCGGCAAATCGGTCAGGCTGTCATGCGAGGCGAGATACTCGATCCGCTCGTCCGCCCGGTTCTTCTCGTCGGCGCGGTCGAAATTCTCCATCGCAAAGGAGACGTTGTCGGCGAGACGCTGCAACAGCTCGACGAATTCCGCCGTGAATGTGGCCGATTCGGTCGACATGTAGATCATGACGCCGACGGGCTCGTCGTGCGTGATCAGCGGGAACGCCGCGCCCGACCGTGCGCCATCGCCTTCCAATATCTGATGGAAGGCGCTGACGCGGCTGTCGTTGACGTAGTCGTTGCTGACGCAGGGCTGGCGGGTGCGGAACGCGGTGCCGCTCATGCCGCGGCCCTCCGGCCGATCGGCATCGATGGACAGACGAACGTTGCGCGTGGTCTCTGCGGACGGCCCTGCCGCCGCAACGATCGCGAGCTGATCGCTACTGGCGCTGGCCAGAGCGATCGTCGTCGAGGTGAACTTGCCGCCGGTAGAGGCGCCCTGACACACCAGCTCGAACAGCTCGCTGCGCGACTTGGCGCGCACGATGGCCTCGTTGGTGGCGCTCAGGGCCGCGAACATCCGCGTCAGGCGCTCCTTCTGCGCCTCGGTCCGCGCCCGCTCCTCCGCGCGGTCGAAATTGTCGAGCGCAAAGGAGACGTTCTCCGCAAGGCGCCCCAGCAGCTGGATCAGGTCAGGCGTGAACGTGCCTTCGTCCGGCGAAAGGAACAGGAGGACGCCGACGGCATCGGTGCCGTTTTTTAACAGGGGGAAGCAGCCGCCCGACTTCGTGCCCTGATCGCGGGCGATGCGGCGCCAATGGGTCGCGCGAACGTCGGTGAGGAGCTCGTTGGCGACGCAAGGCGCCCTGGTGCGGAACGCGGTGCCGGCGAGCCCCCGCCCTTCGACCTCGTCGGCGGACGTCGCAAAGCGCCATTTCTCGACGTGATGGCGGCATTCGCCCTTGGTGACGGCGATGTCGAGATGGCGACCGGTCGGATCGACCATGGCGATGGTGGCCGACGTGAAGGTGCCGCCGAGCACGGCGGCGTCGCAGACCGCTTTGAACAATTCGTCGCGGGTCTTGACCCGCATGATCGCTTCGTTGGTGGCGCTCAGCGCCTCCAGCATGCCGCGCAGCCGGTTGCGCTGCATCTCGGCCTTGGCCTTCTCGTCCGCGCGATCGAAATTCTCGAGCGCGAAGGCGACATTGGCCTGGAGCCGCTGCAACAGCTCGATGAATTCGGGCGTGAACGTGCCGCGTTCTGGCGAGTTGAAAAGGAAGACGCCTTCGACGCGGTCGCCGTTGAACAGCGGCAGCGCCGCGGAAGACCCGATGCCGTTGCGGCGCGCGTTGGCGGCCCAGGGTGCGATCCGGTCGTCGCACAGCACATCGTTGCTGATGCAGGGTTGCCGCGACCGGAAGGCGGTTCCGGTCAGCCCCCGTCCTTCAGGCACCTGTTCGGAGGTGGAGAACTTGAAGCTGCGGACGACGTCCGCGTTCGGCCCGTAGCACGCGGCGACTCGGAGCAGCTCGGCATCGTGATCGACCAGCGCGATGGCGGCCGAGGTGAACTTGGCGCCCTTTGCCGTCGCTTCGCAGACGAGATCGAACAGCTCGGCCCGCGAGTGCGCGCGGAGGATCGCCTCATTGGTCGCGCTGAGCGCCGCATACATGCGCGCCAGGCGCTCCTCTTCCGCGGCGATCCTGGCCTTCTCGGTCTCGCGGCCGAAATTCTCGATCGCGAACGAGACGTTCTCGGCCATGCGCAGCAGCAGCGCGACGATCTCCTCGTCCTTGGCCCAGGAACGGCTGATGAAGAACAGCAGCACGCCGACACTCTCGCCGTGCCTGATCAGCGGCGCGACGACGCAGGCCGCGACCCCGGTGTTGACATTAGCCTGCTCCCAGGGCGAGCCCTTGGTGCGACTGGCGAGATCGTCCTCGACGATGGCCTTCTGCGTGCGGAACACCTCGCCGGAGAGGCCTTTGCCATAGGGATTGTCCGGATCGATCGAATAGCGCGCCTGGGTGACCAGTTGGAGATTTTCTCCGGTGGAGGCGACCGGGATCATCCAGTGCGAATCCGGCTCGCGCAGCAACACGATCGTCGCCAGCGACTTGCCGCTGTGCACGGAAGCGTCGCACACCAGCTGATACAATTCCTGCTCGGTCTTGGCCCGCAGGATGGCTTCATTGGTCGCGCTGAGCGCGCCGAACATGCGATTGAGCCGCCGCGTCGATCGATCGCTGGTTTGCCGCGCGGTCTCACGCGCGAAATTCTCCAGTGCATAGGAAATGTTGGCCGACATGCGCTCGAACAGCGACACCATCTGCTCGTTGAGCGAGTTGGCCTCGCTGCGGGTCACATAGAGCACGCCGACGCTCTTGCCGTTGCAGAGCAGCGGCAACGCGGCAGCTGCGCCGATATGGGCGCTGGCCGCGCCGGCGCGCCACGCCAGCGACCGCGGATCGTTCAGATAGTCGTTGCTGATGCACAGCTTCTGATCGCGAAACGCCTCGCCGCCGACGCCCGACCCCTCGGGCGTGCCGGCTTGCGTGGTGATCAGGAGCGAGCGCAGCCGCGGAATGTCGTCGCCGCAACCGGCGGCGAAACGCAGCCGCTGACCATCCACATCCACCAGGAACACAGCGACGGCCAAAAAGTCCCCGCTCGAAAACCCGGCGTCGCAGACCTTCTGGTACAGCTCGTCCGGCGATTTCGCGTAGAGGATCGCTTCATTGATGGCGCTCAACGCCGCAAAGGTGCGCGCGAGTGTCGTCGGCACGTTCTTAGCTCCCGGGCATTTCTGCCTATTTCTCCCGGTGCCTTTATGAAGGGCGATGGCCTAAGTGGTCGTTATTGCCTGCGGCAAACCATCGATCAAAGTGAACGAGCTGCGAACGCGCGGCGTTAAACTCGCGAAAATGCCGCCACGCGGGACGAATCTTCGACCAAAGGCGCGCTCTCTTTACGAATTTGCAGCCCTGTATTGGTTTACGGGAGATTGATATCGCTCCCGCGCTTTGAGACGATGGCTCCCAACAAGCAGCCCATTAAGGGCACGAAAGCCGAGGGAACGCCATGCCGATCGTCAGAGCCGATCGCCTCACGCGCATCAGCGCCGCGCTGCTCCGGGCCGCCGGCGCGTCCGAGGAAGAGGCCGACGCGGTCGCCACCGGCTGCGTCAACGCCAATCTCGCCGGCCATGATTCCCACGGCGTGATCGCGGTTCCCACCTATATCGACCGCATCAAGGCCGGCCACATCGTGCCCGGCGCACCATGGACCATCGTCCAGGAGTCGCCGACCACGACCGTGATCGACGGCCATTGGGGTTTTGGTTTCCACGTCAACGCCAAGGCGATGGCGCTCACGATCGAGAAGGCGAAGACGGCGAATGTCGCCGCCTGCACCGTGTTCCGGCAGAGCCACGTCGGCCGCCTCGCCGCCTATCCCTTGATGGCGATGCGCGAGGGCATGATCGGGATCGCCACGGCGGATTCCGGCCGCTCGCCGAAGCACGTGGCGCCGTTCGGCGGCAAGGAGGCGCGGCTCGGCACCAATCCAATCTCGATCGCGGTGCCGTCCGATCTCGCGGCGCCGTTCTATCTGGACATGGCGACCTCTGCGGTCGCGGCCGGCAAGATCCAGCTCGCGGTCGCGCGCGGTGAGGAAATTCCCACCGGTTGGATCATCGACGCGGAGGGGCGGCACACCACCGACCCGACGCAATACCGCAAGGGCGGCGCGCTGCTGCCGCTCGGCGGCACCGAGGGTTACAAGGGCAGTGGCCTTGCCGCCATGGTCGAGGTGCTGTGCGGCCTGCTCACCGGTCTCGGCTTCGGCGTCGAACCCACGGGACGGCACAATGACGGATGCTTCATGGCGGTGTTCAACGTCGCCGCGTTCCGCCCGCTGACGGAATTCAAGCGCGAGGTCGCAGAATTCGCGCACTACCTGAAATCGACGCCGCCCTCCGAGGGCAGCAAGGGCGTCTACTATCCCGGCGAGATCGAAGGCATCCGCGAGCAGCAGCGCCTGCGTGACGGCATCGAGGTCGAGGATGCGACCTGGGAGAAAATGCGCGCCTTGGCGCGCGAGTACCGGCTCGACACGGTGCTCGACCTCACCTGACGCAATTTGGAGAACAGTAGCATGAATCGGCAGATGGTCCTGGTCGGCTTCCTTCAGGCGCAGAACTGCACGAACTTGCCGAGTTCCTGGCGGCATCCGGACTCGCGCGACGATTCGATGTCGGCGGATTATTACCAGGAGATCGCGAGGATCCTCGAAGCCGGCAAATTCCACATGGCTTTCTTCGACGATCGCCTGGCGATGCCGGACCGCTACGGCAACGACCATGCTCACACCGTCGAATACGGCATCCGCTGCGTGAAGATGGACCCGCTGATCGTGCTGACCACGATGGGCATGGTCACCGACAAGCTCGGCCTTGGCGCGACCTGCTCGACCACTTACTACGAGCCGTTCGACGTCGCCCGCCGCTTCGCAACGCTCGACCTGATGTCGGGCGGGCGCGCGGGCTGGAACGTCGTGACCTCGCTCAATGACGGCGAAGCGCTCAACATGGGACGCGACTCCCATCCCGAACATGATTCCCGCTACGACAAGGCCGACGAATTCATGGAGGTCGTGCTCGGCCATTGGGACACCTGGGAGGACGGCGCGATCATCATGGACAAAAAGAGCGGCCGCTTTGCCGATCCGAGCAAGGTGAAGCGGCTCGATCACAACGGGCCGGCCTTCAAGTCGCGCGGCCCGTTCACGGTGCCGCGCTCGCAGCAAGGCCACCCCGTCATCATCCAGGCCGGCGCGTCCGGCCGTGGCCAGCGCTTTGCGGGGCGATGGGGCGAGGTGATCTTCACTGCCGCGCGCAACCTCGCGGCCGCCAAGGAAGGCTATGCGTCCGTGCGCAACGAGGCCGCCAAGGCCGGCCGCGATCCCGACCAGATGTTCCTGTGCAATCTGACGACGCCGGTCTGCGCCGCGACAAAGGCCGAGGCCGAGGACAAGATGGCGCTGATCAACAAGCTGCCGCTCCAGATCGACGCGCTGTCGCTGCTCGCCGAAGCGCTCAACTACGATTTCGCGTCCAAGGATCTCGACGAGCCGCTGACGACGGAGGACTTGAAGAGCATGCAGGGCATTCTCGGCATCCGCGACGGCGTGCTGAAGACTTCCGGCAAGAGCAATCCGAGCGCGCGCGACTTCGTCACCTTCTCCGGCCGCGGCCAGGTGCATGACGCCATGGTCGGCGGCCCCAAGGAGATCGCCGACAGACTGGAGGAGATGTTCGTCGAGCGCGGCTGCGACGGCTTTGTCATCGCTGCGACCTACGTGCCCGGCTCCTATGCCGACTTCGTGCAGCATATCGTGCCGGAATTGCAGCGGCGCGGCCTGTTCCAGAAGGAGTATCGCGGCAAGACGCTGCGGGAGAACCTCGGCTTGACGCGGCCTCCCGCCGGCGCCTGGAAGGTGCAGCCGCGCGATGCCGCGGAATAACGGCGAGGACTGGACATGCGCTGGCTGAAATTCACGGCGTCCGGCAAAATCTCCTGGGGAATCGTCGAAGGCGACCAGGTGATCGCGGTCGACGGCGACCCCTTTGGCGAATGGCAGCGCAGCTCGCGCGTACATCCGCTTGGCGAGGTCAAGATCGAGCTGCCGCTGATCCCGCGGACCTTCTATTGCGTCGGGCTGAATTACCTCAAGCACCTGAAGGAGGCCGCGGACAAACGCGGCGAGGTGCCGGCTGTGCCCGACCGGCCCGAGATCGGCTATCGCGCGCAGAACGCGTTGATCGCCCACAACGAGGACGTCGTGATCCCCTCCTTCGCGACCGAGAAGATCCACTATGAAGGCGAGCTCGTCGTCGTCATCGGCAAGAAGGTGAAGCACCTCACCGAACAGAATGCGATGGATTGCGTGTTCGGCTACACCATCGGCAACGACGTCAGCGAGCGCTCCTGGCAGAAGGCCGATCGCGGCCTGTGGCGCGCGAAGAACGCCGACACGTTCAAGCCGATGGGCCCATGGATCGAGACCGAGGCCGATATTGCCAAAATGGAAACGGTCGTCCGGGTCAACGGCCAGGAGACCAACCGCTTCCATACCAACGACATGATTTTTGGTGTGGTCCCATTCCTGGTCGAGCTGACGAAATATTTTACGCTGTGGCCCGGCGATGTGATCTGGATGGGCACGGATGGCGCGTCGCCCGATATCAAGCACGGCGATGTCGTCGAGATCGACATCACCGGCATCGGGACGCTGCGGAACAGGTTTGTGCGGGAGGGGCGCTAAAGCGCGATGAGATTAGGATGAATCGTCATCGCGCTTTAGGTTGTTGTTTGAGCATGATCTTTTCGGAAAACCGCTGCGCACTTTTCCGGATCATGCTTTAGATCAGGCCGTTGTCCCCGAGCGCCCCTTCACATGGTCGATGAAGGCTCGCAGCTTCGGCATGATCTGCCGGTGGCCGGGATAGTAGAGGAATACACCCGGCGTCATCGGCGAAAATCGCTCCAGCACATGGACGAGCTTTCCTGCCGTCACGGCGCCGGTGGCCAGCGGCGCGGGCACCTGCGCGAGACCCACGCCTTCAATGGCGGCTCCGAGCATCGTGGGAAAGTCGTTGGCGATGAAAGGTCCCGAAACGACGATCTCGATCGAACGACCGTTGTCGTCGAGCGACCATGATGCAAGCGCACCGTTCGATCGCCGCAATCGCAAACATGCGTGCTCGCGCAGATCGTCCGGGCGTTCGGGCCGGCCGCGACGGGCGAGGTAAGCCGGACTGCCGACGATGATGAGAGGCAAAGGCTTGGTCAGGCGCACCGCGACCATGTCGGGAGCGATGAACTGGCCCAACCTGATGCCGGCGTCGAAACCTTCGGCTGCGAGGTCGACCAGCTCCTCGCTTGCAGCAAGCTCCACCTCGATCTCGGGAAATGCCTGGCAGAACGAGGCGATCAGCGGCTCCAGCAGGATCGGCACGACTGAGCGCGGCACGGTGAGACGCAGGAGCCCGGCCGGTCGCTGTCCGAGCTCACGTGCCGCCCCGCTTGCCGCAATGAGCTCCTCGAAGGCAGGCCTTGCGCGCGCAAGGAATCTTTCGCCGGCTTCGGTCAGACCGACGCTGCGCGTCGTGCGGATGAAGAGCGCGGCGCCGATGCGCGCCTCGAGAGCGCGCACCGCCTGACTGATGGCCGACGGCGTGACCCCGAGCTCGGTGGCCGCGCGGCGGAAACTGCGGTGCTGGGCGACGCTCAGGAACGCCTCCACACCGTCGAGCGCGCCCTGCCTGACTGTGAAGTTTTGCTTCATAGCCCATCAACATTATCGCGAATAGTGCCGCGCGAAAAGCGGTCTTACATCCGGAATGCTGATGAGCCGTACCGCCGCGTGCGCCGACATCGGCGACATCACGGCGACCGCCGTGACCGGAGACATGAAGCCGATGAAGACAATCCGCAACGTCGTATTGGCACTCACCCTCACACTGACAGGCGCTACTCTCATGGTCGATTCATCCCAAGCCCAAGCACAAGCCACCTCGCCGACAACCGCGGTTTTGGTCATTCTGACCGTCAAGGCGGGCATCACGCGCGAACAGGTGATGGCCGTCATGCCCGACGAAGTCAGGCAGACCGTTCAGCTCTATCTCAACGGGATGGTTCGAGAATGGTATTCGCGGTCCGACGGGCGCGGCGCCGTGTTCCTGCTGAACGTCAAGGACGTTGCCGAGGGACACGCGATCATGGACGGCCTGCCCCTCGCCAAGCAGGAGCTCGTGGACCACGAATACATCGCGGTCGGCCCGCTGATGCCGCTCCGTCTGCTCATGACAAAGCCCTGAGCCTCCGCGGAGGTCGAGCCGTTTCGATTTCATCCGACCGGACAGACAATCGCAAGGAATCCCAAAGTGCCTCCGAGCTTCAACCTTCCATTCGTGCTCAGTGTCGCCGGCGCCTTCCTGACAAGCGCGGTGGTGGCCGCCATCTACGTCTGGCCGGCACTCCGCGCCATGCCGCGCTATGACGCCTTGAGGCTTCTCGCAGCCTTCAACGCGTTCAGGTTCCTGGGCATGAACTTCATGGTCGCCGGGTTCGTCTCTTCGGAGTTGAGCCCGGATTTCGCCGGCCAGGTCGGCTGGGGCGATCTCATCGCCGCCACCCTCGCGCTCGTTTCGATGGCGGCACTCACCTGGCGATGGTCGATCGCCGTTCCGTTGGTCTGGATATTCAACGTCTGGGGCACGCTGGATCTTCTGAACGCCTACTACATGGGCGTGACGAAAATCCAGAATCCCGGCCTCTTCGGCGCCGGCATTTACATTCCGGCCGTTTACGTGCCGCTGCTGCTCGTCAGCCACGTTCTCGTCTTCATGATTCTGCTCAGGGGCGGGGCTGAAGCAAAAGCACCGTGACACGATCAACGGTGCCGTAGGGTGGGCAAAGGCGCTCTCGCGCCGTGCCCACCATCTTTCTGTCGCCGTGAACGAATGGCGGGCACGCTTCGCTTTGCCCACCCTACGGCACCGTGCCAGCCTCATCAGAACGGCAGCGCCACGCCGGTCTTGATCTCCTTCAGCACCACGTTGCTGCGGACGTAGCGGATGCCGGGGATGCGGAACATGAACTCGTCGAGGAAGCGGTTGTAGGCCGCCATGTCCTGCACGACGACGCGCAAATGGTAGTCGGCGTCGCCCGTGGTCGCAAAGCACTCCAGCACCTCGCGGCGCTTCGTGACCCGGGCGACAAATTCGTCGACGAACTTGGCATCGTGCCGCTCCAGCGAAACGTGGAGGATAGCGGACATCGCAAAGCCCGCCTGCTCGCGCGCGACCAGCGCCGCATAGCCGCGAATGACACCGCTCTCTTCCAGCGCACGCACCCGGCGCCAGCAGGCGGAGGTGGACATGCCGACCTCATCGGCCAACTGCTGGTTGGTGGCGCGGCCGTCCTTCTGAAGATGGGCGAGTATTCGCGTGTCCTGTTCTTCGATCATGAAAGCCTCTCAGATCGGGAACTTCTACCAAATTTGATAGCATAGCGCAAAATTCTACCGAATTTGTGATCTACGCGGGAAAAATAGGTAAGACCTACCAGCCGCCCAGGCCTAACCTTCGCTGATCGCCGCGCGAGGTCCGCCATGGACGCCATTCCGTCACTCGACAGTTACGAGCTCTCCGACCGCTACGACCGCGACGAGGGCCGCGTCTTCCTCACGGGCACGCAGGCCATCGTCCGCATTGCGCTCGACCAGATCAGGCGCGACCGTGCCGCGGGGCTCAACACCGCGGGCTTCATCTCCGGCTATCGCGGCTCGCCGCTCGGCGGCATGGATCTCGAGCTGTGGCGCATCCAGGAGCGATTGAAGCACGATGCGATCGAATTTCTCCCCGCAGTGAACGAGGACCTCGCCGCAACCGCCGTGCTCGGCTCGCAGCAGGTCGAGACGCAAGGAGACCGCGAGGTCGATGGCGTGTTCGGGCTCTGGTACGGCAAGGGCCCGGGCGTCGATCGCTCCGGCGATGCGCTCAAGCACGGCAATGCCTACGGCTCCTCGCCGCATGGCGGCGTGCTGGTGGTCGCCGGCGACGACCATGGCTGCGTCTCCTCGTCGATGCCGCACCAGTCCGACGTCGCCTTCATGAGCTGGTTCATGCCGACGCTGCACCCGGCCAGCGTCAGCGAATATCTCGAGTTCGGCGAATATGGCTACGCGCTGAGCCGCTTCTCCGGCATGTGGGTCGGCTTCAAGGCGATCTCGGAGATCGTGGAATCAGGCGCCTCCGTCGCGTTGCGCCCGCCCCGCGCCTTCCGCACGCCGGACTTCACGCCGCCGCCAGGCGGGCTGCACTATCGCTGGCCCGATCTGCCGGGGCCGCAGATCGAGGAGCGGCTGGAGGCGAAGAAGCACGCGGTCTACGCCTTCGCGAAGGCCAACCCGATCGATCGCCATATCTACGACATCCCCAATGCCAGCTACGGCATCGTCACTACAGGCAAGGCGCATCTCGATCTGATGGAGGCACTGCGCCTGATGGGGCTCGATGAGGCGGCCTGCCGCAGCATCGGCATCGACATCTACAAGGTCGGCATGGTCTGGCCGCTGGCGCTGCACGACGCGATGGAGTTCGTGAAGGGCAAGCGCGAAATCCTCGTGGTCGAGGAGAAACGCGGCATCATAGAGAGCCAGTTCAAGGAATATTTCTACGACTATCCCGGCACCAAGCCCGAGCGCATGGTCGGCAAGCACGACGAGCGCGGCGGGCGGCTGATCTCCTGGATCGGCGAATTGTCGCCGCGCGCGCTGGCCGGCGTGCTCGCGCGCCGGCTCGATCCGATGTTTCCCGGCCTCAACCTTGCGGCACGTGCGGCCGCCTTGATGCCGGAGGCCGCACGCACGATCACCGTCGCCGGTGCAACGCGCACGCCGTATTTCTGCTCGGGATGTCCGCACAACATTTCNACCAAGGTCCCCGAAGGCTCGAAGGCGCTGGCCGGCATCGGCTGCCATTTCATGGCGAGCTGGATGGACCGCGAGACCTCGTCGCTGATCCAGATGGGCGGCGAGGGCGTGAACTGGGCGGCATCGTCGCGATTTACCGGCAACAAGCACGTCTTCCAGAATCTCGGCGAAGGCACCTATTATCACTCCGGCTCGATGGCGATCCGCCAGGCGATCGCCGCCAAAGCCAACATCACCTACAAGATCCTGTTCAATGATGCCGTCGCAATGACCGGCGGCCAGCCGGTCGACGGCCCCATCAGCGTGCATGCCATCGCACACAGCGTCCGCGCCGAGGGCGTCGCGCGCATTGCGCTGGTCTCGGACGATCCCGCGCAGTTTGCTCCGGCGGACCTGCCGATCGGCGTCACCATCCATCCGCGCGAGGAGATGGATGCGGTCCAGCGCGAGCTGCGGGATGTCCCGGGCGTCTCGGTCCTGATCTACCAGCAGACCTGCGCCACCGAGAAGCGGCGACGCCGCAAGCGGGGGCAGCTCGCCGACCCCAAGCGCTTTGCCTATATCAACGACCTCGTCTGCGAAGGCTGCGGCGATTGCTCGGTCGAGTCCAACTGTCTCAGCGTCGAGCCGAAGGAGACGCCATTCGGCCGCAAGCGCCGGATCAACCTGTCGGCCTGCAACAAGGATTTCTCCTGCCTCAACGGCTTCTGCCCGAGCTTCGTCACCGTCGAAGGCGCGACGCGACGCAAGAAGAGTGCAAGCGAGATCGATGCGGTGGGCCGGGCCGCCACGCTTCCCCTGCCCGTCACCACAACGCTCGATCGACCCTACGATCTGCTCGTGACCGGTGTCGGCGGCACCGGCGTGATCACGGTCGGCGCGCTGATCGGCATGGCCGCGCATCTGGAACGACGCGGCGTCTCGGTGCTCGACTTCACCGGCTTTGCGCAAAAATTCGGCCCCGTGCTGAGCTATCTCCGGCTTGCCGCGTCCCCGGACGCGCTGCACCAGGTCCGCATCGACCAGGGCGCGGCCGATGCACTGATCGGCTGCGACCTCGTCGTCAGCTCCTCGCCCAAGGCATCCGGCACCTATCGCCGCGGCACCCGCGCGGTGGTCAACACGGCGGAGATGCCGACCGGCGACGTCGTGCGTTTCCGCGATGCTGATCTCGCCTCCCCCGCCCGCCTGCGCGCGATCGGCCATGTCATCGGTGAGAGCAATCTCGACACCATCAATGCCAATGCGCTGGCCGAACGGCTGCTCGGCGACGCCGTCTACGCCAACATCATCATGCTCGGCTTTGCCTGGCAGCATGGGCTGGTGCCGGTCTCGCTATCCGCACTGCTGCGCGCGATCGAGCTCAACGGCATCGCGGTCGAGCGCAACAGGCAGGCCTTTGCCTGGGGCCGCATTGCGGCTGCCGATCCGGACTTCTTGCCGGAGGCGAGCGCGACGCCGCAAGCCGAGACGCTGGACCAGATCATCGCCCGGCGCGCCGAATTCCTCACCGCCTATCAGGACGAATCTTATGCGACGCACTATCGGACAATCGTCGCAAAGGTCCGCAACGCCGAAACGGCCCTGAACAGCACGGCGCTGACCGAGGCGGTTGCCCGCGCCCTGTTCAAGCTGATGGCCTACAAGGATGAGTACGAGGTCGCGCGCCTGCATATGCAGAGCGGCTTCCGCGACGAGCTGAAGCGCGAGTTCGAGGACGGATTCAGCGTCCAGTATCACCTCGCCCCGCCGTTCCTGTCCTCCAAGCGCGATGCCCGCGGCCGTCCGCGCAAGCGCGCCTTCGGCCAGTGGATCCAGAGGCCGCTCGCCGTGTTGGCGCGATTGAAGGGATTACGCGGAACGCCGTTCGACCCGTTCGGCTACACGCATGAGCGGCGCACTGAACGGGAGCTGATCAGCTGGTATGAAGGGCTGATCGAGCGCATGCTCGGCAATCTCGACGCAGCGCGACTGTCCGACCTCGTTGTCATCGCAAAAGCGCCGATGGAAATCCGTGGCTACGGACCCGTGAAGGACGCCGCGATCGCCAAGGTGAAGCCCGAGGTCGAGCGGCTCGTTGCGAATTTGACGACATCGGTAACGCAAAAGATGCACGCCCACGATTGACGCGACACCAGTGAGGCCTCAGCCTCCAGACTTTAAGGGGCGCCTGTTGGCGCCTCCGCAATCAGGTGACGCATCATGGATTTCCACCAGTTGACCCTGAGCCAGGCCGCCGCCGACCTCCGCGCCGGAAAAGGCGCGAGCACATCACTCACGACGGAAGCTCTCACCCGTGCCAAGGCCCATGCCGATCTCAACGCCTTCGTGACTCTGGACGAGGCTGGCGCGCTGAAGGCCGCCGCCGCATTCGACGCGAGCGGCGACACCAGCAAGCCGCTCGGCGGCGTTCCCATCGTGATCAAGGACAATATCGAGGTTGCCGGACTTCCGTGCAGCGCCGGCACACCCGCGCTGAAGGACTACATTCCGAAGTCAGACGCGCCCGTGGTCGCCAGGCTGCGCGCCGCAGGCGCGGTCATCATCGGCAAGACCAGCATGCACGAGCTCGCTTTCGGGGTCTCCGGCTACAACACCGCGTTCAAGACCGGCGTGGAGTACGGTGTGCGAAACGCCTATGACCGCTCGCTGATCGCCGGCGGGTCCTCGTCCGGGACCGGCGCTGCGATCGGTGCGCGGATCGTTGCGGGCGGGCTCGGCACCGACACGGGCGGATCGGTCCGGGTGCCCGGCGCGCTGAATGGATGCGCCTCGCTGCGCCCGACGGTCGGTCGTTATCCGCAGCAAGGCATCGCGCCGATCTCGCACACCCGCGACACCGCAGGCCCGATGGCCGCGACCATGGCGGATGTTGCACTGCTCGACCGCGTCGTCGCCGGCGGCGACGACATCACACCGGCGGATCTGAAGCAGGTCCGCATCGGCATCGTGGGGACGATGCTGACCAATCTCGATGCCGACACCGAAGCCGCCTTCCACGCGGCGATCGCGGCCATGAAGGCGCGGGGCGTCACCATCGTCGAGATCGCGATGCCGCAGCTCGCCGAGCTCAACGGCCAGGTCAGCTTTCCCGTCGCGCTGTACGAGGCCTATGACGATCTGGCCGCCTATCTCGAGCATACCGGCACCGGCCTCAGCATCGAGGCGCTGGCGAAGGACATCTCCAGCGCCGACGTCAAGGGCATCTATGATGGCTTCGTGATCCCGCGCAAACTGCCGGCTCCCGATGGCACGCTGCTCGACGCCAAGCCGCTCTATGACGCCGCGATCAAAACCGGGCGGCCGGCACTTCAGGCGCTCTACAGCGGCACGTTTGCCGGCAACAGGCTGGACGCCATCGCCTTCCCGACCACGACGCGCGTGGCGATTGCCTCCAATCCCGACTCCAGCAGCTTGGAAAATTTCGGCCTGATCATCCAGAACACCGATCCCGGCAGCAATGCCGGCATTCCCGGTATCCAGATTCCGGTCGCGCTGGGCGCCACGAGCAAATTGCCTGTCGGTCTCGAGCTGGACGGCCCGGCAGGCAGCGATCGCCGGCTGCTCGCGATCGGCGTCGCGCTCGATGCCGTGTTCGGGCGGCTGCCGCCGCCGCGCTGACGCTATCGTAGGGTGGGCAAAGCGAAGCGTGCCCACGGCTTCCTTCGAATTCACGAAGAGATGGTGGGCACGGCACTTCGCGCCTTTGCCCACCCTACGGTTCTGCCGACGCGGCGCCGTCACGCATACGGATTGACCAGCTTCTGCTGCTCGGCGCTGTGGTGCACGAGCAGGTCGATGAAGGTCCTGACCTTGGCCGACAGATGATGCCGGTGCGGATAGACCGCGTTCATCGACAGCTCGACCGGTCGATATTCCGGCAACAACCGGATGAGCCGGCCGGCGTCGAGATCGTCCTGGACGAGAAACCCCGCCATCAGGCAGACGGCAGCTCCCTCCAGCGCCACCCTGCGCAGCGCTTCCCCGCTATTGGTGACGAAGCTGCCGGAGATGCGCACCGAGGCCGGCGCGCCCTTGCGATCGAAGAAGCGCCACTCGTCGCCGAACGGATAGTTCAGGTGACGGCCGCAATTATGCGCGGTCAGCTCCTCGAGCCGCTGCACCCGGCCGTGCTTCTCGAGATAGTCGTGGGAGCAACACAGCACGTGACGCCAGGTGGCAAGGCTCCGCACGATCAGGCTTGAATCGGGCGGGGGGGTCATGCGCAGGGCGACATCGTAGCCTTCCTCGATGAGATCGACATCGGCCTCGCCCATGCGCAGATCGATCTTGAGCTCCGAATAGACCGACAGCAGCTTCGCCACCACGGGCGCGACGAACGGCACCATGTGGGTCGCAACGTGGATACGCAGCGTGCCGCGGGGCACCGATTGCAGTTCGCCCGCGATGTCGTCGGCCTGTTCGATATCGGCGAGGATCTGCACGCAGCGGTCGTAATAGGCCTTGCCGATCTCGGTGAGGTTGACCTTGCGCGTGGTGCGGTGAAGCAGCCTCACCCCGAGCCGGTCTTCCAGCGCCTGAACGTGATTGCTCACCATGGTGGTCGACATGTTGAGCTTACGGGCGGCTGCGGAGAAGCCGCCGGTCTCCACCACCCGGCTGAACACTTCGAGGCTCGTCAATCGATCCATGGCCGCCGATTATCCCATCTCGATCGATAATCGGAAGGAATTCACCCCGATTATCTCATCCGATCATACACACGCCCTCACCCGCTCGCAGATCCGTGCGGGCGCGATGGGTTAGCAGCAATCGCGCGACGGACGCGGCAATCGCTCTGGGGCAGTCGCCGGCCTGCTTCGGTAGATCATCACCAGCCAGGACGACGGTGCGGACTATCCACCTCCGATGGATAATCCTTCCCGAATTTCGCAAATTATCATCAGAGCCGGAACGAACGATAGTCTCACGGAGCCGACAGGAGACTGCTATGTCCGAGATGCCCCGCACCGAGAATTTCGAGCAAGCGACTGAAATCGTTCATGATTACGCCAAGAAGCCGCGGGCTATGCCGGCCCGGAACCTGGTCCGGCGCGCGGCATTGGCTCTCGCGCTGCTCGCAGGCACGGCGGCGGTCGCCTATTATGGCCACGACTACTGGACCAACGGCCGCTACCTCGAATCCACCGACGACGCCTATGTGAAGGCCGACTCCACGATCATCGCGCCGAAGGTCTCCGGCTATATCGCCAAGGTGCTGGTCGGCGACAATGAGCGGGTCAAGGCCGGCCAATTGCTGGCGAAGATCGACGACCGCGACTTCAGGGCGGCGCTGAACCAGGCGAGAGCCGACGTCGCCGCCGGCGAAGCCTCGGTGCGCAACATCGATGCGCAGCTCGAGCTGCAGCAGCCGGTCATCGAGCAGAGCACCGCCGATGTCGCCGCCGCCGACGCCAATCTGAAGTTCGCGCAGGAGGAGCGCGCCCGCTACGACGACCTCATGAAGTCGGGCTCCGGCACGATCCAGCGCGCGCAGCAGACCGATGCGGCGCTGCGCGCCAGCAACGCGCAATTGCAGCACGCCAAATCGGGCCTCGTCGCCGCGCAGCGCAAGGTCGACGTCCTCACCACCCAGCGCGCTCAGGCCGCGGCGCAGCTCGACCGCGCCCGCGCGGTCGCGCAGCAGGCCGGGTTGAATTTGTCCTATACCGAGGTCACCGCGCCTGTCGACGGCACCGTCGGCGCGCGCAGCCTGCGCGTCGGCCAGTTCGTGCAGGCCGGCACGCAGTTGATGGCGGTGGTGCCGCTCGACGCGGTCTATGTGGTCGCGAACTTCAAGGAGACCCAGCTCACGCATGTGCGCCCCGGCCAGCCGGTCGAGCTCCGCGTCGACAGTTTCCGCAACCAGACCCTGCACGGTCATGTCGACAGCCTGTCGCCGGCGAGCGGTTTGGAATTCGCGCTGCTGCCGCCTGACAACGCCACCGGCAACTTCACCAAGATCGTGCAGCGCGTGCCGGTGAAGATCGTGCTCGACGACCACAGCCTGACCGGACTGCTCCGGCCCGGCATGTCGGCGGTGCCGACCGTCGACACCAAGCAGACGGTGCTGGCCGAGCGCAATACGGCCAGGCATCTCGCCAACAACGCGCCTCGCCCGAACGGCAGCTGAGGTGGGTTGATCGGCAGGACTATCAATTCCTGCCGGACGATGCTTCCCCAACTTCCTCGATTATCGAAACCAATCGCCTGACGCATCCTGTCTCCATACCCGAGACGAGGCTTCCATGAGCACGCTCCAACCCGCCCTCAACGCCGCCTCCGCTGCCGGCATCCCCGCTCCGGCTGCGCCTGCCGCACCAGTCATTTCCGCAAAAACCTGGATCGCGGTGATCGGCGCCACGCTCGGCGCTTTCATGGCGGTGCTGAACATCCAGATCGTCAACGCTTCGCTGGCGGACATCCAGGGCGCGATCGGCGCCGGCATCGATGACGGCGGCTGGATCTCGACCTCCTATCTGATCGCCGAGATCGTGGTGATCCCGCTGTCGGGATGGCTCGCGCAAGTGTTCTCGATCCGGATCTACCTGCTCACCAACGCGGTGCTGTTCCTGGCGCTGTCGGCGGCTTGCGCGCTGGCGCAGGACCTGCCGCAGATGATCGTGCTGCGCGCCGTGCAGGGCTTTACCGGCGGCGTGCTGATCCCGATGGCGTTCACGCTGATCATCACGCTGCTGCCGCGCGCAAAGCAGCCCGTCGGCCTTGCCATGTTCGCGCTGTCGGCGACGTTCGCCCCCGCGATCGGCCCGACCATCGGCGGCTATCTCACCGAGAATCTCGGCTGGCAGTACATCTTCTACGTCAACCTCGTGCCCGGCGCGATCATGGTCGCCATGCTCTGGTATGCGCTCGAGGCCAAGCCGATGAAGCTGGCGCTGCTTCGCGAGGGCGACTGGGCCGGCATTATCACCATGGCGATCGGCCTGTCCGCGCTGCAGACCGTGCTGGAGGAAGGCAACAAGGACGATTGGTTCGGATCGCCCTTCATCGTCAAGCTCAGCGTGATCGCAGCCGTGGCACTGACCGCGTTCCTGATCATCGAGCTCACCGTGAAGAAGCCGCTGCTCAATCTGCGCCTGCTCGCGCGCCGCAATTTCGGCTTCGGCATGCTGGCGAATTTCCTGCTCGGCATCGCGCTCTACGGCTCGGTGTTCATCATGCCGCAATATCTGGCGCGCATCCAGGGCTACAATGCCGAGCAGATCGGCTTCGTGCTGGCCTGGACCGGCTTGCCGCAGCTCCTGCTGATCCCGCTGGTGCCGCGCCTGATGCAGAAGTTCGACGCGCGGATCATCATCGGCATCGGCTTCGTGCTGTTCGCTGCGTCGAACTTCATGAACATCTATATGACCAACGACTATGCCGCCGACCAGCTGCTGTGGCCGAACGTCGTTCGCGCCATCGGCCAGGCGCTGGTGATGGCGCCGCTGTCGGCGGTCGCGACGGCGGGCATCGAGGCGGAGAACGCCGGCTCGGCCTCCGGCCTGTTCAACATGATGCGCAATCTCGGCGGCGCCGTCGGCATCGCGCTGCTCCAGACCGTGCTGACCAAGCGCGAGCAGTATCACTCCAACGTGCTGATGCAGTCGGTCTCGATGTTCGAGCAGGCGACGCGGACGCGGCTGGAACAGCTCACGCAGTATTTCGTCAATCACGGCGTCCTCGACCGTGCGGATGCCGCGCATCGTGCCTATGTCGCGATCGGCCATACCGTGCAGAAGCAGGCCTTTATTCTCGCCTTCAGCGACACCTTCTATCTGCTCGGCATGGCGCTGATCGTCGCGCTCGCCGCCGTCCTGTTCCTGAAGAAGGCCGGCCAGACCTCGGCCGGCGGCGCTCACTGACCTCAATCCAGCAAGCAAGGAGAACGACCATGAAACCCCGCATGAACTTCTACCAGGCCGCCCCCGAGACGATGAAAGCGCTGATGGCGCTGGAGGAACAGATCCAGTCGACGGGCCTCGAGAAATCGCTGATCGAGCTCGTCAAGATCCGGGCCTCGCAGATCAACGGCTGCGCCTTCTGCATCAACATGCACACCGAAGACGCCCGCAAGCGTGGCGAGACCGAGCAGCGCATCTATCTGCTCAACGCCTGGCGGGAGTCCCCGCTCTACAGCGACCGCGAGCGCGCCGCGCTGGCCTGGACTGAAGCCGTGACGCTGATCTCCGAGACGCACGCGCCTGACGAGACTTACGATCAGGTCCGCGCGCAATTCTCCGACGCGGAGACGGTGAACCTGACCATGCTGATCGGCGCCATCAACGCCTGGAATAGGCTGGCAATCGCGTTCCGCGCGGTGCACCCGGTGAAGGTGAAGGCGTCGGTGGCGTAGGCCACAAGGACAAATCTCGTAGGGTGGGCAAAGGCGCACTTGCGCCGTGCCCACGCCTTCTCACGCATCCGCGGGAATGGTGGGCACGCTTCGCTTTGCCCACCCTACGATAGCTACGATAGCGGAGTATGCGGCCTAAACCGCCGTCGCCTTGGCGAACTCCACATAGATCTCGCGCAACCGCGTGGCCATCGGGCCGGGCTTGCCGTCACCGACCTTCTTGCCGTCGATGGCGACGACCGGCTGCACGAACAGCGAAGCCGACGTCGCGAACGCCTCCTTCGCGGCCAGCGCCTCTTCCACCGTGAACGACCGCTCCTCGACGCGGAGCTGGCGCTCCTCGGCGAGTGCGACGACCGCCTTGCGGGTGCAGCCCGGCAGGATGGCGTTGGAGTTCTTGCGGGTGACGATGACGTCGTCCTTGGTGAGGATGAACGCCGATGACGAGCCGCCTTCGGTGACGTAGCCGTCCTGCAGCATCCAGGCTTCGCCGGCACCGGCTTCGGCCGCGGCCTGCTTCGCCAGCACCTGCGCCAGCAGCGCCACGCTCTTGATGTCGCGGCGCTCCCAGCGGATGTCGGGCACCGTGATCACGTTGATGCCGGTCTTGGCCGAGGCGGCGTTGATGATGTCCTTCTCGGAGGTGAACATCACCAGGCTCGACTTGACGTCGCCCTTCGGAAAGGCGAAGTCGCGGCCCTTGTCGGCGCCGCGCGTGACCTGGAGGTAGACGAGGCCGTTCTCGACCTTGTTGCGCGCGATCAGCTCCTTCTGCAGCTCGGTGATGCGCTCGACGGTCTCCGGAAGCTTCAGCTTGATCTCGCCGACCGACCGCTCCAGCCGCGCCAGATGCGAGGCGTTGTCCACCAGCTTGCCGTCGAGCACCGCCGAGACCTCGTAGATGCCGTCGGCAAACAGGAAGCCGCGATCGAGGATCGAGACCTTGGCGTCCGAGAGCGGGACGAATGAACCGTTGACGTAGGCGATCGAGTCCAAGGCGGGTCTCCTGGCGGGAAAGGGGGATTTGGCGCGCTTATAACCGAAATGGTGGCGCCAATCACCCTCGTTTCGTCATTCCGGGGCATTCGCAAAGCGAATGAGCCCGGAATCCATAACCACCATCGGGAGTATGGATCCCGGGCTCGCGCTACGCGCGCCCCGGGATGACGGCGAATTCAATTCTGGCGCGTCCCGGAATGACGGAGACCTTAGTGCGACAAAATCTTCGACAAGAACTTCTGCGCACGGTCGCTGCGCGGCTTGCCGAAGAAGTCGTCCTTCGGAGCGTCCTCGACGATCTCGCCGCGGTCCATGAAGATGACGCGGTTGGCGACCTTGCGGGCAAAGCCCATTTCGTGGGTCACGACCATCATGGTCATGCCTTCGCGAGCGAGGTCGACCATGACGTCGAGCACCTCGCTGACCATCTCGGGATCGAGCGCCGAGGTCGGCTCGTCGAACAGCATCACGATCGGGTCCATGGCAAGCGCACGCGCGATGGCGACGCGCTGCTGCTGGCCGCCGGAGAGCTGCGCCGGAAATTTCTGCGCCTGCTCCTTCAACCCGACGCGCTCCAAGAGCTGCATGCCCTTCGTCACCGCCTTGTCGTGCGACCGGCCGAGCACCTTCTCCTGCGAGAGGCAGAGATTGTCGATGATCTTCAGGTGCGGGAACAATTCGAAGTGCTGGAACACCATGCCGACGCGCGAGCGCAGCTTCGGCAAATTTGTCTTGGGATCGTTGACCTTGGTGCCGTCGACCAGGATGTCGCCGCTCTGGAACGGCTCCAGCGCATTGACGCATTTGATCAGGGTCGACTTGCCCGAGCCCGAAGGGCCGCAGACCACGACGACCTCGCCCTTGGTCACATTGGTGGTGCAGTCGGTCAGCACCTGGAAGGTCGGGCTGTACCATTTGTTGACGTGGCTGATTTCGATCATGATCGATGCGCTCTAGCGAATGATGGCGATGCGCGCCTGGAGGCGGCGAACGCCGAAGGACGCGATACAGGAGATGGTGAAGTAGACGACGGCTGCGAACAGGTACATTTCGACGAGGCGGCCGTCGCGCTGTGCGACCTTGCTCGCCGCGCCCAGGAAGTCCGTGATCGACAGGACGTAGACCAGCGAGGTGTCCTGGAACAGCACGATGGTCTGAGTGATCAGGACCGGCAGCATGTTGCGGAACGCCTGCGGCAGCACGACGTAGCGCATGGTCTGGGCGTAGGTCAGCCCCAGCGCGCTGGCTGCGGCCGGCTGCCCGCGCGAGATCGACTGGATGCCGGCGCGCATGATCTCGGAGAAGTACGCGGCCTCGAACATGATGAAGGTGATGAGCGAGGATGCGAACGCGCCGACGCTGATCGGGCGCGAGGCGCCTGTCAGCCACTGCCCGATATAGGGCACCAGGAAGTAGAACCAGAAGATCACCAGCACCAGCGGCAGCGAGCGCATGAAGTCGACATAGATGCCGGCGATGCGGCCGAGCAGCTTGAGGCCGGACAGGCGCATCAGGGCGAGCGCCGTGCCGAACACCAGGCCGCCGAACGCGGCGAGCGCGGTCAGCGTCAGCGTGAAGGTCATGCCCTCGTAGAACAGATAGGGCAGCGCGCGGCGGATGACGTCGAAATCGAAATTGCCGAGCATCGCTTATTTCCCCGTGATGTAGCCGGGGATCGCGACCCAGCGCTCGAGGAAGCGCATTCCGGTCACGACGACGGCGTTGACGAGGAGATAGAGGATGGTCGCGGCGGTGAAGGCCTCGAACACCTGGAACGAGAATTCCTGCATCGAGCGTGCCTGGCCGGTCAGCTCCAGCAGGCCGATGGTGATCGCGACCGCCGTGTTCTTGATGGTGTTGAGGAACTCGGAGGTCAGCGGCGGCAGGATGATGCGGAACGCCATCGGCAGCAGCACGTAGCGATAGCCCTGCACCGTGGTCAGGCCCAGCGCAGTCGCCGCCATCTTCTGCCCGCGCGGCAGCGAGCCGATGCCGGCCTGCAGCTGAACGGCGACGCGCGCCGACATGAACAGTCCGATGCCGATCGCCGCCGTCCAGAACGGCGCGTTCGGCAGTTGCTTCAGCCAGAGGCCCGCGGCCTTCGGCAGGATTTCCGGCAGCACGAAGAACCACAGGAACAGCTGCACCAGCAGCGGCATGTTGCGGAAGAATTCGACGTAGCAGAAGCCGAACCAGTAGGCGCCCTTCGAGGGCAGCGTGCGCATGACGCCGACGATCGAGCCGGTGATCAGCGCGATGATCCAGGCCAGCACCGCGGTCTCCAGGGTCAGCACCAGTCCCGACAGCAGCATGTCGAGATAGGTGCCAGTCCCCATCGGGTTCGGCTGGAAGAAGATTCCCCAGTTCCAGTTGTAGTTCACGTGTCCCCCGCGCGAACGCGCCAGTCAGAAATGTCCCGGCGCCTATGCAAATGTCCGGCCACTTCCCTCCAGAACGGCCGGCATGTCTTCCCTCTCCCCGCTTGCGGGGAGAGGGAAGCAGCATCTTACTTGTAGTCGTCCGGGTTCGGCGAGTCCGAAGGCTTGGCGAACTCGTTCTTCAGCTCGGAGGAGATCGGCGTGTTGAGGTTCAGGCCCTTCGGCGGGATCTTGGCCGTGAACCACTTGTCGTAGATCTTCTGGCCTTCGCCGGAGGTGTAGAGCGCAGCCGTCGCCGCATCGACCACCTTCTTGAACGGGGCGTCATCCTTGCGCAGCATGATGCCGTAGGGCTCGGGCTTGGAGAACGCGTCCTTGGAGATGGTGTAGTCGTCCGGTGTCTTCGAGCCGGCGACGAGGCTCGCGAGCAGGATGTCGTCCATGACGAAGGCGACCGCGCGGTCGGTCTCGACCATCAGGAAGGCTTCGGCGTGATCCTTGGCCGGGATGATGTTGGCGCCGAGCTTCTTCTCGACGTTGGCCTCGGTGAGCTGCTTGATGTTGGTGGTGCCGGCGGTCGACACCACGGTCTTGCCCTTGAGGTCGTCGATCGACTTCAGGCCGCTCGACTTCTTGAAGACGTAGCGGCTGGCGGTCAGGAAGTGGGTGTTGGTGAAGGCAACCTGCTTCTGGCGCTCGGCGTTGTTCGTGGTCGAACCGCATTCGAGGTCGATGGTGCCGTTGGCCATCAGCGGAATACGGGTCGCCGACGTGACCGGGTTGAGCTTGACTTCGAGCTTGTCGAGCTTGAGCTCCTTCTTCACGGCATCGACGATCTTGTAGCAGATGTCCATCGCGAACCCGACGGGCTTCTGGTTGTCGTCGAGATAGGAGAACGGGATCGAGGAGTCGCGGAAGCCCAGCGTGATGGCGCCGGTGTCCTTGATGTTCTTCAGTGTGCCGGTCAGCTCCTGGGCCCCGGCCTGGCTGACGGCGAAGGTCGCGGCGAGCGCGAGCCCGATGCTACGGAAATGTTTCACTTTTTTCTTCCCCTTTCAGGATGATGCGGGCGGGATGCAAGCACAAAACGGACCGGAATAGAATGTGACTTTTGGCTGGACCGGAGGCTCAGGTTAACGGCTTTGGCAATTCCCCGAGATCCCAGAACAGCCCGGCCATCACCGTCAAGGCCTCCTCGGTCAATGGCAGCAGGATGTGCTCGTTGGGCGCATGCTGGGAGCAGCCGGGATAGGAGTGCGGGACCCAGATCGTCGGCAGTCCCAAAATCTCGGAAAACACGTCATTGGGCAGCGAGCCGCCGAAATTCGGCAGCACCGCCGGCGGCTTGCCCGTGGTCTCTTTCACCGAATCCGCCGCCCATTTGATCCAGGGACTGTCGAAATCGGTGCGCGAGGCGGCAAAGCTCTGCGCCGCCCGCACCTCGACCATCGGAAAGCCGTTCTGAACCAGATGCGCGCGGATGGCCTCGATCAGGCCGTTGACCTCAGTGCCGACGACGAAACGCAGTTGCAGCACGGCATTGGCATGGCCGGGAATGGCATTGGCCGGCTTCTCGATATTGCCCGATGACATCGCCAGCACTTCGAGCGTGTTCCAGGCGTAGAGCCGCTCGGCCGCCGACAGGCCCTCCTCGCCCCAGTTCTCTGCCAGCGCCGGCTCGTCCGCTGTCGGGACCACCTGCACGTCGGCGAGATAGGAGCGGATCTGGTTGCTGAGCCGCGGCGGCTTCAGCGCCTCGAGCTGGAGACGGCCATAGCCGTCGACCAACGTCGAAATGGCATTGACCAGGATGGTCGCGGGGTTGGCGAGCACGCCGCCCCAATTGCCGGAATGATGGCCGCCGTCGCGCAAATTCACATCAAGATGGATGCGGATGCCGCCGCGGCAGCCCAGGAACAGCGTCGGACGGTCGGCCGACAGGCGCGGTCCGTCGGAGGCCATGAACAGATCGGCCTTCAGCGCGTCGCGGTTGAGATCGCAGACCTTGCCGAGATCAGGCGAGCCGATCTCCTCACCCATCTCGACGATGAACTTGGCGTTGAAGCCGAGCTTGCCGCCGCGGGCCGCGCGCACGGCGCGGAGCGCGGCCATGTTGATGCTGTGCTGGCCCTTGTTGTCGGCGGTGCCGCGGCCGTAGAGCCGCGTGCCCGCAACTGTCGTGCGCCAGGGATCGCGGCCGTCGCGCCACTCGCCTTCCATGCCGTCGACGACGTCGCCATGGCCATAGACCAGCACGGTCGGCGCGGAGGCGCTCTCGTGATGCTCGGCGAACAGGAACGGCGCCTTGCCGCTCGGGGATTCGACGATGCGGCTGGTGAAATCGAGCACGGCGAATGCCGGCTGCATCTCCTGTTCCAGATAGGCACGCAGTTCCGCGCCGCGCGACGGATTCTGGCTTTCGGTCCGATAGGCGACGCGGCGGTCGAGCTCGGCGAGAAATGCGCCGGACTGGAAATCCTCACGGGCGCGGGCGATGGCGTCGGCTCTGGTCATGACTTGTTTTCGGGGCTTTGAGACGAAGGACCCTATCCGAGGCAGGGTGCCCTTCGAAAGTGGCGGGGACTTGGGCAGTTCTTGTAGTTCGCTTGTACTTCTCTTCGGGTTTCGTTCTTGCTCGCTTGAGATTGGCTTGCCAGCCGCTGATTTTGGCCTTGCCAAGGGCAAACGATATGCAAGAACGTCGCCAGATTGGGGCGCACGTCTATCATTCGAAGAGCGCTCAGTACAGGGCGCCAGGGGACCAGCATGGCCAAAGAGATCAGGCTCAATGCCTTTGCGATGAATTGCGTCGCACACCAGTCACCGGGCCTGTGGACCCATCCGCGCGACCGCACCGCCGAATATAACCGCCTGCCCTACTGGATCGACCTCGCCAAAACGCTGGAACGCGGCCGTTTCGACGGGCTGTTCCTGGCCGACGTGCTCGGGGTCTATGACGTCTATGGCAACAGCCCTGACGCGGCCTTGCGCAATGCAGCACAGACGCCGTCGAACGAGCCGCTGCTGCTGCTCTCGGCGATGGCGGCGGTGACGAAAAATCTCGGCTTCGGCGTCACCAGCAATCTCTCGTTCGAGCCGCCCTACCCGTTCGCGCGGCGGATGTCGACGCTCGATCACCTCACCGAGGGACGGATCGGCTGGAACGTCGTCACCGGCTATCTCGACAGCGCCGCGCGCGGCGCCGGCAAGGACAAGCAGGCCGGTCACGACGACCGCTACGACATCGCCGACGAATATATGGAGGTCGTCTACAAGCTCTGGGAAGGCAGCTGGGAGGATGACGCCGTGCTGCGCGACCGGGCGCGCGGCATCTTCACCGATCCCAGCAAGGTCCATCGCATCAACCACGAGAGCGCGAACTACCGCATCAACAACACCATCCACCTCAGCGAGCCGTCGCCACAGCGCACGCCGGTGCTGTACCAGGCCGGCACCTCGCCGCGGGGGCGGCAATTCGCGGCCAAGCACGCCGAATGCGTGTTCATGTCGGGACCGTCGGCCAAGATCATCGCGCCGCGCGTCTCCGCGATCCGCCAGGAGGCAGCCGCGCTCGGCCGCAATCCGGCGGAGATCCTGATGTTCAACATGATGACGATCATTCTCGGCAACACCGAAGCTGAAGCCGCAGCGAAATATGCCGACTACCGCTCGCACATCAATCCGGAAGGCGCTCTCGCCCTGATGTCCGGATGGACCGGCATCGACTTCTCCGGCTACGAGCTCGATCAGCAGGTGCGTCACGTGCAGAACGACGCCGGCCGTAGCGCGCTGGACAACGTCACCCGCGGCGATCCGGACCGGGTCTGGACGGTGCGCGACGTCATCGAGCATGTCGGCATCGGCGGCGCGGGCCCGGTCGTGGTCGGCACGCCCGAAAGCGTCGCCGACAAGATCGAGGATTGGTTCGAGAAGACCGACGTCGATGGCCTCAACGTCGCCTTTGCGATCTCGCCCGGCGATTTCGAGGACATCGCCGATATGCTGGTGCCGGAGCTGACCAAGCGCGGGCGGTACAAGAGCGAATATGCGAAAGGCACGCTGCGGGAGAAGCTGTTCGGCGATGGCCGTGCAAGGCTCGGCGCACCGCATCCGGCGGCGGGGTATCGGGTGGGGAAGGAGGCAGGCTAGCGCCCCACGCTTTAAGTTCCGTCATCCTGAGGTGCGAGACCGGCGGTGCAAGCACCGCCGGACGAGCCTCGAAGGATGAACGGCCGAGATGCAGCCGGGCCGTCGCCCTTCGAGGCCTCCGCTTCGCTCCGGCGCCTCAGGGTGACGGTGATGAGGCAGAGGATGCTGTCGCTGCATCTTTCTTGCCCTACACCTTCCCGTCCACCATCACCTCGATCAGCTTCGTCCCTGGCCGATTGAACGCCGACGCCAGCGTCGCTTTCAGCTCGCGCGGATCGCTGATCCTGATCGCCTCGCAGCCCAGCGCTTTCGCGACACCGGCGAAATCGACGGGCGGATCGGCAAAGTCCATGCCGACGTAATTGTCGTCGCCATGGAAGGCGAGCAGGCGCTGCTTGATGATGCGGTAACCGCCATTGTTGGCGATGACGACGTTGAGCGGCAGCTTGTGATGCGCCGCGGTCCACAGCGACTGGATCGAATACATCGCGCTGCCATCGCCGGAGAAGCACACGACCGGGCGATCCGGGTTGGCGATGCTGGCGCCGACGGACGCCGGCAGGCCCCAGCCGATGCCGCCGGAGGCAAGGCCGTGATAGCCATAGCGGTCGCGATGCGGACGCAGGTTCGTGATCTGGCGGCTGGAGGTGAGGCCTTCGTCGACCAGGATCGCGTGATCGGGCATGGCCTCGACCATCTGCAGCACCAGATAGTCCGGATCGATGGGGTTGCGGCCCGCACTCTTGCCGATCTGCTCGACCAACGCGGCGCGGCGCGCGGTCCAGTTCTTTGGTGCCAGTTCAGCGAGACGCTCCCTGGCGCGGTTTGCGAGCGCCGCGCCGCCCATGTCTTTCAGCATCGGGATCAGCGCGCGCAGCGTTTCCTTGACGTCCGCCTTCAGCGCGATCTCGGCGCCGTAATTCTTGGCGATCTCCCAATCGACGAGGCCAATCTGCACGATGCCGAGGCCATCAGGCAGCGCGTCGACCTCGCTATAGACCGACATCCGCAAGGGATCGCCGCCGAGCGCGACCAGCAGATCGTGCGGCGCCAGCGTATCGCGTGCGACTTTCTGCACGCGCGCGAGCGTGCCGACAAAGCTCGGGCTCTCCGACAGGAAGTGCGCACCATAGGGCGTCGATGACTGGTAGGCAGCGGCGCCGAGCAATTCGGCGAGCTCTGCGGCTTCCTTCAGCGCATCGCTCTTGACCACCTCGTCCATGGTGACGATCACGGGGCGCTCGGCCTTGAGCAATCGCGCGGCGAAGGCCCGGAGCGCCTCGTCCGACGGTTTTGTGCGCGCGTCGATGCGGGTGGAGCGGCCGAGATCGATGCCGGCCTCACTGTTGAGGATGTCGCCGGGCAGCGAGATGAACACCGGCCCGGTCGGCGGTGTCATCGCAACCTTGGCCGCGCGGCGCACGATGCGCGGCAGATCCTCCAGCCGCGTCACCTCGACTGCCCATTTCACGAGCGGCTCGGCCATCCGCACCAAGGGACCGTACAGCACCGGCTCCATCAGGCCGTGGCCCTGCTCCTGCTGGCCCGCGGTCAGGATCATCGGCGTACCCGTGAACTGGGCGTTGTAGAGCGAGCCCATCGCGTTGCCGAGGCCGGGCGCGACATGGACGTTGCAGGCAACCAGCTTGCCCGAGGCGCGGCTGTAGCCGTCGGCAATCGCGACCACCAGGCTCTCCTGCATCGCCATCACATAGGTGAGGTCAGGATGGTCCTTCAGCGCGTGCATGATCGGCAGCTCGGTGGTCCCGGGATTGCCGAACAGATGGGTGATGCCTTCGTCCTTGAGCAGCGCGAGAAAGGCGGAGCGGCCGGTGATCTTGTTCTTCATGTTTCCTCCGTGCCGCGGACGTTGCTGCGGCCGGTCGCATGATGGCCGAACTCGGAGGCGACGCGCAATGGAGTGTCCTCATGGCTGCCTTGCGCGGGCGCGCGTAAGCTGGGAACATGGATCGACCCAGGCGTCAGCCCGCAAGGGGAAGCACAATGGCGTATGACGAAGAGACTGCGGCACGGGTGCGCAGATTGCTGGCCGGCCAGCGCCACGTGGCGGAAAAGAAGATGATGGGCGGCCTCTGCTTCATGGTCGATAACACCATGTGCTGCACCATCAGCGGCCGCGGCGGAATGATGATCCGCGTCGGCCCCGAGGCGCATGCGCGCATGCTGGAAGAGCCGCACACGACACCGATGGAGATGCGCGGGCGCATCATGAGGGGATTTGTGCGCGTCGCGCCGGAAGGCTACCAAAGCGGCGCCGATCTGAAGCGATGGGTCAAGCGCGGGCTCGACTTCGTAGCGGCGACGCCCAAGGAAACCAAATCGAAGAAGGCCGCGCCGCGCAAGGCAGCTGCCAGGACAATCGCGAAGACAATCGCCAAGACAACCGCCAAGCCAAAGACTAAAACTGCTCCTCGCGGCCAAGCTCGAACGGGTCCTCGCCGCTAGCGCGCTTCTTCTTTTTCGAGCGCTGCCAGACCACGCCGGGAAAGCCTTTCAGCGGCACCAGGGGCTCGCCGGTATAGGCCCACTCCTGCAGCTCCTCGATCGCGATGTGGTAGAGCGGCTGGCGACCGGTGCGCTCCGTAAACAGCGCGCGGGGGATGTTGACCATGTGGGGCCCGCGCGGACGCTCATAGGCGATCGGCGTGCCGCAATGCGAGCAGAAGCTGCGCGCGGTCTTGGTGGCCTTGTCCTCGTAACGGGTCAGCGCGGTCTTGCCTGACGTGATGCGGAAGCGCTTCTTCCAGCTGCCGACATAGGTGGCGTAGGCCGCACCATGCGCGCGGCGGCTTGCCGCGGAATGGTCGTGCCAGGCCCAGCGCGCGGGAACGTCGATCTCGAAGGTGACCTTGCCGCAGAGGCATTGGCCGGTGGCGGTTCCTGCGGCGACTGCGGCTTTGGCCATGGTGTTTCCTGAACGTCGTTATGGAGACGACAATACACGATTGTCATTCCGGGGCGCGACGAAGTCGCGAGCCCGGAATCCATTGGACGGCAAGCCAGGACGTTAGATGGATTCTCAGATGCGCGATTGCGCATCATAGTTCGATGCTGCGCATCGCCCCGCAATGACGGATCAGGCCGGCGTCAGCTCGTCATAGACAGGGTAATCCGTATACCCCTTCTCCTCGCCGCCATAGAACGTCGCGCGGTTGTACGGCGTGATCGGGTAGTCGTGCGCAAGGCGGTGCGGCAGATCGGGATTGGAGATGAAGATGCGGCCGAAGGCAATGATGTCGGCGTGGCCGTCGGCGATCGCCGCGTTCGCGGTCTCGCCGGTGAAGCCGCCGGCGGTCATCAGCACGCCGCTGTAGTGCGGGCGGAACAGCACCATCGCGGAGGGCACGTTCTCCCAGTGCACGTCGGCGCGGCCGGCGCCGCTGGAGCGCGGCTCGATGAAGTGGAGGTAAGCGAGGCCGAGCTTGTCGAGCGCCTTAACCACATGGGTGTAGAGCGGCATCGGATCGGGCTCGCCGGAATCATTGGCGATGCCGTGCGGCGACAGCCGCACGCCGACGCGGTTGGCACCCCAGACGTCGATCGCGGCCTGCGTGACCTCGAGCAGAAGCCGCGCGCGGTTCTCGATTCCGCCGCCATATTGGTCGGTTCGCTGGTTGCTGCGCGATTGCAGGAATTGCTCGAGCAGGTAGCCGTTGGCGCCGTGGATCTCGACGCCGTCGAACCCGGCGGCGAGCGCGTTCTTGGCGCCCTGCCGGAAGGCCTCGACGATGTCCTTGACTTCGTCGGTCTCCAGCGCGCGCGGCGTCTCGTAGTCCGAAATCTTGCCGTCGGCGGTCATCGCCTTCATGCCTTCGGCCTTGATCGCAATCGCCGAAGCCGAGACCGGCAGCTCACCGCCATGGAAGGAGGAATGCGAGACGCGGCCGACATGCCAGAGCTGAAGAAAGATGATGCCGCCCTTGGCGTGCACGGTATCCGTCACCTTGCGCCAGCCGGCGATCTGCGCCTCCGTATAGATGCCGGGTGTGGCCGGATTACCGCGGCCGTGCGAAAGCACGGGAGAAGCCTCGGCGATGATCAGGCCGCCCTTTGTTGCACGCTGGCCGTAATATTCGGCGTTGAGCGGCCGCGGCGAAAAGCTCTCGCGCTCGGCGCGCATGCGCGTCAGCGGCGCCATCGCGACGCGATGTGCAAGCTTGTACGGACCGACCTGCAACGGTTTAAACAACGCCTCGAATTTCATGCTGGCCCCGAAATGGCTATGGAAGGACGTGGATCATATAGCGAGGGGCGGGACCCGGAAAAGGTGCCGCCCCTCTAAAAGCAGATATTCCCTCCCGCGGAACGCCGGGAGAGAACAGGTCTTACGCCGTCTTGATCCAGACGGCCTTCACGTTGAGATATTCCTCGACATGCTGCTTGCCGGACTCACGGCCGTAGCCGCTCATCTTGTAGCCGCCGAACGGCACGGCCGGGTCCATCGCCTGATAGCAGTTCACCCACACCGAGCCGGCGCGCAAGCTCTTCGCGACCGCATGGGCCTTGCTGACGTCGCGCGTCCACAGGCCGGAGCCGAGGCCGAACGTGGTGTTGTTGGCGCGCTTGACCAGCTCGTCCATGTCCTTGAACGCGATCGCGGAGATGACGGGGCCGAAGATCTCCTCCTGCGCGATGCGCATGTTGTCCTGAACGCCAGCGAACACCGTCGGCGAGACGAAGAAGCCCTTCGACAGCGCGCCTTCGGTGACGCGGCCGCCGCCGGCGAGCGCCTTCGCACCTTCCTTCTGGCCGATGTCGAGATAGCCGGTGACGCGCTCGAGCTGCTGCTCGGAGACCAGCGGGCCGATCTGGGTGTTGGGATCGAGCCCGTTGCCGACTTGGAGCTTCTTGCCGAACTCGGCGACGCGGCCGACGAACTCCTCGTAGATCGACTGCTCGACGAACAGGCGCGTGCCGGCGCTGCAGATCTGGCCGGAATTGGCGAACACCGCCATCGCGGCGCCGGGAACGGCGGCATCGAGATCGGCATCGGCGAACACGATGTCCGGCGACTTGCCGCCGAGCTCGAGCGAGACGCGCTTGAGGTTGCCGGCGGAGGCGCGGATGATCGACTGGCCCGTGACGTGCGAGCCGGTGAAGGCGACCTTGTCGACGTCAGGATGCGAGGCAAGCGCGGCGCCCGCGGTCTCGCCATAGCCGGGCACGACGTTGACGACGCCCGGCGGAATGCCGGCTTCCAGCGCGAGCTCGGCGATGCGCAGCGAGGTCAGCGGCGCTTCTTCCGCGGGCTTGAGCACCACGGTGCAGCCGGTCGCGATCGCCGGCCCGATCTTCCAGATCGTCGCGGTAAGCGGACCGTTCCAGGGAATGATCGCGCCGACGACGCCGATCGGCTCCTTCAGCGTATAGGAGAAGATCTCGCCGGGCAGCGAGTTCTCGATGGTCTCGCCATGGATCGCGGTGGTCTGGCCGGCATAGTAGCGCAGCATGCCGACAGCGCGCAGGCGATAGGCACGGGTGCGGCTGACCGGCGCGCCCATGTCGAGCGTGTCGAGCTGCGACAATTCGTCAAAGTTCTTCTCGACGAGATCGGCGAGCCTGAGCAGCAGGTTCTGCCGCTCGAACGGCTTGACCTTGCTCCAGGGACCTTCGAAGGCGCGGCGGGCAGCCGCGACCGCACGGTCGATGTCTTCCTTGTCGCCCTCCGCGACGGTTGCAAGCAGCTCGCCGGTGGCGGGATTGTGGGTCTCGAAGCGCTTGCCGGAAGCCGCATCGACCCACTTGCCGTCGATCAGCATCTGCTTGTAGGACCCGTTGGCGAACGGATGGCGCGTGATCGGAATAGCCTGCGACACAGCCATGGCTGCACTCCCTGTCAGGTGATTGATTGGTTCGATCTGGGCGGGATCGTTAGGTCGAAGAGAATACAGCGCTGCCGGAAAGGCGTAAAGTCAGCGTGGAACGAAGCCCTGCCATGCCGACTTGTGCAGGGTCGTGCGAGCGCCATGTTATAGCTCGGCCCAGCCCCCGCTCCGGAGACCAATCATGCCACATTCCGCCATCGTCAAAGACAATGTTGCCGTGATCACGGGTGGCGCATCCGGCATCGGACTGGCCGCCGCCACAGCCTTCGCGCGCGCCGGCATGAAGGTGTGCATCGCCGACGTCGATCAGGCACGCCTGGCGGAATCCGCAACAAAACTGTCATCGATCGCGTCCGCCACACATGTGATGACCTTCGCCGTCGATGTCGGCAAGGCCGAGAGCGTAGCGGAACTGGAGCGCGCCGTACGCGAGCGTTTTGGCGGCACCGACATCCTGATGAACAATGCCGGCATCCAGCCCGGCAGCACGCTGTTCGCCGAGCCGGACAATTGGCAGCGGATCATCGGCGTCAACATGTGGGGCATCATCAACGGCTCGCGGATCTTCGCGCCGAACATGATCGCGCGCGGCAAGGCCGGCCTCATCATCAACACCGGCTCCAAGCAAGGCATCACCACGCCGCCCGGCGATCCCGCCTACAACGTCTCCAAGGCCGGCGTGAAGGCGTTCACGGAAGCGCTCCAGCACGAGCTGCGCAACACCAAGGATTGCAAGATCACCGCGCATCTGTTGATCCCCGGCTTCGTCTTCACCGGCCTCACCGCGAAGGGCCGCACCGAAAAGCCGGCCGGCGCCTGGACGGCTGAGCAGACGGTCGATTTCATGCTGACGCGGCTGGAGGCCGGCGACTTCTATATCCTGTGCCCTGATAACGACGTCCCGCGGGCGCTGGACGAGAAGCGTATGCTGTGGGCCGCCGGCGACATCGTCGAGAACCGCCCGCCGCTGTCGCGCTGGCATCCGGATTACGCGGATGCGTTCAAGAGATTTGTGGACGGGGAGTAGACCGCGCCACCGAGGCCCAGAAGCAGCGCCGCTCAACAGGCGCAGTGCGAGCACCAAAGTTTGCACGCGGCACCATAGCCGCGCCCCGCCCTCGACACGACCAGAGGTTGCGGGTTATCCTCGATCCCCGGACCCATCGAATTCGAGGGCCGCCCGGCGCCTCTCGCTGCACTCTCAATGGGGTCCTCGACCGTTTGAGATTGTTTTTCGATTTTTGATTTCGATCCGAGGATTTCGATCATGCGCTCGATTTACGCACGGCTCAATCGCCGTTACGGCAGGAAGTTCATCGGCTTCGACCGTCAGAAGCTGGTCAGTTCGACACTCGCGAACGCCATGGTCGTCGCGGCGGCCACACCTCCCCGCGACATGCCACGCCCGGCGCGGGTGGCGCGACGGCCGCGTGTCACGATCGTCGGAGCGGGACTCGGCGGCCTGATGGCCGGCTACACGCTCGCCCATTGCTGCGACGTGACGATTTTCGAGGCGCGCGAACGCGTTGGCGGCCGCGTCTGGAGCAAGAACAAGGCGAGCGGCGTGGTCGAAGCGGGCGGTGAGCTGATCGGCTACAATCATCCGCTGTGGCTGGCCCTGGCGCGCCAGTTCCGGCTGGGCCTCTCGCTGTTCACGCTGGACTCGAATTTCGACGCGCTCGATCTCGACATGCCGATCTATCTCGACGGTCGAAAGATCTCGAATCCGTTCGCGCTCAAGACCCTGTTCGAGCAGATGGAGGTGGCCTTCGGGCGGATGGCAAAGCGCGCGCGGCACGTGCACAAGCATGCGCCCTGGCTCACCTCCGATGCCGACGCGCTGGATCAGCAGTCCATGGCGGACTGGATTCGGGGCGAACCTTGTTCGCGTCTCGCCAAGCTCGCGATGAAGGAGCAGTTCAGCAACGACGCGGGTCAGCCCGTCGAGAGACAGAGCCTGCTCGCCAATTTCGCCGTGGTCCATGGCGGCGCGCTCAAGGGACACCCAGCCGCCTTTTTCACCCAGACCGAGACGCTACGCTGCTCGGAGGGCAATCAAGCGCTGGCCGAGCACCTTGCCGAGGAAATCAGGAACGTCGGAGGAGTGGTCCATCTGTCCTCGCCTGTCGTCGCGATCGACATCGACAAGGAGGGCGTGACGATCACGCCGGAGGGGGCGGCCTTCCACCTCGCCGACTACGTCGTGCTTGCGATTCCGCCGAGCTTGTGGCCCGGCGGTCGCTTCGCGAAGATCGAGATCACGCCACAACTCACGTCCGACCATTACATCTCGATGGGAACGGCCGTGAAATACCTCAGTCCGGTCAAGCGCCGCTTCTGGATCGACCATGGGCTGGCACCGGCCGCGACTTCGAGCCGCTTCGGCGTCACCTGGGAAGGCACCGACAATCAGATCGCGCCGCGCGGGCGCGAGGTCGAGCTCAGCCTGTTCGCCGGCAGCAGACCGGCACAGCAAGCCCTTCGACAATGGGAGCGCGGCGGCAAGTCCGCCGTCGATGCATTCTACGCCTCGCGGATCGGCCAGGTCTATCGCGGCTATGAGGACAATCTGTCCCAGCCCCCCGACTTCATTCCGTGGCCCGCCGATCCCTGGACCGGTGCCGGCTATTCCTGTCCCGCGCCCGGCGAAGTCATGCGCGCCGGACCGCTGCTCAACAGCGCATTTCACAAGCGCATGTATTTTGCGGGCGAGCACACCTGCTTTGCCTATTACGGCTACATGGAAGGCGCGCTTCAGTCCGGCCTGAAGGCAGGTTCGGCGATCCTGAGGACGATCGCGCGCTCGGGCAGGCGCAAATCCGCCTGAAACCGTTACAGCGTCTCTTGCTTGTGCCCGCAATTCTTGCAGGCGAACTTAACGCGGCTCTGGCCTTTTTCCGCCTGGACCCGGTTCGGCGCGCCGCACTTGCCGCAGACGGCCTCGATGCGGGTCGTGCCCTGCTTGACGACGATGGTCTTCTTTTCCATCGATTCGCGGATCAGGCGCTCGGCCTCCTCACGCAGGGATTGTTTCGACAAAGCTCATCTCCGCCTCTGGAAAGCGCGAGAGCCATATCGCACCTGCGTTGGAATCTCAATGCGTGATGAGGATCGCGGACCCATCAACGTGTCATTCCGGGATGGTCCGGAGGACCAGACCCGGAATCTCGAGATTCCGGGTTCGATGCTTCGCATCGCCCCGGAATGACGGTGTGTGACTTCAGACCTCGACAATCACATAACTGTCTTCGACATGCACCGGAAACGTCTCGGCGACATACGGGCCCTTCTGGAGTTCCTCGCCGCGCTCCACCGCGACCGGATATGATCGGATCTTGACGCGTTTCGGGTCGAACCAGGACTGGCCGTTGCGCATGTCGAATTCCCAGCCGTGCCAGGGACAGCGCAGCATCTCGCCGACGCGCGAGCGCTCATAGACGCCCGGCTCCGGCGAGGTCAGCCGCGCCACGCAGGCCGCTTTCTCCAGCGGCGCGCCCTCGTGCGGGCAGCGGTTCAGCAGCGCGAAGAACTCGCCATTGACATGGAACACGACAATGTCACGCCCGGCGATATCGACGACCTTGTTGGCGCCGGGCGGGATCTCCGAGGTGGTGGCGACGATGTGACGAGCCATGTCCTCTCAAAACCTTCAGAACTTGTAGACCGCGCGGGCATTGCTGCTGAAGATCTTCTTCCGCTCGGCCTCGGTCAGCGGCGTCTTGAAGGCGAAGCGCGGATCGTCGAAGTCCCAATGCGGATAGTCCGACGAGAACAGCAGACGGTCGATGCCGACCCATTCGATCAGCGCGCGCAGATGTCGCGCCTCGTCGGGCTCGTCGATCGGCTGGGTCGTGAACCAGAAATGCTCCCGGACATATTCCGACGGCTTGCGCCTGAGGTGCGGCACTTCGCTGCGGAAGCGCTCAAAGTGCTGGTCCATGCGCCACACCGCCGACGGGATCCAGCCGAAGCCGCCCTCGATGAAGACGATCTTCAGTTTTGGAAACCGCTCCGGCACGCCCTCGATGACGAGGCTCGCAAGCTGCGCCGCGATGGTGTGCGCGTTCGACTGGTGCTCCTCGACATAATAAGACGGCCAGCCGCCGCCGGTTGGCGCGTGGCCACCATAACCGCCGACATGGATGCCGAGCGGCAGGTCGAGCGCCTGCGCGCGCTCGTAGATCGGCCAGTAGCGGCGGCGGCCGAGCGGCTCGTTGGCGCGCGGCGAGACGTTGATCTGGATGTATTCGCCGATCTTCGCACAGCGCTCGATCTCGGCGATGGCAAGGTCCACGCCATCCTGCCCGACCAGGATCGAGGCCTTCAGACGCGGATCGCGATGTGACCAGAACGCCAGCTGCCAGTCATTGATGGCGCGCTGGATCGCGGCGCCGAACTCGAGGTTCTGCTGCGAGAAGATGAAGAGGTCGAGCACCTGCAAAATGCCGAACTCGACGTCGAGCGGATCGAGATGCTGCTTCTGCATAAAGGCGAGATCGGAGCCGGGCGGCCCGCCGGTCGGCGGCCAGGCGTCGCGCCGCGCGATCAACGGCGAGGACCGCGGATAGGGCGTGGTAAAGAGATACGGCGTACGCAGATGGCTGCCATATTCCCGCAAATGCTGCTGCCAGCGCTTCGGCAGGAACTCGTTGAGATCGTCCGTCGAGCGCAGGCTTGGATGCACATCGCAATCAACGATGCGCAGCCGCGTCGCGGTGGGCTTTTCGTCGTCACGCAGCGGACGGTCGATGACCTCACTCATGCGATCCTCCTGAATTAGTTGGCGAGTGACAGCCGCGGAAACGTCTCCAGCGGATTGTCGACACACATCTTTGCGATGATGCTCTTCGGCAGATTCGGCGGGATCGGATCGTCGCCGTCGAACTGCCAGTGCGGATAGTCGGACGCGAACAGGAACATCTTCTCGGAGCCGATCTGGTCGATGATCTCCTCGACACTTCTGGCGTCGCCGGGCGCATCGAACGGCTGCATGGTGACGCGAAAATTCTCGCGGATGATCGCGGCCGGCTCGCGCTCGACCCACGGCACCTCGACACGCACGCCGCGCCAGGTCTTGTTGGCGCGCCACATGAAGGCCGGCAGCCAGCTCACGCCCGATTCCATCAGCACGACCTTGAGGTTCGGGAACTTGCCGAACACGCCCTCATAGATCAGGCTCAGGATCTGGGCCTGAAACGCCTGTGCCTCGACGAAGTAATATTCGTAGCGGTGCGACGGCCAGCCGGCCGAGCTCGGCGCCTGCCGGTATTGCGTGCCGGCATGGATCGCGAGCGGCAGCTTGTACTTCTCGGCGAGCTGGTAGACCGGCCAGAAATGCCGCCGTCCCAGCAGCGTCTCGCCCTGCGCCAGCACCAGGATGGAGACGAAACGGTTGTCGCCGGCGCGGCGCTCGATCTCCTCGATGGCGAGATCCGGCGCTTGCATCGGCACCACGATGGAAGCGCGCAGGCGCGGGTCGCGCGACAGCCATTCGGCGGCGATCCAGTCGTTGATCGCCTTGCAGAAGTCGGCCGCCATATAGGCGTCGAACACGGCCTGCGCACCGTAGAGCACGTTGAGGATGGCGTGGCTGGCACCGAGCTGCTCGAATGCGCCCTTCTGCACCATCGCGAGATCGGAGCCGGGCTTGGCGCCATTGGCCAGCCGCCAGTCGGCGCGGCCCGAAAACGGCATGCTCGGCGGATAGGAGGTGAGATCGAGTCCGTCGATGGCGCGGCTCACCACCTGCTCTTTCCAGTGATCGCTGAGATAGGGAAGCAGCGTCGTGCGTGTGCCACCAACCGCCGGGTGGATGTCGCAGTCGATCCGCGTCGCCGCCATGGAGCTTCCTCGCGCAGGTCTTATTGGCGGCGTTCTTTGTGCGCCGCATGCGCAGAGTGCCCCTGCCCGCTTCGGCGCGCAAGAGCGCACGCCCGCGTGATCCGTCATGGCTCGGTTGCATCTCGCAGGCGCGATATGAGGCGCGACGGCGCTAGACGATCAGCTGATCGACCGGCAACCGGAAATGTCGCGGCGATGTCGATGCCGAGGGGCGGCCGACGCGGAACACATTGACGAGACGCACTTCGTCACCGAGCCGCGCCATCGCGCGCAGCCCGTCATTGAAGGCGGGATGATCGGCCAGCGACGACATCGGACAGGCTTTGAGGCCCGCGCGATCGATCTCCAGCCATGCCCGATAGAAATGGCGGCCGCTCAGAAGCGGATCCTCGCCACGCGGGCGGCAGAACAGCATCATGGCCGCCGCCGATTGCGTCTTGGCATGGTCGGACAGCAGGGGCGCCGCGAGACCGAGCCTGTCGAGCAGCGGGAACAGCGGACCCAGCACGAGGCGGGCGCCGACCGCCTCGATCGCGTTCATCGCAAGCGCCTCGCGATTGAGGCCGCTTTGCAGATAGAGGGGATCATTCGGCGACAGCCGCATCCATGTCAGCAACTCGCGCCGGAAATCAGCCGCACGAATGAAGGACAGTTCGGCCTCGTCCGCCCAGGCCGCGATGTCCGCGACCTGTTTGCGGTCGCGGATGCAAACGAGATCGTCGCGTGAGGCCGTGAGCTGTGCGAGCGATGCCTCGTCCTGGGACGATGCGGCGAAAGTGCTGCGCCAAGACATCCGCCGTGGCGCGTTGTCCACCAGCGGATCGGAGGTAGCACCGCTGCCGATCGTTAGCCTGCACACCACCGCATGGGGTGAGGTGGATTTCTGATCATCAATCGCAACGTCGGCAATCGACAGTCCACGCCGATTGAGCGCGAGGCTCATCCCCTCCAGCGCCGCGCCGTGCGAAACGCGCACATCGTGGCCGGTGGGATCGGCGACGGGTGCCCGCACCGTGGTGTCGTCGACCAGCGCCAGCCGGCCGTCGGCGAGCATCTGCCAGCGCGTCGGCTGAATGTTGTGAATGCTCGGCGCCAGCCGCGCCTCCGCGACGAGCTCGCGCAACAGATCCGGCGTCAGGAGGCTCATGACGCCGCCAACGGCTTGGTGAACAGATGCAGCCGGTGCAGCGGCCTGGCGCCGACCTTCTCGGCCTGACGCAACGAGGCGCCGTTGACGTCGGCGATCCAGGTTCCGCCGAGCGTGCGGTAGCCGGCCTCGCGCAGCGCCAGCGCGGTGCGATAGAGCATCGCGCCGTTGAGCCCGCGATTATGCAAATCGCGGCAGACCGACTGGTAGATCAGGACGGCGCGGGTGTTGCTGAAGCGGTGCTTCAGGAAACGAAACGGCGCCGACAGTCCGATCCGGCCCCCGACCGACTTCACCAGCGGATTGAGATCGGGGATCGCGATGATGGCGCCGGCCGGGCGGCCGCGGTGATAGACCACGGTCGAGATCCGTTTGTCGATGACCCACATCATATCGCCGGCCTGGAACAGATATTCGGCGGCTGTCGGCGGCACGAACATGGGGTTCTCGGCAAAGCCGTCATTGAGGATCAGGCGGGCGTCCTCGAGGCGCACCTTGAACGCGGAGCGTTTGATCGGCTGCCAGACGAAATCGGTGTCAGCGAGCACCGCGCGCTGCTTGTCGCCGAGCAGCTGCTCCGGCTGGCCCTGGTCCAGCGCGATCTCGAACGTCGTCATCGGGAAGACCGCCTTGTAGCCGGCGCGCGCGAGATGACGGGCGATGTGCGGCGCGCTCCACATCATGTCGGTGAAGGGCGCCTTGTCGAATCCATCTGTCATCACGCCGATCTGTTGCATCGCCGTGAGATTGAAATTGCCTGATATCGCCGTCATGCCGCGCTCGGTGAGCCAGCGTTCCGCCGCATGCAGCAGCGCATCCGCGACCTCGCCATCGTCGACGCAGTCGAAGAACCCGAACGCGCCGTCGCGCGTGCCATGCTTGCGATTGGAGGCGTCGTGGATCGAAGCAGCGATCCGCCCCATTGGCCTCCCGTCGCGATGCGCGGAGAACAGCGCGTAGCGGCCATGTCCCTCGGTGATGAAGGGATTCTTGGCGCGATCGAACATCCGGTCGAAATCGCTCCACAGCGGCGGCACGTAGGGACTGTCCGCGCCATAGGCATTCAGCGCAGCATCGAATGCGGCCCTGCGGTCGCCCTCGCGAATCTCCAGCGTCATGCGGCCTCTGGTGTGAGGGTGAGCAGCCGCTGCACCAGGGTGAGCGCCGTTTCGGTGGCGGGATCGGCCGAGGTAACGGGCACCGCCAGCGCGATCAGCTCGATCGGATCCTGCCCCAGCGCAATCACATGGGTGGCGCTGTGCGCCGTCATCAGCGACGTCATGCGCTCGACCGCAGGATGGGTGAGCGCCAGTCCCCACGGCGCCTCGGAACGGCGCAGCACGCGCGACGTCACCAGGAGCTCATGGAGCAGCGGCGGATCGTAAGGGGCGAGGTCGACGGCGCGAAAGCGCCGCGCGCTCTCGAAGATCGGATGGCGCGCGAGCTCGGCAATCAGCTCGGCGCGCGTCTGCGCGGGGGATCCGGCCATGGAGTTAAGCAGGCCCGGCTCCTGCGATTCGAACAGGGCTCGAAGCGCGTCGGTCATCATGCCGATGGTGAGCACGCCGGCCACTGCGACCGCGCAGAACCGGATCACCTGCGCCGCATCGACGTCCCCTGCCATGAAGGCGGCGGCAATGCCGAGCAGGGCCGAGCTCGCTAGCCGCACCGTCATCAGCGTCAGCCCGTGCCGCCGCGTCTCCGCGCCGCCGCCAGCGATCAGCATGACCGCGACCGTGAGCAGCGCGCCAAGTGCGCCGAGCCGAACCGGAATGTCCGGCCACAGCGTGCGGAAATCGGTGAGGATGAAGGGCAGCACCAGCAGCGCGCCGACGGCGAGCCGCCCGATGCTGCGGTTTTCGGAACCCATCAGCTCTGTCCGGTCGCGCCGCGCCAGCAGCAGGCCGCAGGTCACGAAGCCCACGAGCTGCAACAGCGCCAGCGCAATCGCGTAGGGTTTTGCGAACTGCTCGAGGCCGAGCGCGCCGCCGAGCCCCAGCACCACGGCGCCGGCGAGCGCGGCGATCTTCACCGCGCGCGGCGCATGCCGCCGCAAGATGCCTTCGGTCACGATCAGCGCGCCGAGCGGGATCAGCGCGGCCGGCAGCACCGACAGGCGATCGAGCAAGACGCTGCCGGTCCACCACGCTGCACCGCGGATCAGGAACAGCGAGGCAATCACGCCGAGTGCGACCAGCAGCCGGTGCGTCAGCGGGCTGCGGGGATCGCGCCGGTAGAACGTCATCATGGCCACGGCAAGGCCGATGGCGCCGCACAGATTGACGATGGAATCGGCGATCGCCCCCGCGCTCATTTGCCACCCGCAAGTTCGGCGATGGCGCGGCGGACCAGCGGGCGCATCAGCGCGGCCACGATGGCATTGCGCGGCTTCTCGATCGCGGGCCGGTGCGGATTGAGGAACCAGCCGCGGCAATCGGTGCCCGACTTGCGGCCAATGATGAGCGCGATGGCCTCATAGGCCATCAACATGCCGGTCGAGATCACCATGGGCGCGAACGACATCCGGCTGCGCCGCCCGGCGGCGACCTCGCCCGCGATCTCGAGATCGACATAGTTGCGCGAGGACGAATGCAGCATCACGTGCTCGATCTCGGCGAGCATCGCCGCGCGCCGATCGGCCTCGCTGATGTCGCGCCAGTCCTTGTTCCGCGTCGGATAATTCAGCCGCTCTTCGGGCCTCGGATCATCCGGGCGCACCACGATGACCGACGGCAGCGGCGACATGTAGGCGTCGATCACGGTGGCCGCCGCATCCCGCGCCGTTCGATAGAGGTGCACGCCGGCCGCGATGTCGTCCATGCCGTTGACGATCACGGGACAACGCTCGGCGATGCCGGAGAGCTCGCTGGTCCAGCTTTCGCCGAGCACGTCGATCTCGATGGTCGGATTGATGCGCCTCGCCGCCTCCGCGGCGACGTCGGCCTTCTCGCGGCCGACCTCGTCGGCGAAGGCAAACACCTGGCGGTTCAGGTTCGAGACCTCGAACCGGTCGATGTCGGCGATCACGAACTTGCCGACGCCGGCGCGTGCGAGCGCCATGAAGGCCGCGCCGCCCATGCCGCCGACGCCACAGACGAACACGCGCGCCTGCCGCAGCAATTGCTGCTCGCGCTCATCGATGAAGCCGAGATTGCGGCCGGTGAAGGAATAATAGTCGAAATTCATCGCCCGCCCTCTGCATCGCTACGGCGCGGCCTCAGCGAGCCATACGCGCGGGTATCGTCCAGCCAGTAGACCAAAGGCAGCACCAGCCGTTGCAGCGCGAGCATCGCCGACGCTGCGAGCAGCGCCGGCAGCGAGCCATGCGGCACCTCGCTCAGGACGTAGCGCCGCGCGCCGGCGAGATCGATGCGGCCGAGCTGGAGCACGTCGTCACCGCGCGCGTAGTCCAGCTCACGCTCACAGAAATCGTTGTAGATGGTGTTGCGGTGCTTCGGCGCGGACTCAAATGTCTTCTTCAACGCGTCCGAACCGCCGGTATAGGCGTTGGTAATGATCGAGCGCGCCTCGTCAAAACCCGCTTCCTCGCCGACGCCGAACACGGCGCGGTGACGGGCCAGAATGCCGCGGGCGAGCTGCAGATGCGCAAAGCTCTGGTGCGCGCCGGGCAGCGGCGACGGATACACATCCGAGAAAGTATCGCTGACCATGCCGACCACCGACGGCACCTGGGTGACGTTCGAGATCCATTTCGGACGGAGCCCATCGCGGGCAAACAGCACCAAAGCCGTCAGTCCGTAGAGCACCCAGGACAGGCCCTGCCCGCGGACGTCAGGGTCGACCATCACGAGCCCGAGATGGGTGACCTCGACCGGCCGGCCGTCGAGCGCGACGTTCATGACCGACAGCGCGTTGAAGGCGATCGGGCGCCCGCTCTCCTCCTCGCAGATCAGCGTGACGATGGCGCGCGCCAGCCGCTCCGGCTCGCCTGAGAAGATGCCGTAGGTCAGGCTGTCCTGCGGCAGCGTCTTGGCCGCGACGATGCGAAGCTGGTCGACGAGCGTATCGAGCTCCGCGCGAGGCAGCGACAGCCCCGGCGATTCGATGATCCGTGTGCGCAGTCCCGGAGATGTTCGCAAGCTGAGATCGATGGTCGGCTGCGACAGCGCGCCGAGCCAGAAGCCGGCCTGTCCGCGCAACCTGGCGGCTATTGCACCGAGCTTCGCAAAACCCTTCTTCGCGCGCGGTGCCGATTCGCCGTTTTCCAGAGACGCCATCTGCCTGCCCTCGATCGGGCGATCTGTGCGCTCGCACGTATTAAGGAGCGATAAGCTCAACCTGGCGCTGTCGCCCCAGGGTAAATGAAACCTTCAGAGGCACCCGACAATTTCCCTTGCGGCGCGGGAGCAGCGGAGCACATTGCTCCGCCACTCTTGCTCGTTGCCGGGTTCAAGCCGCTGTCTCAAGCCGCCTTGGAGACCTCCATCAGCAGACGCTCGGCCTTGGCATCCTCGATACGGTTCATCAGCCGACTGCTCTCGTGATTGTCGCGCACGGTCTTGGTCAGGGTGACGCAGGTCTGGATCAGCATCACGATGCCCATGGTGAGATAGCCCTTCATCCAGAGGTCGATCGGCAGGAAGAAGACGCCGAGCGCAACGAGGAAGGCGGAGGCTGCGAAGGACGCGTAAGTGAAGGTCACCCAGGCGCCGCTGTGGGGTTGGCCGTTCTGGTTCATGATGGTCTCCTGTTGGTTCGAATGATGATGGGGTTTGAGAGATCGGGTTCGAGATCAGGCAGTCGGGGTGCGCTTGGACTTCAACCGCGCCAGCACGTCGTCCGCGGTCGTCTTGAGCCGGGGGCCAAAGCCCTGCTCGGCGAGTTTCTCGGCGGTCGCGAGCGGACCGGTGGCCGCATCGAGCACGACCAGCGCATCGTCCGCGGCCTGGGCTTCCAACTGCCGCTCGCGCAGGCGCCGCAAGGTGCTCTCCGCTTCCGGCAGCGTGGATTCGTAAGGGCGTGCTGCCTCGATACCGCTGCGGCGAAGCGAGCGCACCGCTTCCGAAGCGCGGGCGACGCGACGGCCGCGGTCGAGCTCGGTGATGCGGGCCTGCGCATTCGCCACATGCCGCTTCAGCCGAACGATCTCGGTCGCGAACAGTGCGCGGGCCGTCATCGCCGCATCGCGGTCGGCCTCGAGCCCTGCGATGGCTTCGGCCGCTTCCTTGGCGAGATCCTCGCGGCCGCCATCGAGCGCCGCAACCGCGCGCGTCTCGAGATCGGCGATACGGGCGACGGTCGCCTCGAGCTTGCGGCCTTCCTGCTGGTCCTGGGCGATCGCCAGCGCCAGCGTCCGCTTGCTGCGCTCGACGGCCGCGGCCGCATCGCGCATCTGCTGGTCGAGGATCAGAAGGGCCGTCCGGTCCTCCAGCTCCTCGCCCGCGGCGGCCACGCTGCCGCGGAAAAGTGTCACTACGGTCTTGAACATTGGCTGCTCCCTGTTATGAGCGTTGCTCACAGGCGCTTTGTAGCACATCTTGAGCGTCGCTCAAGATAAATTTGAGCAACGCTCACAACTTTGGTTAACAAATGTCTAAAGCCTTGGAACGTCGAGAGAAACTTCGGGCCGACCTGATCCTGGCGGCAGAACGGACGATCGCAAGCCGCGGGTTGGCCGGCCTGAAAACCCGCGATCTCGCCCGCGAGATCGGCTGCGCCAATGGCGCGGTCTACAATCTCGTGGCCGATGTGGACGAGCTGATCCTGCGCGTCGGCTCGCGCACGCTGCTTCGCCTCGACGAAGCACTCAGCGCGGCGGAGAGCGCGGGCGAGCCATCGCCGCAGGAGACGTTGGTTCGCATCGCGATTGCCTATTGCGATTTCGCCGCGGAGAATCTCGAACTCTGGCGCGCGCTGTTCGAGCACCGCATGGAGGCCGACAAGGCCGTGCCCGACTGGTCGATCGACGACCAGATGCAGCTGTTCCGCCACATCTACCAGCCGCTGGCCGTCCTGTTTCCAAAGCGCAGCCCCGAGGAGCTCGGCATCACCGCACGCAGCCTGTTCTCGGCCGTGCATGGCATGGTGGCGCTGGGGCTGGAGCAGAAGCTGGTCGCAGTTCCCCTGCCGGCGCTGCGCAAGGAGATCGCGGGCCTCGTGCGTGCGATGATCGACGGGATGATCGCGCGGGCGGCGTAGAGAGTGCGCGGCAAAACGACCGGCTGACTAAAATTTCGCCTGTCGCATCGCGCACGCCGCCCTTAGCCTTCGTGGCGGAACGTCCCCTTGTCTCGCTCCGGAGTCTCCCATGCCCCTCCTCATCCGCGGCGGCACGGTCGTCAATCACGATCATTCGCGCCGCGCGGACGTGCTGATCGACGGCAAGACGATCGTGGCGATGGGTACGTCGCTCGAGGCCCCCACTGGCGCCGAAATCATCGACGCCGGCGGCGCCTACGTCATGCCGGGCGGAATCGATCCGCACACCCATCTCGAGATGCCGTTCATGGGCACGGTGACCGCCGACGATTTCGAATCGGGAACGAAGGCGGCGCTCGCCGGCGGCACCACGATGGTGGTGGATTTCTGCCTGCCCGATCCCGGCCAGTCGATGCTCGCGGCCTATCAGGAGTGGCGGCACAAATCCGAGAAGGCGGTGACCGACTACGGCTTCCACATGGCGGTGACGTCTTGGTCGAAGCAGATCCATGACGAGATGGAGACCGTGGTCAAAACCTACGGGATCAACACCTTCAAGCATTTCATGGCCTACAAGGGCGCGCTGATGGTGAACGACGACGAGCTCTACAACTCGTTCGCGCGCTGCGCCCATCTCGGCGCCATGCCCGTGGTCCATGCGGAGAACGGCGACGTGGTCGCGTTGATGCAGGATGCGCTGATCGCGCGCGGCGTCACCGGCCCCGAAGGCCACGCCTATTCGCGGCCCCCGGAGGTCGAGGGCGAAGCCACCAACCGCGCCATCATGATCGCTGATATGACGGGCACGCCAGTCTATATCGTGCACACCAGCTGCCGTGAGGCGCATGAGGCGATCGCGCGGGCGCGCGCGGCGGGCAAGCGCGTCTATGGCGAGCCGCTGATCCAGCATCTGCTGCTGGATGCCGATGAATACCAGAACAAGGACTGGGATCATTCCGCGCAGCGCGTGATGTCGCCGCCGTTCCGCGACAAGTCGCACCAGGAAAGTCTTTGGGCCGGCCTGCAGGCCGGCTCGCTCCAGGTGGTCGCGACCGACCACTGTGCCTTCACCACGGAGCAGAAGCGGTTCGGGCTCGGCGATTTCAGGAAGATCCCGAACGGCACCGGCGGCCTCGAAGACCGACTGGGGCTGCTCTGGACCGCGGGCGTCGCCACGGGACGGCTGACCAAGGAGGAGTTCGTCGCGGTCACCTCGGCCAACATCGCCCGCATCCTCAACATCTATCCGCGCAAGGGCGCGGTCGCGGTCGGCTCGGATGCCGATGTCGTGGTGTGGGATCCGAAGGCGAGCAAGACCATCAGCGCGAAGCGGCAGCTGAGCCGGATCGACTACAACGTGTTCGAGGGCTTTTCCTGCACCGGCGGTGCCGCGGTGACGCTGTCGCGGGGCCGCATCGTCTGGAAGGATGGCGATCTGCGCGCCGAGGCGGGCGATGGCCGCTATGTGGAGCGGCCCGCCTTCTCGCCGGTGCATGTGGCGAATTCGACATGGAAGGAATTGACCGCTCCGCGCGCGGTCGCACGCGGAGCCGTGACGCCGTAGTTGCTCAAGCCGCCTTACCGGCCCGCAACCGGTCGAGCACCGGCAGCAGCTCGGACGGATCGGGGCGGTGGGTGTAGTCCGGGTTCACCTCGGCATAGGCGATGATGCCGTCTCCGCCGATGACGTAGCGCGCGGGCATCGGCAGCACCCAGGACGGATCATCGTTGAACGTCGGCAGATCGTTCTTGAATGACTTGTAGAGCGAGACGAGAGCTTCCGGCAGTGCGAAGCGAATGCCGAAGGCGTCGGCGATTTCGCTCCTGACGTCGCTCAGGATCGGGAACGACAGCTTGTTGTCGCGCTGCGACTTGCGGCTGTTCGGGGCGGTCTGCGGCGAGATCGCAACGAGGCTGGCGCCGCGCGCAGCGATCTCCGGCAGCGCCTCCTGGAGCGCCTGGAGCTCGAGGTTGCAGTAGGGGCACCAGACGCCGCGATAGAACGACACGACCAGCGGTCCCTTCGCGAGCAGATCGCGCGAGGACACCGGCTTGCCGTCGGGATCCATCAGGGTGAATTCCGGCGCGACATCGCCGGCCTTCTTCGCGCGCTGCGCCTGGCCGCTGGCGATCAGTTCGGCGGTGGCGCGGTGCATGGTGTCCAGCGCCTCCTTCGTCGGTTTGATCGGAAAGCGGCCGCCTTCGAAATCGGCTTTGAAGGCGTCGAGTCTGTCTTGCAGGGCCATGGGAAACTCCATCGGTTGCTGTGGCCCGCTCTAATTGGATTATTTGAAAACGAATGGGTATACGGTCCATATGGACAACATTTATCTGGATTTCAAATGAGTGACCGATTGCAGGAACTGGCCGTGTTCGTCCGTGCGGCGGAGAGCGGCAGCTTTTCACAGGCGGCACGCGAGCTGGCCCTGTCGCAGCCCTCGGTGTCGCGCATCATCGGCGAATTGGAAACACGTCTCGGCGTCAAGTTGTTGCTGCGGACCACACGGCGCATCACCGTCACAGATGCCGGTGCGCTGTTCCTGACCCGCGCGCGCGAAGTGCTGGCCGATATCGAGGATGCCGAGGACGCAGCGCGCGGCGTCGACTCGCTTCGCGGCACGCTGCGCATCACGATGCCGATCGTCTACGGCACGAGGCACATTATTCCGCGCCTGCCGAAATTCCTTGATGCGCATCCCATGCTGCGCGTCGAGCTGTCGGTTGCCGACGAGCGGCATAATCTCGTCGTGGAAGGCACCGACGTCGCGATCAGGCTCGGCCCGCTGAGCGACTCCGGCTTTGGCGCACGGAAGCTTGCGACCCTGCCGCGCTTTCTCGTCGCATCGCCGTCCTATCTGGCCAAACGCGGCACGCCGAAGACGCCGGCCGATCTCGCCTCGCATGATTGCATCTTCGGTCCCGGCCTGTTCGGCCACACCACGTGGTCGTTCACCCGCAACGGTGCCGAGACCTCGGTCGATGTCCGCGGCCGCATCACCACCGATTCCGGCCCCGGCGTGTTCGCGACCGTGCTGGCCGGGCTCGGCATCGCGATGACCTCGCCGGTGATGGCCGGTCCCGAGATCAAGGCGGGCGCGCTGATTCCCGTGTTGAAGAGCTACAAGCTTGCGCCGGTCGACGTCTACGCCGTGTTCCCGGCGGGTCCGCGCCCCTCGACCAAGGTGCGTGCGCTGGTCGATTTCCTGGCGGAGGAGTTGAGATAGGCCAGAAGCGGATGCGACGTCGTGAAGCGCGGCTGATGGCATGCGCCTTGCCTCTTTGTATCGCAGATCTCTCGCAACAGAGGCACTCATGAGCGCATCATCTTTCGACATAAGCCGCCGCAATGTGATGCTTGGCAGCCTGAGCGTCGCCGGATTGACCGCTATCGCGCCGAGCTGCGCCTGGGCGCAGGGGCGCAGCGAGACGCTCCTGGTGGTGCAGGAGCTCGGGCCGAACTCGCTCGACATGCAGGGCGTCGGCTCCAACCAGACCGTGAACGGCCTGTCCTGGAATTGCTACGACCGCCTGCTGACCTATGCCTCGAAGACGCTCCCGGACGGGACGGTCTCGTACGACCGCGAGAAGCTCGCGCCTGAGCTCGCGGAAAGCTGGGAGGTCGCGGCCGACGGCATGTCCTGCACCTTCAAGCTTCGCAAAGACGCGAAATTCCACGACGGCACGCCTGTGACCGCCAAGGACGTCAAATGGTCGTTCGATCGCGCGGTGAAAGTCGGCGGCTTTCCGACCTTCCAGATGTCAGCGGGATCGCTGGAGAAGCCCGAGCAGTTCGTGGTGGTCGACGACCATACCTTCCGCATCGACTATGTGCGCAAGGACAAGATGCTGCTGTTCAACGTCGCCGTCGTCGTTCCCTTCATCATCAACTCGGAGCTTGCGAAGAAGAACGCGACCGCCGAGGACCCCTGGGCGCTGGCCTGGCTGAAGAACAACGAGGCAGGCGGCGGCGCCTACAGGATCGAGAGCTGGAAGCCCGGCAGCGAGACCGTGCTGGCACGCTTCGACGACTGGAAGAGCGGACCACTGCCGAAGGTCAAGCGCGTCATCGCCCGCGACGTCCCCTCCGCCGGCACCCGCCGCGCCATGCTGGAGCGCGGCGATGCCGATATTTCCAGCGGCTTTGCGCCGCGCGACTTCGAGCAGATCATCAGGGAGGGCAAGGTCAAGGTCTCCGGCGTGCCGATCCCGAATGCGCTCTGGTACGTCGCGCTGGACACGGCAAAGCCGCCGTTCGACAATGCGAAGCTGCGCCAGGCCATCGCCTGGGCGATGCCCTATGAGCAGATCCAGAGCAGCGCGTTCTTCGGGCGCGCCGTTCCCATGTACGGCGGGCCTGCCGAAGTCTCAAAACCGGTCTGGCCGCAGCCGTTTCCCTATGTCACCGATCTCGACAAGGCCAAGGCGCTGATGAAGGAAGCGGGCTTCGAGGCCGGCCTTGAGACGACCTTGTCGCTCGACGCGGGCACCGCGACCGTCGGCGAACCGACCGCCATCCTGATCCAGGAGAGCCTCGCCAAGATCGGCATCAAGACGTCAATCGAAAAAATCCCCGGCGCCAACTGGCGCACGACGCTCAACAAGAAGGAGCTGCCGCTCGCGCTCAACCGCTTCAGCGGCTGGCTCGATTATCCCGAGTATTACTTCTACTGGAATTTTCACGGCAACAATTCGATCTTCAACATCTCCTCCTACCAGAACAAGGAGATGGACGCGCTGATCGAGAAGGCGCGGTTCACCACGGAGGAAGCGGAGTGCGACAAGGCGGTGAAGGATTTCATCGCGCTCTGCATGCGCGACGTTCCCGTCGTTCCGCTCAACCAGCCGATCCACGACGTCGCCATGCAGAACACCATCACCGGATACGAATTCTGGTTTCACCGCGAACCGGATTACCGCCAGTTCGCGAAGGGCTAGTTCCGACGCGCGACGCTGATTGCGCCTGAAGAGGCTCGCGCCTGCTCGGCCGGAAAACCGCGCTCCAGCCGCGCCGCGCTCGCATGCAACATCGCCGCATCGAGCCTGCCCTGCCGTGATCCCTGCAGGGCGCAGGAAAAGACCCGGTAGAATTGCGCGCCGTCATAGGCGACCAGCAGCAAATCGACGCCGGCATTGATCGCCTCGACCACGGCTTTGCAGACGTCGTTCTGGTAGATCGCGCCCATCACGAGGTCGTCGGTCATGACGACGCCCTGATAGCCCCATTTGCCGCGGATGATCCCGTCGACGACGCGCTTCGAATGCGAAGCAGCGCGATTGGGATCGACGGCGGTGAGCGTGACGTGCCCGACCATCAGCGCGCCGCGCGAATGCGACAGCACCTCGCGGAACGGCAGCCAGTCGGTTGCCTCCAGTTCCTTGACGGGAGTGTCGAGATTGGCGCTGAAATGATGCGTGTCGGTGCGCACGCGGCCGATGCCCGGGAAATGCTTGAGCGTCGCGCCGACGCCTGTCTCTTCCAGCCCGCGGACATAGGCGCTCGCGATCGTGCTGACGACGACGGGATCGCTCGCGATCGCGCGCCGGCCGATCAGCGTGTGGAAGTCGAGGCGGTTGCGCCGCTGCGGCGGCTTCAGATCGAGCACCGGCGCGAGATTGAGGTTGATGCCGAGCCCGGCAAGTTCTCGGCCGTGGATGCGGCCGAACTCTTCGGCCTTGGCCTGCTGGTCGTCAGGCGCAAGCCCGGTGAGCGTCGCCAGCGCCGGCACCTTGGTCAGCGGTGGCGCGAGATGCCCGACGATGCCGCCTTCCTGATCGGCGGCGACGACCAGCGGCGGGAGATTCGCGGCACGCCGCTTGTCCTGGAGCGCCGCGATGTCGGCGCGCAGTGCTTCGATCGTCCGCCCACGGATATTGTGCCTGGTGACGTAGACGCCGCCGATCAATCCCTGCTCGGCAAGGCGCGCGACCTCGGGAAAGGAAGAATAGCCGACCATGAAGTGAGGCCCGAGCTGACGCGTCTCGGCTGCGCCGGCAGAAAGAACGTCGTGCTTGCGTAGCTCGAACCTGAGATGGGCTGCTAGCATCAGGACCGGCGGCAGGCACCACAGCATGACGAGCAGCTTGCCTGCGATGGTGCGCCAGCGCCCTCTCCGGAGCAGGACGATGACGATCAGGATGCTTGCGACGACAAGCGCGATGTTTCCGGCGCCGCGCAGCGGGACCAGATAGGGATCGTTCTTGTTCGCGGCCACGAATGCGACGAATGGCGCGGCAAGCCAGAGCAGGATGAGACCGATACGGCGGAGGAATTGCATGATGCGTCACGCCCAAGGTGATGAACGCATCGCACCTATCAGGGCGACTGAAGCTGCGCGAGGGGCAAAGGCGCACCTGCACGAAAACTGCAAAAGACTCCTGAAACCGTGCAGACGAAGGCCCCGGCTTCTGCGCAAGCGCCGTGCAGACTGCACGATATCGCTATTCACCAAAGGTCATTTGCAGATGACGAGCCTGGCTACGACGCCGACGACGGACATCCAACCGATCAGGCCTTCGACAGTATCGGCCAAGCTCGCGATGGCGCTGGTGCTCGCCGCACTCGCCGACTGGCTGTTCTATGGCCAGCGGGCCGGGCTATCGCTGGTCGTGTTTGCGGTCGCAATCGTCTGCGCCTCGCTCCTCGCCAACCACGCGTCCCTGGACATCCGCCGCGCGGCGATCGGTGCCGCCGTCATCATCCTCGGACTCGTGCCCGTTATCGAAGAGCTCAACACGCTTTCGTTCCTGATCCTCATTATAGCGCTGGTCATCGCCCTGCTGCTGGCAACCAATCCTGAAACGACCGGCCTCGCCGACCGCGCCCGCGCGCTGCGAAACTTCGTCCTGTTCGGCCCCTTCAGAGTCTTCCCCGACGCGCTTCAGGTCTTCAACATGTCGGCGTTCACGCGCGGCATCGCGCTGTGGCTGATGCCGGTGGTGCTGGGCACCGTGTTCGTCGCGCTGTTCGCCGCCGCCAATCCCGTGATCGAGCAATGGGTCTCGCTGCTTAATCCAAAGATCATCCTCGAATATGTCCGCGTCCCGCGCGTGCTGTTCTGGATCCTGATGCTGGCGCTGGTCTGGCCGTTCATCCATGTGCGCTGGCGGCGCAAGAAGATTGCCATAACCACCCAAACCGATGTCGCTGAGCCAGAGCCGCTTGCGCCCTTCATCTCGCCGGAGTTTCTGGGTCCCTCCACCATTCTGCGCTCGCTGATCCTGTTCAACCTGCTGTTCGCGGCGCAGTCCGTGCTCGACGGCATCTATCTCTGGGGTCGCGTCGCGCTGCCCGATAATGTGACCTATGCGGCCTATGCCCATCGCGGCGCCTATCCGCTGATCGTGACGGCCCTGCTCGCCGCCGCCTTCGTGCTGGTCGCGATGCGCCCGGGTGGCCCGGCCGAGAAATCCAGGGTGATCCGGCCGCTGGTCTATCTCTGGGTCGGGCAGAACGTGTTGCTTGTCGCCTCCTCCATCCTCCGCCTCGACCTCTATGTCGACATCTACATGCTGACCTATTGGCGGATCGCGGCCTTCATCTGGATGGGGCTGGTCGCGCTCGGGCTGATCCTGATCGTCGCTCGCATCGTGCTCGACCGCTCCAACGAGTGGCTGGTCAGCGTCAATCTGATCGCGCTGGCGGTTGCGCTCTATGGCTGCTCGCTGGTGAACCTCGATGCCTTCATCGCCAACTACAATGTCGCCCACAGCCGGGAGGCATCGGGCAACGGCGTGCAGATCGACATCAACTATCTCCTCACGCTCGGGCCGCAGGCGCTGCCCGCCATCGACAAGGCGATCATGCTCAGGCCCGGCAATCCCGAGAGCTGCCTTGTGTCGCGCCGCGACCGGCTTGTAGAACAGCAGCGCCAGGATCTGGCCTGGCGAAGCTGGGGCTTCCGAAACTGGCGGCTCCAGCGCAGGCTGGACGCCCAGGCGACGAATCAGCCGGCGGGCTGACGAGGCAGCGGAGAGATTCTTGGCGCATCGCATTCTCATCGTCGACGACGAGGGCCACATCCGCGAGGTCATCCGCGTCGCCCTGAAGAAGGCCGGCATGGACGTGATCGAGGCGCGCGACGGCAAGGAGGCGCTCACCCGCTTCGCCTCCGACAGGCCCGATCTGATGGTGCTCGACATCGGCATGCCGGAGTTCGACGGCCTCGACGTCTGCCGCGAGATCCGAAAAGTCTCCGACGTGCCGATCCTGTTCCTGTCGGCGCGCGACGAGGAGATCGACCGCATCCTTGGCCTCGAGATCGGCGGCGACGACTACGTGACAAAACCGTTCAGCCCGCGCGAGCTGGTGGCGCGGGTCAACGTCATCCTGCGCCGGCTCAGCCCGCGCAACGGCGAGGACAAGACAGGTCCGGCCGCGCTGGTGCAAGGCGGCCTCCTGATTGATCCCGAGCAGCATGTCGCGACCTTCGCCGGCACGCCGCTGAAACTGACCGCGATCGAGTTCGGCATCCTGCTCGCGTTCCTGACTCGGCCGACCTCGGTATTCAACCGCGAGCAGCTGATGCGCGCGGCCTACCAGCTCAACATCCAGGTCTCCGACCGCACCATCGACAGCCACATCCGCAATATCCGCGCCAAGCTCGCGGCGCAGAATTGCGAGAACGTGATCGAGACCATCCACGGCGTCGGCTTCAAGCTCGGCCGCTGCGAGAAAGAGGCATGAGCGCGGCGCCCGACAAATGGCGGCCGTCGCTCACCCTCGTGATCTTCACGGTGCTGGCGACGGTCGGCGTGCTGCCGCTGGTCGGCCTGTTCTTCTTCCGCCTCTACGACAACCAGCTGATCCGCCAGACCCAGGCCGAGTTGATCGCGCAGAGCCGCGTGCTCGCGACGATCTATGCGCAGGAGGTCACAGCAAGGCTCGGCAGCGGCCTCACGCTCGGCGCCGAGGTGCCGCCGAACATGCTGCCTGACCCCGGCGACCCCGTCACCCCGATCCGCCCCGCGCTCGACCTCACCGCCAACGATCTGCTCAGGCGGCGGCCGGATGCGCTGCCCGCGCCGCAAGCAGCTCAGCCTGCTTACGTCGAGATCGGCGCAAGGATGACCCCGATCATCCGCGAGACCCAGAAGGTGACGCTGGCGGGATTTCGCATCCTCGATCCTCAGGGCGTCGTGATCGCCGGGCGCTACGAGGTCGGGCAGTCGCTCGCCCATATCGAGGAGGTCGCGGACGCGCTGCACGGGCAGTACCGCGCCACCTTGCGCAACCGCGTGCCGGACAAGCCGCCGCCGCCGATCTATTCCTTCAGCCGCGGCCTCGGCGTCCACGTGTTCTCGGCGATGCCTGTCATCGTCAACAACCGCGTCGCCGGGGTGATTTACACCACGCGGACACCGAGCAACATCTTCGACCACCTCTACCAGGAGCGGGCTAAGTTCGTACTGGCCGGGCTCGCGGTGATCCTCGGCACCATCGCCATCGGCCTCGTGTTCTCCCGCACCATCACCCTGCCGATGCGCGAGCTGATCGACCGGGCCGCCAGAATTGGCCGCGGCGACCGCGAGGCGTTTCGGCCGCTGCGGCATTACGGCACCCGCGAGTTCGCCCAGCTCTCGCACAGCTTCCTCGGCATGGCCGAGCAGCTCGCTAGGCGCTCCGACTACATCGCGACGTTCTCGGCCCACCTCACCCACGAGCTGAAATCGCCGCTGACCTCGATCAAGGGCGCCGCCGAGCTGTTGCAGGACTCGGTTCAGGGCAAGGCTGGCAGCCTGACGCCGGCCGAGCAGAAGACCTTCATCGCCAACATCCTGTCCGACACCCAGCGGCTGGAGGCGATGGCGCAGCGGCTGCGCGAGCTGGCGCGGGCCGAGAGCCTGCCGCAGAACGAGCGGACGGAGCTGGCGCCCGTGATCGCCGACCTCAGGAGCCGGTTTCCGGCGAGCTCGATCGAAGCCAGCGGCAGCCTCGACCGTGCGATCGGGATGTCGTCGGAGAAGGCGCTGATCGTGCTCTCGCACCTCGCCGACAACGCGATGCGGCACAAGGCGGGGACAATCAGGCTGGAGGCGGTCGACGCGCGGACGACCCTGCTTGTGACGGTCAGCAATGACGGCGAACCGATCTCGGCGCCGAACCGCGCCAGGATATTTGATGCGTTCTTCACCACCCGGCGGGACCAGGGCGGTACCGGGATGGGCCTTGCGATTGCGCGCGCGGTGATGGCGAGCCATGGTTGCTCGATCAGGCTCAGGCCCACCGACGAAGGGGCCGCCTTCGAACTTCAGTTTCCAATCGCCTAGATCGCGAACACCCAGGCCGCGACGATGGTGCCGATGGTGACGAGACCTGCGATGGTCCAGCCGGCGGCGTATTCCAGCTCGGGATGACCGGTGGCCCGCATGATCTCTGCCGGATCGGCGGTATGCTTCTCTGCCATGACAGCCTCGCACGTTACTTCCCGCGTCAATAGATAAGTCGCATCAGCCGCCATTAGGTTCCATCACGGAAATGCGAGAAATGACGCAGCTAGGTTTGTTCGCCGATCCGGACAGCGGTCCCGCCGGGCTTCGCTATGCGGACAATTTTATCGACGCCGCCGCCGAGCAGGATCTGATCGGCCGCATCGCAGCATTGCCGCTCCAGCGCTTCCAGTTCGGCGCCTTCGAGGGCAACCGCCGCGTAGCCTCGTTCGGCTACCGCTATGACTACACGCTACAGCGGCTCACCGAGGCGGATCCGATCCCGGTGTGGGTGCTATCAGTCGCGCGCCGGGTCGAGGCCTGGGCCGGCCTCCCTGAGGGCAGCGTGCGGCAGGTGCTGTGCACCGAATACGAGGCCGGCGTCGGCATCGGCTGGCATCGCGACAAGCCGCATTTCGACAAGGTGCTCGGCCTGTCGCTGGGCTCGCCTTGCAAATTCCGCTTCCGCCGCCGCAGCGGCGACAAATGGCAGCGCCACACGCTCGAGGCCCTGCCGCGCTCGCTCTACATGATGGACGGCGAGGCGCGCTCGCAATGGGAGCACAGCATCCCGCCGGTCGAGGCACGCCGCTATTCCATCACCTTCCGGACCATGAAGCGGGTGTGACGGGGCAGCCCCAAACAAGACTGCGAAAACAACCCCATGCACAGTAGAAAGTCTCAACCGGCTCGAGGCGGGGTCGCACGCGACAAATATCTGACACATCGGTGCTAAACGGCCGCGCCGCCCAATCGATGCGGGATTGGCATCTTGCCTTCCAAATCCGGTTGCATGCTAGACTGGATGCCATCCAGGGCAGGAGGGATGCATGGCCGACAACAAGGCAAAGCGGGGCGGGGCCGATCGGGCGCTGATTGCGCTCACCGAGAAATACGAAGTCGCCTACTGGTCGAAGAAGTTCAAGGTGACGCCGGCCAAGCTGAAATACGCCGTCAAGAAGGTCGGCCATTCCGCCAGGAAGGTCGAGGAGTACATCAAGCTCCAGAAGCACCGTGCCGCCGACAAGAGCCGGATCGCGCTCAGCGAGCCCTACGAGGTCCGCTACTGGTCGAAGAAGTTCAAGATCACTCCGGCCAAGCTGAGGCTCGTGGTGGGCGCGGCCGGCCATTCTTCCAAGAAGGTCGAGGCCTATCTCGCGGCCCAGAAGGCGGCGAAGAAGAAAAAAGCCAAGAAAACTACGAAGAAGACCACGAAGAAGGCCGCCAGGAAGGCCGCCACGCGCAAGAAAGCCGCCTGAAACGGCAGGTCGGTGGAGCAAAGATGAAATCCGTTCGATCGATCCTCGCCTGCGGCCTCATCGCTGCCTGCGCGCAAAGTGCCGCCGGCGCCTCCGATGCAGCACCTGCAAAAGTCTCGGGCTCGACGGCGCTGGCGCTCGCGGGCGTGATCGCGCCGCTGTCGCCGGACCTGACAGGGCCCGAGAAGAAGGCGATGGCGATGCTGTTCGCCGCCAATGCCGACATTCCCTACAAGAAGCCGATCGTGGTGACGGCGGACAAGATCGTCTGCCGCACCGGCAATGTCGATATCACCGTCCGCAACTGCGAGGTGAGCTTCGGCAAGAAGACCAAGACCGTGAACGGCTCCACCGCAAACGAGATCTTCGCCACGGAAGCGCTGGCGGGCGTTCCGCCTGACGGCGCGGCCGGATCGAATTTCGAGAGCCTGAGCAAGCTGAGCTGCACGATCGACCCCAACGCGATCAGGCGGAAGGACGGCAGCGGGGCGGATTGCACGTTCCAGCCGGGGAATTGAGGCCCCGAGAGGCGGCCAACAGCGCCGTGAAATCGCCTCAAGCCCAGCTAACTAATAAGGCGAATTGAAAAGACAGGCCCGATCGGCGACCCATGATAAGGCGCGCAAGGCCGGCACCAATATGAAGAATTATCTCGCATTTTTCCTGCTTCTGACCGTCACGACAGCCTCAGCGCATGGCCCGATGCCTGCGCGGCTGCCCACCCCGTCCGATCTTGTCCTGGCAGGCCTCACCGATTCCGACACGACCGCCGGCGGCACCGCGCGGCTGTGCGAGGATGTCACCTTCTCGCGCGGCCTGCGCTATGGCGAGAGCGAAGCCAACGTGCTCGACGTCGCCGCCAGCACGACCAAGGCGACGACGCCGCGGCCGGTGCTGGTGTTCGTGACCGGCGACACCTTCACCGGCGACCGTGGGGCGCCGGACATATCGCGCGAGGTCCAGGACCAGGCGATGTGCTTTGCCGCGCGCAACGACATGATCGGGGTGCGGGTCAATTATCGCCTGGCGCCTGCGGCGACCTGGCCGGTCGGCGCGACCGATGTCGCGGCGGCGCTGTCCTGGGTCCACGGCAATATCGATCTGTTCAATGGCGATGCCCGCGAGATCGTCGCGGTCGGCTACGGCGCCGGCGCGTTCCATGTCGCAACCTTGCTGGCGCATCCCGAGCTCCAGACCGATCGCGCCGAGGTCGCCGCCGTGGTGCTGGTGTCCGGGATCTACCGCGCCGGCAAGGACGCCAGCGACAGCGTGAAAGCCTATCTCGGCTCGGACGCCGCTCAGTATGACAAGCGGTCGGTCTATCCCGGGATCCTCAATGTCGATGTGCCCATCGTGCTGGCCTGGGCCGCGGACGATGCTGCCAATCTCGTCGCACAAGGCGAGACGCTGAAAAAGACGCTCTGCGGCGCCGGCCACTGTCCGCGCAGCGCGCTGCTGCGCAGCCGCGACAGCATCGCCGCGGCGTTCGGGCTTGATGGTTCGGGCGACAGTCTCGCCGAGCCGACACTGCTGCTGGTGCATCAGCTGGAGGCACGCGGGCTACCGTAGCAGGTACGGTCGAGGGCCAGCTCCGGCAACGACATGGCCGGACCGCACTTGTGGGCTACGCCCCTAACCGCGACAATCAGTCCATCACCGTCACCCTGAGGTGGCCGCCTCTTCGGCGGCCCTCGAAGGGCGACGGCCCAGCTCTCTCCACGCGGCCACGGCGGTGGCCGTGCATCCTTCGAGGCTCCCCGTGGGACGCTCTGCGTCCCACGTTTCGCACCTCAGGATGACGGAGTTGATGCGAAACGTTTGGTCTCAGACCTGAATGCACCGGCGCGTCAGCACGCCTGCCGCTTTCGTCCGCACCGCCGGATGCGTCGCAGTGAAGCGGGCGCCTCGGCCACAGGAATGCCAAACGCTTGACCTAAATCAAGCGGCCTTGGAGCGGATCGGGTCGACCTCGTTGGGGGCCAACGACAAGGTGTCGAACATGCGCGTCACCGGCAGACTGCTGTTCGTTCTCATCGTCGCTTTCGCCTCGCTCGGGGCGATGTCGCAGCAACACACCGAACAACCCGCAACCGACAACGAGATCCGCATCGGCAATGTCATGCCGTATTCGGGGCCGCTCTCGGAGTTCGGCGCGATCGGCACCGCGGAGGCCGCGTATTTCGACATGGTCAATGCGCGCGGCGGGATCAACGGCCGCAAGATCCGCTTCATCACGCGCGATGACAATTCCGATCCGGCGACCGCGCTGGACCTGACCCGCAGCCTGGTCGAGAAGGACGGCGTGCAGCTGATGTTCGGCTCGTTCGGCACGCCCGGCAATATCGCGACGCGCTGGTATCTGAACGAGAAGAGAATCCCGCAGCTGTTCGTCGCCTCCGGCGACGAGGAGCTGAGCCAGGCCAAGGCGTTTCCGTGGACCATGGGCTGGCAGCCCTCGTTCCGCTCCGAAGGGCGCATCTATGCCAATTACATCCAGGCCTACTACCCCCGGAAGAAGATCGTGGTGCTCTGGCAGAACGATCAGTTCGGGCGCATGCTCTACAAGGGCATCCAGGAAGGGCTCGGCGATCTGAACCGTCAGGTCCTCGTCGACATCGCCTTCGACATCAATGACGAGCATCTCGACGGCCACGTCTCGATCCTCAAGCGCGCGGGCGCCGACATCTTCGTCTTTCTCGGCGTGCCGTCGACGGCGTCCAAGGTGATCAAGCTGGCGGCCTCGCTGAACTGGCGCCCGGTCTTCATCGTCAACGATGCCTCCGCCTCGATCGCCAATGCGATGGCGCCGGCGGGCCTCGAAAATTCATCCGGCGTGATCTCGGCGGCGTTCCTGAAGGATCCGAGCGATCCCGCCTGGAAGGACGATGCCGGCATGAAGGATTGGTTCGCCTTCATGGACAAGTACCATCAGATCGAAAGCACCAACAGCAGCGCGGCGGTCTACGGCTACGCCGCGGCCGAGGCGCTGACGAAGGTGCTGAAGCAATGCGGCGACGATTTTTCGCGCGACAACATCATGCGGCAGGCGGCATCGCTGAAGGCCTATCAGCCCTCCGTCGCGCTGCCCGACATCCGGATGAACACCTCGCCGGACAGCTATCTGCCGATCCGGCAGATGCGGCTGGTGCAGTTCGACGGCCGCTCCTGGCAGCCGTTTGGCGACGTGATCGAGACGGCGTTCACGGAGGGGGCGGCGAGGTGAGGTGACTGAGGCGCCGCGTTGGCGCTTCGCTGCAGTCAGCGTGACGATCATACTCGCACCTTTTGCTGGGCCACCCCTCTCCCCCGCCCTCCCCCGCAAGGGGGGAGGGAGCGCAGCGGAGCATGCGGCGACACCTCGCCTCAATCCGACTTTCGCAAATTGACTAGAGCGCACTCGCGCCACAACAAAGGTGCGTTCCCTCCCCCCTTGCGGGGGAGGGTTAGGGAGAGGGGTTCACACGGGGACTCTCTCGATAAGAGCTGCGATGGCCCTCTCACGCCGGTTTCAGTGAGGCGAGCGCGTTCTCCAGCAGCGTGCGCACGCGGGCGGCGTCGCCTGACTTCACCACGGCGGGATCGAGATAGAGCTCGAGGCCGGGCGCGCGCTCGGTGATGATGCCGCTGCTTTCGGCTGCGGCATCGTTCAGCGCGTCGACCGAATAGGGAATCACCTCGCGGCTGATGCCCTTCATCGTGATCGCCGGCAGCGCGTGGGCTCGGACGATGTCGCTGACGAGGGCGAAGGTCTCGTAGCTCAGCACGATGCCGCCGGGCTCGGCGATCGACTGCAGGCGCGCGGCGAGGTTCGCTTCCGCGCCGATGATGGTGTAGTCCATGCGGTCGCTGCTGCCGAAATTGCCGACATTGCAATAGCCGGAATTGATGCCCATGCGCGAGCGGAACGGCTGCTCGATGCCGGACGCTCGCCATTTCGCGTTGAGCTCGGCGAGGCGCTGCTGCATGCGCCAGGCCATCTGGAGGCAGGCCTGCGCGTCGGCGCGGTCGCCCTTGGTCTCGGGATCGCCGAAGAAGATCAGCATGGCGTCGCCGATGAACTTGTCGACCGTGCCGCCATGCTCATGCGCGATCGCCGACATCTCCGTGAAATATTCGTTGAGGAGCTGGGTCAGCAATTCGGGCTGAAGCCGCTCGGTGGTCGCGGTGAAGTTCTGGATGTCGGAGAAGAAGATGGTGAGCTTCTTGCGCTCGGTGTGGATGGTGACGTCCTTCTGGCCGGAGAAGATGCTCTTGTAGACCTGCGGCGGGATGTAGCGCGAGATCTTCATCGACAGCGAGGCGAGGAAGTCGTTGGCGGATTCGAGCTCCTTGTTCATGGTCTTGATGCGGCTCGCCTGCCGGCGCTGGAGCGAGAGGAACGAGAGCCCGCTGCCCGCGGCGATCAGGAAATAGGCCAGCAGGAATTTGAACGAGAAGATGTTGGCGGCGATCGGCTGGGCGATGATCACCTCCTGGATGCCTCTGATATCACCGACCTTCCAGTCCTTCTTCGGGCTTTCGGGGTGGCTGTTGTGGCAGCTGACGCAGGCCGGGCCCATCGTGACGGGCGCGACCAGGCGGACCTTGTCGGAGAACAGCGAAGTCTCGGTATCGACGATCTTCTGCTCGGGGTCCTTGCGCAGCGCATCGAGCGCGTCCTTCTCGAACTTGTCGAGCTGGTGCGGGGCGCGGTTCTGGAACGGGAAATCCGAGACGAAACGATAGGTGATGTTCTCCTGCTGCGCGCCGATCACCCGCCCAAGCTCCAGCGACAATGTCGCGGGGATCGGAATCGCGCCGGGGACGGATTCATAATTGTGCACGACTTTGGTGGTGCCGTTGGGATTGGCGAGGATGCGCCCGACCACGTTGGAGGCATAATAGCTGCGAACGCTCGTGATCACCGAGTTGAGATCGGCGGCCTGCCGGCGCAGCGCCGTCTTGCTGAGTTCGGTCAGGTCCAGCCAGACCGCGAGCGGCAGCGCGAGCAGGAGGAAAGCGATCGCGGCGCCCGTCAGGAGGCCGCTCTTGCGCTGCTCTTCGGAGATCTCTTGTTTCACTCTGTGGCTCCGTTGTGTGCGATTTTGCCGCAAATCTCTCCGGATTTGCGGCGCAGCCTGCGGCGGCACAGAGCCAATAAACACAGGTTCGCGCAACCCCATTTTATGGTGGTCGCGGCAGCCACCTTTTCGTTTCATGATGATTGTTTAAGATCGGCCTGAACCTGCATTTCACGCCGCCGGGAGACCCTGGAATGACCGATATCCGCATCAAGCGCTTCGATGCGCGCCCCGTGATCGCGCCGATGAACCTGCCGCTCCAGACCTCGACCGGCGCGGTCGCCAAGGCGCCGCTGGTGCTGATCGACTGCGAGACCGACCAGGGCGCGGTGGGGCATGCCTATCTGTTCTCGATCACGCCGTCGGCCCTGAAGCCGCTGACCGCGATGGTCACGGAAATGTCAGAGCTGCTTGCGGGCGATCCGCTGCTGCCGTTCGAGATCGAGCGGAAGCTGACCCAGCGCTTCACGCTGCTTGGCCTTGCCGGCCTGCAGCGCCTGGCGCAATCCGGCATCGACATGGCGGCATGGGACGCGCTGGCCCGCAGCAAGGGCCTGCCGCTGGCGCGCCTGCTCGGCGGCGCGCCGAAACCGGTCAAGGCCTACAATTCGAAGGGCCTCGGCATCATGCCGGCGGGCGCCGCTGTGGAAGAAGCCCAGAAGCTGCTGGCCGAAGGTTTTCACGCCGCGAAGATCCGCGTCGGCCGGCCCGATGCGCGGGACGATCTCGCCGTGGTGCGTGCGGTGCGCAAGGCCGTTGGCGACGAGGTGACGCTGATGTGCGACTACAACCAGGCGCTGACGGTGACCGAAGCGATCCGCCGGGGCGAGATGCTCGACGACGAGGGCCTGACCTGGATCGAGGAGCCGATCCGCCACGACGACTATGAAGGCAATGCCCGCATCACGGACGCGCTGCGCACGCCGGTCCAGATCGGCGAGAATTTCGACAGCGCGTTCTCGATGCAGGCGGCACTGGCCGCCGAGGCGTCCGATTACGTGATGCCTGACGTGCAGCGCATCGGCGGCGTCACCGGCTGGCTGCGCGCCGCCGCGCTCGCGCACGCTGCCGGCATCGAGATGTCCGCGCATCTATTCTCGGAGGTCAGCGCGCATCTGCTCTGCGTAACCCCGACCGCGCACTGGCTGGAATATGTCGACTGGGCCGACGCGGTGCTGGCGAGCCGGCTGAAGATCAAGGACGGCTTTGCGCTGCCTAGCGAGGAGCCGGGGAACGGGATTGCGTGGGACGAGGCGGCGGTCGCCAAATATCTCGTCAAATAAGGCCGCCTGTCGCCGCGTCGATCACCGATCGACGGGCCTACGACCGAACAGCGGCCACCATGTTCAGCTCGACCGGCGCTCCCCGCGGCAACTCGGCGACGCCGACGGACGTCCGCGTATGACGACCGCGATCGCCGAGGCGTTCGATCAGCCGATCGGAGGCACCGTTCATGACTTGCGACTGTTGGGTAAATCCAGGCGCCGAAGCAACATATCCCACGACCTGCAAAACCTGGACGATCTTGTCCTCTCCACCTGTCGCGTGGTTGATGGCCGCAATACAGAGATCGGCGCAGAGGGAAGCAGCCTCTTGTGCGGCCGCGATATCGACGCCTGCACCGACCTTGCCTGCGTACAGCAGATCTTCGCCGCGACGCGGCAGCTGACCACTCACATACGCAATTCCACCATGGATGATCACCGGCAGGTAGTTGCCGCCGGGCTTGTTTACGTTGCTCATCTCGCCAATCTGCCTTCTTTTCACATCCGGCGACGCGACACGTCTCGACGAGACATTGCCGCGGTGGATGACCGAACAATGGCAGGCAGCCAACAGCGGATCAAGACCGCGAAGCCGTTATGCCGACGACGGCGCACCAGCTGGAATATGTCACCTCGCCCTGCAGGTGGTGCCAGGGAGCGGGCCGCCCTCACCGCGCCGCCGCGTTCAGATCCATGGTCTCGAGCAGGCTGTTCTGGCGCCAGTCGATGAAGGCGTCCTTGAGGCGGCTCACCTCGCCGGCATGCTCGGGCACGCCCCAGAGATTGTGCTGCTCGAGCGGATCGGTCTCGAGGTCGAACAGCTGGCCGTCCGCGGCCCCGTGGATGAATACGACCTTCCACCTGTTATCGCGGACCATGGTGATCAGCCGCGCACCGGTCATGGCGACGTCGCCGGCCTGCTCGGAGAACACGAAGTCTCGGCCGGCCCATTCCTCGCCCTTCAGCGCCGGCAGCAGGCTGTGCGCCTGACACGGCTTTGGATGCTGTGCGCCGGCGAGGTCGAGAATGGTCGGGCCGAGATCGAACAGCTGGCATTTTTCGCGGATGCGGCGGCCGTCGGAGAACAGGCTGGGCGACCAGAAGAGCAGCGGGATACGCGTGACAGGCTCGTACATCGACCATTTCTGGCTGAGACCGTGCTCGCCGAGATTGTCGCCATGGTCGGACATGAAGATGACGACGCAATTGTCGAGATAGCCCTTGTTGTCCAGCATCTCGATCAGGCGGCCGATCTGCTCGTCGATCATGGTGACGTTGGCGTAGTAGTGCGCGCGCAAGCGGCGCATCTCTTCGTGCGTCGGCGCGAGCTTCCATGACACCGCGTCGTGGTCGACCTCGGTGTCGTGCCGGCGCTTCTCCTTCAGATACGCCGGCAGGCCCTCGATCTCGGCCTCGGTCGGCTGCGGCACCGGCAGGTCGTTGCGGGCGAGATAGTGCTCCAGATATTCCGGGAGCGGATCATAGGGCGGATGCGGTCCGGGCAGGCCGATCTGCATGAACAGCGCCTCGGGCTTGGGGCGCGTCTCCAGCCACCACATCGCGGTTTCCGCGACGAAGATGTCGGGATGCAGCGATTTCGGCATCTCCCAGGTGAAGGCGCCCATGCGGTCGCCATAGTCAGGCAGGCTGCGATAGCCGGCGCGCGACGGCTTGGTCAGCTTGTGCGCGGCAAAGGCCTTGTCGAGCTCGTCGGCGAACCAGCGTCCCTCGAAGAAGCGATCCTTGTTCTCGACCACGAAGCGCTCGTGGAAGCCTGCCTTCGCGTCATAGGGGATGGTGTGCATCTTGCCGACATTGACGCAGTGATAGCCGGCTTCGCCGAGATTGCTGACCCAGGTCTTCTGCCAGTGCTGCCCGTTCTTCAGCACGCCCGAGGCATGCGGATAGAGACCGGAGAACAAAGCCGCGCGCGAGGGCACGCAGCTCGGCGCGTTGATGAAGCAATTGTCGAAATAGACGCCCTCGCGCACCAGGCGATCGAGATTCGGCGTCTTCATGTAGGGATGGCCCGTCGCCGCAATCGTGTCGAACCGTTGCTGGTCGGTCATGACCAGGATGATGTGGGGCTTTGTCACGATGGTTTTGTCCTGCGCGGCGTTGAGACAATAGAAAATATGTCTGACATAATAATTCTTGTCAAACCGCAGCCTGCAGGATTATCCTGCAGATATGAGCCATAATTTCTGGCGGCCGCCCCATTCGCACGTGCAATAAATCAGACATTTAATTCCACGAATCCGGGATCAACGTGGCAAAATCTCCTAGCAAGGACAGCGCGCAATCGAGCGCCCAGGTCGCCCGCGAGGTGGCGCGGCTGATCCTGACCGGCGTGTGGCGCGAGGGCACGACGCTACCGCGCGAGATCGAGCTGGCGTCGCGCTTCGATGTCAGCCGCGCCTCGATCCGCGAGGCGCTGTCGCTGCTGAAGGCGAAAGGCCTGATCGCCTCGAAGCAGAAGGCCGGCACGCATGTCCGCGCGCGCTTCGACTGGAACATGCTCGACGAGGAGCTCTTGAACTGGACGCTGTCGGCCTTGCCGACGCAGGAGTTCGCCAAGCAGATCATGGAGGTCCGCCGCATCGTCGAGCCCGAGGCCTGCGCGATCTGCGCGCTGCGCGGCACCGACGAGGATTTTGCCCGGATCGAGCGCGCCTATCGCGGCATGGACGCAGCCGGCATGGACCGCGCTGCCTATGCCGAGCCGGATTTGCAGTTTCACCGCGGCATCCTGATCGCCACCGGCAACGATTTCCTGATCGCCTTCGGCGCGACGGTGGCCGCGGCCCTGCGGATGTCGTTCAACCTGTCGAGCACCAATCCCGGCGCGCCGCGCAAGAGCCTGCCCTATCACCGCGCCGTGCTCGACGAGATCTGGGCGCGCAATCCGGACGGTGCGCGCCAGGCCATGCACAAGCTGATGGATCTCACCGAAGGAAACATCGTCACGGCCATGTCGCGCCAGAAGAAAAAGGACGCCGAGGACGAGAACGCCCGCAGCAGACGGGCGCGTTGACACCGGCAAACAATAATCGAGGGAGACAAACATGAAGACCGCATCGCGCGCGAGTTCGCTCACCCGCCGTAAATTGCTCAAGGCCAGCGCCGCGACCGCCGCGCTCGCGGCATTCCCCGCACCGCTGATCGCACAGACAAAACCGTTTGCCGGCGTCACCTTGCACGGCGCCTCGTTCCAGCACCGCTTCTTCACGCTGCTGCAGAAATACATTCCCGAGTTCGAGGAAAAGACCGGCATGAAGGTCGACCTCCAGCTCTCCGCGCTGCCCGTCTACAACCAGCAGGCCAATCTCGAATTGTCCTCGGGCGGCTCGGCCTATGATTTCGTCAACGTCACCTTCACGCTCGCGACCCGCTGGATCGCGGCGGGCCTGCTCGCCAACCTCGACGAGTTCACGGGCGATGCCAATCTGACGCCTGCCGACTGGAATCCGAAAGACTTCGTCGACGGCGCGCAGGTGCCCTATCGCGACGCCAAGGGTGCGACCTACGGCTACTCCTGGGAAGGCGGCGCGATGCTGATGGGTCTGTCGCGCATGGACCTGATGGAGAAGAAGGGGCTGAAGATCCCCAAGACCTTCGCCGAGCTTCAGCAGGTCTGCGCCGAGATCAACGGCACCGATGGCGTCAGCGGCCTGGTGTCGTGGTTCCTGCACAACTGGAACCTGCCGCCCTACATCCAGGGCTTTGGCGGCAACATCTTCAAGAATCCGCCCGGCGACCCGATGCCGGCGCTGAACACGCCCGAAGCGATCCAGGGCGTCGAGTTCTACGCGAACCTCCTGAAGAGCGCGCCGAAGGGCATTCTGACCTACACCGAGGACCAGGCCCGGCAGGCGATGCTGACCGGCCGCGCCAACATCTTCATCCATTCCAGCGCCTGGGTGACGCCGATCCTGCTCTCCGACGAGAGCAAGGTGAAGGAGACCTCGCGCGTGGTGCGCTCGCCCGCCGGCCCCGTGCACGACCATCCGGCCTCGAATAGCCAGGGGCTCGGCATTCCCAAGAACGCCAAGAACCAGAAGGCGGCGTGGGAATTCATCAAATGGGCGCTGTCGCCCGAGATCTCGATGAAGCTCGTCAAGGAGCATGGTCACTCCTCGGTGTGCCGGCGCTCGATCATCACCAGCGACGATTATCGCAAGCTCAACACTGTCAACGGCCAGGACCTTGGCGCGCTCTATCTCGAGGTGCTGGAGCTGCCGGGCAAGGGCGAGAACTACATGGCCTATCGTACGTCGAAGGAGTTCCCCATCGTCGGCGATGTCCTCAACAAGGCGTTCGAGCAGGTCGCCACCGGCCAGTTGCCGGCCAAGGACGCGATGAACGCAGCGCAAGATCAGGCCATCGCCGCACTCCGCCGTGCCGGGACAAAGCTTTGAGCGAGAGCGGAATTGGCCGAGAGTGGATTTGACTTGGAGCGCCGAAGGTTCATCGCCTTCGCGCTCACCCCGAGCCTGATCGTGCTGTTCGCGGTGGCGGTGCTGCCGGCGATCTATCTTATCGTAACGAGCCTGACGCCGTTCCAGCTGACGACGCCGGGCTCGGCCACCGATTTCAGCGATCCGTTCCGCAACTATGCCCTGCTGCCGGGCGACCCCCGCTTCGTCAACTCGCTGGCCGTGCAGGCCAAGCTCTCGGTCGCGAGCGTGCTGTTCCAGGTGCTGCTCGGCATGCTGCTGGCGCTGCTGCTGAACGTGCCGTCGCGCTTCGTCGAGTTCGCGCGCACCTTCTTCCTGATACCGATGGTGCTGCCGCCGATCGTGGTCGCGGTGATCTGGAAGCTGATCTACGCGCCCGACATCAGCCCGCTCTATTATGCGGCGCAGGCGCTGCATTTCACCCTGCCGGCGCTGACCTCCAGCGTCGACTTCGCGCTGACCGCGATCATCATCGCCGACACCTGGGAATGGCTGCCCTTCACCTTCCTGATGGTGCTCGCGGCGCTCCAGACCATTCCGGATGAATATTCGGAAGCAGCCCTCGTCGACGGCGCGAGCAAGCTTCAGATCTTCTGGTACGTGACGCTGCCCTTCATCACGCCGATCCTGGTGATCTCAGGCATGTTCCGCCTGATCGACAGCGTGAAGGCATTTCCGCTGATCTTCCTCCTGACCGGCGGCGGGCCAGGCACCGTCACTGAAGTCACGAACTACTATGCGTACCTTCTCGCCTTCGACACCAACGAGATCGGCTATTCGAGCGCTGTCACCGTGGTGATGCTGCTGCTTGTCTGCGGCATCAGCCTGGGCCTGGTCTGGATGGGCCGGCGCAAGGAGGCGCTGGCATGAGCGAATCCTCCCTCCGCAAGGCCACGCCCGGTCGGCTGGTCGCGATCACGGTCACGCTGCTGATTCTGCTCTCGCCGTTCCTGTGGCTGTTGCAGATGAGCTTCAAGACCAACGATCAGATCCTGCAATTCCCGCCACCTTTGATCTTCACGCCGACGCTTGAGAACTACATCTCGCTCTGGCACAGCGCGTTCTCGGCCTCCTTCGTCAACAGCCTGCTCAGCGCTTCGCTCTCGACCGCGCTGGCGCTGCTGTTCGGCGTGCCTGCCGCCTACGCGCTGTCGCGCTGGGCCGGACGCGGCAAGCATGCGCTTTCCTTTGCGATCCTGGTGACGCGCATGGCGCCGCCGATCGCGTTCACGATTCCCTTCTTCCTGTTCTACCGCTGGATCGGGCTGCTCGACACCATCACCGGCCTCGTGCTGGTCTACACCAGCTTCAATCTGCCGCTGGTGATCTGGATGATGCAGCCGTTCTTCGACACCATCCCGGTCTCGCTGGAGGAGGCAGCCCTCGTCGACGGCGCGCGGACGCGCACGGTGTTCACCAAGATCGTGCTGCCGATGGTGACGCCGGGCATCGCCGCGACCGCGATCCTGTGCTTCCTCTACGCCTGGAACGATTTCTTCTTCGCGCTGATCCTGACCCGGACCAATGCGCGCACCGCGCCGGTCGCGGTCGTCAACTTCATGAACTACGAGGGCTGGGAATGGGGCAAGATCGCCGCCGGCGGCTCGCTGGTGATGGCCCCGGTGCTGATCTTCTCGCTCGCAGTGCGGCGCTATCTCGTCTCCGGGCTCACCGCCGGCGCGGTCAAGGGGTGACATGATGAAAGCTTTGGGCCGGCGCGCCCCGATTGCGAAAGCGCCCGAAGCCGACTAACCATGCCCCATGACCACATGGCGGCCTCACCCTCACATCCGCGTCGTCGCGATCGGCCTGCACTGGCGGGACGGGCTGCTGTTGGCGGCGGAAGTGCGGGACGATGCGGGGCGGATCAAGGGCGTGCGCCCGCTCGGCGGCGCGATCGAGTTCGGCGAGAGCTGGCGGACAGCGCTCGTGCGCGAATTCAACGAAGAGCTCGGTATCGACGTCACCATCACGAGCGAGCCGCTGGTGATGGAGAACATTTTCGCGCACGAGGGATCGACCGGACACGAGGTGATGTTCGTTGCGGAGGTCACGTTCCCCGACGGCGCGTTCGGCGGCGAGGACCGCATCGACTTTCGCGAGGATAATGGAGAGGAGATCGTCGCGCGCTGGTTCAACCTCGCCGATCTCGACGCGGAGGGCGGGCCGAGCCTCTATCCGACCGGATTGAAGGAGGTGCTGCTTCGGACGGTCAAGAGCTGACCAACATCAAGAATGCTTATGCGCGTGCCTGCATCAATTGGAGCCATGAGTGACACAGCTTTATCGCGAGATCGATGACCGGTTGACAATCACGAGGCTCTCAAGCACAATTTTTGCCAGGTAGATACCGCCTGCCGCTTGCGCCCTTCGGGGTATGGTGAAGTGTATCAGACCGCCGCACGCTTCCTTTGCTCGAGCGAACGGGTCAGTAACGCAAGCCCTGACATTCTCCGTTCATATCGCAAAGGAATAGAAGATGCGCGATTTCCGCGACGCCAAGGTCATGGCGCAAACGCTTCGCGAAGCCCTCAGCAGCACCCGATCAGTCTCCCTCACCGTCAGCGAGAGCCTCGAGCTCGTCGCGAAGATGTTGGGCTTGGCCGATTGGAATGTGCTCGCCGCCAGAATCCGCTCGGCGGAGCAACCCGGCCCGGACCGCAATAACGAGGCGGGCAGAACAGTCGATGGTTCGGATCAATCCGGCTCGAAAGCCAAGGAGATTCAGTTGCCGCAAGCGACTCTGGATCGCTATGCCGGAACCTATCAATTCCATGGCGCTGTCTTCACCATCACGCGTGACAATGACCATCTCTCGGCACGGCTGACCGGCCAAGGCTCGGTTGCCTATTACGCGGTGAGTGAAACGGAATTCGTCGCGCGGGATATCGAGGTCGCGTTTCGTTTTACCCTCGGACCGGACGGGATTCCGACGGCCGTGATCCTGCACCAGCATGGCAACGACCACACCATGCAACGCATCGACGCAGCCGCAGCACAAGAGCTCCAGCGCGCGATCGAGACGCGCATGAGCAGCCGGTCCGCCAATCCCGGCAGCGCCGCTGCGCTTCGTCGTCTCGTCGAGAGCGTCGCAGCGGGCCAGCCCAACTATGGCGAAATGAGCGCATCTCTGGCTGAAGCTACCCGCAAGCAATTGCCGCGTCTGCAACCCGGCCTCGCCGATATGGGTCCGATCACGTCGATCGAATTTCTCGGTGTCGGCGCGCAAGGCCAGGACGTCTATTCGGTCTGGCACCAGGGCGGTGCCGCGTCGCACTGGCACATCACGCTTGGCAGCGATGGCACGATCATCTCGGCCTTCGTCACGGCGGGGCCATGATCTTCGCGGGGCGCCAGGCCGCCTACCACACCTCCGCCCCCGGTATTTTCTTGCGCACCGCGATGCGCTGGATCCAGAGGCAGCGACGGACCGACCTGTTGGAGCGGCCGACGGCGGAGATCCCCTCGCCGGCCTGAAGCAGCGGCGCCACGGTCTGCCGCAGCTCGCGGCAGCGCTGGAGCTCGGCTTGCCAGTCGATGACGGCAGCCTCGGCGCGTGACGCCATCAGGGCCAGCACCGCCAGGGCAAGACAGCCAGCCCGCATCATTTGCAGTCCCTTCACTGTGACCTGCCTCCATCGCGCCGGTAGCGGAAATTGCAATGAGGCGCGCCTTGCATGATCGTCTGGGTGCGCGTGAGCTTGACGTCGGGGCCGAACCCTTCCGCGGTCGCAAAGTCCGCGGTGCAGACCAGAAGGAAGCCGAGCTCCGGCTCGCCGAGCGCCTTGTAGAACTCGGCATAGGCGCAGCGCGTCACGTCGAACGCAAAGGCGTCCGGCGTCTGCTCGATCACGTCATAGGCGAGCGCGTCGTCGCGGGCGTAAGTCCTGAACGCCGAAGACACGGCCTTGCCGAGATCGGCTTCGTTCTTCGCCTTCCAGAACTCCTCGCCGAAGCCACGATAGAGATCGCCGAGCGCCTTGCGAACCAGCGCGTTGGCGCTTGCCTCGCCGAGTTCGGCCTGCAGCGCCTTGACCAGCGGCACCAGCACCTGCGCCTGGATCTTTGCTTGCTCGATGACGGACACGCTCATGGGCGGCCTCGTTGTCTGAAGGGAGATCGTACCCCGGATAGAGCCACCGGACGATAGCTCAACTTCGCGTTGGAGGCGAGCTTGCCTGGTGCGTGCCACGACATCCGATGGCCGCGACTAACCCTTCCGTGATCTCGGCGCTGCCGCCGATCGTGCAATTCTGAAAACGCGGCCGCAGCCATCGATGGTATGTCGATCACCATTCAAACGATGCTTGCCAATGACCAGAGGTGAACATGACCCGGCCCGAAACGTCTCCCAGCACCATCAGGCCACGACGATCTTCACGACGCGTTATGGCGGTGACTGCGGCGCTGTTTCTCGCTGCAACGTTCTGGTCGCCCGGAAGCGCGCGCGCCGCCGCAAATGACGCCGAGGCACGAGCCATCTTCGAAAAATTCATCGCGGCGCAGAATGCGCATGATGCGGACGCGGTAAAGGCCATGCTGCTGAATTCGCCCGGAACGCTGTTGTTTGCCAGAGGCATCGAGACGCGCGGCCGCGATGACGTCGCGGCCCGGTTCAAGACCTATTACGAGGGCACCTGGCACCTCGAGCCCGACATGTCGAAATTCCACGTCGCCGTGCTCTCGAACGAGGTCATGCAGATCCTCGTCCCCATCGTTTTCACGCGCGCGCTTCCGGGCAAACCGCCCCAGCAGAATACGTTTCTGATCAGCCAGACCTATGTTCAGGACGCGAACGGCTGGCACGTCGCCTCAATCATGCCGGTCGCGAATACGGAACTGAAATAGTCGGAGATCCCGGAGGGGCATCGTAGCCCGGATGGCGCGGAGCGCGATCCGGCCACGGGCTTGTGCCGCTCAGCTGCGCAGCAGCCGCAACGCCCGGCCCTTGTGCAGGGCGACGTGGCCGGTCTTGTCGCTCTTGATCTCGTATTGCGGATCGTCCGGGCTCGCGTGGTGCGTGTAGCCCTTGTAGTCGACGTCCCCGGTGTGGACGCGCAGGATATGGCCGCGCACCCGGCCAGCCTCGGAATTCCAGCTGACGTGATCGCCGCGCTTGAAGGCTTTTGTGGAGGTTTTGGGCATGGCGGAACAATGCCTGGCGCATGGGCACGTTCCAAGACGCCCCAGTCCGTCTACGCTCTCCGAGCTACGCCGGACACGCTTCGCCGTGATTTTCCAGGCTGTGCCACGCGAAGCCGAAGGCGAAGCGTGGTGGGCACGACAGGGATCGAACCTGTGACCCCTACCATGTCAAGGTAGTGCTCTCCCGCTGAGCTACGTGCCCTAATAGTCCACTTACGTCGGGTGGGGTCCCTATAACGGCTCAGGGGACCCGGCGCAAGGACGGAACAGGCCTGATTTAGGCCGCCAGCATCTTGTTCACTTCGCTGACCAATTCGCGCAGATGCACAGGCTTGGACAGCACCTTGGCGTTCTTGGGGGCGTCCGAATCCGAGTTCAGGGCGACCGCCGCAAAGCCGGTGATGAACATGATCTTGATGTCGGGATCGAGTTCCGAAGCCCGGCGGGCGAGCTCAATGCCGTCCATTTCCGGCATCACGATGTCGGTCAGCAGCATCTCGAACGGCTCTTCGCGGAGCCGCTGATAGGCGGCCATACCGTTGTCATGGGACGAGACCTGAAAACCGGCATTTTCCAGCGCCTTGACCAGGAAACGGCGCATATCGTTGTCGTCTTCGGCGAGCAGGATCTTTGGCATGGCAGGAAACGTCGAATCCCCAGAGGATATCAGCAGAGCTCACTAAGCCCGACAGAGGGTAAATTTGGGGTGAAAATCTTAACCCGCGCCGGCTCGCGCTGCCCGCTCCTTGTGAACCCGAACGGGCTGCGAATCAATCGAGCCGACGGAGCCGATCCCCACCTCGATGCCCGCACGGTTAAGACAAGTTCCAGCGCCCGTCACATCTTTTCGCTTGGCAGAATGGTTGCGATTCCGGACAATGACGACACATAAGAGCCGGTCGACCGGCCGAATCATTCGATCCGGGGCCCGGATCGTGCGGCGAAGGGACGAAGCCTGAGAAGATGACGCGGTTTGACGGCGAGGTGTCGCCAGCCTTCGAGATCGTGGAGCCCGCCGCATGGCGCGCGCCAATCATCTTCAACTCGCCCCATTCCGGCTCGACCTATCCGGACGAATTCCTCAGCGCCTCGCGGATCGACCTGACGACGCTGCGGCGCTCCGAAGATTCCTTCATGGACGAGCTGATCGGCCATCTGAGCACGCGCGGCTTTCCGACCGTGCGGGTCAACTTTCCCCGCTCCTATGTCGACGTCAATCGCGAGCCCTATGAGCTCGATCCGCGCATGTTCACCGGCCGCCTGCCGAGCTTCGCCAACACCCGTTCGATGCGGGTCGCGGGTGGCCTCGGGACCATTCCGCGCGTGGTCGGCGACGGACAGGAGATCTACCGCGAACGGATCCTGGTCGACGATGCGCTGGCGCGGATCGAGACGCTCTACAAGCCCTATCACCGCGCGCTGCGTCGGCTGATCAACAAGGTGCATCAGATGTTCGGCACCGTGGTGCTGGTCGATTGCCATTCGATGCCGTCGGTCGGCGTCAGCAGAGACGAGCCGCGCCGGCCCGACGTCGTGATCGGCGACCGCTACGGCACCAGCTGCACGCCGCTCTTGCCTGACCGGGTCGAGGAGACCCTGGGCGGGCTCGGCTATTCGATCGGCCGCAACAAGCCCTATGCCGGCGGCTTCATCACCGAGCATTACGGCAATCCCGCAAGCGGCCTGCACGCCGTGCAGCTCGAGCTCAATCGCGCGATCTACATGGACGAGCGGCGGCGCGAGCGCAGCCCGCGCTTTGCGCAAGTCGCTTCCGACTTCGGCGTGCTTGCCGACGTGCTGGCGACGACGATTCCGTTCGGCGATCTCGGCCCGTTCCAGGCCGCAGCGGAATAGACGACAGCTTTTTCTTTGGACGATCGCGCCGTGCGCGATGGGCGCGAATGCGTTTTCGCTTCGCCGCTTGCGCGCGCCAAAATGAAAACGGAGGCGGCAAGAAAAAAGGGCCGCTTCTAATGAAGAAGCGGCCCAAGTCTAGGGAGGAAACGCCCAAGGAGGGCAGCGGTAACGCAGAGCGCTACCGCACCGCAACAATATGCGGCCGCGCCGCACAAAGTGCAAGGGCTTTTGAGCCATTTCCCATGCAATATGCACATGGCTCAATTGCTTTAAGAGAAACCCAGATTCAGTTTCTTTGATAAGGAATTTCAATGGGTTGATAGTCGTTTGCATACGAACAAGGCATGCTCGGAACTAAGTTTTCAACTCCGTGATCGATATTTGGCCAGGATATGACTGAGCTGAGGCAGCCGCCCGCGGCATTCAAAATACCAGGGGCCAAATCAAGACAGCGCTGCACGCGAGAGGCGATTTGAGCTAGGCAGGTGGAAGCTTCATCCGACTTTCGCTTCGAGGATACGCCGTGACGGTGATCGACTTCTCCGCCTTCATCGGACGGCTCGCCACCGCCTCCGGCGAGACCATCTTGCCGTTCTTCCGCACCTCGCTGTCGATCGACGACAAGAGCAAGACCAAGGATTTCGACCCCGTCACCGAAGCCGACCGCGCCGCCGAGGCGGTGATGCGGCGGCTGATCAAGGCCAGCTTCCCCCAGCACGGCATCGTCGGCGAGGAATTCGGCAATGAGCGCGAGGACGCCGACTATGTCTGGGTGCTCGACCCCATCGACGGCACGAAATCCTTCATCGGCGGCTTTCCGATCTGGGGCACGCTGATCGCGCTGCTGCACAAGGGCACGCCGGTCTACGGCATGATGCACCAGCCCTTCATCGGCGAACGCTTTTCCGGCGACAACGGCTCGGCGAACTACAAGGGCCCCTCCGGCGAGCGCCGGCTCCAGGTCCGCCGCTGCGCCTCGCTGTCGGAGGCGACCACCTACACCACCTCTCCGCTGCTGATGAACGAGCGCGACCGCGCCATTTTCGGCCGCATCGAGCAGGGCGCACGGCTGTCGCGCTATGGCGGCGACTGCTACTCCTATTGCATGCTGGCGGCCGGCCATGTCGACCTCGTGGTCGAGACCGAGCTGAAACCTTACGACATCGCGGCCCTGATCCCGATCGTGACCGGCGCCGGCGGTGTCGTCACCACCTGGGAAGGCAAGCCGGCGCAGGGCGGCGGCCGCATCGTTGCCGCCGGCGACGCAAGAGTTCATGAAGAAGCCTTGAGGCTGCTCAACCAATAACAAACGCGAGCGGGAGGCTTGCATGACCATCTCACGCAGGCTGCTCGTTGGATTATTGCTGCTATTGCCGTCATTGGCATCGGCGCAGAATTTTCCCGCAAAACCGATCAAGCTGATCGTGCCGTTTCCGGCCGGCGGTCCCAATGACATCATCGCCCGTGTGATCGGCCAGCGCATGTCGGAGCTGTCGGGCCAGCCGGTGCTGATCGACAATCGCGGCGGCCAGGGCGGCGTGCTCGGCACCGACGCGGTGTCCAAGGCAGCGCCCGACGGCTACACCATCGCGATCTCCTCGGCCGGCGCGCTCGCGATCAGCCCGAGCATGGAGCGCGTCGCCTACGACACCCAAACCGACCTCACGCCGGTGACGCTGGTTGCGACCGTGCCGGAAATGCTTGTCGTCGCCACCAACGTGCCCGTGAAAGACATCGGCGAGCTGATCGCGCTCGCCAAGGCGCAGCCCGGAAAGCTCAACTTCGCCTCCTCCGGTCCCGGCAGCCTGCCGCATCTTGCCGGTGAACTGTTCAAGCTCACAGCGAAGATCGACATCGTGCATGTGCCCTATCGCGGCGCCGCTCCGGCCGTGAACGATCTCCTGGGCCAGCAGGTGCAGATGACGTTCCTCGATCTCCCCGTCTTGCTGCCGCAGGTCAAGGCCGGCGCGTTGAAGCCGATTGCCGTCGGATCAGTCGAGCGCGCGCCGACCGCGCCCGACGTGCCGACCACCAAGGAAGCGGGCTTTCCCGACCTTCGCATCGAGAACTGGTACGGCATGGTGGCGCCCAAGGGCACGCCGAAGGAGATCGTCACGGCGCTGCATGGCCTCGCGACCAAGGCCATGGCGGATCCCGCAGTGAAGGAGAAGCTCGCCGCGCAAGGCGCGACGCTTGTCGGCGATGAGCCGGAGCATTTTCGCGCCTTCATTGCCGACGAGACGAAGAAGTGGGCGCAGGTGATCAAGGACGCCGGGGTCGAGACGGCGAAGTAGCTTTCTCTTACCCTCCCCTGGAGGGGGAGAGCCGATCTCTCACAACGCGACAGGTGCGTTCCCTCCCCCCTTGCGGGGGAGGGCTAGGGAGGGGTTCACACGGGGACTCCATCGATCGCGCAAAGAAACTTCTTCACGACAGTCACACCTTTTGCTGGGCCACCCCTCTCCCCCGCCCTCCCCCGCAAGGGGGGAGGGAGCGCAGTTGAGCTTGCGGCCACGATGCGAGCTCACGCCAGTTCGCAGCAACAGCCTCCTCACACCGCCTCCGCCCGCAAATGCTCCACCAGCATCTTGGCCGGCCTTGGCAGCGCCTTGAAGCTGCGGGCGCAGATCACGAGCTTGCGGTTGGCCCAGGCATCGCGCAGGCGGACCATGGCGAGCGGCATCAGCTTGGCGCAGCGGCGGGCGGCGGAGATCGGCACCAGGGCCACGCCGACGTCGGCGGCGACCATCTGGCAGATCGCGTCGAAATCGCGCATGCGCGCGCGATAATGCGGGCGCATGCCGAGCCGGGCGGCGTGCTTCGAAATGTGCATCTGGAGCGCGGTGGCGCTGGTGAGCCCGACGAAATCGCACGCGCCCGTCTCCTGGAAGTCGATCTGGCGGCGGCCCGCGAACGGGCCGCGCCGCGACGTCACCAGCGTCAAATGATCTTCGCTGAAGACGAAGCGCTCGATATGATCGGGCAGCGCATGCTCGGCGGCAAAGCCGAGATCGGCGGCGCCCGCGGTGATCGCGGCCGCGATATCGGTGCTTTCGCGCTCCTCGATGTCGACGGCGACATCGCGATGCTCGTGCAGGAATCCGGCCAGCGCCTTCGGCAGATGCTCCGACAGCCCCGAGGTGTTGACGAGAAAATGCACGCTGGCGCGCACGCCGCTGGCAAAGCCGGCGAGATCGCCGCGCATGGCGTCGATCTGGTGGATGACGAGCCGCGCATGATCGAGCAGGCTCTCACCGGCCGCGGTCAATTCGACGCCGCGCCGCCCGCGCTTGAGCAGGGCGACGCCAAGCGCATCCTCGAGCCCCTTGATGCGCGCGCTGGCGGAGGCCAGCGCCAGGTGCGAGCGCTCGGCGCCGCGGGTGATGCTGCGCTGGTCCGCGACCGCGATGAAGAGCTGGAGATCGACGAGATCAAAACGCATGGCAGGTCTCCAACCTTGTTGATTGAGCACGATCTTTCGGAAAACCGCTGCACACTTTCCCGGATCGTGCTCCAGACTTCGTAACTGGCGAAGGCTATCTCCGGAACCTCCAGATTGTGCCGGGATGCGGCTTCGGTCAATGTGTCCGACATGATCGACCCGCTTCTCATCGTCATCGCCGCCGTGTTCCTGATCGCCGGATTCGTCAAGGGCGTGGTCGGGCTCGGCCTGCCGACCGTCTCCATGGGCCTGCTCGCGGTGAGCATGGCGCCCAGCCGCGCGATCGCCATCGTGATCGTGCCCGCCATCGTCACCAACATCTGGCAGACTTTTGTCGGCCCTTATTTGCGCGACATCCTGAAGCGGCTATGGCCGCTGATGATCGGCACCGTGATCGGCTGCTGGCTGAATGCCGGCGCGCTCACCGGCCCCCATGCGCGTTACGGCACCGTGGTGCTCGGCGTCCTGCTGGTGATCTACGCGATCATCGGCCTCAGCAAATTCAAGTTCCACGTCGCGCCGCAGAACGAGAAATGGGTCGGCGGCGTGGTCGGCCTCATCACCGGCGTGATCTCGGCCTCGACGGGCGTGCAGGTGATCCCCTCGATGCCGTTCATGCAGGCGATCGGCATGGAGAAGGACGAACTGGTGCAGGCGCTCGGCGTGTTCTTCACCACCGCGACGCTGGCGCTCGCCTTCAATCTCACCGCCGGTGGATTGCTGACACCGGCCAATGCCGTGCCGGGCGCCGTCGCGATGGCGATGGCCTTTGCCGGCATGTTCGTCGGCCAGTCGGTGCGGGCGCGGATGCCGGCAGAAGCGTTCCGCCGCTGGTTTTTGATCGCGATGATTTTGCTGGGGCTTTATCTCGCCGGCGGCGCGCTGCTGAAAGAGTTCGCCTGAGGTCTACGATTTCGGCTCATAGAGATCGTAGGGTGGGCAAAGCGAAGCGTGCCCACCATTCCTGACCGTCCGGATCGCCAAATGGCGGGCACGGCGCTCTGCGCCTTTGCCCACCCTACGCAATGTCATTCGTTCGAACGATCTACCGCGTCTCCAGCATGGCGACGCGGATGCCGAGATAGATGAAGAGGCCGCCGAGCGCTCGGTTGACCCAGGCGATCGCGCCTTCGGAGCTGCGCAAGCGATGCGCGGCCTTGGCGGCGAAAGCGGCCAGCACCAGGCACCACAGCGTTCCCGTCGAGATGAAGATCAGGCCGAGCGTCAGGAAGGCGAGCGGCTTGTGGGCGGAATCGGCTGCGACGAATTGCGGCAGGAAAGCCAGGAAGAACAGCGCGACCTTGGGATTGAGCGCGTTGGTGAAGACGCCCTGGAGGAACACCCGTCGCAGCGAGCTCAGCGCCGGCTCGTCGGTGGCCGGCGCCAGCGCCGGGCGCGACCACAACATCTGAAGTCCGGTGACGATGAGATAGGCCGCGCCGACCAGCTTCAGGATCGAGAATGCGGTGGACGAGGCCATCAGCAAGGCCGAAAGGCCGATCGCGGCGCCCGCGACGTGGAAAAAGCAGCCGCAGCTGATGCCAAGCGCGGCCGCGGCGCCGCCCCTCCAGCCCATCTGCATACTGCGGCCGATCACATAGACCGTATCCGGGCCCGGCGTGATGTTGAGCACTATGCCCGCCAGGATGAAAAGCCAGATCTCGTGAATGCCCAGCATGTGAGGTGCCCGCCCGACCGCCTGCCACAAAGGGTCGGCTTAGTCGGTTCGCCCGCCGGCGTCCACCACCAGGATGCGTCAAATTTACCGCGAATTTGCAATGCGGATCATACTTTCGCTCGGCCGCATCTGCTCTATAAAGGCAGGGTTCTTGAAATGCGGGATTCGAGGCGACTGCCACGCCGTGGCCGGTCCTCGATCCCTTGGAGCTCCGGGGCTATGGAAAGACGTTTGGCTGCCATCGTCTGCGCCGATGTCGCCGGCTATTCGCGCATGATGGGCAGCGACGAGGCCGGCACCCATGCCGCCTTCAAAGCCCATCGCAGCGCGATTCACCCCATTATCCTCAATCACGGCGGCCGCGTCGTCAAAAACACCGGCGACGGCTTCCTGCTGGAATTCCCCTCGATCGTCGGCGCCACTGAGGCCGCGATCGCGATGCAGACGCTGATGGCGGAGCGCAACCACCATCTGCCGACCGACCGCGCCATGCAATTCCGGCTTGGCATCCACATGGGTGATGTCATCGCCGACGAGGACGAGGTCTTCGGCGACGACGTCAACATCGCCGTTCGCCTCGAAGCGGTGGCGAGCCCCGGCGGCTTCGCGATCTCGGCCAAGGCCTACCGGGAGGCGAGCAAGCATCTCCAGGTGCCGCTGACCGATGCCGGCAACCACCGTTTCAAGAACATCAAGGACGCGGTCGGGGTCTTCACCTGGACACCCGAGAACGCACCGGCACTCCTCCCCGAGCTACGGGAGGCATCCGTCCTGTCGCAGCAGTACCGCACCGCGATCGTCGGCGTGCTGCCCTTCGCCAATCTCAGCGACGCCCAGGACGAATATTTCTCCGACGGCCTGACCGAGGATCTGATCCACGCGCTGGCGCTGCAATCGTTCTATCGCGTGCTGAGCCGCAACTCGACCTTCGCCTTCAAGGGCAAGAATGTCTCGACCCGCCTGATCGCGCGCGAGATCGACGCCACCTATCTGATCCAGGGCTCGGTGCGGCGCGCCGGCGCAAAAATCCGCGTCACCGCCGAGCTGATCGCCCCGGAGACCGGCGAGCAGCTCTGGACCGGCCGCTACGACCGCGACATCGGCGACCTCTTTGCGATGCAGGACGAGATCACCACCAATCTGTCCGCCGCCATCGCGACCGAGATCGTCCGCGCGGAAGCCTCGGCGCCGGCGCGGCCCTCCACCGACGTGACCGCCTGGGACCGCTTCCTCAAGGGGCTGTCGCATTACTACCGGCAGACCAAGGAGGACCTCGCCACCGCCGTCGACCTGTTCCGGGAGGCCATCAGGCTCGATCCCAAACTGTCGATCGCGCACGCCTATCTCGCCACGATCCAGATCCAGAGCATCCAGTTCGGCTGGGTCAAGGGCACGCGCGAAATGTGGGCCGAGGCGATGAACCTCGCCGAGACCAGCGTCCGGCTCGACCCGCGTTCCTCCTTTGCGTTCTCGATCCTGTCCTGGGCGCACGCGATGGAAGGCCATTACGAGGCCGCGATGGACGCCGCCAAGCGCGCGGTCGCACTCAATCCCTACGACATGGGCGCGCGCGGCGTGCTCGGCATCTGCCATTTCGTCATCGGCGAGCACCGCGAGGCAATCGAGCTGTTCTCGATGGCCGCCCAACGCGACAACAGCGACCCGCGCTATCAATGGGCCGCGCTGAACGCCTTCAGCCATTATCTGTTGAGACAATACGACGCGACGCTGTCATGGGCCCGCGAGCAGCTCTACATCAACCCGAACCACATGCAGGCGCTGGCGATCCGCGCGGCGGCGCTTGCACAGTTGCGCCGGGACGATGAGGCGGCGGAGGCCACCGTGGTGCTGATGACCAATTACCCGACCCTGAATGTCGACCGTCACCTGCGCAATTTCCACTGGAAGCGGCCCGAGGACCTCGCCCATTACCGCGAGGGGCTCCTGAATGCGGGCGTGCCGCTTGGCAAGCTGACCCTGGTCCAGAGCGACGTCAAACGCGCCGCCGAATCCTGAAAAGGCAGGCGGCGGCCGTCTGCGATCCCTTCCGGGTTTTCCCCGACCTCGCGCCTGCCCGTGTTGACGCGACAGTGAATTCGGACACACTTCGCTACACGCTGAAGTAGTATAGTGTGCTGCCGGTTTGTTAGGACTTTTCGCGCTTTATCGGCGCGTTATTTCACGATTCGCTGTTTGTAGGATTTGGGCCATGCACGACCCCGCTTCGAAGCCGCCCTTCGACCCCTCGATCCCAGTCTCGCCAGACAATCCCTGCCCGTTCCTGCGCGGCCTCGTCGGCGAAGGTTTTGTCGACGGCGGGACCGTCCCGCTCAACACGCTGTCGCAGACCATCGCGAATGCGAGCGGCGAGACCGGACTGAAGAAGATCTGGGCCCGCATCCAGGTCCGCGGCGTTGCGACGATCGCCAACGGTTTCAGTCACATCCTCAAGAGCATCTGGTCCGGCCCGCAGCTCGACGCGCTGCGCGGTGGCCCGCTGGACAAACTGGGCGCCGGCTCGCGCATCCTCGGCGTCGACGGCAAGGTCAACGAGGACGAGATCGCGCGCCTCCAGAGCTTCGGCCGGATTTACACCGATCCGAACACCGGCGTCAGCGAGCCAGGCCTCAACGCCGCGGAAATCAAGACCTTCATGCACGACAATCTCAAGCGCGCCGGCAGCGCCGCGCGCTGGTACTACCCGGCGCTGATGCAGTTCGAATGGCCAGTCCTGCTGAAGATCATGGGCAAGGGCAAGGTCGACGGCAAGAAGGCGGAGCTCTATCTCAGCGTGGCCGACGTGCGCACGCTGTTCAACGAGCGCAAATTCCCCGACAGGATCACCCAGCGGATCGTGTCACAGCCGCTGCTGTCATCCTGCGCACTCAGGTTTCGCTGGGCTCTCGGGATCGCCGGGCTCTTCCTCGCCGGCGCGCTTCTCGCGCTCGTTGCGGTCGCCGAATTCCCCAACCAGGTCCGCGCCATGCTGCCGCAGAAGGGAATCCTCGCGCAGCTGCTGCCGCCGCCGTTGCCCGCGGTGCCCGACACCAAGGCCGCTTTCTGGCTCGAGCAGAACTGGTCGCTGAAGGACCGGCACTGGTTTCACCATGCGAGTCAGGGCACTGCGACCTTCCCGGTGCCCTATGAGTGGTTCGTGGCGCTGGAGCAGCCGCGCCTGCGTCTGTTCTCGAAGCCGGGCATGATGAAGGACAGCGCCTATCTCGAAAGCTTCGGCTTCATCCCCAGCCCACAGTCGGTCCAGACCGACGAGACCACGCTGCGCCGCTTCGGCTACGCCAATGTCTATGACACGAAGCAGGTACCGGACTGGTCGACGAGATGGACGCCGGCCGAGAACGTCGACGGCCTGCCGGTCGGCTTTGCGCGGATGACCGGCGTCATCGATCCTGCGAGCGGCCGACGCGAGGAGGACAAGATCGGGCTGACCTGCGCCGCCTGCCACACCGGCCAGATCCATTACCAGGGCATCGACGTCCGCTTCGACGGCGGCCCGGCCATGACCGACCTGAAGAAGCTCGAGCTCGCCACCGGCCTGTCGATCGCCTACACGCTCTACGTTCCGTTCCGCTTCGACCGCTTCGCCGATCGCGTGCTCGGCGCCGACGCCGGCAAGACGGATCGCGACGCGCTGAAGCAGAAGCTCAGCGCGATCGGCAAGTTCCTGATCGGCTGGCAAGAGAAATATAACGAGACGATCGAAGGCAAGAAGACCTGGGACGGCAGGCAGCAGAAGGACACTGAGGAAGGGTTCGGCCGCCTCGACGCCCTCAATCGCATCGGCAATCAGGTGTTCTCGCAGGATCTCGCACTGAGCGGGGTCAAGGGATTCGAGAAGAACCTGCACGCCCAGGACGCGCCGGTGAGCTATCCCCCGATCTGGACCGTGCCGTGGTTCAAGTTCGCGCAATACGACGCCTCGATCGAGCAGCCGCTGATCCGCAACGCCGGCGAAGCGCTCGGCGTGACGGCGCTGCTCAACCTGTCCGACGCCTATCCCGGCGACAGGATCTGGCGCTCCTCGGTTCACGTCAACACGCTCGGCTGGATCGAGGACATGCTGAGGGGTCCCGATCCCTTCAAGTCGCCCGATCCCGCCACCGGTCCGAAATTCGGCGGCCTGCTGTCGCCGAAATGGCCGTCGCAAATCCTCGGCGATGCCTGGAGGATCGACAGGGACAAGGCCGAGAAGGGCCGCAAGATCTACGCCGAGATGTGCTCCGGATGCCATTTGCCAGCGGTCGACACCCCGGCATTCTGGTCGTCAGGACGCTGGGAGCCGAGCGGCGACAGCAAGGTGCTGAACGCGGTCACGATTCCCCTCAAGGAGATCAACACCGACCCCGAGCAGACGCTCGTGCTCAGCAACAGGATCATCGACGTGCCCGGCTTCCTGAAGGTCAATACGGCCGACCTGCAGACATGGTGGCAATGCGATGTCCCGACCGCGAGCGCCTCGCCCAACGAGATGGTCTATGCGCTCGGCCTGATGACGGTGGTGGATCTCGTCGCCCGCAAATGGATGGACGACGAGAAGCTGTCGGACGCCGAGCGGGCGAAGCTGTGGAATCTCGCGCGCAAGAACTGCCTCAATCCGGTGGGGGGAGCGCGCTACCGCGCGCGTCCGCTGAACGGCATCTGGGCGACGGCGCCCTATTTGCACAACGGTTCGGTGCCTTCGCTGTACTGGCTGCTCAAGCCGCAGAACGAACGCCCGACCAAATTCTGCATGGGCCGCCGCGACTATGATCCCGTGACCGTCGGCTTCGCCGTCACCGCCGACGAGCGCTGCAAGACGGGTGAAACGCAGTTCTCGATGACCGGATCGGACGGCAAGCCGGTCCAGGGCAACAGCGTGCGCGGCCATTCGTTCGAGCTTAAAGACGGCGAGCCGAGACGCGACGGCGTGATCGGCCGCATGTTCAAGGACGACGACGAGCGCTATGAGCTGATCGAGTATCTGAAGACGCTGTGAGCTGATGTGCCCGGGCTTGTCCCGGGCACGACGGCGATAGGACTACGCCACGCCGGCGCGCAGCAGGTCGTGCAGATGCACGATGCCGACCACCTTGTCCGCCTCGGTCACGACCAGCGTCGTGATCTTGCTTGTGTTCAGCACCTCGATCATTTCGGTCGCGAGCATCGAGGGCGGCACGGTCTTGGGCTGCCTGGTCATGATCTCGTCGACGGACGCCGTCAGCAGATCGGGGCGCATGTGGCGGCGCAGATCGCCGTCGGTGATGATGCCCGTGATGCCGCCGGCCTCATCGACGATGCAGACGCAGCCGAGGCCCTTGGCCGACATCTCGACCACCGCATCCGACATCTTGGTGCCGAGCGGCTTGACCGGAATCTCCGCGCCGGTGCGCATGTAGTCGCGGACAAATTTCAGCATCGCGCCCAGCTTGCCGCCGGGATGGAAATGCGCGAACTCGAGTGCGGTGAAGCCGCGGCCTTCAAGCAGCGCGATCGCGATGGCATCGCCGATCGCGACCTGCATCATGGTCGAGGTGGTCGGCGCCAGATTGTGCGGGCAAGCCTCGCGCGCCTTCGGCAGCTCGATCACGATGTCGGCGGCCTGTCCCAGCGAGGACGAAGCGTTCGACGTCACCGCGATCATGGGAATTGCAAAGCGCGCCGAATAATTCACCAGCGTCTTCATCTCCGGCTGCTCGCCGGACCAGGACAACGCCATGATGACGTCGTCCGCGGTGATCATGCCGAGGTCGCCATGGGCAGCTTCCGCGGTGTGGACGAAGAACGCGGGCGTGCCGGTCGAGGCCAGGGTCGCCGCGATCTTGCGCGCCATGTGGCCGGACTTGCCGAGCCCGGTGACGATGACGCGGCCCTTGGCGTTGCGGATCAGATCGACCGCCTTGGCAAACGCCTCGCCCAGCGGGCCGCGCAGCGCGGCGGCGAGCGCGTTGATGCCGCCGCTCTCCGTCTCCAGCGTGCGGAGCGCGGATTCGACGCTATCAGGGATGGGGCCGGATGATTGGGTCATCAGCGGTTTCGAACTCGGCATGATCAGGTCCAGGAAGGGTGGGGCATTCGCCCGTTGGCGCCTGCTTAGCACGCCCGGGCTGGTGAGGCGACGCGGCCGCAAATGCCCTCAACCGGTCATTAACCATAATTGTTTTAAGTCCATTAACGATGGGTTCCCGCCAGCCAGCGGAGGCCATCGTGGAAGCATTTGATTTCGTTGGAGTTATTCCATCGTGGGGTCGTCTCCAGGCAGGGGCCGGAGCAAGCGCGCGCAATTGTTGCGTGCGGCTTTGCCGTGTCTCGTCCCGTGCCTTGCGCTGACCGCTCTTGGAAGCGGCCCGGCGGTGGCCCAGAGCCTCACACCCGACCTGTTCAATCCCAACCGCGGCGGCTTCGCCTCGCCCGACACGCTGCCGACACGCCGTACGGCGGGCGTGCCGCAGGCACCCTCGGACGCGCTGCCCACGCTGCCCGATCCCGGTGCCGATCCGCGCAAGCGCCAGCAGACGCCAGCGCCTTCGCGCCTCGGCCAAAACACAGCCGGTCAGGTCCCGACCTACGGCCTGCCCGCCGCCAACGGCGCGAGCGGCTCGGGCTATGACTCGCTCAACCGCAAGCGGCAGCAGCCCAAGCTCTATCCCGGGCAGGCCAAGCCGAAGCGCCCGCTCGGTCCCGGCTCGCCGCCGCCCCCCGTAACGCCGGTGACGACGCTCGGCCCGCCGCGCATCGCGCCGCCGCCGTCGGAGACCGCGCACAAGACACCGGTCGCCCCGGCGATGGCCGGCAATGTGCCAGGCCAGCCGCTGCGCCGCCGCCTCAAGGCCGATGACGATGCGTTCGGCGCGGTCGGCGATTATGCCGGCAGCTTCCTGATCAGGGGCGGGCTCGAGCTCTCCGCCGGCTACGACACCAACCCGGCGCGCCTGAACAAGCCGGTCGGCTCGCCGGTCTATGTCGTCGCGCCCGACCTCCTCGTACAATCCGACTGGGAGCGCCACGCGCTCGTCGCGGACCTGCGCGGGTCGTTCTCCGGCTACACCAACAACATGCCGGCGACGATCGACGGCTTTGCCTCGCCCTCGCCGGTCGAGATCGACCGGCCTGATTTCACCGGCCATGTCGACGGCCGCCTCGACGTCGACCGCGATCTCAAGCTGACCTCGCAGCTCCGCCTGCGGCTCGCGACCGACAATCCCGGCAGCCCGAACGTGCAGGCCGGCCTGCAGAAATATCCGGTTTACGCCACCTACGGCACGACGCTCGGCTTCGACCAGACCTTCAACCGTTTCCAGGTCGCCGCCGGCGCCACCGTCGACCGCACCGCCTACACGGATTCAAAGCTCACCGACGGCTCGACCTTCAGCAACAACGACCGCGACTTCAACCAGTATGGCGGCGTCGGCCGCTTCTCCTACGAGCTGAAGCCGGGCCTCAAGCCCTTCGTCGAGATCGAGGGCGACACCCGCGTCCACGACCAGGCCGCCGACCGCAACGGCTACTTCCGCGATTCAAACGGCGGCTATGCCAAGGTCGGCTCGTCCTTCGAGTTCTCGCGCATCCTCATCGGCGAGGTCTCGGTCGGTTATTCCGCGCGCAACTATACCGACCCGCGCCTCAGCCAGCTCTCCGGCTTCCTCACCGCGGGCTCACTGATCTGGAATGCGAGCGGCCTCACCACGGTGAAACTTGCCACCGACACGCAGATCGCCGAGACCACCGTCCCCGGCTCGTCCGGCGTGCTGGTGCACACCTACGGTGTCGAAGTCGATCACGACTTCCGCCGCTGGCTCACGGCGGTCGGCAAGTTCACCTACGGCACCTACGATTACCAGAACCAGGGTCGCAACGACAAAACCTTCTCGCTCGAAGGCAATCTGATCTACAAGCTCAACCGCAACGTCTGGATCAAGGGCACGCTGCGGCATGACATCCTGGATTCGAACCAGGCGGCGTCGAGCTCGCAGGGGACGGTGGTGATGCTGGGGGTGAGGCTGCAGAACTGAGGCGGCGGCGCGTGGCGTTGGGGCGAATGCTGCTTGGTTTGCTCCGCTCTCGCCACCCACTCCGTGGTCATGCCCCGGCTTGACCGGGGCATCCAGTACGCCGCGGCCTATCGTTTCAATGATACCTGTCTCTGGAATACTGGATCGCCCGGTCAAGCCGGGCGATGACACCGTCTATTGAACTGGCGGCGGGGCTCGCCGCGCCTACCGCGGCAGATCCGTCTTCCCCATCAGGAACGTGTCGATCGACCGGGCGCACAGCCGGCCCTCGCGGATCGCCCACACCACCAGCGACTGGCCGCGGCGCATGTCGCCTGCCGTGAACACGTTCGGACGCGAGGTCTGGTAGTCGAGCGTGTTGGCCTTGACGTTGCCGCGCGGGTCGAGGTCGACCGCGAGCTGCTTGAGCAGACCCTCGTGCACGGGATGGACGAAGCCCATGGCGAGCAGGACGAGCTCGGCGTCGAGCTCGAACTCGGAGCCGGCAATCGGCTTGAACTTGTCGTCGACGCGGACGCAGTGCAGCTTCTTGACCTTGCCGTTCTCGCCCGTGAACTTCTGGGTGAGCACGGCGAATTCGCGGACGGCGCCTTCGGCCTGGCTGGAGGAGGTGCGCATCTTCAGCGGCCAGTTCGGCCAGGTCAGGCCCTTGTTCTCGCGCTCGGGCGGGGCGGCCATGATCTCGAGCTGGGTCACCGACAGCGCGCCCTGGCGCAGCGAGGTGCCGATGCAGTCAGATCCGGTGTCGCCGCCGCCGATGACGACGACGTGCTTGCCGCCGGCGAGGATGTCGGCGCCGCTACCCAGCGGCTCATTGGAGACGCGGCGGTTCTGCTGCGGCAGGAAATCCATGGCATAGTGGATGCCGTCGAGCTCGCGGCCGGGGATCGGCAGATCGCGCGGGGCTTCCGCACCGCCGGTGAGCGCAATCGCGTCATATTCGTTCAGCATCTCGCGCGGATCGACATTGCCGTCAGCGCCGACATGGCTGTTGTAGTGGAAGGTGACGCCTTCGCCTTCCATCTGCCTGACGCGGCGGTCGATGACGCCCTTCTCCATCTTGAAGTCGGGAATGCCGTAACGCAGCAGGCCGCCGGCCTTGGCGTACTTCTCGAACAGATGCACGTCATGACCGGCGCGCGCGAGCTGCTGCGCGCAGGCCATGCCGGCCGGACCGGAGCCGATCACGGCGACCTTCTTGCCGGTCTTCTCGGCGGCGACCTCGGGCTTCAGCCAGCCATTGTCCCAGGCGCGGTCGACGATCGCGCATTCGATGGTCTTGATGGTGACCGGGTTGTCGTCGATGTTGAGCGTGCAGGACGCTTCGCACGGCGCAGGACAGATGCGGCCGGTGAATTCGGGGAAATTGTTGGTCGAGTGCAGGTTGCGCGAGGCTTCTTCCCAATTGCCCTGATAGACGAGGTCGTTCCAGTCGGGGATCTGGTTGTTGACCGGGCAGCCGGGCGTGCCGGGCGCGACCGAGCCGGTGCCGTGGCAATAGGGAATGCCGCAGTTCATGCAGCGCGCGGCCTGGTCGCGCACTTCCTTCTCGCTCAAGGGAACGACGAACTCGTTGTAATGCTTCACGCGCTCGGTGACCGGAGTGTACTTGCGGTCATGCCGTTCGATTTCGAGAAAACCCGTGATCTTGCCCATTAAACTCGAAGTCCCTGCCGCTTAGTTTTCTTTCCCGTCGTTCCGGGATGCGCGCGCCGCGCGCAGACCCGGAACCTGGAGGTTATCTTTGCGAGATTCCGGGTTCGCGCTTTGCGCGCCCCGGAATGACGCGAGGTGAGAATTACGCCCCGATCGCGATTTTCGGCTCGGCGTCCGCGTTGGCGGCCATCTCGCGCAGTGCGCGCCGGTACTCGACCGGCATCACCTTGCGGAATTTGGGCAGCCAGTCCTTCCAATTGGCAAGGATCTCGGCGGCGCGCCGGGAGCCGGTCGCTTTCGCATGGCGCGTGATCAGGACGTGCAGACGCTCGACGTCGGAATCGAGCAGGTTCTGGAACACGTCGACCCGGCCGTGCGCTTCGAGGTCACCGGCGTGATTGTAGGTGCCGGCGTTGATCAGCTCTTCCGACAAGACCGGCTCGAGCTCGACCATGCTGAGGTTGCACAGCTTGTCGAAGTCGCCGGTCTCGTCCAGCACATAGGCAATGCCGCCCGACATGCCGGCCGCGAAATTGCGCCCGGTCTTGCCGAGCACGACCACGATGCCGCCGGTCATGTATTCGCAGCAATGATCGCCCGCGCCCTCGACCACCGCGACGGCGCCCGAGTTGCGCACGGCGAAGCGCTCGCCGGCGATGCCGCGGAAGTAGCACTCGCCCTCGATCGCGCCGTACATCACGGTGTTGCCGACGATGATGCTCTCTTCCGGCACGATGCCGCCGTTCCGCGGCGGCTTGACGATGATCTTGCCGCCGGAGAGGCCCTTGCCGACATAGTCGTTGGCTTCGCCCTCGAGCTCGAAGGTGACGCCGTGCGCGAGCCAGGCGCCGAAGGCCTGGCCGGCGGTGCCCTTGAGGCCGACATGGATGGTGTCGTGCGGAAGGCCGGCATGGCCGTAGATCTTGGCGACCGCGCCCGACAGCATCGCGCCGGCGGAGCGGTTGGTGCTGTTGATCGTGGCCTCGATCTTCACCGGCGCGCCGCGGTCGAGCGCAGGCGTCGCCTTCTCGATCAGCGCGCGGTCGAGCACCGCTTCCAGATGATGGTTCTGGCGCTCGGAGTGATAGATCTTCTGGCCCTTCTCTTCCTTCTGCTTGACGAACAGCTTCGAGAAGTCGAGGCCCTTGGCCTTCCAGTGCGCGACCAGCCTGGTCTGGTCGAGCAGCTGAACCTGGCCGATCATCTCGTTGAAGGTGCGGAAGCCGAGCGAAGCCATGATCTCGCGGACTTCCTCGGCGACGAAGAAGAAGTAGTTGATCACGTGCTCGGGCTGGCCGGTGAAGCGCTTGCGCAGGACGGGGTCCTGGGTGGCGACGCCGACCGGGCAGGTGTTGAGATGGCACTTGCGCATCATGATACAGCCGGCCGCGATCAGGGGCGCAGTGGCGAAGCCGAACTCGTCGGCCCCGAGCAGCGCGCCGATCACGACGTCACGCCCGGTGCGGAAGCCGCCGTCGACCTGGACCACGATGCGGCTGCGCAGCCGCTCGCGCACCAGGGTCTGGTGGGTTTCGGCAAGGCCGATCTCCCAGGGCGAGCCGGCGTGCTTGATCGAGGTCAGCGGTGAAGCGCCAGTGCCGCCCTCGAAGCCCGCGATGGTGACATGGTCGGCGCGCGCCTTGGCAACGCCCGCGGCGACCGTGCCGACGCCGATCTCGGAGACCAGCTTGACCGAGACGTCGCCCGTCGGGTTGACGTTCTTGAGATCGTAGATGAGCTGCGCGAGGTCCTCGATCGAGTAGATGTCGTGGTGCGGCGGCGGCGAGATCAGGCCGACGCCCGGCGTCGAGTGACGCACCTTGGCGATGGTCGCGTCGACCTTGTGGCCGGGCAGCTGGCCGCCCTCGCCGGGCTTGGCGCCCTGCGCCATCTTGATCTGCATCATGTCGGAGTTGACGAGATACTCCGTGGTGACGCCGAAGCGGCCCGAGGCGACCTGCTTGATCGCCGAACGCATGGAATCGCCGTTCGGCATCGGCTTGAAGCGGTCGGCTTCCTCGCCGCCTTCACCGGTGTTCGACTTGCCGCCGATCCGGTTCATGGCGATCGCGAGCGTGGTGTGGGCCTCGCGCGAGATCGAGCCGAAGCTCATCGCACCGGTGGCGAAGCGCTTGACGATGTCCTTGGCCGGCTCGACCTGGTCGAGCGGCACAGGCTTGCGCTTCTCTTCATCGGCGTTCTTGATCCGGAACAGGCCGCGCAGCGTCAGCAGGCGCTCCGACTGCTCGTTGAGGATCTTGGCGAAGGCGCGGTAGCGCTCCTGCGAATTGCCGCGCGCGGCGTGCTGGAGCAGCGACACCGATTCGGCGGTCCAGGCATGGTCCTCGCCGCGGCTGCGATAGGCATATTCGCCGCCGACGTCGAGCGAGGTCTTGTAGACCTGCGCCTCGCCGAACGCGTCGGCATGGCGGCGCACGGCTTCCTCGGCGATCTCGGCAAGGCCGACGCCTTCGACACGGGTATGCGTGCCCGCGAAGAACTTCGACACGAAGTCCGCCTTGAGGCCGACCGCGTCAAAGATCTGCGCGCCGCAATAGGACTGGTAGGTCGAGATGCCCATCTTGGACATCACCTTGAGCAGGCCCTTGCCAATCGACTTGATGTAGCGCTTGACGATCTCGTAGTCGTCGAGCGAGCCGGGCAGGCGGTCCTTCATCGCGATGATGGTCTCGAATGCGAGGTAAGGATTGATCGCTTCGGCGCCGTAGCCGGCAAGGCAGGCGAAGTGATGCACTTCGCGCGGCTCGCCGGACTCGACGACGAGACCGACCGAGGTGCGCAGTCCGACGCGGATCAGATGATGATGCACGGCGGCGCAGGCCAGCAGTGCCGGGATCGGCACGCGGTCGGTGCCGACCATGCGGTCGGACAGGATGATGATGTTGACGCCCTCGCGCACCGCGCTCTCGGCCCGCGCGCAGAGCTCGTCGAGCACCTGGTCCATGCCCGCCGCGCCGAGGCCGGCGTGGAAGGTGGTGTCCAGCGTGCGCGACTTGAAGTGCGATTCGGCGACATCAGAGATCGAGCGGATTTTTTCCAGATCCGCATCGGTCAGGATCGGCTGGCGCACTTCGAGGCGCTTGGTCGTGGCCATGCCCTGCAGGTCGAACAGGTTCGGCCGCGGCCCGATGATCGAGACGAGGCTCATCACCAGCTCCTCGCGGATCGGGTCGATCGGCGGGTTGGTGACCTGCGCGAAATTCTGCTTGAAGTAGGTGAACAGCGGCTTGGCCTTGTCCGACAGCGCCGAGATCGGCGTGTCGTTGCCCATCGAGCCGGCTGCCTCCTCGCCCGTGGCCGCCATCGGCGTCATCAGGATGGTGATGTCTTCCTGGCTGTAGCCGAACGCCTGCTGGCGATCGAGCAGCGACAGGTTCGAGCGCACGCCGGTGGTCGGGACCTTCGGCAGCTCCTCCAGCACGATCTGGGTCCGCTCCAACCACTCCTTGTAGGGATGGCTCTTGGCGAGCTCGGCCTTGATCTCGTCGTCGGGGATAAGACGGCCCTGCTCGAGATCGACCAGCAGCATCTTGCCGGGCTGCAGGCGCCACTTGGTGATGATCTGATCCTCGGGGATCGTCAGCACGCCCATCTCGGACGCCATCACGATGCGGTCGTCCTTGGTCACGAGATAGCGCGCCGGCCGCAATCCGTTGCGGTCGAGCGTGGCGCCGATCTGGCGGCCGTCGGTGAAGGCGATCGCGGCGGGGCCGTCCCACGGCTCCATCAGCGCGGCATGATATTCGTAGAAGGCGCGGCGCTTCTCATCCATCAGGGGATTGCCGGCCCACGCCTCCGGAATCATCATCACGACGGCGTGCGGCAGCGAGTAGCCGCCCTGCACCAGGAATTCGAGCGCGTTGTCGAAGCAGGCCGTGTCGGACTGGCCTTCATAAGAGATGGGCCAGAGGCGGTTGATGTCCTTGCCGTAGAGCTCGGAGCTCACCGAGGCCTGGCGCGCCGCCATCCAGTTGGTGTTGCCGCGCAGCGTGTTGATCTCGCCGTTATGCGCGATCATGCGGTACGGGTGCGCCAGCGACCAGGCCGGGAAGGTGTTGGTCGAGAAGCGCTGGTGAACGAGCGCGAGCGCGCTCTCGAAGTCCTTCTCGTGCAAATCGGGATAGTACTTGCCGAGCTGGTCGGCGAGGAACATGCCCTTGTAGATCACGGTGCGGCAGGACATCGAGCAGGGATAGTAGCCGGCAAGGCCGCGGTCGCGGCGCTGGTAGATCGCCTGCGAGATCGACTTGCGCAGGATGTAGAGCCGGCGCTCGAAATCGTCCTCGGTCTTGGCAACGCCGTTGCGGCCGATGAACACCTGCATGCACGCGGGCTCGGTCGGCTTCACGGTGACGCCGAGCGAGGAATTGTCGGTCGGCACGTCGCGCCAGCCGAGCAGGGTCAGCCCCTCTTCCTTGATCTGGTCGGCGATGATGCTCTTGATGACGTTGCGCCAGGCGGTGTCGCGCGGCATGAACAGCGCGCCGATGGCGTATTCGCCCGGAGCCGGCAACGCGAAGCCGAGCTCCTTGGCCTTGCGGCTGAAGAAGGCGTGCGGGATCTGCACCAGAATGCCGGCGCCGTCACCAGCGCGCGGGTCGGCGCCGACAGCGCCGCGATGCTCGAGATTGCAGAGGATGCTCAGCGCGTCGGAGACGATCTCGTGGGACTTCTTGCCCTTGATGTTGGCGATGAAGCCGACGCCGCAGCTGTCCTTCTCCAGGCTCGGATCGTAGAGGCCTTCAGCGGCCGGACGGGAATTGTGCTCCTGAATCGGATCGGCCGGTTTCGAGGCGACCGTCGCCGACAGCTGTTCTGCCACGATGTTTGCGCGCTCGAATTGCGACCCGTTCATTGTTCCTGTCCTCTCCGTGCGGCAAGCTGTCTCACCGCCATCTTCGGCGCACCTTGGGCGTTCCGCGGCACCCGCCTCTGGGTCACCGCTCGTCCGCTTGCGAGCCGCATTTTCTTAAATTCAGGCCTAGGCGTTCTACGTCCCCGAGAACGGCTTTGCCTGGTACCTTCCTGGCGCTCGAAAGTGCCAGCTTTCGCTGCAATCCCTGTGCCGGAACCGCGAGCAAAATTGAGACAGTCTTCCTGTCCTAACCATCACCTTGCCAAATTTTTGTCTAGCACACAAGCGCGTGGAAGTCCCGATTCCCGATAAGTCAATCAATCGCTTTCCGAAAGTTGCGCAGCCCCGGTTTTGAAGCAAACGCGCCCTGATCCGGCCCAAGCCGCGCCGAAATCGCAAATGAAGCTTCGGATCGGCCCTTCGGAAGGCGCGTCACGCCGCAAGAAGCGAAAGAGCACGAGCATCCGGGGCCCTGACAGGAGCGTGTCGACCATGAAGTTTTTCACAGGATGTGTGGCCGCCGCCGCGCTGGCGATGGCTGCGACCGGGGTGCAAGCGCAGGTTCCGGCGAACGGAAGCGGCGGCGGAGCCATGATCGCCGTGTCGGATTTCGACGGGCCCTATGCCCCGCCGGACGCGCCGCCACCGCCGCCGCGTTACGGCTATGGCTATGGCTATGGCTATGAGGAGCGCGGGCCTGCCCCGGTGCTGCTGCCGCCCACCGAGGTTTACGCCGTGCTGCGCGAGAACGGCTTCTCGCCGCTCGGCATCCCGCGCCTGCGCGGCAGCGTCTACACCATCGCGGTGATCGACCGCCATGGCGATGACGGCCGGCTCGTGATCGACGCCCGGGACGGCCGGATCATCCGCTTCATGCCGGCCGCCGATGCCTATGGCATGGCGCCTTCGTATGAAGAGCCCGCGGTTGCACCTTACCGCCCGCAAAGCGCACTGCCGCCGCCGACCATGGTCCGTGGCGGACCGCCGCGTCCGCCCGCCCCGATCCCGCATGTCGCCAGCCGCACCGTGCCGCTGCCCAAGGCCGCGCCACAGCGCGCCGAGGCGCCGGCCGCGGCAGTGAAGCACGCCGAGCCGGTGGCGCCGCAGGCTCAGGCTCCGCAGCAGCAGCAGACGGCGGCCGCGCAGCCAAAACCCGCCGAGACGGCGCCGCAAGCCGCAGTTCCGACCGTCGGGCAAGCCAAGCCTGCTCCGACCATCCTACCGACGCAGGACATGCCGGCCGCGCAGGGGCTGGATTAGCGCTGCGCGTTAGATGCGATGGGATGACCACACAAACGGTGTCGTCCCTGCGAACGCAGGGACCCATACCGCGTGATTGATCGGTGGGGATGAGGAGCGAGTCCCGAACTCCGAATCATCGCCAAACTGCTCCCTGAGGTTATGGGTCCCTGCGTTCGCAGGGACGACGGCGGGGAGATAGTGGAGCAAGACAAAAGGCGCCTGAGATTGCAGGCGCCTTTTGCACTCACGCAATCACCTCAGCTCCGCGGATACCCCGCGGCTTCCAGGATCAGATTCGCGACCTCCTTCGGATGCGACACCAGCGAGAGGTGGCCGGCATCGAGCTCGACGGTGGTGGCGTTCATGCGCTTGGCGAGGAAGCGTTCGAGATCGGGATTGATGGTGTAGTCGTTCTTCGACACTGCGTACCAGCTCGGCCTGGAGCGCCACGCGGCTTCCGTGGTGCGGCCGGCGAAGATCGAGGCGGCCGTCGGCCATTGCACGGCGTAGAGCTCCCTCGCCTGCTCCGGCTTCACGCCGTTGGCGAAGTACTTCAGGAACGACTCTTCGGACAGCTTGGTGTAGCCGTCGCGCTCGACGATACCGGCGCGCACCGGGCCGGTCGGAAACTGCTTCGAGAGCGCGACGAAATCCTCGTTCGCATCAGGCGCGCGTGCCGCGACATAGACGAGGCCGGTGACCTTCGGATCAGTGCCGACCTGGCTGATCACGGTGCCGCCCCAGGAATGCGCGACCAGCACGGTCGGCCCGTCCTGCTCGGCCAGCGCGCGCTTGGTTGCCTCGACGGAGTCCACAAGCGACGACAGCGGGTTCTGCACGGCGGTGACATGGAGGCCGGCGGCCTGGAGGATCGGGATCACTTCCGACCAGCTCGAGCCGTCAGCCCAGGCGCCGTGCACCAGCACGACGTTCTTGGCCTTCACGGTTTGCGGTGTCTGCGCGTGAGCGAGGCTGAGCGGAGCCGCCAAAAGGCTCGCGGCGACGAAAAGGCTGCGCCAAAGTGACATGATCATCTTCCGTCTTGTTCGGGTGCGATGCCCAAAGGACGGAGCGTGAGGCCGCGGCGTTACGGTCCTCACCGTTCTGTGATGCGATGCAAAATGAAAAAACGCCCCGGGGCACCGGGGCGTTTTCGCAACCTGGAGGTCGCTTGTCTCAGGCGGCTTGCGCGGCCGAGTTCTCGATCACCTGCGCCTTTGGCGCGGCGGCGTTGATCGCGATCTGGCGCGGCTTCTTGGCTTCGGGAATCTCGCGCACGAGATCGACATGAAGCAGCCCGTTCTCGAGCGAGGCATCCTTCACCTGCACGAAGTCGGCAAGCTGGAAGGCGCGCTCGAAGGCACGCGCCGCGATGCCGCGATAGAGCACCTCGGACTTGCTGTTCTCGTTGGCGACTTTCTCGCCCTTGATCGTCAGCGTGTTTTCCTTCGCGACGATGGAGAGCTCGTCCTTGGAGAAGCCGGAGACCGCAACGGTGATGCGGTAGGCATTCTCGCCGGTACGCTCGATGTTATAGGGGGGATAACCGGGGCTGCCGTCCGAACCGGCCTGGTCGAGCAGGTTGAAGAGGCGGTCGAAGCCGACGGTGGAACGATAAAACGGGGTGAGGTCATAGGTACGCATGGTTCAAGTCCTCCATTGAGCGACTGTTCAGGTTACCCGCCCGCCAATCGGGCCGGGCTTTAGTCTGTGTGCAGCCTGATGTTCCGGTTCCGAAACACTGGTAGCGGCCTGCACGAAAATGATATGGGTGGCACGAGACGGCGTTCAAGAGGGCGGCATTGGCGCCTTTTCGACGCTCCCGCCCCTTGATTTGCAGCACTTGGCGCCCACGCACTCCCCATCATGACGCTGGTCTCGATTCCGTCCAACCCCGTTCCCGAAGACTGCGTCAGCGGCACGATCAAGACGTCCGACGGCGTCGAGCTGCGCTTTGCGCGCTGGGCTCCGCCGGCGAACCGCAAGGGCACGGTCTGCGTCTTCACCGGGCGCAGCGAGCAGATCGAGAAATATTTCGAGACCGTGCGCGACCTGCGCGACCGCGGCTTTGCGGTGGCGATGATCGACTGGCGCGGCCAGGGTCATTCCGCGCGCCGCCTGCGCGATCCGCGCAAGGGCTATGTGCGCGACTTCGCCGATTTCGAAACCGACGTCGAGGCCTTCGTGCAGCAGGTGGTGCTGCCGGACTGTCCGCCGCCGTTCTTCGCGCTCGCCCACTCCATGGGCGGCACCGTGCTGCTGCGGGTGGCGCATGCGGGCAAGCGCTGGTTCGACCGCATGGTGCTGTCGGCGCCGATGATCGACCTGCCCGGCCGCACCACCTCGTTTCCGGTGCGCGCGCTGCTCAAGACGATGCGCCTGCTCGGGCAGGGCGGCCGCTACGTTCCCGGCGGCAGCGACCGCCTCACCGGGCTCGATCCCTTCATCAACAATCCCGTGACGAGCGATCCCGTACGCTATGCGCGCAATGCCGCGATCCTGGAGGAGGACCCGACGCTGGGGCTGGCCTCGCCAACGGTGGCCTGGGCCGACACCGCGTTCCGCGCGATGCACACCTTCAAGGGCATGAACTACCCCTCCGAGATCCGCCAGCCGATCCTGATGCTGGCCGCTTCGAATGACACCGTGGTCTCGACCGCGGCAATCGAGGAGTTCGCCTACCATCTGCGGGCCGGCTCGCATCTCGTGATCGCCGGGGCCAAGCACGAGATCCTGCAGGAACAGGACCGCTACCGCTCGCAGTTCTGGGCCGCCTTCGACGCCTTCGTGCCGGGCACGCCGCTGTTCGGGTGAGGCAAGTCCCCTCCCCGGCTCCGCGGGAGAGGACGTCTATTGCGGAAACCGCGCCGCGTTCTCTTCCAGCGGCAGCTTCAGCCCGTTCGCCAGATAGGACACCGTGCGGTAGAAGCCGCACAGAAGCATGATCTCGAGAATCTGCGCCGCATCGTAATGCGCCGAGAGCGCGGCGAATTCGTCGTCACTCAAGGTCGCGTGCTGATGCAGCGCATCGACCGCCGCGATCAGCGCCTGCTCGGCCGGCGACCAGCACAGCGAGGCTGCATCGCCTTGCACGGTGGCGCGAATCTCGTCCTCGGTGAGCCGTGCCGGGCCGGCAAAGATCGCGACATGCACGCCCCATTCATATTCGCATCGGGTCAGCGCGCAGGTGCGATCGATCACGATCTCGCGCTGGCGCAAGGACAGCGGACCCGGATCAAGAAGCCCGCCGGCGCGGAACTTGTCCCAGGCGCGGGTGTTGCCCGCCATCACCCGGAACAGCAGCAGCGGTGGCGCCCCGCGCATGATGCGGTTGAACTGCGCCTGGATCTCCGGTGGATAAGGCGCCTCCAGCGGCGCAATGCGCGGTGTGACCTCGGACATCGGCCGTCTCCGTTGCTACATTTACCGTAGCATAACGCTACACTTTATGTAGCGTCGCGCAAGAGGGATTCGATGGCGAAAAAGGCAGCATCAGGGAATGTCCGCGGCTCGCGCACCGGGCGGCCGATCATGGCCTTGCTCGATCTGCTCGGCCGGCGCTGGAGCCTGCGGATCCTCTGGGAATTGCGCGATGTCCCGCTCACCTCACGCAGCTTGCGCACGGCCTGCGACGAGGCCTCGCCGACGGTGCTGCAGGCGCGGCTGACGGAGCTGCGCGAGGCGGGTTTCGTGGAGCTCGGCGAAGGCGGCGGTTACGGGCTGACACCGCTCGGGCGGGAGTTGTGCGAGACATTCATGCCGCTGCACCGGTTTGCGGAGCGGTGGAAGGGCTCTTCCCCCTCTCCCCGCTTGCGGGGCCGCGACGAGCGCTCGCGCTGAGAGGGTCGGGGTGAGAGGGAGCCTCCGCGCAGACGGTGACACACGGACCCGCGGAGAGTCCCCCTCACCCGGATTGCATCTGCGATGCAATCCGGCCTCTCCCCGCAAGCGGGGAGAGGCGAAGAATCCTCAGGTCACCGCCACGGTCAAATTCGCGCCGTCCACCTGCACCACCTTCACCCGCGTTCCTGCCGGCGTATCGGGGCCGGCGACGCGCCACACGGTGTCGCCGATGCGGACCGTGCCGGAGCCGTCGATGATCGGCTTCTCCAGCGTGAACTCGCGGCCGAGAAGCGCCTCGGTGCGCTTGTTGAGGAAGGGGCTGGCGCTGGCGTCCAGCTTCGGACGGGCGAGCCGCCGCCACACCGGCACGGCCGCTGCCGCGAAGATCGCGAACATCACGAGCTGGATCTGCCAGGACATCGTGACGACGAACGAGACCAGGCCCACCAGCAAGGCCGCAAGCCCGAGCCAGAACAGGAATACGCCCGGCGCGATCGTCTCCAGCGCCATCAGGATGAAGCCGAAGATCAGCCAATTCCAGTTGCCGAGCGATGCGAACATGTCGGTCATGACACGACCTCTCCAAATGCCCTACTGCGGCGGCACGGCCGGCGGCGTCGGGCCTGACGACGGCACCGAACCGCCGCGACGGGCCGCGGCCGTAGCCGATGCGGCACTCTCCCCGAACGTCGCCTTGGCGATCTCGCCGATGCCGGCGAGCGAGCCGAGCATGCTGGTCGCTTCCATCGGCAGCATGATGATCTTCTGGTTCGGCGCGTCCGCGAACTGGCCGAACGCCTTGATATACTTGTCGGCGATGAAATAGTTCAGCGCGGCGACGTCGCCCTTGCCGATGGCTTCCGACACCGCCAGCGTCGCCTTGGCTTCGGCCTCGGCGAGGCGCTCGCGCGCCTCGGCGTCGCGGAAGGCGGCCTCGCGGCGGCCCTCGGCCTGGAGAATCTGGCCCTGCTTGGCGCCCTCGGCGCGCAGGATCTCGGACTGGCGCTGGCCCTCGGCGGCGAGAATGTCGGCGCGCTTGACGCGCTCGGCCTTCATCTGCCGGCCCATCGCCTCGACGAGATCGGCGGGCGGCACGATGTCCTTGATCTCGATGCGGTTGACCTTGACGCCCCAGGGCGAGACCGCAGCGTCGACGACGCGCAACAGGCGCTCGTTGATCTCGTCGCGATGCGACAGCACCTGGTCCAGATCCATCGAGCCCATCACCGAGCGGATGTTGGTCATGGTCAGAACCGTGATCGCCTGGGTGAGGTTGGCGACCTCGTAGCTCGCCTTCGCCGCGTCGAACACCTGAAAGAAAGCCACGCCGTCCACCGTCACGGTGGCATTGTCCTTGGTGATGACCTCCTGCTCGGGAATGTCGATCACCTGCTCCATCATGTTGATCTTGCGCCCGACGCGATCGAAATAGGGCACGATCAGGTTGAGCCCGGGGCTCAGCGTCTGCGTGTATTTGCCGAACCGCTCGATGGTCCAGTCATAGCCCTGCGGCACCGTCTTCACGCCGGCCAGCAGCGTGGCGATGACGAGCAACACCAGAACAATCGCGAAAATGTCGAAGCCGCTCATATTTCCTCCAAGGCGGGAAAAACAAGGCAGGAAAGCCCTCTCCCGCGCCGTCATTGGTCGGGAGCGCGACCCTACCGGTTCAGCGGTCGCGATTCACGTCGGTATCGGCCCAATTCTGCACAAGACGGAGAAGGAGGGAATGGTCACGATATGTATTTGCAACGGGCTCTTGAAAGCGTGCGGGCGCAGACCTACCGACGAAAATTAACGAATCCGGCAAGGCGTCCGTTTCGAGAACGTCATTCGATGACGTCGTTCGCGAGTGCGATGAGGCCCGGAGCAACCGTGACGCCGATCGCCCTCGCGGTCCTGAGGTTGATCGCCAGCTCGAACTTTGTGGGGTTCTGAACCGGGAGGTCGGCCGCCTGCGCGCCCTTGAGGATGCGGTCGATATAGGACGCCGCGCGCCGCAACTGCTCGGCACTGTCAGTGCTGTAGGACATCAGCCCGCCGTCGTCGACGAAGGTGCGGCTCCAGAACACCGCCGGCACGTGCGCTTCGCTGATCGCCGCCAGGAGCTGCATCCGATTGGCCATGGTGAAGAAATCGGGCAGCACCAGGAAGCCGCCCTCCTTGCGCGCGGCCAGCGCCGCGATCGCGGCGGCATCATGGATCGGCGCGGGCTCGACCGTCACGTGCAGGGTCCGAGCCGCCTCCTCGACCGTGCGCAGCATCAGGGGCGCGAACGGCGCGGTGGCGGGGTTGTAGACGACGAAGACGCGGGACACCCTGGGCGTGACCTGAGTCAGCATCTCCAGCCATTTGCCGGCGAGCGGGCCGTCGTAATCAGTGAAGCCGGTGATGTTGCCGCCGGGATGGGCAAGGTTTTTGACAAAGCCCTGGCTGACGGGATCGGTGACGACGGCGAACACGATCGGGATCGTCGTGGTGCGCTGACGCAGTTCCTCGACGGAGGGCGTGCCGAGCGCGAGCAGGACGTCGGGCTTGAGCGCGATCAGCTCGTCGGCAAGCCGGGCGATGCGCGCGCGATCTCCGGCGCCGCTGCGCCAGTCGACCCTCAGATTATCCTGCTCCTTCCAGCCATGGGTGGCGAGCGCCTCGGCCAGGCGTGTCTGGCCGATCACCTCATCGCCCGCAATGACCGACAGCACGCCGAGCCGGCGCGTTGCGTTCGGCTGCTGCGCCAGCACTGCGGTCGGCAGCGCGGCGGTCATCCCGAGAAGCGCCAGACAGTCGCGGCGACTCACGGGACGAACCATCAGATCCAGCCCTGAAGCTCGCGCAGCACCAGGGTGCGGATCACGTCCATCCCGGGCTCACTGTCGTTGAGGCAGGGGATCGCGGAAAACTCTTCGCCGCCATTGTGCTTGAAGATCTCGGCGTTCTCCTGCGCGATCTCCTCCAACGTCTCGAGGCAATCGGCGGAAAAGCCCGGCGTCACCACCGCGATCCGGCGCACGCCTTCTTTCGCCAGCCGCTCCATGGTCTTGTCGGTGTAGGGCTGGAGCCACTCGTCATTGCCGAAGCGCGACTGGAAGGTCAGCAGCAGCTTTGTCTCGTCCATGCCGAGCCGGCGGCGCAGCGCCTCGGTCGTGGCGATGCAGTGGCTCTGATAGGGATCGCCCTTGTCGACATAGGATTTCGGCATGCCGTGGAAAGAGGCGACGATCAGCTCCGGCTTGAAGGACAACGTCGCCAGATGCGTCTCGATCGAGGTCGCGAGCGCCTCGATATAGGCCTCGTCATCATAGTATGGCGGCGTCACCCGCAGCGTCGGCTGGTTGCGAAGCTGCGCGAGCACGCGGAACACCTCGTCGCAGACGGTCGCCGAGGTCGAGGCGGAATATTGCGGATAGAGCGGCACGGCCAGGATGCGCTCGCAGCCTTTGGCGATCAGCGCGTCGATGCCCGCCTTGATCGACGGATTGCCATAGCGCATCGCCCAGTCCACGGCGACATGCGCGCGGTCCGACAGCGCGGCCGCGAGCTTGTCGGCTTGCGAGCGCGTGATGGTCTTCAGCGGCGACTCGTTGCGCTCATTGTTCCAGATCTTCCGGTAGTCGAGCGCCTTGGTGCGCGGGCGGCTGCGCAGGATGATGCCGTTCAGTACCAGCTTCCAGATCAGGCCCTGGTCCTCGATGACGCGGGCGTCCGAAAGGAACTCCTTGAGATAGACCCGCACGCCGGGCGCATCGGCCGTATCGGGTGTGCCGAGATTGACCAGGAGCACGCCGACCCGCGGGCGGCCGGACTGCACGGCCGCCTTCGCAGTCTCGATGGGGACAACGTTCGTCATGGCCGTTGCGTCGCGCGTTGCCCCGAACTTGTCAAGATGAGGCGGGTTTCGCTAGGGTCGCATCCAAGCGGGGGAGGAAAGATGACACTCGCGGAATGGTGCGTCTTCGGAGCGGTGCTGCTTTATCTGTCGACGATCGTCTCGATCAAATGGATCAGGTTTCGCGGCTTCGACAATTCACGGCCGCGCGATCCCGCCTTCTATGCGGACGCCATCGCGCAGCGCGCGCTCGGCGCCCACCAGAACGGCATCGAGACCTTCCCGTTCTTCGCCTTCGCCGTCCTGCTCGCCGAATTCCGGGATTCGCCGCAGCGCCTGATCGACGAGCTCGCGGTGCTGTTCCTGATCGTGCGGATCGCCTATGTGCTGACCTATCTCGGCAACCGCCCGACGCTGCGCTCGATCCTCTGGAGCATCGGCTTCGCGATCAATCTCGGGATCTTCTTCATGCCGGCGCTGATGAGGTTTTTGCCGGTGTGAAGGTGCCGTGTCCCCGACGCGGTGCAGCGCTCTTGCGCTGCTCCGCAGGGCCGGGACCCAGAAGGCCACACGTTACCGTGCCGTGAAATGGGCCCCGGCTCAGCGGCGCAACGCTACGCGCTGCGCTGCGTCCGGGGCACGAGAGTTCGCCTCAAAAACACGTCGTCCGTTCGGCGGCGATGTAGCCGAACAACAGCCCCGCACCGAACAGCAGCACGACGGCAGCCGCGGCGAATTCGATGCCGCGCATGAACAGCGCGCCGCCGCCGTCGCGGCCGGCGCTGAGGCGGGCCGCGATGTCCTTGGCGGAGACGGCGACGACGGCGATGGCCGCGACCGTGATCGCGGTGCCGAGCCCCATCAGGAAGGTCGCGGCGATGCCGGCCCAGAACAGGCCCTGGGCCAGCGCGAACACCAGAACCAGGATCGCCCCCGAACAGGGACGGATGCCGACGGTCAGGATCGCCGCAAAGCCGCGCCGCCAGCCGCCGGGGCCGGCAAGCTCGCTTGGCGTCGGACCATGGGAATGGCCGCAATGCTCGTCGTGGACGTGGTCATGCCCGTGATGGTCATGGGCGTGATCGTGGGCGTGATCATGGGCATGGGCGTGACTGTGATCGTGGTGATGGTGATCGTGGTGACCATGCGCATCATGATGATGGTGATGGCCGTGATCATGATGGTCATGCGGCACGCCGGCGATCGCCGGCACCGGCTGGGCCGCCTGGAGCGCGCGGATGAAGGTGCGGCCCTTGACCCAGACGAGGCGCAGGCCAAATAGCGCGATCAGGGCGTAGCTCGCGATCTCGATCGCGCCCTCCGCCTTGCACATGGTCTTGGCGGTGGCGTTCAGGATCCACGCCGAGATGCCGACGATCAGGATCGCGACCACCGACTGCATCAGCGCCGAGGCGAACGACAGCGCGATGCCGCGCCGGGCGGTCTCGCGGTTGGCGACGAGATAGGAGGCGATCACCGCCTTGCCATGGCCGGGGCCGGCGGCATGAAAGATGCCGTAGGCGAACGAGATGAAGAGCAAGGTCCACACCGCCGAACCGTCGGACTTCGCGGCACGGATGGTCGTCGACATCTGACGATAGAATTCCGACTGCTTTGCCAGCAGCCAGCCGACGATGCCGCTGGCTTCGGGTTCGGCCGCCTGCGCCGGGCGCGGCGCGCCAAAGGGATTTTGCGCGAGGAGATCATGGAGCGCGGCATCGGCCACGCCCAGCACGACGACGACCGCAGCGCAGGCGAGCAGCCCGCGGGCGAGCGGAGACTGAAGACGACCGGTCAAGGGCAATCCACCGTGATCTTGTTGGCGAACATCATGCCGAAATTGGTGTTCTCGCCGCTCATGAAGGTCTGCTCGTTGAGCTTCTGCGCGGTCGCAGTGCCGTCGCTGGGACGGTCGAGCTTCATCTGGCAGCCGGCGGGCGCGCCGACCAGCTTGACCGGATTGCCCTTGGCCATCTGGAAGTCGATGAAGAAGGAGCGGTCGAACACTTCGAGCACCAGCTGCTTGGGCTTGACCGGATTCTTCAGCGGCAGCGTGAAGTGCAGGGTCAGCACCGTATCCTTGTAGTCGAGGAAGTAGTCGACCGGCTCATTGAAGCGCTCTTTCTTGCCGTCGGCTTTCGCAAAGGTGAAATAGGCGTATTCCTTGAGCGACTCGACATTGGTCTGCGCCAGCGGCCCCAGCTCCTCGCGCGTATAGGCGCCCTTCTTCTTGGCCTCGAGCCCCTGCACCGCATAGGCCGAGAACATATCGTCGAAGGTCCAGGCGTGGCGGACGCCGGTGATCGAGCCGTCCTCCGCATAAAGCAGTTCGCTGGTCGCGGTGATCCAGACATGCGGATGCGCGCTCGCCACGCCTGCCGCGAGGATCATCGCGGCGGCGAGCAATATCCCCAACAGGACGCGCATGCCCATCAGGCCGCCTTGGCGTCGTCGAGCAGGCCGCGGCGGCGCAGCAGCGCGTCGGGCTCCGGCGGGCGGCCGCGGAAGGCCTCATAGGCGGCTTCCGGGTCGACCGATCCGCCTGAGGAGTAGATGTCGTCGTGCAGGCGTTTTGCGACTGCCGGGTCGAAGATGTTGCCGGCCTCCTCGAAGGCGCCAAAGGCGTCGGCGTCCATCACCTCGGACCACATGTAGCTGTAATAGCCCGCGGCGTAGTGATCGCCGGAGAAGATGTGGCCGAACTGGGTGGGCCGGTGGCGCAGCGAGATCTCCTCGGGCATGCCGATCTTCTCCAGCTCCTTCTTCTCGAAGGCGCGCACATCCTGTGCGGCCTCGGCCGGCTGGGTGTGGAATTCGAGATCGACCAGCGCCGAGGAGACGAACTCGACCGTGGCAAAACCCTGGTTGAACTTTCGCGCGGCGAGGAAGCGCTGGAGCAGATCGTCCGGCAGCGGCTCGCCGGTCTGGTAGTGGCGGGCGAACTGCTGGAGCACCTCGGGCCGCTCCTGCCAGTGCTCGTAGAGCTGCGAGGGCAGCTCGACGAAGTCGGTGAACACCGAGGTACCGGACAGCGACGGATAGGTCACGTTGGAGAGCATGCCGTGCAGGCCGTGGCCGAACTCGTGGAACAGGGTGCGGGCATCGTCGGGCGACAGCAGCGAGGGCTCGCCATTGGCCCCCTTGGCGAAGTTGCAGACATTGATCACGAGCGGCGCGATGTCGCCGTCGAGCTTCTGCTGGTCACGCAGCGAGGTCATCCAGGCGCCGGACCGCTTCGACGGCCGGGCATAGTAGTCGCCGTAGAACAGCGCCTTGTGCTTGCCATCAGGCCCCTTCACCTCCCAGACCCGGACGTCGGGGTGCCAGGTGGGAACGTCCTTGCGCTCCTCAAAGGTGATGCCGAACAGGCGCGTGGCGCAGTCAAAGGCGGCGGCGACCATATGGTCGAGCGTCAGATATGGCTTGATCGCGGAATCGTCGAAATTGGCGCGCTGGAGGCGGAGCTTCTCGGCATAGAAGCGCCAGTCCCAGGGCGCGAGCTTGAAATTACCGCCCTCTTCCGTGATCAGCGCCTGCATCTCGTCGCGGTCGGCCAGCGCCCGCGTGCGGGCCGGCTTCCAGACCCGCTCCAGGAGGCCGCGCACCGCGTCCGGCGTCTTGGCCATGGAATCCTCCAGCCGGTAGGCGGCGAAGGTCGGGTAGCCCAGGAGTCTGGCGCTCTCCTCCCGCAGCTTGAGGATCTCGACGATGGTGCCGTTGTTGTCGTTGGCATTGCCGTTGTCGCCGCGCGCGGTGAAGGCCTTGTAGACCTTCTCGCGGAGGTCACGCCGCGCCGAGCTCTTCAGGAACGGCTCCGTCGAGGAGCGCGACAGCGTCACGATGGCCTTGCCTGCCATGCCGCGCTCTTCTGCCGCAGCCCTGGCGGCGGCGACGAAGCTCTCCGGCAGGCCCTGGCGGTCCGCTTCGGCGAGCTCCATGAACCATTCCTGCTCGTCGCCGAGCAGATGATGGCTGAAACCGGTGCCGAGCTGGGCGAGCTTCTCGTTGATCTCCGCCATCCGCGTCTTGGCCTCCTCCGAGAGGCCGGCACCGGAGCGGTGGAAGCGGGTGTAGGTGCGCTCCAGCAGGCGGAGCTGCTCGGGGGTGAGACCGAGATTGGCGCGGTTCTCGTGCAGATGAGCGATGCGACCAAACAGCACGGCGTTCATCATGATCGGATTCCAGTGCCGCGCCATCCGCAAGGAGACTTCCTTGTCGATCTCCAGGATGACCGGATTGGAATGCGCCGAGACGAGGTCGTAGAACACCGCCGCGACCTTGCTCAGCAGCTTGCCCGAGCGCTCCAGCGCCGTGATGGTGTTGGCGAAGTCGGGCGCGGCCGGATCATTGGTGATCGCCGCGATCTCGGCGGAGTGATCGGCGAAGGCCTGCTCGAAGGCGGGGACGAAGTGCTCCGGCTTGATCTCGTCGAACGGCGGGGTCGCGAACGGCGTCACCCAGGCCTTCAGCAGCGGATTGATCTCGGTGTCCGTATTCTGGCGGGGTTCTGACATCACAAGTCCCGATTTTTGAGCCGATTTGTTGCGAGCAGCTATAGCACGCCATGGGGCTTTTTTGGGCCATTTGCCCTTGCTCCCGACCGGCTTTTCGGGGAGATTGCGGCCCTCGAAGCCTTGGGATCCCAGAGTTCATGAACGCGCCTTCCTCGTCCTCCCGCCAGATCGTCTGGCCGAGCGTCATCACCGTCATCAGCGCCGCGATCCTGATCGGCGCGGAGGTGTTCGGCGCGGCCTTTGCCGGTGGCTGGGCGCTCGCGATCCTGTTCGGTCTCGGCGACCAGGGCACGCACATCCTGCAAGCCGTGCTGTTCACGCTCGGCGTGCTCGTGATGACCGCGTTCATCCGCGCAGCTCAGCGCGTCGAGCCCTTCACCAAGCGCCGCTGACGCGCACACGCGCGTGAGCAACACGCGCGCGACACAGAAAACTTAACGCACGTTCATCTTCCGCGTCGCTCGCGCAACACTGCGCAAGCAGACGTTAGGCAATTCTGTCCGCAGCCTAAAAAAATTCTTGCGAACCAGAGTCAAAACGCTTATGTGCGGTCTTGCCCAATTTCGCACGTGCCTGTGGTCGTGTGTCAGTCGGTAGGTATCCGGACAAGAGGCCGGACAGCCGCCAAGGGGTGAAGAAGCCGAGGGGCTCTTCGGAAGTGCGGAAGTCGAAGACTGAATAGTCGAACGACCGAAGCAAACCCGGAGCCCAGCATCTCTCTCAAGAGATGCCTTGTCGAAGGTGACTTCACTTTTTGCAACCGTGACTGGCAGCCGGAGGCGAACCGGCGCACCCCGCTCTCAACGGGGGACGCGACTTAAAGCAACGACGGATCGGGCTTTTTTGGTCTCTACCGGCAGTCCAACGCCGGCGCGGGCTACTGAAAAGGCTTGTCCTTCATTGCCAGGTGTGCGGGCGGGAAGCTCTCCCAACCAATCCACGGCAGCACAGTCTGGTTTGAGTTTTTTGGCCTCAACGCGCCTCCATCGCGCGATGTGGCCGAAGCACTCTTATCCGACGTCACGTTGATGCGGATCCCGTCGCTGGGACCGTTGGAGAGTGCCATGACCGAACGTATCCAGGAATTCCTGCGCAACCGCCGCAAGGAAGGTCTCGACACCGAGCCGTGCCTCGTCGTCGACCTCGAGGTCGTGCGCGACAATTACCAGAGCTTCGCCAAGGCGCTGCCCGACAGCCGCGTGTTCTACGCCGTCAAGGCGAACCCGGCGCCGGAAGTGCTGTCCCTGCTCGCCTCCATGGGCTCCTGCTTCGACACCGCGACGGTCGCCGAGATCGAGATGGCGCTGGCCGCAGGTGCGACGCCCGACCGCATCTCCTTCGGCAACACGATCAAGAAGGAGCGCGACATCGCGCGCGCCTTCGCGCTCGGCATTCGCCTGTTCGCGGTCGACTGCGCCGCCGAGGTCGAGAAAGTCGCCCGTGCCGCTCCCGGCGCGAAGGTGTTCTGTCGCATCCTCTATGACTGCGCCGGCGCCGAGTGGCCGCTGTCCCGCAAGTTCGGCTGCGACCCGGAGATGGCCGTCGACGTGCTCGACGTCGCCAAGCGCCTGGGCCTGGAGCCGTGCGGCATCTCCTTCCATGTTGGCTCGCAGCAGCGCAAGGTGAAGGCGTGGGATCGTGCGCTGGCGATGGCCTCGCAGGTGTTCCGCGACTGCGCCGAGCGCGGCATCAACCTGTCCATGGTCAACATGGGCGGCGGCTTCCCGACCAAGTACCTGAAGGACGTGCCGCCGGTCGTGACCTACGGCCGCTCGATCTTCCGTGCGCTGCGCAAGCACTTCGGCAACCAGATTCCGGAGACCATCATCGAGCCGGGCCGCGGCATGGTGGGCAACGCCGGCATCATCGAGTCCGAGGTCGTGCTCATCTCGAGGAAGAGCGACGAGGACGAGGTGCGCTGGGTGTACCTGGACATCGGCAAGTTCGGCGGTCTCGCCGAGACCATGGACGAGTCGATCCGCTACGCCATCCGCACCCCGCATGACGGCGCGGACATGACCCCGTGCGTGCTCGCCGGCCCGACCTGCGACAGCGCCGACGTGCTGTACGAGAAGAACCCGTACCCGCTCCCCGTCACGCTCGAGATCGGCGACAAGCTGCTGATCGAAGGCACCGGGGCCTATACGTCGACCTACTCGGCTGTGGCGTTCAACGGTATCCCGCCGCTCAAGACGTACCACATCTAAGCTGCCTCTCTTCTGAGGCCTGACGAACCCGGGAGCCGGCTTGCCGGCTCCTCCCTGACATCTTCGATTTCTGACGACGTCTTGGACCGGCGTGCTGCACGCGCGTCGGCTCAAGCGGGGACTGACGCGCCATGACTGCTCCTCGGAAGCCACAAGTCGCCCTCACTTCGAAAGCCGCTCCGTTCGCGATCCGTGCGGAACGTGCTGCCGACGTCGCGATGCGTGAAGCGTTGCTCGATACGTGCTTTGGCGAGAATCGCCATGGCCGCACCTGCCAGCGCCTCCGCGACGGGCGCGCACCTGCCGCAGGCCTTGCCCTGTCGGCCGTGCGCGAGGGGACACTCGTGGGAACCGTGCGGTTGTGGCACGTCAGCGCCGGAGGCAGGCCCGCTCTGGTCCTCGGACCGCTGGCGGTTGACCCTGCCTTCCGCGAGCTCGGGATCGGCGCCGCGCTGATGCATCAAGCGCTGGCCGCCGCCCGGGCGCGCGGGCATGAAGCCGTGATCCTGCTCGGCGATGCCCCCTACTACGCCCGCTTCGGCTTCTCGGCGGAGAAGACCGGCGCGCTGTCGCTGCCCGGCCCGTTCGAACGCGACCGCCTGCTGGCAATCGAGCTCACCGACGGTGTGCTCGATGGCGCCGAGGGGATGATCGTCCCGACCGGCGCGGCCCTGCCCAAACGGAGGGCGGTTCGCGCCCTCCACGCGCACGCGGCCTAAGGGATCGCTTTCATAGCGAAGACCGAAGCCGCAGCATCCTGCGGCAACGCCCGGCCGCGCCTGCGCCAAGCCTCTTCCTTTGGGGTTGCGCAGGCGCCGGAAACGCCTTTTAACCCCGCGAAACACCCCTTTCAGTCGAGGTCCAAAACATGTCTCGTCGCCTGATCTCCACCGGCTCCCCGCTCGAGAAGACCGTCGGCTACAGCCGCGCCGTGATCGATGGCGATTTCGCCTTCGTCGCGGGAACCACCGGCTACGATTACACGACGATGACGATGCCGGCCGATGTCACGAGCCAGTCACGCAACTGCTTCAAGACCATCGAAGCCGCCCTGAAGGAGGGCGGATTCGAGATGGCCGATATCGTCCGTGCGACCTACTACGTCACCGACGCCAGCTACATCGATGCCCACTTCGCCGTCTGCGGCGAGGTTCTCGGCGACATCAGGCCGGCGGCGACGTTGCTGGTCGTCTCCGCCCTCGCCAAGCCCGAGATGAAGGTCGAGATCGAAGTCACCGCCAAGCGCCGCAGCGTCTGACAAGCGCCGCAGCGCCTGATCCACCCCCTCACCTTTCGTTCGCCAGCACGTTCCGGAGAAACCATCCCATGAGCCACCCCTCGCAGATCTACGCGAAGATCACCGGTCCCATCGTCATGGTCGGCTTCGGCTCCATCGGCAAAGGCACCTTGCCGATGATCGAGCGGCATCTCGACTACGACAAGTCGCGCGTCACCGTGATCGATCCCAAGGACGAGGGCCGCAAGGCGCATTGCGAGCAACAGAATGTGCGCTTCATCCAGAAGGCCGTGACCAAGGACAATTACCGCGAGCTGCTGACCCCGCTGCTGACCGAAGGCGGCGGCCAGGGCTTTTGCGTCAATCTCTCGGTCGATACCGGCTCGACCGACATCATGGAGCTCTGCAACGAGCTCGGCGCGCTCTACATCGATACCGTCAACGAGCCCTGGCTCGGCTTCTATTTCGATGCGTCCAAGGGCCCGGAAGCGCGCTCCAACTACGCCCTGCGCGAAGTGACGCTGGCCGCCAAGCGGGCGCGCCCGGCGGGCTCGACCACGGCCGTCTCCTGCTGCGGCGCCAATCCCGGCATGGTCTCCTTCTTCGTCAAGCAGGCGCTGCTCAATGTCGCCGCCGATCTCAAGCTCAATGCTCCCCGGCCGAAGACCAAGGCCGAATGGGCGGATTTGATGCGGCAGGCCGGCATCAAGGGCATCCACATCGCCGAACGCGACACCCAGCGCTCCAAGAAGCCGAAGGAGCCTGATGTCTTCGTCAACACCTGGTCGGTGGAAGGTTTCCTGTCGGAAGGCGTGCAGCCGTCCGAGCTCGGCTGGGGCACCCACGAGAAGTGGATGCCGGAGAATGCGCGGACCCACGAGGCCGGCTGCGGTGCTGCCATCTATCTGATGCAGCCCGGCGCCAACACGCGCGTGCGCACCTGGTGCCCCACCCGCGGCGCGCAGTACGGCTTCCTCGTCACCCACAACGAATCGATCTCGATCTCCGATTACTTCACGGTGCGTGACGCCTCCGGCAAGGCCGTCTACCGGCCGACCTGCCACTACGCCTATCATCCCGCCGACGATGCCGTGCTGTCGCTGCATGAGATGTTCGGCCGCGCCGCCAAGATGCAGGAGAAGCACCACATCCTCGACGAGAACGAGATCGTCGACGGCATCGACGAGCTCGGCGTGCTGCTGTTCGGACACGACAACAATGCCTATTGGTACGGCTCGCAGCTCTCGATCGAAGAGACCCGCGCCCTTGCGCCCTATCAGAACGCCACCGGCCTGCAGGTGACCTCCGCCGTGCTCGGCGGCATGGTCTGGGCGCTGGAGAACCCGAACGAAGGCATCGTCGAAGCCGACGAGATGGATTTCGATCGCCTGCTCGAAATCCAGCTGCCGTATCTTGGCCCGGTGAAGGGCTTTTATACCGACTGGACGCCACTGACGGATCGTCCGGGGCTGTTCCCGGAGGACATCGACACCAGCGATCCCTGGCAGTTCAGGAATATTCTGGTGCGGTGAGGCAGGCTCTCTCGCCCCGTCATTCCGGGGCGCGCCACTTGGCGCGAGCCCGGAATCCATCGGGCGGCAATACGTGCGGATGAATGGATTCCGGGCTCGCGTTTCGCGCGCCCCGGAATGACAGAGAAACCTACTTCTTCTCGATCGGCGGCGCGACCTTCTCCGCCGGAGCCGGTGGCAACACCGGCTTTGCCGCGCCCTGCGTCTGCGGATCGGGGCGCGCCGGCTCGGGGGCCGGCGTGGTCGGCCGGTCGCCGCCGGGCTTGGACTCCGCGGGCGTCTTGCTCTGTTCGTCGGACGGCGTGCCCTGGAGCGGCTGCGTCGCTTGCGCCGTCTGCATCCGGCTTTCGGCGCGGATTTGCGCCAGTGACACCACCGACACCACGACGCCTGCTGCGAACAGCGAACAGGCGATTGTCAGGTCGAGCTTCAGTCTGCGCTTGTCATTCTGGCCGGGCATATCGATCACCGCGTTTGTCCGCGGGATCAACGAAACTGGGGCACGCCGGTTCCGGGGCCGAATGAGCGGGAACCTATCCCCTGCGCGCCAAAGCGCCGCGCTCACTCCGTCGTGCTGACTTCCCAGGTCGCGTGACGCACGCCCGGCAGGTGTTGGAGATCGGTCGCCACCGCATTCAGCTCGTTCGGGTCGACCGCTGTGGCCACCAGCTTTGCGACGATCTCCAGATTGTCCTCGCCGATCTCGGCGACCTCGACATCGGCCACCGGATATTTCGCGGCCTCGAGCTTGTCGACGAGGCGGTCGCGCATGTCGGGCAACGCGTCGGTCGCGACCGCGAGCTTGAAGTAGTAGGTCGCTTCCAGCGCCTTCTCGTTCAGCGGGATGCGGTTGATGGCGTTGACCAGCGGGCGCAGCAGCGTGTTGCCGGCGATGACGAACACGGTGAGCGCGGCCGCCTGCGCGACCATGTCCGCGCCCGCGCAGGAGCCGACCGCGGCCGAGGCCCACAGCGTCGCCGCGGTGTTGAGCCCGCGCACGTCCATGCCCTGCTTCATGATGACACCGGCGCCGAGAAAGCCGATGCCGGAGACGACATAGGCGATCACCCGCACGGCACCGTCGGCGCCGTCCAGATGCATGGCGAGATCGACGAAGGCGGCCGCTCCCACTGCGACCAGCACGTTGGTGCGCAGGCCCGCGGTGCGCTGGCGGTATTGCCGCTCCGCGCCGATCAGCGTGCCCAGCACGAAGGCCGTGAACAGGCTGACCAGCGTGTCGGCGAAATCAGCAAGCTGGAAGGTCGTCAGAAACCGCATGAATGTCAGCTGCCGGAGGGTGGGCAAAGCGAAGCGTGCCCACGGCTCCCGTCAAAGGAAAAAGATCGTGGGCACGGCGCGAGGGCGCCTTTGCCCACCCTACGGCGGGAACTATGACAGATTAAAGCTCCAGCAGCCCGCCATCCCCACTTTCGTCCGCAAACGCCAGCAGGGTGCCCTTGGCATTCCAGGCGAGCGCAGACACGGGCGGCGTGCCGTTGCGACGGACCAGGATCTCGGCGCCGTCCTCCAGCCGCACCATCAGCACGGTGCCGTCGCTGTAGCCGGCGGCGAGGATGTCGTTCTTGGGATGACAGGCGACCACGGAGACACGGGCCTGCAGCGGCGCGAGCATCGCGGGCTCCTTGCCCATCGGGCCGTCCTTGCTGGCGAACGGCCAGATGATGACGGTGTCGGCGCCGGAGGTTGCCAGCCCCTTGCCGCCCGCGCTCCAGGACATCGAACGGACGCGGCCGGGATAGCCGGTCATGCGCATGTGCCTGTTGTCGGCGAGCCGCCAGCCATGCAGCGCCGCCTCGTGCATCGAGGTGACCAGGAATTTGTTGTCGGGGCTGAAGGTGACGCCGAGATGCGAGCCGGCCCAGGGCAGGAATTCGGCCGATCCTTCCATGTTCGGAAACCACAGCGTCGCGCCATTGTAATGCGCGATCGCGAGCCGCAGACCCTTTGGCGCAAACGCGAGTCCGCCGACGGTCGAGGGCACCTCGAGCGACTTCTCCTCGGCCTTGCCGCTCTTGACGGTCGCGGTCTTGCCGGCCGACCAGGCGAAGGCGCCATCGGCGTGGAGCGCCACCGCGTCGATCCAGCGCCGCTTCGGGTCGGTCGCAAGCAGCGTCACCTCGCCCTTGGCGTCGAGCGCAACGACCTTGCCGTCGTCGCCGCCCATCACGAGGCGCTTGCCGTCGGAGGCGGTCGAGAGAATGCCGCCACTGTGCACGGCGACCGTGGTGATCTCACCCTTGGCGTCGACGAATGCGACGTTCTCCTCGCCGCCGACGAAGGCGGCGCGGAGGCCAAGGAAATGCACCGAGGTCACGGCCATGCCAAGCGCGAGCGGCTTGACGCGGTCGGTGACGGAGACGATCGAGGCGGAATCGGGGGCCGGCGAAAACTCTTTCATCACGAGACGATGCAGCTCTCAAAGCCCTCGCGAATGGCCTTTTCCGGCAATTCGCGGCCGATGAAGACGAGGCGGCTCTCGCGCGGCTCACCGTCCTTCCACTTCCGCTGGTGGTTACCCTCCAGCATCATGTGGACGCCCTGGAAGACATAGCGGTCGTCGTCGTCGTGGAAGGCGAGGATTCCCTTGGAGCGCAGGATCTTGCCGCCCTCGACCTGCACCAGGTTCTGCAGCCAGGGCATGAACACATTGGGATCGAGCGGCTTGTCGGTCTTCAGCGACAGCGACTGCATGTCCTCGTCGTGATAGTGCTTCAGGCCGTGGCCGTGATCATGGTGGTGATGGTCGTGGCCGTGATGGTGGTGATGATCATGGTCGTGGTCATGGTCGTCGGCCTCGAGGAAATCCGGCTCGATGTCGAGGATGCGGTCGAGGTCGAACGCGCCGCGATCGAGCACGTCGGCCAGCGCCACCGAGCAGCGCTCGGTACGATGCAGCTTCGCATAGGGGTTGATGCCGCGGATACGGGCCTCGACCTCGGCAAGCTCGCCCTTGTTGACGAGATCGGTCTTGTTCAACACGATGACGTCGGCGAACGCGATCTGGTTCTTGGCCTCGGGCGCGTCCTTCAGACGGTCCGACAGCCATTTGGCGTCGGCGACCGTGACGACGGCGTCGAGGCGGGCGTTCTTCTGCACGTCCTCGTCGACGAAGAAGGTCTGGGCGACGGGTGCCGGATCGGCAAGGCCGGTGGTCTCGACGATGATGGCGTCGAACTTGCCCTTGCGCTTCATCAACCCGTCCATGATGCGCACGAGGTCGCCGCGCACGGTGCAGCAGATGCAGCCGTTGTTCATCTCGAACACTTCCTCATCGGCGCCGATGATGAGGTCGTTGTCGATGCCGATCTCGCCGAATTCGTTGACGATGACGGCGTATTTCTTGCCGTGGTTCTCCGACAGGATGCGGTTGAGCAGCGTGGTCTTGCCGGCACCGAGATAGCCGGTCAGCACGGTCACGGGAATTTTCTGGGAGGTCGCTTCAGACATAACAACTCCGGCTTCGGGCTTTTCGCGCGACGCGAGGCGGGGTGGCCCCTGCCCTAATGGTCAAGCGCGCTGGTCAGGGCCTTTATATTGTGCCTGACCATGTCAATGTAAGTGGGTGCAGGCCCCTTTTCGCCGGTCAAACCGTCCGAAATCAGGGTCCCGCCGACCTGTGCGCCGGTCTCGGCCGCGATCCGCCGGATCAGGCGGTCATCGCTAATATTTTCCAGAAATACCGCCGGGATTTTTTGGGCCTTGATCTGGCCGATGATGGCCGCGATGTCCCGCGCGCTGGGCTCGGTTTCCGTGGAAACGCCCAGGGGGGCGATGAACTGGACGCCGTATTCGGCGGCGAAATAGCCGAAGGCGTCGTGGGTCGAGATCACCTTGCGCCGCTCGGCCGGGATTTTGGCGACGGCCTCGCGGACCTCGCGGTCGAGGGCTTCGAGCTTTTCCAGATAAGCCCTAGCCTGACCGCGGAAGAACTCGGCATCGTCAGGATCGGCCACGGCCAGCGCGTTGGCGATGTCGGTCACGTAGACCTTGGCATTCGGCACGGACTGCCAGGCATGCGGATCGGCGGCCGAGCCAAGCTTCAGAGGTGCAATGCCGGCGCTTGCGGTGACCACCTCCGCCTTGCTGCCTGCTGACTGCACCAGACGCGGCAGCCAGCCCTCGAGGCCAAGCCCGTTGACGATGACGAGCTTTGCAGCCGCGATCCGCTTCGCATCGCCCGGCGCCGGAGTATAGACGTGAACGTCGCTGTCGGGGCCGACCAGCGTGGTCAGATCGATCCGGTCGCCGCCGACATTGCGGACGAAGTCGGCGAGGATCGAGAAACTTGCGACCACGTTTAGCCGCTCGGCGGCGTGCAGCGGTGAGGCCATCAGCAGCAAGGCAAGGAGCAGAAGGAAGCGCATCGTCACGCCTCCAGATGCCGGCCGGGAAACATCTGCCTGACGATGCCGCCGACGCGACCGAACAGCACAGAGACGATGTAGAACACCGTCGCCACCAGGATGATCGCGGGCCCCGACGGCACGCGGGTCTGAAACGACAGCACGAGGCCGGCGTAGCCCGAGATGGCCGCGGCGATCACAGCGATGCACATCATGGCCGTGAGATCGCGCGACCAGAACCGCGCGATGCCGGCAGGGAGGATCATCAGCCCCACCGCCAGCAGCGTGCCGAGCGCCTGAAAGCCGTTGACGAGATTGATCACGACGAGGGCGAGGAAGGCGAGATGCGCAGGGCCGCCGGCACGGCTGACGGTGCGCAAGAAGAGAGGATCGACGCTCTCGATCACCAGTGGACGATAGATCACGGCAAGCACCAGCAGCGTCACCGTGGCGTTGAAGGCGACCACCAGCAGCGTCTGATCGTCCATCGCGAGGATGTTGCCGAACAGGACGTGCAAGAGGTCGATATTGGTGCCCTTGATCGAGACGATGGTGACGCCGAGCGCCAGCGAAGCCAGATAGAAGGTCGCAAGCGAAGCGTCCTCCTTCAGCCCCGTCGAGCGCGCGACCACGCCGGCGAGGATCGCCACCGCAAAGCCGGCGATCAGGCCGCCGGCGGTCATCGCAAACAGATTGAGGCCGGAGAGCAGGAAGCCGACGGCCGCGCCGGGCAGGATCGCATGCGCCATGGCATCGCCGACCAGGCTCATCCGCCGCAGCATCAGGAACACGCCGATCGGCGCGCCTGCCAGCGCCAGCGCGATCACGGCGGCGAGCGCCCGCCGCATGAACTCGAATTCGGTGAACGGGCCGATCAGCGCGTCATAGACCATCTGTGATCACGCCGCCTGCGAGCGCCCATCTTCGCCACAGGCCGCGGCGCTGTCGTCGAAGGCCTCGCACATCCGCATCGCGACCATCAGGTTTTCCGGCGTCAGCACCTCCGCTGTCGGGCCCCAGGCCACGGGGCCGCGCGCCAGCACCAGCGTCTCGGTAAAGTGGGTGCGCACCATCTCCATGTCGTGCAGCGCGGCCAGCACGGTCCGGCCTTCGCCGTGCCAGTGCTTCACCAGCGCGAGCAGGTCCGCCGTGGTCTTGCTGTCGATGGCGTTGAAGGGCTCGTCGAGCACGATCAGGCGCGCATCCTGGAGCAGCACGCGCGCGAACAGGACGCGCTGCATCTGTCCGCCCGAGAGCGTTCCGATCGGGCGGTTCTCGAAGCCGCTGAGGCCGACGGCGCCGATCGCGCGGAGAATCTTCCCGCGCGCGGCCTTGCCGATGCCGCCGAACAGGCCGGCATCGCGCCACAGCCCAGTGCCGACGAAATCGAACACCGAGATCGGGAAAGTGCGGTCGATCTCCGCACTCTGCGGCAGATAGGCGATGTCGCGGACGTCTAACCCACCGAGATGGATGCTGCCGTCGAGCGGCCTGAGGATGCCGACGATGCCGCGCAGCAACGTGGATTTCCCGGCGCCGTTGGGGCCGATCACGGCGACCAGCGCCCCTCGCGCGACCTCGCCATTGAGATGGTGCACGGCCGGATGGCGGTCATAGCCGAGCGTGACGTTGTGGAAGTGCAGCGCCGCCATGGTCACCTCATCGCCAGAAAGACGATGCCCCAGAGCACGGCGCAGACAGCGACAGCCGCCGCAAGGCGGCCGGCCATGGTCATGCGCAGGATCGACCAGGGTGCGTCCTGCGCCGGATGCGGCGAGGCCGCATCGTGGACATGGGCGTGGGTGTGGTCGTGCCCATGCGAATGGTCATGAGAATGACCTTGGGAATGCCCATGAGCATGGTCGTGATGGTGGGCGTGGGACGCGGCGGGAACCATGCCAGGGACGTTATATTATAACATTACGCCTGTCCACGGCTGAGGATGTCATTCCGGGGCGGCTCGAAGAGCCGAACCCGGAATCTCGAGATTCCAGGTTCGATGCTGCGCATCGCCCCGGAATGACCTCCCGAGCGTTTAGGGCTTGCCAATCACCATCGCGATGGCGGCAGCCACGAAGGGAAACGGCACGGACACCGCGCAGCGGAACCAGACAAAACGGGCCGGCATGAACGGGATTTCCCACAAAATCACCCGCTGGAAGGCGAACAGGGCCCAGGCGACGACATAGGCCACCACCTGCGGCACCCCGCCACCGGACTTCAGCGCCACGGTCCCGATCGAGAAGCCGATCACGGGACCGCCGGGTGTGGCCGCGCCGGCGACCACGGCGGTCGCAACCCCGAGCCAGCCGCTGTCCGGGCCGAGCCAGCCGGTGATCACCTCCTGCGGGATGATCGCGGCGATGTAGCCGGAGCCGATCACCCCTAACGCGATCCGCGGCACGATGTTGATGAAGTCCATCGTGCCTTCGCGCAGCGAGGCCTTGAACACCGGAGGGCCGCGGCGGAAGGCGATCAGGCCGACGCCGAACACCGAGCCCCAGAGCAGGATGTCGATCAGGAGCGCTGCGCTCAATTCGCCTCCTCGTCGCTTTCACGCTTCGGATAGACCCGGACATAGACGAAGCGGCCGAGCGCACCGGCGAGTACCGGCAGGGGCAGCGAGATCACGATCCGCCACAGCGTGAAGTCGGTGCCCATGATCGGGATCTCCCAGGCGACCGCGCGGCCATAGCCGATCAGGGTCCAGCTCACGACCATGGCGATGGTGGCGCCGAAATCGGCACCGACCGCAAGTAGCGCGCTCGCCACCGGATAGGCGGTGAAGGGACCGCCGGGGAGAATCGCTCCGAAGGCGGTGCCGATCAGGAGGCCCATCAGGCCGGATTTCGGCCCGAGCGAGCGCGAGACTTTCTCGTGCGGCAGGATCTCCGAGATGAAGGCCCCTAACAGGCAGCCGGCCAGCACGCGCGGCAGGATGCCTGAGAACAGCGAGAGATCGTGGGTGAGGATGTCGAGGACGCCGTCGGTGCCGTCGCGCCGCCAGACCAGGCCTGCGCTCACCGCCACCAGCGCTGCGATGATGATGGTCGACCAGCCGATCGGCTTGCGCACACGGCCCGGCCGCGGCTCGGACTCCGCGTCCTCGGCAGGCGCCGGATTGTTCGGGGAAGGCTCTGACAACGGCTCGGTCGGATCGAAGGTGATGCCCGTCCTGATTAAGGGCGGCGTTCCCCCGATGCAAACGGTGTGATGACAGACCCGTGCGCGCGCTGCGCAGGACTGGTTCAATCAGTCAATTCCGCACAGCAAAAAGGCGGCCGCTGATGCGACCGCCTGATTTGTCATTCCGGGGCGCACGAAGTGCGAACCCGGAATCTCGAGATCCTCAGGTGCGCAACCGCGCACCGTAGTTCGATGCTGGCGCATCGCCCCGGGATGACGGAGTAAAGCTTACGCCTTGTCGAACAGCGACTCGACGTATTCCCAGTTCACGAGGTTCTCGACAAACGCCTTGAGATAATCGGGGCGGCGGTTGCGATAGTCGATGTAGTAGGAGTGCTCCCAGACGTCGCAGCCGAGGATCGGCGTGGCGCCGTGCACCAGCGGATTCTCGCCGTTCGGGGTCTTGGAGATCTCGAGCTTGCCGTTCTTGACCTGGAGCCAGCACCAGCCGGAGCCGAACTGACCGACGCCGGCCGCCTGGAAGTCGGTCTTGAACTTCTCGAAGCCGCCGAGGTCCTCGTTGATCTTCTTCTCGAGCTTGGCCGGCAGCTTCGTGCCGCCGCCATTGGGCTTCATCCAGCTCCAGAAGTGGATGTGGTTGTAGTGCTGGCCGGCGTTGTTGAACACCGCGGGGTTCTTGCCGAACGAGCCCTTGACGATCTCCTCAAGGGACTTGCCTTCCCATTCGGTCCCCTTGAGCGCATTGTTGCCGTTGGTGACGTAGGCCTGATGATGCTTGTCGTGATGATATTCGAGCGTCTCCTTCGACATGTACTGGCCGAGGGCGTCATAGGCGTAGGGGAGTGGGGGCAGCGTAAAGGTCATGGCTTCTTGTCCGCAACTGGTGGGGAACGAGTTCTAACGGTCACCCCTTATAGAAGGTTCCTGCAGCATTAAATACCTCAGAATTTGCGAAAACGCGTGATGGGGTGACTTCGCCCGAATGCACCAATTCGTCGCAACGGGCCGCGGTCGATCAAGCCTGCGGTTCGCCATAAAATATCATTGCCTTTGAGGCGCTTAAGACAGAACAAGCGCGCCACGAAGCGGAGCTGCGAAGGGACGCCATGAGCATAGAGATCGACATTTTGAACGGCGACGCCTCGTGGCCGATCGCCGCGCCGCTGCATCAGGCGGTCTGGGGACCGCAGATGATCGCGGGCAAGCCCTGGGCTCACGTCAAATGGGACAATGCCCATCTTCGCGTGCTGCTCGAGACGCCCGAGGACGGTATCGTCTGCCACGTCGGCGTCTACTTCCGCACCGTCACCTGGAACGGACAGAAGGTCCATGTCGGCGGCATCGGCGGCGTCTGCACCCGCGAGGACCGGCGCGGCCGCGGCTATGCGACCATGGCCATCGACGCAGCCGTCCATACCATGCGCGCCAACGAGGCGGTCCGCTTCGGGTTCCTGTTCTGCGAGCCGCACAATTTCGCATTCTACGAGGCGCGCAGATGGCAGCCCTTCAAGGGCGAGGTCTACTGCGAGCAGCCGGAGGGGCGGATCCGCTTCGAGTACATGGCGCCCTACGTCTTCGAGATCGTCCGCGCGCCGACGCTCGGCACCATCGACCTATGCGGCCTGCCCTGGTGAGCCCTGCGTGAGCGCAGGGCTGGCGCGGAGGGGGGCCGCCCTATAATATGTCGCTCATCATCCAATATTCCGCCCGGTGGGACATGACGATCGACGCCCCGATAGACGCCGCGCCGCCGCGGGCCCCGGTCGCCTCCCCCATTGCGAGCCTGCTGACGGCGCCGATCCTGCCGACGCTGCTCCGGCTCGCGATCCCCAACATGATCGCGATGGTCGGCAGCACGCTGGTTGCGATCGCCGAGACTTCCTATATCGGGCGGCTCGGCACCATCCCGCTCGCCGCCATCGCCCTCGTTTTTCCGTTCGCGATGCTGACGCAGATGATGAGCGCGGGCGCGATGGGCGGCGGGGTCTCCTCGGCGATCAGCCGCGCGCTAGGCGCCGGGAATCGCGATCGCGCCGCGACGCTGGCGCTGCATGCCGCCATCATCGGCCTCTGCGGCGGACTGTTCTTCACGGCGATGATGCTCGCCTTCGGCCGCTCGTTCTTCACGCTGCTCGGCGGGCGCGAGCGCGTGCTCGAGGAGGCCTGCGGCTATTCGCAGGTGCTGTTCTCGGGCGCGGTCGCGATCTGGCTCGTCAACACGCTGGCCTCGGTGATCCGCGGCACCGGCGACATGCGCCTGCCGTCGATGACGCTGATCGTCGCGAGCGTGCTCCAGATCGCGCTCGGCGGCACGCTGGGGCTCGGCCTGTTCGGCATGCCGCAATTCGGCATGCCCGGAGTTGCTGCCGGCCAGCTGATCGCGTTCAGCTGCGCCGCGGTCTTCTTTCTCTGGTATCTACTATCAGGCCGCAGCCGGCTGGCGCTGAACTTTCGCGCCTTCCAGTTCGAGCGCGCGATGTTCCTGGACATTCTCAAAGTCGGCGCCGTGGCCTGCCTATCGCCGCTCCAGACCGTGCTCACCATCCTGATCTTCACAAAGATCCTGGCGACCTTCGGCACCGAGATGCTGGCCGGTTACGGCATTGGCTCGCGGCTGGAATTCCTGCTGATCCCGATCACCTTCGCCTTCGGCATCGCCTCGGTGCCGATGGTCGGCATGGCGATGGGCGCCGGACATATCAAGCGCGCGCGGCGTGTCGCCTGGACCGCGGCTGCCGCTTCGGGACTGGCGGTCGGCCTGATCGGCCTCGCCGTCGCGCTCGATCCTGCGCTGTGGGTGTCGCTGTTCACCGGGGAGCCCGGTGTCACTGCGGCGGCGCACAGCTATTTCCACTGGGCCGGCCCGGCCTTCGTGTTCTTCGGCATGGGCGTGTCGCTGTATTTCTCATCGCAGGGCGCGGCACGCGTCGGCGGCCCGGTGCTGGCCTCCACTGCCCGGCTTTTGATCGTCGCGATCGGCGGCGTCAGTCTGATGACGGCGCAGGCGCCGGCCTGGACGTTGTTTGCGCTGGTCGGCGGCGCCATGGTCGTGTTCGGGCTTTCGACCGCCGCCTCGGTCGCCTTCGCGCGCTGGGGCAAATGAGCGCAGGCGAGTAAGCGCAGGCAGGTAAACGCGGGAATGTGATTCCATCCAGCGTTGCACTATCCTGCCGGGCTGCTATGGAAGCGCCTCCATTTTTCGGGGCTCCCTCCATGCTCAGCAGGTTCGCGATTCCTTCCGTCATTTTGGCTGCGCTGTTTGGCGCGACTGCCGCCCATGCTCAGAGCGCCGACGGGACCTGGCTCACCCAGGCGGGTGATGCGCGCGTGAAGATCAGCAAGTGCGGCGGCGGCATCTGCGGCCACATCGTCTGGCTGCGCGAGCCCATGGACACCGCGACCGGCCAGCCCGCCACCGACAGCAAGAACCCCAACCCCGCGCTCGCGAGGCGCCCGATGATTGGCCTGCCGCTGTTCAGCGGCATGCAGCCGTCAGGGCCGAACAAATGGTCGGGCCAGATCTACAATGCCGACGACGGCAGCACCTATGCGAGCAGCGTCACGGTCACCGGCGCAGATTCGCTGCGGGTCGAAGGCTGCGTCGGCGCGCTCTGTGGCGGCGAGACCTGGACCCGGCGCTAAAGCGCGATGAGATTGGGATGAATCGTTATCCCGCTTTAGGTTGTTGTTTGAGCATGATCTTTTCGGAAAACCGCTTCGCACTTTTCCGGATCATGCTTTAGCCCGCCGCCATCATCGCCTTCAGCGCCGTCGCCGCCGAGGCGTAGCCGCCCCGCGCGCCGTCGATGAAGTGGACATGGTCGCTGCGCAGCGCCGACGGCGTGAAGCAGGTCATCATCGCCGCGTCCTGCTGGTAGAGGCCGTAGCGCACGATGCCGTCGCGCGCCGCCATCGCGAGGCGCTCGCTCAAGGCGCGCTCAAGCTGCGGCGTGCAGTCGAGGATCATGCGCAGGCCATCATCGTATTTGCGGAAGTCCGAGTTCTCGACCACCTGGCGCTTGTAGACCTTGGGCACGAAGCCGCCGACCTTGAGGTCGAAACGCATGATCAGATAGACGAACAGCGTATAGGCCAGCACGCTGGCCCTGCGCGCGAGCAGCGGACCGCCGCGCTTGGTGCGGGCTTCGAAGTCCAGCCCCTGCGGCGGCCATTTCAGCGGCGGGCCCTGCGGCGGCACGGGACGGCCGCCGTCCGGGCTGCGCTCGACCAGGTGGATGATGTCCTCGATCACCTTGCGGAAGGCCGCCGGATCGACGCCGCGGGCGGGCATCACCAGCACCGACAGGATCAGGCCGCGCGCAGCCGGCATCACCTCGAAGCGGCAAGACAGTCCTGAGAGATCGGGCTGCGCGCCCGCCGGTGCCTCCGCGACCGCGAACTCGCCGCGCTTCATCGCAGCGTCGGCCCAGGCGAGCCCGCCGCCCGAGAACATCGCATAGGACAAATTCGCCGACGGACCGAAACGCGCGACGCGCACGTCGAGGCCCTGCGCGCGGATGGCGCTGACCGGCACCAGCGCGACGCGCATCTTCAGGTCGAGATCCTCCCGCACCCAGGTCGCGGTCGCGGCCAGTGCCTCGCGCGCAGCATCGAGATCCGAAGGCGCGACCGCAAAGCTCGCGCCGTCACCGCCGAACACGAAGGGAAATTCGCGACCCTCAAGCGCATTGGTCACCGCCGCGATCACGGCGGCGCCGGCCATGTTGACCGCCTTGTAGCGCTGCGCCGCGATCGCCTTGGTCGAATCCACGATATCGGCAACGCCAATGCTCCAGTCATCCGGCAGCGGCGCATAGAGCGCGGGGTCCATCAGGCTGGTGAAGCCGCGGAAGACGGGAATGCCGCCGTAGAAGGAGTCGCCTGATGTCATCGGGTGATGCCGGATGGTTGGAAGCGTCCGAGAGAGATACGAGGCAGGAGCGATCCGGGTTCGCCGGGCGGCGCCGCTTTCGATCATTGGCCGAAACCGGCCCGGACAACAAGATCGCAGCGCGCCGCAATGCCGCAGCCGATCATTGATCGACGTCAAACAGCCGGCCCGGGCAACCTCTACGATGGCGGCATCTCCAGGAGCGAGGCGGGATGATCGAGGTGTCCGACTTCAGCAACAGGCAGTCCAACCCGCCGATGCGGCGACGCACGGGGCTTGACCCGATCAGTGCGGTGAAAATGCCGGAAAGACTGACAGCAATTGTCGATGCCTGGGCTGAAGCCCATCATTTGTCGCGCTCGGCTGCGATCTGCAAGCTGGTCGAGCTCGGGCTGAAGATCGCGCCTGCTGCGCCGGCATCGGCGCACTCGGTCGCATCCGACGCCACGCGGATCGAGGAGATCGCGGTGCACGAGATCAAAGCGCTGCTCGATCCCGCACTGCCGGTCGACGAACGCGAGCGCCGCATCCGCCGCCTCACCGAGGGGCCGCCGGAATTCTCACACGAACGGATTGACCTGCCGAAGCATCGAGCTTGAGCGCCCGCACGCGCTAATGCAGCTTCTCGTCCTCGCGCTTGCGCAAGGCCTCGAGCGAGGCATCGTGGCAGCCGACAAGCCGCACGAATTGCTGCGGATACATTTCATGGCCGTGGCCGCCGGAGTTCTGATGCGTCATCGGCGGGCAATGGACCTCGTCTGGCTTCGCGCCAGATTGCTCGGTCCGGTGCTGAGATGAAGCGGTCATGTCTTGCACGGTCATGGACTGCTCCCTGTCGATTAGGGCAGATCGATTGACGTAACCCAATCGATTGCGGAGCATCTTACGACCAAATCCGGCTGAATGTCATTGCGCCGGATCAACGCAATTGTGGCAGACGGGTTCCGTTTACGCGGTATTGCCCGCGTCGATCGTGAACACGGTACCGGTCACGTTGCGGCCGCCCTCGCCGAGCAGATATTCCACCATGCGCGCGACGTCGTCCGTTTCCGGCAGGCGGCGCAATGCGCTGCGGCCGGCGATGCGCTTGCGGCCTTCGTCGGAGAGATTGTGCGTGAGCTCGGTGTCGATGAAGCCGGGCGCGATCGCATTGACGGTGATGCCGAGCTTGCCGACCTCCCGCGCGAGCGAGCGGGTGAAGCCGGTTGCGGCAGCCTTGGTCGCGCCGTAGACGGAGAGGCCGTTATAGCCTGTCGTCGCGATGATCGAGGAGATGTTGATGATGCGGCCGGCGCCATCGGCCATCATCTGCCGCGCGACATATTTGGTGAGGATGATCGGCGACAGCACATTGAGCTGCACCAGCGCCTCGATCTCCGAATTGTGCATGGTCGCGAGCAGGCCTTCGGTGCCGAGGCCGGCATTGTTGACGAGACCAAAGGTCGGACCGAACTCGTCGCGCACGAGCTTCGCGAAGGCGGGGATCGCATCGATCACGGCGAGGTCGCAGGCCCGAAAATGCAGGCGGCCCTCGGACTCTGCGATCGCCGCCTTGAGCTCGTCGCTCTCGCGCCGCGCCGCCGCGATCACGTTGTAGCCTGAAGCAACGAGGCGCTTGCCGATCGCCAGGCCAATGCCGCGGCTGCCGCCGGTGACGAGAACATTATGCATCGGTGCGCGCCAGTTTGCCGGCCGGAGTGACATCGAGCGCCTCGACGAAGCGGATCACCGCCGGCACCTTGTGGGACGCCAGCTGGGCGCGGCACTGCTCCAGGATCTGGTCGCGGATCTCCTTGATCCGCGCCTGGTCGGTGCCCTCAGTGAGGATCACGTCGGCGACGACGATGCCGCCGGTGATCGGGCTGCGCCGCGATTTCGCCCGCGACATCCGCACATCAGGGTGGCGGTTGATCACCGCCTCGATTTCCTCGGGGTGGACCTTCAGGCCGCCGATATTGATGATGCCGCCGCGGCGGCCGACGAAATAATAGCGGTCGCCCCGCAGCTCGACGATGTCGCCGCTGTCGACAAAGCCGTCCGCGTCGCTGAGTGCGGCGGCGTTGCGGCCGACATAGGCATGTGCGGTGCGCGTCGAGCGGATCCGCAGCGAGCCATCGACCACCTTCATCTCGACGCCATTGCGATTGCCGAGATAGTCGGCCGGGAAACCTTCGAGCCCGTCATTGACGGCGAAGCCGACGCCGGCCTCGGTCGAGGCATAGGCATGGCCGACGGAAGAATTCGGGAATGCGGCCTTGAGCCCGTCGAGCACCGCCTGGTCGGCGATCTCGCCGGAGAGGCGGACATAGCGCGGGGCGAACTGCGCGGCCGCGCCGCTCATCAAGAGCTTGCGCCAATGCGAGGGCGTACCGGAGATGTGGGAGACGCCGCGCCCGTTCAGCCGCGCGACGTGATCGCCGAGCGCCTCATGCGGATCGGACAGCACCATGGAGCCGCCGGAGAGAATGGCGCGGAGAAAGATCTGCAGGCCGCCATAGCGGCGGATGTCGTAGAACGTCGCCCATACCGGCGCGGGGCCTTTTGCCGGACCTTCGGCGACGATGGCGCCGGTCAACGCCTCCAGCGTATGGCCGGCGATTTTCGGCACGCCCGAGGTGCCCGACGTCAGCATCAGCCATTCGGTGGCGCGCTCGGTCTTGGCAGGCGTGGTGGCTTGAAGCGGCAGTTGCGCGGTGACGACCAGCGACACGCCGGCATCAGTCCAGCGATCGGGCTCGTCGGTGACAACGGCATCGATCCCGGCATCGGCGATCAGCGCGTCGAGATGCGCCGGGTTGAGATCGGGCGGGCACAGCAGCATGCGACGGGCGATGCCGTCGAGCTCGATCATGGCGATGCCCGACCGAAGCTGGTCGGACAATTTCAGCAGGACGGCACGGCCAGACAGCTCATGCAGGCGGCCGCCGAGGACCGTCTGCGACAGGATATCCGTCAGCGACACCACATGGTGGGCATCCGACAGCGTACGGCCGGTCAGCTCCGCGCCGAGATGGTCGCGAAGCGCAAAAATCTCACGCGGGGACATTTTCGTAGGCCCGCACGAAATCGCCCACGGTGGCGGGGAACGCTGCGTCCTCGGAAATGGTGAAGGGGTCGACGCCGGTCTCGTCTTCGAGGCGCGCCACCAGAATGGCGAAGGCGAGCGAGTCGAAGCCCGTCTCGTGCAGGGACAGATCGTCCGAGAGGGCGGGAAGCGTCACGTGCTGCTCTTTGGCGATCTGCTGGATCGCCTCGATGACCTTGGACCGTACCGACATGGCTGGCTCGCTCTTGTTATCGATATTTCGTGTTGCGGCGGCTCTTGATGACCGCCTCCCCATGGCCGTCTGTTTACCCGACAGAAGTAAATGGCTTCTTGGACAATTCAGATAAAATTGGACCTATCTGGCGATTTCCGCGGCGCTACAGCCTGATCGTGCCGTCGATGATCTTGGTAAACGTCCCTGAATCGAGCGGGGCATAGGCGCCGGATTTCGGGTCGAGCATGAACAGCGGATCGGAGATCGCAGCCGGATCAAATCCCTCCCGCGCCAGCTCGCCCTTCTTCTGCTTGAACGTCTCGGTCGCATCGAGCTCGCGCGAGATGCGAACGAAGACCGGGCGGGCGTAAGCCGGCAGGCGCTCGGCGAGATGAGCCGGCAACGCGGCGATGTCAAAGCCCTCGTTCACGACGATGGCGCTCATGCCGGCGCGGCCGTCGGTGTCCAAAATGCTGACGCCGTAGGTGGTGGCATCGATCACGCCGGTGAAATCGCGGACGGCGTCATTGACCTCGGAGGTCGCGACGTTCTCGCCCTTCCAGCGGAAGGTATCGCCGATGCGATCGACGAAATGGAAAAAGCCCTGGTCGTCGAGCCGCATCAGATCGCCGGTCCGGAACCAGGCATCGCCCTTGGCGAACACGTCGCGGAGAATCTTCTTCTCGGTTTCGCCGGCGTCGGTATAGCCCTCGAAGCGGCCCCCGCCTTCGTCGGCCGTGCCGATGCGGCCGATCGCTTCGCCGGCTTCGCCGCGGGCGCAGGCGATGCAACAGCCATCTTCATTGCGCAGCGGCGCGCCGCTATCAGGGTCGAGCTTGACGAGGCTCGCCGGAAACCGGTGCGCAAGCAGCGGCGGGATGCGGCCGATCGCGCCTGGCTGGCCCTCGACGTTGAACAGCGAGAAATTGCCTTCGGTCGCGGCGTAGAATTCGAGGATGCGGGGAATGGCGAAGCGCGCCTGGAAATCTTCCCAGATGTCGCCGCGCAAACCATTACCGCAAACGAGCCGCAGCCGGTGGCGGTTCTCGTATTCCGACGGCGGGGCTTTGAGCAGATAGCGGCAGAGCTCGCCAATATACTGGAACAGCGTGCAGTCGTGCCGGACGATGTCGGGCCAGAAATTCGAGGCGGAGAATTTGTCCGCGATCACCACCGAGCCGCCGGCGGCGAGCATGCTGCATGGCGCGACGATGCCGCCGACCGAGTGGAACAGCGGCAGGCAGTCATAGAGCCGGTCCTGCGGCGTGGCGCCGGTGAGACCCGCGAACCAGAAGCCCCAGTTGAGGATGCGGCGATGGCTGATGCTGGCGGCCTTCGGCAGGCCTGTCGTGCCGGAAGTGTAGATCAGCAGCGCGCGGTCATCGATGGTGACGTCGCCGTGCTCGTCCGGCGACAGCGGCGCATCGTCGAGCGCCGCAAGCGCAACGTCGATGGCGCGCTCGCTGCGGACATCGCCGTGGGTCCAGACTTTTGCATCTGACTTCAGATGCGGCTTCGCGCTCTCCAGCGTCTCCGCGAGCTCATGCGCGACGATGATATGCGAGGGCCTTGCGACGCCGATGCAATGCGCGAGCGACGGTCCGACCAGCTTGGTATTGATCAGCGCCACCACGCCGCCGACCCGGCTGATACCGAGCCAGGCCGCGAGATAGTCGATGCCGTTCGGCATGATCAGGGCGACCGTATCGCCCTTGGCGACGCCGACCGAGCGCGCCCAGCGCGCATAGCGGTTGGTCCGCCTCGACAGGCCTTCGTAGTCGAGCGTCGTCTCGTCTGCGACCAGCGCGATGCGATCAGGCTGACACTGCGCCCGATCGTCGACGACGTCGGCGAACAGGCGGCCCGGCAGTGTCTCGATCCGTGCCGTGAGCTCGATGGCTTTCAGCCAGATCTTTGACGCCGAAGGTGCACGCGCGGCCTTTGATTGCTCGATGACGCCGGTAGTCATGCCGTTCATTCTTTCGGAACGTGTCTGCAGGTAGCGGCAGCTTAGCCCGCGCGTCCTGCCCAGGTGTTAAGAGACAAGGTAAAAGCCGGTTAGTGCGCGATTAACTCCAGTCATCCTTTACCAAGCCGACGGGATCGGCGTGCGGCGTGGCGCAATTCTTGCGATAGCAAATCCAGTCATTTCGGGCGCGCTGCGCGCGTCCCCGCTCCCTGGTTGCAGGACGAGCCGAACTGGACACGATGATGATCACCAGACGACATTTCCTTCGGGCCGCCGCCTGCACCGTCGCCACGCTCGCAGCACCGCGCGCCTTTGCGATCGGCAACCCCTCCTATCCCTCGCGCAGCGTGAAATGGGTCGTGCCTTATGCGCCGGGCGGCGCGACCGACGTGCTGTCGCGGCTGCTGTGCCAGCGGCTGTCCGACCGGCTCGGCCAGACTTTCGTGGTCGAGAACAAGCCCGGCGCCGGCAGCAATATCGGGACGCAGACGGTGATCACGTCCGCGCCCGACGGTTACACACTGCTGCTGACCTCGACTGCGAACGCGATCAACGCTTCGTTCGATCCCTCGCTGCCCTATGATTTCGCCAGGGCTATCGCGCCGGTCGCCGGGCTCGCGCGCATTCCGCTGGTGCTGGTCGTCAACAACGACCTGCCGGTGAAGAATATTGCCGACTTCATCGCCTATGCCAAAGCCAACCCGGGCAAGATGTCGATCGCCTCGTCCGGCATCGGCACCTCGCTGCATCTGTCCGGCGAGCTGTTCAAGTCTCTCGCCGGCGTGCAGTTCACCCATGTGCCCTATCGCGGCTCAGCGCCGGGCCTCACCGACGTGATGAGCGGCCAGATCCAGGGCATGTTCGACAACGTCACCTCGTCGTTCGAGCTGGTGCGCGCCGGCAAGCTGCGCGCGCTCGGCGTCACCACGCGCGAGCGCTCGGAGATCCTGCCCGACGTGCCGCCGATCGCGGACACCCTACCCGGCTACGAGACGAGCTCGTTCTACGGCGTCGGCGCGCCGCACGACACGCCGCGCGAGATCGTCGATCTGCTCAATCGCGAGATCGACACCGCGCTGTCCGATGCCGAGATCAAGGCCCGCATCGCCGAGCTCGGCGCGATCCCGCTGCACGGCAACGCCGGCGAGTTCGGCAGCATGCTGAATGCGGAGACCGAGCGCTGGCGCAAGGTTGTGGAATTGTCGGGGATCAAGAAGGAGTAGCGGTGCGGAACGCGGATTGCGTCAAAGCCATCCACACCCACCATTCCTAGCGGCTTGCCGAAATGTCCCGGGCGCGGGCATGTTGCCGCGTCATGACGACCAAATCCCGCGAGCGAATCTATGGTGCGTCCGTCCGGGCGGCGGCAGAACGCGCGGCCGACGTGCGTAAAGAGGCCGATCGTCTCGCCTGCGAAGCCTGGAACCAGCGGATGCTAGGGTTTCAGGGCCCCGCACAGCCCTCACCGACGCTCGGGGACGCACTCAACGCGGGCTACTGCTATCTCGAGGTCAAGTGCCTGGGCTGCGAGACGCATCAGACGGTGGCGCTCGACATCGTCAGGCGGAGGAAGTCGACGCCGATCCACGAGCTTGAGCGGGCCATGTGCTGCCGCCAGTGCTCGGAGCTTGCGGGCCGGCCCTACAAGCGCAGCCATCTGGTTGCGCTCCGCACGACAAAGATCTCCGCAAAAGATCCGCGCTCGAACTGGTGGCCCGGCGAGCGGTGATCGCGCGGAGCTAGCCGCCTCGCCTGTAGCGCGCGCGGGGCAGCGGCGCGTTGACCGGATAATACGGATTGAGATCGCAGCTCGCGGGGCGGCCTGAGGCCGTGGCACGGCACTGCGGCACGGAGATGAAGGAGCAATCGTACCATTCCCCACCGCCGCCATTCGCGCCGGAATAGACGTGCATGCAGACTGGAAAGCGGGGATCGAACGTCTGCGCCCGCGCCGGCGCAGCCGCGATCAATGCACCGGCGATCACCATCAGACCGAATGAGCTGCGCATGACAGGCATCTCTCCAAGCTGCAATCGCGGATCGCTAGTGCTGCTTCCTGTGGCGCTTGCGCGGAGGCGGCGGCGGTTCGTCGAAGGCGTAATAGGGATTGAGGTCGCAGCTTGCCGAGCGGCCGGACGCCGTCGCGCGGCACTGCGGCAGCGAGGTGAAGGAGCAGTCAAAATAGTCGCCGCCACCGCCACCGAAGCCGCCCGGCGTGTAGACGTGCATGCACACCGGGTAGCGCGGATCATAGGTCTGGGCGCGGGCGTCCGCCGCGGCAAACAGCGAAGCAATCGCGGTCAGGGTCAAAATTGGCAGGCGCATCGGGCATTTCCTCGAATCGGCAACAACGGCACGCGGTATGTCATTTCGATATGGCACAATGGCGCGGAAGAAGCGATTGTTCCTGTTCATACCTCTCCCGCTTGTGACGCGCGGCGAAACGGATGAGACTTGGCGCCGCAACAGCATGAAAGCGGGAAGACGCGACGTTTTCGGCCTGCACGGAGCGCATAACTCGCTGCAACTCTCCTCCGACAAAGGTCGCAAACATCCGGTGCAGGAATCCGTTCGCACACCGGCACGAACGGACTAGTCTTTCGAGCACAACGCCGGCCCCGGACCGACGACGTTCCAGGGCAATCAAGAAACAAACGGGCTGAAGGAAACGCACATTCGCGCTCGGGCTCTTTCGGGCGCGGCTCCGCCATGCGCGGGGGAGAAGATGCGCTGGCCCTCTGTGGTCCCAGGGCATGCAAGAGAGCTTCTCGTCTCCGTTCATCCGATACCCGATCGGCACCTCGCTGCTGATGGCGGGCATCCTGTTCGTAGGCCTCGTGGCCTATCCGCTACTACCGGTTGCACCGCTGCCCCAGGTCGACTTTCCGACCATCCAGGTTTCCGCGTCGCTGCCGGGCGGCAGCCCGGAAACCATGGCCTCCTCGGTCGCACAGCCGCTCGAGCGCCAGCTCGCCCAGATCCCCGGCATCACCCAGATGACCTCGACGAGCTCGCTCGGCTCGGCCTCGATCACCATCCAGTTCGATCTCAACCGCCTGATCGATGCCGCCGCCAATGACGTGCAGGCTGCGATCAACGCGGCGAGCGGGCAATTGCCGAAGAACCTGCCCTCGCCGCCGACCTACCGCAAGGTCAACCCGGCGGACTCCCCGATCATGATCCTGTCGGCGACGTCAGACACGCTGCCGCTGACCACCGTCAGCGACCGCACCGACGCGCAGCTCGCCCAGCAGATCAGCCAGATCCCGGGCGTCGCCCAAGTATTCGTCGGCGGCCAGCAAAAGCCCTCGGTGCGCATCCAGATCGATCCGGCCAAGCTCGTCGCCAAGGGATTGTCGCTGGAGGACGTGCGCAGCCAGATCGCGATCGCCACCGCCGACAGCCCGAAGGGCAACATCGATGGCACGCGGCGCTCCTACACCATCTACGCCAACGACCAGCTGCTCGAGGCGGCGCACTGGAAGGACATCATCGTCGCCTACCGCAACGGCGCACCGTTGCGGATCCGCGACATCGGCGAGGCCGTGTCCGGGCCGGAAGACATGAAGACCGCGGCCTGGGCCGACGGCAAGCGCGGCGTGTTCCTGGTCATCTTCAAGCAGCCCGGCGCCAACGTCATCGAGACCGTCGACCGCATCAAGGAGAAGCTGCCGCGGCTGATCGCAGCGATCCCGCCCGCGATCAAGATCAAGATCATCAGCGACCGCACCATCACCATCCGCGCCGCAGTCGACGACGTGCAGATCACGCTGATGATCACCATCGCGCTGGTGGTGATGGTGATCTTCATCTTCCTGCGCAGCTTCTGGGCCACGATCATCCCGAGCATCACCGTGCCGCTGGCGCTGCTCGGGGCCTGCTCGCTGATGTGGGTGTTCGGCTATTCGCTGGACAATCTGTCGCTGATGGCGCTGACCATCGCGGTAGGCTTCGTGGTGGACGACGCCATCGTGATGCTGGAAAACATCACGCGCTATGTCGAGCGGGGCGAGAGCCCGGTCGCCGCGGCATACAAGGGCGCGGCCGAGATCGGCTTCACCATCGTCTCGATCAGCATCTCGCTGGTCGCGGTGCTGATCCCGCTGCTGCTGATGGGCGGCATCATCGGCCGGCTGTTCCGCGAGTTCGCGGTGACGCTGTCGATGGCGATCTTCGTCTCCCTCGTGGTGTCGCTGACCCTGACGCCGATGATGGCCTCGCGCTTCCTCCGCGCCGACCACGAGGCGCGGCGCGGCCGCTTCTACCAGTGGAGCGAGCGGATGTTCGAGCGCCTGCTCGGCGCCTACGAGCGCGGCCTGGATCTCGCGCTGAAACACAGCTTCGTCACGCTTCTCATCTTCTTCGGCACCGTCGCGCTCTCGGCAGTGCTGTTCATCATGATCCCCAAGGGCTTCTTCCCGCAGCAGGACAACGGCTTCCTCACCGCGGTATCCGAGATGCCGCAGGACATCTCCTTCACCGAGATGAAGCGCCGGCAGGAGGAGCTCAACGCCATCGTGCAGGCCGATCCCGCCGTCGATTCCATCGCGATGTCCATCGGCGGCGGCGGCACGGCGCTGAACTCGGGGCGCATGTATGTCACGCTGAAGCCGATCGGGGAGCGCGATGCCAGTGCGCAAGCGATCATCGCACGGCTGCGGCCGAAGCTTGCCGAGGTCGAGGGCGCTCGCCTCTACATGCAGGCCTCGCAGGACGTGCGGCTCGGCGGGCGCGCCACCCGCACCCAGTTCGAGTTCACGCTCCAGGACGCCAATCTCGCCGAGCTGAACGAGTGGGCGCCGAAGATCCTGGCCGGCATGAGGGGCCTGCCACAACTGCGCGACGTCGCCACCGACCAGCAAACCGAGGGTACGACGCTGCAGCTCAGGATCAATCGCGACACCGCCGCGCGCTACGGCATCCAGCCGCAACTGATCGACGACACGCTCTACGACGCCTTCGGCCAGCGCCAGGTCGCGCAATATTTCACCCAGACCAACAGCTATCACGTGGTGCTCGAGATCACGCCGGCCCTGCAAGGCCAGCTCGAGACGCTGGAGAAGCTCTACATCAAGTCGCCGCTGACCGGGGACCAGGTGCCGCTTTCGGTGATCTGCAACTGGACCAACGTGCCGGTGCGGCCGCTCGCGATCGCGCATCAGGGCCAGTTCCCTGCGGTGACGATCAGCTTCAACCTCGCCGAGGGCGTGGCGCTGGGACAGGCCACCGACGCGGTGCTGCGCGCGGTTGGCGCCATGGGCGCGCCGCCGACACTGTCGACGAGTTTTCAGGGCACCGCGCAGGCGTTCCAGCAATCGCTCGGCACCGTGCCAATGCTGATCCTCGCCGCGCTGGTCGTCGTCTACCTCGTGCTGGGCGTACTCTACGAGAGCTACATCCACCCGCTGACCATCTTGTCGACGCTGCCGTCGGCAGGTGTCGGCGCGATCGCGATCCTGATGATCTTCGGATTCGACTTCAGCCTCATCGCCCTGATCGGGATCATCCTGCTGATCGGGATCGTCAAGAAGAACGGCATCATGATGGTGGACTTCGCCATCGCCGCCGAGCGCGAGCAGCATCTGACACCGGAGCAGTCGATCCGCCAGGCCGCGCTGCTGCGCTTCCGCCCGATCATGATGACGACGATGGCGGCGCTGCTCGGCGGTGTCCCCCTGATGCTCGGCACCGGCACCGGCGCCGAGATCCGCCAGCCGCTCGGCTATGCCATGGTCGGCGGCCTGCTGGTGAGCCAGGCGCTGACGCTGTTCACGACGCCTGTGGTCTATCTCTACCTCGACCGCTTCTCCAACCTGCTGTCACGCTGGATGGACGGGAAGCCGCAGGCCGAGACAGCCAGCGACAAGCAGAAGGATGCGGCGGAGTAGATCCAGAGGCTTTCCACGGAGGGTTCTGGATTGCTTCGTCGCAAGGGCTCCTCGCAATGACGGAGCATGAGGCAGCAGCTTCGTTCATCAGGTGCCGTAGGGTGGGCAAAGCGAAGCGTGCCCACCATCCGCATTTGGTGGGCACGCTTCGCTTTGCCCACCCTACAGGGTCTACGCGGTCTGCGCGCGTGGCAAGCTGCTCCCCATCGCAATGACGACGGAACAAGAGGAGCGTCAGCCCAGCCCCTGCAGCACCAGCCGATTCAGCCTCGCCGCAAACGCCGCCGGATCCTCCGGCAGCTCGCCGTCCAGGATCTGCGCCTGCTCGAGCAGGAGCAGGCTGAGATCGTCGACCGTCTTGGAGCCGGCCTGCGCCTTGGTGATCGCGCTCACCATGGGATGACGCAGATTGATCTCGAGGATCGGCCTGGTGCGCATGCCGCGGTTCTGCTGCGACAGGATGCGCTCGAGCTCGCGGCTCGGGCCCTGGCTGTCGGCGACGAGGCAGGAGGCGGAGCTGGTGAGGCGCGTCGAGGCCTTGACGTCGCTGACGCGCTCGCCCAGCGCGGCCTTGATCACCGCGACGGTCGCGGCTTCGTCCGCTTCGGGCTCGTCCTTCTTCGCCTCGTCCGCCGCGTCGACGCGCGGGATCAGGTCGAGGTTGAGATCGCCCTGGCTGAGCGACTTCAGCGGCTTTCCGTCGAACTCCGTCGGCATCGAGGTCCAGAACGCGTCGACCGGATCGGACAGCAGCAGCACCTCGATGCCGCGCGCGGTCGCCGCTTCCAGCCGCGGATTGGACTTCAGACGCTCGATGCTGTCGCCGACGAGATAGTAGATCTCGGTCTGGTTCGGCTTGAAATCGGCGACGACCTGCTTCAGCGAGCGCTTCTCGCCCGAGGTGGTGGTGAAGCGCGACAGCGCCAGCAGCTTTTCGCGCCGCTCGAAATCCTCGTAGATGCCTTCCTTCAGCACCGCGCCGAAGGCATCCCAGATCTTTGCAAAGTTGTCCGGATCCTTGTCGGCAAGGCCTTCCAGCTCGGACCCGACGCGGGTCGCCACCGCCTTGCGGATCTGCGCCAGCTGCGGATTGTTCTGCAGCATCTCGCGCGAGATATTGAGCGGTAGGTCCTCGCTGTCGACCACGCCACGAATGAAGCGCAGATAGCCGGGCAACAGATCGGCATCGTCGGTGATGAAGACGCGGCGAACGTAGAGCTTCACCCGGCCCTTGCGGTTCGGCTCGAACAAGTCGAACGGCTTGGTCGAGGGCGCGAACAACAGCACGGCGTAGGAGTAGCGGCCCTCGGCGCGGTAGTGCAGCGTCATCGCGGGATCGTCGAAGGCCGAGGCGATCTGCTGATAGGCCTTCTTGTAGTCTTCCGCCGTCAGCTCGGATTTGGAGCGCTGCCACAGTGCGCTCGCCGAGTTGATCTGGCGCGGCTCGCCCTCTTCGGGCACGAGCTCGATCGGGAACAGGATGTTGTCGGAATAGGCGCTGACGATGCGCTCGATCTCGTACGTCTCGAGATATTTCTTGGCGTCGTCCTTGAGGTGCAGGACGATCTCGGTGCCGCGCGCCACGCGCGCCGCGTCCGCCTCGCCGGCCCGCGCGATCTCGAAGCCGGAGCCGCCGGAGGACGTCCAGGTCCAGACGTCGCTCTCGCCGGCGCGACGGCTGATGACGGCGATCCTGTCGGCGACCATAAAGGCGGAATAGAAGCCGACGCCGAACTGGCCGATCAGGCCGAGGCCGTCCTTGGCCTCCTTCAGCTTCGACACGAAGGCCTTGGTGCCGGAGCGGGCGATGGTGCCGAGATGGTCGATCAGCTCCTGCCGCTCCATGCCGATGCCGTTATCGGCGATCGTCAGCGTTCCGGCCGCCTTGTTCGGGATGATACGGATCTTGAGCGCGTCGCCTTCGCCCAGCAGCGCCGGACTTGCGATCGCCTCATAGCGCAGCTTGTCGCAGGCGTCCGAGGCGTTGGAGACGAGCTCGCGCAGGAAGATGTCGGTCTCCGAATAGACGGAGTGCACCATGAGGTGCAACAGCTCGGAAACCTCGGCCTGGAATGGCTGCGTATGCACAGCCGTATCTGACGTCGTCATGCGTTTACCCGGTCAATCAAAGGGAAAGCCGGGATATAACGCGATCGGACAACGGATCAAGAGGATGTGAGCGCCGTGACGACGCCGGTCCTTCGGCCAGGCGCGATCAGGTCACGCAGCGACCTGGCTGGAGCAGCCTTGCGACCTCGGTCAGCGAGCTGACCATCGGCTCGCAGGCGATCGTCGGCTTGGGGCGGCCCTGCTTCTGGTCCTTGCCCTTGAGCAGCACCGGCGGCGGCTTGGCATTGCCGGTCTCGATCACCGCGGGGACCCGCAGCAGCACCGACGTGTCGGCAAGGTCGTTCAGCCGCATCGACACGGTGCGGGTGGGAACCGGGGCGGCCTTGACCTCGGCGAGACGGTCGGCCTTGCTGGCGCGATTGACGTTGTGGCCCGGCTTGTCGGCAACCGCCTGCCAGCGGTCGGCCAGATCGTGGCCGGAGGCCAGCTGCACCGCGCCGACCTGGACCGCACCGAGCGTTGCGGCAATTGCGACGGCGCCCAAAAATATCTTTTGAATCTGTGACATGGCTAAATATCCCTCGCCCCATGGCGATCGCGGGAACAACGCGACGAGAGGACCGGGAGTTCTCAGCCGTTAAGATCACTTAACCGTGTGCGCAAATCACCGAAGGCGGCACAAAAAATTTCGCTACCGCCTGGAACGACTTTCGCGCCCGGGAGTCGTCTCAGCAGCCGGCTATTCCCCCCTGCCCCATAAGCCGGCGACGTAGGGCGCGACTGTGGTGATGCCAGTCGCGCCTTACTTTTTTTCGGAAGATCGGGGGGATAAATCCGCCCCAGCAAACGTCCGGTCGGTCTCAGCCGCGCGCACCGCCTCGCTCGAAAAGCGCCCCGCCCGGCCTGAAGGTGCGTCCTGGCGCCGCAGGCCGTCGCGGTCGATCACGGCCTACCGGCGGTCGGCCGCACTGCGACCATGAGCACAGCGCGGGCGCAATCATCCGACAGCGACCGGGCTCCGGGAAACCTAATCGAGCGTTTGCAGATAGGCGTAGACTGTCTTCGATCCCACGCGGCCCGTTCCAACCAACTCGCTTTTCAGCTTCTGCGCTGCAAAGGTCGACGGCTCTTGCTCGGTCAATACAATGACGCGGCTGTCTCTAATGTCCGCGTGGTCAGATTGCAGGAAGCTTCTGTAACGATCAATCGCCCGCGGGATGTCTCGGACGATCTCATCCGTACGGGTATTCTTGCCATCAGAAGCCGCAGCATAGGCATCCTGGGTGCTGTACAAATATGCCAGGTAGTAGCCTCCCTGCTGCAGGGCTTCTTTCGTCACGATCTTCTGCGCGTCCTCGGGACTTGTTCCCAAGCGCCACCAATATTCAAACAGAATTGGCTCGACAGGGCTGATCGACGGCACGCCACCTGGCGGAATTCGTGAGATACAGCATGGCCCTCCTGGCATGTACAGCTTTGCCAGGTTGAGGACGTAATCGTATTGAGAATTTGTGCGCACGTTGAAAATCGGGACGAGCTCTGCCGGGTGTAGCAGGACTCGATTTACGTCCGGATGCGTTTTCCTGGCAGCATCGACGGCCTGCATGCTTGCGAACACTGCAGGTGTGTTCGTTGCATTCCAATACACCATCGCCGTTCTGTCGGCGTTGATCACCACGAGGGCGATCACCAGGGCAATACCGGGGCCTGCCCATCGAAAGATCCGGTTCATCCAGAGAGCTTGTTTCGGAAGTGTGCAGAGCAACGCGACGCCAAGAGCCAAAAATTGATAGTTGACATTCCGCTCCCAGTCCCGAGTGCCGATTGTGAGCCCGGTGATCACTTGCTGGTTGCTCACGATGATAGGTATCGCAAGGAAGCCGATTGCCAACCATGCGGCTCGTTCGGCGGGCCGCTTCACCGCTGTCCAGATTGCCAACGGCACCACAATCAGTCCGCACACCAACAACGCAGGAGTTACGGCTGGAAGCCGCGTCGTGTAGACAGGTAAAGCCCCTTTGGCCTTTGCCAGCGAGACACCGGCGAAAATCGCGCACGCAGTCAAAACGATTGCGGCCAAACGGATGGCTAAATCCCGCCTGACGAAGAAGAAGCTAACGAGAGTAACCCACACGGCCATGAGCAGCGAAGGGAAAGCGATGTAGGTGTACGTGAAAGGAAACAGAACGCCCAAACTCGCGATGCCCGCGAGGGCAGCGCCGGACCGGCGATCGTCTTTTGCAATTCGAAGCAAGAAACCAAGAAAAGCAAATACAACCGCGTAGCTAAGCTGCGGTTCGGGTGTTCTCAAAATCGTAAGATAGCTAGTCGTGGCGTCTGGCACCACTCCTGCACCAAAGAACTTCCTGAACCCCTCCAGCCATGTGTAATTCCAGACGGAGACATTGGCGAGCGAGAACAAGTCCTGACCAAAGAGAAGCAGCAAGGTCAGCACGGCCCTGCCTCGCCAAGAGACCAGGATCGAACTCGCGAGATAATAAGCCGCGACTACGCTGATGGCCGGAAAAATCGCATCGGCCAGGATCATCGTCCAATCAATCGAATGGTTGGTCAGCGCGAACATGGCCGCGAAAATGTAGTGACTTAGCGCACGGCCAATCTCAAAGTAGTTCGAGACCATATAGACAAGGTAAGTATCTTCGTCGAAGCCCATCTGAAAGAATGCAACCTGCCCAACCTGGCGACTCAAGAGCAGGTGCGGCACGAGTGCCAGCGCCATAGCGAAAAGAATCACGATGCTGCAGGCAGCCAAATCGTCAGAGTGAGAGTATTTCGATCCCGGCAAGTACCTCGCAATTTTCACTGACTTCTCCGCTCAGACGATACAACTGGCACGCGATTTGCGTACCACCGAAAGTTCGCACCAGCAAGACTGCGCAGCACCGCGCCCACAAGCCGCGGCTGCGCGGGGCAATCATGAGCCGTTAGTTAGTTTCCATCGTGCCGGTTGCGACGACGGTTGCCATCGCCGATGATGGTGTTGTCGTATGCGCTCGGCAATCGGATGAGCGGCAGCGACGTTATCGTTGCACTGGGCGCGCTGCAATCTGCTCGCGCATCAGCCGCGCGACGACGTTCGAGAACTGGTGCGCCGTCGCGCTCGCGGTCGCCTTCGCCCGGCAGCAAGGGCCGGATGTGCTTTCATGACTGCTGGCGATGAACCCCGGAATGAACAGCGCGACTGTGGTGATGCCAGTCGCGCCTTACTTTTGTCTGGGGCTCACTTTTGCTTCAAGTTATTTGGCCTTCCCCGCCAGCCACTCCCGCCCTTCGGCATAAAGCTTCTCGACCTCGGGCCCGATCAGGCCGGGCATGTCGCGCTTGACCTTGTAGCCGATCAGCTCCTGCATGTAGGCGAGGTGGCGGTAGCCTTCGGGCAGTGCGGCCAGCGCTTGCTGGTCAAGCCGGAGTGTTGCCGCGGGATCGACCGGATCGATGCGGTCCTTCTCGTAGATCGGCTGGCGGCGGACGATGCCCCATTGGCCTCGCCGCTTCTCCAGGAAATCGTAGAAGCGGCCGGTGCAGACGACGTCGCAGAGCACGTCATGCACCAGGGCACGCTGCGAGATCGTCATCTTGGTCTGGGCGATCGCGCGCTCGCCCGCGAGGTCGATGCTGGAGCCGCCGAGGAAATGCAGGATGCGCACGCCCCTGGCAAAGCCCTCCTGGCTGACGCGCATGAAATCCCGCGCCGGTCCCTGAAACCAGGTCGCGGACATCCAGCCCTCTTCGTGCCAGACCGTGGCAAAACGCTCCCAGTCACCGGCATCGCGCCACACCGCCCAGTTCTCGACGAGGTCGCGGATGGCGAGACGATCGAGCAGTTGCTGGTCCATGGTGCGTATCTCCGATTGGGATCGATGCCGAGGTATGAGCGGCGAATTCGATGCGCGTCAAGCGCGGCAGGCAGACATGAAAAATCCGGCGTGCCTTGCAGCACGCCGGATCGATCACTTCGCCAAATAACGCGTTATCAGGCCGCGGGCGCCTTCTTACGCCGCGGGCGCCCTTCTTACGCCGCGGGCGCCTTGGGCGTGCGGTTGCGCGAGTTGCGCTGGAAGAACAACGCCTGGCTCGCCACCGCCGAGACCATTGCGGGCTGGAACGGCTTTGAGATCAGGAACGCCGGCTCGGGGCGCTCGCCGGTGAGGAAGCGCTCGGGGTAGGCGGTGATGAACACCACCGGCACCTCGAAGGTGCGCAGCAGCTCGTTGACGGCGTCGAGGCCCGACGAGCCGTCGGCGAGCTGGATGTCGGCGAGGATCAGGCCAGGCCGCTTGTTCTTGGCCAGCGCCACCGCATCGGCATGGGTGCGCGCGACGCCGACGACGTTGTGGCCGAGGTTCTTCACCAGGCTTTCGAGGTCCATGGCGATGAAGGTCTCGTCCTCGATGATCAGCACGTCGGTGGCGATCTCGGCCGCCATCTCGCGTCCGGCGGCATCGGCCAGCCGCCGCGTCTCGCCAACGTCAGTGCCGAGGATGTAGGCGACTTCCTCTTCCGAAAATCCCTCGAGCGAGAGTAGCAGGAAGGCCTGCCGCGGCAGCGGCGTGATGTTCGACAGCCGCCGCTCCGGCGGCATCGGCAGCGTCGTCACCTCGGCATCATCGTTGACCGAGACGGAATTCCAGATCTGGGTGAACAGCCGGAACAGACCGGCGCGCGGCCCGTGGCTCTCGTCGAGCACCGACGGATCCCCCAGCATGGCTTCCAACATGGCTGCGACATAGGCGTCACCGGAGGCCTGGCTGCCCGTCAGGGCGCGGGCGTAGCGGCGCAACAGCGGCAAGTGTTCAGCAACAAGCTGTGAACGGGACATCCCCACTCCATTCATCTTCGGGCCAGCCTTAGATCCAACCCTGAGGTCAGGCGATACGCGGGGGGGCCCGGGTTCCCCTGCTGGGCTGTTTACGCATCAGGCCAATAAAAGTTCCGCAAAGCGCGGAACTTTTTATCTCACGTCGCATTGTGCCTATCCAGGGAACGGCTCCCGGTTGAGAAAACTTCTCTATTTTACAGTCACTTAACTCGGGGAAACGTGGAACAGGTCATGAAAGATCTCAAATCTCAAGCCAGCAAAAGCACGACCCCCGGCAAGGGAGGGCTCACTCCGGAGATTCAATCCCGGATCGGGCATCAGCTCCGCGCCATGTACGACGACGTCGTGCGGCAGGGGGTTCCCGACCGGTTCGCGGAGCTCATCAAAAAGCTTGATGCGCCGGGAGGGATATCTCAAAGCGAGAATGTTGCTGGGGGCTCCAACGACAACAACAATGGGAGGGATTAATGCCTCTCACGGACTCCCTGCGTAACGACATCCTGGCGGCCGTGCCGAGTCTGCGCGCGTTCGCCATCTCGCTCAGCGGCAATGCGGACCGCGCCGACGACTTGGTGCAGGAGACGCTGCTGCGCGCGCTCGCCAACATCGACTCGTTTCAGCCCGGCTCCAATCTGCCGGCGTGGCTGTTCACGATCCTGCGCAACCTGTTCCGCTCCGACTATCGCAAGCGGCGGCGGGAAGTCGAGGATGCCGAGGGCAATTACGCCAAGACGCTGAAGACGCAGCCGTCGCAGAACGCGCATCTCGAGTTCGAGGAATTCCGTACCGCGCTCGACAAGCTTCCGCAGGACCAGCGCGAAGCCTTGATCCTGGTCGGTGCCTCGGGCTTCTCCTATGAGGACGCGGCTTCGATCTGCGGCTGCGCGGTCGGCACCATCAAGAGCCGCGTCAATCGCGCGCGCTCCAAGCTCGCCGCGCTGCTCTATGTCGACGGTGCCGAAGATTTCGGGCCCGACGAGACCGTGCGGGCCGTGATCGGCGGCAGCGGCGGCTAGCGGCCCGCGTCAATCGGACCAAACGACAGCTGCAAAGGCGGCCGTTTCTGCGGCCGCCTTTGCTTGCGTGGATTTCAGTGTTTTCCGCGAATAGCCGCCGGATCACTCCTCGACGAAGGTCACCGTGTCCGCCACGTTCGCGCGCGAGGTGCGGTAGCTGTTGACCTTGTGGGCGTTGTCGGCATAGCCGAACGAGATGCCGCAGACGACGCGGCGATCGTCGGGCAGATTGAAGTGGCGGCGGATCAGGCCGGAGTGACGCGCCAGCGCCGCCTGCGGAATGGTGCCGAGCCCGAGCGCCTGCGCGGCCAGCATGAAGTTCGAGACATAAGCCCCGCAATCGATCGCACCGTAGATGCCGAGCGGCTCGTTGGTGTGGATGATGGCCACGTGCGGCGCGCCGAAGAAATTGTAGTTCTCCAGCGCCTGTTTGGCGTAAGCGCTTCTGTCGCCGCGGGCGATGCCGAGCGTGTTGTAGAGCTGGAAGCCGCTCTCGCGGCGGCGCTCCAGATAGACCCCGACATATTCGCGCGGCGGGGTGAAATCGTAGTCGTCGCCGAGCCCGCGCGACGCTTCCTTGTAGATCAGCTTGCGGAAGCGCTCCTTGGCCTCGCCGCTGGCGATGATGACCTGCCAGGGCTGGCTGTTGCACCAGGACGCGGTGCGCTGCGCGGTGGTCAGCACATGCTCGATGGTCGCGCGGTCGACTTCCCTGGGATGGAAAGCGCGGACGGAGTAGCGCTCGTTGAGGAGCTCCTCAAGCACGCCGATGCGGTCATTCTGTTTCACTTGTGCGTCCATGGATCAGCTCGCGCTCTTTCGTAGGGTGGGCAAAGGCGCATCGCGCCGTGCCCACGGACAGACTTACTCCGGCGCATCCGCATATGGTGAGCACGCCTCGCTTTGCCCACCCTACGAGATGCAGCGAGAGGCGAGATCACCGCCCCTTGGTCGGGATCTTGTTATACGGCACATCCTTGTCGACACGGATATCACCCGGCAATCCCAGCACGCGCTCGGCGATGATGTTGCGCAGGATCTCGTCGGTGCCGCCGGCGATGCGCATCGAGGGCGAGGACAGAAGCATCTGCTTGAACTGGCCCTGCACTGTCTCCTCATCGTTGCCGGTGAGGACACCAGCCGCGCCCTGCAGGTCCATCGCATAGGTCGCGATGTCCTGCAGCATCATGCCCGAGACCAGCTTGCCGATCGAATTCTCCGGCCCCGGCCGTTCGCCCTTCGACAGCGCCGAGATCGTGCGGTAGCTGGTGTATTTCAGCCCGCTCGACTTCGCCGCCCAGCTTGCAAGCTTCGAACGCACCGCGGGATCGTCGATGGCGAGGCCATCCTCCAGCATCAGGTTCGAGCAGAACTCGAACATTTCAGGGACGCCGGTCGCAAGCCGCGCACCGATCGACATGCGCTCGTTCATCAACGTCGTCAGCGACACGCTCCAGCCCTCACCGACGGCTCCTAACCGCTGGCTGTCGGGGATCACCACATCGGTGAAATAGACTTCGTTGAACTCCTGCATGCCGTTGGCCTGCTTGATCGGGCGGACCTCGACGCCCGGGCTCTTCATGTCAAGGAAGAACATGGTGAGGCCCTTGTGCTTGGGCACGTTGGGATCGGTGCGCGCGATCAGAAGGCCATAGTTGGAGTAGTGCGCGCCCGAGGTCCAGATCTTCTGGCCGTTGACGACCCAATTGTCGCCCTTCTTCTCCGCGCGGGTGCGAAGGCCCGCGACATCGGAGCCGGCCGACGGCTCGGAGAAGAGCTGGCACCAGATCTCCTCGCCCGAGGCGAGTTTTGGCAAATACCGGCGCTTGGCGTCCTCGCTGCCGAAGGCCATCACGGTCGGGCCGCACATGCCCTCCCCGATCTGGAACGGCTGCGTCAGCTTGCCGTAGACGCCTTCTTCCTGCTGCCAGATCACGCGCTCGATCGGGGTCGCGCCACGGCCGCCATACTCCTTTGGCCAGTGCAGGCAGGCCCAATTGCCTTCGAACTTCTTCTTCTGCCAGGCCTTGCCGACATCGACGATGTCGTGCTTGGCAAGCCGGATGCGGCCAAGCGAGGATTTTGACAGCTCGGCATGCAGCTCCTTCGGCGCATTGGCCTCGACCCATTTGCGCGCGGTCTCGCGGAAGGCGGCTTCCTGCGGGGTGTCGTCGAAATTCATGGCGGACCTCTAACCTCTTCCCTTGGTCGGGATCTTGTTGAACGGCACGTCCTTGTCGACCCTGATATCGCCAGGCAGGCCCAGCACCCGCTCGGCGATGATGTTGCGCATGATCTCGTCGGTGCCGCCTTCGACGCGGGTGCCTGGGGCACGCAGCAGCATGGCCTGGAAGCGGCCGGCCAGCTCGGCATCCTCGCCGCTGACCACGCCCGCCGCGCCCTGCAGATCCAGCGCGTAGGTCGCGACGTCCTGGATCATCGAGCCCGCCACCAGCTTGCCGATTGAGTTTTCCGGTCCCGGCCGCTCTCCCTTCGACAGCGCGGAGATCGCGCGCATGCTGGTGTATTTCAGCCCGCTCGCCTTCACCGCCCAGTTCGCGAGCTTCGAGCGCACCGCGCGGTCCTCGATTGCCGGGCCGTCGTCGAGCATCAGGCTGGAGCAATATTCGAACAGCTCCGGGAAGCCAGTCGAGACGGCCGCGCCGATCGCGCTGCGCTCGTTCATCAGCGTGGTCAGCGAGACGTTCCAGCCATCGCCGACCTCGCCAAGGCGCTGGTGGTCGGGGATGCGGACATTGTTGAAATAGACCTCGTTGAAGTCGGACGTGCCGCTTGCCTGCTTGATCGGCCGCACCTCGACACCCGGGCTCTTCATGTCCAGGAAGAACATGGTGAGGCCCTTGTGCTTGGGTACGGTCGGATCGGTGCGGGTGAGCAGTATGCCGTAGTCGGAATAATGCGCGCCCGAGGTCCAGATCTTCTGGCCGTTGATGATCCAGTCGTCGCCGTCCTTTTCGGCGCGCGTGCGCAGGCCGGCCACGTCCGAACCGCCGGCGGGCTCGGAGAACAGCTGGCACCAGATCTTCTCGCCGGAAGCGAGCGGCGGCAGATAGGTGCGCTTATGCTCCTCGCGCGCGAACGCCATCATGGTCGGCCCGCACATGCCGTGGCCGATGATGAACATGCGGGACAGCTGGCCGAACGGCCCTTCTTCCTGCTGCCAGATCACGCGCTCGATCGGCGATGATCCGCGGCCGCCATACTCCTTCGGCCAGTGCAGGCAGGCCCAGCCGGCATCCGCTTTCTTCTTCTGCCAGGCCTTCGCGACCTCGAGAATGTTGGCGTTCTTGAGCACGGTGCGGCCGAGCGAGGATTTGCGCAGCTCGTCCTCGTATTGCCTGGGCGCGTTGGCGCCGATCCAGGCCCGGGCTAAGCTGCGGAATTCGGCTTCCTGCGGGGTGTCGTCGAAGTTCATGGTGCTTTTCTCTCTGTCATTCCGGGGCGCGCGCAGCGCGAACCCGGAATCTCGACGTTATTCATTCACCTCTGGATTCTCAGATGTGCAATTGCACATCGTAGTTCGCCGCCTTGCGACGCCCCGGAATGACGACAACATCACGCCGCGTTCTTCTTCCGCATGCGGTCGATCAGCTGGTCTTCCCAATAGGAGAGGCTGCCCAAGCCCAACGCCATGGCGTTGGCGCGGCGGTAGTACATGTGGCAGTCGAACTCCCAGGTGAAGCCCATGCCGCCGTGAACCTGGATGTTGTTCTTGGCGCAATGCTGGAACGCCTGCGTTGCGCTGATCCGCGCGGCGGCGGCCGCTTCCGGCAGCTCGGCCGCATTGGTCGAAAGCGCCCAGGCGCCGTAATAGCTGTTGGAGCGCGCCAGCGTCGCCGAGACATACATATCGGCCAGCATGTGCTTGACCGCCTGGAACGATCCGATCTGACGGCCGAAGGCGATGCGGTCGAGCGCGTAGTCGCGGCCCATCTCCAGCGCGCGGTCGGAGCCACCGACCTGCTCGAAGGCGCACAGCACCGCGGCGCGGTCGAGCACCTGGGTCAAGATGCTCCAGCCCTCGCCGGCCGCACCGAGCGGCTCGGCCTTGCAGTCTTTGAACGTGAACTCAGCCTGCCCGCGGGTCGGATCGAGATTGGTGAGGTTTTTGACCTCGACGCCGCCGTCCCTAAGGTCGACAAGGAACAGCGAGATGTCGTTCTCGCGCCCGCTCGATCCCGTGCGCGCGGCAACCACCGCGAAGTCGGCGATCGCGCCATCGGCTACCGGCTTCTTGACACCGTTGAGCACGCCATTCGCCGCGGTGAGCTTGACGTTCTTCGGCGCCGGATTGCCCTTGCCCTCGAACAGGGCCAGCGTGCCGATCGCCTCGCCCGAGGCGATTGCGGGCAGCCACTTCTTTTTCTGCGCCTCGCTGCCGGCGATCAGCAGCGCTTCGGCGGCAAGATAGACGGTCGAGGAGAACGGCACCGGCGCATTCGCCCGCCCCATCTCTTCCGCGATCACGCAAAGCTCCAGATGACCGGCGCCCGCGCCACCAAACTCCTCGGGAATCGCGACACCGAGGAAGCCCATCTCGGCGAGGCCCTTCCACAGCTCCTTGTCGTAGGGCGCCTTGCCGTCGAGCACGACACGCACCGCCTTGGGCGAGCATTTTTCCGCGAGGAATTTGCGCGCCTGGTCGCGGAGCTGTTTCTGATCGTCGGAGAAATCGAAGTTCATGGCGGCTACCTCTTATTTTATCGTCATTGAGACCGTCATTCCGGGGCGCCGCGTAGCGGCGAGCCCGGAATCCATTTCGCCGCGTTTATGCGGCCCGATGGATTCCGGGTTCGCGCTGCGCGCGCCCCGGAATGACGAATGGAGAGAGAAGTGCTTCATCGCAGCACGATCACATCCTGATCCGGCGTGTCCGCATAGAGCCGTTCCACCAGCGCGGCACGGCGCTCGAGGCCGGCGCGCTGGTTGATGTAGCCCTTGTCGGTGAGCTCATTGCCGTCGATCGAGGGCGGCTCGACCATCAGCATCGCGCGGCCGATGACGCGGCTGCTGGCGCCTCCGCATTCGGTGTTGTGCGCTTCGAGACCTCGCCTGAAGCAGGCGATCACCTCCGGATGCTTCACCGCGTCCTCGAAGGTCAGCTCGGGATTGCCGACGAGCTGACGGCACGCATGCAGATTGGGCCAGGCGAGCAAGCCAATGGAGCACTGATCCTGTCCAGCGACCAGCGCGTCATGCACGACGGGCGTCGCCGCCGCGATCGCATCGGTGCGAAGCGAGCCGACATGCACGAAGGTGCCGGTGGTGAGCTTGAAGTCCTCGACCACCCGGCCCGCAAAGATGATGCCCTTCACCGGATCGGCTTCGTCGACGAAGACGCCGGCATCGCCAATGCAGTAGAAGCCTTCCTCGTCGAACATCTTCTTCGTGAGATCAGGCTGACCGAAGTAGCCGGGCGTGACGTTGACGCCGCGCAGGCGCAGCTCGTATTTCGACCCGCACGGCACCATCTTCAGTTCGACGCCCGGGAATGGCAGGCCGATCAGGCCGACGCGTTCGGTGTCCCAATAGGTGCCGGTCGAAGTCGGCGCGGTCTCAGTCGAGCCCCAGCCGGTGTAGAATACGATGCGCTCGCCGACGGCCTTCACGGCGAGGGCCTGCATGCGGTTGTTGAGATCGTCGGGCAGCCGCGCGCCGCCATAGGCCATGATCGACAGGTTCTTGAAGAACGAGCGGCACAGCGCATCGTCCTTCTCCATCGCCGCCGCGAGCGCGGCGTAGCCCGCCGGCACGTTGGCGTAATAGGTCGGCGAGATCTCGCGGAGATTCCTGATGGTCTCCTCGAGCTGGCCGGGCATCGGCCGGCCGTCATCGATATAGAGCGTACCGCCGTCAACGAGCACCGGATGGAAAGCGGCATTGCCGCCCATGGTGTGATTCCACGGCATCCAGTCGAGCACGACCGGCAGCGGGCCGCCCGGGATGCGCGGCCGCACCTGCATCATCATCGCCGCATTGGCGCACATCATGCGTTGCGTGTTGATGACGGCCTTGGGCATGCCCGTCGAGCCGGATGTAAACAGCAGCTTGCCGACGGTGTCGGGCGTGATCTTTGCGATCGAGTCCTCGACATCCCCAGTCACCGGCGTTGCCGCGAGCTCAGCGAAGCTGACGCTCTTGACGCCCTCGCAGGGCCGCACGACGTGAACGACGGTGACGCCGGTGAGATCGAGTGCCTTCAGCGCCTTCTCGAAGGTCGGGCCGTCCTGCACCATCACCACGGCCGGCTTGATCAGGTCGAACAGGTACTTCAGCTTGACGTGATCGTGGCTCATCAGGGAGTAGGCCGGCGACACCGGAGCCGCGGGGACGCGCGCCTGCATCGCGGCCTGCGTCATCAGCGCGTGCTCGATCGAATTGCCGGAGAGGATCGCGACCGGGCGTCCGTCGAGCCTGAGATCGAGCAGCGCCTGCGTCAGCGCATCGACGGTGCGCTTGGCCTCGCCGTAGGAAACCTTGCGCCAGTCACGATTGGGATCACCGCGCTGTGCGAGCCAAATACGCTCGGGCGCTTCCTTGGCCCATTTCGCCAGCGAGGCCGGGATGTGCTTCTCGTAGGCCTGCAGCGGAATGCGCGACTTGAGCACCACCGTGCCGTCGGCCCGGCGCTCGACATCGATGTCGCGCGCGAGCCACTCGACCTTGCGAAAGGCGGGCTTTGACATCACCGCCGCCGCGCTTCCACTCATTTTGCGTCTCCCGGAATTATTGTCCTTTGCGGATCTTTGTCGTTCAGCGCTTGATATAGACAGGCTTTCGCTTCTCAAGGAAGGCCCTGATGCCTTCCGAAAATTCCTCGGAGCGGCTGCACAGGACCTGGTTGCGATCCTCCATCGCGATCACAGCTTCCAGCGATCCGGCATCGACGCTCATGTTGAGACATTCCTTCGACAGGCGTAGCCCCACGGGCGAGGCCGTCATCATCGCATCGACATAAGACTCAGCCGCTGCATCGAGCTTGTCCTCGTCAACGACCTCCGAGACGAGCCCGACCGCGAGCGCACGCTCGGCGCCGATGAAGCGTCCCGTGAGGATCAGCTCGGACGCCACCGACACACCGACGAGGCGCGGCAGGAAATAGCTGGTGCCGATGTCGCAGCCGCCAAGGCCGAGCTTGATGAAGGCGCAGTTCATCCGCGCCGACTTCGTCGCGATGCGGATGTCGGAGGCGAGCGCCAGCGCAAAGCCGCCACCGGCTGCGGCCCCCTGCACCAGAGAGATGATCGGCTGCGGACAGCGCCGCATCAGCATGACGATGTCGGCGATGCGGCGCTGCGAGTCCAAGGACTCGGTGACGCCGGGCGGCTCCTGCTGCCCGGCCCGGCGCGCCATCGCATTCTTGAGATCGAGCCCCGCGCAGAAATTCTTGCCGGCGCCCTTGAGCACGACCACGCGCGTGTCGCGATTGCGCTGGAGGCCCTGGAAATAGACGTTGAGCGCATCGATCAGCGCAGGATCGAGCGCGTTCAGGCTCTCTGGACGATTCAGCATCACGCGATCGACGCCGTCGTGATGCTCGATCAGCAGCGGTTGGGACATGGGGCGCTCCTGCATCCGCTCTTTGAGTGGCGGTTATTGCGCCCTCTCCCCTTGTGGGAGAGGGCATGTACGTCGCTGACCACATACTCCCTTGGGTGAGGGGTCTGTCTCCGCGGAGAGAGCCCCTCATCCGGCGCGCTACGCGCGCCACCTTCTCCCACAAGGGGAGAAGGGAAGAGAGCTACCGCGGAGCCATGCGGATGGCGCCATCGAGACGGATGGTCTCGCCGTTCAGCATGGCGTTCTCGACGATGTGCACGGCGAGCGCGCCGTATTCCTTGGCATCGCCGAGGCGCGAGGGATGCGGTACCTGGGCCCCCAGGCTCTTGCGGGCTTCTTCGTTCAGGCCCATCAGCAGCGGCGTGAAGAACAGGCCGGGCGCGATGGTGTTGACGCGGATCTTCTGGCTGGCGAGGTCGCGCGCGGCCGGCAAGGTCAGGCCGACGACGCCGCCCTTCGAGGCCGAATAGGCGATCTGACCGATCTGGCCTTCGTAAGCGGCAACCGAAGCGGTGTTGATGATGACGCCACGCTCCTCACCGACCGGCTCGATGGTGACGAGGCGCTCGGCGAACAGCCGCAGGCAATTGAAGGTGCCGATCAGGTTGACGTTGATGATGCGCGCGAACTTTTCGAGCGGATAAACTCCGTCGCGGCCGACGATACGCTGCGAGCCGCCGATGCCGGCGCAGTTCATCAGCACGCGGGCGACACCATGCGCGGCTTCTGCTTTCGCGATTGCCGCCTTGATCTGCTCCTCGCTGGTGACGTCGGCATGAAGCGCAACGCCCTTCACCTCGGCGGCGACTTTCTCGGCGTTCTCCTTGTTCTGGTCGATCACACCGATCTTGGCGCCCTTGGCCGCCATGGCGCGGGCGGTCGCCTCGCCGAGACCCGAACCACCGCCGGTGATGAGAACGGCTACGTTTTTCAACTCCATCGTATTCTTACCTTTCCTTGGGCGTTTCTTCTCTAGACTTGCAAGTCTTCTGATTGACGAGTGATGGCCGATCATCCGGCCGCGGCAGCATCCATTGCTTGCGCGAGGATGCCGCCGCAGATCAGCGTTTCCATGTGCTTGATGTATTGCCGGCAGACGTCATCGGTGACCGGACCGACGCCGGTCGCGCGAGACATCGCGTGCCGGCCGAAGAACAGATGATCGCAGGCGCCGATCAGGCTGGTGTAGAACAGCACCGGATCGGTGACGCGGAATTCGCCGCTCTTCTCGCCTTCGGCGAGCAAGCGACGATGGAAGTCCAAGAGCGGCGCGACGAAGAATTTCGAGACCTCGTCCGCGGAGCCGGCAACGCTTTCGTGCAGCAGGTAATGGATCAGCCGGTTCATGTAGGGGAACCGGTAATAGGCGCGGATGATGCCGGCGATATGCAGCTTCAGCTTTGCCGTCGGCGTGATCGGCTGCGCGAGGAGATATTCGAGGTTGGACAGCTCGGTCGCGGCGTTACGCTCGAGTAGCGCCAGCAAGAGGCCGTCCTTGTTGCCGAAATGATATTTGACCAGCGCTGCGTTGGCGCCCGACTTCTGGGCGATGTCGGAGAGCGAGATCTCGATCGATGAGCGTTCGATCATCAGCTCGCTGGCGGCCACGAGCAATTTCTCTGCCGTGGAATTTTTTCCGCTCGGGAGCCTATTCGGTACGCTGGTAGTCACGGAGATCCCTGTTCTCGGCGCTTGAAGCGGCCGCAGATAAGCCGATGCAGCGCCTCATCACAAGAGTTAATTGATCGATTGACTAAACGATATCCCGCCCCTTAAATCCGCCCCCGACAACCAAACCCATCCAAGAAGAATCCAGGGAGAGACCGACATGGCCGAGGCTTACATCGTCGCCGCCGCGCGTACCGCGGGCGGGCGCAAGGGGGGCCGCCTCGCCGGCTGGCATCCGGCCGATCTCGCCGCCAAGGTGCTGGACGAGCTGGTCGATCGCACCAAGGTCGATCCCGCGCTGGTCGAGGACGTGATCATGGGCTGCGTCATGCAGGTCGGCGAGCAGTCCAACAACGTTGCGCGCAACGCGATCATGGCGTCGAAGCTGCCGGAGAGCGTGCCGGGAACTTCGATCGACCGTCAGTGCGGCTCCTCGCAGCAGGCGCTGCACTTTGCGGCCCAGGCCGTGATGTCCGGAACGATGGACGTGGTGATTGCGGCCGGCGTGGAATCGATGACGCGCGTGCCCATGGGCCTGTCCTCGCAGCTCGCCGCCAAGAACGGTTTTGGCCATTACAAGAGCCCGGGCATCGAGGCGAAGTATCCGAACATCGTGTTCAGCCAGTTCACCGGCGCCGAGATGATGGCCGAGAAGTACGGCCTGTCGAAGGATGATCTCGACGAATACTCTTTCAACAGCCATCAGCGCGCGATCGCAGCGACGCAAGCCGGCCACTTCAAGAAGGAGATCGTGCCGCTCGAGATCACTCGCGCCGACGGCAGCAAGGATACCCATCATATCGACGAAGGCATCCGCTTCGATGCCACGCTCGAAGGCATCAAGGGCGTCAAGCTGATCGCCGAGAACGGCAAGCTCACCGCGGCCAGCGCCAGCCAGATCTGCGACGGCGCCTCCGGCGTCATGGTCGTCAACGAGCGCGGCCTCAAGCAGCTCGGCGTGAAGCCGCTGGCGCGCATCCACCACATGACCATGACCGGCGGCGACCCCGTCATCATGCTCGACGCTCCCCTGCACGCCACCAAGAAGGCGCTGGAAAAGGCCGGCATGAAGGTCGACGACATCGACCTGTTTGAGGTCAACGAGGCCTTCGCTTCGGTGCCGACCGGCTGGCTCAAGACCACCGCCGCCGATCCGGCTCGCCTCAACGTCAACGGCGGCGCCATCGCGCTCGGCCACCCGCTCGGCGGCTCCGGCACCAAGCTGATGACGACGCTGGTCCACGCCCTGCACCAGCGCGGCAAGCGCTACGGCCTGCAGACCATGTGCGAAGGCGGCGGCATGGCCAACGTGACGATCGTGGAGCGGCTGTAAGAAAAACAAAAGCGAGTAGTGAGTGGCGAGTAGCGAATGGTGAGTAGGCGAAGAGCGGTTTGCCCTTCTTCCCTATTCGCCACTCGCTACTCGCCATTCGCGTTTTGAGGAAACGCCATGACCCACCCCTCCGTCTACGCCCGTGCCACGCCCGACAAGATCGCCTACCGGATGGCCGGGACGGGCAAGGCGATCACCTATCGCGAGCTCGACGAGCTCTCGAACCAGGGCGCGCAGTTGTTCCGCTCGCTCGGCCTCAAGGCCGGCGACCACATCGCACTGCTGATGGAAAACCGGTTGGCGTTCATGGAGATCTGCTGGGCGGCGCAGCGGAGCGGGCTCTATTACACCGCGATCAGCCGTTACCTGAAGCAGGACGAGATCGACTACATCATCGGGGATTGCGGCGCCAAGGTCGTGATCACCACGCCGAAATGTGCCGACCAGATCAGGGATCTGGTCAAGGGCGCTCCGGGCGAGCCGATCTTCTTCATGGTGGATGAGCCGCTGCCCGGCTTCCGCTCCTACGACAAGGAAGCGGCCGCGCAGCCGACCACGCCGATCGCGGACGAAGTCGCCGGCTACGACATGCTGTATTCGTCGGGCACCACCGGCCGCCCGAAGGGCATCAAGAAGGCCTTCGAGGGCAATGCGATCGACGTACCCAACGCGTTCCTGCGGGTGCTCTGCGCCGACATGTGCGGCATGAACGCGGAGAGCACTTATCTGTCGCCGGCGCCGCTCTATCACGCGGCTCCCCTGCGCTTCAACATGATGGCGATCGTGCTTGGCGGCACCTCCATCATCATGGAGCATTTCGATGCCGAAGAATTCTTGAAGCTGGTCGAGAAGTATGAGGTCACGCAATCCCAGCTGGTGCCGACGATGTTCGTGCGCATGCTGAAGCTGCCGGACGAGGTTCGCACCAAATACAATGTCTCGACGCTGAAGGGCGCGATCCACGCCGCGGCCCCCTGCCCGGTCGACGTGAAAGCAAAGATGATCGAATGGTGGGGCCCGATCCTGATCGAGTACTACGCGGGCTCGGAAGGCAATGGCGTCACCGTCTGCAACTCGCAGCAATGGCTGGAGCATCGCGGCAGCGTCGGCCGCGCCGTGGTCGGCAAGATCAAGATTCTGGACGAGAACGACGAGGAGCAGCCGGTTGGCGAGATCGGCACGGTCTATTTCGCCGACGCGCCGGCGTTCACATATCACAACGATCCCGAGAAGACGAAGAAGGCCTACAACGCCAAGGGATGGTCGACGCTCGGCGACGTCGGCTATCTCGACAAGGACGGTTTTCTGTTCCTCACCGACCGCAAGTCCTACATGATCATCTCGGGCGGCGTGAACATCTACCCGCAGGAGACCGAGGACGTGCTCATCACCCACTCGGAGGTGGCCGACGTCGCCGTGTTCGGCGTGCCGAACGAGGAGATGGGCGAAGAGGTCAAGGCAGTGGTGCAGCCGCACGACATGAAGCGCGCCGGCAAGGCGCTTGAGGCCGACCTGATCGCCTACTGCAAGAGCCGCCTCTCCGCCATCAAGTGCCCGCGCTCGATCGACTTCGAGGCCGAGCTGCCGCGCACGCCCACGGGCAAGCTGGTGAAGCGGCACCTGCGCGACAGGTATTGGCCGAAGATGGCGGCGAAGATTTAGGGCGGGATCTCGTAGGGGGGCAAAGGCGCAAAGCGTCGCGCCCACGACCCGTCTATGTTGAGACGGTTTGGTGGGCACGCTTCGCTTTGCCCACCCTACGGCGCCGGCGCAAGCCCACTCAATCGAACAGGCTCGGCGTGTGGTTCACCAGCGCGCCTTCGATCTCGAGCATCTTCAGCTTGGTCACCACGCCGCCATTCGCCGAGAAGCCGCCGGGCTTGTTGCCGGCCGCCAGCACACGATGGCAGGGCACGACGATCGGGCAAGGGTTGCGGCCGAGCGCCTGACCGACATCGCGAGACAGCTGCACGCCGCCGAGCTGCTTGGCGATGTCGCCATAGGTGATGGTCTTGCCGGGCGGGATGGCGCGGGCGATCTCGTAGACGCCGCGGCTGAACTCGGGCACGCCATCGAGATCGAGCGGGATGTCGGTGAGATCGTCGGGCTCGCCCGCGAGCAACTTGACGATGCGGTCGATCGCCCGCTGCACCTCGGCGGTCGGCTCGGCTTCGCTGGCATCAGGATGGCGCTGGCTGATGCGGGTGCGGATCTTCTGCTCGCCGCCCATCGGCAATTGTGTGCCGTTGATGCCGCGCGGGCCCCAGGCGATGGCGCAGAGGCCTATCTTCGTATCGAACAGGGCAAAATGCTGGTCGGTCATGGCTTGGTTCCTGAGCTTGCGTCCTTCTCGCATGCCCCCACTGTGATCTGTCCTCAAATCTAGGCTTGGAAATAGTTGCGATCCACCCGGTTTCCGGGAATCTTGCACAGGAGTTCCGCCCTCTTCTCACGAGCCCCCAGAATGCAAAGCCTCCACGTCAACGGATACGACATGCCCTATCTGGACGTGGGCGAGGACAGGGGCCGCGCGCCGCTGGTCTGCGTTCATGGATCGCTCAATGACTTCCGCGTCTGGGGCTGCGTGCTCGGGCCGCTGACGCAGCGACACCGGGTGATCGCTGTCAGCCTGAGGCACTTCTTCCCCGATCGTTGGGACGGTGTCGGCGAGACCTATTCGATCGCCCAGCATGTCCAAGACGTCATCGCCTTCATCGAAAAGCTCGACCTCGGCCCGGTCGATTTGATGGGCCATTCCCGCGGCGGGCACATCTGCTTCCGCGTGGCGCAGCAGCGGCCGGACCTGCTCCGACGATTGATCCTGGCCGAGCCCGGCGGCGAGCTCGATGCCAGCCTCGACCCTGACTATGTCGGCGGGCCCTCGCCTTTGCTGGCGCGCTTCACGGCCTCTGCCGAAAAGATCGCAGCGGGAGATGTCGACGGCGGGCTCGCCGTCTTCGTGGATACGCTGGAAGGCGCCGGCACCTGGCCGCGGCTGCCAGCCATGGTGAAGCAAAACCTGCGCGACAATGCCTACACCCTGATCGGCCAGGTCCGCGACAATCGCCCGCCCTTCTCGAAGGCGGATGCGGAGTCCATCAAAATGCCGACGCTGTTCATCCTGGGCGCGCGGACCAAGGGCCTGCTGCCAAAAGTGCTGCATGCGCTAGCCGCGCACGCGCCCTATTCCAAGACGGCGATCATCCCGAACGCGACGCATCCGATGTTCGAGCAGGCGCCGCAGAAATACTCCGAAGTGGTCCTGGACTTTCTGGCGAGCTGATCATGCAGACATTTCACGTCAACGGCTACGACATGGCCTATCTCGAAGTCGGCGAGGGCCATCCGCTGGTCTGCGTGCACGGCACGCTCGGTGACTTTCGCACCTGGTATTCGGTGCTCGGGCCGCTGTCGAAGAATCATCGCGTGATCTCGGTCAGCCTGCGGCATTTCTTTCCGGAGCATTGGGACGCCATCGGCGACGACTACAAGATGGCGCAGCATGTCGCCGACACAATCGCGTTCATCGAGCAGGTCAAGCCCGGACCGGTCGACCTGATGGGCCATTCGCGCGGCGGCCACATCGCGTTTCGTGTCGCGCAGGCGCGGCCGGATCTGCTGCGAAAGCTGGTGCTGGCCGAGCCGGGCGGCGATCTCGATGCCAGCCTGCCGGTGCCGGAAGGCACGCCGGCGCATCCGCCGCTCGCCGCAAAGACGGTGCGCTCGGTCGAGATGATCCGCGCCGGCGACATCGAGGGCGCGCTGCAGAATTTCTACGAAGGCATCGAGGGCGACGGCTCCTGGCGGCGCGTGCCGGCGGCCGCCAAACAGCAGCTGCGCGACAACACGCTGACCTTCCTCGGCCAGATCAACGAGCAGCGCCGGCCCTACACGCTCAGCGATGCGCAGGTGATCAGGACGCCGACGCTGCTGATCGGCGGCGGTGCGACCACGGGGAGCCTGTCCGTGATGTGGCGGGTGCTGGCCGAGCATATTGCAGGCGCCAAGACGGCGATCATTCCCAATGCCGGCCACTGGATGTTCGAGCAGGCGCCGCTGGAGTTCGGCGAGGTGGTGAGCAGGTTTCTGGCGGAGTAACTCTCTTCCCTTCCTTGTGGGAGAAGGTGGCGCGAAGCGCCGGATGAGGGCTCTCTGTCCGCATATGAGTTTGCAGAGCGAGACCCCTCACCCGCCGAGCTTCGCTCGGCACCCTCTCCCACAAGGGGAGAGGGTAAGAAGGTGCCTCACGCCACCTTCCACACTCCGACCGGCATCTTGATCGTCGCGTTCAGCCGGTTCCAGACGTTGATGACCGCGATCGAGAGGATCAGCGTAGCCAGCTCGCGCTCGTCAAAATGCTTGGCGGCCTCGTTCCAGATTGCATCCGGCACCGGGTCCTCGCGATCGGCAAGGCGGGTGACGGCTTCGGTCAGCGCCAGCGCGGCGCGCTCGGCCTCGCTGAAATAAGGCGCATCGCGCCAGGCGGACACGGCAAACAGGCGCTCGTCGGTCTCGCCCAGCTTGCGGGCCATCTTGGGATGCATGTCGACGCAGACGCTGCAGCCATTGATCTGGCTGGCGCGCAGGTGCACCAGTTCCAGGAGCTTTTCCGACAGGCCCTGCTTGGTCAAATTGCCGAGGGACTGCAAGACATTCATGGCTTCGGGCAGGACCATGACGGGGTGATTCATGCGGGCGTGCATCATATCGAGTCTCCGTTTCACGAATTTCGAAGGTTCCGGTCACATCGGCCGGATTGGCTTCGTCATGGGCATGACGGATCGCGATGAGGGAATGTGACCGATGAGCCAAGAAAACTTCGAAGACAATTTTCTGGTGCGGCAGTTCGAGGCCAACAGGGACCATCTGCGTGCCGTCGCCTACCGCATGCTGGGATCGCGCGGCGAGGTCGACGACGCCGTGCAGGAGGCCTGGCTGCGTGTCAGCCGCTACGACACATCTGACATCGCGAACCTCCGGGGCTGGCTCACCACCGTGGTCGCGCGCATCTGCCTCGACATGCTGCGCGCACGCAAGTCGCGCAAGGAAGATCCGATGGGCCCGCATGTGCCGGAGCCGGTCGACGAGACGCGGGAGCGCGAGGCGGAGATGGCCGATTCCGTCGGCGCGGCACTGCTGGTCGTGCTGGAGACATTGCAGCCACCGGAGCGGCTCGCCTTCGTGCTGCACGACATGTTCGCAGTCCCGTTCGAGGAGATCGCGCCGATCGTCGGGCGCTCGGTCGATGCCTCGCGGCAACTGGCAAGCCGCGCGCGGCGGCGCGTGCAGGGCGCGCCGGTGCCCGAGGCGGACTTGTCGCATCAGCGCAGGATCGTCGATGCATTTCTCAAGGCTTCGCGCGAGGGCAATTTCGAGGGGCTGCTCGCCGTGCTCGATCCCGACGTCGTCTTCAGCGCCGACGACGCCGCGGTGCGGCTCGGCACGCTGCCCGAGATCCGCGGCGCGGATGCGGTCGCGCAGATCTACAAGGGCCGCGCCCAGGCGGCACGGTCCGCGCTGGTCGATGGCGAGATGGGCGTGGCCGTCATCCTCGACGGCCAGCTGCGCATCGCACTACGCGTCACGTTCAGCGGCGACCGTATTGCGGGGATCGAAGCTCTGGCCGATGCGGAGCGGATTGCGGCGCTCGAGGTGGAGGTGCTGGAGCCCTAGAGCAGCGTGGCATCCGGACGGTGTGGATGCTACGTTTCCGTCCGATCGCGCGATTGCAGACGCCCAAGACGCGAAAGGATGCTCTCATGACAGCCCGCTCCGTCTCCATGCTGGCCGTGCTCGGCCTCGTCGCCGCCAGCAGCACCGCGCTCGCGGCTGCCGACGAGAAGCTGAAGGCCGCCGCCGAGCAGGAGAAGGCGCCGCTGATCGAGACCCTGCGCGAAATGGTGATGACCGAGAGCGGCAGCGGCGATGCCGAAGGCCTGAAGAAGATGGCCGACTTCACCGAGGCCCGTCTCAAGGCGCTGGGCGCCAGCACCGAGCGGCGCAAGACCACCGCGGGCACCCGCGCCGACATGGTGATCGCGACGTTCAAGGGATCAGGCACGCGGAAGCTGATGCTGATCGCGCATATGGACACGGTCTATCAGCGCGGCATCCTCGCAAGCGAGCCGTACCATGTCGACGGCAACCGCATCTACGGTCCCGGCATCGCCGACGACAAGGGCGGCATCGCCGTGGTGCTGCATGCGCTCAAGATGCTGAAGGACGCCGGCTGGAAGGACTACGCGACGCTCACGGTGTCGTTCAATCCGGATGAAGAAGTCGACTCGATCGGGTCGGGCGAGATCATCGCCGAGCTCGCCGACCAGCATGACGTCGTGCTGTCCTGCGAGCCAACGGCGGCGTCGCCTCCGGCGAAGAACGACGCGCTGCTGCTGGGTGCGAGCGGCACAGCGACGGCGAAAATGGAAGTGAAGGGCCGCGCCTCGCATGCGGGTGCCGCGCCCGATCTCGGGCGCAACGCGCTGATCGAGCTCGCGCATCAACTGCTGCAGGCAAAGGACGTCGCCAAGTCGATCCCGGGCACGCAGCTGAACTGGACCACGGCGCAGGCGGGCACCGTGCGCAACCAGATCCCGGAGAAGGCCGAGGCCGGCGCCGACATCCGCCTCACCATTCCCGACGGCGTCGCCAAATTGCAGGCGGCGCTTGACGAGAAGCTGAAGACCAAGCTCGTGCCCGACACCGAGACGACGGTGACGATCATTGCGGGGCGCCCGCCCTTCGTCGCGAGCGAGCGCGGCCGTGCGCTGGCTCAGGAGGGACAGGCGATCTATGCCGAGATCGACCGCAAGCTCGACATCGCCGAGATGACCGGCGGCGGCACGGATGCCGGCTATGCCAGCCGCAGCGGCAAGGCGGTCGTGGTCGAGAGCTTTGGCCTTGCCGGCTTCGGCTATCACGCCCGCGACGAGTTCATCGACACCAACTCGATCGTGCCGCGGCTTTACCTGATGAGCCGGATGCTCATCGAACAGGGCAAGAAGTAGTAGCGGCCGGGCCTCGCCGGGGCCCGCATTCGAAAACAACCCCATGCACAGTAGAGCGCGCCTAGCGATATCAATGATTTAACTAGGTCGAAGACGGCGACCTGAGCGGGCCTCGCGGCCACCTTGACGCGCTCCCCCTCCCGCTATACCTTCGAATACGGAATTCCGTATTCCCTTTTGCTTCGGAGCTTCCGGCGTGATCCCTCTCGATCCGCTCCCGAACCTGATCGACCAGGTCTATGCCCGGATCCTGGAGGCGATCTCCGACCGCACGCTGCAGCCCGGCCAGCGCATCCGGCAGAACGAGCTTGCCGACAAGCTCGGCGTCTCGCGCCAGCCGGTGTCGCATGCGCTGCATCTGTTGCACCGGCAGGGGCTCGTTGCCGAGAGCGGCAAGCGCGGCTTTGAAGTCACCCAGCTCGATCCTTCCCGCATCCGCCAGCTCTATGAGGTGCGCGGCGCCATCGATGCGCTGGCCGCACGGCTGGCGGCGGAGCGCGCAGGCACCGACGCGGCGGGACGCGCACGGCTGGACGCAGCGCTCGCCGCCGGACGGAACATCGACCGCAACACCTCGCTCGCCGACCTCATCTCGCTCGATGTCGATTTTCACCGCGCGATCTATCAGCTCGCCGGCAATCCCGTGATCGAGGAAACCATCGCGCCGCAATGGCCGCATATGCGCCGTTCGATGGCGACGGTGCTGTCGGAGCTCGACTATCGCGGCAGTGCCTGGGCCGAGCATGCCAATATCGCAAAACACATTCTCGCAGGCGAGGCGAAGGCTGCCGAGCGTGCGGCGCTGGCGCATGCGCAGACGGCGGGACGGATGACTGAGGAGAGATTAAGGGCGACGGACGAGGCGGCGGCGTAAGCGGCTGTCATTCCGGGGCGACGCGTAGCGTCGAGCCCGGAATCCATCGGGCCTCATAGACGGCGAATAAATGGATTCCGGGTTCGCGCTTCGCGCGCCCCGGAATGACAAAAACAAAACAGGAGGACGACCCATGAAACTGTCTCAGGAGCAATTGGAGTTCTTCCACCGCGAGGGCTGGCTGTTCCTGCCCGAGCTGTTCAGCCAGGAGGAGGTCGATCTGCTCGTGCGCGAGGCGGTCGGCATCTATGACGCCAACCGGCCGGAGGTCTGGCGGGAGAAGAGCGGCGCGCCGCGCACGGCCTTTGCCGCGCATCTCTACAACGAGGCGTTCAGAACCCTCGGCGCGCATCCGCGCATGATCGAGCCGGTCGAGCAGGTGTTCGGCGAGCCTGTCTACATGCACCAGTTCAAGATCAACGCGAAATCCGCTTTCACCGGCGATGTCTGGCAATGGCACCAGGATTACGGCACCTGGAAGCGCGACGACGGCATGCCGGAGCCGCGGGCGATGAACATCGCGATCTTCCTCGACGAGGTGATGCCGATCAACGGCCCCCTGATGCTTGTGCCGCGCAGCCAGAACGCCGGCGATCTCGAAGCCTCGCACGACCTTGCCACCACGTCCTATCCGCTGTGGACGCTGGACGAGGACACCGTGACGCGCCTCGTCAAGCAGGGCGGCATCGTCGCCCCCACCGGCAAGCCCGGCGGCATGCTGATGTTCCACGGCAATCTCGTGCATGGCTCGAGCGGCAACATCACGCCCTACCCGCGCAAGATCGTGTACCTGACACTGAACGCGGTCTCGAACTACATCCGCACACCGACGCGGCCGGAGTACATCGCGCATCGCGACTTTGCGCCGATCAAGACGGTGGAGGATGATGCGCTAGTGCGGCTCGCGCGGGCACCGCGGCAGGCGGCGGAGTAAGACGCGGTCGCGCAACATCTCCGGTCGTCATGCCCGGGCTTGACCCGGGCATCCACGTCTCGACACGATCACTTGCAGCAAGACGTGGATGGCCGGGTCAAGCCCGGCCATGACGAGCTGATAGAGCCGCGCGTTCACGAATTTCTGTATCACCGGAAAACATCCCTATGAACCTCTTCCGTCTCCTCCAGGCCCGCGCGTCGGCCGGCAAGCCCGTCCGTGTCGCGCTGATCGGTGCCGGCAAGTTCGGCTCGATGTTCCTCGCCCAGGTGCCGCACACGCCGGGGCTGGAAGTGCCCATCATCGTCGACATCGACTGCGAGCGCGCTCGCGAGTCGTGCCGCACCGTCGGCTGGGACGCCGAGCGCATCGCCAGGACCGTATTCACCGATGACGGCGCCCGCGCCATCGCCGGCGGCGCCATGGATGTGGTGGTGGAGGCGACCGGCAATCCCGCGGTCGGTATCAAGCATGCGCGCGCGGCGATCGCGGCGGGCAAGCATATCGTGATGGTCAACGTCGAGGCCGACGTGCTGGCCGGCCCGCTGCTCGCCGAGGAAGCACGGAAGGCCGGCGTGGTCTATTCGCTCGCCTATGGCGACCAGCCGGCGCTGACGGCGGAGATGGTGGACTGGGCCCGCGCCACCGGCTTCCGCGTCGTCGCCGCCGGCAAGGGCACAAAATATCTGCCGGCCTACCACGATGTGACGCCCGACGGCGTCTGGCAGCATTACGGCCTGACCGCCGGCGAGGCGCAGTCGGCCGGCATGAACCCGCAGATGTTCAACTCCTTCCTCGACGGCACCAAATCGGCGATCGAGATGGCCGCGATTGCGAATGCTTGCGGGCTCGACGTGCCCGCAGGCGGCTTGCTGTTTCCGCCCTGCGGCGTCGACGATTTGCCGCATGTCATGCGGCCCAGCGACAAGGGTGGCGTGCTGGAGCGCTCCGGCGTGGTGGAGGTGGTGTCGTCGCTCGAGCGCGACGGCCGGCCGGTGTTTCGCGATCTGCGCTGGGGCGTCTACGTCGTGCTGGAGGCGCCGAACGACTACGCCGCCGACTGCTTCAAGCAATACGGCCTGAAGACCGATGCCAGTGGGCGCTTCGCTGCGATGTACAAGCCCTATCATCTGATCGGGCTCGAGCTGAACATCTCGATCCTGTCGGCCGCGCTGCGCGGCGAGCCGACCGGGCAGCCCTACGGTTTCCGCGGCGACGTCGCGGCGGTCGCCAAGCGCCCCTTGCGCGCCGGCGAGATGCTGGACGGCGAAGGCGGCTACACGGTGTGGGGCAAGCTGGTGCCGGCGGCCGCGAGCCTGAAGACCGGCGCGCTGCCGATCGGCCTCGCCCATCGCCTGAAGCTGAGGCACGACGTCGCGCATGGCGCGATGGTGCGCTGGAGCGACGTCGAGTTCGACGCGAGCAACGAGACCGTGAAGGTTCGAAAGGCGATGGAAGCCGCGTTCGCAGCGCAACATTGAACGTCGATGCCGAAAACACGACCAAAGTGCGCTTGCTTTGCGTATCCCCTTTGGTCATCCTGACCAGGATCCGGAAAACCAAGATTTCGGACAGAACGTCGGTTGCCCGGCGAAGACAAAGCGGCACCAAGATCGCAATCCCTCGTCGAGGACTCGACATCACAGAGAGGGGAAGCGCATGGAACGTCGTAAATTCCTCACGGCAGGCGGATTGGGCCTTGCCGCGAGTGCCGTTGCCTCACCAGCAGTTGCCCAATCGATGCCGGAAGTCAGATGGCGGCTCGCCGCGAGCTGGCCCAAGGCACTCGATACGCTCTATGGCGGCTGCGAATATTTCTGCAAGCGCGTCGCCGAGGTCACCGACAACAAATTCCAGATCCAGCCGTTCGCGTCCGGCGAGATCGTCCCGGGCCTGCAGGTGCTGGATGCCGTGTCCAACGGCACCGTCGAGATGGGCAACACGGCGCTCTATTACTACTGGGGCAAGAATCCGGCCTTCACCTTCGGCACATCACTGCCGTTCGGACTGAACACGCGGGCGCATATTTCCTGGCTGCTGTTCGGCGGCGGACAGGAGCTGCTCAACGACCTCCTGAAGGAATACAACACGATCGGCATTCCGACCGGCTCGACCGGCGCCCAGATGGGCGGCTGGTTCCGGAAGGAGATCAAGTCGATGGAGGACTTCAAGGGATTGAAATTCCGCGTCGGCGGCTTCGCCGGCACGATCATCGCCAAGGTCGGCGGCGTGCCGCAGCAGATCGCGGGCGGCGACATCTATCCGGCGCTGGAGAAGGGCACGATCGACGCGGCCGAATGGGTCGGCCCCTATGACGACGAGAAGCTCGGCTTCGTGAAGGTGGCGAAGTTCTATTATTATCCGGGCTGGTGGGAAGGCACCGGCCAGGGCCACAACATCATGAACATCGACAAGTGGAACGCGCTGCCGAAGCACTATCAGGCTGCGATCGAGGTCGCCTCACGCGATACCTTCACATGGGTCACCGGCAAATACGACTACGTCAATCCGCCGGCGCTGAAGCGCCTGCTGGTGGCCGGCGCGATCCTGAAGCCGTTCCCGCAGGAGGTGCTGGAAGCGTGCTACGCCGCCGCGAACGAGATCTACGCCGATCTCAACAAGACCAACCCGCACTTCCACAAGCTGTACACCAGCCTGTCGGCCTTCCGGAACGAGTCGCTCGCCTGGATGCAGGTCGCCGAGCTCAGCTACGACAGCTTCATGATGCGGATGCGGACGAGG
>NZ_KI421499.1:7758457-8940957 GCF_000473125.1 Bradyrhizobium genosp. SA-4 str. CB756 | reverse complement strand
CTTCCGACCTCACGCTTATCAAGCGCGCGCTCTAACCAACTGAGCTACAAGCCCCTAACGCACATCCCGTTAAGGACCCTGGATCCTGCCGTTGCAGGCCCAGCGCGTGTTCGTCCGCGAAGAAAGAGAAACGAAGACGGCGAAATCCCGCCAATGCAGCTCAACGATCTGGCGATCTGTTGGCCACTGATGTTTCTAAAACGATCCGATAGTGAGCGTGAGCTCGCTGAAGGATCATCCTTAGAAAGGAGGTGATCCAGCCGCAGGTTCCCCTACGGCTACCTTGTTACGACTTCACCCCAGTCGCTGACCCTACCGTGGCCGGCTGCCTCCCTTGCGGGTTAGCGCACCGTCTTCAGGTAAAACCAACTCCCATGGTGTGACGGGCGGTGTGTACAAGGCCCGGGAACGTATTCACCGTGGCGTGCTGATCCACGATTACTAGCGATTCCAACTTCATGGGCTCGAGTTGCAGAGCCCAATCCGAACTGAGACGGCTTTTTGAGATTTGCTAGGGGTTGCCCCTTCGCATCCCATTGTCACCGCCATTGTAGCACGTGTGTAGCCCAGCCCGTAAGGGCCATGAGGACTTGACGTCATCCCCACCTTCCTCGCGGCTTATCACCGGCAGTCTCCTTAGAGTGCTCAACTAAATGGTAGCAACTAAGGACGGGGGTTGCGCTCGTTGCGGGACTTAACCCAACATCTCACGACACGAGCTGACGACAGCCATGCAGCACCTGTGTTCCAGGCTCCGAAGAGAAGGTCACGTCTCTGCGACCGGTCCTGGACATGTCAAGGGCTGGTAAGGTTCTGCGCGTTGCGTCGAATTAAACCACATGCTCCACCGCTTGTGCGGGCCCCCGTCAATTCCTTTGAGTTTTAATCTTGCGACCGTACTCCCCAGGCGGAATGCTTAAAGCGTTAGCTGCGCCACTAGTGAGTAAACCCACTAACGGCTGGCATTCATCGTTTACGGCGTGGACTACCAGGGTATCTAATCCTGTTTGCTCCCCACGCTTTCGTGCCTCAGCGTCAGTATCGGGCCAGTGAGCCGCCTTCGCCACTGGTGTTCTTGCGAATATCTACGAATTTCACCTCTACACTCGCAGTTCCACTCACCTCTCCCGAACTCAAGATCTTCAGTATCAAAGGCAGTTCTGGAGTTGAGCTCCAGGATTTCACCCCTGACTTAAAGACCCGCCTACGCACCCTTTACGCCCAGTGATTCCGAGCAACGCTAGCCCCCTTCGTATTACCGCGGCTGCTGGCACGAAGTTAGCCGGGGCTTATTCTTGCGGTACCGTCATTATCTTCCCGCACAAAAGAGCTTTACAACCCTAGGGCCTTCATCACTCACGCGGCATGGCTGGATCAGGGTTGCCCCCATTGTCCAATATTCCCCACTGCTGCCTCCCGTAGGAGTTTGGGCCGTGTCTCAGTCCCAATGTGGCTGATCATCCTCTCAGACCAGCTACTGATCGTCGCCTTGGTAGGCCATTACCCTACCAACTAGCTAATCAGACGCGGGCCGATCTTTCGGCGATAAATCTTTCCCCGTAAGGGCTTATCCGGTATTAGCACAAGTTTCCCTGTGTTGTTCCGAACCAAAAGGTACGTTCCCACGCGTTACTCACCCGTCTGCCGCTGACGTATTGCTACGCCCGCTCGACTTGCATGTGTTAAGCCTGCCGCCAGCGTTCGCTCTGAGCCAGGATCAAACTCTCAAGTTGGACTTGAACTTTGAACCGGCTGATCACAACGTTTGACGAGGTCCCACCATTGTCGACCGAAATCGACTTGCTGTCTGCGATTCACATCGCGGACAACGATGGTGTTTCCTTTGAAACGTGTACCGCCGAAGTCTTTCGTCCTCTCTCAGTACTCAAAAGCCGAAGCTCTTAAGTGGTCCGAGAGGCGCAAGGACTCCGCCGTCCACGTTTCTCTTTCTTCATCTTCACTTGTCAAACAGCCCGGGACCGGAGAGGCCCCAACCTTCCTGAGAGGAAGGGTTCCGACACCCTTACCGACGATGGATGAACTCCAACCGACTGGTGTCGGCTGTTGTGTCACTCAACAAGGTGAGGAGCATCAGTGGCGCGTTCGCTCGCCTTGGTCAGTGACCCGGCGGCGCCGCGCTCAGTGGTTGGGGTTATAGGCCCCGCCTTCCGGGCTGTCAACGCCAATCGTCAACAAATCGTCGCACAGTGGATCATGGAAAAAAAATCAAGCGATTCCAGTCAATTAGGAGGCCGCCGGGTGCGTCGGCCGGTCCCGCACGGTAAAAAATCTCAAAAAAAGTTTGCGCCCCTGGGGGCTCCTGAGGGGCTCCGAAGGCGGTCCTGGGCGCCCCTCCCGGGCGGCCCCAGGCGCCCGGCCGTTCAGTAAACTTTTTCCATATTAGGCGCCGTACTTGAGCCACAATCCCGCGGCGTTCTGATAAGAGACAAGCTTGAATCGCGGGGTGCCAGTGGGGGCTGCCGCGATTTTCGTAGGGTCAGAGGAAGGCAATCATACGATGAGGCGGCCTTCTTCCGACATTCGAGAGACTTCGAGAGACCTTCACCCGTCCAGCTGTTCGTAATTTCGGCCGGCCCTATTGCAGGGCTTTCTGAGCGCGGGCGCCTGTGCGGCTTGCCTTTTCCGGCGATCCCCCTGCAAGAGGGCGGCCGGAACGGGGTTCGAAACGGGCATCTTGGGTCGTTGATTGGGGGACTTGGGTTGAACCACAGGACGTCACGCGGCGCTTACGGGCGTGAGACCGGGATCATCGATCTCGGCCACGAGCCGCCGCTGTCCGTCGATGGTTCGGAAGCCGCCGTCATCGATCGCCGCCGCGTCTCCGTGCAATGGTTCAGCGGTACAATTCTGACCGGACTCTGCGGCGCAGCCCTGATCGGCGGCGCCGTTTTCGCGTCGCTCGACGGCGAGATGACCTTCGCCAAGGTGCCCGAGCGTGTCGAAGGCGCGCTGCGCGGTGCGTTCGGCGCAGCCGATCGCGCAGCCACGCTGCACAAGAGCGATCGCCTGCCGCCGCCGAGCGAATCCACCGCCTCGCGCAACATCGTGCGCGTCTCGACCGTCGCCCGCGTCGGCAATCGCGACGTGATGCGGGTGCGCCCCTTCGTCCGGATCGCCGGCAACCTGTCGATGACGACGAGCGATTTGTCGGCGAAGATCCCGCCGTTCAACGCCCAGCGTCTGCTCACCGACGTCGGCTCCGATCCGAAGACCGCCTCCGACGATCCCAACAATCCCGAAGCCGTCGAGCCCGACGCCGAGGTCTCCTTCGTGACCAAGGATCTGTCGCCGGTGCTGCCGAAGGCGAAGATTTCCGCGGTGGTCGCGCTCGACGACATCCTGATGCGGGTGCGCGATGCCGCCAATTGGCGCGGCAATGGCGGTGTCCGCTACGCCTCGCTCGCCAATGCCACCGCCGACGTCTCCGGCGCGACCGGCGCCTCCGACATCCGCAGCGCCTACGCCCCGGAAACGTCGTCGTCCGATCCCTATGCCGGTTTCGAGACGCGCGTGGTGCCGGAAAACGTCACGCTGCTGCCCAAGACCAAGGAGCAGATCACCGGCGGCAATCCCAGCGGCGAACGCGTCCATCTGGTCAAGAAGGGCGACAGCGTCGGCTCCGTGCTGCGCGATCTCGGCGCGACGCCTGAGGAGATCAAGGCGATCACCGCAACGCTCGGGCCCCGCGGCCGCGACGGCGGCCTGAAGGAAGGCGAGAAGCTGCGCATCCTGATGGCGCCCGCGAGCCCCGGCGCAAGGCTCCAGCCCTATCGCGTTGTGGTTGCAAACGACACCATGGTCGAGGCGATCGCGGCGCTGTCCGACCTCGGCAAATACGTCGCGGTCGACGTCTCCAGCATGAACACCGTCGCTGATGCCACGGCCAACGCCAACAGCGACGACGATGACGACGATGACGGCACCGGCGTGCGGCTCTACCAGAGCATCTACGAGACCGCGATGCGCAACAAGGTCCCGATGCCGGTCATCGAGGACATGATCAAGATCTACTCCTACGACGTCGATTTCCAGCGCAAGGTGCAGCCGGGCGATTCCTTCGACGTGTTCTACGCCGGCGAGGACGAGGGCGTGACGTCGAGCGAAAAGAACGACGTGCTGTTCGCTTCCCTCACGGTCGGCGGCGAGACCAAGAAATACTACCGCTATCAGAGCCCTGACGACGGCGTCGTCGACTACTATGACGAGACCGGCAAGAGCGCGAAGAAGTTCCTGGTGCGCAAGCCCGTCAACAACGCCATCATGCGCTCCGGCTTCGGCGGCCGCCGCCATCCGATCCTGGGCTATGTGAAGATGCACACCGGCGTCGACTGGGCCACCGCCTACGGCACGCCGATCTTCGCCTCAGGCAACGGCGTGATCGAGAAGGCCGGTCCCGAGGGCGGCTACGGCAAATATATCCGCATCAAGCATTCCAACGGCTACGAGACCGCCTACGGCCACATGTCAGCGTTCGCCAAGGGCATGGAGGTCGGCAAGAAGGTGCGGCAGGGCCAGGTGATCGGCTTCGTCGGTTCGACCGGCCAGTCGACGGGTCCCCACGTCCACTACGAAATCCTCGTCAACGGCCGCTTCGTCGATCCGCTGCGCGTGAAACTGCCGCGCGGCCGTTCGCTGGAAGGGGCGGTTCTGGCAGGCTTCGAGAAAGAGCGCGACCGGCTCGACGGCATGATGAGCGGCCGCGGCGGCGCCATCGCCCGCATGTCGGACGCGACCGGCGGCCCGCTCCAGGTCACCAACCGGTAATTTCCCCGCGATTCCCGCCGTTCCCGGGCCGGATCGCTCCTCCCTCCACACTTCGCGGAACCGATCGGCAGCGTCTCGATTGATTCGCGCGACCAGTCTTTTGCCGTTGAGCCAGAGGAGGACCGCCATGCAGCATCTCTCTCGCGACGACGTCACCAAGGCCGTTGGCAGCGTGGATGACGTGACGATTGCAGAGATCATCGGAACCGGCGCCACCGTCGAGGAACTCGCGGAAGCCCAGGCCTGGCTCGCCAATGACGAGCCCATGATCAACGATTTGCGTCCGCTGGCGCAGGGCCGCGTCCGTGCGCTCGTGGACATCCTGTCGGAGCTCGAACAGGACGGCGAAGAGGAAGGGCCGGCCTCGCCCGGCACGATGTCTCCAGCCAGCTAGCAAAGCAGCCTGAAAAACAATTCGCCCCGGAGAGGACGACCTCTCCGGGGCGAACTTTGTTTTGCGACGAGCCGCCCGGTCAGTTCAGCTTGCGCTTCGACACCGGCGCGTCGAACTGGGTGATCTCCGCGGTCTGCGCCGCCTTGCCGTTGAAGGTCAGCACGTTGCCTGCGGACGAGATCGCAACGGTATCGCCGTCCTTGACGTCGCCGCCGAGGATCATCTCGGCGAGCGGGTCCTGGAGGTAGCGCTGGATCACCCGCTTCAGCGGCCGGGCGCCATAGGCGGGATCCCAGCCCTTGGCCGCGAGCCAGTCACGCCCCGCAGCGTCGAGCGTCAGCACGATCTTGCGATCGGTCAGCAGCTTCTGCAGCCGCGCGAACTGGATCTCGACGATCCGGCCCATCTCGCTCCGCTGCAAGCGGTGGAACAGGATGATCTCGTCGACACGGTTGAGGAATTCGGGGCGGAAATGCGCCCGCACCGTTCCCATCACCTGCTCACGCACGGCTGAGGTGTCTTCGCCCTCGGGTTGATTCACCAGAAACTCCGAACCGAGGTTCGAGGTCATGATGATCAGCGTGTTGCGGAAATCGACGGTACGGCCCTGGCCATCGGTCAGGCGGCCGTCGTCGAGCACCTGCAACAGGACGTTGAACACGTCAGGATGCGCTTTCTCGATCTCGTCGAACAGCACCACCTGATAAGGCCGGCGCCGCACCGCTTCGGTGAGCGCGCCGCCCTCGTCATAGCCGACATAGCCCGGAGGCGCGCCGATCAGCCGCGAGACCGAGTGCTTCTCCATGTACTCGGACATGTCGAGGCGGACCATCGCGGTCTCGTCGTTGAACAGATACTCGGCGAGCGCCTTGGTCAGCTCGGTCTTGCCGACGCCGGTCGGCCCCAGGAACATGAACGAGCCGGTGGGCCGGTTCGGGTCCTGAAGGCCCGCACGCGAGCGGCGCACGGCGGTTGCGACCGCACGCACGGCCTCGGCCTGGCCGACGACGCGCTGCCCCAGCTGCTCCTCCATCTTGAGAAGCTTCTCCTTCTCGCCTTCCAGCATCTTGTCGACGGGCACGCCGGTCCAGCGCGAGACCACCTGCGCGATGTGGCTGGCGGTGACCGCCTCCTCCATCATCTCGCCGGAGTTCTCCTTCGCCTCGATATCGCCGAGCTTCTTCTCCAGCTCCGGGATCCTTCCATAGGCCAGCTCACCCGCCTTCTGGAATTCGCCGCGCCGCTGCGCATTGGCGAGCTCGACGCGCAAGCCGTCGAGCTCCGCCTTCAGCTTCTGGGCGTTGGAGAGCTTGTTCTTCTCCGCGCTCCAGCGCGCGGTGAGCGCCGTCGACTTCTCCTCGAGCTCGGCCAGCTCCTTCTCGAGCGCTTCGAGACGGGTCTTGGAGCCGGGATCGCTTTCCTTCTTCAGCGCCTCCTGCTCGATCTTGAGCCGGATGATCTCGCGGTCCAGCGAATCCAGCTCTTCCGGCTTGGAATCGACCTGCATCTTCAGCCGCGCCGCGGCCTCGTCCATGAGGTCGATCGCCTTGTCGGGCAGGAAGCGGTCGGTGATGTAGCGGTTGGACAGCGTCGCCGAGGCAACAAGCGCGGAATCGGAGATCCGCACGCCATGATGCTGCTCGTACTTGTCCTTCAGGCCGCGCAGGATCGAGATGGTGTCCTCGACCGAGGGCTCGCTGACGAAGATCGGCTGGAACCGCCGCGCCAGCGCGGCGTCCTTCTCGACGTGCTTCTGATACTCGTCGAGCGTGGTCGCGCCGATGCAATGCAGCTCGCCGCGGGCGAGTGCGGGCTTGAGCAGGTTGGACGCGTCCATCGCGCCATCACCCTTGCCGGCGCCGATCAGCGTGTGCATCTCGTCGATGAACAGGATGAAATTGCCCTCGCTCGCGGTCACCTCCTGGAGCACGGCCTTCAGCCGCTCCTCGAACTCACCACGGTATTTTGCACCGGCAATCAGCGCGCCGAGGTCGAGCGACAGCAGCTTCTTGTCCTTCAGACCCTCGGGCACGTCCCCGTTGACGATGCGCAGCGCGAGCCCTTCGGCGATGGCGGTCTTGCCGACGCCGGGCTCACCAATCAGGACGGGATTGTTCTTGGTCCGTCGCGACAGCACCTGGATGGTGCGGCGGATCTCCTCGTCGCGGCCGATGACCGGGTCGAGCTTGCCGTCGCGCGCAGCCTGGGTCAGGTCGCGGGCATATTTCTTCAGCGCGTCATAGGCATTCTCGGCGGTCGCCGAGTCCGCGGTGCGGCCCTTGCGCAGCGCCTCGATCGCCGCGTTGAGATTTTGCGCCGTGACGCCGCCCTTAGCGAGGATCGCACCTGCCTCGCTGGTCTTCTCCAGCGTGAGGCCGAGCAATAGCCGCTCGACGGTGACGAAGCTGTCGCCGGCCTTCTCGCCGGCCTTTTCGGCGGCATCAAAGGTGCGGGCGAGCTCGGGCGCGAGATAGATCTGCCCGGCGCCGCCGCCACTGACCTTCGGCACCTTGTTCAGGGCTTCCTCGGTCGCCTTCAGAATTGCACGGGAATTGCCGCCGGCGCGGTCGATCAGACCGGCAGCGAGCCCCTCATTGTCGTCCAGCAGGACCTTCAGCACATGCAGGGTTGAAAACTGCTGGTGCCCCTCGCGCACCGCGAGCGACTGCGCGGACTGGATGAAGCCCCTGGAGCGTTCGGTATACTTGTCGATGTTCATTTCTTTTCTGTCCCTCGGCCTGCCCCTGGAGCCCTCTAAGGCACTCCAAACGGCATCTTCACTGGGTTTCCGCTGGCTGCGTTGACGTTCCTCAACCAGCAGCGGTCGTTATCAGCCGGCGCTGGCGCCGGCCTGACCCAGATGTGGGAAGCGTGCCCCCGGATCGAAAGAGGCGAGTTCACAATTTCGTGCGCTGATCCGCCGGCTTGGCGGGATGCGGTCGAATCCCTTAAGTAGCGGCATGACAGCCAGCCAGACCGCCGAGATCACCGGCCTCTACCGCTACCCGATCAAGGGCCTGACGCCGGAGTCCCTGCCCCGCGTCCCCTTGCGGATCGGCCAGACCCTGCCCGCCGACCGCCGCTACGCCATCGAGAACGGCCCGAGCGGGTTCGACCCCGAAGCCCCCGAGTGGAAGCCGAAGATCCAGTTTCTGATGCTGGCGCGCCATGAGCGGCTGGCGTCGCTCGACAGCCGTTACGAGGACGCGACCCACCGCCTGACCATCCGCAAGGACGGCCAGATCGTCGCCAGCGGCGATCTCGAGACCGCCGCCGGGCGCGCCGCCATCGAGAGCTACTTCACCGAGAATTTCCAGCCGGAGCTGAAGGGCCCGCCAAAGGTTCTGTCCGGCCGCGACCACAGCTTTTCCGACGTCGCCCGCAAGGTCGTGTCGATCATCAATCTCGACAGCGTCCGCGCCATCGAGACCATGCTTGGCGGCACCGCCGTGCATCCGCTGCGCTTCCGCGCCAATCTCTACGTGAAGGGCTGGCCCGCCTGGTCGGAGCTCGACCTTGTCGGCCAGACGCTCGCGATCGGGCAAGCCCGGCTGAAAGTGGTCAAACGCATCGTCCGCTGCCCGGCCACCAATGTCGATCCCGTCACCGCCGCGCGCGACCTCGAAATCCCACCGACGCTCTCGCGCCATCTCGGCCACATGGACTGCGGCATCTATGCCGAGGTGATCGAAGGTGGCGAGATCGGCGTCGGAGATGCGGTCGCGGTGGAAGAGCCGAAGCTGGTGTGAGCTTCCTGTAAGGGCTTACGGGCGCGGCCACCTCGTTTTGCGCATTTCAGCTGTCCCAATCGTCTCACGTTCAGGGTCCACTGAAACGTTGGCCGATCGTGCGCGCGCTTCCCACGTTGCGACATATCTTTGGGAAATTTGCTGTGCTGGCCGAAGCAAGGTCGCGCCGGCGCCGGATACTCCTGCTCGCCCTTGCCCTGCTGGCGCTCCGCGAGCCGGCATCATTGGCGCAGAATGCCGGCCAGCCCGGAACGGACGACGACATGCCGAGCCCGCCGGCGATCGGCATGCCTCACGCCGATCAACCTAGCCGTCCGCCGCTGGACGAGCCGCCGCCGCTCAACCTTGGCGGCCCGGACAATCCGGCCAGATCCGGTATGCTCGGCACGCGCTGGACTGCCTACGCGCGTGCCGTTCAGGCCGCGCTGGAGACGGCGACGAGGGAAAATGCGAGGACCCGCGACAAGCCCTTCGACGTCCAGTGTGAGATGTGGATCGATTCAAAGGGGCATGTCACCCGGGTCCAGCTTGCCAGGCCGTCCGGCGATGCCGACATCGACGCCGCATTTCGCAACGAGATCTTGCCCAGACTGACGCTGCCGGCACCGGCGAGCGACATGCCGATGCCGGTCAAAGGGCACATTACCGCGCGCGTTCCGCGCTAGGGCATGATCCGGCAAAGCGCGCCGCTGCCGTAGGGTGGGCAAAGGCGCGCCGTGCCCACCATCCTCTATGCGGACAGAGGTGGTGGGCACGCTACGCTTTGCCCACCCTACTGCTCTGTCGCTGCTTTCAGTTCGGCATCACATACGCATAGATCCGCCCGCGCGAGACCGGGGCCTCGCGGACGCGATTGCCGTTGTTGCCGGAGATCATGATCGGATTGCCCTGCGCGTCGATGCCGGTGATGATGCCGACATGGCCGCCGCGGCGGCCGCGCGACATGACCGCGATGGCGCCGACCTGCGGACCGGAGACACGGGTGCCGTACCGCGCGAACGAGCTCGCCATGTCGGAGCCGGTGCCGCGATGGCCTGTATGCTCCAGCACCATGTTCATGAAGCGCGCGCACCACAGGCTGCCTCGTCCCGTGGGATTGCCGCCGAGATAGCGGCGCGCCTCGGACACGACACCCGATCCGCCGCCAAAGCTGCCACCGCTCACAGCGTTGCTGGTCATGCCGCCGCCGTTGGCGCTCGGATCATAGCTGGCCTGGCTGTCGGCAAAGCCGCTCGCCTGCAATTGCGCCGCGCGGCGCTCGAAACGCGAGCTGCGGGCATGGTGCCGGTAATGATGATGTCTGGCATGGTGCACGTAAGCGTGCCGCTCCGCGCTATGACGATGGTGTGGCCGCGCTGAGGCCGGAGAAACGAACGCGGCAACCGCCGCGAAGAAGAACGCCAGCGCGACAATACAACGCGACAGGCGGTACGCAAACAACTCAACCATTCTTCATCCTTAGTTACACCCCCACTTCCCGTCGGCCCGTGCGGTGGCCGACATCCGCCGGGCCGTAAAGCTTCCGGATGTGGCGAGAAAAAGACTGCCGTGTCGGCGAATGGCTGCGATGATTTTGCATTGGAGCTGGTCTGGTGCTGCCGCATTGCGGACAACACCATTAACTGCGATCCTCTGTTTGCGGCTTGAACAGAGGGAAACAGTTAATGCCCCACGCCACGACCAGGGATGACGTCCGCATCTATTTCGAAGAGGCGGGTCAGGGAACGCCGATTATTTTTCTGCACGAATTCGCGGCCGACTACACCAATTGGGAGCCGCAGATGCGTTACTTCTCGCGCGGCCACCGCTGCATCACCTATTCCGCGCGCGGCTACACGCCATCCGACGTGCCCGATGGCGAGGTCTACACCTACACGCACTTCTACACCGACGCGCTCGCGGTGCTCGATCATCTCGGGATCGAGCGCGCGCATCTCGTCGGGCTCTCGATGGGCGCCTATTCGTCGCTCCAGATCGGATTGAACGCGCCGCATCGCGCGCTGTCGATGACGCTGGCCGGCGTCGGCTCCGGCTCGGAGCTCGAAAATCTCGATGCCTGGCGCAAGCAGTGCCGCGCCAATGCCGAACAGTTCGAGACGCTGGGCTCCGCGGAAGTCGCAAAGGTCACGCGCGAGGCACCGAGCCGTATACCCTTCCTGGTCAAGGACCCGCGCGGTCACGCCGATTTCTACGCCGCACTGGCGCGCCACGATGCCAAGGGCTCGGCGCACACGATGCGCGGTTTCCAGGGCGGCCGTCCCTCGATCTACACGCTGACGGATGCGATCAGGGCCGTGACAACGCCCGCGCTGATCATCTGCGGCGACGAGGACGATCCGTGCGTCGGGGCGAGCCTGTTTCTGAAGAAGCATCTGCCGGCCGCGGGCCTCGCGATGTTTCCGAAATCCGGCCACGTGCTCAATCTCGAAGAGCCCGCGTTGTTCAACGAGAGCGTGGAGCGGTTCGTGACGCTGGTGGAAGCAGGGCGATGGCCAGTGCGCGATCCGAGGTCGCTGGCGGCGCATTAGCCACTTGCTGTCATTCCGGGATGCGCCGGAGGCGCAGGCCCGGAATCCATCGCGCGACAGCCTATGCGGCCCAATGGATTCCGGGCTCGCGCTTCGCGCGCCCCGGGATGACGGAGAACCTACTTCCGCCCGCCGCGGCTCAGCAGAAACACGCCCTGCTCGCCGAACATGTTCCAAACCCACCACGGCAATCGCAACCGCAGAGGACGACCGTAGAGGTCAAGCGCCTCGGCGCGCTCCATCTTGACGCCGATCGCATCGCAGAGCTCGACGAAATCCTTGATGGTGCAGAAATGGATGTTGGCGGTGTCGTACCAGCTTGCCGGCAAATTCTCGGTGCGCGGCATGTGGCCGCCGATCAGGAGCTGGAGCCGCATCTTCCAGAAGCCGAAATTGGGGAACGACACGATGGCGCGACGGCCGATGCGCAGCAGGTTTTCGAGCACCACGCGCGGCTGCCGTGTCGCCTGCAGCGTCTGCGACAGGATCACGTAGTCGAAGGCATCGTCGGGATAGTTGACAAGGTCGGTGTCGGCATCGCCCTGCACCACCGCGAGGCCCTTGGCAACGCAGCGGTTGACGCCCTCGCGCGACAATTCGATGCCGCGGCCATCGACGCCGCGCATCTCCAGAAGCTGAAGCAGATCGCCGTCACCGCAGCCGACGTCGAGCACTTTCGAGCCGGGCTTGACCATCTCGGCGACCAGCAGATGGTCCGCACGGAAATGCGCGGATTGCTCCGCAGTGAACCCATTCAACGGCAGCACTTCCTGTACAGACATCGCTAGCTGTCCTTGCCCGTGAGCCCGCGGGCCTTGCCTGCCGATTGCAGGAAGGCGCGGGAGATGTCGAAGAATTCGGGAACGTCGAGCAGGAAGGCGTCGTGGCCGCGGTCGGTCTCGATCTCGGCGAACGACACCCGCGCGCTCGACGCGTTCAGCGCATGCACCAGCGCGCGCGATTCCGAGGTCGGGAACAGCCAGTCGCTGGTGAAGGAGACCACGCAGAAGCGGGTCTGGATTCCCGCGAACGCCTTCGCCAGCACGCCGCCGTGATCGGCGGCGATGTCGAAATAGTCCATCGCGCGGGTGAGATAGAGATAGGAGTTGGCGTCGAAGCGCTCGACGAACGAGGAGCCCTGGTAGCGCAGATAGGACTCGACCTGGAAGTCGGCGTCGAACGAGAAGGTCGGCAGCTCGCGGTCCTGCATGCGCCGGCCGAATTTCCGGTGCAGAGCCGCGTCTGACAGATAAGTGATGTGCGCGGCCATGCGCGCGACCGCGAGGCCGCGATGCGGATGAAGACTGCGATCGGCATAGCCGCCATTGTGCCAGTCGGGATCCGCCATCACGGCCTGGCGGCCAAGCTCGTGGAAGGCGATGTTCTGCGCCGAGTGCCGCGTCGAGCAGGCGATCGCGAGCGCGGAGAACACGCGGTCAGGATAGGCCGCGGTCCATTGCAGCACCTGCATGCCGCCCATCGAGCCGCCGACCACCGCGAAGAGCGTGTCGATGCCGAGCCGGTCGATCAGCATCGCCTGCGCGCGCACCATGTCCGGAATGGTGATGACCGGAAAATCGAGCCCCCACACCTTGCCGGTGGCGGGATTGATCGAGGCCGGCCCCGTGGAGCCCATGCAGCCGCCAATCACGTTGGAGCAGATGATGAAGTAACGGCTGGGATCGATGGGGCGGCCCGGGCCGACCAGCGTGTCCCACCAGCCGGGCTTGCCGGTGACGGGGTGCAGATTGGCGACGTGCTGGTCGCCGGTCAGCGCATGGCAGATCAGAACGGCGTTGGAGCGATCGGCATTGAGCTCGCCATAGGTCTGGTAGGCGATCTGAAACGGAGCCAGATCGACGCCGCAATCGAGCCGCAGCGGCTGATCTGCGCCGAAACGCGCGACCTGCGAACTCGGGTGATCGACCTCGTGCGAGCGCTCATCGGCGCTGATCGCAGGACTCGGAATCGACTTGACGCTACCCATCTGATCATCGACCTCGTTTGCGATCGGACTTCAGACCGCTACTTGCATCAGGCCATGAAAAACCCGGCCTGAACGATAGGTTCGGCCGGGATCGGAAGCGTCCCCGGCCTGTTTAGCGAGTTTTTTAACGTGGCTGCAAGCCGGCCGGCTCAAATGACCACGGAACAGGCAAAATCTACTGTCTTGGGCGGTTTTCGTCAAGTCGCGGCCCGGATTAACCAAAATCGTCCTTGAAACGCCGGCCGAAAAGGTCGTCATTTCTCTTTGCTTTCGCCGCCCTGACTGCCTAATCAGGACATCGACCGCAACGGAATCCGGCTAGCCCATTGGCCTGCCCGATCCGCATTGGAACGCCTCTCAACGGCACTTCGCAGAACAGCATCCGGCAGATATGTCCCAACGTCCGCCCGCGCCACCATCGCTCCAGGAATTGCGCAAGGAGATCGACGCGATCGACGCGGACATGCATCGCCTGCTGATGCAACGCGGCGACATCATCGACCGCCTGATCCAGGTGAAGCAGACCCAGGAGGTCGGCTCCGCGTTCCGGCCTGCGCGCGAAGCCGCGATGATGCGCGACCTCGTGCAGCGCCATCGCGGCATCCTGCCGCTCGACACGGTCGAGAGCATCTGGCGCGTGATCATCTCGACGTTCACCTACGTGCAGGCGCCGTTCTCGGTGCATGCCGACATCTCCGTAAGCGAGCCGGCGATGCGCGATTCCGCGCGATTCCATTTCGGCTTCACCGTGCCTTACGTCGCGCATTTCAGCGCACAGGCTGCGGTCGAGGCGGTGGCGAAATCCAAGGGCGACCTGGCACTGGTCTCGGCGACGTCGAGCCGCACGCCGTGGTGGCTGGAGCTGGAAGCGGAAGGCGCGCCGAAGATCATCGCGCGGCTGCCTTTCGTCGAGCGCGCCGATCATCCGGCGGCACTGCCGGTGTTCGCGGTCTCGCGCGTCGCCGACAGCGCGCTGGTGACGGAGGTCGAGACCTTCAGCGTGCGTGTCTCGGGGTGGAACGCCGAGGTCGCGCGGACCCTGTCGCCGCTCGCCGAGATCGTGGCGGTGCCCGATACCGCCTTTGACGGAGCCGCGCTGCTGGTGTCGGTCACGAGCGCAACCAGCATCGACAAGATCAAGGCTGCCCTGATCGAAGCAGGGGCCTCGGTGCGCTCCACGGCCCTCGTCGGCAGCCACGCAACGCGCTATACGGTGACCCCGACCGGGTCGAAATCGTAAGTCTCGCGCCCAGCCACTTTCGGAGTTGAAGATGTCCCGCCCCGTGCCGAATCCCGGCATTCTCGATATTGCGCCCTACACGCCCGGCAAGAGCCCGGTGCCGGAGCCGGGCCGCAAGGTGTTCAAGCTCTCGGCCAACGAGACGCCGTTCGGACCATCACCGAAGGCGATCGAGGCCTTCAAGCGCGTGGCGGATCATCTGGAGGATTATCCGGAAGGCACCTCGCGGGTGCTGCGCGAAGCGATCGGCCGCTCGTTCGGGCTCGATCCGAACCGCATCATCTGCGGCGCCGGTTCGGACGAGATCCTCAACCTGCTTGCCCACACCTATCTCAGCCAGGGCGACGAGGCGATCTCGACCACCCACGGCTTCCTGGTCTACCCGATCGCGACCATGGCGGTTGGCGCCAAGAACGTCATCGCACAGGAGACCAACCTCACCTGCAACGTCGACGCCATCCTCAAGGCGGTGACGCCGAAGACGAAGCTGGTCTGGCTCGCCAATCCCAACAATCCGACCGGCACCTATGTGCCGTTCGACGAGGTCAAGCGCCTGCGCGCCGGCCTGCCGTCGCACGTGCTGCTGGTGCTGGATGCCGCCTATTCCGACTACGTTTCACGCAACGATTACGAGATGGGGATCGAGCTGGTCGCCACCACCGAGAACACGGTGGTGACGCACACCTTCTCCAAGATCCACGGCCTCGCCGCGCTGCGCATCGGCTGGATGTTCGGCCCCGAGCACATCATCGACGCCGTCAACCGCATCCGCGGGCCCTTCAACGTGTCGACGCCGGCGATGTACGCCGCGGTCGCGGCCATTGAAGACACCGCACACCAGGCGATGTCGAAACAGTTCACCGAGACCTGGCGCAACTGGCTCACCGATGAGATCGGCAAGCTCGGACTGAAGGTGACGCCGAGCGTCGCCAATTTCGTGCTGATCCACTTCCCGACCGACGGCAAGACCGCGGATGCCGCCGACGCCTACCTCACCAAGCGCGGCCTCGTGCTGCGCGCGCTGAAGAATTACGGCCTGCCGCATTCGCTGCGCATGACCATCGGCACCGAGGAGGCCAACCGCCTCGTGGTCGACGGCTTGCGCGATTTCATGGCCGGCAAATGAGCGCGAACCCGCATTTCCAGCGCGTCGCGTTGATCGGCTTCGGCCTGATCGGCGGCTCGATCGCGCGCGCTGCGAAGCTCCAGGGCCTGGCGGGCGAGATCGTCACCACCGCGCGTTCGGAGAAGACGCGCGCGCGGGTGATGGAGCTCGGCATCGTCGACCACGTCGTGGCGACCAATGCGGAAGCGGTGAAGGACGCCGATCTCGTCATTCTCTGCATTCCCGTCGGCGCCTGCGGCGAGGTGGCGAAGGAGATCGCCGAGCACCTGAAGCCCGGCGCTGTGATCTCCGACGTCGGCTCGGTGAAGGGCGCGGTGGTCAGGGACATGGCGCCGCATCTGCCGAAGACCGTCCATTTCGTACCGGCGCATCCGGTCGCGGGCACCGAGCATTCGGGCCCGGATTCCGGCTTCGCCGAGCTGTTCATCAACCGCTGGTGCATTTTGACGCCGCCTGATGGCGTCGATGCGGCGGCGACCGATCGGCTGCGCGCGTTCTGGGCGGCGATGGGCGCCAAGGTCGAGGTGATGACGCCGGACCATCATGATCTCGTGCTCGCCATCACCAGCCACCTGCCGCATCTGATCGCCTACACCATCGTCGGCACCGCCGACGAGCTGGCGCAGGTGACGGAGTCAGAGGTGATCAAGTTCTCGGCCGGCGGTTTCCGCGACTTCACCCGCATCGCGGCGTCCGATCCGACGATGTGGCGCGACGTGTTCCTCGCCAACAAGGAAGCCGTGCTGGAGATGCTCGGCACCTTCACCGAGGATCTCGCCAAGCTCACGCGTGCGATCCGCCGCGGCGACGGCGAGGCGCTGTTCGACCATTTCACCCGCACCCGCGCCATCCGCCGCGGCATCGTCGAGATCGGCCAGGATTCGGCCGCAGCCGACTTCGGCCGGCCGCATGCGGCGCTGAAGAAGCCGTAAGCTCCGCCTGTCATTCCGGGGCACCCGAAGGGCGGGCCCGGAATCCATCGGGCCAAAACGCGTGCGGTGAAATGGATTCCGGGCTCGATGCTACGCATCGCCCCGGAATGACGACAAATCAATCAATACAGCGGCGGGATCTGGCCGACCTTGATCGGGCCGAGCAGCACGGCGCCGTCGACGAATTTCAGCGGGAAGCTGCGCGCCTTCTTGCCCTCCAGCGTGCTCTCGGTGCCGATCGAATTGATGCCGGCGGCAACGCCCGCGTTGGCGTTCTGCTTGATGACCTTACCGAGACCGGGCACGGCGCGGTCGAGCGCGCCAAAGAGATTGTTGAGGTCCTGCGATTTCACGCCGGGCGCGACGCGGTCGAGGGTCGCCTGCGGCACGCCCTCCTCCAGCATCTTCTCGATGCCGAGCGCGGGGATGACGCGCTCGAGGCCCGTCATCGTCATCTGCAATTCGCCGTCGAGCCGGCCATTGGCGGAGAGGCCGAGCGTGCCGGCCGCAACCGCGATCATCTCGCCCTGCTGGATGCGCGACTGCACGATCTCGATATGGCCGCCTGCGGCCTGGATCTCGCGGAAGCGCTGCGGCCAGGGCTTTGGCGTGAGGTCGGAAAGGCCCGTGATCTTCGCGCGCGTGTCGGCTTCGAACGGCTCGGCGAGCAAGGGGTGAACGCCCTGGATGCTGCCTTGCGCGACGTGGAGCACGGTCTCGATGACAGGGCGATCGGAGGTCGATCCGTCCGCCAGGCGCCCGTGCAGCTCGACCTGCTTGGCACGCGCGAGCGGCACCTGCACCGAATTGTCGAGCCTGTTGAGACTGGGATCGTCGAACACGAGGGAGGCACGGTCGGGCACGGCGGGCAGGCCGACCACGCTGCTGCGGCCCTTGCTCCAGTTCACCACGAAGGTGTTTTGCGTGATGCCATCGGTCAGCGTCGCCGGCGCGGAGAATTCGGCGATGACGTGCCTGGGATCGTAGACCTGGGCGACCACCAGGATGTTGTCGAGCCTCGCCGTGAACGGCGTCTTGCTGGCGTTCTGCGACACCAGGGCGACGCTGGCGCCGGAGCACTGCACCTCGAAGCGGAACGGGAAGCCGGCGATCGAGCGCTTGGCGCAATCATAGATACGGCCGGCCTTGGCCTCCTGCGCGCGCCAGGCATCGGCGGCCACCTCGGCCTGCGAGGCCGCAAAGAACCAGAAGCCGCTCCACGCGAGGGCGAGGATCAGGAGGAGAACGGGTGCGATGAAAAGGCGCCAACGGGAGCGCCGGCCTGCGGCAACGGTCATATCGGACATGCGGCGACCCTTTGGCCCCAGATTTTGTCAAATGTAAGCGAGGTCCGGTCCCGCCGAAAGGCTGAGAATCCGCTTCGCTTGGGGGCCCGGTTCTGGTAGCCGTGCCCGAAATGTCGGAAATCACCCTCCCCTCCATCACCACAGCCAAAGGCGACCTCTGGGTGTTCGGCTATGGCTCGCTGATGTGGCGGCCGGGCTTCGAATTCGAGGAGCGCGTCCCTGCGCGGCTGGTCGGCGAGCACCGCGCGCTTTGCGTCTATTCCTTCGTGCATCGCGGCACGCCGGAGAAGCCGGGCCTGGTGCTCGGGCTCGACCGCGGCGGCGCCTGCCGCGGCATCGCCTTCCGCGTCGCCGAGACAAACCGCACCGACGTGGTCGCCTATTTGCGGGCGCGCGAGCAGGTCACCTCGGTCTATCGCGAGGTGATGCGCTCGGTGTGGCTGGAGAACGATGCGCGCCAGCGCGTCTCCGCGCTCGCCTATGTCGTCGACCGCGGCCATGTCCAATATGCCGGCCGGCTGTCGCTCGCCGAGCAGCACCGCCACGTGATCCAGGGCCACGGCCAGTCCGGCGCCAACCGCGACTACGTCACGGCGACGGTGAAGGCGATCGAGGCCGAGGGTTTTCGCGACACGCAATTGCATCAGCTCGCGACCATGCTGCATGGGGAAGCACATTCGCTGCACACGTCCGACGAAGACAGCGAAAACCGCTAGCTCGCAGACGGCGCATAGCTCGGCGCGGAGCCGATCAGTTGCTCCTGCTCTTTCCGCCCCGCTTCGACGAGGCGGCCGGTCGCGTCTTCGATCGCACTTTGCACGCGGGACAGAAACTCGTCCTTCGGCAGGCCAGGCGGCAGCGGATCGAGGAACTCCACCACCAGCGTGCCGGGATAGCGCATGAAGGTGCGGCGCGGCCAGAACAGGCCGGAATTGAGCGCGATCGGCAGACACGGCACACCACAGGACGAATAGATCTGCGCAAAGCCGGTCTTGTAATCGGGCGGCGCGCCCGGCGCGCGGCGCGTGCCTTCCGGAAAGATCACGAGCTGCTTTCCGCTGCGCACCGCCTCGCGCGCGCGCCGCGTCATGTCCAGCAGCGCCTTCACGCCGGCATTGCGATCGATCGCGATCATGCCGGTCTTGACCAGGAACTGGCCGAACACCGGGATCTGCATCAGCTGGCGCTTGAGGATGAAGATCGGGCGGTTGAAGAAGCCCGGCAACACGAACGTCTCCCAGAACGACTGGTGTTTTGCCACGATCAGCAGCGGCCCGGCCGGGATCTTCTCCGTGCCCCGGAATTCCACCTTGATGTTGCAGACCACGCGCATCAGGACCAGCGTCGCCTTCGCCCACCATTCTGCGACCGTCAGCATGGCGCGCGGCGGCAATGCGAAGGTCGGCAGCGCCACGATCGCGAGACACACCAGCACGGTGTAGAACAGCACGTTGAACACGAGCGAGCGCAGGAAAATCAGGAACATCGAGGGTCCGATCAATTGGCCTGTGCGGTGGCGGGCCGCTTCGGTTGCTGGCCCTGAGGCTGCTCCGACATCTCGGGCGAAAGGTCAATCCCGAAATCCTCCAGGCGGATCCTGATCTCGGCCGCGATATACTTGACATATTCGGACAGGAGCAGCCGCAAGGTGGACGCCGAGGTCCACCACGGCTCCTCGCGCCATTTCTCGCCGACGACCGCGAACGGGATCAGCGTCGTCTCCGGCATCGCGTGGGAGAACTCCACCAGCGCGCGCGGCATGTGATAGTTCGAGGTGACCACGATCAGCGACTTGAAGCCGCGCCCCTCGGCCCAGCGCCGCGCCTCCGCCGCGTTGCCGCGGGTCGAGACCGCGGTGCGGTCGAGATCGACGCAGCAATGCATGAAGGACTGGTTCTCCGGCAGAGTCCGGGAGATGTCACTCGCGGTCGAGGTCGGATGCACGCCGGAGATCAGCAGCCGCTGGCCGTAGCCGGCAGCCAGCAGCTCCATCGCGTCCGACACCCGCGAGGAGCCGCCGGTCAGGACCACGATGCCGTCGGCCTTGCGGCTAGGGGCGATCTCGGCGCCCCGCAGTTGCGACAGGAATGCGACAAAGCCCGCCGCCGCGCCGACGAAGGCGAACGCGATCGTCGAGACCAATGCCGCGCGCAGCCAGCCGCGCGGCAGTTTCGGCGATCGATCGTCGGCCTTTGAGGTCATGTGATATCGGTGATCCCTTCCCAAGATGATTTTAAGACGTTTTGAGGCGAAGTGGAGTCTCGTTTCTCACCCCTCTCCCCTTGTGGGAGAGGGAAGAAGAACGCACTCAATCAATGTCATTCAATGTCGCAAAAAGGGTCTGGCGCGAGGCAACCGCCGTGATGGCGCCGATCAGCACCGCCTGCACCGCGAGCACCACATAGCCTGACGGCCGCAGCGAGAAGGTGCCGAGCAACGCCGCGAACTGATCGCCGACGGGCGTGCCGGAGAACCAGCCGGCGATCGACTCGGAGAAGCCGAACAGCAGCATGGCGACGCCGCCACCGATCACGCCGCCCTCCAGCCCCAGGCGGAGGAAATGGCGCAGGAAGTGGTTGGCGATGTAGCGGTCGCCGGCGCCGACGAAATGCAGGACCTCGACGATCGGACGGTTCGCCGCCATGGCGCCGCGGGTCGCGAACGACACCGAGATGATGGTCGCGACGATGACGAGCGCGAGGATGCCGATGCCGGCGAGCACGGTGGCATTGGTCATCGAGCGCATGCGCTCGATCCAGGCGCGGTGATCGTCGACGCTGGCGCTCGGTGCCACCTGCGTCACGCGCGCGCGCAAGGCAGCGAGATCAAGCTGCGTGCCCGGCTGCACCCGCGCGATGATCATGCGCGGCACCGGGAGGTCGTCCATCGACAGGCCCGTGCCGAGCCAGGGCTCGAGCAGCTTGCCGCTCTCGTCCTTGCTGAACGGCTTGACCTCGACGATGCCGGCCTGCGCGCGCATCGCTTCGGTCACGGCCGCGGTGTCGCGATCGAGATCGCGCCCCGCTTGGGGACGGACCTGGATGGTGATCTCGCTTGCGACATCGGACTGCCATTCCGCGGCGGAGGCGCTGACCAGCAGCACTGTGCCCGTCGTCATCGACGCCAGGAACGTCATGATGGCGACGACGGCGACCAGCGCGCGGCCGTGGATCGACGCGCGCGGCACGATCGGCGACATGTTGCGCGCCTTGGCAGGAAGCTGCGGACGCTCCTGTCCAAGGTCGACCAGCACGCCGCGCTCGTCGGTCCTACTCATAGACGTGCAGCCGTCCCTGATGCAGCACCAGCCGCCGCGCCTCGTACTGGTCCATCAGGCCGATGTCGTGGGTGGCGATGATGACGGCGGTGCCTGACTTGTTGAGCTCGATGAACAGCCGCAGCAGGCGGCGGCCGAGCGTCGGATCGACGCTACCGGTCGGCTCGTCCGCGAGCAGGAGCTGCGGCCGCGAGATCACGGCGCGCGCGATCGCCGCACGCTGCTTCTCGCCGCCGGACAGGATCGGCGGCAATGCGTCCATGCGGTCGCCGAGCCCGACCCAGCGCAAGAGGTCAATCACCTCCTTGCGGTAGCTCGACTCGCTGCGGCCCATGACGCGGAACGGCAGCGCGACGTTCTCATACGTCGTCATGTGGTCGAGCAGGCGGAAATCCTGAAGCACGATGCCGATGCGCTTGCGCAGATCTGCGATCTCGTCCTTGCCGAGCTGCGAGATGTCGTTGCCGAACAGATTGACGAGGCCCCGCGTCGGCCGGTGCGACAGGAACAACAGGCGCAGCAGCGACGTCTTGCCGGCGCCGGACGGGCCGGTGAGGAATTGGAAAGAATGCGCCGGAATCTGGAAGCTGAGGTCGCGCAGAATCTCCGGCCCCAGTCCGTAACGCAATCCGACATTTTCGAACCGAACCAAGTTCAGCTCCGTTCGAGAGGGGGCCGCGCCGCGGCACCCCGCCACACGCGATCAAGGGGTTGTGCGACCGTTATGGTTTCCGGTTCGTTAACGGTCGCCTTGTAGCATTTGGAGTGCCCGGCTCTCCGCGCCCGGGACATCGTCAAGACCAGTCCGTGCATCAAGGCCCGTGTCCATGCATATCGTCTGCCCTCATTGTACGACATCCTACGCCATCAAGCTCGCGAGCCTTGGGACGAACGGACGCACGGTCCGCTGCTCCCGCTGCAAAGAGACCTGGGTCGCCTATGCCGATGATGCCATCGAGGAGGCATCCGTTCCGGCCATGGCCGCGGCCAGCGAGTCCGAGGACCAGTCCGACCTCGCCGAGCAGTGGAACTCCTACGCCAAGGACGACGGTGCCGTCGATACGCCGGTCGTCGACAGCCCCTCCATCGCCAGCGACTGGCCGGCCGACGAGGCCAAGGACATGGAGGACGAGTGGTCGGCGGCCGCCCGCGCCGCCGAAGAGGACGCCCTCGGTGCGCAGCACCAGTCCTGGTTCCGCGGCCTGTTCAGCCGCCGCGGCGCGCGGGTGAGCCGCCCGGTCCCCGCCGCGACGTCGCGTAAATCGCATTTCGGCCTGCCCACCGCCTGCGCCGCCATGGGCGCGCTGGTGCTGGCCCTGATCATCTGGCGCGGCGACATGGTACGGCTACTGCCGCAGACCGCCGCGTTCTACAAGCTCGTCGGGTTCGACGTAAACCTGCGCGGGCTCGCCTTCAAGGACGTCAAGCTCTCCAGCGAGACCGTGGACGGTAAGCAGGTGCTGGTGATCGAGGGCGTGATCGTCGGCCAGGGCAAGAAGCCGCTCGATATCCCGCGGCTGCGCTTTGCCGTGCGCGACGCGCAAGGCGCAGAGATCTACGCGTGGAACACCGTGCTGGAACAGACAGTGCTGCAACCCGGCGAGCGCGCCTTCTTCCGCTCGCGCCTGGCCTCGCCGCCGCCGGAGGGCCGCAACATCGACGTCCGCTTCTTCAACCGGCGCGACATCCCCGGCGGCAGCGTATAATTGATCTCGCGTATGCTCCACGGGAGGTTGGTCCCAAGGTTGGTCTCATGCCGAAAATCCTGATCGCCGACGACGAGGATTCGATGCGCCAGCTGGTGGCGCGCGCCATCGCCATGGACGGCCACGAGATCGTCACCGCGCAGGACGGCGCCGAGGCATTGGAGATCCTGACCCGCGAGGACGGCGCGTTCGACCTGCTGCTCACCGACATTCAGATGCCGGTGATGGACGGCATCGCGCTGGCGCTCTCCGCCGCGCGCGATTTCCCTGGCCTCACCATCCTGCTGATGACCGGCTTTGCCGACCAGCGCGAGCGCGCCTCGAACCTCAATGCGCTGGTGCATGACGTCGTGACAAAGCCGTTCTCGGTGGCCGACATCCGCACCGCCGTGGCGGACGCGCTAGCGGCGAAGAAGGGGTAGCGGGCCACGCCAGCCCCACACACCGGCGTCATGCCCCGGCGTGACCGGGGCATCCAGTACGCTGCGGCAGGTGTGGCGAGAGCGAGCTCTTGAACGATGGCCTCTGGAATACTGGATCGCCCACCTGCGCGGGCGATGACACCGTCCCTCAAAAATCCTTCAGCAGCCGCTCGATATAGTCGAGCTCGATCTGCGGGCGCGAGGGATCGCCGAGGCGGCGGCGGAGCTCTTCGAGGATGCGGCGGACGCGCTGCGCATCGATCTCGCCGGGGATCTTGACCGTGTAGTCGTCGCTGAGATCGCGGCCATGGAGCGGACGGCCGAGCGGATCGGTCTGGTTGCTGCCGTTCTGCTGACGGCCGGCGCGGTTGCCGGGGCCGTCGCCCTGGCCCTCGCCGTCGCCCTGCTGCATCGCTTCGGCCATCTTCTGCGCGCCCTTGCGCAAGGCCTCGAGGGCCTTGCCCTGGGAGTCCACGGCGCCGTCGGCATTGCCCTCGCCGAGCTTCGAGCCGGCGTCGCCCATGGCGCCGTCGGCAGCGTCCAGACCGCCATCGTCATCACCGTCCTGATCGCCATCCTGGCCGGGCTGCCCCTGGTCGCCCTGCTGACCCTGCTGGCCTTTCTGATTCTGACCCTTTTGCCCCTTCTGCATGAGGCCGCGCTTGGCGAGCTGGTCCTGAAGCTTCTTCAGGCGGTCGCGCAGCGCCTGCTGGTCCTGCTGCAGGTCGGACATCGACTGATCGCCCTGCTTGCCGCGCGAACGATCGCGCCGGGAGTCCTGACCCTGCTTGAAGGTCTTGTCGCGCAATTGCTGCTGCTTGCGGATCATGTCGCTGAGCTCGTTCAGCGCTTGCTCCATCTCGCTGTCGCCGGATTGCCCGGGCTGCGCCATCTGGAGGTTTTCCATGATCTGCGCCAGCTGCTCGAGCAGACGCTGGGCGGCTTCTTTATTGCCTTCGCGCGCGGCTTTCTCGATCTGCTTCAGGAGATCGTCGAGATCGCGCTGCGTTATGACGGAGCGATCGCGATTGGAGGACTGGCTGCGTTCGGTCGCGCGCTTGTATTCCTCGAGCCGCTGGATCGCATCGGACTGGTTGTTCAGGCTCTTGCCGGATTCCTTCTGCCGCAGGCTGTCGCCGGAATCCTGCATCGCCTTTTCCGCGCTGTCGAGCAGCGCGTCAGGATCCTGATCCAGCTGGGCAGCGGCAGGCACGACGCTTCCCAACAGGAAGGCGAAGCAGGCGATCGAGATCGCCTTCAAGACTGGCACGCGCGCTAGCTTCCGCATTTCCGGTCCCGCGTAAACTGGTTGGCCCCGTCCTCGCCCTTGTTGGCCCGGCTGTTCGCCGACTTCCGATAGGCCTGAAGCTGCTGACGCAAGGCGTCCTGCTGCTGCGCCAGCTCTTCGAGCTGCTCGGGCGTGGCTTGCTGGGTCTTCTGTCGCAGCTCGATCGCCTTGTCGAGGATGAGCTGAACCTCCGCAGGGAACGGCTGCCGGGCTCCGAGCGGATTCTGCTCGGCGCGCCGGGCGAGATCGCGCACCTTGCCGGCCATGGCCTCGCGCAGCTTCTGCGTCAGCACCCGGATCTCGTCCTCGCTGGCGCCGCGTTCCAGCGCGTGCTTGAGCGCGTCCTGCGCCGCGCGCAGCGCGGCGTTGACGCTGCCGGCGACGCCGTCGTCCTCGATGGTGGTCGCGAACGCCCACATGCTCGACACCACCTCGCGCAGCGCGTCATCGGTGCGGGCCGCCTCGAGCTGCGACGCCAGGCTGCGCAGGCCGAGATAGCAGCCGGCATCCGGCGTGAACAATTCGGGCGCGATCATCAGCGCGTCCAGCGCCGCGTAGACCTCGGAATTCTTGTTGGCGTCGAGCGCGAGGATGCGGCGCTGCTCGATCAGCGCGCGCGCGAGCGAGTTGGTGAACAGACGCTCGGGCAGGCGCATGTTGAAGGGGTCGCTCTTCGCCTCGTTGCCGGCCTCATCCTTCGCGGTCAGTGTCAGCGTCACGTCGGCGCCGGCATAGGGATCCTCGCTGAGGTCCTTCACCGTCTGGCCGACGCCGTTGCGGGTGCGCGCATTCGGCAGCACCAGCGGGAATTTCGGCGGCTGGAACAGCGGCCGCGCGGCCGCGCCATTCTTGCCGCCGTCCTTGGCATCGGCGGGACGCAGGCCGATTTGCGCTTCGGCGCCGGTGACGCCGTAATCATCCTCGATCTTGTAGGAGAGCTGGAGCCCGCCGCGGGCCTGACGCTCCGGATCCTTGGCGAGCGCGATGGTCGGCGGATGGTCCGGCGTCGCCGTGAAGGCCCATTGCGGTTGCCCCGAGGGCGCGCGAACATGCGCGTTGCCGTCGCCGGTGATGGCGAAATGCTTTTCGTTGGTGCCCTTGGGCGTGGCCTCGGTGGGAGCGACCTCCTTCAGGCCACCGGAGACGGTGACATCGAGGCTGCCGCCCGAGGAGCGCACGATCAGGGTCGAGCCGGCGGGAACGGCGAGCGGGCCCGAGGCCGGCAGCGCCGCAGCCTCCTTGTTGGCGGCAGACAGAATCACCGGCGGCTTGCCGGTGTAGAGCGGCGGGGTGACCCAGGCATCGACGCGGACATTCGTCGGCGCCAGCACACCGTTCCAGTCGAAGGCGGCACCAAGCCGCATCGCACGTTCGTCGCCGGCGGCGAAGAAGGTCGCAACCAGCAACACCATCACCAGCGCGCGCAGCGCCCAGGGATCGTGGACGGCGAGGCGCGGATGCGGCAGACCGGCGCGGATGCGCTTGAGCGAGGCCAGCGTGCGCTCGCGCTGCGCCTGCCACAACGCCTGCGCGACAGGATCCTGCGAGCTCAGCGTATCCGTCAGCGTGGTCGCCGGGCGGTGACGAATGCCGGAGCCGCGATCGAGCCGGGCGAGCGCCTCCTCGCGGCTCGGCCAGCGGAAACGAACCAGCGGCAACAGCGCGGCAATCGCGAGGCCGGCGAAAATGACGAGGCCGATGGCACGCGCGACGAACGGCAACGTCAGCCATAGCCCGGCCCAGGACAGGGCCAGGAACAGGCCGACGACGGTCAGAAGCCGCGCCAGATTTGGCCAGGCACGCTCCCACGCGATGGCATAAAGGGCCCGATCAAGGGCCTGCGCCAGCTTCAGCCGCGACAGAGCGTCACTGTTGCGGATCGGGTCTGACGGGTCGGGGGTGACGCCGTTCAATCAACTCTCCAGGTTGCCCGGTAGAGAAGCCTACCACAACGGCAGCACTGAGGCATCCGTTCCTGTACGGGAGACACCCCTTTTCCCGCATAACACGAGGACGTGACTGGCTTGATGCAACCCCGTAATTTCCGCGCCATCCCCGAGGGAGAGATGAGGAAACGCCATGGACAAGAAGATGCACGACAAGGGCCTGGAAGTCCGCAAAGCGGTGCTGGGCGAGACCTATGTCAACAATGCCCTGAAGAACGTTGATGATTTCAACCGCCCGTTCCAGGAGATGCTCAACGAATATTGCTGGGGCACGGTGTGGGGCCGCGAGGAGCTGCCGCGCAAGACCCGCAGCATGCTCAACATCGCGATGATCGCGATCCTCAACCGCCAGCACGAGTTTCGCGCGCATCTGAAGGGCGCGCTGACCAACGGCGTCACGCGCGACGAGATCCGCGAGATCCTGATGCAGGTCGCGATCTATGGCGGCATGCCCGCCGCCGTCGACAGTTTTCGCATCGCGCGCGAGGTGTTCGCGGAGATCGACGGGAAGGCGTGAAGGGCGAGCGAGGTCAGGGACGCAACGCCCTCACCTCCGTCGTCCCGGACAAGCGAAGCGCAGATCCGGGACCCATAGCCACAGGAAGATGTGGTTGCGGGGACTCGGAGTGAACGCTTCGGCACGACGACTCCTCCCTGTGGTTATCGGTCCCGGATCGGCGCGCGCCTAAGGCGCGCTTGTCCGGGACGACAGCGAGGATGGAACGAGAATCTTTCACAGCAACCAAGAAGAAACAAGGAAACACCATGGACATCGGATTCATCGGCCTCGGAAACATGGGTTTCCCGATGGCGCGGCGGTTGATCGAGGCCGGCCACAAGCTCGTCGTGTTCGACACGCGCAAGGAGGTCACGGACGGACTGGTGGCGCGCGGCGCAACGGCTGCGGCATCGCCGAAGGACGTCGCCGACCAGGTCGAGACCGTGATGGCGAGCCTGCCCTCGCTGCAGGCATCGCTCGAGGTCGCGACGGGCGCCAATGGCGTGATCGAGGGCAAGCGTGCAAAGCGCTTCATCGATCTCTCCACCGTCGGCTCGGCGATGGCAGTGAAAATTCACGGCTTGCTCGCCAAGCGGAACATCGTGCAGATCGACTGCCCGGTGTCCGGTGGCGTCGGCGGCGCCGAGAAGGGCACGCTGGCGGTGATGGTGTCGGGGCCGAAGGCCGAGTTCGAGCTGCTCAAGCCGGCGCTCGACGTGATCGGAAAAGTGTTCTTCATCGGCGAGAAGCCCGGCGCGGCGCAGACCATGAAGCTCGCCAACAATTTCCTGTCGGCCACAGCGATGGTGGCGACGTCGGAAGCGGTGGTGATGGGCGTCAAAGCCGGGCTCGATCCCGCCGTGATGATCGACGTCATCAATGCCGGCTCGGGCATGAACACCGCGAGCCGCGACAAGTTTCCGGGCTCGGTGCTGCCGCGAACGTTCGACTTCGGCTTCGCCACGGGATTGATGGTGAAGGACGTGCGGCTCGCGCTGGAGGAGATGAAGCACCTTGGCCTGTCGATGGAGGTTGCGGACGCGGTCGGACGTTTGTGGGAGACCGTGATAGCTGCGGAAGGCGCCGAGTCCGATTTCACCGCGGCGATCAAGCCGATCGAGAAGAAGGCGGGCGTCGTGGTCGGCGGGAAGACCGGCGGATTGGCCGGAAAGTAGTGTTGCGTTCTCCGCCGTCGTCCCGGGGCGCGCAAAGCGCGAACCCGGGACCCATAACCACAGGCGGGAGTTTGGCGAAGACTCGGAGTTCTCAGCGTCGCGCCAAACTCCTCCCTGTGGCTATGGGTCCCTGCGTTCGCAGGGACGACCAACTTTGTTGAGCCGGCGTCGCGCTCACCGTCGCCCCGCACAGCCCGCACAACCAAAACGCGAGCTTGCTGTTATTTGCTCTACGTCTCCATTCACCCTTGAGTTGTAATCTTTGTAAGTTATCCTGTCCTCTCTAGCCTGCAAAAAAATCAGGGAGGACGGAATGAAGCGTCATCGACACTTACTTGTCGGTGCGACCATGGCCCTGTTTGCCTGTGTCGCAATCGGTACTTCGCCCGCAATGGCGACGGCGTGCACTAATCTTCGATCCTTGCAACTCCAGCACACGGTGATCAATTCGGCGGACGACAACACGACCGGCACCTTCGTGCCGCCTGGCGCGAGCCCGATCACCGGCCTTCCCGCGTTCTGCCGCGTCACCGCGACCCTGGTCCCGAGTTCTGATTCCAGCATCAAGATCGAAGTCTGGCTGCCCGAAACCAACTGGAACGGCAGGTTCCTCGGCACCGGCGGCGGCGGCTTCCAAGGCGTGATCACCTATAGCGAGCTCGCCAGCGGCATCCAGGCCGGCTTTGCCGCGACCAACAGCGATCTCGGCACCGGGTCTTCGGGATGCAACCCGCTGTTCTGCGGCTCGGCCGGCAACATGGGCAATCCGCTCGCCATTCAATTCGGCGATCCGGCGGCGCCATCGACCGGCCTGTTCGGGCATCCCGAGCGGATCAAGGATTTCGGCTATCGCGCGATCCATCTGATGACCGTCCGCGGCAAGGAAATCGCCAACGCGTTCTACGGGCAGCGGCCGCAAAGGGCCTATTTCGCCGGCTGCTCGACCGGCGGCCAGAACGCCCTGATGGAGGCGCAGCGCTTCCCCAACGATTACGACGGCATCCTGGCGGGCGCAGCCGCGTTCAACCGCACCCACCTGCACATGGCCGGGCTCTACAGCTGGCAGAACGCGCATGCGACCCCGGGCCGGTTCATCCAGACCGGCCAGATGACGCTGATCAACCAGGCCGTGCTCAAGCAATGCGTCGGCCAGGACGGCGGCGCCAAGACCGACCAGTTCCTGATCGATCCGCGCGATTGCCGTTTCGATCCGAAGGTCCTGCTCTGCAAAGGTGGCAACGCGCCGCCTGCGTGCCTGACCTCGGAGCAGGTCACGACCATGCAGCGCTATTATGCCGGCACGATCGACCCGGTGAACGGGCAGATCATCAATCCGGGCTCCCAGCGCGGCAACGAGACCGACGACATCCGCGCACTTGGCCTCGCGTTCCAGGAGCGTCTCCCTGAGCCGGCCTTCGACGGCCTGTTCTACTGGGTGTTCGGCCCAAGCTTCGGCTATCCTTCAAGCCCAACCAATTTTGCCAATTTCGACTTCCACCACGACATCGCAAAAGTCGACGACCAGCTTGCGGCGGTGCTGAACGCAACCAGCACCGATCTCAGCGAGTTCCGCGAGCACGGCGGCAAGCTCTTGATGTATCACGGCTGGGCCGACCCGCTGATTCCGTCACAGAGCAGCATCAATTATTTCCTCGCGCTGGTGGGGAATGAAGGTCAGGGCTTCCAGCCGGTCGGGTTCTTCGATCATGACAACGGACATGGCAATGGACCTGGCAATCCGGCGCTGCGACGGACCCAGAGCTATGCGCGGCTGTTCATGGTGCCCGGGATGTATCACTGCTCGGGCGGGCCCGGTCCCAACACGTTCGATGCGCTCACACCGCTTGTCAAATGGGTCGAGGCCGGGGTCGCCCCGGACACGATCCTCGCCACCAAGTTCGTCGATGACACGCCGCCGGCGGTGCAGATGACGCGGCCGCTCTGCGTCTTCCCCAAGGTCGCGAAATACAACGGCAGCGGCAGCACCAGCATTGCCGCGAACTTCACCTGCATCACCGACGAGAACGACTTCAATCAGAAGCCGGCTCCGAAATACGGGCCGTGACATACAGGCAGGACCGGCAAGCACATGCTCGCCGGCCCTGCTATCCCTCAGATGCGGATTTTCGCGCGACGATGGCGTGGCTCACAGCCACGGCGCTGGCGTGTCCATCGCGATCAATTGCTCGACCTCCACGCGCGGGCGGACCACGGCGTATTGGTCGTCCTTCACCAGCACCTCGGGCACCAGCGGCCGCGTGTTGTAGGTGCCGGCCTGCACCGCACCGTAGGCACCCGCGGTCATGATGGCGAGGAGATCGCCCGCCTTCGGCGTCGGCAGCGTGCGGTCGAGCGCGAGATAGTCGCCGGTCTCGCAGACCGGGCCGACCACATCGGCCATGATGGTGGTGGCGCCCTTGGCCGGCTGCATCACCGGCAGGATATCGTGATGGGCCTCATACAGCGTCGGGCGGATCAGATCGTTCATCGCGGCATCGATAATGACGAAGTTCTTGCCGTCGCCGTGCTTCACATAGATCACCTTGGCGACGAGGATGCCGGCATTACCGACGATCATGCGGCCCGGCTCGAACATCAGCGTGCAGCCGAGATTGTGGCTGACGCGCTTGACCATGGCGGCATAGGCATCGGGCGCCGGCGGCGCGTCGCGGTCCATGTAATAGGGAATGCCGAGCCCGCCGCCGAAATCGACGTGGGAGATGTTGTGGCCGTCGCTGCGCAGCGTCTGCACGAATTCGGAGAGGATGCGGAACGCGGTCTCCATCTTGGACAGATCGGTGATCTGGCTGCCGATATGGACGTCGGTGCCGGTCACCTCGATGCCCGGCAGCTTGGCGGCGCGGGCATAGACCTCGCGGGCATAGGCGATCGGGATGCCGAACTTGTTCTCGGACTTGCCGGTCGAGATCTTTGCGTGCGTGCCGGCATCGACGTCGGGATTGACGCGCACGGAGATGCGCGCGGTCTTGCCCATCTCGGTCGCAAGGCGCGAGAGCAGCTCGAGCTCCGGCTCGGATTCGATGTTGAGGCAGAGGATGTCGGCGGCGAGCGCCGCGCGCAGCTCCGCCTCCGTCTTGCCGACGCCGGAGAACACGATCTTGCCGCCGGGAATGCCCGCGGCCAGCGCGCGCTTCAGCTCACCGCCGGAGACGACGTCGGCGCCGGCCCCGAGCTTGGCCAGCGTGCGCAGCACGGACTGGTTGGAGTTCGCCTTCATGGCGTAGCAGACCAGCACCTTCTCGCCGGCGAAGGCGTCGGTGAAGACGCGGTAGTGCCGCTCCAGCGTCGCGGTCGAATAGCAGTAGAACGGCGTGCCGATGGTTGCGGCCAGCTCGGACAGGTTCACCGCCTCGGCGTGCAGCACGCCGTTGCGGTAGTCGAAATGGTTCATGGCGTTGGCTCGGTTGCGCCAGCCTACCGGCTGGGTCTTTCGTCCAGGAGCGGGTCGAGGATAAACGATTTCTTGGTGCCCTTGGGCGCCGCCGGCGCAGCATCCGCACCATAGGTGGGGTTGAACACGCTCGGCGTCTTCTGGGCTTCGATCTCGGTGTCGGTCGGCGCTGCGATATTGGCCGTGGACGCGCTGGAGGCGGTCGGCGGCAGATCCAGCGGGCCCTTGCGGCCGCAGCCGGCCAGCGCGAGCGCCGTCAGGCTCAAGACAATGATGGCCCACCCCGAGCCGGCCGGGCGAAACTTTGACGTCACGACGAAATCCCCACTACGCGGCGCGCACCATACAGAGATTGGCGCGCTCTGGCGAGAGCCGGATGACCATGAAACATAAGCGAAATTTTGCCCTCAGCCCAATTTTCGCTCTTTTTCCAGCCGCTTCGCCCAGCTCTTTGCCTGCGACGCCACGTTCTTCGGCGCGGTGCCGCCGAAGCTGGTCCGGCTCTTCACCGACGATTCGACCGAGAGCACGGCGAGCACATCCTTGGTGATCTTGGGCTCGATCGCCTGCATCTCCTTGAGCGGCAGCTCGTGCAGCGCCACGCCGCCCTCGGCGGCCTTGGCGACGATGCGGCCGGTGACGTGGTGGGCGTCGCGGAACGGCATCTTCAGCGTCCGCACCAGCCAGTCGGCAAGGTCCGTCGCGGTGGCATAGCCCTCGCCCGCGGCAGCCTTCATCTTGGCCTCGTCGGGCACGAGGTCGCGGACCATGCCGGTCATGGCGCGGATCGCCAGCGACAGCGCGGCAAAGCCCTCCATGGCGCCCTGCTTGTCCTCCTGCATGTCCTTTTGGTAGGCGAGCGGCAGGCCCTTCATCACGATCAGGAGGCCGTTGAGCGCACCGATGACGCGACCGGTCTTGGCGCGCACGAGTTCGGCGGCATCCGGATTGCGCTTCTGCGGCATGATCGAGGAGCCTGTGGTGAACTTGTCGCTGAGGCGGATCAGCCCGACCAGCGGCGAGGTCCAGATCACGATCTCCTCGGCAAAGCGCGACATGTGCACGGCGCAGATCGAGGCCGCCGACAACGTCTCCAGCACGAAGTCGCGATCGGAAACCGCATCGAGCGAGTTCGCCATCGGGCGATCGAAGAGAAGCGCCTTCGCGGTGGCATGGCGGTCGATCGGGAACGAGGTGCCGGCGAGCGCGGCGGCACCGAGCGGGGATTCATTGAGCCGCTTGCGCGCGTCCTGGAAACGGCCGCGGTCGCGCGCGGCCATCTCGACATAGGCGAGCAGATGATGGCCGAAGGTGACGGGTTGCGCGGTCTGCAGATGCGTGAAGCCGGGCATCACGGTGCCGGCATGCTCCAGCGCGCGCTCCACCAGCGCCTGCTGGAACTCCGCGAGCGCGGCGTCGGTCTCGTCGACGATGTCACGGACATAGAGACGGAAGTCGGTCGCGACCTGGTCGTTGCGCGAGCGCGCGGTATGCAGGCGGCCGGCGGCGGGACCGATCAGCTCGGACAGGCGGCTCTCGACGTTCATATGGATATCTTCGAGCGCGCGCTTGAACGTGAAGTCGCCCTTGCCGATCTCTGACAAGATCGTGTCTAGACCCTTGCCGATATTTTTCGCATCAGAAGCCGTGATGATGCCCTGGCTGGCCAACATCGCGGCGTGGGCCTTGGACGCGGCAATGTCCTGGGCGAAGAGGTGACGATCGACGTCGATGGAGACGTTGATCTCTTCCATGATCTCATCGGGACGTTCCGAGAACCGGCCGCCCCACATCTTGTTGCTCATGATCCCCTGCTCACGTCCTGCTTGCCGCATGTTTGCTGACAGCTGCCAGCCGTATTAAGAGGCCCCTGATAGCCATATCTGCGACCGGATGACAAACGATATGCTCGACAAGAAGCCCTCCGCCACGCGCCGGATCCCCATCGTCATCGCCACCGTCGTGGTCGGTGGCCTCGCCGGCTTCGCCGCGCTGTACGGGCTGGGCCTGAGCCGGGCGCCTTCAGGCGATCCGACCTGCAAGCCGGCGGTGGCCACGGCCCAGAAGATCGCCCCGCTCGCCCATGGCGAGCTGGCCGCCCTGACCATGGCCAGCGCGCCCCTGAAGCTGCCCGACCTCACCTTCGAGGATGCCGACGGCAAGCCGAAGAAGCTCTCGGATTTCCGCGGCAAGACGCTGCTGGTGAACCTCTGGGCCACCTGGTGCGTGCCGTGCCGGAAGGAGATGCCGGCGCTGGACGAGCTCCAGGGCAAGCTGTCGGGCCCGAATTTCGAGGTCGTGGCGATCAATATCGACACCCGCGACCCGGAGAAGCCGAAAACCTTCCTGAAAGAGGCCAATCTGACCCGGCTCGGCTACTTCAACGACCAGAAAGCCAAGGTTTTCCAAGATCTTAAGGCCATAGGCCGGGCGCTGGGCATGCCGACCTCGGTGCTGGTCGACCCGCAGGGCTGCGAAATCGCGACGATCGCCGGGCCGGCGGAATGGGCGAGCGAGGACGCGCTCAAGCTGCTCCGGGCCGCGACCGGCAAGGCCGCCGCGTCGCTTTAAGCGTTTTCAGGCCGTGACGTTGAGGTTGCCGCCGACGCCGGGGCCAACATTGGCGAGGGAGGGCTGACCGGCGCCAAGCAGCGTCAGGACCGTGGATTTCTCCATGTCCATGTTCTGCTTGGTCAGCGTCGCCGCGATATTCGATTGCAGCGCGCCTTGCTGTGCGGCCAGCATGGTGCTGACCATTGCCATCATGTCCATTACGCGAACCCTCGTACCGGGCGCAGCCTAGAGGCGAGCGGTTAACGGGACATGAATTGTCACTGGGCGGATGCACGTCCGCAGGGCGATAGTGCCGTAGGGTGGGCAAAGCGAAGCGTGCCCACCAATTCCATCGTGTGATCAAAAGGGGGACGGTGGGCACTGCGCTGCGCGCCTTTGCCCACCCTACAGTACTGGAGAATTGGATCAGCGCGTCGGAACCGGCTTGGCGCCGCGGTAGTCGTAGAAGCCGCGCTGGGTCTTGCGGCCAAGCCAACCGGCCTCGACGTATTTCACCAGCAGCGGGCACGGGCGGTACTTGGAGTCGGCGAGGCCCTCGTGCAGCACCTGCATGATCGACAGGCAGGTATCGAGGCCGATGAAATCGGCAAGCTCCAGCGGACCCATCGGATGATGGGCGCCGAGCTTCATCGCCGCGTCGATCGCCTCGACATTGCCGACGCCTTCATACAGCGTGTAGATCGCCTCGTTGATCATCGGCAGCAGGATGCGGTTGACGATGAAGGCCGGGAAATCCTCGGAGACGGCGACCTGCTTGCCGAGCTTGGCGACGAATTCCTTGGACGCATCGAAGGTCGCATCGTCAGTGGCGATGCCACGGATCAGCTCGACCAGCTCCATCAGCGGCACCGGATTCATGAAGTGAATGCCGATGAAGCGCTCGGGCCGGTCGGTGGCGGCGGCGAGCCGGGTGATCGAGATCGACGAGGTGTCGGAGGCGACGATCGCCTCCGGCTTCAAGATCGCGCAGAGCTCATGGAAGATCTTGCGCTTGACCTCTTCCTTCTCGACCGCGGTCTCGATCACGAGGTCGCAGTCGGCGAGGTCGTCCAGCTTCTCGGCGAGCTTGATGCGCGCGACCGCCTTGGCCTTGTCGTCCTCGGTCACGGCCTTCTTGGAGACCTGGCGTGCCAGATTGCCGTTGATGGTGGCCATGCCCGACTTGAGGCGGTCGGCCGAAACGTCGTTGAGCACCACGTCGAAGCCGGCCAGCGCCGCGACATGCGCGATGCCATTGCCCATCTGACCCGCGCCGATCACGCCGACCTTCTTGATCACTGCCGCCATAATGTCATCCACCGGAACGGCGCGCAGATCGCGCCCTGCCTATCCCCTGAGCCGGGAGGTCTGATTTGACCAGAAGCCGATTTAATCAGAACCCGGGCTCGAAACCTAGATTGGATCGCTTCGAAGGCGTGCCCCACGCCAAAGAAAACGCCTCGAAAAAGAAAAACCGGCCGGAGTTTATGCCTCCGGCCGGTGTTTTTAACGCGTTTACTTGCCGAGCTTACCGAGTTCGGCCGTCAGCTCCGGAACCGCCTGGTAGAGGTCGGCGACCAGGCCGTAGTCGGCGACCTGGAAGATCGGCGCGTCCTCGTCCTTGTTGATCGCGACGATCACCTTGGAGTCCTTCATTCCGGCCAGATGCTGGATCGCGCCGGAAATGCCCACCGCGACATAGAGCTCGGGGGCCACCACCTTGCCGGTCTGGCCGACCTGCCAGTCGTTCGGGGCATAGCCGGCGTCCACCGCTGCGCGCGAGGCACCGACGCCGGCGCCGAGCTTGTCGGCCAGCGGCTCGATGTACTTGGCGAAGTTCTCGCGGCTCTGCATGGCACGGCCACCGGAGACGATGATCTTGGCCGAGGTCAGCTCCGGACGGTCGCTCTTGGCGACTTCCTCGCCGACGAAGGTCGACAGGCCCGGATCGGCCGCCGCAGCAACGCTCTCGACCGGCGCGCTGCCGCCTTCACCGGCAGCGGCGAAGGTGGAGGTGCGGACCGTGATGACCTTCTTGGCGTCCTTCGACTTCACCGTCTGGATGGCGTTGCCGGCATAGATCGGACGCTCATAGGTATCGGGCGCGACCACCTTGATGATCTCCGAGACCTGCATGACGTCGAGCAGGGCTGCGACACGCGGCATCACGTTCTTGAAGCGCGAGGTCGCGGGCGCGACGATCGCGTCATAGGACGGCGCCAGCGAGACGATCAGCGCGGCCAGCGGCTCGGCGAGATCGTGCGCATAGGTCTCGCCGTCGGCGAGCAGCACCTTCTTGACGCCGGCGAGCTTGGCAGCGGCGTCCGCCGCGGCCTTGGCGTTCTGGCCGGCCACCAGCACCTCGACGTCCGCGCCGAGCGCGGCAGCCGCGGTCAGGGCCTTGTTGGTCGCATCCTTCAACGACGCATTGTCGTGTTCGGCAATCAGAAGCGTCGTCATCAGAGCACCCCGGCTTCGTTCTTGAGTTTCGACACCAGCTCGGCGACGTCCTTCACCTTGACGCCCGCCTTGCGGCCCGCCGGTTCAGTCGTCTTGAGAACCTCGAGACGCGCGGTGACGTCGACGCCGTAATCGGCGACGGCCTTCTCCGCGATCGGCTTCTTCTTCGCCTTCATGATGTTGGGCAGCGAGGCATAGCGCGGCTCGTTGAGGCGAAGGTCTGTGGTGACGATCGCCGGTCCCTTCAGCTTCACGGTCTGCAGGCCGCCGTCGACTTCGCGCGTGACCTTGAAGTCCGAACCTTCGACCTCGAGCTTCGAGGCGAAGGTCGCTTGCGACCAGCCGAGCAGCGCGGCCAGCATCTGGCCGGTCTGGTTGCTGTCGTCGTCGATCGCCTGCTTGCCGAGGATGATCAGGCCCGGCTGCTCCTCTTCAGCAACCTTCTTCAGGATCTTGGCGACGGCGAGCGGCTCGACGTTGCCCTCGGCCTTCACCAGGATGCCGCGATCGGCGCCCATGGCAAGACCGGTACGGATCGTCTCCGACGCCTGCGCCGGTCCGATGGAGACCACCACGACCTCGGTCGCCTTGCCGCCTTCCTTCAGGCGCAGCGCTTCCTCGACCGCGATCTCGTCGAACGGGTTCATGGACATTTTGACGTTGGCGAGTTCAACGCCCGATCCATCGCCCTTGACGCGGACCTTGACGTTGTAATCGACCACCCGCTTTACCGGCACTAAGACCTTCATCGATCCTCTTTCACTCAATTTAGGAGGGGGGTTATTCAACTGGCGCGGAACCTAAAGGCCTGATCCGGCCCGGTCAACGCGCGACAGAGCCAAATTTTAGACCTTAGAAATGCTGATCTCAATGGGTCAGCGGTTCTGGCCAGGAACCCAGAGCACATCGCCGGAGCCGTTATGGTTAGCGGCGCGGCTGGCCACGAACAGGAAGTCCGACAGGCGGTTCATATACTGGATGCCAGCGCTACCAACGGGCTCGCCGGGCTGCGCCGCCAGTTCCACGATTACGCGTTCCGCCCTGCGGCATATCGTGCGGGCGACGTGGAGGTAGGCCGCGGCCGGCGTGCCGCCCGGCAGCACAAAGGACGTCAGCGGCGCGAGCTTGTCGTTGAGTGCGTCGATGTCGCGCTCGAGCCGCTCGACCTGGCTCGCGACAACCCGCAGCCGCTCCGCTTTGCCTTCCCGCTCGGGCACTGCGAGATCGGCGCCGAGATCGAACAGATCGTTCTGGATGCGGCCGAGCATCGCGTCGAACTCGGGCATGTCACGGGTGTGCAACCGCACCACGCCGATTGCGGCATTGGTCTCGTCGACCGTGCCATAGGCCGCGATACGCAGATCATATTTCGGACGGCGCTCGCCCGAGCCGAGCGCTGTCGTGCCGTCGTCACCGGTCTTCGTATAGATGCGGTTCAATACGACCATATGGACCTCTTGTTTTAGGGCATGATCTTGTCGAAAAACCGCTTCACACTTTGCGCTAACGCGGCCCTTCGGGTCCGGATCATGTCCTATCGCCCCATCGCCCAGACCGCGGCCATCGCGATGACGATCGCCACGAACTGAAGCAGCACGCGCCAGCGCATCAGCTTCTGCGAGGTGTTGGGCGAGCCGCCGCGCATCATGTTGACGAGGCCGAGCAGCAGTACCAGCGCCACGGCGCCGACCGCGATCGGCAGGATGAAAGTACTCAGGATAGATGCCATTAGGGGGTGATAACACCGTGTGCGGCGGTCCGCCATGGCGTTGGCGATCTGGCTTTCAGGCCGAGAATGTCAGAAGCTAACGGCATGATTTCCGATTTGCGTCCGTCGTCGGCCGTCTTCGCCTCCCCCCGAGGGCGGGACGAGGGAGCAGTACAGGGCACACAGTGAAGGCAATCCGTACCATCTACAACGTCGTGGAGGACGCCTTCTACACGTTCCTGGCCGACGATGGCTGGGCGATCGCGAGCCACATCGCGCTGTCGACGCTGATGGCGCTGTTCCCGTTCCTGATCGTGCTGACATCGCTCGCCGGGTTCTTCGGCTCCAAGGAACTTGCCGACCAGGCCGCCAGCCTGATGCTGCAGGTCTGGCCCAAGCAGGTCTCCGATTCGATCTCGGGCGAGGTGCACGACGTGCTGACCACGACCCGCTCCGGCGTGCTGACCATCGGCGCGGCGCTGTCGGTCTACTTCGCCTCCAATGGCGTCGAGGCGTTGCGGGTCGCGCTCAATCGCGCCTATGCCGTGGTGGAGATGCGGCGCTGGTACTGGCTGCGTCTGGAATCGATCGGCTATACGCTGGTCGCCGCCTTCACCGCGCTCGCCATGGCGTTCCTGATCGTGCTCGGCCCGCTGCTCATCGAGGCGGCGCGGCGCCACATTCCGCTGTTCGTCGAATCCAACGAAAGCATCCTCACCTGGCTGCGCTACGGCATCACCATCGCCGCGCTGGTGGTAGCACTGTTCATCCTGCACGCCTGGCTGCCGGCGGGACGGCGCAGCTTCTTCCAGATCCTGCCCGGCATCGTGTTCACGATGGTGGCGTCGCTAATCTCGGGCGTCGTGTTCGGCCAGTACCTGGCGCGCTTCGCCAACAACTACGTAACGATGTATGCGGGGCTCGCCTCGGTGATCATCGCCCTGGTGTTCTTGTATTTCATCGCCGCGATCTTCGTTTACGGAGGCGAGCTCAACGCCGCGATCATCAAGTCGCGGCTTCCTCACGGCGTCTCGCTTCAAGCAGCGCAGTCGCTAAAGCCCTAGGCGACACGGGCTTGACCAGGAAGGCGTCGGCGCCGGCCTCGCGCGAGGCCACCTCGTCCTCGCCGCGGCCGGACACGCCGATGATGGGGATCTGGGCCAGCGGCGCCGGCATGGTGCGGATCCGCCTGATGGCCTCGATGCCGTCAATGCCCGGCAGCACCATGTCCATCAGCACCGCATCAAACGCGCCCTGCGCCAGCCGGTCGACCGCGTCCTCGCCGCGCCCGACGAACTCGGCATGATGGCCGAGCTCGGTCAGGATGGTGTTGAGCACGACGCGGCCGAACGGATTGTCCTCGACGCTGAGCACGCGCAGCGCAGCCATTGCATCCGCTTCACTGCCGTTCTTCGATCTGCGGGACCTTGCCGGCCCCGCCGCCTCCAGCGACACGGTCAACGTGAAGGTGGCGCCGCCGCCGCGGCGCGGCGCGACGGTGATGTCGCCGCCCATCGCGCGCGCCAGTTGCTTCACCGAGGACAGGCCGAGCCCGGCGCCGCCGAAGCGCGAGGCGATGGTGACGTTCGCCTGGGTGAACGGGCGGAACAGCCGCTTGATCTCGGCCATGGTGAGGCCGATGCCGCTGTCGGAGACCGAGAAGGCGACCCCGACCCTCCCCTTCGCCTTGTCGCTCTTCCTGCCCTTGGCGGGGCGCCAGGGCGCCACCGCGAGCGCCACACCGCCATGCTCGGTGAATTTGACGGCATTGTCGATCAGGTTCTCCAGCGCGGCGCGCAGCCGGACCGAGTCGCCGACCACGAGGCCCGGCAGCTTTCCGGAGATCTCGACCTCAGCCTGGAGGCCCTTGGCCGCGGCACGGCCAGCCAGCGAATCGCCGGCGCTGCGGGCGAGCGTCCTGAGGTCGAACAGGTCCTGGCGCAGCGTGTTGCCGCCCGTCCCTGTTCTGGCAGCGTCCACGAACAGCGTGGCGAGGCTCGCCAGATGCTCGGCGCCGGCCTTGATGGTGTCGGCCCAGCGCCGCTCCCGCTCGCCGAGATCGGAGGTCGCGAGCAGGTCGCTGATCGCGAGAATGCCGGTCAGGGGGGTGCGGACCTCATGAGCAAAGGCAGCGAGCGCGGCCTGGACCACGTCCGGCGCGTCCGCCTTGGTGCTGCGCTGACGCAACCGGCCGGCCGTCCCGGACTGCTTCCGAGGCGGTCGCCTGGACATCCGCGTGGTGCGCGCTGGGCGCGTTTTCGCCGCCATAACTCCCCTTCGAAGAACATCCTTCGAACCCCGGGCTCGCGGCAAGAATGGCACGGCGGAACACCTGGAGTCACGGCGGCGTTTGGCTAAACCCCAGAGAAACTTAACCTAATCCCACCAGCTGGCGGATACCGGCGGGTGTCATGCCGGCTGCGCGCAACTCGCGCAGGCCGGTCGAGCGGTCTGACTTCGACAGCTTCCGCCCCTCGCCATCGCGAATCAGGCCGTGGTGGCGATAGGCCGGTTGCGGCAGACCGAGCAGGGCCTGGAGCAGGCGGTGCACCGAGGTGGCATGAAACAGGTCCTGGCCACGCACCACCTCGCTGACGCCCTGGAGGGCGTCGTCGACGACCACGGACAGGTGGTAGCTGGTCGGGGTCTCCTTGCGGGCCAGGATGACGTCGCCCCAGGTCTCCGGCCGCGCCGGGACGGTGCCGCGCTCGCCGCCGGGTCCCTCGCCGAGCTCGTTCCAGCTCAGGCCGGCAACGCCGCAGGCGGCCGCCATGTCCAGCCGCAGCGCATAGGGCGCACCTGACGCAATCAGCCGCGCCCGCTCGTCGTCAGTCAGCGATTTGGCGTGACCGGGATAAAGCGGCGCACCATCGGGATCGCGCGGCCACGGCCCGTCGGCCTCGCGCGCGGTGACGAGCCTGGCGATCTCGGCGCGGCTTTCGAAGGCGGGATAGACCAGCCCGACCGCGGAGAGCTCTTCCAGCGCGGTGCGATACTCCGCGAGATGCTCCGACTGCCGGCGGACCGGCATCTCCCAGGCTATCCCGAGCCAGGCGAGGTCCTCGTAGATCGCCGCCTCGAACTCCGGCCGGCAGCGCGTCGCATCGATGTCCTCGATCCGCAGCAGCAACCGCCCGCCGGCCTCGCGCGCGCGGTCAAAGTTCAGCAGCGCCGAATAGGCGTGGCCGAGATGCAGCAGGCCGTTGGGGCTGGGGGCAAATCGGAAAACGGGTGGCATGAGTTCTCAGCTATTCGTCATTGCCGGGCTTGACCTGGCAATCCATCCTCCATGACTCTGTTACGATAGGAGATGGATGGCCGGGTCAAGCCCGGCCATGACGCCGGAAAGAGCTTGCCGAACTGCGATGACCATCCACCTCGAAAGCCAGTCCGATCTCGAAGAGGCCGTCCACGCGCTGGTCAAGCGCGATTCGCGCCTCAAGCCCGTGTTCGAGATCGCGGGCATGCCGGCGCTACGGCGGCGCGAGCCGGGCTTTACGGGGCTGGCCCACATCGTCTGCGGGCAGCAGCTTTCGACCGCGAGCGCCGCGGCGATCTGGGGACGGCTGTCGGCCGCGTTCGATCCGTTCGACCATGACGCCGTGCGCCGCGCCCGCACCGACCGGCTCGGGCGGCTCGGCCTCTCCGCAGCCAAGATCAAAACGCTGAAGCACCTGGCGCGCGAGATCAATGCGCAGCGGCTGAACCTCGACGTGCTCGCGGAGGAAGACGCGGACGCCGCGCATCACACGCTGATCTCGCTGCCCGGCATCGGGCCGTGGACCGCCGACGTCTATCTCCTGTTTTGCCTCGGCCATGGCGATGCCTGGCCGGCCGGCGATCTCGCCGTGCAGGAAGGCATCAAGATTGGCCTCGGCCTGAAGGCGCGGCCAACCGAAAAGCAGATGGCGCCGCTCGCCGAACCCTGGCGCCCCCTGCGCGGCGCGGCGGCGCATCTGTGGTGGAGCTATTACCGCGCAGTGAAGAAGCGCGAAGGTGTGCTGTCGGCATGAGCAGCCGAACAGCGTTTAAAACTATGTTGCTGTTGCAAAGCTCGCGCGCGTGACCGATTGAGATGCCGGCACGGACAAGCCGGGATCGACATGATGACAGCCACCGACTTCATCGTCGCGCGCGACGATTTCGAAACCTGCAAGACGATCTCAACGATGCTTCCCGCAGCCGACGCGTTGCCGCCGGATGCGCTGCTGGTGAAGGTCGACCGCTTCGCCTTCACCGCCAACAACATCACCTATGCCGTGCTCGGCGACACCGTGAAATACTGGGAGCTGTTTCCCGCGCCAAAGGGTTTTGGCAATATTCCGGTGTGGGGCTTTGGCGATGTGATCGCCTCGAGGCATCCGAACGTGCCGGTCGGCGAGCGCCTGTTCGGCTATTTCCCGATGGCGACGCATCTCGTCATCGAAGCTGCCGACGTCAGCAAGCGGGGCCTGCGCGACGGTGCCGCGCACCGGCAGAACGTAGCGCCCGTCTACAACGCCTATGCGCGCGTCAGCGGCGATCCCGCCTATGCCGGACGGCAGGGCGACTACCAGGCGCTGCTGCGGCCGCTGTTCATGCTGTCGTTCCTGGTCGACGATTTTCTCGCCGAGAACGACGATTTCGGCGCGCGCACCGTGCTGCTCTCGAGCGCATCGAGCAAGACCGCGTTCGGGCTCGGCCATCTCCTGCATGCGCGAGGCCGCAAGGTGATCGGGCTGACCTCGTCAGGCAACACCGCTTTCGTCACCTCGCTCGGCTGCTACGACGAGGTCGTCACGTATGATCGCGTGACGTCGCTGCCATCGGACACACCGGTCGCCTTCATCGACATGGCCGGCAACAGCGCGCTGCGCGCCGAACTGCACCGGCATTTTGGGGACCAGATGAAATGCTCGATGCGCGTCGGCTTGACGCATCGCGCCACCGACGCCGACGAAGCCGCCCTGCCCGGCGCCAAGCCGCGCTGGTTCTCTGCGCCCGAGACGATCCGCAAACGCGCCAAGGACTGGGGCCCGGGCGGCATCGAGCAGCGTTTTGGCCGGGCCTGGGCGGGCTTCGCACCGACGCTCGACCAGCGCCTGACCGTGATCGAGAGCCGCGGCCCGAACGCCGTGCGGCAGGTCTATCTCGACACGCTGAAAGGGCGCATTCCGCCTGAGCAGGGCCACATGCTCTCGCTGCTCGGGTAAATCGCTTTTGGCATGGGCTGATCCAGTATAGCGTTCGATCTCCGAGGAAACGCCGCGAAGACGGCCATGAGGTCGCGCATGCTGGACAGGACGCAGGATATTTCCGTCGCCGCGCAGGCCTGGCTCGATGAATTCGAGCGCACGCTGCGAAAGCCTGACCGCGAAGCGCTCGACCGCCTGTTCGTTGCCGAGTGTTTCTGGCGCGACGTGCTGGCACTGAGCTGGAACCTGCAGACGATCACCGGCCGCGATGCAGTTGCGCAATCTCTGACCGTGCTCGCGCCCAAGGCGGCCCCCACCAGCTTCAAAATCGCGCCGAACCGCGCACCTCCGCGCTGGGTGATGCGTGCCGGCACCAACAACATCGAAGCCATCTTCAATTTCGAGACCATGCTCGGCCGCGGCAACGGCATCGTACGGCTCGTGCCCGATACCACCGACGGCGACCGGCTGAAGGCGTGGACGCTGCTCACCGCGCTCGACGAGCTCAAAGGCTTCGAGGAACAGCTCGGCACCTCGCGGCCGCGCGGGCAGGCCTATTCGCGCGATTTTCGCGGACCGAACTGGCTCGACCAGCGCAACGCCTCGCGCGACTATGCAGATCGCGATCCGACCGTGCTGGTGGTCGGCGGCGGCCAGGCCGGGCTCGCGATCGCGGCACGGCTGAAGCAGCTGAAGATCGACACGCTGATCGTCGATCGCGGGGCGCGCATCGGCGACAATTGGCGCAAGCGCTATCACGCGCTCACACTGCACAATCAGGTGCAGGTCAATCACCTCCCCTACATGCCGTTCCCGCCGAACTGGCCGGTCTATATCCCCAAGGACAAGCTCGCCAACTGGTTCGAAGCCTATGTCGATGCGATGGAGCTGAATTTCTGGACCGGCACCGAATTCGAGGGCGGTGACTACGACGAGGCGGAGGGACACTGGACGGTGACGCTGCGCCGCGCCGACGGCAGCCAGCGCACCATGCATCCGCGCCATGTGATCATGGCGACCGGCGTCAGCGGCATCGCCAACATTCCTGACATTCCGACCCTCGATAATTTCAAGGGCGCGCTGCTGCATTCCAGCCGCTACGAGGACGGCGAGAACTGGACCGGCAAGCGCGCCATCGTCGTCGGCACCGGCAACAGCGGCCACGACATCGCGCAGGATCTTCATTCCAGCGGCGCCGAGGTGACGCTGGTGCAGCGCTCGCCCACACTCGTCACCAATATCGAGCCCTCGGCACAGCTCGCCTACGCGACCTACAATGAAGGCACGCTCGAGGACAACGACCTCATCGCGGCCTCGATGCCGACGCCGCTCGCGAAGAAGACCCATGTAATGCTGACCGAGCAATCGAAGCAGCTCGACAAGGAGCTGCTCGACGGCCTTGCCCGCGTCGGCTTCAAGCTCGACTTCGGCGAGGCCGGCACCGGCTGGCAGTTCAAATACCTCACCCGCGGCGGCGGCTATTATTTCAACGTCGGCTGCTCCAACCTGATCGTCGAGGGCGCGATCAAGCTGAAGCAGTTCTCCGACATCGAAGGCTTTACGGCCACAGGCGCACAGATGAAGGACGGCACGACTGTTGCGGCCGATCTCATCGTGCTCTCGACCGGCTACAGGCCGCAGGAGTACCTCGTGCGGAAACTGTTCGGCGATGCCATCGCCGACCGCGTCGGCCCGGTCTGGGGCTTTGGCGACGGCTTCGAATTGCGCAACATGTATGCGCGCACCAAGCAGCCCGGCCTGTGGTTCATCGCCGGCAGCCTTGCGCAGTGCCGCATCAACTCGAAATATCTCGCGCTCCAGATCAAGGCGATCGAGGAAGGGATTTTGGAGCCGACGTAACCACACTCGTCATTCCCGGGCGCGTGCAGCGCGAGCCCGGCATCCATGGAAACTCCGGGACGGGCGGCCCGATGGATTTCGGGTTCACGCTTCGCGTGCCCCGGAATGACAAGAGGAGAGATCAATGCCAGCCATTCTCGGCACCGGCGAGCACCGCTACCGCGTCGTCGACAATTTCGCAAAGCTGCCGGACGGCTGGCAGCTCACCGACGTCGCTTCGGTCGCGGTCGACAGCAAGGACCGCGTCTACGTCTTCAACCGCGGCGTCCATCCGATGGTGGTGCTCGACCGCGAAGGCAATTTCCTCCGAAGTTTTGGCGAAGGCCTGTTCTCGCGCGCGCACGGCCTGCACATCGACGCCGACGACAATCTCTACTGCACCGACGATGGCGACCACACCGTGCGCAAATGCACCACCGAGGGCAAGGTGCTGCTGACGATCGGCATTCCCGCAAAGCCGGCGCCGTTCATGAGCGGCGAGCCGTTCCACCGCTGCACCCACACTGCGCTGTCACCGAAAGGCGAGATCTACGTCTCCGACGGCTATGGCAATGCGCGCGTGCACAAATTCACCCCTGACGGCAAGCTGATCAAGAGCTGGGGCGGGCCGGGCACCGATCCCGGCCAGTTCAACATCGTGCACAACATCGCGACCGATGCCGACGGCTGGGTCTATGTCGCCGACCGCGAGAACCACCGCGTGCAGGTGTTCAACGGCGAGGGCAAGTACGAGACGCAGTGGAACAATTTGCACCGGCCCTGCGCGCTGTGCTGCTGCGGCGGGGCCAAGAGCCCGACCTTCGTCATCGGCGAGCTCGGCCCCGGCCTCGACATCAACCGCAATGTGCCCAATCTCGGCCCGCGGCTGTCGATCGTCGACGCGCAGGGCAAGCGCATCGCGCGCCTCGGCGGCGAGCAAGGCCCGGGCGTTGCCAGCGGAAAATTCCTGGCCCCGCACGGCATCGCGCTGGATTCGAGGGGCGACATCTATGTCGGCGAAGTCGGCGTCACCAACTGGAAAACCAGCTTTCCCGACGAGGAGATGCCGGCCGCGGTGCGCGCCACGCGCTGCCTGCAGAAGCTGGAGCGGGTGCGGGAATGAGGCATCGGCGACCCGCAGCGGCGGTTCCGGGCCGCCCCGCATGATCGCTCCCCGAATCACGGCGTTTTTGAGCGCTTCGCCACCCCGCCGCCGCATTGCTTGCGCCTGAATAAGTCGCTCAACGGGCTTCACAATCCCGTCACGCTGCATGTAGTATGTCAGTACATGCTGCTTCGCAGCGTACATTGGAGGCCGGGAGCGTTACTTGAACGCACATGTCTCGCAAGGCAGTTGGCCGGTGCTGGTCCTGAACGCGGACTTCCGGCCGCTGAGTTACTACCCACTGTCTCTGTGGTCGTGGCAGGACGCGATCAAGGCGGTGTTCCTCGACCGCGTCAACATCGTCGCGCATTACGATCAGGCGGTTCGAAGTCCCACGCTGGAAATGCAGCTGCCCAGCGTCGTCTCGCTCAAGTCCTTCGTCAAGCCGACCACCCATCCCGCCTTCACCCGTTTCAACGTCTTCCTGCGCGATCGTTTCGCCTGCCAATATTGCGGCTCGCCCGAAGACCTCACCTTCGATCACATCATCCCGCGCAGCAAAGGCGGCCAGACCACCTGGGAGAACGTGGTCGCGGCGTGCTCGCCCTGTAACCTGCGCAAGGGCAATCTCACGCCGGCGCAGGCCAAGATGTTTCCGCGCCAGAGCGCATTCGCGCCGACCGTGCACCAGCTCCACCGCAACGGCCGCCTGTTTCCGCCGAACTATCTGCACGACAGCTGGCTGGATTATCTCTACTGGGATACGGAGCTGGATCCGTAGGGTCGGATGCGGTTCGGTTCTCTTCGCGGCTCCCGATCGGTTGTTTTCTTCGCAGTCCTCGGAATCGGATGGCCTGCTGCGGCCCGTGCTTTGGATTGCCCTTCTGCCTTCCCGAGCTTTTTCGAGTCGATCGACGCCAGCGCCGATCCGGCAAGGAAGATCGAGGATCTTGAGGCACGCGCAGCGCTCGCAAATCTGAGCCCGATAGTTTTCAGCGGTCGACTTACAGGGGTCAGCTCCCTTGGCGGCTCTGAAGTTCAGGCCCCCGTCGAGCTCCTGACATTCGAAGACGTTAAAATTCTAAGGGGCGAGTTGTCTCGGAGCAGGCGCGACTGAAAGGCGGTGATTGCGCACCATGGATGGTGCGATGGGACGTGTCCCACAGGGCAGCCGTGGATACCCGGCGCACTGCTTACGATCGGAACTTCTCCAGCCGCCGACGTGGTGAAGATCGACGGAAAAGCGGTCTACCATGGACGGGTCGACGGTGAGTCGGGTCCTTGCGGAACCTTTTTTCTTTCGCGGCTGCAGCTAAAGCTGATTGCCACATCTCCGGAGGAAATTTCACGGCTTGAACGCGAGCATCCGCGGCGCAAGCGGCCGTATGATTTGCCCAAGACCGCCCATTGATGCTCACACCCCGATCGCATTCCGCGCCACGACATCCCGATAGAACGCCGCGCTCAGCTTCGGCACCCTCGCCTGCGTCTCGAAGTCGACGCGATAGACGCCGAAGCGCTTGCCGTAGCCGAAGATCCACTCGAAATTGTCCATCAGGCTCCACAGGAAATAGCCGCGGATCGGCACGCCCTCGCTGATGGCGCGCTGCATCTGGGTCAGGTAGTTGCGCAGGAACATGATGCGGTCGAGGTCGTAGACCTGGCCGTCGGCGGCGATCTTGTCCTCCGACGAGGTGCCGTTCTCGCTGATGTAGATGTTCTCGATGTTCCAGACCTTTGCGGCGAGGCGCGGCGCCCAATAGATCACCTCGGGGCCGATGCGCAGCCATTCCGAGTTCATGTGCGGGAACGAGGTCGGGAACGGCAGCACGTGGAAGCCCGACGCGCGCTCGGACGCGGTGACGTAGAACTGCGGCGCGTAGATGTTGAGGCCGACGAAATCGTTCGGCGTGCCGATGATCTTCAATTCGTCAGGCGTGAACTTTGGCGCATCCGCGCCGGCATAGGCGAGAAGGCCGTCGGTGTACTTGCCCTCCAGCACCACGCCGAGGAAGCCGGCATTGAGCTCGCGCGTCGCGATCTCGGCGGCGCGGATGTTGTCCGGCGTCGCGATCGCCGGCACGCAGGCGGCGATGTTCTCGGCCGCGCCGACGCGGGTGCCGGCACGCCCGGAGGCGCGGATCGCCTGCACCGCGAGCCCGTGCCCCAGCGCGACGTGATGGCGCGCCTGGTTGAGCTGCGCGGTCGGCAGCTTGAGGCCGGGCGCGTCGATGCCCCAGCCATAGCCGAAATTCACGAAGCGCCCGACCTCGTTGACGGTGAAGACGGTCTTCACGCGATCGGTCAGGCGCGCCGCAACATAGGCGGCGTAATCGGCAAAGGCTTTCGAGGTGTCACTCGACTGCCAGCCGCCGACACGATCCTGGAGCGCCTGCGGCAGGTCCCAGTGATAGAGCGTGGCGTAGGGTGTGATGCCGTTCGCGAGCAGCTCGTCGACGAGACGGTTGTAGAAGTCGAGCCCCTTGGGATTGGGCTGGCCCGTGCCTTCGGGAAACACCCGTGGCCAGGCGATCGAGAAACGGTAGGCCTTGACGCCGAGCGCCTTGATCAGCGCGACGTCCTCCTTGTAGCGATGATAATGCTCGTTGGCGCGGTCGCCGGTCGAGCCGTCCTCGATCTTGCCGGGCGTATGGCTGAAGATATCCCAGATCGACTTGCCGCGGCCGTCCTCGTTGACCGCGCCCTCGATCTGGTAGGACGAGGTCGCCGTGCCCCACAGAAACTCCTTCGGGAACGGTGCCGGCGCGTGACGGTCCACCGCCGGCGCATCGTTCTCCGCGCCCCTGGCACCCGCCGCAGCGCCGAGCGCGGCGAGGCCGGCGAGCTTTGCAAAACCGCGCCGCGAGAATTTTGCGAGCATCCCTATCTCCGCGCCTGCGCCATGTCGATCTGATAGACCGAGATCCGGTCGATCTCGAAGGCCACGCTCGGGGGCGATTCCGCGTCGACGGGACCGACGCCGAGAAAGAATTTCGATCCGATCGCGAGATTGACGATCATGTACATGGGATCGTCGAAGCCGATCGGCACCTTGATGTCGGAGACCGGCTTGCGGTCGATGAAATAGATCAGCCGGTCCTCCTCCCACAGCACGCCGTAATTATGAAACGCGCTGGAGGCATCGCCAACCGCGAAGTCGAAGCCGCAGGACTGGATCTTCTGGGTCGAGGGAATCCGCCAATGCGTGGTCATGACGAGATCGCCAGGGCGCTCGCCGCGGCCTTCCAGCACGTCGACCTCCGGCGGCCAGCCGCCGTCGTCCGCCAGCATCCAGAATGCCGGCCACACCGCATGGCCGACCGGCAGCTTGGCGCGGATCTCGAAATAGCCGTGCTTCTGCGCGAACTTGCCCTGCGTGGTGAGTATCCCCGAGATGTACTCGTTGTTGAACAGCACCGGCTTCAATTCCGGCGGCGTGCGGCTGGCGACGATCGACAGCACGCCGTCCTTGACCTTGAACGGGTCAAGCCCGAGCGGCGTTGCGGCGCGCCCCGCGTAGCGCGGATCGACATAGATCTGCTGCTCGCCATTGGCGCTGGTCTTGCGCTTGAAGTCGGAGCCGTCGCCGCCCCAATAACGTGCCTCAGGCCATGCCGCGCCGCCGGCGTAATGCGGTACCCAGCGCCCGCTCGCGAGCGGATGCTGATCGAAATCGTCGTTGAAGGTGCGGCGCAGCGGCAGGAACGCGAGCGAGGCCGGATTGACCGCCTCCAGCCGGCGGCATTCGATCATGGAAGGATCGGTCGTCACTTGCAGCGACAGGCTGTCCGGCGCGACATCGAGATCGTCTTGCGCGATGCCTGGCGCAGGCATGCCACAGAGACCGATCGCAATCAGAGCGCCCCTCGTCCAACGGTCGATCATCACCGCACATCGAACAGGCCAGGAAAGGCGCAGAAATTAACCCGCCCGCATTGAAACGGGCAAGCTGGCGATCCTGCACCGACGGGCGTTTTTGAAAGGAATATCGAGGTCGCGGCCCGACTGCTGGCTTCGCGACGGTTTCGACCTACCGGCCGCGAATGACGCCGCTACGCGCGCTGCAAGGCGAGCGTCACGCCGCCAAGCGTCAGCGCCATCGCCATCCATTCGCGCAGGCCCAGCGGCTCGCCAAGAATGATCGCCGCGGAGACTACCCCGATGACGGGAACAATCAGCATCCCGGTCGAGGCGGAGGTCGGCGGCAGGCGGCGCAGCGTCTCGAACCAGGTGACGTAGCAGACGCCCATCGGCACCAGCGTCATGTAGATGAAGCAGCCGAGGCCCCGCGGCGTGATCGCGGTGACGTTGGGATGCTCGAACAGGATGCCAAGGATCAGCATCGTGGCGCAGCCGAGCCCGACCTGCCAGGCGACGACGACCAGCGGCGGCATCGGCCACGGCTTGCGGTTGAGCACGTTGCCGAGCGCGAACAGGATGGCGCAGAGCAGCGCGAGCGCAATGCCGAGCAGCTTGTCGGCGCCGAACGCAAAGCCGTTGCCGCTCAAGAGCAACGCGACACCGGCGACACCGAGGACCAGCCCGAAAACATCCCGCAGGGTCGGCCGGGTGTGCAGCACCGGCCAGGCGAACAGCATCGCCCAGATCGGCATGGTGTAGGCGAGCAGCGCACCCTCGCTCACGGTCACGTATTTCATCGCGACCGTGCCGAGTCCCATCCAGGCAAACACATTGGTGAGGGTCGCAAACAGCAGCCGCGGAATCGCCTCACGCGGCACCGCGAAGGATTCCTTCCGGCTCAGCACCAGGGTACCGAGAATGAGCGAGGCGCAGACACCGGCAAGCCCGCGCGCGAACAGCGGCGGCCATTGCTGGAGCAGCAGCTTCATCAGCGGCCAGTTCAGCGCCCAGCCGAACGCCGTCACGCAGAGGCAGAGAGAGCCGATTGTCCTGTCACGCCGCGTCGAATCCATGGACAGCGCTTAGCAGGCGATCGCCGGCACTCCAATGCCGCTGGCGCATGCGGGCCATCACGGAGCAAGGAACCGCAAGCGCCGGTGTCCGTTCAGGTAGAGGCCATACGCCTCACGACAGCCCGACTGTCCGCGAGGACCGGCCCATCCGCCACACAAGGGGAGACCGCCATGCCCACAGCCGAGACGGATCACGTCTACAAGATCCTGGAACTGGTCGGATCGTCCGAGACCTCGATCGAGGATGCGATCAAGAACGCGGTCAGCCGCGCCGCCAAGACCGTTCGCGAGATGAAATGGTTCGAGGTGGTGCAGACGCGCGGCCACATCGAGAACGGCACCGTGCGTCATTATCAGGTGACGCTGCGCGTCGGCTTCACGCTGGAGGGATGAGGCAGCGGATACGAGGCGGAGCCATTGCGCGGCGACGGCTTGGTTAACATCGTTCGACCACAACCCGTCGCAATGTCGGAGATTGTCTCCGGTCGAATACGGCTCCCCACAATCATGGATGTTGCAACAGGCCGTTAAGGCCAAGGTGAGAGGTTTGCGCCGATTTGGAGCAAACCTGATGGTCACCAGCCGCGAACTCGGCAAGACGCGACTTCCGCTCTGGGCGGCGGGCTTCGTCGTGCTGATCTGCGCGGCGATCCTCGGCTTGAGCGCCTGGCGCGAATGGGAGGCGCGCGATGCCGAGCTCAGGAACGCCGAGATCGATGTTGCCAATCTGGCGCACTCGCTGATCCAGCATGCCGACGATACCTTCGAGCTCGCCGATACGATCCTGGTCGGGCTGGTGCACCGGCTCGAGCTCGACGGAACCGGCCCCGACACGATCACAAAGCTCCAGACCTACCTGCCGACCCGCAAATCATCGGACCGCATCCGCGGCATCTTCGTCTATGACGAGACCGGCCGCTGGCTCGCCACGACCGAGCATGTCGATCTCTCCAGGTTCAACAACAGTGACCGCGACTACTTCCGGCAGCACCGCGACTCCCTGGCCAAGGGCACGCTGCTCGGGCGGCCGATCAAGAGCCGCGCCGGCGGCCAGTGGATTATCACGGCCTCGCGGCGGATCGACCATCCCGACGGCAGCTTCGCCGGCGTCGCCCTGCTCACGATCGACGTCGCCTATTTCATGAAGTTCTACGAGCGGTTCGACTTCGGGCCGAACGGCTCGGCGTCGCTGCTGAACAATAGCGGCATCATGCTGGCGCGCAGCCGCGACGAGAGCGGCGCCTACGTCGGACGCGACCTGTCCAATACTCCCTTGTTCAGGGATTGGGAAAACCGTCCCGCCGCGGCCGTCTACTATTTCAAGTCACCGCTCGATGGCGTGCAGCGGCTGAGCTACTACCAGCGCAGCAGCCGCTATCCCCTGATGGTGCTGGCGAGCAAGTCGCAGGACGACGTGCTGGCGCCCTGGTGGCGCGCGGCCGCCACGCGCATGACCTTCGTCCTCGGCCTCGTCCTGCTGATCGCGATGATCGGCGTCTACCTGGTGCGTCAGCTCCTGCAGCGGCAGCGCATGGCCCAGGCCCTGATCGCCAAGGAAGCGAATTTCCGACTGTTGGCCGAGCAATCGAGCGACATGGTGACCCGGATCGGCCTGGACAACCGGCTGCTCTATGTCTCGCCGGCGTGCGTGCGCATCACCGGCTGGTCCGCCGAGGAACTGCTGGACACCTCATCGCTCGCCGGCATTCACGCAGACGACATGGAACGGGTCGAGCAGGCCATCGCCGCACTGAAGAGCGGCGAGGCCGAGGAGGCCCGGTTCGTCTACCGCCAGCGTCATCGCGACAAGGGCGAGATCTGGGCCGAGGCGGCGCTGCACGTCACCCTGGCGTCGGATAGCGGAGAGATCGACGGCGTCGTCGCGGTGGTGCGCGACATCACCGAGCAGAAGGATCTACAGGACAAGCTCGCCTCGCTGGCAACAACCGACGGCCTCACCGGCCTCGCCAACCGGCGCGCGTTCGACGAACGCCTCGCCGAGGAGTGGGCGCGCGCCCGGCGCGACGGCACGCAGCTGTCGCTCCTGCTGGTCGATGTCGACCATTTCAAGAAGTTCAACGACCATTACGGACATCTGGCGGGCGACGGATGCCTGCGGTCGCTGAGCCGGATTCTGTCGGCCTACGCGAGGCGCCCGGCCGACCTCGCGGCGCGCTACGGCGGCGAGGAATTCGCCCTGCTGTTGCCGAACACCGGCCCGGACGGCTGCGCCGAGGTCGGTGAGGGGATTCGCCAGGCGCTGCACGATCTCGCCATTCTGCATGCGCAGAATCCGCCGTCGCGGCTGGTGACCGCGAGCATCGGCGCCGCGACGAGCTTGCCCGCCCAGACCGCGATGGACTGTAGCGCGCTGGTCGCGGCCGCCGACCGCGCGCTCTACGCCGCCAAGGACAATGGCCGTGACCGGCTGGTGATGACGGGCAAGGTCGTGCCCTGGCCCGCGAAGAGCGCGTGACGGGATCGACCGCTCACCAAGCGTAGCGGACGCTGCCCTTGCCCGCATAGCTGCGCGTGACGTTCGAGAACTCGCCCTCGAAACTCGCCGCCGCCGACCAGCCGCTCAGCCAGTTCATCTCCATGGAAGCGGTGGTGAGCGCGGACTCTCGCGCTTGCGCCGCACCGTTGACGACGAAGCTTGCGCCCGGCAGCGCCTGGAACGTTGCGGCGACCGCGCGATCCGGATTGAAATCGTGTGCCCACGCAAGCCGGCCACGGAGGCTCAGCACGCCGCCCTGCACGGCGAGAGATTTGTCGGTACGGAAACCGAACTCACTGCGGGTGTCGGTGACGCTCTTCGCAGCGTAACCCAGTGCGAACGCCGACGAGCCGGAGACGACCTGCTCGGCATAGGCCGGCAGATCGAACGTCGTGAACTGCGCCGCACCATAGGGTGTGATACCGATGCCGCCAATCCACGGCGCGACGTAGCGATAGCCACCTTCGACACGGCCGGACCAGGCATTGGCATTGAACTCGGCGCGCAAACGATCGGCTCCGGAGATCGTCACCGTACGATCGGTGGTGATGTCCTGCCAGCCATAGGCCAGCGCGGCGGAGAGGTAGACCGGGCCGTTCGCATGGCGCAGATAGGCGCCGGCCTGGAACAGGTCGGAGCGGCCGGAGCCGAGACCGTTCACGCCGAAGCTGGTGCCACCGCCGGCGAGCGCGAAGCCGAGCAGCGTGCTCGGCGAAAGCCGGTAGTCGGCACCGACCGCAGTTCCGGCGATACGGCTCGTCATATCGTTCGAGCCGGTCACCGCGTTGCCATCCGTCGACTGCGAACCGCCAAAGCCCGCAGCCCACACACTCCAGCGCGGCGCGAACGTCTGCGGAGCCTTGGTGACCATCGCAAATGCATCGGTGCGCCTGCGTGCGGCGTAGGCGCTCACCTGATCCTCCTCGGCAAAGCCGGCCGCGCCATTCGCCGAACTCGGCTCGCCACCTCGCTGCGCGAGGGGATCGGTGAGCAGGCCCACGAACTGGCCCATGGCGCTGAACGTGGTCTGCTGCGAGGACGTTCCCGACTCGCCGGAAGCTAGCGTCAGGCCCGTCGCCGTCATACCGCCATAGACCAGCGGGATGCCGCCGTTGACGTTGAAGGAATTGACCAGCGCATTCGCCACCGCCTGCTGGTTGCCGTTCAGGCCGGAGTTCGGCGGCGGGACGAAGGCAAGCGACAGATTGAGATAGACGTTGTTTGCGTCATAGCCGAGATCGGTCCTGAAGTTCGCCGGCAGATTGCCATTGGCAACCGTCGAAGCGAAGGTGCCGGAAATGCCGCCGCTCGCGCTGAGGATCGTGTACCTCTTCTCGATGTAGCTGCCGGCCGCGAACACCGCGTTCACGGTGGCACCGCCGAGCGTCGCGCTCCCCGTGACCGTCGCATGAGACGCCGTCGACGGATTGACCTGGACCTGATAGAGCGCGCCCGATTGCAGGGCGAGGTTGCCGACAATGCCGGTGGAACTGCCCGGCGCGCCGTTGCCCGGCGCGAATGTGCCGCCGCCAGCAATCGTCACCGTCAGCGGATCAATGGTGCCAGCCCCCATCAGCACGCCGCCGGAATTCACCGTCACCGCCGAGGTGCCGGTGATCGTTCCCTCGACGTCGAGTACGCCGCCGTTCACGGTGGTCGCACCACTATAACCGTTGGTGCCGAGCAGCATGGTGAGGCCGGCCGTCGTCGTCAGGCTCGCAGTGCCGCCGACGCCGTTGAGGATGCCGCCGGTGGAGATGATGGGTGCGTTCAGGTTGCCGTTCCGGATCGTACCGCCATTGAGGCCGACCGCGCTCTGGGTTTGCGTCGTGCCGCCCAGGTCCAGCGTGGCGCCGCTGTTGACGGTCGTCGATCCGCCGACGTCGCCCAGCGTGCCGGCGCCGCTCAGGGCGAGCGTGCCGCCGTTGATGATGGTGCCGCCGGTATAGGTGTTGGCGCCCGTCAGCGTCAGCGTGCCCAGCCCGGTCTTTGTCAACGATCCCGTATTGATGATCTGGCCCGACAATGTCGCATTGAAGCCGTTGGTATCGATCGTGCCGCCGCCGGCCAGCAGGGAGATCGTCCGCGCGCTGTTGAAAGCACCAGTGAATTGCAGCGTACCGCCATTGAAATTGATGTATTGCCCGAAGCCCAGCGCCGAGAGCGCCGCATCGCTGGCCACCGAGAGTGCCCCACCCGCCGCGACGATGACGTTCGGGCCAAGAAAGGCGGTACCGACATTGCCGTTGTCCACAATGGGAATGGATGCCGAGGTGACAATCGTGTTGGTCGCGGTATCCAGCACATAGAACCCAAGCCCGGTCGTAATGTATGCGCGGCTGCCGTCGGGGGTTACGGTCACCCCGATACTTGGGCTTGACAAAGCCACAGTTGCGATCACGGAGTTCGTCGTCGCATTGATAACCACGAGCTGATTGGACTGGGTGGTCACATAGATCCTTGAACCATCGGGGCTTACCGCAACGCTCAACGGGAATCCGGTGACCGGAACGGTCGCGACGACCGATTGCGATCCCGTGTCGATCACCGAAACGGAACTGCCGGATTGATTGGCCACGTAAATCCTGCTGCCGTCGGGTGACGGGGTAATGCCGTACGGCGATAGTCCGACCGCGATTGTGCCTATCACAGCTTTCGACGCGGCATCGATGATCGAGACGCTGTTGGAGCCTGCATTGGCGACATAGATTCGAGTCCCGTCCGGCGAGACCGCAATCCCATGGGGATCCGTAACTACCGCAATGGGGGAGCCGACCACGTGATTGGTCGCGGTCGAGGTGACGGAGACCGAACTGCCTGTGGTGAACGCCACGTAAAGGCTCGAGCCATCCGCGCTGAGGGCCAACGCAGTGGCGCCCCCACCGACGGGAATGGTCGCGACAACATTCCGGCTGACGACGTCGATGACAGCGACTTCGCTGCTTCCGTATGTGACAACATAAGCGAAACGGCCATCGGGCGAGAACACGGCGTTCTGGGGATATAAGCCGGTCGCAATGGCCGATCCGATCGGAGCGTTGGTCAGGGTGTCGAACTCAAGCACCTGCCCGGGCGCGCTGTTGATTGCGGTCCAGATCCCGTAATTGTCGATCTGCGCCCGGCTCGCCGAGGTCGCGCCGAGATACGGCAGGACCACGACTGCGAGCACCCGCCAGGCGCGCGCTTGCCCGGTGCGCCTTCGTCTGCGCCGGCGCGCTTGCGAACAACCGACGCCCTTCATTCCCACTTCCAACCGCACGCGGCACCCCATTCCGGACGGCGCAGCCCCCGCGTGGCGGCGCCGGCATTCAATCGGCGAACGGACCTCCTAGCAGGCCTGCCCGAGGCGTGATGTGCCCTACGTCTCAGGGCGATAAAATCGGTGCGGATTCCGCACGACCTGTGCCAAATCCGTCGCGCGGCCTTGCCAACGTCGCTTGCGCACCGATTTCCGAATGGCTACATCGCGGGCGATGTTGGTGTGCCGCCGGTCTTCGAATATCGAATTTATGCGGTCCTGCCTCGTCGTGGGATGATGCAGGCGGGACGGACGTGAACGAGAGTATGCTGGCGGACATCCCCGGGCGCGGGGCGAGCGCGCTGAAGCAGTTGCGTGCGATGACGGCCGACATCTGCGACGTCATTCCGCTCACCGCGGAAGACGATTTCCATGTCACCACCGCGACGATGATGACCCGCAACGCGTTGCTGATCGATACGCGTGCGAGCGACCAGGAATACGACCGGACGCCCGCGCACGTCGCCCGCGGCGCGATGGATCACTTTCAGATCACCCTGTGCGTTGAAGGCGAGATGCAGTTCGGCTCCGGCCGGCGCGAAGTGACGCTGCGGCCCGGCGACATCGTTCTGATCGACATGGCGCAACCCAACCGAACGGTACTTCGCGGCAGCGGCGGCCGGACCCGCATGATGACGATCATCCTGCAACGCGCGATGCTGGCGCCGCGGCTCGCACATCCGGATTCGGCCACGGCAACCTTGTTGCCGTCAAACCATCCTCATGCACGCCTGCTCGCCAGCCATTACGCGGCGCTTGCACTCCCGCCCGATCCCGAGGCCGGCAGCGCCGAGGCCACGATCGAGGCGATCGCCGACATCGTTGCCGCGGCCGCCGGCGGTGCGGCCGACATCGCGGCAGGCGTCGAACGGGCCGAGCGGCATCTTTATCTTTCGGTGATCAAGCGCCGCATCGCGGACAATCTCGAGACCGACGTGCTGACCGCGGGCGAGCTTTGCCGCCACTTCCAGATCTCACGCGCGACCCTCTACCGGCTGTTCGAGGCCGATGGCGGGCTTGCGCATTACGTGAGGGAGCAGCGGCTCAATCTCGCTTTCCGCCAGCTGATATCGCCGTCCGCGGAGGACACCCGGCTGATCGACCTAGCCGTCGGCATGCGCTTCAGCAGCGACTCCACCTTCATCCGCGCATTCCGCCGCAAATTCGGCCTGACGCCGGGTGAACTGAGGGAGCAGGCCGATACATGGCTGCGCGAGACCGGAGCGATCCCGGCCATCGACACGGTGCTGCACCAACTGGCCCGGCGCAGCAGCTCGGAGCCGTAGAGACGGCCCGGATTTGTCCCCTGTGCGTAGTCGGGATATGACAGCGATCACGGCCGGATGCTCGGCCAACCCGAGAGTGTTGCCGTGGCTGACGTTATCAAGCTTGTCCTGTTCGACATGGACAATGTCCTCTGCGACTACGACAGGACAAAGCGCGTCGCATGTCTTGCGGCGCTTGCGGGGACCAGCAGCGAATCGGTTCACGAGGCGATCTGGGACAGCGGCTTCGAGGCGCTCGGCGACTCCGGCGCGCTCGATGCGACGGATTATCTGCGAGGCTTCGGCGAACGCATGGGCTATCCGCTGTCGCTCGAGGAGTGGGTGGAGGCGCGGCGCCGTTCGATGCAGGCCGACCACGCGATGCTGGAGATTGTCCGCCGTCTGCGCGACACCGCCGACATTGCCGTCCTGACCAACAACACCACGCTGGTCGCCGACCATATCGACACGCTGCTGCCGGAATTGCGCCCGCTGTTCGGCTCCCGGATCTACACCTCGGCCCAATTCGGCGCAGCGAAGCCGGACCCGCGCTGCTATCGCCTCTGCCTGTCGGAGCTCAAACTGGAGCCGGAGGCAGTCTTGTTCGTCGACGATCTCCCGGCCAATGTCGCCGGCGCGCGCGAGGCAGGCCTGTTCGCGCATCATCACACGTCGGTGGAGGCGTTCAGGCAGCTCCTTTCGGAATATGGCCTGCTTCATGGATGAATCTGCGTAGGGTGAGCAAGGGCGCGTACGCGTTGGCGCCACCCTACGGGTTCATCGCACTACGCAAGATGACACGCCACGAAATGCCCGCCCGCCCCTTCCTTCAGCTCGGGCGCGCTTTCGGCGCAGCGCGGCTGGGCGATCGGGCAGCGGGTGTGGAAGTGACAGCCTGACGGCGGCTTCATCGGGCTCGGCACGTCGCCCTTGAGGCGGATGCGCTCGCGCTTGAGCTTTGGATCGGGCACCGGCACCGCCGACAACAGCGCCCTGGTGTAGGGATGCTGCGGATGGCGGTAGAGGTCGCTGGCTTTCGCCAGCTCGACGATGCGGCCGAGATACATCACCGCGACCCGGTCGGAGATGTGCTCGACCACTGACAAGTCGTGCGCGACGAAGAGATAGGTCAGGTTCAGCTCGGCCTGGAGGTCCTCCAAGAGGTTGATGACCTGGGCCTGGATCGAGACGTCGAGCGCGGAGACCGGCTCGTCGCAGACGATCAGCTTCGGCTCGACCGCGAGCGCGCGCGCAATCACGATGCGCTGGCGCTGGCCGCCGGAGAATTCGTGCGGATAGCGGCGCATGTGCTCGGCCTTGAGGCCGACCTTCACGAGCAGGGCCGCGACGCGCTCCTCGCGCTCCTTGGCGGAGGATGCGAGATTGTGGATGGTGAAGGCCTCGCCGAGGATGGCGCCGACCGTCATGCGCGGATTGAGCGAGGCGAACGGGTCCTGGAACACCAGCTGCATATTCCGCCGCATCGCGCGCAGATCGCTGCCGCCGAGCTGGCGCACGTCCTGGCCGTCGAAAGTGACCTCGCCGTCGGTCGGCTCGATCAGGCGCAGCACGCAGCGTCCCGTCGTCGACTTGCCGCAGCCGGATTCGCCGACGAGCCCCAGCGTCTCGCCGCGATTGACCGAGAACGACACGCCGTCGACCGCGTAGACGGTGCCGACCTGGCGCGACAGCAGGCCGCCGAGCACGGGGAAGTGTTTCTTCAGGCCGCTGACGCGCAGCAAGGGCTCGCTCATGCCGCGCCTCCCAACTGTGTATCCCCAAGATGACAGGCCATGCGGTGGCCGGGCGCGACCTCGCGGAGCAGCGGCTCTCTCTCGATGCAGACGTTCATGGCAAACTTGCAGCGCGGCGCAAAGCGGCAGCCGACCGGCGGATTGATCAGGATCGGCACCGAGCCGCCGATCGCCTCGAGCCGCGTCTTGTGCTCGCTGTCGAGATCGATGCGCGGGATCGAGCGGATCAGGCCTTGCGTATAGGGATGGCGGGGATCGGCGAAGAGATCATCGACGGGAGCCTCCTCCACCACCTTGCCGGCATACATCACGACAACGCGCTGCGCGGTCTCGGCGACGACGCCCATGGCATGGGTGATCAGCATCACCGCCATGCCGAAACGCTCCTTCATGTCCTGAAGCAGATCGAGGATCTGCGCCTGGATGGTGACGTCGAGCGCGGTGGTGGGCTCGTCGGCGATGATCAGCTTCGGCTTGCAGGCGAGCGCCATCGCGATCATCACGCGCTGACGCATGCCGCCGGAGAACTGGTGCGGATAGTTGTGCACGCGGCCTTCGGCGTTCGGGATCTGCACCAGCTTCAGCATCTCGATGGTGCGCTCGAGCGCCTGCTTCTTGGTCACCGCCTCATGGCGGCGCAGGCTCTCGGCGATCTGCTCGCCGATGGTGAGCACCGGGTTGAGCGAGGTCATCGGCTCCTGGAAGATGAAGCCGATCTCCTTGGCGCGGATCTCGTCGAGCTGGCTGCTCGTCAGCGGCACCAGGTCGCGGCCCTCGAAGATGATCTGGCCCGCCGCGATACGGCCCGGCGGCATCGCGATCAGCTTCAGGATCGACATCGCGGTCACGGTCTTGCCGCAGCCGGACTCGCCGACGACGCAGAGGGTCTCGCCGCGGTTGATCGAGATGTCGACGCCGTCGACGGCCTGGAGGATGCCGTCGTCGGTGGAGAAATGAGTTTTGAGCCCTTTGATTTCGAGCAGCGGCGCCATCAGATCACCCGTCGCGCATCGAGCGCGTCACGCAGACCGTCGCCGATGAAGTTGATGGCGACCACGGCGATGAAGATCGCGCCGCCCGGAAACAGCGCCCAGTGCGGGCCGATGTCGAGAAAATCCTTGGCGTCGAACAATAGCCGGCCCCAGGTCGGGGTGTCCGGCGGGAAGCCGAGGCCAAGGAAGGACAGCGTCGATTCGGCGATGATGGCGGCCGCAACGTCGATCGTGCCGGCGATGATCACGGGCCCGACCGCATTGGGCAGGATGTGTCGCACCACCTGCCGCACCGGGCTCGCGCCGAGCGCGCGCGCCGCCTCCACGAACTCCTTCTCGCGGATCGACAGGAACTGCGCGCGCACGAGGCGGGCGACCGGCATCCAGCGCAGGCCGCCGATGACGAGCACGATCAGGATGAAGATACCGCCCTCGGGACCGAACATCGACTTCAGCCCGTCGCGGAAGAGATAGATGAGCAGCAGCAGCAAGGGCAGCTGCGGCAGCGACAGGAACAGGTCGGTGAGCCACATCAACCCGTGCCCGAGCGCACCGCGGGACATGCCGGCGAGCGCGCCGATCAGCGTGCCGATGACCACCGAGACCAGCATCGCGGCGAGCCCGACCGCGAGCGAGATCCGCCCGCCATAGATCATGCGGGCGAGGATGTCCTGGCCGAGATCGTCGGTGCCGAAGGGATGCGCGAGCGAGGGCCCCTGCAAACCCGCCACGATGTCGATCTCGTTGATCTTGATACGCCAGATGAAGGGGCCGACGACGACAGCCAGGATCAGGATGAGGAGCAGGAAGGCGCTGACCACGGCGAGCTTGTGGCGGCTGTAGCGCCGCCACGTCTCGCGCCAGGGCGAGTAGACGCCCCGCTCAGCGGAGGGAGATGCGAGGGTCAAGCCAGCCATACAGGACGTCCGCGATGAGGTTGAACAGCACCACGAGGCACGCGAAGACGAAGGTGACGGCCATCACCACCGGCGTGTCGTTGGAAAGGATGGAGGAGATCAGCAGCGAGCCAATGCCGGGAATCCGGAAGATCTGCTCGGTGACGATGGCGCCGCCGAACACCGCCGGCATCTGCAACGCGATCAGCGTCACGACCGGGATCATGGCGTTGCGCATCACGTGCTTGACGATGACCTTGGTCTGGCCGAGGCCCTTGGCGCGCGCCGTGGTGACGTAGTCGAGGCGGATGACGTCGAGCATCGCCGAGCGCACGAAGCGCGTCATCGATGCCGCCTGGAACAGGCCGAGCACCGCCACCGGCATGATCGCCTGGCGGATCATCTCCAGCACCCAGTGGATGCCGGTCGCCTTGATGTCGGTGGTGTAGACGAAAGGCAGCCAGTCCAGCGTGACCGAGAAGATCAGGATGAACAGGATGCCGGTGAAGAAGGTCGGCAGCGAGAAGCCGACGAAGGCGAGCGTGTTGGCGATCTGGTCGAACAGCGAATAGGGCTTGGTCGCGGCGTAGACGCCGACGGGGATCGCGATCAGCAGCGCCAAGATCTGCGCCGAGCCGATCACGTAGAGCGTCGCCGGCAGGCGCTGGAGGATGAGCTGATCGACGTTCATCCGGCTGACGAAGGAGAAACCCCAGTCGCCATGCAGCATGGCGGAGAGCCAGCTCAGGTAACGAAGGTAGATCGGATCGTCGAGGCCGAACTTGGCCCGAAGCGCGGCCTGCACTTCGGGCGGCACGTTCGGGTTCGTCGCCAGCTCCGAGAAGGGATCTCCCGGCGCCAGCGCCAGCACCACGAACAGGACGACCGAGATTCCGAGCAGGCTCGGAATCGCGATCAGGAGGCGACGCAGGACATACTGACTCATGAAAGAAGGACCCCGCCTAGCTGCGCGTGATCATTCCTCGCGGTACCAGTCGTGCAGATTGTCGGTTTCGTTGGCCCATCCGCTGATGATCGGACGCAGATTGTTCGCCGCCGCCTCCACCTTCAGCCGATGCTGCACCGGGATGAACACGGTGTCCTGGTACATGAGATCGTTGGCCTTGATGTAGAGCGCCGCGCGCTTGACCGGATCCATCTCGCTTTCGGCGGCATCGATGGTCGCGTCGTAGTCCTTGTTGACCCACCGCGGGAAGTTCGTGCCCTGCCACTTGTTTTCCTTGGTAGCGACAAGGGTCGACAGATAGCGGCGCATGTGCTGCGCCGGATCCGGCTGGCTCAGCGGGATCTGGAACATCTCGAGGTCGGCGTAGAAATGCGCATAGGTATCGGGATTGGCGACGTCGGAGGAGAAGAACACGGACGCGACAACCGATTTCAGCTCGACGTCGATGCCGGCCTTCTGGCAGGCCTGCTTGACGATCGCCTGGGTCTTCTGGCGCGGGCCGTTGATCGAGGTCTGGTACAAAAGCTTCAGCTTCTTGCCGTCCTTCTCGCGGATGCCATCCGCGCCGGGCTTCCAGCCGGCATCGTCGAGCAGCTTCGAGGCCTTCTCGATGCTGAACTCCCAGGTGGTGTTCTTGGAAACGAACTTCTCGGGACCGTTGAGGAAGTTGGCGGTGGTGCGGCCGGCGCGGCCGTAGATCGCCTTTTTGACGGACTCGCGATCGACCAGCAGCGACAGCGCCTTGCGCACCGCAGGGTCGGACAGCAGCGGATGCTTGGTCTTCATCGACGAGCGCTCGCCGTCGACCTCGGTGTTCGGATCGGTGAAGTTGAGCGCGATGAACTCGGTATCGCCGCCCACGGCGTAGATGGTCTTGCCCTTGCCGCCCTTCTCCAACCGCAGCAGCACGTCGTCCTCGACCTGGATGTTCCATCCGAAGTCATATTCGCCGGTCTGGATCACCGCGCGCGCCGCCGAGACGGCGTCGCCGCCGCCCTTCATCTCGACCGTGTCGAAATAAGGCCGGGTCGGCATGTGGTAATCGGGATTGAGCTGGCCGCGGACGAGATCGCCCGGCTTGAACTCGACGAACTTGTAGGGGCCGGTGCCGACCGGCGAGAGGTTGGTCGGCGCCTCGCGCGACTTGGCTCCCTTGTAGTCGGCGAAAAGATGCTTCGGGATGATGGTGTTGGGAGCACCGACGAAGGCGTCGGCCCAGAACGGCGTCGGCTTGTTGAAGAGGATCCGGACCGTGAGATCGTCCACCTTCTCGACGGTGATGTCGCGATAGGTTCCGATCGTCAGCGCGGAGGTCGCCGGGTCCTTGGCATATTCCCAGTTGAACACGACGTCGTCGGCGGTGAACGGCTTTCCGTCGTGCCACTTGACGCCGGGCTTGAGCTTCCAGGTTACCGATTTGCCGTCAGCGGCCAGCCCGCCGTTCTGGATCGACGGGATCTCGGCTGCGAGAACCAGCTTCATGTTGCCGTCCGGATCCCAGCAGGCGAGCGGCTCATAGAACAGGCGCGAGCCATCCTGGTCCTTGGTGCCGGTGGCAAAATGCGGATTGAGCAAGGTCGGGCCCTGCCACCACAGCAGCTTCAGCGCTCCGCCGCCGCCGCGCTTGGTCGGCTTGTAGACCTGCGGGCCTTCCGCCATGGCGACACCGCCGAGCGCGAGGATCTGGTTGGCGAGGGGCGCGGTGAGGCCGACCGCAGCCATGCGCTTGATGAAGGCGCGGCGATCCATCCGCCCGTCCTTCACATCGCCGATCATCGAACGCAGTTCTTTATCCAGCATGGTTGTCCCCCGTCTGGTTCCCGGTATGGATGCAGGCGACCGCGAGCGGCCGCCGGGTTTGGCTGGCGGTAGATGGCACACCGAATAGGCTGCGCGTCAACTCCGACTGTGTGTATGCGAACGGTGTTCTGGCTGTCTGTTGGGCAAAACTGCGTTCCACAGCCCAGGCGTTCGGCAAACCGGCGTCAAAATACGCCGGATTCCACGTTGCACTGCGAAAAATTTGTTCGCCGGATCAGACGAAGTATCGAGACGAAATTTTCTACACCACGGACATATCGAGCGGCGGCGCGACGTGGTCCGGCAGCGGGCAGACATAGGGCGTCTTGGTGGTCCGCTTGGTGAGGTCCGCTTTCGCGGCCTTGATCAGCTCCGGCTCCGTCAACGCCTTGATGCCGAGGCCCGCCATCGCCTTGGCCGCCTGCACCATGGCCTTGTGCGCGTGCGGGCTCTTGCCCTGCGCCACGACTTGCCAGGTGTGGAACGGGGTGCCGATTGCAACCGTCGGTGCGTGAACCTGCACGGTCGGCACCACCCAGCTCACATCGCCGACGTCAGTCGAGCCGACAAGCGGGTTGCGCTTGGCATCGAGCGGCACCAGGAAATCGGCCAGCGGCCGATCTGTCGGGTCCATGCCGATCGCGTAATAGACCGAAGCGATGTCCTTGTCGCTCAGCGTCGCGCGGATCTGGCTGGCAAAGCCCTTGTCCGTATCGTCGAAATGCGGAGGCCCGAGCTCCTCCATCACCCGATGCAGCGCCTGCTCCAGCGGTGCGTTCGGCAGGATGTTGGAGACCGCCGAGATGATCTTCATCTCGACCTTGGTCTCGGTCATCAGCGCTGCGCCCTGGGCAATCTTGTTCACGCGCCCGACCAGCTCGTTCATGCCGGGCAGATCGCGGGCGCGAATCGAATAGCGCACGCGTGCGTGGGCCTGCACCACGTTGGGCGCGATGCCGCCGGTGTCGAGCAGCGCGTAATGCACGCGCGCATCGCTCGGCATGTGTTCGCGCATGTAGTTCACACCGACATTCATCAATTCCACCGCATCGAGCGCGGAGCGGCCGAGATGGGGCGAAGCCGCAGCATGCGAGGTGCGGCCGGTGAAGATGAAGTCGGCGCGGGTGTTTGCGAGCGACGGCGTCACCGCGACTTCCCAGAAGCTGTGCGGATGCCAGGTGATGGCGATGTCGGCATCCTCGAACGCGCCGGAGCGCACCATGAAGGCCTTGGCCGCGCCGCCCTCTTCCGCCGGGCAGCCGTAATAGCGCACGCGGCCCGGCACCTTGTTCTCGGCGAGCCAGTCCTTGACCGCGGTCGCGGCGAGCAGCGCGGCGGAGCCGAGCAGATTATGTCCGCAACCGTGACCATGGCCGCCGGTTTCGATCGGACGGTGTTCCGCAACGCCCGCCTCCTGGCTGAGGCCGGGCAGCGCGTCATATTCGCCCATGAAGGCGATGACGGGACCGCCCTCGCCCCATTCGCCCATCAGCGCGGTCGGAATGCCCGCAACGTTCTCGGTGATGCGGAAACCCTGGTGACGCAGCTCGGCGAGATGCTCGGCGGCGGACCGCGCCTCGGTGTAGCAGACTTCGGGCATGCCCCAGACCTTGTCGCTGAGGTCGATGAAACGCCCCTTGATCGTGTCGATGCCACGCCAGATGTCGCTGCGGTTGTCCATTGCTTCGGTCCGTGATCCCTTGGTCAAACGAAGCGGCAATGGTTATCAGCTTCATTGCAGGCCGCCTAGCACCTCGTCGGACAGCAGCCATGCGGCCGGTGCCGGAGCGCACCACCGGTCGCGTGCAAGCCGTGTTTCCGTGCCTTTCGAAGAATTCACGCCGCGTTTTCCGGAATAGTTGAGGTCAAGTCTTTTAAGATGACCATCGTCGGCCTAGATTACCGGTACTTCGCGCGCCCTCGCTTGGCGGCGACGGGACCGCGCTCGCAGATCAGGAGACCTCCATGGCCGTTCTAACCGAATGGAGAGTGCCGCCGGCCAACCAGCCGCGTGCGAGCGATTACGGTTTCGATCTCGACCGCACGCTCGGCTCCGTCGTCGGCCTGCACGCCATCATCCCGCCGGACGCTTTCAGCGCCGAAACATTGGGCACCGAACGCGCCGGCAACGGCGTCGTGATCGACGACGGGTTGGTGCTGACCATCGGCTATCTCATCACCGAGGCGGAATCGGTGTGGCTGCATCTTGCCGACGGGCGCGTCGTCGAAGGGCATGTACTCGGCTTCGATACCGTCACCGGCTTCGGCCTCGTGCAGGCGCTCGGCAAGCTCGATATCGAGCCCCTGCCGCTCGGCAGCTCGGCCGACACCCGCATCGGCGACCGCGTCGTGGTCGGCGGCGCCGGCGGGCGCACGCGCTCGGTCGCCAGTCAGATCGTCGCCAAGCAGGAATTCGCCGGCTATTGGGAATATCTGCTGGACGAGGCCGTCTTCACCTATCCCGCGCACCCGAACTGGGGCGGCACGGCGCTGCTCAACGAGCGCGGCGAATTGATCGGCATCGGCTCGCTCCAGCTCGAACGCGAGCGCGAGGGCAAGGCCGAGCACGTCAATATGATCGTTCCGATCGATCTCTTGAAACCGATCCTCGAGGACTTACGCAAGTTCGGCCGTGTCAACAAACCGGCACGGCCGTGGCTCGGGCTCTACTCGACCGAGATCGACAACCGCGTGGTGGTGATCGGGATCTCCGCCAACGGCCCGGCCGCGCGCGCCGAGCTCAAGACCGGTGACGTCATCCTCGCCGTCGACGGCGAGAAGGTCAGGAGCCAGACCGGCTTCTACAAGAAGATGTGGGCGCTCGGCGCCGCCGGCGTCGATGTACCGCTCACCGTGCATCATGAAGGCGTCACCTTCGACGTCACCGTGACCTCGACCGACCGCTTCAAGCTCCTGAAGGCGCCGAAGCTGCATTGATCCCACGCTTGAGGGCGCTTTGATGAGCGAGGCCGTGATCGACGACATCGTGGCCGCGCTGCCGCCGCTGCTCAATGCGCTTGAAGCACTCGGCTTCTTCCAGCGGCATTTGCATCCGCCGGCCTTCGCGTCGGTGATGAATGCGATCGGCACGCCGGACGAGGCGCTGCAAACGGCACACGGTGCGATCGGAGAATGGCCCGAGCAGTTCGCCGGGCTGCGCGAGCGGCTCGATCGCGCCTGCAACGAGACGCTCGCCGCCTTTGCCGGAATCCGCGATGTCGAGCGTGGCAATGGCGATCTCGTCGCGGTCTTCCGCGCGCTGCGCCACGTCCCGCGCGCGCTGGAGGCGCTGTATCCGCTGGCGGCGCAGTTTCCGCCGGTGAGCAGCTTCTTCCTCAACACCGCCAATCGCGAGAATGGCGATCTGCTGTCGCGGCTCGAAGGCGGCGCGGGCGACGACATCGGCATCTTCCACGATCATAACGAGCCCGGCAGCCGCGGCGGCTTCTCGGTCTATGTGCCCGAATACTGCACGCCTGATCGGGCCATACCGCTGGTGATGGCGCTGCATGGCGGCAGCGGCAACGGCCGCGGTTTTCTCTGGAGCTGGCTGCGCGACGCGCGCAGCCTCGGCGCGATCCTGGTGGCACCGACCGCGACCGGCCCGACCTGGGCGCTGATGGGCGACGATTCCGACACGCCGAACCTGATGCGCATCCTCGAGACCGTACGCAGCCGCTGGAGCATCGATGCCTCGCGCCTGCTGCTGACCGGCATGAGCGACGGCGGCACCTTCTGCTACGTCACCGGCCTCGATGGCGCTTCGCCCTTCACGCATCTCGCGCCGGTGTCAGCGACGTTCCATCCGCTGATGGCGGAGATGGCGGATGCCGCGCGCCTGCAAGGCTTGCCATCTTCATCACCCACGGCAAGCTCGACTGGATGTTTCCGGTGCAGACGGCCCGCCAGACGCAAGCTGCGCTCTCGGCGGCGGGCGCCCATGTCAGCTATCGCGAGATCGATGATCTCAGCCACACCTATCCGCGCGAGATCAATGCGGAGCTGGTGGAGTGGCTGAATGGAGGATGAACGATCTCTCCTTACATGCGCCGCATCGCCGCGGAACCATCACTCCGGGCCGACGTTATCGCCCGTCACCGGAGGTTCGCAAAATGCAGACTTTTTTTGGAATGATCCTGGGCGCGCTGCTGCTCGCGTGCGGCGTCTATGCCTATGACTCCATGCAGACGTCCTCGGTCGCCAACGGCGAGGTCGCGGCCACCAACCGCACCATCGTGAACTGGGACGTCGCGAAGGCCGATTGGGACGCGCTGCGTGATCGCGCGCACAAGGACTGGGTCCGAATCTCGTCGAAGTAGTTTCGGCGAAGTCATCTCGACCTTCCAAATATGAACAAGGCGCCGTCGCGGGTCCGCGGCGGCGCCTTTGCGTTGGCTGCGATCGATACGCCGGCTCAGTTCATCTTGGCCTTGCGGGCGTCGGCAATGACCTGCTCGAACTCGTTCATGCTAAGCACGCCGGGCACGCGGTACTTGCCGACGATGAACGACGGCGTGCCGCGGAAACCGAAAGCTTCCGCCTGCTCGTTGTTGCGCTTGAGGATGGCGTCGATGTCCTTGGCGTGGTCGGTGAGATCGCGCTTGAGGCGGTCCATGTCGACGCCGGCGGCGGCCAGCAGCTCGTTGATGCGCGGCTCGGTCAGGCGGGAGCTGACGCCCATCATGGCGTCATGCGCCTTGTGATACTTGTCCTGGAATTTCGCCGCGAGCGCGATACGCGCCGCGGTGACCGAGACCGGCCCGAGGATCGGCCAGTCCTTCATCACCAGTCGCACCTTGCCGTCGTCCTGGACCACCTGGCGCAGCTCGGGCTCGAGCTTGCGGCAATAGGGACAATTGTAGTCGGACCATTCGACGATGGTGATGTTGCCGTCGGGATTGCCGGCGACCGGCGTCTCGGGATCGCGCAGCACCTTGGTTTCGGTCAGGACCTCGTCATCGTCGGCAGCCGCCAGCGCCGAGGTGATCCCGCCCGCTGCAAGGGCGCCCGCCCCGATCAGCGTCAACGCGGTGCGCCGCGTCGCCACGAGGCCCTTCTTGCCAAATCCAGTCATATCTCGTCCCGTTTCGGTCCCATCCCGCAACAATACGCCCCGGGACCGGGAATTGTTACGGGTCATATAGAACGCCGCGGGCGCGATGTCATCGCCGCGCCATGCGCAAATCGTGTCCGGCACTAGAGCATGATCCGGAAAAGTGCGCAGCGGTTTTACGTAAAGATCATGCTCAAACAATTACCTAAAGCGCGATGACGATTCATCCTGATCTCATCGCTCTTTAGGCCGCCACGCGCGGCAGCATCGCCATCAAGGTCCCGGTCATGGTGGCGATCAGCGTGGTCTTGCCCTCGTGCTCGGCAAAGGCTTTGGCCTCGCAGAAGGTCAGCGTGCGGCCGGGCTTGACCACCTCGGCCTTGAAGACGAAGCGCGCACCGCGGGCGGGCGCGAGCAGCGTGGTCTTGAACTCGACGGTCAGGATATCCGCCTCGGACGGCATCAGGGTGAAGGCGGCAACGCCGCAGGCATTGTCGAGGCCCGCGGTGAGGATGCCGGCATGGATAAAACCGTTCTGCTGCGTCAAAGCCGGCGCGTGCAGCATTGCCAGCTCGACCTCGCCCGGCGCGAGACGTACGATCGCGATGCCGAGCGTGTGCATCGCCGGCTGGCCCTCGAACATGGCAATGGTCGCTGCGCGATAGCCCGGATTTCTCGGCTCGAATGCGGTCATGGCTCAGACCTCGGCCGGCTCGGCGAGATGCCGCAATGCGACCTCGCGGATCACATCCTCGAACGGCGCTGATTTGCGCTGGCGGCGGTCCATGTGCACACCCGTGATCTCGCAAGTTGCGGCGATCTCGCCGGTCTCGGCATTCGTCATGTCATGCCGGAAGCGGATCGACTTGTCGCGGACCTCGAGCAAGTGGCTGCGGATCTCGACGATGTCGCCGGCGAGCAGCTCGCGCTTGTAGGTGATGTTCTGCTGCACGGCGGCCATGCCGCGGCCGGAGGAGCGCAGGTAGCTCGGCGTCAGCCCGAGACGGGCGAACAGATTCCAGTTGGCCTCGTCGAACTTGCCGACATACCACATGATGTTCATGTGGCCGACGTGGTCGCATTGCCACGGATACACCGTGCCGCGATAGGTCGCCTCCTGCTCCATCGCAATGTCTCCCTGCCCGTTTTCTTTCCGCCTTTTTGGCTGATTGATACGGTAGCGTATCAGGGCTCCGTCGCGTTAGCAATACGGCACCGTATCAAGAACCGGTGAGGCTGATTTCATGAGCGATGGCAAGGGCGACGTCTGGGCCGAGGCAGGGTTTGCCGAGCTCGCCCGCTCGGGGGTCGAGGGTGTCAGGGTCGAGGTGCTCGCCAAGAATCTCGGCGTCACCAAGGGCGGCTTCTACCGCCGCTTCGCCGATCGCGCCGCGCTGCTCGATCTCATGCTGGAACGCTGGCGCGAGGGACGCGCAGCCTCGATCGCGCAGCAGACCAGCCTCGACGGCGAGGCGCCGCGCGAGCGGCTGAAGGCGGTGATCCAGCTCTATTCGGAGCGGGTCAATCCGGAGGGCATGGCGATCGAGCTCGCGATCCGGCAATGGGCCCGCTCGGACGAGAATGCGGCGGCGGCGGTGGCGAGCGTCGATGCGGTGCGGCTGAAGCACGTCGCCGAGCTCTATCGCGCGACCGGCCTTGCGACTGAAGAGGCCGAGGCGCAGGCCTTCCTGTTCTACTGCTTCATCTTCGGCCAGAGCCTCTTGTTCGTCGAGCGCGGCCCGCGCAAGCGGTCGCAGCTGGTGGCGAAATCGGCGGAGAAGCTGCTCGATTAGGCGCGGCAGAAGGCCCAAGCAAAATGGCCGGAGCGTTGCTCCGGCCATCGCATCAATTCGAAGCTCAGGCGGCGCCCTTCAGCTTCTTGTTGCATTCGCTGTAATAGCCGCCGCCCTTCTCGATCCACTTCATGCCGCCATTGCCGTTGGTGGCCTTGTTGGCATTGTACTGGTCGACGCAGGTGTGCAGGCGCGCCTTGCCGGCGGTCTCCTTGGAGTATTTCGGATCGACCGCATTCGGATAGATCGCAGGTCCCGCCGGCAGGGTCGGCGCGGCGGGAGCGGCTTCCTTCTTCGCCTGCTTCGGCTCGGCGGGAGCGGCGGGCGCTGCCGGAGCGGCTGCGGTCGGCGCGGCGGCGGGGGTCGCGTCCGCGCCGCACTGGGCCTTGCGGAAGTCATTCCACTTCATGGTGCCGAGCGAGCCGTCCTTCTTGGCGGCCTGATATTTCGCGCTGCACTCCTGCGAGGTCAGCGCCTGCGCCGGCGCGCCCGCCGCCAGAACGGCAAAGCCCGACACCGCAATCGCACACAGAAATTTCGATTGATTGGTCATCCCTGGATCTCCTCCTTGGTCTTCCCTTGGTCGTTCCCTGGGGAAGCGAAACGAACATTGCTATCCTAGCGTGCCGCCCGCTTGCGACAAGGAAGCGATGGCGCCGGCCGCCAAAATATAGTGATGACGCCGTTCAAATTATTCATGTCGCGTTCAGCAACACGAGCCGACGTTCGCAGCCCTTCGCCATTCTCGCAAGAAGAGTGCAACACCATGACCTTCACGACCCGCCTCGCCGTCGTCGCTCTCGCCTCCCTGCTCGCTTCCGGCACCGCGTTCGCACAGACCGCCGCGCCGGCCGCCAAAGCCGAAGCCACCACCACCGACAAGAAGGCGCCGAAGGAGCACTCGGCCGAGTCGCTGGAATGCTCCAAGCAGGCCGACGCCAAGGGCCTGCACGGCAAGGAGCGCAAGAAATTCCGCTCCGAATGCATCAAGACCGCGAAGGCCGGCACCGCCGCCCCCGCCGCCGACAAGAAGTAAATCCGTCACAATACGGCTCGCGAACACCGGTGGGAGACGCGCGCATTGCGGCATGACGAGCCTGCAATTGTGCGCCTCCCGCTGATTTGCGATAAGGTGGCGTGAAGCAAATCACCACCTCCCTGCCGTTCGAATGGCCGAGCCGTGCCAAGCTCTTGAGCACGGTGGAGACGCTCGTCATCGGCACCGCCGGCGGCCTCGTGTTTCTGCTCGCCGGCCTTCCCGGCGGGCTGATCTCGGGCTCGATGATCGCGGTCGGCATCGCGGCGATCGCCGGCCGCCAGCTGTCCCTGCCGCCGATCCTGACCCAAACGGTCCTCGTGCTGCTCGGCATCTCGCTCGGCTCCGTGGTCTCGCGCCATCTGATCCAGCAGGTCAGTGCCTATCCCTTCACCATCGGTCTGCTCGCGCTCGCCACCTTCTGCTCGACCTTCGGCTCGAGTTATTACCTCCAGCGCATCCATGGCTGGGACCGCACCTCGGCCTTCCTCGCCGGCAGCCCCGGCGCGCTGTCGCAGATCACGATTTTGGCGGTCGAGCGCGGCGCCGACCTGCCGGGCATCGCCGTGGTGCAGACCATGCGCGTCATCATCCTCACCGCGGCACTGCCGATGGTGCTGGCGATCGCGGGCGTCGCGCCCTCCGCCGCACCGACACTGACGACGACGATCGCCTCGCCGCTCGACCTCGTTGAGCTGGTCGCAGCCTCGCTGGCCGCCGCGCTTTTGTTGCGGCTGATCAAGTTTCCGGCGAGCTGGATGTTCGGCGCGATGATCGCCTCCAGCGTGCTGCATGGCGCGGGCTGGGTCGAGGGCGGCCTGCCGAACTGGGTGCGCGGGGTGGCGCTGATCGGCATCGGCGCGCTGATCGGCAGCCGCTTCGCGCGGATGCGGATCAAGACGCTGGCCGGCCACATCAACGCGGCGCTCGGCTCGTTTGCCGTCGCGATCGCCGTCTCCGCGATCTTCGTCGGCATCGTCGCGCTCACCACGCAGGTGAAGTTCTCGGACGTCGTCGTCGCCTTCGCGCCGGGCGCGATGGACGCGATGCTGGCGCTGGCGCTCACCCTGCACATCGACCCGATCTTCGTCGGCGCCCATCACCTCTCGCGCTTCGTGTTCGTCACGATCGCGACCCCGGGCATCGTGCACCTGTTCGGCCGCACGCAGGACGATGTGGATGATTGACGGGGCACAGCTCACGTAGCGGAGCACAGCTCTCGTAGGGTGGGCAAAGGCGCGTTAGCGCCGTGCCCACCATTTTACTCCGTATCGCTGGGAGATCGTGGGCACGCTTCGCTTTGCCCACCCTACGGCAGCTATGACTACGGCGGCTACGCGCGCGTCGCCGTCCGCACAAATCCCCATGCGGCGATCGCAGCCATCAAGAGCGAGATCAGCACGTTGTAGCCGGCGAGCGAAAGGCCGAGGAAACGCCACTGCACTTCGTCGCAGCGCACCACCTTCACGGTGTCGAGCTTCGACAGCAGATCGGCGGCGCTGCCGAGATTGACCACCGGACCGGAGCAGTCGGTCGGTCCCTGCCAAAATCCCCATTCGACGCCGGAGTGGTAGGTGGCGAGCCCGGCATTGGCGAGCGTCGCCAGCGCGAGAATGGCGAGCCCCGCGAGCAGCAGCGGCCGCGGCGCACCGCTCCGCGCCGCAAGCGCCGTCAGCGCGCCGAGCGGGATCGCGAGGTAGTAGGCGTAGCGCTGCTCCAGGCACAGCGGACAGGGCAGGATTTCCAGCACGAGCTGGAAGAACCAGGCGCCTGCGATGGTCGCCGTCGCGATCAAGGTGACCAGCACCGAGGCGGTCAGCGCGGGACCGGCGCTGTTCTGCCTGAACGCAGCTATTGCGGCACTCTGGGTCGTCACGGCAGCCTCTTCTCGATGGGTCGCGTTTGAAGGCTGTAACCCCGGCCCATGCGGCTGTCGAGAACGGCCGGGATCACTTTGGCGCGGGTTGACCTCGCTTTGTCCATGGCTATAGTCCGCCGGCTTCGCGACGCCCTCCCTGGAGGGGCCGACCGAGGGCCCCTGTGGCGGAACTGGTAGACGCGCTCGACTCAAAATCGAGTTCCGCAAGGAGTGCTGGTTCGATTCCGGCCAGGGGCACCACGGAAAGAAATATTAATGATAACAATAACTTAAGCCGCTGGTTCGATTCCGCACTTCCTCGAAAAACGGTCGCGATGAGTTGAAAATCCAAGCAAAAGCCAACTGCAGCGGTCCACTCTGCTGGTATTTTTGCTGGTATCGCCAAGCCAACGCGCCGCGGCGAATTTTGATATCCGAACAACGGAATCGAGCAGGTGACCCACGAATGATGGCGCCGTCGGTGCCAACCCACAGCAGATCTTACTAATCTCGACTGCAGCCGCGCGACGTTCGACATGAGCGACAGACCGCCCGCATCGATGAAGAGGCGAACCTTCGGCGATAGATGCCGGATTGGCGGATAGACCGCGGATCGGCGGACCGTCGACATCAAAGCGCTTGAGCTGACCTGCCGCCATTTGAAAGATGTCGCCTGCAGTCGACGTTCACCATCAATGTTGTCTAATGATTTCTCATGGTATGTCAGCGGCAATCTACATCCGTTCGAAAATCGCGGCGATGTCTTGCCCACCGCCAATGCACAGTGGGCCGTGTCCCCCTGGTCAGAAGTCCCTCAGCTGCGTTCCTGCGCCACTAGTCGCCGGCGCCAATCTTGCGAATGGCCCAATCGAAGGTGCGAATTTTCCGACACGCGATATTCATTCGGTCCTCCGCATTTCCAATTCGGGACATTACTCGTCCAACATTAGGCCTGGGCGCCGCCAGCATGGCCATGCCGGCGCGCGGCAGCGCTATGAACCTCAAACCGTTCCGCGAAGGCAGCAGCCGCTGCTATAATGGAACGTCGGCTTGAGAATGGCTGTCCGTCAGCAGGGCGATCAGCGGCGGTCACCTTCCGCCCCGCCCGCCCTGCAGCCGAGGGCCGGGGGCTAAGCTCAAGGGGCTCCGCGCGCGAGATACCAAACCGGCTAGGAGATCCGATGTTGACACCGAGCGCGGCGAAGCACGGCGGATCACTCGCAGGAAAGGATTCCAGAAGCGCTGGCTCGATCACATCGTGGGGCGCTGCTTGGGCCATGGTCACTCTCACTTCAGGTAAGGTTCGAGGGACCGGCCGAGGCGCAGCAGGACGATAGGAACCCCTTCCAGATTCGTCTCAGCCGGACCCAACAAAGACATGGGTGCGACACCGCAATTTTCGCAAGTGCCTGGAAGGCCTTGAAACGATACGACACCCTTCTAATTTCATGGGTAGCCGCGCAGCAATTGCACGGCACGATCGGGCGCCTGGTACAGGGCCCGGTCAGCGGGCACCCGGCAGGTGTCCGAGGTGCTCTTATCCATGTTGCTCAAAGGAGGATATGGCTATGACCACGCTTGATCTTGCCCCCCTGTGGCGATCGACGATCGGGTTCGATCGTCTGTTTGACCTTCTCGAGGACGACTCCGGCCGATGGACCGGCGGGGACAATTACCCGCCCTACGACATCGAACGTGTCTGTGAGGACCACTACCAAATCTCGCTGGCTCTTGCCGGCTTCACGCCTGACGAGGTCTCCATCACCGCCGAGCAGAACACGCTGACCGTCGAGGGTCGCAAGGCCGAAAAGGGCAGCCATCAATATCTCTATCAAGGCATCTCTTCGCGCCCGTTCCGACGGACCTTCAATCTGGCCGAGTACGTGCAAGTGAAGGGCGCCTCGTTCGAGAATGGCATGCTTAAGATCGATCTGGTTCAGGAGGTTCCCGAGGCGATGAAGCCGCGCCAGATTGCGATCGGCACACGTGATGATCACCACCAAGGTGAGAACAAGCAAGCGGCATGACACCGCCTGCGTGGAATCGATTTTTGCGGCGTGGCTTCGCGGCGTCGCGAAGCTTTGGACCAAAAGAAAAGGAGAAGCTCTATGGCTATCACTGATCTGATCCCCTGGGGCCGCGGTGGTGATCTGACCACCCGTCGCTCCGACAACTACAATCCGGTTCTAACCCTGCACCGGGAGATGAACCGGCTATTCGACGATGTCTTCCGCGGCTTCGATGTCGCGCCATTTGGCAGCCGCTTTCTCGAGCAGTCGATGAATTGGCCGAGCATCGAGGTCGACGAGAGTGACAAGGACGTGAAAGTCACGGCGGAGTTGCCAGGTCTCGACGAGAAAGACGTCCAGATCGAACTCGCCAACGGGGTTCTCTCGATCAAGGGAGAGAAGAAGACTGAGACGGAAGACAAGGATCGCCGGTTCAGCGAGCGGTACTACGGCAGATTTGAGCGGCGCATCCCGATCGAGGACGTGGACCAGGACAAGATCTCTGCTGCGTTCAAGAACGGCGTGCTGACTGTCACTATGCCAAAGCTGCCGCAAGCAGAATCCAAGGTAAAGCGCATCGCGATCAACTCGAAATGACAAAATCGACGGGAGCGGCCTCCGCTCCCGTCGTGCTTCTACTAGAGCAACCGTCCCGGGGGATGTGCCCGACCATGGACACAAAGCGGAAATCCAGTTTTGCAGGCGCTTCGGATGTCGTTGCACATGCGGAGATCGCGGCTCAGCACATCAAGGAATTGAAAGTGGCCTGTGCGAATGGGGATAAGGACGGAGCCCGTCGATCGCTGCGCCAAGCGATCAGCGAACTTGAGTTGGCTCGCGCGATGGTGCGGACCGGTCTCGACTGAGAGCGAGCGGAGCTAAGTTGCGTTCGCATGCGCCCGGCTTGAGCAGACTATTGGCTGGCTTTTGTGTGTAGCATCGCTTCGATCTTAGCTGAGAGTTCCCGCGAGGAAAAGGGCTTGCTGAGGAGCATACTGCCGTTCATACGTTTGCCGGTTTCTTCGATGAGATCTGGATAGCCGCTGCAGTACACGACCGGCAGGCCGGGCTGCTGCCGTTGAAGTTCAAGCCCGACGTCCAGCCCTGAGACGCCAGGCATCGCGAGGTCGATAATCGCCAAATCGATGGCTTGATGCGAAAGGGTTGCCAGCGCAGCATCCAGATTGTCAGCCGCGATCGCCTGGTACCCGAGATCGTCAAGCATGCTCCGGGTCGTTTCGAGCACGCTGGCGTCATCGTCCACAACAAGGATGTGCTCCCTTGCGCCTACAGGTGGAGTACTCAATTGCCGATCTTCGCGTCCCACAAGTACATCGGTCGATCGAGGCAAGAGGATCCGCACAACCGTTCCCCGCCCAACCTGACTGTCAATTTTCGCGGTCCCGCCGGACTGGCGGGCAAATCCGTAGACCTGCGACAATCCGAGTCCCGTTCCTTTACCGGGCTCCTTGGTCGTGAAGAATGGATCGAAGGCTCGGGCCAGGACTTCCGGAGGCATTCCGGTGCCGGTGTGTTTCACTGCGATCGAGACATACTCACCTGGCTTGAGCTCAGTCTGCAGATCCTCCGGGACGCCGTGGAGAACGTCTGTCTCTATCGTAAGAAGGCCACCCTCGGGCATCGCGTCCCGCGCGTTGATCGCGAGGTTGAGCAACATCAGCTCCAGTTGCGTCGCGTCGACCAATGCAGGCCAAAGGTCCTTGTGCGTGAGTACGTCAACCCGAATAGAGGCGCCCAAGGTTCTGGACAACATTTCTGCAACGGTGCCCACGAGCTGATTGACGTCCACCGGCTCCGGCGCGAGACGCTGCTTACGGGAGAATGTCAGCAGCTGTCCGACGAGCTTGGCCCCGCGCTGCGCTCCATGCATCGCGTTCCGGACATACCGCTGAATGCGTTCGTCCTCCACTCGGCGGGCAATCAGCTCAAGATTGCCGATGATCGCCATCAAGAGATTGTTGAAGTCGTGTGCAATCCCGCCTGTCAATTGCCCGACTGCCTCCATTTTCTGTGCCTGACGCAGCGCGACTTCAGTGCGCTCTCGTTCCACCATTTCGTCTCTCAGCCGCCTGTTCGCTTCCGAGAGCTGCTGTGTCCGCTCTTCAACACGCCGCTCGAGCGTGTCGGCCAGCTGCTTCAATTGCCTCAGATACTGTTCAGCCTGTCGCTGCCGCCTGCGACCGCGCACTGCTGCGAGCACCGCACTCGTGAGAGAGGTGGCGGCCAATGGTCGCTCGAGGACCGTGACGTGTCCAAGCAGATCGATGAGTTCGGTAAGAGCCGGGCCATTGTTGCCGGTTCTCAGCGTTAGCAGCACGAAAGGAAAATCCGACCCTGGCGGCTGATTGGCGCTCCAATCGGCCAAGGCGCCACGATGCTCGTGAACGAGCGCTTCCTCTGCAATGACGGCGGCGGCAGCATCACTCAAGCTGCACACCAGTTCGGAAAGACTCGACTGCTCTAACGCCTGAATGCCGACGTCGCGCAGAGCCGAACAAACCACCCTGGCGTCACGGCCAAACGGCGCCAGGACGAGTACCGGGCCGCTTTGGCCCTTCTCACGACCGTCCATTGGTAGCTGCCGTAAGTAGCGCGCCGTGCTGGCCGGTGTAGATCGGGGACCCCGACAAGACGCCCTGGAATTCCGCCAGCGGCGGCCCGACGCGAATACCACGGTTATCTAGCCGGTACTCTCTAATCTCGTCTTCGTGGCGTCCGGTGCGTTTCTTCAGGACCGAGATCGCGCGGCGGATTTTTCCAGCAGCTTCGAAGAAGCGCAACAGCAAGACCGCGTCGCTCAGATAGGTGAGGTCGACGCTTGATTGCATCGACCCGACAAGGCCGTGCTGCGCAAGGGTCAGGATGGTCACGACACCGCGGTGGTTCAGATAGGTCAGCATTTCGTGCATGAGGAGCAGCATGAACTGCTCGGCAGGCATGGCGTTCTGATATCCGCTTAAGCTGTCCAGCACCACGACCCGGACATTGTCCGTCTCGACCCGCCGGCGAACCATCCCAGTGAGTTCTCCGGGGGAAAGCTCTGCGGGATCGACTTGCTCGAGCACCAACTGCCCCGATGCGATCGGCTGATCCAAGTACCAGCCCATGCCGGCTGCACGTTTCATCAGGATTGCTTTGGTCTCATCAAAGGTCACAAAGAGAGCGCGCTCACCACGAGCGAGCGCCGCCATGACGAACTGCATGGCGATGGATGATTTGCCGGAGCCGGACGGCCCCATGAGCAGGGTACTCGTGCCGCGGTCCAGACCACTACCCAGCAGTTGATCCAGCTCGCTGATCCCGCTCAGAAGCGGTTCTGCGGGTGGCATGCCGTCGACGTGCTCGGACGCAATCAGACGCGGGAACAGAACTATTCCGCCCTTACGGATGACGAAATCATGGAAGCCACCACGGAAGCTGCGCCCCCTCATCTTGAAGATACGCAGCCTGCGGCGCTCCGCACCATATTGCAGCGCATTGTGCTCAAGCCTGACGACGGCATGGACGAGACTGTGCAGATTGAGATCGTCGGCCTGATCGGTAAGGTCGTCCAGAAACAACCCGGTGCAGCCCTCCTGGGCCAGGAAATGCTTCAGAGCAATGACCTGCCGGCGGTATCGCAGCGGATTTTGCGCGAGGAGCCTAATTTCGGAGAGGCTATCGAAAACGACCCGCTTAGGTGCAACCCGCCTCACCTCGTCGAAGGTCATTTTCGTCGTTTCGCCAAGCTCAAGGTCAGAGGCATAGACGACGGTCTGTTGCTGCTTGGGGTCGAGGCTGAGTTCTGCCGGGACGAGCTCAAAGATCTCAATCCCATCGAGATCCCAGCCGTGGGTTTCGGCTACTTGCCGCAGCTCGTCCTTACTTTCGGAGAGCGTGATGTACAGACAGCGCTCCCCCTTGGACGCGCCGTCGAGAAGAAACTGCAGGGCCAGGGTGGTCTTGCCGGTTCCCGGCTGGCCCTCGATCAAGTGCACGCGGTGCGATGCCTATCCGCCATTGAGAATGCCATCGAAGCCGGCGATGCCCGTAGAGATTGCCTGCGTTTTGGTGCTGCCTTCAGAAATGTTCATTTGTCTTCCGGATGTCCAAGCGCGCGCCGACCAGCAGGCGACGCTCCGCCCGGCTGGCATGGCTGGATGTGATTGGCGTGGTTTTCGCGAAGACAGGGCCAAGCCCTTGAGCAGGCACCATGGCTGCAAACATCTTCCTGAAGCGTATTTTCGTACGAATTTCCGGCGCTCTGTCAAGCCGCTGAAACTGGCGCGGCCGGAACCCGAAGTAGAGGTTGGAGTTACCCGGTTCCCACGGAAAATCTCTGAGCACGACAGCTGCTCGGCGGGCCAAAGGGACTCGGAAGACTGTGGCTTGGAATCAATTTGTCGGCACCATCATGCTTCTTTATGCCCTGACGAACCCGGTCGGAGCCATCCCGGTTTTCCTGGCAATGACCGGGCGCGCCGGCGCGGTGAAGACCCACCGGATCATCGTTTTGGCCTGCGGGGCGGTAGCCGTTTTCTTTGTTGGGTCTGCGATGTTCGGGAAGGAGATCTTGGCCTTCTTCAATGTGGGGCTCGATGACTTCCGGATCGCGGGTGGGCTGCTCGTTCTGGTGATCGCGTTCGAGATGTTTCAGGCACAATATGGAAAGTTCATTCCTCGCGCCGACGAGGCGAACTATAGCGAGGTCGACATACATGGTCTGGCCATCACGCCATTTGCGTTTCCCTTGCTGGTGGGGCCGGCCGAGTTGAGCATCATGATCACCCTCTCGAACGATAACCCGGGATGGCTTGGCAAGGCCTTCTTGGCGGCTGCAGCCGTTCTCGCGACCTCCTTAATCGGTTTGACATTGTGGATGGCTGCTGCGATCGAACGCTTCTTGGGCCGAACCGGCATCAACATTATGACCCGTGTGATGGCTCTCATCATCGCGGCAATCGCCGTGAATTTCATCATGACGGGGATCAAGGGCCAACTGCCTGGCTTGGTGAGCCGGTAGAACCATCCTAATTTTATTGTTATTAGGGCAAGTCTTGGCCAAGAACGCTGGCGATCGAAATCAATCCCTCATCTCGAGAAGACGCGCTCGGGACTACGCCACCGAGTTGAAGTCGCTCCTCTTGGCCCGCTCAGCCGCTGCACGGCTCGCCGCAATCGCCATCCAATCTCGCAACAAACCTCTGTCCTCCCTGGAAAAGGAGGCTCGCCGTTTGAGATCGTCAAGAGTCTCGCCGGGATGGCATTGCTCGAAATCCTGGCGAATCAGCGATTCGGCACCGCCCAAGTCGGAATCCGGCTCGATCGGCATAGATCGCCCCTCCCTTCCGCGGTTCTCAAAGCTTATCGGGGCTATCAACCGCGTCCAGTTCGGCATCTATTTTTTCGAGAAGACGTTCGATCTCCTCGCGCTCTCTTGGACCTGGCTCTTCTTCCAGGCGGCTGATCAGGTGCTGCTTTCGCGTCAGGAGCATTGCCACGCTCGTCATCAAAGGTGTGAGTTCGGGATGCTGGTACATTGATCGACACCTTATCTTCATTGTCGCAATGCAGCGAACACTCCGAGGCGCTCGGCCGGGAGCGTGCCAGAGTCCGCTCTGGACACGCGCAAAACTCACGACCGGAAGGTCAGTTCCTCCGACGCTAAGAGGGATCGCTATGGAGCAATCCTTCCAGCGCAGGGACGATCGCCGTGGCACAGGCGCTCCTTGGAACAGGCGATGTTCAGCATAGTTGCCAACCGAATAGCACCGAGTTCGCGTCGGCCGGCGGATAACAGCGCGGCCGTTCTCAGCTCTCGGCAGCGCTCTTAGGAAACCCGGTAGCGAATGCGATGCCAACTCTCCCTATGACCGCGGCCGGTTATGCGGCTCTTCAGAACGAATTAGCCAACCGCACACGAATTACGCGGCCCCATCTTGCCGAGCGTATTCAGCACGCGATCGCGGACGAACCTAATCTTGTTGAGAATTCGGAGTATCAGGCCGCGTTGACCGAGCAAGGCCTCAACGAGGCTCGCATAGCCGAGTTGGAAACCAAACTTGCACGCGCAGAGGTCATCGATGTCTCGAAGCTCTCCGGCGAAATCGTCAAATTCGGCGCGACGGTCACGCTGACGGATCAGGATACGGGCGAGGAGCGAATTTGCCGTATCGTCGGCGAGCCGGAGGCTGATGCGGCCAGAGGCAAAATTTCAGTCAGCTCACCTCTCGCACGGGCGTTGATAAGCAGGTCCCAAGGCGCAGTCGTAGCCGTCGAGACTCCAGGAGGCGAGAAGAGTTACAAGATTGAGCAAGTTAGATGGCTTCCCTAAGGGCAGAAGAATAGTCTTAATAGCAAATGGTCTTGCATGACCGGCAGATACCCGTCGGTGCGAAGCCGTTGTCTTGAACCCGTTTGCATCAACGCAACAGACGAGTGGATGTGCTGCTTGCCTGGACGGGCGGAGCTACTTTCACGACTGCGGAACTGGTTTGGCCGCCCCGCACGATGGTAAGCTTCACATCCTGACCGATGCGTGCAAGGCCAATTTTGTTCCGAAGTTGTGACGCGGTGCGGATCGGACGGTCATCTGCCATGACCACGATATCGTCCTTGCGCAAGCCCGCCTTTTCAGCCGGAGAGTCTGGCGCGACCTCCGCGATCACTGCCCCTTCGTTGCGGCGAGGATTCGTCGACGGTTGGATCTCGCGCAGTGAAACGCCAATGCGGCCACGCTCAACGTATCCTCTATCTACGATCTGCTCCATAACGAGCCGGGCCATATTCGCGGGAATTGCAAAGCCGATCCCGACATTCCCTGCGCCGGGCGAAATGATCGCAGAGTTAATGCCGACCAACTCGCCACGAAGATTCACCAATGCGCCGCCGGAATTTCCCGGATTGATCGCAGCGTCGGTCTGGATGAAGTCCTCGTAGCCTTCCTTGCTCAAGCCAGTCCGACCCAGCGCACTGACGAGCCCGGACGTAACGGTCTGGCCGAGTCCGAAGGGATTTCCGATCGCAAGCACGAAATCCCCGACTTCAAGCGCATCACTGTCGGCGAAAGGAAGCCCCTGAAGGCCGGCAGGGTTTGGGATCTGCAGCACTGCGACGTCAGTCGGCGCGTCGCGCCCGATTACCTTCGCAGATAGCTGCCGGCCATCCTTGGTCGTTATCTGAACGACTGAAGCGCCTTCGACAACGTGATTATTGGTCAACACATAGCCGCGCTTGGCATCGACGATGACTCCCGAACCGGTCGAATTAATTTCCTTTTCGACCTGCTTGGGAATGTCGAAAAACTCACGAAAGAACGGGTCCCGATAGAGCGGATTGTCCTCACGGACACGGCCTTGCACGGAAATATTCACAACAGCGGGCGTCACCTGTCGAACCACCGGCGCCAATGTTGGCACAGAACCACCCGTCTTCAGGTCCGGCACTTGAGCTACTGCCGGATGAGACGCGGAGAGCACAACAAACAGAAGCCACGCCAATATTGTTCGTTGTCCTGACATTTCAATCACCCTTGCATGGGATCACCAGGCAGCGGCAAAATCGCCCATTGCAATGCTACGCAATGCTACGATCGGAATTGCCCAGAACGCCGCGGCATGGCCGAGCAGCACGATGCCCAGGACAGCGTCTGTGATCATCGCAGGGACCTCCGCTGTGCGGCGGCCCAGGGCCGCCGCAGCCGCATGGGGACGCCACCGCCACGGGGCGGATCATCATCGCCGTCTCCGTCGAGCTGCCGCAACGCTGCCAGTATGTCGGCCAACTTCACAGTGTGGTCCGTTCCGGGGACCTCCCGCAGGACGGGACAGGATTCCACGGCGTACATGTCCGACGCCCACGAGGACAGGATGATCCGCTTCTCAGGCGTCGAGAGCTCCTTGTCGTTCAGGACTTCCGCCGGAGAAACGTAGTGAGCGGCGGGGTGGAAGAATGGGTGAAGCCCACCGCCGTCGATGTTTACGTTAGTCATGGCTCGCCTCCCTATTCACTCCTTTCCAAGGGATGGTGCTCGCGATTTGGGTGGCGGCGCAGTCGGTGTCGCCACCCATGTTGAGATGAGATAGGACAGAGAGACCTCCGTTGAGAATCGCCCGTCCATGGATCGAGGCTACTAAGCGGCCTTTTTGTGATCAATCTGCGATGAAGTAGCAGCTCCACTTCCGATCTGGATCTTGCGCGGCTTCATCGCTTCTGGAATCTCTCGAACGAGATCAATGACCAAGAGGCCGTCCTGGAAGGATGCCTGCTTCACCTGAACGTAGTCGGCCAGACTGAAGACTCTCCGGAACGGTCGCGCCGAAATACCTTGATACAGATACTCGCGCGCAGCACCATCGGACTTCCTGCCCTCGATCGTGAGAGCATTCTGTTCGGCCGTCACGGAGATATCGTTGGCGCCGAAGCCTGCCACCGCCAGCGTGATTCGATAGTGGTCCTCGCCGGACCGCTCGATATTGTACGGCGGGTAGTTGTCCTCCGTCGGCTGGCGCGACATGCCGTCGACGAGGTCAGCCAGATGATCGAAGCCGACCGTGGTGCGCCAAAGTGGTGCGAAATCAAGTGTCCTCATAGCCAAGTCCTCCAAAGAGCAATATGGATACGAAGCAAGGCAGGATCGGAGTTTCGATTATCGTCGAACACCCCGGTCCAGCGCCTCGTGCCGAGCCCGGCCTGGCGCTCGACACACCGCAGTTGCGGTCGAGAAACGAACTAGAATTGACGCTCGTGAATTCAAGAGGGTCATGCGCATTTTTCTGCACGAGGCTCGCCTGGTGGCTCAGCGACTACGCGGCCAAGCGATCCGGGTGAGCGGCCTGGCGTAGGACATCCATCACTCGCTCCTCTCGCTCAATCCGGGCTTGATAGAGCTGGTGCTCTTGCTCGCTCCTTGCAGTTGAGAGCAGGCGCTCGTAGTGACCGATCACCTTCTGACAGCCTCGGATGAGGAAGTCGCGGACGCCAAGCTCGACTGCTGTGCTTGAGGCTGCATCGGAGCTCCCGCGCACGGAATACCTACGCCGAATTCGCGTCAAGCATGATTGTCGCTCGCTCTCGATGACCTTGCATAAGGTAGTGAGCGGCCTTCGCGGGCCGCTCACTGACATTCAGCTTGCTGCCGCCAGTCCGGCGGGATAGGGCGTCGGCTGCGGCCAAATACCCGTCGGCGCGGAGGTCGGCGGCAGCAAGATGTCGATCTTCATCGTTGCCGCCGCAGGCTGCCACTTCAGCCACGGCATCGTGTCGAGATACGGGATTGGCGGCAGTGGCAGTCCAGCGAACGCACCCTGTGTGGCCTCGGCTCCCCGCGGGCTTTCCACGCCGTAAGCACCGTAGGCGGTCAGGGACATTGCGCTGCCCAATACTAGAGCGAGCAGCCGTCGCCGCAGATTGCGGTTGGTCTCCGTCCGGGCGGAGAACGTATGGTGATGGCTCAGCATCTATACTCCTCCCATCGTTCGAAAACAGATCCAGGCAATGGTGACAAAGCTCAGGTAGAACATGAACCAGTGGATCGCGTCCTGCCTCATCCTGAGCCGACGACGATTAGACTTGTTCATGGGACACTCCATCTTTGGAAGCGGTCTTCTCTCCTCTCATCGGTGGAGCCCGGCCTTGATCGGCCGGGCTCTCTCGTTCAGAAGTCCATGGCGGGAGCGGCCGGAGTTGGTTCAGCCTTCTTCGGCTTCTCGGCCACGAGTGCCTCAGTCGTGATCAGCAGCGATGCGACCGACGCGGCGTCCTGCAAGGCGGTGCGGACGACCTTGGCGGGATCGATCACACCGGCTTTCACCAAGTCCTCGTACTCGCCAGTCGCCGCGTTGAAGCCCCAATTGTAGCTCTGGTGCTCCAGGAGCTTGCCGACGACCAATGAACCATCCTCGCCGGCGTTCTGCACGATCTGCCGAGCCGGCACCTGGATGGCGCGGCGAACAATGTCAATGCCTGCCTTCTGGTCCGCGTCGGCGGTCTTGATGCCGTCAAGCGCTTTGAGGGCACGCAAAAGGGCTACCCCGCCTCCGGGGAGAATGCCTTCCTCCACCGCCGCGCGCGTAGCATGCATCGCATCGTCAACACGGTCTTTGCGTTCCTTGACTTCGACCTCCGTCGCACCTCCGACACGGATCACCGCGACGCCTCCGGCAAGCTTGGCGAGGCGCTCTTGCAGCTTTTCGCGATCGTAGTCGGATGTCGTTTCCTCGATTTGGAGCCTGATTTGCTGGGCGCGCGCCTCGATATCCTTCTTGGCGCCCGCGCCTCCGACGATGGTGGTATTGTCCTTATCGATGACCACCTTCTTGGCGCGCCCGAGCATCTTCACTGTGACCTTTTCCAGCTTGATGCCGAGGTCCTCGCTGATGACATTGCCGCCGGTCAGGATCGCGATGTCCTCCAGCATGGCCTTGCGACGGTCGCCGAAGCCCGGCGCCTTGACGGCCGCGACCTTCAGTCCGCCGCGCAGTCTGTTGACGACCAATGTCGCAAGCGCTTCACCTTCGATGTCCTCCGCGATGATCAGGAGCGGCTTACCGGACTGGACGACCTGCTCCAACAGCGGCAGCATGGTCTGCAAGCCGGACAGCTTCTTCTCGTGAATCAGAACGTAGGGATCCTCGAGTTCGACGCGCATCTTCTCGGGGTTCGTGACGAAGTAGGGCGAGATGTAGCCGCGGTCGAACTGCATGCCCTCGACCACTTCGAGCTCGGTGTGCAGGCTCTTGGCCTCCTCGACGGTGATCACGCCTTCATTACCGACCTTGTTCATGGCGTCGGCCAGGAAGCGGCCGATCTCGGTATCACCATTGGCGGAGATTGTGCCGACCTGGGCGATCTCGTCATTGGCGGTGATTTTCTTGGCGTGGGATTTCAGATCGGTGACGATGGCCTCGACAGCCAGATCAATGCCCCGCTTCAGGTCCATCGGGTTCATGCCGGCGGCGACGGACTTGCTGCCTTCCTTGAAGATGGCCTGGGCAAGCACGGTCGCCGTTGTGGTGCCGTCACCGGCGGCATCGCTCGTCTTCGAGGCGACCTCGCGCACCATCTGCGCACCCATGTTCTCGAACTTGTCCTCCAGTTCGATCTCTTTGGCGACGGTCACGCCATCTTTGGTGATGCGCGGCGCACCGAACGATTTCTCGATCACGACGTTGCGCCCCTTCGGACCGAGTGTGACCTTCACCGCGTTTGCCAGTGTGTCGACGCCCCGCAGCATGCGCTCTCGGGCCTCGGTTGCGAACTTCACGTCCTTAGCAGCCATTTTGATCTCTCCTTTCCTCTATGACTGTAAGCGCGCTATGCTGCCTTCTTGACGGTGCCTGCCTTGTCGATGACACCCAGAAGGTCGCTTTCCTTCATGATCAGGAATTCCTCGCCGTCGATCTTGACCTCTGTACCGGACCACTTGCCGAACAGGACACGGTCACCGGGCTTGACGTCGAGTTGAACGAGCTGGCCCTGTTCATTGCGTGTGCCTGGGCCAGTGGCGACAATCTCGCCCTGCTGCGGCTTCTCCTTTGCTGTGTCTGGAATGATGATACCGCCGGCGGTCTTCTCTTCGGCGTCGAGACGTCGCACGAGCACGCGATCGTGCAAGGGGGCGGAAATGCATGCACATCCTCCTTGGGTAGGTTCAGCGATGTCCAAAATCCGGGTCCGTAACGGCCCCCGGGCGAAAAAGCACGTAGGAGCGAGGGATCTACTTTCAAGGGGAAGGAGGGAAATTTTTGCGACGCAGGCGGGCTCGTCACTATCGCTCGCGGCATGCACCCGGAGAGCCTTTCCAAGCGTCCAGAATCGCTCGCCGCAGTTGAAAACTGAGATCATCAAACCGAGATGTCTTCTCGGCTGCGGAGCAAGCTCTGCGCAGCAAATTGGAGCATCTTCGAAAGGAGGATAACCAGAGATGCGGACTTTATTGGTACTTGCTGTTCTACTCGGGATGGTGGTTTCGCTGCAGGCGAAAGAAGCGGATTCGTCGCGAGCAGTGCGAAGCTCCGACGCCGCGGTTAAGCAGTTTGTCAGCAATCAAAGCGGCCAGCCGCGCGGCAAGCCCGCAAGAACAAGGTCCGAGGGCGGCAAGGGCCGTGAATTCTCGGCGGAAGCCATCGTGCCTGATATCTGCACCGGCTGCTGATCCATCGATCAGCAGCCGGCCAGCGGTCTTTAGTGTTCTGCTTCTAGTATGCGCTTGCTGAAGCAGCCTCAAGATCCGGAAGGCGTCCGCACATCATCGTCTTGATGCGCCTCAACGCACGCTGCTCGATCTGGCGGATACGCTCACGAGAAATCCCGAAGGTATTGGCAAGATCGTCAAGCGTACTTTGCTCTTCCGCCATGTAACGGGCTTCGACGATGGTGCGTTCTCGAGGAGAGAGCGCACTCAGCGCCTCCGAGAGTGCAGCCTTCTGCCGTTCACGGTCTCCGGTCTCCACAAGCTGGGTTTCAGGATCAGGAGCTGAATCGGCGAGCCTGTCTTGCCATTGCTCGCTTTCTTCGTCACTGAGCTGAACGTTCAGCGTCATATCGCCACGGATCCGCCCGTTCATCTCGACGACGTCGGTTTCCCTAACCTGAAGATGTTCAGAGATCTGCTTCACCTGCTCCGGCGAAAGCTCGCCATCGTCCGGCGCACCAAGGCGTCTCTTCAACTTTCGAAGGTTGAAGAACAGCTTTTTTTGCGCTGCAGTTGTGCCGAGCTTGACGAGCGACCACGATCTCAGGACGAACTCCTGCACGGACGCCTTGATCCACCAAGCGGCATAGGTCGCAAGGCGAAATCCCTTCTCAGGGTCGAACCGCTTGACGGCCAGCATCAATCCGACGTTGGCTTCCGAGATGAGGTCGGCGATGGGCAATCCATAGCGCCGATATTTCAGCGCGATCTTGGCGGCCAATCGCAGATGGCTCGTCACCAGACGGTAGGCAGCTTCGCGATCCCCAGAATCCCGAAGACGCCTTGCATACATCACTTCTTCGGATGCATCGAGCAGCGGGAAGCTACGGATCTCTTGCAGATACCGGGACAACCCGGCTTCCGAATGGATGGCAGGCAGCGCTGACTTGATTGACATGACTTGCCCTCCCTCAGAAGCCATCGCCGCTCTTGAGCTCTAACGGGCGGCCAGAGGGAAGACGCAGCCACGGGGACCCACCGAGGTGAGTGGGACTGATCGACTGCCAAGCGATGACACAGGTAGCTTTCATATCCATATCCTCCATGGAGCAAAATGGTACGAGCCGCCGTGTCGCCTGGCTTAGCTGGACCCTGAGGCGCCCAACGGCACTCAGGCCGGCGGCGCCAAAAGAACTGCGAACCCAATGGGTTGTTCCCGTATCAGCTAGCCAATTCGTCGGAAGCCAAGCTGCCGCGGCCCGAGGCGAGGGACGAGCCCGACGCTTGGGGCCTACTCTCCTGCTCGCTATGACCTCCGCGATCGAGGTGAAGTGCGAATCCGCTTGTGCCGGGAGCCTCTAGCCCGGCGCGGAGATGCATGCTCGGGATCAGGTAATCGCCACCATTCTGTCGCCGGTACGGAATGGGCGTGGTGGTCGCGAGCGCGCGCATCCGCTCACGCAATTCTTCGGCAATAGGCGCAAAACCGGCGTCGTCCAGCCGGTCCACGCGATAGACCACGAAGGGCGGAAGGACTTCATAGCCGGGATAGTAGAGAATGCCGTGATTGATGGGGAACAGCAGGTCGTCGATCGCCCCGTTGACGCCGCGATCTGAATAGTGCTCCTCCCATCCACCGGCAGTCACGACCAGCATCGCGCGCTTGCCCTTCAAAGTCCCGTCGCCATAGCGATCGCCCCACCGCTTGTCGCTGTGTTCGCCGACCCCATACGCGAACCCGTAGGCGAACACCCGGTCGACCCAGCCCTTGAGGATCGCCGGCATCGAAAACCACCACAGCGGAAACTGCAGAATCAGGACATCCGCCCATAACAGCTTTTCGATCTCGGCTTTCACGTCGCTGGTCAACGTGCCCGCCTCGAAAGCCTGCTTGGAGGCCGCGGCCGGCTTGAGCCGTTCACCTTGCCCCAGCGACGGAAAGTCCCCTCTGCCGACCTCCGACTTCCAGCCCTGGGCACAGAGATTCGACACCTGCACGTCGTGCCCGAGCCGCTTGAGTTCCCTGACAGCGACGTCTAGCAGCGCGCCGTTCAGCGAGCGCGGCTCCGGATGGGCGAAGACAATCAATACTTTCATGACAGTACCTCCTGATAAGTGACGGCGATCAGGTGGCGCGCAAGGCGGCGATCTAGTAGATGTCAGTAATGCATATGATTATGCCGAAAAATGGATAAATCAGAAGTGACGCTTGAGCGCATGCGCAGCTTCGTCCGGGTCGCCGAGCGGGGCAATCTGTCCGCGGTCGCGCGCGAGCTGGAAGTCGGGCAGTCAACGGTGACGCGCCATTTGCGGGAGCTGGAGGACGCGGTCGGCGTGCCGCTGCTCAGCAGAACCACACGCCGGGTGACGATGACTGAAGAGGGGGCGCGCTATTATCGCCACTGCGTCCAGATCCTCCGCCAGGTTGATTTGGCCGGCGAGGAAGCGCGAAGCACACGCGGCGCGGCAGCGGGTACGGTACGCATCTCGTGCACCGCGGCCTTCGGAGTACTGCACGTCAGCCGTTTCATCTTCGCTTTTCAGGACCGCCATCCGGACATCCTGGTTGATCTCAGCCTCACGGATGAGCGCATCGACCTCGTGCAGGAAGGCGTCGATATTGCCCTCCGGCTTGGGCCACTTGGTGACAGCTCGATGAAGCTGAAGGCGCTGGGCCAATCCCGCCGAATGCTCGTCGCCGCACCGAGCTATCTAGCCGAACGCGGCAAGCCGGCGCGGCCGCAAGACTTGGCAGATCACGAAGGCGTCAGGATGTCTAATATCGCAGGCAGCGATCTACTCGTACTGCATGGTCAGCGCGGCGGGCGCCATGTGGTGCCATTCGGGGGTCGCTTGCGCGTTGATCATGGACTTGCAGCAAGAGAGGCCCTCGTAGCCGGACGTGGGATAGCGCCTGCACATCTCTGGCTGGTCGAGGATCTCCTCGCCGCTAACAAGCTCGAAGTGGTGCTTCCCGAATTTTCGCCACCCTCCGTTCCGCTGAACATGCTGATCGTACCGGAACGTTTGGGCATCGCCCGAGTGCGCTTGCTTACCGATTTTCTCTCGGCACAGATCGCGCAAACGCCTGGGATCAAAAAGCAGGCTCCTGGAGGCTAGAGAGCGGGCGGTGCAAAGGGCCAAATCGGAGGACTGCGCTGCCGCAGCTCTTCACGAGAGCCTCCGGACCAGACCACATCGGCCCCAGCCTGGAGGTTTTTCCGGATCGAAAAACGAGCTGGGACCGAGCGGTCTGCCGCTGTTTCGTCGGCAAACGCCGCCTTCATCCCAAAAAATCATCGCGTTGGGATTCAAATTTGTGAATCCCCGGTCGGCGGGTGGCGTATATCGCGCCTGCAATGTTGCGCGGGCACCTTATGCTGCCAGCTCCTTCGCGTAACCGACTGTCTGGGCAGGAACACCCTCCAAGGTCTCTTTGCGCTGGGCCTGGATCGTCGCGCGCCCCGGAAGAAGGCCCGGCGAGAACCGGGCCTTCTTTTCATCACCAGTACCAGTACGGATAAACCGGCGGATAGTAGCGGACTACCCGATACGGGCGGCCGTAGTAGTAGGGCGGGCCATAGACCGGTCCATAATAGACCGGTGGTGCGGTCGCGGCCGCTAGTGTTCCAGCGAACAGTCCGAGCGCAAGCCCGGGACCGATACCCGGGCCGCCCCAGCCATGATGACGCCAATGGGCCGAAGCCGGCGCAACCGATCCGATGAGGAGCGTTGCCGCCGCGACGACTGCAAGAGCAAGCTTTCTCATGTCGTTTCCCTCAAGTTACTACGCGCTCTGCGCACTTGTCTCCTTGTCATGGTCCACTTCGCCGAACCTCGGTTCGGCTATACAGTGAATTAGAACTGTCCGAGGCGAGTTCAAGTAACCCGTTGATGAGACCTGTCGATCTTGCCAGCGATTTGGCGGAGCCAAAAACCAGCATCAGGAGTTCTTCACCTGCTCCGGCATTCTCAACGCGGTGGTGGACCAGCTCCAGCTGGGGCGCGAAAATGAGCGCGCCGTTAGACCGCCCGGAGGCCTTCCTTCGGCATCTCCCGGATCAGCAGGTCAATATCGCTCTGCTCCAGCGTCTCCTTCTCAAGGAGCTTCTTTGCCGCGCGGTCCAGGATCGGACGCCGCGTGTTCAGTATGCCTTGGGTGCGCTGAAAGACCTGATCTACAGTATCCTTTACCTCGCGGTCGATGGCTGCGGCGGTCTCCTCCGCGTAGCCACGCTCGCGAACTGGATAGGGCTGGTCAGGGCTTGCGAGGAAATTGCCGGGCTCGCGGTCATAGGCAACGCTGCCGAGCTTCTCCGACATCCCATAGCGTGTCACCATGCTCCGTGCGATGTCGGTCACCCGGCGCAGATCGTCGGCTGCTCCCGTCGATAGATGACCGAACACGATGAGCTCAGCTGCACGGCCGCCGAGCAGAACGGCCATTTTGTTTTCCAGCTCCTCCCTGGTCATCAAAAATCGGTCCTCGATCGGCCGCTGAATGGTGTAGCCGAGTGCACCGACCCCCCGGGGTATAATCGAGACCTTGTGCACGGGATCGACACCAGGCAAGGAAAGCGCGACCAACGCGTGGCCCATCTCATGAAAAGCGACGATCTCACGTTCCTTGGGATTGAGCAGCCGGTTACGTTTCTCCAGGCCGGCGACCATGCGCTCCACCGCGTTATTGAAGTCGCTCATGCTTACCGCCTCGGCGCCGCGGCGGGTTGCCAGGAGTGCGGCCTCATTGACGAGGTTAGCCAGATCGGCGCCGGTAAATCCCGGCGTCAAAGCTGCAACCGACTCCGGCTCGACGTCGCCGGCGAGTTGCACCTTTTTCATATGGACCTGGAGTATCTCGATACGCCCCTTCTTGTCCGGACGATCGACCAAGACCTGACGATCGAAGCGGCCGGCGCGCAACAGCGCAGGGTCAAGGATTTCAGGCCGGTTGGTTGCCGCAAGGATGACCAGCCCCGATCGAGAGTCGAAGCCGTCGAGTTCGACCAATAGTTGGTTGAGCGTCTGCTCCTTCTCGTCGTGCCCTCCAGCAAACGGGCCGATGCCACGCGCTCGGCCAAGCGCATCGAGCTCGTCAATAAAGATAATTGCTGGTGCCTTTTCGTGTGCCTGCTGGAACAGATCGCGCACCCGTGCTGCGCCGACACCAACAAACATCTCTACGAATTCTGAACCCGATATCGAGAAGAACGGAACTCGGGCTTCGCCTGCAACCGCCTTCGCCAGCAAGGTTTTGCCCGTGCCGGGCGGACCAACCAGCAGCACACCTTTCGGCATGCGACCGCCAAGCCGACCGTAATCAGTGGGATTCTTCAGGAAATCGACGACCTCGCGAAGCTCATCCTTGGCTTCGTCGACACCGGCGACATCGGCAAAGGTGATGCCCGTGTTGGACTCGACATAGATTTTGGCCTTGCTCTTGCCGATCGCCATCAGTCCGCCGCCAAGGCCGCCACCTTCGGCCACGCGACGGCCGATGTACCACCACAGCCCGAAGAAAAGCAGCACGGGCATCACCCACGAGAGCAGGTCGCGCAGAAAGGTGCTCTCGATTTGTCCGGTGAAGCGGACGTTGTATTTCTCGAGTTCCTGCGCCACGTCCTGGTCGACACGCGTGGTCACAAATCTCTTCTGGCCGCCCTGCAGCGGCTCCTTGAGCGTGCCCTGCAGGGTGCGATCGGAAATGCCGACCGCATCGATCTTCCCCTGATGCAGTAATTGCAGATATTCGCTGTAGGGAATGACGGCGATTTGTGTAGCCGTTGCGATAAGATATTGGATGAAGAAGATCGCGAAAATCGCGGCGATGGTATATCCGACATTGAAGCGAGTTTTGTTGGTCATGCAGAAACTCGATGTAAAGGGCCCGGGAGCAGCTTCCTCGAACCGACCGGATAATCGGCGGTTGGCGCGGCACTGCACCAAACACTCTGGCATGGCATTGGTTTCAACGAGGTCCTGACGGAGCCGGACGTAGCCCCGTCGGGCGATCTCGACTGCGGCAGTCCGCCTGGGCAGAGGCTGCGCCCCTGGTAAGCCGTCGACCGCCAATTTGACTTCTGCGCGTTCGGCCCGCTCGTAGATCTCAACGTCCAAGGGCGAGTATGCGGGAGGGAATGGCTGCCGCACTCGCACGGGCGTGGACGTATCTCCCCTGCGGCCGCCAAAAGCGAAATTGAGCAGGCTTTGCACCAGCGGCGGCGGACCTCTTGAAACCTGACCAGTGGGTTCTAATTCGAAGAGTACGGTGCGGGTCGCGCTGCACCGGACGCGCCCGATGCGGTGTCCGGCGCTCATAAACCATGTTGCTCAAGTGGAGGATGTGGCTATGACCACCTTTGATTTTGCCCCCCTGTGGCGTTCGACCGTTGGTTTCGACCGCGTGTTTGATCTGCTCGAGGATTCTGTCCAATGGACGGGCCACAATTACCCACCTTACAACATTGAGCGGGCCGACCAGGATCACTATCAGATCTCCCTCGCGCTAGCCGGCTTTGCGCCGCATGAAATAACCATTACTGCGGAGCAAAACGTACTCACGGTTGAAGGCCGAAAGGCCGATAAGGGAGACTACCAATACTTGTACCAGGGTATCTCCGTGCGTCCATTCCGGCATCAGTTTAATCTCGCCGAGTACGTGCAAGTGAAGCGCGCTTCGTTTGAAGACGGAATGCTCAAGATCGAGCTGGTACGTGAACTCCCCGAAGCTATGAAGCCGCGGCAGATACCGATCCAAGCCGGCAACGACAACCAGAAGCTCGTGAACCAGCAAACGGCCTGAGTTCACTCGCCTGCGAGTCAGCAGAGCTCTCCTCGCTCAGCTACCAGCGTGCACCGAACTGCGGGTGGACGCCTGATGGTAGAGCGAGCTCGCGTGGCCAGATTCAGGGAGAAATACATGAAGAACGTAATCTTAAACGATCCGCAGCAGCTCGAGCGCAGGCTGCTCAAGCTCCTCGAACGTCACGGTGGCGACGGTCGCGCGATCACCCTTGAGAGCCTTGCTGCCAATATTGGAATGCAGCAGCAAGCGAAGGATCTTCTCCTTGCCCTGGCAAACCTCGTCACACGGGGGCTTGTTAAGCGTGCCGGCGACGATCCTATACCTGGCTCTCCTGTTGCATTCCGTCTGGTATGCGCGGCATCGCCGCATGATTTATCGGCTGCCACGAGCGCGGCAGCCGCGATAATGACCCGTCCGTTAAAGGCCACGACCAAGGCAGTTCGTCAAAGCAGTTCACGAAGAGCACACAGCTGCCCAACGGCATTGAGACCTGTATTCGACAGTTTGGCAAGGTTGGTAGATCAGCGATGGACGATTATCGCGACCTCATGACGGTTGCTCTGGTGCTGTTCTTCGCGGGCCTCATGTTGGTGGTCGGCCAACTCTATCTCGAAGACAGCACCAGACAGGATCTCGGCACGGAGATCGAGCTACCGCATGTGCCGACCTCATAACCAATCCTGAACTCGCGTGTGCCCGCGAGCACCGGGCGACCGGGCTACGCGTGGACCCAAGAAAGGAGTGATCGAGCTAGCGTTGCTGGCTGCGTGACGATCTGATAGATGGAAGTTTCAGCCGCTTTGCCACCGCACTCCGTACCTGTCCGGGCGCTTGTCGTCGTCGGGCTTGGTGCCGGGAGAGCCCACAAGTCGCGCCGGGGGCGGTATCTTCAAGCGTGCCGCGCGCAACGCGCTACTGTCCTTCGTGGATCTCGTTCCCATCGTTAAACGACAGATTGAAGTGAACCTGTCGGGTCTCAGCCGGGCCAACCTGGCGCATCTTCCGGATTAGGAGCACGCCAAGCCGTTAAAAGGCAGCTCGTGGGCCGAGCACGTGACCTCAAGGCATCGTGCGAGTCAGCACGATCTCTGCTTAGCCCGCAGTCATTTCTCGCGTTTTGGGTCCTTTCCTGATCCCGGATCGCAGCACCCGCTGTGGTGTTGACGACTTCCGTCCCTTATCGGCGAGTGCGCCAAATGACTGGGAACGACGGATCGAAACGCCCCTTAGGGGACGCTTCGCTGAACTTGGCGGTGTTGGAATGGAAAGGATGCCATGGCGCCGCACGCGAAACCCAGGTTTCCAGAGTTGGCTCGAACTTTGCGGGATCATCGAGGCTACTGACAGTGATGATCAGCGATTGCGGTCTAGTAGGCCAGTGAGCCGAAATAGGACTGCCACACTTGTTGCAAAAGCCCCTTCGGATTACACGGCCGCTTTCAGCGACGGTCTCATAGAAGGCCGGCTCACCTTTCAGATAGCGAACCCTGCGTCGTGGAAGAGACGTTCATAGCTGCCCGACCGGGAAGGCCGCACCGGCATCACCTCCATTTCACCGTCCCAGTCCGACGCGGCGGCGACCGTGCCCGTGTGGGTGCCGAATCCAATTAAGGATGCTGCTTCGGCGAACTTCTCGCGGCAAAGCTGACCGATGTTGAGTTCGTCACGGACGGCGCCCATCTCGGTATAGCGGGCGTCTCCGATATGGGAGTTGTGGGCCCAGACCACGGCCTTGGATCGGGGGCCTTGCGCGTCCAGAATATGGCCCAAGGTCTCGAACATGTGCGTGTCGCGCAGATTCCAGGATTCGGCGCCGCCATAGTACATTATGCGATAGTAGCGCTCGGCCGCGGCGATCAGCCGGGCGTTCTGGGCGGCGTCCAGGAAGCTGTCGGGATCGTCCGCGGCGTAGTCCAGTTCCTTCTTCAGGATATCTTGGCACTGTCGCAGAATCTTCGCCTCGCATTTCCGATAGCCTTCGGTCAAGACGGCGCGGCCGTAGGTCGAAGGCTCTCGCTGCCAAGGAGTGAGGCATCCGTAGCGTTCGCGGGCTACCGCCGCAGCGTCGGGATCCACCTCATTGAGGTAGGCGAGAACGGCTGCGATCGAACTCCGCATGTTGTAGATGTCGAGGCCGTAGAATCCGGCCCGCTCGCTTGCCGGCTTCGCGTCATTGTGTTTGCGCATCCATTCGACGAAGGCGGCGACATCTTTATTGCGCCACATCCAGGTCGGGAAGCGCTCGAAGGGCCTCTCGCGCGTGCCGCGGGACGTTCGGTGATGAACATACCGGTCGACGGCCGCGGCGTCGGGCCAATCCGCTTCGACCGCAACGATCTTGAAGCCATGCTTCTCGATCAGGTGCCGGGTGATCGCTGCGCGAGCCTGGTAGAACTCCGAGGTGCCGTGACTGGCTTCGCCCAGCAGAACGACGCGGGACTGCTCGAAGCGATCCAGAAAGCCCCCGAAGGTGGGATCGTCGAAGTCCGGCAAGGCCTCGATGGCGGCGCCGATCATTTCCGGCAGCGAGCGGAAGCGCGTGCGCCCGGGGACGTGATTGCTGGCGGAGCGCGTGCCGTCCTCGGCCCATCCGTGCTCTCCGATCAGGGGCACGAAGCGGACGGCGCCGAAGGTTTCCTCGGCATATTCCGTCTCGCTCTGTCGCGTGACCCGCAGCAGCGACTGTTCGCCTTCGAGATCGCCGACCGGGATGACGAGGCGCCCGCCGACGGCCAGTTGTGCCTTGAGTACATCCGGTACGGTCGGGCCCCCGGCAGCGACCAGAATGGCGTCGAATGGGACTTCTTGCGGCAGGCCGCGGGTGCCGTCACCAGTATGAACGATGCAGTTATCGTATCCTAGCGCCGCGAGACGCTGTGCGGCGATCCTCGCCAGCCCCCCATGTCGCTCGACGGGTATGAACCGTTCCAGCGAGCTGCGAGGCGACCGCCGCGGCATAACCCGAACCGGTGCCGACCTCGAGCACCTTGTCTGCCGGCTTCAGCTCCGCCGCCTCGCTCATCAACGCGACGATATAAGGCTGCGAGATGGTCTGTGCGTTCGCGATCGGCAACGCACAATCTTCATACGCGAATTCCTCGAAGCCGGATTCGACGAATCGTTCCCGTGGGACCTCTGCCATGGCATTCAGAACGCGTCGATCGCGAATGCCGCCGCCGGCAAGTTGTACCTCGACCATGCGATTGCGAAGTTGGGCGGATCCGGCCATGGCAGCACCTCCTTCGAAGTTCTGGTCGAGAAGCCAATAAGGAGAGGCCAGCTCGGTTCCTCTCGATGCGCCGTCAGGCACCTCGCCGGAACGGGCGTCGCCGAGATCACAGAGGTGCTGGACGGGATCGGCGACACTTGTCCGGAGTGCCAGGAGAATTAGGCTGCGCAGTCGTCGCCTTCTTCTCCCGCGTTGCAAACGTCTGTGGCCCCATTTTTACAGCGGCAAAGCAACCTTTGTTAATGGTGCAGCCTACGCACCGGCTCTAAGGTTAGGTCGGTCGCCGGACGTCAGCCGCCGACCTGTGCAGAGATCGTCCATGAAAAAATTCGACAACCGAACAAAGGCCAATCTCGACGTCGTGCTGGAAGAGGTTTGCCGGGGGCTCCCCCACGGCGGCGATCATGAACTGAGAAGGCGGATCGCCGACAGAATGCTGGAGAGCGCGGTCGCGGGAAATACGACGCTCGCCGGTCTGGCCGAAGTGGCGAAAGCGGCGCTGGCGGAAGCGACGAAGAGATCGGCCTAGACGGCAGCACGCCGCCTGACGCGCATCCCTTCGGTCCCGCGGCTCTATTCCCAAGCAGCGATCTCTGCGACCGCCTCGGGATCGACCGTCTTTCCGGAAAGGTCCTTGATTGGGACCTCGCCACCGGAGTCGGCGAGTGCGCAGCCCTTGGCAAGAGCCTCCTTAGCGGAGCCCACAGACACCGACCGCCCCGCCGCCACCGCTCTTCGAACACAACTGGTACGCGTCGCCCATCAGCCCCTCGCCGGGCAACGTGCCGTCCGGGCTCGGGGTCGGCTAGTGCAATCGAGCCACAGAACGCAGGTGGCGCCGTTTGACGCGCCGGCTACGCGGCGAGACGCTCCTGACGGCCCGAGTTTGTCAAACAGCCGCTGCTCTCGGGCTCGACGTCGGAGTTAAGCTGCATCATGCACAGCTCTTGATTGCTCCACGACCAGAACACGAACAGCATCACTCACTTTCAAGTCTCCTCGGCGACGGAGCCGGGCCGTCTTGCGTGCGGTCCGTCGGAAGAGCGACCTCCGCCGTCAGCCAGGCAGGCACCGGACTGCGCCGTATCAGGCCACTGGCACACCGTAATAGGCGTTCACCGAGCGCGTCGTCGCTGGATCGTTCCAATTCCAACTGCCCTCGTCGGCGTATTTGGGGGCGCCGCGGAGCTGGTCCTGGGTGATACCGGTGACGTAGCCGCCGAGGTTGGTGTCATATTTCAACGCCTGCCAAGGCAGCGGATAGTGATCGTCGCCGATACCGAGCAGGCCGCCAAAACTGACCACCGCATAGGCCACCTTGCCACTGATCTTGTCGATCATGACGCGCTCGATGTCCCACCTTTTCCCCGCCGGCCCCGTACACGTTCGTACCCTCAACCTTGTCGCTTCCGATCAGGCTGAACGTCTCGCGATCTTCCATCGTCATGTTGACCTCCATGATATTGTCTTCTGGAATCAACGGTACGACGATGGCTCCGTTCCTGGCTGAGCCCTGAGGGCCTTGTTCTGGAAGAGCGGAGGACGAGATGGAGCTGACCGATCTGGAACGCGATTTTCTGAGGAGGCTCCTCGGCGAATCCTGGATCAGCCCACCGCTGTTCGACCATGAGACGGTAGCGCGGCTGGTCGAGCTGGGTCTCGTGGAAACCGACCGCGTCCATCCGGAGATATCGAATACCGCATCACCGACGCGGGGCGGGCGGCGGCTTCCGCGTGACACCGATGGGCGGTTAGCAGGGTCATGAAGCGCGCTGTGGGCGACGATCCTCGATGGGCCCTGACCGAGGCGGCCCGATGGGACCGATATGAGCGCCGAGAGCCCTTCGCGGTCTACCGGCGAGATAGAGCGCCAAGCCGGTTGAGCCGAAACTGCTTGGGCCAAGTCCGCCGAGGGGAAGGTGCGGCGAAGACCTTTGACTGCCTCTCGAAAACCGCAGGCGCGCCGGTGACGAACGAACAATCGCCGAGAGTGGGCGTTTATCCATATCATGTCAGCCGCATTCGATTATTTTCGAGCCTACGCGTTCCGAGCTCTTTGCAAGGCTCGGTCGATGCCGCGCGGCAGGATGAAGCATCTGCAGCTAGTGGCCGGCCGCATCTACAATCTCCTCAAGAAGGAGGCTCCGCCTTGCGGGGCGGCAATCCTTACCGGGCGAAAGCCTACTCTCGGGCTGCCGACAGCCTAGGGGCTCTTGCAGTTCCTCTGCACGTGCTCATCGCCGAAGATCGCCTTACTGAGATCCCGGGCGTCGGCGATGCTATCGCCGACATCATCACCAAGCTTCACAAGACGGGCAGTCATCCCAGCCTCGAAAAGCTGCGGAAGGAGATTCCCGAGGGCGTGCTCGAGATGCTCGCTGTGCCCGGCCTTCGTCCAGAGAAGGTGCTGCGCCTGTATAAGAATCTCGGCATCGCCTCCCTCGCCGAACTGGAGACCGCTGCCAAGGACGACCGCATCAAGAGGGCGAAAGGACTCGGCGCCGCGCTGCAGGCAAAGATCCTGCAGAACCTGGCGATCGCCAGAAGTGGAGAAGGCCGCCTTCACCTGCACCATGCTGCCGCTCTGCTCGCGCACGCGAAGGACTCAATCCGCAAGTCTCGCCCGGAACTCAAGCGCGTGGTGATCGCCGGTGACTTCCGCCGTGGCTGCGAACTCGTCGGCGATCTCGCGATCGTTGCGGAGGCTGCCAAGACCGACAAGACGCCGAAGTCATCAGCCGATGGCCTTCAAATCTCAGTCTCGGACCGCAAGCACTTCGGCGCCGCTCTTCTCTTCGCCACTGGCTCCGCCGCTCACATCGAGCAGCTCCAAGCCTTGGCCGCCGAGAAGGGCATGCGGTTGGACGCTGACGGCCTGCACAAGGGCCGCACACTGGTCGCCGGCGAGGAGGCCGTCATCTACCAGGTTCTCGGGCTACCCTTCATCGATCCGGAGCTGCGAGAGGGGCGCGGCGAGGTCGAGCTGGCCCTGAAGGGCAAGCTGCCGAAGCTCGTCACCGACAAGGACCTGCGCGGAATCCTTCACTGTCACACCGATGCTTCCGACGGCACGGAGACTCTGGAGACCATGGCGAAGGCGACGCGCCAGCGCGGATTCGAGTATTTCGGGGTTGCCGACCATTCCAAGTCTGCGCACTACGCCGGCGGTCTCACCGTGGAGGAGATCGTGCAGCAGCACCGGCATGCCGACCGGTTAAACAAGCGCTTCGGCAAGGATTTCCGGATCCTCAAAGGCATCGAGTCGGACATTTTAGCCGACGGCTCTCTGGACTACGCCGACGACGTGCTGGAGCGCTTCGACTTCGTCGTCGCCAGCATCCACGGCCGTTTCAAGCTGGACCGCAAGGCGCAGACGCAGCGCCTGCTGCGGGCCATTGCCGATCCTCACACGACCATCATCGGCCACATGACCGGGCGGCAGCTTCAGCGGCGGCCGGGCTACGAAATTGACGTCGAGAAGGTGCTGCGGGCCTGCGCCAAGCATGATGTTGTCGTGGAGATCAACGCCCACCCATGGCGGCTCGACCTGGACTGGCGTTGGCACCAGGCCGCCCTCGAATTTGGCTGCATGCTGAGCATCAATCCGGACGCGCATTCCATTCCCGAGCTCGACCACATGCACTGGGGCGTCGAGATGGCCCGCAAGGGCGGCGTCCCTGCCGACCGGATCCTAAACGCGATGACATTGCCGGAAATCACGCGCTACCTCCGCCAGAAGCGGCGCTCGCTCGCCCGCGCCGCCTGATGCTGCATCCGCCCAGCGGGTTCGGTTCCCGTCCTCCTCGTTCCGGGCTTTACCGGCTTTGTAGTAGCCGATGCACAACTCGGCTGGTGGATGACCGAATCAAAGGCGGTCGTTGGATCGGGCCGGCTTGGTGCAAGTAGACCCTGCGAAGCAAGAGCGGCTTCTCATCGGAACATCGAGCCTCGAGGGCACGTTGCTCCGGGATGGAAGCCTTTCTGCAACGCCTCTTGACGGCGAGGTCGGACTTTCCGATCTGGGTGCGCTACACCTTGACGCTCGGTCTGGTGGGCATCGCTTTCATCGCCCGGATGATGCTGGACGATCAGCTGCGCTCCTACCCTGTTCTGCTGTTCATACCGGCTATCTTCCTGTCCGCCGTCCTCTTCAATCGCGGCAGCGGTATCGTGGCCACCGCGGCAAGTGCCGCGCTCGCCGCCGCCTACTTGATCCCGGGGCCATCATCCTCCGCTGCGATCCCGCTTATCCTGTTCATTCTGACGGGCATCTGCATCGCCGCCGTCACCGAGCTCCTCAGGAGCACGCTGCACAAGCTCTCCGAGGCGAAACGCTATACTGAGGTACTCCTCCAGGAGCTCGCGCACAGAACGCGGAACGACCTCGCCACGATCGTCTCGGTCCTCCGGCTCCAGGCCCGCTCGGCAACCGACCCGGCCGTTCAAATGGCGATCGCATCCGCGGTGAGCCGGGTGGACGTGGTGGCCAAGGTCCACGATCGCTTGCGCGACACTGCCGACAGCAGTCGCATCGCGCTCGCGCCATACATCGAGGCCTTATGCGGGAGCCTGGCCGATTTCCATCGCGGCGTGCGCACGATCTCGATCGGCGTACGCTGCGAGAACATCGAGGTGCGGAGCTCGCAGGCGGCGTCGATCGGGCTGATCGTGAACGAACTGGTGACGAACTGCTTCAAGTATGCGTTTCCGGAGGGGCGCCGCGGCACCGTGGAGGTCGACGTGCGCGCCGAGGACGAGCGCGTCCTGGTGACGGTGCGGGACGACGGCGTCGGCTGTCCGATCGAAGTCAGCAGCGGACTCGGCACGCGGTTGATCAGTCTGCTGGCGTCGCAGATGAAGCGGACCGTGATGAGAAGGCCGCTTCCAGAGGGATGCGAGGTGCAGGTTTCGCTTGCGCTCGACGCCTGAGCGGCGATTGCGCTGAATTTCCTCGAAGCTGGCTGCAACCGACGAAGGGTTCTGGCGTAGACAGGTCGGAGCCTATCACCATGACCGCGCCATCGCCGAAGATCCTCGAAGAACTGCAGCGATACCGGAGGCTGCACGCGGAGGCGACCGACCCGCTTGCGGTGCGGCTGCTCCAGGACATCATCGCCGAGCTCGAGGCGAGCCTGCCCATCGAGGAACAGGACACAGGCAAGAAGCCTGACGGCGGCTAGGCCCTGGGCAGGGATCGGTCCCGCCATAGGCTACGAACGTCTTTCCGTTTAGCAATTATCCGAATTGAAAAGGCTTCGCGCCGGCGTGCTTGAGGCGGAGCGGAGCATCGGAGGGTCCTTTTCCGGTGGAAGGAACAACTCTCCTAGACCTTGGTCGCCCTCCAGACTCCGCTGCACCTGGCAGCACCGGAATAGCCACTCCAAGAGCCGTTCCACTTGTCGGTGCCAATCTGCCGGCGCCCGCGGCATGCTTGTCCTGAACCGTTACAGAAGCGCGCACTGCGCCGGTTCTCGATACGCGCCCCCGAAATCTGACAAGGTTTGGATGAGAAATGTTGCCATTCGAGATGTTCACGTCGAAATTGTAGCTTGGATCGCAAGATCGGGACCGCATCTCAAAGGTGCCACGCGCCATCGAAGGCGCGTACCGGGTAGGAGCGCGCCTCGGCGCAGCCGGCATAGGCGAGGGTTAGACAACCCGCCGTCAACTTGGCAACTAATCGCATCATCGTCATTCCCTCAAACCCTGGGTGAGTCTCGCTATTTGCCGCTCGTCAGAGCAGTTCCCTGTGGCTCCAGTGGCTTGGCAGCGGTTTCAATCTTCGCGAGCAGCGCCTGAATTCAGCTCAGGCCAGGATGGGCTTCGAGTCGCGCCAGCAATTGCTCCTTCTGTACTATCGGGTTCAAGAGCGGACATTGGTTCACCCCCGATTGCCGGCGAAAGGGCCGCTCTTCGAGAGGCCCTCTGTCGGTTCACCAGCTTCGGGTGCCGAAGCTGAAGCCGATGCTCGGCCCGCCGCCGTAGTAGCCGTAGCCGCGGTCGTAGTAGCCGGGGCCGCCGTAGTATCCGTAGCTGCGGCGAACCACGTACCCGTCGTCGCCGCCATAGTAGCGCTGAACGTAGCGCGGGCCGCGGGTCCGGAAACAACGGCCGTACTCGTTGCAGACAAGCCGGACCTGCTCCGTGTTGGAAGAGATCTCGGTCGAGCCGAGGGCGGTCGGGTTGAGCGGGGCGGCGATCGCCGCCGATCCCAGAAGGGAGGCGGCGAACAGTCCCAGTGCGATGGTCTTCATGGATTCTCCTTCCTTGGCGAGATCAGTCGATCTCTTCAATGATGCGACGCTCACGGGGCTCGACGATGTAGGTGCGGCTGTCGCGGTTGATGTAACGGTACTCGCGAAGGGTCGGAGCATCCCGATAGACCTCTTCCGGAAACGCCTCGATCTCCACGCCCTCGGGCACGCGCTCGCCGGTTCGGATTTCGGTCCGGACCGAATTGCCGGTGGTCACGCGCTTCTCGCGCCCGACTGGGCGCGCCGTGGCGTGCTTGCGGACGACTTCGCGGTCGCGGTCGGTGAACGTCGCTGAGCGCTGCTCCGTCCGCTCTGGCGCGGCGGCCGTCGAACGACCGGAGTACGGCAGGACCGTCACGATCTTGTAGGTCGACGGCTCGACGATCACGATCTCGTCCTTCACCAGCAAGAAGTTGTAGCCGCGGTACTGCGGCACGATCTCGACGACCTCGGCCGGCAGCGGCTGCAGGCGGACGTCGCGAGGGACGACCGTGCCCACCGACAACGAGAAGTTCACGTTGGTGAGTGGCTGCACATTCAGGTGCGAAATCGACGCGCTGATGCGGGTCCGCTGTTGGTCGTTGATGTTCACCGACGCGTTCACGTTGGTGTTCGACGAACGATCCGCGGTGTTCTGCTGATTGTTCGGCTGCTGGGCCGTGTTGGTCGAACCGCTACCCGACGGCGACTGCGCCTGGTTGGTGCTTGAGGCCGGCGGGTTGGCGCTCTGCGTCTGGTTGGTCGTGTTCGATGGAGTATTGGTCCGCGCTTGGTTGGAAGGCGTCGTCGTCTGGTTGGACGGCTGATTGGTCTGGGCCTGGTTGGTCGAATTGTTCGAGGTCGTGGTGGTGCCAGTACCGGAATTGGACGACTGGCCTGCAGCAGACTGTCCCGTCGAAGACAGAGGCTGTGTCTGCGCGGAGTTCGAAGGACTGGTCTGCGAGGATCCGGACGACGTGTTGCTCGTCGGGGTGGACGCGGACGGCGATGGCGTCGAGGTCGATGACGAATCCTGACGCTGGGTAGCCGTGGAATTGGAGCTCGACGAGCTCGGCGAAGATTGAGCGAAGGCCGAAGTCGCGATCGCAACAGCAGCGGTCGTAGCCAAGAATAAACGCTTGTTCATCTCTAAAACCTCCTAAAAGCGGACGTCGATTAACCCGAAGGGACTGTCTCGGTTCCGTTTCGGGAAAACTTGGCAATCGGGGTCAATTTCTTCCGGACGCCGGATGATTGCTGTTGTAGCGAAATGGCACGACGGTTTAGGGGGCGGGAATAACCGGAACTTCGTCGACGAATTACCGTTGGCAGTGACTACTTGCGAACACTGAGGAGGACATCATGAAGAAGTTGATCGTGTGCGGTGCGCTCGCCGCTTTCGCGCTCGGCGCCCAGGCCGCCAGCGCCGCCGAGTTCTACATCGTGCGCGATGCGACCACCAAAAAGTGCACCGTGGTCGACAGCAAGCCGACGACAACCACCACGACCGCGGTGGGCAACGGCGTCTACAAGACCAAGGTCGAGGCCGAATCCGCAGTCAAGACCACCAAGGTCTGCACCGAGCAGTAAGCGATCATTCGCGGGCCGACAGAGGCCCGCGACCTATTGACAGTGGAGGAGAAAATGCCGGTACTGATTCTTTGGGCCGTTCCTGCCGTCCTCGTTGTTGGCGGCGTCGGCTATTTCCTGGTTCATATGCACTGAGTTACTGGCTTTCGCACCAACGGCCCGTCCGCGCCCCGGAGGGGCCGTTTTTCTTCGGCCAAATTCATTGTAGCCCAAAGAAAAAGGGCCTCCGATGGAGGCCCTCGATCCGACGCTTGGTCCCGTCAGTTGTAGTCCGAATACTTGAACTGCGGGAGCGCTTTCAGCTGCTCCTTGTTGCCGCTCATGACGGCGTGGTCGGGTACCCAATCGTTCGTGTTGCGGTTCGTCGTGGTCGTCGAAGCCGCACCGGTAGTGGTCTCGCGCGTGGTGGTCGTGTTGCTCGTTGAGCTTGTCCGGACCGGCTCTTCGACGAACTTCAGCTTGTCCATCGAGACCGCGATGTCGTGCTCGCCCATCCCGAGGAAGCCTCCGATACCGATCACCACGGCGTTGATCTTGCCGCTCTTGTCGACCAGCAGTTCGTTGATGTCGCCGAGCTTTTCGTTGGCCTCGTTGTAGACGTTCAGGCCCATGAGCTTCGAAGCGCGCCAATTGCCTTTCAGCATCATCTTGTCGGCCGGCTGTGCGGTGGCCGCCGGCGCGGCGTGGTCCGCCGGCTGAGCGGATTGCGCGAACGCAGCGCCCCCGCCGACGGCAGTGCTCAGCAGAGCGATGGCAAGAATGCTTTTCATGGATTTTCTCCTCTAACGTGAGTGCAGCACCCGTTCGGATGCCCGCCCCAACGCTCGTGATTGCCGGTCGTTCCCGGATCGGAACGGGCCGTCGTCACGACGAGCTCGTTCGAATCCTTGGTGCGATCAACTCGCTACTCGCCCGTGGCGCGGTCGGCGCCCGATCAGTTCCCGATAGCTTTCTTCGTATTGCCTGGCCATCCGGCCGGCCGCGAAACGCTCCTCGAAGCGGGCGCGGATTCTGCTTCGGTCCAGCCGGGCGGCTTCCTTGACCGCTTGGATCGCCTGCCCCTCGCCATCGACGATGAAGCCGGTGACACCGTCTTCGAGAACTTCCGGTACCGATCCGGAGCGGTAGGCAATGACGGGCGTCCCGCACGCCATCGCTTCGATCATGACGAGTCCGAACGGCTCCGGCCAATCGATCGGAAACAGCAAGGCGGCGGCCCCGGCGAGGAAATGTTGCTTCCGGACGTCATCCACCTCGCCGACGAGCTGGATCGTCTCGCCGTCGATCTCGGGCTCGAGCTTCCTCTTGAAGTAGGCCGTCTCGGCTCGGGGTATCTTGGCCGCGATCCGGAGCGGCATCCGGACGGTGCGGGCGATGCGTATCGCGGCTTCCGGCCCCTTCTCCGCCGTCAGCCGCCCGAGAAAGGCCAGGTACGACCCGGCTTCGTAGGTGGGACGAAACAGGTCCTTGGGCAATCCGTGCTGAATCGTCGCGATCCAGTTGGCACCCGGAAGCGGACGGCGCTGGTTGTCGGAGATGGAGACGAAAGGGGCGTCGGCGAACCTCCCGATCACGTCGGACAAGCCAGGAAGGTCGAGCCGGCCGTGCGTCGTCGTCAGAAACGGCACGCCGGTCCGGCTCAGCACCGGCAAGGGCAGCCAGTCGACGTGGGAATGAATGACGTCGAATTCGTGCGCACGTTCGGCGACGGCCTCGATCAGCAGCGAGCAGGCGGCGTTCGGGTCGACCCCCCGTCGCCCCAGGCGCAACGCGCGCGGCCACACCGCGTGGAGCTTGGCCTTCGTGCGGGAGTCGCCGCTCGCGAACAGGGTGACGTCGTGCCCTAAGTCGACGAGCTCGTCCACCAGCCAGGCGATCACGCGCTCGGTGCCACCGTACAGCTTCGGAGGAACGCTCTCGGCCAACGGGGCAAGCTGGGCGATCCTCATCGAGCTAGGCCCCAAACGCGATGCGCAAGCCGACCACGAGAACCGCGGAGATGAGAAATGAAATTGCGAGCAGCGTCCAAGAGGGCCTTGTGCTTCCGCGGGCTACCCGCGCGACGAGCATTTTAATGGTCCTCAACATTCGTCCCGGAAGAATCGCTGCAGGTGGGCAATCCCGAAGCCGGCGAGTTCTTCGGTATCGCTCTCACGCTCTTCTCCTCTCCTTTGAGATGGCGCTCGAGCAGACAGCGCCTGCTGTCCCGCGGGTCGACCTCGGGGTGGTGCGCCCGGTAGACAGACCAGGCTGTTTCGGTGGCGTTCTTCAGAACGACTTCGTCGACCAACTTCACGCTCCCGCGGCCAATCCAGTCGCTGGCAACTCGAAGCCTTGGGCAAAGTTTCCGGATTTTCCCGGTCATCCGTAATCATCCGCGCGTTCAGCACGCTTTGGCACGGGCCCGCTCGCCTGCCGCGCGGCGGCGCTGCAGACGTTGGCTTCGGCCTGAGCGCCTGGCGGCCAGAGGCGGGGATGCCGACGCTGTATCGAAGGGCTCCACTGCGGCCGCAGCGCTCTCCGTTCGCATCTCGCCAGGCTTCGCTTCCATGAATTCGAGCACGGCACGGCCCTTCTCGGTGATGCGCCATCCGCCTTTCAGACGCTCGATCAAGCCTTGCGAGAAGATGTCGAGAACGGCCACGCGAGCGGCGAGGCGCTTCGTCCGCTCGGCCCAGTCGCGCCCGCTCGTCGCCAATATTGCCATGTCGCGTTTGAGGTCCGCCATGACGGCGAATCCGTCGGGATAGCTCACCAGGATCTTGAGCACCGTGACCTGGAAGTTCACCCCCGCCTTCCTCCGGCTATCGCCACATCGTCGACGCGTCGTGGAGAGCCTCGCGTCACACCTGCTTCAGCCTCTCGGGCGAGGTATCGCCGTTGGTAGCGACTTCCACTTCGCAGACCTCGTCGAATACGGCGCGCAGAAGCGCGGTCGTGGCCGGATCGAACATGGGAACCCCAACGCGAGAAGAGATGTAGCTTACTGCGGAAACGCTTTGCGGCGAATTCAACATTGTTAAGGCGAAGCATGCGGGTATGCACCGTCGAGCGCTTCGGCGGCGCACCAAGAACTGAACCCAACCTACCTCTTCGTGTTGTGGTCCAAGCTCGATGCATTCGAGCGAAGCTGCCCCGGCGCCGAGCATCCATTGCCCGCTCGCCGCTGGGGCCAGTCGAAACTATTGCCATTTTTGTCTGAGGGGCACTCGAACACGTGAAAGGATGCTCGATGAAGAAGATTGCAATGTCGGCGCTGATGGTCGGCGCCCTCGGCTTGGCCTCTGTGGCAACGACGGCTCCGGCCGAAGCTCACTGGCGAGGCGGATGGGGCCAGGCATCGCCGGTGGTTTGGTTGCGGGTGCCGTGATCGGCGGGCTCGCCTCTTCGGCGTACGGCTGGGGACCGGGTTACGGTTACTACGGTGGCCCGGGCTACTACAGTGCCGGCTATTATGGCGGCCCCTACGCCTACGACTACGATGAGCCGTATAGCTGGGGTGGGGGCTACACCACCACCTACTACACGGCGCCTGTCTCCTACGGGTATCGCTATCGCCGCGTCGTCCGCCCGGCCTACGCTTATTACCACGACTCCTATCCGATCGTTCGGCACCACTGGCACCGGCATTATCGGTACTGGTGAGAGCGGCCCATCGCAGCCAACGAAGGCCGCAACCCAAAAGGGGTGGCCTTCAGCTTTTTGCGCTCCCCGCACCGATCACCACCATCCGCCTGCAAATGGATCGGCCCGCTCGAAGGCGAGGCGCCTGTCGGGTATCCTTCTCTGTAGCTTTGCCGAGCGCTTCGGGTGCGGCCGGGCCGCTGCGGAGACGCGAGCCGGCGCTTCTTTCCTGACCTCCACGGAAGGTGCTGCGGGCATTGCGGCCATGGCTTCGCGCACTTGGTGCTGCGGTCCTTCAGAGATTGGACCGGCCTGCGCGATCATCGGCACATCGGCGCGAGGCCGCGTGTCGAAGACGATCTTCTCCGGAAGAGCCCTCGCCGAGGCGATCCGGATGATGGTCCTGTCCGGATCGGACGGCCCCGCGCGCTCTACAGGAGCCGGCAGGTAGCGGTCCGCCGCAAACAGCAGCGCCAGTAGCAGTGCGCCGACGAAGACGAAGTATCTGATGATCGGCATGAACGGCCGCTCGCGAGGAAGGAATGAGGATTTCGGCGGGGCCGGATTGGGTGGCGGGCCGCTGCGATCAACGGCCCGCCGGGACGACTCAGTCGATCTCCTGGACGACCGTGCGCGTCGAGGGATCGACTAGCATCACGCGTTCGCCCGAGTAGACATAGCGGTACTTGGTGAGCGAAGGACCCCAATCGGCGGGCACCGCCTCGAGCTCGACTTCGCGCGGCACCGGTTGGCCGACCACGATCTTCTCGCGGGTCTGCACCGGGCGCACCTTGTGCTCGGTCACGTAGGTGCGGATTTTCGTGCGGTATTCCGGCTCGATCCGCACGGCGGCAGCATGAGCCGTGCCGGTGGTGGTGACGACCGTAGACTGCGCCATTGCGCCGGTCGAAAGCAGAGCCGCCATCGCGGCCGTCAGCAGAAGCTTGTTCATCTTGTTCTCCTCGCCGTCATATGCGGCATGCGAGAACCCGCGAATGATGGCAAGGTTCCGGAACGCGGCAGGATAATTGCTTGATTTTCCCGAACCTCGGACGCGAGAGCGCCGACGTGGGTATCGCGGGAGAAGTTGTCTCGGGTCAACTCAGTGGCTCGAGTCTAAGCGCAGTCCGCCAAGCACTCGGTGCGCGTTCATGGCTTCTGCAACACGGTCGAGAGGGCCGAGCCGTCGTTCAAGATCGAAAAGACCTCCCGCGAAGACAAATGCGCGGCGGCCTCCTCGAAAGTCTCGCTCACATCCGCCCTGGCACGGCCGACTGCCAGATTGACATCGACCGTATTGGGCCGGGCGGCGCGAGGAGGCGGCAGCTGAACGACGTGAAAGGCCAGCAGCTCGGGGTCTTCGCGAAGCTCCACCAGAGCGGGTTTGATGCCGACCTCAGCCGCCGCGCTCAATTCGTTGGCCCGGAGCAGGACGGGAGGCGGCTCTCGATCTTCAGGGGTGGCAAACGATTTGCCGGGCGCGGGCCTGGCCGTCGGCGCCCCGATACGGACAGCGAACAGCAGGCCAACGATGACCGGCGACATCCAAAGCAGAAGGGGCAGCGAAACGGCGTAGGCGCTTGCGGCCATCGCGACGCCGCACAAGGTCGGGATGCCATACTTCCGATAGAGCTCGCGACGCTCGACCGTGCCGTCGTCGCGCCTTTGCGCCTGCCAGCCGGCATCGCGGCCGGCCAGAATTTCGACCACGGCGATTGATTGAAAGATCATCATCACCGGCGCCATCAGCGCGGATACGATGATCTCTGCGAGAAATCCGGCCGAGGCTTGCAATGCACCGCCGAATTGGCGTCGCTCCGAGCCCTGCATCCAAAGCAGGATCAAGCTCAGCAGCTTCGGCAACAGCAGTAGACCCATGGTGGCGACGAACACCCAGATGGCGAGCACGGGATCCTGGGCCGGCCAGGTCGGAAACAACGAGAAACCCTTCGGAAAATACTCTGGACGCACGAAGCGGGCTTGCAGCGAGATCAGCATCCCCAGCACCAGGAACAGCAGCCACAGCGGTGCCGTGAGATAGGCTCCGATCCCTACCAAAAATGCAGGCGTGAAACCCAATGGAGACCTCGTGCGGGCACGACCGCGAGAATTGCCCTGACACCAGCGTCGGTCGCGCGCCGCGAAGTCGAGCAGCGACGGCGGCACCTCCTCGTAGCTTCCCCCGAGCGTCGGAAGCATGTGGATGCCCCATCCGGCCCGCCGCATCAGTGCTGCCTCGACGATATCGTGGCTGAGGATGTGCCCGTCGAAGGGCTTCCGTCCGCGAAGCTGCGGCAGCGCGGCCGCTTCGGCGAACGCTTTGACCCGGATGATCGCATTGTGGCCCCAGTAGTTGCCTTCGGAGCCATGCCACCAGGCGACGCCGGCGGCGATCAGGGGACCGTACAGACGGCCAGCGAATTGCTGGACGCGGCTGAACAGACTTCTCGCGTTGACGACCATGGGAAGCGTCTGGACGAGGCCGGCTGTGGGATTGGTCTCGATGGCATGGACCAATCGGACGATGGTCTGTCCGCTCATGAGACTGTCGGCATCGAGCACGATCATGAAGTCGTAGACGGCGCCGAACCGCGTGATCCATTCCGAGATGTTCCCGCTTTGCGGGCCGTGTTATCGGCGCGGTGACGATAGTACAGCCTCGGCGTCCGGACTGCCTGACGCAATGCGAGCATCGCCCTTTCTTCGGCTACCCAGATGTCCGGATCGGTGCTGTCGCTCAGAACGTACCAGTCGAACAGCTCCCCGTCCGAGGTAGTCTCCAAGGACTCGATGATGGCACGAAGCCGCGCCGTCAATCGGTGCGGGTCTTCGTTGTAGGTGGGAATCCCAGCCCCCGGACCGCACGCTGCATAGCCTGGATGCCCGCCCAATAGATATTGATCGCGTCGATCTCCTCGACTTCGACGAACGCCACACACCAGCTTACTGCCTTTTCCTTGATCTCCTTGGCGAGTTCTTCGCGAGCCGCGGCATCGAGCTTTTTTGAGTCGTCGATGCCGACAATCCGCGTGCCAGGTTTCAGGATCACGGCACCAGCGGAGACTGGCCCGGCGAGAGGGCTCATTCCGGCCTCGTCCACGCCTGCGACGGCATGATGGCCGCTTTCCCAGAGAGAGGTCTCAAAGCGGAGCATCTTGCGGAGGCGCTGTCCTTCCGATCTATTTTCGAAGCGACGTTTATCGATAGAAGCCAGGATGGCGCGGGCTCCGGCGCGGGTGTCGGCCCGCAAGATCTGCTCGATGTTGGCATCGAGCGGTCTTTTCTCGATGACATAGCGCTGACGCAATGCATCGAGGGAATATTGGGACATAGCGACCTTCGCAAAGACTGGTTGGGGAGAGCGTGTCGGAGAACTTTGTGGCGATTGTCTGAAGTTGAGCCATCCCGTCTCCACCGACCGCGCAGCGCTTCGCCGGAGGAACCGGCCGCCTCTCATTTAAGGCCCGATATCCTGCGCTGCCAGCGAATCGTATCCACGGAGCTCAGAACGGAACCAACCGGTATCTTGATCCCTTGAAAAAGAGCGGAGCCTCGATCCCAGGGTGCTTCCGAGGGTCAGGCCAATGCTCCGACAAACCACCACCGAAGAACAGGTTCTGGACCGCACCGCGGAAGTGGCTGCCACCATCGCAGAGGAAGGGCTTCGGTACGTCAGCGACTCCGCACCCGGCTACTCGCGCAAGCGAACCGGAACCATCTTCAGCTACTACGACAAGGACGGAAAGCGCATCACCGACGCCGCCATCATCCGACGCATCAAGTCCATCGGCATCCCGCCGGCCTACGAATCGGTGTGGATCTGCCCCTCGGCCAACGGCCATATTCAGGCGACCGGTCTCGATGCGCGGGGCCGCAAGCAGTACCGTTACCACGCGAAATGGCGCGAGCTCCGCGACCAGAACAAGTATGAGCACATCATCCAGTTCGCAGCCGCGCTGCCAGCGCTCCGCGAGCGGGTCGCCGCCGATATGAAGCGGGAGGGATTGCCCCGCGAGAAGGTGCTGGCTACGATCGTCAGTCTTCTGGAGAAGACTTTGATCCGGGTCGGCAATGCCGAGTATGCCGAGAAAAACAAATCCTACGGGCTCACCACCATGCGCCGCAAGCACGTCGAGGTCGGCCGCGGCGTCCTTCGGTTCGACTTCACGGGCAAGTCGGGCAAGCAGTGGAAGCTTCGCGTCGAGGACAAGCGAATAGCCGCGATCGTGAAGCGCTGTGTGGAGATCCCCGGACACGAGCTCTTCAAGTACCTGGACGACGACGGACAACCCCGCACCGTCGATTCCGGCGACGTCAACGCCTACATCAAGGACATCACCGGTGAGGACTTCAGCGCGAAGGATTTCCGGACCTGGGCTGGGACGGTTTTGGCGGCGTTGGCCCTGGCCGAATTGAAAAAGTACGATAGCCAGGCCGAGGCGAAGCGCAACGTCGTCGCTGCGATTGAGAGCGTCTCGAAGCAACTCGGCAACACGCCGGCCATCTGCCGCAAGTGCTACGTGCACCCCGAAATCCTGAACGCCTACATGTCCGGTGATCTCGTGAGGATGATCGAAGCCAAGATCGCTCGGAAGTTCAAGCGCCAGTACGCCAAGCTCACGCCGGACGAGATCATGGTGCTGGCATTTCTCCGCAAGCGCCTCGATGCTCTGAAGGTCCCCGCTTGATCTCGAGTGCCTGTCTCCGGAAACTTCGTCCTCGTCGATGCGCCCGGTCATGCGCTCAAACAACGGTGCTCTCGTCGGTGGAAAGGGGCACTTCGTTCAAATCTGCCGTGTTGCCACGCACGGCGTCGGACTGATCAAGCCGGCGTGCTAGGCGCGGTCCACTCGGCTCCTAGCCTTTCGCGCATCACGTAGTCGTGCTTGTAGGTCATCGTCGGCGCCCAAAGTCCCTCAGTAGCAGCCGTTGGAAGCAACCCGCAGCTTGCCACCAAGCGAAATAGCCAGTGAAGGTAGGTCAAAAAAACGGCCCCAGCACAACCCGCCGGAGCCGCTGTTGGAGGCCTCGACAGTAATGGGGCGCCGCCGAGGCATGCCAAGGTCTAGGCTGATTCGGCAGTCTGGTCTGTATCCCTTTGGATATAAGCAGCGCTCTTGATCGCGCCTCTGCGTGACCGACACACTTTGCTTTCTACTTGTGAAACACGTCGATGATCGCTCCTACGCCGACCCGGAAACCGCCGCGCGCAAGCTGGTGGAGATCGCCGCCGCCACGCCGGCCGTCTAACACGGCCGGATCTACATTGAGCGGGTCAATGCGCTATTCGTGGCCCTCTTGAAAGGCAGCCGCGGCCATCCAGAGTTTGGCGCGGGCATCGACTTTGCCATCGAACGGGGCTGGCTTTGGATGCACGAAAGCGGCACCTATGTGAAGCTGATGCCGCCGGGCCAAGATTTATTGGGAGAGTAGGAACCGAGAGTTCCCGCCGCCGTTCGTTCGGCTGGCTTCCATCTGAGCTGGCGGAGCGGCCCCGGCCATACCCCCCAAAGCCTGGAGAACCGGGGCCGTCTCTCCTTTCACCTTGCATGCGGCTGATGAAGCGGGACCTATGTGCGGCTGAGGTTGAGCGCCGCCAATTCAGTGACTACGGACTCCCGGCGCGAGTGCGGTCGACCTCTCCTAAGCTAGCTTGCGCCTATGACCCATTCTCTGTCTTCAAATTCGATCCAAGATCTCGCGTACCTTCAACGCCAGCCTCGCCTGAGTGATCGGCTTTTCCAGAAGATCCACGCCCTCATCGAGCCGCCCTTGGTGGACCACTGCGTTGCGCGAATAACCCGTCATGTAAAGTATTCTCAGATGAGGCCTAATCTGCTGCGCGCGCCTTCCCAGCTCGCGACCATTGATTCCAGGCATGACGACATCGGTTAGAAGAAGATCGACATGCTGATCTTCCTGCAACAGGATGGTCAAGGCAGTCTGCGCGCTGCCAGCAGACAACACTCGATAATTGAGTTCTCGTAGCACGTCCGAAACATAGACTCTTAGATCGGGATCATCTTCAACGAGGAGAATGGTCTCTACAGAGGCGCCTTCCGAGATTAGCTCGTCCGCATCATCCGAAGCGGGCTGCTCATTGCCCGCGTAGCGGGGGAAATACATCTTGATGCTCGTACCTTCTCCCACCTCGCTGTAGATCTTCACATGACCGCCGGACTGTTTGACGAAGCCATAGACCTGGCTCAATCCGAGTCCGGTTCCATGCCCAGGCTCTTTGGTCGTGAAGAAGGGTTCGAAGGCACGATTTAGGACCTCTTCCGTCATGCCCGAGCCTGTATCACTCACGCAGATGACGACATATTGGCCGGCCGCGAGCTCCGGATTGGCACGCGAATAGTCTTCGTCAGCGGAGACATTGGCCGCCTCGATAGTCAGCTTTCCACCAATCGGCATCGCGTCGCGTGCATTGATCGACAAATTGACAATCGTCGATTCCAAATGGTTCACGTCTGCTTCGATCAGCCAAAGGCCGGCGCCGCCGACCGTCTGTACTTCGATGCGTTCGCCCAATGTGCGCTGGAGAAACTCCTGAAGGCCATTCAGGAAACTGTTGAGGTTGATCGGCTTGGGATCGAGCGCCTGGCGGCGCGAGAACGCAAGCAACCGACTTGTCAGCGCTGCGGCCCGTTGAGCGCCTCGCTTCGCGTTCGCAAGGGCGCGGTGGAGGTTCGGCCCTCCGATGTTGCGGCTGCTTCGCTCCGCATTCTCGAGATTGCCAAGCACGATCATGAGAAGATTATTGAAATCGTGAGCGATGCCCCCGCTCAGTTGTCCAATCGCTTCGAGCTTCTGCGAGGCAACCAACTGTTCTTGGACGCGTTGAAGTTCGTCTTGTGCCTGCTTGCGTTCGGTAAGATCACGCGTGACCTTCGCAAAGCCGATAATCGCCCCGCGCTCGTCGGTGATTCGGTCGATGACGACCGAGGCCCAGAATCGCGTGCCGTCCTTACGCAAGCGCCAGCCCTCGGCTTCGAACCGTCCCTTCTCGGCGGCCTCAGCCAGCGCCCGTTTCGGCACGCCTTTTTCAAGATCGTCAGGCGTGTAGAACGCGCTGAAATGTCGTCCGATGATCTCTTCCGACCGATAACCCTTGATGCGCTCGGCCCCGGGATTCCAGGTCGCGATGTTGCCAGAGGGATCGAGCTGAAAAATGGCGTAGTCAACGACGGCTTCGACGAGTCGGCGATAGCGTCTTTCGCTTTCCAGCAGGTCGTTATGGGCCTGTTGCCGCTCGGTGATGTCTCGCGTGACCTTCGCAAAACCGATGAGCCGGCCATTTTCGTCGCGAATTGCGTCGAGCACAACGAGTGCCCAGAAACGACTGCCATCCTTTCTGACACGCCAGCCCTCGGACGCGAAGCGCCCGGTCTCCGCGGCTGTAGTCAGCGCTCTATTTGGCAGACCTTTCTCTCGATCTTCGGGCGTGTAAAAGATTGAAAACGGCCTTCCTATAATCTCGTCAGAAGCATAGCCCTTGAGGCGTTCAGCGCCCTTGTTCCAGGTCCTCACCGCACCGTTGGTATCGAGCATGAAGATGGCGTAATCGACGATCGCGTTGATGAGTAGTTCGAGGTTATGGGCGTCCCCGAAGGTCGTTTTTTTCATTCTTGGAGCTCGAAGGGCGGAGTGGAGCTAACTCAAAAGTTTGTGGCAGGTTCCGACTAAGCGGCTGACTTTCATCTTAGGCCCCCTGAACGTCGACCTTCCGTTCGCAAGCGGGCTATAGCCTAGCCGGCTCGGTAGGTCTGCAAATGACCTACAGCGGACTACTTGACATGGCTATTGTCGGATAGAAGCTCTGGCATGCGGAGTGCGCGGAGCAACGTAAAAGCGCGCGAGACAGGCGACGCATGTCAGGTGCTCCGCGATGTCAATTCGCAATCCAGTAGACATCCCTCCCGAGCGGCAATCCGAGCATTCCCTCTTGTTTAGGGAAGTAAGAGAGTCGCCTCGTTCATTTCGAGCGCCTGAACGCGTTCTGGTCACACACCGAACGATTGCCTGATTTGTCTCGCCAGCACGAAGGCAGCTTCGGTATTGCGGCCACCCGACCAGTATCGATCACAGAGCGCCAGAAACAGCAGCGCTACAAGTGCAATAAGAACGCCCCTCAACATAGCAGACTTCTCCAAAGAAGAAACTGCCAACCGAGCAGCTATGAGCTGAGTGCACGCGTATCTTTTCGAGTCGCGGCTGCGACATCTGCAATGGTCCAAGGCTGGCAAGAAGGCGTAACTTTTCAGTTAAGCAAGCGTCTCCCTCCCTCATGACCCGCAAAAATTGGAGGTGTGCGCCAATCATTTCGTGCCGAATATCTCGACGCTGCGCCGCCGAGCGCTTTGGTTTTGGCGGGCTCCGCAATCTCGAGCTCTGACGCGATCCGAAGCTCGAGGACAGGCTGAAGTCTTTGCTCCGAGATTTGCGTGCCGCGCGACATATGTTAAACGACGACCTCAACACCGATGGAGTCGCCGAGTGGCAAAGAAAACCAAGAAAACTGTTCGCCGCGAGTGGACGAAGGAAGACATTAAAGAATTGAAGGCGCACTCGAAGGCTCGGACGCCGGTTGCGAAGATATCCAAGATGACAAAGCGAACCGAAGGCGCGCTCCGTCAGAAAGCCATCGTGTTGGGTATCGGCTTGGGCCATCAGCGGTGATCACCCCTTCCGCCAAAATTTGATATCGTTCCGACACGAAACTGACGCGATGACGCAGACTGCCGTGGTACGAGGTAGGCTCGCGCGTGTGGAGGTTGAGGGCTCGCTGTACCCAGCCCCGGCGGGCTCTCCCTCTTCTCCATCCGTCAATAGCCCTGACGTATAGCAACATTTTCCAAGGTGTGACATCGACAACATTGCGCCTCGGCATCGTCGGGATAGGCTACTTATGCCGGGGCTGGATCCCATATTTCACTTACACATTTTAACCCGGCAGGCCGCAGCGGTTCGCCGCTGCGGCCTCTTTCATTGATGTTGCTAACAGTCGATCCCACAGCCGGACTGCAACATCGGCCGGCTCTGTCGCAGCCGATCAGGGAACGCGGATTGCTATCACGTGGGCCTGCGGCGAACTCGGCGACCTAACGCTGAGGCCAACTCGATTCTCAGGCCGCGCAACTCGACCCTCGAGCATGGCGCTGCAGCTCGGATGGAAAGCACGATCGGAGTTCGCCTTCACCTACAGCCGCGACGGGATCTGACGCGACGGTATGCCGATGGCCCCGCACCAAGTCCCGTCACTACCGTCGCCCATCCGGGTAGATTCATCGCCAGAGCGAACTCAGGACTGGATAGAACTCGGGGGATCGCCTCCACAATGTATCCCACGTCAACGATGATAAACGGGGATCGGCAGATTATGGCCCTGTAGAAACTCCCGCTCCGCGCTCAGCCAGAATTCTAGGTCCCTACCCCCGGGCCGCCCAGCGCTCAGCCACAGCTCGTAGGCGCGCTTTCTGATCGCTTCTTCGCGGGCGGCCGCTTGCAGTGTGCGCAACCTGTCCCCGATATCCTGTGCAAACGCCTCAAGACGCTCCACTGTCTCTTTATCGGCAATGAGCCGAACAGCCCGCTGCGCCAAGTCAAGCTGATGCTCAAGGCGATGAAGTTCGGGCAGATATTCCATCATGCACTCTGTACGCAGGACGCGGTTCTTAGGCCCTTCGCGGTCAGAACGACTTCGAGCGGGGTCGTTTCTATTGCGAACAAACACGAATGACCCCGGGCGGTTCCAGGCCCGACAAACACGCAGACGAGACGCAATGGACTGGAGCTTTTAAGCATTGAGCGGCTCGGACCCACCAATGAACCACAGAGGTAGCGCAACTCCCCCGTTTGTAGCTATTCGCCATAGCTTTTTTCGCAGTGTCTCCTTGAGCCGCCAAGAAATGACGCCTTTACAGCAGCTTGCATCTCAAGGTGCGGAGTAGTGGATATCCTCGAGCTTGCGAGAATTGCGATCACCGGAGTCCCACGTGAACCCCTGACCCATACTCATCGTGCCCAGATCCGAGAGGACTCCACCTCTAAGCATCGAAGCCAGCTCGCCCGCTTGTGGCCTAGTTCTGGCTCGACCTGGTGGCAGCGCTGATCAAGCTAGCGAGGCAAGTTGGCGTATGCATCGACCACAGCAAACGGAGAAGGTTTGGATCATCGGAGCCATACGCCGAGTCATGTTCGGCGGCGCCGAAAGGCTCGGCGGACGATTGAACTGGAGATCACTTCCCGCTACCTTAGTATTTTCGAGCTTACTCACGGCCCGTGATTGTAGTGACATCGCTTGGCCTCGGCAACCGGGCAGCGGGATTGCGCCATCCCGACCCGTCGAAGTGACCGTCCTGTTCGGCACGGGCAAGCACCGCGCCAAGGAGGGTCAGGGATTTGTTGATGGTCGTTGCAGAACGTGGCTCATAGGCGCTCAGATTGCGTTGCAGCAGGTCGGCCAGGGTAAGCTGCTTCATGTCTGCCGAAAGACCTTTGGTTATCCGCCTGATTGCGTCCCGATACTCGCGGCCATGCCCCTTGTTAATGCGGTCTACGGGCAAGTCTCCGAACAACTCAATGAACCGACGGCGGGCTGCATCAGCTTCGGTGATCGTGTTAGGGGCAGGCGTCCTTGCCCCTTCACCCCGCCCCCGCTCGACCACAACTGAAACGCCTTGGTTATCGTCAGGACCTTTGAAAGCCCGGCATCGAGTCCATCGACGGACACAGGGCCTTCGGGGCATTGGCCGACTTCGGAAGCGCCAGACAACAGCATTTTGTACAATCCGATTGCCAATTGTTGCAGGTAGCTGGTCGTCACCTGCCAACGTGACAGTTTGTTCCGGCCGATAGTTGCCCGTCAGGAACGCTCTCGCCGCGTCGAACAATGTTGTGCGATCTGAATGCCGACACGCTGCTTGGCTTCACGCTCGACGGTCGTTCTCAACGAAGCCAGACTGCCGTCTTGAGGCGACCGGCCCTTATGGGGCTTTCAAGTTGCTTGATGGCCTGGGGAATCGAAGGTGGCAGAGACTGTCCCGCACGGTCGTCGGGCAGGTCGATCTTGAACCAGTAGATTCCATTGCGCCTGAGCAGGTGAGAGACACGCGGCTTCATCGCTTCCCGTAGCACGAAGACGTAGCAGACGAGAAAGCCGAGCCGAGTAGTCGTAGCGACCGCAGCAGTTAGGAAAGAATGGCGCTCCCTAGGGGAATCGAACCCCTGTTTCAGCCTTGAGAGAACGAAGGCAGCCGCTTCTAGGCATTGATATCATTTCCGACTCACCTGGTTCTGAGTTTTGCCGTCGAAGGCCTCGACTGCCTTCCGGTCTGTCCGAATTGTACGCTACAACGCGCTGGAGTTTGCCGCGGCAGCAGAGATCTTTTGCTTGGTGCCGAGGGCGGTATAGGTCGAGCAGTGGCTAGACAATATCGAAACAAGCAGCAGAAAATTTGTCGCTTTCCCAAGAGCAGCGCCATCCTGCTATGCGCGTCGACACCAAGGTCGCGCTACAGAGACGGCCATCCGCTAACTTGGCTTGATCCATCGTGGCGAAGATCACCGAAGTACATTTAGAAACCATGATTGACAATGATGACAGGAAGCGGCGTCGACTGGTCGAATTCAAGGATGGTTGCCGCTATGGCAGGTTCGGGAAGACGAAGGCTTATGAACTAATCGCCCACGAGAGAATTAGAGCGTACAAGATGGGCGGCAAGACCCTCATCGACCTGGACAGTGTGGATGAATATCACGCTTCGTTGCCCAGGCTTGAAGCGAGGGCAAGTCCCGGCGCCGCCTAAGCTGTCGAGCGATCCAGCATGCTATAGATCCAGCATGGGATACTGCACTCGGCTCAATATATCTCATCGCACCATCCTGCGAAGAACGATAGAGGCGCGTAATGGAAAATCAAAGTGTTGATGCGGCCGGTTTACAACAACTCCGTGACGCTATGCCGGATTTAGTCGCCACGATGAACCGACCGGGCATCGTCACTCTTGTCCTCGCGGACGCGATGTCCATGTCGACGCCGTTGGTACGCATGAATTCGGTGGTGGCAGACCTATGCAGCGGGACACCATCTTCCGAATCGCCTCCACGACCAAGCCCATGGTCGCCGCGACCACGCTTGCCCTTGTCGATGAAGGAAAGCTGCGCCTGGACGAACCGGTGGACCGCTGGCTTCCCGAACTGGCAAATCGTCGCGTGGTGAAAACCTTGGGTGGTCCGATCAACGAGACGGTGACAGCACGGCGTCCGATTCTCGTCAGCGATCTGCTGACCATGCGGATGGGGGCTGGGTGGATCATGGCGGCCGGCGATTACCCGATCCAAACGGCCTTAATGGAGGCCGATTTCCTTGTTCCATACCGAATGCCCATGCTCTCACTCGACGAGTGGTTGGCGCGTTTGTCGCGCCTGCCTCTCATGGATCACCCCGGCGACGTCTGGCGATATGATCTCTCCATGACGGTGCTCGGCGCGCTGATCATGCGAGTGACGGACCAGTCGTTGGGGGACGTGATGGCCACGCGAATTTTCGATCCGCTCGGGATGAAGGATACGGGATTTACCCGTTCCTGCCGACAAGTTGGGCCGGTTTCCGCCATGTTATCGCCCGAACCGCGCGGCCGGAGCCGCCGATGTGTGGAATCCTGCTGGGCCCAGCAGCTTCTGGGCCAGTGAACCGGAGTTTCCCGGTGGTCATGGAGGACTCGTTTCTACCGCTGACGACTATCTCAGCTTCGTGCGAATGATGATGAACTCGGGCAAGGGGCCGAGTGGCAGGCAGGTTCTGTCCGAGGCGTCCATCCACGCCATGATGAGCGACAAGGTGCCGGTAGCGGTGAAGGCACGGTCACCGTTCAGCCCTGGTTTTGGGATAATCGTGGTTGGGGCTATGGCGGGTCGACAGTGCAAAAGCCCGTACGAGGGCAGCCGCGCCGCGGCTTCGGTTGGGAAGGCGGTTACGGGGTTTGCGCCTATTGGGACGCCGAGGCGGAGTTTTTCGGCATCGTTCTGTCGCAATGTCTCATCGACTCGCCGGAGCACCCTCCGCTCTATCGCAGATTTTGGGATGGGGTTGATATGGCTACAAGCTAAGATTGGGCACGGTGGTCCAGACGATGGTGATCACTGATGACTAGGCTCCATGAGAGCTCGAAAAGACAAAGGCTTATGAACTGACCGCCTGCGACAGGATCAACGCATACAAAAACCGCCGTGCATCCACTTTCGCATCAGCTCAATTGTTCGCTCATCACTTCAATTGAGACCTCGGCCTTAACCAGCTGCGGCGTCGAAGCCGCGGCGCACAATTATTTCGGTCGGATGCAAATAGAGATGCCCCCGCGCGGGATCGGAGCCCCATAGGTATTCGCCCTCGATGAGCGGCGGGCGCGGTAAGGGCTGTCCTGAAAAATTGGTCACGATCTGCAACAAATCGTTGTTAGCGCTTCGCCAAATCACGTTGAGCCCCCCGGGATTGCGCTTTGCACCCAGCAGTTCGGCGCGTGCCGCCTTGAAGCCGGCCTTGAGGAGCGGCACAACCTTTTCGCGCCGGATGGCGAGCAGTTCCTTTGTCAAGGCACGAAACTCGGCGCTGATTGGCGCGTGCATGATGTTATTCCAGTCGAGCCGCGAGGCTTCAAAGGTCTGGACCTGGCAAGGATCTGGAATTTGGTTCCGCATCTGAGGAGTGGAGAAGGCCTGAAAGTGCGCAAACTCCTTACGGCGTCCTTCCCGTGTCAAATTGGCGGCCTCGCCTGTCCAGTCCGCAAAGAAAAGGAAAGGCGTGGCGGCGGCAGCTTCCTCGCCCATGAACAGCAGAGGAATGTGCGGATTGAGCGTCAGAAGCACCATGGCTTGGCGGAGCTTTTCCTTGCCGACAAGCTGCGTAAACCGTTCACCCAAAGCGCGGTTGCCGATTTGGTCATGGTTCTGCGCGAAGAAGATGGTGGCGTCCGGTGGCAAATGAGCACTGGGTTCGCCGCGCGGTTCGTCATGCAGTGGAAAAATTTCGCCTTGATAGGCAAAGCCCTCAGTGAGCGCACGCGCAAGGTGCTGAAGAGGCTTGTCGGCAAATGCCTTGTAGTAGCCTTCATCTTCGCCGGTCAGGAGCACATGGAGCGCATTGTGAAAATCATCGCCCCATTGCGCGTTGTAGAGCCTTGTGCATCCCCGTGGCCTCTCAAGAAGGTGTGCCTGGTTGGCTTCGTTTTCGAGCATGAGATGAACGTGCCGCCCGACCAAACGGCTGCGCACAGTCTCAGCAAGTTCGACGAGAAAGTGCTTTGCTGAATCGTCTTTCAGGGCATGAACTGCATCTAAGCGAAGCCCGTCGAAGCCATAATCACGCAGCCACATCAGTGCGTTATCGATCAAAAACTGACGAACGAACACGCCATCGTTGCCTTCCAAATTGACAGCCGGCCCCCAGCCGGTCGAATGGCGTTTTGTAAAGAAGTTCTCTGCGTAGCTGTGCAAATAGTTGAGCTGAGGACCAAAGTGGTTATAGACGACATCAAGATAGACCATCATGTCACGCTCGTGCGCGGCATGCAGAAAGCGCTTCAAATCTTCAGGCCGCCCATAGCGCGCATTCGGCGCGTTGAGCAGAACGCCGTCATAGCCCCAATTGTATCGGCCAGGCACATCATTGAGTGGCATGAGTTCGATCGCCGTGATGCCGAGATCGCGCAGATAATCGAGCTTTCTCTCAACACCGGCATAAGTGCCCTCCGGCGAAAATGTGCCGACATGAAGCTCGTAAATGACGGCTTCGGCCCAGGGGCGGCCGGTATAAAGTATGTGATCACGTAGGGCAGTGATGTCGACGACTTCGCTCGGCTCGCCCACGTCGTCCGGCTGGAATCGTGAGGCCGGATCAGGCACGACAAGGGCGCCGTTAATGCGAAACTGGTAGCGCGAGCCAACTCGCGCTGTCGGACTGAACAATTGATACCAACCATCCGTATCCTTTGGCATCTTGCGCGGCGGTTGACCGACCTCGAGAAGCTCAATCGATAGCGCGCTAGGCGCCCAAAGGTTGAACACCACACCTTGTGCGGTGATCAGCGGGCCATGACACCGCGGTTGATTGGCTGCCCCAAGCTTGTCGGTCAACGCTTTCTCGCCTTGTTTACGTGCTTGTCCGAGGTTTTCTCTTGCCCGTTTTCCCGCGTGCGGCCCGCATGTTGTCGACCAGATTCGGATGGGGCCGGCCTGCTTTCTTGGCCGACCGCTTTGCAGGGTCTTCGCTGTGGGACAATTTTTTTGATTTCCTGCTCGCCCTCTTTCGGATTGCTCTCGTTCCAGGGCGCTTGTCGACCCATGCCTTCGCCTCTCATCGATCATCGGGGAAGCCCCCCATTGCGGTCGGCAATGAGGATGCCGTGAGAATTGCTGAGACCGACGAGCACATCAGGGATGAAAGAAGAAGGTCCAGATGGCGACGATGGTCACGGCGGCCAGCGCCAAGCTGAAGATGAGCAGGGCGAGAACGCTTCCGTCGGCTCGGCCTGACGGGCTTCGGAAGAGGGCGCGACTATTCGTCGTTCACGCAGGCTGTACATGATTTCCTCCGTCCCGATGAGAAAGCGGCGGCAGCAGGATTGTTCCTCGCGAGGGAACGCGCAGGGGTGTCCTGCGTTCGGCGTCTTGAAGGGAGCTAAACATGACTAAGAAATTTAGCCCGGCGCTACCGGACAAACATGCCGAAGACCCCAAGCAGAGCGTGAAAGAGGACAGGAAGGAGGATGATGAGCTTGAGAAAGGTCTCAAGGGAACGTTTCCTGCTTCCGATCCGGTCAGCGGCACTCAGGCGTCGAAAGCAACACGCGACGGTTAGTGGAGAGAGCTATGGGATTGGCAGCCTATGACATCATAGGGCGCGACGGCGCTTGGCATGTCGAGCATGACGGCGTGAGCCGCAATACGTACCAGACGAAGGAAGCTGCATTCGAAGCGGCGGTGGCGGCCGCTTCGCTTGCGATGCGGCAGGGCCATGCCGTACGGTTGACGGTGCCGGAAAGTGGAAACGCTGTCGGGGCTGCCCACGACGGCTGATTCAAGGCGCCGGTGCGGCAGATCACGCGCTCGCCCCCGGAGCTGCTGATACCCCGGGGGCCTGGAAAGGTGACAGGGGAGGAGGACAGCCCTGTCAAAGGCCTAAACCCGCGTATTGACGGACGTTCCTCGCACGAAACAATCAACTCGCTCTGTGCACTTTGGTACTTTGAGCCATCCAGCCAACGCACCGCACTCCTGGCGCAGCGAGGAACCCCGCTCCACGTGCTTTGTTGAAGGAGGCCTTTTCAACACACCAGGAGACCAACCATGTCTGAGAAAGACCTCAGCAGCCTGTTCGTCGACACTCTCAAGGACATTTATTATGCGGAAAAGCAGATCTACAAATCGCTGCCGAAAATGGCCAAGGCCGCTTCGTCGGAGGAATTGCGCGCCGCCTTCGAAAAGCATCATGACGAGACCGAAGGTCAGATTGAACGGCTTGAACAGATTTTTGAGCTGATCGGCAAGCCGGCCCGCGGCAAGAAGTGCGATGCCATCGAAGGCATTCTCGACGAAGGCAAGGAAGTCATGGAGGAATATGAGGACACGCCTGCGCTCGATGCCGGCCTATTGGCGGCGGCGCAAGCTGTCGAGCATTACGAGATTTCGCGTTACGGTACGCTAAGAACCTGGGCCGACAAGCTGGGGCACAAGGATGCCGTCAAGCTGCTCGATGCGACGCTGGCGGAAGAGAAGAAAACCGATGATGCGCTGTCAAAGCTGGCAATCTCCGCTGTCAATGCGGATGCGGCGTGAGGCGGGAGCATCAGACAGATTACTCTCGCAATAGTGCTCGCCACGGCCGTCAATGGACCGGCCGGGGCGCAGTCGGTTGGCGAAAAGACGGGCCGGGCGTAAACCAGCGCTCGGCATCGCGCTCATGACAGAGGACTTCGTCAAAGAGGCGGCCATGAGCGATATGCTCGAGATCGGCCGCCAAGATCGCGTAACAAAAAGGCGATCCAGACGAAAAAGAGTTCGCGACCAGATGATCGCCGATCACGCCAAAATCATCAGCGAATTTATTCCGATGCCTAGACGGTGATTCCGGAAAAGCCCGACGAGAACTCACAGAAGAAGCTCAAAAAACTCCGAGATGCGAAGCCGGAAGACAACCAACACGTTGCAGTGCAGGTTAGCGCTCACAAGGACTCCTCTCCCTTTTCCAGCGCTCTGCGGAGGGTGGCGCTGATGCCAAGTCTGAAGGATTGGGCGGGATCCCTCGCTTCAGCTTCATCTCGGCCATGGCGTAAATCGGAACCGCAGATCGTGCGCGTCCGCAAGGTCGCTTTGAAAGGAGCAGCATCAGTCTGCCCCCGACCATTTCCGGCCAGGCAGATCCCCAGACAGCGCCGCCACACACAACGTTCCTTCTGAATCCACTGGGCACAACAACGATGCGCCAGACGTCGCGCATCGAAAAAACAACGCGGCTAATGCCGCCACGCGCCCGATGATTTGCTGGATCATCAAGCCGCAGCACCGGTCTGCGTGATCGAAAACATCGCTGCGGATGATCCGACCTGAAACGAGGCGAACTATGGTTTCTTGGACATGAGGACCACAGGAACGAAACATCCGGAGACGGCTTGGTCGCAAAAGGAGTGACCAACATGAAGCTCTCCCGATTTGCTCTCATCGCCGCTGTTCTCGTTCCAGTCGCCGCATTCGCCCAAGGAGGCGGCGGTGGAGGTGGAGGGGGTGGCGGATCCGCTGGTGGTGGTACCGGCGGCGCCACTTCAGGTGGCGCAGGAAAAGGTTCGACATCTGCGGGCACGGGGTCGGCAGGTAACGCGGCCGCCGGTACGAGCGGAAATAGGTCGTCCGCGACAGGAACGACCGGAAGCCCAGGACCGAGCGGCAATGCCGCAACCGGGAATTCGAACAACCGGCCCAACACAAATAGCCAGGCTACCGGCAAAATCCCCAATCAGCAGACGGGCAATGGCAATGGGCTTAGCACGGGATCCACGCCGGGGACGAATACGGCCGGAACGGCGGCGCCATCGGGCTCTCCTGGCGCCAACGCACAAAACACTGCTCCTGCCGGCGGCATCGGCAAGCCGACTACCACGAACGAACAGGACAGCGACGCCAAGATCGATCACGAGAACAATAGGGCGGACAAGACTGTGGGGAAGATTTGCAAAAATTGTTGAAGGGACCCGCCTTGATATCCGTTATCGTCGCAGCAGCGCTCGTCACAGGTCATGCTGCAGAGGCTAAAGGCAAGCGACACGGCCATCACTCGGTGACGCCAGCGGCCGAGCAACGGAGCACGGGCCAATCAACCCACGCGCAGCCGCGCGATCCAGCAGACATCGCTTTGGAAAAGAAGATCAAGAGCATCTGCCGAGGCTGTTAGCTCAGAGCGGTGACGCGTCAAGGACGAAACGCTGCAGCCTCAGGAACGGCGTTCATGCTCGCCAGTTGGGCTCGTCCGGCACGGGAGATGTTGATGGCCGACCATGTACGACGCGGATTCATGAAGGGGGCCGCCGCAGTGACCGCGTTTGCGGTCGCTGCCTCCGCTGCGGCTCAAAAACGGATAGATGATGGCCCGAGAGAGCTTGAAGGACAGCCGATGCCGGAACCGCCCACAGAGCGCACTGCCGGCCCTATCAGAGCTGGGCGAGGCTCCATGCTGCAGGAAAAGGTCGCCGTCGTCACCGGAGCCGCAAGAGGCATCGGACGCGCGATTGCGGTGGAGATGGCGGCCAACGGTGCGGACGTGATCACTTTGGACATCGTGGGGCCGGTTTCTCCCGCCTCGAACGCCGCGCCTGCGAGGCCGGAAGAACTCGACGCGACCGCGCGGATGATCAAGCAATACGGAAGGCGCAGCGAAGGGATCAAGGCTGATATTCGCGACATCGGCGCTTTGCGGAAGGTCGCGGACCGTGTCGAGCGGACTACGGCAAGGTCGACATCGTCGTTGCCAACGCGGCGATCCAGCGCTGGCTGCCGCTGCTCGAGATGCAGGATTCGGACTGGCGCGATGTCATCGACAACAATCTGAACGGCACCGCCAATACCGTACGCGTTTTCGCACCGTAAATGGTGGCGCGGAAGAAGGGACGTTTCATCCTGCTCTCGTTGATGCAAGGCAAGCACGGCACTAAAGACGCCTGCAGCTACTCGGCCTCCAAATGGGGGATCCTTGGCTTGATGAAGTCCGCAGCCATGGAACTCGGCGAGCACAACATTACTGTCAACGCGCTCATTCCCGGTCTCGTCGACACGTCGCTGACCCGATACGAGAAGCGCCTCAGATGAGCGAGCAGGGACAGAAAGTCGAGCACCCCCACGCCACAGCAGGCCTGGGACAACCGCGCACCGACCGTGCCGCTCAAGGTCGGCTGGCTGCAGCCCGACGACATCTCGCCAGCCGCCGTATTCCTCGCGTCCGACGCCGCCAATATGGTCACTGGTGCCGAGTACGAAGTGACTAGCGGCGACAGCGCAAAGGACATTTAGGAAGGGTCGCGCGCTCGATGCCCGGTGCAGGTCTTTCGCCCAATTTCCATTAGCTAGGTCAGTCCATCATGCCCAATCGCGCACAGCAGATCTTTGAGCCTCGCTTTCGCCTCGGACTCGGCGGGGTTTCGCTGGGGAACGAGTTCAACAAGCACACCGACAAAGACGCGGACAGCACGCTCGAAGCGGCCTGGGAGATCGGGGTGCGCTACTTCGACATGGTACGGGTTTGGGCTGGCCGAGCGGCGGTTTGGACGGCTTCTCCACACCAAGAAGCGAGATGAATATCTGCTCTCGTCGAAAGTCGGCAAGCTGTTCAAGCCTCGAAGACCAACAGGCATGCCGACATCTATCCTCTGTCGGATTCGCCGAACGACGTCGTATTCGACTACACCGCCGACGGCGTGCGTCGCTCGATTGAGGACAGCCTCCAACGGCTCGGCGTCGATAGCCTCGACATCGCCTTCGTGCACGACATCTCTCCCGACTTCGCCTTCTTCCCAAACGGCTGGGAGGAGCAATATGAGACCGCCCGTAAAGGCGCGTTCCCCGCGCTCTCGAAGATGCGCGACGAAGGAATCATTCGCGCCTTGGGCATCGGCGTGAATACGCCCCTTCCGATCCTCAAGGTGATGGAAGATGCCGACCCCGACGTATGCCTGTGCGCTCGACAGTACTCGCTAATGGATCACGCCAGCGCCGTAAACGAGCTCCTCCCGGCTGTTCGGAAGAGAAACATCTCGCTCGTGATCGGGTCCTCGCTCAACGCCGGGTTCATCTCCGGAAGCCCGCGCTATAACTATGGCAAGGAAAACTTCAAGATTCCCGCCGAGGCGATTGAAAAGCGCGGCAGGCTCAGGGCGGTGGCGGCCCGCTACGGCGTAGATCTTCGGACCGCGGCCCTACAGTTTTCCGCGGCCGCAGACGTTGCTGTCGCGCTAGTGGTGGGCGCAGGGAGTGCTCACCAGATTGAAGAGGACTGGAACTCGTTGCAAGCCAAGATCCCGAATTCGTTCTGGGACGACCTGAAGAGCGAAGGCCTGATCGAGGCGAGCGCCTCCCTCCCGACGTTGTAGAACGGCTCACAAAAGTCGAGCTATTCGGTCACTTGGTCGGCGTCCGCAGGGAGAGAGGCCCTGTGGATGTCTTCAAAGTGACAACCGATTCTTGCTAAGCTGGCAGGTCGGCGCGCCTTAAGATACGGCCAATGCAGGCTTGTCCATCTGGCGCGGCCGCCACTTCGCCTTCACAGCCACGCCATTGGCGCCTTGCTCCGTTCGCGCATGCAATGCGCCTACGCGCCTCGAAATACGAACGACCTGGATCTTGCCTATCGTTGATGCCGCTCTTCGCAGCCGTTTGCTGCGCCAGGCGGCCACCTCTTGATCGAGATTGAATTCTTCGCCCCCGCCCATTGTCTCGGTTCTGTTAGCTTCGCTCATTTGTTTCCCTCAAATTTGCGCTTAGAACGGTATAAGGCGCTAAATGTTCCGCGATGGGAAACCGGCGGGCGGGCAACCTTCGTTTCCGCCCGGTAGCCTTCTTGAGATATGGGCCAATCAAAACGTCTTGGAAGATCAATCGTCGCTGCTCCGTTCACAGGACATAAAGCATGTGCATGAACAATGCCGGCGCAATGTTCACGAGTGGACCCAAGACAGGAGAGACCCAACCTATAACTGACCGGCGTCGGTTGGATTCGCCTCCGTTCCGGAGCCAAAGCGGCCTCAGCTCCCAAGACCCTTGCAGAGCTGAGGCCGTTTCTGTCTGTAGATGCGGGCGAAATGGATAACGAACCTTCGGCAAGCTTGTCAGCATGACGGACGAGTTCGCTCGATGCGATCGCCGAATCTCGAAGCAAAGCCGCCAATCTAACGATGCCCATCGGCACCCCTCATCGACACCGGCGGCTGACCCTATAGTACTTTGGGATCGACATCGCCTCATGCGGATCGCCTTAGCCGGCGATCTGAAGACCCGGACGTGCCGCAGCCTTAGGAACCATTGCTGCGTCGCGGGATTTTGGGGACAGCGCTTTGCTGAGGAAGCGCTCCCGGAATGCAAAAGATGGTTGGCAAAGGCCACAATTTTTCCCGCGGCTGGTGGGCATAGCGATGCGGATCCTGTTCGCGACGCCCGAAGTATCAGACTTCATACAAGTAGGCGGTCTGGCCGCCGTCTCTGCGGCTTTGCCGCGTGCCTTACGCGATTTTGCTGACGTACGCGTCATCATCCCAGGCTATCCGGCGGTCTTGCGCGGCATGAGTGACCTCAAGGCCGTGGGTAGATGCCAGTCCTACGCCGCCCTGCCCGCCTTCGAGGTCGATCTCGGCCATACCACGGAAGGCGTGACATATTACGTCGTGCGCTGTCCGGAGCTTAACGAGCGGGACGGCACGCCCTATGCCGACGGCCGCGGGGCGGATTGGGCCGACAATAATGTACGGTTCGCCACATTCTCCTATGCCGCCGCCCAGCTCGCCAGGGGATTGGTCGACAAGGAATGGTCGGCCGACCTGGTTCACGCCAACGACTGGCAATGTGCGCTGATCCCCGGCTATCTCGAATGGCACTACGCGCACATTCCGACCGTCTTCACGATCCACAATCTGGCCTATCAGAGGGTCTTCGACAGCAGCTCGTTGGCTCCGCTCGGAATTCCCGAGACCAGCTTCAACATCGACGGTGTCGAATTCTACAATCGCCTGTCCTTCATTAAGGCGGGCCTCGTCTATGCCTCGCACCTGACAACGGTCAGCCAGACCTATGCGCGGGAGATCACGACCGCGGAATTCGGGTGCGGCCTCGAAGGGCTCCTTAAGCAAAGGGCTGACCGCAACCAGCTGTCCGGCATCCTGAACGGCATCGACGAAAGTTGGGGCCCGCGGACCTGCTCGTCGTTGCTGCAGCCGTTCGGAGCCGGCGACTGGGCCGAGCGCTCTCTAAACGCCGACGATGTCAGGGACCAATTCGGCCTCGCGGTCTCCCGCGGCCCGCTGTTCGCTCTGGTCGCGCGCCTTGTCCATCAGAAGGGTGTCGACCTCGTGATCGACAGCGCACAAGCCATAGTCGACGCGGGCGGCCAGATCGTCGTCACGGGCAAGGGCGAGCCCCGCTTCGAGGAAGCCCTGCTCCAGGCGCAGGCGCGAGCCCCGCAGTCGATTGCCGTCAAGATTGGCTTTGACGATGCCGAGGCGCGCAAGATTTTCGCCGGCAGCGATTTCACGCTGATGGCGTCGCGCTTCGAGCCTTGCGGCCTGAGCCAGATGTATGCCCAGCGCTTCGGCTCTTTGCCGATCGGCCATCGCACCGGCGGTCTTGCAGAGACGATCGTCGACGGCGAGACCGGCTTCCTGTTCGATCGGGCGTCGGCTTCGGGCTTTCTCCGCAGTCTTTGCCGCGCCTTTTCGACCTTTGGCATGAAGGACAGGCTCGACCAGATGCGCAGAGCCGCGATGGCGCAGGCTTTCAGCTGGAGGCAGTCGGCCAAATCATACGCAGATCTTTACCGATCATCGATCTAGAAAGATATCGAGCACGGACCATGAAAATCGCGCAAATCGCTCCGCTTGCGGAGAGCTGCCCGCCACGGCTCTACGGAGGCACCGAGCGCATCGTCTCGTATTTGACCGAAGAGCTGGTCCGCCAGGGGCATGACGTCACCCTGTTCGCGAGCGGCGACTCGGTCACATCTGCGGAGCTGGTGCCGTGCTCCAAAATGGCGCTGAGGCTCGATCCCTCGGTGAAGGATATGACGCCGTACCACGTCATGATGCTGGACCAAGTTGCAAGGCGAGCCAACGAATTCGATGTCCTGCACTTCCACATCGATCATCTGCACTATCCTTTGATGCGGCACTATGCGGATCGGATCGTCACGACATTGCATGGACGTCTCGATCTGCCCGATCTGAAGCCGTTTTACTCCGCCTTCCCCGAACCTCCGCTGGTCTCGATTTCGGACGCACAACGCCGCCCAATGCCCCCGGTCAACTGGCTGGGGACCGTGCTTCATGGACTGCCCGAGAACATCCTGCCGTATCGGCAAGCGCCGTCCGGGGACTATTTTGCGTTCCTTGGGCGCATTTCCCCCGAAAAGGGACCGGATAAGGCCATCGAGATCGCTGCCAGGACCGGCGTTCGCCTGAAAATGGCGGCCAAGATCGATGCTGCAGATCAACGCTATTGGGATCAAGTGATCGCGCCGATGGTGGCGGCGCATCCAAATGTCGAATTCATCGGTGAGATCAACGAACTCCAGAAAGCGGACTTCCTCGGCAATGCGCGCGCGCTGCTCTTTCCAATCTGCTGGCCGGAGCCCTTCGGTCTCGTCATGATCGAGGCCATGGCTTGCGGCACGCCCGTGGTTGCGCTTTCCCACGGATCGGTGCCGGAGATCATCGACCACGGCCTGAGCGGGTTCGTCGTGAACTCTGTCAAGGAGGCGGTGGCGGCGGCCAACGCAGTCGGCACATTGGATAGAGCGGCGATCCGCAAGCGGTTCGAACAACGCTTCACGGCCGAGCGGATGGCGAGCGACTATTTGGCCGCCTATCGTCGGCTACCGGCCCTTCGACAAGCACCGCAATTGGACGTTCGCGCGACGCTGGAAAGCAAGAACGGAATTCGGATGCCGATACCTTCTGCCGGCTTGGAAATAGCTGCCGCCGCCGCTGGCTGAGATCCTTGGTCCGTGTCGGAACGGAATCAGCGAGCGGCGGTTACGACAAGACACAGGAGTAGCCGCCATGCGCCGCCCTAACCCGAAGCCCATCCGCAACAAGCTCGACCTGACCAATCGAATTCAGATGCGGCTCGTCAGAAAGCGTCTTGGCCTTTCCGATGCCGAGCTGACCGCCATCGTTGGTCGGATCGGAAATTCGATCGCCGCGATCAGCAAGGAAGTCGCCAAACAGCGGGCCAACGCGCTGGCCAAGCCGGCTCACGTGCCTCCCGCGGCAGTGATCGCCTCAGCTGTGGCCATCGAGCAGGCCGCGGCCGAGATACCCGCATCAGCGCCGACATCCTAACCGGATTTTTATCGGGGGCATACATGGACCAAGAAGCGCGATCAGACGACGCCCTGACGCGGGCGGCGGCGAGTCTGCGCCGCTCGCGGATCACCGAAGGCAAGCCGTTTCCGCTTGGCGCTACCTGGGACGGCCTTGGCGTCAACTTCGCGCTATTCTCGGCCCACGCCACCAAGGTCGAGCTCTGCCTGTTCGACGACGCGGGTGAAACCGAACTCGAGCGCATCGAGCTGCCGGAATTTACCGACGAGGTCTGGCACGGCTATCTGCCCTCGGCCCGTCCCGGCACCGTCTACGGCTATCGCGTCCACGGTCCTTACGAGCCTGACGCCGGACACCGCTTCAATCCCAACAAGCTCCTGCTCGATCCCTATGCCAAGCAGCTGGTCGGGCAACTGCGCTGGGGACCCGAACTGTTCGGCTACCAGCTCGATCACGCCGACAAGGACCTCTCCTATGACGAGCGCGATAGCGCGCCGCTGATGCAGAAGTGTCGCGTCATCGATCCCGCCTTCACCTGGGGCGCGCCGCGCAAGCCCGAAGTGCCGTGGGAACGGACGATCGTCTACGAGATGCACGTGAAGGGCTTTACCCAGCTGCACCCGCTAGTGCCGGAGGCAGACCGCGGCACCTTCTCGGGGCTCGCTCATTCGGAAATCCCCGGCTATTTGCGCTCGCTCGGCATCACCAGCGCGGAGCTATTGCCGATCCATGCCTTCATCGATGACAGCTACCTCGTCGACAAAGGCCTGCGCAACTACTGGGGCTACAACTCCATCGCCTTCTTCGCCCCGGAGCCGCGTTACCTGAAGACGCCGTTCGCGAACGAATTCAAGGAAATGGTCAACCAGTTCCACGCCCACGGCATCGAGGTCATCTTGGACGTCGTCTACAATCACACCGCGGAAGGCAATGAACTCGGACCCACGCTCTCGTTCAAGGGCATCGACAACGCCAGTTATTACCGCCTGCTACCGGACCAGGAGCGCTACTACATCAACGATACCGGCACCGGAAATACCGTGAACCTGTCCCATCCGCGTGTGCTGCAGCTGGTCGCGGATTCCTTGCGCTATTGGGCAACCGAGATGCGAGTCGACGGCTTTCGCTTCGACCTCGCCACCATCCTGGCGCGGGAGCCCTATGGCTTCGACGAGGGCGGCGGCTTCCTCGACGCTTGCCGCCAGGATCCGGTGCTGTCCGGCGTCAAGCTGATCGCAGAGCCGTGGGACATCGGCCCGGGCGGTTATCAAGTCGGACAGTTCCCGCCGGGATGGGCCGAATGGAATGACAAATTCAGGGACACGGTCCGCGCCTTCTGGAAGGGCGACGAAGGATCGATCGCGGACTTCGCCAAGCGCGTGTCGGGCTCTGGCGACCTCTTCAACAAACGCGGACGCCGCCCCTGGGCCAGCGTCAACTTCGTCACCGCCCATGACGGCTTCAACCTCAACGATCTCGTGTCATACAACGACAAGCACAACGAGGCGAACGGCGAGGACAATCGCGACGGTCAGAGCAATAATCATTCCTGGAATTGCGGGACCGAGGGTCCGACCGACGATCCCGAGATCACTGCGCTGCGCGAACGCCAGAAGCGGAACCTGCTCGCAACAATGCTGCTGTCCCACGGCACGCCGATGCTGCTCGCCGGTGACGAATTTGGACACACTCAGAACGGCAACAACAATGCCTATGCACAGGACAATGAGACCACGTGGCTCGATTGGATGGGTATCACGGCAAACGGCCGCAGCCTTCGTGAATTCGCACGCAAGCTGATCGCTACGCGCAAGGCCTTCCCGATCCTCTATCGCAGCCGCTTCCTGGTGGGCTCCCACAATGAAGAGCTCGACGTCAAGGACGTCACATGGCTCTCGCCATCCGGCGAGGAGATGACCACAGATCAATGGCAGGACGCCAACGCCAGATGCTTTGGCATGCTACTCGACGGACGTGCACAGGAGACCGGGATCAAGCGCCGCGGCTCGGACGCGACCATGCTGCTGGTCTACAATGCGCATTATGATGTCGTGAACTTCACCTTGCCGGCCGTCGCGGATGGAAGAACTTGGTTAGGGCTGGTCGATACCAATCAGCCGGAAACGCAGATGCCTGCATTCGAATTCGGACAGACTTACGCGGTGACCGGACGTACTCTCGTGGTTTTTGGTCTGTCGACCGAGAACGTCGCCACGCGCCGCTTGCGGCAAGGCCTCGGTGCACTGCTGGACGTCGCCGAGGCGCCTCTCGGGCAGGCTTGACCATGCCATGCGAGCGACTGCGATGGCCCGAGGAAGCTGACTTGCCAACGGAACTTGGCGGAGGGGCCCGATCGATACCTCTATGCCCGACGAGCCAGGGCCGTATTCTGGGTGCGGAACGAGGGAGGGCGCGCCAAGTTTTCCCGATAGCCTGAGTTCGTGATCCCAGGTCACAAGGTGACTTGTGCCCCAGCTCGCTAGTCCTTGAAGCTGGGGTCTTTCTCTTCCGCCGAAGCAGCTTCGAGAACCGAATAGCCTGGGTCCGTTAGCATGTCCGCGGCTGCTGCACGCACGAGCGGCTCGTCATCGACGAGAAGTACTGTTCCAAGAGAACCACCGTTCGGCACCGATGCAGGTTGCTGGCTCCCCGCCTGCACGGGCTCGTCGGTGGAAGGAAGCCAAATCTCTATATTTGTACCCAGCCCTGGGCGGCTCTGAATGGTCAGAGCGCTGCCCAACGGCAATGCAAGGCCGTGAGCCATCGATAAACCGGGACCCGTTCCCTTTCCGATTCCCCTTGGTCGAGAAGAATGGCTCGATGGCCCGAGCCTTCACCGAATCTCCATGCCGACTCCGTTGTCCGCAACAGATAGCCTGACGTAGCGTCCGGGCTTCAAATTGGTGCGGTGCCCTGCCTCAACGTGTTGGGCGTCGATGGTGATGCGTAACGTACCACCTTCAGGCATCGCATCACGTGCATTAACTGCAAGATTGAGGAGAGCCATCTCAAGCTGGCTTTCATCGACCTTGCGGAAGGCAAAGCCTTCTCGATCTCGACCGACACCTTGACCTGCGGACCGGATGTACTCGCAATCAGGTTGGCCATTCCATTAATCAGGTCACCACCTGTGTTGGTTTGGCTTGAAGTGGTTGTCGCCGTGCGAATGCAAGCAACCGCTGAACAAGCGCCTTTGCTCTCTCGGCAGACTACATCGCTCCGGCGATCAACCGTTGCTCGCGCTCCCCACCCACACCTCTCCGTTGCAACGCATCGAGGGCCCGACGCTTGGCGTCAACAGGTTATTGAAGTCGTGGGCGGCGCCGCCGGTCAACCGGCCCATCGCTTCCATTTCTGCCCCTGGCGGAGCTGCTCTTCCGCCCGGGAAGGGCGCTCCTGTTCTCGGATACGCTTTGTCACATCGTAGACGAACTGGTACGCCCCGATCCGGTCACCTTTGCTGTTTTAGCAAGGTATTGTACTTCATTTCGTAGCGGCGGCGTTCGCGAGCGCGATCGCCGAATGCTGCCACTCCGCTAATTCCTCTTTTCCGCATTTTCATTTCGAGACTCGTTGAAAACACTGGTAAATAAATTAGGCTCAGCCATCTAGTTTGTTGGTATTTTTGTTGGCATCAGGATATTAACGAGCGGCGAATTTCGTTAGTTCGAACGATGGAACGAGCAAAGGCCCCGCAAGAACGATGGCGCGGGCACCAACCCAAAACAGATCTGACCGACGTCGACTGCCGCGCCGCGCGACTGAAATTCGAAAGGGGCGACGGACCGCTCGCGCTTTTCGTCTCGCGCACAAAGCTTATGCAGCATTGGGCTGATCGGATCGACGATTGGCTCGATCTCAAGAAGGCGATGCCGACAGGCTTGGGTCTCCTATCATCAGGCTGGTTGATGTTGTCCAATTCGACGCGCGAAGCTCATGTGATAGTTGTCGACGCTTGTGCATGACGTTCCGGAAAGCGGATCGATTTCGCAGCGCCTTTGCGACGCGTTGCGCTTGGCCGCCAGAGATAAAACGCCGCGTAGATGCCCCGTGACCCAGAGATCGTCTGCGCTGCTCACCCCTGCCTTCCGAAAACAATGTTCGAGGATTCGGCTCCGATGGGGACCAAGCTGCCCACTTATACGCAGATGTATCCGAAAACCGCCTCGACGTCCTCTCGCACTTCCAAGTCCACGGAAGCTCTGTTTTGACTGTCCCCAGCGGAGGCACGGTGTTGAAAATCAAGAGAATCGAAAATTTAAGACTTCCAACCAAAGCGGAAGCAGTCAATCAGGCGAAGCCTTCCGAGCACGCAATCCTTCGCCTCGCCCGCCTTATCGGACGACAAATGGCCCGTGACGATATCAAGGATCGTCGATCACCTTGTGCCTCGCCCGAGAAAGAAACCACCCCAATCTAGCCGCGTCATGGCACATCGCCATTGTGTAGTTGGATCTCTCGAGTACGCAGCAGAGATATGAGCAAAGACGCACACGGCGCAGCGTCTTCTAGTTCACTCCAGAGCGCCGCGACATGCCTTTCCTTGCATCAAACCCATCCGGGTGTGCACGGCATATAAATGCCGCGTTCATTCGATATTTTTTGCTTCACGGCCATGTGCCGGCGCAAGTGGAATGCAAGGACAAGTCAATGACGCGAGCTGCGCTCTATGCCCGATACTCGTCTGACAATCAACGTGACACCTCGATCGAAGACCAATTTCGTATTTGCAAAGAGCGCGCGATGCGCGAAAAATGGACGATCACCAATTCTTACAAGGATGCCGGAATTTCCGGTGCGAGCATGATCCTTCGTCCGGGCATCCAAGCCCTGTTGCAGGATGCTCAGAGCCATGCGTTCGATATCGTGCTCGCTGAGGCGCTCGATCGGATCAGCCGCGACCAAGCGGACGTGGCGACCCTGTTCAAGCAACTGCGCTTTGTCGGTGTTTCGATCGTCACCTTGGCCGAAGGGGAAATCACTGAGCTTCACGTCGGTCTGAAAGGGACTATGAATGCTCTATTTCTGAAGGACCTCGCTGCGAAGACGCACCGTGGCTTGCGAGGTCGGGTAGAGGGTGGAAAGTCAGGTGGCGGGCTTTGCTACGGATACCGCGTTATCAAACGGCTGGATGAGCGCGGAGATCGTATCCGAGGAGACCGAGAGATCGATCCGGCCCAGGCCGCCGTAATCCGGCGCATCTTTCGGGACTTCGCGGCTGGCATCAGCCCGCGAGCGATCGCCGTGAAGCTCAACGCCGAAGGCATAGCCGGCCCTGAGACCAAGCTGTGGAATGACACGACGATCCGAGGCCATGTCAAGCGCGGCACCGGGATCATCAATAACGAGCTTTACGTGGGACGCCTCGTTTGGAATCGGCTGCATTACCTTAAGAATCCTTCGACGGGGAAACGCATCTCGCGTCTCAATCCGGAGGCCGAATGGATCGTCACCAAAGTTCCAGAGCTTCGCATAATCGAGGACGAACTCTGGGATTTGGTGAAAGCCAAGCAAAGTGAGATCGCCGAAAGATTCATCAATGTGACAGTAGCTGTCCGCGAGCACCATTCGAACAAACGACTTAACAGTGCTCGCCGCCCAAAGTCGTTGTTCTCGGGACTTGTGCTCTGCGGCTTATGCGATGGCCCATGTTCGCTGCGCGGAGCCGATCGCTTCGTCTGCTCGGCACATGTCAGCAACGGGTCCTGTTCGAACGGCCGTACTTTGGCGCGGAGCGAACTCGAACAACGCGTGTTAAGCGGGCTGAAGGACCGGTTGCTGGCGCCAGACGTCATCGCAGAAGCAATGCGCGCCTATGCCGAGGAGATGAACCGGCTGAACCGCGAGCGGCGGGCCCACGACAATGCCTGGCGCGCTGAACTGGCCAAGGTAGAAAAACAAATCCACGGAATGGTCGAAGCGATCAAGGAGGGCATGTTCCAGCATTCGATGATCGCAGCGATGGACGCGCTGGAGGCTCGCAAAGCCGAGCTTTCTGCCCTGCTCGCCGAAGCCCCTGCGGATACCCCGGACGTTCTCCCGAGCGCGTCGCAACTCTACGCTAAGAAGGTCGCCCACCTCACCGAGGCTTTGAACCGTCCGGAAGACCGGGCCGAGGCCGCCCAGGCTCTTCGTGGCCTGATCCAACGCATCGTTCTCCGCCCGGGTGCCAAGCGCGGCCAAATCGACGCCACCCTCCACGGTGATTTGGGCACAATACTGAACTGGACTGCTGCGCGTAACGCGGAAAAGGTAGCACAAACCAAAACTCCCGCAGCGTCGGCTACGGGAGTGTCGGTATCAGTGGTTGCGGGGATAGGATTTGAACCTATGACCTTCAGGTTATGAGCCTGACGAGCTACCGGGCTGCTCCACCCCGCGTTAAACCGTTGCGCGCCTTCAGCAAATCCCGGGGACGGTGAGGTTAAGGCCGACGCTGTTCGCGTGGCTTGCTCGTCCGTCCCAAAGGCTTCCTTGGAAGGCAACCCCGGGCAAAGCCCGTCGGGTGCGGGGCGTATGTATCAAGGCGGGGTGGCTTTGGAAAGGGCCGGCGGGACGTTTTTTTCGACTTTATGACAACGCGGTGGGCCGGTTTTCGGCCGGTTTGGCGCGCTCTTGCCAGAAGTTCCACAACGGGCCAGCTTGCGGCAACAAGATAACGGGGGAACGCCATGGACCACCCGCTGACCTGCCCCGCCTGATGGCGGCGGGATCGCGCGGCTGGAGAAGCTGCCGTCATTCCGGGGCGCGTGCTGCGCGAGCCCGGAATCCATCGATCCGCATCACCAGCGGGCCAATGGATTCCGGGTTCGCGACTTCGTCGCGCCCTGGATTGACGCCTACAAAAAGGCGCGCAGGGGGAAACATCGGTGACTGACATATTCGATTTCGTCGTCGTGGGCGCGGGCTCCGGCGGCTGCGCCGTGGCGGGGCGGCTGTCGGAGGATGCGGCGACATCCGTGGCGTTGCTCGATGCCGGCGGGCGCAACGACACTTGGCGGATCACCACGCCGTTCGGGCTCGCCTTGCCCTACCCCGCGGCCAACTGGGCCTTCGATACCGTGCCGCAGAAGGGATTGAACGGCCGCATCGGCTATCAGCCGCGCGGCAAGGGTCTCGGCGGATCCTCGGCGATCAATGCCATGGTCTACATCCGCGGCCACAAATGGGACTACGACCACTGGGCCGAGCTCGGCAACGCAGGCTGGTCGTACGCGGACGTGCTGCCCTACTTCAAGCGCGCGGAGAACAACCGCGATTTCGACGGCGAGTATCACGGCAAGGGTGGCCCGCTGCATGTCAACAGGCTCCGCTCGGACAATCCGATCCATGAGGTCTTCCATCAGGCCGCGCGCGAGGCGCAGTTCCGCATCCGCGACGACTTCAATGAAGCGGATCATGAAGGGCTCGGCAGCTATCAGGTGACGCAGCACAATGGCGAGCGCTGGAGCGCGGCGCGCGCCTATCTGCAGCCCCACATGGACAAGCGCGCGAATCTGCGCGTCGAGACGGGGGCGCAGGCCACGCGCATTTTGTTCGAGGGCAAGCGCGCGGTCGGAATCGAATATGTGCAGGGCAAGCAAAAGAAGCAGCTGCGCGCCCGGCGCGAGGTGATCCTCGCCGCCGGCGCCTTCCAGTCGCCGCAGCTGCTGATGCTGTCGGGCGTCGGCGATGGCGAGGCGCTTCGCGCGCACGGCATCGGCGTCACCCATCACCTGCCGGGGGTCGGGCGCAATCTGCAGGACCATCCGGATTTCGTCTTCGTCTACGCCTCCGATTATCCGCACTTCGTTCACTCCTCGCTTGGCCGGCTGCCATCCTTGCTCCGCGCCATCCAGCGGTACCGTAGGGAGCGGCGCGGCCTGATGACCACCAATTTCGCCGAGTGCGGCGGCTTCTTGAAGACGCAGGCCCATCTCGACGTGCCGGACATCCAGCTGCACTTCGTCGTCGCGATGCTCGACGATCACGGCCGCAAGAAGCACAAGGAGGCAGGCTTCTCATGCCATGTCTGCCTGCTCAGACCGAAGAGCCGCGGCAGCGTCTGGCTGAGAAGCGCCGATCCGCTCGCAGCTCCAATGATCGATCCGAACTTTCTCGGCGAGGACTGGGATCTCGAGGCGATGGTCGCCGGCTTCAAGACCACGCGACGGCTGATGGAGACACCGGCGCTGCGCGCGTTGCAGAAGAAGGACATATTCACATCCGACGTGCGAACCGACGACGACATCCGCGCGATCCTGCGCAATCGCGTCGACACCGTCTATCACCCGGTGGGCACCTGCAAGATGGGCACGGATGCGATGGCCGTGGTCGATCCGAAGCTGAAGGTGCACGGTGTGCAAGGTTTGCGCGTCGTCGATGCCTCGATCATGCCGACGCTGATCGGCGGCAACACCAATGCGCCGACCATCATGATCGGGGAGAAGGCGGCGGATATGATCCGGGGAGACGTGCGGTAGCTCTTCTCCCTCTCCCGCTTGCGGGGAGAGGGTTGGGGTGTCTCCACGAGGACGGTGATAGCTCGACTCGCGGAAACTCCCCTTACCCGGAATTTGCTTTCGCAAATTCCGGCCTCTCCCCGCACGCGGGGAGAGGCGAAGACACGCTCAATTCAGCAAGAACCCGCCGTCCACCGTTACCACACTCCCCGTCATGTACCGCGACGCCTTCGAGGCCAGCAGCAAAATCGCGCCGTCGAGATCGGACTCGGCGCCGACGCGGCGCTGGGGGATGCGTTTGGCGAGGCGCTCGCCGGCGGGCGTCGACCAGAAGGCGTGGTTCATCTCGGTATCGATATAGCCGGGCGCGAGCGCGTTGATGCGGATGTTTTGCCCCGCGAGCTCCAGCGCCATCGCTTTGGTCGCCTGGATGATGCCGGCCTTGGAGATGGCATAGGGCGAGACCGCCTTGAGCACGCCGGTGCCGAGCACGGAAGCGATGTTGACGATGTTGCCTTCCTGCTTGCGCGCAATCATGCGGCGGGCGATTTCGGTCGCGAGGAAATAAGCGCCCTTCAGATTGGCGCCGATCACCGCGTCCCAGTCGGCCTCGGTCTGCTCGGTCGCGAGCTTCTCGATGGCGATGCCGGCATTGTTGATCAGCACCGTGACCGGGCCGAGCGCTGATTCCGCGTCATCCACGGCTTTCGCGATCGATGCGGTGTCGGTGACGTCGAGCGCGATCGCAGCTGCGCGGCCGCCCTTGCCGCGGATCTCCTCCTCGAGACTCCTCAGCTTGTCGGTCTGTCGCGCCGCGAGCGCGACCGCCGCGCCATGTGCCGCCAGCACCCGGGCAAACTGCCGCCCCAGCCCCTGGCTCGCGCCTGTTACGAGGATGGTTTCTTTACTGACGTCGAATAGGTCTGACATGACGTTGTCCTTGCGCGATTTCCCTGGGCTTTGGAGCCATCAATACCGACGATTTTAACGATCTGAAACCGGAATGATCGGTTCGGCGTTCATTCGTTCCACCTGAGGCAGGGGCTCGCAGTGATGAACAGTTTCGATCTCGCGGTCTATGCGGCGCTTGCCATGGCCGTCGGCCTCGGCTTTCGGACCGGCCTGCTGCGCAGCGCCATGACCATCCTGGCCTATCTCCTCGCCGCGCCCATGGCGGTGGCGCTGATGCCGATGATCGCGCCGCAGATCGCCGGCAATCCCAACGCGCCGCTGCTCCAGAACTGGATCTGGTTCTTCGCCATCTTCGTGGTGGTCGGCATGCTGCTCGGCCATATCGGCCGCGTCGCGCTGAACGACACCCTTGGCGAGGCCGGCATCGGCGACCGCCTCGGCGGCGCCGCGCTCGGCGCCGTCAGGGTCGGCCTCGTCGCCACCACGCTGGTTCTCGTGTTCGACCAGATCGTGCCGGCCAACCGCCAGCCGCCCTTCCTCGCCGGCTCGCATCTGCGGCCGCTGTTCTCGGCGGCCGGGCAGATGGGATTCAAATCGCTGCCGCCCGAGGCCGCCGACGCGATCGACCGCCTCAAGCAGGAGCGTCGCATCTAGAGCGCGATAAGATCGCGCTCCAGCTTATTGTCTGGGCATGATCTTTTCGGAAAACCGCTACGCACTTTTCCGAATCATGCCCGTTTGCATCGCCGCGGCCCGCGCCATGCATTTTGACGCGGGCCTCTCCCTTATCAGCGGCGCCGCAGTTGGCTAGAGTAGCGGCCATCCAAAACCTGCGTGCTATTTTCGGGAGTGAAACAGTGGATCTTGGGATCAAAGGTCGCCGCGCCATCGTCTGCGCATCCAGCAAGGGCCTCGGCCGCGCTTGCGCCATCTCGCTGGCGGACGCCGGCGTTCACGTCACGCTGACCGCGCGCGGCGCCGAAGCGCTGAAGAAGACGGCCGACGAGATCCGCAAGGCCTATCCCGATGTGACCGTCACCGAGATCGTCGGCGACATCACGACGCCGGCGGGCCGCGAGGCCGTGCTGAAGGCCTGCCCCGAGCCCGATATCCTGATCAACAATGCCGGCGGCCCGCCGCCCGGCGATTTCCGCAACTGGACCCGCGACGACTGGATCAAGGCGATCGACGCCAACATGCTGACCCCGATCGAGCTGATCAAGGCGACCGTCGACGGCATGATGGCGCGCAAGTTCGGCCGCATCGTCAACATCACCTCGGCCGCGGTGAAGGCGCCGATCGACATTCTCGGCCTCTCCAACGGCGCGCGCGCCGGTCTCACCGGCTTCATCGCCGGCCTGTCGCGCAAGACCGTGATCAACAACGTCACCATCAACGGCCTGTTGCCGGGCCCGTTCGAGACCGATCGCCTGACCGGCACCGCCAAGGCCGAAGCCGACAAGCGCGGCGTCTCCGCCGAGCAGATCCTGGCCGAGCGCGCCAAGCTCAATCCCGCGGGGCGCTTCGGCCAGCCCGACGAGTTCGGCTATGCCTGCGCCTTCCTGTGCGGCGCCAAGGCCGGCTTCATCACCGGGCAGAACATTTTGCTCGATGGCGGTGCGTTCCCGGGCACGCTGTGATCTGCCCTCTCCCTCTCCCCGTTCTTACGGGGAGGGGTGAGGGGCTGCTTCGGCAAAGACGATAGCGATTGGACTCGCGGAGACTCCCCCTCACCCGGATTGCATCTCCGATGCAATCCCGGCCTCTCCCCGCAAGCGGGGAGAGGCGAAGACGGATCACCGCTGCTTCGTCGGCTCGTCTTCGTCGCGCTCGCTGGGATCGGAGGAATCGGCGGTGAGACGCTCGTCGGTCCAGTCGATGCCGAACTCGTCGAGCCCGTCCGCGAGCAGATCGCCCAGCATGGGATCGCCGAGCAGATATTGCACGGTCTCGTGCCGGGGCCTGCGATATTCGCCCCGCGCCTCCACGGCGCGGGCGCGCAAATCGTCCCACTCGTCGATCGTGCCCTCGCCGCGACCGAGCCACGTCAGTGCGACGAGATCGACCTGCTCGTCCTCGTTCAGGGCAGCGATGAAACTCCCGAGCTCGCTGCCGACGGGATCGGAGCCGTCATCCCCGAGGACATCAACCGAATCGTCATCGCTCGGATTCGAGCCCGAATCCGGATCGGTATCCCCTTCCTTGACGTCGAATTCGCGCGCCTTCTCGATGATGAAGGCGACCTTCTCGGCGGAAATCGCAAGCTCTGGCATGGGCTCCCCTCGGGCGCATCGTTGGGCTGGTTCCAGGTTCCCCTCGATAACGCAACATCACGACAGATGATCCATTGCGCTCCGTGACGGAAAATGCGCATCTTTCGGCACCAAAGCAAGAAAATGGGGGCATACCGCATGCACTGGAGGGTCGGCAGCGTCAGAATCACTGAGGTCGTGGAGTTGGAGACGGTCGGCTCGACCCGCTTCATCCTGCCGCTGGCGAGCAATGATGAAATCCGGAAGCTGCCCTGGCTGATCCCGCATTTCGCCACCGAAGAGGGCCGGCTGAAGATGTCGATCCATTCGCTGGTGGTCGAGACGCCGACGCGCCGCATCGTGGTCGACACCGGTCTTGGCAACGACAAGCAGGGCCGCGGCGTCCCGACCTGGAATAACCGCAGCACGCCGTTCCTTCAGACGATGACGGCAGCGGGCTTTGCGCCTGAGACCATCGACACCGTGCTGTGCACGCATCTTCACGTCGATCATGTCGGCTGGAATACGAAGCTGGTCGGCGGCAAATGGGTGCCGACCTTCCCGAACGCGCGTTACGTCTTCGGCCGCACCGAATACGAGCACTGGCGCGATCATTCCACCGAGCCGGACAAGGCGGCGGTGTTTGGCGATTCCGTGCAGCCGATCGTCGATGCCGGCAAAGCCGATCTCATTCCGAGCGATCATCGCCTGTCGGAGGAGATCAGCGTGATCCCGACTCCGGGCCACAGCCCCGGGCATATGAGCATTTTGATCCAGTCGGGCGGCGAACAGGGACTGCTGACCGGCGACGTCGCCCACCATCCCTGCCAGATGGCGCATCTCGATTGGTCCTCGACGGCGGATTCCGACCAGGCGCAATCGGCCGCAACGCGGCGCGAATTGTTCGGGCGGTTTGCCGATACGCCGACGCTGGTGATCGGCGGGCATTTTTCCGCGGGGCATATCAAGCGCGAGGGAGATGCGTTCAGGTTCGAGGCGCTGCAATCGTAGGGTGGGCAGAGCCACCGGGTCGCGCGAACGCGCGCCCGATGACAGGCTTCGCGTGCCCACCTGTCCGGGCTATTGGAAACAGCTCGTGGGCACGGCGCTTCGCGCCTTTGCCCACCCTGCAAGGAGGGGCTGCAATGCACCGCTGTTTGAGCGGTTGAATTTCCCGCCGCCCTGTTCCATGAAGCTATTTAACCGATCGGTCCATCTCCAGGGAGAAACGAGAATGAAGCTTGTTCGTTATGGCGAAAAGGGTGCGGAAAAGCCCGGCCTGATCGACAAATCCGGCCAGCTGCGCGACCTGTCCGCGCATCTGAAGGACCTCACGGGCGATGCCTATTCGCCGGAGAGCCTGAAGAAGCTGGCAGGCCTCGATCCCGCCTCGCTGCCCGCCGTCTCCGGCAAGCCGCGCTTCGGCTCGCCGGTGACCGGCATCTCGAAATTCGTCGCCATCGGGCTCAACTACAGCGACCACGCCAAGGAGACCGGCGCGGCGATCCCGACCGAGCCGATCATCTTCATGAAGGCCAACACCTCGCTGTCCGGCCCGAACGATGCGGTCGAGAAGCCGCGCGGCTCGACCAAGCTCGACTGGGAGGTCGAGATCGCCGCCATCATCGGCACCCGCGCCAAATACGTCTCGGAAGCCGATGCGCTGAACTACGTCGCCGGCTATTGCGTCTGCAACGACGTCTCCGAGCGCAACTTCCAGACCGAGCGCCTGGGACAGTGGACCAAGGGCAAGTCGCACGACACGTTCGGCCCGCTCGGGCCGTGGCTCGCCACCAAGGACGAGATCAAGGACGTGCAGAACCTGTCGATGTGGCTCGACGTCAACGGCCAGCGCCGCCAGACCGGCTCGACCGCGACCATGATCTTCTCGATGGCCAAGTGCGTCTCCTATGTCTCGCAGTTCATGACGCTGCTGCCCGGCGACATCATCACCACGGGCACCCCGCCCGGCGTCGGCCTCGGCATGAAGCCGCCGACCTTCCTCAATGTCGGCGACGTCGTGTCGCTCGGCATCGAAGGCCTCGGCGAGCAGCGCCAGGAGATCATCGCGGCGTAAGGGCCTCCGCCGTCATCCTGAGGAGCGCGCAACGCGCGTCTCGAAGGATGCGCCACAAGCACGGTCGCCCGGCGTTCGCGCCGGGTGACGAGAGACCCTCCCTCGTTATCCATCCTTCGAGACGCGCGCCGAGGGCGCGCTCCTCAGGATGAGGACTGTGTGCCTGGATAGAGGTTATTTTCCATGAAACTCTCCTTCTCCGCCGCCTCGCCCTTCGCCCGCAAGGTGCGCATCGCCGCGATCGAGCTTGGGCTGATCGACAAGATCGAGCTGATGCCCGCAACCGTCGCGCCGGGCACCGCGAATGAGGACTATTCGCGCATCACGCCGCTGAAGAAGCTGCCGGTGCTGATCACCAATGACGGCGACGTCATCCTGGATTCCTACGTGATCGTCGAATATCTCAACGAGATGGCCGGCGGCAGCCTGATCCCGGATTACGGCCCGCGGCGCTGGAAGGCCAAGACCAATCATTCGCTGATCAACGGCATGCTCGATTCCATGCTGCTGTGCCGCTACGAGAAGATGGTGCGGCCGCAGGGCCTGCAATGGCAGGCGTGGTCCGACGACCACTGGAATCGGGCCTGGACCGGCATGGCGCGCTTCGAGAACATGCCCGAGGTTTTGAACGGCCCATTCGACATTTCGCAGATCGGCCTCGTTTGCGTGCTCGGCTATGCCGATTTCCGCTTCGCCGATTGCGGCTGGCGCAAGGCCTATCCGAAGCTCGACGCCTTCCATCAGAAGATGCTGGAGCGGCCCTCCGTGAAGATCTCGGTGCCGCCTCCGGCGTAGTTTGAGCATGATCTTTTCGGAGAGCCGCTGCACACTTTGCGCTGACGCGGCCCTCCGGGTTCGGATCATGCCGTAACCGCGGGAGTTCTCATGAGCCTCAAATATTCGGTCGGCGATCTCACGATCCATCGCGTCATCGAGCAGGAATCCCCGTTCTTTCCAGCGCTGGAGTTCATCCCCGGGCTGACGGCGGAGGTCCTGGCCGAGAACCGCGCGTGGATGCGGCATGCCAAGGCGCTGGACGATGCGGACACGTTGATCCTGTGCTTCCAGTCCTACGTGGTGAAGACACCGCACCACACCATCCTGATCGACAGCTGCATCGGCAACGACAAGTCGCGGCCGCAGCGGCCGAAATGGCACATGAAGACCGACGACACCTATATGCGCGCGCTCGGCGCCGCGGGCGTCTCGGTGGAAGACATCGACTTCGTGATGTGCACGCATCTGCATGTCGATCATGTCGGCTGGAACACGCGGATGGAGAATGGCCGCTGGGTGCCGACCTTCCCCAAGGCGCGCTACGTCTTCGCCAAACAGGAGTTCGATTACTGGACCGAGCAGAACGCGAAGGCCGAGGTGCCGCCCTTCGCCGACAGCGTGCTGCCGGTGGTCGAGGCGGGACGCCACGAGCTCGTCGGCAACGACCATCAGATCGGCGATCACGTCCGCATCGTGCCGACGCCCGGCCACACGCCGGGCCATGTCGCATTCGCGATGGGGCGCGGCAAGGACGATGCGGTGTTCACCGGTGACCTCATCCATTCGCCGCTGCAGACGCTCTATCCGGAGCTGTCGATGAAGTTCGACGTCGATCAGGCCATCGCGGCGAAGACGCGCCGCAGCGTCCTTGAGCGCTATTGCGACACCGACACACTGTGCTGCACCGCGCATTTCCCCTCGCCGTCGGTGGGGAGGATCAAGCGCAAGGGTAATGCGTTCGTGTGTGAGTCGGTGTGATTTAGCCGAGATGCCGTAGGGTGGGCAAAGGCGCACGCCTCGCGCGCCGTGCCCACCACTCCTTATGGTGGGCACGCTTCGCTTTGCCCACCCTACGATTCCTCCCGGGTGGAGAAAGCCATGACAACACTCCCCGACATCCCTCTCCCCGCCGGAATCCGCTCGCGTCATGTCGACGGCATCAACGGCTTGCGGATGCATGTGCTGGAAGCCGGCTTCGAGACCAAGGAGCGGCCCTGCATCCTCTTGCTGCACGGCTTCCCCGAGCTTGCCTTCTCCTGGCGCAAGGTGATGCCGGCGCTGGCTGCCGAGGGTTATCACGTGCTCGCGCCGGACCAGCGCGGCTATGGCCGCACGACAGGGTGGACCGCGGATTATGATGGCGACCTCACCCCGTTCTCGCTCCTCAACCTCGTGCGCGATGTGCTCGCCCTGGTGGCGGCGTTCGGCTACAGACAGGTCGATCTTGCCGGGCATGATTTCGGCAGCCCGGTCGCAGCGTGGTGCGCGCTGATCCGGCCCGACGTGTTTCGATCGGTGACGCTGATGAGTGCGCCGTTCGGCGGCGCGCCGACATTGCCGTTCGATACGGTCGATGGTCCGGCAAAGCCTGGCGTGGAAGATCCCGTGCATCGCGGGCTCGCCGCGTTGCCACGGCCGCGCAAGCACTATCAATGGTACTATTCGACACGGCCCGCGAACGACGACATGCAGCACGCGCCGCAAGGTGTGCACGATTTCCTGCGCGCCTATTATCATCACAAGAGCGCGGACTGGACCGACAACAAGCCCTACCCGCTGCAATCGTGGTCGGCGAATGAACTGGCGAAACTGCCGACCTACTATGTGATGGATCTGAACGAGACCATGGCCGAGACGGTCGCGAAAGAGATGCCCTCGCTGGCCGCGATCGCCGCCAACCGATGGCTGCCGGACAGCGACCTTGCTTATTACAGCGCCGAATACGGCCGCACCGGATTCCAGGGCGGGCTGCAATGGTACCGCTATGGCACGTCGGGCATGCTCAACAAGGAGATGCAGCTGTTCTCAGGACGCAGCATCGACGTGCCGTCGTGCTTCATCTCCGGCAAGCAGGATTGGGGCACCTATCAGCGCCCCGGCGTGTTCGAGGCGATGCAGGGCCGGGGCTGCACCAGGATGCTCGGCTGCCATCTCGTCGACGGCGCCGGCCATTGGGTGCAGCAGGAGCGGCCGGGCGAGGTCAGCAGGTTGCTGCTCGACTTCCTCGCAAAGGCCCGCACGGCCTGATTTGACCTGGGAACCACGGCGCCCTATATAGTTTAGAACTATTCTAAACTAATGAAACGGGCCGTCGTGAAGACTTTTGCCGACCTGACCGAGCGCGAGGTGCTTGCGGTCGCGATCTCCTCCGAGGAGGAGGACAGCCGCATCTACATGACGTTCGCCGAGGATTTGCGCGAGCGTTATCCAGACACGGCAAAAATCTTCGAGGAGATGGCCGAGGAAGAGCGTGGCCACCGGCACCGGCTGCTCAAGCTTTACGAGGAGCGGTTCGGCCCGCATCTGCCGCCGATCCGCCGCGAGGACGTCAAAGGCTTTCTGCGTCGGCGCCCGATCTGGCTGACCAAGAACCTTCCGCTCGACACGATCCGGAAAGAAGTCGAGACCATGGAGCTCGAGGCCGAGCGCTTCTACGCGCGCGCCGCCGAGCAGGCCGAGGATGTCGGCGTACGCCGCCTGCTCGGCGATCTCGCCGAGGAAGAGAAGCACCACGAGAACCGCGCAGTCGCACTCACCGACGAGATCCTGAAGCCCGACGTGCGCGCCGAGGAAGATCGCACGCGGCGGCGGATGTTCGTGCTGCAATATGTGCAGCCGGGCCTCGCCGGCCTGATGGACGGATCGGTCTCGACCCTGGCGCCGCTGTTTGCGGCGGCCTTCGCCACGCACCAGAACTGGCAGACGTTTCTGGTCGGCCTTGCCGCCTCGATCGGCGCCGGCATCAGCATGGGCTTTGCCGAAGCGCTGTCCGATGACGGCTCGCTGACGGGGCGCGGCTCGCCCTGGCTGCGCGGCATCACCTGCGGCGCAATGACCACGCTCGGAGGCCTCGGCCACACCGCGCCCTATCTCGTGCCCGACAGCTGGGCCAACGCATTCTGGATCGCAACCGCGATCGCCTGCGTCGTCGTGTTCTTCGAGCTGTGGGCGATCGCCTTCATCCGCTCGCGCTACATGGACACGCCGTTCCTCCAGGCCGTATTCCAGATCGTGCTCGGCGGCGCCATCGTGCTCGCGGTGGGGATCCTGATCGGGGCGGCGTAGGTCGCGTCACACTCGGTGTCATCGCCGGCCTTGTGCGCAATTGCGCACTGGGGCGGGCGATGACAGCTGCTGACATATCAATCGCCATCAAACGGCGGTTGCGGCCTTCCGCCAAACTGCGCATCATCCCGTCAGTGAAATGCAGGAGCATGCCTTGGCCAAATCGGAATGGAGCTACAAGAGCGCGGTCGAGCTGTCGGCCGCGTTGACCGCAAAGAAGGTCTCGGCAGTCGAGCTCACGCAGGACGCAATCAACCGCATCGAACGGCACGACGGCAAGGTCAACGCGATCTGCGTGCGGGACTTTGACCGCGCGATCAGCGCCGCGCGCGAGGCGGACGCCGCGCTAGCACGCGGCGAGCGCAAGCCGCTCCTCGGCCTGCCCATGACGGTGAAGGAATCCTACAACGTCGCCGGCCTGCCGACGACCTGGGGCATTCCCGCGCAGAAGGATTTCATCGCCAAGGAAGACGCCCTACCGGTCACGCGCGTAAAGGACGCCGGCACCATCGTCCTCGGAAAGACCAATGTGCCGGTCGTGCTCAGCGACTGGCAGAGCTACAACGACATCTACGGGACCACCAACAACCCCTACGATCTCGGCCGCACCCCCGGCGGCTCCTCCGGCGGTTCGTCGGCCGCGCTTGCAGCGGGCTATGGCCCGCTGTCGATCGGCTCCGACATCGGTGGCTCGCTGCGCGTGCCGGCGTTCCATTGCGGCATCTATGCGCACAAACCGACCTTCAACCTCGTTGCGGTGCGTGGGCATGTCGCACCGCCGGCGCCGCCACTGCCGTTTGAGCGCGACCTCTCGGTGATCGGCCCGATGGCGCGCAGCGCCACCGACCTGTCACTCGTGCTCGACGTGATGGCCGGCCCCGATCCGATCGAAGCGGGCATCGCCTACCGGCTCGAATTGCCGCCCGCGCGGCATACGTCTTTCAAGGATTTCCGCGTGCTGGTGATCGACACCGATCCGGTGCTGCCGACCGACACGGCCGTGCGGGGGACCATCAACACGCTTGCCGACAATCTCGCCAAATCAGGCGTGAAGATCGCGCGCAGCAGCCCGCTGCTGCCGGATTTCGCGGCGTCATCGCGACTCTATATGCGGATGCTGATGTCGTTCCTTGCCGCGAGTTTTGCGCCCGATGTCTATGCCGGCGCCAAGGCGGCCGCGGCGGCGCTGCCGGAAATCGACAACAGCCTCGCCGCCGAACGGCTGCGCGGCATCGCGCTGAGCCATCGCGACTGGGTGGCGGCAAATGCCGGCCGCACCCGGCTGCGCGCGCAATGGCGCGAGCTTTTCAAGACCTTCGACGCGGTGATCTGCCCGGTGATGCCGACGGCCGCCTATCCGCACGACCATTCGCCGGACCAGGAACAGCGCCGGATCAAGATCGACGGCAAGGAGCACGTCTATACCGACCAGCTCGCCTGGCCCGGCATCGCGACGCTCCCAGGCCTGCCCTCGACCGCAATCCCCACGGGCTTCGCGCCGGACGGCTTACCGATCGGGGTGCAGATCGTCGGCCCGTGGCTGGAGGACCGCACGCCCCTGAGACTGGCCGAACTGATCGAGCGCGAGTTCGGCGGGTTCGTGCCGCCGAAGATGTTTGATGACTAGGTCCGCCCGTCATCGCGGAGATTGCGCTTCGCTCCATCCGGGCTACGAACAATGCCCGTTGCTCAGTTATCAAACATGATCACGCTACGCAGCGTCTTGCCCGCTTTCATGTTGGCAAAGCCCTCGTTGATCTCGGAGAGCTTCAGCTTGGCGGAGATCCAGTCCTCGAGGTGCAGCCGGCCGCGCAAATAGAAATCGACCAGGCGTGGCATGTCGACGCGGAAATGGTTGGAGCCCATCGAGGAGCCCTGGATCCGGCGCTCGCGCAAGAAGTCAAAGCCGTGCAGCTCGATCTTCTGGCCGAACGGGATCATGCCGACGATGGTGGCGGTGCCGCCCGAAGCGAGCATGGCGAAGGCCTGCTCGGCGGTTTCCTTGCGGCCGAGCACCTCGAAGGAGTGTTGCACGCCGCCATTGGTGAGGTCGCGCACCTGCTTCACGACGTCGCCGTCGGCGGGATTGATGATGTCGGTGGCGCCGAGCTTGGTCGCGAGCTGGAGCTTTGCCGGATTGGTGTCGATGGCGATGATGCGGCCAGCACCGGCGATCTGCGCGCCGTTGATCGCGGCCATGCCGACGCCGCCGCAGCCGATCACGGCCACGGTCTCGCCGGCCGTCACCTTCGCCGTGTTCACCACCGCGCCGTAGCCGGTGATGACGCCGCAGCCGATCAGCGCGGCGAGATCGAGCGGCATTTCCTTCCTGATTTTGACGATCGCGTTCTCGTGCACCAGCATCTGCTCGGCGAAGGACGAGAGATTGAGGAACTGGTTCAGCTTCTCCGCCCTGTTCCACTGCATCCGGTTGGACGCGCCCGGCAGCATCTTCACCGTGGTGTCGGTGCAGAGCACGGTGCGGCCCGTGGTGCAATTGTCGCAGGTACCGCAGAACACTGACAGGCACGTGACGACGTGATCGCCCGGCTTCACATAGGTGACGTCGGAGCCGACCTGCTCGACGATGCCGGCGGACTCGTGCCCGAGCACCGCGGGCAGCGGATGCGGATAGAGGCCTTCCATGAAGTGCAGGTCGGAGTGGCAGAGGCCGGCGACCGCGGTGCGGATCAGGACCTCACGCGGACCGGGTTTCGGCAGGCTGACATCCTCGATCACCAGAGGCTTGTTGACTTCATAGAGGACGGCGGCCTTCATCGAGCACTCCCTATCGCGTTTTTTGTTTGATCGTGGCGTGCAGCCTACGCCGCCAGAACCAGTTCGCCAACCTCACTCATGCCGGCTGAGCGGTCACCGAGCAGCAGCGCCGCGATCTTCGCTTGCGTCGCATTTTCCGTCAGCCGGAACGGATCGCTTGGCGTCACGCGATGGTCGATGACGAGGCGCGACAGCAGCAGCCGGCGTGCATCGCCGCGCATTGCGTGGATGCGGTGCGCCTCCCAGGCGAGCGCGACCGCGCTTGCGACATGATAGAGCAGGCTGGTGGCGCGCCGCGCATCGGCCTCGTTCTCCGACTTGCCCGCGACCTCGCGCGCGAAGCCGACCGCACGATCAGTGAGCCCGCGCAAATTGTCGCGCCAGGCCCGCGGCACGGAGGCGCTATCATCGAGCCGCGCGTGCAGATCCGCGGCGAGCGCCGATTCGGCACCGTGACGGCCAACCGCGCGACGGAGCGCATCGATGGCGACGATGTTGCCGGTCCCCTCCCAGACCGAGCCGAGATGCGCATCGCGCAACAGGCGCGGCGTGGCGAACTCCTCGATATAGCCGATGCCGCCGCGCATCTCGAGCGCATCGCCGCAGACCTTTCGCGCATCGCGCGTCGCGCGGAATTTCAATGTCGGTGTCAGGATGCGCAGCAGCGCCGCCGCATCCTGGCTGCCGGCTTCCGCGCGGTCGAGCGCGTCAGCGGTGAGAAAGCTCATCGACAGCGCCTGCTCGACCGGCAGCATGATCTTCAGCATCTGCCGCCGTCCCAGCGGCAGGTCGATGATGCGGTTGCCGAACACCACGCGGTTCTTCGCCACCGTCATGGCGTCATGATAGGCGCGGCGCATCAACGCGGTGGACTTCACACCGTTGGAGAGCCGCGACGAGTTCACCATCTCGGCCATCTGTACGAAACCGCGGTCGAGCTTGCCGACGGCATAGGCGATCGCGCCTTCGAGCTTGATCTCCCCCGAGGCCATCGAACGGGTGCCGAGCTTGTCCTTCAGGCGCACGATCCGGTAATGGTTCTGCGAGCCGTCGTCGAGGAAGCGCGGCATCAGGAACAGGCCGACGCCGCGCGTGCCGGGGCCCGCGCCTTCCGGGCGCGCCAGCAGCATCACGACCTTGGCGTCGGCATTCGAGCAGAACCATTTCTCGCCATAGAGCCGCCAATGGTCGCCCTCCTGCACCGCACGCGTGGTCAGCGTGCCGACGTCGGAGCCGCCCTCCTTCTCGGTCATGAACTGGCCGCCCTGCGTCAGCTTGCTCATATCGGTCGAGGTCAGGCCGTCCAGATATTTCGCTTTCAGCGCATCGTCACCGAAATTGGCGAGCAACTTGGCGCAGCCGTCGGTGACGTTGATCGGGCAGCCCATGCCGAATTCGGTCTGGTTGAACAGGAAGGTGAAGGCGTGTTTTGCGACGACAGGATATTTGTCCGGCCAGCCCATGATGCCCTTAGCGATCGAGAGCGCGTGGATGCCGAACTCGCCGAACGCGGCGTTCTCCAGCTCGCGATAGGCCGGGTGATATTCGATCCACTGCACGTCGCAGCCGAACTTGTCGCGCTGGTGCAGCACCGGGGTGTGCCGGTCGGCGAGCCGCGCGCATTCGTCGAGATGGCCGCCGGCGAGCCCGCCAAGGCGATCGAGATGCGGCTCGATGTGGCGGAATAGCATGTCGGGCAGATGGATGCGCAAGAGATCCGTCAAGGCAGGATCGGCGCGGTAGAAATTCATGCCAGTTGTATCGGGCGCCAGCAGGCCCGATGGCTCGGCCGCGACATGTTTCGGCTGCGCTGTGACCGGCTTGTGCATGATCGTCCTCTTCGTTTCCGCCCGGCGGCAATTCTTATCGCTTGCCGCTTTGGATGATGTCGATCATGCTCCCATCGCAAAGGCGGATAAAGCCGCAAAATGTCAGGGAGGCATGATCGCCGTGAAGGAGCAATTCGCTCTGCGGAATTGTGATTGACCCGGCTGGTTGTCCGCGTGGACCATGCATAGATCAGCGGCACCCCGTCTCCGAGAGATCAACCCATGGAACATCCGAAATACAAGATCGCCCTCATCGTCGGTGCCGGCGAAGGCTTGAGCGCCTCTCTGGCGCGCCTGCTCTCCGCGCAAGGCATTCGCGTCGCGCTGGCCGCGCGCAAGGTCGAGAAGCTGGGCGCGCTTTGCACCGAGACCGGCGCGAAGGCCTATGCCTGCAACGCGACCGAGCCCGACGAGGTCGAGCGCCTGTTTGGCCTCGTCGAACGCGAGATCGGCACGCCCGACCTCGTCGTCTACAATGCCTCTGGCCGCTCGCGCGGTCCGTTCGTCGACCTCGTGCCGGCCGAGGTCGCGAACGCGATCGCGGTCAGCGCCTATGGCGGCTTCCTGGTGGCGCAGCAGGCGGCAAAACGCATGCTGCCGAACAAGCACGGCGCGATCCTGTTCACGGGCGCGTCCGCCAGCGTCAAGGGCTATGCGCAGTCGGCGCCGTTCGCGATGGGCAAGTTCGCGCTGCGCGGCCTCGCGCAGAGCATGGCGCGCGAATTGTCGCCGCAGGGCATCCACATCGCGCATTTCGTCATCGACGGCGGCATCAGGAGTGCAGCGCACGCCGAGCCGGCCGACAAGCCGGATTCGCTGCTCGATCCCGATGCGATCGCGGAGAGCTATTGGAGCGTGCTGCAGCAACCGCGCAGCGCCTGGAGCTGGGAGATCGAGCTGCGGCCCTGGGTGGAGAAGTTTTGAAGAAGCTGCCGTAGGGTGGGCAAAGGCGCATAGCGCCGTGCCCACGATCTCGAACTTAAGAACCAATGGTGGGCACGCTGCGCTTTGCCCACCCTACGAGAGCAGGGAGGAACAATGAGCAGCGAAACCACCATCGACACCGGCACCAATGAACTCCTCTGCGTCATCCGCGACCGCGTCGCCGTAATCACGCTGAACCGGCCGGATGCGCGCAATTCGCTGTCGGACACGCTGACGCCGGCGCTGCGCACGATGATCCGGACCTGTGGCGAAAGCCCTGACGTCGGCGCGCTGCTGCTCACCGGCGCGGGCGAGGCGTTCTGCGCCGGCGGCAACGTCAAGGGCATGGGCGCGCATCGCGATCCGAAGAAGCTCGAAATGTCGTTCGACGACAAGGTTGCCGATCTCCAGGAGCGGCAGCGGCTGCTCACCGGTGCGCTGGTGTCGGTGCGCAAGCCGACCATCGCCGCCCTGCCCGGCCCCGCGGTCGGCGCCGGGCTCGCCATCGCCATGGCCTGCGACCTCCGCATCGCCGCGGAATCGGCCTTCGTCGCCACCGGCTATGCGCGCGTTGCGCTGTCAGGCGATTACGGCATCGCCTGGCTGCTCACGCGCCTCGTCGGCACCGCGCGGGCGCGCGAATTGATGTTCACCGGCGACCGCGTCGATGCCGCGCGCGCCGAGACAATCGGCCTCGTCAACCGCGTCGTGCCCGACGACAAGCTGCAGGCCGAAGCTTTCGCGCTGGCCAAATCGCTCGCCGAAGGCCCGCGCCTCGCGCTGCGCTACATGAAGGATAATCTCGACGAAGCCCTGCTGTTCGACTTCGAGACCGCCAGGGATCACGAGGCCGAACGGCTGATCCGCCTGACCACGACCGCCGATCACAAGGAGGCGGTGCAGGCCTTCATCGAGAAGCGGAAAGCGGTGTTCACGGGGAAGTAGGCAGCACTCAACATCTTTGACCCGTCACCCTGAGGTGGCCGCTTCTTCAGCGGCCCTCGAAGGGCGACGGCCCGGCTGTGGCTGCGAGTGACGTGTCACGAGCAGCCGGGCCGTTCATCCTTCGAGGCTCTCCGCGCGCCGCGCTGCGTCGCGCGTCTCGCACCTCAGGATGACGGGATTGCAAGTCGTGACATCCGGGCTACTTCGCGGGCACCCGCGCAAAATCCACGAAAGCCCGTAGCGCGGCCGGCAATTGGCGACGGCTGGGGTAGTACAGGAAGAAGCCGGGATAGGCCGGGCACCAGTCGGCGAGCACGCGCACCAGCTTGCGCTTGGCCAGCAGCCCTTCGACCTGCTGCTCGAAGACGTAGGCGAGGCCGATGCCATCGAGCGCGGCATCGACCATCAGGTCCTGGTCGTTCATCGTGAGCGGGCCGGTCACGTCGATGGCGAGCTCGATGCCGCCGCGCTCGAACTCCCAGTGATAGAGGGCACCTGACGTGAAGCGGTAGCGGATACAGGGCAGGCCCTTCAGGTCGTGCGGCGTGCTTGGCGCCTTGCGCGATTTGAAGAAGGCGGGCGCGCCGACAACCGCAAAACGGTGCCGCGGGCCGATCGGCACCGGGATCATGTCGGCGGCAATGGTCTCACCAAAACGCACGCCGGCATCGAAGCCGGCCGCGACCATGTCGATCAGGGCATCGTTGATGACGATCTCGACGCTGACGTCGGGGAATTCATTCAGGAAGCGCGTCACGATCGGCAGCAGCACGAGCTGCGCCGACTGGCGCGCGGCGGTAAAGCGCAGCGTCCCGGCGGGCTTGCCGCGGAAATTGTTGAGGTCTTCCAGCGCGTCGTCGATATCGCGGAAGGCCGGCGTGATGCGGGCGAACAGGCGCTCGCCGGCCTCAGTGAGCGCGACGCTGCGGGTGGTGCGGTTGACCAGCCGCAGGCCGAGGCGCTCCTCGATATTGCGCAAGCCGTGCGACAGCGCCGATGGCGTGACGCCGAGCTCGGTCGCCGCCGCGCGAAAACTGCGGTGGCGGGCGATGGCGAGGAAGGTCGCGAGGTCGGACGGGTCGATCCGCATTAATGAATTTTTCTCAACAGATTACCAAATATATAGCGGATTATCTCAGCTATGGCGAGCCGCTACACCTTGCCCATCGGCTTCGGCAATCGCCGGGCCCAAATGGAAAGGGCAACACCATGCGCGTCTGGTTCATCACAGGAGCATCCCGCGGATTTGGCGCGTTGATCGCAGAAGCAGCCTTGAAGGCCGGCGATGCCGTGGTCGCGACCGCCCGCGATCCGTCGACCGTCACCGCCCGGCTCGGCAGCCACGAGCGGCTGCTCGCGACCCGGCTCGACGTCACCAGCGAGGCCGAGGCGCATGAGGCCGCCGGCCAGGCCGTGAAGAAGTTCGGCCGCATCGACATCCTCGTCAACAATGCCGGCTACGGCCTGCTCGGCGCGATCGAGGAAGCCAGCGACGCGGAAACGCAAAAGCTGTTCGGCACGAACGTGTTCGGCCTGCTCGGCGTCACCCGCGCGGTGCTGCCGCATATGCGCCGCCAGCGCTCGGGCCACGTCATCAACATCTCGTCGGTCGGCGGCTACGCCGGCTATCCCGGCTGGGGCGTCTATGGCGCGACCAAGTTCGCGGTCGAAGGCATCAGCGAAGCGCTGGCGGGCGAAGTCGCACCGCTCGGCATCAAGGTCACCGTGGTCGAGCCGGGCTTCTTCCGCACCGACTTCCTCCACGACAGCTCGCTGTCGCGCACCGCGCAGGTGATCGACGATTATCACGAGAGCGTCGGCAGGACCCGCGCGCATGCGGCCGACGTCAATGGCGGCCAGCGCGGCGACCCGCGCAAGCTGGCGCAGGCCTTCCTGAAGCTGGTCGATGCGAAGAACCCGCCGCTGCGGCTGCCGCTCGGCAGCGACACCGTGGAGCGGATCGAGGCCAAGAACACTTTCGTGGCGCGGGAGCTGGCGGGATGGCGCTCGGTCGCGACCTCGACCGATTTCACCGAATGACGGCGCTGCGTAAGGACAAAAAAATGCCCGGCGCTGGCTTGGCCAGGCCGGGCTCGGAGTGGTGTCAGGCCGAGGCTGAGGGGCTATCGGCCTGACGGGAAAGGGCGGCGAGGCGCCAGCTCGCGCAGGGAATGTCCTTCGGCGCGACGTTGATCTCCTTGTCGAAGCGCACCAGCTTCCAGTCGTCGGGATGGTTGACGAAGGCGAAGCCGGATTTGCGCGCGAGCGCGATCATGCTCTCGTTGGAGCGCAGCGTGTCGCCGAACATGCGCTCGGCCCCGAGTGCGGCAGCACGGCATTCGAGATTCTTCATCAATGCGGTGGCGATGCCGTGGCCCTGCCACCGATCGTCCACCGACAGGCCGAACTCGAGCGTCGAGGTCTCGGTATGGAAGGCGTAGCGGGCCTCGGCGACAATGGTCTCGAAACCGTCGACCATCTTGGTCGCGACCACGGTGAATCGTTCGCGCGCTCCAACGTCGAGGAATTCGCTCAGCAAGCCCTTCGGCAATTCGCTGATCGCGCCGAAGAAGCGGTTGTAGCGGGAGCGGGTCGTGAGCGAACGGAAATAGTGCTGAAGCTCCTCGGTGTCGCGCGGCTCAACGAAGCGAACGTTGACCACCTCGCCGTTGCGCGTGCGCAGCGTGTCCGAATATTGCTTCAGGTCTTCCAGGCGAAGGGTGCTCATGACACATGCCCCCAAAGGGACCAAAGGCGAAAGGGACCGCCGGCGCCCCTGATCAGGCGGCGCCGGCCCGGCGGCCAATCAGGCCCGCCAGAAGGGTTTCTCAGCCTCGTAGGCAATATCGGACCACGACAGCCCGACATCGTGAAGGTCGCGGGCGGTCCAGTTGGTAAGCTCGCGCCGGGTCCGGTAGCGCTCGTGCCAGACGTGCAGCGTCTCGCCGATCTGCTGGATCAGGCCGGGTGCATGATGATTTGTCATCGAATTGTGGGTCAACGTGGACATGTTCAGCTCCTTGAGCTAACTTGACCGCTAATATCTGCCTCCCGGTGCGCTGCGACAAACGACAATTTGTACCTTTTCGCATGAAATAACGTCATGCATCCTGCTGCCAGATGACTGCCAGATTGCCCTCGCTGAACGGATTGCGGGCCTTCGAGGCCGCCGCGCGCCATCTCAGCTTCACGCTGGCGGCGTCGGAGCTGAACGTGACCCAGACCGCGATCAGCCATCAGATCCGCAGGCTCGAGGAGGAGCTCGGCATCCGCCTGTTCATCCGGCAGAACCGCGCGCTGGCGCTGACGCCGGAGGCCCGCGACTACCTGCCGGGCGTCCGCGCCGCCTTCAACGACCTGCGCCTCGCCACCGACCGCCTGCTGCGCAAGGACGACGACAAGGTGCTGACGGTCTCGACGCTGGCCTCGCTCGCCGCCAAATGGTTGCTGCCGCGGCTGACCGATTTCCAGGAGCAGCACCCTGGCATCGACGTCCGGATCACGACATCGACGAGCCTCGTCGACTTCCAGCGCGACAATGTCGATGCCGCGATCCGCTATGGCCGCGGCCAATGGCCGGGCCTGCGCGCGGACTGGCTGATGGCGGACGAGCTGTTTCCGGTGTGCAGCCCATCACTGCTGCGCGGCGACCGGGCGCTGCACGTGGTTGAGGATCTCAAGGACCATGTGCTGCTCCACACCACCAACAACACCGACGACTGGCGGCTATGGCTGACGGCGGCAGGCCTGCCGACCAACATTTCGCAGCAGCCCGGCCTCACCTTCGACATGACCTTCATGACCGTGCAGGCGGCGATCGACGGCATGGGCGTGGCGATGGGGCGAACCAGCTACGTCCAGGATGACATTGCCAAGGGTCGGCTCGTGGTGCCGTTCAGGATTGCGCTGCCGGCCGATGCCGGCTTCTACCTGGTCTCGCCGCTGGGCCGGCGCGAGGCACCGAAGCTCGCCGCCTTTCGCCAATGGCTGGTCGCTGCAACGCAAAATAAGGCCTGAAAAATCATCGGCTTCCGCGGCAAATTCAATTGACTCGCAGCGCCCCGCGCGGGAAGGGGTAAGACAGATTGTCGCAGCATCAATCTGTCGCCTTGCCGTGAAATGAGTTCCGGTCCGGCCACCGTCTTGAAGGGGAGCAACGCCATGGCTGGACCAGCAACCAACCCGCCCGCAATCAAGTCGCGCATCGGCGCGATCCTGCGCGCCACTAGCGGCAATTTCCTCGAGCAGTTCGACTTCTTCCTGTTCGGCTTCTATGCCGCTGCGATCGGCAAGGCGTTCTTCCCCTCGACCAACGAGACCGCCTCGCTGCTCAACACATTTGGCGTGTTCTGGCTCGGCGCCTTGATGCGGCCCGTCGGCGCCATCGTGCTGGGGGCCTACATCGACCGCATCGGCCGCCGTCAGGGCCTGATCGTCACGCTCGGCATCATGGCCATCGGCACCGTCGTGATCGCGTTCTGCCCGAGCTATGCGACCATCGGCATCGCGGCACCTGTCATCGTGCTGATCGGTCGCCTATTGCAGGGCTTTTCCGCCGGCGTCGAGCTCGGCGGCGTGTCGGTGTATCTCGCGGAGATCTCGACCCCAGGCAATCGCGGCTTCTACACTTCGTTCCAGTCGTCGAGCCAGCAGGTCGCGATCTTCGTCGCCTCGATCCTCGGCTACATCCTCTCCGAGCTGATGCCGGCCGATACCGTCGCGTCCTGGGGCTGGCGCATTCCCTTCTTCGTCGGCTGCCTGATCATTCCCTTGATCTTCTTCCTGCGGCGGACGCTGGAAGAGACGCCGGCGTTCCTCGCGATGAAGAAGCACCCGACCGCGAGCGAGGTGTTCGCCTCCGCGCTCGCCAATTGGCGCATCGTCATCCTCGGCATGATGATCGCGATCCTGACCACGACGACGTTCTATTTCGTCACCGTCTACACGCCGACCTTCGGCAAGACCGTGCTGAAGCTGTCGACGCAGGATGCGCTGCTGGTGACGCTGCTCGTCGCCGTCACCAACTTCATCTGGAATCCGGTCGGCGGCGCATTGTCCGACCGCATCGGCCGCAAGCCAGTGCTGCTCGCCATCGCGAGCCTCTCGCTCCTCACCGCCTATCCGGCGCTGAGCTGGCTGGTGGCCGCGCCGACCTTCGGCAAGTTGCTCGCGGTCGAGATGATGTTCTCGTTCTATTTCGGCATGTACAGCGGCACCATGCTCGGCGCGCTGGTCGAGATCGTGCCGGCGCATGTGCGCACCACCTGCTTCTCGCTGGCCTTCGCGCTCGCCGCCGCGCTGTTTGGCACCTTCACACCGTTCGCCTCGACCTGGCTGATCGAGCAGACCGGCAACAAGGCCGCGCCGGGCGCCTGGCTGATGTTCGCGGCTGTGCTCGGCATCATCGCCGCGCTGATCGTCTATCGCGGCGGCGGCAAGACGGTGCCGACATATGATCCGGTGGTGGAGCCGGTTGCGGGGCATTGATGGTCTGTCTTCACCTCTCCCCGCTTGCGGGGAGAGGTCGGATCGCTCTTGCGATCCGGGTGAGGGGGTACAGGTCTCTCGACGACCGCACGTGTGGAGGGAAGCCCCTCCCCCCAACCCTCTCCCCGTAGAACGGGGCGAGGGGGCGCACCGTCGGTGCCGCTTACAGCTCCACCACCACGTAGTCGCTCTCGACCTTCACCGGAATCGTCTCGGCGACATACGGCCCCTTCACCACGCTCGCGCCGGGCTCGACATGGGTCGGATACGCTTTCACGCGGAAGCGGCGGGGGTCGCAATAGGACTGGCCGGTGCGGATATCGAACTCCCAGCCGTGCCAGGGGCAGCGGATGATCTCGCCGAGCTTGGTATATTCGATCTCGCCGGGATTGCTCGACTGCGCGAGGCCGATCAGCGGACCCTCGCACAGCGCCGCGCCCTGATGCGGGCACCGGTTCATCAGGCCGAAATATTCGCCCTTGATGTTGAAGACCGCGATCGGCCGGCCGTCGATCTCCAGAAATTTTCGTGTGCCGGGCGGAAGCTCATCGACCGCGGCGATCACATGCCGCGCCATCAATTAATCCCGTACAACTTCTTGGCATTGCCGAGATAGAACGCCTCGCGGTTGGCTTCGCTCACGCCCGCCGGCAAGACGCGCGACGGCTCGTCATAATCCCAATGCGGATAGTCAGTCGCGAACAAGAGCCGGTCCCAACCGATCCATTTGATGACATCGAACAGATCCTCGCGCCGCTCCGGATCCTCCATCGGCTGCGTCGTCCACCACACCTGCTCGCGGATATATTCGGACGGCGGCCGCTTCACATGCGGCACCTCACTGCGCAGCCGCTGCCAGGCCTTGTCGAGCCGCCACGCCAGCGACGGCGCCCAGCCGAAGCCGGCCTCGATCATCACCATCTTCAGCTTGGGGAAGCGTTCGAACACGCCTTCCAGCACGAGGCTCGCCAGCGCCGATTGCTGGCACTGCGAGTGCCCCACCATCTCCTCGATGTAATAGGACGGCCAGCCCGACGGCGTGATCGGGTTGCCGCCGAAGCCGAAGGCGTGCACGCCGACAGGAAGGCCGGCCTCTTCCGCGGCCTGGTAGATCGGCCAATAGCGGCGCTGGCCGAGCGGCTCGACGTTGCGACTGAGTAAGAGAACCTGCACGAAATTCTTGTCGCCGGCACGCTCGCGGATTTCCGCGGCGGCCGACAGGCCGTCCTCATTGCCGACGACGATCGACGCCTTCAGTCGCTTGTCCTTGCTGGTCCATTTGTCGATCTGCCAGTCGTTGATCGCCGAGCACAGCGCGGCCGAAAGCTCGTGATTGCGGATGCCCTGCCCGGTGTTGAGCGGATTGAGCACGCCCAGCTGCACATTGTTGGGATCGAGCAATTGCTCCTGCATGAAGGAGAGCGAGGAGCCCTGCGGCCCGCCTTCCGGCGGATAGGCATCGCGGCGCGAGGCGTTGGGCTGGGCTTTCGGATAGGGCGGGCCTTCCATCATGCCCTGATAGGCATGGACGCCATAGATTTCGAGATGATGCTGCCAGCGTTTGGCGAGATACGGGTAAAGCTCGGTGCGGGTGGCGCGGGCCGGATGGATGTCGCAATCCGCGATCGCGGCTTTCGTCGTCAGGGGGGAAGCGGCTTCTTGGTTCTCGCGGAACTGGATATTCATCGCCTTGCCTCCTTTGGCAGCGGGCTCACGTCAGGCGGGGATAGGTTGCATGTGGATTGTCGATCATGATCTTGCGCACGAGATCGGGGGACAGACCCTCGGGCAGCGCGTCCTGGCCGTCGAACTGCCAGTGCGGATAGTCCGTGGAGAATAGGACCAATTCGCCGGACTGCATATGATCAAACAGGCGAATTAATGTCTCAGGCTCCGGCGGCGCATCAAAAGGCTGTAAAGAGAAGCGGATGTTGCTGCGCACAATCTCCAGCGGCGCGCGATCGACCCAGGGCGTCTCCATCCGCACCCCGCGCCAGAACTTGTGCAGGCGCCAGAGATAAGGCGCGATCCAGGAGACGCCGGATTCCAGCATCACCATTTTCAGCCGCGGATACTTTGCGAACACGCCCTCGACGATCAGGCTGGTGAGCTGGGTCTGGAACGCCTGGGCCTGACCGACATAATCCTCGATGTGATAGGAACCCCAGCCGACCGAAGTCGGCGGATTGTGATAGGCGGAACCGGCATGGATGCCGACGGCAAGCTCCAGCCGTTCCGCGGCCTCGTAGATCGGCCACAGCGCGCGCTTGCCGAGCGGGGTGTCGCCCATCACGAGCATCAGCACCTGTACGAAGCGCTTATCGGGCGCGCAGCGCTCGATCTCGGCGACTGATTTCTCGACGCTCTGCGTCGGGATCACGATCGAGCCGCGCAGCCGCGAATCGCGATCGAGCCACTCCTTGACGAGCCAGTCGTTCAGCGCGCGGCAGAAGGCGGCCTGCATGTCCTCGGAAAACACCATCTGCACGCCGTAAAGCGGATTGCAGATGGCAAGCTTGAGCTGGAAGGGATCGAGCACATGGCGCTGCATGTCCTCGAGGCTTTCGCCCGGCTTGCCAGTCTCGGGACGCCAGTCAGGGCGCGCCACGATCGGCGAGTTCTTTGGGTAGGATTGCGAGACGAGATCGACCATGCCGCGCGTCGTCACCTGATCGCGCCAATAGTCGCTCAGGTACGGCAGTAGGCTGGTCAGATGCGGCACGGCTGGATGCACATCACAATCCACCCCGCCGGCGATCAGGGACGTCATGACGTCTCCTTCGCGTTTCCTCGTCTTGTCTTGCTCTGTCCACCATTCAAGCAGGCCTGCCCGTCGCCCGCAACTCGGCCAAGGCTTCTGTCATATGCTAGGAAGGCTGGGCTCAATTGCGAAGGCATAAGGGGTCAAAGGGATGAAAGAGCTCGTCGGCATTGCGGAACAGGTCGCGGCCAAACTGATCGCGCGCAAACAGACCATTGCTGTCGCCGAATCCTCCGCCGGCGGCCTGATCGCGGCCAGCCTGCTCGCGGTGCCCGGCGCCTCCGCCTATTTCCTCGGTGGCGCCGTGGTCTATACCCGCGATGCCAGGCGCGTGCTGATGGATATTTCGGACGAAGGAATGAAGGGCTTTCGTTCCTCATCGGAGCCTTACGCGAAACTGCTCGCCGAACGGATGCGCAGCCGCTTCAATTCCGACTGGGGCCTCTCCGAGACCGGCGCAGCCGGCCCCACCGGCAACCGCTACGGCGATGCCGCCGGCCACAGCTGCATGGCGGTCGCAGGGCCCACGGCTGAGGTGATGACGCTGGAGACAGGTGGCAACGACCGGTTCGCCAACATGCAGGTGTTCGCGGCGACGGCGCTGAGGTTGTTGTTGAGGAAGCTGGAGGAGTGAGGCTGCTGTGCTGGCAGCAAATCACGCTCCACGTACCGTCATCCTGAGGTGCTCCCCTTGCATCGCAAGGAGAGCCTCGAAGGACGACGGCCCCGCTGCATCTCGGCCGTTCATCCTTCGAGGCTCTCCACGCGGCGCGTTGCGCCACGTGTCTCGCACCTCAGGATGACGGAGAGGCATTTTTGCTCGCGGTGACATCACCTCCCCAAATGCCGCATGAAAATCCGCACCACATAGCCCTGCACCCGCGGCGCCTCGTCATAAATGTCCGAGGCGATGCGCTCGATGGTCTCGCGCAGCGACAGGAACTGCGCCTGGCGCGCGCTGCTTTCGGTGCCTTGCATGCCCGCGAGCTCGTCCATTGCGGCATCAGAGATCTGGCACTGCACGACCTCGTCATCACGCATCATCGTGAAGCGAAAGGCCAGCCGTTCGAGATCATGGCCGATGATTTTGTCGCGCATCAGTGGCATCAAGTCGTCCCGGTCGCGCCCCGCGCCGGACAATGCTGAAATTTTGACGACTTGTCACCATGCCTGGAGCGGGTTGCGCTTCGCAGCCAACCCACTCCGCGCGTTCAGTACACGAGTGCCGTGCCGGTCGGCTTCTCCAGCGCCGCAGCCAGGGATTTGTACTCCTCGCAAACCGTCCCGCAAATGGCGGCAATCCGGCTCAGATGATACATCGCCTGCTCGCGATTGCCCTGCTCGAGCTGCCAGAGTCCATAATACTGCCAGGTCAGCACGTGGTTCGGATCAGCCTTGAGCGCGCGCTGGTACCAGACCTGCGACTGCTCGTAATCGCCGAGCTTGCGATAGGAGTAGCCGATGAGGTTGGCGACGTTCGGATGGTCGTCATGGCCGAGCGACTTCAATTGCGCGATCGCGGCGGCATAGTCGTTGCGCTCGTAGATCGTGTCATAGGCGACGCGATAGCCGGCCGCGAATGCGGGATCGCCGATGCTGGACTGGTTGTTCGGCTTCTTGCCCTTCTGCGTCGCCCTGCTGCCCGGGCGCTTCGGATAGGTCGGTTGCGGTTTCTGAGCCGAATAGGCGCCGGCATAGGGATCGGTGCCACCGCCGCCTCCACCACCCCCGCCCCCGCCGGCGGCCAGCGCCGGCGCGTTCAACACGGCTGCCGCAAACGTACCCAGCGCGACGAGCCTGATCATGGTCGTGAGCATCTCGGTCTCCTCTCCTGTCCTGTTTCGAGCGGCCCCGGACGAAGTGATAACCCTGTCGTGGCGGCGATATTCCAGGACGCTGTGCTCACGGAGACGTCAGCGTTCGTACGGCAGGTCTGTTGTCCTTTACTGGAACGCGACTTCGGCGAAGCTGCGGAGTTTTCGCGAGTGCAGCCGCTCGGATTCCTGCTGCTTCAGCCGCTCCAGCGCCTTCAGGCCGATCTCGAGATGCTGGCCGACGCGACGGCGGTAGAATTCGCTGGCCATGCCGGCGAGCTTGATCTCGCCATGCAGCGGCTTGTCGGAGACGCAGAGCAGCGTGCCGTAGGGAACGCGGAAGCGATAGCCGTTGGCAGCGATCGCGGCCGATTCCATGTCGAGCGCCACCGCGCGCGATTGCGACATACGGCGGATCACGGCGGGCCCGGAGATCTCCCAATTGCGGTTATCGACACTCGCTACTGTGCCGGTGCGCATCAAGCGCTTGAGCTCGAACCCCTCAAGCCCGGTGACATCCTCGACGGCTTGTTCGAGTGCGACCTGCATCTCGGCCAGCGCCGGGATCGGCACCCAGAGCGGCAGCTCGCGGTCGAGCACATGGTCCTCACGCACATAACCATGCGCGAGCACGTAGTCACCGAGACGCTGCGTGTTGCGCAGGCCCGCGCAATGGCCGAGCATCAGCCAGGCGTGCGGCCGCAGCACCGCGACATGGTCGGTGACGTTGCGCGCGTTGGACGGGCCGGTGCCGATGTTGATCAGACTGATGCCGCGATAGCCCGGCGTGACAAGATGGAAGGCAGGCATCTGCGGCGCGCGCACGGGCGCCGTCCCGCTGGTCGCGCCGCCATTCTGCATGATCACATTGCCGGGCGCGACGAAGGAGTCGAGGCCAGCCTCACCCGACTGAAGCCGCTGCTGGCAGAGCTGCGCGAAGGCATCGACATAGAACTGGTAGTTGGTGAAAATGACAAAGTTCTGGAAATGCTCGGGATCGGTGCCGGTGTAGTGATAGAGCCGGCGCAGCGAGTAATCGACGCGCGCCGCGCGGAACAGCGACAGCGGCTCGGGCGCACCAGGCTGGAGCTCGAAGGTGCCGTCAGCGATGGAATCGTCCATAGTGGCGAGATCGGGCACGTCGAACGCATCGCGCAGCGATCGCGTGACGGTGGAATTCTCGCTGGTGGTAATGGCGGCTTCAATATTGATGTCGCGGCGATAGGCGAAATGGATCGGGATCGGCTCGGCGGATTCGCCGATCTCGACGGGCACGCCGTGGTTTTGGATCAGAAGGCCGATCTGCTCGATCAGGTACGCGCGAAACAGGTCCGGCCGCGTCACGCTGGTCTCGTGCACGCCGGGTCCGGCGACGAAGCCGTAAGCGAGACGCGAATCCAGCCGCGCATGCGTCGCGGTGGTGACGCGGACGAAGGGATAATAGGCCCGCACCCGTGTCGTGACGGCTTCGCCATTGACGTAAGCCTCGAACCGGTCGCGCAGGAATTTTGTGTTGCGCTCGTAGATCTCCTCGAGCCGGGCGACGGCGAGGCTGGCGTCGGTGAAGGATTTTGCGGCGATGGAGGGGGGAGATTGCATTGGTCGACCGCCGGGCTATTTGCGCTTGAGTCGAACTATAGCAAAGAAGGCGGTGCCGTAGGGTGGGCAAAGCGAAGCGTGCCCACGTCTTTCTATCGAAACGTGAAAGGTGGTGGGCACGGCGCGTTGCGCCTTTGCCCACGGGACCGTGGGTGCCGCCCGAGATCCCGGATGCGCGCCAAGCGCGCTCCGGGATGACGCGCTGTCGCGCGTCACTTCTCGCGGAAGGCCCGCATCAGCTGGTCGTGCAGCGGCTTCATCAGGTAGGACAGCATGGTGCGGTCGCCGGTCTGGACGAAGGCTTCGACGGGCATGCCGGGGATCAGCTTGACGTCGCCGAGGCGGGCGACCTCTTCGGCCGGCATCGAGACTCGGATGGTGTAGTAGCTCTGGCCGGTGCGCTGGTCGGTGGTGACGTCGGGCGAGACGCGGCTGACGACGCCGTTGAGCTCGGGCGTGGTGCGCTGGTTGAAGGCGGACAGGCGCAGCAGCGTCTTTTGGCCGATCTGGAGCTTGTCGATGTCGACCGGATTGACCTTGGCCTCGACCTGGAGATCGTCGGCCTGCGGCACGATCAGCATCAGGGTGTCGCCTGCGGTGACGACGCCGCCGACGGTATGCACTGTCGATTGCAGCACCATGCCGTCCTGCGGCGCGCGGATGTCGACGCGGCGGAGCTGGTCCTCGGCGGCGACCTTACGCTCGATCAATTCGCCGATCTTGTCGTTGGTCTCGCGCAAATCCTTGGAGACCTCACTCACCATGTCCTTGTCGACCTGGATGATCTGAAGCTCGGTCTCGGTGATCTTGCCCTTGGCCTGCGCCCGCGAAGCGATGTATTGCGCGCGCTCGCCGTTGAGGCGGGCGCTGTCGCGCTCGAGCGTGGTCAGGCGCGAGATCTGCACCAGGCGCTTCTCGTAGAGATCGCGCACGCCGGTGAGCTCCTGCTGCACCAGGACGATTTCCTTGTCCTTGGCTTTCTCCTGCGCCTGGAGGCCCTCGATCTCCTCGTTGAGCTGCAGGACGCGCTCGCGGAGCTGCGCCTTCTGGCCGGCGCGACCGTTGACGCGGACGTCGAACAGCTTGGTCTCGGCGGAGAGCAGCGCCTTGACGTCGGGATCGTCGGCGCGATCGAGCAACGATTGCGGGAACTCGATCTTGTCGATGCCGCGCTGCTCGGCCTGCAGTCGCGCCGTGCGTGCCTGTGCGGCGTCGAGATTCTTGGTGACGATGGCAAGGTTCGCCTTGGTCACGGTGTCATCGAGCCGCACCACGATGTCGCCGGCCTTGACCACGTCGCCGTCGCGGGCGCGCAACTCGCCGACCACGCCGCCGGTCGGGTGCTGCACCTTCTTGACGTTGGATTCGACCACGATCTGACCGGGCGCGATCAGCGCGCCCGAGATCAGCACGGTGGATGCCCAGCCGCCGAGGCCGAGGACGAGCACCAGCACGATGCTGAGCCCGAGGATCAGGTGGAATCTGATCGACTGCCGCACGGTCTTCGTCGCAGCGGGCTTTGGCCCGCCAATGGCCATCGTGCTCATGCCTTGGCTCCGCCTTCGCTGACGACCTTGATCGGTGCCGTCGGCACCGCCCGCGGCTGGAGCACCTGCGCAAGCACCTGCTCCTTCGGGCCGAAGGCCTGCATGCGGCCGTCGCGCAGCACCAGAATCTGGTCGACCGCCTCGACGCCGATCGGGCGGTGCGCCACCACGATGACGATGGCGCCGCGCTCACGCGCGGAGCGGATGGCGCGGGTCAGTGCCTCGTCGCCTTCGGTGTCGAGGTTGGAGTTGGGCTCATCGAGCACGACCAGGAACGGATTGCCGTAGAGCGCGCGCGCCAGCGCCACGCGCTGCGCCTGGCCAGCAGAGAGCGCAGTGCCCTGCTCGCCGACCTGGGTGTTGTAGCCCTCGCGCATCTTGATGATCATCTCGTGCACGCCGGCCTCCTTGGCCGCGGCGATGATGGCGTCGGACGTCGCCTCGGGATCGAAGCGGCAGATGTTCTGCGCGATGGTGCCGCCGAACAGCTCGACGTCCTGCGGCAGATAGCCGATGTGGCGGCCGAGCGCGTCGGACGACCATTGGTCAAGCGCTGCGCCGTCGAGCCGCACCTTGCCGCGCACCGGCTGCCAGACGCCGACCAGCGCGCGGATCAGCGAGGATTTGCCGGAGCCGCTCGGCCCGATCACGCCGAGGCCGTTGCCGGCCTGGAGTGCGAAGGTGACGTCCTGCACGATCAGGCGCTGGTCGCCTGGCGGCACCATGGCGACGCCTTCGACGGACAGGCGGCTGGTGGGCGCCTGCAGCTGGGTCGGCATCGCCTGCGCCGGCATCTGCTCCAGGAGGCGCGTGAGGCGCTGCCAGCTCTGGCGCGCCGCGACGAAGGATTTCCAGTGCGCAATGGCAAGATCGACCGGCGCCAACGCGCGGGCGGACAGGATCGAGCCGGCGATGATGATGCCGGCGGTCGCCTCCTGGTGGATGACGAGATAGGCGCCGACCGCGAGCACGGCCGATTGCAGCATCATGCGCAGCACCTTGGCGACCGCGCCGAGGCCGCCGGCGACGTCGCTCGCGCGCTGATTGCCGGCGAGATATTTTTCGTTGGCCTCGCTCCAGCGCGCGTTCATGCGGCCAGCCATGCCCATCGACACCATGACTTCGGCGTTGCGGCGGCTGGCGGCGGCGAGATCATTGCGCTGCGCGGCAAGGCCCATCGCCTCCTTCGCCGGCTGGCGGGACAGGAATTCGGTGACCAGCGTCAACCCGACCAGGATGATGGCACCTACCAGGGCGGTGACGCCGATCATGACATGGAAGGCGAAGCAGATGGCGAGGTAGAGCGGCAGCCAGGGCAGATCGAAGAATGCGCTCGGGCCCATGCTGCCGAGGAAGGAGCGGACATTGTCTAGGTCGCGCAGCGGCTGCAGGCCCTCGTTGCGGCTGCCGACCAGCAGCGGCAGGCGCACGATGGTGTCGAACACGCGCTTGTTGAGGGCGTCGTCCAGCGCGGTGCCGACCCGCCCGAGGATGCGGTTGCGGATCATGTCGAGCACGCCCTGCGCCATGTAGAGGAAGCTGGCGAGGATGATCAGGCCGACCAGGGTCGGGATGCTGCGGCTCGGCAGCACCCGGTCATAGACCTCCAGCATGAAGATCGACCCGGTCAGATAGAGCAGGTTGATCATGCAGCTCATCAAGCCGACGCCGACGAACGCCGTGCGACACGCGCGCAAGGCGTCACCGAGCTCTGAACGGCGGACGCCAGGTACGGCTGCCATCAATCTGATCTCTTTCGGGTAAGGGGCAAAGCCCCTGATTTCACAGGTTCAGGCGTACTCGACCGGGATTAACATCGTCTTCTCCCTGTTGAGCGCAGTCGAATAAATCCAGGACCCCGATGGGCCACATCTACCCCTGATGGGCCCGCGCGCAAGTCCGGTATTTCACAGGCTTTGCGGCTTTTTATAGCAGACGTTTCCGCCTCTCCCCAGTGCGGAGAGAGGCGGAAGGTTCCGAACAGGGGGCGGCTAGAACCTACCGCCGCCGCGCACCAGACGGACCACCAGCAGCAGGATCACCGCGCCGATGGCGGAATAGACGATCTCTGACACGAGGCCCGTCCCGAGACGAATGCCGAGCTTGGGAAACAGGAAGCTCGCCACCAGCGCGCCGGCGATGCCGACCACGATGTCGCCGATGATGCCGAACCCGGTTCCGCGCACCACCTTGCCGGCGAGCCAGCCGGCCACCAGGCCGACCAACAGGATGACAAGCAGGCCTTCGTTGGAAATGTGCATCAGTTAAGTCCCTCTCCGTGAACGGCCCGCATGGAACGGGAACCGGGATGAATGGGGTGTGAATGCTGTTCCCCACGCCCGGTTGCGGCTGCGAAAACAAAAAGTGTCGAAAACAACCCCATGCACAGTAGGAGCTGCGCTGGCGGTCGGTGCCGGGTGGAGTGTGACAACTGCGTGTTGTCGTGGAGGAATTTAGAGGAAGCGCGCGGTTCGACAGTGAGGGGCGCGGTGCACTCACTTTCCCGTCCCGTTTTCCCGCACATTTGCGAAGTGAGGGACGCACTTGTCTCTCATTCCCTCCCCCCTTGCGGTGGAGGGGCAGGGAGAGGGGTGGCCACACGGGGACTCTCTCCGTGGCGCCGCTCCGCTCACCGCCGACAACGAATGCCTTTTGCTGGGCTACCCCTCTCCCCCGCCCTCCCCCGCAAGGGGGGGAGGGAGCGCAGCGTGGGGCGGGGATGGACTTCGGCTGGACAACAAACGAATTACGTCGCGACCGCCTCCGCCAGCACGCACCGCGCCGCCCGGCCCGGGCCGACCTCGACATTCGCAGGCAGCCGCTCCAGGCAGCGCGGCTCGGCGAGCTTGCAGCGGGGGGCGAAGGAGCAGTTGTGGGGTTTTTCCGCCAGTGACGGCGGGGTGCCGGGGATGGTTTCGAGCCGCTGCCCTCGCCTGGCGCCGTGGATGGTGGAGGCGAGCAGGCCCTTGGCATAGGGGTGCACCGGGCTGCGGACGATGTCGCGCAGAGTCCCCTGCTCCACGATCTGGCCGGCATACATCACCGCGACGCGGTCGCAGATCTCGATGGCGACGCCGATATCGTGGGTGACGAAGATCACGGACATGCCGAACTCGCGCTGCAGTTCGCGCAAGAGCAACAATATCTGGATCTGCACGGTGGCATCGAGCGCCGTGGTCGGCTCGTCCGCGAGCAAGATCTTGGGCCGGCAGGCGAGCGCGAGCGCGATCATGGCGCGCTGGCGCATGCCGCCGGACATCTCGTGCGGATAGGCGTCGAGCCGGCGTTTTGCCGAGGGAATGCGGACGACCTCGAGCATTTCGAGCGCACGCGCGCGCCCCTCTGCAAAGCTCTTGCCTTCATGGCGCACGACGCTTTCGGCGATCTGAGCGCCGATGGTGTAGACCGGATCGAGCGCCAGTGCCGGCTCCTGGAAGATCATCGAGACGGTCTGGCCACGGAACGACGACAGCTGCTCGTCATTCATGGCAAGCACGTCGCGCCCCATGACGTTCACCGTGCCAGTGATCTGCGTGCGCTTCTTCGGCAATAGCCGCATCAAGGCGCGCAGGGTCACGCTCTTGCCCGAACCGGATTCGCCGAGCAGGCCCAGCACCTCACTGTTGCCAAGCGAGAGATTGAGATCGTTCACGGCATAGACCGTGCGCTCGCCGGTGAAGCGGATGTTGAGGCCCGAGATCTCGACGAGGTTTGTCATGACGGCAGTTTCGGCAATCGATCGTGATAGTCGGTGACGCGCTGGAACGCGGCGCCGATGGTGAGCAGGGTCGCTTCATCGAAGGAGCGGCCGATCAGCTGCATGCCGATCGGAAGACCGCTTTTGGCGAAGCCCGAAGGCACGGTGAGCGACGGCAGGCCCAGGAAGTTCACCGGACGGGTGAACAGCGTCAGGCGCTGCAACAGCGCCGGCGCATTGGGGCCGCCGCCGACATCGCTCTCCTCGATCGTCGGCGCCGGGATCGGGGAAGCCGGTGCGATGATCGCATCGACGCCCGATGTCGCCGCGTTGTGCGCGGCCAGCGCCGGACCGCGCCAGCGCATCGCTTCGAGATAGGTGATGGCGGGAACGGCGAGCCCGTTCTGAAGCCGCATCAGGACCTGCGTGCCGTAGTCCTGCGGGCGCTCGATCATCCATCGCTTGTGGAAAGCCGCCGCTTCCGCCGCGAGCACGAGCTGGCTCGCCGCCGACAATTGCCGCTGATCCGGCAGCTCGACCTTGACGATGTCGGCGCCCTCGCGCTTGAGCACCGCAATGGTCTCGTCCAGCACACGCGCGACCTCGCTGTCGAGATCGTCGACATAGAACGATGCGGGCACACCGATCTTGAGGCCCTTCAGCGAGCCCTTGGTTGCGCCGACATAGTCCGACTGCGGCTCGTGGCTGCAGGTGGAATCCGCGGGGTCCGCGCCGGCCATCAGCGCCAGCAGCAGCGCGCAATCTTCCGCAGTGCGGGCAAGCGGGCCGACGGTGTCGAGCGATTGCGACAGCGGCATCGCGCCGGCGCGGCTGACGCGGCCGACGGTGGTCTTGAGGCCGGTAACGCCGCAGAAATGCGCGGGCATGCGGATCGAGCCGCCGGTGTCGGAGCCGAGCGCCGCATAGGTCAGGCGTGCCGCGACCGCCGAGCCTGAGCCGGAGGAGGAGCCGCCGGTGATATGCGCGACGTTCCAGGGATTGCGCACCGGGCCGTAATGGGCGTTGTGGCCGGTCGGGCCATAGGCGAACTCGGCAAGGTGCAGCGTGCCGAGGCGGACCTGCCCCGCATCCTTCAGCCGCTGCAAGGCGGTGGAGGTGACAGTCGGAACGAAGTCGCGGCGGATCAGTGAGCCGCAGGTCGCGACATGGCCGGCGTCGTAATACATGTCCTTGTGCGCGAGCGGCACGCCGTGCAGCGAACCGCGGACATTGCCCTTGGCAAGCTCTGCGTCGGCGGCCTCGGCCGCCTTCAATGCGGATTCCGCTTCAACCGACATGAAGGCGTTGAGATGCGGCTGCCACTGCGCGATGCGATGCAACAGCGCGCGCGTCACCTCATGCGAGGACACCTGCTTCATCGCGATCGCTCGCGCGACCTCGGTGAGCGTCATCAAGGCAGGCTCGGTGCTCATTTCGACACCTTCTGCGTCTGCGCGATCGGATAGAGCGCGGGCTCGAGGTCGAACGGCAACGTGCCGGCGATGGTCTCAAAGCCCTCGAAGGCAGGCCCGATGGAATTGGAGATCCGCGTTGCGATCTCGTCATCTACGGGGATGCCCGCAATCTGCGCGATCGGCTTGATCTCTTTCGGTGTCGGTCTTGTCATGCTGTTTCCTCTGCGGGCGCGCGGCTATGGCCTGAACCCGGTATCGCCATGTAGCACGCGGCCTCGTGGCCCATTCTATCCAGCGCGGTGAGCTTTGGTGTCGCATTTGCGCAGAGCGGCTCCGCAAACGGACAACGGGTGTGAAAGCGGCAGCCCGAAGGCGGATCGATCGGATTGGGCGGATCGCCCGTGATCGGTGGCTTTTCGGTGCGACGGTCCGGGTCTGAAGAGGGCATCGCGGCAAGCAGCGCGCGCGTGTAGGGATGCGCGGGACTATCCCAGACCTGATCGACCGGGCCGAGCTCGACGACCTCGCCGAGATACATCACCAGCACGCGGTCGGAGATGTAGCGGACGACGTTGAGGTCGTGGCTGATGAAGAGATAGGTCAGGCCGAACTCGCGCTTGAGATCGGCGAGCAGATTGAGCACCTGCGCCTCGACGGACTTGTCGAGAGCGGAGACGGCCTCATCCAGGATCACCAGCCGCGGCGACAGCGCCAGCGCACGGGCGATGTTGACCCGCTGGCGCTGGCCGCCCGAGATCTCGTGGGGATAGCGGTTGGCGAAGTTTTCGGGGCGCAAGCCGACCTTGCCAAGCAGCTCGCGCGCCAGGGTTCGCGCCGCGCCGTCGGCCATGCCGTGCACCTTGGGGCCGAACGCGATGGATTCCTCGATGGTGAGACGCGGATTGAGCGAGGCATAGGAATCCTGGAACACCATCTGCATACCGCGGCGCAGTTCGCGCAGGCTCAGCGATTGGCCGACGGTCATGCCGTCATAGATGATGTCGCCGGTATCGCGCGGCATCAGATGCATCAACAGCCGCGCGGTGGTTGACTTGCCGCAACCGGACTCGCCGACGATGCCGACGGTCTCGCCCTTGGCGACGGCGAACGAGACGTTGTCGACGGCGCGCACGGTGCGCTTTGCTGCAAACAGCCCGCCGCGCACGGGGAAATGCTTGGTCAGGCCGTTGACCTGAAGCAGCGGCTGCGCGACGCCGCCACGGTCTTCGACCGGCTCGAGCATTTCGACGGATGTGTTGCTCTCGCTCATGGCTAGTTCCTGATGTCCATGGCGCTGCGCAGGCCGTCCGAGAGCAGGTTGAAGCAGATCGAGACCGCGAAGATCATCGCGCCCGGCAATGCCGCAACCCACGGGTTGACGTAGATCGCGGTGCGCAGCGTGTTCAGCATCAGGCCCCATTCCGGCTCCGGCGGCTTGGTGCCGAGGCCGAGGAAGGAGAGACCGGCCGCTAGGATCATCGAAACAGAGATGAGACTGGTCGCATAGACGAAGATCGCGCCGAGCACGTTGCCGAGGATGTGCACGCGCATGATGGTGAAGGCGCCGGCGCCGGAGGCGCGTGCGGCCTCGACGAAATCCATGTTGCGCACGCCTGTCGTGACGCTTTCGGCGACGCGGGTGATCTGCGGCACGAACACGATGGTGAGCGCGACGATGGAGTTGAGGATGCCGGCGCCCAGCGCGCCGGAGATCGCGATGGCCAGCAGCACCGAGGGGAAAGCGTAGAACACGTCGACCGTGCGCATGATCGCGGTGTTGAGCTTGCCGCCGACATAGCCGGCAATGATGCCGAGCGAGGTGCCGAAGCAGAACGCGAGGATCACCGGCAGGATGCCGATCACCAGCGACAGCCGCCCGCCATAGATCAGCCGCGCCAGCATGTCGCGTCCGAGCTCGTCGGTGCCGAGCGGATAGCCAACGGTGCCGATGTGGCGGAGGCGGCGGATCATCGAGCCCTTGTAGGGGTCTTCGAGGCCGAGCCATGGCGCGAGAATCGCGGAGAGGAAGATCAGCAGCAGCACCAGCGCGCAGGCCATGCTGACCTTGTCGCGCATGATGCGGCGGCCGACGGTCGCCCAATAACCGCGCGCCTTGGTCGCGGGCGCGGCCTGCAGCGCGGCATCGGCGGTGGCGGACAACGGAACCTCGCTCATCTCGCTAGCCCCGCTTGATGCGCGGGTCGATCGCGGCTTGCGCGATGTCGACCAGGAGATTGAGGACGACGAAGAACAGCGCCAGGATCAGGATCGTGCCCTGGAGCAACGGCAGGTCGCGCTGGAAGATCGCGGAGTTGAGCAGGAAGCCCGAGCCCGGCCAGGAGAATACGGTCTCGATCAGGATCGAGCCGCCGAGCATGTAACCGAGCTGAAGCCCCATCACCGCGAGCGCGGTGGGCGCGGCGTTCTTGATGACGTGGCGGAACACGCCGCGCTCATGCAGGCCTTTGGCGCGAAGCGCCTCGACGAAATCCTGCGAAAGGATGTCACCTGTGAGCGCACGCACGGTGCGGGTGACGATGCCCATCGGGATCACCGAGGTCGTGATCGCCGGGAGCACGAGATATTGCAGATGCGCCCAGTCCCAGGCCCAGGAGTTGGAGCCGTTGGGTCCGGCGCCGACCGCGGGCAGCCAGTTGAGCTGCACCGAGAAGATGATGACGAGCAGCATGCCGAGCCAGTAATGCGGCACCGAGACGCCGGCGATGGCAAAGGAGGTGGCAACCTTGTCGATCCAGGTCTCGCGGAAATAGCCGGCGATCAGGCCGAGCAGGATGCCCATGGTGAAGCCGATGATGGCGGCGGCAATCGCCAGCGTCACGGTGTTGCCGACCGCGCGCATGACCTCGGCGAGCACGGGACGGCCGGTGGCGATGGAATTGCCGAGATCGCCGTGAAGGGCGCGCATCAACCACAGGCCGAACTGCACCGGCAGCGGCCGGTCGAAGCCATAGGCGGCGCGGAGCTGCGCCGCGAGCTCCTGCGAGGCGTCCGCAGGGAGCACCGCGACGAGCGGATCGCCCGGGGTGATGTGCACGAGCAGAAAGCACACCAGCGCAACGCTGATGACGATCGGAATGACATAGACGATGCGTCTGGCGGTATAGGCGAGCACGTTTGGTTCTTTCTTCCTTCTCCCCTTGCGGGAGAAGGTGGCGCGCAAGCGCCGGATGAGGGGTTCTGTCCGCGGAGATTATTGCATCGATGGAGAGGTCCGCATCCGCGGAGAGAGACCCCTCACCCGGCTTCGCTAAAGCGAAGCCACCCTCTCCCGCAAGGGGAGAGGGTGCACCGAATACGTTGCTAGCACCTCACTACTTCATCGACACCAGCGAGAAGTCGATGAACCAGCTCTTCGGCTGCACGACGCCGGTCACTTTCGGGCTCATCGCGCGCGGGCCGACGTCGTGGGCGACGTAGAGGAAGGCGGCATCGTCGACGGAGGCCGCGTGCAGCTCGGCGAGCGCGGCATCGCGCGCGGCGGGATCGAAGGTCTGGCGGGCCTTCTTCACCAGCTCGTCGAACTTGGGCTCGTTGATGAAGCCCCAATTGTTCGAGACCGGCGGCGCCATGCCCGATTGCAGGAAGCGGACAAGCGCGAAGAACGGATCCATCGCCGCATAGGTGACGTTGGTCGCGTTCGAGCCGTTGGCGCTGGGATCCTTGGCACCGCGGCGCCAGTTGGTGAACAGCGTGTTCCACTCGATGACGTCCAGCTTCACGTCAAAATAGCATTCGGCCAGCGCCTGCTGGAGATATTCGTTCATCGGCAGCGGCTGCATCTGGCCCGAGCCTGATGCCGAGGTCTGGATCTTCACCGTCAGCTTCTTGCTGGGGCCGAAGCCGGCCTCCTGCATCAGCTTTTGCGCAGCCGCCTTGTCGTACTTGATCTCGAAGGTCGGTTTTCCCCGCCAGGGATGGCCGGGCTCGAAGGTGCCGGTGGCCGGCACCATCAGGCCGGCGAGCAGGCCGTCCTTGAGACCTTCGCGGTCGACGCAGAGATTGGCGGCCTTGCGCACGCGGATGTCGTTCCAGGGCGAGCCCTCGATGCGCGAGAACTGCCAGGGCCAGACATGCGGCTGCTCGTTGGCGTAGAGCTTGAAGCCGCGCTGTTTGAGCTCAGGCAACGCATCCGGCGCCGGCGCCTCGACCCAATCGACCTGTCCGGACAGCAGCGCCGCGGTGCGCGCGTTCGCTTCAGGCATCGGCAAGAGCACCATCTTGTCGACCTTGGGGACGCGGGCCTTGTCCCAATAATTCGCGTTCTTCACCAGCTCGAGCCGTTCGCGCGGGGTGAAGCTCGCCATCTTCCACGGGCCGGTGCCTGCGGCGTCCTTGGCGAAGGCGGTCCAGGCGGCCTGCGATTTGGCCTTGGCGTCTGCGCCTTCGGCCTTGTCATAGAAATGCTGCCACTTCGCCGGGCTCGCCATGAAGAGATTGGTGAGGTTGATCGGCAGGAAGCTGTCGGGCTCCTTGGTGGTGAGCTCGACGGTCATGTCGTCGATCTTCTTCGCCGAGGCCAGCGTCGGCATGCGCGAGGCGGTGACGCCGACCTGGCTGGCGTCGAATTGCGGCGCATCCTGCTTCAGCACCTTCTCGACGTTCCACACCACCGCATCGGCATTGAACGGCGTGCCATCATGGAAGGTGACGCCGGGACGCAGCTTGAAGACCCATTTGGTCTTGTCGGCATCGTCGACCTTCCACTCGGTGGCAAGGCCGGGGATCACCGTGCTCGGCTTGTCGGCGGAGGACAGGTCCCAGCCGGTCAGCGCGTCGTACATGGTGAGGCCGGTGAAGCGGTTGCCTTCAAAACCCTGGTCGGGCTGACCCAGCGTGCGCGGAATATCGGCAGCCGTCATGCCGATGCGCAGCACAGTTTCCGCTGCCGCCACGCGCGGCCATGCGGCCGCGCTGCCAAGCGCCAAGAGCGCGATCAGCGCCGCCCGTGTCTTGTTGTTCTTGATAAGCATCGCCTCGATCCTTCTTCGGCTTTCGATGATTAATTTTGATGCAATCGTATGCAATGGCTATGCCAAGGAGAAACTTATTCTGCAAATTGCCCCTGCGACGACAAGTCCTTGTGATCGATTGAAGACAAAGCAGCCCAGCTGCCTATTCTGGCATCAAGATTGCAAGTTTGGCCCCGGAATCTCCTGGGAGTTTTGGGCCATGCGTATTCGTCTATCGACCTGTCTCGCCATGCTTGCGCTGGCGTTATCCGCAATCCCGGTGCGCGCCGAGACCGTGGTGCGCTACGGTATCTCGATGGCGGATATTCCGCTGACGACCGGCCAGCCCGATCGCGGCGCCGGCGCCTATCAGTTCACGGCCTATACGATCTACGATCCGCTGGTGGCGTGGGAGATGGACGTCGCCGACAGGCCGGGCAAGCTGGTGCCGGGCCTCGCCACCGAGTGGAAGGTGGACGATGCCGACAAGACGAAGTGGCGCTTCAGCTTGCGCAAGGGCGTGAAGTTTCACGACGGCAGCGACTTCAATGCCGACGCGGTGATCTGGAATCTGGACAAGGTGCTCAACGACAAGGCGCCGCAATTCGACAAGCGGCAGAGCGCGCAGGTGAAAACCCGCCTCCCCTCGGTCGCCAGCTACGCCAAGATCGACGATTTCACGGTGGAGATCACGACCAAGACGGTCGATTCCTTCTTTCCCTATCAGATGCTCTGGTTCCTGGTGTCGAGCCCGGCGCAGTATGAAAAGCTCGGCAAGGACTGGGACAAGTTCGCGAGCCAGCCTTCCGGCACCGGCCCCTTCAAATTGACGAAACTGGTGCCGCGCGAGCTCGCCGAGCTCACCAAGAACCCCGATTACTGGAACAAGAAGCGCATTCCGAAGGCCGACAAGATCGTGCTGGTGCCGATGCCGGAAGCGCTGACGCGCACCAATGCCCTGCTTGCCGGCCAGGTCGATCTGATCGAGACGCCGGCGCCGGATGCCGTGCCGCAGCTGAAAGCTGCCGGCATGAAGATCGTCGACAACGTCACGCCGCATGTCTGGAATTATCATCTCAGCGTGCTGCCGGGCTCGCCCTGGACCGACATCCGCCTGCGCAAGGCGCTCAACCTTGCGATCAACCGCGACGAAGTCGTCGGCCTGATGAATGGCCTCGCAAAGCCCGCCAAGGGCCAGGTCGATCCGTCGAGCCCGTGGTTCGGCAAGCCGACCTTCGAGCTGAAATATGATCTCGCTGCCGCAAAGAAGCTGGTGGAGGAAGCCGGCTATTCAAAAGCAAAGCCGCTGAAGACCACCTTCATCATCGCGCAGGGCGGCACCGGCCAGATGCTGTCGCTGCCGATGAACGAATTCCTGCAGCAGAGCTTCAAGGAGATCGGCATCGACATCGACTTCAAGGTGGTCGAGCTCGAGACATTATATACGCACTGGCGCAAGGGCGCGGCGGACGAGATGAACGCCGGCATCACCGCCAACAACATCGCCTATGTCACCTCGGACCCGCTCTACGCCATCGTCCGCTTCTTCGCCTCCGACCAGATCGCGCCTGTCGGCGTCAACTGGGGCGGCTACAAGAACCCGAAGGTCGACGCCTTGATCAACGAGGCCAAGCAGACCTTCGACACCGCCAAGCAGGACGATTTGATCGCGCAGGCGCATGCCCTGATCGTGGACGATGCCGTGCTGGTCTGGGTCGTCCACGACACCAACCCGCACGCGCTGTCGCCGAAGATCAAGCAGTTCGTGCAAGCGCAGCACTGGTTTCAGGATCTGACGACGATCGGGACGGAGTGAAGCGGGGGACACCGGTGTCGTAGGGTCGGCAAAGCGCAAGCGTGCCCACCAATGATGCGGTGAGAAAGACGTGGGCACGGCGCGTTGCGCCTTTGCCCACCCTACGGGAGCCGTGGGCGCCGCAAGTGCTCGAGCCAAACTGCCGCGCCAAACACCGCTGTCGTCCCGGGCAAGCGTAAGCGCAGACCCGGGACCCACAACCACAGGGAGTGGTTTGGCGAGGACTCTGAGTTACCAGCTCGCGCCACAACTACTCCCTGTGGTTATGGGTCCCTGCGTTCGCAAGGACGACACTTGTGGTGTGGTGCCAGCGGCGCCGACACCCGCCCTACTTCGTCAGCAGCGCATACGCCCCGGTCCAGCCTTCCGCCGGCGGATTGACCTGGAAATCCTTGACGCGCGCCTCGTAGAGCTTGAACAGCTTCTCCAGCGTGTCGGCGTCCTCGCTCTTGCGGCCGCGCGCAATCGCGTCCAGCGCACCCTGCCAGTTCCGGCTGCGGTAGCAGCCGAGCATCTCGATGGTGATGTTGCGCAGGCGCTGGAAGGCAGCCGAATGCATCACGTCCTCGCGGCCGGCGATGGCGTAGATCACCTCCGGCTCGGTCTTGCCCTTGACCATGATGAAATCGAGCTCGAGGATCGCGAACTTGTCCTTGGCGGCGAGCGCGGTTCGGGATCCCACGATGATCGGAAAACCGTATTCCTTGGACTGGCCTTCCAGCCGCGAGGCCAGGTTCACGCTGTCGCCCAGCACCGAATAGTTGAACTTGCGGTCCGATCCCATGTTGCCGACAACGCCGATGCCGGTGTTGAGGCCGATGCCGACATTGAGCGGGATGTAGACGTGGCCGCCGTCGGCCGCTTCTTCCTCGCGCTCCTTGTTGACCACGTCGATCTTCTCGAGCATCTGGATCGCAGCCTCGCAGGCATTGATCTCGTGCTGGGGATCATCGAGCGGCGCATTCCAGAACGCCATGATGGCGTCGCCCATGTATTTGTCGATATAGCCCTTCTGCTCAATGATCACGTTGGTCAGCGGCGTCAGGAAGCGGTTCATCAGCGCCGTCAGGCCCTGCGGATCGTGCTTGTAGCTCTCCGAGATCGAGGTGAAGCCGCGCACGTCGGAGAACATGATCGTCATCTCGCGCTCCTCGCCGCCGAGCTTCAGCTTCTCCGGCGACTGCGCGAGCTGCTCGACCAGCACGGGCGACATGTACTGAGCGAATTGCCCGCGGATCTGCACGCGCTGGCGCTGCTCGCGCACGAAGCTGGAGAAGATGAACGTGATGTAGATCGCGGTCGTCGAGAGCAGCGGATAGGTGAAGTCGATGAGGTAGCGGTACTTCGCGTAGAAGAACCAGGACGTGCCGACCAGGATCGCGGCGAACATCGCGCCGGCAAGCACGAGGCGCACCGGTCCGAGATTCGGCGTGAAGATGATGACGAGCAAGCCTATGATCATCGCGACGAGCAATTCGACGCCGAGCGCGTAGTTCGGGCGGGAGATCGCAGCGCCGGTCAGTACGCTTTCGAGCACCTGGGCGTGTATCTCGACACCCGGCATGGCCCGCGACACCGGCGTGGTCTTGATGTCGTTCAGGCCGACCGCGGAGGTGCCGACCAGCACCAGCTTGCCGGTGATCCTGCTCGGCGATACCGTGTTGTCGAGGACGTCGGCCGCCGAGACGTAGATCGAGGGATCGTGGCGGGCATAGTGCACCCAGAGCTGGCCGTTCTCGTCGGTCGGGATCTCGACACCCTTGAGGCGGACGGCGCGGATGCCGGTCTTGTCGGTCCGCACCAGCAGCGTCGGCGTTCCCGTGACGACCCGCAGGATTTCGAGGCTGAGCGAGGGCATGATGTTGCCCTGGGCACGCATGATCATCGGCACACGCCGGATCAGGCCGTCGCGCTCGGTGCGGATGGTGAACAGGCCGCGGCCGGCGGCGACCTTCTCGATCACGGGCACGTTGCGCAAGAGGCCCGGGAATTCGAACAGGAAGCGCTCGGCCCCCGCTTCACCGACCGTTGCCACGCCGGTGAAGGGAAGCGCCTTGTCGATCTCCGACGTGATCGCCGACTGCCCCGTTTCGCCCAGCACCACGCGCGAGCGCTTGATCGCCTCCGAGAGGATCTGGTCGTTGCTCGGCAGCTCGCGCAGCCTGGCTCGGGTGGCGTCGTCGAGATAGCGCATCTGGCTCGCGACCAGATCCGGATTGAGCCGGTCGGCTTCGGAGAACACCACGTCGAAGCCGATTGCGACCGCCCCGTTGCTGGTGAGGCTCTGGATCATGTCCGCGATCCGCGTCCGCGGCCACGGCCACTGTCCGAGCCTGGCGAGGCTCTTGTCGTCGATGTCGACGATGACGACCGGACGCGCCGCCTTGTGGCGCGGATCGAGCAGCTGGAACATATCGAAGGTGCGCAGCCGCAATTCCTGGACCGGCGGCGGATCCCACAAGCGCAGTCCCGCAAACACGGCCAGCAGCACGAGGCACATCACCCGCGCAAGGCCGAGCTTGCGTGCAAACCACCGCCGCAGGATCTTGAGACGCTTCATTCAGTCGGACTTCCTGCCGTACTGGCCGATCATGGCGCGCCGGCGCGCGATTGGCTATTCCCCGAATGGGAAGGATCGTGGATTTTTTTGCCGGGGGGCGAGCTGCGTGTTCGTCGCGGGCAGGCCAGCCGCACGCCGGCCCCGGCGCGCATCAGGTGATGTGGAAGATGAAATCGCTGGCCTTGAGGTTTGCGGCGATCACGTTCTTGAGCAGCAGCGTCTCAGTCTCCGTCACCGGCGCGCCCTCAGGCTGCATGACCTGCTGATGCCAAGTGACCAACGTATCGCTGGTGCCGTCCTGCTGGGCAATGGTGAGATTGCCGATGGAGCTGACGCCCGAGAACTGCCGCAGGTCGATCTTGTCGAGGCCTTCCGTGAAATCGGTGATGGTGTGCGTGAACTCGGTGACCGGCTGCCCGTTGTCGTCGTACAGGAGCCCCGGCGCGAACACGAACTGGTCCTTGGCGCCGCCGCCGGTCAGCGTATCGTTGGTATCGGTCGCGAAGATCACGTCCTTGCCGTCGGTGCCTTGCAAGGTGATGCCCTGGCTGGTGTTGCCGGCCTCGTTGAAGATGAAATTGACGGTGTCCGACAGACCGGTGGTCTTGTCCGTCACCGTCACCCTGATCTGGTCCGTGTCCGGCGCTGAGGCTTCCGGATCGGTGGTGCCCCCGGTCGGATTGTAGGTCGGGCCGGTCTCGAAGCCCAGGTTGATGTCGTCGAGCGAGCCGGACGCCGGATAGAAATCGACGCTGCTGAGACCGGGATGCGCGGTCGAGACGGTGACGGTGAAGTCGTGGGTCGCGGCGCCGGCATCGGTGTCGGTGACCACGAGATCGGTGATGATGTCGCTGTTGTTCTCGCGGACATGCTCGACGTGGAAGTTCTCGGTGTTGATGACCGGGCCGCTGCCGACCGGCGCCGTCACGCTGGTGCCGATGCTGGTCAGCCCGTCCGAGACCGGCGTGGTGCCGCCGGTGCCTGTGGCGGTGAGGTCGATCGTCTCCGTCGCGCAGCCGGTCGTGATCGCGCCGGTATAGGTGTCGTCGAGGGCATGGACGCCGAGAGCGCCCGGCGTGCCGCTGAAACCTTCCGCCGGCACGAAGCGGATCAGCGTGTCGGTGCTCAGCACCAGCGCGCTGGTGTCGCTGACGCCGGAAATATCGACCCAGTGGTCGGTGCCAGCAATCTCGTACTGCCAGACGCCCTCACCCGAGGAGGCGCCGTCGGCGCTCACCGCGATGGCCTTGAAGCTCGCGCCGGTATCGGCGTCACCGAACTTGCTCGCGAACAGATCGCTGATGGTGCATCCGCTCGGATCGCTGTCGTTGCCGGCGACGGACGCCAGCGTGGCGTCGTCCAGCGTCGGCGCATCATTGCTGCCGGCGATGTTGATGGTGATGGTCTGGCTTGCGCCGGTCGTGTGACCATCATTGGGCACGATGGTGTATTGCAGCGACAGCGTCTGGCCGGCGGTGAGGAAATCGAAGGCCTGGCTGCCCGAGTTGAATTCCCAGGTGAACTGGGCGTGCGTGGCGGTGCCGTTCAGGATGTCGCCGGATGGCAAGACGAGATAGCTGATCAGATCCGAGGCCGACAATCCCTCGAACCCGTCCGCCTGCAGATGGCCGTCGAGATAGATGCCGACGCCGGTGGCGGAGACCGCCACGTGATCGGCCGTGTCGACATCGGACAGGGTCAGCGTGCGGTGAAGGTCGAGGCCCGCATTGGTCTCGTCCGTGGTCGCGCTGGCGCTGTCACCGCTCTCGACCGTGATCACCGGCGCATCGTTGGCGCCGGTCACGTTCACCGTGAACGAGGCCGTGCCGGTGGCGCCATGCGCGTCCTTGGTCTGGACGGTGAAAGTATCGGTATAGTTGCCTTCCGACAGCGCATTGATCGCCGCTGCATCGGGAACGTAGGTGTAGCAGCCGTCGGCGTTGACCGTCAGCGAGCCATAATGACCTGCGAGCGTCGTCACGGCGTGGCTGGTCGCATCCAGCACGGCATAGGTCAGCCCGGCCGTCTCGCCATGATCGGCATCGGTCCCGACCAGCGTCCCCGTGATGTCCGAGAAGCTGTCGGTCGTGGCGGTATCCACGAGCGGGCCCGTGGTCACCGCTGCGACTGTTGGCGCGTCGTTCTCGCCGGTGATCGTGACGGTGACGTCGGCCGCAACCTTCTGGCTGGCTCCGTCATCCAGCGTAATGGTGGAGACGACCTTGACCTTCTGGTCCGGCCCGAGGAAATCGAGCTTGTTGTCGGCGATCGAATAGTTCCAGGTGACGGTGCCGTTGTTCTTGCTGGTCTGCTGGTAGCTCAGCGCGCTCTTCAGCGCGGCGATCTCGTCGGCCGTGAGCGAGGCGGTGAGATCGGTGATGCCATCCGCGGCGAGCAGGGTCACGGTCTGCTCGGTGACGCTCGCCGTCGGCCGGTCGGTCAGGTCGATGTCGGTGAAGTGGATCGAACCGGTCGCGGCCGGCGCCGGGTCGGGCGTGGGGTCGCCGGTCGTGCTCTCGCGCTCGGAGAAATCCGCGCTCAGCGTCGCCGTGGCCGTGTCGAGCGCCGGCGCATCGTCGTCCGCATGGATCGTGATCAGCGTGTGGCCGGTGCCGTCATCGCTGCCGGCGAAGTGCGCGTGGCTGTAGTCGGCGCCGGTCAGGTTCAGGCTGATGCTCTTGCCGTCCGCGTCGGTGACGGTCAGCACGCCGCCGGTCGAAGGATCGGCATTGGCGACGTAGACCGCGCTGGTGCCGAGCCCGTACTTGATCGTCGACAGGTCGATCGTGTCGGTCGCGGACAGTTCCGAGATCGATCCGCCGAAGCTCGCCGTGTCGATCTGAAGCTCGGCGCCGTCGCCGGCGAGCGTGATCGTCTGCGAGACCGTGCCATCCAGCTTCAGTAGCGCGCCGGCGTCGACGGTGACCGAGCCCGTGCCGGACAGCGAGCCGAACAGGGTCAGGACGCCATCATGAACCTCGATGATGCCGGTATTGGCGATGGTGCCCGAGATCGATGCGGTGCCCCAGCTGTCGATCTCATGGGCGTTGGTGATGTTCAGGCCGGTCCCGGAAATCGAGGCGCCGTTGAGCAGATCGATGACGCCGTCGTTGACGATCGAGGACAGATTGCCGAACACGCTGGTGCCGGACACGGTCCAGGTGCCAGCCGCCTCGTTGTTGAAGGTCGCATGCGCGACCGAGATGTTGCCGTTGATCTCGTGGGAGTTGTTGATCGTGATGGCGCCGCCGGTCTCGACGATCGCATAGGTCGTCGAGGTCACGGTCGAGGCGACGGCGGCTCCGATCGTGCCGGAATTGTCGATCGTCGCCGAGCCCGTGGTATTTTCCTGGATCAAGATCGCCGCATGGCCGGTCGGGGCCACGATCGAGCCGGAATTGGTGATGTGGGTGGAGCCGGTCGCACCAGTTTCGTTCTGCGTGACGCTGATGCCGGCGAGGCTGGTGCTGGTGATGTCGCCGTGATTGACGATGGTGACGTCGCCCGCGCCGTTGGCGATCGCGGCAAGTCCGACCGCGCCCGTGGCGGAGCCGTCATTGGTGACGCTGACGTCGCCGCCGCCGTGATCGAACGCGCCGATCGCCGTACCTGCGGCGGTGATCTCCGAATTCTGGCCGGTCGTGACCGTGATGTCGCCGACGCCCCAGGTGAACGCCTCGATGCCGTAGCCAGCATCTGCAGTGATCTTCGCATCGCTGTCGACGGTGACGTCGCCGTTGACCAAATTCGAGAAGGAGCCGGTCCCGCCAGGCTTGTAGCCGGCGATGATGCCGCCCGGGGTGGTACCGTCGGTATTCAGCGTCGCGCCGGAATGAATGGTGCCATGCGCCTCGACGGAGATCGTGCTGTCCAAGCCACCCGCGATCGCGGTCGCATAGTTGACGGCGACGATGCCGGAGCTGCCTGACGTGATGCTGTCACCCTTCGCCAGGGTGACGCTGATGTCGCCCTGGTCGACGCTGAAGGCCCTGATGCCGTAGCTCGTCGCGCCCGAGATCGTGACGTTCTCGCCGAGGGTGACCGTCACGTCGCCGGCGCCGCCGCTCAAGGCCGCGGCATTGATGCCGATGCTCTGGGTGCCGGCGACGGAGATCGTGGTGCCGGCGAAGCTGTTCACCGTGACGTCGCCATTGCCGTAATTGTAGGCGTTGATGCCGTAACCGGCCGCGGCGGTGATGTTGGCGTGGTTGTTGACGACGACCGTGCCGTTGACGTCGGTGTTGTCGTTGGTGCCGCTCGTGGCGCCGGTGTAGCCGACCTCGATGCCACCGGGCGAATTGCCGGCGAGATTCGGACTGCTGCCGGAGTTGATCGTGCCGTAGGCGTTGACGGTGATCGCGCTGTCGTCAGACCCGTCGAGCGAGACCGCGCGATTGACCACGACGATGCCGGAGCTGCCCGATGTAATGACGCTGCCGGCCTCGGTCGTCACGGTCTGGCTGCCGCTGCCGTAGCTGCGCGACCGGATGCCGTAGATCGAGCTGCCCGTGATCGCGCCGCCGGCGTCGATGGTGATGTCGCCGCCACCCTGCGTGACCGCGTCGATGCCGTAGGCGCCGCCTGCGGCGCCACCGAGCTGGGTGATCGAGATGTCGCCGCCATTGGCGCTGTTCAAATTCTCGACGAGAACGCCGACCGAATTCGCGCCGGTGCCGGTCGCCTTGCCGGAGACGTTGTCGATGGTGATGTCGCCGACGCCGGTGGCGCTGTCGCGCAGCGTGATGCCGTTGCCGGCGAGGCCCTTGATGTCCCCGGCCGCGGTCAGCGAGATGGCACCGGTGCCGTTCTGCGTCACGACCACGCCACCGGCGGCGCCGGTCAGCGTTCCCGTGGGCGTGAGGACGATGTCGGCGGGGTTGGCCAGCGCGCCGCCCGACGCCGCGAAGGCGAGCGCATTGCCGCTCGATGTCGTGATGTCGGCCGTGCCGGTGATGGTGAAGGTGCCGCCCGTCGACGACTGGCCCGTGATGGTGCCGGTAAAGCTCTGGCCCGCGACCTTGTCGAGCTGGAGCGTGCCGGTGCCGCCGGCGAAGGTGATGGTCTGCGCGGTCGCCCCCGCGAGCTCCAGCGTCGCGCCGTCGTCGATGATCACCTCGCCGACGCCGCTGAGACCGCCGGACAGGTAGAGCGTGCCGGCCTGCACCTCGATGTTGCCGGTGTTGTCGACGGCGGCCGAGATCGTGCTGGAACCGGAGACGCCGTAGAGATTGCCGGCATTGCCGAGGCTGCCGCCATTGATCGAGACGTCGGTGAGATAGAGCTTCGAGAGGTTGTCGACGGTGATCGTTCCGGTGCTGCTGTTGCTGACAGTGAGATTTGTCAGCTTCAGCGCGCCATAGTTAATCGCCGCGAGAGACGCGGTGTTGGAGATATCTTCGCCGGAGATATCGAGCACACCGCCGTTCGCCTGAACGAGACCGTGATTGGTGATGAGGTGGATCGTGGCGGGATCGATCGTCAGCGTGCCACTGGTGACAGTGATCGTACCCGTATTGGTGATGTCGGCATTGTCGATGGTGCTCGTGCCGGTTGATTCCAGCGTGCCCGCGATCGTGACCGTGCCGCCATTGATGCTCGCGCCGCTGATCGTCAGCTTGCCGTTCGCATCGACCGTGACATGGCCGGTGTTGGTGACGCTGGTGCCCTGGTCGATGGTCAACCAGCCATTCGCCAGCACCTTGATCGTGCCGGTGGCGGTGTTCGAGACCGTCTCGTGGGCGAACTCAGCCGTGCCCTTGACGTTGACGTTGCCGGAATTGTTCAGCGTGCCGTCCTCGATCAGGCTGGTGCCGTCGAGCTCCAGCGTGCCGAGAATGGCGACGGTGCCGCCATCGACGGTCGTGCCGTCGACGACCAGCGTCGTGCCGCCATCGGCCTTCAGCGTGCCGCCCGCATTGTGGATCGCAGCCAATGTCTTCAGCGTGCCGCCGGACAGCTCGATCGTGCCGGAATTGGTGATCGTGGCACCGGCAGCGAAATCGCCGCCGCCCGCGAGCGTCAGATGGCCGGCATTGGTGAGCACGCTGGTGTCGAGGATCTCGGCCTTGCCGCCGACCGACATCGTGCCGGTCGCGGCGTTGGTGAGGATCGAGTCGGCGCTCATGTTGAGCGCGCCTGCGATCGTCAGCGAGCTCTGGTTGATCAGCTTCGGCGGCGGGCCGCCAAAGTCGTTCATCGTGATCGACTTGGCGAAGGCGGCCGTGTCGATCGTCACCGGATAGGACGGCGTCAGGCCGTGCAACTGGTCGGTGATGACGATGACGTCGTCATTGATGGTCGGAACCGTGCCGGTTTCCCAGTTGGCTGCGTCCTTCCAGAACCCGCCCGAGGGAGCGCCCGCCTTGTCGGTCGCGATCCACACCACTGCGGGCGCGTCGGTGCCCGTGATGGTGACGGTGATGGTCTGCTGCGAGGTCGCGCCCTGCGAATCCGTGAGCGTCACGGTGTAGACCAGCGTCAGCACCTCGCCCTTCGGGATGAAGTCGGCGAGGTAGACCGGCAGATCGGCCAGCGACCAGTTGATGGTGCCGGTACCGTCGCCGGTGCTGTCGGCGCCCGACGCGATCGAGACCGACATCGCCTTCGCAAACGCCGCGAGCGGGCCCGGCGGCACAGTGCCGTCGGGCAGGGTCGCGCTAGTGAGCTTCACCGACACGGTGTGCGTGTCGGTGAGGTCGACATCGTCGAAGCTCAGCGTGCCCGAGGTCGGAACGTCGCTGGCGAGCGGACCGCCCGGCACGCTGGTGCCGCCCTCGAAGGTGATGGTCGGAACGCTGGTTGTGATCACCGGCTTGTCGTTGGTGCCGGCGATGGTGATGGTGATCGGGATGAGGATGGATTCAGGATTGACGGCGAAATTGTTGTTGACGCGGACCATGTAGGTCAGCGTCAGCGTTTCGCCGGCCGCGAGGAAATCGAAGACGTGGTCGGGGATCGTGTAGGTCCAGACCGCCGAGCCGTTGTTGTTGTTGGCCGCGTCGGGGACGACCTGGATAGCGACCTGCGTCGCCGCGATGTCCTGCTTCTGGAGCGCGGAGAGCGTACCGGTGACGTCCTGCTGGCCGGCGTTCTTGTAGACGTAGTTCGGCGCATCGCCGAGGCTGATCGACACCGTCGGCTGGTCGCCGAGATTTTGGTCGACGAAGGTGATCCGGCCTGAGATCGTGTCGGAACCCACGGCGTCGCCGGTCCCGTCCGCGCGGCCGCCGGTCGCGTTCGCGTGCTCGGTCAGCGTGAATGCCGTCTTCACATTGCCGTTGGCATCGAGGCTGCGCGCATCCGGCGGGCCAGGAATGCGGGTGCTGGTCACCGGTGAGTTGCCCGGCCCCGTCGAGGGCAGCGGATTGAGATTCGTGAAGGTCAGGATCGCGGTGGCGCCTGATGGCGTCTTGATCAGGATACCGTCGCTGGTCTGCGTGATCGTGTCGGTGAAATTCGTGGTGAGCTTGGTGTTGGTGTTGTTGTCGGTGAACTTCAGCGTGAACACGTCCGTGATCAGCTTCTGCACGTCCGGCGACAGCAGCCCGTTGGTGATCGAGACGTTGCCGCCGCTGATCTGGATCATCTGGCCGGCCTGGTTGACCGTCGCGATCGGCAGCAGCGTGACCTTGTCGAACAGGATGTAGGAACCCGTTGTGCCGTTCGGCTCGACCAGCACCTGGAAGCTCGCCTGCGGCTGCGGATCGCCGCCGCCGGCGGGAACGACGAAGTTGATCTGGGTCAGAACCGCCGTGCCGCGGATGCCCATGGTGGCGACCGGCGTGTCGATCTTCATGTCGCCGTGCTTAGCGGTCTCGCCGGCGACGAAGGTGATGGTGCCGGCGACGAGGCTGAGCAGCGAGGAGTTGCTCGACCCGTTGGGGTCGTAGACCATCTCGTTCAGCACCATCCGCGCATTCGAGGACAGGCCGAACACGGTGCCGTCGATGAAGGTGATGCCGATCGTCGAATCGGCGCCGGTCGAGACCACGTCGCCCTTCTCGACGTTGTCGCCGTTGTTGAGGATGACCGAGACGCCGTTGCGGATCGCGGTCGCGCTGCCGGACAGCTTGGTGACGTGGCCGATGACCTGGGCCGCGGCGACGCCCGACGCGGCCTGCGCATATTGCACATGGCCCGTGAGCGCGTTGACGACGTCGCCGGTGAGATGGGCGCCGTCGGGCGAGGCGACCGCCGCGCGCTTGTCGCCCCTGAAATAATCGTGAACGACGAACTCGTGCCCGTCATGGGACAGCACGAGATCGAGGCCGGCGCGCTTGAACTCGCCGCTGAAGATCAGATTGGCATCGGGAACAACCACCGCGCCGTCGGGCACGTGACCATGCGCCTTGGCGATGAACGGCGTGCCGGTAAACGAATCGATATGGAGGTCAGCGGGCGAGCGGGAACCCTGACCGTCCATAGAGAGCGCGGCGTCAAATTTGCCAGCGTAGTTCAACCAGGCACCGTAAAAAGGGTTAATATTTATGTAAGTATCGACCGACTAAGCTTGCTTAGCATTACCAAGTCGTTAGCGAAACCATCTATTGCTTGTGTGATTTCGCGTCACTTGGCCATATGAGCCCACGCCGAGCGGTGCCGTCACAGAGTAGCCGAAGTAGTTTTTGAAGCATCCCAAAGTCGAAATAGGCTTATCTGCGTGCATTTCCAGTCATCCGAAGTAATCTATCGTATAGGTGAAACGGCAGATACTTGCGTCATCTTTTCTTCGTGATGCCCCGCAGCATCCTGCGGCAAATACGGGTCTGAATCTGTGACCTAATTAACAGAACCCGTGAAATAGCGGACTGTTAGCCATAGGACCCAGAATCGCTGCCTCACAACTTGCGCCTGCAATTGGTTCCATTTCGCGGCAGCAACCGCTCTCCTAGCCGGCGAATCGTAAAATTTTAAGCAATTTGGGCAGGCCCGTTTCAGCCTGTCCTCCGGTTTTGGGACCCTGGCGGTACCCGTTAAGCAGAACAAAACGGCCCGCCTCGCACTATCTCCGCGAAAGCAACAAAGCCGGCGCGTCGAGGTCGAGGGGACCCGGCGAAGCCGGAAGGGGATGTCAAATGGAGACCGCTGCTCGCTCGCGCACCTGGCGCGCAATCCTTGTCATGTGCGGCTTGATCCTGCTCGGATCGGCTGCCGAGCTTCGCGCCGGCTCGCTGCTGTCGCCCGGAGCGGGCGTCCTCGTGCGCAAATCCGCCGAGCCGTTCGGTGTGTTCGCCTTCGCGATCTCCGGCGGGAGCCTGCGGGAGAAATGGTCTGCGCTGAAGGCCAGGCTCGACGACGACATGGTGCAGCTCGCGCTGTGCGACGGCGACCGCGACAATTGTGCTTCGCCCGCGGCCTTGAGGCTGCTCGCCATCGTCGACCAGGCCCGCGCCCGCGACGGCCGCGCCCGGCTGGGCGAGACCAACCGCGCCATCAACCTTGCCATCCGCCCCGCCGATGACGGCGCCGACGACGTCTGGAGCTCGCCGCTTGCCACCTTCGCGCGCGGCTCCGGCGATTGCGAGGACTATGCCATCGCCAAGCTCGCCGCGCTTCGCCTTGCCGGCGTTGCCGCCGACGATCTCCGCATCGTCGTGGTGCGCGACGTCAGGGCCGGCGAAGAGCATGCGATGGTCGCCGCAAAGCTCGATGGCCACTGGCTGATGCTCGACAACCGCCGCATGGCGATGGTCGAGGATGACGCTGCGCGGAGCTACCGGCCGCTGTTCGTGCTCTATCAGACGGCCGTGATGAAATATGTCGACGAGCCGGTGCGGTTCTCGATGGTCGCCACCGAGGGGCGCTGATCTAGGAGCGTGTACTCATAAAGGCGCAGATGTCGTCTTTTGGGGTCTAAGCAGAAATGTTCTGCTTAACCAGAGTATTGCTGTTTTTGACCCAAAGCGGGAGCCGCCAATGCGCAATGGCGGACATTCGCTCGCATGCCCCATGGAATGGGATCAGGAGCGCGAACAATTGAGCCGCGCGAGTGGCCCAGACTTGTAGATGAGGAATAAATCGCCAGTATAGTGAAAATATTCTCCAGCAAACTCCTTAGTCGCAAACTTAAGTTGGATCTTGTTATTGCTGGTAATGCGGGGAGCAAGGATTTTCCCGTCGCCGGTCGTTATGGACAGCTTGTTCTTGTCGCCCAACGTCACGTTCAGATCGATTGGTCTTGGTTGAACGGCTGGATTGGTCATTTCTTGAACGACCTGTCCTTTGCAAGCGAACTGTTGCTCCGCTGCACCGCCGGACCTAACCATCGTTGTCAGCAAGATTAGGCTACCCACAGTCAATCGAGTTGCTTGGACCATGACATTGCTCCAATCCGGTACCCACGTCTTCGGTACTCTCACTCGTAGCCACAGATTTGGTCAAGGCGCGCTTCGGTTGGCGATGTCCGCGTATGGCCCTTAGCGGACCAATCGAGGCAGTGTGCCCGAAGGCAGCTTTTGACCCGAAGGCGACATCCGAGGAGGTCGCCAGACAATAGCCTTGCTGAGATCACTCTCCTTGACATTTCAGCTTGTCGACGCTGACGCTGCATTGCTCAGCGATTGTCTCAGCCTTCGCAGCGTTGGAAAGGTATCACCATGAGGAAGACGTTGTTGGCCCTCGCTGCCGTCGCGACTTTGGTCGTTTCAGCAGCCTCGTCCGCTTATGCTGGTCCGCGCTACGATTACGGCCCCGGCGGCAATCCGTATCCGCGCACTTATCCCGGACCCGGCGGCTATCCGTACTGGTCGGGCTATGTCGATGCCCCGGTTGGAGAGCCGATCCCGCCTTGCCGCTGGATAACCCAGCGCTTCTGGGACGGGCATGGCTGGCGCGAGCGCCGCGTGCGCATCTGCGGCTGATCAGGTCGCGGCTGTTTCGATTGTCTGTTTTTGGCCCTTAGCCGATCTCTTGCGGCGCTCAGGACAACGTCCGCAAGTGACCCACAGCTGACAACCTCGATGACATGTAAATTGGCCTTCTAGGAATTGGCGAGGCAACTGCGCGATGAACACATCCAAGGTTTTATCTGAACGCGAACAGAAGCTATTGATCGCGCTCGTCAAGATGGTCGATCAGTATTTGGTCGAGCACGGCGACGAGGTAGATAGCCTCGCCATGTCTGCGGGCGAGCATGCAATTGAAGCCCTTGCGACTTTTGGTTTGATGGAAAACATCAATACTCGCTTCGGACGATGGACAGAAGCGGGCAACAGGTTTCGCGAAGAGTTCAACAGGATTAAAGGATATCGGTCGGTTGAAAATCCCGGTGGCATTAAGCTGGTCGGCCGGCCAAAGCCTGAAGGCTGACCAATCGTCCGCTTGTGGCCCTTCAATGTCTGCTTCTGGGCCGCTGTTGGGGAATAAGCGGACATCGCGGATTTATGAGTACACGCCCTCGTGGCCTTGTGGCCAGGACCTCATCCCGCCACAAACCCGTTTCGCCCGCGGTTCCGGGGCGCTAGCATAGCGCCGTCTATGCGGGGGCGAGTGGAATGCGGTTCATCGTGCTGTCTGTGCTTGCGCTGCTGGCGTTGCCGGCGGCACCAGGCTTGGCGCAATCCGGCCCATCCGACCGCTCCGTCACCGATCGGCTGCCGCTATTTGCCCGAAACAACTGCCAGTCGATTCGCGATCCCGGCAACCAATTGTTCTGCGGCGATCCCGAGCTCGCCGCGGCCGCCGAGAAGCTGAGCACTGCGATCGAAGCGCGGCTCGCCCGCCTGCCCGATCGCCTGCCCGCGATCGAGGAGAATGCGATCTGGATCCGCCAGCGCAATCTCGGCTGCGGCATCGTCGGCCAGACCGCGATCCGCTCCGACGAGTTCGACCGGGTCAAGGCGTGCCTGCTCAAGGTGACCGAGGAGCGCGCCGCGATCGTGCGCGACCCGGACTTCGACTGCCTTGCCGCCAACACCGCGGCGGGCGCACTGATCTGCGCGGACCCGGCGCTCGCGCTCACCGAGACCGAGCTCAACAGCCAGGTGCTCGGCCTGATCGGCAAGCTCGACCCGACCGCGGCGCGCTTTGCCTACGCCGAATACGGCCGCTGGACGCGCGAGCGCGACCGCAAATGCAATCTGGTCGGCAAGGAGAACGTGCCGCTCGCCGAGCTCGAATCCGCGGAAGACTGTCTCGACGAATATCTCAAGCACAAGAGCGAGGAGATTCGCGCGGCAAAAGGCGATCCGAAGAAGGTGTTCGGCCGGCAGGTCGCGGCGCGCTCGCCCGACACCGACGCGGTCGATTTCTGCGCCGCGCGGATTCACGCCGCCAATTCCTGCGGCAACTTCCTTCGCATCAACCGCGTCTATGCGATCGACAGCCAGGTGACCGACCAGGAGGCGCAGGTCACCGGCGAGATCGAGATGGCCGTGCTGGCGCCCTTCACCACGTGCAGCAAGGTTGCCTCGACCTGCACCGGCACGTGCTGGAATCCCAGGACGGGCCAGCCGCAGCCGGGCGCCGGCAACAAGGAGCGCTCCGCAGAGGCCTTCAACGTCACGCGCCGGCTGAGGATCCAGCGGACCTTTGCGTTCGTCAGAGCCGCCGATGGCTGGCGCTGCCGGGAAGACGAGCTGGCCCCGGTGAATTCGGGCACGGCGGGGGGCGGGTCGTAGGGGCTCTTCCCGCGTAGCGCGCTTCCTCCCTTCTCCCCTTGCGGGAGAAGGTGGCGCGCATAAGCGCGCCGGATGAGGGGTTCTCTCCGGCTCGCGAGACTATTCGTAGGGATAGAGACCCCTCACCCGGCTTCGCTTTCGCGAAGCCACCCTCTCCCGCAAGGGGAGAGGGTGCACCGTCATCGCCGCAAGAGATCAAAACATCAGATTGTCCTTCACCAGCACCCAGCGGCCGCCCTTGACCTGCTGCACCTGGGTGATGGTGTTGGCGAGGTGGTCGGTCTTGGAGAACTTGGTCGGCGGCGAGTTGAAGATGTCGAGGAATTTCTCGCCTGACTCCAGTGAATCAAGCATCTTCTGCCCGGTGATATCCTTGCCCGCCTTGCCCGCGTAGAAGGCGAAGGTCATCACCGCGTTGTAGCCGATCATGGCCTGCGTGTTGGCGTCGGTGCCGAACGACTTCTTGTAGCTGACAATCCAGTCCTTCACCTTGTCCTTGGCCGTGTCCTCGTAGGGGATCTCGAACAGGCTCGCCGCATAGAGGCCTTCGACGGCGTCCTTGCCCAACATCGGCACTTCCAGCACGTTGGTCGGCGAGGCTCCCAGGAAGGTCACGTCCCAACCGAGCTTCTTGGCTTCCGTCATCGCGCCGATGGTCTCGCGGAGGATGGTGCCGAGCACGACGAGATCGCAGCCGTCCGACTTCATCTTGGCGATCTGCGCGCTGAAATCCGAGGCGCCGCGCTTGTAGCTCGTCACCGAGGCCGGCTGGATCTTCATCGCAGTGAGCTGCTGGTTGAAACCGTCGAGCACGTTTTTACCGTATTCGTCGTCCTGATGCATGATGCAGGGCTTCTTGAAGCTCTTCCACTCCACCATGTATTTCAGCGCCGCCCGCGTGCTCTCGACATAGGGCAAGAGGTTGTTGAACTTCAGCCGCTCCTGCGGCTTGGCCGGATCGAACTTGAAGGTGAACTCGGCCGCCGTCAGCGGGAAGAGCTGGAGCACGCCGGCGTCGAACAGGATGTCCTGCGCCGCGAGCACGGTCGGCGATCCCATCGCTCCTACCATCGCGAAGATCTTGTCGCGCTCGATCAGCTTTTGCGATGCCAGCACGGCCTTCTTCGGATCGTAGCCGCTGTCCTCGACGACTAATCTGATCTTGCGGCCATTGACGCCGCCTGCCGCATTGACCTCCTCGGTCGCCATCTTCATCCCGTTTGCTACCGGCACGCCCCAGCCCTTGATCGGACCCGACAGGTCCTGATGGGTGCCGATGACGATCTCGGAGGCCGAGATGCCGTCATTGGTGACCTTGGTTTGCGCCGCGGCCGGCAGACAGGTGAGCGCCATTGCACTCACAGCAAGGCCGAACGCGCTGAACGATTTCGACATTGACGTCTCCTCTCCTTTGGGCCCGTGTTACGCGAAGGGCGGGGGCCATCGCTCCTTCGCTTCTTGTCGGCACATGCCCGCGATCTCAAGGCGCGGAACAGATGTCTCAGGCGACCGCGCGCTCGCGATACATCGCGTCGATCTCGGCGGCATAGCGCTTGTTCACGAAGCCGCGCTTCAGCTTCATGGTCGGCGTCAGCTCCTCGTCCTCCGGGGTGAGCTGGCGCTCGATCAAATAGAACCGCTTGATGGTCTCGACGCGGGCGAAGTTGGCATTGACCCGTTCGATCTCGCGCCAGATCAGGTCCTGGATCTCCATCGCCCGGCACAGGCTGGCATAATTGGTGAAGGGGATGTCGTGGTCCTGGGCGAATTTCTCGACATTCTCCTGGTCGATCATCACGAGGCAGGTCAGATACGGCCGCTTGTCGCCGATCACCACGGCGTCCGAGATGTAGGGCGAGAATTTGAGCTGGTTCTCGATCTCGGACGGGGTGATGTTCTTGCCGCCGGACGTGATGATGATGTCCTTCATCCGGTCGGTGATGCGGACGAAGCCTTCGTTGTCGATGGTGCCGACGTCGCCGGTGTGCAGCCAGCCGCGCGCATCGATGGTTTCCGCGGTCTTCTCCGGCTGGTTCAGATAGCCCATGAACAGGAAGTCGCCCTTGATCAGTATCTCGCCGTCAGGAGACAGCGCGACCTCGCCCCAGGACACCGCCTTGCCGACCGAGCCAAGCTTGATGCGCTTCGCCGGCATCATGGTGGCAACCCCGCAATTCTCGGTCTGGCCATAGACCTCGTGCATGTCGATGCCGAGCGCGAGATACCAGCGGATCAATTCCGGCGCGATCGGCGCTGCGCCGGTGAAAGCGATGCGGCAGCGGTCGAGCCCGATCATGCGGCGGATGTTGCGGAACGCGACCTGGTAGGCGAGGCGGTTGGCGATGCGCAGCGACAGCGGCAGCGCCCTGCCCTCGAGCCGGCAATCGACCATGCGGTAGCCGACGTCGATCGCGCGGCGATAGACCCATTGCTGCAACGGCGTCGCATCCTTCAGCGCGATGGTGATGGCCGAGTAGAATTTCTCCCAGATGCGCGGCACGGCAAGGAAGACGGTCGGCTGCACCTCGCGCAGATTGTCCGGCACGGTCTCCGGGCTCTCGGCAAAATTCATCACCGAGCCGAGCGCGACCGAGATGTAATAGCCGCCGATGCGCTCGGCGACATGGCAGAGCGGCAGGAAGATCAGCCGGTCCTCGTCCTCCCGCGCCGGGATGAAATCGTTGGCGTGCCGCATCTGATGCGTGACGCTGCGGTTGGCGTGCATCGCGCCCTTGGGCGGACCCGTGGTGCCGGAGGTGTAGACGAGCACGGCGAGATCGCCGGCGCTGCGGCTGTCGATCATCTCCTGCCACAGCGCCTCGCGGCCGGCCATGTGGTTACGCCCGAGCGCGCGAAACTCGTCGAGCGACATCACCATGTCGTCGGAGAAGCCGCTGAGGCCCTCCATGTCGAACACAATGATCTTCTGCAAGGACAGACAGCGCGCGCGGCAGGCGAGGATCTTGTCGAGCTGCTCCTCGTCCTCGGCGAAGATCACCTTGGTGCCGGAATCGTTGACGAGATATTCGACCTGCGCGGATGAATCGGTGGGATAGATTCCGGAGGACACGCCGCCGGCGCACAAGATGCCCATGTCGGCATGGACCCATTCCGGCACGGCGTTGGCGATGATGGAGGCGACATCGCCGGGCATGAAGCCGGTGGCGCGGAGCGCGTAGGCGATCTCCTTGGAGATCGCGAGCCATTCGCGCCAGCTCGTCGGCTGCCAGATGCCGAACTTCTTCTCGCGGATCGCCGGCCGCTCGCCGCGCGTCTCGGCGGCGAGCAAGAAGCTCTTCGCGATCGTATCAGCGACCGTCAGCACCGCCGGTCGGGCCATGCGCGTCTCCTCCTTGTCGCCTTGCCCTCCGCAGCCTGCCTTGCCGGCGGTCTATGTTGGCGGATGGGCCATTCCATTTAACGCCAAATCTTGCTCTAGCGCCAAGTTTTCTTCTTTTTCCAGCGCCGCTCGCCTCGCGCGCCCTGTTCCTTGGCGCCGAGGTAAAATTCCTGGATGTCCTGTGAATGCATCAAGCGGTCGCATGTGTCGTTCATGACGATGCGGCCGATCTCGAGCACATAGCCGTAATGCGCGGTCTCCAACGCCACCTTGGCATTCTGCTCGACCAGCAGGATCGACATGCCCTGCTCCTCGTTGACGCGGCGGATGATCGTGAAGATCTCCCTCACCAGCAGCGGCGACAGGCCGAGCGATGGCTCGTCGAGCAGCAGCAGCGTTGGCCGGTTCATCAGCGCGCGCCCGATCGCGAGCATCTGCTGCTCGCCGCCGGAAAGCTGGCCGGCCGGCTGGCTGATGCGCTCCTTCAGACGCGGGAAGTAGCCGTAGACCCGCTCCAGATCCTCCGCGACGCCGTCGCGGTCGCGGCGTGGATAAGCGCCCATCATCAGGTTCTCGCGCACCGACAGGAACGGAAACACCTCGCGCCCCTCCGGCACATGGCTCAGACCCAGCCGCACGATGCGGTCGGCCTCCATGCGCTGGATCGGCTTGCCCATGAACTCGATCGCGCCCTTCTGCGGATCGAGAATGCCGGAGATGGTCTTCAGCACCGTGGTCTTGCCGGCGCCGTTGGCGCCGAGCAGCGTGACGATGCGGCCGCGCGGCACCTCCAGCGAGATGCCGCGGATCGCCATGATCGGCCCGTAATAGCTCTCGATGTTGGAGAGTTTTAAGATGATATCGGGTGTCGCGGCGGTATCCATGCGTCAGGCTCCGAGATACGCGGCGACGACATCGGGATGCTGCTGCACCTCGGCCGGCGAGCCCATCGCGAGCACGCGGCCGTAGTTCAGCGCGATGACGCGGTCGGAGACGCGGTTGACCAGCGACATGTCGTGCTCGACCATCAGCACGGTGATGCCGAGCTCGCTCTTCATGTCGCGGATCCAGAATGACATGTCGTCGGTCTCCTCGACATTGAGGCCGGAGGACGGCTCGTCGAGCAGGATCAGCTTTGGCTCCGAGCACAGCGCGCGGGCGAGCTCGATCACCTTGCGCACGCCATAAGGCAGGCCGGAGATCAGCTTGTCGCGGTACGGCTCGAGATCGAGGAACTCGATCACCTGCTCGACCCGGCGGCGGTGCACCTTCTCGTTGGCGCGCACGCTCGGCAGGAACAGCAGCTCCTGCCAGAGCTGCGTGGTCGAATGGCGGTGACGGCCGACCAGCAGATTCGACAGCACGGTGGCGTTCTCGAACAGCTCGATATTCTGGAAAGTGCGGGCGATGCCGAGCCTTGCGATGTCGTAGGGCGGCTGCTCGGTGATGTCCTGGTCCTCGAAGAAGATGCGGCCCGAGGTCGGCCGGTAGATCCGCGAGATCAGGTTGAAGATCGAGCTCTTGCCGGCGCCGTTTGGACCGATGATCGAGAGGATCTCGCCCTTCTCCACTGCGAACGACACCGCATCGACCGCCTTGAGGCCTCCGAAATGCAGCGACAGGTTCTCGGCGCGGAAATAGCTCATCGGTTCCGCTCCGACTTCACATAGATCTTCTGCCGCTTGAAGGTCGCGCGCTTGTAGAGCGGGAAGAGCTGGAAGAAGAGCTTGATCTTCAGCCAGCGGCCGTAGAGCCCGAGCGGCTCGAACAGCACGAACAGCACGATGATGATGCCGTAGATCGCACCCTTGAGACCGTTGAGCGATGCGAAGGCCGCGATCTTCGACTGGATATTGCCCGCCGTCGCCGGACCCGCGCCGAACGTTGCGGCGATGCCGGCGATGATGCCGGGCATGTCATCCTTGAGGTATGTCAGGAACGGATCGATCATCACGATGAAGATCGCGCCCAGCACCGCGCCGTGCAGGCTGAAGCTGCCGCCGATCAGGATCACGATGATGAACTCGATCGAGAGCTGCAGCGTGAACATTTCCGGCGAGATGAAGGAGAGCTTGTGCGCGAACAGCACGCCGGCAAGGCCGGTGATCGCCGCCGAGATCGCAAAGGACTTGACCTTGTAGAGCGCGACATTGATGCCCATGCTGCGCGCGGCCGTCTCGGAGTCCCGGATGGCGACGAAGGCGCGGCCCGTCGGCGAGCGCAACAGATTGAGCGTGCCGACGATGGTCAGCACCAGCACGGCAAGGCAGAGGAAATAGAAGGTCGGGCTGTCGCGCGGCACGGTGACGCCGAGCAGCGACAGCGTCTTGACCCGCATGCCCTCGTTGCCGTTGGTGACGCTCTCCCAGCGCGCCAGGATCTCCTCGACGATGAAGGCGAAGGAGATGGTGGCGATGACGAGATAGATGCCCTGGAGTCGCAGCGCGGGAAAGCCGACCAGCGCGCCAATGCAGCCGGTGAGCACGCCTGCGGCGAGGAAATAGACCGGGAACGGCACATTGTATTTCTGCAAATAGGCCGCCGTGTAGGCGCCGATCGCGAGGAACGCTGCGTGCCCGAGCGAGGCTTGACCGGTGAAGCCAGTCAAAATCATCAGCGCCACGCCGACGGTCGCATAGATGCAGACGAAGACGAGCTGGCTCATCAAATAGCTGGAGAGCACATAGGGCGCGATCAGCAGCAGCGCGAGCAGGATACCGTAGGAGACGACATAGCCCGAATGCGGAAACAGCCTGATGTCGTCCTCGTAGTCGGTCTTGAACAGGAAGCGCATGGCGTTCAGACCTTCTTGCGGACGTGAAGGCCGAACAGGCCTTCGGGCTTGAGCAAGAGCACCGCGAGCAGCACGATGTAAGGCGCGACGTCCTTCCAGCCCTCGGCCAGATAGAACCCGGCCATGCTCTCGATCACGCCGATCAGGACGCCGCCGACGACCGCGCCGGGAATCGAGCCGAAGCCGCCGAGCACGGCGGCCGGAAACGCCTTGAGGCCGAGCACGAGGCCGACATTGGAGTGGATGAAGGTGATCGGCGCCAGCAGCACGCCGGCGCAGGTCGCGACCGCCGCGCTGATCGCCCAGACCACCGACACCACCCGCTTGACCGGAATGCCCATGTAGTAGGCCGCCAGCATGTTCTCGGAGCTGGCGCGCATCGCGGTGCCGAGCGTGGTCTTGTTGAAGAACAAATAGAGCAGCGTGCAGAGGATGATCGTCGCCGCGATCACCGACAGCTTGTCATAGGCGAGCACCAGCGAGCCGATGCGCAGGACGCCCTGGCTGAACGGCGTGTCGATCTTGAAATCGTCGGTGCCCCAGACCATGCCGGCGACCGAGCGCAGGAAATAGCCGAGGCCGATCGTGGCCATGATGATGGAGAATTGCGGATAGCCGAGGATCGGCCGCACCACCACGCGCTCGGCCAGCATGCCGAACAGCGCCATGGCGGCGACCGCACCGGCAAAGCCGATCCAGTAGTTCAGGCCCATCATGCCGATGAAGGTGAAGGCGAAGAAGCCGCCCAGCATCATCAGATCGCCCTGGGCGAAATTGACGACCTCGGTGGCCTTGTAGACGAGCACGAAGCCGAGCGCGATCAGGCCGTAGACGCAGCCGAGCGCAACACCGCTGACCAGCTGCTGAACGAAATCCAGCATCGCCGCGCTTCCTCCCGATGCAACCGGCGGTTCTTTGGCCGCCTCGCCGCATCTTGTGTCCAGTCGCTACGCAGTCGTTTCGCCGCGTTCGCGCATTCGTCCCGGCGCCAATTCAGCCCGAACCGCCAAGCGCTGTCAACAAACGGTGACTTGCCTTTGGTCGAAACCGGATGGTGGAATTTGTGGGCCGTAGATTCACGGTGCCGAAACATCTTCGGGTCATGGTCGCGGGCGATGCAAAACCGGATAATGTGGCCGTCATGAAGCCGGACAAGTCGGCGCTCGAAGTCCGAGGGTTAACGAAGCGTTTTGACCGTTTGGCGGTCGACAGCCTCGATCTCACCATCCATGCCGGCGAATTCTACGCGCTGGTCGGCCCCAACGGCGCCGGCAAGACCACCACTTTGCGCATGGTTGCGGGCCTGCTGCGGCCCGATGCCGGCGCGGTCTCGATCTTCGGCATCGATGCGCTCCAGAACCCCGTCGCCGCCAAGCAGGTGATGGCCTGGGTGTCCGACGAACCCATGATTTATGACAAGCTGACGCCGCTCGAATATCTCGAATTCGTCGCCGGCCTCTGGGGCATCGCGCCGTCCGTCTCCGAACCGGTCGCGCAGGAGCTTCTGAGTTCGCTCGGTCTTGAGCCACACCGGCACGAACGCTGCGAGGGCTTTTCCAAGGGCATGCGCCAGAAGGTGGCGCTGGCCGGCGCGCTGGTGCACGATCCCCGCCTCATCATCCTCGACGAGCCGCTGACCGGGCTCGACGCCGTCTCAGCCCGTCACGTCAAGGGATTGCTGGGCGAGCGCGTCCGTGCCGGCTGCACCGTCATCATGACGACACACATTCTCGAAGTCGCCGAGCGCATGGCCGACCGCATCGGCGTGATCGCCTCGGGCCGCCTCGTCGCCGAAGGCACGCTGACCGAGCTGCGCCAGCAGAACGGCCATGCCGACACCAGCCTGGAAGATCTCTTCATCGCGCTGGTGACGCTCCAGGAAGCCGCATGAGCTCGGCGACCGCGCTGTCCTGGTTTGCGCGCCACGAGCTCCGCCTCGCCTGGCGCGAATGGTTCGCCATGATGACCGGCGGCCGGCGCAAGCGGGCGCGCGCGGCAATGATCGGCCTTCTCTTCTTCGCAGCGCTCCTGCACGTGCCGGCCTGGGCAGTGATCGGCCGCTTCGCCGATCTGCAATTGCCGCTCGACAAATCCTCCCTGATCGTGATCACGGCGACGATGTTTCTCGCCTGGACCTTGATGCTGTCGCAGGCGATCGAATCGGTGACGCGGGTGTTTTACGCCCGCGCCGATCTCGACCTGATCATGTCCTCGCCAGCGACGCTCGCCAATCTGTTCTCGGTACGTATCGCTGCCATCGCGCTCACCGTCACGGTGATGGCGCTGCTGTTCTCGACGCCGTTCATCGACGTGTTGGTGATCGGCGGGGGTGCGCGCTGGCTCGCAGCATTCGGCGTCGTCATCGCCATGGGCCTGTCGGCCGCGGCGATCGCGATCGCCGTCACCATCCTCTTGTTCCGCCTGATCGGTCCGGCGCGGACGCGCTTCGCCGCCCAGATCCTGGCCGCGATCATCGGCGCCGGCTTCGTGATCGCGCTCCAGGTCGCCGCGATCATGTCCTACGGCACGCTGTCGCGCTTCACCATCCTGACCTCGGGGAGCCTTGCCGCCTATGCCCCCGACGTCGACAGCATCTGGTGGTGGCCGGCGCGGGCGACGATGGGCGACAGCGAGGCGCTGCTGCTGCTTCTGGCGCTCGGGCTCGTGCTGCTCGGCGGCGTGATGGCGATGTTCTCTGGCCGCTTCGCCGACACCGCGATCGATGCCGCGGCTTACGGCAGCTCCGGCCGCAAGCGCGCGAAGGAGCGCCCGTTCCGCGGCGGATCGCGGCAGCAGGCGCTGCGGCGCAAGGAATTCAAGTTGCTCTGGCGCGATCCCTGGCTGATCTCGCAGACCCTGATGCAGCTGCTCTATCTGGTGCCGCCGGCGCTCTTGCTCTGGCGCAGCTTTGCCGACAGCTCCGCGGCGGTGACGCTGATCACGCCCGTCATCGTCATGGCGGCCGGTCAGCTCGCGGGCGGGCTTGCCTGGCTGACGATCTCGGGCGAGGACGCGCCTGATCTCGTTGCGACCGCGCCGCTGACGCCGTCCAGCGTCATCCGCGCCAAGATCGAGGTTGTGCTGATCGCGATCGCCGCCATCTTCGGTCCGCTGGTCGCCGCGCTCGCCCTTGCCTCGCCATACCAGGCCGCGGTCAGCGCCGGCGCCATCATCATCAGCGCGGCCTCCGCGACCGCAATCCAGCTCTGGTTCCGGGTGCAGGCAAGGCGCAGCCAATTCCGCCGCCGCCAGACGTCGTCTCGGCTTGCGACCTTCGCCGAAGCCTTCTCCTCGATCGGCTGGGCCGCCAGCGCCGCGCTGCTGCTTGCCTTGCCGATCGCCGGGCTGATCAGCGGATTGATCACAGCCGGCCTCGTCGCCATCACCTGGAAGTTCAGCCCGCGGCGGGAATAGACCGCGCGAATAAAGCCGGGACTGAAGGTGCGACACTGACGCGCTGTTGATCGCCAGCTGTTGGCCGCAGGCCGCATTGCACGCTAGACTTTCCCCTGAAGTCATCGGGGACGGATTCATGTGGCGACTTGTTTCGGCGGCTCTGGCGCTGTTCGGCGCAGCCCTCTCGCCTGCCCTCGCCCAGCAATCGCCACAGCGCAGCGAGTGCCTGGCGATGGCCAATGCCGCGCCGCGGGTCATGTCGGTCGCCTTCAGGCAGGCGGCGGCCGCCGCGGAGGTCGAGATCACCTATGCCGGCCACTCGACCTATTTCATCGACACGCCGGGCGGCTTGCGCATCGCGACCGACTATAGCGGCGCCTATCAGGTGGGACGGCTGCCCGACGTCGTCACCATGAACCGGGCCCACAGCACCCACTACAGTCTCTTTCCCGACAAGCGCATTCCCCATGTGCTGCATGGCTGGGGCGACGACGGCAAGCCGGCCATCATCGCGGAACGCATCGGCGACACCTTCATCCGCAACGTCACCACGGACATCCGCCGCTATTTCGGCGACGACGCCGGCGTCGACATGATCCGCGACGGCAATTCGATCTTCATCTTCGAGGTCGCGGGCCTCTGCATCGGTCATCTCGGCCATCTCCACCACAAGCTCGATGACAGCCACTTTGCCCAGATCGGACGGCTGGACATCGTGATGGTGCCGATCGACGGCACCTACACCATGTCGCTGGGCGGCATCTCCGACATCACCAAACGCCTGCGCGCGTCCGTGGTGCTGCCGATGCATCGCTTCGCCACCCCGCTCGACGAGTTCATGGACCGCATCGGCCAGCAGTTCGAGATCGACCGGCGCAACGCGCGCTCGTTCCGGATGTCGCGCGACGCGCTGCCGTCGAAGCCGACGGTGATCATCCTCGACGGAGTCTGACCCGCGAAGGCGGGAACGCATGAACCGCCTCCGACTTGGTTGCTTCGAGATCGTCTTCGATCGGAGCAATCATGAGCAGACGGTTCCTCGTCATCGGCGCCTTCGCCGCCATCTATTTGCTATGGGGTTCCACCTATTTCGCCATCACGTTGGGCCTGAAGTCGATCCCGCCATTTCTGCTGATGGCGCTTCGCTCGTTGTGCGGCGGCATTGTGCTGCTCGCGATGAGCGGCGGACAGGTCGCAGGCGTATCGTGGCAGGCCTGGGCCATGGCGAGCCTGTGCGGGCTGCTGTTCTTCGTCGGCTGCCACGGCGTGCTCGCCTTCGCACAGCAATCGGTTCCTTCGGGCGTGGCAGCGATCGTGCTCGCCACGATCCCGTTCTGGATCCTGCTGATCGATCTCGTGTTCCCTGGCGATCAGCGACCGAGGCCCGTTGCCCTGCTGGCACTCGTGCCCGGCTTCCTCGGCGTCGGACTCGTGGCATGGCAGAACGTCAAGCAGGCCGGCATCAGCATTCTTCCCGTCGTTCTCCTGCTGGCTGCGGCCTTGTCGTGGTCCGCCGGGACCGTGCTGTCCCGGCGCATGTCGAACCAGACATCCGCCATCCTGCTGTCAAGCATGCAGCTGTCGATCGGCGGCACCGTGCTGTTCGCGATCAGCTGGCTGACGGGCGAGATCGAAAGCTTCAGGCCGGGCAACGTCTTGCCGATGTCGCTTGCAGCGGCGCTATGGCTGATCATCGCGGGCAGCGTGATCGGATTCGTCGCCTACAACTGGCTGCTTGAGAACGTCTCGACCTCGCTGGTGTCGACCTACACTTTCGTCAACCCGGTGATCGCGGTGCTGCTCGGCACCGTCGTGCTGGGCGAGCCGTTCTCGCCCATGATGCTGCTCGGCGCGGGCCTCGTCATCGTCTCTGTCATCGTGATTTGGCGCGCTGAAAGCTCAGGGAGTTCGCGGACCAACGACGAGACCGTTCGGAGCACCAAGAATCTCGTCCTGCGCAAGACCTGACGGCCGCGGACGGCAATTTTCTCCAAGTCATCTGCAATCCGGTCGTGCTGATCTCCCGACGATAGGAGATCGACATGACCGACTTTGTGAGATTGTTGCACGCGGAAGGGCCAAATCCGGAGCACGCCGCAGCGCTCCAGCTCTATGGCCGCTTCGTCGGCGACTGGCGTGCCGAAGTCACCGCCCATGGCGCCGATGGAACGAAACACATCGCGCCCGGCGAGATCCATTTCGGCTGGGTGCTGGAGGGGCGCGCCGTGCAGGACGTCTGGATCATCCCGCGGCCCGCGGGCAGCCCGGCGTTTCCGGTCGCGGGCAATTGGTACGGCACGACGCTGCGGGTCTACGATCCCTCCATTTCCGCGTGGCGGATTTCCTGGTTCGATCCCGGCCGCTGCGTCTTCCGCCAGCAGATCGGCCGCGCGCGCGGCGCCGATATCGTACAGGAAGGCACGACCGAAACGGGCGAGCTGACACGCTGGAGCTTTACCGAGATCAGCGGGGATTCCTTTCAATGGCTCGGCGAGGTCAAGCCCACCACGGCAGCCGCGTGGCGGCTGGTGGTCGATGTGAAGGCGACACGGCGCAAGGGCTGAGCGCTGTGCTCGCGATGACGGGCGCGGTTGCGCAGCGCGCGCTGCTGCGTGAGGCGATGAGGTGCTAAGCTCCTCCCACAAAGAATATAAAGGGAGCGAATGCCGATGGCCGCAACTGGCTTGCCCGCCAACACGAGCGGGCTGTTCGTCGAGCCGCGCGAGGACTGGCTCGCGCAACATCAGGAGGAGATCATCGACCCCTTGCGGCCGATCGTCGATCCCCATCACCATCTCTGGAATCGCGGACATCGTTATCTGATCGAGGAGATGGCTGACGACATCGCCTCCGGGCACAACATCATCGCCACCGTCTATGTCGATTGCCGCTCGATGTATCGCGCGCATGGGCCCGAGGCATTCCGGCCCGTCGGCGAGGTCGAGTTCGCCAACGGCGTCGCCGCCATGAGCGCGAGCGGCGGCTACGGCAAGGCCGCGATCTGCGCCGGCATCGTCAGTCATGCCAATCTACTGCTGGGCGATGCCGCAAAGCCGGTGCTGGAAGCGGAGAACGCGGCGGGCAATGGCCGCTTCCGCGGTATCCGGCATTCCTCGGCCTGGGACGAAGATCCCGCCGTCGCCGGCATGTATGCGAACCGGCCGAAGGAGTTGTTGCGGGACCCGGCCTTCCGCAAGGGCTTTGCCTGCCTCGCGCCACTGGGCCTCAGCTTCGATGCCTGGCTGTTCCATCCGCAGATCGGCGAACTGACCGAGCTCGCGCGCGCCTTCCCCGACACCAAAATCGTGCTCGACCATTGCGGCGGCCCGGCCGGAATCGGCCGTTTTGCCGGGCGGCGCGAAGAAGTGTTTCCGCAGTGGCGCGCCTCGATCCAGGAGATCGCCAAATGCGAGAACGTGGTGGTGAAGCTCGGCGGGCTCGCGATGTGCCTGCTCGGCTATGACTTCCATCTGCGCGAGAAGCCGCCGTCATCCGAGGAGCTTGCCGCGGCCTGGCGGCCCTATGTCGAAACCTGCATCGAGGCGTTCGGCGTGAGGCGCGCGATGTTCGAGAGCAACTTTCCGCCGGACAAGGGCCAGTGCAGCTACCAGGTGATCTTCAACGCTTTCAAGCGTATCGCCGCGCCCTTGAGCGAGGCCGAGAAGACGGCGCTGTTCTCGCAGACCGCGACGGATTTCTACCGGCTCGATCTGCCGTCATGACGAGAAGAGGGGCCGGGATGTGATCCCGACCCCTCTTCGTCGTGGCCGCTGGGAAGCGTCCTTGAAACGATATTGTCTGCTCTAGCCGGCGCCCACCAGCGAGGCCGGGCGGCGCTCGCCCGTGGAGACGAACATCTTCTTGAGCTTGTTGACGACGCGGATCAGGAACCCGATCATCACCGGATTGGTCTTGCGGCAGAACGCGATCTTCTTGACGTAGCCCTCGACGTGCCATTTGGCATGGGCGCCGTCGCGGAAGAAGATGACGTCGCCGGGGCCGTAGCGCTTCGGCGGCATGCCGTCGCTTTCGAGCACGATCGATCCTTCCATGATCATGATCGTCTCGTCGATGTCGTAGTACCAGTTGAAGCGGCCTTCGGTGCAGTGCCAGATGATGGTCGAGGCGGTGCCGTCGGCGCTGGTGGACAGGATATGCGAGCGCGACACCGGGTTGCCCTCGATGATCCAGGACGGCTCGATCGGCCGCAGCTCGAGGTCCACATTGCAACTACCAACTTCAATCAATGCGCGCGACATCTGCTTCCCCAGGGAATATAATATGGGTGACCGGGCTCTCGGCCCGGACTGTTTCCAAAGATGTTGGAACGCTAGTAGCCGGTTTTTAATTCTTTCTTACGCAGGCCCCGCAAATCAGCCGCAAGTTGCATGTGCGAAGCAGCAAACGCGCCGATTTCCCTGCAAATCCGCGCACATGAACCCATCTTTTCCAGGGTGCGACAAAATGCGCGAAGCAGCCAAAGGAGCCCATGCCGATGCCCCTGACGCCCGAGGTCCTCACAGCCAACGACGAGGTCGTCGCCTGGCTCGGCAGCCTCGATGTCTCCTTCGCGCCGGACGACGAGACCTGGTTCACCATCGACGGCATCGAGAGCCCCCGGCAGATCGGCAGTGACGGCGCCGGCGGCGCCTTTGTCCTGCTACCGTCGCAGAATGTGCTCTACGTCTCATCGGAAGGCCGCGCCGGGATCATCGCGGAGAATTTCGAGGCGTTCGTCCAGCTCGCGATCGCCCGCCCCTACTGGCTCGACATCCTGAAATTTTCCGCCGGCGGCGACCTCGCCGAGATGCGGCGCGCAGCCGATGCGCTCGAGGCGACACTCGACGACGAGGACGACGTCAACGAGGCGCGCGAGGAAATCCGCGCTGCGCTTGACCTGCCGGACGCGAATGATCCGGTCAGCGCGCTTTACGACGCGGTGGCTGCTTCCGACGTCATCGTGCGGGCCACCGACGGCAGCCCGTTCACCACGCTGTTCAACCGCTTCAGCATCGACAGCAACCCGATGCTGCGCGACGCGGCGGCGTGAAGGGCGCTCCGACGCTAGTAGATAAACATCAGGTGTTCACGACCGTCATGGCCGGGCATAGCCGTCCGAAGGACGGCGTCGCTTCCGCTCGCCACGTCCCGGCCATCCACGCCTTGCGGCACACAGAACGTGGATGCCCGGGACAAGCCCGGGCATGACGAGCAGCGGCGTTACTTCGCCCACTCGCCCTTGCGGAACACCGGCACTTTGCTGCCGTCAGCAAGAATGCCGTCGATGTCGGTTTCGGCGGAGCCGATCATCCAGTCGATATGGATCAGGCTCTGGTTGCCGCCTTGCGCGGCAATCTGCTGCGGCGTCAGCTGCGCACCGTTGACGAAGCACTTCGAGTAGCACTGGCCGAGCGCGATGTGCGAGGCCGCGTTCTCGTCGAACAGCGTGTTGTAGAACAACAGCCCGCTCTGCGAGATCGGCGAGGAATGCGGCACGAGTGCCACCTCGCCAAGACGCCGCGCGCCCTCGTCGGTGTCGAGCACCTTGTTCAGCACCTCCGCGCCGCGCGAGGCTTTTGCGTCGACGATCTTGCCGTCCTCGAAGCGCACCGCGATGTTGTCGATCAGCGTGCCCTGATAGGACAGCGGCTTCGAGCTCACGACATGGCCGTAGACCCGCCGACAGTGCGGCGTGGTGAAAACCTCTTCGGTCGGGATGTTGGCGTTGCAGCTGATGCCGTTCTTGGAGAGCGATGCGCCGCCTTCCCATTCATGACCGTCGGCCAGCCCGATCGTGAGATCGGTGCCCGGTCCCGAATATTGCAACGCGCGGAAACGCTGGCCGTTGAGCCAGTTGGTGCGCTCGCGCAGCACCGCATTGTGGCTCGCCCAGTTGCCCATCGCGTCCTCGCGGTCGACGCGCGACGCCGCGAAGATCGCATCCGCAAGCTTGCCGATCGCAACGTCTTCCGGATCGTTCGGAAACACCTGCTTGGCCCAGGACGGGCTCGGATAGGCGATGATGTTCCAGTTGGTGTCGAAATTGACGATCTTCTCCAGCGCCGGCTGATAGGCCATCGAATTCGCCTTGCTGGCGCGCGCGACCTTGGACGGATCCTCGCCCGACAGCAGCATCGGATTGTCGCCGACGATGGCGAGCCGCGCGGTGTTGTCGGAGAATGCCTTGGCCATGCCCTCGTAGAGCCAGCCGGCGGCGCGATCGAAACTGTCGTCGTGACCGTGGCGGTAGCGCGCCAGCGTCATCTCCTCGTCCGACAGGATCGGCGTCACGATGCCGGCGCCGGCCTTGTAGGCGTGCACGGCGATCCGCCGCACCAGCGGCAGCGCGATCGCGGGCGCCGTCAAGAGCAGATCCTGTCCCGGCCGCAAGCCCAGGCCCACCTTCACCGCCACCTCGGCCAGCCGGTCGAGTTTCGCGGGATCGATGGGAGCGGCGGAATTGCGGTGATCGGTCATGCGGGGTCCTCTGCCGAAAGTCTGTTGTTCAATCTAAGCCTAGCATCGCGAGACACAAGTGCGCGAGCACCTTGCGGCACATGAAAGATACGCAATTTCACCCATCTTGGTTTTCAACGCGTTGCGGATTTCAGCACCCGATCGACCATGGCGGGCGCAAGACCGAGGTAATTTTTCGGTGAGGTGAGCGCCTCGATCGTGGCGCGGTCGATGCGGCTTGCGACGCGGGAATCGGACGAGAGCGCGTCCGCCAGGCTCACACCCTTCTCGTTGGCGAGCCGGCAGGCATCGTAGACAACGTCATGCGCCTCCTGCCGGCCGATCTGCGGCGCGAGCCCCATCATGACGGCTTCGGCCACGATCAGGCCGCGGCTGATGGCGAGATTGTCGTTCATCTTCGCTTCGTCCACGATCAGGCCGGTGAGCGCGAATTTTGCCTGGTGCAGCGCGCCCGCGGTGAGCACGAAGCTTTCGGGGATCGCCATCCACTCGGCGTGCCAGGGACCGGTGGCGCGTTCGAAATCCTGCACCATGGCGTCCAGCATCAGGCCGGCATGCTGGCGCACCGCCTTGCTTGCCGCGAGCATCAGCTCCGAGGAGATCGGGTTGCGCTTCTGCGGCATGGTCGAGGAGGCGCCGCGGCCCTTGACGAACGGCTCATAGAGCTCGGCGAACTCGGTCGAGGCCATGATCATGATGTCGAGCGCGATCTTGCCGAGCGAGCCGGTGACGAGCGCGAGGAAATTCACGCCTTCCGCAAAGCCGTCGCGCGCGACATGCCAGGTCGAGGCGGGAACGCCGAGCTTCAGCTCGGCGCAGAGCGCCTCCTGCACCTCAAAACCCTTGTCGCCGAGCGAAGCGAGCGTGCCGGCGGCGCCGGCGAACTGGCCGACCAGGACGCGCGGCTTCAATTGGTTGAGACGCTCGGCGTGGCGGTCGAACATCGCGAGCCAGATCGCGGTCTTGTAGCCGAACGTCACCGGCAACGCCTGCTGGAGATGGGTGCGGCCCGCCATCGGCGTGTCGCGATAGCGCTTCGAGAGGTCCGCAAGGATCTTGCGCAGCGCGGCGATGTCGCGCTCGACAATCTCAAGGCCGGCGCGCAGTTGCAGCACCACGGCGGTGTCCATGATGTCCTGTGTGGTCGCACCCCAATGCACGTAGCGGCCGGCATCGCCGCACTGCTTCACCATCTGATGCACCAAAGGGAGGATCGGATAGCCGACGATGTCGGTCTCCCGCCGCAGCAGATCGAAATCGAACGCGGTGACGTCGGTCCGCGCCGCGATCTGGTCGGCCGCCTCCTGCGGGATCACGCCGCATCGCGCCTCCGCTTTCGCCAGCGCCACCTCGACCTCGGCATAGCGACCGACCAACGCGACGTCGGAAAACACCTCGCGCATCTCAGGCGTGCCGAAGGCATCGCGGAACAACATGGAGTCGAGCACGGTGGTGGAGGCGGAAAAAGCGGGCATGGGCGTTTCTTTATGGTTGGTGTTGTGCGGAGGGCAGCTTACGCGGGGCACGCGGTTCGGCAATGACATTCACGGTTCGGTGCACATGCCGTGATTGCGAGGAGCTCTTGCGACGAAGCAATCCACCCTCCGCGGAAAGACTCTGGATTGCTTCGCAGAGCCTGTCATCGGGCCGCGCTTCGCGCGGACCCATTGGCTCGCAATGACGAAGGAGAGGACGGAGGCCGCATGAGCGCAGCGATATCCGGAAAATGGTCACAATTCTAATTCCGGTTGTATTCCCCCTTGGAATCCGCATGGCAGCCATCACACAATCGTGCTGAACCCTGTCGACCCTTCGGCGGACTCACAGACTTCAAGTCGAAATCCATTTTGATTTTATCAATGCCGATGTTGCCGTGAGGATTGAGTTTTCGACGTGCAGTTTCTATTCCGGGACCACCTTCTCGACACCGACCGGCGCGAGCTGAGCCGCGAGCAGGTTCCCGTGGCCGTGGAGCCGCAGGTTTTCGATCTCGTCGTCCACCTCATGGAAAATCGCGATCGCGTCGTCAGCAAGGACGAGCTGATCGACAAGATATGGCACGGGCGCAGCGTCTCCGAATCCACCTTGACCAGCCGGATCAACGCGGCGCGGAAGGCGATCGGCGACAGCGGCGCGAACCAGGCGCTGATCCGCACCATCGCGCGCAAAGGCTTCCGCTTCGTCGGCGACGTCCAGACCCAGTTCGGTGCGGCCGAGCCCGGCCGTGTCGCCGCAGTGCCGCAAATCATGCTCGCGCTGCCCGACCGGCCCGCAATCGCGGTGCTGCCCTTCACCAACATGAGCGGCGATCGCGAGCAGGATTATTTCTCGGACGGCATCAGCGAGGACATCATCACCGCGCTGTCGAAGCTGCGCTGCTTCTTCGTGGTCGCGCGCAACTCCTCCTTCGTCTACAAGGGCCGTGCCGTGCACATCCACGAGGTCGCGCGCGAGCTCGGCGTACGCTACGTGCTTGAAGGCAGCGTGCGGCGGAGCGGCGAGCGCCTGCGCATCTCGGCGCAGCTCAACGACGTCTCGACCGGAAGCCATCTCTGGGCCGAGCGCTACGACCGCGAGCTCGCCGACATTTTCGCCGTGCAGGACGAGATCACCGAGGCGATCGTCGCCGCGATCGAGCCGCAGCTCTATGCCGCCGAGAGCTTTCGCGCCCAGCAGAAGCCGCCGGGCAGTCTCGATGCCTGGGACCTCGTGATGCGCGCCCTGTCGCATTACTGGCGGATCACGCGCGAGGACAATGCCGTCGCGCAAGGCCTGCTGGAAAAGGCTGTTGCGATCGATCCCGCCTATGGCAAGGCGCTCGGCCTGTTCGCAACCAGCCACATCTTCGGCGCGCATATGGGCTGGGCCGACATGGCCATGACCGTGCCGGTCGCCGAGCGCGCCGCGGTCGCGGCGGTGGCGGCCGATCGCGAGGACGCCTGGGCCCATCATGGCCTCGCTTACACCTATTTATTCCGCCGCCGCTTCGACGATGCGCTGGCGGCGTTCGAGATGGCCTTGCGGCTCAATCCGAATTTCGCGATGGCGCACGCCTTCCACGGCGTGACGCTGTGCTACGCGGGACGATGGCAGGACGGCGATGCCGCCGCGCGCCGCGCGCTGCGGCTCAGTCCGCGCGATCCGCTGGCGGCGATCTATTGCGGCGTTGTCGCCTATGCCCAATTCATCGGCCGCAACTATGAGGCAGCCATGCAGATGGCGCGGGAATCGATGCGGCAGCGCGCCGATTTCGTCGGCGCCCATCGCGTGCTGACGGCGGCGGCCGGCATGTCGGGCGATCCCGAGCTCGCGGCCTCCGCGCTGCAAGGCCTGAACCGCGCCCAACCCGGCATCTCGCTCGCCTGGATCACGCGCGAGCTGCCGATGCTGCGGGCCGAGGATCGCGAGCATTATCTGGAAGGCTTGCGGCGGGCGGGAATGCGGTAGGCGCTACACTGACGGTGCACCCTCTCCCCTTGTAGGAGAGGGTGGATTCGATGCGACGCATCGAAGCCGGGTGAGGGGTTTCTATCCTCGCGAGCGGTCTTGCATGTGGAGAGAGACCCCTCATCCGGCGCTTCGCGCCACCTTCTCCCACAAGGGGAAAAGGAAGGACGGAGCCCCTACTCCTGCATCATCTCGCCGCTGCCACCGAACTCGGCGGGAAAGTCCTTCAGCTTGGGCAGCCCGTCGCGCATCGGCAGCACCGTCTCGGCATAGTTGACGTGGACGCCGGGCGTGAACGCCAGCGTCGGGATGGTCGCAGTGAAGACGTCGATCAGGTCGAGCGGCGGATGGTTGGTCATGAGATGGCCGCCGCACTTCCTGCAATATTTGCGCTGGCTGAGCGGCGTCTTCACAAAAGTCTCGACGTGCTGGGCGCCTTCGGTGATGCGCACCGCTTCGGGCTTCCACAGGCTGAACGCGTTCACCGGTCCACCCGACCACGAGCGGCAGGAGCGGCAATGGCAATAGCCCATCGCCGCCGGCTCCCCCGTGACCTCGATCGTGACCGCGCCACAGAAGCAGTTTCCGACATGTTTCATTGGGTCGTCTCCATTGAGAATGAGATTTTGTGAGGCGAGCAGGCGGCCTGTTGCCACTCTCCTCGTTCGTTGAAGAAGGGGCGAAGAGAAGCCGCCGCGCATCCTCCTTTCGGAGGACGCGCGCGGATGGACGCGAAGCCTATACTGACCGGCGCCAGGGAATAAGCATCGACACCCGTTGTTTGTACTGCCGGTATTCGTCGCCGAAGAGGCCGATGAGATCGTGCTCCTCCAGCGCGATGCCGACGAAGATGTAGATCGTGGTCACGGCCGCGAACAGCAGGTGGCCGACGGTCATGACCGGCGCCGCCCAGAACGCGATGATGAAGCCGAGATAGATCGGATGACGGACGAACTTGTAGAGCATCGGCGTCTTGAAGCGCATTGGTGCCTCCTCCGTGCCGACGAGATGGTTGGTCACCTGGCGGAGGCCGAACAATTCGAAATGATTGATCATGCAGGTGCTCATGAACACCAGCACCCAGCCGGCAAACGACAGCGTGACCAGCGTCACGGCAAGGTCCGGATTGTCGACATCCCATACGACCGTCGGGAGCGGACGCCACTGCCAGAACAGGAGCAGCAATGACAGGCTCGCGAACAGGACGTAGGTCGAGCGCTCGACCGGCTTGGGGACGAATTGCGTCCACCATGCCTTGAAGCGCTGGCGCGCCATCACGCTGTGCTGAACGGCAAACAGGGACATCAGCAGCAGGTTGATGATGACGGCCTCGGCCGTCGGCGTGTCGGTTCCGGTGTCGATCGTCTTCGGCACCACCAGCCCCATCACGAAGCCGATAGCGTAGAGAATGGTGACGAAAAACACGAGATATGCCGCAATTCCGTACAGAAAGGCGATGAACTTGAAAATGCGTGAGCCCGCAATGTCCGGGCCGATCGAATGAACCTGGTGATCAATTTGGGTCATAGAACGCTCCGTTGTGCCGAGGAATCGGCACTATTTGGTCTTCGCACCATGCCGGATCGGCCCGCCAGAGACTTTCGCGGAGGGTTGATTTTCGCCTGAGACGACTTTGATTTTTGCTTGAGACGACAGAAACGTGCGATTCCTCTTTGAAAACAACGTGCTCGACGGCGACCTGCGGGAACTGACCTGTGACGGCGCAGCCGTGCCGCTGCAGCCGCAGGTGTTCGATCTGCTGCTTTATCTGGTCGCGCAGCGCGCCCGCGTCGTCACCAAGGATGACCTGATCAGCGCGATCTGGAGCGACCGAATCGTCTCGGATTCCGCACTGAACAGCCGGATCAACGCCGCGCGCAAGGCGATTGGCGACGACGGTGCGGCGCAGCGGCTGATCAAGACCATCCCGCGCAAGGGCTTCCGTTTCGTCGGCGAGGTCCGGGAGGAATCGGCGGCGCCATCGGCGCCGGCCGAGCCCGCCCCCGCCCGGCCGCGCACTGCTGCGGACCGGCCGGCGATCGCGGTGCTGGCCTTCGAGAACATGAGCGGCGATCCCGCGCAGGACTATTTCGGCGACGGCATCAGCGAGGACATCCTCACCGCGCTGTCGAAACAGCGCTGGTTCATGGTGATCGCCCGCAACTCGTCCTTCACCTACAAGGGACGCGCGGTCCATATCAGGCAGATTGCCGAGGAACTCGGCGTCCGCTACGTCGTCGAAGGCAGCGTGCGCAAGGCCGACACTCGCGTGCGCATCACCGCGCAGCTCAACGATGCCGCGTCGGGCAGCCATCTCTGGGCCGAGCGCTACGATCGCGAGCTGGTCGACGTCTTCGCCGTGCAGGACGAGATCACCAACGCGATCGCCGCGGCGATCGAGCCGCAGATCCACGCGGCCGAGAATTTCCGCAACCGGCGCAAGCCGCCCGCGAGCCTGGACGCCTGGGACCTCCTGATGCGGGCGCTGTCGCATTACTGGCGGGTGACGCGGCAGGATCACGAGGCCGCGCAGGCGCTGCTCGAGCGCGCGGTCGGGATCGATCCGAACTACGGCCAGGCATTGTCGGTGCTGGCGGCCAACCACATGTTCGGCGTGCATCTCGGCTGGGCCGAACTTGCCAGTGTGGCGCCGGCCGCGGAGGCCGCCGCGCTCAGTGCGGTGCGCTGCGACCACGAGGATGCCTGGGCGCATGCCGCGCTCGGCAGCGTGTTCTTCTCGACCCGCAGGCTTTCGAACGCGCTGTCCGAGTTCGAGCAGGCGCTCGCGCTCAATCCGAACTTCTCGCTGGCGCAGGGCTATTACGCGCTGGCGCTGTCCTATGCCGGACGCTCACGGGACTCGTTCGACGCGGCGCAGCGGGCGATCCGGCTTTCGCCGCGCGATCCATCGCTGGCGATCTATCACGGCATCGCCGGCTATGCCCGCTTCACCGAGCGGCACTATGACGAGGCCATCGCGCTCGCGCGCGAGGCGATCCGCTACCGCGGCGACCTCACCGGCGCCTACCGCGTGCTCGCGGTATCCGCCGGCATGATCGGCGACAGCGCGCTGGCGGAGAGCGCGTTGGGCGAGCTGCGCCGCACCCAGCCGGGCATCTCGCTGCACTGGATCGCGACGCAGCTGCCCTGGGCCACCGAGGCCGACCGCGAGCATTATCTGGAAGGGTTCCGGCGAGCGGGGTTGCGGTGAGGCACCCTCCCTTACCCTCCTCCTCCGGGGGAGGGTAAGGTCGCACTCACACCTCCGACGCAAACGCGTCGAGCAGCGCGTTGAAGGCGTCGGCCTTCTCCCATTGGGTGGAATGGCCGGCGCCGGCGACGATCTGGACTGCGCTGCGCCACAGCGTCGGCGCGGTCAGGCGCTGGAGATAGCCGAGACCGACGATCTGCTCCTCGCTGCCCTGCACGATCGCCAGCGGAACCTTCAGGTTGCGGACAATCTCGATCTCGTCGGCGAGGCCGCCTCCTTGTGCGACGGCGCCAAGGCAGGCGCGGGCATTGCCGTCGGTCCTGCGAAAATCCTCAACAACGAAATCGGGCACCGGCGCATAGCCGGGCGCAAAGGCCGTATGCACCCATTCCGCGATCTGGGCCTCGGTCGGCGCAGCCGTGAAGGCGGTGGGCGAGAGGTTCTTAAATCCGGCAAAACCCTGCGGTCCGCTGCCGACCGGCGGCGTGCCGAAGATCATCAGGCCCGCGGCCATGGGCAGCAAGGCTGCCGCGTTGAGCACGGCGTGACCACCAAGGCTCCAGCCGACGACCACCGCATTCCTGAGATTGAGCTCGTGCGCCACGGCCGCGATCGCCGTAGCATAGCCACGGCCGGAATAATCGTTCGCGGGGTTTGGCGGCGGCGAGGACTGACCATGTCCGGGCAGATCGATCGCGATGATGCGGTACTTGGTCCCGAGCGGGCCCTGCAACTGCTTCTGCCAGATGTGCGACGAGGAGGAATTGCCGTGGATGAGGAGGATCGGACGCCCCTCACCTGCGCTTTCAAAACCCGCGATGGTCTGCGCGCCGATCTTCAAGTGCAAGGGGCGCAATTCTGGGTTCGGAAACGGCTGGTCGCTCATATTGCCCCCCGGCATGGTTCTCGATGTTGATTGCGAACCAATCTGGCATGCCGGACCCAACAGCGCCACCGCAGGTCCGCTACTTCGCCTTTACCTGGATCGGCTTCGGCGCCGGCACAGCGGCCCATTCCTTGTCCGCGCGGGGGCCGTTGAGATCACCGGTCAGGCCGACGAGCTGGCCGGGCAGCACGTCGAGCGTCTGCTGCCAGGTCTGGGTCTGGCACAGGAACTTTATGAGACAGCCCTTGAGCTTGAGGCGGTCGGAAGACTCGCGCCAGAGCGAGACCGAATAGAACTTGCCGTCTTCGGCATTATAGATTTCGCCGGCAAACCGTCCCTCGGCCGTCGCCTGCAGGCCCATGATGAGCTGATGACCGAGCAGCGCGCGGGCACGCTGGTCGGGATCCGGATTCTGGCTGTCGCGATAGGGCTGGCCGCGCTTGTCGGCCGGCTCCTTCATCCAGACGATGAAGCCGCAGATGCGATCGCGCGAGGGACCGCAGCGCTCGAGCCGGATGCGGGCGCGGCCGTCCTCGACCAGCCAGGTGCCGCTCGGATCAGGCGGCGCGGCGGCGCCGGCGCGGCCGCCAAAAGCCATCAGGACGATCGTGATCACGATGCGCAGCACGAAACGAAGCAAGAAATTCATCAATGGCACCTTTCGTTGGATGGGTCGCAGCGTCAGTTCAGTTGCGTCATCAGCGCGTCGGCGCCCTTGTCGAGGCCGGCGGTAGCGGCCGCGAGCGCACCTGCGGTGGCCTTGATGTCGTAGGCGCCGGGATATTGCTTGGTGACGTAGGCGCTGATCAGCCTGGAGGTCGTGGCGTCGAAGATCTCGACGCCGTAGATGACCGAGCCGGTCAGCATGCCCTCGCCGTCGCGCGCGGCCTGCACGCCGTTATAAACCGCGCCGGCCATGTCGAAGCGGGAGAGTGTACCCAGCACCGGCGTGTTGGTGACGGCGCCGGTGAGCGTCAGCCTGATCCGCAGCGTGTTCGGCCCGCGCTCGCGCACCAGCGCGAAGCGGCCGCGCAGCCGGTCGGCGAAGCAATTCTGCATGTAGGCGGCGAGCGTCGCCTTGTCCTTGTTGGACATGTCGCCGAACTGGTGATCCTTGCCGCGATAGATCAGGACCGGATCGAGGATCACTTTATTATAGGCGCGCCAGTCGACCGGCGTGGAATAGCGATAGGGCACACGCCCGTCCGACTTGTCCGGCGCCATGTAGGCCGACGACGCCATTTCAGAATAGGGCACCGGCGCGACCGTGGCGCAGCCGGCTGCGGCCGCGCAAAGCACCAGCGTTCCCAGACCGCGCAACGCGATCGAGCGATCCATTCCAGACTCCTCTAGCGGCTTTTGTGAAAGGCCGATTTTGAACAAGGCCTTAGGAAAGACTCGGTGACCGCAGCCGCGTATGGGACCAGACGCGGCTGCGGCGCTCACCATCGCCGGCCCGGGGCTTCGTCCGGGGCCAATTCGGAAGCCCCGGGTCGTCTCAGTGTTTCGATTTATAAAACCGACCAGTTGGTTTGTAAAGCCGCGAAATGACAGCCTGACGCATTTGGCCGCAGGCGCGGCTTTGTGCAGGTCATGGCAAGGTTTCGTTAACGATGAATCAGGCGCGCTTGCGCCGGGTTGCGGCCTTTGCCGCCGATGGCGCGGCGGATTTGGTGCTGCGCGTAGTGGCCGGCTGCTCGAGGCCGGTCCATTGCGCGTCATCGAGCAGACGCGCGAACAGCCGCTGGTGCTCGTCCTTGCCGAGCGGCGACATGCCGAACAGCGAGCTCAGCAGCAGCCCCATCGCGCCGGCCCAGCGCAGCATCGCTAAATCGGGATCGGCGGCCTCGTCCCTGATCGCCGCCATCCGCTCCATCTCGCGCTCGCGCGGCAGCGCCATCAGGCGGGGATTCTCGACCATGGCCGCAACCAGCGCCAGCGCGGCGGAATTCGGCGAGGTCGCGGCTTCGCGCACGGTGGCAAGCTGGGTCGCCAGATTGGGATTGGCGGAGGTCTTGCTTACCTTCGCCATGTAGGCTGTCGAGAATTCCTCGAAATGCGCCATCTGCCGCTCGAGCAACGCCTTCAGCACCGCCTCCTTGGTGCGGAACTGATGCATCACGCCGCCCTTGCTGAGGCCGCTCTCGCGCGCGATCGCGTCGAGCGTCAGCCGGCCGGGGCCGTCGCGCGCAATGATCGCGATGGCCGCTTCGAGCGCGGCATTGCGGGATCGTTCGGAGCGGGTGGCGTTGTCCATGGCCGACTTGTCTCCGTGACAAGACAATGAATCAAGTGAAAACGGGACGCGCTGTACATTTTTTGTGCGAACGCTGTCGAGACTTTCATCTTGCGGCGCCGAACGGGACTGTGTGAGCCTCGATATTGGATGGGGACTGGGATGGGCCGGCCGCGGCTTCGCGCGCGAGGACGTTGCGAAGCATCTGCGGCTGGTCTCGCTTGAGAAAGATACGACATGCCAAAACGAGTGTTGCTTGGTCTCCTCCTGGCTTGCGGCCTCATGGCCCCGGCCCTGGCGCAAGAGCCGAAGACAGGAGGCGTGATCAACGCCGTGATCCAGCCCGAGCCGCCCGGCCTGATGCTAGCGATGATCCAGAACGGTCCGACCCAGATGGTGTCGGGCAACATCTTCGAGGGCCTTTTGCGCTACAGCCCCAAGCTCGAGCCGCAGCCGGAGCTCGCCGAAAGCTGGAGCGTCAGCGAGGACGCCAAGACCTACACCTTCAAGCTCAGGAAGGGCGTGACATGGCATGACGGCAAGCCCTTCACCGCCGCCGACGTTCTGTTCTCGATCGAGATGCTGAAGCAGACGCATGCGCGTGCCCGCACCAATCTGGCGCAGGTCGACAAAGTCGAGGCGCCGGACGACTACACGGTGGTGTTCACGCTGAAGCAGCCGTTCGGCCCGTTCCTCGGAATCTTCGAGGTCGGCTCGATGCCGATGGTGCCGAAGCATCTCTATGAAGGCACCGACTTCAAGACCAATCCCTACAACAACGCGCCTGTCGGCACCGGTCCCTTCATGTTCAAGGAATGGCAGAAGGGCTCGTTCATCCGGCTGGTCAAGAACCCGAACTATTACGAGAAGGGCAAACCCTACATCGACGAGATCTACTGGCAGATCATTCCCGACGCGGCCGCGCGCTCCGTGGCCTATGAGACCGGCAAGGTCGACGTGCTGCCCGGCGGCTCGGTCGAGAATTTCGACGTGCCGCGGCTGTCCAAGCTGAAGGACACCTGCGTCACCGGCGCCGGCTGGGAGTTCTTCTCGCCGCTGGCCTGGCTGTGGCTCAACAATCGCCAGGGTCCGCTCGCCGACAAGCGGGTGCGGCAGGCGATCATGTTTGCGATCGACCGTGATTTCGCCAAGGATGTGATCTGGAACGGGCTCGGCAAGGTCGCGACGGGCCCTTCGTCTTCGGCCATCAAATATTACACCGACGACGTGAAGAAGTACCCGTACGATCCGGCCAAGGCCAAGGCGCTGCTGAAGGAAGCCGGCTACAAGGGCGAGAAGATCCGCCTCTTGCCGCTCGCCTATGGCGAGACCTGGCAGCGCTGGGGTGAAGCGGTGAAGCAGAACCTCCAGGACGTCGGCATGAACATCGAAACCATCGCCACCGACGTTGCCGGCGGCAACCAGAAGATCGGCGACTGGGATTACGACATCGCCTTCACGTATCTCTACCAGTATGGCGATCCCGCGCTCGGCGTCGGCCGCAACTATATCTCCAGCAACATCGCGAAGGGACAGATCTTCAACAACGTCGAGGGCTACGTGAACCCGGAGATCGACAAGCTGTTCGCCGACGGCGCGATCGCAACGCCGGACTCGAAGCGCAAGGAGATCTATGAGAAGGCGCAAAAAATCCTGGTCGAGGACGTGCCGGTGGCCTGGATGCTCGAGCTGCAATTCCCGACCATCACGCGCTGCAAGGTCAAGAACCTGATCACCACGGGGATCGGGGTCAATGACGGCTTCAAGGACGCATGGCTCGACAAGTGATGAGCCTCTTACCTCTCCCCGCCTGCGGGGAGAGGTCAACACGCCCCGAGCGATGCGAAGCATCGTCTCGCGCGTGGCGGATGAGGGGGGTACAGGTCCATGAGCATACTCATGCGTGGAGAGAAGCCCCTCACCCCAACCCTCTCCCCGCAAGCGCGGGGCGAGGGAGCACACTGCCCCAGTCGCTCCTGGACACCTCACCAAGATGACTTTCTAAGATGCTCTCCTTCGTTGCCCAGCGTGTCCTCAAGGGCGTGATCGTCCTGCTCGCGATCGTCGTCCTCAATTTCTTCCTGATCCGCCTTGCGCCCGGCGATCCCGCGGTCGTGATGGCGGGCGAAGCCGGAGCCAGCGACCAGGTCTTCGTCAAGCAGCTCCGCGAAAAGTTCGGCCTCGACAAGCCGCTGCCCGAGCAGCTCTTCATCTACGTCAAGGGCGTCGTCTCCCTCGACCTCGGCTTCTCCTTCCGCCAGCAGGCGCCGGTCGCAAAGCTGATCGGCGAGCGGCTACCGGCGACGCTGCTGCTGACGCTGACGGCGTTCGCAATCTCACTCGCGCTCGGCGTTCTCTTCGGCACCTTCGCCGCGCGCTTTGCCGGGACCTTCCTCGATACGGCGATCACCGTGTTCGCGCTGATCTTCTATGCCATGCCGATCTTCTGGGTGGCGCTGATGGGCATCCTCTTGTTCTCGGTCACCATGGATTGGCTGCCGAGCTTCGGTTACGAGACGGTCGGCGCCAACTACACCGGGCTTGCCCATGCGGTCGACGTCGCAAAGCACCTGATCATGCCGGCGATGACGCTCGGCCTGTTCTTCATGGCGACCTACACCCGCATGACGCGCGCCTCGATGCTAGAGGTCAAGCGGCTCGACTTCGTCAAGACGGCGCGTGCGAAAGGCCTCTCCGATGCCGTGATCCAGCGCCGTCATGTGCTGCGCAACGCGCTGCTGCCGGTCGTGACGCTGGCCGGCGTGCATTCCGGCACGTTGATCGGCGGCGCCGTCATCACCGAGACCGTGTTCGCCTGGCCCGGCATCGGGCGCCTGATGTACGACGCGCTGCTGCAGCGCGACTACAACCTCCTGCTCGGCGTCTTCGTGATCTGCTCCGCCATGGTGCTGATCTTCAACCTCATCACCGACCTGGTCTATCGCCTGGTCGACCCGCGCATCGAATTCGCCTCATGAAACAGTTCTGGAAATCGATGCTGAGAAGCCCGAGCGGCGTCATCGGGCTCGTCATCCTCCTCTTCGCGATCTCGGTCGCGGTGTTCGGACCGATGCTGTTCCCGAACTCGCCCTGGCGCATGGTGCAGCGGCCGTTTCTGCCGCCGTTCACGCTCTCGACCGTGCCGCTCGGGACCGACGCGCTCGGCCGCGACGTGTTCGCCGGCATGATCTTTGGCGCCCGCGTCTCGCTGCTGGTGGGGCTCGTCTCCACGCTGGTCGCACTCGTCGTCGGCGTGCCCATCGGCGCCATGGCCGGCTATTTCGGCGGCAAGGTCGACGACGCCCTGATGCGCTTCACCGAATTCTTCCAGACCATCCCGAGCTTCGCGCTCGCGATCGTGCTGGTCGCGATCCTGCAGCCCTCGATCTATTCGATCGTGGCCTCGATCGCGGTGGTGAGCTGGCCGCCGGTCGCCCGCCTCGTGCGCGGCGAAGTGCTGTCGTTGCGCACGCGCGAATATGTCCAGGCCGCAATCGTTACAGGCCAGAGCAACAGCTGGATCATCCTGCGCGAGATTCTGCCGAATGCGCTGTCGCCGGTGATCGTGCTGGCTTCGCTCATGGTGGCGACCGCGATCCTGCTGGAATCCTCGCTGGCGTTCCTCGGCCTTGGCGATCCCAACCTGATCTCCTGGGGCTACATGGTCGGCGCCGGCCGCACCGTGATCCGCCAGGCCTGGTGGATCACGGTGTTTCCCGGCGTCGCGATCCTGATCTCGGTGCTCGGCCTCAATCTGATCGGCGAAGGCCTTAATGACGCGCTCAATCCGCGCCTGTCGCGGGAGGGACGCTGATGATGACCGCCCCGCCCGCCGTCTCCATCAAGAACTTGCGCATCGCGCTGCCCAAGGGCGCCGAGCGTCCCTTCGCCGTCGACGGCGTTTCGCTGGACTTGCGGCCTGGCAAGATCGTCTGCGTCGTCGGCGAATCCGGCTCCGGCAAGTCGATGTGCGCGCATGCGCTGATGGGCCTGTTGCCGGACACTGTCTCGGTCACATCAGGTGAGATCCAGTTCGAAGGCCGCGACCTGCTCAAGCTCGATGACGACGACTGGCGCGATCTGCGCGGCCGCCGGCTCGCGATGATCTTTCAGGAGCCGATGACCGCGCTCAATCCGTTGATGCGGATTGGCGACCAGATGGCGGAGATGTTCGAGGCCCACGGCCTACTGACGCCAAAGGAGCGGCGCGCGAAGGCATTGTCGCTGGCGCGGGAGGTCGGCCTGCCGGACCCTGAAAGAATCGTGCGCGCCTATCCGCACCAGCTCTCCGGCGGCCAACGCCAGCGCGCCATGATCGCGATGGCGCTGGCGCTCGAGCCGGCCGTGCTGGTCGCGGACGAGCCGACCACCGCGCTCGACGTCACCACGCAGGCGCAAATCCTGAAGCTGATCCGCAACCTCCAGCGTAACCGCAACATGGCGGTGATGTTCATCACCCATGACTTTGGCGTCGTCGCCGACATCGCCGATCAAGTGGTGGTTCTCAGGCACGGCAAGGTCGTCGAGGAAGGCCCCGCCGCGACCGTCTTCAACGAGCCGCAACACGACTACACCAAGGCGCTGCTTGCCGCCGTGCCGTCGATGGACCCGCCGGCGCGCGCGCCCCTCGACGACCAGGCACGGGCCGTCGAGGTGATTGGGCTGGACAAGACCTACGTCACCTCGGGCGGCTGGTTTCGCGAGGATCGCCGCGTCGATGCCGCGCGCGCCGTCAATTTCAACATCCTCAAGGGCGAGACGCTCGGCCTCGTTGGCGAATCCGGGTCCGGCAAATCGTCGGTCGCGCGGCTGGTGATGCGGCTGATCGAGGCCGACCGCGGCACGGTGCGGATCGGCGAGACCGACCTCACACAGCTCTCGGGCAAGGCGCTGCGCACCGAGCGCCATCGCATCCAGATGATCTTCCAGGATCCGTTCGCCTCGCTCAATCCGCGCCGCAAGATCGGCCACATCATCGCCGACGGGCCGATCGCGGCCGGCACCGATTCCAACATCGCGTTCGACCGCGCCCGCGATCTCCTCAAGATGGTCGGCTTGGACGCCGGCGCGCTCGAACGCTATCCGCACGAATTCTCCGGCGGCCAGCGCCAGCGCATCGGAATTGCGCGCGCGCTCGCGCTCGAGCCCGAGATCATCGTCGCGGACGAAGCCGTCTCCGCCCTCGACGTCTCCGTGCAGGCGCAAGTCTTGAAGCTGCTCGAAGATCTCAAGGCGCGCCTCGGCCTCTCGATGCTGTTCATCACCCACGACTTACGCGTCGCGGCTCAAATCTGCGACCGCATCGCGGTGATGCAACGCGGCGCCATCGTCGAGCTGAAGCCGACCGCGCAGCTCTTCGCCGCGCCGGAGCATCCCTATACGCGCGAGCTGCTCGCGGCGGTGCCTGGACGGAAGGAGCGTGCGCCGGCAGCGTAACGCCGCAAATCGCGGCTATCGTTTGGCCGGAGGGTTCGTATTGTTCCAGTTGGGGACCGAGTTGGTCACACCGACGGACGGCTGGTTAGACGTTCCGACCGATGGCGCGGTGACCGTTCCGGTAGTTTGTCCCGAACTTCCGTATGTGCCCTGTTGTGCCGGCACGCCCGGGCTGAGCCGCGTGTTGCTTTGTGAGCCCGCCGACGTCTGGGCGCTTGCGGCGAGCGGCACCGCCGCCAATCCAAGTGTGAGAAGTGTGGCGATAGCGCGTCTTGTTCTTGTCATGACTGATCCTTTCGAACGCGTTCCCTTGATCGTTCAGGTCGAACCGCTCGTGCATTGAACGACTGTACAACTACACGCCCGCGAAAATGTGCCGCGGCACGCCATCACGATGCCGGAAGCGGCTAATGCGGCGTGAGGCGGGACGTCGCTGAGGTATTACGTTCCGCTTAGGAACGGATCGGTCACGGGCTTTTTATCCCTTGTGACCGCCTGCACCGCTGCAAAGACGAACCTGCATCCCATATCCCGATGGAATGATTTCCATCATCTGATGATGGATCGAGGATCATATTGGAGGCCGACATGGGCCAGGTTATTCAGTTTGTGTCAAAGTCGGAGCGCGAACGTCTTCGCCTCATCCAGGAAGCGCGCGCGATTTACGACAGCATTTTCCCGCCGGCTGATCCGGCCGGCGATCAGTCGAGCGGAGCCAATGCGCGCCAGAGCGACAGGGGCAACCTCGCATGATCAAGATCATCGCCGTGCTTTGCAGCCTCGCCTCTCCGACCAATTGTCACGAGCAGCTCGTGACCAGCTCGGACTTTGCGCAGGTCTCGGTGCAATCCTGCCTGATGGGCGCGCCGCAGCTCGCCGAATGGATGAACCAGCATCCGGCCGAACGGCTCGCCGCATGGCGCTGCGTGATCGGTCAACAGAACGGCCGGGGCATTTAAGCGCGCGGCCGCTTTCCCGAACGGTCCGGCCCGGCGGGCCGTCAGGGCTGATATAACCGACGATCTTTCGAGCCAGGAACGGCTCGAACACGGTGACGACAATCCATTGCCGGAGTAACCTCTCCTGCGCCATTGGCAGCAGGGGGAAATCGGATGGAGGTCGCCAGCCTCGTTCTTCCCGTATTCGCGATCATCGTCACCGGGTGGCTCGCCGGCGAGCTCGGCTATCTCTCGCGCTCGCTCGCCGATGCGCTGGTGCATTTCGCCTACAACGTGGCGATGCCGGCACTGCTGATCGTCACCATCGCCCAGGAGCCGGCGCGCAACCTGCTGGAATGGCGCTTCCTGCTCGCCTTCGGCGGCGGCTCCCTCGTCTGTTTCGCGCTGGTCTTCGTCGCTGTTCGCGGAAAGCATGATCTCGCCAGCAGCACGATCCATGGCATGGCGGCGGCGATGACCAATACCGGCTTCGTCGCGCTGCCGATCCTGCATGCGATCTACGGCCAGCCCGCCGTGCTGCCTGCCGCGGTGGCGACAGTGTTCGTGGCCGCCGTGATGTTTCCGATCACCGTCATCCTGCTGGAGCGGGACGCGCGCGGGCCTGCGCATTCCGCCGGCCTCGCAAGGCAGATCCTGCTCAATCCGATGGTGCTGTCGACCCTCATCGGGCTCGTCTGGTCGATCACGGGCTTGCCGATTCCAGCAGCCGTTGCGGCCTATCTGAACATGATCGCGGCCGCGCTCACACCGTGCGCGCTGTTTGCCATCGGCCTCGGCCTGTCGGTCGAAGGCCTTCGCTCGAACCTGAAGGCATCGTTCGCACTCGCCGCCGTCAAGCTGGTGATCATGCCGCTGCTCGTCTACGGGCTTTGCGTGATGCTGGGCCTCAACCCGCTCTACACGGTCGCCGCCGTCATCTGCGCGGCCGTGCCCACGGCCAAGACCGTGTATGTGCTGGCGCACGAGCACAAGGTCGAGGAGAGGCTGGTTGCGGCCACGGTCTCGGTCACGACGATGCTGTCGGTCGGAACGTTGCTGGTCGCGCTCTACCTGCTCTCGGGCCTCGCGACGGGACCGCGCTGATCCAGATCGGCCCTATCGGGTGGTGTTGCTCCAGGTCGGCACCGAATTGGTCACGCCGACCGACGGCCAGTTGTACGTTCCGATCGACGGCGCAGTGACCGTACCGACCGTCTGTCCGGACGAGCCGTAAGACGTCCCGGGCTGCGCGACCGGCGCGCCGACGCCACGATAGGTCGGGGCCACCACGCTGGTGCTGTAGTGCCGGCTGGACCGGTGCTTCTTCGCTTCAGCCGCATAGGGCGCGGCAAGCAGTCCGGTCGTGATGAGTGCGGCAATGGCGAATTTCATGCTGGTCATGGCTGATCCCTCGGTCGGTGGGAGCCCCTTGTGCCATGTGTTCATTCGCCGGCGGATGTCCATAGGCACGCGTTCATAACTCCGTGCGCGGGCGAATGCGCCGGACCGCGGCTGGCGCCAAGGTCGATGCCGAATGTCTTGGTTAGGCCGATCTGCCCGGCCGGCGTGATGCGCACGATCCGGCTGTCGCGGTCCCGCCTCAGCCAGCCGCGCTCGAGGCAGCAACGGTGGATCTCCGCACCGATGTGACCGGCAATGTGATAGCGACGCTCGCTCCAGTCGAGACAAGGCCGGCAGAAGATGCGCCGGCTCCCGGATTTCAGGGCCGGCGCCGCGCCGAACGCGGCGAGGAAGTCCGTCCCTGAAGCCGTCACCTCGCCGCCGTCATCGGTCAGGACAACGTGCCCTTTGGCGATGAGCGCGTCGGCGATGGCGACCCCGAGATAACCGGCCAGATGGTCATAGCAGGTGCGCGCGAAGCGAAGCCTGTCGTCGGTGAGCGAGCGTGGCTGGTGGCGCTGCGGAAGCTCGATGGCCGCGACCGCCTTGATACCCTCCAGCATTCTGGCAACGAGCGGCGAGGCGATGCGGTAGTAGCGGTTGCGGCGCTTCTGCGTCACGGCGAGCAGCCGAGCGCCGACCAGCTTGCCGAGATGTCCGCTGGCCGTCGATCGCGATATCCGCGCGCGCGAGGCGAGCTCGCTTGCGGTCAGCGCCTGCCCGCCCATCAGCGCCGCGAGCATCGTGGCCCGCGCGGTGTCGCCGACCAGCGCTGCCACCTCGACCATGTTTGCCGCTGCGACCATGGCGAGACGGTATCGCGGCGGCCTTCGCGCGACAACGGCAATGGTTTGGCGGCGGCCGAACCATTTGGCACTGCGCACACACTACGGTGGCCGTCCGCAATCCGGGAGAAGTCATATGAAGAGTCTCCGCGTGGAGCCGATATCGAGCTATCTGGAGCGCCGCCGCAAAGGCCCGATCTACCCGGTCGTCGTCGCCGGAGGCCTGGTCTATCTGTCCGGCCTGCCGCCGTTCGACCCTGACACGGGCGAGGTCAGGCTGCTGCCGTTCGCGCGGCAGGCCGAGATCGTGCTCGACCAGATGCAGCGCTGCCTGGAAGCGGCGGGGTCATCGCTGGCCGAGGTGATCAAGTGCAATGTCTACTGCACGCCCGATCCGGCTCATTTCGCCGCGTTCAACGAGGTCTACGCCCGTTACTTCCAGGACCATTCGCCTGCACGCATCTTCGTTCACGTGCCGTCGTGGCCAGGGCCGTTCGACGTCGAGGTCGATTGCATCGCCCTGGCAGGGCGCGATGGATGAGTTTGTCGCGGACAGCCGCCTTCGGATGGACCCGAATCAGCGCTAGTGCATTGCCTTCAGTGATGTCCCTGGACGAAAAGCAGCATGACCGGCGCCGAACTGAAGCAGCTCCGCAACGACCTCTCCGATGCCCTCGGACGGAAGCTCACCGCGGCCGATATGGCAAAGCTTTGCGGATTGCCGGAGAAGGGCGGCGCCGACACCATCCGGCGCTGGGAGGTGAGCGGGCCGTCGCCGTCTGCGACCAAGGTGCTCCGCGTGCTCGCGATGGCGAGCGAGCGCTATCCGATCATGGAGAAGTTCGACATCTTCGATCGTCACGACGTGCGCGAGGAAGACCGGCCGGCCAGGCGCGCCGCGTTCCGCGAGCAGATGCGTGACGAAGCGCGGCGGCGTCTTGGTTAACGAAAGCCGCGCGAAGGTTGCTCGATCGGCTGTGAATTAAGCCTTCCTTCAGCATTTCTTAAGCCGCCATTAAGCACGAAAATCATTTGCAACCCAATACGTTAGGTTGGGTGCCGCTGTGCCACGGATGTGACAGCATTTTCGACAAAAGCGAGCTATCTGCAAAACCAACGCGGCGCGGACAGCGCGCCTGCCGGGGACCTTTAGTGTTGGAGTTTGGACTATGAAGAAGATTCTGATTGCGACCGTCGCGCTGCTCGTGGCGGGCGCTGCCGCGCCGGCGCTCGGCGCCGATCTCGGTAACCGCAACTACTACAAGGCGCCTGCCCCGGCCTATGCCGCACCGATCTACAACTGGACCGGCTTCTATATCGGCGGCCATGTCGGCGGCGCGTTCTCCAGCGACAACAATTTCAACGGCCTCTCCACCGGCAACAACGGCAACGGCCGTTTCCTCGGCGGCGTGCAGGTCGGCGCGGACTGGCAGTTCAACCCGAACTTCGTGGTCGGCGTCGAGGGCCAGTATTCCTGGCTCTCCGGCAGCGTCGGCGCGGTGTTCCCGGGCGGTATCGCCTACACCAACGACCAGCGCGGCCTCGGCTCGCTCACCGGCCGCGTCGGCTACACCTGGGGTCCGGGTCTCGTCTACGTGAAGGGCGGCTACGCCTATTCCAACAACAACGAGAAGGTGACCGTCGGCGGCGTGCCGACCGCCTTCGTCATCGATGGCGATCACAAGAACGGCTACACCGTTGGCGCGGGCATCGAGTACATGTTCGCCCCGAACTGGTCGGCCAAGGCCGAGTACCAGTACTACAATTTCGGCGATGCGCACTTCACCGGGGGCCCGCTGGCGGGCACCGGCAACTTCACCACCGACGACCACACCGTCAAGGCGGGCGTCAACTACCGCTTCAATTGGGCGAGCCCGGCCGTCGCGCGCTATTGATCGGTTAGCAAAGTCTTATCCCGACCAAGGGGCCGGCGTTCGCGCCGGCCCTTCTTTTTTCGCTCTGCGGAACCAATGCAAGCAATTGCACCAATTGCGATTTTTTAACCGGCCCTGCGGATACTGCCCGCCACAAAACAGAAGCAAGAGCGTGGGGGAATTTTCGATGGCGATCCGTCTGGGCGTTGGCCGTTTGCTCGGTCGATTCAAGCCTCGCGTCAAAATGCCGAAATGGGGCGTGCGCGGCAGCCTGTTCGCGGCCTTCGGCGTGATCGCAGGCATGGGCCTCGTGATCGCAGCCGGCGCCGGCCTTGCGCTGCAGAATCTCGGCGGACGCATGACCGAGCTGAGCGGGCGGGACATTCCGCGCCTTGCCGCCAGCCTGCAATTGTCGGCCCTGAGCGCGAGCCTTGCGGCACAGGGACCGGCCCTGCTTGCAGCTCAAAGCGAGGAAGCGCTCAACGAACGCACCAAGAAGCTCAAGGAATTGCAGGAGCAGACGCAGCAGAAGCTCAACGAGATCATCGAGCTCGGCGGCGACAAGTCCGTCGTCACCGGACTCAGCGAGACGATGAAGAGCATCAACGAGGCGGCCCAGAGCCTGGCCAAGGCCGCCCGCGAACGGCTGGACATCGCGGCGCTCCATGACAAGCAATACGACGCGCTGCGCAACGCGCAGGGCGCGTTCGTCGGCGCGGCCAGTCCGGCGATGCTGGAGGCGCAGACCCGCGTCAACGCCATTCTCGGCTCGGCAAACCTGTCGGCCGAAGATGCCACCGAAGCGGCGCAGACGGTCGGCCAGCTCGGCAACATCGTCGCCAGCGGCAATCTCGCGGCCGCCGACATGAGCGCCGCACTGTCGGCGAGCACGAGCGACAAGCTCGACGACATCCAGAAGGAGTTCAAGACGGCCCAAGGACGCCTGCGGTCGAACCTCGATCTGCTGCCGGACAATGAGGGCAACAAGATGCTGCGCGCGACAGCGGAAAAGCTGCTCGCGCTCGGCACCGGCAAGACCGGCGTGTTCAATCTGCGTGAGAAGGAGCTCGACTCCATCGACTACGGCCAGACCATCCTGGACGAGACGCGCAAGCTCAATGTGGGCCTCGGCATCAGCGTGCAGCAGCTCGTCGACGGCGTGCAGAAGGAGACCAACGCCTCGACCTTCCAGGCGCGGCAGGAGACCTCGCTCGCGACCTCGGTCATGCTGGCTCTAGGCGCGCTGATGCTGGTCGGCTCCGCGCTGTTCGTGTGGCTCTATGTCGGCCGCAACATTCTCCGCCGCATCCGCGAGCTTCAGCGCGCCATGCAACTGCTCTCGGCCGGCGACCTCGACACCGAGATCGTCCGCTCCCGGCAGAATGACGAGATCGGCGCGATGAAGGAAACGCTGACGGTGTTCCGCGCCAGCATGATCGAAGCCCGCGCGTTGGCGAGCGAGCAAGACAAGGATCGCGTCGCCAAGGCCGAACGCGCCGCCCATGTGGAAGCCAGGATCGCGGAATTCGAGGGCACGGTGCGAACCGCGCTCGACAATCTGGCGCAATCGGCCAATTCGATGCAGTCGACCGCACAGAGCATGTCGAATACCGCCGATCAGTCCAACGCGCTGGTGAACGCGGTCGCTTCCGCCGCGGAAGAGACCTCGGTCAACGTGCAGACCGTGTCATCGGGCACCGAGCAGCTGTCGTCCTCGATCGAGGAGATCAGCAAGCAGGTCGTCACCTCCGCCGCGATCGCCAAGAAGGCCGTCGATGAGGCCGGTGCCACCGACACCACGGTGCAGAGCCTTGCCGACAGCGCAAGCCGCATCAGCGTCGTCGTCGACCTGATCCAGACCATCGCCTCGCAGACCAATCTGCTCGCACTCAATGCCACCATCGAAGCGGCGCGCGCCGGCGAGGCCGGCCGCGGCTTCGCGGTGGTCGCCTCCGAGGTGAAGAGCCTCGCGAGCCAGACCGCCAAGGCAACGGAAGAAATCCGCACCCAGATCGCCAGCATGCAGCAGGTCACGACCTCCGCGGTCGGTGCGATCCAGGGCATCGGCCGGATCATCGGCGAGATCAACGACGTCACCACCACGATCGCGGCCGCAGTCGAGGAACAGGGCGCGGCCACCCGCGAGATCGCGCGCAACATCCAGCATGCTGCGGGGGGCACCAGCGAGGTCTCCAGCAACATCGTCGGCGTCTCCACCGCCTCGGCCGAGGCTGGCGCGGCAGCAGGCGAGGTGTTGAGTGCGTCGGACGCGCTCCGCCGCGAGGCCGACATGCTGCGCGGAGAGATCGACGCGTTCCTCAACAATATGCGGGCGGCCTGATTGTCATTCCGGGACGGCGCGTCGCGCCGAACCCGGAAGCTCGCGCGACAACCTCCAGATTTGCGGGTTCGCGCTCACGCGCGCCCCGGAATGACTGCGTTTTTGGCAGGCTTCAACCGGCACACGGAAATACACCGTCCGGTATGACCGCCATGCGGAGACCACGGCCCAGCCTTTTTCGGCTGGCGCCTCGCCCGCGCTGGGTTTAAGCCGGTAGCATGAACGCGAAAATCGACACTGTGCAGTCCTCGGCCGAGGCCTTGCGCTATCCCTGGGACCAGCATCCCGGCCACGAAGAGGTCGTCGAAGTGCGCCCCGGCGTGCTGTGGGCGCGGCTGAAGCTGCCGTTCCGCCTCAACCACGTGAACATCTATCTGCTCGCCGATGGCGACGGCTATGCGATGGTCGATGCCGGCTTCGGCAATGAGGAGACGATCGAGGCCTGGACCAAACTGTTCGACGGGCCGCTGAAGGGCGTCAACATCACACGCCTGATCGTCACCCATTCGCATCCCGATCATGTCGGGCTCGCGGGCTGGATCGTGGAGCGCTTCGGCTGCCCGCTGATGATGTCGCAGGTCGAATATCTGCAATCGGTCTATCATCAGAACCGCGGCACCGAGGAGCGGCGCAACGCGCAGCGCCTGTTCTTCCGTCGTCACGGCATGGACGAATCGCTCACCGAAAAGCTGCTCGGCCGCGGCCAGGATTATCTCAAGCAGGTGTCGGTGCTGCCGCCGTCCTACCGCCGCATCTCGCATGGCGACGAGATCGTGATCGGCACGCGCCGCTTCAAGGTGATCACCGGCGGCGGCCACGCGCTCGATCAGGTGATGCTGTATTGCGCCGACGACAAGCTGTTCCTCTCCGCCGACCAGGTGCTGAGCAAGATCTCGCCCAATGTCAGCGTGTGGGCGGTCGAGCCCGACCAGAACTCGCTCGGCGAATATCTGGCTTCGCTCGCGAGCCTCACCACCACCCTGCCCTATGACTTGCTGGTGCTGCCCGGCCATGGCGTGCCGTTCTACGGCCTCAAGACGCGCATCAAGCAGCTCGCCGACCATCACGAGGAACGCTGCCGCCTGATCGCGGAGGCCTGCCGCGAGGTGCCGCAGACCTCGCGCGCCCTGGTGCCCGTCGTGTTCAACAAGCACGTGCTCGACGAGCATCAGATGGGCTTTGCCGCCGGCGAGCTCGTCGCCCACGTCAACTACATGATCGTCGAGGGCCGGCTGACGGCGGAGACGAAGGACGGCGTGCTCCAGTTCAGGACGACGTGAGGGGCTTCTTCACCTCTCCCAGCTTGCGGGGCGAGAAAGCACACCGTCAGCACCGCAGCGGATTGTGCGGAGCAGCATTGTACCTCGCGCGAGCTTGATCGGGATCAAGTTTCAAATCGCACGATAGGGCATTTTGCCCAAATGCCCCGCACGCCTAAATGTGGGATAGCGCATAGACATTGGAGCTGGAAAAGCTCTAAGAAGATGCGCCCTTTTTGGTCAGTTCCGTCTCAGGTTTTGCCGATGGATTACAGCCAGTTCTTCAATTCCGCCCTCGATCGTCTCCACACCGAGCGGCGCTACCGCGTGTTCGCCGATCTGGAGCGCACCGCCGGCCGGTTCCCGCACGCGGTCTGGCACTCGCCCAAGGGCAAGCGCGACGTCGTGATCTGGTGCTCCAACGATTATCTCGGCATGGGCCAGCACCCGAAGGTGGTCGGCGCCATGGTCGAGACCGCGACCCGCGTCGGCACCGGCGCTGGCGGCACCCGCAACATCGCCGGCACGCATCATCCGCTGGTACAGCTCGAGGCCGAGCTCGCCGACCTCCACGGCAAGGAAGCCGCGCTGCTGTTCACCTCGGGCTACGTCTCGAACCAGACCGGCATCGCCACCATCGCCAAGCTCATTCCGAACTGCCTGATCCTTTCGGACGAGCTCAACCATAATTCGATGATCGAGGGCATCCGCCAGTCCGGCTGCGAGCGCGTCGTGTTCCGCCACAACGATCTGGCTGATCTCGAAGAGAAGCTGAAGGCTGCGGGTCCGACCCGGCCGAAGCTGATCGCCTGCGAAAGCCTTTATTCGATGGACGGCGACGTCGCGCCGCTCGCAAAGATCTGCGATCTCGCCGAGAAGTACGGCGCGATGACCTATGTCGACGAGGTCCACGCCGTCGGCATGTACGGCCCGCGCGGCGGCGGTGTTGCCGAGCGTGACGGCGTCATGCACCGTATCGACATCCTCGAAGGCACGCTCGCCAAGGCGTTCGGCTGCCTCGGCGGCTACATCGCCGCCAACGGCCAGATCATCGACGCCGTGCGCTCCTACGCGCCGGGCTTCATCTTCACCACCGCGCTGCCGCCGGCGATCTGCTCGGCCGCGACCGCCGCGATCAAGCATCTGAAGACCTCGAGCTGGGAGCGCGAGCGCCATCAGGACCGCGCCGCCCGCACCAAGGCGATCCTGAATGCCGCCGGCCTGCCGGTGATGTCGAACGACACCCACATCGTGCCGCTGTTCGTCGGCGATCCCGAGAAGTGCAAGCAGGCGTCCGACCTGCTGCTCGAGGAGCACGGCATCTACATCCAGCCGATCAACTATCCGACCGTCGCCAAGGGCACGGAGCGGCTGCGCATCACGCCCTCGCCCTATCATGACGACGGCCTGATCGATCAGCTCGCCGAAGCCCTGCTGCAGGTGTGGGACCGCCTGGGCCTGCCGCTGCGCGAGAAGTCGCTGGCGGCGGAGTAGGCGTTTTCTCCTCTCCCTAACCCAACCCGCACCGCCTCTGGAGCTACCCCTCTCCCCAACCCTCCCCCACAAGGGGGGAGGGAGCGAGGCAGGCGTGCCTACCTCACGTTGATCTGTCGCCCCAACTCCGGCTCGCCGCCGACGCGACAATCGGCACTCTTTCCGTTCCCTCCCCACCTTGCGGGGGAGGGTCAGGGAGAGGGGTGCCACACGGGGACTCTCTCGGTGGGCCAAGAACGCCCCGGGCGGCGCACCTTAACGACACCGCCAGTTCCCACTCCCGCCCGCCATTTCGCTGTCGCCTCCACCGGCCCAACGCGCTAGATTTGCAGGGAAAATGAGATCGGGCGCCTCGCGCGCCTTCGGAAGATCGGGCGCTACCGCGCCATGGGAGAAGCACGCTCGCCATGCTGCACGACTGGGGCGTGATCGCCGCCGCCTTCGGCTATATCGGCTTTCTGTTCCTGGTGGCGAGCCATGGTGACCGCCGCTCGCCGGCGGGGCCCGGCCGCGCGTCCGGACTGATCTATCCGCTGTCGCTGGCGATCTACTGCACCTCCTGGACCTTCTTCGGCTCGGTCGGCTTCGCCACCCGCACCTCGACCGACTTCCTCGCGATCTATGTCGGCCCGATCCTGATGATCGGGCTCGGGGCCGGCGTGCTCCGCCGCGTGATCCAGCTCGCCAAGACCCACAACATCACCTCGATCGCGGACTTCATCGGCGCGCGCTACGGCAAGAGCCAGGCGGTGGCGGCGACCGTGGCGCTGATCGCGATCATCGGCTCGGTGCCCTACATCGCACTCCAGCTCAAGGCGGTCGCCTCCTCGCTCGAAACCATCCTCAGCGAGGACCAGGCGTTCTCCCACATCCCGATCCTCGGCGACATGGCGCTGATGGTGACGCTGGCGATGGCGGCCTTCGCCGTGCTGTTCGGCACGCGCCAGACCGATGCCACCGAGCACCAGCACGGATTGATGCTGGCGGTCGCGACCGAATCCATCGTCAAGCTGGTCGCCTTTCTCGCCGCCGGCATCTTCGTCACCTTCTGGATGTTCTCGCCGCATGAATTGATCGAGCGCGCGATGAAGACGCCGGAGGCGGTGCGCGCCATCAACTATTCGCCGTCGATCGGCAACTTCCTGACCATGACGCTGCTGTCGCTCTGCGCAGTGATGCTGCTGCCGCGCCAGTTCCACGTCAGCGTGGTGGAGAATTCATCCGATGCCGAGGTCGGCCGCGCGCGCTGGCTGTTCCCGCTCTATCTCGTCGCCATCAACGTGTTCGTGATTCCGATCGCGCTCGCCGGCCTCGTCACCTTCCCGTTCGGCACGGCCGAGCCGGACATGTACGTGCTGGCGCTGCCGATGGAGGGGGGCGCGGACCTGCTCAGCGTCGCCATCTTCGTCGGCGGCCTGTCGGCGGCAACCGCGATGGTGATCGTCGAATGCGTCGCGCTGTCGATCATGGTCTCGAACGACCTCGTGGTGCCCTTGGTGCTGCAACGGCGGCCGGAGGGACGCACCGGCGGGGCCGATTTCAGCGACTTCCTGCTGCGCTCGCGGCGCCTTGCGATCTTCGCCATCATGGTGATGGCGTATTTCTACTACCGCGCGCTCGGCAACACCCAGCTCGCGGCAATCGGCCTGCTCTCCTTTGCCGCCATCGCCCAGCTTGCACCGAGCTTCTTCGGCGGTCTGTTGTGGCGGCGGGGGACCGCGCGCGGCGCAATCGGCGGCATGATGGTCGGCTTCGCGGTGTGGCTCTACACGCTGTTCATGCCGAGCTTCATGGATTCCTCGACCACAGGCATCCTGCTGCTCCAGCACGGCCCGTTCGGAATCGAGGCGCTGCGGCCGCAGGCCTTGTTCGGCGCCGACCTGCCGCCGCTGATGCATGGCGTGATCTGGTCGCTGTCGCTCAACATCCTCACCTATGTGCTGCTGTCGCTGGCGCGCCAGCCGTCCTCGATCGAGCTGGTGCAGGCCGACCTGTTTGTGCCCAACACGCTGGCGCCGATCTCGCCGAGCTTCCGCCGCTGGCGCACCACCGTCACGGTGCAGGACATCCAGACCACGGTCGCGCAATATCTCGGGCCGGACCGCGCGCGGCATTCGTTCGAGGCCTTCTCCGCCAGACGCAACGTGCGGCTGGAGCCTGCGGCGCCCGCCGATTTCGAGCTGCTGCAGCACGCCGAGCACCTGATCGCTTCCTCGATCGGTGCGGCCTCCTCGCGCCTCGTGATGTCGCTGCTGCTGCGCAAGCGCACGGTGTCGGCGAAAGCCGCGCTGAAACTGCTCGACGATTCGCACGCCGCGCTGCATTTCAACCGCGAGATCCTCCAGACCGCGCTCAACCATGTGCGCCAGGGCATCGCGGTGTTCGACGCCGATCTGCAGCTGATCTGTTCCAACCGGCAGTTCGGCGAGCTCCTCAACGTTCCCCCGCATTTCATCCAGTTCGGCACGCCCTTGCGCGAGATCCTGGAATTCATGGGCGTGAGCGATTCGGCCGGCGACACCGAGCGCGAGGCGATGATCGAGCAGCGGCTCGTCGCCTACACCACCGACAGCGAGCCCTATCTGGAGCGCCTGCCGGAACGACACATGGTGATCGAGGTACTCACCAACCGGATGCCCGGCGGCGGCTTCGTCATCACCTTCACCGACGTCACGCCGACCTTCGAGGCCGCTGAAGCGCTGGAGCGCGCCAATGCGTCGCTGGAAAAGCGCGTGCGCGACCGCACCGAGGAATTGACGCGGCTGAACTCCGAGCTGGCGCTGGCCAAGAGTGCGGCGGAGGATGCCAGCAGCTCCAAGACACGCTTTCTTGCAGCGGCCAGCCACGACATTCTCCAGCCGCTGAACGCGGCGCGGCTCTACATCACGAGCCTCGTCGAGCGCCAGCACAGCGGCGAGGAGACGCGGCTGGTCGAGAACATCGACGAATCGCTGCAAGCCATCGAGGAGATCCTCGGCGCGCTGCTCGACATCTCCAGGCTCGATGCCGGCGCGATGACGACCTCGATCTCGAGCTTCAGGATGGCGGATCTGATGCGCTCGCTGGAGATCGAGTTCGCGCCGATCGCGCGCGCCAAGGGCCTCGCGCTCGCCTTCGTGCCCTGCTCGCTTCCCGTCGAATCCGACCGCCTGCTGCTGCGGCGCCTGCTCCAGAACCTGATCTCCAACGCCATCAAGTACACCCCGCGCGGGCGCGTGCTGGTCGGCTGCCGCCGCCGCGGCCCCTCGCTCAAGATCTGCGTCTACGACACCGGCGTCGGCATTCCCTCAGCCAAGCGCGCCGAGATCTTCAAGGAATTCCACCGCCTCGAGCAGGGCGCGCGGATCGCGCGCGGCCTCGGGCTCGGCCTCTCGATCGTCGAACGGCTGGCGCGCGTGCTCAAGCACGGCATCGCCATCGACGGCAACAAGAGCGGCGGCTCGGTGTTCTCGGTGACGGTGCCGACGGCGAAGGCGGTCACGCATACGGCCGCCGTGACCAGCGCGACGCCGCTGGCGCGCACGCCGATCTCGGGCGCCCTGATCGTCTGCATCGAGAACGACGCGGCGATCCTCGACGGCATGCGTACACTGCTGAAAGCCTGGGACGCCGAGGTGATCGCGGTCGCCGATCCCGAAGGCGCGATCGCGGCGATCGAAAAAGCCGGCCGCCGCGTCACCGGCCTGCTCGTCGACTATCATCTCGACCGCGGCAACGGCATCGCAGCCATCCGCGACATCCGCCGCCGCTTCGGCGACACCATCCCCGCGATCCTGATCACCGCCGACCGCAGCCCCGCGGTGCAGGTCGCCGCGCGCGATGAAAAGATCGCAGTGCTCAACAAGCCGGTGAAGCCGGCCTCGCTCCGCGCCCTGCTCGGCCAGTGGCGGACGCAGCAGATGGTGGCGGCGGAATGAGACGCGGTCAGTAGTCGGTCGAGACGCTCAGCGCGCGCCACCTCTCGAGCTCTTCGAGGCGCTGGCGATCGGTCGCTGCGATGGCGTTGACGGCATCACTCCCGAGCGCAATCCGCAGAGGCGGGCGATCCATGTTGGCAAGCTTCAGCACGACAGCCGCGGCCTTGGCCGGGTCGCCCGGCTGGCGGCCATCGTAATCACGCTGCATCCGGACGGCGGCGCCGACCACCGCGTCGTACTCCGGACGCCCCTCGTCGGTGTCATGCGCGGCCTGAGCAAAGCCCGTCCGGAAACCGCCGGGCTCGACGATCGTCACATGCACACCGATCAGCGCCATCTCGCGCGCCAACGATTCCGAAAAGCCTTCGATCCCCCATTTCGCCGCCGAATAAGGTGCGCGGGCCGGCGCGCCGATCCGGCCACCGACGGACGAGACCTGCATGATGTGCCCGCGACGCTGCCGGCGCAGGACGGGAATCGCCGCCTTGGTGACGATGATTGTGCCGATGAGATTCGCCTCGATCTGCTGCCGAAAGGACTCCAGGCTGGTATCCTCGACCGATCCGAGGTCGCCGAAGCCTGCGTTGTTGACGACCACGTCGAGGCCGCCGAATGCCGTCACGGCAAGATCGATCGCCGCCTGAGCGGCGGCCTCGTCGGTGACATCAAGCCTTGCGAGCCGCAGTCTTTCTCCGAAACGTTCCCGCAAGGGCTCGAGCGGGCCGAGGCTCCGAGCCGTGGCAACCACCTGGTCGCCCGCCGCGAGCACGGCTTCGGTGATGGCACGGCCAAGCCCGCGCGAGCTGCCGCTGATAAACCAGGTCTTCATGCCAGCCTCCGCAAGATCTCAAGGCGCGAGCCGCGTGAAGACGTAGTCCCGGCTCTTGGCGCGGGCCTCGTGGCAGCCCCAGCAGGTGCGGTGCTGGGCCTCATCCACCGGCTTGCCATTGGCGAAGCGGCCAAAGCCCCAGCCACCGGTCGAGGCATACTTCTTGGAATCCTTGACCATCACCTGCACTGTGGTAGCGGCGCCGGGGATCGTCGCGGATGCGAACTCGGGCGACTGTTTCCGCTTCCAGGCGCGCTTGACCAGAATGGTGCCGTCGGGGAACGGAAGTTTTCCGGCCTGATAGGCCTCGATTGCGATCTGGTTGCCGACCACGGCGCGAAGCTCGTCGAGCGGCGCGGCTTCTTCGGCCGGCGCGATCAGTTCCCACTGCTTGTAGCCGGGCGGAATCGTGACACCGAAGATCGGCGAGGCGTCGGCCGCCGCGCCGCCTTCCGCGAGCGCGATCGAGACCAGATATGGCACACTCGTCAGGAGAACGACGAGAAGCAGCACGGCGAGCACGATCACCGTGGAGAATGAGAATCTCTTGTTTTCAGATTCGGTTGGCATCATGACGTTTCTTCAAGCGGGATCACGGCACGTCCCCGGTCCAGACGTGCTGGACCGGAGCATTGGATGAATGCTCAGGCGCCGTCGGCGTCGATGACGGCCTTGGCAAAGGCTTGCGGCGCTTCCTGAGGCAGATTGTGACCGATACCGCCGGTGATCAGGCGGAAGTCGTATCGGCCCTCGAACTTCTTGGCATAGGCGCTGGGATCGGGGTGCGGCGCGCCGTTGGCGTCGCCCTCCATCGTGATCGCCGGCACGCGGATCACCGGCGCTGCGGCGAGCTTCTTTTCGATCTCTTCGTACTTCGCTTCGCCCTGGGCGACCCCGAGCCGCCAGCGGTAATTGTGGATCGTGATCGCGACGTGATCCTTGTTGTCGAGCGCCGCCGCGCTCCGGTCGAACGTCGCGTCGTCGAACTTCCATTGCGGCGAGGCGAGCTTCCAGATCAGTTTTGCGAAATCATGCGTGTACTTCTCGTATCCGGCGCGGCCGCGCTCGGTCGCGAAATAGAACTGGTACCACCATTGCAGTTCGGCCGACGGCGGCAGCGGCGCATTTCCCGCGGCCTGGCTCGAGATCAGATAGCCGCTGACCGACACCAGTGCACGGCAGCGGTCCGGCCACAGCGCAGCGATGATGTCGGCGGTGCGCGCGCCCCAGTCGAAGCCGGCGACAACCGCCGTCTTGATATCGAGCTTGTCCATCAGCGCGATGATGTCGACGGCCATCGCGACGGGCTCGCCGTTACGCGGCGTCTCGCTGGAGAGAAACTGCGTCGAGCCGTAGCCACGCAAATATGGGATGATGACACGATAGCCGGCCTTGGCCAGGATCGGCGCGACATCGACGAAGGCGTGAATGTCGTAGGGCCAGCCGTGCAGCAGGATCGCGACGGGACCGTTCGACGGGCCAGCCTCGGCATAGCCGACGTTGAGAACGCCGGCATCGATCTGCTTGATCGGACCGAAGGACGCGTTCGATGCCTGGGATCGCTGCGCCTCCGTCTGGGCAATGGCGAGGTCGATCACGCCGAGGCCGACGGCGACGGTCCCTGCGGCGACGCCAAAAAACTTGCGACGATGCTGGTCGATGAGTTGCTTCATGATGGTGCTACCCGGTTCGTGGTGATGGTCAGATCAGTGCGACTGTGACGTCGATGTTGCCGCGCACGGCCCTGGAATAAGGACAGGTCTGGTGCGCCTCATCGACGATGCCGCGCGCGACCTCGTGATCGAGGCCCGGCAGGCTGACATTGAGGCGCGCCCGCAGGGCGAAAGTGCCATCGTCGTGCAGAAGGTCGATTTCCGCATCGATCGCACTTTTCCTGGGAAGCACGATTTTCCGCTTCCGCGCGGCGATCTCCATGGCGCCTTCGAAACATGCCGACCAGCCCGCCGCGAACAACTGCTCGGGGTTGGTGCCGACGCCTGCTCCGCCCGGCGGCGACAATTTGACATCCAGGCGGCCGTCGGAGCTGCGGGACATGCCATCCCCTCGTCCGCCGCTGGTGTGGGTCCTCGCCGTATAGATCAGCTTTGTCGCTTGTGTCATGAAAGTCTCCTTGCCGTCGCGCATCTGACTAGCAGCCACCTCCGCGGCGCGCCCGTTGGGAGTTGTGAGAAATTGTGAGACCGGCAGGGAACCCGGTCAGGGAGGCCCTGCAGACGAGGTCTGATGCCGATGCAAAGCCGGTCTTGCCGGATCGACGTCCGCTCGTTATGCGGTCCTGCAAATGAGCAAGATTTCGTGATGACTGAGCCGGCCGCGCCCGCGGCATCGACATTGTCGTTCGGGCCATTCACCGTGACGCCGCATGAGCGGCTCGTCATGCGCGGCGGCGTCGCGCTGCCGATGGGCGCCAAGAGCTTCGATACGCTGATCGCGCTGATGTCGCGGCCGAACGAGGTCATCAGCAAATGGGAGCTGATGGCGCAGGTCTGGCCCGGCATGGCCGTCGAGGAAGCCAATCTGCGCTTCCACATTGCAGCGCTTCGCAAAGCCCTCGGCGACGGGAAAGACGGCGCGCGCTACATCACCACGCTCTCCGGCCACGGCTATTGCTTCGTGGCGGCGATCTCGCAAGTGGAGATTCCCGCAGAACGCCGCCCAGCACCGCGGCGCGAACTGCCGCCGGTGAAACTTCCCAACCGGCTGCAGCGGATGGTCGGGCGTGATGATGCCATCGCAGCCATCTCGGACAGGCTCACGACTTCACGATTCGTCACGATCGCCGGTCCCGGCGGTGTCGGCAAGACCGCTGTCGCGGTGGCGATCGCTCACGACCTGCTCGAGACATTCTCGGACGCCGCGCACTTCGTTGACCTTGCTGCGCTCAGCGATCCCGATCTCGTGATCACCTCGATCTTGCTGATGCTGGGTCTGCCGGCGCAGGCCGACGACCCGCTGCCCGCGTTGCTTGCCCATCTGCAGGACAAGCGGATGCTGCTGATCCTGGACAATTGCGAGCATGTCATCGCCGCTGCGGCGTCTCTCGCAGCGGAGATTTTCCACGCCGCGCCGCATGTCCATATCCTCGCCACGAGCCGCGAAGCCCTGCGCGTCGAGGGCGAGCAAGTCTATCGGCTGGCGCCGCTTGCCGTTCCGCCCGACGGCACCGAGCTGACGGCAGCGACAGCACAGACCTATCCAGCGCTCCAGCTTTTCCTCGAGCGGGCGTCAGCCGGCGGCGCGCAGATCGCGCTCGACGATGCCAATGCCGCGATCGTCGCGAACATCTGCCGCAGGCTCGACGGCATGGCGCTGGCGATCGAGCTCGCCGCGGGCCGGGTCGATGCCTACGGCCTGGAGCAGACGGCCACGCTGCTCGACGAGCGCCTCAATCTGCTCTGGCAGGGCCAGCGCACCGCGCCGCCTCGCCAGAAGACGTTGCAAGCGACGCTGGACTGGAGCTACGGCCTCTTGTCCGACACCGAGCGTCTCGTGTTGCGCCGCCTCGCGGTCTTCGCAGGCCACTTCACCATCGACGCCGCGCTGGAAGTCGTGCCGGACGAGCGCGTCGACCGCTCCCGCCTATTCGACGCCATCGACAGCCTCGTCGCCAAGTCGATGGTCGCGCCGCGCCCCATCGGCGCCATGATGCGCTATCGCCTGCTCGACACGACGCGGGCCTATCTGCTCGAGATCGAACCTGATGAGGCGGCACTCGCGGCCCGCCACGCAACCTATTATCGGCGATGGTTGGAACAGGCTGGCGCGATATGGGCCACCATACCGAGCGCCGACGAGCGCGCGATCCATTTCTCCGCGCTTCACAATGTGCGCGCCGCGCTCGACTGGTGCTTTGGCGCGAGCGGCGATGCGGGCATCGGCATTGCGCTCGCGGCATCGGCATCCCCGATGTTCCTGGCGATGTCGCTGCTCATCGAATGCCGGCGCTGGTCGGAACGGGCACTGCTTGCGATTGATCCGTCAACGCGCGGCAGCGCCGAGGAAATGCACGTCCAGGCCGCGCTCGGCCTGACCTTGATGTTCACGCGCGGCGGCAGCGAGGCGGCGCGTGGGGCACTGGAGAGAAGTCTCGCGATCGCCGAGGCTCGCGGCGATGCGCCGAACCAGCTCCAGCTGCTTGGCCGCATGCATATCTTCCACGAACGGATGGGACGGTTCGACGCCGCGCTCGGCTACGCCCAGCAGAGCCTCAAGGTCGCCGAAGCCCTCGGCGATGCTGCTTCAATTGCCCTCGCAAGGTCGCTCCTGGGTGTCTCCTTGCATCTGGCCGGCGAGCATCGCGACGCGCTGACCATGCTGGAGGCGGCTTGGCAAGGCCCGGGCACGGAGCGGATCAGCACGATCCACGGCTTCGATCACCGCAACCGGGCCGGCATCTCGCTCGCGCGCGAGCTTTGGTTGCAGGGCCGGTCCGAGGATGCACAGCGACTGGCGCGACAGACGGTCGATGATGCCGCGCAGATGGACCATCCGATCACGCTCTGCATCGCGTTGATATGGCTGGTCTCGATCGATCTCTGGAGCGGAAACCTCGACAGCGCGGAAGAGAACATCGACCGCTTCATTGCCCATGCCAATTCGCGCTCGATGGGCCCCTATCTCGCGGTTGGCCGCGGCGTCAAAGGCGAAATCGCGATCCGGCGCGGCGATGCCGCGGTCGGTGTCGAGACGATCACAGCCTGCCTGCGCGAGCTTCACGACGCCGGTTACGAGCTGCTCACCACGACGTTCAACATCGCTCAGGTCCACGGCCTGCTGGCGCTCGGCCAGATCGAACGGGCCGCGAGCCTGATCGACGATGCCATCGGCCTCGTCGAACAGAGCGGCGACCATCTCTACATGCCCGAGCTGCTGCGCATGAAGGCCAAGATATTGCTGTCGCTACCGGAGCCGAACACCGGCGACGCTGAGGCCTGCCTCATGCGATCGCTGAAGCTCAGCCGCGACAAGGGCGCGAAAGCCTGGGAGCTGCGAGTGGCGATTGATCTTGCGCAGCTTCTCGCTGAATGGCGCAGCCGCAAGGACGCAAGGCAATTGCTCCAGACGGCGCTCGAAGGTTTTGCCGATGGCTCCGAGACGGCTGATATCAGGGCGGCCGGCGTGCTGCTGGCGACGCTGTAGCGGACTAAAGCGCGACGAGATCAGGACGAATCGTCATTGCGCTTTAGGTTATTGTTTGAGCATGATCTTTTCGGAAAACCGCTGCGCACTTTTCCGGATCATGCTCTACCCCGTCGGGGTGCCCTGCTTCCATTGGCCGCCGGCGATCTTGGCGGCGGCGATCACGGCCTGCGTCCGGCTCTCGACGCCGAGCTTTTGCAGGATCGCCGAGACATGCGCCTTGATGGTGGCCTCGGACACGCCGAGCTCATAGGCGATCTGCTTGTTGAGGAGGCCTTCCGACAGCATCATCAGCACCCGCACCTGCTGCGGCGTCAGCGTCACCAGGCGGTCGCGCAGGCGCGTCATGTCGGGATCGGCAGCGGCGGACAGGTCGGTGTCGGCGGGAACCCAGACGTCGCCCTCCATCACCTTGAGGATGGCGTCGCGCAAGGTCTCGACGCCGAACCGCTTCGGAATGAAGCCGGAGGCGCCGAAATCGAGCGAGCGGCGGATCGTGGCATTGTCGTCGGAGGCCGAGACGATCACCACCGGGATCGCCGGATATTGCGCGCGCAGATAGATCAGGCCGGAAAAGCCGGAGATCCCGGGCATCGACAGGTCGAGCAGGATCAGATCGACGTCGGAGGCCTGTTCCAGAAGCCTGGTCAGATCCTCGAACGATCCGGCCTCGTCGATCCTGGCAGAGGTCAGGACGCCCGCCACCGCCTGCCGCAGCGCATCGCGGAACAGGGGATGGTCATCGGCAATGACGAGATGGGTCGAGGGAGCGTTCATCGTTCTCTTGCTGGCAATCACCGGCCAGTAAGCCGGTCCGGGGCCTCGGTCAATTCTTTCCCGACCCGCCGTGGCATGCAAGCAGACAATATCCCTTTGCGGGAACGGGGTTAATCCAAAGTCGAGCACTATCGTGCCACCTGGAGGCTGCGCGCCGTCAGGTGCGCGTCAGTGCGCAAGGCCGAAAGTCGTATTGGGGCGGGTTTCACGCCGATGTTACCTTGCGCCCCAAGACCTGGGTTGATCCGGCATGCCCGGACATCCGGGGCGCGAGGAAACGCATTTCGGGGAGCGACTCAACATGTCGACAATGGCTGTGTCTCAGACAGGCGCAGGAGGGATGACGAAGGACGAACGTTTCGTCATTCTCGCCTCCTCGCTCGGTACCGTCTTCGAGTGGTACGACTTCTATCTCTACGGTTCGCTCGCCTCGATCATCGGCGTGCAATTCTTCTCGGACTATCCGCCGGCCACACGCGACATCTTCGCGCTGCTGGCATTCGCCGCGGGCTTCTTGGTCCGGCCGTTCGGCGCCATCGTGTTCGGCCGTGTCGGCGACATCGTCGGCCGCAAATACACCTTCCTCGTCACCATCCTGATCATGGGTCTGTCGACCTTCATCGTCGGTCTCTTGCCCAACGCGGCGACGATCGGCATCGCGGCGCCGATCATCCTGATCGCGCTGCGCCTCGCCCAGGGCCTGGCCCTCGGCGGCGAATATGGCGGTGCGGCGACCTATGTCGCGGAGCATGCTCCGAACGGCAAGCGCGGCTACTACACCTCCTTCATCCAGACCACCGCGACGCTCGGCCTGTTCCTGTCGCTGCTGGTCATCCTGTTCACCCGCACCGCGACCGGCGAAGCCGAGTTCGCGAAGTGGGGCTGGCGCATCCCGTTCCTGGTCTCCGTGCTGCTGCTCGGCATCTCGGTCTGGATCCGGCTTCGCCTCAATGAATCCCCGATCTTCCAGAAGATGAAGGATGAAGGGAAGAGCTCGAAGGCGCCGCTGACGGAAGCCTTCGGCAACTGGCAGAACGGCAAGCTCGTGCTGCTCGCGCTGCTCGGTGGCGTGATGGGCCAGGGCGTGGTCTGGTACACCGGCCAGTTCTACGCGCTGTTCTTCCTGCAATCGATCCTGAAGGTCGACGGCTACACCGCCAACCTCCTGATCGCCTGGTCGCTGCTGCTCGGCACCGGCTTCTTCATCGTGTTCGGCATGCTCTCCGACAGGATCGGCCGCAAGCCGATCATCCTCGGCGGCTGTCTGATCGCGGCGCTGACCTTCTTCCCGATCTTCAAGATGATCACCACCAACGCCAACCCGGCGCTGGAAAAGGCGATCGAGTCGGTCAAGGTCGACGTGTTGGCGGATCCCGCAGGCTGCGGCGACCTGTTCAACCCGGTCGGTACCCGCGTCTTCACCGCGCCCTGCGACACCGCGCGCGCCTACCTGTCGCAGTCGTCGGTCAAGTACTCGACCACGTCGGGCCCGGCCGGCTCCGGCGTCAAGGTGGTGGTCAACGGCAAGGAAGTTCCGTACACCAGCGCCAAGGACAGCAACCCGGCCGTTCTCGCCGCGGTGCAGGCGGCCGGTTATCCCAAGACCGGCGATGCGGGCATCGTGAAGATGGCGCATCCGTTCGACATCTTCCGTCCGCAGGTGGCCGCGACCATCGGGCTGCTGTTCATCCTGGTGATCTTCGTCACCATGGTGTACGGCCCGATCGCCGCGATGCTGGTTGAACTGTTCCCGACCCGCATCCGCTACACCTCGATGTCGCTGCCCTACCACATCGGCAACGGCTGGTTCGGCGGCCTCTTGCCGGCAACCGCCTTCGCGATCGTGGCCTCGACCGGCGATATCTATGCAGGTCTCTGGTACCCGGTCATCTTCGCGGCCATCACCGTCGTGATCGGTTTCCTGTTCCTGCCCGAGACCAAGGACGTCGACATCAAGGCGACCTGATCGACACAGCGATCGACACCACAAGCCGGCCGCGGAGCGATCCGCGGCCGGTTTCATTTTGTGGATTCCTGGTTTGACGCGTTCTCTTCACGCGAACCGGTACCCACTTCGCTCGAAAACGCTCTACTGATTGCTGCCGATGAATTGCAGCACGACCTCGCGCCGGTGCGGGCGCGCGCGATGCTCGATCAGATAAATCGCCTGCCAGGTGCCGAGCGCGAGCCTGCCGTTCAGGACCGGCACCTGGAGCGAAGTCTGCGTCAGCATCGTCTTGACATGCCCGGGCATGTCATCCGGTCCTTCCGTGTCGTGTGTCCAGCCGGCATTCTCGGGCGCTAGCCGCGACAGTGCCGTGGTGAGATCGACCAGCACGGACGGATCGGCATTCTCCTGGATCGTGAGCGAGGCAGAGGTGTGCCGGATGAACAGCGTCAACGCGCCCTCACGCGCGCGGGCCTCGTCGATGAATTTCGTGGCTTCGCTGGTGAGATCGGTGAAGCCGCGGCCCGGCGTCTGCACGGTCAGCAGCGACGATGCGATCGTCGTGGCTTGCACTGACGACGGCGCCGAGCGGGTGACGGATTTGGTGGATGTCATCGAAATCTCTCAACTCGGGAAGCTGCCGTAGGGTGGGCAAAGCGGAGCGTGCCCACCAATGTGCGCGACGACATCAAGGTGGTGGGCACGGCGCTTTGCGCCTCTGCCCAACCTACGGCAGCTCGTCGCGCATCAAATCTTCCCCGACACGTCCTTCTGCACGCGATTGGCCATGTCGATCAGCCGGCGCCAGGCCTTTTCCAGGAACGACATCACGCGGTCCATGTCCTGGTCGCTCGGCAGCGGAATCTCGATCTTGCGGTCGCCCTCGGCGACCTTCGGCTCCGCCTTCTTGAGCGGATCGGATTTCGGCAGCGCCTCGTCGATCTTGCCCGAGACGGTCGGCCCGGCCGCGAGCTGCCCCTTCAGCTTCTCGACTTCGGCCTGGAGCCGGCCGATCTCGGCGTCGAGCGCAGTCCGTTCGTCGGGCACAGCGTAACAGGCCCAGCCGGCGCCGTTCTTGGTGCAGGTCGACACCGTGCCGGTGCGGGTGTCGAGCCGCAGCACGCCCTCGGGAATCGGCGTCATGCTGTAACGGCCGTTTTCACTGTCGGGCGCGGATTGGGCGGCAACGATGCCGCCGCCGGCGGTCATCGCCGCGGCGAACGCCATCGCCGCAAGCCAAGATGCCGTGCAAGTTGTTGTGGATGGTTTCGCAGGTCTCATCGCGCTCTCCGCCACGACGCGCCGGTGGCGCTCTCGCAATTCTACACCCCGGCCGGGCGATCCGCCGCCCAAAACGCGCGCACGGCATCAACGATCACGGCGGCCCCTTTGATCCCGGCAGCACGGCGAAATGGGGACCGCTTCCCCCGATCATGCCGAGAGCTGCTGCGGTGCGGCGTCACGCTGTGTGCAGCACTGCCGCGCGCGGCGATACCATAAACAAAATCAGCTAGATAGCAGAAAGCGACGCAATCGTGACTTGGCTTGACTTGATTATGGGCCATCAGTATGGTCCGCGCGGCTTTTGAGGGTGGCGGGCGTAGTTTCCATTCAACCGCGGCGTTTCTGGTCTTCGTGGCATGGCTCAAGACACGGGACACGACGAGAATGGAAATCGCGATAGATCGCCCGAGGAAGCTGCGCTTTCCGAACGGCTCGGAAGTCTTGATAAGCGGTTGTCCGAAATTCGCGGCCGCCACATCAAGACCGAGCAACCCACAGGTGACAGTGGAGACGGAGCGGCCAGAGCCTCGGCGATGGCGCTTGGTTTTCGGTTATCCTCGGAGTTGGTCGCCGGTGTCGCTGTCGGAGCGGGGATTGGCTGGGGGTTCGACCGCTTGCTGTCGACGTCGCCTTTCGGGTTTATCGTGTTCCTGCTGCTGGGCTTCGTCGCCGGCGTGGTGAATGTGGTGAGATCGGCGGGCGCGGGTCAAAACAGGCGCGGTGGTTCGTAAGCCGATCCCACAGGAGAGGAATGATCGCGCCGGCTTCGCCGGTGCGGGCCGGCCCGGCCGGCAGACCGAGACCCGCCGGCATTGCCCGGCAGACCAAGAGATGCCGCGCTGATGAAAATCGACCCGATCCACCAGTTCAACATCGAGCCTCTCTTCACCCTGGGCCATATCGGCAATCACACGATCGCCTTCACCAATTCATCGCTCTACATGCTGGTGGCGGTCGCCATCATCTCGATCCTGATGCTTGCCAGCGGCACGCAACTGGTTCCCGGGCGTCTGCAGTCGGTCGCCGAGATCTCCTACGAATTCGTCGCCTCGACCATCCGCTCGACGGCCGGCGCGGAAGGCATGAAGTTCTTCCCGCTGATCTTCTCGCTGTTCATGTTCATCTGCGTCTCGAACCTGGTCGGCATCATTCCCTACACCTTCACGATCTCGAGCCATCTGATCGTCACCGCCGGGCTGGCGCTGCTGGTCTTCTTCACCGTGCTGATCTACGGCGTCGCCAAGAACGGCCTGAAATTCTTCTCGATTTTCGTTCCCCACGGCGTCCCCGGCTACGTCCTGCCGCTGGTCATGTTCATCGAGATCCTGTCGTTTTTCCTGCGGCCGGTCTCGCACAGCATTCGTCTGTTCGCCAACATGCTGGCCGGCCACATCGCGCTGAAGGTGTTCGCGGGCTTCGTCGCCATGCTTGGCTTCTCGCTCGGCGCCATCGGCTGGGTCGGCGGCGTGCTGCCGCTCGCGCTCACGATCGCGCTCTACGCCCTCGAGATCCTGGTCGCGTTCCTGCAAGCCTATGTGTTTGCGATCCTGACCTGCATCTACCTCAACGACGCCATTCATCCGGGACACTGAGCGGTCCGGGGAATTTCCACCCACAACCCAATCTTTCTTCCAAGGAGTCTAAAATGGATCCGGCAGCAGCAAAACTTATCGGCGCGGGCATCGCGTGCATCGGCATGGGCGGTGCGGGCGTCGGCGTGGGCGTGATCTTCGGCAACTACCTCGCCGCAGCCGTCCGCAATCCGTCCGCCGCTCAGGGCCAGTTCGGCAACCTGATCTTCGGCTTCGCCGTGACCGAAGCGCTCGGCATCTTCTCGCTGCTGATCGCTCTGCTTCTGCTGTTCGTTTTCTAAAGAACGACCTCTTCCGCGCCGCTTCATCCGAAGCGGCGCGTGACAGCAACAGGAGTACTCCATGGCCGAGAGTCATGGCGGGGCGAAAGGTCCGGCGACTGACGCCCACACCGAAGCCGACGGCGGTCATCACGGCGGCGGCTTTCCGCCGTTCGAGACCAGCACCTTTGCTTCGCAGCTGGTGTCGCTCGCGATCTTCTTCGTCCTGCTTTACGTGATCGTGTCCAAGCTCGCTCTGCCCAAGGTCGGCGGTGCGATCGAAGCGCGTCAGAACAAGATCGAGGGTGACCTCACTGAGGCGCAGGCGCTGAAGGACCAGTCCGAGGCGGCGCTGAAGGCCTATGAAAGCGAGCTCGCTTCGGCGCGTTCGCGGGCGCAGGCGATCGGCAACGAATCCCGCGACAAGGCGAATGCGCAGGCGGATGCCGAGCGCAAGGCGCTGGAAGAGCAGCTGGCGGCCAAGCTCGCCGAGGCGGAGAAGACCATCGCCTCGACCCGCACGACCGCCATGAGCAACGTCCGCGGCATCGCGGCCGATGCGGCAGGCCAGATCGTGCAGCAGCTCACCGGCGTCGTTCCGGATGCGGCGTCGGTCAATGCCGCCGTTGATGCGTCCTTGAAGGGTTAGTCGAGATGTTCTTCGATCCTGAAACCTGGGTCGCCGTCGCCTTCGTGATCCTGATGGTCGTGTTCGGCTATCTCGGGGTGTTCAAGTCGGCGCTGACCGCGCTCGATCATCGCGCCGAGCGCATCAAAGCCGAGCTCGACGACGCCACGCGCCTCAAGCAGGAAGCGGCCAAGGTGCTCGCCGACTACAAGGCGCGCAGCGCCACCGCCGAGCGCGAGGCTGCCGACATCATCGCCAATGCCAAGTCCGAAGCCGAGCGCATCGCGACCGAGGCCAAGGCGAAGATGGAGGATTTTGTCGCCCGCCGCACCAAGACCGCAGAGAGCAAGATCGCGCTCGCCGAAGCCCAGGCGCTCGCCGATGTCCGCGCCGCAGCCGCGGAAGCCGCCGTCCAGGCCGCCTCGACGATCCTGTCGCAGTCGGTCAAGGGCCAGGTGGCCGACGATCTGCTCGCCAAGGGCATCAACGAGGTTCGGCAGAAGCTGAACTGAGAACAGAAGCCCTCACCAATCAAAAAGCCGGCGCGATGAGCGCCGGCTTTTTTGTTGGCCTAGGTCGATCGTAGACGGATCGGCCGTTTGGCTGTCTAATCGAGCGATCCGGGCCATGATCTTTTGAGATCGCATGAAAACTGTCCAATGCAGTACGCACGGTCGGCAGCCGATGACGTTCGTGTGCCAGCACGTCGTCCATGGCCTCACGAGGCGCGAACGCGTTGGCTTCTTCTGGGCATCTGATTCAGGGAATCCAAGATCCGATGCATGGTGCGGTGAGTGCAATAACCGGGTTGCCGAAACCGGCGGTGAGTGGATCGGTGATGCATTGGAGCATCTCGATCCAAAGGTGCTTTGCGGAGCCTGTTACGACCTCGCAAAGCTCTTCCATATGGGCGGAAACCCCTGGTCCTAGCGTCACCCGAGGGTGACGCTGCCCAGAGATACAGCCTACTTCTTCTTCCCTCGCCCCTTCGGCTCGGGCGAGAGCGCCTGCGGGTCGAAGCCAACATAGAAGATGTAGGAATCGGCGACCGCGGCCGACGGCACCGGGTAGGACAGGTCCTCGGCAACGAAGGTGAACGGCACGCTGCCGCCCTCCGCCATCTCGACCGTGGTCCGGTAGGCCTTCGAGGCGATCACTTTCTCGCCGACGCCGCCCTGCACCACGGCGACGCGCAGGGGCACTTCGACCGTCGATGGCGCGCCGGCAGGACCGGCGATGACGCGGCCCTGGATGCCGATCCGGGCCGTGATCTCGCCGCCGTTCCGGACACATTCGCGCGCCATCTTGGTGATCGAGGCCTGGAAGCGGACGTCGTTGCCGACGGCCGGCTTGCCGGTAGAGCCGACCCCGTAGGTCGAGGCGCCAGCGCGCACCGTGACCTGCGGGCAATCGACGTCGTCATCGGCGGCCGGCTGGCCCGGCGCGGGCGCCGGCTTGGGCTGGGCCGGCTCGTCGGACTTGCCGCCAAAGAGGTTCTTGAAGCGGTCGGTGAGCGACTGGGCCGCCACCGGAGAGACCGAGGCGAGCGCAACCGACAACGCCAGCGCGATCCCCGTCCCCCGTCGCAACGCATTCCGCGATGACCGAAGCTCCTGCACCATCGACACCCATACTCCATGACAAATACCGGCCGATCACCGCCGGCCATGCGCGTTATATCGTCAAAATCGGCGAACCCAAGGCAGCAAAAGGCCGTCGCAATGCGACTTTGGCCACAGGAAGGGCTGGGTTCAGCCGCGGAAATCCTCGTGCAGCAGGCCGAACAGCAGATGGTCCTGCCAGACCCCGTTGATGCAGAGATAGCGCCGCGCGAGCCCCTCGCGGGAGAAGCCGCACTTCTCCAGGACACGGATCGACGGCGCATTGGTGGGGATGCAGGCGGCCTCGACCCGGTGCAGATTGAGCTCGCCGAACAGCGTCGGCAGCAGCACCCGCAGCGCCGCCGTCATGTAGCCGCGATGGGCATGGGGCTGGCCGACCCAATAGCCGATGGTGCCGGCCTGCACGATGCCGCGGCGGACATTGGCGAGCGTGATGCCGCCCACCATGGCCCCATCGAGCTCGCGGAAGATCAGGAAGGGGTAGGAGCGGTCCGCAGCAATGTCCTCGGAATAGCGGCGCAGACGGCGGCGGAAGCCAGACCGGGTGAGATCGTCCGACGGCCAGATCGGCTCCCAGGGCGTCAGGTAATCGCGGCTGCTCTCGCGCAGATGCGCCCATTGCAGGAAGTCCGACATCTGCGGCGCACGCAGCAGCAGCCCGTTGCCGCGCGGAGCGAGGGCGGCGGGTCCACTGGAAGGCAGGCGAAAGAGAGCCATGGTGATGCTTCCCGAAGGCGGAGGCTCCGTGGCGCGGCTCCTAATGCAGCCGCGCCTTGGCGCGCGCCCGCGTCAATCCTTCCGCAAAAGACACCGCCGTGTCCAGACCCCTGCCGCTGCCCAATGCGACAACTGCAGGGCGGCTACGCGAAAGCAGCGCACGCGCGGCATCCCGGGTCGATTCGACACTGACCGCGTCGATCCGGGCCACCAGTTCCTGCACCGTCTGCGGCCTTCCATAAGCCAGCACGTGCCGGGCGAGTTGCTCGGCGCGGGACGAGCAGCTCTCCAGCGCCATCAGCAGGCCTGCCTTCATCTGCGCCTTGGCCCGCGCGATCTCGGCCTCGGCCAGGGTCTCGACCGAATCATTCATGATGTCGACCACGACCTCCATCATCTCCGGCGCGTCGGCCGGATCGGTTCCGGTGTAGAGGCCGAAGAAGCCGGTGTCGGTATAGGGGGCGTGGAACGAGTAGATCGAGTAGCAGAGGCCGCGCTTCTCGCGGACCTCCTGGAACAGCCGCGACGACATCCCGCCGCCCAGGATGTTGGTGAAGACCTGGAGCGAGAACAGCGACGGGTCGGTCTGGGGCACGCCTTCCAGCGCCAGCGTCAGATGCGCCTGCTCGAGCTCGCGATGCACCACCTTGGCGCCGCCCTTGCCGAACTGCGCCGACTGCGGCTTCGGACCCGGCGTCGCCTCGAAGCTTGCAAAGCGCTGCTCGACCTCAGCAACCACTTGTTGGTGATCGACCGCGCCAGCGGCCGCCACCACCATGTCGGGGCCGCGATAATGCGTCGACAGATAGCCGCGCAGCATGTCGCGGTTGAAGCTGCGCAGCGTCTTCGCGGTGCCGAGCAGCGAGCGGCCCATCGGCTGGTCGGGATAGCAGAGCTCGTTGAGATGCTCGAACACGACGTCGTCGGGCGTGTCCTGCGCAGCGCCGATCTCCTGCACGATGACGTTCTTCTCGCGCTCGAGCTCGTCGGGCTCGAAGGCGGGATTGGCGAGGATATCGGCGAGCACATCGAGCGCCAGCGGCACGTCGGCCTTCAGCACCCGCGCGTAATAGGATGTCGTCTCGGTCGAGGTGCCGGCATTGAGGTCGCCGCCGACCGCCTCGATCTCCTCGACGATCTCGCGCGAGGAGCGCCTGGTCGTGCCCTTGAACGCCATGTGCTCAAGGAGATGCGAGATGCCATGCTCGTTCGGCTTCTCGTCGCGGCCGCCGACGCCCGCCCAGACGCCGAGCGCCGCGGTCTCGAGATGGGGCATCTTGTCGGTGACGACGGTTAGGCCGGAGGCAAGCTTGGAGATCTCGACGCTCATCCGGCAACTCCCTGTTTTGCGGCGCGGCTGACCGACAGCACGAACCGCTCGACCTCGGCCTGATCGTTTTTCATCACCTTCATGTGTTCGGATTTGGTCATGAGACCGTCGAGCCAGGCCGGCAGTTGCGGCCGCTGGCCGCAGGCCGCCTCGACCGCGTCCGGGAATTTGGCCGGATGGGCCGTAGAGAGCACGATGCTGGGCACCGTGGTGTCGGTGGTATCGCGGTCGGCGACGGCGAGCGCCACCGCGGTGTGCGGGTCGACCAGCTCGCCCGCCTCGCGCCAGGCGGCGCGGATCGCAGCCGCGGTCTCGGTCTCGTCGGCGCGGCCTGCGTCGAACTCCTCCCGGATCGCCGCCAGCGTCGCATCGGGCAGCACGAAGCGCCCCGACTGCTTCAGCGAGTCCATCAGGCGGCGCACGCCGGCCGCATCGCGCTTGCCGGCTTCGAACAGCAGCCGCTCGAAATTCGAGGAGATCTGGATGTCCATCGACGGCGAGGCGGTCGCATGCACCTCGCGCACCTCGTAGATGCCGGTCTTCAGCGTGCGCGCCAGGATGTCGTTGACGTTGGCGGCGATGCAGAGGGTACGCACGGGCAGGCCCATGCGCTTGGCAACATAGCCGGCAAAGATGTCGCCGAAATTGCCGGTCGGAACGATGAAGTCTACCGCGCGCGCCGGCGCGCCGACGGCAACGGCCGAGGTGAAGTAGTAGACCACCTGGGCGACGATGCGCGCCCAGTTGATGGAATTGACACCGGAGAGCGAAGTCGCATCGCGGAAGCGATGGTTGTTGAACATCCCCTTCACGAGCGCCTGGCAGTCGTCGAAGGTACCTTCGATGGCGAGCGCATGGACGTTGGCCGCGCCCGTCGTCGTCATCATCCGCTGCTGCACCTCGGAGATGCGGCCGTGCGGAAACAACACGATGAGATCGACATTCTCGAGGCCTGCGAAGGCTTCGACCGCGGCGCCGCCGGTGTCGCCCGACGTCGCGACCACGATGGTGGTGCGCTGGCCGCGCTTGGCGAGCACATGGTCCATCAGCCGCGAGATCAGCTGCATCGCCACGTCCTTGAAGGCGAGCGTCGGACCGTGGAACAGCTCCAGCACGAACTGGTGCGGCGCCATCTGGCGCAGCGGCACCACCGCGGGATGGCGGAAGGTGGCGTAGGCCTCATTCGCCATGCGGCCAAGCTCGGCGTCCGATATCTCGCCGCCGGCGAAGGGGCGGATCACGTCGACTGCGACCTCCCAATAGGGGCGACCGAAAAAGCCGGCGATGGCTTCGGTCGAGAGCTGCGGCCAAATGGCCGGAACATACAGGCCGCCGTCACGGGCAAGCCCAGTCAGCATCACGTCGCAGAAGCCGAGTTCGGGGGCCTCGCCCCGGGTCGAGATATAACGAGTCAAACTGCCCTCCAAAGGCCGGCCGGGCCAAAGCTCGATCCGTAAGCCTTTGATTTTACGAAAATACTTGTTAACAGCCAGAGGCTTTGGGCCACCATAAAGTGTTTTGCGGCGTCGGGAAACCGCTTCCCGTCGAGGCCTCTGCAACGAAAAGGGCTGCGGCGATGCCGCAGCCCTCTCTTGGAAGGTCTGTCGTTGAGTGTGCAGACCGGTTTGCCTCGTGCGGGTCGCGGGCCCGCTAAACTATCGGCACCAGCTTTCGTTGCCTGTCATCAGATCGTCAAGAGCGAAAACTGTGTACGCCGAAAGATGTTCCCTGTTTTTCCCGGGATGCTTCGGCCCGCTCTTTGGCATTCGCATGCAGGTTCATTCCTGACTTTGCCACGTTTTCCCGAATTTATCACCCGCCTCGGGAACGAATGACCCGGCGGCCGATTGTGTCGGCGGATGGCACCCGCCGTCATCCACGCATTGCCCGGCCGACGGCGGCGCCGATCCGTCGACCGAACCGCTGCATCCTGGAGCAGCCGGTTCGGTCGCCGACGGATCTCAGCTCATCCCGATTTCCACCGCGATCCTGATCAGGTCGGAATGGTTCTTGGCCCCTAACTTCTGCTTGAGCAGGGACGTGGTGTTCGCGACGGTCTTGTAGGAGATGCCGAGCGCCTCGGCGACCTCGACGATCTTGTCGCCGCGCCCGAGCAGGCGAAGAATCTCGAGCTCCCGCGGCGTCATCTGCGAAGCCGGATTGGCCTTGATCGCGGCGCCGGAGAACGTCACGGCCTCGGCGAGTTGCGGCGAGATGAAATTGTCACCTGCGACGACCTTGCGCACGGCTTTCAGCAGGATCCTGGGATCGTCGCCCTTGGAAACATAGCCCTGCGCGCCGAGCTCAACGGCCCGCACCACGAAGGCCGGATCGTCGTTCATGCTGAACATGATGATCTTGGCGTCCGGATCGTCCTTGCGGATGCGTCGCATTAGCTCGAAACCGGAGACGTCGGGCAGGCTGATATCGATCACGGTGACGTCAGGCCGCTTGCTGACATAGGCGCGATGTCCGGATTTAGCATCCGTCGCCTCGTCGATGCGGATCGAATGGTCGGACGCGAAAAGCGTCCGGCATCCGGACAGCACCACAGGATGGTCGTCGACGATCAGAACCTTGGTCGCCGGCTTGGCGGTATCTTGCATCGCGCGCTCTCTTGTTTTTCGACTCATAGACCGGCGGGAACAAATGGAAAGAGCAAATCGCCCCGATGCGCGTTAGAATTGACCTAATGTGGCAACGGCTCTCGTTCAGAACCCAACTGTTTCTTCCGCTCGGCTTGAGCTTTCTAGCCGCGCTGGCCATGGGCGGCGTGCTGCTCCAGACATTCGCGACCGGCCAGCTGGCCGACGAGAACGAGCCAGGTCGGCGCTCGACCCGGACCGTCGCCGTCGCACTCAACAACGCCCTCGGCGCCTCGGATAACCCGCGGAAGATCCTCGATGCGTTCGTCCATTCGCTGGATCCCTCCTCTGATATCCAATTCCGCCCCATGGAAGCAGGTCCCGCGCCCCCTGTGAAGGACCGTCTGCACGATCTGCATGGCGTGCCGCAATGGTTCGCAGACCTGATCGTCATTCCGGACATGGACGCGGCCTCACCTGTCATCATCGACGGCAGGCGTGTCGGTGACATCGTCTTCATGCCTGACCTGTCGGCCGACCTGTTCGAGAAATGGATCGGCTTTCTGGCGCTGACAAGTCTGATCGCCGTATTGACGGTTCTGACCGGCACGATCGCTTATCTGTTCACAGAATCAGCGCTGCGCCCTCTGCAAAAGCTCGGCGCAGGCCTCACCCGAATACGGCGCGGCGATTACGCGATGCCGATTCCGGTGGCAGGGCCGCCGGAGATCCGGCAGAGCTGCGAGGAGGCCAACGCGCTGGCAACGACGCTGGCGGAATTGAGCCAGGACAATCGCGACCTGCTGCATCGCCTGGTGTCGCTCCAGGACGACGAGCGGCGCGACCTCGCCCGCGAGCTGCATGACGAGCTCGGACCGCTGCTGTTCGGCATCCGCGCCAGCACCATCGCCCTGGCCGAGGCCTCGCCACGGGCAGGAAATCTCGGCAATTCGGCGCAGGAGGTGATGCGGTCGGTCGAGGCGCTCCAGCAGGCCAATCGCCGCATCCTGGACCGGCTGCGGCCGCTCTACATCGAGCAATTGGGGCTCCAGACCAGCTTGCAGACGCTGCTCCAGAACTTTCGCAGACAGGCGCCGCATGTCAGCCTGACGGCCACGATCGATGCCGCTCTGAACGAGATCGACGGACCGCTGGCCCAGACCGTCTATCGCGTGATCCAGGAGGCGCTAACCAACGTGCTGCGCCATGCCAATGCCCGCAACGCCCATGTGCAGGCCACCATGGCGGGCGAGGCGCTCGCCATCGAGATCTCCGACGACGGCGGCGGCTTTCCAGAGAGCAACGTCTTTGGCCGGGGTCTGACCGGCATGCACGAGCGCGTGCGCGCTCTCAGCGGATCATTGTCATTGCTGCGCGCGGACGATCGAACCTATGTGCGCTGCCAGCTGCCGGTGGATGCGACGCGAGAAGAGCAGCGGCCGCGGAGCTAAAGCGCGATGAGATTGGGATGAATCGTCATCGCGCTTTAGGTTGTTGTTTGAGCATGATCTTTTCGGAAAACCGCTTCGCACTTTTCCGGATCATGCTTTAGCACGCGCAGCCATCGTGGGAGTTCTGCGGCGACGGCGTGCACAGCGTACTGTAAATCTTGCCTTCCGCGCTGAAGCGGAACGAGGCGTGGATGCGCAGTGAGCCCGCGATGGAATATTCGAGATCGATGCCGTGCGGCACAGGATTGATTTCTTCGAGGCCGAATCCGACCGACGAGAAAGTGCTGAGCCGGGGTCCCCAATAGGTTTCGAGCTCGTTTCGCCCACGATAATGTTGCGTGCCGTTGCAGGTGCATTCGACCCGGGCGTCGTCCGCATAGAGGTCGAGCAGGCCCGCAAGGTCGCCTGTGCGGCAGGCGTCGACCCAGTCGACGACGATTCCCATCTGATCAATATCGCTCACGCCAACATCCTGTTTGCCGCGAAAATTTTCGCGCGGCTTAGGGCCACAGTCGTGAATATGCGCTGAATAATAAAGCCCGGATGATTGCGGGTTCCCTCTGGGAACCTGCGGTCATGTCAGGCCGGGCGTCGTCCTTTCATCCAGACGCCGAACGCGATCAACACCGCGCCTGCGAGGGCGAACCAGGTGATGGCGTATTGCAGATGATCATCCTTCAGATGCACGTCGAGCGGACCCGGGCGCGGGATGCCGTTCTCGGGCGCAGGCCGCTCCAGGTCGATATAGAACGGCGCAACCGTGCCCCAGCCCAGCGCGCTTGCGATTGCCCGATGATCGCGCACGAACCAGAGTCGCTTGTCGCGGTTCTCCGCCGGCGTCAGCCAGCCCGACGCCTCGGGAAAGCGCAGATAGCCGGTGAGCACGACGGGCTGCCCGGTGACGAGCTTCTTCACCGCACGATCCTCGACGCCGCGGTCCTGCATCGTGTTCTCGACGAAGCCGGCGTCGATCACGATCGTCTCACCGCTCGGAAGGCGCGCCGGCAGGAAGGCCCAGGTGCCGGGGCCGGAGGCGTCCTTGCGCACGGCCGAGCCGGAGGAATAGATCATCGCATCAGGAAGCGGCGCATAGGTCGCGGTAAAGCTGACGCGGCGGAATTCGTCGTGCGCGGGATCGAGCGCGGTCCACTGCGACGGCGGCGGCAGCGCGACGGGCGCTTCGGCCAACCGCTCGGTGAGCGCCGCGATCAGCTCGTGCTTGGCGGTCCGGCGCTGCAATTGCCAGACTCCGAGCGAGATCAAGACCACCGTCAGGAACAGCGTGAACAGCGCGAAGCCGGCCACGCGAGGCTTGCGCGCCGGCTCGTTCATTTCGCGCGGTCGACCAGCCGGCCCGGCGCCGCCTTGTGGTGGAATTGCAGCGCGATCAACAGCGACTTCATCGCACGCAGCGGCAGCAGCGTGGTGGCGAGGATCAACGGCAGCCAGAGCGCTGCATGCAGCCAGAACGGCGGCTGGTACTTGACCTCGACGACGAGCGCGCAGCCGACCACGATCGCACCGGCCAGCATGATGATGAAGATCGCCGGACCATCGCCGCTGTCGATGAAAGCGTAATCGAGGCCGCAGCGGTCGCAGGACGGCGCGAGCGTCAGGAAGCCCGCGTAGAGCTTGCCCTGGCCGCAGCGCGGACACTTGCAGGCAAGCCCGCGCATCGCGCTTTGCAGGACGGTTGTCTCGGGCTCGGATGTGCCGGTGGCGTCGTTCATGATCGCGGGACTCTATCACAGTTTCCGCCGAAACTTGCGGCGGCAGAAAATGCGAAAGGGCGGCCCTGCGGCCGCCCTTTCTGATCAATTCACGACGACTTAGTGCGCGCCGTGGGCCATGGTCTCAGCACCGTGTCCCCACACATAGATGCAGAGGAACAGGAACAGCCAGACCACGTCGACGAAGTGCCAGTACCAGGCGGCGAACTCGAAGCCGAGATGCTGCTTCGGCGTGAAGTGGCCGGCATAGGCGCGGAACAGGCAGACCAGCAGGAAGATGGTGCCGACCAGCACGTGGAAGCCGTGGAAGCCGGTGGCCATGAAGAAGGTCGCGCCATAGACGTTGCCGGCGAAGGAGAACGCCGCGTGGCTGTACTCATAGGCCTGCACGCAAGTGAAGAGCGCGCCGAGCACGACGGTGAGGATCAGGCCGTACTTCAGGCCCTGACGATCGTTCTCGAGCAGCGCATGGTGAGCCCAGGTCACCGTGGTGCCTGAGGTCAGCAGGATCAGCGTGTTCAGCAGCGGCAGGTGCCAGGGATCGAAGGTCTCGATGCCATGGGGCGGCCAGGTGCCGGGGACCGCGCAGGCACCGGCCTGGGTGCCGAGGCCGCAGCCGAACACCGCATCGCGGGTGGCGTGGACGGCGTCGGCCGGGAACAGCGCCGCATTGAAATAGGCCCAGAACCAGGCCACGAAGAACATCACCTCGGAGGCGATGAACAGGATCATGCCGTAGCGGTGATGCAGCTGCACGACGCGGGTGTGGTCGCCCTTGTACTGGGCTTCCTTGATCACGTCGCCCCACCAGCTCGCCATGGTGTAGAGCACGCCGACGGTGCCGACACCGAACACGATCGGCGCGGCCGAGAACATGTGGTGCATCCAGGCGATCGCGCCGACCGCCATGATGAAGGCCGAGAGCGAACCGACCGCCGGCCAGGGAGAGGGATCGACCAGGTGATAGTCGTGATGCTTGCCTTGCGCGGTAGCCATTTGCGGTCTCTCTCCTCAATCCCGTGCCTGTCCGGCACTTATCCCCTTGTTTCCAACCCCTGGGCGAGCCCGGCGATCAGAGATTTCCCTTGCGTTTGTCGTTCTCGCCGGAGGCGAGCGGCTTCACCACCGGATCCTTCACCGGATAGAACGTGTAGGACAGCGTGATCGTGTTCAGCCCGTCGTTCTCGTGATCGTCGGCGATCGACGGATCGACATAGAACACGACCGGCATCTCGCGCTTCTCGCCCGGCGCCATGGTCTGTTCGGTGAAGCAGAAGCAGTTGATCTTCTGGAAGTAGGACCCGACCGTCAGCGGCGCGACATTGTAGGCGGCCTGGCCGGCGGTGGTGCGCGCGGCCTGGTTGGTCACAGTGTAGAACACAGTCACGACCTGGCCGATATTGACCTCGATCTCGTTCTGCTCCGGCTCGAACTTCCAGGGCAGGCCGGGCGCGACGTTGGAATCGAAGCGCACCGAAATCTTCCGCGCGATCGGGCCGCTGGCGGGCGCGGAGGTCGCGACTTGCGTCGTGCCGTTGAAGCCGGTGGCGCGGCAGAACCAATTGTAGAACGGCACCGCCGCATAGGAGGCGCCTACCATCAGCGCGACCACGCCGCCGCAGATGGAAGCAACCACCACATCGCGGCCCAGCCCGCCACCCTTGGCCGGCTTACGATTGGCCGGCTTGGCGCTGACGTCCTCCAATATGGTCGGCTCGTGATCCATGATTCCTACATCGGCCGGACTAGCACTGCCGGTCCCTTGACCATGGTGACGGCGAAGAACAGCACGACGAGCACGCCGAGCGCCAAAGCAATGGCAATGGAGCGCTGACGACGACTCTTCTTCTGCGCCTCGGTGAGGACGATTCCATCTGGCTCGGGTTTGTCGGCCATTCCTGCCTCATGCGCCCCCAACCATCGGAGCAAGCGCCCTGAACACGACCTCGGCCAGCAGGGTCGCGAACAGCGCGAACAGATACAGGATCGAGAAGGCGAACAGCTTTCGCGTCGCGCGCAAGGACTGGCTGCGCTCGCGACGGACGTAGACGTTGATCGCGAGCACCAGCATGCCGGCGCCGAGGATCAGCGAGACGACGCCGTAGACGGCGTCGAAATAGCCGAGCGCCCACGGCGCGGCGGCGACCGCGATCAGCACGATGGTGTAGAGCAGGATCTGGAGCCGCGTCGCGTCGGGGCCGGCGACGTTGGGCAGCATCGGAATGCCGGCGCGCGCGTAATCGTCGGAGCGGAACAGCGCCAGCGCCCAGAAATGCGGCGGTGTCCAGAAGAAGATGATCGCGAACAGCAGCAGCGGCTCGACGTCGACCGTGCCCGTCACCGCGGCCCAGGCCACCACCGGCGGCAGCGCACCGGCGGCGCCGCCGATCACGATGTTCTGCGCGGTCCAGCGCTTCAGCCACATCGTGTAGATCACGACGTAGAAGAAGATAGTGAAGGCGAGCAGCGCGCCCGCGATCCAGTTGACGAGGATGCCGAGCGTCATCACCGAGAAGAAGGCGAGCGTCGTACCGAACGCCATGGCCTCAGGGCGGGTGATGCGGCCGCGCGGGATCGGCCGGTTCGCCGTGCGCGACATTTTCGCGTCGATGTCGCCTTCGAGCGCCATGTTGAGCGCGCCGGAGGCGCCGGCGCCGACGGCGATGCACAGCAGCGAGGTGATCGCGAGCACCCAGTGGAAATGCCCGGGCGCCATCGCCATGCCGACCAGCGCGGTGAAGATCACCAGCGACATCACCCGCGGCTTGAGCAGCGCGATGTAGTCGCCAACCTCCGCTTCGGAGATGCGGGGATTGATGTCGATGGCGTTGTGGTCGAGAACGGACACTAATCTAACTCGCTTCGTTATAGAGCCGCGGCGCCCATGACGGGCGCCGCGGAAGATGGCTTACTGCACGCGGGGCAGCACTTCGAACTGGTGGAAGGGCGGCGGCGAAGGCAGCGTCCACTCCAGCGTGGTCGCACCTGCACCCCACGGATTGTCGCCCGCCGGCACCTTGCGGGCGAAAGCGTCGATCACGCAGTAGAGGAAGATCAGGACGCCGAAGCCCGAGATGTAGGAGCCGACCGACGAGACCAGGTTCCAGCCGGCGAATGCATCGGGATAGTCGACGTAGCGGCGCGGCATGCCCGACAGGCCGAGGAAGTGCTGCGGGAAGAACACCAGATTCACGCCGATGAAGGTGACCCAGAAGTGCGCCTTCGCCAGCGTCTCGTTGTACATGTAGCCCGTCATCTTCGGGAACCAGTAGTACCAGCCGGCGAAGATCGCGAACACCGCGCCGAGCGACAGCACGTAGTGGAAGTGCGCGACGACGTAATAGGTTTCCTGGAGCACGCGATCGACGCCCGCGTTCGCCAGCACGACGCCGGTGACGCCGCCGACGGTGAACAGGAAGATGAAGCCCACCGCCCAGATCATCGGGGCGCGGAATTCGATCGAGCCGCCCCACATCGTGGCGATCCAGGAGAAGATCTTCACGCCGGTCGGCACCGCGATCACCATGGTCGCGGCGACGAAATAGGCCTGTGTCGCCGAGGACATGCCGACCGTGTACATGTGGTGCGCCCACACTACGAAGCCGATGCCGCCGATCGCAACCATGGCGTAGGCCATGCCGAGATAGCCGAACACGGGCTTGCGCGAGAAGGTCGACACGATCTGGCTGACCATGCCGAAGCCCGGCAGGATCAGGATGTACACTTCGGGGTGGCCGAAGAACCAGAACAGGTGCTGGAACAGCACGGGGTCGCCGCCGCCGTCGGGCGCGAAGAACGTCGTGCCGAAATTGCGGTCGGTGAGCAGCATGGTGATCGCGCCGGCGAGCACCGGCAGCGACAGCAGCAGTAGGAACACCGTCACCAGGATCGACCACACGAACAGCGGCATCTTGTGCAGGGTCATGCCCGGCGCGCGCATGTTGAAGATCGTGGTGATGAAGTTGATTGCGCCGAGGATCGACGAGGCACCGGCGAGATGCAGCGACAGGATCGCGAAGTCGACGGCCGGGCCCGGATGGCCGGAGCTCGACAGCGGCACGTACATGGTCCAGCCGGCGCCGACGCCGTTGGCGCCCGGCTCGCCCTCGACGAAGGTCGACATCAGCAGCAGCGCGAACGAGGCCGGCAGCAGCCAGAACGAGATGTTGTTCATGCGCGGGAACGCCATGTCGGGCGCACCGATCATCAGCGGCACGAACCAGTTGCCGAAGCCGCCGATCATCGCGGGCATGACCATGAAGAAGATCATGATCAGGCCGTGGCTGGTCACGAAGACGTTGTAGGTGTGCGTCTCGTGGAAGATCTGCACGCCCGGATACATCAGCTCGGCACGGATCGCGATCGACATCGCGGCACCGATGATGCCGGCGACGACCGCGAAGATCAGGTACATCGTGCCGATGTCCTTGTGATTGGTCGAATAGACGTAGCGCCGCCATCCCGTCGGATGGGCGTGCTCGTGGTCATGCGCGTGATCGCCGTGTGCCGCTGCGCTCGTTGCCATTTTCAAATCCTGCCTTGCGTCCCGTTCGGACCTTTTTGGAGGTCCCGCCCTTTATCTCGCTTACAGTCCCCTCGAGCCGTCACCCGACGCTTACTGCGTCGGGCCGGCCGCGGAGGCGTAGGTGCTGGTGCCGCCGCTTGCAAATTTCTTCTTCGCCGTCTCGACCCAGGAGGCGAATTCCTGGTCCTCCACCACGCGGATCGCGATCGGCATGAACGCATGGTCCTTGCCGCAGAGCTCCGAGCACTGGCCGTAGAACATGCCGGTCTTGGTGGCCTTGAACCAGGTCTCGTTCAGCCGCCCCGGAATGGCGTCGATCTTGACGCCGAAAGCCGGCAGCGCGAAGGCGTGGATGACGTCGGCGCCGGTGACCTGGACGCGAATCACCTTGTTCACCGGCACCACCATCTCATTGTCGACGCCGAGCAGGCGGGGCTGCTTGTCCTGGGCCATCAGCGAATCGAACTCGAACTTGCCGTTATCCGGGTAGGCATAGGACCAGTACCACTGCTTGCCGGTCGCCTTGACGGTGATATCCGCCTTCGGCACGTCGAGCTCCAGGAACAGAAGCCGGAACGACGGCACCGCGATGCCGACCAGGATCAGCACCGGAACCAGCGTCCACACCACCTCGATCAGCGTGTTGTGGGTGGTCCGCGACGGCACCGGATTGGCCTTCGCATTGAACTTCAGCACCACGATCACCAGCAGCGCCAGAACGAACAGCGTGATCAGGGTGATCAGTACGAACAGGAAGTTGTGGAACCAGACGATGTTGTCCATCACCGGCGAGGCGGATTGCTGAAGCGTCCATTCCCACGGCGCCGGTTGCCCGAGCTCTGCGGCGAATGCCTTCCCGCCCGTCGCCAGCGTCATGCCAGCCGCCACCAAGGCGATGGTGGCCATTCCCAGCAAATGCCGGCCCACCCGACCCATCGACATCCTCATGCCGTTCGCGCTCCCCTTACGAAATCACCCCAAGTGCGCTCCCCTATTTTTGGGAAACGCTTATTCGATCCGCCCGTCTGACAAACCGCCGCGCAAGAATACCTCTAAGAGGAATTGGGGCCAGATCGCTAGAACGCCGAAATCAAGCCTCTCAAACCATAATTCTTGATCTATCGCAATGCAGTCTTGAGCCCGGTCTGTCAGCGATCACCCGCAAGATATTTCCTAGTAACATCAGACAAAAATACCGTTTCCCGGGATGCTGCGGCTTGACAGCGGCATTGCCCGCGGTAGGCACTGGCGAACAGCCGCGCAGGAACCTGATTCGTGCTGATGCTGGCGGTGTGAGCGGCGCGGAATTTGCTAGGGAATCGCCTTCAAGCCGCCGTCATTCCCGTATCAGTCCGCCAGGTGCGAGCGACCCAGGCGAGCAGAGGGACCGACCCGATGGGGTTTTCGAGATGCATGGCGAGGCTGGCTAAAAGGCAGGCTGACGGCCTCACGGCGCTGGCGGCCCTGCTGGCTGCGGTCGTCCTGCTGGCGCTGCCCGGCCTTGCCCATGCGCAGGGCGCGGTGCGCTCCGTCCATGGCGACTGGCAGATCCGCTGCGACACCCCGCCGGGCGCCCAGACCGAGCAATGCGCCCTGATCCAGAGCGTGGTCGCCGAGGACCGCTCCAATGCCGGCCTGACCGTGATCGTGCTCAAGACCGCCGACCAGAAGAGCCGCCTGATGCGCGTGGTCGCCCCGCTCGGCGTGCTGCTGCCCTCCGGCCTCGGGCTGAAGCTCGACAATCAGGACGTCGGCCGCGCCGGCTTCGTCCGCTGCCTGCCCAATGGCTGCGTCGCCGAGGTCGTCATGGACGACAAGCTGCTCGGCCAGCTGCGCAGCGCCAAGACCGCGACCTTCATCATCTTCGAGACCCCGGAAGAAGGCATCGGCTTCCCGCTCAGCCTGAACGGGCTCGGCGAGGGCTACGACAAGCTGCCGTAGCACCGCTCACGCCGCGTCGACGCAATAGAGCTCCGTGTCGCACCAGCCGCAACGATAGATGCGGCCTCTTCCGGCCACCGGCCCGACCAGCGCCTTGCGCCGGCATGTCGCGCAGACGACGCCGTCCACCGTGTCGCAGCCCGGGTGAGCTGCGACATAGGCCTCACGGGTGGGATAGGAGGTCCAGTAGCGGCGGTAGACGAACTGGTTGAACAGCAGGACCAGCCCCAGCGCGCCAAAGCCGATGATCAGGCCGTGATACTGATCCCAGAACACAAGCAGGGAATTCCACATGCTTTTGCCGGCAGATCTCTCACCAAGGGTCGCCCTCGATAGCCCGAAATCCTGAAAGCCGGTTTAAGGGGAAGCCGTACCTATCGTTTCCGTAATGTGACGGCCCGGCCCTCGCGGAACGCGCGGGAAACCATTATCTTGCCCAACATCCCCCGATAATGGACGGACGCATGACCAATCCTGCCACAACCTCCCTGCTCGACCGCGCCAATCTCGATCGCGACCAGGTTCGCAACGAGGTCGCGCGCGGGCTTGCCGGCGCCGACGACGGCGAATTGTTCCTGGAATACAGCCAGACCGAAGCGCTGATGTTCGACAATGGGCGGCTGAAGCAGGCGACCTACGACACCTCGCAAGGTTTTGGCCTGCGCGCCGTCAAGGACGACGCGGTCGGCTACGCGCATTCCTCCGACGTGTCGCTGCCGGCGCTGATTCGCGCCGCGGACGCGGTCGCGGCGGTGCGCGGCGGCTATTCCGGCAGCTTCGCCGCCCCGCCGGCGCATACCAACGTGCGGCTCTATAGTGACGACAATCCGCTGGATGCGCCGGGCTTCGAGACCAAGGTCAAGCTGCTCGCCGAGATCGACGCATATCTGCGCGACAAGGATCCGCGCGTGCGGCAGGTCAGCGTCAGCCTGGGCGCGACCTGGCAGGTTGTCGAGATCCTGCGGCCCGACGGCGAGAGCTATCGCGACATCCGCCCGCTGGTGCGCGTCAACATCTCCGTCGTCGCCGGCCAGGGCGACCGCCAGGAGAGCGGCAGCAAGGGTTACGGCGGCCGCGCCGGCTATGCCGAATTCATCGAGAGCAGGAATTGGCGCGAGGCCGCCGACGGCGCGCTGCGCGAGGCCCTGGTCAATCTGGAATCGATCCCCGCCCCTGCCGGCGAGATGGACGTCGTGCTTGGCGCCGGCTGGCCCGGCGTGATGCTGCATGAAGCGGTCGGCCACGGCCTCGAAGGCGACTTCAACCGCAAGAAGACCTCGGCGTTTGCCGGCCTGATGGGCCAGCAGGTCGCCGCCAAGGGCGTCACCGTCGTCGACGACGGCACCATCGCCTCGCGGCGCGGCTCGCTGTCGATCGACGACGAGGGCACGCCGACCAACCGCACCGTGCTGATCGAGGACGGCATCCTGGTCGGCTACATGCAGGACCGCCAGAACGCGCGGCTGATGAACATGAAGCCGACCGGCAACGGCCGCCGTCAGGGCTATGCCCATGTGCCGATGCCGCGCATGACCAACACCTACATGCTCGCGGGCGACCGCGACCCGGCCGAAATCCTCGCCTCCGTGAAGAACGGCGTATTCGCCGCGAATTTCGGCGGCGGACAGGTCGACATCACCTCGGGCAAATACGTGTTCCAGTGCACCGAGGCCTACAAGATCGAAAACGGCAAGATCGGCGCGCCGCTGAAGGGCGCCATGCTGATCGGAAACGGGCCGACGGACCTGCATCGCATCCGCATGATCGGTAACGATCTCGCGCTCGATACCGGCATCGGCACCTGCGGCAAGAACGGTCAGGGCGTGCCTGTCGGCGTCGGCCAGCCGTCACTTCTGATGGAACGCATTACGGTAGGTGGAACAGGCGCATGAGTGTCGAGAAGGTAACCGTCCCCGCCAAGCGGCGGACCAGCGGCTGGGGCGGCCAGCTGATGCAGCTCGCCGGCATCGTTGCCGCCGTGTTCATCGCCAAGGGCGCGCTCGCCGAGCCGTTCTATGTGCCGTCGGGCTCGATGGAGCCGACGCTGCTGATCGGCGACGCCCTGCTCGCCTCGAAATTCCCCTACGGCTACGGCACCTCCTCGCTGCCGATCCAGATCAACCTGCCCGAGAGCGGCCGCGTGTTCGCGGAGACGCCGAAGCAGGGCGACGTCGTCGTGTTCCGCTGGCCCGGCGATCGCTCGCAGGCCTGGGTCAAGCGCGTCGTCGGTCTGCCCGGCGATCGCATCCAGATGCGGCAGGGCCAGCTCTTCATCAACGATCGGCCCGCCGAGCTGAAGCCGGATGGCATCGGCCAGGCCGAGGACGACAATGGCGGCAGCGAGCCCGCCTACCGCTACGTCGAGACGCTGCCGAACGGCGTCTCGCATCTGATCTTCAAGATGCGCGACAACGGTCCGCTCGACAACACGCCCGAGGTGACGGTGCCGCCCGGCCATCTGTTCGTGCTCGGCGACAACCGCGACAATTCCGCCGACAGCCGCGTGCCGCTGCGTTCCGGCGGCGTCGGCATGCTTCCGATCGACAACCTGGTCGGACGCGCGGATGCCGTGCTCGGCTCCTGGGATCTCGGCATGCGCGGCCAGCCGGTGTGGACCTGGCTCTCCGGCTTCCGGCTCGCGCGGTTCTTCACCGCCGTGCACTGAGCTGATCCTCATGACCTTCGACGACGTCAGAAAATTCGCGCTGACGTGGCCGGAGGTCGAGGACGGCACCTCCTACGGCACGCCGGCGCTGAAAGTACGCAAGAAGCTGCTGGCGCGCCTGAAAGAAGACGGCGACAGCCTGGTGATGCCGGATGTGCCGATCGACGAGCGCGCCATGCTGGTCGAGAGCCAGCCAAAAATCTTCTATTTCACCGATCACTACGCCGACTATCCGATCGTGCTGATCCGCCTGTCGAAGGCGAAGCGCGCGATCGTCGAACCGTTCCTGCGGCGGCGCTGGCGCGCGCTGGCCTCGAAGACGGCGCGCGCCCAATATGACGCGCGCGAGGACGTATGAGCCACGCGATGGACGAGGCGCGCTTTCTCGCGCTGGCGCTGAAAAATCCGGTCAATGCCGCGATCGTCGATGAACTCCATCGCCTCGCGCTGCCGGATGCGTGGCTGGTTGCGGGGTGCCTCGCGCAGACCGTGTGGAACGTGCTGACAAAGCGCGCGATCGATCACGGCATCTCCGATTATGACGTCTTCTATTTCGACCCAGACACCTCGTGGGACACTGAGGATGCCGTGATCCGAAAGCTGCATGCGCGGCTCGGGCACCTCGGCGCCAAGATCGAGATCCGCAACCAGGCGCGCGTGCACTTGTGGTATCCCGCCAAGCACGGCCTGCCTTATCCGCCGTTGACGTGTTCCACTGACGGCATCGACCGCTTCCTGACGCAGAACACGCAAGTCGGTGTCAGGCGCGCGGGCGATGGCCATGAGGTCTACGCGCCGCATGGCTTCGACGACATCGCAGGGCTGATCGCGCGACCCAATCGTGCGCTGAATTTTTCCGCCGCGAACTACGCCGCGAAGGCGGAGCGATGGAAGAGGCTGTGGCCGGAGATGACGGTGATTGCCGCGGAGTGAGATCTCGTAGGGTGGGCAAAGCGAAGCGTGCCCACGACTTCTTCGCGATTACAGAGAGATGATGGGCACGGCGCTTCGCGCCTTTGCCCACCCTACGGCACTAACCCACCCTGCGGGACTACGGCACCTTCCCTACCGCACCACGCCCGAGGTGAACCCGGCCTTCCTGCGCGGCGGCTTGATTTCCTTTTTCAGGAAGCAGCGCGCCTCGCGCCCGGTGTAGCCAGGGCGGGCATAGGTGAAGGCGCGACATTTGTTGTCGGCGATGCAGGCCGCCTTGCAGGCCTCCTCGCCCTCGCCCTCCTTGAGCTCGAAATTGCGCAGATCGCCGCCGGGGCGGTCGATCGACGTCTCCACGCCTTCGACCCGCGGTTCGATCACGCCGGCACCGCGCACACCGGAGATGCAGCAATTGCCCGGCACGCGCGGCGGCACGACGTTCTTGAGCCAGCACACGGCCGAGCCGCCTTCGACGTCGGGATAGCTGAAGCTCCAGGACCGACAGCGGCGGTCGCGTTCGCAGAGCAGCGCGCAATCCTCGGGATCGCCCGAGGTGACCGGCGTGCTGAAATAGTCGCCGCCGGGCCGATCGAACGCCGTCTGGGCGCGCGCGGGCCAGCTCGCAAATGCGAACGAAAGCAACGCGACGCAGGCCGCGACGCTTGCCAAGACCTTCGCCATGACGGCCCTGGTCGGGCGGCCCTTCCCCATCAGAACAGCTTTCGAGTTATTGACGACGCTCAGGTTTTTTCAGCCGGTCATTTGATCGCCGCAAACCTGTATGGGCGATGAACGGCTCAACTCCTGGGCGTTGGCCTATGTGTCTAGAAAGCGTATTCCGCGTAGGCCGGTTCCACCGAGCCGTTCCAGGGACCGTTGAACTTCTCGAGCATCTCCTCGGCCGGGGTGCGGCCGGAATCGATGATGCGATCGAGCGGCTCCAGATGCCGCGTCTCGTCGCGGCCGAGCTGGTCGATCCGGCCGCGCCGGCGCAGGCCGGCATGTGCCAGAACGAGGCATTCCTTGGCGATCTCGAACAGATAACGGTCCTTGATCCGCGCCTTGAAGCCGAAGCGCGGCACGTCGTCGCGCAAGGCCTGACGCTCGTGTGCGCTCCAGTGCTTGACGATCTCCCAGGCCGCATCGAGCGAGACGTCGTCATAGAGCAGCCCGACCCAGAACGCCGGCAACGCCGGCAGGCGGCCCCACGGACCACCGTCGGAGCCGCGCATCTCGAGATAGCGCTTCAGCCTCACTTCCGGGAAGATCGTCGAGAGATGGTTGGCCCAGTCCGACAGGGTCGGACGCTCGCCGGGAAGATTGTTGTTGCGGCCGTCGAAGAAGGCGCGGAACGAGGAGCCCGAGACGTCGATATACTCCTCGCCGCGCTTGACGAAATACATGGGCACGTCGAGCGCGTAATCGACATAGCGCTCGAAACCCATGCCGTCCTCGAACGCCCACGGCATCATCCCTGAGCGCGCATTGTCGGTATCGCGCCAGATCTCGGAGCGGAACGAGAGGAAGCCGTTCGGCTTGCCCTCCGTGAACGGCGAATTGGCGAACAGAGCGGTCGCGACCGGCTGGAGCGCGAGCGAGACGCGCAGCTTCTTGACCATGTCGGCTTCGGAGGAGAAGTCGAGATTGGTCTGCACGGTGCAGGTCCGGTACATCATGTCGAGGCCGTACTGGCCGACCTTCGGCATGTAGTTGGTCATGATCTTGTAGCGTCCCTTCGGCATCACCGGGATATCGGCGCGCGACCAGGACGGCGTCATGCCGAGGCCGAGGAAACCGATGCCAAGCGGAGCCGCGATCTCGCGCACCTGCGCCAGATGCGCCATCAGCTCGCTCTGGGTCTGATGCACGTTCTCGACCGGCGCGCCGGAGAGCTCGAACTGTCCGCCGGGCTCGAGCGAGATCGCGCCGCCGCCGGTGACGTCGTAGAGGCCGATGATGTTGCCCTTCTCCATGATCGGCTCCCAGCCAAGCAGGAGCTTCATGCCTTCGAGCAGCGCGCCGATGCCGCGCGGGCCTTCGTAAGGCACCGGACGGTGGCCTTCGAGCGTGAACGGCGTCTTCTCGTGCTCGGTACCCATGCGGAATTCGGACGGGTCCTTGCAGCCGGCCTCGAACCACGCGACGAGCTCGTCGCGCGATTGCAGCGGCGTCATATCGATCTGGTCTCGCGCCATATCAAACTCTAATCAAAAGCGCTTCGACCGAATGCGCGCGGGTGACGGGATGGTCCGCGAACCCACCGGGCGCGCGGACGTGCTGGTTTGCCGCGCGATCATCGCGTCGGCGAAGTTTCGTTGACGTTGGCGACGGGCGGCAGCTTCATCTCGCCGCACGAGCAGCCCAGGCGGTCGAGCAGACCGCTGAGCTTGACGGCGTCGGCATCTGACAGTTTCGAGCCGACATACTTCTCGATCGCGGCCGAATAGGCGCCCCACATCCGCTTCTGCAGTTCGCGGCCGGCTTCCGTGATCTCGACGAACTGGCCGCGCTTGTCGATCTTGCATTCGCGCCGGGAGGCAAGGCCCTCATCGACCAGGCGGTCGATCAGGCGCGAGGTGGAGTATTGCGGGATCAGCATCTGCCGCTCGAGTTCCACCGGCCGCAGCTCTCCGCTCGGCGCGCGCGACAATTCGAGCAGCGCGTCGTACCATGCCAGCGGCGGGAACCCCGCCTTCTTCAGGTCCTGCTCGACGCAATCGAGCACGCGGCTCTGCACCCGCATCAGGCGGATCCAGGCGGAAGTTGCCTCGGTCGATGGTTTGCGTTTCATGGTCCCGCTCAAGCTCGTCGTCCGTGTCTTACTCTATTCTATGCAGCTGCATCAATCTTGACTATTTCATGCAGGCGCATGTAGTCGTTCTTTCGCCCTAGCCAAGCAGCAAGAGGAGGAAATTCCATGAAACTGTACTATTCGCCCGGCGCCTGCTCCCTGTCCCCCCACATCGCGCTCCTGGAAGCCGGCCTGCCTTACGAGCTGGTCAAGGTCGATATCCGGGCCAAGAAGCTCGAAAACGGTGAGGATTATCTGAAGCTGAACCCCAAGGGCCAGGTCCCCGCACTGGGCCTCGACAGCGGTGAGATCGTGACCGAAGGCCCGGTGATTGTCCAGATGATCGCCGATCGGGCCTCAGCGAAGACGCTGGCGCCGGCCCATGGCAGTTCCGAGCGCTACAAGCTGCTCGAGTGGCTGAACTTCCTCACCTCGGAGGTCCACAAGAGCTTCGGTCCGCTGTTCGCGCCGGCGCTGAACGACGAGGCCAAGGCCTTCTTCAAGGATCGCGTCATGGGCAAGCTGAAATACATCGACAGCCAGCTCGCCGGCCGCGACTACCTCATGGGCCAGCAGTTCACGGTCGCCGACGGCTATCTCTTCACGATGCTGACCTGGGGCGACCGGATGAAGTTCGATCTCTCGGCGATGCCGAACCTTGCGGCCTACAAGGCCCGCGTCGCGGCGCGGCCGAAAGTGCAGGAAGCGCTGACGAAGGAAGGGCTGGCGCAGGCGAAGTAAGGACGGATCACCACTGCAACGACGAAGAGCCGGACGATGATCCGGCTCTTCGCTTGCGGAACCCGGCGGTTCGTGACGCCGCACCATCAATTTTTATGAGGATTGTCGGGGTTAACAATAACTCCGCCTTGTTTGCTCCACGAACGTCACCATCCTTGTGAGAGCAATACAGTTGGCTCAACCTCAGCTAGGGACGCGATGCGGACCGCTGAACTGGGAAGCTGTCGTGACGATCGTATTTTGTCTATTGCTCGCGAGCGGAATCACCGGACTGGCGACCGGGCTGTTCTTCCGGGTCTGGGCGTTGGTGCTCGTCTCGCCGGCCATCGCACTTCTTGCAGCGATCGTTCTGCAGAGCTCGAACTTTGGATTTTGGACGGGCATCCCGGTCGTCGTCGGCTGCCTGATGGTCGGCCAGCTCGCCTATCTGGCGGGGGCGTTCCACCTGCAAACAGGGGAACTCTCAATGCAGGACGACGCTGACGGCGAACCAGGCAAGCACAGCCAACGCCGTATCGGCGACCAGAACGAGTAGGGCCAGGCCCAGCCACGAGGGAACTTTCCTGCGCCGCCGGAGCATCTTGCGGCGCGACCACGGCCGACCCAGCAGCAACAGCGGAGCGTATCTGACCGCAACGCCGGCTGCGCTATCTTGAAACACCATGGGGCTCATTGCGGGACACCTTCAATGCTAATCGTCGCAGTGTGGATTCGTTAGCAAGAGCGGTGCCAGTGCGGAGCGGGCGTGACCGTTGCGGGGATTTGGAGCGGCCCTAGTGTGGCACGGAAACACACGAACCGATGTGACAGGCCCCAAGCAAAATGTGGCGGGATCGGTGATCCGGTCTTTTTCATTGTGAACCATTTGGCGGGCAACGTCGTCGAAGGAGCATCTCCACGAGACAATGCCCCATGAACATGATCGGGTGCGTATTGGCCGCGGCGACGAAGGTCGCTGGAAAGCCAGTCTCGCCGACGATGCGGTCTCGGGCCGCGCGTTCTCGCCGTTCGGCGACGGAAAATAAAAAGGCCGGATCAACGATCCGGCCTTTGTTGTTTCTGCGTCCTCGGAAGACCGTCAGGCCGCCGTCTTCTTCGGCGCGAACCGGCCGTAGAAGGTTTCGCCCTTCGCCGCCATCTCCTCGAGCAGCTTCGGCGGGGTGAAGCGCGAGCCGTATTTCGCCTCGAGCTTGTGGCAGAGCTCGACGAACTTCTTCGTGCCCATGAAGTCGATGTAGGACAGCGTACCGCCGGTGAACGGCGCGAAGCCAAAGCCGAGGATCGAGCCGACATCCGCCTCGCGCGGATCGGTGATGACGTGGTCCTCGACCGTGCGCGCGGCTTCCACCGCCTGCACCACCAGGAAGCGCTGCTTCAGCTCCTCGACGTCGAGCGTATCAGGGTCGAGCTGCTTCGGCTGCAGCGCCGAGAGGCCCGGCCACAGGCTCTTCGAGCCCTTGCCCTTCTCTGGATAGTCGTAAAAACCCTTGCTGTTCTTGCGGCCGAGGCGGCCCTGGTTCTCGACCATCTCCACCATCAGCTTCTTCTGATCGGGGTTGATGGCGTTGGGGCCGAGATCGGCTTCGGTGGCCTTCATGATCTTGAGGCCGAGATCGAGCGCGACCTCGTCCGACAGCGAGAGCGGGCCGACCGGCATGCCGGCCATCTTGGCGCAGTTCTCGATCATCGCCGGCGGCACACCTTCGAGGAACATCTCGTTGCCTTCGGCGACGTAGCGGCCGACGCAGCGATTGGCGAAGAAGCCGCGGCTGTCGTTGACCACGATCGGCGTCTTGCCGATCTGACGGACATAGTCGAGCGCGGTCGCGAGCGCGACGTCGCCGGTGTTCTTGCCGAGGATGATCTCGACCAGCATCATCTTCTCGACAGGCGAGAAGAAGTGGATGCCGACGAACTTGCCCTGGTCCTTGAAGCTCTCGGCCAGCGAGGTGATCGGCAGGGTCGAGGTGTTCGACGCGAAGATCACGTCCGGCTTGAGATATTCCTGCGCCTTGGCGAAGGTTTCGGCCTTGACCTTGCGGTCCTCGAACACGGCCTCGATGACGAGGTCGACGTCCTTCAGCGCCGCGTAGTCAGCCGTCGGCGTGATGCGCGCGAGCAGCGCTTCGGCATCCGTCGGCTTGGCGCGGCCCTTCTTGATCTGCTCCTCGATCACCTTCTGCGCGTGCGCCTTGCCCTTGTCGGCGCTTTCCTGGTCGCGGTCGATCAGCACGACGTCGAGGCCGGCGCGGGCCGAGACGTAGCCGACGCTCGCGCCCATGAAGCCTGCGCCGATCACGGCGATCTTCTTGACCTTGGTCGCGGGCACGTCCTTCGGACGGCGCGCGCCCTTGTTCAGCTCCTGCATCGACAGGAACAGGCTGCGGATCATCGCAGCCGCCTCCTTCGAGCGCAGCACCGAGGTGAAGTACCGCGACTCGACGCGCAGTGCGGCGTCGATCGGCAGCTGGAGGCCTTCATAGACGCAGCTCATGATCGCGCGCGCGGCCGGATAATTGTCGTAGGTCTCGCGGCGATAGATCGCGTTGCCGGCCGGGAACATCATCATGCCGGCTTTGGAGAACACGGGGCCGCCGGGCAGCTTGAAGCCCTTCTCGTCCCAGGGCGCGACAGCCTTGCCGCCGCCCTTGATCCAGTCCTTCGCGGCCTTGATGAGATCGGCGGCGGGAACGATGGCGTGGATCAGGTTCAGCGCCTTCGCCTTCTCGACGGTAACAGGATCGCCCTTGAGCAGGATCGTCATCGCATCCTGCGGCGGCACCAGGCGCGGCACGCGCTGCGTGCCGCCGGCGCCGGGGAACAGGCCGACCTTGACCTCGGGCAGGCCGAGGCGCGTTTTGGGGTTCTCAGCCGCCACGCGATAGTGGCAGCACAGTGTGATCTCGAAACCGCCGCCGAGCGCGAGGCCGTTGATCGCGGCCGCCCACGGCTTGCCTGACGTCTCGATCGAGCGCAGCACCTGCGAGAAGCGGCGGCTCTGGTCGAACAGCATCTGGTTCGCGGCGGTCTCGCCCTGCTCCTTCAGAACCTTGGCATAGGCCTGGTTCATGCCTTCGAGCATGGAGAGGTCGGCGCCGGCGCAGAACGCTTCCTTGGCGGAGGTGATGACGACGCCCTTCACCGCGGCATCGGCCGTGGTTGCTTTGACGATCGCGTCGAGCTCGCTGGTCGAGGTCTCGTCGAGCACGTTCATCGAACGGCCCGGGATGTCCCAGGTGACGAGCGCGATGCCGTCGGAATCGGTCTCAACCTTAAAATTCTTGTAAGCCATGTTGGTTGCTCCCTATCCCTAGACGCGCTCGATGATGGTCGCGGTGCCCATGCCGCCGCCGATGCACAGCGTCACCAGCGCGGTGGACTTGTTGGTGCGCTCGAGCTCGTCGAGCACGGTGCCGAGGATCATCGCACCGGTGGCGCCGAGCGGATGGCCGAGCGCGATCGCGCCGCCATTGACGTTGATCTTGGCGTTGTCGATGTCGAAGGCCTGGATGTAGCGCAGCACCACCGAGGCGAAGGCCTCGTTGAGCTCGAACAGGTCGATGTCCGACTTCTTCATGCCGGAGCGCGCGAACAGCTTCTCGGTGACGTCGACCGGACCGGTCAGCATCATCGCCGGCTCTGAGCCGATGTTGGCGAAGGCGCGGATCTTTGCGCGCGGCTTGAGGCCATACTTGCTGGCTGCCTCCTTGCTGCCGAGCAGCACGGCGCCGGCGCCGTCGACGATGCCGGAGGAGTTGCCGGCGTGATGCACGTAATTGACGCGCTCGATCTCGGGATGCGACTGCACCGCGACGCCATCGAAGCCGCCCATCTGCGCCATCATCGTGAACGACGGCTGCAGCTGCGCCAGCGACTGCATCGTCGTCGAGGGACGCATGTGCTCGTCCTTGGCGAGGATGGTGAGGCCGTTGATATCCTTCACCGGCACCACGGACTTGTTGAAGCGGCCTTCGTCCCAGGCCTTGCCGGCGCGCTGCTGGCTCTGCACGGCGTAGGCGTCGACGTCATCGCGCGAGAAGCCATACTTGGTGGCGATCAGGTCGGCCGAGACGCCCTGCGGCATGAAATAGGCGGGCACCGCCATCGACGGGTCCATCGGCCAGGCGCCGCCGGAGGCGCCGATGCCGACGCGGCTCATCGATTCGGCACCGCCGCCGATCACCAGCTCATGCTGGCCGCTCATCACCTGAGCTGCGGCAAAATTCACGGCGTCGAGGCCAGAGGCGCAGAAGCGGCTGATCTGCACGCCCGGCACGGCTTCGCCGAGACCTGCTTTCAGCGCCGCGAAGCGCGCGATGTCGGAGCCGGCTTCGCCGACCGGATCGACCACGCCGAGCACGACGTCGTCGACGGAATCTTCCGGCAGGTTGTTGCGGTCCTTCAGCGCCTTCAGCGGCACCGTGGCGAGCGCCAGCGCGGTGACTTCGTGCAGCGCGCCGTCCGGCTTGCCGCGGCCGCGGGGAGTACGAACGTGGTCGTAGATGAATGCCTCAGGCATGACGCCCTCCTGATCTGTTGTTCGAATTTCGACGGCGCGGAAGCAGCCTCAGAACGCTTCCGCCGGCAGTTCCATGATGGTGGCGCAGCCGGACTGGATGCGCGCGAGATTGGCCGCGGTCTCCGGCAGCATCCGCTCCATGAAGAAGCGGCCGGTGACGAGTTTCGTGGAGAGATAGGGGGTGGCGCCCTGCTCGGCAATCTTGACCTGGGTGACCTTGGCCATCTTCGCCCACATGTAGCCGAGGGCGACGAAGCCGAAGAGATGCAAATAGTCGGTCGCGGCCGCACCGGCATTGTCGGGCTTCATCATCGCATTCTGCATCAGCCAGGTGGTGGCCTGCTGGAGATGGCCGAGCGAAGCCGAGAGCGGCGTGATGAACGGCTTCATCGCCTCGTCGCCGCCGTTCTCCTTGGCGAAGGCCATGACCTCGCCGAAGAAGGCCATGATGGCGCGGCCGCCGTCGCGCGGCAGCTTGCGGCCGACGAGATCGAGCGCCTGGATGCCGTTGGCGCCTTCATAAATCATCGCGATGCGGGCATCGCGGACGAACTGCTCCATGCCCTGTTCGGCGATATAGCCGTGGCCGCCATACATCTGCTGCGCCTGCACCGCGTTGGCAAAGCCGTAGTCGGTGAGGAAGCCCTTCAGCACCGGCGTCATCAGACCCATGTGGTCGTCGGCGGCCTGGCGGTCCTTCGGGTCCTCGGAGCGATGGGCGACGTCGCTCTTCAGCGCGGTCCACATCACGAAGGCGCGCGCGGCCTCGTTGAAGGCGCGGATCGAGAGCAGCGTGCGGCGCACGTCGGGATGGACGATGATCGGATCGGCCATCTTGTCCGGCGCCTTGGCGCCGGTGAGCGCGCGGCCCTGGATACGCTCGCGGGCATAGGCAACGGCGTTCTGATAGGCGACCTCGGATTGCGCGAGACCCTGAACGGCGACACCGAGGCGGGCCTCGTTCATCATCACGAACATGCCTTGCATGCCCTTGTTCTCTTCGCCGATCAACCAGCCGGTGGCGTTGTCGTAGTTCATCACGCAGGTGGAGTTGCCGTGGATGCCCATCTTGTGCTCGATCGAGCCGCAGACGACGCCGTTGCGCTGCCCGACCGAGCCATCGGCATTGACCAGGAATTTCGGCACGACGAACAGTGACACGCCCTTGATGCCGGCGGGCGCGCCCTCGATGCGGGCGAGCACGAGGTGGATGATGTTGTCGGCGAGGTCATGCTCGCCGGCCGAGATGAAGATCTTGGTGCCCGTGATCTTGAAGCTGCCGTCGGCCTGGCGCACCGCCTTGGTGCGCAGCATGCCGAGATCGGTGCCGCAATGCGGCTCGGTCAGGTTCATGGTGCCGGTCCACTCGCCCGCCACCATCTTCGGCACGAAGGTCTGCTTTTGCTCCGGCGAGCCATGAACGATCAGCGCTGCGGTCGCGCCCATGGTGAGGCCGCCGTACATCGAGAACGCCATGTTGGCGGAGATCTGGAATTCGTTGACGGCTTGCGAGAGCGTCACCGGCAGGCCCTGGCCGCCGAGCTCGGTCGGCGCCGAGAGACCAAGCCAGCCGCCCTCGGCGACCTGCTTGAAGGCGTCCTTAAAACCCTTCGGCGTGGTGACGCTGCCGTCCTCAGTGCGCTTGCAGCCTTCGAGATCGCCGACGCGATTGAGCGGCTGGAGCACCTCTTCGGCGAGCTTGGCGGCCTCGCCCAGGATCGCCTCGCGCACGTCGCTCGAGGCATCGGAGAAGCCGGCGAGGTTGTCGTAGCGGTCGATCTGGAAGACGTCGTTGAGCAGGAAGTTCACGTCTTCGACGGGGGCTTTATAGATCGGCATTGCGTTCTCCCGGCATGGGGCTTGAAGTGGCGGAATTCTCTAGGATTGGGCGGCGAGCTGCTCCGCCATCAGGCGGTGCAGCATGTTGATCGCCTTGAGCGGACGCACCATCACCTTGAAATGGGTGATGCGTCCCTCGGCATCGAAGGTGATGATGTCGACGCCGTTGATCTCGATGCCGTCGATGATGGTCTTGAATTCGAGCACGGCGCCGCTCGCGTTCTTCCACTCCCCGACATAGGTGAAGCCGGGACCACCGAGCACCTTCTCGGCGCTCGCGAGATATTTGAAGGTGATGTCGCGGCCGCGCTGGGGTGAATGCACGACGGGGCTTTCGAACACGGCGTCAGGATGCAGCAGGTCCCAGAGCGCGGCGCGGTCATGGGACTTCATGAAGGCGTACCAGGAATCGAGGCCGGTCATGGTCAGGATGCCTCCCTAGATAAAAGCCTTGGCAAGAAACTCGAAAACAACCCCATGCACAGTAGCGAGGGGTTGATTCGGCTGGGTTTTCCGGTCGGGTCTCGAACCCCGACCTTGGGTCACCTCATATGCACATTGACGCATATGCACCAATGCGCATAAAGTCAAGTCAATTGGTCGGGACTTCAAGAAGGAGCTGGTGCCATGGCGCTGGGCGACGCAATCCTCGCATGCCTGACGGAACGTCCGATGACGGGCTACGAGCTCGCCAAGACATTCGACTCCTCGATCGGCTTCTTCTGGAAGGCCGATCACCAACAAATCTACCGCGAACTCTCCAAGCTGCGCGACCGCGGCTATATCCAGGGGCGCGAGGTCGTACAGTCCGGCAAACCCAATAAGCTCATCTATACGCTCACTCCGGAGGGCCGAACAGCGCTGCGGCACTGGGCCGCGCGGCCGAGCACCCCGCCCTCGATCAAGGACGACCTCTTGGTGCGGCTGCATGCGCTCGACAGCATCGATATCGAGCCCATGCGCACCGATTTGATGGACCGGCTGGAGCACCACCGCGACCGTCACGCCAATTACGAGCGCATCCTGAAGAAGCGTTTTCCGGACGGCACGGCGGAGGGCAGGCTCGACCTCGGCAATCTGCTGCTGCTCCGCCTCGGCGCCCGCCACGAGCAGATGGTGGCCGATTTCTGCGAAGAGGCGCTCGAGGCGCTGTCGGCCATGAGCGGCAAAGGCACGGTGGTGCCGCTGGAGGACAGCAAGCGCGAGGGCAAGGGCTAGGCCCAGGCTTAGAACTTCGTCACGACGGGCTTGTCATCCCAGTTGAAGCGGACGTTCACGCCGGCGCGAACGATGTCGTCGGTCAACCGGACATCGCGGGTGCTGACGGTGAGTGCACCAGTCGGGACGGCCGGGTCGACATATCGCTTGCTGCCGAAATCGACGTGAACGTATTCGAGCTTGAAGCTTACCGCGCCCCAGCTATCGGTCCACGCCGCCCATTCGCCGCCAAGACCAGCCGCGAGGCCGGTGCGGGTCTTGGAGTCCGTGACCTGCCCCTCCGGACTGGACACGGTGACCTCCGTGCCGGCGAATGCGACGCCGGCGGTGCCATAGATCAGGAACTGATCGATCGCATAGCCGATGCGGCCGCGAAACATGTCGATCCAGCGCTCCCGCGTGCTGCTCAAGGCTGTGCGATTGAAGGGTGGCAGGTCCTGCGCGGAGCCGTGCGTGTTGGTCCATGAGGCGTCGTTCTCGAATCCGAGCACCGTCTTCTCGATCTGAAAATCGCAGCCGAAAGCCCCGCCCGCGACCCCGCCGGTGAGATTGAAGGTACCTGTGAGCGTGGGACCGACGGCATCGCCGGCGCGCGCGACGTGCTCGCTCTTGCCCCAGGAGCCGCCACCCTGGACGCCGACATAGCAACTCGTCCAGTTGAAGCCTGCGGGCGCCGGCGCTTTCACCACGGGCTTTGCCGCCGGGGCATCGGCGGCAAAGGCGGACGATACCAGTCCGGCCGCCATCGCGGCCACGAGCAACCATTTCATCTCAGCAACAATCCGCTCAGGCGGAGCGCAAAACGCAGCGCTCGCTATCCCTGAGACGGGCCGGCGATGCCGGCGGCGAAATTTTTGTCGAAGGCACGCCGGTCGTTCACTCCCTCTCCCGCTTGCGGGAGAGGGTCGGGGTGAGGGCTTTCTCCTCTTGGGGGTTCTCGCCTAGAGGAGCCACCCTCTCCCCAACCCTCTCAGCGCGAGCGAAGCTCGTCGCGCCCCGCACACGGGGGAGGGAGCACACCGACCCCCGCGGTGGCGCCGCGGTTCCCGCCGCCCAACTTTAAGACACCGGCGCCGCATTCCTTAACCCGTTATTTACCGTAACAGGAAAAAGTCGGTTTTCGAGGCAGACGACCCGCGCCAAATCCGATTGTCTTTGCAACCGGCACGCGAGGGAAGGCTGGAGGCGCCGGGGTGGGGCGCTGAAGTCGGAACCGGACAGAGTCATGAATTCGCGCGTATCGTGGAGTGTTGACGGCATCGATCCATCCGTCAGGGAGCGGGCCGAAGCTGCTGCGCGTCGTGCCGGCATGTCACTCAACGATTGGCTGAACTCCACGCTCGGCGAGACTGCACCGCCGAGCTTTCGCCCGCCTTACGATCAGCGCCAGCAACAGCAGCACATGCCGAGTCAGGAGAGCCGCGAAGTCGCGGACATTCACCAGCGGCTCGACGCGATCACCCAGCAGATCGAACGGATCTCGAAGCCCGCGCCGCGCCAAGACTCTTCTCGTGAAAGAGACGTCGCGCGCGAGCAGGGCGTCGCGCGCCAGCTCAACGACGCGATCTCGCGGCTCGATGCGCGGCTGTCGCAAATCTCCCGCCCGCAGCAGCCGCAGCAAGCTCAAGCGCCGCGGCCCGCGCCCGCGCCGTCACCGGTCGAAATGCGCCAGCGCCAGGCCGATGCGGTCGAGCGTGCGGCAACACAGGTCTATCGCAGCTCACCACCCCTGAGCCCTGCCTCGTTCGACGTCGCGGTCGCCGAGATCACCGCACGCCAGAGCGAGCTCGACGGCTTTACGCCGAGGCAAATGCCGCCGCGCGCCGCGCCCTCGATTGCACCCGCAGCACCTTACGCGCCGGCCATGGCACCGCCCCCGCCCGCCTATGCGCCGCCGCAGCCGGCGCCGGATTTCTCGGCGCTCGAGCGCCATCTGCTCAAGATCACGAGCCAGATCGAATCGCTGCAGCGCCCCGACAATACCGAGCAGGCCATCTCCGCCTTCCGCGGCGAGCTCGCCGAGATCCGTCAGGCCATCACCGAGGCGATGCCGCGGCGCGCGATCGAATCGATCGAGAACGAGATTCGCTCGCTGCACCGTCGCATCGACGAGACCCGCTCCAACGGCACCGACGGCCAGGTGCTGTCGGGCATCGAGCGCGCGCTGTCCGACATCAAGCAGGTGCTGCGCACGCTGACGCCGGCCGAACAGCTCACCGGCTATGACGAGGCGATCCGCAATCTCGGCGCCAAGCTCGATCTGATCCTGCGCGCCAATGACGATCCCTCGACGGTGCGCCAACTGGAGGACGCGATCTCGGCGCTGCGCGCCATCGTCTCCAACGTCGCCTCCAACGAGGCGCTGGCACGGCTGTCCGAAGACGTGCAGCTGCTGTCGTCCAAGGTCGACCAGATCACCCGCGCGTCCGGCCACAGCGACAGCTTCGCGGTGCTCGAGCAGCGCATCGCCGCCCTCACCGCCGCGCTGGAAACGCGCGAGCGGCCGCAGCCGTCCGAAAGCACCGAGCATCTGGAAGCCGCGATCCGCGCATTGTCGGACCGCTTCGACCGCATGCAGGTCGGCAACGATTCCGCCTCGACTTTCGCTCATCTCGAGCAGCGGGTCTCGTACCTGCTGGAGCGGATCGAGGCCGCCGCCGATCCGCGCAACGGCAACTTGAGCCGCGTCGAGGACGGACTGCACGACATCCTGCGCCACCTCGAGCGGCAGCAGGCGACCTATTCCGCACTGGCCGAGAGCCGCAATTCGGCGCCGGCGGCCGATACCGGCGTGGTCGATCTCGTCAAGCGCGAACTCTCCGACATCCGCTTCAGCCAGGCCGAGACCAACCGCAGCACGCAGGACTCGCTCGAAGCCGTCCATAGCGCGCTCGGCCACGTCGTCGACCGCCTCTCGATGATCGAGGGCGATCTGCGCGCGGTGCGCTCGGCACCGCCGGCCCCTGCGCCGCAGCCGATGCCCATGTCGTCGATGCCCATGGCGTCGATGGCGATGCCGATGACCGCGCCCATGGAGTCCGCGCCGATGGTGCGCGAGCCGTGGCAACAAGCGCAGCAGCAGCCGAAATACGATCCGAAGCCCGAGCTGCCGAATCCCGCCGCCGCGCAGCACCCGCCGCATTCCGCCTTCGTCGCCGCGCCGCGCGAATTCCACGCCGCTGCTCCGGCCGCGCCGCCGCCGGTACCGGCTGCCCCACCCGTTCCGCCGCGCGCAATCAGCGAGATCCTGGAGCCGCACACGGCGCCGGCGCGCGCCGCGATCGCACCGGAATTGCCGCCGGATCATCCGCTCGAGCCGGGCACCCGGCCGGGCGGGCGCGCCGCGACGCCCTCGGAGCGCATCGCCGCCTCCGAAAGCGCGATCAGCGAAATCCCCGCCGCACCGAAAGAGCCGGTGTCGTCGTCGAGCTTCATCGCGGCCGCGCGCCGCGCTGCCCAGGCCGCAGCGGCGCAACCGCCGGAGAAGCCCGCCCGCGGCGTCAAGGCCGCGCTCGCGTCCCGTGCGAAGGACAAGGGCCAGAGCCAGGAAGGCGGCTCGACCATCACCTCCAAGATCCGCTCGCTGCTGGTCGGCGCGAGCGTGGTCGTGATCGTGCTCGGCACCTTCAAGATGGCGATGAACCTGCTCGAGGGCGGCGGTCCGGCGCCAGCGCCACAAGCGATGGAGAATTCGTCGCCCGCACCCGCGCCGCAGCCGGCACCGCCGCCGGTCGAGACCAAGCCCGCCGCGCCCGAGCAGATCACGCCGTCAATGACCTCGCCGACGCCGATCGGCCGGCAGTCGCAGAACAATGCCGCGCCGGCCCCCATGAATAATTCCGGCGGCACTGCTTCGGTCGAAATCCCGCCCGCGCCCACAGTGCCGCCTCCGCCCGCTGCGTCGAGCGATGTGACTGGCGCGCTGTCGGGCACGAGCCGCGCGAAGCTCGGAACGATCCAGGTGCCGCCGAGCGAAAAGCTGCCTGATGCTATCGGCGGTCCCGGCTTGCGCACCGCCGCCATGAAGGGCGATGCGACCGCAGCCTACGAGATCGGCCTGCGCTTTGCGGAAGGCAAGGGCGTCGCCACGAATTACGACGAAGCCGCCAAATGGTACGACCGCGCGGCGCAGGCCGGCGTGGTGCCCGCGACCTTCCGCCTCGGCACGCTCTATGAGAAGGGCCTCGGCGTGAAGAAGGACGCCGACATCGCCCGCCGCTACTACACCCAGGCCGCCGAGCGCGGCAACGCCAAGGCCATGCACAATCTCGCGGTGCTCGATGCTGACGGCGGCGGACGCGGCGCCAATTACAAGAGCGCGGCGCAGTGGTTCCGCAAGGCGGCCGATCGCGGCGTCGCCGACAGCCAGTTCAACCTCGGCATCCTCTATGCCCGCGGCATCGGTGTGGAGCAGAACCTCGCCGAGTCCTACAAATGGTTCAGCCTCGCGGCCGCCCAAGGCGATGCGGATGCCGCCGGCAAGCGCGACGATGTGGCCAAGCGCCTCGACCCGCAATCGCTCGCCGCCGCCAAGCTCGCGATCCAGACTTTTAGCGCAGAGCCGCAGCCTGACGATGCCGTCAACGTTCCCGCCCCGAACGGCGGCTGGGACAGCGCGCCGCAGGCGAGCGCCAAGCCCGCGCCGAAGCAGGTTGCGACGAAGCGTTCGGCCTCGGCGGCGCATTAAAGGCGCATCGTTTTAAGTCGACAATCGGGCCGCGTGCTCGGTGCACCCCTCCCGCTTGCGGGAGAGGTCGGCGCGTAGCGCCGGGTGAGGGCTTTCTCCTCTGGGGGAGTCTCACTGCGGAGACACCCTCTCCCCAACCCTCCCCCGCAAGCGGGGGAGGAAGCGCGCGCCTTTGTCCTGACAGCTATTGAACCCAATCTCTTCGCTCTCGCTTCACCCATTCACCACGCCCCAAATTCCCGGTCCCGCCCGGCGCCGAATTCCGCTATTGAGAGACGCGGCAATCGTTCCAACCTTCCCGCGAGCATTTCCGCGCACTCGATCCGTCTCGCCGGAGCGTGGTCCTTCGATGCAGCTCTATCTCCCGATCGCCGATCTGCCCGTCAACGTCTTCCTGGTGTTGGCGATGGGCGCGGCGGTCGGCTTCGTCTCCGGCATGTTCGGGATCGGCGGCGGTTTTCTCATGACGCCGCTCTTGATCTTCATCGGCATCACGCCGGCGGTGGCCGTCGCTTCGGTCGCGAGCCACATCGCGGCCTCGTCCTTCTCCGGCGCGATCTCTTATTGGCGGCGGCGCGCGATCGATCCGGCGCTGGCGAGCGTATTGTTATGCGGCGGCGTCACCGGGACGGCGCTCGGGGTGTGGACCTTCACGCAGCTGCGTGCGCTCGGCCAGCTCGATCTGATGATCGCGCTCTCCTACGTCGTGCTGCTCACCACGGTCGGCAGCCTGATGTTCTCCGAGGGCCTGCGCGCCCTAATGCGGACCCGGCACGGCGCGGTGCCGCCGCGGCGCACGCATAACTGGATCCACGGCCTGCCGCTGAAGATGCGGTTCAAGCGCTCGAAGATCTATCTCTCCGTGATCCCCGTGGTGATCGTCGGCATCGTGATCGGCTTCATCGGCGCCGTTATGGGGATCGGCGGCGGCTTCATCCTGGTGCCGATCATGATCTACCTGTTGCGCGTGCCGACCTCGACGGTGATCGGGACCTCGATGATCCTCACCCTCGTCACCATGCTGTTCGCGACCATGCTGCATGCGGTGACCAATCATCTCGTCGACGCCGTGCTGGCGCTGATCCTGATGGTCGGCGGCGTCACCGGCGCGCAGTTTGGCGCCCGTGCCGGCCAGAAGATCCGCGGCGAGCAGCTGCGGCTGCTGCTCGGCCTCCTGATCCTGTCGGTCGGCGTGCGCTTCGCGATCGAGCTTGTGATCCGGCCCGAGGATCTCTTCACCATCCGCGAGCTCGGGGTGACCGGATGACGCGCGCGCTTCTCGCAATCTTTCTCGTCCTGCTGCTCGGCTCGGCTGCGCGCGCCGAGCGACTGATTGTGTCGGTCTCCAACCACCGCGTCACCGTGACGCCGAACTATTCCGGCGAGGAGCTGGTGCTGTTCGGCTCGGTCGAGAGGGACGCCACGACGCCCACTGACCGCACCGCTTACGATCTCGTCGTCACCGTGATGGGCCCGCGCGCCGATATGGTGACGCGACGGAAGGAGCGCAGATTCGGCATCTGGATCAACACCGACTACCGGCAATTCCTGGAGGTGCCGAGCTATCTGGCGCTGTTCGCCAACCGTCCCTTCAACCTCATCACCTCGCCCGAGATCGCGCGCCGGCAGCAGATCGGGCTCAACAACGTGCTGCTGACCCAACGTGTCAGCGGCGACTATGCCGACGTGGTGCCGGACGATGCGTTCCGTTCCGCCTTCATCCGCCTGCGGACCGAGCGTGGACTCTATCGCGAGGATGCGAGCGCGGTGACGTTCCTGACGCCGACGCTGTTCCGCACCGGCATTCCGCTGCCGGCGGAAGTGCCGATCGGCACCTACGAGGTCGAGATCAAGCTGTTCGCGAACGGCACGCTGGTCACCAAGACCGAGACCGCGTTCGAGATCGTCAAGGTCGGCTTCGAGCAGTTCGTCGCGACCAGCGCCCGGCAGCACGGGCTGATCTACGGCCTCGTCACCGCAGCGATGGCGCTGATGACGGGATGGATGGCGTCGATCGTGTTCAGGAAGGATTGAGGGTCGTCATTCCGGGGCGCGCGAAGCGCGAACCCAGAATCCGTCCATCGGTGGAGTTGGTGGCGCGATGGATTCCGGGCTCGACGCTTCGCGTCGCCCCGGAATGACAGCTACGGCGGCTCGATCACTGTCGGCACGCCCGGCTCCAGCAGGCGCAGCCGCGTCCCGAAGCCGAGCACGTCAAACGTCTTGCGCAGGTCCTCGCTGTTCTGGCGGAAATGCGCCCAGCCCTCGGTATGCAGCGGCACGATCATCGCGTCAGGAAAGGCGCGCGCGGTCTCGATGGTGTCGTTGGTGTCCATGGTGAGATGGAACGGCCCGCGCGTTTGCGCCGCCCCCGCGAACGGCAGCACCACCCGACATTTGAAGCGGCGCGCGACCTCGGCGACGCCGTCGAACCAGGTAGTGTCGCCGCTGATATAGATGGAATGCGTGTCCTTGCGGCTCGACTGCACCACGAAGCCGATGACGTCGCCCGACAGCGGCTCGATGCCGGCCGGACCGTGACGCGCCGGTGTCGCGGTGATCGTGAGCCTGTTGCCGTCATCGTCCTTCAGATGCGCGGTGGCCCAGGGCGCGAGGCCCTCGACATGGCCGCCGAGGCGTTTTGCGCCGGCTTCGGTCGTCAATGCGCGCGGCGCTTTGAGGAGGAAGTCGCGGCCGGAATTGTCGAGATTGTCCGAATGCTGATCGTGGCTGAGCAGCACGGCATCGATCGGACCGATCGCATCGGGCTTCATTGCGGGACCGATGGTCTTCTCCAGCTTCACATGCGGCAGCTGGTAGGCGCCAGGCGCATCAAAGGTGGGGTCGGTGAGCAGGCGAAAACCGTCGATCTCGATCAGCGCAGTGGGGCCGCCGATCAGGGTGATGGAAATGGGCATGAGGAACTCCTCTTACGCGACGGCCTTTGCCGGCCGCGTCACCAGGTAAATGCCGAGCGCCACCGGAATGATCCCCAGGAGGTCGCGCATCTCGATGTGCTCGCCGAGCACGATGTAGGCGAACAGCATGCCGAGCGGCGGCATCAGGAAATGATAGGCGCTGGCGGCGGTCGCGCCACACACTTTCAGGAGATGAAACCAGAGCCAGTAGGCGAGGATCGAGCCGCCGAGCACCAGGAACGCGAAGGCGCCGATCAGGCTCGGCGTGAAATCAATCGCGTGGACGTCCGCAAAGGTGAGCGCGATCGGCGTCAGCACGATGCCGGCCGCGAGGTTCTGCACGCCGTTGCCGATCCACAACGAGCCCTTCGGCGCCAGCAGCTTGAACAGGATGGTGCCGGCGACGATGGAGGCAAGCGAGGCCAGCGTGAAGACGATGCCGTGGAGACTATCGGTGCCGACCGACAGGCGATGCCAGACGATCAGGGTGACGCCGATGATGCCGAGCGACAGGCCGCCCGCCTTGCGCCAGCTCATGCCCTCGCCGAGCAGCAGCGCGGCGAGCGCCGCGGTGAACACCGGATTGGCCGAGACGATCAGGCCGCCGAGGCCGGCGGAGACCGATTGCAGGCCGGTGTAGCCGAGCCCGAGATAGAGCGCATTGTTGGCGATGCCGAGGACGGTGAAGATCACCGCATCGCGCCATGACAGCGACCAGTCGCCGCGGACCATCGTGGCGCCGAGGATCAAAATGCCGGCGAGCGAGAAGCGCGCCGCGAGCAGGATCAGCGGTGGGCAATGGGTGACGCCGATCTTGCCGGCGACGAAGGCGTAGCTCCAGAGCAGGCAGAACAGGCCGATATAGAGCGGCAGCGCATTGAAGCGGCTGCGGGGGACGGACATCGAAGGGGCAAGCGACATGACATTTCTCCTGAGCCTTCGACATAGGGGGACGGCTTGCCATTTGGAAATTAAATGATTAACTGCCGATCAGTTGATTTTCGAATGGAGGCGGCCATGCTCGATCTGGAGCTCCTGCGCAGCTTCGTCTCGGTGGTCGAGGCCGGCGGCTTCACCCGCGCCGGCGAGCGCGTTCACCGCACACAGTCGACCGTCAGCCAGCAGATCAAGCGGCTGGAGGAGGATGTCGGCCAGGTGCTGCTGCACCGCGACGGCAAGGACGTGCGTCCGACCGAAGCCGGCGAGCGGCTATTGTCTTATGCGCGGCGCCTGCTCTCGCTCGCGGAAGAGGCGCGCGACATTCTGCGCGAGCCTGGCGGCGAAGGCGCGATCCGGTTGGGCATCCCCGAGGATTTCGCGGCGTATCGTCTCGCGAAGCTCTTGGGCGCGTTCTCGCGCTCGCATCCGGGGCTGCGCCTCGATGTGCGAGCCGACCAGAGCAAGAACCTGTCGCGCGATCTCGAACGCGGCGAACTCGACCTCGCGCTGTTCAAGCGCGGCGCCGGCGAGAAGGGCGCGATCGCGGTGTGGCCGGAGCGGGTGCACTGGGTCACCAGCAAGAGCCATCCGGTCGACGTCAATGTGTCGTCGGTGCCGCTGATCGGCTTCCCGCTCGGCTGTCTCTATCGCGCCGGCGCCATCCACGCACTGGAAAGCGCCGGTCGCCCCTGGCACATGGCCTATTCGTCATCGAGCCTCGCCGGCATCCAGGCAGCCGTGGCCGCCGGCATGGGCCTCAGCATCTTGTCCGAGATGTCGATCCAGTCCGATCACCGCGTGCTGACCGCGAAGGACGGTTTTGCTCCGATCAACAGGACCGAGGTCGCGCTGATGGCCGCGCCCGATGCGAGCCCGGCAACTCTGCGGCTTGCGGATCGTCTCGCCGAGTTCTGCGATACGGTGCAGGCGAAGGCAGCCTGAGCGCGCGAAGCGCCCGGCCTCAATTCGTCGCCGACACCAGCCTGTCGCCGCACGCATTGGCGTAGAACTTGCCGCCGCATTGACGCTTGATGACGGCGCAGCGGGCTTGGGGCGAGGCATTTTGCGGGACAGTAAAGCTGCAGCTGAGACCATCGGCGCTGCGGCCGGGCTTGCCGGCGGCGAACGCGGCGCTGGAGGCGGTGATGCAGACCACGAGCAGGGCCGCAGCGGCGATTTCGATCAGCAGTCGCATCATGGGCGTCTCTCTCCACACTGATGGCTGAATCCGACCGCAATCTAGCACGGAATCCAGGTTTCTCCGTGCATGCCCGGGTTCCCAAACCGGCCCATTCCTTGCATAATTTTACGCCAGCGCAGTGCATGCGCGCGCCGGCGATGGTTCCGGCGCAGCGGCAAGACGCGTAGGGTGAGTAGCAGTTTTTCGACCAGGAAGTGACGGCCTTGCAAGATCAATCGTTCCAGCCCAGTTTTCCCGCGCCCGGGCAGCCCATCGACGAACTCGCGCTGGCCGAGATCAAGGGCGCAATCCTGGCGAAGCTGCGCCTTGCCATCGGCAAGGACGCCGGCATGGCGACGAAGCACGACTGGTACCAGGCCGCGGCGCTGGCGCTGCGCGACCGCATCGTGCATCGCTGGCTCACCGCCGAGAAGCGCAGCTACGATGCCGGACGCAAGCGCGTCTATTATCTCTCGCTCGAATTCCTGATCGGCCGCCTCTTCACCGACGCGCTCAACAATATGGGCCTCTTGAAGATCTTCGAGGTCGCGCTCGGCGATCTCGGCGTGTCGCTGCCGGACTTGCGCAAGTGCGAGCCGGACGCGGCGCTCGGCAATGGCGGCCTCGGCCGTCTCGCCGCCTGCTTCATGGAGAGCATGGCGACGCTGTCGATCCCCGCGATCGGCTACGGCATCCGCTACGATTACGGCCTGTTCCGCCAGATCATCAATCAGGGCTGGCAGCAGGAATATCCCGACGAATGGCTGAGCTTCGGCAACCCCTGGGAATTGCAGCGGCCCGAGGTGATCTACGACGTCAATTTCGGCGGCGGCGTCGAGCATGTCGACGACAAGGGCCGCGACCGCGCGATCTGGCATCCGGCCGAGACCGTGCAGGCGATCGCCTATGACACGCCGATCGTCGGCTGGCGCGGTCAGCACGTCAATGCGCTGCGGCTGTGGTCGGCGCGCTCGCCCGATCCGCTCAAGCTCGATGCCTTCAACAAGGGCGATTACGTCAGCGCCAGCGCCGAGCAGGCGCGAGCGGAGGCGATCTGCAAATTCCTCTATCCCAACGACGAGAGCCCGGCGGGCCGCGAGCTGCGGCTGCGCCAGGAATATTTCTTCGTCTCGGCTTCGCTGCAGGATCTGGTGAAGCGGCATCTTGCGTCCGACGGCCAGCTGCGCAGCCTGTCGTCGAAGGTCGCGGTGCAGCTCAACGACACCCATCCGAGCCTTGCCGTCACCGAGCTGATGCGGATCCTCGTCGACCTGCACAATTTCCGCTGGGACGAAGCCTGGAAGATCACGGTCGCCACACTCTCCTACACCAACCACACGCTGCTGCCCGAGGCGCTTGAGACCTGGCCGGTCGAGCTGTTCGAGCGGCTGTTGCCGCGGCATCTCGAGATCATCTACCGCATCAACGTACAGCACCTCGCGCTCGCCGAAGCGCGCGCGCCCGGCGACATCGACTTCCGCGCCTCGGTCTCGCTGATCGACGAGAAGAGCGGCCGCCGCGTGCGCATGGGCCAGCTCGCCTTCGTCGGCTCGCACCGCATCAACGGCGTCTCGGCGATGCATTCCGACCTGATGCGCGAGACCGTGTTCCACGATCTCAACCATCTCTATCCCGGCCGCATCACCAACAAGACCAACGGCATCACCTTCCGCCGTTGGCTGATGCTGGCGAACCCCAAGCTCACCGACCTGTTGCGCGAGACCTGCGGCGAGGCCGTGCTCGACGATCCGACCCAGCTCTCGCTGATCGAGGCGCGCGCCAGCGACGTCGAATTCCAGAAGAAATTCCGCAGCGTCAAGCTGCACAACAAGGCCGCGCTGGGTCGCCTGATCGGCGAGCGGCTCGGCATCAAGGTCGACCCGAGCGCGCTGTTCGACGTGCAGATCAAGCGCATCCACGAATACAAGCGTCAGCTGCTCAACGTCATCGAGACGGTCGCGCTGTATCAGTCGATCAAGGACGATCCCAACGGCAATTGGGTGCCGCGGGTGAAGATCTTCGCCGGCAAGGCGGCGGCGAGCTACCGCTACGCCAAGCTGATCATCAAGCTGATCAACGACGTCGCCGAGGTCGTCAACAACGATCCCGCCATCGGCGGCAAGCTGAAGGTCGTCTTCCTGCCCGACTACAATGTCAGCCTCGCGGAAGTCATCATTCCAGCGGCCGACCTCTCCGAGCAGATCTCGACTGCCGGCATGGAAGCCTCCGGCACCGGCAACATGAAGCTGGCGCTGAACGGTGCCATCACCATCGGCACGCTCGACGGCGCCAATATCGAGATCCGCGACCAGGTCGGCAGCGAGAACATCGCGATCTTCGGCATGGAGGCCGGCGATGTGATGATCCGCCGCAAGCAGGGGCTGGATGCCTCCGACGTGATCCGCAGGTCGCCGAAGCTGCAGCGCGCCATCAACGCGATCGGCACCGGCGAGTTCTCGCCTGGCGATCCCGGCCGCTTCGAATCGATCGCACACGCGCTGCGCTATCTCGACCATTACATGGTCAGCGCCGATTTCGATTCCTATTACGAGACCCAGCGCGCGGTCGATGCGCGCTGGCTGGTCTCGCCGGCCTGGACGCGCGCCTCCATCCTCAACGTCGCGCGCATGGCGTGGTTCTCCTCGGACCGCACCATCCGCGAGTATGCGCAGGAGATCTGGAACGTGCCGGTCAATCCGATCACGCCGCCGTTCCAGGACGCAGAGGACCAGCGCGGCGCCACGGCCTGATTTTTCCGCGGCGTGAAATCGGCGTTACGCGACAGGTAATTGCACAGACAGGCGATGGCTGTGATATGACGACCGTCATTCCGAGGCGGCTCGCAGAGCCGAACCCGGAATCTCGAGACGGAAACGAACATGCACGCCAAGCTCCCGCACCCCTTCGACGACGCCACCCGCATCACGGCGGGTGACTCGAGTTGGCAGGGGCATACCAGCGACGATTACTGGGCCTTTGTCGGCCCGTTCGGCGGCGCCACGGCCGCGACCATCCTGCGCGCGCTGATCGAGCATCCGCAAGCCGCCGGCGATCCGCTGGCGCTGACCGTCAATTACTGCGCGCCGATCGCCAAGGGCCCGTTCGATCTCGACATCCGTCTGGTGAAAGCCAACCGCTCGAGCCAGCACTGGAGCGTCGAACTGTCGCAGGGCGGCGGCGAGGTCGCAACGCTCGCCACCGCCGTGTTCGCCGAGCGCCGGCCATCCTGGGAGCACAGGGTGGCGCAATATCCCGAGACAAAGCCGTTCGAGCAGACTCTGCCGTTCCCGAAGATCCAGGCGTCCTGGGCCAACCAGTATGAATTCCGCTTCGTCGAGGGCGAGATGCGCATCGGCCCGCCGCAGGCGGAATTCGCCAGCACCTATTCAAAGCTCTGGATCAGCGACCGCGAGCCGCGCAGGCTCGACATGCCCTCGCTGATGTCGATGTCGGACGCCTTCTTCGGCCGCATCTTCCACGCCCGGCGCGAGCTGGTGCCGTTCGGCACGGTGTCGCTGACGACCTATTTCCACACCGACAGCGAGGAGCTCGCCGCAGAGAACATCACGCGTGTGCTCGCGACGGTGGACTCGAAGATCATGCACAAGAGCTACGCCGACCAGAACGCCGAGCTGTGGTCGCCGAACGGCCGGCTGCTCGCGACCACGACGCAGATCGCGTATTTCAAGGCGTAGCTGCTCTTCCCCTCTCCCCGTTCTTACGGGGAGAGGGTTGGGGTGAGGGGCTGCTTCCGCGAATACAATAAAAGACGGACTCGCGGAAAGTCCCCCTCACCCGCCGCGCTACGCGCGTCGGCCTCTCCCCGCGCGCGGGGAGAGGCGAAGGTCCGCAAAACAAAAAGGGCGGCCTTGCGGCCGCCCTTTTGCATTGAAGACGGAGCGATTACTCCGCCGCGAGCTTCACGTCGGGCGCCGCGGCGCGCACTTCGGCGTCGACCTGGGCCTCGAACTTGGCAAAGTTCTTCTGGAACATGCCGACCAGCGCGCGGGCGGTCTTGTCGAACTCGTCCTTGTCCTTCCAGGTGTTCACCGGGTTGAGGATCTCGGCCGGCACGCCCGGCAGCGCAGTCGGGACCGCGAAGCCGAAATATTTGTCGGTGCGGAATTCGACGTTGCGCAAGGAGCCGTCGAGCGCGGCGGTGAGCAGCGCGCGGGTCACCTTGATCGGCATGCGCGAGCCGGTGCCGTACTTGCCGCCGGTCCACCCCGTGTTGACCAGCCAGCAATCGACATTGTGCTGGGCGATGAGGTCGCGCAGCATGTTGCCGTAAACGCTGGGGTCGAGCGGCAGGAAGGGCGAGCCGAAGCAGGTCGAGAATTCCGGCTGCGGCTCATTGCCGAGACCGCGCTCGGTGCCGGCGACCTTGGCGGTGTAGCCGGAGAGGAAGTGATACATCGCCTGCGCCGGCGACAGCTTTGCGATCGGCGGCATCACGCCGAAGGCGTCGGCGGCGAGCATCACGACGTTCTTCGGCTGCGGCGCACGGCCGGTGCGCGAGGCGTTCGGGATGAAGTCCAGCGGATACGCCGAGCGCGTGTTCTCGGTCTTGGAGCCGTCGTCGAAATCGACCACGCGGGTGTCTTCGTCGAGCACGCAATTCTCGAGCACTGCGCCGAAGCGGGTCGAGGCCGCGTAGATCTCGGGCTCGGCTTCCTGCGAGAGCTTGATGCACTTGGCGTAGCAGCCGCCTTCGAAATTGAAGACGCCGTTCGGGCCCCAGCCGTGCTCATCGTCGCCGATCAGCGTGCGGTTCGGATCGGCCGACAGCGTGGTCTTGCCGGTGCCGGACAGGCCGAAGAAGATCGCGGTGTCGCCGTTCGCGCCGACATTGGCCGAACAGTGCATCGGCATCACGCCGCGCTCGGGCAGATAGTAGTTCAGTGTGGTGAAGACCGACTTCTTCATCTCGCCGGCATAGTAAGACCCGCCGATCAGGACGATCTTGCGGGCGAAATCGATCGCGACGACGTTCTCCGACTTGCAGCCGTGCCGTTTGGGATCGGCGCGGAAGCTCGGCATGTCGATGATGGTGAGCTCCGGCGTGAAGCTCGACAGCTCGACCGCCTCGGGGCGGATCAAGAGCGTGCGGATGAACAGCGAGTGCCAGGCGAGCTCGGTGAAGACGCGCGTCTTGATCCGGTAGGCCGCATCGGCGCCGCCGTAGAGATCCTGCGCGAACAGGCTCTTGCCTTCGGCGTGCTTGAGGAAGTCCTGATAGAGCGTCTCGAACTGCTCTGCGGTGATCGACTGGTTGCCGGCCCACCACATCTTCTTGTCGGTGGTGGCGTCACGCACCGTGAACTTGTCCTTCGGGCTGCGGCCGGTGAACTCGCCGGTGTCGGCGCAGAGCGCACCGTCGGCGGAGAGCACCGCCTCGCCCGCGGAGAGCGAGTATTGATAGAGTTGCGGCGCACCGAGGTTCCAGTGAACCTGCTTGAGATTCTTTAAGCCGAATTTGTCGGCACCGAAGGCACCGTTGCGCACGCCCGTCTCTTGCACGAAAAAATCCTCCTAGAACCCGCGACACTCAGCGCGGCCAAGCTTTGGCACCATCGCGGTCACCGTTAATAATAGACCATCCGGCCTCGGCTGGGCGACCTAATACTGATGAACGCTGGCGTTGCCAAGCTGATCCCGCAGGATTTGGTTTATTCAAGGACCGCGCCAAACGTCGCGCATGTCAGCTCTGAGCAGGCGCATCATAAAATCGCAAATGATCGCGCAACCAAATACGCATTTCTGCGTTGTTTGAGGTTTTTGCGATGCACAACCCAAGCACGGACTTCAAGTCCGGCCTATCGTACCTCTCCTTCGCCGACGAGTGCGAACGGTCCCCACATCGCGGGGTAGGCATTGCGCGGTGACGAAGTGTCATCAACGTAGGTTAACATCGCGCGGCGCAAGGCTTCGGCACGCCCGATCTTTGGTTCGTTTTTGAGCAACTCGAAAGTCGACGTGGTCAGGCGGGTGGCAGCTTCCGAATCCACCGCCCAATGCGAGACCAGCAGCGCGCGGGCGCCGGCGTAGAAGAACGCGCGCGCCAGCCCCGACAGCGCCTCGGCGCCGGGCTTGTCGCCGGCGATCGTGTTGCACGCCGACAGCACCACCCAATCCGCATTGAGCTTGAGCTGGGCGACCTCGCTCGCGGTCAACAAGCCGTCGTCGAGCTCGGTGGGCTGATCGGGAATGGAGAGCGCGAGCGAGGGCTCACCAAGTCCCTTGATGTCGCCGGCAACGAGGCCGTGGGTGGCGAAGTAGATGATGCTGTATTGAGCAAGCGCTGCACGCTTCAGCGTCGTCTCGCTGGCGTCACGGCCGAGATGGATGTCGGCATCGGTGGCGCCGACATCCTTCGCCACCGCGTTCAGCTCGTCGGCGGTGTCGGGCAGCTGCGGCAGCGCTTTTGCAAGCTGCGCGCGATCGACGCCGGCACCGCGCCAGAAGTCGGTATAGGCGGTGGTCGCAATGTTGCGCGCGGCGACCTTGCCGCTTGCGGCGCGCCGATCGGCCGGGCCTTCCAGCGCCGGGTTGAAGACGGGATCGCCAAAGCCGGTCATCGGCTTGACTCCCTGATCCCGGCGCGCAAACGCACGCAGCGATTTCAGGCTGATCACCGACGGCAGCACCGACACCGCCTGACGCCGCAGCAGCCAGGCGGCGCTGCGATAGCCTTCGAGCGTGTCCGGGATCGCAGCCTGCGGCTTCTCCGTGACCAGCAAGTGAAACGGCAACGCGGTAAGCGCCGCCGACGGCACCACCAGCAGGTTGCGCTTGTCCTTCGTCAGCGCCTCGACCGGGCCGAGCAACGCGACATAGAGCTCGTTGGCAAGCGCAAGGTCGAACAGTCCCGATTTGCCCGAGCCATCGCGCGCCTTGCCGACGTCGAGCCCCTTGCGGAATGCGGTGACCTTTTGCGTCAGCGCGTCCGCACCGAGCGGAATCTCTTTCCAGTCGACGCCCTCACGCGTGATCGCGATGACATAGCTCTGCTTGTCGACAACGGAATAGAGCACCATCGCCTCGTCGGCAGACAGCAAGGGCTGGATGTCCTTCAACGTCAGCGGCAGCGGATTGGATAGCGAGGCATAGTCGGGAAACTCGACCGCGAGCGTGTTCTGCAAGCCCGCACGCTCCTTGGCGATCGCGGTGATCCGGGCGCGGCTGCGCTGCTCGGCGGCAAGATCCCGCTGGGCGGATTGCTTCGACACCGCGGCGATGATCGCCTTGTCGAGCGCCTCGGTCTCGGCCGCGAGGTCCTGGTCCTTGCGCACGAGTTCGGCGAGCCGGTCGCTGCCCGCGGCGAGCCGGACCGCAAGCTTGTTCACGGCGGAGGCGGCGGAGGATTGCGTGCCGCGCTGGATCGCGGCCAGCGCCTCATCGAGCGCCTTGTCGTCTGGCAGCAGGGATTGCTGGCGCGCCGCGAACAGGATCGGCAACACCACGCGCAGCTGCGCGCGGTTGGCCGCGAGCGTCTTTTCGGCGAGCGGCAGCGCATCGGCTGTTCGTCCCGACGCCTGAAGGAAGGCGGCGAGATTGCTGGTCGAGGTCGCGACATCGGGATTGTCAGGTCCGAGCGCACGCTCGCGGATCGCCAGCGCGCGGCGATAAAGCGGCTCGGCCTCGGCATAGCGCCGCTCGTGCTGATAGAGCCCCGCGAGATTGTTCAGCGAGCGGGCCACGTCCGGATGATCCGGTCCAAGCACCTTCTCGCGGATTGCGAGCGAGCGCTTGATCGGCGCTTCGGCCTCGGCATCGCGGTTGAGATCGCGATCGACCTGGCCGATGTTGTTCAGGACCGTGGCAACCGCGGGATGCTCGGGCCCGCCGACTTTCTGATAGATCGCGAGAGCGCGCTGGAATAGCGGCTCGGCCTCGGCATGCCGCTCCTGCTTCACATAAAGCGTGGCGAGATTGTTGAGGGCCCGGCCGACATCGGGATGCTCGCGCGACAGGCCTTTTTCGCTGACGGTAAGCGCGCGCTTGAACAGCGGCTCGGCTTCAGCGAAGCGGCCCTGGCGCTGATAAAGCGCGGCGAGATTGGTCAACTCCGCCGAAACCAGTGGCGTTTCGAGACCGAGCGCCTTTTCCATCAGCGCGATGGCGCGCTTGTAGAGCGGCTCGGCGAGGTCATCCCGCCCCTGGCCGGCATAGACCTGGCCGAGATTGTTGAGCGCGGCAGCGAGCTCGCGGCCGTTGTCACTCTCCAGGCGCGTGGCCATGCCTTGCGCGAGCGGCAGCGCTTCCGAATACTTCCCGGCACTGATGAGCGCGCTAATCCGCGCGCTTTCCGCGGCAAGGCCTTTCTGGGCAAGACTGGGAGTGGCAAGCGATATCGTGGTCGCGAGTGCCAAACCCGCAACCAGCGTCAAACGACGGCGTGTCATGAACCCTCTCGCGGCCGACTTCGAACCATTACGGTCTTGGGTCGCAGCGATGGGGGGCCGCGTTCAAACGGCTGCGCTTCAGTCCACCATTGTGCGCGCTTCGCCAGCGAGGCGGACCAGCATCTTGCGCAGGCCTGTGCCGTCGGTCACGCGCTCCGGAAAATCCAGCCGGAGCGCGGTCTGGCCATCCTGCATGTCGAGGCCTTCGGGATCGCAGCCGGTGCAGCGCCAGTCGCCGGCGGGGGCGCCGAGGAGCTTTGTTGCATAGAGGCCCATGGCGTCGCGATGGTCGGCGTTCATGTGCTCGACGGCCCCCTCCTCCGCCGCGAGCAGATCCTCGGCGCCAGTGAGGTCGGTGAGGAACTGTTCGGGCTTGAGGTCGACGATCCGGCCGAAGCCCGCAACCAGATGGGTTCCCGTCGGGCGAATCCGGAAGAAGGAGAAATCCTTAAATGAAACAAAAGCTTCCGCGGACGGATGGGCATTGAGATACCGTCGCTGGAGGAGATCCTTGTCCGCCCCGGCCCCTTCGGCCCGGCCCGACAGCATGATCCGGGCGCCTTCCAGGGGATCGCCGGCGGCGCGCTCGTCCAGCATCAGGGAGACCCTGTTGTCGGCCAGGATATTCCTGGTGTGCACGGCTAAACCGGAGATCAGCAGGATCGGCGAGCCGTCCGGATGGCTCGCCAGATTGACCAGGGAACAATAGGGATCGCCTGAGCCCGCCATCAACGTTGCGAGAGCGCCCTGCCGCGACCGCCGCAGCAGCGATTTGGCGAGCTTTTCGGGAGCGAAATCGGGGGTCGGTTGCATCGGCTTTCTCGGCTCAGGTGGTTGCAAGGTGGGTCTTTTTTCGGGTAAACGGGGGTCTGGTTATGGGTCGAGATGCGGCGAATCTGCCGTGTTTCGTGGAACTTGGTCACACTTCAGCCCAGCTTGCATTGCTCGGTGACAAGGTTCGTACGCCACTTTGGCACCCATGTATGCGGCGCATCACTGGATTGCTCGCCGTTTCAAGCCACGACCCAAACGGAAAGCAGAAAGCAGAGGCTCATGCCCACAATCGCTTTGGTCGACGACGACCGCAACATTCTCACATCCGTCTCGATCGCGCTGGAAGCCGAAGGCTACCGCATCATGACCTACACCGACGGTGCCTCCGCGCTTGACGGCTTCCGCACCACTCAGCCCGATCTTGCCATCCTCGACATCAAGATGCCGCGCATGGACGGCATGGAGACGCTGCGGCGCCTGCGCCAGAAGTCCGACCTGCCGGTGATCTTCCTGACGTCCAAGGACGAGGAGATCGACGAGCTGTTCGGCCTCAAGATGGGCGCCGACGATTTCATCCGCAAACCGTTCTCCCAGCGCCTCCTGGTCGAGCGCGTCAAGGCGGTGCTGCGCCGCTCGGCGCCGAAGGACCCGACCGTCGCGCCGAAGGAGAACGACGCCAAGGCGCTCGATCGCGGCCTTTTGCGCATGGACCCCGAACGGCACACCTGCACCTGGAAGAACGAGCCGGTGACGCTGACCGTCACCGAATTCCTGATCCTCCAGGCGCTCGCGACCCGGCCCGGCGTGGTGAAGAGCCGCAACGCGCTGATGGATGCCGCCTATGACGACCAGGTCTATGTCGACGACCGCACCATCGACAGCCACATCAAGCGGCTACGCAAGAAGTTCAAGGTGGTCGACAACGAGTTCGAGATGATCGAGACGCTGTACGGCGTCGGCTATCGTTTCAAGGAAGCCTGAAGCTCAGCGCGCCTTCGCGAAAGATTGAGAGCATCGCCGGTTCTCGTTTCATCGGGACCGGGATCGCTCCAAGGCGCGACCGGGACGACGCTTTGGATTGCTGTTTGAGGATGATCCTTTCGGAAAACCGCTGCACACTTTTCCGGATCATGTTCTAGGATGCGAGGACCCTTCGCACGAGATGCCTAACGCGGGCGTAAGCATTGCTTGACCGAACGCAGCCTGACGAGAACCAGAACGCCGGGGATATCGGATCCGACGGCGTTCCGGAGCACGTTGCCGACGACAAGCCGGCCGCGCAGGGCTGGCGGCCGCTGAACTGGCTGAAGCGCGCCGGGCAGTTCTTCTTCGCGCTGTCCTTCTCGAGCCTGACCCGCCGGATCGTCTCGCTCAACCTCGCCGGCCTGGTCGCGCTGGTGGCGAGCATCCTGTACCTGTCGCAGTTCCGTGCCGGCCTGATCGACGCGCGCGCGCAGAGCCTGCTGGTGCAGGGCGAGATCATCGCCGGCGCGATCGCAGCCTCCGCGACCGTGCAGACCAACGCCATCACCATCGATCCCGACCGCCTGCTCGACCTCAAGACCGGCGACAGCTATGGCGGGACCGACGATTCGCTCGATTTCCCGATCAACCCGGAGCGCGTGGCGCCGGTGTTGCGCACGCTGATCTCGCCGACCAAGACCCGCGCGCGGATCTTCGATCCTTACGGGACCTTGCTGCTCGACAGCCGTGACCTCGACAACGTGCTGAGCTTCCCGCTGCCGCCGCCGTCGCAGAAGCCCGGCCTCGTCGAGCGCGGCATGGTCGCGATCCGCACCTGGCTGAACCGCGGCGACCTGCCGCTGTATCGCGAGCTCGGGCGCGAGAACGGCAATGGCTATGCGGAAGTGAGCGACGCGTTGCAGGGACAGAAGCGCTCGATGGTGCGGGTCAATTCGCGCGGCGAGGTGATCGTCTCGGTCGCCGTGCCCGTGCTGCGCTCGCGCGCCATCCACGGTGCGCTGATGCTCTCGACCCAGGGCGACGAAATCGACCAGATGGTGACCGCGGAGCGCCTTGCCATCCTGAAGGTCGGCGGCGTCGCCGCCGCCGTCATGATCATGCTGTCGCTGCTGCTGGCGAGCACGATCGCCGGGCCCGTACGCCGGCTCGCCGACAGCGCCGAGCGCGTCCGCCGGCGCATCAAGGCCCGCATCGAGATTCCCGACTTCACCCGCCGCCGCGACGAGATCGGCCATCTCTCCGGCGCGCTGCGCGACATGACCAGCGCGCTGTACAGCCGCATGGAGGCGATCGAGATGTTCGCCGCCGACGTCGCCCACGAATTGAAGAACCCGCTGACCTCGCTGCGCTCCGCGGTCGAGACGCTGCCGCTGGCGCGCAACGAGAACAGCCGCGCCCGCCTGCTGGAGGTGATCGAGCACGACGTCAAGCGGCTCGACCGCTTGATCTCCGACATCTCCGACGCCAGCCGTCTCGATGCCGAGCTCCAGCGTCAGGATGCGATCCCGGTCGATCTGCGCCGTCTGCTGACGACGCTCGTCTCCGTCGCAAACGAGACCAAGCTCGGCCACGACGTCGCGGTCGAGACACGGTTCGAGGGCCGCGGTCCGACCGACACCTTTGCCGTGACCGGCCATGATTCGCGGCTTGGACAGGTGGTCTCCAACCTGCTCTCCAACGCGCAGTCGTTCTCGGAAGCCGGCAATAAGGTGCGCCTCACCTGCCGCCGCGTGCGCGGAGAGATCGAGATCGTGGTCGACGATGACGGCCCCGGCATCCGCGACGATGCGCTGGAGCGCATCTTCGAGCGCTTCTACACCGACCGGCCGCATCAGGGCTTTGGCCAGAACTCCGGCCTCGGCCTGTCGATCTCCAAGCAGATCGTCGATGCCCATGGCGGACGGATCTGGGCCGAGAACCGCGCAGGCCCGGTGGACGAGGACGGCGCACCGACCGTTGCCGGCGCGCGCTTCGTGGTGAGACTGCCGGCGCTATGAGCCAAGGCAGCTTGAACGAAGGCGGACCCAGCATTCACGCCTCCGCAGTCAAGGTCGGCAATCTGGCGGTGCTGATCCGCGGTCCGTCGGGCTCCGGCAAATCGCGCCTCGCCTTCGATCTGATCATGGCGGGGCGATCAGGCATGGTCGAACCGGCCGTCCTGGTCGGTGACGACCGTGTCCATCTGGCGACACTCGGCAAGGAAATTGAGGTCCGTCACGCACCGACACTCGCCGGCCTGATCGAGATCAGGGGCCTCGGAATCCGTCGCTGCGACTTCGTGGAGCGTGCGACCGTCGGTCTCGTGGTCGATCTGGACGCTCAGGACGCCGAACGGCTGCCTCGGGCAGAATCCCTGAAAACCAGCATTTTGGGTGTCGAAATACCGCGAATCCCCGTCGGCCGCGACTATTCGCCCCTCCCTTTGGTTGTCGCGGCCTTGACCACTACCAAGAGTTAACCTTCTGCTAAGCCCTGAGGCGATTGTTTGAAGGGAAATGGTAACCATATGAACCCCACTATCGCGGCCGAGTAGACCGGCGCAGCTCCCCTCATCCATCCGTCTAGATTCAGGGAGATACGCAACATCCCCTCTTGCGCGGGGGCTCTGGATGGTCAAAGTGGCGCGTTCGTGCGGTGCACCAAAAGCGCCCGCGAGGAGTTTTCCGATGATTGGTCTAGTACTTGTGACCCACGGGCGCCTTGCCGACGAATTCAAGGCAGCGCTTGAGCATGTCATGGGCCCACAAAAGCAAATCGAAGCGATCACGATCGGCGCCGAAGATGATTCCGATCTCTGCCGAAGCGACATCATCGAAGCGGTTAACCGCGTCGATTCCGGCGACGGCGTTGCGATCCTCACCGACATGTTCGGCGGCACGCCGTCCAACCTTGCGATTTCCTGCATGAGCCGGCCCAAGGTCGAAGTGCTCGCGGGAATCAACCTTCCCATGCTGGTGAAGCTCGCCAAGGTGCGCGAGGAGCGTTCGCTGCCCGACGCAATCGCAATGGCCCAGGAAGCGGGCCGCAAATACGTCACCATCGCCAGCCGCGTGCTCGCCGGCAAATGAGCGAAGAGGCGCCGCAAGCGGGGACGGGCGTGCCCGCGGGCGCGATTTCCAAAGAGCTTCTGATCATCAACAAGCGCGGCCTGCATGCGCGGGCTTCGGCGAAGTTCGTCCAGGCGGTCGAGCGCTTCGATGCGCAAGTGTGGGTGACGCGCGGCGGCGAGACCGTCGGCGGCACCTCGATCATGGGCCTGATGATGCTCGCTGCAGGCCCGGGTACGACGATCACGGTCGCGGCGGCCGGAGCGGAAGCGGAAGCTGCGCTTGCCGCGATCACCGAGCTCGTTGAGAGCAAGTTCAACGAGGAAGGGGTTTAGGCCCTCCACGCGCTCAGTGCCGTAGGGTGGGCAAAGCGAAGCTGCCCACCACGTCTCATGATTGTCGAAAGGTCGTGGGCACGGCGCTTCGCGCCTTTTCCCACCCTACGGCACTACGGCACCTTCGGTCACTTCGCCGGCGGGGCGATGTAGACGTTCCAGCTCATCGACGGGCCGGCCTTGCCGTGGGTGAAGCGGCGCGTCGTCATCACGATGCGCTCCGCATTCGGCGCGACCTCCGCCACCCATTTCTCGAACGCGGGCAGGCGGCCGTCGGTCGGGTCGAACACGCCGATGAAGCCGTACTTCTTCGCGTCCTCGCGCGAGGTCAGCCCGGAATCCCAGGCCTCCAGCGGCATCAACGCCGCCGGGTGATCCGCGCTGTAGAACACCAGCGGCTGGATCTGTTCCATGGTGCCGGCAACGACGGCCCAGCGCGAGCCGAAGCGGGTGTGCCAGGCCTGCGTCAATTCGCGCGCGAGATCCGAGCGCGCGCCATAGATCGCGGCGTTGCCGGCATTGGCCGCCATCTCGCGCGCGGCGATCCAGGGCGAAGCCGCCAGCGTCGCGACGCTCAGCACGAGCCAGATCGCGGCGATGTTGAACAGCACCGCGCTCTGCACCCGCAGCGCCGGGATCGCGACCAGCGCCACCGGCACCAGGAAGAACAGCGAGATGCCCCAGTCCGTCTTCATGTAGATGCTGAAGGCGAGCGCGCCGAGCGGCGGGCCGACCGCGACGATGATCTGGACGATCCAGACATTCAGCGCCTGCGCAACATTGACGCCGGGATTTTCGCCGCGCGCCCAGGCCCGCGTGACGATGCGCAAGGGCGCACGCACGAGCAGCCTGAGCCACGGCGGCACCAGCGCCATCGCGAGCGCAGCGAGCGCCACCGGCAGCGCCAGCAGCGCGAAATTATGCAGGGCATAGCCGGCCACGAGCTGATGCACGAGGCCAGCATCCTCGAGGCTGTAGGTGTCGCCGGCATAGGTCAGCGGCACGAAATGCGCCTCCGCCAGCCAGACGATGTGCGGGATCATCGCCACCACCATCGTCGCGATCGCCACCCACGGCGTCGGCGACAACAGGAACCTCATGCGATCCGGATGGATCAGCGCGGCAAGGCCGATGGCGCCGATCATGGTCAGCACCCAGTATTTGGTCATCAGCGCCAGCGCGCCGGCAAGGCCGAGCCAGACGCCGGATTGCCACGTCCGCTTCTCGAAGGCGTTGAGATAGGCCAGCACCAGCAGCGGCAGCGTGACGAGCTGGAGCAAATCCGCGTTGTACTTGAAACCCTTGAAATTGAAGATCGGGTAGAGCGCGACCATCACCACGACCAGGAACGCGCGCCGCGCATCCACCACGCGCAAGGCAACCAGCCAGCAGATCACCATGCCGACGCCGACGGTCGCCATCGCCAGCGCATAGGTCGCCCAATCCGCCGCCGGGAACACCTTGAACCAGAGCCCGGCGACCCAGCCCGACAGCGGCGGGTGCTTGCCGTAGCCCCAGAGGAATTTCTGGCCCCAGCCATAGGCTTCTGCGACGTCCATATGAACGTCCTGCGCTGCCTTGAGATTGATCAGGATGAAGGTCCACAGCACCGCGTGCAGGATCGCGAGCTGGATCACCAGCCACAGCCGCGCCTCGGGGCGGATCGCGCAGGCGACCAGCCAGGACCGGAAGCGGTTGTAACTCAAGCGGGTCTTCGCCCGCGCTCTGGCCGTGGGAAGAGAGGTGGTCGACATGGCCCGCTTGCTAGCGCGTTTTGGCCCCGCTTGGAATCAGCTTGGCGTGAACAAAGACCCTGAAAATACAGCAATATGGTTGCCGCACGGGGATGTGAGTGGTATCCCGCGCCCATGACGACCGTCCCCATTTCCAACATCCGCAATTTCTCCATCGTCGCCCATATCGACCATGGCAAATCGACGCTGGCCGACCGCCTGATCCAGATGACCGGCGGCCTCTCCGACCGCGAAATGGCGGGCAAGGAGCAGGTGCTCGATTCCATGGACATCGAGCGCGAGCGCGGCATCACCATCAAGGCGCAGACGGTGCGCCTGTCGTACCGCGCCAAGGACGGCAAGGATTACATCTTCAACCTGATGGACACGCCCGGCCATGTCGACTTCGCCTACGAAGTCTCGCGGTCGCTGGCGGCCTGCGAGGGTTCCCTCTTGGTGGTCGACGCCAGCCAGGGCGTCGAGGCGCAGACGCTCGCCAACGTCTACCAGGCGCTCGACAACAATCACGAGATCGTCCCGGTCCTGAACAAGGTCGACCTGCCCGCGGCCGAGCCGGAGAAGATCAAGCAGCAGATCGAGGACGTCATCGGCATCGACGCCTCGGATGCGGTGATGATCTCGGCCAAGACCGGCCTCGGCGTTCCCGACGTGCTGGAAGCCATCGTCACCCGCCTGCCGCCGCCGAAGGGCGACCGCGATGCAACCTTGAAGGCGCTGCTGGTCGACAGCTGGTACGACGTCTATCTCGGCGTCGTCGTGCTGATCCGCGTCGTGGACGGCGTCATGAAGAAGGGTAGCCGCGTGCGCATGATGGGCACGGGCGCGGCCTACGACGTCGAGCGCGTCGGCTTCTTCACGCCGAAGATGCAGCAGGTCGAGGAGCTCGGCCCCGGCGAGATCGGCTTCATCACCGCCGCGATCAAGGAAGTCGCCGACACCCGCGTCGGCGACACCATCACCGACGACAGGAAGCCGGTCGCCGACATGCTGCCCGGCTTCAAGCCGGCGATCCCCGTGGTGTTCTGCGGCCTGTTCCCGGTCGACGCCGACGACTTCGAGACGCTGCGCGCCGCGATGGGCAAGCTGCGCCTCAACGACGCCAGCTTCTCCTTCGAGATGGAGACCTCGGCCGCGCTCGGCTTCGGCTTCCGCTGCGGCTTCCTTGGCCTCTTGCACCTCGAGATCATCCAGGAGCGGCTGTCGCGCGAGTTCGATCTCAATTTGATCGCGACCGCGCCGAGCGTCATCTACAAGATGAAGCTCACCGACGGGACCGAGCTCGAGATCCACAATCCCGTCGACATGCCCGACGTGGTCAAGATCGCCGAGATCGACGAGCCCTGGATCGAGGCGACGATCCTCACGCCCGACGAATATCTCGGCAGCGTCCTGAAGCTGTGCCAGGACCGCCGCGGCTCGCAGAAGGAGCTCACTTACGTCGGCTCCCGCGCCATGGTGAAATACGACCTGCCGCTCAACGAGGTCGTGTTCGACTTCTACGACCGCCTCAAATCGGTCTCCAAGGGCTACGCCTCGTTCGACTATCATCTCACCGACTACAAGCCGGCCGACCTCGTCAAGATGCAGATCCTCGTCAACGCCGAGCCGGTCGATGCGCTCTCGATGCTGGTGCATCGCACCCGCGCGGAAGGGCGCGGCCGCGCCATGGTCGAGAAGATGAAGGAGCTGATCCCGCCGCACATGTTCCAGATCCCGATCCAGGCGGCGATCGGCGGCAAGGTGATCGCGCGCGAGACGGTGCGCGCGCTGCGCAAGGACGTCACCGCAAAGTGCTACGGCGGCGACATCACGCGTAAACGAAAACTTCTGGAGAAGCAGAAGGAAGGCAAGAAGAAGATGCGGCAGTTCGGCAAGGTCGACATCCCGCAGGAAGCCTTCATTGCCGCGCTGAAGGTGGACAGCTGAGACCGTCGTAGATCAGTTCGCCGACCTCGTGCCCGGGCCTGTCCCGGGCATTTTCGTTGTTGGAGCCGCGGAGAAGCCGACCGGACGACAAAAATGTCGAAAACAACCCCATGCACAGTAGACTTGTTCGGATTGATGATTTTTGATTTTCAGAATTGAGCTTGCTCCGTCGGGCAAAACAGGGGCATAATGCAATCCTCGCGGTGTGTGGCACATCGCCATTCCCAGGCACGCCAATTGGCGCGAGCCCGCAAGCCCTTCTCCGCATTGATGCTCCGCGATGGATTCCGGGCTCGCGCGTAGCGCGCCTGGCAATGACGATGCGGCGAAGAGCTTGATCATCGCGACGGGATAGATCGCGTTCACGGCAGGGTGGCAAAGCGCGTATAGCCGCCAGCCTTGCCCTCCGCCGCCCGATAGGCCACCATCCCAGCGCGCACCACCAACAAAACCAAGCGCGAGGAAACGCATGAGCAAGCCGTCGGGCTTCGACTATGGCTGGGTCATTGTCGCCGCGGGCGCGCTGATGACCTGTGTCGGGTTCGGCACGATGCTGTCGCTGGCGGTGTTCTTGCAGCCGATCTCGGAAGCGATGGGATGGTCGCGCGCCGGGGTGTCGGCAGCGGCGACGCTGGATTTCCTCTGCATGGGGGTGGCCGCGTTCCTGTGGGGCACGCTGTCGGACCGGTTCGGCACGCGCATCGTGGTTCTCGCAGGAAGCGTTCTGCTCGGGCTCGGTCTCGTCACCGCGAGCCAGGCGACGAGCTTGTGGCAATTCCAGCTCAGCTTCGGCGTGCTGATCGGGATTGCCGCCGGCAGTTTCTACGCGCCGATGATGGCGCTTGCGAGCGCGTGGATCGAGAGGAATCGCAGCCTTGCGGTGGCGCTGGTCTCCGCCGGCATGGGCGTGTCCCCGGTGACAATCGCGCCGACCGCAAGCTGGCTGATCACGGCCTATGACTGGCGCACCGCGATGCTGGTGATCGGCTGTGCTGCCTGGGCGCTGCTGATTCCAGCCTGCTTCCTGGTGCGTCCGGCGCCGGCAACGGCGGGCGCCGCCACCACAGACGCAGGACCCGAAGTCGAGCTGACAGCGGCGCAGGCGCTGCGCACGCCGCAATTCATCGCGCTCGCGGCCGCGCATTTCGCCTGCTGCGCCGCACATTCAGGCCCGATCTTCCACATGGTGTCTTACGCGATGGTATGCGGCATCGCGCCGCTGACAGCAGTGACGGTCTACAGCGTCGCCGGCGTCTCAGGCCTCGGCGGACGCCTGCTGCTCGGCGCACTCGCCGATCGCATCGGCGCAAAACCCGTGCTGGTCGGCGGCCTGTTCGTGCAGGCGATGTGCATCGCGACTTATCTCGCGGTGGCCCAACTCGGCGAATTCTATGCGCTATCGGTTGTGTTCGGTCTCGCCTATGGCGGCGTGATGCCGCTCTATGCGGTGCTGGTCCGCGAATATTTCGGCGCGCGCATCATGGGGACCGTGTTTGGCGCGGTGTCGGCGTTCGCGAGCCTCGGCATGGCACTCGGCCCCTGGGCCGGCGGGCTGGTGTTCGACAGTTTCCAGCAATACACGTGGCTGCATGTCGGCTCCTTCGCGATCGGGCTTGCCGCCGTTGCGGTGGCGCTGAGCTTTCCGACCAAACGGAGGCAGACACTCGGGCTTGGCCGCGCGACGGCGTGAGGAAGGACGCATGAGCAGGCGTTTGCTGCTGCTTTGGATCGTTCTTTCTTTGCTTTGGGGCTGTGTCGCTGGCTCGATGGCCATCCTTGTTTGGAAGGGAGATGCCCATGCGCGCGCTTACGAGCGCGCATCGGCTGCGGTCTGGGCCAAGTACGATAGTGACTGTGCGTCGTTCAAGACGAAGGCACCTTTGTGCGATTTTCCTCCCGCCAAGCCACCTGTTTCTGCGATTCCGAACTTCGCTTATCCAGCGGTGGTTTTGGGTCCTCCTCTCGTGCTCTTCTTCTTTGGCTGGGTGTGGCTCGGGGTAACTAGCGGCTTGCGCCGATAAACACACAGCGGCGAGCAAAGCGAAGTCCAATTACCGCTTTCTTCCCATCGAGGTAGCTCTAAATTTTTCACCCTGCATAGGAATATTTGCAACAATATAAGCGAGCGGCTGCCTCGCGATGCACGCCGACTTTCTGGGTGGCAAATGAGCAATTGGCGTGCATCCGTGCACCATAATTACAGGGTATTCATCCTCGACAACGAAGGCCACATCATCAACCGCGCGCACCTATCGTCGCAAAATGACGAAGCTGCAAAGGAACGCGCCAGGCACTTCGCCAGCTCCGGGCTGGCCGTGGAGTTGTGGGACGGCCCCCGCAGGATCGCGACCGCCATCGAAAGCCGGACGATGCGACCAATTGCGTGTTCGCGATCACGGCGCATCGCTACCGTCGACGTCGTCCACGATCTCGCTGCCGCTGAAACAGTCTGGCGCAGTCTTGAGAGTCCAAACCATTCCGCAACACCGTACCAACGGTTCGATTTTCTCGCCGCTTGGCAGCGGCAGGTCGGTGAGCGCGCCGGGCTTTCGCCGTTTCTCGTGATCGCCAGTGATGACGACGGCAGGCCGCTGGTCCTGCTGCCGCTCGTGTTACGAACGGTCCTCGGGATACGCTGCGCTTGCTTCATGGGCGGGAGCCATTCAACTCTCAATATGGGCCTGTGGGAACGCGACTTCGCGGCGGCAGCAACCGAACATGATCTCTACTCCTTGATAGCGATGCTCGCCGCGCGCGACGAAGCCGACGCGCTCGTGCTGCGCTCGCAGCCGACCTACTGGTTCGAACTGCAAAACCCGCTGAAACTGCTGCCTCACGAGCCCTCGACCTGCCCCTGCCCAGTGCGCACGATCGAGCCCCGCGCCACACCGGTGAGCCTGATCAGCGAAGCTCTCCGTCGCCGGCTGCAGCGCAAGGAGCGAAAGTTGCAACGGCTTGCCGGCTATCGCTATCATATCGCGTCTGATGACGCTGACATTACCCGCCTGCTCGACTGGTTTTTCCAGGTCAAGGCGCAACGAATGGCCCAAAGGAAGCAGCCATTCGTGTTCGCCGAACCTGGCGTGCAGGAATTCATTCGCGCTGCCTGCATAACTCGGCTGGCCGACGGCGGCCGCGCGATCGAAATCCATGCGCTCGAATGCGACGAGGAAGTGATCGCGGTCTTCGCCGGTGTCTCGGACGGCCACCGCTTCTCCATGATGTTCAACACCTATACCGTGTCGCAGAATGCGAGGTTTAGCCCTGGCCTGATCCTCATGCGCGAAGTTATCGATCATTTTGCGGGTCAGAACTATCGCGCCTTCGACTTCGGTGCCGGCTCGTATGATTACAAGCTGCTCTTCTGCAAGGACGAGGAGCCGATCTTTGACAGTTTCATCCCGCTCAGCGTGCGTGGCCGCTTCGCCGTCGGCGCGATGTCCGCCGTCAAGAAGGCTAAACGGTTTATGAGAAGTAATCCGGCGCTGCTCGACGTCGCTCGGAACCTGCGCAGCAGATTCCAGCGTGCAAGAACTTCCGAACAACTTCTCTGAGTTTCTTACTTCAACACTGCTAGTCAAGTTCTGACACACACGGACAGGCTGTCATCGACGCGACCATCGCCGCTACCCTGGGCAGATTGCAGGGAAAATACCTTCAAGGCTCTGGAAAACTCGGCGCTCACGTTTTTGGAGTGCTATGCGGTGCCGCGATACTTCTTCGACGTCAGGAGCGGATTGGCCTTCTACCCCGATGAGGAAGGCGTGGAATTGCCTTCGCAAGCAGATGCTGAGGCAGAGGCTCTAGATTCCCTGGCGCAATTGGCCCGCGATCTGGCGAAGGAAGCTCCAGGACAAGACCATCGGCCAGATGTTGCCATCGAGGTCAGAACAGCGTCAGGCCCGGTCTTTCAGGCTGCGTTGCTCTTCGCGGCTAATAGAACCACGTTGCAATAATGCGCTCGGGACGGAGTGATCGAGACTGGCGGCCGCACAGCGCTTCGGCGCGCTCACCGAAATCCGAACGAATGTCGGACCGGTCGAGCGGACATGTGACCTATGTCTGCAAGCGACCCAAAGCGGACGTCCAACGTCCGCCATTTATTGAGCTTCTACATAGCGAATAATGCTCTGGTTCTGAACGTTTGCGACCAGTTCATCCGCGCGGGACAAAAGCCGACGGAGCAAGGGTGATGGATTTGCCCGATTGTATCCCAGGGCGAGGTTCGTAGGATGGGTAGAGCGAAGCGAAACCCATCGCGCCGACGCGACATCTCACAGTTTTCGTCAAGTTGGTCCGATCGTGCGGATGGTGTTTGATGGGTTTCGCTTCGCTCTACCCATCCTACAAGTGCCAACGCCGGGATCCACCGAGTCAGATCATCCTCACCCGATCGCGAAATCGGCTGCGGTCTCCGCGTGGATCGCCGTCGTGTCGAATGTCTCGACCGTTGTGTCGTCCGCGCCGACCAGCATCGTGATCTCGGTGCAGCCGAGGATGATGCACTCGGCGCCCGCGGAGACGAGCGCCGCCATCACATCCTGGTAGCGGCGACGTGAAGGATCGGCGACGACGCCAAGGCACAGCTCGTCATAGATGATGCGGTTCACGTCGGCCCGCTCATCGGCGGGAGGCACGAGCACGTCGAGGTCGTGCGCGCGCAGCCGGTCGATGTAGAAGGTCTCCTCCATCGTGAACCTGGTACCGAGCAGCCCGACGCGCCGGTAGCCTTTGGACCGGATGCGCTCTGCCGTCGCGTCGCCGATGTGGATGAAGCGAATGGTCAGCTTCGACGTGATGTCGGGCGCCAGCTTGTGCATCGTGTTCGTGCACAGCGCGATCGCCCGCGCGCCGGCCTTTTCGAGGCGCCGCGCGACCTCGGCGAGGCTCCCCGCCGCTTCCGCCCAGCGGCCGGCATACTGCATCTCCTTGATCTCCTGGAAATCGTAGGAATACATCAGCAGCGGAGCTGAATGCAGCTTGCCCATGCGGTCGCGGACGCGCTCGTTGATGAGCTTGTAATAGAGCGCGGTGCTCTCCCAGCTCATGCCGCCGATCAGGCCGATGGTTCGCATCCTAGCGTCTCCGATGAATTGCGCGCTCGGATCGTAGACGAAGACGTGGAAGCTCGCCATCTCGATGCGGGGTGTAGGAACTTCCGCCAACAACCTTGCCGTTTATTAGGAATTCCGCGAAGCTGGGCAGCGTAAGGCGAGACGAACCATGATTTCAGGGAGGACGTATTCCATGAAGATCGTAGTGGCAGCCGATTTGGCGTCATCGTTGGTGTCGACCGCAAGTGCTCGGGACTCCCCGTTCCGCAAGGAGCTGAAGCGGGGCGACCTGACCGGCACCAACATGGAAATCATCACGAGCATCAGCGAAATAAAGCCCGGAGAGACGTCGACCCGGCACATCCACCATGGCGACGAATCGTATTACTTCCTCGAAGGCGGCACGATTGAGCTGCCGGACGGAAAGCAGGTGCCTATCCCAACAGGCTCTGTCGGCTTGAACGCAAGGGACGTACCGCACGGCGCCTACAGGGTCGTCGGTGACAAGACGATCAAGCTGCTGACCGTCCACATCGTCGACAAGGGCAAGCCGCTTTACGACACGCCGCCGAATAGCGCGGAAGATGGGATGAGCTCTGCGAAGCGCGGCCGGCCGCCCGTTGACGCAGCCGCGCCCCGACGCTAAATGGCCATGTCGGAAAAGGCAGACTTGGTCTGGTAAGCCCAAGTCCTCTCGGTAACGAAAGCTCTGGTCTTTGGCCTCGCGCCCGAGATCCCCACGACGAACAACGGTCGCCAGTCAGGCGATCCCTCGTTCGTCCGTGAGGTCCTCGGGTTCGGGAAACGCTCCGGTCGAACATCGACAACGGAGCGATTCATGCAAAATCCCGACACCATCCCCTATGACGTCATCATTGCCGGCGCAGGTCCGGTCGGCCTGTTCCTGGCCTGTGAGCTCAGGCTTGCGGGCTGCTCGGTGCTGGTGCTGGAGAAGGCGCAGGATCCGCATTCGCCGCTCAAGGGCCTGCCGTTCGGGCTGCGCGGGCTTTCGGTGCCGACCATCGAGAGCCTCGATCGCCGCGACCTGCTGGACGATCTCACACGCCGCGCCGCCGGCCGCGACACGCCGGCGGCCGCGCACTGGATGCAGCAGCAGCGCCGCCCGGGCGGCCATTTCGCCGGCATCCAGTTCTTCCACGACCAGATCGACAGCGCGCAATGGCCGTATCGCCTGCCCGGTCCGATCGGCAGCATCGCGGCCGACATGGCGAGCATCGAGGCCGTTCTCGCCATGCGCGCGGGGACGCTGGGCGTCGAGATCCGGCGCGGCTGCGGCGTCGAGGCTCTCACGCAATCGGACGATGGCGTCACCGTTGCAACGGCTGGCGGAATGGTCCGGGGTCGCTGGCTGGTCGGCTGCGACGGCGGACGCAGCATGGTGCGAAAGACCGCCGGTATCGGTTTCGCCGGCACCGATCCGGAATTCACCGGCTATTCCGCGCTGGTCGAGCTGGCCGACCCGGCCGCACTCGCGCCGGGCCGCCATTACACGGCGTCGGGCATGTACACCTATGCGGCGCCCGGCACGATCGCCATGGTCGATTTCGACGGTGGCGCCGCTCACCGTAGCGAACCGGACCGCGGCCATGTCGAGGCGGTGCTGCGCAAGATCTCGGGCCTCGACGTGAACGTGACGGCCCTTCAGCTCGCCACCACCTGGACCGACCGCGCGCATCAGGCGACCTGCTATCGCGAGCGCCGCGTCTTGCTGGCGGGCGATGCCGCCCATATCCATTCGCCGCTGGGCGGCCAGGGCCTGAACCTCGGCCTTGGCGATGCCATGAACCTCGGCTGGAAGCTCGCCGCGACCATTCGCGGCAATGCTTCGGCCGGCCTGCTCGACACCTATGCGGCCGAGCGGCAGCCGGTGGGAGCACAGATCCTCGACTGGTCGCGCGCCCAGGTCGCCCTCATGCGTCCGAGCAGGAGCTCGCGCGCGTTGGAGGCGATCATCCGCGACCTCATCGACACGCGCGACGGCGCGACCTATTTCGCCGAGCGCGTCTGGGGCGTCTCGCTCCGCTACGATCTCGGCGATGCCCATCCTCTGGTGGGCCGCAGCGCGCCCGATTTCGCACTCGCCGATGGAAGGCGGCTGGGCGAGCTGCTCAGGACAGGACGAGGGCTGCTGCTGGACTTCGGCGCCCAGCCATCGCTGCAGGCGCTTGCGCGCTGCTGGATCGGCCGGATCGATCATGTTGCAGGCGAGCCTGAGGATCGACTGGGGTTGAGCGCTTTGCTCGTGCGCCCGGACGGCATCGTGGCGTGGGCCGGCGGGGAGCCGCCTGACCTCGATGAAGCGGCTCGCGCTACGGTGCGATGGTTCGGTGAACCCGTGAGGCTACCGTAGCGCCCTGCAGGCCCTTACGACGCTTTCTGCTTCGCCGCGACGTAACGTGCAAAATTGTCGAGGATCGCCTGCCAGCCGCCCTTCTGCTGCTCGACCGAGTGAGTCTCTTCAGCATCGAAGACGACGCGGACGGTGACGCCCTTCGGACCGGGGACGAACTCGACCTCGGCCTTGCGATCGCCGAACGCATATTCGATCAGCTTGTGCTCGACGATCGTCGTGTAGGTGCCGGCGAAGTCAAAACCCATGCTGCCGTCCTTGGCCTCCATGCGCGACGAGAAGAGGCCGCCCTCCCGCAGGTCCACCGTCGCCTTGGTCGTGTGCCAATCGTCGGACGCGGCGTTCCACCTCACGATGTCGGCCGGCGTCGTATAGGCGCGCCAGACCTGATCGATGGGGGCGGCGACGCTGGTTTCGACGGTGATCCTCATGGGCATTGCTCCAGTTGCGGCTCTGATGGCTCGAATTGACGAAATCACTTTCACATGTGCCGGGTCCGTGTCCAGCACGTCCCGGGACGTGTCTCCCCAAGGACGATCGAGACCGGTCCGTGCCGACATGGTGCGGCCGTCAATTCGCAAAAAAGTTGGAAAAATGTCGTCGGCACGACTGCTCGCCGCCCGCTGGGGGCTGTCGGGGCGCATTGCGCTCCCCAGGCAACGCTATCGACGGGGCGCCGAGAGCTCGTAATTCACGCAGTCCATCTTGATGTCGTACGGACCCTGATAGATGCCGTCGCTGACCCACCGATAGACCTTGCGGTAGGTGGTGATCTGCTCCGAGCGCGGTTGATGGCCGGCCGGACGGTTGACATCGGAGATCGTCTTCGACGACGTCTCGGTCAGGGTCAGCTTCTCGTCGGGATGGTCGTCACGCTTGAACACCATCGTCGCGGCAAGCCCCGAATTGTTGTCGGTTGCGCTGAAGCTCGCGCTCAAAAGCTGATCGTTGACCGCCCCGAGCAGCGGCCCGCCGACCCAGCCCTTCGGCAACATGATCAGCGAGGAGCGATTGAAGATGATGACCGGTGCATCGCCGCTCGGCAGCACGCCCCGGCAGCCGTAACGCCATTCGCTGGCCGCGACCGGCGAAGCATTCGCCATGAACGCAAATGTGATCAGGCCAGAGAGAATGGAGCAAATCGGACGATTCTTGGCGATGGCGGAAATCAAGTCGCGCATGGCTGGTCAGATCGGCCTTGTCTTGCCTCGAATGGCCATCGACCGTTTCAGGACCTGTTGGGCATCGGCATAGCGCCCCTGATCCCGGTAGAGACCGGCGAGGTTCTCCAGCACCTCCGCCAGATCCGGGTGGTTCGGCCCGAGCATCTTCTCCATCGCGGCCGCCGATCGCTTGAACAACCGCTCGGCCTCGGTGTTGCGGCCCTGACGCGCGTAGAGCGCGGCCAGATTGTTCTGCGCCTGCGCGACGTCGGGATGATCGGGACCGAACGCCTTCTCGGTCACCGCCATCGCCCGCTTGAGCAGCCGCTCGGCATCGGCATAGCGATGCTGGTGGATGTAGGCATCGGCCAGATTGCTCATCAGCACGGTGGCTTCGGGATCGTCGGGGCCGAGCGCTTTCTCGAGGATGGCGAGCCCGCGCTTGAACAGCGGCACCGCCTGGTCGTACCGCCCTTCATTGCTGTAGACGGCGCCGAGATTGCTCAACGCCAGCACCACCGACGGATCATTGGTTTTCTCGCCAATGGCGATCGACCGCTTGAGCAGCGGCTCCGCTTCCGCGTAACGCTCTTCCGCGCGGTAGAGATCGCCCAGATTGTTCAGCACCATCGCGACTTCGGCATGATCCGGACCGAGCGTCCGCTCCCGGATCGCCAGCGCGCGCTTGTACAGCGGCTCGGCGACCGCGTATTGCCCGAGATTATAGTGGATCGTGCCGAGGTCATTCAGCGGCATCGCGACGTTCGCATCGTCGGGGCCGAACTCCTTCTCACGAAGGGCCAGGGATTTCTGGGCCAATGGCAGCGCTTCGGTGTACTTCCCGGCCCGGTAAAGCTGCTTCATCTGCCGCGTGAGCGTGCCCGCCTCGTCCTCTTCGGCATGGGACGGCGCGGCGAACGACAGGCTCAGGGCGAGCGCGGTGACCGCGACACGGATCGATGCTTTCAGGGCCTTCATCGCGCGCTCCTTCGTCGCGGCTTTTCGGGACTTACGCGCCGTTGGTGCGTCCGGAGGCCGGAGAGGTTCAATGCAGGCGCGGCGCCGGCGGACCCGATCACCGTCGGGGGACGCCGCGGCGGTTGAACCAACCGCAAATCCAGCCGCACCAAACCAGGTCGCACCAAAGCATCATCGTGCATCCCGCCGATCGATGCGCGACACCGATGAAACGGGTCCATGCATGCGGTTCTTCCTGTGTGAGGTCGTTGCTCGCATCGTCGCGATCTATCTGTGCGTCGATTGCGGCCGCATGCTGCGGGACGGCTATACGGAGCGCGAAATCAGGGCTTTCAGTCCCGATCTCGTGGACTGGCTGCTGGACTGGTCGCGACAGGTGGTCCAGAGGGACACCGCGCCGGTCTCCTACTGGATGGAAATGGGCCACCAGGCCGTGTGCCTCGCGGCGTGCCTCGTCGTTGCGATCTTCGGGTGGTGGCTGCCGAACGGCTGAGAGGCCCTTTGGCCGAACCCGATGTCACTGCACCTCAAGCGCGGGCAGACCGGGCGGCGGCTTGCGCATGTTCGACGCCTGTTCATAGGCGTAGGCGAGACGCAGCAGCTTGTGCTCGCTCCAGGCGCGGCCAGCGAAGGTGACGCCGAGCGGATAGTCGGGCGTGTCCTTTGCCGTCGGCTCCCGAGACGAAACCGCCCGGTACCGCGACGCTGGGATAGCCCGCCCTGGCGGCAATCGCCGCTCCGGTCGCGCCGGGGAACAGGACGGCGTCCAGCTTGTGCTGGTTCATGTAGGCGTCCATGCCGCGCGTCCTGGCGGTGAGGAGGTCCATCGCGCGCGCCGATTTGTACTCGCGCTCGCTCAAATCGCCCCTGGTGCTGTTGGCGGCGAGGAACAGGTCGTGGCCGAAGCGCAGCGCCTTGTCGGCATGAGCCTCGTTGAAGGCAACGATGTCCGCGATGGTCTTGATGTCGGTGTGGGTCGCCCAATCCTTCAGGTAGAGGTTGAGATCATGCTTCAGCTCGTAGAGGAAGACGATCCGCTGCACGACCGCATTGCCCTTGTTACCGCTCAGCGGATTGCGATTGAGCACGGCCATGATCGTGCCCGGTCCGCTCATCCAGCCCGCCGCCGACATGCTGGCCCGCACGATGACGGCGCCGAGATCCTCGAGCATCTTGATGGTCTCGGCCATTAACTTCGTAGCGTCAGGCGGAAGCTTGCCGTAGTAGGGATCGTTCAAGGGATCGGCGGGATCGCTCGGCACGCCGATGCGCGCGCCCTTCATCGCATCGCGTGCGAGGTCGGCGGTGTAATCGGCGGGCCTCTGCTGCCGCTCCGTCACGGGATCGAGGGGATCCTTGGCCGCCAGCACATTCAGCAGCATCGCTGCATCGCGCACGGTGCGCGTCATCGGCCCGGCGGTGTCCTGGCTGTGCGCGATCGGCACGATGCCGGCGCGGCTGATCAAACCAACGGTCGGCTTCACGGTGACGAGGCCATTGCGGCTGGCAGGGTGCAGCAGCGAGCCTGAGGTCTCGGTGCCGATCGAGGCCGCGCACAGGCCGGCGGCGACAGCTGCCGCCGAACCCGAGCTCGAGCCACCGGGGTCGACGACCGGGATGCCCCGATCATCCAGCAGCGTCGGCACGTAGGGATTCTTCACCTGGCCGCCGAGCGAGGAATAGCCCCCCGGCATATCGATCGCGAGGATGTTGGCGAACTCCGTCAGGTTCGCCTTGCCGAGGATCACGGCGCCGGCGTTTCGCAGCAGCTTGACGATGGTGGCGTCACCCTTGGCGCGCGCGCCGTCCAGCGCCAGCGAGCCCGCTGTGGTCGGCTGCTTGTCGCCGGTGGCGATGTTGTCCTTCAGCAGGATCGGCACGCCCGCGAGCGGCCGTTTGGCCGACGGCCTGACGCCGTCGAGCTTGCCCGCGATCGCGCGTGCGTCGGGATTGAGCGTGCGGACGGAATTGAGCATGAGCCCGTTGCGGTCATAGGCCGCGATGCGCGCAAGATAGGCCTCAGTCAGCGCCGTGGCGGTGACGTGCCCGCCCGCCAACGCATCGACGATGTCGCCCATGGATGCGTCCTCGAGCGTCAGCCCGGTCGCCACGGCGCGTGTGACGGCCGGGGCGGGGCGAGCGTCGCGTCGGGGTGGCTTCGTCATGCGGTGCCTCTTGGACGGTACCTTACGAATATGCTACCAACGGTAGCATTAACTGCGATTGCGCGACAAGCTCATGGCCATGAACTACACGATCCGGCCCGCACGCGAGGACGACGCAGCTGACATCAGCGGCGTGATCCTGCGCGCGCTGCGCGAAACCAACGCGAAAGACTATACCGACGAGATCATCGCGCGGGTCGCGCGCAGCTTCAGTCCGGACGCCGTGCGGCAGCTGATCGGAAGGCGCCGCGTTTTCGTCGCCAGCATCGGCAGCCGCATCGTCGGAACGGCAAGCCTCGACGGCAGCGTGGTGCGCACGGTCTTCGTCGCTCCCGACGTTCAGGCGCGCGGGATCGGCAAGCTGCTGATGGCGGAGATCGAGCAGACGGCGCGGGCGAGAAACATTCCCTCGCTGACCGTTCCTTCGTCGGTCACCGCCGAGGCTTTCTACGCAAAGCTCGGGTTCAGTGCCGTGCGCGACAGCTATCATGGTGACGAGCGCACGATCATCATGGAGCGGCGGCTGGATGATCCGACCTAGGCCGGTCTAAGCGCCGTCATCCTGAGGCGCGAGGCATGCGATGCGAACGCAGCGCAGGCCGAGCCTCGAAGGATGAACGGCCACGATGCAGCCGGGCCGTCGCCCTTCGAGGCTCGCCCAGCGGCGCATTCGCGCCGCTCAGCTCGCACCTCAGGGTGACGGGGGGGCAAGTTGGTGGCCTGCAAATCAGGCCCCGGATGTAATCTTGATCCCAGGCATCAAATAGATCACCATCGCGCATCTACCGCTCACGGCAGAAGGAGCGAGGAAGCGCAGCAATGAACGCAACTCCCGGAGTGGGCCTCATCGAGCGTACCCGCGCTCTCGCGCCGCTGATCGCGGGCGAGGCGGATGAGATCGAGCGGACGCGGCGGCTGACGCCGGCGGTCACCTCCGCGCTGATCGAGAACGGCCTCTATCGCGCGCTGCTGCCGCAAAGCCTCGGCGGCGCGGAAGCCCCGATCGAGAGCTTCATGCAAATGCTGGAGGAGGTGGCGAAGGCGGATGCGTCCACGGCCTGGTGCCTCGGCCAATGCAGCGTCTGCGCGATGATCGCGGCCTGGCTCGATCACGATACCGCGCAGGAGATCTTCAACACACCGCCCGGCATCCTCGCCTGGGGCGCGATCGCACACGAGGCGCGCGCCGTCGCGGGCGGCTATCGGGTCACCGCGCGCTGGGATTTTGCCTCGGGCTCGCGGCAGGCGAGCTGGCTGGGCGCGCATGTGCGCATCGTCGATGGCGACGGAGTGCCGCGCAAGAATGCCGAGGGATCGCCGGAGGTGCGCACCATCCTGTTTCCGGTCGCAAGCGCGGTGCTGCACGACGTCTGGCAGGCGATCGGGCTCGCCGGCACCGGCACGGATTCCTACGAGGTGCGCGACCTGTTCATCCCCGAGCGCTTCACCGCGTTCCGCGACGTGACGCCGGCGCTGCGCGAGCCGGGTCCGCTCTACAGGATCGGCACCGGCTCGACGTTCAGTCTCGGTTTTGCCGCGGTCTCGCTCGGCGTCGCGCGTGCCACGCTGGATGCGGCCATCGCGCTCGCGCGCGGAAAACATCAGTCGCTCGCGGCAAGCGCCATGCGGGACAACGGGGCGGTCCAGGGCCTGATCGGCCGCACCGAGGCGGATCTGCGCGCCGCGCGCGCCTATCTCTATGCGACGGCGAATGCGATGTGGCGCGATCTCGTCGCGACCGGCGAATTCAGCGCGGCGCATCGCAGCGCGGTGCGGCTCGCGGCGACCTGGACGATCCACCAATCGGCAAAGGTGGTCGACACCGCCTATCACATGGCCGGCGCGACGGCCGTGTTCCGCAGCAATCCGTTCGAGCGTCGCTTTCGCGACATGCATGCGATCGCGCAGCAGATCCAGGCGCGGGATACGCATTACGAGGATGTGGGGAAGGTGATCCTGTCGACGCCCGCGCCGTAGTCCGCTCGTCCTCTCAAGTTCGGCGCCATGTGGCGATCGCACCAGGGCGTGCAGGGCTGGATTTCCGGCGCTGCTCAACCCAATTTGATCATGCAGCTCAGCCGCTTGAAGTAGCGTATCGCAACGGCATCCGGTCCGGTGCATTCAGGGGATTGGCGACAAGCAAAGGGGGATGATATGCGTCGGATTCCAACCGTGATCAGTATGATCCTCTTCACGTTGGCCGTGGCAGATACCGCGTACGCGGAGCAGGTCTATTACCTTCACGACCCAGGCGGCAACACCGCCGCACACATCTACACATATACGCACGTCAATGCGGAATATGATCGCGTCGTGATCGATGGCCGCTGCAAATCGTCTTGCACGACGGTTCTTGGGGTCGTTCCGCTCAACAAGATCTGCATCACCCCGAGCGGCTACTTCATGTTTCACGCGGCGCATCACGGCGACCGCAGCATCAATCCGGGCGAGACTCAGCTGATGATGTCGTCCTACGCGCCCGAGGTTCGCGACTGGGTGATGAAGCACCACGCGCTCGACCAGGTTGACCCCTACACGTACCTGTACGCCAGGAACGTGACGTTCATCCGGCACTGTCCCCGGTAGGGTTGACGGCAACGCCGGTGAGATCGTCGGAAGACCTGTACCCCCTCACCCGGAATCCGCGCTATGCGCGCATTCCGACCTCTCCCCGCAGACGGGGAGAGGTGAAGCCTCACGCCACCAGCGCGGCGTCCTCGTCGACGGCATCGATGCCGCGTTGTGCGGCCAGGAGGCTGATGATCTCCGCATTCGGGCGGGCCTTGCTGAACAGGAAACCCTGCCCTTCGTCGCAGCCCTCGGCGCGCAGACAACTCAGCTCGGCTTCGGTCTCGACGCCCTCGGCGGTGATGGTGACACCCAAACCTTTGCCGAGACTGACGATGGAGCGGATGATCGCCTGCGCCTCGCGGTTGGCGCCGAGGTCGCGCACGAAGGACTGGTCGATCTTGATCTTGTCGAAGGGGAAGCTGCGCAGATAGCTGAGGCTGGAATAGCCGGTACCGAAATCGTCCATGGAGATGCGCACGCCGAGCGCGCGCAGCGCATGCAGCGTCGCCAGCACCTGGGCGCTCTTCTCCAGGAGCAGCGTCTCGGTGATCTCGAGCTCGAGCCGGCGCGGCGGCAGGCCGGACTGCTTCAGCGCGTCCGTCACCATCGAGAGCAGGTTGCCGCTGCGGAACTGCAGCGGCGACAAATTGACGGCGACGCGGACGTCGTCGGGCCAACTCGCGGCATCCAGGCAGCCCCGGCGCAGCATCAATCCGCCGAGCGGATTGATCAGGCCGGTGTCCTCGGCGACCGGGATGAACTCGGCCGGCGAGACCATGCCGCGCTCGGCATGCGGCCAGCGCACCAGCGCCTCGAAGCCGGTGATGCGGCCGCTCTGGAGATCGATCAGCGGCTGGTAATAGGGGCGCAGCACGTCGCTCTGGATCGCATCGCGCAGCTCGACCTCGATCTTGCGGCGGCTCTGCGCTTTCGCATCGAGCGCGGCCTCGAAGAAGGCGAAGCTGCCGCGCGCATCCTGCTTGGCGCGCGACAACGCCATGTCGGCGCTCTTGAGCAGCTTCTCGGAGTCATCGCCGTCGCCCGGCGCCATCGCGATGCCGATCGAGGCGCCGATCACCACGGAATGGCCGTCGAGCAGATAGGGGTCGGAAATGGCCTCCAGCAGGCGTTTTGCGAGGCCCGCCGCATCCTCGGGTCGCGTCAGCCCGCTCTGCACGATCGCGAACTCGTCGGAGTTGAGCCGCGCCAACGCGTCCTCTTCGCGCAGCGTCGAGCGCAGCCGTTTGGCGACGCCGCGCAAGAGCTTGTCGCCGATCGCATGCCCGAGCGTGTCGTTGACCGCCTTGAAATTGTCGAGCCCCAGCATCAACAGCGCGACCTTCTCGGCGCTGCGCCGTGTGTGCAGCAGCATCTCGTCGACCTGCTGGCGCAGCAGATTGCGGTTGGGCAGGCCGGTCAGGCCATCGTGCTGGGCCATGAAGGCGAGCCGCGCCTCGGCGCGCTTGCGCTCGGTGATGTCCATCAGCGCGAGCAGCACCGCGGGCCGCTCGGCATAGGTCAGTTCGCGCGAATAGATCGCAAGGTCGATCAGCGCGCCGTCGGCCTTGACGTGCTTCCAGGTGCGCGCGACCTGCTCGTCGCTGGAGCGATCGGAGGTCCAGGGTGGCTCGCTCTCGAAGGCCTGCAAGGCTCGGATCGTCAGCTTCTCGAACTCGGCGCGGCTATAGCCGTAATGCGCGATCGCGGCGTCGTTGACGCCGAGGATACGCTCGTCGTCCAGCGCACAGACGATCATGGGCACGGGATTGCCGTCGAACAGCAGGCGGAACGAGGCCTCGCGCCGCTTCAACTCGGTGATGTCGACGCGCAGGCCGACGACGCCGCCGTCCTCGGTGCGACGCTCCTCGATCAGGATGACGCGGCCGTCCGACAGCGTCTGCTCGTGGCGCTTGCCGGGCTCGTAGAGCTTTTTCAGCCGCTCGGCGATCCACTCGTCCTCGTGGCCGGCGGCTTCCGGATAGTCGCCGCGGGCGACGCCGACGCGCAGCGTGTCTTCCAGGCGCGCGCCCTCTTCGAACAGATCGGCGGTCTTGCTGTAGATCTCGGAATATTGCTTGTTCCAGAGGACGTAGCGGCCTTCGGGGTCGAGGATCACGATGCCCTGCGGCAGCAGGTCGACGGCCTGGCGCAGCCGCTCATGCGATTTACGCGCTTCGATGATGGCAGCTTCCGCGCGGCTCTGCACGAGCAGGTCTCGTTCGGCAGGGCGCACGCGCGTAAAGCGCGGCTTGCGAGGCTGTTGGCCAGCCCGGGCGAGCACATTGCGCTTTCGCTTTTTTGTTTTTTGGGACCCCAAACTCAACTTCACACGTCCTAGCCGCGCCCAGCGGCCGCAAGTGTTGGAGCAAGTGTCTGAAAAAAAAGTAATCTTGGGCGGCCCGGCCACGGCGGGCTCCGGTCCCGCATGCTCCCGTCTGCCTGTTTGCAGGGCGCAGGCCGCGTCTACGGACACACCAGGCCCACCGGCGCGTCGCAATCAGCACGCGATCTGGCGCAAAATTGCGCGCCTGCGTGAATCGTTTCCGGGATCGCGCGCGATTGCATGCGGGCCGGGTCTATTCCTCACGCCGCGCACGAATTTTGGTCAATGCAGTCTAAGGTTATCGGGCCGTTAAAAATCGGCCGACCGACACAGAATTTTGCAACGGCCTAGTTGGAAATGTGGATCGTGGTGTTGCGCGCGCCGTGAAGGCGGCGCCCACGAGCCTAATTCTTAACCCTGACGCGGCGTTGGGTTATAAGGATGTCAGCATGAGTCCCCGCCGCATCGCTCCCCTCCTGCTCGTCATGACGCTCCTGGCCGCCGGCGACGCGCTGGCCCAGGACAAGGGCAGCGTCACCCCGAAGCCGCTGCCGCCGCTGGCCAATCCCAACGATCCGCATCTCGGCGCCAAGGAGCTGTTCGCGCGAAAACTGCTGCCCTCGACGGGGCCGGCGCATGTCATCGGCTCCTACACCAAGGGCTGCATCGGCGGCGCCATGCAGATGCCGCTCAACGGCGACAACTGGCAGGTGATGCGGCTGTCGCGCAACCGCAACTACGGCTATCCTGACATGATCGCGCTGATCAAGCGCCTGGCTGCCAAGGCGCACAAGGACGCGGGCTGGCCGGGCATTTTGGTCGGCGACATCGGCCAGCCGCGCGGCGGCCCGGCGCTGTCGGGCCATGCCAGCCACCAGATCGGGTTAGACGCCGACATCTGGCTGACGCCGATGCCGGACCGGCGGCTCTCGCGCGAGGAGCGCGAGGAGATGTCGGCGGTGATGATGGTGCGGCCGGACCGGCTCGACGTCGATCCGAAGGTGTTCACACCTAGCCATGTGCTGGTGCTGCGCGACGCGGCACAGGAGCCGGCGGTGCAGCGCATCTTCGTCAATGCCGCGATCAAGAAGGCGCTGTGTCGCGAGGCCAAGGGCGACCGTTCGTGGCTGTCGAAGATCAGGCCGTGGTGGGGCCACGACTATCACTTCCACATCCGCATGCGCTGCCCGGCGGGCGCCGGCGACTGCGAGGGCCAGCCGTCGCAATCCGACGACGAGGGCTGCAAGCCGTCCGACCTCGCTTATTGGTTCTCGGACGCCGTGCTGCATCCAAAACCGCCGCCGGAGCCGCCGAAGCCAAAGCCGCCGATGACGCTGGCGCAGATGCCCGCGGCCTGCAAGGCGGTGCTGCATGCAGGGGATGCGAAGCCGTAGGGCAGTTGGGCGTGCTGCCGCCTCCCTCTCGGTGTCGTCCCGGGGCGCGAAGCGAGCCCGGGACCCCTGCGCGAGCGCTTGCGCTCGTCGCATAACCACAGGAAGACGTGTGGCCCGAAGCAGGTCACTCCGAATCCCCGTAACACACCTGACTGTGGCTATGGGTCCCGGATCGGCGCTCCGCTTCGCTGCGCTTGTCCGGGACGACAGTTGCGATTGGGCGCGCGACCCGAGATGACGAAGTAGTTGGTTGGTTCGCTCCAATCAAATGCGCTAAGATCGGTTTGCCGCCCTGGCCGTAAGCCCGCGGCATCCCGGGATGCGCATCCCGTTTCACGCGAAGACTTTCCGCAAGCCGCGCCCGCGCGCGGCCAACGATGAGATTTGACATGCGCATCCTCGCCCTCCTCGCTGTGCTTTCGCTCAGTGCGACCTCCGCTCTGGCCGCCGAGGAGCCGAGCGGCTGCGACAAGTTCAAATGGCCGATCGAGCGTGAGCGCGCGGCGCTGACGGCGCCGGACCGGACCAAGCTGGCCTCGGGGGCCGAGCAGGCTGCGCTGCCGGCGGCCGCCATCACGCTGGGGCTGGTCGCGCCTCAGGACGCCAAGCTGCCGACGCCGCCGGAGCGGGCGCCGAAGGACGGCACCTTCGCCGGCTTCACCAGCATCAAGGCGGCGAAGGCCGGGCTCTACACGATCAGCCTCTCCTCCGGAGCCTGGGTCGACGTGGTCCAGGACGGGCATTTCCTCAAGCCCGTGGCCTTCAGCGGCGCCACCGATTGCCAGGGCATCCGCAAGACCATGAAATATGAGCTCTCGGACAAGCCCTTCGTGCTCCAGGTCAGCGGCGCCAAGGACAATTCGCTGTCGATCGCGATCCTGCCGGCGCAATAGATTAGACAAACGGTCGCCTTTGACCTGAAGCCCCAGCCTGCTATCTTCGCAACTGCGATATCCCCGCCGGCCGTAAGCCGCTGCGGGGACGCGTGGAACAGCGCTTCCGCCCGTCGCGACCAGACTTAACCCAACGCCAGATTTGCGCGTGCGCCTGCGCGCGCGAGCTCGCACGGAGCGCATCCATGATTCGTATTGCCGGACTTTTCACCGCCTTCGTCATCCTCGCGGGCGCGAGCCTCTCGCCTGCCAGCGCCGAGGACAAGACCATCACCGTGTTCGCCGCGGCCTCGATGAAGAACGCGCTCGACGAGGTCGATGCCGCCTACACCGCCAAGACCGGCGTCAAGTTCAGCGTCTCCTATGCCGCGAGCTCGGTGCTCGCCAAGCAGATCGAGCAGGGCGCGCCGGCCGACGTGTTCGTCTCGGCCGATACCGACTGGATGGACTACGCGGCTTCCAAGAAGACCATCAACGAGCCTTCCAGGGTCAACCTGCTCGGCAACAGCATCGTGCTGATCGCGCCGAAGGATTCCAAGGTCGACAACGTCACCATCGCGCAAGGTTTTGATCTCGCCAAGCTCGCCGGCGACGGCAAGATCGCGACCGGCGACGTCAAGTCGGTGCCGGTCGGCAAATACGCCAAGGCCGCGCTGGAGAAGCTCGGCGCCTGGCAGGCCGCGGAGCCGAAATTCGCGATGGCCGAGAGCGTGCGCGCCGCACTGACGCTGGTCGCCCGTGGCGAGGCCGCGCTCGGCATCGTCTATTCCACCGACGCCAAGGTCGAGCCCGGCGTGAAGATCGTCGGCACCTTCCCGGCGGACTCGCACCCTGCGATCATCTACCCGGTCGCGGCGACCACGACCGCGAAGCCGGAGACGAATGATTATCTCGCCTTCCTCCGCTCGACCCCCGCCAAGACCATTCTGGAAAAATACGGCTTCAAGTTTCTGGTCAATCCGACAACCTGATTTTTGCGGCTTGATTTTGCCACCTGATATTACGACTTGATGCTCGACATCTCGCCCGCCGAATGGACGGCGATCCTGCTCTCGCTCAGGGTCGCCGTCATCGCCACGCTGGTCGCAACGCCGTTCGGCATTGCGCTGGCGTGGCTGCTCGCCCGCAAGGATTTCTGGGGCAAGTCGGTGCTGGATGCCGTCGTGCATCTGCCGCTGGTGCTGCCGCCTGTCGTCACCGGCTATCTGCTGCTGCTCACCTTCGGCCGCCGCGGCCTCGTCGGCGGCTTCCTCGCCGATCATCTCGGCATCGTGTTCGCGTTCCGTTGGACCGGCGCCGCGCTCGCCTGCGGCGTGATGTCGTTTCCGCTGCTGGTCCGGCCGATGCGGCTGTCGATCGAGGCGATCGACCGAAAGCTCGAGCAGGCCGCCGAGACGCTCGGCGCCGCGCCGTGGAAGGTGTTCTTCACGGTGACGCTGCCGCTGGCGCTGCCCGGGGTGCTCGCCGGCATGGTGCTGGGCTTTGCCAAGGCGATCGGCGAGTTCGGCGCGACCATCACCTTCGTTTCCAACATTCCCGGCGAGACCCAGACGATTTCCTCGGCGATCTATTCGCTGATCCAGACGCCCGACGGCGATGCCGCGGCGGCCCGGCTCGTGATCGTCTCGATCGTGCTGGCGATCGGCGCGCTGATCGCCGCCGAATGGTTCGCCCGCCGCGCGACGCAGCGCCTGCACGGGAATTGACCATGCTGCGCGTCGACATCGAAAAGAAGCTCGGCGAATTCTCGCTCTCGGCATCCTTCGCCGGCGAGGGCCGTGTCATCGGCCTGTTCGGCGCCTCCGGCGCCGGCAAGAGCTCGCTGGTCAACATGATCGCCGGGCTGTTGCGGCCCGATCGCGGCACCATCGTGATCGACGGCGACACCGTCGACGACACCGCTTCCGGCATCCATGTGCCGACCTATCGCCGCCGCATCGGCTATGTGTTCCAGGACGCGCGGCTGTTTCCGCATTTCAGCGTCGCGCAGAATCTCGACTACGGCCGTCGCATGAACGGGCTTGCGCCTGATCCCGGCCAGCACAAGCGCATCATCGACCTGCTCGACATCGGCGCGCTGCTCGACCGCCGCCCCGGAAAGCTCTCCGGCGGCGAGCGCCAGCGCGTCGCGCTCGGCCGCGCGCTGCTGTCGAAGCCGCGCCTCCTGCTGCTCGACGAACCGCTCGGTGCGCTCGACGAGGGCCGCAAGCTCGAGATCCTGCCCTATCTGGTGCGGCTGCGCGACGAGGCCAATGTCCCCATGGTCTATGTCAGCCACGACGTCGCCGAGCTGCGCCAGCTCGCCACGCAAATCGTGATGCTGAAGCAGGGCCGCGTGACGTCGTTCGGCGGGGTGAAGGTGCTGACGTGAGGCGACGTGCGTGTGCTGGTGAGCGTCGCCTCAACCACCGCAGTCATGCCCCGGCTTGACCGGGCATCCAGTACGCCGCGGCTTCTCCGTGTCCACGCACCGTCTCTGGAATACTGGATTGCCCGCTTTCGCGGGCAATGACAGCGGGGGTGTAGTGTGTCTACCAGCCGCGATCGACGTTGCGCACCTCGCCGGTCCGCGCATCGACATCGACCTCCATCCAGCGACCGGTGCGGTCGCGGCCTTCGATCTGCCATTCATCGCCGAGGAAGTTCGTGTGCGAGACCGTCGTGACGCCGATGTCCGTCGCGACATCGAGCGCGACTTGCATCGAGATCTGGTCGCCGGTGTCATAGGCCATCGCCGGCGCAGCCGATCCGAGACCGATCGCGACGATGGCAGGCAAGATGAAACTTCGCATGGAACTGCTCCTGTCAAAGACGTTGACCGTCACGCGAAGAACGGGCAACGCAGCGGAGCGTTCCGGAACCAGCGGTCACGAAGGCGCGCAAATCTTCGGCGGTTGCGGCGATCTGGTGGCGGTTTCTCGTCATTCCGGGGCGCCCGAAGGGCGAGCCCGGAATGACGGAGAGGTCAGACCCCCGCGACCGAGGTCCACACATCCGCCAGCTTGCGGCGCAGCGCCTGCCGGCGCGTCAGCGGCGCGGGCGGCTCCTCGTCTTCGGGCAAGCGCAGGCCTACGACATTGACGCGGCCGCCGGAGATGCTGCGCGCGACCAGCACGATCGCGTCCAGCGGCAGCTCGGCGCCCTCCTTCGGCGCGCGGTCGAGATGGACGTCGAAAAAGTCGGCGAGCGTCAGCTTGCTCTCGTCATCGCTCACCTTCACGCCGTAGATCTCGGCGAGCTCGGCCAGCGTATGCTCGGCCGACACCATGAAGTCGCCGAGCAGATGCGGATCCGGCGCCGAGCTCGGCTGCATGTCGACGAAGAAGCGGTCGAGCGCTTCGGCCTTTTCCGGCGGCGCCAGCAGGTAGATGTAGTCGCCGGGCGCGATCGGATCGGCCTCCGTCGGCGTCAGGATGTTCTCGTTGCGGATCACCAGCGTCGGCTTGGACCAGGACGGGATCAGGCCACGGCGGAAATAGAGGCTCTTGGATCGCACCGGATAGCCGACGAGCTGCTGCTCGAGCTGGCCGGGCAGGTCGAGCTCGACACGGCGCGGGCCGCGCTCGGCGCGCGGCAGCGCAACGTGCAGCTTGCGCGCGGCCGGCGCAAGCGTCCAGCCCTGCAGCAGCAGCGAGATGATCACGACGACGAAGGCGACGTCGAAATAGAGATAGGCCTTCGACAGGCCGACCAGCATCGGGATCGAGGCCAGGAAGATCGCGACCGCGCCGCGCAGGCCGGTCCAGGCGATGAAGATCTTCTCGCGCCAGTTGAAGCGGAATGGCGCGAGGCACACGAACACCGCGAGCGGCCGCGCCACCAGCATCAGCACCAGCGCGACGGCAACGGCCGGCAGCACGCTGGCGCCGAGCCGGATCGGCGAGACCAAAAGGCCAAGCAGCACGAACATCACGATCTGCGCCAGCCAGGTCGCGGCATCGAGGAAGGTCACCACCGAATTATGCGCGCGGGTCGGCCGGTTGCCGATGATGATGCCGGCGAGATAGACCGCGAGGAAGCCGGAGGCGTGCATGATCTGCGAGCCGCCGAAGATCACCAGCGCGCCGGTGGTGACGAACGGCGCATGCAGGCCCTGCGGCAGCGCCACCTGGTTCAGCGCGATGACGACGAGGCGCCCGCCGATGACGCCGACCACAGCGCCCAGCGCCGCCTCCTGCACGAACTCCATGAACACATGGCCGGGCGAGCTCGAGCCGAGCGAGATGTATTCGACCAGCATCAGGGTGAGGAAGATCGCGAAGGGATCGTTGGTGCCGGATTCCGCCTCCAGCGTCGCGCCGACGCGCGGGCGCAGGCGCAGGCCCTGGGTGTGCACCAGCAGGAACACCGCGGCGGCGTCGGTCGAGGCGACCACGGCGCCGACCAGCAGCGATTCCGCCCAGTTGAGATCGAGCGCGAATTTCGCGAACGGCGCCGTGACCAGCGCGGTCAGGAGCACGCCGACGGTGGCGAGCACAAGGGACGGGGCGAGCACGGTGCGGATGCTGGCAAAGCGCGTCTTCAGGCCGCCGTCGAACAGGATCAAAGCGAGGGCCACCGAGCCGACCAGATAGGTGGTGCCGACGTCGTTGAACTGGATCTGCCCGGGGCCGGAATCCCCGGCGAGCATGCCGATGGCAAGGAAGACGAGCAGCAGGGGCGCGCCGAAGCGCAGCGCGAGCAGGCTCGACAGGATACCGGCCATCACCAGGACGGCGCCGAGCAAAATGGCGAGGCTGAAGGAGTCGAGGGAGGCCATCCACCTTCCGGGTACAAATCGCTGGATTTGCATCCTTATCGTCGGCATTCCCCCACGCCAACCCATTTTCGCTACTCGCGGCAATGTGCCCGTATTTTGCTGCCTTAACGCGCTTCACTTCACGGTGTATCGATGGCCCGGCCGCACCCTTTGTGGGATTCTGCGGCACCCTCGAATCAATCCTCTCCCCGCCTTCCGACGAGACCTATGGACATGGACCTCAAAGACTTCATGGAGTTCGTGCAGACGACCGCGCGCAGCGTCGGGGCGGAGATTTCCTCACCCTGGTTCTACCTGCAATTTGGTCTCATTCTCGCGGCAGCCGGCCTCGCCTATGCCGCCGAAGCCGGCATTCGCAATCGCGTCGACATGACATCGCTGGCGATGGGCTGGCCGCTGCCGCTCCGGCACTTCTCGCGGGTGATGATGTCGAGCGCCTCGACGGCGGTGTTCACCCTGCTCGTGATCATTTCCCGCGTCGTGATGTACCATGCGACCTGGCCTAGCCGCAGCTATCTCCTGATGGTAGCCGCCAAGATGGGGCTGGCCTGGCTCGTGATCCGGCTGGTGACCTCGGTCCTGCGCAACGCCTTCATCGTCAAGCTGGTCTCGATCACCGCCTGGTTCGTCGCGGCGCTGTCCATCATCGGCCAGCTCGATTCGACGGTCGATCTGCTCGATTCCTTCGCCATCGTGCTCGGCGGCCTCAGGCTGACGCCGCTATTGGTGATCAAGGCCGGCGCGCTGCTGCTGATCGCGCTGTGGGCCACCAACATCGCGAGCAATTTCGCCGAGAGCCGGATCAACTCGACCACCGACCTGACGCCGTCGGTGCAGGTGCTGCTGGTCAAGATCATCCGCATCGGGCTTCTTGCCGTCGCCATCGTGATCGCGCTCGGCGCCGTCGGCATCGACCTCTCGGCGCTCGCGGTCTTCTCCGGCGCGGTCGGCGTCGGCATCGGTATCGGCCTGCAGAAGATCGTCGCCAATTTCATCTCGGGGATCATCCTGCTCGCCGACAAATCGGTGAAGCCGGGCGACCTCGTCACCATCGGCGACAACACCGGGCGCATCAGCGCGATGAAGACGCGCTATATTTCCGTCGCCGCCGGCGACGGCCGCGAATTCCTGGTGCCGAACGAGGACCTGGTGACGCAGAAGGTCGTCAACTGGACCTATACCGACAAGAACACGCTGGTGAAGATCGCCTTCGGCACCAATTACGATGCCGACCCGCGCTTGGTCACCAAGCTCGCCGCCGAGACCGCCGCCGCCCATCCGCGCGCGACGAAGGGCAAGCCGCCGAACAGCATCTTGACCGAATTCGCCGAGGCCGGGATGAAGTTCTCGCTGACCTTCTGGATCGCCGACCCCGACGGCATGGACAACGTCAAGAGCGACGTCATGCTCGCGCTGTGGGAGGCCTTCAAGCGCGAGGGCATCCGAGTTCCCTACCCTGTCCGCGAAATCCGCGTCCGCGGCGGCGCCCTGCCGGTCGAAACCACCGTAGAAGTCCCAAATTAGGCCCGCTTTCGGGCGCATGCTGCATGCTCGGCTTGCATGAACGCCGGCAATCATTAAGTTAGGACATGAAATCAAGCCTTTCCGCCGACATCGAGATTCAGCCCAGAAGACCGCACAAGCATGAGCTACGTCGAAGCCACCGATACCTCCCTGCGTAAGACCGGACAGATCAAGCTGCATGGGCCTGCCGCCTTTGCCGGCATGCGCAAGGCGGGAGCGCTGGTGGCAAAGTGCCTCGACGAGCTCACCGACATCGTCGCCCCCGGCGTGCCGACCTCTGTCATCGACGAATTCGTCCGCGACTTCGCCTTCAGCCACGGCGCCTATCCGGCGACGCTGATGTATCGCGGCTATCGCTACTCGACCTGCACCTCGCTGAACCACGTGGTCTGCCACGGCATGCCCGGCGACCGTCCGCTGAAAGAGGGCGACATCGTCAACATCGACGTCACCTTCATCGTCGACGGCTGGTACGGCGATTCCAGCCGGATGTATGCGGTCGGCCCGATCGCGCGCAAGGCGGAGCGGCTGATCGAGGTGACGTATGAGGCGATGATGCGCGGCATCGCGGCGGTGAAACCCGGCGCCACCACCGGCGACATCGGCCACGCCATCCAGAGCTTTGTCGAGCCGCAGGGCATGAGCGTGGTGCGCGATTTCTGCGGCCACGGCCTCGGGCGCATGTTCCACGACGAGCCGAACATCATCCATATCGGCCGGCCCGGCGAAGGCGTGCAGCTCAAGCCCGGCATGTTCTTCACCATCGAGCCGATGATCAATCTCGGCAAGCCGCATGTGAAGATCCTGTCCGACGGCTGGACTGCCGTGACCCGCGACCGCTCGCTGTCGGCGCAGTTCGAGCATTCGGTCGGCGTCACCGCCACCGGCGTCGAGATCTTCACGCTGTCGGAGCGGCACGGCGAGAAGCAGATCGGGTGATGGCCGCCTAGCGGCGCCGGCGGAACGACGATGGCGCCCGCTTGTAGGTCGCGGCAAAGGCGTCGTTGAAGCGGCGAACGCTGCCGAAGCCCGCCGCAAAGGCAATCTCCGCCAACGTCATCTCGGTCTGATCGATCAGGCGCTTCGCCTCCTGCACGCGCCGCGTCGCCGCGATCTCGCTCGGGCTGGCGCCGGCATGGCGCAGGAACAGGCGCAGCAAATGGCGCGGCCCGACGCCAAGCGCTTCGGCCAGCTCCGCGGCAGTGGCGCGATCCAGAAAACCGTCATTGATCAGGCGCATGCCGCGCGCGACGGTGGTGGCCGTGCCCATCCAGGCGGGCGAGCCCGGTGCCGTTTCCGGCCGGCAGCGCAGGCACGGGCGGAAGCCGGCCCGCTCTGCGGCCGCCGCGGTCGCATAGAAGGTGACGTTCTTCGAGCGCGCCGGGCGAACCGGACAGACCGGGCGGCAGTAGATCTTCGTCGACCGAACGCCGGAAAAGAACAGGCCATCGAAGGCACGCGCCCGCGCGAGGCGCGCCCGGTCGCAGGTCGCCCAATCGAGATGCGGTGGTAGCGCCGGTGGCTGCGCGGAAACCTTCGCCATGATGAAATGATAATTCATCTGACTTCGCCGGGTAGCTGAAATCGGACTCGGTCGGGCGATGAGGTCCGAATTCAGCCAGCCTGCGCCGGCGCGCCGGATCATGGTCCCGGTCTATCCGGAGAAGATTCGCATGAGCACGCAGGCGCAACGAACGACGTCAGGACAAATCACTCTCGTAGTCGAGATCGGGCTTCTGCTGCTGCTCTCGCTGATCTGGGGTAGCTCCTTCACGCTGATCAAGGTCGCGGTGCCCACGATTCCGCCGTTCACGATGGTTGCCGTGCGCGTGACGATCGCGGCCATGCTTCTCCTGCTGCTCGCCATCGCACAGGGACACGCCCTTCCCCGCCAGAGGTCGGTCTGGGCGGCCTTCTTCGTGCAAGGGCTGCTGCAAAGCGCATTGCCTTTCACCCTGATCAGCTGGGGCGAGGTCTCCATTCCGAGCGGTCTTGCCGGGGTGCTCAATGCCACCCCGCCGATGTTCGTGCTTGCGATCGCGATCACCACCGGACGCGGGCGGCAGGCCGTCACCAGGCGGAAGATCATCGGCGTCGCGCTCGGCCTTGCGGGCGTCGCGCTTTCGATCGGCACCGATGCGCTTTCCGGGGTCAGCACGACGGCGCCGCTGGCGCAGGCAGCCGTGCTCGGCGCCAGCCTCTGCTACGCACTCGCACCGATGTGGGGCCAGCGGTTCTCGAAGCTTCCCGCCATCGTCACAGCCGCCGGCGCCATGAGCTGTGCCGCGATCCCGATGGTTCCCGCCGCACTCATCCTCGAGCGGCCCTGGACGCTCGCGCCGACGTCGCAGGCGGTCGCGGCCGTCATCGTCCTCGCCATTGTCTGCACCGCGCTCGCGATGGTGATCTATTTCCGCCTGATCCGCACGCTTGGCCCACTCGGCACCACCAGCGGCAGCTATCTGCGCGCGGGATTTGCGGTGGCGCTGGGCACGGCATGGCTCGGCGAGCGCTTCACCCTGTCGAGCATGGCCGGAATGGTATTGATCCTCGCCGGCGTCGTCGCCATCACGTTGCCGCCATCGGCACGGACCAGCCGGGGCAATTGAAGGTTGCAAAAACGGCGATCCGCGGCGATGCTCCGGGCCCGATGCCCGCCAAGCCAGACCACGACAAGAGCAAGCCGGAGGATGCGCCGCATTATCACGGCCATCGCGAGCGGCTGCGCGAGCGTTTCTATAGCGCCGGCGCGGACGCGCTCAGCGACTACGAGCTCCTGGAGATGGCGCTGTTTGCGGCGCTGCCGCGACGCGACACCAAGCCGCTTGCGAAGACGCTGATCAAGACGTTCGGCTCGTTCGCCGAGGTCGTGCACGCGCCGGTGGCGCGCCTGCGCGAGGTCGACGGCGTCGGCGAAGCTGCGATCAACCAGCTCAAGCTGATCGCCGCGGCGGCGCACCGCGTCGCCAAGGGCGAGGTCAACAGCCGCAACGCGCTGTCGTCCTGGAACGAGGTGATCGACTATTGCCGCACCAGCATGGCCTTTGCCGACAAGGAGCAATTCCGCCTGCTCTTCCTCGACAAGCGCAACCAGCTGATCGCCGACGAGGTGCAGCAGACCGGCACAGTCGATCACACCCCGGTCTATCCGCGCGAGGTGATCAAGCGCGCACTGGAATTGTCGGCAACCGCCTTGATCCTCGTGCACAATCATCCCAGCGGCGATCCCTCGCCCTCGCAGGCCGACATCCAGATGACCAAGGCGATCATCGAAATCGCCAAGCCGCTCGGGATTGCCGTGCACGATCACATCATCGTCGGCAGAAGCGGGCATGCGAGCCTGCGCGGGATGCGGCTGATTTGAATGCCGTCGACGCTTGGGGCTAATCTTGGGACTAACTTTGGGGCTAACTCAAGCGAACCTGACCGCGAACCTCGCAGAACGACGCGATTGGAGAGCGTCCCTCAACAACCGGGCGTTGGAGCGAGGACTGGCCTGCCTCGCAAGACATCAGAAGCCCTTTCCGCGATCATGATGACTGCTGCGTTGATGTTACCGCCAATCAAGTCCGGCATGACCGATGCGTCGACAACGCAGAGGTTCTCAACCCCATGAACGCGCAACTCGCTGTCAACAACGGCCATTCCATCGCTTTCCGGTCCCATGCGGCAGGTGCCGAGCGGGTGATGGACGGTGATCCCCGTGGCCGCGATATGGGCGTCGAGCCCGGAGTCCGACCAGCTGTCCGGGCCCGGCGCCAGTTCGGCGGCAATGAACGGTTTCATCGCAAGCTGATGCCCGACGTCGCGCGCCAGCCGCAGGCCCTGGCGCAGGACGATGCGGTCGTGATCAGTCGCAAGATAGTTGCCGACGATCCGTGGGGCGGCTGATGGATCGCGCGAAACGAGGTCCAGATGCCCCCGACTCTCCGGCCTGAGCAGGACGACCCGGCAGGAGAAGCCGTCGGCGTAGGGCTGCACGACCGGGCTGAAGTAGGGTCCGGCCGTCATGGGAAGCGCGACGAACAGGAACTGCACATCCGGCACGTCGCCGCCGACCCCGGTGTTCAGGAACGCCATGGCGGCCGCGGGCAGGTCGCTCGCGATGCCGGTGCCGAACAGCTGTTGCCGCACCAGATCGATCGCGATCCGGTCGGCGCGCATGCGTCTGTGCAACGGACCGGCGCCGCGTCGAGCATAGGCGACCGGCGCGGAGATGTGGTCCTGCAAGTTCTGTCCGACGCCGCGCAGCACCATGCGGACCGGAATGTCGTGGCGCCGAAGAACGTCGGGATCGCCAATGCCCGACAGCATCAACAGATGCGGCGAACCGATGACGCCGGCGGCAAGGATGATCTCGCGATCGGCATGAGCTGTCTGCGTCCTGCCGCCGTGCAGGTACTCGACGCCGACCGCGCGTCGGCCCTCGAAGATCATGGAGCTTGCCCGGGCACCCGTGACGATGTCGATCCGGCCGCGCCGCAGCGCCGGCCGCAGATAGGCAACGGCCGCGCTGCATCTCCGTCCACGGCGGATGGTCGATTGCCAGCGGCCGAAGCCTTCCTGTTGTGCGCCGTTGTAGTCCGGTGTGGCCGGATGGCCGGCTGCTTCTCCCGCCGCCATGAAGGCGTCCACGAGAGGATCCTGGTAGCGGCAGAAGCGCGTGGTGAGCGGGCCGTCGCCGCCGCGCCAGGCGTCGGCACCTCCTTCCCATGACTCCTGCCGCCGGAAATAGGGAAGGACGTGCGCATAGGACCAGTCGGGAAGCCCGGCCGACGCCCACCGGTCATAGTCGCTGCGATGGCCACGCACATAGGCCATGGCGTTGGTCGAAGATGAACCGCCGATGACCTTGCCGCGCGCGAACTCGATGTGCCGGCCGCCCATGCTCGCTTCGGGCTCGGTGAAGAAGCCCCAGTCGTTCCGCTGCTTGAGAAACATCCGCGGCCACAGCAGCGGGACGTGGATATGCAGATCACGATCCCAGCCACCGGCTTCCAGCAGAAGCACGCGCGTGTCGGGGTCCTCTGTCAGACGGCTGGCCAGCGTGCAGCCAGCGGACCCGGCCCCAACAATGACGTGGCTGTATGTAACCATCTCGTTCTCCCTCGATATGGTTTAGTCCTTTGAGGTGAGAGCTGAAGTCCGCTGATGATCACTCGTGAGTGAAATGGCTTATACAGGCGCCTTCATGTGCTAACGTGATCATCACAATCGATCACGTCTTACACTCCCCTGTCCACGTCCCCTGCTACGACCAGCACTTGAAAATCGATCGTGTGTTCAATGTGACGCACGAAGGCATAGTGTCATGCACAATCATCCCAGTGGCGATCCCTCGCCCTCGCAGGCCGACTTCGAGATGACCAAGGCGATCATCGACATCGCCAAGCCGCTCGGGATTGCCGTGTACGATCACATCATCGCCGGCGGAAGCGGCCACGCCAGTTTGCGCGTAATGCGGTTGATCTAGGGCCGCAAATCAGGCGACAAGAACGGCATGAGCGACTGGCTGCACAATCTGCCGGTGCCCGTGATGGCGCTGGTGATCTTTGGGTTCACCTTTTCTCTGGCCGCGGCGATCTTCGCAGGCATCGCGCTGGCTGCGACGGAGGAGCGCGCCAAATCGCTGAAGGCGATCTCGCCGGGGATGCTGCCGGTGCTCGGCATCATCTTCGGCCTGTTCGTTGCCTTTACCGCAGCGCAGGTCTGGGGCGACAGCGACCGCGCCAGCGCCGCGGTGAGCCGCGAGGCCAGCGCGCTGCGCAGCGTCGTGCTGCTGTCCGCCGGCCTGCCGGCGGAGCAGGAGACCAGGCTGCGCGGCCTCGTGCGCGACTATGTCGGGCAGGCGGTGACGGTGGAATGGCCGTTGATGGCGCATCAGCAGGCCTCGCTGAAGGTGACGCCGCCGGCGCTCGCGGAAGCCCTGCAGCTCGTCGTCGCCATGACGCCTCAGGGTACGGGGCAGGCGAACGTGCAGCGCGAGCTGATCGCCGCGCTGGAGCAGGCGCTGGATGCGCGGCGGCAGCGGATCATCGTCAGCCTCGCCGCGGTCAACCCGGTCAAATGGTGGTGCCTGTATCTCCAGGCGGCCTGCGCGCTGCTGGTGATCGGGCTCGTTCATTGCGACAATCGCCTGGGATCGGCGATCGCGATGGGCCTGTTCGCGACCGGCGTCGCCACCTCGGTGCTGCTGATCGCCGCCCACGACCGGCCGTTCGCCGGGCAAATCTCGATCCAGCCGGAGCCGCTGCTCCAGATCATGCCGGCGGACGCGAAGAGTTAAAGCGCGAGCGCTCGAGCCTTAATAGCAATAGCGGGCATCGACCCGGACGTAATAGCCGTCGGGGCGCTGCATGTAGCAGCCGCGCTGATAGGCGTAATAGCCGGAGCGGCGGCGCTCGCCCTCGGAGGCGATGGCGGCGCCCGTGCCGGCACCGACGACGGCGCCGATTGCCGCGCCGCGGCCGCCGCCAAGCGCGCCCCCGAGGATCGCCCCGCCGACACCGCCGATGATCGCGCCGCCGAGGGCATCCTGGGCCGCCGCTTCATGCACCGGCATCGCCGCCGCGACCGTCAGACATGCCGCGATTGCAAAACCTCCAATACGAAGACCTCGAAGCATGGTTCGCCCTCCCTGTGGTGAGGCAAGTCTTAACGCCCGCGATGGATTCAAGCCAGATCAAATCGCCTGCCTTGCGGCTCCGGGCACCGGCAGAGGTTGCCCTGGGACGTGGACTGATCAAGACGCAGCCTTAGCCTGATTGCCGCGAGCTGAACGAAGGCAAGATAGTTGGCGGCGAGCCTGTCATGGCGCATCGCAACCGGGCGACATTGTTTGATCCCGATGGCCAGCCACCGGTAACCTGGCCCCGAAGCTCGCTTTGGTTGTTTATTCGTGGTACGCGTTGACGACCGCGCGCGCCGATCTTCTGTTGCCAAAGCACGCTTCGTTTATGCGAGGATGGCGAGAATGACGAGTACGGGCAGGCACCGCTCTGGATACACGCTCTTCGCACGTCTCCTGCTTGCAGTGGGCATATTGCTCACTGGCGTGCTTCCGGATCATGCGGAGGAGGCCCCAAGCTCGCGTGGCGAGACGCTCTACCGCACGCGCTGCTCGTCGTGTCACGAGGGTGGCGTGGCACGCGCGCCTGACGCCAAAGCGCTGCGGCAATTCAGGCCCGAGCGGATGAGCTTTGCCTTGATGTTCGGCATGATGAGCCAGCAGGGGCGCGACCTGAGCCAACAGGAAATTCAGGACATCGTTCGCTATCTCGTCGGGACACCATCGGAGCAGCAGCAGCCACTACCGGATTCCACGTGCGGTGAGCGGGGCCCCGCGCTTGCGGACGCTTCGTTGCCGCGCTGGAACGGCTGGGGCGTCGACATCGCTCAACACCGGTTTCAACCCGCTGTCATGGCCCAGCTTTCGCCGGACGATGTTCCGCGCCTGAAGCTCAAATGGGCGTTCGGCTTTCCCGGCGATACCAGAGCCTACGCGCAGCCGACGGTTTGGGGCGGCCGGGTCTTCGTGGGCAGCGCGGGGGGCAAGGTCTATGCGCTGGATGCCAGACTCGGCTGCCAGCGCTGGGTGTTCGACGCCGGCTTCGGCGTACGCACCGCGATCACCATCGGTGAGGATGAGCGGGGCACGACCGCTTATTTCGGCGATCAACGCGGCGAAGCTTATGCGCTCGATGCCGAGAGCGGGAAGCTGCTGTGGAGGAGACGTGTCGATGCGCATGCGGGGGCCCTGATCACGGGCGCGCCGACATTGGCCAATAATGTGCTCTATGTGCCGGTCTCCTCCATCGAAGAAGTGTTGGCGATCGATCCACGCTATCCTTGCTGCACCTTCCGCGGTCTGATTGCCGCGCTCGACGCCAGGACCGGCGAGGTGCTGTGGCGCGGCTATGTCAGCCCGCCGGCCCAGCCAATCCGCCTCAACGAGATCGGTGTCCAGCTCTTCGGACCCTCTGGCGGTGCGATCTGGTCGTCGCCGACCATCGACCTCAAGACAAACCGGATCTATGCGACGACGGGCGACAGTTACCTGGACCCGGCGTCCACGACCTCCGACGCGTTTGTGGCCTTCGATCTGGGCACCGGACGGCTCGCCTGGTCGCGGCAGATGACCGAGGGTGATGCCTACAACGTCGCGTGCGGCAGCCAGTATCGCGCTAACTGCCCCGGCACCAAGGGTCCCGATTTCGATTTCGGCTCCTCTCCGATCCTGGTCGATCTACCTGACGGACGTCGTGCGCTCGTTGCCGGCCAGAAATCCGGCATGGTGTACGCGGTCGATCCGGACCGCGATGGTGCCGTCATCTGGCAGCGCCGGGTGGGACTCGGCAGCACGCTCGGCGGCGTGCAATGGGGCTCGGCTGCGGACGATGCGAACGTCTATGTCGCGGTGTCCGATGTCGGCCTGAAGGCCGTGCCGCCGGACACGGCCGGCGCGCAAAAATCGGTCTTTGGGACACCCATGAAGCTCGATCCAAGTCAGGGCGGCGGGCTGTACGCGATGAACCAGGCGACGGGCGAGATCGTCTGGCACGCGGCACATCCGGGCTGCGGAGATCGGCCGGGATGCAGCCCTGCGCAGTCCGCTGCGGTCACCGCGATTCCTGGTGTGGTGTTCTCCGGCGGACTGGACGGCCACCTGCGGGCCTATGCCGCCAAGAACGGCGAGATCATCTGGGACGTCGACACCATGCGGGACTATGCGACCGTCAACGGCGTGTCGGCGCATGGCGGCTCGCTCGATGGACCGGGACCGGTGATCGCCGGGGGCATCCTCTACGTCAACTCGGGCTACACAAATTATGGTACCGCGCCCGGCAACATGCTGCTCGCCTTCTCCGTGGACGGACAATAGGCGGGAAGCGAAGCGGGCATGATTTATGAGTACGCACCCCGATCCCCGGCTTCGCGGGGCTTCGGTCGCGGCGGCCTCACTTGCCGAGCACGAAGGCGACGACGATGCGCTCCGGCGTCTGCTTGAATTCCGTGGTGACGGATTCGCGGACAAGTCCGGCGAGCTCGTTCAACGGCTTGTCTTCGTAGGGACGCGGGAATTGGACCGTCACCACCACCAGCCGCCCATTGTGCCAATTGAAGCCCACCGCCGGCTTGACGCCGGTCGATTGTTCGAGGTCGGTTTCCACCGCTTTCGATTGCTTGAGCCCCTCCGTCACCGTGCTGAAGGCATCGCAGCCCGCAAGTGTCGTTGCGCAAGCGAGCAGCAGCATAAATCTGGACATGAAGATTCCCACCGGTGACGATGGCGAACATGATTGGGCATAAAGCCTGCGTCGTCAACGGGCGGTTGCGCTACCGAATCGATACACGCCATCTTCGCGGCCGGCGCGAGCGGTCAGCCGGGCTCGATCCAGCGCTGTACGGCCTCCGCGGTGTCGGCGGGCGTGGTGTTGAAGCAGATCGCCGCGTCCGGCGCCAGGCGATGGACGAGGTTGAGCACCTTCTCGAACATCAGCAGCCGCTCCTTCGGCTCGCGCAGGCCCGCGCCGATCACGATGCAGTCGAAGCGCTCGTCGCGCAGCGCCGCGGTGACGGCGGCTTCCGCCGTCAGATCGAGGTCGATCAGGCAGCTCGTGACCTCGAAGCCGAGATCGCGCAGACGCAACAGCTGCGCCTCGATATAGTCGCGCACGAGCTCCGGTGTGAGCTGCGGGAACGCGCCGTAATCCGCATTGCCGGGTTCGATGCCGATCGCGAGGACGCGTTTGGCCATGCAGGGCTCCTTGCCGAACCTTCCGGCTCGTCAACCGACTGACGGCCCCGCCAGTTCCTTTGGGGCGGCCGCCCGGCCGGCGCCGATCCCCGCCCCATCCTGCCGCTCGTTTCCCGCCAAGGCTGTAAGCCAGTTCACATGCGCCGGGCGGACAAGGTGCCACATTCGAAGGGGATCACGCTGGAGTCACGCGCTGATCACGGCGCCTGATTCACTCTGATCTGCGCGACCCCCGGCCAATTTTCATCGATTTCGCAATTCATCGCTTTTCACGGGAGCAGGACATGAAGGTGTCATTCGAGGCCATCAAGGACGAATACGAACGAAACTGGTCCAACATGAGGATCCGGCCCGGGCGGGCCGACGCCGCCACCGAAGCGGCGCGCAAGGCCATCAGCCACAAGGACACGTACACCGAGATCCAGAACAAGACCGACGTGCCCTGGTGGTTCGTCGCGGTGCTGCACTCGCGTGAATCCAGCTTCAACTTCAACACCTATCTCGGCAACGGCCAGGCGCTCAATCGCGTCACGACCATCGTCCCCAAGGGGCGCGGCCCGTTCGCCTCGTTCGCCGAAGGCGCCGTCGACGCGCTCAGGCTGGAGGGATTCGTCGGCGCCCGCGACTGGGGCATCGCGAGGACGATGTTCCGCCTGGAGCAATACAACGGCTTCGGCTATCGCGGCCGCGGGGTCAACTCGCCCTATCTCTGGTCGGGCTCCAACGTCTACGGCCCGCCCGAGCAAAGGGGCGGCAAGTTCGTCGGCGACGGCTCGTTCGACCCGGGCACGGTCGATCCGCAGCTCGGCGCCGCGGTGATCCTCAAGGCGATGATGGAGCTGGATGCGTCGATTACCTTCGACGGCGGCCCGGCCATGCTGAGCCATCTCGAACCCGAGGAGCAGATGGCGTCGACGGCGCTGTTGATGCAGAAATGCCTCAACAACCTCGGCGCCAGTCCCATGCTGGATGAGGACGGCATCGTCGGACCGAAGACCAAGGCGGCGGTGGCGCAGTTTCAGCAAGAGCACGGCATCACCGAAACCGGCGTCCTCGACACGATGACGGTTGCCGCCATCACGCGCGCGGCGCAGCAGCCGGTCACCCCCGCGCCGACCGGCGACCTGTCGCAGATCCTGAAGCGGCTGGAGGATCTCGCCCAGATCATGCGGGGCGGCCCGCCGACGCCAAGCACGCCGCCCGTGACCACGCCGCCGGCTGCCAACGATCCGATCACGCTGTTCGAGCGGCTCTTCGCCCTCATCAACAACAAGACGGTGCCGGTGTCCGGAACGACCAATGCGGCCAACCCTGCTCCCGTCGACCAGTTGAAGCAGGTCGTCGATCTGCTCAGCACGTTGCTCAACAAGGACGGCAAGCCCGTCCTCGGCCAGGTCAACGGCGCGCTCGGCGAGACCATCGGCAAGCTCCTCAACGGCAAGAAGACCGCGCTCGGCCTCGGCGGCGCGGTGCTCACCGCGCTGCTCTCGGCGGTGACGGCGAGCCCCAATGCCGGAGGCATTGCCGGACTGCTCGGAACCATCGTGTCCGCGGTGCCGGGCCTCGGCCAGTTCGCGATGCCGATCTCGCTGGCGCTCACCGCCTGGGGCGTGCTCGGCAAGCTGGAGAAATGGGCGCAAGGCACCGCGCCGCCGCCGAAGCCGACGACCTGACCGCTTCCACGAAGCACTCCCAACCGCTCGGGTTCGACACCTTCTCGAGCGGTTGGAGCGCCGTCGATCGGGTGGCCGGAGACCCGGCCACCCGGAACGGCTGGACGGCCGAGCAAGTCATCGTGCCTGCGTCGTGTCGAACCAAGCAAAGCTAGGGGCTTCGAACGAAGATGGCCGCATCGCTAGAACCCGAAATCGGAGATGTCTTTGCACGATGTCAGTCCTATTACCTGGACAACGAAGGTTCATTGTCACGAACAGGCTCGGCGTACGAAGCCGTCCGTGAAGCGCTCACTGCGATGTTGGAAGTGATGGCCCTGCTTCACGCAGAGCTCTACAGAGATCAGGGCTACAAGGTCGACAAGCAACACCCCGGCTATCTCATCAAATCCTACAGGGGCCTGCTGTTTCGCATCCCCTATCACGTGCTGCCGACGTTCCCGTCCGACGAGTCTTTGCCCGCCATCTGGGATCTTTCTCGAAAAATTCGCAACAGCAGCAAGTCCACGATTTCAATCAGCGGAAGCAACGTGCTCAGGAAACTGTTCGAAATCGTCGGCGACATCGATTTTTGCGAGTACTTCCGGGTCGCCCATGGATTCGACCGCGTCGTCAGGAACCTGGACGGCGATGCCAACGTGATGTGCCTGAAGCTCACGGTCTCGAATCCGGATCCCGTCTGGAAGTGGGACGAGCAAAGACCTACGGCTGACGCCCTCGCCGAAGCGATCAAACCTGCTGTCCTTAAGCAATCCACGTTCAAGATGGATTATGTCGGCGACATCGCTCATTTCGGGATTACGGAGATTTCCAACATTGTCATCGCGCTCGACGGCGATGGAAAGTCGGCAGGTCTGGTGAAAACGCACGCCGGGCAGGAGGTGCCGCTGACTTCAGTCGATTGGCTGCCAAATCAGATGAACGATCCGATCGATATGGGCCGCTACATCGACTGGCTGGCGAGAGCGATCAAGTCGCTTCAGCGAGAGGGCGATATGCGGAAGTGTCTCAAACGATGCGCTTCACTCTCGCGCATTCTTTATCTGCCCAGAATAACCGACGACATCGCGGCACTGGTGGACGAGCACCGCCCGTTTCTTCTGAACTACCAACTCGGCCAACTTCAAAGGCTTTGCGCGATGTTGAATACCCTGGAGGGAAAGCGACAGACCAAACTCGCAGCCATTGCGGAGGCCCAGCAGACCAGGCTTTCCGCAGAATTGGAGACGCTGGGTCAGATCGAGCCCGAGGCCCCCCAGCGTTTCGCGAACGAAGCGCATTCGATTGCCAACAGGCTGCTGACATATGTTCAAACCGACGACTGAGAGCCACCCGGGGAGGGAGCCATCGGCACCGAGAACAGAAGATTGATGGACGCACTCGAAGCATGGCCGCTTGATCGTGAGCAGCGGAGCTTCATCGATGCGGCTGCGGGAAGCCTGGACAGCGGCAAATCCGACAAGCTTGCGGCTCTGCTGGAGCAGGCCGCCAACACCGTTATTCGTTGCATGGCTTCTGTGCGCGAAGCCGAAGAAAAGGAGATGCTCGAGCGGAAGCAAGCGGACAACCATCTTGCCGTGACCACTGGACTCGACGAAGTGAGGGAGCCCACCTTCGAAAGTTCGTCTCGTCCGACAGGCAACTATGCGATCTGGCCGAGCCCGCTTGCGCAGGCGGATGCACTGGCACACGCGGCGGCCTATCAGCAAATCGAACGGCGGCTCGACGAGGTCACACAATTGATGCTGCTGCGCGGCGGCGGGGCGCCAGCCGGCGCCTCGCCTGCTGTCAGCGATGTGTCCAACCTGGTCAGGCAGCTGGTCCCGTTCGGCGACAAGGCGGCGTCGTTACCTCAAGCAACGGCCTCGGCCAGCCCGGCCTCGCTCGATCAGCTGAAGCAGGTGGTCGATCTGCTCAGCGTCCTGCTCAACAAGGACGGCGCGCCCGTTCTCGGCCAGGTCAATGGCGCGCTGGGCCAGACGATCGGCAAACTGCTGGACGGCAAGAAGTCGGCGCTCGGCATCGGCGGCGCGCTCGTCACCGCGCTGCTGTCCGCCGTGACGGCGAGCCCCAATGCGGGAGGCCTAGCCGGACTGCTCGGCACCATCGCGACCTCGGTGCCGGGAATGAGCCAGGTGGCGATGCCGATCCTGCTGGGCCTCGCCGCCTGGGGCGTGCTCGGCAAGCTGGAGAAATGGGCGCAAGGCACCGCGCCGCCGCCTACTGGCGCAGCATGATCAAGGGATCGGCGGTATCGGGGACGCGCCGCCACTGCGCGTTGTCGTCGGCCTCGAACTGCCAGGTCTCGCCTGATTTCGACATCAGGATGATCTGGCCGCGCTCGAGCCGCCATTGCGTCGGGTTGAACTGCGCGATCGCCGCGTCGCATTTCGGCTTGAGGAAGACCTGGAAATTGTCCTGGCCGGCTTCCGTGTTGGTCAGCGTCAAACCGCAGATCGGCTGGCCGTTGCCGCGCACCATGGCCCAGTCGCCGATCATCTGGTCCATCGACTTGGCCATCGAGCGCGCGGCGGCGAGGTCCTGCAGGATGTAGACACCCTCGCCCTGGCGCAGGCCTTCGAAGATGCCGGCCTCGACCTCGGTGAAGTCGATCACGGCTTCGCCGGTCGCATCCTGCAAGCGGACGATGTCGAGGCCCTTCACGCTCCAGGCGACGATATCCTTGGTGAAAGGCAGCGCGGCCTTGCAGGCCGGCTCGAGCTCGAGCTTGTAACCCTGCCCCGCGGCGTCGGCCTTGAGCGTGACGACGCAAGTCTTGCTGCGCTCGGTGGTCGAGAGCTCCCACTGCCCGGGCATCGATTTCTTCAGGGTCGTCGCATCCTGCGCATGCACAGGGCCGATCGCGGCAATGCATGCCGCGATGGTGAATGCAACGACCCGAAGAGCTCTCATCAGCGCCCCTTGAACGGCGTTTCGGCAACCGGCGTCAGCGGCGGCTTGCCTGAGAACCATGACTTGAGATTGTCGACCACGAGCTGGTCCATCGCATTGCGCGTGACCACCGAGGCCGAACCGATATGCGGCAGCAGCACGACATTCTGCATGGTCTTGAGCTCATCAGGCACATTCGGCTCGGCCGCGAACACGTCGAGGCCGGCGGCGAGGATGGTGCCTGATTTCAGCGCCTGAACCAGCGCCGGCTCGTCGACCACCGAGCCGCGCGCCACGTTGATCAGCACGCCGCGCGGGCCGAGCGCCTTCAGCACCTCGGCATTGATCATCTTGTTGGTCGAGGCCCCGCCGGGCACGATCACCATCAGCGTGTCGACCGCCTTCGCCATCTCGATCAGATCAGGATAGTGCTTGTAGGTGACGTCCTTGGACGGATTGCGGGAGTGATAGACCACCGGCACCAACGAGGCATCGAGCCGGCGGGCGATGGCCTGGCCGATCCGACCCATGCCGACGATGCCGACCTTGCGGTCGCGCAGCGAGCCGACGCTGAGCGGATAGTTCTGGGTCTGCCAGAGCCCGGAGCGGACGTAACGGTCGGCCTTGATGAACTCGCGCAAGGTCGAGATCAGAAGACCCATCGCGACGTCGGCGACCTCCTCGGTCAGCACGTCGGGCGTGTTGGTGACGATGATGTTGTGCTCGGCGGCGTATTTGGCGTCGATATGGTCGTAGCCGACGCCGAAGCTCGCCACCATCTCGATCTTGGGCAGCTGCGACAGCGACTCCCTGTCGGCGCGCACCGTGTGATAGGTCACCGCCACGCCGCGGATCTTCTCCCGGACCGCCGGCGTCAGCCGCTCGAGGTCGCCGCGGGTCTCGGCCTTGTGCACGACGAAATGATCGGAAAAGCCATTCTCGAGGATCGGCCGGACCGGTCCATAAATCAGAAGATCGATCTTTTCGGACGAAATCGAACCGGTAGACATCAGCTTTCCTTTCCAAGCGCGCTTTCGTGCCAGCGCCGTAAAACGAGGTGGGAAACTAGCGCCAGCACCCCATAGATGACAATCCCGGCCAGCGACAACAAAAGCAGCGCCGCGAACATGCGGGGTATGTTCAACCGGTAACCCGACTCGGCGATCCTGTAGGCGAGGCCAGAGCCGGCCCCGGCCGTGCCCGCCGCGATCTCGGCCACAACCGCGCCGATCAGCGACAGGCCGCCGGCGATGCGCAACCCACCGAGGATATAGGGCAGCGCTCCCGGCAGCTTCAGGAAGCGCAGGGTTTGCGGCGCAGAGGCGCCATAAAGCTGGAACAGTCCGGCCAGATTGCGGTCGACCGAATTGAGCCCGAGCGTGGTGTTGGACAGGACCGGGAAAAACGCGACGATGAAGGCGCAGGCGACGACCGCGGTCTGCTGCTCCAGATAGATCAGGAGCAGTGGCGCAATCGCGATGACAGGCGTCACCTGGAGCACGACGGCATAGGGGAACAGCGAATATTCGACCCATTTCGACTGGTTGAACAGCAGCGCCAGCGCGATGCCGCCGATGCTGGCGGCCACAAATCCCTCGAGTGTCGTCAGGAGCGTGGTGGCGAGCGATTGTGACAGCACCGCCCAGTCCTTGATCAGCGTCAGGAATATGACGGAGGGCGCCGGCAGCACGTAAGGCGGGATCTCCTTGATGCGGACCACCAGCTCCCAGACCGCGAGGCCGGCGGCGAACACGATGACGGGGAGCACGAAACGCATCGCGCGCTGCGCGGCGGATGGTTTTGCGGTGATGGAGCTTTGCGCGTTCATAGCGTCGACTGCCCCGAATAGGACGGCGCCAGCGCGGCCGACACTTTCCGGCAATAATCGGAATAGGCGGCGGAGGTGCGGAACTCCTCGCCGCGCGGCTCGACCGTCTCGATGCGGATGTCGGCCTGGATGCGGCCGGGGCGCGCCGTCATCACCACGACGCGTTGCGACAGATAGACGGATTCGAACACCGAATGGGTGACGAAGATGACGGTCTTGCGGAGGCTGCGCCACAGCGCCAGCAGGTCGTTATTGAGGCGAAAGCGCGTGATCTCGTCGAGCGCGGCGAACGGCTCATCCATCAGGAGGATGTCGGGATCGGTGACGAGCGCGCGCGCCAGCGACACCCGCATCTTCATGCCGCCGGAGAGCTCGCGCGGATAGGCCTCGGCGAAATCGGCAAGACCCACGCTCGCCAGCGCCTCATCGGCACGCGCACGCGCTTCCGCCTTTGGCAGGCCTGCAAGCTTGAGCGGCAGCCGCACGTTCTCGCGCACGCTGGTCCAGGGCATCAGGGTCGGCTCCTGGAACACGAAGCCGATGCCATGGCCCGGCTGCGGCACGCCCTCGTGCCGTGCCACCCGCACCGTTCCTGACGAAGGTGCGCTGAGCTCTGCGATGATGCGCAGCGCGGTCGACTTGCCGCAGCCCGACGGGCCGAGCAGCGAGATGAATTCGCCCTTGCGCACGGCAAGGTCGAGCGGCCCGAGCGCGATGACGCCATTGTCATAGACCTTGGTCACGCCACGCAGGCTGACGGCGAGGTGCGTCAGGCCGGTCTCGACCACGGGCGAAGTTTTGGCTGACGACATCGCGCCTACGTTACGGCTTGCTCGGGCGCAGCTCGACGCCGACGCCCTTGTTGACGAAGCGCAGCGTGTAGGACTTGCGGAAGTCGAGATCGGCCTTCACCACGCCCGCCTTCACCATCTTGTTGAAGAAGGAGGTGTAGCGCTCGTCGCTCATCGCGCCGATGCCGTTCTTCAATGACTCGCCGGAATCGACGATGCCGTATTCCTTCATCTTGGCGACGGAGTATTTCAGCAACTCGTCGGTCATCTCCGGGTTGAGCTGCTTGATCATGGCATTGCCGGCGGAATTGTCGCCGTAGATGTAATTGTACCAGCCGATCATGGAGGCATCGACGAAGCGCTGCACCAGGTCCGGCTTCTTCTCGGCGATCTCGCGGCGGGTCTCGATCAGGGTCGAATAGGTGTTGAAGCCGTAATCGGCGAGCAGCAGCACGTTGGGCTTGAAGCCGGCGGCCTTCTCGACCGCGAACGGCTCGGAGGTGACGTAGCCCTGCATCGCGCTCTTGGGATTGGCGATGAAGGGCTGCGGGTTGAAATTGTAGGGACGCACATTCTTCTCGCTGAAACCGTATTCGGACTTCAGCCACTGGAAATAGCTGGTCATGCCCTCCTTGGAGACGAACAGCGTCAGCGGCTTGAGGTCCTCGATCTTGGCGACCTTGGCGTCGGGCTGCGTCAGCATCACCTGCGGGTCCTTCTGGAACACCGCGGCGATGGTGACGACGGGAACGTTGTTGGCGACCGCGTCGAACGACATCAGCGTGTTCGCGGCCATGAAGAAATCGATCTTGCCGGCGATCAGCAGCATCCGGTTGTTCTCGTTGGGCCCGCCGGGGACGATGGTGACGTCGAGGCCGTATTTCTTGTAGGTGCCGTCTGCGACCGCCTGGAAGAAGCCGCCATGCTCGGCCTCGGCGACCCAGTTGGTGCCGAAGGTGACCTTGTCGAGGGTTTCGGCGCGCGCCGGCGCAAGAGTGACGACAGCGGCCAACAAGCCCGCCGTTAACGCTCGCCGCAGATGAGAGGGGGTCATGATGGCACTCCGTCGATCGCTTCTAGCCGACACCAAACCAACGCGATAAAACCGCATGAAGTTCGGGGACGCGAGCCGGCCTGGCCCGCGTCCCCTCATAACCCCAAATTACGTGACAAATTCGGGCAAAGAAACCTTGATGACGCCGTCCCGCGACTGGACCGGGATCCGCTGGGCCGACGCTGCCCTCGCGGATGTAGCGCGCTGGATCGCGGTGATGCCGCTGGCCGCGACCGAGCAGCATGGCCCGCATTTGCCGCTCGAGACCGACGTGCTGATCGCCGACGCGTATCTCGCGCGCGTGCGCGAGCGTCTGCCCGCAAGCGTTCCGGCCAGCTTTCTTCCCGTTGAACCGGTCGGGATCTCCACCGAGCATATCGACTATCCGGGCACGCAGACCTTGCCGACCGAAACCGCTCTGAAGCGATGGACCGCGATCGGCGAGGACATCGCACGGCGCGGGGTGAAGAAGCTCGTCATCATCACCAGCCATGGCGGCAACAGCGCGGCCATGATGCTGGTGGCGCAGGATCTTCGCGCGCATCACAAGCTCTTCGTGGTGACGACGTCGTGGTCGCGGCTCTCAGGGGCGGACACATTGTTCCCGGCCGATGAGGTGCGCCACGGCATTCATGGCGGCGCGGTCGAGACCTCGATCATGCTGGCGCGCTATCCGGATCGGGTGCGCAAGGAAGCGATCGCGGATTTTCCCGCGAGCAGCATCGCGCTGGAGCAGCAATATCACTGGCTGTCGACGCAGCGGCCGGCGCCGTTCGCCTGGCAGGCGCAGGATCTCAACGCCAGCGGCGCCGTCGGCAATGCGACGCTGGCCGTCGCGGAGAAGGGCGAGCGGCTGCTCGACCAGGGCGCCACCGCCTTTTGCGAGCTGCTGAGCGAGGTCGATAACTTCGACGTGAACAGGCTCGCCAAGGGGCCCCTCGGCTAGCTCGCATCTTCCTGGAATCGCTCGGGAAAGAGCTTCGCGCCAGGCGCGCCTCTGGGGCGTTCGAACCGGACGCGACAAGCCTCCGTCCAATTGGGCACGCGGACCACAACGGACCGCCTCAACCCGGATGGAGTTTCACATGTCGATCAAGACCAAGATTGCCGCCGCAGCTCTCGCGGCCCTCGCCGTCACCGGCACCATGGTGTCCACCACCTCGCAGGCGCAAGCTAAGCCCCCCGGCTGGGTCTTCGGCGTCGGCGCCGGCATCGCCACCGCCGCCGTGGTCGGCTCCGCCATCGCCGCCAGCAACGACCCCTATTACTACGGCTATCACCGCTGCGGCTGGGTCGCCCAGTACAACGCCTTCGGCCAATACGTCGGCCGCGTTCGTACCTGCTACTGATCCAGGTACCTGAGGCCGATCTCACACGTGGATCCTGCGTCCGACACGGGCGCCTCATCCACCCCCGTGTCGTGCCCCCGACCCCGCCCGGCTGTCCCCCCGGGCGGGGTCATGCATTTGGGGAGCCCGGGAATTTGTTGCAGTGACGTCACACAGCGGTGCGAACCATCGTCTGCGGCAACGCGCGCCAGTTGCTATTGCGAATTAATCGCAATAAGGTTCCGAGCAGGCTCAGGGGCTTGGCGAAAAGCTCGGAAGAAATCGCGGCGAATCGCGATCATCTCCTCCGATCGCGTCAGCACCCGAGTCCTGATGACAGGGCCGCGGCGAATCGGCAGGGATAGTCCGGCGAGGCATATTCGCGTTTGGGGGCGTGCGCTTGACGTTGAGAGGTCACCGTTACAGGTACTTGCGGACGGCCGCGGCGATCGCTTCGGGCGTGCTGACTTTTCCCGCCGCGAGCTTTGCTGCCGATCTGCCGCTGAAGGCGCCGGCGCTGAGAGCGGTTTATGACTGGACCGGCTTCTATATCGGCGCGCATGCCGGCTACAGCCGCGGTTCGTCGCGCTTTGCCCTGAACGACGGCACCGCACTCAACGGCAGCGGCGACTTCAGCGGCATGATCGGCGGCGTGCAGGCCGGCTACAATTACCGGCTCAACTCCGGCTGGCTGGTCGGCGTCGAAGGCGATTTCTCGTTTCCCAACTACATCACCTCGAATTCGATCGTGTCGTTCCTGGCAACGCCGGCCAACACGGTCACGCAGCAATGGGACTACACCGCCAGCCTGCGCGGCCGCGTCGGCTACACCAGCGGTCCGTGGCTGTTCTATGCCACCGGCGGCTTTGCGTGGATGGGCGAACGCTATTTCGACGCGCCGGCCTCCGGCGAAGCGGTGCCGAAAATCCTGAACACGCGGCCCGGCTGGATCGCGGGCGCCGGCGTCGAGTACGGCTTCGCACCGCATTGGAGCGCGCGGCTCGAATATCTCTACAGCCGCTTCGACGGCGCCCACGTCGCCTTCTCCACGGGCGCCCAATACAGCTCGTCTTCGCTCGACGTCCAGTCGGTCAGGCTCGGCCTCAACCGCAAGGTCGATTGGCCGGGCATGCCGGGCTACAATCCGAACAGCTCGCTGATCGACACGGAATCGGATCGCTGGGAGATCCACGGGCAGAGCACGTATATCCCGCAGGGCTATCCGTCGTTCCCGGCCCTCTACAGTGGACCGAACTCGCTCTCGCCGTCGAGGCAGGCCAAGGCGACCTGGAGCAACAGCCTGTTCCTGAACGCGCGGCTGTGGGACGGCGGCGAGGTCTATTACAATCCCGAGCTGCTCCAGGGTTTTGGATTGAACGACACGGTCGGCGCCGCCGGCTTTCCCAACGGCGAGGCGCAGAAGTCGAACTTCCCCTACCCGCACTACAACACCTCGCGCCTCTTCGTGCGCCAGACCTTCGGCTTCGGCGGCGAGCAGGAAGAGCTTGCGAGCGGCCAGCTGCAGCTCGGCCAGAAGGTCGACGTGTCCCGCCTCACCGTGCAGGCCGGCAAGTTCGCGGTGGTCGACGTGTTCGATGGCAATGCCTATGCCAAGGACACCCGCAAGGACTTCATGAACTGGTCGATATGGGCGCCCGGTGCCTTCGACTATTCCGCCGACAAGGTCGGCCTCACCTATGGCGTCACCGCCGAGCTCAACCAGAAGCAATGGGCGCTGCGGGGCGGCTATTTCCTGATGGTCGCGGAGTCCAATTCAAATCATTTCGACACCAGGGTCGGCGAGCGCGGCCAGTACGTGCTCGAGCTCGAGACGCGCTATTCGCTGTTCGGCCAACCCGGCAAGCTCAGGACCATGGGCTGGGTCGACAGCGCCAACATGGGCAGCTTCCGCGAAACGCTCGACAATCCCGCGCTCAATCTCGACATCGCACAGACCCGGCGCGGCCGTCTCAAGGTCGGTTATGTCGTCAACCTCGAACAGGCAATCACCGAGGATCTCGGACTGTTCGGCCGCTGGAGCTGGAACGACGGCAAGACCGAAACGCTCGCGTTCACCGACATCAACCGCAGCCTGTCCGGCGGCTTGTCGATCAAGGGCACCAAATGGGGCCGGCCCGACGACGTGATCGGCATCGGCGGCGCCATCAACGGACTGTCGCAGGACTATCGCGACTTCCTCGCCGCCGGTGGCCTCGGCGTGCTGGTCGGCGACGGTGCGCTGAACTACCGCAACGAGCGCATCCTCGAAACCTATTACGCCTACGCCCTGAACAAGAACCTCACCCTCACCGCCGACTATCAGCTCATCGTCAATCCCGCCTACAACGCCGATCGCGGCCCGGTGTCGGTGTTTTCAGGACGGTTGCACGGCGAGTTCTGAGCGGGCTCAAAACAGCAGCGCAACGCCCGAGACGAACAGCAGCGCGAGCACGACCTTCCGGAACGTGGTCTCGTCGATGCGGCCGAAAAGTTTCAGGCCGAGCCAGGTGCCGGCGAACAGGAATGGCAGGCCGAGTGCAAACAGCTTCGCCGTGTCGAGCGTGAGCGATCCCTTGGCACCGAGCCAGAGCGCCGCCATGGCGAACACCACCACTGCGACGGGCTGGAACGTGGCGCGCTGGACGTCCTTGGGCAGACCGCGCAGATTGCACCAGATCGTAATGATGATGCCGGCAAGGCCGGTCAGCCCGCCGAGCAGGCCGCTGACGAAGCCGACCGTCATGTCGGCAGCCGGGGGTACGACGACGGCGAGCTTGAGCTGCGGGCGGAAGAATGCGTACAGAGTATAGGCGATCAGAATCGCCCCAACCGCGATACGGACACTCTTCGGATCAGCCCAGGTCAGAAGCGACACCCCGGCCGGCACACCGATGACCGCACCGACGATGAACGGCCACAACCGTCGCCAATCAAGCGCGCTGCGCAGCTTCCAGACCGAATAGCCTTGCACAAGAAGGCCAAAGCCGACGATCAGGCTGGCGCTCTGAAGCGGCGTCAGCACGTACAGCCACAGCGATGCCGCGACGAGACCGAAGGCGAAGCCGGAGAGGCCGGCAACGAACGCGCCGGCGAAGGTGGCCAACAGAAAAAGCGGAAGCTCGATTGCGATCCCATCCATTGCTCGCTCCATAAAACAGCGAGCAGCGCTTGCGTGGGATCACCACTTCACGGGGAGGCTGCGACATCCCCGGCGATGTCAGCCTAGGCGAAACCGCATCTTTCTACAACGGACCTCTAAAGCGCGATGAGATTTGGATGAATCATCGCGCTTTAGGTTGTTGTTTACGCATGATCTCCGGAAAACCGCTTCGCACTTTTCCGGATCATGCTTTAGGCGGCCCGGATCGCCTCCAAAAACTTTCCGACCTCAGCCTTGAGACGCGTGCTCTCGCCGGACAGCGATCTGGCCGCCGTGAGCACGTTGGAGGATGCCGATCCGGTCTGGCTCGCGCCGCGCTGAACGTCGACGATGCTGGCGGAGACCTGCTGGGTGCCGCGCGCCGCCTGCTGCACGTTGCGGGAAATCTCCCGCGTCGCCGCACCCTGCTCCTCGACTGCCGAGGCGATCGCGGAGGCGATCTCGGACATGCGGTTGATGGTGTCGCCGATCGCCTTGATGGCGCCGACTGAATCCTCCGTCGCCGTCTGGATTTCCGTGATCTGCTGGCTGATCTCGCCGGTGGCCTTGGCGGTCTGCTCGGCCAGCGCCTTGACCTCGGAGGCGACGACGGCGAAGCCGCGCCCGGCTTCGCCCGCGCGCGCCGCCTCGATGGTGGCGTTCAGCGCCAGAAGATTGGTCTGGCCCGCGATCTGGCTGATGAGCTCGACGACGTCGCCGATCCGGCCCGCGGCCCTGGCGAGCTCGCCGACATGGCCGTTGGTGCGCTCCGCCTGCTGCACCGCCTCGCCGGCGATGCGTGCGGAGTCCTGGACCTGCCGGCTGATCTCATCCACCGACGAGGCCATTTCTTCGGCCGCCGCGGCCACCGTCTGAACGTTGGTGGAGGCCTGCTCGGAGGCGGCAGCAACGGTCGCCGTGACCTTTTCCGATTGATCGGCCGAGCTGGTCAGCGTTCCCGCCGAGACCTCCAGCTCGGACGATGCCGACGAAACGGTGTTGATGACGTCGCCGATCATCGCCTCGAACTCGCGCGCGACCTGGTCCATGCGCTGGCTGCGCTTGAGCTTGGCCTCGGCCTCGATCGCGGCAGCCTCGTCGGCGGCCTTCTTGGCGAGCAGCGAATCCTTGAAGTGCTGGAGCGAGCCGGCCACCTGGCCGATCTCGTCGTTGCGGCCGGTCGCGGGGATCTCGACTTCATGCCGTCCGGCCGCGAGCGCTCCGATCACGTCCGCGAGCCGGCCGAGCGGCGTCACCACGCGTCTGCGCAGCATCATGGTCACGCCGCCGAGCGTCCCGAGCAGCGCCAGCACCGCAACGCCAGCGAGCGCGAGCATCGCCAGCGCGCCGTCGCGCGCGGCCGCGGCGCGCTCGGCCGCTTCCGCCAGCGCTGCATCACGCACGCCGTAGAACATCTGGATGGCCGGCACGATGACGCTGGCGAGCTCGTCGGCGTTGATCCCGTACTTGCCGTCGGCTCGCGCCGCAGGCATCTCCTTCTCGACCGCGAGCGCGGCCTTGCCGAAATAGGACTCCGTCGCCGCCTTCAATGCGGCGGCGATCCGGGGCGGATTTCCGAGCTGGTCGACACCGGCCTCGATGTGTTCGCGATCGGTCTCCACACGCCCCTGCATGCGGTCCATCAGCGAGAACTCGGCCGTCGTGAGCGGCCGTCGCGCGCTCAGCGCCGGCGACAGGGTGGCGGCCCGGCTGCCGGCGGAAACGCGCAGGTCCTGCGCCGTTCGCGCCAGGCTCAAGAGCGCCGCCAGCGAGGAGTCGGCATTGACGACCTTCCCCTCAAGCCGGTTCATGATCGGTTCGATATTGGCGATGACCTCGGCGACGCCGGGCAGGAAGCCCTTGATCACGGCGCCGTCGCGCGAAGCCAGAGGAACGCTCATCGCGCGATCTGCGGACGCGGTGATCTCCTTCAGCCGGCGCAGGGTGCGGTCGAGACCATCGGCCATGGATGCACCGTCATCCAGCATCATGATGGCCCGCCTTGCGCCTTCGAACGAAGCCTCGGCGGCTTTGGCAGCCTTCGCGGCGGCGTCGACCTGGGCCTGCGTCGCGGTGCCTTCCTGGAAGATCGGAGAGATGTAGGGGGCGCGAAGCCCGGCGACCTGCTGGCTGACCATCAGGGTCGCACCAAAGGCCTCGACCGTCTTGATCGCATCGGAGCGGTTCGTGAAGATGCGGGTCTGGGGTACGAGCACCTCGGCGCCGAGAATGACTGCAAAAACCGTCACCGTCAGCATCGACAGTGCGAAAAGCTTCCCGATCCGCATCCTTGGGTCCCCGAATACATTGCTGCAAATGTCGAAAACCTAGCTGCCGGCGGCTAAGAGCCCGTTAAACAACGGCAGGCCCGTAATTCCGCGGATATCGCGGGCGCTGACCTCCCAAAGGTTCCCGCAGGATGGATGCGACAGAATTGCCGGCAATTCCTCGCGAAATACCTATATCAATGCTTGTGCCGCCGGCCGGCTACACTTGCTTACAACCGGAACGTCAATGCTCTCCGTCGAACTCGTCATCGTCGTCGTCCTGATCGTCATCAACGGCCTCTTGTCCATGTCAGAGCTGGCCGTGGTGTCGTCCCGCCCGGCCCGGCTGTCGCTGCTCGCGGCGAAGGGCGTGCGCGGCGCCGAGCGGGCGCTGACGCTGGCGGCCGATCCCGGCAAGTTCCTCTCGACGGTGCAGATCGGCATCACGCTGGTCGGCGTGCTCTCGGGAGCGTTCTCCGGCGCGACGCTCGGACAGCGGCTGACGCAATGGCTGGTCGAGCTTGGCATGTCCGCCGGGATCGCCGACATCGTCGGCGTCGGCATCGTCGTCACGCTGATCACCTACGCCACGCTGATCGTCGGCGAGCTGGTGCCGAAGCAGGTGGCGCTGCGCGACCCCGAGAGCATCGCGGTCAAGGTCGCGCCGGCGATGCACGTGCTGGCGAAGATATCGCTGCCGCTGGTGTTCCTGCTCGACCTCTCCGGCAAGCTGATCCTCACGCTGCTTGGCCGCGGCGGCAAGGCCGAGGAGAAGGTCTCGGAGGATGAGATCCACCACCTCGTCAGCGAGGCCGAGAGCGCCGGCGTGCTCGAGCCGGGCGAGAAGGAGATGATCGCCGGCGTGATGCGGCTCGGCGACCGCCCGGTCGGCGCCGTCATGACCCCGCGCACCGAGGTCGACGAGATCGACCTCAACGATCCGCCCGAAGCGATTCGCGAGATCATCGTGAAGAGCCCGCATTCGCGCTTTCCCGTCTCGGACGGCGACCGCGACAAGCCGATCGGCGTGCTCCAGGCCAAGGATCTGCTGATCGCCTATATGAACGAGCGCACGCCGGATTTGCGCGCGCTGGTGCGCGAGGCGCCCGGCATTCCGGCCTCGGCGGACGCGCGCGACGTGCTGGCCATCCTGAAAGCCGCGCCGGTTCACGTCGGCCTCGTCTACGACGAGTACGGCGCGTTCGAAGGCATAGTGACTGCCGCCGATATCCTGGAATCGATCGTCGGCGCCTTCCATTCGGAGGAGGGACCGCCGGAACCGGCCTATGTCAGGCGCGAGGACGACTCGCTCTTGATCTCCGGCTGGATGCCGGTCGACGAATTCGGCGAGCTGCTCGGCATCGAACTGCCGCCGCACCGCTACAACACCGTCGCGGGCCTCGTGCTGCAACAGTTCAGCGTGCTGCCCAATGTCGGTGACGCCTTCGACTTCGGCGGCTGGCACATCGAGGTGGTCGACCTCGACGGTCGGCGCATCGACAAGATATTGGCGAGCCGGTTGAGTGAGGTGGAGACGGGTTAGCGCCAATCTCAAGTGTCGTCCAGGACAAGCGTAGCGAAGCGAAGCGCGATCCGGGACCCATAACCCCAGGGAGGAGTTTGGCGAAGACTCGGAGTTACCAGCTTGCGCCGCGACGTCTCCCTGTGGTTATGGGTCCCCGCTTTCGCGGGGACGACAGCGGAGTTGATGGCGCTAACTCACGTTACACGCGCCGAGCCTCACCCGAACTTCACCCCGATCCGCTTTTCCTTGCGCCAAACCACGGTGCAGGAATGATGCGTTCCGTCGGCGGTGACGAACAGGGTGAAGTGTTCGGGGATGCCGACCGGGCTGGTGACGTCGAGCGCGGCGCCGGTGCCCGAGAAATTGCGAATGGTGCAGTCGATCCCGCCGCCGCCGAACTCGATCGTTCCGGCCTTCAGCACACGATGCCTGGCTTTGTCGCGCCGCTCATCCATGGGTCTAATTTACACCCAAAGCTGACACAGACGTTAAAGCTCGCCCCTTCTCACAGACGAATTCGCGCCGCCGCGACGCGCGGCGATATCAATCGGCGGACCTGACAGTCACAGCGCCGGCTGGAATGTCTCCGCCTGCGCCATCCGCCAGGCGTCACGGAAGCGCGGGTCTTGCGTGCCTTCGAGCAGCTCGCCCGGACGCAACGCCGGATAAAGCTGCGCGAAGGATCTCACGTCGGTCGTCGAGGTGCGCTGGGTGAAGTGGATCGGGCGCAGCTCCTGCGGATGGGTCAGGCCGGCGGCGGCAATCAGCTCGGTCAGCGAATGCAGCGTGGCGTGGTGATAATTGTGCACGCGGTCGATCTTGAGCGGCACGTAGAGCGCGCGCGCCCGGGTCGGGTCCTGCGTCGCGACGCCGGTCGGGCAGCGGTCGGTGTGGCAGCTCAGCGACTGGATGCAGCCGAGCGAGAACATGAAGCCGCGCGCCGAATTGCACCAGTCGGCGCCGATCGCCATCGCGCGGGCCATGTCGAAGGCGGTGGCGATCTTGCCGGAGGCACCGATCTTGATGCGGTCGCGCGCATTGATGCCGACCAGCGCGTTGTGGACGAAATTGACGCCTTCGCGCATCGGCATGCCCAGATGGTCCATGAACTCCAGCGGCGCGGCGCCGGTGCCGCCTTCATTGCCGTCGACGACGATGAAGTCAGGATAGATGCCGGTCTGAAGCATCGCCTTGCAGATCGCCAGGAATTCCCAGGAATGGCCGATGCACAGCTTGAAGCCGGCCGGCTTGCCGCCGGAGAGGCGGCGCATCTCAGCGATGAACTGCATCATGCCTGTTGGCGTCGAGAAGGCGCGGTGCGAGGCCGGCGAGATGCAGTCTTCGCCCATGGCGACGCCGCGGATCTTGGAAATCTCTTCCGACACCTTGGCCGCCGGCAGCACGCCGCCATGGCCGGGCTTGGCGCCCTGGCTGATCTTGAGCTCGACCATCTTGATCTGGTCCTGGCTCGCGACGCGGGTGAATGCCTCGGGATCGAACGTGCCGTCGAGATGACGGCAGCCGAAATAGCCCGAACCGATTTCCCAGATGATGTCGCCGCCCATCTCCTTGTGATAGGGGCTGAAGCCGCCCTCGCCGGTGTCATGCGCGAAGTTGCCCTTCCTGGCGCCGGCATTCAGCGCGCGCACGGCATTCGGGCTGAGTGCACCAAAGCTCATCGCGGAGATGTTGAACACCGAGGCCGAATAGGGCTTGGCGCAATCGGGACCGCCGATGGTGATGCGGAATTTCTCCTCGGCGTGCGTCTTCGGCGAGACCGAGTGATGCATCCACTCATAGCCCTCGCGATAGACGTCCTCCTGGGTGCCGAACGGCCGCTTGTCGAGCTGCATCTTGGCGCGCTGATAGACTAACGAACGGGTGTCGCGCGAGAACGGCATGCCGTCCTTCTCGCTCTCGAAGAAATACTGCCGCATCTCGGGGCGGATCTCTTCGAGCAGAAAGCGCATATGCGCCGAGATCGGGTAATTGCGCAGGACCGCATGGCCCTTCTGCATGAGATCGCGGACGCCGAGCAGCGTCAGGGCGCCGAAGATCGCGATCGGGATCAGCAGGATGTCGAAGATCTTGCGGTCCGCAATGCCGACGCCGATCAAGAGCGCAGTGACCACCGCGCAGATCGTCAGCACGATGAAGCGCGGCGAGAACGGCAGCAGCAGGGTTTCCAGTACCCCCTCTTCCGCCAGTGCCAGACGTTTGGGCGATTCTTGCTTGTTGTTGTCGTCGGCCACGGTCCCATCCTCTCGTCAGCATGAGGGCGGTACGATACGCCCGCGCCTGTCATACGGATATGACGCGGCCGTTGTTTCAGGCTAGCGAATTCGTCCGAGGAAAATCAATCAGCCCGGTGGGCGGGTTTTGCAGTGCAGCAGAGGGGGATGGGGTTTGGACGGCGAGACGGGAACAAGCGGCGTAATCGAAAGTGGAGTCCGCGGGAGTGTCCACAAACTCAGGTGTCGTCCCGGGCAAGCGTAAGCGCAGACCCGGGATCCATAACCACAGGATGTCGTGGCTGAGAGAAGGCCGTCCCTCCGAGTCCTCGCATAACCACTCCCTGTGGTCATGGGTCCCGGATCGGCGCTCAGCTTCGCTGCGCTTGTCGGGGACGACGGGGTGGTGTGACGCGAAACCGCGCCACCCATTCAACCGCGCTTAGCGCTCGACGAACGCCTTCTCGATCACGAAATGGCCGGGCTTGTTGCCCGAGCCCTCGATGAAGTCGCGGCCTTCGAACATGACCTTCAGCTCTTCCAGCATCGCCGGGCTGCCGCACATCATGATGCGGTCGGTCGCGATGTCGAGGGGACCTTGCCCGATGTCGTTGAAGATCTGCTCGGAGTTGATCAGGTCGGTGATGCGGCCGCGGTTGCGGAACGGCTCGCGGGTCACGGTTGGATAGTAGATCAGCTTGTCGGCGAGCAGCTCGCCGAACAGCTCGTCCTCGCGCAGGGAGGCGACGAGCTTCTCGCCATAGGCGAGCTCGGAGACCTGGCGGCAGCCATGCACCAGCACGATGCTCTCGTACTGGTCGTAGACCTCGGGGTCCTTGATCAGGCTGGCGAACGGCGCAAGGCCGGTGCCGGTCGAGAGCAGCAGCAGCCGCTTGCCGGGGATGAGGTTGTCGGTGATCAGCGTGCCGGTCGCCTTGCGGCCGACCAGGATGGTGTCGCCTTCCTTGATCTTCTGCAGGCGCGAGGTCAGCGGGCCGTCCTGCACCTTGATCGAGAAGAACTCGAGCTCTTCCTCGTGGTTGGCGCTCGCCATGCTGTAGGCGCGCAGCAGCGGCCGGCCGTCGACCTCGAGGCCGATCATGGCGAACTGGCCGTTCTGGAACCGGAAGCCGGTGTCGCGCGTGGCGCGGAAGCTGAACAGCGTGTCGGTCCAGTGCTGGACGGAAAGAACCTTCTCTCGGTAAAACGCGCTCATGATTTTCGATATTCCGAATAATTGCGGTTTTTAGGGCAAAAGCGTTGCCCGGCCCCTGAAAGCGGGGCGGACACCATTGCCATGGCGGAGGATTTCGCGTGTGTGATCTACGCCATTGAGGCCAATAATCAACCTCGTTCCGGATACAATTGATGCTGGGCTATCAGGCATTTGCCGCAGAACTGGTCGCATTATTAACGGTTTTGCTGCCGAGCCTCGTTTAAGGGCAATTTCTTTTCCCTCCGGCGCTCGATGGCAGCACTTAATTTCCATCGCGCTCGCGAGAATTTCATTAAGAATAGCTCTGATTTTCACCCCGGAATGGCGCCGATACCCGCATTTTTGCGGCTTTTGGCGACAGGAACGATCGAGACAGATGGCGAGTGGCGAGCGGATCTTCGTCCAGGCGATCAGGCGCTATTGCGCGGACCATGGCATTGCGGTCGATGTCCGCTCCGGCGGCTGGCTGATCGCGATGCGCCGGGGCGAGATGCGCCGCTTCGCGTTCGGCTACGATATCGGTCTCAACAGCGCCATCGCCCATCGTCTCGCCAACGACAAGTCCGCGACGGCCGAGGCGCTGACGCTTGCGGGCGTGCCCTCTATTCCGCATCACCTCTTCCTCAATCCGAAGCTGGGCAAGACGATCGTTGGCGCCACCTGGCGAGAGGAAATGCTTGGGCTGCTTCGCGACCATCAGCAAGGCGTGGTGGTCAAGCCGAACGAGGGGACGTCGGGGCGCTCGGTGTTCAAGGTGACGAGCGAGACGGAACTCGACCACGCGGCCGGCGAGGTCTTTTCGATGAGCACAGGGCTCGTGATCTCGCCCTATGTCGCGATCGAGGACGAGGTCCGTGTGATCCTGCTCGGCGATGTGCCCCGCATCGTCTACAGCAAGCAGCGCGGCGCGGATTGGCGGCACAATCTCGATGCCGGTGCAAAGCCGGTGCTGCTGGAGGACGGCGAGGTCCGCGCAGCTTGCGTGAAGCTCGCGATCGATGCCGCGAGCGCCATCGGCATCACCTTCGCGTCGATCGACGTGGTGCGCGACGACGGCGCGTGGCGGGTGCTGGAGATCAATTCCGGCGTGATGATGGAGGCGCTGGGCAAGCTCCATCCGGAGCTGGTGCAGGCGACGTATGACGCGGCGCTGGATCGGGTGTTTGGCGATGCTCCCGCGAGCAGCAATCTATCACCGTCACCCTGAGGTGCCGGAGCGAAGCGGATGCCTCGAAGGGCGACGGCCCTGCTGTAGCTGCATCCCGGCCGTTCATCCTTCGAGACTCGCCCAGCGGTGCTCTGCACCGCCGGGCTCGCACCTCAGGATGACGGATGCCCTCAATTATTCGCGCTGGCGGAATCGTCCATGGCCTTGAACGCTTCCTCCAGCTGCAGCGAGATCGGCACGTTCAGCCGTTCGCCTGTGGGCAGCCTCGCGATGAACCATTTGTTGTAGAGCGGGACGAGGTCGCGGTTGGAGCCGAGCTTGCGGAAGGCGCGCTCGACCACGGCGGAGAGCTGCGGCTCGCCTTTCTTGAACATGATGCCGTAGGGATCGTAGGACAGATAATCGCCGGTGACGCGGAACTTGTCCTGCGCCTTGTGGCGCGCGATCAGGCCGAACAGCAGGATGTCGTCGGTGGCGAACGCATCGGCCTTGCCGTCGACGAGCATCTGGTAAGACTGCTCGTGATCGGCGCCGGTGAGGATGTTCAGCCCCAGCGAGAACTTCTTGTCGGCCGCCTGGATCGCCTGCTCGTTGGTGGTGCCCTTGGTCACCACGATGGTCTTGCCCTTGAGGTCGGCCAGCTGCCGGACGCCGGACGCCTTCGGCACCATCAGCTTGGTGCCGGCGACGAACATCAGCGGCGAGAACGCGACGCGCTTGCCGCGCTCGGCGTTGGCCGTGGTCGAGCCGCATTCCAGATCGATCTTGTTCTGGAGCACCGCGTCGATGCGGTCGTCGGAGGTGACCTTGACGTAGTCGATCTTCAGATTGGGATCGTCGACCTCGATGCCGATCTCCTCGACGATGGCCTCGCACAATTCGAGACTGTAGCCGATCGGCCGGCCCGACTGGTCGAGGAAGGAGAACGGCGGCGAGCTCTCGCGATAGCCGAGGCGCACGGTGTGACTGTTCTTGATCGCCGACAGCGTCGGGCTAAGCCCTTCGTTGCCGCCGGTCTGCGCGGTGGCGCCGGTCGCCAGCAGGCATGCTGCCAGCAACAGGCCACCCGATATCGCCAATGAGCGGCGCATGATGCACCTCCGTCAATGGCCGGCCATCGCGGGCAATTCGCCGGCCACCATGTCGGGCGTCGACGCCTCGCCGGGTCCGAGCTCATGCTCGGGCCCGAGCTCGCCTTCCCACTTCGCGACAACGGCCGTCGCCAGCGAGTTGCCGATCACGTTGGTGGCGCTGCGGCCCATGTCGAGGAAGGTGTCGATGCCCATGATCATCAACAGGCCCGCCTCGGGGATGCCGAACTGCGACAGCGTCGAGGCGATCACCACGAGGGAGGCGCGCGGCACGCCGGCAACGCCCTTGGAGGTGATCATCAAGGTCGCGAGCATCGCGAGCTGCGTCGCGAGCGACATCTCGATGTGATAGGTCTGCGCGATGAAGATGCTGGCGAAGGTGCAGTACATCATCGTGCCGTCGAGATTGAAGGAATAACCGAGCGGCAGCACGAAGCTCGAGATCCGCGACGAGGCACCGAACTTGGTGAGGCCCTCCAGCGTCTTCGGATAAGCCGCTTCCGAGCTCGCAGTGGAGAACGCGATCATCAGCGGCTCGCGGATCAGCTTCAGGAGATGGCTGTAGCGCGGCCCGATCACGACGAAGCCAACAATCACCAGGATGGCCCACAGGATCGCAAGCGCGAGATAGAAACCGCCCATGAACACGACGAGCTTCCACAGCACGCCGAGACCGTTCTTGGCGACGGTGGCGGTGATGGCGGCCCACACGGCGAGCGGCGCGAACAGCATCACGTAGCTCGTCACCTTGAGCATGATGTGGGCGACGTCGTCGATCATCGCCAGGATCGGCTTGGAGCGCTCGGGCATCGAGCCCATCGCCACCGAGAAGAACACGGCGAAGATCACGATCTGGAGGATCTCGTTCTGCGCCATCGCGTCCGCGATCGAGGTCGGGATCAGATGGGTGAGGAATTTCTCGATCGAGAACGCCGAGACCGGCAGTCCGGTCGATTGCCCCGCCGCCGGCAGTGTGCCCGGGAAGTTCGCGCCGGGCTGAAGCAGATTGACCATGACGAGGCCGAGCAGCAGCGAGACGAAGGAGGCGCTGATGAACCAGCCCATGGTCTTGGCGAAGATGCGTCCGAGCCGCGAGCCGCTGCCCATATGCGCGATGCCGCCGACCAGGGTCGCGAACACCAGCGGCGCGATGATCATCTTGATCAGGCGCAGGAACATCATGGCGATCAGGTTGATGGAGGACGCCCAGTCGGCGCGCGTATCGGGCAGGAAGTTGAAGATCGCCGCCCCCATGACGATGCCCAGCACCATCGCGGCCAGGATGTATTGCGTAAACCTGTTCGACATTGAAAGACCCCCACTACATCGGCCGCTTCATGATGTCGCAGATATGACAGCGACGCAACACGCTTCGCGTGCATTCGTATTGCGGGATGTTCCCATTGCGAAACAGAGGCGCGCGATCTAGCTTTCATGCAGCGCACAACGAATGCAGCTTGCACGTTTCCTTTGCGGCGGCTGCATCAATAATCGTCAAGCCAACGGAGAGGGAAACGCCATGAGCGGCACCATCAATCGCCAGATCCTTCTGGTGGAAAAGCCCAGCGGCAAGCTCGGCCCCGAACATTTTGGCATGATCGATGGTGCGATGCCGGAGCCGACGGACGGCGAGGCTTTGCTGCGCGTGCGTTACATCTCGCTCGACGCCGCCAACCGCGCCTGGATGCACGGCGCCACCTATCGCTCCGCCGTGGAGGCCAACAGCGTGATGGCCGGAGGCGGCATCGCCGAGGTCGTCAGCTCCAAGGCGCCGGAGCTGGCTGCCGGCGACATCGTGTTCGGCGACACCGGCTGGCAGGAATATGCCGCGGTGCCGGCGAAGCATCTGACCAAGATGCCGAAGCTGGAACCTATGACGCATCTGCTCAGCGTGTTCGGCATCGCCGGGCTCACCGCCTATTTCGGCTTGCTGGAGGTCGGAAAGCCCAAGGAGGGTGAGACGGTCGTGGTCTCCGCGGCCGCGGGCTCGGTCGGCTCGATCGTCGGGCAGATCGCCAAGATCAAAGGGTGCCGCGTGGTCGGCATCGCCGGCGGTGCCGACAAGTGCAACTGGCTGACCTCCGAGCTCGGCTTCGATGCCGCCGTCGACTACAAGGACGGCGCGGTGTTCAAGACCTTGCGCGCGGCGGCGCCGAAGGGGGTCGACGTCTATTTCGACAATGTCGGCGGAGACATTCTGGAAGCATGCCTGCCGCAGATGAACAATTACGGCCGCATCGCCTGCTGCGGCGCGATCTCGCAATATGACGGCACACCGGCGGCGCACGGCCCGCGCGGCGTGCCCGGCCTGATCGTGGTGAAACGGCTCGTGATGCAGGGCTTCATCGTGATGGACTACATGAAGGACAGCCGGCGCGCGCTCGCCGATCTCCAGGGCTGGGTGAAATCCGGCAAGCTGAAGGTGCAGGAGGACATTATCGACGGCCTCGAGAACACGCCGAAGGCGCTGATCGGATTGCTCGCCGGCGAGAACCGCGGCAAGCGCATGGTGAAGCTCTGACGACGTATTGTTTGAGCATGCTCTTTTCGGAAAACCGCTGCACACTTTTCCGGATCATGCTCTAGTTACGTCGCAATTGCGACGCTAATATCTACTTGCGGTAGAGGTCGAAGCGGCCAATGATGCCGCTCGCGACGCATCATCCGCGAAGATTGTTTGCATCACTTTTAATAAAGCGTCGGCGTTACCGACAGGGCAGGAATTCACCCCAATGTTCAACACGTTGAAACATGCTTCAACGCGCACCGCGCTGTTCGCGGCGGCGCTGTTCGCAACTGCAACAGCCGCATTCGCGCAAGCCCCGACCGAGGCCCAGAAGAGCGCGATCCGCTCTGCATGCCGCTCGGATTTCATGGCGCACTGTGCGAGCGTGACGCCGGGCGGCGTGGAAGCCTATCAATGTCTGGCAAAGAACATGTCCAGCCTGTCGGCGGGTTGCCAAACGGCAGTCCGCGCGGTCGAGCCCGCTGCAGCTCCGAAGACGGAAGCCGCGCCCGCAAAGTCTGAACCGGCGAAGTCCGAGCCTGCAAAGACGGAAGCTGCGCCCGCCGCCGAGCCTGCGGCCAAGCCGGCAGCGGCAGCCGCCCCGAAAGCCGCCGCCGTAAAGCAACCGAGCAGCGCACAGGTCGCCGCGGTCAAGAGCGCGTGCCGGGCGGATTATCCCAAGGTGTGCGCCAGCGTGCCGCCCGGCGGCGCCCCCGCGCTCGAATGCCTGGAGAAGAACAAGGCGAAGGTTTCGCCGGCCTGTGAGAAGGCCGTGACCGCCGCGGTTGGTGGTGGCGGCGGCGCGGCTGCAGCAGCGCCCGCCGCGGCGCCGGCCGTGATCGTGCTGCGCCCGCTGCGGCCGCGCGAAGAGCTGTTCATCGTCCGCTCCGCCTGCGGCGCCGACATCCGCTCGCTCTGCGCCGGCGTCGCGCCCGGCGGCGGCCGCATCATCCAGTGCGTCTCTAACAATGCGGCGTCGCTGTCGCCGGCGTGCAAGGACGTGCTGGCACCGTTCGCGGCGCGATAAACAACGCACAGCTCACGCGCCATTGCGCGTGTCGAGATTTGGCAGCGCGCGAATGAATTTTCGCGCGCCTGCCGCGACAAATCTTTTGCCGACATCCGATTTCGGATCACGACAAGACCGGGAGAACACCATGCGTTCGTTGCTGCTCATGGCTTCCGCGCTCCTCGCTTTCGGGGCGACCATGACCTTCGAGGCCAAGGATGCCAACGCAGTGGTATGCGCCCGCGGCGTCTATCGCGCCGGCTGCGCCGGCCCCAACGCCGCCGTCGTGGTCCGCAAGCCGGTTCCGGTGGTTCGTTATACCCGGGTGCTGGTGGACGGGGTCTACGTGAAGCGCTGCGTCTGACCCCCGGGTGGTCAATCCGGCCCGGTTTGGCTATGATTCCTATCTAGCGGTTTCGGACAGGCGCAAACGCGTGTCCGGAAACGGGCTTCGGCGCGCCACGCCTTGCCGATAATTCCGCTGGCGTGGGAGGCCGGAGCACACTAGTCTACCCCCAAGATAGTAAGTATACTGTCAATTAGGGAGGAAGACGTTGCGGATCGCCGTGATTGGCGGGGGGCCCGGCGGGCTCTACTTCGCCTATCTCTGGAAGAAGCGTCACCCCGAGGATCAGGTCGACCTGTTCGAACAGAACCCGGCCGACGCGACCTGGGGCTTTGGCGTCGTGTTCTCCGACCAGGCCCTGGAGTTCCTGCGCGCCGACGACCCCGAGACGGTCGACGCGATCGCCCCGCATATGGAGAGCTGGGAGAACATCACGCTGAGCCTGCATGGCGACAGCGTCGCCATCGACGGCGTCGGCTTCTCCTCGATCGGGCGGCTCGAGCTGTTGAGGTTCCTGCAGCAGCGCGCGCTCGATGCCGGCGTTACGCCGCGGTTCGACACGCAAATCCATGCCATAGACCAGCTCAACGGCCACGATCTGATCGTCGCCGCCGATGGGCTGAACTCGCTGGTGCGCCGCGCCTATGAGGGCGATTTCGGCACCTCGCTGTCCTACTCCTCCAACAAGTTCGTCTGGTACGGCACCTCGAAGCGGTTCGACACGCTGTCGCAGACCTTCGTGAAGACCGACCGTGGCGCCTTCAACGCCCATCATTATCGCTACTCGCCAAGCATGAGCACCTTCCTGGTCGAGTGCGACCACGCGACCTGGCAGGCTTACGGCTTCGCCTACAAGGACGTCGAGCAGTCCAAGGGCGTCTGCGAGGAGGTGTTTGCCGACACGCTCGGCGGCCATTGTCTCGTCTCCAACAAATCGGTGTGGCGCAACTTCCCGTGGGTCTGGAACGAGCACTGGTCGTTCAAGAACATGGTGCTGATCGGCGACGCGCTGCATTCGGCGCATTTCTCGATCGGCTCGGGCACGCGGCTTGCCATCGAGGATGCCATCGCGCTCGTCAAGGCGCTGGAATCGGACGCGCATATGTCGACCGCGCTGCATCGCTACCAGGCCGCGCGCAAGCCGATCGTGCAGAAGCTCGTCAATGCCGCACGCACCTCGGCCTTCTGGTACGAGCACTTCGCCCAGCACATGCAGCTCGAGCTGATGGACTTCGCCTACAGCTACATCACCCGCTCCGGCCGCATCGACGATGCACGCCTGCGCCACATGTCGCCCGCCTTCATGGCGCGCTACGAGGCCACCAGGAACGGCGGAGACGCCAGCGGCGAGGCAACCGCATGAGCAATGAGATTCGTGACCAGGTGCCGACCGACAGCGTCGGGGCACGCGAGATCGGCTTTGCCGTTCCGGACATTTACAACGCCAGCCGCGTGCTGTTCGACAATCTCGGCAAAGGCCATGGCGACAAGGTCGCGCTGATCGGGCCGGCGGGCAAGCGGACCTATGCCGAGCTGTGCGCGGAAGCTTGCCGCTGGGGCAACGGCTTTGTCTCGCTTGGCTTGAAGCGCGGCGACCGCGTGCTGCTGTTCCTCGACGACACGCCGGCTTATCCTGCCGCCTTCTTCGGCGCGGTGCGGGCCGGCTTCGTGCCGCTCTTGATCAACACGCTGACGCCGCCGGATCTGCTGCAATTCTATCTCGCCGATTCCGGCGCGGCCGTTGCGGTGGCGGACGCCGAGTTCTGCGCGCGCTTCAATGTGGGGGCCTGCAAGGACACGAAGCTGCATACACTGATCGTCGTCAATGGCGAGGTCGGCGAGCATGCTGCGCCCGCGGCGCTCGCGGCGGCAAGCTGGCTCGCGCAATTCCCGACCGAGCTTGCCGAAGCCGACACCGATCGCAACGAGATGGCGTTCTGGATGTACTCGTCCGGCTCGACCGGCCGGCCCAAGGGCATCGTGCATCTCCAGCACGACATGGCCTATAGCGATGTCGCCTTTGCGCAGAACGTGTTGAAGCTGACGCCTGACGACATCTGCTTCTCGGTGCCAAAGATCTTCTTCGCCTATGGGTTCGGCAACTCCGTCACCTTCCCGTTCTCGGCCGGCGCCGCAACGCTGCTGCTGCCGGGCCAGCCGAAGCCGGCTGCGATCTTCGCGGCGATCGAGCAGTACAGGCCGACGGTCTTCTTCGGCCTGCCGACGCTGTACACGTCGCTGACCAAGGCCGCGGGCGCGGACAAAACGAATTTCTCGTCGCTGCGCATGTCGCTCTCGGCGGCCGAAGTGCTCTCGGCCGAGGTCTTCAACGGCTGGAAGACGCTCACGGGCCTCGAGATCGTCGAAGGCCTCGGCTCGACCGAGGTGCTTCACATCTATCTCTCCAACCGCCCCGAGCAGAAGAAGCTCGGCGCCGCGGGCCTGCGCGTACCCGGCTACGAGGTCGCGCTGCGCGACAAGGACGGGCGCGACGTCGGCGACGACGAGGAAGGGATTCTGTGGGTGCGCGGCGATTCCAACACGCCGCTGTACTGGAACCGGCCGGACAAATCCGCCGAGACCATCCGCGAGGGCGGCTGGATCTACACCGGCGACCGTTTCGTCCGCGATAGCGACGGCTTCCATTTCTTCCGCGGCCGCGCCGATGATCTGATCAAGATCTCCGGCCAGTGGGTCTATCCGCTCGAGGTCGAGCTCTGCCTCGCCGACCATCCTGATATCCGCGAATGCGCCGTTTTCGCCGCCGAGCTGCCGGACCGGCGCATGACGCTGAAGGCGGTGGTGGTGATGAACAATCGCGCGGTGGACCAGGGCGAGGCGACACGGAAGCTGCAGGACTATGTGAAGGGCAAGCTGCTGCCCTACAAATATCCGCGCGAGGTGATCTTCATCGACGAGCTGCCAAAGACGGGAACGGGGAAGATTGACCGGCAGGCATTGTTGCGGATGTGAGGCCAGGACGCAGATCCACGCACCGCAATCGTAGGGTGGGCAAAGCGAAGCGTGCCCACCGTTGCCCATTAAGAGAGAGATCGTGGGCACGGCGCAAGAGCGCCTTTGCCCACCCTACGAGATCTGAGTGTGCGGCGCGACCATCGCCTCATTCCCCTCACCCCGCCTTCCCCAGATGCTCCAGCGCATCCTCGGCCCGGAGCGGCACGCGCGAGGCCTCGTTGTTGAGATCGACGAGCTGCGTGAGCAGCGCCATCAGCGCCTTGCGGTCGGCTGGCTTGAGCGGCTCCAGCATGCGGGCCTGGGCGCGCTCGACGGCGGGGATGATCTCGCGCAGGATCGCAACGCCGGCCTTGGTCAGATAGAGCAGCTTGATCCGCTTGTCCTCCGGCGCCGGCTTGCGCTCGACAAACTCCTTGGCCTGCAGACGCTCGATCACGCTGCCGAGCGTGGAGCGGTCGAACGCGATCACCGCCGACAGCCGCGTCGCGTCGATGCCGGGATGGGTGTGGATCGCGATCAGCGCGGCATATTGCACCGGCGTGAGGTCGAACGCCCTACACTCTTCCATGAAGATCGAGACCGCGATCTGCTGCATGCGCCGGAACAGATAGCCCGGCGCGGCATAGACCGCGTCGATCGTGATCGGAGCGGCAGGCTTACTCGGCATCGGGCTGCTTCTCCGGTGCGGCATTGGCGAAAGCCCGCTGCGCCTTGGCGGCGGCTTCCGCCTTCAGCAGGCGCGGATAGGCCGAAACATCGACGCCGAAGCGGCGCGCATTGGCAAGCTGCGGCACCAGGCAGAGATCGGCGAGCGTCGGGGCATCGCCGAAGCAGAACGGCCCCTTCTCGTCCTTGATCAGCGTCTCGCAGGCCGACAGGCCCTCGCGGTTGACCCACGCGGCCCAGTCCTGGACCTTCTCTTCGGCAAGACCGAGCTCGCGCAGCCGTGCCAGCACCTTCAGATTCTGCACCGGATGGGTGTCGCAGGCGATCGCCAGCGCGAACGCCCGCACCTTGGCGCGGTGCAGCGGATCCTTCGGCAGCAGCGGTGGATTGGGATGGGTCTCGTCGAGCCATTCGATGATGGCGACCGATTGGGTCAGCACTGCGCCCGCATCGTTCTCCAGTGTCGGCACCAGGCCTTGCGGGTTGATGGCGAGATAGGCTGGCGCGCATTGCTCGCCCTTGCGCAAGTGATGCGGCAGGTGCTCGGCGCCGAGGCCTTTGAGGTTCAGCGCGATCCGCACGCGATAGGCGGCGCTGGAGCGGAAATAGCCGTGCAGCTTCATCGAGACCCTCCCTGTTATTTCTGTCATTCCGGGGCGATGCGTCAGCATCGAACCCGGAATCTCGAGATTCCGGGTTCGGCTCTTCGGGCCGCCCCGGAATGACGTTTCCCTGTGCGTTGACGCTACCTAGATCGTCAGTATACTGTCAATCAACAAAACAAACGGGAGCGCACCATGGAAGCCGTGACCAAGACGCCCGAACGCGAGGCGTTTTACAAGAAGATCGACGGCGAGAACCTCACCGCGCTGTGGACGGTGATGAGCGATTTGATCACGCCGGAGCCGAAGAGCGCGTGCCGGCCCCACCTCTGGAAGTTCGACGTCATCCGCGACTACATGACGGAAGCCGGCAAGCTGATCACCGCCAAGGAGGCCGAGCGGCGCGTGCTGGTGCTGGAGAACCCGGGCCTGCGCGGACAGTCGAAAATCACGACCTCGCTTTATGCCGGCGTGCAGATGGTGGTGCCAGGCGATGTCGCGCCCGCGCACCGCCACAGCCAGTCGGCGCTGCGCTTCGTGCTCGAGGGCAAGGGCGCCCACACCGCGGTTGACGGCGAGCGCACCGCGATGGAGGCCGGCGACTTCATCATCACGCCGTCGATGACGTGGCACGATCATTCCAATGAAACTGATGAGCCGATGTTCTGGCTCGACGGGCTCGACATTCCCCTCGTGCAGTTCTTCGACTGCTCGTTTGCGGAGGGGTCGAAAGAGGACCAGCAGAAGATCACAAAACCTGCCGGCGACAGTTTTGCGCGCTACGGCCACAACCTCTTGCCGGTCGATGTGAAGCTGAGCTCGAAGACGTCACCGATCTTCAGCTATCCCTATGCCTACACCCGCGAGGCGCTGGAAAAAGCTCGCGCGAGTCAGGAGTGGGACGCCTGCCACGGGCTTAAGCTGAAGTTCAGCAACCCCGAGACCGGCGATTTCGCGATGCCGACCATCGGCACCTTCATCCAGCTGCTGCCGAAGGGTTTTAAGACCGCGCGCTATCGGTCGACCGACGCAACGGTGTTCTGCCCGATCGAGGGACGCGGCCGCAGCCGGATCGGCGATGCCGTGTTCGAATGGGGCCCGCGCGATCTGCTCGTGGTGCCGAGCTGGCAGTGGGTGACGCACGAGGCAGATGACGATGCGGTGCTGTTCAGCTTCTCGGACCGGCCAGTGCAGCAGAAGCTGGATCTGTTCCGTGAGGACCGCGGGAACGCGTGAGGGTCTCGTAGGGTGGATTAGCCACAGGTCTCGTAGGGTGGGCAAAGGCGCGGAGCGCCGTGCCCACGTCTTCGCGACTCATGAAGGAATGGTGGGCACGCTTCGCTTTGCCCACCCTACGGCAGCTACGGGTTGCGGTGGATTTGGCTACCGCCAGTGCAGCAGCCGCGTTTCCAGCCAGCCGATCACCTTCCCCACGACAAGCCCAAACACCGACAGGATCACCACGCCCGCGAGCAGCTGATCGGTCTGCATCAGATTGCCGGCCTGCAGCACGAAGGCGCCGATGCCGTATTGCGCGCCGATCATCTCGGCGCTGACGACGAGCAATAGCGCTACGGACGCGGTGATGCGGAACCCGGCGAGGATCGCGGGCAGCGCGCCCGGCCAGATCACCTTGCGCACGATGGTGGCGAAGGGAACGTTGAAACTTTGCGCCATGCGGATGAGGTTGCGCGGCACCGCATCGACGCCGCTATAGACCGAGATCGCGGTCGAGAAGAAAACACCGAGCGCAATGGTCGCGATCTTCGGCTCTTCGCCGATGCCGAGCCAGAGGATCAAGAGCGGCAGCAGCGCGATCTTCGGGATCGGGAACAGCGCCGAGATGAAGGTGATGCCGACGCTGCGCGCGAGCCTGGACAGGCCGATGGCGAAGCCGACGGCGACACCGGCGGCCGTGCCCAGCAGCCAGCCGACGCCGATGCGGAGCAGCGAGGCCGAGAGATGCTGCCAGAGCGCACCCGACATCGCGAGCTCATAGATCGCGCGCGCGATCGCCGATGGCGCCGGCAGGAACAGCGGATTGACGAGGCCTGTGCTGCCGGCGACCTGCCAGATCGCGATGACGAGGGCGAGCGCGATCCAGCCGCCGAAGCGGCTCGAGGCGGGCACGAAGCCGGCGCCGCGGAAGCGGACGCGCCGGGTCGTCTCGTCTTTCGTTGATGTGTGCGCCGCGCGGTCAAGCATGCTGGACCTCGCGCTCGGCATCGATCGCCTCGTTGCGGATCAGCGACCAGATCTGGTTCTGGAGCGCGAGCAATTTCTCACGCGCCGCCGCCTCGCCGCGCGCGGCCCGCGTCATCGGCACGGTGACGACCTCGCGAATGCGGCCGGGCCGGCGCGACAGCACCACGATGCGGTCAGCGAGGCGCGCCGCTTCTTCGAGATTGTGCGTGACATAGACCGCGCCCATGCCACCGTCGGCGAGCAGGCGAACAAAGTCTTCCATCAGCAATTCGCGGGTCTGCGAATCCAGCGCCGAGAGCGGCTCGTCCATCAGCAGGATCGCGGGCTTCACCGCCAGCGCGCGCGAAATGCCGACGCGCTGGCGCATGCCGCCGGAAAGCTGTTTCGGATAGGTCGTGCGGAAATCGGTCAGGCCCGTGCGGCGCAAGGCGTCGTCAACCAAAGCGCGGCGCTGCGCGGCCGAGAGCTGGGTGTGCAGCAGCGGAAATTCGACGTTCTCCTCGACCGTCGCCCAAGGCAGCAGCGCGAAATCCTGAAACACGAAGGTGAGCGGATTGAGACTGTCCGCCGGCGGCGCGCCGCGCAGCTCGGGTGTGCCGGAGGTCGGCTGCAACAGGCCACCGAGGATTGACAGCAGTGTACTCTTGCCGCAGCCGGAAGGGCCGACGATCGCTACCACCTCGCCGGCACTGAGGGTGAACGAGATGTCGTCGAGCACGGCGAGATCGCCGAAGCGGTGGGAGATGTGGTTGGCGATCAGGTCCATTCTATCTCGTCGATCCCTTGCTCTGTCGTTCCGGGATGGTCCGAAGGACCAGACCCGGAACCTCGAGATTCCGGGTTCTCGCTTCGCGAGCCCCGGAATGACGGATACATCAATCCGCCTTCACATAATCCTTGGCGATGATCGCGTTCGCGTCAAAGCCCTTGTCAGCGAATCCCTGCTCCTGGAGCCATTTGATCTGGTTGTCGACGTTCTTCACGTCGAGCTTGCCGTCGGGATCGATATAGGCGCAGTTGCCGACCACCTGCTCGACCGGCAGGTTGGTGTATTTGGCGATGATCTCCAACAGCGGCTTGGTCTTGTCGTTGATCGGGGCGACACCGTCCTTCATGGAGGCGAGGATGACGTCGTGATATTCGCGATCGGCTTTCGCGAGCACGCCGAGGAATTTCGTCACCAGCGCCTTGTTGGTCAGCGTCTTCGGCGAAGCGAACACCGCGCCCAGCTGCCAGGGTGTCTCGTCGCCGACCCAGCCCAGGAATTTAGCGCCGCCCTCATCCATCAGTTTTCGCGCGGTGGAGATCGGCAGCAGCGCCGCGTCGACGGTCTCACCCTTGAGCGCGGCAGCGGCGTTCGACAGCGATTGCAGCGGCACGATCTTCACGTCGGCAAGCTTGAAGCCGTATTTGTCGGCGAGCAGGCCGAGCGAATAATGAAACGACGAGCCGACCTGCGTCACCGCGATGCGCTTGCCGGCGAGGTCCTTCGGCGTCTTCAGGCCGGCCGCATAGGCATTGTTGCTGGCGAAATAGCCGATCAGGGGATAGCCGGCCTTCTCGCGGCTCATGCCGCCGATCACCTTCAGCGTGCCCTTGCCGGCGAGATTGTAGAGCCCCGCGGTGAAGGCGGTGACGCCGAAATCGACGTCGCCCGAGGTGGTGGCGACCGCGATCGGCTGCGCTGCGTCGAAGAATTTCAGCTCGACGTCGAGGCCGGCCTCGCGGAAATAGCCCTTGTCCTGCGCGATGAAGACGGGCGCGGAGGACGACAGGCGGAGCACGCCGACCTTGGCCTTCAGCGCGTCCTCGGCCCGGGCCGTGCCCATCGCCATGATCGCCAACAGGCCAGCAGCTGCGAGCCTTGCAATTCCGATCATCCCGTTTCCTCTCGTGCTTGTCTTGCAGTCCGTTACAGGCCCTCGGGCACCGCCTGGTCCCGCCCGATGAAGGCGCCCTGTTGTTTCAACGTTTCCTGCAATTTTTCAATGGGGATTTCGCGGGGGATCCGGTTTCCGGAAAGCGCCAGCGCGGCGGCGGAACCGGCGGCCTCGCCCATCACGAAACAGGCACCGGAAACCCGCGCCGCCGATTGGCCCTCATGGGTCATCGAGGCACAGCGGCCGGCGACCAGGAGATTGTCGACGCCTTCGGGCACCAGCATGCGGTACGGCAGCTCATTGTAACCGCGCGATTCCGGGATGGGCGGGAAGGTGAAGACGACATCGCCGGGAACGTGGGCCTCGATCGGCCAGCCGTTGACGCCGATGGAATCCTCGAACGAGGCGCAGCTGAGCACGTCCTCGCCGCCGAGCTGGTAGCCGCCTTTGATGCGACGCGTCTCCCGGATGCCGAGCTGCGGCGGCAAATCGACGATGTAGGATTTTTCAAAGCCCGGCACGGCGCTACGCAGGAACTCGTACGCGGCGAGCGCCTGCTTGCGGCCTTCGATCTCGCCACGGGTGAGATCGTCGGGCTCGACGCCGTTGATGGCGTGGCCGTCCTCACGCGCGACTTGCGTAAAGTTGACCCGCCATTCGATGCCGGATTTTTGCGGCCGGACGATCGCGCTCTTGCGCGGGAATGTGTGGGTGCCAGCGGCGAGCGCTTTCTCCATCAATTGCGGGATGGTGCGCCAGGCTTCGCCCGCCTTGTCGGGATCGATGCCGTTGAGGCGGAGCATCATCGAGGGATAGAGCGGATGGCCGTGCTCGTCGCCGATCTCGAACGGCGCGCCGGCCCAGACCGCGAGATCGCCGTCACCGGAGCAGTCGATGAAGATCTCCGCGCGCACCGCCTGCCGGCCGGCCTTGGTCTCGACCATCAGCGCGTCGATGCGGCGATCGTCGCCCATCACCACGCCGGCGCCGAGCGCGTGGAAGAGGATGTTGACCTTGTGGCTGGCGAGCAGCTGATCGGCCGCGATCTTGTAGGCCGCGGTGTCGTAGGCCTGCGCAAACACCTTGCCGAGGATCAGGTGCGGGGTGTTGAGGCCGTTGAGCAGATCGATCCGCGCCAGGAGCTCGGACGCCATGCCCTGCACCAGCCGGTGGGCCTTGCCGTAGACATTGCCGTGCAGGCCGCAGAAATTGGTGACGCCGGCGGCGGTGCCCATGCCGCCGAGAAAACCGTAGCGCTCGATCAGCAGCGTCGTCCGGCCCGCGCGCGCCGCGGAGGCCGCAGCGACGATGCCGGCCGGGCCGCCGCCGAGGACAACGACTTCATATTCGCCATAGAGCGGCACTTTCCGTGCCGGTTCTTCGATCATGGCCCGCATGGCGCGTCCGCTCCCAAAATCCCTTGCTTGCAGACGACTATGAATTAACGCGCAGCAGGCTACAATCCACCAAAATACGCGATCAGCTTTCGCGAATCGAGAAAGGTCAAAATGGACATCCTGGTGAACCTTCAGGCCTTCCTCGCCACCGCCGATGCCGCCGGCTTCTCCGCTGCCGCGCGAAAACTCAATGTCTCGACCTCGGTCGTCGCAAAACGCGTCACGCAGCTGGAGGCGCGGATCGGCACGCCGCTGTTTCATCGCTCGACCCGGCAATTGCGGCTGACCGAAGCGGGCCAGCGCTACGTCCATCGCGCCCGCGGCGTCGTGACTGACGCCACTGACCTGCTCTCGCGCATGGGCGAAAAAGGCCACGATCTCGTGGATCACCTCCGCATCAAGGCGCCGACCTCGCTGACGGTGGCGCGGCTCGCGGATGCCTTCAGTGCATTCCAGACCCAGAACCCGCGGCTGAAGCTCGAGATCGTGCTGATCGATCGCCCGGTCGATCCCGTCACTGAAGGATTCGACATCGCCATCGGAGCTTTTCCGCATTCCTTCGGCGGCGTAGTCGACGAGCCCTTGTGCCCGCTGAAGCGACTACTCTGCGCTTCGCCTTCCTATTTGAAGAAGCACGGCACGCCAAAGCATCCGCGCGACCTCGTCGAGCATCGCTGCCTTAGCTTCATGCCGACGGGTCCTGAATGGATCTTCGACGGACCGCGAGGGCGCATCAGCATCCAGGTCAGCCCGCGGCTCTCCTCCAACGAGGGACATGTGCTGGCGCGCAGCGCCATCGCCGGCAACGGCATCGCGCTGATGTCGCATTATCTCGTCGCGGATGCCTTGCGCGACGGCACGCTCAAGCCGGTGTTGCGCGACTTTCCGATTCCGGAATTGTGGGTCAAGGCGGCGATTCCGGAGCGCCGACGCAACGCGGCCGCGGTGCAGGCGCTACTGACGCTGCTGAAAACGTCACTGGCGCCGTCGCTGTGAGCCGCATCGTGTTACCGGCACAAGATGGCGGTTGCTCTCGGACAATGAACCTGAGAGAAGAGCCGCGCCATGAGCGCCGCGGCGTACTGGGTGGCCCGGTCAAGCCGGACGACGAGAGCAACCTGGTTCAACGAATGGATTCGACGCTTTTGAAATTCGCTCTGCCCGCCCTCGTCGCTCTCGCGATCTCCGCCACGCCCGCCGCAGCGCTGGGGCAGAACTGCCGCTTCATCCAGGCCAAGCCCGATCGCGAGGCCTGCTACAAGCGCCAGGAGGAAGAGCTTGCGGCGAAGCGCAAGCCCGCCGCGCCGACTGACGAGAGCAAGACGTTCGAAACGCTGCGCCAGATGCGGCAGGACGACGATGCCGTCTATCGCAGCATCAACAACATCTGCCGCGGCTGCTGACGTTCAGCTTTTGCCGCCGCCCCAGTTCGCCGCCCGCTTCTCCGCAAACGAGGCCAGCCCTTCCGCCGCCTCCGGGCTCTGGCGCTTGACCGAATGCAGGTGCACGAGCCGCTTGTAGGCGGCATCGTCCACCGCCATGCCGCCGAACGAGCTTTCGAGTGCAAGGCGCTTGGTCTCGGCCATCGCCTCCGGTCCATTGGCGAGCAGCTGTTCGACCACCTTGCGACCTGCCGCTTCGAGCTCGGCGAGCGGCACCACCTCGTGAGCGAGGCCGATGCGGCGAGCGTCCTCGGCGCCGAAACGCTCGCCGGTCAGCGCGTAGCGGCGGACCTGCCGCACACCGATGGCATCGCAGAGCTGCGGGATGATGATCGCGGCGGTCAGGCCCCAGCGCACCTCCGTGATCGAGAACAGGGCGTTGTCCGCGGCAATCACGACGTCGCAAGCCGCGATCACGCCGGTACCGCCGCCAAAGCAGCCGCCCTGCACCAAGGCGATGGTCGGGATCGGCAACGTGTTGAGGCGCTGCACGGCCTCGAACGTCGCGCGTGAGGCCGCCTGGTTGGCCTCGGCCGACTGCGGCCGCACGCCGTTGATCCATTTGAGGTCGGCGCCGGCCTGGAAATGCTTGCCGTTGCCCTTGAGCACGACGACACGCAGGTTCGGCTTCTGACCGAGATCGTCCATGGCCGCAAGCACGCCTGCGATCAGCGCGCCGTCATAGGCGTTGTTGACCTCCGGCCGGTTCAACGTGACGGTCGCGACCCCACGCTCATCGAGGGTCCAAAGGACGGGGTTGGCAGTCATTGGCGATCCTCCGGTCGTTCGTTGGGCGCGCACTATGGCCGAGGCAACGCATCCCGATCCATATCTTTCCAGCGTGGGGCGGCCGCGCCCATCGCATGGCGGCTTGTGTCATGCTGCCGCCGGACGGCATCCAGGGACCAGGCAAAGCGATCAGGGACGGGACATTACATGCGCATCTGCATTTTCGGCGCGGGCGCCGTCGGCAGCCATATCGCGGTCAGGCTGGCGCGCGCCGGCCATGAGGTCAGTTGCGTGATGCGAGGGGCGCATCTGGAGGCGGTCCGCGCCAACGGCCTGAAGCTGCGCGTCGGCGATTCCGAGGTCAGTGCGAAGGTGAACGCCTCGGGCGATCCGGCCCAGCTCGGCCCACAGGACGTCGTGATCTCGACGCTGAAGGCCACCGCGCTGACGGGACTGGTGTCCAGCATCAAGCCGCTGCTCCAGGACGGTACCGCCATCGTGTTCGCGCAGAACGGCATTCCCTGGTGGTATGGCATCGGCCTGCCGCCGCGGCATCCGACCCCGCCGGACATTTCCTTTCTCGACCCCGGCGGACGTCTGCGCGCCTGCATCCCAAAGGAGCGGATTATCGGCGGGGTCATCTTCTCGTCCAACGAGGTAACCGCGCCCGGCGTCGTGCAGAACCTGACGCCGGACCGCAATCGCCTCCTGATCGGCGAATGCGACGACCGCAATTGCGAGCGCATCACGAAGCTGCGGAGCGTGTTCAACGATGCGCGGCTCGAATCGCCGCCGGTGGCCGAGATCCGCGAGGCGATCTGGTCAAAGCTGCTGACCAACATGTCGCTCTCGGTGCTGTGCCTGCTCACCGGCCAGACCGCGCGCGGCGTGCGCGACGACCCGGCCTTCGCCGACGTCATCCCGCGCATGCTGAACGAGGCCAACGACATCGCCCAGCACTTCATCCCCGAGGTCAAGCGCGTGACCCGCAGCGGCCCCGCCCCCAACCACAAGCCGTCGCTGCTGCAGGATTACGAGCTCGGCCGCGCCATGGAGATCGACGTGCTGGTGAAGGCCCCCGCCGCCTTCGCCCGTACCGCCGGCCTGTCGACGCCGACGCTAGACCTGGTCGCCGCGCTCGCGATCCAGAAGGCGCGCGACAAGGGGCTCTATTCCGCCTGAGCTTTAGCCGAGATCGCGATCCAAGCGGCGAGCGTGTCGAGCACTTCGGCAAGCGCTTCGTCGTTGGTGCGGCCGGACTTCTTCAGCACCGCGAAGGAGTGATCACCACCTTCGATCTCATGTAGCGTCGCCTTCGCCCCGAGCGCTGCGATGACCGGCTTGAGATGGCCGAGATCGGCCAGCCCATCGCGCGTGCCTTGCAGGAACAGCATGGGGATCGCGACCTGAGCAAGGTGGTCGGCGCGCTCGGATGACGGCTTCTTGTCGGCATGAAGGGGAAAGCCGAGGAAGGCTAGCCCCTTTACGCCCGGCAGCGGAGCCTTGGATTGCGCCTGCGAGGTCATGCGCCCACCGAACGACTTTCCACCCGCGATGAGCTTCAATCCGGGACAGAGCCGCGCCGCTTCCGCGACCGCCGCGCGGATCGCGGCATGCGCGACCGCCGGCTGGTCGGGACGCCCGTGTTTCTTTTCCATGTAGAGAAAATTGAATCGGAACGTCGCGATGCCGCGATCCGCCAAGCCCGCTGCGGCCTTCTCCATGAAAGCGTGCCGCATGTCGGCGCCGGCGCCATGCCCCAGGACGTAGCAGGCGCGCGCGTTGTCCGGCTGCGTCAGGATCGCCGAGACCCTGCCGATGCGCTCGATGTCGAGCTTGAGCTCTTGCGTTTTGACAGCCACAATCAATCATCCCGACAGATGCTGTTACGGCCGCCTTGGTAGCGCCACCGGCGCAGCCTGAAAACACAATAATTGCCGCGGCCGACTAGCCTACCAAGCCGGAAAGCCGCATCAATCGAGGTAATCATGTCCTACCGCTCCTCCTGGATGACCGAAGAGCTCGACGTCTTCCGCGACCAGTTCCGGAAATATCTCGCCAAGGACCTGGCGCCGCACGCGGAAAAATGGCGCGAGCAGAAGATGGTCGATCGCTTCGCCTGGCGCGGTCTTGGCGAGATGGGCGCGCTGCTGGCGAGCGTGCCGGAGGCATATGGCGGGCTGGGCGCGACCTTCGCCTATGACGCCGCCGTGCTGGACGATCTCGAAAGCACGGTGCCGGAGCTGACCACCGGCGTCTCCGTGCACAGCGCCATCGTCGCGCACTACATCCTCAATTACGGCTCGGAGGAGCAGAAGAAGCGCTGGCTGCCGAAGATGGCCTCGGGCGAGATGGTCGGCGCCATCGCCATGACCGAGCCCGGCACCGGCTCGGACCTGCAAAGCGTCAAGACCACGGCGAAGAAGCAGGGCAATTCCTACGTCATCAACGGCCAGAAGACTTTCATCACCAACGGCCAGGCCGCCGATCTCGTCATTGTCGTCGCGCGAACCGGCGAGGCCGGGGCGAAAGGCATCTCGCTGCTCGTGGTCGAGACTGAAGGTGCGGACGGTTACAAGCGCGGGCGCAACCTGGACAAGATCGGCCTGCACGCCTCCGACACATCGGAGCTGTTCTTCGACAACGTCACGGTGCCGCCGGAAAACCTGCTGGGCAAGGAGGAAGGCCAGGGCTTCGTGCAGCTGATGCAGCAGCTCCCACAGGAGCGCCTTGCGCTGGCGGTCGGCGCCGTCGCCTCGATGGAGCGGGCGGTCAAGCTCACCACCGAATACACCAAGGAAAGAAAGGCGTTCGGCAAGCCGTTGATGGACTTCCAGAACACCGCCTTCACCCTCGCCGAGCGCAAGACCGAAGCCATGATCGCGCGCGTCTTCGTCGACTGGTGCATCGAGCAGCTGATCGCCGGGGATCTCGACACCGTGACGGCATCGATGGCGAAATACTGGTGCTCGGACAAGCAGGTCCAGACCGCCGACGAATGCCTCCAGCTGTTCGGCGGCTACGGCTACATGCAGGAATACCCGATCTCGCGCATCTTCATCGATTCCCGCATCCAGAAGATCTATGGCGGCACCAACGAGATCATGAAGCTGTTGATCGCGCGTTCGCTGTAGTCCGTAATATCATCATTCTATGGTTGTTGGCGTGGAACGGGAGTGATAATCTTCACAGAGAGCTGGCGAGGCCCGGAGTGTCCGTGTCATGCGAAAGCGACCCGCGTCAGGAAAGCGACCCCGGGGCAAGTCGCCTCCTGATACCACATCGCGTTCAGGCAAGAAGCGACCCTCGGATCACAAGAGATCTTCAGAAAAGAGATCTTCGGAAAAGAAATCTTCAGATGCGAGCTCTTCAAACAAGAGCTTGGAGACCGTCTACGTCTTCGATGCAGGCCGCGTTTGTCCCGGCGATATCCTGCTGACCAGGGTCCCACTGAAGCTCCTCGATCACTCGACATTCCAAAGCAGCGCGATTCAGGCCGGGACCAGGGCGCCCTTCAGCCACGCCGCACTTTGCATCGAGCACGGCTTGATGATCGAAGCCGTCGGCGCCGGCGTCTGCCGGTTCGCCCTCGGCCCGACCGGCGTACGATCGAAGGCCAATGTGAAGCTCCTCAGGCTCAACCTCGACGTGGTCAACGGGCCACAGCATGCTCAATTGGCTGCACATTTCGGCCACCAATATCTCTCGCGCGGCTACTCGCTGCCCGGAGCGCTCGGCACGCGGATCGCTCCTCTCCGCAAGAAGGCGCGCGGAGATCTGTTTTGCTCGGAGCTGGTCGCGCGAGCCTATGACGAGGCGCGCTGCCCACTCTTGCCCGGCAAGAAGCCGAACAGAATCGCACCCGGCGATCTCCTGAAGTCGGACGTCCTGCGCGACGTCACCAAGCTCGCGCTCGTCCCGATCCAGATCGACACGCCGTTGATGTATTATCTGGACGACGGTTCTCATTTCGAACGGGTGGCGCACTGGGAGGTGCGCACGAAGCTCAAGATCGTGCAGAGCCCGCCGGTCCAGCGTGAGCTGGCTGCACTCGGCGCCAGCGTGCCGGGCTTCTTCGAGCTCGAGAAGGTGTTGCGGCAAGCCTCGTCGTCCGGGCTCGACGACGCCGTCCATGACGAGCTGGTTCGGCACGATTTCAGCGCCGAATACACGCGTAGGACACTCGTCTCGGTCGATCTCAAGGAGCCCGGCGAAATCCTGAGTGCGGAATTCGCCGCGCGTTTCGAGCCGCCCGCGGACCAGCTCAAGAACCTGAACAAGGACACCCTGGAGTTCCTGCTGGAGGAGCGAAAGTCAGCAATCGTCTCGTTCCAGAACGACATCGCTTCGCGGAACACGGATATCGAGACATGGGATCGTCATCGAAGCAGCTGGAATTCACGAACATTCGACTATCTCACGACCATGCAGCGTCCATTGCTGGACGTCAGCGAGCAATTGCTCAAGCTCTTCCGCAAGGAGCTTGACGCCCTGACGGCGGAGCAAGAACGCAGAAGAGCATCCGCGGCACAATAACGGCTCCCATAGCGAGAGCACGAATCACACCGGCAGCCGAACCGCCGGTCCGCGCAGCTACTTCATCCGCTTGTCGGCGGCGACGAAGTCGATGAAGGTCCTCACCTTCGCGGAGAGATATTTGCGGCTCGGATAGACCGCGAACAGTTTTCCGACAAACATGATGTGTCCGGGCATGACGTGTTCGAGGCGTCCCGCGGCGATGTCCTCCGCGACCAGCCATTTCGGCAGGAAGGCGAGGCCCATGCCTTCGAGCGCGGCCATGTGCAGCAGCGTTTCGTTGCCGCTGCGCAGCACCGGATTGAACTTGATGGTTTCGGGACCGTGCTCCCCCGCGAACGAGAAGCTCTCGCCCGGATAAAGCGCGTAGTGCAGCACAGGGGCGCCGGACAGATCGGCGAAGGTCACCGGGCGGCCCGCGCGTTTGAGGAAGGCGGGAGCGGCCACCATGTAGAACGGGACGTTGGTGATGGGGCGCGCGATCAGCGCCTCGTCCGGTGCGCCGGTCGCGCGCAAGGCGAGGTCGAATCCTTCTTCGACCAGATTGACCAGCCGTCCGCTGAGATCGACGTCGAGCCGCACCTCCGGATAGCGCGCCTGGTAGTCCGCCAGCACGCTTGCGAAGATCGCATTCGCCATCCACACCGGCGCGGTCAGCCGCAGCGTGCCATGCGGAACGACGGTCGCGTTGCTGACGGCTGCCTCGACCTCGTCGAGCGAATCCAGCATCTGCCGCGCCTGCTCGAAGTAGAGCGCGCCGCTTTCGCTCAGGCTGACCCGCCGGCTGGTCCGGTTCAGCAGCCGCGTGCCGAGCCGCTTCTCAAGCTGCATCACATGCTTGCTCGCCATGGCTGGCGAGATGCGCAGGCGCTGCGCGGCGGTCACGAAGCTCTTGAGCTCCGCGACCAGGCAAAACACCCTCATGCTGACCAGGGTATCCATCAGATCATCAACATTTAGGAAAAGAACCTATCCTGGAACGCATAATGATCAAAAATGGAGAAACTATCAAATGGTGGCCACCCTCACATCTTGGAGAACCACCATGTCCGCCACCACCACTCTTGAGACCGCCACGCCCGGCCGCGCCCTTCGCATCGGCCTCTGGGCCGGCCAGGTCCTCATCGCCTTCGTCTTCATCTCGGCTGGGTTCGTCAAGCTGACCACGCCCATTCCGCAGCTGGCCGCGATGATGCCGTGGGCCGGGCAATATTCCGAAACCTTCGTCCGCTCCATCGCGCTGGTCGATCTCGCCGGCGGCATCGGCATTATCCTGCCCGCCCTGACGCGGATCCTGCCGCGGCTGACGGTGCTGGCCGCGCTGGGTTGCGCGGTGCTGCAGGTGATCGCGCTCGTCTTCCACCTCTCGCGCGGCGAGGCGCCGGTCACGCCGCTCAATGCCGTCCTGCTCGCGCTCAGCCTGTTCGTGCTGTGGGGACGCAGCCGCAAGGCGCCGATCGCGCCGCGTCAGTTCTGACCGGCAGGACGCCATCGCCATGATCTCTGCCAATGGATGGTCCCGCAGGGGCCTGCTCGCGGGCACCGCGATCCTCACGGCCGGCGGCGCTGCCGCGGCCAAGGAGGATCGTCTTGCCGACGGCGTCGTGATCCTGATCGACAGCAACGAGCCCTATGTCATGGGTCACGCGATCAGCTATTCGGCCAATCTCGCAAAGCACTTTGCCGAGAAGGGCATGCGATTGCTGATCGAGGTCGTCGCCAACGGCAAGGGCATCGACGTCTTCCGCGCGGACAAGACGCCGCTGGTCGAGCCGCTCGCAACATTGCGGCAGTCGGTGCCGAACCTCAGCTACAGCATGTGCGCATCGTCCAAGGCGATCGCGGAGGCCAAGGAGCAGATCTCGATTCCGCTGATCGCGGGCGCGAGCCTCGTCCCTTTCGGCATCGGACGCGTGGTCGATCTGCAACTGAAGGGCTGGGCCTATATCCATGCGTAGAAGCATCCCAGCGCTGTCGCGGCGGTCGGTCCTGATGGCCGCGGCAGCCTCTCTCGCTGTCCCGCGCGCAAGTGGCGCGCAGGACAGTTGGCCGCCGGTGTTCGAGGCCGGCCGCAGCCAATTCACCGTGGTGCGGCCGCGCGCGGTGATGCCGCAGCTGAAGCTCCAGGATCTGCGCGGCAAGGACGTCGCCGTGGCTGCCAAGCCGGGCCGCATCACGTTGGTGAACTTCTGGGCGACCTGGTGCCCGGCCTGCAAGCTCGATCTGCCCATGCTCGCAAGCCTCGCCGGATCGCGGCCCGACCGGCTCGACGTGGTCGCGATCTGCACCGATACCAAAGACCTGCGCAAGATCCGCAGCTTTCTCGGCGCCCTCGCCGTGCAGAACCTCGCTTGTTATGTTGACAGCTACGACGCAGCGGCCGAAGCATCGCGCGCGATGTTCTCGCTCGTCGGCATGCCCATCACCTATCTGGTCGGAACGGGCGGTCGCGTCGAAGGCTATATCGCTGGGGCGCCCGACTGGCTCTCGCCGACCGGCGCGCGGCTCCTGCAATTCTATCGCGAGCAGGGTTAGTGCTGTCTCAGTTCGGGTGCCACCAGCGGCCGCCGATGACGACGCCTTCCGAGACGATCTTGCGGTCGCCGATCAGATGCTCGCCGACGACGTCCTCATAGTCGAACTGGCCCTGCCTGACCGAAATTAGCGTGGCGTCGCCGACGCTGCCCGGCTTGAGGCTGCCGAGCTCGGGCCGCCGCAACGCCATCGCCGCATTCACCGTCGAGGCCGCGACCACGTCCGACAGCTCCATGCCCATGCACAGGAATTTCGACATGGTCGTCACCTGGTCGAAGGCGGGGCCGCCGATGCAGAGCTGATGGATGTCTGAGGAGATCGTGTCCGGATAGAAGCCGTTGGCAAGCATGGCGCGCGCGGTCTTGAACGCGAACGAGCCCTTGCCGTGACCGATGTCGAACAGCACGCCGCGCTCGCGCGCGTCCAGCACCGCCTTCTTCACCGTGCCCTGCGCCGTCGCGGGCGTATTGGGGAACGGACGGAACGCGTGGGTCAGCACGTCGCCGGGACGCAGGCGGGCGAGCACGTCCTCATAGCTCGGCGGCGGATGGTCGATATGCGCCATCAGCGGCATGCCGACCTCGTTGGCGACCTCCAGCGCGATGTCGAGCGGCACCGCGCCTGACGTGCCTGAGGAATGCAGGCCGACCCGGACCTTGATGCCGACGATGAGATCGCGGTTGGCATCGGCGACCTTGGCCGCCTCGATCGGATTCATCAGCCGCAGCTCCTCGCTCTCGCCCACCATGATCCGGTGCGAGAAGCCGAAGATGCCGGCATGGGAGACGTGCAGATAAGCGAGGATGCGGACCTGGCTCGGCTCGATCACATGCTTGCGGAAGCCTGCGAAATTGCCCGGCCCGGCGCTGCCGGTGTCCACCGCCGTGGTTACGCCGGAGAGGCGGCAAAATTCCTCGGCATCGATGCCGAGCGAGGTGCCGCCCCAATAGACATGGGTGTGGAGATCGATCAGTCCCGGCGTGACGATGAACCGCGAGACGTCGCGCACATCGGTGCCAGGATCCGCCTTGAGCCCGCTGCCGATCGCGGCGACCTTGCCGCCCGAAAATGCGACATCCGTCACGGCGTCAAGCTTTTGGGAAGGGTCGATCACCCGCCCACCGCGCAGGATCAGGTCGAAAGGCATTCTGGTCTCCGGATGTAGCAGTGAGGCGGCTGACCATCCGTCAGCCGAAAAGGAAGGAAGACCCGACTTCTAGCAATTTTTGCGCCGGAGTCCTTGGCAAACGGAGACGATGCCCATGACAAAATGGCGATCCCGAGAAGAGCTGCGGCATCGGACGCCGTTTCTCCCCGGGATCGCCTCGATACGGCTATTCGGAGCGGACCGTGGCGAGGCGCTCCAGCGCCTTGCGGACACCGGCGCCGTAGGCCGGATCGGCCTTGGTGCAGTTCGCGATATGCCGCTCCTGGATGTGGACCGCGGCACCGCCGACGGCGCGTGCCGTGTTGTCGAACAGGACCTGCCGCTGCGTCGCGTTCATCTTGCGGAACAGATCGCCGGGCTGCTGATAGTGGTCGTCATCGACGCGGTGATCCCAATGGGCGGCCGCGCCGTCGATCTCCAGCGGCGGCTCGTTGAGATCGGGCTGGTCGGTCCATTCGCCATGGCTGTTCGGGAAATAGGTCGGCGTCCGCCCGAGATTGCCGTCCGTCCGCATGGCGCCATCGCGGTGGTAGCTGTGATACGGACATTTCGGGGCATTGACCGGAATGAGGTGATGGTTGACGCCGAGCCGATAGCGCGCCGCATCGCCATAAGAGAACAGGCGCGCCTGCAGCATCTTGTCAGGCGAGAAGCTGATGCCGGGCACGACATGGGCGGGCGAGAACGAGACCTGCTCGACCTCGGCGAAGACGTTCTCCGGATTGCGGTTCAACTCGAAATAGCCGACCTCGATCAGTGGAAAGCTCGCCTTGGGCCAGACCTTGGTCAGGTCGAACGGGTTGAACGGAAACGCCAGGGCTTCCTTGTCGGTCATAACCTGGACGAACAGGGTCCAGCGCGGGAATTCGCCGCGGTCGATGCTGCCGAACAAATCGCGTTGATGCGACTCGCGGTCCTTGCCGACCAGCGTCTCGGCCTCGGCGTCCGTCAGGTTCGCGATGCCCTGCTGGGTGCGGAAGTGAAACTTGACCCAGGTCCGTTCGTTGGCAGCGTTGATGAAGCTGTAGGTGTGGCTGCCAAAGCCATGCATGTGGCGATAGCTCTTCGGAATGCCGCGCTCGCTCATGACGATGGTAACCTGATGCAGCGCCTCCGGCAGCAGCGTCCAGAAATCCCAATTGTTGTCGGCGCTCCGCATGCCGGTGCGCGGGTCGCGCTTGATCGCGTGATTGAGGTCGGGGAAGCGCAGGGGATCGCGGAAGAAGAACACCGGGGTGTTGTTGCCCACCATGTCCCAATTGCCTTCCTCGGTGTAGAATTTTAGCGCAAAGCCGCGGATGTCGCGCTCGGCGTCGGCCGCACCGCGCTCGCCGGCCACGGTCGAGAACCTTGCGAACATCGGCGTCTGCTTGCCGATTTGCGAGAAGATCTTCGCCTTGGTGTAGCGAGTGATGTCATGGGTCACCGTGAAGGTGCCGAAGGCGCCGGAGCCCTTGGCATGCATCCGCCGCTCCGGAATCACCTCGCGATCGAAATGGGCCAGCTTCTCGATCAGCCAGACGTCCTGGAGAAGCGCGGGGCCGCGGCGGCCCGCGGTCATGATGTTCAGATTGTCGCTGACGGGCGCGCCCGTCGCATGGGTCAAACGTTTCGGTTCATCGGTCATGGGATGGTCCTGGATATGGGGCTATTGGCTATGGCTGCCCGCGCGCGAAGTCTCACGATCGCACGTGTTCACGCCTGTCGGTTTCGAGATCGCACCTTGGTTGCGGGAACGCTGGTCATCCGTGCCAGTGAGAGGCGCGGATGACGCTGCAGAAATTGCCGCGATGGAAATGCGGCTCCTTGTCGGCGATGACATCAGCCTTGACGTTGCCGAAAGTCGTATCCGGCCTGTGCTTGATGCCGTCGTAGAACGCCTGGATGATGTCTTCCTTGAAGTACGGCGTTCGTGGAAACGCCTTCACCACCGCCTCGCGTTCCGCGTCGGAATAGTCCTTGTAGGTGAGGCCGAGGACATCCATCTCGACACCGGCGGTCACCAGCGCGACGACGGGATGCATGTGTTGCGGCACGCCCGGCGTGGTGTGCAGCGCGATCGCGGTCCAGACTGTGTAGGCGTCCGCTTCGGAGATGCCCTGGCTGCGCAGGAAGTTACGGGCGGCGTGCGCGCCGTCGACTTCGAACCGTTCATGCTTGCTGCCATGGCCCGGCATCAGCCCGATGTCGTGAAACATCGCGCCGGCATAGAGCAGCTCGCGGTCGAACTTGAGCCCGCGGCGGATGCCGGCCAGCGCGCCGAAATGATAGACGCGGCTGGAATGGTTGAAGAGCAGCTCCGTTTCGTTATCGCGGATGTACTCGGTGATGGCGCGCGCCAACCTGCTGTCGGGAATGGCGGCGGCCTCGGTGATCTCTTGCATGACGGTCTCCTGAAAATCTCGGGTCGCCGGCAACATAAATCTGGGCTATCCTGTCCTCAATCGACGTAATACGTCGAAAACGGACAAATGCCGACCGAGGCGGACATGAGCGCAAAGCCGAAACCGAGGACTGTCGTGATCGTGGCGCTGCCGGGCGTGCAGCTGCTCGACGTCGCGGGCCCTCTCGACGTTTTCGCCGAGGCGAATTTGCAGGCTGGCTATGAAGCCTATGCGCTGCTGGTCGCGGCAGCGGAGCCGGGCCCAGTCCACAGCTCCTCGGGGGTCCGGCTGATGCCTGACCGCATCATCGATCGCGGCTTCCAGGAGAGCATCGACACCTTGTTGATCGCGGGATGCCCGAACGCCGCCGATGTGCCGGCCGATGGCTTGGTGATCGATTGGCTTCGCCGGCGGGCGGCCAGGGTAAGGCGCTTCGGGTCGGTCTGCTCGGGCGCCTTCTTCCTTGCCGCAGCGGGCCTGCTCGATGGCAAACGAGTCACGACGCATTGGGCGGTGGCAGACCGGCTCGCCGAAAAATTCCCGTCGGTCAGAGTGGACAAGGACGCGATCTACGTCACCGACGGCAGGCTCCGCACCGCCGCCGGCGTCACCGCGGGACTCGATCTCGCACTCGCGCTTGTCGAGGAAGACCTCGGCCGCGAGATCGCGATGAAGGTTGCGAGCCAGCTCGTGATGTTCTTCAAGCGCCCGGGCGGGCAAATGCAATTCACCCGCAAGGGCGAGACAGTCCCCGCCGGTCGCGCCGCGCTGCAGGAGCTGCAGCGCTGGGTCGCCGCCAATCCCGGACTCGACCACAGCGTCGCGAGCCTCGCGGCGCGCATGGAATTAAGTCCGCGTCACTTCGCGCGGCTGTTCCGCGCCGAAGTCGGCATCACGCCCGCGACCTGGGTCGAGGAAGCCCGCGTCAACGCGGCGAGGCGCCTGCTGGAGCTCGGCAACGAAGCGCCCAAGCAGGTGGCCCTGCATTGCGGCTTTGCCGACGCGGACACCTTGCGCCGCGCATTCGCGCGCCATGTCGGCGTGACACCCGCCGAATACCGCAAGCGCTTTGCGCGGATCGTGGCTTGACGTGAGAACAGCCCGATCGCGGTAGCCGACAGACAAATGCGTTGGCGATCAGCGAGAATGGCGATCCCGGGATGACTCGAACATCCGACCTACGGTTTAGGAAACCGCCGCTCTATCCGGCTGAGCTACGGGACCGCGTTGAAGTTGTTGGCGAATTCTACGAGCATCAGATCTTGCTCCGAATTCGCCGCTTCACACGCCAATCTCTAATGAAAGAGCAGCCGCACATCAAGCGACCGCTTGCGGCAGCGAGGCCGGAACCATGCCGGACGCCGGCTGTCCGGAGCGTCTCGCCTGAAGCTGCCGCTTCGAGGCGACCTATCAGCGCACCCGCCCCGGTTGCCGGCCGGACTCGCCCCGTGCGGTCAATTTGAGCTTGACGCATCCTCGATTGCGTCAAAAATCCAACCGTGACATTGGCCGCTGTTGTTGTCCGTGCCAACCGCGCGCAGCTGGCGCTGTTGTCCTGGAGGCAGCTGCAATATTGCGACGGTGCCGAGCGCTGGAAAAAAAGCGCCGTCCCGAACGTGGGACGGCAGTTCAGGGAGGATCATGAAGAGTGACGTCTCTGGCAGGTCGATCGTGCGCTGCGCATAGACGCGGCTTCCGAGACTGCCATCCGCGCCAAGCGCGGTGATCATCAGAAGGTCGCCGCGCAACTCGACAAGAATGATCTCCTCGTGAGTTTTACTTGTCGGAACGTGCGGAGCGTCGCAGGTTGAGAAACGAAGTTTGTTCTTCATTCGGATTGAGAAGTCGACCATTCCGTTGCCCCGGCTGACTGGCTGGAATTGAAAGTGATTGCAGGGGCTGGCGGGTAAACTTTCCGGGCGATGTCCCGGTGCCGAAATATCTAGCTCTAGGTATCCCACCGTTGCCTCTTGGTGCTGTTGCATCCTGTTGGCCGGAATAAGGCTTGCGTGTGAGAGGATCGTGAAGGGCCTCATCGCGACAACGAAAGATCATTTCACGGTGAAATAACGGGACCTATCCTTAAGATCGGCGAGGTAGATGCGAGGACGCCATGGCATCACATGGGACCATTTCTTCTACGCAATTTCGCAGGACCGCTCATTTTCAGCCACGCTCAGGGGAGCCTGGGCAAGACCCCGGCGGCTTCTGCCACTTCATCTCGATGCCTACGGCGGACCAGCGCTTCACGCTTGGCGGCGAGCGATTTGACCCATCGGATCCCGACCAATGGGCGCGGGCCGAGAGCCTGATGAAAAGGCTCGCGCATCTGATCAGGTTCAATCCGGACGAGAATAAAACGAGGCCAAATCCCAACCTGCCGAGCGGCTACACCTACTTCCTGCAGATGGTCGCGCACGACCTCGTGCATAGTGCGATCTCGACCTCGCTCGGCGAGGGGCAGACGGCCGGGCTCAGCAACGTACGAAATGCCCCGTTACGCCTCGAGACCGTTTACGGCGGCGGACCGACCGAACGCCCGCACGCCTATGAGGCCGCCCCGGTCGCATTCCGCAGCAAGCTCCGGCTGGGCAATTCGCGGATCGACCGGGACGATCAGGACCATCGCGGCCCGAGAAAGGACATCGCGCGCGGCACGACGAGCAGTGCCGCCCAGCTTGCCCGAACGGCGAGCTATCCCGAAGCCCTGATCGCCGATCCGCGCAACGATTCCCATGCGATCATCTCGCAGATCGTGGTTCTCTTCCACGAACTGCACAATTGCATCGTGGATGAACTGGTGCGAGGGGGTAATCTGCTCCCCACGGCCAATCCGTTCGCTGACGCGCAACGACTGTTCACGACCGCACGGACTGCCTGCGTTCTGATCTACCGGAATCTGATCCGTCAGGACCTGCTTCCGCGCATTCTGCATCAGGACGTCTGGCAGGCTTACACCACCGATCAGAAACCGTCCTCCTCGCTCGACGGCGGCGAATGGCGGGCTCCACTCGAGTTCACCAACGGGTTCTTCCGTTTCGGCCATTCCATGATCCGGCCGATCTATCGCTTCAACGGCGGCCCGGGCAACGCCTTCACCATCGAGCAGATCCTGGCGCGCACCTCCGACAAGTCGCCCTCCGACGTTCCTCTGGAAACCGCATGGCTGGTGAATTGGGATCTGTTCTTCACCAGCGACCCCAATGCCGGAAACGTCAGCATCCGGATCGGCCCGTGGTCTCAAGTCGGAATCGGGGAGGAGGTCCCGGGCGAAGGCGATCTGATCGCGCGCGACCTCCTGAGCTCCATTGCGATCCAGCCCTGGTCGATCGGGCCTCTCGTCGACCGCCTCAGGACCACGCACGGATCGCTGCTCGACAAGTCTGAATTGCTGGCAGGAAATATCGGTTCGCGGCCATGGGCTGCGCGCATCTCCGAATGGTTGGCCAAGCGATCGGACGCGACCTTCGGCTCCTTCAACAAGCTCTCGGAGAAGGAAATCAAGACACTCGCGAACGATCCGCCGATCCCGCTGTTCGTCCGCTTCGAGGCAGGACTCGACTCCGGCAACCAGGGCGAACGGCTAGGTATCCTGGGCTCGATCGTCGTGGCCGACGTGATCTGCGGTGTCTTGCAGTCCGATCGGCTGCTGCCAGACAATCCCGCAGGCGGGTTGCAGAGCGAGCTCGCGTCCTTGTCGGCGGCAACGCTCGGCAAGGCCGGGAACGGTCAAGCCAACATCTTCGCGTTCCTGGCGGACATCGAGAGCCCCGGGCCAAAGATCAGCCTGACCACCGTTCGGCGGTTTCTCAACGACAGACAACGCGTCACCCAAGCATGACAACCATGTAGCGTGAAAGGAGAGAAGCGATGGCCTATCCGAGAATCAACGTCAGAAACATTCCAGGCAATCACGAGAATTGGGGCAAGCTGGTCAAGACCTGGTCCACCGGCAAGAACTACGTCCGCCATGTGATCACCGACAAGGATCCGTTTCCGGCTGACGTCGACCCCAAGAACGAATTTCCCAAGCCGAAGGACTTCCGCGAGTTCGTCGCGCAGGCCCAGGCTGCCGGTGTTCAGCTGTTCTTCGACGACGGCGAGCAAAATGCCGACGTCACGGGCAACGAAGGCCTGAAGCTCGAGATGATCGACGTTCCGCTAGATACGCACTACGTGAAGCTCCCGCACCGCGACAGGATCGCGGAGTCCGAAGCTCGGCAGTTGGCCGGCCCGCCCTATCCGTTGCCGCTCTTCTACGAGCGCATCCACGGGACAAAGCCGCTGCCTGGAGAGACGAGCAGCCCGAGCCAGAAGGCGAGGCTCCACGCCGAGCGGGTCGGCGAATACACCATCAATACCTGCGGCTGAGTACCGAGCTCACCACGGTCCGAACTCGATACCCTCGACGGGAGCGCCGGCCGCGGCAAGACCTACGGCCAGACGCTCCCAATCCGAGCGGATCGCGATCGGAAAGACGTGCAACAGCCAGCGCGTGATGCTCTCGCGCGTTGGTTTCTGCTGGCCGTGCCAATCTGCAGCAACCCGCTCCATCGCCATCGCCAGATCCGCCCTCGCCTCGTCGAGGCGACCGAGATGCGCCTTGGCCGCGCATTCCCATATGATGAAGGCTGGCGACATCCCGAGATCCTCGCGAGAGGCATCGCAACATCCCGCATAGTCGGAGCATAGAAACTTGATCGCGCCAGAATAGGCGATCTGCGGCGCCGTGGGGACCGGCGTGATCCGGAGCGATGTGGCCGAGAGCTTCGCTGCACGCTCGTATTCGCCGCAATACGCACAGATCTGGCCCGACGCCATCAAGGTCCAGGGATCATTTTCGTTCAGATCGACCGCAAGCGCCGCGTGCAGCGTCGATTCGTCCATGCGGCCGAGCAGCTGGTAGGTCCATGCCAGCGCCAGCTGCGCACGCGAATCCAGCGGATCGAGCTGGATCGCACGCTGCGCTATGCGCAGCGTCTCGGGATGCTTGGCCCGATCGCGAAATTGTCCTGGAAGCGCGATATGCGCGATGTTGCGATATTGGACGAGGCCGCTCAAGGCGGGAGAGAAATCCGGCGCATCGGCGAGCAGGCTCTCGATCAAGGCGGCGGCCGCCGGCCAGTCCTTTGAGGCCATTTGCAGCAGCAGGGCCTGGCCGCGCAACCATCGATCGTGGATCTCCAGCGTGATCTCGCCTCCGGCTGCAAGGCGCCGCAGCCGCTCGGCCGAGACATGGATGTTCAGCGCCATCGCGATCTGGCGGACGATCCGCTCCTGCGTTTCGAACCACTCGGTCAGCGTGATCGAATGGCGCTCGCTCCAGATGCAGACGGAATTGGCCGCATCGCGCAGGGTGACGACGAGCCGAACCGTGCCGTTCAACTCATAGGTACTGCCCTCGACGATGTATTCAGGCGGGGACGACCAAGTTCTCGGCTCCGATTCCCAGACCGGCGGCAATGTCCGCACCGACCATTCGCGAAAACGCGCGAGACAGGCAACGAACTCGTGGCGAAATCCGTCGACCAGGTGACGCATCCCCTCAGGCACGCCGCTCGCCTGGAACGCGCAGACGGATATGAGCAGTCGCTTCGGGGCGGGGGCCAGCATTTGCGACACTCCGTGCAGGCTCTGGGCAATCGCCGGGGCCTGCTGTTGCTCGCCTGGACTCGGCATCTGCTTGATGCGAACGATCAGCTCTTGAGTCTCCTTGGATGGCTCGATGTCGTAGTCGGCCTCCAGCAGGTCCCAGAGAGATTTATAGATCTTCAGGGCTCCGCCGACGTCGCCACGCGCCGCGCGCGTCCGAATGAGGTGCTGGCAGGCGATTTCGTGCGTTGGATCGAGGTTGAGCAGAGCCAAAGCCGCGTCACTTGCTTCACGAGAGTCCCCCTCGCGGGGCAACAAGCGCTCGAGCGCGAGCGTCAATCTGTCATGGAGCAGCTGGCGCTTGGTCAGCAGCCAGACCTGGAAGGCCGGATCGAGATTGTCGAGACCGGACAGCAGGGTCTCGGTGATGCGCTGGGTATCGAGCAGGCGCGGATGCACCGTGCCTTGCGCTGCAGCCGCAAGTACCTCGTCGACGTCGCAGCGGCGCCGGTCGCGGGAGAGCGCCAGGTTCTGCTTGTCGGCCCGGAATCCCTCAAAGCCGGCATTGTCGAAGGCAAGCCTGAGGTCATGGACGACCTGCCGCAACGAAGCCCGCGCATGTTCTTCGTCGCTCTCGCTCCATAAGAGCCCGACCAAGCGTTCGCGCGTATCCTGCGTGTTGTCTGAAAGAGCAAGATAGGCTGTCAGTGCCTTGGCCTTGCGCGTCGCGAGTGAAATCTCACGCTCGTTGACCTTGGCGGCGAAATCGCCAAGAAGGCGCAGGGCCAATTGACCGCTCGCCAGCGCTTCCTGAATCCCCGTTGCCACCTCTGAGGCTCCACCAATTGCCGGAGTCATGGTCAACCACGCTTACCCAATCTTACGAAACGCAACCGACAGGCGTCCAGCGATATCTTGGCTTCTAAAATAGCGGAATCTCCTGCCCGGCAAGAGCCGAGCTCCCGCGCACTTGGGAGAATCGCTTCGTCGAAACTGCTGCCGAAAAAGGTTGCAAATCAGGCGAAACGGCCCTTGCGACGGCAACGCCAAGCTCGTGCCGGGTATGATCGACAAGAAAGAGCCGGATACCTCGGTCCCGCAGATGGCTCACCAGCCCCTTTAGTCCGTCAGCCGCCGTCGGCAGGCTCGCAGCCTCCGCCGACATCGCCCGCGGTTGAAGCAATGCGCAATCCTCTGCCGCGAACGCTGCGCGACGCAGATGGCGACGATCCGCTTCATTGAGTGCGGCATCGCCACTCTCGGCCCGCTTGGCTGCCGCGACCGGTGCAGCCAGCTCCATCTGACACATCTCGAGCACCGCGGCCCTCGCCGCGTCGCTCGCGGCCAGCCTTGACGACAGTCCACATGCCATTTCCCGGCCGTCGCGCCCCAGAGATACGGCCGCAACGACGGGAACGCCGATGTCGGTCGTGATATCGAGCAACATGGTACGCCGCGTTGACTCGCCCTTGCGCAATCGCCCGATCAATTCAGCCCCGGCTTTGGTAACCGGATGCTCCAGCGCAAAGCCCTTCGGGCGATGGCCACCCAGCCACCACATCGCGGCCGCGTCACGCTCACAGAGCTCCAGAACCGCGCGAAGCGCGGCGGCTTCAAAGCTCGGTCCCGCAGCTGCACCCGACGACAATGCGACGACCGGATCGATCGCCCTTCGGTCCTGTGGGCGCCGCAAGCAGAGATCGGCCGGCAAAAGTCCGGCTTCTCCGGTTGCAGCGTCAACCGCGTTGACGCAGTCGATGGGTCGGTTCGCGCCTGACACGGCCTGGCCGACCCAGCCGTCGGAGACGAGGCGCGTTCGATCGCACGCAGCGACCGTTGCCGCGATGTCGCCCGGCCGTTCGAACTGGGAAAGATACTCGGCTGCCTCACCCAGACATGACACCAGCGCTGTCGCTTGCGTCTCGCCATTTCCTGTGACGCTTAGTCGCGCCCCCACGCCAGCCATCGCGCTCGGATCGGGGACGATGACGATCTCGCCGCCGATGCAGTGAAAGCCCGGGGCAAAGGGCGATGCGATCGAGAATGCGCGGCTCAGACGTCCCGTAAGCGCGACGAGCTCGGCCGATGCGAGACCAGCAATGCTGTCCAGCATGGCTTCAGATTGGGAACGCAAATCCAGGGCAGCGAGATTCATGAATCGATCCCGGCCAGTTTTCGGTCATTCGCACCGCCATACTAGCTTAAGACGCACGCAAGCCAAACAACCCGCCCAAGTGCGCGTGTCGTCATCGTATCCCACAACCTCAATTTGGCCGCTGAAAACAAGCGAGTTCGTCAAACCAGCGTGAAAAATCGTGCTGAATGGCAATTCTGACTGCTTCCCGGGATCACCCCGTCTCTCGTGACAGGTCACGCTGCAATGACGCCTGCCTGCTTAAGGTGCCTGCATCCGACGCAAACGATTGGTCGCAACACCAGTCAGGAGGCGCACCATGAAGTTGAGAATGTTGACAGAATCGCGCGTTGCGATGCCGGAGACACCGGACCGCCGCGCTCGACGAGATCTGCCGGCACTCGAACGCAGGTGGGGCGCGGTCCTCGCGGTCGACATCGTCGGCTATTCCAGGCTTACGATCCTGGACGCGGAATTGGCCTATTTTCTATACAAATCTCATCGACGTGAGCTGCTCGACCCGAAGCTTGGGGAGTACGGAGCTCGTTTCTTCAAATCGACCGGCGACGGAATCCTGGCTGAATTCGAGACCGCAATTGATGCGACCTGCTGTGCCGTCGACATCCAGAAGGGGATGATCGAGCGCGGCCGAGGTGCCGCCAAGGACAAGCAGATTATCTTTCGCATGGGCCTGAGTTGCGGACCAATCCTCGCCGACGTCGAGGATATCTATGGCCACGATGTCAATGTAGCGGCGCGTCTGCAAACGATCGCACCAGCAGGCGGGATCGCGATGACCGACGAAATCGCAACCCGCGTCGAGAGTGTGCTCGCCATGCAACTCGATGACGTCGGGGAGCAATATTTTCACAACATGGGACGCCCCGTGCGCGTCTTTCAATGTAGCTTCGATGATGATGCCATCGAGCCTCGAACGAGGACGAAGCAGTTGAAAGGATCTCAGCCGCTTCGGCGTTCGGTTCGGCGCGTCATGCGCTCCGCCCTCTCCGACAAGGAGAGCAACAGGAGCGGGCGGGTCATGCGACTGTCATAAAGACCGGCTGTGCGCATCCATTTGGATCATGCGCGCGCTCACGCCCTGATATTGTTGTCCTTCACCACCTTGCCCCAATAGGTGACCTGCTTGTCGAAGAAAGTCTTGAAGGCGGGGCCGTCCTGGAGCAGCAGCGTCATCTGCTGGGTCTCCTTGAGCTGGGCGGCGGTCGCGGGCTCGCTCAGGATCTCCTTGGACGCCGTCGCCATGGCTGAGATGACGTCGGGCGGCGTGCCCGTCGGCGCGAAGATGCCCCACCAGGCCAGCGTCTCGAAATCCGGAAAGCCGGCCTCGATCGCGGTCGGCGTGTCCGGCAGCGCCGGCAGCCGCTCGCGCCCGAGCTGCAGGATCGGCCGCAGCATGTTGGTGCCGAGCTGGGCCGCGACCAGCGCCGCCGATCCCGCGATCAGATCGACATGACCGCCGAGCACGTCGTTCATCGCCGGCCCGCCGCCGCGATAGGGCACGTGCATGATCTCGACGCCGGCCTTGTTGCCGAGCACGGTCATGGCGAGATGGCCGAGCGTGCCGATGCCGACGGAGGCGAATTTCACCGCACCGGGCGTCGCCTTGCAGGCGGCGACCACATCGGCAAAGCTCTTGTAAGGACGGCCGGCGCCGGCTGCGATCACGTAAGGCGCGGTGCCCACCAGCAGCACCGGCATGAGCTCGCGCTCGACATCGACCGGCGGCTTGTCGAGGATCGACGGGATCACCGCGTGCGAGTCGAACGTGACCAGGAATGTCGAGCCGTCGGCCGGGCTCTTGGCGACCTGCGCCGCGCCGAGTGCGCCGGCCGCGCCCGACTTGTTCTCGACCACGACGATGCGGTTGAGTTTGGTCTGTAGATTGCTCTGGAGCAGCCGCGCCATCGCATCGGTCGAGCCGCCCGGCGGGAACGGCACGACCAGCGTGATTTTCGAGGCCTGTGCGCTTGCCGGTGCCATCGCGAGGATGGCGGGCGCGGCCAGCAGCGCCCGTCGTGTGATCGTCATCGTCCCCTCCCTTGTATTTGCGCTTTGCTTTTTTTTGCTTTTGAGCGCTTCAGGTCGTTCCGAAGCCCGACCCCGCTTTTTTGTATTCTGGCCGAGGCGGACTAAAGATGTCCAGCACGCGGGCGCCATCGGGGCCGGCGCGCATGGTGTGCGGCACGTTGCCCGGCGTGCGCCAGAAATCGCCTTTCTTCACCGGAATTTCCTCATCGCCCTGGACGCGGATGGCGGAGCCGTCGAGCAGCACGCCCCATTGCTCCTCGGGATGATGATGCAGCGTGCCTTGCGCATGCGGGGCCAGCGTCACCACCGACAGCATCGCCTGCTCGCCGGAGAAGATGCGCGTGGTCACGCCGGCGGCGAGCTCACGGAACAGGCCGTCGCTCGGATTATCGATATTGTGAAATTCGTCCTTCTGGCTCACGCCGTCCTCCCCTTTGTTCTGATCATGCTCAGGACTTGCCGTAAGACCCCTGGTAGCGGCCCTCGCGGATCGCCTTCATGGTTTCCTCCTCGCGCGCGACCTGGGCGCGCACGGCATCAAGCAGCGCAGCCGCGCCGGCGGCAGGGAACGACACGACGCCGTCCTCGTCGCCGACCACGATGTCGCCGGGCGAGATCACGCTGCCGCCGATCGTCACGGGCACGTTGATCTCGCCGGGGCCGTTCTTGTAGGGGCCGCGATGGATCACCGCGCGGGCGTAACAGGGGAAGTCGTCGGCCGCGAACGCCGCGACATCGCGGATCGCACCGTCGATGACGTAGCCTTCGGCTTTGCGCCACTGCGCGATGTTCTTCATGATCTCGCCGACCAGCGCGCGCGTCTCGTCGGCGCCGCCGTCGACCACGATGACGTCGCCGGGACCGACAAGCTCCAGCGCACGGTGGATGGCGAGATTGTCACCGGGCCGGGTGCGCACCGTGAAGGCCGTCCCCACCAGCTTGCCGCCGCGATGATAAGGCTTCAGCCCGACGGCGCCCGGCAGCCGGGCGAGATTGTCCGAGATGACCGAGGTCGGCGCGCCGCGAAAGCCCTCGATGATCTCGGCCGGCGGCTTCGGCACGCTGTTCGCTGCGATGGTGATGGTCATGGCATGAGTCCCTTCGTGAATTTTCTATTCGGCGTGCGCAAGCGCCTTCGCCGGCATGATCCGGAAGGCGCGTCCCTGCTTCATCCATGCTGCGCGCTCGTCGCGCAACAATGTTCTGCGAACCTTGCCTGAATCATCACGCGGCGGGGCGCTGACGAACTCGAAACTCTCAGGGTGCTTGTAGCGGCTGAGCCGGTCCTTCAGGAAATCCGCCATGGCGTCGGCGATCGCCTGATCGTCGGTATCGGGCTCCGGCTCGATGATGGCGTGTACGCGCTGGCCCAATTCCGGATCGGGCAGTCCCACCACGACGCACGACCGCACGCCCGGACACTCGGAGACGGCAGCCTCGACCTCGGCCGGATAGATGTTGGCACCGCCGCGCAGCACCATGTCGGCGAGACGGTCGCCGAGATAGAGGTAACCTTCCGCATCCAGCCGGCCGATGTCGCCGAGCGACTCCCAGCCATCGGCACGACGCTTCGGCTCGGCGCCGAGATAGTGATAGGTGGCGTCCTTGCCGTCATTGTTGAGGAAATAGATCTCGCCAGTCTCTCCCGGCGCGACATCGTTGCCGTCCTCGCCGACGACGCGAAGTTTCGCCATCTCGCCGATCTTGCCGACCGAACCCTTGTGCGTCAGCCACTCCGTGCCTGATATGATGCAGGAGCCCTGCCGCTCGGTGCCGCCATAGAGCTCCCAGATCCGCTCGGGTCCGAGCCAGGCGATCCAGTTCTCCTTCAGCCAGGGCGGCATGGGAGCTGCCATGTGGAACACCGTCTGCAGGCTCGACACGTCGTAGGCATTGCGCACGTGCTCGGGCAGCGCCCAGATCCGGTGCATCATGGTCGGCACGAAATTGACCCACTGCACGCGCTCGCGCGCGATCTGGCGCAGCGTCTCCTCGGCGTCGAACTTGGTCAGGCCAGTGAGCTTGCCGCCCAAGAACAGCGCGTAGTGCGACACGATGAACGGCGCATTGTGATAGAGCGGACCGGGATTGAGCAGCGAAACCCCAAAGGGAATGTTGAGCGGCGGCGCGGCAGCCGTGTCGATCACGGCCGGTTGATGATCGAGGATCACCTTCGGCCGGCCGGTCGAGCCGCCCGAGGTCATGGCTTTCCAGTAGCGCGCCACCGGCGGCGTCAGCGGCTCGTCCGAAAAACCGTCCGGCACGAAATCCGCAGGCAAGCGGTTCGGCGCGTTCCAGTCGGCCTCGCCGCCGACCACCAGCGCCGGCTTGAGGATGTCGAGCACGGCGGCGGCTTCGCCGCGCGGCAGCCGCCATGACAGCGAGGTCGGCGTCGCCCCGCACTTCCACACCGCGAAGGACGTCTCGAAGAACGCGTTGCCGTTGGGCAAACCGATCGCGACGAAATCGCCGGGCTTGACGCCCTTGGCCGCAAACGCCCGCGCGCGCCGGTTGGCACCGCGCTCGAGCTCGTCCCATGTCAGCCTGTCCTGTCCATGCTGGACGGCGATCGTGCCTTGCGGTTTACGTTCAGCGTACCAGCGCGGCACATCGGACAGGGGCAGCAGCATCGGGCGTTTCCACTTTATCTTCTTGGCGTCGCCTCATGACGAGGCCTCGCGGCATGAACTGTAACAGCGAGCCGACAGGGCGCTGTAACTTCGGGGCCACGTCAAGCAAAAAATGTCAGCATTCCAGCCATGAAATTCCCGAGTTCCATGGGTGACAACCCGGCGATAAAGGGGCAAAAATCCGGCTCGACTCAGTTCGGGTTGAGTCGTGTAAGGAATGCTCTCGTAAAATGTCAGTTGTAGTTGCATCGCGTCGTGCGGCGCCGCTCGTTGCCGCAGCAGGAGTTTTTCTGCTGATGGCGTCGCATGCCGAGGCGCAATGGTGGAAGCGCGCGCCGGTCGATTTCGAGGAATGCGCTGACGCTGCCGAGAAGGCCGCAAACAAGACCGAGAAGACCGCCCAGCTCGCCGACTGCAACGCCAAATTCGCCGGCCGACGCAAACCGGGCGGCGGCTATTCCTATTACGACTTCCTCCAGGACCGCACCTTCGACATCGCCGGCCCCAATCCGACGCCGGAAGAGCAGAAGAAGATCGACGAATCCTACACCGCCTATCTCGCCAAGCAGCGCCGCAGCAACGAGGCGGCGCAAGCCACCGCGCGTCAGCAGCGCGAGCAGCAGGAACAGCAGGTGCAGCAACTCCAGCAGGTCGCGCTACGCACCGAGGCCGAGCGCGTGCCGATGCCGGTCGAGCGGCCCAAGGTGCAGCAGGCTGTCGGCCAGCGAAAGGGTGCGCCCTGCACCAAGGGCTCGTTCTCCTGCGAATGGCCGCGCCTGTCGGAAAGCTTGAATGAACTGAAGAAGCTGTTCAATCCGGCGCCGAGCAAGCCGGCGAAGAAGGGGTGAGCTTCTCGCACTGACTGGTAGAGTGGGCAAAGGCGCGCCTTTGCGCGGCGTGCCGACCACATTCTGACGAGACAGAGAAGGTGGGCACGCTTCCGCCTTCGCTCTTCGAGCTTTGGCGGACAAGTCGCTTTGGCCACCCTACGAGAGCGTCACTTCAGCTCGGACGCTTCTTCTTGTTTCGCTTCGGTACGACGACCGGCGTAGTCGCGGGCGGTGTTGGACTGCCCAATTGCGACCTGCTCTCCTGCAATCGCCGGTCATAGCCGGGTGAGTTCATGACGGTCGGCGGCCTTGCCTCGGCGAATGTCGAAGCGGCGAGCGCGACGAGCGCAAACCCGATCAGCAAACAACGCCTCATCGCGCACCTCCTGGCACTCAAGCCGTCCCGCGGATCTGCTGCGGCGTCAGCCGGGGCGGGCCATTGCCTGCGGCTTCCGCCTCCCTGATCAGCGCAACAATGCGGCGCATCAGCGGCACCTCGACATGGTTCTGCTCGGCGAGCGCGATGACCGCGCCCTGGAGATAGTCGATCTCGGTCTTGCGGCCCTGCTTCAGATCCTGCCACATCGAGGAGCGCGCCTCGGGATCGATCTTCATCGTGCGTCCGAGGATCGCGTTGAAGATCATGTCGGGCAGCCGCAGCAAGGTCGGAGACCAGTTCATCGGGATCGGCGTCGACGACACCGGCGTGATGCCGGCTGCCTTCAGCGCGGCCAGGCCCTCCGCCATCTGGTCGGCGAACAATCTCCGCCAGTTGCGGTTCGCCAATTGCGCAGCGAGCGGCATATCGGACAATGCGCTGAGCGCGTTGTTCAGATTGATGATCAGCTTGCCCCATTGCACGCCGGTGATGTCACCGCTGGCGCGCATCGCAAGACCGGACACCGAGAGCGCCGCGGCGGTGTTCGCCTCATCCTCTCCGATATGGATGTCGCCGGAGGTCGAACGGTGGAAACGCCCCTCGCCCATCGCGATCACGTTGAACGGAACCATGCCCGCGAGCACGCGCCGGCCGCCGAGGCGCTCGCGCAGCACAGCGACATTGCCGATGCCGTTCTGAAGCGAGACGATCACCGCGTCCTGCGGCGCATGCTGCGCGATCTGGTCGGCGACATCGGCGGTGTCGGCACTCTTCACCGTCACCAGCACGATGCCGGCGCTGTGGAAGATGGCGGGGTCTTCCGACAGCGCGAGCTGGCCGGCACCGAGCCTTGTCTCGGACCCGTCGAAGTCGGTCAGCCGCAGGCCGAACCGCTCGATCTCGGTCTTCACCCGCGGCCGCACCAGCAGCGCGACGCGGCGGCTTGACGCGGCCAGCATGCCGCCGACGAAACAGCCGATGGCGCCCGCGCCGGCCACCACGATCGGTCGATCCGTAACCACTGGAGCTTGCTCCCCTCAAAGACCCGCCTTCGATAGCAGAGGCAGCGCCGGCTGCCCATTGGTTGCGATGCATTCGCCTTGTAACCGTCATGAGAGCCTCATATGTTTTCGCCCCGGGGGCTGTCAGCGGCGAGCGCTCGCCGACGGAGAACGAAGGAGAGCACCATGGGTCTACTCGACGTCCTCAACGGCATGCAGAACGGCCCCCGTGGCCCGAGCACGCCAAGCTCCGAGCAATCCTCCGGCGGCATGTCGCCGATGACCATGGCGCTGCTCGGCCTGCTTGCCTGGAAGGCTTTCAAGCACATGACCGCAGGCCAGCCCGACGCAGCGCCGGCATCGCAGCAGCGCTCGCCGCTGCCGCCTCCGACGCAGGTCAATACCGGCAGCAGCGCGCTTCCCGGTGGCCCCGGCGGTAGCGGCGGTCTCAGCGACCTGCTCAAGGGCGGCCTCGGCGGCCTGCTCGCAGGCGGCGCGGCCGGCACCGTGCTCAGCGGCGGGCTCGGCGATCTCCTCAACCAGCTTCAGCAGGGCGGCCACGGCGAGGCCGCGAATTCCTGGGTCGGCAAGGGTGAGAACAAGGCAATCGCGCCCGGCGATCTCGCCAATGCGCTCGGTGCCGACCAGATCGAGAGCCTGTCCTCCCAGAGCGGCCTGTCGCGGGAAGAACTGCTCTCCGGCCTCAGCCAATATCTGCCGCAGGTAGTCGACCATCTGACGCCGGACGGACGGCTGCCGACGGAGAACGAGCTGTCGGGCAGAATTTAATCGAACTGGTCTGCCTGGCTTGAGCATGATCTTTTCGGAAGGCCGCTGCACACCTTGCGCTAAGGCGGCCCTCCGGGTCCGGATCATGCTCTCTACACCTTCACGAAGGGGAGCACTGTCATGAGTTTCGGCGGCCTGTTGTGGATCATCATCGTCGGCTTCGTCGCCGGCCTCATTGCGCGCTGGCTGGCACCGGGACCGAACAACCCGAGCGGCTTCATTCTCACCACCATCCTCGGTATTGCCGGCGCGTTCCTCGCCACCTTCATCGGCCAGGCCATCGGCCACTACAGCCCCGACCAGGGCGCCGGCTTCATCATGGCCACGATCGGCGCGGTGGTGGTGCTGTTCATCTGGCACCGGCTGGTCGCGAGCGGCGTGATAAAAGGGTAGCGGGCTAAGGCGCCAATAATAGAGAGAGGCAAACTGCCTCCTCGCCGTCATGCCCGGGCTTGACCCGGGCATCCACGTCTTTCGGTTCGCGCGGCGACACGTGGACGGCCGGGTCAGGCCCGGCCATGACGTGGAGAGAGTGCGATAGCCATCACGTAATCAAATGCATCCCCGCATCCATGCGCACGACCTCGCCGGTCATGTTGCTGGAGGCCGGCATCGCCAGGAAGCAGACGAGCTGCGCGATGTCCTCGGCGCTTGATGCGACCTTCAGCGGCACCTTCGCGATCACGCTGTCGCGCACCTGTTTTGCCTGTTCCTCGCCACGGCCCTTGGTGAACCAGGGGGTGTCGATATAGCCGGGGCAAACCGTGTTGACGCGGATCAAGGGCGCCAGCGCACGCGACAGCGACAGCGTCATCGTGTTGAGCGCGCCCTTGCTCGCAGCATAGGCGATCGACGAGCCGACGCCGCTGATCCCGGCGACGGAGGAAATGTTGACCACGGCGGATGGGCGCCCCGACGCGTTCGCACCGGCCTCAAGCAGGCTGCGCGCCGCGCGCACCATCTGGAACGGGCCGATGGTGTTGACGCCGTAGAGTCGTTGGAAATCTTCCGCCGAGAGCCCGTCGAGATTGCCATGGGCGACATGCTTGGTGATGCCGGCATTGTTGACGAGGATATCGAGCTTGCCCCAGCCGCCGGCTGCCGCAACGATCTTGCGGCAATCCTCGTCCTTCGAGACGTCGCCCTGCACGACCAGCACCTCAGCCGCGCCCGCCTTGCGGCACACTTCCGCCGTTGCCTCGGCTTCCTTCTGGCTCGACGAATAATTGATGACGAGCCGCGCCCCGCTCCGCGCGAGAATTTCCGCGGTTGCGGCGCCAAGGCCGGAGGCCGATCCCGTCACGATCGCGTACAGACTGTCTTGAGCCATCCGGATGTCCTTCCCCTGTATCTGATGCAAGCCTTCGTTGGCCCTCTTTAGCGAGTTTGCCGCGCCCTGCAAATCGAGCAAACTCCGCTAAGCGGAATTAGCTTATCGCCCATGCCCGCGCCGCAGGTTGACCTGCGATCAACGCTTGTCAGGGCCATGGCTTTTTCCGATCATCGGGCGCAAGAAGACACTGCGCGCCGCCCCGTCAGGCCGGACGCGCCAATGGCAAAACACGGGGAACGCTGTGGCGGAGAGTGACAATATCGTCGTCGATACCGCGGAGAAAATCTTCGCCGATCTCGCCGATCCGCAAACCATCAACAACGACAAGACGAAATCCTGGCAGGCGCCGCTGTGGCAGGCGCTGAGCGAAGCCGGCCTGCCGCTGTCCTGGGTGCCCGACGATCTCGGCGGCTCCGGCGCGAGCCTTGCCGACGGTTTTGCCTTGCTGAACGCCGCCGGCCGTTTCGCGGTCGCGGTTCCCCTGGCCGAAACCATGCTCGCCGGCTGGCTGCTGGCGCAGGCGAAGATCGCCTCGCCCGAGCGCGAGATGACCGTGCTGCCGGCAAGCCCGAAGGATCGCATCACGATCGATGCCGACGGCGCGCTCTCCGGCCGCAGCCGCGGCGTGCCCTTCGCCAAGGCGGCGAAACATTTCGCGGTGCTGGCGCACGGCAAGGACGGTGTTTCCATCGCGCTGGTCGATGCGAGCAAGGCGCGGATCGAGTCCGGGCTCAATGTCGGCTACGACCACAGCGATACCGTGACGCTCGACAAGGTCCAGCCGGTCACCATCAAGGCCGCGCCTGATGGCGTTGACCAGACCAATCTGATGCTGATGGGCGGCGTCGCGCGCAGCCTCCAGATTGCGGGCGCACTGGAATCGATGCTCGACATCTCCGTGCGCTATTCCAACGAGCGCGTCGCCTTCGAGAAGAAGATTTCGAAATTCCAGGCGGTGCAGCACAATCTCGCACGCCTCGCCGGCGAATCTGCCGCAGCGCTCGCGGCAGCAACGTCCGCAGCCGACGCCATCGCGAATGCAAAATCGTTCAACGACGAGGTCTACCTCGAAGCCGCCTCGGCAAAGATCCGCTGCGCGGAAGCTGCAGAGAAAGGCGGCGGCATCGCCCATCAGGTTCACGGCGCGATCGGCTTCACCATGGAGCACATCCTGCACCGCTATTCGCTGCGCGCGCTGGCCTGGCGCGACGACTTTGGTTCGGAGAGCCACTGGGCGGTCGAGCTCGGCAAGCTGGTGGCAAACCGCGGCGCCGACGAATTGTGGCCGCTCGTGGCTTCGCGTTGATCGGGAGACGAAACACATGACCGCTGCCCTCCGTTTCGATCCGATCCGCCTGCCCGAGAAGTGCGAGCAACTGCGCAAGGAAGTGCGCGCGTTCCTCGCCGAAGAGATCGCCGCCGGTACCTTCGATCCGCACAAGCCCAACCGCGAGGACACCGACGCGCCGGAATTCTCTCGCCGGGTCGGCGCCAAGGGCTGGCTGGGGATGACCTGGCCGAAGAAATATGGCGGCCAGGAGCGCTCCTTCCTCGAGCGCTACGTCGTCACCGAGGAGATGCGCGTCGCCAACGCGCCGACGCGGCGCTTCTTCGTCGCCGACCGCCAGAGCGGGCCGGTGCTGCTGAAATACGCGCCCGAGCACATCAAGATGGAGATCTTGCCGCGCATCTGCCGCGGCGAGATCTGCTTCGCGATCGGCATGAGCGAGCCGAACTCCGGCTCGGACCTGTTCGCGGCGAAGACGCGCGCGACCAAGACCGACGGCGGCTATCTCATCAACGGCACAAAAATCTGGACCTCGTCGGCGCATATCGCCGATTACATGATCGCGATCTTCCGGACCTCACAGCCGACCAAGGAAAACCGCCGTCACGGCCTGACACAATTTCTGGTCAAGATGAAGCAGCCGGGCATCAAGGTGAATCCGATCGGCCAGATCACCGGCCAGTACGAGTTCAACGAAGTCGTCTTTACGGACTTCTTCGTGCCAGAAGATCACGTGCTCGGTGAAGTCGACGGCGCCTGGAAGCAAGCGACGAGCGAGCTCGCGTATGAACGCAGCGGTCCCGAGCGCTTCCTCGAGACCTACTATGTGCTGACCGAGTTGGTTCGCGCGGTCGGCCCCAACCCGGACACGCGCAGCGCCGAAGGCATCGGCCGTCTCGTCGCCCAGCTCCACACCATGCGGCGCATGTCGGTCTCGGTGGCCGGCATGCTGGCGGCCGGCAAGGAGCCGGTGGTCGAGGCCTCCATCGTCAAGGACATCGGCACGGTCTGGGAGCAACAGCTTCCGCACCGTGTGCGCGATCTCGCCGCCTTCGTCGAGGAGACCGCGACCAACCGCGAGACGCTGGAGCGGCAGCTCGACTTCGCCATCAAGACCGCGCCGAAACTCACCATCCAGGGCGGCACCACCGAGGTGCTGCGCGGCATCATCGCCCGCGGATTGGGCCTGCGCTAATTCAATCGAGGACACCATGAGCACGTATACAGATATCGGCGTCGAGAAGGTCGGACACGTCGGCACCATCGAAATCCGCCGTCCGCCGCTCAATTTCTTCGACATCTCGCTGATCAACCAGATCGCGGACGCGCTCGACGAGTTCGACCGCGACATCGAGATCCGCGCCTCGGTTCTCTCGGCACAGGGCAAGGCATTCTGCGCCGGCGCTAATTTCGGCGATCCGGCGCGACAGGCGCAGGAAGCGCGCGAGGCCGAGAAGAAGGCAAAGGGCGATCCGGCTGACAATCTTGGGCCGATCAGCCATCTCTACATCCAGGCCGTGCGCATCTTCCGCGCCAAGAAGCCGATCGTTGCCGCCGTGCAGGGCGCGGCCATCGGCGGCGGCCTGGGCCTTGCGGTATCGGCGGACTTCCGCGTCACCTGTCCCGAAGCGCGCTTCTCTGCGAACTTCACCAAGCTGGGCTTTCATCCCGGCTTCGGCCTGACCGTGACGCTGCCCGAGCTGATCGGCAAGAACAACGCCGAGTTGATGTTCTACACCAGCCGCCGCGTCACCGGCGAAGAGGCGGTGAAATGGGGTCTCGCCAACGAGCTCGTCCCGCAGGACCAGGTCAAGGCGGCCGCGATGAAGCTCGCCGGCGAGATCGCTGAATGCTCGCCGCTCGGCCTGCTCTCCACCCGCGCCACGATGCGCAATGGACTTGCCGACCGCGTGATGGCCGCGACCAATCACGAGCTCGCCGAGCAGACCCGCCTGCGCGCGACGGAGGACTTCAAGGAAGGCGTGAAGGCCACGGAAGAGCGGCGCGCGGCGAATTTTAAGGGGCGGTAGCTCGCCTCATCCCGCCACTTCGGCCACCGAACTGCAAAACGCCTGGCAACGAGGTTACCAGGCGTTTTTGTTGTCCGGGACGACCGTCGAGTGCGGCCGCGCCCTCGCCTTACGACTCGATCTTCACGTATTCGAAATCGCCCGGCTTGTTATCGATGCCGACCTTCGGCGGCGAGATCCAGGAGGCGAACTTGCCGGTCTCGGTGACGGGCTGCATCAGCGAGGTGATGAAGTCGCCATCGGCCGTCGACGGCAGCCACTCGTCCTTGCGCTTGGACCAGGTGGCCTCGTCGATCAAAATGCCGTCCGGCGTGGCGTGGATGTCCTTGAACTCGCCGATGTGGCGGTGGAAGGCGACGTTGGGCAGCGTCAGCTTGTAATCGTAGCCGGCGGTCGAGATCACCTTGTTCCAGCGCAGCATGCCCTTGACGCAATCCTGGCTGTAGTCGTCGCGCAGGCGCATGTTGAGCGCGGTCAGCGCCGGCTCGTCGACCAGCTTGATCTCGCCGTTGATGAACTTGAGCACCGGATAGGTGGCGTTCTTGAGCTGGTGATCGTCCTCGATCTGGGTCTCGTGATAACGGCCCTTGATGCCGGCGTTGAAGGCGTTCGCCGCGTTGGTCGAGACTTCCGAGCCGAACAGATCGAGCGACAGGGTGTAGTGCAGGTTCAGCTTCTTCTGGATGGTCGGCAGATCGATCACGCCGAGTGCGCGGACTTTTGCGATGTCGGTGGGATCGGTGATGCCGGCTTCGCGCATGGCATCGCAGGTGCGCTGCACGACGCGGGTGATGCCGGTCTCGCCGACGAACATGTGGTGCGCTTCCTCGGTCAGCATGAAGCGGCAGGTGCGCGACAGCGGATCGAAGCCGGACTGCGCGAGGCTGTGCAGCTGCATCTTGCCGTCGCGGTCGGTGAAGTAAGTGAACATGAAGAAGGACAGCCAGTCCGGCGTAGCCTCGTTGAACGCACCCAGCATGCGCGGCGCGTCGGCGTCGCCTGAACGGCGGCGCAGCAAATCATCCGCTTCCTCACGGCCATCGCGGCCAAAGTACTTCTGGAGCAGATAGACCATGGCCCAGAGATGGCGGCCTTCCTCGACATTGACCTGGAACAAGTTGCGCATGTCGTAGAGCGAGGGCGCGGTCTTGCCGAGATGGCGCTGCTGCTCGACCGAGGCCGGCTCGGTGTCGCCCTGGATCACGATCAGGCGACGCAGCATGGCGCGGTGCTCGCCTGGGACTTCCTGCCAGGCCGGCTCGCCGTAGTGCTCGCCGAACGGAACGACGCGATTCTCTTCCTGCGGCGCAAGCAGGATGCCCCAGCGATATTCGGGCATGCGAACATAGTCGAACTTGGCCCAGCCGCGGGGATCGACGGAGTAAGCGGTGCGCAGGTAAACCAGCGATTCCTGGAAACCCTCCGGCCCCATGTCGCTCCACCAGTCCATGTAACCGGGATGCCAGCCTTCCAGCGCTTTGAGCACTTGGCGGTCTTCAGCGAGATTCACGTTGTTGGGAATCTTGGTCGAGTAGTCGACGTTCATGATGTTCATGTTCATGGGGGACCTCCCGTGGGGGACTAGCTCGTTTGCAGGACGCGAATGGCGAATGGCGAGTAGCGAATGGAATCCCCATTCGCCATTCGCTACTCCCTATTCGCTAGACTCTCGTCATATCGAATTTCGGCTTCTGCCCGCTGCCATAGCGGCGTAGTGCGCCTTCCTCGCCGACCGCGTTCGGACGCTGGAAGATCCAGTTCTGCCAGGCGGTGAGGCGCGCGAAGATCTTTGATTCCATCGTCTCGGGGCCAACGAAGCGAAGGCTCGCTTCCATGCCGGTGAGGCTGTCGGGCGAGAAGCTGGCGCGCTCCTCCAGGAACACGCGGACCTCGTCGTCCCAGTCGATGTCGTCGAGCGCGAAGGTGACGAGCCCGAGCTCTTCCGCCTGCTCGGCGTCGAGCGCGGTGCCGAGCGTTGCTTCCGCGCGCTCGACGTCCGCAGGATCAGCCTGGAAGCGCGACTCCAGCCGCGTCAAACCATGGCTCATCGGATACGGGCCGAAGTTCATCGCGGAGAGTTCGATCGACGGCGGCGGGCGGTTATCGCCCTGGCGCGTGCCGATCAGCATGTAGGAGCGGTCGGCAGCGAACACGAGTTCGGCGAGCGTGCCAGCAAAGCAGGAGCCGGGCTCGATCAGCGTCACCAGCGTGCGCGAGGTGACGTCGATGCGCTTCAGCACACGCTTCCAGTAATGCCTGATCTCGTTGACCAGCCAATGCGCCTTGTTGGCTTCGAGGAAAGCGTCGTTGGCGAGCACATGGGCGCGATCGCCATGGCTCTTGAACACGAGCATCGCGATCTCGAGCTCGTTGATGCGCAAATGCAGGATGGCATCGTCGAGCTCGCGCGCCACCTGCAGCGGCCAGAACGACGTGCCCTGCGCCATCATGCCGTCGATGTCGGCGGGCGGCGCGGCTTCCGGCGCCTTGATCGAGATGGTGGCGATGCGGGCGGCGCGGTCGATGTCCACGCTGACGAAGCCGTAGCGGATGCTGGTCTCGTCGATGTTCCGTTTCAGCGGAGAGAGCGCGATGCCCTTGCCGCTGCCGGCGCGCTTCGATTTGCCGGCGAACTCCTTGGCGCGCTCGGTGATCTTGGCCTCCAACTTCGAATTCGGCGCGATCTCGTCGACCAGGCGCCACTGCACCGCGCGCTTGCCCTTCACGCCTTCCTCGATGGTGCAGAAGAAATCGGCGTGGTCGCGGCGCACCTTGCGCTTGTCGACGACGCGGGTGAGGCCGCCGGTACCCGGCAGCACCGCGAGCAGCGGCACTTCCGGCAGCGCCACGGCAGAGGCGCCGTCGTCGGCGAGGATGATGTGGTCGGTCGCAAGCGCGAGCTCATAGCCGCCGCCGGCGGCCGAGCCGTTCACCACGGTGATGAAGCGCTGGCCGGAATTCTCCGAAGAGTCTTCCATACCGTTGCGGGTCTCGTTGGTGAACTTGCAGAAGTTCACCTTGTGGGCATGGGTCGAGCCCGCGAGCATGCGGATGTTGGCGCCGGCGCAGAACACGCGGTTCTTGGCCGAGCGCATCACCACCACCTTCACCTCGGGATGCTCGAAGCGCAGGCGCTGGATCGCGTCGGCCAGCTCGATGTCGACGCCGAGATCATAGGAATTGAGCTTGAGCTGGTAGCCCTCGAACAGGCCGCCGTTCTCGTCGACATCCATGGTCAGCGTCGCGACGTCGCCATCGACCGCGAGCTTCCAGTGCTTGTAGCGGGACGGATCGGTCTGGAAATCGATGAATGTCGCGCCGCCTGCGAGGCGCCGATCTTCCCCGGCCATGGGTCACCCCTAAGCTTGATTATGCATTTTCGCCGTAGCGTTAGATGCACAATAGTGCATCTTTTGGAAGGCGTCTAGCCCTTAACGACCGGTGCATGCACTTTGTTTCATGCGTCGCTCAAGACCGTCCGATGGCGCCGAGGGCGATCCAGTCCGCCTTGGAGAGCTCGGGACCATCGAGCTTGGCCTGGAGCTGCGCCGCCAGGGCCGCGACCGGAAAGCTCTCGACGAAGCCGTCGCCGCCCGCGGCCACCTTGCGCGAGTTCAGCGCCTGCAACTCGCCGAGCGCATCTCCGAACAGGCGCGCGGCCGAGCGCGACCGCTGCATGCGCAGTCGCAGATTGGCGTTGGCGATGTGGACGCAGGCCCGCAGCAGAATGCGCTCGCGGCCGCCTTGGGGAGCGGCCGCCCACACCGCCTCCAGCACCTCCTGCGCTTCCCAGAAATAGCCGCGGTCGTTGAGCGCGAGGCCGTAGCGCAGCGCCGGATGCCGCGCCGGCACGAAGCCGCGGAAGGCCGCAGGCACCAGCGCCTTGGCCATGTCCAGCGTTTCGTAGTCGGCCTCGGCCCCGCCCGCCTCGCCGGGCACATAGGCCCATCGCGGCCATGACAACTGGCCGCCTGCATGTGAAGGCACATTCATCGATGTGTCTCCGCAATGTCATGCGGCGTGAAGTCCCTGATCGTGGCGCAGGGCCGCCTTTGCAAATTGCTCGATCGCGTCAAGCGTCACCCCTGGCGCTTCACGATGCGGGGAATGCCCCGCGTCTGAAATAATTTTCAAATCTACCGGACAGTAACATTCTTCCTGCGCAATTTCGACCTGGCGCAGTGTCCCATATTGGTCATCGACACCTTGCAGGACCAAGACGGGAACGCGGATATAGGCGAGGTATTCCGAGATGTCCCAATCGCGGAACTTGGGGTCGAGCCAGGCGCCGTTCCAGCCATAGAAGGCGTTGTCGACGTCCTTGTGCCAGCGCGCGAGCTTTGCCTTGAGGTCTGTGGTCTCAAAGGTGGTCTTGATCGCGGCGATCGACTGCACCGAGACGTCCTCGACGATGAAATGCGGCGCGATCAGCACGAGGCCGCTCAGGCGATGATCCTGATGCGCACCGGCATAGATCGTCGCGATCGAGGCGCCGTCGGAATGGCCGAGCAGGAGGCCGCGCTTGAAGCCGATCGCATCGAGCAGCTTCGGCAGCACGTCGAGCGCCTCGCGCTGCATGTAATCTAGCGGCCGCGGCAAGGTCACCGGGCTCGACTGGCCGTAGCCCGCGCGCGAATAGACGAAGATGCCGGCGCCGGTGGCCTCTCGAAGCTTTTCGGGGAAGTCACCCCAGAGGCCCACCGAGCCGAGGCCTTCGTGCAGCATCACGATGGTCGGCGCGTCGGCGGCCTGCGGCGCGAGCCATTTGTATTCGAGGCTGGCGTTGCCGATGGTGAGGTGGCCGGTGGGGGTGAGGTTGGTCATGCTGTCACTCTTCTTCGATCGCGCAGTAAGAACGAGCTGTGTCCGCTTGCTCAGTCGTTCCCTCCCCCCTTGCGGGGGAGGGCTAGGGAGAGGGGTGCCACACGGGGACTCCCGCTGTGACGAAGAACATCTGGCGCGCGACATGAAGACCGGTTGCTGGGCTACCCCTCTCCCCCGCCCTCCCCCGCAAGGGGGGAGGGAGCGCAGCGGAGTTCGCGGCGATAGCGCGAGTCACACGCCGCACGGTCACGCTCAACCCGCCCCTTCCCGCAGCTTGAAGCGCTGGATCTTACCTGTCGCCGTCTTCGGCAGGGACTCCACCACATCGATCCAGCGCGGATATTTCCACGGGCCGATCTTCTGCTTGACGTGCTCCTTCAGCATCTCCTGCAAGTCCGTCGTCTTGGCGCCGGGACGCAGCACGACGAAGGCCTTCGGCTTCAGCAGCCCTTCCGCATCGGCCTCGGGCACGACGGCGGCCTCCAGCACGGCGGGATGCGTGATCAGCGCACTCTCGACCTCGAACGGCGAGACCCAGATGCCGGAGACCTTGAACATGTCGTCGGCGCGGCCGCAGAAGGTGTAGCGGCCATCGGCGTCGCGGATGTATTTGTCACCGGTGCGGGTCCACGGTCCTTCAAACGTGCGGCGGCTCTTGTGGCGCTGGTTCCAGTAGCCCTCGCCGGCGGAGGGCGCATCGACCAGGAGTTCACCGACCTCGCCATCGGCGACGTCCCGGCCGGCTTCGTTGACGAGCCGCACCGCATAGCCGGGCACCGGCTTGCCGGATGAGCCGTATTTGATGTCGCCCGGCGCATTCGACAGGAAGATGTGCAACAGCTCGGTCGAGCCGACGCCATCGAGGATGTCGACGCCGAAGCGCGATTTCCAGCTGTTGCCGACAGACTCGGGGAGCGCCTCGCCGGCCGAGGTGCAGATGCGCAAGGCCTTGCCGCCGCGCTCGGCCTTCATCGTCTCGTCGTTGAGCATCGCGGCAAACAATGTCGGCACGCCGTAGAAGATCGACGGATTGTATCTGTTCATCAGGTCGAACATGCGCGCCGGCGTCGGGCGCTCGCTGTTGAGCACCACGGTGGCGCCGACCGACATCGGGAAGGTCAACGCATTGCCGAGGCCATAGGCAAAGAACAGCTTTGCCGCGGACAGACACACGTCGCTCTCGCGGATGCCGAGCACTTGCCTGGCATAGGTATCCGCGGTCGCCTGCAAGTTCGAATGCAGATGGCGCACGCCCTTGGGCATGCCGGTCGAGCCCGACGAATAGAGCCAGAACGCCGGCTCGTCCGGATGCGTCGCGGCGGTCGTGAACTGATCGCTCTCGCCCGAGATCTCCTCGGCGAGCTGCTTGTGGCCGTTCTGCTTGGCGCCGGACACCACGACATGCTCGAGATCCGGCATGCGGCCGACGACGTCCTTGATGACAGGGTAGAGCGCCTCGGACACGAACAGCACGCGGGCGCGGCAGTCGGCGAGGATGTAGGCGTACTGGTCCGCGGTCAGCAGCGTGTTGAGCGGCACCGGCACGATGCCGGCGCGGATCGCGCCCAGGAACACGATCGGGAAATTGACCGTGTCCAGCATGATCATCGCCACGCGCTCCTCGCGGCGGACGCCGAGGCGGCGCAGCATGTTGGCGGCGCGGCGGGTGTCGCGCTGGAGCTCGCCATAGGTGAGCCGCGAGACGGTGTCGTCGAAGACGAGCTTGTTGGCTCGGCCCTCCTCGACGTTGCGGTCGAGCAGCCAGGTCACCGCGTTATAGGATCCCTCGCTCACGGACATCTCCCCCGAATTTAGAATTATAATTCATAGAAAGACACTGTGACAGCTTGCTGTCAATGCCAGCAGGCACTATGTTTCATTAAAACGCGCCGCAAGACCTCTTGAAGAAGGCATCCGCTAAAGAAGGTCCATGATCTGTAATCCATGACCGACAGTCCCGACGCCGAATCCCGCTTTCTCGAACAGCTCGGCCAGCGCGTGCGCACCATGCGCGCGCTGCGCGGCATGTCGCGAAAAGTGCTCGCCAAGGTATCAGGAATTTCGGAGCGCTACATCGCGCAGCTCGAGAGCGGCAAGGGCAATGTTTCCATCGTGCTCCTGCGCCGCGTCTCCGACGCGATGGGTGCGCATCTCGAAGATCTGCTCCCCTCAGCCGATCCGACGCCGGACTGGCAGATGTTTCGCGATCTCCTGCGCAAGGCGACGCCGGCGCAGATCGCGCAGGCAAAAGATCTGCTCACTGGGGGCAGTGCGTCCGCGCCACGGCGCGCGCCGTTCTGCGGCATCGCGCTAATCGGCCTGCGCGGCGCCGGCAAATCGACGCTTGGGCGAATGCTGGCGAAGAAGATCGGCTGGAGCTTCGTCGAGCTCAACAAGGAGGTCGAGCAGCAGAACGGCCTTTCGGTCGCCGAGATCATCGCGCTTTACGGCCAGGAAGGCTTTCGCCGCATGGAGCAGGCGGCGCTGCAACAGCTGCTCGCGCGCAACGAGCTGATGGTGCTGGCGACCGGCGGCGGCATCGTCTCTGAGCCGCTGACCTTCGACCAGATCCTGACCTCGTTCTACACGATCTGGCTGAAGGCCGAGCCCGAAGAGCACATGGCCCGCGTCCGCCGCCAGGGCGATCTGCGCCCGATGGCGGATGATCGTTCGGCCATGGCCGAGCTGCGCAACATTTTGCTGAGCCGCGAACCGTTGTACTCGCGCGCGACGGCGGTGGTGGATACGGCGGGGCTGTCGGTCGACGCCGCGGCTGCAAGGCTGATCGATGCGGTGCGCCCGGTGCTGCAGAACGAGGCCCGCAGCTTTGGGCTGCGGAGCGTGGCGCTGTAGGCCTCGCTGTCGTCCCTGCGAACGCAGGGACCCATACCGCGTGATCCCTCGATTGTTCGCGCTGCTAATCCCGAACGACCAATCTTCGCCAAACTCCTCCCTGGGGTTATGGGTCCCTGCGTTCGCAGGGACGACAGCGGAGTTTGTGGGCGCGCCACAAGATCACTATATCGGAGCCGAACAGTAGCCTTGGGACTCACGATGACCTCCAGCGACGTCGCCATCTCCATGTTCGAACGAATTGGCGGCAGGGCCACGATCGACGCCCTCGTCGACCGCTTCTACGACCGCATGGACACGCTGCCGGAGGCAAAAGTCGTCCGCGCGATGCACGCGGACGACCTCGACCTGATCAGGGACGTGCTGAAGCGCTATCTCACCGAATGGACCGGCGGGCCGAAACTCTATTCGCCCGAGATGGGCCATCCGCGGCTGCGCCAGCGGCATATCGGCTTTGCCATTGGGGACGCCGAGCGCGACGCGTGGATGCTCTGCATGCGCGGTGCGATGGAAGAGACAATCACCGACGCTGCCGCGCGCGCCGATCTCGACCGCGCGATATCGGGCCTCGCCGACTGGATGCGCAACCGGCAATGATCGCATCGGCGCGATGGCAACCAGCGTCTCGACGCAAATGGATCGCTTGCGCGCAACGCTCCATGCGTCAGGCGATTTGAGTTCCGCGCGGATCAACTGTTAAGCTGTCGGCCATGGCAGACATTCTCCCGGATACCATCCGCCGCCTCTACACCGATCCAGGCGAGTACATCGACAGCGATCATCCCGCCGTGAAGAGCTTCGCCGAAGCCGCCGTGCGCGCAGATGCGGGCGCGCGCGAGAAGGCGAGCGTGCTCTACAAGGCGGTGCGCGATGGCATCCGTTACAACCCGTACGTCAGCATGCGCATCGCCGAGACGTTTCGTGCCTCGAGCGTGCTCGCCGCCGGGCAAGGTTACTGCGTCGGCAAGGCCTCGCTCTATGCCGCCGCCTGCCGCGTCCACGGCATCCCCGCCCGGGTCGGCTTTGCCGACGTCAAGAACCATCTCACCACCGAAAAGCTGCGGGCGAGCATGGGCACCGACATCTTCACCTGGCACGGCTTTACCGAGCTGCATGTCGACGGCGCCTGGCGCAAGGCAACGCCGACCTTCAACGACACACTCTGCGCCAAGGTCGGCGTGGCCCCGCTCGACTTCGACGGCCACACCGATGCACTGCTACATCCGTTCGACGGCGAGGGTCGTGCTTACATGCAATACGTCAACGACCGCGGCACCTATCACGACGTGCCGGCAAAGTTTTTGATGCGCGAGATGGCGAGGGACTACGCCAACATGCAGGGCGAGGATTTATCGGGGCGCGATATGGAGCGGGAGGCGGAGGAGCGGTAGAGGCGAACAAGGTGCGCAGGGCGGGTTAGCCGAAGGCGTAACCCACCCCACGCATCCGATCATTGCACGCGTCAAACACCGACCGATCGAACGCCTCGGCCGCAAAGCCCGCGACATAGATCAGTGCCAGGATCGCCGCCGAGATCGCCATCGTCTCCGCGTGCCCAACCGCCCACCGCAACAGCCGCTGCAGCAGGGTCGGCGGCGGAAAGCGGTAGGTGCGTCCATCAGGCGTAATCAGGTCATACGACCGAACCTGCCGCGAGCGCGCGGGAATCTTGCTGGGCAGCATCCGGAACTCTCCTTTCCAGCTCCTCGATCATGCCGCGCGCGATTTCCCGCTCGCCCATGATGACGACATCTGCCCCCAGCCCCTTCAAATGATCGACCTCGGCATCCGCATGCGCCCGCGCGATGATGCGGATATCCGGATTGGCCGCCCGCGCCTGCTGCACGATCTGCCCCGCCTCGAACGCCTCGGGGATCGCAATCACCAGATGCCGCGCCCGTGACGGATTGGTGGCGTCGAGGATTTCCGGCTGCGCGGCGTTGCCCGTAACCGTCTCGATGCCGCCCTGCTTCAGCTTCTCGAGCGCGCTCTCTCCGACCTCGGCGACGAGGAAAGGCAATCGCCGCTGCTTCAGGGCATCGCCGACCAGCGCGCCGACGCGGCCATAGCCGATCACGATCGTATGGTCGGTGAGATCGGTGGTGCGGATCGGCTCGGGCACGGCGGCCGCGGCTTGTGGCGTATCCCGCCTGGGATCGAGGCGCGGCGCGAGCCAGGTGGCGGCCGCGAACATCAACGGGTTGAACATGATGGAAAGGATCGCGCCGGCCATGATCAAATCGCGGCCTTCACGCGGCAGGATCTGCGAGACGACGCCGAGCTCGGCCAGGATGAAGGAGAACTCGCCGATCTGCGACAGGCTCGCCGAGATCGTCAGGGCGGTTGCGGCCGGATGCCGGAATATGACCACGATCAGGAACGCGGCGAGCGATTTTCCGAGCATGATGATCGCGAGCGTCGCCAGCAGCGGCCAGGGCTCGCGGACCACGCTCATCGGATCGAACATCATGCCGACCGAGACGAAGAACAGCACGGCAAAGGCATCGCGCAGCGGCAGCGATTCCTGCGCGGCCCGCGCGCTGAGCGGCGATTCCCGCAGCATCATGCCGGCGAAGAAGGCGCCCAGCGCCAGCGACACGTCGAACAGCTTGGTCGCCCCGAAGGCGATGCATAGCGCGATCGCCAGCACGGCGAGGCGGAACAGTTCGCGCGAGCCGGTGTGCGCGATGTAATGCAGGATCCAGGGGATCACCCGGCGTCCCACCACCAGCATCAAGCCGATGAACACGACGATCTTGAGGAGCGTCAGCATCACGATGCCGGCGAGCCCGAGGCCAGCCTGCGCGGCCAGCGGCTCGAACGCCGGCTTGCCGTCGGCGCCGCCCTGAAGGCTCGCGATCGCCGGAAACAGCACCAGCACGAGCACCATCGCGAGGTCTTCGACGATGAGCCAGCCGACGGCGATGCGGCCGCGGTCGGTCTCCATCAGGCGCCGCTCCTGCAGCGCGCGAAGCAGGACGACGGTGCTCGCGACCGACAGGGCGAGACCGAACACGAGACCGGCACTGACGCTCCAGCCCATCAGCAGCGACAGGCCAAGCCCCATTATTGTCGCGACCGCGATCTGCACCACGGCGCCGGGCACCGCGATGTTGCGGACGCTGAGCAGATCCTGCAGCGAGAAATGCAGGCCGACGCCGAACATCAGCAGGATGATACCGAGCTCCGAAAGCTCGGTCGCGAGCGCCTGGTCGGCGACGAAGCCGGGCGTGAACGGGCCTACCGCGACACCCGCAAGGAGATATCCGACCAGCGGCGGAATACGGAACCGCTGCGCGAGAGTTCCAAGTACGAAGGCTAATCCAAGCCCAACGACGATGGTGGCGATGAGAGGTGTGTCATGCGGCATTTTTGCCTTTTGACACAGCAAGCACGTTGGCGCACCGTGACCTGTGCGCGCGGGTCAACGCGCGACGCTTGCCCCATCGGGCCGTCAGATCGACCAATAGTTCGGATGCTGGTACGGCCGCGAGCGGTCGCCCCAGTCGAATTCATCGCCATCGACTTCGCAGGGGCCGCTGCTCAATTGCTCCGACGTCAGATCGACCTGAAAGGCCTGACGTCCCGGATCATATTTCAGCGCGCTCCACTGCACGGGATAATGGTGGTGCGTACCGAGCAGCCTGCCGGTCTTGATCACGGCGTAGGCGACCGTTCCACTTACCTTCTCGAGCATCAATCGTTCGATCGTGCCGAGCTTCGTGCCGTCGCAACCATAGACGGCGACGTGCTCGACGCGGTCACTGGGAACCATGGTGTGTTGCATGGCGTGCTCCCTGATCTTGCGTGGAACGCATTATAGCACAGGCGGCAGGGATTAGGTGGGCTACAGCAATTGCGACCGCACCGCCTCCGCGCCTTCGCGCAGCAGCGGCAGGAAACGGTCGATCAATTCCTGCGCCGGCACGCGATCGACATGGGCGCCCATGTTGATGGCGGCGACGATCACGCCGTCGTAGCGACGCACCGGCACCGAGATCGAGCGGAAATGCGGCTCGGCCTCGCGGTCGACCAGCGAATAGCCCTGCTCGTGATCGGCGGCGATGCGCGCCAGCAGCGCCTTGGTATCGGTCACCGTCTGCGGTGTCAGCGCTTCGCGCTTCATCGCCTTCAGGCGCGCGGCGAGATCGGCATCGTCGAGCTGGCCGAGCATGGCGCGGCCGACCGAGGTGCAGAAGGCCGGCAGGCGGTAGCCGATTTCGAGGCCGCCCGAGAACATCCGCGCCGGGCTGCTGCGCGCGATGAACACGACCTCGTCGCCATCGAGCACAGCGAGCGAGGAGATTTCGTTGGCCGCAGTCGCGACACGGTCGAGCACGGGCTGGAGCACGGAGACGAGCTGGTTGGATCGCAAATAGGACGCCGCGAGTGTCAGCACATGCGGCGTCAGCGAGAACAGTTTTCCATCACCGGAGACGTAGCCGCCGCGCTGGAGCGTGAACAGCATGCGCCGCGCGGTCGCACGCGGCAGATCGGCGGCACGGGCGAGATCGCTCAGCGTCATCGGACCGGTCGTCATGCCGAAGCACTGGAGCAGGCGCAGGCCGCGATCGAGGGCTTCGACGAAATCCGTCGCGCGCTCCTCGCTATCGCTTCGCTTGAGCTTGGGCATCGCCGGGACAATCCTGCAAAATAGTGCTTGCTGCTGATCCAAGGCATGTCATAATTCGCCCATTCGTTCAATAGACGAACAAAACGTCTCTCCAGAAAAGCGCTTTCCAGAAAAAGGACGCGACCGCCATGATGAGCCAGGAGCAGAACGACCTGATCACCCGCACCGGGCCGAAAGACCCATGCGGCAAGCTGATGCGGAGCTACTGGCAGCCGGCGGCGCTGGTCGACGAACTCGAGGGCGAGCGGCCGATCCGTCCGGTCAAACTGCTCGGCGAAAACCTGGTGCTGTTTCGCGACGAGACGGGACGTTACGGCCTGATCGACCGCCATTGCGCGCATCGCGGCGCCGACCTCGCTTTCGGGCGGCTGGAGCATGGCGGCCTGCGCTGCGCCTTCCATGGCTGGCTGTTCGATGCCACCGGCCAGTGCATCGAGACGCCGGCCGAGCCGAAGGACTCAAAGCTCTGCCAGAACATCCGCCAGCGCTCCTATCCTGTGGTGGAGAAGAGCGGCATCCTCTGGGCCTATCTCGGCGAAGGCGAGCCGCCGGCATTTCCGGAGATCGACTGCTTCGTTGCACCTGACACGCACACCTTCGCGTTCAAGGGCCACATGGCCTGCAACTGGCTGCAGGCACTCGAGGTCGGCATCGATCCCGCGCACGCCTCCTATCTGCACCGCTTCTTCGAGGACGAGGACACCTCCACCGCCTATGGCAAGCAGTTCCGCGGCGCGTCCGCCGGCAGCGACCTGCCGATGACGAAGATCCTGCGCGAATACGATCGCCCGATCATCAATGTCGAGCACACCGAATACGGCCTGCGCCTGATCGCGCTGCGCGAGATCGACGAGGAGCGCACCCATGTGCGCGTCACCAACCAGCTCTTCCCGCACGGCTTCGTCATCCCCATGAGCACGGAGATGACGATCACGCAGTGGCACGTGCCGGTCGACGACGAGAACTGCTACTGGTACGCGATCTTCACGAGCTATTCGAACCCGGTCGACAAGCAGAAGATGCGCGACCAGCGGCTAGAGCTCTATGAGCTGCCCGACTACAAATCGCGCAAGAACAAAGCCAACGATTACGGCTTCGATCCGCATGAGCAGCAGACCGCGACCTATACCGGCATGGGCACCGACATCAACGTCCACGATCAGTGGGCGGTGGAATCGATGGGCGCGATCCAGGACCGCACCAAGGAGCATCTTGGGCAATCCGACAAGGCGATCGTGCAATATCGCCGCCTGCTGCGGCAGGAGATCGAGAAGGTCTCAGGCAGCGAGAAGCCGATGCTGTTCCTGGACGAGGCCAGCGCGCGCAGCATCCAGGGCCCGGCGACCATGGATGGCATCGGCCCAACGCGCGGCTGGGAGACTTACTGGATGGAAGTCGACGTCAAGCGCCGCCGCGGCGCGCCGTGGACAGCGCCGGTGCCGAAGGAGATCGCTGACAACGTGCACCGGCTGACGGCGGCGGAGTGACGACTTTGCCCGGCTCTCGTAGGGTGGGCAAAGGCGCAACGCGCCGTGCCCACGATTCTTCCGTTGCGACGATAGACGCGGTGGGCACGCTTCGCTTTGCCCACCCTACGGCAGTTGAGGGAGTGGTGAAGTGACTTTCGTCGTGCGTCATGGGCTGTGGTCGGATGAGCAGAAGGACGCAGCCCAGCGCATGCGTCGTCTCGTCGAGGAAAAGAACCTCGAGGTCATCCGCCTCGCCTTCCCCGACCAGCACGGCATCCTGCGCGGCAAGACCATCATCGCCACTGAAGCGATTGCCTCGTTGGAGAGCGGCTGCTCCATCACCACCACCATGCTCGCCAAGGACACCTCGCACCGCACGGTGTTTCCGGTGTTCACGGCAGGCGGCGGCTTCGGCATGAAGGAGATGGAAGGCGCGGCGGACGTGCTGATGGTCGCCGACCCCACCACGTTTCGCGTGCTGCCGTGGGCGCCGGCGACGGGCTGGGTGCTGTGCGACCTGTATTTTGGCGATGGCCGCCCGGTGCCGTTCGCGACGCGCAACCTTTACCGGCGCGTGCTCGATGAGCTCGGCGCGCGCGGCCACGATTTTGTCGCAGGCCTCGAGGTCGAATTCCACATCTTCAAGCTCGACGATCCGCATATGCGCGCGGAAGACGCCGGACAGCCGGGCACGCCGCCCTCGGTGAGCCTGCTCAGCCACGGCTATCAATATCTCACCGAGCAGCGGTTCGATCAGATGGAGCCGGTGCTGGAGATCTTGCGCCGCGACATCGTCGCGCTCGGGCTGCCCTTGCGCTCCGTCGAGGTCGAGTTCGGCCCCAGCCAGTGCGAGTTCACCTTCGCGCCGAGGAAGGGCCTGGAGCCCGCCGACAACATGGTGCTGTTTCGCAGCGCCGTGAAGCAGATTGCGCGTCGCCACGGCTACCACGCTACCTTCATGTGCCGCCCAAAACTGCCGAACGTGTTCGCGAGCGGCTGGCACCTACACCAGTCGATCGTCTCGCGCGCGACCGGCGAGAATCAGTTCATGGCGAAGGACGGTGCGGAGCCGCTCAGCGCGTTCGGCAAGTCCTACCTCGCCGGCCTGCTCGACCACGCCCGCGCCTCGACCGTGTTCACGACGCCGACCATCAACGGCTACAAGCGCTACCGCTCCTATTCGCTGGCACCGGATCGCGCGATCTGGGGCCGCGACAATCGCGGCGTGATGATCCGCGTGCTCGGCGGCGCCAATGATGCCGCGACGCGCCTGGAGAACCGCATCGGCGAGCCCGCCGCCAATCCCTATCTCTACATGGCCTCGCAGATTCTCTCGGGCCTCGACGGCGTCGACCGCAAGCTCGATCCCGGCCCCTCCGCTGATACGCCCTACGAAACCAAGGCGCCGCTGCTGCCGAAGTCGCTGCGCGATGCGGTCGGTGCGCTGAAGGACGATCCGTTCTTCCGCGAGAAGCTCGGGGCCGAGTTCGTCGACTACTACACCCACATCAAGAACGCCGAGATCGACCGCTTCCTCGCAGAGGTGACCGACTGGGAGCACCGCGAATATTTCGAGGTGTTTTGAGGCGCCCCGTCAGGGCGCCTTCGGCTTCTGCCTGAGGTAGAAGTAGGTTGGCACGAGGCCAAGGGCGACGATCGCGACCATCACCCACCATCCGCGCTGGAACGCCACGAGGCGCTCCGGCAACGATGAAGGTGAGCCGATGATGGCGACGAAGATCGCAACGCCGATCGCGAGCGAGGCCTGACGGATCATGTTGATCACGCCCGAGCCCGTCGCAAACGACGAGGGCGGCAGGCCCGCGGCGCTGACGCCCATCAAGGTCGGGAACGTCAAGCCGACGCCGATGCCGGTCGGAATCATGCCCAGGATCACGAAGGCCGGATGCGGCTCGGGGCCGATCAGGCTCGCCCAGGCGACCAGACCGGCAGCGAACACCACGATGCCGGCCGTGACGACGGGCGCAGCACCGAAGCGCGCGATCAATCGCCCGGCGAACAGCAGCGAGGTGATCGGCACCATCAGCGGCCCCGGCGCGATCGCAAGCCCGGTCTGCAACGCAGACCATCCCCACGCCGTCTGCTCCCACAGCGCGACCGACAGCAGCATGGCGCCGAAGGCGGCCGAGTACGGCGCCATCACCAGGGCCGCGCCAGTGAATTGGCGGATGCGAAACAGCGCCGGATCGACAAAGGGATTTTTCAGGCGAAGGCAACGCCAGACGAACAATACGAGCAGGATCGCGGCAGCCGCAAAGCTGTAGCCGATGGCCGGCGCGCGCAGGCCCCAGTCGCTGACCTTGACGATGGCGAAAGTCAGCGCGCCGATGCCGCCGGTCACCAGCACCGCATCGAAGAATTTGGGACGAGGCGCGTCATGGCCCTCGATCTCCGGCAGCTTCCACCAGCCGATCGCCATGGCCACGAGACCGATCGGCACGTTGACGAAGAAGATCCAGCGCCAATTGACGGCGACCAGCACGCCGCCGACGACCGGCCCGAGCGCGGCGGCAAGGCCGCCGATCGCCGTCCAGGTCCGCACCGCGCCGCCGCGCTTTTCCGGCGCAAACACCGCCAGCAGCAGACCGAGTGAGGTCGGCGTCATCAATGCGGCGCCCGCGGCCTGCACAATGCGAAACGCGGTCAGCATCTCTACATTGCTGGCGGCGGCGCAGGCGGCCGATGCCACCGTGAAGAGGCCGACGCCGAGCAGGAAGCTGAGATTTCTGCGATGACGCTCGGCCAGGCGGCCGAAGAACACCAGCAGCGCCGCATACGCGATGGCGTAGCCGTTCAGGACCCACGACATGTCGTCGAGGGAGGCACCCTTGAAATCCTGCCCGATGCTCGGGAGCGCGACGTTGACGATGAAGAGGTCGAGATTGGCAAGGCAGATGCCGACACAGACGATCGCCAGCACCGTGTTCGGCGACGTCGGCGGACGGGGAGGTTTGGGCCGCAGCGAGAGATCGTCAAGCGGCACGGCGCGAGCAAACGTCGCGCGTTCGATACTGTTCATGGATTATGCCTCTTCTTGCCGGTCGGCGATCAGCGACTGATCGCCGGCGATACCGGCGAGCACGTTCCGCAGCTCGGCAGCAGCCCGCTTGCCAAACCCGTTTTCGAATTTCTCCTGCGCCGCCAGCCAGAGCGGCCGCGCATCGGCAAGGCGCGAGCGCCCTGCCCGCGTCAGCTTCGCCAACCGGCTCCGGCGATCGGCCTCGTCACGCTCGAGCGTAACCAGGCCGTCGCGCTGCAGCGGCCGCAGGTTCTGGCCGATGGTCGACTGGTCCATCACCAGCGCTTCCGCGAGGTCGCCGATCGAGGGGGGAGCATCGCCGCGCCGATGGATCTCGGTCAGAAGGGCATACTGCGTCGAACGAAGGCCCGAAGGCTCCAGCGCGGCATCGTAGAACAGCGTCATGTGGCGCGATGCCTTGCGCAGGGCCAAGCAATTGCAGCGGTTTCGTTCGACAACAGGCAGATCTTGCTCAGCCATCTCGCCTCCAATAGCGGGATATCCCGATAAATTGGATAGATGGATATCCCGATATTATTCCGACGTCAACTGGGGCTGGGTTTTTCTGCGCTTGGCGGTTCACGCCTCACGCCCCTGTGAGACGACTTCGTCAACTTGTTCCGACGACATCACGCCGGTCGCGGACGAAGCCATTTTCCTCAAGGCGTGAAAACGGCCGGAAAGACACGAGGGCTATTGGTAGCTTTGATGATCAACACTGGAGTTCGATCATGTTCGGCCAATTGTTCAGCCTGATCTATCGCCTGTCCTGTCGGGCCACCCTGATCGAAATCGGGACGCACCGGCTGGCGCGGTAGCAAAGCGATTTGGGTAAGACCGACTGTCCGATAACGGGGATTGCCATGCGCAAGCTGATCCTGATCGCCGCAATGTCGGTGCTGGCAAGCCAAGCCTATGCGGGCGGATCGCGAAGTCTGAGCCTTGCCGCCACCAATGCGAGCCAGCAAGCGACCGAGCAGTCCGCGGCAGCGGTCTCACCGCAGACCTCTCAGGCGCCATCGCAGCCGGCAAATGCCCAGACAGCGACCACCGCGCCAACGTCCGCTCCGGCGGCCACGACGTCACCGGCCGCAACGGGTCCAGCTGCACAATCACCGGCGGCGGCGAGCACGACCGGAACCACCAAACCGAAGCGCCGCCAGCCTTCCGTCGAAACCCGCGTGGTGCGTGAGTTGCACCGCCACGGGATCTATTGGTGATCGCTCACCAGCGGTAGCCGAGCGTTGCGATGACGGTCAGCGGCGCGCCGCGGTAGCAATATCCGACCTGGCACGTGGTGTAGTGCAGATTGAACAGGTTCTTCGCGTTGACCTGGAACTGAAGTCCCTTCAGCTCCTTCGCCGCCTGGCCGAAATCATATTTCAGCGCCGCGTCGACCAGGGTCACCGAGCTGTTCTTGAACGTGTTGGCGTCGTCGCCATAGCTCCAGGACATGTAGCGCACACCAGTGCCGACGCTCAATCCCGCGAACGGGCCGGCCAGCGGCAGGGCGTAATTGCCCCAGAGCGTCACGGTATGCGGAGGATTGCCCGAGGGAAACTTGCCGACCAGCGAGCTGTCGCCGGCCTGCTTGGTCACCATGTCGAGATAGGTGTAGGACGAGGTGATGTCGAAGCCATTGCCGAGGCTCGCGAGCCCCTGCAATTCGAAGCCGCGGCTTTGAATCTCGCCGCGCTGGACCGTCACGCCCGTGCCGGTCGTGACCAGGCCGCCATCCTGGGTCAGGTCGAAGACCGCAGCCGTGATGAAGCTCCGCGTCCCCTGCGGCTGATACTTGACGCCGATCTCGGTCTGCTTGCCCGTGGTCGGCTTGAAGAAGGCGCCCGACGGATCGACGCCGAGATTGGGAAAGAACGACGTCGAATAGGCGACGTAGGGCGCAACTCCGGAATCGAACACATAGGTCAGCCCGGCTCGCCCGCTATAGGCCTGATCGGACTGCGTCTGATGGGTCAGCGCGAACAGATCCTCGCCCGTGGTGCGGACCCAGTCGCTGCGGCCGCTTAGTGTCAGGATCCAATGGTCGAGCTTGGCCTGGTCCTGGACGTAGACGCCGGATTGGGTCTGCCGCTGGGCTGTGGAGGACGAGATTACGGGATCGGGAATGGATTCCGGCGCATAGACCGGCGCGGCCAGATTGAGCGAGGAAACGCCGAAGCCGAAGCCCTGCATGTCGTTGAACGTCGACGCGGTGTAGTCGGTGCCGACCAGGAGGGTGTGCTGCACGGGGCCGGTGGAAAGCTTCGCCTCGACCTGGTTGTCGATGATGGCCGATTGCAGCGTGTCGTGGACGTAGCCGGTGTAGCGTGAGACCACGTCGCCCACGGGAGCGCCGAGAAAGCCCACGTAGCGGGTGACTGCATCGACATCGACGTAGCGGAATTTCTGACGAACGGTGACGGCGTTGTTGAACGCGTGCTCGAACAGATAGCCCACGCGTCCCTGCTCCTGGTCCAGCGAGTTGTAGGATGGACTGCCGGTGAAGATGTCGGTCGTCGTCCCTGTCCCCGTCGAGTAGGTGAACATGGATCCGGGCGTCTTCGATTTCTGGTAGGCGCCGAGAACCGTCAGGGTCGTCGATTGATCCGGCTTCCAGGTGACGGCGGGAGCGACATAGACACGATTGTCCTTGCCGCCGGGCACGAACACGTCGGCGTCGCGTACCACGCCGGTCAGCCGATAGGAAAATTGGCCGCCAGGATCGACCGGACCCGACAGATCGAAATTGCCCTGAACGCGATCACGGTCGCCGAACAGCGTCTGCACCTCGTGGAACGGTTGGCTGGTCGGCAGCTTGCTCTGCAGGTCGATCAATCCACCGGGCGAGCCGAGGCCATAGAGCGCCGAGCTCGGCCCGCGCACCACCGTGATGCTGTCGACGCCGTAAGGCTCGGTCTTGAACACGCCGAGACCGGCCCCGACGAGGCGTAAGCCGTCGAGATAGATGCCGTTGTAGGTGATGTCGAAGCCGCGGATCGAGATAGCGTCGAAGCGTGGATCGTAGCCGGCGGCATCGATGCGGACGCCCGGCTCATAGCCGACCGCTTCCGTCAGCGTCTGCACGGCGCGGTCGTTGAGCTCTTTGCGCGTCACGACCGAGATCGACTGTGGCGTCTCGAGCAATGGCGTGTTGGTCTTCGTGCCTGCGGAACTGCTGTTCGCCACATAGCTGTGCTCGCTCGACGCGTTGCCGCGACCGGCATCGCCCTCGCGCGTGTCCGGATTTCTGGCTGGGCCGGAGCCGGCATTGCGCTGTGCCGCGACGCGGCCGCGCTGCGATTGCGACGTGCGCTGTGAAGACTGGGCACGCGGACGCGGCTGGCTCGGTGTCTCCACCGTGACCGGCGGCAATGTCGCCGCCGTCTGACCCGAATTGGCCGTCGAGACCTGTGCGGCCGACGGGGCCGCGTGCAGGAGCATTCCCAGGCCGGCCGCTCCCAGACCAGTTCTCACCATCCATTCCCAGCCGAGCGTCTGGCCGTCGTTCCGCTTCATCGTCTTCCCCGAGCTCCGTGTTCGAACAACCGGGGAGTAACCAGATCGGGGCAGCCGCCGCCTTTGCGCGCGCGCAAATCACCTTTGATCGCGCGTGGAGGCTTTCAAGTCTGCTGACAGCGGCTCGGCGAATAGCCAAAGCGCCTGCGGAAGGCCGTCGCGAAATTTGCCGGATGGGCATAGCCAACCCGATAGGCCGCCTCGGTGACCGACAGACGCTGGCGAATCAGGAGGGCACGCGCGGCATCGAGCCGCTGGCCCCTCAGATAGTCGATTGCGCTGACGCCATAGGCCATCTGGAATTTCTGATTGAAGGACCGGCGGCTGAGCCCTGCGCTCCGCGCCAGCTCGTCGATGCTCCAGGGGTAGGCGAGATCGGCGTCCATCCGCTCCTTCACCGATTGCAACCGCATCCGCTGGAGGTCGGCCGCCGGATCGACCGCAATCCGGCCGCGCTCGCCGAACAAGGCGTGGACGACGATCTCGGCCGCATGCGCCGACCGCAGCAATTGCGCCGCGTTTCCGGCGACCGGCGGCGAGAACATCTCGGCTGCAACGGTCTGTATGCGCGCAGACGCCGTCAAAGCGACGGTGGCTGTATCCGACCCGTCGCTCGCGAACAGCGCTCGAAACTCGTCCCCGAGTCCAAGCTCGTCGATGGAGGCCCGGGGAAGCGCCAGGCCGATCGCAGGATGCTCGGCACAGTGCACCGAGCGTTCGACGGCGAGAGCTTCGCGTACGGCGATTGCCGTCATCTGCCTTTCACCGCCGGGCACGCGCGTCAGAATGCCGCGGCCAGCGCCGTCGTCGAACGTCACGGTGATGAACAGGCCGGGGGCCACGACCGCGCGCCCGTCAGGGTCGGCTCGAAACTCACCTTTGACGAACACACAGCCCGGAAAATTCAGCCATTGGGCTGCTGCGGAGCCGATGATGTCATCTTCAGGCCGTCCGACAATTTGATCGTAGAAGTCCTGCATTGCATCCGCTTACGCCGCGGACTTTGGCCGCTGGCGGCGACGCGCTCAAGACCTCTGCGTCCAGTTTGGAGAGCTTCTGGATTGTGCTCGACCTCTACGCCTGCGGCAGATCGGCGCGCGCTGCGGATCAGGAGACGCGTCAGATGCCCAGATATTTGTGCTGCAGATCCTGCTCGGCCATCAGCTCGTTTGACGTGCCGCTCCACACCGTCTTGCCGCGCTCGATGATGTAGTGGCGGTCGCAGATGCGGGCGAGGTGATCGACGTTCTTGTCGACGACCAGGATCGACTGCCCGCGGCTCTTGAGCAGCGACAGGCAGTTCCAGATCTCTTCGCGGATCAGCGGCGCAAGGCCCTCGGTCGCTTCATCGAGGATCAGCAGTTTGGGATTGGTCATCAGCGCGCGGCCGATCGCGAGCATCTGCTGCTCGCCGCCGGAGAGCTGGTTGCCCATGTTGGCAGCGCGCTCGGCAAGGCGCGGGAACATCACGTAGATGGCGGCAAGCGTCCAGGGATTGGGGCTATCGAAGCGATCGGCGGCGGCTGCGACCAGGTTTTCGCGCACGGTGAGGTTCGGGAAGATCTGGCGTCCCTCGGGGACGAGGCCGACGCCGAGTTTTGCGATCCGATACGACGGAAGCTGCCGCACTTCGGCGCCTGCAAATCGGATCGCGCCCGATCGCGCCGGCGTCAGGCCCATGATGGAACGGATGGTGGTGGTCTTGCCCATGCCGTTGCGGCCCATCAGCGAGACCATCTCGCCTGCTTTGACCGACAGCGACAGGCCGAACAGCACCTGGCTGAGGCCGTAGCAGGTCTCGATGCCGTCGACGTCGAGCAGGGTGTCAGCCATGGTGCGTCACCACATGCTGGTCGCCGAGATAGGCGCGCTTGACCTCGTCATTGGCGCGGATCGCGGCCGGATCGCCGGAGGCAATGACGCGGCCATAGACCAGCACCGAGATGCGATCGGCCAGCGCGAACACGGCCGGCATGTCGTGCTCGACCAGCACGATCGAAACCTCTTTGCGCAGCTCCTGGAGCAGTTTCACCATGCGTTGGGATTCGGTGACACCGAGACCCGCCATCGGCTCATCCAGCAGCAAAAGCTTTGGCTTGCTCGCCAGCGCGACGGCAAGCTCGAGCTCGCGCCGCTCGCCATGGCTGAGCTTGTTCACCACGACATCGGCGCGATGGCCGAGGCCGACGCGATCGAGCGCGGCGTGCGCGGCATCGCGCAGGCTCCTCTCCTTGCGCGCATTGGCGAAGAAGCGGAACGAGGTGCCGGCATGCGCCTGTGCCGCCAGCGCGACATTGTCGGCGGCGGTGAAGTCGAGCAGCAGCGAGGTGATCTGGAACGAGCGTGCAAGCCCCAGCGCGCAGCGGCGATAGGCCGGCAAGTAGGTGATATCGCGTCCCGCCAGCGAGACACTGCCGGAATGCGGTTCGAGATGCCCGGTGAGCTGGCTGATCAGCGTGGTCTTGCCGGCGCCGTTCGGGCCGATGATGGCGTGCAGCTCGCCGGCCGAAACGTCGAGCGAGACGTTGTCCGTCGCAGTGATGCCGCCGAAGCGGCGCACCAGCTTCTCGACGCGGAGCAAGGGTTCAGCCACGGCCCGCCCTCCCCAGCATGCCCATGATGCCGCCGCGGCCGAACAGCACGATCAGGAGCAGCAGCGGCCCCATGATCAGCGCCCAATATTCGGTGATCTGCGACAGGAATTCTTCTAGCAGCAAAAACACCACCGCGCCCATGACAGGACCGAACAGCGTGCCCATGCCCCCTAAGATCACCATCACCATGAGGTCGCCGGAGCGCGTCCAGTACATCACGGCCGGGCTGACGAAATCGGTGTTGTTGGCGAGCAGCGCGCCGGCGAGGCCGCACATGGTGCCCGATATGACGAAGCAGACCAGCTGGTAGCGCTTGGCCGGGAAGCCGATCGCCTGCATGCGCTGCTCGTTCGAGCGCAGGCCCTGCACCACGAGGCCGAAGCGCGAATTGACGATGCGCCAGATCAGGAAGATCACGGCGAACAAGCAGGCGAGACACAGATAATAGAACTGCGTGCGGTCCGACAGGTTGATCAGCCCGGAGAAGTCGCTGCGCTTGTAGACGGTGAGGCCGTCATCGCCGCCGTAGCGCGCGAGGCCCGAGGCGACGTAATAGGCCATCTGCGCAAAGGCGAGCGTGATCATGATGAAATAGACGCCGCGCGTGCGCAAGGAGAGCGCGCCGATCACGAGCGCGTAGATCGCGGACGCTGCCAGCGCGACCGGAAACTGGATGAAGCCGGAGCCCACGCCTTCCTGCGCCAGCATGCCGACCGCGTAGCCGCCGATACCGAGATAGGCGGCGTGGCCAAAGCTCATCATGCCGCCAAAGCCCATGATGAGGTTGAGGCTCGCGGCCGCCAGCGCCAGGATGACGATGCGGGTGAACAGGGTCAGGATGAAGATGTTGCCGGAGAGGTACGAATAGAGCGGCAGCAGCACGAGACCCGCCAGCATCAGGGCCGTGACGGCCTTGCTCACGCTCAAACCCTTCATCGACGGTTGGCCGGAAACAGCCCCTCCGGCCGCACCACCAGCACGATCGCCATCAGGAGATAGATCAGCATGGACGACAGCGCGGGGGCGGCAGTGGAGGCGGCGGCGCCGCTCAGCACCTGCCGCAGCAGATTGGGCAGGAAGGCGCGGCCGAGCGTATCTATCATGCCGACGAAGATCGCGGCGAGGAAGGCGCCGCGGATCGAGCCGATGCCGCCGATCACGATGATGACGAAGGCGAGGATCAAAATGTTCTCGCCCATGCCGATCTGCACAGTGAGGATCGGCGCCTGCATCAGCCCGGCAAGGCCGGCGAGCGCGGCACCCAGGCCGAACACCAGCGTGTAGAGCAGCTTGATGTTGATGCCGAGCGCCCCGATCATCTCGCGATTGGAGGCGCCGGCGCGAATGAGCATCCCGATGCGCGTGCGCATCACGCCGAGATAGAGCAGCAGCGCCACCAGCAGCGCCACGATGATGATGGCGAGTCGATAAGCGGGATAATGAATGCCGGGCAGGATCGGCACCGGCACGGTGAGCCAGGCCGGCAGCGGCAGCGCGAGGCCCGCCGGCCCCCAGATCAGCCGCACCGCTTCATTGAAGAACAAGATCAGACCGAAGGTCGCGAGCACGTGGTCGAGATGATCGCGGCCGTAGAGATGCCGCAGCGCCGTCATCTCCAGCACGATGCCGAGCACGAGCGTCGCCCCTAACGCCATCAGTGCGCCGAGTAGGAAGCTGCCGGTCCACGCCGCGAAGGTCGCGGCGAAATACGCGCCCATCATGTAGAGCGAGCCGTGCGCGAGGTTGACGAGATCCATGATCCCGAACACCAGCGTCAGGCCGGCGGCGAGCAGGAACAGCAGCAGGCCGAACTGCAATCCGTTCAAGAACTGTTCGACGACCAGCAGCATCAAAACTCTTTCAGGCGCACGCGATATCGCGCCGATGTTCGAACACAGTCGCCATCAGTGAAAGAGCTCCCCCTGCCTCTTCAAGGCGGAAAAATGGGTAATGGCAGTATCGTTCCGAGGCAAGAGCGATTCGACACCAAACATGCACTTTGTTGCATGCCGATGCATGCGATCAAATGCTGCCTTGCAAGAAGGCTGCCGCGCAGGATGGGTCAACCTGCCGCAGGCTTACCGCGGACGAGAAGCGGGTTCTTCCCTGCGGTCCATCCTTCGAGACGCCCGCTTTGGCGGGCTCCTCAGGATAAGGACGGCGTGCGCGGCAACCATCTCAACGGGCACCGAGGCTGCCCAGCCTCATCCTTGGGAGCTTGCGAAGCAAGCGTCTCGAAGGACGAGGCGCGCGAAGACTGTCGCCGGAAACCATATGCGATCGCCCTCTCCCGTTGCCGGGGAGAGGGCGTGTGCTTCGTCGGAATGTAGGGCGATGCGCCTAGTGCGACGTCATCTGCTGGGGAAGATCGTCCGGTTCGGCGAGCACGCTGTTGGCCGTCGAAGCCTCCAGCGCCGCCATCCGGAACAGATAGGCGAGCGTCGCCAATCCGGAATCGTCCGCCATCTGCGCCAGCTCGAGCGCCATGTCCGACATGTAGCCGAGATTCTCGTCCTTGGTCTGCGCCACGATCTGGCTGTCCCGCATCATGTTCGACATCTCAGGCGCTCTTTCGTTGCGCGGCAGCGAGGCCGCAAAGGTTGGCACGGGCGATGCAGTCGATCCGCGGACCGTCCTGGCGCACGACATCCTTCATCCCGATCCGCTCGCGCACGACATCGAGCGATTCCTGGCGAACCTCGATGGTCGCCGCCATGGTCCAGGAATCCTCGATCAGCGCCGGTAATCCCAGCGGGGTGACGACGAAGCCGATGTCGTGGAAGCGCGGCAGCCACCACGTCTCCATGACGAGACAGAGCCGCTCGATCCCCTGATCGAGACAGAACTCCTGCGCCGCCGCCATCAATTGCAGATTGAGCGCGCCGTCGCGGCGCTCGCGCGACACGAAGAAGCGCGACCACTCCCAGACCAGCGCGTCCGCCGGGCATCCCCGCACCGCGGCCAGATGCGGGAACACCTCGCTCATCATGGTCGGCTTGGTAGTAGGGTACAGCCGATAGCCGCCGAGCACGCGGCGGTTCTCGAGCGACAGCAGGTAGATCGAATCGTCATTGTCGTAGGCGTCGATCTCGCGGCCGTCGGGTTTGCGCAGCGCCTCCCACTTCCGTTCCTCGACAAAAATCTCGTGGCGCAGCCTGAAATGCTGCTCGAGGACATCCTCGTAGAGGTGCCGGTTTGCGGCAGAGATCACATGAATCATCGACTCCCCCATGGCTTGAAATAATGGGGGAATCCTCATGGAAAACGCCGGGAGCGACTATTGGGAAATTTCCCAGTACGCGCCGATTTCAGGGCGTGATGATTCTTTGCCGGATCGCGAGCGCAACCGCGTGCGTGCGGTTGACGGCGCCAAGCTTGCGCGCGGCAGTTGCAAGATGCTCTTCGGCGGTGCGCTGCGTGATGTGCAGGATCTCGCCGATTTCCCAGGCCGACTTGCCCTGCGAGGCCCAGGCGAGCACCTCGCGCTCGCGCGGGGTGAGACGCGCTGACGGATGCGGCGCCGGCGCGAGCAGACGACGAATGTGGTCGAAGCCATACATCGCGATCAGGTGCAGCGCCGGCTTGCTGCGGGCGTTGAGATCGAGGTGGACGCCGCCGAGCGAGACGCCCGCTTCATAGCCGGTCAAGCCGTGGATCGGCACCACGAAACCCCGCGACATGCGGAAATCGGCCGCCCGCCGCATCACTTCCGCAGCACCCGGCTCGAACTCCGCATCGTAGGGGGCTTCCGACCATTCGAACGGATTCACTGTGTGCCGGCACTTGCGGATCACGGGATCGACGCGGTCGTAGCTCTTTTCCGTGTAGAGGCTGAACCACTCCGCCGGCCAGCGCTTGGCAAGCACCATCTGGGCGAAGCGCTGATCGGGATTGGGCAGACCGGTGACGATGATGTGCTCGAAACCATACCGGCTGAACGCGGTCGCAAGCGCGTCCATGGTGTCTGGAACCTTGGTATGGGCTCCCAGACCCTCGATGAAGTCGAGCGCTTCCCGGCCATAATCTACGGCGGACATCGGTGCGTTTCCTGACCCTCGACGTCCGCTATAGCACGTATTTGGGGGCTCCCTCAATTCGCCGCTCCCGTAGTTTTCCGGTGCCCACGCGCTCTGAACATTTAATCTACTTGTGGAAGAAGTGACGTCAAGATACACCTGCAAGCGTCTGAAGCGGGAAAACCACGATGGAAGACGAGGACATCGCCCTCAACAGCGTGCTCGGCCTGGAATTGAACCGCGTGTTTTTCGCCGTCCGTGAAACGGCAAACAAGCAGAAGATCATCGAGTTCGCGCGCGAGGTGCTGCAAAGCGAGCGCACCAAACCGGCAGACACCGCCTCGCCCGAAGGCCCGGCGAGCTAGTCCACGCAGTTGAAGCAACGACGCCGATGGAACAGATCGCGCGACGACGCCACCCTTCCATTTGAACGCGCAGATTTTAGTCGAAACACTCTGACCGCGAAGTTATCCCTCCTTCTCCCCTTGTGGGAGAAGGTGGCGCGAAGCGCCGGATGAGGGGCCTCTCTCCACGAATCCAAACCCGCATCTGAATGTTGCGGAGAAATACCCCCTCACGCGTCTCGCCGCTCCGCGGCGAGCCACCCTCTCCCACAAGAGGAGAGGGTAAGCGAGCGCAACGCGCCATCATCCACACCACCACACACTTGCCGCTGGATGACACCGCGGCTCTCGTGAGATGATCGCCGCCACGATCTCTTTCGGATGCCAATCCTCTCGGATGCCACGACCATGATGACGCTGCGCCAGGTGGAAGTGATCCGTGCCGTGATGGTGACGGGCACCATCGGCGGCGCGGCCAAGCTGCTCAACGTGTCGGCGCCGGGGATCAGCCGCCTCGTCAAATACACCGAGCGCTCGCTCGGCATTCGCTTCTTCCAGCGCCAGAACGGGCGCTACTTCCCGACGCCGGAAGCCGAGAATATTTTCGAGCAGATCAACGGCGTCTACAAGAAGGTCGACGATCTCTCCGAGATCATCTCCAAGATCGGCCGCGGCGGATTGTCGGAGCTGCGCATCGGCTCGGTGCCGAGCATCTCGCAGGTGATGGTGCCGCGCGCGATCGAGCGGGTCCGACGTCGCTATCCCGATCTCGGCATCGACATCAACATCCTCAAGCTCGAGGAAGCGATCGACTATCTCCTGCTCGGCCGCGGCGAGTGCGTGGCGATGAGCTACCGCCTGGAGCATTCCGGGCTCGACTTCATGCCGCTCGCCTCGGGCGAGCTCTACTGCATCGTGCCGCCCGGCCACGAGCTGGCCGGCCGCAAGCAGGTCTCCGCCGCCGAGATCACCCGCTATCCGCTGATCGGCATCGATCCCAACGACCCCTACGGCCGGATCATGGCCGAGATCTTCGCGCGCCACCGGCTCGACTACAACATCACCATCCGCGCGCGCTTCGGCACCACGGTCTGCGCGCTGGTGAAGGCGGGGCTCGGCATCGCCATCATCGACCAGTTCACCGTGGCCCATGGCGGCTATCCCGGCATCGAGCTGTTGAAGATCACCGAGCCGACGCGCTTCGATACCTATATCGCAGTCAAACGCGGCGCACCGCTGTCGCTCCATGTCGAATATTTCATCGAATCCCTGCGCGCCGAGATGCGCGCGGTCGAGCCGTCCCGCGGCAACGGCAAGACCGCCTCGGCACGCGGACGCAAGAAATAACATGATGTTAGGTTTGCTGGATAAATGGGTAATTGTGTTAGGCGGAGGAAAGGCTATCGTTACGGTTGGAAGCCCCTTGGAATTGCGCGGGTTTCCCCGCTAATGGCCGATACCGAACGCTCCCAACGAGACGATAGCGAACCATGTCAAAGCGCGGATACGCCGCCAGCAAGAAGCTCCTCACCGGCCTGATCGGCGCGCCGATCGCGCATTCCGCGTCCCCTGCGATGCATGAGCGCGCCGCCGAGGCGCTTGGGCTGCGCGGCCATTACCAGCTCATCGAGGTCGCCGGTGCGGACGCGACCGGCCTCAGCATGATGCTCGAGGGCGTGCGCCGGCTCGGCTTTGCCGGCGTCAACGTCACCTTTCCTTACAAGGAGGCCGTGGTGCCGCTGCTCGACGAATTGGCACCGGCTGCGGCGACCATGGCGGCGGTCAACACCGTCGTCGTTAGGGAGGGCCGACTGATCGGCCACAATACCGACACGACAGGCTTTGCGCGCGCCGTCAAACCGCTGCTGGCTCCTGCCGGAAATGCCGTGGCCGTCATCGGCACCGGCGGCGTCGGCAAGGCGATCGCCTTTGCGCTGGCAAGCCTGAAGGTTGCGGATCTCCGCATCTTCGACAGCGAGCCGGCGCGGGCCGAGAAACTCGCCGCGCTGCTGGCCAGGCATGGCGGCGCGCGGGTGGCCGGAAGTGTCGAGGAGGCGCTCGACGGTGCAACCGGCCTCGTCAACGGCACGCCGGTCGGCATGCTGCCGAACCGGGACACCCCGGTCGCGCCGGCGCTTTTGCGCGAAAACCTGTGGGTCGCCGACGCCGTCTATTCTCCGCTGATCACGCCGCTCCTTGCCGCAGCGCAAGAGAAGGGTGCGAAGATCATGACCGGCCGCGAGCTTGCGATCTACCAAGCCGCTGACGCATTCGAACTGTTCACAGGCCTTGCCCCCTCGACTGAAGTCATGGGAGAGGCTTTTGACGCCGTGATGGCCGCGCGCAGCGCCGCGTATCAGGCCGCTTGAAGCGAAGCGGCCGGACACAAGGCCGCTTGCAAAATTGAACCGGGAGGAGAGGACGATGAAATCAACGCTACTGGTGGGCGCGCTGCTCACCGCAATCACGACGGCGGGCGCCTTCGCCCAGGCGATCAAGCTCGCCGACGTCGCCGAACTCTCGGGCGGCGGCGCCACCGTCGGCACCAACTGGAAGAACGGCATCGACCTCGCCATCGAGGAGATCAACGCCAAGGGCGGCGTGCTCGGCCGCAAGCTCGAGGTCACCCACGCCGACTCGCAGTCCAACCCCGGCGTCGCCCGCGCCCAGGTGCAAAAAGCGCTCGATGCTGAACCCTACGTGCTGCTCGGGCCCGGCTATTCCGGCTCGGTCAAGGTCACCGCCCCGCTCGCGGCCGAAGCCGGCATCGCGCAGATCATGGGCGGCGAAGCCGCCGAGCTGACACAGGCCGGCAACAAGTTCCTGTTCCGCACCTCGTTCGGCCAGCAATCCTCGATGCCGAAGGTCGCCAAATACATCCACGACGAGATGAAGGCGAAGTCGGTCGCGGTGGTCTGGGTCAACAATGATTTTGGCCGCGGCGGCCGCGACGTCGTCGTCAAGGAGCTCGACCGGCTCGGCTCCAAGGTGGTCGCCGACCTCTCGACCGAAGCCGGCCAGGCCGACTTCGCCGCCGACGTCGGCAAGATCAAGGCGGCCAATCCCGACGCCGTCTTCGTCTATCTCAACGAGGAAGAGAGCGCGCGCATCCTCAAGGAGCTGAAGCGCCAGGGCGTCACCGCACCGCTGATGGGCGAGACCACGCTGATCGGCCAGAAGGTGATCGAGCTCGCGGGCGATGCTGCCAACGGCGCGCGCGGGCATGTCGGCCTCACCACCGACGCGCCGGTCGACCTGATCAAGGCGTTCCGCGAGAAGTTTTCGAAGAAGTACAATTACGTCCCCGATCATAACGGCCTGAAGGGCTATCTCGCCGTCTACATGGTGAAGGCCACCACCGAGAAGATGGGCAAGGTCGATTCCAAGGCGTTCGCCGACACGCTGCATGGATTGACGATCAAGGCCTCGGAGGAGCCCGGCATCCTGATGGACGTCACCTTCGATGCGAACGGCGACATCGATCGCCAGAGCTTTCTGGTCGAGGTGGTCGAAGGCAAGCAGGTCGTGAAGCAGGTGCTGCCGAAGGTGAAATGAGGCTCTTCGCCTCTCCCCGCGCCCATCTCGCCGAAGCTTTAGCGAAGGCGGATGCGGGGAGAGATCTCTGCTCTCCCTCTCCCCGCTCTTCGCGGGGCGAGGGTGGGGTGAGGGGTGCTTCCGCAGTCACGGTGACAATCGAATTCGCGGAGAGAGGCCCCTCACCCCTGCCCTCTCCCCGTAAGAACGGGGAGAGGGAGAAGAAAGAGCAGGGAGAGGGAGAGGAAAGAGGGGAACATGTCCAACCTATTCGATCTACTGGTCGCAGGACTGGCCACCGGCGCCATCTACGCGCTGGTTGCGGTCGGCTTCACGCTGCTGTGGCAGACCTCGCAGACCATCAATTTCGCGCAAGGCGAGTTCGTGATGCTGCCGGCGTTCCTGATGCTGGCGGCGATGCATGCCGGTGCGCCGTTCTGGCTCGCCATCATCCTCGGCATCCTGCTCTCGATGATCCTGCTCGGCCTCGCCTTCAAGATGCTGCTGGTCGATCCCATGATGCGCCACGGCGTGTTGCCGCTGGCAATCGCGACCATGGCGCTCGCCATCGGTATCAAGGAAGCCGTCAAACAATTCTTCAGCGCCGAGGCTTCGCCCTTCCCGTCGATCGTGCCGACCGGTGACATCTCCATCCTCGGCCACGCCGTTTCGCTGCAAAGCATCGGCGTCCTCGTCGTCGCCATCCTTGCCGTCCTCGGACTGACGACGCTGCTGAACCGCACCTCGCTCGGCCACCAGATGCAGGCAGCAGCGCAGAACCCGACGGTGGCGCGTATCATCGGCGTTCCGGTCGAGCGCATGATCCTCCTGACCTTCCTGATCAACGCCTTCCTGGTCGCACTGGCTTCGCTGCTGATCACGCCGATCTACCTCGCAAAATTCTCCTCCGGCGAAGTGCTGGGCCAGGCCGCCTTCATCGCGGCGATCGTCGGCGGTTTCAACCAGGTGCGCGGCGCGATCGCCGGCGGCCTCCTGATCGGCGTGCTCGACAATCTCGCGGCAAGCTATGTCTCGACGCAGTACCGCGCGGCGGTGCCGCTGATCTTCCTGATCGTCGTCATCCTGTTCCGGCCGCAAGGATTGCTCGGCCGCGCCGAGGAGCGCACGGTATGAGCGGCTTTGCCAAACCCCTGAAGATCGCGCTCGGCCTCATCGTCATCGCCGGCCTGATCATCGTCCCCATGAACTTCAACCGCTACGGTCTGTTCATCCTGAGCCAATGGGCGGTGATGACCATCGCCGCGATGGGCCTCAACCTCACGCTCGGCTATGCCGGACAGGTCTCGTTGGCGCAGGGCGCCTTCGTCGGCATCGGCGCCTATGCAGCGGCGATCATGACCACCCATGGCTGGCCGCTGCCGGCTGCGATCCTGGTCGCGATCATCCTTAGCTTCGCGGTCGGCTGGGTGCTCGGCTATCCCGCGCTGCGCGTGCAACACCATTACCTCGCTTTCGTCACCCTCGCCTTTTCGACGCTGGCCTTCCTCGTGTTCCGCAACGAGAGCTGGCTCACCGGCGGCATCTACGGCATTTCCAACATCCCGCGGCCGCACATCTTCGGGATTGCCACCAACAAACCGCTGCCGTTCTACTATGTCTGCCTCGGCTCGCTCGCGATCGTCTCGCTCGCGGTGTGGTGGCTGATCCGCTCGCCCTGGGGCCGCGCCTTCATGGCGCTGCGCGAAAATCCCTTGCGCGCGCAATCGCTCGGTATTGACACGCGGCGCTATACGCTGATGGCGTTCGCGATCGGCTCGGCACTCGGCGGCGTCGCCGGCGCGCTCTATGCGCCGCTGACGCAATATATCGACCCTGTTCCCTTCAACCTGTCGCTCTCGCTCGATCTTCTGATGATGGTGATCGTCGGCGGTGCCGGCTTCTATTTCGGCCCGTTCCTGGGGGCGATGATCGCGGTGCTGCTGCCGGAATGGCTGCGCTTCACCGAAGGCTATTACCTGATGCTCTATGCGGTCGCGGTGATGCTGCTGCTGATCTGGTCGCCGACCGGCATTCTGGGGATCCTCGATCGCTACATGGCCGCGCGGCGCACCAAGGCGGCGTCCGCGCTCCGCGCCGTCGCCAAATCCAGGCTGGAGACGGCGCAATGAGTGCGGTCCTCGAAGTCACTGACATCAAGAAGAACTTTGGCGGCATCAGCGCCGTCGACGGCGTCTCGTTCGACGTGCGCGAGGGCGAGATCCTCGGCCTGATCGGTCCGAACGGCTGCGGCAAGTCCACGCTGTTCAACTGCATCCTCGGCCAGCTCACGCCATCAGGCGGCGAGGTCAAGCTCGACGGCAAGACCGTCACGGGCCTCCGACCTTCCGAGCTCAACAAGCTCGGGGTCAGCCGCACCTTCCAGCTGTTGCAGGTGTTCCCAAAGCTCTCGGTGCGAGAGAACCTGATCCTCGCCGGGCAGGAGCACCAGGGCAACATGGCCTCGCGCCTCGTCGGCCGTTCCGATGCCGGGCTGACCGACGCTGCCAACCAGATGATCGGTTTCTTCAAGCTCGATCATCTCGCCGACGAGCCGGCCGGCGGCCTCTCCTATGGCCAGCAAAAGCTGCTCGACGCCGCCATGGCGTTCATGGGCGGGCCGCGCCTGGTGCTGCTCGACGAGCCCGCCGGCGGCGTCAATCCGTCGATGCTGGCGGACCTCAAGGACCGCCTGGTCGCGATCAACCGCGAGAAGAACGCGACCTTCGTCGTGATCGAGCACAACATGGAATTCGTGATGTCGCTGTGCTCGCGCGTGATGGTGATGGCGGAGGGCAAGGTGCTGGCGATGGGACGGCCCGACGAGGTGCGCAAAAACCCCGCCGTGATCGAAGCCTATCTCGGACATTAGGGAGAGCGAGCCATGAGCGCCCCGATCCTGTCGGTTCACAATCTCGTCGGCGGCTACGGCAAGATGACGATTTTGAACGGCACGAGCTTCGCCGTGCCGCAGGCGACCATCACCACCATCATCGGCCCGAACGGCGCCGGCAAATCGACGGTGTTCAAGGCGATCTTCGGCCTTCTGAAGCTGCGCGAGGGCAAGATCAACTTCGCCGGCCGCGACGTCACCAATTTGAGCCAGCGCGCACTGCTCAACGCCGGCATCTGCTACGTGCCGCAGGGCCGCAACATCTTTCCGGAGCTGTCGGTGCGCCACAATATCGAGCTCGGCGGCGTCGCCGCCGGGAAAGGCATCGACCTGCCGATGCGGATAGAGGCCGCGCTCGACCTGTTTCCCGCACTGCGCCGCAAATCGACACAGCAGGCCTCGACGCTCTCGGGCGGCGAGCAGAAGCAGCTCGAGATCGCCCGCTCGCTGCTGCTCGAACCGAAGTTGGTGCTGATCGACGAGCCCTCGATCGGCCTGTCGCCGTTGATGGTGCAGCAGACCTTCGATATCCTCAAAAGCCTGCGTGACCGCGGCGTCACGATCCTCATGATCGAGCAGAACGCGCGCTCGGCGCTGGAAATCTCCGATTTCGGCATCGTGCTCGAGCTCGGCCAGACCCGCATGGTCGACAAGGCCGACCGCATCCTGAACGATCCCCGCATCGGCCAGCTCTTCCTCGGCGGCGCGATGGAGGAGAGTGCGGCATGAGCGCGCGAATGCGCATCGCGGTCGCCGGCGCCGGCCTGATCGGCCGCCGCCATATCGAATTGATCGCGGCATCGCCGGATTGCGTGCTGTCAGGCATTGCCGACCCCTCGCCGGCCGCGAAGGACTATGCGCGGTCGCACGGCGTGCCCTGGTATGCGGACCACCGCGCGCTGCTGGAACAAGCGAAGCCCGACGGCCTCGTCATCGCCTCGCCTAACACGCTGCACCTGCCGATGGCGCTCGATTGCGCGGCGGCGGGCGTGCCGGCGCTGATCGAGAAGCCGGTGACTGAGACCGTTGCCACCGCGCAGCGCCTCTGCGCCGCGATCAAGCGCACCGGTGTGCCGATGCTGGTCGGTCATCACCGCCGGCACAATCCGATCATCAAGGCCGCACGCGAGGCGGTGACGACCGGCAAGCTCGGCCAGCTCACCGCCGTGGTCGGCCTATGGCTACTTAAAAAGCCCGACGATTATTTCGAGGTGGCCTGGCGGCGCGAGCAAGGCGGCGGACCGCTGCTGATCAACCTCATCCACGACATCGACAATCTCCGCTTCATCTGCGGCGAGATCGCCGAGGTGCAGGCGCTGACCTCGAACAAGGCGCGCGGATTTACCGTCGAGGACACCGCAGCGCTGCTGCTGCGCTTTGCAAGTGGCGCGCTGGGGACCGTCACCGTATCGGATACGACGCCGGCGCCGTGGAGCTGGGAGCTCTCCTCGGGCGAGAACGCTGCATACCCCAAGCAGGATCAGCCCTGCTACATCTTCTCCGGCACCGCGGGATCGCTGTCCGTGCCGAATATGGAGCTGTGGTCCTATGTGCGAGAGCCCGGCTGGTACGCGCCGCTGTCGCGCGAGAGCGTTGCGCCGCCTGCCTTCGATCCGCTGGTCGAGCAGCTCCGCCATTTCTGCGCGGTCATCGCCGGCCACGAACAGCCGCTGATCTCAGCCGAGGACGCGATGGGAACGCTCGCCGTCGTCGAAGCCGTCACCGAGGCCGCGCGCACGGGCCAGACTATCTCACCGGGGCGGATCATGGAGCAGGCAGCATGAACAAGCGCTCGATCGCGACCGTCTCTCTCTCAGGGGCGCTGGACGAAAAGCTCCGTGCCATCGCGTCAGCCGGCTTCGACGAGGTCGAAATCTTCGAGAACGATTTGCTGTCGTTCGGTTCGGGCCCGCGCGACATCGCAAAGCTCTGCGGCGATCTCAATCTCAAGGTTTGCGCATTCCAGCCGTTCCGCGATTTCGAGGGCATGCCGGAGCCGCAGCGTACGCGCAATTTTGCCCGCGCGATGCGCAAGTTCGATTTGATGCAGGAGCTCGGCACCGATCTCTTGCTGATCTGCTCGAACGTGTCGCCCGCCTCGCTCGGCGGCATCGACCGCGCAGCTGATGATTTCCGCGAGCTTGGCGAGCAGGCGGCCAAGCGTGGCTTGCGCGTTGGCTACGAGGCGCTGGCCTGGGGCCGCCATGTCAACGACTACCGCGATGCCTGGGAGATCGTGCGCCGCGCCGATCATCCCGCGATCGGCGTCATCCTCGACAGCTTTCACGCGCTGGCGCCGGGCTTCCCGGTTCGCGCGATGGCCTCGATCCCCGGCGACAAGATCTTCCTGGTGCAGCTCGCCGACGCACCAAAACTCGAGCTCGACATCCTGTCGTGGAGCCGGCACTTCCGCTCCTTCCCCGGCCAGGGCGACCTGCCGGTCGGCGAGTTCATGAAGGCGATCGCGGCGACCGGCTATGCCGGGCCGCTGTCGCTGGAGATCTTCAACGACCAGTTCCGCGCCGGCTCGGCCGCACAGACCGCGGTGGACGGCCTGCGCTCGCTGATCCTGCTGGAGGACCAGCTCGCGCCGGATTGGCCAAAGTTCGCCGGCGAGCCGCTGGCACCGAAAGCGAAAAGCGGCGGCACCGGGTTCATCGAGTTTGCCGTCAATGAGACCAAGGCCGGCGACCTCGCCCGCCTGTTCTCGCAGCTCGGCTTCCGCAAGAGCGGCAAGCATCGCAGCAAGGCGGTGGAGCGCTGGTCGCAGGGCAAGGTCGAGCTCGTGATCAATTGCGAGACCGACGGCTTTGCGCATTCGCACTACGTCACACACGGCCCCGGCGTCTGCGCCATCGCGCTCGACGTTGACAATGCCGGCCTTGCCATGCAGCGCGCCGAGACGCTGAAGGCGCGGACGTTCTACCAGCCGGTCGGTCCCGGCGAATTGGAGATTCCCGCGATCCACGGCGTTGGTGGCAGTCTCCTGTATTTCCTCGACCAGGCCGGCAAGAACTGGGACACAGATTTCGAGCCGGTGGCGAGCGATGCCGCCAAGGATGCCCTGCTCGCCGTCGACCACATCGCGCAGTCGATGCCCTATGACGAGATGCTGTCGTGGCTCTTGTTCTACACCGGCATCCTCGACCTGAAGCGGCTGCCGCAGATGGAGATCGCCGACCCCCGCGGCCTCGTGCAAAGCCAGGCCATCATCAACGCCGACCAGAGCCTGCGCTTCGTCCTCAACGGCTCCTCTGCCAACCGGACGCTGCCGGCGCGCTTCATCTCGGAGTTCTTCGGCTCAGGCGTGCAGCACGTCGCGTTCTCCTGCAACGACATCTTCGCGACGGTGGCGGAGATGCGCAAGCGCGGCGCGGATTTCCTGGACATCCCCGACAACTACTACGACGACATCGAAGCCAAATACGATCTCGCCCCCGAGCTGATGGCGCAGCTGCGCGCCAACCACATCCTCTACGACCGCGAGGGTGACGGCGAGTTCTTCCAGGTCTACACCCACATCTTCGATGAGCGCTTCTTCTTCGAGATCGTCGAACGCAGGAATTACCAGGGCTTTGGCGCGGCCAATGCCGGCATCAGGCTCGCGGCGCAGGCCCGCGAGGTGCGGCCCGCGAGCATGCCGAGGGTGTAAGGTCCTTTACCTCTCCCCGCCTGCGGGGAGAGGGGAAGAGAGAGCGTCGCTCGTAGCTACTTCATCTGACACTTGTCGTGGAAGCGATCCTGGTCGTTCTCGACGATGGTGGCGACGGTCTTCAGCGCGAGCTGGCCTTCGGCATCCTTCACCACGTCCTGGAGGTAGAAGCTCTGCACCGGGATGTGGTTGTTGCCGTATTTGAACGCACCGCGCAGCGACTTGAAGTTGGCCTTTTCCATCTCGGCCTTCATCGCGTCCTTCTTGCTGGTGTCGCCCTTCACGGCGACGACCGCACTGTTGATCAGCTGGGCCGCATCATAGGCCTGTGCGCCGTAATAGGTCGGGCGGAGACCGGTGTACTTCTTGCGGTAGTCGGCGACGAAGCGCTTGTTCTGCTCGTTGGGGAGGTCGTTGACCCATTCCTGCGCGCCGGGGACGCCGAGGGCGTTCTCCTTCTGCAGCGGCAGCGACAGCTCGTCGACGGTGAAGGCGGTGTAGAGCGGCATCGTGCTCTTCAGGCCGGCTTGCGCATATTGGTTGAGGAACTGCACGCCGGCGGCACCGGGATAGAACACGAAGATCGACTCCGCGCCCGAAGCGCGCGCCTTCGAAAGCTCGGCAGAGAAGTCGAGCTGGCTCGGCCACACCGTGTATTCCTCGCCCTTGATCTCGCCCTTGAACGTGCTCTTCACGCCCGCCAGCATGTCCTTGCCGGCCGCATAGTTCGGGCCGATCAGGAACACGCTCTTGACGCCCTTCTGGTTCATGTAGAGGCCCATGGCGGCGGGCGTCTGGTCGTTCTGCCAGGAGGTCGAGAACACGTAAGGCGAGCAGAGCTCGCCCGCGAGCTGCGACGGGCCGGCATTGGCCGAGATCAGGAAGGTCTTCGAGTCCACCGCGGTCTTGAGCGAGGCCAGCAGCACGTTCGACCAGATGTAGCCGACGATGAAATCGACCTTGTCGGACTGCACCAGCTTCTCGGTCTTCTGCTTGCCCACGTCAGGCTTCTGGCCGTCGTCCTCGTAGATCACCTCGACCGGCTTGCCGTCCATCTTGCGCCCGAGGTGATCAAGCGCCAGCTCGAACGAGTTGCGCATGTCGTTGCCGATTACGGCGGTCGGGCCGCTGAAGGTCGAAACGAAACCGATCTTGATGGTGTCGCCGGCGAATGCCGGGCTCGCCAGCACCAGCGCCGCTGCGCCCGCCAGCCAGAATGCCGTCCTCATAACCACTCCCCTCCTTATTATTGATCCCGGAAACGGGGTGATCGCCGCCCCGGGCCAGTCTCTATTGAACGCAAAATCTGTCGCGCCGCCAATGGCTCAGCGCCCGCCCCTGCACCATATTTCGCCCCAATCGCCGATGGCAAGAAATATAATTCTACTCACTTCGGCCAAGGCCTGGCCGAGCCTGCGGCGCTTTTTCGCGGCCGATCGATACATCCGGCCTATGCGACGATTGATGACGGCTATTGGACCGCGGCGCCCGATCCGCACTTAAATGAAGGAAGAGAGCAGCTAGATTCGAGGGCGCATCATGACCACGACACCGCATCGCGTCGTCATCGTCGGAGCCGGCTTCGGCGGGTTGGAGACGACCTACCGGCTCGCGGGCGCGCCGGTCGAGATCACACTGATCGACCGCCGCAACCATCATCTGTTTCAGCCGCTGCTCTACCAGGTTGCGACGGCCTCGCTCGCGACCAGCGAGATCGCCTGGCCGATCCGGCACCTGATGCGCGACCGGCGCGAAGTGACGACACTGTTCGCTACGGTAAGCGGCGTCGATGCCGCACGCCGCTGCGTGCTGATCGACGACGGCAGCGAGGTGCCCTACGACACGCTGGTGCTCGCGACCGGCGCGCGCCACGCCTATTTCGGTCACGACGAGTGGGAGACATGGGCACCCGGCCTGAAGACTCTGGAGGACGGCACCACCTTGCGCCGCCACATCCTGGTGGCGTTCGAGCGCGCCGAGCGCGAGACCGATCCGGCCAAGCGCGCCGCGCGGCTCACCTTCGTGATTGTCGGCGCCGGCCCGACCGGCGTCGAGCTTGCCGGCACCATCGCCGAGATGGCGCATCACACCCTGCCCGCCGACTTCCGCAACATCGACACGACGAAGGCGCGCGTGGTGCTGATCGAGGCCGGCCCGCGCGTGCTCGCGGGCTTTGCTGACGATCTCTCCGCTTATGCGCAGGCCTCGCTGGAGAACATCGGCGTCGAGGTCGTGCTCGGGCAGGCCGTCACCGAGATCAACCGTGAGGGCGTTGTGTTCGGCGGCAAGCTGCTCGAGGCAAAGACCCGGATCTGGGCCGCCGGCGTGCGCGCCTCGCCCGCTGCGGAATGGCTCGGTGCGCCAGCCGATCGCGCCGGGCGCGTAGAGGTCGAGGCCGACCTCACCATTCCCGGCCATCCCGAGATTTTTGCGATCGGCGACACCGTCAGCATCAATGCCTGGGAAGGCAAGCCGGTGCCCGGCATCGCGCCGGCGGCAAAGCAGCAGGGCCGTCACGTCGCCGAGACCATCAAGGCGCGCCTGCGCGGCGAGAACAAGGGCGCGTTCCGCTACAAGCACGCCGGCAGCCTCGCCCAGATCGGCAAGCGGCTCGCGGTGATCGATTTCGGCAAGGTCAAGCTGCGCGGCACCATCGCGTGGTGGATCTGGGGCATCGCCCACATCTACTTCCTGATTGGCCTGCGCCACCGCCTCAGCGTCGCGCTGAGCTGGCTGTGGATCTACGCGCGAGACCAGCGCGCGGCGCGGCTGATCACGCAGGGGTCAAGCAAGGTGGTGGGATGACTCTTCTCCCTCTCCCCGTTCTTACGGGGAGAGGGTTGGGGTGAGGGGCCTCTCTCCGTGGGTGGCTTGGACGTAAGACCTGTACCCCCTCACCCGGATCGCAAGAGCGATCCGACCTCTCCCCGCGAGCGGGGAGAGGTGAAGGAGGATCGCGCCAGCGGCCCCTACTTCACCAGGTCACACCCGCCCTCCGCCAGCGGGCGGAAGGCCTGATCCGCGGGAATCGTCGAGACCAGCTTGTAGTAGTCGTAGGGATATTTCGACTCCTCCGGCTTCTTCACCTCGAACAGATACATCGGATGCACGACGCGGCCGTCCTGGCGGATCGTGGTGTCGCCGAACAGCTTGTCCTTGCCTTTGAACTTCTTCATCTCGGGCACGACGTCCTTGGCATTATCGCTGCCAGTCGCCGCAACCGCGTTGAGATAGGCGAGCGTGGAGGCATAGACGCCAGCCTGGTTGCCGCTCGGCATCTTGCCGTTCATGCCGGGCCGCGCGGCGAAACGTTTTGCGAAAGCGCGGGTATCGTCGTTCATGTCCCAGTAGAAGGCTTCCATCAGCTGGAGGCCTTGCGCGACCTTGATGCCCATACCGTGGATGTCGTTGATGAAGAGCAGGAAGGCGACGAGCTTCTGCCCACCCTGCTGGATGCCGAACTCGGCGGCCTGCTTCACCGCGTTGATGGTGTCGCCGCCGGCGTTGGCAAGGCCGATCACCTGCGCCTTCGAGCCCTGTGCCTGCAACAAGAAGGAGGCGAAGTCGGAGGTGCCGAGCGGATGTTTCGAGGAGCCAAGCACCTTGCCGCCGTGGCCCTCGATATACTTTTGCGCTTCAGCCTCGATGCCCTTGCCGAGTGCGTAGTCGACCGTGAGGAAATACCAATCCTTGCCGCCGCGCGACATCATCGCGGCTGCGGTAGTGTTCCCGGTCGCCCAAGCGTCATTGACCCACTGAATGGTGTTCGGCGAGCAGGCCTTGCCGGTGAGATCCGAGCTTGCCGTGGATGACGCCAAAAAGGTCATGCGGCTGTCGCGCAGCAGCGTGTTGATCGAAAGGCCGACGGCCGAGTTCGGCACGTCGACGATGGCATCGACGCCCTCGACATCCAGCCATTTGCGCGCGATGGCGTTGCCGACGTCGGCCTTGTTCTGGTGATCGGCATAGACGATCTCGACCTTGATGCCTTTGCCGCCGCCGTTGAAATCCTCCGCCGCCATGCGCGCGGCCTCGACCGAACCCATGCCATTGGTGTCCTGAAAGATGCCGGAGATGTCGTTGAGCACACCGACGCGCACGACGTTGTCCGAGATCTCGGCGCTCGCCGCTCCGCCCATCAGGCTGGCGGCCAGCGCAAGCGTCCACTTCAGATGTTTCATCGTTCCCTCCCCTTTGGATGTCGCACCGGTCGTTGCCGGCCTATGTTTTGAAAATTAGATCCTTGAGCGTCAGACTTGCCGCTCCGGCAGTCTCAGCACGAGCCCGTCGAGCGCGGGCGTGATCGCGATCTGGCAGGACAGCCGGCTGTTCGGCAGCCGCTCGGCCGCGGTGCCGTCGAGCAGCGCGTCCTCGTCGTCGGCGACCGCGGGCAGACGCGCCAGCCAGGCTTCGTCGACATAGACGTGGCAAGTCGCGCACATGGCATTGCCGCCGCACTCCGCCAAAATGCCGTCGAGGCCGTGGCGGGTCGCGGCCTGCATGGCGCTTTCGCCGCCTGAGGTCTCGACGCGGTCGGACTTTCCATCGGGATGAATGAAGGTGATGGCAGACATGAAACTCCTCGTCAGGCGGGGGTGACGGTGACAGGCAGGCTGTCGAGCCCGCGCAGCGTGTTGTTGAAGCGGCGCTTCGGCTCGCCCGTGATCTCGATCTTTGCGACGCGGCGCGCCAGCGCAGTCAGCATCACCTCGCCTTCGAGACGGGCAACGAGCTGGCCGACGCACATGTGGATGCCGGAACCGAAGCCGACATGGCCGGAGGCGCGGCGGGTGATGTCGTAGCTATCAGGCTTGTCCCAACGCCGCGGATCGCGATTGGCGGCGGCGAGGAACATCAGCACCTTCTCGCCCTCGCCGATCCGCGCACCGGAGATCTCGACATCGCGCGTCGTCGTGCGGAAGAAGGTCTGCACCGGGCTCTCGAACCGCACCGCCTCCTCGAAGGCGCCACGCGCCAGCGAGAGATCATCGCGCAGGCGCTGCCACTGATCGGAAAAGCGCGCGAGGCAATAGACCGCTGCGCCGATGCCGTTGACCGTGGTATCGAGACCGGCAGAGAGCAGCGAGCGCACCAGCAGGGGAGCCTCGGTCGCCGTGATGGCGCCTTCGTCGACCTGCGCATGAATGCAGGCGCCGAAGCCGCCGGGCGCGAGATTGTCACGCTGACACTGCTCGGCGACATAGGCCTGGTGCGGCATCGAACGTTCGATCGCCTCCTGGCGCAACTGGTTGGGCGGGCCGAATGCGTTGAACACGACGCTCGCGTAGGGAATGAGATGCTCGCGCCCCTCCGGCTTCAGCCCGAGCGCATCCGGAAAGATCGACAGCGGATAGGCCTCCGCGAGATCCGTGATCGCATCGAAGCTGCGCTTGTCCAGCAGCGCGTCGACCCGCTCCTCGGCCGCTGCAGCGAAGCGATCGCGCACCTGCTTCATCACGGTCGGCGACAGCACCTTCGACAGCACCGCGCGGGTGCGGGTGTGCGCCGGCGGATCGGCCTCCAGGATCAGGCTCGGCGGCCGCCATGGCGTCTCCTTCTTGAAGTCGGACAGGCCGACGCCGCGGCTGGAGCAGAAGGTGGCGGGGTCGTTCAGGACGGCATGGACCTCGGCATAGCGCGCCACGCCGTAGACGTTCCACTTGTCGAGATAGACCACCGGTCCCGTCTCCCGCAGCAGCTCGTGTGTGGGATAGGGATCTGCAAAAAACTTCATGTCGAACGGATCGACGTCGAGATGCGGGACGGCCGATGAACCACTCGCCGCTGGGGAGCCGATTGCGCTCATTGAAGTCCTCCCTCACTTTGATCTTGTGAAACGCGGCCGCATGCCCTTAGGTCTCAAGGCAGCTTGCGAGTCAAAATCCCGACATGCCGACGCCTTCGACCCGATCCCGCCCAAGACCCGCGTCCGTCGAAGCCGGACCGACGCTCGACCTCGATCGCTACGTCCCGGCTCTCATCACCTTCATCGCCAACAAGCTGTCGAACAGCGCGACCGCGTTCTACCAGCGGCAGTTCGGCGTCAACGTCACGGAATGGCGGATCATGTCGCTGCTGGCGATCGAGCCCGGCATTCCGGCCTCGCGCATCTGCCACGTCATCGGATTTGACAAGGGTCCGGTGAGCCGGACGCTGGCGGGGCTCGAGAAGCGCGGGCTGGTCTCGATCCGCACCGACCCCAACGACGGCCGCACCCATTCGATTTCGCTGACGGCAAAGGGCCGCTCCACCCATGACAAGGTGATCGTCGCGGCGCTGGACCGCGAACGGCGCCTGCTGTCCTGCCTCAACAAGGACGAGCGCGAAGTGCTGATCGGCCTGGTCCGCCGCCTGCACGAGAATCTCGGCGCGGTGACCGGCGGCACCGAGACCTGACAGGCCGCACGCCGGGCGCCATCCCCCGTCATTCCCAGGCATGCGCCGGCATTTGCCGACGGCACCATTCCGGCCGCGCATCGTTTCCTCCAGGATCAGACGCGGCGGTTCCCCCGCCGTCGTCCTTGGCCGGAATGGTTCGCACAAATTAGTTGCTTAGGCAACAAAAGAATCAGGCAAGATATTGCGGCAGGATGGCTGGCGTAGTTTGCCCACTCGCGTGTCCCGGGCGCTGCAGCGTGAAACGCTGCTGCGCAGAGCCGGCAACTGTTATGTTGGGTTGGCTTTCAGGTACGGCTTTCTGTCACGCATCATGGCATTGAGGACCGTTAGCAGCTTCCTGGCGACGGCAATGAGGGCGAGCTTGGCTGGTTTGCCGGCCCGTCGCAGCCGTGCGTAGAAGGCCTTGAACGGATCGGCCCTGCGAACCGCGTTGAGCGCAGCCATGTAGAGGGCGTCACGGACGCGCTTTCGGCCGCCGGCAATCTTGCGTTTGCCGCGGAAGGCTCCGCTGTCGACGTTGAAGGGAGCCAGGCCGGCGAGCGCCGCGATCTGCTTGGCTCCCACATGTCCGAGTTCCGGCATCTTCGCGATGAGTTGCATGCAAGCCACGGGACCCACGCNAGGCAGTGAGCGCATCAATCGCGCATCGTCCGCAATCTCTCGCTCGGCTTTGATTAGTCCCCTGATGTCGGCCTCGATCTCGGCGATCTCGCCGTCGAGGACTTCAATGAGGCGACCGATGCGCTCGGCCATGGCACGGTCGTCGGTCTCGCTGCGCCGGTTCTTCTCCTGCGCGCGCATGCGAACCAGCTGATCTCGCCGTTTTGCAAGTCCCGCCAAGGCGTTGCGGGCGGGATTGGCAGTCGGCTCCGTTGCTGGCTGCATGGCCCGCGCAAAGGCTGCCAGCATTCGCGCGTCGATCGGGTCGGTCTTGGCGAGCTGCCCGCTGGCGCGCGCGAAGTCACGAGCCCGGGCCGGGTTGATCCGGGCGAAACGGATGCCGGCCTCGCTCAGCGCTTCGCGAAGCTCGAGGTCATAAACACCCGTGGCCTCGAAGACGACCAGCACATCGCATCGCCAACGCGCCGCGATCTGGGTGATGGCCTGCGTCGCGTTGGCGATGCGCTCCGGCACGCCCAGGCCTTCATCGAAGATATCGAGATATTGTTTGGAGACGTCGATTCCGACGCAACGAAGGGGTATGATCACGGTGCCTGTCCCTGTGATGCGAGGTCTGTTGGCGCAGCCTCGTGCAACTGTTCAGGTTGGTAATGGAACGGGCGGGAGACCGAGCCGGCTCACGGCGTCAAGCGCCAAGGACCCAACGGCTTCCCGCCCAACCCATCCTGACAGACTTCCAAGACACAGGGACCCATGCAGCTACGCGCTATGAGAGATGGGCCCCGGCTCAGCAGCGCAACACTGCGTGCTGCGCTGCGCCCGGGGCACGAGAGCTTTTATTGCGTCGACCGCTACAGCCCCACCCACGCTCCGGACACATCATCGTTCAGCCGCGCCACCGCATCCGCCCGCCGCGTCAGCACGGCGCGCTGATTGATGTAGCCCTTGTCGGTGATTTCGCCGCCATCCACCGAGGGCGGCTCGGCGAGCAACAGGGCGCGAGTGGCGTGGCCGGAGGAGTTTGCGCCCTGCTGCTTCAGTCTTGCGAGGCCCTGCGCGATCGCGACTCTCACCTTCTCGTGTCCGAGCACGTCATTCACGCCTGCCGTCTCGGGCAAACCGGCATGGGCGCGGCACGCCGCGACGTTCGGGAACACCAGGAAGCGCACCTCGTCGCCGCCGTGGCCGGTCACGACGATGTCCTGCGCGAGCGGCGCCAGCGCGGCGATGCCGGCGACGCGCAGCGTGCCGACGCTAACCCAGGTGCCGGAATTGAGCTTGAAGTCCTCCGCGACGCGGCCGTCGAAGAACAGGCCCTGCTCCGGCCGCGCGCTATCGGCAAGCTTCACGGCATCGCCGATGAGGTAAAAGCCTTCCTCGTCAAAGGCCTGCTTTGTCAGCTCGGGCGCCTTCCAATAGCCCGGCGTGACGTTGGGGCCGCGCACGCGCACCTCGAGCTTGTCGCCCGACGTGACGAGCTTCAGCTCAGTGCCCGGGATCGGCACACCGATATTGCCGGAGCGCTCGGCCAGGAAATGGCAGTCGGTGGCGAGCGGTGACGTTTCCGTCGAGCCCCAGGCCGAGACCATCGGCAGCGCGCGGCCGACGGTCTCCATCGAGAGCTGCTCGAGCGCATCCCAGAGATTCTGCGGCAAGGCTGCGCCGGCATAAAAGGCGAACTTCACCTCACTGAAGAAGCGGCGGCGCAGCTCTTCATCGCCGCGCAGCGCCGCGATCAGCATGTCGAACCCGCGCGGCACGTTGAAATAGACCGTCGGCATCACGCTTTTCAGATTGGCGAGCGAGGTCGCAAAGAGACCGGGCGCAGGCTTGCCGCCGTCGATATAGAGCGAGCCGCCGTTACGCAGCACGAGGTTGAAATTGTGGTTCGCGCCGAAGGTATGGCTCCAGGGCAGCCAGTCGAGGATGACGAGATCATCGCGGCCTTGTTCGAGAAAAGTCCAGGTCTGCGCCTTGGCCTGCTGACTGGAGGTCAGCATGCGCTGGGTGTTGATGACGGCTTTCGGCGTGCCGGTCGAGCCTGACGTGAACAGAAATTTTGCGATGGTATCGGGCGTCACGGCGGCGAAGGCTTTCTCGACATCGCCCGCCTCGGGCGTTGCCGCGATATCGCGGAAGGCGAGCGCATCGGCATCACCAGCATTGCCGCTGATGATGTGCGCGTTGTGCAGCGGCTTGATCGCGGCCAGCGCCGCGGCAAACGGCTTTGTCGCGGAGACATAGATCGCGCCCGGCTGAAGCAGCGAGATCATGCTCTTGAGCTTGTCAAAGTCCTTCGACATCAGCGAATAGGCCGGCGAGATCGCGGCCGAGGGAACGCCGACATGCTGGGCGGCCAGCGCGAGCAGTGCATGATCGATGCTGTTGTCGGAGAGGATGACGACGGGACGCTCCGCGCTGAGGTCTTGCGCCAGAATCCAGGACGCCGCCGCACGGACTCGCCGCAGGGCACCCGCGTAGGTCATGGTGGCCCAGGGCGTATCGGCGCTGTCCCGCTCGGCGAGGAAGATGGTGTCAGGCGTCAGCCGCGCCCACTGCTCCAGCCAGTCGCCGATGCAGCGCGCGCTGTCGCGCAAGGGCTCGGGCGAGCGCAGCACGATGCTGCCGTCGGCGCGGTGCTCGGCGACGGTTTTTGGCGTTGCGAACAGGCTTGTGGCGTCACCGCGGGTGGCGGTCATGGTCTCCTCCTCGCCCGGACGTCCGGATCGGTCGCAGCCTCGTTCCGGGCTGCTTTGGCCATAATGTTGGGCAGGGCAATTGTTGTCGTCAACAACAATCTCCCGCTCTGGCAGTCGGGGCGCTAAGGTTGAGCGGCAGGAGACCCCACGTGACAGCCACCGCAGCCCAGACCTCTCCCCGCAAACGCGCCGGCAACGGCACCGCGCGGCTGATCGACGCGGACGAGATCGGCCTCGACGCCCTGGTCGGGCACGCCGGCTACGCGGTGCGGCGCTTCCAGATCTGGATCTTTCAGGACTTCATCAGGACGCTTCGCGCGGTCGACATCCGCCCGACGCAATATTCGGTGCTGACCGTGATCGGCGCCAATCCGGGCCTGTCGCAGATGGCGGTGGCGAAACGCCTCGGCATCGAGCGTGCCCGGCTGGTGCACCTGCTCGACAGCCTCGAACAGCGCAAGCTGGTGAAGCGGGTCAAATCGAAGGCGGACCGGCGCTCGCACGCCCTGCACCTCACGTCGCAGGGAGAAACCGCGCTGGCAAAATTCAAGCGGCTCGCCGCCGAGCACGAGCGGAATGTCGAGGCCAGGATCGGCAAGGAGAACCGGGAGCGGCTGCTCCGGATCCTCGCTGACTTCACCTGATCAAGACTGCCCATGATCTAGGCAAATGCTCGCTACAGGGCGCTGGCACGGCGGTCTGCCCGCCTATCAGCCTAGCTACCAAGTCACTGATCTCACGATAATATCCGGAGCGACTGCGCTGCCCGGATATTGTACACAATGGCACATCGCTTGCTTCAATCCGGGTGAGACAAGTTGCCGGAGTTTTGCGACCATGGGGGCTGAGCAGCCTGAAACGATCGCCGCGATCGTGGCCGCGCATCGCGCGGGCACGATGACGCCGGCGCAGACGATCGCGCGGACCTATCAGCGCATCCGCGACCACAACGATCCCGCCGTGTTCATCAGCCTGCGCGACGAGAAGGACGCGATCACAGAGGCCGAGAGGCTGGCCGCGAAGGATGCAGCTAACCTGCCGCTCTATGGCGTACCGGTCGCCGTGAAGGACAATATCGACGCGCTTGGTTTTCCGACCACAGCGGCCTGCCCCGCCTTCTCGTACACGCCGACGCACGACTCGACCGCGGTGGAGCGCTTGCGTGCCGCCGGCGCGATCATCATCGGCAAGACCAATCTCGACCAGTTCGCAACCGGCCTCGTCGGCGTGCGCTCGCCCTACGGCATCCCAAAGAACTCGATCCGCGAGGACCTGATTCCCGGCGGATCGAGCTCGGGATCGGCGGTCGCCGTTGGCGCTGGCCTCGTGCCGCTGTCGCTGGGGACTGACACGGCCGGCTCAGGTCGCGTGCCGGCGATGCTCAACAACATCGTCGGGCTGAAGCCGAGCCTCGGCATGATCTCGACCGCAGGGCTCGTGCCGGCCTGCCGCACGCTCGACTGCATCTCGGTCTTCGCGCTGACGGTGGACGACGCTGCACTCGCGCTGTCAGTGATGGCCGGGCCGGACCAGGCCGATCCGTTCTCGCGCGACCGGCCGCTTGGCGCGATCACGGCGCTCCCCGCCAGCTTGCGTCTCGGCGTGCCGCGCAACGGGCAGTTGATCTTCTTCGGCGACAAGAAGGCGGAGGCCGCTTATGCCGACGCGCTGAAGCGCTGGACCGCGCTGGGTGCAACGCTGGTCGAGTTCGATCTCGAGCCCCTCTACGAGACGGCGCGGCTGCTCTACGAAGGTCCCTGGGTCGCCGAACGCTATCTCGTGATCAAGGATCTGCTGGCGTCCGCGCCTGATGCAATTCATCCCGTAACACGCGAGATCACCGCGGCCGGCGCGCGGCTGTCTGCGGCGGAGACTTTCTCCGCGCTATACCGTTTGCAGGGCCTGCGCAAGATCGCCGAGCGCACGTTTGCCAACATCGACGCGCTGGTGCTGCCGACGGCGCCGACCGCCTATACGACGGCGCAGGTGCTGGCCAATCCGATCGAGCTCAACAGCCGGCTCGGCACCTACACCAATTTTGTCAATCTGCTCGACCTCTGCGGTCTCGCCGTGCCTGCGGCGATGCGCGCCGACGGCATTCCGTTCGGCATCACGCTGCTCGCGCCGGCAGGGCGCGACGCTATGCTTGCAAGCATTGGACGCGTGTTCCATGCGGATACGAAGCTGACCGTTGGCGCCAAGGGCGTGGCGCAGGCGCCGCTCGCACCGCTGCCGGCAAGCGGTGACGATGAGATCTCCATCGCCGTGGTCGGCGCGCATCTCTCCGGCATGGCGCTGAATGGAGAATTGACGGCGCTGAACGCCAAGCTGATCGAGGCGACGAAGACTGCGCCGGACTACAAGCTCTATGCGCTCAAGACCACGCCGCCGAAGCCGGGCATGCTGCGCGTCGCGGCCGGGACGGGTGCGTCGATCGAGCTGGAGATCTGGTCGCTCTCGGCGGCTGCGTTCGGCAAGTTCGTGAATGCGATTCCGGCGCCGATGGCGATCGGCACGGTGCGGCTCGCCGACGGCCGCAGCGTGAAGGGGTTCCTCGTCGAGCCGGAGGTGCTCGGCGAGGCGCGGGACATCACGGCATATGGCGGCTGGCGGAAGTTCATGGCGGAGAAGGCGACGGCATAGCGCGTGTGAACGGCGCGAGCTTCATAAAGACTGTCGTCCCGGACAAGCGCAGCGAAGCGGAGCGCCGATCCGGGACCCATAACCACAGGGAGTGGTTTGGCGAAGACTCGGAGTGGGAGCTTTGCCTCACACCACTGCCTGTGGTTATGGGTCCCCGCTTTCGCGGGGACGACACCGAGTATGCGGCATCCGCCTTCGGCCTACACCGACACCGCGTAAATCTCATACTCCCCGCGCACCAGCTCGATATGCGCGCGCATGGCGGCGGCGGCGCCCTGCTTGTCGCCGCGCATGATGGCGACGACGACGCGGTCGTGCTCGGCCTGCGACTTGGCCAATCGGCCGAGATTGCGGAACTGGGCGCGGCGAAACGGCTGCACGCGGACGCGCGTCGCCAGCGTGATTTCGGCGATGTAGCCGTTCTGCGATCCCGCATAGATCGCGTTGTGGAAGCGCTCGTTGACCTCGTGGAAGCGGTCGGGATTGCCGGCGTAGCTCAGCACCCGCAGCTCTTCGTGGATGGCTTCGAGACCGTGACGCTCGGCCGCGGACATGCGCTCGGCGGCAAGGCCGGCGCAAAGCGCCTCGAGCTCGGCCATCGCCTCGAACATGCTCTTGAGACGCTCGATCGAGGGCTGCGCCACCACCGCGCCGCGATGAGCACGCGCTTCGACGAGGCCGCTCGCCACCAACTGGCGCAGCGCCTCGCGCACCGGCGTGCGCGAGACGCTGAATCGCCGCGCGATGTCGGTCTCATCCAGCGGCGCGCCGGGCGCGAGAGTTCCGCGCACGATCTCGTCGGCGAGCTGGAGACGCAATTCCTCGGCGCGCGTCACCTTCTGCAGCGACGGAAGTGCGCGGTCGACGCGGGGCACCACCGGCTCGGCCGGCAGTGTCCCGGGCGGAAGATCGTCAAGCGTCATGCGGTCAGGTCTCGTTCGACTCGTCGATGATGCTGACATGGGCGGCGACGACGCGCCAGCCCTCCGGGAAGCGAATCCAGGTCTGCATCTGCCGGCCGACCTTGCCGGGAGCCGTGTCACGATAGAACAGGGTGGAGGCCACGGCCGTGTCGCGGCCATAGCTGGTGATGACGGTTTTCGTGGTGCGGCGGTTGAGGCCGACCGGCGAGCGCGCGGCGCGGAAGCCGGAGATCGCCTCATAGCCATAGAGGTTCTCACCGATGCCGTAGCGCAGCGTGCGGGGATCATTGCGGAACAATTCGCCGAGCACGGCGACGTCATTGGTAATGAGGGCCTGCTCATAGCGCTCGAACGCGGCTTTGACTTCCGCGATCACCTCGGGGAGATCGATCTCCATTTCACAATCCTCTCGGCGCGGGCGCGGATACGACGCCCATCTTTTCCAGTGCGTGCGCGACGCGGAGCGCGATGTCCTCTCGCCAGGGCGCGGCAATGATCTGCACGCCGATCGGCATCGGCTCGAGCGGCACCGGCACCGCGACCACCGGCAGGCCGATGAACGAGATCGGCTGAGTGTGAATACCGATATTGGCGCGCACCGGCAGCTCGACGCCGTCGAGATTGAAGTTCACCTGGCCGAGCTTCGGCGCGGTGCAGGGCGTTGCCGGCGCGAGCAGCACATCGACGGATTTGAAGATCTCGGCGAGCTGGCCGCGATACCAGCGGCGGAATTTTTGCGCGCGGTCGACCAAGGACGCCGGCACCATCGCGCCTGCGATCAGGCGATCGCGCACGGCCGGATCGAAATCGTTGGGACGCTTGCGCAGGCGATCGAGATGCAGCGAGGCGCCTTCGGTGGTGGTGATGACATAGGCCGCGGCGCGGGCGCGCGCGGCTTCGGGAACATCGACCACTTGCGTTGCGCCAAGCGCCTTGGCGACGCGGCTGACCGCCTCGACGGCTTCCGGAAAGAGGTTGTTCTGAAAATAGCCGCCGGCGATCGCGATGCGCAGATCCGAGACCGGATTGGCGATCAGCGGCAGCGTCGGCTCCAGCCCACGCGTCGTGCAGGCACTGTCGTCGGCATCAGGGCCCTGCATCGCGTCATAGGCGAGCGCGAGATCGGTGACGGAGCGCGCGAACGGGCCGAGGTGGTCGAGGCTTGCCACGAACGGGAACGAGCGCGCCCGCGACAGCCGGCCATAGGTCGGCTTCAGCCCGAAGATACCGCAGAACGAGGACGGCACGCGGATCGAACCGTTTGTGTCCGAGCCGAGCGCGATCGGCACCAGCGCGCCGCCGACAGCGCTGCCGGAACCGCCAGAGGAACCGCCGGTCATCCGCGTAGTGTCATGCGGGTTGCGCGAGGGGCCGTCATGGACGTTCTCGCCGGTGAAGTCGTAGGCGTATTCGCCCATGTTGAGCGCACCGACCAGCACGGCGCCGGCGGCTTCCATGCGCTCGATCAGCGTGGCGTCGCGCCTGGCGGGCGCGAGGTCGCGGTTGATCTTCGAGCCGGCGCGCGTGGGAAGGCCAGCAACGTCAAACAGGTTCTTCACCGCGAAGGGGACGCCGGCGAGCGGGCCGATTGTCTTGCCGGCGGCGATGTCGGCATCGATGGCGCGCGCCTTGGCGCGGGCGCGATCGGCGGTGACGTCGGTGAAGGAATTGAGAATACTGTCGTGCTGCTTGATGCGCGCGAGGGCCGCCTCGGTGGCATCGAGCGCCGACATCTTGCGGGCCGCAACCGCGCTCGCGATTTCCGCGGCCGTCATCTCTGGCTTGGTGGTCATGGCAGCATCAGGCCGTGAAGATCGGCGCCGGCTCGGTCTCGTCCGGCAGCGCGAGTTCGTCGACGAGGCGGGCGAGCCGCAGCGAGACTTCGAGATTGGCGCGCACCGCCGGCCGCCAGGCCTCCTCGACCGGCAGCGCCAGCGCTTTCGATACGGCGTCGATGTAATCGTCCAGGGGTTCGGCCATCACGCTCCCAACAATCAGTGCACCGGCAACGGCGGATGCGGGATCGCCGTCAGCAGCTCCTTGGTGTAGTTGTCCTGCGGATCGCTCAAGACCTGCTCGGAAGAACCCTCTTCGACGATCCGTCCCGTCCGCATCACAATGACACGATCGCACAGCAAGCGCACCACATTCAAATCATGCGAGACGAACAAATAACTCATGCCTAGCCGCTGCTTGAGATCCTGAAGCAGGTTCAGCACCACGGCCTGCACCGAGACGTCCAGCGCCGCGGTCGGCTCGTCCAGGATGACGAGCTTTGGATGCAGCGCGATGGCGCGGGCGATGCCGACGCGGGCCTTCTGGCCGCCGGAGAGCTGGTGCGGGAAACGGTCGAGCAGATTATGCGGCAGGCCGACCATGGTCGCCAGTTCCTCGCAGCGGGCGCGGAGCGCGTCGCGGCCCTTGACGTCGCCGAGCTGCAGAATCGGATCGGCGATGGCGCGGGCGGCGGTGAAGCGAGGGTTGAGGCTGTCGGTCGGATCCTGGAACACCATCTGGATCCGGCTGCGCTGCGGCAGGCGGGCGAAGGCTGACGGCGCGATGCCGGAGATGTCCTCGCCGTCGAACTGGATCAGGCCCGAGGTCTGGTCCAGGAGGCGCATCACCATCATCGAGGTCGTCGATTTGCCGCAGCCGGATTCGCCGACGAGGCCGACGCTCTCGCCATGGCCGATCGAGAAGCTGATGCCGTCGACGGCGCGGAACACGTCCGGCTCGACAGGCGGCTTGCGGCCGAAGAGCTTGCCGAGCACGGCGGTGGCGCCCTGACGGGGATACTCTTTCACGAGCTTGTCGATGAGGAGGAGCGGCTTTGGATTCTCGTCACCCCCGGGCTTGACCCGGGGGTCCATCGACCGAGACGAATCTTCCGAAGCGTGATGGACGGCCGGGTCAGGCCCGGCCATGACGGCTGCGCCCTCTTCCTCCGGCAGCAGATCCCGCAGGCTCACGCCGAGCCGCGGCGTCGCGCGCATCAGCTTTTTCGTGTAGGGGTGCTGGGGGTTGGCAAAGATGTCGGCGGCCTTGGCGGTCTCGACGACGCGGCCCTTCTCCATCACCACGACACGATCGCAATAGGCGGCAGCCAACCCGAGATCGTGCGTGATCAGGATGGTCGACATCGCACGGCGCTTGGTCAGCTCGACGATCAAATCCATCACCGCCTTCTGCGTGGTGACGTCGAGGCCGGTGGTCGGCTCGTCCGCGATCAGCAGCTGCGGATTGCAGGCGAGCGCGAGCGCGATGACGACGCGCTGGCACATGCCGCCTGATAGCTCGAATGGATAGGCATGGTAGCGCTCGCGCGGGCGCGCGATCTTGACCTGCTCCAGCGCCTCGATCGCCTTCTCGCCGCCATCTGTGACCTGGGCCTGCTGCACATGCGTGCGCAGCACGTCCTCGATCTGGTCGCCGACTTTCCGGATCGGGTTCAGCGCGGCGCGCGGGTTCTGGAAGATCATCGAGACTTCGCGGCCGCGCAAATCGCGCATCTGGTCTTCGCTCGCGGCCTTGACGTCAATGCCGGAGAACATCACCGAGCCTTCGGCGATCCGCCCCGCCCGGTCGAGGATGCGCATCACCGCGTAGGACGTCACCGACTTGCCGGAGCCGGATTCGCCGACAATGGCGAGCGTCTCGCCCTTGGCAACGGAGATGTTGACGTGCTGCACGGCTTTGACAATGCCGCGGCGGGTGGTGAATTCGACGGTGAGGTCCTGCACGTCGAGGAGCGGCTGGGCGGTCATGCAGGCCTCACGTCACTCAAGCGTTCGAAAACAACCCCATGCACAGTAGAACGGTGATTAGAATCATTGGAGAATTTCGACCGAACGTTCGCCATCACGTCCTCCGCTGCGGATCGACAATGTCGCGCAGGCCGTCGCCGAGGAGATTGAAGCAGAACACGGCGATCATCAGCGCGAGGCCGGGGAATAGCGCGATCCACCATTCGCCCGAGACCATGAAGCCCGCGCCTTCGGCGACCATGATGCCCCATTCGGCGGTCGGCGGACGGACGCCGAGGCCGATGAAGGACAGGCCGGCGGCATTGAGGATGGCGTAGCCCATGGTCAGCGACATCTGCACGATCATGATCGGCATGATGTTCGGCAGGATATGCACCAGCAGGATGCGGAATTCGCCATTGCCGGAGAGGCGCGCGGCCTGAACGAAGCCGGCGTTGCGGCGGACGTTCGCTTCGGCGCGCGCGACGCGGGCGTAGAGCGGAAAGTTCACGATCGCGGTGGCGAGGATGATGTTCTGCACGGTATTGCCGAGGGCCGCGACGATGCCCATCGCCAGCACGAACAGCGGGAAGGCCATGATGGTGTCGGCGATGCGGCCGACGATGCGGTCGGTCCAGCCGCCGAAATAGCCCGCAGCGATGCCGGCGAGGCCGCCCATCAAGAATACCAGGGCGACGGAGGCCACCGCGATGAACGTGTCGAGCCGTGTTGCGACGATGACGCGGCTGAAAATGTCGCGGCCAAGCTGGTCGGTGCCGAACCAGTGCGCTGCGGATGGCGGTTTCAGCGCGGCGGCGGTGTCGGAGGCTAGCGGATCGTAGGGCACCACATAGGGGCCGAAGATCGCGGCTATCAGGATCAGGATCAGCAGCGCGAAGGCAAAGCCCGTAACCTTGTTCTCGCTGAGGACGTAGCGGGTCTGTTCGAGGATGGCAGCGAGTCCAGAGGTCCGCGCGGGACCGACGGGTTCAACAGCAGGCGCAACGGAGCTCATTTCGTCCCCCTAGCCTTCGAGTCTGACGCGCGGATCGATTACGCCGTACAAGATGTCGATCACGAGATTGAGCAGAACGTACATGACCGCCATGGTCAGCACGAAACCCTGCACCGGCGCGAAGTCTGAGGAGATCAGCGCTTCCACCGCATAGGAGCCGATGCCGGGCCAGGCGAACACTTTCTCGACCAGGACGTTGGCCCCTAACAGGAACGAGAACACCATGCTGAGCGTGGTAATCACGGGCAGCATGGCGTTGCGGAAGGCGTAGGTGACGATGACGGTCGTCGGCGACAGGCCACTGGCGCGCGCGGTGCGGACGAATTCGGATGCCAGCACCGCCAGCATCGAGGCGCGGGTCATGCGCGCAATCGGCGCCAGCGAGAAGATCGCGAGCGTCGTCGCCGGCAGGATCAGCTGGCTCAGCGCCGAGCGGAACGCCTCAAAGTCGCGCGCGATCAGCGTGTCGATCAGATAGAAGCCGGTCACGGTCGGCGGCGCGCTGTAGAACACGTCGAGACGGCCGAGCGGCGCCGGCGACCAGCCCAGGCGGAAATAGAAGACGTAGACCAGCACGAGGCCGGTGAAGAACACAGGGAGCGACACGCCGGCTGTCGTCGTGACGCGGCAGAGATGATCGATCCATGAGCCCGGCCGTGTTGCAGCCAGCACGCCGAGCGGAATGGCAATCACGATCGAGACGATCAGGCCGAGCAGTGTCAGCTCGGCGGAGGCGGGCAGGCGGTTGCGAATTTCGGCGGCGACCGGCTGGCCCGTGGTCAGCGAGTTGCCGAAATCGCCATGGGCGAGATCGTTGGTGTAGCGGAAGAACTGCTCGATCAGCGGCCGGTCGAGACCCAGCTTCTTGCGGATCTGCTCGACCGCTTCCTTGGTGGCGGCGGGGCCGGCGAAGTACGCGGCGGGATCGCCGGGCAGCGCGCGCGTCAGCAGGAAGGTGACGATGACGACGCCGATCAGCGAGGGAATCGCGAACATCAGGCGCTTGCCGATCATGGTCAGCATGGGGCGCGCTCCGCTTGTGCGAATGGCGAATAGCGAGTGGCGAATGGATTCTCAGAGCCAACCATTTGCATTCGCCACCCCCTATTCGCTACTCGCCATTCACCATTCGCCCTGCTCACCCCTTCGCCATCGCGCGATAATCGAGCCTGCGATGGAACCAGTACTGGTAGCCGCTGATGTTCTTCTGCATCGCGACGTTGACGAAGGGCTGGTACAGCGGGATGCGCGGGATGTCGGTGTAGGCGAGATCGACGAAGCCCTTCACGTCGGCATCGTAAGTTGCGGTGTCGCCGGTGGCGGCGGCAGTGCGCGCACCATCGATCAGCTTGTCCATCTCCGCCGACTTGTAGCTCATGGTGTTGAAGACGGAATTGTTGCCGTGATAGCACCAGTAGAAGAAGTATTCGGGGTAATCGAGCCAGCCCGAGAACACGTTAGTGAAGAGCGGCATCTCCTTCTTGTTCAATTCGGTGCGCCAGTTGGCGCCGGGCACCTTGTTGATGGTGGTCTTGATGCCGATCTGCGCGAGGCTCTCCTGCACCAGCACGCAGAGCGGCTCGTTGACGCCGGCGAAATTGAGGTCGAACGAGATCGTGGTCTCGAAACCGTTGGCGTAGCCGGCTTCCGCCAGCAGCGCCTTCGCCTTCTCCATGTCGGTGTTGTATTTGTGCGGCTGCGGCCAGGCGACTTCCGTCGCCTTGTCCTTGGGCGCGCCGAACATGGGATTGCCGAGGCCGAACAGCACCGCATCCATGATCTTCTGATAGGGCAGCGCGTAGGCGACGGCCTGCCGGACCTTGGGATTATCGAATGGCGGCTTGGTCACGTTCATGCCGATATACTGGATGCCGTTGGAGAACGGCAGCGACACCACGTTGAGCTTGCCGTTCGCCTTCATCTCCTGGAAATCCTTGAACGGCAGCTCATAGGAGATGTCGGCATCGCCGCGCTCCAGCAGCGCGCGGCGGTTGCCGGCCTGCGGCACCATGCGCCAGATCACGCGCTTGATCTTCGGCAGCGGACCACCGACCCAATCCTCGTTGCGCTCCATGACGACTTCGGTGCCGGCGGTCCACTTCGTCACCTTGTAGGCGCCGGAGCCCGCGGTCTGCTGCTTCGTGAACTCGAGACCCCAGGGATCCTTCTCGCTGGCGTTCTTCTTCACCAGCTCCGAGTTGACGATGCAGGGCACGATCACCGCGAGATCGGGAATCGTCAGCTTGTCCTTCTTCAGGAAGTCGACGCGCACGGTATGGTCGTCGATGACGACGAACTGCTCCGGCTTGGTCAGTGAGCCCGCGCTCATCTGGAAGGTCGGAAAGCCGCCGACGCTCACCGCGCGATCCAGCGACCACTTCACGTCCTTGGCCGTGACGGGCGCGCCGTCGTGGAATTTGGCGTTCTTCTTGAGCTTGAAGGTGACCGACATGTCGTCGATCTTGAAGTCTTCGGCGAGCTCGCCCTTGAACTTGTCGCGGTCGTAATAGGGCACGCCGCCGGGGCCGCTCTTCATCTCGTGGCTGATCAGGCGGTCGTAGCAATTCCACGAGACCTCATAGCCGGGCACGTTGGTGCCGACGCCGTGGATGTCGAGATTGTTGGGGCCGCCTTCCGAGACGATCAGCAGCGTCTCCGAGCGGGCATCGGCGTAGGCCGAAGAGATCACCTGCGGCATCGCCGGAAGCGCCGCGCCAGCGGCCAATCCGGACACGGATTTGAGGAAATCGCGGCGCTTCATCGGGATGCTCCAACTCAGAGGTTTCTGGTTGGAACTGGATTCGCAAGGTTCGTGCCAAGGCTTAACGAGGTGTTACGCTCGCGACAACATACTGAAATATCTGATGATTTTCTATTTCCGCCGGATATTGCAGGAAGCGACCATGTCCCCGCTTGCATACAAAGATAGGAGATTGCTCAGAAATTGAGCTGATAGAAATGGAAGCCCATTCGAGAGGCGATTGTCATTCCGGGGCGATGCGTAGCATCGAGCCCGGAATGACGGAGAGGTGCGGCCGGAGCGCTCAGCTCGCCCAGATCAGATCCTGCAATTCGACCAGATCTTTCGCCTTGTCCTGCCAGCCCTCGAGGCAGATGTGGCTGTTGAGGTCGCTGGCACGGTGCAGCAGCATCAAGGCCATCAGCCGTCGCTTCAGCGCGTGGTCCGGCCTGGCATAGCCGAAGCCTTCGAGCAGGCTGCGCACCCTCCCCGGCCGGCCCGCGGCCATGAAGGCGCTGGGGCCGAGCAGATCGTAGTCGCGCCAGCCGGCGAGCACGTCGCCGAAGTCGAACAGGCCGGCCAGCGACCATTCGCCGTCATCGCAGGCGAGCAGGAAATTTTCCGGAATGTATTCGCCGATCAGAATCACCGGCGGCGCATCCATCGGAATCAGCTCGGCTGCGTCGCGCAGGAGATCGTCGAGACCGGCGAGGAATTTCGGCGCAAGGCCGAGACACTCGTGCCGCGCGCGGCAACCCTGCATCTGGGCGCGCATGAACGCGTCCCAGCGCGGCTCGATGCTCGCGAGAGGACCGAGCGGCGCGCGCTGCACGGCGGCGATGGTGTCGCCGATCTGGCGCAGCACGCGCTCCTTCTGCTCTTCCGGCAATTGCGGCCACACCTCCGAGCCGAGCGTACCGGCAAGGCGCGTGATGACGAGATAGGGCCAGCCGTCACGCTCGCCTTCGGCGACGATCTCGGGAATCGGCAGATCCAGATGCCCCCTAAGCTGCGTCAGCGAGCCGCGCTCTGAGACGAACTGCGCGCGCAGCATCGGCGGGAAGATTTTCAGGATCAGGCCCTCACCGAGCCCGACCACGAGATTGGTGCCCGTCGCAAACACATGAGGCGCGCCGACATCGAGACCGTGGCCGCGCGCGATATCGAGTGCGACCGGCAGCCATCGCGCGCGGTCGGCGCGCAGGGCGCGGTAGGCCTGAAGGTCGGTCGAAGCCGCGGCATCCCGGGCCGCGAGCGAATCCGGCGGCGGCGTCTCCTTCATCACGGCGCCAATCTGATCCTATTCCAGGACATCCTTGACGCTGTTCCTGACGGGCGCGGGGACCGCGTGCTCGGGGACCTCGATCGTCCTGGCGCCGCGCGTGATCTTGTAGGTGAACGCGTCGGCCTGGCCCGGATGCGCGGCGGGGATCTTGCCCGGATCGGCAAACAGCTGCTCCATCGTCTGCTGATCGGCTGGCGACAGATCCGACAACGCCACTTCACCACGGCTCTTCAGGTGAGGGCCGCCGAAGCCGGCAAACCCTCCGACGCGCTCGATCTTCAAGCGATCCACGCTTCCTTCCTTTCGTAGCGCTGCAACCGGTTTACAGCCCGACCTTCTTCCATCCCGCATCGACGGCGGCGAAGACCGGAGGCTCGCCGGGATACAACGTCTGGGCACCCTGCCGGGTCCGCGCTGCAAACGCCTTCATCGTCATGTGCGGCGCCGGCCCGAAACCGGTCAGCGCAAGGTACCACACCTGCCCGATCCTGGCCCAACTGTTTCCGCCGAGCGTGGTGCAGGCCGTGTAGAAGGCGAGGTTCGGCGGGCCGCTGGAATAATGCGGATCCATGCCGGGCGTGATTTGCGAATATTTGGTCGGCTGCGGCGCGAGGCAATGCTTGGCGGCGGGATTGGCCATGTCGCGCAGGCAGCCAAAACCCTTCTTCTTGGCGGCCGGCCCCATGATGTCCTTGCCGATCAGCCAGTCGGCCTTCTTGACGTCCTGCTTGGCCTCCCACTGCCGGAACATCGAGCCGAAGCAGTCGGAGATGCTCTCGTTGAGGCCGCCGGCATCGCCGCTATAGGCGAGCTGCAGACTGTGCTGGGTCACGCCATGGGTGAGCTCATGGCCGATGACGTCGTTGCCCCTGGTGAAGTCGACGAAGATACTGCCATCGCCGTCGCCATAGATCATCTGCGACCCGTTCCACATCGCGTTGTTGTAGTTCTCGCCGAAATGGACCGACGACATCATGGTCATGCCGTGATCGTCGATCGAATTGCGGTTGAAGACCTGCTGGTAGAATTTCGCGACCTTGGAAGTCTGGTTGAAGGTGCGCTTGACCGACCCGTCGGAGGACGTCTTCGGCTTCGACACCGGCGTGCCCGGCAGCGTCTGCGTGTGCTTGCAGTCGTAGACCGTGACGGCCGGCACTGTAGCCAGTGTCACGAGGCCGGCCGAACGCGCCGCCGCAACGCTGGTCAATCGCGCGGCCTGATTGCGCAATTCGCGCAGTTCATGGCTGATCTGGACCGTGTCGACCAGCTGCTTGCGCAGCGGGGCGGACAGCTTCTTGTCCTGGGAAAGCTTGGTCAGAACGTCGTTCGGGATGATGCAACATGTGCAGGGCATTGAGGATCTCCATTGCACTTTCCGAATATGGATGGATGAAACAATCTCGAGATCATTCGTGCCGGCGAGCGGCATGCGCTGGCGCCGGCCTGGCGTCACGCATGCGGGATTATCGCAGGCGACGAAGCCGTTGCGTGTGAGATCGCGCACACTTCCGGGTTGCGTGATATCCGATCAGGTTCGGCCGGCGAATGATGGTCCCCCCGCGCGGGAGCAGTCCGGCGATCCGCGTTGCGGCTAGCGGTCCGGGCTGGCGCGCTCGAACTGGCGGAGCAGCTTGTTGCCGCGCTCGACCGCGGAATCGAGCGCGGATTGCGCGCTCTTCTGGCCGGCGAAGGCCTGCTCCAGCTCGTCCTCGATCGCGCCGCGGATCAGCACGAAGGAGCCGAGCCTGATGCCCTTCGAATTCTCCGTCGGCGGATGCAGCGTAATCTCCTCGAACGAGATCGCCGAGCCCGGATTGCGCTCGTAAAAACCTTGCGCGCGCGTCAGCTCGTAGGCGGCGCGGGTGATCGGCAAATAGCCGGTGTTCTGGTGCCAGGCGGCCTGCACGCCGGGCTGCGACAGATAGGCGAAGAACCGCGCCACGCCCTTGTATTCCTGGCGCGGCCGGTCGCGCAGCACCCACAGCGTGGCGCCGCCGATGATCGAGTTCTGCGGCGCGTCCTTCACGTCGGGCCAGTACGGCATCAGGCCATAGCCGATCTCGAATTTCGAATTTGCCTTGATGTCGGCGCGCGTTGCCGAGGAGCCGATGAAGATGCCGCACTCGCCCTTCTGGAAGCGCGGCTCGGCCGCCTGCCCGCGGCCGCTATAGTCGAACGCCTTGGTCTGCTGCCATTCAGCGAGCTGGGCGACGTGCTTGACGACAACGGGATTGTTGATGGTGAGCGCCGCATCGAGGCCGGCAAAGCCGTTGGTGCGGGTCGCCAGCGGCAGATTGTGGAAGGCGGAAAGATTCTCGACATGGATCCAGGACGGCCAGGACGTGGTGAACCCGCACACCGCGCCGCGCTCGCGCAGGCGCTTTGCGGCGGCACCGAGCTCGGGCCAGGTTCTTGGCGGCGTCTCCGGATCGAGGCCGGCGTCGCGGAACATGGTCTTGTTGTAGTAGAGGATCGGTGTCGAGGAATTGAACGGGAAGGACAGCAGGTTGCCGCTCGCGTCGGTGTAGTAGCCGGAGACCGCGGGCAGGTAATCGTTCAGCGAGAACGGCTCGCCCTGGTCCCGCATCAGGCTGAACACCGGATAGATCGCGCCCTTGGCGGCCGTCATGGTGGCGGTGGCGACCTCGTTGACCTGGACGATCGCGGGCTGGCTGCGCGAGCGGAAAGCGAAGATCGCCGCCGTCACCGTCTCGGTGTAATTGCCCTTGTAGGTCGGGACGATGCGGTAATCGGATTGCGAGGCGTTGAAGTCGGCGGCGAGCTTTTCGAGCTGCTTGCCGAGCTCGCCCGACATCGCGTGCCACCAGGCGATGTCGGTTGCCGCTTGTGCCCGTGGCGTGAATGCGAGGACCGCAGCGGCGGCAACGACCTGCAAAAGGCGCAATGCTGAAGTCACCATGGCTCTTCCCGTGCCCGCACGACCAAAGCGGCAGCCTTTGCTTAAGGCCCGGCATTGGCGGTTTCAACCGCCAATGCGCTTCGACCGCGCCGCACAATCGGCAGCGGTTCCGCCGGGATGGCCTTCCCTTAACCATCTGCTAGATTGCATTGAACCTTTTGCTCCTGCCATAGACTCCATCTCTGAGGGGTTGAGTGTGCCAGTGCTAAACCGTGCCGAACTCTCGCGGACCGGGGTGATCTTCGTTGCGCTTCTGCTCGCCATCTGTGCGACGGACGCCGCGGCGCGCGAATTCCGCGCCGCCGACACCCAGACCGAAGACTATCCGACCGTCCAGGCGCTGCGCTACATGGGCGCCCTGATCAGCGAACGCACGGGCGGCCGGCACGAGATCAAGGTATTCCACTCCCGCCAGCTCGGAGAGGAAAAAGAGACCATCGAGCAGACCCGGGCCGGCGCGATCGACCTCAACCGGACCAATGTGGCGCTGATCGGCAATTTCGTTCCGGCCATGAACGTGCTCGCCATGCCGTTCTTGTTCCGGTCCATCGAGCACATGCAGAAGGTGCTGGACGGACCGATCGGCAACGAGATCCTCGGCAGCTTCGAGCCTTACGGCTTCGTCGGGCTCGCGTTCTACGATTCCGGGGCGCGGTCGATCTACAACGGCGACCGTCCGGTGACGAGCATTGCGGATCTCAAAGGCCTGAGGATCCGGGTGCAGCAATCGGAGTTGATGAGCGACATGATCCGCTCGCTCGGCGCCGTGCCGGTCGAGCTTCCCTACGGGCAGGTGCTCACCGGGCTTGCGACGCATCTGATCGACGGGGCGGAAAACAACTGGCCATCCTTCGTGACGACGGACCATTACAAATATGCGGGCCATTACACGCTGACCGAGCACACGATGAGCCCGGAGGTGCTGGTGATCTCGCTCAAGGCCTGGCGGAGCCTCTCGGTGGACGATCAGAAGATCTTCCGCGAGGCGGCGCTTCGCTCCAGCCGCTTCATGCGCGAGAAGTGGCGCGACCTCGAGGAACAGTCGCAACGCAAGGCGGAAGCCGCCGGCATCACCGTCGTCAAGGACATCGACCGCAAGCCGTTAGAGGACGCGATGGCGCCGATCTACGCCAAGGCCGCGCGCGATCCCGCCGCGGCCGCGCTGATCGAACGCATTCGCAAGGTGGAGTGAGCCGCGTTGGCCGCGCTTGGACACAGCGATCATCCAGACCGGGCCCCCGGCCCGATCGGGCGGCTGCGCGCGCGTCTCGTCGGCCTGCTCCGGGCGGTGCCGATCCGCTGGCGCATCCTGTCGATCGCGGCCCTGAACTCCGCCGTGGTGGTGGTGCTGGTCGGGATGATCTGGAACGGCGCGCAGGTGCTGGGCTCGGCCTGGGGCGACGTCCGCCAGGTGCGCGAGTCCGACCGCATCCTGGCGCTGCTCGAGAGCGAGACCGGGCGGCTGCAGAACCTGATCCACCGCTACATCAACCAGCCGAGCCCGGACCTGTTCGCCGAGATCCTGCTGCTGCGCGAGGCGGTGCTGGGCACGCTGACCAACCGCGCCGCCAAGGACCCGATGCTGTCCGGCTCGGTCGAGGAGCTCGAGCGCACCACCGACCGCTTCCTCAACGGCTTTGGCGAGCTGCGCAGCGTGCAGGCCACCATTGCCAAAACCTATGAGGAGCAGGTGCAGGGCCCGGCCAAGGACATGGCCGGCCTCTATTCCATCATCGAAGGCGCCACCGGCCATCGCGACGCGCTGATCTGGCCCTCACTCGGCAAGTCCCGCGAGGCCTTCACCGCGATGCTGGTCGCCGCCAATTCCTACTATCTGTCGCAGTCGTCAGGCGCCGCCGACGACGCGCGCCACAACACCGAGACGATCGAGAAGACCATCCCGGTCATGCTCGATCTCGCCGACAACGACCTGCAGAAGATGGCGCTTGAAAAGCTCGCGACCCGCACCACGGCGCTGCGCGAGGGCTTTGCAAAGCTGTCCGAGCAGCTCGCGAGCCGCACCGAGCTGCTCCGCAACACCATCGACGCCAGCCAGGCCGAGGCGATCGGCGCCATCGACGATCTCTCGACCAAGATGCGCCAGCGCGAGCAGAAGGCGCAGGAGACCTTCGACCGCACGCTGGCCGACATCTCCCGCCGCGTGCTGTCGATCGCGGTGATCTTCCTCGGCATCATCCTCACCGCCGGCGTGCTGATCGCGCTGTCGATCCGCCTGCCGCTGCAGCAGATCATGGCGGCGATGCGCGCCATCACGCTCGGCGATCTCGATCGCGAGGTGCAGGGCACCAAGGCGCGCGACGAGGTCGGCGCCATGGCGCGCGCGGTGGAGGTATTCCGCGAGAACGCGATCGCCAAGCGCCAGACCGAGGACGAGCTGCGCGCCTCCAAGGAGAAAGCCGAGAGCGCGCTGCTCGAGCTCAACGCTGCGCAGCAGAACCTGATCGACGCCGAGCGGCTCGCAGCCCTCGGCGGCCTCGTCGCCGGCGTCGCGCACGAGGTCAACAACCCGATCGGCATCAGCCTGACGGTGGCCTCGAGCTTTGCCCGGCGCACCGAGATCTTCGAGGCCCAGCTCAAGGGCGAGGGCGGTCTGCGCCGCTCGCAGCTCGACGAATTCGTGCAGTCCTCGCGCGATGCCTCGCAGCAGCTGGTCGCCAACCTCACCCGCGCCGGCGAGCTGATCCAGTCGTTCAAGCAGGTGGCGGTCGACCGCTCCCATGCCGAGCGGCGGCAGTTCTCACTCAGCGAAGCAACCGAGCAGATCATCGCCAGCCTGAGGCCGGTGCTGAAGCGCTCGCCGATCACGCTCAAGGTCGACGTGCCCGAGGGGCTGCTGCTCGACGGCTATCCCGGCTCCTACGGCCAGATCCTGACCAATCTCTTCCTCAACGCTGCCAACCATGCCTTCGCCGACGGGCGCGCCGGCACCATCACGATCTCGGCGCGACCGCGCGGGACCGAGGACATCGAGATCATCTTCACCGATGACGGGGCCGGCATGACCCCCGACGTGCAGCGCCAGGCCTTTGACCCATTCTTTACCACCCGGCGCAACGAAGGTGGCACGGGACTCGGCCTTCATATCGTCTATAACCTGGTGACCCAGCAGCTTGGCGGACGCATGATGCTGGAATCCAAGCTGGGACAAGGCACTACTTTTCGGATTATCATGCCGCGGGTCGCCAAGGGCGGCGCGCAAAGCACAGAGACTGACGGGACTTCTCAATGGCCGAACAGGACGATGTCCTCCACCTGATCGACGACACCGGTACCGCGCCGGAGGACCAGAACGCACGGAGATGGAAGATCGCCGTCATCGACGACGATCCGGCCGTGCACGACGGCACCCGCTTCGCGCTGTCCGACTACAGCCTCAACGGCCAGAGCCTGGAGATCCTCTCGGCGCATTCCGCGGCCGAAGGCCGCAAGCTGATGGCCGAGCACGGCGACATCGCCGCGGTGCTGCTCGACGTCATCATGGAGACCGACGTCGCCGGCCTCGAGCTGGTCGAGTTCATCCGCAACGAGCTCAAGAACGAGACCGTGCGCATCATCCTGCGCACCGGCCAGCCCGGCCAGGCGCCGGAGCGGCGCGTGATCGTGCAGTACGACATCAACGACTACAAGGCCAAGACCGAGCTCACCGCCGACAAGCTGTTCACCTCGCTGACCGCGGCGCTGCGCTCCTATCAGCAGCTCGAGCGCATGGTGCAGACGCGGCGCGGGCTCGAGATCATCATCGACGCGGCCTCGACGCTGTACGACTTCAAGTCGATGCAGCGGCTCGCCGAGGGCGTGCTGACCCAGCTCGCCTCGCTGCTCAATGTCGACTGCGCCGGTATACTGGTGCTGCGCGACAATGGCGGCGTCGATCCCGAGCTCTCGGTGCTTGCGGGGAGCGGCTGCTACAGCCGCTTCATCGGCACCACCTCGTCGCGGGCGCTCGACCCTGACTTGCGCGAGCTCGTGGAAGCCGCGTTCCAGCGCCGCAAGAACGAGTTCGCCGACCATCGCAGCGTGATCTATCTGCGCACCGGATCTGGCCGCGAGGTGGTGGTGCTGCTGCAGGCCGAGCGCGAATTGTCCGAGACCGACCGCTCGCTGGTCGAGATCTTCTCCAGCCGGCTCTCGATCGCCTTCGACAACGTGATCCTCTACCAGCAGCTCCAGGACGCCAACACGCAGCTGGAGGATCGCGTCGCCCAGCGCACCCGCGCACTGATGCAGGCCAACCGCCGCCTCTCGGCGCAATGGCTGCGGCTGCAGCGCGCCAACGGCTTCAAGAACGAGATTCTGGGCACCGTCGCGCATGATCTGAAGAACCCGCTCGGCGTCATCCTCGGCCGTACCGAGATGCTGAAGGAGCTGATCTCGACCGGTGCGTCGGCCAGCGGCGTGGTCTCCCAGGTCGATCACATCCGCGACGCCACCAAGCGGCTGACCACGATGGTCGACCATCTGATCTCGGACGCGATGGCCGATGCCTTCGACATCACCATCCGCCGCGAGCCGGTCGACGTCGCAGCGCTGGTGAAGGAGGTCGCCGACGCCAACCAGCCGCTCGCGGTCAACAAGCAGCAGATGATCAGCGTCACCGCCCCGCCCAACATCGTCACCATGTGCGACACCGACCGCATCCGCGAGGCGATCGACAACCTCATCAGCAACGCGATCAAGTATTCGCCGATCGGCGGCAAGATCGGCGTCGCCGTCACCCATGAGGGCAGCGACACCATCATCCGGGTCAGCGACGAAGGCGCCGGCCTGTCGCCGGAAGATCTCGGCCGCCTGTTCGGCCGGTTCCAGCGGCTGTCCGCCAAGCCGACCGCGGGCGAGAGCTCGACGGGGCTTGGGCTTTCCATCGTCAAGCGTATTATCGACATGCATGGCGGCGAGGTGACGGCCGAGAGCGAGGGCCCCGGCAAGGGCGCGACCTTCACCATCACCCTGCCCGCGACCGAGATGCCGTGATTTGAGTACCGAGATCCAAGATCCTGGATTCTGAAGTGACATGACCCAAAGCCAGCACATCATGATCGTCGACGACGAGGCCCCGGCCCGGGAGATGGTCGGCGATTACCTCAAGATGCACGGCTTCACCGTGACGCTGTGTGACGGCGGCAAGTCGCTCCGCGCCGCGATCCAGGGCAGCATGCCCGATCTCGTCGTGCTCGACCTCAACATGCCGGAGGAAGACGGCCTCTCGATCATCCGCGACCTCAAGAGCCGCATCAACGTGCCGGTCATCATGCTCACCGCGACCGCGAGCCCGATCGACCGCGTCGTCGGCCTCGAGCTCGGCGCCGACGACTATGTCGCAAAGCCCTGCGAGCTGCGCGAGCTGATGGCGCGCATCCGTTCGGTGCTGCGCCGGAGCACGCCGGTGAAGGCGGCGGCGGCGGAAGCCGCGGCGGCGAAATCCGACAAGGACCAGCTGGTGCGCTTCGGCACCAAATGGCTCGATCTCGAAGCGCAGGCCTTGCGCGACGACGAGGGCAACGAGCATCCGCTGACCGCGTCCGAGTTCGGGCTGTTGAAAGTGTTCGCGGCCAATCCGAAGCGCGTGCTGTCGCGCGAGCGCCTGCTCGAGCTTGCCAATGCGCGCGACGCCGAAGCCTTCGACCGCGCGGTCGACCTGCGCATCATGCGCATCCGCCGCAAGATCGAGCCCGACCCGACCAAGCCCGCCGTGATCCGCACCATCCGCGGCGGCGGCTATCTGTTCTCGCCCGCGGGCGAGAAGGCGTAAGCAGGCTCACACTCCGCTGTCGTCCCCGACAAGCGTAGCGCAGCGAAGCGCTGATCCGGGATCCATAACCACAGGCCGTGGTTATGACGCGGAGCTCGTAACTCCGAGTCTTCGCCAAACCCCTCCCTATGGTTATGGGTCCCGGGCTCGCTTCGCGCCCCGGGACGACACCTCGTAGGTGCCGCGCGACCGAACGCAAGAGCCGCAAATTCGTTCCTAACGACACAAGGCGCCGCCAAATCGTCACCCCCGTATTTTCCCTACATTGAAATTCCACGATTTTTTGCCGCGAATGTTTCGTCGTGCCCTTTTCGACGAAACAATTTGGCGGCGCACGAAACCATTTTCCGCTTTTCGTGCAGACGTCCCGAAACGTTGGCTGATTAACACTTTGGTCCAAGGAAACGCCGCTCGGTTGCGGCGCACCGGGGAGCTAAGTCAATGCCGAACGTCATCGCCATCAACGCCCAGGCCAGCCAGAGCATCATTGCCGCTCAAGCGACCTCGGACGATATGCTTCTGGAGAGCATTGCCGACGGCAACCGGACGTCCATGCACATCCTTTATTGCCGACACAATGTGCGGGTCTATCGCTTCATCCTGCGCATCGTGCGCGATGCCACCACAGCGGAAGACCTCGTCAGCCAGGTGTTCTTGGACGTGTGGCGGACTGCCGGCCAATTCCAGGGTCGCTCGCAGGTCTCGACCTGGCTGCTCTCGATCGCACGCTTCAAGGCGTTGACCGCGATGCGCCAGCGGCGCTTCGAGGACATCGACCAGGAGGACGTGCGCCAGATCCCTGACGACACCGACACGCCGGAGACCTCGCTCGACCGCAGCGACACCAGCGCCATCCTGCGCGCCTGCGTCGCAAAACTGTCGCCCGCGCATCGCGAGATCATCAACCTCGTCTACTACCACGAGAAGTCGGTGGAGGAGGTCGGGCAGATCATCGGCATCCCCCAGAGCACGGTGAAGACCCGCATGTTCTACGCCCGCAAGCAGCTGGCCGATTTGCTTAAGGGCGCCGGCGTCGATCGTTTCGCCGCGTAAATCCAAGGAATTCAACGGGATAGGACCGAAACCCAGGCCCTGTCCCCGGACACGGAAGTGTTACCGCCGACGAAACAATTGAAACGAAGCACAACATCAGGCGGAAAAACTTCCCTCCTATAAAGCCCACATACGGTTTTCGTTAAACCTCCCAAGGACCTCCAGCGACCCGGACGATGCCCCCGTCCGGGTCGTTTTCTGTTTGGGCCTGAGGCGCTGCCGCGGACTCCTGCCTCTCCTGCTGGGTTAGGTGGGCACCGCTCTCTCATTCCCTCCCCCCCTTGCGGGGGAGGGGCAGGGAGAGGGGTACCGCACGGGGACTCCAACGATTCGTGCCCGCGGCACGATCGCAGGCGGATAGACCGTTTCCTGGGCCACCCCTCTCCCCCGCCCTCCCCCGCAAGGGGGGAGGGAGCGCACCGTCGCTGCGGCTGGCGGAGTGCCCCTGCATCGCCGCCTGCGAGCTACACTGGAAACAACCGCCCCGTCACGAACGTGTGACACGGCGTAACGACCGCCTCACCCACTCCGAACTGCCCTCGTGACCTCCATCACGAGGGCTCCATGCTCGAACTGCTCTTCGCTCTCCTCGCCGGCATCCTCACCATCGCCGCGCCGTGCACCCTGCCGATGCTGCCGATCCTGCTTGGCGCCTCGATCGGGCGCGCGGGGCATCTGCGGCCAGCGATGATCGCGCTCGGCTTCGTCGTCTCGTTCTCCGCCGTCGCGCTGCTGCTCGGCGCGCTCACGCGGGCATTCGATTTCGATCCGAATGTGCTGCGCGAGGCCGCTGCGATTCTGCTGCTCGGTTTCGGCCTGCTGATGTTGTGGCCGGCGCCGTTCGAATGGCTGTCGATCCGGCTCAATGGCTGGCTCGACCTTGGCGCTGCGAGCGCCACGCAGCGCGAGGGCGCGCTTGGCGGGCTCGTCCTCGGCACCACGCTGGGCCTGGTCTGGACGCCCTGCGCAGGGCCCGTGCTCGGCTCGATCCTGACGCTGGTTGCGACCTCGAAGAATCTGGCCTGGGCCGGCACGCTGCTGGTCGCCTATGCGATTGGCGCGGCGATCCCGATGCTGGCGATCGCCTATGGCGGACAGGCCGCGACCACGCGGGTGCGCAGCCTCGCGCGGATCTCGCCGCGGCTGCAGCAGGGCTTTGGCGTCGTCGTGATCGGCTTCGCGGTCGCCGCCTACTTCCAATACGACACGCTGATCGTGGCGTGGCTCACCGGCTTCTATCCCACCGGCCAGATCGGCCTGTGATCATCCCAACGGAGAACACGTCCATGACTGTCAAACTGCTCGCCGTTTCCGCCGCCCTGGTCGGCATGGCCGTCACCGGCGCCGTCATCCCCGGCATCTGCGACGAGGCCGCGCGCGCAACGCCTGTCGTCGCCGCCGCGGCAACGCCGGTCCAGGTGGCGGCCGCGAGCCAACAGGCCGCGCCTGACTTCACCGGCATCAACACCTGGTTCAACTCGAAACCGCTTGGCATCGCCGACCTGCGCGGCAAGGTCGTGCTGGTCGACTTCTGGACCTATGGCTGCGTCAACTGCGTCAACACGCTGCCGCACGTCACCGATCTCTATGCCAAATACAAGGACAAGGGTCTCGTCGTGGTCGGCGTGCACACGCCGGAATTCCCGTTCGAGCGCTCCGCCTCCAACGTCCAGGCCGCGCTGAAGCGCCACGGCATCACCTATCCGGTGGCGCAGGACAATGACTCCAAGACCTGGAACGCCTATCGCAACCAGTATTGGCCGGCGCAATACATCATCGACCAGAGCGGCAAGATCGTGTTCCAGCATGAGGGCGAAGGCGCCTACGACCAGATCGACCGCACCGTCGCCGGGCTGCTGAACGTCAACAGCTGATACCGCATCAGCGGCTTTCGGTTGCAGCTTGACTCCACGGACCCGTCCGTGGAGTTTCGCGGGCGACGGAATCAGCCGCCCGCAATGGCCGACGCGACCACCAGCACCGACATCCGCCTTCGTGAAGGCTCCTCGATCGCGCAGCGGCTGGTCATGGCCGGCTCTGCCGCCGCCGTCGCGCTGTGCTTCACGCCGGGCCTGTTCACGCACGATCCCCTGGAAATCATCATCTCCGTGGTCGCGCTGCTCGTGGGAACAGGGTTCGTCATCGGCATCATGATGGCGCCGGCGGTGGTGTGGATCATCACACCGAACGAGATCTTGATCGGGCGGCAGCGTCCGTTCGGAAAGCTCCAGACGCGGGTCGTCGGGAAGGACGACATCAGCGGACTGCAAGTTCCCGGCAGCAAGCGGGTGAAAGCCCGCTTTCAGCTCGTCTTCACGCTCGCTTCGGGCGAGCGCCTTACCTCCCCGCCGATCTCCGACGTCACGCATGTGCATGACACCGTGGCGCGGATCGCCGCGCAGTTCGAGGTCCCCAATGTCGAGGCACCTCGCAATCCACTCGATGCCAGCAATCCCGAGATGCTTCTTGGCGAGCCGCTCGAGCCGTTTTCCGCGCGAGACATCCGCATCGTCGCGCTGATCGCCGTCGCACTGTCCGCCGTGCCCTACGCCTACAAGCTCTGGCGCGGGTGGCCGCCCAGCCATGTCGACATCCTGCTGCTGCCGCTCGGTGCGCTCGCGGCGTTCGCCGTGTACCGCTACGCCAATCTCGTGACCGGCGCGTTCTGGATCATCCGCGAGAGCGATATCCGCGTCGAACGCTTGTGGGGCGACGGTACGCCGCGCGTGGACCATATCGAGGGGCGCGACGTGAAGACGATCAGCGTGGACCGTCGCGGCCGCTCGGAGGACGAGCACTGCATCGTCACGATCCGCCTGCGCTCGGGACGACGGTTTCGCAGCCCGCGCATCGGCTCGCGTATCGAGGCCCGCGCCGTCGGGGCCGAGATCGTGCGGCGGCTGGGGATCGCGGCGGAGAGCAATAAGATCTGACTCGATGCATCTTGATGCAGGTGGTCTGGCCCCGGGCTCAGCCTCTCCCGCTTGCGGGAGAGGCCGACGTGCTCGAAGAGCACGGCGGGTGAGGGTTCTCTCCTCTGGGGGAGTGTCCCATCGCGGAGGTACCCTCTCCCCGACCCTCCCCCGCAAGCGGGGGAGGGAGTGCACCGCCTTCGCCGCGACAAATACGGCTTTTCGCGCCATCCCCTGTTTGTGGCATTGCCCGGGGCCCGTCAAAAAACCATAGCCATTCTCGTGACATACCTGCCGGGCGTGCCATCAACTTGCCATGAACTTGCCCCTGAGATTTGATGGTTCCGAATGATTTGCGCTGTGGCAGCGGGGAGAGCTTCACATGACCGATTTTCGTCGCCTGACCGGGACGTTCTTGGCTGCGATGGGACTGATCCTGTCCGCGCCGCAGGCCTTCGCCCAGCAGCCGGACCGCGGCGACGAGCCGGGCCTGGTCGCCGATGACAGCTATCAGCTCGATCCGGAATGGCAGAAGCAGGTGGTCTATTTCCGCACCACCGAGGCGCCCGGCACCATCATCGTCTCGACCGCCGAACGGCACCTCTATCTGGTTCAGCCCGGCGGGCGCGCGATCCGCTATGGCATCGGCGTCGGCCGCGACGGTTTCCAATGGCAAGGGCTGGTGACCATCACCAACAAGAAGGAATGGCCGGACTGGACGCCGCCGCCGGAGATGATCCAGCGCCAGCCCTATCTGCCGCGCTTCATGGCCGGCGGCCCCGGCAATCCGCTCGGGGCGCGCGCCATGTATCTCGGCACCACCGTCTACCGCATCCACGGCACCAATCGCCCCGACACGATCGGGACCAAGGTGTCCTCGGGCTGCTTCCGTCTCGTCAACAACGACGTCGCCGATCTCTATGATCGCGTCCCTGTCGGCACCAAGGTCGTCATCCGGCAGAAGCCTGAACTCTAAGGCTACCGTCAGGGCATGATCTCCCCGATCATGCCCTGCGCCCTCCCCCAAGATTCCTTTTCCCGATTTTTCGAGAGAGCAACATGATGCGCACATTTCGAGGCGGCCTGCTGATCGGGCTCGCGGTCGCCGTGCTGGTCGCCGTTCTGGCCATCGTCTACGAGTTCTACGACACCCGCACGCTGAAGCGCACGGTTCGCCGCGGCGAGGTGCTGTGCGGTGTCAACAAGGGCCTGCCGGGCTTCTCGATCCCCGACGACAAGGGCAACTGGACCGGCTTCGACGTCGATTTCTGCCGTGCCGTCGCGGCCGCGATCTTCAACGACCCGAGCAAGGCCAAGTTCGTGCCGCTCGACGCCAGCGAGCGATTCAAGGAATTGCAGAGCCGGAAGGTCGACATCCTCTCCCGCAACTCGACCTGGAGCATGGCGCGCGAGCTCGACTACGACCTCTATTTCCCGGCGGTCGCCTATTACGACGGCGCAGGCTTCATGTTGCCGCGCTCGCGCAACAAGGAGACCGCGCTGGACCTGACCGGGAGCAAGGTCTGCGTGCAGACCGGCACCACCACGGCGCTCAACGTCGCCGACTACTTCCGTGCCAACAACATGAAGTATGAAGAGGTGAAGTTCGACAAGCTGGATGACGTCGTGAAGGGCTACGACACCGGCAAGTGCGACACGCTCTCCGCCGACGTCTCCCAGCTCTATGCGCTCCGGCTGAACCTGTCGAAGCCCGGCGACCACATGATCCTGCCGGACATGATCTCCAAGGAGCCGCTCGCCCCCGTCGTGCGCCAGCGCGACGACGACTGGATGATGATCGTGAAGTGGACGCTCTACGCCATGATCAACGCCGAGGAACTCGGCGTGTCCTCCGAGAACATCGACGAGGCGCTGAAGTCGAAGAAGCCCGAGGTGATGCGCCTGGTCGGCACCGAAGGCAATTACGGCGAGCAGCTCGGCCTCACCAAGGACTGGGTGGTCCGCATCATCCGCAACGTCGGCAATTACGGCGAGATGTACGAGCGCAACATCGGCGAGAAGTCGAAGCTGAAGATCCCGCGCGGCATGAACCAGCTGTGGAACGCGGGTGGCGTGCAGTACGCGCCGCCGATGCGGTAACGGTCTCGCCGTCGTCATTGCGTTGACGGTGTTGCCAAAGCGTACGCTGCGTTCCCTCCCCCCTTGCGGGGGAGGGTTAGGGAGAGGGGTGCCACACGGCACACTCTATCCCTTCGTCCTTCACGTGAGCTGACAGACCTTTTCCTGGGCTACCCCTCTCCCCCGCCCTCCCCCGCAAGGGGGGGAGGGAGCGCAGAGTGCCTTGTCGCACGCGCCTCGCCTCAATACCCCCGCGCCCGCGCGAGCTGCTCGGTGTGGTAGTTCGCGTCGCCGAACAACTCCTCGCACACCCGTGCGCGCTTCATGAAAAAGCCGATGTCGAACTGGTCGGTCATGCCCATGCCGCCATGCATCTGCACGCCCTCCTGCACCGCGCGGGTCGCGGTGGTGCCGGCGCGCGCTTTTGCGACGGCCACGGCTGAGGCGGCCTTGGCGACATCCGCATCCAGCGCCTGTAGCGCCTTCATCGTGGCGGCGCGGGTGATTTCGATGTCGACATAGAGTTCGGCGGCGCGGTGTTGCAACGCCTGGAATTCACCGATCAGCTTGCCGAACTGCTTTCTGTTCTTGAGGTACTCGACTGTGCGGTTGAAGACTTCGTCGCTGAGGCCGACCATTTCGGCTGCGACCGCGCCGCGCCCGATATCGAGCACGCCGTCGAGCAGGCCAGCGCCCTGATCGACCTCGCCGAGCACGCTGTCGGCATTGACCTCGACATTGGCAAGCTCGATCCGCGCCGCGTTGTGCGCATCGACCATAATGGTGCGCTCGATCGCGACGCCCTTGGCCTTCGGGTTCACCAGGAACAGCGTCAGGCCGTCGCGCTCGCCGGCGGAGCCAGAGGTGCGCGCGGCGACGATCAGGAGATCGGCGACGTGGCCGTCAACCACCAGCGCCTTGGCGCCGGAAAGTTTGAAACCGTTGCCGGCGCGCACGGCCTGCAGGTTGGTCTGGAGCGGGCGGTGCTTGGCCCCCTCGTCGATCGCAAGCGTCGCAAGCAGCGAGCCGTTCGCGATCTTCGGCAAATAGTCCGACTTCTGCGCGGCATTGCCGCCGCGGTTCAGCGCCGAGGCCGCGACCACGCTGGTGGCGAGGAAGGGCGACGGCATCAAGGTGCGGCCGATCTCCTCCATGACGATTCCGGCCTCCATGACGCCGAGGCCGCTGCCGCCGAACTCTTCAGGCACCAGGAGGCCGGCAAAGCCCATCTCGGCGAAGGACTGCCACAGCTCCTTGGAGAAGCCGGTCGGGTCCTTGGAGTCGCGCAAGGATCGCAGGTGCGACACCGGCGCCTTGTCGCTGATCAGCCCGCGCGCGCTGTCGCGGAGCATGGATTGTTCTTCAGTGAGGACGAGGGCCATGGTGTTCAGTCTCTAACGTCTGGCGGAATGCATATTTGTCGAAGTCATTCCGGGGCGATGCGCAGCATCGAACCCGGAATCTCGAGGTTCCGGGTTCGTCGCTTCGCGACGCCCCGGAACGACGGAAAGCCTCACGCCCCCGGCAAATCGAGGATGCGCTTGGCGACGATGCCGAGCATGACCTCGCTCGTGCCGCCCTCGATCGAGTTGGCCTTGGTGCGCAGCCAGGCGCGCGGACGAGCGCCCTGCTTGGAGCGCTCGCTCTCCCACTCCAGCGCATCGACGCCGCCGGCCGACATCAGGATCTCGTAGCGGCGCTTGTTGAGCTCGGTGCCGTAATATTTCATCGCCGACGAGAACGCCGGATGCGCCTGCCCGGCCTTGGCGAGATCGACCGCGCGCTCGGCGCAGGCGGCGAGCGCGGCTTCATCGACATCGAAGGTCGCGATCTCGGCACGCAGCATGGCATCATCGAGCTTGCCTTGCGCGTCGGAGCCAACGGAGTCGGCCGCGATCTGGCCGAGCGGACGGCCGACGCCGCGCTCGCCCATCCCTGAGATCATCGCGCGCTCGTGCTGGAGCAGATATTTTGCGACGTCCCAGCCGCGATTGATCGTGCCGACCACATGCGATTTCGGCACGCGGACGCCGTCGAAGAAGGTCTCGCAGAACGGCGAGTAGCCGGAGATCAAGAGGATCGGCTTGGTCGTCACGCCCTTCGAGGTCATGTCGAACAGGATGAAGCTGATGCCGTCGTGCTTCTTGGCCGCGGGATCGGTGCGGACGAGGCAGAAGATCCAGTCGGCGTAATTGGCGTAGGAGGTCCAGATCTTCGAACCCGTGATGACGAAATCGTCGCCGTCGCTCTCGGCGCGGGTCTGGAGCGAGGCGAGATCGGAGCCGGCGTTCGGCTCGGAATAGCCCTGGCACCAGCGGATCTCGCCCGCCGCGATCTTCGGCAGATGCTCCTGCTTCTGCGCGTCGTTGCCGTATTTCAGGAGCGCCGGCCCGAGCATCCAGATGCCGAAGCTCGACAGCGGCGGGCGCGCGCCCATCTTGGCCATCTCGGCGCGCAGCACCTTGTGCTCGGCGGCGCTGAGGCCGCCGCCGCCATATTGCTTCGGCCAATCAGGCACGGTCCAGCCCTTGTCGCGCATGCGCTCGAACCAGATGCGCTGCGGCTCGGACGAGAACTTTGCGTTGCGCCCGCCCCAGAACACGTCGGTGTCCGACGTCACGGGCTTGCGCATCTCCGGCGGGCAGTTCGCGTCCAGCCAGGCGCGCGTCTCGTTGCGGAATTGTTCGAGATCGGCGTTGTCAGTGTCGCTCATGGTCGTTTCCATCAATCAAAATCGACTTGTTGGCGGCGACTCTGGGCCATCGCACTGCGGAATTCAACCACTTCCGTGCCGCGCATCGGCTATAGTCTCCCTCACGGCGAGGCTTGAAAACAAAGAGGAAACGAGAATGCGCCTAAAGCTTCTTTCGCCTGGCGAAATGAACGAGAGCCAGCGGCAGACCTATGACGAGTCGATTGCCGGCAAGCGCGGCAAGCCGCCGGCGCCGATGATGGCCTGGCTCAACAGTCCCGACATGGCCCGTCACGCCACAAGGCTCGGCGAGGTGCTGCGCTACGACACGATCTTCCCGGCCAAGCTTTCGGAGATCGCCATCCTGGTGACGGCGCGGCACTGGACCGCGCATTATGAATGGTATGCGCATAAGCGCCTCGCGCTCGCGGGCGGCATGGATCCTGATATCATCGACGCGATCCGCGACCGCCGCACGCCCGAGTTCGACGATCCCAAGGGCAAGATGATCTACGATCTCGCAAAGTCGCTGCATGAGGGCCACGGCGTCGAGAAGGGTCTCTATGATGCGGCGGTGAAGCTGCTCAGCGAACGCGGCGTCGTCGAGGTGATCGGGCTGTGCGGCTATTACACGATGGTGTCGATGACGCTGAACACGTTTGAGTTCGGCCTGCCCGAGGGCGAGGCGCCGGAGCTCGCTTAGTTTCCCATTCGGAAACGATGGGTTTCGGGATGCGCTGGTAGCGCCGTCCCGAAGCCGAGCCTATGTGGAGTTCAGAAACGGAGCAGCCACATGTCGCAATCATCCGCCGTCGCCGCCGGCACCAGGATCGGCCACGTCCACCTCAAGGTCGCCGATCTCGATCGCGCGCTCGGCTTCTATTGCGGCGTGCTCGGATTCGAGCTGATGCAGCGCATGGGCTCCGGCGCGGCCTTCATCTCGGCGGGCGGCTATCATCACCACATCGGGCTCAACACCTGGGAAAGCAAGGGCGGCTCGCCGCCGCCGCCGGGCACGACCGGGCTCTTCCACACCGCCATCCTCTATCCGACCCGGCCAGCGCTGGCGGATGCGCTGCATCGGGTGCTGACGGCGGGCATCGCGCTGGACGGCGCCAGCGACCACGGCGTCAGCGAGGCGCTGTATTTGCGCGATCCCGACCAGAATGGCGTGGAGCTGTATTGGGACAAGCCCAGGGAGCAATGGCCATTCGGACCGGATGGGAAGCTCGCGATGTTCACGAAGCGGCTCGATGTGGAGGCGTTGCTGAAGCAGCGGGAAGCGTAGTCTCGTAGGGTGGGCAAAGGCGCACAGCGCCGCGCCCACCATCCGTCCGTGATGGATACAGATCGTGGGCACGCTTCGCTTTGCCCACCCTACAAGATTTTCGCTCTGGGCTTCCCGCGCACCATGATCAGCGCTGCGGCGGCCATCTCCAGCGCGATGCAGAGATAGAAAGGCAGCGAATAGCCACCGGACCAATCGCGCAAGGCCCCGACGATTCCGGGCCCGAACGCATACGTCACCTGGTTGATCGCCGTATTCAGGCTGATCAACACGCCGAACGAGGCGGGATCGAACTCCTGCTGCACGATTAGCGATGGCAGCGTGATGAGGTTGCCGACCGAGAAGCCGAACACCGCGCAGGCTGCGATCAGCGCGTAATCGTTGTGCAGGTTGATGACGACGACAAGCGCGGCAGCCTGGCTGAGGAACGACAGCGCCGACGCAAGCCGCTGGTTGAGGCGGTCGATCACCAGCGAGAACAGCACGCGGCCGACCACGGCCATCGCGGTCAGCACCGCGACCGCAACCGCGGCGCGCTCGCGGCCGATGACGGGGTCGAGGAACGAGATCAGGTGCACGATGAAGCCGACCTGGGCGAACAGCACCAGCGCGAACGCAATGGTCACCGTGAGGAAGCCGAGATCGCGCAGCGCCCCGGCGCGGATCTCTGTCGAGGATTGCGGCTTCGCTTTCGCTGTCGCCTGCCAGCCATGAAGATCGGGCGGGCGGCCTACGAGAATGAGGATCACCGGCACCAGCAGCACCAGCATGGCGCCGGCGGCGGCATACATCGCGCTGGCAAAGCCGATATGGCCGATCAACATCACCAGCAAGGGCACCCCGACGATGCCGCCGAAGCTCGCGCCATTGAGCGCAAGACTGATCGCCATGCCGCGCTTCTGGTCGAACCAGAGACTGATCGTGTTGGTGATCATGGCGAGACTCGTGCCGGCCCAGCCGAAGGCAAGCACGGCATCGGCGAGATAAAGCTGCCAGGGCTCGCGCACCGCGCCGATCGCAACCGCAGCGGCCGCCATCGCCAGCGTCCCGGCGATCAGGCAGAGCCGCGGGCCATATTTTCGGACGGCCTCGCCGACGAAGACGACCAGCAGCGCGCCGAACAGATAGAAGAACGTGGTGCCGGACGAGATCAGCGAGGCCGGCCAGCCCCGCGCGCGCTGCAGCTCGGCGACATAGACGCTCTGGCCGTAGAAGCCGAGCCCCCAACCGAAGGTCGCGAGCAGGAAGCAGACGGCGACAATGCGCCAGCCTTCGTAGCGGAGTGAGGATTCGTCGATGGGTGGCTGTTGAGGATTATCGAGCATCGCCGCTTACTCCGTCATGTCCGGGCATAGCCATCTGAAGGACGGCGTCGCTTCCGCTCGCCTATGCCCGGGCATCCACGTTCTTTCTTCAGCGTCCTAAGACGTGGATGGCCGGGACAAGCCCGGCCATGACGACATTTAGTAACCTACTCCCGAAAATCACTTCGACCTGGATCGAAGTATCGATGCTGCTGACAATCTCCCGCCAACTTGTTGCGCATGATCTAGTCGGAAAACCGCTGCGCACTTTTCCGGATCATGCGTCACACCGCGTCCGGGAACTCGCCCATCGCCGTCTCCAGCCGCGCCTTGCGGCGGCGCGCCCAGGAGACCAGTGAGAGCACGGCAAGGCCCAGCACCACCGGCGGGAACACGACCATGTTCACCGCGGACCAGCCGAAATTGGCAAGCAGCTGGCCCGAAGAGAACGAGCCGATCGCCATCATGCCGAACACCAGGAAATCGTTGAAGGCCTGCACCTTGTTGCGCTCCTGCGGGCGGTGCGTCTCCAGCACCAGCGCGGAGGCGCCGATAAAGGAGAAATTCCAGCCCACGCCGAGCACGATCAGCGTCGCCCAGAAGTGCATCGCGGTGAGACCGGAGAGGCCGATGCCGGCGGCGCCCGCTTCCAGCAGCAGGCCGGCAGCGACGATTCTGGGAGCACCGAAGCGCGCGATCAGCGCGCCGGTGAAGAAGCTCGGGCCGTACATGGCGACGATGTGCCATTGAATGCCGAAATTGGAATCGGAGACGGACAGGCCGCACATCTTCATGGCGAGCGGCGCCGAGGTCATCACCAGATTCATCACGGGATAGGAGATGACGCCGCACAGCGCGGCGGCGATGAAGCGCGGCTGCGTCACGATCTCGAGCAGCGGCCGGCCGCCGTGCAGATCGGCCGGCGCGGGCTTGGGCATATCGACGCCGGCGACGATGCCCATCGCGACCAGTGCGACGGCGGCCTGCACCAGGAAGCTGAAGGCGAACAGATAAGGCGACCAGACATCCATGGTCCATTGCACGAGCTGCGGACCGAGCACGCCGGCGAACACGCCGCCGGCCATCACCCACGACACGGCCTTGGGCCGATACGCGGCACTGGCGCCGTCGGCGGCGGCGAAGCGATAGGATTGCGCCACTGCGCCATAGAGGCCGCCGAGGAAGGTCGCGAGGCAGAACAGCGCGAACGAGCCGTGCAGGATGGCGAAGCAGCCGAGCAGGCCCGTCAGCGCGCCAAGGCCGGTGCCGACGACGAAGGCGGCGCGGCGGCCGAAGCGGCGCGAGATCGCGCCGGTCGGCAGCGTGCCGGCGGCGAGGCCCACCACATACATCGAGATCGGCACGGTCGCGAACGACATGTCGGGCGCGAGCGTGGCGCCGACGATCGCACCGGTGGCGAAGATCACCGCGGAGTTGGCGCCGGTCAGCGCCTGCGCCGCCGCAAGGCGCACCACATTGGCACGCACGCGCGAATCGTCGGCGATCTCGTTGGCTGAAGTCACTTCTAGCATCGGCATTTCCGCCCCAAGGGGCTCTCGAGGAGCGCGTTGATTCCCGGCACTATGGAGGGGCGCGGGAGGGCGGGCAACCGGCGCAAACGGGCGCGGGCCATGCCTCTGACGCAATCAGGCCGATGATACCGGAGCGCGGCCTTGACGGCTTGCGCTCGATCAAATCCTATCCGCCGCGATTTTTCGGAGTTTCGTTCATGTCCGTTGATGACAGGCCCACGCTAAGCGCTCCCGACGACGATCCCTGGCTGTGGCTGGAGGAGATCGAAGGCAAGCAGCCGCTTGATTTCGTCGAGCGGCAGAATCAGCTGACGCTCGCCGCCTTCGGCGGTGCGGCGTTCGAACGCGACCGCGACATCCTCGCAGCGATCTATGATCGTCCCGACAACATCCCCTATGTCAGCCGCCGCGGCAGCGATCTGCACAATCTCTGGAAGGACGCCATCAACCCGCGCGGGCTGTGGCGGCGAACCACGCTGGCGGAGTTTCGCAAAGCGAGCCCTGCGTGGGAGACGATTCTGGATATCGACCAGCTCGCAGCGCACGAAGGCGAGGACTGGCTGCTCAGCCAGATCGCCACGATGCCGGGCAGTACGCGGGCGATCCTGAGCTTGTCGCGCGGCGGCAGCGATGCCGTCACCTTGCGCGAGTTCGACCTCGCCACGAAGAGTTTTGTCACGGACGGCTTCACGCTGCCGGAGGCCAAGGGCGGCGTCGACTGGCTCGATGCCGACACGCTGCTGCTGTCGAGCGCGCATGGCGAGGGCATGGCGACGAGCTCGGGCTATGCGCGGACGGTCCGGCTGTGGCGGCGCGGACAAGCGGTCGAGCAGGCGCAGGTGATCATCGAGACCGCAGCCGATCACATGATGATCTACGGCATGAGCGACGACACCGGAGCAGAGCCGCGGGTCTGGATCATCGACCAGATCGACTTCTTCAATCACGCAATCTGGCTGCGCGATGCGGCCGGCACCCCGACGAAGCTCGATCTGCCGACCGGCATCTGGATGCAGGCGCATGGCGACTGGTTCGCGATCAAGCTGCGCAAGGACTGGACGGTCGAGGGCCGCAGCTATGCCACCGACACCGTGCTCGGCATCTCGCTCTCGGCTTTCCTCGCCGGCAGCCGCGATTTCGCGGTGCTGTTCGAGCCGGCGCCGCGGCGCGCGCTGCAAGGTCTGTTCTGGGCCGCGGGCAAGCTCGTGCTCTCGATCCTCGACGAGCTCCAGCCGCGCTTCGAGATCTGCACGCCGTCCGCTGGCGGCTGGAGCCGCGAGACACTTGGCGGCTTGCCGCAGATCGGCGTCGTCGACATCTGGCCGCTCGATCGCCATCCCAGCGAGAGCAATGGCGATCTGCTCGCCAATGTGCAGGATCCGCTCACCCCGCCGTCGCTGCTGCTGCTCGAACGCGGCGTCGAAAGCCCGATGGTGCTGAAGCAGGCGCCGAAGACGTTCACCGCCGACGGTCTCATCGTGACCCAGCACGAGGCGATCTCGGTCGACGGCGAGCGCATTCCCTATGTGCAGACGGGTCCGGCGACCGACACCGGCGATGCGCCGGTCTACATGAGCGCCTATGGCGGCTTCGGGCATTCCGTGAAGCCGTACTACAACGCTTCGCTCGGCAAGCTGTGGCTGGAGCGCGGCGGCACGAAGGTGCAGGCGAACTTGCGCGGCGGCGGCGAGTTCGGCACGCGCTGGCACGATGCCGGCCGCCTCGCCGGCAAGAAGCTCTCGCATGACGATTTCGCCGCCGTCGCCGCCGATCTCGTCCGCCGCGGCGTGACGAGTGCAAAGCGCATCGCCGCGCAAGGCGGATCGAACGGCGGCATCCTCATCACCAACATGCTGGTGCGCTATCCCGAGCGCTTCGGCGCGTTGTTCTGCACCATCCCGCTGATCGACATGCGCCGCTACACAAAGCTACTCGCGGGCGCGAGCTGGATCGCGGAATATGGCGATCCCGACAAGGCGGAGGAGTGGGAGTGGCTGAAGACCTACTCCGCCTATCACAACGTCAAGGCCGGCCAATCCTATCCGCCGATCCTGATCGCCACCACGCGGCGCGACGACCGCGTCCATCCCGGCCACGCGCGCAAGATGGCGGCGAAGCTGCAGGCGATGGGCTATGAAGCCTGGTTCTACGAGCCGGCCGCCGGCGGCCACGGCTACGGCAAGGACAACAAGGAGCGCGCCGGGTTCGAGGTGATCGGCTTCCGGTTCTTGAAGGAGAAGATCGGGTGGCGGGATGAAAGCTAGCGTTGAAGCGCTGACGCCTCCCCATCGTCATGGCCGGGCTTGACCCGGCCATCCACGCCTTGCCTTTGCCGCCTAAAGAACGTGGATGCCCGGGACAAGCCTGGGCATGACGACGTCCCGAGCTAGCCTCTAGAAAACACCAGCGTCAGATTGTTCGCGGGCATCTCGATGGTGTCGACCAAGCGAAGGCCCACGGCCGTTGCGAGCTTCTCGACATCGCCGACATCACGCACGCCCCATTCGGGATTGCCTTCGCGTAAAGACGTGTCGAACACGGCGTTGCTGAGCGCGGTGTGCTTGCCGTCGCGCTTGAAGGGGCCGTAGAGGAACAGCTTGCCGTCGGCGCGCAGGTAGCGGCCGGCGCCGGCGAACAGGCCCTCGGCCACGCTCCATGGCGCGATATGGATGACGTTGGCGCAGAACAAGGCGGCAAGGCTGGTCGGCGCCTGCCCGCTTCGCATCTCCGGGCACCAGTCGGGATCGGTGAGATCGATCCGCAGCGGCGAGCGGATGTTTTGCAGGCCCGAATGGACCCGCCAAGCCTCGATGCTCTTCAGATGCCGCTGGTTGAGATCACTCGGCCACCAGACGAGGTCCGGCGTCTGGCGGGCGAAATGGACCACGTGCTGGCCGGTTCCGCTGCCGACCTCGACAACGTTGCCGGTGAGACCAGCAAGATGCTGCTCCAGCGCCGCCCAGAGCGGCTCGTGATTGCGATGAAATGCCGGCGCATCGAGCCGCCCGTCCGGTTCGACCCGTCCGCCGTCCCTGCCAAATTCGACGACATAGTCAGCCAATTGAGGTCCCCTTGAAAAACGAGAACGAGATAAAAAACAGAACGAGCGCCCAAACGCCCCGAAAACAGCGACCCGCGCCCGTTGACCTTACCCTTGGGTCCGAATCCGCCGAACAAATAATCTCTTTAGTTGCAATGCGGAAGATATTAACTCCATTTTGCCGCGTGCATAGTCCTGATTGTCAGGCGATGCCCTTTGTGCTTTGGAACGCTATATTTTCGCGAACGAGATCATCGACATAACGCCTCGGAATGACGCCTTGACCGCCCTTCCCCGGACCCCCGTCCTTTACCTCCTGCTGGCACTCGCCGCCGGCCTTGCCGCAAGCCCTGCGCGGGCGCAATCCGCTGTCGCCGAGGGCCAGAAGCTCGCCTTCGACCGCGGCAAGGGCAACTGCCTGACCTGCCATGTGATCAAGGGCGGCGACCTGCCGGGAACGATCGGCCCGGAGCTGAAGGACATCAAGTCAAAATACCCTGATCGCAACGAGCTGGTCGCGATCATCTTCGACGAGACCAAGCGCAACCCGCAGACCATGATGCCGCCGTTCGGCCGGAATCGGATTTTGACCGAACAGGAGATCAGCGCGATCGTTGATTTCCTGCAAACCCTGTGACTTCCGGCATCCCAGGAGATTTGAGATGACCACCACCACCGGCCCTCTTCCGACGCGGCGCCTGATCCTTCAAGGCGCAGCCGGCGTCGCGCTGCTCGGCCTCGGCAATCTGCCGTTCGGCGCTACGTCGGCGCTCGCGGCGGCGAACGACAAATATCCGGAAGAGGCGTTCAAGCTGAAGAACGAAGCCGACGCGATCAAGGCGCTGTACGGCAAGACCGCCGAACTGTCCGACAAGATCAAGCTCGATGCGCCGGAGATCGCCGAGAATGGCGGCGTGGTGCCGATCTCGGTGACGACGACGCTCGACAAGGTCACCTCGATCTCGTTCTTCGTTGCCGAGAACCCGAACGCGCTCGCGGCGTCCTACAGGATTCCCGAGGGCACGCTGCCGAGCGTTGCCAATCGCCTGAAGATGGCCAAGACCACCAACGTGACCGCGATCGTGGAAGCCGACGGCAAGCTCTACAGCGCGACCAAAGAGGTCAAGGTCACCGTCGGCGGCTGCGGCGGCTAAGCGAGGACAATCGACATGGCATCCAGCATTCGCGTCCGCGCCACCGCCAACGGCGACATCACCGAAGTGCAGACACTGATCCAGCACCCCATGGACACCGGTCTCGTCAAGGACTCCAAGGGCGAGCTGATCCCTGCGCACTTCATCCAGCGGCTGAAGTTCGAATGCAACGGCAAGGACGTCTTCGTCGCCGATTGGGGCACAGCGGTCTCCAAGGACCCCTACGTCAAGTTCAGCTTCAAGGGCGCCAAGAAAGGCGACGAGCTCAAGATCTCCTGGACCGACAACAAGGGTGCGTCGGACACGACCACCGCGAAGATTTCGTGATGAAGGCCCGCACCTCGCTCCTGCTTGGCTCGCTCAGCGCCGCGCTGGTCGCGTTCGCGCTGACCTCGCCGCGCGTGGTCGCGGCCGACAAGGTCGATCCGGTTGCCGATGCCAAGGCGTTCCAGAACTTCTTCTTTCAGAAGTTTCCGGACGTGAAGCACGAGGACTTCGTCAACGGTCCCTACTCCATGAACGCCGACATGAAGCGGCAGTGGCAGGAGAAGGAGGAATTCCCGCCTTACGAGTTCGCGCTCGATGCCGGCAAGGAGATGTTCGCGACGCCGTTCAAGAACGGCAAGACCTATGCCGACTGCTTCCCGAACGGCGGCATCGGCATCCGCCAAAACTATCCCTATTTCGACACCGGGGAAGGCAAGGTCGTCACGCTGGAGCTTGCGCTCAACCGCTGCCGCGAGGCCAATGGGGAAGCCCCCTATTCCTACGTCAAGGACGAGATGGCCTCGCTGACCGCCTACATGGCGTTCACCTCGCGCGGCAAGCCGATGGACATCAAGATTCCCGACGATCCCCGCGCGCTCGAAGCCTTCGAGAACGGCAAGCGCTATTTCTACACCCGCCGCGGCCAGCTGAATTTCTCCTGCGCGAGCTGCCATGTGCAGAGCCCGGGCGAGCGCATCCGCGCCGAGATCCTGGCGCCCGCGCTCGGCATCCTCAACGCGATGCCGATCTACCGCTCCGAATGGAGCGGCATGGGCACGATCAGCCGCCGCTTCGTCACCTGCAACAGCCAGACCCGCGCGGTTCCCCTGGAGCCGCAGTCGGATGAATATCGCGACGTCGAGTATTTCCTCTCCTACGTCGCCAACGGCCTGCCGATTTCAGGCCCAGGGGCACGACCATGAGCGCGGCCATGAAGCTGTCACTTGCCTTGGCCATGCTACTCGCCGTGAGCCTCGCGCCATCCGCGCGCGCGGCCAATGAGGTGGACTACAAGGCGGCCTATGCTGCCGCCGAGGCCGCCTCCAAGGAGGCAGCCGGCATGCGCAACCAGTGGACCGTGACCGTATCGGCGCTCGCCGCCGCCAAGAAGGCGGCCGATGGCGGCGATTTCGACCGCGCGGTTGCCGCCTCGAAGGAAGCCGAGGCGCTGGCGAAGGCGTCGATTGTCCAGGCGACGTCCGAAAAAGAAGCCTGGAAGGCCATGGAAATCCGCTAGAGCGCGATGCGATTAGGATCGCCATGGCGCTTGAGCTGTTTGTTTGAGCATGATCTTTTCGGAAAACCGCTGCGCGCTTTTCCGGATCATGCTTTAGACTTGAGCACGTTGAACTGTCGTAGCCGAGCATAGGCGCGGAGAATCTGGGATGGCCATCCGCCGCCGCGATTTCCTGAAGAGTACAGCCGCTGTCGCCACCTCGCTCAGCCTGCCCCGGCTTGCGCGCGGCGCCGAGACCGCGAGCATTTACGACCTCGAACGGTTCGGCAATGCGCGGATCCTGCACACCACCGACACGCATGCGCAGCTCAACCCGGTCTATTTCCGCGAGCCCAGCGTCAATATCGGCATCGGCGAGATGGCGGGGCGACCACCGCATCTGGTCGGCCGCGCTTTCCTGGAGCGGTTCGGCATCCGGTCCGACAGCGCCGATGCCTACGCCTTCACCTGCTTCGAGTTCGAGAAGTCCGCGGGCCGCTTCGGCAAGCTCGGCGGCTTTGCCCATCTGAAGACGCTGATCGACCGTTTGCGCGGCGATGCCGGCGAGAAGCGCTCGGTGCTCGTCGACGGTGGCGATCTCTGGCAGGGCACCGGGCTTGCCAACACCATGCAGGGCCGCGACATGGTCGAGGTCGCCAACCTGCTCGGCATCGAGGCGATGACCGGCCATTGGGAATTCACCTATGGCGAGCAGGCGCTGCGCGACAATCTCGAGCGCTTCAAGGGCGAGTTTCTGGCGCAGAACGTTTTCCTCACCGAGGAAGCCGCGTTCAACGATGCGCTCGCCTTCGACAAGGCCAGCGGGCGCGTGTTCAAGCCCTCGGTAATCAAGGAGCTCGGCAGCCATCGCGTCGCGATCATCGGCCAGGCGTTTCCCTATGTGCCGATCGCGCATCCCAAGCGCTTCACGCCCGACTGGACCTTCGGCATCCGCGAGGAAGAGCTGCAGAAACACGTCGACGGCCTGCGCAGCACCGACAAGGTCGATGCGGTCATCCTGCTCTCGCACAACGGCATGGATGTCGATCTCAAGCTCGCAAGCCGCGTCACCGGCATCGACGTCATCCTCGGCGGCCATACCCATGACGCCGTGCCGCAGCCGATTGCCGTGACGAATGCCGGCGGCACCACGCTCGTCACCAATGCCGGCTCCAACGGGAAGTTCCTGGGCGTGCTCGATCTCGCGCTCGAGAAGGGCAAGGTCGGCGACGTCAGATATCATCTGCTGCCTGTTTATTCCGAGCTGCTCAAGCCCGATCCGGCCATGGCCGAATTGATCGGCCGGCTGCGCGCGCCGCATGTGACCGACTGGGCGGAGAAGATCGCCACCCCGGATCGCCTGCTCTATCGCCGCGACAATTTCGCCGGGCCCATGGACGAGCTGATCTGCACTGCGCTGCGCACCGAGCTCGACGCCGAGATCGCGTTGTCGCCGGGTTTCCGCTGGGGCGTCACCGCGCTGTCGGGCCAGGCGCTGACCATGGAGGACGTGCTCGCGGAGACCGCGATCAGCTATCCCGAGACCTATGTGCAGGAGATGACCGGCGCAGAGATCAAGAACGTGCTGGAAGACATCTGCGACAATCTCTTCAACGCCGATCCCTATTACCAGCAGGGCGGCGACATGGTGCGCGCCGGCGGGCTCAGCTACACCTGCAGCCCGACGAACGCGATCGGCAGCCGCATCTCCGAGCTGAAGCTCAGTGGCAGCAAGGCGATCAATGCGAGCCACCGCTACAAGGTCGCGGGCTGGGCCTCGGTCAACGGCCAGCAGGGCGCACCGGTGTGGGATGTCGTCGCCAAATATCTGCGCTCGGGCCGGATGCTTCAGGAACGGCTCGGCAGCGGCGTCACGCTGAAGGGCGTCGAGGGCAATCCGGGCATTGCGGGATAGGGATGATGCGGTCGCAAATTCTTCGCGTGCTGATGCTGCTCGCCTGGATGACGATGCCGCAGGCTTTTGCCCAGCAGGTGCCGCTCCAGGACAAGCCGTTCGCCGAGCACAAGATCGTGCTCCAGCTCTCCGACGGCGATGCGAAGAAGCAGGCGCTGGTGCTCAGCGTAGCCAACAATCTCCTGAAAGCCTACGATCCCGACAAGGTTGCGATCGAGGTCGTCGCATTCGGTCCCGGCATCGATCTGTTGCTGTCAGGCAGCGAGCGCCGCAAGCAGGTCGAGAGCCTGATCGCGCAGGGCGTGCGCTTCGACATCTGCCTCAACACGGTCGACACGATCGAGCGGGAGACCGGGAAGCGGCCGGAGTTCATTCCGGCGGCGACACCGGTGCAGGTCGGGGTCGGGCAGATCCTGTTCCTGGCGGAGAACGGGTACACGGTGGTGAGGCCGTAGGGGCCGCTGTCCCGCCGAACACTCCCCTGTCGTCCCTGTCTAGGGCGTGTACCCATAAATCCGCCCGCCGGACGACGTCCGCATTACCACCGGAAACGCACAAAAGAGGCGCGCCTGGTCATGTCGGCCAAGGGCCCAACTGCGGACGAATTATTGAGCACCAGCGCGGAGACGGGTTGGCCAGCCGACACGGACCAACGTTTCATCTGGATCAGACACGGCAAATTCGTACATCCCCCACGGCTTGTCTTCGGGTGATTGCTGAAATTCGCGCGCCGCAGCGTCAACATCCTCAAGGTAAAGATAAAGCCCAAAAGGGTTTCTGCCCGGTGTCAACCATCCCTCGACCGCGTCCGTCAGATGTAGATATCCGCCTTTCGAGTTCGACAGCATGCGATAGGTGTCGCGTTCTCCTGGAGCAGGCCTTTCGCTGTCCGGGCGCGCAAAGCCCAATCGATTATAGAACCGCTCCGACGCATCAAGGTCATTACACGGCAGGATCGCGATCAAAGATCCGGAAGGGCTCATTCGTGCACTCTGACTTCATGCAGTAATTCTCGACCGCTCTTCTCAAGAGTCCGAAATTTGTCACCTTTAAGGTGGGAGTTCTAATTGGGACAGCCGGATCACCGTTCCGGATCGCAAGGCGAAATCCTTGAGGCCGGATGCATGTCCGCTTCGCTCCAAACTCCTTCTGGGATCCCTGCGCCCCGTGTGCGCAATTGCGCACTAGGCAGGGACGACACTGAATTTGTGGGCAGGCGGTTGCCCCAAACTGCCTCGCCGCCCCATCTCGAGGAATAAAAATCTTCCAAATTTTACCGTCTACACAGTGAATTGCTTCTCTTTCTGCCCCGCCCCGTAGTAGAATCCTCGAAATCAGTTCCACACCGGGGCCTGCCCATGATCTTCCGCCAGCTCTTCGACAGCGTTTCGGGCACTTACAGCTATCTGCTCGCGAGCCGCCCCGGTGGCGAGGCGTTGATCCTCGATCCCGTGCTGGAGAAGGTCGATCGCTATTGCCAGCTGCTGCGCGAGCTCGACCTCAAGCTGGTCAAGGCGGTCGACACTCATCTGCATGCCGACCACGTCACCGGGCTCGGCGAGCTGCGCGACCGCACCCATTGCATGACCGTGATGGGCGACCAGACCAAGGCCGACGTGGTGGCGATGCGGGTTGCCGATGGCGACAAGGTGACGATCGAGGGCCTGTCGCTCGACGTGATGTACACGCCCGGCCACACCGACGACTCCTATTCCTATCTGATGGGCGACCGCGTCTTCACCGGCGATACGCTGTTGATCCGCGGCACCGGCCGCACCGATTTCCAGAACGGCTCGTCGCGCGCACAATACGAGTCGATCTTCAATCGCCTCTTGAAGCTGCCGGACGAGACCATGGTGTTTCCGGCGCACGACTACAAGGGCGACACCGTCTCCACCATCGGCGAGGAGAAGCGCTACAATCCGCGGCTCCAGGTGCGCTCGGTCGACGAATATATCGAGCTGATGGCGAACCTGAAGCTGCCCAATCCGAAGATGATGGACGTCGCGGTGCCCGCCAACATGCGCGTCGGCCTGCATCAGGAGGAACTGGAGAAGGAAGGCCGCGCGCTCAGCGCCGCGGAGGCGATCCGTTCGCTCCACCGGCCCGACATCCTGCTTGTCGATCTCCGCGAGACCAATGAGCGCATGAAGCACGGCATGCTCGAAGGCGCGCTGCACACGCCCTATCCGTCGGTCGAGGAGAGCCTGAAGCCCGGCGGCATGCTGCGCGAGGTCGCCGCCGCCACGGGCCGCCGAGTCGTGTTCTTCTGCGCCTTCGGCGAGCGCTCGGCGATGGCGGTGGCCGCCGCGAAGGATGCGGGATTATCGAACACCGCGCACATTGCCGGCGGCATCGATGCCTGGAAGAAGGCGGGCGGGCCGGTGGTGCGTTGACACCCCGTCTTGCGGCAGATCAGGAAGCCCACATATTTTCCGGATAGAATCGGGTGCAGCATCACCATCCGGGACCAGCCATGGCCAAAACCGCCAAGCCAAGCGAGCCGCCGAAGACGAAGACGGCTGACGACAAGGCAAAGACACCCCCGCCTCCGCGCGATTTCGACGACGACTACGAGGACGGCGACATCGCCACGCCGAAGCGGGATCGCTACGGCAATGACGACGAGCCGTTGTGAGGGGGTAGCCCCAAACACCGCTGTCGTCCCCATGAACGCAGGGACGACAGCGGGGATGCAGCCCCCACCCGCACTACCTGCCATGCGCCTGCGTTCATGGACAAATAACCGCTCTCCCCGATAGTTTGCCCATCCCCTCCAGGATGTGAAAACGGAACTGCAATGGCCGATGTTCTCGCCGCACCGCAACAAGGCAAGGCGGACAGCGCGCTGCGTACCCTGACGGGAATCTCGATCGCGCATTGGGTCAGCCATTTCCATCTGCTGGTCCTGCCGATGCTGTTTCCGTTCCTGAAGGAGAAGCTCGGCGTCGGCTATGTCGAACTCGGCTTTGCGCTGACCGTGTCCGCGGTGGTGTCGGGGCTGACGCAGGCGCCGACCGGCTATCTCGTCGACCATTTTGGCGCGCGGAAGCTTCTGCTGTGCGGCCTCACGCTCGGCGGCCTCGCGCTGATCCTGCTCGGCCTGCATCTCAGCTACCCCGCGCTGATCGCCTGCGCGGTGCTGCTCGGACTCGCCAACAGCGTCTATCACCCCGCCGACTACGCCATCCTCGCCGAGCACATGGACGAGGCACGGATGGGCCGTGCCTTCTCGGTCCACACCTTTGCCGGCTATCTCGGCGGCGCGGTGACGCCGGCGATCGTGGCTGCGCTGGTCACGGTGTCGGGCGGTGTCGGCGCGCTGATCGCCTCGGGCGCGATCGCCATCCTGGTGGCGCTGCTGCTGGTGGCCATGGGCATCCCCGAAGCCGGCGCGCACAAGAAGAAGCCGGGCCACGCAGCCGCGCCGAAGCAGGCCGTGATCACGCCGGCGCTGATCATGCTCACTGTGCTGTTCACGCTGCTCAGCCTGTCGGTCGCCGGCATCAACAATTTCGGCGTGGTGGCGCTGATGAGCGGCTATGGGGCGTCCTATTCGATCGCCAATGTCGCGCTGACGGCGTTCCTTGGCTGCAGCGCCGTGGGTGTGCTCGCGGGCGGCTTCCTCGCCGATTACACCGAACATCACGGCTATGTCGCCGCCGCCTGCTTTGCCGCCAACGCAGCGATCGTGCTGCTGATCGCGCTGGTCACGCTGCCTGGCTGGGTCTTGACCGCGACGATGGCGACCGCGGGCTTCCTCTCCGGCGTGATCGCCCCGTCGCGGGACATGCTGGTGCGCAACGCCGCGCCTCCCGGCGCCGCCGGGCGCGCCTTCGGCATCGTCTCCACCGGCTTCAATCTCGGCGGCATCGTCTCTCCGCTGCTGTTCGGCTGGATCATGGACCAGAGCGCCCCGCACTGGGTGTTCGGGGCCTCCGTGATCTTCATGCTGGCGACGGTGGTGCTGTCGCCGTTCACCGAGCGGCGGGCGCAAGGTAAGGCGAATTGAGCGGTCAATATCGCTACAAATTCAACTGTCGTCCCCGCGAACGCGGGGACCCATAACCACAGGGAGGAGTCGTAGTGCAAGACCGGTAACTCCGAGTCTTCGCCAAACACCTCCCTGTGGCTATGGGTCCCGGATCTGCGCTTCGCTTGTCCGGGACGACGGCTGAGAGAGACGAGAAAAACACAACACAACAAGACAAAACGGGAAGAAACACCATGAGCACCCCTGATCTCGTGATCCGCGGCGGCACTGTTGCGGATGGAAGCGGCGGCGAGCTGTTCGAGGCTGACGTCGCGATCTCCCGCGGCAGGATCAGTGAGGTCGGGAAAGTTTCGGCGAAGGGACAAGAAGAGATCGACGCGCGCGGAAAACTGGTGACGCCGGGCTTCGTTGACGTGCACACCCATTACGACGGCCAGGTCACCTGGAGCCAGGACATCACGCCGTCCTCGCAGAACGGCGTCACCACGGCGATCATGGGCAATTGCGGCGTCGGCTTCGCGCCGTGCAAGCCCGCCGATCACACCCGTCTAATCCAGCTGATGGAAGGCGTCGAGGACATTCCGGAACCAGTGCTGAGTGCCGGCATTCCCTGGGCCTGGGAGAGCTTTCCGGATTACATGAACTGGCTGTCCAAGCGCGATTTCGACATCGATGTCGGCGCGCAGCTGCCGCATGCCGCGCTGCGCGTCTATGTCATGGGCGAGCGCGGCGCGCGCCGCGATCCCTCGACCGCCGAGGACAACGCTGCGATGGCGAAGCTCGCGGGCGAGGCGGTGCGCTCCGGCGCGCTCGGCTTCTCGACCTCCCGCACGCTCAACCACCGCACCTCGACCGGCGATTTCACCCCGACGCTGAAAGCCGGCGAGGACGAGCTGACCGCGATCGCCGGCGCGATGCATCGCGAGGGCCGCAGCGTGCTGCAATTCGTGCTTGATCTCTCGACCATCCACGAAGATCTGCCGATGATGCTGCGGGTCGCGGACGCCACGAAGTGCCCGATCTCGTTCTCGATCACGCAGAACGACAAGGCGCCCGACCGCTGGCGCCAGACGCTGGACGAGATCAATGCGGCCGCCAAGCGCGGCCTCTCCATCACCGCGCAGATCGCGGCACGTCCGGTCGGCCTCCTGCTCGGGCTCGAGCTGTCGCGAAACCCGTTCCAGACCCATCCAAGCTACAAGGCGATCGCGCATCTGCCGCTGCAGGAGCGGCTGGCGCGGTTGCACCAGAGCGAGGTGCGCAAGGCGATCCTCAGCGAGACGGCGACGTCGACCGACGATCCGCTGTTCTTCCGTCCGAACTACGACAAGATGTTCCTGCTCGGCGATCCCCCCGATTACGAGCAGCCGCCGGAGAACGCGCTGGGCCCGCAGGCGCGCAGGCAGGGCCGCCAGCCGGAGGAGCTCGCCTATGATGCGATGCTGTCGGACGAGGGTCGCGGCATGCTCTACGTGCCGTTCCTCAACTATGCCGACGGCAATCTCGATGCGACACGCGAGATGCTGATCGATCCGCAATCGGTGCCGGGCCTGTCCGACGGCGGCGCGCATTGCGGCATCATCTGCGATGCCAGCTTCCCGACCTATCTGCTGACGCACTGGACGCGCGACCGCAAGCGCGGCGAGAAGCTGACGATCCCGTTCGTGGTCGCCGCGCAGTCGCGCAAGACCGCGCTCTCGGTCGGCCTCACCGACCGCGGGCTGATCGCCCCCGGCTACAAGGCCGACGTCAACGTGATCGACTACGACCGCCTGCACCTGCATCCACCGAAGGTGCATTACGATCTGCCGGTCGGCGGTCGCAGGCTGTTGCAGGATGTCGACGGCTATGAGGCGACGATCGTGTCGGGCGTGCTGACGCGGCGGCACGGCGAGGCCACGGGGCAGCGGCCGGGCAAGCTGATTCGTGGCGCGCAGGGGATGAATTAGGCGAGGGCTGTCGCTGAGGCGCACAAGCCGCGCCTCACTCCCCGCTGTCGTCCCCGCGAACGCGGGGACCCATAACCACAGGGAGAAATTTGGCGAAGACTCGGAGTTACGAGCTTCCGCCAAACTTCTCCCTGTGGTTATGGATCCCGGATCGGCGCTCCGCTTCGCTGCGCTTGTCCGGGACGACAGTTGTGGTTGGGGCGAACAGCTTGCCTTGCAGCCCGCTTACGTCGGCGAGACCGCGCCTTTCAGCGGGGCGGGCTGCGCCGCCGCACCACGCGTTAGCCGCGCCTTTTCCGTGTTCGGCCAGAGCAGCAGCAGGCCGAGCAGGCCAGAGCCGACCATGACGGCGGCGTTGATGCTGAAGCCGGTCATGTAGCCATCGAGCATGCTGCCGGCGTGCTGGATCACGGTGCCCATCACGTTCGGCGCGATGATGCCCGAGAGCGTGTAGAGCGCTCCGTAGATCGCGAGGATGGCGCCGCGCTGCGATACCGGCGTGAACTCGCCGAGCATGGGCGGGCAGACGACGTAGATCGCGCCGCACAGGCCGGTGCCGACCACGAGCAGGACGATCTGGAAGCTCGCGCCCTGGACATGCGGCATCATCGCCAGGATCAGCCCGCCGATCACCAGCGGCACCGCGCCGAGCACGCCGCGGGCGATGCGGGTGTTGTAGCCGCGGGCCATCATCACCTGCGAGATCCACCCCGTGAGAATCACGATGGTGGCACCGAACACCCAGGGCAGGATCGAGATGAAGCCAGCCTGGCTCTGCGAGAAGCCGAGACCCTTGACGATGAAAGGCGTGAACCAGGTGAGGCCGAGCGACAGCGCCCAGTAAGCGCCGAAGGTCGCCGCGACGCAGCCGATGAAGGTGCGCGAGGTGAGAAGCTGCAGGTAGGGAATCGCCGGCTCGGTCGCGGCCGAGACCTGCGTGCTCTCGAGCGGCCCTTCCTTGCCGAGCGCGAGCCAGGCCGCAACCCAGATCAGGCCTACGACGCCAAGGGCACCGAAGGCATAGTGCCAGGAGTGATTGACGATGACCCAGTTCAGCGCCGGCACCGCGAGGATGACGCCGAAGGCCGAGCCTTGCGACAGGATCGCGGTCGGCAGCGTGCGCTTCTCGTCGGGGAACCATTTGTAGATCGCGTGCGCGGCGACCGAGAAGGCCGGACCCTCGCCCGCGCCGAGCACGATGCGGCAGATCAGGAGCGTGGTGAAGGAGACGGTGCCGACCATCGGAAACTGTGCCAGCGCCCAGATCACGGCCAGCGTGAGCAGCACCCAGCGCGTCGGCACCTTGTTGACGATGAAGCCGACGACGATGGCCGAGATCGAGAACAGGAAGAAGAACGAGGAGCCGAGCAGGCCGAATTGCTCGGCGCTGAGCTTCATGTCGGTCATGATCGGCACGCCGGCGAGGCCGACGACGATCTTGTCGGCGAAGTTTACCAGCATGAAGAGAAAGAGCAGAAACGTGACGGTCCAGGCGCCCTTCGGCGTTTCTTTGGACGTCCCTGCCGTCGTACCCGCCGCGGACGGCATTCCCTGAGCGCTCATGATTCTCCCCGTCTGTGTTTTTTGGCACTTTTTTGATTTGGCCTTCGTGAAGCTAACAACGGCTGCGACAGCAACGCAACCCCGGCATTTCCCCACCAAGTGTGCTACGCAACATTTCCGTTAATTCCGCCCGGCGCCATTCATCGTGCTGACTATCCGAAATCTCTCCAAGACCTTCGCCTCGGCCGGTGAGCCGGTTCACGTGCTGCGCGGCGTCGATCTCGACCTTAGGGCAGGCGAGCGCGTGGCGCTGACCGGCGAGTCCGGCAGCGGCAAGAGCACGCTGCTGCACCTGATCGCCGGCCTCGATGCCGCCGACGGCGGCTCGATCCGGCTGGAGGATATCGAGGTCACCAAGCTCTCCGACGCCGGGCGCGCAGAGCTGCGGCGCGACCGCATCGGCCTCGTGTTCCAGCAGTTCAACCTGATCCCGTCTCTCTCGGTCGCCGACAATCTCGCCTTCCAGGCGCGGATCGCCGGCCGGCATGATGCGGCCTGGACCAAGGAGCTGGTCGAGCGGCTCGGGCTCGGCCAGCTGCTCAGGCGTTATCCGGAGCAATTATCGGGCGGCCAGCAGCAGCGCGTCGCGATCGGCCGCGCGCTCGCGACAAAGCCCTCGCTGCTGCTCGCGGACGAGCCGACCGGCAATCTGGACGAAGACACCGCCGACGACGTGCTGGCGCTGACGCGCGACCTCGTCGCGCGCACCGGCTGCGGCTTCCTGATGGTGACGCACAGCCTGCATCTGGCCGGCACGCTCGATCGCCACGTCACCCTGCATGCGGGGCGGATCGCATGAGGCGCGCGCTGTGGGTCCTCGCCGTGCTGCTCAGCCATTGGCGGCGTCACAAGATGCAGTTCGCAACCCTCCTGATCGGCCTGATCGCGGCGACCGCCTTGTGGAGCGGCGTGCAGGCGATCAACCAGCAGGCCCGCAACGCCTATGACCGCGCCGCGGCGACCTTCGGCGGCGTGCGCACGGCCATGTTGGTGGCGCCCAATGCGGCGACGTTCTCCCAAGACTTGTTCGTCAAGCTCCGCCGCGCCGGCTGGCCGGTCTCGCCGGTGCTGGAAGGACGCGTGCAGGTCAACGGACGCTCGGTGCGGCTGCTCGGCATCGAACCGGTGACGATGCCGGCCGACGTCGGCAACGCGCCGCGCCTCGGCGCCTCTGATTTGAGCGGCTTCGTTGCCCCGCCCGGCCAGACATTGGTGGCGCGGGAGACGCTGAGCGATCTACAGGAGCAGGAGGGCGCGGCGCCGCCGATCAGCAGCGGCGCAAAGCTGCCGCCGCTGCGCGTGCTCCCGCAGCTCGTACCCGATGTGCTAGTGGTCGATATCGGCGTGGCGCAGCGGCTGCTCAACAAGCCGGATCAGGTGTCTCGGTTGCTGATCGGCAAGCCGAAGGGCAAGCCGGCGCCGCTGCAAGACGTCGTCGGCGATCAGTTGCAACGGATCGAGCCGAATGCGGAGACGGAGCTCGAGCGCCTCACCGACAGTTTTCATCTCAACCTCACGGCCTTCGGCCTGCTGTCGTTCTTCGTCGGCCTCTTCATCGTCAATTCGGCCGTGGGCCTCGCCTTCGAGCAGCGCCTGCCGATGCTGCGCACCTTGCGGGCCTGCGGTGCCTCGGCGCGGCTGGTCAACACGGTGCTGGTGATCGAGCTGGTGGCGCTGGCGCTGGTCGCAGGATTGATCGGGCTCGTCTGTGGCTATTTCATCGCGGCGGCGCTTCTCCCCGATGTCGCGGCCTCGCTGCGCGGGCTCTACGGCGCGCAGATCCCGGGGCAACTCACATTGCGGCCTGAATGGTGGCTCGCCGGGATCGGCATCAGCATTGCGGGCGCGCTTGTTGCGGCGGCGACCAGCCTGATCAAGGCGATCAGGATGCCGGTGCTGGCGACGGCGCAGCCGCGCGCCTGGCAGCAGCGGCAGCGGCGCTGGCTGATTCTGCAGAGCCTTGCCGCCGGCGCCGTGTTCGCGGTTGCGCTGCTGCTGCTTCATTACGGCGTGTCGCTGATCGCAGGATTCGGCGTGCTGGCGGCGCTGATGTTAGGTGCGGCGCTGATCCTGCCGGCCTTCCTCGAAATCATCCTGCTCGCCGGCCAGCGCACGGCGCAAGGTCCGCTATCGCTGTGGTTCTGGGCGGATAGCCGGCAACAACTGTCGGGACTGTCGCTGGCGCTGATGGCGTTGCTGCTCGCGCTCGCCGTCAATGTCGGCGTGTCCACCATGGTGGAAACCTTCAGCCGCACCTTCATCGGCTGGCTCAACGGGCGGCTCGCCGCCGACGTCTACATCAGCGCGGCCGACAATTCGCAGGGCGTTGCGATCCGCAACTGGCTGAAGGAGCGCAGCGACGTGCAGGCGATCCTGTCGGGCGGACGCGCCGAGACGCAGGTTCAGGGCCAGCCGGTGGAATTGTTCGGCCTGCCCGACCACCCGCTCTATCGCGAGCGCTGGCCGCTGCTGGAGACCGCGCCGCGCGCCTGGACTCAGCTCGTGCCGGGCAATGCCGCCTTCATCAGCGAGCAGCTCAGCCGCCGCCTCAACGTCCGTGTCGGCGATGTGATCGAGGTGCCGGCGCCGGGCGGGACCTGGGAGCTCGACATCGTCGGCATCTATGCCGATTACGGCAACCCCAAGGGCCAGCTCGCGGTGAATGTCGCGGCGCTGATCCGGCATTTTCCGCAGACGCCGCAGACCCGGATTGGCCTGACCGTCGCGAAGGACAATATCGCCGGGCTGATCGCGGCCTTGCAGAAGCAGTTCGCGCTCGATGATCGCAGCGTCGCCGACCAGGCGACGGTGAAGGCGGAATCGATCCGCATCTTCAATCGCACCTTTGCGGTGACGTCGGCGCTGAACGCCTTCACGCTCGGCGTCGCCGGCATTGCGCTCCTGACCAGCCTGCTGACGCTGGCGAACTCGCGCCTGCCGCAGCTCGCGCCGCTGTGGGCGGTCGGCATCACGCGGCCGCGCCTTGCCGCGATCGAGTTGACCAAGACGCTGTCGGTCGCGCTGTTCACCTCGCTCCTGGCCGTGCCGCTCGGGCTCCTGGTGGCGTGGTGCCTGATCGCGATCGTGAACGTGAAGGCGTTCGGCTGGCGGCTGCCGTTCCACGTCTTTCCGCTGCAACTGGTCGAGCTGGTTGCGGTGGCGCTGCTCGCTTCGCTGCTTGCAGCGCTGCTGCCGATGGTGCGGCTGGCGCGGATGCAGCCGGCGAGCCTCGTCAAGGTGTTTGCCAATGAGCGCTGATCGGATCTCCCGGCGCGCCTTTGCCGGCGGCCTCGCCGCGCTCGCTCTCGCACGCCGCGCCAGCGCGCAAGGTTATGCCGGGCTCGGCGAGACCGCCGACGGTTTTGCCAAGGTGACGCCGGGAAAGGCCTTTGCTTTCCCAGCCGATCACGGGCCGCATCCGGAGTTTCGCATCGAATGGTGGTATCTCACGGCGAATCTCATCGACAGCAGCGGCGCGGCGTGCGGCCTGCAATGGACGCTGTTTCGGCAGGCGGCGCGGCCGGGGCCGCAAGGCGAAGGCTGGGCCAATCAGCAGATCTGGATGGCGCATGCCGCAGTGACGCGCGCAGGCACGCACCGCTTCAGCGAGGTGTTTTCGCGCGGGGGTGTGGGGCAGGCCGGCGTCACGGACAAGCCGTTCGCGGCCTGGATCGATGATTGGGAGATGAAAGGTTTTGAAAAGACCGGCGACCACACCCTGGCGCCGTTGACGCTGAAGGCCTCGGGCACCGACTTCAGCTACGCGTTGACGCTGGAGGCCGATCGTCCGGTGGTGCTGCAGGGCGACCACGGCTACAGCCGCAAATCGGAGCGCGGACAGGCGTCGTATTATTACAGCCAGCCGTTCTATCGTGCGCGCGGCACGCTCACCATCGACGACAAGCCTGTCGATGTTTCCGGGCAAGCCTGGATGGACCGCGAATGGAGCAGCCAGCCGCTCGATGCCGACCAGACCGGCTGGGACTGGCTGTCGCTGCATCTCGCATCCGGCGACAAGCTGATGCTGTACCGGCTGCGCCAGAAGGACGGCAAGGATTATCCGTTCGGCAACTGGATCAGCGCCGCCGGCGACACACAGATGATTGCGGGCAATGATATCCAGATGAGTCCGAAAGCAACGGCCGAGGTCGCGGGCCGCAAGCTGCCGGTGGAATGGCAGATCGCGATTCCCTCGCGCTCGTTCTCGATTCTTTGCAAGCCGCTCAATCCGAAGGCATGGATGGGGACGGGCTTCTCCTATTGGGAGGGACCGATCAGCTTTGCCGGCACGCATGACGGCGTTGGCTATCTCGAGCTGACCGGGTATTGAAGCGCGGTCTCTAAGGGGATTCGCGATGTACCATCTCACCGCTCTCGTCACGCTGCTGGCGATCGCATTTTATTTCTTCACCTGCATCAACGTCTCGCGCTCGCGCACCCAAACCGGCGTCAAGGTGCCGGCGATGTCGGGCCATCCGGATTTCGAGCGCGCGTTCCGCATCCAGATGAACACGCTGGAATGGATGCCGATCTTCCTGCCGGCGCTCTGGTTGTTCGCGATCTATATCGGCGATGCCGTTGCGGCCGGGATCGGCGCCGTGTGGATCATCGGCCGCATCGTCTATTTCATGGGCTATTCGCAGGCCGCCGCAAAACGCGGCCCGGGTTTCGCGATCCAGGCGCTGGCCGCAATCGCGTTGTGGGCGGGGGCGCTAGGCGCGGTGGTGTTGCGGATGGTGTGAGGGAAGGTCGCGCCTCAATCTCAGTCGTCGTCCCGGACAAGCGCAGCGAAGCGAAGCGCCGATCCGGGACCCATATCCACAGGGAGTAGTTTGGCGCGAGCAGGTAACTCCGAGTCTCCGTAACCACACCGGCCTGTGGTTATGGGTCCCGGATCGGCGCGCGCTTGAGGCGCGCTTGTCCGGGACGACAGCGGAATGTGTGGCGCTGGCGCCGGACTCGGAGCTTCGAGATTCCGGGTTCGATGCTTCGCATCGCCCCGGAATGACGCTACGCGTCACTTCGTCAGCGGGCAGCCGCTGTCCTTGGCGGAGAAGAACGCCTTGTCGCCGGGAACGGTGGCGAGCAGCTTGTAATAGTCCCAGGGCTTCTTCGACTCCGAGGGCTTCTTGACCTCGAACAGATACATGTCGTGGACCATGCGGCCGTTCTCGAGCACCTTGCCGCCTTGCGCGAAGTCGTCGTTGACCGGCAGCTCCTTCAGCTTCTTGGAAACGGCCTCCGGGTCCTTGGTGCCGGCGGCCTTGACCGCCTTCAGGTAGCTCAGCGTCGCCGAATAGGTGCCGGCATGGATCATGCTCGGCATCCGGCCGGTGCGCTTGAGGAAGCGTTCGCCGAGATTGCGGGTCTTGTCGTTGAGATCCCAGTAATAGCCCTCGGTCAGCACCAGACCTTGCGCGGCCTGAAGACCGAGGCCGTTCACCTCGGCAAGCGTCATCAGGAGGCCCGCGAGCTTCTGGCCGCCGGAGACAATGCCGAACTCGGCCGCCTGCTTGATCGAGTTGGTGGTGTCGAGGCCGGCATTGGCGAGACCGACGATCTTCGCCTTCGAACTCTGCGCCTGCAGCAGGAAGGAGGAGAAGTCGGAGGAGTTGAGCGGCACGCGCACCGAGCCGACCACCTTGCCGCCATTGGCGGTGACGATCTCGCTGGTGTCCTTCTCCAGCGCATAGCCGAAGGCGTAGTCCGCGGTGAGGAAGAACCAGGTGTCGCCGCCGGCCTTGGTCAGCGCACCGCCGGTGCCGACGCCGAGCGCGCGGGTGTCATAGGCCCAGTGGAAGCCGTAGGGCTGGCAGGCATCGCCGGTGAGCCGCGAGGTCGCGGCGCCGACGACGATGTCGACCTTCTTCTTCTCCTTGGAAAGCTCGTGGACCGCGAGCGCGACCGAGGAGGTCGTCAGCTCCGTGATCATGTCGACGTTCTCGACGTCATACCAGCGCCGGGCGATCGAGGTCGCAAGGTCAGGCTTGTTCTGGTGGTCGGCGGTGACGAGCTCGATCTTCTGGCCCAAAACCTCGCCGCCAAAATCCTCGATCGCCATCTTGGCGGCCTCGACCGACCATTTGCCACCATAGTCGGCATAGACGCCGGACTGATCGTTGAGGATGCCGATCTTGACGCCTTGCGCGGAGGCCGGTGCCGCCAGCAGCAGGGCCGACATTGCGACGGCGGCCAAAAGGGATGATTTCATGAGTTAGCTCCCAGCAGTGTTCTGTTTTGAAATCGCGCGGATAGTAGTGAAGAACCCCGGCCCTGCCCATCCATTTCATGTTGGTCGTTAGTATGGAGGGAGCGCGCCAAACAACAGCTGTCGTCCCGGACGAGCGAAGCGAAGATCCGGGACCCATAACCACAGGGAGTGGTTTGACGAAGACTCGTGGTTACCCCCTTCGCGCCACCACTTCTCCCTGGGGTTATCGGTCCCCGCCTTCGCGGGGACGACAGCGGTGGGTGTGGAGGTTCCGATGGCAACCTGACCATCGTCAGGCCGCCACCTCCGGCTTCTTGTCGCGCCGCCCTTCGGCGAGGTTCCGCACCACGACGTAAAAGATCGGGGTGAACAGCAGCCCGAAGAGCGTCACGCCGATCATGCCGAAGAACACGGCAACGCCGACCGCCTGCCGCATCTCCGAGCCGGAGCCACTCGAGATCACCAGCGGCAAGACGCCGAGGATGAAGGCGAAGGACGTCATCAGGATCGGCCGCAAACGCAGGCGGCAGGCCTCGATCACGGCCTCCAGCCGCGGCTTGCCTTCGTTCTCGATGTCGCGCGCGAACTCGACGATCAGGATCGCGTTCTTTGCAGCTAGCCCCACCAGCACCACGAAGCCGATCTGGGTCAGGACGTTGACGTCCTGCCCCATGATTCGCACGCCGATGGTGGCGGCGAGCAGGCACATCGGCACGATCAGGATCACCGCGAAGGGCAGCGTCCAGCTGCCATATTGCGCGGCGAGCACGAGATAGACGAACAGCACGCAGATCGGGAACACGTAGAGGCCCGCATTGCCGCCGGTGATCTGCTGATAGGACAGGTCGGTCCATTCGAAGGTAAAGCCGCTCGGCAAGATGTCGTCGGCGAGCTTCTTGATGGTGTTGAGCGCGGTGGTCGAGCTGACGCCCGGCGCCGGCTCGCCCTGCAGTTCGGAGGCCGCATAGAGATTGTAGCGCGCGACGCGGTCGGGGCCCGAGACGTCCTTGAACTCGACCACGCTGCCCAGCATCACCATGTCGCCGGAGGCGTTGCGCGTGCGCAGCCGCGCGAGGTCGCTTGGCTCTTTCCGGAACGGGAAGTCTGCCTGCGCCGTGACGTGATAGGTGCGGCCGAACAGGTTGAAGTCGTTGACATAGGTCGATCCGAAATAGGTCTGGATCGTGTCGTTGACGTTGGCGATGGGAACGCCGAGCTTCTGCGCCTTGGTGCGGTCGATGTCGACGAAGAGCTGCGGCGTATTCGCCGTGAACGGCGAGAACACCGTGGGGCCGAGCAGCAACGGCGATTTGCGCGCAGCGGCGACAAGCTCGTCGGTGGCTGCGGCGAGCAGCTCCGGCCCGCGGCCCTGGCGGTCCTGGATGCGGATGGTGAAGCCGCCGCCGGTGCCGATGCCGGGGACGGCCGGCGGCGGAATGACGATGATGAACGCGCCCTGGAGCGCGGCGAGCCGCTTGCGCAGCTCGGCCGTGATGGCGTTCGCCGTCAGCCCCTTCTTCAGGCGCACCTCGGGTTCATCGAACACCGGAAACAGCGCCGCTGCGTTGCCCTGCTGCGTGCGCGTCGCACCCGAGAAGCCGGCGAAGACGGCAACTCGGATGATGCCCGGGGTATCCAGCGCGATCCGCTCGATCTCGCGCACGATCTCGGTGGTGCGCGCCAGCGACGCCGCGCCGGGCAATTGCACGGAGACGATGACGTAGCCGCGATCCTGCGCGGGGATGAAGCCCTGCGGCGTGGTCCCGATCAGCCAGCCGGCGCTGCCGATCAGCACGACGTAGATCAGCAACATCACCACCGAGTGCCGGATCACGAAATTCGCAAGACCCGCATAGCCATGCGACAGCCGGTCGAACACGCGGTTGAAGACGCCGGTGAAGGCATTCCATCCGCGCGCGATGACGTTCCAGGCCGCCGGCGGCCGCTTCTCCTCGTGCGGCGTGAGGATCAGCGAGGCCAGCGCCGGCGACAGCGTCAGCGAGCAGAAGCAGGAGATCGCGGTCGCAACCGCGATGGTGACGGCGAATTGCTGGAAGAATTGCCCGGAAATGCCGCCAAGGAACGCCGTCGGCACGAACACGGCACATAGCACCAGCGCGATCGAGACCAGCGCGCCGCCGACCTCCTCCATGGTTTTCAGCGCGGCATCGCGCCGACTGAGGCCATGCTCGAGATGCCGCTCGACATTCTCGACCACCACAATGGCGTCGTCGACGACGATACCGACGGCGAGCACGAGGCCGAAAAGCGTGAGATTGTTGATGGAGAAGCCGAGCGCCGCCATCACCGCAAAGGTGCCGACCAGCGAGACCGGAATCGCGATGATCGGGATGATCGCCGGGCGCCAGCCCTGCAGGAACACGAGCACCACGACGACCACAAGCAGCATGGCCTCGTAGATGGTCTTGATCAGCTCGTGGACGGATTGCGCGATGAACTCGGTCGGATTGTAGCCGATATTGTAGTCGAGGCCTTTCGGAAAACTCTCCTTCAGCTTGACCATGGTGTCGGAGATGCTTTTCGCGGTCGCCAGCGCGTTCGACCCGGGCCGCTGCGTCACCAGCATGCCGACGGCCGATTTGCGCAACAGGAAGCTGTTGGTGGAGTAGGAGAGCGCACCGAGCTCGATGCGGGCGACATCGCGCAGGCGCACGGTTCGGCCGTCCGAGCCGGCCTTGATCAGGATATCCTCGAACTGTCTCTGATCCTTCAGGCGTCCGGTGAACACGAGATTCGGCTGGAACGCGCGGTCGGTGATCGGCGGCTCGGCAACCTGGCCGCCTGCGATCTGGATGTTCTGCGCGCGGATCGCCGCGATCACCTCGGTCGAGGTCAGGCCGAGATTGGCGATGCGGTCGGGGTCAAGCCACAACCTCATGGAGTAGTCGCGCGCGCCGAAGATCTGGATGTCGCCGACGCCGTCGAGGCGCAGCAGCTGGTCGCGGACCTGGAGCAGCGCGTAGTTGGAGATGTAGAGCTGGTCGAACGTGTCGTCGGGCGACAACATGAACACGACCATCAGGATGTCGGGCGAGTTCTTGCGCGTGGTGACGCCGTTGCGCTGGACCTCTTCAGGAAGCCGCGGCTGCGCGATCGCGACGCGGTTCTGCACCAGCACCTGGGCCTTGTCGAGGTCGGTGCCGAGCTTGAAGGTGACGGTGATGGTGAGCTGGCCGTTCGAGGTCGCCTGGCTGTAGAGATACAGCATGTCCTCGACGCCGTTGATCTCCTGCTCGATGGGCGCTGCGACCGTGTCGGACACGGTCTGCGCGGAGGCGCCGGGATATTGCGTGGTGACGACGACGGTGGGCGGCACCACTTGCGGATATTCGGAGACCGGCAGCGTGGTGTAGGCGATCGCGCCGACGATCAGCAGCACGATCGACAGCACCATCGCGAGGATGGGCTGGTTGATGGAGAGACGGCCAAGATTCATGACTTGCCACCGGCCGGGGCTTGAGCAGTCTGCGGGGCGACCTTGGCGCCGACGCGGGCGCGCTGGATGCCGTTGACGATGACGCGATCGTCGGGCTTGAGCCCGTCGCGGATCACACGCAGGCCTTCGTCTAGCGGACCGAGCACCACGGCGCGCACCTCGACGGTGTCGTCAGGCTTGACTACGAACACGATCTTGCGGGACTGGTCGGTCGCGACCGCGGCGTCCGGAATCAGCAGCGCCTCATAGGGCGCGCTGCCGATCAGGCGGACTCGGCCGAACTGGCCGGGCAGGATCGACAGATCGGTGTTCTTGACCACGGCGCGGCTGCGCAGCGTGCCGGTGGAGACATCGAGGCGGTTGTCGAGGAAGTTGATCGAGCCGTCATGCGACGGCTTGGTCTCGCCGGCGAGCGTCACCTGCACCGGGTTTGCGGTATCGCGCGAGCTCGGGCGCTTACCCTCGAACCACAACTTGCTGTATTTGATGAAGGTCGCTTCGTCCATGTCGAAATAGACGTAGATCGGGTCGAGCGCGACGATCGAGGTGAGCAGTGTCGAAGTGCCGGTATCGCTGCCCTGCACGAGATTGCCGGGGCTGACGAGGTGGCGGCTGACGCGCCCGGTGAGCGGCGCGGTGACATGGGTGAACTCGATGTTGAGGCGAGCGGCCTTCAGCGCGCCCGCGGCCTGCGTCTCCGCAGCGTGCGCGGCCTGCAAGGCCTGGCGGCGCTGGTCGACGACCTGCTCGGAGACCGCGCTGGTCTGGACCAGGTTCAGGCCGCGGTCGAGCTCGCGCTTGGCCAGCTCCACCTTGGCGCGCGCGTCGGACAGCTGGCCGTCGGCCTGCTCGGCCACAGCCTCGAACGGACGCGGGTCGATCACGTAGAGCAGATCGCCCTGACGCACGATGGCGCCGTCCTGGAATTCGACCGAGTTGACGAAGCCGCCGACGCGCGGGCGCACCTGCACCTCCTCGATCGCCTCGAAGCGGCCGGTGAACTCGTCCCAATCAGTGACGGTGCGCTTGACCGGCTGGGCGACCGTCACCGGCGCGGGCGGCGGCGCAGACGCTTGCGAGGCCGGCTGTCCGCAGCCAGCGAGCGCGAAGGAAGCGGCGAGGAGACCCGCGATCGCGTAATGCCGCATCTGAACGAAATCGTGCTTTTTGACAAATGGCTCGCTTCCGTCCGGTCCAGTCATCCCAGGTCCTCGCATCAAAAGCCGCGGAAAAAGCAGGGTACGCGCCTGCTCGCGGGCGACACAAGATGGGCGGCAATGATGAACTCTTCAAGACCAATGCGCGTGCAATAGTACAACGCATGGCCTGACCGGATGGCGGGTTGACAGTGGGTGAGGTGGGCGCACACGCGGCGGTTGGTGCCAATGAGTTGGCGATGAAGGCGCGGCGTTCTCCACCCTCCCCTGGAGGGGGAGGGTAAGCGGCCAGCGTCTTCGCACATGACGGGCGGCGGGCGCTCGGCTAGACTTGCCTTCCAAAAACAAGACGAATTGTCCGGGGAGGACCGGCGTGCACCAGGGACGTGTCGTCTACGGCGCGATCGAGGAGGTCGTGTTCGGCCATCCGGCGGCGGATGCCATCGTCGCGCAGATGGACCGGCTGGGAACACGCCGCGCCTTCCTGATGGTCTCAGGCACGCTGAACCGGCAGACCGACGAAATCACGAAAATCAAGGACGCGCTCGGCGAACGCTGTGCCGGCCTGTTCGACGCCATGCCGGCACACACGCCGCGCGAGGCCGTCATTGCCGCCACCAACGCAGCGCGCGAGGTGGGCGCCGATCTGATCGTCACCGTGGGCGGCGGCTCGATCACCGACGGCGCCAAGGCGGTGCAGCTCTGTCTTGCGAATGGCATCGACACGATCGACGGCATCGACCGCATCCGCGTGCACAAGGGCGTTGCGCCGGAGATGACGGCGCCAAGCGTGCGCCAGGTCAGCGTGCCGACCACCATCGCCGGCGGCGAATTCAGCTCCATCGCAGGCGTGACCGACCGCGCTACGCATGTGAAGCAGATGCTGCGGCATCCGCTCACCGTGCCGCGCGCGACCATTCTCGACCCAGGCATCACCGTGCACACGCCGGAATGGCTGTTCCTCTCGACCGGCATTCGCGCCCTCGATCACTGCGTCGAGGCGATCTGCTCGCGCGAGACGCATCCCTATGCCGATGCGCAATCGGTCAAGGGCCTTGCCATGCTTGCCGACGCGCTGCCGCGGGTGAAGGCCGACCCTGCCGATCTCGACGCGCGGATGGATGCGCAGATCGGCACCTGGCTGTCGATGGGCGCGCTCGCGGCCGGGGTGCCGATGGGGGCGAGCCACGGCATCGGCTATGTGCTGGGCGCGGCGTTCGACGTGCCGCACGGCTACACCTCCTGCATCATGCTGCCGGCGGTGATGCGCTGGAACGCACGCGACAATGCCGAGCGCCAGATGATCGTCGCCGCCGCGATGGGCTTTCCCGGCCACAACGCCGCCGACGTGTTGGATGCCTTCATCCGCTCGCTCGGCATGCCACGCAGCCTTGCCGAGATGCGGGTCACGCCGGAGCATTTCGACGCCATCGCCGAACAGGCGATGCGCACCAACTGGATCCCGCGCAACCCGCGCAGGATCGACGGCCCCGCCGATATCCGCGAAATCCTGCTTCTCGCCGCATGATCCAAGCCGGAGGATAGATGTACACAGGTCACCACGCCCGCCTGCGCCCGCTGCAGCCCGCCTTCATCATGGCCGCGACAGGCGAGGCCGTCACCTATCGCGAGCTGGAGGCGCGCAGCAATCGCCTGGCGCATCTGTTCCGCAGGCACGGCTTGAAGCGGCTCGACCACTACTCGATCTTCATGGAGAACAATGCGCGCTATCTGGAAGCCTGCGGCGCGGGCGAGCGCTCGGGGCTCTACTACACCTGCATCAACTCCTTCCTGACGCCCGGCGAGCTCGCCTATCTCCTCGTCAACAGCCAGTCGAAAATCCTGATCACGTCGCGGGCGAAGCTGGACATCGCACGCGAGGCCATCAACGCCTGCCCCGACGTCAAGCTCTGCATCGTCGCCGACGGTCCCGGCGAGAGCGAGCGCATCGTCGGGCTGGCGGATGTGACCGCCGATCTGCCGGCGACGCCGATCGCGGACGAATGGCTTGGCACTGCGATGCTGTATTCATCGGGCACGACGGGACGGCCGAAGGGCATTTTGCGGCCGCTGCCGGAGGAGCCGCCAAAACAGAATCTGCCGCTGTTCGATTTCCTGACGAAACTCTGGCACTACCGCGAGGGCATGGTCTACCTGTCGCCGGCCCCGCTCTATCACTCGGCGCCGCAGGCCGCGGTAAATCTCACGATCCGCATGGGCGGCACCGTGATCATCATGGAGACGTTCGATCCCGAGCGCTATCTCCAGCTGGTGCAACAATGGGGCATCACCCACACCCAGCTGGTGCCGACGATGTTCTCGCGGATGCTGAAGCTGCCGGAGGAGGTGCGCAAGCGTTACGACCTCTCCTCGCTGGAGATCGCGATCCATGCCGCCGCGCCCTGCCCGGCCCTCGTCAAGGACGACATCATCAAATGGTGGGGTCCGATCATCCACGAATATTACGGCGCCACCGAAGGCCTCGGCTTCACCGCCTGCAACAGCGCGGAATGGCTGGCGCATCGCGGCACCGTCGGCAAGGTGCTGCTCGGCGACCTCCATATTCTCGACGAGAACATGCAGCCACGCCCGACCGGAACGCCGGGGCAAGTCTGGTTCAAGACGGGATCGCCGTTCGAATATTTCAATGATCCGGAGAAGACGAAGGAAGCGCGCTCGGCCGACGGCAACATGAGCACGGTCGGCGACGTCGGCTATGTCGACGAGGACCGCTTCCTGTATCTGACCGACCGCGCGACCTTCATGATCATCTCGGGCGGGGTGAACATCTATCCGCAGGAATGCGAGAATCTCTTGATCACCCACCCGAAGGTCGCCGATGCCGCCGTGTTCGGCGTGCCCAATCCCGATCTCGGCGAAGAGGTGAAGGCGGTGGTGCAGCCGATGCCGGGCGTGGTGCCGGGCCCGGCGCTTGCCGAAGAGCTGATCGCCTTCTGCGGGGCGTCGCTGTCGCGGCAGAAGGTGCCGCGCTCGGTGGACTTCGAGAAGGAGTTGCCGCGGCTCCCGACCGGCAAGCTGTACAAGCGGCTGCTAAGGGATCGGTATTGGGGCAACAAGACGTCGCGGATCGTGTGAGCCCCGCTGTCGTCCCGGGGCGCGACGAAGTCGCGAACCCGGGACGACGGCGGAGGTTGGCGATGCAACTGCGCACAAAAATCCACACAGGAACCAGCTCTTCGCACCTGCACTCTCACATGATGAAAGTGTGAACCCCTGCGGCCTTCCGTCATCCGAATTGTCGAGGCGGCTTGCGGCGTTACGGGTTGCCTCCCTCTATTCGCGTCGCTATCGTCCTGACAAACAGGCCACAAAAGGCCCAAAAGAACTAATGTCCAGGGAGGACGAGGATGCGGAGCGTGCGGGCGCTCGCCGCGACGGCGGCGCTATCTTTGCTGGCGTTTTCGACCATTGCGGTCGCCGGCGAGCCCAAACAGGGCGGAATCCTGCGGATGTATCACCGCGACAGCCCTGGCAACGCCTCGATCCATGAAGGCGCGACCTATTCGCTCAATGTTCCCTTCATGCCCGTCTTCAACAACCTCGTTATCTACAAGCAGGACGAAGCCCAGAACAGGATGGACAACATCGTCCCGGAGCTCGCCGAGAGCTGGGCCTGGGTGAACGACAACAAGACGCTGACCTTCAAGCTCCGCCAGGGCGTGAAATGGCACGACGGCAAGCCGTTCACCTCGGCCGACGTCAAATGCACCTTCGACATGCTGATGGGCAAGGCGCAGCAGAAGTTCCGGCAGAATCCGCGCAAGACCTGGTACGAGCAAGTCAATGACGTCTCGACCAACGGCGATTTCGAGGTCTCCTTCAACCTGAAGCGGCCGCAGCCGTCGCTGCTGGCGCTGCTCGCCTCGGGCTACACGCCGGTCTATCCCTGCCACGTCTCGCCCGGCGACATGCGCACGCATCCGATCGGCACCGGCCCGTTCAAGTTCGTCGAGTTCAAGGCCAACGAATCGATCAAGCTGACCCGCAACACCGACTATTGGCGCAAGGGCCGGCCTTATCTCGACGGCATCGAGTTCACCATCATCCCGAACCGCTCGACCGCGATCCTCGCCTTCGTCGCCGGCAAGTTCGACATGACCTTCCCGACCGAGGTAAGCATTCCGCTGCTCAAGGACGTCAAATCGCAGGATCCGAGCGCGGTCTGCGTCGTCGAGCCCAACAACGTCGCCACCAACATCATCGTCAATTCGACCGCTGCGCCGTTCGACAATGCCGACATCCGCAAGGCCATGGCGCTGGCGCTCGACCGCAAGGCCTTCATCAACATCATGTTCGAGGGTCAGGGCGACATCGGCGGCACCATGGAACCTGCGCCGGCCGGGCTGTGGGCGATGCCGAAGGAGATGCTGGAGAGCATTCCGGGCTATGGACCCGACGTGAACGCCAACCGCGAGCAGGCCAAGAAGCTGATGCAGAAGGCCGGTTACGGGCCGGACAAGCATCTCGCGGTGAAGATCTCGACCCGCAACATCCCGGTTTACCGCGATCCCGCGGTGATCCTGATCGACCAGCTCAAGAGCATCTATATCGACGGCGAGCTCGACGTGGTGGAGACCGCAAACTGGTTCCCGAAGGTCGCGCGCAAGGACTACATGCTCGGCCTGAACCTCACCGGCAACGCGGTCGACGATCCCGACCAGTCCTTCTACGAGAACTATTCCTGCGGCTCGGAGCGCAACTACACCAACTATTGCAACAAGGAGATCGAGAAGCTGTTCGACGTGCAGTCGCAGGAGACCGACATCGCCAAACGCAAGAAGCTGGTGTGGGAGATCGACAAGAAGTTGCAGGAGGACGTCGCCCGCCCGATCATCTTCCATGCGCGCACCGGCACCTGCTGGAAGCCCTATGTCAAGGGCGTGACGGTGATGTCGAACAGCTCCTATAATGGGTACCGCTACGAGGACGTGTGGATGGACAAGTAGCGGCGGGCGGCTGACGGGTTCGACAGGAGGCGATGCATGTTTGCCTATCTGGTGCGGCGCCTGTTCCTGATGCTCGTGACCCTGTTCGGGATCTCGGTCGTCATCTTCTTCCTGCTGCGCATCGTGCCCGGCAACATCGTCGACATCCTGTTCGCCGCCGCCGGCTATGTCGATCCCGCCGACAAGGCCAATCTGGAAAAGGAGCTCGGCATCGACCAGCCGCTGATCGTGCAGTATTGGCACTGGATCAGCGGTTTCCTGCGCGGCGATTTTGGCTATTCCTACGTCTCCGAGAAGCCGGCGTTGCAGGAGATATTGCCGCGGATTCCGATCACCGCGCGGCTCGCCGGCCTTGCGCTGTTGTTCTCGGCATCGATCGGCATCCCGCTCGGCGTCATCAGCGCGGTGAAACAGGGAACGCGGCTCGACTACGCGCTGCGCGTCGTCAGCCTCAGCGGCCTGTCGCTGCCCTCGTTCTGGCTTGGCCTCCTCATCCTCACGGCGTCGGTGGCGATGTTCGGCCAGATGCCGATCTTCAATCCCAATCCGCAGACCTGGCTCGAGGCATTCGCGACCTACGCCGTGCCGGCCGCCGCCGTCGGTTTCCGCAGCGCGGCGCTGACTATGCGCATCACGCGGTCCTCGATGCTGGAGGTGCTGCGGCAGGACTATATCCGCACCGCGCGCGCCAAGGGTGCCTCCGATGCCGCCGTGAACTATCACCACGCGCTGAAGAATGCGATCCTGCCCGTCATCACCGTGATCGGCATCGAGGCGGCATTCCTGATCGGCGGCCTGATCGTCACCGAGACCGTGTTCAACATCCCCGGCGTCGCGCGCTTCCTGGTCGAGGCGATCCGCTGGCGCGATTATCCGATCGTGCAGAACCTCGTGATGTTCATCGCGGTCGTCGTGGTGTTCGCGAATTTCACCGTCGACATGCTCTACGCGGTGTTCGACCCGCGGATCAGGTACACGGATTAGGAGAGCTGTTTGGCCGCGATCGACTTTGACGTTGAGCTGAGACGCGCCGGGGCGAACGCGACCGGAGGCTGGCGGCGCGTGCTGTTCATGGCGCAGCGGCATGTGCTGGGCGCGGCCGGGCTCGTCATCATGACGGTGTTCGTGCTAACAGCCGTCTTTGCCGACTTCATCGCGCGCTATGATCCGCTGACGGTCGATGCCGCACGTGCGCTGGCGCGCCCGAGCTGGGCGCACTGGATGGGCACGGATTCGTTCGGCCGCGACGTGTTCAGCCGCATCATCCACGGCGCGCGGATCTCGCTCGCGGTCGGCATCGGCTCGACCGCGCTCGGCGGCACGATCGGCGTCATCGTCGGCCTCACCTCCGGCTATCTCTCCGGCTGGGTCGACCTTGTGTTCCAGCGCGTCTCCGACATCCTCCAGGCGCTGCCCCTGCTGGTCCTCGCGCTGATCATGACGGCGGCGCTCGGCCCGTCACTGCCGAACGTCATCATCGCCATTGCCATTCCGCTGATCCCGACCGTGTCGCGCGTCATCCGCGCCAACACGCTGGCGCTGCGCGAGCAGCCCTTCGTCGAGGCCGCCAAGTCGATCGGCATGAGCGAGGTACGGATTGCGCTCCGCCATGTGCTGCCCAACACGCTGGCGCCGCTGATCGTGCTCGCCACCGCCCAGCTCGGCTCGACCATCCTCACCGAAGCCTCGCTCTCCTTCCTCGGTCTCGGCATTCCCGAGCCTTATCCGTCCTGGGGCCGCATGCTCTCCGAGTCCGCCGCCGAATATGTCCGCACCGCGCCGTGGCTAGTGATCTTCCCGGGCATCGCGATCAGCCTCGCCGTGTTCGGCGCCAATTTGTTCGGCGACGCCCTGCGCGACATCCTCGATCCCCGGCAGCGCGGCTGATGGCGAAAGAATCCGACCTCGTGCTCGATGTGAAGAACCTGAAGACGGTGTTCTTCACCAATTCGGGGCTCTTCAAGGCGGTCGACGACGTCTCCTTCACGGTGAAGCGCGGCGAGACGTTGGCGATCGTCGGCGAATCCGGCTGCGGCAAGAGCGTCACCGCGCTGTCCCTGATGCGGCTGGTGCCCGATCCGCCCGGACGCATCGTCGGCGGATCTGTTACGCTCGAAGGCACCGATCTGCTGGCGTTGGACGAAGCCCAGATGCGCAAGATCCGGGGCAATCGCATCTCCATGATCTTCCAGGAGCCGATGACCTCGCTCAATCCCGTGATGCGGATCGGCGACCAGATCGTCGAGGCCGTGCGGCTGCACCGGAACATCTCGTCGAAGGAGGCACAAGGAATCGCCGTCGAGATGCTGCGGCTGGTGCGCATCCCCGAACCGGCGCGGCGGGCGAAGGAGTATCCGCACCAGCTTTCCGGCGGCATGCGCCAGCGCGCGATGATCGCGATGGCGCTGGCCTGCCGGCCGGCGCTGCTGATCGCGGACGAGCCGACCACCGCGCTCGACGTCACCATCCAGGCGCAGATCCTGGCCCTGATCCTCGATCTCCAGAAGGAGCTCGGCACGGGTCTGGTGCTGATCACGCACGACCTCGGCGTCGTCGCCCAGACCGCGCAGCGCGTGATCGTGATGTATGCGGGGCGGAAGGTCGAGGAAGCCAGCGTCGAGGCGCTGTTCGCGGCGCCGAAGCATCCCTATACGCGCGGGCTGATGGCCTCGATCCCGGCCGTGCCAGCGTCCGGCGTCGCGGCGCAGGAGCGGCTCAACGAGATTCCCGGCACCGTGCCGTCGCTGGTGCGGCTGCCGAAGGGCTGCGCTTTCGCGCCGCGCTGCAAGCTCGCGATCAAGCGCTGCGAGGCAGAATACCCCCCGCTAGCGGATTGGGGCGGCGGCCATCTCGCGGCGTGCTGGCGTGCGGCTGAAGTTGCGGAGGTGGCATGACCCAGGCTCTGCTCGAAGTCACCGACCTCAAGAAATATTATCCGGTGCGCGCCGGCGTGCTGCGGCGGCAGGTGGGCACCGTGCACTCGGTCGACGGCGTCTCGTTCTCGCTTGGCGCCGGCGAGACGCTCGGGCTCGTCGGCGAATCCGGCTGCGGCAAGTCGACGGTGGCGCGCAGCGTGCTGCGGCTGGTCGAGCCGACCTCGGGCCAGATCCGCCTCGACGGCGAGGACATCACGCATCTGTCCAAGACGGCGCTGCGCCCGCATCGCCGTTCGATGCAGATCGTGTTCCAGGACCCGTTCGCCTCGCTCAATCCGCGCATGACCGCAGGCGATATCGTCGGCGAGCCGCTCGCCGTGCACGGCCTCGCCACCGGCAAGGCCCTGGAGGCGCGCGTTGCAAAACTGTTTGAGCAGGTAGGCCTGCGGCCCGACCAGATGCGCAACTTCCCGCATCAATTCTCCGGCGGCCAGCGCCAGCGCATCTGCATCGCGCGGGCACTCGCGCTGGAACCGCGTCTGATCGTCTGCGACGAGCCGGTGTCCGCGCTCGACGTCTCGATCCAGGCGCAGGTAATCAACCTCCTGATCGACCTACAGCGCCAGCACGGCTTCTCCTATCTCTTCATCGCGCACGACCTCGCCGTGGTCGCCCATATCAGCCATCGTGTCGCCGTGATGTATCTCGGCCGCATCGTCGAGATCGCCGACAAGGACGAGCTGTTCAGGAATCCGCGCCATCCCTACACGCAGGCCCTGCTCGCCTCCGTGCCGATCGCCAACCCGCTCGCGAAGAAGCTGGCGCCGCTGGTCGATGGCGACGTGCCGAGCCCGGTCAATCCACCCTCCGGCTGCGCATTTCACACGCGCTGCCGGTTTGCGATGGAGCGATGCAAGACGGAACGGCCGGCGCTGGTGAATGCGGGCGACGGGCACCAGGTGGCGTGCTTGCTCAATGACGGGACGGGGCGGAGCCAGTAGGCCGTAGCGCGCTGATCACCGGCCAGGCTGCCAGCGCTGCGGAGAGATGCTTGAGCGTGTGGCCCGAGACGATGTGTCCTGTGGCTTCGAAAATGGTCGCATCGCCGAGCTCGAAAAGCTTCGCCAGCACATAAAAGACAATCACGCCGCCGAGCGGCACGCCGAACGCACCGGGCCGGGGCCGCGTCAGCGCCAGTCCCACGGCGAGCGCCATGCCGCCGAACTGCACGACCGCCCATGGCGTGAGATTCTCGCGCGCCACCCAGGCCGCGAGCGGGCCCGCAACCGTCATCAGCATCACCATCGCCAAGCCCGCGCGCTTGCTGACGCGCTCGCTGGCCGCGATGCCGAGAAAGCCCGCGAACGCCACCGCCATGCCGAGACGATCAGCCACGAGCCGCTGCGGCGCGTCAGGATCCAGATGATAGATGCTCGACCCGATACAGGTGAGGATCAGGCCCACGAAGAAGCAGCCTGCGCCCACGGGCGCATCATTGTGGCCACGCAGCTGCATCAGACCCCAGACGCCCATTGCCACGAAGGCGAGATTGCTCAGCACGTCGCCGGCGTTGGGCACGCCCAGCCAGAAGCGGGTGTCGACGTAATGCGGGATGGGCCAGGCGGAGGCGTGCAGCGTCGGCGCGAAGACCGCCGCCAGGGTCAGGACGAAGAGCGCGGCGATCAGGCATTTCTCGCGGAAGTGCGGGGCGCCGACTGCGAAACGGCGGCGCACTGATGGGAATATCGTGTCGATCGCTTGGCCGGGGTCATTTGCGCGCAACATGCGTGGCTCCAGACGAATTGAACGAAGTTCATTATTGATAGACCAGAATTGAACAATGTTCAATGAGGATTGTGCGCTAAGTCTCGCGAGCTCGAATGTCATTGAAATTATTCATATTTTTGGAGTTTACGACCGAGGAGGTGCCGTTGGTGCCGTAGGGTGGGCAAAGCGAAGCGTGCCCACCACCTGTATGCCAATCGAAACGAATGGTGGGCACGGCGCTATGCGCCTTTGCCTACCCTACGATTGCGGAGTTCGCGGCGCCGACTACGCCCCGATCTCCACAACGATCCTGCCCGTCGTCACCTGCTCGCCCTCGGTGACGTCGATTGCCGAAACCACGCCATCGATGCCGGCCTTGTGGACGTGCTCCATCTTCATCGCTTCCAGCGTCATCACCGGTTGGCCGGCGGTGACGCGGTCGCCCGGCTTGACCAGCACAGCGACGACGCGGCCGTTCATGGCGGCGCGGACCTTGCCGTCGCCGCCGTTGCTTGCGGCGGCCTTCGGCGCAGCGAGGGTGAGATCATTCACCGCGAGCGGGATGCCGCGATGCTGGAGATACAGCCGATCGCCGTCCCGCAGGAATTTTGCGCTGTCCATCACGCCATCGTGGCGGAAGCGAATGGCATCGGCATCGAGCTGGTCGATCTCGAACGTTTCCTTCCGGCTGTCGGTGGCGACAATGTAGCTGCCATCGCGCTCGCGGGTGACTTCGAGCTCGTACGCCTGGCCGGCGATCTCGATCTTTGCCGGCAGCGGGAATGTTGCCGCGAGACTCCGGGCCCCCTGCCATGACGGCGAGCGCGGATTGGTGATGTAGAGCAGCAGGCATGCCAGTGCCGTATCGAATGCGGCGTTTGCGCGCGGCACCAGCAGCTCGTCGCGATGCGCGCCGATGAAGGTCGTCGTTGCTTCGCCCCTGGCAAAGCCGGGATGGCGCAGGCACGACATCAGGAACGCCTGGTTGGTGGTTACGCCGAACGCGGTGAGTTGCTCGAGGCCAACGATCAGCCGCCCCCTCGCCTCCTCGCGCGTCGTGCCGTGGCCGATCACCTTGGCGATCATGGAATCGTAGAACGGCGGGATCTCAGAGCCCGATTGCAGCGCATGCTCGACGCGGATGCCGTCAGGCACCTGCCAGCGCGCCATGCGTCCGGACTGCGGCATGAAGTCGTGCGCGGCATCTTCCGAGCACAGCCGCACCTCGATGGCATGGCCTGTGAAGCGGATGTCCTGCTGCTTCACCGGCAGCGCCTCGCCGCGCGCGACGCGCAGCTGCAGCTCGACGAGGTCGAGCCCGGTGATCGCCTCGGTTACGGGATGCTCGACCTGGAGACGCGTGTTCATCTCCATGAAGTAGAACTCCCCGCTTTGATCGAGCAGGAATTCCAGCGTGCCGGCGCCCTCGTAACGCAGCGCCTTCACCGCCGCGACCGCGACCTCGCCCATTTTCGCGCGCAGCTCCGAAGTGACGGCCGGCGACGGCGCCTCCTCGATCAGCTTCTGGTGCCGCCGCTGCACCGAGCAGTCGCGCTCGCCGAGATGGATGGCGTTGCCGTGGCTGTCGCCGAACACCTGGATCTCGATGTGGCGTGGATTTTCGATGGCGCGCTCGAGGATCACGGTGGGATCGCCGAACGCCGCCTTCGCTTCCGACCGCGCGCTGCGCAGCGCATCCGGAAACGATGCAGCATCGGTCACAAGCCGCATGCCGCGGCCACCGCCGCCGGCAACCGCCTTGATCATCACGGGGAAGCCGATCTTTTTGGCCTCGGCGAGCATGATCTCGTCGCTTTGGTCGGCGCCCTGATAGCCGGGCACGATGGGCACGCCGGCCTTCTTCATGATCTCCTTGGCGCCGGCCTTGTTGCCCATCGCCTCGATCGCCTGCGGCGACGGGCCGATGAAGACCAACCCGGCATCCTTGCAGGCTTGCGCGAAATCTTCATTCTCGGCGAGGAAACCATAGCCGGGATGCACTGCGTCCGCACCGCTCGCCTTCGCGGCTGCGATGATCGCGGGGATGTTGAGATAGGACTGCGCCGGCAAGGCTTCACCAATGCACACGGCCTGGTCGGCCTGCTTGACGTGGAGCGCGCCGCGATCGGCGTCCGAATAAACCGCGACGACGCCGAGGCCGAGCCGCCGCGCGCTGCGCATCACACGCAACGCGATCTCGCCGCGATTGGCGACCAGAACCCTATAGAACGGCCGGTGCTGCACTGATCCGTTCCTCATGGGCGGGCCACCGAGAATTGCATGCGCTGGGGCGCGCGCGAATCGCCCTCGCGGCAGATCGCGAGCACCTCCGACAGCACCGCGCGCGTGTCGCGGGGGTCGATCACGCCGTCGTCGAGCACGCGTGCGCTGGTGGAGAACACGTCCATCTGGCCGTCGAACACACCGACGATCTGCGCCTTCATGGCCTCCAACTTGTCCTTCTCGATCGGCTTGCCGCGGCGCGCGGCGGCGGCCTCGGTCACGATCGCCATAGTCTCGGCGGCCTGCTCGCCGCCCATCACCGCGGTCTTGGCGTTCGGCCAGGAGAAGCAGAAGCGCGGATGGAAGCCGCGCCCGCACATGCCGTAATTGCCGGCACCGAACGAGGCACCGCAATAGATCGTGATCTGCGGCACCGTCGCCGAGGTCACCGCCTGGATCATCTTGGAGCCGTGCTTGATCATGCCGGCTTCCTCATAGGCCTTGCCGACCATGTAGCCGGTGGTGTTGTTGAGATAGAGGATCGGCGTGCGGGTCTGGCAGCAGGCCTGGATGAAATGCGTCGCCTTGTTGGCGCCAGCGGGATCGAGCGGGCCATTGTTGGTGATGATGCCGATGGCCTGGCCCTCGATGCGGGCATGGCCGCAGACGGTGGCGGGGCCATAGTTCGGCGCCATCTCGGTGAAGTCGGAATCGTCGATGATCCGCGCGATCACCTGCTTCATGTCGACGGGGCGCTTGTGGTCCATCGGCATGATACCGAGCAACTCATCCTGGTCGTAGCGCGGCGGCTTGAACTCCGACGCCGCTCGGCCCGGCCGCTCCCATTCCAGCGCCGCCATGATCTCGCGCGCGATGCGCAATGCATCGCGGTCGTCCTCGGCGAGATAGTCACCGAGGCCGGAGACCTGCGTGTGCATCTCGGCGCCCCCGAGCTCTTCTTCCGTAGCGATCTCGCCGGTCGCGGCCTTTAGCAGCGGTGGCCCCGCGAGGAAGGCGCGGGTGCGGCCGCGAACCATGACGATGTAGTCCGAAAGGCCGGTCTGGTAGGCGCCGCCGGCGGTCGAGGAGCCGTGCGTGACGGTGACAACCGGCAAGCCTGCCGCCGAAAGCCGCGCCAGATTGCGAAAGATATTGCCGCCGCGGACAAAATCCTCGACGCGGTAGCGCAACAGATTGGCGCCGGCGCTCTCGACGAGCTGCACGTAAGGCAGCTTGTTCTCCAGAGCGAGCTCCTGCACCCGCAGCGTCTTGTCGAGGCCGTAGGGCTGCAGCGCGCCGGCATCGATGCCGGAATCACTGGCGCTGACCATGCAGCGGATGCCGGAGACGAAGCCGATGCCGGCGATCACGCCGCCGCCGGGCACACTCTTGCTCGCATCCGGCACGTCGAACATGTAGCCGGCGAGCGTCGACAGCTCGATGAAGGGCGCGCCGGGATCGAGCACCAGCGCGACGCGTTCGCGCGGCAGCAGCTGACCGCGCTTGTGGAAGCGATCCTTTGCGGCGGCGGATGCGGCCCGCGTGCGCTCTTCCAGCGCGCGCATGCGGTCGATCAGTGCGAGCATGCCGTCGCGATTGGCGTGGTAGGCGGCGCTGCCGGGGGAAATGGTGTTTTCGAGAATGGACATAACTCTTTCCCAGTCGTCATTCCGGGGCGCGCGTAGCGCGAGCCCGGAATCCATACTCCCCGATCGTGGTTATGGATTCCGGGCCTGGCCCTTCGGGCCATCCCGGAATGACGGAGTGTGTGGCTACCTGTTCGTCCCAAAGATCTTCCGCGCCTCGGCGGGGCTCGCGATCTCGCGGCCGGCGCGGCGGGCGCAGGCGGCGATGGCCTCGATCAGCTGGCCGTTCGAGGTCACCTTCTTGCCGTCGGCGAGATAGAACGCGTCCTCGAGACCGGTACGCAAGTGACCGCCGAGCTCGGCGCAGCGCTGGTGCAGCGGCCAGATCTCCTCGCGGCCGATCGCGGTGACCTGGAACTGCGCTTCGGGGCGCTTCAGCTTGATCAGGATCGGCAGCAGCTCCGGGTCCGACGGCATGCCGGAGGCAACGCCCATGACGAAATTATACTCGAGCGGGCCCTTGTACATGCCGACCTGGTGATACATGCCGACGCAGCGGACGATGCCGACGTCGAAGCATTCGAACTCGGGGATAGTGCCGACCTCATTCATGACGTCGAGATAGTCCTTCACCTTCTCGACCGCGTTGTCGAACATCATCGGCGGCCAGGCCCAGGTGTTGTCTGCCTTGACCTTCAAATAATTCAGCGAGCCAGCGTTGCAGGCAGCGATCTCGGGCTTGGTCTCGCGGATGCAGTCGAGCGCGCCGGAGTAGTTCGGGCCTGAGACACCCGAGGTGTGGTTGATGATGACCCCGGGACAGGCTTCGCGGATCGCCTGCTGGATCTCCTTGCTGACGCTGACCTCCCAGGACGGCAGATGGCCCTTGCCCGGCGCCTGCTGGCGCAGATGGATGTGCATGATGGAGGCGCCGGCATCGAACGCAGCCTTGGCCTCGCGCGCCATCTGCTCGGGCGTCACGGGCACGTTGTGCTGCTTCGGGTCGGTGAGCACGCCGTTCAGCGCGCAGGTGATGACGGCCTTGTCGCTCATGCCAAAAATATCTCGCACGTTGAGAATTCAACGCTTGCGATCATGTGATGCGGGGCATGCGGCTTCTTGCGCGGAGAAGCTAGCTAAAGACGAGCTATCGTAGGGTGGGTAAAGCGTAGCGTGCCCACCAACTTTGCCAGTTGCCGACAGGTGGTGGGCACGGCGCAAGAGCGCCTTTGCCCACCCTACGAAGCGACGAGAGCGAGCCTAGCCCGCCTCCGCGAGCACCCGCACCGTCTCGGTGCTGCGATAGATCGCAAGATCGCGCGAGCCGACGAAGATCGCGCGCGGCTTCAATCCATAGAAGCGGCGGATCGAATGGCTGAAATGGGTGCTGTCGGGATAACCGATGTCCTGCGCGAGATGGGCGAGGTTGAGGTCCTGGTTGGCGAAGTGCAGCAGATGCCGCGCGCGCTTCCAGGCGCGGAAGGAGCGGAACGAGATGCCGGTCTCTTCCTTGAACAGATGCAGGAAGCGCGAGGCCGAGAGGCCCGCTTCGGCCGCACATGTATCCGCCGTGACCGGCTCGCCGGAGAAACGCTCGATGCGGGCGACTGCGCGCATCACGCGCGGGTCGAGCACGCGGCGCGGCAGCGCCTCGCCAAAACACATCTCGTCGAATTCGGCGGTGGTGATGTCGCCGTAGCGGCGTTGGCGCAGCAGCGCGTAGGCAGCCAGGATCTTTCGGGCATAGACCGCGCGGTCCGGCCCCGTCAGCCGCTGGGCCAGGGCTTCGATCACGCCATCCGGCATGCTCTCGGGCTCAAGCGTCACGCTGATTGCGGTGCGGTAGTCGCTGGCAATGGAATGGCGCTGGTTCGGCAGCGTGACGAACAGCTCGCCGGTGGCGAGAACGTCGTCGATGGTCAGGTGGAGATTGCCCTTCACGGCCACATAGACATGGCAGCAACCCGGAGTCCGCTTGCGGGGCCGTCCGAGCAGGCCGGCATAGAACACCCGCTCCGGCGTGATCAGCATCAGATGGTCGGATTCGCGACCGTTATAATCCATTGGGCATCCTCCTCGCGCGGCTCTTTGGCCGCTGCGGACGGAGGTCACCTTAGCGGAAATTTGGGCGCTGTCACGACGGGATAGCGCTGTCATGAAAACATGCGTCGTCGTTCCGGGGCGGTCCAAAGGGCCGAATCCGGAACCTCAAGATTCCGGGTTCGCGCTATTGCGCGGCCCGGAATGACAGCTTCCCTTACGCCCTCACGCGCGGCGCAACATTCTGCTCAAGGCCGGCCTTCTGCTCCGCAGCAACCGCGCGCCTGAAACCATCGCGCTGCTGCAGGCGCGACCAATAAGCTGCGACATTTGGCCCAAAGTCCTTGGCGAGCCCGATATTGTCGGCGAGGCGCAGCGCATAACCGATGACAATGTCAGCGGCGGTGAAGCGACCGGCGCACAAGGTTTCGGCATTGGCCGTCGCTGCCTCGACGGCGCGCAGCCTGCCCAGAAACCATTTTGCGTAATCGGTGGCGACCTGCGGAACGCGGCGCTCTTCCGGCTCGAGCTGGGTGTATCGGAGCACCAGCGTCTGCGGGAAGGTTAAGGTGGCGTCGGAAAAATACATCCAGTTCAGGAACGCGCCATAGGCGGGATCCTCGGAGCCGACCATCAGCGGCGTCGGCCCGTATTTGATGCCGAGATAATGGCAGATGCCCGAGGACTCGGTCATCCGCGTCTCGCCGTCGATCAGGAAGGGGATAGTGCCGAGCGGATTGATGCCAAGATAATCCTTGGCAAACACTCGCGGCGGGAACGGCAGCATCTTCAATTCATACGGCAGCCCCATCTCCTCCAGCATCCAGAGCGGGCGGAACGAGCGCGCAGCGTCGCAGTGATAGAGCGTGATCATCAGGCGTTTTCCTTACTTCCCGGCAGCGTGCCCATCATCTTGCACAGGACCATCAGCATGACCTCGTCGGCGCCGCCGCCGATCGAGGTCAGGCGGCTGTCGCGATAGGCGCGGCTGACCGGCGTCTCGTTGGTAAAGCCCATTCCGCCCCAATATTGCAAGCAGGCGTCGGTGAGCTCGCGCCCGAGCCGGCCGGCTTTCAGCTTGGCCATGGTCGCAAGCCGCGTCACGTCCTCGCCCGCGACCAGCTGCTCGGCAGCGCGATAGATCAGCGCGCGCAACAGCTCGACCTCGGTCTGCATCTCCGCAAGCTTGAAGTGCACGACCTGGTTGTCGAGGATTGACTTCCCGAAAGCCTTGCGGTTGCGGGTGTACTCGATGGTCTGGTCGATGATGTATCCGTGTGCCTTCAGACAGGCGGCCGCGCCCCAGAGCCGCTCCTCCTGGAACTGGATCATCTGGTAGGTAAAGCCCTTGCCCTCCTCCCCGATCCGGTTGCGCTTGGGCACGCGGACATTGTCGAAGAATATCTGCGCGGTGTCCGACGAGCGCATGCCCATCTTGTCGAGCTTGCGCGCGACCGTGACGCCCTTGCTCTTCATGGGCACGCAGATCAGCGACTTGTTGCGGTGAACGGGCCCATCGCCGGTGTTGGCGAGCAGGCAGATCCAGTCGGCCTGGGTGCCGTTGGTGATCCACATCTTGCCGCCATTGATGACGTAGTCGTCGCCGTCGGATTTCGCGCTGGTCTTGATCGAGGCGACGTCGGAGCCCGCGCCGGGCTCGGAGACGCCGATGCAGGCGACGTAATCGCCTGATATCGAGGGGCTGAGGAATTCGCGCCGCACCTCGTCCGAGCCGAACCGCGCCAGCGCCGGCGTCGCCATGTCGGTCTGCACGCCGATCGCCATCGGCACGCCGCCGCAGGTGATGGCCCCTAACTCTTCCGCCATCATCAGCGCATAGGAATAGTCGAGGCCCGAGCCGCCGAACTCGACCGGCTTGTTCAGCCCGAGGAAGCCGAGGCTGCCCATCTTCTTGAACAGCTCATGCGCCGGGAAGATGTCGGCCTTCTCCCATTCATCGACGTGAGGATTGATCTCATTGGCGATGAATTTCTGCAAGCTACGGCGGATGTCGTCGTGATCGGCGGTGAATAGCATTCTTTCCCCTTTGTCATTCCGGGGCGCGCGAAGCGCGAACCCGGAATCCAGAGATTAGGTCCTACAATATCGAGATTCCGGGTTCGACGCTTCGCGTCGCCCCGGAATGACGGTGAGGGTCACAACCCCATCTGCCGGCTTGCCAGATCCTTCATGATCTCCTCGGTGCCGCCGCCGATGGCGTTGACCTTGACCTCGCGGTAGATGCGCTCGGCCTTGATGCCGCGCATGAAGCCGGCGCCGCCAAAGATCTGCACGGCTTCCGAGGCGCAGAACGCCATGGTCTGCGTCGCCTGGTTCTTCATCATGCAGATCTCGGCGACCGGGCTCTCGCCCTGCTCCAGCCGCCACGCCAGCATTTCCAGCATTGCCTGACTTGCGGCGACCTTCTGTGCCATGTCGACGATCTTGTGCCTGATGACCTGGTGCTGGGCGAGCGGCTTGCCGAATGTCTTGCGCTCCTTAGCGTAGGCAATCGCCTCGTCGAGACAGACGCGGGCGAAGGCGGTGCAGCTCGCCGCCATGCCCATGCGCTCGCTGTTGAAGTTCTGCATGATGATCTTAAAACCCTGGCCCTGTTCGCCGATCAGGTTCTCGGCCGGTACGCGGCATTCGTCGAAATGCAGCGTTGCGGTGTCCGAGGCCCACCAGCCCATCTTCTTCAGCTTGGTGCGCGACAGGCCGGGCGTGTCGCCCTCGATCAGGAGCAGGCTGACGCCGCCGGCGCCCTCGCCGCCGGTGCGCACCGCCACGGTCAGGTAGTCGGCGCGCACGCCTGAGGTGATGAAGGTCTTTTCGCCGCTCACGACGTAGTGATCCCCGTCGCGCCGCGCCCTGGTGCGGAGGTTTGCGACATCGGAGCCGCCGCCCGGCTCGGTGATGGCGAGCGCAGAAATCTTCTCGCCGGCTAGCACCTGCGGCAGCAGGCGCGCCTTCACTTCCGGCCGCGCCGCCCGCGCGATCGGCGGCGAGCCGATGGTGTGGCTCATCAGGCTGGCGCTGACGCCGCCGGCCCCGGCGCGCGCCAGCTCCTGGCTGGCCACGATCTTCATGAACTGGTCGGCGGCGATCCCGCCATATTCCTCGGGGAATCCAAGCCCAAGGAGACCTATCTCCGCCGCCTTGCGATAGAGCGCACGCGGGAATTCGCCGGCCTCGTCCCATTCATGGGCGAAGGGCGTGATCTCCTTGTCGACGAAGCGGCGCATGACCTCGCGGAAGGCGTCGTGCTCAGCGGTATAGAACGGGCTCGTCATCGCAACTTTCGCCCTGTTGGCGGATTCGGCTCATTCACCATGGCCGGAACATTTGCCGTTCACTTGCGCAGAGTGGCTGACCGGAGGAACCGCTCTACCGCAGCCTATCGCCTAGCAACTCAACGCAAGACGATTTTCACCCCTCGCAGGCCAACTCCGGATCAAAAAAGACTGCTGCACAGACTCCGGCTGGCCCCAGGGCCATGCCGGGCATGGTGCACGGCAACAGGGACGCGAGGCGGCACAAGACCGCCGAGGGAGGGATTTTTGGCCGTTCGTTACTACGACTGGATCGCCCACCATGGCCGCCGCACACCTGACAAGGTTGCGGTGATCGATCTCGCCAGCGAGCGCCGCTTCACCTATGCGCAGCTCGACGCTCGCGTCTCGCGCCTCGCTTCGTTCCTGCGCCATACGCTCAACGTCTCGCGCGGCGACCGCGTCGCGGTGCTGGCGCTGAACACGACCGATACGCTGGAAGCGCAGTTCGCCTGCGGACGGCTTGGCGCCATCTTCGTGCCGCTGAACACCCGCCTCACCGTTCCCGAGCTTCAGTTCATCACCAGCGATTGCGCGCCGAAGGTGATGATCCACGACACTGACCTGGCCGAGACCGCGCTCGCGGTCGCAAAGCTCTGCAATGTCGCGACCAGCCTGCTGCTCGGCACCGGCGGCGCCTATGAAGCCGGCATTGCCGCCGCAAAGCCGCTCGACCGCGCCGAGGAGGTCACGCTCGATGACGTCTCGACCATCATGTACACGTCGGGCACCACGGGTCATCCCAAGGGCGCGACGATCACCCATGGCATGACCTTCTGGAATTGCGTCAATCTCGGCGGCCCCGCCTACATCGGGCCGGCCTCGGTGCTGCTCACCGTGCTGCCGCTGTTCCACACCGGCGGACTGAATTGCTACACCAATCCCGTCCTGCATGCCGGCGGCACCGTGATGATCATGCGCGCCTTCGATCCCGGCACGGCGCTCGGCCTGATTAACGATCCCGCGCAGGGCATCAACGTGTTCTTCGGCGTGCCCGCGATCTACCAGTTCATGGCGCAGCATCCGGCTTTCGCGACGAGCGATCTGACCCGGCTGATCGTCTGCGGTGTCGGCGGCGCGCCGATGCCGGTGCCGCTCTTGAAAGTCTGGGAAGCCCGCGGCGTCGCGCTCCAGCAGGGCTACGGCATGACCGAGACCTCGCCAGCCGTGCTGGTGCTCGACCGCGAGGACGCGGCGCGCAAGGCGGGCTCGGCCGGCAAACCGGTGCTGCACACCGAGGTGCGAATCGTGCGCCCCGACGGCAGCGATGCCGATACCGGCGAGCTCGGTGAGCTCTGGGTCAAGGGACCCAACATCACGCCCGGCTACTGGAACAGGCCGGAGGCGAACAAGACGTCCTTCACCGACGGCTGGCTGCACACCGGCGATGCTACGCGCGTGGATGAAGAAGGCTTCTACTACATCGTCGACCGCTGGAAGGACATGTACATTTCCGGCGGCGAGAACGTCTATCCCGCCGAGGTCGAGAACGTCCTGCACCAGCTCACCGCGATCGCGGAAGCCGCGGTGATCGGCATTCCCGATGCGCAATGGGGCGAAGTGGGCCTTGCCATCGTCGCGGTCAAACAGGGCCAGCGGCTGAGCGAAGCCGAGGTCTTGGCGCATTGCGCGGCGAATCTCGCGCGCTTCAAATGCCCGCGCCAGGTCCGCTTCGTCGATGCGCTGCCACGCAACGCCACCGGCAAGATCCACAAGCCGACCTTGCGCAAGGAATTCTCGGTGGCTTCCGAAGTCGACAAGAAAGCCGCCAACGCCTGATCGAAGCGCCCCTCGCGGGCGCTTTTTGTTTTGAAAGTGCCTGCTCCACCCCAAAAGAAGTCAAAGGAATTTCCATGAAGAACAAGAAACTCGCCCTGCTTGCCGCGGCAACGGCCCTGACATTGCTCTCGGTTCAAGGCGCATATGCGCAGAAGAAATACGACACCGGCGTCACCGACACCGAGATCAAGATTGGCAACGTCGAGGCCTATTCCGGTCCCGCCTCCGCCTACGGCATCATCGGCAAGACCGAGGAAGCCTATTTCAAGATGATCAACGACCAGGGCGGCATCAACGGCCGCAAGATCAACTGGATCTCCTATGACGACGGCTACTCGCCGCCGAAGACGGTGGAGCAGATCCGCAAGCTGATCGAGAGCGACGAGGTGTTCCTCGTCTTCAACGCGTTGGGCACGCCGACCCAGACCGCCGTGCAGAAATATCACAACGCCAAGAAGGTGCCGCAGCTGTTCCTCGCCACCGGCGCCAGCAAGTGGAACGACCCGAAGAACTTTCCCTGGACCATGGGCTTCCAGCCCAGCTACCGGGTCGAGGCCCAGATTTTCGCAAAATACATCCTGAAGGAGAAGCCGGACGCGAAGGTCGCGATCTTCTATGCCAATGACGATTTCGGCAAAGACTACCTCGCCGGCATCAAGGACATTTTCGGCGACAAGGCCTCGAAGCTGATCGTGGCCGAGGAGAGCTACGAGACGTCGGAGCCGTCGATCGATGCCCACATCGTTAAGCTCAAGGGCACCGGCGCCGATGTCTTCGTCAACATCGCGACGCCGAAGTTCGCAGCGCAAGCGATTAAGAAGATCGCGGAGCTGGAGTGGAAGCCGATGCACCTGATGACCGACGTCTCGGTGTCAATCGGCGCGGTGATGAAGCCGGCCGGCCTTGAGGCATCCGAAGGCGTGCTGTCGGCCGGCTACTTGAAAGATGCGTCGGACCCGCAATGGAAGGACGACGAGGGCATGAAGAGGTTCATGACCTTCATCGACAAGTACATGCCTGGCGCGAACATCTCGGACGCCAATCTGGTTTACGCCTATGCGGCGGCCCAGACCATGGTGCAGGTGCTGAAACAGTCGGGCGACAACCTGACCCGCGAGAACGTGATGAAGCAGGCCGCCAGCCTGAAGGACTTCGTCCCCGACACGCTGATCCCCGGCATCAAGATCAACACTTCCTCCACCGACTTCGCGCCGATCGAGCAGCTCAAGATGTGGCGGTTCAAGAAGGGCCAGTGGGAGCTGTTCGGCGACATCATCAGCGCCGAAACCGGCGGCTAACCTCGCATCATGGCGGCGGGTGATGGTGCCTCGTTCGCGCCCTCGCCCGCCCCGATGCTGATCCCTGCCACCGGCAGACCAAGCCGGCGTTCGTCGCCTTTCGCCGCAAAGCGTGGGCATGTCCATGCCAGTATCGCCATGCCCGATGACGGCCGATTGAGCTGGAGGACGAAGGCGCCGGCAGAGATCGCCACATCGGCGACGCGCACGCCGTCGAGATAGAAGCGCACTCCGATTCGATCGAGAGGCTCGCGAATCTCCGGCGATGCAATGCGGATGGTGTTGCGCCCCTGCGGCAGTTCGATCCGCAATGCGGCTTCCGGCTCGCTCCAGCGAAAGCTGCGCTGCCGCCAGACCTCCGGTGCGTGGAAGCCGGCCTGCGCCACCACCTGATCTCCGAGGCGCGGCAATTTCGCACCGGGCGTCTCGCTGCTGCCGTGAATGCAATCGAGGCGCTGAAAATGGATCAGGGAGGCGATATAGCGCTTCAGCCAGCGCACAATGCTGTCGTCAGATCCGATCATCGTGAGCATGGTCAGCACGCACCGCGCATAGGCCGCGGAGGCGCGCGCCGAGCCGCGCGCGAAGCCGCCGCCCGCGAGCGCGATAAGGCCCCAGCGCCAGAGGCCCTCCAGGCTCTCGCCATTCAGGTGAGAAGATCGCATCCGCGCGGCCAGGGTGCTGCGCGCGAGCGCGACATCGAAATTGTCGCGCCTGCTCCATTCGATGGGAATGTCGAGCAGCTCGCTGCCGGCATCGCTGCGCGCCTCGCCGAGATAGCGGATCTCGCCTCGCACGAAGTCGAGCGTGAACGTCTTCAGCTCGCCGAGCTCGCCGATATAGTAGTGGTGGAAGCGCGCCTCTTCGAGATAGCCAATCGCATGGCCTCGCGCATGATAGGCGGCGGCGAGCACCCATTCGGCGAAGTGGCCGAACTCCTCGCGCAGGCCCCCGCATTCCCAGTAGATGTCGCGTCGCGTGACGAAGCACTGGTCCAGCACCTTACGCCAAGGATGCTGCTTCATGCCGAACTCGATGTCGGCCTGATACATGGCAGCTTCCGCCACGGACAGCCGGTTATGGCAGATCGGCACCGAACGGCAGGAAAAGCCGGCCCAGTCGGGATGAGCATCGATGGCGCGGAGGCACAGCTCGATCACATCGGGTTCGGGCCGGCAGTGCGATTCCGTGAAGAACAAATATCTGCCGCGCGCCTTCTCCGCGCCGAATGCGCAGAGCCCGATATCGTGCGCGACGCCGGCCTGCTCGATCCGGGCCGCGTCACCGGCAAGCGCTACCAGCTCCTCGCGCGCGGTGAAATCCGGCGGCATCACCAGGATGATCTCGTAGAGGGATTTGTCGGCGGTCTGCGAGGTCCAGCCGAGCCAGGATTGCTCCCACTGCCCGCGATGGAATTCGAGCGGAATAATGATGGAGAACAGCGGAGATCCGCCGCCGTGAGGTTGGAGCACGTCCTGCATGCTCCCTTATAGACGCAGGCCCAGCCGACGCCGGACTCTTTCTTGCGGATTATACCGACAGAAACACTGCAAACGGTTCTTCCACCGTGCGCCGCAGATGTTTCCGGTACAATGCATGGTTGCTGTCGTCAGGTCCGACCCGTCCCAGAGACGGGTTCGGGACGTTCCGGAGCGGCACGTAAGCGACCGGCGCCGCGATCGGCGTCAGCTGCGAGCCGGGGCCCGCGCGGAGCGTCGAGATGATGCCGTACATCTCGCCGCTCACCGTCGGCCGCGACACCGTGATCACCCGATGCTGGCCGTGCTTGATGATGACGAGATAGATGAAGCCGGACTGATGCGGCACCGCGACCTCCCCGGTGTGCTCGTAGGCGGCATCGGTCCGCTCGCCCTCGCGGAAGACCAGCGACGAGATCTTCGGCTCCCAGACGATCTCGGTGCGATAGGCGAAGATCGCGTCCTTGGCGCCGAACGAGGGCCGCAGCGTGATGTAGACATCCTCGAGCCAGGTCACGGCGCGATGCGCATAGGAGCCGAGGCTGTCGGGTGCGACATCGCTTGCGGCCGGGGGCGTCACCACGACGGCGTTTTTTCGCAAGGAGACACCCAGCGCTTGCTCCAGCCGCACCGTCGTCGCCAGCGTGAACGGCCGGCGCCCGCCGAGCGCCTTTTCCAGGGTCGAGAGGCTGAGCTTGGCCTGCTCGGCCAGCGCCTGCCGGGAGATCCGGCGCCTCGCCAGCTCCTCGCGAATGGTCTCTGCGATCTCCCGGCTCTGCTCGTCCGAAAGCTGCCCGTCGTTGAGTTTGTCCTGCGTCTGCATCGTGGCCCTGCTCCAGGACAGCCATTCTAGCAGGGCGGACAAACCAGCACAAAACCGCACATGGCCGCCCCGGCGGCGGCGTGCCGGGCCGGCCGCGGCGGAACATTGCCGATCATTCTGCTCGCGACATCAGGCCCTCCCGGCAGATGCTTTGGGCCAGCGAACATGCTTCGGGGCAGGCCAAATGGACACCTACGACACAGCCGACAGCGACGAGCACCCCATGCTGGGCCGGCTGATCAAGCTCGGATTGTTTCTCCTCGTGCAGGGCATCGCGGTGATGCTGGTCGCCTTCGTGGCTCTGCTGGTGAGCTTTGAGCCCGGATGGTCGGCGACGACGGAGCAGGCCAGCCTGCTCCAGCCTGGCGACGCCAAATCCGGAACGCTCCTGCTGAAGGAGGATGGCGCCACTACCGAAGCGATCCGCCTCGGCACCGATGTCGACATCACGGTGTCAGGTCCAACGCTGCGCGCCCGCATCACCCAAATCTTCCGCAATCCGACCAAGGACTGGGTCGAGGCGACCTATGTTTATCCGCTCGCAACCGGCGGCGCCGTCGACACGCTGAAGATGGTGGTCGGCGACCGCGTCATCGTCGGCGACATCAAGGAACGGCAGCAGGCGCGCGTGATCTACGAGCAGGCGCGCCGCGCCGGCCAGAAGGCCGCGCTCACCGAGCAGGAACGGCCGAACATCTTCACCAACTCGGTCGCCAATATCGGTCCCGGCGAAACCGTGCTGGTGCAGATCGAATATCAGGAGCCGGTGCACCAGTCCGGCAACGAATATTCGCTGCGCCTGCCGCTGGTGGTCGCGCCGCGCTACAATCCGGCGCCGATCGTGCAGAGCGTCGACTTTCGCAAGGACGGCTCGGGCTGGGGCGCGACCAGTTCGGACCCGGTGCCGGACCGCGAGCGGATTACGCCGCCGGTGCTGAATCCTGCGACCAATGCGCCGGTCAACCCGACCAGCATCACGGTGCGCCTCAAGGCCGGCTTTGCGCTCGGCGAAGTCAAAAGCCACCACCACAACGTCAAGGTCGACAGCCCCGACAACACGACGCGTGTCGTCACGCTCGCTGATGGCGCTGTGCCCGCCGACCGCGATTTCGAACTGAGCTGGACGCCCGCCGCGGAGAAGGCGCCGTCGGTCGGCCTGTTCCGCGAGCATGTTGGCGATGCCGATTATCTGCTCGCCTTCGTCACCCCGCCCGGCGCCGAGCAGGCAACGCAGAAACCGTGGCCGCGCGAAGTGGTGTTCGTGATCGACAATTCCGGTTCGATGGGCGGCACCTCGATCGTCCAGGCCAAGGCGAGCCTGCTTTATGCGCTCGGCCGCCTCCAGCCCAATGACCGCTTCAACGTGATCCGCTTCGACGACACCATGGACGTGCTGTTCTCAACCTCCGTGCCGGCCGACCCCGCGCATCTCGGCGAAGCACTCGCTTTCGTGAATGGATTGCAGGCGCGCGGCGGCACCGAGATGGTGTCGGCGATGCGCGCCGCGCTGACCGACAAGCTCAGTGACACCAACATGGTTCGCCAGGTCGTCTTCCTGACTGACGGTGCGATCGGCAACGAGCAGCAATTGTTCGAGACCATCACGGCGATGCGCGGCCGCTCGCGCGTGTTCATGGTCGGCATCGGGTCCGCGCCCAACACCTATCTGATGACGCGCGCCGCCGAGCTCGGCCGCGGCGCCTTCACCCATATCGGCTCGGTGGAGCAGGTTGAGGAGCGCATGCGCGGCCTGTTCGCCAAGCTGGAGAATCCGGCCGTGACCGGCCTCAGCGCAAAGTTCTCCGAAGCCAAGGCCGACGTCACGCCGGCGATCATTCCCGATGTCTATCGCGACGAGCCGCTGGTGCTGGCGGCAAGGCTCGACAAGCTCGCGGGCTCGCTCGAGATCAAGGGGCGTGTCGGCGACCGTCCGTGGTCGGTGACGCTGCCGCTGCAAAATGCCGCCGAAGGCAAGGGCCTGTCGAAACTCTGGGCGAAGCGCAAGATCGACGATGCCGAAGTCGCGCGCACCCTGCGCGAGATGACGCCCGAAGATTCCGACAAGGCGATCCTGGCGCTGGCGCTGGACCACCAGATCGTCACGCGCCTGACCAGCCTCGTCGCCGTCGACAAGACGCCGAGCCGTCCCGAGGGCGAACCGCTCAAGCTCAGCGAGCTGCCGATCAACCTGCCTGCCGGCTGGGATTTCGAGAAGGTCTTTGGCGAGCGGCCGAATCTGACGCCGACGCAACTGCGCGAGCGCCATGCCGATGCGCGCAACCAGCCTTCGGCAAGGCGGCCGACCCCCGCCGCGCCCGATGCGATCCGCCTGCCCAAGACTGCAACTTCGGCCGAGCTGAAGATGATCGCAGGCTTCATCCTGATCATGCTCGCCCTGATCCTATTCGTGTTCAACCGGCGTCGGCCCTTGCTCACCGACGCTGCTTGAGAGAGGAGCCCCCCGAACTCCTCTGTTAGCGCGCGCGGTCGCCCGTCCCGTAACCAACGGCCGCGCGCGCCTTTTTTTGGGAATGTCATTCCGGGGCGGCGCAGAGCCGAACCCGGAATCTCGAGATTCTCAGGTGCGCAATTGCGCACCATAGTTCGACGCTTCGCATCGCCCCGGAATGACGAACAAGAGATTCGAATGCCCCGCCTCATCTCTCCCCTGGCCCTCGCCATCATCGGCGCCATCCTATGCGGCGACGGCGCCTACATCCATGCCAAAGCCTGGCTCGCGCAGGTGCTGCTGGAGCGCGCGTTCGACAGGAGCGTTGCGACCGGCGAGGTGGTCAAGCCATGGTCATGGGCCGACACCTGGCCGGTCGCGCGGATCGAGGTGAAGCGGCTCGGCGCCAGCGCGATCGTGCTGGACGGTGTGAGCGGCCAGGCGCTCGCGTTCGGACCCGGTCATGTCCGCCAAACGGCTGATGCGGGCGAACGCGGTATTGCCGTATATGCCGCCCATCGCGACACACATTTCCGCTTCTTGCGGAATGTTACCATCGGAGACGTCATCGATGTCACGCGCAGGGACGGCAAGCATTTTCGCTATCGCGCGGATTCCTCCGCCGTGGTTCGCTTCGATGAGTCTGGCATCGATCCCGCGGCGCAGGATTTCGAGCTGGTGCTCGCGACCTGCTGGCCGTTCGACGCCGTCACCTCCGGTCCCGAGCGCTACGTGTTGCACGCCACCTTGATCGGACCTGATGAATAGCGGTTCGCAGTCGGGGCCTCTCGCAGTGATTCATCGCACCTGTTGGAGCCGCTGAACTGGCGTCATCGCCGGGAGACCTATAAGAATGGCCGATTGATCTTTTGACGCTGCAATTTCAGGACAAGCGGTAATGGACGACCACCTCAGGCAGCGTTTCGAACAGCGATTCGAGCAACTCGAAAACCGCGTCGCGCTGCTGGAGAGGAACCAAGATCTCATCGCCGCCGGCCAAAGACGATCCTCGCTGCGGAGCGTGTGGCGGCGTCCGCCGATGTGGACCTTCGAGCAATATCCGCCGCGCCTGCTCAACCTCAAGGCTTTCCCGCCGGCGCCCGCAATCCGCGGCAATGCACCCCGGATCGCAATGGTCACGCCGAGCTACAACCATGCGCAGTATCTCGGTGCCACGATCGACAGCATCGTGAGCCAGAACTATCCAAACCTGTATTATCACGTGCAGGACGGTGCTTCGATCGACGGCACGCTCGATCTCCTGAAAAGCCGCGGCGCGAGCATCAGCTGGAAGAGCGAGCCGGACGAGGGACAATCGAACGCCATCAATCTCGGCTTCGCCGGCGTTGACAGCGAGATCATGGCTTACCTGAACAGCGACGACATGCTGCTGCCGGGGACGCTTGCCTATGTCGCCAACTACTTCATGTCGCATCCGCATGTCGATATCGTCTACGGCCATCGCGTCTTCGTCGATCGCGAGGGGCTCGAGGTCGGACGTGCCGTACTGCCGCCGCATGACGGCAGGGCGCTGCGATATGCCGACTACATTCCGCAGGAGACAATGTTCTGGCGCAGGCGCGTGTGGGACAGGATCGGGCCGATCGACGAGAGTTTCCACTACGCGATGGACTGGGACTTCATCCTGAGGGCGCAGGCCGCGGGATTCAAGTTCGTGCGCCTGCCGCGATTCATCGCCTGCTTCCGGATCCACGACGCACAGAAGACGGCGTCGACCTACGCGGTCGGCGTCAGGGAGATGGGCATCTTGCGGCGCCGGGTGCTCGGCTTCGATCCGACGCAGATGCAGATCCGGCGCGCCATCGCTCCCTATCTCGCCAAGCAACTCGCCTGTCACTACGCCTACAAGCTGAACCTGCTGCGCTACTGAGCAGGCGAAGATCAGCGACGGCCCTTCGCACTTTCGCCAAAACTCTGGTGATGCTAGCCTCGATGTGACGTCTCACCATTCCGCCACGCGGGATGAAGATGTCACGATCAGTCCCGCCAGACCTCGGCGCCCGAGCGCGCGCTGCAACAAGAACAAGAGGTGAGCGCATGGAAGCCCAGGTGCCTGCTGCGTCGACGTCTCCCCGCCCATGGTCTCCGCCACCCGATGCAAGCGATGTCGCCAAAGGCATCCACGCCATGCTGCACCCGCACAACATCGTGCTGGTGGGCGCCACCGACAAGCCCGGCAACTATGCCGAGCGCATTTGGAACAATCTGGTCAAGTACGGCTACGAGGGCGGGCTCTATCCGGTCAACGCCAAGCGCGAGACCATTTGGGGCGTCCCCTGCTACAAGGACTTTGCGAGCCTCCCGGAAAAGCCCGATCACGTGCTGGTGCTGGTGCCGGCGCGCTTTGCCGTGCAGGTGATCCGCGATGCGGCTGCGGCCGGCGCGCGCTCGGCCACCATCGTCACCTCGGGCTTCAGTGAGTTGCAGGATGCGGAGAGCCAAAAGCTCGCCGCCGAATTGCAGGCGGCGGTGCGCGAGACCGGCCTTGCCGTCACCGGCCCGAACTGCCTCGGCAACTTAAGCGCCGGCGAAAAGCTGTTCACCAATATCGACGACCGCATTGTCACCATGGAGCAGGGCGCGGTGGCGATCGCCGGGCAATCCGGCGCCATCGTCATGGCGATCCGGCAGGCGCTGGAAGATCGCGGCGTCGGTGTCGGCTACATGGTGACGACAGGCAACGAGGCCGGGCTCGAGACGCCCGATCTGATGCGCTATTTCGCCGAGGATCCCAGCATCAGGGTGATCGTCGTCTACCTCGAAGGCGTGCGCAACACCAAGGCGTTCCGCGATGCCTGCAAGGCGGCGCGCGCCGCGAGCAAGCCGGTGATTGCGCTCAAGCTCGGCGCATCCGAGGGCGGCCGCGCGGCGGCAATGGCCCATACCGGCGCGCTCGCCGGCTCGATCGAGACCTTCGACGCCATTGCGACGCGCGAGGGCGTGATCCGGGTCGGCGGGCTCGACGAGCTGATCGAGACCACCGAATGCTTCGTCCACTCGGCCGTGCCCAAGGGCGATCGGCTCGCCGCAGTCACGCTGTCGGGCGGCAAGCGCGGCATGCTGCTTGATGCCTTCTATGCCGAGGGCCTGAACTTTGCGCCGCTGAGCCCGCACGTCGGTTCCGAACTGGCAAAGATGCTCGGGCCGGGCTCGATCGTCGGTAATCCGCTCGACGCCGGCTTTGCTGCGGTGGTCGATCCCTCCGTCTACATGAAGTCGATCAAGCTGATGATCGACGATCCCGACATCGACATCGTCATCATCGATGCCGAGCTGCCGAAGGCGCCGCACGAATTGCGCGAGCGCAATTTGCGTATCGTCAACGAGATGGCGAGCCGGGCTTCAAAGCCCGTGATCTATATCAGCGCGATGTCGATCGGCTTCACCGAGTTCACCAAAAGCTTGCGCAAATCGCTGCCGCATCTCGCGGTGATGCAGGGCATGGACCGCGCGGTGACCGCGATCAAGTCGCTGCTCGCCTATGCCAGCTTACGGAAAGAAGTGCCCGACATCGTCTCGAGCTCCAAGCCTGCCGCACGCGCGATGCTGGAGAAGGCATTGAAAGCGGCGAACGGCGCCGCGCTCGACGAGGTCGCCTCGAAGAAGCTGCTGAAGGCCTACGGCATCCCGATCTCCAAGGAAGCCATCGCGCAGACCGCGGCGGAGGCTGCGAAGATCGCCAAGCAAATCGGTTTCCCGGTCGTCGCAAAGGTCGTCAGCGCCGAGATCCTGCACAAATCCGACATTGGCGGCGTGGTGCTGAACCTCAACAGCGCGGCCGAGGTGAAGAAGGCCTTTGCCGACATCACCGCGCGGGTGGCGAAGCTGAAGGGCAAGCCGAAGCTCGATGGCATTTTGATCGCGCAGCAGGTCAAGGCTGACCTGGAGCTCGTCGTCGGCGCCTCGCTCGATGCCGAGATGGGACCTGTGGTGCTGTTCGGCACCGGCGGCATCGATATCGAGCTGATGAAGGATGTCGCGCTTGCCGGCGCACCGCTGGACGAGGCCGAGGCGCGGCTCCTGATCGGCCGCACCAAGGCCGGCATCAAGATGCGCGGCTATCGCGGCAAGCCGGCCCTGCACGAGACCTCCGCGGTGAAGGCGCTGGTCGGCCTGTCCAATTTGATCGCGGATGCCGGCGACCGGATCGCCTCGATCGACATCAACCCGTTCCTGATCAATGCGAAGACGGGTGTGGCCGTCGATGCCCTGATCGTGCTGAACAATGCCGCGGCAAAACGAGCGGCCGGGCATTGAGGTCTCGACGACGGGTTACGCTTGCGCCTTCGCTCTGCGAGCTTCGGCGGGCGTTAACCCGTCCTGCGTATCATTGCGGGCGCCTTCCAACTTCCCCGCTTTGGCCGTAAAATCTCCCGCATGGCACGCGCGAGCAATCTCGTCATCGGAACCGCGACGCTGGCGGTGATCGCCGTGGCGTTCGGCGGCCTGCTCGGCGTGCAAAAGTGGCGCACGATCCAGAGCCGGAGCCAATTGCGCGTCGTGTTCGAGGGCGGCTCCGCCAGCGGGCTGCGCCGCGGCGGGCCGGTGAATTTCGACGGCGTGCCTGCGGGCCAGATCCTGTCGATCAAGCTGGACAGTCCGCGCCGGATCGTGGCGCTGGTGATGCTCGACAACGCCGCGCCGATCCGCAAGGACACCGTCGCCGGCATCGAGTTCCAGGGCCTCACCGGCGTTGCCGCGATCTCGCTGGTCGGAGGCGCGCCCTCGGCCCCACCCGTGCCGCTGGACTCGGACGGCATCCCCGTGCTGACCGCCGATCTCAGCGATGCCGAATCCATCGTTGAGACCCTGCACAGTGTCGACCGCACCATCGTGAGCAACGCCCCCGCGATCAAGGAGGGCCTGCGCACGTTCGAGACCAATACCGCCGATCTCCGCAGCAAGGGTGGTGAGATCGATTCCGTGATGGCCAAGGTCGACAGCGCCTTTGCGGGCTTCGACAAGGCCGTCACCAAGATCGAGGGCGTCGTGCCCGGCTTCGTCGACGGCAAGGCCGACGAGCTGTTCGAGAAGGTGCAGGGGCTGCGTGAGCTCGCCGACACCATGCGGAAGAAGTCGGCGAGCTACATCGAGGACATCCGCCGCTCGCTGCTCGACGTCAGCGAAACCGCCAACAAGATGGCCGGCACCCCCGTCGCACCGCGGCCGCCGCGCCGGCCCGAGCAGCAGAAGCGGTGATTCCTCTTATCCTCCCCTGGAGGGGCAGGGCAATCGCATATGGCTTGCACGATGCGGCGGCATCGGCACTGGGCTCCCTCTCCCGCTTGCGGGAGAGGGTTGGGGAGAGGGTGTCTCCTCAACGGGATAATCCCCAAGAGGAAAGAGCCCTCACCCGCCGCGCTCTGCGAGCGCGTCGGCCTCTCCCGCAAGCGGGAGAGGCGGAGCAAGCCCGCAGACAATTCTCGTGGAATTCACATGCGATTGCCCTACCCCTCCAGGGGAGGATGGCAATCCCGCCGTGGCCTATCGACCTCGCCTACCACGCGTAGCGCACGAGGCCCTTGCCGGCATAGGAGCGGGTGACGTTGGAGAACTCGCCCTCGAAGGTCGCCGACGCGGACCAGCCGTTCATCCAGTTCATCTGCACTGCCGCCGTCGTCAGCGCGGAATCGCGCGCCTGCGCGGCGCCGTTCACGACGAAGGCGGAGCCCGGCAGCGTCTGGAACACCGCGCCGACGGTGCGATCCGGATTGTAGTCATGCGCCCAGGCGAGCCGGCCACGCAAGGTCATCAGCCCGCCGGCCGCGGCGAACGACTGGTCGGCGCGCAGGCCGAGCTCGGTGCGGGTGCTGGTCACATCCTTGGCGCCATAATTGAGCGCGAAGGTGTTGTTGCCGACCACGGCGAATTCCGAATAGTTCGGAAGGCTGAACATGGTGGCCTGCAGCGCCGCGTAGGGCGTGAGGCCGACCCACTGCATGGCGTAGCGATAGCCGCCCTCGATGCGGCCCGAGAGGGCGTTGGCATTGAACTGCGCGCGCAGCTGATCGACGCCGGCAATTGTGACGATGCGGTTGGTGGTGACGTCCTGCCAGCCATAGGCCAGCGCGGCCGTGATATAGGCCGGTCCCGCCGTGTGACGCACGAAGGCGCCAGCCTGGAACAGGTCGGAGCGGCCCCAGCCGAGCCCGTTGACGCCAAAGCCCGTGCCGCCGCCAGCAAGCGCAAAGCCGGCGATGGTCGAGGGCGAGAAGCGATAATCAAGACCGACCGCGGTGCCATAGATGCTGCTGGTGGTGTTGTTCGAGCCGAGCGCGGTATGGCCGTCGGTCGTCTGCGAGCCGCCGAAGCCGGCCGCCCAGACGTCCCAGCGCTGCGCGAAGGTCGCAGCCGGCGCCTTGCGGTAGATCGAGGCGAACGCGTCGCGCGCGTCCCTGCCACGCGCGGCGTAGGCGCTCGCGTTCGTTTCCTCGGCCAGCGGCGTCGCACCGGGCGCACCGCTGCGTCCCGAGCCGAACACATCGGTCAAGAGGCTCATGAACTGGTTCATCGCGTTGAACGTGGTCTGCTGCGATCCCGTGGCCGATTCACCGGAGGCCTGGGTGAGCCCGGCCGGCGAGAGATTGGCGAGCGCGACCGGGAGGCTGCCGGTGGTGTTGAAGATGCGCGTCAGGGCGTTGGCGACATTCTGCTGGTTGATATTGAGGCCGGAGCCGTAGCTCAGCGACAGATCGAGGAAGACGTTGTTCGGATCATAGCTCAGCACCGCCTTCAGGTTCGACGAGAGCCCGGCAACGACCGGATTGAACGCATCGGGGAGCGTCGTCGCAGTCAGGATCGTGTAGTGCTTTGCGATCGAGCCGGTTGGGACGACCACGACCGTTGCACCGCCAAGCGTCGCCGTTCCCGTCACCGCCGCAAGGCCGTTGCTGGCGCCCGAGACCTGTACCAGGTAGCTCGACGCCGACGTGAATGTGAGGTCGCCGGACACGGTGAGCGTGCCGGTCGGATTGCCCGGTGCCAGTGCACCGCCATTGACGGTGGTCGTGCCGACCGTGCCGACGCCGCCGAAGGTACCACCGCTCGCGACGGTCACGGTGCCGTTGATGGTACCGGCGAGCAGAAGCGTACCTCCGAGCACGTTCCAGTCCTGATTGCCGGTGCCGGTCACGGTCCAGGTCGAGCTGTCGACCTTGTTGAAGGTCGCAAAGCCGTCGTACTGGAGGAGGCTGCCGATCAGGCTGAGGTCGAACGTGTCCTTCCCGGTGCCGCCGAGCTGCAACGTGTCAGTGCCGGCGCCAAGCACCTGACCGTTGATGACGCTGCCCGGGCCGAGCGTCAGCGTGTTCGGGCCGCAGCTGCAGAACTCGATCGCCGCCAGACCGGTCGCGGCGTTGATGGTGCCCGAGTTGAACACGCTTCCGCCGCCGCTCAGGCTGATGCCGATACCGCCGGCCCCGACGGTGATGGTGCCGGTATTGACGACCTGGTTGGTCGTGCTGAACGAGCTCACGCTGATGCCGACGCCGGTGGCGCCGACGGTGATCGTACCGCCGTTGGTGACGACATTGGAGTCACCGGCCACGAAAATGGCTTGGGCGAAATCGCCGCCCGTAATTCGTCCGTTGTTGGTGATCGTGGCCGACGAACCGGAATAGGCGATGCCCGCACCGCCCACGCCGACATTGATCGTGCCGCTCTGGCTGATGATGGCCCGATCACCCGACACAGAAATGCCGGCCGATGCGGTATCCCCCGCCGTAATCGTACCGCCGTTGGTTATCTTGACATCATCGCCGAGCGCGGCGATGCCAACACCAATATCGCCGGCCGTGATTGAGCCAAAATTGCTGACGGTCTGGACGTTGCCTTGCAGAAAGATGCCGGCGGCGAACTGCCCGACCGTGATCGTGCCGGTGGCGGTGTTGACGACCGTATTGTTGTTGCTGATCGCCATGATGCCGCCGGAGAATCCGGCGGAAGCGCCGACCGTGATCGTGCCGGCATTGGTGATGGTCGCGCCGCCAAACCCAAAAATGCCGCTTGCACCGTCGCCGCCCGTGATCGTGCCCGTCGCGGCGTTGGTGATCGTGTTGTTCTGGCCCGAGAAGATGCCCACCCCCGACGCACCGACAGACAGCGCACCGCTGTTGGTGACGGTGTTGCTGTCGCCGACCGAGATCGCGGCACCGTTGTCACCTGTCGTGATCGTTCCGGCATTGGCGACGACGTTGTGATCGATCACCTGGATGCCGAGGCCGTTGTCCAGCACCGTGATGCTGCCGTTGTTGGTCACGGTGTTCGAATTTCCGGCGCCAATGCCGATCAGGCCCGAGCCAGCCGATAGAGTGCCGTTGTTGACGACCGTGCTGGTATTGTTGACGCCGATCGAGACCGTCCCGTTATCGTTCACGGTCGCGCCGGAGAGCACGTTGACATTGAGACTGTCGACCCCGGCCCCGGCCTGGAAGCCGTCCGCGTCCGTGCCGCTACATGTAACGGTCTGACCGCTGGTGGCCGGATCGGGCGCGCAGAGCGCGTTTGCCGGCGTCGTGCAAAGGCTGAGGCCGACGAAGACCGCCGATACGCTTACAAGCGACGCAGCGACGGATCGGCGCAGTCGATCCTGCCGCCTCCAAAGCCCCTCGCCTTGCACGCCACACCCCCCGTTCCCAGCAATTCCGCCGGGAACTTAGGTCATGACGAGGCTCCGTAACACTACGGCAGCGCCAAAATGCGTCCGTTCGCCCCACAACCGGAGCAGAATCCGGCCGCCATGTTGCAACTGCGCCACGCTTTTGCCGCGCAGAATGATCAATCCGCGCATCTGCAGCCTGTGCCGCCCCGTTGCAGCGTTGACCGCCGTTCACATGAACCTTGACCGTCCGTGGCTTTCTCTAGCGCACCTCACCCGTAAACGAACGCCTTGTCGTCCAGATCCGTCTTCGGGATCTCGTCCTTCTCGGTCCAGTAATCCTGGCTGTGCTGCCATTCCGGCTTGTCGCCGCGCTTCGGCAGCAGGTTCATGTTGCGCATGATGTAGCCGGGGTTGAAGTTTTCCGGATCGATCCAGGGCAGGATCGGCATGTTGTGGTCTTCGGGGCGCAGCCTGACCTCGACCTTCTTCGTACCCTTCGCCTTCATGTGGCCGAGCAGCCGGCAGACGAAATCGGCGACGAGGTCGACGCGCAGCGTCCAGCTCGCGCGGAAATAGCCGAACACCCAGGCCATGTTCGGCACGCCCGTGAACATCATGCCGCGATAGGTGACGGTGTCGCCGAAGGCGAGCGGCTTGCCGTCGACCTCGAAGGCGATGTCGCCGAGTGCCGAGAGATTGAAGCCGGTCGCCGTGACGATGATATCGGCCTCCAGCAGCTTGCCCGATTTGAGCTGAATGCCGTTCTCTACGAAGCATTCGATCTCGTCGGTGACGACGGAAGCCTTGCCGCTGGCAATGCCCTTGAACAGATCGGCATCCGGCACGAAAGCGATGCGCTGGCGCCATGGCCGATAGCTCGGCGTGAAATGCGTCTCGACATCGTAGTCGGGGCCGAGCACCGCGCTGATCTGGCCGATCAGGTCCTTCTTCACCTGCTCGGGCTTGGAGATGCAGAGCTTCGTGAACGCGTCCTGCTCGAACAGGATCTTGCGGCGGACGATCTCGTGAATCCAGGTCTCGTCGACCTGAAGCCGTCGCAGCTCCTCGGCGATCTCGATGGCGTTGCGGCCGAGCCGGAAATAGGTCGGCGAACGCTGCAGCATGGTGACATGCGCGCATGCGTCGGCGATGTTCGGCACCAGCGTCGCCGCGGTCGCACCGGAGCCGATCACGACCACCTTCTTGTTCGCGAGATCGATATCGTCAGGCCAGGTCTGCGGATGGACGATGCGGCCCTTGAAGCGGTCCATGCCCTTCCATTCCGGTGTGTAGCCTTCGGAATGGCGATAATAACCTTGGCACATCCAGAGAAAATTCGCGGTGAAGGTCTTTGCCTCGCCCGTATCGGTCGTCGTCGCCTCGATGGTCCAGAGATTCTGTTCGCTCGACCAGCTCGCGGAGTTGATCTTGTGCTTGTAGCGGATATGCCGGGCGATATCGTTATCGTCGATCACCTCTTTCATGTAGGTGAGGATTTCTTCGGCGGTCGCGATCGGCGGGCCGACCCAGGGCTTGAAGCTGTAGCCGAAGGTGTGGAGGTCGCTGTCGGAGCGAATGCCGGGATAGCGATGCGTCGACCAGGTGCCGCCGAACGTCTCTTGCGTTTCCAGGATGACGTAGCTCGTGCCCGGCAGCTGCTTTTCGATGTGATAGGCGCTGCCGATGCCGGAGATGCCGGCACCGACGATCATCACGTCGAAATGTTCAGAAGCCTGTTTGGCCATGGCGTGACTGCGAACAGCGACATTCATTGTTGCTTCTATGCCTTGTCTTTTTCAGGCCGCCTTATTGGCGACGCGTTTCCTCCGCGACGGGCATGGTCGCCCATCGCGCTTCCGCATTAAAATGACATAGATCAATTCGCGGTCAAACTACAACGCTGCGCCCCAGCTCCGTGCGGTCTGCAAGATCCAGTCGCGATAGAGCGTGAGCGGAGTGGCGCCGGTCAAGCCGCCGCAGCCGGCGGCGCCATTCGGTCCTGTGGACCAGCTGATAAGACCGACAAGCACGGGACCACTCGGCTTGTCCTCGAACACGGGACCGCCGGAATCGCCGGTACAGGCGCCGATTCCGTCGCGAACACCGTTGGTTACGGGATCGACCAGGCGAATTTGAAGCGTGCCGGGCTGCCCTGTCGCAACGAGACCGGCAACGCGCGTGGTGCCGCCGCTCTTGCCGTCGCCGCGCACGGTGACGCCGATACCGGCGATGACGAAGCGGCCGCCGACCTGGATCGGAATATTCGGCGCGCCGACCACGACCGTCGATTTTCCCTTGAGTGGAATATCGAGCTGCAGCAGCGCTACGTCGGCAGTGGCGCGATGCGCCTGCATCGCCTGAATGTTGAAATTTGGGTGGATCGCGACGGAGCGCACATTCAGCAGTTGCGGCGCACCGTCGGTGCCGCGATCGACGATCTTGTAGTCCGCGCCGGGCTGCACGCAATGCGCAACCGTCAGCACGATTTTCGGCGCGATCAGGCTGCCGGTACAGAAATTGCCGCGCGAGCCGACAATGGTGACGACCGCGCGTGCAACGCCATCGGCCTGCGGCGTGCCGCCGCCGACGATGGCGTGAGCGGGGGTGGCGAGCAGAGCGGCAATGATGAGGGCTGCGAGCTTCTTCATGGGAACACGTATTGGAGCGGAGTCGATGCGGGCGCGGATTGCTTCGGACTGGTCCTTGCCGATAACGCATGCTAGCGCTCTTGGAAAGGAATTGACGAGGGCAGGACAGTGGCGATCGAGGCAGTGATCTTTGATTTTGGCGGCGTTTTGACCAGTTCGCCGTTCGAGGCATTCACACGGTTCGAGACGGAGCGCGGATTGCCCGCCGACATCATCCGCCGCACCAACGCTGCCAATCACCTGGAAAACGCCTGGGCCAAGTTCGAGCGGGCCGAGGTCGACATCGACACGTTCGATGCCTTGTTCGCGGAGGAGTCACGCGCACTCGGTGCCGAAGTGCGCGGCCGCGACGTGCTGCCGCTGCTCCAGGGCGACCTGCGCCCCGAGATGGTCGAGGCGCTCAAGCGCATCAAGGCGCAATTCAAGACCGGCTGCATCACCAACAATCTCCCCGCCAACGCCATCGGCAGCATGACCGGACGCTCGCTTTACATTGCCGAAGTGATGGTGCTGTTCGACCACGTCATCGAGTCCGCCAAGATCGGCCTGCGCAAGCCCGATCCGCGAATCTACGGGATGATGGTGGAGACGCTGAAGGTCGATCCGAAGAAGTGCATTTATCTCGACGATCTCGGCGTCAACCTGAAGCCGGCGCGGGAGATGGGCATGACCACGATCAAGGTCACGAGCGGCTCGCAAGCGATCGCGGAGCTCGAGGCGGCGACGGGGTTGAAGCTGAGCTAGCTCGCAAAGACCGTAGGGTGGGCAAAGCGGAAGCGTGCCCACCACAAGCAGATGGTGGGCACGGCGCTTTCGCGCCTTTGCCCACCCTACGAGACCTATTCCGCCGCAGCAGCAATCCGCTCGGGGAACGCAGCAGCCAGCGAAGCTCGATCCGCCTTCAGCACGCCGCGCTCAGTGATCAACCCCGTCACCAGCCGCGCGGGCGTCACGTCGAAGGCATAGTTCGCCACCGGTGATCCCTCCGGCACGATGCGAACCGTTTCCAGCCTTCCATCCGCGGTGCGGCCGGTCATGTCGGTGACTTCCGTGCCGCTGCGCTGCTCGATCGGGATGTCTCGGATGCCGTCATCGACGGCGAAATCGATGGTCGGCGACGGCAGCGCGACGTAGAACGGCACGCCGTTGTCGTGCGCGGCGAGCGCCTTCAAGTATGTGCCGATCTTGTTGCAGACGTCGCCATTGGCGGCGACGCGGTCGGTGCCGACGATGGCGAGATCGACCATGCCGTGCTGCATCAGGTGTCCCCCGGTGTTGTCGGGGATGACCGTGTGCGGCACGCCGTGATGGCCGAGCTCCCACGCCGTGAGCGAGGCGCCCTGGTTGCGCGGGCGGGTCTCGTCGACCCAGACATGGACCTTGATGCCGCGCTCATGCGCGAGATAGATCGGCGCCGTTGCCGTGCCCCAGTCGACGGTCGCGAGCCAGCCGGCATTGCAATGGGTCAGCACGTTGACCACTTCGCCCGGTTTCTTCGCCGCGATCGCCTCGATCAGCTTCAGGCCGTTGCCGGCGATGCCGCGGTTGATCTCGACGTCCTGCTCGACGATCTCGTCGGCGCGCGCATAGGCGGCTTCCGCCCGCTCGGCCGGATCGATTGGCGCGAGCGTCGCACGCATCTCGTCGAGCGCCCATTTCAGATTGATCGCGGTCGGCCGCGCCACGACCAGCGTCTCATAGGCGCGCTTCAGGCCGGCGTCGGAGGCGTTCTCGCGCATCGCGAGCGCCATGCCGTAGGCCGCGGTGGCGCCGATCAGCGGCGCACCGCGCACCAGCATGTCGCGGATGGCGACGGCCGCATCCTCGCACGAGGTCAGCTTCGCAACGACGAACTCATGCGGCAACCGGCGCTGATCGATCGCACCGACCGACCAGCCATCGCGCTCGCGCCAGATGCTGCGGAAATGCTTGCCGTCGACCTTCATGGCATTCTGCCTTTTCGTTCTTCTTGCGTCTCACCCGCGCAGGATGCGCCCGGCCACCGCATCGAGCTTCTTCAGGAGTTCGGGATCGCGCGCCTCGGGTGCGGTGATCAGCGCGGTGTCGAGCGCACGGTCCGAACCGATCGGGCACGGCTCGTGCTCGCGCGGAAAATCCTTTGCGAGCCGCGCCACCAGCGCCTTGGCCTTGTCGGCGTTCGAGTTCAGCACGCGGATGATGTCCTGCACGGTGACGGCGTCGTGATCGGGATGCCAGCAGTCGAAATCCGTCACCATCGCGACGGTGGCATAGCAGATCTCCGCCTCACGGGCGAGTTTCGCTTCCGGCATGTTGGTCATGCCGATCACGGAGTAACCGTGTGTCTTGTAGGTCATGCTCTCCGCATAGGTGGAGAATTGCGGGCCCTCCATGCAGACATAGGTGCCGCCGCGCGCGATCGCGATGCCCTCGGCTTCGGCCGCCGCTGCAAGATGGATGCGCAAGCGCGGCGAGACCGGATGCGCCATCGACACGTGCGCGACACAGCCGCGGCCGAAGAACGAGCTCTCGCGCTTGTAGGTGCGGTCGACGAACTGATCGACGAGAACGAACGTGCCGGGCGGCAGTTCCTCCCTGAAGGAACCGCAGGCCGACAGCGAGATCAGGTCAGTGACGCCGGCGCGCTTCAGCACGTCGATGTTGGCGCGATAGTTGATGTCGGAGGGCGACAACCGGTGGCCCTTGTCGTGCCGCGGCAGGAACACGATCGGCAGGCCCGCGATGGTGCCGCGCCGGAGCGGCGCCGACGGCTCGCCCCAGGGGCTCTTGATCACCTCCTCGTGCGCGCCTTCGAGGCCCGGCAAATCGTAGATGCCGGAGCCGCCGATGATGCCCAATACCGCCTGCGCCATGCCTGCTCCACCCTGTCCGCTACATACGACATGGTTAAGCTATGCCAGTTTTGCGGGGGTTTTGGAACGGGGGTGGTGGGTCGGATGCCGGTGACGTGAGGAGCGGTGGCGCGGGCCTCACACTCGATGTCGTCCCCGCGAAAGCGGGGACCCATAACCACAGGCCGTTGTTTGGCGAAGACTCGCAGTTCGGTACCGCGACCTTCAACGATCGATAGATTCCGCGGTATGGGTCCCTGCGTTCGCAGGGACGACACCGGGAGAGAGTTACGACCTATTAAGCCGCGGCCGCCAGCTTCAGCTGGGTCGCAACCATCCGCTCCAGCGTCTCGACCGACTGGAAATTCTCCGGCGTGATCTCGGCTTGCGGGATGGTGAAGTCGAACTCGGCTTCGACACCCAGCATCAGATTGACCATGTCCATCGAGGTCAGGCCGACGTCGACGAGCTTCGCCTGTGGCGCGACTTCGGCGCTGAGCGAATTCTGCGCGAGAATGCCCCTCACCAGCTTGATGATGCGATTGCGCAATTCGGTGTCGAAGGCCTGCATCGGTAAATTCCCATCTGTCATCAAAGTCGGACCGGTCGCCGGCTACGATGGGCACGGCCAGCCGATCTCGCAATGGGCGTCACCATTACTTCGGGTTTCTTAGTAAACGATGACTCAGATTGTCTGGAATTCGCCCTTCTTCCAGAACCCTAACGCGAGCTTCGAATTTCCGGCGATGCAAACAACCGGACCTTAACTGTCCATTCGGAATTGGGCTTCGTTTACCCTCTATTTCATCGACGAATTTGAATTAAATCCGTAGCCTCGTCTCACAAGCAAAGATGGTCGGGGGATCGCTCTACACGGCGTCGCGAATGATGCCGGCGATCCTGAACGGCAAACCGGAGGCGGACGAGTATGAACGTGCGTGAAGCGGTCCTCACTGTCGACGATACACAAACGAGTTTTCTCGAACAGGGTCCCTCCCTGATCGAGCGCGCTGCCCGGACCGCCGCTGCGGCGGCTGCCGACGCAGACGGCGTCGATCGCGACGCCCGCTTTCCCCATAAAGCGTTCGACGTCGCACGGGAGCAAAAACTGCTCGGCGTCATGATCCCGGTCGAGTTCGGCGGCTTCGGTGCCTCGATCCACGACGTCACCGACATCTGCTACACGCTCGGGCGCGCCTGCGCCTCGACCGCGATGATCTACGCGATGCACACGACAAAGGTCGCTTGCGTGACCAGGCACGGCCACGGCATTCCCTGGATGGAAACCATGATGCGCCGGGTCGCGCGCGACCAGTGGCTGCTCGCCTCCTCCACCACGGAAGGCCAGAACGGCGGCAACGTTCGTTCCAGCGCGGCGGCGGTGGATCACGCCGACGACACCATCTCGCTGGTGCGCGACGCCACAGTGATCTCCTACGGTGCCGAGGCCGACGGTCTCGTCACCATCGCCCGCCGCGCCACCAATGCTGCCGCTTCCGACCAGGTGCTGCTGGCGCTCGCCAAGGACGACTATTCGCTGAAGCAGACCCAGGGCTGGGAAACGCTCGGCATGCGCGGCACCTGCTCCACCGGTTTCGAGCTGAAGGTCGATTGCCCCGCCGACCGCGTCTTCCCCGAGGCCTATGACAAGATCCACGCCCAGACCATGACGCCGTTCGCCCATCTGTGCTGGTCGTCGGCCTGGGCCGGCATTGCCGCCGCCGCCGTCACGCGCGCGCAGGCCTTCATCCGCAAGGCGGCCCGTTCGTCCGGCGGGCAGATGCCGCCAGCCGCCGCCCATTTCACCGCTGCGAAGATGTCGCTCGCAAAACTGCGCGCGCTGATCGCGGCCAATATCGATGCCTTTGCCCGCGCCGAGCATGACGAGCGCGCGCTCGGCTCGCTCGACTTCCAATCCTCGATCACGCTGCTCAAGGTGCAGGCCTCCGAGCTCGCGGTCGAGACCGTGATGCACGCGATGCGCACCGCCGGCCTCTCCGGCTACCGTAATGACGGCGAATTCACCATGGGCCGTCACCTGCGCGACGTGCTGTCGTCGCCGATCATGATCAACAACGACCGCATTCTGGCCAACGCCGCGACCTCGACGCTGATGAGCGGCGTGCCGGCAAGCCTTCATGACTGAAACAACAAGAACAATTTTCAGATAGCAGGACACCATCCCATGAACATTGCCGTCCTCCCCAACTCGCCCGAGACCGCGCCTGAAATTGCCGATCCGCTCGATCATCTCGCCGACAAGCTGTTCCACCGCATGGGCTCGGACGGCGTCTATGCGCGCACCGCGCTCTATGAGGGCGTCGTCGAGAAGCTCGCCGCGCTGATCACTCGGCATCGCGAGGCCGGCACCGAAGCGCTGCGCTTCCCGCCGGTGATGAGCCGGGCCCAGCTGGAGAAATCAGGCTATCTCAAGAGCTTTCCGAACCTGCTCGGCTGCGTCTGCGGCCTGCACGGCACCGAACGCGAGATCAACGCCGCGGTGAGCCGCTTCGATGCCGGCGGCGACTGGACCACCTCGCTCTCGCCGGCCGACCTCGTGCTCTCGCCCGCCGCCTGCTATCCGGTCTATCCGATCGCGGCGAGCCGCGGCCAATTGCCAAAGGGCGGCCTGCGCTTCGACGTCGCCGCCGACTGCTTCCGCCGCGAGCCGTCGAAGCATCTCGACCGGCTGCAATCGTTCCGGATGCGCGAATATGTCTGCATCGGCACGCCCGATGACGTCGCCGATTTCCGCGACCGCTGGATGGTGCGCGCGCAGAAGATCGCGACCGACCTCGGCCTGACCTTCCGTGTCGACTATGCCAGCGACCCCTTCTTCGGCCGCGTCGGCCAGATGAAGGCGGTGAGTCAGAAGCAGCAGCAGCTCAAGTTCGAGCTCTTGATCCCGCTGCGCTCGGAAGAGCAGCCGACCGCCTGCATGAGCTTCAACTATCACCGCGAACATTTCGGCACGACCTGGGGCATCCAGGACGCCAATGGCGAGCCCGCTCACACCGGCTGCGTCGCCTTCGGCATGGATCGCCTCGCCGTCGCCATGTTCCACACCCACGGCACCGACCTTTCCGCCTGGCCCGCCAAGGTGCGGGAGATCATGGGCATGCAGTCGCAGATCGCGACTGAAGCCCATGGCGAAGGCTGGCGCTAACTCAACTCACGAGGCCTCCCATTTCCACGGGCAAGACGAGCGTGATCCACACCAAGGTCCGATGCCGCGAGATCACCGAAGCCGACGTCGAGAAGGTCGCAGACCTGTTGACGCGCGGCTTTGTCGGCCGCTCGTACAATTACTGGATCCAGGGCCTGCGCCGGCAGGCCTTCCGGCCTGTGCCGGAGGGCTACCCGCGCTTCGGCTACATGCTCGACAATGACGGTACGCCGGTCGGCGTGCTGCTGCTGATCTACACGACGCGCAAGGTCGGCGAGGAGACCGCCATCCAGTGCAATTTGTCGAGCTGGTATGTCGATCCGGCCTACCGCAACTATGCGCCGCTGCTGACCAAGATCGCGCAGCGGCACAAGGACGTCACCTATCTCAACATCTCGCCGGCGCCGTGGACCTGGCCGATCATCGAGACCCAGGGTTTTCGCGCCTATTGCCGCGGCATCTTCTTTTCCGTGCCGGCGCTGACGCGCGCCCCGCGCTGGAGCAAGATCGAGGTCATCCCGCAGCACGCCAAGGCCATCGAGGGACTTTCCGCCGAGGAGACTGAGCTGTTGACGCGGCATGCGCGCTACAATTGCCTCAGCCTGGTCGTCCGCACGCCGAAGGGAACGTTCCCGTTCATCCTGCAACCAGTGCGCATCCGCCGCGGCTTCATCGCGCCGCCCGCGATGAAGCTGATCTATTGCCGCAGCGCCGCCGAATACGCCGCCTGCGCCGGCCGCATCGGCCGGCTCTTGCTGCGGCTCGGCAAGATCTCGGTCGCGGTCGATGCCAACGGCCCGATCCCCGGCCTCGCCGGCATTTATACCGAGCGGCGCGGCCGCAAATATTTCAAGGGCCCGCACCGCCCGCAGCTCGGCGACCTCACCGACACCGAGCTCGTGCTGTACGGACCGTAGGCCTCTTGTCGTCCCTGCGAACGCAGGGACCCATACCGCGGAATCTATCGGTAAACGCAAGGTCCCAGTAACGCGGCAAAGCCTCTTCACGGCCAGTCTTCGCCAAACGTCTTCCTGTGGTTATGGGTCCCTGCGTTCGCAGGGACGACAGCGGAGTTTGCTGCGCGCTCTCGGGCCAACTCTGGCTTGCAGGCACTTCCGCATTCGCGTGCCGGCACAGACCTTTCCCCATCGCCAGTCACCCTCCGTAAACTACTGCGCTTAAGGGAATTTTCCCGCCTGTTCGCTACCCTCGGCGCCCGAATTACGTTGCGTTAAGTCTATTGCCCGCCGAGACCCGCCGATCCCATGACGTCGACCCGCGACAATGAGCTTGGTGCACGCCGCGAGCAGGGCCCGGAGGCCCTGGTCGGGCTGAGCCAGCTTGCGCTCGATCACATGGAGCAGGGCGTCTGCGTCTACGATGCCGACAACCGGATCGTGCTGGTCAATCAGCGCTACCTCAGCCTGTTCGACATGTCGGCCGACATCGTGCGGGTGGGCGCGAGCTACCGCGAGGTGCTTGCGCACAGCGCGAGGCGCGGCAACTTTCCCGAGGACGAGCTCGACACGCTGTATTCGGCGCGGATCGCGCAGATCGCAGCGGGCAAGCCGTTCCGGACCGAGCAGCGGCTTGCGACCGGCCTCGTCATGTCGCTCGAGCTGAAGCCGCTTCCCGGCGGCGGCTGGATGACGATCTGCGACGACGTCAGCCGCCTTGCCCGGCTCGAAGCGGAATTGCGTGTGCAGACCGAGCGCAGCCAGCACGCGCTCGCCAACATGTCGCACGGCCTCATCATGTATGATGCCGACAGCCGCGTCGTGGTCTGCAACGAACGCTTCCTGAACCTCTACGATCTCGACCCCGAGGTCGTGAAACCGGGCGTCACGCACAGCACGGCGATCGACCATTGGCTGTCGCGCGGCAACCTGCCGGGCATGTCGGCCGGCGAATTCCATGACACCAGGCTGGAGGACGTACGCAGCAGGAAGGCGAAAACCCTGCTGGTGATGCGCTACGACGGGCGGATGGTGCAGGCGGTCTCGCGCTTCCTGCCCGACGGCGGCTGGGTGACCGTGCACGAGGACGTCACCGAGCGGCTGCAATACGAGGAGACGCTGCGGCAGCAGAATTTCATCCTTGATGCCGCGCTTGAGAACATGGCGCACGGGCTCGCCTTCTACGACAGCGACATGCGTCTGCGCGTCTGCAACACCACCTACCGCACCATCTACCGGCTGTCGCCGGAGGAGACCAGACCCGGCACGCATCTCGGCGAACTGATCGAGCGCTCGATAACGAACGGCGCGTTCTCCTCGGAATACAGCCCGCAGCAGATCCTCGAAGCCGCCCGCGCCCGGATCGCCAGCCGCGACTCCTCGCCGATGCGCCGGAGCATGTCGAACGACACCGTGATCTCGGTGCGCTATTGCGCGCTGGCCGAGGGCGGCTTCGTCGCCACCTACGAGGACATCACCGAGCGCGAGCGCGCGGTCGAGGAGCTGAGCGAGCAATACCGCCGCTTCGATGCGGCGCTGAACAACATGAGCCAGGGCCTGTGCATGCTCGATGCCAGCCTGCGCGTCATCGTGTGCAACCGCCGCTACATCGAGATGTACGGCCTCTCCCCGGACGTGGTGAAGCCCGGCGTCTCGATGCGCGAGATCATGGAGCACAGCTGCGACCTCGGCATCCATCCGAATACGACCGGGGCCACGCTCTATGCCGATTATGTCGAGCGGCTGCGGGAAGGCGAGCACACGCTGCACCGTCATTTGAGCGATGGCCGTATCATCAAGCTCAACCACAAGCGGATGGAGCATGGCGGCTGGGTCGTCACCTATGAGGACGTCACCGAGCGCCACAAGGCGCAGGCGCGCGTGGCGCACATGGCGCGGCACGATTCCCTGACTGACCTGCCCAACCGCACGCTGTTCCGCGAGAAGATGGGCGAGGGGCTGAACCAGGTCGCGATCGCCGGCGGCGCGATGGCGGTGCTCTGCTTCGACCTCGACAATTTCAAGACCGTCAACGACCGCCTCGGCCATGCCGCCGGCGATCGGCTGCTGCGCTGGGTCGCAGCGCGACTGAAGGAGAATGTCGGCGAGCACGACACCGTCGCGCGCCTCGGCGGCGACGAATTCGCCGTGCTCCAGCGCGGGCCGCAGCCGGAATCGGCCGAGAAGCTCGCCCGCCACCTGGTCGAGATCATCGGCCATCCGCCGGCGCTGGAAAGCCAGTCGATCCATGTCGGCGTCTCCGTCGGCATCGCGATCGCGCCCGATCACGGCCTGGATGCCGACGAGCTGATGAAATGCGCCGACCTCGCGCTGTACCAGGCCAAGGCCAGAGGCCGCGGCGCCTATCAGCTGTTCGAGCCCGAGATGGAGGAAGAGGCGCGCAGCCGCCACGCGCTGGAGCACGACCTGCGCGGCGCGCTGGAAGGCAACCAATTCCATTTGGTGTTCCAGCCGCAGGTGCGGCTCGACACCACCGAGCTCACCGGCTTCGAGGCGCTGCTGCGCTGGAAACATCCCTCGCGCGGCTTCGTCTCGCCCGCCGAGTTCATTCCGATCGCGGAAGAGAATGGGCTGATCGTCCCGATCGGCGAATGGGTGCTGCGCACGGCCTGCGCCACCGCCGCCTCATGGCCTGATGTCACCGTCGCGGTCAACCTGTCGCCGGTGCAGTTCCGCTCGCGCGGGCTGGTCGCGATGGTCACGAGCGCGCTGGCGGAGGCCGGCCTGCCGCCGCAGCGGCTCGAGCTCGAGGTCACCGAGACCGCCCTGCTCGACGACAGCGAGGCGACCATCGAGATCCTGCATCAGCTCCGTGCGCTGGGCGTCCGCGTCAGCCTCGACGATTTCGGCGTCGGCTATTCCTCGCTGAGTTACCTGCGCAAGTTTCCGTTCGACCGCATCAAGATCGACCGCTCCTTCGTCGGCACGCTCGGCGAAAGCCCGGAGAGCGTCGCCATCGTCCGCACCATCGCCAGCCTCGGCTCCGTGCTCGGCGTCGAGACCACGGCGGAGGGCGTCGAGACCATCGAGCAGCTCGACTTCGTCCGCGAATGCGGCTGTACCGCCGTGCAGGGATATTATTTCGGCAAGCCGTGCCCGGCAGCCGAGGTCGGACGTACCATCGAGACGCTGAACGCAGTTCGCCGCGTGGCGTAACGGCTCCGGCTCCCTCAAATTCCGCCTCTCGGCACACCTCCAAACGACGAATTGTCGCACGCCCCGTTTCCGCCGGGATAGCGGCCTCGACCGCGTGCCCGGTCCGCGCAACGCGCTTTTCTTCTCGCGTGATTTCAGGAACAATCGCCTCACAAGAACGAGAAACGGCGGTCCAGCGAGGCCGCTGCGCGGGAGGAATTTCGATGTCGCGATACGGGCTGAAGACGTTCGCCTTTGCCGCCATGCATGTTGTCGGCGCCTTGCTTGCAACTGCCGCCGGTGCGCAGGACTATCCCAGCAAACCCATCACGCTGATCGTGCCATGGCCGGCCGGCGGCTCCACCGACATCTCGATGCGCGCGATCGCCGACAGCGCCTCGAAAGTGCTGGGGCAGCCGATCGTGATCGACAACAAGGCCGGCGGCGGTGGCACGGTGGGCCCTGCGACCATGGCCGCGGCCGCCAAGCCCGACGGCTACACCATTGCGCAGATTCCGATCACCGTGTTCCGCCTGCCGCTGATGCAGGAGGTGTCGTGGGATCCGGCCAAGGACTTCACCTACATCATCCACCTCACCGGCTATACGTTCGGCGTGACCACGAACGCGGAATCGCAGTTCAAGTCCTGGAAGGACGTCGTCGACTTCGCCAAGGCCAATCCGGGCAAGGTGACCTATGCGACGCCGGGCACCGGCACCTCGCTGCATATCGGCATGGAGCAGATCGCGGCGATGTCCGGCATCAAGCTCACGCAGGTGCCGTTCAAGGGCGGCGCGGAGACCAATGCCGCCGTGCTCGGCCAGCACACCATGCTGCAGGCCGACTCCACCGGTTGGCGGCCGCTGGTCGACGCCGGCAAGCTAAAGCTGCTGATGGTGTGGACCGGCGCACGGTCGCCGAACTATCCCGATGTGCCGACGCTGAAGGAGCTCGGCTATCCCATGGTCTATGATTCCCCGTTCGGCGTTGCCGGACCGAAGGGCATGGATCCCAAGATCGTCGCCAAGCTGCACGATGCCTTCAAGAAGGCGGTCGAGGATCCCGCGGTGATCGCGACGCTCGCGAAATACGACATGGTGCCGAACTACAAGAACACCGAGGACTACAAGAAATTCGTCGTCGAGGTCACGGAGTCCGAGCGCAAGGTGATCGACAGCCTCGGGCTTGCGAAGAAGTAGGACTGAATTGCCACACATGCCGGCGTCATCCTGAGGTGCGAGCCGCGGTTGCGGCTCGCCTCGAAGGATGGATCGTGGCACCGTCGCCCTTCGAGGGCCGTTGAAGAAGCGGCCACCTCAGCGACAACGGCTTCGCCGTTGCGCAGGGGTGACGGTGATCTAGAGGTGCTTCGAATGAGCAACCAAACCAACGTCAAACTCCGCCTCAACAACTCCGAGCTCTGGGGCGGGCTGATCGGGCTTGCGCTCGGCGGCTTCGTGATCTGGCAGGGATTGAAGCTGAAGCTCGGCACCATCAACGATCCCGGCTCCGGCTATGTGCTGTTCTACACGGGCATCCTGATGTGCGTGTTCGCGGGCAGCATCATCATCGCAGCGATCACCGAGGGTGGCCCGACGCTGGCCTCGCGCTGGGAGAATGCGCGCTGGAGCAAGCCGCTGCTCGTCATCGCCTGCCTCACCGCGTTCTCCTTCGCGCTGGAGCCGCTGGGATTTCTGCTATCGTCGATCCCGCTGATGCTGCTGCTACTCCGACTGATCGATCCCGTGCGCTGGACGCTGGCGATCCCGATCGCTGTGCTGGTGCCATCAGGCATGTGGTGGGTGCTCAAGCGGCTGCTGTTGATCCAGCTGCCCTCGGGCCTGTTCGGGATCGGCTGACCCATGGATACGCTTGCCAATGTCGCGCATGGGTTCGGCGTCGCCCTGCTCCCGATCAACCTGCTCTACTGCTTCATCGGCGTCTTCATCGGTACGCTGGTCGGCGTGCTGCCCGGCATCGGGCCGATCTCGGCGATGTCGCTGCTGCTGCCGGTGACGCTGTCGGGCACGCCGGAATCCGGCATCATCATGATGGCCGGCATCTATTACGGCTCGATGTATGGGGGATCGACCACCTCGATCCTGGTCAACATCCCCGGCGAGGCCGCTTCCGTCGTCACCTGCATCGACGGTCACCAGATGGCAAAGCAGGGCCGTGCCGGTCCCGCGCTCGGCATCTCCGCTTTCGGCTCCTTCATTGCAGGCACCTTTGCGCTGATCGCCTTGATGCTCGTGGCACCAAAGCTTGCCAGCATCGCCATCGCGTTCGGCCCGGCCGAGTATTTCAGCCTGATGGTACTCGGCCTCGTGGTGCTCACCTTCCTCACCCAAGGCTCGATGCCGAAGGCACTGCTGATGGCGTGCATCGGCGTCGTGCTCGGACTGATCGGTCTCGACAGCATCACGGCGCAGCCGCGCCTCACCTTCGGCCGCATGGAGCTGATCGACGGCATCGGCCTCGTGCCCGTGGTGATGGGCCTGTTCGGCGTCGCCGAGGTGCTGCTCAACACCGAGCAGGCGATCAAGCGCGACATCATCAACGCCAAGATCACGCAGCTGTTGCCCAACAAGGCCGATTGGCAGGCGAGCACCGGCCCCGTCGCGCGCGGCACGCTGCTCGGCTTCCTGCTCGGCATTCTCCCGGGCGGCGGCGCGGTGGTCGCTTCGTTTGCCTCCTACGCGCTGGAGAAACGGCTGTCGAAAACGCCTGAGCGGTTCGGCCACGGCGCGATCGAGGGCGTCGCGGGTCCGGAATCGGCCAACAACGCGGCGGCCGGCGGCGCGTTCATTCCGCTGATGACGCTCGGCATCCCGCCGAACGTGGTGATGGCGCTGCTGCTCGGGGCCTTCGTCATCCACGGCCTGCAGCCGGGGCCGCTGCTGATCACGCAAAACCCCGGCCTGTTCTGGGGCATCGTGGCCAGCATGTATATCGGCAACGTCATGCTGCTGATCCTGAACCTGCCGATGATCGGCATGTGGGTGCAGCTCCTGAAGCTGCCCTACAACATCCTGTTCCCGCTGATCATCCTGTTCACGATCCTCGGCGTCTACTGCTCCAGCAACAACGTGTTCGACGTCTATGTGATGATCGCGTTCGGCATCATCGGCTATTTCATGCGCAAGCTCGGCTACGAGCCGGCGCCGCTGGTGCTCGCCTTCGTGCTCGGGCCGATGCTGGAGAACAATCTGCGCAAGTCGCTGATCCTGTCGCAGGGCGATCTCTTGACCTTCGTGCAGCGGCCGATCTCGGCGGCCTGCCTCGTGCTGGCGCTGATCCTGTTGATCGCGCCATTGCTGCCATCGCTGCGCAAGAAGCGCGAGCTGGTGGCGCTGGATGAAGGGGTATAAAGGTTTCGTAGGGTGGGCAAGGGCGCGCACGCGCCGTGCCCACCATCTCTCTATGGTGGGCACGCTACGCTTTGCCCACCCTACGGCGCCTGCGCAAGGAGCGCGGTACGGCGCGATCACCCCTCGCCGCTTCCCTCCAGCCGGTCGCGCAGGGCGCCGATCACGCGATGGGCCGTCTCGATCTCCTTCACCGACAATCCATCCGACAGGCCATTGACCCACGGGACCTGCAAGCGGCCGGCGGCATCGTAGATCTGCCTGCCCTTGTCGGTGAGCACCACGAGCTGCGCCCGGCGATGATGCGGGTTGGTCTCGAATACGACGAGACCGTCCCGCTCCAGATCGTTGACGATGCGCTGCACGTTCTGGCGATTGGCGCCGAGATTGCGCGCCAGCCAGGCGACCGGCTCAGGCCGCTCGGCATCGACGATCGCCCCGAGAATCTGCCAGCGCGCGCTGGTGAGGCCGAGCGAGGCGACCAGCCGGTCACCTGCGGTCAGGAGCAGGCCGTTGGCCCGGAACAGGTCGAGGATCAGGCCGGTCAGGGCATCGCCTGCCGGGCTCCGCTTGGTCCTGGTCATTTGTAATGATTGCTCCGTATTGACATCATCATGTCAAACTCATATGTCATATCTTGTCGAATTGACATGATAGTACCAAGCTAGACGGAGTGATGCCATGCCCCAGATGCGCCCTCTCGACCCCGCCTTCCCGATCGACCGCCAGATCGCGCTCGATGCCGGCCCCGTGGTGCTGGTCAATCTGTTCACGCTCGATGCCGCGGATGAGCAGAGCTTCCTGACGAGCTGGCAGGACGATGCCGCCTTCATGAAGCGCCAGCCGGGTTTCATCTCGACCCAGCTCCACCGCGCCGTCGGCGACAATCCGACCTATCTCAATTACGCAGTGTGGGAATCCAACGCGCATTTCCGCGCGGCGTTCACCCACCCGGAATTCCGCGCCAAGATCGCGGACTACCCGGCGTCGGCCGTGGCCAGCCCGCATCTGTTCCAGAAGGTCGCGGTAGCGGGGATTTGCGTGGCGTAGCCTGCCACGTCGTCATTGCTACGCTCGCAACGACGTAGGCGAGAGCGGCCCAAAGGCGCAATCGTAGGGTGGGCAAAGGCGCGCTTGCGCCGTGCCCACCATCTCGCCACGAATGCAACAGAAGTCGTGGGCACGCTTCCGCCTTCGCTCTTCGAGCTACGGCGGACAAGTCGCTTTGCCTACCCTACGGCATCTCAACTACGGCATCTCAGCTTGCCGCAGGCAGCGCGCTGTCCGGCGGTGCACCCCATGGGCGGTCGGCTGAGGCGAGGCCGATCAGGCGGCCCTGGATGTAGTCGCAGCCCCAATCGCCCAGCATGTTGGCGGCTTCCTCGTCCTGCACCCATTCGGCGACGGTCTTGATGTCGAGACGGCGGGCGAGGTCGATCAGGGTCTGCACGAAGGCGCGGTCGTCGGCGGAATGGGTGATGTTCTGCACGAAGGCGCCGTCGATTTTCACGATATCGACGCCGAGCTTGCGCAGGTTGCGGAACGAGGTGTAGCCGGCGCCGAAATCGTCGATGGCGATTCGGCTGCCGAAATGCTTGAGCCGGCCGACGAAAGCGCGGACGTCGTCGATGTCCTGGATCGCGACCGTCTCGGTGATCTCGACGATCAGCCGCTCGGCGACGCCGGGATGGGCACGCATCAACGATTCGATTCCGGCCCACCAGTCCGGATCCATCGTGGTATCGGGCGAGATGTTGAGGCTGAGCCGAATATCCGGCGCAGCCGCGAGCTCGGCGACCACGAGCTCGAGCACGCGGTGATCGACCAGGCGGATCAGGCCGAGCCGTTCCGCCACCGGCACGATATCAGGCGCGAGCAGCACCTGGCCGTCGCCCTGATCCATCCGCACCAGGCATTCGTGGAACGCGCGCTCGCGCGAGGTCGCCGCAACCACCGGCTCATAGGCGAGCCTGATCCGACGCTCGTTCAGCGCGGTCACGATCTCGTCGGTGACGCGGATGTTGACGCGGCGCTGCGCGTCGCGCGCGGCATCCGGACGCCACGCCGCGAATGAGCCGGCGCGGCGGCGCTTGGCGGCATCCAGCGTCTCATGGGCGCGGTTGACCGCCTCGTCGGTGTTGCGGGCATAACGCGGCAGGCTGACCGCGCCGATCGAGGCCGTGATCGAGACCGGACCGGATTTGGTCGGCACCACCTCGTCGCGAATGCCGGCAAGGAAACGCTCGGCGGCGACGTTCATGTCGTCGACGGTGCAGTTCTTCAGGATCAGGCCGAACTTGTTGCCGGAGAAGCGCCCGAGCACATCGCCGCCGCGCAGCCGCGCGCGGATGCGCTTGGCGACATCGAGGATCACGGCGTCGGCGACGTCGAAGCCGAAGGCGTCGTTGACGCGGGCGAGATGATCGATGCCCACCAGCATGAAGGCGGCGGTCGAGCGGAAGCGGGTCGTCTCCTCGATCGACTCGGCCAGCGCCGCGATCAGATGCGAGCGGTTCAACTCGCCGGTCAGCGGATCGAGCCGAGCGAGCCTCGTCAGCTCCTCGTCGCGGGCGTGACGCTCATTGTTGATGCGGACGGAGCCGATCGCGCGCGTGGGGCGGCCATCGGGGCCGGCGAACCAGCGGCCGGTCTCCTCGATCCAGACCACGGGATCGGCGGCGCTCATGCGCACACCATACTCGACCCGGTAGGGCGTGCCGTCGGCGCCATGCACCGCGGAGGTCTGGGTCAGCGAGGCGGTCCGCAGCGACTGCGAAGGCTCGATCAACTTGGCGAATTCAGCGCCGGTGGCGAGCCGCTCAGTGGGGATACCGGGGAAGACCGCGCCGACTTGGTCGCCCCAGGCAATGGCGTCACTGGCGATGTCCCAGGCGAACACGGCTTGGCCAAGCGCGGCCAGGATGTCGGAGGCTTGCGGCAATGCGGGGATCAAAATCGCCTCATTTCGGGACAACAGGGGAGTCCGGAGCCAGCACAGGATAGAGCCAGATTCGCCCCCGACCCTAGGCAAAGTTGATAAACAATTTGGAAACCACGTTTCTGCGCGCGGCGGAACCAAATCGGCCCGCGCGGCATAGGCCTTGCGAGTACTGACTCGCACCCGGCGCCAGCGTCCCGAAACGCGACATCTTCGCCGGATCAACGGTGATTGCGATGTTGGGTACTGATCGATCGAACGTGGTGGAAGCCGGCACGGGCACGGCCCTGGTGACGGTTGTGCCCACGCTTGCGTGGGTCCACAAGGCGCCGCTGCCGCGCCCCGATCCGAGCTTCGTCACTCAGCTGATCGCCAATGCCGAGCACCTGCCCCAGACCACACGGCTGCGCCGCGGCTCCTCTGAAGACGCGCGGATGGCTTACGGCAGCAAGCACCCGCTCGGAAGCGTCGCCGCACGCACGCGGCAGGTGGCTTGAGATTCATTTGAAGTGAGACGGCGCTTCTTACCTCTCCCCGCTTGCGGGGAGAGGTCGGATCGCTCTTGCGATCCGGGTGAGGGGGTACAGGTCCCACGGCTATCTCATCCTTGGAGAGAGGCCCCTCACCCCAACCCTCTCCCCGTAAGAACGGGGCGAGGGAGCACACTGTCGCCGCGGTGCGATGCGAGCAAATCCAGAGAAATCAGCGCGGCGCGTCGGGGGACGACGGCGTGCCGTTGCCCGGCTGCAGATGCGGCGAGGGGATTTCCGGCGAGGGCGGGGTCACCGGCTTCGGCGCGGGATGATCCATCAGCACGGACTCGGCGACCGACTGCGCCGAGGGCGGGGGCGGCACGACAGGCGCGGCTTGTGGCGCGGGCGCCGGCTCGAACTTGGGCTCGGACAATTTGGGCTCGGACGGGGGTTCGTCCGCCGGCGCTTCAGCCTGACGCTTGGCCTTACGCGGCGCCGGCACCGTCTCGGCGACATAGGCGACGCGGCGGCGCGTGCGCTGGGCGATGCCGCCGAAGAAATCGGCCATCGCGAGCAGCACCAGCAGGAAAAAAGTGGAGTTGCCGAACTTGGGCCACATCACGAATTCGGCCGCGGCCGCGCCGAACACGATCAGCGACAGCAGATGATCCATCACGAATTTCGAGCCGGGCCGCGCGCCTTTGACCACCTCGAGCAGCAGCAGCACCACGCCGAGCGCGAGCAGGAGATCGGCCAGCGTCACCGGCCAGGTCTCGCCCGTGATCATCGGCACCTTGAACAGCACGTCCGTGAAGGACACGCTCGGCATCAGGAAGGCGATGATGTTGTAGACCGCGAGCGGAATCAGGAGCAGCGGGAAACCGACCATCGGCGAAATGCCTTCTCGATCAAGATATCCAGACAGGACAATGCGGCGGCGAAGCATTGGCTCCGCCGCCGTCACTGTCATATCTCATGGGTTGGCCGAAATCAGGCAGGTCAAATCGTCCTGCCCCAAGAAAGGTCCTGAAACTCAGGACTCTTTCTTCTTCAGGACCTGACGGCCCTTGTACATGCCGGTCTTGAGGTCGAGATGGTGCGGACGACGGAGCTCGCCGGAGTCCTTGTCTTCCACATAGGTCGGCTTCTTGATGGCGTCTGCCGAGCGGCGCATGCCACGGCGCGACGGCGAGGTTTTTCTTCTCGGAACGGCCATTTCAATATCCTCTAGGGATTGGTGTCATCAGGGCATCGTCCGCGAGGGGACGGCTCAGCACCCGCAATACGAGGCGAGCTGAATGCCGATCAAGGCCGCGCTTATAGAGGAAGGCTGGCCGTAAAGCTAGGCTCTTGGGCCGGAAAATATGCCCCAAATGGGCCCGAAATCAGCGATTTTCCCGCCAGCAGGTCACAAGCGAGGTCGCCTGCCCCCTCGCCATATAGGTCGCCGCCAGCCGCCGGACACCCGGGCCGGGGGTCCGGGCGCTGCGTTTGACCGGGTTCGGCAGGATCGAGGCCAGAAGCGCGGCCTCCCGAGGGGAGAGGTTCTCGGCCGATTTGCCGAAGGCATAGGCGCTGGCCGCCTCCACCCCGAACTGGCCCTGGGGGCCGAGTTCGGCGATGTTGAGGTAAATTTCCAGGATCCGCGCCTTGGGCAGGACGAGGTCGATCCACAGCGCCAGCGGGAATTCCAGCGCCTTGCGGACGAAATCCCGGCCCTGCCAGAGGAACAGGTTCTTCGCCACCTGCTGGGTGATGGTGGAGGCGCCCCGGAAAGCGGTGCCGTCCTCCCTGGCGTCGTCGATGGCCTCGCGCAGCGCGCCCCAATCGATGCCGTGATGCTTGCAGAAATGGGCGTCCTCGGCCGCCACCACTGCGCGCGGCAGATAGGGCGACATATCAGCCAGATCGATCCACTCCCGCTGCATCGGCGCGCCGCGCAAGCTGCGCCAGGCCATCAGCGTCGAAACCGGATGGCCAATGCGGTAGAACGGCGTGATCACATAGGGCATGAGAACCACGATCGCGAGCAGCGCCAGCAGGATTTTAACGATGCGCAAATCGACCTTTCCGGCGGAAAACGAAACGCGGCCACGAGCCCGGCATTAAGTCTGTGATAATTCGGGCCTTTTCCAGCACTTTTTACGCCTTCCAAACGATTGACTGGGGCTGGCGCATAAAGGATTGTCCGGCCGAATTTTAGTTCTGGAGCCCTTCTTGATGACCGGCACGTCCCCGTCCGATTTCGCCAAACGTCTGGACAAGACCGCTGATGATACCGAGGCCCTGCTCGGGCGCCTGCTGTCGGACGACATCCTGCACGATGAGATCGCCCGGCCCAAGCGACTGATGGACGCAATGCGCTATTCGAGCCTCAACGGCGGCAAGCGCCTGCGGCCGTTCCTGGTGGTCGAGAGCGCGGCCGTGTTCGGCGTGCCCCGCGAAGCGGCGCTGCTCGCCGGCGCCGCGCTCGAATGCATCCATTGCTATTCGCTGATCCATGACGACCTGCCGGCGATGGACAATTCGGACCTGCGCCGCGGCCGCCCCACCCTGCACAAGAAGACCGATGACGCCACCGCGATCCTCGCTGGCGACGGGCTCCTGACGCTCGCCTTCGACATCATCACCCGCGACGAGATCCATCGCGACGCCAATGTGCGCCTGCTGCTAACGCGCGCGCTGGCGCGCTGCGCCGGCATCGGCGGCATGGTCGGCGGCCAGATCCTCGATCTCGCCGGCGAAGGCCGCTTTGGCGGCAACGAGCCGATCGATGTCGCCCGCATTCAGCAGATGAAGACCGGCGCGCTGCTGCGTTACGGCTGCATCGCCGGCGCGATCCTCGGCCAGGCCTCGCAGAAGGAATATCAGGCGCTCGACGATTACGGCCGCGCGCTCGGCGAAGCCTTCCAGATCGCCGACGACCTGCTCGACGTCGAAGGCGATGCGGCTGCGCTCGGCAAGCCGGCCGGTGCCGATGCCGCGCTCGGCAAGACCACCTTCGTCACCCAGCTCGGCATCGAAGGCGCCAAGCAGCGCGTGCGCGACCTGCTCGCGCGCGCCGACAGCGCGGTGTCGATCTTCGGCGATCGCGCCGCCGTGCTGCAGGCCGCCGCGCGGTTTGTGGCCGAACGGAAGAGCTAAGGTTGGGTTTTCACCTCTCCCGCTTGCGGGAGAGGTCGGATCGCGACAGCGATCCGGGCGAGGGCTCTCTCCTCTTGGGGGGTCTCGCTTGTGGAGACACCCTCTCCCCACCCCTCCCTCGCAAGCGGGAGAGGAAGCGCACCGGCGATGCGGCGACAAGGCGAGTTGATCGAGACGGTCGAAGTCGAAATGGCCACTGACAAGGAAGATCCCGTCCTCGTTCACTTCCGCCAGATGTCGCGGCCGGTGCGGCTGATCTATGCGCGGCCGCGGACCTTCATCTCGCTTGGCGTCGGCATTCTCGTCTGCCTGCTATTGCCGGGTTCGCACCGGCTGGTGACGCGGCTGTTGTTCGGCTGGGATGCCCTGATCGCGGTCTATCTCGTGCTGGTTTACACGATGATGCTCTGCAACGATCACCTGCACATCCGCCGCGCGGCTGCGATGCAGGACGACGGTCGCTTCGTGATCCTGCTGGTGACGGCGATCGGCGCCTTCGCCAGCATTGCCGCAATCGTCTCAGAACTCGGCACGCCGCAGCGCGGCGCCGCCGAGCTGACCGTCGCGATCAGCACCATCGCGCTGTCATGGGCCGCCGTGCACACGACCTTCGCGCTGCATTACGCCCATGATTACTATCGGAACGCCAAGCCGGGCGGTCTGCAGTTTCCGAGCGGCGACAAGGACGTCCACGCCGACTATTGGGACTTCGTCTATTTTTCCTTCGTCATCGGCATGACCGCGCAGGTCTCCGACGTCGGCATCACCGACAAGACCATCCGCCGCACCGCCACCGCGCATGGCATCGTGTCATTCATCTACAACACGGCCTTGCTGGCGCTGACGGTGAACATCGCGGCGAGCGCGATCTCGAACTGATCTGTCATCCCGACGTTCGCCGGGACGACCCAGAGCAGTGTCAGTAGCACACCTCGGCATTGGCATCGTTGCCGGGGCCGCCGCCGCCGCGATATTCGAGGTGGCAGCCGCGGTTGACCGGACGGCATCCGCCGCTGTTGCAGAAGACTTGCCCGCCACCCGAGCGACGGCCGGCGCCGGCGGCGGCAGCGATGCCGGCAGCTGCACCGTAGCCGCCTGCCGCACCGCCGGCCTGGCGACGCTGCCGGGCTGGACGCTCATCGCCGTCGTCGCGCTTGGCCGTTGCAGGCTTGGCCGGCTTGGCGGCACGCTGCTTCTCGCATTCGTTGTCGTCGTTGACCGCATAGCCCTCGCGGCAGACGATCTTGGTGCATTTGTCGCCGTCGGCCTTGAAGCCGTGCTCGCAAACCAGCGGGCAGACGCGCGACTGCTTGGCCTTGACGGTACCGAGCGCATCGGTGCTCGCCACCTTCACGTCGAGCTTGGTGCCGGCGTAACGGTTGAACTGCGACAGCGACCGCTGCGAGGACGTATTCCAGTTGCCATCGGCCTGTCCGGAGAAGCAGCCGACGCGGCCGAGTTCGGTCTGCACCGAGCGGGTGAGATCGGCTGGCGTCGCCGCCGGCGTCAGCGAGGCGACATTGGTGCCGGTCGGGCTCGCCGTGCTGGCCGGCGCAGTGTTAGGTGCCGCGACGGCGAGATTGACGCGCTGCTGCTCGGCGGCAGCCGCCTGTTGCTGTGCCTGCTCCTTGGCCTTCTGCGCAGCGAACTGCGCCTGCTCGGCGGCCTTGGCGTCAGCCGCGGCCTTGGCCTGCGCCTCCTTCTGCGCGCCAAGCGCGGCGAGACGATCGCGCTCGGCCTCGGCCTGCTTCGCCTTCTCGGTCGCCGCGGCATGCGCCTGCTCGGCGCCGATTTTCTCGAGCTGCAGCTTGGCAAGGTTCGCATAGAAGCCATCGGGATGCTGGGCGAGAAACGCTTCCCATGCCGCCCTGTTGCCGACCTGGAGCGAGAGCTCATAGTCGCGGCGGATATCGGCTTGCGGATTCGCCACGGGCGCCGTGGGCGCCGCGGCCACCGCCTTGACCGGCACCAGCGGCACGTCCTCGCCGCCGAGCGAGCCGTACACGAACGGCTCCTGCTTGTTGCCGGTCGATTTGAGCACGTCGTCGCGCACGAAGCCGAAGGCGCGGCGGACGTCGAGGCCCGGCGTCGTCAGATGCTTCGACAGCGCCACCGTGAACGGGCTGTTGGCGCCATCGCCGTCCTGCGCGGTGAAACCGGCCTTGGCCGAATAGGCGATCAGCGTGTTGGGGCTGGTCGGCTCGACCTGGGCGAGGCCACGGCCGATGCCGCGCGTCGCGATCGTGCGCTTCATGGTCTTGCCGAACGGATTGTCGCGGCAGGCATCCAGGATCACCAGGCGCAGCTGCTTGGCGGGCTCGACCGCGACCAGGACACGGTCGAGCGACAGCGCCTCGTCGTACACGTCGGTGTCGCGCTCGAGCTTGGCGTCGACAGGGATCAGATAATTCGAGCCTTCGACCTCGATGCCGTGGCCGGCATAATAGACCACGGCGATGTCGGCATCGCGGGTCGCATCCGCAAAGTCGCGCAGCACGCGGCGCGTGTCGAGCGCCGAGAGATCGTGCCTGGACTCGACAACGTCGAATCCGGCTTCCTTCAGCGTCTTCGCCATCACCGAACCGTCACTGACGGGGTTCGCCAGCGAGGGCGCGTGCTGATAGGCCGAGTTGGCGAGCACCAGCGCGACGCGCTTTCCGGCAAAAGCGGGCCCGGCGCCGAACAGTAGCGCGGCGGCGAGCAGAAGCGGGCAAAGTCTGAGCAGATTGCGCATGACACGACTTCCGAAGTTCAGAGGCAGTTCGAGCCCCTTTGGGACCGCTTTAGCAGGACCCGCTGCGGCCGCTTGTGATCGAGGTCACGAAGGCGGCGCCGGCAGTGGGCCGAAAGACCCTTTATGTTTGTCGCGCCAGCGCGGTCGGGGTTCGCCGACAAAGGCCCGCTGGCCCGGTTCCCCTAGGTATCCCCGACGTGCCCCCGATACTGCGGCAGATTGTCCGTAATCTCGTGCCAGGGCGCCTTCGACCCCACGAAGATGTGGGCGGTCGGCCTGATCGAGGGAGCATCGACCAGGGTTCCCATGGCGACATGAACCCATTTCCCCTCGCGCACCCGGGAATAAAGCAGCGAGCCGCAGCACGCGCAGTGGGCGTCATGGGTCAAGTCATCGCCGTAGATCAGGCGCTGGTCCGCGCCTTGGACAAGGCGGAGCTTGTGCTGCTCGATCCCGGCGAACGGCTTGAAGGCCGAACCGGTGGTGCGGCGGCAATTCGAGCAGTGGCAGTTCATCGCATAGGAGAACGCATCCGCCACCTCGAAGCGCACGCTGCGGCAATAGCATTCGCCGGTGAGGATACGAGCGTTCGAATTTTCTGATCCGGTCATGACAATGTCTTCGCGCAAATGGCTGACACACCCATAGCGCATTCTGATGTGTACGACTAAGTTCCTCGCAAGACATCATGCAAAAGGATGACCCATGAGCCAGAACCGTGCGAGCGTCGAAGCCGTCGTGCAATCCTATTTCGACGGGCTCTATGAGGGTGACGCCGAAAAGCTCGGCGCCATCTTCCATCCCTCCGCCGATTTGCGCTGGGTCGAGAAGGGCGAATTGCAGGTGCTGACCGTGCCGGACTGGCTCGACCGCGTGCGCAAGCGCCCTTCCGGCAAGGCCGAAGGCAAGCCGCGTGAGGATTTCATCGTCACCATCGACCGCTCCGACGACAAAACCGCCTTCATCAAGGTCCGCTGCCAGCTGCCGCCGCGCTACTTCACGGACTATCTGGTGGCGATGAAGCTCGCCGACGGCTGGCAGATCGTGTCGAAATCGTATCGGTATGATTTGAGAGAGTGAGGTTAGATGCGCCCCCTTTCCCCGTTCTTACGGGGAGAGGGTTGGGGTGAGGGGCTGCTTCCGCGAACGCAGTGACAGTTGCGCTCGCGGAGAGTGCCCCTCGCCCCGCAAGCGGGGTGAGGCTAAGAAAACGCCCTCGCGCCACACATTCGTCTTTTCGATGGATGAATGCGGAGTTCGTTCGCATAACCCCCGCTCGCACTTCCATTTGAAAGTCCCCCATGCCTCTCGACCGCCGCTCCCTGCTCGCCTCGCTGTGCTGGATCGCCGCCTCTCCTGCGTTCGCCGCGGAGGCGCCGTCTGAGCTCGAATCCTACGAGCGCGAGAGCGGCGGGCGGATCGGGCTTTACGCCGAGAACCTCGCGACCGGCGCCAGGCTCGCCTGGCGCGCCGACGAGAGATTCGTGATGTGCTCGACGTTCAAGGCCTCGCTGGCGGCCTGCGTGCTGGCGCGTGTCGATCGTGGCGACGAGCAGCTTGCGGCGATGATCCCTTACGGCCAGGCCGACCTGCTCGACTACGCGCCGGTCGCCAAGCAAAATCTCGCCGCCGGCAAGATGTCGGTCACTGACATGTGCAAGGCGATCGTCGAACTCAGTGACAACACCTGCGCCAATCTGCTGCTGGCGCGGGTCGGCGGGCCAGCCGCACTCACCGCGTTCTGGCGATCACTCGGCGATGCCACTTCGCGGCTCGACCACAATGAGCCCGAGCTCAATCGCTCGCCGCCCGGCGATCCCCGGGACACCACGACGCCGGCGGCGATGGCCGGCAATCTGAAGCGGCTGATAGTGGGCGAGGCGCTGTCGCCGGCCTCACGCGCGCAGCTCACCGAGTGGATGGTGAACTGCAAGACCGGCGCGAACCGGCTGCGCGGCGGCCTGCCCGCGGGCTGGAAGATCGGCGACAAGACCGGCAACAACGGCAGGGACGCATCCGGCGATATCGCGGTCGTCTGGCCCAAGCCTGACAACAAGCCTGATGCACCGATCCTGATCACGGCCTATACCCAGGGCGGCACGCCGAACGCCGCCCAAATCGAAGCCGCGTTTGCACGCATCGGACGTATGGTGGCCGAACGGCTGGGGTGAGGCGTTGACCTTGCGATTGCTTCCGGGCCAAGACAGGCCATGATCGCAGCGAAGTTCCAGACCTTTCTCATCCTGCTCGCGGTGCTGGCGGGCACCGCGCTGGTCGCCCGCCGCTTCAACATCGCGCCCGCCATTTTGCTGATGCTCTCCGGCGTCGGCCTCGCTTTCATACCCGGCATGCCGCCGGTGGAACTGCCGCCGGAACTGGTGCTGCTGATGGTGCTGCCGCCGCTGATCTACTCGGCGAGCGTTGCGATGAGCTGGCGCGAGTTCAAGAACAATCTGCGGCCAATCGTGCTGCTCGCGGTCGGCGCGGTGATCTTCACCGCGGCCATGGTAGCCGCCGCCACGCACTATCTGATCGGCCTGCCCTGGACCATCGGCTTCCTGCTCGGGGCGATCGTCGCGCCGCCCGACGTGGTGGCGCCGCTCGCGATCGCGCGCCGGCTGAACCTGCCGCGCCGGCTCGTGGTCATCCTCGAAGGCGAAGGGCTCGCCAACGATGCCACCGCGCTGATCCTCTACCGCTTCGCGCTCGCCGCCATCATGGTCGGTCACTTCTCGCTGCCGCTGGCGGCCGGTGAATTCGCCCTCATCGTCGCCGGCGAGATCGCGTTCGGCATCGGCGTCGGCTGGCTCTCCCTGCGTTTCCGCAAATGGTCCGGGGATCCGCAGGTCGAGCTGACGCTGTCGCTGATCACGCCCTACGTCTCCTACTGGCTGCCCGAGCATGTCGGCGGCTCCGGCGTGATCGCCACGGTCGCCTGCGGCCTCTATGTCAGCTGGAACGGCCCGCTGCTGATCTCGTCGGCGACGCGCCTGCAGGGCATCTTCTTCTGGGACCTCATCATCTACCTGATCGAGGGCCTGCTGTTCCTGCTCACCGGCTTCCAGATGCGCGCGCTCTACGAGAAATCGAAGACGTTCCCGCTCGACGACATTCTGATCGCAACTGCCCTGGTGCTGATGATCATCGTGATCGCGCGCTTCACCTGGCTCTATCCGGCGACCTATCTGCCGCGAATCCTCTCGAAGTCGCTGCGCGAGCGCGATCCCTCGCCGCCTTGGCAATGGCCGTTCGTGCTCGCCTTCACCGGCGTGCGCGGCGCGGTGTCGCTCGCGGCCGCGCTGGCGCTGCCGTTCACGCTGCCCGAGGGCGATGCCTTCCCGTATCGCGACCTGATCCTGTTCGTCGCCTTCGGCGTCATCTTCGTCACCCTGATCGGCGTCGGCCTGACGCTGCCGCCCGTGGTGCGCTGGCTCGGCGTCGCCGAAGCTGGCCGCAACGAGCACGTCGCCGAGCACGAGGCCGAGATCGCGGCGCGTCGCCAGGCGCTCGACGCCGCGCTGAAATCGCTGGACGAGCTCACCGCGGAGAAGGAAGTCTCCGACGAGGTGATGCGGCTCCTGCGCGCGCGCCACGAGATCCGCGTCAACCAGCTTCCGGACTCACTCGATCCCGCGCACCACGACGTCTCCGCCGCCGGCACCGCGCTGACCCGCGAGCTGATCGCCGCCGAACGCAAATTCATCCACGAACTCCTCCGCGACGGCCAGATCACCGACGAGACAAGACGGCGGATCGAGCGCGATCTGGACCTGGAGGAGGCGAGCCTGGCGAACCGGGAGTATCGGGGGGTGCCGCTGTAGCAGCCCGTCATTGCGAGCGCAGCAGCTACCGCCTCTCGCAGAACTCCCCGACCCCCGCCGCGACGGCCTCCGCAATCATCTCCTGCCGCTCGGACGAGTTCAGCTCCATCTCCTCGTCGCGATTGATGATCGAGCCGGCCTCGAGCAGCACGGCAGCACTCCGTGTCCGCGACAGCACGATGAGCCCGTCATAGCGGTAGACGCCGACCTCCTTGTCGAGCAGCTGGCGGCGGTAGCGGCCCATCACCGGCAGCGTGTACTGGCTGGCGTAGTGAAGGCCCTGCTGCTTGAGCTGCCTGCCGATCATCCGCGCCAGCATCAGGCTGGTGGCGAAGTGCGGATTCTGCTGCGACACGAACAGCGAGTGCCCCGAGAAGCGGTCGCTGAAATAGCTCTTCGCGCCGTCGAATTCCCAGGTCTCGAGCAGCTTATCCGGCACCGAATCGTGATGGATCGACAGGAAGAGATCGGTCCGGCTGTCATTGGCGGCACTGACGCGCTTGAACAGGCTCGGCCGCGCCTTGCCGTCCGTGACGAGCAGGCGGGTGGCGGCAAAACCTTCGGACTTGAGTTTGGCCGTGATCAGCTTTGCGAGAACGAAGTTGAAGCCGAACTCCGGATCATTGCGCGCACTGAGCGCGCCGTAGGCGTCCGGGGTATGCCCGACATCGACGACGATGCGGAATTTTGGCTTCTCACATTTGAACGGCGGCTGTGTCGACTGTGACTTGAGTTTCGTTGTCTTTCGCGTGGCGGCGGCTTGGCCACTGCCAACAGGCGCAAGCGACGATAGCAGGATGGACGCGACGAGCCCGGCGACGATGCTCCGCGCGTGCGACAAACCCTACTCCGCTGCCCAGAAACGCTGCAACAGCCCGCCCATTCGCGCTCCGAGGCCGGACTCGATCAGGAATTTGTTGTCCTCGGCGCGGAGCATGGCTGATCCTCCCGACTCCCTTTCGGGAAGATTGGCGCAGGCGACGCGGGGCGTCAACGCGTAGACTTGCGGCGCGCTGGCCCCTCCTTTTTCGTCATGGCGACCACGCTTTCGGGAAATTTCCCCGGTGTTGCAGATGGGTGACGGACTTGGGCGCGGCGGACGCCGTAACTTGTCGGCATATTGAAATCTGATTTGGCTGGGGGCCAAAGAGATGGTGAAGAGCGCGCTGAGGATCGCGGCTATTTCTGTTTCCGTGTTGATGCCCGGCGTCGTTTCCGCGGCCGACATGGCGGTGAAGGCTCGCCCCGCACCAGTCCCGGTTTTCTCCTGGAGCGGCTGCTATGTCGGCGGCAACGCAGGCTACTCGCGCGCCGAGGTCAGGTCGGATGGCACCCCCAACGCCATCTTTGCGGGCCTGACGCCGGTTGGCACCGCCGCGATATTGACGTCGGCATCCGCCGCAAAAGTTACGCCGGATGGCGTCACCGCAGGTCTCGGAATTGGTTGTAACTACCAAAAGGGCATCTTCGTCATCGGCGCCGAAGGCGATATCAACTACAGCGATCTTGGCGCACAACAAATTCGAGGCCCCTTTGCAAACGCGGCGCCCATCTCTCCCTACACCTGGGAAGAGCGTTTCCATTCCAATTGGTTTGCAACGGCGCGAGCGCGGGCCGGCGTCGTGGTCGCCGAGCGCAGTTTGTTGTACGTGACCGGCGGCGCGGCCTTTGCCGAATTCAATTGGCTCAAGGCACTCGATTTTCCGGGATTCGTAGGCTTCCGGTATCAAGCTAGCGCGTCTGACACCAAGCTCGGGTGGGTCGTGGGCGCCGGCTGGGAGTACGCGTTCAACAACAATTGGTCCGCCAAAGTCGAATATTTGCACATGGATTTCGGAAGCTCGTCCGGAATCACTCCGACGCCTCCTGCTCCCGCTGCCGGAGCAGGCGCAGGTGCGGCCTGGTCGATCTCGAATAATTTCCGTGAAGACGTGGTACGCCTGGGTGTCAACTATCGCTTTAGTGGCGGTGCGATCGTCGCGAAGTACTGACGGCCTGCGGACCAAAGGACTTCAAAAGCCTCGGCGTTGCCCGGTGCTTTCTTTGTTCATGCTGGGCTGCCCACATCGCAGCCCCTTCACACCGGCCTTTCCCCCTTCACCGTCACCCGCGTGCCCGAGCGCGTATGCGGCCAGTAGTCCCACATGGCGCGGTGCTGGGTGCAGCGGTTGTCCCAGAACGCGATGGCGTTCTCGGTCCAGCGGAAGCGGCACTGGAACAGCGGGTTCTCGGCGTGCTGGTAGAGATAGGCGAGCATGGCGTCGCTCTCGTCGCGCGGGATGCCGTTGATGTGGCGGGTGAAGCCGCGGTTGACGTAGAGTGCCTTTCTGCCCGTGACCGGATGCGTGCGCACCACGGGGTGCTCCGCGTTCGGATATGACGGACGGTCGGCGACGCCATAGTTCGCGTAGAGCCCGCGATAGATCGGCTCGCCGTCATGCAGCGCGGTCAGGCCGTCGAGATAAGCCTTCATGCGATCCGACAGCGCCTCATAGGCGGCGTACATGTTGGCGAACAGCGTGTCGCCACCGCGCGGCGGACACTGCTTGATGTAGAGGATCGAGCCCATCGGCGGCTCGAGATCGCAGGACACGTCCGAATGCCAGCCCTCGCCATTAGCGCGCGGCGAGTTCTTGTCGGCATAGATCTTCATCAGCGCCGGGTCTTCGTCCTCGTGGGGAGCTGCGGGATGGAAATGCAGTTCGCCGAACTTGCGGCCGAAGGCGAGATGCTGCTTTGGCGTGATTTGCTGGTCGCGAAAGAAGATCACGAGGTTTTCGGCGAGCGCACGATGGATCTCGTCCATCTGCCGGTTGGAGCGCGCGTCGCCCTCGACGAGCTGGCCGATATCGACGCCGGAGATTTCCGCGCCGATGATGGGCGTGAGCTTCTCGACCGCGATGGTCTCGTAAGGAGCGCCGTCGTCCGCGGTATGGCGATAGCGCGGACCTTGCTTGCCGGCGAGTGAGCTCATGGCGTGTCTCCCGATCATTGTTGATTGGGGGCCATCGTAGCGTGCGGAGACAGATACGCAATCTCCGCTGCAACCACAGCTGTCGTCCCGGGGCGCGCGTAGCGCGAGCCCGGGACCCATAACCACAGGATCAGGTTTGGCGAAGACTCGGAGTGGCAGCCTGCCGCAACCACAACGCCTTGTGGTTATGGGTCCCTGCTTTCGCAGGGACGACCGCGGAGTGTAAGGCGCTAGCGGAGTGAAATCACTCCGCCGCGGTCACGGGCACCTTGGCTCCCTGGCCATAGCGCTGGTCGATGTAGTCGATCACCAGCGCCTTGAAGTCTGCGGCGATGCCGGGGCCGCGCAGCGTGCGGAACTTCTTGCCGTCGACGAACACGGGCGCGGCCGGCGCTTCGCCGGTACCGGGCAGCGAGATGCCGATATTGGCGTGCTTGGACTCGCCGGGGCCGTTGACGATGCAGCCCATCACCGCGACGTTGAGCTCCTCGACACCAGGATATTTCGTTTTCCAGGTCGGCATCTCGTCGCGGATGAAATCCTGGATCGAGCGCGCCAGCTCCTGGAACGTGGTCGAGGTGGTGCGGCCGCAGCCGGGGCACGCCGCGACCAGCGGCACGAAGGTGCGGAAGCCCATGGTCTGCAGGAGCTCCTGGCCGACCTGCACCTCGCGGGTGCGGTCGCCGCCGGGCTCCGGCGTCAGAGAGATGCGGATGGTGTCGCCGATGCCCTGCTGCAAGAGGATGCCGAGCGCGGCCGACGAAGCGACGATGCCCTTCGAGCCCATGCCGGCCTCGGTCAGGCCGAGATGAATGGCGTAATCCGAGCGCGACGCGAGGTCCTGGTAAACCGCGATCAGATCCTGCACGGCCGAAACCTTGGCCGAGAGGATGATGCGGTCCTTCGGCATGCCGAGTTCCTGGGCCCGCGCGGCCGAGAGCAGCGCCGACTGCACCATCGCTTCACGCGTCACCGCACGCACGTCGCGCGGTGACGGCGACGCGGCGTTCTCGTCCATCAGCTTGGTCAGGAGCTCCTGGTCGAGCGAGCCCCAATTGGCGCCGATGCGCACCGGCTTGTTGTTCTTGTTGGCGATCTCGATGATGTCCGCGAACTGGGTGTCGCGCTTGTCCTTGAAGCCGACATTGCCGGGATTGATGCGATATTTGGCGAGCGCCTCGGCGCAGGCCGGATGCTCGGCGAGCAGCTTGTGGCCGATATAGTGGAAGTCACCGATCAGCGGCGTGGTGATGCCGCGCTTGGCGAGGCCGTCGCGAATGTGCGGAACGGCGGCTGCGGCCTCCTCACGGTCCACGGTGATGCGGACCATTTCGGAGCCGGCGCGCGCCAGCGCTGCGACCTGGGCGATGGTGCCGTCGATGTCGGCGGTGTCGGTGTTGGTCATCGACTGCACGACGATCGGTGCACCGCCGCCCACAGTGACGTCGCCGACCTTCACCTGGGTGGTCTGGTGCCGGGGCGCCGGGCCCGCGAGGTCGGAATCGATGGAGTTTTCGAGCTTGTTCATGGGGTCCAAATATCAGGTTTTGGTGGCATTCAGCAATGCATCGCGCGGCGCCGCAGCCTCTCGGCTCGGACGGTTAACCAGAAAAAGCCCAGCAATTACAAGGACGGCGGCCGCCCCGAAAGCAAGGCTCAGAGTGTCGTGCATGATGAAATAGCTACCCACCACGCCAAACAAAGGGGTGATGAAGGTAAAAGCCGACAATTTGCTGGCTGAATAGGCCTTCACCAGTGCGAACCAAAGCGTGAACGTGGTTCCGACCACCCAGATCGCCTGGAAGGCCATCAGGCCGAGCGACAGCGGCGACGGCGTATGAGTGATGGTCTCCCCGAACAGATACGCCGCCAGCCCGAGGATCGGGATCGAGGTTGCGACCTGATAGCCGAGCGCCTTCTCGGGAGCTGCGAAGCGCAGCCGGGTGCCCTTGGCCACCAGCGTGGTCGCGGCCCATAGCGCGGCGCCGCCGACGATCAGGAGATCGCCGAGCAGGACATGCGCGTCGACATTGGGCTGCGGCACGCCGATCGCGAGCGCGACACCGGCAAAGCTGATGGCAAGGCCGAGCCATTGCGAGGCGCCGAGCCGCTCGCCGAGCACCTGATACGAGCCGAGCGCCACGAAGAACGGCGCGGTGTAGAGGAACACCACCGCGCGGGAGGCGGAGGTGAGGCGCAGGCCCTGGAAGATCAGCACGAACTCGATGCCGAACATCAGTCCTGCGATCAGGCCGGGCTTCCAGGTGCCGTCCCGTTCGAAGAATTTCACGCCGCGCAAGGTGCCGATGATGAACAGCACCGGCAGCGCGCCCATCGAGCGGATCATCGCCTGGAGCATCGGCGGGATATCCGGCAGCACCAGCTTCACCGCGATCTGGTTGAAACCCCAGGTCAGGCACAGCATGAGCATCAGGGCGATGGCGCCGGCACTGAGGGGACGACCGGCGGACGGGATGGCTTGAGGTGTGGGCATGTTTCCTGTGATCCGGCTTTGCGCCGTTGTTGCTTTATGCAGCTTTCTGACAATGGGTGCAGACGCCCGTGATCTCCACCACGGACAATTTGGGGGCGAAACCTGAGCTGCGCGCCGCGGCGTTGAGATTCCCGGCGAAGGATGCCGAGGGTATCTCGCCGACGAGGCCGCAGCGCTCGCAGATCAGGAACGCCACCGCAGAGGTCGAATCGTGGTCGTGGGCGGCGCAGGCGAGATAGGCATTGCGGCTTTCGATGCGGTGCACGAGGCCGTTGGCCATCAGGAAATCGAGCGCACGGTAGACCGTGATCGGCGCCGGCCGCGCCATCGACTTGGCGAGTTCGTCGATCACCTCATAGGCGCCGAGCGGGCGATGGCTGGAGAGCAAGGCGCCCAGCACCTGACGGCGGATCGGCGTGAATTTCTGCGCGCGCTGCTCGCAGACCGCCTCGGCATGCGCCAGCGCGTCCGCAGTGCAGCGGCCGTGATCGTGGTCGGGCGCAGGAAAGGCCGGCTTTGCGAGGGTCATGCCGGCAGCGTTCTAGCATTTCGGTGAGGGAACCCAAAGCGCGACACCGAACGCGGCTGCCAGCCATGCTCCCCCCGCGGGACAGCATCCCGGCAATCCGCCATGAAATAATCATAAGCTTGCTTATTATATGCCAAGCTTATTGGAGACCAAGCTTATGACCCGCGGGTCTGTCGACCAGAACTTCCTGTTCACGCTCGGCGAGCTCTACCGCCTCTTGCGTGTCTACGCCGACAAGGAGGCCTCGCGCTTCGGCATCACCCGCGCGCAATGGGCCGTGCTGGCCAAGGTCGAGCGCAGCGAGGGCATGAAACAGTCGGAACTCGCCGAGTTGCTGGAGATGCAGCCGATCACGCTGACCCGGCTGATCGACAAGCTGTGCGACAACGACTGGATCGAGCGCCGCAGCGATGCCTCGGACCGCCGCGTCAAGCGGCTCTATCTGAAGAAAGCCGGGCGGCAATTGCTCGGCCGGATGAGCGGGCTGAAGTCCGAGCTCACGGCCAATGCGCTGGACGGCATCAACCCGGCGGACGCCCACCGCCTCCTCACCCAACTCGAAACAATCAAGGAAAACGTGCGTAACGCGATCCAGAATAGCGGAGCGGAACAAGCGCGTAAGGAGCAGCGCTATGGCTGATCAAGTCCTCAAGTTCCAGCCCGAGCAGAAGATCGACAGCGGCAAGCCGACCAAGAAGGCCGGCACCGATCCGCGCCGCCGGTTCGTGGCGGGCCTGCGGCGCTATCGCCGCTTCCTGCTGATGGTCGTGCTGCCGATCGTGGTCGCCGTCGGCGGCCTCACCTTCTATCTCAATGGCGGCCGCTATGTCGGCACCGACGATGCCTATGTCGGCGCGCAGAAGGTGCTGGTGACGCCCGACATCTCCGGCAAGATCGAGAAGGTCGTGGTCAAAGAAGGCCAGCTCGTCCACCAAGGCGACGTGCTGTTCGAGATCGACCCCGTGCCGTTCCGCCTCGCGGTGGACGAGGCCAAGGCGCAGCTGATGCAGGCGCAGAGCACCTACGACAACCTCCGCGCCAACATCAAGATCTACGGCGACATGCTCAACCTCGCCCAGCAGGGCGTCGACCTCAAGCAGCGCGATGTCGAACGCAAGCAGGCGCTGGTGAAGAACAGTTACGGCTCGCAGCTCGACCTCGACAACGCCGCGAACGCACTGGTCACGTCGGGCTCGATCGCGCAATATGTCAAGCAACAGATCTCGACCGCCAAGACGCAATTGCTCGGCGACACCGACCTGCCGCTGGAGAAATTCCCGCCCTACGCGCAGGCCAAGGCCAAGCTCGACAATGCCGAGCGCAATCTCGACCACGCCGTTGTGCGCGCGTCGATGAGTGGCGTGGCGACGCAGGTCGAGCAGATCCAGCTCGGCCGCTACGTCAGCGCCGGCACGGCGGTGTTCTCCATCATCGACGTCGCCCATCCCTGGGTCGACGCCAATCCGAAGGAGAGCGACCTCACCTATGTCACCGAGGGACAGCCCGTGACCCTCGAGGTCGACGCGTTCCCGAACCACGTCTTCAAGGGCAAGATCGGCTCGCTCTCGCCCGGCACCGGCGCGCAATTCGCGATCCTGCCGCCGCAGAACGCCACCGGCAACTTCGTCAAGGTGGTGCAGCGCGTGCCGATCCGCATCTATTTCGACGAGACCGACAAATATGTGAGGAAGCTGAAGGCCGGCATGAGCGTCTATGCCACCATCGACACCGGCCACAAGCGCTCGCTCGCCGGACTGTTCGGCCTGCCGGCGACCGCAAGCCAAGACAAAGACCACGACAAGGACTGATCCGATGTCCGGCCCCAATGCCAGCCTGATGGTCCCCGGCCTGCGCCGGAACATGGTGACGATCTGCGCCATGACCGCGACCATCATGCAGGCGCTGGACACCACCATCGCCAACGTCGCCCTGCCCTACATGCAGGGCACGCTGTCGGCCTCGCAGGACCAGATCAACTGGGTGCTGACCTCCTACATCGTCGCCGCGGCGATCATGACGGCGCCGGTGGGCTGGATCGCCAACCGCTTCGGCCGCAAGCGCATCTTCATCATCTGCTCGGCCGGCTTCACCATGGCCTCCGTGCTGTGCGGCCTCGCGCAGGACATCAACCAGATGGTGCTGTTCCGCCTGTTGCAAGGCGTGTTCGGCGCCGCGCTGGTGCCGCTGTCGCAGTCGGTGATGCTCGACTATTACACGCTCCAGGAACGCGCCAAGGCGATGTCGATCTGGGGCATGGGTGTGATGATGGGCCCGATCATGGGCCCCTCGCTCGGCGCCTGGCTGACCGAGACCTATTCCTGGCACTGGGTGTTCTTCGTCAATCTGCCGTTCGGCGCGATCACCGTGATCGGGCTCATCGTCTTCATGGACGAGACCAAGAAGGACCTCACCCTCAGATTCGACTGGCTCGGCTTTGCCGCGCTGGCGATCGCGATCGGCGCCCTCCAGCTCGCGCTCGACCGCGGCGAGCAACTGGGCTGGCTCGAATCGAACGAGATCATCGCGGAATTCATCGTCTCGGCCGTTGCCTTCTATTTCTTCCTCGCGCACTCCTTCACGACCTCGACGCCGTTCATCCGCTTCGCGCTATTCCGGGATCGCAATTTCGTCACCGGCTGCATGTTCATGGTCGTGATGGGCCTCGTGCTGTTCTCGACCATGGCGCTGGCCTCGCCCTACATGCAGAACGTGATCGGCTATCCCATCATCACTGCCGGCCTGCTGCTGGCAAGCCGCGGCTTCGGCACCTTCTTCGCCATGATGCTGGTCGGCCGCATGATGCGCTATTTCGAGGCGCGCACGCTGATCATCACCGGCCTCACGCTGACCGCGGGCTCGCTGTTCCAGATGACGGGCTGGACCGACCTGACCCAGGTGCCGGAGATCGTGACCGTCAGCGTGATCCAGGGCTTCGGGTTCGGCCTCGTGTTCGTGCCGCTTTCGACGGTGGCGTTCCTGACGCTGCCGAACAATTTGCGCACCGACGGCACCGCGATGCTGACGCTGATGCGTAACGTCGCGAGCTCGGTCGGCATTTCCGTCGTCATCGCCGAGCTGACGCAGGGAACGCGGCGAACCTATGCGATCCTCTCCGAGCACATCAACCCGTTCAACCACGCGCTGCAGATGCCCGACGTGCGCGGCATGATCAATCTGTCGACCGATGCCGGCCGCGCGATGGCCGACAGGATGGTCAGCGTGCAGGCGCAAATCATCGCCTTCGCGCACGACTACCAGCTGGTGATGTTCTTCATCCTCTTCACCATCCCGCTCGCCCTGCTGATCGGCTCGACCAAGGCCACGCTGCGCAAGCAGGCCGCGGGGCCAGAACATGCGGTGATGGAGTAGACGCGTTATCGCGGCGTTGCCTCATACTCCCCCGTCGTCCCGGACAAGCGCAGCGCCGATCCGGGACCCATAACCACAGGGAGTGGTTTGGCGAAGACTCGGAGTTGCCGGCTCGCGCCGCAACTGCTTCCTGTGGTTATGGGTCCCCGCGTTCGCGGGGACGACAGCGAGAATGTTGAAGCAGCGCCGGCTACAACAACTCCTCACACCCCAAATCCTCGACCGCCATCATCACCCGCTCAAGGTTGTTCCACCAGATCAGCGGAGGAATGTTGATGCTCCATTGCCAGACCGGCTTGGTGATCTGCCAGAGCACCGACAGGCGATAGTCCTGATCGAGCGCGCCGCGCGTGTAGCCGGTGACACCATTGGCCATCAGCGTCTCGTGATAATGATTGAGCAGCGGCCGCTCGAGCGCCTGCCGTTGCTGCGGATACCATTGGGTCGCCATCATGTAGGCGAGATCGGTCGTCGGCACGTTGATGCGCCACTGGTCGAAATCGAAGATGCGCACGGTGTCTGCGACGCCGGGACGCGGCAGCAGGAAATTCCAGATATGGGCATCGCCATGGGCGATGCTGATGTGACGCCGTGACTGATAGCGCTGGGACAGCCGGGCCGAATGCTCGATCAGACGGCGATAGAGGGTGCGGCGCTCTTCGCTGAGGCGGTCGCCGAGCAGATCGGCAAAACGGTCGTAATGGCCAGCAAAGGTCTCCATGTGCTGCGCGCGGTCCTCGGCGCTCGCCCAGCTGCCGACGGTGTCACCAAGACCGGGATGGTCCCACCATGCCGCATGCCAGCGCGCCAGCGTCGTGACGATGGCCATCGCCTGCTCGCGCGACGGCGGCAGAGGCCACTGGGTCGCGATCACATGGCTGTCGGTGAGATCCTCGAGCAGGAGATGCCAGGCCCGGCTCTCCTCGTCGAAGCTCCCGTCGAAGCAGCGCGGCGCGAGCCCCCGCGGCATGCTCGGCGCAAGTTGCGTGTAGAAAGCCACCTCGTGGCGGCCGGCATCTGCGAGCGATTTTGCGAAGGCGGCATGCGCGGTCTTCAGGATCAGCGATTGCGGCGCGCCGCCGGATTCTCCGACATAGCGCAGGCCGAGGCGGATGATGTGCGACAAGACGGTGTCGCGCTGGTGCAACACCTTCACCTCTCGGACAGCGCCAGCATCCAACACGCGCCCCTTGCGCAGCGCCGCGGTCAGTTGGGCGGGCTCAACGACCGCCGGCAGTTGTGGAAGTGTCATGACCACGATGCCCCTGTCCCGCGCAATACTGCACGATCGCAATTCCGGGCACCAGCGGCAGAGCTGATGCCGGGCTTCAGGCCGCGGCGGTCGAGTCCCGCACGGTCCGGACCACGACCGACCGCAGCTGTTCGAGATTGGCCGCCATGCCGGCGATCGCCTTCCTGACCTCCGCGGCGCGTTCATCCACGGAGGCGGCGTCGCGGCTGACATTGTCGATCTTGGCAGAGACCTCCTTGGCGGCGGACGCCGATTCGGAAATCGACCGGGCGATCTCCCGCGTCGCGGCGTCCTGCTCTTCCATCGCGGCGGCAACCGAGGTGGCGACGCCGTCGATCTCGACGATGTGGCCTCCCATGCTCTCGACGGCATCGACGGCGGCCTGGGTCGAAGCCTGGATCTCGGCGATCAGCCGCGTGATCTCCTCGGTGGATTTGGCGGTCTGGTCCGACAGCGACTTCACCTCGGCGGCGACCACCGCGAAGCCGCGACCGGCCTCGCCGGCGCGCGCGGCCTCGATCGTGGCGTTGAGCGCCAGGAGATTGGTCTGGCCGGCGATGCCGCCAATGAGATCCGAGACTTCGGCGATCTTCTTCACCGCGCCCGCCAGCGCCTGGATGGTCGAACGCGCCTGCTCGCGGCCGGCGACCGCCGATTTGGTGACGGTCGAGGTCCGCGCCACCTGGGTCGCGATCTCCCGGATCGAGGCGCTCAGCTGTTCGGCTGCGGCCGAAACGGTCTGCGAGCTGCCCAGCGCCTGGGTGGAGGCCGCGGCCACCGCCTGCGATTCCGCCGACAGCGACCTCGCGATCTCGGCCAGGCTGGAGGCGGCCCGCTCGACGCCCTGGCTCGCCGCGCTCGCGGTGTCGACCGAGCGGCCGGTCTCGCGCTCCACGGTCTCGGCCATCTGGTGCAGGGCGCCGCGCTTGGCGAGCGCGGCCTCCTGCTCCTGGCGCAGTTGCTCCTCGCGCAGGCGAGAATTCTCGATTGCCCCCTGCTTGAACACCTGCAGGGCTCCGGCCATCGAGCCGACCTCGTCCTGACGGTGCGCGAAAGGAATATCGGCGGCGAGATCGCCGGTTGCGAGCTTCTGCATCGCCCCGGTCATGCGCACGATCGGTCGCACCACGCCGAGGGCAACGCCGAGCAGACCCGCGGCAATGAAGGCGAGAACGGCGGCGGAGACGCCGAGAAGGATGTAAAGCATCGAGCTGTCGCGGTCCGCGGCCAGCTTCTCCATGGCGGCGTTCTGCTTGTTGGCGTTCTCGACGATGCTGTCGATGACGGCGCGATGCTCGGTGTAGGCATCCTTGAGCTGCGCATAGGCGCGCTCGGCGGCAGCCGTGTCCTTGGCCTTGAGGGCCGGCAGCAGTTGGTCGGATGCCTTCCAGAATTTCTGCACCTCGGCATCGGATTTCGATACCAGAGCCGTCTTCAGGTCGGCCGAGAGGCTGGAGGCGACCCAGTAAGCCTTGCGCTCGTCGTAATCCTTGCGGAGCTGGACCAGGCGCTCGCCATGGGCCGCCAGTTGATCCGGCTCGCGCATGGCGAGGGTGGCTTCGAGATAGGCCTCGATGACATATTCCGGCGGCGGCAGGATGTCGGCGATGAGGTCATTGCCGAGCTTGATGTCGGAATAGAGCGGACCGCCGACCTTGAGCTCGCGCAGCGCATAGAGGCTGGTGGAGACGACCGCAGTGAAGCCGATGGCAAGCACGATCCCGAACGCAATAATCGCGGACGACAACGACAGGCGAATTTTCATGAGGCAATCCGGGCGCGAATCAAATCTGCACTGACCCTAGACCGCTACGGTAAATACGGGCTTTCCTCGCGGAGAGGTTGCCGAAGAAAAGCTCCGCATAACTACGGGAATGGGATGTCGGTCAATCGGTTTGCGTCAATGAACTGATGCTCAAACGCGCGGCACTGGCTGCGATTGCGCTGAATGAGAAGCGCGTAGCGGCGACCGGGAATCGCCGCTCCGCATTGCCTTAGACGTCGAAGAACACCGTCTCGTTGTCGCCCTGAAGGTGCAGGTCGAGCCGGTAGAGCGGCTTGCCGGCCTCGCGCACCGCGGTCAGCGTGGCGCGGCGATCGGCCGGCACCAGCGCCAGCACGGGGTCGGCGGCATTGCCGGCCTCGTCGCTGAAATAGATCCGGGTGTAGAGATGCCGCAGCATGCCGCGTCCGAACACCGCAAGCACGATGTGCGGCGCCTGCGGCTTGCCGTCGGGGTCGGGCACAACGCCGGGCTTGATGGTGTCGAAGGAATAATTGCCGTCCTTGTCGGTGCCGCAGCGGGCAAAGCCGCGGAAGCTGGCGTTCGGCAGCGCGCGCTTGTCCTGCGGGTCGGCAAAGCGGCCCTGCGCATCCGCCTGCCAAATCTCCAGCATGACGTCGGGCACGACGACGCCGTCGCCGTCGAACACCCGGCCCTCGATGCGGATGCGGTCGCCGGAGACGTCGGGCGTCAGCGTCGAGTTGGTGAACGCGTCGTTCCAGGCGTACTCGCCGTTCGGCGTCAGGCCGTATTTGAAGAACGGACCGACGGTCTGCGATGGGGTGATCCCGTTGGGCTTCACAGAATCCTGCACTTTAGTGGTTCTCCATGGGAGTGGCGTTCTTGCCGCGCAGCACGATGTCAAAGCGGTAGCACAGCGCCCATTCGGGCTGGGTGTTCTCGAGGTCGAACGACGACACCATCCGCGCCCGCGCCTTCTCGTCCGGCACCGAATTGAAGATCGGGTCGAACGGGAACAGCGGGTCAGCAGGAAAATACATCTGGGTCACGAGGCGCGTGACGAAGGAATGGCCGAACACGGACAGATGGATATGCGCGGGACGCCAGGCGTTGTGGTGGTTGCCCCAGGGATAGGCGCCGGGCTTGATGGTGACGAAGCGGTAATAGCCGTCGGCATCGCTCACGGTGCGGCCTGCGCCGGTGAAATTCGGATCGAGCGGTGCCGGGTGCTGGTCGCGGACATGGACATAGCGGCCGCAGGCATTGGCCTGCCAGATCTCGACCAGCGAGTTCGGCACGCCGCGGCCGTCCTCGTCGCGGACATGGCCGTGCACGATGATGCGCTCGCCGATCGGCTCGCCCACATGCTGGGTGGTGAGGTCGTTGTCGCCCTCGCGCACGGTCTCGTGGCCATAGACCGGACCGGTCAGCTCCGACAGGGTGTGGCGCATCGGGATCAACGGCTTGTTCGGCGCGCGCTTGATCGAGCTCTTGTACTCGGGCGACAGCGGCAGCGGATGCGCCTTGTTGCTGTCGGTGGGATAGATGAATGTCATTGGCGAACTCCTCCCCGGCCATTTTGGTCCGGCCGGTCAACGCTTCCGCCAATCATTATAGGATATAACTAATTGGGGGAAGCGGGTTTAGTTGCGTTCCTGCGCCCGGCAGCGGGCCTATGTGCGCCTATTTGATCGGCGGCCGCGGCAACACGGCTTCCCCGGCCTCGAGCCGATAGGTGTGGTCGAGCGAGTACCAGGGCGCCACGACGTCGGATGCGGTCGCATGCGGCGTATCGTGGCGCTCGAACTTGCCGATCAGCGCCTGCGTCACCCCAAACTGCACGTCACTGTCGATATGAGGATCGGCGGGATCGTAGACCTGCGAGATCAGCGTCTTGAATCCGGGCTTGAAGATCAGCGCGTGCAGATGCGCCGGTCGATAGGGATGCCGGCCCTGCGCCTCGAGCAGGCGGCCGACCACGCCGTTGGTCGGAATGGGATAGCCGACCATCATCACCGAGCGGAAGGCAAAGCGCCCACCCTGGTCCGTCGTGAACTTTCCGCGCAGGTTCATGTCGGCCTGATCGGGGTCCTGGTTCTCGTAGAGACCAACCGGCGAAGCGTGCCAGACATCGACCTCTGCGCCTGCGACGGGACGACCCTCCTTGTCGACGACACGGCCGCTGACGAACAGCGGCGCGCCCGGCGTCTCCGAGCGCACGATTGATCCGCCGTTCTCGACCCGCGGCGAGTTCAGCCGCCAGAAGGGCCCGAGCAGCGACTGATCGGTTTCGGTGTTGCCGTCGTCGCCGTTGTTGAGCAGGCACACCAGCGGGGAGACACCGAGCGAGCCGGCCATCAGCACGACCTCATTATGCGTGTCGGTGGTCAGCTTGCCGAGCTCGGCCACGATCGCGGTGGCATCGCGGAATTCCTGCTCGCTCAGGCGGACGTCGCGGACGAAGGCGTGCAGATGCTTGACCAGGGAGACCATGATCTGGCGCAGCCGCGGATCGGCCGTCCGCTCCATCACCGCCAGTGCCGCGGCCGTGACGTCCTGCTCGCGCTCGATGATCATGGGACGGTCCCTTCACCTTGCGTCATGGCCGGGCTCGTCCCGGCCATCCACGACCTTCCTCTCGCGGCACCAAGAACGTGGATGCCCGGGACAAGCCCGGGCATGACTAGTCTGTGGCACACCGCCCCGGGATGACGGGACGCTGCGCGTTTCGTCAATTCAGCTTCTCGATCGCGACGGCCACACCCTGGCCGACGCCGACGCACATGGTGGCGAGCGCGAGCTTGCCGCCGCGCTTTTCCATGCCGTGCACGGCGGTGAGCGCGAGGCGGGCGCCGCTCATGCCGAGCGGATGGCCGAGCGCGATGGCGCCGCCATGCGGATTGACGTAATCGGCGTCGTCGGCGACGCCGAGCTGACGCATGCAGGCAATGCCCTGCGAGGCGAAGGCTTCGTTGAGCTCGATCAGGTCAAAGTCGCTGATCTTCTTGCCGAGCCGCTCCATCAGCTTGCGGGTCGCCGGCACCGGGCCGATGCCCATGATGCGCGGCGGCACGCCGGCCGAAGCGAGGCCGAGGATGCGCGCGCGCGGCGTCAGGCCATGCTTCTTCACCGCGGCTTCCGAGGCGAGGATCATGGCGGCGGCGCCGTCATTGACGCCCGACGCGTTGCCGGCGGTGACCGTGCCGGGATTGCGCACGATCGGCTTCAGTTTTGCCAAGCCTTCCAGCGTGGTCTCGGGGCGCGGATGCTCGTCCTTGTCGACCGTGATGGGGCCGGCCTTGCCGCCGGGAATGGTGATCGGGGTGATCTCTTCCGCGAAATAGCCGGCCGCGATCGCCTTGCCGGCGCGCTGCTGCGAGCGGATCGCGAAGGCGTCCTGGTCGGCGCGCGAGACCTGGAACTCCTCGGCGACGTTCTCGCCGGTCTCCGGCATCGCATCGACGCCATACTGCGCCTTCAAGAGCGGATTGATGAAGCGCCAGCCGATCGTGGTGTCGAAGATCTCGGCCGAGCGCGAGAAGGCTTCCTGCGCCTTGCCCATCACGAACGGCGCGCGGGTCATGGATTCGACGCCGCCCGCGATCGCAAGCTCGACCTCGCCGGAACGGATCGCGCGGCCCGCGGCACCGACCGCATCGAGGCCGGAAGCGCAGAGGCGGTTGAGCGTCTGGCCGGGAACCGAATCCGGCAGGCCTGCCAGCAGCAGCGCCATGCGCGCGACGTTGCGGTTGTCCTCGCCGGCCTGGTTGGCGCAGCCGAAGAAGACTTCATCCACCTGGGCCCAGTCGAGATTGGGGTGCTTGGCCATCAGCGCCTTGATCGGGGCGGCGGCGAGGTCGTCGGCGCGCACCTTGGCGAGCGAGCCGCCGAAACGGCCGATCGGGGTCCGCACGGCGTCGCAGATAAAGACATCACGCATCGTTGTTCTCCCTGAATGCCGCGATCCGGCCAAATTCTTCAATGTCGGCGGAGTTTTAGGAGGGCGCCCGCGGCAGGTCAATTGACGGTTTCACGCGGGATTCGAGGGGCGCACACGCCGGCAGCGCATGCCGTGGTGCGGACAACGTGGAAAACCTCCCCTCCCCGGCCAAACCGATAGGAGCAGGAGGCGAAATTTTGTAGGTTGCGCCGCCCATGACGATGCAACAGCCGATACCCGTACCGCCGCCCGACGAAGCACCCGCAGCGCCGGCGGAAGCCGCCGCGCGCGTCACACCGATGATGGAACAGTACCTCGAGATCAAGGCTGCACATCAGGGCCTGCTGCTGTTCTACCGGATGGGCGATTTCTACGAGCTGTTCTTCGAGGATGCCGAGATCGCCTCGAAGACGCTCGGCATTGTGCTGACCAAGCGCGGCAAGCATCAGGGCAACGACATCCCGATGTGCGGCGTGCCGGTCGAGCGCTCCGAGGATTATTTGCACCGCCTGATCTCGGCCGGCCACCGGGTCGCGGTCTGCGAACAGACCGAGGACCCCGCGGCGGCGAAAGCGCGCGGCAACAAGAGCGTCGTGCGCCGCGGCGTGGTGCGGCTGGTCACGCCGGGCACGCTGACCGAGGACACGCTGCTCGATGCGCGTGCCAACAATTACCTGCTGGCGATCGCGCGCGCGCGTTCATCCGCCGGCGGCGACCGCTTCGGCCTCGCCTGGATCGACATCTCGACCGCCGAATTCATGGTCACCGAGGTTTCGGGCGGCGAACTCGCCGCGACGCTGGCGCGCATCAACCCGAACGAGGCGATCGTCACCGACGCGCTCTATAGCGACAACGAGCTCGGCCAGACCTTGCGCGAATTGCCGGCGGTGACGCCGCTCACCCGCGACGTCTTCGATGGCGCCACCGCCGAGAAGCGCCTCTGCGACTATTTTGCCGTCGCGACCATGGATGGCCTCGCGCAGCTCACGCGGCTGGAAGCAACGGCTGCGGCCGCCGCTGTCACCTATGTCGACCGCACCCAGGTCGGCAAGCATCCGCCGCTGTCGCCGCCTGCGCGCGAAGCATCCGATGCGACCATGGCGATCGATCCGGCGACGCGCGCCAATCTCGAACTGACGCGGACGCTCGGCGGCGAACGCCGCGGCTCGCTGCTCGATGCCATCGACTGCACGGTGACCTCCGCCGGCTCGCGTCTGCTGGCGCAGCGTCTGGCGGCGCCGCTGACGGATGCGCCGGCGATCGCACGGCGGCTCGACGCGGTCAGCACTTTCGTTGCCGACTCGGCCGCACGCGAGGACATCCGCAGCATCCTGCGTGGCGCGCCCGACATGTCGCGCGCGCTGGCCCGCCTCTCGGTCGGTCGTGGCGGCCCGCGCGACCTTGCGGGCCTCCGCGACGGTATCATCGCCGCCGATCAGGTGCTGACGCGGCTTTCCGAGCTCGACCAGCCGCCGCAGGAGATTGCGGCGGTGATGGCGGCCTTGCAGCGACCGTCGCGCGAGCTCGCGGCCGAATTCGCAAGCGCTCTCGACGAGCAATTGCCGCTGATCAAGCGCGACGGCGGCTTCGTCCGCCAAGGTTACGAACCTGCCCTCGACGAAGCGCGAAACCTGCGCGATGCCTCGCGCCTCGTGGTCGCCTCGATGCAGGCGCGCTACGCCGACGCGACCTCCGTCAAGGCCCTCAAGATCCGCCACAACAACGTGCTCGGCTATTTCGTCGAGGTGACCGCGCAGCACGGCGACAAGCTGATGTCGGCACCGCTGAACGCGACCTTCATCCACCGCCAGACGTTGGCGGGCCAGGTCCGCTTCACCACGTCGGAGCTCGGCGAGATCGAAGCCAAGATCGCCAATGCCGGCGATCGCGCGCTCGGCCTCGAGCTCGAAATCTTCGAAAAGCTCTGCGCCAAGGCGCTCGAGATCAGCGACGACCTGCGCGCCGCAGCGCAAGGCTTTGCACTGCTCGACGTTGCGACCTCGCTCGCAAAGCTGGCGATCGACGAGAACTATGTGCGGCCGGAGGTCGATTCGTCGCTCGCCTTCGCGATCGAGGCCGGCCGTCATCCCGTGGTCGAGCAGGCGCTCAAGCGCAATGGCGAGCCATTCATTGCCAATGCCTGCGATCTGTCGCCTGCGCCCGCGCAAAAATCCGGCCAGCTCTGGCTGCTCACCGGTCCCAACATGGCGGGTAAATCGACCTTCCTGCGCCAGAACGCGCTGATTGCGCTGCTGGCGCAGATCGGCAGCTTCGTGCCGGCGACGCGCGCGCGGATCGGTATCATCGACCGCCTGTTCTCGCGCGTCGGCGCTGCCGACGATCTCGCCCGCGGCCGCTCCACCTTCATGGTGGAGATGGTCGAGACCGCGGCGATCCTCAATCAAGCGGGCGAACGCTCACTCGTGATCCTCGACGAGATCGGCCGCGGCACCGCGACCTTTGACGGCCTCTCCATCGCCTGGGCCGCGATCGAGCACCTGCACGAAAGCAACCGCTGCCGCACATTGTTCGCCACGCATTATCACGAGCTGACCGCGCTCTCGGCCAAGCTGCCGCGGATGTTCAACGCGACGGTGCGCGTGAAGGAATGGCAGGGCAATGTCGTGTTCCTGCACGAGGTGCTGCCGGGCTCGGCCGACCGCTCCTACGGCATCCAGGTCGCCAAGCTCGCCGGCCTGCCGCCCGCCGTGATCACGCGCGCAAAATCCGTGCTCTCCAAGCTGGAGGCGCAGGACCGCGGCCAGACCGCGCGCGCCTTGGTGGACGATCTGCCACTGTTCGCCGTCCCCTCCCGCGCCGCCGCAGAAGCCGCCCCGCCGAGCGAGGCCGACCTGCTGATGGACGCCGTGAAGGCGCTGCACCCCGACGAGATGTCCCCGCGCGAGGCGCTCGATGCGCTCTATGCGTTGAAGGCCAAGCTGCCGAAGCAGTGAAATCGGCCGTCATTTCCGCGGCGATGCGAAGCATCGAACCCGGAATCTCGAGATTCCGGGTTCGCCTCTTCGAGGCGCCCCGGAATGACAGTGTGCTTGCCTACGCCCTTGCCGCGATCGCCGCGGCTTCCGCGGCGGCGCGCTGCATGCTGGTCGACATCTCGTTCGTCACCGTGCTCTGCTCCTCGACCGCGGCGGCGGTTGACGTCACGTATTCGCTGACGTTGTTGATCGCCTGCTTGATCGAGCCGAGCGCGCTGACGACGTCGCCGGAGATGCCGTTGAGGCTGCCGATCTCCTGGCCGATCTTATCGGTCGCCTGCTTGGCCTGGTTGGCGAGGCTCTTCACTTCGGATGCCACCACCGCGAAGCCGCGACCGGCCTCGCCGGCGCGGGCGGATTCGATCGTGGCGTTGAGCGCGAGCAGGTTGATCTGCCCGGTGATGCTGTTGATCATCTCGACGATGCCGCTCATCGCCTGCGCCGCCTCGGTGAGGCGCTGCGCCTGCGCGTCAGCAGCGGCGACCTGATCGACCGCGCTCATCGCGGTCTCGCGCGACTTGGTCATCGCCTCGGAGATCTCGCGCACCGAGGCGTTGAGCTCCTCCGAGCCGGCGGCAACCGATTCCATCATGCCGCGGACGCGCTCGTTGCCCATGCGGACCAGCACCTGCCGCGTGGTGTCGGTGGCGTATTTCACCACCTTGAACGGCTTGCCGTTGAGATCGAGGATCGGGTTGTACGAGGCCTGAATGTAGACCTCCTTGCCGCCCTTGCCGATGCGCTTGTATTCGGCCGCCTGGTACTGGCCGCGATTGAGCGCGGCCCAGAACTCGCGATAGGCCGCGCCGTCGCGCTCCGTGGGCTCGACGAACATGCTGTGGTGATGGCCCTTGATCTCGGCCAAGGAGTAGCCGAGCGTGGCTAGGAAGTTGGCGTTCGCCGTGATGATGGTGCCGTCCATGTTGAATTCGATCACGGCCTGGGCCTTGTCGATCGCCGCGATCTGACCGGCGAGATCGGCGTTCTTCAGCTTCTCCGCGGTGACGTCGGTTGCGAATTTGACGACGCCGTACGGCTTGCCGCGCTCGTCGAGCAACGGATTGTAGGAGGCGAGAATCCAGACCTCGCGACCACCCTTGCCGATCCGCTTGAACTCGCCGGCCTGGTAGTCGCCGCGGTTGAGCTTGGTCCAGAGATCGCGATAGGCCACGCCGTCGCGCTCGGCAGGAGCGACGAACAGGCTGTGATGCCGGCCCTCGATCTCGGCCAGCGAGTAGCCGAGCGTCTTGCAGAAATTCTCGTTGGCGGTGACGATGGTGCCGTCGAGCTTGAACTCGATCATGGCCTGGGCACGGCCGATGGCGGCGATCTTGGAGGCCTCGGTCATGCCGCGAATCTTCTTCGCGGTGATGTCGGTCGCGATCTTCACGACCTTGACGGGCTTGCCGGCGGCGTCGAGCACCGGATTGTAGGAGGCCTCGATCCAGACCTCGCGGCCGCCCTTGGCGATCCGCTTGAATTCGGAGACCTGCGGCTCGCCGCGATTGAGTTGCGCCCAGAACGCCTGGTACGCGGCGTCCTCGCGCTGATTGGCCGGCATGAACATGGCGTGCTTCTTCCCCTTGATCTCGCCGAGGGAGTAGCCGAGCGCCGTCAGGAAATTCTGATTGGCGTTGAGGATCGTGCCGTCCATCGCGAACTCGATCACCGCCTGCGAGCGGCCGATGGCGGCAATCTCTGCGTCCGCATCGCTGCGGGACCTGCGACCAAACATCAAAGAATCTCCATCTCGAAATAAGCAGCGAGGATACGCCAGTCGGGATGTGCCCGTGCGGCGACTTACAAACTTCAATCGGCAAATCCCGCAGGTCCGCACAATCGGCTACAAATCGGACAAGTTTCACGCCGGCGACGGCGGAAGCGGGTACGCAAACACGATGCTAGGCGAAAAGGTCGAATAAAGTTCTAATAGAGTTGTCGGAAATCAGCAGCGGCAGTACTGCAAAACCATCGCGATTTTCCGGGAAAATTCGGCAAAAGTCGCGACGCGATCTGAAATGACGCTTGTCATTCAACAGCTTGAAGACGTGGCGCGCATCGAATGATGGCGACACGCCGATTGGGCATTCGCGGCGTGATGTCACCAACGCCCGTCGTCTCACGGCGCGTGCCGCATCCTATGCTTCGCGCGACGCCCGATCGTCCACAGCGTCAGGTTCCAGACGATGCAGGTTGCGAGTGCAAGGCACAGGCCGATGGCGGAGCCAAACCACACGACCGCGACGTGCATGACAGCAATCGCCATGCCGAATCCGAGCAGCCCCCAGGCTGAATTGGCGAGCACGGCGGCGGTCGGCGGACCGCCGATGCGCGGATGCAGGATCACCATGATGCTGGTGAACACGATCGGGTAGAGCGCGATGACGCCGCTCACCCGCGGGCCGACCCAGCCCGAGGTCGAGACCACGATCGCAACCAACGTCGCCACCAGCGAGGCGCGGAACGGGATGTCGTACCAGCGGCGCGTCACCAGCGGCATCTTCGCGTGGCGGTACTTTGCGAGCAGAGGAATGCAGATGCCGAAGGCGACCAGGTTCACGGCAAGGCCGGCCGTCAAGCTCCAGTCGAACAGGCGAATGATGGAGGCCAGCACGATCCACACCGCGACCGCGCTTCCGACACTCACCAGCAGATTGTTCCGCTGCGCCAGCACGACATAGGTGAGCCCGAGGACGATCGTCGCCGCGTTGACCGGAAGGCTCGCCAGCGCGCCTTGCGCGATGAAGGCTGCGTCATGGTCGATCGCGAGGAAGACATAGGACGGCCCGGCCGAGATCGGCAGCGTCGCCACCAGCGCGCCGATCACCGGACCGGAACGTTCGGTGATGATCGACGCCGACACGACGAACGCCGCCGCGATCGCCATGCGCAGGAGAAGAATGAGAATGAAGTGGAGGTCGAGGGACATTTTTTTGTTTTTGTCGTCGCGGACAAGCGAAGCGCGAGCCCGGAATCCATAGCCACAGGCCGTGGTGGTTGAAGAGCTGGAGCTACGACCCGTCTGAAGTCACTACGGCCTGGGGTTAGGGGTCCCAGGCTCGCGCCAAGCGGCGCGCCCCGGGACGACGCCGATTGTTGGGTTAGGGCCCTCGCGTCACATCCGCTGCATCGACACCGAAACCTTCGGGCCGTTCTTGATGGTCTGGTAGACCACGCAATAGCGCTCAGTGAGCTTGAGCAGGAGGTCGAGCTTGTCCTGCGGCGCATCGGTGTCGACCTCGAAGCGCAGGCGGATCTCCGCGAAGCCGACCGGGGTCTCCTTGTCGACGCCGAGCGTGCCGCGGAAATCCAGATCGCCCTCGGCATAGACATTGCCGGTTTTCAGCGGCACCTCGATCGCGGTCGCCACCGATTTCAGCGTGACGCCGGCGCAGGCGACCAACGCTTCCAGCAGCATGTCGCCGGAGCAGAGTTCGAGGCCGGAGCCGCCGGTGGCGGGGTGCAAACCGGCCATCGCGATGGCGCGGCCGGTCTCGACCTTGCAGGCGATGCCTTCGCTGTCGGTGGAGCCCTTGGCCTTCAGCGTGATCATCGCGGCCTTGGGATCGGTCTTGTAGCGTTCCTTGATCGGGGCCTGCATCTGGCGCAGTTCGGCGGCGTCCATGTTGTTCTCTCCCGGAAAATACGCCTGCCGATGTACCGGCTTAAGGAGCGAATGTCACCACCACATGGCCTGACCGGGACCCTGGGTTGCGTCACGGTCGGGCACGCTGCGGTCGAGCGAGCGGTCGAGTGACGTCAGCACACTCCGCTTGAAGGTCTCGAACAGCGGCGAATTGCGGTCGCGCGGCCGGCCGAGATTGATCTCGATCTGGTCGAACAGCCGGCCCGGCCGCGGCCGCATCACCAGCACGCGGTCAGCCAGCACCACGGCCTCGTCGACGTCATGTGTGACGAGGATCAAGGTCGGGCGCGTGTCGGCCCAGAGGTCGAGCAGATGATCCTGCAGATCCCTGCGGGTGAAGGCATCGAGCGCCGAGAACGGCTCGTCGAGCAGCAGCACCTCGGGCTGCGGCACCAGCGCCCGCGCAATCGCGACGCGCTGCGCCTGTCCGCCGGAGAGCTCGCGCGGCCAGGCCTGCGCCTTGTCGGCGAGGCCAACACGATCGAGCGCGCGCGCCACTTTCTCGCGCCGCTCGGCCGCGGGCAGATCCGCAAGGCCGAAACCGATATTGTCGGCGACGCTGAGCCAGGGCAGCAGCCGCGGCTCCTGGAAGATGATGCCGATCTTGGCGTGCGGCGAAGAGATCGCTTCGCTGTCGAGCGTCACTGCGCCGGAGCTGGCGCGGTCGAGACCGGCGATGGCGCGGAGCAGCGTGGACTTGCCGCAACCGGAGCCACCGATGATGGCGATGATCTCGCCCTGCCTGATCTGGGCGGAGAAGCGCGCCAGCGCCTCGACGCCGTTGGGATAGGTCTTGCTGACCCGGTCGAGCGCTAGCATCGTGTTACGCTCCCTTCGCGCGGGAGAAGGCGTCCTGCCAGCGCAGGAACGGCGCAGCTGCGACCTCGATCAGCCAGTCGGTGAGCTTGCCGAGGATGGCGAAGATCACGATGGCGGCGAGTATCTGCGCGGGCTTGCCGAGCTGCTGGCCGTCGAGCAGGAGATAGCCGAGGCCTTCGGAGGCGCCGATCAACTCGGCCGCGACGACGAACATCCAGCCGAGACCGAGGCCGACGCGCAGGGACACGACATAGGCCGGCAGCACCGCGGGCAGCAGGATGCGGCGGATCATGGCAAAGCCGGAGAGGCGGAAGGTGCGGCCGACCTCGACGATCTTGCGATCGACCGAGAGGATCGCACCCATCACGCCGAGATAGACCGGGAAGAACACACCGGCCGCGATCAGCGCGATCTTGGAGGTCTCGAAGATGCCGAGCCAGAGGATGAACAGCGGCACCCAGGCGAGCGAGGGGATCGCGCGCAAGGCTTGTACCGTGGGATCAAGAAGCCGCCGCGCCAGCGACCAATAGCCGGAGATGGCACCTAACAGCGTGCCCGCGACCACGCCGAAGGCAAAGCCGAGACCGACGCGCCACAGCGTCGCGGCGATATGGCGGACCAGCTCGCCGGAGCGGGCGAGCTCGCTGATGGTGGCAAAGACGCGCGAGGGCGGCGGCACCAGGCGCCCGTTGGACCAGCCGGACCAGACCACCAGCTCCCAGCCGAGCGCGAGTGTCAGTGGCAGCAGCAGTCCCAGCATCGGCCGCCCGTAGCGCGACAGCCGCGAAGGCGCGGCGGCACGTTCGGCGGGTTCCGAAGTTTGTTGCAGGACTGGCGCGTCGGAGATCATGGCCGGTAGGAAGCGCGTCTGGCCGGGGAATGCAAGGGCGCGAGGCAATCTCCGCTGTCGCCCCGGGCAAGCGAAGCGCAGATCCGGGGCCCATAACCACAGGACGATGTGGTTACGGGGACTCGGAGTGACGCCTGCGCACCACAACCACTCCCTGGGGTTATGGCGACGAGCGCAAGCGCTCGCGTGGGGGTCCCGGGTTCGCTTCGCGCCCCGGGACGACGACGGAATGTGCTGCGCCGGCGTGCCGCTTACTAATTCGTCGGCAGCGGGACCTGGTCGTCGATCAGCGCATCCAGCGTCGCCTTCACGTCGACCTTGGCGTCGACGACGCCGGCTTGCTGGAGCGCGAGGCCGGCGGCGAGGATCGACTCGCGCTGGGGCGCGCCGATGCGGCTGTGGGTCAGCTCGGTGCGCTCCTTGAGCTGCTTGTCGACGACCGCCTCGGGCAGCTTCGTCACCGCGATGAAGGTCTTCTTCAGCTCGTCGTAATTCGCCAGCGAATATTTTCGCGCCTCCTCATACACCGCGAGCACGCGACGGGCGGCGTCGGGATAGTCCTTCAAGAACTGCTCGCGCACATTGAGGATGCCCCAGGTGTTGGCGTCGGCCTTGCGATAGAACAGCTTTGCACCTTCCTCGACCTCGGCCTGCGCCATCATGGGATCGAGACCGGCCCAGGCATCAACGTCGCCGCGGATCAGCGCGGTCTTGCCGTCGGCGTGCTGGAGCAGCACCGGCGTGATGTCCTTCTCGGTGAGACCGGCACCGAGAAGTGCGCGTACCAGGAAGATGTGCGGATCAGTGCCGCGCGTCACCGCGACGCGCTTGCCCTTCAGATCAGCAACGCTTGCGATCTTGGAATCCTTGCCTGTCACCAGCGCGGTCCACTCGGGCCGCGAATAGACATAGATCGACTTGATCGGGTTGCCGTTGATGCGTGCGACCAGCGCCGCCGAGCCCGCGGTCGAGCCGAAATCGATCGAGCCGGCGTTGAGGAATTCGAGCGCCTTGTTGGAGCCCGCCGACTGCACCCAGGTGATGGTGATGCCGTCCTTGGCGAACTCCTTCTCCAGCAGCCCCTTCTGCTTCAGGACCATCGACACCGGGTTGTAGGTTGCCCAGTCGATGCGGATCTCCTTGAGCGGGTCCGCCGCCTTTGCCACGGGGGTCGCGGCGAGCGCAATGGCTCCCGCGAGCAGAATGCGTCGTGTCATCCAGGTCATGCCCAGCCTCCTCCAAAACTTCATTGTTTTTCAATGAGTTATATCTAGAGGTCAACGAGAAAATCCGACCCTTGAAAGCCTGCGGCGCGAGAACAATTTGCTCCCGGCCGGCCTTTTCCAGCATGGAACGACTATTGCCTGAGAATGGCGGGTGACAGCGCGGGTCACCTCTTATATCCGATGAGACCCCATATTCGGTGAGACATGGATAGCGTCGCGACTGAGCAGAAGCCTGAGGTGGACGATCGCTTCGATACCGCGCGGATCACAGCCGCGGTCGATGCGCTTGCCGAAAAGCATGAGGGACGCGAGGACGCGTTCCGCACTGCCGTCGCGCAGTTGCTCAAGGCCGAGCTGATCGCGGCGCGCGCCGCGGCGCAGGCGATCCTGCTCAAGGACCGCCACGGCCGCCGCTGCGCCGAGCGACTGTGCCATGTCCAGGACGAGATCATCCGCATCCTGTACTCCGCGGCGACGCGCCATCTCTACCGCTCGCCGATCCCGAGCGGCGCCGAGCGCATGGCGGTGGTGGCGACCGGCGGCTATGGCCGCGGCCTGATGGCGCCCGAGTCCGACATCGATCTCTTGTTCATCCTGCCCTACAAGCAGACCGCCTGGGGCGAGCAGGTCGCCGAAGCGATCCTCTACTGCCTGTGGGACATGGGGCTGAAGGTCGGCCACGCCACGCGCTCGGTCGATGAATCGATCCGCCAGGCGCGCGGCGACATGACCATCCGCACCGCGATCCTGGAGACGCGCTTTCTCACCGGTGATCAGCCGCTCTACGACGAGCTGGTCGCGCGTTTCGACAAGGAAGTGGTGCAGGGCACCGCGTCCGAATTCGTCACCGCAAAGCTCGCCGAGCGCGAGGAGCGGCATCGCCGTGGCGGCCAGTCGCGCTATCTGGTCGAGCCCAACGTCAAGGACGGCAAGGGCGCGCTGCGCGACCTGCACACGCTGTTCTGGATCGCCAAATACGTCTATCGCGTGCGCGACACCGACGAATTGGTCGAGCGCGGCGTGTTCGACGCGCAGGAATACCGCAGCTTCCGCCGCTGCGCCGATTTCCTCTGGTCGGTGCGCTGCAATCTGCATTTCTATTGCGGCCGCGCCGAGGAGCGTCTCTCCTTCGACCTCCAGCGCGAGATCGCGATCCGGCTCGGCTACACCTCGCATCCCGGCATGCAGGATGTCGAGCGCTTCATGAAGCACTACTTCCTGGTCGCCAAGGAAGTCGGCAACCTCACCGCCATCCTCTGCGCCAAGCTCGAGGACCAGCAGGCCAAGCCCGCGCCGGTCCTGAGCCGGATGATGGCGCGGCTGCGCCCGACGCCGGCGAAGCGGCGCGTGCCTGACAGCGACGACTTCATCGTCGACAACAACCGCATCAACGTGGCCGCGCCTGATATCTTCAAGCACGATCCGGTCAATCTGATCCGCATCTTCCGCCTGGCGCAGAAGAACAACCTCGCCTTCCATCCGGACGCGATGCGCGACGTGACGCGCTCGCTCGGCCTGATCAACGCGCAGCTGCGCGAGAATCCCGAGGCCAACCGGCTGTTCATGGAGATCCTGACCTCGGACAACGCCGAGATCGTGCTGCGGCGGATGAACGAAACCGGCGTGCTCGGCCATTTCATTCGCGCCTTCGGCAAGATCGTCTCGATGATGCAGTTCAACATGTATCATCACTACACCGTCGACGAGCACCTGATCCGCTGCATCGGCTTCCTCCAGGACATCGAGCGCGGCGGCATCGAGGAGTTCACGCTCGCCAGCGACCTGATGCGCAAGACCCGCCCCGAGCACCGCGCGGTGATCTACATCGCGACACTGCTGCACGACGTCGCCAAGGGTCGGCCCGAGGACCACTCGATCGCCGGCGCCAAGGTCGCGCGCCGGCTGTGCCCGCGGCTCGGCTTCAGCCCGGCCGACACCGAGCTGGTGGCCTGGCTGATCGAGGAGCACCTCACCATGTCCACGGTTGCACAGTCGCGCGACCTTTCGGATCGCAAGACCATCGAGAATTTCGCCGCGGTCGTGCAGTCGGTCGAGCAGATGAAGCTGCTCACCATCCTCACCACCGCCGACATCCGCGGCGTCGGTCCGGGCGTGTGGAACGGCTGGAAGGCGCAGCTCTTGCGCTCGCTGTATTACGAGACCGAGCCGGTGCTGACCGGCGGCTTCTCCGAGGTCGATCGCGGCAAGCGCCTCACGGCCGCCTACGCCGAATTCCGCAACGCCTTCGCCGAGTGGCCGGTGGACGAGCTCGATGCCTATATCGCCCGGCACTATCCGGCCTACTGGCTCAAGGTCGAGCTGCCGCGCAAGATCCGCCACGCCCGCTTCGTCCGTTCCAGCGAGCAGGCCGGCCACAAGCTCGCGATCAATGTCGGCTTCGATGAGGTGCGCGGCGTCACTGAGCTGACCATCTTCGCCGCCGACCATCCCTGGCTGCTCTCGATCATCGCCGGCGCCTGCGCCTCGGCCGGCGCCAACATCGTCGACGCCCAGATCTACACCACGACCGACGGCCGCGCGCTCGATACGATCTCGATCTCCAGGGAATACGACCGCGACGAGGACGAGGGTCGGCGCGCCACGCGCATCGGCGAGATGATCGAGGACGTGCTGGAGGGCAAGCTGCGCCTGCCCGAAGTGGTGGCGCGGCGCACCGTGCGCAGCAAGGCGCGCCCCTTCGTGATCGAGCCGGAAGTGACCATCAACAACCAATGGTCCGACCGCTACACCGTGATCGAGGTCTCAGGCCTCGACCGGCCCGGTCTGCTCTACGAGCTCACCACCGCGATCTCGAAGCTCAATCTCAATATCGCCTCGGCCCATGTCGCGACCTTCGGCGAGCGCGCCCGCGACGTGTTCTACGTCACCGACCTCCTCGGCGCACAGATCAACGCGCCGACGCGGCAGTCCGCGATCAAGAGCGCGCTGACGCATGTGATGGCCGGCGACAAGGCGGTTCAGCCGGCGGCGTGACTCTCGTCATTGCGCGCTCGCGGCTAAGGGGCCCAGACCGCTTACCAATCATCGTGCCGGCTTTTGTTCAGAGTGCCGTAGCGCTTTCACCAGTGCTGACAGCGCGGCTGGTTGATGCTGGCGACTGGGATAATACATGAAGAAGCCGGGAATTGGCGGCGTCCAATCCTCCAGCACCCGAACAAGGCGGCCCTTCGCAATATATCCGGCGACCTGCTCTTCATAGGCGAGCCCGATACCAACTCCAGCGAGCGCTGCCTGAATCACCAGATGAGTATCGTCAATTATCAGTGGGCCGTTGACGTTGATCGTGACCGACTTTCGACCTTGCTCAAACTCCCACCGATATGGACCGCCGGCAAGACGCAGGGTAATGCACCGATGATCGTTGAGATCTTTTGGCTTTTCGGGGATGCGTCGTGAAGCGAAATATCGTGGCGACCCCACAACCGCCAATCGCAGTTCGGGCGTGACACGAACCGCGATCATGTCCTTTTGAATGTACTCGCCGAGCTGGATACCGGCATCGAACTCGCCTGCAACGAGATCCACGGGGCCAGTGACGGTGATCACGTCCAGAATGATGTCAGGATAGGCCTCAGCGAAAGCTCTGAGCCGCGGTAACAAGACCATCACCGCAGCTGATCGCGACATTACAATTCGAAGGCGACCTTCGGGTCTGCGCCGAATGCTCCGGGCTTTGTCGAGGGCATGACGAATTTGCTCGAGCGCCGGAGACAAGTCTTCCAGGAGCGCAGCCCCCGCGGCGGTTGGCGCAACGCTCTTGGTTGTTCGAGCGAGCAGCTGTAGCTCAAGCCGTTGCTCAAGCCTCCGGATCGTATGGCTCAAAGCAGACTGAGACACACCCAGCCTTATCGCAGCGCGTGTAAAGCTTCGTTCACGGGCCACAATTGCAAACGTCGCGAGATCGTTCATTTCGCTTGTCATCATCATGAATATCACTCATGAGGCCATGCCAATCAAGACGTCTATTCTCATAAGTTAGCCTGCCGTAGGTTTTGCGCGAGCACGGAGACGACCTGCCGCAGCTTTCTGCGAGACAGGTAGACGCCGGGCCGCATCGATGAGTTCGATGCAACAGCTTTGAGGATGACAATGGATACGGACGTTCCCGCCTTGCGCTCCCTTGCGCAGACCTATTTCGATGCCGCCTATGAAATGGACGCTGAAAAATTTGCATCCATCTTTCACCCCTCGAGTTCCGTGACAAAGGTCGCCGAGGACGGCAACGTGGGCGTGACGCCGATTGCGTCATGGCTAGCAGTGGTCCGCAACACGAAGGCTCCGAAGCAACTGGGCTTCGAGCGAGAAGATCAGATCCTGTCAATAGACGTTGAAAGAGAGCTTGCGCTTTTGAAAATCAGATTGCGCATTCCGCCGCGTTCCTTCACGGACCTGTTGTCATGCTTGAAGGTGAACGGGACCTGGAAAATAGTGCAGAAAGTGATGACCTCAAAAGTCTGACGGATTCGGGTACGGCGGGCTGTGTCCACGATGCCGGTGCGGTCGTAGGCACGGTTCACTCAACACATTCTGAAACGGGCTCTCAGACCTCCACCCCTTCATGCCGCAGCAGCCACCTCTTCCGCTCCAGCCCGCCGCCATATTTCACCAGTGAACCATCCGCGCCGATCAGGCGGTGGCACGGCAGAACCACGCTGATCGGGTTGGAGCCGTTGGCGTGGCCGACAGCGCGAATGGCCTTCGGCATCTCGATCCTGGCGGCCATCGCGCCGTAGCTCATCGTCGTGCCGGCCGGGATCTTTGCCAGCGCGGTCCAGACCTTCTGCTGGAACGACGTGCCGGCGATCCGCCACGCGATGCCCAAGAGCTGGGCAAGATCGCCTTCGAAATAGCGCGACAGCGCTGTCCGAATCGGTGCGGGCGCAGGCTGATCGGTCAGATCCACCGCGCCGTAATGCAGGCGCAACAGCTCGCGCATGCGGTGCTCGTAATCCTCCCAATCGAGCGCACGAAGATTGCCCTCGGCATCGGTGACGAGTAGCGCGATCCCAATCGGTGTCGGCAGGCGATCGAGGCGGAAGCTTACAGACGGTCTGGTTGATCGAGCGGGCATTGCGGCACCATGGCGTCGAAACACAGCGTCGCGTTTGCCATGGCGGCCGTGCTAACGTCCACCCGAAAGCTGACGCTTTGGGGGAGCTCACCTTGATTCTGATCGCCAATGTCCTGGTGGCGCTGGTCGCCGCACTGCACGCTTATTTCCTGGTCCTGGAGATGTTCCTCTGGACCAAGCCGACGGGTCTGAAGGTGTTTCGCAATACGCCTGAGAAGGCCGAGATCACGAAGGTGCTCGCTGCCAACCAGGGGCTCTATAACGGTTTCCTCGTCGCCGGCCTGATCTGGGGTCTGGTCCACGGCAATCCCGCGTTCGCGTTCCAGATCAAGGTGTTCTTCCTGCTCTGCGTGGTCGTGGCGGGCGCCTATGGTGCGGCGACCGTCAGCACGCGCATCCTGATCGTGCAGGCGCTGCCGGCGGCGATCGCGCTGGCTGCATTGTTCCTGGCTTAATAGTCCTGACCTGAGACGCTACAACGCAGCGCCGCGATCCTTGCGCGGCACCTCGCGTTCCTCCACACTCTCCGGCAGCGATGGCGACCGTTGCAATCAACGGGAAAAAGACCGTCGGCCGGAAAATTCCGTCAGGAGGAACATCCCAACATGAAGACTCGCAGAGCCTATCTAGCTGCCACGGCGGCGCTCGCCTTCGCGTTCTCCGCCACCCAAGCTCTCGCCCAGAAGAAATATGACACCGGTGCGAGCGACACCGAGATCAAGATCGGCCAGACCGTGCCGTTCTCCGGCCCCTACTCCGTCTACGCCAACATCGGCAAGACGCAGGCCGCCTACTTCAAGATGATCAACGATCAGGGCGGCATCAACGGCCGCAAGATCAATCTCATCCAGTATGACGACGCCTATTCGCCGCCGAAGACCGTCGAGCAGGTGCGCAAGCTCGTCGAAGGCGACGAGGTGTTGTTCACCTTCCAGATCATCGGCACGGCCGCCAATGCCGCCGTGCAGAAATATCTCAACGGCAAGAAGATCCCGCAGCTGCTCGCCTCGACCGGCGCTGCCCGCTTCAACGACCCGCAGAACTATCCCTGGACCATCGCCTATAACCCCAACTACGTGTCCGAGGGACGCATCTACGCCAAGTACATTCTCAAGGAGCATCCCAACGCCAAGATCGGCGTGCTCTACCAGAACGACGACATGGGCCGCGATTATCTCGCGGGGCTCAAGAGCGGCCTCGGCGACAAGGCCGCCAGCATGATCGTCGGCGAGGTGTCCTACGAGGTCACCGATCCGACGGTGGACTCGCAGGTAGTGAAACTGAAGTCGATGGGCGCCGACCTTTTCTACGATGCCTCGACACCGAAGTTCGCGGCGCAAGCCATCAAGAAGGTGGCCGAGCTCGGCTGGAACCCCGTGCATATCCTCGACATCAATGCGAGCCCGATCTCAGCGACCCTCAAGCCGGCCGGCCTCGACATCTCCAAGGGCATCATCTCCACCCAGTATGGCAAGGAGCCCAGCGATCCCCAGTGGAAGGACGATCCGGGCGTGAAAGCGTTCTTCGCCTTCATGGACAAGTATTTCCCTGAGGGTGACAAGCTCAACACGGTCAACACCTATGCCTATTCGGTCGCCGAGCTACTGACCCAGGTGCTGAAGCAATGCGGCGACGACCTGTCGCGCGAGAACGTGATGAAGCAGGTCGCCAACATCAAGGACTTCACTCCGAGCTTCGCGCTGCCCGGCATCAAGATCAACACCGGGCCGAACGACTACCGCGTCAACAAGCAGATGCAGATGATGAAGTTCAACGGCGAACGCTGGGAGCTGTTCGGACCGATCATCGAGGACACCGGACCGTCGGGTTAGCGATGACGTAGGGTGGGTTAGCGAAGCGTAACCCACCCTATTTCGATCTGCGGAAGCAGAAGTGGTGGGTTACGCCCAGCGGACTGCGCTTCGCGCAGCCGCAAGGCTAACCCACCCTACGAACTGCGTGCCCTCCCCCACCTTGCGTCGCAACAACGCCTCCTCCACACTCGCCCTCAGCGGTGACGTCCGACGCGCGAGTGCACGCCGGTCAGATCACCTGCAATAACAAACTGAGGAAATTGCGAATGAGGAATGGAGTACTGCATCTGGCCACGGCAACGGCGCTGACCCTCGCGCTGTCGATCTCTGCGGCCAATGCCCAGAAGAAATATGATCCGGGCGCCAGCGACACCGAGATCAAGGTCGGGCAGACCATGCCGTTTTCGGGACCGGCGTCGGCCTATTCGTCGATCGGCAAGACCCAGGCCGCCTATTTCAAGATGATCAACGACCAGGGCGGCATCAACGGCCGCAAGATCAACCTGATTCAATACGACGACGCCTATTCGCCGCCGAAAGCCGTGGAGCAGATCCGCAAGCTGGTCGAGAGCGACGAGGTGCTGCTGACCTTCCAGATCATCGGCACGCCCGTGAACGCGGCGGTGCAGAAATATCTCAATGCCAAGAAGGTGCCGCAGCTGTTCGCGGCGACCGGCGCCTCCAGGTTCACCGATCCGAAGAACTTTCCGTGGACCATGGGCTTCAATCCGAACTACTTCGTCGAAGGCCGCATCTACGGCCAGTACATTCTCAAGGAGCATCCGAACGCCAAGATCGGTGTGCTCTATCAGAACGACGACCTCGGCAAGGATTATCTGAACGGCCTCAAGGCCGGCCTCGGCGACAAGGCCGCCAAGATGATCGTGACCGAAGCCTCCTACGAGGTCTCCGATCCGACCGTCGATTCGCAGATCCTCAAGATCAAGGACGCCGGCGCCGATCTGTTCTTCAGCGCGACCACGCCGAAGCAGGCCGCGCAGGCGATCAAGAAGATCGCCGAAATGGGCTGGCATCCAGTGCAGATCGTCGACATCAACGCGACCTCCGTCGGCGCGGTGCTGAAGCCGGCCGGCCTCGAGGCAGCCAAGGGCCTCATCAGCGTCAACTACGGCAAGGAACCGCTCGATCCGACCTGGAAGGATGATCCCGGCCTGAAGAGGTATTTCGACTTCATGGCGAAGTACTATCCCGACGGCGACAAGGACTCGAACTTCAACACCTACGGCTACAGCACGGCGCAGCTGCTGGTGCATGTGCTGAAGCAGTGTGGTGACGATCTGACGCGTGAGAACGTCATGAAGCAGGCGGCCTCGCTGAAGGACGTCACGAGCGACACCGCGCTGCCCGGCATCAAGGCCAACACCTCGCCGACCGACTACCGCGTCAACAAGCAGCTTCAGATGATGAAGTTCAGCGGCGAGCGCTGGGAGCTGTTCGGCCCGATCCTGGAGGATGCGGGTCCGGCGGGTTAGTTCTCTCGCTGTCATTCCGGGGCGATGCGACAGCATCGAACCCGGAATCTCGAGATTCCGGGTTCTGCTCTCCGAGCCGCCCCGGAATGATTGAACACGAAGGCGTGGATGGCCGGGTCAAGCCCGGCCATGACGGTGGAGAGAGATTCGCTCCACCGCAATCAAGTCGGTATCTCCCCAAAATTCTTCCCGACCGGCAGCACGGCGTGCCGGATCAGCCGCGAGTCCTCCACCGCCGCCTGCCTGTGCTTCACCGCCTCGCGATAGACGGGATCGCGGATCATCTCGACGAAGGCGGCGACGCTCGGATATTCCGCGATGAAGCAATGGTCCCAGCGTTCCTCCTGCGGGCCGATCAGCATCAGCTCGAACCGGCCCTGCCAGACGATGCGGCCGCCGAGGCGTTCGAACACCGGGCCGCTCTCGCGGCCATAGGCGGCATAGGCCTCCGCGCCGCTCGCCTTGCGGCCGTCGGGATAGGCGGCTTCTTTGCGCAGGCGCACCAGGTTGAGCATGTGGATCGGGCCCGAGCGGTCGTTGTCCCGGAACTGCGCAAAGATCTCCTTGGTCGGATCGATGTGGCCCATGCGAACTCCCTCTTCTTTATGCATTCGATCCTAACTCCCACGCCTCGGAAGCGGAACTGCGGCGGGCGAATGCCGCATCTCCTAATCGCGCGTTAACGCCGGGGTAACCGGGCCTTAAACAGCGACCGCTAGCGTGCGGCGGGGCGGTCTGACCGGGCGTTTTGCGTATGGCGTGGGGAAAGAAGAAGGGTGGGCGGAAGGAGCCGTTGTTCGGCTTGCCCGCGGCGCTCGCCGATCTGCGCCTGACCGCCGCGGACCGCATCCCCGGCGGCGACGACACGCCGAAGAAGTCCACGAAATCATCCGCCAAGCGCAAAGCCGACGAGCCCGACGAGGAGCCGCCGCGCGAGCGGAAGGCTCAGCCAAGCCGCAGCGGCGCCAAGCGAAGGTCGAAGTCGCGCGGCGGGTTCGGCCTCAGCCGTCTCATCTATTGGGGCGCGGTGCTGAGCCTGTGGGGCGTGATCGCCGTGATCGGCGTCGTGGTCTATGTCGGCGCCCATCTGCCGCCGATCCAGTCGCTGGAAATCCCCAAGCGCCCGCCGACGATCCAGATCGTCGGCATCGACGGCAGCATGCTGGCGCAGCGCGGCGAGATGGCCGGCGCCAATGTCGCGCTGAAGGATCTGCCGCCTTATCTGCCGAAGGCGTTCATCGCCATCGAGGACCGCCGCTTCTATTCGCATTTCGGCATCGACCCGATCGGCATCCTGCGCGCCCTCGTCACCAACGTGCTCCATCGCGGCGTGTCGCAGGGCGGCTCGACCCTGACGCAGCAGCTGGCGAAAAACCTGTTCCTGACCCAGGAGCGCACCATGCAGCGCAAGCTGCAGGAGGCGGAGCTGGCGATCTGGCTGGAGCGCAAGCACTCCAAGAACGAGATCCTGGAACTTTATCTGAACCGCGTCTATTTCGGCTCCGGCGCCTACGGCGTCGAAGCTGCCGCGCAGAAATATTTCGGCAAGTCGGCGAAGAACGTCACGGTCGCGGAAGCCGCGATGCTGGCCGGTCTCGTCAAATCGCCCTCGCGCCTCGCCCCGAACCGCAACCCCGAAGGGGCCGAAGCGCGCGCGCAAATCGTGCTCGCGGCGATGGCGGATGCGAAGTTCATCACCGACGCACAGGCGCAGGCCTCGATCGGCCACCCCTCCTACAATGTGAAGCCGGCCGGCGCCGGCACGGTCAATTACGTCGCCGACTGGATCGGCGAGGTGCTGGACGATCTGGTCGGGCAGATCGACGAGAGCATCAAGGTCGAGACCACGATCGATCCGAAGCTGCAGAGCGTTGCGGAAGCCGCCATCATCGACGAGCTTGCGGCCAAGAGCGTGAAGTTCAATGTCAGCCAGGGCGCGCTGGTGGCGATGACGCCCGATGGCGCGGTGCGCGCCATGGTCGGCGGGCGGAACTATTCCGAGAGCCAGTACAACCGCGCGGTCACGGCGAAGCGCCAGCCGGGCTCCTCGTTCAAGCCGTTCGTGTATCTGACCGCGCTCGAGCAGGGCCTGACGCCCGACACCGTCCGCCAGGACGCGCCGATCGAGGTCAAGGGCTGGAAGCCCGAGAACTACACCCATGAATATTTCGGCGCGGTGACGCTGACCCAGGCGCTGGCGATGTCGCTCAACACGGTCGCGATCCGCCTCGGCCTCGAGGTCGGGCCGAAGAACGTGGTGCGCACCGCGCACCGGCTCGGCATCTCCTCCAAGCTCGAGCCCAACGCCTCGATCGCCCTCGGCACGTCCGAAGTCTCGGTGGTCGAGCTGGTCGGCGCCTATGCGCCGTTCGCCAATGGCGGCTTGGCCGTCACCCCGCATGTGGTGACGCGGATCAGGACGCTGAGCGGCAAGCTGCTCTACATGCGCCAGCCGGACGAGCGCAATCAGGTGATCGATCCCCGCTATGTCGGCATGATGAACGCGATGATGCGGGAGACGCTGATATCAGGCACCGCCAAGAAGGCGGAGATCCCGGGCTGGCCGGCCGCCGGCAAGACCGGCACCAGCCAGGATTACCGCGACGCCTGGTTCATCGGTTACACCGCGAGCCTCGTCACCGGCGTCTGGCTCGGCAATGACGACAACTCGCCGACCAAGAAGGCGACCGGCGGCGGCCTGCCGGTGGAGGTCTGGTCGCGCTTCATGAAGACGGCGCATGAGGGCGTGCCGGTGGCGGCCTTGCCAAACTCGCAAGCTAGCTGGGGCCTCTCGAACCTTGCGCAAGCGGCCTCGCAGATCTCGCCGCCGACACCGGCCGCGCCTGGACCTGCACCGGCGCCAGTCAGCAATGGCGGCTATCGCCCGCCACCGCCGACGCGCGCCAATGTGCGGCCGGAGGCCGCCGCGGGCCTGGATGGCTGGCTGATGGACCGGCTGTTCGGCGGGAATCGGTAGCTTCGGCCTGGGGTCATCGAGGCCTCGAAACCGAACTGCGAAAACAACCCCATGCACAGTAGGTGGTGATATCAGGCGCTGTGCGCGGTGGATGGTGCGAAGCGCTTGAAGCGACGGGGCAAATGACGCGTCTCGCGCAAGCGTCGCGGAGTGTGGCGAGAATCGAGCAAGGCGCGCGGACGTCACCTCGTCCTCTGCTGTCATTCCCCGCGCAGGCGGGGAATCCAGTACGCCGCGGCTCCTCGATTCAATCACTGCCGTCGCGGAATACTGGATCGCCCGCTTTCGCGGGCGATGACCTTGTTTGCTGGGCTGGCAGCCCGCGCCTCCCCGCTGCCGCTTCGGCAAGTCCTGCCTAGCGCGGCAAGATTCTCCGCGGGGCCGCAGCTCCCTAAAAGCAAAAACACCAATCTCTTCAAGCGCCCGTCAGCGGCCCGGGATTTGCTCTCACAGGTTGTGCGAGTACAGGAGAGCGTTCCATGATTTCAGGTGTATCCAACGGCGCGTTGCCTCAGCTGCGGCCTGCGTCAACGTCCACGTCGAGCGCGACATCGGGTCTCCAGCCGGTGGTACCGGATGCGAGTGACGCTGCGACCGGGGGCTTCCGGATCGACGTCTCGCAGGTCAAGCCGCTGACAGGTGCCAAGCCGATCTCGGCGGCGGATGATCCGTTCCTGCGCGACCTCATGGCAACGCACTGGCTGATCTCCCACGAGACCAGTGCGCCTGAATCGTCCGTCCCCGACAATGCACCGGAGAACGTTTATGCGCAGGTCAAGGTCGACGGCAAAGTGGTCGCCACGCTGTACAATGCCGGGTCTTCGGCGATGACAAACCAGGCGGCCGCCAAGATCGGCAAGCTCGAGGATCCTCCCGGTTTGAGCGGGCCGGATCTGGCGCAATGGAGGGCCGACCAATACGCCGAGCGGCTTGGCGGCACCGTCGAAAAGGCGCCCACCGCCATCACGCAATCGCAGTGGACGCCGCGTGAAAGCAAGTCCACGACCTATAGCCGCGAGCAACTCGACGCCGCGTTCCAGGCGATGCTGGCGGAGGGGCAGAAGGCGACAGCGCAGCAGCAATCGTCGTATGCGGCGTCACGCGCGCAGGCGGGGACGAGTGCGGATTTCAGTGCGTGAAGGTTGCTTGATGCCGCCGCACTCTTCGCTGTCATTCCCCGCGAAAGCGGGGAATCCAGTACGCTGCGGCGTCTGGGCTTAACAAGAACGGCCTCTGGAATACTGGATCGCCCGCTTTCGCGGGCGATGACACCTTCCAAGACGCTGGCGGCGAGCCCTAATCCTCGGCCCCGTACCGGTGCAGGTCGTTGCCGTGCGTATCGAGCCACTTCTTGGCGCGCTCCATTGACGGGCAGATCCTGCCGCAGACCCGCCAGAACCGCGCCGAGTGGTTCATCTCGACGAGATGGGCGACCTCGTGGGCGGCGAGATAGTCGAGCACGAAGGGCGGCGCGAGGATCAGGCGCCAGGAGAACGACAGCGAACCCGCCGAGGTGCAGGAGCCCCAACGGCTGGACTGATCGCGGATCGAAAGCCGCTTCACCCTGACGCCGAGTTCGTCGGCATAGGTTTCCGCCGAGCGCTGCAGATCGCGGCGCGCCTCGCGCTTGAGGAAGTCGCCGACGCGGCGATCGACATGGTCGAGCCCGCCGGCGACGCAGAGAATGCGTTCACCGCTGTCGCGCATCTCGGTCCACACCGTGCCGCGCTGACCGGCGCGATGAACGATGCGATGGGGCGTGCCGCGAAGCGGTATCACTGTGCCAGGTTGGAACGGCGCAGCCTTCGGCAGACGGCCGAGACGTGCCGCGATCCACGCGCCGTGACGCGACGCAAAGTCCTTCGCTTCAGCGAGTGTGCCGCGCGGCGGCATGGTGAGGATGGCTTCGCGGTCGCTCGGATGAATTCTGAGCGTGTAACGGCGCGCTCGGCGATGTCTGCGCAGGCGAATCGCAAAGAATTGCGATCCATGGGTGATGACGAGGGTCTTTGGTTCGTGGGGCCGCCGATAGAGGAGCGCGCGTGTGGCCATGTCTGTGAGTCCGGGGAGCAGGAGTTCGCCCGGATTCTGCCATAACCGCCGCCAGGGAAAGCGCTCGGCGCAAAAACAAATCATTTGCCCAATATACAGGGGTCTGACGTCCGGGAGACCCTACAGACTGGGGTTGGAACCCGTTTTTTTCGCCCCCTCTGGACGCATGCGGCACCCCCAAGGGGTGAGGCCGGACTCACTCCTACAGCGCTACCTAAATACCTCGAATCTGGCGGGAACCAAGCCCTCCCGAAGCCTCCGGGAGGACCTGAAATTTCGACGGGAAAGCCGAAATCGCGCCTAGAGCCGCCCCGATGTAATCGGAACGGCTCTAGATTCTTCTTTTGACGCGTTTTCTTTACGCGAACCGGTCGCCACTTCGCTCGAAAACGCTGTTACTCAGCCGCGAGAGCCTGCAACGAGGTCGGATTCGCCGCCGAGACCATGAAATCATGGATGCGCGGAACGATTTCCGACTTGAATCGCGATCCGTTGAACACGCCGTAATGTCCAACACCCTTCTGGACGTAATGAACACGGCGATGATCGGGGATCGAGCTGCACAAAGTGTGCGTCGCTTCGGTCTGACCGAGCCCGGAGATGTCGTCGTTCTCGCCTTCGACCGTCATCAACGCGACGCGGGTGACCTTGGAGGGATCGACGCGCGTTCCACGATGGGTCATCTCGCCCTTCGGCAGCGAGTGCTTCACGAACACGGTGTCGACGGTCTGGAGGTAATACTCGGCGGAGAGATCCATCACCGCGAGATATTCGTCGTAGAAGTCGCGGTGCTTGTCGACGAGGTCGCCGTCGCCCTTCACGAGGTTGGCGAACAGACGCTTGTGGGCGTCCATGTGCCGGTCGAGGTTCATGCTGATGAACCCGTTGAGCTGGAGGAAGCCCGGATAGACGTCGCGCATCATGCCCGGATGCGGGAACGGCACCTTGGTGATGACGGTGTTGCGGAACCAGTCGATGCCGCGCTCCTGCGCGAGCTTGTTCACCGAGGTCGGATTGCGGCGGGTGTCGATCGGGCCGCCCATCAGCGTCATCGAGGTCGGCACGAAGGGATCGCGCCGCGCTTCCATGATCGAGACGGCCGCGACAACAGGCACGGAGGGCTGGCACACCGCCATCACATGGGTGTTGCCGCCGAGGACGTGCAGCATCTCGATGACATAGTCGATGTAATCGTCGAGATCGAAGCGGCCTTCGCTGAGCGGCACCATGCGTGCATCGGCCCAATCGGTGATGTAGACTTCATGCGCCGGCAGGAAGGCCTCGACCGTGCCGCGAAGCAGGGTCGCATAGTGGCCGGACATCGGCGCGACGATCAGCACGCGCGGCTGCGGGCTGCGCAGCGGACGGGCGAACTTGCGATCGAAGTAGAGCAGCTTGCAGAACGGCTTTTCCCAGACCGAGCGGACCTCGACGGGGACGCGGATGCCGTTGACCTCGGTGTCGTCGAGGCCCCATTCCGGCTTGCCGTAGCGGCGCGTGGTGCGTTCGAACAATTCGCAGGCGGCGGCAACGGACTTGCCGACCTCGGTGCGCGCCCAGGGATTGAGGGGATTCTGAAACAGCAGCTTGGTCGCATCGGTGACCGCACGCGCCGGATTGAGAGAGGCCTGTGCCATCTCGTACATCCAGTACATCGGCGTCGTCAGGACCGGACTGCCTTCTGCAGCCAGGGGCGGCGCGCCGCCGAACTCACCAATAGGCATCGTCATATTCCTCTTCGCATCGCAGCATACTGCCGAATGCGTAATATTGCGTCAATGCATGCTTCCGTACATCTACGGAGCCGCCAGCGCTAAATCAGCCTGAATCCACGAGAAAGTGACGTTATTCACCGGCCGAGAGCAGCGAGCCGTGCTTTTTGGCGCTGCGCAAAAGGGCAAGGAATGCCCCAAAAGAAGCGACCAGAAGCACCGCGTTGATGAGCAACGCATCCAGCATCAGATCGCTCCTAAAGGTGTTCTCGATCAGCAGCGCGCGCATCCCTTCGAACACGTAGGTCGGCGGCAGCGCCCAGGCGACATATTGCAGCCAGACCGGCAGCACGCTGACGGGATAGTAGACGCAGGCCAGCGGCATGATCGCGAACATCAAGGTCCAGACGATGCTCTCCGCGCCGAGGCCGTTTCGTACGACCAGGCCGGAAACGAAGATGCCGACCGACCAGCTGGTGAAGATCAGATTGCAGAAGAAGGCGATCAGCGGCAGGCCGAGGGCGTAGACGTTGAAGTGAAATAGGAACAGCGCCAGCAGCGTCATCGGAATGACGCCGATGGCGAGCCGGATCAGGCTCATGATCATCAGCGACAGCAGAAACTCGATTGGTTTCAGCGGGCTCATCATGAGGTTGCCGAGATTGCGCGCCCACATCTCCTCCAGGAAGGAGATGGAGAAGCCGAGCTGGCCGCGGAACAGGATGTCCCAGAGGATCACGGCGCCGATCAGCGTGCCGCCGGCGCGGGCGAAGAAGCTGGCGTTTTCCGCGATGTAATACTGGATGAAGCCCCAGGTGATGACCTGGAGCGCCGGCCAGTACAGCAGCTCGAGCAGCCGCGGCCAGGACGACAGCAGCAGGTACCAGTAGCGCAGGATCATCGCGCCGATGCGGTGGGCGGAGATGCCGCGGTGGAGGGAGAGCTCGGTCATAACGGCACCGTGTAGCCCGGATGAAATCTGTCATCCCGGGGCGCGACGTAGTCGCGAACTATGATGCGCAATTGCGCATCTGAGGATCCATAACCACAGGATTGAATTTGGCGAAGACTCGGAGTTGCCAATCTCGCCCCACAACGATCGCCTGTGGTTATGGATTCCGGGCTCGCGCTCCGCGCGCCCCGGAATGACAAACGAATACGGCTACCCCTCACCTCGCTGCCTCCTTCGCGCCGTTCACGCGGCCGCGCGCGACGTCCAGAAACACCTCCTCCAGCGTGGTGCGGTTGTAGCGGGCCATGATGGCCTCCGGCGTGTCGTCGTCCTCGATGCGGCCGCGCTTCATGATGATGACGCGGTCGCAGAGTCGTTCGACCTCGAGCATGTTGTGCGAGGCCAAAAGGATGGTGGCGTTGTTTTCCTTGCGATAGCTCATAAGATGCGCCCGCACCCAGTCGGCGGTATCGGGATCGAGCGAGGCGGTCGGCTCGTCCAGCAGCAGCAATTCGGGCTGGTTGATCAGCGCCTTTGCCAGCGCGACGCGGGTCTTCTGCCCGGCGGAGAGTTTGCCGTTGGCGCGATCGATGAAATCGGTGAGGTCGAGATCGTCGGCGAGTTTTGCGATGCGATCCGAGAGATACTTGACTGCGTACAGCTTGCCGAAAACTGTCAGGTTCTGGCGTACCGTGAGCCGCATAGGCATGTCGACATAGGGGCTCTCGAAATTCATCCGCCCCAGCACGGCCGCGCTCTCCTCGGGCATCTCATGACCGAGCACCTGCACGCGGCCGGAGGTCGGCAGCACCAGGCCCATGATCATCGCGATGGTCGTGGTCTTGCCGGCGCCGTTGCCGCCGAGCAGCCCGGTGATGCTGCCGCGCGGCAGCGAAAAGGAGATGTCGTCGACGGCGCGGGTCTGCTTGTAGACCTTGACCAGATGATCGACCGCAATCGCCGGGGAGCTGTGCTCCGCGACAGTCGGCCGACTTGAAGCCTTGCCATTCTCGGTCATGCTGGCCGTTCTTCTGCTATTGCAGCGGATAGCGCAAGGCTTGTAATCCGGTGGTTCCGCCAGCCCTGCGCTTGTGATCGAGAAGGCACCGCCACATTGGCCGATATGACCGAAATCGCCGCTTCCGGCTTCCGCCCCGCGCAGCGGCATATCCGGCTCGACACGATCCTGCGGCTGCGCTGGCTCGCCGTGCTCGGCCAGCTCGCCGCGATCTTTATCGTGGCGCAGGGGCTGGAGTTCAACGTCGAGATCGTCCCCTGCGTCAGCATCATCGCCCTGTCGGCGGCGCTCAATCTGGGACTCCAGACCGCGGCCAATCCGATGCAGCGGCTGGAGCCGATGCAGGCGGCCGGGCTGCTCGCGCTGAACATCGTGGAGCTGGCCGGGCTATTGTTCTTCACCGGCGGACTGCAGAACCCGTTCTCGTTCCTTTTCCTCGCGCCGGTGCTGATCTCGGCGACCGCGCTGCCGGCCCGCTTCACCTTCGGCCTCGGCCTCCTGGCCGTTGCCTGCGCATCGATCCTGTTCTTCTTCCATTTTCCGCTGCCCTGGGATTCCGACGATCCCCTGGTGCTGCCGCCGATCTATCTCGTCGGCGTCTGGCTCTCGATCGTGCTCGCGATCGGCGTCACCAGCCTCTATTCGTTCCAGGTGACCGAGGAGGCGCGCAAGCTTGCGGACGCGCTGGCCGCGACCGAGCTGGTGCTGACGCGCGAGCAGCATCTGACCCAGCTCGATGGCCTTGCCGCCGCCGCCGCGCACGAGCTCGGCACGCCGCTCGCGACCATCTTCCTGATCTCGCGCGAATTGGAAAAGACCGTGAAGGATCCGGTCTTTGCCGCCGATTTGAAGACGCTGCGCGAGCAGACCCAGCGCTGCCGCGACATATTGAGCAAGATCACCCAGCTCTCCTCCACCGGCGCGCCGTTCGACCGCATGAAGCTGTCCGAGCTGATCGAGGAGGTGGTGGCCCCGCACCGCGATTTCGGTGTCGAGATCAAGGTGCGGATCGCGGTGACGGCCGCCGCCGAGCCGGTCGGCTCGCGCAATCCGGCGATCCTCTACGGCGTCGGCAACATCGTCGAGAACGCGGTCGATTTCGCCCACACCACCGTCGAGGTCAATGCCTGGTGGAACAAGGACGCGATCGAGCTCGTGATCTCCGACGACGGCCCCGGCATTCCCCCCGATATCCTTAACAGGATCGGCGAGCCCTATCTGTCGCGGCGGCGCACCGTCGATGACGTCGGCGGCGAGCGGCGCGGCCTCGGGCTTGGCGTGTTCATCGCGCGCACGCTGCTGGAACGTACCGGCGCCAAGGTCTCGTTTACCAACCGGACCTTCCCGGAACACGGTGCAGTGGTGCAAGTCACGTGGCCGCGAGAGCGTTTTGAGGCTATCGAGACGCTCGAAGAAACAATAGGATAGACCGCGACCTAGGGTCGCACAGCAGGGCCGATCGACTATAGGCGGCCTTGGCACCGCCCGATTGCGACGCCATATGTAGACGCGCTGGAGAGAGGACAACACCTTGAACGCCATCGCCGAACTGAACGAACAGGCCGACCGCTCGCTGCTCATCGTGGAAGACGACAAGCCGTTCCTGGAGCGGTTGTCGCGCGCGATGGAGACCCGCGGCTTTGCTGTGACGTCGTGCGACACCGTCTCCGACGGTCTTGCGCAGATCGGCAAGGCGGCGCCGGCATTCGCCGTCGTCGACTTGCGGCTCGGTGACGGCAACGGCCTCGACGTGGTCTCGGCGCTGAAGAAGAAGCGTCCCGACGCGCGCGCGATCGTGCTGACCGGCTATGGCAACATCGCCACCGCCGTGACTGCGGTGAAGATGGGCGCGATCGATTATCTGTCCAAGCCCGCGGATGCCGACGACGTCGTCGCCGCGCTGCTTTCGACCAGCGCGGAGAAGTCCGAGCTGCCGACCAACCCGATGTCGGCTGACCGCGTCCGCTGGGAGCACATCCAGCGCATCTACGAGATGTGCAACCGCAACGTCTCGGAAACCGCGCGACGGCTCAACATGCACCGCCGCACGCTGCAGCGAATTCTCGCAAAGCGCGCGCCGCGGTAGTTTTCCGCAACTACCGATCGCTCACCGTCACCCTGAGGTGCTCGTCTTGCAACGCAAGGCGAGCCTCGAAGGGCGACGGCCCGGCTGCATCGGGGCCGAGCATCCTTCGAGGCTCGCTACGCTCGCACCTCAGGATGACGGATCGACAGGTATCGTAGGGTGGGCAAAGGCGCGAAGCGCCGTGCCCACCATCTCTAATTGGTGGGCACGCTTCGCTTTGCCCACCCTACGGCACCTTTGTTCGCGGCGCCGCTATTCCCAGAAATCCGCGTGGCCTTGCGGATCGACCAGGCGGTTGATCCGTAACGCTGCCGCCATCGCGAAACGCACCGTCATCTGCTTGCGCGTCGGCGCGGGCAGCTTGTGCTCGGGCGCCTCGCACTGCATGTGCGCGCCATAGGCGTCCGCGACGATCAGGCCGGTATCTCCAGGAAAGATCTCGCACGGCAGATCCTGCGTGAAGGCGAAGAACAGCCGGTCGCAATGGGCGCGGTATTCGTGCCATTTCTGGTCGGCGCGCAGATCCTCGACTGACGATTTGATCTCGACGATCCAGATCTCGCCGCGCTCGTTCAGCGCGACGAGATCGGCGCGCCGGCCCGAGGGCAGCGGCAATTCGCTGATGCAGGAGAAGCCGAGCGAGCGCAGCAGCCGCGCGGTGCCGCGCGCGATGGCGAGCGCGGTCTCGGACTGGCGACGGTCCGGCGGCGGAACAAGGTCGATGTTGCGCGCGGTGTTGTCCATGGCGGGAGATTAGCCGATTCCGTTCTGCCCGTCATTCCGGGGCGCGACGAAGTCGCGAGCCCGGAATCCATAACCACAGGGAGGAGTTGTGGAGCGAAGTGGATCACTCCTGATCTTCGCAACACGACTTCCTGTGGTTATGGGTCCCGGGCTCGCGCTACGCGCGCCCCGGGACGACAGAGAGTGTGAGGCGACGCGCGGAACCTCCCCTCCCCCACGTACTTATCACGCAGCCGCCACACCTCGGCGGGGACATCGAGGCTGCCCGCGCATGATCGACGATCTCTGGTACAAGAACGGCGTGATCTATTGCCTGTCCGTCGGCACCTATATGGATGCGAACGGAGACGGCGTCGGCGATTTCAAGGGCCTGCTCCGCCGGCTCGACTATCTGCACGGGCTCGGCATCACCACGATCTGGCTGATGCCGTTCCAGACCTCGCCGGGCCGCGACGACGGCTACGACATCGCCGACTATTACAGCGTCGATTCCCGCTACGGCACGCTGGGCGATTTCGTCGAGTTCACCCATGGCTGCCAGCAGCGCGGCATCCGCGTCATCATCGACCTCGTCGTCAACCACACCTCCGACCAGCATCACTGGTTCAAGGAGGCGCGGCGCGACAAGAGCTCGCCCTATCGCGACTGGTATGTGTGGTCCGACAAGAAGCCGGCCGGCGCCAACAAGGGCATGGTGTTTCCCGGCGTGCAGAAATCGACCTGGACGCGCGACAAGGACTCCGGCGCCTACTACTTCCACCGCTTCTACGATTTCCAGCCCGATCTCAACACCTCGAACCCGCATGTGCAGGCCGAGATCCTGAAGATCATGGGCTTCTGGATCCAGCTCGGCGTCTCCGGCTTCCGCATGGATGCCGTGCCCTTCGTGATCTCCACCAAGGGCGCCAAGGTGAAGAAGCCGGTCGAGCAGTACGACATGCTGCGCGCGTTCCGCGAATTCCTGCAATGGCGCCAGGGCGACGCCATCATCCTTGCCGAAGCCAATGTGCTGCCGGAAACCGACCTCGACTATTTCGGCCGCGATGCCGACCGCATGCACATGATGTTCAACTTCCAGGTCAACCAGCACCTGTTCTATGCGCTGGCCTCCGCCGATTCCCGCCCGCTGGCCAAGGCGCTGAAAGCAACGAAACCGCGGCCGGCCTCGGCGCAATGGGGCCTGTTCCTGCGCAATCACGACGAGCTCGATCTCGGACGGCTGACGAAAACGCAGCGCGAGGTGGTGTTCAAAAGCTTTGGTCCCGACAAGGACATGCAGCTCTACGACCGCGGCATCCGCCGCCGCCTTGCTCCGATGCTGGGCGGCGATCGCAGGCGGCTCGAGCTCGCATACAGCCTGATGTGCACGCTGCCGGGAACGCCCGTGATCCGCTACGGCGACGAGATCGCGATGGGCGATGATCTCTCGCTGCCCGAGCGCAATTGCGCGCGCACGCCGATGCAATGGTCGACCGAGCCGCATGGCGGCTTCACCAAGAGCGACAAGCCGGCCTGCCCCGTGATCGACCAGGGGCCCTACGGCTACCCGCACGTCAATGTCGCCAAGCAGCGGCGCGATCCCAACTCGATGCTGAACTGGACCGAGCGCATCGTGCGCATGCGGAAAGAAGTGCCGGAGATCGGCTGGGGCGATTTCGCTGTCATCCCTCTACGCGATCCCGCCGTGTTCATCATCCGCTACGACTGGCGCAACAATTCGGTGCTGTTCGTGCATAATCTCGACGAGAAGCCGCGCGAGATCGCGTTCTCGGCGGGGCTGCCGGATGATGCCGGCGCGCACCTGATCAATCTGCTCGCGGAAGATCACAGCCACGCCGACAAGCGCGGCCAGCACCGCGTCGTGCTGGAGCCCTATGGCTATCGCTGGTATCGCGTCGGCGGGCTGGATTATCTGTTGAAGCGGGATGATATCGACGAGCATACGGTGCGAGGGAAGAAGCATCCGGGGTAGATGCGGCCGCCTGCGTCATTCCGGGGCGCGCCACTCGGCGCGAGCCCGGAATCCATAACCACGGGCAGGAGTGTGGCGCGAGCAGGTCACTCCGAGTCTTCGCCAAACTGCTCCCTGTGGTTATGGGTCCCGGATCGGCGCGCCGCTTCGCTGCGCTTGTCCGGGACGACGGCTAGCGCGGCGCGACGATCACCCCTTCATTCCCGCGCAAATCGAGCACGCCTTCGAGCCGCTCGCCCTCGCGATCCAGGAACGTCGACAGCACAATCTCGCTGCCGAACCGGATCGCGCTCGTCGTCACCGCGATCGGCTCGCGGCCGAGATTGAGCGCCACGATGATCGCCTTGCCCTCGGCGGCGCGGCGGTAGATCAGGAGATCGCCTTGCGCGGCGATCGGGTGATAGTCGCCCGACACCAATGGCTGACATGTCCGCCGGAAGGCGATCAGGCGCCGGTACAGGCTGAGGATCGAACGCGGATCGGCCTCGAGATCGACGACGTTCTCGCGGATGTGATCCTCGGGCAGCGGCAGCCATGGCCTTGCTTCCGAGAAGCCGGCGTAGTTCGACGAGTCCCATTGCATCGGCGTGCGGCAGCCGTCGCGCCCGACGCCCAGGCCAGGCACGTTCTTCTCGAAGGGATCCTGCACGTCCTCCGGCGCGATCGCGAGCTGATGCATGCCGATCTCGTCGCCGTAATAGAGCGTCGGCGTGCCGCGCAGGGTCAGGAGCAGCATGGCGGCGACGCGGGCCTGCTCAGGCCCGACGCGGCTTGCGACACGCGGACGGTCGTGATTGCCGAGCACCCAGTTCGGCCAGGCGCGCTTCGGCAGCGCCTTCTCGTAATCCTCGACGATCGTCTCGATCGAGCGCGCGCTCCAGAAGGTCGAGAGCAGCGCGAAATTGAACGGCATCTGCGCGCCGGTGAGGTCGTTGCCGTAATAGGCCATCAGGCGATGCAGCGGCAGGTAGATCTCGCCGATCAGCACGCGCGCCGCATACGCATCGGTGACGCGCCGCATCTGCGCGATCACCTCATGCACCTCGTCCTGGTCGGTGGAATATTGGGTGAGGATCTTCTCGTTCGGCGGCCGGCCCTCGACGTAATGCGGGTTCGGCGGATTGTCGCGGAACTCAGAATCCTTGATCAGGTGCCAGATCACGTCGACGCGAAAGCCGTCGACGCCCTTCTCCAGCCAGAACCGCATCACGTCGTAGATCGCGGTGCGCACCTCGGGATTGCGCCAGTTGAGGTCCGGCTGCTGGGCCAGGAAGGCGTGGTAGTAGTACTGACCTGTGGTCTCGTCGAGGGCCCACGCGCTGCCGCCGAACTCGGACAGCCAGTTGTTCGGCACGCCGCCGTCCGGCTTCGGGTCGCGCCAGATGTACCAGTCACGTTTGGGATTGTCGCGCGAGGACCGGCTCTCGATGAACCACGGATGCTGGTCCGAGGTATGGTTCGGTACGAGATCGAGGATCAGCTTCAAGCCGTTGTCATGCGCGGCCGCGAGCAACGTATCGAAATCCGCCATCGTGCCGAACAGCGGCTCGATGCCGGTATAGTCGGAGATGTCGTAGCCGAAATCGGCCATCGGCGAAGGAAAGATCGGCGACAGCCAGATCGCGTCGACGCCGAGCGATTTCACGTAAGGCAGCCGGCGCAGGATGCCGGCGAGGTCGCCGACGCCGTCGCCGTTGCTGTCCTGAAACGAGCGCGGGTAGATCTGATAGAAGATGCCGTCGCGCCACCAATTGTCGCCGCCCTGTGCCATGCCGGAGGTACCACCCGATATTCTGCCCTGCGCGAGAGAACGCGGCAGGAACGCCCCGGTTCAAACTGGCAAGGCAATTGGGACGGCCGTGTGACGTTTGGTGCGGCTGTTCCCCCGCCGCTCGCACGAATCTTTTGCTTGGCGGCATGGCAAAAATCGGCATTGTGGCGCCATGACCGAGCAAAATGACACCCAAGACTCCTCGCAAGCCAAGGCGGGCGCGATCATCGTTCCTGTGACGCTGTTCGAGCAGAACTGCACCATCATCTGGGACGAGCCCGGCAAGAAGGCCGTGGTGATCGATCCCGGCGGCGACGTGCCGAAGATCCTGGACGCGATCAAGCAGACCGGCGTCACCGTCGAGAAGATCTGGCTGACCCACGGCCATATCGACCATGTCGGCGGCGCGGCGGAGCTGCGCGATGCGCTGAAGGTGCCGATCGAGGGCCCGCATCAGGCCGACAAGTTCCTGCTCGACAATGTCGTCGAGAGCGGTGCACGCTTCGGCATGACCGGGGTCCGCAACTTCGCGCCGGACCGCTGGCTCGACGAGGGCGACACCGTCTCGATCGGCGGCCTCTCCTTCGACATCTTCCACTGCCCCGGCCATTCGCCCGGCAGCGTGGTGTTCTTCAACAAGGAATTGCGGTTCGCCCATGTCGGTGACGTCTTGTTCGCGGGCTCGGTCGGACGCACCGATCTGCCCGGCGGCAGTCACCCCACGCTGATCGATTCGATCAAGACCAAGCTGCTGCCGCTCGGCGACGATGTCGGCTTCATCTGCGGCCATGGCGCCGGCTCGAGCATCGGCCAGGAGCGGATGACCAATCCGTTCGTCACCGGCGAAATGTAGGTTTTACTCGGCGGCGTCCGCGAGCGCCGCCGTCTCACTCAGGTTACGCTCGCCCCATTCGCGAATGGCCGCCACGACGGGCACGAAACTCTTGCCCTTGCGCGTGAGGCGATACTCGACCTTGGGCGGCACCTCGCCAAAATCCTTGCGGTCAATGAGACCACTCTCGGTGAGCGCCTTCAATTCGCGGCTGAGCACGCGCGGGGTGATCTCGGCGCTGCCGCTGGCGCCGCGCAGCAGGCCGCTCCTGATCTCGCCATAGCGGCGCGGGCCGTCCTTGAGGTCCCAGACGATGCGCAGCTTGTACTTGCCGCTGATCATTTTTTGAAACGCCGCAACCGGACAGGTGCGCGCCGGATTGGCCTTTGCCATGTCGTCTCCTCCATGCCAGCCAGCTTGCGGCAGGATAGGAGCGACGGCGAAAAAGTCCATACTATCAATTTTGTCCATACTTGCGGGATCGCTCCCAGGGCGCAGATGATGACGCACAGGACGAACAGGGAGCGTCACATGAAGCACTTCATGATCAAGTACCAGTTCAGGAACGGCACGACGGAGGAATGGCACCGCGAGATCGGCCGCTTCATCAAGGCGATCGACGGCGATCCGGAGCTGAAAGGGCGGATCGGCTATCGCGTCCTCAAGAACCGCGACGACGGCCAGTATTTTCACCTCGCCAGCGTCACCGACGATGCCGCGCAAAAGACGCTGCAATCGCGGGAGTTCTTCAGGGCCTATCAGGAGATGACAAGGAAGGTCGCCGGCGGCGAGGTGACGGCGACGCCGATCGAGATGATCGACGCGACGAAGTAGCTTCGTCATTCCGGGGCGCGATAGCGTCGCCACAAATCCCGCTGTCGTCCCGGACAAGCGAAGCGCAGATCCGGGACCCATAACCACAAAGAGAGGTCTGGCGAAGGCTCGGTGTTCGGTACTTCGACCTGCCGCGATCGATAGATCACGCGGTATGGGTCCCTGCGTTCGCAGGGACGACGGTGGGGCTTACTTCATCAACCCCGCCGCCGTCAGCGCGCGGGTGATGATCTGGCCGAGATCGAAGCTGCGCGATTTCTCGCGCTTGGGCTCGGGTTGCTCGGCGACGGCGGCGCGGATCGAGCGGGCGAGATGCGGCGCGGGGGTCAGCGCCGGCTTTGGCGTTGCGGGCTTTGCCTCCGCTTTCTTCGCGGCGTCCGGAATCCAGCCGGTCAGGCCGAAGAATTTTGCGATGTGATAGGACGAGGAGATGCCGGCCTCGATCAGGAACGCACCTTCGATGCCGTAGCGCTGGTCGTTGTCGGCTAGCCCAAGCGGCGTGCCGTGCGCCATGTCGGTGATGGCGTAGGACTCGACCAGCGTCTCGCCGTCCTTGTTCCACCAGGCCTGGCGCGGATATCCGTCGACATTGGTCTCGGCCATCGGCACGGCGGGCAGGTCATGCAGATCGAGCCACTGCTTGACGATCTCGTTGGCATTGCCGGGATTGACGGTGCGGTCGGCGCTGCCGTGCCACACAGACATCTTTGGCCACGGCCCGCGATGATCCGAGGCATTGCGGACGAGATCGCCGAGCGCGCGCGCGGGGCGCACCGGCGAATGAAACATGCCGTCCAGCGCCTCGCGCAAATTCGAGGCGATGCCATATGGCAGGCCGGCAATGACAGCGCCGGCTGCGAAAACTTCCGGATAGGTTGCAAGCATCACCGAGGTCATGCCGCCGCCGGCAGAGAGACCCGTGATGAAGATGCGCCTGGCATCGATGCGATGCGTCGCGGCCATGTGCGCGATCATCTCGCGGATCGAACGCGCCTCGCCGCTGTCCCGCGCGGTGTCTTCCGGATTGAACCAGTTGAAGCAGGTGTTGCCGTTGTTGACGCGCTGCTGCTCGGGCATCAGCAGCGCGAAGCCATAGTGCTTCGCGAGCGTCGACCAGCCTGCGCCGAGATCATAGCCGGCCGCGGTCTGGCCGCAGCCATGCAGCACGACGACGAGCGCGCGCGGCTTCTGCAGCTGCGCCGGCACGAACGCGAACATGCGCAAGTTTCCGGGATTGGCGCCGAAGTCCGTGACTTCTTGCAGCGGGCTGGATGAATCAGCGCTGCGGCCGAACTCGGCAAAGCGCAGACCGTCCAGCTTCGGCAGACGTCTCAACAGATCGACATTTCTGGCTAACGACACGGCAACTTCCTGATGGGCGAATCTCAACGTTCACCCAAACCAAATAGTTGCTGCGGTGCAAAATAAAAAGGCCGTGCGCTGTCAATCACCCGAAATCACGCAAATACCCGCAGGAATCCGCACGTATTAACCGCACTGCCTCAACTTCGTGCAGATGCGCGGCGCATCCACGACAAGAATGCGGCGCAGATCATGATTAACGTCACAAACAACACAAGCGAGACGAGAAATCCTGCGCGCGCTGATTGCAGCGCTTCGATTGCGAAGAACACCGCACCGATTGCGGCCACTCCGGCCGCATTTCCGATCTGCGCCGTCGTGCCATACGCGCCGGAGGCGGAGCCTGCCGCGACAGGCTTGACGGTCGACAGCACCGCGCCTGACAGCGGCGCCATCACAAGTCCCTGACCGTAGCCGAAGACGATCATGGTGAGTGCGAGCGTGGTTGCCGTTGGCGATTCGACACAGGCAGCAACAAGCGCAAGCGCGGCGAGGCCCGCGATCTGAAGCGCGCAGCCTTCGATCAACACCTTGGTGCCCCGATGACGCGCTCGCACGCCGCTGTGGCGCGAGGCAACAACGAATGCGAGCGCGAGTGGAATGAAGGCCATGCCGGCTTCGAGCGGCGCGATCTTGAGCCCGCGCTGCATGAATAGCGTCATGACCAGATAGAAGGAGAGATTGGCGACGAAGAAAAAGAACGCGGCACCAAGCCCGCGCAAAAAGGCGGCATCCGCGAGCAGAGTGAGGTCAATCAGCGGCATGCCGCCGCTACGCGCGACGGCATGTTCGAGCTTCAGGAATGCAAAGAGGGTCACACCGCCGAGCACCATCACCGCCCACAGCCACGGCGCCCAGCCGACATCATGGCCGAACAGCAGCGGCCCGATCAGGCAGAGCAGCCCCGCGAACAGGACGACGCTGCCCTTGATGTCGAGCCTCGTGCCTGATCGCCGCGGCACCGTCGGCATGATGCGCCAGGCCGCAGCGGCGATGACGAGGCCGCAGGGCACGTTGACGAAGAACACCGAGCGCCAGCCGGTGTGCGCAAGGTCGATCGTGACGAGGAGACCGCCGAGCAGAAAACCCGCAGCACCGGCGAGCCCGAGCACGATGCCGTAGATGGCGAAGGCGCGGCTGCGCGTCTCGTCGGTGAAGAGCAGATGCAATGTCGCCAGCACCTGCGGCACCATCAGCGCCGCGGTCGCGCCCTGTGCCAGCCGCGCGATGATCAACTCGGCGCCGGACTGTGCCAGCCCGCACCAGAGCGAGGTCGCCGTGAAGCCGAGCACGCCTGCCAGGAAGACATTCTTCGTGCCATGGATGTCGCCGAGCCGGCCGCCGGTGACGACCAGCGTCGCATAGGCGATCAGGTAGATCGCGATCACGGATTCGATCTGCGCCGGCGTCGCGTGCAGATCGACCGCGATGGTCGGGATGGCGACGTTCACGATGAAGGCGTCGACGCCGAACATGAACTGGGCGGCGACGACGATCGCCAGCACCCACCAGCGGCGGGTCGAATCGATGGGCTTTGTGACGGTTTGATGCATCGGCGAAGCAGCTTTCGGGAATTTATTTGCGCGCGATGCTCGCAGATCGGCGTCATCCGCGCGATTACCTCGGAGGTAGGACTTGTTTTCCCCTTGCCGCACTGGCCCGATTGCTGCATGTCGGTTCCCGCTGATTTTGCAGGGGTTCGGAAGTCTCCCGATGTACGACTACGACATGGTGGTGATCGGCTCGGGCCCGTCCGGGCGCCGGGCCGCGGTGCAATGTGCCAAGCTCGGCAAGGCCGTACTGGTGGTGGAGAAGGGCCGGCGGGTCGGCGGCGTCTCCGTTCACACCGGCACGATCCCTCCAAGACGCTGCGCGAGACCGTGCTGAACCTGTCCGGCTGGCGCGAGCGCGGCTTCTACGGCCGCTCCTACAAGGTGAAGCAGGACATCGCGGCAAGCGATCTGATGATCCGGCTCCAGAAGACGCTCGACCACGAGGTCGAGGTCTTGGAGCATCAGTTCAGCCGCAACCTCGTCCGCACCGCCAATGGCGAGGCGCGCTTCGTCTCGCCGCACGAGGTCGAGATCACGAGCGCAATCGGCGAAACCAAGACCGTGTCGGCCGCCTTCATCCTGATCGCCTGCGGCACGCGTCCGTTCCGGCCCGATTACGTGCCGTTCGACGGCACAAGCGTGCTCGACAGCGACGAGATCATCGAGCTGCCGAAGCTGCCGCGCAGCCTGGCCGTGATCGGCGCCGGCGTGATCGGCGTCGAATATGCCACCATCTTCAGCGCGCTCGACGTGCCCGTGACCCTGATCGAGCCGCGACCAACCTTCCTCGATTTCATCGACAAGGAACTGATCGAGGAGTTCATGCACGAATTACGCGACCGCAATGTCGCGCTGCGGCTCGGCTCCAAGGTGACGTCGATCGAGAAGACCGCGCAGGGCGGCATCGTCACCAACCTCTCCGACGGACGGCACGTCACCACGGAAATGCTGCTGTTCGCGGCCGGCCGCGTCGGCGCCACCGACCGCCTCAATCTCGAAGCCGCCGGCATCGCCGTCGACCACCGCGGCCGCATCACGGTCGATCCGGTCAGCTTGCAGACCAGCGTGCCGCATATCTACGCCGCCGGCGACGTGATCGGCTTTCCGAGCCTTGCCTCGACCTCGATGGAGCAGGGCCGCGTCGCTGCCTGCCACGCGCTCGGCATGGAGCCATTGGCGCCGCCGGAATTCTTCCCCTACGGCATCTATTCGGTGCCGGAGATCTCGACCGCGGGTCTGACGGAAGAAGAGGTGCGTACGCGCGGCATTCCCTACGAGGTCGGCATCGCGCGTTTCCGCGAGACCTCGCGCGGCCACATCATGGGGCTGAACAGCGGCATGATGAAGATGATCTTCTCGACCAAGACCCGCCGCCTGCTCGGCGTGCACATCCTCGGCGAAGGCGCCACCGAGCTGATCCATATCGGCCAGGCCGTGCTGAACCTCAAAGGCACAATCGACTATTTCATCCAGAACACGTTCAACTATCCGACGCTGGCCGAGGCGTACAAGATCGCTGGCCTCGGTGCGTGGAACAGGATGACGCGGTAGCTCCGCCCTCTTCTCGTCATGCCCGGGCTTGTCCCGGGCATCCACGTTCTCCGTACAGCGGGGCAAGGCGTGGATGGCCGGGACAAGCCCGGCCATGACGGGTGTGGAAGCGTGTGCGCGCAAGCAGTGAATAGCGAAGAGAGCAGTCTACGCTACGCATGCCTGCATTCCGCTGCGCGGGACATCACGCGATTGCGTTCGTTGCCGCCACCACGTAGCCTCATCACTTCAACAAACAGAAAATCGAAGCCGGAGAGAACGCCATGGCGCGCCTGAAGTTCGGAGCCTTTCTTGCCCCGCATCACCCGATCGGGGAACATCCGATGCTCCAGTTCCGGCGCGATCTCGACCTCGTCGAGCAGCTCGACGCGCTCGGTTATGACGAGTTCTGGTGCGGCGAGCACCATTCCTCCGGCTGGGAGATGATCGCCTCGCCCGAGATGTTTCTGGCCGCGGCGGGCGAGCGCACCAAGCGAATCAAGCTCGGCACCGGCGTGGTGTCGCTGCCCTATCACCATCCCTTCAACGTCGCGCAGCGCATGGTGCAGCTCGACCACATGACCGGCGGCCGCGCCATCTTCGGCTCCGGCCCCGGCGCGCTTGCCTCCGACGCACACACGCTCGGCATCGACCCGATGACGCAGCGCGACCGCCAGGACGAGGCGATCGGCGTCATCCGCCGCCTGTTCAACGGCGAGCGCGTCACCGCCAGGAGCGACTGGTTCACCATGAACGACGCCGCGCTCCAGCTCCTGCCGCTACAGGAGGAGATGCCGTTCGTGGTGGCCTCGCAGATCTCGCCGTCAGGCATGACGCTCGCCGGCAAATTCGGCATCGGCATCATCTCGCTGGGCTCGATGACGACGCAAGGGCTGATGTCGCTGCAGCAGCAATGGCAGTTCGCCGAGGACGCCGCCAAGAAGCACGGCACCAAGGTGAACCGCGCCGACTGGCGCGTGCTGCTCACCTTCCACATCGCCGAGAGCCGCGAGCAGGCGCGCCGCGAGGCCGGCGCCGGGCTGATGCGCTGGCACAACGAATATAATGTCGGCACGCTGCAGCGGCCGGGGCTGACCGCGTTCTCCTCGCCGGATGAAGCCGTGGACAAGACCGCCTTCGTCGAGGGCGCGGCCTCCACCATCGGCACGCCCGACGACCTCGTCAAAACCATCAAGAACGTGATGCAGGTGTCCGGCGGCGTCGGCGCCATCATCGGCTTCGTGCACGACTGGGCCAATCCGGAAGCCACGCGCCGGAGCTGGGACATGGTCGCGCGCTATGTCGTGCCGGAGATCAACGGCTACATCGACGGCCTGCGCAAGTCGCAAAAATTCGTGATCGAGAACCGCGCGATCTTCGAGCGCGCCGGGCAAGCGGTGATGGCCAAGATCATGGAGAACGAGAAGGCCGCCGAGGCGCTGAAGGTGACCGGGCCGGGCCGCGTTGCGATTCCAGCCGTCAACGCGCCAGATCTGCAGAAGGAAGCGGCGAAGCGCTAGGCCTCATTGGCGTTACGCTCGTAACCACGTTCACGCGCAAGACATATCGGCCTGTGCTATTCTGACCTGGTCAGTTTGGCGCAGGCCGCAATATTGCCGTGGTCGCGCGATGTCTGTTCGGTCCGCCAACCGGAGCAATCGTCATGTCGATGCAGAATGTGGCCACGTCTGAACTCGGCTACACCCCGCCCAGGCGCAACGAGCTGACGCACATCCCGGGCGACGAAGGCTGGCCGATCATTGGCATGACCTTCAAGGTGCTGGCCGACCCCAAGGGACATATCGAGCGGAACGGCGCCAAATACGGGCCCGTCTATCGCACCCACATTTTCGGCGAGACCAACGTCGTGCTGCTCGGCCCCGAGGCCAACGAGCTGGTGCTGTTCGACCAACACAAGCTGTTCTCCTCGACTCACGGCTGGAACAAGGTGCTGGGCCTGTTGTTTCCACGCGGCTTGATGCTGCTCGATTTCGACGAGCACCGGCTGCATCGCAAGGCGTTGTCGGTCGCGTTCAAGTCGGGGCCGATGAAATCCTATCTGGCCGATCTCGACCGCGGCATCGAAGGCCGGGTCGCGCAGTGGAAGGCTAGACCCGGCGAGATGCAGCTCTACCCGGCGATGAAGCAGCTCACGCTCGATCTTGCCGCGGCGTCGTTCCTCGGCGCCAATATCGGGCCGGAGGTCGACGAGATCAACCGCGCCTTCGTCGACATGGTCGCGGCCGCCGTCGCGCCGATCCGCCGGCCCCTGCCCGGCACACAGATGGCGCGCGGGGTGAAGGGCCGCAAGCGCATCGTCGCCTATTTTCGCGAGCAGATTCCGCTGCGACGCGGCAATCACGGCGGCGACGATCTGTTCTCGCAGCTCTGCCGCGCCACCCATGAGGACGGCGCGCTGCTGTCCGAGCAGGACATCATCGACCACATGAGCTTCCTGATGATGGCGGCGCACGACACGCTGACCTCGTCGCTGACCTCCTTCGTCGGCGAGCTCGCCGCCAATCCGGACTGGCAGGAACGTCTGCGCGCGGAGGTTATGGCACTCGGGCTCGCGCCGGACGCGCCGAGCAGCTTCGACGATCTCGACAAGATGAAGCTGACGGAGATGGCGTTCAAGGAAGCGCTGCGGATCAAGCCGCCGGTGCCCTCGATGCCGCGCCGCGCGATGCGCGATTTCAGCTTCAAGGGATACAGGATTCCCGCCGGCACCGCGGTCGGCGTCAATCCGCTCTATACGCATCACATGAAGGATATCTGGCCGGAGCCCGACCGCTTCGATCCCATGCGCTTCACCGAAGAGGCCCAGCGCAACCGCCACCGCTTCGCCTTCGTGCCGTTCGGCGGCGGCGCGCATATGTGCCTCGGCCTGCACTTCGCCTACATGCAGGCAAAATGCTTCGCGCGGCACTTCCTGCAGAACATCGAGGTGTCGCTGGAGCCCGGCTACAAGCCGGACTGGCAGATGTGGCCGATCCCGAAGCCGAAGGATGGGTTGAGGGTCAGGGTGCGGGCGGTGTGACGTTTCTCATGTCCCGGACGCGCGGACCGCGAGCCGGGACCCAGAATCGTTAGCCGCGTTGAGTTCGGAGAGATGGGCCCCGGCTCTGCAGCGCACCGCTGAAGAAGCGCTGCGCTGCGTCCGTGGCACGAGATATCGTAGGGTGGGCAAAGGCGCGGAGCGCCGTGCCCACGATCTTTCGCATAGGGACATTTGGTGGGCACGGCGCGCGAAGGGCGCGCCTTTGCCCACCCTACGGCACCGTCGCCGGAGCGGTTACGCCCCGTCGTCAAATGCCTTGCGCAACGCGCTCAAGCCCTGCTGCTGCTGGCTCCAGTTGCGGCCGCCGGTCATGGCGCCGTCGATGACGAGGTCGTGGCCGTTGATGAAGCTGGATTCGTCACTGGCCAGGAACACCGCGGCGTGGGCGATGTCGTCGGGCAGGCCCGCACGCGGGATCGGCTGCGCGGTCTTGTAGACCTCGCGCATCACCGCCGGCGTCTTCTCGGCGGCGTCGGTCGATAGCCCAAGCGCCTTGCCGAAAATGCCGGTCGCGATCGCGCCGGGCGAGATCGAGTTGACGCGCACATTCGCTTCGCCGAGCTCCATCGCCACGCATTTGGTGAGATGGATCACCGCCGCCTTGGCCGCGCCATAGACGACCGACGAGGAGAAGCCGGCGAGGCGGCCCGCGATGCTGCCATTGTTGATGATGCTGCCGGAACCCTGCTTCTTCATGTAGGGCGCGGCGTGCTTCATGCCGAGCATGACGCTGCGGACCAGGGTCGCCATCGCCGCGTCGAAGCGCTCGACCTCGAGGCCCTCGATGCCCCCGGTCTGCGCCGGGCCGCCGGCATTGTTGAAGAGACAGTCGACCCGACCGAATTTCTCCACCGCCAGCGCGATCAGCGCCTGCATCTGCGCTTCGACCGTCACGTCGGTCTGGCGGAAGATGCAGTTGGACCCGAGCCGCGTGGCCAGCGCCTCGCCTTCCGGTAGTCGCCGCCCCGCGATCACAATTTTGGCACCTTCGGCAACGAAGACTTCCGCAGTCCGCAATCCGATGCCGCTCGTCGCGCCCGTGATCACCGCCACCTTGCCGTCCAGCCTGCCCATGGAATGTCCCTGTTTTTGAACTTTTTGATGCCAAATGGCGGACACCGAGCATGACGGCTCCGCGGTGCTCACTATTCCTGCCGACTTTCGACAAGGCAAGCTTTGCTTGCGCTGGCGACATGCGTAACATTCATGGCGAATGCAGATCGCGACCGGGCCGCGCATGGAGAAGCTGATCGACGAATTCCGCAAGGGCTGGCAGGGCATGGCGCCGCCATCACTCGGCCTGAGCCTCGCCTTTGCGACCACCTGCGTGCTGGTTGCGACGCTGGCGCGTTGGGGACTCGCGCAAGTGCGGCCCGACGTCTACTTCACCCCCTACTTTCCTGCCGTGTTCTTTGCTACCGCCTTCGGCGGCTTCCGGATCGGCATCTTGACGGCGATCGTCGGCGGCGTGCTCGGCGTCGTCCTGAATTTCGGCGATGCCTTTGCCGATCGCGCGCGATTTGCCCTGCTGGCGCTGTATTGGGCGGTCTGCGCGCTCACCATCTGGGGCGTCGAGCACTATCGCTCGCTCCTGGTCGAGCAACGCCGGATCTCCAGGCGGCTGATCGAGGAAGAGGAGTATCGCAAGCTCCTGGTCGAGGAGCTCCAGCACCGGCTGAAGAACAAGCTGTCGACTGTGCACGCCGTGATGCACCAGGTGCTGCATGACCAGCCGCAGGTGTGGGCCCGGATCGACCCGCGGCTGCGGTCGCTGGCCACGACCGACGATCTGATCTCGCGGGTCGACAAGGGTGGCTGCGACATCCGCGATCTGCTGATCGCGGAGCTCGGGCCTTACGGCCATGTCCGCTTTACGCTGAACGGCGACCGGCTGTTCCTGCCGCCGAAGCTCGCGGTCACGCTGTCATTGATGTTTCACGAGCTCGCCACCAACGCGGGCAAATATGGCGCGTTCTCCTCGCCCCGCGGCTTGTTGCAGGTCTCGTGGACCGTCAACGGCGATCGCCTCACCGTCACCTGGGATGAAACCGAAGGCCCGAGCGTCGGCGAGGTGTCGGCGCCGGGCTTCGGCACCAAATTGCTGAAGTCGGCCCTGTTCGCCTTCGAGGGCAAGACCGAGATCTCGTATCTTCAGACCGGCCTGCATTGCATCATGCAATGCCGCATCCCGAAGAGCGGCTAGGCGGATAGCGAACTCGATCGATCGGGTCACCGAAGCATCCACAGCGTCATGGCCGGGCATAGCCGTCCGAAGGACGGCGTCGCTTCGCTCGCCTATGTCCCGGGCATGACGACCTTTGATCACGCAACGAGAACGAAACAAGCGAAAGACAACCGCGCGCGCCGCCCGCGCTTTCGCAAGTGGCATTGACGCTCTGTTAATGACGATCGACAGCGCGTGTCGCATCGCCGCAAGTTTCCTCGAAAACACCCCCGTATTTCTGCGGACCCCTTAACCAAACTTAAGAGGGAACCACGCAAGATCGCAGCCATTGCAAAGGCGCGCTGAAACAACAAGATTCATGACTTCTATGAACGACAACAAATATTCCGGCGCGAGTGAAGCCGAGCTCGGATTTCTCAAGGAAATCGTTAGAATGCTGCCTGCCGGCCTGACCGTGCAGGACGCCGAAGGCAAGCTTCTGCTGGTTAACGATGCAGCGGCCGCCCAGCTCGGCATGGACGGCAGCCGTCCCTCCCCCGATCTTTCGCCGCGCCGCGAAGCCTGCCGCCAGGCGCTGAGCGCCGGCCAATCCGTCGTCACCGAGGAAGCACTGCACGAGGGCGCCGCGCGCCAGGTGCTGCTGACGACCCATCGTCCCGTGCGCCTCGCTGGACGCGAACTCCTGATCTCGGCCTCCTCCGACATCACCGAACAGAAGAATTTCGAGGACCAGCTGTTCCGCTCGGCCTATTTCGACGAGCTGACCGGCCTGCCCTCGCGGCGCGTGATCGAGCATCGTGCCAACAGCCTGCTGGCGCGCGAGCGCGGCGGCGATCGCTTTGCGCTGGCCTTTCTCGACGTCGACAATTTCAAGCACATCAACGACTATTACGGCCACGCCGTCGGCGATGCGCTGCTGGTCGAGCTGTCGAAGCGGCTCGGGCGGGACTTGCGCGATTCCGACATGCTGTCGCGCATCTCCGGCGACGAGTTCCTGCTGCTGCTCGCCCCGATCCAGAGCCAGGAGGAAGTCGCCGAATTCATGCAGTCGACGCTGGAGCGGCTGACCGCACCGTTCTTCATCGACAATTCGGAAGTCTTCGCCTCCACCTCGGTCGGCATCAGCCTCTATCCCGATCATGGACGCAATTTCGAGACGCTGCGCCAGAACGCCGACATCGCGATGTACCGCATCAAGAACGACGGCAAGGGATCGGCGGCCTTCTTCGATTCCAGCATGGAGCGGGAGGCGCTGGCGCGGACGAAGATCGAGCAGTCGCTGCGGCTCGCCATCCTCGAAAAGCGCTTCTGCTGCGCGTTCCAGTCCAAGGTCGACATCCGCACCCAGGCGGTGAAGGGCATCGAGGCATTGGTGCGCCTGCGCGACGACGAGGGCGTGATCCAGGCGCCGGGCTCGTTCATCAACCTCGCCAGCGAGCTCGGGCTGATCGACGAGCTGACCCATCTGGTGCTGGCCGAGATCGTCAAGTCGATCGACCTGATCAACGACACGTTCGGCCCGGAAGCGACCATCAGCATCAACGTCGCGGCCAAGCAGGCCGGCAATCCCGAATTCATGCGCAGCTTCGCGCAGGCGCTCGACGACACCGGCTTTCCCAAGCGGTTCATGATCGAGGTGACGGAAGACGCCTTCGTCGCCAAGAATCATTTCCAGGCCGAGATCCTGCCGATGTTCCGCAAGCTCGGCGTCGGCATCTCGATCGATGATTTCGGCACCGGCTATTCCTCGCTCTCGGCGCTGGCCGACATCACAGCGGACGAGATCAAGATCGACCGCTCCTTCATCACCGACATCCATAAGCGTCCGCGCAGCCAGGGCATCCTGCGCGCGATCGAATCCTTGAGCGAGGCGCTCGGCATGACCGTGATCGCCGAAGGCCTCGAATCCTACGAGGAGCTCGCCTATCTCCAGGCTGCGACCAAGATCCGCTACGCCCAGGGCTATTACTTCTCGCGGCCCATCTTCCTGGAGGAGCTGAAGCTCGCGACGCCTGCCTCGAGCGAGTCCCGCGCCAGCGTGGCGAGCCGCCCGATGCAGCAGAACCGCCAGGGCTATTCGCGGGCGAGCGGGTATCGGCGGTAGGGCAACGGCGCGACGATCTCGCTGTCGTCCCGGGGCGCGCGAAGCGCGAGCCCGGGACCCATAACTACAGGAAGCGGTTAGGCGCGAGGCTCCCACTCCGAGTCTTCGCCAAACCTCTTCCTGTGGGTATGGGTCCCTGTGTCTTGGAAGTCTGTCAGGATGGGTTGGGCGGGAAGCCGTTGGGTCCTTGGCGCTTGACGCCGTGAGCCGGCTCGGTCTCCCGCCCGTTCCATTACCAACCTGAACAGTTGCACGAGGCTGCGCCAACAGACCTCGCATCACAGGGACAGGCACCGTGATCATACCCCTTCGTTGCGTCGGAATCGACGTCTCCAAACAATATCTCGATATCTTCGATGAAGGCCTGGGCGTGCCGGAGCGCATCGCCAACGCGACGCAGGCCATCACCCAGATCGCGGCGCGTTGGCGATGCGATGTGCTGGTCGTCTTCGAGGCCACGGGTGTTTATGACCTCGAGCTTCGCGAAGCGCTGAGCGAGGCCGGCATCCGTTTCGCCCGGATCAACCCGGCCCGGGCTCGTGACTTCGCGCGCGCCAGCGGGCAGCTCGCCAAGACCGACCCGATCGACGCGCGAATGCTGGCAGCCTTTGCGCGGGCCATGCAGCCAGCAACGGAGCCGACTGCCAATCCCGCCCGCAACGCCTTGGCGGGACTTGCAAAACGGCGAGATCAGCTGGTTCGCATGCGCGCGCAGGAGAAGAACCGGCGCAGCGAGACCGACGACCGTGCCATGGCCGAGCGCATCGGTCGCCTCATTGAAGTCCTCGACGGCGAGATCGCCGAGATCGAGGCCGACATCAGGGGACTAATCAAAGCCGAGCGAGAGATTGCGGACGATGCGCGATTGATGCGCTCACTGCCTNGCGTGGGTCCCGTGGCTTGCATGCAACTCATCGCGAAGATGCCGGAACTCGGACATGTGGGAGCCAAGCAGATCGCGGCGCTCGCCGGCCTGGCTCCCTTCAACGTCGACAGCGGAGCCTTCCGCGGCAAACGCAAGATTGCCGGCGGCCGAAAGCGCGTCCGTGACGCCCTCTACATGGCTGCGCTCAACGCGGTTCGCAGGGCCGATCCGTTCAAGGCCTTCTACGCACGGCTGCGACGGGCCGGCAAACCAGCCAAGCTCGCCCTCATTGCCGTCGCCAGGAAGCTGCTAACGGTCCTCAATGCCATGATGCGTGACAGAAAGCCGTACCTGAAAGCCAACCCAACATAACAGTTGCCGGGTTCGCTTCGCGCCCCGGGACGACGGCAATTGCTGAGCTGGCTTGCGTGCCATTTCCCCCTTTGAAATTGCTGCCCTTTTGCTAATACACAGGCGGACCTCCCCTGGGGTATGTCATGTCCACCTCATCCTCCGTCAGCGATCCCGCCTATCTTCGCGCGCGCGCGATGGAGACGCTGTTCGAGCGGCTGGAGAAGCTCTGCGAGGGCGCGATCGCGATCGATCGCGGCGGGCGGGTGGTCTACGTCAACGAGAAATATCTTGCGGCGCTCGGCCTCAAGCACACATCCGAGGCGATGGGACGGCCGATCGAGGAGGTCATTCCGAACAGCCTGATGCGGAAGGTGGCCGAGACCGGCGAGCCGATCCTGCTCGACATCATGGAGCTCGGCGGCGAGCAGCTGGTCGTCACCCGCATGCCGATCGAGGACGAGAACGGCAAGGTGATCGGCGCGATCGGGTTCGTGCTCTACGACCATCTCGAAAGCCTCAAGCCCCTGCTCGCCCGCGTCGCCCAGCTCGAGAGCGATCTGCGGCTGGCGCGGCGGCAATTGTCCAACGCCCGCGCGGCGCGCTTCACCTTCGCCGACTTCGTCGGCACCACGCCGGCGATCGCGCAGGCCAAGCAGCTCGCAAGCCGCGCTGCGCGCCAGAGCGTGACCGTGCTGCTCACCGGCGAGACCGGAACCGGCAAGGAGATGCTGGCGCAGGCCATTCACAATGCCTCCTCGCGCGCCGAGAAGCCGTTCGTCAGCGTCAATGTCGCGGCCGTTCCCGACACGCTGATCGAATCGGAGTTCTTCGGCACCGCGCCGGGCGCCTATACCGGCGCCGACCGCAGGGGGCGCGAGGGAAAATTCCGCATCGCCGACGGCGGCACGCTGTTCCTCGACGAGATCGGCGAGATGCCGCTGCAATTGCAGGCCAAGCTCTTGCGCGTGCTGCAGGAGCGCGAGATCGAGCCGCTCGGCTCGGACAAGATCTCCAAGGTCGATGTCCGCGTCGTCGCCGCCACCAATGTCGATCTGCGCAAGCGCGTCAGCGACGGCGCGTTCCGGCCCGATCTCTATTACCGCCTCAACGTGCTCTCGATCGACTTGCCGCCGCTGCGGGACTGCCTGGACGATCTCCCCGATATCTGCGCCCGGCTGCTCGAGGACATCAGCGCGTCCGGCGATTACGTCAACGCCAGGATCACGCCGAGCGCGCTCGCAGCGCTAGCGCGCTACGACTGGCCCGGCAATGTCCGCGAGCTCCGCAATATCCTGGAGCGCGCGCTGATCCTGAGCGATTCCGGACGGCTGACCGGCGACGACGTCGCGCGCATCCTTCCCGTCGGCGCCGAGGTCAGGGTCGCGGCGCCTTCGCGCCCGGCCGGAGCAGTGGTGCCCTATGCCGAAGCCGAGGCCGAGTTCGAGAAGCACACGCTCGAACAGGCGCTCGCCGCCAGCAACGGCCAGATCGCCGAGGCCGCGCGGATGCTGCGGATCTCGCGCGCGACCTTCTACAAGAAGCTCGCCAAGTTCGGCCTCGCCTCGGGCCCCGCCTCCGTCTGAGTTTCGAGACTTGGAGTGTCCGGAGTCTCGGATTCCGGACACGGCGATTTGCACCTCCATTCCGGCGCGGACGCTGAATCTGCTGGATTTTCCGGCATTTTGCCCAGGTCCGCGGCATCTGGCGCGGCGCTTGCTCTTTGCTTTGCACAATGACGCATGCCGCACATGCGCATTCGCAAAACCAGGGAGGACGCAAGATGAGTGAAGCGATCTCAGTTCATCAGCTTCAGGCGAAACAGCCCTCGCACGTCACGGTCGCCACCGCGAGCCTGATCGGCACGGCCATCGAGTGGTACGACTTCTTCCTCTACGGCACCGCCGCCGCGCTGATCTTCAACAAGCTGTTCTTTCCGACCTTCGACCCGATGATGGGAACGCTGCTGGCGTTCGCGACCTACGCGCTTGGCTTCATCGCGCGCCCGCTCGGCGGCGTCGTGTTCGGGCATTACGGCGACAAGATCGGCCGCAAGACCATGCTCTATCTGACGCTGCTGATCATGGGCGCGGCGACCGCGGCGATCGGCTTCCTGCCGACCTATGAGACCGCGGGCATCTGGGCCGCGATCCTGCTGGTGACGTGCCGCCTGGTCCAGGGCTTTGGCTTAGGGGGCGAATGGGGCGGCGCGGTGCTGATGGCGGTCGAGCATGCGCCCGCGGACAAGAAGGGTTTTTACGGCAGCTGGCCGCAGCTCGGCGCACCACTCGGCCTCGTGCTCGGCACGCTGGTGTTCTCGGTGGTGTCCGCGATGCTGACCGACGCCCAGCTCTATGCCTGGGGCTGGCGCATCCCGTTCCTGTTCTCGATCGCGCTGGTGCTGGTCGGCCTGTGGATCCGTTTCACCATCGCGGAATCGCCGGAGTTCCAGAAGGTCAAGGACACCAAGCAGGAGGTGAAGATGCCGATCCTGGAGGCGATCCGGATGTACCCGAAGAACATCCTGCTCGCGATGGGCGCGCGCTTTGCCGAGAACGGCTTCTTCTACATCTACGCCACCTTCGTGCTCGCCTACGCGACGCAATCGCTCGGCATGAACAAGCAGGACATGCTCAACGGCGTCCTGATCGGCGCCGCGATCGAGACCTTCACCATCCCCGCCTTCGGCGCGCTCTCCGACCGCGTCGGGCGGCGGCCGGTCTATATCTTCGGCGCGGTGTTCTCGGCGCTGATGTCGTTCCCGCTGTTCATGCTGCTTGCGACCAAGAACCCGCAATATGCCTGGATCGCGATCGTGCTCGGCCTCGCCGTCGGCCATGCCGCGATGTATGGGCCGCAGGCGAGCTTCCTGTCGGAGCTGTTCGGCACCAAGGTGCGCTATAGCGGCGTCTCGCTCGGCTACAATCTCGCCTCGATCTTCGCCGGCGCATTGTCGCCGCTGATCGCGACGGGATTGATGACGGCCTACGCGCCGGCGACCTGGCCGATCTCGCTCTACATGATTGCGCTGGCGATCATTACCGTCGTGTCGGTCTATTTCGCCACCGAAACGCGCAAGACGCCTCAGTCCTGAATGGGCTGCCCCGCGACGCCGGAGCGGCTGGTCGCCAGCCGCTCCACGCGATACCAATAGAGCCAAGCGAGAAGAACGGGCATGCAGTCCGCAACAGACATGGGAGGGAATGCCATGAGCCAGCATCCTGCCTTGCCCTATTTGCGCAACGCCGAGAAGGGCAAGGTCGTCAGTGCAGCGGAAGCGGTCATGCTGATCCGCGACGGCGATACCGTGGCGACCGGCGGCTTCGTCGGCATCGGCTTTGCCGAGGAGATCGCAATCGCGCTGGAGGAGCTCTATCTCTCCAACGAGGGCGATGCGCCCTACACCCAAGGCAAGCCGCGCAATCTGACGCTGGTCTATGCCGCGGGCCAGGGCGACGGCCAGCATCGCGGCCTCAATCATTTCGCGCATGAGGGCCTGGTCCGCCGCGTGATCGGCGGCCATTGGGGGCTTGCGCCGAAATTGCAGCAGCTTGCGATCGCAAACCAGATCGAGGCCTATAACCTGCCGCAGGGCGTGATCACGCATCTGTTCCGCGACATCGCCGCCCACCGGCCCGGCCACATCACCCGCGTCGGCATGGGCACCTTCGTCGACCCCCGGCACGGCGGCGGCAAGCTCAATGCGCGCACCACCGAAGAGCTGGTCGAGCTGATCCGGATCGGCGGCGAGGACTGCCTGCTGTATAAGACATTTCCAATCGACGTCGGCATCATTCGCGCCACCACCGGCGATGCCGACGGCAACCTCACCATGGAGAAAGAGGCGCTGACGCTGGAAGCGCTCGCCATCGCCATGGCGGCGCATAATTCCGGCGGCATCGTCATCGCCCAGGTCGAGCGCGTCGCCGAGAGCGGCAGCCTCAATCCGCGCCAGGTCAAGATCCCCGGCATCCTCGTCGACTGCGTCGTCGTGGCGAAACCTGAGAATCATTGGCAGACGTTCGGCACGCCCTACAATCCGGCCTATTCGAGCGAGATCCGCGTCCGCGCCGCCTCGCTGCCGGTGATGCCGGTCAGCGAGCGCAAGGTTATCGCACGGCGCGCAGCGCTCGAGCTGAAGGCCAACAGCGTCGTCAATCTCGGCATCGGCATGCCGGAGGGAATCGCCTCGGTCGCCAATGAAGAGCGGATCATCGATCTGATCACGCTGACGGCGGAGCCCGGCGTGATCGGCGGCATCCCGGCGAGCGGCATCGATTTCGGCGCGGCGATCAACACCCAGGCGGTGATCGACCAGCCCTACCAGTTCGACTTCTACGACGGCGGCGGTCTCGATGCGGCCTTCCTCGGCCTTGCCCAGGTTGACCGCGCAGGCAATCTCAATGTCAGCAAGTTCGGCCCGAAGCTCGCGGGTGCCGGCGGCTTCATCAACATCAGCCAAAACGCCAAGGAGGTCGTCTTCGTCGGCACCTTCGGTGCGGGCCGGCAGCGCATTGCGGTGAACGACGGCAGGCTGTCGATCCTCGAGGAAGCCAGCTCGCGCAAATTCGTCGACCATGTCGAGCACGTGACCTTCAGCGGCGCCGTCTCGGCGGCACGCGGGCAGCGCGTGCTCTATGTCACCGAGCGCTGCGTCTTCGTGCTGCGCCCCGACGGGCTCGAGCTCACCGAGGTCGCGCCGGGCATCGACATCGAGCGCGACATCCTGCACCTGATGGATTTCAAGCCGCTGATCCCGCGCGATCCCATGCTGATGGACGAGCGCATCTTCCGCGACGGCCTGATGGAGCTGCGCGAGCGACTGCTCACCATCCCGCTCGACCAGCGCTTCTCGCTGGACGAGCAGCAGAACCTGTTCTTCGTTAATCTGGAACGCTATCCGCTGCGCAGCCGGGCCGAGATCGACACCATCGCCGCCATCGTCGAGGCGAGGCTCGCCCCGCTCGGCCGCCGGGTCTACGCCATCGTCAATTATGACAACTTTTCCATCCTGCCGGAGCTGATGGACGATTATTCGGCCATGGTCCGCAGCCTGGTCGATCGCTTCTATTCCGGCGTGTCGCGCTACACCACATCGGGGTTCCTGCGCATCAAGCTCGGCGAAGCGCTGGAGCGGCGCGGCGTTGCGCCGCATATTTTCGAAAGCGCGGACGAGGCGCAGTCGGACTGGCGTCAAGTCGAGGGAGCTGCCGCGGCCGGCGCATCCCACGCCCTGCGGCAGGCTCAAAAATGATGCAGGCCCGCATGTCGACGCGCTTCGCCGGAAGGTGCAATTGCAATGTTCGCAAGCTTGTGCAAATCGCTGTTGCCGAGAAACTTTGAATCAGGAGGGACCATCGTGCGTCGATCGCTCATCATAACAACAACCATTCTCGCCCTCGCCGCGAGTGCCTCCGCGCAGGCCGACGATCTCAAGGTCGCGCTGATCTACGGCAAGACCGGCCCGCTCGAAGCCTATGCCAAGCAGACCGAGACCGGCCTGCAAATGGGTTTTGAGTACGCCACCAAGGGCACCATGACGATCGACGGCCGCAAGATCGTCGTCATCACCAAGGACGACCAGGGCAAGCCGGACCTGTCCAAGGCCGCTCTCGCCGAAGCCTATCAGGACGACAAGGCCGACATCGCGATCGGCACGACCTCGTCGGCCGCCGCACTCGCGATTCTCCCCGTCGCCGAGGAGAACAAGAAGATCCTGATCGTCGAGCCCGCGGTCGCGGACCAGATTACCGGCGAGAAGTGGAATCGCTACATCTTCCGCACCGCCCGCAACTCCTCGCAGGACGCGATCTCGAACGCGGTCGCGATCGGCAAGCAGGGCGTCACCGTTGCGACGCTGGCGCAGGACTACGCCTTCGGCCGCGACGGCGTCGCCGCCTTCAAGGAAGCGCTGGCCAAGACCGGCGCGACGCTCGCCGCCGAAGAATATGCCCCGACCTCGACCACGGACTTCACCGCGGTCGGCCAGCGCCTGTTCGATGCGCTGAAGGACAAGCCGGGCCGCAAGGTGATCTGGGTGATCTGGGCCGGCGCCGGCAATCCGCTGGCCAAGCTCCAGGACATGGACCCGAAGCGCTACGGCATCGAGCTCTCCACCGGCGGCAACATCCTGCCGGCGCTCGCCGCCTATAAGGGCCTGCCCGGCATGGAAGGCGCCACCTATTACTACTACGACATCCCGAAGAACCCGGTGAACGACTGGTTCGTTGCCGAGCACCAGAAGCGCTTCAACGCGCCGCCGGACTTCTTCACCGCGGGCGGCTTTGCCGCGGCGATGTCCGTCGTCGCCGCCGTCACCAAGGCGAAGTCGACCGACACCGAGAAGCTGATCACCGCGATGGAAGGCATGGAGTTCGATACGCCGAAGGGCAAGATGGTGTTCCGGAAAGAGGACCATCAGGCGCTGCAGAGCATGTATCACTTCAAGGTCAAGGTCGATCCGAACGTCGCCTGGGCCGTGCTCGAGCCGGTGCGCGAATTGAAGATCGAGGACATGGACGTTCCGGTGAAGAACAAGCGGTAGGTGCTTCTTCACCTCTCCCGCTTGCGGGAGAGGCCGGGAGAGGGCTCTTTCCTCTCGGGGGCTCTCGATTGCTGAGACACCCTCTCCCCTGCCCTCCCCCGCATGCGGGGGAGGGGGCGCAGCGTAGCTGCGGATAGATCCCGCTTCATCAATTGCCAGCCGGTCAATGTCTCTCACCCTCGAAACCCGCGACCTCACCATTCGCTTCGGCGGCCATGTCGCGGTCAACAACGTCACCTGCACGTTCCGCCCGGGCGAGCTGACCGCCATCGTCGGGCCGAACGGCGCCGGCAAGACCACCTATTTCAATCTGATCTCGGGCCAGCTTCGCGCCTCCAGCGGCAGCATCCTGTTTGGCGGCACCGACATCACCCAGCATTCTGCGCCCTTGCGCACGCGCGCGGGCCTCGGCCGTGCCTTCCAGCTGACCAACCTGTTCCCGAACCTGACGGTGGAAGAGAACGTCCGCCTCGCCGTGCAAGCCGCGAACGGCACGCATTACGACATGCTGCGGCCCTGGATGGTCCGCCGTGACCTGATCGCACGCGCCGACGGCATCCTCGACCAGGTCGCGCTCGGCAATCGCCGCGGCGTCGCCGCGACCGCGCTATCGCATGGCGACCAGCGCAAGCTCGAGGTCGCCCTGATGATCGCGCTGGAGCCGAAAGTGTTCATGTTCGACGAGCCGACCGCGGGCATGAGCATCGACGAGGTGCCTGTCGTGCTGAACCTGATTGCGCAGCTGAAGCAGGACAAGAGCAAGATCATTCTCCTCGTCGAGCACAAGATGGACGTGGTGCGCTCGCTCGCCGACCGCATCATCGTGCTGCATAACGGGCAGCTCGTCGCCGATGGCCCGCCGGCCGAGGTGATCGCCTCGCCGATCGTGCAGGAAGCCTATCTCGGCGTCGCCCCGAAGAGTGCTGCATGACCGACCTCTTAAAACTCTCCGGCGTGCATACCCATATCGGGCGCTACCACATCCTCCAGGGCATCGATCTCGCCGTCCCGCAAGGACAGGTCACGATGCTGCTCGGCCGCAACGGCGCCGGTAAGACCACGACGCTGCGCACCATCATGGGCCTGTGGCAGGCCTCCTCCGGCGAGATCACCCTCGCCGGCGAGCGCATCGAAAGCCGCGCGACGCCCGACATCGCCCGGCTCGGCGTCGGCTACGTGCCCGAGAGCATGGCGGTGTTCTCCGACCTCACGGTGAAGGAAAATCTCGTCCTCGCAGCGCGTGACGCGCCGCTGGATGACAGGCAGCTGGAATGGATTTTTGGCTTCTTTCCGGCGCTGCGCCGCTTCTGGCTGTCGCGGGCGGGAAGTCTCTCGGGCGGACAAAAACAAATGTTGTCCATCGCACGCGCGATCATCGAGCCGCGCAAGCTGCTCTTGATCGACGAGCCGACCAAGGGCCTCGCGCCCGCCATCGTGATGGCGCTGATCGAGTGCCTGAAAGAGATCAAGCGCAAGGGCGCGACGATTCTTCTCGTCGAACAGAATTTCTTCGCCGCCCGCGAGCTGGGCGACAATGTGCTGGTGATGGACAACGGCACCATCGTCCACCGCGGCGAGATGGCGGCGCTCGCCGCCGACGTGCCGCTGCAGGAGCGGCTGCTCGGCCTGAGCCTGGAGGCGCATCAGTGACTGACCTTGCCGCAACCGACCCGTTGCCGAAGCCGAAGCGCGACCTCGCGCCGATCCTGCTGCCGATCGCGCTCGCGCTCCTGATGATCCCGCTGATCGGATCGACTTCGTCCTGGCTGACCTTGACCGCGGCGAGCCTCGCCATGGGCATGATGATCTTCATCATGGCCTCCGGGCTTACTCTCGTTTTCGGCCTGATGGACGTGCTCAATTTCGGCCATGGCGCCTTCATCGCCGTCGGCGCCTATGTCGCAACGCTGGTGCTGGCACCGTTCGCGGCTTCCATCCAGGCGGATTCGCTCTGGGTGAACCTTGCAGTGCTGGCCCCAGCCGCGCTGCTGTCCATGGCGGTCTCCGGCGCGCTCGGCCTGATCATCGAACGCGTGCTGATCCTGCCGGTCTACGGCCAGCATCTGAAGCAGATTCTGATGACGACCGGCGGCCTGATCGTCGCCGAGCAGACGCTTTATGCCCTTTGGGGGCCGCAGATCATCCCGATGCCGCTGCCGGCCTCGCTGCGCGGCTCCTTCATCCTCGGTGACGTCGCGATTGCCAAATACCGCGTGCTGGCAATGCTGATTGGCCTTGCCGTCTTCATCGCGATCCAGCTCGTGCTCAACCGCACCAAGCTCGGCCTCCTGATCCGCGCCGGCGTCGAGAACCGCGAGATGGTCGAGGCGCTCGGCTATCGCATCCGCCGCCTGTTCCTCGGCGTGTTCATGACGGGCTCGGCGCTCGCCGGCCTCGGCGGCGTGATGTGGGCGCTCTACCGCGAGCAGGTCCACGCCTCCATGAGCGACGACCTCACCGTCCTGATCTTCATCGTCGTCATCATCGGGGGTTTGGGGTCGATCGGCGGCTGCTTCATCGGCGCGATTTTGGTTGCGATGGTCGCCAATTACGGCGGCTTCCTGGTGCCGAAACTCGCCCTCGTCTCCAACATCCTGCTGATGGTCGCCATTCTGATGTGGCGGCCGCGCGGCCTCTATGCGGTGACCAGCCGATGATGATCCTTTCCGGCGATCCGCCGCGGAGCCGCGTGCTCACGCTCCTCCTCGTCGTCATCATCCTGGCGCTGGCGGCAACGCCTTTCCTGTTTCCGGGCGCCAAGGCGCTGAATGTCGCAGCAAAAATCTGCGTCTTCGCCGCGCTGGTCGCCTCGTACGATCTGCTGCTCGGCTATACCGGCTCGGTGTCGTTCGCCCACACCATGTTCTACGGCATCGGCAGTTACGCCATCGCGATCGCGCTGTACGGCATGGGCCCGAACTGGGCGGCGGTCGCAACCGGCATCGTCGTCGGCCTGCCGCTCGCCGCGCTGCTGGCGCTCGCGATCGGCCTGTTCTCGCTGCGGGTGGCCGCGATCTTCTTTGCCATGATCACGCTCGCGGTCGCCTCCGCCTTCCAGGTGCTGGCTTCGCAGCTGTCCTGGCTGACCGGCGGCGAGGACGGCCGCAGCTTCCAGCTGCCCGAGCTGCTACGCCCCGGCACGGTCCTGATCTCCAAGAACCTGCTCGGATTCGAGATCAACGGCCGCATCCTGACTTTCTACCTGGTGTTCGCGATCTCGGCGCTGATGATCCTTGCGCTGCTGCGGGTGGTGAACTCGCCGTTCGGGCGCGTGCTGCAGGCGATCCGCGAGAATCGTTTCCGCGCCGAGGCGCTCGGCTTCCGCACCGTCTTCCACCTCACCTACGCCAACTGCCTCGCGGCGCTCGTCGCCGCCGGCGCCGGCATCTTGAACGCGCTGTGGCTGCGCTATGCCGGCCCCGACACCTCGCTCAGCTTCTCGATCATGCTGGATATCCTGCTGATGGTCGTGATCGGCGGCATGGGCACGATCTACGGCGCGATCATCGGCGCCACCATCTTCATCCTTGCTCAGAACTATCTGCAATCGCTGATGGGCGTTGCCTCCAAGGCGGCGAGCGAAGCCGGCCTGCCGCTGCTGCCGGGGCTGTTGCACCCGGACCGCTGGCTGCTGTGGCTGGGGCTGCTGTTCATCGCCAGCGTCTATTTCTTCCCGACCGGCGTGGTCGGACGTCTCCGCAGTGGCGGCAGCGACAAGAGCACGGGCGCCTCGCATTAAGCTATGATTAATGATGCAGCGCAACGATTGCTGCGCGCGCCGCACAACCGCGGCGTGGTTCCCGTCCCGCTGCATGGGAGCGCATCCGCGCAACCGGATTAATGCTTAGGTAACTGGCTTTCCTAAGGTTTGCGCCATTTGTGCGGTGTAATTCTGTCCCTCCAGGGAGGGGGAATGCGCCAGGTCTTTACAGGGATGGCAACCGGAATGTCCCTAGCCGCCCGAGGCGGCTGGGAGGCAGCGCTTCGGCGCGGGCCGGTGCTTTGGCTGACCCTGTGCGGCGTGTTGCTGGTCGCGGGGATCTTCGCCGTGACCGCAATGGCCATCGGCGAATTCCGCGAGCGGACCCTCGTCAATCGCGAGCGCGAGCTGGAAAACACGGTGCAGCTGATCGCGCGCCACTTCGATCAGCAGTTCGAAGATTCCGACGTCGTCGCCGCCGATCTGATCGGGCAGATGAACCTGCCGGAGATCAATTCGGCCGCCATGTTCCGCGAGCGCATGACGGGACCGGCCGCGAACCAGATGCTGCGCAGCAAGATCAGCTCGGTCTCCTATCTCGGCGACATCGCGATCTACGATGCCGACGGCGAGTTGATCAACTGGTCGCGAAGCCAGCCGCTGCCCAAGATCAACGTCTCCTCGCGCGCCTATTTCCAGACCTTCAAGTCGGATCCGATGTCCGAGCCGGTCATCCTGGAATCGGTCCGCAGCTTCATCATCGGCAAGTGGACCACGATCGTGGCGCGGCGGCTGCACGGGACCGACGGCACTTTCTTCGGCGCGATGGTCCGCCGCATCGATCCGGACACCTACCAGAACTATTTCGCATCCGTGGCGCTGGCCGAAGGCACGGCGATTGCGCTGTTCGACCGCGAAGGCAAGATGCTGGCGCGCTATCCGCATGTCGAGGAGCTGATCGGCAGGAGCTTCAAGACGGCACCGCTGATGCAGAAGGTGCTGGCCAAGGGCGGCCAGCACACGCTTCGCGTCAGGAGCCCCGTTGACGGCGAGGAGCGGCTCGGCTCGGCCGCCTCGTTGAACCATTTTCCGCTGGTCATCGTCGCCACCAACACCATGAGCGCTGCGCTGGCCGACTGGCGGCAGCAGACCGGCTTCATGGTCACGACCGCGACGCTCTCGGCCGCCGTGATCGCGATGATCCTCTATCTGATCATCCGCCAGATCAACCGGCAGAATCGCGACGCCCAGGCGCGGATCGAAGCGGAGCGACAGCGGCTCGACACCGCCCTCAACAACATGTCGCAAGGGCTGATCCTGTACGACGCGAACGGCTACATCGTCATCTGCAATCGCCGCTATGCCGACATGTTCGGCCTGTCCCACGACGTCATCAAGCCCGGCTGTCACATCCTCGAGGCGATGCGTCACCGCAAGGAGCGCGGCGCGTTCGACGGCGACGTCGAGGCGTTCTGCGCCGACGTGATGCGGGTCGTGGCCGAAGGCACGGTCTCCACGCGAACCCATCATTTGCCGAACGGCCGCGCCTTCCAGGTCATCAACACCCCGCTCGCGCAAGGCGGATGGGTCGCCACCATCGAGGAGATCACCGAGCGGCGCAATCTGGAGCAAGAGCGCGACCGCAACTACACGTTCCTGCGCGAGATCATCGATCATATTCCATCACAGATCACGGTGAAGGACGCCCGGACGCGGCAATATCTGCTGGTCAACCGGACCGCCGAGGAGCAGTTCGGCCGATCGCGCGAAGCCATCGTCGGCAAGACTCCCCTCGACGTCTACCCGGAGGAGACGGCGAGGCGCGTCACCGAGGACGACAGCGAGGCGCTGCAAGGCGCCGACACCGGATTGTTCAAGGACGAGCATCCCTGGCCGAGCCAGACCAAGGGGATGCGCTATATCACCTCGACGCGGATCGGCATCCGCGACGAGTCCGGCGAACCGCGCTATCTCATCAGCGTCATCGAGGACGTCACCGAGCGGCGGCGCGCCCACGACAAGATCGCGCATATGGCGCATTACGATGCGCTGACCGACCTGCCGAACCGCACGCTGTTCCGCGAGCAGATCGAACGCGAGCTGGCCAAGGTCGCGGATGGCTGCCAGTTCGCGCTGCTCTATATCGACGTCGACGAATTCAAGGGCATCAACGATTCGCTCGGTCATCATGTCGGCGACGAGCTGCTCAAGGCGATCGCGACCCGCCTGCGCGGCTGCCTCAAGAAGGACGATCTGATCGCGCGGCTCGGCGGCGACGAATTCGCCGTGATCCAGACCGGGATCCAGTCCTCTGCGGACGTGCTGTCCTTCGTGACGCGGATCTACGAGGCGATCCGGCAGCCGTATCACTGCCTCGGCCACCAGCTCTCCACCGATGCCAGCATCGGGATCGCGCTGGCGCCGCAGGACGGGGCCGATCTCGACCAGCTCATCAAGAACGCCGACCTTGCGATGTACGGCGCCAAGGCCGAGGGACGCCGCACCCACCGCTTCTTCGAGCCGGAGATGGACGCGAGCGCCAAGGCGCGCCTCGCCATGGAGCAGGATCTGCGCTGGGCGCTGGTGAATGGCGGCTTCGAGATCCACTACCAGCCGCTGGTCGATCTGCGCTCGGGCGAGGTCTCGGGCTGCGAGGCGCTGCTGCGCTGGCGGCATCCCGAGCGCGGCATGGTCTCGCCGGCGGAGTTCATTCCGGTGGCCGAGGACACCGGCCTCATCAACGAGCTCGGCGACTGGGTGCTGCGCACCGCCTGCAACGAGGCCGCGACCTGGCCTGCGCATGTGCGCGTCGCGGTCAACGTCTCGCCGGTGCAGCTCAAATGCGACACGCTGGCGCTGCGGATCGCCGGCGCGCTCGCCGCGTCGGGGCTGGATCCGCGCCGGCTCGAGCTCGAGATCACCGAGGCCGTGCTGATCCGCGACGACGAGGCCGCGCTCTCGATCCTGCACCAGCTGCGCGCGATCGGCGTGCGCATCGCGCTCGACGATTTCGGCACGGGCTATTCCTCGCTGAGCTATCTGAAGCGCTTCCCGTTCGACAAGATCAAGATCGACCGCTGCTTCGTCGCCGACATCGCGGAGACCAGCGGCGCGCCCGTGATCGTGCAGGCGGTGGTGAACATCGCCGCCGCCAGCAACATGACCACGGTCGCCGAAGGCGTCGAGACCGAGGCGCAGCGCGAGATGCTGCGTAACCTCGGCTGCACGGAGATGCAGGGCTACCTGTTCAGCGCGCCGAAGCCGGCCGCTGACGTGCGCAAGCTGTTCGGCCCGGGCGATGCCGTGCGCGTGGCGGCGGTGGCCTAATGGCAAGATCGCGCAAGATCGTCGATGTCGCCGACTCCTATGCCGTGCGGCTGATGCAGCACCTGGTGGTGCCGACCTTCGTGATCGACCCCAAACGCCGCGTCGTGATCTGGAATCGCGCCTGCGAGCGCCTGACCGGCGTTGCCGCCTCCGAGGTGATCGGCACGACAAGACACTGGCAGGCGTTCTACGAGACCAGGCGGCCCTGCCTTGCCGACCTCGTCGCGCTCGACCGTCCCGAGCAGCTGCCGGAATACTATTCGGAATATGCCGCGCGCGGTCATAACGGGCTTGGCTTTTCCGCGGAGAACTGGTGCGTGATGCCCAAGCTCGGCAGCCAGCTCTATCTCGCCATCGACGCCGGCCCGATCCATGACGAGGCCGGCGACCTGATCGCGGTGGTGGAGACGCTGCGAGACCTCACCGACCAGAAGCGCGCCGAGACGGCGCTGAAGGAGCTCGCCACCAAGGACGGGCTGACCGGCCTGTCGAACCGCCGCGCCTTCGACCAGATGCTGATGAACGAATGGGCCCGCGCCCAGCGGACGCAGAAGCCGGTGGCGCTGCTGTTCGCCGACGTCGATCATTTCAAGCTGTTCAACGATCGCCACGGCCACCAGACCGGCGACGAATGCCTGCGCGCGGTCGCTGCGGTCGTCAGCCGGCATGCCGTGCGCCCGCTCGATCTCGCCAGCCGCTATGGCGGGGAAGAATTCGCGCTGATCCTGCCGGACATGGATGGCGAGGCCGCCTGCACTGTTGCGGAGGACATCCGCACCGCGGTGATGGCCTTGGCGATCGCCCATGGCGCCAATGGGGCCGGCGACCACGTCACCCTGAGCGTCGGCGTCGCCAGCCACATTCCGGGCGAAGCCGACGGCGGCCCGGACCGGCTGCTGGGTGCCGCCGACGAGGCGCTCTATGCGGCCAAACGGCTCGGCCGCAACCGCGTCATCGGCGCCGACCGCCTGCTCGCCGAATTCGCCGGGCTCCGCCGCGCGGGCGTGCCAGTTCCGACCCCGATCCGGCGCAAATCGGCCTGACATGATGTCGGCGAGAAGCGGTTGCCCGCCCCCCGCCAATCAGCTAAATGAGGCCCCACTAGCACCCGTAGCTCAGCTGGATAGAGCGTTGCCCTCCGAAGGCAAAGGTCACACGTTCGAATCGTGTCGGGTGCGCCAGTAAAATCAAGTACTTCCGACAATTTCCCATTTTTGGGGCAGTGCCGGGTAAGCACGCGCCCCGCTCATGGCGTTTGAGCTGCATCGAACGAGCCGAAGCCGCGGACTTCGGGAAAATGCTCGTTGTCATCTGCCATCGCCACGACACGCACCTAGTCGCAGCCGGTGATGCGCTTCACCGCCTTCGTGTACTTCAAATGAAGCGAGCCGTCAGGCTGGTCCGAAGGCGCATTGCGACTTAGGCGGCGATCCGAGTCCTGGCATGTTTGAAGGTCGAGCTGGATGTGCGAGCAGGATCCCAGGGCGTTGTTCTCGGCCTCCTCCTTCGACGCTCCGAATCCGACAAACGTCTGTACGCGCCCGGCCTCGGTGTCGGCCGCCGATACGAGAGTGATTTCCGAAATGTAATAGGACGAGCACGGCGCAGCGAGCACCTCGGCAGAAGCGAGCATTCCAATCCAGAGTGCGCCCAGCGAAGCTGCTTTCATGCTCCATCCTTTCAAGCGATGAACATCAGCGACCAACCAGATGCTACGGCGAAGCCCACAATGGCAAATAGTCGGATCATTGTGCCTCTCGCTGTGGTTCAGTACCAACCTGGAATTCAAGAGCCAAATGCGGGACAGGTTTTGAGCCAAATCAAGGTCCGCTCCGCGAACGCCGTCACGCCATGCGCCTGCACGATGACGAGCAAATTCCGCGGCAGCAAGCGCCAGCGCCAATTACCTCTTCGCGGCCCAGTTGCTTACGCACGCTTTGATGTAGACGTTCGTTCGTCCGAATGCCGGCGCGAGAACGGACATGTCGTCGCACTTGCCTGCGCGCCACGATTCTTTCCTCAAGTCCCTTGATTTGAATCAATGCGACATCGCACTGCCGACCATTGTTGGCGTGGTGCTGGAGGCCGCTTACCCAGGAGGTCGCCGATGATGAAAGTAGTAGTGATCGGAACAGCCGCGCTCCTTCTTACCGTACCGTCGATTGCCCGAGCGCAAACTCCCTCACCTGCGACGCCAGAGAAGCTCAACGCAGTGGACCGGAGTACATTGATGGACATGCGGATCGATTTGACCAAGGCCGCATTGCAACTGACACCTGACCAGGAAAAACTCTGGCCGCCTGTCGAGAGCGCCATTCGTGCCAGGGCGGAAGATAGGAAGGCCCGTGTTGCAAAAATCTCGGAAACAGTGGGTAGACGGGCCGACCAAAACGCCGTCGAAACCATGCGCAATCGCGATCCTATCGCCTTCCTGCAACGACGCTCGGAGGCCTTGGCTCAACGATCAGCCGATCTGGATAAACTCGCCGAGGCGTGGCAGCCACTCTACAAGACCCTCAATCCCGAACAGAGGCAGCGCATGGGGGCCCTCGCGGTCCTTGTGCTTCACGACATGAGCGATGTCGTGGAGCGACGTCGTGCGCAGGCCGAGGATGAAGATTGAGCAGGATGTTGACTGATCCCCGCCGTGACGGCCTGAACCTTCCCGGCTAACCAACTCTAAGCCTGGGCGATGTCCCCTTTGGAAGGGCCGACATCCCCAGGCATTATGCCACGACTATCGAGGCGTCGCGTTCGGCCGAGCTATCCCTCGGACTGATCAGCAACGTCACCCAGTTTGTGGACCTCGACGCGCACTGACATACCGAGATTGTCCTCGGAGCTTCCCAACCATGATCCCGCAAGAGGCACGGCCTGAGCGGGGTGCCGCGCGAGCGCGACGGGAATAAGATCGAATCCGGCGTTGATGTGATTGGTCGGATCGTAGTTCATCCAACCGGCACCGGGCAGGAACACCTGCAACCACGCATGGGTGGCGCCCGAACCCGCCATCCCGATCTCGCCCCCATCGAGCGCCGCATCATAGATGTAACCGCTGACAAAGCGAGCTGCGAAGCCAAGCCGGCGCAAGGCCTCGATCATGAGCCACGCATAGTCCCGGCACGTTCCCGACCTTGAGTGCAACGTTTGCGCGGGTGCAAGGGTCCCCTCCGCCTCCCGAGCCTGGTAGTTGAATCCGTCGCGGAAAGCGTCGAGCATCTGTTCCAAAGCACCGATCGTCTTGCCGTCGGCCACAAAGCTCCTGGCCCACTCTGCGAGGGCGAGGTCGGGATCCTCGGTGTGCGGGCGCATGAAGCCGGCGAGGTCGTTCCATTCGTCCGGCGTGTACTGCACGGGCATTCTCTCGGCGCGCCGCTCCAGCACGAACTGCTTCACGTCCTTGGCCCCGAAATGAATGCCCCGAAACTGAAACGTGAAGATCAACTCGCTGCCGGGCTCCTCGATCTCGATCTCCGCTATATTGTTTGAAAGGCTGTCGCTAATCCACCGGATCCGAGAGCGAAGATTGGTGCCTGCGGACCAGCTTAGCAAGCGTCCGCCCGCTCCGCGCCTCGGCAGGAACATTGCGCGATGCGTGCCAAACGTCACCGGCTTCGCATAATTGTAGGTGGTGGTGTGCTTGATCTCGAAGATAATGCCCATTGCGCCTCCGAGTATGATCGAATGATCCTCGGCCGAACGCGCCATCAGGCCGATACCGTCCTTTCGATCCGGCGGCGCAATGATGCCATGGCTCCGTGCTCCGCGCCGTGAATGCGCCTCTACAGTGGAATGAGCTGCGAGGCCTGAATGAAACGGCTGGGACCGCGGCATCGAAGCCGAAGCCCAGACGTTTCTCAGCGACACACGTAGGAACCATTCACGAGTACGCGCACACATGCCGTACCGGCAGCCGCTGCGCCGACCGCAGCTCCTCCTACGACCGCCCGTCGCGTCTGTCTGCGCGCCACGCCTGCGACGCTCATCGGTGTTGCCGGTCGACCGACCCTGGCTTCCGCGCTTTGCACGAGCGACAGGCCGTCGCTTTCCGTCCAATTGATCGCGCCAAATCCGCATGCCAGCCCGATTGCCACGAACGCGATCTGCATTCCGCGAGCCCTTTTCATCATGAGCCTCCTCGTCGTCGGTATTCCTTGCCTGCCGATACTTTCCCGATGGCGAATGCGCCGCTTGATCTACATCAACGGGGAGAAGCCATCCTGGACGAGGTTGCCCATTCGGAAGTTTGGCAAGCTGCCGTGGCGCATGAAACGGTATCGACCCTTGATGCACTTGCAGCCGGTTGCACTACGAAGCGCTGCCGACGCAGCGAAGCTCCTGCGCGGCAGGTGCATTCTCGGCAGAAGGCGAAGCAACTGCGTGCGCCGTCCGACATATTGAGGAAGGCCTGCCATGCTCGAAGGTCTGATTGATCTGGTCATCAACGTCGTCGTCATCGGCCTCGTGATTTGGCTGTTGCGCTTCCTGATCGAGTTGAACCCACTCGGCAAGCCGTTGCGGCGCGTCGCCAACGTCGCGGTCGTGGTGATGGGTGTGCTGATAATCGTCATGTTGCTCATGAACTTCCTGAGCAAGCATCTCATGGCATGATGCTCGCTTGGCATTCGGCTGAGTCGGCACGATCCATCGCCTCCTGCGTCCTCGTCAGCCAGCCAGGACTGAATGCGGGACGACGGGATCAGTTGCTTGGGAAAATGCGGATTGAGCGTGCCAGCCAGCAGCACCACGCCATCCTCAAGCCTTGTGCGAGCGAACACCTTGGCGTCCGCTTCTGTCGCAAACGTTCACGTTTCGTGAGGACTTCCCGGTTTCACGCGCACGCCATGTCTGCGAACTTCGGAGGTCACGCACCAAATTGCCATCACCCGTCAAGTCCGCTCGATGTTTTGACGAGTGAAACAACCTTGGCGCCACGCCGATCGTCCTTGGGCGGGCGCAAACTGCCCTTCATCCAACCCATGATGATTGGGGACGTCAGCGGATCAAGCGAACGCTCGTTTGACGCACGATGCTTGTGGCTCGCTGTGAGCCACGCGCGCACATTGATGCGCGAGCGCTCGCCCCGCAGGGACCATAATTCTCGCCATCCCCGGATAAGCATCATTGGCCTGTACTGCTTTGGAGCGCGCCGAGCCGACCTGCGGATGGACACCTCCTCGAGAGGTCGATGATTAATTTGGAGCTTGAAATTGCTGCTCGCGCCATTGTCCGAAAGGGAAGCTGCGGTAACAGGTGATGCCTGCGTGCCAATTTGCCTGATGATCTCGCCCGCATGAATCCTCCGCCCGCTGAATCAGAAGGGTTTGATCCGGAGGCGGCCGTTCCGGCCGCCTCCTCATTTCTGCGCGTGACCGGCGTGCCGATTTGCAACCAATTCCGCTGCTCTGCGCATCAGATCAGGGTGCCATGACGTCGCTGATATGCCGACGCGCCGAAGTCGATGCTCGCCTCACTGGCTTTCGTCTGTGCTTTACGGGCAGCGGAACGGCATGCCGTTGGCGCCTGTGACAAAAGCCCCCGATGTGCAGGCCATGCCGGCGGGAGTTATGTACCAGCCACTGCTGTCGCTGGCCGTGGACGCAGGATAGTAGGCATTAGCTCCCAGGGCCCCGCCATAGTAGGCATTAGCTCCCAAGCCTCCACCAGAGTAGGAAGGCCCACCTCTGTAAGGACTCACGCCCGTAACTCCATAATTGCCGGCGCCTGTGTAAGGGCCGCTTCCCCATCCCCAGTTGGGAGATGTGGCCGCCACAGCAGCAGCCGTGCCCACGGCGGCCGCGCCGGCAACGCCAGCGCCGACCACCCCGGCTCCATATCCGTACGCAGCCCGCCGGCCTTGCCGGCGAGCAACACCTGCAACGCTCACCGGGGTCAGCGGTCGTCCGACCCGCGCTTGGGCACTCTCCACTGACAAGGAGATGCCGCCTTGTTCAGTCCAACTGAACGAGAACAGTGCCGCGCATGCGACAGTTGAGCCCGCAATTGCAAGTTTTGCTGGATGCATGTGTCTCATGAACTTGCTCCATTACTGGCTTGCCCCATGCTGAAAGGATGCGGCCTCCCCGCTGGTCCGCATTGCGCTAGATCAAGATAGAGAAGGAGGCTTGCGAGCTCGGATGAGGCAGAGGCTTTGACGTTATCAACGCGTATTCTCGATGGCGCGCGTCAACCAACTGAGCCGATGGCGGCGAGAACGAACGACGCTTTCAAATTGAAAGAGGCGGCGATTGCGCCGCCTCTTTCTGGTCCGCGTGCTTACTGGCAGACATACATGATTCCGTCAGCACCCTTGATCAACGTGCCAGGCGTGCAGCCAATGCCGTTGAGCTTCGCATAGCTATCCCAGCCGTCGTAGCAGGTATAGGAAGCAGCTCCAAAGACTCCGCCGGACGTGCCGTATCCGTATCCGTATCCGTATCCGGTCGTGCCACCGACCCCACACCAGGGGCCGCCAGCGTAGTAGGCGCGCACCGCGTACCAGGGGAGACCGGTCTGATTGGGTATGTAGTGATTATAGGGATACGGGCTGACATAGAGTCGTCTCGCTTGGGCACGCTCAACTGAGAGCGAGATCCCGCGTTGCTCAGACCAGTCAACGGTGAACAGCGCCGCAAAGGCGATAGTCGAAGTTGCAATCGCAAAATTTCTGAACGCTGTCTGCTTCATCGTTTTGCTCCTATGCTGTCGCCCCCTTTGCATAAGAGGCCCGTCCGCTGGGGCCGAATTGACAGAGATCAAGCGCCTTGTGCACGCAATCGTGCGTAAGGCGCCAGCCGAAAGAGGTTGACGCGTCGCGCTCTCAGATGTGCTTGCCCGGTGCAACGATGTTGCCGGACGTCGCAAAGATCGAGAAAAGGCAATTAGGTGTGTGACGTCGGCTCCCGGTCCCATCAGACCGAAGCAGGACGCACGCGGCAACGCAGCGCTAATGCTTCATGGACGGGATCTCGACTATCTCGACAAAGACCCCGCTCACATCAGGCTCATTGTAGTTGTCGCTGTGATTGCACTTGCACAGCGAACTCATGGCGCGATCTTTCCAATCAACCACCCGCGTGCGATCTATTGTCGCTCAATGCTTCATCTGCTCGAACACCACGATCACCCCGGTCGGCTCGGGCTCGTGGGCCATCAGGCGCGTCAGGTCGGCATCGCCCCAATCGGCGAGGCTGACGACTTCGCCGCTCTCGCGTTCCGCGCCCAGCGACGGCGTGGGCTCGAGGACCTTGAGGCCCATCTCGTCGACGAAGAAGGTGTGCTCGCCGAACATGCTGTTGAGCTGGGGCATGGCGGGATGCTCGTCGGGCAGCACCTGAGCGCCGAGTTGGTTGACGGTCTGCTTAACCTGTTCGGATGTGAGCTTCATGAGCTGCTCCGTTTCTGTCACGTCGGGTTTCGCTGAACTGAGCCGAAGCGAGCGTTCCCTGCGCCGGTGTCGCCTGGCTCAAGTTTCCGAACGGGTGCTGCGCGCAAATGTTCCTGCGAAATGAATTTCGTGATTGCGCGTTCCATCCGCCGCGCTCGCGGCACGTGATCGCCACACGATGCACATGATTTGGCTGGCGCGTGCGAGAGCCCTACTCGCTGCGGTTCTCGCCGACCGACAGCGCGCAGATACGTGACAGATATGTGTAGGGCAGGCCGGTCTCCTCGGCCCAAGCGTTGAATTGTGCCTGCACCTTGGCGAGATCGCCTTTCGACTTCACCTCTTCGGCGATGTCGAGCCCGGCATCGCGCAAGGCCGCAACGACGTCCTTGGATGTCACAAAGCCGTCCCAGCCGACGAAGCGCAGCAGCAGCTGGCCGGTGTTGCCGCCAAGCCGGCTGCCGCGCTTGGTGAGGAGATCGAGCAGGCCGATCTCGTTCGATGGCGGCCACTTCGCCAGAAACTTGCCGAAGCTGCCGTGCTCCTTCGCGATCTCCTGCACGAAAGCAGCGTTCTCGCGCACCGACATGATTTTTGCGCCATTGCGCACGATGCGCGCATCGCGCAAGAGGCCTTCCCAATAGTCTTCAGGCTGGAAGCTGAGCTTGGCCGGCTGAAAATGCAGGAAGGCTTCCTCGAAGCCGTCCCATTTCGAATCGATCACGCTCCAGGCAAAGCCGGCGCAAAACACCCGCTTCGTCATTTCTGCGAGGATACGGTCGTCGCCGAGGTTGGCCAGGCCCTTCAGGTCGGGCTTGTCAGGCATCAGCTTGTCCAGCGCCTTGGCCCCGCCCTTGCGCTTCTCGGCGCGGGCACGAATGGTCTTGAAGGAGGTCATGCGGACGCCCGCGTTGAGGGTGCGCCACGACATCAGAATTCGACGATCCGGTCCAGTCCTGCGATTGAAAGGCGGCGCTGGTCCGCTTCTTGCTTCGCAAGCGACTTGGAATTCCCAGCCATTTTCAATCGCGAACGGATTTTCAATGCGCTGCCTAGTCGTGGCCGACCTGCACTATTCGCTGCCGCAGCTCGACTGGTTGGTCAGCGCGGCCCAAGAGTTCGACCTCGTGATCTTCGCCGGCGATGCGCTCGACATCGGATCGATGGTGGATTTTCGCGCGCAGATCGTGGTGGTGAAGAAATACCTCGCGCTGATGGCCGGACAGACCCGCGTCATCCTCTGCTCCGGCAATCACGATCTCGACGAGCGCAATGCGGAAGGCGAGAAGATCTCGCGCTGGATATCCGAAATGCGCGAGCTCGGGATTGCCTGCGACGGCGACAGCCTCGCCATCGGCGACACGCTGTTCACGGTGTGCCCGTGGTGGGACGGGCCGCTGGTCAGGCAAGGCATCGTCGAGCAGCTCCACGACGCGGCAGTCGATCGGCCGCGGCGCTGGATCTGGGCGCATCATGCGCCGCCGGCGAATTCACCGACGAGCTGGGGCGGCAAGCGCTTCTTCGGCGATGTCGAGCTGGTGCAATGGATCATGCAGTATCAGCCGTCGATGGTGATCTCGGGCCATGTGCACCAGTCGCCGTTCGTCACGGACGGCTCGTGGTTCGACCGGCTGGGCCAGACCTGGGTGTTCAATGCCGGCCTGCAACCGGGCCGGCCGCCAACGCATATCGTGCTCGATCTCGATGCGGACAAGGCGTTCTGGCTGGCGGCGGGCGAAGCGCAGTGGATCGACCTGAACGCGCCGCTGAAGCGGCCAGCCAACTCCATCGAGGAGCCGCCGGACTGGCTCACATTCTTGGATCGGATTGCCGATCCGAGCCTGGCGAGACCTCAAGCGGCGGCAGGTTGATCATGCTCTGGAGCACCTCGCCGACCATGGCGAGATGGGTGCCGTGGCCGGCATATTGCCGCTTGAGATCGGCGAGATAGGTGTTGGCGACGTTGAGCCGCTGCGCCAGCATTTTTGCGATCAGCAGCGCCACCTCGGGCGTCTGCTTCAGGAACGAGGCGGCATCCTCGAACTCGTAGACGACCGCGTCGGAGCACGCCCGTACCGTCGCGGTGTGCGGCAGGCCCAGCAGCACGGACATCTCGCCGAGCACTGCGCCGGGCTCGGTGACGGTGGCAACCACCATCTCGCCCTTGAGCACCTCGAGCTTGCCCTGCATCAGCACATAGAGGTGGCCGGAGGCGCCGCCCTCGGTCACAAGGTGCGTGCCGGCCGCGACCTGCCGCTCGGTCCCGCCGGTGCAATAATCCAGAACTGCGCGCATCCTGCAAAACTCCCGTCAGGGGAGGCAGTAGAGCACGATCCGCGCCGCAGGCTTGCTCAAATTTCCGGCATGGCTCGAGGTTATTGTTTGCGGATGGTCTTTTCCGAAACGCCGCGCTCCGGATCATGCGCTAGCGCGACAGGCGCTTGGCGAAGTGGATCGACTGCCAATCCCCGAGACCGGTGTCCGCGAAGCCCGCTTTCTTCGCGGGGCCGCGCATTTCGGCGTTGGCTCGCGCGGTCTCGGCTGCAATCATCTCGTGACCGAGATCGCTCGCGCGCGTTTCCATCGCCGTCATCATCTGAAGGCCGAGGCCTCTCCGCTGAAAGGCGTCGGCGACCGAGATGGCGAACTCGCCGTGCCGTGCAGCCGGATCATAGGCGTAGCGCGCTTCGCCGATGATCGTGCCCTGCCCGTCCGGCCTGAGCTCGGCGAGCAAGGTGAAATGATCAGGACGATCGGCCTTGGGCACGCATTCGGCCGCGACCACGGTGAGGTCGGCCCGCCCGCCCATGAACCGCTTGTTGCGCGATGTGGTGGAAAGACCGGTGAAATAGACCGACAGGCTCTCCACATCGGATGCGCTCGCGGTCCTGATGCAGACCATGCCCCTGGCTTCGGCCAATTCGACCGGCTCGATGACGGCTCCCGGAAACAGCTGTGACATGCGTGATGCTTTCGGCAGGTTGCTGGGACCTGCAGACCTAGCCGAGACCATGCACGCGCCGCTTGGACATGGCTGCCAAACTTGCGGCCGAAAACGAACCGCACATGTGTCCTGTGCCGTGCGTCACACACGGCGCATGGGCATGATCGTCGTCAGGCGGCTTCACGCCTCCCGACGCGCCGTTCGGGCCGGGTCGCAATCATCGATTGCTCCTCGCCGTCCTGCGGCGCGCCCCAGAACTCCCGCACCGATGGCCCCCATTTCAAGCGGCGCGCGCGGAAAAATTCCAGGATCTCGTGCGGCCAGACCCTGCGGCCCATCTGCGTGTACCAGCGCATGGCGTGGCGCAGGCCCGCATCGGGCTGGAACAGCACGCGCCAGATCGCCTTGGGCCGGCATTGCAGCACCATTTCCGTGAACTTGAACCAGACCAACACGCGCCATGGCGCCATGTAGCGCGTCGCGAGCACCTGATGCTTGTAGTCCCAGCGGCGGCGGTCGGGCTGGATCACGCGGCGGTCGGCGGCAAGCCGGAAATACGGTGTCCAGCGATGCGGCGTGACGTAGAGCAGCTGCACCTGGTCGGGATCATAGGCGAGCAGCTGCTTCAACCCGCGCCAGTGATCGCGATCGGTTTCTTCCTCGAACCCGACCACCCAGGTCGCCATCGACAGGATGCCGTGCTGCCGCATCAGGCGAATGGCCTCGCGGTCAGTTGCGGTGGTCGCGCCCTTGCGGATCAGCTCCAGCGTCTTCTCGTCGGTGTTCTCCAGCCCGAGCAAGAAGCGCTGCCAGCCCGCTTTCTTGTAGAGATGCAGGATGTCGGCATCGCGCACGATGTCGTCGGCGCGGGTCGAGCCGACCAGGATGAGATCGACATTCTCGGCGATCAGCGCTTCCAGGAAGGCGCGCCACACCTTCTTGGACACGGTCGGATTTTCGTCGGCGAAGTTGATCACCTTGACGCCGTGCTCGCGGTGCAGCCGCGCCAGCTCCCTGGCGAAGCGAACGGGATCGCGGTGACGCCAGCGCGTCCAGAAACCGCGCTGACCGCAATAATTGCACAGATGCGGGCAGCCGCGCGAGAACTGCACGACCACGGCACGCAAGCCACCCCAATAAGAGTAGCGTGCATGATCGATCAATTCCCAGCCGATGCGATAGGCATCGAGGTCGGCGATCACGGGCGCTGGCTGTGTCGCGCGCGGGCCGGTGGCGTCGCGGAACGCGATGCCGGCAATACCGCCGAGATCGTGGCCATATTCCAGCGCGCGCATCAGGCGCCGCGCGGTCTCCTCGCCTTCGCCGCGCACGATGGCGCTGACATAGGGCTCCTCGCGCAGGATCTCGCGCCAATGATAGGTCGGGAAGACGCCGCCATAGACGATCAGGACATCAGGCATGGTCCTGATCAAGGCCTGGGCAATCTCCGCGATCACCGGATGCCCTGAGGTGGAGCCGGAATGGCCGAACAGCACTGCGTCTGGCCTAAAGCGGCTCGCTTCGCTGATGATCGCCGCGACCGGCATCGGGCCGAACTCGGCATCGAGCAGCCGCACGGTGTGACCGTCGTCGATCAGCGGTCCGCCAATCGCGAGCAGACCTAGCGGCGGCAGATGATCGTCCGGAATCCGGCTGCCGATCGAGGGATGAGGCACGTTGACGAGAAGAACACGCATGGACTTTCGCTCCCGCTTTGGTTGGCGTGATCGTCCGTCCCGCTTTTATGAAGAAGCCCAATCCCCCGACTGAACTCGAAGATGTCGTGCGTGACTTGCTGCGGAGCCCCTTGCTGGCCCCCGCCTTGCAGCGTCACGCGCGAGAAAGTGACGGCACCTCCTCCGGCATGATGGCCTGGAGGCCGCCGAAGCGGCGCTCGCGGCCATGGAAGGAGGCCAGCGCCGCGGCGAGATCGCCGGCGTCGAATTCGGGCCACATCCGCTCGGTGAAGTGCAGCTCGGCATAGGCGCCTTCCCACAGCAGGAAGTCGGACAGCCGCTTCTCGCCGGAAGTGCGGATGATGAGATCGACGTCGCGAAGGCCGGCTTCGCCGGTGACGAGCTGCGAGAAGGCTTCGCGGGTGAGGCTGGTCAGCGCCGCCGCCTTCGCGGCAGCATTGAGGATGGCATCGCGCGCGGAATAGTCGACCGCGATTCGCAGGTGAAGTGTGGACCCATGGGCGGTTGCGTGCTCGGCGCGCGCGATCGCATTGGCGATGCCGTCAGGCAGGCGGTCGCGGCGACCGATCACGGAGAGACGCACGCCGTTCTTAGCGAGGCTCTGCACCTCGTTGGCGAGATAGAAGCGGAGCAAGGTCATCAGCGCGGCGACTTCCGTCTTGGGTCTTCGCCAATTGTCGGTGGAGAAGGCATAGAGCGTCAGCGTGCCGATGCCCTGCTTGGGCGCGGCCTCGACGATACGGCGGATGGTCTCGACGCCCGCCTCGTGGCCGCGTACGCGCGACAGTCCGCGCCGCGTCGCCCATCGGCCGTTGCCGTCCATGATGATGCCGACGTGAAGCTTCTCGTTGCGAGAGGTCATGTTGCTGGAGGTCTTGTTGCTGATGGTCTTGTCACTTTGCATTGCAAAGTCTCCGGTCAAAAAAGGGGAGGATCAGGTCGAGGCGATGCCGAGGCGGCCGAACGGCGGCGCCTCGCGGCCCGCGGCCTTGGCGGCGTCGCGCACCAGGCGTTCGAGCACGGCGAGATAGTCGAGGAAGCGGCGCCGGCCGGCCTTGGTCAGCCGGCAGGTGGTGTGCGGGCGATTGCCCTCATAGCCCTTGTGCACCTCGACGAGCCCGGCCTCCTGGAGCACGGCGAGATGCCGGCTGAGATTGCCGTCGGTGAGGCCGCAAAGCTGCTTGAGATCGGCAAACGCCAGCCCCTTGGGATGTGCCATCAGCGAGGTCAGAAGCCCGAGCCTCGCCTTCTCGTGGATTACGCGGTCGAGCCCTTCATAGGAGAAGGGCGCACTGTCAGTCTTCGACATCATGGTCTCCGGACGCGAAATACAGAATGGCTGCCATCACCGACTGCCCGATCACGAAGGGCAGGCCCATGGTCCATGGCGACAGCGTGTGGGTCCGGCTCGCGAGCACCACGACCGCAAAGCCGGAGATGAAATACCAGGCGCCGGCGAGCGCGACGGTGCGCGGCAGCGAACGGACGGAAGCGAAGATGCCGAGCGACACCAGGATCTGCCACAGGCCCGGCAGCAGCCACAGCGTCTCGCTCGCGAACTTCCACATCACGACCGCAAGCAGGATGCCGGCGACGCCCGCTGGCAGGAACTGCTCGACCGCCTGATGGATCATGGCGTCGGCGAAACCCGAATGATGACGGCGCGAGCGCGCCCTCATCTCGATGCCGATGATCAGGACGGAGAGCGCAGCGGCGATGAACCAGCCGAAGAAGAAACCGATCGGCTCACTCGTGGCATCTCGGAGCAGCCAGAATTGCAGGATTGCTGTGATCAGTGCGACGGCGCCGGTCGCCGCCATCGTCGCCGGGCCATAGCCGCGGAACGCCGTGCCCGCCGCAATCTGGCTGCGGATCGCCACGATGTCGGCCAGTGCCTTGTCGAGATCGCGCATCGGCAACGCCAAAACCTCGCTCCACCCATGCTGGCGGGATTGCTGCCCCGTTACTTTGTATTGCAAAGTATATAGCAGTGCGAAGTAAAGGCAAGGCGAAATCATTTGAATGAGACCTGACCCGCGGCAGACAACTGCGGGTTGCGCGCCCCTGATCCGGCAGCTAAGATGTTCCCATAATGTTCCTGGGGGAAAGGTATGTGGCTTAAGTCATTTATCGTCGCGTCTTGCTTGCAACTCAGTGTCATCGGCGTGGCGCAGGCGGCGGGGCCGTTCGGCTCCGTCAATGTGGGTAACTGGATCGGCGGCGCCTTCAGCAATGACGAGACCGGCGCCTTCTCCCATTGCGCGGCTACCGCGCCCTACGCCAATGGGGTGAGTCTCGTCGTCGCGCAGAATGCGGCCGGCTCCTGGCTTCTGAGCTTTGCCAGCCCCGGCTTTCGCTTCAACAAGGGCGATACCGCGCCCGTCGATGTCATCTTCGACGGCCAGGAGCAGGCCAGGTTGTTCGCGACCGCCAACGCCCCCAACATGGTGACGACCATCCTGCCCCTCAATGTCGCTCGCACCTTCCAGAAGGCAAGCCTGATGGTGGTGACGACCAACGGCAGCAAGCCGCTCCAGTTCGTGTTGACGTCGACAGCGCCCATGGTCGCGGCGCTGGCAAATTGCGTCACACGGGTGAAGGCAGACGGGCTCAGCAAGGCCGGGGATTTCACCAAGGGTACCGCGAAGCCAGCGGTCACGGCGGATAAGCAGGCATCACCGCCGGCCGGCAAGTCCGCCAAGTCCAAGAGCGGCACCGGCTTCGTGGTCAGCGCCAATGGGCACATCGTCACGAACAACCATGTGATCGACGGCTGCAGCGACCTCAAGGGCAATCTCACGGGCGAGGCCGCGATGGCGTTGCGCGTCGTATCGAGCGATGCAAACAACGATCTCGCCCTTTTGCAGGCGCCGTCAACAGCGACGTTCAAGGAGTTTGCCCGGATCCGCGACCGCTCGATCCGCTCCGGCGATTCCGTCGTCGCGATCGGCTTTCCCTATCACGGGCTGCTGAGCTCGGACTTCACCGTGACCACCGGTATCGTGAGCTCGCTCAGCGGCATGCGCAACGATTCGCGTTTCCTGCAGATCAGTGCGCCCGTGCAGCCCGGCAACAGCGGAGGCCCGCTGTTCGACACCACCGGGCAGATCGTGGGCGTGGTCACGGGAAAGCTCGACAATCTGCGGATCGCGGTCGCAACCGGCAACATTCCCGAGAACATCAACTTCGCCATCAAGACCGGCGCGCTGCGCGACTTCCTCGATAATTCCGTGGTGCCGTACCAGACGGCAGAGCCCAAGGGCGAGCTCAAGACCACCGACATCGCCGGCAACGCGCGGCCCTATACGATGCTGATCTCGTGCAACGCCACGGAACAGGCCGACGCGAAGCGGTGAGCCTGCCAAGACAACCAGCCCCGAGGTGCAAGCGGCGCGATGCCATGCATCGCGCCGGGAGCCTCGAAGGATGAACGGCCCGGATGCAGCGCGGCCGTCGCCCTTCGAGGCCTCCGCTGCGCTCCGGCACCTCAGGGTGACGGTGATAGATCAGAGGCCACGGCAGCAGCCCCCTCTCACCCGTGACAACACGCCCCCTTCGCCGCCTGCGGCTCGTACTGGTCGCGGAGACGGACCCAGTCCATCGGATAAGGCAGGCCGTCCTCGTGGCGGCCGAGCGGGGTGAGGTCGAGGTACTGATAGGCGGCGTTCATCATGTCGAGGCCGCGGGCGAAGCAGGAATAGGTGTGGAAGATCTCACCGGCCTCGTTACGGAAGAACACGCTGATGCCGGGGAGCTCGGGGCCGTAGAACGGCGTGGTGCCGAAATTGTACTTTGGGATACCCCTGTCGATCTCTTCGCGCGTGAACGAGACCTCGTAATCGCGGTTGAAGTCGTTGCCGCCTGACGAGACCCAATCGAACGTCCAGCCCATCCGCCTCTTGAAGGCTTCGAGCTTTGCGACCGGCGCCAGCGAGATCGCCGCCATTGCGGTGTCGCGCGCGGCAAGGTGCGGCGCCATGCGATCGAGCCCGTCGGCCCAGAACGAGCAGCTCTTGCAGGCGACGTCCCAGTCGGGCGCGAACATCACGTGCTGGACCACGAGTTGCGGACGGCCCTTGAAGAGATCGCCGAGCGTCACGCTGCCGGTCGGCGCCTCGAACACATAGTCCTTGTCGACCCGGACCCAGGGCAATGCACGGCGCTCTTCGGCGAGGCGTTCGCGGGCCTGGCTGAGCTCCTTCTCATGCGCGAGATGAGCCTTGCGCGCTGCGATCCATTGCTCGCGCGAGACGATCTGATGGGACTGCATGGCATTCTCCTCTGACGGGACTTCAGGCAACGAAGGCATCGAGCTTGTCGAACGACGCGATCCAGCCATGCTGGTGGTTGTCGCGTGCGGTCTCGTCGAAGAACTGGCCGTGATGGAACACCATCAAGGTCCCGGCACTGTCCGGCTTGAACGTGATCGTCACCAGCGATTCGCGTTCCGGGGTCGAATGCCAGGCCCAGGTGAAGACGAGACGTTCGTTCGGCACCACTTCGCGATAGGTGCCGCCGGCCTCGAAATATTCGCCGTCTGCACCGGTGAAGCTGATCCTAAAGCGGCCGCCGGCGCAGACGTCGAGCTCGGCTTCAAGCGTCGCAGGCTTCATATTCGGCGGCCCGAACCATTGCGCTAGCTGCGCGGCTTGCGTCCAGGCGGCGTAGACTTTTTCCGGCCGCGCGCGGAGCCGACGCGTGAGCGTGAGGCTTGGACGTTCGGTTGGGGGAGTGGCTGTGCGGGAATTGGTGTCGATGGCTGCATTGGCCATGTGTCTTCCTCCACGAAAGCGGCAAGGCGGTCGAACTTCTCGGACCAGAACTGTGCGTAGCGATTGAGCCAGTTCATCGCCTGCTCCATCGGCTGCGCCGCGAGCCGGCAGGACACCGTGCGCCCGGTCTTCTCCCGCACGATCAGGCCCGCATCCGAGAGCACGTCGAGATGCTTCATGATCGCCGGCAGCGAGACCGGAAACGGTGCGGCGAGCTCGCTCACCGACAGGCCGTCCTGCTCGCCGAGGCGCGCCAGCAATGCGCGCCGCGTCGGGTCGGAGAGCGCGGCAAAGGTCCGGTCCAGCGCGTCGTCCTGATACTTAACCATTTGGTTTAGTATAGCCGCGAGCGAAGATGCGTCAAGCAGGAACCCGCGTGCGCAGGTCCGCACGACTGCGTGATCAGGCAGAAGCCAATTAAATGGCGACTAGTATGGCGGAACGTGCCGACCGCGCAGCGCCGGTGGAGGCAGCGGTCGCGTGGCTATCGCAGGATTCGGTCCGCAAAAACCCTTGCGGCCGGATGCGCTCAGCAGACATTGCTCGCGGGTTTGATAGGAGCAGTCGCCGGGATAGCCATATTCCGAATCCTGGATGCACCACGCGTAGTCCGCGCGCGCCGGGCTGCCGCCGACCAGCCACATCAGGGCTATGGCGCCCAGCACGACCTGCACCTTGCGCATGACCGATCTCCCGTGTTCGCCGCGCGACATGCGACCTCACAGAGAAAAAGGCTTGGCGAGCCGATTTATTCCGGAGCGATCAGGCGAAAATGCATCGCGCAGGATGGGCGCCGGCTTCGCAGGTTGCGATCAGTAGGGCGCCACAGGCCGCGCGCGCCGCTGCGGCCGCGGTTGCTGGCCGTAGGCGAAGCGAGGGTTGCGGTCGCAATACAGCAGCCGGCCCGACACACTGGCCAGGCATTGCTCATAGGTGCTGTAGGCGCATTCGCCGGGATAATCATACTCGCCGCCCTGCGCGCACCAGGGATAGTCGCGAGCAGCGGCCGGCGTCACGGTGACGAAGCCGGCAAGAACGGTCGCGCCCAGCGTCAGCAGCGCCAATTGCGTCTTGCGCATGATCCCAACTCCTCTGCTCACGGCGCGAGATACGCGCCTTCTCTCACCAGGTTTCGCTGCGCCGTTTTATTCCGCCGTGGCAGAACAAGATACGCAAGAAAAAAGCCCTGCCGACCGGCAGGGCTCCATTCCCGTCATCACAAGATCGCTACTCGACCTTGAGGCCGGCGAACTCGACGACCTTCTTCCACTTCTCGGTCTCGGCCTTGATCTCCTCGCCGAACGCCTCCGGCGTCTGGACCCGCGGCTCGCCGCCGAGCTCGACCAGGCGCTTGGTCATGTCAGGCTCCTTCATCAGCGTGTTGATCTCGCTGTTGAGCTTGGCGATGATCTCCTTCGGCGTGTTCTTCGGCGCGCCCATGCCGAACAGCGCGCTGGCCTCGTAGTCCTTCACGGTCTCGGCGATCGCCTGCACGTCGGGCAGCTGCGGCGAGCGCTCTGCCGTGGTGACGCCGATCGCACGCAGCGAACCGGAGCGGATGTGCTGGATGATCGAGGGCATGTTGTCGAAGATCACCTGCACCTGGCCGCCGAGCATGTCGGTGATCGCGGGCGCCGCGCCACGATACGGCACGTGCTGCATCTTGCAGCCGGTCATCGCCATGAACATCTCGCCCGACAGATGCACCGAGGTGCCGTTGCCGGACGAGGCCATGTTCACCTTGCCGGGATTGGCCTTCACGTATTCGATGAACTCGGCGACGTTCTTGGCGGGCACGTCCTTGTTGACGGTCATCACGTTCGGCACGCGCTGGAACGAGGCGACGGGCGCGATGTCGCGCACGAAGTTGAACTTCAGATTGGCGTAGAGCGAGGCGTTGATGAAGTTGGCCGGATTGACCAGCTGCAGCGTGTAACCGTCGGGCTCGGCGTTGACGACCGATTCGGTGCCGATGTTGTTGCCGGCGCCCGGCTTGTTCTCGATCACGAATTGCTGGCCGAGCTTTTCCGACAGACGCTGGCCGATCAGCCGCGCCAGGATGTCGGTGGCCCCGCCCGGCGGATAGCCGACGACCCATTTCACGGGCCGGGACGGATAATCCGCGGCAAAGGCCTTCGACAGCGGGCTGGCTGCAAGAGGCGTGGCGGCAAGCAGGCCCAGCGCGGTACGGCGAGTGATCATCTCAAGGGTTCTCCCAGGTGGTATTCTTCAAAGAGTGTTGTTCTTCAAAGAGCGTTGTTCTTGAAGGCCGGATATCTTGAAAGTGTCGTCGACGCGGTTGTAACAAAGCTTACCGCAGGCGGAAAGTGCACCTGGCGCATCACGACGAAAGGATAAGGCATGACGGTCAAGGTCGAAGCCCTCGATCATCTCGTGATCAACGTCGCCGACGTCGCGGTGACCGCCGAGTGGTACCGCAAGATTCTCGGCATGGAAGTCAAGGTGTTCGACCCCGGCGGCGGCAAAGCGCCGCGGACATCGTTGCAATTCGGTAACCAGAAGATCAACGTCCGGCCGCGCGATGCCGACAAGGTGGAGTGGTTCACCGCCGACCACCAGACCGCCGGCAGCGACGATCTGTGCTTCCTCACCTCCGCTGCGCCCGACGAGGTCGTGGCGCATTTGCAGGCACATGGCGTCGCGATCGAGGAAGGCCCGGGCCCGAGGCAAGGCGCCCGCGGCACGCTGCGCTCGGTCTATTGCCGCGATCCAGACGGGAACCTGATCGAGATCTCATCGTACGAAGACTAGACTCGTTCATTCGGGGGCGGTGCGCAGCACCGAACTATGGTGCGCAGTTGCGCAATCGCAGCTGCCGTAGGGTGGCGAGCGACGCGCCTAGAACGCCCCCAGCGCCACCGGGCGGAACGCCTGCAGCAGCTGCTGGTCGAGCTTGCCGCCCATGCCTTCCATCATCGCAAACGCGCGCGAATGGGTGAACGGCATGCGGTAGGCGCGCTTCTCGACGAGCGCCGCATAGATGTCGACGATGGTCGTGAGACGCACGATGTCGCTGATCTGGTTCGACGACAGGCCGTTGGGATAGCCGCTGCCGTCGAGGAATTCGTGGTGATGCAGGATCACGTCGAGCATCTCCGGCGGGAAGCCGCCTTGGGCTGCGAGCGCGTCATAGCCGCGGCGCGGATGCTGGCGGACCTCGGCCATCTCCTCGTCGGTGAGCTTGCCGGGCTTGTCGAGCAGGTTGGAGGGCACGAAGGCCTTGCCGACGTCGTGCAGCAGCGCGGCGCGGGTCAGGCGGCGCTGGTCGTCCTCGCGCATGCCGAGATGCTGCGCGAAGGCAACCGCAAAGCCGGTGACGAACAGGCAGTGGCGATAGCTGCCGACATGGTGGCAGCCGACGGTGGTGAGCCATTCGCGCAGCGACGAGTGCTTGATCGCCTTCAGGATCTTGCTCTCGGCGGCGATGACGTCGTCGAAGGTCAGGGGCACGCCGAGCGGTAGCTTCTCGAACATCTTTGCGAGCACCGCATGCGCCGCCTCGACGCCGCGGTTGAGCGTCTTGCCGCGATCGGTCGCGTCATAGACGGCGGTGTCGGGGAAAGCGGCGCGGATGCGCTGGAGGATGGCTTCCGGCTGCAGCGGACGCGAGATCGTATCGGTCGCGCCAAGCGCCCAGGCCTGCATGGTGCCGTGATGCAGGGCATCGGCGAGCACGAACAGCCGCGGCATCGAACGGTAGGCATCGCCGCGCAGCTTGTTGCGCACCCGCTGCACGCTCTCGGGCGAGCGCAGGTTGATGTCGACGACGAGACCGGAGAGATCACGCGAGGGCTGCTCGGGAATGCTCTCCGTCGTCACCGTCGAGACCTCGCCGACCGCCTTCAAAATGCTGGCGAGCTCGGTGCTCTCGTCGCTCCGGTCGGAGGCGAGCAGAAGCCGGCGTTTGGCTGCAGGTTTGGCTGAGGCGGTCATGGCTTCCCCAAAAGCGCGGGACTGGATTTGGGCTCAGCCTAAGCCGGATCAGGTTCTCCGGCCCTTAAGAGGCGTGCTCAATGGAACCCTGCGGGATTGCACGCAATTTTAGGGATTTCGACTTCCGCCGCCGGAACCGCAGGACAGCGAAAACAACCCCATGCACAGTAGCCGGGGCCATTGCAAAGACTGGTTTTTTTGAACCGGCGAATCCGCCGCGGTTTCCTCCGCGCAGCCCTGCGGGCTAGGATGGGGTGGGGAAACAAGAAGAGGCGGAAGACATGCCGAAGATCGATCGGGACGGCGTCGGGATCTATTACGAGGTTCACGGCAACGGCCCGCCGCTGCTGCTGACTCACGGCTACTCCTCGACCTCGGCGATGTGGCATGGGCAAGTCGATGCGCTCGCAAAAAACCACAAGCTGATCCTGTGGGACATGCGCGGCCACGGCCAATGCGATTATCCCGATGACCCCAACGCCTATAGCGAAGCGCTGACCGTCGGCGACATCGCGGCGATCCTCGATGCCGTCGGCACAGAGCGCGCCATCATCGGCGGCCTCTCGCTCGGCGGCTACATGTCGCTCGCGTTCTATCGCGCTTATCCGCAGCGCGCGCGGGCGCTGCTGATCATCGACACCGGCCCCGGTTTTAGGAAGGACGACGCGCGCGAGGCCTGGAATGCGCGGGCGCTCGCTACCGCGGACAAGCTCGATCAGGAAGGGCTCGCGATGCTGAGATCGGCGACGCGCGAGCGCGCTACCGCGAGCCATCGCGATGCCAAGGGCCTGGCGCTTGCGGCGCGGGGCATGCTGACCCAGCGCGATGCGCGCGTGATCGAGCTGTTGCCCGACATCAAGGTACCCTCCCTGATCGTGGTCGGCGCAGACGACACGCCGTTCCTGGCGGCGTCGGACTACATGGCGGCAAAAATCCCTGGCGCACAAAAGGTCGTGATCCCCGCGGCCGGACACGCCGTCAACATCGATCAGCCCAAGGCTTTTGTTGACGCGGTGATGCCTTTCCTGAAGAACTTGCCGGCATAGGACGATCGGACAGGAACACAAGCGATGAAGCGAGCGATGTTGGCAGCCAGCGCGATGTTGCTCTCGATGTCGGCGCAAGCCGAGCCGTTCGGCGGCGTGCGCCAGCCTTTCGTCACGACCTTGTCGAACAACATCCCGCTCGCCTTCGGCATGGACGCCGGGCAGACTGCGCGCGCCCTCGGGCAACCGCTGCAATATGTGCGCGGACGTCCCGGCAACGAGATCTACCTCGCGCTTCGCAACCTCGGCGGCAGCGGCCTGATCCCCTACCGCCACCGCCTGTTCCTGCAATTCCGTCATGGACGGCTGGCAGGATGGAAGGAGGATTACGGCGAGAACTGGATGTGGGAGTGAGGTGTCTCCCCTCATCCTGAGGAACTTGCGCAGCAAGCGTCTCGAAGGATGAAGGCCCCGCTGCTGCATCTCGGCCATTCAACCTTAGAGACGTGCTGACGCGCTCCTCAGGATGAGGGGAGAGAGCACAGTTCGTAACAACCAAGAAGGACAACCCGCGTGGGACAGGACATCAAACTGACGGCTTCCGACAATTTCCTGCTTGGTGCCTATCGCGCTGATCCCGCAGGCAGGGCGAAGGGCGCGGTGGTGGTGATCCAGGAGATCTTCGGCGTCAACCACCACATCCGCTCGGTCTGCGACCGGCTCGCCAAGGAGGGTTACGTCGCGATCGCGCCGTCGATCTTCGACCGGACTTCGCCGGGCTTCCAGTCCGGCTATACGCCCGACGAGATCGCCGAAGCGCGCAAGTTCGTCGCAAATCCCGATTGGGAGGCAATGCTGCGCGACACGCAGGCCGCGATCGACGCGGTGAAAAGCGTCGGCCCGGTCGGCATCATCGGCTTTTGTCTGGGCGGCAGCATCGCCTTTGTCGCGGCAACGCGATTGTCCGGCCTCAAGGCCGCCATCGGCTATTACGGCGGCGTCGTCGTGCGCTTTGCCGACGAGAAGCCGAAGGTGCCGACGCAGCTGCATTTCGGCGAGAAGGACGCCGGCATTCCCCTGACCGATGTCGAGACCGTCAAGGCGAAGCGGCCGGATGTGGAAGTCTTCATCTATCCCGGCGCCCAGCACGGCTTCCATTGCGACGAGCGGCCGAGCTACGACAAGGCGAGCTCGGAGATCGCCTGGCCGCGCAGCATGGACTTTTTCGCGAAGCATTTGACAAAGTAGCGACCGCGGCTCTCTCCACCGTCATTCCGGGGCGCGCGCAGCGCGAACCCGGAATCCATCGTTCCACCAGTTCAGCGGCCTGATGGATTCCGGGCCTGCACCGCTTCGCGGTGCATCCCGGAATGACAGAAGAGGGGAGAGCAGGAATCGGGTGGCTGCATCCTGCCGCCCGGCGATAGAGCTGGCCGATCGCGCCAACCGACGCCGGGAACTCATCATGCAGCAGGCCAACACGAACATCATCATCCGCAATCCGTTCGGCACCATGGACGTGCCCGCGCCTGATGATCGCGAGGTCATGGATTATGCCGCGACCACATCGCTTGCCGGCGATGCGGCCGACGTCAATGCGGCGGCATGGGCGTCCATTGCCGCGCCGTCCGATCCGCTCGAAGGCACTTGGGCCAGTCGCTGGAACGGCGGCGCCGATCCGACCATTGCGGGCGACACGCCGGACAAGTGGAAAGAGGGGCGCGCGGAGGTCCGGGTCATGGGCGAGCGCATCTATCTGCGCTTCGACTGGGACCATGGCCGCCGGCACGGGCTGATCGATGCTGCGCGCGAGGGTACGCGGCTGGTCGGGAAGTACATCAATCTCACCAACCCGGCGATCATGCGGCCATGGGTGGGGCGCGTGATCGATGATGCGCGGATCGACGGATGCTTTCCGAACGGGCGGCTGGATTTTCGGAGATAACTGTCCGTCATTCCGGGACGCGCCGACAGGCGCGGGCCCGGAATCCATCGTGCGTCAGTGACGGTGGAGCAATGGATTCCGGGCTCGCGCTGCGCGCGCCCCGGAATGACGGGCGGAGAGAGTCTTAGAACCAGCGCTCGCCGACGAACACGGTGTCGCCCGGCGCGAGCGGCGTGCCGAGCGGGACGACGGCGCGCATGGCGCCACCGGCTTCGGTGTGCGTGACGGTGACCATGTCGCGCTTGGCGCGCGGCGAGAAGCCGCCGGCGATGGCAACGGCGCTTTCGACCGTCATGTTCGGCACATACGGATATTGGCCGGGCGCTGAGACTTCGCCGAGGATGAAGAACGGGCGATAGGTGTCGATCTCGACGGCGACCGAGGGCTCGCGGATGTAGCCGTTGCGCAGGCGCCCGCCGATCTCGCCGGCAAGGCCCGCGGTTGTGCGGCCACGCGCCGGCACGGCGCCGATCAGAGGCATGGTGATGGAGCCGCCGGCATCGATGGCGTAGCTGTTGGTGAGACCTTCCTGGCCGTAGACCACGACGCGCAGCTTGTCGCCGGCGTCGAGATGATAGGAGGCGTCGTAGCGGACGGGCGCGGCCATCGGCGCGGCATAGCCGACGGGCATCGGCGCAGGCGCGGAGGCAAAGGAATTGCTGAGCGCGGCGATGGCGCCGCCGCCGTTGTTGGCAACGACGACGGGTTGCGGAGCGCCATAGGCCATGGCGTCGAGATCGGGGCGCGGCTGAACATATGCGACAGGGCCGGCAGTCTGCATGCAGCCGCCAAGGGGCAGCGCGGCGGACGCTGCCAAGCAGGCTGTCAGGATCGACCATCGAAACGCGCGTGCAACCGGCACCGGACCTATCCCTCGAAACGAGACGGCTCCAGTGATGCACCGGTTATGGTTAATAAAGCGTTGAGCGGGGCGGCTATGGCGGTGGTGGCGCTTTTGGCGGTCATTCCGGGGCGTCGCGATCGCGACGAACCCGGAATCCAGAAGTTGTGGCACGAGATTCCGGGTTCGCGCTGACGCGCGCCCCGGAATGACGGGCCAAAATAACTACGCGCTCACACCAAGCCCGATCGGGCAGGACACGCCGGTGCCCCCTAAGCCGCAATAGCCGGCGGGATTCTTCGCCAGATATTGCTGGTGGTAGTCCTCGGCGAAGTAGAATTCGCCGGCGGGCGCGATCTCGGTGGTGATTGCACCGAGACCTTTTGCGGCGAGCGCCTTCTGATACAGCGCCCTCGACTCGTCGGCCGCCTTCTTCTGCGCATCGGAATAGGTGTAGATCGCGCTTCGATACTGCGTGCCGATGTCGTTGCCCTGGCGCATGCCCTGCGTCGGGTTGTGGTTCTCCCAGAACGTCTTCAAGAGCTTCGCATAGGAGACCTTGCTCGGGTCGAACACGACCAGCACCACTTCGGTGTGGCCGGTGCGTCCCGAGCAGGTCTCTTCATAAGTCGGGTTCGGGGTGTGGCCGCCGGCATAGCCGACGGCGGTGGTGTAGATGCCCTCGCCCAGTTCCCAGAATTTGCGCTCGGCGCCCCAGAAACAGCCGAGACCGAACACGGCCTGCTCGAGTCCTGCAGGATAAGGCGGCTTGAGCCTGCTGCCGTTGACGAAATGGGTGGTCGCAGTCGGGATGGCTTGCGCACGACCAGGCAGCGCCTCAGCTGCGCTCGGCAATGCGGTCCTCTTTCGCATGAACAGCATGATGGGTCTCCGGAACGAGACGTCCGTCGCGCGAGCCAGATGCTCGGGCGGCGTGCTCGCGATCAGGTGGGATATAGATGTCTACGTCAGCGAGGGCAGCGTTGTTACGCCGCGCCTTCGCGGGGTTCAGTCCCGCGGGGATTGAAGATCAATCCCGGGAATATCCGATCAGCGGCTTGCGCGGCCGGAACAGGATCATCAGCAAGATGCCCAAAATGCCGAGCACGGCGAAGACCGGCTGGTCCAGCACCAGGCGGATCACCGAGGTCCAGAGCCAGGGCGCCTTGGCCTCGACCCAGGTCCGGAACGCCGATTGGCTGGCCTGGTTGATGTCGTTCCAGAACTGGCCGAAACGGGTGAAGCGCAGGGTCTGGTCGGCCACCCAGCGGGCACCGTCATAGACCATGAAGATGAACCCGCCGGCGAGCAGCAACAGCCCAATCAGTCGGAAAAAGCCGCGGATCATGCCTCACCCCAGATGGTCGTCCGATCGATCGATCCGTATAACGCCCGCCAGCCAATAGCCAAGCGACGGCAGAAATTCAACCACTTCAGGGCGTTACACCCTTCCTTGAACGCCCTTGAGGGCGGTTTTCCGGCCCCGGAAAGCGTTGACGGTGCCGCAGACCCCCTCTATAAGGGCGCCAACTGGCGGCGGGCGCAATCCTGCCGCCGCTGTTCTTTGAGCAGTTGCAGGCTCTTTGAGGCCTCATGTTCCGGGAACGGCCCAGCAACCGAACACCCTAAATCCGAGCGTCGATTCCGCGGTCAAGCAGCCGGCGCTACCCGACCAAGACGCGACCGGTACCGCAAAGGACATTGAGACCATGGCCAATACCACTTCCGCCAAGAAAGCGACGCGCAAGATCGCCCGCCGCACTGCCGTCAACAAGTCGCGCCGCACCCAGATGCGCGGCGCGGTGCGCACCGTCGAAGAAGCCATCGCGACCGGCGACCGCGCCGCCGCCGTGAAGGCGCTGGCGAATGCCGAGCCCGCCTTGATGCGCGCCGCGCAGCGCAACATCATTCACAAGAACAACGCCAGCCGCAAAGTCTCGCGCCTCACCGCGCAGATCGCCAAGCTCGCCAAGTAAGCCGATCCAAGTAAGCCGATCCACGTCGGCCGATGCGATCGAGTCATTCGATCGGTTGAAGCAACATCGCGCGCGTTACATCAGCCCGGCCTCGTGCCGGGCTTTTCGTTGTCTGTCACAATTCGCCTGTCACAATTCACGCAAGCGGTCGTTCGACCGACGATGGACATTGGAAGATTCACTTCGACCGCATGATACCGCACGATAATGCGTCCCGTAGTTTTACCGCGGACGATTTTGCAACAGCGGAAACTTTCACTGCGCTGCGAAAAACCCCTGCGGGACGGGCCTAAGTTGAATTCGCACGCGCGCGAGTTCTGCACACCGTAGATTCACAGGAGCGGATCTCCCGGTGGAGTTACCCTGTGAAATGAGACTCAAAAAACGATGTTTCGCGAACAACTTATCAACATAGTGACAGCAAGCATTTGGAAAACGACCGGGCGAAGTCGGCGCGTGAAGGTTTTTTGAATTTTTTTTGGCCGCTGTTCGCGAATTGTCACACAACGCGTCTCGTCTTCGATTCTCTACGCGGATTCAAACTCTTGGTCTCAGACCTGTGAACAACTCGTGCGCCGCGTTAACGCTGGTCAAGATTTTTGATGCCTCAAGTGTGAATCAATTCCGTTGCGAGTCTTTCCGCTTAGTGTATTCCTTAAGTCGTCAGCGGCGCCCACGATCTTGAGACCAGCGCGGTATCGGAAACGGGGCGAGCGTGCAAATCGGCGGCGGTGGGCACGTTGGCAACGCATCAACAAGCGATAGTCGGTTCAAACCCACAGCACTGTGGGAACGGTAGCTCTTTGTCTGAATGTCTCCAAGCAGGATTTCATCCTGCTCGCGCCAAGCGCAAATGAGAGACGTCGTAAAGCTACCCCGACCCGCATGAGGCGAAGTCGAGCGGACGACTAGTACACGGGCAGGCATCCGCGACACGACTATTCCGCGGTTGTCTATTGGACACGTAGGACCTTGCCGTGAGCAATCACGGCAGGACGGGGAGGTATCATGTCTAACGGACGCAACGCGGTATTGAAGCACGTTTCCTATTCCAACGATGCCGGTTTAGATCAGTCCGACCTCCAGCCCCCCGCCTGCGATGGGGCGCCGAGTACGCGCTGACCTCGCGAACCCTCCATCTCTGACATCGCTGACCTGACGCGGCGTTCACGCCGAACGGTCGAGCCATGTCCGACGCTGGACTCGCTCTGAGGTCGCGCCCTGTCAGAAACCCTGATGGCAGGAACTCTGCATGGCGCTCACCCACGCAACTAAATCTCTCAAGAGAAGTTTTTTGACGATGAACACATCGGAACAGGATCGCTGGTCGCGCGTGAAGAACCGGCTGCGCACGAACGTTGGCGAAGACGTCTATACGAGCTGGTTTGCGCGCATGGATTTGGAAGGCGTGCAGGAGGAGAGCGTGCGGCTGTCGGTTCCGACCCGCTTCCTGAAGAGCTGGATCCAGGCCCATTATGCCGAGCGCGTGCTGTCGTGCTGGCAGGCCGAGATGCCCGAAGTGCATCGCATCGATCTCACCGTCCGCTCCGCGGTACGCCCGGTCGTGGCGCCGAAGGAAGCGCCCGCGCCGGTCGAAACGCGCCGCGCGCCTGCGCCGGAACTGCGCTCGACTGCGACCGCGCCGGTCTCGGCCAATCATGATGCGCTCGGCGGCTCGCCGCTCGATCCGCGCCTGACCTTTGCGAGCTTCGTCGTCGGCCGCTCCAACACGCTGGCGCATGCCGCCGCGCGTCAGGTCGCCGAAGGTCGCCGTGGCGACCCCGTGATGTTCAACCCGCTCTACATCCATGCCGGCGTCGGCCTCGGCAAGACGCATCTGTTGCAGGCCGTGACCTGGGCCGGCAATTCCGGCAACGAGCGCAAGGTGCTGTATCTCACCGCGGAAAAATTCATGTACGGCTTCGTCGCTGCGCTGAAGACGCAGACGGCGCTGGCCTTCAAGGAAGCGCTGCGCGGCATCGACGTGCTCGTCATCGACGACCTCCAGTTCCTGCAGGGCAAGTCGACGCAGGCCGAGTTCTGTCACACGCTGAACGCGCTGATCGATGCCGGCCGCCAGGTCGTGATCGCAGCGGATCGTCCGCCGTCCGATCTGGAAAGCCTGGATGATCGCGTCCGCTCGCGTCTTGCCGGCGGTCTCGTGGTCGAGATGGGCTCGCTCGGCGAGGAGCTGCGCCACGGCATCCTCAAGTCGCGCGTCGCCGCGGCCCGCGCCCATCATGCGACATTCGACGTGCCGGAAGAGGTGCTGCATTATCTCGCGCGCACCATCACCCATAACGGCCGCGACCTCGAAGGCGCGATCAACCGCCTCCTGGCTCACTCCAAGCTCAACAACCAGCCGGTGACGCTGGAAATGGCCGAGCGTGAGGTGCGCGACCTGGTCCGGCCGCAGGAGCCGAAGCGGATCAAGATCGAGGACATCCAGCGCGTGGTGGCGCGGCAGTATAATGTCAGCCGCTCCGACCTCCTGTCCTCGCGCCGCACCGCCAACGTGGTGCGTCCGCGCCAGGTGGCGATGTATCTCGCCAAGACGTTGACCTTGCGCTCGCTGCCCGAGATCGGCCGCCGCTTCGGCGGGCGCGATCACACCACGGTGCTGCACGCCGTGCGCAAGATCGAGGCCCTGGTCTCCAAGGACACCGCGCTGTCGGAGGAAGTGGAGTCGCTGAAGCGCCAGCTTCAGGAATAAACGCCTAGGCCTCCTGCCATTCTCCCGCCGCCCCGGCCATGCCTGGGCGGCGGTTTTCGTTTGGGGCGGTAAATCGTGGGAATCGTGCGGAACTGGCTCCCCAATCCCTTGAATCCGGGGGCCATCCGCGCCACCTTGCGCGACCCTGACGGCTTTGGTCATATCGGCTGGATGATCCGGCTTTCCGGGGTCTTCGGTGCCGTGGCGCGCGTCCTGCCGCCCGGCTTTCCAACGTTGGTGTTTTCCTTGGGGATCGGGCGAGTAGTGCAATGAAGGTTACGGTCGAACGCGCGCAACTCCTGAAATCGCTGGGCCATGTCCACCGCGTGGTCGAACGCCGCAACACGATCCCGATCCTCGGCAACGTGCTGGTCCGGGCCGAGAATGCGAAATTGTCGCTGAAGGCCACCGACCTCGACCTCGAGGTGACGGAGACGCTGGCGGCGGAAACCGCAACCGCCGGGGCCACCACGGTGCCGGCGCACATGTTCTACGACATCGTGCGCAAGCTGCCCGACGGGTCCCAGATCGTGCTGGAGGCCGACGGCGACCGCGCCGTGCTGGCGATCCGCGCCGGCCGCTCGCGGTTCACGCTGCAAACCCTGCCGGAGAATGATTTCCCGGATCTCGCCGCCGGCGACATGTCGCATTCGTTCTCGCTGGCCGCCAAGGACGTCAAGCGGCTGATCGACCGCACCCAGTTCGCGATCTCGACCGAAGAGACGCGCTACTACCTCAACGGCATCTACCTGCACGCCGCAGGCACCGCGAAGGCTGCGACCTTGCGCGGCGTCGCCACCGACGGCCACCGCCTCGCCCAGCTCGACCTGGTGCAGCCCAAGGGCGCCGAGGGCATGCCCGGCGTGATCGTGCCGCGCAAGACGGTCGGCGAGGTGCAGCGCCTGATCGAGGACACCGAAGCCGAGATGACGATCGAGCTGTCGCAGGCCAAGATCCGCTTCACCATCGGCAACGTCGTGCTGACCTCGAAGCTGATCGACGGCACCTTCCCCGACTACGGCCGCGTGATCCCGCAGGGCAACGACAAGGAGCTCGTCGTCGACAAGAAGGATTTCGAGAACGCGGTCGACCGCGTCTCGACGATTTCCAGCGAGCGCGGCCGCGCGGTCAAGCTGTCGCTGTCTGCGGGCAAGCTGGTGCTGTCGGTGACCAATCCTGACTCGGGCAGTGCGACCGAAGAGCTCGAGGTCGAATACGCCTCCGACGCCCTCGATATCGGCTTCAACTCCCGCTATCTGCTCGACATCGCCGCCCAGATCGAAGGCGACGTCGCAACGCTGAAGCTCGCCGATCCCGGCTCGCCGACCCTGGTGCAAGACAAGGACGACAAGAGCGCGCTCTACGTGCTGATGCCGATGCGGGTGTGAGGATATTTCCTCTCTCGTCATGGCCGGGCTTGACCCGGCCATCCATCAAACAAGATGACCTATTGGGTGTACATCCCCGCTAGCAAGCCCGGTGGAACACTCTATATCGGCGTCACCAACAATCTGGTCAGACGCGTCTACGAACACTGTGAAGGCTTGGCAGACGGCTTCACCAAGCGCTATGGGGTGAAGACCCTGGTCTATTTTGAGGCACACGACACGATCGCCGCTGCACTTCAGCGCGAAAAGAACATGAAACATTGGTCGCGCGAGTGGAAGATCGATTTGATTGTGAAGAGCAATCCCGCGTGGCAAGACCTATATGATGAAATTGCCCGCTGACGCGGGCGATGGATTGCCGGGTCAAGCCCGGCAATGACGAGCTAAGATGACCCCCTCCCGCATTCATCGCCTGACGCTGACGCATTTTCGCAATTATCGGGCGGCGGGGCTCGAGACGGCGGCTGACATGGTGGCGCTGGTCGGGCCGAACGGGGCGGGCAAGACCAATTGCATCGAGGCGATCTCGTTCCTGTCGCCGGGGCGGGGCCTGCGGCGCGCCACGCTGGAGGATGTCGCCGACAACCAGGGCGACGGCTCCTGGGCGGTGTCGGCGCAGGTCGAGGGCGCCCTGGGCCTGGCGACGCTCGGCACCGGCATCGAGCCGCCGCGCGCCGATGCCACCGTGAGCCGGCGCTGCCGCATCGACCGCGAGCCGGTGGGTTCAGCGGCGGCCTTCGGCGACCATATCCGCATGGTGTGGCTGACGCCGGCGATGGACGGGCTGTTCATGGGCGCCGCCTCCGAGCGGCGGCGCTTCTTCGATCGCCTGGTGCTCGCCATCGACAACGAGCATTCCAGCCGCATCAACGCGCTGGAACGCTCGCTGCGCTCGCGCAACCGCCTGCTCGAGACGCGCAATTACGACGACCATTGGTGTGACGCGATCGAGCGCGAGACCGCCGAGCTTGCGGTCGCGGTTGCCGCCACGCGCGGCCAGACCGCGGCGCGGCTCACCGGCATGTTGAATGCGCGCGCGCAGGCCTCCGCATTTCCGTCGGCGCAGATTGCGCTCGACGGCTGGATGGAGAACGCGCTGCTCGAGGAGACCGCGACGTCGGTCGAAGACCGCTACCGCCAGATCCTGCGCGACAACCGGCCGCGCGATGCCATCGCCGGCCGCACCACCGACGGCCCGCACCTGACCGATCTCCAGGTGGTCTATGCGCCCAAGAGCATGCCGGCGCGCGATGCATCCACCGGCGAGCAGAAGGCGCTGCTGATCGGCCTCGTGCTGGCGCATGCGAGCCTGGTCGCCGAGATGACCGGCATCGTGCCGCTGCTGCTGCTCGACGAGGTCGTCGCCCATCTCGATCCTGGCAGGCGCGCGGCGCTGTTCGACGAGCTGCGCAAGCTCGGCGCGCAGGTGTGGCTGACCGGCGCCGATCCCGCCGCCTTCGCCGAGATCGGCGCGGGCGGCGAGGTCTTTGACGTCGAGAGCGGACGAGTCTCGGCCCGGCGATAGGCCCTGGTATTGAACCCGGCCGTTTTCCGCGGCGACTAGCTCTGTGAGGCCGCGCCGACGGTGTCGCAGCCGCTGCAAATCGCGCGATGACGTCAAGCGCGATATCCTTGATATCCTTGGAGAGCAAGATGCGGACGGTAAGGCTCGGGACGAAAATCCCGGCACGATGGCGGGCGTTCGTGTGCGGCCTCGCTTTCCTCGCAAGCTGCGTGCTGGCGGCTACCGCCAGCGCGTGGGTGCCGCATCTGCCGCAGCTGTTCTCCACTGCGCTCACGCCGGACCCCGATGCCGTTCTGCCGGCGCCGACCCGCTACAGCTATCGCGAGATCCTCACCACCACGATGCTCGACGTCGACGCCCCGCTGCGCACCAGGCTGATCACCCGCATCCCCGCGAATCTCGGCGACGTGCTCGCCTTCTACCGCATCGAGCTCGGCAAGCGCGGCTGGCAGGAGCAGCACGATGGCGCGGTGGTCACCGCCGATCGCGTGCACCTCGCCTTCGCCTCCCCGCTCGGCCCGGCCATGCTGGAGCTTGACCGCACGGACACCGGCACCTCGATCCGTCTCGTGCAGCGGAACCGGGACGCCGCAACGAAGGCGCGCGTCATGCCCGAGGCGGGCCGTGCGGCGCTGATGTTCACCAATCTCGGCAGCAAGGACGTCGTCTTCGTTCTCGACAACCGGGCCATCACCCTCCCCGCCCGCGCCGGCAAGGAACGCCCTCAGGCGCCGCTGTTCAATCTGCCGCCCGGCAAATACCCCTACGCGTTGAAGATCGAGGGCCGTCCCGATCGCGACACGACGATCGATCTGGTGGCCGGTGATGCCTGGGACGTCACGGTCGGGCCCGATGGCGAGCTGTGGTCGCCGCTCCAGCTGTATTAGGGCATCTTTCGCCACTCCGAAGCGTTAGCCGGAAGGACCTCCGGACAGCCTCACCGATCCCGTGAAAACACCGCCTTCGAAGGGCTCGGAACAGGCCCTCGATTCGCGCTTTTTGCAGCGCCCAGAATCGACCCTCGTAGGCCTTGAAAATCGGCCAAAAACACCCATCTTCCCAAAGGGTTGCCGGAAGATACTTTGCGCTAGGCGCAGGCCCTCTTTCATGGCACAAATAACCACCAAATCAGCGCCTTTTGCGCAGCTGATTCGGGCGACATCTCGAAGGCCTCTCATGACAGAACCTGCTCGGCAGCCCGCTGCCGAAAACGAGCCCTCCAACGCGAGCGATTACGGCGCGGAATCGATCCGCGTGCTCAAGGGTCTCGATGCCGTCCGCAAGCGTCCGGGCATGTATATCGGCGACACCGACGACGGCTCGGGCCTGCACCACATGGTCTATGAGGTCGTCGACAACGCGATCGACGAAGCGCTCGCGGGCCATGCCACGCGCGTCGACGTCGTCCTCAATGCGGACAATTCCGTCACCGTGCGCGACGATGGCCGCGGCATTCCCGTCGACATCCACAAGGGCGAAGGCATCTCGGCGGCCGAGGTCATCATGACCCAGCTGCACGCCGGCGGTAAGTTCGACCAGAACTCCTACAAGGTTTCCGGCGGCCTGCACGGCGTCGGCGTCTCAGTCGTCAACGCGCTGTCGAGCAAGCTCGGCCTGCGGATCTGGCGCGACGACAAGGAGCACTACATCGAGTTCGCCCATGGCGATGCCGTCGCACCGCTGAAGGTGGTCGGCGACGCACCGGGCCGGCGCGGCACCGAGGTGACGTTTCTCGCCTCGACCGAGACGTTCAAGAACGTCGAATATGATTTCGCCACGCTCGAGCATCGTTTGCGCGAGCTCGCCTTCCTCAATTCCGGCGTCAACATCATCCTCTCCGACATGCGTCACGCGGTCGAGAAGCGCGAGGAGATGCATTATTCCGGCGGCGTCGAGGAATTCGTCAAATATCTCGATCGCAACAAGAAGGCCTTGGTGCCGGCGCCGATCATGGTGCGCTCCGAAGCCAACGGCATCGGCGTCGAGGCCGCCTTGTGGTGGAACGACAGCTACCACGAGAACGTGCTGTGCTTCACCAACAACATCCCGCAGCGTGACGGCGGCACCCATCTCGCCGGCTTCCGCGGCGCGCTGACGCGCCAGGTCAACGGCTATGCCGAGGCCAATGCGAAAAAGGAAAAGATCGCGCTGACCGGCGACGATTGCCGCGAAGGCCTCACGGCCGTGCTGTCGGTGAAGGTGCCCGATCCGAAATTCTCGTCGCAGACCAAGGACAAGCTGGTGTCCTCGGAAGTGCGCCCCGTGGTCGAGAACGTCCTCAACGAGGCGCTCCAGGCCTGGTTCGAGGAGCACCCGTCCGAGGCCAAGATGATCGTCGGCAAGGTGATCCAGGCCGCCGCCGCGCGCGAGGCTGCGCGAAAAGCGCGCGAGCTGACGCGCAAGAGCCCGCTCTCGGTCTCCTCGCTGCCCGGCAAGCTCGCCGACTGCCAGGAAAAGGATCCGGCCAAGTCCGAACTGTTCATCGTCGAGGGTGACTCGGCAGGCGGCAGCGCCAAGCAGGGCCGCAACCGCGAATTCCAGGCCGTCTTGCCGCTCCGCGGCAAGATCTTGAACGTCGAACGCGTCCGCCCCGACAAGATGCTGTCGAGCGAACAGATCGGCACGCTGATCACAGCGCTCGGCACCGGCATCAGCGACGAGTTCTCGGTCGAGAAGCTGCGCTATCACAAGATCATCGTGATGACGGACGCCGACGTCGACGGCGCCCATATCCGCACGCTGCTGCTCACCTTCTTCTACCGGCAGATGCGCGACATCATCGACGGCGGCTATCTCTATATCGCCCAGCCGCCGCTCTATAAGGTCTCGCGCGGCAAGTCCGAGCAGTATCTGAAGGACGAGCGGGCGCTGGAAGACTATCTGATCGACGCCGGTCTCGATGATTGCGTGTACATCCCCGGCACCGGCGGCGACCGCTCGGGGCGCGATTTGCGCGCGCTGGTCGACGACGCCCGTGTGGTCCGCAGCATCCTGCGCAACCTGCACAGCCGCTATAACCGCAAGGTGGTCGAGCAGGCCGCCATCACCGGCGTGCTGAACAAGTCGGTCTACGGCAACCCCGAGAACGCCACGGCCGCGGCGCAGTACATCGCGACCCGGCTGGACAGCCAGGCCGAGGAGGTCGAGCGCGGCTGGGTCGGGCAATTCGTCGAGGGCCAGGGCTTCCTGTTCGAGCGCACCGTGCGCGGCGTCAAGGAAGCGGCCGTCATCGACGACGCGCTGCTCGGCTCGGTCGAGGCGCGCAAGCTGGACGAGTACACGACCAAGCTCCAGGACGTCTACGCCCGCTCCGGCAAGCTGCGGCGCAAGGACAGCGAGCACGTGGTCCACGGCCCGGTCGATCTGTTCGAAGCAGTCACCGACGCAGGCCGCAAGGGCATCACGCTGCAGCGCTACAAAGGTCTCGGTGAGATGAACCCGGAGCAGCTCTGGGAGACCACGCTGGACACCGAGGTGCGCTCGCTGCTGCAAGTGAAGGTCAAGGAGGTCGACGAGGCCGACGACATCTTCACCAAGCTGATGGGCGACGTGGTCGAGCCCCGCCGCGACTTCATCCAGGAACATTCGCTCAGCGCGACGATCGATATCTAGCGCGCCGCGGCATTCACGAAAAGTCGTCATGCCCGGGCTTGTCCCGGGCATCCACGTTCTTCGTGCTCTGGGCAAAGGCGTGGATGGCCGGGTCAAGCCCGGCCATGACGTCGTGGACACCCCCCTGAACCTCACCAGCTGCCATCGCGACGAAGGGGCGTAGATCCATTGGCCCATCCCGGCCGGGAAGCGTCGTGCCATGACCGCCTCTGCACCCACCAGTTCCGCCACACCCTCCCGCCGGCTCGGCATCATCGGCAGCATTGTCGGCGTGCTGGCGCTGATGGCGGCGGTGTTGCCACATTGGGTGGTGCCGATGGTGTTTCCACCGCCGCCGGCGGACCAGGTCATCGTCGACACCGGACATCGCATCAAGAACCGCCTGATCGCGCGCGTGAAGGGCGTGGAATATCAGGCGCCCAGAATCGAACAATCCGCTGGACGGAGCTGGAGCGAAACTGCTTCGGCCACCGCGATCTCGCTCGGCCTGCTCGCCATCCTGCTCTCGGTGCTCGCGTTGATCTTCCGCGAGGAACGGCTCCTTGCCGGCGTCGCCGCCGTCCTCGGCACCGGCGCCATTGCGATCGAAATCTCCTTTGTCATGATCGGCGCGCTGATCCTGATCGCGATCCTCTATGTGGTTGGGAATATCATCGGCTTGTTCTGAGGCCCGCCCGCCACAACCTCCGACCCTCATCCTGAGGAGCCCGCGACAGCGGGCGTCTCGAAGGATGGCCGCGAGCGACACCGGGGCTGGCAACACCGCCCGCCACAATTGCTCCCGCGCTCAATTCTCTGTAGTTTCCGCCCGAAACAGCCCGCCCACCCAACAGGACAGAACCAAGTGGCGCCCATCCAGTACATCGTCGAGGGCGGTCACCGGCTCTCGGGCTCGATCGAGCCGTCCGGCAACAAGAACTCGGCGCTGCCGATCATCGCGGCCGCCCTGCTCACCGAGCATCCGGTGACGCTTCAGAACGTGCCGCGGATCCGCGACACCGAGACGCTGGTCGAGCTGATCCGCTCGGTCGGCGCGTCGGCGGAGTGGACCGAACGCAACACACTTCACATCCACGCCAAGAGCATCCGCGCCGCCGATCTCGACCCTGAGCTCTGCGTCCGCATTCGCGCCTCGATCCTGCTCGCCGGTCCCCTGCTGGCGCGCTGCGGCGAATTGATGCTGCCGCCCCCCGGCGGCGACGTCATCGGCCGGCGCCGGCTGGACACGCATGTGCTGGCGCTGGAGCAGCTCGGCGCAAAGGTCACCGCGACCGACCGGCTGGAATTCCGCGCGCCGAAGCTCACCGGTGCGGACGTGTTCCTGGACGAGCCCAGCGTCACCGCGACCGAGAACGCGCTGGTCGCGGCGGTCGCCGCCGACGGCATCACCTATTTGCGCAACGCGGCGTCCGAGCCGCATGTGCAGGACCTCGCCAATTTCCTCGTCGCGCTCGGCGCCAAGATCGAGGGCATCGGCACCAACACCATGACCATCCATGGTCCGGCGACGCTGGGCGGGACGACCTACCGGATCCAGCCGGATCATATCGAGGTCGGCTCGCTGATCGGGCTGGCCGCCGTGACGCGCTCGCCCTTGCGCATCACCCGCGCCGGCGTCGAGCATCTGCGCTCGATCCGCATGGGCTTCGAGCGGCTCGGCATCGTCTGCCGCGTCGAGGGCGACGATCTGATCGTGCCCTCCAACCAGACCATGAAGATCCAGGACGATTTCGGCGGCCACGTGCCGAAGCTCGAAGACCAGCCCTGGCCCGCCTTCCCGGCCGATCTGATGTCGATCGCGATCGTCACCGCCACGCAATGCGAGGGCGTGATCCTGATGTTCGAGAAGATGTTCGAATCGAGGATGTTCTTCGTCGACAAGCTGATCGGGATGGGCGCGCGTATCGTGCTCTGCGATCCGCATCGCGCCATCATTGCAGGCCCGAGCCGCCTGCACGGCGCGACGCTGAGCTCGCCCGACATCCGCGCCGGCATGGCGATGCTGCTTGCGGCGGTCTGCGCCGAGGGCACCTCCACCATCAACAACGCCGACCAGATCGAGCGCGGCTACGAGCGCATCGAGGAACGGCTGAACGCGCTGGGTGCCAAGATCAAGCGCGTGCCGGAGCGGAAGGGCTGAGGCTTCTTTCTTCTCCCTTGTGAGAGAACTCTCCGCGACCACAGTATCGTAGGGTGGGCAAAGCGCAGCGTGCCCACGCTTCTGTTGCAATATTGGAGAGGTCGTGGGCACGGCGCAATGCGCCTTTGCCCACCCTACGATTCCTGAGCTAGCGGATAGAGACCCGTCACCCGTCTCGCCGCTCTGCGGCGAGCCACCCTCTCCCACAAGGGGAGAGGGAAAAGAAGCACGCAACCCGCACACAAGTCTCGTGCCCCGGATGCAGCGCAGCACGTCAGTGATGCGCTGCTGAGCCGGGGCCCATGCGGCTAAGAGCTGCACTCGTGACTCCTGGGTCCCGGCTCTGCGGAGCAGCGCTGCGCGCTGCACCGCGTCCGGGACACGAGAGCCATGTTTTCGACGCCTGGCTGTGCTATTGCAGCCGCCATGCTCGACACCGTGCAACATCATTCGCAGCCGCAAGCCGGCGTGCCGCAGAACCATCTCGCGCAGGAATTCGTCGAGACGCTGCGGCTGGCCGTGCCGCTGATGCTGACACAGCTCGGGCAGATCGCGATGATCACGACCGATCTCGCGATGATCGGCCATCTGGGTGAGAATGCGGTCGCAGCAGCCGCGCTGGCGCACACGGTCTATTTCGTCAGCTTCACCTTCGGGCTCGGCCTGATGTCCGCGGTGTCGCCGCTCGCCGCGCAGGCCTTTGGCGCCGGCGATGTCAGGCGCATCCGCCGCTCCTTGCGCGTCGGGCTGTGGGTCGCGCTGCTGATCTCGCTGCCGATGATGGCCTCGCCACTCTATGGCGAGCAGATCCTGCTCGCGCTCGGCCAGGCGCCGCAATCGGCCGCGCTCGCCCAGCGCTATCTCAACGGCCTTGCCTGGGGCATCGCGCCAGCGCTCGGCTTCATCGCGCTGCGCAGCATGATGAGCGCGGTGAACCGGCCGCAGGCGCCGCTGTGGATCACCATTGCGGCCATCCCGGTCAATGCCGCGCTGGTCTATTGCCTGATCCACGGCCTGTTCGGCCTGCCCGAGCTCGGCCTGTTCGGTGCGGGGCTTGCGACCACGCTGGTCAATCTCGGCACCTTCATCGCCGCGCTCGCCATCGCCGGCCTGCGCAGGCCGTTCGCGGACTATCATCCGCTCGCCCATCTCTGGCGGATCGACTGGCCCTTGATGCGCCAGCTCATCGTCATCGGCGCGCCGATCTCGTTCTCGCTGCTGCTGGAATATGGCCTGTTCTCATCGGCGGCATTGCTGATGGGCTTGATCTCGACCGCCGCGATCGCCGCGCACCAGATCGCGCTCCAGGTCACCGCCGTGCTGTTCATGGTGCCGCTCGGCATCGGCATGGCCGCGACGGTGCGGGTCGGCCACGCCTTCGGCCGCAACGAGCCGCTCGCGGTCAAGCGCGCGGGCTTCGTCGCAGCCGTGCTCGGGACCGTCCTGGTCTCCGCCCTGACGGTCGCCATCATCATCGGCCGGTATCAGGTGGGACGGCTGTTCTTCGGCAACAGCGAGGCCAGCGCGCCGACCATCGAGCTGACGGCAACGCTGCTGGTGGTCGGCGCGACCTTCTTCATCGCCGACGGTCTCCAGACCATCATGGGCGGCGCGCTACGCGGCATCAATGACACCAGGATGACGCTGGTGTTCGCGGCAATCGGCTATTGGTGTATCGCCTTTCCCGTCGGCTGGGTGCTGGCCTTCAACGCCGGCCTCGGCGCGATCGGCGTCTGGGTCGGGTTCTCGGTCGGAACGTTCGTCTATGCCGGACTCTTGATCTTGCGATTCCGGATGCTGACGCGCAGACTGCTGGGATGACAGGATCGGTTCGCGAAGTCACCCCGAGTGTCGACGCCGGCGCGGTGCTATCAGGCGCGCAGTTCATCGACGCCTTTCGTGTCGAGGTCGGCGCGACGCAATTGAGCGCCCGCGAGGCCTGCACTCGAATGGTGCTGCATGGGCCGCGCTGGATCGATGCGCTGACGCGCTTGCGCAACATCCTGGTGAAACCCCTCGGACTGAAGACATCGGGCGAGGGCGCTCCGGCTCCGCACGGGATGATCGGCCTGTTTCCAGTGCTGAGCGAAACGCCGGAGCGGCTGATCGCAGGGTTTGACGACTACCATCTCGATTTCCGCGTCGTGGTTGACGTCGCCGGCGACGCGGCGGACCGACGGGTGACATTGACCACGTTGGTGCGGACCAACAATCTGCTCGGGCGTACCTACCTCACGCTGATCGTACCGTTCCACAAGCTCGTGGCCCGCAGCATGATGGGAGACATCGCGGAGCCGGCGCGATGACGCTCTCCGTCGACCTCTTCTACTCCTACCGCAGTCCGTTCAGCTATCTGGCGCTGCCGAAGACGCTAAAGCTGGTCGCGGACTATGATCTCGCGGTCAACCTGCGGCCGGTTTATCCGCTCGCGGTGCGCGTGCCCGGCTTCTTCAAGAAGGCCAGCCCGAACTTCATTCGCTATGTGGTGCTCGACAGCACGCGCGTGGCGCAGCACGAGGGCATTCCGTTCCGCTTTCCGAGGCCAGATCCGATCGTGCAGGACAAGGTGACGTTCGATGTGGCGGCCGAGCAGCCCTACATCCACCGGCTGACCCGGCTGGGCGCGATGGCGCAGCTCGAGGGCCGCTCGCTCGCCTTCACCGATGCGATCGCGCGCGTGCTGTGGGACGGCTCGGTGGCGGGATGGAACGAAGGCGACCACCTCGCGCGCGCGGCCGAAAAGGCCGGCTTCGACCTCGCCGCGATGGATCAAGCGATCACGACCGATCCGGATCGCTACGAGCACGTGATCGCGGAGAACGAGAAGGACCATGCGGCGTCAGGCCATTGGGGCGTGCCGACCTTCGTGTTCGAGAACGAGCCGTTCTTCGGCCAGGACCGCATCGATCTGCTGCTCTGGCGCATGCAGAGCAAAGGCCTGACCAGGCGCCAGCCGTGATGGCGTGAACCGGTTTCCCTGAGATCGCGACTGAGACATGGCGCCCCGATGCCGGCGGCGCCTTCGGAGGTCGCATGCATCTGGCAAAGTTCTTCCACCGTCCACCCGGCGACGACGATCGCGAGCTGATGCTGATTCCGGGCGGCGATCCCATGGTGATCGGCGTTCGCATGAACCGGCAGGACGATCCGGAATCGGATCAGTATCTGCGCGAGGAATTTTCCGACATTGACGACGCCGTCTCAGCTTTCCGCCGCCATGTCGCCGAACTCGTCGCGTCCGGCTATGTCGAGACCAGCCATACCAACTACACGCTACGCGACCTCGGACCTGATCCGCAGGCCAAGCCGGATTGGCAGAAGGGGCTCGATGAGCTGATGATCCTCGCGCTCAGCGCGCCGCTGGCCGAGCAGGCGAAGCAGATCGAAGTGCTCAGGGGCACGCCGGCCGAGCACGAGCCGCTCTATCTCTGGCTCGCCGCCGATCACGGCAAGGCCGCAGGCGAGGACTTCGCGCAGACCCTGCGCTATGCCGAGCAGGCGCGCGATGCGATCAACGCGCGGCGGGCATCTCGGCAGGCCCATTATGCATGGTCCATCTCCGAGCAGGACCTCGAAGGAGAAATCCTGGAGTTGCTGAGCAGTCTCTATCTTCTCGCCAGCAATCCAGCCGCCTCGCTGGCGATCATCGAGCATTTGTGCCGGACCGCTCCGAGCCATGATCGCATTCGCCAGCGTGCCGAGCTTCTCTGCGGCTTCTTTCCCGAACGGAGGGAGGAGGCCTTCGACGATGCCTATCAATGGTCGCGCTTCGGCGGCTACGACGTCATCTTGCTGTTTCCCGAATATGCGGAATATGCAGCACGGCGCAGGGAAGGGACATCTGCCAAGGGCTGGCGCTTGCGACCCGCTACGCCGGTCAGCGCCGCAGATATCAGCGCCGCCGAGCAGGCGCTTGGCGTCCGGCTCCCCGAGGACTATCGCAATTTCCTGCTGACCCGCGGCGAGACCGAGCTGCTGGTTCGCCTGCCTGAATCCTCCTCCGAGCTGCGGTTCTATGCGCCGGGCGAACTCGCCACGCAGCTGCGCAATGTCCTCGACTTCATCGCCTATTCCGAGGATGAGCTCGAGGAGGCCTGCGCCTATTTCCGCAAGGAGTACGGTGTTTCATTGAAGCACCTGATTCCGATTGCCGAACCCTCGCAACTCAGCCGCTGCCTGCTGCTCCATCTCGAGCCTGGGGAGCGCTATGGCTGGTGCTTCCAATGGGATCATGACGGCGGGTGGGAATTGGAACAGCCGCAACCGAGTTTCGACGTTGCATTGAAGGCGCTGACAGACGGCATCGAGAGGCGTGATGCAACGCAGCTCGCGTTTTTCGATCTCTCTAGCGGGTGAGCTCGAGCAATCGCGTCAATGGAAGTACGTTCCCTCCCGCAAGGTGCGGGGCGCATTTGTACGGCCTGAGCGGGCGTCTCGAAGGATGGCCGCAGGAAGCCGCTTCCATATGCGATTGCCCTACTCCGCCACACGCGCCGACTTGTCACTTGCCTCCGACCATTCGCCGACGACACGATCGAGGTCGCACAGGTTCTGGTGCATCTGCTCCAAGGAGAAGCCGAGCGCGAAGAAGCGCTCGGCGGTGTCACCGGGCTGGCCGCGGATCAGGCCGTCCTGGCGGACGGAGGCGACCGCCTCGGCGTAGTGCTGGAGCGCGACGTGGACCGGATGGATCGCCGGCGCGCCGGCGCCCTCGCGCAGGGCCGCGGCGGCCGCGCGCAGGAAGCGCGCGATCACCGTCGAGACCTCCGTCAAGGGCGCAGCTAACCGCATCTGCACCTCGACCGGCAACGGCACCACCGTGGCGCGGCCGATCATCACGACGTCGTGGCGCAGCCGCAGCACGGTTCGCAGCAAGGGACCCGTGTCGGGCCCGCTCGACAGCCGCGCGGCGCGCTCGCGCTCGGCCTCGGCGCCAATGGCATTCATGCCGACCATGGCGGTGCCGATGCCGTCCTGGATCCGGTGCAGCGCATCGTTGTCGCGGCCGCGGGTCAGGCCGGCGAGCAGTTCGGTGAAGGCATCGGCGATCAGCTCGAGCAATTGTGCGGCCACGGCACGGATCTGCCGCACCGCGCGCGAAGGCAGCACCACGAACGAGACGAGCAATCCGGTGACTGCACCGACGCCAACCTCGCTGACACGGTCGATCGCCGAGGTCATGGGATCGGAGTGATGCATGGTCGGGACCAGCAGCACAATCACGGCCGTCACCGTCGCGGCGCTCAGACTCGGATTGATCGCGGCGATGAAGGCGAGCGGAGCGACCGAGAGCACCAGCAGGCCAAGCAGGCCCACTTCGCTCGAATAGGGGATCAGGATCGCGATGGCGCCGCCATAGATCGCGCCGCCGATGGTGCCGAGCACATAGTCACGCGTCGCCTTCAGCGAACGGCCGACGCTCATCTGGGTCACGATCAGCGAGGTCAGGACAGCCCAGAGCGGCAGCAAGAGATGCAACGCGGTGGCGATCGCATAGGCCGCGGTCGCGGCCACGGTGACCCGGATCGCCAGTCCCAGCTGCGTCCGCCGCGACCGGATCCGCTCGAACACCTTGCCTGAGAATGCCATTGTCGAATGTCCCGGTCCGATCCCCGTAGGGCCAAAGCATAGCTGATGCCCGCGGCCGCAAGGCCGCTTGAAAGGCCAAATCAGCCCGCCTAACTTGCGCGCCAAAACGAGGAAACACGATGGCCCACGAAACCGCAACGCTCGCCGCCTATGTCGTCAATCTGAAATACCAGGATATTCCGGCGGAGGTGCTGGATCGCGCCAAGGTGCTGACGCTGGACTTCCTCGGCAGCGCCATCCGGGCTAGGTCCGAAGCGGAATCCACCCCCTCGATCCTGAAGATGCTGGAAGCGCTCGCGCTCGACACCAAGGGCGAGTCCACCGTGTTCGGCGACACCAAGACCTGGACACCGGCGGTGGCGGCTCTCCTCAACGGCGCGCTCGGCCATTCCCTCGACTTCGACGACACCCATGCCGATTCCTCGCTGCATCCGAGCGCGCCGGTGGTTCCCGCCGCCTTCGCCGTCGGCGAGATAGTCGGCGCCTCGGGCCGCGACGTGCTGACCGCGATCGTGGCGGGCTATGAAGTCTGCTGCCGGCTCGGCAACGCGCTCGATCCGACCTCGCATTATGCGCGCGGCTTCCACCCGACCGCGACCGCCGGCACCTATGGCGCGGCCGCGGCGGCCGGCAAGCTGTTTGGTCTCTCCGAGCAGCAGATCATCTCCGCCTTCGGCGTCTCCGGCAGCCAGGCCGCGGGCTCGCTGCAATTCCTGGTCAACGGCGCCTGGAACAAGCGCTACCAGGTCGGCGCCGCCGCGATGAACGGCGTGATTGCCGCAACATTGGCGCGCAACGATTTCGTCGGATCGACGGAATCGGTCGAAGGCAAGCATGGCCTGCTCGCCGGCTACACCAACGATGCGCATCCGGACAAGGCGGTGGCCGAGCTCGGCAAGAGCTACGAGACGATGAAGATCGGCGTGAAGCCGTATCCGAGCTGCCGCTACACCCACGCCGCGATCGACGCGCTGATCGCGATGCGGCGCGAGCACAATCTGACCCCCGACCAGGTCAAGCGCGTCGAGATCGGCCTGCACCGCAACGGCATTACGCTCACCGGCGATGCCGCGACCAAGCGCCACCCGCGCTCGATCGTCGGCGGCCAGTTCTCGATGTTCTTCACCGGCGCGCTCGCACTCGACCAGGGCTCATTCGGCTGGGACGACTATAACCGCCTTGGCGATGCCGCCATCGACGCGCTCGCCGACAAGTTCGACGTGGTGCAGGACGACCGCCTCGAGGTCGGCCGCACCCACCCGTTCGGCGCACGCGTCAGCATCACGACGGACGATGGCGTGCATGAGCGGCTCTATGCCGATCCCTCGGGCGAGCCGAATTCCTTCCCGGACACGCAGGCCATGCAGCAGAAGTTTCTGACCTTGGCGCGCCCGGTGCTGAATGCGCGGGCGGAGAAGTTCGCCGATGCGATCATGACGCTGGAGCGGTTCGATCGCGTGGCCAAGGCGACGGAGCTTGGGAGGTAGGAGCCGTCTCTTCGCCTCTCCCCGCTTGCGGGGAGAGGCCGAAATGCGCGCGAAGCGCGGATTCCGGGTGAGGGGGACTCTCCACCAATCCGACTCTCACCTCCCTTGCGGAGACTCCCCCTCACCCCAACCCTCTCCCCGCAATCGGGGAGAGGGGGAAGAGGTGGTGCGCGTCGCGGTCACCACGTCGCGCACAAGATCGAACACGCCGTCCGCTTCCGGCGGCCAGTTCGGCGAGCGGCCCATCCGCACGATCACCAGCTTCTCCGACGGGATCACGATGGTGTACTGCCCGATCGTGCCCTTGGCGAAGAACGCATCGCGCGGCCAGCCATGCTCCACGCGGAAGTTGGCGCCAAAGCTCTCGCCCTGGTTGGTCCAGAAGCCCGCGCCGATGCCGACCCATCCGCCCGGTGTCGCCGTGGCCGAATAGTTCACCCAGCCCTCCGGCAAGATGCGCTTGCCGCCGGCGACGCCGTCATTGAGATAGAGCTGGCCGAAGCGCGCCCAGTCGCGCGCCGACGCCAGCATCTCGCTCGAGCCCTCGATGGTGCCGACGCCATCGAGCTGAAGCGTGACGTGGCGCATGCCGAGCGGCGCGAACAATTCGCGGCGCGCGAAGCGCAGCGCATCTGCGGGATTGCCGCCGGCGGCATTGCGGATCAGATGCGAGAGGACGAGCATGTTGCCGTCGTGATAATTCCACGCCGTGCCCGGCGCGGTCGCAAGCGGCATGCTCGCGGCGTAAGTGGCCATGTCGTTCTCGACGAACTTCATGCGGTTGACAGGCTCGAAGGCGGAGCCGAGCGAAGCCTGCAACGAGCTGCCGAGCGCGAGGCCCGCCGTGTGGCGCAGCAGCTGATCGACGGTGATGGCATGGCGCGGATCATTGGGATTTTTCCAGGCGGCAACCGGTGCGGGTCCATCGAGCTTCAGCTTGCCCTGGCGCACGAGAATGCCTGTCAGCGCCGAGATCACCGATTTGGTCATGGAGAACCCAAGCAGCGGCGTCTCCGGCCCGATGCCGTCGGCATAGCGCTCGGCGATGATGCGGCCCGACTTCATCACGACGACCGCGCGGGTGCGGCGGTAGGGCGGCTGCGCAGGCTCGGTGAAGGCACGGTCGAGTGCGACGGCCAAGCCCTCGCTCTGCGGCGGCACGAGAGCGGGGCCGGCGATCTCCGGCAATAGCGCTGGCTGCCTCTCGTCCGGCGGTGGCGCCACGTCGGTGAGGCCAGTGCCATGCTCGAGCGTGCAGCCGAGCCCCTCGCGATAGACGGCATGGCTGCGGCCGATGCCGAACAGCGTCACCGTGACGTCCTTGCGCGCGCGGTCGACCTGATAGTCCATGGCCCAGGTGATCAGGCCGGTCCCGGGCATCGCGTCGTTGGTCTCGGTGAAGTTGCGGCGGGGGTCGAGGCCGGAGACGAACATCTCCGAGCACAGGATGTCGGCGACGAAGCCGGTCGCGACCTTCGGCACGTCGCGGGCCCGGGCGGCGCCGAGCGCGAGGCCGGCACAGGCGATGGTGGTGGCGAGGAGGACGATCTTGCGGCGGCGGGGCACGGGCTTTCTCTCCGGCTAAAGGGACGTGGCGGGAGGAAGCCGAAGCGGGCGGAGAAGCGCTCGCCGGATTTGGAAATGGGCTGGTTGAATATGGGCGGGGCTGGTCGATTTTGGAATTGCGGCGCGATTTCATGTATTTACAGGAGATTGAGCGGAGAGCGACGGTCTCTCGCTCCCTCTCCCCGTTCTTACGGGGAGAGGGTTGGGGTGAGGAGCCTCCCTCCCCGGCCGAGATCATCGTGAGACCTGTACCCCCTCACCCGGATTGCATCTTCGATGCAATCCGACCTCTCCCCGCAAGCGGGGAGAGGTGAAAAAAAGGCCTCAAGCCGTGCTCGTATTCAGCCGCCGGTATTCCGTCGGCGTCACGCCGGTGACCGCCTTGAAGGCGCGGTTGAAGGGGCCGAGCGACTGGAAGCCGGCGTCCATGGCGATGGTGATGACGGGAACCTCGGCCTGGGTGGGATCGGCGAGCGCGGCCTTGGCTTCCTCGATGCGGTGGTTGTTGAGGAACACATTGAAATTGCGGTAGCCGAGGCGCTGGTTGATCAGCCGGCGCAGCCGGTATTCGGGGATTTTCAGCCGGCCCGCCAGCGCGCCGATTGTGATGTTCTCCGGCGATAGATCCGCTCGTCCGCCATCAGGCGCATCAGGGCTTCGATGAGCTTTTGGTCGGCGGATTCGTCGATGGCCGCGGGCTGAGCCAGAATTGGCGGCGTGGCCACCGACGCCGGAAACAGATCGGCGCCGTCGACGCGCATCACTGTATAGGCGATGGCCGCAACGATGCTGACGAGCACACCGGCATTGATCGTGTTGGCGACATCGCCCGCGCTGCCGGCAACGAGGATCTGAAGCACCGCATTCACCCCGCCATAGAGCGCGGCGGCGCAAACGATGAAGACACGAACATTGCGGCGGCGTTCGACCAGATCGGCCGGCCACGACTTGATCATCTGCGCGACTGCCAGCGCGATGAAGCCGAGCACCATCAGGTTCACTGCAGTCACGGGGAACCGCACGTTTCCGCTCGGCGCGATCCAGAGACATCCGACAAAGCTGAACGCAGTCACCGCCGCCCAGATCACCCCGTGCCACCAGCGCAGCCGAAACTCGTCGTCGAACAGCGCGCGCGTGAACAGCCAGAACACCACAATGTTGCCAGTCGACAGCGCGATCAGCGGGGCGTGCCAGCCCGCGGCCAGCGAAGAGAAACCGACCGAATAGCTCGCCGCATGCGCGGCCGAGCCGAGTGCGAAAGCCGCGCCGAGCCGCCCCGCCAGCACATTGCGGAAATCGGAGAGCAACGACGCCGCCAGCACCAGCAGTAGCGCGACGCTGGCGGCGCGAAAGGCGAGTTCAAGGTTGGTCAGCAGCATCCGGTCGGTCCGCTTCGTCAGCGCCGCGAACTTAGGTCAGATCGGAGATCGATTCAATTTCGCCGCCATGAAGCCCGCGACGTGATCCAGGCGTCGGCGGGCTTGCCGAACAGATCGATCTGCCGATCCTTCCGTGCACCCAGGCTGCGGGCCACAGCTTGCGATGGTGCATTTTCACTGTCGATACAGTGCATGATCTCGTCGATCTCAAAACTGTCGAACGACCAGTCGATCGATGCGCGGGCCGCTTCCACCGCGTAACCCTTGCCGCGAAATTCCCGGGCAATGCCCCAGCCGACCTCGAAGGCAGGCCAGCCCGGCGGGCACCAGGGACCAACGCGCCCGACATATTTGCCGCTCGACTTCTCCTCGACCGCGAACATGCCAAAGCCGTAAAGCGCCCAATGCCCTGACATCACGGCGGCGTTGCGCCAACCGCCGATCTCGGTGGTCACAGGCTTGCCGTCCGGCGCGATGAAGCGCGCCGTGCCGGGATCGGTCAGCATCATCGCGTTCGGCGCGATATCGCTGGCGCGCCACGGCCGCAGGATCAGGCGTTCCGTCTCTATTCTGGGGCCTGTGGCCTGAAGCAGAACGGCACCAGGCTTGAGCGGCGGAATCATCTGTCTCCTCCCGTTCCCATCATTGTTCTGCTACGATCATACCAGCAAAGAACAGGAGTCCACCATGAGCTGGCAACCCTCGAACGATCCCGTGCTCGGCGATCCCATGTCCTGCGACGCGCTCGATCTTGTCATCGTACCGCGCACGCGCGATCTCGGCGACGGATTTGAAGTGCGGCGCGCGCTGCCGCACGGCAAGCGGCAGATGGTCGGGCCCTTCATCTTCTTCGATCATTTCGGCCCGGTGCAGTTCGTCTCCGGCAAGGGCATGGACGTGCGGCCGCATCCGCATATCGGGCTTGCCACCGTCACCTATCTGTTCGACGGCGCCATCATGCACCGCGACAGCGAGGGCAACGTCCAGGAGATTTCGCCGGGGGCGATGAATTTGATGACGGCTGGGCGCGGCATCGCCCATTCGGAGCGTACGCCAGATGCACAGCGCGCCTCGGGCCAGAAGATGCTGGGCCTGCAAAGCTGGATCGCGCTGCCGGCCGGATCGGAGGAGATCGAACCCTCGTTCCAGCATTACGCCGCCGGCGATCTGCCGATGATCTCCGAGCGCGATTTCACCGCGCGGGTGATCGCAGGCTCCGCCTTCGGCATCACCTCGCCTGTTACGATGGTGTCGCCCTGGTTCTACACCGAGGTTACGGCGGTGGCGGGCGCGACCGTGCCACTCGACCCCGATCATGAAGAGCGCGCGATCTATATCGTCGACGGCGAGGTCGAGATCGCCAACGAGCGCTATGAGGGGCCGCGGCTGCTGATCTTCCGCCCGGGCGACCGCATCACCGTGAAGGCGCTCAAGGCGACGCGGATGATGTTTCTCGGCGGCGATGCATTGGAGGGCCCGCGCCACATCTGGTGGAATTTCGTCTCCTCCAGCAAGGAGCGGATCGAGCAGGCCAAGCAGGACTGGAAAACCGGCCGCTTCGCCGGGGTTCCGCAGGAACATGAGTTCATTCCGCTGCCGGAATAGGCTAATCCGGTTTCCGGCCGCGCCATCAGGCGCGGCCGGATGTCCCGTGCGAAAGCTTTGCCGATGACCACCATGCTCTCCAGCAACCTGCCGCTGCCCAAGATCGGCCGCGGCAAGGTGCGCGATATCTACGCCGTCGACGACGACCGCCTGCTGCTCGTCACCACCGACCGCATCAGCGCCTTCGACGTCGTGATGGGCGAGACCATCCCGATGAAGGGCGCGGTGCTGACGCAAATCAGCGCATTCTGGTTCGGCAAGCTCGAAGGCGTGGTGCCGCATCACATGATCAGCGCCGACACCGACGAGATCATCGCCGCCGTGCCGGCGCTGAAACCGCATCGCGCCGAGATCCTCGGCCGCGCCATGCTGTCGCGCCGCACCACCGTGTTTCCGATTGAATGCGTGATCCGCGGCTATCTCTCCGGCTCAGCCTGGAAGGAATATGCGGCCAGCGGCACGCTCGCCGGCGAGAAGCTGAAGGCCGCTCTCGTCGAGAGCGAGAAGCTGGAGCCTTCGATCTTCAGCCCGGCGACCAAGGCCGAAAGCGGCCATGACGAGAACATCACCATCGCGAAGATGCGCGCGGTCGTCGGCGACGAGGTCGCCTACACGCTCGAGAGCATGACGCGCGCGATCTACACGCTCGGCGAGGAGCTCGCGCGCGAGCAGGGCATCATCATTGCGGACACCAAATTCGAGTTCGGCCGCGACAAGGACGGCCGCATCATCTTGATCGACGAGGTGATGACGCCGGATTCCTCGCGGTTCTGGGCGGTCGATGCCTACAAGCCCGGCCAGCCGCAGGCGAGCTTCGACAAGCAGCCCTTGCGCGACTATCTCGATGTTGAGCGCCGCGCCGGCCGCTGGAACGGCGACGCCCCGCCACCGCCGCTGCCGGCAAGCGTCGTGGATGCGACCAGCAAGCGGTATCTGGAAGCGTATCGGCGGGTGACGGGGAAAGAGCTGAAGATTTAGGCCGGGCTGCTGCTTTCTCCGCTGTCGTCCCTGCGAAAGCAGGGACCCATACCGCGTGATCCTTCGATTGCAGTCGGTCGCGGTATCACCAAGAGTCTTCGTCGCACTGCTTCCTGGGGGTATGGGTCCCGGATCGGCGCTCCGCTCCAGACAACGCTACGCGTTATCGGAAGCTGTGCTTGTCCGGGACGACACTGAGTTTGTGGCGCGGGCTTCGTCTCCATCCTGATGCGTGACCTGCCATTCACATGCAGTGGACCCACATCCGCATCGAGCCGTCCCAAACTGTCGGATACTTCATAGTTACAAGAATCCTGTTGCGCTAAGCCCGTACTCGTCTACGTCTCAAAACGGAATTCCTTCAGGGGCGAGCGGCAGGGCGTGACCGATCCAGCAATTACCTTCACTCCGGCTCCGCGGCTCGAGCCGGCTCTCAAGCGTGCGCTGAATGATATATTGGGTGGCAGTGCCGCCAGCGTCCTGACTGTCACCTTCGGGCTGTCCTATTCGCTGCTGATCTTCGCCGGCCCGCTCTCGCCCTATCTGTCCTACGGCATCGCGGCGACCTTCATCAGCTCCGCCGTGCTCGCCGCCATCGTCGCGCTCGGCAGCTCCCTGCCCTTCGCGATTGCCGCCCCCGACAGCTCGACTGCCGCCGTGACCGGCATCCTGGCGGCCTCGCTGGTCGAACGGGTGGTGGCGGCCAATCCGGCCGCGCCGCTGCTCTCGCCGGTCCTGATCACGCTCGGCCTGTCGACGGTGCTGACCGGCGTCGTGCTGTGCGGACTGGGCCTGACCCGGATGGGCCGCGCCATCCGCTACGTGCCATATCCGGTGGTCGGCGGCTTTCTCGGCGCGACCGGCCTGCTCATCGTGATGGGCGCGATCCGGGTCATCACCGATCACCCCGTGCAGTTCGCGACCTTGACGCGCCTTGCCAACGGCATCGCGCTGTCGGAACTCGGTGCCGCCTGCGCCATGGCGCTGGTGCTGTACCTGACCTGGCATCGCTCGCGCAGCCCGTTCGGACTGCCGATCATCCTGGTCGGCGGCGTGCTCACCGCGCATCTGGCGTTCTGGATCACGGGCGTCTCGCTCAATGAGGCCCGCGCGCTGGGCTGGACCTTCCAGCCGCCGCCGCAGGCGGCCTTCATGGTGCCCTGGCACGTCGATGGCCTGATCCACTATCCCTGGTTCGCCGTGCCGGACCTGCTCGGCAATCTCGTCGCCGTGATCTTCGTGACCGCGTCGAGCACGCTGTTCAACACGACGGGAATCGAGGTGGCCGTGCATCGCGAGGCCAATCTCGAGCGCGAGCTCAACGTCACCGGCACCGCCAACATGCTGACCGGCGTGCTCGGCGGCTATGCCGGCTGCATCTCGGTCAGCCGCTCGGTGCTCAACTTCTCGAGCGGCGGCCGCGGGCGGCTGTCCGGCCTCACGGTCGCGGCGATGTCGCTGCTGATGCTCGCGATCGCGCCCGATCTGCTCGGCTTCATCCCGAAATTCGTGCTCGGCGGCTTGCTGCTCTATCTCGGCGCCGACCAGCTGCACAAATGGATCATCGAATCGCGCAAACGGCTGTCGAAGCTGGAATATCTCTCGCTGATCGCCATCATCGCGATCATCGTGGTCTGGGCTTTCGTCCCCGGTATTTTGATCGGCATCATCATCGGCTGCGCGACCTTTGCGTTCAGCGCCGCAAGGGTGGAATCGATCAAGTACAGTTTCGACGGCTCGGAGTATCGCTCCTCGCTCGACCGCTCGCGCGACGACCAGGAGGTGCTGCAGGCCCATGGCGGCAAGATCCAGGGCCTGAACCTGCAGAGCTATCTCTTCTTCGGCTCGGCCAACCGGCTCTACCAGCACGTCAAGCGGCTGCTCCAGGAGCGCCCGGAGTGCCGCTATCTGCTGTTCGACTTCAAACTCGTCACCGGCGTCGACTCCTCCGCCGCCTACAGCTTTGCCCAGATCAAGCGCAGCGCCGCCGAGCTCGGCGTCGAGCTGATCCTGGTGCACCTGTCGGCCGCTGCCGAGAAAGTACTGCGCTCCAGTGATTTCATCGGCGAAGGCGTCACCATCATTCCCGAGCTCGATCACGCGCTGGAATGGTGCGAGAACGAGATCATCTCGCAGCATCAGGGGCTGGCGCAGGAAGAGGCCAGCCTGCGCGACTGGTTCGCTGGGATTCTCGACAGCGAGAGCGATGCCGACGCGCTGATCCACCGCTGCCAGCGCATCGAGGTCAGCGCGGGCGAGGTCATCGTGCAGGCCGGCGATCCCGCCGATTCCATGCATTTCATCCTCGACGGCCGCGTCGGCATCATGGTGCCTGCCGAGGACGACCGCACCACGCGTGTGCGCAGCCTGGGGCGCTACACCACGATCGGTGAAATGGGCCTCGTGTCGCACGCCCCGCGCAGCGCGACGATCCAGGCCGAAGTTGACAGCGTGCTCTACGTGCTGAACACGCACCAGTTCGACGCGATCAAGGAGGAGGATCCCGCGCTCAGCCACAAGCTGCTGACCTATTTCGTGTCGGTGATGGCGGAGCGATTGACGTTTGCGAACCGGACGATCGCGGTGCTGCGGCGGTGAGGGCCTGCGCTGGCAAGCCCCCTGTAACGGCGCAAACGCACGAGCAGGAGGCGGCTTTCGAGCCGCCTCCTGCCGGTTAGGCCCCTGCCATCATCGCGTATTTCGATCTCGACATATAAACATGCGCCTCGCTGAAGCCCCCCTCGATCAGCATCCGGCGCGTTGCCGCATCTCGCTCGTTCCAGATCGCGATGTCGTTCTGGACGGGATGGTCACCAGTTCACTCATTTCGCTTCCTTCCTCTTTGCACCCATGCCCACCAGTTGCGACAAGGTGTCGTGGACCATCGTGTCCAGACTGCTTGCAGTGACCCCCAGCAATTTCTCGGTGTCGCCGGCATCGAGCAGGAGCGGCTTCTCGAACAGATAGGACATCTCGATCCCCTCGTCGAAGCCGATGCTTTCCAGGTCGGCCGAGGTGAGCCGTGACAGATTCGGGACGTCAATCTTCAGCGCGGCCGCGAATCGGTGCACCAGTTCGCGCACCGACGCGGATTGCGAAGGCACGTGAAAGGCGCGCCCCCATTGTCCGGTGAAGCGCGACGCGGCAACCAGCGTCTTCGCGGTGTCCTTGGTGAAGGACCAGGCATGCGCCGCATCCGGATCGCCGAGGAAGGCCACAGGCCCGTTCTTGAGGAGAGACGGCAACGCCAGCAGCGAAAAATACGCGACCGCACCGTCGCCGAGATAGTCGCTGGCGCGAATCTCGAGCGCAGGAACGCTCGATCGCAGGGCGCGCTGCCACATGATGTGCCGGGTCGTGCCCTTTCGACTGGTCGGGTCCGGATCCAGGTCCGGCGTGAGAGGGCTCGCGGCCCGCGCGCCATAGCCATAGACATTTCCGACCACGAGCAGCCGGGAGCCAACCTGCTCGGCTGCCTTGACCGTTCCATCCATGATCGGAAAGAAGTCGGTCGGCCATCGATGATAGGCCGCCATGGCGCACATGAAGATCGCGTCGGCGCCCTTGCTCAGGGCCGCCAGCTGCGCGGCGTCAGTGGCATCCGACGAAACCGTTCGTACAGCTCCGGCACTGAGCGATCCGGCATTCCTGCTGGTCAGGATGACGCTGTGCCCTTCCTCCGCCAGAAGGCGCGCGGTTTCGCGCCCGACCGGGCCAGCTCCGACAATCACGTAATGACTCACTTTGCTTCCTCATGTGTCACGAAACGACAGATGAGTTCTTTGACGCTCCTGCCGTTGAAAATCGCGCACGATGCGCCAAATACCGGACACGTTCTGCCAAGACCTTGGGGCCCGAAGAGCCGGCCATGCGTGCGAGATCGAGTTCTGCGCCAACATCGACCGGCAGCACCGCCGCGGCCACGCGCACCGAGCCGAATTCCGTGGCGCTGGAGCCGATCGGCGATCACCGGATCATCATCCACCTCAGCCCTGCGACGCGCTCACTTTGCCTCGAGACCGGAGACAGGTTTCTGCGTCAGGCCGGCGATATCGATGTGATTCCGTCCGGCGCCATCGGCGGCTTCGTCGCGGAAACGCCCTACAAATCGCTTCAGATCCGGCTCGCGCCGCGCATGCTCGATCATGCGGCATCCCGGAGCGGACAATTGGCGTCCGCCCGACTCGCACATCATCATATGCTGCGGAATGACCGCATCATTCTGCTCGGACAGGCGCTCGAAAGCGACGTGAAAGCGGGCTCGCCGAGCGGTCCGCTGTTTGCCGAAAATGTTGGGATGGCCCTGGCGGTGGAGCTGCTCAGCCTGACGAATGATCCGCCGGCGCAGGCGGCGCGCCTGTCGAACGAGCAGCTCCAGAGGGTTTTGGCCTATATCGATGCCAATCTCGACCGGCCGCTCACGATCGACATTCTCTGCCGCGAGGCCGGCGTCAGCAGCTCACATCTGCGGACCTGGTTCAAGGCGGCCATGGACGTCACGATCCATCGCTACATCCTGAGACGGCGGGTGGAGCATGCACGCCTGCTCCTCCTCCAGGGCGATCGCAAGCTCAGCGACATCGCCCTGGAGGCGGGCTTTTCCCATCAATCTCATCTGGCCAAATGGATGCGCCGCGAACTCGGATACAGTCCGAGTCAACTGCGTCGAAGCCGGAATTGATCGAGCGAGGGCTTTAGACCCCCGCCATCATCACATATTTGAACTCGACATATTCTTCCATGCCGTGACGCGAGCCTTTGCGCGCATACCCTCTCGGCTCAGATGAGCTCCGCGGACCAGGGTTCATGACGGATTTCGAACGACTGTCCCTTCTTCGACAGCCGCGCGAACCCGGGGAAATTGAGGTGCATTCCGGCGACGAGCTCTCCGGTCGCGGAGACTCTTTCCAGCATTTTCTTTCGGGTTTCTGCGGCCGCCTGCGGATCGGCGTCGAACGCGATCGTCACGTCGGGCCTGGGCACCTGAATATCCGGATAGTGAACGATGTCGCCCCAGATCAGCAGGGACGCATCGCCGCCATCGATCCGGTAGCCGCTATGTCCGGGGGTGTGGCCGGGGAGATGTTCGATCACGATGCCGGGCGCGACTTGCCCTGCACTGACCGTCCGACGCCGCGCGCCATAGGCCTCGAATACACTTCGGGCGGCCTGAAAGAACGGCTTCATCGCGTCCGGGGCCTGATTGAGATTCGCATCATCCGACCAGAAGGCGAATTCGGCGTCGTGCATCACGATCTCGGCGTTTGGAAACTGGGGCGCCGACGGCAAGGCCCCGACGAGACCTCCGACATGATCCGGATGGGCATGGGTCAACAGGATCTGGTCGATCGCGAGCGGGTTCACATTGGCCGCGGCAAGCGAGGCATGCAAACGCCCTCCCCAACCGTGGATGCCGCCGCCGCCGCCATCGACCAATATGGTCCGGCCTTTTCCCTCGATCAGATAGGCGCTGACGGTCATCGCGGATGACGGATGACGTCCCGTCGCCACCGTCATGCTCATCGCCTCGTCAGGTCCTATTCCGGACAAGAGATCGAACGGCACGCTGACGACGCCGTCGACGATCGCAGTGACGATGTAGTCGCCGATTTTCCGTCGGTTCAGGCCGGCGGCCTGCCAGTTGTTCGTGTTCGTCATTCCATCATCCCTAACTGTGTTGCGGGTCTCAGACCGTGACGACGATCTTTCCGATCTGCTCATTCGACTCCAGGAAGCGCGTTGCCTCCTGGATCTGATCGAACTCGAAACTTCGGGAGATCACCGGCTTCAGCGTCCCGGATGAAAGGCCTTCCGAGATGTATCTCTTCGCGCGCGCCAGCACGTCGTCGTCATCGACGACCTCGTTGTAGAGATAGCCCTTGATTGTGAGGCTCTTTCCGAGCACGGCAAATTGGGGGAACGCGCCCATATCCGGGCTCAAGGCGCCGTACTCGATCAAGATCCCACGATGAGACATCGCATGCGCCAACTGCTCGATGGCGGGACCACCGATCGGATCGAATACGACGCGCGCTCCCTTGCCGCTCGTGATCTCCATCACCCGCGAGACGAGATCCTCTTCGGCGGTTGCGATGACGTGATGGGCACCTGCATCCAGCAGCGCCTTACGCTTCGCGCTGCTCCGCGTCGTCGCGATGATCGTCGCTCCCACCGCGCGCGCGATCTGAAACGCCGCAGTCCCGACGCTGCTGGATGCCGCCGTGACGATGACGTAGTCGTCCGCCTTCAGATTCGCTTGCTCGATCAGCGCACCCCAGGCGGTGACATATTTCATCCACGATGCGGCGGCCTGCGCAAAGGTGAGGTTTTTCGGATGCACCACCAGATTGCGGGCCGGAATATTGATGACTTCGCCGTACGTGCCCCATCGCGCCATGTCTTCGGTCGGAATGACGCTCACCGACTGGCCCGGACGGAAATCACTCACCGACGCGCCGACCGCTTTGACGATACCCGCCGCCTCATAGCCCAGCCGGCTGGGAAACTGCGCCTGCTGCACGTAAGCGTTGCGCCGGAACATGACCTCGGCCCGATTGAGCCCGATCGCGCGCACCACGATCTGGACTTCATCGACTTCGGGAGCCGCGACCTCGATGTCCTCGATCTTGAGAACGTCGGCGTCACCATATTCGTGAAAGCGAACAACGCGGGCCATCTCCTGCCTTTCCGGATTTCGTCTCGGCCAATTGCCGGACCCGGAGATAGCTCCGCCCTTTGTTCGTCGGAAGCGGTGAAATTTGAACTTTATTGTTATGATATTTTATAACAATCTGGGTGCGGCTGAGATCGCGCCCGATGGAGAAGACGCATGGACTTTCTGCAGCAATTGAAAGTCTTCGTGGCCGTTGCGGAGAACAGGAGTTTTACGCGGGCGGCCGAGGCCCTTCGCGCGACCCGTCCCACCGTGACGAACGCCGTGAGCGAACTGGAAAAGTCGATCGGCGCAAGACTGCTGCATCGAACGACGCGCCAGACCTCCCTGACGAGTGAAGGGCGATTGTTCTATGATCGCTCGGTCGCAATCCTCAACGAGGTCGGGGAAGCGCGTAACCTGTTTGGCGGCGCCGGCGACGCGCCAAAGGGACGCCTGCGGGTCGATATCCCCGTTGCGATCGCCAAACCACTGATCATCCCAAATCTTCCGGACTTCCAGGCAAAATACCCTGACATCGATCTCATCCTCGGTGTCAGCGATCAGCCGGTCGATCTGATCGCAGAAGGTATCGATTGCGTGCTGAGGATCGGCGACCTGCCGGTCAGCAGCCTCGTCGGGCGCGTTCTCGCCAAGATGGCCATGTTGATCTGCGCGTCACCTGTTTACCTCGACAGGTTCGGCACTCCGGAAAGTGTCGCGGACCTCAGGGGTCATCGCGCAGTCAATTATTTTTCGGGCCGGGGCCATGTCGCCATCCCCTGGCGTCTTCCGCGGGGGACCGGCGAGCGCGAGCTTCGCCTGGAAACCGGCATCCTCGTGAACGACACGGAGGCTTTCCTTGCGTGCGCTCTCGCCGGCATGGGGCTGATCCAGGTGCCCGGCTGCGTCGTCAAGGAATATCTGAACAACGGAATGCTCGTGCGGGTCCTGCCGAAGTTGCGGCCCGTCCATCGCCCGCTATCGATCATGTTTCCGGCACGCGAGCATTTGGCGCCACAAGTGCGGGTGTTCATCGATTGGGCGAAGAGCCTCGTCGCAGACGTGGACAGTCCCTGGATCAGCTCGCCCTGAGCTGCAACGCTGATGACGCTCGTGATGCCCGGGCCTGTCCCGATAAGTCGTGGATGGCCGGGTCAAGCCCGGCCATGACGGTTGTGGAGACAGCTACGCCCTCACACCCCGGCCATCATCACGTATTTGATCTCGACATATTCTTCCATGCCGTGACGCGAGCCTTCGCGGCCAAGGCCGCTTTCCTTGACGCCGCCGAAGGGCGCGACTTCCGTGGTGATCAGACCGGTGTTGACGCCGACCATGCCTGACTCCAGCGCTTCGGCGACGCGCCAGACGCGGCCGAGATCGCGGGAGTAGAAGTAGGAGGCGAGGCCGAACGGCGAGGCGTTGCACATCGCAATGACGTCCGCCTCGTCCTTGAAGCGGATCACCGGCGCAAGCGGGCCGAACGTCTCTTCCTGCGACACCAGCGAGTCCGGCTTGACGTCGGCGAGCACCGTCGGCTCGAAGAACGAACGACCGAGCTCGCTGCGCTTGCCACCGGTGACGACCTTGGCACCGCGCTTCACCGCGTCCGCGATGTGGCGCTCGACCTTGTCGATAGCCTTCATGTTGATCAGGGGCCCTTGCGTGACGCCGCTCTCGGTGCCGTCGCCGATCTTCATCGCCGCAACCTTCTTCGAAAGCTTTTGCACGAACTCGTCGTAGATCTTGTCCTGGGCGTAGATGCGATTGGCGCAGACGCAGGTCTGGCCCATGTTGCGGTATTTCGAGACGATGGCGCCTTCGACCGCAGCATCGATGTCGGCATCGTCGAACACGATGAACGGCGCATTGCCGCCGAGCTCGAGGCCGAGCCGCTTCACGCCGACGGAGGCCTGCTGGTAGAGGATCTTGCCGACCGCGGTCGAGCCGGTGAAGCCGACGAAGCGCACCGCCGGATGCTCGCACAGCACCTTGCCGATCGGCGGCGCGTCACCGGTGATGATGTTGAGCACGCCCTTGGGGATGCCGGCTTTCTCGGCAAGCACGGCCAGCGCCAGCGCCGACAGCGGCGTCTCGTTGGCGGGCTTGAGCACCACGGTGCAGCCCGCGGCCAGCGCCGGCGACACCTTTCGCGTGATCATGGAGTTCGGGAAATTCCACGGCGTGATGGCGCCGCAGACGCCGATCGGCTGCTTGATCGCAAGCAGTCGCGCATCCGGCCGCTGCGTCGGGATGGTCTCGCCATAGACGCGGCGCGCCTCTTCGGCGAAGAACTCGATATAGGCGGCGCCGATATCGACCTCGCCGAGCGCTTCCGACAGCGGCTTGCCCTGCTCGGAGGTGAGGATCAGCGCAAGGTCCTCGCGATTGGCGATGATCAGCTCGAACCATTTGCGCAAAATGTTGGAGCGCTGTTTTGCGGTGTGCTTGGCCCAGGCCGGGAACGCACGCTCGGCGGCTTCGACCGCCTTGGTCGTATCGTCCGCACCGAGCTGCGGGACCTTGGCGATCTCGACCCCGGTCGCAGGATTGTTGACGGCGAACACCGGCGTGCCGACCCAAGCGCCGTCGATGTAGCAGGCTTCCTTCAGCAGCGAGGGGTCCTTCAACCGGTCGCGCAGAGTGGCGGTAGATTGTTGAGCGCGTGCGGCGGCGGTCGGGGTCATGGCGTTGCTCCTCGGGACATCGATTGGCCCGGAATATAAGGAGAGACGGCGCGCAATGCACCGTCCCGCAACGCACATCTGATGGGAGCTAAGCTGGGGGCGGCCTTAGGCCGCGCCGCTCATATAGGTCTCGCGCCGGCCGATCATGCGCTCGGCGGCGGCCTTGGCATCGGCCTTCGATGAGGTCGCACACGTCCGGTATTCGAGATCGGGAACGTCGGAGGTGTCGCGGCGGCCGAACCACGACTTCGAGCCGACCGGCAGCAGCGCCAGCGACTGCGCGAGATTGTCGACCGCGTCGAACGAGTAGAGTGCGCCGGTGCCGGCGATCCGGACCTCGTAAATGCCCGGCGAGATCGGCGCCTCCAGATTGTCTCCTCGTCCAGGACGGGGATAGCGCTTCCATTCGCTCCAGGTCGAAATCATTTGAGGTCCCCCTCGCGGTCTTGAACGACCGCAAATTGCATCAAGTTCTAACGTCAGGCGCCGATCGGGCCATGTGCTGAACGCCGCAACGCACAAAATGTTTCAAGTGCTTCAAACACTGAAAACATATCGCCTGCGTCCATCCAAGGTCACGGCGAGTTGCGGCCATCCACCGCAGATTGTGACGGAGTGTTGCACCTCAGCCCGTGTTGTCGTCCTGCGGCGACAGCGCACCGTCAAGTCACGACATCGCGACCGGCGCGCAAGTTGAGAGACTTGCCGCACGCGACCTCAGGGAGGACAATCGATCACTTCCAACAATAATCAAACCGGAGGAAACGCGTATGCATAGCCAAGCCGAGATCGACGAGATCCTGCGTAAGACAAGCGACGCCAAGGAAATCCCCGGCGTGGTCGCCATCGCCGCGAGCGGCAGCGACGTGCTGTATCATGGCGCGTTCGGCAAACGCGATTTGTCGAAGCCCGACGCGATGACCGAGGACAGCGTGTTCTGGATCGCCTCGATGACGAAGGCGGTGACATCGGCGGGCGCGATGCAACTGGTCGAGCAAGGCAAGCTGTCGCTCGATAAGCCGATCGGCGAGGTGCTGCCCGACCTCGCCAAGCCGCAGGTGCTCGAAGGCTTCGACGCCGCGGGCGAGCCGAAGCTGCGGCCGGCGAAGGGGCCGATCACGCTGCGCCAGCTCATGACCCACACCGCCGGTTTTGCCTACAATGTTTGGAATGGCGATCTCGCACTCTATTTGGAGAAGACCGGAACCCCGAACATCTTCTCCTGCCAGGACATCGCGCTGAAGACGCCGATCATGTCTGATCCCGGCACGCGCTGGGAATATGGCATCAACATCGACTTCGTCGGCAAGGCCGTGGAAGCCGTCAGCGGCAAGCGGCTCGATGCCTATCTGCGCGACAATCTCTTCACCCCGCTCGGCATGAGCGACACCGGCTTCAAGATCACCGACAACATGCGCAAGCGGCTGGTCACCACCCATGCTCGCGGCGAGGATGGATCGCTGGCGCCGATCCCGTTCGAGATCGAGCAGAATCCGGAATTTTGCATGGGTGGTGGCGGCCTTTACGGCACTGCCGGCGACTACATCAAGTTCACCCAGATGATCCTCAGCAAGGGCCGCGGCAACGGAAACCAGGTGTTGAAGCCCGAAACGGTCGCGCTGATGGGCCAGAACCACATCGGCGACCTCACCATTGGCAAGATGACGACGGTTGCGCCCATGTACACCAACGATGTCGATCTCTTCCCTGACATCGTGAAGAAGTGGGGACTGTCCTTCCTGATCAACACAGCCAAAACGCCGGAGGGCCGCAGTGCCGGCAGCCTCGCCTGGGCTGGTCTCGCCAACACCTATTTCTGGATCGACCCGGCGCGCGATGTTTCCGGCGTGATCCTCATGCAGGTGTTGCCGTTCATCGACGCCAAGTGCATCGAGGCCTTCACAGGATTCGAACGTGGAATCTATGCCGGGCTCGATGCGGGGAGCGGACAGAAGGCGGCGTGAGGCGACTTGGCGTACGGCCCTGCCCCCACGACGATTGTCATCCCCCGCGAAAGCGGGGGATCCAGTACGCCGCGGCTCCTCGATGATCCACTGATGTCTCGGAATACTGGATCGCCCGGTCAAGCCGGGCGATGACAGCAGAGGTTGAGGCGCGACTTTCCTAAACCGTCAGCCCGCGCTGTTTCGCCAATTCCTTCAGCGACACTTGCGGGCGGGCGCCGATGTGCTGGATCACTTCGGCGGCGGCAAGCGCGCCGAGCTCGCCGCACTGCTTGTGGGACAGATCGCGCGCGAGGCCGTAGAGGAAGCCCGCCGCGAACAGATCGCCGGCGCCGGTGGTGTCGACCAACTGCTTGATCGGCGAAGCCGGAGCGGCGACCGCGTCCGTCGGCGTCACCACCACGCAGCCCTTCTCGCTGCGGGTGACGACGCCGAGCTTGACGTCGTTGCGCAGCTGCTTGAGCGCGGTGTCGAAATCCGAGGTCATGTAGAGCGAGTGCAGCTCGGACTCGTTGGCGAACACGATGTCGACGGTGCCGTTGCGCATCAGGCCAAGGAATTCGTCGCGATAGCGGTCGACGCAGAAGGAATCCGACAGCGTCAGCGCCACCTTGCGCTTGGCCTCGTGTGCGATGCCGGCCGCCTTGACGAAGGCGTCCTTGGCGTTCTTGGGGTCCCAGAGATAGCCCTCGAGATAGACGATGCCGGCAGACGCGATCTCGGCCGGATCGATGTCGGCGGGCGAGAGGTCCTGCGCGGCGCCGAGATAGGTGTTCATGGTGCGCTCGCCGTCGCCGGTCACCAGGATGTAGGAGCAGCCGGTGGCGGGACCGTCCTTGGCGGCGGGCGTGTTGAAGGCGACGCCGGCCGCGCGGATGTCGTGGACATAGAGCTTGCCGATCTGGTCGTCCTTGACCTTGCCGACATAGGCCGCGCGGGCCCCCAGGCTGCCGACGCCGACGATAGTGTTGGCGGCAGATCCGCCCGAGACTTCCGTCGCCGGACCCATGTCTGCGTAGATCGTGGCGGCACGCGCCTCGTCGATCAGGGACATGCTGCCCTTGGTCATCGCATGCTTGGCCAGAAAGGCCTCATCGGTCCGGACCAGCACGTCGAACAGCGCGTTGCCGATGCCGAGAACGTCATATTTCACGTCAGCCATTCACCTTGATCCTGTTTGGCGGATTGCGATTACCGGCAAAATCCGCTTCCTGTCGGCCTGAAATCCGGCTCGCGGCCTATCACGACCGGGCCTGCACGGGCAAGCAACGGTATTATAACAGCCGATGATCCGCTCCTTCCTGACCGTTTCGACGGGAACACTGGCCTCGCGGCTGCTGGGCTTTGCCCGCGATTCCCTGATCGCGGCGCTGCTCGGCACCGGGGCGGTGGCGGACGCGTTCCTGGCCGCGTTCCAGCTCGTCAACGTTGTGCGGCGCCTGCTCAGCGAGGGCGCGCTGAATGCGGCCCTGATCCCGGCCTGGCTGCGCGTCCGCGAGCGCGGCGGCGAGGCGGCCGCCTCCGCCTTCGCAGGACGCGTGCTCGGCACGGTCAGCGTGGCGCTGATCGCGGTCTCGGTCGTCATCGCGCTGGTGATGCCGCTGATCATCACGGTCATCGCGCCGGGCTTTCTCGGCAGCGCGACGCTCGATCTCGCAGTCCAGAACGCGCGGCTGATGCTGCCCTATCTCGCCTTCGCCGGCCCCGTCACGGTGCTGATGGGGCTCTTGAATGCGCAGGGGCGGTTGGCGCTGACGGCGTTCTCGCCGCTGCTGTTCAACGTCGCGCTGATCGCCGCGATCGCGATACTGCTCATCTGGCATGCCGATGCACTTCTCGCCGCGTGGATGCTGGCGGCCACGGTCGGCATCGCCGGCCTGCTGCAATTGCTGATGTTGTTGTCACAGCGAAGTGCAAACCTCGCGACACCGCTGCGCGTCAGCTTCGACACGGAGATGCGCGGCTTTTTCGCCAAGGCGATCCCCGGCATGATCGCAAGCTCGGGCCCGCAATGGCTGATGGTGGCCGGCGCGATCATCGCGTCCGCGACGCCCTCCGCCGTATCCTGGCTCTATTTCGCCAACCGCCTGATCGAGCTGCCGCTCGGCATCGTCGGCGTCGCCATGGGCACCGTGCTGGTGCCGGAGCTGACGCGCGCGGTGGGGAGCGGCGACCGCGACGCGGTGGCGCATGCGGAATCGCGCGCGCTGGAGCTTGCCACGGGGCTGGCGCTGCCGGCGACGCTCGGCCTGATCGTGCTGGCCGAGCCGATCGTGCGGCTGCTGTTCGAGCATGGCGCCTTCGGCGCCGAGGACAGCGTCGCCACCGCGCATGCGCTGATGTGGCTGGCGCTGGGCCTGCCGGCCCACGTGCTGATCAAGGCGCTGTCGCCGGCCTTCTTCGCCCGCAGCGACACGATGACGCCGCTCATTGCCACGGCCAAAGGCTTTGTGGTGGCAATCGCCCTCGCCGTCCTGCTCGACCATTTCTTCGGCGCGAGCGGGATCGCCGCGAGCATCGCGGCCGGCGCCTGGAGCAGCGCGCTTTCGCTGCTCCGGAAAGGCGCCAGCGAATTCGGCTTCTCGGTCGATACAGCCGCGCGAAAGCGGCTGCCGCGGATCGTGCTCGCCGCTTCCGCCATGGGCGCCCTGCTCTGGCTGACCGCGGATCTCATCCCGGCCGAAGCGCACGGCCTGATCCGCTTCATCGTGCTGGGCGCGCAGATCGGCGCCGGGATCGCCGTCTACGGCCTGCTGCTGCAAATCCTCGGCGCGGCCTCCTGGCGCGAGGCGGCCAGTGCCTTGAAGCGGCCCGCCCCGCAGGACCAGCGCGCTTGAGGGGCGCGAATTACCCTTGACGGGGCAGCGCCGCTGTTGGAAACGACGGCCGAATACCTATGGGAAGGCTTACCATGCCATTCGTTGAACGGGTCTTTTCGGGCGTCCAGCCGACCGGCAATCTGCATCTCGGCAATTACCTCGGCGCGATCGTCAACTTCGTGAAGATGCAGGAAACCCACAACTGCATCTATTGCGTCGTCGACATGCACGCGATCACGCAAGGCGTGGACGTCTGGGGCGGCCCGGCCGAGCTCGCGCGCAACACCCGCGAAGTCACCGCGGCCTTCATCGCCAGCGGCATCGATCCGAAGAAGCACATCGTGTTCAACCAGAGCCAGGTCTCCGGACACGCCGAGCTCGCCTGGATCTTCAACTGCGTCGCGCGCATGGGCTGGCTCGGCCGCATGACCCAGTTCAAGGAGAAGGCCGGCAAGGACCGCGAGAACGCCTCGGTCGGTCTGTTCGACTATCCCGTGCTGATGGCCGCCGACATCCTGCTCTACCGCGCCACCCACGTTCCGGTCGGCGAGGACCAGAAGCAGCATCTCGAGCTCTCGCGCGACATCGCGCAGAAGTTCAACAACGATTTCGGCGATTCCATCCGCGCGCAGGGCACCAATGACGGCCTGTTCTTCCCGTTGCCGGAACCCTTGATCACGGGCCCGGCGACGCGCGTGATGAGCTTGCGCGACGGCACCAAGAAGATGTCGAAGTCGGATGCATCCGACAATTCGCGCATCAATCTGACCGACGATGCCGACACCATCGCGCAGAAGATCCGCAAGGCCAAGACCGATCCGGAGCCGCTGCCGACCGAGGAGAAGGGCCTGGAAGCACGCCCCGAGGCGGACAATCTGGTCGGCATCTTCGCGGCGCTCTCCGGCCGCCCCAAGGCCGACGTGCTCAGGGATTTCGGCGGCGGCCAGTTCTCCAGCTTCAAGAATGCGCTGGCGGAGCTCTGTGTGACCAAGCTCGCGCCGATCGCCGGCGAGATGAAGCGCCTCGTCGCCGACCCCGGCCATATCGACACCATCCTGAACGATGGTTCCGACCGCGCCCGCGCTATCGCCGAAGAGACCATGAACCTCTCGAAGGACATCGTCGGCTTCATCCGCCGGCGCTGATGATGGCTTAGCGAAACCCGGCCTGCGCCACCGCGCCGGCCGCTTCTCCCCTCCCCAATTTTGCGGGAGTGTGGCAGCATGCCGTCCCTGCACATTCCGGGACATGCATGACCACCAAGCGACTTTGCTTCGAGCCGGGTCACAAGCCCAAATGCCTCGTCATCGTCGACGACACCGCCGAATGGGATCGGGCGGTCTACTATGCCAGCCGCTGGGCGATCCGCGCCGACGGCGGCGTGGTGATGCTGCGCATCATCGAGCCCGAGCAGCAGAGCCAGGAATGGCTTGGGGTGGCCGAGATCATGCGCGCCGAGGCGCATGAGGCGGCGGAAGCCGCGCTCGACCGTGCCGCAGGCAGAGCCAACGGCATCGCCGCGATCACGCCGGAGCGGGTGATCCGCGAAGGCGCGGCGATGGAACAGCTGCTCGCGGTGATCGACGAGGATCCCGACATCGCCATGCTGGTGCTCGCCGCCAATCCCGGCGCCGAAGGCCCCGGGCCGCTGGTCGCGCTGCTCGCGCATGAGCTCGGCACGTTCCCGGTGCCGGTGACGATCATCTCGGGCGCGCTGAGCGACCAGAGCGTGGATTCGCTGTCGTAGCGGCGCTGCCTCTTACCCTCCCCTGGAGGGGGAGGGTAGGAAGGCACCTAACCCGCTGATATAACAGCAAAACGCCCTTCCCGCCCCTTGATCGTGCGTTCGCCGTCGCCATCTGCTACTGGATGGAGCACGCGCCGGCCTTGAACCGGCGACGTCTGGAGAAAGCCATGTTCATTCAAACCGAAGCCACCCCCAATCCCGCCACGCTGAAATTCATTCCCGGCCGCGTCGTCGTCGACGGCAGCCCAATGGAATTTTCGAGCCGCGAATCGGCCGCGCGCTCGCCGCTGGCCGAAAAGCTGTTCGACGTGCCCGGCGTCACCGGCGTGTTCTACGGATCGGATTTCATCACCGTGACCAAGGCGAGCGGTGAGTGGCAGCAGCTCAAGCCCGCGATCCTCGGTGCCATCATGGAGCACTACATGTCCGGCGCGCCGCTGCTCGCCGACGGCACCGTGACCAGCGATGCCGATCTCGACGACGAGGACGAGTTCTTCGACGAGGCCGATGCCGAGACGGTCGACATGATCAAGGATCTGATCGAGACCCGCGTGCGACCGGCGGTCGCCAATGACGGCGGCGACATCACCTTCCGCGGCTTCAAGGACGGCATCGTCTATCTCAACATGAAGGGCGCCTGCTCCGGCTGCCCGTCATCGACCGCGACGCTTCAGCACGGCATTCAGAATTTGCTCAAGCACTTCGTGCCCGACGTGGTCGAAGTCCGACCGATGTGAGCTCCGCATCCTGGGTGCCGTAGGGTGGGCAAAGCGAAGCGTGCCCACCTTCTCTGCCATAAGATAAAGGTGGTGGGCACGGCGCAAGAGCGCCTTTGCCCACCCTACGGGATCTCTTCGTAAGAGACCTCGCTTACGCCGCCTGGCCGATGCTTGCGGCCTCTTCCGCCGCCCTGCGCATGTTTGCCGACATCTCGCTGGTGACCGTGCTCTGCTCCTCGACGGCCGCGGCCGTTGACGACACGTACTCGCTGACGCCCTGGATCGCGCTCTTGATGGATTCCAGCGCGCCGACCACGTCGACCGAGATGCCATTGAGATTGCCGATCTCCTGCTCGATCCGGTCGGCGGCCTGCTTGGCCTGATTGGCGAGGTTCTTCACTTCCGATGCGACCACCGCAAAGCCGCGACCGGCCTCGCCGGCGCGGGCGGATTCGATGGTGGCATTCAGCGCCAGCAGATTGATCTGGCCGGTGATGTTGCCGATGAGCTGCACGATCGTGCTCATCGATTCCGCCGCCTGCGTCAGCCGATGCGCCTGCTGGTCCGCTGCCTCGACCCGATCGACAGCGGTCGATGCGGTCTCGCGCGAGCGCGTCATCGCTTCGGCGATCTCGCGCACCGATGCGTTGAGCTCCTCGGCACCGGCGGCGACCGATTCCATCATGTCGCGCACCTTCTCGCTGCGCTTGCGCGCGATCACCTGCGCGGTGGTGTCGGAGGCGTATTTCACAACCTTGAACGGATTGCCGTTGAGGTCGCGGATCGGATTGTAGGACGCCTGGATGAAGACCTGGCGACCGCCCTTGCCGACGCGCTGATATTCGCCGGACTGGAATTCGCCGGCGTTCAGCCTGGCCCAGAAGCCGCGATAGGCTTCGCTGTCGCGCTCGTCGGCGTCGACGAACATGCTGTGATGCTTGCCTGATATCTCGGACAGCGTATAGCCGAGCGCACTGAGGAAGTTCGCATTGGCGGTCAGAATCTTGCCGTCCATGCTGAACTCGATCACCGCCTGCGACTTGCCGATCGCCTCGATCTGGCCGGCGAAATTCGCGTTCGACAGCTTCTGCGCGCTGACGTCGGTGGCGAATTTCACCACCTTGAACGGCTTGCCGGCGTCATCGAGGATCGGATTGTAGGAGGCGAGGATCCAGACCTCCTTCCCACCCTTGCCAAAGCGTTTGTACTCGCCGGACTGGAATTCGCCGCGGCCGAGCTTCGCCCAGAACTCGCGATAGGCTGCGCTGTCGCACTCGCCGGCGCCGACGAACATGCTGTGGTGACGGCCCTGGATCTCGTCGAGCCGGTAGCCGACCGTCGCCAGAAAGTTCTCGTTGGCGGTGATGATGGTGCCGTCGAGATTGAATTCGATCACCGCCTGCGCGCGGCCGATCGCGGAGATCTTGCCGGCATCTTCCAGGCTGCGGATCTTGCGCGCGGTGATGTCGGTCGCGAACTTGACGACCTTCACCGGCTTGCCGGCCTCGTCGATGATCGGATTGTAGGACGCCTGGATCCAGATCTCACGGCCGCCCTTGCCGAGCCGCTTGTACTCTGCGGACTGATATTCGCCGCGGGCGAGCCGTGCCCAGAATTCGCGATAGGCCGCGCTGCCCCGCTCCTCCGGCGTCACGAATATGGAGTGGTGCTTGCCTGCGATCTCGTCGAGCCGGTAGCCCATCGCGTGCAGGAAATTCTGGTTCGCGGTGATGATGGTGCCGTCGAGGTTGAATTCGATGACTGCCTGCGATCTCGAAAGTGCGGTGACCTGGGCCATAGCCTCGCGCGCTGAAGAGCCGCTTCGCCAAAAAGACATTAATAAAATCCTTCCAATTGCCCGGAACGCGCGTGGCTCGATCTGCCAAAAATGCATCGCCCGAGTCGCCGTTGACTCGCTTTTCCGCAACCGAAGGGTCTCACTTGATTGCTAACGCACTATTAATTTGAAACAATTTCAAGCACTTACACATATTTTAGGTTGTAAATAATGCGATTGCATCAAATCAGGAGAGCCGATCAGGGCTGAGAATTGCATGCTTTTCCCGAAGACGTAGAATTACGGGAGAGGTCGACTTGTCGCGCCGCTGGCCGGTTGTGCAATCCTCAAACTTGGTTCTGGTTCTGTCGGTACAGGACCGACTAGATTGCAGCCATGCTGATCCTTGCCATCGATACCGCGCTGGAGGCGTGCGCGGCTGCCGTTCTCGACACCGACGCCGGCGAGCTGCTCGCGCAAGAATCCCTGCTCATGAAGCGCGGTCATGCCGAGGCGCTGATGCCGCTGATCGCGCGCGTGATGCGGTCGGCAAACCTTGCGTTCACCGCGCTCGACCGCATCGCGGTCACGACCGGGCCCGGCAGCTTCACCGGCCTGCGCGTCGGCATCTCGGCGGCACGCGGGCTTGCGCTCGCCGCCGGCAAGCCGGCGGTCGGAGTGACGACGCTGTCGGCCTATGCCGCGGCCATCGTCACCCGGAACGAGACGGTGCCCGTGATCTCGGCGATCGATGCGCGGCATGACCACGTCTATTTCCAGATCGTCGCCGGCGACGGCAGCCAGCTGGTGCGGCCGGGCGTCGCTCCGATCGACGAGGCCATCGCGGCCTCGCAGTTCGGCGCTCCGCATCTGGTCGGCAATGCCGCAAGCATCCTCGCCGAGCGCTGGCCGACGGACGCAACGCAGCCCGTTGCGGTGGACGCGCAGCCCGCACCCGACATCGGCTGGATCGCGTGGCTTGGCGCTGCGGCCGATCCCGAGACGAATCCGGCGCGGCCGTTCTATCTGAAGGCGCCCGACGCAAAGCCGGCCGCATTGCCGCCGCTCGCACAAGCCGCAACCTCATGATGAGCTGGTTGTCGGAATGGTGGCGCGGCGGCACGGCCGCCGTCGAGCCCGCCTCCGCGCGCGACGCCGCGCGGCTCGCGCAGCTGCACGGCGCGTCGTTTGCGCGCGGCTGGGGCGAAGGCGAATTCGAAAGCATGATGATCGAGCGCAACACGCTGGTGCATCGCTTGCGCCTCGGCCGCAACACGATCGGCTTTGCGGTGTCGCGGATCGGCGCCGACGAGGCGGAAATCCTCTCGATTGCAGTCGACCGGGCCCATCGCGGCCGCGGTCTTTCGCGGACACTGCTGATGACCCATCTCGGCCACCTCGCCGGGCGCGGGGTGCGCACAATATTTCTCGAAGTCGAGGAAAATAACCAGCCGGCGCGGCGGCTCTACGATGGGGCCGGATTCATGGTGGTGGGCCGCCGCGTACGCTACTATAAGCAGCCGAACGGGGAACAATTGAACGCCCTTCTGATGCGACGTGACTTGTCGTAACATCGATGGCAGAAAGCGCCCCGCCAGGCAGACACATCATGACCGCACTGAAACCTTCTTCCGCATCCAAGGCGTCCGGCATCGAGGCGCGCTGTGCCGCCACCGGCATGCGCATGACCGAGCAGCGCCGTGTCATCGCCCGCGTGCTGGCCGAGGCGGTCGATCATCCCGATGTCGAGGAATTGTACCGGCGCTGTGTCGCCGTCGACGACAAGATCTCGATCTCGACGGTGTATCGCACCGTGAAACTGTTCGAGGATGCCGGCATCATCGAGCGCCATGATTTCCGCGAGGGCCGCGCGCGCTACGAGACGATGCGCGACAGCCATCACGACCACCTCATCAATCTGCGCGACGGCAAGGTGATCGAGTTCACCTCCGAAGAGATCGAGAAGCTGCAGGCGGAGATCGCCCGCAAGCTCGGCTATCGCCTGGTCGATCACCGGCTCGAGCTCTATTGCGTCCCGCTCGACGACGACAAGCCCACGTCTTAAGTAAGTCTAGTGTCCATCGATCTCATCATCTTCGATTGCGACGGCGTGCTCGTGGACAGCGAGGCGATCTCCTGTCGCGCGCATGCCGATGTGCTCACCCGCCACGGCTATCCGATCACGTCGGCACAGGTGTCCGAACGCTTCCTCGGCCGCTCGACAAAACAGGCCAATCTCGAGATCGAAGCCGAGCTCGGCCGTAAATTGCCCGACGCCTATCACGGCGATCTGCAGGACGAGCTGTTTCGCGCCTTCGAAGCCGACCTCGAAGCGATCCGCGGCATCCACGACGTGCTCGACGTCCTGACGCAACGTGTCTGCGTTGCCTCGAGCGGTTCGCATCCGCGCATGCAAGTGAGCCTAGGGAGCACGGGGCTCTATGAACGCCTCGCGCCGAACATCTTCTCGTCCTCGCAAGTGACGAATGGCAAACCCGCACCGGACCTGTTCCTGTTCGCGGCCAAGGAAATGGGCGTGCCGCCGGAACGCTGCGTCGTCATCGAGGACAGTCTGGCCGGCATTACCGGCGCACGGGCGGCCGGGATGAAAGTATTCGGCTTTTACGGTGGCAGTCATTGCGGCGCCGGCCATGCCGAAACCCTGCGCCAGGCCGGGGCCGACCTGACCTTTGCCGACATGCACCAGCTGCCGGAGCTGGTCCGGCGGGTCGAGGCCGACGCCCTGACAGGCTGATTTCGCGCCTCCCGGTCATTCCGGGGCACGCGCGGCGCGCGTGAAGTGCGGAATCCAGAGGTTTTGGCGCGAGATTCCGGGTTCGCGCTGGCGCGCGCCCCGCAATGACGGCCGAAATGGCCTCCTTCGCTGGATTTTCGGCCCTCCAGCCTATATCTGAGGGCCGTCCTCCACCTCAATTTTCGGGTTCCATGACGCCGCCGCGCAAGCTGCACATCAAATCATATGGCTGCCAGATGAATGTCTACGATGCCCAGCGCATGGTGGACACGCTGGCTCCGGAAGGATTCGTGGAGACGGCGAGCGCCGAGGACGCCGATCTCGTCATCCTCAACACCTGCCATATCCGCGAGAAGGCTTCCGAAAAGGTCTATTCCGAGCTCGGGCGCTTACGCGTCGCCAAGGACGAGGCCGCGCGCTCTGGCCGCGCGATGCAGATCGCGGTCGCCGGCTGCGTGGCGCAGGCCGAGGGCGAGGAGATCGTGCGCCGTGCGCCTGTCGTCGACGTCGTGGTCGGGCCGCAGAGCTATCATCACCTGCCGGATCTCTTGAAGCGCGCCGGCAATGAAGGCCGCGCGATCGAGACCGAGTTTCCGGCCGCGGACAAGTTCGGCTTCCTGGCCCAGCCCAAGCCCGACGCGATCCGCGCGCGCGGCATCGCCGCCTTCGTCACGGTGCAGGAAGGCTGCGACAAGTTTTGTACGTTCTGCGTCGTGCCGTACACGCGAGGCTCAGAAGTTTCGCGACCGGTCGCGAAGATCGTCGACGACGTGAAGCGGCTCGCCGACAACGGCGTGCGCGAGCTCACGCTGATCGGCCAGAACGTCAACGCCTATCATGGCGAGGGCCCTGACGGGAAAACCTGGCCGCTCGGCCGCCTGCTCGAGCATCTCGCGACGATTCCCGGCATCGCACGGCTGCGCTATTCGACCAGCCATCCCCGCGACGTCGATGACAGTTTGATTGCGGCCCATCGCGATCTCGATGCCTTGATGCCGTTCGTGCACCTGCCGGTACAATCGGGCTCCGACCGGATTCTCGCTGCCATGAACCGGAAACATACCGCCGATGATTATCGGCGTGTCGTCGACCGTTTCCGTACCGCACGCCAAGACATTGCTTTTTCATCAGATTTTATCGTCGGCTTCCCCGGCGAAAGCGAGCAAGATTTTCTCGCCACTCTCGCGCTTGTCACGCAAATCGGCTACGCTGCAGCATATTCGTTCAAATACTCCGCCCGGCCGGGAACGCCGGCCGCGGATATGCAGGAGACGGTGTCCCCCGCCGAGATGGACCAGCGATTGGAGCGGCTCCAGGAACTGATCGACAGCCAGCAAGCGGCCTTCAACAAGGCTGCGATTGGCTCAACGGTCGACGTGCTGTTCGAACGTCCGGCGCGCAAGGACGGCCAGATCGTCGGCCGCACCGCCTTCCTCCAGCCCGCGCATGTGATGGCCTCGCCCGACATCATCGGACAGATCCTGCCGGTCAGGATCGACAGCCTCGAGCGCTACAGTTTCCTCGGCGAGCTCGCCACACCGCGCAGCGCGCGCGAGCCCGCTTTATCGCAAGCCACTGGAGCCTGAACCCTTGCCCAAAAGCGCATCGGATTCGTCTTCTATCGCTCCCAGCCGCAAATTTGACCGCGACATGCAAGTTCCGCCCGAGACCCAGGTCGTCATCGACTTCGACGACAACCGCGCCGCATCCGCGCTGGTGGGCCCTTATGGCCAGCACCTCGCGCAGATCGAGCGGCGGCTCGGTGTCGTCGTCGACTCCAAGGGCAACCATATCACCATCGGCGGCACGCGCGACGGCTGCGATGCCGCGCGCCGCGTGCTGGAGACGCTCTACGCGCAAGCCGTGAAGGGACAGGACCTCGACCAGGGCGAGGTCGAGGGCGCGATCCGCGCCGTGATCGCGCAGGGGTCGCTGTTCGAATTCGACGCCAAATCGGCCAAGGCGACCTTCGACAGCATCAACTTGCGCAAGCGTCCGGTGCGCGCGCGCACCCCTGCACAGGATTCCTACATCCGCGCGCTGAAGCGGCACGAGCTGGTGTTCGGCATCGGCCCCGCCGGCACCGGCAAGACCTGGCTCGCGGTGGCGCATGCCGCGCAGCTGTTCGAGCGCAAGGAAGTCGACAAGATCATCCTGTCGCGTCCGGCGGTGGAAGCCGGCGAGCGGCTCGGCTTCCTGCCCGGCGATCTCCGCGAGAAGGTCGATCCTTATCTGCGCCCGATCTACGACGCGCTTTATGACCTCATGGATGCGCGCATCGTCGAACGCGCGCTGCAGACCGGCGAGATCGAGATCGCGCCGCTCGCCTTCATGCGCGGCCGCACGCTGACCAATGCCGCCATCATCCTGGACGAGGCGCAGAACACCACGTCGATGCAGATGAAGATGTTCCTCACTCGTTTGGGCGAGAACAGCCGCATGATCGTGACCGGCGATCCCTCGCAGATCGACCTGCCGAACGGCCAGACCTCGGGTCTCGCGGAAGCGACCAAGCTCTTGAGCGGCGTCGAAGGCATCGCACAAGTTCATTTCAAGGCCGAGGACGTGATCCGCCACGAGCTCGTGGCGCGGATCGTCGCCGCTTACGAAGGCTCGCCGCAGCGGCCGGCAGCCGATAGATCCTGACGGGACAACAGCCGGACCAAGCGGGCGCGGACACAGCGCCTCATCGTTCCGAACAAACACAATGTCACATCCGAACCTTCCCATGACCGAGGTCCTCGTCGTTGCCGATTGCTGGCAGCGCGAGCCCGATTCCGAAGCCGTGATCCAGCGCGCCGTTGCCGCCGCCGCCGAGAGCGTCGATGAAGACGTCGCCGACGCGGAAGTGGCTGTGATGCTGACCGATGACGCCGGCATCCGCACCCTCAACAGCAACTGGCGCGGCATCGACAAGCCGACCAACGTGCTGTCGTTCCCCGCGCTCCAGCCTGAGGGCGAGTGGAAGGAAGGCGATGCACCCCGCATGCTCGGCGACATCGCGATCGCCTACGAGACCATGCGGCGCGAGGCGGACGAGGAACACAAGCCGTTCGACCATCATTTGAGCCATCTCGCCGTGCACGGTTTCCTGCATTTGATCGGCTACGACCACGAGAACGACGACGACGCCGAGGAAATGGAAGCGCTGGAGACGCAGATCCTCGCTCACCTCGGCATCCCCGATCCCTATGCCGAGCGCCCGGGGACGCACTGAGATGCCGGATTCAGAGCCTATTCACGACAATCCGCGCAACACGGCCAATCTGCCGGCCGTGGTGACGCCCGGCGAAGTTCTGCGCCCGACCGCGGAAGGCTGGTTGCTGCGCGCCATCCGCACGCTGTTCGGCTGGAAGGCCGGATCGGTGCGCGACGACCTCCAGGTCGTGCTCGACGCGACTACGCCCGACGACACCGGCTTCTCCGCGGTCGAGCGCACCATGCTGCGCAACATCCTCGGCCTGCACGAGCGCCGCATCGCCGACGTCATGGTGCATCGCGCCGACATCATCGCGGTGAAGCGCGACATCCCGCTCGGCGAGCTGATGGACCGCTTTGAGAGTGCCGGGCATTCGCGCCTTGTCGTCTACAACGAGACGCTCGACGATCCCGTCGGCATCGTCCACATCCGCGACCTGCTCGCATTCATGACCGTGCGTGCGCGCGTGTCGGAAGCCGCCAAGACCAAGCGCAAGAAGCCGCTGCCGGCCGGGCTCGACCTGCGGACGGTCGATCTCGCATTGCCGCTCGAGGATGCGCGCATCATCCGCAAGCTGCTCTACGTGCCGCCGTCGATGCGGGCGATCGATTTGCTCGCGCAGATGCAGGCGACGCGCATCCATCTGGCGCTGGTCGTCGACGAATATGGCGGCAGCGATGGCCTCGTTTCGCTGGAAGACATCGTCGAGCAGATCGTCGGCGAGATCGACGACGAGCACGACAGCGACGAGCCGCCGTCGATTGTGCGCCTGCCTGACAACGCTTTCATCGCCGACGCCCGCGCCAGCCTCGACGACGTCCGCACCGTGATCGGCGAGGACTTCGTCACCGGCGAGGCCGGCGAAGAGGTGGAGACGCTCGGCGGCTATCTCGTCAGCTTCGTCGGGCGCCTGCCGGTGCGCGGCGAGGTGATCTCGGGCCCCGGCAATTACGAGGTCGAGGTGCTCGATGCCGATCCGCGCCGCGTCAAGCGGCTGCGCATCTCGACACGCAAGGAACGCCCCGCCCCGCGCACCCAGCGCGAGAGCCGCCGCCGCGAGGCTGCGCCGGATAGCAGTCAGCCGCCGGCCGGCGACACGCCCACCCCGCCGCCGAGCGAGGGGACCGGCCAGCAGTGAGCGCGCTCCAGCGACTTCGGCAGATCGCGCTTGCCATCATCCTCACCTGGGGCTGGAAGCGTGCGCTCATCGCGATGGCGGCCGGCGCATTGTCGGTGCTGGCATTGGCGCCGTTCAATCTCTTCCCGGTACTGTTCATTACTTTTCCGGTGCTGGTCTGGCTGATCGACGGCGCCGGCGCGGGACGCTATCGCGGCGTGCCCGCTGCGGCGCTGACCGGCTACTGGTTCGGGCTCGGCTATTTCGTTCCCGGCCTCTACTGGATCGGCTACGCCTTCTTCGTCGACGCCGATGTGTTCGCCTGGCTGACGCCGTTCGCGGTGCTGGGCCTGCCGGCCTATCTGTCCATCTTCACGGCGATCGGCTTTGCGCTCGCGCGCCTGCTCTGGTCCAAGAACGCCACGCGCGTGCTTGCTCTCGCGGCTAGCCTCACCATCAGCGAATGGCTGCGCGGTCACGCGCTGACCGGCTTTCCCTGGAACGCGTTCGGCTACGCGCTGTCCGAGCCGCTGCCGCTGGCGCAGACGGCGTCGCTAATCGGGCTGTGGGGCATGACGTTCCTGACGGTTGCGATCTTTGCGAGCCCTGCGACGCTGATCGACCGCACGCCCGATCGCCGCCTGCAATGGCGCGTGCCGGCGGCTGCGATCGCGCTCCTGATCGTCATGGCCATCTTCGGCGCAGTCCGGCTGTCGCTGCATCCGACCACGATGGTCGCGGGCACCAAGCTGCGGCTGATGCAGCCCGACCTGCAGCAGGACGCGAAATTCAACTACGCCGCCAAGGCGGAGGTGATGAAGAAATACCTCGCGCTGTCGGACCGCGCCTCCGGGCCGCAATCGACCGGCGTGCGCGATGCCACCATCCTGATCTGGCCGGAATCCGCCTTTCCGTTCTTCCTGACCCGCGAAGCGGACGCGATGGCGCAGATCGCCGAGCTGCTGCCGAAGGGCACGACGCTGATCACGGGTTCGGTGCGCGCGCCCGATTTGCCGCGCGGCGTGCCGATCACACGCGCCTACAATTCGATCTATGTGATCGATCACGACGGCAGCGTGCTCTCGGTCTACGACAAACTGCACCTCGTGCCGTTCGGCGAATTCCTGCCCTATCAGAATTTGATGGAGAAGCTCGGCTTCGAGCAACTCACGCGCGTGCGCGGCGGCTTCATTCCCGGAACCGTGCGACATGCCCTTTCGGTACCGGGCGCGCCGAGCGCGCTGCCTCTGATCTGCTACGAGGCCATCTTTCCCGGTGAAGTTGCCGGACGCAACGAGCGTCCAGGCTGGATCGTGAATCTCACCAATGACGGCTGGTTCGGCATCTCGACCGGCCCTTATCAGCATCTCGAGCAAGCGCGCATGCGCGCGATCGAGCTCGGATTGCCGCTGGTGCGCTCCGCCAATACCGGCGTCTCCGCGGTGATCGATCCGGTCGGACGAACGATTGCCAGCCTCGGTCTCGGCATCGAAGGCATTTTGGATGCAAGCCTGCCCGCCGCGATCCCGCCGACCGTTTATGCGCGCGTCGGCGATGCGCCGGCAGCGATGCTCGTCGCGCTGGCGGTATTTCTGGCGCTCCGCCGCCGTGTTGCGAAGCGGCACCCCTGATCGCACCGTTGCCGCCGGCCGGGCCGGAATCCTTTGACAACCGTAGTCCCACGGTTGACAGACTGCACGCGGGTTCCCCATTCTGCACGGGCTGCGAAAGACAGCTGTGCATTGCTAAATTTCTCCGCAATGTGACCCAATAACAGGGTTTGATTTTGACGATGCTGGCACCTGAGGCAACTTGCTGATTGCGCTGAGGGTGGTGTTTGGAGGCTGAGGAAATGTCGAAAGCGCCCAACCCTGTTGACAAATATGTCGGCAGTCGCGTGCGTATGCGCCGCATCATGTTGGGCATGAGCCAGGAAAAGCTCGGTGAAGCTTTGGGCCTGACTTTCCAGCAGATTCAGAAGTACGAGAAGGGCACCAACCGCGTCGGCGCGAGCCGCATCCAGCAGATCGCCGAGATTCTCCAGGTGCCGGTATCGTTCCTGTTCGAGGGCGGACCGAGCGGCGTGCCGGGGCCGGATGGCTTCAGCGAAGGCGCCTCGCCCTCTTACGTCTCCGACTTCCTCGCGACCTCCGAAGGTCTCGCGCTGACCAAGGCGTTCACCCGAATCACTGATTCGAAGATGCGTCGCTCGATCGTCGATCTCGTCGAGCAGATCGCCGCGCGCGAAGGCCCCGACAAGCGCTGAGGCGCCGCCTCGATCCGATTTGAGACTGCGCGAAATCTGGCCTATGTCGTCATTTGCGGCCGCGTTTTGTTGCGCGCCCTTTCCGATGATGCAGTTCGAAGGCACAGATGCGTTCATGACCAGCGCCAATTGGTTCGATACCCAAACTATTCTCGATGGCATCCGCCGCTGGGTGGAGATCGAGACACCGACGGACACACCCGAACAGGTCAACAGACTGATGTCGCTGGTCGCGGAGCAACATCGCGATCTGCCTGTCACGCTCGAACGCGTCGCCGGCATCGATGGCTGCGGCGATCATCTCATCGCGCGTTCGACGTGGGGACAGGACCAGCCGGGCATCCTGGTCCTCAGTCATCTCGACACCGTTCACCCCATGGGCTTCATCGAGCGCCTGCCGTTCAAGGTCGAAGGCGACAGCGCGTTCGGTCCCGGCATCTACGACATGAAGGGCGGCGCCTACATCGCCCATCACGCCCTTCGCGCGCTTTGCGCCGATGGCAATCGCTCGCCGCTCGGCATCACCCATGTCTTCACCTCCGACGAGGAGATCGGCAGCCCCACATCGCGTGCGCTGATTGAGAAGGAGGGACGCAAGGCGAAATACGTGCTGGTGACCGAGCCAGCGCGCGAGGGCGGCAAGATCGTCACCGGGCGCAAAGGCGTCGGACGCTTCCGCGTGTTTATCAAGGGCGTGCCTGCGCACGCCGGCACGCGGCCCCAGGACGGCCGCAGCGCCGTCCGCGAGCTCGCCAACGTGATCCTGGCGCTCGAAGGCATGAACGATCTGAATCGCGGCGTCACCGTGAATGTCGGCGTGGCGCGCGGCGGCACTCGCCCCAACGTCACGCCGGAGGAGGCCTATGCCGAGGTCGATCTGCGCGTGCCGAGCTTTGCCGATGCAGAAGAATTCGTCGGCAAGATTCTCGGACTGACCTCGAAGACTGAAGGCGTCACCGTCACGGTCACAGGCGAACTCAATCGTCCGCCTTACGAGAAGAGCAATGCCGGCGCCTCGCTGTACGAGCATGCCAAGACGCTCGCCACCGAAATCGGCTTCGAGCTGATCGACACCCACACCGGCGGCGGCTCGGACGGCAATTTCACTGCCGCGCACACCGCAACGCTCGACGGCCTCGGCGTCGACGGCAAGGGCGCGCATACTCATTATGAGCAGCTCTACGTCTCCTCGCTCGCGCCGCGCGCGCGGCTGCTGCATCGCCTGTATCAGACGCTGCGATGATCGAGCGCAAATCAGATCCCGATCGCGACGACAGCGAGCGCGCCTTCTTCGGGCGCCGCAAGGGCCACAAGATGCGGCAGCACCAGGCCGAGCTGATCGATCAGCTGCTGCCGCATCTCGCGCTCGACATTGAGAGTGAGGCGCCGGCGAATGCCGCGGAGATCTTCGATCCCGCAGCAGACGATGTGCGGCTCGAGATCGGCTTCGGCGGCGGCGAGCATCTTGCGGCGGAAGCGCAGCAGTTCACGACGACCGGCTTCATCGGCTGCGAGCCCTATGTCAACGGCATGGCAAAAATCCTCGCGCAGATCGAGGCTGCCAATATTTCCAACATCCGCCTGTTCGCCGGCGATGCCGCCGAGCTCGTGGCGTGGCTGCCGCCGGCGTCGCTGTCGCGGATCGACCTGATCCACCCCGATCCCTGGCCGAAGCGGCGGCACTGGAAGCGGCGCTTCGTCCAGGACAGGACGATCGCCGCGATGGCGCGCGTGCTGAAGAGCGGCGGCGAATTCCGCTTCGTCTGCGACATCGACGATTATTGCGCCTGGACGCTGTCGCATCTGGCGCGCTCTTCCGATTTCGTCTGGCTTGCCGAACGCGCCGACGATTTCCGCCAGCCATGGGCCGGCTACACCATGACGCGCTACGGCCGGAAGGCCGCGCGTGAGGGCCGCAAGGCGGCGTACTTGCGGTTCAGGCGGAAATGATTGTCGTTCCGGGGCGATGCGCAGCATCGAACCCGGAACGACCAGCAAAGAAAACTCAGATCGCTTGCCGGTTGCGCCAGAAATTGACGACGCGTTCGGCCGTCGCGGGCATCAGGCGCGTGAAGTTCACGCGAGCCTGCTCGATGTCGGCATCGGCCGGCGTGCGATGCAGCCCGTACCACATCAGCACCAGCGCGCGCACCGTGGGCCAGCCGAGATTCAGCATGCGGCCCAGCACCAGGATCGGATCGTAACGGTCGCCCGCGATCAGGCGGTCGAGGATCGAGAGGCGGACGCCGGACATCGCCGACAGCGAAGCGATCGATTCCTCGTATTTGTGCGCCTTGGCGAAGCCGAGCAGCGCGCTCTCGCCGAGATGACCCTCGCGGTGCAGTGCGAGCACGGTGCGCTGCGCGCCCGAGTAATCGCGGCGCGGCCCCGGCGGCAGCGCGGCCTCCTCGATCGCCGCCATGGCTCGCTTGATCTCGACCTGACGCACGGGATTGACCACGGTGGAGAGACGTCGGCGGATGACGTCGAGCGTGCCGTCGAGCAGCTCCTTCAGATTCTCACCCGAGAGATCGCTGCGCTGACCAATCTTCAGCGTGAGCACGCCGTCCTGCGCCGCGCGCTTGATCAGCTCGGAATAGCTGCCGGGCGAGAACACGGCGCCGGCATTGCCCGCGGCGCGACGCACCACGTCGCGATCGCCGCGCTCGACCAGCACGTCGGTGATGACAGAAGACAGAACGGGACGCTCGGTCATCGCCAGCAGATGGCCCTGGCCCTTCAGCCGCGCGATCTCGACCAGAGCGGCGTCGTCGAGCACGGGCGAGCGGCGCAGCACGGGGCCCGCCACCATGATGTCGTTTTCGTGCGCGAGCTGGTTGACCAGATGCGGAGGCGCATTGTTCAGGCGCGAGAAGCGCTCGGCGAGATCGATCCGCGAGGCGAGCTCGGCATGGGGGACGAGATCGGTCAGGAGATTGTCGAAGAGATCGATCAGCTCGGGACGGAGCCTTTCGGGATCCTGGAAGAACAGGTCGGAGATGGCGCGCGCGATCTCGCCACGACGCCTGGGGTCGCCGCGTTTGACGATATCGTCCAGTCCGGGAATGAGCGACGTGGCAACGGTCATGAAAACGCAAACTCGTACAGGGCACGCCGCGGGTGCGCCCTTGGTCCAAGCCGCCCCACAATCAGGGAATTTAGGCCTGCTTGATGAAAGAAGCGTTGCCGCTGGGGACCGCGAATCGGGCCCAAAAAGCCTCCTCGCCCCCGCGATGGGCCTTGTCCGGGAGGACGGAAAGGGCTATATCAGCGCCAATTCATCTTCTCATACGATCCGCGTAGTGAGAGTGGGCCCGAAAGGACCCGCTCTTTTTTATTACCTGAGCGCGGCTCGGCGGAAGATGCGGCCCGACGCGCTGTCGGGAAAGTTCCAAAGCGGGCTTTGTTAACCAAGCCTTAACCCAAGCGTTAATCAACGAGCGCCTTGATCCCTGCGATGACCGAACCGACCACTGGTTCCACCGATGCCGAGTTGCTGGCCGAGCCGAGGCTCGTGGTCGAGCCGGGCGTGGCGGCACGGGTATCTGCGGTCGCAACGCCTGTGCTGGAAGGCATGGGTTACCGCCTGGTGCGGATCCGCATCTCTGGCGAGGCCGGCTGCACCGTGCAGATCATGGCCGAGCGGCCGGATGGCTCGATGCAGCTCGAGGATTGCGAGGCGATCTCGCGGGCGCTGTCGCCCGTGCTCGACGTCGCCGATCCCATCGACCGCGCCTACCGGCTGGAAATCTCATCGCCGGGGATCGATCGTCCGCTTGTGCGCCGTTCCGATTTCGAGCGCTATTCCGGGCATCTCGTCAAGATCGAGATGGCGGTTGCCCATGAGGGGCGGAAGCGGTTCCGTGGCATGATCGGGGCTGTGGAAGGCGACCGCGTGCATCTGCATCGCGATGACGTCAAGGCGGGCGATAATCCCGACGTGCTCCTGACGATGGAAGACATCGGCGAGGCACGGCTGGTGCTGACCGACGAGCTGATCGCCGAATCCATGCGCCGCGGCAAGGCCGAGGAGCGGCAGATGCGCCGGGATCTCGGCCTGGAACCGCCGCAAGCACCGCACGCCAAGATCAGCGAAAAAACCACCAAGAACACCAAGCCGAAGAAGAAACCGGCCCCGACCAATACCAAGAAGCATCGCCTGGCCGCCGAACGGGCGCGGCGTGGCGAGATCGAGCCTGACGAAGGAGACTAGCCATGGCAGTCAGCGCCAATCGACTTGAATTGCTCCAGATCGCCGACGCCGTTGCGCGCGAGAAATCGATCGACCGCGGCATCGTCATCGCAGCGATGGAGGACGCCATCGCCAAGGCCGCGCGCGCCCGTTACGGCAGCGAGACTGACGTTCATGCCGAGATCGACCCGAAGAAGGGCGAGCTGCGGCTGTCGCGCCACATGCTGGTAGTCGACAAGGTCGAGAACCACTCCAACCAGATCTCGCTGATCGATGCGCAGCGCGCCAATCCGGGCGCTCAGGTCGGCGACACCATCGCCGACACCCTGCCGCCGCTGGAATACGGCCGCATCGCCGCGCAGTCGGCCAAGCAGGTGATCGTGCAGAAGGTGCGCGAGGCCGAGCGCGACCGTCAGTATCAGGAATTCAAGGACCGCATCGGCGACATCGTCAACGGCGTCGTCAAGCGCGTCGAATATGGCAGCGTGATCGTCGATCTCGGCCGTGGCGAAGCCATCATCCGCCGCGACGAGATGCTGCCGCGCGAAGTCTTCCGCAACGGCGACCGCGTCCGTGCCTATATCTTCGACGTCCGCCGCGAGACGCGCGGCCCGCAGATCTTCCTCTCCCGCACCCATCCGCAGTTCATGGCGAAGCTGTTCGCGCAGGAAGTGCCTGAGATCTACGACGGCATCGTCGAGATCAAGGCGGTCGCCCGCGATCCGGGCTCGCGCGCGAAAATCGGCGTGATTTCCCGCGATTCCTCGGTCGACCCGGTCGGCGCCTGCGTCGGTATGCGCGGCTCGCGCGTGCAGGCGGTGGTGAACGAATTGCAGGGCGAGAAGATCGACATCATCCCGTGGTCGCCCGACATCGCGACCTTCGTGGTCAATGCGCTGGCGCCGGCCGAAGTCTCCAAGGTCGTCATCGACGAAGACCGCGAGCGCATCGAGGTCGTGGTGCCCGACACCAACAACCAGCTCTCGCTGGCGATCGGCCGCCGCGGCCAGAACGTGCGTCTGGCCTCGCAGCTCACCGGTTGGGACATCGACATCCTGACCGAGCAGGAGGAATCGGAGCGCCGTCAGGCCGACTTCGAGAACTCCACCCGCGTCTTCATGGAATCGCTCAACGTCGACGAAGTGGTCGGCCAGCTCCTGGCGTCCGAAGGCTTCACCTCGGTTGAGGAACTCGCGATGGTGGACCTCAAGGAACTCGCCAGCATCGAAGGCTTCGACGAGGAGACCGCGCAGGAGCTCCAGAGCCGTGCCCGCGAATATCTCGAGCAGCAGGAAGCCGAGATCGAAGCCCGCCGCAAGGAGCTGGGTGTCGAGGACGCTGTCAAGGACGTCCCCGGCGTGACCTCGAAGATGCTGGTGAAGTTCGGCGAGAACGACATCAAGACGGTCGACGACCTCGCCGGCTGCGCCACCGACGATCTGGTCGGCTGGACCGAGCGCAAGGAAGGCGGCGAGCAGACCAAGTTCGCCGGCGCGCTCGACGGCCTCGGCATCTCCCGCGACGAAGCGGAAGCCATGATCATGCAGGCCCGCGTCAAGGCCGGCTGGATCACCGAGGCCGATCTCGCCAAGCCCGCTGAAGAGGCCGAGGCGACCGAAGATCAGCCGGCTTAAGGACGAAGGAGAATGTCGCCCGGATGCTCGCAGACACTGCTCACGAACTTGACCATGGACCGCGGACCGAAAGGTCCGCGACCATGCGCACGTGCGCGGTCAGTCGCGAGGTCCGGCCGATCGACGAGCTGATCCGCTTCGTCATATCGCCTGACGGGCAGATAGTTCCCGATCTCAAGCGCAAGCTGCCCGGGCGCGGCATGTGGATCACCGCCTCGCGCGAGGCGGTTGCGGAAGCCGTCCGGCGTCACCAATTTAGCAAAGCCTTCAAGCGCGAGCTGCGCACCCCTCAGACGCTTTCCGCCGATATCGAGGCGCTTCTGGTTCGGAGCGTGACGGAAGCCCTTGGGATCGCCGCCAAGGCGGGCCAGGTCGTGGCCGGCTTCGGCAAGGTCGAAAGCGCGCTTCGGGAAGGCACGGTCGAGGTCCTGATCCACGCCAGCGACGGGGCCGCGGACGGAATCCGCAAATTGGACATGCTGGCGCGTCAAAATGACGGGAATCGCGGCGCCAAGCCGCAGATTCCCGTCGTCACCGCACTGAAATCGGTAGAATTGGATTTGGCACTAACCCGGTCAAATGTGATACATGCTGCCCTGCTCGCGGGCCCGGCGAGCAAGTCATTCCTGTCGCGTAGCCAGATGCTGGTCCGATACCGGATGGCGGACGCTGACAAGACTGCCGAAAAGCCCGGCCAGGATTTCTGAGAGACAACGACGACCCGATGGGACTGTGCGGGAACGCACAACACTAACAAGATCAGGATTAGGACTGCTGAATGGTTGATACCAAGACCCCTGGCGACAAGAAGCTGAGCGTTCCGAGCAAGACGCTATCGCTCAAGCCGCGCGTCGAAACGGGCACTGTGCGCCAGAGCTTCAGCCATGGCCGCAGCAAGCAGGTCGTGGTCGAGAAGCGCGGCAAGCGCCGCATCGACGGCACCCCTGAGCCGCAGACTGCCGAGGCGCCGAAGCCCGCGCCTGCTGCGCCCGCGCCCGCACCTGTACGCCCGGCGCCGCCGCGCAACGCCGGCTCCGGCGTGGTGCTGCGCACGCTGACCGAGGACGAACGCTCGGCCCGCGCCAGCGCGCTGGCCGATGCCAAGGTGCGCGAAGTCGAGGAACGCCGCCAGGCCGAGGAAGAGGCCCAGCGCCGTGCTGTCCGCGAGGCCGCCGAACGCGCCGAGCGCGAGGCTGCCGAATCCCGTCGCAAGGCCGAGGAAGAGCGCCACCGTCACGAGGACGAGGCCAAGCGCAAGGCCGAGACCGAGGCCAAGAAGCGTTTTGGCGAAGGCGAGCAGCCGCAATCTGCTCCGCGCCCCGCTGCGGCCGCCCCGGCCGCTTCTGCGCCCCGGCCCGGCGCGCCCACGGCCCGGCCGGCGACCACCACGACCACGGCACGCCCGGGAACAACGACCGCGCGCCCCGGAACGACCACAGCAAGGCCGGCCGGCGGCCCGTTGGGTCGCGCCCCCGCCGTTGCGGCCGGCCCGGATGAGGATGATGGTCCGCGCCAGATCCGTCGCGGTCCTGGCGGCGCTGCGCGTCCTGCGGCGGCTCCCAAGACCACCCACAAGCCCGGCCCGCAGAAAGAGCGCGGCCGCCTCACCGTCGTCACCGCGCTCAATGCCGACGAGGTGCGCGAGCGTTCGATCGCCTCGTTCCGCCGCCGTACCCAGCGCCTGAAGGGTCACGCCTCGAACGAGCCGAAGGAAAAGCTCATCCGCGAGGTGACGATCCCGGAAGCGATCACCATCCAGGAACTCGCCAACCGCATGTCCGAACGCGCGGTCGATGTCATCCGCATGCTGATGAAGCAGGGCGCGATGCACAAGATCACCGACGTGATCGATGCCGATACCGCGCAGCTGATCGCCGAAGAGCTCGGCCACACCGTCAAGCGCGTTGCCGCCTCCGACGTCGAAGAGGGCCTGTTCGACCAGGTCGACGATTCCACCGACACCGAGACGCGGTCGCCTGTCGTGACCGTGATGGGCCACGTCGACCACGGCAAGACCTCGCTGCTCGACGCGCTCCGTCATGCCAACGTGGTCTCCGGCGAAGCCGGCGGCATCACCCAGCATATCGGCGCCTATCAGGTGTCCTCGCCCGAGACCGGCAAGAAGATCACCTTCATCGACACGCCCGGCCACGCCGCGTTCACCGCGATGCGCGCCCGCGGCGCCAAGGTCACCGACATCGTCGTGCTGGTGGTTGCGGCCGACGACGGCGTGATGCCGCAAACGGTGGAAGCCATCAACCACGCCAAGGCGGCAGGCGTGCCGATCATTGTTGCCATCAACAAGATCGACAAGCCCGATGCCAAGCCCGAGCGCGTGCGCACCGAGCTGCTCCAGCACGAGGTGCAGGTGGAATCCTTCGGCGGCGACGTCGTCGACGTCGAGGTGTCCGCCAAGAACAAGACCAATCTCGACAAGCTGCTCGAGATGATCGCGCTCCAGGCCGAAATCCTCGACCTCAAGACCAATTCGGAGCGTCCGGCCGAAGGCACCGTGATCGAAGCCAAGCTCGATCGCGGCCGTGGTCCGGTCGCAACCGTGCTGGTCCAGCGCGGCACGCTCCGTGTCGGCGACATCATCGTCGCCGGCGCCGAGATGGGCCGCGTCCGCGCGCTGATCTCGGATCAGGGCGAGACGGTGCAGGAAGCCGGCCCCTCGGTGCCGGTCGAAGTGCTCGGATTCAACGGTCCGCCGGAAGCCGGCGATCGTCTCGCCGTGGTCGAGAACGAAGCTCGCGCCCGCCAGGTCACCAGCTACCGCGCGCACCAGAAGCGCGAGAACGCGGCGGCCTCGATCTCCGGCATGCGCGGCTCGCTCGAGCAGATGATGTCGCAGCTGAAGACGGCGGGCCGCAAGGAGTTCCCGCTGATCGTCAAGGCCGACGTGCAGGGCTCGCTGGAAGCGATCCTCGGCTCGCTGGAGAAGCTCGGCACCGACGAAGTCGCAGCCCGCATCCTGCATGCCGGCGTCGGCGGCATCTCGGAATCCGACGTGACGCTCGCGGAAGGCTTCAACGCCGCGATCATCGGCTTCTCGGTTCGTGCCAACAAGGAGGCCGCTGCGGCCGCCAAGCGCAACGGCATCGAGATCCGCTACTACAACATCATCTACGACCTCGTGGACGACGTGAAGAAGGCGATGAGCGGTCTGCTCGCGCCGACCTTGCGCGAAACCATGCTGGGCAATGCCGAGATCCTCGAGATCTTCAACATCTCCAAGGTCGGCAAGGTTGCCGGCTGCCGCGTCACCGACGGCACCGTGGAACGCGGCGCCAACGTGCGCCTGATCCGCGACAACGTCGTCGTGCACGAAGGCAAGCTGTCGACGCTGAAGCGCTTCAAGGACGAAGTGAAGGAGGTCCAGTCCGGTCAGGAATGCGGCATGGCCTTCGAGAACTATCACGACATGCGTGCCGGCGACGTGATCGAGTGTTATCGCGTGGAGACGATCCAGCGCTCCCTGTAAGTCCAAATCTTACCGAAGCGCCCGGATCTTTTTGAGCTGAAATTGCGGGAGTGCGATGGCCGGATTTTTTCCGGCCATCCACACCTTATTCGTTTCAACAGGACAAATGACAATGCTCGTGTCCCAAACACGGGCACGACGAGGTGATTTTCGACGATGCCGCGCCACCACCAGAAGAAGAGTTCCGCGCCCGGCGGCTCGCAACGGCAGTTGCGCGTCGGCGAGCAGGTTCGCCATGCGATGGCCGAGATTCTGGCGCAAGGCAATGTGCATGATGCGGACCTCGAAGGTCACATCATCACCGTGCCGGAGGTACGGATGTCGCCAGACCTGAAGCTCGCGACAGTCTATGTGATGCCGCTCGGTGGCCGCGACACCGAGATCGTGATCGCTGCGCTCGAGCGCAACAAGAAATTCCTGCGCGGCGAAGTCGCGCGGCGCATTAACCTGAAATTTGCACCTGACATTCGTTTCCGCGTCGACGAGCGATTCGACGAAGCGGAACGGATCGAGAAGCTTTTGCGAACACCTGCGGTGCAGAAGGACCTGGAACAGGATCCGGATTCGGATCGGGAAGAAGAGCAATGACGATGGACCCCGTACACGGCACGATCGGCGGCAACGATGCCGATCAGCGCGACGTGACGAAAAATAATTTTGCGGATCTCGGCGGCAATTCCCAGCCGCATCAGGAGCCGCGCCGCGTCAACAACGACCCGCGCGCCAGGCAGCAGAAGGGCAACCAGCCTCGCCGCGACCGCCGCGACGTCCACGGCTGGGTGGTGCTCGACAAGCCGATCGGCATGACCTCGACGCAGGCCGTTGCGGTGCTCAAGCGCCTGTTCAACGCCAAGCGCGCCGGACACGCCGGCACGCTCGACCCGCTCGCCTCGGGCGGCCTGCCCATTGCACTTGGAGAAGCCACCAAGACCGTCCCCTTCGTCATGGACGGCCGCAAGCGCTACCAGTTCACCGTGTGCTGGGGCGAGGAGCGCGATACCGACGACATCGAGGGACGCGTCACCGCGACCTCCGACCAGCGCCCGACCCGGGAGGCGATCCTGGCGCTGCTGCCCCGCTTCACCGGGGTGATCGAGCAGATCCCGCCGCGCTATTCCGCGATCAAGGTCCAGGGCGAGCGGGCCTATGACCTCGCCCGCGACGGCGAGGTCGTGGAACTGGCCCCCCGTCCGGTCGAGATTCACCATTTAACCCTTGTGGATCAACCGGATAACGACCGGGCCGTGTTCGAGGCCGAGTGCGGCAAGGGCACCTATGTCCGGGCGCTGGCCCGCGATATGGGCCGGATTCTCGGTACTTTCGGCCATATCTGCGCGCTGCGGCGGACCCTGGTCGGCCCATTTGACGAAAACGACATGATTCCGCTGGATCAGTTGGAGGCTTTGTGCGATAGAGCCGCGTCCGGCGAGGGCAGCCTCGCCGACGCGCTCATGCCCGTTGAGACCGCGCTGGACGACATCCCGGCACTGGCCGTCACTCGGGCTGATGCGGCAAGGCTCCATCGGGGCCAAGCCGTTTTGTTGCGCGGACGGGATGCGCCCACTTGTAGCGGCACAGTCTATGTCACGGTGGCAGGCCGTCTTTTGGCGCTTGCTGAAGTCGGCAATGGCGAAATCATCCCCAAGCGTGTGTTCAACCTGACCGGCCTGACTGCCAGCCCCGGTCGCAACGAGAGAAATTGACGATGTCGATTGCCGCCGAACGCAAAGCGGAAGTCATCAAGACGAATGCCACCAAGGCCGGCGACACCGGCTCGCCCGAGGTTCAGGTCGCGATCCTGTCGGAACGCATCAACAACCTGACCAACCATTTCAAGACCCACGTGAAGGACAACCATTCGCGTCGCGGCCTCTTGAAGCTGGTCTCGACCCGCCGCTCGCTCCTCGACTACCTCAAGAAGAGGGACGAGGCGCGGTACAAGGCGCTGCTCGAGAAGCACAACATTCGTCGTTAAGTGTCCCTGCGCGCGCCACTGGCGCGCGTTTTCGCGCGTGGTTTCGAACGAAAGCGCTTATTTAAAGGTTTTTGATCGAGGCTGCGTGCGCGTCGGATGCAACGATTCGCATCCGAGGCATGATCGGCGAAGACCGCGGTTCGGTGTTCGCGTTCGTGCCGACTGACAGTCCAGCAGCAATCCGGCGGCTGGGCACAACGGGCAAGGCGCCCGTATGACCCGAAAGGATGGACGCCATCCGACATCCAAAAACCATGGCAGGATCGCAGGACGCTGATCGCCCGCTTCGATCAGCGTCCCGCAATCTTGCGCATGGTTTTTGTTTTTCGAGCCGTCCCTTCTTTCGAGAACCCATGAAAGAAGACCTCTATGTTCAATAAGCATTCAGTCGAGATCGACTGGGGCGGACGCCCTCTCAAGCTGGAAACCGGCAAGATCGCGCGCCAGGCCGACGGCGCCGTCGTCGCCACCTATGGCGAGACCGTGGTGCTCGCCACCGTCGTCGCGGCGAAGGCGCCGCGCGAGGGCGTCGACTTCCTGCCGCTGACCGTCGACTACCAGGAGAAGACCTACGCCGCGGGCCGCATTCCCGGCGGCTATTTCAAGCGCGAGGGCCGTCCGACCGAGAAGGAGACGCTGGTCTCCCGCCTGATCGACCGTCCGATCCGTCCGCTGTTCGTCGACGGTTGGCGCAACGAGACCCAAGTGATCGTCACCGTGCTCTCGCACGACATGGAAAACGACCCCGATATCGTCGCGCTGGTTGCGGCCTCCGCCGCGCTGACCCTGTCCGGCGCACCCTTCAAGGGCCCGATCGGCGCAGCGCGCGTCGGCTTTGCCAATGACGAATTCATCCTCAACCCGACGCTCGACGAGATGGTCGACACCCAGCTCGACCTCGTCGTCGCCGGCACCGCCGACGCCGTGCTGATGGTGGAATCGGAAGCCAAGGAGCTGAACGAAGACATCATGCTCGGCGCCGTGATGTTCGGTCACCGCCACTTCCAGCCGGTGATCAACGCGATCATCGATCTCGCCGAGAAGGCCGCCAAGGAGCCGCGCGAAGTCACCGTCATCGACAATTCGGCGCTCGAGAAGGAAATGCTCGGCCTGATCGAGCAGGAGCTGCGCGCCGCCTACGCGATCCCGGTGAAGCAGGATCGCTATGCCGCGGTCGGCGTCGCCAAGGAAAAGGTGATGGCCCACTACTTCCCGGAAGGACAGGAGCCGAAATACGACAAGCTCCGCGTCGCCGGCGTGTTCAAGGAGCTGGAAGCCAAGATCGTCCGCTGGAACATCCTCGACACCGGCAAGCGCATCGACGGCCGCGATTCCAAGACCGTGCGCAACATCGTCGCCGAAGTCGGCGTGCTGCCCCGCGCCCACGGCTCGGCGCTGTTCACCCGCGGCGAGACCCAGGCGATGGTCGTGACCACGCTCGGCACCGGCGAGGACGAGCAGTACATCGACGCGCTGTCGGGGACGTACAAGGAAACGTTCCTGCTGCACTACAACTTCCCGCCCTACTCGGTCGGTGAGACCGGCCGCCTCGGCGGCACCAAGCGCCGCGAGATCGGCCACGGCAAGCTGGCCTGGCGCGCGATCCATCCGGTGCTGCCGCCGCACCACGAATTCCCCTACACCACGCGCGTGGTGTCGGAGATCACCGAGTCCAACGGCTCCTCGTCGATGGCTTCGGTCTGCGGCGCCTCGCTCGCGCTGATGGACGCCGGCGTGCCCTTGAAGCGGCCGACCGCGGGCATCGCGATGGGCCTGATCCTCGAAGACAAGCGCTTTGCGGTTCTCTCGGACATCCTCGGTGACGAGGACCATCTCGGCGACATGGACTTCAAGGTCGCCGGCACCGAGCAGGGCATCACCTCGCTCCAGATGGACATCAAGATCGAGGGCATCACCGAGGAGATCATGCGTGTCGCCCTTGGCCAGGCCAAGGAAGGCCGCATCCACATCCTCGGCGAGATGGCCAAGGCCCTGACCGCTGCGCGCGCCGAGCTCGGCGAATACGCGCCGCGCATCGAGACCTTCAAGATCCCGACCGACAAGATCCGCGAAGTGATCGGCACCGGCGGCAAGGTGATCCGCGAGATCGTCGAGAAGACCGGCGCCAAGGTCAACATCGAGGACGACGGCACCGTGAAGGTCGCCTCCAGCGACGGCGAGGCGATGAAGGCTGCGATCAAGTGGATCAAGTCGATCGCGTCCGAGCCGGAAGTCGGCCAGATCTATGACGGCACCGTCGTTAAGGTGATGGAGTTCGGCGCCTTCGTGAACTTCTTCGGCTCCAAGGACGGTCTCGTCCACATCAGCCAGCTCGCTTCGGCGCGCGTGCAGAAGACCTCCGACGTCGTCAAGGAAGGCGACAAGGTCAAGGTCAAGCTGCTCGGCTTCGACGATCGCGGCAAGACCCGCCTGTCGATGAAGGTGGTCGACCAGACCACCGGCGAGGACCTCGAGGCCAAGGACAAGGCCGCCGAGGGCGAGAAGGCCCCGCGCGAAGCCGCCGGCGAGTAAGCCTCGCTGCTGCATCAGAAACACGAAGGGCGGCCGAGAGGCCGCCCTTTTTGTTTGTGTCGGAAGCGCTGTGCACCTCTCCCGCAAGCGGGAGAGGTGCAGTAACTCACGCCGCGATGTCGAAGCGGTCGAGGTTCATCACCTTGGTCCAGGCCTTGGCGAAGTCCTTGACGAACTTCTCTTTCGAATCCGAGGTCGCATAGACCTCGGCGAAGGCGCGGAGCTGCGAGTGCGCGCCGAAGATGAGATCGGCACGGGTGCCGGTCCAGTTCACCGCGTTGGTCTTGCGATCGCGGGCCTCGTAGCTGCCGTCGGCCGCCGGGGTCCACTGCGCGCTCATGTCGAGCAGGTTGACGAAGAAGTCGTTGCTCAGCGTGCCCACCTTCGAGGTGAGGACACCGTGCTTCGACCCGTTCGCGTTGGCGCCGAGCACGCGCAGGCCGCCGACCAGCACGGTCAGCTCGGGTCCGGTCAGCTTCAGAAGCTGCGCGCGATCAATGAGCGCCTCTTCCTGCTGCAGGAACTGCTGCTTCTTGCCGATATAGTTGCGGAAGCCATCGGCCCGCGGCTCGAGCGGAGCGAAAGACTCCGTATCGGTCTGCTCCTGCGAAGCATCCATGCGGCCCGGCGTGAAGCCGACCTTGACGTCGACGCCGGCATCCTTCGCGGCCTTCTCGACCGCGGCGGTGCCGCCGAGGACGATCAGGTCTGCGAGCGAGACCTTCTTCGCACCGGTGCTGAACTCCTTCTGGATCGCTTCGAGCTTGCCGAGCACCTTGGAGAGCTGGGCCGGCTGGTTGACCTCCCAATCCTTCTGCGGGGCAAGACGGATGCGCGCACCATTGGCGCCGCCGCGCTTGTCCGAGCCGCGGAACGTCGAGGCCGACGCCCAGGCGGTCGAGACCAGCTCGGAGACCGAGAGGCCCGAAGCCAGGATCTTGCTCTTCAGCGCCGCGATGTCCTGGTCGCTGACCAGCTCGTGGTCGACCTTCGGAATCGGATCCTGCCAGATCAGCGTCTCCTTCGGCACCAGCGGGCCGAGATAGCGCTGGATCGGGCCCATGTCGCGATGGGTGAGCTTGAACCAGGCGCGGGCGAAGGCGTCCGCGAACTGATCCGGGTTCTCCAGGAAGCGACGCGAGATCTTCTCGTAGGCCGGATCCATGCGCAGCGAGAGGTCGGTGGTCAGCATGGTCGGCCGATGCTTCTTCGACTTGTCGAAGGCATCCGGAATGATGGCGTCGGCGCCCTTGGCCGTCCACTGGTTCGCACCGCCCGGGCTCTTCGTCAGCTCCCATTCGTACTTGAACAGGTTCTCGAAGAAGTTGTTGCTCCACTTGGTCGGCGTCGCGGTCCAGGTCACTTCGAGACCGCTGGTGATGGAATCACCGGCGAGGCCCGACGCATGCTTGCTCTTCCAGCCGAGGCCCTGGTCTTCCAGCGCGCCCGCTTCCGGCTCCGGTCCGACCAGCGACGGATCGCCGGCGCCGTGGGTCTTGCCGAAGGAGTGGCCGCCGGCGATCAGCGCGACGGTTTCCTCGTCGTTCATGGCCATGCGGAAGAAGGTCTCGCGGATGTCCTTGGCCGCGGCGACCGGATCCGGCTTGCCGTTCGGACCCTCCGGGTTGACGTAGATGAGGCCCATCTGCACGGCGCCGAGCGGCTCGGCGAGCTGGCGTTCGCCGCTGTAGCGCTCATCGCCGAGCCAGGTGCCTTCCGGACCCCAATACAGCTCTTCCGGCTCCCACACGTCGGCGCGGCCACCGGCAAAGCCAAACGTCTTGAAGCCCATCGACTCCAGCGCGACGTTGCCGGCGAGCACCATCAGATCGGCCCAGGAGATCTTGCGGCCGTATTTCTGCTTGATCGGCCAGAGCAGACGGCGCGCCTTGTCGAGGTTGGCGTTGTCAGGCCAGCTGTTCAGCGGCGCGAAACGCTGCTGACCGGCGCCGGCGCCGCCGCGGCCGTCGGTGGTGCGATAGGTGCCCGCGCTGTGCCAGGCCATGCGGATCATGAGGCCACCATAGTGACCGAAGTCTGCGGGCCACCACTCCTGCGAATCCGTCATCAAGGCGGTCAGGTCCTTGATGACCGCGTTCAGGTCGAGCGTCTTGAATTCCTTGGCATAGTCGAAGTCCTTGCCCATCGGATCGGACAAGTCGGAATTCTTGTGCAGCATCTCGATGCTGAGCTGGGTCGGCCACCAGTCGCGGTTCACGCGCGTGGGTTTTCCGCCCGAAAACGGGCACTTCGAAGTGTCATCCATGATTACCTCCTCTGGTGGCGTCGAACTCGCGCCTTTGACCAGGTAGAACCACTCTAAGCGCCGCCTCCTATCAGGTGAAGTTGACTTTAGTGATCGCTGCGATAGGATTTTCTGATGATCAATCTGACGCTGCGCCAGCTCCGGTATTTCGACGCGCTGGCGCGGCACGGTCATTTCGGCCGCGCGGCGGAGGCCTGCTCGATCTCACAGCCGGCCTTGTCGATGCAGATCAAGGAGTTGGAGGAAGCGCTCGGCGGCCTGCTGCTGGAACGCAGCGCCCGGCAAGTGGCGCTGACCCGGTTCGGCGAGGAACTCGCCCAGCGCGTCCGCGACATTTTGCGCTCGGTCGATGAGCTCGGCGATTTCGCCCGGGCGTCGCGGGACCGCTTTGCCGGCCGCCTGCGCATCGGCATGATCCCGACCATCGCGCCCTATCTGCTGCCCAAGATCACGAAAAATCTCACGCGCCTGCATCCGGAGCTCGACATCCGCGTGCGCGAGACGATGACGCCGCGGCTGATCCAGGAGCTGGTGGAGGGCCGGCTCGACACCGCCATCGTGGCGCTGCCGGTGTCGGAGCCCTCGCTCACCGAGGTCGCCTTGTTCGACGAGAAATTCTTGCTGGTGCGCCCCGGCTCCGACGAAGGCACCCCGGTGCCGTCACGCGAGATGATGCGCGAGATGCGGCTGCTGCTGCTCGAGGAGGGACACTGCTTCCGCGACCAGGCGCTGTCGTTCTGCAACATGCAATCGGCGCCGCCGCGCGAGATGCTGGATGCGAACTCGCTGTCGACGCTGGTTCAGATGGTCAGCGCCGGCATCGGCGTTACCTTGATTCCGGAGATGGCCGTGCCGGTGGAGACACGCTCCGCCTCGGTCTCGCTGTCGCGCTTCCGCGACCCGCAGCCCTCGCGCACCATCGGCATGGTCTGGCGCAAGACCAGTCCGCTCGCGCGCCAGCTCCTGCAAATCTCCGAGGTAGTATGCCTGTCGGCCGGCAAGGCACGACCGAAGCAAGTCGTGCGCAGCCAACGGGCCTGAAGCGGGAATTTCTCGAGACAGTCGGGATCATTCAAGTGACCTCCCGCGCATGGCGGGCAGATCGAGCCGAGAACACCGATGCCTGATCCGATCATCCGCCCCGCCCGCACCGACGAATATGACGAGATCGGCCGCGTCTGGATGGAGAGCTGGGTCTCGACGGGTCTGGCCGAAGCCAGCGAATTCCTGCTGGCGAACCTGCGTGCGCGGATTCGGCGCGAGATCGACAACGGCTGGAGGCTGTTCGTCGCCGACGACGAAGGCACCATCGCCGCGATGCTGGCGCTGCATCTGCCGAAGCTTTATCTCGACATGTTGTTTGTCGGGCCCGCCTACCAGGGCCAATCGCTCGGGCGGAAACTGCTCGCCTTCTCGCGCACGCAAATGCCCGACGAGATATACCTGCGCTGTGTCCGCGAGAACGAGAAGGCCTGGCGCTGGTACGAGCGCGAAGGTTTTGTGTTCGAGAAGGAAGAGATCGAACCGTCGAACGGGTTCATGATGAAGTATTACCGGTGGAAGAAGGGAATCCCGCCATGATCAAGCTCTATTGGTCGCCCCGCTCGCGCTCGTTCACGACGCTCTGGCTGATGGAAGAAAGTGGCCTTCCCTATGAGCGCGTGCTGACCGACATCTCGACCGGTGCACAGAAGGCGCCGGAGTTCCTCAAGGTCAACCCGATGGGCAAGGTGCCCGCACTCAGCGACGGCGACGCCGCGCTCGGCGAAGCCGCGGCGATCTGCGCCTACATCGCCGATCGCTATCCCGAAACGAAGCTGGCGCCCACCGCGACCGATTCGCGCCGCGCGCGCTATCTGCAATGGCTGTTCTTCTCGCCCGGCTGCATTGAGCCCGCCATCATCCAGATCTTCACCAAGATTGAGATCCCGGCCTCGACCGCAGCCTGGGGCAGCGCGACGCAGGTGTTCGACGTGCTGGAGGCCGCGCTTGCCGAGGGACCGTGGATTCTGGGCGAAAAATTTTCCGCCGCCGACATCACGGTCGGCTCGGGCCTGAACTTTGCGGTGCGCCTGTTCAAGATGGTGCCGTCGCGCCCGGCCTTCGACGCCTATATCGCGCGCTGCATGGCGCGGCCGGCGTTCCAGCGCGCGGAGAAGATCGCGGCGGGCTGAAGTGACTCTCGTAGGGTGGGCAAAGGCGCAGCGCGCCGTGCCCACCATCTGCAATTATTGAGAGATGGTGGGCACGTCGCTTGCGCTCCTTTGCCCACCCTACGGCATCGTCTATTCCGGCTTCAAATCGTCCGGGCGCGGCATCAGGACGATGTTGTAGCCGGAATCGACATAGTGGATCTCGCCGGTCACACCGCCTGACAGATCCGACAGCAGATACAGCGCCGAACCGCCGAGCTCGTCGAGCGTGACGCCGCGGCGGAGCGGCGAATGCTTTTGCATGAAGGCGAACATCGCGCGCGCCTCGCCGATGCCGGAGCCGGCGAGCGTGCGGATGGGCCCCGCGGAGATCGCGTTGACGCGGATGCCGCGCGGTCCGAAATCGGAGGCAAGATAGCGCACCGAGGCTTCCAGCGCCGCCTTGGCCACGCCCATCACGTTGTAATTCGGCATCGCACGCTCGGAGGCGCCGAAGGTCAGCGTGATCATGCTGCCGCCGTCGGTCATGAGCTCGGCCGCGCGTTTTGCCACCTCCGTGAAGGAGAAGCAGGAGATCACCATGGTGCGCGAAAAATTCTCGCGGCTGGTGTCGGCGTAGCGACCCTTCAGCTCGTTCTTGTCGGCAAAGCCGATCGCGTGAATGACGAAATCGAGCTTGCCCCACTTTTCACGGAGCGCAGCGAAGGTCGCATCGACGCTGGCGATGTCCTCGACGTCGCAGGGCAGCACCAGATCGACGCCGAGCTGTTCCGCCAGCGGCTTGACGCGCTTGCCGAGGGCTTCGCCCTGGAAGGTGAAGGCAAGCTCGGCACCGTGGGCATGCAGCGTCTTCGCCATGCCCCAGGCGATCGAATGATCATTGGCGATGCCCATGATCAGACCGCGCTTGCCTTTCATCAGTCCTTCCATTTCGCAATTACTCTCCGCTGTCCGTCATGCCCGGGCTTGTCCCGGGCATCCACGTTCTTCCAACCGGTAACAAAGACGTGGATGGCCGGGACGAGCCCGGCCATGACGAAAAACTACCAGTGCGTACGCAAGGCCTCACACATCCAGCCGGCTGAACACCAGCGTGGCGTTGGTGCCGCCGAAGCCGAAGGAGTTCGACAGTACGGTGCCGATCTTGGCATTGTCGATGCGCTTGCGCACGATCGGCATGTCAGCGAACACCGGATCGAGCTCCTGGATGTGCGCGCTCTCGCAGATGAAGCCGTTGTTCATCATCAGCAGCGAGTAGATCGCTTCCTGCACGCCGGTCGCACCGAGCGAGTGGCCGGTCAGCGCCTTGGTCGCCGAGATCGGTGGGCATTTCTCGCCGGCGCCGAACACGCGACGGAGCGCGTCGATCTCCGGCGGATCGCCGGCCGGGGTCGAGGTCGCGTGCGGGTTGATATAGTCGACCTTGGTCTTCACCGTCGACATCGCCATGCGCATGCAGCGCTCGGCGCCTTCACCCGACGGCGCGACCATGTCGTAACCGTCAGAGGTCGCGCCATAGCCGACGACCTCGCCATAAATGCGCGCGCCGCGCGCCTTGGCATGCTCGAGCTCTTCCAGGACGAGGACTCCCGCGCCGCCGGCAATGACAAAACCGTCGCGGTTGAGGTCGTAGGGCCGCGAGGCGGTGGCGGGCGTGTCGTTGTACTTCGAGGACATCGCGCCCATGGCGTCGAACAGCACCGAGAGCGACCAGTCGAGCTCCTCGCAGCCGCCGGCGAAGATGACGTCCTGCTTGCCGATCTGGATCGTCTCATAGGCGTTGCCGACGCAATGGTTCGAGGTCGCGCAGGCCGAGGAGATCGAGTAGTTCACGCCCTTGATCTTGAACCAGGTCGCAAGCGTCGCGGAGGCCGTGGACGACATCGCCTTCGGCACTGCAAACGGACCGACGCGCTTCGGGCCCTTGGTGCGGGTGATGTCGGCGGATTCGACGATGGTGCGCGCCGACGGGCCGCCGGAGCCCATGATGATGCCGGTGCGGATGTTGGAGACTTCCTCAAGCGACAGGCCGGAGTCCTGGATCGCCTGCTCCATCGCGACGTGATTCCACGCCGCGCCCTGGCCGAGGAAACGCATTGCACGCCGGTCGACCACCGTCGAAGGATCGAGCGTCGGCGCACCCGCGACCTGCGACCGGAAGCCGAGCTCGGCATATTTTTCAGCCCGCGAAATGCCCGACTTCGCCTCGTGAAGGCTCGCAAGCACTTCCTGGGTGTTGTTTCCGATGGACGAGACGATGCCCATCCCGGTGACCACAACCCGCCTCATGACAGCCTCGCCTTAATCGTTGTCTTCTTGCTAATGCGCTCAGCCCAGGCTCGTGCCCTGCTTGAACAGGCCAACCTTCAGATCCTTGGCGCGATAAATAATCTGGTCATCGACCGAAAGCCACCCGTCGGCGATACCGAGCACCAGCTTTGAACGCATCACGCGCTTCATGTCGACGTTGTACACAACCTTGCGGGCCTCGGGCAGCACCTGGCCGCCGAACTTCAATTCGCTGAGGCCAAGAGCACGGCCACGACCTTCGCCGCCGACCCAGCCCAGATAGAAGCCGACCATTTGCCACAGCGCATCGAGGCCGAGGCAACCCGGCATCACCGGATCGTTCTTGAAGTGGCAGCCGAAGAACCAGAGATCCGGCTTCACATCGAGCTCGGCGCGGACCAGGCCCTTGCCGAACTCTCCGCCAGTCTCGGTAATTTCCGTGATGCGGTCGAACATCAGCATCGGCGGCAGCGGCAGCTGGGCATTGCCCGGACCGAACATCTCGCCACGGGCACATGCCAGCAGATCTTCGTATTCGTAACCGTTGCGCTTGTTCAGCATGCACGAGCCTCTGTTCTAATCCCGATTGAGCGGCGTTTTTTGGCGAAAATGGGCCCCGTCGCGATCGGAGAGCAACGCCAACTGCCACCGTCGGGCGCCGTTCCCGCAAGGCCGCCCGGATGGGCTGCTGGCCGGGCTTGCCTGCCTGGCCGCGCCAAAATCGGCCAGCGGAACCGCGCGCTCTCTAACACAGGCCTTTTCGGTGGCAAAGCGCTGTCATGAAGGTAAAATGACGGGGGTCCTCGCCCAGTTCCAAGGTTAATTAGAACCTCTCTAGTTGCGAGAAACTTGCATCTGCATCTATCTGTCCATATATTGCAGATAGATAGTGTCAATGCGTGCCGAAATCTGGAAATGAGCGAGAATACACCGCATCATCACGACGACGATGCCCACACGGCGGCCCTTCTGTCCGGCCGCCAGCCTGCGCTGACCGGCTGCCCGTGGCATGACGTCAACGAAATGCTTCAGTCGGCCGGCCTTCGCCCGACGCGCCAGCGCATGGCGCTCGGCTGGCTGCTGTTCGGCAAGGGCGCGCGCCACCTTACGGCTGAAATGCTCTACGAGGAAGCAACCCTCGCGAAGGTTCCGGTGTCGCTGGCGACCGTCTACAACACGCTGAACCAGCTCACCGATGCCGGCCTGCTCCGCCAGGTCAGCGTCGACGGCACCAAGACCTATTTCGACACCAACGTCACCACCCACCACCATTATTACCTCGAGAACAGCCATGAGCTGGTCGACATCGAGGATCCGCATCTGGCGCTGTCCAAGATGCCGGAGGTGCCGGAGGGTTACGAGATCTCCCGCATCGACATGGTCGTGCGGCTGCGCAAGAAGCGCTGAGATCGTCCCAAGATCGGATTGAGATCGTCATGGCCTGGCTTGTCCCGGCCATTGTCGTTTCACGCCGTCATTCCGGGGCGGTGCGAAGCACCGAACTACGGTGCGCGCTTGCGCACCTGAGGATCCCGAGATCCCGGGTCTGGCGCCTTGCGCCATCCCGGGATGACCCTTTGCGTCAATTCACCTGCTCGTCCGAATAGACGCCCCAGAGGCGTTCCTGCTGGATCCAGCCGTCAAAACCGTTGCCGGTGACGCGGCACCAGCTTGCGACGCACTTTTTCACCTGCGTGACGACGCCGGCCTGGAGCTTTGCTGCAACCGCGCTGTCGGGATCGGCGCGGTCATAGATCGGCGCCAAATCGTCCTTGTGCTTCATGGTGACGACCGCAGTGCGGCGGCCCGACAGCAGTGAGTGATAGACCCAGCCCTCGGCGCCCTCGGAATCGCGCACCCGGCGCCAGTTTTCGAACTCGGCGGTGATTTCGACCGGCAGGCCGGCGCGGGTATAGACCCAGGCGACGTCGTTGTCCTTGGTCGGACCGGCGCGGACATTGACGTGGTCGGACTTGAGGCTGACATAGCGCGGCACGGGCAGCCCGCTGGCGGTCTGCGGCGTACTGTCCTTGGCCGAATGCGAGGGACCGACCGAGGCGCCCAACCAGGTGCAAACGAGCGCCATCACCGAACAAAAACGCCCCAACGCCATCAAACCCGTCTCCTGTCGAAGACCCGGCCAGGCCAGGTCCTCACCCAAATTCCAAACTCTGCCGTGCACCCCGCCCGCCCCACGCGGGTGTTCCCGAAGCTGACCCGTGGTTCTTGTCTTGGCCCGGCCTTCTGCTAGAGAGGACGGGCACTTGAACAACCAGTTTGCCCCGATTTTCCGGCCGGAAATGTCGGGAGAGCTTGAAGGAAACGCCGGGGACGACACGGCAAGGGCAGTGTCGAACAACCGGGTTAATGAGGCCTGAACGGCCGGCCTTTGGTGACAGAGGCGGCCCCCAGCGCCTCATGAGGGCAGGATATGTCGGTGAAGAAAAAGCCCCTCGTCGTGGTGACGCGCAAGCTGCCGGACTCGATCGAGACGCGGATGCGCGAGCTGTTCGACGCGCGGATCAATCTCGAGGACACGCCGATGTCGGCCGAGCAGCTCGCGGAAGCCGCGCGCACCGCCGACGTGCTGGTTCCGACCGTCACCGACCACATCACCGCCGACATCGTCAACCAGCCGGACTGCAAGCTCCGCCTGATCGCCAATTTCGGCAACGGCGTCGACAATATCGACGTCGAGGCCGCGCATGCCCGCGGCATCACCGTCACCAACACGCCGAAGGTTTTGACCGAGGACACCGCCGACATGACCATGGCGCTGATCCTGGCGGTGCCGCGCCGGATGATCGAAGGCGCCTCGATCCTGACCGAAGGAAAGCCGTGGCCGGGCTGGTCGCCGACCTGGATGCTCGGCCACCGCATCGGCGGCAAGCGTCTCGGCATCATCGGCATGGGCCGCATTGGCCAGGCGGTGGCGCGCCGCGCCCGCGCCTTCGGCCTTCAGATCCACTATCACAACCGCCGTCCCGTCGCGCCGAAGATCGCCGAGGAGCTTGGCGCGACCTATTGGGAAAGCCTCGACCAGATGCTGGCGCGGATGGACATCATCTCGGTGAATTGTCCGCACACGCCGGCGACCTATCATTTGCTCTCGGCGCGGCGGCTGAAGCTGATCCGCAAGGACGCCTACATCGTCAACACCGCGCGCGGCGAGGTCACCGACGAGGACACGCTGATCAAGCTGATCGAAGGCGGCGAGATCGGCGGCGCCGGCCTCGACGTCTACGAGCACGAGCCCGCGGTGAATCCCAAGCTGGTGCGGCTCGCCAAGGCCGGCAAGGTGACGCTGCTGCCGCATATGGGCTCGGCCACGATCGAGGGCCGCGTCGAGATGGGCGAGAAGGTGATCATCAACATCCGCACCTTCCTCGACGCCCACAAGCCGCCGGATCGCGTGCTGCCGAGCATGCTCTGAGTCAACTTTACTGCGTGCCAAGCTGTATGCCCTCATCCTGAGGAGCCAGCGAAGCGGCGTCTCGAAGGATGAAAGGCCGAGCTGCATCAGCGCGGGCCTGCATGGTTCGAGACGGCGTTTCGCGTCTCCTCATCATGAGGGTCTACTGTCTGCGCCCTTCGCGCTTGCGCCAATCCGCGACGAAATCGATGAAAGCGCGCAGCGCAGGTGGCGTCTGTCGTCGGCTCGGATAATACAGGAACGGGCCCGGAAACGGCTCGCACCAATCTTCCATCAGGCTGACCAGCGCGCCGGACTTCACGGCGTCGCCGACATAGCCATCGAGCGTCGCCCAGATACCGGCACCATCAAGCGCAGCGCGCATCGCAAGATTCATATTCGTCGAGATCAGTTTTGCCGGCGGATCGACCTTCACGATCTGGCCCGCCTTCTCGAACTCCAGATCATGCATGACCCCGCTCGAGTAGCGGGCGCGGATGCAATCGTGATCGAGCAGGTCCTTCGGATGAAGCGGCCTACCGCGACGCGCGATGTAATCGGGTGACGCCACGACGACGTAACTCTGCGGACCGCTCAGCGGAATCGCGACCATGTCCTGCGCAAGATGCTCGCCGTAGCGCACGCCGGCGTCATAGCCCCCGCTCACGATGTCGACGAAGCCGCTTTCCGAGACGATGTCGAGGTCGACCTGCGGATGCGCGGCGAGGAATGGGCCGACCATCGGCGCCAGCACGAGGTCGACCGCCGGCGGCGGTGCGTTGATGCGCAGCCGGCCCGAGGCGACCTCGCGCAGGCCCCGCACTTGATCCAGGGCGTCGCCGACATCGCGCAGCGCCGGGGCGACGCGCGACAGCAGCAGCTCGCCGGCTTCGGTTAGCGCGACGCTGCGGGTGGTCCGGTTCATCAGGCGGACGCCGAGGCGCTCCTCGAGGTCCCGCAGCCGCTGGCTAAGGCTCGATACCGACGCGCGCATTTCGACCGCCGCACGCCGGAAATTGCGGGTGCGGGCAACCGCCAGGAAGACATCGAGATCGCGAAGGTCGAGATCGGCCATTGTTCGCCAATGTGAACAAGTCGTTCCGTATTGTCCAGCTTATCGGCGCAATCGCGCCGGCGCATATCTCGCCTCGTCACGCGGCGCGATCAGCCGCCCTTTCGAGGAGAGCCATCATGGAACAGCGCAAACTCGGTTCAACCGGCCCCATTGTTTCTGCCCTCGGGCTCGGCTGCATGGGCATGTCGGAAGTCTACGGCCCCGCCGACCGCGGCGAGGCCATCGCCACGGTGCATGCGGCGCTCGATGCCGGCATCACGCTGCTGGATACCGGCGACTTCTACGCCATGGGTCACAACGAGATGCTGATGCGGGACGCACTCGAGGAAGTGTCGCGCGAAAAGGTGCAGATCAGCGTGAAGTACGGCGCGCTGCGCGGACCCGCCGGCGAATTCGCCGGAATGGATACGAGGCCGGCCGCGACCAGGAACTTTCTCGCTTACTCGCTGCAGCGCCTCGGCACCGACTACGTCGACGTCTATCGCCCGGCCCGGCTCGATCCCAACGTGCCGATCGAGGAGACCATCGGCGGCATCGCCGACCTCGTGAGGGCCGGCTATGTCAGGCATATCGGCCTGTCCGAGGTCGGCTCCGACACGATCCGCCGCGCGCATGCCGTGCATCCGATCGCCGATCTCCAGATCGAATATTCGCTGATCGAGCGCGGGATCGAACGCGATATTTTGAAAACCTGCCGCGAGCTCGGCATCGCCGTCACCGCCTACGGCGTGCTCGCGCGCGGCCTGATCAGCGGCCATTGGACGAAGGATTCCGGGAAAGCCGGCCGCGACTACCGGCTGATGACGCCGCGCTTCCAGGGATCCAACCTCGACGCCAATCTCGCGCTGGTGGAGCAGTTGCGCGCCATCGCGACCGAGATCGGCGCCACGCCGGCGCAGATCGCGATCGCCTGGGTGGCGGCGCAAGGCAAGGAGATCGTGCCGCTGATCGGCGCCCGCACCCGCAATCGCCTCAGCGAAGCGCTCGGCGCGACGAAGGTGACGCTGACGCCGGCTCATCTCGCGGCGCTGGCCAAGGCATTTCCGCCGAACGTTGCCGCCGGCACACGTTACGCGGCCGAGCAGATGGCGCATCTCGACAGCGAGAAGCCGGCGACGAGGTAGCGCCAGCACTCAGGTGCGATGGGCGCTGAGATCGGTGATCACAGGCCCGTCGCCATTGAGCGGATTGGCGGGATCACGTCCGTACCGCAGCGTCTCAAAGCGCATCGCGCGCGCATCGATCATCAGGAGGCGGCCGATGAGGCCGTCGCCGAAGCCGACAATCTCGCGGATCGCCTCCAGCGCCATCATCGAGCCCAGCACGCCTGCAAGCGCGCCCATGACGCCGGCTTCCGCACAGGCCGGCACCGTGCCGGGCGGCGGCGCTTCCGGAAACAGGCAGCGATAGGTTGGGTTGAATTCGCCCTGCTCGTTCCTCTCATGCGCGCGGATGGTGGTGAGCGAGCCGTCGAAAGTGCCGAGCGCCGCCGTGATCAGCGGCCGCTTCGCGAAGAAGCAGGCGTCGGAGACCAGATAGCGCGTCGAGAAATTGTCGGAGCCGTCGAGCACGAGATCGTAGTCGCCGATCAGGCTGAGTGCGTTATCCGCGTTGAGCCAGGTGGCGTGTCCGACGAAGCGCACATGCGGATTGAGCGCGGCGATCCGCTCCGCCGCACTCTCGACCTTGTGGCGGCCGATATCGGGCGTGGTGTGGATCACCTGACGCTGGAGATTGGACAGCGAGACCACGTCGTCGTCGACCACGCCGAGCGTGCCGACGCCGGCTGCGGCCAGATACATCAAAGCGGGCGCGCCGAGCCCGCCGGCGCCGATCACCAGCACGGAAGCCTTTTTCAGCGCAGCCTGGCCGGGACCGCCGACATCGCGCAGCACGATGTGGCGGGCATAGCGTTCGAGTTCGTCCGGGCTCAGCATCCTTCGTTCCTCTCAACCCTCATGGTGCGGAGGCGCCAACGGCTCCACAGGATGAGGGTTTGGCCCTTATTGCAGGCCCGAACCACCCCAACATTGTTCGCGACCAACGAGATGTGCTTCAATGGCATGGCGTTCAATGGGCTGGCTGGATTTGTCATGAGATCGATGCTTGCGGCAACACTGATGTTGGCGTCTGCCGCGGCTGCGAACGCCCAGATGACGACGCCACAGGTCCCCGGCACCAAGCCGAAGGTCGTCCAGACCGTTCCGATCAAGCCGCCCGCCCTCCAGACGCCGTCGGAAACGGCGGACGGCATGACGCAGGGCGAGCGGCTGTCGCTCCAGTCTGATCTTGCCTGGGTCGGCCAGTATAACGGCGCCATCACTGGCGATGTCAGCACGCGGATGGTCGAGGCCATCAAGGAATACCAGAAGCTCAAGGGCGGCAAGCTGACCGGCGTGCTCAACCCGCAGGAGCGCGCCGCGCTCGCCGACACCGCGCGGCGGAAGCAGGAGAGCGTCGGCTGGAAGATCGTGACGGAGATGACCAGCGGCGCGCGGCTCGGCATTCCCGCAAAGCTGGTGCCGCAGCAGGTGACCGACGCCAACGGCTCGAAATGGACCTCGCCGACCGGAACCGTGCAGGTGCTGCTGAGCCGCCGCAAGGAGGCAAACCCGACGACCGCGAAGCTCGCGGACGCCGAGAAGAAGGAGCCGGCCGGCCGCAAGGTCGACTACACCGTGGTGAAGCCCGACTTCTTCGTGCTGTCGGGGCTCCAGGGCCTGAAGAAGTTTTACGTCCGCGGCACCTTCAAGGGTGACGAGGTCCGCATCATGACGATCCTCTACGACCAGGCCACCGAGAACACTGTCGAGCCCGTCGTGATCGCGATGTCGAGTGCGTTCAATGCATTCCCGTCAGGACCGCAGGCCGGTCCGCCGCCGCGCAAGACCGTCGAATACGGCACTGGCATCGTCGTCAGCGACGACGGCGCGATTATCGCGGATCGCCTCGTCACCGATAGCTGCCTCGCGATCACGATCGGCGGCTATGGCAGCGCCGACCGCCTCGCCGAGGACAAGGAGCACGATCTCGCGCTGCTGCACATCTACGGCGCGCGCGGCCTGAAGCCGCTCAGCCTCGCCGGAGGCGGGATGAAGACGAGTGTCGATATCATTGGCATCGCCGATCCCCAAAGCCAGGGCGGCGCGGCCAACATATCGACCGTCAAGGGCGCGCTGGCGCCGGTCACATCGAGCGATTCCGCATTGTCACCGCCGCCTGCGGTCGGGTTTTCGGGTGGCCCGGCCGTCGACGGCGACGGCAAATTCGCCGGCATTGCGCTGTTGAAGCCGGCAATGGTCGCGGGACCCGCGACGGCGGTGCCGGCGTCGCAGGCGGTGATGGTCTCCGCAGAGACGGTGCGCGATTTCCTGAAAGCGAACGCCGTCACCGCGAACGGCACGTCGACCGACGCAAAAGCCGCCGTCGTGCGCGTGATCTGCGTACGGAAGTAGGCTGGCGCGACAAGCGCAGACCAGCCGCAACTTTTGTGAGTGGCTCCGCCGCAACGAAGTCATGGTAGCCGTGATAGCCTCCCCTTCAGCCGCAATCATAATGCGCCCGGTCGGGAGGATTTCATGAAGACCTATCAGCTCTACATCAACGGCCAATATGTCGACCCAGCCAATGGCGAGTGGTTCGACACGGTTGATCCTTATCAGGGCAAGCCCTGGGCAAAAATTCCCCGCGGATCGGCTGCCGACGCCGACAAGGCCGTGAAGGCGGCCAATGAGGCGATGTGGCGCGGCCCATGGGCGAAAATGACGGCCTCCGCGCGTGGCAAGGTCATGCGCAAGCTTGGCGACCTCGTTGCTGCAAACGCGGAACGTCTTGCCGAGATCGAGGTGCGTGACAACGGCAAGCTGATGGCGGAGATGCTGGGCCAGCTTCGCTACCATCCGGAATGGTGGTGGTACTTTGGCGGACTGGTCGACAAGCTGGAAGGCGGCCTCGTGCCGATCGACAAGGCCGACACCTTCGCCTACACGACGCATGAGCCTGTCGGCGTCGTCGCGGCGCTGACCGCCTGGAACTCACCGCTGCTCTTTGTCGCGTGGAAATGCGCCGCAGCACTCGCCGCCGGCTGCGCCGTCGTCGTCAAGCCGTCGGAATTCACCTCGGCCAGCACGCTGGAATTTGCGGCGCTGACGAAGGAAGCCGGTATTCCCGACGGCATCTTCAACGTCGTCACGGGTTTCGGCCCCGAGATCGGCAGCGAGCTGATCTCGCATCCCGGCGTCGCCAAGATCACCTTTACCGGCTCGGACACGACAGGCGCGCGGGTTTACGAGACCGCCGCACGCAGCCTAAAGCGCGTGTCGCTCGAGCTCGGCGGCAAGTCGCCCAACATCGTGTTCGAGGATGCCGATCTCGCCGCGGCAGCCGCCGGTGCCGTCTCCGGCATTTTTGCCGCGACTGGCCAGACCTGCATCGCCGGATCGCGCCTGCTCGTGCAACGCTCGATCAAGGACAAGTTCGTGGACCGCCTGCTGGAGCTCGCGCGCTCGGCCAAGATCGGCAATCCAATGCAGGCTGACACCAACATCGGCCCCGTCACGACGCCCGCGCAGTACAAGAAGATCCTCGACTATATCGATATCGCCAAGGCCGAAGGGGCGCGCTGCCTGCTCGGCGGCAAGCCGGCTAAGGGCGAAGGCATCATCGGCGGCCAGTTCGTCGAGCCGACGATCTTTACCGATGTCGACAATACGATGCGGATCGCGCGCGAGGAGGTGTTCGGCCCGGTGCTCTCGATCATCGCCTTCGACACCGAGGAAGACGCCATCCGCATCGCCAATGACACGATCTACGGTCTTGCGGCAGGCATCTGGACCCGCGACCTCGCGCGCGCCATCCGCGTGCCAAAGCAGCTGCGCGCCGGAACAGTGTGGGTGAACACCTATCGCGCCATCAGCTACATGATGCCATTCGGCGGCATGAAGCACTCCGGCGTCGGCCGCGAAAGCGGCATCGACGCAGTGCGCGAGTATCAGGAAACCAAGAGCGTCTGGATCTCGACCGCGACGGACGTGCCGGCCAATCCGTTCGTGATGCGGTAGCGAAACGCGATGTCGCGTCTTCACCTCTCCCGCTTGCGGGAGAGGGAGCCGACCTTCCGGGTGTTGGCTAGCCCAGTCTGAACCGGATCCCGCTCTTCGCGAGCCCACCCGAAATCCCGATCGGCGTGCCGTCGGCGCGCCAGCAGGCGGCGCCCGTCATGGTGCCGTCGTCATGGAAGGCGATGCCGTTCATGCCGCCGGCGACGGTTGCGACGGGTTGCACCTCGTGGCCGAGCGCGGCGAGCCCTAGACGCACGCTATCCGGCACGGTCTGCTCGACCTCCAGCGCATTGCCCTCAGTCCAGACCCGCGGCGCCTCGACGGCTTCCTGCAGGCTCATGTCGTGGTCGATCAGGTTGACCAGCGCCTGCATCGCGCTCGGGAAGATGCGCTTCCCGCCGGGCAGGCCGAGCGCATAGCGCAGCTTGCCGTCACGCAAGGCCATCATCGGTGACATCGAGGTGGTCACGCGCTTGCCTGGCGCGACCGACAGCGCATGGCCCGGACGCGGATCAAACAGGTTCATGTAGTTGTTGGCGATGGCGCCCAGGCCCGGGATCATGATCTTGGCACCGAACAGATTGTTGATGGTCTGCGTGGTCGCGACCACGTTGCCGAAGGCATCCGCCGCCGTCATATGCGTGGTATGCGCGCCTTCGAGCTGCGACACGCCGGCGCCCCAGGCCTGCGCCCGTGCCGGATCGATGGCGCGACGGCGCTCCTCGGCATAGGCCTTCGAGGTCAGCTTCTCCACGGGCACGCCGACATAGTCAGGATCGCCGCTGGCCGCGGCGCGGTCGGCGAAGGCGATCTTCAGCACTTCGGCGAGATAGTGGATGGTCTCGGGCGTGCCGAAGCCGAGACCGCCTATGTCGTAACCCTCCAAAATGTTCAGCATCTGCGTGATATGCACGCCGGAGGCCGCTGGCGGCGGCGGGCCAAGGATGGCCCAGCCGCGATAGTCGGCGCGGATCGGCTGCCGCTCGACGGTCTTGTAATTGCTGAGGTCGTTGCGGCGGATGAAGCCGCCGGTCGTCTCCATGTAGTCGACGAGAATGTCGCCGAGCGGCCCTTCGTACAGCGCCTTCTCGCCGTGATCGGCGATATATCGCAAGGTCTCGGCATATTCGGCCTGCACCACCCGCTCGCCGACCTTCAGCGGCTCGCCATCAGGCAGGTAGATCGCCGCGATCGGCTTGTCCTTGCGCATCTCGGCGGCGCTCTCGCTGATGCATTCGTGCAGATAAGGCGTCGCCGCATAGCCGCGCGCGGCATGCTTGATCGCCGGCTGCATGACATCGGCGAGCGGCATGGTGCCGAACCTTTGCAGCGTCTCGCACCAGGCCTTCAGCGAGCCCGGCACTGCGACCGCCTTCGGGCCGTTGAGGTTCTCGTTGCCGACAGTGTCGAAAACGTCGTGCGCCGAGCCCGGTTTGGAGGTGTAGGTGGTGTCGCGCACCGCGGCCGGCACGGTGCTCTGGCCGTCGATGAAGCGGTGGCTGCCGTCGGAGAGACGGATATGCGCCATACCGCCGCCGATGATGCCGACCATCATCGGCTCGACCACGGTCAGGGTGAACAGGGTCGCGATCGCGGCATCGATAGCGTTGCCGCCGGCCGCCAGCATCTCGGCGCCGGCACTGGAGGCCAGCGGGTGGTTGCTCACCACCATGCCGCGGCTCGAAACCGCCGGCATCTTCTGGCATTCAAAGGTAGTTGCCGTCCGGTCGCGCCAATTTCCGCCCATGCCGCCTGCCTTCTTGTTCACGGCGGCCAGCACATCACGCGCACAACGACGGGTCCAGTGATGGTACGGATTGGCTGGCATTCCCGATTCTGCCATCATCGTACCCGTTGATTCGGACATCCGCGGTCCCCTTTGGATCGGGCAGGGCACGTCCTGAGCGAGAAGAGCTCAGCATCGAGAAGCGATGCACGTTCGCGTGTGGCGTTACCCCAAAGACCCAGGCATTCCAAAGGATTGAACTTTCCATGCATACGATCGTACTGGCCACCCAAAAGGGCGGCAGTGGCAAGAGCACGCTCGCCATCGGCCTCGCGCTGGCAGCCAAGCAGGCCGGCTTCACCGTCCGCCTGATCGAGACCGACCCACAGGGCACGCTGTCCAACTGGCTGCGTCGCCGCAACACCGACGATGTCGTCGTCGAGCCGATCTATCACGCCGCCGATTACGAGCCGCGCCTGAAGATGCTGGCCGACAGCGGCCTCCAAGTCGCGATCGTCGACACCGCGGCCGGCCTGTCCGCCGTGACCACCGCCGCGATCCGCCATTCCGACCTCTGCCTGATCCCGTCCCGCCCGACCGTCGCCGACATCGAGGCGACCGTCTCGACGCTGAGCGTCGCGCGCGCCTGGAAGCGGCCCTACAGCTTCGTGCTGAACCAGACCCCGATCCGCGGCCAGCGCATCGACAATGCCGCGGTCGCGCTCGCCGAGGAGGCCGCGCTCGATCTCGCTGAGGTGCTCGCGCGTCCCCTGATCGTGATGCGCAACGACCACCAGGATTCGCTCGCCTCGGGCCTCGCCGTCAGCGAGTTCGCGCCGAACGGCAAGTCGGCGGACGAGATCCGCGGCCTCTGGCGCTGGATCGAGAACCGGCTCGAGCTCGAGGCCACGACCAACGTCCTCATCGACCAGGTCATCTTGGCCGCGAACGGCGTGTTGCACGTCGCCGCCGGGCTTGCGGCAGACGAGACCACGACACTGGCGTCCTGAGCGGGGCGATCGCTCGGGCGACAGGCGGGCTCCTCGCTATCCGGTGAAAGGCCCAAGCGACGAAGCAATTCGGCCACCAGCCCGGCCGGATTGCTTCGCTTCGCGGTTTTTGTCGAAAACAACCCCATGCACAGTAGAACCGCATTCGACCGAATCATCTCGGTGACGGGGCGTAGATATTTGACTGCTCGGGCAAAACCGCCGTTCGGCGAACAACGACTTAGACTGCGTCAAATCTCGCCTGGCTTCGCCACTGGCGTCACGGACCTGCCACTCAGCCAAGCCTCCCGCCGCACGATCCATTTCTCCGACTTCGTCTGCCCGCCGTGATGGGCGAGCTCGATGAAGCCGACAAACTCCGCGCCGGTCTTCTGCTTGACCCGGCGCGAGGCCTCGTTGGTGGCAGCGTTGCAGACGTAGAAATGATCGAGGCCGAGCGTGAGGAATGCAAAATCGTTCACCGCGGTGATGGCCTCCGTCATCAGGCCGCGGCCCCAGTAGGGTTCAGCCAGCCAGAAGCCTCGATTGCCTTTGGCGCCGTCGGCACGGGGACGGAAATGAATGTTGCCGATCGCCTCGCTATCGCGGCCCTTCAGCACCAGCACCCAATGATTGATCTCCTCGCCGGCTGAAATCTTGTCGAGCTGCATCCTGACGAAGGTCTCCGCACCATCAGCCGGATACGGCCAGGGCACGACGGCAGCGAGATGCCGGATGATATTCCAATTGTCGAAATGGCGCTGGATCGCAGGCGCGTCGGATAGCGCCAGCGGACGCAGGATCAAGCGTTCGGTCTCGAGCTGCGGCGTCTGCATGGCCTGCTACTTCTGGCACTTCGGACACCAGAAGGTCGACCGGCCATTCTGGGTGAAACGCTTGACCGTGCCGCCGCAGCCGGGCGTCGTGCATTTCTCGCCCTCGCGGTCATAGACCTTGAAGGAGTGCTGGAAGTAACCGAGTTCGCCCGAGGTCTGGCGGTGATCGCGCAGCGACGATCCGCCGGCCTTGATGGCGTCGTTCAGCACGGTGTGAATCGCGCTGACGAGCCGCTTCGCGTGATCGGTCGGCTCGCCGCCGCCAGCGCCCTTGCGGCCCTTGGTCGCGAGCGTCGCGGCGATCCGGCGCGGCGACAGATGCGAGCGGTGCAGCGCTTCACAGACATAGATGTTGCCGAGACCCGCGACCACGCGCTGGTCGAGCAGCGCCGCCTTGAGGCTCGTGGTCTTGCCTGCGCAGGACCGCGCCAGCATCGCGGCGTCGAATTCGTTGCCGAGCGGCTCGGGGCCGAGCCCGCGCAGCAGCGGCTCATCGTCGAGCGCGTTGCGTGCGATCACTTTCATGTAACCGAAGCGGCGCGGGTCGTTGAAGACGATGTCGGCGCCGGAGGACATCCGAAACAGCACGTGGTCGTGCGTGGAATCCTTGCCCCTGGGATAGTGAAACTCGCCGGGGGCCGCCTCGTTGTCCGGCTTGACGACGCGAAACGAGCCCGACATGCCCAGATGCATCAGCAGCACGTCGCCGGAGGCGAGATCGGCCATGAGATATTTTGCGCGGCGGCCGAGGCCCGTGACGACCTGCCCCTTGAGCCGGGCCACGAAGTCCGGCTGGAACGGAAAGCGCAGATCAGGCCGGCGGGCCTCCGCCTTGAGGATTTTTGCGCCTTCCATGACGGGCTGAAGGCCGCGGCGGACGGTCTCGACTTCGGGCAATTCAGGCATGGTCAGGCATTCACCTTATGAGGGCGGTGTGATAGCGCCATTGCGGCGGGCAGGCTATGGTCCGCCTCGTGGAGTAGAGTAATGGATCGGCCGGGCGAAACCACGCATTTTGGCTTCAGGGACGTTCCCCTGGGGGACAAGCAGACGCTGGTGAACGATGTGTTTCACAGCGTGGCGTCGCGCTATGATTTGATGAACGATTTGATGTCCGGTGGCCTGCACCGGGTCTGGAAGGACATCATGATCAACACCCTCAACCCACCCAAGGGCGACCGGCCGTTCGCGCTGCTCGACGTGGCCGGCGGCACCGGTGACATCTCGTTCCGCGCCGCCAAGGCGGCGGGCCCGGGCTTCCATGCCACTGTCTGCGACATCAATTCCGGGATGCTCGACGTCGGCCGTGAGCGCGCCGCCAAGCAACATCTCGATACCCAGGTCGATTTCGTCGAGGGCAATGCCGAGGCGCTCGCCTTCGCCGACCGCAGCTTCGATGCATATACGATCGCTTTCGGCATTCGCAACGTGCCGCGGATCGACCTTGCGCTGCGCGAGGCCTATCGCGTGCTGAGGCCCGGCAGCCGTTTCCTGTGCCTGGAATTCTCCACCGTCGAGGTGCCCGGGCTCGACCGGATCTACGACCTGTTCTCGTTCAAGGTGATCCCGCCGCTCGGCCGCATGGTCACCGGCGATGCCGAGTCCTATCAATATCTGGTCGAATCGATCCGTAAGTTTCCCAAGCCCAACGCCTTCGCCGACATGATCCGCGACGCCGGCTTCGCCCGCGTCAGCTGGCAGACATTGTCCGGCGGCATCGTCGCTCTGCATTCGGGCTGGCGTTTGTGATCTCTGCCTTTACCCACATTGCGCGCCTGATCCGCGCCGCGTTCGTATTTGCGCGCGAGGGCGTGTTCGGCTCGGTCGATCCCAGCCTGGTGCCGCCGCCCGGCCAGCTTGCGCTGAAGCTTGCGCGCATCGTCGAGCGGCGCGGCGTCAAGCAGGGCCCGCGGATCTCGCGCGCACTGACGCGGATGGGCCCGGCCTATCTCAAGCTCGGCCAGTTCCTGGCGACCCGCCCCGACGTGGTCGGCTTCAACATGGCGCGCGACCTGGAAAGCCTCCAGGACCGCCTGCCGCCGTTTCCGCAGGCGGAGGCGGAAGCTGCCATCGCGACGTCGCTGGAGCGGCCGCTCAAGGACGTGTTTGCCAGCTTCGGCCCGGCGGTCGCAGCCGCCTCGATCGCGCAAGTGCATCGCGGCGAGGTGCTGCGCGATGGCATTTGCAAGCCTGTCGCGGTCAAGGTGCTCAGGCCGCACGTGGCCGCGCGCTTCCGCCGCGACCTCTCCGACTTCTTCTTCGTCGCGCACAAGGCCGAGACCTATTCGGCCGAGGCGCGGCGCCTGCGCCTGATCGAGGTCATCAACACCATGTCGCGCTCGGTCGCGATGGAGATGGACCTGCGGCTCGAGGCTGCCGCGTTGTCCGAGATGGCGGAGAACACGCAGGACGATCCCGATTTCCGCGTGCCGACCGTCGACTGGGACCGCACCACGCACAACGTGCTGACCATGGAGTGGATCGACGGCATCGCGCTGAACGATCACAAGCGCCTGGAAGAGGCGCAGGTCGACCTGCCCGATCTCGGCCGCAAGGTGATCCAGAGCTTCCTGCGCCACGCGCTGCGCGACGGCTTCTTCCATGCCGACATGCATCCGGGCAATCTGTTCCTGGATGAGGCCGGCCGCCTGGTCGCGGTCGATTTCGGCATCATGGGCCGGCTCGGGATGAAGGAGCGGCGCTTCCTCGCCGAGATCCTGCTCGGTTTCATCACCCGCGATTATCGCCGCGTCGCCGAGGTGCATTTCGAGGCGGGCTACGTGCCCGCGCATCACTCGGTCGAGAATTTCGCGCAGGCGATCCGCGCCATCGGCGAGCCCATCCACAACCGCACCGCCGAGGAGATCTCGATGGCGCGGCTCTTGACGCTGCTGCTCGAGGTCACCGGCCTGTTCGACATGACGACGCGGCCCGAATTGATCCTGCTGCAGAAAACCATGGTGGTGGTCGAGGGCGTGGCGCGCGCCTTTGATCCCAAGCTCGACATCTGGAAGATCGCCGACCCCGTGGTGCGCGAATGGATCGAGCGTAACCTCGGTCCGATCGGCCGGGTGCAGGGCGCGCTCGCCGGCGGCGGCGACCTCGCCCGCGTGCTGATGCGCCTGCCCGACATCGCCCAGCGCTCGGTCGCGGTGCTCGAGCAGCTCGAGACCATGACGCGGGAGGGCATCCGGCTGTCGCCGGAGAGCATCGCCGCCATGGGCCGCAGCGAGGGCCGCAAGAACCGTTGGCGCACCGTGGCGCTCTGGATCATCGCCGCGACCTTCATCGGGATCCTGATCGCCGTCCGGAATCTGTGATTGCACTGCAATCACGTGGATGATAGCATCGCTATCATTCCGTGCTGGAGGGGCGTCATGGCAAGCCTGACCATCCGCAAGCTCGATGAGGGCGTCAAAACCTATTTGCGGCTGCGCTCGGCCAAGAACCGCAGATCGGTCGAGGAAGAGGTCCGCATCATCCTGGGCGAGCTGATCCAGGGCCACGAGGAGCCGCTGACGCCGATGGCCGCTCCCCCGGATCATGCGCCGGCTCCTGTCTCCCAGCGCACCGGCGCCGTTCCAGAGGCCAGCGTCACCCTGATCATCGGCGGCGGCATCGCGGCCTATAAATCGCTCGACCTGATCCGCAGGCTGAAGGAACGCCGCGTCGAGGTCCGCTGCGTGCTGACCAAGGCCGCGCAGCAATTCGTCACGCCGCTGGCGGTGAGCGCGCTCTCGCATGAGCGCGTCTATACCGACCTGTTCGATCCCCAGAGCGAGTTCGACGCCGGCCACATTCGTCTGGCGCGCGACTGCGATCTGATCGTGGTGGCGCCCGCGACGGCGGACCTCATCGCGAAGATGGCGAACGGCCATGCCGACGATCTCGCCAGCGCCATCCTGCTCGCGACCAACCGCAAGATTCTGCTGGCGCCGGCGATGAACCCGCTGATGTGGAACAACGCGGCGACGCGGCGCAACGTCGCGCAGGTGCAGCGCGACGGCGTTGTGCTGATCGGACCCAATTCCGGTGAGATGGCGGAAGCGGGCGAAGCCGGTGTCGGCCGCATGTCGGAAGCCATCGAGATCGCCACCGCCGCCGAGCGGCTGCTGCGGCCGCCGGTGCCGCGCCCGCTCGCCGGCAAGCGCGTGCTGATCACCGCGGGTCCGACGCATGAGCCGATCGATCCGGTGCGCTACATCGCCAACCGCTCCTCCGGCAAGCAGGGTTTTGCCATTGCCGCCGCAGCGCAGGCCGCGGGCGCCGAGGTGATCCTGGTCAGCGGCCCCGTCGATCTCGACGATCCCGCCGGTGTCACCGTCAAGCATGTCGAATCCGCCCGGCAGATGCTGGAGCAGGTGCAGGCCGCACTGCCCGCCGACATCGCGATCTTCGCGGCCGCCGTGGCTGACTGGCGCGTCGCCAATGAGGGCGAGCAGAAGCTGAAGAAGACCTCGGCCGGCATGCCGCCACTTCAGCTGGTCGAGAATCCCGACATCCTCGCCACGATCTCGAAACTGACCGACAAGCGCCCGCCGCTGGTGATCGGCTTTGCTGCCGAGACCGAGCATCTGATCGACAATGCCAAGTCGAAGCTCGCCCGCAAGGGCTGCGACTGGATCGTCGCCAACGACGTCTCGCCCGCAACCGGCGTGATGGGCGGCGACCGCAATACGGTCCACCTCATCAGCCGCAAGAATGGTGAGAAGGACGGCGAGATTGCTGTTGATTCCTGGCCGGTGATGACCAAGGAACAGGTCGCCATCGAACTGGTCGCGCATGTCGCAAAGAGCGTGACCGGCAAATCCCTGGAGTCCGCATCTTGAGCACGAAAGTCACGGTCGAACTGCAACGCCTCGCCCATGCCGAGGGCCTGCCGCTGCCGGCCTATCAGACCGCGGAGGCCGCCGGGCTCGATTTGATGGCTGCAGTTCCAGAGAGCGAGCCGCTGACGCTCGCGCCCGGCCAATATGCGCTGGTGCCGACGGGCCTTGCGATCGCATTGCCGCCCGGCTTTGAAGCCCAGGTGCGGCCGCGCTCGGGCCTTGCCGCCAAGCACGGCGTCACGGTGCTGAACTCGCCGGGCACGATCGATGCGGACTATCGCGGCGAGATCAAGGTGATCCTGATCAATCACGGCACCGCGCCGTTCGTGATCAAGCGCGGCGAGCGCATCGCGCAGATGGTGATCGCACCCGTGGTGCAGGCCGCGCTGGTTCCGGTGGCGACATTGTCGGCGACCGATCGCGGCGCCGGCGGTTTTGGCTCGACAGGGCGCTGACGCAGCCCGCGAGCTGGGTGAACCTCCCCCGCAAGCGGGGAAGGCGGCGCAGCTTCATCGGGGCAGGCAATCCGCGTGACGCGCTAACCCACGGCAATCCCAGACGAATCACCCGCAGGATGACGCGAGCCTGGAACCTCACGCCCCGCATTTTTTTGGGGCCGCCTTTGCGTTCACGATCTGGACTCTTACCGCTGGAGTCGCGGTGGGGGTATTGTCGTTTGATTCGCGTGCGGCGGGGGTCGCTGCGCGCAAATCCGTGCGGTCTTGGGGCAACTATGTCAGGCGTGATCGTGTCGATGCGTCGGACGCTGCTGTCGTGCACATCGTTGGCGCGCAACAGCTTGTTGGGAGGCGCTCTCGCAGCGCTGCTGCCGGCTGCGCCGGCCGAGGCCGCCGACCTCATCGACACCCTCTCCACATTGCTGGATTTCAACCGGCAGGAACTCGCAGTGCTCGCCACTGCGCTGGCCCTGCTCGGCTTCTCGGTGATGGCCGCGATCTTGTTGATGCGCACGCGCGTGCGCACGGCGGACAACGAGGCGCGGCTGCTCGCGCGGATCGGCGAACTCCAGCTCCAGGCCGACCGCTACGGCGCGCTGCTGTTCGCCGAACCGCAGATCATGATCTCCTGGCCCGCCGGCGACAACCGCGCCCAGATCACCGGCGACATCTCGATGGTGATGCCGCGCGATTCCTCGCCGCAGCGCGTGCTGGCGTTCGGAACCTGGCTGCCGCCGGAACCTGCGCTGCAGATGGACCATGCGGTCGATGCGCTGCGCGAGCGCGGCGACGGGTTCCAGCTGACGCTGACCACCGCGCATGGCCACACCCTCGAGGCCATCGGCCGCGCCATCGGCGGCCAGGCCATTGTCAGGATTCGCGAACTGTCCGGACTGCGGCGCGATCTGGCCGAGACCCATCTGCGCTACAAGGCGCTCTCGGACGAGACCGAGATGCTGCGCGGCTTCGCCGCCGCCGCGCCCTGGCCGATCTGGGCCAAGGCCGCGAACGGCGCGCTGACCTACGCCAACCCTGCTTATGTCCGTGCGACCGAGGCCGCCAGCATCGCCGATGCCCACGAGCGCAAGCTCGAACTGCTCGACAGCGCCGACCGCACCGCGATGGAGCGGGGACTGAAGGACGCCGCCAGTTTCACCTCGCGGCTGCCGATCGTCGTCAGTGGCGAGCGGCGCATGTACGATGTGCGCGCGGTCAATGTCGGCAGCAACAGTGTCGGGGTCGCGATCGACGCCAGCGAAGCGGATGCGCTGAGCTCGGCGCTGGTGCGGATGGCCGAGGCGCATCGCCGCACGCTCGACCAGCTCTCCTCCGGCGTTGCCGTGTTCGACGGCCATCGGCGCCTTGCCTTCTACAACGATTCCTATCGACGGCTATGGGACCTCGACCGCACCTTCCTCGACGCCAACCCCGACGATTCCAGCGTGCTCGACCAGCTCCGCGCTGCGCGCAAATTGCAGGAGCAGCCGGATTTCCGCGCCTGGAAGGCCAAGCTGCACGAGGCCTATCGCGCGGTCGAGGCGACCCATGACACCTGGTATTTGCCGGACGGTCGCGCGCTCTCCGTCGTCACGACGCCGAATCCGGAAGGCGGCGTCACCTACCTGTTCGACGACGTCACCGAAAGCCTCGACCTCGCCCGCCGCTTCGACGGCCTGATCCGGGTCCAGCGCGAGACGCTCGACAGTCTCGCCGAGGGCGTCGCGGTGTTCGGCAGCAATGGCAAGGCCCAGCTGTTCAACCCGGCCTTTGTCCGGATGTGGAAGCTCTCCAGCGACGCCATGCGCGACGAGCCGCACATCCAGACCGTCGAAGGCTGGTGTCACCAGCTGTTCGACGACGCCGTGGTCTGGCGGCAGATCCGCGAGGCCATCACCTCGATCGAGAACCGCGGCGATGTGCCGCTGAAGCTGGAGCGCAAGGACGGCAGCGTGCTCGACGGCATGATCCGCCCGCTGCATGACGGCGCCACCATGCTGACGTTCCAGGACATCACCGACACCGAGAACGTCGAGCGTGCGCTGCGCGAGCGCAACGAGGCGCTGGAGGCCGCCGACCAGATGAAGGTGGATTTCGTCCACCACGTCTCCTACGAGCTGCGCTCGCCGCTCACCACCATCATCGGCTTCGCGCATTTCCTCAGCGATCCCTCGACCGGGCCGCTGACGCCGAAACAGGCCGAATATCTCGACTACGTCACCAAATCGACCAACGCGCTGCTGGCGCTCACCAACAACATCCTCGATCTCGCCACCATCGATGCCGGCGCGATGAAGCTGGAACTCGGGCCGGTCGACGTCAGCAAGACCATCGAGCTCGCCGCGGAAGGTATCCAGGACCGGCTCGCCACCGACCGCATCCGCCTCAAGGTCGAGATCGCGCCCGATATCGGCAGCTTCGTCGGCGACGAGAAGCGCGTGGTGCAGGTGCTCTATAACCTCCTCGCCAACGCCGTCGGGTTTTCTCCACAGGATTCCACCGTCGGCATCAGTGCGCGGCGCACCGAGCGCAGCGTGGTCTTCACCGTGACAGATTCCGGGCCCGGAATACCCGCCGACATGAAGGACAAGGTGTTCAACTGGTTCGAAAGCCGCTCGCAGGGCTCGCGTCACCGCGGCGCCGGACTCGGCCTGTCGCTGGTGCGCTCCTTCGTCGAGCTGCATGGCGGCAAGGTGCGGGTGGATTCGATCGTCGGCCGGGGCACGGTCGTGATCTGCGATTTCCCGACCGACCAGGCGGCGCATCGCGACGCCGCCGAATGATCGCGCCAACCACATTCTCCGTCGCGCTTCAGAACGAGACGGCCACCGCGCAACTGATGGCCGATCTAGCGCTGCTGGTCGGCCCGGGCGACGTCATCACGCTCACCGGTGACCTCGGTGCCGGCAAGACCGCAGCCGCCCGCAGCCTGATCCGTTATCTCGCCGGCGACGACGAGCTGGAAGTGCCGAGCCCGACCTTCACGCTGGTGCAGGGCTACGAGCTGCCGCCCTTCCCAGTGATGCATGCCGATCTCTACCGCGTCGAGGACGAGAGCGAGCTCGAGGAGATCGGCCTGTCGCCGCTCCCCGATGCGACGCTGGTGCTGATCGAATGGCCGGAGCGTGCGCCATCGGCGATGCCGGAAGACCGCATCGACATCGCACTGACGCATCGGCCGGCGCTCGGCCCGAATGCGCGCGCGGCCGACATCACCGGCTATGGCAAGGCTGCCGCCACTGTTGCGCGGCTGCAGACGCTGCGGGAATTCCTCGATGCGTCAGGTTACATCGACGCAGGCCGCAAGCGCATGGCGGGTGACGCCTCCACCCGCTCCTATGCGCGGCTGCTGCGCGATGACGAGATCGTCATCCTCATGAATTCTCCGCAGCGGCCCGACGGCGCGGCACTCTACAATGGAAAGTCCTACAGCGCCGCGGTGCATCTCGCCGAGAACGTCAGGCCGTTCGTCGCGATCGACGAAGCCCTGCGCGCGCAAGGAATTTCGGCGCCGGCGATCCATCATGCCGATCTCGACCATGGCTTCCTGATCACCGAGGATTTCGGCAGCGAAGGCGTGATCGAAGGCGATCCGCCGCGACCGATCGCCGAACGCTACGAGGCCGCGACCGACGCGCTCGCCATGCTGCACGGCAAGACGCTGCCGGAGACATTGCCGCTGGCGGATCAGACCTATGCCATTCCCGTCTTCGACGCCGAGGCGCTGCTGATCGAGATCGGCTTGATGCCGGAATGGTATCTGCCCGACCGCAACGCGCCGCTGAGCGCGGAGACGCGCGACGAATTTTTCGCGATGTGGCGCGAGCTTTTGAAGAAGCCGATGGCTGCGCCGAGAACCTGGATCATCCGCGACTATCATTCGCCCAATCTGATCTGGCTCGCGGACCGCACCGGCATCGAACGCGTCGGTGTGATCGATTTCCAGGATACCGTGCTCGGACCGCAATCCTATGACGTGGTCTCGCTGCTGCAGGATGCCCGCATCGACGTGCCCGAGAATATCGAGCTCACGCTGCTGTCGCGCTACATCAAGGCGCGCCGCGCCGAGGATGCAGGCTTCGACGCGGCAGGCTTTGCCGAGCTCTACGCCATCATGTCGGCGCAGCGGAACACGCGCCTGCTCGGCACCTTCGCCCGGCTCAACCGCCGCGACGGTAAGCCGCATTATCTGCGCCATCAGCCGCGGATCTGGACCTATCTCCAGCGCTCCCTCGCGCATCCGGCGCTCAGCTCCTTGCGCGACTGGTATCTCGCCAACGTGCCGCCGCCGGTAGCCCAGACTGGAACCTGATTTACCGCCTGTTAGCCATCGCATCGGTATCATCGCCCGCAGTCAGCCGGAGAATTACGGGGCTGGAGCAAGGGCAGATGGCGGTGAAGACGGACCAGCGCGGCAACAGCCGGGTTGTTTTCGAACGCGGGATTCCGGCCCAGATGATGGGGATCGACGGGACCTGGCGACGCGACTGCACCATGGAGGACGTCTCCGAGAGCGGCGCCAAGCTGACCATCGACGGCTCGGTTGAAGGACTCCACCTGAAAGAATTTTTCCTGCTGCTGTCGTCAACCGGACTCGCGTACCGGCGCTGCGAGCTGGCCTGGGTCAATGGCGACCAGATCGGCGTCAATTTCCTGAAGCTTGGCGACAAGAAGAAAAAGGCGCGTTCCACATCTGTTGGGGCGTGAGGGCAACACTCGTCGTACAACCGTCACGGCGGCTGGTTAAGGCGGATGAGATGCGGTGCGGCCGGTTGCGGTCCGTGCTAGGATTGCTGCGAACGCGAAATCGACAGGTCAGAGAAAGAAGATCCGAGAAAGCAATTGATGTCCGTCAAACCGACCAAAGCCATGGTGCTCGCCGCAGGGTTCGGCCTGCGCATGCGTCCGTTGACGGATAAGATGCCAAAGCCCCTGGTGCGGGTGGCGGGCCAGCCGCTGCTCGACCATGTGCTCGACAAGCTCGGTCAGGCCGGCGTCACCGATGCCGTGGTCAACGTGCACTATCTGCCGGACCAGATCATCGACCACACCGCATCCCGCAAACATCCGCGCGTGACCATCTCGGACGAGCGCGACCAGGTGCTCGGCACCGGCGGCGGCGTGGTCAAGGCGCTGCCGCTGCTCGGCGATGCGCCGTTCTTCCACGTCAACTCCGACACGCTGTGGATCGACGGCGTGCGCTCCAACCTGGCGCGGCTTGCTGAAAACTTCGATCCCGCGCGGATGGATATCCTGCTGCTGATGGCGCCGACCGCGACCAGCATCGGCTATAGCGGCCGCGGCGATTACGGCATGACGCCCGACGGTGCCCTGCGCAAGCGCAAGGAAAAAGAGATCGTTCCGTTCGTCTACGCCGGCGCTGCGATCCTGTCGCCGGCGATCTTCGCCGATGCGCCGCAGGGCGAGTTCTCCCTGACCAAGATGTTCGACCGTGCCAATGAGCAGGAGCGCCTGTTCGGCCTGCGCCTCGATGGCGTCTGGATGCATGTCGGCACGCCGGATGCGGTGCATGCCGCGGAAGAGGCGTTTTTGGAGAGCGTGGCGTAAGGGCCCCCTCGCACACAGTGCCGTAGGGTGGGCAAAGCGAAGCGTGCCCACCATTCAACCTGAGAAACTCGATGAGAGACACGTGGGCACGGCGCTGTCGCGCCTTTGCCCACCCTACGGCACCTGTCCTGGTCGAACAGCGGGGACGACTCGCTCCCAGCCCATGACCGTTCGCGCCCGCCTCCCTATATTGCCGTGATCTCCGAATCAGGCAGCCCATGCGCGTCGTCAGCGTTCCCCTCTCAGTTCCATTCCTGCGCACGGTCGTCTCGAGCCTGCTCGACGGCCGGCTGGTCGATGGATTCGAGGCGCGCAAGGAACCGGCGCGGCTGGCCGACGCGACGCTGTATTTGCCGACACGGCGCGCCATGCGCGTCGTCCGCGAGATCTTCCTCGACGAGATGAAGGCCGATGCCGTGGTGCTGCCGCGCATCGTCGCGCTCGGTGACATCGACGAGGACGAGCTCGCTTTCGCCGACGAAGGCGAGCAGTTTTCGGGCCTGGCGCCGCTCGACATTCCGCCGCGGCTCGGCGAGCTGGAACGGCGGCTGACACTGGCGCAGCTCGTCGCGGCGTGGGCCAAGGGCCCGGTGCTGTCGCCGCTGGTTGTCGGCGGGCCCGCCTCGACGCTGGCGCTGGCCGGCGATCTCGCGCGGCTGATCGACGATATGGTCACGCGCGGAATCGACTGGAGCGCGCTCGACGGGCTCGTGCCTGACATGCTCGACCGCTACTGGCAGCATTCGCTCGAATTTTTGCGCATCGCCCGCATCGCCTGGCCTGGGCATCTGGCCGAGATCAACCGCATCGAGCCCGCGGCGCGGCGCGACCTCTTGATCGCTGCCGAAGCAAGGCGCCTGACCGCACATCCTCATGGCCCCGTCATTGCGGCCGGTTCGACCGGCTCGATGCCCGCCACCGCAAAATTCCTGCATGCGGTCGCTTCGCTGCCGCATGGCGCGGTCGTGCTGCCGGGCCTCGACACCGATCTCGACGACGATGCCTGGCGCACCATCGGCGGCGTGCGCGATTCGCTCGGCAAGTTCGCCGAGCATCCGGCCTCGAACCATCCACAATATGCCATGCACGCGCTGCTGGATCGCTTCGGCATCAAGCGCAGCGACGTCGAGATCCTGCAGCCGCCGGCGGACGGCGGCCGCGATCTGCTCGCCTCCGAATCGATGCGGCCGTCGGCCAAGACCGAAGTCTGGCACGATCGGCTGAAGCAGCCGGATGTCGCCGCGAAGATCGCCGGCGGCATGAAAAACCTCGCGGTGGTCGAAGCCCCCAATCCCGAGATGGAAGCGCTCGCGATCGCCATTGCGATGCGCGAGGCGCGGCATCTCGATAAGTCCGCAGCGCTGGTGACGCCGGATCGCGCGCTGGCGCGGCGGGTCATGGCGGCACTGACGCGATGGAATCTCGATTTCGACGATTCCGGCGGCGACGTGCTGATGGAAACCTCCGCCGGCGTCTTTGCACGCCTGGTGGCGGAAGCCGCGACCAAGGGACTGGAACCGCCGACGCTGCTGGCGATGCTGAAACATCCGCTGTGCCGGCTCGGCCGCGCGCCCAGCGCGTGGAAGATGGCGATCGAGAGCCTTGAGCTCGCGGTGCTGCGCGGCACGCGCCCGCCTGCGGGCACGGGCGGCCTCTTGCGCGAGTTCAATCGCTTTCGCGACGAGCTGACAAAGCTGTGGCGTAGCGAGCTCTCCGCACTCCACAAGGCCGAGCCGCGCGCACGTCTCAAGGCCGAAGACCTCGATCGTATCCAGACGCTGATCGACACCTTGCAGAAGGCCTTGGCGCCGATCGAGAGCCTCGCATCGTCAAAGCCATTCGACTTTGCCGAGCTCGCGCACCGGCATCGCGAGATCATGATCGAGCTGTCGCGCGACGAGCAGGGCATTCCGCTCGCCTTCGAGGAGCGCGAAGGCCTCGCACTCGCTTCCGCCTTCGACGATCTGCTGCGCGGCGGCACCACCAGCGGACTGATGGTGACGCTGCCTGATTATGCCGACGTGTTCCAGACCGCGTTCAGCGATCGCGCGGTGCGGCGGCGCGACAAGCCGGGCGCGCGCTTGCAGATCTACGGCCCGCTGGAATCGCGTCTGATGCAGGCCGACCGCATCATCGTCGGCGGGCTGATCGAAGGCGTCTGGCCGCCCGCGCCGCGGATCGATCCCTGGCTGAGCCGGCCGATGCGGCATGAGCTGGGCCTCGATCTGCCGGAACGCCGCATCGGCCTCTCCGCGCACGACTTCGCGCAACTGCTCGGCGGCGACGAGGTGATCCTCACCCATTCCGCCAAGGCGGGCGGCGCGCCGGCGGTAGCCTCGCGCTTCCTGCATCGGCTCGAAGCAGTCGCGGGTGACGAGCTCTGGAAGGCCGCCATCCGCGCCGGCGAGAAGTACGTGCAGTTCGCGGGCGCGCTCGACCAGCCCGCCGAGGTCAGGCCGATCAAGCAGCCCGAGCCGCGGCCACCGCGCGCGACGCGGCCGCTGAGCATGTCGGTGACCGCGATCGAAGACTGGCTGCGCGACCCCTACACGATCTACGCAAAATACATCCTGCGGCTCGATGCGCTCGATCCCGTCGACATGCCGCTCTCGGCCGCCGACCGCGGCTCGGCAATCCATGATGCGATTGGCGAGTTCACGGAGCAATATACGACGCGCCTGCCCGACGAACCCGCCCGCGTGTTGCGCGCGATCGGCGAGAAGCATTTTGCGCCGCTGATGGAACGGCCCGAGGCGCGGGCGCTGTGGTGGCCGCGTTTCCAGCGCATCGCGCGCTGGTTCGGCGAATGGGAGACCGCGCGGCGCGATGCGATCGGCTCAATCACGGCGGAGACGCGCGGCGAGATCTCGATCACGCTCGACAACAACCGCAGCTTCCGCCTCTCCGCCCGCGCCGACCGCATCGAGCGGCGCCAGGGCGGCGGCTATGCCATCCTCGACTACAAGACCGGCCAGCCGCCGACCGGCAAGCAGGTCCGCATGGGCCTGTCGCCGCAGCTCACGCTGGAGGCCGCGATCCTGCGCGAGGGCGGTTTCCCCGAGATCGACGCCGGTTCGTCCGTGAGCCAGCTCGTCTATGTGCGCCTCAGCGGCAACAATCCGCCCGGGGAGGAGCGCATCCTCGAGCTCAAATACAAGCCGGGCGACGAGCCGCAGCCGCCGGACACCGCAGCTGCGGAAGCGCGGGCCAAGCTGGAGGCGCTGATCCGCGCGTTCGAGGACGAGAACCAGCCCTACACCTCGCTGAACCTGCCGATGTGGACCAACCGCTACGGCGCCTATGACGATCTCGCCCGGATCAAGGAATGGTCCGCGGCCGGCGGCCTGGGGATCGAGGAATGGTAAAGCTGCCTCGCCCGATTCCCGACGAGGTGCGCGCGCGTCAGGCGCGTGCGTCGGATCCCACTGCGTCGGCCTTCGTGTCGGCCAATGCCGGCTCGGGCAAGACGCATGTGCTGGTGCAGCGCGTGATCCGTCTGTTGCTGTCGGGCGTGCCACCGGAAAAGATCCTCTGCATCACCTTCACCAAGGCCGCCGCCGCCAACATGGCCGAGCGCGTGTTCACCACGCTTGGTCATTGGGTGACGCTCGACGATACCGGCCTCGATGCCGCGATCCGCGCCGTCGGCATCCCCCACCCCGATCGCAAATTGCGGCGCGACGCGCGAAAACTGTTTGCCTGCGCGCTGGAGACGCCGGGCGGACTGAAGGTGCAGACCATCCACGCGCTGTGCACCCGCCTGCTGCAGCAGTTTCCATTCGAGGCCAACGTGCCGGCACGCTTCGCCGTGATCGACGAGCGCGACCAGACCGACATGATGGAGCGCGCCAACCTGAAGGTGCTGCTGGAGGCCGCACGCGACCCGGAGACTGTCACCGGCCGCGCGCTGCTGACGGCGATGGCGAGCGCCGCCGACGTCACCTTCAAGGAGGTCGTTCGCGAGGCGTGCCTGAGCCGCGACCATTTCATGGCCTGGACCGACGAGGCCGGCAACGCTGAAGCCGCTTCCGCGCAGATGGCGGCGGTTCTGGGCGTCGATGCCAGCGACCGCATCGAGGACGTCGAGACGGAGATTCTCGACGGCCCGTTCCTGCCGCGCTCGCGCTGGGACGACATCGCCTTTGCGCTGGAGGATGGCAGCAAGTCCGACAACGACCAGGCCAGCCGCCTCCGCGAGGCAAAAGTGTTCTCCGGCGCGGCGCAGGTCGATGCCTATCTCTGCGTCTTCCTCACCGACGAGAAGCTGTCGCGCAAGGCGGTGCTGACCAAGAAGTTCGGTGAGCACAATCCGTCCGTCGCGCGCCTGTTCGAGAACGAGGCGCAACGCCTCGCTGGACTGATCGAGAAGCGCCGCGCGGTGACCATGCGCGACCGCACCGCGGCGCTCCTGCATATCGCGACTGCCGCCGCGGCAAACTACCGCCGCGAGAAGCAGGAACGCGGCCTGCTCGACTACGACGACCTCATCGACAAGACGCTGGCGATGCTGAACCGCGTCTCCTCGGGCTGGGTGCACTACAAGCTCGACCGCGGCGTCGATCATGTCCTGATCGACGAGGCCCAGGACACCAGCCCGCGGCAATGGGACATCGTCGCGCACATCATCTCGGAGTTCACGGCCGGCGAAGGCGCGCGCGAGGGACTGAACCGCACGGTCTTCGCCGTCGGCGACGAGAAGCAGTCGATCTTCTCGTTCCAGGGGGCTGACCCACACGAATTCGATACGCGCAAGCGGGAGCTAGGCCGCAGATTCACCGCTGCAGGGCTGAAGTTCGATCCAGTCGCCTTCACCTATTCGTTCCGCTCGGGCGCCGCGATCCTGCACTCGGTCGATCACGTCTTCCGCGAGCCCCAGATCTACAAGAGCATCCATTCGGTCGACATTGGCCAGCCTCTGCACAATTCGCTCGCCGACGCCGGACCCAGCGTGATCGAGCTGTGGGACCTTGCGGAGGCCGACGACCGGCAGGAGATCGAGGGCTGGCGCGCGCCGTTCGATGGCGTTGCCGCCACTAGCCCCGAAGTCAAGCTCGCGCGCCGCATCCAGACCGAGATCAAGCGGCTGGTCGAGAGCGGCACGCTGACCGGGCACGCAGGCGAGCGCCGTCCCTTGCGTTACGGCGACATGCTGATCCTGGTGCGCCGGCGCGGCAATGCGTTCGATGCGGTGATCCAGGCGCTGAAGCACGCTGGTGTCCCGGTCGCCGGCGCCGACCGGCTCAAGCTCACCGAGCACATCGGCATCATCGACCTGATGAATCTTGCGGACGCGCTGCTGCTGCCGCAGGACGATCTCGCGCTCGCGGTCGCGCTGAAGAGTCCGCTGTTCGGGCTCGACGACGACGATTTGTTTCAGCTCGCCCATGGCCGCAAGGGACCGCTGCGCCGCGCGCTCGGCGAGCATGCGGCTGGAAGCGAGAAGTTCACGACGGTGCAGCGGCGCCTGGAAGCCTGCGAAATCCGTGCCCGCGAGGAGACGCCGTTCGCGTTCTACGCCTGGCTGCTCGGCGGCGACGGCGGGCGCGCGCGCATCCTGCGCCGGCTCGGCCATGAGGCCAACGACGCGCTCGACGAATTCCTGGAGCTGGCGCTGAACTATGAGCGCAAGGCGCCGGCTTCGCTGCAGGGTTTTATGGCCTGGCTGCGCTCGGCCGACACCGAGGTGAAGCGCGACATGGAGATTTCGCGGGACGAGGTGCGGGTGATGACCGTGCACGGCGCCAAGGGCCTCGAGGCCTCGGTCGTGTTCATGGTCGACACCACGTCGTCGCCCGCGGACTCGCAGCGGGTCCGGCTGATCCACGTGCCGCGCGGCAATGGCGGCGAGGTGGTGGTCTGGGCTGGGCGCAAGGCAGACGATCCCAAGCCCGTCGCAGACGCGCGCAAGGCGATGCTGGAAGAAACCGAGGACGAATATCGCCGCCTGCTCTATGTCGCGATGACGCGCGCGGCCGACCGGCTGATCGTCGGCGGATGCATGCCCGGCAACATGCGGACGGTGCGGAAGCTGAGCTGGTACGACCTGATCGACACCGGGCTCACCGGCTCGGGTCTTGCCAAGGAGACAGTCGAGACGCCGCTCGGCAAGGTGACCCGATTCGCGCGGCCCGAGGATGTCGCTGCGCTCGGCACGCCGGCGACGGCCGTGGACCAGTCCATCGCATTGCCGGATTGGCTGCGGACACCGGCGCCCGGCGAAACCGCCGACGACGATCCCGTGCGCCCCTCCGGCCAGTCGGCCGAGGAAGGCCGCTCGGTGCGATCAGGCGAATCGGTCCAGTCCCGCGCGCTGGCATTGCAGCGCGGCACGCTGGTGCATCGACTGCTGCAATCCCTGCCCGACATTGCCACCGAGCGCCGGCGCGAGGCCGCGCTCGGCTTCATGGCGCGCAACGCCTCGGACTGGACGGAGGGCGATCGCATCGCGCTCGCCGACAAGGTGCTCGCCTTGATCGCCGAGCCGCGCTTCGCCCCAGTCTTCGCCGCCGGCAGCCGGGCGGAGGTTGCCATCGTCGGCAAGCTCGAACGGCCGGGCCGGCCGCCGGCGCTGGTGTCGGGCCAGATCGACAGGCTGGTCGTGCGTCCGGATGAGGTTCTGATCGTCGATTTCAAGACCAACCAGGCCGCGCCCAAGAGCGCGGCTGAGGCGCCGGCGGCCTATGTCCGGCAGCTTGCCCTTTACCGGGCGGTGCTGGCCCGGCTTTATCCCCAAAAGCCCATCCGGGCCGTCCTGCTCTGGACCGAGGCCCTTGAATATATGGAGATTTCGGCCCCCGCGCTGGACGCGGCGCTGGCATCCCTTCATCTCGGTGTGAGCGTCCTTGACCCGGCAAGGGGCCGTTCATAGGTTGACGCCATGATCCCGGGCGCGATTCCCATCCGCGCCGATTCTTTCAACCGAGTGAGGTACTCCAATGGCCGTTAGCAAGGTTTCCGACGCCGATTTCGAAGCCGAAGTGCTCAAGGCGAACGGCCCCGTGGTCGTCGATTTCTGGGCCGAATGGTGCGGCCCCTGCCGCATGATCGCCCCCGCCCTCGACGAGATCGCCGGCGCGATGGGCGACAAGGTCAAGATCGTGAAGCTCAATGTCGACGAGAGCCCGAAGACCGCGTCCAAGTACGGCGTGATGTCGATCCCGACCCTGATGATCTTCAAGGGCGGCGAGATGGCCTCCCGCCAGGTCGGCGCGGCGCCGAAGGCGAAGCTGCAGCAGTGGATCACCTCCGCGGTCTGATCCACCCGAGCCGCTATTATTTTCGACAACGGCCGGCGAAATGCCGGCCGTTTGCGTTGACGGGACGTGTCTTGCGTATGACGAGTCCCACCCTTGCCCGCCCCTCCCAAAAAACGCCCGGGAAAATCCACCTCGCTCGTCGCGATGGAGGCGAAGTCGGTCGATGCCATCCCGCGCAGCAAGGAGTGGCAGTACGAGCCGAAATGGGATGGCTTTCGCTGCCTGCTGTCGCGTGATGGCGGCAGCATCGATCTGCGCTCGAAATCCGGCGAGGACCTCGCGCGCTATTTTCCCGAGATCGTCAGCGCTGCCTTGAAGCTGAGAGCGGACCCGTTCACGCTCGACGGCGAGATCGTGGTGCCGCAGGGCAAGGGCTTTTCCTTCGACGCGCTGCTGCAGCGGATTCATCCCGCCGCAAGCCGCGTGACGAAGCTCGCGCAGGAGACGCCGGCGCTGTATCTCACCTTTGATCTGCTCGCGACAGCCAGGGAGAAGCAGCTTGCCGGAAAGCCGCTGAGCGAGCGGCGGCCGGCGTTGGAAGCATTTGCCAAGGCCCATCTGAAGGGCAGCATCTTCCGCCTCTCGCCGACGACGCCGAGCTACGCCACCGCGAAAAAATGGCTGGCGCAATCCGGCGGCGGCTCGGACGGCGTCATCGCCAAGCGCGTCGACCTGCCCTATCAGGCGGGAAACCGCGACGGCATGCAGAAGATCAAGAAATTCCGCAGCGCCGATTGCGTGGTCGGCGGCTTCCGCTACGCCACCAACAAGCTCGCCGGCCGCAAGGTGGTCGGCTCGCTGCTGCTCGGACTCTATGACGACAAAGGGCTACTGCATCATGTCGGCTTTACCTCGGCGATCAAGACCGCGGCAAAGCCTGCTCTGACCGATCGGCTGGAGGCGTTGATCGGCGAGCCCGGCTTCACCGGCAACGCGCCGGGCGGGCCGAGCCGCTGGTCCACCGAGCGCTCCGCAAAATGGTGCCCGCTCAAGCCAAAGCTGGTGATCGAGGTCTGCTACGACCATTTCAGCGGCGAGCGTTTTCGCCACGGCACCTCGATCCTGCGCTGGCGCCCCGACAAGGCACCGCGGCAATGCAATTTCGATCAGTTGAAACAGAAGGTGGCCGATCCGATGAAGCTGTTGAAGTACCCGTAGCTATTTGATCCAGCCCGTCGCCAGCGCGTTCGCCAACTCCGCCTGGCCATTGCGGCGTGCGAGCGCGGCCATCGTCTCGTGATCGTACGCGACGTGGCGGAACGTCACCTGCCAGGCGCCGTTAGAGAGTTCGAGGATCGCATAGCGCGCGTGCGGCGTGCCGGCTTCGACGACATGCGGGAACGGATGCTTGTCGCGATAGCCGGGGCTACCGACGCTGCCGGGATTGACGATCAGCCGGCCGTCGCGCAAGCGCACCGCGCGGGCGAGATGGGTGTGAGCGCAGAGGATTAGCGGCAGCGTGACGCCTTGCGCGAGCTGCTCGATGCGGTCCAGCGGCGATAGCGCCACCGTGCCATCGGGATGCACGGTGTCGAGCCAGTAGACTTCATCGTTGTCAGGCGTTGCGTGGCAGAGGAACACCTGATCGCGAAACACCCGCGTCATCGGCTGCGCGCGCAGCCAGTCGAGCTGCACCGCATTGAGCTGTGCATGCGCGGGGCGGTCCCACGAGCCCATCTTTTCCGGCGGACGGTCGAGCAGATAGCGGTCGTGATTGCCGAGCACGTGGACGGCGTCGAGCTTCATCAATATCTCGATGGTCCGACGCGCATCGAGCGGTCCGCTCAGCATGTCGCCGAGATTGACGATGTCGGTGATATCGAGGGCGCGGATGTCGGCGAGCACCGCCTCCAGCGCGAGATAGTTTCCGTGGACGTCGGCAATCGCGGCAAAACGCATTGTTGTCCTCACTCTCGTGCGCCGGACGCGGCGCAGCACATCAGTGGTGCGCTGCTGAGCCGGGGGCCATGTCGCGGCATGCTGAGTCCCGGTTCAGCGGAGCAGCGTTGCACGCTGCACCGCGTCCGGGACACGAGACCGACTATGCAGGAGGCGTGCCGTTGATGGCGAGCACGTGCCCGGCGAGATAGAGCGAGCCGGTGATCAGGATGCGCGGGGGCACCTCGTAAGCCAGCTTCGCCAGGGCGCGGAGCGCAGGCTCGATGCCGGGCGCGGGCTCGACCCGCATGCCGAGGCTGCGCGCCGCATCGGCGAGGCGGTCGACCGGCATCGCATTTTCGGTATCGGGGATCGGCACCGCGATGATGTGACGGGTGAGGCCGGCGAAATTGGCGAGAAAGCCCAGCGCGTCCTTGTTGGCCATCATGCCGGCGATCACGACCAGCGGCCGCGACACGCGCTCTTCGAGATCGCCGAGAGCGGCGGCCGCAACGCGTCCGCCTTCGGCATTGTGGCCGCCGTCGAGCCAGATCTCCGAACCCTGCGGCCCCCAAGGAAGCAGCGCGCCCGTGGTGATGCGCTGCATCCGCGCCGGCCATTCCGCACCGACGATGCCGGCCTCGAATGCCGCGTGATTGATCCTGAAATTCGGGATCGCGCGCAGCGTCGCGATCGCAAGGCCTGCATTGTCGAACTGGTGGCGGCCGAACAGGCGCGGTGCGGCGAGATCCATCAGGCCGCGCTCGTCGGAATAGACCAGGCGTCCGTGCTCGACATTGACGTGCCAGCTCTCGTTCGCGGCAAACAGTGGCGCGCGCATGCGCTTGGCTTGCGCCTCGATCACGGCCATCGCCTCGCCCATCTGCTCGGCGCAAATCACGGGCACGCCGCGCTTGATGATCGCTGCCTTCTCAGCGGCGATCGACGTCAGCGTGTCGCCGAGGAAATCCATGTGGTCCATGCTGACCGGCGTGATCACGCAGGCCGCTGGCGCGTCGATCACGTTGGTCGAATCGAGCCGGCCGCCGAGGCCGACTTCGAGCAGCACGACATCGGCCGGGTTCTGCGCGAAGAGAAGGAAGGCGGCAGCGGTCTTCAGCTCGAACACCGTTGCGGCCTCGCCGGCATTGACGCGTTCGACCTCTTCCAGCGCCGCGCGCAGCTCGTCGTCGCCGACGAGCGCGCCGCCACCGACGCGACCAAGGCGAAAACATTCGTTGATGCGGACGAGATAGGGCGAGGTGTAGGCGTGGACGCGCAGGCCGGCGGCTTCCAGCGTCGCGCGCAGATAAGCGAGCGTCGAGCCCTTGCCGTTGGTGCCGGCGATGTGGATCACCGGCGGCAGCTTGCGCTCGGGGTGTCCGAGCCGCTCGAGCAGGCGGTGCATCCGCTCAAGGCCCAGATCGATGCGCTTCTGATGCAGGGCCGACAGCCGCCCGATCAACGCGTCGAGCGACGGCTTTGCGTTATCAGCGGACGCGTTCACGCGTGGGGCGCAGCCGGCGCTGTCTCAGCGGCCGACACGATCTGCGCGGGGCTGACGATTGGCTGCACCGCTTTCGAGGCGCCATCTTGCGCCGGCGCCTTGGTCAGCAGGCGGCAGAGCCGCGCCAGGGTCGGACGCAGCTCGTGGCGATGCACGACCATGTCGACCATGCCGTGCTCCTTCAGATATTCGGCGCGCTGGAAACCCTCCGGCAGTTTCTCGCGGATGGTCTGCTCGATCACGCGTGCGCCGGCAAAACCGATCAACGCGCCGGGCTCGGCGATCTGCACGTCGCCCAGCATGGCGTAGGACGCGGTGACGCCGCCGGTGGTCGGGTTGGTCAGCACGACGATATAGGGCAGCTTTGCCTCGCGCAGCATCTGCACCGCGACCGTGGTGCGCGGCATCTGCATCAGCGACAGGATGCCTTCCTGCATGCGGGCACCGCCAGATGCGGCGAACACGATGAACGGCGACTTCTTCTCGACCGCAAGCTCGAGCCCGCGCACGATGGCCTCGCCCGCGGCCATGCCGAGCGAGCCACCCATGAAATCGAAATCCTGCACGGCGACGACGACGGCCGCGCCCTCGAGCTTGCCGTAGCCAACCTTGATCGCGTCGTTGAGGTTGGTCCGCGCCCGCGCATCCTTGATGCGGTCGACATACTTCTTCTCGTCGCGGAACTTGAGCGGATCGGGCGTCACGTCAGGCAACGCGACATCGAACCAGGTCTCGTTGTCGAAGATCGACTTCAGACGCGCCACCGCGCCCATGCGCATGTGGTAGTTCGAGCCGGGGATGACGAACTGGTTGGCCTCGACGTCCTTGTAGAACACGAGCTGTCCGGAATCCGGGCACTTGATCCACAAATTCTCCGGCGTCTCCCGCCGCAGCATGTTGCGGATCTTCGGCCGGACCACATTGGTAAGCCAGTTCATGGTTTGCTCCGATGTGCGAGCCCGCCTCGCGGGATCGCCTGAAAGGATATATGGCGGCCGGGCCACTGCCCGGCAAGCCGCCGTGTCGTCCGCGTTAGAGCATGATCCGGAAAAGTGTGAAGCGGCTTTCCGACAAGATCATGCTCAAACTAAAGAGCTAAAGCGGAATTATGGCCTATTCGGCCGCCTGTTTCGCGCCCTTGACGCCCTGGGCCAGGGCTGCCGTCAGCTCAGCCACGGCGTTAACGGTTTTGGCGGTCGCCCGCCCCTCGGCATCGAGGCTGTTCTTGAGCGCGTCGACCAGCGCAGTGCCGACCACCGAACCATCGGCCTTCTCGGCAATGGCGCGCGCCGCCTCCGGCGTGCGGATGCCAAAACCAACGCAGATCGGCAGCTTGGTATGCCGCTTGATGCGCGCGACAGCTGCACCGACGGCATTGGCGTCCGCCGCCGCTGCACCGGTGATGCCGGCGATGGAGACGTAATAGACAAAGCCTGATGTGTTCGCGAGCACCGCGGGCAGGCGCTTGTCGTCGGTGGTCGGGGTCGCCAAGCGAATGAAGTTCAAGCCCGCCTTCAGCGCAGGAATGCAGAGCTCGTCATCTTCCTCCGGCGGCAAATCGACGATGATGAGGCCGTCGACGCCGGCCGTCTTGGCATCAGCCAAAAACTTATCGACCCCGTAAATGTAGATCGGATTGTAATAGCCCATCAGCACCAGCGGCGTGACGTTGTCGTCCTTGCGGAAGTCGCGCACCAGCTCCAGCGTCTTCTTCAAGGTCATGCCGTTTTTGAGCGCGCGCAGACCTGCCGCCTGAATCGAGGGACCATCCGCCATCGGATCGGTGAAGGGAATGCCGAGTTCGATGACGTCGGCGCCTGCCTTGGGCAGCGCCTTGACGATATTGAGCGAAGTCGTGAGATCGGGATCGCCGGCCATCACATAGGTGACGAAGGCCGAGCGCCCCGCTTTTTTCAGCTCGGCGAAACGGGTGTCGATACGCGTGGTCACTTGCTCTTGCCCCTCAGGATGTCGCCGACCTGCGGGACGTCCTTGTCGCCGCGGCCGGAGAGATTGACGACCATCAGGTGGTCTTTCGGCCGCTTCGGTGCGAGCTCCATCACCTTGGCGATGGCGTGCGCGGGCTCGAGCGCGGGGATGATGCCTTCGAGACGCGACAGCAGCTGGAACGCGGCGAGCGCCTCGTCGTCGGTCGCGGAGAGATAATTGACGCGGCCGATCTCGTGCAGCCAGGAATGCTCGGGGCCGATGCCGGGATAGTCGAGGCCGGCCGAGATCGAATGCGCGTCCTGGATCTGGCCGTCTTCATTCATCAAGAGATAGGTGCGGTTGCCGTGCAGCACGCCGGGACGGCCGCCCGCGATCGAAGCCGCATGCAGCTGCGTCAGCCCATGACCGGCGGCTTCGACGCCAAAGATCTCGACGGAGGGATCGTCGAGGAACGGATGGAACAGGCCCATCGCGTTCGAGCCGCCGCCGATGCAGGCGACCAGCGAATCCGGCAGGCGACCCTCGATCTCCTGCATCTGGGTCTTGGTCTCGTTGCCGATGATCGACTGGAAGTCGCGCACCAGCGTCGGATAGGGATGCGGACCCGCGACCGTGCCGATGCAGTAGAACGTGTTGTGCACGTTGGTGACCCAGTCGCGCAACGCCTCGTTCATGGCGTCCTTCAGCGTGCGCGTGCCCGACTGCACCGGAAACACCTTTGCGCCCAGCATCTCCATGCGGATGACGTTGGGCTGCTGCCGCTCGACGTCGACGGCGCCCATATAGACGACGCATTCGAGGCCGAAGCGCGCGCACAGCGTCGCGGTCGCGACACCGTGCTGGCCGGCGCCGGTCTCGGCGATGATGCGCTTCTTGCCCATGCGCCGCGCCAGCATGATCTGGCCGAGCACGTTGTTCACCTTGTGCGAGCCGGTGTGGTTGAGCTCTTCGCGCTTCAGGTAGATCTTGGCGCCGCCCAGATGTTCGGTGAGACGCTCGGCGAAATAGAGCGGCGAGGGCCGGCCGACATAGTTCTTGAGATAGCCGTTCATCTCGGCCTGGAAGCCTGGATCGGCCTTGGCCGCGGTGTAGGCCTTCTCCAGATCGAGGATCAGCGGCATCAGGGTTTCGGCGACGAAGCGTCCGCCGAAGATGCCGAAATGGCCGCGCTCATCGGGCCCGCTGCGGTAGGAGTTTGGTTTGGCGATGTTCATCGTACGCTCAACTCTTGAGTGGCGCGCGCGGCGCGAATGAAGGCCTCGATCAGCTGCGGATCCTTGACGCCGGGTGCGCTCTCGACACCGGAGGAGACGTCGACGCCGCCGGCGCGGGTGACGCGGACCGCTTCGGCGACGTTGCCGGCATCGAGCCCGCCCGAGACCATGTAGGGCAATTTCAGATCGAGATTTTCCAGCAGGTGCCAGTCGAACGGCGCGCCCAGGCCGCCGGGCCGGGTCGCATCCTTCGGCGCCCGCGCATCGAACAGGATGCGGTCGGCGACTGCGGCATAGCCGGGCAGCACGGCGAGATCGGCGGCGGTTGCGACCGGCACCGCCTTCATCACCGGGCGGCCGAACCGCTGCTTGATGTCGCGCAGCCGCGCCACGCTCTCCTTGCCATGCAGCTGCAAGATGTCCGGCGACAGCGCATCCATGATGTTGTCGAGCGTGGCGTCATCGGCATCGACGGTGAGCGCGACCTTGAGCGCGCGACGCTTCACCTGGCGGCCGAGGTCACGGCCGGCTTCCAGCGACAGATGCCGCGGCGACGGCGGAAAGAACACGAACCCCACCATGTCGGCGCCGGCGTCGAGCGCGACGTCAAGCGTCTCGCGCGTGGACAGGCCGCAGATTTTGACGAGCAGGGACATGGTCTCAAAGCGGGTAGCGGCCGCAAGGGGCGGCCGGGAAACGGGTTTTTCGGTCGGGGCCGCTTCTACAACGTCGCGCGCTGCTTGTCTCGCCCGATAGGCCCGTAAAGGCCCACCCCCGAGGGGACGGGGAGGCGCTGGGATTCGGGCTTTGCGGCGGCCATTTGGGCCCGCAGATCGGCCAGCTCGACCCGGGCAGCCCGTGCATCCGCATCGTTCCGTCGCGCCGCGCGGCGCCAGCGCCGCTGGCCGAACCAGACCGCACAGCCGCCGGCGACGACCCCGATGGCGGCCACCAGGATCAGCAGCAGGAACAGCGGCAGCGTCACCGCGAAGGACGGATCGTCGGTGACGAAGGGATCGAAGGAGACCGTGACGAAGTGCCGGTTGGCGACGGCGAAGGTCACCAGGATCAGGCCCAGCGGAATCACGATCAGCGCGGTCAGGAACTTTCGCATCGCGATCGCTCGTCTTGAATCAAGCTTGCTGCCGCATCATGCGGCCGTTCGGTTAAGCGCCGACGACAGCCTTAGTCTGCAGCGCCGGGATCCGGATGGTCGCGGTTCAACCGCTCGCGCATTTCCTTGCCGGTCTTGAAGAACGGAACGCTCTTCTGGTCGACGGGCACATGGGCGCCGGTGCGCGGATTGCGCCCGGCGCGTGCAGGGCGATGCTTGACCGAGAAGGCACCGAAACCGCGCAGCTCGACGCGGTCACCGCGCGCGAGGGCCGCTACGATCTCTTCGAGAATCGCATTCACAATGTTCTCGACATCCCGCTGGTACAGATGCGGGTTGTGCTCGGCGATACGCTGAACAAGTTCGGATTTGATCATCGAGAGATAGGACCCGGAAGCGTGCGGATGACCATTTCCGTGAAAATACTGTGATCTGTCAAGACGCTAAATCAAGGTTGAGTGTCGGGAAAATACGTGACAAATGCCGGAAAAGCGGGCTGACGGGCCACCCGCCAGACGGGAAAATCCTCTAGACCTCGCCCGGTTCCCGTCAATTCGACGCCGCCGGCTGCCACAGGGCCAGCATTCCATCCATTCCGACCCGATCCACGGCCTGTATCACCCCAGTTTGCCCGATCTGATGCGCAATCGCGCCTAAACCAAGCGCTTCCAGCGTCACAGCGGCTGCAGTCTTGAGGAATGGCAGATCGCTAAAGCGCGGCTGGAGCTTGTAATCGCGCACCGAAAGACCCTTCTTGACGCCTTTCTGCTCGACCAGCCAGGTCACCGCCGTCTTCTCATCGCCGATCTGATCGATCAGCTTGAGATCGATCGCCTGGCGTCCGGTGAAGACGCGGCCGTCAGCGACTTTTTCCAGCTGCGTGTCATCCATGCCACGCCGGTCCTTCACCAGGCCCTTGAACCAGGCATAGGAATCCTTCACCAGCGCATCGAGCGCGGCCCGCGCCTCAGGGCTGGTCGGCTCAAAACCGTTCGGCGCGGCCTTCAGCGGCGAGGATTTGACCTCCTCGACCTTGACGCCGATCGTCTTCAGGAGCTCGGCGACGTTGGGATACTGGAACAGCACGCCGATCGAGCCGACCAGCGAGCTTTGCTGCGCGATGATGTGGTCGCTCGCGATCGCGGTGATGTAGCCGCCGGAGGCGGCGAGACCCTCGACCACGACGACGAGCGGCTTCTTCGCCTTGAGCCTCACGAGCGAATCGTAGAGCTGCTCGGAGCCGGCGGTGGTACCGCCCGGCGAGTTGATGTGAACGATGACGGCGGCGGCCTGCGAGTTCTCCAGCCGCTCCAGCGCCTGCGTGCGGTCGGAGTCGCTGCGGATCAGGCCTTCGATCTGCACCCGCGCGATCGACCCGGCGGATGCGAAGGTGCCGCGCGCGCCGGGCGTTGCGACCATCGCGAAGCCCGCAATCGCAGCGATCGCGATCAGCGCGGCCATCACGCGCCAGAACGTCAGCTTGCGGCGGATCCTGCGGCGATCGACGATGATGTCCGAATCGAGCGACATCGGAATATCTCCAAATGAAAGGCGCGTCCAAGTGAAAGGCCTGGCGCGTTGTGCCGTCACAGCGTGACGATTGGCTTATCTCGATACATCAATTGCGGCGCAATTTGAAGAAATGAAGGCTGTGCGGCGGTGTAGCCCGCACGCTGCCACATACCCGCCGTCGTCCCGGACAAGTGCAGCGAAGCGGAGCGCCGATCCGGCAACTGTTATGTTGGGTTGGCTTTCAGGTACGGCTTTCTGTCACGCATCATGGCATTGAGGACCGTTAGCAGCTTCCTGGCGACGGCAATGAGGGCGAGCTTGGCTGGTTTGCCGGCCCGTCGCAGCCGTGCGTAGAAGGCCTTGAACGGATCGGCCCTGCGAACCGCGTTGAGCGCAGCCATGTAGAGGGCGTCACGGACGCGCTTTCGGCCGCCGGCAATCTTGCGTTTGCCGCGGAAGGCTCCGCTGTCGACGTTGAAGGGAGCCAGGCCGGCGAGCGCCGCGATCTGCTTGGCTCCCACATGTCCGAGTTCCGGCATCTTCGCGATGAGTTGCATGCAAGCCACGGGACCCACGCCAGGCAGTGAGCGCATCAATCGCGCATCGTCCGCAATCTCTCGCTCGGCTTTGATTAGTCCCCTGATGTCGGCCTCGATCTCGGCGATCTCGCCGTCGAGGACTTCAATGAGGCGACCGATGCGCTCGGCCATGGCACGGTCGTCGGTCTCGCTGCGCCGGTTCTTCTCCTGCGCGCGCATGCGAACCAGCTGATCTCGCCGTTTTGCAAGTCCCGCCAAGGCGTTGCGGGCGGGATTGGCAGTCGGCTCCGTTGCTGGCTGCATGGCCCGCGCAAAGGCTGCCAGCATTCGCGCGTCGATCGGGTCGGTCTTGGCGAGCTGCCCGCTGGCGCGCGCGAAGTCACGAGCCCGGGCCGGGTTGATCCGGGCGAAACGGATGCCGGCCTCGCTCAGCGCTTCGCGAAGCTCGAGGTCATAAACACCCGTGGCCTCGAAGACGACCAGCACATCGCATCGCCAACGCGCCGCGATCTGGGTGATGGCCTGCGTCGCGTTGGCGATGCGCTCCGGCACGCCCAGGCCTTCATCGAAGATATCGAGATATTGTTTGGAGACGTCGATTCCGACGCAACGAAGGGGTATGATCACGGTGCCTGTCCCTGTGATGCGAGGTCTGTTGGCGCAGCCTCGTGCAACTGTTCAGGTTGGTAATGGAACGGGCGGGAGACCGAGCCGGCTCACGGCGTCAAGCGCCAAGGACCCAACGGCTTCCCGCCCAACCCATCCTGACAGACTTCCAAGACACAGGGACCCATAACCCCGGGGAGCGGTTTGGCGAAGACTCGGAGTTATCAGCTTCGCGCAACAACTACTCCCTGGGGTTATGGGTCCCCGCCTTCGCGGGGACGACAACTGAGCGAGCAACAAAAAAGCCCCGGCTTTCGCCGGGGCTCTGATGTCAGCAAAACGAACGTTTCGCTTACTTGCTGTCGCGGTTCTTGAGCGCGGTGCCCAGGATGTCGCCGAGCGTCGCACCCGAATCGGAGGAGCCGTACTGCGCGATGGCTTCCTTCTCTTCGGCGACTTCGAGCGCCTTGATCGACACCTGGACCTTGCGGGCCTTCTTGTCGAACTGGATCACGCGGGCATCGACCTTCTCGCCGACGGCGAAGCGTTCGGCGCGCTGGTCGTTGCGGTCACGCGCGAGCTCCGAGCGCTTGATGAAGGTGGTGAAGTCGGTACCGGCGATCTTCACCTCGATGCCGCTCTCCTTCACCTCGAGCACTTCGCAGGTCACGACCGCGCCCTTCTTGACATCGCCCGGCTCGGCGAAGGGGTCGCCTTCGAGCTGCTTGATGCCGAGCGAGATACGCTCCTTCTCGACATCCACATCGAGCACCACGGCCTTCACCATGTCGCCCTTCTTGTAGTTGTCGATCACCTGCTCGCCCGGAAGCTTCCAGTCGAGATCGGAGAGATGGACCATGCCGTCGACGTCGCCCTCGAGACCCAGGAACAGACCGAACTCGGTCTTGTTCTTGACCTCGCCCTCGACCACCGAACCGGTCGGGTGACCTTCGACGAAGACCTCCCAGGGGTTGCGCATGGTCTGCTTGAGGCCGAGCGAGATGCGGCGCTTGACGGAATCGACTTCCAGCACCTGCACGTCGACTTCCTGCGAGGTCGACACGATCTTGCCGGGATGCATGTTCTTCTTGGTCCACGACATCTCGGAGACGTGGATCAGGCCTTCGATGCCCGGCTCGAGCTCGACGAACGCACCGTAGTCGGTGATGTTGGTGACACGGCCGGTGAAGCGGGCACCCAGCGGGTACTTGGCTTCGATGCCCTGCCACGGATCGTCCAGCAGCTGCTTCATGCCCAGCGAGATGCGGTGCGTCTCGTGGTTGATCTTGATGATCTTGACCTTCACGGTCTGGCCGATCGAGAGCACCTCGGTCGGGTGGTTGACGCGGCGCCACGCGATGTCGGTGACGTGCAGCAGGCCGTCGATGCCGCCGAGATCAACGAACGCACCGTAATCGGTGATGTTCTTGACCACGCCGTCGATGACCTGACCCTCTTCGAGGTTCTGCACCAGCTCCTGGCGCTGCTCGGCGCGGGTCTCTTCGAGAACCGTGCGGCGGGACACCACGATGTTGCCGCGGCGGCGGTCCATCTTGAGGATCTGGAACGGCTGCGAGTTGTTCATCAGCGGCGCAACGTCGCGGATCGGACGGATGTCGACCTGCGAGCGCGGCAGGAACGCCACGGCACCGTCGAGGTCGACGGTGAAGCCGCCCTTGACCTGGTTGAAGATGACGCCGTTGACCTTCTCGTTGTTCTGGAACGCCTTCTCGAGCTTGCCCCAGCTCTCCTCGCGGCGCGCCTTGTCGCGCGACAGCACGGCTTCGCCGAGGGCGTTCTCGATGCGATCGAGGAACACTTCCACCTCGTCGCCGACCTTGAGTTCAGAGTCACGGCCGGGGCCGGAAAATTCGCGCAGGGCCACGCGGCCCTCGGTCTTCAGGCCGACGTCGATGACGGCCATGTCCTTTTCAATTGCAACCACCTTGCCCTTGACGACGGAGCTTTCCTGCAGGTTGCCACCTGCGAAGGACTCGTCGAGCATCGCGGCGAAATCATCGCGCGAGGGGCTATAGGTATCAGCAGAAGTCGAAGCCATTTGTTCTCCAGTTGCGGATGTCTTGCCGGCCGTTGGGTTCAAGGGCGCATCGCACACGCAGTGTCGGAAGGTCCGCAAAACCTTCGAGCGACCGCTCGTTGCCCGGGCCTTGCGGCCAGAACAACGGAAACGGGCCGGCTGAGGCCCGCGCATTCGATACGTGGAATTCTTGTGTCCGGAGCCTGGATCGCGCCGGTCCCCAAACCAGGGACCGAGGGTATCGACCTCAAAGAGCGGGAGCGGGCACTTCCTCCAATGACGGCGGCGGCTTAACCCCGCGACCGGCCCGCTCGGACAGCCTCGATAATGTCGATGGCGGCCCGGACGCCGCCTTCTATATCCAGTTGGGAGTTATCTAGCAAGTAAGCATCCGGGGCCGGTTTTAAAGGCGCAATCGGCCGGTTCTTGTCGCGTTCGTCGCGCTGGATGATGTCGGCAAGCACGGCCGCCTCGTCCGCGTCTTCGCCCCTCGCCCTTGCCTCCATGGTCCGTCGCCGCGCACGGACCTTGGGGTCGGCAACCACGAAGATCTTCACGTCGGCATGCGGGCAGATCACGGTTCCAATGTCCCGGCCGTCCAGCACCGCACCGGGCGGATCGGCGGCAAATTGCCGCTGGAAATTGAGCAGGACTTCGCGAACCCTGGGAATGGCCGAAACAATGGACGCGCCCTCACCGGCCTCCTGGGTCTTCAGCGCGGGGTTGCCGAACTTTTCGGGGTCGAGTTCCAGCGCCGCCTGCACCGCCGCTGCCTCATCCCGGAGATCATGACCCGACTGCATCAAGGCATAGGCCACCGCGCGATAGATCACGCCGGTATCGAGATGACGGTAGCCGTAATGATGGGCAAGGCGCTTGCCGAGCGTCCCCTTGCCCGAGGCGGCGGGCCCGTCGATGGCGATGATCATGAAAACTCGGCCCCTAGCGAACGCATCATCGGAATGAAATCCGGGAAACTGGTGGCGATGAACGCGGTGTCGTCGACCGTCACGGGCTGGTCGGAGGCGCAGCCCATCACCAGCGCGGACATCGCGATGCGATGGTCCATATGGGTCGCGACTGTGCCGCCGCCGGGGACATGGCCGCGGCCCTCGACGATCAGATCGTCGCCGGCGATTTCGACCTTGACGCCGTTGACGCGGAGCATGTCGGCGGTGGCCTCGAGACGGTCGGACTCCTTGACGCGCAGCTCCTGCAGGCCGCGCATGATGGTCGTGCCCTCGGCGAAGGAGGCCGCCACGGCCAGCACGAGATATTCGTCGATCATCGAGGGCGCGCGTTCCGGCGGTACCTCGACGCCGCGCAGTTTCGACGCGCGCACGCGCAATTGCGCCATCGGCTCGCCGGCATCGCCCCGCACGTCGCTTTCCTCGATCGAGGCGCCCATTTCGCGCAGCGTGGCGAACAGGCCGGTGCGCAGCGGATTGGTCATGACGTCCGACAGCACGATGTCGGAGCCTTCGACGATCAGCGCAGCGACGATCGGGAATGCCGCAGAAGACGGGTCGGCGGGCACCACGACGTTGGCACCATGCAGCTCGGGCTGACCGACGAGCGTGATGCGGCGGCCATGCTGGCCTTCCTGCACCGAGGTGATGTCGGCGCCAAAATGCTTCAGCATCAGCTCCGTGTGGTCGCGGCTGGCCTCGCTCTCGACCACGGTCGTAGTGCCCGGCGCGGCGAGGCCCGCCAGCAGCACGGCCGATTTGATCTGGGCCGAGGCAACCGGGGTCTTGTAGGTGATCGGCAGCGGATCGCGTGCGCCCTGGACGGTCAGCGGCAGGCGGCCACCCTCGCCGCCGGAGACGACCCTGGCGCCCATCTTTTCCAGCGGATCGAGGATCCGGCGCATGGGGCGGCTGCGCAAGGAGGCGTCGCCGTCGAAAATCGCCGAGATCGGGCAGCCGGCGACGGCGCCCATGACCAGCCGGCAGCCGGTGCCTGAATTGCCGAAATCCAGCGCCGCCTTGGGCTGGGCAAAGCCTCCGACGCCCACGCCCTGGACCTTCCAGGCGAAATCGCCGGTGCGCTGGACCTGGGCGCCGAGCGCCTGCATGGATTTGGCGGTGTTGAGGACGTCCTCGCCCTCGAGCAGGCCCGAAATCCTGGTCTCGCCGACCGCGAGTGCGCCCAGGATCAGGGCGCGGTGGGAGATCGACTTGTCCCCGGGCACCCGTACTTTCCCGGTCAGTGGACCGCTGGCGCGCGACCGAAGGGGCGTCGGCTTGTCGGAATGGGTCACGTTATGTCCTTGGATTGGCCCGAAATATCCCTGCGGGGCTCGCGGGGCAGGTACCACATGGTCTCCCCGCCGTCACGGGCATGTCTTTCTCCCGTAATGCGCTATTGACAGCGGGCCGCCAACTAGCCAAGTGAAGCACCGCTTTTCAGACATTCCCAGGATTCCTGCCGTGGCCAAGTCCGAACTCGGAACCAAACGTATTTGCCCGACCACGGGCAAGAAGTTCTACGACCTCAACAAGAATCCGGTGATCTCGCCCTATACCGGCGAAGTGGTTCCGATCGCCCCGGTTGCCCCTGCTCGCGCGCCCCGTGGCGCAGAAGCCCGCAGCATGGCCCAGGACACCGCGCCGGAGCCGGCCGAAGCCGAAGAGATGGTCTCCCTCGAGGAGGCCGATGCCGAGGAGAACACCGGCAAGGTCAAGGCCGTGGTGCCCGAATCGGAGGACGATATCGAGGTCGACGAGACCATCGATGACGACGATGACGATGATTCGACCTTCATTGCCGACGAAGAAGAGGGCGATGAGGACGTGACCGACATCATTGGTGATGTCGGAGGTGATGAAGAGACTTGAGATCAGCCCTGATCTGTGAAAAAGGGTGCACCGCGCGAGTCGCAAGGCTCGCCGGTCGGGAGTGATCCCCCAGGATCATCCCAGGACTTAAGGGGCCATAGCTCAGCTGGGAGAGCGCTTGCATGGCATGCAAGAGGTCGGCGGTTCGATCCCGCCTGGCTCCACCACGCTTCGCCCTTCGGGCTACGCGTGGCGCAGCCACGACGGAGCCTGAAGGGCGAAGCGTGGTGTCCGGCGTAGCCCGAAGGGCGAAGACGGACAGGTGACATTCCCGATCAAACTATCGACGATCCAGTTGGAAGCCGCCAATATAGCGCGCTGGCTTGTTCGGGCTACGCGTGGCGCAGCCACGACGGAGCCTGAAGGGCGTGGTACGTCTACATCATCCAAAGCATCGAATTCCCCGATGAGGAATACATCGGCGCGACCGAGAATTTGAAGCGACGGCTTCCTGAGCACAATGCCGGTAAATCGGCTCACACCGCCAAGTTCAAGCCATGGAAGCTGATCTGGTACTGCGCTTTTCCCGACAAGATGAAGGCCTTGGCATTCGAGAAATATCTCAAGTCACACTCAGGCCGCGCTTTCTCGAAAAAACGGCTCTGCTAACCCCTACTCCCCGATTACCGCATTCAGCCGGTCCCTCAGCGCGACGATCTCGTCCTTCATTGCGACCAGCTCCGACACCGAGCAGTCCGACGCTGCCAGGATCGACTGCGGCACGCTGCGCGCCTTGTCCTTCAGCGCGTGGCCCTGCGGCGTCAGGGCGATCAGCACTTGCCGCTCGTCCTCGCTGGAGCGGGTGCGTCTGACGAGATGCGCGGCCTCTAGCCGCTTCAGGAGCGGCGTCAGCGTGCCCGAATCCAGGAACAGCTTCTCGCCGATGTCCTTGACCGGCACGTCGTCGCGCTCCCACAGCACCAACATCACCAGATATTGCGGATAGGTCAGTCCGAGCCGGTCGAGCAGCGGCTTGTAGACGCGGTTGAAGGCATGCGCGGCCGAATAGACCGCAAAGCAGATCTGATTGTCGAGGCGCTGCGGGTCCAGCGCCGGTATCTTCCGAGGCATAACGAATCTCACGAGGTTTTTCCCATTCTGGGGCCGGCCGGCGGCATATTCAATTGCGGACAATTAAATGTGAGGCCGCGTAATTTCAATTGCGCACAATCTAATTGTCTGCGATATGGACCGGGTCCTAACCCGGAACCCCCAAGGGAGACGAAAATGTCCGTAAACGTCCTCTACAAGACCAGCGCAAAAGCCACCGGCGGCCGCGACGGCCATGCTGCGACCCTCGACGGCGCGCTCGACGTCAAGCTGACCACGCCGAAGGAGCTCGGGGGTGGCGGCGGCGCCGGCAACAATCCCGAGCAGCTGTTCGCGGCCGGCTATGCCGCCTGCTTCATCGGCGCGATGAAGTTCGTGGCCTCGCAGGGCGGCCCGAAGGTTCCGGCTGACGCCTCCGTCACCTCGACCGTCGGCATCGGCCCGCGCTCCGAGGGCGGCTTCGGCCTCGACATCGACCTCGCCGTCTCGCTCCCGGGCCTTGCCCGTGCGGAGGCCGAGGCGCTGGTCGCGAAGGCGCACCAGGTGTGTCCGTACTCCAATGCCACGCGCGGCAATGTCGACGTTCGCCTGACGGTCGTCTGATCCAATGGCGGATTGGCTGGCCCGGGATCCCCCTCGGGCCGGCCGCTTCCGCTTGATTTGCCACCCCGCGGGATTGCCGCGCGGCAGTGCATGCGGCCCTACGCCCGGCGCCATTGCTGGCGCAAACAAACCTCGCTAGGCCTGTGATCAAACGACCGACACAGGGGAAGCGAAGGCATGACTGAAGCAGCATTGGGCGCAATGAGCGGACTGCGCGTCATCGATCTCACGCGCGTGCTCGGCGGTCCCTACTGCACCCAGATCCTCGCCGACCACGGCGCCGACGTGATCAAGGTCGAGCCGCCCGCAGGCGACGAGGTGCGCGAATGGGGCCCTCCCTTCCACGAGGAGGATGCGGCCTATTTCGTCGGCATCAACCGCAACAAGCGTTCAATCGGCCTCGACCTCGCCTCCGAGGGCGGCCGAACCGTGCTGCTCAAGATGCTGGAGACGGCCGACGTCCTGATCGAGAATTTCAAGCCGGGCACGCTGGAGAAATGGGGCATCGGCAACGAGGTCTTGCGCGAAAAATTCCCGCGCCTCGTGCATTGCCGGATCTGCGGCTTCGGCGCCGACGGCCCGCGCGGCGGCAATCCCGGCTATGACGCCATCATCCAGGCCATGACCGGCATGATCGCGGCGACGGGATCGCCCGAGAGCGGACCGATGCGGATCGGCGTGCCGCTGGTCGACATCACCACCGGGCTTTATGCCGCGATCGGCATCCTGATGGCGCTCTCCGAGCGGCAGCGCTCCGGCAAGGGCCAGTTCCTGGAAACGACGCTGTACGAGACCGGGCTTGCCATCATGCATCCGCACACCGCGAACTATTTCATGCATGGCAAGCCGCCATCGCTCACCGGCAACGAGCACCCGAACCTCGTGCCTTACGCGATCTTCCCGACCAAGACCGACAACATCTTCATCGGCGTCGGCAATGACGGCACCTTCCGCAAGCTCGCCAAGGAGATCGGCAAGCCCGAGCTCGGCACCGATCCGCGCTTTGCCCGCAACAAGGACCGCATCGCCAACCGCGAGGCGCTGCGCGCCGAGCTGGCCGCGGTGTTCAGCCAGCACGAGGCCGAGCCGCTGTGCAATCGCCTGCTTGCGGCCGGCCTGCCCGCAGGTCCCGTGCAGAAGATCGACCAGGCGTTGACCAACCCGCATACGATCGCGCGCGGCGATGTCATCGAGAAGGACTGGTACAAAGGCGTCGCCTCGCCGATCCGGCTCGATCGCAGCAAGCCAAGCCTGCGCCGCGTGCCGCCGAAATTCAGCCAGCACGCGGCCGAGGTGCTGGGCGAGTTCGGCTATTCCAAGTCCGAGATCGACGCGATGGTCGAGAAGGGCACCGTCTGCGGCCCCGAGCGGAAACGCTAGCGCAAGCTGAGATCAAGCGCATTTGCACGTCGCAATGGCGGTGCGCTCCCTCCCCCGCTTGCGGGGGAGGGTTGGGGAGAGGGTGTCTCCGCAGTGAGACTCCCCCAGAGGATGGAGCCCTCACCCGGATCGCTTCGCGATCTCCCGCAAGCGGGAGAGGCTAAGGGAGCCCGGAGCCGCATCCGTTCTACCCAACTCCATTCCGCGCTGACGGTGCTCTCCTTCCCTCATCATCCAATGCCGCACTGCGGCGCGAGGCGTGCATGCGCACCGGCCGTCCGTGGCGCGTTCGCCTATTTGACGACTTCCCTTTTGGCCGCGCTTGCTGCTTTCGTTTCTCCCGCTTACACAGTCATGTGAACGTCATATGGCGCTGCTAGCGCAAGCGCCTCTTCATTGACGGGCAAGGGAGGTTTTCTTGATGGCTCTTCGACACTTTGGCGCGGCTGCCGCTATTGCAGTCACGGTTGGCATGACGGCTTCGCCGGCCCTGGCCGTGACGGAAATCCAGTGGTGGCACGCGATGACCGGCGCCAACAACGACGTCATCGTCAAGCTCGCCAACGACTTCAACGCCGCGCAGAGCGACTACAAGGTGATCCCGACCTACAAGGGCAACTACGCCGACACGATGAACGCCGGCATCGCCGCGTTCCGCGCCGGCAACGCCCCGCACATCATGCAGGTGTTCGAGGTCGGCACCGCCACCATGATGGCCGCGACCGGCGCCGTGAAGCCGGTCTACAAGCTGATGGCCGAGACCGGCGAGAAGTTCGATCCCAAGGCCTACCTGCCCGCGATCACCGGCTACTACTCGACCTCGAAGGGTGAGATGCTGTCGTTCCCCTTCAACTCGTCGTCGACCGTGATGTGGGTCAACCTCGACGAGCTGAAGAAGGCCAATGTCGAGATCCCCAAGACCTGGCCCGAAGTGTTCGAGGCCGGCAAAAAGCTGAAGGCCGCCGGTCACGACACCTGCGGCTTCTCGGGCTCCTGGGTCACCTGGGTCAATCTCGAGCAGCTCTCGGCCTGGCACAACACGCCGCTCTCCAGCAAGGCCAACGGCCTCGACGGCTTCGACACCGTGCTCGAATTCAACGGCCCGCTCCAGGTCAAGCATCTCGAAAACCTGGTCGAACTGCAGAAGACCAAGGTCTACGACTATGCCGGCCGCACCAACACCGGCGAAGGCCGCTTCACCTCGGGCGAATGCCCGATCTACCTGACCTCGTCGGCGTTCTTCGGCAACGTCAAGGCGCAGGCCAAGTTCGCCTTCACCGCGGTGCCGATGCCCTATTATCCCGACGTCAAGGGCGCACCGCAGAACTCGATCATCGGCGGCGCCTCGCTCTGGGTCATGGGCGGCAAGTCGGCCGACGAATACAAGGGCGTCGCGAAGTTCCTGACCTTCCTCTCGGACACCGATCGTCAGGTCTACATCCACAAGGCCTCGGGCTATCTGCCGATCACCAAGGCGGCCTATGAGAAGGCCAAGGCGGAGGGCTTCTACAAGGATCAGCCCTATCTCGAGACCCCGCTGCTCGAGCTGACCAACAAGGAGCCGACCGAGAATTCGCGCGGCCTGCGCCTCGGCAACATGGTTCAGCTGCGTGACGTCTGGTCGGAAGAGATCGAGCAGGCGCTGGCCGGCAAGAAGACCGCCAAGCAGGCGCTCGATGCCGCCGTCGAACGCGGCAACACGATGCTGCGGCAATTCGAAAAGACCGCCGTAAAGTAAGGCGATCAGCGGCAGGCCGGTCGCCCGGCCTGCCGCTCCCCGGGGCATCATGCAAAAGCAAGCCATTTTCCAGTCAAAGCTATTGCCCTACGCGCTGGTTGCCCCGCAACTCGCGATCGTCCTGATTTTCTTCTACTGGCCGGCCCTGCAGGCGGTGATCCAGTCATTCCTGCTCCAGGACGCCTTCGGCCTGTCGTCGAGCTTCGTCTGGTTCGACAACTACATCGAGCTGTTCAAGGACCCCGCTTATTTCGCGGCGATCGTCCGGACCTTCTTCTTCTCGTTCGCCATCGCAATCTCGTCGCTGTCCTTCGCGCTGCTGCTCGCCGTGATGGCAGACAAGCCGCTGCGCGGCTCGATGCTCTACCGCACGCTGCTGATCTGGCCCTATGCGGTGGCGCCGCCGGTCGTCGGCGTGCTCTGGATCTTCATGCTGCATCCCTCGCTCGGCGTGCTCTCGCGCTACCTGCGCGGCCTCGGCATCGACTGGAATCCGCTGCTCGACGGCAACCAGGCCGCGGCGCTGGTCATCCTCGCCGCCGCCTGGAAGCAGATCTCCTATAATTTCCTGTTCTTCCTCGCCGGCCTCCAGAGCATCCCCAAAAGCGTGATCGAGGCCGCCGCGATCGACGGCGCGCGTCCGATGCGGCGGTTCTGGACCGTGATCTTCCCGTTGCTGTCGCCGACGATCTTCTTCCTGCTGGTGATCAACATCGTCTACGCCTTCTTCGACACGTTCGGCATCATCGACACCATGACCCGCGGCGGTCCCGGCACGTCGACCGTCACGCTGGTCTACAAGGTCTATTCCGACGGCCTGCTCGGCGGCAATCTCGGCAGCTCCGCGGCGCAATCGGTGATCCTGATGATCATGGTCATCGTGCTCACGGGAATCCAGTTCCGCTTCGTCGAACGCAAGGTGACCTACTGATGGTCGAGGAAGAGGGCTTTCGGCGCTACGTCGCGCACATCATCCTCTGGATCGGGATCGCGATCGTCGCGTTCCCGGTCTACATCGCCATCGTCGCCTCGACCCAGGACAACGCGCTGATCGCCAACGGCCAGATGTCGCTGCTGCCGGGCGGACACTTCTTCGAGGTCTACTACCAGACCATCTTCGTCGGCACGAGCGGCTCGACCCGCGAGCCGGTCGGCAACATGATGCTCAATTCGCTGGTGATGGCGCTGGCGATCGCAATCGGCAAGATCGCGATCTCGATCATCTCGGCCTATGCGATCGTGTATTTCCGCTTTCCGTTCCGGATGGCGATATTCTGGATCATCTTCATCACGTTGATGCTGCCGGTCGAGGTACGCATCTATCCGACCTACAAGATCGTCGCCGACCTGCACATGCTCGACAGTTATGCGGGCCTGGCGCTGCCGCTGATCGCATCGGCCACCGCGACGCTGCTGTTCCGCCAGTTCTTCATGACCGTGCCGGACGAGCTGCTGGAAGCCTCGCGCATCGACGGCGCCGGACCCTTGCGCTTCTTCTGGGACACGTTGCTGCCGCTGTCGCGCACCAACATGGCGGCGCTGTTCGTGATCCTGTTCATCCTCGGCTGGAATCAATATCTCTGGCCGCTCTTGATCACCACGCGCGACGACATGCAGACCATCCAGGTCGGCATCCGCAAGATGATCACCACCACCGACGCGCTGACCGAATGGCCCATCGTGATGGCGACCGCCGTGCTGGCGATGCTGCCGCCGGTGTTCGTCGTCGTCGCCATGCAGAGATTGTTCGTGCGCGGCCTGGTCGAGACGGAAAAGTGAGAGGGCGAATGGCGAATTGCGAATGGCGAACGGTTCGCCGGCGGTCGAGCGGCGCTGGCATGCCCGCTTGTTCAACTACTCACTATTCCCTACTCGCCATTCGCGCGAGCGGAGCTCGCAATGGCTAACGTCACCCTGCGCAACGTCCGCAAGACCTATCAAGGCGGCTTCGAAGCAATCAAAGGCGTCAACGTCGACGTCGGCGACGGCCAGTTCTGCGTGCTGGTCGGCCCCTCCGGCTGCGGCAAGTCCACGCTGCTGCGCATGGTCGCAGGGCTCGAGACCGTCACCGGCGGCGAGATCGACATCGGCGGCCGCGTCGTCAACCAGGTCGAGCCCGCCGATCGCGACATCGCGATGGTGTTCCAGAACTACGCGCTCTATCCGCATATGAGCGTCTTCAACAACATGGCCTACGGCCTACGCAACCGCGGCATGGCCGAGGCCGAGATCAAGACCCGCGTCGAGCAAGCCGCGCGCGTGCTCGAGCTCTCCGCCATGCTGGAGCGCAAGCCGCGCCAGCTCTCCGGCGGCCAGCGCCAGCGCGTCGCCATGGGCCGCGCCATCGTGCGCCAGCCGAAGGTATTCCTGTTCGACGAGCCGCTCTCGAACCTCGACGCCAAGCTGCGCATCGCGATGCGCGTCGAGATCCGCAAACTGCAGCGCCGGCTCAACACGACGTCGATCTACGTCACCCACGACCAGCTGGAAGCCATGACGCTCGCCGACGTTCTCGTCGTGATGAATGGCGGCCAGGTCGAGCAGGTCGGCAATCCCCTCGCGATCTACGAGAAGCCGGCGACGACCTTCGTCGCCTCCTTCATCGGCGCACCGCCGATGAATCTGATGTCGACGCGTCCCGAGGAGATCGAGTCGCAGCTCGGCGGCAGCGCAGACGGAGTCGGCATTCTGGGCATCCGCCCGGAGGATTTCCTCATCACCGACGAGACACCAGCCGGCGGCGTGGCGCTGCCGTTAACGGTCGAGGCCATCGAGCGCGTCGGTGCCGAGACCTTCGTCTACGGCTCGCGCGAGCAGGACGACCAGCGCGTCGCCGCCACCCCTGGTGAGCTGCCCCCCGGCGAGGTCATCGTCCGCATCCCCGGAACCGAGGCGCCCGCCATCGGCGCGAGGATCCGCGTCGCGGCGGTCCGGGCGAAGCTGCATTTGTTCAGCGGCGACGGGCGGACGCGGATCGAGGCCTGACGGGTTCCGAGGGCCGCCTGATCAAGACCGCGAAAACAACCCCATGCACAGTAGAGGGGGTCCCTGTTTTCATTGAGATAAATCGCCTGCCAATTCGTCATGCCTGCGCCCCCGCGGCTATGACGAATTGTAAGCATTTTATGCGATGGCAGGGCCGCGGGCGGCAGAACGCCCCATCCACAGCCCCCCGCTACGTCCTTGAACCGACACGGGGATATGACCATATTGCTGACCAAGGGGTGCCTTGATCGGGCCCCGAAGCACCAAAGTCGCTTCGAGAGGACTTTGTAAACTATGTCTCGTGTTCCCACGCTTTCCAGTCCGTTCCTTCTGGGCTTCGACGAGATCGAGCGCGTGCTCGACCGCGTCGTCAAAGGCGCCGACGGCTACCCTCCCTACAATATCGAGAGGTGCGGCAGCGCGGACGGCCAGCCCGAGCGGTTGCGCATCACGCTGGCGGTCGCCGGATTCACCCGCGACCAACTCGATGTAACCATTGAGGAAAACCAGCTCGTGATCCGCGGGCGGCAGCAGGACGACAAGGCCCGGCAATACATCCATCGCGGCATCGCCGCGCGCCACTTCCAGCGCACCTTTGTGCTGGCGGAGGGGATGCTGGTGCTGGGTGCGGATCTGAAGAACGGGTTGTTGTCGATCGACCTGGCCCGGCCTGAACCGGAGAGGATCGTTAAGACAATCGCTATCAATGAGCACGAATAATGGAACGAGTAGCGGACTCGACCGCTTAGTTCGTTAGAGGAGTCGAGACCATGAGTGAAGGTCACGTTGCGTTCGAATACGAAGCCAAGAATGTCTCCCCGGAGACGCTGGCAACCCTTGGCGAAGGCCATATCGCCTATGTGAAGCAGATCCGCTCCGAGGATGTTCCGGGCCTGTTTCCCGAGGCGCCGAAGATTGCGCCGGGCCTCAAGCTGTTCGCCCTCCACGCCGCCGACGGCACGCCGATCATGCTGACCGACAGCCGCGAAGCCGCGATCGCTAACGCCTGGAGCAACGAGCTGCAAGCCGTCAGCGTGCACTGAGCGCGCGCGTCGCACGAAAAGAGTTTTGCGGGCATGCCTTCAGACGAAGGCATGCCCGTTTTCATTTGTGAGGTGCTGCTGCTAGACGGTGGTCATGGACCAGCACATGCCCATCCCGATTGCGATATCCGAGTTGTCATCCGGCGAAGCGCTGGCCGAGACGATGCTGTCTCTCAACAACAACCATGCAGAGGAATTGTCGTGGCTTGAGCGCGAGCGGCTGCAAGACCTCGTCGCGCAAGCGTTCTACGCCTGCAGGATCGGCGACCTCGATGCTTTCCTGATCGCACTCGATCAAGACGGGCAATACGACAGTCCGAACTTCCTGTGGTTTCGATCCCGCTACGCGCGCTTTGTCTACGTCGACCGGATCGTGGTCGCAGCATCCGCGCGCGGCATGGGATGCGCGCGCCGGCTTTACGCCGACCTGTTCGATCGCGCGGCCGAGGCCGGACACGATCGCATCGTCTGCGAGGTCAACCAGCATCCTCCGAACCCGGCGTCAGACGCTTTCCATGCCGCCCTCGGATTTACCGAGGTCGGAAGCGCGAGCATTCACGACGGAAGCAAGACGGTCCGCTATCTCTCGCGCCGGCTGTAGACAGACGAAACGGCCGCCGCTCTTACCACGCGTAGCGCACCACGCCCTTGCCGGCAAAGCTGCGCGTAACGTTCGAGAATTCTCCTTCGAACGTTGCAGCAGCGGCCCAGCCGTTCAGCCATGTCTTTTCGACGGACGCCGTCACGAGCACGGAGTCGGCGGCTTGCGCCGCGCCGTTGACGACGAAGCTCGAACCGGGCAGCGCCTGGAAGGTCGCGCCGATCGCGCGGTCGGGATTGAAATCATGGGCCCAGGCGAGGCGGCCGCGCAGCGTGGTGATGCCGTCGGCCATGGCGAAGGATTGGTCGGTGCGCAGGCCGAGCTCGCTCCGGGTGTCGGTGACGCTCCTGGCGCCGTAAGTCAGAGCAAACGCGTTGTTGCCGGTGATCGCCTGCTCCGTATAGGCCGGCAGATCGAACGTGGTGAACTGCGCGGCCGCATAGGGCGTGAAGCCGATGCCGCCGATCGCGGGCGTAACGAAGCGATAGCCACCTTCCAGCCGGCCGGAATACGCATTCGCGTTGAAACGCGCCTGGAGATGATCGAGGCCTGCAATGGTGACATTGCGATCGGTGGTGATGTCCTGCCAGCCATAGGCAAGTGCGCCCGCGACATAGGCGGCGCCTGCATTGTGGCGCACGAAGGCGCCGGCCTGGAACAGGTCGGAGCGGCCGGTGCCGCCATTCGCCACCGAGAAGCTTGTGCCACCGCCGGCGAGCGCGAAGCCAGCCACGGTGTTCGGCGAGAACCAGTAATCGGCGCCCGCGGTCGCACCCGCAATGCGGCTGGTAGCGGCGTTGGCGCCGAGCGTTGCGTTGGCATCGGTGGTTTGCGAGCCGCCGAAGCCAGCAGCCCACACATTCCAGCGCTGCTCGAAGGCCTGCACCGGAGCTTTACGATAGATCGCGGCGTAGGCGTCACGCTCGGCGCCGGTGCGCTTGCGGCCGGCGGCATAAGCGAGCGCGTCGCTGTCCTCAGCCGCATAACCCGCAGCGCCACTGGGCGAACGCGGATCGCCGCGACCGGCGACGAACGGATCGGTCAGCACGCCCATGAACATGTTCATGGCGTTGAACGTGGTCTGCTGCGTGCCGGTCGCCGTCTCGCCCGAGACCTGCGTCAGCGCATTGAGCAGAGGGGTGCCCGACAGCGCGAACAGGGCATTGAAGCTAGCCGACATCGCAGCGCCGCCGAGCAGCGCACCGTCGATTCCGGCCGCGACGCTCCTCTGATTGATGTTGGCATTGCCCGGCAGCGAGGGCGAGAGCGTGCCGGCATCAAGCGTCAGCAGCACGTCGCTGCCGACATAGCTCAGCCGCGCGTTACGGGCAAAGCTGTTGGCGGTGAGGAATTCGGCGCCGGTGAAGCTGCCGCTCACCGAGCCCGCGCTCATGATCGTGTAGGTCGTCGTCGCCGACACCCGCGTCAGCGGATCCACCACCACCTTGCCATTGATGCTGGCGACGCCCGTGACGATGGTCTTGTCGGAGGTCGCGCCGGAGACTTGCACCAGATAGGTCGAGGCCGCCGTCATGGTCAGGCTCGCCGTGGTCAGCGTGCCGATCGAATTGCCCGGCGCCAGCGTGCCGCCATTGATGGCGACGGCACCGAGAATGCCGTTGCCACCGAGCGTGCCGCCTGCATTCACCGCGAGGCTGCTGACTGAGGAGAGATCGCCGTTCACCGCCAGCGTGCCGCCGTTCACCGTCACCGGTCCGGCATAGGTCGCGGCGCCCGTGAGCGTCCAGCTCGACGACCCCGTCTTGTCGAGCAGCGCCCAACCGGTCGAGATCTGGCTGACGTCGAAACTGTTGCTCCCGCTGCCCGCGAAACGGAAGGTGTCCGTGCCATGGCCGATCGCGAGGCCGACGAGCTTTGCGTTCGGCCCGTCCATCACGAGAAGGTTGTTGCTGCCGGAACCGAAGCGCACCGCGGTGCCGGTGAGGCCCGTGATGCTGCCGGCATTGATGACCGTCGAGACGCCGGCCGTGAGCGTGCTGACACCAACCACGTTACCGATGATCGTGCCGCTGTTCGCGATCGTGACATTGCCCGTCGAGGAAAATGCTCCAATGCCGACACCGCCGCCACTGTTCCATGTGCGCAAGGTCGCGCCCGATCCGATCGTGACGTTGATGTCGCCGCTGCTCGACCCCACACTGATGGCGTTCGAGCCGGGAAAGTTCGAGCGAACCGTGCCGCTGGTGACGGTCACCGTATTGGTTCCGGCTTGCGTGATGGCCAATACGCCTTCGCCAGCGCTCGACGTCACGTCCCTGGAGGTGGTCACGGTCGACGTACCCGCACCGACGACCGACGTCACGATGGCAATCCCGCCGGAGGAGATGACGCCGTCACGTGCGATCACGATGTTGCCGTTGCCGCCGGATGCGGTCGCGTGAATGCCCTGGCCGCCCGCCGTGATGTTGCCGCTTCCGGTCACCGTCACGTCGCCGCCACCGGTTGCTCCTGCACTGATGCCGAGGCCCGACGTCACGTTGCCGCTGCCGGTGACGGTCACACCGCCGGTGCCGCTGGTCGCAGCGTCAATGCCGATGCCCCCGGCGCCGGTGGTCACGCTGCCGTCGCTCGTGACAAGCACGGAGCCGCTGCCCGTATTCGAGGCACTGAGGGCCGTGCCAGCGGCCGTGTTGATGACGCTGCCGCCACCCGAATAGCTGACGGCCCCGCCGTTGCCGACAAGGCCGATTGCGGAGACGGCCGCCTGGTTCGTCGTCACGACGCCGTTGTTGGTCATCGTGATGGTCCGGCCGGAGCCGGTCGGAGCAAGCTGAAGACCGAACCCGTTGACGGTGGTGTTGGCGGTGACGGTGCCGATCGTATCGGCATTGAACGATTGCACCCGGTCGTTGGTCGCGGCGTTCGGGCTGGTGCTGTTGGTCGTATTCGCGGTCGTGATCGTGCTGCCGGGCGCGTCGCACAGCACGATGACCGGGCTGGAGCCGCTGGTCGAGCAGGATTGCGCCAGCGCGCTCCCCGGATAGCCGGCGATCGCTGCAACGAACACGCCTGCAAAGGCCGTGCTCGCGAGCAACGAGCCACGCCGCTTCGGCGCATCAAGATCAATCGGCGATGAAAGGACGCGCGGCGCGCCATGCGCCGGAATCTGTTTCGACATGCCCCCACCAACTTTTTTGCCGCCGTATCGGCTGAATATTGGAGGCCTTGCCGGCAGATCACTGGAGATTGCAGGGGGCGCATGACGCCCGCAAGGTGTGCCGCCAGCTCCGCCACCAATTCACTTTTTCTGTGTCCGACCGGACACAGTGTTACCGGCGCGCGTTCGTCCGGGGGCGGCGCATTCCAGGTGGCGGCCAGCCTTTGCCCTAAAGCGCGATGAGATTGGGATGAATCTTCATCGCGCTTTAGGTTGTTGTTTGCGCATGATCTTTTCGGAAAACCGCTGCGCACTTTTCCGGATCATGCTTTAGCCTTTAGGAGATATCGCGGCGAACGCGCATATCGTTGAATACATGGTCAAACTCGAACCGGCGGCGGCGTGGACGGATTTTCTGGTCGCGGCACGGAGCAGGAAGCGTGAGGCCACCGGTCACCCGACCGTCATTCCGGGCACGCGACCCCATGCTGCCGGAGCGATCGAAGCCGGCGCACGCCGCTCTCGCGTCATTTTAAAAAACCAAGCCCTTCGCGCGCCGTTTCCACGGCCCATTTGTCGGTCGGCGGCAGCGCGAGCACGCTGTTGAAATCCGGGGCTGCTGCTAGACGGTGGTGCCGGCTTTACGCCGAGCTGTTCGCTCGCGTAACCGAGGCCGGACACGATCGCATCGTCTGCGAAGTGAATCGGCAGCCGGCGAACCGGCGTCGGATGCGTTTCACGCCGCTCTGGGATTTGCCGAGGTCGGCAGCGCCAACATCCACAATGGCAGCAAGACGGTGCGCTATCTCTCGCGCACCCTCTGACCACACTCAAAGAAAGCGGTTGGGCGGCCTTGGGCCGCAGTTGTGGCCGACAGTACCGAACAGGATCGCCTACGCCTCGCGCGAGGCGCACGGGCAAGCCCAATCAGGTCAATCGCGCACGGATGTCCGGTTTCAGGACCTTTCCGACCTTTGAGCGCGGAAGATCGTCCCAGACCTCGATCTGCTTCGGCGTCTTGACGCTGCCGATCTGTTCCTTGACAAAGGCGGCGAGCACCGCGGGGTCAATCCGCTGGCCGGCGCGGGGCTGCACCACGGCCACGATCCGCTCGCCCCACTTCGGATCGGGCAGCCCGATCACGGCGCAATCCTGCACCGCCTCATGCGCCCGCAGCGCGTTCTCGACCTCGATCGAGTAGACGTTGAACCCGCCGGTGATGATCATGTCCTTGGCGCGATCGACGATATAGAGGTAGCCGTCGTCGTCGATGTAGCCGATGTCGCCGGTGTGGTGCCAGCCATGCGCGGAGGCCTCCGCCGTGGCCTCGGGATTCTTGTAGTAGCCCTGCATCACCAGCGAGCCGCGGACCACGATCTCGCCGCGCGCGCCTGATGGCAGCAGGTTGCCGTCGCCATCCATGATGCCGGCCTGCACCAGCGGGCTGATCCGCCCGGCCGAAGCGAGGCGCTCCATCGCGATGGTGCCGTCGGCATTGTAATGCTCATCTGGCGCCATCATCGAGATCATCATCGGCGCTTCGGTCTGACCGAACAACTGCGCCATAGGCCCGATACGCCGGAGCGCCTCCGCAAGCCGCGCGGCCGAGATCGGCGCCGCGCCATACCAGAAGCATTGCAGCGAGCCGAGGTTGGCGGAGCCGAGCTTGGGATGATCGAGCAGCATGTAGATCACCGTCGGCGGCAGGAAGGTGTGCGTGACGCCGTAGCGCTCGATCAGATCGAGGAATTCGGCAATGTCGGGGTGATGCATGATCACGATGCGGCCGCCGAGCGCCATGATCGGGAAACACAGCACGCCGGCCGCGTGGGTCAAGGGCGCGAGCGCGAGATAGACCGGACGGCCCTTGAAGGGATAGCCCATCAGCGTCAGGGCCGTCATGGCCTCGATGTTGCGGCCCGACAGCATGACCCCCTTCGGCTTGCCGGTGGTGCCGCCCGTGCCGGGAATCATCGCGAGATCGTCGACCGTCTCGCGTTGATAGGGGTCGTCGGAAAGGCCGGCGAGCCAGCCGTCGAACGATGGCGCGAAGGGCAACTCAGCATCGAGGCAGACGAGGGCGCGCAGCTTCGGCAGCTCTGCACGCACCGCTTCGACCATCGGCGCGAAGCTTGAATGAAACAGCAGCAGGCTGCAGTCGAATTGGTCGAGGATGATCCGGTTTTCGGCCGCCTCGTTGCGCGGATTGATCGGGCACCAGACCGAGCCAGCGCGGGAAAGGCCGAACACGCACGCAAAGGCGACAGGATCGTTGCCGGAGAGGATTGCGACCTTCTCGCCGGCGGCAATCCCCGAACGCGCGAGCCCGCGCGCGATGCGATAGCTGAGCTGCTGCACCTCGCCATAGCTGAGGTCGCGCCCATCCATGGTGAGGCACGGCGCATCCGGGCCGAGCGAGGCACCTTTGTCCAGGTAATCGATGAAGCGCATGGTCGCCCCCGAAGTGGCAGCGGGTGACGCGACAAGCCGCGCCCCCCGCGATCTAGTTAATCGTGTACGGTCAGAACAGGCTTGCTGACCAGACCAAAACTGCGCAATTGCCCGAGCAGCTCGTGATGGCCGAACGCCTGGCAGCCGGAGGCGAAGCCCACGCGCTTGGGCGGCTGCTGCAGCAGGTGCGCCGCGGCATAGGCCTGCAGCAGGCCGGTCTGCTTGTAATTGCTGTTGCCGTTGATGACGCAGTGCGCGCGCCCCAGCGGGCCGGAGGCATGCACCGAATCCAGCGACTTGTTGACACGCGGGTTCTCGCGCGGCGGCATGGTGTTCATGACGCCGGCGGCGGTCTGCGCCAACGCGGCGTAGCGGTCGTCGGGGTTCATGTCCTTGGTCGCGTCCAGCGCAGCGGCGACGATCTGCGGCACGCCCAGCATCAGTGCGCGGTTGAACACGCCGCCCAACACCTTGACGTTGGCTACGCGCGGATCGCGCTTGAACCACACCGGGTGCGAGGTGCCGCCCCAGGGCAGCGCCAATGCCAACTCATGCTGGCCGGGGATGGCGAGGTTGTAGAGGCCGGCGTCGGGCTGATGTTCGACATATTTGTTCTGCTCCAGATAGTAGGCCTTGGCCATCGCGGCATTGACCAGGATGGTCTGCGTCGAGGCGATGGTCGGGCTGCCGCCCCAGAACACGGCGATATCGAGCGTATCGAGGCCGGGCGTCTCCAGGCACAGCTGCGCGGCGATCTCGCCGGTGGTGTACATCTGTGCGATGCCGGGCGCGAGCAGCAGGCCGGCATTGGCGAACTTGGCGCCCCACTCCTGCTCGAGCGTGATCAGCCAGTCCTGCTCGCCAGTCGTGTCGGTGTAGTGGCATCGGGAAGCCCAGCACGCCTGCACCACCTCGCCGCCGAACCTCGCGAAGGGGCCCACGGTGTTGAGCACCACCGAGGCGCCGTTGAACAACTCCGACAGTGCGCCCACGGTGTGGGGCACTTCCACCACTTCGTAGTCGGCGGTCTCGATGCCGGCGACGTTCGCCTTCATCGCGGCGTTGAGTTTCCCGGCGCTGCGGCCGGCAGCGATGAAGGGAATGTTATACTCGCGTAAGTATTCGCAGACCAGACGGCCGGTGTAGCCGGACGCGCCATAGACGATGACGGGCTTCTTCGCGCTCATTGCGTTCCTCCGAAATGTTCGTTGTCAGGTTTTTTGCCTCACATGCCCATGCCGCCATCGACCGGCAGTCCGATGCCGGTGATGAAGCGCGCCTCGTTCGAGCACAGGAACACCGCGGCGTCGGCGATGTCGCCGACCTCGGCGAGCTTGCCGAGAGGCGTCTGCTCCACCACCGAGCCGACCGCGGCGTTGACGTCGGGCGCAAGACCGATCTTCACGATGTCGTTGGCCAGCTGCATACCCATGTCGGTCGGGATCAGGCCGGGATAGATGCAGTTGACGCGCACGCCATAACCGAGCTTGCCGGCCTCCATCGCGGCGACCCTGGTCATGCGATCGACCGCGGATTTGGTACCGGAATAGACAGCGATGCTCGGGAAGGCGATCGTCGCCGCGACGGAGGCGATGTTGACGACCGCGCCGCCCTTCCCCGCCGCTCCGCCCGGCCGCATCGCGCGGAAGGCGTGCTTCATGCCGAGCACGGTGCCGACGATGTTGACGTCGCACATCCGCCGCGCATCCTCGGCTCTGATCTCGCTGACCAGCGAGGTGATCTCGATGCCGGCATTGTTGATGAGGATGTCGTAGCCGCCGAGGGTGGCGACAGTCTTGGCCACCGCCCGCTCCCATTGTGCGTCGTCGGTGACGTCGAGCTGGACGAAGCCCGTCGCGACATCTTCCTTCGCGATTCCCGCTGCGCTGGCGCGGCCGGCCTCCTCCAGAATGTCGGCGATCATGATCGAGGCGCCGGCGCGCGCCAGCGCCTGCGCGATGGCCGCGCCGATTCCCCGAGCACCGCCGGTGACCAGGGCTTTCCTGCCTGCAAGGCTCTTCCCGCTCATGACGCACTCCTCCGTTGCTGGTGATTGATTCGTGCTGCGTCCATCGACGCGCACCAAGTCGATGGGCGCAGGCCTTTCGGCGGCACCCAGCGAAGCGTTCCTCCATGGCCGGACGTCTTGACGACTGTCCAAATTATTGGCGGGAGCCTCCGCCAGAATCTTGACACTTGTCAAGATCGAATTTGACAGTTGTCTAAGGAAGTGGTTGTGAGGAGGCGGAGCTATTCCGCGGTCGACGCGGTTTAAGCCCTTGAAAAAACGGGACTGAGGAAAGGACGACATGGCGCGGCAGGTGACAGGGGCGGCCCGGCGTGTGGCCGATGCGGCCGAGGTGCTGCGCGACGAGAAGTTCAACGCGCGGCGCATCGAGCTTGCCGAGGCTGCGCTCGAAACCCTCGGAGAGCTCGGCTTCGCCCGCACCAGCCTGCGGGAGATCGCGCAGAACTCGGCGTTCACGCACGGCGTGTTCCACTATTATTTCAGCGACAAGCTCGACCTGATCTGCTGCTGCGTGCGCCACTACAAGGCGAAGTGCGTGACGCGATATGACGAGGTCGTCGCAACGGCAACGAGCCGCGAGGAATTGACGGAGGGCTTCCTCGCCAAGCTCGCAGCAACGCTGCAGAACGAAGCCCGCATGCACCGGCTTTGGTACGATTTGCGCTCGCAGGCGATGTTCGAGGCGGCGTTCCGCAAGGACGTGCTCGAGATCGACAAGAGCCTGGAGGCGATGATCTGGCGCATCGCCTCGCGCTATGCCGAACTCGGCGGCAAGCGGCCGGCGTCGTCACCTGCTGCGCTCTATGCGCTGTTCGACGGCCTGTTCCAGAGCGCGCTGCTCAGGCACCTCGCGGGCGACGAGACGGCGGTTGCTGAACTGCTCGACGAAGTCCGGCGCCTGCTGCCGACGGTGTGCTGACGCGCAAGAGTGACGCCTTCGCCGTCACTTCAAAAAGCCAAGCCCTTCGCGCGCGGTGTCCACGGCCCATTTGTCGGTCGGCGGCAGCGCGAGCACGCTGTTGAAATCCGCGCGCGCATGTTTGGCGTCGGACAGTTTCATATAGAGGATGCCCCGATTGGCCAGGGCGATTTGGTTGTTGGGATCGAGCCGGATTGCCTCGTTGTAGTCGGCGAGCGCACGTTCGTTCTCACCCATGTCGCGAAACGCGGCGGCGCGATTGTTGTAGGCGGCCGAATTTCCCGGCTGCAGCCGAATCGCTTCGTCGAAATCGGCAATGGCACGCTTATCGTCGCCCTTTCTGTGCCAGGCGAGGGCGCGTGCGAGATATGCCTTCTCGAAAGACGGCATGATCCTGGTGACGTCATCGAGCTCGTGGATGGCATTGTCGATGTCGTTCCTTTTCAGGAGAACGATGGCCCGGCAATAGTGGCCGCCGGCATTCCCCGGCTCCAGACGGACGGCGGTGTTGCAGTCGTCGAGAGCCGCGTCGATCTCGCCCTTGTCGAAATGGACGACGCTTCGCAGCTCGTAGGGCCATGCGGCGGCGGGATTGCGCCGCATCGCCTCGTTGTAGTCGGCGACGGCACGATCGGTGTCGCCCTTCCCTGCGTACGCTTCGCCCCTCTTGATGAAAGCAAAATAGGCTTGCTTGGGATTGCGCTCGATGGCCTCGGTGAAACCAGTGATCGCGAGATCGAAATCGCGCTTGTTGAGATATTCGAGGGCGCGGGAGGTGTAGGACGGTCCATAGCCGGGATCGAGGCGAATGGCCTCGTTGTAATCGGCCATGGCATGATCGCGATCGCCTTTCGCCGAATAGGCGCGGCCGCGGCAGTTATAGGCGCGCCCGAAATTCGGATCGATTCGGATCGCAGCGCCGCAATCCTCGAAGGCACGAGTCCAGTCGCGCTTGAGGTAGTAAGCTTCGCCGCGCAGCTCATAGGCAACCGCATTGGTCGGATCGCCCGCGATGATCTCGGTCTTCTCGGCGATGACGCGGTCGTTGGACGCCTCGTCTGCACGGGCCATTGCCGTGGCGCCGATGGTGACAGAACAGAGCAGACCAAAGACCCTGCCGATCGAACGGCACATCATGTCGCAAGATCCTCGCGCCAAACCCGTGCCGAGCGCAGGTGGACATGGTGGCGAAATTTCGCAGCGCCCGGCTGCGAAATAAGTCGCGGACGACGCGGCTCGGGTTCGAATGGAGGAGAGTGCTTACGCCGCCGTTGCCGGCGGCAGGGCCAGCACCGAATAGATCGCCTGGGCATCGCGCGAGGCGCGGAGCTTCTTGGCGATGTCCTGGTCGCGGAGCAGGCGGGCGATGCGGGCGAGAGCCTTGAGGTGATCGGCGCCGGCACCTTCGGGGGCGAGCAGCAGGAAGACGAGATCGACCGGCTGGCCATCCATCGCCTCGAAATCGATCGGGCGATCGAGCCGCGCGAACAGGCCAAAAATCTTTTCCAGCTTGGGCAGCTTGCCGTGGGGAATGGCGACGCCATAGCCGACCGCGGTGGTGCCGAGCTTCTCGCGCTGGAGCAGCACCTCGAACACGGAGCGTTCGTTCTGTCCGGTCAACTCGGCAGCCTTGGCCGCAAGTTCCTGAAGCGCCTGCTTTTTGCTGTTGACCTTCAATGCCGGGAGAATCGCCTCGGGTGCGACCAGATCGGTAATCGGCATGGAAGCTTTCCGAGGTGAATTAAACCGTCAGGTTCCGATTTGGCCAGCGTGGGGATAACCGCGCCGGGCCGGCGTCAAGAAGGTGAAGCAGGAGGGAGACTTAGCCAGTCCCTAGACCCTGATGTGGGGCGCTTCTACTCCAACGCAATCCCGGTGCCAACTCCCGCGTAGGGCTTTGCCCCGGTCATTGTTAAGGGCTGCGGATGGTACGGGGTCCCGGGCCTGCCCCCCTTCTGGCCCCAGTTCCTGGCCCTAGCCACTGGCCTTGCCGTCGGCCTTTCCGCCCGGCGGGTCGATCCAGCCGACATTGCCGTCGGCCCGGCGATAGATGATGTTCACCCGGCCGCTGGAACCATGCTGGAACACCAGGCAGGGCGCCCCGGTCAGGTCCAGTTCCATGACGGCTTCGCTGACCGAGAGCTGCTTCAGGGAGGTGGTGGCCTCGGCGATGATCACGGGGTTGTAGCCGGTGACCTCGTCGTCGTCCTCACCCTCCCCTGGGGCCTCCAGCACGTAAGCGGTGGCGTCGAGGGCAGCCAGCGCCGCAGAGGCGACATGAGCCTTGCGGGCGGAGCGGTCCTTGAGGCGGCTCTTGTAACGCTTGAGCCGCTTCTCGATCATGATCAGCGCCTGGTCGGCACTGGCATAGGCGTCCGGCGCGTTCGAATCGGCCTCCAGCGTAATTCCCGAATCGAGATGCAGCGCACAGTCGGTGCGGAAGCCGAAGCCATCCTTGGACAGCGTGATGTGGCCGGAATAATTGCCATCGAAATACTTGCGCAGGACCTCTTCAGTCCGGTCGGTCACGCGGCCACGCAGGGCCTCGCCGACGCTGACGCTCTTTCCCGAAATCCGAAGAGTCATTGTGATGCCTCGCTTGGTTTGCACCCGGCTACGCTGACGCGTCATCGTAGCTGGGGTTGTTCCCTGCGCATGATCTTTTCGGAAAACCGCCGTACACTTTCCGGATCATGCGCGTGCTTGGATCGGTCGCAATGGGGGGAAGAGAGTAGCGCGATTTCGCGCCAGCGCAATCAGGCCGGTTCGGTGTTGCGGGAGCGGTCGGACAGTGCGTTGGAGAGGACGTTACCAAGGGCGCTCTGCTTGTCGCGGCGACGTTGCACCGAGGACGGGATGCGCATGGCTTCGCGGTACTTCGCGACCGTGCGGCGGGCAATATCAATGCCCGAGGCGCGCAAGCGTTCCACGATGGTATCATCCGACAGGATCGCCGAGGGTTCTTCCGAATCGATCAGCTGCTTGATGTGGTGACGCACCGCTTCAGCGGAGTGCGCTTCGCCGCCGTCGGCCGAAGCGATCGACGCCGTGAAGAAATATTTCAATTCGAATGTGCCGCGATTTGTCGCCATGTATTTGTTGGCGGTGACGCGCGACACCGTGGATTCATGCATCTGGATGGCGTCGGCGACGGCCTTCAGATTCAGCGGCCGCAGATGCGCGACGCCATGGGTGAAGAAGCCGTCCTGCTGGCGCACGATCTCGGTCGCAACCTTGAGGATGGTGCGGGCGCGCTGGTCGAGCGCGCGCACCAGCCAGGTCGCATTCTGCAGCGCGTCGGTGAAATAGGACTTGTCGCCGTCCTTACCGATCTTCTTCGATAGCTCGGAATAGTAGGTCTGGTTGACAAGCACGCGCGGCAAGGTGTCGCTGTTGAGCTCGACATGCCAGCCGCCATCGGGACCCGGACGGACATAGACGTCGGGCACCATGGTCTGCAAACGGGCCGAGCCGAATTTCATGCCGGGCTTGGGATTGAGCCGGCGGATCTCGCCGATCATGTCGGCGATGTCCTCGTCGTCGACGCCGCAGAGCTTGCGCAAGCTCGCGATGTCGCGCTTGGCCAGCAGATCGAGATGCTCGACCAGGGCCTGCATCGCGGGATCGTAGCGGTCGAGCTCGCGGAGCTGGATCGCGAGGCATTCGCTCAGATTGCGCGCGCAGACGCCCGGCGGATCGAATTTTTGCAGCACGGCAAGGACGTCCTCGACGTCTTTTTGCGATGCGCCAAGACGCTCGGCAGCCTGGCCGAGATCGGGTGGCAGATAGCCGGCCTCGTCGACGAGGTCGATCAGGTACTGGCCGATCATCCGCTGCGCCGGCGCGGTGAAGGCAACCGAGAGCTGCTCGGCGAGATGGTCCGACAGCGTCATCTCGGCGGCGACGAAGGCTTCGAGATTGTAGTCCTCGTCGCCGGAGGCGCCGCCGCCCCACTCGGTGTAGACGCTCGGCGCGGCGTCCTGCGCGTTGCGCGCGGCGGCCTCGGCCGGCTCCTCGGAGAAGACGTTGTCGAGGCCCGTGTCCAGGGTCTGCTCGATCTCGGCGCGGGTGCCGAGATCCTTGCTCATCCATTCTTCCTGGCCGGGCTCGAAAGCGTCGCCGCTGCCGCCAAAGCCGTCACTGTCGCCCTGGCTGCCTGAATCTTCGCCATCGTGGTCGCTGAACTGGCCGGCCTCGGCCGGGGTCTCGCCGCCGGGGGCCTCGTCATTGGCCCGCTCCAGCAGGGGGTTACGCTCGAGTTCCTCCTCCACGAAGGTCGTGAGATCGAGATTGGACAATTGCAGCAGCTTGATCGCCTGCATCAGCTGCGGCGTCATGACCAGCGACTGCGATTGCCGGAACTCTAATCTCTGCGTAAGCGCCATGAAGCAAGAACCGATCCAAAAAGTTGGTCCGATTTTTGCTTATCCTAGTCCGAGCCCGATGTACACGTCTTGACGAATGGGAAAAACGGGCTAGAGGCGGAATTCCTCGCCGAGGTAAAGCCGGCGAACGTCGGGGTCGGCGACGATCTCGTCCGGGCTTCCCTCCGTCAGGATTTCACCGGCATAGACGATATAGGCGCGGTCGGTGAGGCCAAGCGTTTCGCGGACATTGTGGTCGGTGATCAGCACGCCGATGCCGCGATTGGTGAGATGGCGCACGAGGTCCTGAATGTCGCCGACCGCGATCGGATCGATGCCGGCGAAGGGCTCGTCGAGCAGCATGTAGTTCGGGCGCGTCGCCAGCGCGCGCGCGATCTCGACTCGGCGGCGCTCACCGCCTGACAGCGCGATCGACGGCGATTTGCGCAGCCGCGTGATGTTGAACTCGTCGAGCAGCGAATCGAGCTGCTGCTCGCGCTTCTTGCGCGAGGGCTCGACCACTTCGAGCACGGCGCGAATGTTCTGCTCGACGGTGAGGCCGCGGAAGATCGAGGCTTCCTGCGGCAGATAGCCGATGCCGAGCCGCGCGCGCTGATACATCGGGAGTTGCGTGACGTCGTGGCCGTCGAGCTCGATCGCGCCGCGATCGGCCTTGATCAGGCCGGTGATCATGTAGAACACGGTGGTCTTGCCGGCGCCGTTCGGGCCGAGCAGGCCGACCGCTTCGCCGCGGCGCACATAGATGCTGACGCCGCGCACCACCTGGCGGCTGCCGAACGCCTTTTCCACGCTATGCACAGCCAGGAAGCCCGGACGGCGCAGCAGCTGCGGTCCGCCGGTGCCGTTCGGCTTGGCGGCGCTCCTGACGGGGTGAACCGCACGCGGCGGCTCAGGCTGGTAGTCGGCCTGATAGTCGCCTTGATAATGGTCGGGCGCGTGCATCGGCTGGTCACGGGCGATTGGCGGGGCGTCCCGCACCGGGCTGGTCACGAGGCCCCCGACGCTGTCCCCGAGCGCGGTGATGTCGCGCGCAAATCCTGGCCGGCCGCGTTTGGCGGGGCGCCGACGGAACATGCTGAATAGATCGACCATCCCCGCCTTCCAGCCTTTCGCGGTTCTTGCGCGGTGTTTGCGCAGCGTTCGCGCGATCTGCCGCGCCGGCCTTTCGATTCGCCGGAGCAGCATGAATGAAGGGATGTCTCATGCCCAGTGAAACACGCCCGAAAAGCGGCGGATCCCGCTTCGAAGCCCTGCGCGTAGATACAGTCTCGCCACGCAAGCTTCAACCTCGGATCGACAACATCCGACCCAAGTCCATGAATTTACTTTCAGAATTTACTTTTTGCCAACGCCGGGCAACAGCGAGGGCGGGGCCGCGCCGGGCTTGGCCGGAGCGCCCGAACCGCAATCACTGCCGGCGCCCTGCGGCAGCAGGACCTGAACGCCCCGGCCGCTGTCGGATTCCACGCGGGACACGCCGGTGGTCATGTCGACCGTCAGCCGGTCGCCGCGCATCACATTCTTGCACTGTGTCATGACCACCTGGCCTGCACCGCCGCCAAACATGGTGATGAGGTTGGTCTTGGTGTCGAACACGGCGGTCTCGCCCGTCACCACCTGGTCCTTCTGGGTGACCACGACATTACCGCGGGCCTCCAGCCGCTTGATCGAGGAGCTGCCGCCCGGGCCCGGCGTCGCCGACTGCATCGGCGCACCCTTGGCGCCTTTCGCTGCGGGTTGCGGCGTGGCCGGCTTGTCGCCGCCGCCGGATTCGTAGAACACCACCAGCGTCTTCGAGGTCATGGTGGTGTCGCCCTGGATGACCTTTACATTGCCGGAGAAGGTCGCCTCCTTCTTCTTGTCGCGCATCTCGAGCGAGGCGGCCTCGATCTGGATCGGCTGATCGCGATTCTGCGAAAAGCCCTGCAAGGCGTTGGGCTGGCCCTGTATCGTGCTCTGCGCGATCGCGCTACCCGCCGTCAGCGCGATGCCGAGGGCAAGCGCGGCCGCGCCGAGGATGGCGCACCCTTTGACTTCGCTGCGCGGAAAAAACCTGATCATGAAAATCATCTTGAATTAGCGGACTTGCTCTTTGACTTCGCCGGCGGCGGCGCCGGCTGCTCGACGGGGGCGGCGACATCATCCGTGCTGATCTTGTCCAGATGCATCACGACATTGCCCTCGAAGCGGATGACGTCGCCGCCTTCCGTAATTCGTAAGCGATCGGCGGTCAGCGTGCCGTTGGTCAGCTTGACGTCGACGTGCTCGTCCGAGGAGACCGTGCCTTTGCCCATGTCGACGAAGGCCGAGTTCAGCCGCGCCTCATAGCCGGTCGAGGTGCGCAGGAAGATGTCCTTGTGCAGGTCGAGCTGCTGCTGCTTGTTGTCGAAGCGGCCGTTGCGGGCATCGAGGAACAGGGTGGATTGATCCTCCATCAGCACCTTGGCGCGCAGATCGGCGAGATCGACGTGATCGGGGTCAGTGATGTCCTGCGTCGCGGTCTTGGCCCAGAGCTCGTAGGGCCGCTGGTCCGGCGTGAAGCCGGACATATGCGGCGATTCCATCGTGATCTTGGTTCCCGTCACCACGAGATTTCCGGAGTCGAGCTTGATCGGGATCTGGAACGGATTGAGGAAGGTCGAGACGGCGACGATCGCGGCCAGGGACACGATCACCGTCACCGGCACCGCGATGCGCAGAATCCGCACCAGGCGGCTGTGGCGCGCCGCGCTGGCAAACTTCGCCGCAAGCGCGGCGTCGTAGGTGGGAATCTGGGCCGAATTCACTGCTGCTCCAGAGTGTCGCTCGCTCTGTCCGGTTGAAAAGCGCCCCATTGTACCCGGTGCCGCCACGATATGCAGCCGGCGACAGGCCGTTACGAAAGTGTCCGAAACGGGGCGGCGGCCATGAGGCTAGCCGCCGCGCGCGGGCTCAGGAATGCGCAAAAATGTCCTCTTCGGCCCAGCCCTGGAGGTCGAGCAGGGCGCGGGTCGGCAGGAAGTCGAAACAGGCCTTGGCCAGCGCTGTGCGGCCTTCCCGCACCAGCATGGCATCGAGCCGCTCGCGCAGGGCATGCAGATGCAGCACGTCGGACGCGGCATAGGCGAGTTGCGGCTCGGACAGGCTGTCGGAACCCCAATCGCTGGACTGCTGCTGCTTGGAGAGATCGACATTGAGCACCTCGCGCACGAGGTCCTTCAGGCCATGGCGGTCGGTATAGGTACGGGACAGGCGGGAGGCGATCTTGGTGCAGTAGATCGGCCCGGTCATGACGCCAAAGGTCTGGTACAGCACCGCGACGTCGAACCGCGCAAAGTGGAAGATCTTGGTGATGGCGGGATTCGCCAGCAGGGCCTTCAGGTTCGGCGCGTCGGTATGACCCTTGGGGATCTGCACGACGTCGGCGCTGCCGTCGCCGGGCGAGAGCTGTACCACGCAGAGCCGGTCGCGGTGCGGGTTCAGCCCCATGGTCTCGGTGTCGATCGCCACCGCTCCGGTGTAGCGGGACAGGTCGGGCAAATCGCCGCGGTGCAGGCGTACGGTCATGGCGGGTCAAAACCTCAATCGAATCGGTTTGTCGACATCATAGGCTAATCGGATGGCCCGCGATGTAGCCACTGGGGGCGGGCCGCGCAAGCGCCCGTTCAGATTGCGGCCAGCATGATGCAGATCATCGCCGCGACCGTGATGCGGCTGGGGCCGTCGCGGAACGCGTAGAGAATAGGATCATCAGGCATCTCGCGGCGGTGCGCCATCATCAAGGCGCGGCCGAACCAGTACAGCAGCAGCGGGTTGAGCAGCCACAGCATCCAGGGACGGCCGTACAGCGGCGTCACCGCCGTTGACGACACATAGAGCGAGAACACCGTCACCGCGTTCATCGCGCTTGCCGCCGCCATCGCGGCGATGACATGAAGGTCGGTGATCCTGTAGTCGCGGTTGGAGGGATCGGCGAGCCCTGCGCTCTCGCGCATGCTGAGCTCGCTGAAGCGCTTGATCAGCGCCAGCGAGGTGAACACGAACAGCGAGAAGATCAGCAGCCATTCCGACAGCACCACGCCGACGCCGACCGCGCCGGCGACGATGCGCAGGCTATAGAGCCCGGCAAGCGTGACGACATCGACCAGCATCTTGCGCTTGAGCACGAGCGAATAGGCGATGGTGGTGGCGAGATAGGCGCCGAGCACGCCGAGGAACAGCGGCGAGATGCAGAGGGAGGCTGCGACCGCGAACAGCCACAGGGCAGGGATCGCAAGCAGCGCGGAGGAGATTGGCAGCTCACCTGACGCAAGCGCGCGATGGCGCTTGGTCGGATGCTGGCGGTCGGCGCCAAGATCCAAGAGATCGTTCATCAGATAGGCGCCGGACGCACAGGCCGAGAACGCCATGAACGCCAGCAGGGCATAGCCGAGCGTGGCGAGATTCATCTGATGCGCGGTGATCGCAGGCACGAACACCAGCGTGTTCTTGGCGTATTGATAGACGCGCAGCGCGTTGGCCCAGGTCTTGAAGCTCGCGCGCGCGTGGGCGCGGCTCTCGATGCGCTCGATGGAGCCGCGATCGAACGGCAGCTTGTCGCCCGCAGCAAGATCGGCCGGCGTCACGACGCCATCAAAACCGAGATGCGCGGCGATGCCCGCGGCATGACGGGCAAAGCGGCTCGCTGCCAGATAAATCTTCTCGCCCCGCGCCCGCGCCGCCAGCGCCTGGTTCAGCACCCCGGAATCGTAGGGCAGGTGGGCGTAGTCGATGTCGGCCTGCGCGAGGACATCCGTGAGCGCCGCCATGCCTGGGCGCCCGCCCGCGCCGAAGCGAGCCAGCAGACGGCCGGGGCTGGAGAACAGCGCCTCCATCAGCAGCTCGGACCGCAGCAGCGCGCCTTCGAGGTCGATGACGAGCGTCCGCGCCGCCGCGGCCGACGGCTCGGGCGTGCCAAAATCATGCTGCCGGGCGGGCTGCTCCATCCGAAAAAGCTCTGAATTGCCGTAAAACTGACCGGCGCTCAGGCCGGGGAGCAGGGAAATGGACGCCAGCGAGCCTAGGGGGCATTCGCTAAGGGCGGCTTAATTTGGCCGGACAAGGCCAGCGGCCCCGGCGGGACGATCAAGTCACATCGGTGTGTCAGGCTGTTGCAGGGATCCCACAACCCGGCGTGAGCTTCGTGTTCCGACACAGCCTTTGCCGTGTGCCCCGTGGAAATCCTCACCATTCACCCTATCTGCCAGTTTCGCGCGGCGCCCTGTCGCGCCCACCCGCGAACCAGGTGCCCATGACCGAACAGACGTTAGCTGCGCCGATCGACGATCAACCGGAACGGCAGCGCGGCTTTTCGCGCTACCAGTCGCTCCTGATCGCGCTGCTCGCCTTTACGCAATTCACGATCATCCTCGACTTCATCATCATGTCGCCGCTCGGCGCCATCCTGATGCCCGCGCTCAATATCACGGCCACCCAATTCGGCATCGCGGTGTCGGCCTATGCGTTCAGCGCGGGAATTTCCGGCGTGCTCGCCGCCGGCTTTGCCGATCGCTTCGATCGCAAGCGGCTCTTGCTGTTCTTCTATGTCGGCTTCACGCTCGGCACCCTGCTCTGCGCCGCCGCGCAGAATTACCACGTGCTGCTGCTCGGCCGGATCGTGACCGGGTTGTTCGGCGGAGTGATCGGCTCGGTCGTGCTTGCCATCATCACCGATCTGTTCCCGCTGCATCTGCGCGGCCGCGTCATGGGCTTCGTCCAGACCGCGTTCGCCGCGAGCCAGGTGCTCGGCATTCCCGCAGGGCTGTTTCTCGCCAATCACTGGAACTGGCACATCTGTTTCGTAGCGATCGTCGGCCTGTCGATCGCGGCGATCGCGGTCATCGTCTTCGCGATGGAGCCGGTCGACGCGCATCTGAAGCTGAAGCAGGACCGAAACCCGTTCCGCCATCTGGTCGCGACGGTCTTCGAGCCGCGCTACACGCTGGCCTTCGCGGTGACGACATTACTGGCGACCGGCGGCTACATGCTGATGCCGTTCTCCAGCGCCTTCACCGTGCACAATCTCGGCATCGACATCACGCATCTGCCGACGATCTATCTCGTCTCCGGCCTGTTCAGCATCGTCACCGGGCCGCTGGTCGGCCGTGCCAGCGACAGGTTCGGCAAATACCCGACCTTTGTGTTCGGCAGCGTGGTGTCTGTCATCATGGTGCTGATCTACACCCATCTCGGCCACGTCACGCTGACGACCGCGATTCTCGTCAACGTCCTGATGTTCGTCGGCATCTTCTCGCGCATGATCCCGTCGCAGGCGCTGATGTCGGCGATCCCCGATCAGAGCCAGCGCGGCTCCTTCAGCGCGATCAGTGCCTCGCTCCAGCAGCTCTCCGGCGGCCTCGGCTCGGTGCTCGCCGGCGCCATCATCGCGCAGGCACCTGATGGCTCGCTGCTCCATTTCGACCGGATCGGCTACGTCGTCTGCGCGTCGGCGGCCGTCGCGCTGGTTGCGATGTATTTCGTGCAGAAGGCGGTGGCGGAGCGGGCGGGGAAGACGGTGGTGTGAGGGCCTGTGAGCCATGGTCGGTCGGGAAGGGAAATGCCGCTTGATGCAAAGGGTCTCCAATAATAGTTATTAAGGACCAACCCCTAGCGGAGAAATGACATGGCGGTCAGTGCAGATCTCGGCGAAGCCCTTGAAAACTTTGTGACAAAGCTGGTCGCTTCGGGCCGCTACCACTCCAAGAGCGAGGTCCTGCGGGAGGGCGTGCGCCTGATCCAGGAGCGCGAAGCGCGGCTGGCCGCATTGGACGCCGCGATCGCGCGCGGCCTTGAGGATGCCGATGCAGGTCGGATCAAACCGAGTTCCGAGGTTTTCGACCGGCTAGAAGCGAGATTGGCCGGCAAGGCCGACCGCTCGTGATCGTTGTCGTCACCGCGGAGGCTGAAGCAGATCTTGACGACATCGCGTCCTACGTCGCCGAGCAAAGCCCGCGAAGCGCACTTGTGCTCATCCGTGGACTACGTGAAAAGTGCGAATCCCTTGCTGACGCGCCGCGCGGCTATCCCCTGGTACCGCGCTACGAACACACGGGCATTCGGCGGCGTCTGTTCGGGAATTACCTGATCTTCTATCGGGTGGGTGACGACGCGATCGAAGTGATCCACATCCTTCACGGTGCGCGCGACTACGAGCCGCTGCTCTTCCCGGAGAACTAGGTTTCTCGTGAAGGAGGTAACGGCCGGATAGGGCGCACAAACCTCAAATGGTGCCCAGGAAAGGACTCGAACCTTCACGGCCGTTAAGCCACTGGCACCTGAAGCCAGCGCGTCTACCAATTCCACCACCTGGGCATGCCGTTTGGGGCACGGAGGCGGTTACTACGGTTCGGTGACGCCGTTGTCAATTCATGCTTGCCCGGTTTTGGCGATGCGGATTGCGCATCGCAAACCGGCCCGATACAAGCCTGATAATACGCACTCTTCCTGCAGGATTGGACCCCATGGCATCGAATCTGGACACGCTGGTCACGGTTTTCGGCGGATCGGGATTTTTGGGCCGGAATGTCGTCCGGGCGCTGTGCCGGCGCGATTACCGGGTCCGTGTTGCGGTGCGGCGGCCGGAACTCGCCGGATACCTCCAGCCGTCCGGCAAGGTCGGCCAGGTCCATGTCGTCCAGGCCAATCTGCGCTATCCGGCCTCGGTCGAGGCGGCGCTGCGTGATTCGCATGTCGTGATCAATCTCGTGGGCGTGCTGGCCGAGAGCGGCGCGCAGACCTTTGACGCCGTCCAGGCCAAGGGCGCCGAGACCGTCGCCAAGGCAGCTGCGGCGGCGGGCGCCCAGGTGATCCATGTCTCCGCCATCGGCGCCGATGCCGAATCGCCCTCGCGCTATGCCAAGGCCAAGGCGGCCGGCGAGGCGGCGGTGCTGGCCGCGGTGCCGTCGGCGACGATCTTCCGCCCCTCCGTGATGTTCGGCCCCGAGGACCAGTTCACCAACCGCTTTGCGGCGCTGGCGCGGATGTCGCCGGTGCTGCCGCTGATCGGCGCCGAGACGAAGATGCAGCCGGTCTATGTCGGCGACGTCGCCACCGCGATAGCGGATGCGGTCGACGGCAAGGCCAAGGCGGGCGCGACCTACGAGCTCGGCGGGCCCGAGGTGCTGACCATGCGCGAGATCATCGAGGCCATTCTGGCCATCGCCAACCGCAAGCCGGCGCTGATCCCGCTGTCGTTCGGGCTCGCCCGCTTCCAGTCCAACTTCCTGCAATTCGCGCCTGGCGCGTTCAAGCTGACGCCGGACCAGGTCACGCTGCTCGAGCGCGACAATGTGGTGTCGGATGCGGCGAAGGCTGCCGGGCTTACGCTGGAAGGGCTTGGCATCACGGCCGATTCGCTCGAGGCGATCGCTCCGCAATATCTCTGGCGCTTCCGCGCCGCCGGGCAATTCCAGCGCATGAGCGTGTGAGACGCCCTCTCTCCGTTGTCATGGCCGGGCTTGACGAGTTTGTGGGACGAACGGGGCGAGGGGGCGCACCGCCGCTGCGGCTACAGCGTAGTTCCTGCAGCCTCAAAACTTCAACTTCTTGAACACCGCCTCCGGCAGCGTCTTGATGATCAGCATCACGAGACGCCATTTGCCGCTGACATAGACGACGTCGGTTTTCTTCTCGACGGCCTGAAGGATCGCATCGCCGACGACAGGCGCTTCGACCGTGAGCGGGCCGATCAGCTTCATGCCTTCCGTCATCTTGGTGCGGACGAAGCCGGGCTTGACGGTGACGACATGCACACCGCCGCGACTGGCGCGGGCGCGCAGGCCCGAGAGGAATGCGGAGAAACCTGCTTTCGCCGAGCCGTAGACATAGTTCGAGGCCCGGCCGCGATCGCCGGCGACCGAGGACACGCCGACGAGCGTGCCAGCGCCACGACCTAAAAATTTCTCCGCGAACAGACCGAGGATCAGCGACGGACCTTCGTAGTTGGAGCGCATGATCGTGGTGGCATGGGCAAGATCGCTCTCGGCATCCTGCTGAACGCCGAGCAGGCCGACGATCGAGATGACGACGTCAGGCAGCGCGGGAAGGGCGGCGACAAAGCCATCGAACGAAGCGGTGTCGAGCACATCGAACTTATAGAGATTGGCCTCGACATTGTAACGCGCGCGCAGATCGGCCGCATCAGGCTCCAGCACAGCGACGTCACGGCCAGCGAGGCCGACATCGTATCCGGCCTTGGCAAAGGCGCGCGCCGCGGCGCGGCCGATATCGGAGGAGCCACCGAGCACCAGAACGGTCTTGCGTGACGTCACGGCTTACACCTCATCGAACAGGCGTTGCGAAAGCTTTGAGCGGATTGTCCCGGCGGGATCGAGCGATTTTCGGATCGCGTTGAAGCGCGACAAGGCGGGATAGCCGGCCTCGAACGTCGCGCGCGACTGCCGCGCGTCTTTTGCCAGATAAAGCCGGCCGCTGGCCGCGACGACGAGACGATCGATCTCGTCGAGGAAATTCAGGATGTCGCCCTTCACTGGGAAATCCAGCGCCAGCGTGTAGCCCGGCAGCGGAAAGGACAAAATGCCGTCGCCCTGGCCGAGCTTCTTGAGCACCGCGAGGAAGGAAGCATCGCCGCGCTTGGCGACGCGGTCGAGGATCTCGCCGAGCACGGCGCGCGCATTGTGTTCCGGGATCACGCATTGATGCTGGAGGAAGCCGCGCTTGCCATAGATGCGATTCCAGTCGGCGATCGCGTCGAGCGGAAAGAAATAGGGATAGAGCGAGACCACATGGCTGCCGCCGGCGCGCCGCGCACCCATGCGGTAATAGAGCTCGTTGAAGGCGCGGATGCTGAAGCGGTTCAGCGTCATCGACGGCAGATCAATGGGTACGGCGAGGGCGGGATTCTTGCCGGTGGGAAATGCATCGGCGGCGTTGGCGAGCTCGTCTCTGCTGGCGTGCTCACCGAGATAGATCAGCGAGCGGCCGAGATCGCGCCCGCGCGCGGCGCAATCGATCCACGCCACCGAATAGGTCGAGGCATCGCCCGCATCCAGCGCACGCATCGCTGCGTCGAGATCGGATGCGGAGATCACGCGCTCGCGGATCCAGCCCGTTTCAACCGGCCGCAGCCGAATCGTCGCTTCGAGGATGATTCCGGTGAGGCCCATGCCGCCGATGGTCGCAAAGAAGGCATCGGAATTTTGCTCGCGCGAGGCTTCGATGACTTCGCCCATACCGGTGCGCAGCAAAATGCTGTCGACGTAGCGGCCGAAGCCGCCCTCGCAATGGTGATTCTTGCCGTGCACGTCGGCGGCGATCGCGCCGCCGACCGAGACGAAGCGCGTGCCGGGCACGACGAAAGGCAGGAAGCCGCGAGGACCAAAAGTATCGATCAGATCCGCGAGCTGCACGCCGGCTTCGAGATGGATGCGCCCGGTCGCGGGATCGAACGACCTGACCCGGTCGAACCCGGCCATCCCGATCGTCCTGACCGCGCCGATCGCGGCATCGCCATAGGCGCGGCCGTTGCCCCGCGCCACGGAGCCAGTCACCACGGCTTCGCCCAGCGCCGCGAACGAGCGCGGCCGCAGCATTTCGCTATCGACGACCGGGAAGCGCCCCCAGCCGCTGACGAGGGTCATCGTTCAGCTCCGCCCGCGGGCCACCCCGCTCCGGAAACTGCCTACCGGTCAAAAGCTGATATTGCGTTGAGGCGTATCGGCTAGTTTTTGAGAAGTTAACGTCCCAGCGCCAGCGCGATCAGGCCGAGCGTGCCGACGATGACGCGCCACCAGGCGAACACCACGAAACCGTGGCGGGTGACGTAGCCGAGGAACGCCTTCACCACGATGATCGCGGTGATGAACGACACCACGAAGCCGATCGCGACGATGCCCATGTGGTCCATCGTCATCTCGGAGCGGTTCTTGTAGAAGTCGTAGGCGAATGCGCCGATCATGGTGGGGATGGCGAGGAAGAACGAGAACTCCGCCGCGGCGCGCTTGTCGGCGCCCAGGAACATCGCGGCGACGATGCTGGCGCCGGAGCGCGACACGCCGGGGATCATGGCGACGCACTGCGCGATGCCGATATAGAGGTACATCAGCAACGGGAACTTGGTGGCGTCGTGCTCGCGCGGCTTGAGGTCGAGCTTGTCGACCCAGAGCAGGATGGCGCCGCCGACGATCAGCGTGAAGCACACGACCCAGGGATTGAACAGCACGCTCTTGATGTATTTGCCGGCGACGAGGCCGACCACGACGGCCGGCAGGAACGCCACCAGCACGCCGATCACGAAACGGCGTGCATAGGCATCGCCCGTGAACAGGCCGATCGCGACATCCCAGAGCTTCCTGAAGTAGAGCCCGACGATCGCGAGGATCGCACCCAGCTGGATCAGAACCGTAAACGAATCCCAGAAGGCGCCTTCGCCGAGGCCGAAGAAGCGTTCCGCGAGCAGCAGGTGGCCGGTCGAGGACACGGGAAGGAACTCGGTCACACCCTCGATGATGCCGAGGATCACTGCCCGTATTGCATCTGACATATTTACGGTCCATTTCGGCTGGAAAAGCGGGGCTCTTCTCGCCTATTCCCCTAAATGCTGCAATCGCAAAATGCGGCGTCTCGCACTTGCTTCGCAGTTTTGAGGAACTAGTGTGGCGCCGCACAAACATTGATGGATTCTTAAGCACCATCAAATAGTCAAAGGCTTCATGTTTACGCTGTTTCATCATCCGTTCTGTCCGCATTCGCGCTTCATCCGCCTGATCGCGGGCGAATACGGGCTCGATCTGAAGCTGATCGAGGAGCGTAGCTGGGAACGGCGCGAGGCATTTCTGCTGCTCAATGCGGCCGGCACGACGCCCGTACTGGTGGACGACGAGCAGCCGCCGATCCCGGGCGCGGCCATCATCGCCGAATATGTCGACGAGGCCTATGGCGCCGGGATGGGACCCAAGCGCCTGATGCCGGAGACGACCTTCGAGCGCGTCGAGGTGCGCCGACTGATGGCCTGGTTCAACGAGAAGTTCTTCGAGGAGGTCTCGCACCCGCTCGTCACCGAGCGCATCTACAAGCGCTTCATGAGCGAGGAGAATGGCGGCGGTCCGCCCTCGGCCGACGTGATGCGCGCGGCCAAGGCCAACGTGCGCTATCATCTGGCCTATATCGGCTGGCTGGCGCAGACGCGCAACTTCCTCGCCGGCGACCGGCTCACCTACGCGGATCTCGCCGCCGCGGCGCATCTTTCGGCGATCGACTATCTGGGCGACGTGCCATGGAGCGAGGACGACGCAGCAAAGGCGTGGTACGCGCGGGTGAAATCCCGCCCGTCGTTCCGTCCGCTGCTGAGCGAATGGCTGGCCGGTGTGCCGGCGTCGCGGACCTACGTGGACCTGGATTTCTGAACTCCGACCCGACTGAACTGAAGACGGCGCTCGCGCGCGAGGCGCGCGCGCTCGGCTTCGACTGCATCGGCATCACCGAGCCCGGCACGATCGAAAAGGCCGGCGCGCATTTTCTCGAATTCATCGCCTCGGGCGGCCATGGCGACATGGACTGGCTCGCGAACCAGCCGGAGCGCCGCGTCGATCCGCGCGGGCTGTGGGCCGACGTGCGCAGCGTCATCATGCTTGGCGTCAATTACGGCCCCGATTCCGATCCGCTCGCGATCCTGAAAGAGCGCACGCGCGCGGCGATCTCGGTCTATGCGCAGGGCGACGACTACCACGATCTCATCAAGAAACGTCTGAAGGCGCTGGCCCGCTGGCTGGTCGCAACCGCGCCGTCCGAAGTGAAGGTGTTCGTCGACACCGCGGCCGTGATGGAGAAGCCGCTCGCGCAGGCCGCGCATCTGGGCTGGCAGGGCAAGCACACCAATCTGGTCTCGCGCGAGTTCGGATCGTGGCTATTCCTCGGCGCGATCTACACCACGCTGGAGCTGCCGCGCGATGTTGCCGAGATCGATCATTGCGGCTCGTGCCGGGCCTGCCTCGACATCTGCCCGACCTCTGCATTTCCCGCGCCGTACCAGCTCGATGCGCGGCGCTGCATCTCCTATCTCACCATCGAGAACAAGGGTCCGATCCCGCACGAGTTTCGTAAAGCGATGGGCAACCGCATCTATGGCTGCGATGATTGCCTTGCAGCGTGTCCCTGGAACAAGTTCGCGCAGGAGGGACGTGAAGCCAAGCTCGCCGCGCGTGATGAATTGCGCGCGCCTGGTCTTGCTGAGCTTTCACGGCTCGATGACGCAGCGTTCCGCGCGCTGTTCACGAAGTCGCCGGTCAAGCGCATCGGCCGCGATCGATTCTTGCGGAATGTGCTGATTGCGATTGGCAACTCCGGCGAGGCGGCGCTGGCGGATGAGGCGCGGCGATTGCTTGACGATGCGAGTCCGCTGGTGCGCGGGGCGGCGGTGTGGGCGCTGGGGCAGTTGGTGTCGCGGGAAGAGCTTGAGGCGCTGAAGGCAGCGGCAATAAGCAACGAGCGCGACGAGAGCGTTCGTGAGGAATGGCGCGCCGCCTCCTAACCCACCGCTGTCATTCCCCGCCTAGTGCGCAATTGCGCACGGGGGCGGGGAATCCAGTCCGCCGCGGCCTATTGATTCAATCACTGCTGTCTCGGAGTACTGGATCGCCCGCCCCAGTGCGCAAGGGCGCACAAGGCGGGCGATGACACCGTTGTTGTGGCCACGGTGTGCGCGCCTCACTGCCCTTGATTTCCCCGCGCATTCCCTCAAAAGTCGCGCACCATGACAACAAACATTCCCTTCTTCACACGCAACGGCGATACTTTCCATCCGACGGAAGTGGCCAATGGCCCGTGGGATCCGAAATCGCTGCACGGGCGCGTCATCATCGGCCTGCTCGGCTTCGCCATCGAGGAGCGCCATTCAGGGCCTGAATTCGTGCCGGCGCGGCTCACCGTCGACATGTTCCGGCTGCCGACCATCGACAAGCCGATCGAAGTAACGACGCGGCTCGTGCGCGACGGCCTGCGCATCCGCGTGGTGGAAGCGGAATTCTTTTCCGGCGGGGTCAGCATGGCGCGCGCGTCGTGCCAGCTGTTGCGCAAGACGCAAAATCCCGACGGCAATGTCTGGTCGCCGCCGAACTGGGACGTGCCGAAACCATCAGACATTCCAAAGCCGACCGATCCGAGGCTCGGCATGAACGGTAAATGGACGACGCGCCCCATTGTCGGCCACATGGGCTCGCTCGGCCCGCGCCGGCTGTGGATGAGCGAGGTGCGCGAGCTCGTCGCCGGCGTGCCGATGACGCCGTTCGTGCATGTCGCTGTTGGTGCCGATTTCGCCAGCCCCTTTGCCAATGCCGGCGACAAGGGGCTCGGCTACATCAACAGCGACGTCACGATCTATCTGCACCGCTTGCCCGTGACGAACTGGATCGGTTTCGACGTGGTGAATCACCAGGCGACCGAAGGCGTCGCGATCGGCGAATGCTGGCTCTATGACGAGCAGGGCCCGATCGGCACCGCGACGGTCGCCGCACTGGCGCAGCGCAAGCCGATGGCGAAGCCACCGCCGCCGTAGGCTCGCATTCTCTGCCGCCGTCATTCCGGGGCACGCGAAGCGTGAGCCCGGAATCCATACTCAGGATCGTGGTTATGGATTCCGGGCTCGTGCTTCGCACGCCCCGGAATGACGGTCAGGTGAGATGCCGCTTCATCTCCGGCCGCGCCTTCAGCTCGGCGCCCTGCTTGGCGACGATCTTCGCGATCCGCTCAGGCGCGAACTTCAGATCGACAAACGCCGGCGCGGTGTTGGCGACCTCGTGATAGTTCACGATCTTACCGTCACGCAGCGTCATGATCGCGACGCCCTCGAACATCGCCCGCGCGCCATTCGCTTCCGGCAGGGTGGAGCGATAGCTGAAGGTGTAGCGGGCATAGAGCGTGGTGCCGTCGGTGACGGGGTCATGCATGTCCCAGCGGAAATCGGTCGCCGTGCGATAGAACCAATCGTCGATCATCGCAGCGATCTTCTCGCGGCCGGCGAAGGCGCCGTAAAAGACGTCGTGATAGACGCCGTCCTCGGTGAACAATTCAGCGAAGGCCCGGCCATTGCGCTGCTCGACCGCATCGCAGAAGGCGCGCAGCATGGCGGTGGTGGTCATTGGCGTTGCCTCCCAATCTCTTGGTCATGCCCCGCGAAAGCGGGGCATCCAGTACGCCGCGGCTTCTCGGCTAGATCACCACGGCCGCGGCGTACTGGATCGTCCGCCTTCGCGGACGATGACACCGGATGTTTGGAGACACTTCACCCGATCTCGGCCACCGCGGCAAGAATGCGCGCAATGTCCTGCGGGCGGGAGAGGCGGTGGTCGCCGTCCTGGATCATGGTCAGCACGACGTCGTCGGCCGGCAGGCGATGCGTCAGCGCGAAGGCGTGCTGCCACGGCACATCGGGATCCTGCGCGCCTTGCAGAATGCGCACGGGACAGCCGAGATCGATGGCGCTGCCGAGCACGAGATGGTTGCGGCCCTCCTCGATCAGGTTCCGCGTGATCGGATAGGGCGAGCCGTCGCCATAGTCCGACGGTCGCAACCAGAAGCCCTTGGTCTCGATCTCCTTCTTCACCGCGGACGAAAAGTTCTTCCACATCAGTTCCTCGGTGAAATCGGGCGCCGGTGCGATCAGCACGAGGCCCGCCAGCGAGGCTTTGCCGGAACGCTTCCTGATCTCGCGCGCGAGCAGCAGCGCCATCCAGCCGCCCATGGAGGAGCCGATCAGGATCTGCGGTCCCTCGCAGAACCGCTCGAACACTGCGACGCTGTCCTCGAGCCAGCTGCCGATGGTTCCATCGGCAAAATTGCCGCTGGATTCACCATGACCGGAATAGTCGAACCGGACCGCGGCACGGCCGTGCTCCCCAGCCCAGGCATCCAGCGCCTGGGCCTTGCCGCCCTGCATGTCCGATTTGAAGCCGCCGAGCCAGACCAGCCCGGGTCCTTGACCGCGCCGGCTGCGCACCGCGATTTTGCGCGCGGATGGACCCTCGCCCACATCGATGAAGTCGAGCATGGCATCAGGAATTGTTTCGGTCATGGAACGTTTACTCTGGCTGTGCGGTTTCAGCAGTTCTAGGCGCGTGCGATTGAGTAACCGCTGCCGGCATTGTCCCTTTGGGACGCTTGCGGAACAGAAGCAAGGTGTCTATGTCGGTCAGCGTGCCGACAGGCGTGGCCCAAATGCCTCGCATTTGAGGGTTTTTCGCCTCTCGCACACGCGACTTGCTTGCCGGCAAACGCTTCTTCCTTCAAAATAGCCGCTTCTTTCACAACTTTGGAGAACCACCCATTCGCCGTCCTAATAAAGCTCCGCCCGCTGCCAGCAAAGACGGGCCGCGCATCAATGATGATATTCGCAATGCGCAGATCCAGCTGATCGATCAGACCGGTGATAATAAAGGCACGGTCGAGACCGTCGTCGCCATCCGGATGGCCCAGGAAGCTGGCATGGATCTGGTCGAGATTTCGCCGAATACCAGCCCTCCCGTCTGCAAGATCATGGACTACGGGAAGTACAAGTATTCCGCTCAGAAGAAAGCCGCGGAAGCCCGCAAGCGGCAGAAGACCGTCGAGATCAAGGAGATCAAGCTCCGCCCGATGATCGACGATCACGATTACGACGTGAAGATGCGCGCGATGCAGCGGTTCTTCGAAGAGGGCGACAAGGTCAAGATCACGCTGCGCTATCGTGGCCGCGAAATGGCGCATCAGGAGATCGGCACCAAGCTTCTGGACAAGATCAAGACCGACGTCGCCGAGCTCGCCAAGGTCGAGCAGGACGCACGGTTCGAAGGTCGCCAGGTCGTCATGGTGCTGGCGCCGCGCTGAGGCGAGCTTTTCAGGGGACTTGAGAATTCAACGGCCCGTCCGGATCTCCGGCGGGCCGTTTTGTTTTGGTCGCGGTACAAGCCACGAATTCGGCTCGAATGCTTGGGCACTACGTCCGCGTCGCCTGCCAGGTGCCGCTGCACTGGTCGCCGGAGATGATGCCCCTCCAGGAACCCGCGCCGTTCACGCCGGCGAGCCGGCCGCCGCCACTCGCATGGGACGCGCCGACCGAGACCTCGACTGCGACGGCGCCGGAACGTTTGATCCGGCCCGAGACCCGGCCGCCGCCGGCGGACGACACCCGACTGCCTGCCACGGTGAAGGGGACGCTGTAGCCGGAGCTGCAATTGCCCCGGGTGGTGGCGAAGGTGACGTTCCAGATGCCGTCATAGCCGCCGACACGGGCGTCGGCAGTCGACGGCAGTGCCGCGGTGGCGAGCACGGCGAACAGCACCAGATGGCGCGGGCGGGCGAAATTGGTCAACGACGAAATAAATTGCGGGAAATGGGCCATTTTGGTCCTGCTTCAGGCGACAAGGCTGGGACATGAGGGGTGACAACTTGCAATAGTCGGCGAGCCGGTTCCCCCGGTTCATCGTTGCCAATCGGCCTGTCCTCTGTCATAAGCCCAGCCTTCATCGCCCGGCTGATTTAAGGGCTGCCGTGGCGGTGTTCGTGCGGGTGTCGCGCTTGTTCGCGAAACCTGAGCACAATCAACGCTCTAACGAGCATTTTTGACGGCCAGCCGCCTTCGCGGGCGGATCTCTGTGGCCATTAGGAGAGCCAAATGCCCAAGCTGAAGACCAAATCGGGCGCTAAAAAGCGCTTCAAGGTGACTGCCACCGGCAAAGTGATGCACGCCCAGCGCGGCAAGCGTCACGGCATGATCAAGCGGACGAAGAAGCAGATCCGTCAGCTCCGCGGCACCCGCGTGCTGTTCAAGACCGACGGCGACAACGTCAAGAAGTACTTCTTGCCGAACGCCTGATCGCGTCCACGATCACTGCCATCCGTGCCGCGCATCCCGCGGCAATCCGATAACCGAAGTCATCTCTGAAGGATTTTGTCATGTCTCGCGTCAAACGCGGTGTGACCGCCCACGCCAAGCACAAGAAAGTCTACAAGGCCGCCAAGGGCTTCTACGGCCGCCGCAAGAACACCATCCGCGCCGCCAAGCCGGCCGTGGAGAAGGCCCAGCAATACGCCTTCCGCGACCGCAAGCGTAAGAAGCGCACCTTCCGCGCGCTCTGGATCCAGCGCATCAACGCCGCCGTCCGTCCGTTCGGCCTGACCTACAGCCGATTTATCGACGGCATGGCCAAGTCCGGGATCACCGTGGACCGCAAGGTGCTGTCGGATCTCGCGATCAGCGAGCCCGCCGCGTTCCAGGCGATCGCCGAGAAGGCCAAAGCCGCGCTCGCGGCCTGAGGCTTGCGCTAGCGGGCCTTCTGGCCCGCAGCCTTCAGCGCGCGTTGCGAGTGACGCTGGGCGACCTCCGCCCGGCAAAAAGCTGCGAACGAGAGATACATGGTGCCGGACTTGTTCCGGTACTTGAGGTCGCATGCGCGCATCTCGCGTTTGTAAGCCTGATGCTGCGCCGTGCTGAGGCCGGGCATGAAGTCCGCCTCGCATTTCTTCTCGACGGCGGCGCCGAGCTGGACATCGCCGCTCGCGGTCAATTGGCAATCCTGAAACAGCTTCATCGCGCTCGCGCAGCTCTTCTGGGTGCTGATGGCGTCGGCCACCTCGTCCAGCGTCATGGATTTATCCATGCAGACCATGGCGCGCGCAGGGGTGCCTGCGACCGACAGAACGACGGCCAGAACAGCCAGGCAGGATTTCGAAAGCATCGCAAATGTCTCCTCGTGTCCCCGTTGGTGCCGGGCCCCCGCGTGAGGTTCAACCCTGCCGTCCGTCAGCCCGAAATGACCGGCTTTTTGCTTGACGTTACGGCCTTCGGGCGGCGACAACCCAGCCGAATTTTTGCAGCAAGGATTTGACAGTGTCCGACCTCGCAACGCTCGAAACATCCATCCTCGACCAGATCGCCGCAGCCGGCGACGAAGCCGCGCTCGAAGCGGTGCGCGTCGCCGCGCTCGGCAAGAAGGGCTCGATCTCCGCGCTGCTGGCCACGCTCGGCAAGATGTCGCCGGACGAGCGCAAGACGCAGGGCGCCGCGATCAACCAGGCCAAGGACAAGGTCACCGAGGCGCTCACAGCCCGGCGCGACGTCTTGAAGTCGGCCGCGCTCGATGCGCGGCTCGCCTCCGAAACCATCGACGTCACCCTGCCGCTGCGCGATCCGCCGGCCGAGGCCGGCCGCATCCATCCGCTGAGCCAGGTCTGGGACGAGCTCACCACGATCTTCGCCGACATGGGCTTCTCGGTCGCCGAAGGTCCCGATATCGAGACCGACGACTACAACTTCACAAAACTGAATTTTCCGGTCGGCCATCCCGCCCGCGAGATGCACGACACCTTCTTCTTCCATCCGAAGGAGGACGGCTCGCGCATGCTGCTGCGGACCCACACCTCGCCGGTGCAGGTGCGCACCATGCTGACCCAGAAGCCGCCGATCCGCGTGATCTGCCCGGGCCGCACCTATCGCATCGATTCGGATGCGACCCACACGCCGCAATTCCACCAGGTCGAAGGCCTCGTCATCGACAAGCACTCGCATCTCGGCCACCTCAAATGGATCCTGCACGAGTTCTGCAAGGCGTTCTTCGAGGTCGACCACATCAACATGCGCTTCCGCCCCTCGTTCTTCCCGTTCACCGAGCCGTCGCTGGAAGTCGACATCCAGTGCCGCCGCGACAAGGGCGAGATTCGCTTCGGCGAAGGCGAGGACTGGCTCGAGATTCTCGGCTGCGGCATGGTGCATCCGAACGTGCTGCGCGCCTGCGGCATCGATCCCGACGAGTACCAGGGTTTTGCCTGGGGCATGGGCATCGACCGCATCGCCATGCTGAAATACGGCATCGCCGATCTCCGCCAGCTGTTCGACAGCGACGTCCGCTGGCTGTCCCACTACGGCTTCAAGCCGCTGGAAGTGCCAACGCTTGCCGGAGGGCTGAGCTCGTGAAATTCACCCTCTCCTGGCTGAAGGATCATCTCGACACCGACGAGCCCTTGGAAAAGCTCGCCGACAAGCTCACCATGATCGGGCTTGAGGTCGAGAACATCGAGGACAAGGCGAAGGCGCTCAAGCCCTTCACCATCGCGAAGGTGATCTCGGCCGAGCAGCATCCGAACGCCGACCGGCTGCGCGTCTGCATGGTCGACACCGGTGACGGTGGCGCGCCCGTGCAGGTCGTGTGCGGCGCGCCGAATGCGCGCGCGGGGCTTGTCAGCGTGTTCTCCCCGCCCGGGACCTACATTCCCGGCAAGGACATCACGCTCGGCGTCGGCACTATCCGAGGCGTCGAGAGCCGCGGCATGCTGTGCTCGGCGGCGGAATTGCAGATATCCAACGACCATGACGGCATCATGGAATTGCCGGCGGACGCGCCTGTTGGTGCTGGCTACGCCGAATGGGCCGCGCTCGCCGATCCCGTGGTCGAGATCAACCTGACGCCAAACCGGCAGGACTGCACCGGCGTGCACGGCATCGCGCGCGATCTTGCCGCTGCCGACATGGGCAAATTCAAGGACCCGACGATCAAGCCGATCAAGGGCGAATTTCCGTGTCCCGTGAAGGTCACGGTCGAGGACGCGACGCTCTGCCCGGGCTTCGCGCTGCGCCTCGTGCGCGGAGTCAAGAACGGGCCGTCGCCGGAATGGCTGCAGAAGCGGCTGACCGCGATCGGGCTGCGTCCGATCAACGCACTGGTCGACATCACCAACTTCATGACCTACGACCGCGCGCGTCCGCTGCACGTGTTCGACGCCAAGAAGGTGAGAGGCAATCTCGTGGTGCGCCGCGCCCGCGACGGCGAGGCGCTGCTGGCGCTCGACGGCCGCACCTACAATCTCGATCCTTCGATTTGCGTGATCGCGGATGAGCACGGCGTCGAATCGCTCGCCGGCATCATGGGCGGCGAAGCCTCGGGCTGCGACGAGAACACGACCGACGTGCTGATCGAATCGGCGCTGTGGAACGAGATCAACATCGCGCAGACCGGCCGCAAGCTCGGCATCAATTCCGATGCGCGCTACCGCTTCGAGCGCGGCGTCGATCCGGCCTTCATGGTGCCCGGTCTGGAGCTTGCGACCAAGCTCGTGATGGAGATGTGTGGCGGCACGCCGTCCGAGAACGTCGTGGTCGGCAAGGCCTTCGGCGACGACCGCGTGATCGATTTCCCGATCACCGAAGTGAAGCGCCTCTCCGGCATCGAGGTGCCGCAGCCGGAGATGAAGCGCATCCTGACCCATCTCGGCTTCATGATGGCGGGTCCCGGCCCGGTGGTGAAGGTCGCGGTGCCGTCCTGGCGCTCCGACGTGCACGGCAAGGCCGATATCGTCGAGGAGATCGTCCGCATCTTTGGCGTCGACAAGGTGCCGATGACGCCGTTCGAGCGCGGCGACGACGCGCGCAAGCCCGTGCTGACCCCGCTGCAGCTCCGCACTCGCCGCGCCCGGCGCGCACTGGCGAGCCGCGGCATCGTCGAAGCTGTGACGTGGTCGTTCATCACCAAGACTGCGGCAAAATTGTTCGGCGGTGGCCAGCGCGAGCTCGAAGTGGCCAACCCGATCGCGTCTGATCTCTCCGACATGCGCCCGACCTTGCTGGCGGGACTCATCTCCGCAGCGCAGGCGAACGCCGATCGCGGTTATGGCGACGTCGCGCTGTTCGAGGTCGGCCAGGTCTTCAAGGGCGATCGCCCGCAGGATCAGTTCATGGCTGCGAGCGGCGTGCGGCGCGGCCTGGCTTCGTCCGAAGGTCTCGGACGGCACTGGACAAGCTCGGCGCAGGCCGATGTGTTCGACGCGAAAGCCGATGCACTGGCGGTGCTGGCGGCGGCCGGCGCGCCGATGCAGGCGCTTCAGATCGTGGCCGGTGGACCGGCCTGGCTGCATCCGGGCCGCTCCGGCACGATCCAGATCGGCCCGCAGAACGTGCTCGGCTATTTCGGCGAGGTGCACCCGCGCGCGCTCGAGGCGCTTGGCGCCGACGGCCCGCTTGTCGTGTTCGAGGTGATCCTCGACCGCATCCCCGAGGCCAAGAGGAAGCCGACCCGCGCCAAGCCGTTGATCGAGCTCTCGGCCTTCCAGCCTGTGTCGCGCGACTTCGCGTTCATCGTCGACCGTGCCGTGAAAGCCGGCGACATCGTGCGCGCGGCGCAGGGCGTCGACAAGAAGCTGATCACCGGTGTCAACGTCTTCGACGTCTATGAGGGCAAGGGCATCGAGGACGGCAAGAAGTCGATCGCGATCGCGGTGACGCTCCAGCCGCGCGAGAAGACCCTGACCGATCAGGAGATCGAGGCCGTCGCCGCGAAGATCGTGGCGGAGGTCACGAAGAAGACCGGCGGCACGCTGCGCGCATGATGCTCTGGAATGGCAGGGCATGAGTATCGCCGACTTCCTTCCGAAGGACGTCAGCCTCACCATTGCGATGGCGCTCTGCGCCGTCGCTTTTGTTTCCGGCACCGCCCGCGGCTTCTCCGGCTTCGGCTCGGCGCTGATCTTCATGCCGCTGGCGAGTAGCATCGCCGCGCCGCGGCTCGTTGCGGCTTTGCTGCTCGTGATCGATTTCGTCGCCGCCGCGCCGCTGCTGCCGGATGCGTGGCGGAAGGCGGACCGAAGAGCGACCGCCGTGATCGTGCTGGGCGCGCTGATCGGCGTTCCCGTCGGCACCTATTTCCTCAGCGTGCTCGAACCCGTCACCACGCGCTGGATCATCTCCTGCTTCGTCGCGGCGCTGCTGCTTCTGCTGCTGTCGGGCTGGCGCTATTGCGGCAAGGACCACGCCTGGCTCTCGGTCGGCATCGGTGGTCTCTCCGGCTTCTGCAGCGGCCTGGCGCAAACCGGCGGGCCGCCGATCGTCGGCTATTGGCTCGGGCGCCCGATCGCGCCGATCGTCGCACGCGCCAATATCGTGCTGTTTTTCGGCGCGTCGGATTTCTTCTCGATGGTGAGCTATGCGACGACGGGATTGATCTCGCGCGAGTCGCTCGTGCTCTCGCTGATCGTCGGCCCGGTCTATGCGCTCGGCGTCGCGTTTGGTGCGTCATTGTTCGGGCGCGCGAGTGAAAAGGTGTTTCGCGGGATCTGCTACGGGCTGATCGCGATGGCGGTGATTTTCGGACTGCCCGCGCTTGACGGGGTTTTGCGTTAGCCACCGCTGTCGTCCCTGCGACCGCAGGGACCCATAACCACAGGAAGCGGTTATGGGGCGAACTGATAACTCCGAATCTTCGTCAAACCTCTCCCTGTGGTTATGGGTCCCGGATCGGCGCTCCGCTTCGCTGCGCTTGTCCGGGACGACAGCGGAGTTCGTTGCGGCTTATTGCCCTATCCTCGCGGCGCCCTGCGCTTCTTCGTCGACTGCGTTGGCACTTCCTGCTCGTCCCTGATCGCGCCGATCTTGCGCAGGGCGGCATCCGCGGCGCGCTCGCCGCTTTCCCAGGCGCCATCGACGGTGCCCCACAGCGTCTCGTGGGTGGCTTCGCCGGCGAGGAACATGCAGCCGACCGGCTCGGCCAGGACCTTGCGCGAGAGCTGGCCGCCCGGCGAGGCCGCCGACATCGCACCCATGACGTAAGGCGAAGCATTCCAGCGCGTCGCGGTGGTCTTCTGCACGGCGGACGCGGCCTCGCTGCCGAACAGCTTCGTGACCCATTCCTTCGCGAAGGCGGCCATCGCCTTCTCGCCCTGCTCGGAGAGATCGCGGCCGAACGAGCCGCCGACGTCGATCGAGCACAGCGAGGAGCCGCCGATATTGGCGTACAGCAGTGCCGTGCGCGTTGAGTTGCTCTGCTCGATCAGGATGTCGTCGCGCGACAGTCCGAGCGGGTTGCCGGGCAGCTGCAGCACGATGTGATCGTAGCTGCCGAGAGAGAGTTTTGATGCCGCGTCCAGCGTCCGCTTGGGAAGATCGGGCCCGAACTTGATCGCGCCCGAGGTCAGCACGTTGGTCGAGACCGTGATGATGGCCGCGCGCGCGGCGATCTTGCCGCTTTGCGTCTCGACGCTGACGTCGCGATTGCTCCAGACGATCCGGCTCGCCGGCGTCGACAGCGCCACCGGCGCCTGCTCGCCGAGCCTGGTGATGAGCGTGCCGAGGCCCTGCCGGCAGGCGATCGGAGCGTTGCGGTCCTGCGCGCGGGCCTTGTCGATCGCGGACAGCTCCTTCAAATCCTTGCCGGCAAAGCTGGCGCCCAGCATGAATTCGGCCGCACCGGCCCAGTCGCCGAGATCCTTCGGCAGCGCGGATGCGCAGGAGGTATCGAGCTTGCCGCGCGCGGCTTCGTCGATGGCGCGGTTGGCGCGCACCAGCGCCGCCAGAAATTCCTCGGTCTCGCCCGCCCGCGCATTGCGGCGGCCGATGCGCATCTTCTGCCCCGCCGGCGCCTGCACCACGTCGAGCCCGGCGGCGCGCGCAAGGCGGATCATCGGATTGGTTTCGGGATTGTGCATCCAGCGCGCGCCGCGGTCGAACGGCGTGTCGAAGGTGGTGGCATCCGTGATGCAGCGGCCGCCGATCTGCGATGCCGCCTCCACCACCACGACCTTGCGGTTGGCCGCCATGATGCGTCGCGCCGCAGCGATTCCGGCCGCACCAGCCCCGATCACGACAATGTCCGCCTCGCGCGGCAGCGGCGCGGCGGTGGCCCGCAAGACCGGCATCAAGACCGGCATCGCAGCGAAGGCCGCCGACGCCGAAAGGAAACCGCGGCGCGTGATTGTCATGTCATGGTTTCCGGGGACTTGCGGCGAACGGGAACAGCCCGCGAACCTTGCCGTATCTGGTGTTGCGCGGCAACCATCATGGTGAATCAATCGTGCTTGATCTCACAGACTGATGAACCGAATTGCAACACGTTTCGACCATGATACAGATGGGAAAAAGGTGGCCGGAAAAGGCCGCGGGGGGAGTGGAAGATGGGGACGGTTCTGGACTCAGTCGGCAAGCTGATTGCCGCGTACCTCTCGAAGGAGGTGCCGGGCTATGAGCCGTTCACTCCGAGCGACCCGGAGCACTTGCGCGGCGTCGTCGAGCCCGGCGACGTGCTGCTGGTCGAGGGCAACAATCGCATCTCCGGCATCATCAAATATCTGACGCAGTCGACCTGGTCGCATGCCGCGCTCTATGTCGGCCCGATCGAAGGTGCGGAAGAGCCTAACGGCGAGCCGCATGTGCTGATCGAGGCCAATATCGGCGAGGGCGTCACCTCGGCGCCGCTATCAAAATACTTCCCGTATCACACCCGCGTCTGCCGCCCGGTCGGGCTGTCCTACGAGGACCGCACCACGGTCTGCCGTTATGCGATCAACCGTATCGGCTTCGGCTACGACACCAAGAACATCGTCGATCTGATGCGCTTCCTGTTCCCGCTGCCGATACCGCAGCGCTGGCGGCGGCGCATGATCGCAATCGGATCGGGCGACCCGACCAAGATCATCTGCTCGGCACTGATCGCGCAGGCGTTCGACGCCGTGCGCTACCCGATCCTGCCCAAGATCACCAAGGCCGGCAGCCGCGCCGCCCGCCGCGAGATCCTGCACATCCGCGATTCCTCGCTCTACATGCCCCGCGACTTCGACATCTCGCCCTATTTCGAAGTCGTCAAACCCACCATCGTGCACGGGTTCGACTACACCGCCCTGCACTGGGCCGACAAGCAGAAGCCGCTCGAGGAGGTAGCGGGCACGTTCAGTGTGTTTCCAGAAACGCTCCGTGCGCCGCCGCTCGTTCCTGAAGCGATTGACGAAGAGACGCCGGCTGAAGTTCCGGCTGAAGAAGTGAGCGCGCAGCCGGCGGAGACGACCGGGCGTGTCACCGTCTCCAGGCATTTCCCGCTGCTGAAGAAGCTGACGATGTACCGCTCGCGGCGGCGCCGACGCGCGCGGGAGATTGCGGCATAAGCTCCGCTTTCTTCCCTGCGAACGCAGGGACCCATACCGCGGAATCTATCGCGTCCGGGCGGTAGACATACCGAACGACCAGTCTTCGCCAAACTCCACCCTGGGGTTATGGGTCCCTGCGTTCGCAGGGACGACGCCGGTGGCGAGAGCGCCCTACCGCTCTGCCCGTCCGATCACCGCCATCAGCTCCGCGATCTTCTCGCGCTGATCGGCCTTGTCGCCGCTGGCGATGGCGTGCTCGACGCAATGGGCGACGTGGTCCTTCAAAACCTCTTCCTCGACCCGGCGCAGCGCGGCGCGCACCGCCGAGATCTGCGTCACGATGTCGATACAATAACGGTCCTCCTCGACCATTTTCGACAGGCCGCGAACCTGGCCCTCGATCCGGCCGAGACGTTTTCCGACGGATGCCTTGATGTCTTTGCGCATGAGGTCTATATACCCCTACCGGGTATGGGTTACAAGGGCCGGAGTGCGGAAATGAACGACGCCAACCACAACCATCATCACGACGCGGAAACGCATTCCGGATGCGGCTGTTCCAGCAAAGCCGCTGCGCCCGCTCCGAAGCCCGCAGCCTCATCCTGCTGCGGCGGCAATGGCGATGCCGGTCATGGCCATCATCACGCGCATGACCACGGTCCCGCCGCGACAAAGGTCCTCGATCCCGTCTGCGGCATGACGGTCGATCCCGCGACTTCAAAACACCACCTCACACATCACGACCAGAGTTTCCATTTCTGCTCGGCCGGCTGCCGCACCAAGTTCGCCGCCGATCCCGCGAAATATCTCGCCAAGGACAAGGCACCCGAGCCGGAGATGCCCGCGGGCACGATCTACACTTGCCCGATGCATCCGGAGATCCGTCAGGTCGGACCCGGCAGCTGCCCGATCTGCGGCATGGCGCTGGAGCCGGAGGTCGCAAGCCTCGACACCGGGCCCAATCCGGAGCTCGCCGACATGACGCGGCGGTTCTGGATCGGCGGCGCGCTGGCGCTGCCGGCCGTGGTGCTGGAGATGGGCGGCCATCTCGCAGGGCCTCACAACTGGATCGATCCTGTCCTGTCGAACTGGATCCAGCTCCTCTTCGCCACGCCCGTGGTGTTGTGGGCCGGCTGGCCGTTCTTCGTCCGCGGCTGGCAGTCGCTGGTGACGCGCAACCTCAACATGTTCACGCTGATCGCGATGGGCACGGGCGTCGCCTATGTCTACAGCGTCGTTGCGACCGTCGTGCCGCAGATTTTCCCGGCGACCTTCCGCGGCCATGATGGTGCCGTAGCCGTCTATTTCGAACCGGCGGCCGTCATCACGGTCTTGGTTTTGCTCGGCCAGGTGCTGGAGCTGCGCGCGCGCGATGCGACCTCGGGCGCGATCAAGGCGCTGCTCCAGCTCGCGCCAAAGACGGCGCGGCGCGTCGATGCCGACGGCAATGAGCATGAGGTCGAGATCGACACGCTCCATGCCGGCGACTCCTTGCGCGTGCGGCCCGGCGAGAAGGTGCCGGTCGACGGCGTCATCCTGGAGGGGCGTTCCTCGCTCGACGAGTCGCTCGTGACGGGCGAATCCATGCCGGTGACCAAGGAGACGGGCGCCAAGGTGATCGCCGGCACGCTCAATCAATCCGGCAGCTTCATCATGCGCGCCGACAAGGTCGGCCGCGAGACGCTGCTGTCGCAGATCGTGCAGATGGTCGCCGACGCGCAGCGCTCGCGCGCGCCGATCCAGCGGCTGGCCGACCAGGTCGCCGGCTGGTTCGTGCCGACCGTCATCATCGTCGCGATCGCCGCCTTCGCGGCCTGGGCCTGGTTCGGACCGGAGCCGCGGCTCGCCTTCGGCCTCGTCGCCGCCGTCAGCGTGCTGATCATCGCCTGCCCCTGTGCGCTGGGACTTGCGACCCCGATGTCTATCATGGTCGGCGTCGGCCGCGGTGCGCAGGCAGGCGTGCTGATCAAGAACGCCGAGGCGCTGGAGCGGATGGAAAAGATCGACACGCTGGTCGTGGACAAGACCGGCACGCTGACCGAGGGCAAGCCCAAGGTCGTGGCGATCGTGCCCGCGACCGGCTTCGCGGAAGACGACATTCTCCGGCTCGCGGCCAGCGTCGAGCGTGCCAGCGAACATCCCCTGGCCGACGCGATCATGCGCGCGGCGAAGGAGAAGCAGCTCAGCCTCGGCCAGGTCGAACAGTTCGACTCGCCGACCGGCAAGGGTGCAACCGGCAGGGTCGACGGCAAGACCGTCGTGCTCGGCAATGCCAAGTACCTGTCGTCGACCGGCATCGACACCAAGCGGCTCGACACTGACGCCGAGCGGCTGCGCGGCGACGGCGCCACGGTGATCAACATGGCCATCGACGGCAAGCTCGCCGGCCTGTTCGCGATCGCCGATCCGGTCAAGGCCTCGACGCCGGAAGCGCTGAAGGCGCTGGCGGCCGAAGGCATCAAGGTGATCATGCTGACCGGCGACAACCGCACGACGGCGGAAGCCGTGGCGCGCCGGCTCGGCATCGCCGAGGTCGAGGCCGAGGTGCTGCCGGACCAGAAGAGCGCGGTCGTCACAAAACTGCAAAAGGCCGGGCGCAGCGTCGCGATGGCCGGCGACGGCGTCAACGACGCGCCGGCGCTGGCGGCGGCCGAGGTCGGCATTGCCATGGGCACTGGCACGGACGTGGCGATGGAGAGCGCCGGCGTCACCCTGCTCAAGGGCGACCTCACCGGCATCGTCCGCGCGCGAAAGCTGTCGCAGGCGACGATGAGCAATATCCGGCAAAACCTGTTCTTCGCCTTCGTCTACAACGCCGCCGGCATCCCGATCGCCGCCGGCATCCTCTATCCCGCATTCGGCATCCTGCTCTCGCCGATCATCGCCGCGGCGGCGATGGCGCTGTCCTCGGTCAGCGTGGTCGGGAACGCGCTGCGGCTGCGCGCGACGCGGCTGTGATGGTCACGAAATCGGTGTAGAACAGGTCCATTCGGCGGTACCCGCGGAGAGGACCTGATGCAGCGAATTACCATCACGATCGAGGACGATCTCCTGGCCGAGATCGACGCCGCGGCCGAGGCGCGCGGCTATCAGAACCGCTCCGAGATCATCCGCGACCTCGCCCGCGCCGGGCTGCAACAGAGCACCGAGGACACCGCGCAGACCGGCCAATGCGTCGCCGGTCTCGTCTATGTCTACGACCACGCCGCGCGCGATCTGTCGAAACGACTGGTGCAGGAATTCCATGGCCACCACGACCTCGCGCTCGCGACGCTGCACGTCCATCTCGACCACGACAATTGCATGGAGATGACCGCGCTGCGCGGCGACGCCGCCGAGGTCAGGCATTTCGCCGACCACATCATCGCCGAACGCGGCGTGCGCTACGGTCGCGTGATGATGATCCCGACGGGGGAGGGCAAGCCGGCGAAAGCGCGGAAGCATGGGCACCGGCACGAGTAGGCGTAGCTCTCCCTCCCCGTGTAGGTGAGGAGGTCTATCCGCTCGCTCAAAATCGTAGGGTGGGCAAAGGCGCACTTGCGCCGTGCCCACCATCAATCCAACACGGCAACAGAAGCGGTGGGCACGCTTCGCTTTGCCCACCCTACGATACTGCGGTCGTGGGGAGGGGAAACAGGCCGCAGCCGCCCGCCCTTGCCGAAGCCGCATTCGGTGTCTACCTCTCGCGAGGTGTTTACCTGAGAGGTCCCCTATGCTGGATGCCGCCGCAAAGGCGCTGTCGCAAATGCTGTCGCCGCCGATGCGCTCGATCCTGTGGCGATCGATCGGGCTTGCGCTGGTGCTGATCACCGTGCTGGCGATCGGCCTGCAGCGGCTGCTCAGCTGGTTTGCGACCTCGGGCGAGGTCTGGCTGGAAGGTCTGCTCGGACCGGGCTGGCATTCGTCGCTCGAAGTCCTGGCCTGGATCGTCTCGATCGCGGCCGGCCTCGGCGTTGTATTCGGCGGCGTGTTCCTGATGCCCGCGATCACCTCGCTGGTGGCGAGCCTGTTCGTCGACGACGTCGCCGACATCGTCGAGCGCGAGCATTATCCCGCCGAGCGGCCGGGCGTGGCGCTGCCGTTCAATCAGGCGATCTTTGAAGGCATCAAGACCGCGCTGCTGACGATCCTGGTGTATCTCGTCGCCCTGCCGCTGGTGCTGTTCGCCGGCGCCGGCTTCCTGATCTTCTTCCTCGCCGCCGCCTGGCTTTTGGGCCGCGAATATTTCGAGCTCGCCGCGATGCGCTTCCGCTCGCCCGAGGAGGCCAAGGCGATGCGGCGCGACAACGCCGCGACGATCTTCACCGCCGGCCTCTTCATCGCCGCCTTCGTCTCGATCCCGGTCGTCAACCTGGCGACGCCGATCTTCGGCATGGCCTTCATGGTCCACATGCACAAGCGCCTGTCAGGCTCGCGGCCCGAGCTGGTCGAGCCGGCGCGGCAGATGCGCTGACCTCGATCAGGTCACCTTCACCCCGCACTTGTGCAGCACCGTCTTGGCAAAGCCGAACGGTTCGGGGGTGAACGGGCCCGGCCGGGCGCGAGTGACCAGCGCGATGACGCCGAGCCCGGCGATCGCCAGCCAGAAGCACAGCCAGAAGCCGTCGATATAGGCCAGCACATTGGCCTCGCGCTGCACGAAGCCTGCGAGCGTGCCGATCGCGCGTGCCTGCGCCGAACCCGTTCCGTGGGCCGCAAAATAATCGGTCAGCTGCTTCAGTGCCTGCGTCACGTCGATGTCGCCGTTCAGCACGTGCTGTCCGATATAGAAGGAATGCACCTGCTCGCGGACACGTAGCCAGGTTCCCATCAGCGCCACGCCGATCTCGGCGCCGCCGAGCCGCATGATCTGGATATAGGCCGCAAAGGACGTGGCGCGGCTCGGATCGGCGTTGGACAGTAGCGTGATGATGAGCGGCAACAAGCTCAGCGACTGCCCGATCGACTGCAGCAGCACGATGCCGATGAAATCCTCTCGCGCCCAGTCGTGGGTCAGCTGGGTCCCCCAGAGATTGGCGGCAGCAAAACAGGCAAATCCGACCACCACCACCGTGCGCGTATCGAAATGCCGCAGCAGCCAGATCGAGATCGGCACCAGCACGAACATCGGTAGCGCACCATAGGTGAGCAACAGCCGGCCGCTCTGCTCCGGCCTTAGCAGAGCGACATTGCCGAGGAAGTTCGGCACCAGCGACGAATTGGAGAGGCTGGTCAGCGTGTAAAGCAGGATCAAGACCAGACCCAGTCCGATGTTGCGCGAGAACAGCACATCGACATGGGCCCAGGGCTGGCGCACCAGCGATTCGTTGATCAGGAAGCCCGCAAACAACACGGCTCCGCCAACGAGCAGCGCCATCACCGTCCCGTCGCCGAGCCAATCGAGACGATTGCCCTGGTCGAGGCCGGCATAGATCATCGAAACCGATGTGCCGAGCAAAAGCATGCCGCCCCAATCGGCCTCGCGCAGCAGCGCGCGGTTCACTGGCTCGCTCGGCGTGCCCAGATAGACCATCAGGCCCATCAGCGGCGCGATGATCACGCTCTGCCAGTAAACCCATTCCCAGCCGAGATGGTCGACATAGAAGCCGACCAGCGAGCTCGACGTGTCAAACGCAAAGCCGACGCGGATCGAATAGAGCGCGATCGCCGGCAACCACCAGCGCATCGGCAAGTTTCGAAAAATGATCATCAGCGTCGCCGGCACGAAAGTGCCGAGCAGCAGGCCATGGACGACGCTGAGCGCCATCAGCGTCTGAAAATCGTGCACGAAGGGAACGACCAGCGAGATCACGGCATAGATCAGGCTCGGGATGCCGAGCACGCGGCGCAGCCCGAACACGGTCGCAAGCCACGGCACCGCGGGCGCGATCAGGATCTGCGATCCGATGCCGGCGGTGGAGAGCCAGGCGCCCTCGTCGAATGAGAGCGAGAACGCGCCGCGCAGATCCGGCAAGCCGACCGTGGTCAGGCGGCTGTCGACATTGGTGAGGAACGAGCCGAGCAGCACCGCCGCCACGGCAAACAGCGGCTGGGGCGCGATGCCGCCGAGCGAGATCGGTCCGCGGCGGGCATCGTCATTTTCTGCCATTGCCGCTCTTCGTGTCGATGCTTGTGACGACCGACATACCCGGCACCAGCCGCGCCAGCAGCGGCTGGTTGTCGTCGAACTGGATGCGGACGGGAATGCGCTGCACCACCTTGGTGAAATTGCCCGTGGCGTTGTCCGGCGGCAGCAGCGCGACCTGCGCGCCCGTTGCCGGCGCGATGCGCTCGACCTTGCCGCGCAATTTCTCGCGCGGAAAGCTGTCGACGGTGATCTCGACCGGCTGGCCCGGCGCAACATGCGTCAGCTGGGTCTCCTTGTAGTTCGCGATCACGTAGACTTTCGGCAGCGGCACCACGTTGATGAGGTTGGTTCCGATGTTGACGTAGTCGCCGGGCTGCACCTGGCGCTCGCCGACGACGCCGTCGAACGGCGCAGTGATCTTGGTGTATCCAAGCTTCAGCTTCGCGCTGGCCAGCGTTGCCTTGGTGGCGTTGAGATCGGCCGCGCGCTGCTTCTTGGTGCCCTGCAAGACTTCGAGCTGATGCTGCTGGGCCGCGATCACGGCGCGACTCGCGCGGACGTCGGCCTGCGCCTTGGCAAGACCCGCAACCGCCTGCTCGAGCCGTTGCCGCGTACCGGCTTCGGTCTGCGACAGCGATTGCTGGCGCACCTGCTCCTGCTTTGCCTCGACCTCGATCGCCTCTGCCGACAGCCGCGCGGCCTCGGCCTGCGCGATCGTCGCATATTGCAGCTCGATCTGGTTGGCGAGATTGTCGAGCACGGCCTGCGCAGCGGCGACCGCGGCCTCGGATTGCGCGACCTGGGCCTCGTAATCGGCGGGATCGATCTGGATCAGGAGGTCGCCGGCCTTGACGCGCTGGAAGTCGGTCACCGCAACGGTCAGCACCTCGCCGGAGACGCGGCTCGAAAGTCGCGTCAGATCGGAGCGCACATAGGCGTCATTGGTGGTCTGGACCACGGCATCGCCGACCCATTCGTCGAAGCGCTGCGTCGCCAGCGCGACGAAGGCGAGCGCAACGATCACGGCAAACAGCGGGATCACGAGCCGGCTCCAGAGCGAGACGGCTGGAGCCTGCGTGGGCTTGGGCGGCGCGGTCGGGGTGGCGGGAGGTGCCGACGGTGCGATCTGTTCCTGTTGACTCACGACATGACCCTAAACCATTTGCCCGCACGCGAATCTCACGATCGTCATTCCGGGATGGTCCGAAGGACCAGACCCGGAATCTCGAGATTCCGGGTTCGATGCTGCGCATCGTCCCGGAATGACGGGAGCCTCCAGCTTACACCGTCTTCTCCGGCCACCGGCAGAGATCGTTGATCAGGCACACCTCGCAGCGCGGCTTGCGCGCGAGGCAAGTATAACGGCCGTGCAGGATCAGCCAATGATGGGCATGCAGCATGAACTCGGCCGGGATCACCTTTTCGAGACCCAGCTCGACGTCGAGCGGCGTCTTGCCGGGTGCTATCCCGGTACGGTTGCCGACGCGGAAGACATGCGTGTCCACCGCCATGGTGTGCTCGCCGAACGCCATGTTGAGCACGACATTGGCGGTCTTGCGCCCGGCGCCGGGCAGCGATTCGATCTCGGCGCGCGTGCGCGGCACCTCGCCGCCGAAATCACTGAGCACCTTCGCCGACAGCGCGATGACGTTCTTCGCCTTGGTACGATAGAGGCCGATGGTCTTGATATACTCGCGCAGGCGCTCTTCGCCGAGATCGAGCATCTTTTGCGGCGTGTCGGCGATCTCGAACAAGGCCCGCGTCGCCTTGTTGACCCCGGCATCGGTCGCCTGCGCCGACAGCACCACGGCGACCAGCAACGTGAACGGATTGACGTGCTCGAGCTCGCCCTTGGGCTCGGGATTGGCCTTGCGGAAACGGCTGAAGACCTCGTGGATCTCGGCCGGCGTCCACGGCCTTGTGGCTTTGAGCGATTTCTTGGCGGGCGCCGATGTCTTGGCGGAGGCCCCTTTCTTAGAAGAGGCCTTGGGCTTCGCGACGGCCGGCTTTGCCTTCTTCTTCGGCACCGCGGCTTTGCGCGGGGCCGGCTTGCGGGTGATTTTCGCCATGATCGGGATATACTGAGGGACGATGAGCACAGGCAACGAAATTGAGCGCAAGAGCTCTGAAGATCCGCGCGAGGTGCAGATCTTCTCCGCGCTGCTGACGCCGCACCGCTCGCTGAACCGCACCGGCTTCCTCGCCGTCATGCTGTTCCTGAGCGTCGTCAGTTTTGCGACCGGCCTTGCCTTCCTGATGAAGGGCGCCTGGCCGGTGCTGGGCTTCTTTGGCCTCGACGTGCTCGTGGTCTGGTGGGCCTTCAAGGTCAATTTCCGCACCGCACGGGCGAGCGAGGAGATCGTGGTCACGCCGTCGGAGCTGCGGGTGCGGCGCGTCAGTCATCGGGGCGCGATCGCCGAATGGACCTTCAATCCGCTCTGGGTCCGCCTCGACATGGAGGTCGACGAGGATTTTGGCATCGAGCATCTCTATCTGATCTCGCGCGGCCATCAGATCCAGATCGCAAGGTTCCTGGGGCCGGATGAAAAAGCTAGTTTCTACAAAGGCTTGGTCGAAGCGCTGAACGCCGCCAAGCGCGGCCCGACCTACAATCCGGTGACCTGAACGCAGTCAGAAATCGGGTGGTTTCATGGCCTCCGTCCTCCTACATTTCCGGTCATGATGACACTCGCCATACATGACCAGCGCCTGGCCAAGCCGGGCCCCCAGAACGCCGCGCTGCGCGACTATGATTCCGTGCGCCGGGCGATCGCGTTCATCTCGGAGAACTGGCGCGCGCAGCCGACCATCGAGGCGATGGCGGATGCCGCCGGCGTCACGCCGGATGAACTGCACCATCTGTTCCGCCGCTGGGCCTCGATCACCCCGAAGGCTTTCATGCAGGCGCTCACCCTGGACCATGCGAAGGGCCTGCTGCGGGACTCCGCAAGCATCCTCGACGCCGCGCTCGACTCGGGGCTATCGGGACCGGGCCGGCTGCACGATCTCTTCGTCACCCACGAAGCGATGTCGCCGGGTGAATGGAAGAACGGCGGCGCGGGCCTCACCCTGCGCTACGGCTTCCATCCCTCGCCGTTCGGCACCGCGATCGTGATCGCGACCGATCGCGGCCTGTCGGGCCTCGCCTTTGCGGATCACGGCGAAGAGAAGATCGCACTCGCGGACATGACGCGGCGCTGGCCGAACGCGAGCTATGTGGAAGATCACGAAGGCACCGCGCCGCTCGCCCAGCGCATCTTCGACCCCAAGATGTGGGGGCCGGACCAGCCGCTGCGCGTGGTCCTGATCGGCACCGATTTCGAGGTGCGGGTGTGGGAGACGCTGCTCAAGATCCCGATGGGGCGCGCGGTGTCGTATTCGGACATCGCCTGCAACATCAACAGCCCGAAGGCCTCGCGTGCCGTTGGTGCGGCCGTCGGCAAGAACCCGGTGTCCTTCGTCGTGCCCTGCCACCGCGCCCTCGGCAAGAGCGGCAAGCTCACCGGCTACCACTGGGGCGTCACCCGCAAGCAGGCGATGCTGGGCTGGGAAGCCGGGCGGCTCGGAGTGCAGTAGATCGTCGTTCCGGCGAAGATGCCGTAGGGTGGGCAAAGGCGCAACGCGCCGTGCTCACCATCTTTCTCAGATCGCTGACGCTGCGTGGGCACGCTGCGCTTTGCCCACCCTGCGGCAGCGGGCTTGCGGCAAAAGCCTAGCCTGCCAGATCCAGCTTCGAGGCCACGGTCGAATCGGCATTGAGCCGGTAGATGATCGGCACGCCTGTCGCGAGCTCGCGCTTCAAAATGCCTTCGGGCGAGAGCTTTTCCAGCACCATGATCAGCGCGCGCAGCGAGTTGCCGTGGGCGGCGACCAGCGTGCGCTTGCCGTTGAGCACGCCGGGCAGAATTTCCTGCACATAATAAGGCAATGCGCGCGCGAGCGTATCCTTCAGGCTTTCGCCGCCGGGCGGCGGCACGTCGTAGGAGCGGCGCCAGATCAGCACCTGATCTTCGCCCCACTTCTTGCGCGCGTCGTCCTTGTTGAGGCCGGAGAGATCGCCATAGTCGCGCTCGTTCAGCGCGAGGTCCTTCGAGGTCGGCAGACCTTCTTGCCCGAGCTCGCCGAGGATGAGGTCGAGCGTATGCTGCGCGCGCGTCAGCACCGAGGTGAAGGCGACGTCGAACACGAGACCCTGCGCCTTCAGCTTGCGGCCGGCTTCGGTGGCTTCCTTCACGCCGAGCTCGGTGAGGTCAGGGTCCTTCCAGCCGGTGAACAGGTTTTTCAGATTCCATTCGCTCTGGCCATGCCGTACCAGCACGAGAAGACGTTCGCTCATTGACTGTTTCCGTTGCTTGCTTTGTTCAGATGTCGGCGAGACCGAGCACGTCGGCCATGGAGTAGTGCCCCGGCTTCTTGCCATGCGCCCACAGCGCCGCTTTGAGGGCGCCGTGCGCGAACAACATGCGGTCTTCGGCCAGATGCGACAGCGTGAGCCGCTCGAACGGGCCGAGGAAGGTCACGCTGTGCTCGCCGGCGACGGTGCCGCCGCGCAAGGAGGCGAAGCCGATCGCACCCGGCTTGCGCGCGCCGGTGATGCCGTCGCGACCACGTTCCGAATGCGCCGCGTCGAGCGGGATGCCGCGACCGGCCGCTGCCGCCTCGCCCAGCATCAGCGCAGTCCCGGAGGGCGCATCGACTTTCATGCGGTGATGGGATTCGACGATCTCGATGTCAAAGCTCTCATCGAGCGCCTTGGCGACGCGCTTGACCACCGCTGCGAGCAGATTGACGCCGAGGCTCATATTGCCGGATTGCACCACGACGGCGCGGTTGGTGACGCTTTTGATCACCGCGTTGTCGGAACCCGACAGCCCGGTGGTGCCGATGACATGGACGAGGCCGCGCTCGGCGGCGATCGCGACATTGGCAATGGTGGCCGCCGGCACGGTGAAATCGAGGATGCCGTCGGCCTCCTTCGACATCGCCCAGAGATCGGCGGAAAGCTTGATGCCGTTGGCGGGGAGCCCTGCGAGCACGCCGGCATCCTTGCCGAGCAGCTCCGAGCCCGGCGCCTCCAGGGCGCCCGCCAGCACCGCGCCTTTGCTCTCGGCAATCACCCGCGTCAGCGTCCGGCCCATCCGGCCGCCAGCTCCAGCAACAATCAAGCGCATGTCGGACATGGTGTGATCCTCTCTCGGGCCGTTGTAGCGGGGGGATGCAGTTCCGGCAACCGAGGCGGATCGGGATCACAGTCCGTCATTCCGGGGCGATGCGCAGCATCGAACCCGGAATCTCGAGATTCTCAGGTGCGCAATTGCGCACCGGAGTTCGCCCTTCGGGCGCCCCGGAATGGCAGCATGCCTCAGCCGTCCTGCGGCTGCGGGCCGTCATAGCCCTCGATGATGATGAGGTCGGCGATCGAGTGCGGCTGGCGCACCTTGATGTTGGCCTGGTATTCCGGCGAGTTGTAGCAGGCGATCGCGGTCTCGTAGTCGGGGAATTCGATCACGACGTTGCGGGTGCGGCTGGCGCCTTCGACGGTGGTGAACTTGCCGGCGCGGACGGCGAAGCGGCCGCCCCATTTCTTGAAGATCGGACCGTTGGCGACGGCATAGGGCTTGTAGCCCTCGTCATTGCTCACGTCGACGCGTCCGATCCAGTAGCCCTTTGCCATTGTTCTTCTCCTTGCTTGTTCGTTAGCCAAGCGCTTGCGCGATCTCGGTCTGGATAGCTTCAGCAACCGCCTTGGGATCGGCGGCTTCCACCACCGGCCGCCCGACGACGAGATAATCCGCGCCCGCGACAATCGCGCGACCGGGCGTCATGATGCGCTTCTGGTCACCTGTTGCCGAGCCCGCCGGGCGGATGCCGGGCGTGACGAGATGCATCTGGTGACCGACGATCTTGCGAAGGCTGCCGACTTCCTCGGGCGAGGACACGAGGCCGTCGACGCCGAGCACCTGCGCCTGCTGCGCGCGCGCCTCGACCAGCTCGGAGACACCGAGCCGGTAGCCGGCCGCGTGCAGATCGTCCTCATTGTAGGAGGTCAGCACCGTGACGGCGAGGATCTTCAGCTTCGAAGAGCCGCGGCCTTCGACAGCGCCCTTCATGGTCTGCGGGTAGGCGTGCACGGTGAGAAAGGTCGCACCCAGCTTCGTGATGCTCTCGACGCCCTGCGTCACGGTGTTGCCGATGTCGTGCAGCTTGAGATCGAGAAAGACCTTCTTGCCCTTGTCGGCAAGCTTGGCGACGAGCGGCAGGCCGCCGGCATAAGCGAGGCGGTAGCCGATCTTGTAGAAGCTGACGCTGTCGCCGAGCCGAGCGATCATCGCCTCCGCGGCATCGACGCTGGGCAGATCGAGCGCGACGATCAGGCGGTCTTTCGGGACGATCTCGGCTGGCGTCATGTCACCTCACATCATGCGTTGGGAAATGTCGATCAACTGCGCGACCAGCTGCTTCAACGCGGCGATATCGCCCTCGTTCTTCAGCCTGTCCATATCGTCATAGGCCTGGTCGGCAAAGGCGAGCGTGAGTTGGCTGGCAATCACGTTGGCGTGGCAGGAGGTCAGGATCAGCCTGAGCGCCTGGAGCGCGCGCGCGGCACCTAACCGGCTCTGCGATGCGCCGGCAAGCGCGAAGGGACGGTTGCGGAACACGTCGCCGCGCGCCTCTTGCAGCTCCTGCACGCGGCTGACCCAGTCGATCGCGTTCTTCAGCAGCGGCGGCACCGAGGCGTTGTATTCGGGCGTGACGAGCAAGACGCCATGATGCGCGCCGATCATGCGCTTGAGATTGATGGCGTGCTTAGGAATGCCTGACTTGGCCTGGAGATCGCCGTCGTAGATCGGCAGCGGGAAATCGGCGAGCGAGATGCGGGTGACGTCGACGCCGGCCTGGGCGAATTCATAAGCGGCTACCGCCGCCAGCTTCGCATTGTGCGAGCCGGTGCGCAGCGAGCCGGGAATGACCAGGATTTTGGGTGCGGGCATCCGATCCAATGCGTGCGGCGAAACGAGCCCGCCGCGCAAAGGGAAATGCCGGCGGAATTAGTCTTTGCGATACACCCAGACGCGGGCCGGCGGAAGGTTCATCCAGATCCGTTCCGAGGCCTCTGTGGACACGCCGGGCAGCGATTTCGGGATCGGCGGGACCACTGCATAGGTGAATTGGACGAAGGGCGCGCCGGGCGCCAGCGCCGTGAAGGCATCGCGGATCAGCCGCAGCCGCGTCAGCATCGGTTTTGTCACCAGCGGCAGGCCCGAGACGACGGCGCTCGCCGGCGCGCTCAGCACGTTCCAGAGCGTGTCGCGCAGGCGGTAGGCATCGCCCTGCACCACCTTGGCTTGCGGGTAACGGTCGCGCAGCAGCGCGCAGAAGCCGGGATTGTATTCGACGAGGACGAGACGCTTCTGGTCGACGCCGCGCTCGACCAGAGCCGAGGTGATGGCGCCGGTGCCGGGCCCGAGCTCGACCACCGGGGCATCCGAATCGATATCGACGTAATGCGCCATGGTCCGGGCCAGGAGCTTGCCCGACGGCATCACCGCGCCCATATGCAGCGGTTTTTCGATCCACGACCTGAGAAAACGCACCTCGTCGTCGAGACGAGGCTTCTTCAACGCACGCGCGGACGATGGCAAGGGCATGTCTGGACCGGACGGGACCGCGTGACCGCGGCGTGTCAGAAAATGGTCATAAACAGGTATAGGCCGAAGGCGGCACGGTCAAGACGAGTCAGTTCGCCCGATTACTGAAGAGATCCTTGACCTTGGCGAAGAAGCCGACCGACTCCGGCTGGGTATTGCCGGAGGACAGTTTCTCGAATTCGGCCAGCAATTCCTGCTGCTTCTTGGTGAGATTCTGCGGGGTCTCGACCGCGACCTGGACGTACATGTCGCCGGTCTGGCGCGAGCGCAGCACCGGCATGCCCTTTGATGCGATGCGGAATCGGCGGCCCGACTGGGTTCCGGCCGGCACCTTCACCTTGGTTTTCCCGCCCTCGATGGTCGGCACCTCGAATTCGCCGCCCAAGGCGGCCGTCACCATCGAGATCGGGACCCGGCAGTGCAGGTCGGCGCCATCGCGCTGGAACAGCTGGTGCAGCGCCAGCGACAGGAAGATGTAGAGGTCGCCGGGCGGACCGCCGCGGACGCCGGCTTCGCCTTCGCCGGCGAGCCTGATCCTGGTGCCGTCCTCGACGCCCTGGGGAATGTTGACCGAGAGCGTACGCTCGCGGGTGACCCGGCCCTGGCCCGCGCAGGACGGGCAGGCGTCCTCGATCATCTGGCCGCGGCCCTGGCAACCGTGACAGGTCCGCTCCAGCGTGAAGAAGCCCTGCGACTGCCGCACACGGCCGGCGCCGCCGCAGGTCGAACAGGTCTTCGGCTTGGTGCCGGCCTTGGCGCCGATGCCCGAGCAGGCCTCGCAGGTCACCGAGACCGGAATCTCGATCTGCGCGGTCTTGCCGCCGAAGGCTTCCTCGAGCGTGATCTCCATGTTGTAGCGCAGGTCCGCCCCGCGCTCGCGGCCGCCGCGGCCGCGCTGCCCGGCCATGCCGAACAGGTCTTCGAAGATGTCGGAGAAGGAGGAGGCGAAGCCCGCGCCGAAACCGGCGCCGCCGCCAAAGCCGCCGCCCTGCTCGAAAGCTGCATGGCCGAAGCGGTCGTAGGCGGCCCGCTTGTCCTTGTCCTTGAGGACCTCGTAGGCCTCGTTGATTTCCTTGAACTTGACCTCGCTGCTGTCGTCACCGGGATTGCGATCCGGGTGGAATTTCATCGCAAGCTTGCGAAAGGACGATTTCAAGACGGAATCGTCAGCGGTGCGTTCGACTTCGAGGGTTTCGTAATAGCAGCGCTTGGTGGACATGGCAGGCTCGGTCTATCCAATCGCGAGTCAAGTCGGAGCGAAACAACGTCGCCACGCGACGATATAGGCAGCCTTCTGATTTGCGGCAGAGGGCTGCATGGCAGCGTTGAGCATAGATGCTGGGATTTGATTGATCGTAACGGGCATCCCGCCCGCCCGTCCCGACACGACGGCCTCCCCCTTGAGGGGGGAGGCCAGTTTAGCGTGTGGGGTCCAAGCCGTCCGCATCACACCCTCTCGGGGTTCAGGCGGACTTCTTGTTGTTCTTGTCGTCGTCGACCTCGGTGAACTCCGCGTCGACGACGTCGTCCTTGGCCGCATCCTTCTTGGCGTCGGCCTCGGCCTGCTGCTTGTACATGGCCTCGCCGAGCTTCATCGAAGCCTGGGCCAGCGTCTGGGTCTTGGCCTTGATCGCCTCGGCATCGTCGCCCTTCAGCGCTTCCTTGAGGTCGCTGACGGCATCCTCGATGGCGCGGCGCTCGCTCTCGGCGACCTTCGAACCGTGTTCGGCCAGAGCCTTCTCGGTCGAATGCACGAGACCATCCGCCTCGTTCTTGGCAGTGACGGCCTCGCGGCGCTTCTTGTCCGCCTCGGCATTGGCCTCGGCGTCCTTGACCATCTTCTCGATGTCGGCTTCCGACAGACCACCGGAGGCCTGGATGCGGATCTGCTGCTCCTTGCCCGTGGCCTTGTCCTTGGCCGAAACGTTGACGATGCCGTTGGCGTCGATGTCGAAGGTCACCTCGATCTGCGGCATGCCGCGCGGCGCCGGCGGAATGCCCATCAAATCGAACTGGCCGAGCATCTTGTTGTCGGCCGCCATCTCACGCTCGCCCTGGAAGACGCGGATGGTGACCGCGTTCTGATTGTCCTCGGCGGTCGAGAACACCTGGCTCTTCTTGGTCGGGATCGTGGTGTTGCGGTCGATGATGCGGGTGAACACGCCGCCCAGCGTCTCGATGCCCAGCGACAGCGGGGTCACGTCGAGCAGCAGCACGTCCTTGACGTCGCCCTGGAGCACGCCGGCCTGGATCGCGGCACCGATCGCCACGACTTCGTCCGGGTTGACGCCCTTGTGCGGCTCCTTGCCGAACAGCTGCTTCACGACTTCCTGGACCTTCGGCATGCGCGACATGCCGCCGACCAGCACGACTTCGCCGATCTCACCGGCGGTGACGCCGGCGTCCTTCAGCGCCTTGCGGCAGGGCTCGACGGTCTTCTGGATGAGGTCGTCGACCAGCGCCTCGAACTTGGCGCGGGTGAGCTTCATCGTCAGATGCTTCGGGCCGGTCTGGTCCGCGGTGATGAAGGGCAGGTTGATCTCGGTCTGCGTCGTCGACGACAGCTCGATCTTGGCCTTTTCAGCGGCTTCCTTCAGGCGCTGCAACGCGAGCTTGTCGTTGCGCAGGTTGATGCCCTGCTCCTTCTGGAACTCGTCGGCCAGATAACCCACGAGGCGCATGTCGAAATCTTCGCCGCCGAGGAAGGTGTCGCCGTTGGTCGACTTCACCTCGAACACGCCGTCGCCGATTTCGAGAATGGAGATATCAAACGTGCCGCCGCCGAGGTCGTACACGGCGATGGTGCCGGCCTTGGTCTTGTCGAGGCCATAGGCGAGCGCGGCCGCGGTCGGCTCGTTGATGATGCGCAGCACTTCAAGGCCCGCGATCTTGCCGGCGTCCTTGGTCGCCTGGCGCTGGGCGTCGTTGAAGTAGGCAGGAACGGTGATGACGGCCTGGTCGACCTTCTGGCCGAGATGGGCTTCCGCGGTCTCCTTCATCTTCTGCAGGATGAAAGCCGAGACCTGTGAGGGCGAGTAGGTCTGGCCGTCGGCCTCGACCCAGGCGTCGCCGTTGGAAGCCTTCACGATCTTGTACGGAACGAGCTTCTTGTCCTTCTCGACCATCGGGTCGTCGTAGCGGCGGCCGATCAGGCGCTTCACTGCGAAGAACGTACGCTCGGGATTGGTAACGGCCTGGCGCTTGGCAGGCTGGCCGACGAGGCGCTCACCGTCGTCCGTGACGGCGACGATCGAAGGCGTCGTGCGCATGCCTTCGGAATTCTCGATGACTTTGGCGTTCTTGCCATCCATTACGGCGACGCACGAGTTCGTGGTGCCGAGGTCGATCCCAATGACCTTTCCCATGGTCCTGATATCCTTCTTTTTGCGGCAGGTTGGCTGGGCCCAGAAGGCACCCGAACCGAAACCCCCTAAGATCAAACATCCGCGATATTGCGATGATTGAGGCTCATATAGGAGGGGGGGAGGGGGCCGCAAGGACCGAACGCAAGTTTCGGCCGTGAAAACATTGGGTTTTGGAAGAACATATCCGGGCTCAACCGCCCTTGCGGGTGAGGAAATATTAACAGGTCCGGCGGTCCGCCAGCCCCCGCCACCGTGATCCGCCCCGCCCTGTTACCGGCAGGCCAAACCCGCTACAAGGCGGACCGGCCGGACAGCCTCGCCACCGGGCTGCTTCGCGCGACAAAGGGCCCGATCGCCGACCATCGAACGGCCTCAATGTGAACCAATCAGAGTGCCCATGAAGCTGATCCGCCCCCTCGCTGCGCTCGCCCTCCTCGTTGCCTCGGCGCTGCCGGCCCTTGCTGCCGACGCCATTTACCCGCCCGGACTTCGTCTCGGCATGGTGCCGTTGGTCGGGCTGAACACGGCCAAAACCTTTCCGGGCTTCGAGAGCGAGGACGGCAGCGTCAAGGTGCTGATCACCGAGCTGCCGCCGGCGGCCTATGGCGAGGTCGTCAGCGCCTTCAATTCCAATCCGGCTGGCACTGGCGGCGTCAAGCAGGACAAGATCGAGACCCCCGCGGGTCTTGCCTATTTCACCACCGAAAGCGGCAAGGCGGGCGACACCCCGGTGAAGCGCTATTCGATGATCGTGCCGGGCGCCGGCTTCTCCGGCTATGTCGCGGTCCAGATTCCGGAGAACGCGACCAAGATCTACACCGACGAGGCGGTGCGGCAGATGTTTGCCAGCGCCACCACCCGCAAGCAGGTCTCGGCCGAAGAGCAGATCGCGCTGATGCCGTTCAAGATCACTGATCTGGCCGACTTCAAGGACATCCGCACGCTGGCGCCGGGCTCCAGCATCATCCTCGCCGACGGCAACGAGAGCACCGGCTATGAGCAGAAGCCGTTCATGATCCTCGGCCTGATCGGCGCCACCCCGCAAGCCGCCGACGACCGCGCCCGCTTCGCCCAGGAGGCGGCGCTCCAGATCCCCGGCGTGCGCGAGTCGCGCGTCACCATGTCGGAGCCGATCCGCATCAACGGCCAGCAGGGCTTTGAGACCCGGATCGACGGCGTCAGCGGCAAGGACAAGGTCCCGGTGACCGTGGTGCAGTGGATCCGCTTCTCGACCGGCGGCGCCTCGCTGCGCATCATCGCCAGCGCCCCGCGCGACCAGTGGCAGGCCGCCTTCACCCGCTTCCGCGCGGTGCGCGACGGGATTCAGCCAAAGGGGTAGCAACACATTCGGTGTCGTCCCCGCGAAGGCGGGGACCCATACCGCGTGATCTGGCGATCGTGATCGGTCGCAGTACCAAGCGTCTTCGCCAAACATCTCCCTGTGGTTATGGATCCCGGATCGGCGCGCGCCTGAGGGCGCGCTTGTCCGGGACGAGCGATGTTGGGGCCGGCAAGCCCAACCCCTCACCAAAGCCGGCTGCATTTTCGGGCTTCAGTTCGCTCGCGCGCGGAACTAGGCTTTGCCTCCATTGGCTCACAAGGGGAGGCGAACGATGCTGGATCGGCGACAAATCCTGGCGGCGCTTGGAACGACGGCGCTTGCTGCCCTCACTCCGACCGCACTCCTCGCAGCGGCATCGATCAAGCCGGACGACACCTCGGCGCTGCTCGTGATCGACGTGCAAAACTGCTTCCTGCCCGGCGGCAGCCTCGCGGTGAAGGAGGGCGAGCAGGTGGTGCCCGTCATCAACAAGATCGCGAAAGGTTTTGCGAATGTGGTGATGACGCAGGACTGGCACACGCCCGGCCACATCTCGTTCGCCTCGGTGCATTCCGGCAAGAAGCCGTTCGAGACCGTCGATTTGCCCTACGGCAAGCAGGTGCTGTGGCCCGACCATTGCGTGCAGGGTACCGACGGCGCGTCGCTGTCGAAGGACCTCGCGATCCCGCACGCCGAGCTCATCATCCGCAAGGGCTTTCACAAGGACGTCGACAGCTATTCGGCGTTCCTCGAAGCCGACGGCAAGACCTCCACGGGCCTCGCCGGTTATCTCAAGGGCCGCAAGATCAAGCGCGTCTTCGTTGCGGGATTGGCGACGGATTTCTGCGTCGCCTGGACCGCGCTCGACGCGCGCAAGGCTGGCTTCGAGGTCTATGTCGTGGAAGACGCCTGCCGCGGCATCGACACGCAGGGCTCGCTCGCCAAGGCCTGGGCCGATATGGCCAAGGCCGGGGTGAAGCGGATCCAGTCGGCGGATATCGCGGTGAGTGCGTAGGCTCTCACACAGTCGTTCCGGGGCGGCTCGCAGAGCCGAACCCGGAATGACGCCCGAACTCAGTTCACTTCGTTGCTGTTGGCCGCCGCCTTCGCGCCGCCCTTGGCGACACCGACCAGGGCCGGGCGCAGCACGCGCTCGCCGATGGTGTAGCCGGCCTGCACGACCTGCACCACGGTGCCCGACGGCACCGACGCATCGGGTACTTCGAACATCGCCTGCTGGAAGTTCGGATCGAACTTCTGGCCCTGCGGGTCGAACTTCTTCACGCCGTGCTTTTCCAGCGCGTTGAGCAGCGAGCGCTCGGTGAGCTCGACGCCCTCGATCAGGGAGATCAGGCCGGGATCGGCCGCGGCCCGCGCCTCGGCCGGAACGGCATCGAGCGCGCGCTGGAGATTGTCGGCGATGTCGAGCACGTCGCGGGCAAAGCCGGTGATGCCGTAGAGGCGGGCGTCGGCGACCTCCTTGGTGGTGCGCTTGCGCAAGTTCTCCATCTCGGCCAGCGTCCGCAGCATGCGGTCGCGCGCCTCGGCGGCTTCCTTCTGCAAGGTTTCGACCGAACCCGGCTCGGGATCGTCGGGCATGATGTAGGGTTTTGACACCACGGGCTCGCCGGTCGGTGCGGTCGTGTCTTCGGGTTGCCGGTCTCGATCGGTCATCGGCTCAAATCTCGAACTCGTTTCCAGGGATTGTTGGCCCGGATATCGTGCCTAAGCGGGCGAAAATCAAGCGCCCGTGATCGGCGCAAATGCCGGTCAGCCCCCCAGGAGCCGGCTGACGATGCGGGCGGCGTAGTCCACGGTCGGGATCACGCGGGCATAATTCAGCCGCGTCGGCCCGATCACGCCCAAAACGCCGACGATATGACCGGCGGCATCCCGATACGGCGAGATGATCGTCGAGGAGCCGGACAAGGAAAACAGCTTGTTCTCCGAACCGATGAAAATGCGCACGCCCTCGGCGGTCTCAGCGCGGCCCAAGAGGTCGATCACGCCGCGCTTGGTCTCGAGATCGTCGAACAACAGGCGAACCCGCTCCAGATCCTCCAGCGCGTGCAGATCCTCGAGCAGATTAGCGTGGCCGCGGACGATGAGCTGGCGATCCTCGTTCTCGCCGCCGGACCAGCTCGCGATCCCGGCGGAAATCACCTTCTGCGTCAGCTGATCGAGCTCGGCGCGGGCTTCGCCCAGCGCGGTTTCGAGCTCGAGCCGCGCTTCGGCGAGCGTGCGGCCGCGAATGCGCGCATTGAGGAAATTGCCGGCCTCGGTGATCGCCGAGGAGGGAACTCCGGGCGGTAGCGTCAGCACGCGGTTTTCGACCTGGCCGTCTTCGCCGACCAGGATCACCAGCGCCTTCTCGGGTTCCAGGCGGACGAACTCGATATGCTTCAGCCGCGCATTGGATTTCGGCGTCAGCACCACCGCGGCCGCGCGGGTCAGGCCCGACAGCCGCGTCAACGCCTGGTCCAGCGCGGCCTCGACCGACTGCGCCTGGCCGACGCTGGCAAGCTGGCTCTGGATCGACTGCCGCTCGGCCTCGTTGAGGTCGCCGACCTGCATCAGGGCGTCGACGAAGAAGCGCAGGCCGAGTTCCGTCGGCAGCCGGCCGGCGGAGGTGTGCGGAGCATAGATCAGGCCGAGCTGTTCCAGATCGGCCATGACGTTGCGGACCGAGGCCGGCGACAGCGGCAGGGCGATCAGCCGCGAAATATTGCGCGAGCCGACCGGCTCGCCGGTCGCGAGATAGCTTTCGACAATTTGACGAAAGATGTCGCGGGAACGCTCGTTGAGCTGGGCGAGGCCTGCGCGCGGCGCGATCAGATGGATCGGATCGTGTTGGGCCACAGACGGTAACTCCTCTCAGATGCTCATAATTTGTCCATCCCCGATGCGTCTGACAAGCGTGGTGTTTGCGGGCCTGGAATCAGGGGACGAAAAGGCCTTGCCGCCCACCCTCACCCCACCTACAAGCACCGCGAACAGCCCTTTTCAGTGAGTTTTTGGAGGATTTTCCATGCGGCCAAGCCGCCGTGCGCCCGACGAATTGCGCCCCGTGACGCTGGAGCGTGGCGTGGTCAAATATGCGGAAGGCTCCTGCCTCGTGAAATTCGGCGACACCCATGTGCTGGTCACGGCCACTCTGGAAGACCGGCTGCCGCCATGGCTGAAGGGCCAGGGCCGCGGCTGGGTCACCGCCGAATACGGCATGCTGCCGCGCGCGACCTCGGAACGCACCCGCCGCGAAGCCTCCGCCGGGAAACAAAGCGGCCGCACGGTCGAGATCCAGCGCCTGATCGGCCGCTCGCTTCGCACCATCGTCGATCTCGAAGCGCTCGGCGAGCGCCAGATCACGGTCGATTGCGACGTGCTCCAGGCCGACGGCGGCACCCGCACGGCCTCGATCACCGGCGCCTGGGTCGCGCTCGCCGATTGCATCAACTGGATGAAGGCGCGCAACATGATCAAGACCAACGTCATGCGCGACAACGTCGCCGCGATCTCCTGCGGCATCTACAACGGCACGCCCGTGCTCGACCTCGACTATGCCGAGGATTCCGAAGCCGAGACCGACGCCAATTTCGTCATGACCGGCGATGGCCGGATCATCGAGGTGCAGGGCACCGCGGAACGCGAACCGTTCACGCAGGACGAGTTCCTGAAGCTGATCGCCCTGGCGCAGAAAGGCATCGCGCGCCTGGTGGACTTGCAGAAACTGGCCGTGGCGTAGTCAATAAGCCATGCACCGCCGAATCACCGGAAAGCTCGTCATCGCGACCCATAATCCCGGCAAGCTCGCCGAGATGAAGGAATTGCTCGCGCCTTACGGCATCGAGGCGGTGTCGGCCGGTGAGCTCGGCTTGGGCGAGCCGGAGGAAACCGGCAACGACTTCCGCAGCAATGCCGCGATCAAGGCGATCGCGGCGGCAAAGGCGACCAACCTTCCCTCTTTCGCCGATGATTCCGGCATCGTGGTCGACACGCTCGACGGCGCGCCCGGCATCTACAGCGCGCGTTGGGCCGGACCGAGCAAGGACTTTGCCGCGGCGATGGCCCAGATCGAGCGCCTGCTCCAGGAACGTGGCGCAACCACGCCAGCGAAGCGCACCGCGCATTTCGTTTCTGCGCTCTGCGTCGCGTGGCCTGACGATCATCTCGAAGAGGTCGAGGCGCGCGTCGACGGCACGCTGGTCTGGCCGCCGCGCGGGAATGCCGGTTTTGGTTACGATCCGATGTTCCTGCCTGACGGATACGACCGCACCTTTGGCGAGATGACCAGCATCGAGAAGCACGGCCTGCCGCCGCTCGGCCTCGGCCTGTCGCACCGCGCCCGCGCCTTCGTGAAACTGGCGGAGATCTGCCTTGAGCCGCGATAGAGCGTTTTCGAGCGAAGTGGTTACCGGTTCGCGCCAGGAAAACGCGTCAAAACAAGAATCTGAAGCCTTTGGCGTCTACGTGCACTGGCCGTTCTGCCTGTCGAAGTGCCCGTATTGCGACTTCAACAGCCATGTCCGCCATGCCGCGATCGACGAGGCACGCTTTGCCTCCGCCTTCGCGCGGGAGATCGCAACGACAGCGCAGCGCGCGCCCGGCCGCAAGGTCACCTCGATCTTCCTCGGCGGCGGCACGCCGTCATTGATGCAGCCCGCAACCGTCGGCGCCGTGCTCGACGCCATCGGCAAGCACTGGACCGTCGCGAGCGACGTCGAGGTCACGCTGGAAGCGAACCCGACCAGCGTCGAAGCCACGCGCTTTGCCGGCTATCGCGCCGCCGGCGTCAACCGCGTCTCGCTCGGCGTGCAGGCGCTCGACGATGCCTCGCTGAAGGCGCTCGGCCGCCTGCACAGCGCACGCGAGGCGCTCGATGCCGTCGCCATCGCGCGCCGCTCGTTCGACCGCTATTCGTTCGACCTGATCTACGCCCGCCCCGACCAGACGCCGGCGATGTGGGCCGATGAGCTGCGGCACGCCATCGATGAAGCCGCCGAGCATCTGTCGCTCTATCAGCTCACCATCGAGGAAGGCACGCCGTTCTTCGGCCTGCACCAGGCCGGCAAGTTGAAGACGCCGGACGAGGCGGTCGCCCGCGCGCTCTACGACGTGACGCAGGAGACCTGCGACAAGCTGGGGCTGCCCGCCTACGAGATCTCCAATCACGCGCGCCGCGGCGCCGAGTGCCGGCACAATCTGGTGTACTGGCGCGGCGAGGAATATGCCGGCATCGGCCCGGGCGCACATGGCCGCCTCGATATCGACGGCGTGCGCCATGCCACCGCCACCGAGAAGCGTCCCGAAGCCTGGCTGCTCCGGGTCGAGACCAACGGCCACGGCGTCGTCACCGACGATCTCCTCAACAGCGAAGAACGCGCCGACGAATTTTTGCTGATGGGATTGCGCCTCGCCGAGGGCATTGACCCCGCGCGGTACAAGGCGCTCTCCGGCCGTCCGCTCGATGCCGGCCGCATCGCGCTGCTGCGCGAGGAGGGCGCGATCATGGTCGATGCAACGGGCCGCCTGCGCGTGACGAGCAGCGGATTCCCGGTGCTGGATGCGGTGGTCGCGGATCTCGCGGCGTAACGAGCTCTCGTAGGGTGGGCAAAGGCGCACTCGCGCTGTGCCCACCATCTCTCACTACATCACGTGAAATTCGTGGGCACGCTTCGCTTTGCCCACCCTACGGGACCGTCGTCCTGAACTACGCCCCAAAGCTCTTCGGCGAGCCCGCAACCGCCACGCCGCCGCCAGTCGTCACCTTCATCACCGCAAGTCCGCGCTCATTGGTGCCATCCGCGCGGAAGCGGAACAGGCCGTCGATGCCGGCAAAGCCCGAGGGATTGGTGAGCACGTCCGCCGAGAAGCGCGTGGTGCCCTGCGTGCGCGCGAGCGCGGCGACGAGGGCGACGGCGTCATAGGCCAGCGTCGCGGTGCGGATCGGCTCGGCGCCATATTTGGTGCGATAGCGGCCGGAGAACGCGCGAAAACCGGCCGGATCCGGCGCAGCGTAGAGGCCACCTTGCAAGTTTTGGCTGGCATAGACGCGCGGATTGTCCCACAGGCCGGTGCCGAGCAGCTGGATGTTGCGCAAATTCGCGCCGGCCGCGGTCATCGCATCGGCCACCGCGACGACGGCATCGCCGTCATCGGCAATGAACAGCGCATCGGCGCTGCCGAGCTGCTGTGCGACCGTGCGCGCCGGCGTGGCGCGATCCGCACCATATCTTTCGAATGCGACGACGCGTCCGCCGCGCCGCGGCACCGCCGCCTTCACCGCGGCCTCGACGACATTGCCATAGGCATTGTCGGGCACGAGTACGGCGACCGAGCGCTTCCCGATGCTGGCGGAGTATTCAATGATGCGGTTGACGTCGGACTCGGGGAGGAAGCTCAGCAGATACACACCGCGGCCGGCGATGCTGGAATCGGTCGAGAACGCGATCACCGAGATGTTGCGCGTGCGCGCGACCTGCGCCACCGCCGGCACCGACTGCGCGAACAGCGGCCCCAAAATGATCTCGGCACCTTCCTCGACCGCCTGCTGCGCGCCGGCCTGCGCGCCCTGCGGGGTGCCATTGTCGTCCTTGATCAGCAGCTGGATGTTCGGGTTCTGGAACTCCGCCAGCGCCATCTCGGCGGCATTGCGCATCGACTGAGCGGCAAGGCCGGCATTGCCGGCGGCCGAGAGCGGCAGGATCACGGCTACCTTGACCCCGCCGGTGCCAGCGGTGGTCGCCTGTTGCGGCGGTCCGGCCGGCTGGGCCGGCGGCGGAGAGGAGCTGCTGAAGGGATTTGAGAACTGGCTGAGGCTTTGCTGCACGCCGGCGCAGGCCGAGAGCAGGGGGGCGCCGAGCAACAGGCCGAGCGCACCCCGCCGGGTCGCCCCGGACATTCGGGGCCCCTCAACGGGAGATTTCGGATCACGCGGGCCCAGCATTGCAGCTTCTCTTCTGACCAGCGATCGCCAGCCGGTCACAACATTCATTGCCGCGACAGAAGCCGCGGATTCAGGCATATTGTCGGCAAATAGTTAACCAAAACAAAAGGATAATGACCGCTTAACACGGCCGCACCCGTAGGTCCTGGCTGTCCGCCGACCCCTCGACAGCATCAAGGCGGCGTTTCCGCCGCGAATATGACGTTGACGCTTCATACCCTCTCGCATGTGACCCGGTGGATCACATTCCCGTCCTTTCCCGCCCCCACCCCGTCGTATCTTGGGTTTGGCCGCGATCTTTTTCGGAGGACCGGTTCCCAGCCCCGGGGATCATGCCTAAGTTCGATTCATTATGCGCGCAAAGCCGGCCCCGATAAATACGCCTGAAGGCCCAGACGCCGCTCCACGCGGTTTCTCCATCGACGCCCATCGGCTCCCGGCCCCGAAGGCGGCGCCGGGCCTGTATCTGGTCGCAACCCCCATCGGCAATCTTGGCGACATCACGCTGCGCGCGCTTCAGACCCTCGCCGGCGTCGACGTCATCGCCTGCGAGGACACCCGCATTACGCGCCGCCTGACCGAGCGCTACGATATCTCCGCCCAGCTCAAGCAATATCACGAGCACAACGCCGAGGCCGCGCGCCCAAAGATCCTGGAGGCGCTTGCCGCGGGCGGCTCGGTCGCGCTGGTGTCGGACGCCGGCACGCCGCTGATCTCCGACCCCGGCTTCAAGCTGGTGCGCGAGGTCTGCGCCGCCGGCCATGCGGTCTATGCGCTGCCCGGCCCGTCCTCGGTGCTGGCCGCGCTGTCGGTCGCCGCGCTGCCGACCGATCGTTTCTTCTTCGAGGGTTTCTTGCCGGCCAAATCAGCGGCGCGAAAATCGCGCCTGGCCGAGCTCGCCCGCATCGATGCGACCCTGGTGATGTTCGAATCCGGCAATCGCGTGCAGGATACGCTGGCCGAGCTCGCCGAGATCATGGGCAGCCGCGAGGCCGCGATCTGCCGCGAGCTGACCAAGCTGCACGAGGAGATTTCGCGCGCAACGCTAGCCGAGCTGGCGCGTGACGCCGCTGGGCTGGAGACGCGCGGCGAGTTCGTGCTGGTGATCGCTCCGCCGGCGGCCGACGCCGAGGTGCTGACATCGGATGCGCTGGACGATCTCCTGCGCGAGCAGCTGGCCGCGCACAGCGTCAAGGATGCCGTTGCGCATGCGGTTGCGCTCTCGGGCCGGCCGCGCCGCGAGGTTTATGCCCGCGCGCTCGAGCTCGCCAAGGACCTGCGGGGCGGCGATGGCGAAGACTAGGGGCGACGCGGAACCGAAAGTCGCCTCGCCCGAGCGCGTCGCCGCGTTCCGCACCGGCATCTCGGCCGAAAGCCGCGCCGCCGCCTATCTCATGGCCAAGGGCTACCGCATCCTGGCAAAGCGCTACCGCACGGCGCATGGCGAGATCGATCTCGTGGCGCGCCGCCGCAATTTGATCGCCTTCATCGAGGTCAAGGCCCGCGCCAGCCTCGATGACGCCGCTTATGCGGTGACCCCGCGCCAGCAGCAGCGCATCATCGACGCCGCGCAAGGCTGGCTCGTGGCGCATCCCGAGCATGCCGAATTCGAATTGCGATTCGACGCCATGCTGATTGCGCCGCGCTCACTTCCGCGCCATGTGTTGGCGGCATTCGACGCCTCGACCTGAAAGGCAGACCATGAAACTCAACGTCGCCGTCCAGATGGACCCCATCGCCCGCATCAACATCAAGGGCGATTCGACCTTCGCGCTGCTGCTGGAGGCGCAGAAGCGCGGCCATGGCCTGTCCTATTACACCCCCGACAAGCTCTCGATGGTCGGCGACGAGATCGTGGCTCCGGTCCAGCTGCTGACCGTGCGCGACGAGCCCGGCGACCATTTCACCCTCGGCGAGCCAAGGCGCGAGGCGCTGAACGGCTTTGACGTGGTGCTGCTGCGCCAGGATCCGCCGTTCGACCTCGCCTACATCACCTCGACGCATTTCCTCGAGCGCATCCATCCGAAGACGCTGGTGGTCAACGACCCCGCCTCCGTGCGCAACGCGCCGGAAAAGCTGTTCGTGATGAACTTCCCGCAGCTGATGCCGCCGACCCTGATCTCGCGCGACCTGGACGAGATCAACGCGTTCCGCGACAAGCACGGGGCCGTCGTGATGAAGCCGCTGCACGGCCATGGCGGCGCGGCGGTGTTCCGCGTGATGCCGCAGGACATGAATTTCGGCTCGCTGTTCGACATGTTCTCGGTCACCTTCAAGGAGCCCTGGGTGATCCAGCAATTCATTCCCGAGGTGAAGCACGGCGACAAGCGCATCATCCTCGTCAATGGCGAGTTCGCCGGCGCGGTGAACCGCGTGCCGGCCACCGACGACCTCCGCTCCAACATGGTGCGCGGCGGCGCGGCCAAGGAGACCGAGCTCACGCCGCGCGAGCGCGAGATCTGCGCGACGATCGGTCCGGCGCTGCGCGAGCGCGGCCTGCTGTTCGTCGGCATCGACGTCATCAACGGCAATCTCACCGAGATCAACGTGACCTCGCCCACGGGCATCCGCGCCATCGCGCGGCTCGGCGGCCCTGATGTCGCGGCGAAGATCTGGGACGCGATCGAGCAGAAGCGAAAGAAGTAGCTTCGGAGCCTTGCGTCGCCTCCTTCAGCCGCAAAATCCCCGAGCGCGCCGGGCTGTGTCGGACGGATACAATCCAAAGGCCGCTCGGTATGACGCCGCAAACCGGCCCATGTGGGTAAAGCCCCACTTCAGCGCGACTTCACTGACCGGAAGCAGATTCTCCGGTCGCGACAGCTCGTCGTGGATCGCTTCGAGTCGAATTCTGCGCAGATAGGCGACCGGCGTCGTGCCGTGGATTCGGCGAAATCCCGATTGCAGCAACCGGCTGCTGATCCCGACATTCCCGGAAATATCGGCGATCGTCAGCGGCAGATGCAGGTTGGCCCGCATGTACTCGACGGCCCGCCTGACGTGGCGAGGCGGCGCATCCATGGGATGGCGGTTCAGGCGGTCGGTCAGCCGATGCGGAACATTTTCTAGGATCAACTGCATCGCGGCTTCCGAGAGCAGAGCACTGGCTTTCGGCGAGCGTGCAAGAATCCCGTCACGCAGGCCGGCCGTACTGGCACGAATGAGCTGAAACAGGATCTGCCCGGCACTGGTCGACAAATCGAGCTTCGGCGTCAGATCGAGATCGTCCAGGGCCGCGCTTCCGAACGTCGCAGACAGAGCCTTGGTCACCACATCCGTGTGCAATGTCAGCGTGACACTCGAATATCTTCCATCCACCGCTTCGACGCTCTGCTCCTGCAGGTTCGGAAGCGACACGATGGCCACGTCAGTGGACGTTCGCTGTACGCTCTTTCCTGCGATGAGCAATTCGGCTTTGCCGGCGTTCAGCAGGCTGATGGCGAGCTCACCCGACGATTTGCCGTATGAATAGCGCCAGTCCCAGCCTGCGGACAGCTCCGCCCGCACCACGTCCATGCCGGCGCCGACTGCAACATCCGCATGCCAACGAAATGATCCGTCGGGCTTCGGCGCGGAATGAGCGTTGATCCCATGAGGCCGAAGTATTTCGAGCAGCTCCTGAAACGACGATCCTGATCGGGCAAGAGGCGCAGCGATTATGTCTTCGAGCATGCGATATCCATCGTTCAGGGCGTCCGCGAGAGACCGCAGCACCACGCTAGCACAATTCCAGTGAACGCGGGCCGAGCGGCCGCGCTCGATATCCAATTGCCGCACGAAACATCCAGATCGCGCAATTGTACCGCGGCACGCAGGCCAGAATCCGAACGCCTCCATCCCGAATGCGACGGCGACCATGGACTTGCGGCGCGGCTGGCCTAAGTCCCCCCGACTGCCTCAAACAGGTTATGAAAACATGCTTACGAGAACATTTTGCGCGGTCGCGCTGATGGCTGTTTCGTCAATGCCGGCGCGGGCCGACAGCTGCGCAGACCACTATCAGATGAGCGGTGTTCCGCTGGTCACGGGCACGACCCACAAGGTCTGGATGATCTTCCCATCGGTCAATCCCGCCGTTGCCCTCGACAGGGTCTCCCGTGCCGTCATGGCGGAAGGCTTCGTCGACGTGAACGTCGACAAGGCGCTTGGCACGCTGACCACTCAGCAGGAGACGACCGGATCCGGGCGGCCGCAGACGCTGCGCGTCGTCGTGCGCAAGGACGTCAAAGGCAGCCGCGTCGATGCGGTCTTCATCATGCCGCCGGGACAGGTCGCTCCGGGCATCAGCAGCAACTTGTGCCGTGTGGTGGATGCAGCCGGCCAGTGAACGCCGCGTTCAAGGGAAGCGGGTGGCAGGTGCCCTGCACCCACAGCAATGAAGCAGGAAATTCGATGCGAAACGATCACATGTCAAAAATCGTCCTGATGGCCGCCGTCGGCGTCGCGCTGTTGTCGACCTCCGCGATGTCGGCGCCGTTACAGACCAATCCGGGCCTTGCTGCCACGGCGCCTGAAATGACCGAGCAGGTCTGGTGCCGTTACGGACAGTGCTATGACAACGGCGCCGGTGTGGGCGGACTGGTCGGTGGCCTCATCGGCGGCGCGATCGCAGCCGGTGCAGCCAGCGCCGCCGCGCAACAGGAAGCGGCGGCCGCCCAGCAACACGCGACCTCCTGCGCGCAACGTTATCGCTCATACGATCCGGCGACGAATACGTTCGCGGCAAAGGATGGCCGGCGCTATCCTTGCCAGTGAATCTTGAGAGCGGTGGCGTCGGCGGGCGAGATGGCGCCTGTCACGTCATGGCGCAGCATCAGCTCAAGCGCCACTAACCACCCGTTCACCATGACGCCTCGCGCCTCGTGCGAACGCAGGAGCGGCCCCGCGTGAAACTACGGGGCCGCTGGCCGACCGGATAACGCGGCGTTCACCATCTGCCCAAAACCAGCAGCGTGACCGGCGATCACATTCGACCTCGCAACACCCCTTATACTTTTCCTCCCTACTCATCGACGCAGGGGAACCCGCCAGGTGCGGTTCGAGTGCCCCGCGTAAGAGTAGAAGCGTATGAACACCGCACGCATTGTCGTTCTCGTCATCGCACTGGGCGCCGGCGGCGTCGCTGCGTATCTGGCGAGCGGCTATCAGAATACTGCCGCACCCGTCCTTCCAATCGTCGAGAAGCTGCCGACGATCGAGGTTCTGGTCGCCAAGAACGACATCCAGCTCGGTCAGGCCGTGAAGCCCGAGGACCTGGTATGGCAGGCCTGGCCGGCGGCGACCGCAAGCAGCGCTTTCATCCGTCGCGACAACAGGCCCGAGGCGCAGACCCAGCTCACCGGCTCGATCGCGCGCGTGCCGCTGATGCAGGGCGAGCCGATCCGCGAGCAGAAGCTGGTCAAGGCCGAGGGCTCCGGCTTCATGGCCGCGATCCTGCCGTCGGGCATGCGCGCCGTTTCCACCGAGATTTCCGCCGAGACCGGCGCCGGCGGATTCATCCTGCCGAACGACCGCGTCGACATCGTGCTGACCCGCCGCCTGAAGAATCCTGACGGCGGCAACAACAACGGCCCGACCGGCGGCAACGACCTCATCCTGTCCGAGGTCATCCTGACCAATATCCGCGTGCTCGCGATCGACCAGGCGCCGAAAGAAAAGGACGGCCAGAACGCCGTCGTCGGCAAGACCGTCACGCTCGAGCTCAGGCCCGACCAGGTCGCCACGCTCTCGGCCGCGCGCCAAGGCGGCACGCTGACGCTCGCGCTGCGCAGCATCGTGGATGCCAACGCCATCGACGGCACGCCTGAGGAGGCGGTCAAGCGTCCGGGCGGTGTGAACGTGATCCGTTACGGGGTGCAGGCGCGGCAGCTGACGTCACAGAAGTGATGATGGGGATAGCATGAACTACGGGGAAGATCGGATGGGCCTGCGCCTTCGGGGGAAGCGCGCGCGCTCGTCCTTAGCAGGGGCAATGCTGATGCTGGGGCTGGTCGCAGCCCCCGATTTCGTCACCGCCGCGGATGCGCCGGTCGGCGACCAGGCGCCGATGCAGGCGCCGCCGGATCTCAGCATATCGCCGGTTTCGACCATTGCATCGGCCCGCACGCGGTTCCTCTCGCTTGGCGTGGGCAAATCCGTCGTCATCGACCTGCCGCGCGAGGTCAAGGACGTGCTGGTGGCCGATCCCAAGATCGCCAACGCGGTGATCCGCTCGGCCCAGCGCGCCTACATCATCGGCGGCCAGGTCGGCCAGACCAATGTCGTGTTCTTCACCGCCGACGGCCAGCAGGTCGCCGCCTACGACATTGCGGTGAAGCGCGATCTCAACGGCATGCGCGCGGCGCTGCGCCAGTCGCTGCCGGGCGTGCAGATCGAAGGCGTCGGCGACAGCGTGATGCTGACCGGCTCGGTGTCGAGCCCGGTCGAGGCCCAGCAGGCCGGTGACGTCGCCGCAAAGCTCGTCGGCGGCTCGGACAAGGTCGTCAACAACATCGTCGTGCGCGGCCGCGACCAGGTGATGCTCAAGGTCGTCGTCGGCGAAGTCAGGCGCGACATCGTCAAGCAGCTCGGCGTCGATCTCAGCGCCAGCCTGAACGCCGGCACTGCGGTGGTGAATTTCAACAATACGAACCCGTTCACGGTCTCCGGCGGCCCGCTGGTCGGCACCAACGGGCTCGGCGTCGCCGGCATGGCCAAGGGCGTGGCCACCGTCAGTGCCACCATGCGCGCGATGGAAACCGCCGGCGTGATGCGCACCTTGGCCGAACCGAGCCTGACGGCGATCTCGGGCGAATCCGCGACCTTCATCGCGGGCGGCGAATTCCCGATTCCGGCAGGTTATTCCTGCGATCCCATCACCCACGTCTGTACCACCCAGATCTCCTACAAGAAGTTCGGCATCTCGCTGAACTTCACGCCGGTCGTGCTCAGCGAAGGCCGCATCAGCCTGCGGGTCATGACCGAGGTCTCGGAGCTGTCGAACCAGCAGGCGATCACCGTGACGCAGGCGGTGTCGTCGTCCGTGAACAACTCGATCACCATCCCCTCGATCCAGACCCGCCGCGCCGAGACCACGCTGGAAATTCCCTCGGGCGGCTCGATGGCGATGGCCGGCCTGATCCAGCAGCAGACCAAGCAGGCGATCAACGGCCTGCCCGGAATCGACCAGGTGCCGATCCTCGGCGCGCTGTTCCGCAGCCAGGACTTCGTCAACAACGAGACCGAGCTGATGGTGATCGTGACGCCCTACGTGGTGCGCGCGGTCGCCCAGAAAGAATTGTCGCGGCCCGATGACGGCTTTGCACCGGCCTCGGATGCGCAGACCGCGCTGCTCGGCCGCATGAACCGCCTCTATGGCATCGCGGGCCGCCGCGTCGATCCGATCGACGGCTTCCGCGGCGATTTCGGCTTCATCATCGACTGAGACCGACGGCTTGGGGGCCGGGGCGAGACACGGGGCAGGAGGGGATAAGGCGATGACGAAGATGACAGCCGATCGACGTCGCAGCTTACGGATTGCGCTGGCGCTGACGGGGCTCTCCGTCCTGCTCGGCGCCTGCAACACCACTGGCGAAATCGTCACCCAGACGGTGCCGACCGACTACCGCCAGCGCCACCCGATCGCGGTGCAGGAAGGCAAGAAGTCGATCGTGATCTTCGTCGGCAAGGCCAGAGGCGGCCTCTCAGCCGCGCAGCACGCCGACGTCGCCGGCATCGCCCGGGACTGGGTGCGCGAAGGCACCGGCTCCGTCGTGGTCGACGTGCCCGTCGACACCGCGAATTCACGCGCCGCGGCGGCGACCTATCAGGAGATCCGCTCCGTGCTCGCCTCCGGCGGCGTGCCGTCGCGCGCCATCGTCCAGCATCGCTACCGCCCCGAGGATCCCGGACTACTGCCGACCATCCGCCTGAGCTATTCGAAGATCACGGCCGTCGCGGGCCCCTGCGGGCTGTGGCCGGAAGACGTCGGTCCGTCCATCCTCGATCCCGGCTACAACGAGAACCATCCCTACTTCAATCTCGGCTGCGCCAGCCAGCGTAACCTCGCGGCCATGATCGACAATCCCGCCGACCTCGAGCAGCCGCGCGCGGAGACGCCGGCCTATACCGCGCGGCGCGAGATCGCCTTCGACCGTTACCGCAAGGGCTCGACGACCGCGACCACCTATCCAGAGTCCGACAGGGCCAAACTGAGCGACACAGGCAAATGACCAGCGTCCACGACGAAGAGGCGGACGATCCGCAGCACCCCGAGGAACACATTGCGCCGGTTCCTCGCATCTCCGTGCAGGCCTTTTGCGAGACCGAGCAGACGCTCCAGGCGGTGACCGCCGCCGGGCAGGACCGCCGGCTCGCCAAGGCGCATCTGACCGCCAAGAGCGGCGGCCTCGCCGCGGCGATCGAAGTCTACGATTCGATGCCGACACCGAACGTCATCGTGATCGAGTCCGACGGTACGCGCGACATCCTCGAGGGCCTCGACGATCTCGCCGGCGTCTGCGATCCCGGCACCCGCGTGGTGGTGATCGGCAATCCCAACGACACTGCGCCCTATCGCGAGCTGGTCCGCCGCGGCGTCAACGACTATGTGGTGGGACCGGTCGAGACCCTCGACGTCGTCCGCTCCATCTGCAGCCTGTTCTCGGCGTCCGAAGCCATCATCACCGGCCGCGTCATCGCCGTGGTCGGCGCCAAGGGTGGCGTCGGCGCGTCCACGGTCGCGCACAACGTCGCCTGGACCATCGCGCGCGACCTCGCGCTCGATTCCGTCGTGATCGATCTCGACCTTGCCTTCGGCACCGCCGGCCTCGACTACAACCAGGACCCGGTGCAGGGCATCGCCAATGCGGTGCTGTCGCAGGACCGCCCCGACACGGCGCTGATGGAACGCCTGCTCGCCAAATGCACCGACCGCCTCAGCCTTCTTGCTGCACCCGCCACGCTTGACCGCGTCTACGATTTCGGCGCGGAAGCCTTTGATGCGGTGTTCGACACGCTGCGCATGACCACGCCCTGCATCGTGCTCGACGTGCCCCATCAATGGTCGGGCTGGACGCGGCGCGCGCTGGTCAATGCCGACGACATCGTGATCGTGGCCGAGCCTGATCTTGCCAACCTGCGCAACACCAAGAACATGCTCAGCGTGCTCAAGGCCGCGCGACCGAACGACCGGCCGCCGCTGTACTGCATCAACCAGGTCGGCATGCACAAGCGCGCCGAGATCGAGGTCAAGGCATTTGCCAAGACCATGGAGAGCCAGCCGCTCGCGGTGATCCCGTTCGATTCGAAACTGTTCTCGACCGCAGCCAACAACGGCCAGATGATCGCGGAGGTGTCCAGGAGTCACCGCACCACCGAGCTGTTCCAGAATATGGCGAACCGCCTCGCCGGCCGCGGCGAGGTGAAGAAGCCGAAGCGCTCGCTGCTCGGACCACTGCTGAAGAAGCTGAAGGGCCGGTCAAGCCGCAGCTCCGCGCCGCACCGCAAGGCGTCGTAAGGTCTCCGTCGGAGCGCTAGGTGAGTCTCATCCCATAAGGCGTCTATAGAGGCCGGCTACCTGTCCGCCCGCTGCTGCTTCTTTGCCAGCAGCTGCCGCAGCGCCGTGACCTTGGCCGCGGCCTGGTCCGGCGGCAGATCGGCCTTCACGAGGATTTCGGCCTCGGACTCGCGGCCCTGCAATCCCAGCACGAGTGCGAGATTGGCACGGACCCGCGCATCGTTCTGATTGCGCTGATAGGCGCGGCCGAGCACCTGTTCGGCCTTCGGCAGATTGTTCTGCAGCACGTAGGACAGGCCGAGATTGGACAGCACGGTCGGCTCGTCGGGCGCGATCTTCAGCGCCGCGGCGTAATATTGCTGCGCTTCCTCGTTGCGGCCGAGCTGATCGAGCGCCGCGCCCTGCGCCGACAGGATGCGCCAGTCGGGATCCTCGGGCGAATGCGCGCGGCCGAGCACGTCGAAGGCCTGCTGGAAATTGCCGTTGTCGGCGAGCGCACGGCCATAGCCGGCGAGCAGCGCCTTGCTGCTGGGATGACCGAGCACGGCCTGCTCCAGCACCGCGACCGCCTGCGCGCGCTGGCCGCTCTCGCGCAGCGCCTTGCCGTATTCCAGCGCGACGTTGGGATCACTGGGCTTGGCGCGATAGCGCTCGCGCAAGGTGTCCATGTCCGACTTCGGATCGGCCTTGCCGGCTGTCTCCGATTTGCCGCCAAGCGCGCCGGTGACGTCCTCGAGGCCGGTGGTCTGACAGCCGCCGAGGGCAAGTGCCAGCAACGCGGACAACAGATATCGCGCCGGGGGAGAGGCAACGGGCAAACGCTTGGACATACTCTGATCACTCGGCGACTGATCAGAGATGCTTTGCCTATTAACGCTAAAGTCCCGTTAAAGAGACAGTCGTTCAGACCTTAGTCGGTGAATTCGGCGCCGAATTCGCAGCCGATACGCCAGCGCAGGCGGCATTGGCGGGAATAGTCCGGCGCGAAGATGATGGTGAATTGCGGCGGCACTTCCAGAAATTCAGCCACGACCTTCACGCCGCCATCCGAGATATCCGTGATCGTGCAATCCCGCGGCAGCGAGCCCGCGCCAAAATGAATCTTGGCGAGCCGGCTGCACACCCGACGTTCGCTTCTCCGGCGATTTGCAAGCATTTGAACTGTTCACCCGTTAGACCACGGCCCATCCCGCACCTTAGAAGTAGCGAACATTCGTTGGGATGTGCTGAGCGCAGCCGCTCGCATTCGAGGCTTAGTGTCTGGCCCCCGTTTACGGCTCGTTAAGGCTTGCCTCGCCCGGAAATGTTCCCGTATTGTTCTTGCGGAGTGCGCCGGGCTCTGCTACCCTCGATTGTACGAGAGGGCAGGCTGGTTCGGGCATGGTTCAGCGGGTTTCTACCGTCGCCTTTGAGGGGATCGAGGCTCGTGCGGTCGACGTGCAGGTGCAGGTCGCGCCGGGCCTGCCGGCCTTTGCCATCGTCGGCCTGCCGGACAAGGCGGTTTCGGAGGCGCGCGAACGCGTGCGCTCGGCGCTGATCGCCTCGGGGCTGGCGCTGCCGGCGCGGCGGATCATCGTCAATCTGGCGCCGGCCGACCTGCCGAAGGAAGGCAGCCATTACGACCTGCCGATCGCGCTCGGGCTGATGGCGGCGATCGGCGCGATCCCGCCGGATGCGCTGACGGGCTTTACCGTGCTCGGCGAGCTCGGTCTCGACGGCTCGATCGCACCGGTGGCCGGCGTCCTGCCGGCCGCGATCGGCGCCAATATGCGCGAGGAAGGCTTGATCTGCCCGGCGTCTTGCGGCTCCGAAGCGGCCTGGGCGAGCCCGGACATCCAGATCATCGCCGCAAGCTCGCTGATCCAGATCGCCAACCACTTCAAGGGCACGCAGGTGCTGTCGCGGCCCTCGCCGAAGGTGCACGAGGCCGCCGCCTCCACGCTCGATCTGCGCGACATCAAGGGCCAGGAGAGCGCCAAGCGCGCGCTGGAGATCGCGGCCGCCGGCGGACACCATCTCCTGATGATCGGCGCGCCCGGCGCCGGCAAATCGATGCTGGCGGCGCGCCTGCCCTCGATCCTGCCGCCGCTGTCGCCGGGCGAATTGCTCGGCATTAGGTAGCAAACTCACCTAACTTACAAACAAGTGAAAGCCGCTGAGAAATCAGCGGCTTACTTATTTTTGGACATCGTTTCGGCCCGAAAACGGGTGTCGCACTTGCGATATAAACGGAGGTAAAGTATGTTGTTCCAACGTCAGGATTCGTCATCGGTTAGAACCGCGCGGCTATGGAAGACCCCAAGAAAGACCTTCGTGCGGAAATGGCTCGCGAGAGGGCGCGCCTGATGGACGAGGCTGCGCAGAAACTGGAAGCCGCCCGCCTCCTAGAGGCGAAGATGGAGAAGCTCGCGGAATTTGAGAAGACCGCCGCGGAATTTGGTTTCGAGCTGGTGCGCCGTGACGGCAACCCAGATCAAAAGGCGGACGCGCCCCCGCCGTCGGGACCGGAGAAGCCAGAACCGACCGTTAACTTTGACGGCACATTGGCTGGCCTAATCGACTGCTACGAAACCGACCCCCGTTCCCCGATTTGGACTCTGAAACGAAGTGTTAGCCGCAACTATAAATCAGCGTTTCGGAGCATCAAGGAAACGGTGGGCGCCGAGCGCGTGGCCGACTGGAATGCAGGGCACGTGATGGAAGTCTATTCCAATAAGTGGTCCGTCAAAGGCGTGTCGATGGGGCATACCCTTGTCGCCAAGCTACGCTTGCTCTGCACCTACGGGGCCACGACTCTGAATGACGATGCCTGTATCCGCCTGAGTGCGATTCTCGGCAACCTGCGAATTCCGAAGTCGAAAGCTCGCACTGTTGCGCTCACGGCGGATCATGCCAACGCAATCCGAGCAGAGGCGCATCGTAGGGGCCTGCATTCAATCGCGCTTGCCCAGGCCTTCCAGTTGGAAGTCCCGCAACTTCGGCAGATGGATGTTATCGGCGAATGGGTGCCCATCAGCGACAAGACGCCGTCCGAAATCACCAAGGACGACGAGAAGTGGATTCGTGGCCTGCGCTGGTCCGACATCGACGAACACGGCGTTCTGCGTCGGACGCTTACTGCGGGTCGTCAGAACCAGCACAAGTTGATTGAGGTCGATCTAAGCCGTTGTCCAATGGTCATGCAGGAGCTTGCCGCCGTGCCAACGGTAAATCGCATTGGTCCAATGGTTGTGAATGAAATGACCAAGCTGCCTTGGACGGCAGTCGGCTTTAGGCAGCGTTGGCGGCACATCGCCGTTGCGGTCGGTGTCCCGACTCATGTTCGCAATTCAGATAGCGTCCGCGCGTCCAAGGACGAGGGCGGAATGAAAACTGGGGTATTCGCGTGACCCCAAACGAAAACCGGAGCCATTCGGCTCCGGTGTCTCTCAAACCAAGTGAGGCACCCGTTGAAGGCGGGTCGAAAGGTAGGTGGTACATGACAACATGAAGTCGCCGGGTACTGGAGGGGCTATCAGTCACGTTGGCGCGTGATTTGGTAGCTCCTCGCGGCCGGGCCGGGTCTGGAGACGCTCGCCGGATTTCCACCTGCGCGGGTCTGGGTCCAATTCCCAGTCGGTCCACCGCCTTTTTTCTAGCAGAAACTCAAACACATGTCTAACGGGGCGCGGAAACGCCCCGCGTTTGGTCGTTTTCCAAAAATGAAATACCGCCCTTCTCAAGAGCCGCCTGAATCGCCGCGAGATTGTTCCGAGTCGGCTCCCGCCGACCAGCCTCAAAGTCGCGCACAGTCGAAACGCCCACGTTCGCGGCTTTTGCAAGCGCGTCTTGAGGCCAGTTTAGCCAGGCTCGGGCGGCTCGGCACTGTTCCGGGGTCATCAGCGGAATATGTTGACAATAAACATATTCGTCAAGGCCAACGATTTTCGTTGACGCCATTTCTTTCAACGTTTATCAATGAGGTCAACGGAAAACGTTGGTCTCATGTCGCAACACTTCCTTCTCACGGCAAAGGCGAGGTCGCTAAGTTTAGCGAAGGTCGCCCGTTTGTCGGACGAGGAAGCCTATCAGACCTTCAAGCTGATCCGCTGGGCTGCCACTAACGGCGAGCCCTTTTGCCCCAAGTGCGGCTGTGTCGCCGTCTACAGCTACCAGACCCGCAAGCTATTCAAGTGCAAGGGCTGCAATCACCAATTCAGCGTCACGTCCGGCACGATATTCGCCAGCCGCAAGCTGCCGATCCGCGACTACCTCTTGGCAATCGCGATCTTCGTCAACGGCGCGAAGGGCCACAGCGCGCTCCAACTGAGCCGCGACCTGGATTGCCAGTACAAGACGGCCTTCGTGATGGCTCACAAAATCCGCGAAGCGATGGCCTCAGAAGCCAATGGCGCGACCGTTGGTGGCACGGTGGAAGTTGACGGCGCTTACTTCGGCGGCCACGTCCGCCCCGCCAATCGCAAGGAAAACCGCCGCGACCGGCGCTTGGTGCAGAACCAGACCGGCAAGCGCCGCGTCGTGGTCATCATGCGCGAGCGTGGCGGCCGGACGCTGCCTTTCGTCTTCAAGTCGGAGGATGCCGCCGTTGTCACGATTGCGCGCACCGTGCAGCCCGGCAGCACCGTTCACGCCGACGAGGCCGCACATTGGGACGCGCTCCACGCGCGCTTCCTGACGAAGCGGATCAATCACAGCGAGGCGTATTCAGACGGCGAGGCCTGCACCAATCAAGCAGAGTCGTTTTTCTCCCGCCTGCGCCGTGCAGAGATCGGCATTCATCACCACATTGCCGGCCCGTATCTAGCGGCCTATGCAAAGGAAATGGCGTGGCGTGAGAACAACCGCCGCGTCAGCAACGGCGAGCAATACCTGATGGCAACTGGCGCAGCTCTGCAGCATCCGGTTTCGCGGCAGTGGAAGGGTTACTGGCAGCGCGCTAGCAGCCAGCGTACTTCTTGACCTTGCGCGGCGTCTGCTTCGACGCGCAGATGCCTTCCATAATCAAGTCGACTAACCCAGCATCCATCGGCTCTTTGAGGACGAAAGCGCCACTATCTATCCCGCTGGTGAGAACCGACCCGTCTTCGATCCGCGCCTTTCTATAGAATACGTAGGAATCCTTGTAGAGAAACGGATGATCGCCCTTTTTTAGACGGGTCGTGCCGTCGCATAGGTCGTTTGTCCATCCCGTTATCGAAACGAGAACATGCTTTCCATCCGCGCAAGCGTCGGAACACACCACAAAAAGGTGCTTACGATCCGGGTCTTCGAACGTGCCAGACGGGATTAGCATCGCGTGACAGCGCGACGCGGCGTAGGCCATTGCAATCTTCCGTTAATGACTTCGAAGGGAGGCAAAAACTCGATCTAAATGCTGATGGTCTTCGACCAAAGAAACCTGCTCCTCAGCATTTTCAATGTTGAGGTAGCGCATCATTCTTTCCAATGGGATCGGGATCGAGCTTCCGTTCGGATCTTCCCATTCAGGAACGTTATTCTTGTCGTGAGTGTAATTGACGAGTTGCCATTGGTTTAGGTGGCCAAACTCAGCCCAGACCTCATCGAGACATTGTATGTCTGCGTCGCTAAGCTCATCCAGATCATCGACCGAGAACTTCTTCGTGGCCCCGATTTGATGGTTGGCCTTGTCCTCCAAAAACTCAGACCACCCGCACTCATCAAGGTCGTATTCTCCGTTCACATGCCGGTAGGTCATAGAGTTCACTGGCCCAAGCGGCATCGATACCCGCGTTTCATCGAGTATGGGAAAGCCGAAATTCTTTATGCTCTGGCGGTCGCCCAAGTAGACAAGCTTGATCGCCTTAACAACATTAAGGCTCGATCCGCCGCTCTTAGCGATCAAGTAAGCAATTACTTGAGCAGACTTTCTTGCATTAAAGCTCATCGGATCGGCCTTCTTGCAAGCGGGGCAATGAGAACGAATTAGGAACATCAGACTCCGAAATTCTAACGGATAAGTCGGCAGCGCCACTTAAAATCCAGCAAATCACGGAAATGTGATTTCCGCAGTGACATATTTGCAACAGCGAATCGACCATAGGGCAAAGTCAACGGGCGATTTCCCACAACATGTACTGCCCCGGTCCTTGCTCGCACCGAACAAGGCCGTTTTCCCGCTGGGTCCGGAGCGCGACTCCGACCCGCTTGGACATCAGCCGCAAGAGCCGCTGGTCGTTCTTGTCCAAGGCTCGCTCCACTAGCAGCTCCAAGGCGATATCGCGGCTGGTAAGCGGCTCTGCGGCTTGGCGCAAAATGGACAACACGATGCGGCTCATTTCGCCCCGGTTGCTCCAATCCTTGGGCGGCCGGAAGGCTTTCGCCTTGATGGACTCCACCCGGTAGCTCGGATCGAACTGGAGGATCGTGGCGTCTAGGCTCTCCAAGTCCAAGACCATCTTCCGAAGGGACTCATGGGCGCTTTCGATATCGCCCGCCAACTGAGCCCGACGCTTCACGAGTCCGGCTAAGACAAATTCGTTCATGGATACCTCCGCGTAAAAGGCGCCTTTAACCGGGGGGTTAACCGCCCCTTTTCAGCGAAGAATCTAGGATTACCGCCAGCGTTGCCGCCAGCCGTGCTAAGGTGAGTTTGCTACCTAATGCCGGAATTGCTCGAGGTCTCGATGATCGCCTCCGTTGCCGGCGAGATCGAAGGCGGCGCGCTGACCGCGCGGCGGCCGTTCCGCTCGCCGCATCATTCGGCCAGCATGGCGGCGCTGACAGGCGGCGGCATGCGCGCAAAGCCCGGCGAGATCTCGCTGGCGCATCAGGGCGTGCTGTTCCTCGACGAGCTGCCGGAGTTCGATCCGCGCGTCTTGGATTCGCTGCGCCAGCCGCTGGAGAACGGAGAGGTCGCGGTGTCGCGCGCAAACCACCGCGTCACTTATCCGGCGCGCTTCATGCTGGTCGCAGCGATGAATCCGTGCCGCTGCGGCAACGCGTTCGAGCCGGGCTATGCGTGCAAGCGCGGCCGCGTCGATCGCTGCACCGGCGACTACCAGGCGCGCATCTCCGGCCCGCTGATGGACCGCATCGATTTGCGCATCGAGGTGCCCGCGGTCACCGCAGCCGATCTGATCCTGCCGCCGCCGGCGGAAGGATCCGCCGAAGTCGCCGCGCGCGTCGCGGCGGCGCGCGACATCCAGCTTGCACGCTATGCCGATGCCGGCCTGCCCAATGTCCGCACCAACGCCGAAGCGCCCGCCTCCGTGCTGGAGGACGTCGCCAAGCCCGACGCACAGGGACAGAAACTGCTGCGCGACGCTGCCGAGACCATGCGGCTGTCGGCGCGCGGCTATCACCGCGTACTGCGGGTGGCACGCACGCTCGCCGACCTCGACAATGCCGACAAGATCGGCCGGCTGCATCTCGCCGAGGCCCTGTCCTACCGCGCACTCGCGGAGGATGTGCGGCAGCTCGCCTGATCATTCTGCGCATCAACCCGGCGGTAACGAGTTTCCTTTACGCTCTGCAAACCATAAGGCCATGCGTTCTTAAGGGGACAGTTCCCGAGCGGCCTTGGTGAGTAGAGTGTCATGTTGCGTTTCAAGATCCTGGCCTCGGTTGTTCCCTTGTTGGCGGCTGCGGTGTTCGCCCGCGGCGAGATCGGATCGGTCTCGCATCCCTGCATCGCTCTCGGCGAAACCTCGGTCGAGCTGACATCGCTGTTCTGGACCGCCGGTGTCCATGTCGCCTTCACCGACGATCCCGACAAGGCGACGGTGCGGGTTCAGATCACCGATGATGCGGACGCTGCGGACTTCGCCGTCGTCGACGACGGCCTCGGGTCCGAGCCGGACTCCTGCGAGGCTACTGCGTCGAACCGCCTCGTCTCGATTGCCGCGCAGCCCGTCGATGGCGGTCCGGTGATCTATCTCTCCACTGAGGGACCGGCGGATTACCGCATCTATGTGCGCTCGCGGACGTTCTCCCAGCGCGAGGCGGCGGCGCTGATCGTCGGCGCCCGCGGCGGCCACCGCCACCTCCATGCTGCCTCGCTCTAGGTTTGAGCATGATCTTTCCGGAAAACCGCTGCACACTTTGCGCAAACGCGGCCCTTCGGGTCCGGATCATGCTCTGAGGCATTAACACCTCGTCAACCCTGTTTGGAGGCTGCCCCAAAGCCTCAAACTGTTCGCAAGGTCGGCACGACATCGTCGCACGCGCTGGCGGCGGGGTTTCGGATAAGGGTCGGTGGAGATGGATCGGATGTTCCGGATCAAGGTGCGCATGCGCCGCTTCAGGCGGCGGCATCCCCGCATCGCCTTCGCGATCCGCTCCTTCATGATCTTCTCGGCGACCTTCGGTGGCGCCTATGGTTTCGTCACCGGCAGCCGGGCCGAGAATTCCGGCTACGATCCCCACGCCTTTGCGATCGGCGCGAGCTTCCTGTTCGCGCTCGCCTGCCTCGGCCTTGCCACGCTGAGCATGCGCCTGCGCTTCGTCAACAAACGGATGCGCAAGCTCGCCGCGCATAACGAGGCGCTGATCGACCGCAATTGGGAGCTGAAGGAGGCCGAGGAGCGCGCGCGCAGTTTGTTCGAGCAGCAGGGCGATCTGATCGTGCTGCGCGACACCCAGGGCCGCATCACCTTCGCCAATGACGCCTATTGCGTGCTCGCGGGGCAGCCGCGCGGCGCGCTGGTCGGCACGCGGTTTGACTTTGACGTGCTGGAGCAGGGCGACAGCGCCCGCGAGAGCAGCGGCACGCGCGTCCACGACCAGAAGATCGCAACCCCGCTCGGCGCGCGCTGGATCGCCTGGCGCGAAGGCTATGTCCGGCTCGACGCCGGCCAGCCCGCCGAATTGCAGAGCGTCGGGCGCGACGTCACCGACCGCACCGAGAGCGAACGCGCGCTGTCGGACGCGCGCGACCAGGCCGATGCCGCCAACCGCGCCAAGTCGCGCTTCCTGGCGATGGCCTCGCACGAGATCCGCACGCCGCTGAACGGCATCATCGGCATGGGCGGCCTGTTGCTCGACACCAATCTGACGCCGGAGCAGACGACCTACGCCAGGGCAGTGAAGACATCGGGCGAAGCCTTGATGGCGCTGATCGAGGAGCTGCTCGACTATTCCAAGATCGAGGCCGGCAAGCTCGATCTCGAGCTTCGCCCGTTCGCGCTCTCGACCCTGATCGAGGAGATCACCGAGCTGCTGGCGCCGCGCGCGCAGGCAAAGCAGCTCGAGATCGCCGCCTATGTCGACGAGCGCCTGCCGCTGGAAGTGGTCGGCGACGCCGCACGGCTGCGTCAGGTGCTGCTCAACCTCGCCGGCAACGCCATCAAGTTCACGGCAAACGGCGGCGTCGCGCTGATCGTCGAGCCCGGCATCTGGCAGAATGAGATCAGTTTTCTGGTGCGCGACACCGGCATCGGCATCGCACCCGACGCGCAGCAGCGCATCTTCCGCGAATTCGAGCAGGCCGACGCGCGCGTCGCCCGCACCTATGGCGGCACCGGGCTTGGCCTCGCCATCAGCGAGCGCATCGTCAAGCGCATGGGCGGCCGCATCACGCTGACGAGCGAGCCGGGCAAGGGGGCGACCTTCGAGGTCGCGCTGCCGCTGGCGGCATCGCCGGGCGGCGCAGGACAGACGGCGTTTCCGAACCCTGACCTCACCGGCAAGTCGATCCTCCTGGTTGCCGACGGTATCGAGGCCTCGCTGATCGCGCGGCGCCTGGAACGCTGGGGCGGCCAGACCTGCATGACGTCCGATGCCTCGGTCGCGGAAGCGCTGCTGCCGGAGCGATCCTGGCACGCAATGCTGGTCGATCGCGCGATCGGCGCAGCCATCGCCGACCGGCTTGGCGGGCTGGCGCGCGCGCATGCGGCGCAGCGGCTGGTGCTGCTGACGTCGAGCTCGCGCCACGAGAAGTTTTCGGCTGATTTCACCGGCTTCCTGGTCAAGCCCTTACGCGCCGCCTCGCTCGCCGCACGGCTCGCGCTGACGCCCGAGGTCGCCTCGCCCGACCTCGCGCCGGAGCCGCCGGCCGACTCCACCGGCGCAGCCCCGGCAAGGGGCATGTCGATCCTCGTCGCCGAGGACAATGAGATCAACGCGCTGCTGATGCGCTCGCTGCTGACAAAACTCGGTCACCGCGTCGTCATCGCCGTCCATGGCGAGGCCGCGCTGGAATCCTGGCTCGCGGCATCATCGGCCGGCACGCCCTATGATCTCGTGCTGATGGACATCCAGATGCCGCAGCTCGACGGCATCGAGGCGACCAAACGCATCCGCGGCCACGAGGCTGCAACCAGCGGGCAGCACACGCCGATCCTCGCGCTCACCGCCAATACGCTGGTGGAAGATCGCTACGCTTGTTTCGAGGCCGGCATGAACGGATTTCTGATCAAGCCGCTCGATCGCGAGAAGCTGGAAGAGGCGCTGACCGGACTGGCGGCAGCGCGGCATCTGGCGGTGTAGCCACATCGAAGGTGCCGTAGGGTGGCAAAGCGAAGCGTGCCCACGCATCGTTCGACAACAGGCACAGAGCGTGGGCACGGCGCTTCGCGCCTTTGCCCACCCTACGGCACCGCGGCCTACGGCTACAGCACCGTCACAGCCGCCGCAGCGCCACGCTCTCCACGGTATGATCGGCGCCCTTCTTCAGGATCAGCGTCGCGCGGGGGCGGGTAGGCAAGATGTTGTCCTCGAGGTTGGCGAGGTTGGTGCGTTCCCAGATCGCGATCGCGGTCGCGGTGGCTTCCTCGTCCGACAGCAGCGCATAGCGGTTGAAGTAGGACTTTGGATTGGTGAACGCGGTGTCGCGCAGCGCCAGGAAGCGCTTGATGTACCACTGCCGCAGCGCCGCCTCGTCGGCGTCGATATAGACCGAGAAATCGAAGAAGTCGGAGACGACGGGCACCGCCTTGCCGTCGCGCGGCAGCTTGCCGGTCTGCAGCACGTTGACACCTTCGACGATCAAAATGTCGGGCTGGTCGACCTCGGCCCACTGGCCCGGCACGATGTCGTAGGTCAGATGCGAATAAACCGGCGCACGCACATGGCGGCGGCCGGACTTGATGTCGGAGAGGAAGCTCAAGAGCAGCGGCAGGTCGTAGCTCTCCGGAAAACCCTTCTTCTGCATGATGCCCTGCCGGTCGAGCACCGCGTTCGGATAGAGGAATCCGTCCGTGGTGATCAGCTCGACTTTCGGCCGCGGCGACCAGCGCGCCAGCAGCGCCTGGAGCACGCGGGCCGTGGTCGACTTTCCGACCGCGACCGAGCCGGCGACGCCGATGATATAGGGCACCTTGCGGTCGCGGATGTTGAGGAACTGGCGCTCGGCGTAATACAGCCGCTGCATCGCATCGACATAGATCGAGAGCAGGCGCGACAGCGGCAGGTAAATGTCCTCGACCTCCTGCAAGTCGAGGCGGTCGTGCAGGGAGCGCAGCCGGTCGAACTCGCCCGGCTCCAGCGTCATCGGCGTATCGTCACGCAGTCGCGCCCACTCTTCGCGCGAATAGACGCGGTAGGGGTTATACTGCTGCTCCGGTGCGCGGATATCCATGACGCGACCTCTCCACCTCGGCTAGTTGCCGCTCTTGCGCGACGCTTTCTCTTCCAACCCTGACATATTCGTACGCTTGTCCAGCGCCGCTTCCACCTCTTCCAGCTTTACGCCGCGGGACTTGAGCAGCACAAGGAAGTGATAGAGCAGGTCGGCACTTTCAGCGATCAGATGCGCGCGATCGTTTTCGACTGCTGCGATTACGGTTTCGACTGCTTCCTCACCGAACTTCTTGGCGCAATGCTCGGCGCCCTTGTCGAGGAGCTTACGGGTATAGGAGGCCTCGCCACCGGACGCCGCGCGGGCGTCGATGGTCTCGGCGAGATGATGGATCGTGAAACGCGCCATACAGAACACTCAATACACGTCCGGCTGAACGAGCCGGTCTCGCCCGCCTATGTAGCATTTTTATGAAGCGGAGTCGTCAGGCATCAAGGCGCATGGCTAGCCCGCGCCGGGCCATATGCTCCTTGGCTTCGCGGATGGTGAATTCCCCGAAGTGGAAGATCGAGGCGGCCAGCACCGCGGTGGCGTGGCCGTCGCGGATACCGTCGACGAGGTGGTCGAGATTGCCGACGCCACCCGAGGCGATCACGGGAACGGGAACGCTGTCGGCGATTGCCCGGGTCAGCGGGATGTCAAAGCCCTGCCTGGTGCCGTCGCGATCCATCGAGGTGAGCAGGATTTCGCCGGCACCGAGCGAGACCACTTCCTGGGCATATTCGATGGCATCGATGCCCGTGGAGTTGCGCCCGCCATGGGTAAAAATCTCCCAGCGGTCGCCGCCCGGGCGCTTCACCCGCTTGGCGTCGATCGCGACCACCACGCATTGCTCGCCGAACTTTTCGGCGGCTTCCTTGACGAACTCGCGGCGCGACACCGCGGCGCTGTTGATCGAGACCTTATCGGCGCCGGCGCGCAGCAGCGTCTTGATGTCGTTGACCTCGCGCACCCCGCCGCCGACGGTCACCGGCATGAAGCAGGCCTCGGCCGTGCGCCGGACCACGTCGAGCATGATACCGCGGTTCTCATGGGTCGCAGTGATGTCGAGGAAGGTGAGCTCGTCGGCGCCGGCGGCGTCATAGGCGATCGCGGCTTCGACGGGATCGCCGGCATCGCGCAGGTCGACGAAGTTGACGCCCTTGACGACGCGGCCGTCCTTGACGTCGAGGCAGGGGATGACGCGCACCTTGAACATGTGTCAGCTCCTGCGCGCGTCGCGGATCAAGGTGAGGGCGGCGGCAGGATCGAGCCGGCCGTCGTAAAGCGCGCGGCCGGCGATCGCGCCGGCGAGCTTTTTCGCGCGCGGCGTCAGCATGGCCTTGACGTCCTCGATCGAGGCGAGGCCGCCGGAGGCGATCACCGGAATCGAGATAGCGTCGGCAAGCGCGATGGTCGCATCCAGGTTCAGGCCCTTGAGCAGGCCGTCGCGCGCGATGTCGGTGAAGATGATGGCGGCGACGCCGGCATCCTCGAAACGCTTTGCGATCTCCAGCACCGTCACTTGCGAGGTCTCGGCCCAGCCTTCGACCGCGACCTTGCCGTCGCGGGCGTCCAGCCCGACCGCGACGCGGCTGGGGAATTTCTTCGCAGCAGACTTCACCAGCTCGGGATCGCGCACCGCGGCGGTGCCGATGATGACGCGGGTGATGCCCTTGTCGAGCCAGGCTTCGACGGTCTTGAGATCGCGAATGCCGCCACCGAGCTGCACCGGAATCTTGATCGTCTTCAGCATCGCCTCGACGGCCTCGGCATTCACCGGCTTGCCGGCAAACGCACCGTCGAGATCGACGACGTGGAGATACTCAAAACCCTGCTCGGCAAAGCTCTGCGCCTGCGCGGCAGGATTGAGGTTGAACACGGTCGCGCGCGCCATGTCGCCTTGCTCGAGGCGCACGCATTGGCCGTTCTTGAGGTCGATCGCGGGAAAGAGAATCACGGTTTCCATCGCAAGAAATTCGAGATCAGGGCCAGACCAAAACGCTGGCTCTTCTCGGGGTGAAACTGCGTGCCGACCGCGGTGTCCTTGGCGACGATCGCGGTGACAGGTCCGCCATAATCGGCGCGCGCGAGCACGTCCGCCTCGCTGGCGGGATTGAGGTGGTAGGAGTGCACGAAATAAGCATGCTGGCCCTTGGGGCCGAGCGGCAGCTTGTTCAGCACCGGATGCTCGCGCAACACCTCGAGCGTATTCCAGCCCATGTGCGGGATCTTCAGGTTTTCATCGCGCGGCGTGATCTTCTCGACGTCGCCGCCGATCCAGTTCAGGCCTTCGGTGATGACATGCTCCTTGCCGCGGCTCGCCATCAGCTGCATGCCAACGCAGATGCCGAAGAACGGCCGCGCCTTGACGCGGACCGCCTCGGTGATCGCCTCAACCATGCCGTTGACGGCATCGAGCCCGCGCCGGCAATCGGCGAAGGCGCCGACGCCCGGCAGCACCAGACGGTCAGCCTCATAGGCCTGATCGGGATCGCTGGTGACGAAAACCTTTTGCGGATTTTCCAGGCTGCGCGCGGCGCGCTCGAAGGCCTTCGCGGCGGAATGCAGATTCCCGGAACCGTAATCGATGATGGCGACGCTCATCTTGACCCTCCCGGTTCTGGAAACAAACCAATGATGCCGCCGGCCGGAATCGGCGGCGGGTTCGAGAATTGCTGGCCCGGCACGCTGCGGGTCGGCGGCGGGCCGCCGCGATCGACCGCCCATTGATCGTTGACGATGCCGTGCTGCTTCTGGCTCCAGCGCTCGAAGAAGCGGCGCTCGGCGGTGTCCTCGTCGTCGGCAATCACGACGTCGAGCTGCCGCCATTTGCCGCGCGACAACGTCCAGCGACGCAGGCTCGAGGCCTCAAAACCCATCAAGAGCGCGACGATGAGATCTGAGAAGAAGATCGACGAACGTCCGACACCGAGGCTGGACAGGCCGGCGTTGAATGCGGCCACGAAAATCAGATAGCCGATCAGCGCCAGCCAAAGCCGGTTCCACAGCAGCCAGAACGGGCCGAAGATCATCGCCCAGAAATGAAAGCCGTCGCGCACGAACACGAACTTGTCGGTCGCGCGCAGATCGGCTCCGGCAGGAGAGGGAGCATGAACTGTGTAGACAGGCATGGCGATGCCCCGTGCTCGAGAATTGAGTAGAAAGCGCAAGCGGCGCATGCCGCCGGCCGGAAGACGTCAGCCGCCGAGCGAGCCCTTGGTGGACGGGATCTCGCCCGCAGCCTTCGGATCGATCGCGACCGCGGTGCGCAGCGCCCGCGCGAGACCCTTGAAGCAGGACTCGGCGATATGGTGGCTGTTATCGCCATATAGGGTCTCGACGTGGAGAGTCACGCCGGCGTTGATGGCGAAGGCCTGGAACCACTCGCGCACCAGCTCGGTGTCGAACTCGCCGATCTTGTCGCGGGGGAAGTCGGCCTTGAACACCAGGAACGGGCGGCCCGAGATGTCGATGACCACGCGCGACAGCGTCTCGTCCATGGGCATGTGCACGCCGGCATAGCGGGTGATGCCCGCCATGTTGCCGAGCGCCTGCTTGACCGCCTGGCCGAGCGCGATGCCGGTGTCTTCGGTGGTATGGTGATAATCAATGTGCAGGTCGCCGACCGCCTTGACCGTGAGGTCGATGCGGGAATGGCGGGCGAGGAGATCGAGCATATGGTCGAAAAAGCCGATGCCGGTCGCGATATTGGCCACGCCGGTGCCATCGAGGTTCACGGAGACCTCGATGTCGGTTTCCTTGGTCTTGCGCTTGATCGTCGCGGTGCGCATGGAAAATCGGTTTCCACGTTGGTTTTGAGCATGATCTTGTCGGAAAACCGGTAGCCACTTTTCCGGATCATGCTCTTTGAGCCGAAAACGCCAGTCTCTTAACAGCCAAATGACGCCTTCGCTACTGCGGGAACGGCTGGCGGGGCCTCTACTTCTGCCTATGGTGAGCGAAATTCGGCCCGGAACGGCCCGTTGTGCGCCTGTTGTCCCTTGGCTCCCGACCCCCTAAATCAGCCCGGACAACGAGGATTACGATGCAGGATTCCCAGAACAGCTCGCCGGGCTGGCACGGCACCACGATTTTGACGGTCCGCAAGGGCGGCAAGGTGGTGGTCGGAGGCGACGGCCAGGTCTCGATCGGCCAGACCGTGATCAAGTCCAACGCCAAAAAGGTCCGCAAGCTCGGCAAGGGCGACGTCATCGGCGGCTTTGCCGGCGCCACGGCCGACGCCTTCACCCTGTTTGAGCGGCTGGAGAGCAAGCTCGAGCAATATCCGGGGCAATTGACCCGGGCCGCCGTGGAGCTGGCCAAGGATTGGCGCACCGACCGTTACCTCAGGCGGCTGGAGGCCATGATGATCGTGGCCGACAAGGACGTCTCCCTGGTGCTGACCGGCACCGGCGACGTGCTCGAGCCCGAGGCCGGCGTGATGGCGATCGGCTCCGGCGGCAACTATGCCCTGGCGGCAGCGCGGGCCCTGATCGACACCGACAAGGACGCCGAGACCATCGTCCGCCGCTCCCTCGACATCGCCGCCGACATCTGCGTCTACACCAACCGTAATCTGACCATCGAGAGCCTGGCGACCGGGTAGAGCTTGCCCGTGATTGGACGGCGGAGCTCAGGAGCCGTTGTAGCCTCTCCCGCTTGCGGGAGAGGTTGGCGCGTAGCGCCGGGTGAGGGCTCTCTCCACCCAGGGAGTGTCCCGATGCTGAGATACCCTCTCCCCAACCCTCTCCCGCAAGCGGGAGAGGGGGCGAAGCACCGTTGTGGCGGCTAGATGAGCCTCTCCTACACTTTCCGCCCGATGAGACCAGCCGACCTGCCGCTGATCCGGCGGTGGCTGAGGGAGGCGCATGTGCGGGAATGGTGGGGCGATCCGGACGAGCAGTTTACGCTCGTCAGCGGCGACCTCGATGAGCCCGCCATGGACCAGTTCATCGTGTTGGCTGACGACAAGCCGTTCGGCTATCTTCAGTGCTACCGCCTGACCGCCTGGAATACGGGCTTCGGGCCGCAGCCGGAGGGCACGCGTGGGATCGACCAGTTCATCGGCGAAGGCGACATGGTCGGGCGCGGCCACGGCTCGGCGTTCATCCGCCAATTTGTCGATGATTGCTTCCGGCACGGCCTGCCGCGCATGGTCACTGACCCCGATCCGCTCAACGCGCGCGCGCTGCGCGCTTACGAGAAGGCAGGTTTCGTCCGCGACCACATGGTCGACACGCCCGACGGGACGGCGCAGCTGATGGTGCGCGAGCCATGACGCTAGTCCACGCGCGCGCGAGTAGGGCCGCAGTCTCGCCGCTCGCCTGGGCCGGGATCGCGCTGTCGCTGCTGGCGCTGCAGGCCGCGGTGCTGTTCGCGATGGGGCGTGTGCCGATCTGCACCTGCGGCTATGTCAAGCTCTGGCACGGCGTGGTGAACAGCTCGGAGAATTCGCAGCACATTGCCGACTGGTACAGTTTCTCGCACGTCCTGCACGGCTTCCTGTTCTATGGCCTGACCTGGCTGCTGTTCGCGCGGCTGCCGCTGCTACGCCTCTCCTGGCCCGCCCGGCTGATCATCGCCATGCTGATCGAAGGCGCCTGGGAGATCGTCGAGAATTCGCCGTTCATCATCGAGCGTTACCGCGCCGGCACGATCTCGCTGGATTATTACGGCGACAGCATCGTGAATTCGGTCTCTGACACGCTGTTCATGATGCTCGGGTTCCTCGCCGCGCGTGTGCTCCCCATATCTGTGACCGTCCTCACCGGGCTCGCCTTCGAAATCATGCTGGCGCTCCACATTCGCGATAATCTGACGCTCAATATATTGATGCTGATCCATCCGATCGAGGCCGTGAAGCAATGGCAATCGGGCCCGCCCATCATCTGACCTAAAATGCGGCTTGTCCTTGGCCGCCTCCAGCCCTAGCTAAGCAGACATGACAGACTTCTCCCCCCGCGAAATCGTATCCGAACTCGACCGTTTCATCGTCGGCCAGACCGACGCCAAGCGCGCCGTCTCGATCGCGCTGCGCAACCGCTGGCGGCGGCAGCAGCTTGAAGGCTCGCTGCGCGAGGAGGTGCTGCCGAAGAACATTTTGATGATCGGACCCACCGGCGTCGGCAAGACGGAGATCGCGCGGCGGCTCGCCAAGCTTGCGAATGCGCCGTTCCTGAAGGTGGAAGCGACGAAGTTCACCGAGGTCGGCTATGTCGGCCGCGACGTCGAGCAGATCATCCGCGATCTCGTCGAGGTGGCGATCGCCCAGGTCCGCGAGCGCAAGCGCAAGGACGTGCAGGCGCGCGCGCAGCTCGCCGCCGAGGAGCGCGTGCTAGACGCGCTGGTCGGCGCCAACTCAAGCTCGGCGACGCGCGAATCCTTCCGCAAGAAGCTGCGCGCCGGCGAGCTCAACGACAAGGAAATCGAGATCGAGACGCAATCGTCCGGCAGCGGCATGCCGATGTTCGAGATCCCCGGCATGCCGGGCGCGCAGATGGGCGCGATCTCGATCGGCGACATCTTTGGCAAGCTCGGCGGCCGTCCCAAGACGCGGCGGCTGACAGTGGAAGGCTCGCACGAGATCCTCGTCAACGAGGAATCCGACAAGCTGCTCGATTCCGATCAGCTGACGCTGGAAGCGATCAGCGCCGTCGAGAACAACGGCATCGTGTTCCTCGACGAGATCGACAAGATCTGTGCGCGCGAAGGCCGCGCCGCCGGCGACGTCTCGCGCGAGGGCGTGCAGCGCGATCTGTTGCCGCTGATCGAAGGCACCACGGTCTCGACCAAGCACGGCGCGGTCAAGACCGACCACATCCTGTTCATTGCCTCCGGCGCCTTCCACGTCGCAAAGCCGTCGGACCTCTTGCCGGAATTGCAGGGCCGGCTGCCGATCCGCGTCGAGTTGCAGGCGCTGACCCGCGACGACATGCGCCGCATCCTGACCGAGCCCGAGGCCTCGCTGATCAAACAATATGTCGCCCTGATGCAGACTGAGGGCGTCACGCTCGACATCACCGACAGCGCCGTCGACGCGCTCGCCGACGTCGCGGTCGCCGTCAACTCCACCGTCGAGAATATCGGCGCGCGGCGGCTCCAGACCGTGATGGAGCGGGTGCTGGACGAGATCTCCTTCACTGCCCCCGACCGCAGCGGCGAGACCGTCAAGGTCGACGCCGATTTCGTGCAGAAGCACGTCGGCGACCTCGCCAAGAACGCGGATCTGAGCCGGTTTATTTTGTAGTTCGCGAGAGATCGGCTATCTATTCCGCCGTCGTCCCCGCCAACGCGGGGACCCATAACCACCAGCGGTCCTTATTGAAACAGATGGCGGCTCCGATTCCGGCACACACGACCTCCTGTGGTTATGGGTCCCGGGTCGCGCTTCGCTTGCCCGGGACGACAGCGGAGATAGATCGCGCCAGCTCAGGTGCGGCGTGATCGCTGACATCCAGAAAAATCCCTGGCGCGTGCTGCTCGCGATCAACGCGGCGGTCATCGTCGGCGTGTTCATTCACAAGATCCTGCTGCCGCCTTACGTCCCCTACATCCACCTCCTCGTCGACTACCATTTCGGCTTCATCAAGCGCGCGCTGATCGGGGCGATCGTCGCGCTGTTCACGGACAAGGTGCCGGTGTGGCTCGTGTTCGCCATCTCAGGCGCGGCGTGGCTGGTGACGCTGGGGCTGTTCCTCAGGCTCTTCCAGAAGACGTTCGGCTTCTCCAATAAGACGCTGCCGCTGTTCGTCCTGATCGCGGGCTCGCCGTACTTCCTGAAGAACTTCATGCACACGCTCGGCCATTTCGACATCTATGGCTGCGTGTTCGCGCTCATCCTGCTGCTGATGCCGGCCGGCTCGCTGCTGTTCGTCGCGACAGCCACGCTGTTCGCGATCATCCTGGTGCTGATCCACCACATCCATCTGCTGATGTATGTGCCGACCATCATCACCATCGTCGGAATCAAGCACTATCTCGTGCACGGCATCACCAGAACGAATATCGCATTCGGTTTTGTGGCGCTGCTGTGCGTGAGCACGCTGTTCCTCGCTGCGCAGTTCCTGGGAACGATGCCGATCCCCGAGGCGGATTTCCTGGCCTATCTGAAGAGCCGCATGGCCGATCCGTCCCGCACCAGCCTGCTCCAGTTCAGCTACATCTGGTACCAGCCGCTGTCGAAGGAGGTGTCCGACACCTGGAAATGGCTGCCGCACAACAGTCTCGGCCTGCCCGTGTTCGCGCTGCTGCTCTGGCTGCACACGCCACTGTGGCGCTATTTCGCCGACCTGATCGCCGCGCTCGCGAACGAGCTGCACCGGCGCTTGGTCATCGCGGCGCTGCTCGGCATCAGCCTCGCCTATCTCATCATGTTCGCGATGGTGTTCGATTATTCGCGCTGGATGTCGAACTGGGCGGTCTGCATGTTCCTGATCCTGCACGCGGTGAAGACGCTGCCCGCCGCGCGCGAAACCGCGTTGATCCCGTCGGACGACAAGAGGACCAACATCTTCGGCCTGGTCCTCACCCTGATCCCGCGCGTCGGAATCGTCCGGCCGTTCTAGCGGATTTAAAATCTCGCCCGCCTGATCCGCACATACAGCGCACCCTCGCCGCCGTGGCCGATTGCGGCCTCCTCGAAGCCGACGACGAAGGCGCGGAATTCCGGCAGGCTCAGCCACTCCGGCACTTGCCGTCGCAGCACGCCGCTTTCGCCGCCGCTGCGGCCCTTGCCGGTGATGACGAGCACGAAGGTCAGGCCGTCATGATGGGCGCGGTGCAGGAATCCGGTGAGGGCACGATGGGCGCGCATCTGGGTCATGCCGTGCAGGTCGAGCCGCGCCTCGATCTCGCTGCGGCCACGCGACAGTTTTGTGCGCTCGCGCTTGCCGAGCGGCGCCAGCGGCGGCATCGCCGGTTTTGCCACGCGCGGCGCGGGCGCAGCCGCAACCGGCCGCGGTGACGACGCAGGTCGCATAGCCGGCGCGGCGGGCGAAGACTCCGCGCGCTGCCCGGCCGGCGGCTTTGGCGCGCGATGCTTGCGCAGCGGCTTGACGTGCTTGGCGACGAGGTCCCACAGCTCGCGCTCCTCCTCGCTCAGCGCGCGGCGGCGCGGCGAGGGACGAGGCTCCAGCACGGGCGGACGGGACGATCGCTTCATTGCTGCCGATGGGACCGATTCTTCACCGGCCGCCGCGGCTCGGCAGCGGGCTCGATCACGGGACGTGGCACCGGTAGCGGGACCGGGCCGGCGGTAGCGACCGTCTCGCTTTTATCCGGCGTTGCGACCGCGGCAGGCGTGCCCTTGGCCAGATCCTTCGTGGGCCCGGTTTGCGGAAACAGCCTTGCGATCTTCTCCGACGGCCTGGGATCCGGCACCGGCAGCCGGGCGGCCCGCGCCGCGGGATCGATGCCCTTCGGCACCAGCATGACAAAGTGCATGGGATGGCGGAGCCGCCCGGAAACGCGACCGGCCTCCTGGCCGGCACCAAAGTAGAGATCGGCGCGCGCAGGGCCGATGATGGCCGAGCCGGTGTCCTGCGCGATCATCAACCGATGGAACGGTGTCTTGGACCGTTCGGAATCGATCGGCAGCTCGCCCTCGATAAAGAACGGCGTGCCGTAGACATGCAGCGACTTGTCGACCGCGATCGAGCGGCCGGCGGTGAGCGGAATGCCTTGCGCGCCGACCGCCTCGTCCTTGTCGGAGAGATTGACCTCGCGGAAGAAGATGTAGGAACGGTTCTGGCGCCGCAGCTCCTTGGCGCCGTCAGGGTTCTGCGCCATCCACTCCCTGATCTTCTGCATCGACATCTCTTCCTTCGGAATGATGCCGCGCTCGATCAGGATGCGACCGACGGCGGTGTAGGGATAGCCGTTATAGGCGTCGTAGTTGAGCCGGACGGTGCCGCCGTCGTCGAACTTGATCCGCGCCGAGCCCTGGATCTGGGCGAACAAGAGATCGGTCGGATCCTTCAGCCAGGCGATCTCGAGCCCGCGGCCGGCGATCTTGCCGTCCTCGATCTCACCGCGATCGTAATAGGGCACGAGCTTGCGGCGGCCGATCTTGCGGTACACCGGCCCCTTGTTGGGCAAGCTCACCGAATCCTGCTTGTAGCCGCGCACGAACAGGTTTGACGGGCGGCGATAGACCGGCACGTTGAAGACGTCAGTCTGCGTGCGCGATCCCTCCAGCACCGGCTCGTAATAGCCGGTGACGAAACCGTCGGGCTCGCCAAGGCGGGAGATGCGCAGCGGCGCGAAATTCTGCTCGAAGAAGGCTTTTGCTTTCGCGTCGTCGCTGAGGTCGAGCGATTTGGCGGCGCGGCAGGGCTCGTTCAGCGAGGCGCCGAGCGCTTTCGGCTCAGCCGCACCCGACTGTGCATTGATAGACTTGCAGCTCGCGCGAAAGGTCTTGTAGGCGGCGAGATGGTCGTCCTCGCTCCAGCCCTTCACGTCGGCCCAGGCCAGCGGCAGGTATTGCGCGCCTGATATCTCGAATGGCAAGGGAAGCTGCGGATAGGGCAAGGCCCGCGGAGGGTGGGCAGCCAATTCCGGGAGATGATGGTGATGACTGCGATAGTGGCGGCGGGCCGCCTCGGCGCCGAGCGAAAACGACGATAGCGCGACGACACCTGCGCAGAGCGCCGTCGCGCTATTCTTCAGAAGGGTCTTAATTCGCGCTTCCGGTGCCAACCAGCTTCCAGTTCGGATCGCGAGAGGTGGTGTCGCGGGCGAAAGTCCAGATGTCGGTGATGTCGGCCACCGTGTCGGCGCTGCCGTCGACGATGGTGCCGGTCTTGTCGCGGGTCGCCGAGATCATCTGCGAGACGAAGCGCACGGTGAGCTGGGCGGTACGGTCGCGCAGCTCGGCGCCGACGAGCTCGGCCTTGTCGATCGAGACGAAGCGCGTCTCGGTCTTCTGCTCGTTCTTCTCGCGCTCCTTGATCGCGGCGTCGAAGCTCTCATAGACCTCCGACGACAACAGGTCGCGCAGCGCGCGGCGGTCGCCATTGGCAAAGGCCAGCACGATCATCTCGTAGGCGCCGCGCGCGCCCGAGATGAAATGGCGCGGGTCGAAGGTGGAATCCTTCTCGACGATGGCGTCGAGCCCCTGGGCGAGCGGGGTGCCCGGCTCGGCGAGGCCCTTCCAGCGATCGGAGGGCGGGGCCGGCTCGGTCGCCGGCGCCAGCGGGGCCTGGTCGATCACCTTGCCCGGCATGGTCACGACGTTCTTGTCCTGGGCGCCCTGAAGCGCGTTGCGGTCGAACGGCGGCGGCCGCTCGTTGCCCGTGCGCTGCCCCAGCACGCTGCGCAGCCTCAGGAAGATAAAGACCGCCAGCGCCAGGAAGATGATGGTGTAGATGTCCACGTCGTATTCGCTTTCTGGTCTTATCGAGAAGGGTCTTCGGGATCGTTGCCGGGAAAATCAATCCGGCCAGTAGACCGTTCCATACGGGAACGGCAAGTCTACATCACCATTTTAGGTCCACGTCAGGTCCGTGGGATGTAGGCACGGAATCTTGCCCGGCCAATGGCGCCTTTTGGCACAGCCGCGAGTGTAGCGCGTTTTATCCTTAAGGGGAAACCCGATCGTGCCCGGAAATCGCGCATCTTCAATCATTTAAGGCGTAATTTCGCCAAAAGGCCGGGCCGAGCGTCACAGTTGTGGGCGCGGCCCCGGATACCTCATCCGGCACCGTTCGTCCTTGTGGAACGAGGCGGCCCTATGTTAGCCAACCGCCGCGAAATTCAGCCCCAATCGGGTAAGGAGAGACTTTCATGACCAACGGTAACGGCACCCCTCCCGAGGCGGCCCAGGCTCCCCAGCTCAACGTGCTGGCGCAGTATACCAAGGACCTGTCGTTCGAAAATCCGAACGCGCCCAGCTCGCTCCAGCAGCAGAGCCAGCCGCCCCAGATCAACATCCAGATCAATGTCAGCGCCAACAATCTCAGCGAAACCGAATTCGAGGTGACGCTGTCGGTCGACGGCAAGGCCGAGACCGCGGGCAAGATCATGTTCTCGTTCGAGCTCGCCTATGCCGGCGTGTTCCGCGTCGCCAACGTGCCGAAGGAGAACCTGCATCCGCTGGTCATGATCGAGTGCCCGCGCCTGCTGTTCCCGTTCGCACGCGAGATCATCGCGACCGCCGTGCGCGACGGCGGCTTCCCGCCCCTGATGCTGGACCCGGTCGATTTCGTCGGCCTCTACCGCCAGAACATGGAGCGGCAAATGGCCGCCCAGGGCGGTCAGCCCGGCCAAGCCTGATCAGCAAGCCTGATCGGCGAGCCTAACCGGCAGCGACGGCGGCTGGAGCGGCGAGGTACTCGTTCCAGATCGCCTTCTCGCCGAGGGTTGCGATGAAGGCCTTGTGCGCCTCGCGCTCGGCGTCTGAAACCCGCGGCGCAAGCGGCACCAGCCGCTGCCGCCGCGGCGCATCGCCGGTTGTGCCGACGCGAATCTCCTCGGCGTCCGACGCCAGCAGCAGCTGCGACTGCCGTGCCCCGACCAGATCGACATAGACTTCGGCCAGAAGCTCGGCGTCGAGCAGCGCGCCGTGCTTGGTGCGGTGCGAGTTGTCGATCGAATAGCGCGAGCAGAGATCGTCGAGCCGGTTCGACACGCCGGGATGCTTGCGTCGCGCCAGCAGCAGCGTATCGACCAGCCGCTCGCGCGGGATCGCCACACGCTTGATGCGGTCGAGCTCGGCATTGATGAAGCTGATGTCGAACGAGGCGTTGTGGATCACCAGCGGCGCATCGCCGATGAACTCCAGAAACGCGTCGACCACCTCGTGGAACAGCGGCTTGGTCGACAGGAATTCGGCCGACAGCCCGTGTACCGCAAAGGCTTCCGCCGGCATGTCCCGCTCGGGATTGATATAGACGTGATACGTCTGTCCCGTCGGCATGCGGTTGAAAATCTCGACGCAGCCGATTTCGACCAGGCGATCGCCGCGGAGCGGATCAAGGCCGGTGGTTTCGGTGTCGAGAACGATTTCGCGCATGATCTTGAGGAAGCCGGGTGGGTCGACGAATCAGGTCCGCCGCTGCGGCATCTTAACGACCTCGGCCAGGATGTGCGCGATTTGCGCCCGCACGGGTTCAAGTCCGTGTGACGTATCCACCACGAAATCGGCGCGCCTGCGCTTTTCGGCGTCGGGTGTCTGCTTGGCGATGATGGCGTCGAGCTTGGCCTCGTCCATCGTGCCGCGCGCCAGCACCCGCTCGCGCTGAAGTTCCGGCGAGGTCGAGACCACGACCACGGCATCGACACGTTTTTCGCCGCCGGTCTCGAACAGCAGCGGGATATCGAGAACCACGACCGGCGCCTTGGCCGCTTCGGCATCGGCAAAGAATTTTTGCCGGGAGGCGCCGAGCATCGGATGAACGATCTGCTCGAGCTGCTTGATCGCGGCGGGATCGTGCACGACGCGCGCGGACAGTTTGGGCCGGTCGACCTTGCCGTTCACGGTGGTGCCGGGGAAGGCGGCCTCGATCGCGGGAGCAGCCTCACCTTCATAGAGCTGGTGGACGGCGGCATCGGCGTCGTAGACGGGCACGCCGGCCTCCGCGAACAATTTTGCGGTGGTGGATTTGCCCATCCCGATCGAGCCGGTCAGTCCGAGGATACGCATCAGCGCCGAGCCATTCCTGTTCACTCACACCGCAACTAGCCGTTCGCGCCGCAGGAACGCAAGCAGCGGCAACAGCGGCAGGCCGAGAATGGTGAAATGGTCACCCTCGATGCGCTCGAACAGGTGCACGCCCAGGCCTTCGAGCTGATAGGCGCCGACGCTGGTTGTGACCACCTCGCCGGCGGCGTCGAGATAGGCGGACAGTTCAGCATCGGTCATCGACCGCATGGTCATGCGGGCGACCGAGACATCCTCAAAGACGATCTTGCCGTCATGCGCTACGGCCACGGCGGAATTCAGCTCATGGCTGTTGCCGGCGAGATCGCGCAGTTGCGCCAGCGCCTGGGCGCGGCCGGCGGGCTTGTTGAAGAGGCGATCGCCAAGCGCCAGCGTCTGGTCGGCGCCGATCACGTAGCTTCCCGGATGATGAGCCGAGACCGCCTTCGCCTTCTCGCGCGCCAGCAGCAGGCCGATCTCGCGCGGGCTGGAAAGTTTTGACGCAGCCTGTATGCCGCGCTCGTCGATGTCAGCGGTGAGGGCCTTGAACTCGAGCCCGGCATTGGCCAGCAGCAACTTTCGCGCGCTGCTTTGCGAGGCCAGAATCAACGGAGTTTTGCCGCGCCAGAGAGCCATTATTCCGACGGCCGGTTGCGCTGACGATCGCTGTAGAGCTTCATGATCGCCGCCGCGGTTTCCTCGATCGAGCGGCGCGTGACGTCCAGCAGCGGCCAATCATGCTTGGCGCTGAGCTTGCGCGCAAACGCGACCTCCTCGGTGACCGACTGTCTGTCGGTGTAGGTGTCGCTGCCGGAGTCGGCGCCGAGTGAGAGCAGGCGGTTCTGACGGATCTGGATCAGGCGTTCCGGCGTTGCGTGCAGGCTGACGACCAGCGGCCGTGTCAGCTTCTCCAATTGCTCGGGCACCGGGATGCCGGGAACCAGCGGCACGTTGGCGGTGCGGATGCCGCGATTGGCGAGGTAAATCGACGTCGGCGTCTTCGAGGTGCGGGACACGCCGACCAGCACCACGTCGGCATCGTCGAGGCCTTCGACATGCTGGCCGTCGTCATGAATCATCGTGTAGTTCAGCGCGTCGATGCGCTTGAAATATTCCGCATTCAGGACGTGCTGGGCGCCGACGCGGCCCGTCGTCGCAGCACCGAGATAAGCTTCGAACAGCTGCATCACCGGGCCGATGATCGACAGGCTAGGAACATTGATCCCCTTGCACTTGTCCTCGAGCCTCGAGACGAGGTCCTTCTCGAGCAGCGTGAACAGCACGATCCCCGGCGCCTCCTCGATCTCGTCGAGCACGCGGTCGAGCTGCTTCTGGCTGCGCACCAGCGGATAGACATGCTCGACCGGGGTCACGTTGGCGTATTGGGCGGCGACGGCGCGCGCCACGGTGATCAGCGTCTCACCGGTCGAGTCGGAAACGAGATGCAGATGGAAATAATTGTTCGAGGTCGGCACAAAAACCCTTTGAATTTCGTTGGGGCGGTTTGTGGATTTCTGTGGAGCTTAACCGCTCGGAAAGGGATGCGCGACACCAGGGGCGGGACAAGTGCCAATTTTCTTCACACCGCTGCCCATCAGAACAAGTCCGGCGCCCTCGCGGCAGGAAAACGGGATTGCGCGGACAACTCCCTTGATAAGCTGCCGACGGAAGCGTGCAAGCCTTTGAAGCTGGGCGACTTATCGGAAGTCGCCGGAGCTTGCCGGGATATGTTGATGGATGTGAACAAGCGCGCGCGAACCGGCGGACGGCGTTGCGTGAGTCCAATCCACGGTCACTCAGACTCAAACCTTTAAGAATCTAAGATTCTAGATTTGAGGAAGGCGCTACGGACGGATATGTGTGCAGGGGAAGACCTTAACGAGTTCTTACTATCCCCAGCCTTCCCTAGGCTGGGCGGGAATCCGGGCGCAGAGCATGTTCGAAGACGTCTATCTCTGGATCAAGGCGCTGCATGTGATCGCCGTCATCTCCTGGATGGCGGGCATGCTCTATCTGCCGCGGCTGTTCGTCTATCACTGCGAGGCCGAGATCGGCTCGAAGCAGTCCGAGACGTTCAAGATCATGGAACGCCGGCTGCTCAAGGCGATCATCAATCCCGCCATGATGGTGACCTGGCTCGCCGGCCTCTATCTGGCCTGGTCCGGCCACTGGTTCACCTTCGGCTGGCTGCACGTAAAACTGGCACTGGTGCTGGCGATGTCCGCGGTCCACGGCTTTTTTTCCCGCTGGGTGAAGGACTTCGCTGCCGACCGGCGCCCGCGCAGCCAGAAATTCTATCGAATTATCAATGAGGTGCCGACCGTCCTGATGATTGTCATCGTCATCATGGTAATCGTGAAGCCGTTCTAGGCAGCCCGCGCGACGTTTCGCTCAGCGCTTCGTCTTGCAGAGCCGAAAGCGATTTTCTATATTATCGCCATCCCACCCAACGCAGGCGGATGTGGTTGTGTCTGAGCTTTCCAGAGGCCGGACACCGCATCAGGTTTGAAGCCTCACCGGCACTCTCCTTGCCAGACCTGCGGACCTTACCTTCTCACGTCCGCATTTCAGAGCCTCCTCGCACCCCCTCTCCCCAGGTTACCCCACAGGACCACCCCAATGCGGGAAATTAAACTCCAGGACCTCAAGTCGAAGACGCCGGCCGAGCTCGTCTCGTTCGCGGAAGAGAATGGGGTCGAGAACGCCAGCACCATGCGCAAGCAGGAGCTGCTCTTCGCCATCCTCAAGCAGCTTTCGCTCGCCGAGACCGATATCGTCGGCGAAGGCGTCGTCGAGGTTCTTTCCGACGGCTTCGGCTTCCTCCGTTCGCCCGACGCGAATTATCTTCCGGGCCCTGACGACATCTACGTTTCGCCCTCGCAGATCCGCCGTTTCGGCCTGCGCACGGGCGACACCATCGAAGGCCACATCCGCAGCCCGAAAGAGGGCGAGCGCTACTTCGCGTTGCTGAAGGTCAACACGCTCAATTTCGAGGACCCGGAAAAGGCCAAGCACAAGGTCAATTTCGATAATCTCACCCCGCTGTTTCCGAATCAGCGTTTCCGCATGGAGATCGACGATCCGACGCGGAAAGACCTGTCTGCACGTGTGATCGACATCGTGGCCCCAATCGGCAAGGGCCAGCGCGCACTGATCGTGGCGCCGCCGCGCACCGGTAAAACCGTGCTGATGCAGAACATCGCGCACTCGATCACGCACAATCATCCCGAATGCTATCTGATCGTGCTCTTGATCGACGAGCGTCCGGAAGAAGTCACGGACATGCAGCGTTCGGTGAAGGGCGAGGTCGTGTCGTCGACCTTCGACGAGCCGGCGGTGCGTCACGTCCAGGTCGCCGAGATGGTGATCGAGAAAGCAAAGCGCCTGGTCGAGCATGGCCGCGACGTCGTGATCCTGCTCGATTCGATCACGCGCCTCGGCCGTGCCTACAACACCGTGGTGCCGTCATCCGGCAAGGTGCTGACCGGCGGCGTCGACGCCAACGCGCTGCAGCGTCCGAAGCGCTTCTTCGGTGCCGCCCGCAACATCGAGGAGGGCGGCTCGCTGACCATCATTGCGACCGCGCTGGTCGATACCGGCAGCCGCATGGACGAAGTCATCTTCGAAGAGTTCAAGGGCACCGGTAACTCGGAACTGATCCTGGACCGCAAGGTCTCGGACAAGCGCACCTTCCCGGCGATCGACATCTCGCGCTCCGGCACCCGCAAGGAGGAGCTCATCACCGATCCGCAGGTGCTCAAGAAGATGTACGTCCTCCGCCGCATCCTCAATCCGATGGGCACGATGGACGCGATCGACTTCCTGCTCGACAAGCTGCGCTCAACCAAGAGCAATTCGGAGTTCTTCGACTCCATGAACACCTGAGTGCAGTGCAGCAAAAGATCAGAGGGCGCCTTTGGGCGCCCTTTTTGTTTGTGCGGTCTTGCTGCGCAAAAAGTGCAGCATGGCTGGTGAGTACGATCGAAACTATCGGGTTTAGTAACTTGTTGATATACAATCAGAATGCTTGACTTTTATCGCCGATGAGTCGTGCGCGGGAGTAAGGTATTACAGTAAAGGCGGTGTGTTTTGCTGCATTGCAATATCGATTTTGTTGCGCGCGGAACCGCAGCAAAACTGGCGACTGAGGCTGCTTGGAAAGCTGCGTTTGCCTTTTCCCCGCCAGCCGGACAAATAGGCCATGCATCCGCGAGACCAGACCATCTTTGCGCTGTCGTCCGGCCGTGCACCGAGTGCGATCGCGGTGGTGCGCGTCTCGGGTCCGCAAGCTAGCGCGGTCCTGACGGCGCTCGCGGGCAGGCTGCCGGCGCCGAGGCAAGCCAGCCGGCGACTGCTGCGAGATGGCGCGGGCGAGCCGATCGACGACGCGGTCGTGCTCTGGTTCCCGGGGCCAGGCAGCGCGACCGGCGAGGACGTCGCCGAATTCCATGTCCATGGCGGACGAGCAGTGCTGGCTGCGCTCTTCGCCGCTATTTCGTTAATTCCGAATTCGCGCACGGCCGAGCCGGGTGAGTTCACGCGCCGCGCGTTCGAGAACGGCAAGCTCGATCTCACCGAGGCCGAAGGCCTCGACGACCTCATTCATGCCGACACCGACCGTCAGCGGCGCCAGGCGCTACGTCAGCTTGAAGGCCTGCTCGGCAATCGTGCGCGCGACTGGCGCGAGCGGATCATCGAGGCGTCGGCGCTGATCGAGGCCGGCATCGATTTTTCCGACGAGGGTGATGTGCCGGCCGCGCTGATGGCGCCGGCGGTGCACGCGATCGGGGCGCTGCATGATGAGATTGCAAAAGTCCTTGCGGCACAGGGACATTCTGAACGCCTGCGCGACGGCATCGTGGTTGCGATCGCCGGCGAGCCGAATGTCGGCAAGTCGACGCTGATGAACCAGCTCGCGCGCCGCGAGGTCGCGATCGTCTCGCCGCATGCCGGCACGACACGAGACGTGATCGAGGTGCAGCTCGACCTCGACGGCTATCCGGTCACGGTCATCGACACCGCCGGCATTCGCGAGACCAGTGATCCGGTCGAGCAGGAGGGCGTCCGCCGGGCGCGGGCGCGGGCCGAAGACGCCGACCTCGTGCTGTGGTTGGTGGAGGCTGAGCAAGTCGTCGATCCGGACGCGATGCGGTCGCTTCGGAAATCCGGAGACGATCATCAGTCAGGCGGCCCGGTCTGGATCGTGCGCAACAAGATTGATCTCGGGTTCGAACCCCGGTCGTCGGGAGAGTTCGCCATTTCGGCAAGCCGGGGGGATGGCATCCCGGCCATGGTCGACGCGCTCATAAAATTCGCCGCCGAGTTTTTCGGTACCAGCGAGGGCGCGTTGGTGACCCGGGCGCGCCAGCGCGAGCTGCTGGGCCAGGCGCGAGATAGCTTGCGCCGGAGTCTGGAGCTTGTAGAAGAGGGCGAGGAGCTCGCCGCTGAAGAGCTTCGTTCCGCTGCCTATGCCCTGGGACGGCTTTTGGGCCGGGTGGATGTCGAGGACGTCCTCGGGGCTATTTTCCAGAAATTCTGCATTGGAAAGTAGAGCTAGTTCTTCATTCTAGAACTAGTGCTTCTTCCATTACTTGTGTTTCACGTGAAACAACGCGCCGGCTGGCTCGACCAGGTTTTGCGTGAAACGCGACTAGAGTTCGCGTCCGAGAGGGCATGGGTTCCAACGCGCCGATCGATTTCGCTGCGGGAACGGTGCGTGCTGGGGCTGACGAGTTTGCCTCGATCTCCGTCATTGCGAGGAGCTCTTGCGATGAAGCAATCCTGGCTGCTTCCGCGGTGGCATTCTGGATTGCTTCGCAACGCTCGTCATGACGGGCGTAGTGTCAACCTCGCTCTCCTACGCCTGCGCCCCGGTGTCGCGGTGTTAGCTCTGTCGCCACCCTGTCGCGCCGTCGGACCAGCTTGTTTCACGTGAAACAGCAGTCCGCTCAGCGCCCGCCTACTGTGCATGGGGTTGTTTTCACCACAACGCATTCGCCCCCGCCGTCCGTTTCACGTGAAACACCCGCGCACCCAGTTTCTACTTCCGGCTTTCACACCTCTGAGCTAGAAGTCGGCCCATGCGAACAGAGCGAGAGAGCTTCGACGTCATCGTGATTGGCGGCGGCCACGCCGGCTGTGAGGCCGCGGCTGCGTCTGCACGGCTGGGCGCAACGACCGCCCTGGTGACGCACCGTTTCGCCACCGTCGGCGCGATGTCCTGCAATCCCGCCATTGGCGGTCTCGGCAAAGGCCATCTCGTCCGTGAAGTCGATGCGCTCGACGGCCTGATGGGCCGCGTCGGCGACGCCGGTGGTATCCAGTTTCGCGTCCTCAACCGCCGGAAGGGTCCCGCTGTGCGTGGTCCTCGGGCCCAGGCGGATCGGAAGCTCTACGCCGCCGCGATGCAGGCCGCGATCCGGGAGACCGTGGGTCTTTCGGTCATCGAAGGTGAGGCCGACGAGCTGATCGTGGTCGACGGCCGGGTGACTGGGCTGCGCCTGGCAGATGGCCGGGAGCTTCGGGCAGGGGCTGTTGTGGTCACGACCGGCACCTTCCTGCGCGGTCTGATCCATCTCGGTGAGAAGAACTGGCCAGCCGGTCGAGTCGGTGAGGCCCCTGCGATGGGTCTTTCGACCTCCTTTGAACGCGCCGGCTTCACCCTGGGACGGCTCAAGACCGGCACCCCGCCGCGCCTGGACGGCACCACGATCGACTGGTCTGCGGTCGAGATGCAGCCGGGAGATGAGCCGCCGGAGCCGTTCTCGGTGATGACGGAGCGGATCACGACCCCGCAGATCCAGTGCGGCATCACCCGGACCACGGCCGCGACCCATGAGGTGATCCGGGCGAACGTCCATCGTTCCCCGATGTACTCCGGCCAGATCAAGAGCTCCGGCCCGCGCTATTGCCCCTCGATCGAGGACAAGATCGTCCGCTTCGGTGACCGCGACGGCCACCAGATCTTCCTGGAGCCGGAAGGGCTCGACGACAGCACAGTTTATCCCAACGGCATCTCGACCTCGCTGCCGGAGGAGGTCCAGCTCGCGATCCTCGCCAGCATCCCCGGCCTCGAGCGGGTCAAGATGGTCCGGCCGGGCTATGCCATCGAATACGACCATATCGATCCCCGCGAGCTCGATCCGACCCTCCAGACCAAGCGTCTGCGTGGCCTGTTCCTGGCCGGGCAGATCAACGGCACTACTGGATACGAGGAAGCCGCCGGGCAGGGCATCGTGGCCGGCCTGAACGCCGCGCTCGCCGCCAGTGGTGCGGCGCTGACCGTGTTCGACCGCGCCGACGGCTATCTCGGGGTGATGATCGACGACCTCGTCACCCGCGGGATCACCGAGCCCTATCGGATGTTCACGTCGCGCGCCGAATACCGGTTGACGCTGCGGGCTGACAATGCCGACCAGCGCCTGACCGAAAAGGGGATCGCTCTCGGCTGCGTCGGGAGTGCCCGGACCCAGCATCACCGCGCCAAGATGGACGCTCTGAACGCCGCCCGGACCCTCTCGAAGTCGCTCACGATCACTCCGAACGAGGCGATCAAGCATGGACTGTCCCTAAACCGGGACGGCCAGCGCCGTTCGGCCTTCGAGCTGATGGCCTATCCGGAGATCGGCTGGAGCCAGGTCCGATCGATCTGGCCCGAGCTGTCCGCGATCGATCCCGTCATCGCCACCCATCTTGAGATCGACGCCAAGTATGACGTCTACCTCGAGCGCCAGAGCGCCGACGTCGAGGCCTTCCGGCGGGACGAGGGCATGGTGCTCTCGGATGTCGACTACAAGCTGGTCCCGGGTCTCTCCAATGAGGTCCGCGCCAAGCTGGAGAAAGCCCGCCCGTTCACGGTCGGCCAGGCCGGCCGGATCGACGGCATGACGCCGGCGGCGCTCGGCATCCTCGCGGCCTATCTCCGCCGCGAAGCGCGGAAAACCTCCAAGGCAATCGCATAAGCCAATCGTATAGGCGTTTCACGTGAAACAGCGCGGACCGGGCGGGGACAGACCGCTATCCCGACGACCCGGAGCGGGTGAGGGCGCCGCTCGCCGATCCGACTCGGCGCAGGCCAAACCGAAGATCGACAAGGCCAGCGCGAACGATCAATCGCTCGACGCCGTCATCGCCGCCGACAAGATTGCCGCGCTGAAGCTCGCTTCCGTTTCACGTGAAACCGAGGACCGGCTCGATCGCTACATCGCGCTGCTGCGCGAATGGCAGGCCAAGACCAATCTGGTCGCGCCCTCGACCCTACCGAACGTCTGGACGCGGCACATCGCCGATTCGCTTCAACTGGTCGATCTGGCGCCGACCGCAAGGCGCTGGGCCGATCTCGGCAGCGGCGGCGGCTTTCCCGGCGTGGTGCTCGCCTGCACCATGGCGGGGACGCCGGGTACGAGCGTCCATCTCGTCGAGCGAATCGCCAAGAAGGCCGCGTTTTTGCGTGAAGCAATTCGCGTCACCGCATCTCCGGGGGTCGTACATCTCGCTGAGATCGGGGATAATGTGGATAGAATCACTGGCCCCGTCGATTGCGTCACCGCGCGTGCGCTGGCTCCGCTACATCAACTCATCGGCTTTGCGGAGCCGCTGATGCGCCAGGGCGCAAAGGCGCTATTTCTCAAGGGTCAAGATGTAGAGGCTGAATTGACCGAAGCCGCTAAATATTGGAATATTGAGCCGCGACTCTACCAAAGCCGGACTGGGGACGGCTGGATCGTCGAGCTGACTTCAGTTGAACGGCGCGGGTGAAACGTTCAGGGGTTGAGTGGGGAATTTGCGATGACCGTGATTGACGAGCCGCAGCAAGAACAGACCGCAGAAGTCCCGCAGGGCCACCCGCGCATCCTGGCGCTGGCGAATCAGAAGGGCGGTGTGGGAAAAACAACCACAGCGATCAATCTCGGCACGGCACTCGCCGCGATTGGCGAGCGTGTCCTGATCGTCGATCTCGATCCGCAGGGCAACGCCTCCACCGGCCTCGGCATCGACCGCCGCAACCGAAGCTGCTCGACCTATGACGTGCTGATCGGCGAAGCGAGCTTGCGTGAAGCGGTGGTCTCGACCGCGGTGCCGCGGCTGCACATCGCGCCCTCGACCATGGATCTCTCCGGCCTCGAACTCGAGCTCGGCACCACGCCCGGCCGCGCCTTCAAGCTGCGCGACGCGATCGGCGCGCTCAACAACAATGTCTCGCCGGACGCCGACTACACCTATGTGCTGATCGACTGTCCGCCCTCGCTCAACCTGCTCACGGTCAACGCGATGGCGGCATCCGACGCGATCCTGGTGCCGCTGCAGTGCGAGTTCTTCGCGCTCGAAGGTCTGTCGCAATTGCTGCAGACGGTGGAGCAGGTGCGCTCGACGCTCAACCCGAGCCTGTCGATCCACGGCATCGTGCTGACCATGTTCGACTCGCGCAACAACCTCTCGAACCAGGTCGTCGCCGACGTCCGCCAGTTCATGGGCGAGAAGGTCTACAAGACCATGATCCCGCGCAACGTGCGCATCTCCGAGGCGCCGTCCTACGGCAAGCCGGTGCTGGTCTACGATCTCAAATGCGTCGGCAGCGAAGCTTACTTGCGGCTCGCCACCGAGGTGATCCAGCGCGAGCGCGAGCTGCGCGTCACACATTGACGGTGCCGTAGGGTGGGCAAAGGCGTCTTCGCCGTGCCCACCATCTTCCGCACATGACCAACCGGTGGGCACGCTTCGCTTTGCCCACCCTACGATTCGAAATTCAGTTCTGGAGTGCTGCACCGTGAATCCAAGGGAGTTGGCAATGGCCGACGAAGCGCGTTCGCGATTGGGCCGGGGTCTTGCGAGTCTGATCGGTGATGTCGGCGGCGAGGCTCAGCACGTCGACCGTCCGCGCACGCAGCGCAAGGTACCGATCGAATTCCTCAAGGCCAATCCGCGCAACCCGCGCCGCACCTTTTCGGACACCGAGTTGAAGGAGCTCTCCGAGTCCATCAAGCAGCACGGCGTGATCCAGCCGATCGTGGTGCGGCCGGTGAAGGGCGCTCAGGACCGCTACGAGATCATCGCCGGCGAGCGGCGCTGGCGCGCTTCGCAGATGGCGGGCCTGCATGAAGTGCCGATCGTGCCGGTCGACATCAGCGACAGCGATGCGCTGGAGTTCGCGATCGTCGAGAACGTGCAGCGCGAAGATCTCAACCCGATGGAAGAGGCGCTCGGCTATCACGCGCTCGCCAACGAGTTCAAGCGCAGCCAGGACGACATCGCAAAGGTCGTCGGCAAGAGCCGCAGCCACATCGCCAACATGATGCGGCTGACAAAACTGCCGACCGAGGTGCAGGCCCTGATCACCAGCGGCGATCTGACCGCCGGCCATGCCCGCGCGCTGATCGGTGTGCCCGATCCGCTTGCGGCCGCCAAGCGCATCGTCGAGGAAGGTCTCAACGTCCGCCAGGCCGAGGCGCTCGCGCATGAAGAGGGCGTGCCCGAGCGCAAGCCGCAGAAGGCGCGCTCGACCGGTGGCAAGGAAAAGGACCCCGACACCATCGATCTGGAGAAGCGCGTCAGTGACGCGCTCGGTCTCAAGGTCACCGTCAACCATCGCGACCCCGGCGGCTCGGTCCAGGTCAACTACCGCAACCTCGATCAGCTCGACGAGGTGATGAAGCGGCTCGCCAAGGGCGTGCTGTAGACGTACCCACTCTCTATCACCGTCCCCCTGAGGTGGCCGCTTCTTCAGCGTCCCTCGAAGGGCGACGGCCCGGCTGCATCGGGGCCGTTCATCCTTCGAGGCTCTCCGCGCGCCGCGTTGCGCCACGCGGCTCGCACCTCAGGATGACGGATCTGACGTTTCGCTGCGTTATTGCGGCGCATCGGTTTCCACATCGTCATTGCGAGCGCAACGAAGCAATCCAGAATCTCCCCGCGGAGGGACTCTGGATTGCTTCGCTTCGCTCGCAATGACGGCAGTAAGAGTGGAGATCTCAGCCCCGCCGCTTCGCGTTCGCGGCAATCGCCATCAGTGTGCGCTGGGCGATGGCGGCGGCGAGGGTCGATTGCTTGCGGGTGTCGAGCGCGGCGGTCGCGAGTTGCTCGATCACGGCGGTAAGCCGCGCCACGCTGAAATTGCGCAGTGCCGTTTCGACCATGGGCTTGCGCGAAAAATGCAGCCGCGGATAGCCGCCGTCGAGCACCGCGGAGGCAGGCTGTCCGTCGGCGATCGCGAGCGCGGATTTGTGCAGCCACGCCGCCTGGCGCTGCGCGGCCGAGATGATTACGCCGGGATAGGTGCCGGCGATCATGGCTTTTGCGAATTCGGTCTCGACGATATCGGGCCGGCCGGCGAAGGCGCCGTCGACTATCGGATCGAGCTTCAGTTCGGACGCATCGGCGACCACGGACATCACATCATCCAGCGTGATCTCGCCCTTGCCATGAGCATAGAGCGTGAGCTTGCGCAGCTCGTTGCGCGAGGCCTGGCGGTCGCCACCGAGGAAGGACATCAGCGCGGCGCGGGCATCCTGCGTGATGCGCAGATTGGCGATGCGGAGCTCGTCTTCCATCAGTTTTGCGAGGTCGCGCTCGGTGTCGGGATAGCAGCCGATCGCCACCGCGGTCTTGGCCTTCTCGCAGGCCTTGCGCAGCGGCGACTCGGGGCGCAGCTCGCCGGCCTCGATCACGATGCGGCAATCCTTCACGCTCATGTCCGCAAGCGTGTCGACGCCGCTGGCAAAGCTGCGCGAGCCGGCGCGGATGCGGATGGCGCGGCGGCCGCCGAACAGCGGCACGGTCATGGCTTCATCGACCAGGCGCGACGGCTCGGCGGAGAGCTCGTCGCCGTCGAGCTTGACCAGCGAGAAGGGATCGTTGGGATCATCGACCGCCGAGGCGATCAGCGCATCGGCGCGCTCGCGCACGAGGCCGGCGTCAGGTCCATAGAGCAGGATGATCGGACGGCCCGCATCGGGACGGGCGAGGAAGGCATCGATCTCTTTTCCGCGCAGCGCGACCATGTTGCCTCAACGGCGTCATTCCGGGGCGCGCGACGCGCGAGCCCGGAATCCAGAGGTTGGGGATCGAGATTCCGGGTTCACGCTTCGCGTGCCCCGGAATGACGGAAGGGTTTTACGTACCCGCGGTGAAGAACGCGGCCAGCCGGGTCGTGATGTTCTCGGCGATCTCGTTGGCGGCGCGATCCTCGGCGTCGCGCACGGCGCGGTTGCGGGCGAAGCGCTGATAAGAGCCCGGCATGTCGTAGGACACGCGCGAGAACGTGGTGCCGGTCATCACCGACTTGCCGGTGGCGACTTCGATCAGGTTGTACTGGGCGTCGATCCCGTAGTTTTCGCTGGTCGGCAGGGCCGTATTGGGATCGACCAGCAGCGACGACTTGCTGGAAGTGAAGCGGATGTCGAGGCGGTGGGTCGGCGGCATGCCGGTGGCGGTGCCGTAGAGCTTGAAGGCCAGGGCGTTGCGGACCTCGACCCCGACACGGGCCTCGCGGGAGGCGTTCGGCTTGGCGATCGGCGGAAGCTCGACCCCCATCAGCTTTTCGCGCAGGCCGGGGGTGCCGTCGGTACGCTCGGCATACATCGGCTGGAAGCAGCCGGCCGTCAGCGCCGCCAGAGCGGCAACCGCCACCAAGCGGGCTGCGATACGGATCCTAGCCGACAACATTCACGATCCTCTTGGGGACGATGATCACCTTGCGGACGGGCTTGCCGTCCAGGGCCAGCTTTACCGCATCGAGGGCCAAAACGGCAGCCTCGATTTCCGGATTCTGGGCCGCTGTTGCAACTGTGACCTCGCCCCGCTTCTTGCCGTTGACCTGGACCACCAGGGTCACGCTGTCTTCAACCAGCAAATCGCGTTCGATTTGCGGCCAATTGGCCTCTGAAACCAGCCTGGAGTGACCCAGGACCTGCCAGCACTCCTCGGCCAGGTGCGGCATCATCGGGGAGAACAGCTGGACCAGGATCTGGCTCGCCTCCCGGATCGCCCAGGCCAAATCAGGGGCCGGCTGGCCGGGACGCTGCAGCACCTCCGAAAACGCATTCGTGAACTCGCGGATATGGGCGAGGCATACGTTGAAGTGCAGCCGTTCGATGCCGGTGGTGATCTTGTCCAGCGCACCATGGGCCGCCTTGCGCAAGGCGGTCGCGTCAGGGCCGAAGGAGGCGGGCCGATCCGCCGGCGCGGCCTTGCCGAGATCCACGGAGTCGTTCACCAGCCGCCACAGCCGCTGCACGAAGCGCGAGGCGCCCTGGACGCGCTCGTCGCTCCAGATCACGTCGCGGTCGGGCGGGGAGTCCGACAGCATGAACCAGCGGGCGACGTCGGCGCCGTAGGTTTCGATGATGTCGTCCGGATCGACCGTGTTCTTCTTCGACTTCGACATCTTCTCGATCGGGCCGATCGTGATGTCGTCGCCTGATGCCAGCAGCGTCGCGCGCCTGCCATTAGCGCCGACCTCGATCTTCACCTCGGCCGGCTGCACGTAGGTGCCGTCGGCCGTCTGGTAGGTCTCGTGCACCACCATGCCCTGCGTGAACATGCCGGCGAACGGCTCGTCCAGCGCGATGTGGCCGGTCGCCTTCATCGCGCGGGTGAAGAAGCGGCTGTAGAGCAGATGCAGGATCGCGTGCTCGACGCCGCCGATATACTGGTCGACCGGCAGCATCCGGTTGGCGACCGCAGGCGTCGTCGGCGCGTTCTCGTTCCAGGGATCCGTGAAGCGCGCAAAGTACCAGGACGAATCCACGAAGGTGTCCATGGTGTCGGTTTCGCGTTGCGCCTTGCCGCCGCATTTCGGGCAGGTGACGTGCTTCCAGGTCGGATGATGGTCGAGCGCGTTGCCCGGCTTGTCGAAGCTCACATCCTCCGGCAGCACCACCGGCAACTGGTCGTCCGGCACCGGCACCACATCGCATTTCGGGCAATGGATGACGGGAATCGGGCAGCCCCAATAGCGCTGGCGCGAAATGCCCCAGTCGCGCAGGCGGAAATTGACCTGGCGCTCGCCTACCGGCGCATTGCCGCGCAGCTCGCTCTCCAGACGCTTCGCCACCTCTTCCTTGGCCTGATCGATGGTCATGCCGTCGAGGAAGCGCGAATTGATCATGCGGCCGTCACCGTCATAGGCGGTGTCGGTGATGACGAATGATTTCGGGTCCTGGCCTTCGGGGCAAACGACCGGCGTGTTGCCGAGATTGTATTTGTTGACGAAGTCGAGGTCGCGCTGGTCGTGCGCCGGGCAGCCGAAGATCGCGCCGGTGCCGTACTCCATCAGCACGAAATTCGCGACATAGACCGGCAGCTTCCAGGAGGGATCGAACGGGTGCACCGCGCGGATGCCGGTGTCAAAACCCTGCTTCTCCGCGGTGTCGATGATCGATTGCGCGGTGCCGATCTTCTTGATGTCGGAGATGAATTCCGCAAGCTTCGGGTTCTTCGCGGCAGCGGCCTGCGCCAGCGGATGATCCGACGAGATCGCCATGAATTTCGCGCCGAACAGCGTGTCGGGGCGCGTCGTGAAAATCTTCAGCTCGCTCTCGCCGGCAGGTGTCGTCGCCTGATCCAGCGCGAAGCGGATCAAGAGGCCCTCGGAGCGGCCGATCCAGTTGCGCTGCATCAGCCGCACCTTGTCGGGCCAGCGGTCGAGCCCGTCCAGCGCGGACAGAAGCTCCTGCGAGTACTTCGTGATCTTGAAGACCCACTGGCTCATCTCGCGCTGCTCGACAATTGCGCCCGAGCGCCAGCCGCGGCCGTCGATCACCTGCTCGTTGGCGAGCACGGTCATGTCGACCGGATCCCAGTTGAGCTTGCGCTTCTCGCGCTCGGCGAGGCCCGCGGCGAGCATGTCCAAGAACATCTTCTGCTGATGCTTGTAGTAGCTGGGGTCGCAGGTCGCGAATTCGCGTGACCAGTCCAGCGACAGCCCGATCGAGCGGAGCTGCTTCTTCATCGCGGCGATGTTGTCGTAGGTCCAGGACTTCGGCGCGACCTTGCGTTCGATGGCGGCGTTCTCGGCCGGCAGGCCGAACGCGTCCCAGCCCATCGGGTGCAGCACGTTGTAGCCCCTGGCGCGCATGAAGCGGGCCAGCACGTCGCCGAGCGTGTAGTTGCGGACATGACCGATATGGATGCGTCCGGACGGGTAGGGGAACATCTCGAGGACGTAGTATTTCGGCCGCGAATCGTCGTTCTTCGAGACGAAGATCGCTTGTTCGTCCCATTGGCGTTGCCAGCGCGGTTCGGCGTCGCGGGCGTTGTAGCGTTCGGAGGTCATGGAATCGTTGGTTTTCTTGGATTCGGCCGTCTAAAGACGGCGGACTAGGCCATAGAAGTCCTCAGGGGGTCAATGGGTTGCCGCGATTTGGAACTTTGGCCAGCGGCATCCGCATAAGTACTGAGCCCTCGTTGGGGGGTGATTAAGGGCTCGGTGCGAGGTTGCGGCCTGCTAAGGCCCAGATGCCGCGATGGATTCCAGCTTCGACGATCCCGATTACGACTATGCCGCGTCCATCGCCGGACGGGCGATGCGGGCCATGGCCGAACAGCAGATTCCGCCGACGCCGATCAATTTTGCCGTCTGGTTCCAATATTTCGCGGGCAGCCATGACGATCTGCGCAACGCCATCGATCTCCTGATCGACCACAACCGGCCTTTCGACAGCAGGACCAATCTGGATCTGTTCGAGACCTATGTCGCGCCACAGGTGAGCGCCGTCGTCGCCGACACGTCCGAGCGGCTGCATACGCTGATGGGTACGGCGAGGGAGTTTCTGACGACCGCGATCGCCGATAATCATTCCCAGATGCAGGCGATCAGCGAAGTTGCGGACCAGGGCAAGGCCGGCGTCGATCCGAAGGTGCTGGTCGCCCAGCTCATGAACGAGCTGGCGCGGGCCGCGACCAGGGCGACGCGGCTCGAGGCCGGCTTTGCCGAAAAGACCCGCGAGCTCGACGTGATCCGCGATTCGCTGTCGCGGTCCGAGGAGCGCGCCCGGACCGACACGCTGACGGGGCTCGCCAACCGCCACGCGCTCGACGAATTCCTGCGCAAGGCGCAGGCGACCGCGGATTGGGGTGAGCCGCTCAGCGTGCTCCTGCTCGACATCGATCACTTCAAGACCTTCAACGACAATTTTGGTCACGGCGTCGGCGACCAGGTGCTGCGGCTGATGGCAAAAGTGTTGCGCGAAAAGGTCCGCCCGCAGGATCTGCCGGCGCGCTATGGCGGCGAGGAGCTGATCGCGGTGCTGCCGGACGCCGACCTCGCCACCTGTGCCGAGCTCGCCGAGCGCATCAGGCGCGCGATCGCCGAATGCACGATCACGCGCCGCTCGACCGGCGAGACCCTGCCCGGCATCAGCGTGTCGATTGGCGTTGCGCAGTACCGGGCCGGCGAAGCGATCACTGATCTGATCGAGCGCTGCGACCGCGCGCTCTATCTCGCCAAGGGCGGCGGCCGCAATCGCGTGGTGACGGAGATCGAGCTCGATCGCGCCGGCGCTGCCGGCTAGGCGCTGGCGGCTATCATCATCTGTGCGCCGCCGGCGTCGATCACCTGCACGCCGTGCTCGACGACGTTGTTGCGGCCGCGGTGTTTTGCGGCGTAGAGCGCGGCATCGGCGGCTTCGATGAGATCGCCGGGACGCAAGGCCTCGTTCGGCTTGGTCGCGGCAACGCCGATCGAGACGGTGACGATCATGTGGCTGGAGGTGATGTGCGGCAGGCACAGCTTCAGCACGGCCGCGCGCACCTGCTCGCCGATCTCGACGGCGCGGTTCACGTCGGTGTTCGGCAACAGCAGGCAGAACTCCTCGCCACCATAGCGGGCTGCAAATCCCATCGTATCAGCGGCGATGCCGGACAGCGATTCGCCGAGCCTGGTCAGGCAGGAATCCCCTTCGAGATGGCCATAGGTGTCGTTGAAGAGCTTGAAGTGGTCGACGTCGATCATCAGCAGCGCGAGCTCGCTGCCATATTGCTGCGCGCGCATCCATTCGAAATCGAGCCGGCTCTGAAAGCCGCGGCGGTTGGCGAGGCCCGACAGCATGTCGATCGAGGCCATCACGGTCAGGCGGTCGTTGCTCGCGATCAGCTCGCGCTCGCGCTGGCTGAGCTGCGCCGCCATCGCGTTGAAGGCGCGGGCCAGCGGCACGAACTCGGCGGGCAATCGGTTGCGCGCGGCGCGCGCCGAGAGGTCGCCTTCGCCGAGGCGCTTGGCCATGTCGGCCAGCATCTCGATCGGCTTGATCACCAGCTTCTCGGCCGCGATCAGCGCGCCGAGTAGGACGAACACCACGACGAAAGCGAGCTGAAGATAGGCGGTGCGGATGTCGCGGCTGACCGCCGCGGACACCTTGTCCTCGTCGATGCTGGCGATCAGGCGGGCATTGGTGCCGGCAATGCGGATGTAGCTGACCGCGCGGCGCGAGCCGTCGGCGGCGAGAAAGGACAGCGAGCCTTCGTCCTGGTCCGACCGCAATGCCTTGTCGGCGATCGCCGACATCAGCGGCATGTTGTCGAGGGGGCGGCCGACCGCGCTATGCTGGTCGGCGGGCGCGGCCAGCACCGTGCCGGCGCTATCGACCAGCACCGCGGTGATGCCGGCGCGGCCGCCGAGATTGCTCATGACCTTCGACATCCAGTCGAGGTTGACGGTGGCGAGCACGACGGCATCCGTGACGCCGCTGAAGGCGGACACCGGATAGACGGCCATCACGGTCGGCGATGGCACCGGCCGCGACAGGATGAAGTCGCTCAGCACGAAGCGGCCGGTTTCCTGCGCCTGCTGGAAGTAGGGCCGGTCACTGAGGTCGAGGCCGACATACATGTTGTTGGTGGCGCACTGGATGCGGCCGTCCTGGCCGGCGATCAAGAGCGTGCGGATCCAGGGAAGGTTCGACGGTAGGCTCGCGCGCAGCACGTCGCAGCTCTTGCTGATGCCGCCGGCGGAGGCGCGGATGAAGGCTTCCGATTTCAGGATGGTCTCGACCGACGAGATCACCTCGCGCTGCGCATCGGCGCTGTGCCTGGCAATGGTGGTGAATTCGGCCGCAGCCTGCGCGATCTGCTTGGCGCGCGTGTCTTCGAGCGAGCGGATGCGCTCGAACATCAAGGGCGTCACCAGAATCACCGCGAGCAAGGCGAGCCGCGCCCGGATCCCGAGAACCTGCTTGAGTTTCGCTCGTTTGCGGTTGAAACTGACGTTTGCCATCTTCGCTGCCCACCCCGCGGGCAAGGTAAAGCGAAGGGTTCAAAAACTCTTTCTTGAACTCGGTAAAATTGGACTTACCTCCCGTACGTTCACGGTCAATCGACGTCATGACAGAACACAACGACGCGCCGGTAACCGGCGATTCACCAAGCGCGCTCGCCGCGGTCGAAGCCGAGATTGCACGCGCCTGCAAGGATGCGCAGCGCGATCGCGCCTCGGTGACGCTGATCGCGGTGTCGAAGACGTTCGCCGCGGATGCAATTACACCGGTCATCGACGCCGGACAGCGCGTATTTGGCGAGAATCGCGTGCAGGAGGCCAAGGGCAAGTGGCCGGCGTTAACGTCTGTTTACCTCGATATCGCGCTGCACCTGATCGGGCCGCTGCAATCTAACAAGGCGAAAGAGGCCGTTGCGCTGTTCGACGCCATCCATTCGGTTGACCGCCCGAGCATTTGCCAAGCGTTAGCCAAGGAAATCGAATCCCAGATAAAGCACCCGCAGCTGTTCGTCCAGATCAACACCGGCGAGGAGCCGAAGAAGGCGGGCATCGCCCCCGGCGAGGCCGACGCCTTCCTCGCGAGCTGCCGCGACACCTATGGGCTGACGATCTCCGGCCTGATGTGCATCCCGCCGGTGGACGAGCCGCCGGCGGCGCATTTTGCGCTGACCGCGAAGATCGCCGCGCGAAATGGATTGAAGAACCTGTCGATGGGCATGAGCGCGGATTTTGCGACAGCCATCATGCTGGGCGCCACCCATGTGCGGGTGGGGAGCGCGATCTTCGGGCACAGGTAGTCTTTGTCGTCCCGGACAAGCGCAGCGAAGCGGAGCGCAGATCCGGGACCCATAACCACAGGGAGCAGTTTGGCGAAGACTCGTGGTTGCCAACTCGCGCCACGCCCCTCCCTGGGGTTATGGGTCCCTGCTTTCGCAGGGACGACAGTGGGTGTGCTACCTACGCAAACCCCACCGACACCTTCCCCAGCACACCAAAATCCACCGCAAAATAATCGCCGGCCTGGATCGGCAGCGGCGGATGGCAGGTGCCTGTGGTCACCACCTCCCCTGCCCGCAAGGTGATGCCGAGCCCGCGCAGCTCATTGGCGAGCCAGGCGAGCGCAACGCGGGGGTCGCCGAGCACGTTCTTGCCGTGGCCGGTGTAGTGCTGGCCGCGCAGCGTGATCTGCGGCCGCTCGTCGACGAGATCGATCGCGCGCCAGTTCGCCGATGTCGCCGCGCCCAGCACGAACAGATGCGCGCAGGCATTGTCGGCGATGAGCTGCGCTTCGCCGGCGCTGGCGAAATCGGCAAAGCGCGAATCGGGAATCTCGATCGCAGGATGCAAGCTCTCGACGGCCGCAAGCACCTCGTCGACGCTGTAGGACGCGGCACGTGGCGGCAGGTCGTGTCCCATGCGAAAGGCGAATTCAGGTTCGCCGACGCGCATCTCGTTACCCTTCATCGACGCGGTGCCGCCGTCGGCGATCACCGTGTCGCTCATGATACGACCGGCCAGCGGCCCCGCGACGTTGATGTGCTTCTGGCCGGCCTCGCTGGTTGCTGCGATCTTCCAGCCGAAAAGTTTTCCGAGCGACTGCGTTTCGAGCGCGGCCTGGATGGCATAGCCGTCAGCGCGGCTCTGCGGCCGCAAACTCGTCTCCAGCGCGCCGAGCTTGGTGCCGTCGCGCCAATGCTTGACCAGGACGTTGGAAGCTGTGGCGATGTGATCCTTGCCGAGCATGTGCCCTCACCCGATGATGATTTTTGTTTTGGGTCCGAGCCGTCGCAGCAATTGCAGCATCGCCGCCTTGGTCATGGAGACGCAGCCTGCTGTCGGCCCGAAATTGTCGCGCGCCAGGTGGAGGAAGACGGCGCTGCCGCGGCCGGCGATGCGCGGCCTTGTGTTGTGGTCGATCTCGATGATGAAGTCGTAGAGATGGTCGTCTCGCTTGAGACGGTCGCCGCCCTCGCCCTGCCCGCGCCGGATCCACTGGTTGTAATGGCGATCGACAGGATCTTCGCACCAGGCGTCCGCGCCGGTGATGGTCCTGGCCGGAAGGAAGGTCTTGGGACGGCTGTGCCGGTCGGCGCGCCACCACAATTGCCTGGGACGGAAACTGCCCCTGGGGGTGCCGCCGTCGCCCTCGCGCTTGTTGGCGAGAATGCCGCCCCGCCCCAGCGCCACCGGAATTGTCAGCGCGCCGGCGGTCAACCAGCCCCGGCGTGGATTCCCGGCGGCAGGCCTAACGCGGATCGCAGGCAGCGGTCCGGCGCTCCGATTTCGGGTGTAACTAGCTGATATAGCTTTGTTTTTCATGTGACCGTGCAATGTCGAATTCATTACAGGACATTCATCAAATCGCCCTGCTATTCTGCGTTAGAGTGGTTCTGGCTTGAGAATCGGCAACAGCCCACTACTTCAACACGAACAACAATAATAACGGCGACCCCTAACTTTCCCTCGCGGCTGGGTGCAGCATGTATGCGCGCTGAGCCGGACTCCAAAAGGATGACCCCCTATGGCCAATGCCCGCAAGATCCTGATCGTGGATGACGATACCGATCTGCGCGATACGTTGGTGGAGCAATTATCGCTGCACGAAGAATTCGAAGCCTCCGCCGTCGATACCGGCGCCAAGGGTGCAAGCGCCGCAAAGGCCAATTCCCCCGATCTGGTCCTGATGGATGTCGGCCTGCCCGACACCGACGGCCGCGAGGTGGTCCGCTCCTTGCGCAAGGGCGGCTTCAAGGCCCCAATCATCATGCTGACCGGGCATGACACCGATTCCGATACGATTTTGGGGCTGGAATCCGGCGCCAACGACTACGTCGCAAAGCCCTTCCGTTTCGCCGTGCTGCTGGCCCGTATCCGTGCCCAGCTTCGGCAGCACGAGGCCAGCGAGGACGCGGTGTTCTCGGTCGGCCCCTACTCCTTCCGTCCCGGCTCGAAAATGCTGACCGCGGCCAATGCCCGCAAGGTGCGGCTGACGGAAAAGGAAACCGCCATCCTCCGCTTCCTCTACCGGGCAGGCCAGATGCCGGTCTCGCGCGAGACCCTGCTCCAGGAGGTCTGGGGCTACAATTCCGGCGTCACTACGCACACGCTGGAAACCCACATCTACCGTCTGCGCCAGAAGATCGAGAAGGACGCCGCGAACCCGGAGATCCTGGTCACGGAAGCCGGTGGCTACAAACTGGTGCCGTGATACGCTTCGGGGGCGCGCGAATCGTTTTAGATATCGTGCCCTTGAGCCTCGGACCTGAATGTCAATCGACGACGACGTAGCGCTTCTCGAGCGTGTCCCGACCTTGCGCCTGTTGGGAGACGCCTCGTTGCGCATGCTGGCGATCGGCTCCGAGCAGCGCAACTTCGTCCGCGGCGACGTCCTGTTCAATCTCGGCGACGAGGCCGATGCCGGCTTCGTGGTCCAGCGCGGCGCCTTCCGGGTCGACGACGGCGCCGGTGCCGAGATGATCGCAGGCCCCGGCGCGCTGATCGGCGAGCTCGCGCTGGTGGTGCCGATGAAGCGGCCGTCGAGCGCGGTCGCGCTGGAGCACGCCTCCGTCATCCGTGTCGCGCGCAGCCTTTTCCAGCGCGTGCTCGAAAGCGATCCCGCTGCCGCGGTCCGCTTGCGGGATGAATTCGCGGTGCGCTCGAGCCAGATTGCCAGCGATATCCTGATGGCGGGCGCGAAGCTGACGTCGTGAGGTCGGTCTCTCCACCCGTCATTCCGGGGCGCGCGTAGCGCGAGCCCGGAATCCATTGAGCGTCAGCGACGGTGGATGAGTGGATTCTCAGGTGCGCAATTGCGCACCATCGCCTGCGACTTTGTCGCGCCCCGGAATGACGGCAGGGGTTTAAACCTCCAGCGTCACGGTCACCGGCACGTGGTCCGACGGCCGTTCCCAACTGCGCGCATCACGCAGGATCTTGAAATCGCTGACCGCATCCTTCAGCGCGCGCGAGACCCAGATGTGATCGAGCCGGCGGCCGCGGTCGCCGACGGTCCAGTCGGCGGAGCGGTAGCTCCACCACGTATAGACTTTTTCCGACATCGGGATGCGGTCGCGCGCGACGTCGATCCATTCGCCGGCGGCAAGCGCAGCCTTCAGCTTCTCGGTTTCGACAGGCGTGTGCGAGACCACCTTCAACAGCTGCTTGTGCGACCACACGTCGTTCTCGTGCGGGGCGACGTTGAGATCGCCGACGAGGATGTGACGGTCCTCGCCGCGTGGATGCAGCGGCTCGCACGCCGTCATCTCGTCGAGGAAGCGGAGCTTGTGGTCGAACTTCTCGTTCAGCGCGGGATCGGGAACGTCGCCGCCGGCGGGCACGTAGAAATTATGCAGCACCAGCGGCTTTGCGATGTTGGCCTTCTCACCGAACGACACCGAGACATGGCGCGAATCCACCTTGTCGCAGAAGGTGCGGATGTCTTTCGATTCGAACGGAATCTTCGAGACGATGGCAACGCCGTGATAGCCTTTCTGCCCGTTCAGCGCGACATGCTCATAGCCGAGCCGCTTGAAGCGCTTCAGCGGAAAGGCATCGTCGATGCACTTGGTTTCCTGGAGACACAGCACGTCCGGCCGCGCGCTCTTGAGGAATTTCGCGACCAGGTCGATGCGCAGCCGCACCGAATTGATGTTCCAGGTTGTCAGGGAAAGACGCATGAGGGTTGCGTCTTAGCATGGATTGGCGTGGGCAAAATGCTTGTCCACAGCAAGCCCTCGTAGGATGGGCAAAGCGAAGCGTGCCCACATTGCCTCCACGAGGACGAGATGGTGGGCACGGCGCAAGCGCGCCTTTGCCCACCCTACGGCAGCGGAGCGCTTATCCCGGCGCCGGGCCGTAATTGGTGAAATCGATCTTGAACATGCCGGGATCGAGCTTCTTGCTCGAATCCAGATTGTAGACCGCGATCGTGGTGTCGTAGCCCTGCGGGTCGGTGACGGTCCATTGCTTGAGCTGGCCGTCCTTGGCGCCGAACATCAGCAGCAAGCGGCTGGTGCCGACCAGCGCCTGCTTCTCCTCGATGGTCACGCTGACGAAGAGGTCGTCGGCCGTGACGTTGACGACATTGGTGTCCTTCATCAGGTCGATGCGGTCGGACAACAGGAAGCGCAGCGGCGTCTGCGACAGCGGATAGACGTCCTGGGTCGCCAGCTTGCGGTCGCGCACCACCAGCGAGGAGCCGTCGGCGACGATGTCGATCGGGCTCGGCGCGTCATATTCGAAGCGCACCTTGCCGGGCTTCTGGATGTAGAAGTCGCCCTGCGTCTTGCTGCCGTCGGGACCGACCTGGACGAAATTCCCGACCAGCGTCTGGAGCGAGGACAGATAGGCGCTGACCTTGGCCGCCTGCGCCTTCTGCTTGTCGTCGAAGGTCTGGAAGATGCTGCTCGGCACATTGCGGCGCGGATCCGGGATTACCGGATTCGGCGGCTGCTGGGTCGCACCGGTGACCGCGGGGCCGCCAGCGGATGCCCCGCCATCGCGGCCCTTCGGCGCGGGTTTTGGCACGGGGACGTTCTGCGCGAGCGACGCAGTGGTCACCATCGCGGCGGTGACGAGAAGCACGCCGGCCATGCGCGCGCTTCGCGCGGCAATGCTGGCAGCGAATCGAGTGTCCGGATGTCTGATCAACGCGTCGTCCTGTGTGGCTGGGCGTCTTTTAGCGTGATTTCGGGCAAAAGCAGATATCGATTCTACGTGAAATTTCGTTCAGAGGCAGCTGCCTCACATATGGCTGTCTTCTTCCTCGACCAGAATCTCGCGCTTTCCGGCGTGGTTAGCGGGTCCGACGATGCCTTCCAGTTCCATGCGCTCCATCAGCGATGCGGCGCGATTATAGCCGATCTGCAGGCGGCGCTGAATGTAGCTGGTCGAGGCCTTGCGGTCTCGTTTGACGATCGCAACGGCCTGCGCGAACAGGTCGCCGCCGCCGTCCGCGCCCATGCCGGTGGCGTCGAACACCGCCCCGTCCTCGTCCTCGGTCGGCTCTTCGGCGGTAACCGCTTCGAGGTATTCCGGCTGGCCCTGCGTCTTGAGGTGACGCACCACCTTCTCGACTTCCTCGTCGGACGCGAACGGTCCGTGCACACGGCTGATGCGGCCGCCGCCCGCCATGTACAGCATGTCGCCCTGGCCGAGCAGCTGCTCGGCGCCCATCTCGCCGAGAATGGTGCGGCTGTCGATCTTCGACGTCACCTGGAAGGCGATGCGGGTCGGGAAGTTGGCCTTGATGGTGCCGGTGATGACGTCGACCGACGGCCGCTGCGTCGCCAGGATCACATGCAGGCCGGCGGCGCGCGCCATCTGTGCGAGGCGCTGCACCGCGCCTTCGATGTCCTTGCCCGCGACCATCATCAGGTCGGCCATTTCGTCGACGATGATGACGATGTAGGGCAGCGGGTCGAGCGAGAGCTTCTCTTCCTCGTAGATCGCCTTGCCGGTCTCCTTGTCGAAGCCGGTGTGTACCGTGCGCGTCGGCTCCTCGCCCTTGGCCTTCAACTCGCCGAGGCGCGTGTTGTAGCCGTCGATGTTGCGCACACCGAGCTTGGCCATGTTCTTGTAGCGCTCTTCCATCTCGCGCACGGCCCATTTCAGCGCGACCACCGCCTTCTTCGGATCGGTCACGACAGGCGTGAGCAGATGGGGAATGCCGTCATAGACGGAGAGTTCGAGCATCTTCGGATCGACCATGATCAGCCGGCACTGATCGGGGCGCAGCCGGTAGACCAGGCTGAGGATCATGGTGTTGATGGCGACCGACTTGCCCGAGCCGGTGGTACCGGCGATCAGCATGTGCGGCGTGCGCGCGAGGTCGATGATGACGGGGTCACCGCCGATGGTCTTGCCGAGGCAGAGCGGCAGCTTCGCGACCGTCTCGGTCGCTTCCTTCGCGACCAGCAGTTCACGCAGGTAAACCTTTTCGCGATGCGCGTTCGGCAGCTCGATGCCGATCGCATTGCGGCCCGGCACGACGGCGACGCGCGCCGACAGCGCGCTCATCGAGCGGGCGATGTCGTCGGAGAGGCCGATCACGCGTGAAGACTTGATGCCGGGCGCCGGCTCCAGCTCGTACAGCGTGACGACCGGACCCGGATTGGCCTTCACGATTTCGCCGCGCACGCCGAAATCTTGCAGCACGCCTTCGAGCGAGCGCGAATTGGCTTCCAGCTCGGCCTTGCTGAGTGGTTGGCGATCGCCGGCCTTGGGCGCGGCCAGCACGGAGACGGACGGAAGCTCGAACTTGTCGGAGGATTTCTTGGAAGCGGCCTTCGGCGCAGCCTTCTTGCGCGGGGCGCGCGCGGCGGGCTCTTCCTCTTCTTCCTCTTCCTCCTCGCCTTCCTCTTCGTCCTCCTCGTGCTCGCCCTCGTCGTCCTCGTCTTCGGACTGCGGCGAGATCGAGGGCGCGGTGCGGCCGCCGCCGAGATTCGGCTCCTGGCGGCTGAACGCAACGGCCTTGGTCTTCGGTCCGCTCGAGACCAGCGCGCGGTAGGCGGCACCACACAGCCAGATCAGGCGTGCCTTGGTGCTCATCAGGGCGTGGAACAGCCAGCCCAGCGACACCGAGCCGCGATCGCTCCCCTCGTCCTCATCGAGCGGCTTGTCGTCATCCTCGATCTCGGCGAGCTCGTCGTCATGCTCGCGTGCGCCGAGGCCGCAGGCGATCAGGAACGTCGCAGTCATCGCGGCGAACAGGATCGTGCCGAGTACCATGCGGTAGATCGTGCCGGCGGGTCCGAAAATCACCGCGGGCGCGCGCACCAGGGCGTCGCCGACCACGCCGCCGAGGCCGGTCGGCAGCGGCCAGGCGCCGCCATGCGGCCAGCAGCTGACGAAGCCCGCCGCGATCACCGTGCAGAGAATCCAGGAACCGAGCCGCAGCGCTTCGCGGTCGAACGGGCGATGCGTCATCATGCGCCAACCCCAGACCGCGACGGTCAGGACCAGCATGATGGCGCCGAGCCCGAGGATCTGCATCGCAAGGTCGGCGCCGATCGCACCGGCATAGCCGAGAATGTTGCGGATCGGCCGCGAGGTCGCGTGGCTGAGGCTGGGATCCTGCACCGACCAGGTCATCAGCGCGGCCGAGGCCACGCCCGCCAGCCCGACCATGCCGAGGCCGGTGAGCTCGCGCATCCGCCGCGCCAGACCCTCGCGGATCGACGGCGGCAGATGGCCGACCAGTGGAATGACACGTTCGATTGCCGACATGCTCATGGGCCCCGCCTAACCCAGAGTTTCGACCAGCCGGTGCAACGCCTGCGCCGTGGTCTCACTATCCTGCACCAGCGCCAGGCGAATGTAGCCGGCACCGGGATTGAAGCCGTCAGGTTGAAGCCGCGCGAGATAGGAGCCGGGCACCACGCGCACGCCGGCTTCCCTAAACAGCTTCAGGGTCACCGAGACGTCGTCACCGATCTCGGACGTGTTGAGCCAGACGCAAAAGCCGCCGTCGGGCCGGCGATAGCCGTAGCGATTGCCGATGATCTGGTCGGCGAGATCGAACTTGATCCGGTAGAGCCTGCGGTTCTCCTCGACATGCGCCTCGTCGCCATAGGCAACGGTCGCGACATGCTGCAGCGGCACCGGCACCTGCGGCGCCGCAATGTTGCGCAGCTCGAGGAACATGCCGATGAACTTCTTGTCGCCCGCGGCGAAGCCGACGCGCAGGCCCGGCAAATTGGAGCGTTTTGACAGCGACTGGAACGCAGCCACGCGGGTGAAGTCGGCACCCGCGGATTCGAGCGCGCTGCCTGGCGCCTCGCGGGTGTAGATCTCCGAATAGCACTCATCGCTGAGGATCATGAAGTTGTAGCGGTCGGCGAGCTGCTTCAGCCGCCTGAAATAATCGGGCTTGGCGACCGAACCCTGCGGATTTGCGGGCGAGGCCAGATAGAACGCCACGGTGCGCGCCAGCGTCGCCTCGTCGATGGCGTCGAGATCGGGCAGAAAACCGTTTTCGACGGTGGTCGGCAGATAGACCTGTTCGCAGGCTGCGGCACCGGCGCCCGCGCCATAGACCGGATAGAACGGGTTCGGCATCAGGATGGCAGGCTTGCCTGGCTTCGGCCCGACATAGCGCGCCGCTGCAATCGCGGCGAGGAACAGCCCCTCGCGGCTGCCATTGAGGACGAGAATTTCGGTCTTGGGGTCGAGCGGTCGCGGCAGCTTGAAGCGCGACGACAGCCAGGCACCTGCTGCCTGGCGGAACGGCTCGGTGCCCTGGTTCATCGGGTAACGGCCGAAATCGGCGATGTGCTTGGCCAGCACCGGGCCGACGAACTCGGGCACGGGATGCTGGGGCTCGCCAACTGCAAGCGAAATCAAGGGCTTGCCCGGCTGATGCGGGGCCAGCAGCTCGTTCAGCCGGACGAAGGGCGAGCGTTGGGAATCGGAGCTACCACCGCCCTGCGGCGCACGGGATGAAGCGGTCAGAGCCATTCGTTGGGCGCCAGTACTCTTGGAACAGCCGGTCGCATCAAGGCGCCGGCGGGAAGCGGTTCAGTTCACCATAGATAGGGCGAGGTTAAGACGCGATTAACCATCGGCCGCCGCCTCCGTCCAGAGCGGGGATAATGAGACCGGATAACAACGGGATGGAGGGCGATTCCGACCTCTCCCGCTTGCGGGAGAGGTCGGCGCGCCCCGGGCGATGCGTAGCATCGTCCCGCGCGCCGGGTGAGGGCTCTCTCCTCTTGGCGAATCCCACCGCGGAGGCGCCCTCCCCCGCATTCGCGGGAGGGAGCGCACCATCATCGCGACCTTAATGCCCCGGCAGCTTATCGAATGTCTTCATGCCCGCGGGGATCGCGTGGAACTCCTGCATGTCGCAGGTGTAGATCGCCATCTGCGGGTGGAACTGTTTCGGCTCGTCCAGCGTGCCGACCTTCAGGATCGCGGCGGGCAGGCCGGGGACCTTGGTCACCAGATGCGTGCCGCATTCGGCGCAGAATTCGCGCGTCACGGCGCGTTCGAGGTCCTTGCGCGTGAACTGCTTCGGCTGCCCGGTGATGTAGCTGAAGCCGGCCGCCGGCATCGCGATGAAGGTGTTGGGCGCGCCGCCCGAGATGTACTGGCACTCGCGGCAATGACACTGGGCCTGCATCATCGGGTCGCCCTCGGCCACGTAGCGCACTTCGCCGCAATAGCATCCGCCTTCCAAACGCATGACGACCTCCCGGTTTGTTGTTCGTTGTGGCCGGTATTTCTGCGCCGGCAATCTGGAATGGCAATCCTTTTCTTTTGCGCGCGGTCAAAAAGAAAGGGGCTCCAACTTGCGCTGGAGCCCCTCAACGGTCGGGGCATTGCCGGGTATGTGCCCAAACCGTAGTTGTGGACGCGGTCCCCTAGGAGACCGCGCCCGGGAGGAGAGGTTACATGTTGTAGGCGCGCTCGGTGTGCTCGGTGATGTCGAGGCCTTCACGCTCGCTCTCGACATTGGCGCGGAGGCCAACGATCACGTCGACGACCTTGTAGAGGATCGCCGAACCGACGCCCGACCACACCAGCGTGGTGCCGACAGCCTTGAGCTGGGACAGCATCTGCACGGCGAAGTCGTAATCGGCAACCTTGGGCGGGATCGCGGTGTAGTCGATGATGCCCGCACCACCGAGAGCCGGATTGACCAGGATGCCGGTGCCGAGCGCGCCGACGATGCCGCCGATGCAGTGCACGCCGAACACGTCGAGGCTGTCATCGTAGCCGAGCGCGTTCTTCACGACGGTGCAGAAGAACAGGCAGACCACGCCGACCACGAGACCGAGGACGATCGCGCCCATGACACCGGAGAAGCCGGCGGCAGGCGTGACGGCCACGAGGCCCGCGACAGCGCCGGAGATGACGCCGAGCACCGACGGGTGACCCTTCACGATCCACTCCGCGAACATCCACGACAGCGCGGCGGCCGCGGTGGCGACGAAGGAGTTGGTCATGGCGAGGGCGGCGCCGCCGTTGGCTTCGAGGTTGGAGCCGGCGTTGAAGCCGAACCAGCCGACCCAGAGCAGCGAGGCGCCGATCATCGACATGGTCAGCGAGTGCGGAGCCATCAGCTCCTTGCCGTAACCGACGCGCTTGCCGATCAGGAGAGCGCCGACGAGGCCTGCGATGCCGGCGTTGATGTGCACCACGGTGCCGCCGGCGAAGTCGATCGCGCCTGCCTTGAAGATCCAGCCAGCATCGGCGTTGATCTCGTCGAGCTTGGCCTGCGCCGCGGTCTTCGCCGCCGCGTCAGTGGCAGCAGCAAGAGCCTTGGCCGCATCCTGGATCGCGTCCGGGCCGGGCCAGTACCAGACCATGTGCGCGATCGGGAAGTAGATCAGCGTGACCCAGAGCGGGATGAAGAGCGCGATCGCCGAGAACTTCATGCGCTCGGCGAAGGCGCCGACGATGAGGGCGGGCGTGATCGCCGCGAAGGTCATCTGGAAGCACATGTAGATGAGCTCCGAGATGTTGGCGTCGACCGAGAAGGTCGCGGCCTTCGAGTCGGTGGTGACACCCATCATGAAGGCCTTGGAGAAGCCGCCGATGAAGTCGGAGCCGCCCGTGAAGGCGAGGCTGTAGCCGTACACGGCCCAGATCACGGTGACGACGCAGACGGTGTAGAACACCTGCATCAGCACCGAGAGCATGTTCTTGGAACGGACGAGACCGCCGTAGAACAGCGCGAGGCCGGGGATCGTCATCAACAGCACGAGCACTGTCGATGTCAGCATCCAGGCGTTGTCTCCCTTGTTGACCGTTGGCTCGGCGTAGGCTGCGGTCGCAGCGAACAGGCCGACTGCGAGAGCCGCCAATCCCGCGCCATAGGGACGCTTAAACGTCATTTTATTCACTCCTGATTGGATAAGGTTGAGCGCGAAATCAAAGGGCCGCGGCGTCGGCCTCGCCGGTGCGGATGCGAACCGCATGGTCGAGACTGATCACGAAGATCTTGCCGTCGCCGATCTGTCCGGTTTTCGCCGCGGACGTGATGGCGTCGATGGTCTTGTCGACCTGGTCGGAGGCGACAGCGACCTCGATCTTGATCTTGGGCAGGAAGCTCACGGCATATTCGGCGCCGCGATAGATTTCCGTATGGCCTTTCTGGCGGCCATATCCCTTGACTTCCGTCACCGTGAGTCCGTGAACGCCAATGGCGGTCAGGGCGTCACGGACTTCTTCCAGCTTGAATGGCTTGATAATCGCCATAACAATTTTCATGGGTCCTATCCCCGCTTGAGCCCGGTCCGGACGTGGCCGGGCGTTTCTCGACTGGTTCGCCACGAGGGAGAGTTCACTACGCGGGCACAGCCGGGACCCTTAGAATCAAATGCCGTGCCAGATCGGGCGCATTGCCTAACGGACTATGAAAACGGGTGTTTTCGCGCTCGACGGGTATTGCGCTGCAGTGCGCTAATACGTCGCGCTCAAAACGTGGTCAGATCTGCTTAAAATGTGAGCACGACAGGCTGCCGACACAATGTTGCTCATGTGTCGGGCAGCCCAAAGGTATCAGCTTAGGGGGTGAGGGGCGCGCTGAGCCGCAAAATATCGAGCCTAGGCGCCGGTGCCCACGCGATACGCGCAACCGATCATGCAGATGAGCGGCCGCAGGCGGAGTGTCAGGCAGCATCGCGCGCTGCAAAAACCCGATCGATCAATCCCCATTCGACCCCCTGCTGCGCGGTCATGAAGTGGTCGCGGTCCAAGGTCCGCTCCACCTCCGCCTCGGAGCGCCCGCAATGCTGCGCATAGAGCCGGATGAGGCGCCGCTTGGTTTCCTGCATCTCGTTGGCATGGATCAGGACGTCGGAAGCCTGGCCCTGAAAGCCGCCGAGCGGCTGATGCACGTGAAGGCTTGCATTGGGCAAGGCGGCGCGGTGACCGGGCTCGCCGGCCATCAGCAGGAACGAGCCCATCGAGCGCGCGGTGCCCATGCACAGCGTATGGACCGGCGCCTTGATGAACTGTAGGGTGTCGTACATCGCAAGTCCAGAGGTGACCACGCCGCCGTAGGAATTGATGTAGAGATTGATCGGCCGGCTCGGATTCTCCGCTTCCAGGAACAAGAGCTGCGCGCAGACCAGTCCGGACATCGCGTCATTGACCTCGCCGTTGAGGAAGATGATGCGCTCGCGCAGGAGCCGCGAATAGATGTCGAAGGATCGTTCGCCGCGCGCCGATTGTTCGACGACCATAGGGACGAGCTGAAGCATGTCGCGCATCGGCGACCTCCATGTCTACGGGTGATGAAGTCTTGTTGGGGTTAAGCGGCCGCGCGCATCAGGCAGCAATTGCTGTTGGCCGGCTGCGGCAGCTTCGTTCGATCGTCGCAGGCTTGCTGGATGATGCGGAAGCGGGTGCCGCCGTCCTCGTTCGGCTCGATCCGGAAAATGACGTGGCTCTCTCGATACGGCGGCTCGGAATCGCGTAGCCGGTAGCGCACCTCTTCGCCAGGGATCGCTGATTCCGGCTCGGCGCCCGCAAGGTCGCAATCCGGCAGCCAGCGCTCGCGCAATTCAGGAATGGTCACGGCGCGCCAGACCTTTGCCGGCGGCGCATCGAAATCATATTCGAGCACGAGGTTTGCGTCGGGATGATCAGGTTTCGCGGCGTCGCTCATTGATCCCTGTCCTTATTGATCCATGTCCTTCAAGAGATCGGCGAGTGCTTCCATGCGCTTCGGCCAGTAGGCGCGGTAGCGCGCGAGCCATGTCCCGATGGCGGCGATCCCGTCCGGATCGACCTCGTAATTCACAAAGCGGCCTTGCCGCTGCTCGCGCACGAGCCCCGCCGCACGCAGCACCGAAAGATGCTGCGACATCGCCGGCTGGCTGATCTCCAATCCGTCGCGCAAGGCGCTGGCATTCAGGCTTCCGCCAGCGAGCTTCTCAAAGACTTTTCGGCGCGTCGGGTCGGCGAGTGCCTTGAAGATGTCGGCTTCGATCATGACGACACATAAGCACGTGCTTATGTGTCGTGCAAGCCCTTACTGCAAGGCCTCGCCGTGCTGGGTGATGTCGAGACCCTCGAGCTCCTGCTCACGGGAGACGCGCAGGGGTACGAACAGGGCGACCAGCTTGAGCAGGATGAAGCTCACGCCCGCCGCCCAGACGAAGGTGACGGCGACGCCATAGAGCTGGATCAGGAGCTGCTGCGGATGGCCCTCGATCAGGCCGGCGGTGCCGCCGATCGCGCTGGTTGCGAACACGCCGGCCAGAAGCGTGCCGGTCAGTCCGCCAATGCCGTGGACGCCGAACACGTCGAGCGAGTCGTCATAGTTGAAGCGATGCTTCAGCCAGGTACAGGCCCAGTAGCAGACCGCGCCGGCGGCGATGCCGATAACGATGCCGTGCCACGGCGCGACGAAGCCGGAGGCCGGCGTGATAGTGCCGAGGCCTGCGACCGCGCCGGAGATCATGCCGAGCACGGAAGGCTTGCGCCGGGTCGACCATTCGATCGCGCCCCAGGTCAGCGCGCCGGAGCAGGCGGCAAGATGCGTCGCGATGATCGCCATCACCGCGCGCGAATTGGCCGCGCCCGCCGAGCCGCCGTTGAAGCCGAACCAGCCGACCCACAACAGGCCGGTGCCCATCACCGCGAGCGACAGATCGAACGGCGAGAGATTTTCGGTGCCGTAGCCGTGGCGGCGTCCCATCACCTTGGCGGCGACGAGGCCGGCGGTGCCGGCCGACAGATGCACGACGAGGCCGCCGGCGAAATCCATCACGCCCATGCTGGCGAGGAAGCCGCCGCCCCACACCCAATGCGCCAGCGGAATGTAGACGAAGATGAACCAGGCGACAGAGAACAGCAGATAAGCGGAGAACCGCATCCGGTCGGCGACCGAGCCTGCGACCAGCGCCACCGTGATGATGGCGAACGTCATCTGGTACAGCATGAACAGCGATTCCGGGATCGTCTTCGCCGCCGGATTGACGCTATCCATGGTCATGCCCGCGAGGAACCAGCGGTCGAGCGAGCCGATCCACGGGCCGTCGCCGACGAAGCACAGCGAATAGCCGAACGCGACCCAGAGAATCGAGATGATCGTCACCGCGGCGAGGCTTTGCGCCATGGTGGCGAGCACGTTCTTCTTGCGCACCATGCCGGAGTAGAACAGCGCCAGCCCGGGGATCGTCATCATCAGCACCAGCGCGGTGGCGACGATCATCCAGGCGGTGTCGGCGGTGTTGATCTCGGAGCTTGCTGCATGCGCCGGCGCAGCCAAAGCGAACACAAATCCGATCGGCGCAGCCAAAGCGGCCGCGCGGCGCAACAATCCCGCCATGTCATTTCCCCCGGCATCAATTGGCGTCGCACGCTGCGGCGTCGTTGCCCGGTGCGATCGAAAGGTTCAAAGCGTTTTCAAGCGAAGTGGATACCAGTTCGCGTGAAGAAAACGCGTCAAACAAGAATCTAAAGCGCGTCGCTGTCGGTCTCGCCGGTGCGGATGCGCAGCGCATGGTCGATCGGCGTGACGAAGATCTTGCCGTCGCCGATCTGACCGGTGCGCGCGGACGCGGTGATCACGCCGACCGCCTTGTCGGCGATGTCGGAGGCGACCGCGATCTCGATCCGCAGCTTCGGCAGGAAGTTCACGACATATTCGGCGCCGCGATATATTTCGGTGTGGCCCTTCTGGCGGCCGTAACCCTTCACCTCGGTCACAGTCATGCCGTGGACGCCGATCGCCGTCAGGGCCTGGCGGACCTCATCGAGCTTGAAGGGTTTGATGATCGCGACGACGAGTTTCATGGTCAGGCCTATTCCCCGGGATGCGCCGCGCCGTATGTCCCCGGCGCCGCGTCAATCTGGCATCTTTCCGGGCAAATGGCATAAAAAAGTTGCAGGTTGAAGCGGAAAAACGTTTGGCCGTGTGAACGGCCGCCTCTGTACAGGGCAGCCGTTCATCATTCACAATGCATTTTTGGCATGGATGCGGTGAACCTGCGCCTGTCGAGCGGTACATAAGTATTTTGAGGGGGACGCTTCATGGCAAGTTGGTTTTACGCGGCTGAGGGCAAGCAGCAGGGGCCGTTCCAGGAAGGGCAATTCCGCGATCTGGTCGCGCAAGGAATCGTGCGGCCGGATACGCTGGTGTGGTCCGAGGGCATGGCCGGCTGGCAGAAGGCTGCCGAAATCCCCGGCCTGATTGGCGGCGGCGGCGGCGGTGCGCCGCCGATGGTCCCGGCCGGCGGCCCGCCGATGATGGGTGGCGGAGCTTATGCTGGCGCCGGCGGAGCACTCGCGGTCGATTTCGGCATCCTCGAGTTCACCTGGCGAACGATCGTGATGGTGATCGCCTCGTGCTTCATCATCCCGATCCCGTGGGTGTTCGTCTGGTACACGAAGTGGATCGTGTCCTGCGTGAAGGTCCCGGGACGTCCGAACCTCAGCTTCACCGGCAATGCGATGACGCTGGTGCCGTGGTTCTTCGGCTTCATCGTGCTGGCAATCGTGATTGGCTACATCGGCAGCCAGCTGCTCAGCAATTTGCTGTTCATCGTGCAGATCGTGCTCTACTGGCTCCTGATCAAATGGATGGTCGCGAACCTCGCCTCCAACGGGCAGCCGCTCGGCCTCAGCTTCTCCGGCTCGGTCTGGGCCTATATCGGCTGGAATCTGCTGTTCGCGATCTCGATCATCACCATCATCGGCTGGGCTTGGGTCGCCGCGGCCCAGATGCGCTGGTTCTGCCGCAGCGTCGAAGGCACGCGCCGCGAGATCGTGTTCAAGGGCAGCGGTCTCGGGATTCTCTGGCGCGGAATCGTGGCAGCGATCCTGTGCAGCCTGATCATCCCGATCCCGTGGGTGTATCGCTGGATCATGAACTGGTTCGCATCGCAGACCGAGCTCGCTCCGCGCGGGTCGCTCTAAGCATGGTCCGGTAAGCCATCAGCGCGAATTATCGCGTTTATGGCGATCGGGCTTTTCCGCGCGGATGTATCAGGCGTGGATCGCCAGCTGTGGAGCGATCGCTTCCGCCACGGTGCGCATGTCTCGCGCAAGCGCCAGCGAGGTTGCGCGGTCCAGCTGGCTGCCGAGGCCGACGGCCGCGATCGTGTGCGAGATCGTTCCCTTCGCGTTCAGGACCGGCACCGCGACGATCGTGACGCCGGCAATGTAATTGCCGCGATCGATGCTGAAACCCTGCTTGCGCACCTGATCGACTTCCTTGCGCCAGGCCTCGAAGGTCGGCGCGTTATGCCAGCGCAGCAGGCGAAAGCGCTTTTCGATCTCCTTCTCCGGCTGGCCGCTGAAGGCGGCGACGCAGCGTCCCGTGGCGCTGATCAGCGCCGGAAAGCGGCTTCCGATGTCGACATGAAGCCGCACCGGCGCCTGACTGCGCGCCAGCGCGACGACGATCATGTTGTCGAGGTCCGGCACCTCGACGCCGATCGCAGTGACGCCGTATCGGCCTGAAAGCTCCTCGAGCTTCGGCCGCATCAGGCTGGGAAAATCGGCATTATCGAGCACCGCGCGCGCCAGCGGCAGCATGCCGACGCCGAGGCTGTAGCGCTTGGTCTGCGGATCGACCTGGAGCAGATCTTCCGCCAGCAGCGCGCGCACGATGTGCAGTGCGGTGCTCGGCACCAGCTCGAGCGTGTCCGCGATCGCCTTGAGACTCTGCGGCGCGGGATTGCGGCTGAGCAGGCGGAGGATGGCGACCGCGCGCGTGACCGCGGGCACGGCGCGGACGCGGGGTGATTTGGGATTCGGCATGATCGTATCGGTACAACAGCGGCCGGAGCGCAACAACACTGTCTCGTCGAAGCACAGATCGTCGTCGTCGCGGCGCAGCGCGTTCGTCATCGCTTCGGGCTAATTGTACATATACAATTCATAGCGCTATTTGACAATTAACGTGGCGTCGGTATCTTGCCGGCCATGACCAAGCTGACCGACTACACGAGCTACGCCGCCGCGCAGACGATGTTCTCCCCGGAGAAGCTCTGGGAATTGTTCGACGGCAATCGTGCGCAGCTGAACATCGCGCATGAATGCATCGACCGGCATGCCGGTCGATCCAATCCGGCCGTGATCGTCGTTCACGCGGACGGGCAGGACGAGGTGCTGAGCTTTGCCGAGCTTGCCGAAGCGTCCGCGCGCTTCGCGCATGATCTGGTAAGCCGCGGGATCAAGGCCGGTGATCGCGTCGCGGTCATGCTCGAGCCCTCGCGCGCCTTCTACGTAGCGGTGTTCGGCACGATGAAGGCCGGCGCCATCGCCGTGCCGCTGTTCACGCTGTTCGGGCCCGACGGCGTCAAGCTGCGCGTCGACGACTGCAAGCCGCGGCTGATCGTGACCAACGCCGAGAAGGCCCAGCTGCTCGCCGGGATCGGAACCGAAGTGGTGGTCGCCGATGCCGCCTTCCTGAACGATCTGCAACGCTTTGCGCCGCACTTCACGCCGGACACGGCGGCCGACGCCATGGCGCTGTTTCAATATACCTCGGGCACCACGCGCGAATTGCCGGAAGCGGTCAGGCACACGCATCGCTCGATCGTCACGCTGATGGTCGCGGCGCTCTACGGCACCGGCCTGCGCCCGGGCGATCGCTTCATCTGCCCGTCATCGCCGGCCTGGGGACATGGGCTCTGGCACGGCACGCTCGCGCCGCTGGCGCTCGGCATCACCATCGGCTCCTATGCCGGCAAGTTCAATCCGGAGCGGCTGCTCGCCGCGCTCGAACGGCACCGGTTCACCAACATCTCGGCGGCCGCTACGCATTATCGCATGATGCGGAATTCCGGCGCTGCGCCGCGCTACCGCTATGTGCTGGAGAAAATGTCGTTCACCGGCGAGCCGATCGACAGCGAGACGGCAGCCTTCATCAGCGACACCTTCGGCCATCAGGTCTGCAGCATGTACGGCACCACCGAGATCGGAGTGATCCTGGTGAGCTATCCCGGCGCGCGCGATTTCGTCGTCAAGCCGGGGTCCCTGGGCAAGCCAATCCCCGGTGGGCGCGTCGAAGTGCAGGACGCCGAAGGCAAGCCCTGCGCGCCCGGCGTGACCGGCGAGCTCAAGCTCTGGCGTCGTGGCGAGTGGATCGCGACCAAGGACCTCGGGCGCATCGACGAGGACGGCTACTTCTATCACGGCGGTCGGGCCGACGACGTCATCATCTCCGCCGGCTGGACCATGAGCGCCGTCGAGATCGAGGATGCGATCCTAAAGCATCCGCAGGTGCGCGAGGCCGCGGCCATCGGCGTTCCCGATCCGCTCCGCGGCCAGGTCGTGAAGGCCTTCGTGGTCACCGACCGGCCGGGCGATGCGTCCTTCGAGCACGAGATCCAGGACGTCGTGCGTCAGCGCCTCAGCCATCACGAATATCCGCGTCTGGTCAGCTTCGTCGCGGAGCTGCCGAAGACGCCGGCCGGCAAGGTCAATCGCAAGGTGCTGCGCGACCGCGAGCACGCCGCCAAGCAATCAGAAGCGACGAATTAACGAGAGGAACGCTATATGCTGGACAAGACCGAAACCAGGTTTCCGAAGATCACGGAAGAGGGCCTCGACGATCTGCGCAAGCGCATCGGCGTCACGATCGGCGTGACCGCCGAGCCCTGGTGCTACGAGGCGACGCGCGACAACATCCGTCACTACGCGCACGGCATCGGCGACGACAATCCGCTCTGGTGCGATCCCGACTACGCCGCCAAATCCAGTTACGGCGGGATCATCGCGCTGCCGAGCTTCCTGTTCTCGACCAGCCGCATCGTGTCCGGCTATGTCGGGGGCCTGCCCGGCGTCCACGCGATGTGGTCCGGCGCGGACTGGACCTGGCACAAGGCCGTCCGCCGCAACGACGTGATCTCGACCGAGGCCAAGCTGAAGGACCTCGTCGAGCATCAGACCCGGTTCGCCGGCCGCGCCATCCAGCAGACTTATCACGTCGATTTCTTCAACCAGCAGGGCGACCTCGTCGCCGAAGCCGACAGCTGGTGCTTCCGCACCGAGCGCGACCACGCGCGCGAGCAGGGCACCAAATACAAGGAAGTCAGGGCGCGCGAGCCGCGCCGCTATACAGAGCAGGAGCTGGCTGCGGCCTACAAGCACTATGCCGAGGAGCGGATCCAGGGCTCGCGGCCGCGCTACTGGCAGGACGTCACCGAGGGCGAAGCGCTGCCGGTGATGCTGAAGGGGCCGATGACGGTCACCGGCTTCATCGCCTATGCGCAAGGCTGGGGCGGTCTTTACATCCGCGCCAACAAGCTGGCCTGGAAGCTCGCCGACGCCCATCGCGGCCTCGGCATCCCGAACCGCTTCAATATCCCCGACTGCCCCGAGCGCGTGCACTGGGAAGAGGAGTTCGCGCTCGAGGTCGGCGCGCCCGGCGCTTATGATTACGGTCCGGAGCGCTGCTCCTGGCTCACCCATCACCTCACCAACTGGATGGGCGATGACGGCTTCCTGCGCCGCGCCACCTGCAAGATCCGTCGCCACAATCCCGAGGGCGACATCCTGTTCATCAAGGGCAAGGTGAAGCGCAAGTTCGTCGAGAACGGCCGTCACCTCGTCGAGATCGAGCAGGAAGCGCGCAACCAGGATGACGAGCTCTCCGTGCTCGGCACCGGCATCGTGGAATTGCCAAGCCGCAGCTGACAACAACCAGATGGGCGCATGAGCATGCCCGCACCAGATCTCACGCGCGGAGCGGTGACCGGCCTCAAGGTCGTCGATCTCTCGCGCGTACTGGCGGGACCGCTGTGCACGCAGATGCTGGCCGATCATGGCGCCGACGTCGTCAAGATCGAGCCGCCATCCGGCGATGAGACGCGCGGTCTCGGGCCGCCCTTCGACGCGGCGGGACAGGCGGCGTATTTCGGCGCCGTCAATCGGGGCAAGCGCGGCATGGCGCTCGATCTGTCGCGCGCCAACGGGCGCGCGGTGCTCGAAGCGCTTCTGAAGGATGCCGATGTGCTGGTGGAGAATTTCCTGCCCGGCACCATGGAGCGCTGGGGGCTCGGATACGAGGGGCATCTGTCCGAACGCTTTCCGCGACTGATCTACTGCGCCATCTCCGGCTTTGGCGCCGATGGGCCGCTCGGCGGCCTGCCCGGCTACGATGCGGTGCTCCAGGCCATGTGCGGCCTGATGAGCATCAACGGCACACAGGACTCCGGCGCAACGCGCGTCGGTGTGCCCATCGTCGACTACGTCACCGGCTACAATGCGCTCACCGGAATCCTGCTGGCGCTCGCGGCGCGCGAACGAAGCGGACGGGGGCAGCGCGTCGAGGTGACGCTGTTCGACACGGCGCTCGGCCTCCTGGTGCCGCACGCGGCGAACTGGCTTTGCTCGGGCAGCACGCCTGGTCGCCTCGGCAGCGCCCATCCCAACATCGCCCCTTACGACAAGTTCGCGGCGGCCGACGGCGAGATCTTTCTCGGCATCCTCAATGACGGCCAGTTCCGCCGCTTCTGCCAGAAGGTCGGGCGCGGCGATCTCCTGGATGATCCGCGCTTCCGGACCAACGCCGATCGGCTCAGCCACGTCGCCGCGCTTCGCGCTGAGCTGGAGCGTACGCTGGCCGGCTTCAAATCGGACGCGCTTTGCCGCGAGTTGATGCAGGCCGGCGTTCCCGCGGGCGCCGTCAACACCGTGCCGCAGGCGTTCGCGCAGGCGCATGTCGCCCACCGCGACATGCTGGTCGAGGGCGAGGGCCACCGCGCGCCCGGCATTCCCGTGAAGCTCAAGCAGACGCCCGGCAGCACCGGACGTCGGCCACCGCGCTTCGGCGAGCATGTCCGTGAAATTCTGGCGGATGCCGGTTTCGACGAGGCAACGATCGATCGCCTGATCGACACCGGGGTCGTCACGCCGCAACGGAAGGACAGCGCGCAACGATAGAAGGCGACGACAACAATCAAAAACAAACAAATATAACGAGAGGAAACGAAGATGCTGAAATCCGCGAGATGGGCCGTGGGATTGCTGGCCCTGCTATGGAGCTGCGCAAGCCTTGCGCAAACCTATCCGACCAGGCCCGTCAAGATCATCGTTCCCTATCAGGCGGGCCAGGGCACCGACGTCGTGGCGCGATATCTGGCCGACCATTTGTCGCGGACGCTGGGCCAGCGCTTCTATGTCGAGAACAAGCCCGGCGCCGGCGGCAATATCGGGGCCGAGCAGGCGGCGCATTCCGAGCCCGACGGCTACACGCTGATGATGGGCACCAACGCTACCCAGACCATGAACGAGTTCATGTATCCTTCGATGGGCTTCGTGCCGGACAAGGATTTTGCCCCGATCATCCTGGTCGGCAAGCTGCCGCTGGTGATCACGGCCAGCCCGTCGTTCGCCGGAAACAACGTGGCGGATCTGATCACGGCGGCCAAGGCGAAGCCGGATCGGATCGACATCGCGCTGCCGAGCACGACGGCGCGCGTCATCTTCGAGTTTCTGAAGGAAGTGACTGGCGCGCCTATGTTCGGCGTCCCCTACAAGGGCTCCGCGACGGCGATGACCGACGTGCTCGGCGGGCAGGTGCCGCTGCTGATCGATACCGTCACGGCGGTGCGCACCCAGATCGACGACGGCAAGCTGAAGGCGCTCGGCGTCACCGTGCTGAAGCCGAGCGAGCTGCTGCCGGGCGTGAAGCCGGTGGCCGAGCAGGGCGTGCCCGATTTCGAGATGGCGGGATGGAATGCCTTCTACGCGCCGCGCGACACGCCGCAGGCCATCATCGAGCTTCTGAACGGCGAGTTCGCCAAGGCGCTGGCCTTGCCCGAGACGCGCAAGCGGCTGCAGGAGCTCGGCTTCGATCCGGCAGGCGGAACGCCGACGGACCTCGCCAAGTTCGAGGCGCGCGAGCGGCTCAAATGGGGGCCGGTGATCAAGGCGACGGGCTTGCAGGGCGGCTGAGGTCGCTCAGGTCTTTGCTTGAGCATGATCTCGTCCGAGAACCGGTTCCCGCTTCTCGGGATCATGCCTTGCGCTCGCGCACCGAGCCTTCCTGCGCCACCGACGCGACCAGCGTGCCGTCGGGCTTGAAGATGAGGCCGCGCGACAGGCCGCGGCCGCCGCGCGCGTTCGGCGAATCCTGGGCGTAGAGCAGCCATTCGTCGGCGCGGAACGGGCGGTGAAACCACATCGCGTGATCGAGGCTCGCCGGCATCATGCGCTTGTCGAACAGCGTGCGGCCGTAGCGCGCCATGATTGCATCGAGCAGCGAGAAGTCCGACGCATAAGCGAGCGCGCACAGATGCAGCGCGGGATCGTCGGGGAGCTTCGCCGCGGTGCGGATCCAGATGTGGATGCGGCCGTCGTCGACCTTCTGGCCGAAATAGCGGCCGATCTCGACGGGCCGCAATTCGATCGGACGATCCATCTCGTAATAGCGGCGGATGAACTCCGGCATTTCCTTGAAGATCGGCTGCTTGGCCACCTCCTCCGCGGTCAGCTTCTCCGGTGGCGGCACATCAGGCATCTTGTCCTGGTGATCGAAGGCGCTCGCCTCCTCGGCATGGAATGAGACCATGATCGAGAAGATCGCGTTGCCGTGCTGGATCGCGGTGACACGGCGGGTCGAATAGCTCTTGCCGTCGCGCAGCCGCTCGACCTGGTAGATGATCGGGACCTTCGGGTCGCCCGGCAGGATGAAATAGCAATGCAGCGAATGCGGCAGGCGGCCCTCGACGGTGCGGCAGGCCGCGACCATCGCCTGCCCGATCACCTGGCCGCCAAACACCCGCTGCCAGTCCGTCTTCGGGCTGTTGCCGCGGAACAGGTTCACCTCGAGCTGTTCGAGGTCGAGGATCGAAATGAGGTCGAACAGGCTTTTGGACATGATGATGCTTCCAAATGTCTCGTCATTCCGGGGCATCGCGCCAGCGATGAACCCCGAATCTCGAGCTGAATGACCTCCGGATTCCGGGTTCGCGCTCTTGCGCGCCCCGGAATGACGGAATGAGGCCGTTCCGCCCTTGTTTCACCGCACTGTTTCGCCCAGCTCAAGTCTGCTAGCAAGACCGAGAATTGACCAGGAAGCTTGGTATGTCGGTACAGGGTAGCATTGTCATCGGTGGCGGCGCGTTTGCGGGCCTTGCACTGGCGCTGGCGCTGCGCCAGGGGCTGGGCCCCGAGATTCCCGTCATCGTCGCCGATCCCGCGCTCAGCACACGGCCGAGCCGCGATCCGCGCGCGACCGCGATCGTGGCGGCCTGCCGCCGCCTGTTCGAGGTGATCGGCGCCTGGGACGACGTCCGGGCTGAGGCCCAGCCGATCCTCGACATGGTCGTCACCGACTCCAAGCTGGAGGATGCCACCCGTCCGGTGTTCCTGAACTTCGCCGGCGATGTCGCGCCCGGCGAGCCCTTTGCCCACATGGTCGAGAACCGCCGCCTGATCGATGCGCTGGTGGTGCGGGCCGAGGCCGAGGGCATCGATCTGCGCGCCACCACCGTGGCATCCTATGATGCGCGCGCCGAGGGCATCGACGTGACGCTCGGCGACGGCAGCGTCGTCGCGGCCAGCCTTCTGGTCGCTGCCGACGGCGCGAAGTCGAGGCTGCGCGAACGTGCCGGCATCGCCACCCACGGCTGGGAATACGACCAGTCCGGCATCGTCGTCACCGTTGGCCACGAGCGCGATCACGAGGGCCGCGCCGAAGAGCACTTTTTGCCTGCCGGCCCCTTCGCGATCCTGCCGCTCACCGGAAAACGCTCGTCGCTGGTGTGGACCGAGCGCCGCGCTGAGGCCGCGCGCATCATTGCGCTCAGCGACGAGGAGTTCCACGCCGAGCTCGAGCAGCGGTTCGGCCTGCATCTCGGCGAGGTCAAGGCGCTCGACAAGCCGCGCGCATTTCCGCTGTCCTATTTCGTCGCGCGTTCCTTCATCGCCGACCGTATGGCGCTGGTCGGCGATTCCGCGCATGTCATCCATCCCATTGCGGGCCAGGGTCTCAACATGGGGCTGAAGGACGTCGCGGCGCTGGCCGAGGTCGTCGTCGATGCCGCGCGGCTCGGCATGGATCTCGGCGGCGCCGATGTGCTCGAGCGCTACCAGCGCTGGCGCCGCTTCGACACCATGGCGATGGGCGTTGCCACCAACTCGCTGAACTTCCTGTTCTCCAACCAGTCGACGCTGCTGCGCACCGTCCGCGACATCGGCCTCGGCCTCGTCGACCGCGCCCCGCCGCTGAAGAACCTCTTCATCCGCCAGGCCGCCGGGCTGACCGGCGAGGTGCCGCGGCTGTTGAAGGGCGAGGCGCTGTAGGGCGAATGGTGAGTGGCGAATAGCGAGTGGTGTCCATTCGCTATTCGCCACTACCTACTCGCTAAGATCAATCGATCTTCCGCGCCTCTTCCGGCAGCATGATCGGGATGCCGTCGCGGATTGGATAAGCGAGCTTGGCGCTGCGCGAGATCAGCTCCTGCTTGGCAGAATCGAATTCCAGCGGGCCCTTGGTCAGCGGGCAGACCAGGATCTCCAGCAGCTTGGGATCGACACTGGCTTCGGGGCGTTCGGTGGGCGCGTTCATTTTGGTCTCCGGCAGTCGGTTGCCTCTAGCACAGAAATTCGCATCCGCCCATCTACGCGGAGATCATCCGCAGCAGCTCGTCGATCAGGACTTGGATCCGCGCCGCCGGCACCGGCGTGCCCGACAGGGCAAAGCCGAGAAAGGTCCAGTACAGTATCTGCGCCCGGGCCTGCGCCGCCGCGGGCGCGAGCCCGCGCTTTGCGAGCAATGCCTCGATGTAATCGATCCTGCGGCGGTCGATCGCGCGGACCGCGCCTTGTGCGGTCGCATCGAACGCCGCCCAGTTGCGCACCGCGCGTTCGAGGTCGAGCCGCGCGCCAAAGGACCTGCGCAGCAACGCCCTCAGCGGCTCGTCCGCGGCGGCCTCGACATCGGCGATGATCTGCTCGGCCGCGATCTCGCGCCAGCGCTTGAGGACGGCGGCGTGGAACGCGCCGAGATCGGCAAAATGCCAATAGAAGCTGCCGCGCGACACGCCCATGGCCCGCGCCAGCGGATCGGCCTTCAGCGCGGTGAAACCGCTCCTGGCCAGCGCCTTGAGGCCCTGATCGATCCAGTCGTCTGCGGAGAGCTGCTCAGTCATGTCGGGGTTCCGAAAGATCCACCATACACTAGTGTATTGACAGGCGGCGGGCCAGCGCCTAATCAACCATACACAGATGTATGGAGGCATCGATGCGTGATCTCTTGCTCCAGTGCGCCGGCGTCCTGACCATTGTCGTGGCGCTCATCCACGGCTACCTCGGCGAGGCCAAGGTGTTCCCTCGCGCCCGGATCGAGCCGGAACGGCTGCGCACCCTGATCCGCCTGGTCTGGCAGGCCTCGACCGTCGCCTGGATCGGCGGCGGCGTGCTGCTGATCGCAACACCCTGGATGGGCTCGGAGCCGGCGCGCCACTGGATCGTCGTCACCATGGCCTGCGTGTTCGGCTTCTCGGCTTGCGCCAACGCATGGGCGACGCGCGGCCGGCATTTTGGCTGGATGATGCTCAGCGCGGTCGTCGCGCTGGCGGTTGCGGGATACTGAGCGTCGAGACGACAAGCCAGGCATTCAAGCGGAGCGGCATCATGGACTATCGTGTTCGACTGACCATCGAAAACGGCGTAGCCCATCTCCGGCTGAACCGCCCGGACAAGATGAATGCGCTCGACCCGGCGATGTTCGAGGCCATCATCGAAGCAGGCACCCAGCTGGGTGCGGCCAAGGATCTCCGCGCCGTCGTCCTCTCGGGCGAAGGGCGCGCCTTCTGCGCAGGCCTCGACCTCGATCGCCTTCTCGCCACCGCGAACGGCAATCCGCTGCTGCCGTCCATTGACCTGACGCGCCGAACCCACGGCATCGCGAACTATGCCCAGCATCTCGTCTGGCTCTGGCGCGAACTGCCTGTGCCGGTGATTGCAGCGGTTCATGGCGTTGCGTTCGGCGGCGGCTTCCAGCTCGCGCTTGGTGCTGACCTGCGCTATGTCGCGCCCGGAACAAAGCTCGGGGTCATCGAGACCAAATGGGGTCTCGTGCCCGATATGTGCGGCACTCAGCTGATGCGCCGTCTCGCACGCGACGACATCGTGCGAGAGCTGACCTATTCCGGCCGCGTCTTCTCCGCGGAAGAAGCGCTCGCCTACGGCTTTGCGACGCGGCTGACCGACGATCCCCTGGCGGCTGCGCTCGCCACGGCGCACGAGATCGCGAGCCGTAGCCCCGACGCCGTCCGCGCGGCCAAGCGCCTGTTGAACCTGTCCGCGACCGCGGATCCGGCGACCGGTCTCGCCGCGGAGACCACCGAACAGGCGGCGCTGCTTGGCACGCCCAATCACATCGAGGCCATCAGAAGCAATCTGGAAAACCGCAGGCCGCGATGGAGCTATGCATGAGCGAGACGCAAGGGTTCGACCTGCAAGCACTCGACGCGGTCAACGCCTCGGCGGCCTTCAACCGCTCCGCCGGCTTCGACGTGGTCGCTGCCGGTCATGGCGAGGTGACCATCCGCATGGGCTGGCGGGACGATCTGACCCAATATTCCGGGCATCTCCACGCCGGTCTGATCGCCGCCCTGCTCGACACCGCCTGTGGCTTCGCCGCAGCGACGCTCGTCGGTGCGGTCACCGCTTCGCATTTCTCGATGAATTGCCTGAGGCCGGCGATCGGCCGCTATTTTGTCGCGAAGGGAACGACGCTCCGCGCCGGGCGCAGGCAGGTGTTCGCCCGCGCCGAGCTCTTCGCGGCCGACGAGCGAGATGATCTCGCCCTCGTCGCGACCGGCGAAACCGTGCTCGTCCCCACCGGCGAACCGCGCAAGGTTGACGGGAGTTGAGCCATGGCGCTGACGCTCGTCACCGGAGGTACAGGTCATCTCGGCGGGGATATCGTCGATCGTCTCGTTCGCGCCGGGCATCGTGTCCGGGTGTTTGCGCGCTCGCCAGGCGCGCGACCGGATGTCGAATGGGCCTCAGGTGATCTTGCCACGGGCGCCGGTCTGCGGGCCGCGCTACATGACGTGGACACGGTCATCAATGCCGCGACGTATTCGCCGATCGCGCGGCGCGGCGGCATCCGTCCGATCGACTTCTTCAGGTCGCCCTCCGCCGTGGATGTCGAAGGCACGGAACGTCTGCTGGCCGTTAGCGGGGAAGCTCAGGTGCGGCACTTCCTCCACGTCTCGATCGTCGGTCTCGACGAGGCGACCCTGCCCTATGCGCGGGTCAAGCTCGCCGGCGAATGGCTGGTGCGTGCATCCGACCTGTCCTGGTCCGTCGTTCGCGCGATGCCGTTCTATTATCTGCTCGACAGGCTGCTTTCGGGCCTGTCCTGGCTTCCGGTGTGGCCGATGCCGACGGCGCGGTTCAATCCGGTCGATACGACAGACGTTGCCAACCACGTCGTGGCTTGCGCATTCGACGGGCAGCGCGGCGTGCGCGCGGAGATCGGCGGGCCGGAAGCTCTCGATCTCGTCGCCCTCGCCCGCCAATATCAGGACGCGAGAAGACTGCATCGAAAAATTCTGCCGATCGATCTTTCGGAGGCTAAGGCGCGCGGCATGGGTTTTGTCGTCAGTCAGGGTGTGCGTGGCCGCCTCACCTGGGCGGACTGGCTGCGGCGCAACGATCCGGGGACGCGAAGCGCGGCCTAGCGCAACTGGCAAGGCCAGGGTGCCATCCCCCAAACCGTGAGGCGTAAGGCCGCAGCAGTCTTCGAAATGTACGCCGCACACGGAGAGCGCTGATGTTTTTCGGATCGTTAGAATAACTCTAAAGCCGGGACGCGCCGAACCGGATTGACTTCATCATCTCCTTTGCTTCCTTCGGTCCCGCTTCGCGGTTCTGCGCAGCGCCCACGACAGAAGAGGAGACGTTCGTGAAGGTCATTCGTGTTGTTGCCATTGCACTGATGGTCGGGATTGGCATGAGCTCGGCGGCGATGGCCGACGGTTTCAAGAACTGCACCAAGATCGACAAGGCGTCGTGGAAGCCGGCGAGCGATGCCGAAGCCAAGGCCAAGGCCGCCGGCTACGAGGTGCGGCGCTCCAAGGTCGAAGGTTCGTGCTATGAGGTCTACGGCGTCAAGGAAGGCAAGCTCTACGAGCTGTTCTACAGCCCGGAAGATCTCAGCCTGAAGCACACGATCGCCAAGTAATAGGCGTCAAGTAAGGTTTAGGGATGGTCCCGGCTTGATCGACGAAGCGGTGCCAGAAACGCGCGGGGCGTCCGACAGGACCCCCGCGGATCGAACTGCATCGCGGACGGTTGCGGTCTGGGACCTCCCGCTACGCCTCTGGCATTGGGCTCTCGCGGCCAGCATCCTGGCCGCCTGGTTCACCCCTACGGTCTACGACAGAGCTCATCGCATCGTCGGCTATACGGTGCTCGGGCTGCTCGCCTTCCGTCTGGCCTGGGGCTTCTGGGGAAGCCGCTATTCGCGCTTCCGCATGGTCGGCGTCAGGCTCCGTGCCGCGCCGCGCTATCTCTGGAATCTGCGCCGCGGCATCACCGGCCGCTATATCGGGCTCAATCCCGCCGGCACCCTGATGCTGGTGGCGCTGCTGCTCTCGATTGCCGTCTCGGCCATCACCGGCGCGATGTCGGTGACGGTGACGTTCTTCGGCGTCTGGTGGGTCGAGGACACCCATCACTATTCATCGGACGCGGTCATCGTCCTGGTCGTGCTGCATGTATTGGGCGTGGTGCTGATGGGAATTCTCCAGCGCGAGAACCTGATCCGCGCGATGTTCACCGGCCGCAAGCGCATCCGGCATCATCAGTAGGGTTTTCGAAGCGACACTCTTTCGTCGTCATGCCCGGGCTTGTCCCGGGCATCCACGTTCTTAATGCGGCACGAAAGACGTGGATGGGGGGGTCAAGCCCGGCCATGACGGAACAGCCCTCACTGCAACGGCGGATCGCCGCTGGTGCGCTTCTTGGCCAGGTCCATCTCGGTCACCGCGATCAGGATCTCGGCGCGGGTCTTGAGGTCCGGCGCCTCCAGCATGGCCTGTTTCTCGGCCGGACCATAGGGCGACATCATCGCCAGCGCGTTGACCAGCGCCTCGTTGGGCGCGCTTTCGACGCCTTCCCAGTCGACCTTGAGGTTGTTGGCTTTCAAGAAGTCCGCCAGCACGGACAGCAGTGCCTCGCGATCGACGTCGTCCTCGCCCATGCGCGCGGTGAAATCGTCGACGAAGGCGAAGAAATCCACCTTGCACTGGCGGTAGGCGGTCAGCACATCGAGCTCCGCGACCACCTTGAAGCGGGAGACGCCGGTGAGCTCGAGGATGTAGCGGCCGTCGCCGGATTCGGCGAGCTGGGTGATGCGGCCGACGCAGCCGACGCGGAACAGCGCCGGCTTATCCGAATTCTTCGGCGAATGCGCGACGTCAGGCTGGATCATGCCGATCAGGCGGTGGCCGTCGCGGAAGGCATCGTCGACCATCGCGAGATAGCGCGGCTCGAAGATGTTGAGCGGCATCTGGCCGCGCGGCAGCAACAGCGCGCCCGGCAGCGGAAACACCGGAATGATCTCCGGAAGGTCGGCGGGCCCGCGATATTCGATGTTGATCGGCATCTGGTCCCCGCTAGAGCATGATCCGGAAGAGTGTGCAGCGGTTTTCCGCCAAGATCATGCTCAAACAATAGTCGCGCGTTTTCCTTACGAAAACAGGATCGTCGACAAGCGCTTTCGACCCTCGACGGTTGCGTCATCCGTGCCGCCCCAGGCCTCGAAGAACTGCACCAGCTGCTTGCGGGCGCCGTCATCGTTCCACTTGCGGTCGCGCTTGACGATCTCGAGCAGCTGCTCGGTGGCCGCAGTGCGGTTGCCTTGCGCGTTGAGGGCGGTCGCAAGGTCGAACCGTGCCTGATGATCGAGCGGGTTTGCGGCGACTTTCTGTTCAAGCTCGGCGACCGGGCCGAGCTGCTCCGCCTGCTCGGCGAGCTCGATCGTGGTCTGCACGGCCTTCACCGCGGGGTCGTTGCGCTTGGATTCCGGCACCATGGCCAGCGTCTGCTTGGCCTGCTCCATCGCGCCCGACACCGCGTAGCACTTCGCAAGGCCGGCAAGCGCGGCGATGTTGGTCGAATCATGCTGGAGCGCCTCGGCATAGATCTGCGCGGCGGCCGCGGCATCGCCCTCGGCGAGCACCGCTTCGGCCTCCTGCACGATCTCGGCGACATTGACCTCGCCGGGCGCAGTCATGCCCTTGGTCAGCCGCTCGATGAAGGCGTTGACCTGGCTTTCCGGCACCGCGCCCATGAAGCCATCGGCGGGCTGGCCATTGACGAAAGCGATCACGGCCGGGATCGACTGGATGCCCATCTGGCCCGGGATCGCCGGATGCTGGTCGATGTTCATCTTGACCAGCTTGACCTTGCCCTTGGCCGCCTTGACTGCCTTTTCCAGCACCGGAGTGAGCTGCTTGCAGGGGCCGCACCACTCCGCCCAGAAGTCGATCAGCACCGGCTGGCGCTTCGATTCCTCGATGACGTCCTTCACGAAGGTCTGGGTGGTGGTGTCCTTGATCAGATCGGCCGCAGCCGGGCCCGCCGCTCCGTTACCCTGGTCGATGATCGTCACGGGATCCCCTCGTCTGATGTCTGGAATGGCGGGTCTTTAGCACGTCGCCGATTCTTATGCTGTGGTGTCGGCGCTAAAATTGGGCCGGGACGGCCGAATTTCAATCCATCGCAGCCGATTTGGCGGTTCCAGGCCGTTTTCGGTCGATTTGCCGCGCGTTAGGCTCCATATGGGGCCTCAAAGATACCAATCTATGCCGCGGGTAGCTGTTGCATTCCCTTTCCGCTTTTGGCATACGACAGCCGTTGCCGGCGCGTCACGCGGCCGACACAGGATGCGGGTGTAGCTCAGTGGTAGAGCACGACCTTGCCAAGGTCGGGGTCGAGGGTTCGAGCCCCTTCGCCCGCTCCAATTTTTCCCAGAGCATCCAGCCAAATCAGGTCGGGCCGTGGTTTTCCACGCCGCTGGTGGCTGTATTGGGTCTCAAATGACAATTCTTGTTACGGGCAGCACGGGTCACCTCGGAGAGGCGATCCTCCGCACGCTTCGTGGGTGCGGTTCCTTGGCGCGTGGAGTCGATCTGAAGCCATCACCATTAACCGATGCCGTCGGCTCGATCGTCGATCCCGATTTCGTCCGGCGGCAGATGGAGGGCATCTCCGCCGTCATCCACACCGCGACGCTGCACAAGCCGCATGTGGCGACTCACAGCAAGCAGGATTTTGTCGATACCAACGTCACCGGCACGCTCAACCTGCTCGAGGCGGCGGCGGCCGCCGGCGTGCGCAGCTTCGTCTTCACCAGCACTACCAGCGCGTTCGGCTCGCAGCTTCGTCCCGAAGCCGGGCAGGCGGCGGTGTGGGTCACCGAGGATCTGCCGCCGGTGCCGAAAAACATTTACGGCACGACCAAGCTGATGGCCGAGAACCTCTGCGAGCTGTTCTTTCGCGAGCGCGGCCTGCCGGTCGTGGTGTTGCGGACCTCGCGCTTCTTTCCGGAGGACGATGACGATCCCGCGATGCGGTCGGCCTACCCGCTGGACAACGCGCAGGCCAATGAGTTGCTCTATCGCCGGCTGGATATAGCGGACGTGGTGGGCGCGCATCTGCTCGCGGTCGAGCGCGCGCCGAAGATCGGCTTTGCCCGCTACATCGTCTCCGCCACAAGTCCGTTCGAAGAGCACCATCTCGGAGCGCTGGCGCGCGACGCGGCCGCTCTCGTGCGAGCGCTCTATCCCGACTGCGAGAACCTCTACGCCGCACGCGGCTGGCGCCTGTTTCCGCAGATCGACCGCGTCTATGTCAATGAGCGCGCGCGGCGCGAGCTAGGCTGGCGGCCGGAATTCGACTTTGCCCATGTGCTGCGCAGCCTTCGCGATGGCCGCGATTTCCGCAGTGCGCTAGCGCGCGAGGTCGGCTCGAAGGGCTATCATGATGTGGCTTTCGACGACGGGCCCTACCCCGTCGCCTCATAAGCGCCGCGTTCGTCATTTTGCTCGATGCATCAAGTGTCTCCCGGGCGTCGCCGGGAGCAAGCCGGCCTCGGCCGTTCTACTGTGCATGGGGTTGTTTTCGCAGTTCTTGTTTGATGCCCTTCGCGCTGTCTGAAGATCGGACGCGCGCGATCTTGATTCCGCGTTGCAGCGAGAGCGCTTTCGTCGCGGAGGTCGCCTTCATTGACACTCCGTCTCAATTTTTATTGAGCGCAATCGCAGCACGCGCAGCGCGCTTCTCAGGGCTGGCAGATGTGCTAACCTTTTTGCGTCTGCCATTCGGCAGACTCCTAACTTCGCCTCTCGACTAGCCATAACAAAATAAAGCGCGGCCTTGACGGCTGCCTTAGGGGAGTGACGCGATGACATCGATGTTCCATCGATCCGTGTTGGCGCTTGCAGCCGTGGCCCTTCTTGCGGGGACCAGCGCCGGCAATGCGCAACAGCAGGACAAGAACCGGGCGCTGAAGAAATACGAATCCGGCACCAAGGAATTCTGGACCCATCCGCCGGATGACTGGTTCCTCGGCGATGAGACCGAGGCGCAGAAGGGCCTCGCGCCGCCCTCGGGGCCGCCGACGGGTGCCTCCGACGCCGAGCTCGCCAACATCGTCAAGAAGATCAAGCTGCCGCCGGGCTTCAAGATCGAGGTCTATGCCTCCGGCGTGCTGGCCGCGCGGCAGATGGCATGGGGCGACAAGGGCACGCTGTTCGTCGGCTCGTTCGGCCTCGGTAACGTCTATGCCATCAAGGACAACAACGGAAAGAAAGAGGTCAAGACCATCCTCAAGGGGCTGAACATGCCCACCGGTCTCGCCGTCAAGGACGGCGCGCTCTACGTCATCGCGGTCGACAAGCTGATCCGCTACGACGATATCGAAAACAAGCTCGACAATCCCGGCGAGGGCAAGGTCGTCTATGACGACATGCCGTCCTATGCCGCGCATGGCTGGAAGTACATCGCGGTCGACAAGGAAGGCTGGTTCTTCCTGCCGTTCGGACCGCCCTTCAACATCGGCATTCCGCCGACCAGCGTATCGCAGATCCGGCGCGTCGATCCCAAGACCGGCAATGCCGAAATCTGGGCGCTCGGCGTTCGCAACTCCGTCGGCGGCGACGTCGATCCGCGCACCGGCAAATACTGGTTCACCGAGAATGCCCGCGACTGGATCAGCGACGACAAGCCCAGCGACAAGCTGAACATGATCAACAAGATCGGCGAGCATTTCGGCTATCCCTATTGCCACCAGGGTAATTTGCCGGACGACAAGTTCGCGATGGGCCATAAATGCTCCGAGTTCACGCCGCCCGTGTTGAACCTCGGCGCACACGTCGCTCCGCTTGGGATGAAGTTCTATACCGGCGACCAATTTCCGCCGGAGTACAAGAACAACATCCTGATCGCCGAGCACGGCTCCTGGAACAGGCACAAATATCAGGGCGCGCGCATCGTGCGCGTGATCGTCGGGCCTGACGGAAAGAACCCGAAGGAAGAGGTGTTCGCGTCCGGTTGGCTCGAGGGCGACCAGGGCTATCTCGGTCGGCCCGACGACATCATCCTCGCCAAGGACGGCTCGATCCTCGTCGCCGACGATTGGGCCGGCGCGATCTATCGCATCAGCTACAGCAAGAAGTAGCGCGACACGAACGGAGGCTGCGACCGGGTGACGGCCGCAGCCTTTTCATTTCAGCCCCCACGGTGTCGTTCCGGACTTGCGCGCAAGTCCGGAACCCATAACCCCGATTCGTGGTTATGGATTCCGGGCTCGCGCCAAGCGGCGCGCCCCGGAATGACGAGCTCGATAGATCGGAATCCCGACCATGCGCCGGCAATTCATCTCGCACGCGATCAGCGCGGTTGCGCTCGCAACGCTTGCATTCGTTCCAGCAAGCGCCGCCGACAACGCCGCGATCAAGGAGAAGGCCGCCGTCTGCTCCGGCTGTCATGGCGAGAACGGCATCTCACAGACCGAGAATATCCCCTCGCTGGCCGGCCAGCCCGATCAATTCCTCCAGTGGCAACTGGTGTTCTTCCGCGCCGGCTCGCGCAAGAACGATCAGATGCAGCCGATCGTGGAAGAGATCACCAACGAGGACATCCGCAATTTCGGCGCCTATTTCGCAGCAATGACGCCGCCGAAGGCAGCGGAGGACAACGATCCCGATCTGTCGAAGAAGGGCGCACAAGTCGCCGTCGGCCGTCGCTGCGCCTCATGCCACACCGACAGCTTTGCCGGCACCAAGGCGGTGGCGCGGCTCGCAGGTCAGCGCGAAGAATATCTGGTCAAGGCGCTGCACGACTACAAGGCGGGCGCACGCGTCGGCGGCGGCGTCGCCGCGATGGCCGATGTCGCCTATCACATGAGCGACGAGGAGATCACGGCGGTCTCGCACTATCTCGCGTATTTCAAGTAGTGGAGAGTGCGAGCCGTAAAACTCCGCTGTCGTCCCGGACAAGCGAAGCGCAGATCCGGGACCCATAACCACAGGATCGCGTTTGGCGAAAGACTCGTGGTGATCAGCTCGACCCATAACCATTCCCTGTGGTTATGGGTCCCGGGCTCGCGCTGCGCGCGCCCCGGGACGACAGTGCCGCGGTTAGCTCGCCCGCTGCTTTTCATACGCCTTCAAATGTGTATACGCGATCCGCAGCTTCGGCACCGGCACCTTGGCAGCGTCAGCGCGTGCGATGAGGTCGCCGATCACGTGATCGGCCTCGACCGGCAGGCCCGCCTTGATGTCGCGGAACATCGAGGCGGTCATCGGCGAGCCCTCGGTGGTGATGTTGCCCTTCACCCGCTCGAAGAACGGGCCGCCCGGCGCGTAGCCTGACGCGGTCGCGATCGCGCTGGTTTCATCGAGCATGCCGAGCAGGAAGTCGCGGCCGCCCGGCGCGGCCAGGATGTTGCCGACGGAGGTGCGCATCAGGCTGGTGCTTGCGGCGAGCGAGGACAGGAATACCCACTTCTCCCACATGTCCTGCATGATGTTCTGGCTCGCGGCGGCGCCGTTGATGCCGCTCTTGAAAGCCTCGTCGATGGCCTTGACCCGATCCGACAGCTTGCCATCGCGCTCGCCGTAATTGAGCGACTGCATCGGCTGCAGCTGCACCACCTCGCGCTTGTCGTTCAACGTCGCGGCAATGGCGCAGAGGCCGCCCAACACGCGCTCCTTGCCGAACTTCGCATCCAGCGTGTCGAGATGCTTCATGCCGTTCAGCATCGGGATGATCGACGTGTTCGACCCGACCGCGGGCGCAAACGACTTGATGGCGTCGTCGAGGTCGAACGCCTTGCAGCTAAGCAGTACGACGTCGAACTTGTCCTTGATCGCGTCGGCCTGCACGGTCGGCGGATTCTTCAAGGTTACATCGCCATTCGGGCTCTTGATGACGAGGCCGGCGCTGGCCAGTTCGCTGGCGCGGCGCGGCCGGACCAGGAAGGTGACGTCGCGACCGGCCTGCAACAGCCTGCCACCAAAATAGCCGCCGATGGCGCCGGCGCCGACCACGAGAATGCGCATGGGATATTCCTTTTTGTTGCTATTGGCGGTCCATCTATAGTCGCCCTTGCGCGCGAAGCGAAGCAACCCAGAATGTCGCCGCGATCACATTCTGTCGCTGAAGATGCGTGGATTACGTCCCCAGCACCATCTCCTCGACCTCGCGCAGCTGCTCCTTGCCGAAGAACATCTCGTTACCGACGAAGAAGGTCGGCGAGCCGAAGGCGCCGCGGGCGACCGCCTCCTCGGTGTTCTTGATCAGCTTGCCTTTGACCTCGGGCTCCTGGGCGCGGGCAAGCAGCTTTTGCGCGTCGAGACCCGAGGACGCCAGCGCCTTTGCCGCGACTTCCGGATCGTCCATCTTCTTGGGCTCGCGCCACATGTGATGGAAGGCGGCGTCCACGTATTTCTCGAACACGCCCTCGCGCTGAGCGGCGATCGCGGTGCGCATCAAATTCAGCGTGTTGACCGGGAAGTGCGGATTGAAGACATAGGGCTGGACCTTGAAACGCTTGATGAAGCGCTCGGTCTCGACCTGCTGGAATTCGCGCTTGTTCTTGATGCCGGCGAGCGTCTCGGCCGGCGACTTGTTGTTGGTCGACTTGAAGATGCCGCCGAGCAGGATCGGCACGTATTCGAACTTGACGCCGATGCGCTGCTCGATCGCGGGAATCGCGAGATGGCTGAGATAGGCGTTCGGGCTGCCGAAATCGAACAGGAACTGCGGAGCTGTGCGGGTCAAGATCGATCTCCCTGAGGTCGCTTTCGACCCATTGTGGCGCAGCGCGCGTCACGGGTCCACCGTTTAATGATGGTCATAATACTTTGATGATCAAACCAGACGCCGGATCGCGCGCCGGCGCCAGACCAGGAGGTAATAGCCCATCTGCAAAACGAACATGGCGCAGAATACGATCGGATAGGCCGCCCACACGCCGTCAAGGCCGATCGTGCGGCTCAGGATCACCGCGGACGGCAGCTCGATTGCGACAATGGCGAAGATCGACAGCAGCATCGGCGTCAGCGCCACGCCGGCCGCACGCATCGCGCCGGAGAATACGGTGGCCAGGCCGAACGGCACCGAGCTCCACAGGGCGATGTACAGCAGCCCTTTCGCCAGATCGAGCACGGCGCCGTCGGTGATGAAGAGGCCGAGCACGGCGCGCGGCACGAGATAAATCAGCGCCACCAGCCCGCCGGTCAGGACCAGGTTGAATGCGAGCCCGGTACGCACGATGCCGTCGAGCCCTGCGCTGTCGCCGCGGCCGATCGCCTGCGCGCCCAGGATCGAGACCGCGATCGAAATCGACATCGCCGTGAACTGCGTATAGCCCATCACCTGGTTGACGGCGCCGTAGGCCGCGGTGGCGTCGGATCCAAAGCCGTTGACGAGGCCGAGCAGCACCAGCTCGGCGATTGCCATCACCACCATGCCGATTGCGCTCGGCAGTCCGATGCCGAGGATTTTTCCGAGCACGGCGCGATTGAGCCGGAGATGACGCAGCAAGACAGCATCCGGCGCCAGCGCATGCTTCTTGCGCAGCAGATAGACGGCCAGCGCGAGCAGAGTCAGCGTGTTTGAGACTGCAGCTGCCCAGGCCGGGCTGGTGATGCCGGCAGCGGGCAATCCGAACGCGCCGCGGATCAGCATCGGCGTGATGATCAGGCCGATCGCAGTCGACAACCCCAGCGCCAGCAGTGGCGTCAGCGCATCGCCGACGCCGCGGATCATCGCCGTCATCAGCAGGAAGACGAAGCCGAGCGGCATCGTCAGCAGCATGATGCGGGCATAGGCGCTGGCCTGGTCGAGAATGTCGGCGGGCGTTGCGAGCGCCATCATCAATTGCCGGCTGAAGACCCCACCGATCAATGCGACGGAAATCGAGAGCAGGAGGCCGACCGCGAGCGTCGTTCCGACAACGCTTCTGATCTTGTTGTGCTCGCCCGCGCCAAAGGCCTGACCGATCAGCACGGTGGCGCCGGTGCTCAGGCCCATGACGAAGGCGAACAGGAAGAACATCACCGGAAAGAACGCCGACACCGCCGCGAGCGCGTCGACGCCGATCATCTGGCCGAGATACATATTGCTGACGGTGCCGAACAGCGATTGCAGCGCGTTGCTCAGCATCAGCGGTGCAAGGAAGCGGAGGAAGGTGGTCCAGAGTGGCGTGGGCGTCGACATGGGTTTGCCTTTCATCAGGGCGCGCGAAGCCGCTGCCGCGCAATGCGCGGCTCGGCCGTCGATGGGGTTGAGAGAGAGAGAGCGGGCCTTAGGCGCGGTCGCTGTAGGCGAGCTTGACGATGTGGTCGCGAATGTCGGTCGGCCAGTCCGCGATCAGTCCGGTGAAGCGTCGCCTGTCATCTGCGAACAGCGCGCGCGAGGCTTCCTCGAACTGCGGCAGATTGCCGGCCATGGTCGACATGAAATGATAGGCCGCATCGCGCGCCTGCCGCTCGCGGTCCTTGTCGCCGCTGGCGCGCCTCGCCTCGTCGACGAGCTTGCGCAGCGCGACCGAGGCGCCGCCCGGCTGCGCGTTGAGCCACTCCCAGTGCCGCGGCAGCAGCGTCACCTCGCGCGCGACCACGCCGAGTTTCGGCCGGCCGCGCCCGCGCGGCTCGCTCGGCGGTGCAGTCTCCTCGACCGGGGGCGGGAGAAGCTTCGCCAACCGCGCCAGCACCTCGCGGTCGCCGCCGCGCAGATCGAAATCGATCGATCGGCCCGTGGCGTCCTCGAAGATGATGATGGGCTCGTCCGGCCGTGCCGCCATCCGCTTGACGACGAGCGCGACCTCTCCGGCCGGTCCGGACACCAGGCGGCGCGGACCCTGGAAGGCGGTGAAAATCTTCTGCATTGGAATCATTGCCATATTTGAGCAGCGTTGGCGACTTAATACCCGGGTAAATTATATCCGTCAATATACCCGGGTGAAAATATCCGTACCGACGGCTCGACATTGCGGTCCCGGGCTGGCACGAACGGCGCGGCCGATCGACCACGCCTAGCCTGGGGACTCCACCGATGCTGACCGTTCACCACCTCAACAATTCCCGCTCGCAGCGCGTGCTGTGGCTGCTCGAGGAGTTGGGCGTGCCCTACGAGATCGTGCGCTATCAGCGCCAGCCCGACATGCGCGCGCCGAAGGAGCTGCGCGCGATCCATCCGCTCGGCAAGTCGCCTGTGATCACCGACAATGGCAACACCATCGCCGAGTCAGGCGCGATCATCGAATATATCGTCGCCACCTACGGCAACGGCCGGCTGATCCCGCCGCCGAACACGCCGGAGCGGCTGCGCTTCACCTATTGGCTGCACTATGCGGAGGGCTCCGCGATGTCGCCGCTGCTGTTGAAGTTGCTGTTCACGCTGATGCCGAAGCGCGCGCCCGCATTGCTGCGCCCGCTGGTGCGCAAGGTCTCGAACCAGGCGCTCACTGCGCTGGTCAATCCGCAGCTCAAGCAGCACATGGATTACTGGGAAGGCGAGCTTGGCAAGAGCGAGTGGTTCGCCGGCAACGAGTTCACTGCGGCCGATATCCAGATGAGCTTCCCGCTCGAAGCTGCGCAAGCGCGCGGCGGACTGGAGCAGGGCCATCCCAGGGCAATGGCGTTCCTGGAGCGCATTCACGCGCGGCCGGCCTATGCGCGTGCGCTGGAGAAGGGCGGGCCGTATCAGGTGGGGCGGTAAGTCTCTCCCACCGTCATTCCGGGGCACGCGGAGCGTGAACCCGGAATCTCGCGCCACTATCTCGAGATTCCGGGTTCGCCCTTCGGGCGCCCCGGAATGACCGATTAGTCCGCGTGCAGCACGCGCCCGCGCGTCTCGGGCAGCGCGAAGGCGGCGATGAAGAACACCACGTAAGCCACCACCGCGAAGATCGCGATGGCATTCGCAAGCGACGTCGTCGCCGACAGTGCACCGACGAGAAACGGAAACAGCGCGCCGATGCCGCGGCCGAAATTGTAGCAGAAGCCCTGGCCCGAGCCGCGCAGCCGCGTCGGATAGAGCTCGGTCAGGAACGCGCCGATCCCCGAGAAATAGCCCGAGGCGAAGAAGCCCAGCGGGAAGCCGAGCACCCAGAGGATCTCGTTGGTGAGCGGCAGCTGGGTGTAGAGCAGCACCACGGCCATCGCGCCGATCGAGAAGATCAGGAACAGATTGCGCCGCCCGATCCGGTCGGCGAGCCAGGCGCCGGTGAGATAGCCGATGAAGGAGCCGATGATCAGCGTCGAGAGATAGCCGGTCGAGCCGACGATCGACAGATGCCGCTCCTTGGTCAGGAACTGCGGCACCCAGAAGGTGATCGCGTAATAGCCGCCCTGGCAGCCCGTCGCCATCAGCGACGCCAGGATCGTGGTCTTCAGGATCGGACCTGAGAAGATTTCCCAGAGCGCCGGCCGGTCGCCGCTCGCCGCCTGCCTGGCGCGGGCTTCAGCCGCGATCTCCGGCTCGGTGACGGAGCGGCGGATGTAGAATACCAGCAGCGCCGGCAGCGCGCCGATCACGAACATCCAGCGCCACGCCGTCTCCGCCGGCATCAGCGAGAACAGGATCGCCTGCGACAGCACCGCAAGGCCCCAGCCGACCGCCCAGCCCGATTGCACCGAGCCGACCGCGCGTCCGCGATACTGCGGCCGGATCGCCTCGCCCATCAGCACCGCGCCGGCGGCCCATTCGCCGCCGAAGCCGAGGCCGAGCACGGCGCGCGCGATCAGGAGCTGGTCGAAATTCTGCACGACCGCGCAGACCAGCGAGAAGAACGAGAACCAGATGATGGTGATCTGAAGCGTTCTGACCCGGCCGATGTGATCGGAGAGATAGCCGCCGAGCCAGCCGCCGATCGCGGAGGCGAGCAACGTCACCGTGCCGGCAAGACCTGCCGAGGCCGCATCAACCTTCCACAGCGCGATGATGGTGCCGATCACCAGCGGATAGATCATGAAGTCCATGCCGTCGAGCGCCCAGCCCGCCGCACAGGCCCAGAAGGTCCGGCGTTCGGCGACGTTCATGTCGCGGTAGAAGGCGAGAAGGCTGGTGTCCTCGATCTCGGCGCGTTCGATGCGCCGGTTCGGATCGGCGATGGTCATGTGCGTTTCCCGGCAGTTTCTTTGGCCGGGCGGTGGTAGCACGCGCGGCGGCTTGCGCAAGCCGGAGCAGGGCTTCGCGCCATGCAGGGCAGAATTACTGCCCTGCTGCCTCTGCGCCTCGCGTGCGCGGATCGGGCGCGCCGAGCGGCCCGTTGGCGGTCACGAGAATCGAGTTGGCCGAGGTCTGGCCCATCGGCTCGACGACGAGGTGGCCCATCGCCTTCAGCTCGGACAGGACAGTTTCGGGAAAGCCGCTCTCGACGCGGACCTCGTCCGGCAGCCATTGGTGATGCAGCCGTGGCGCGGCGACAGCGGCCGCAACGTCCATCCTGTAGTCGAGAACGTTCACGATCACCTGGAGCACGGTCGAGATAATGCGGCTGCCGCCGGGTGAGCCCGTCACCAGCACCGGCTTGCCGTCCCTCAGCACGATGGTCGGCGACATCGAGGACAGCGGCCGTTTGCCGGGCCCGGGCAGATTGGCCTCGTAGCCGACGAGGCCATAAGCATTTGACGCCCCGACCGCCGCGGTGAAATCGTCGAGCTCGTTGTTGAGCAGCACGCCGGTGCCCTCGGCAACGAGGCCGACGCCATAGCTGAAGTTCAGCGTGGTGGTGTTGCTGACGGCATTGCCGCGGGCGTCGACGACGGAAAAATGCGTGGTGTTGCTGCCCTCGCGCGGCGCGGCAGCGGCGGGCACGAGCTCTTTCGATGGCGTGGCGCGTTGGATGGAAATGCTCGCGCGCAGCTTGGTAGCATAGTCCTTCGCGGTGAGCGTCTCGATCGGTGCGTTGACGAAGGCGGGATCGCCAAGATAGCGCGCGCGATCGGCATAGGCGCGCTTCATGGCTTCGATCAGCAGATGCAGCGAGGCCGGCGATCCCTGCTTCAGATCGGCGAGCTGAAAGCCTTCGAGAATGTTGAGCGTCTCCACCAGCACCACGCCGCCGGAGGACGGCAGCGGCATCGAGACGATGTCGTAGCCGCGATAGGTGCCGCGCACGGGTGCGCGGATCACGGGCTGATAGGCTTTCAGGTCGGCCGATGTCATGATGCCGCCGGCATCGGACATGGCCTTGGCGATCTTGTCTGCAACCGGACCTTCATAGAAGCCGCGCGAACCTTGGGCGGCCACGGCCGACAGCGTGTCGGCGAGATCGCTCTGCACCAGCCGGTCACCTTCGCCGAGCGAAGTCCCATCGGGCCGTGAAAAGATCTTGGCCGAAGACGGCCAGCGCGCGAGCCGCCGGTGCCAGCCCGGCAGGCTGTCGGCGATGTCGTCGCTGATGATGAAGCCGTCGCGGGCAAGCGCAATCGCAGGCTCGAGCAGCTGTGCCAGGGTGAATTGGCCGGAGCCGTATTTCTCCAATGCCAGAGCCAGGCCCCCTACCGTGCCGGGCACGCCGACGCCGAGTGCGGAATCGCGCGACTTCGCCGGGTCGGGCTTGCCGTCGGTACCAAGGAAGATCTGCGGCGTGGTCGCGGCCGGTGCCGTCTCGCGATAGTCGATCGTGACGTCTTCGTTACGCTCGGCCGAATGGATCACCATGAAGCCGCCGCCGCCGATATTGCCGGCGCGAGGATAGGTCACGGCCATCGCAAAGCCGGTGGCGACCGCGGCATCGATCGCATTGCCGCCGCGTCGCAGGATGTCGGCGCCGACTTGTGCGGAGATCTTCTCCTGCGCCACCACCATGCCGTGTTCGGCGGGAACGGCGTGGATGCTGTCGGGCGGTGGCGGGACATAGGTCCGCCGCGCATCCTGTGCGGTCGCAGGCGCAAGACCAAACGCCAGAGTGGCAATGAAGGCGAAAAATATCCGCCGCGTCGAAGGTGACGACATGATCAAATTTCCGCCGTGGCTTCGGGCCAGTTCACACACGTCACGGTAATGCTATACGGTTTGCGCCCTGAGAGGCAAAACAGTTCGTGATGAGGACCGCGTGATGACGACGATCGCCGAGGACGCGCGCATGGCCGGCGTGCAGCGGACCTATCCGCCGCGCGCCGCCGTCATCAGCTGGATCTTCTTCGATTGGGCCGCGCAGCCTTATTTCACGCTGATCACGACCTTCGTGTTCGCGCCCTATTTCGCCACCAGCATTGCGCCAGATGCTGCCACGGGCCAGTCGCTGTGGGGCTTTGCGATGGCGGCCGCGGGCCTTGCGATCGCGCTGCTCTCGCCGGTGCTGGGCGCGATCGCCGACGCGTCCGGCCGCAGGAAGCCGTGGATCGCGGGATTCGGTGCCGTGCTGGTGCTGGCCTCCTGCACGCTGTGGATCGGCAAGCCCGGCGATCCCTCGATCATTCCGCCGCTGCTGACCGCGGTCGCGCTCGCCAGCGTCGGCGCGGAATTCGCCACCGTGTTCAACAATGCGATGATGCCGACCCTGGTGCCGCCGGATCGGATCGGGCGGCTCTCCGGCACCGGCTGGGCCACGGGTTACATCGGCGGCATCGTCAGCCTGATCATCGTGCTCGGCTTCCTCGCTGCGAATCCCGAGACCGGACGCACGCTGCTTGGCTTCACGCCGCTGTTCGGGCTCGATCCCGCAACCCACCAGGGCGATCGCGCCGCGGGGCCGCTGACCGGAATATGGTTCATCGTCTTCGTGACGCCGATGTTCCTGTTCACGCCGGACTATCCGGCGAAGCGGCCGTTGGGCGAGGCGCTGCGCGAAGGCTTGCTCGAGCTGAAGCAATCGATCAGGAGTCTGCCGCAGCGGAAATCGCTCGCGGCGTTCCTGCTCGCCAACATGATCTATACCGACGGCCTGGTATCGCTGTTTGCATTCGGCGGCATCTATGCCGCGGGCACGTTCGGCTGGCACACCATCCAGATCGGCACCTTCGGTATCATGCTGGCGATCGCCGGCACGTTCGGCGCGTGGCTTGGCGGCAAGCTGGATGATCGTCTCGGACCGAAGCGTGTCATCGCCGGCAGCCTGCTGATCCTGCTGCTGGCGGTGGCGGCGATCCTCCTGGTCGACAAGGACAGTGTGCTGTTCGTGGAGGTCGCGCCGCCGCAAGCAGGCGCGCCGCTGTTCTCGAGCGCGGCCGAGCGCGCGTATCTCGTGCTGGGCTGTCTCATCGGTGCCGCCGGCGGCCCGCTTCAAGCCGCATCGCGCACGCTGCTGATCCATCTCGCGCCGAAGGACCGCATCGCGCAGTATTTCGGCCTGTTCGCGCTGACGGGGAAGGTGACGTCCTTCATCGGCCCGCTGCTGATTGGGATGATCACGGCAGCGACGGCAAGCCAGAAGGCCGGCATGGCTGTGCTGGTGGTGTTTTTCGTGACGGGGCTGGGACTGTTGATGCGGGTGCGGGAGAATTAGCTCCGCTGTCGTCCCGGACAAGCGCAGCGAAGCGGAGCGCAGAGCCGGGACCCATAACCACAGGCCGTGACTTGGCGACGACTCGTAGTTACCAGCTCGTGCTGCGATTTCTCCCTGGGGTTATGGGTCGCCGCGCCCGTGCGCAATTGCGCACTAGGCGGGGGCGACCCGTTGAGAGTTCGGTGCACGACAGCGGGGGCATCAATGCCTGAAGTGCCGTGTCCCCGTGAACACCATGGCGATGCCGTGCTCGTCGGCGGCCTTGATCACCTCGTCGTCGCGCATCGAGCCGCCGGGCTGCACCACGGCGGTGGCGCCGGCTTCGATGCAGGCGAGCATGCCGTCGGCGAACGGGAAGAACGCATCCGACGCCACGACCGAGCCCTTGGTGAGCGGCTCGGCGAGCTTCAGCTCGTTCGCCGCATCCTGCGCCTTGCGCGCCGCGATGCGGGCTGAATCCACGCGGCTCATCTGGCCGGCGCCGATGCCGACGGTGGCGAGATCCTTGGCGTAGATGATGGTGTTGGACTTGACGTGCTTGGCGACACGGAACGCGAACTTCAGGTCGCGCATCTCCGCGTCGGTCGGCGCACGCTTGGTCACGACCTTGAACGTCATGTCGTCGACCACGGCATTGTCGCGGCTCTGCACCAGCAGGCCGCCCGCGACCGTCTTGGCGGTGAGGCCGGGCGCGCGCGGGTCGGGCAGGCTGCCGGCGAGCAGCAGGCGCAGGTTCTTCTTCCCGCCGATGATGGCGATGGCCTCTTCGCTCGCGTCGGGCGCGATGATCACCTCGGTGAAGATCTTGGTGATCTCGCGCGCGGTGTCGGCGTCGAGCGGACGGTTCATCGCGATGATGCCGCCGAAGGCCGAGGTGGAATCGCAGGCCAGCGCCTTGCGATAAGCGTCGACGAGGTTCGCGCCTTCCGCGACGCCGCAAGGATTGGCGTGCTTGACGATGACGCAGGCCGCGGTGCGCTTGGCGTCGAACTCGGCGATGCATTCATAGGCCGCATCGGTGTCGTTGATGTTGTTGTAGGAGAGCTCCTTGCCCTGGAGCTGCCGCGCGGTCGAGACGCCCGGGCGCTTGTCGGGCGTCGCGTAGAACGCCGCGGTCTGGTGCGGGTTCTCGCCATAGCGCAGCGACTGGATCAGCCGGCCGCCGAAGGCGCGGAAGTCAGGCGCATCGATCTCGAGCTGGCGGTTGAACCAGTTGGAGATCGCAGCGTCATAGGCTGCGGTGCGCGCATAGGCTTTCGCGGCAAGCCGCCGGCGCAGCTTCAGCGTGGTCGCGCCGTTGTTGGCGGCGAGCTCGTCGAGCACGGCCTTGTAATCTTCTGCCTCGACCACGACGGCGACGTCGTCATGGTTCTTGGCGGCGGCGCGGATCATCGCGGGGCCGCCGATGTCGATGTTCTCGATGCAATCCTCGAAGCCTGCGCCTTTGTCGACGGTGGCCTCGAACGGATAGAGATTGACGACGAGAAGATCGATCGGCGCGATGCCGTGCGCCTTCATCGCCTCCGCGTGCTCCTTGTTGTTGCGGATCGCGAGCAGGCCGCCATGCACCTTCGGATGCAGCGTCTTGACGCGGCCGTCCATCATCTCCGGGAAGCCGGTGAGGTCGGAGACGTCCTTCACCTTGAGGCCGGCCGCGGCGATCGCTTTCGCGGTGCCGCCGGTCGAGACCAGCTCGACATCATGCGCGGCAAGCGCCTTGGCGAACTCGATGAGGCCGGTCTTGTCGGAAACGGAGAGAAGGGCGCGGGTAACGCGGCGGGGATGGTCAGTCATGAGCAAGATCCTCTGTTCAGGGAGTGTCTATGCCCAGGCGCGCGGCAGATACGTGTCGCGCTTCCCGATGGTGCTCCATCCAAGGTCGCCAGTCGCGCGAACGAGCGCTCGATAGCAGCTTTCGGCCGTTTTCACAACGAAGAGATAGGGCCGAATTCGCGCGTTTACAGCGGAAGTTCCGGCTCGCGCCGGGCGTTGCGGCGGGCATTGGTGACGGTTGGCGAGGCGGTGGAGCGGACGAAGCTCCAGCGGATCGAGGGCGCCTGCCGCGCGTCCTGGCGGATCACGATCTGCGCGGTGCGGCGAGGGCCGTCATTGCCGGCCAGGAACACGCTGTCCTCGAGGTCGACCTTGTCGTCCAGCGCTTCAAAGGTCCAGACGTCGCGGTTCGGCAGCACCAGCATGACGCCGCGGGCATCCGACAGCCGGCTCGCCTTCACGGCCGGATGCAGATGGAAGCGCAGCGCGAAATCGGCGTCCGCGCCCTTGAAGCGTCCGCCCTGCGGCGGCGACAGCGTGTCCTCGCCGTCGATGCGCGCGCCGTCATTGGCGATCATCAGCACACGGCGATGGATCGCGCCGAATTTGGCGAGATAGCCGTCATGCGAGGTCGTCAGCAGCGTGCCGTTCTGCACCACCTCGCGATAGCTCTCGACCTCGACGGGACCGCTGGTGACGGGCGAGCCGTGCAGCAGCCGCTTCATCGCCGACATCTCCACGAACTGGCAGGACGAGGTGTCGTGATAGGTCAGCGTCGAATGCGCCGCGGTGCCGCGCGCGAACGGCCGCCAATTGTCGCGACCCGTGGTCGGCATGCCGCAATTGGTGACGATGCGGCTGATGCCGGAGGATAATTCGAACGACAGGCAGCCGGCATGGGCGTCGTGACTGATGCCGGCCGGCGGCGGCGGCCCGGTGTCGATGATCAGCGTCGTCTGGCCGGCATCGAGGCGCTGGAAGCCGGTATGCGGCATGTTCGCCATCGGCGCGCCGTGGGTGTCGTCATAGGCGAGCAGCGTCGCGAGCAGGTCCGAAGGCGTCGCGCTCATGCCGTTGAACAGCGCAAAATTGCCGTCGCCGTGGCGGAAGAAGCGCAGCATCGGCATCATGCGGTCGATCGCATTGAGCAGCGCCGCCGGCGGCGCGATGTTGCGCGCGGCAAAAGTCTGCCGCAGCGGCAACAGGTCGATCAAGAGCTCGATCAACGCGCCCGGGTTGCGCGAGATGTGTCCGCCGTCGGGCAGGATCTGCCGTTGCAGCTCGTCGGAGAGTTTTTTCGAGGCGCTGCGGATGTGACGCGCCTGGTTGGCGAGGCACAGCGTCGTGTAGCACAGCGCGATCATCACCTGGAGCTTTGGCACCCCGTCGGGGATGTCGACCATGGTGTAGCGCAGCAAGCGGATCTCGCGCGCGAGCGCGCGCAAGTAACGGCGATAGAATTTGTTGTCGGTGTCGCCCAGCACCAGTGGCGCCTGCGACAATAGCGAGATCACGCGGCGTGCCAGCACGTCGGCGCGTCGCGCGACCGGGCGGCGCTTGTTGGCGGGGTTGGCGATCCAGTCCTCGACGAGTGCGCGCGCATTGGCCCGCGTCAGCGCGGTGTCGGCGGCGCGCAAATGGCGCAGCCAGCCGAAGCCGAGCAGCGCGACCTCCCAATCCTCCGACGGCGGCTCCAGATCGAAGATCGAGCGGCCATGGCAATTGACGATCTTGCCGGCGAAGACGAAGCGGCCGGCATAGATCTCTGCGGCGCGGGTCGCATCGGCGGTGCGCAGGTCGTGTGGTGCGATGATCAGCCGATCGGTGCGGCCGGGCCAGACCCGCGACAGCGCAACGGGGCCGCCGCTCGCGCGCGCGAGCATGTTCCGCGCGAAGCGGTTCATCACCAGCGTCGAGATACGTCTGCGTTGAGCGACCGACACGCCTTGCCTTGGAGGGGAGAGGATTCCGACGAATCCTTATTAATCCCAAAATCGGACGGCTGACACCACCTTGAACGGTCCGAATCAGTATCGTGGTGGCAAAATCCGGTGCAAAATCAGGATTTAACGAGCCGGGTCGCGTAAAATCCATCGAGCCCGCCGAGCTTGGGATCGGCGTTCGGCAGATGGCTGGGCAAGGTGCGCAGGTCACCCTCGGCGGTGACGATTTCGCTGAGCCCCGACACCTCGGACGCTTCGATCGGCACGCGCCGCAGGCCGGGCTCTGCCTGAAGCAGGGCAGCGATCGCCTGCTCGCCCTCCTCCGGTTCCAGCGAACAGGTGCAGTAGACCAGCGTCCCGCCCGGCTTCAGCAGCGAGACGGATTTCTTCAACAGCCGCTGCTGGAGCGCGGCCAGGGCGGCGATGTCGGACTCCTGCCGGAGCCATGCGACATCAGGGTGACGGCGGATCGTGCCGGTCGAGGTGCAGGGCGCATCGATCAGGATGCCGTCAAAACCTTCTAGCGGGCCGGCCCATTCCACGGCGTCGGCGACAACGGTCTCGGCCTGGAGCGACAGCCGCGTCAGATTCTCGCGCAGCCGCGCCACCCGGGCGGGCGAGCGGTCGATCGCCGTGACCTGCGCGCCCGATAGCGCCAGTTGCGCCGTCTTGCCGCCGGGCGCGGCGCACAGATCGGCAATGGATTTGCCCTTGATGTCACCGAACAGGCGGGCCGGCAGCGCGGCGGCGGCGTCCTGCACCCACCATTGTCCTTCGGCAAAGCCCGGCAGCATGGTCACCGAGCCGTGCAGCAGCATCCGCACCGTCCCGGTCGGCAGCGTCTCGCCATGCAGCCGGCTCGCCCATTGCGCGGCATCGGATTTCACTGTGAGGTCGAGCGAGGGCTCGTGGCCGAGCGCCAGCGCCATGTCCCTTGCGGTTGCCTCGCCATAATGCGCGCTCCAGCGCGCGAGCAGCCAGGGCGGCAGGTCCAGCGATTGCGTCGCGACTTCCTCGACCAGCGCCTTGCCCTCGCGTGCGCAGCGGCGCAGCACGGCATTGACGAGGCCGGCATAGCGCGCGGCGCGGCGATCTGATTGAACGAGACGCACGGAGAGATCGACCGCAGCGTGATCGGGCACATCCATCCAGAGGATCTGCGCGGCGCCGATCAAGAGCGCGCTCTGTGCGCGCGGCGCATCGGAAGGAATGCCCTTGTCGAGCAGGCGGGACAGCACATGGCCGAGCGTGCCGAGCCGGCGCAGCACGGTCGCGACCAGGCGACGCATCAGCGCGCGGTCGCGGTCGGCCAGTGTCTTCAGTCCGGGATGGGCGCCGCTGCCGTCGAGCTGGTCGTCAAGCGTGCGATGCTTGTGCAGCACGCCGTCGACGATGTCGGCGGCAATCCGCCGTGCCGCAAGACCAGGCACTTCGGACGGAGGGGCGAAACGTTGAGATGGCATGCGGAAGCAAGGTTCTGAGCGAGCGGCAGTTCCGCCGCGATGGGCGCATGCCTTAACCAACCAACATCTGGCATGCGAATATGCCAAATGTAAGAATGGCATCTCGCCTTTGCAGCCGACTATCACCATTTCAGCAATGCGATATTGGACCTCGCGCGTCCCGCGATCCTGCGCTAGGAACCGTCCACGATGAGTGACCAGCCCTCCGTTCCCGATCGCAAGCAGCTGTCGCCGGCCGCCCAGCGCGCGCTGGCCGAAGCCGAAGCGCGCCGGCAGGCTGCGGCGAAGGCGCATGCCGAAGCGGCGCCCAAGGAATTGCAGGGACCGAAGGGGCCTGAACCGACCCGCTACGGCGATTGGGAGCGCAAAGGTATCGCCTCGGATTTCTAGGGCATCTTGCCGGTTCAGCCGACTCAGCCCTAGCGTGCGCGGATGTCGCGCTTCGACCCCAATCATCCCTACCGGCCCTCATATAGTGGCTCGCCGTTCGGCCGCCGCTTCTCCGGATTGCTGCCGTGGATGTTCGTGGTCGGCGTCGTGACGGCGATCGTGCTCGGCTTCCGCCAGGGAACGATCTGGCCCATTCCGCATGCAGATGATGGACGGTCACGCGATGCTCAAATCATCGTGCAGCAGTCCGGCAATTCCGACACGCGTCTAGCGGTCGATGTCGTCCGCACAGTCGACGGCGATACTTTCCTCGCGCGCGTGCGTCAGCCGAACGGACGCGATCTGGTCGCGCGGGTCCGTCTGCGCGGCATCGATGCGCCCGAGATGAAAGCATCTTGCCAAGCTGAGTTGGACAAGGCCGAGGCCGCCAGCGGCGCGCTGCGCAATCTGCTCGGCCAGGGCGGCGTCACGATCTACAATCTTGGCCAGGACAAATATGGTCGCGTTCTCGCCGACGTCGCGACCAGCCGAACCGCCAACGTTTCGGCGGCGTTGCTCGCCGGCGGTTACGCCCGCAGCTACAATGGCGGCCATCGCGACGGCTGGTGTGCGCGCGGCTGGCGCTTCTGGTAACAAAAAGCCGCGTCGGATGACGCGGCTTCTGTGTCCTGTCCTGATCTGTTCGATCAGCGCGTCACGACCACCGTCGTGCCGACCGAGACGCGGCCGTAGAGATCGGTGATGTCGTCGTTGAGCATGCGAATGCAGCCGTAGGAGACGAAGCCGCCGACCGAGCCCGGCACGTTGGTGCCGTGGATGGCGTATTCGCCGCCGGCCAGCGTCATCGCCGCAACGCCCATCGGATTGCGCGGCGAGCCGCCGGGAATGACGTCAGGCATGTTCGGCTTGTCGCGCTTCACCTCGGCGGGCGGCGACCAGGCCGGATTGCGATACTTGCCGTCGATGCGGGTGGTGCCGGCCCATTGCTTGCCGGACTTGCCGACGCCGACCGGGTAGCGCACCGCGTGGCCGTTATCGAGGATGAGATAGAGCCGCCGCTCGCTGGTTTTGACCACAATGGTGCCCGGCGAATAGTCGGCGAGATGCGCTCCCACCATTTCCGGCCGCGCCTCGGCCGCCGTCGACATCAAGACCCCTGCTCCGATGGTGGCGGCCAACGCCACCGCAATCCTCATCAACATCGAATTTCCCCTTGAACGGATCCGTCGAAATCTACGCAAAACCGGCAATCGCCGGCATGCCCAGACATTCTTAACCGCGCGCGTTAACCGGATGGTTTCCACGCACGGCCGCCAAGGGCCCGCCAGCAGGGGGAACAAAGGAAATGTTCGAAATAAAGTAAATGACAAGAAAACAACACTCGGCCGGAAAGATGCGGCCGCGCCGGCTCGCGCGCTGACAAGAGTGTGAGCGTGTGAACGGGCGTTGTTGAGGAGGCTCCTGTTGGCGCGAAAGACAGTCTCGTGTCCCGGACGCGCTGCAACGCGTAGCGTTGCTGCGCAGAGCCGGGACCCGGCTCTTTCTTCGCGCGGAGCGATGGGCCCCGGCTCAGCAGCGCACCGCGAAGGCGCGCTGCGCTGCGTCCGGGGCACGACAGCGTCCCCTACGCCGACTTCTTGTTCTGCCGGTTCTTCACGAGATCATCGACCACGGCGGGATCGGCCAGGGTCGAGGTGTCGCCCAGGCTGCCCGGCTCGTCCTCGGCGATCTTGCGCAGGATGCGGCGCATGATCTTGCCGGAGCGCGTCTTGGGCAGGCCCGGCGCGAACTGGATCTGGTCGGGCGAGGCGATCGGGCCGATCTCCTTGCGCACCCAGGTGACGAGCTCCTTGCGCAGCTCGTCGGTCGGCTCGACGCCGGCCATCAGCGTGACATAGGCGTAGATGCCCTGGCCCTTGATGTCGTGCGGGAAGCCGACCACAGCGGCCTCCGAGACCTTCTCATGCGCGACCAGCGCGCTCTCGACTTCGGCGGTGCCCATGCGATGGCCGGAGACGTTGATGACGTCGTCGACGCGGCCGGTGATCCAGTAATAGCCGTCGGCGTCGCGCCGGCAGCCGTCGCCGGTGAAGTATTTGCCCTTGTAGGTCGAGAAATAGGTCTGCTCGAACCGGGCATGGTCGCCATAGACCGTGCGCATCTGCCCGGGCCAGGAGCGCGTCAGGCAGAGGTTGCCGGTGGTCTCGCCTTCCAGCACCTTGCCGTCGGCATCGACGATTTCAGGGACGACGCCGAAGAACGGCTGCGTCGCCGAGCCGGGCTTCAGCTTGGTCGCGCCCGGCAGCGGCGTGATCAGGATGCCGCCGGTCTCGGTCTGCCACCAGGTGTCGACGATCGGGCAGCGGTCGTCGCCGACGACGCGGTGATACCACTCCCAGGCTTCGGGATTGATGGGCTCGCCGACCGAGCCGAGCAGGCGCAGGCTCGCGCGCGAAGTCTTCTTCACGGGCTCGTCGCCCGACTGCATCAAGGCGCGGATCGCGGTCGGCGCGGTGTAGAAGATGTTGACCTTGTGCTTGTCGATGACGTTCCAGAACCGCGAATTATCCGGATAGTTCGGCACGCCCTCGAACATCAGCGTGGTCGCGCCGTTCGCCAGCGGTCCGTAGAGGATGTAGCTGTGGCCGGTGACCCAGCCGACGTCGGCGGTGCACCAGTAGATGTCGCCGTCGTGATAGTCGAAGACGTATTGATGCGTCATCGAGGCGAACACGAGATAGCCGCCCGTGGTGTGCAGCACGCCCTTGGGCTGGCCGGTCGAGCCCGAGGTGTAGAGGATGAACAGCGGATCCTCGGCGTGCATGTGCTCGGCCGGGCATTCCGTCGTCACCATCTTGGCGGCGTCGTGATACCAGAGATCCCGCGATGGATTCATCTCGACCGTGCCGCCGGTGCGCTTGACCACGACGACCCAGTCGACGCCGTCGGCTTTCGTGAGCGCCGCATCGACATTGGCCTTGAGCGGCACCTTCTTGCCGCCGCGCAGGCCTTCATCGGCGGTGATGATGACCTTGGATTGGCAATCGTTGATGCGCTGGGCGAGCGAGTCCGGCGAGAAGCCCGCGAACACCACCGAGTGGATCGCGCCGATCCGCGCGCAGGCCAGCATCGCATAGGCCGCTTCCGGGATCATCGGCAGATAGATGGTGACGCGGTCGCCTTTCTTGACGTTGCGGGTGCGCAGGATGTTGGCCATCCGGCAGACCTCGTCATGCAGCTCCTTGTAGGTGATGTGCTTGGACTGCGAGGGATCGTCGCCTTCCCAGATGATCGCGGTCTGGTTGCCGCGCTTGGCGAGATGGCGGTCGATGCAGTTCCAGGCGACGTTGAGGATTCCGTCCTCGAACCATTTGATCGAGATGTTGCCGGGCGCGAAGGAGACGTTCTCGATCTTGGTCGGCGCGTGCATCCAGTCGATGCGCTTGGCCTGCTCGGCCCAGAAGGCGTTAGGGTCCGAGATCGAGCGGGCGTACATCTCCTTGTACTTGGCCTGGTCGATCCAGGCGCGCTTGGCCCACTCCGCCGGGACGTCGTAAATCTTCTCGGACATGTTTCCCTCCACCTACGCCAAGCCGAACGCATGCGACTGGCAAGCCGACCTGATCGTTGAATCGATTATGCGTCGGGCTAACCGGCCCCGACAAGCAGCACAAGCTGGACCTTCGGCGAGCGGCGCGCCATGCGGCGCATCAAGCTGCGTAGGCCGGCTGTCGCAAATCTGAAACAAGCCGGAGCAGCGGGCTTTCAGCTCTTTACCCAAATCTCCGGAAGAGGCCCGCGCAGGGCGCCCATGCGCCGGCGGAGGTATTTAGGAACCGTCTGTCACTGATTCGGGACTCGCAATACGGTTCGGAACACCCTAAGTGGCTAACCCGGGTCCAAAAGAGACCCAAGGAACAAAAATCAGAACAGCGGCATTGACCGATAACAGACAGGGCCAAGGCATAACACTATGATGGATCAGCAGAATCTCGGGACGATACGGCCCGCTTCAGCCGATCCTGCCGCTATTGCCCTGGCCAAGGCCCTCGGACAATGGCCGAAACCGGCCGGTTCCACCCGTCCCAGCCCGAAAAAGGTCTTTGACCAGGCGCCCGCGGCGACGGTCGAGGCGCTCGCCAGGGAGCTGGGCCTGCGGCTCGGCGACCAGAACGAGCTGACCATCCGCCGCGTCAGGCGCGGCAAGGGCTATTCCTTCGTCCGTCCCAACGGCGCCCATATCCGCGACGCCCGTACCATCCGCCGGCTGCACGCCATGGCGGTGCCGCCGGCCTATCGCGAGGTGCGCTACTCCGCCGATCCGAACTCGCATCTCCAGGCCGTGGGACGCGATGCCGCGGGGCGGCTGCAATATCGCTATCACGCCGACTGGGAGAAGGTCCGCGAGCACCGCAAGGCGCATCGCCTAGAGAAGCTCGTCGGTGCGCTGCCAAAGATCCGGCGCAAGGTCTCGGCGTTCCTGTCGGGCGAGGAGCCGACGCGCGAATTCGCGCTCTCGGCCGTGATCGAGCTGATCGCGCGCACCGCGATCCGCCCCGGCAATGAATCCTATGCCCGCCTCAACGGCACCCGCGGCGCCACCACTTTGCTGAAGTCCAACGTCGCGCTGGAAGACGATTCCTTCGTGCTGACCTTCAAGGCGAAGGGCGGCAAGGCGGTGCGCAAGGAGTGCGACGCGGCCAAGCTGGTCCGCGCCATCGGCGTGCTGCGCGGCGTCCCGGGAAAACGCATGTTCCAGTATCGCGATGCCTACGGCATCGTGCGCGCGGTCAACACCACGCAGGTGAACGCGTTTCTGCGCGAGATCGCCGGCATCAAGATTTCGCTGAAGGATTTTCGCACGCTGATGGCGTCCGCCGTCGTCGTGGAATCGCTGTCGCGGATCACGCCGGCGACCAGCCAGCGCGGCCGCAAGAAGCAGGTGCTGGACGCGATCCGCGCCGCCGCCGACCAGCTCTCCAACACGCCGGCGATCTGCCGCAAGAGCTACGTCCACGACACCATCGTCACCGCCTTCGAGGACGGCATCCTCGAACGCTTCGCGGCGACGATGAAAGGCCAGCGTTCGCAGGCGCGGCGCGAGCAGCTGTTGGCGCAGGTGGTGGCGACCGCGGCGGTTTAAGTCGTGCTGTCGTAGGGTGGGCAAAGGCGCGAAGCGCCGTGCCCACCATCTCTCCATGGTCGCAAAAATGCGTGGGCACGCTCCGCTTTGCCCACCTTACGAGAGCTACGCCTTCGTCGAAACACCCAAGTCCGGACCGGGATCGCCGCCCGCGGCCGCAGTGGTGAGCCGTCCCAGATAATGCGCCCATCCCGTCGCGTGCGCGGCCGCCTGCTCCTCGGTCGGCAGGCCGCTATGGGTCATGCGCAGCAGCGTGCCGCCGTCGCGCTCGATCAGGTCGATCTCGATCAGGCTCGAGCCGGGCGGCACTTCCTGGCCGCCCTCCCAACCGAAGGTGTAGGCGAGGCGATGTACCGGCACGACCTCGCGGAAGGCGCCGCGGCCGACGCCGCCGCGCGGGCCGATGCCTTTGAGCAGATAGAGCCCGCCGGGATGCGGCTCGGTGGTCGCATCCGAGCCCATCCAGCTCAGGATCTTCTCGGGGTCGGTCAAATAGGCAAAGACGGTGGCGCGGGGGGCTGCGATCTGGGTCTCGCGTCGCACTACGAAGGATTCGGTCATCGGCGATCATCCATGGTCTTGCCTTGGGCTGACGATGGGACATGGCGGCGCCATGGAGCTCCGTCAAGGATTGCTGGTGACAAAGTCGGTCTCGCTTCGCCATCATCGGATCATGCAGCTCTCCCCAACCCTCGCCTGGCTCGTCGACGCCGCCTCGGACAGTCTCGGGGCCGATCGCCTGCTGGCGGAACTCGGCGCGCATCTGGTCGCCGACGGCGTCCCGCTTGCGGCCGGCAGCCTGACGCTGGAGGTGCCGCATCCCCTGATCGCGAAACGGACCTGGCTGTGGCGTGCCGATACTGGCCGGGTGATCGAAGCGCTCGGCTTTGCACCGGGCGGCCTCGCGCCCGACCTACCCAACGATGCCGGCCGCCGCTGGCTGCGCGACATCGCGGCCGGCGAGGTGCACGAAGACGTGGTCGGACGACAAGATGGCCCGCTGCTCGGCTGGATCGGACCGCGGCCGTTCACATCAGGCGAAGTCGCGCAATTGCGCGAGGCCGCGCGTTTCGCCGCGACGCCGCTTGCCGTGCTCGCCGCCCGCGCCACCTTGCGCGCGACGCTGGAGGCCTATCTCGGCAAGCGCAGCGCGGCGCGTGTGCTGACGGCGCCGCTGCGGCGCGATCTCGGCGAGACCATTCAGGCCGCGCTGCTCTATGCGGATCTGCGCAACTTCACGATCCTCTCGGAGACCACACCACCTGCCGACGTCATTGCGGCGCTCGATGCCTGGTTCGATCGCATCGCCGGCGCGGTCCATGCCTTTGGCGGCGAGGTGCTGAAATTCATCGGCGACGGCGTGCTCGCGATCTTTCCGGTGGTCGAGGCGTCACCGCGCCATGCCTGCGATGCCGCGCTGCGTGCCGCAGGCGCGGCCGAAGCCGGCATGGCGTATCTCAACGCGGAGCGCAGCGCGCAAGGATTGCCGCCGCTATGGTTCGGTGCCGCGCTTCATCTCGGCGAGATATTGTGGGGAAATATCGGCGCCGCCAACCGGCTCGACTTCACCGCGATCGGTCCGGCCGTCAATCTTGCCAGCCGCCTCGAGGGATTGTGCAAGCCGCTCGGCAGGACCGTGCTGGTGTCGGGCGCACTTGCTGCGGAGACGGAGATGCCTCTGATCGCGCTCGGACTGCACAAGCTGCGCGGCATCGCCTCGCCGTGCGAGGTGCTCGCGCTGCCGGAGACGCAAGCGCGGATTTCGTAGCGCCTACATCCCGCCCATCTTGCAGACGAGCTTCCACTCCTCGGCCGTCACCGGCTGCACCGACAGGCGCGAATATTTCACCAGCGCCATGTCGGCGAGCTTCTTCTCGGCCTTGATCGCGGCCATCGTCACCGGTGTCTTCAAGGGCTTGTCGGCCTTGATATCGACGCAGACGAATTTCTCGGTCTTGTCGGTCGGGTCGGGATAGGCCTCCTTGATGATCTCGGCGATGCCGACGATCTCCTTGCCCTCGTTGGAATGATAGAAGAACGCCTTGTCGCCCTTTTTCATGTTCACGAGGTTCTGGCGCGCGGTGTAATTGCGCACGCCGGTCCAGGCCTCGCCCTTGGCGCCCTTCGCGACCTGCTGGTCCCAGGACCACACTGAGGGCTCGGATTTCACCAGCCAGTAGTTCATTGCACCTCACTCCATTCCTGGATGCGCCGTCTCGCCGCCGCGATGTTTAGGGCACGGGGATGCCCGCGACAAGCACGGGCATCCGATATCCATCGCGGGCACTCATTCCTTCAGATAGCGATCGAAGAACTTTGCAATGTCGGTGAAGGCTTCCCTGGTCTCCGGCGCGTTGATGTTGAACTGGTACTGCGCATGAGACTGGCCTTCATAGACGTTGAGATCCGCAACCACGCCGGCACGGCGCAATTTGCGATGCGTGCGAACCGTGTTGCTGAGGAACAGGTCGCGCGTGCCTGAGGTGAGGATGGTCGGCGGGAAGCCCTTGAAGTCACCGTAGATCGGCGAGATGTAGGGATTCTTCAGGTCGGTCCCGTTGGCATAGAGCTTTGCGGCGCGGCCGAGCCAGCCGTCCCAGGTCACCAGCACGTTGTCGACCCACTCATTGCTGGCATAGGTGTCGCCGACCTTGTCGATGTCGGACCACGGCGTGCCCGGCGCGATCGCCGCCGGCCTCGGCAGCTTCTCGTCCCTCGCCCTTAGCACCATCGCGAGCGTCATCGCGCCGCCCGTCGACGTGCCGAAGATCGCCATCCGGCGTGAGTCGTGGTCTTTGGTGACCTCCTTCCAGACCGCCATCGCATCATCCATCGCGGCGGGATAGGGGAAATCGGGCGGCATGCGGTAGTCGACCGAGATGACCTTGAAGCCGCCAAAGCCCGCCATCATGATCGCTTCCGGCAACGCGGCTTCGCCCGGCCCGAACACATAGCCGCCGCCATGGACGTGGACCAGGAGGCGCCGCCGGTTCTCGGGCGGGATCCTGTTGGGCGTGACGATGAAACAATGCACGCCAGCGATCTTCGTCTCCTCGACCTTGACGCCGAGCTTCTCCTTCATGGTCGGAACGTTCGCGATCGACAGCTTTGCGCGCCGCTCGATCAGCTCCTTCCATTCGGCCGGAGTTTTCGGATCGGCATTGAAATGCGGTGGAAACGGCGCGCCGATCATGGCCTGCATGTCGGAGCTGACGTCGTTGGACGGATTGACGATGGATTTGACGGGCGCGACCCGCTTGCCGTTTTCGGCATTGGCTGCGGCCTCGTTCTTGGCGAGCTCGTCGTAGGAGATCGCGGCCTCGCTGTAGGCCGTGGTCGGTAACGAAATGGCGGCAAGTGTAACGATGGCGATCGAAACGATCGCGTGCTGCGGTTTGCGCATGCGGTTTCCCCTGGGATCCGTTTGATTATTGTTGGACCGGGATCCTGCGGTGTACCGCTAGGCTAGACCAGCGTGCACAGGCCGTGAAGTACTACCCGACGCTCGGGTGCTATTCCTCGGCCTTGAAGGGCCGCGTCAGCAGCCCTTCGATCGCGGCGTCGATCGTCAGCCGGCCGTCCAGGATGGCGGCGACCGCCTGCGAGACCGGCATGTCGACGTTCCGCGCCGCCGCGAGCTCCACCAGCACCGGCGCGGTGAAGGCACCTTCCGCAAGCTTGCCGGCCGGCGCGGCCTCGCCGCGGCCGAGCGCGATACCGAGCGCGAAATTGCGCGATTGCGCGGTCGAGCAGCTCAGCAAGAGGTCGCCGAGGCCGGAGAGGCCCGAGAGCGTTTCCGTGCGGGCGCCGCAGGCGCGCCCAAACCGCGCCAGCTCGCTGAAGCCGCGCGTGGTCAGTGCGGCGAGCGCTGAGGCGCCGAGGTTGCGGCCGACCACGATGCCGGCGGCAATCGCCAGCACGTTCTTGGCGGCGCCGCCGATCTCGACACCGCGGATGTCGGTGGAGTGATAAGGCCGGAATGTCGGCGAGCCCAGCGCCTGCACCAGCGCGCTCGCCAAGGCTTCGTCCTTCGCCGCCAGTGTCACCGCCGTGGGCAGGCCGCGCGCGACGTCGTCGGCAAAGCTCGGGCCCGACAGGATCGCCGGCTGCGCCTGCGGCGCGGCTTCCGCGATGACGTCAGTCATGAATTTGTGGGTGCCGTGCTCGATGCCCTTGGCGCAGGCAATGATCGGCGCCGGCTTCGCCAGATGCGAGGCGAGCATGTTGACCGCACCGCGCAGATGCTGCGCCGGGGTTGCGATCAGGATCATGTCGGCACGTGCGGCGTCGGCAAGCTCGTGCGTGACGGCGATCTCAGGCGCCAGCTGTACGCCGGGCAGCCGCGGATTGTCGCGGGTCGATGCGATCCGCGCCGCGTGCTCCGCAGTGCGCGCCCACAGCGTCACGTTCCGCCCTGCCCGCGCCGCCACGGTCGCCAGCGCCGTGCCCCAGGCGCCGGCCCCGATCACAGCGACGAACTGGAACGCGGTCATGGCTCGATCTCTCCACTCCCTCTCCCCGCTTGCGGGGAGAGGGTTGGGCTGAGGGGGAGGGTCCGCGGAGACGGTGACAGAGAGACTCGCGGAGAGCCCCCCTCACCCGGATTGCATCTGCGATGCAATCCGACCTCTCCCCGCACGCGGGGCGAGGTGAAGCTGAGCTCTTGGCGACACCATACCATTCAGTATCCCGCCCGCGTCTTGCTGTAACCCGCCGGCGCCGTCGCGTTGGCGTCGAGCAGCCAGCGCGCGCGGGGCTGCGCCTCCATCGTGTCGGTCAAGCCGAGCGCGAGGCGTTCGGCGCCGGCCCAGGCGATCATCGCGCCGTTGTCGGTGCAGAGCGCGGGCGGCGGCATGATCAGCTGCGTTCCGGCCTGCCGCGCGACGTCATCCAGCGCGCCGCGGATCGCCTGATTGGCGGCGACACCGCCGGCCGCCACGAGCGCGCGCGGCGCGCCGAACTGCTCGCGGAACAACTTCAGGCCGACGCTCAATCGGTCGGCGGTCGAATCGAGCACGGCGGCCTGGAAGCTGGCGCAGAGATCGCTGATATCCTGCGGCGTGATCTCAGCCAGCCGGCTCGCTTCGGTGCGCACCGCCGTCTTCAATCCCGACAGCGAGAAATTGGCATCGGGGCGTCCCTGCATCGGCCGCGGGAACGCAAAGCGCGTGGCATCGCCGCTTGCGGCGGCGCGCTCGACCTGCGGTCCGCCGGGATAAGGCAGACCCAACATCTTCGCGACCTTGTCGAAGGCCTCGCCGATCGCGTCGTCGACGGTGGTGCCGAGCCGCACATATTGGCCGACGCCGGTGACCGCGACGATTTGGGTATGACCGCCGGAGGCGAGAAAGAGGCAGTAGGGAAATTCGATCCCATCGGTGAGGCGCGGCGTCAGCGCATGCGCCTCGAGATGATTCACCGCAACCAGCGGCGTGTCGTGCACCATCGCGATCGCCTTCGCGGTGGTGAGCCCGACGATGACGCCCCCGATCAGGCCAGGTCCCGCGGCCGCCGCGACGCCGTCGAGCCGAGTAAAGCCGATGCCGGCCTCGCTCATGGCACGGTCGATGATGCCGTCGAGCAGGTCGACATGCGCGCGCGCGGCGATCTCCGGCACCACGCCGCCGAAGCGAGCGTGTTCCTCGACCTGCGACCGCACGATGTTGGACAAGATCCTGCCGCGCCCATCAGGCGCGCGCTCGATCACGGCCGCGGCGGTCTCGTCGCAGGTGGTTTCGATGCCCAATACCAGCATTGGCGAATTGTTACCCAATTTGCGCTCTTGCGCTCATCCGGAAAGCAGAGTTCTGGTAACGCGGTAGCATTCCGGGGTCGGCTTGCGCAATCGTCACGCTCAGCCGTCCTCGTCAATGCGTCGTGCCCGGGAACACTAGCGATGTCCATTCTTGTCACACGGCCGCATCCTGACAATGAGGCGACCGCGGACAATTTGCGCGCGCGGGGGCATGCGGTGCTGCTCGCGCCGGTGCTCAAGTTCGAACCGGTCGCTTTCCATGACGAGAGCGAGGCGGGCTACGGCGCCATCATCGTGACGTCAGCCAATGCGATCCGTGCCGTGGCGCCGCAGTTACGGGATCTCGGGCTTTTGGAGCTGCCGCTGTTTGCGGTCGGCGAGCATACGGCCGCGGTTGCGCGCGAGACCGGCTTCACGAATGTGATCGTCGCCGGCGGCGATGCTGCTTCCTTGCGCGACAAGGTGATGCAGGGCGCGCGCGAGGAGCTGCTGACGACAAAAACCACGCTGCTTTATCTCGCGGGTGCGGATCTGTCGCGCGATCTCGGCGGCGAGCTCGGTGCCGAAGGATTCAGCGTGGTGACCCAGACGACCTATCGCATGGCGCCGGTCAAAATTCTTCCGCGCGATGTCTGCGACGGATTTGCTGCTCAAGGGATCGAGGCGGTGCTGCATTACTCCCGGCGCAGCGCGCGGGCCTTCCTGGATGCGGCGCGGGACGAAGGCGTTGAAATTTCGGCGTTGGCGATCCCGCAATGCTGCCTGTCCGAGAACGTGGCCGCCGTGCTGCGCGAGGCCGGTGCGTCGCAGGTTCTGGTGGCCGCAACGCCGGACGAAAATGCCTTATTTGATACCTTGGAGCGTGCTTTGAGGACCCGTTTGGCGTAAGAGGTCGGGCCGAATCCGACGCAATCGGGTCCGCTCTGGTATGGAAGTGTGAGGAACCGTCACGATGGCCGACGACAAGCCTGAAGATACAGGATTGGCCCCCGAGTCCGGCCGTGCCAAGCGCACCCCGCCGACCATCGACCTCGAGGCGACTGACGTCTCGACCCAGCCGCAGGAGACGGCGAGTGAGCCTGAAGCTCCGCCGGCGCCGGAGCACGCCGAGCCCGAGCAGGCAGCAGCCGAGCCGGCCGCTGCTGAGCCGGAGCACGTCGAGGAGCAGGCCGCGGTCGCGTCGGCTCCCGCCGCCTCAGCGCCGATTTCGCCCTGGGTCGTTGCGCCGTTCTCCGGCGCCGTCGCCGCCGCGCTCGTGATCGCGGTCGGCTGGCTGCTGGGCTGGCCCGCCGTGCAGGCGCCGCCTGCCGCGCCGCAAGTGACGAGCGCGACCGTCGATGCGCTCAGCGGCCGCGTCGCCGCGGTCGAAGCCAAGGCGGGCAGGCCCGCCGCCGATCCCGCTATGGCGGCGCGGATCGACGCGCTGGAAAAATCCGCAAGCTCCTTGCGCAGCGACATCGCCAATCTGCGCACGCAGTCCGACAAGACCGCGAGCTCTCTGAATGACGCGAAATCTGCACCAAGCGTTGCCGCGTCCGATCTTGCCGCTCTCAACGACCGCATCGCGCAACTCGAGCGCGCCAGCAGGACCGAAAGAGCCGAGCTTGCGCAGCAGGGCGAGAAGATCGCCGACGCCAAGTCGATGGACGACAAGCCGCTGCGTCATGTGGTGGCAGCGGCCCTGCTCGACGTCGCCGTTCGTCACGGCGATCCCTATCAGTCGCAATTGGCCGCGGCGCGGTCGTTCGCAGCCAAGCCCGACGTGCTGAAGCCGCTCGATGCGTTCGCAGCGAGCGGCATTCCGACGCCGGTCGCGCTGAGCCGCGAGCTGCTCAATATCGTGCCAAAGCTCTCGCCGCCGGCGGAAGCGCCCACCGCGGGTGCCGGCATCGTCGAGCGTCTCCAGGCCGGAGCGTCGAAGCTCGTCCGCATCGAGCGCACCGACGGGGTCGGCAACGATCGCGGCGCGATCGTTGCGCGGGTCACGGCCGCGGCGCTCCGCAACGATTTCGTCGAGGCGCGGCGCGAGCTGAAGACGCTGGCGGAAGCCGATCGCGCGCCGGCGCAGGCCTGGCTCGACAAGGCCGATGCGCGCGACGCCGCGCTCGCGGCCTCACGCAAATTCGCAGACGACGCCATGGCGGATCTCGCCAAGCCTGTTCAATAAGGTTCGCGCAATAATCAGCGCGTATAGGGATCGCCATGCTTCGCATCGTCCTCTTCCTTGTCCTGATTGCGCTGGCAGCGGCCGGCGCGGCCTGGGTTGCCGATCAGCCTGGCGATCTCGTCCTGACCGCAGGCGGTTTCCGGGCCTCGACGACGCTGCCGCGGTTCGTGTTCCTGCTTGGCGTCTTTGCCGCCGTTGTCGTGCTGGTCTGGAGCATCGTGACGATGATCTGGCGCGCGCCCGGACGCCTGCGCCGCCGCGGCCGTGAGAAGCGCCACGCGCGCGGTCGCCACGCCATCACCCATGGCCTGCTCGCGATCGGCCACGGCGATGTCGGGCTCGCGCGCCGTCACGCTGAATCTGCCCGGCGCCTTGCCCCGAACGATCCGCTGGCGCTGCTGCTGCACGCGCAGTCGGCCCAGCTCGAAGGCAATCGCGACGAAGCCCAGCGCGTCTTCCGCGCCATGGCCGAGCGTGAGGATACGCGCCTGCTCGGCCTGCGCGGCCTGTTCATCGAGGCGCAGCGCGCCGACGATGCGGTCGGCGCCGTCATGATCGCGGAGGAAGCGATCAAGCTGTCGCCGTCCTCGACCTGGGCCTCGCATGCCGTGCTCGGCTTCCGCTGTGCGCGCGGCGACTGGAGCGGCGCGCTCGCGATTCTCGACTCCAATCTGGCCTCGGGCCTGATCGACAAGAAGGCCTATCGCCGGCAGCGCGGCGTGCTGCTCACCGCACGCGCGCTGGAACTGGAGACCATGGACCGCGACGTCGCGCGCGAGAGCGTGATGGAGGCGATCAAGCTCGCGCCGACTTTGGTGCCGGCCGCCGTTCTTGCCGCGAAATTCGAAAGCGAGGCGCATCAGGTGCGCCGTTCCATGAAGCTGGTCGAGGCCGCCTGGCTCGCCAATCCGCATCCCGATCTCGCCGACGCCTATGCGCATGTGAAGCTCGGCGATTCCGCGCGGCAGCGCTTGCAGCGGGTCGAGACGCTCGCCGCCAAGACGCCCACCGACAAGGTGGGCCATGTCGAGGGCCAGCTCGCGATCGCGCGTGCCGCGATCGATGCGTCTGAATTCGCGCGGGCGCGCGAGGTGCTGGCGCCTTACGTCAACGATCCGACCCAGCGCGTGGCGCTGCTGATGGCCGAGCTCGAGCGCGCCGAGCACGGCGACAGCGGCCGTGCCCGCGCCTGGACCTTGCGCGCGGTACGTGCCCGCCACGATCCGGCCTGGACCGCGGACGGTTATGTCAGCGACCGCTGGCGTCCGGTCTCCCCGGTCACCGGCCGGCTCGATGCCTTCCAGTGGCAGACGCCGGTCGCGAGCCTTCCGTCCGACAAGGGCACCACGATCGAATCCTCGGCCTTCGAGGAGGCCATGCTGGCCGCCCCGCCCCCGAAGCGGGTGACGGTGGCGCCGACCGAAACCCCGGTGGAACCAGCCGTAATCTCACCGGCTCCGGCGCCGGCCGCGCAGGACAATTCGCCTCCCGAGGCCAAGGAGACCGTCCAGGAACCCATCAAGGAAACCGTCACGGAAGCTCCCAAGGAAGTCGCCGCCAAGGAAGAGCCGGCGGTCGCGCCCGCCGAACGGGTCAAATCGGCCTCCGAGACCGCCGAATCATCGCCGGTTGCGGCAACCCCGGTGTTCCGAACCCGCGCCGACCTCGGCAAGCCTGCGTCCGCGCCGATCCAGGCCGTCATCCCGATCGTCCGTGCGCCGGACGATCCCGGGATCGATGACGAGGGTCCGAGCGATGAATTTACGGAACAAATCGGCACGCCCAAGGGTCACGCCAAGGCGCAGGCCGGCGGCTGGCGCGGATTCTGGTCCCGCTGGGGCGCGTGAGGCGCATTTCGCCTCCCGCTTGTCCTTGCCAATTCGGGCCATGCCCGATATCAGGAGCGCGCGTATCGGGACCGGCATCGCCGAGGTTCCGGCAGGGTTCGCCGCAATAGCTCAGTCGGTAGAGCACGTCATTCGTAATGACGGGGTCGGGGGTTCGAATCCCTCTTGCGGCACCAGCGCCTAGATCCAGATCGCTATCAGGCACCTGCCGACTGCATTCGCGTGCGGCGCCAGCTTCGTGACGTCTATCACATAACCTCGCACCCAACCTCTCCTAGTCTCCGCGTCACGCAAACACGGGGAGATTTCACATGCGCAAGATCATTCTGGTTGCCGCCATGGTGCTGGCCTCCGCATCTGCCCATGCCGGCGACCGCAGCCTGTCGCTGGCCACCGCCAACGAACAGGCCTCGGCTCCGCAAACGACAGTGACGACCACCGCGGCGACGCAGGTCAGCGAAGTTGCGCCGGTCACGGAAGCTCCGAAATATACCGATCGTCCGCCGGCAATTCCTCCGGCACCTGCTCCGACGCCCGCTGCGGCCACCGCTCCGGCCGTGACCACGACGACGTCAGCGCCAGCTGCGACCGTGACCCAGCCTGCGCCGAAGACAACGGCAAAGTCCAACAAGCCGAAGCACAAGCGCGAATGGACCGAGCGCCGCATCATCAGCGAGCTGCATCGTCACGGCATCTACTGGTAAGGCTACGGCTGCATCCTTGCCGTCATGCCCGGGCTTGTCCCGGGCATCCACGAACTTTCTACGCAGGCCCAAGAACGTGGATGGCCGGGACAAGCCCGGCCATGACGCAGGAGGTTTGGATTTGTCCCGAGCTTACTGCGAAACCGTCTGCACCACGCTCGAGATCGGACGCAAGGTCGTGCTGGCGGTCGGCACCTTCAGGTCCTTCATCAGCGCCTCGTCGTATTCCGGCAGCGTCTGAAGCGTCGTCTTGGCCTTGATCTGCACGACCTTGTAGCCGCCGGCCTTGAGCCGCGCGAGCAGCGCCGGCATCGCTTCGCCGGTGTGCTTCTGGAAGTCGTGCATCAGGATGATGCCCTTGCCGAGCTTGTCGAGCCGCGTCATCACCGTCTCGATGATCTTCTCCGGCGTCGCGCCCTTCCGGAAGTCGAAGGAGTCGATGTCGGTCGAGAACATCGCGACGTTGCGGGTGCCGAAATAGCTCACGATCGCCGGGTTGTGCTGAAGCTGAGGGAAGCGGAAGAACGGCGCGGGGTTGGCACCGAGCGCGAATTTCACCGCGCTGATGCCTTTTTCGACCTCGTCCTTGGCCATCTGCTCGGTCATCTTCTTGCCGTTCAGATTGACGTGAGACCAGGTGTGCGTGCCGACCGTGTGGCCCTGGGCCAGCACCTGGCGCAGGATTTCCGGATGATAGGTCGCATGCTTGCCGACCGAGAAGAACAGGCCCTTGGTGCATTCATCCGCGAGCGCCTTCAGCACCGCGGGCGTGTTCACCGGCCACGGACCGTCATCGAAGGTCAGCACGACTTCCTTGTCGGTGAGGAAGTCGAACTGCTTGAAATGATCGAAGCCGAAGCCGGGGCCGCCGGTGGTGTCGATCTCGACCACGCGCGAGACGCCGAGCGCGTTCGGATTGGCGCAGGCTTGCTTCGGCTGCACCGGCATGATCGGTGCCGGCGCAGGCGCGGGTGCCTGGGCAAATGCGGTCGGCTTGGCCGCGACCGTGGCGGTGGTCTCGACGTCGTCCTTGGCGGCGAGCTTCGCCGGTGCCGGAAGCGGATCGGCGGCACGGGCGGCAACTGTCTTGGGAGCGCCCTGGTCGGCGCGCGTGGAATAATAAAACCAACCGCCGGCGGCGATGAGGACCGCGGCAACTACACTGGCCAGCATCAGGCCCAACGCATTACGCATCGCTACTCTTTCCAATTACGCAACCAAACCGGCGGAATCCCCCGCGCGACGAGCCATTAATGCGAAGGAACAGTTAACGTGACACCAACACGACAGCGGATGCGGTGGAATTTCAGTGGGGTGCGCCAAAGTGACCGATGTCACAGAGGGTGGCCTGCCCGTGACCGTCATCACAGTGGAAACTGTTTTGGCGGAGCATCGTAGTTCCCATCAACAACGGGCCCGCTGTCCGCGGTGCCAATGGGAGCTTCAAATGACCAAGTCCATCTCGGCCCAGTCCTTGAGTAGCAAGATTCGCGATACCAGCCTGGCGCTGGGCTTTGCCGCCATCGTCTCGATCGTGTCGACGACCTCGAGCTTCGCCTTCTCGGCCGAAGCCCAGCAGATGTGCACCGGCGATGCCTTCCGCCTCTGCTCGTCGGAAATCCCCAACATTCCGAAGATCACCGCGTGCATGATGAAGCATCGCTCCGATCTGAGCGCCGGCTGCCGCGCGGTGATGGACAAGGACCTCGCCAAGGGCGCTTCACGCAAGGTCGCTGACGCCCAGGACAGTCATTAAGAGAACTTGCAACGCCGCGAGCGTTGCGATCTATGAGCTCCCTACGCGATGCGCCCCGGTATCAACCCGGGGCCACGCGGCGACGAAGATGTCTGCTGCCAATAAAGCCGTTGCGGCTGAGAGATCGTCGCACTAGCTTCGCCCGACTTTCTTTCCGGGTAGAGGCATTACGCGATGACCAGATTTCTTTTCACTGTTTCTTTGCTCCTCTGCGCATCGGCTGCATCCGCGCAACAGCAGCCCGGTCACGATGCCTGCGCGCGTGATGTCAGCCGTCACTGCCGCGCCGTGATGAACAATGGCGATGGTGCCGTGCTCGCCTGTCTCAAGCAGAACCGCTCCCGCCTCAGCAAGGCCTGCGACAAGGTGCTGACCGACCACGGGCAGTGACGAGGCTTACGTACTGCTCCCCGCCGCGGTCGCGACCACCGGCAGCACTTCCTTGCTCGCGCGGTCCGGCGTCTCTTCCTTCCAGCGTACCGAGCCGAACGGCCGTTCCAGCATGCGGCGGACGCGCACCGGCTCGGGGCCGATGTGGAAATCGATCGCCTGCTGATGCAGCGCGCGTTCGGACAGGGTCGAGCGGTTGCGCTGGCGCAAGTAATCGAACCAGGTCGGGCAGTGATAGCGCTCGGTCCACAATTCGGGATCGGCGATGTCGCGTGCGATCGACCAGCCATAGGCGCCGTTGCGCTGCCTCGAGAGCTGCACATCCTGCATCACATTGTGGAAGGCGCGCGCATTCTCCTGGGACACGCGATATTCGATCTCCACCACCAAGGGTCCGCTGCGGCCGGTGATCGACAGCTTCACCTCGGGATCGGCCAGCACGTCGGCATCCTCGTTGCGGGCGCCGACCCGCGGCATCGTCAGCCAGATCCCGAGCAGCGGCGAGAGCAGCATCAGGCCGGCGGCAACCAGCAGCGCGACCTCGACGCCGGCATAGTCGGTGAGATGGCCCCAGCCCCAGGCGCCGATCGCGATGCCGCCGGAGATCGAGGCCTGGAACGCCGCGAGCGAGCGGCCCGCGACCCAGCGCGGCGCCGAGAGCTGCACGCCGATGTTGAACAGCGCGACCGCCGCCATCCAGACTGCGCCGGCGAGCACCAGCGCCGCCGCGGTCAGCACCGGCTCGGTGCTGACGGCAAGCGCGGCCATCGCGAAGGCCATCGAGATGGTGCAGGCGCGGATCGCGGCCTCGCCGCTCATGCGCTTGCGCAATTCGTGGATGTTGAGCGCGCCGACGACGGCGCCCATGCCGAACGCGCCGAGCATGATGCCGTAGGTCTGCGCGCCGCCATGCAGGAGGTCGCGCGCGACCAGCGGCATCAGCGCCATGATGGCGCCGCCGATCAGACCCATCACCAGCGTGCGCAACAGCACGATCTTGATCGGCGGCGAATTGGTGATGTAGCGGAAGCCGGACACCATGGCGCGGTTGAGCTTCTCGCGCGGCAGGCGCGAGGGTTCGACCACGCGCCGCCACAACAGCAGCACCACCAGCAGCGGCAGATAGAGGATCGCATTGCAGGCAAAGGCGGCCACCGCGCCGAGCGCGGCGACGATGACGCCGCCGACCGCCGGACCGAAGCTGCGCGCGATGTTGTAGCTGATGCCGTTCAGCGCGACGGCCGACGGCAATGCTTCGGGCGGCACCTGCTCGCTGACCGAGGATTGCCAGGCCGGACCGAACAGTGCGTTGCCGCTGCCGACGACGAAGCAGAAGGCAAGCAGCGTCTCCGGGGTGATCAGCTTGAGCCCGGCCAGGATCGTCAGCGCGGACGCGCCGGTCAGCGCGATCGCGAGCGAGACCAGGGTGACGATGCGGCGGTCGTACATGTCGGCGATCGCGCCGGCCGGCATCGAGATCAGCATGATCGGCAGCATCAAGGCGGTCTGCACCAGCGCGACCTGGTCGGCCGAGGCCGCCATCTGCGTCATCGCCCAGGCCGCGCCCACGCCCTGGATCAAGAGGCCGAGATTGGAGAGCAGGCTGGCGAGCCAGATGCGCCGGAAGACGGTATACCGCAGCGGCGCGGTAATGCCGTCGGCCGCAATTTTCTGACGGTTCGGCTGCTCGGTCATATCCCCTTCCATATGGGCTGGCAGAAGTGGGCTTGGAGTGGTCTTCGGGTGATTCCGGCAAGACCAGTGATGCCCGCGAAAGTCCTTCGCTGTCCAGTGGTTAGGCCGGTATAAGCAGTGCAAAGATGGGCTTGCCGGGGAGGAACAGATGAAGCTGTCGCGACGGACGATCCTGCAAGGGGTGGGCAGCCTGCCTTTCGCGGTTGCGAGCTTGCGGACGGGGGCGCTGGCCCAGACCGCGCCCGCGGCGCAGAACGTCGAGGTGCCGCCGATCCTGTTCGTCCATGGCAATGGCGACTACGACGCGCTCTGGATGACGACGCTTTGGCGGATGGAATCCAACGGCATCGCGCGTGATCGCATGATGGCGATCAATTTCACTGATCCACTGGCGCGCAGCGACGACAAGGTCGAGCAGGCCGGCCGCTCCTCGACCGAGGACCAGCGCCGCGAGCTTGCCGCCGCCATCGCAGACCTGAAGCGCCGGACTGGCGCTCCTCGCGTGGCGCTGGTCGGCAGCTCGCGCGGTGGCAATGCGATCCGCTACGTCATCAGGAATGGCGGCGCCGGCGATGTCAGCCACGCCGTCTTGTGCGGCACTCCCAATCACGGCGTGTTCGCAACCGACGATCAACTGAACAACGAGTTCAACGGCCGCGGCCCGTTCCTGCGCGGCCTGAACGAGGGCGAGAGCGAGGTGACGCCGGGCACGGCCTTCCTCACCTTGCGCAGCGACGGCATGGACAAATATGCGCAGGCCGACGGCCGCTTCATCGGCAAGCCCGGCACGCCGACCAATGTTACCAACGAGGGGCCGGAGCTGAAGGGCGCCACTAATCTCGTGCTCGGCGCGCTCGACCATCGCGAGGTGGCGTTCCACCCGCGCGCCTTCCGCGAGATCTACAAGTTCATCGCGGGACGCGAGCCGGCGCGGATCGCGATCATGCCGGAGCAGAGCGTCAGGCTGAGCGGCCTCGTCACGGGCACGCCGGGCGGCGCGCCGACCAATCGTCCGGTTGTGGGCGCAACCGTCGATGTCTTCCGCGTCGATCCCCAGACCGGCGAGCGCAATGGCAATGCGGTGCACAGCACGAAGACCGGAGCCGATGGCCGCTGGGGCGTGGCGCAGGTCGATCCTTCATGGTCGCTCGAATTCGTCCTGACCTCGCCGGAGGCGCCCACGACGCACATCTACCGCTCGCCCTTCCCGCGCTCGTCCGACGTCGTGCACCTCAGGCCTGCGCGCCCGCTCGGCCCGGCAGACAAGGATGCCGGCGCGGTCGTGATCATGTCGCGCCCGCGCGGCTATTTCGGCCTGCCGCGGGACGTGGTGCTGTTCGACGGCCAGGAGCCGGCCGACGTCAAGCCGGGCGTGCCCACGGATGCGGCAGCAACCTTGCGTCTTCCCGCCAGCGAGGTTGGGCGTAACATCGTGGCCCAATTTGGCGAAGAACGGATTGTGGCACGGCTCTGGCCTGCCGCCGAGAACAGGATTGCGATTGCCGAGCTGACTTACTAGCTATTGACCTGCGCCATATCTCTCGGGAGGGAGCCATGAATATCGCCAGCGTGCGTCGGCCCATCGTCCCTCCGGCACCGCCGCGTGCGCCCGACGACATGTCGTTCCTCGGCCGGGTCGCCGTGATCAGGCGCAACATGATCGCGACCTGGGGCCAGCGCGCCTATGAGGAAGAGGTCATCAAGGGCCGCTTCTTCCTCCGCAACAGCTTCATCCTGAACCAGCCGGATGCAATCCGGCACGTGCTGCTCAGCAATTACGAGAATTACACGCGCACGCCGGCCGGCATCCGCATGCTGCGCCCCGTGCTCGGCGACGGCCTTCTGATTGCGGAAGGCCATTCCTGGACGTTTCAGCGCCGCACGCTCGCGCCGGCCTTCACGCCGCGCGCGACCGCGAACCTCGTTCCGCACATGACCGCGGTGCTCGACGAGACCATCGCCAAGCTCGATACGCGCACGAGCGAGCCGGTCGATCTGCGCGAGGTCATGCAGCGCATGACGCTGGAGATCGCCGGGCGCACGATGTTCTCGTTCGGCATGGACCGGCACGGGCCGACCTTGCGCAACTTCGTCATGGAATATGCCGATCGGCTGGGACGGCCCTATTTCCTCGACATGGTGCTGCCGGTGTCCTGGCCGACCCCGATGGATCTTGCCCGCGCCCGCTTCCGCAAGCGCTGGACCGAGTTCGTCGCGACGCTGATCGCCGAGCGGCGCGCCGCAGGCAAGAAGGCGGACGCGCCGCCGCGCGACCTGTTCGATCTCATGGACGCCGCGCGCGATCCTGAAACCGGCAAGGGTTTTTCCGACGAGCAGCTCGTCGACGAGGTCGCGACCATGATCCTCGCCGGTCATGAGACCACCGCGACGGCGCTGTTCTGGGCGCTCTATCTGCTCGCGCTCGATCCGGAGACGCAGGAGGAGGTGGCACTCGAGACCCGCGGCGAGCATCTCGACAGCATGACCGACATCGACCGGCAGAAATTCACCCGCGCGGTGATCGAGGAGACGATGCGGCTCTATCCGCCCGCCTTCCTTGTCGCGCGAGCGGCGCGCGAGAAGGACAACGCGGCCGGCGTCGAGATCGGCAAGGGCGACATCATCATGATCGCGCCCTGGCTGCTGCACCGGCACGAGAAGCTGTGGGACCAGCCGAATGCGTTCATTCCAAAGCGCTTCATGTCGGCGGAGGCGCCCGATCGCTTCGCCTATCTGCCGTTCGGCGCGGGGCCGCGCGTCTGCGTCGGCGCGCCGTTCGCGCAGGCCGAATCGGTGCTGGCGCTGGCGCGGCTGATCGGCGCGTTCCGCGTCGAGCTCGCCGATACGACAAATCCAGTGATTCCGCTCGGCGTCGTCACGACCCAGCCGGACCACTCACCCATGTTCCGCATCACGCGTCGGTGACAGGCGATGGCCTGGCCGATGGCGTGATCCAAGAGAGATAGAGTTGCGCCATGAGCGACATCCAGGCCCAGTTTTCCGTTCTGAAGCAGACCGCCGACGCCAAGGTGGTCGATGAGATCGCGCGGATGATCGCGGACGGCGAGGATCACGAGCTCAACCGCGTCAATGTCCTCGACTTCGCGAAGCACCATGGCGTCGACGAAGAGCACGCGATCTCCGCCTTCCTGCACGCGGCGCGGCTCGGATTGTTCGATCTCGGCTGGAACGTGCTGTGCCCCGGCTGCGGCGGCGTGCTGGGCGCCCACACGACGCTGAAGGCGCTCAAGCCGGACGATTATCACTGCGCGCTCTGCGCCTGCGGCTACAAGGCCTCGGTCGACGATCAGGTCGAGGTCTCCTTCACCGTGAATCCGCGCGTCCGGCGCATCGCCGCGCATGCCCCCGATACGCTGCCGGTGTGGGAGTATTTCAAGCAGGTGTTCTGGAGCTCCGGCGTCGACTTCAACAAGGAATCGTTCGCGACGCTGGCCAACGAGGTGACGCTGGATACGATGGAGCTGCCGGCCGGCGAGAAGGCGACGATGTCGCTGCAGCTGCCGAACGACTTCATCATCATCTTCGAGCCGGTGACGCACGCCGCCCAGTTCATCGACGTCCAGGGCGAGCCGACCAAGGATCGCCAGCAGCTCGCCATCATGTACAACAAGGTACAGGCGCCGACCGGGACCACGACGATGCGGCCGGGTCCGCTGCGGCTGTCGCTGGAGAACCAGGCCGGCGTGCGCGTGCTGCCGTCGGTGTTCATCGCGGCCGAGGCACTTCATCATCTCATCGGCAAGCGCAAGCCGTTCCTCACCGCCAAGCGCATGCTGTCGAACCAGACCTTTCGCGACGTGTTCAAGGCAGACAATCTCAGCCTCGATCAGCGGCTCCAGATCACCTCCCTCACCTTCCTGTTCACCGACCTGAAAGGCTCGACCGCGCTCTACGAGCGCGTCGGCGATCTCGCCGCCTTCGATCTCGTGCGCGCGCATTTCCACGCGCTGCTCGAGATCATCTCCTCCGAGAAGGGCGCGGTGGTGAAGACCATCGGCGATGCCGTGATGGCGACCTTCGTCCGTCCCGAGCACGCCATCGTCGCCGGCCTGCGGATGCGCGCGGCGATGGACGAGCTCAACAGGCAGCGCGGCACCGCCGACCTCATCGTCAAGATCGGTATCCACGAAGGGCCATGCCTCGCGGTGATGCTCAACGAGCGGCAGGATTATTTCGGCCAGACCGTCAACATCGCCGCACGCGTGCAGAGCCTCTCGACCGCGCAGGAGATCCACATCACCGGCCCGGTGCTCGATGCCCCAGCGGTCGCCGAGGTGCTGGAGCGGCGCGCGATCAAGCCGATCCAGAAGCAGGCCGCGCTGCGCGGCATCGCCGACAAGATGGTGGTGTACGAGATACCGTGAGAAGCTGACGGCGCTGCCACTATCTCCATCATTGCTTCGTCGCAACGGCTCCTCGCAATGACGTGCGCGCCACACTCTCTCCGCCGTCATACCCGGGCTTGACCCGGGCATCCACGCCTACTCGCGGAAATACGTGGAAAGCCCGGACTTGACGGAGAGAACAGATTGCCGAAACGTAATGCGGCGCGCGGAGCTGCCGCACATTGCGCCGGTTGGGTTTCCCGCTCATATAATGCTGGTCACGGCCGCGCTTGTTGCGGCGTCATCGATTTCGGTAGGACCTTATATGCTCGACGGCCTGCGCCAATTCATCGCCGACATTGTCGCCCCGCATGATCAGAATCGCGCGTTCGCCGACAGCGATTATCGCCTGGCTGCGACGGCGCTGCTGGTCCACGTGGTGTCGCTGGACGGCCAGCCGACGGCGGCCGAGCAGCGCAAGCTGCACAGCCTGATCGAAAGCCATTTCGGGCTCGATCGCGGCACCGCGGACCGGCTGATCGCAGATGCGACCCAGGTCGAAGGCGAGGCGGTCGATCTCTACCATTTCACCAGCGTCATCATGCGCTCGCTCGACGAAGAGGGCCGCAAGCGCATCGTCCGGATGATGTGGGAGCTGGTTTATGCGGACGGCCAGGTCACCGAGTTCGAGGACAACGTCGTCTGGCGCGCCTCCGACCTGCTCGGGATCTCCCAGCGCGACCGCATCGACCTGAAGCATGCCATCGCCGAGCGCGCCGGCGGCCAAAATGGCGGTCAGGTCAAGGACGACGCGATCGGCGGCTGAGCCGCTTAGGCCCGGCGGCCTGCCGGTTGTATCGACCACATGACGAAACTTTAATGTAACCGCCGCCGCGCCGGTGTCGGATTCACCTGCAAATTCCGCAGCTTTCCCGCGCTCCTGCCGCCCGTTCAAGCAGCCATGCTGCCGGCGCCGCTTGCCTGTCGCGCACGGCCTATGCTCTCGTTCCGCCATTGCGGGGCCAAAACACTTCAATTCAAGAGACGTCGATCGTGACTGAGCGGGTAACGTTGATCACCGGTGCCTCGGCGGGAATAGGTACGGAGCTGGCGCGCGTGTTCGCCGCCAATGGCCACCGCCTTGCTTTGACGGCGCGACGGGCGGACCGGCTCGAGGCCCTTGCGAACGAGCTGTCCGCGAAGTGCGGCAAGAAGCCGATCGTGATCGCCTGCGATCTCCAGGACAACGACGCTGGCGAGAGGATCGCCGCGGCGCTTGCGGCCGAAGGTGTCGAGCTCGACCATCTCGTCAACAACGCCGGCTTCGGCGTGTTCGGCGATGCCATCGAGCGCGACCGCGACGAGCAGGTCGGCATCGTCGACGTCAACGTCCGCGCCTTGACCGATCTGTCGTTGCGCTTTGCCGATCAGCTGATCAGGAACAAGGGCGGTCTGCTCAATGTCGGATCGGTCGCGGGCTTCCTGCCGGGCCCCGGCATGGCCGTCTACTACGCGTCGAAGGCCTATGTGATTTCCCTCACCGAAGCCTTGCGGGCGGAGCTCGCGCCGCGCGGCGTTCGCGTCACCGTGCTTTGCCCGGGTCCGGTGCCGACCGAATTCCAGGCGCGCGCCGGCGTCGGCTCCGGCCATGATACGGCCCTGCTCAATGTGTCGGCCACTGAGGTTGCGCGTGAGGCCTATCGCGGCCTGATGGCCAACAAACGGGCAGTACTGCCCGGCCTCGGCATCAAGATCGTGCCGTTCGCGCTGCGATTCTTCCCGCGCGGCTTCATCCTGTCGGCCACCAGCCGGTTTCAGCGCCAGCGGCATTGAAGAAGCCCCGTAGTGGCCCGGAGCTTGCTTTAATCTCGAGGCGTGTGTGCGCGAACTCACACGATGTTAACCTTCGCTTAGCTATGCTGGCGAACTAGACCGATAGCACTCGCAAAGGCCATGTCGTTCCGGACGGACAGGTTTGGTGGCGCAGAACTGGTGCCCTTCCGAAAGAGGGCGCCGGGCGCCGCCGCCTCCGAACCCCTTCTGCCGGTGCTGATCGTCCTGCATCAGGAATCCTCGACGCCCGGCCGCGTCGGCAACGCGCTGCGCACGCTCGGCCATCGCCTCGACATTCGCCGTCCCCGCTTCGGCGATCCCTTGCCTGCAACGCTCGACCGGCATGCCGGCGCCGTGATCTTCGGCGGCCCGATGAGCGCCAACGATCCCGACGACTACATCCGCCGCGAGATCGACTGGATTGAAATTCCGCTCCGCGAACAGCGGCCGTTCCTCGGCATTTGCCTGGGCGCGCAGATGCTGGCGATGCAGCTCGGTGCGCGCGTCGCGCCGCATGCGCAGGCGCTGACCCAGATCGGCTACTATCCGATCCGCCCGACTGCCGCAGGACACGCGCTCTGCCCGGACTGGCCGGCGCAGGTCTATCACTGGCATCGCGAAGGCTTCGAATTGCCGCGGGGCGCCGAATTGCTGGCGGAAGGCGATGATTTTCCGATCCAGGCGTTCCGCGCCGACAATGCCTTCGGTGTGCAGTTCCATCCTGATGTGACCTACGCGATGATGCATTGCTGGACCACGCGCGGCTATGACGGCCTCAGCGCGCCCGGCGCGCGCGAGCGGCATCATCATTTCGCGGATCGCGCCGTGTACGACGTGGCGGAACGCGCCTGGCTCGATCATTTCATCGACGGCTGGCTGGCGCGCCGCGTGGTGTTGGCGCAAGCCGCCGAGTGATCGCGCCTTCGCGCAAGTTCTTGCCTCTTCCCTCTATATGCTAGGCTCGCTGCCAACGAGCACGCGCGAACGCGTGCCGGCAAAGGGAGAGCGCCATGGCCTACGAGCACATTCTCTATGAGGTGAGCGACAAGATCGCGACCATCACGCTCAATCGTCCCGATCGCATGAATGCGTGGACGCCGATCATGGAGCGCGATGTACGCCATGCAATGGAAGCCTCGAGCGCCGATGACAATGTCCGCGTCATCGTGCTGACAGGCGCGGGCCGTGCCTTCTGCGCCGGTGCCGACATGGATGCGCTGAAAGGGCTCGATCCCAACGACGTCAGGCGCGCATCGAACCTGCCGCCGTTCGACATGAACCGCCGGCCCGACTGGCAGACGCGCTACGGCTTCTATCCGTCGATCGGCAAGCCCGTCATCGCCATGCTCAACGGCGCGACCGCCGGCATCGGCCTCGTCCACGCGCTCTATTGCGACCTGCGCTTTGCCGCCGACAACACGGTGTTCACCACGGCCTTCGCGCGGCGCGGCCTGATTGCCGAGCACGGCATCAGCTGGATGCTGCCGCGCATCGTCGGCCATGCCAATGCGATGGATCTCTTGCTGTCAGCGAGGCGCGTGACCAGCGATGAAGCACTGCGGATCGGGCTGGTGAACCGGCTCTACCCGCCCGAGAAGCTGCGCGAGGAAACCTACGCCTATGCGCGCGACCTCGCCGATTTCGTCTCGCCGAGCGCGATGGCCGTGATCAAGCGCCAGCTCTACGAGGTGCCGTTCCAGACCCTGGCGGAAGCGACGATTGAGGCCAACCGCGAGATGATGGTGGCGCTGAACGGGAGCGATTTCCGGGAGGGCGTCGCGAGCTTCATGGAGAAGCGGCCGCCGCGGTTTACCGGGAGGTAGGGGGATTTTCCGGGGGCAGTCCGTCTTCGCCCTGCGGGCTTTGCCGGACACCACGCTTCACCCTTCGGCTCCGCGCGGCTGCGCCACGCGTAGCCCGAAGGGCGAAGCGTGGTGGAGCCAGGCGGGATCGAACCGCCGACCTCGTCATTGCGAACGACGCGCTCTCCCAGCTGAGCTATGGCCCCTTTGCTGGCCGCTCTGGTAAACGCGGCCGACAACCGGGCGCCATTTAAGTCCCCGCCAAGGTCAAGTCAAGGACGGGTGTAAGGGGGTTTTAGCCATCCGGGCACCGACTTCCCTTGTTTGGGCCGGGGGGAACCGATATCTAGCGAAAGACGTCAATCCCACCCGCAGCCAGAGTCTTCAAAAGCCATGCGTGCCGTTCTCGACATCGTCATCATCGTGCTCGATCTCTACGTCTGGCTGCTGATCGCCTCCGCGATCCTGTCCTGGCTGATCGCCTTCAACGTCGTGAACACCCGCAACCAGTTCGTGTCGGCGGTGGCGGAGTTCCTGTATCGGATCACCGAGCCGGTTCTCGCGCCGATTCGCAATTTCCTGCCGAGCCTCGGCGGCCTCGACATCTCGCCGATCATCGTGATTCTGCTCATCATGTTCATCGAGCGGGTGATTTTGTACTACATCTACCCCAACGTGATCTGAGCGGGCTGGAGCGCCTTGGTTGCCAAAGACGCTTTCAGGGAACCTTGGCGCTACTCCGCCGCAGGGATCAGCATCGCGCTGCGGGTGACGCCGCGCGGCGGCCGCGACGATATCGACGGGATCGAGCAATTGGCCGATGGCCGCAGCGTGCTCAAGGTGCGGGTGCGCGCGATCGCCGATGGCGGCGAGGCCAACAAGGCCGTTCTGGTGCTGCTGGCGAAATCGCTCGGCGTGCCCAAGGCCAACGTAAAACTGCTATCCGGTGCCACCGCGCGGCTGAAGCAGATCGCGGTTGATGGCGACCCGGGGCGGCTCGGCGAAGCTCTGCGCCGGCTGGCCCGAGCCAAATCAGCAGACGCCAAATCGACAGACTGAGGGAACTGACATGACGGCCAAGATCATCGACGGAAAAGTCATCGCCGCGGAGCTCCGCGCGCGCGTCGCCGATGAGGTCGCCCGGGTCAAGCGCGAGCACAATCTGGTGCCGGGCCTTGCGGTGGTGCTGGTCGGCAACGACCCCGCCAGCGAGGTCTATGTCCGTTCAAAACACACCCAGACTCAGGCCGCCGGCATGGCGTCATTTGAACACAAGCTGCCGGCTGACGTGTCGCAAGGAGATCTGCTGGCGCTCGTCGCAAAGCTCAACCGCGATCCCGCCGTGCACGGCATCCTGGTGCAGCTGCCGCTGCCGAAGGGGCTGAACACCGAGGCCGTCATCAATGCGATCGATCCCGCCAAGGACGTCGACGGCCTGCATCCGAACAATGCCGGCCGCCTAGCCGGCGGCTTCGAGGCGCTGTCGCCCTGCACGCCGCTCGGCTGCATCATCCTGACCAAGAGCGTGCACGCCTCGCTCGAAGGCCTGAACGCAATCGTCATCGGCCGCTCCAACCTGGTCGGCAGGCCGCTGGTGCAATTGCTGCTGAACGAGAATGCCTCGGTGACGATCGCGCATTCCCGCTCGCGCGATCTGCCAGGGCTCGTGAAGCGCGCCGACCTCGTCTATGCGGCGGTCGGAAAGCCGGAGATGGTGCGCGGCGACTGGCTGAAGCCGGGCGCAACCGTGATCGACATCGGCATCAACCGCATTCCGAAGGAGGACGGCAAGACCCGTCTTGTCGGCGATGTCGCCTATCAGGAAGCGCTCGCCGTGGCTGGTGCAGTGACGCCGGTGCCCGGCGGCGTCGGCCAGATGACGGTGGCGTGCCTGCTGGTGAATACGCTGCGCGCCGCCTGCGCGATCGCAGGGCTGCCGAAGCCGGCGGTGTAGCGTTTCTTCACCTCGCCCCGCTTGCGGGGAGAGGTCGGATTGCGAAGCAAGCCGGGTGAGGGGGAAAGCTCAGCCCTTCTTCTTCTTCTCGCGCTCGATGCCTTCGAGGATCAGCTTGTGGGCTTCGTCCGGGCCGCCCCAGCGCAGGATCTTCACCCACTTGCCCTTCTCGAGATCCTTGTAGTGCTCGAAGAAGTGCTGGATCTGCTGCAGCGTGATGTCGGGCAGGTCGGAATACGACTTCACCTTGTCGTAGCGCTGCGTCAGCTTCGACGACGGCACCGCAAGGATCTTCTCGTCGCCGCCGGCCTCGTCTTCCATGAACAGCACGCCGACCGGGCGCACGCTCATCACGGCGCCAGGGATGATGGCACGGGTGTTGATGATCAGCACGTCGCAGGGATCGCCATCGTCTGACAGCGTGTGCGGGATGAAGCCGTAGTTACCGGGGTAACGCATCGGCGTGTACAGGAAGCGGTCGACGACAAGCGTGCCGGCCTCCTTGTCCATCTCGTATTTGATCGGTTCGCCGCCCACGGGGACTTCGATAATGACGTTGACGTCGTGGGGGACGCTTTTCCCGATCGAGACCGCATCGATACGCATTCAAGACTCCGTTATTGCCGAGGTTAAATCGCGCCCGGCAGCGATTTTGGCGCTGTCATACGCGGGCTTGGCCCGTCGATCCATCGCGTTTTTGCGAAATAATGAATCCCGCGATCACCGGCGGAAAAGGCTGGCGGTATCGACGGAGGGAAAAGCTGCCGGCTAATCTTTCAGCAGCTTAATTGGTCCAAATCTTAGTTAGTCCAAGCGAAGGCAACCTTGTCGAGCGACTTCGGCCCGAAACGCTCGGACGAGCGCGCCACCATCCGGCCGCCCAGGGCACGGTAGAACTCGGTCGCGGGATCGTTGTCCGAGAGCGCCCACACAACCATGCTCTTCAGGCCGCTCTGCATCAGGTCGCGGCGGGCGGCGGCGAACAGGCGACGGCCGAAGCCGAGGCCCTGGAATTCGGGGCGCAGATAGAGCTCGTAGATCTCGCCGTCGAAGTGCAGGCTGCGGGCGCGGTTGCGACCATAGTTCGCATAGCCCGCGATCTTGTCGCCGAACACGAGCACGCTGACGCGGCTGCCCTTGCGGATCGCGCTGTCCCACCATTGCGGTCCGCGACGGTTGATCAGCTTTTCCAGTTCAGCGCCGGGAATGATGCCCTGATAGGCGGAACGCCAGGCTTCGTCATGGGTGGACGCCACCGCAGTTGCATCTGCAGCTTTGGCCGGCCGGACCTCGATCAGGGTTGTGCTCATGGGCGTGATCAAACCAAGTCGCCGCGCCGGCGGCAAGACCTATCGTTAATTATCGGTTAACGTGTGGACTTTGTGCATCAGTATTTGAACCATGTTGTACCGAAAAAAGACAGGACGCCAGTTCGAATGGCATCGCAGCGCCATGCGTCGGTGCAAAACTGCCTTGCGGCAACGAATGAATGGCAATGGCAGCGCAGAAAGTCCGCCCAGAATGATTCGTTCCTACTAGTCTCACTGTTGGTTGTCCGTGTTCGCCTTTGGCAATTCATGCGGCTCTTCAACGCTCTCGCTCTCCTGCCTGTGCTGGCCTTGCTGACTACGGCACCGCTGTGTGCAGAGGTCACATTCGGTGCGTCGGGTGAGGAGGGCGAACCGTTTCGCCGGCAACAATGGCGTGTGCCATCGCCCGACGACGACATTGCCGCGCATGCGCTGTTGTTTCGCCCTGCCGGCGCTGGTCCATTCCGGCTCGCGGTGATCGCGCATGCCTCGACGCAGAACGTCTTGCGTCGCGCGCAAATGCCGCAGCCGGAATACCGCGCGCTCACGGCCTTTCTCGTCGCACGTGGCTTTGCCGTGCTGGTGCCGGAGCGGCTCGGTCATGGTGCGAGTGGCGGCCGCTATGTCGAGGACCAGGGCGGCTGCGATGAAGCGGATTACACGCGCTCCGGTCGCGCAACGGCGGACGAAATCACGCGCGCGCTGGAATTCCTGCGAAAGCAGGATTTTATTCGTAAGGACGCAGTCATCGTGATCGGCCATTCCGCCGGCGGCTGGGGCGCGCTGGCGCTGGCCAATGCCGATCCGAACGCCGTCGCTGCGATCATCGCGTTCGCGCCGGGCCGCGGTGGCCACGCCAATGATGAGCCGAACCGGATCTGCGCGCCGCATACGCTTCTGGCGGCCGTGGCTGAGTTCGGCAAGGCGGCGCGGATTCCCGTCACATGGCTCGTTGCAGCCAACGACAGCTATTTTGCGCCGGCATTCTCGAAAGCATTGGCGGATGCGTTTCGCGCCAGCGGCGGCAAGGCCGATTTCCGCACACTGCCCGCTGTCGGCAGCGAGGGTCATTGGATGATCGAGACCGAAGCCGGGGTCAAAGCCGCAAGCAGCGAGCTCGCGCGCGCGCTGAACCCGTCCAGACCTGTGGCGACCAAGAAGCCATGACGCTGTATTTCCTGGTCAAATTTCTCCATGTGCTCGGCGCCGTCGTCATCCTCGGCACCGGAACCGGTATCGCCTTCTTCATGCTGATGGCCCATCGCACCAACGACGCAGCATTCATCGCGCGCACCGCGTCGGTGGTGGTGATCGCGGATGCGATCTTCACGCTCTCCGCCGTGCTGCTCCAGCCGCTCACGGGCGGCTTGCTGATGATGCTGTCGGCGACGCCGGTCACCGAGCGCTGGCTGCTGGCCTCGCTCGCGCTCTACGTCTTTGCCGGCCTGTTCTGGGTGCCCGTCGTCTTCATGCAGATCGAGATGCGCGATCTCGCGCGCAAGGCCGCCGAGCAACGCAGCGCGCTGCCGGAGCGCTACTTCGCCCTGTTCCGCCGCTGGTTTGCATTCGGCTTCCCCGGCTTCGGCGCGACGATGCTGATCCTGTGGTTGATGATCGCCAAACCATTTTGAGAGAAGTGATGAGTGAGCGGACCATCTTGGTGCTCGGCGCCTCCGGCCTGATCGGCCGCTTCGTCACCGACGACCTGCGCGCCCGCGGCTTTCGCGTCGTCGGCATGGCGCGCAGCCTGTCGCCGGCGCAGAAGACGAGCGCGCTGGATCTCGAGCTGCCGATCCTGTCGCTCGATGCGGCCGCGCTGACGCGCTTGTTTGGCGAGCACGCGGTGGATGTCGTCGTCAACTGTCTCGGCGTGCTCCAGGATGGACCCGGCAGTGATACCAATGCGGTGCACCGCGATTTCGTCGCGCGCCTGCTTCAGGCCGCTGCCGACAGCGGCCGCGCGATCCGGCTGGTTCACATCTCTATTCCCGGGACCGCAGAGGCCGATCGCACCGCCTTCGCAACGACCAAGCGCGAGGCCGAACGCCTGATCGCGGCCTCCGGCATCCCCCACGCCATCCTGCGGCCCGGCTTTGTCGTTGCGCCGTCGGCCTATGGCGGCAGCGCCATGCTGCGCGCGCTCGCCGCCTTTCCGCTCGACCTGCCTGCAAAGGAAATGGCGACGCCGTTCCAGCCTGTGGCGGTCGATGATATTTCGGCCACTATCGCCTGGCTCGCCGCGCGCGACATCGGCGATGCCGGCGTGAAAGCCGTGACCTGGGACCTGATGCAGGCCGCGCCGGTCACGATGGCCGGCGTCATCAAGCAATTCCGCCGCGCCTTCGGTACGGACGGCTGGCCTCGCCTCGCCATGCCCTCGCTCATGCTCGATCTCGGTGCGAGGATCGGCGATCTCGCCAATTATCTCGGCTGGACGCCGCCGATGCGCTCCACCGCCATCGCCGAACTGCGCCGCGGCGTCGTCGGCGATCCCTCGGCATGGATCGCCGCCACCGGCATCGCACCGAAGTCGCTCGCCGAGACGATCGGGCGCCATCCTGCCACCATCCAGGATAAATGGTTCGCGCGGCTGTTCCTGGTGAAAGCACTGATATTCGCCAGCCTGGTCGCGTTCTGGCTCGTCTCCGGCTTCATCGCGCTGTTCGTGTCCTATCGCGCCGCTGCCAGCATCCTGAGCGCGCACAACTTTCCGCCGGCGCTGGTCGATCCCATCACCATTGGCACCAGCCTGATGGACATGAGCATCGGCGTGCTGATCGCCTTCCGCCGCACCGCCGCGATCGGGCTGGTTGCGGGCATTGTTGCTTCGCTCGGCTATATGTTCGGCGCTGCGATCCTCACGCCCGACCTCTGGATCGAGCCGCTGGGCGCGCTGGTGAAGACGGGGCCGGCCATCGTGCTGATGCTGGTCGCGCTCTTGATGCTGGATAATCGCTAATGAGCAAATGGCCCGACGATGATGTCATTCTGTTCGATGGCGTTTGCATCTTCTGCTCGCGCTGGGTGCGGTTCGTCGCCAAGCGCGACACCGCGAAGCGGTTTCGCTTCACGCCGATCCAGTCGGATTATGGCGCGCGGCTGGCGCGCGCTTTCGGCATCAATCCTGATGATCCCGATACCAATGCCGTCGTCCATGGCGGAGAGGTGTTCATGAAGTCGGACGCCGCGCTGACCGTGCTCTCGCAGCTCCCCGGCTGGGCGTGGGTGCGGGCGCTGTTCGCCGTGCCGAAGCCGCTGCGCGATCCCGTCTACAGCCTCATCGCGCGCAACCGCTATCGCATTTTTGGGAAGTACGACGCGTGCTTCGTGCCGGATGCTGATCTGCGGGCCCGGGTGATCGAGTAATTCGTTACGGCTTGACCAGAGCCACCAGCACTTCCTTCGCCGCCCGCTCGCCGCTGTCCCGCGCGCCATGGGCCGTCGAGAAAAAGTGCGGCGACGTTGCTTCTCCGGCAAAGAACAGCCGGCCGTCGACCGGCGCGGCCAGCACGGCGCGATCGCCGGCGTGGCCGGGGAGCGCATGCGAATAGGCGCCGCGGGCAAGGGGGTCGTAGCCCCAGCGCGACTCTGCCAGCGGCTTCAGCTTGCGGCGGATGTCGTTGCCCAAATAGTCCGCGATCTCGTCGATGCTCTGTGCGGCGAAGGCGCCCTCGCCGGCGTCCTCCAATTCGCGCGCGAAGCGGCCGCCGAAAAATCCGTCGATGCAGGGCTGGCCGAACGGGCGGATGTGGTAGGTGCCCATTGCGGTGCGCATGGTGGCGCCGCGCAGATTGCCTTCCTTCGGAAAGGCTTCCGCATCCTCCAGCGCCAGCACCACCTTGTCGTCGGCGCCGAGCGGCAGGCCGCACGCGGCATCGACCTTGGCCGGCAGCGGCGGCGAGAACCGGATTGCTTCGTCGGCGATCAGATTGGTCGGCACCGTGACGATCACCTTGTCCGCGGTGAGCGTGCCTGACGACGTCTCGATCCGGATGCGCCGGCCGGAATGGTCGATCATGGAGACGTTGCAGTTCAGTGCCACCGGGCAGGCGGCACCATAGGCCGCGATCAGCGCACCATACCCGGCGCGGACGCGCCAATTGAAATAGGTGTCTTCGTAGGCGTCCATGTCGAGGATCGAGACCCGATCGAGCTCACAGCCGTTCACATAGGTCGAGACGGCGTTGATCATCGGGTTCCAGCGATTGCCCGGCTCGAGATAGCGCTCGGCCGGTGCATCCTCGCCCGCTTCCGCAGCTTCGCTGACGCGCTCGTAGAATTCGTCGATCGTGCGCGCGAACTCATCCCGCTCACGCTCCGGAAACACCTCGCCAAAGGCACGATCGCGCCAGGGCGGCAGATCGGTGTTGACCTCGAAATTCAGTCTCTTGGCAATTGCGACGAAGGAGTTCTTGTCGGCCGAGTGCAGCCACCCGCAGCCGACATCGAAGATGACATCGGGCGAGGCCTGTACGGTCCAGGCGCGGCCGCCGAGCCGGCCCCGCGCCTCCAGCACGATCACGGAGAGGCCCGAGCCCGCGAGCGCATGTGCGGCGCCGAGGCCGGCGGCACCGGCCCCGATGATCGCGACGTCGACGGAGGAGGGGAGGGGCATGGAGCAGCGAATGGTGAGTAGCGAGTGGCGAATAGAATATAGATAACGCCGGTTCTGGCAAACGCCCCTATTCCCTACTCGCCATTCCCCATTCGCCTGCTTACGCCACCGCTTCCTTGGCCTTTTCCGCGCGCTTGCGCTCGTTCGGGTCGAGGTGCTTTTTGCGCAGGCGGATCGACTTCGGGGTGACCTCGACGAGCTCGTCGTCCTCGATATAGGCGAGCGCCTTTTCCAAGGTCATGCGGATCGGCGGGGTCAGGCGCACGGCTTCGTCCTTCGACGTCGTGCGGATGTTGGTGAGCTGCTTGCCCTTGAGCACGTTGATCTCGAGATCGTTGTCGCGGGTGTGCTCGCCGACGATCATGCCCTTGTAGACCTTCCAGCCCGGCTCGATCATCATCGGGCCGCGGTCTTCCAGCTTGAACATGGCGTAGGCCACCGCCTCGCCCTGGTCGTTGGAGATCAGGACGCCGTTGCGGCGGCCCTGGATCTCGCCCTTGTACGGCGCATAGCCGTGGAACAGGCGGTTCATGATCGCGGTGCCGCGGGTGTCGGTAAGCAGCTCGCCCTGGTAGCCGATCAGGCCGCGGGTCGGCGCGTAGAACACCAGGCGCTGACGGTTGCCGCCGGACGGCTTCATCTCGATCAGCTCGGACTTGCGCTCGCTCATCTTCTGCACGACGACGCCGGAATGCTCCTCGTCGACGTCGATCACGACCTCCTCGATCGGCTCCATGGTGGCGCCGGTGGCTTCGTCCTTCTGGAACACGACGCGCGGACGCGACACCGAGAGCTCAAAGCCCTCGCGGCGCATGGTCTCGATCAGGATCGCGAGCTGCAATTCGCCGCGGCCCGACACTTCCATCGCATCCTTGTCGGCGGATTCGACGACGCGCAGCGCGACGTTGCCCTCGGCCTCGCGCAGCAGGCGGTCGCGGATCATGCGGCTCGTCACCTTGTCGCCTTCGGTGCCGGCGAGCGGGGAGTTGTTGACGATGAACGACATCGACACGGTCGGCGGATCGATCGGCTGCGCCGGCAGCGGCACCTCGACGGTGGGATCGCAGAAGGTGTCGGCGACGGTGCCCTTGGTGAGGCCCGCGATGGCGACGATGTCGCCGGCTTCGGCCTCATCGAGCGGGGTGCGCTCGAGACCGCGGAACGCCAGGATCTTGGTGATGCGCCCGGACTCGACCAGCTTGCCGTCGGCATGCAGCACCTTGACCTGCTGGTTCGGCTTGAGCACGCCGGACGAGATGCGGCCGGTGATGATGCGGCCGAGATAGGGGTTGGCCTCGAGGATGGTGCCGATCATGCGGAACGGGCCTTCCTCGACCTTCGGTGGCGCGACGTGGCGCAGCACCAGGTCGAACAGCGGCTCCATGCCCTTGTCCTGCGGACCCTCGGGGCTATCGGCCATCCAGCCCTGCTTGGCCGACCCGTAGAGGATCGGGAAGTCGAGCTGCTCCTCGCTGGCGTCGAGCGCCGCGAACAGGTCGAACACCTCGTTGATGACCTCGGTCGGGCGCGCGTCAGGGCGGTCGACCTTGTTGATGACGACAATCGGCTTGAGGCCGACCTTGAGCGCCTTGGAGACCACGAACTTGGTCTGCGGCAGCGGGCCTTCGGCGGCGTCGACCAGCACCAGGGCGCCGTCGACCATGTTCAGGATACGCTCGACCTCACCGCCGAAATCGGCGTGGCCGGGGGTATCGACGATGTTGATGCGGGTGTCCTTCCACTGCACCGAGGCCGCCTTGGCCAGAATGGTGATGCCGCGCTCGCGCTCCAGGTCGTTGGAGTCCATGGCGCGATCGGTCACCTTCTGGTTCTCGCGGAACGTGCCGGACTGCTGGAGGAGCTTGTCGACGAGGGTCGTCTTGCCGTGGTCGACGTGGGCGATGATGGCGACGTTGCGGAGGTTCATGAGTGAGCTTCTTTGCGGTCAAACAATGGGTTAAGCGCGATCTCGCCGGTCGGACCGGGACCTCTTCACGGACAACGCTGGAAACGTGGAAAACGGGGCCGGCTTCGCCCAAAAAGGAAGCCCGGTCAGCTCGACCGGGCACCCTACGCGTTTGCGGCGCAATATATGCAAAAACCGCCAAAAAACAATGCGTTCTTTGCTGGTTGGTTGACTGAATTTTGTCCGGGAATTCCCGGGGCTTAGGGCTGGGTTCCGGGATGGGTCGGGGCCTTCCGCCCCTTGATCGCCGCCCAGATCAGGGCGACGCCTCCGATGCCGACGACCAGGCCCAGGAAGACCAGCGGCGCGATGTCCGAATCGATCTTGCCCCCGTCGATCACCGAACCTCCGCCGAACACCAGGGCGCAGAGACCCGGCAGCAGCAGGACGACCCCTGAGATCACCATGAGCGCGGTCAGGCAGCCGTGCCGTCTTTCCGGCGAGGGTTGGCTCGGCGCGATTGGAGGAGGCGCGTCGTTCATTCCCGGACCCCCGTTAACGCGACGAGTGCGCCTGTTCCTACCCAGCGCCTGGTCAGGACATTGTCTCGGCTAAGGATCATGACGCAAATAAGAACGAGCAAGACGAGCAATCCGACGATCGCCACGATCCAGGACATGCAACCGCCTTCGCCCGGACCGCCTCGCGGCGGTTGAACGGGAGGCTCCGCTGGTGGCTGCGAGGCCGGCGCGCCCTCGATGTCGCTCATTCCTGCAAGGCCCCTTCCGCGCTGGTCTCTGCCGCGAGCGCAGCGCGGATGCCGTCGATCTTGCCGTTCCGATAGAACAGATTGTAGGTGTCGAACGGAATGATCGCGCCCTGCTCCGTCACGAAATGGATGCAAGAGCGCTTGACGTTGCCGACGCAGAAATTGAAGCGGTCGAGAAACTGCACGATGGTGACGCGGAAGACGTTTTCGTAAGTGAGTCCTTCCGGCACCTCGAAGCTCGGCAGGCAGCATAGCAATTCGCAGACGCGCTCGCTCGTGTTCAGAGGACCCGACGACAGCGAGAACAGGTCCAAGAACTTTTCCTGGAATTTCTCCCGCAGCATCGGATATTTTTCCGGGCTGATGGTGTTGGGCATCACCGCAACCAGCTGCTCCTGCGAGATCAGCGACGTCAGCGGCAGCACCTTCTCGCCGTTGCGCAGGCCGTAGCCGATCGAGATGCTCTCGGGGTTACAGGGCAGCGGGATCATGTCCTTGTCGCCGAACACACCGGTCTCGATGACGCGGTTGCGGATCTCCGACAGCATGATGCGGTCGGTGGTCTTGTCGAAATTCTCGTTGCGGCCCGCGTCCTGCACCGGCTGGAGCGTGACGCCGCGCACGCATGTCCAGGTGAGCGCATGGCGGACGATGTCGCCGATCTCGCCATCGTTGACGCCGCGCTTGATGGTCGCGACCAGCGTGGTCGACACGCCGTAATGCTCGAGATTCTCCAGCGCCTGCTGGCGGATTTTTCGCAAGTCCGCGCCGCGCAGATTGATCAGCGCATCGCGCTGGAGCGAATCGAACTGGAGATAGACCTCCAGCCCGCGCCTGTTCTCGGCGAGCCGCGCCACGAAATCCTTCTCGCGGGCGACGCGCAGGCCGTTGGTGTTGATCATGACGTGGCGGATCGGACGGGCGCGCACGGCGTCGAGAATCTCGAAGAAATCCGGATGCAGCGTCGGCTCGCCGCCGGAAATCTGCACCAGATCTGGCTCGCCCTCGCTGGCGACCAGCGCGTCGAGCATCTTCTCGACCGTCGCGAGCGGGGTGAATTTCGTTCGGGCCGGCGCGGAGTCTGCGAAGCAGACCGGGCAGGTGAGATTGCAGTGCTCGGTGATCTCGATCAGGGCGAGGCAGGAATGCTGCTCGTGGTCGGGACAGAGGCCGCAATCATAGGGGCAACCGAATTCGGTGCGTTGCTGGAATTGCAGCGGCCGGTCGCCCGGCTTGATGAAATCCTTGCACAGGCGCCAATAGGCCGCGTCGGTGGAGACGAGCGTCGATTGAACGCCATGCTCCCGGCAGCGCTTTTCGTACCAGACCTCGTTGTCGAGGATCTGGATCTTCGTCGGCACCAGCTTCAGGCAGATCTCGCAAAGGGACTGAGTCTGGCCCCAGAAGATGTAGGGGCGCGACTTACGCAGCGGCGCGTTCATGCACAGGCCTCGCTTGGGGCGCCGTCGCCAGCATGACGGCGGCGTAGAGCAGGATGGAGAGCGACAGCAGGTGAAACAGCGTGAAGGGCCCGATCAGCGTCCCATAAGGCTTGAGGAATTCCCACAGGAAGCGCTGCGCTCCATAAAAAGCGAGAACCAGGTAGAAACCATTGGTGATCACAAACGCATTCCGGTTCACGACCGCCAGCACATAGAGCTGCGCGAACAGGGCCATCGCCGCGCTCTCATAGAGCTGCACGGGGTGGCGAAGAATGCCGTCGCCGAAATCGTGGCCCCAGGGCAATGCCGTCGGCGTGCCGTAGGTGAAATCGTCAAGGCCCGCGAAATAGCAGCCGAGCCGCCCGATCGCGACGCCGAGGGCCAGCGGCAGGGCGAACCGCGCGCCGGTGCGCACGGCGATGCCTGCGGTCCATTTGTAGAGCTCGATCGCGACGATGCCGCCGGCGAGCGCGCCCTCGACCGAACGCGCAATGCCGCTCTGCCCCGACAGCCACAGATTGACCGAGCCGAACAGATAGGCGCCAAGGCCGGCGCCGAACACCAGCGCGGCGATGTAGGGCAGCTCGAACGATTGCGCCGGAAACCGCAAACCCTGTCGCGACAGCCAGTAAACGGCAGCCGCTGCCGCCAGCCACGCCGCGATATCGAAGACCGTGTGAAGAAAAGCCCCGCTCATGCGGGTACAACCATAGCACGATCACGTTCAAAAGCGCGGGGCGCATTTGTGTGCCCTCTCCCCTTGCGGGAGAGGGCAGCTCCGCATTAGCCACAACCTCATTTGGGTGAGGGGTTGTCTCCGCGAATTCAGCCGCTGCGGTGTGCGAGGATAGAGACCCCTCATCCGGCTTCGCTTCGCGAAGCCACCTTCTCCCACAAGGGGAGAAGGAAGAAGCGAGACCCTAGCCGGCCTCGCGCTCTTCGGTCGGATACACCCCTCGCAGCACCTCCTCGAAGTGCATCTTCACCGCGTCGTTGCACAGGCAGGCGCGCAGGCGCAGGCCGTCGCGGTTGCGGACCAGGATCGAACCGCGTCTCGTATCGAGCACACCTTCTGCCTTGAACGATTGGAGCACGCGGCTGGCGTAGCTGCGGCCCACACCGAGCAGCGTCGCGAGCTGCTCGTGAGTCAGCGGCACGCTGCTGTCGTCGCCGGTGCGCTCCATCGCCGCCAGAATCCATTTGGCCGTGCGCTGCTCGATCGAGTGGATGGCATTGCAGGCGGTGGACTGGAAGATCTGCGCCAGCATGCAGTCGGCGTAGCGGGCAAAGATGTTGCGCAGCGAGGCCGAGCGCTGCTTGGCCGCTTCGAGCTTGCCGACATGGATGCGCGCAAACGGTCCGCCGAACTTGACGCAGATGCGGGTATAGGCCGGCAGAAATCCCTCGCTGACGATGCCGCCCACCGCGCCCTCGCGGCCGACCAGAATGGTCTCGACATCACGGCCGTCTTCATTGGGGACGAGAAAAGTCGCAAGCGACGGGCCGCAGGGAAAGTGAACCACCTGGACATCGTCGCCGGGACTGTAGAGCAGTTCGCTCGCCGCAGCCTTGTCGACGGAGACGTGCGGCGCGAGCAGCGCGTAATCCGCCGCGCTCAACCGCCGCAACAGATTATTTGCGGGCCTAGTATCGACCTCGGTTGTCTTGCTGATGCGCGCGTCCATCGTCGATCCCCTGCTCTCCTTTCGACACTAGCGAGTTCCGCGTCCTGGCTGTGTGCACAAGTGGACAGACGTCAAAACTGTTCTGTGGTGAGTTTCGTTCCTGGAACCCTCCGATGCGCTGGGCGCAGGCATCGGGCTGAGGCTGTCCTTAAGGCAAAAAAAACATGCAGCCCTCGATAGCCAACACCATGATACCAGCCTCCCCGGACGCCTCGGCCGACGTGCCCAGCGATATTCTGATCGTCGAGGACGATCCGATCATCGCCATCGATTTCGAGGACCGCCTGCTTGGATTTGGCGCGAAGAGCGTGCGCACCGTCGGATCGGTCGCGCAGGCGCTGGACGCGATCGCGGTGCATGCGCCGGATTTCGCGCTGCTCGATGTTGAGCTCGGCCGCGAGAAAAGCTTCGCCGTCGCCGAGCGGCTGGCGGCGGCGCAAATCCCGTTCGTCTTCGTGACCGGCTATGGCGCCGAAACCCGGATCCCGGCCGAATTCAAGGCGCGGCCCCGGTTGCAAAAGCCCTGCTCGAGCGACGCGCTGGAGGCCGCGCTGCGCTCGCGCGGCGCCTGATCGCTCACTCGCGTCCGCGCGGCTTCAGCCAAGCTTCGGATCGAGCGTGGTCGACCACAGCGCGACGTCGGCACGGTCGCGCAAGGTCACCGTCATCTGGCCGGAAACGCCGTCGATCTTGACGTGACCGAAGAACTGCATGCCGGCCGAGGGCGGCAGGTTCTGCTTGTCGGGGCCGGGCGCTTTGACGAAGCGCACCTCGGGTCCAAAGGTGTTGTCCATCTCGCCAGGCCCGAACGTCCCGGCGTGCAGGGGGCCCGAGACGAATTCCCAGAACGGATCGAATTCCTGGAATTGTGCCTTGTCCGGGTTGTAGTAGTTCGCAGCCGCGTAGTGCACGTCGGCCGTCAGCCATACCGTGTTCTTGATCGGTGCCATCTTGATGAAGCGCAGCAGGTCGGCGATCTCGAACTCGCGGCCGCGCGCCGGGCCATCGCCTTGCGCAAACGCTTCCGAACCTTTTTTGTTTGCGGCATCGTCATAGACGAGGATGCTGAGCGGCATGTCGGACGCGATCACCTTCCAGGTCGCGCGCGAGTTGAGCAGGCCGCGCTTGAGCCAGGCGATCTGGTCGGGGCCGAGGAAGTAGGCGGCCGGGCCGTAAGCGGTTTCGAGATTCGCGCCGTTCGGACCGCGATAGCTGCGCTCGTCGAGCACGAACACGTCGAGATGCGGGCCGTAGGAGATCTGGCGATAGACGCGGCCGGGCTCGACGATGCTCTCGCGCATCGGATACATCTCGTGGAAGGCGCGGCTCGCCCGCGCCGCGAGCAGCGTAATGTCGCGCACCTTGTAAGACGCCGGCAGCTCCTTCGACAGCGACCAATTGTTGGTCACCTCGTGGTCGTCCCACTGCACGAAGATCGGCACCTCGGCATTGAAGGCGCGGACATTGTCGTCGGTGAAATTGTATTTGTGCGCGGCGCGATACTCGTCCAGCGTCTCCGCGACCTTGGCCTTCTCCGGAATCGTGACGTTCTTCCAGATCTTGCCGTCCGCGAGCTTCACCTCGGACTGGATCGGGCCGTCCGCATAGATGGTGTCGCCGGAATGCAGGAAGAAATCCGGACGATGCTTGCGCATCGCGGAGAAGGTGAACATGCCGCCGTCGTCGGGATTGATGCCCCAGCCCTGACCTGCGACGTCGCCGCCCCAGACGAAGCTGATGTCGCGGCGGTCGGCCGGCGCGGTGCGGAAACGGCCCACCACCGGCTCGCCCTCGATCGCAGTGTGCGAGAGATCGCGGAAGCGGACGCGGTAGAAGATGTCCTGGCCGCCCGGCAGATTCTCCAGCAGCATCTTGGCGGTGAAGTCGCTCTCGGGCAGGGCCGCGATCGGCGGCAGCGCGCGGGCGTCCTTGAACGATTCCGTCGTCGCCACCTCGACCAGCATCTGCGCGGGCCGATCGGTGCGCGCCCACACCACGCCGCCGTCGACGGTGACGTCGCCCGATTGCACGCCGTGTGTCACCGCCGGCCGGTCGGCCGCGCGCGACAGATGGGGCATCGCGATCGCACCAAGCGCGCCGGCGCTGGTGGTGAGGAAACGGCGGCGGGAGAATTTGATCTTCATGGCTGGCTCGCGGGCTGGCTGTCTCGTGCGCATCTCGCCGTCATTCCGGGATGGTGCGCGAGCACCAGACCCGGAATCTCGAGATTCCGGGTTCGATGCTGGCGCATCGCCCCGGAATGACGGCGCAAGCTATATTGAGACAATGTGACGCAGCAATTACGCGCGCAAGCGTTTACGCGTTGCCGGCGGCCCGGAATTGCGCGCCCGTACGTTGCAGGTTCTGCGACAGGCTGAACAGCACGGCCTTGCGGTCGGCGACCGCGGCGTGGAATTGGTCGAGCGCGATGTTGAAGGCGGTGAGCGCGGCTTCCTCGATCGCGCCGTGATCATAGCAGCGCAGCGTATCGCGCAGGATGTCGTCGGCCTCGGTCTGCATCTGGTCGAGCTCTTCGGTCGTCTCGCACTTGCGCGCGGCCGTGATCATGTCGAGCAGGCGCTCGCGCAGATGGCTGTTGTTGTCGCGCTCGTCCTTCTTCAGGTAGCCCGCAAACCAGGCGCCGAGCGAGCCCATGGCCGAAAGCGCCATCAGGCCCCACCAGATGAAATCGCTGTACTTGTCGAGGAAGGTCTTTTCCTCGCCGTCGACGAAGGCCGCGGCGCCCGGATGCACGGGGATCACGGCGTCCTTGTCGGTGTCGGGCGTCTCGATCTTCGCCGCGAGCGGGAATTCCGTCACCAATTGCTGGCGCACGGCGAACAGCTGGCGGGTGAATGCCGCGATGGTGGTTTCGGAGATGCCTTTGCGCGCCACGATATGGTGCGAGAAGCTGATGGTCTTGACCTCGTCCTCGGGCCTGTCAGGCGAGCCGCCATAGGTGCCGGCAGGAATCTCCGAGGCTTCATAGACCGGATGGTTCTGTGCGATCGCGTCGGCGGAATCGATCGCGATGAAGGTCGGTGTGCCACCGTCCTTGGCCGAGGCCGCGATCGCATCCGCCGTGATCTTGCTGTTGACGGGACCGGCCGCGAGATAGGCATCGGCCTTCTGGGCCTTGATCGCTTCGGCGGCTTCATTGGCCGGGAACTGGATGATCTCGACCTTGGCGGGATCGACGCCGTATTGCTGCAGGATCACCTTGAGCAGATTGACGTTGGCCTGGGTGCGGCCGACCACGCCGACGCGATGACCGGCGAGCTGCGCGATCTTGGTGATCTTCGCGCCCTTCTTCTTGCCCTTGCCGGGCACGGACCACAGCACCACGACGTTCTTGCGCAGGGTCGCGACCGCTTGCGCGTTCTTGGGAACGTCGACGTCCCCGCGCACGATGGCGAGATCGACCTTGCTCTCCGCAAGCGCCTCGGCGCTGGCGGTGGCGCCGTCGGTCTGGATCGGCCGCAGCCGCACATAGCTCTTGTTCTGCGAGAAGGCCTGCGTCAGCGTCTGCACGACCTTGACGTCGTCGCTGTTGGCGGGGCCGACCGCGATCTTCAGCGTCACCGGCCGCATCGCGAAATAATAGCCGCCCGTGATTGCGCCGATGATCGCGAGCACCAATGCGAGAGAGACAAGCGCGGTACGCCGCGCCGCTGATCGCGGCGACGTCGAGTTGGGTGTTTCGGCCAGGTCCAGACCCCCGGTCATCGATCTCCCGAACAGGCGCTTGAGGCTCAGTTTCATCTCGGCCGGCGATTTACGCCCGTAATTGTAGCAAATTTCTTGTCCGGAGGGGTTACATCTCCGTCATGGTTAGCGGATGGGCCAAATCCCGGTGAACCCGGGCCATATGCACGGTGTTAGGGTAAAGTTCCCCTGAAGGACGGAGGCGATCATGGCAGAGCGGCTGACGGCGGAAGCACGCAAGCAGGCGCTGGGCGCCATACCGGGCTGGACCGAGGTCCAGGGCCGCGAGGCCATCGGGAAAACCTTTGTCTTCAAGGATTTCAACGAGGCGTTCGGCTTCATGAGCCGCGCGGCGCTGGTCGCCGAGAAAATGGACCATCATCCCGAATGGCGGAACGTCTACAAGACGGTGGAGGTGGTGCTCTCGACCCATGACGCCGGCGGCGTCACCAGGCTCGATATCGAGCTCGCCCAGAAGATGAACGCCATCGCCGGCTGACACCGGGCTTACATCTTGTCGGGGCGGGCAGCGTCCCCATCTTGTGATCAGCAATGGATGCGGCGATCTGCCGCCCTGGCTGAACGGGGAGTTTGCAGGACATGGCTGCCGAACACAGCGTCGGTTTCGAGCCGGCCGATCGGCTCGCGGAGGATCGCGAGAGCGTTCGCCGTCGCTTCTGGCGCAAGCTGAAGCGCGTTGCCGCGCAATTGCCGTTCGCGGAAGATCTGCTCGCGGCTTATTACTGCGCGTTCGACCGGCAGACGCCGCGCCATGTCCAGGCCTCGCTCCTGGGCGCGATCGCCTATTTCATCCTGCCCTTCGACTTCGTTCCCGACGTGATGCCGATCCTCGGCTTCACCGACGACGCCGCCGTGCTCGCCACCGCCATCCGCATGGTCGCGAGCCACATCACCAACGAGCATCGCGAAGCCGCGCGTGCTGTGTTGAAGCGTGGTGTGGACGAGGGGGATGTGGATGCCGAAGCGGCGTAGCAGGCGCGGCCTCAGCCACACTCCCTAGTCATTCCCCGCGCAGGCGGGGAATCCAGTACGCCGCGGCTCTCGATTCAATCACTGACGTCGCGGAATACTGGATCGCCCGGTCAAGCCGGGCGATGACAGCTGAGTGTATGGGCTACTTCTTCCCCGCCTCCGTCCGCGCCTTCTCTGCGTCCCAGGCCTGGAATTGCTTGAACAGCGTTTCCCTCTCCGCGTCGGACACTTTCGCGGCCGCGGGATTCTGCTTCAAAAACGCCTCGAAGCGCTGGCGTGTCACCGGCTCCACGCCGTGCTTGTCGAGCCATTGCTGCGCCACCGGCAATCTGTTCCAGCCGGCGAGCGGCGCGGGAAGCGAGACTTCCTTCCACTTGGGATGGAACGGCGGGTTCTGGAGCGCTGGGAATTTCGTGAAGAACGCGTCCACGAACAGCGCGAGCTTGCGATAGCGCTCGGTGTTCGGCGCCCAATTATAGGCCGCGAGCACCGCGGGCACGGCAATCGTGTCGACGCTCTCACCCTCCTTGATCAGGTTCGGATAGTCCTTGGCCGTGAGCGTCGCCGGCAGATAGTCGCTCTGCAGCGGCTTGGCGTAGTCCACCTTGGCGAGATGGAAGCGGCCGTCATTGCCGAACGTCGAGACCGATTTGTACGGCTTGCCGCCGACCACGATGACGGCGTCGATCTCGCCGGCCTTCAGCTTCTCCATCGCGATGCGCTGCTCGACATAGACGAAGTTCGCCTTGATCCCGAGCCGCTCGAACACCGTCAGTGCGGTGACGAAGGTGCCGCCGTTCGGCAGATCGACGCTGACCTTCTTGCCCTCGAGGTCCTTCAGCGTCGCGATCGACTTCGGCGCGATGACCTGCATCTCTTCATTGTAGAGCTTGGTCACATAGGTGAACTGCTTTTTGATGTCCTTGGCAAAGCCCTTGCGCTCGAGATAGTCGAGCGTGTCGGCGCGCACGATGCCGAGATCGACGCCTTGCAGGAACAGGATGTCGGCGACGCTCTGCACCGAGCCGCGGCCGACGATCGGCAGCACGCGGATCTTGTTGCCGTCGTCGAGCACGGAGGCGAGGTCGGCGCCGAATTGCACATAGGTGCCACCGATCGTACCTGTGATCAGCGTGACGGTATTGGCGTTCAGCGCCTGCTTGGTCGAGGTCGAGCCGAACTGGAAGATGGCCTTCAGGCTGTCCGAGACTTTGGCCGGATCGTATTCGGTCTGCTCGGCGCGGGCGGTGAAGGCACAGACGGTCATGATGGCAGCGAGCGCCATTCGATAGACGTTACGCATGGTGTCCTCTGAAGAGTTCTAGTTCGAGAGTTGGCCGAGGCGCTGCCGCGCCTCCGCCGATCCGAGGCTTGCGGCGCGCTGGTACCAGTCGCGTGCGGTGGACGCGTCGCCAATGACGGTCCGCGCGTCGCTGGTGCCGAGCACCGCAGGATCGTAGGTCTGCGCCAGCAGCAGCGCGGCGGTTGCATCCCTCGCATTGGCCGCGCGTTCGAGCAGCAGGCGCGCCGCGGCGATGTCGCCGACGCCGATCAGGCTCCGCGCGCGCGTCATCAATCCTGCCAGCGTGTCGGCGTCGAGCGTCCTGACGGGCTCGGGCGGTGGTGGTGCTGGCTGCGCTGCGACAGGCGCGGGCGCTTGCACGGGCGTCTGGGCTTGGAGCGCAGTCTGGTAAGCGCTCGCGATCGCTTCGCGGCTCGGCACCGGCGGCGCCGGTAGGCTCTGAGCGTCGGCGCTCGCCAGCACCGCATTGGTGACGCGGGCCGCGTCCTTGGCCGGGGTCTGCCGTGCAGCCGGCGGCGGAGAGGCGACGGTCTGCAGCGTCGAGGCGCCGGCATAGGCGGCGACGAGATCGCGCAGGTCGGATTGAAACACCCCGGCCAGGATCGTGGCCGCGGATACGGCCAGAACCGTCCCGAGAATGGCCGGGATGAACCTGGTTCTCGAGCGCAGCGCCCGCGGCGCATATTCCCGCGGGTCCGGCGCCCCGAGGGGGTCGGACAGGAACAGCGGCATTGGCTCGTCCTGTGGAAGATCAGCCCGTGCGGCACGCGCACGGATGTAGTCCGCGGTGGACGATTGTGACACAGAATTATCGGAGTCGAACGTCCGCGACTCCCTGGACTGACGGTACGCCGTCGTCTCCATGGTGATGCTCCCCATTACTGACGCAACGCTGGGGGCAGTCCGGCTTCAGTCTTCTTATTATTGTCCAGAAGCGCCCCGCAAACTGGAACCGGTAAATCGCCGTCTGAATCAGCCCAAAAAACGACGGCGGTTTGCGCGAATCGGGAAATATTTGGGTTTGATTGCGGCAAGGCCGGGGAATGCACCGCCATTTTGGCGTAATCCGTTGAGGGATTTTTAACCAAGCCGGACCGTGCGCAACGTCGCACGCGCAGCGGAAGGCATTGCGTTGCCCGCGCAAATTTCGTTGTCATGCCCCGCGAAGGCGGGGAATCCAGTACGCCGCGGCTTCTCGGCTAAGTCTCTGCTGTCTCTGGAATCCAGGGTCGTCCGGTCAAGCCGGACGACGACAGTTTTATGTATTGCGAGAGTGCGCGCAGTATCGCGCCGCCATCCCATCACCTCACGGATGCAGGATCACCTTGCCCATGGCCTGACGTCCCGCCAGCACCTTCAGGGCGTCGGCGGTTTGAGCCAGCGGGAAGGTGCGATCGACATGCGATGAAATCTTTCCTTCCGCGGTCCACTTCACAAGCTTCTCGAGATTGGCGCGGTTCTTCTCCGGGTTGAGTCGGGTCCAGGCGCCCCAGAACACGCCGCGGATGTCGCAGCCTTTCAGCAGCGCGAGGTTGAGCGGCATCTTCGGAATGTCACCGGCGGCAAAGCCGATGACGAGGAAGCGGCCTTCCCAGGCGATCGAGCGCAGCGCCTGCTCGGCATACGCACCACCCACGGGATCGAAGACGATGTCGACGCCCTTGCCGCCGGTGAGCTTTTTCAAGCCTTCCTTCAGATCTTCCTTGGCGTAGTTCAGCGTCAGTTCGGCGCCGTGCGCTTTGGCGAATTCCAGCTTCTCGTCCGACGAGGCGCAGGCGATCACCTTCAGGCCCATCAGCTTGCCGAGCTCGCAGGCCGCAAGGCCCGTGCCGCCGGCAGCTCCAAGCACCGCGAGCGTCTCGCCCGGCTTCGGGCTCGCGCGATCTTCCAGCGCATGCAGCGCGGTGCCGTAGATGATGATGATGCCGGCCGCGCGGTCGTAGTCGAGATTGTCGGGAATCTTCACGATCGACGCCGCCGGCAGCGCGATCTTCTCGCGCGCACCGTTGTGGCCGCAGGAGGCGACCACGCGATCGCCGACCTTCAGATCGGTCACGCCAGGACCAATGCTCTCGATCACGCCGGCGACTTCCGCGGCCGGCGAGAACGGGAACGGCGGCTTGATCTGGTACTTGCCCTGGATCATCAGGATGTCGAAGAAATTCAGCGCCGCCGCCTTGATCGCGATCACGGCTTCGCCGGGACCCGCCACCGGATCCGGCACTTCGGCGAGCACGAGATCGTCGGGCTGGCAATATTGCGAGCAGAGGATGGCTTTCATGGCAGCACCTTCTTGAGAGCACTTGGCGTTTCAGGGCGGAATTATCGTTGGCCCGGTTTTGCCGGATTTGGGCCGACCCTACAATCAGGATTCTTTGTTTGAGGAGCGCACGGGCCTATCCTCGTCATTGCCAGCGAAGCGAAGCATCCAGACTATTTCCGCGAGACGGACTCAGGATTGCTTCGCTTCGCTGGCAATGACGGAAAAGGGAGCATTCAAACGATGTTTGAAACAGGTCTGCTCAGGGACAAGCGCATCCTCGTCACCGGCGGCGGCTCGGGTCTTGGCGCCGCGATGGGGCGCCGCTTCCTCGCGCTCGGCGCCGAGCTCGTGATCTGCATCTGCGGCCGCAAGCTCGACCGGCTCGAAGCAGCGGCGCGCGAGATGCGCGAACAGACCGGCAGCAAGGTCACGACGATCGCGTGCGACATTCGCGATGGCGCGGCGGTCGACGGCATGATGGATCAGATCTGGCGCGAGGCGCCGCTCGACATCCTCGTCAACAATGCGGCGGCGACCTTCATCGCGCAGAGCGAGCATCTGTCGTTCCGCGCGGCGGACGCGATCCTGGCGCCGACGCTGCATGGCGCGATGTATTGTACGCTCGCCGCCGGCAAGCGCTGGATCGATAGCAAGCACAAGGGCGTCGTGCTCTCGATCCTCTCGACCTCGACCATCACCGGCCGCGCCTTCACCGTTCCTTCGGCGATGGCGAAGTCGGCGGTGCTGGCGATGACCAGAAGCCTCGCCGTGGAATGGGGCCCGAAGGGCATCCGCACCGTCGCGATCGCGCCCGGCCCGTTCCCGACCGCCGGCGCATCCGGGTAGCTCCGCCCCGAGGGCCGCGACGAGGGCTGGACCGCGCGCAACCCGCTTGGCCGTACTGGCGAGCACGGCGAGCTTGCCGACCTCGCCAGCTTCCTGGTGTCGGACCGTGCTGGTTACATCAATGGCGAGATGGTGGTGATCGACGGCGGCGCGCATCTGCGCAGTTCTGGTGCCGAGGATTTGCTCGGCTGGAGCGATGCACAATGGGCCGCGCAGCGCGCCGCGCGATCGAAGGAATGACCGGCTAACTGCCTTCCCAAACAGGGCTTTCCCGGCTATCCCTGCGCCGGGGACAACGCGCGGCCGGGCCATCTTCCAGTCACAATATTGAGGGAACCACTCCAGCATGTGGCGGGTGCTGATTTTAGCTTTGATGACTGGCGTAGCGGCGTGGGGACTCACAGGGTCCGCACGGGCGCAGACGGCGCAACCGGCGTCCAAGCCGGCATCGGCTGCACCGAAAGCGGCTGCGCCGGCCGCAAAGACGGCGGCAAAGCCCGAGAGCAAACCCGTGGCCCCGCCCGCTGCGGTTGCCGGCGGCGCGGAGCCGACGCTGATCGGCCAGTTCGGCACTTGGGGCGCCTATTCGGCGACGCCCAACGGCAAGAAGGTCTGCTTCGCGTTGGCAAAGCCCTCGTCGTCGAAGACCAATCCGCCGAACAGGCCGCGCGATCCCGCCTATGCCTTCGTCTCGACCCGGCCGGCGGAGAAGGTGAACAACGAAGTCTCGGTCATGATCGGCTACGCGCTGAAGCCGGGCTCGGAATCGACCGTCGAGGTCGGTGGCGCCGCGTTTGCGATGTACACGCAGGGCGACGGCCTCTGGATCAAGAACGCGGCCGAGGAGGAGCGGATGGTGGAAGCCATGCGCAAATCCGCCGATCTCGTGGTCAAGGGTGTCTCGGCCAAGGGGACGGAGACGACCGACACCTTCTCGCTGAAGGGCCTCGCCCAGGCGCTCGACAAGATCGCCCAGGATTGTAGGCGGTAACGCCTAGGCGTTAAGGCTGAGGCGATAAGGTCGCAATCGGGTGTTCCGGTTGCTATATAGGGACGGTTCCAGATTTTTCTTCCGTCATTCCGCGGCGATGCGAAGCATCGAACCCGGAATCTCGAGGTTCCGGGTCTGGTCCTTCGGACCATCCCGGAACGACCAAACCATCAGGTCCATAGATGCAACCGACTGCCGAGCCGCACAACGCAACATTGGTGGAGAAGACTCCACTCGAAACCTATGTGCCGCCGGCAAAACCGTCGCTGATCGGTCTGTCGCGCAGCGAGCTTGCCGATCGCCTCGGCGAGATCGGCGTCGCACCTGCCCAGCGCAAGATGCGCGTGCAGCAGCTCTGGCACTGGCTCTACTTCCGCGGCGCCCAGAGCTTCGACGACATGACCTCGATCTCGAAGGGCATCCGCGCCGAGCTCGCCCAGCATTTCACTGTCGACCGGCCCGAAGTCGTGGCCGAGCAGATCTCCAATGACGGCACCCGCAAATGGCTGCTGCGCCTGCCGAGCGGCGACAATGTCGAGAAGGCGCATGAAGTCGAGTGCGTCTACATCCCCGAGACCGATCGCGGCACGCTCTGCGTCTCCTCTCAGGTCGGCTGCACGCTGAACTGCGCGTTCTGCCACACCGGCACGCAGCGCCTCGTGCGCAACCTCACTGCGGGCGAGATCGTCGGCCAGGTCATGGTCGCTCGCGATCGCCTGAACGACTGGGCCGATCGCGAGGACGGCACGCGCCGCGTCACCAACATCGTGATGATGGGCATGGGCGAGCCGCTCTACAATTTCGACGCCGTGCGCGATGCGCTGCTCATCGTCGGCGACAATGAAGGCATCGGCATCTCCCGCCGCCGCATCACGCTGTCGACCTCGGGCGTGGTGCCGAACATCGTGCGCGCCGGCGAGGAGATCGGCGTCATGCTCGCGATCTCGCTGCATGCGGTGCGCGACGAATTGCGCAACGAGCTCGTGCCGCTCAATCGCAAATATCCGATCAAGGAGCTGCTGCAGGCCTGCCGCGACTATCCCGGCGCCTCGAACGCGCGCCGCATCACCTTCGAATATGTGATGCTCAAGGGCGTCAACGATTCGCTCGACGATGCGAAATTGCTGGTGAAGATGCTCAAGGGCATCCCGGCCAAGATCAACCTGATCCCGTTCAATCCCTGGCCGGGTACGGCCTATGAATGCTCGGACTGGGACCAGATCGAGAAATTCTCCGAATACATCTTCAATGCCGGCTATTCATCGCCGGTGCGCACCCCGCGCGGCCGCGACATCCTCGCCGCGTGCGGTCAGCTCAAGTCGGAGACCGAAAAGCTCTCGGCCCGCGAGCGCCAGGCGCTGCGCGCCATGGCAATGACGGATTAGCGATGGCGCTGATCCGACGCTTGCCGGTCATCGTGCTCGCGTTTCTGGTTGCTTGTCTGATCGCGGAGGCGTTCTACGTCATCGTGGTGGTGGAATATGAAGCTCTTCTGGCGGTTCGAAGGCTCGCACATCTGCACTTTCTCATCGGTGTGACCGTACTGTTTGGCCTCGGTTTCAAGGTGCTATGTGGCGCGACCGTGTTGCCGGCAAGCGTCGCAATAGCGATCACGGAACTGACGGATCGCCGCGCCTTATGGGTCTATCTCGTTGCGGGCGCGGCGACAGCTCTTGTCTGCTATCTGGTGGTCGCTCCGTTTGAGGAGACACTCATCCCGGCTGGGCACAACACGCCAAGACTTGTTAGGCCCTACCCCATTTCGATCGTCGCCGCCGGGATCGTCGCGGGCGCAGCCTATTGGTTGATTGCAGGTCGCACCGCCGGCGTCTGGCGCAAGATGAGACCGGCGGAACTGGCGAGCTGAGGCCGCAAGGACAGATTCTTCATGGCACTGATCGGCCGCCTCATCGTCATCTTCATCGGCTTTCTTGCCGCCTGCTTCGTCGGCGGGATGATCGTCGTCATTGCGCTGCTGTTTCCGGAGTTCGCCGATCTCGGCGCCGGCCCCGTCGATCAGGGCGCGATCGACATCCTGCTCGGCTTCGGCTTCATCTTCGTCTCGGGCTTTGCGCTGGTGCCGGCGGCGGTGATCGTCGCGGTCACTGAGGCACTCTATATCCGCAGCGCCCTCGCTTATGCCGTTGGCGGCGGTCTCGTCGGGCTCGCCTGCTATCTCGGTCTCGTTCCCTTCCACCCCGACACCTTGCAGTTCGAGGGCATCGTGCGGCGGCATCTGGAGATCATGACCGGCGCGGGCATCGTTGCCGGCGTGGTCTATTGGCTGATTGCCGGCCGCAATGCCGGCGCCTGGCGTATCCCGGCGCCCCCGCACAAGCCGCCCCCGCCGCTGCCGTCGAATTCGAGGCCGGATGTGCGGTGAAGGCACGTGCGTCGTTCGACCGGATGCGAAGCAATTTGCCACACACTCGGTGTCGTCCCCGCAAACGCGGGGACCCATAACCCCAGGGAGGAGTTTGGCGCAAACTGGTAACTGCGAGTCTTCGCCAAACACCTCCCTGTGGTTATGGGTCCCGGATCTGCGCTTCGCTTGTCCGGGACGACGTCGTGGAAGCAGCTCATTGCTGGTTGCAACGGCTGGAATCCAGGGTTTCCATCCCCGTCCCACTCCGCTAAACCGCGCGCCATGAACCGGACTGGACTTTTCATCGCCCTGGTGCTGTGGCTCGTGATCGGCGTGGTTTTCGGCCTCTATCCCGAGCTCGATCTCAAGCTCGCGTCGCTGTTCTTCGACCCCGAGACGAAGACGTTTCCGCTCAAGCTGAATGAGTGGGCCGGCGTCGCGCGCGATGCCGCGATGTGGATCGCCTGGGCGTTCGCGCTGCCGTCACTGGTCGCGCTCGTGGTCAAGATGATCAGGCCCGACCGGCCGCTGATGGTGTCGGGGCGCGCGATCATCTTCCTGCTCGTGACGTTGACGCTGTCGGCCGGCGTGCTCACCAATCTCACTTTCAAGACCTATTGGGGCCGGCCGCGCCCGGTGGTCGTAACCGAGTTTGCCGGCGATCAGCAATTCGTGCCGTGGTGGGATCCGCGCGGCGATTGCACGCGCAATTGCTCGTTCTTCTCCGGCGAAGGCGCGACCGCGTTCTGGACGCTGGCGCCCGCCGCGCTGGCGCCGCCGGCCTGGCGGCCGCTCGCCTATACCGGCGCGGTCATCTTCGGCCTTGTCACCAGCGGCCTGCGGATGGCCTTCGGCGGTCACTTCTTCACCGACGTCTCGATCGCCGGCCTCGTCACCTTCGTCGTGATCTGGCTTTTCTACGGACTGATCTACCGCTGGCCGCGGACGCGGTTCTCGGACGCGGCGGTCGATGCCGCCCTGACCCGGCTGAACATGCCTGCCTACCGGCTCCGCCAGCGCCTGTTCGGCCGCAGGACAGGCCCCGAGCCCTCGGTCTAAGCCATTAAATGCGTGCCCAGCCCTGCGAAATTTGATATTCGCGCGGTCAAACCACGCCCTGACACCAGCCCTTTGAGACCCGATTGGAAGCCCCATGACCACGATCCTGAAAAGCCTGCCCAAGGGTGAGAAAGTCGGCATCGCGTTTTCCGGCGGTCTCGACACCAGCGCGGCGCTGCTCTGGATGAAGCAGAAGGGCGCGCGCTGCTACGCCTATACCGCCAATCTCGGCCAGCCCGATGAGGCCGACTACAACGAGATCCCGCGCAAGGCCGAAGCGTTCGGCGCCGAGAAGGCCGTGCTGGTCGATTGCCGCACGCAGCTGGTGCACGAAGGCATCGCCGCGATCCAGTCCGGCGCCTTCCACATCTCGACCGGCGGCATCACCTATTTCAACACCACGCCGCTGGGGCGTGCCGTCACCGGCACCATGCTGGTCGCGGCGATGAAGGAAGACGGCGTCAACATCTGGGGCGACGGCTCGACCTTCAAGGGCAACGACATCGAGCGCTTCTATCGCTACGGCCTGCTGACCAATCCGAGCCTGAAGATCTACAAGCCCTGGCTCGACCAGCAGTTCATCGACGAGCTCGGCGGCCGCGCCGAGATGTCGGCGTTCATGACCGCGCAGGGCTTTGCCTACAAGATGAGTGCCGAGAAGGCGTATTCGACCGACAGCAATCTGCTCGGCGCCACGCACGAGGCCAAGGATCTCGAAAGCCTCGACAGTGGCATCAAGATCGTCAACCCGATCATGGGCGTGCCGTTCTGGCGCGATGACTGCGCCGTCAAAGCCGAGAAGGTCGTGGTGCGTTTCGAGGAAGGCCAGCCGGTCGCGCTGAACGGCCAGACCTTCACCGATCCCGTCGCGCTGTTCCTCGAAGCCAACGCGATCGGCGGCCGCCACGGCCTCGGCATGAGCGACCAGATCGAGAACCGCATCATCGAGGCCAAGAGCCGCGGTATCTATGAAGCGCCCGGCATGGCGCTGCTGCACATCGCCTATGAGCGTCTCGTCACCGGCATCCATAACGAGGACACTATCGAGCAGTACCGCATCAGCGGCATGCGCTTGGGCCGGCTGCTGTATCAGGGCCGCTGGTTCGACTCGCAAGCCCTGATGTTGCGCGAGACCGCGCAGCGCTGGGTCGCGCGCGCCGTCACCGGCGAGGTGACGCTCGAGCTGCGCCGCGGCAACGATTATTCCATTCTCAACACTGAAAGTCCGAACCTCACCTATGCGCCGGAACGGCTCAGCATGGAGAAGGTCGAGGACGCCGCCTTCACGCCGGCCGACCGCATCGGCCAGCTCACCATGCGCAATCTCGACATCGCCGACACGCGCACCAAGCTCGGTCTCTATTCGAAGACCGGCCTGCTCTCGGGCAGCGAAGGCTCGCAGATATTCAAGCTCGAGAGCGACAAGGGTTAAAGTCGCCGCTCTCGTAGGGTGGGCAAAGCGTAGCGTGCCCACCACCTTTCCACGAAGGCAGTGATGGTGGGCACGGCGCGTGCGCGCCTTTGCCCACCCTGCGAGTTCGCACCCGTGTCACCAGGCCGCGCGTAATCGCCCAAGACAAAAATGGCCGGGATCGCTCCCGGCCATTTGCGTTTGTTTGTGCCGTTACCGCGGCGGCGCGGTGCCGGGCGGGGGCGGCGGCAGCGAGGCCTGGCCGCCGTTGAGCAGCGGCGTGATGTTGCGGATGGTGACCCGCCGGTTAATCACGCTCGGCCCTTGCGTCTGCTCCTTCAGATATTGCTCGCCATAACCCTGCGACGTCAGGTTCTCGGCGGGCACGCCGAACTGCTGCGTCAGCAATTCGGCCGCGGCCTGCGCGCGGCGGTCCGACAATGACAGATTGTCTACCTCGTTGCCGACCGCGTCGGTGTGTCCCTCGATCAGGAACACCTCGCGCGGGTTGCGCTGGATCGCCTGGTTGAGGCCGTCGGCGATCACCTGAAGCCGGGCCGCCTGGTCCGGCGGGATGGTCCACGATCCCGTCTCGAAGTTGATCGAGTTGACGTCGATGCTCGGCATCTGCATGCGGACATTGGGGCTGTAGCGGATTTCGTCGAGCGAGTAGCGCCGATCGATCCGCTGCACAGGCGGTGCAACCATGGTCTGGTAGATCACGTCCGGCGACGCTTCCTGGGCGTCGACGATGTAGCGATCATAGGGAATGTTCACGACCGGCGGCGGCACGTCGACATAGAAGCCGCCGACTGCCCGCGGATCGCGGTAGGTGTTGTCGATGATGATGATCTCGCGCCCGCCGGGGTCCCTGCGGATTCGCCGCCGCAGCGAGCCGTCCGCACCGACCACGGTGATCACCTCGCTGCCGTCGGGACGGACCACGACGGTGCGGGTTTCGCCGCCTTCGTTGAAGGTGCGGATGTCGCGGGCGCCATAGCGGAAGCGATAGAGATCGTTGCCGCGGACATAGGCCTGCCCGCCTGGATCGCGGATGATGATGCGGTCCGGCTCGGTGTAGACGGTGCGGCCGCCCTCGACGACCTCCTGTCGCTGGTTATGCATGTCGGCGATGGTGGCGCCGATGACCGCACCGGCCACCACGCCTGCACCGATCGCGAGCGGCGTCAGGTCACGCTGCTGCGGACGCGGCGGCGGCGGCAGCGGTGCTGCAACCGTCGGCGCGGCCTGGAAGGCCGGAGCGACCGTCGGCGGGCGGTATTGGGCCCGGTTGGGCGGAGGCGTTGCAGCCGCGGAGCCGGGGACGACCGTCGGAGCTGCAGCGCCTGCGGGCGCCGCGGGCCGGGGCGGGAGACCGCCGGCCTGGGGCGGCGCAGCCGGAGCTCCGGCCGCGGGCGCGCCAGCGGGAGGCGTTCCACCCTGTTGGCCGGGCGTCGGCGTCGCCGTCGGGGCTGGAGCAGCGCCAGGCGCTGGCGTCGTCGCACCGGGAGCCGGCGCCGCCGCACCCGGACGTCCGGGCGGCGGGGTCGGAGTGCCAGCGGGAGCCGGCGTGGCCGTGGCTCCCGGAGCCGGCGATCCCGCGGCCGGCGGCGCGCCCGGGCGTCCACCGCCGGGCGGCGGTCCGCCGGGACGGCCCGCTGGCGGCGCGCCAGGCGTGCTGCCCGGAGCGGGCGTTGCGGTCGGCGCAGGCGTTGTCGCCGGAGCGGGCGTCGCTGTCGGAGCGGGAGTCGTTGCCGGCGCGGGCGCGCCAGGACGGGCCGCAGGCGCAGCCGCCGCAGGCGGGGTCGCGGGTGTCGGCGTTGCCGCCGGTGCAGGGGCGGGACGCGCTCCAGCCGGAGGCGGCGGAGGCGTCGGGGTCGGACGTGCTGCGGGCGGCGTGGCAGTCGGAGCATGCTGCTGCGGAGCCGCGGCAGGCGGCGGCGCTGGCGGCGTCGGCGCCGGACGAGCAGCAGGCGGTGCCGGAGGCGGCGGTGTCGGGGCGTGCTGCTGTGGAGCCGCGGCCGGAGGCGGCGCTGAAGGCTGCTTCGGAGCGGCAGGCGGCGGGGGCGGCGGCGGAGCAGCCGGACGGGCCGCAGGCGGAGGCGGTGGCGGCGGAGGCGCTGCAGGGCGTGGCGGTGCGGCAGCCGGCGGCGGCGCGGCGGGTGGGTGAGGCGGTGCAGCAGCGGGCGGCGGTGCAGCCGGGCGCGCGGGCGCTGCAGGCGGCGCAGCCCCTGGCGGTGCCTTCGGCGGCTGCTTCGGTTTTCCGTCAGGGCCCGTTTCTTGAGTCTGGGCCTGCGCGACCACGAGCGGCGAAGCGCTTTGCGCATGCGATGCGGAGCTTGCCAATTGCATCGCGGTCAGAGCCGTGGTCGCAAGCAGCACGAAACGAAGGTTGGTCATATGGTGAACTTCCCCGGAAGGTTCTTTGACGAAGTGTTGGGATGAACAGCTACGCGTTAGGCCGGATTGTGGCGAGCGAAGCAGTCGCGGGCCGATTTATTTCTGCATGTAAATCACGTCACTATAGCGACGTTCATTGCGCATTCAGACGCTGGTTGCAATCGCCTCACATGTGATGGTTCGTCTCATGTGATGGTCACGGCGAAGTTGCGTCCGTCGCAGGATTCGGTGTGAGCGGTCCGTTCGGTCCGCGTGGTGGAATCTCTTCAGGGACGCGGCCCGGCAGTTCGTCGGGCCGCGGTGATTCGCCGGGCTCGCGCACCGGCGGCGTGATTTCGGGCTGCGGATTGCCCGGCGGAATTCCTGGCGGCGGCTCACTCGGAGTGCCCGGTGTCGACGGCGGAATCTCGGGCGGCTCGATCGGCATCAGCATCATCGACATCAGTTGTCAGGAGAACGACAACGATGATGGCGCGCCGATGTTCCTTGTCGCGGCGTCTCGGAACCCGCCTATTCCGGCGCGTGACAGACCGCTTCGATGTTGTGGCCGTCAGGATCGAGCACGAACGCGCCATAGTAATTCGCATGGTAATGCGGACGGATGCCGGGCGGACCGTTGTCGCGGCCGCCGGCGGCCATCGCGGCCTTGTAGAAGGCGTCGACCGTCGCACGGTCTTTCGCCGCGATGGCGACATGCACCGGCTTGTTCATCGCGCCTTCGGCACCGAACCAGAAGTCCGGCTTGCCGTTCGCGCCGAAGCCGGCTGCTGCGGCGTGTCCGGTCTGCTCTGCCGTGACCTCCATGATCAGGCTGTAGCCCAGCGGCGCCAGCGCCCTGGCGTAGAACGCCTTCGCGCGCTCATAGTCGGAGACGGAGAAACCCAGATGGTCGATCATCGTAACCTCCGTTTGTTGGTCCTCGTCAACGCGACAGGAACGTATTGCTCCGCGTCTTGCGCGCGATCGCAAAGCCGCGCGCCACCATGTCGGCAATACAATCCTGCTGCCATTCGTTTTGTGACAGATGCTCGATCACTACCGCGCGCGGCCACAGTGATTGCGGCGCGTCGCGGAAGAAGCCGATCAGCACGCGGTCCTCAAAGCCTTCGACGTCGATCTTGAGCGAATCGACCTGCGCGACGCCGGCCTCTTCGAGAATGCGCGTGAGCCGCAGCGACGGCACCTTGATCGCCTCGGTGCTGGCGGTGCCGGTGACCACATGCGTGGCGCCGAGATTGCCGCCGCCGCTCTCGATCATCAGCTCGCCGTCGCTATCGCCGGCCGCCGCCTGCACCAGGCGCACCTGCGTTGCTCTCGATGCGGCATGGTTGAACGAGAGCCGTCCAAATGTCAGCGGATGCGGCTCGATCGCGACAACCTTGCCATTGGGCCCCACCTGTCGCGCCATCACCAAAGCGAAGGTGCCGACATTGGCGCCGACATCGACGAAGGTGCCGCCCGCTGGGGTGTGCTGGCGCAGGAAGTCGAGCTCGTCGAGATTGTAGTCGGGATTGAACAGCGCGCCACGCTCGGTGGCGCTGCCCTGGTGGTAGAGCCGGAACGAGGCGCCCTGGTACTGCACGTCGACCGGGCCGCCGCGCAGCAGGTTGACCAGCCGCGACATCCACGGCCGGAACGCCCCGCGCTTCAGCCCCGACTGCTGCGTCAGGCGAATGATCGCGGCCTGCGCCGCATTCGGCGCAAACGCGCCGAACGGCGCGGTTGATGGGGCGTTGTCGGGCGTCAAGCAGGCGGTCCTCGTTGCAGGCGGCGCATGCATAGCTGGTTTTGGTTGGGGCCACAATTTCAGTGTCGTCCCGGGGGGCGAAGCGAACCCGGGACCCATCCCCACAGGGAGGAGTTGTGGTGCAAGGTGCCCACTCCGAGTCTTCGTCAAACCTCTCCCTGTGGCTATGGATCCCGGATCGGCGCTCCGCTTCGCTGCGCTTGTCCGGGACGACAGAGACAGCGAGCCTCACGCCGCTTTCTTCGGTGCCTTCCGCTGCCTCAGGAATCGCCCGAGCAGCTTGCGCTTGCCTTTGCGCGGGATCAGGTCGACGTCGCTGACGAGCTTGGCGCCGCCTTTGCGACGCTCCAGCACGATCTTGCGGCTGTGGAAGGCTTCCAGCTCGACGCGATGCGCGACGCTGACGATGGTCGCCTTCGGCAACTCGTCGGTGACCATCTTCATCATCTTGTCCTGGCTCTTCTCGTCGAGCGCGGAGGTCGCTTCATCGAGCACGACGATGTCGGGGTTGTGCAGCAAGAGCCGCGCGAAGGCGAGGCGCTGCTTCTCGCCGCCCGACAGCGTCTGGTCCCACGGCCCCTCTTCCTCGATCTTCTCCTTGAGATGATCGAGGCCGACCTTGTGCAGGGCCTCGCCGATCTCCGCCTCGCTCCAGTTCTCGGCCGCGCCGGGATAGGCGACGGCACGGCGCAAGCTGCCCGACGGCACGTAAGGCCGCTGCGGCAGCATGAACAGCCGCCGGTCGGCATGGAAATTGACGCTGCCGCCGCCCCAGGGCCAGAGCCCTGCGATGGCGCGCACCAGCGTGCTCTTGCCGGTGCCGGATTCTCCGGCGACCAGGAGGCGCTCGCCGGGCTCGATCACCACCTCGGTCTCGCCGACCACGGCGGTGCCGTCATCGAGCGTGACGGAGAGATCCTTCAGCTCCAGCATGGCGTCGTTATTGGTTTCGCCGCGCTTGATGCGGCCGAAGCCGTCGCCCTGCTCGGCGCGTTCGAGACCGTCGAGCGACATCATGAGCGAAGCGATGCGGCGCGCGCAGGCATTCCAGTCGGCGAGCCGCGGATAATTGTCGACCAGCCAGCCGAACGCGCTCTGCACGATGGTGAAGGCGGAGGCCGCCTGCATCACCTGCCCGAGCGTCATGCTGCCGTCGAGGAATTTTGGCGCGCAGAGCAACAGCGGCACGACGGGAGCAACGAGGCTCGAACCCTGCGACACCAGCGTGGTGCGCATGTGTTGTCCCGCAAGCCGCGCCCATTGCCCGAGCACGCTGGTAAAATTGCGGTCGATGCCGTCGCGCTCTTCCTCTTCGCCGCCGAGCAGCGCGATGCTCTCGCCGTTCTCGCGCACGCGCGTGAGCGTGTAGCGGAAATCCGCTTCCGCCTGGTTCTTGTCCTCGGAGACCTGCACGAAGCGCCGGCCGATCACCATGATCGAGCTGGAGGCGATCGCGGCGTAGAGGATCGCGGCGATCACGAGGAAGCCGGGAATGGTGAGGGTGGCGCCGCCGAGCGTCACGGTGAGCGCGCCGCCGATGGTCCAGAGCACGACGATGAAGGTTGCGGCCGAGAGCAGCGCCGAGGTCACGCCGGCGAGGAAGTCGACCGGCGAATCGGTCGCGATGCGCAGATCCTCGGCGATGCGGTATTCCGGATTCTCGTGATCGCCGCCGACGAGATTGAGCTGGTAGTAGCGGCCGTTCTTGAGCCAGCGCGTCAGCACGCTTGCAGTCAGCCAGGCGCGCCAGCGCCGCTGGATGCTCATGCGCGCAAACACTTGCGCGACGCCGAGCACGATGCTGCCGATCGCGAGTGGGAAGAACAGCGCGGTGAGATGAAACACACTCGCCGCATCGCGCTTCTCGATGGCGTCGAAGATGGCGCGATTCCAGACATTGATGCCGTATTGGAAGCCGACGGTGAGGACGATCAGCACGACGAGGCCGAGCGAGAACGGCCAGGCCAGCCGGTCGCCGTTGCGGCCCCAGAAGCCGCGCGCGCTGATCCAGAACCGCGTCAGCAGATAATCCTTGCGGGCCTGCTCGGCCTCCTCCGGCGACAGCTCGGGATCGGGCTCGAGCAATTCCGGCGGTGGCGGGGCGACGTCATCGCCATTCTCGCCGGTGATCTCGACGATGGGCGGCTTCTCGCCCTGTTCGCGCTTTGCGGCCGGCTTCTGCATGCGCGGACAACGCAAAGGAAATCAATCGGTTCCCTTCGGTTCCACGGTACCGGTTACTCCGCGGCGCCGTCGCGCACCCGGCGCAGCCGCGCAGCCCTGTAGAGCACTTGCGACAGCTCCTCGATCGAATAGGGCTTTTGCACGAGCTCGAAGCCGAGTCTGCCCTCCTGCGCGAGTGCCTCGCTGTAGCCGGTCGTCAGCACCACCGGCACGCCGATGCCGCGGTCGCCGATGGCATGCGCGAGGTCGAGCCCGGTCATCCCCGGCATCACCACGTCCGAGAACACGACGTCGAAACGGTCCGCGTCGACGACGAGCTCGGCAAGCGCGTCGGTCGCGTTGTCGACGAGCGTGATGCTGTAGCCAAGCTCGGTGAGGCCGTCGGCGGCGAAATTGGCCAGCTCGATATTGTCCTCGACCACCAGCACCGACATGCCGCTGCCGGCCAATGCCGGCGCGGTGTTCGGCGCCTGACGCTGCGGCAGCAGGTCCGGCGGCACGCGCGGCAGATAGAGCGTGAAGGTGCTGCCCTGGCCGACCTCGCTCATCACGGTCACCTCGCCGCCGGACTGCCGGGCAAAGCCGAACACCTGCGACAGGCCAAGACCAGTGCCGTGGCCGACCTGCTTGGTGGTGAAGAACGGCTCGAAGATGCGGCCGAGCCGTGCAGCGGGAATGCCGATCCCGGTATCGCTGACCGCGACGCTGACAAAGCCGTGGCTGCCGACGAGATGCGTCAGCGTGTCCGGAACGGTCGTCGCCACCTGCACAGCGAAGGTGATCCTGCCCTTGCCCTGCATGGCATCGCGCGCATTGGTCGCCATGTTGATCAGCGCGGTCTCGAACTGGCCGGCATCGGCATTGACGAGGCATGGCTCGGCCGGCAGCCGGATCGCGATCTCGATCGCCGAGCCGAGCAGCGTGGCGAGCATGTCGTGCAGCGATCGTATCCGCTCGCCGACGTCGAACACTTCCGGCTTCAAGGTCTGCCGCCGCGCAAAGGCGAGCAGCTGCGAGGTCAGCTTGGCCGCGCGCGCGACGGCGTCCGCGATGGCGGTGACATAGCGTTGCCGTCGCTCCTCGGTCAGCTGCGGCCGGTTCAACAGGTCGACCGAGGCGCGGATCACCGTCAGCAGATTGTTGAAGTCGTGGGCGACGCCGCCGGTGAGCTGACCGAGCGCCTCCAGGCGCTGGCTGTGCTTGAGCGCCTCCTCGGCCTCGCGCCGCGCGGCGGCTTCGGCCTGGAGATGCTGGGTGCGGCGGAACGCGAACGCCAGCAGCAGGAACAGCAGCGCGGTGGCGGGCACGCCGAACACCAGATGCTGGCCGATGGTGGCGTACCAGCGCGCGCGAATCGCCGAGGTCTCGAGGCCCGCGCTGACATAGATCGGATATTCGGCGACGCGCCGGTAGCCGATGCGGCGCTCGATCCCGTCCGACGCCCAGTCGATGGTCATGAGGCCATGGTCCGGGTGAGCTGCGATCTTCTGGCCGACCGGCCCGGTTGGATCGAGCCGGAGATCGCGGTCGAGCCGCGGAAAATGCGCCAGCACCGTGCCGTCGGTGCGCCCGATCGCGAAGAAGCTGCCGGGGTCGGAGCCGATCCGGGCGTAAAAGCTCTCGAAATATTCCGGCAGGACGGACGCCTGGATCACGCCGATGAAGCGGCCGTCGTCGGAGTCGCGGCGGCGGCTGACGCCGAAGAAGCGCGCGCCCTGATAGGGCGGACGCGGCGTCAGCGGCGTGCCGATGAAGGTGCCGATGCTGTGGTCGACATGGGCGAGGAAATAATCGCGGTCGGCAAAGCCCTGCTCCGGCGGCGGTGAGACGAGGCTGTTGACCAGCGACCGCCCGTCCGCATCGAAGATCCAGGCCGATTTCAGCTGCGGCAGCGAATCGGTCAGGCGCTTCAGGCGCTGGTGCAGCGCCGGCTCGCGTGCGCGGATCGCATCGTCGGGAAGGCCGCGCACGACCTCGTTGATCTCGGCGAGGCTGCGGTCGATGGTCTCGAACACCTTGAGCGCGTGTTCATGCGCGACGTCGAGCGTGCGCTCGATCTCGCGGTCGGCGATATCGTTGGTTGAGGTGTAGGAGATCGTAGAGGCGAAGACGAACAGCGCAATCGGGAGCGCCAGGGATGCAGCCATCATCCACTGCAGCAGTCTCAGCGAGTTGCGTTGCGCGCCCTGCACGGTCGCTCCCGGTCCCTGGCCGGAGAGCTTACTTGAATTTCCCGCCGGGAAGGAAGCGGCTTATGAATGGAACCTTTGGTTGTGTTCCAATGATTCGCCCGCGACACGGGTCGTGGCAAATTCTACTCAAACTGACGCCGATCGTAGAATGCCCCGGCCGCCGCGGCCGGGGTCGTAGCATAATCGAGGCCTAGATCTGGCGCTCGACCATCTTGAGCTTGAGCTCGGCGATGGCTTCCGCCGGGTTCAGGCCCTTCGGGCAGGCCTTGGCGCAGTTCATGATGGTGTGGCAGCGGTAGAGGCGGAACGGGTCCTCGAGATTGTCGAGCCGCTCGCCGGTCGCCTCGTCGCGGGAGTCCGAGACCCAGCGGTTGGCCTGGAGCAGCGCGGCGGGGCCGAGATAACGGTCGCTGTTCCACCAATAGCTCGGGCAGGAGGTCGAGCAGCAGGCGCACAGGATGCACTCGTAGAGGCCGTCGAGCTTCTCGCGGTCCTCGTGGCTCTGGCGCCATTCCTTCTGCGGCGTCGGCGAGGTCGTCTTCAGCCAGGGCTCGACCGAGGCGTACTGCGCGTAGAAATTGGTCAGATCGGGAACGAGGTCCTTCACCACGGGCTGGTGCGGCAGCGGGTTGATCTTGACCGCGCCGTCCTTGACGTCGTGCATCGAGCGGGTGCAGGCCAGCGTGTTCTGGCCGTCGATATTCATGGCGCAGGAGCCGCAGACGCCTTCGCGGCAGGAGCGACGGAAGGTCAGCGTCGGGTCGATATGGTTCTTGATCCAGATCAGCCCGTCCAGCACCATCGGACCGCAATCATGGGTGTCGACGTAATAGGTGTCGACGCTCGGATTCTTGCCGTCGTCGGGATTCCAGCGATAGACGCGGAACTCGCGCGTCTCGGTCGCCCCCGCGGGCTTCGGCCAGGTCTTGCCGCCAGTGATCTTGGAGTTCTTCGGAAGTGCGAATTCAACCATTAGTCCTGCCTCTGGTTTCTTTCGTCATGCGCGGGCTTGACCCGTGCCTCCATCGTTGAAGGATGGATTGCCGGGTCGAGCCCGGCAATGACAAGCAGCAAATCAATACACGCGCGCCTTCGGCGGGATGTACTGCACGTCGTTGGTCATGGTGTAGTCGTGAACGGGGCGGTACTCGATCTTGACCTTGCCGGAATCGTCGAGCCAGGCCAGCGTGTGCTTCATCCAGTTCTTGTCGTCGCGCGCGGAGAAGTCCTCGCGGGCATGCGCGCCGCGGCTCTCGGTGCGGTTGGCGGCGGAGTCCATCGTCACCACCGCCTGCGAGATCAGATTGTCGAACTCGAGCGTCTCGACGAGGTCCGAATTCCACACCAGCGAGCGGTCGGACACGGCGATGTCGGTGATGCCGCTGTGGACCTTCTCGATCAGGTTCTGGCCTTCGCTCAGCACGTCGCCGGTGCGGAACACCGCGCAATTGTTCTGCATCACGTGCTGCATGCCTTCGCGCAGCTTTGCAGTCGGCGTGCCGCCGGAGGCGTAGCGGTAGTGGTCGAGGCGGCCGAGCGCGAGCTCGGCGGAGTTCGCCGGCAGCTCCGGCTGCTTGGCATTGGGCGTGAGCTTCTCGGCGAGCCGCAGCGCGGCGGCGCGGCCGAACACCACGAGGTCGATCAGCGAGTTGGAGCCGAGGCGGTTGGCGCCGTGCACGGAGACGCAGGCCGCTTCGCCGATCGCCATCAGGCCGGGGATGATGGCGTTGTCGTCGCCGTCCTTCTTGGTCAGGACTTCGCCGTGATAATTGGTGGGGATGCCGCCCATGTTGTAGTGCACGGTCGGCACGATCGGGATCGGCTCGCGCGTCACGTCGACATTGGCGAAGATCTTTGCGGATTCGGAGATGCCCGGCAGGCGCTCGGCGAGCACCGCGGGATCGAGATGGTCGAGATGAAGGAAAATGTGGTCCTTCTTCTTGCCGACGCCGCGGCCTTCGCGGATCTCGATGGTCATCGCGCGCGAGACGACGTCGCGCGAGGCGAGGTCCTTCGCGGACGGCGCGTAGCGCTCCATGAAGCGCTCGCCTTCGGAGTTGACGAGATAGCCGCCTTCGCCGCGCGCGCCCTCGGTGACGAGACAGCCCGAGCCGTAGATGCCGGTCGGGTGGAACTGCACGAACTCCATGTCCTGCATCGGCAGGCCGGCGCGCAGCACCATGCCGCCGCCGTCACCGGTGCAGGTGTGCGCCGAGGTGCAGGAGGCGTAGGCGCGGCCGTAGCCGCCGGTCGCGAGGATCACGGTCTGGGCGCGGAAGCGGTGCAGCGTGCCGTCGTCGAGCTTGAGCGCGATGACGCCGCGGCAGGTGCCCTGATCGTCCATGATCAGGTCGATGGCGAAGAACTCGATGAAGAACTCGGCCGCGTGGCGCAGCGACTGGCCATACATCGTGTGCAGCATGGCGTGGCCGGTGCGGTCGGCGGCGGCGCAGGTGCGCTGCGCCTGGCTCTTGCCGAACTCGGTGGTCATGCCGCCGAACGGGCGCTGGTAGATCTTGCCGTCCTCGGTGCGCGAAAACGGCACGCCCCAATGCTCGAGCTCGTAGACCGCGTCGGGCGCGTTGCGCACCATGTATTCGATCGCGTCCTGGTCGCCGAGCCAGTCCGACCCCTTCACGGTGTCGTACATGTGCCAGCGCCAGTCGTCCTTGTGCATGTTGCCGAGCGAGGCGGAGATGCCGCCCTGCGCCGCGACAGTGTGCGAGCGGGTCGGGAAAACCTTGGTGATGCAGGCGGTGCGCAGACCGGCTTCGCTGCAGCCGACCACGGCGCGCAGGCCCGCGCCGCCGGCGCCGACCACGACGACGTCGTAGGTGTGATCTTCGATCGGATAGGCTTTGCCGTTGGTGGCGGGAGCGCCGTTGCCCTTGCCATTCGTCTCGTTGGCCATGGGTTACACTCCGGATGACAGTTGGAGAATCGCGTAGATCGAGGCGAGCGCGACCGCGATCGAGAAGAAATTGTTGAGCATGATCGCGGTGAGCTTCAGCTTCTCGTTATGGACGTAGTCCTCGATCACGACCTGCATGCCGATCTTCATGTGCCAGGCGCTGGCGATGATGAAGAGCACCATGATGATGGCGACCGGCAGCGAGCCGAGGATCTGCTTGGCGCCGGCCTGGTTGCGGCCGAGCAGCATCATGATGATCACCAGCACCGGGATCATCAGCAGCGTCATCGCCACCGCCGTGAGGCGCTGGCGCCAGAAGTCGGATGTGCCCGAATGCGCCGCGCCGAGATTGCGGACGCGGCCGAGCGGGGTACGCATGCTGCGCTTCGGCGTATCGGTCGCGCTCATCGTCCACCTCCGATCGCATAGGCGATGATCCAGATCAGCACCGTCAGGGCGATGCCGCCGATCGCTGCGCCCCAGGTCAGGGCCTCGCGCTCATTGGCCTTGAAGCCATAGCCGAGGTCCCAGACGAAGTGCCGGATACCGCTGAGCATATGGTGCATCAGCGCCCAAGTGTAACCGAACACGATCAGCCGGCCGATGATGCTGCCGGTAAAGGCCTGGACATGGGCATAGGCAGCGGGGCCGGAGGCCGCTGCGATCAGCCACCAGGCCAGCAGCAGGGTTCCGACATAGAGGGCAATACCGGTGGCGCGGTGGACGATGGACAGGGCCATCGTCAGCGTCCAGCGGTAGACTTGCATGTGTGGTGAAAGCGGTCGTTCGATCCGTGCGGTCATGGGCTTTGATGTTTTATGGCGGCCCAACAGGGCGCGCGCGGGGATCGCGAAGGGTCGGCTCTATTTACGGAGTCGATTTCGCCTGCGCAATCACCAAATCGCCATAAATCGAACGCCGGTTCAGCCCTAGAGCCTTGATGAAACAAGGCCAATCAGCGGCTTGGTATACCAGAGCCTCGGTCCGCCAGCGAAGAAAAGAATCTTGATTCATCAATTTCGAAAGCGCCGAGGCGCGTTGAAATTGCTATTGGAACACCTCTAAACGGACCATGCCGTCCAAACCGGACTGAGATCGGCCAAAGGCGTCGCCAGCCTCATTCACCCGGGCGCCGACCGCCGTCCTCACCATCCGATTTGATCCGGTCCGGATATGCGCAGCCTGCATTCCACCCCGCCGCGGAGATCACCGGCTGAGGGGATCGCTTCCGCGCCACCGCTCGACCAGGAAATCGATGAAGGCGCGAATCTTCGTCGAGCCTAGTCGCGACGGTTGATATAGCGCGTTCAGCGGCGCCGGCGCAGGCTCGTGCTCGCGCAGCAGACGTCGCAGGCGTCCTTCCACCAGCTGTTTCTCCACCTGCCATGACGGCACGCGGACGATGCCTGCTCCGTTCTCTGCGGCGACGGCGAGCGCATCGAGACTATTGACCCAGAGCCGTCCCGAGATGCGGATCCGCGCTCCGCTGTTCGCCTCGCGGCCGAACCGCCAGGTTGCAGCGCCCGGCGCATCCGAAAACACCAGACAATCATGCTGCGCCAGGTCGGCAGGCGTATGCGGTTCGCCGCGGCGTGCGAGGTAATCGGGCGAAGCGCAGTGAATCATCTGCACCTCCGCGAGCTTTCGCATCACCAGCTGCGAATCGGGCATGCGCCCGACGCGAAGCGCCAGGTGAACGTCCTCCTCGATCAGATCGACATTGCGATCGACCAGCAGCAAGTCCACTGAGAGCGATGGATAGGCGCGCAGGAAATCGCCGAGAAGCGGTGCGATCAGCAGGCGCCCCATCAATGCCGGCGCGCTCACGCGCAGTCGTCCCGACGGCTCGCGGCGATTGCCGGCCAGCCTCTCTTCGATCTCCTTGAGCTCGCCGAGGATCGATTTGGCGCGCTCGTAGAGCATGCGTCCATCTTCCGTGAGCGCGAGTTGTCGCGTCGTCCGCACCAGCAGGCGCGTGCCGAAATGCCGCTCGAGCGCAGAAATCTGGCGGCTCACCGAAGTCAGCGAGCTCGGCACCGATCGCGCCGCCGCTGACAGACTGCCGTGGTCCACGGCCCGCACGAAGGTCGCCAACGCCGCCAGTTGGTCCATGGTCATCCTTCCGTAATTCGCAAGGGAGCATGCCGGCTGGCAGAGATAGCGCTGAAAAACGGAAGGGTCTACGTTGCACTACCTCCAAGCAAGTCCAGGACCTACCATGCCCACCCATGTCAGCCTGACGTCCATCCCCCACCCGCGCACCGCGCGCGGCCTCAATGACGTCCTGCCGGGTGAACTGCTTCCGCTGCTTGCCTTCTCGCTGGCCGGCGTCGCCATCGACGGCCTTGCCGCGTTTGAGGCCTATAGTCGGCAAGGCCCGGGTTTCGCAGGTTTGCTTCTGGTCCTCTCCGCGCCCGTCCTCGCCGCAGCCGCAGCCTTCTGCGTCGCGCATCCGCGAGAGCTGCCGACGGATCGCCGCCGATGAGCGGCCTGGAGGTTTCTGACGTCGTCGAGCTCGCGCTACTGCTGATCGCAACCGGCGCGCTCTCGGGATTTCTGGCCGGTGTGTTCGGCATCGGCGGCGGCGCGATTCTCGTGCCGGTGTTCTACGAATGCTTCCGCATCGCCGGCGTGCCGCTGGAGGTGCGCATGCCGCTCTGCATCGGCACCTCGCTCGCGGTGATCATTCCAACCTCGATCCGCTCGTTCCAGGCGCATTACAAGCGCGGCGCAGTCGACATGTCGATCCTGCGCGTCTGGTGGCTTCCGATCGTGATCGGCGTTGTCTCCGGCAGCGTGATCGCGCGCTACGCGCCGGAAAAACTGTTCAAGATCGTGTTCGTTTGCGTCGCCTGGTCCGCGGCCGCGCGTCTCATCTTCGCGCGCGAAGGCTGGAAGTTCGGCGACGATCTGCCGAAGGGGCCGCTGATGCGCGTCTACGGCTTCTGCGTCGGCATCCTCTCGACGCTGATGGGCATCGGCGGCGGCCTGTTCTCGAACCTGCTGATGACCTTCTATAGCCGTCCGATCCACCAGGCCGTCGCGACCTCCTCGGCGCTCGCGGTGCTGATCTCGATCCCCGGCGCGCTCGGCTACATCTACGCCGGCTGGCCTGCGGCGGCGACCTATCCGGCCGTCGCAGCACTGCAAATCCCCTTCGCGCTCGGCTACGTCTCGCTGATCGGCGCCGTGCTGGTGATGCCGATGAGCCTCGTCACCGCGCCGCTCGGCGTGAGAGCCGCGCATGCGATGTCGAAGCGGACGCTGGAGGCCGCGTTCGGGTGTTACCTGTTTGTCGTCGGAAGCAGGTTTGTGATGAGCCTGGTGGGCGGGCAGTAGCCGCCACGCACTCCGTCATTGCGAGCGCAGCAATCCAGACGGCCAATTCCTCATTCTGAGGAACGCCGAACGCGCGTCTCGAAGGATGAAGGCCCGGGCGGTGGCCTCGCCCTTCGAGACGCGCGCAAGATGCGCGCTCCTCAGGGTGAGGGTCTAGAAGGGTGTCAAGGCCCCTCACTTCTTCGCGTAGATATCCTTGTACGTATCCCGCAGCACGTTCTTCTGCACCTTGCCCATCGTATTGCGCGGCAGCTCGTCGACGACGAAGACGCGCTTGGGCATCTTGAACTTTGCAAGGCGCCCGTCGAGTGCCTTCAGCACGGCGGCTTCGGTGACATCGGCGCCCTTGTTGCAGACCAGCACGGCGGTGACCCCTTCGCCGAAATCCGCATGCGGCACGCCGATCACGGCGGACTCGATCACGCCCGGCATGGCGTCGATCTCGCTCTCGATCTCCTTGGGGTAGACGTTGAAGCCGCCGGAGATGACGAGATCCTTGCCGCGGCCGAGGATGTGGATGTAGCCCTTGCCGTCGATCTTGCCGAGGTCGCCGGTGATGAAGAAGCCGTCGGGCCGGAACTCCGACTTGGTCTTCTCCGGCATGCGCCAATATCCCTTGAACACGTTCGGGCCCTTGACCTCGATCATGCCGATCTCCTCGCGCGGCAGCTCCTTGCCGGTCTCGGGCTCGGTCACGCGCACGGAGACGCCGGGCAGCGGAAAACCGACCGCGCCGGGCACGCGCTCGCCGTCATACGGGTTCGACGTGTTCATGTTGGTCTCGGTCATGCCGTAGCGCTCGAGCACGGCATGACCGGTGCGCGCCGACCATTCGCGATGGGTCTCGGCCAGCAGCGGCGCCGAGCCCGAGATGAACAGGCGCATGTGCTTGGTGGTCTCGCGCGACAGCGCGGGGTTCTGAAGCAGCCGCGTATAGAAGGTCGGCACGCCCATCAGCACCGTGGCCCGCGCCATCAGCTTGATGATGAGGTCCGGATCGAGCTTCGGCAGGAAGATCATCGACGCCCGGGCGAACAGCGTCACGTTGGTCGCCACGAACAGGCCGTGCGTATGATAGATCGGCAGCGCGTGGATCAGCACGTCCCTGTCGGTGAAGCGCCAGTAGCCGACGAGCGAGAGCGAGTTCGACGCGAGATTGTCGTGCGTCAGCATCGCGCCCTTGGAGCGGCCGGTAGTGCCCGAGGTGTAGAGGATCGCGGCGAGATCGTCGCCGGCCCGCGTCACCGTCGCAAATTCGCTGCTGGCCTTGTCGGCGGCGTCCGTCAGCGAGCCCTTGCCGTCGGGCCCCAGCGTCTCGACCCTGGCCTTCACCTTGGCGGCGATCGGGGCAAGGCCCTCGGCCTTGGAGGGATCGCAGACCACCAGCGACGGCTCGGCATCGCCGATGAAGTAATCGAGCTCGTTCAGCGTATAGGCGGTGTTGAGCGGCAGATAGACCGCACCGGCCCGGACAGTGCCGAGATACAGCACGATATTGGCGACGGACTTTTCCACCTGCACCGCGACGCGGTCGCCGGGCTTTACGCCGCGCGCGGCCAGCACGTTCGCCATCTGCCCGGCCCGCGCGATCAGATCGCCATAGCTGATATGGCCACCGTCCTGCGTCTCGATCGCGAGGCGTTTGGGGTCGTCGAGGCCGTCGAACAGGCGGGAAAACAGATTGGCGTTGGCTGCTTGGTTCATGCAAGATTTCCTCGACCGCAAGACTGACAAGGCCGGTCAAAACCGAGGGCTGGATTAGCAAAAACCGCCCCAATGAAGCAACGGAGACAGTTTGCATGACCAAAAACGGGAAACGCGTGGCCTGGGTCACGGGCGGCGGCAGTGGGATCGGGGAGGCCGGCGCCGAGGCGTTGGCTGCCGACGGCTGGATCGTCGTGGTTTCGGGCCGCCGCAGGGATGCCCTGGATACCGTGGTTGCCAAGATCACCAAGGCCGGCGGCGCGGCCGAGGCCATCGCGCTGGACGTGGCCAACGCGGAGCAGGCCCAGAAGGCGGCCGATCAGATCGTGGCAAAGCACGGCCGGATCGACCTGCTCGTCAACAATGCCGGCATCAATGTTCCCAAGCGCAGCTGGAAGGACATGGAACTGGAGGGCTGGGACAAGCTGGTCCAGGTCAATCTCAACGGCGTGCTCTATTGCATGCGGGCTGTGCTGCCGACGATGCGCAAGCAGCAGGACGGCTCGATCATCAACGTCTCGTCCTGGGCCGGCCGTCATGTCTCGAAGATGCCGGGCCCGGCCTACACCACGACGAAACATGCGGTGCTGGCACTGACCCACTCCTTCAACATGGACGAGTGCGTCAACGGCCTGCGCGCCTGCTGCCTGATGCCGGGCGAAGTGGCGACACCGATCCTGAAGCTGCGCCCGGTGGTGCCGAGCGAGGAGGAGCAGGCCAAGATGCTGCAGTCCGAGGATCTCGGCCGCACCATCGCGTTCATCGCCTCGATGCCGCCGCGCGTCTGCATCAACGAGCTGCTGATCAGCCCGACGCACAATCGCGGATTCATCCAGACGCCGCAGAGCAGGGATTGAGGCGGGCGTACTGCCGCAACGGGCACACTGCCGTAGGGTGGGCAAAGGCGCGAAGCGCCGTGCCCACCATCTCCCTCCATTTGCGTTTGGTGGGCACGCTGCGCTTTGCCCACCCTACGGCACCGTCCGGTTGGCGCGGCGCTCGCACACGAACACGCGCCCACATAGTTTCACGTATCACAAAGAATTTTTTCCCGAAACCGCTGCGCAAACCCTCCCGTAGTTCGGCCAACGACGGTGCTGCTGCTTCACGCAAAAAAGGTCGCAGCCACCGTTGTTGCCCCAACTCAACGCCGGCCATCGCCGGTCACCATTCAATCGGGAGACTTTCCATGTCGAAGCGTATTGCCTATCTCGCTGCCGCCGCCTTCAGCGCTCTCGCGATCACCGCGACCGTCGTTGCGCCTGTTCGTGCCGAGGAAAAGACCGTCATGGTCGGCGGTGCCGCGATGTTCCCGTCCAAGAACATCGTCCAGAACGCGGTCAATTCGAAGGACCACACCACGCTGGTCGCGGCCGTGAAGGCGGCCGGTCTGGTGCAGACGCTGGAAAGCAAGGGCCCGTTCACGGTGTTCGCGCCGACCAACGCCGCCTTCGGCAAGCTGCCGGCTGGCACCGTCGACAGTCTGGTCAAGCCCGAGAACAAGGCGACGCTGACCAAGATCCTCACCTACCACGTCGTGCCCGGCAAGCTCGAAGCCTCCGACCTCGTCGACGGCAAGAAGCTGAAGACCGCCGAAGGCGAGGAGCTGACGGTGAAGAAGATGGACGGCAAGACCTGGATCGTCGATGCCAAGGGCGGCACCTCGATGGTGACGATCTCCAACGTCAACCAGTCCAACGGCGTCATCCATGTGGTCGACACCGTGCTGATGCCGGCGACGTAACCCCGCGCAGCCCGGTTTCATCCCCCAAACCGGATGCGACGAAAACGGCGAGCCGGGGGCACCCGGCTCGCTTTATTGTGACCGGCATAGCCTGACGGTATCGATTCGATGCCGGACAGGGCGTAACGAAAGCCGACGCAGCGGCGTATATTCAGTGTCAGACGACGTTCAGGACGGAACCATCATGTCGAGCCTCACAGTCTCAGGCGAGCAGGTCAGCGCCACCCCGGCCAAGGTGATCCAGCCGGCCTGGGTTCGCGTCATGCACTGGATCAATGCGCTGGCCATGATCCTGATGATCCTGTCGGGCTGGCAGATCTACAACGCCTCGCCGCTGTTCGGCTTCAGCTTCCCGCGCGAATACACGCTCGGTGGTTGGCTCGGCGGCGGCCTGCTCTGGCATTTTGCCGCGATGTGGCTCTTGATGATCAACGGCCTTGCCTATCTCATCACCGGCTTGGCCACCGGGCGTTTCCGCAAGAAGCTGCTGCCGATCACGCCGTCGGGTGTGCTCCACGACGTCAGGGCCGCGCTGACCTTCAAGCTCGGTCATGACGACCTCACCGTCTACAATTACGTCCAGCGCCTCCTCTATGCCGGCATCATCGTGGTCGGCGTGCTGATCGTGCTGTCCGGCCTCGGCATGTGGAAGCCGGTGCAGCTCTATTACCTGGTGATGCTGTTCGGCGATTATCCGACCGCGCGCTATGTCCACTTCATCTGCATGGCCGCGATCTGCGCCTTCCTCGTCATTCACGTCCTGCTCGCGCTGCTGGTGCCGAAGAGCCTGCGCGCGATGATCATTGGCCGCTGATTAGGAGAATTATCATGGCCAAGCGTTCATTCCTGATCCCCGGCGTCGACAAGCGGCTGCTGATCAAGGACTCCATCAAGGCGATGCCGGATTTTACCCGTCGCCGCTTCATCGCTGGCGGCGCCAGCCTGGGGGCGCTGACGCTGCTCACCGGCTGTGACGTGGTGGACTCGTCTTCGGCCGAGACCATGCTGGCGAAGGTTTCGAAGTTCAACGACGCCGTGCAGTCCTTCATCTTCAATCCCGACGCGCTGGCGCCGACTTTCCCCGAGAGCGCGATCACGAAGCCGTTCCCGTTCAACGCCTATTACGATCTCGATGACGCGCCCGATATCGATGGCAAAGACTGGAAGCTCGAGGTGCGCGGCCTCGTCGACAACAAGAAGTCCTGGACGCTGGATGAGCTCTACAAGCTGCCGCAGGTCAACCAGATCACCCGCCACATCTGCGTCGAGGGCTGGAGCGCGATCGGCAGCTGGACCGGCACGCCCTTGCGCGACTTCCTCAAGCTGATCGGCGCAGACACGCGCGCGAAATATGTCTGGTTCCAGTGCGCCGACAAGGACGGCTACAACTCGCCGCTGGACATGCGCAGCGCGCTGCATCCGCAGACCCAGATGACGTTCAAATACGCGAACGAGATTTTGCCGCGCGCCTATGGTTTTCCGATGAAGATCCGCGTGCCGACGAAGCTCGGCTTCAAGAATCCGAAATACGTGGTCTCGATGGAAGTCACCAACGACTACAAGGGCGGCTATTGGGAAGACCAGGGGTATAATTCGTTTAGTGGGAGCTGAGGCAGCGAGTAGCGAATGGGGAGTGGCGAGTCGTAAACGCGCTCGCGGCTCACAATTCGCCACTCGCTACTCGCCATTCGCCGCTTTCGGCCCCACCTTGCGCTGGCACAGCGCCGCCACCGCTCCCAAGGCCAGCAGCGCCGCCGACACATTGAGCGCGTAGCTCAAGCTTCCCAGTGCATCCGTGATGGCGCCGACCACGATCGGGCCCAGCGTCTGGCCGACGCCGAACGAGATCGTCATCGCCGCGATCGCGGTCGGCCACGTCTGCGGCGGATAGTTGAAGCGGACGAAGGCGGTGGTCGAGCCGACCACGGCGAAGAAGGCGACGCCGAACACCACCGCCGAAATCGCAAGCCATGTCGGGGAATGCCCGAGCATCGGCAAGCCGGCGCCGATCGCGTTGGTGCCGAGGATGATCGCGGTGGCAAGCCCGCCGCGATCGAGCGCGAGCACGCCGCGCCAGGCCCATGGCGTGACGAAGGCGCTAAGACCGATCAGGCCCCAGAACGCGGCTTGTGCCGCCGCCCCGCCGCCGCCGTCGCGCACATAGGCGATCATGAAGGTCATGTAGGCGATGTAGCCGGCGCCGAACAGGAAATATGCAGCGAGATAGATCAGCACGGGCAGAATCGCGAAGGCGGCGTGGCTGCCTGCGGAGAAGCGCGCGCCGGTTTCGATGCGGGTCAGGAACAGCGGCACGGTCATCGCCGCCGAGAGCAGCGTCAGCGCCCACCATACGATCCACCACGAGCCCGGCCCGAAATATTGCAGCGTGAACGGGGCGATCAGCCCCGAGGAGAGGATGCCGATGCCGGGCCCGGCATAGAACAGGCTGAGCAGGAAATTGGCCCGCTCCGGGTGCGACTGCGCGATGGTCGCGGCGAGCGCGCCGCCAGCGACGAAGCCGGCCGCGGCGCCGAGGCCCAGCACGAGGCGGGCGAGGCTCAGCGCGACGAAATTGCCCGTCAGCGCGCAGGTCGCGAGTGCGGCGACGCAGGCCAGGGTCCCGCCGCGGATCGCTGCCGCCCAGCCGACCCGCTGGATCAGCCGCGACGCGGCCAGCGCGCCCACGAGGTAGCCGACGGCGTTGATGGTGTTCATGAAACCGGCCGCCGAGTAGGACCAGCCAAGGTCCTCGCGCATGTCGGGCAGCACCAGCGCATAGGCAAAGCGGCCGATGCCGAGCCCGACCGTCGCCGCCAGCGACAGGGTCAGGATCAGTCGCGCGGGGTGCGTGTCGGGTCGGGGGCGGTCAGGCGCGTGCAAGGGGTTCTCCGGCCCGTGTAGTGTGGCAGGCCCGGTGCGCCTTGCACAGCCGCGGTGCGGCAATGGTGTCTTGCCAAGCGCGCAACGCCGCTCTAGCACTCCGGCCGACCTGTCATTCCGGGGCGCGCCATTTGGCGCGAGCCCGGAATCCATAACCACGATCGGGAGGATGGATTCCGGGCCCGCGCCTAAGAGGGCGCGTCCCGGAATGACAAGAGAGGATCGAGAAGGAAACGACCATGGCGACCCACAAATTGCTGCTGCTCCCCGGCGACGGTATCGGCCCCGAGGTGATGGGCGAGGTGAAGCGGCTGATCGATTGGCTCAATTCGGCCGGGATCGCCAAGTTCGAGACCGACACCGGCCTCGTCGGCGGCTCGGCCTATGACGCCCACAAGGTGTCGATCTCCGAGGGCGACATGGCCAAGGCGCTGGCCGCCGACGCCATCATCTTCGGCGCGGTCGGCGGCCCCAAGTGGGACGCGGTTCCCTACGAGGTGCGTCCCGAAGCCGGCCTGCTCCGCCTTCGCAAGGACCTCGCTTTGTTCGCCAACCTGCGCCCGGCGGTGTGCTATCCGGCGCTGGCCGATGCCTCCAGCCTGAAGCGCGAGGCGGTCGAAGGGCTCGACATCGTCATCGTGCGCGAGCTCACCGGCGGCGTCTATTTCGGCGAGCCCAAGACCATCACCGATCTCGGCAACGGCCAGAAGCGCGCCGTCGATACCCAGGTCTACGACACCTATGAGATCGAGCGCATTGGCCGCGTCGCCTTCGAGCTTGCCAGGAAGCGCAAGAACAAGGTGACGTCGATGGAGAAGCGCAACGTCATGAAGTCGGGCGTGCTCTGGAACGAGGTCATGACCCAGGTCCACAAGCGCGAATATCCCGACGTCACGCTCGAGCATCAGCTCGCCGATTCCGGCGGCATGATGCTGGTAAAGGCGCCGAAGCAGTTCGACGTCATCGTGACAGACAATCTGTTCGGCGACATGCTGTCCGACATCGCGGCGATGCTGACCGGCTCGCTCGGCATGCTGCCCTCGGCCTCGCTCGGCGAGGTCGACGTCAAGAGCAAGAAGCGCAAGGCGCTGTACGAGCCGGTGCACGGTTCGGCCCCCGACATCGCCGGCAAGGGCCTCGCGAATCCCATCGCGATGATCTCGTCCTTTGGCATGGCGCTGCGCTATTCCTTCGACATGGGCGAGCTCGCCGACAAGGTCGACGCCGCGATCGCCGCGGTGCTCGCCAGTGGCCTCCGCACCGCCGACATCAAGTCGGAAGGCACCACGGCCGCCTCGACCACGCAGATGGGCGAAGCGATTTTGAAGGAATTGCAGAAGCTGCACGCGTAAGGCGGGCACCGCACTCGTAGGGTGGGCAAAGCGAAGCGTGCCCACCAATCGATTGCGATTAGAGAGAGATGGTGGGCACGGCGCTTTGCGCCTTTGCCCGCCCTACGGCACCTGCTCCCGGAGTTACCTCATGGATGCACCCCGCCCCAAGATCGCGGAAACAATCATCCATGAAACCGTGCGCCAGCGCGAGGCGCAGATCGGGCGGCGCTGCGAGATCCTCGCCAATACGCGCATCGAATATGCCTCGCTCGGCGACTACTCCTATCTCGGCGAGAATTGCGAGGTTGCCGACGCCGCGATCGGAAAATTCACCGCCATCGCCAATTCGGTGCGGATCGGTGCGCCCAATCATCCGATGGGCCGGCCGTCCCAGCATCGCTTCACCTATGTCCCCGAATATTACGAGGCGGGCGCGACGCGTGACCGCGACTTCTTCGCGGACCGCCGCGGCGACCGGGTGATCGTCGGCAATGATGTCTGGATCGGTCACGCCGCCATCCTGCTGCCAGGTGTCACGGTCGGCGACGGCGCGGTGATCGCCGCAGGCGCGGTCGTCAGCCGCGATGTCGCGCCCTACACGATCGTCGGCGGCGTTCCCGCGCGCCCCATCCGCAAGCGTTTTTCCGATTCCGTCGCGGAGAGCCTGCGCCGCATCGCATGGTGGGATTGGCCGGATGAGCTGATCTTCCAGCGTCTCGGCGATTTCCGCTCCGAGGCGATCGAGGAATTTTGTAGGCGGTACGATCCGGCAGCGAACGCGTGAGGCGCACGCATCTCACCCAAGCAACAGGAATCGTAGGGTGGGCAAAGCGAAGCGTGCCCACGCATTTTTGCGACCGGAGAGAGGTCGTGGGCACGGCGCAAGAGCGCCTTTGCCCACCCTACGGCACCTCGCAAAAGCAAAAAGGCCGGGCGTGAGCCCGGCCTTTTGATTCGGTCCTGACGTCCGCTCAGTACAGCGGGAAATTCCGCGGATAGCCGCCGACATCGGCCGGCGTCGAGAGCGGCTGGCGATCGATCGGACGGTTGTTGTTCTCGCGTGCGAAGGTCGGATAGCCGATCTCCGGCGGGAAGGCGTAGTCGCTGAACTTGCGGTCGCCCGGATTGACCTCGGTGCCGCCGTCGAGCCAGGAGCGCTTGCTCACATAGATGCGGGTGCGGCCCTGCTGATAGACCGCGTTCGGGCCGCTCGGGCCGTAAACCGGGCGGCCGCGCTCGTCATAGCGCTTGGTCTTGGTGTCGGCCGCAGCCGGCGTCGCGAAGGCCGCGGCAATGACGGCGCCTGCCGCTAGCCAGGTCGCCAATTTGGTTGCCGCAGAGAATTTCGAGCTCATCACGTCCCCTTCAGGCGGCAGGCCGCCAGTCGATTTCGCCCCATACTAGCCCGGCCGGGGTGGCTGCAACTAGGTCTATTGGGTCACACCAGCGGTGAATAATCGTGCGGGCCGGCAAAAGTTGCATCAATACCAGCCACTTGGACTTGATGCCGATCAGAGCGCCCCGCGCAATTGCGCGTTGGCCGCGCCCAGCAGCCAGTCGGAGGCAGCAGCGCCATCGCAGGCGCGGCGCTTCAGCTCGGCATGGGCGAAGAATTCCGCCAGCTTCGGCTCGTTGCCCGAAGCCAGCAGCGTCAGCCGGTTCAGCAGGCAGGCGACCGCCGCGCGCCGGGCGGGCAGCGTGTCGCCCTGGCAGGAGAAGCCGGAGATCTGCAGCGCCGGCTCCTCGTTGCGCTTGAGGTAGCCGAGGCAGGACGGCGCCGCCTTGTCCGTGCCGACCGGCCGGAACAGAGCCACGGGGCCGAATTTGGTGTCGATCAGGCCGGCCTGCTCGAGCGGGGTCGTCGAGCCCAGGCCCAGCTGGGCGGCCAGATTGGCCGCTAGGTCCGCCGTCGCCGGACGGGTCACGTCGAATTCGCCGCCTTCCCGGTAGATCTCGAGCTCGGCCACAGGCTTGTCCGCCTCGCCGGCCCAGCGCATCACGTCCCTGCGGCCGCCCTCGGGATGCCTGAAGATGGTGTAAGAGGCTGTTTTTTCTGATGAATCCAGCCGGCTGACGGCGAAGGCCGGATGCGAGCGGTCGGCCACGCTCCAGCCGGACCTTGCGGCCGGCTCATCGTCCCGCATGTCAGGCAGCTGGTTGAGGGCCGCCAGCGCCAGGATGGCAAACAGGGCGAGCGCCCCCACATAGGCAAACAGGCGCGCGAGCGTGCCGACCACCTCGTCGGCGAAGGCTGCAAGCGCCAGATAGAGCTGGGTAGGAGTTTCGGCCGTCCTGGCCTCAGGCGATTGCATCCACGGCCTTCAGGCATGGTCCAACGTTGTCTTGGGGCCGGTTCTCGCATAGAAGCGCTGCTCTTCCTGGTTAAGCGTCAGCTTCGGGAACGGGCTTTTTCATCGGAGAGTGAACGATGGGTTACAAAGTCGCAGTCGTCGGCGCGACCGGCAATGTCGGACGGGAAATGCTCAACATCCTCGATGAGCGAAAATTCCCCGCGGACGAGGTCGTGGCCCTGGCGTCGCGCCGCAGCGTCGGCGTCGAGGTCTCCTATGGCGATCGTACCCTGAAGGTCAAAGCGCTCGAGCATTACGACTTCTCCGACGTCGACATCTGCCTGATGTCGGCGGGCGGCTCGGTGTCGAAGGAATGGTCGCCGCAGATCGGCGCCGCCGGCGCGGTCGTGATCGACAATTCCTCGGCCTGGCGCATGGATCCGGACGTGCCGCTGATCGTGCCCGAAGTGAACGCGGCTGCGACCGAAGGCTTCAAGAAGAAGAACATCATCGCCAACCCGAACTGCTCGACCGCGCAGCTCGTGGTCGCGCTCAAGCCGCTGCACGACAAGGCAACCATCAAGCGCGTCGTGGTCTCGACCTATCAATCGGTGTCGGGCGCCGGCAAGGACGCGATGGACGAATTGTTCTCGCAGACCAAGGCCGTCTACACCAATGACGAGCTGGTCGCGAAGAAATTCCCCAAGCGCATCGCCTTCAACGTCATCCCCCACATCGACGTTTTCATGGAGGACGGCTACACCAAGGAAGAGTGGAAGATGATGGCGGAGACCAAGAAGATTCTTGATCCCAAGATCAAGCTCTCCGCGACCTGCGTGCGCGTGCCCGTGTTCGTCGGCCACTCCGAGGCCGTCAACATCGAGTTCGAGAATCCGATCACCGCGGATGAAGCGCGCGAGATCCTGCGCAAGGCGCCCGGCTGCCTCGTCATCGACAAGCAGGAGCCCGGCGGCTACGCCACGCCGTATGAGGCGGCCGGCGAGGACGCGACCTATATCAGCCGCATCCGCGAGGACGCGACGGTGGAGAACGGTCTCGTGCTGTGGTGCGTCTCGGACAACCTTCGCAAGGGCGCAGCCCTCAACGCGATCCAGATCGCGGAAGTCCTGATCAACCGCAAGCTGATCAGCGCGAAGAAGAAGGCGGCGTAGCTGGCGAATGGTGAGTGGCGAATAGCGAATAGGCTATTCGCCATCCCCTATTCGCCATTAGCCCTCTTGAATTCCTTGCTCGCCTTGTCCAGCACGAACAGGGTCCCCTCCGCGACGCCGAAATAGGCACCGTGGGTCTGCATCTGGCCGCCCTCGACGGCCTTCTGCACGAACGGGAACGTCATCAGGTTCTCCAGGCTGCGGAACACCGCGGCCTTCTCGATGCGCTCGACGAACTGCGCCATGCTCTCGTGGTCGCGCTGCTCCACCACTTCGCCCGGCTTGATGAACATCTGCATCCATTTGCCGATGAAGTCGCCGGGCGTGAGCGGCTCGATCTTGTCGACGAAAGCGCGGATGCCGCCGCATTGCGCGTGGCCGAGCACCACGATGTGCTTCACCTTGAGCACCGTCACCGCATATTCCAGCGCCGCCGAGACGCCATGCGCGTTGCCGTCGGGCTGGTACACCGGCACCAGGTTGGCGATGTTGCGGACCACGAACAATTCGCCGGGGCCGACGTCGAAGATCACCTCGGGCGAGACGCGGCTGTCGCAGCAGCCGATCACCATCACTTCCGGGAACTGCCCCTTCACCGACAGCTCGCGGTAGCGGCTCTGCTCGGTCGGCAGCCGCTGGGTGGCGAAGGCCTTGTAGCCTTCCAGCAAATGCTTCGGGAATGTGATCATGACCTATGCCTAACCATAGAGCCGGGGAACGAACAAGCCTTTCGAATAGGCAGGCCAAGTGCTATCGGCTTCGACCAGAATAGACACGAGGAAACCGGAAGGAACGTAGCATGACCCGCCCGCGCCGCAGCCATCTGTTCATGCCCGGCTCCAACCCCCGTGCGCTGGAGAAGGCGCGTAATCTCGCCGCCGACGGCCTGATCCTCGATCTCGAAGATTCCGTCGCGCCCGACGCCAAGGCGGTGGCGCGCGACGGCATTGCCGCCGCGATCGCGGCCAAGGAGTTCGGCAAGCGCGAGATTTTGATCCGGACCAACGGCCTCGACACGCCCTGGTGGGCCGACGACGTCGCGATGGCTGCCAAGGCCTCGCCGGACGGCATCCTGGTTCCAAAGGTCTCCAGCGTCGAGGACCTCGACACGATCGGCCGCAAGCTGGCCGAGCTTGGCGCCGCGCCCACCGTCAAGGTCTGGGCCATGATCGAGACCGCGCGCGCGGTGCTGCATGCCGAGGAACTCGCCGCGGCCGGGCGCGATCCGAACACGCGGCTGTCAGGATTCGTGTTCGGGCCGAACGACATCTCGCGCGAGACGCGCATCCGCATGCTGCCGGGCCGCGCCGCGATGATCCCGATGATCACGCACTGCATCCTGGCGACGCGCGCCCATGGCCTCGAGATCCTCGACGGCCCCTACAGCGACATCGCCAATTCCGACGGTTTTGCCACCGAATGCGCGCAGGGCCGCGATCTCGGCTTCGACGGCAAGACGCTGATTCATCCCTCGCAGATCGAAGCCTGCAACGTGATCTTCACGCCGCCCGAGGAGGAAGTCGCGCGTGCGCGAAAGATCATCGCGGCGTTCGAGCTGCCGGAGAACGTGTCGCGCGGCGCGATCCGCCTCGACGGCGCGATGGTCGAGCGCCTGCATGCCGACATGGCCCGCCGCACGATCGAGATCGCGGACGCGATCGCTGCGATGAGCAAGGGCTGAGATTGCCCGAGCACGCGCTTCGTCGTGCGCGGCGGAGCAGGGGAATTTTCGGCCAGGAACTCAGCTAATCCCTTGATTTGTCTGATGCTGCGGCGCCGAGATGCTTTTTGATCACGACCGCGCGAATATCCGCCGCGATTGCCGCCGTTGACTTGCGTCAGGTCCACGTCGCAGGCTAACTCCAGCAACAGTTGAACATATTTGGCCCAACCTTGGACGAGGTGTCCCCATGACGGCGCTTGCGGAAGTCGCGGCTCCTGCCAACCTGGTTGACGAACTAACCGCGCACGCGGTGCGCAGCATCGAGGCCGCCGATCATTCCGCGGCTCCGTTTCCGCACATCGTCTTCCGCGATTTCTTTCCCGCCGACTTCTACCGTGACCTGATCCGGAGCGTGCCCACGCAGGGCTACGATCCGATCACCGGGACCGGGACGCGCATGGCGCTGCGCCTCTACGGCGAGAACGTCGACAAGATCGAGCCGTCGCTGCGGCCGGCATGGGCCGCGGTGTCGGCCATGCTGACGTCAGAGAGCATCGAGCAGGCGATCCGGAAGCGGCTGCATGACGGGCTGGAGATTCGTGCCAAGGGCGACAAGGTAGCCAGAGCCGAGGATCTGACGTTGGTGGCAAAGCCGGTCGTGTACGTGGACAGGGACGGCTATCAGATCAAGCCGCATCCGGACACGCGCAAGAAGGTCGTGACGATGCAGCTCTATTGTCCGGCCGACGCCAGCCAGGAAGCCTTGGGGACGACGCTCTACCAGGCCTCGCTCAAGGGACTGTTTCACGTCGGCTCGTATTGCCTCGAGCCGGTGAAGACGATCCCGTTCCTGCCCAATGTCGGCTACGCCTTCGTGGTCCTGAAGGCCTATCACACCCTGACCAGGATGAGCTGGCACGGCCGCCCGCCGATCCAGACCGATCGCGACCGCGTCACCATCCTCAACACGTTCTATGTGAACGAGAAGGTCGGCTTCTGAGCGTTGCGCATTGAGCGCGTCGCCTCAGTGCGGCGCGAGGTCGGCGCGATCGAGCGACTCCAGCGTCGAGGCGTTGCCGCAATAGCCGTGATAGGTCTCCGCGGCGGTGCCCTCAGTGAGGTCGCGGTCGCACTGTCGCTTCTGCGTGCAGAGCGCGCAGACCCGCTCCATGTCGCGTAGCAGCAGCGGCTGCGCCTGCCCGAGCCGCTCTGCGTTGATGCCGAGCTGCTCCAGCATCTTCGGCAGCTCGTCGGCGGCATGATGGCCGTGGCGGACCAATTCCTCGAGATCGTCAGGCGCGATCCTGAGATCGCTCGCGATCCGGTCGAAATCGGAGCGGTCGAGCCGCCGCATCTCGTTCATCTCGCGGCGATGCTTCAGCCAGGCGGCAAAGGACTCGATGAGGTCCTGGACGATGGGATACGGCCTGCTTGCGGTGCTCATGCGAGGCTCCATGGGGATCGTGGATTTGGAGCGAGACTACGCACAATGATGCAGAGGCGCGTTGCGCTGGATCAAATTGAGATAATGGGGCCGCGGCCGGGCGATGCGAAGCATCGTCCCGCGCGCCGGGTGAGGGCTTTCACCTCTGGGGGAATCTTCGTTGCGGAGAGACCCTCTCCCCAACCCTCTCCCGCAAGCGGGAGAGGGAGCGCGTCTTCTGCGCGGCGCTACGCGAACCGCTCCGTCGCCCACGCATAGAGGCTGCCGGGCACTGCCGGCTGCTTGCTGCGTCCCTTGCCCGAGATGTGCAGGCCGATCACCTCGGGGTCGGTGACGATGCCGAGATAGCTCGAAGGCTCGAAAAACAACTTCGGCTCGGAATGCACCGCGTAGAACGATTTCTTCGGCAATGCCTTTTGAAGATCGCCCGAACGCTTGGCGAGGATGGTGAGTGCCGGCGGCCCGTAGATGGCGATGCGCAGGTCGGACAGGCGCTGCGAGCCGCCGCCCAGCCGTCGCATCGCAAAGCTCAGACGATGGCTCAGCGATAGCCATTCCGGCGTCAGCTCCTCCTGCTCCATCAGCGCCTCGAAGGCGCGAACGATCTGATGTCCACGCGGCAGATAGAGCACGGAGTTGCCGAGCCGGCGCGATCGCTCCCAGGCGAAGTACGGCTTTGCCGGATCGATCTCGACCGGCCTCAGCAACACCACGTCGGCATCGAGCCAGAGACCGAGGCCCATCGCCATCAGCTTCATGCGGAAGAAGTCGCTGAACTGAAGCGTGGTCCAGTCGCGCCAGCTGCCGTCCGGCTGCGGCGGCCGCAGGCGCTCGGAGAACGCGTGCGGCAGCACCGCCTCGGCGTCAGCGTTCTCGACGCCCGCGGGCAGGCCGGGAATGGGATCGAAGCTGTAGAGCGTGACCTTGTGGCCAGCGGCCAGCTGCGAGCGCAGACAGGTCTGGCGCAGCGCATCCATCGGGCCGTGCCAGAAGGTGACGATGTCGGGCAGCATCAGGGAAAAGCTATAGGGTATATCGAGGGCAAAGAAAAAGCCCCGGCGCGCCAGGCGCCGGGGCTCGAACGGGATGTCGAACTCAGGCCCAGGCGCGCTCGCGCTTGAGCTTGTCCTCGTAGTCGTCGATCGAGGCCTTCTTCTCCATGGTGAGACCGATGTCGTCGAGGCCGTTGATCAGGCAGTGCTTGCGGAACGGGTCGATCTCGAACTTGACCTTGCCGCCGTCGGGGCCGCGGATCTCCTGGTTCGGCAGGTCGATCGTCAGCGTCGCGTTGGCGCCGCGCTCGGCGTCGTCGAACAGCTTGTCGAGGTCTTCCTGCGAGACGCGGATCGGCAGAATGCCGTTCTTGAAGCAGTTGTTGTAGAAGATGTCGCCGAACGAGGTCGAGATCACGCAGCGGATGCCGAAGTCGAGCAGCGCCCAGGGCGCGTGCTCGCGGCTCGAGCCGCAGCCGAAATTGTCGCCGGCGACCAGCACCTTCGTGTTGCGATAGGCGGGCTGGTTGAGGACGAAATCCGGGTTCTCGCTGCCGTCGTCCTTGTAGCGCTGCTCGGAGAAGAGCCCCTTGCCAAGGCCGGTGCGCTTGATGGTCTTCAGGTACTGCTTCGGAATGATCATGTCGGTGTCGACATTGATGATCTTCAGCGGCGCCGCGACGCCTTCCAGCGTAGTGAACTTGTCCATGTTGCGCTTTCCCAGGGGTGGTTCAGGGAACCGGTGTTTATCGCGAACGGAGCGGGAATCCTAGGCCGAATTCGGCAGATCTCGTCTGCTTGGCTGGATCAAGCCACGGCCGAGGGCGCCCCCTCTCCCGCTTGCGGGAGAGGCTAGGGAGCCCGCGGCTCGATACCGCTCTACTCCGCCTTGGCCTCAATCGCGGCCATATCATCGTCCGAGAGGCCGAAATGGTGGCCGATCTCGTGGATCAGGACGTGGCGGACGATGTGGCCGAGGCTCTCGTCGTGCTCGGCCCAGTAGTCCAGGATCGGCCGGCGATAGAGCCAGACCATGTTGGGCAGCCGCGCCACGTCGCCAAAGCTCTGCTGGGGCAGGCCGACGCCCTGGAACAGGCCGAGCAGGTCGAACTCGCTCTCGCATTCCATCTCGTCGAGCACCTCGTCGGTCGGGAAGTCGTCGACGCGAAGGATCACGCCCTCGCAGAGCTTAAGAAACTCCGCCGGCAGGCGCTCGAATACGTCGTGAGCCATCGCTTCCATCTCGGCCAGCGAGGGCGCTTTCAATTCCGTCCACATGGGTCACTCTTAACCCGGGTTCCGCGGCGATGCATCCGGCTTTATAGATGGGGCGTTGACGCCGCGCGCGAAAACGGGGAGCGTACGGCGCTTCAAGGGGTTGGCAGAGGTCAGTGGTGGGTGTGATGCGGGCGGGAACAGCGATACCGGTTCTACTGTGCATGGGGTTGTTTTCGACTTTTTTTGTCGGCGCCGAATGTCAGGCCCAAGCCCAGACGGCCGGCCCCGAGATCCGGCTGGCCCAGGTGGCCTCGCCTGACGACGTCCCTCCGCCGCGCAGGCGGCCTCCGGCGCGCTTGCGCGTCACGCCCTATTACAGCCCCGACGGCGTCTATCCGCGCTACAACCCGGGCCCCGATGCGGTCCGCGAATGCAACGTCGCCTATGTGCAGGAGCACAGGCCCAGCGGCACCGTGATCACGCCGCATATGAGCTGCTACTGGCGGCGGGGCTGACGGGCCGAGTTCAATGCGCAGCGCGGAGGCCTCGTGAGGGTGGTCATGGCAAGATCGATTGCACTAGTCGCCGTTGCCGTCACGCTCGCCGCCGGTCTGCCCTGCGCGTCCGCTGCGCACAGGATGACGATACCCGAGGCCTCGGCAGGGATCGCGGTTTTCGATGCGCGACGACACGCGCGAGCCCATGACATCGTGCGGCCCGCCGTGCGCCGCGATCCCCGCTACTACGCGCGGCCGGTCTACTACCGTCCCTATCCCTACGGCGTGCCCGCGCCGTTCGTGCTCGGCTACGGGCCGTTCTGGTGATCCGCTAACCGGCGGGCGCAAATCCCTTGACCAGCAGCACCGTCGCCTGCGCGCCCGCCTTGCGATCGCGTGAGATCTCTTCGTACTCGGGTGAATTCGAGAAGGCGAGGAATGCGGCCTCGTCCGGAAACGACATCATGACGAGCTTGTCGTGCGGCCATGTGCCTTCGAGCACGCGCGGATGTTCATCGGCGGCGAGCAGGCGTCCGTTGTACTTCCTGAACACGTCGAAGAACCGCGCCTGATAGCGGTCGTAGGCCGCGCGGTCCGTCACCTTCAATTGCGCAATCGCATAGACAGTCATCTCGAATCCTCACCTCGCGGCACCGCGTTGCCTGCAACGTCGTTCATTCATGGGGCATTCACGTCGCTGTCCCTAACTTAATCTTGGGAGCGGCTGCAAATGAACAGGGATGACGCGGGCCGGTTACGAGCGTCGCAACTCCGCTGTCCAGTTTCAGGGAGAAGTCCATGCTGAGGAGTTTGGGTCTCAGGGCAAGCCCGATGCGCTTGCTCGGGATCGCGGCGGCCGCGACGTTGATGCTGTCGGCCGGGACTGCGCGTCGTGCTGAAGCGCTGACCTTGATCAATCCGGCTGCGTCACCCGCGACGAAAGCTGCGACCGACGATCTCGTCACGCAGGTTCGTCACGGCGGCGGCGGTGGCGGACATGGTGGAGGTTTTCACGGCGGCGGCGGTTTCCGCGGCGGCGGCTTCCATGGTGGCGGCGGACATTTCGGCGGCTTCCGCGGCGGTGGTTTCCATGGCGGCGGCTTCCGCGCCGCGCCGGCGTTTCACGGCGGCGGCTATCGCTATGGCGGATTCCACCGCTACGGCGGCTTTCATCGCTACGGGATCTATCGCCCGCATTACGGCTACCGTCACTTCCACCGGCGCTATTATTACGGCGGCTATTATCCCTACTATCACTATCCGCGCCGCTGCCGGATCATCTGGACCTATTACGGCCCGCGCCGCATCTGCCGCTGGCACCATTGGCATCGCCCGTACCGGTACTATTGGTGAGGTGAGTTAGAACCGTCATTCCGGGATGGCGCGCAAGCGCCAGACCCGGAATCTCGAGATTCCGGATTCGCCCTTCGGGCGCTCCGGAATGACACCATCACTTAGAGCCAATCCTTCAGCTTCCAGGACGAAGCCTTCCACCGCATCAGCGTCTCGGCCTTCCACTGCCGAAACATCGCCGGCGGCCAGCGGCTGAGCTTCGAGGTCTCCTCGACCTCCGGCTTGGCGACGATGCGCAGCGGCGTCGCGCGCCGGCGGTGCTGGCGCGTCGCCTCGCTGATCAGATCGACATATTCAGGCTTGTTGGCCATCAGAGGTGTCCTCGCGAGATCGTCGCGAGGACACTGTCGGCGCTGCCGATTAACGGCCGTTTGCCGGGTTAGTTCAAATTGCAGGGACGGGCTTAGCGCCAGTCCCGGACGTCGACGAAGTGACCCGCGATCGCCGCTGCCGCCGCCATCGCCGGCGACACCAGATGCGTGCGGCCCTTGAAGCCCTGGCGACCCTCGAAATTGCGGTTCGAGGTCGAGGCGCAGCGCTCCTCCGGCTTCAGCTTGTCCGGGTTCATTGCAAGACACATCGAGCAGCCGGGCTCGCGCCATTCGAAGCCGGCCTTGATGAAGATCTTGTCCAGACCCTCGGCCTCGGCCTGCTCCTTCACGATCCCGGAGCCCGGCACGACCATGGCGTTGACGGTGCCTGCAACCTGCTTGCCTTCCGCGATCTTGGCGGCGGCGCGAAGATCTTCGATACGGCCGTTGGTGCAGGAGCCGATGAAGACGCGGTCGAGCTTGATGTCGGTGATCTTCGTCCCCGCGGTCAGGCCCATATATTTCAGCGCGCGGTGCTTGGAGATGCGCTTGGCCTCGTCCGCGATCTTGTCGGGATCGGGCACAATGCCGGTCACCGAGATGACGTCCTCAGGGCTGGTGCCCCAGGTCACGATCGGCGGCAGTTTTGCCGCATCGAGGCGCAGCTCGTGGTCGAAATGCGCGCCTTCGTCGGAGCGCAAGCCCTCCCAATAGCGCATCGCCGCGTCCCAGGCCGCGCCCTTCGGCGACTTCGGACGGTCGCGCAGGAAGTCGTAGGCCTTCTGGTCGGGCGCAACGAGGCCGGCGCGGGCGCCGCCTTCGATCGACATGTTGCAGACCGTCATGCGGCCTTCCATCGAGAGCGCACGGATCGCCTCGCCGGCATATTCCAGCACGTAGCCGGTGCCGCCCGCGGTCCCGATCTCGCCGATGATTGCCAGGATGATGTCCTTGCCGGTCACGCCGTCGGGCAATTTGCCGTCGACGGTGACGCGCATGTTCTTGGCCTTCTTCTGGATCAGCGTCTGTGTCGCCAGAACGTGCTCGACCTCGGAGGTGCCGATGCCGTGCGCGAGCGCGCCGAACGCGCCATGCGTCGAGGTGTGGCTGTCACCGCAGACGATGGTGGTGCCGGGCAGCGTAAAACCCTGTTCGGGGCCGATGACGTGGACGATGCCCTGGCGCTTGTCGAACTCGTTGTAATATTCGATGCCGAATTCCTTGGCGTTCTCGGCCAGCGCCTTGATCTGCTCGATGCTCTCAGGATCGGGATTGGGCTTGGTGCGGTCGGTGGTCGGCACGTTGTGGTCGACGACGGCGAGCGTCTTCTCGGGCGCATGCACCTTGCGCCCCGTCGCGCGCAGGCCTTCGAACGCCTGCGGCGAGGTCACCTCGTGCACCAGGTGACGGTCGATATAGAGCAGGCAGGTGCCATCCTCGGCTTCGTGCACCAGATGGTCGTTCCAGATCTTGTCGTACAATGTGGTCGACTTGGACATGAGCTTAAGCTCCGAAGGAATGTGTGTCAGCGATGAGCGCGGCGAGCGCGCGGGGCAACAAAATCGTCAGCGCAGCTTTTAGGCTGCGCGCGTAAGCTCTGACGTTGCCGAGGTCGCGAAGCGTCCGAAGAACCGGCCAGGCAGCCGCGAGCGATCGTCGATGACGATGCGCTGGGGGCTTACGAAGCTGGTCAGATCTGGAAACATTCTAGGAATATATAGCAGGCCGATTTGGAAGCGCGAGGGCTTTGACGCGCACGGCTGACGCAACAAAAAAGCGCGGAGCCGAGCCCCGCGCTTTCGAAAAGCTTGCCTGGTGGCGAAAGCTTACTCGCCGACGGCGGCCTGACGGTCCTGCTTCTCGACGATGCGGGCCGACTTGCCGCGGAGGTTGCGGAGGTAATAGAGCTTGGCGCGACGCACCTTGCCGCGGCGGACCACCTTGATCGAGTCGATCATCGGGGAGAGCAGCGGGAACACGCGCTCGACGCCCTCGCCATAGGAGATCTTGCGGACGGTGAAGCTCTCGTTGAGGCCACCGCCGGAACGGCCGATGCAGACGCCTTCATAGGCCTGCACGCGGGTGCGGTCGCCTTCGACGACCTTCACGTTGACGATCACGGTGTCGCCGGGGGCGAATTCCGGAATCTCCTTGCCGGCGGACAGCTTGTCGAATTGCTCTTGCTCGAGCTGCTTGATCAGGTTCATGGGTAAATCTCCATCGGCGCGCCCAGCCTTGGAAACGGGGGCTGCGCGAAATTCGTTTATCCAGCCATTGCGGATGTGGCCGCTCCTATAAGGCAAGCCGGAGCGTTTGTCACCCGTCTGTCTTGTTTTTTGGCGTTTTTTGGCGACGGGGCCGATTCGGGGGCTTGGGCGGGATTTGGGCCCATAAATCCGGCCGCCGGGCCTCGGTTAGAGCCTCGGATTGCGCCCGCCGCCAGCTAGCGACCTTGGCATGGTCGCCCGAGGTGAGAACCTCCGGGATCGGAACCCCCTCGAACAGCTGCGGCCGGGTGTATTGGGGGTATTCGAGCAGGCCGTCGGAAAAGCTCTCCTCTGTTCCCGAAGCTTCCTTGCCCATCACCCCCGGCAGCAGCCGGACGCAGGCGTCGATCAGGGCCAGGGCTGCGATTTCGCCCCCAGACAGCACGTAATCGCCGATCGAGACCTCCTCGAGGCCCCGCGCATCGATCACTCGCTGGTCGATCCCCTCGAACCGCCCGCAGACGATCAGGGGGCCGGGCCCCTGTGCGAGCTCGGCCACGCGGGCCTGGGTCAACGGCCGACCGCGCGGGCTCATCAGCAAACGCGGCCGATCCGGAGCGATCTCGGCGGCATCGATCGCCGCCGCCAGAACATCCGCCCGCAGCACCATGCCCGGTCCGCCGCCGGCAGGCGTGTCATCGACGCTCCGGTGCCGGTCGGTCGCGGAGGCCCGGATGTCCCGCGCCTCGATCTCCCACAGCCCGGAGGCGAGTGCCCGGCCGGCCAAGCTCACGCCGAGCGGCCCCGGAAACATCTCCGGAAACAGCGTCAGCACCGTCGCGCGCCAGGGTGAGGGGGTTGTCATGGTCTCTCAACTCTCGTCGTCCCCGGGCGCGTGAAGCGCGAGCCCGGGACCCATAACCACCGCAGTTCGTTTTGCGATGATCGGGGCCACCAGCTTAGCCAAAACCACGTCTCGTGGTTATGGGTCCCCGCTTTCGCGAGGACGACTCGGGGCGTCCTGATCATCGCCCTCGATCTCCTGCGGCAGCGCGATCACGACACGGCCGCCTTTGAGGTCGACCTCGGGCACCACGGCGTTCGAGAACGGCAGCAGCATGGTCGGCCCCTTGAGCGGCGCGATCTCGATGATGTCGCCGGCGCCGAAATTATGGATCGCGAGCACGCGGCCGAGCGCGTCGCCGTCGGTGGTGACGGCGGCGAGCCCGATCAGATCGGTATGGTAATATTCGTCCTCGTCCGTCGCGGGCAGCTTTTCGCGCAGAACGTAAAGCTCGATGCCGTTGAGGCGCTCGGCCTCATCGCGGGTCGTGACGCCCTTGAACGTCGCGACCAGATGATCTTTTGCCTCGCGCGCCGTTGCGACCTCGAACTGGCGCTTGCCGTCCTTGGCGAGAAGCGGACCGTAGCGGCGCACGGCAAACGGATCTTCGGTGAAGGTCCATAGTTTGACCGCACCGCGCACACCATGCGCGGCGCCGATCCGCGCGACGCAGACCAGCGCCGACATGATCTGGCCTTAGGCCTTCGCGGCGGCTTCGGCCTGCGCCTTGCGCTCCTTGCGCGGCACGGCCTTCTCGGGGTTGTTGCGCGCTTCGCGCTTCTTGACGCCGGCGGCGTCGAGGAAACGCATCACGCGGTCCGACGGCTGCGCGCCCTTGGCGAGCCAGGACTTCACCTTCTCCATGTCGAGCTTCAGGCGGGTCTCGTTGTCCTTCGGCAGCAGCGGATTGAAATAGCCGAGACGCTCGATGAAGCGGCCATCGCGGGGAAAGCGCGAATCGGCGACGACGACGTGATAGACGGGACGCTTCTTGGTGCCTGCGCGAGCGAGGCGGATAACGACGGACATTCAGTTCTCCTTCAAAGTACGTTTTGTTCGGTTGATTGGTATTCCGCGTCACGCGAGACCGATGCGATCCCGTGCGACGAATTCCTCATTTCTTCTTGCCCGGGAAACCGCCGAGGCCCGGCAGCGTCGGCTTGCCGCTCAGCCCGGTCAGTCCAGGAAGGTTGGGCAGGCCGCCGCGAAGACCGGCCGGCAAATCCTTCGGCAAATTCGGCAGGCCTTGTCCGCCGCCGCTCTGCATCTTCTCCTGCAGCGCCTTCACCTCTTCCGGCGAGGGCATCTTCATGCCGCCGCCAAAGCCCATCGCCTGCGCGATGCCGGCGAGCGGGCCGCGCTTGCCCGAGCCCATGGCCTTCATCACGTCAGCCATGTTCCGGTGCATCTTCAAGAGCTTGTTGACGTGCTCGACGCTCTGGCCGCTGCCTGCGGCGATGCGCTTCTTGCGGCTTGCTTTCAGCAGGTCGGGATGACGACGCTCGTCGCGCGTCATGGAATCGATGATCGCGACCTGGCGCTTCAAGATCTTGTCGTCGATGCCGGCGGCCGCGATCTGGTTCTTCATCTTGGAGATGCCGGGCATCATGCCCATCAGCCCGCTGATGCCGCCCATGTTCGACATCTGCAGCAGCTGCTCACGCATGTCGTTGAGGTCGAACTGACCCTTGCGCATGCGCTCGGCGGTGCGCGCGGCCTTTTCGGCGTCGATGTTCGCCGCAGCCTTCTCGACCAGCGAGACCACGTCGCCCATGCCGAGGATGCGGCCGGCGATACGATCGGGGTGGAAATCCTCCAGCGCGTCGGTCTTTTCACCGGTGCCGATCAGCTTGATCGGCTTGCCGGTGACCGCGCGCATCGAGAGCGCGGCGCCGCCGCGGCCGTCGCCGTCAACGCGGGTCAGCACGATGCCGGTGAGGCCGACGCGCTGATCGAATGCGCGCGCAAGGTTCACCGCGTCCTGGCCGGTGAGCGAGTCCGCAACCAGCAGCACTTCGTGCGGATTCGCCGCAGCTTTGATCGCGGCTGCTTCCGCCATCATCTCTTCGTCGAGTGTAGTGCGGCCGGCGGTGTCGAGCAGCACGATGTCGTAGCCGCCAAGCTTGCCGGCTTCCAGCGCGCGCTTGGCGATTTGCGGCGGCTGCTGGCCCGCTACGATCGGCAGGGTCGGGATGTCGAGGTCGCGGCCGAGCACGGCCAGCTGCTCCATCGCCGCCGGACGGTAGACGTCGAGCGAGGCCATCAGCACCTTGCGCTTGTCGCGCTGGACCATGCGGCGGGCGAGCTTTGCGGTGGTGGTCGTTTTACCCGAGCCCTGCAGACCGACCATCATGATCGGCACCGGCGGCACGGCATTGACGTCGATGGTCTGGCCTTCCGCGCCGAGCGTGTTGACCAGCTCGTCATGGACGATCTTGACCACCATCTGGCCGGGGGTGACCGACTTGACGACGGTGGCGCCGATCGCCTGCTCGCGGACGCGCTCGGTGAAGCTGCGCACCACTTCGAGCGCAACGTCGGCCTCCAGCAGCGCGCGGCGCACCTCGCGCATCGCGGCGTCGACGTCCTTTTCGGTCAGCGCACCGCGCCCCGTCAGACGATCGAGAATGCCACCAAGCCGTTCCGACAGATTGTCGAACAATGCCGTTGTCCTTTTTTACCTCTCCCCGCCTGCGGGGAGAGGTCGCCGCGCCCTTGAGCGGCGGGTGAGGGGGTACGGGACCATCAACGCGCATCACGCGCGGAGAGAGCCCCAACCCCGACCCTCTCCCCGCAAGAGCGGGGCGAGGGAGAGAAAGTCCAAACACCTTTGCGCCCGAGGGCGCACAGCGCTGTCGGGCGTTGACCTCCGGCCTCCAGGGCCGGTCGGCGGGTCGAAAAGAAAGCCTTTCCGAGAAAGTGGCGGGGTTAAACGCCGCTCCCGCCCAAAAGTCAAGGAAAGTTAGGGTGCCCAGGCGCCCTTGCCAGGGCCGAATCCTGAAATAAGGCCTTGAAATCTGGCCACTTCCGGCGATGGGTTCCTTTTTCGGCGGTCCCGCCCATATAGCCGGTCATGACTTCCCTCCGCTATCATCGCTGAAGCCGCCCGTGCGCATCACCCGCCGCCGCCTGTTCGGAGTGCTGGCCGGGGCCGGCGCGCTGGTCGGCGTTCCGCCCGTTTGGATGTCCCGTATGAAAACCTATGACGGTCCCGTCTCCGATCATTTCGACGGCCTGCACTTCTTCGATCCCAACGGGGCGTCGCCACGATCGCTCGGCGAGGTCCTGCGCTGGCAGTTCGGCGGCGGCCGGAAGCGTGAGACCTGGCCGGACTGGGTCCCCAGCCCCCATGCCGACATCCCGCCCGCGCGGGTCGATGGCGACAAGGTGCGGCTCTCCTTCGTCGGCCATGCCAGCTGGCTGATCCAGACCGGCGGACTCAACATCCTGGTGGATCCCGTCTGGTCGATGCGGGTCTCGCCGGTCGCCTGGGCGGGGCCGAAGCGGCACAATGATCCCGGCATCGCTTTCGAGAAGCTGCCGAAGATCGACGTCGTGTTGGTCTCGCACGGGCACTACGACCATCTCGATATCGTGACGCTGTCGCGGCTTGCCAAGAATTTTGCCCCGCGCGTGGTCACCCCGCTCGGCAACGACGTGGCGATGCGGAGCTTCGATCGCACCATCAAGGCTGAAGCCTTCGACTGGCACGATCGCGTCGAGCTCGGCGAAGGCGTTGCCGTGCATCTGGTGCCGACCCGGCACTGGACCGCGCGCGGCGTGTTCGATCGCAACAAGGCGCTGTGGGCGAGCTTTGTCTTGGAGACGCCGGCCGGGAAAATCTATGTCGTCTGCGATTCCGGCTATGGTGATGGCGGGCATTTTCGCAGCGTCGCCGAGAAGCATGGGGCGCTGCGCCTCGCGATCCTGCCGATCGGTGCCTACGAGCCGCGCTGGTTCATGCGCGACCAGCACATGAATCCGGAAGACGCGGTGAAAGCGCTGGCCGATTGCGGCGCGCAAGCCGCGCTCGGGCATCATCACGGCACGTTCCAGCTGACGGACGAAGCGATCGATGCGCCGGCGAAAGCGCTGGTGGAAGCGCTCGATGCCGCGAAGATTCCGCAGGAGCGGTTCGTCGCGATGAAGCCGGGGCAGGTGGTGGAGATTTAGCAGAGATTTGGCGTCATTCTCCGCTGTCGTCCCGGGGCGCGACGAAGTCGCGAACCCGGGACCCATAACCACAGGGCGGAGTTTGGCGAGGGCTCGGAGTTACCGCTTGCGCGTCACAACCACTCCCCGTGGTTATGGGTCCCCGCGCCCGTGCGCAATTGCGCACTAGGCGGGGACGACACCGTTGTTGTGTTGAGCCGTGAGCCTCTTACGTCCGCTACTCTTTCGGCTTGATCGCCCAGCTCACATTCACCGTCACCGACAGCGTCTCCTCGCCCGGCGCGACCGCGGCGGGGGCCGCCATCGGCGCTGTCGCCATCCGCGCCTTGAACAGCGGCACCGGGCCGCTGCCTTCGGAGACGCTCAGCGGCGCACCCAGCGTCACGCCGGTGGCCTTGGCGTAGATCTCGGCCTTGCGGCGCGCGTCGGCCACCGCCTGCTCGCGCGCATCGTCGAGCAGCTTCGAGGCCTGCGTCACCTCGAACGAGATGTTGCCGATGTCGTTGGCGCCGGCGCTGACCAGCGTGTCGATGATGCCGGCGACCTTGGTCACGTCGCGAATTTTCACCGTGACGCGGTTAGAGGCGCGGAAGCCGACGACAGGAGAGGCGCCGGTGGATTTGTTCTGGCCGTATTGCGGCTGCAGCGACAGGCGCGAGGTCTGGTAGTCCTTCTCGGCGATCCCGGCGCCCTTCAGCGCCAGCAGCACCTTGCCCATCGCGGCGTTGTTGGCATCGGAGGCCTCTTTCGCCGTCTTGGCGTCGTTGGCGACACCGGCATCGATCTGCGCAAGGTCCGGTGCCGCGGAAACATGGGCTTCGCCGCTTACCGAGATGGCGGAGGGGAAATCGTCGGCCAGCACAGGCGTTGCCAGCAGCGTGGCGGCGAAAGCGGCGGCGAGTACGGCAGGCTTCTTCATCTCTCTCACTTCAATGGCACGAACACGTTGATCACCAGCTTGTCCTCGGCCGTCTTCAGGGGATCGGTGAGGTACTCCTCGATGAAGGTGTCCTTGGCTTCCAGCTTCTTGTCGTCGAGGTGATTGGTGATCGCCTCATAGGTGTTGTCCATGTTGTCGTAGGAGCCGCGATGGACGAATTTCAGCGCCTTGCCCTCCGGCGACTTGCCGATGCTCATGTCCTTGGGCAGGTTCTTCGGATCCTGCTCGACCGGAATCTCGGCGAGGAAGGTGAAGCCGGTGTCGTCGGTCGAGGTGTAGACGATCATCGAATTGCCTGATGCCTTGATGCCCTGCTTGTCCAGCAGCGTGTTCAGCGCCTTGAATGCGTCGATCAGGGTGTCGAAGGCCGAGTCCCAATTGGCAGTGCCCTTGACCATCACGACCTTCTTGGCCTCGAGCGTGGTCTCCTGGCCGAACGGGTCGGCGGTCTGCACCGGGGCGGGCGTGGCGGAGGCTGCGGGCGGCGGGGCTGCCGGGCTGGGTGAGGCGCTGGCCGCGGGCGAAGGCGTCGCCGCGGGGGCCGGCGAGGCGCTCGCCGCCGGCGACGGGCTTGCCGCCGGCGCGGGCGAAGCGCTTGCGGCCGGGGCGGGCGAAGCCGACGGGGCCGGCGAGGGACTTGCTGATGCGGCCGGTACCGGGCTCGGGGTCTGCGCCGGCGCGCTGGACAGGCCAATCGACATGGCCGCCGCCGGGATCAGCGCGGCCAGAGCGAGACGACGAAACCTGATCATTTTATTCTCCCCAAGGCCTTGTGTACCAAGGCCTAAATCCACCCTTGTGCCCGCCCGCGTGTCCCGGTCCGCGCGAGTCGCGCCGTTCTAACACGCGAGCGCCAAATTCGTCCCATGACAGATGCGTCATGGCAGTTCACCTGGCAGGCCACCCTGGCCGGCGCCAAATGGCTGGCCAAGCCGGTAAGGATCGCCATATAAGGCAGGCGAAATTCGGGAATTTTCATGAGCGCGCTGGCCAACCACGCATTTGCCAAGATGAACGGCATCGGCAACGAGATCGTCGTTGTCGACATGCGCGATTCTGCCTCGCCGGTGACGCCGGACGATGCCCGCGCGGTGGCGTCCGCGCAAGGCGGCGTGCCCTACGACCAGCTCATGGTGCTGCAGAAGCCGCGGCTCGATGGCACCGAGGCCTTCATCCGCATCTACAACAATGACGGCTCGGAGGCCGGCGCCTGCGGCAACGGCATGCGCTGCGTGGTGCGGCGGATCTTCGAGAGGACCGGCCAGACCACGGCGACGTTCGAGACCGCGGCCGGCCTTCTCAATGCCTGGCAGGGTCCGGCGCCCGATCTCTACACCGTCGACATGGGCGCGCCGAAATTCGGCTGGCAGGACATTCCGCTCGCTGAGGAGTTTCGCGATACCCGCTACATCGAATTGCAGATCGGGCCGATCGACAATCCGATCCTGCATTCGCCCTCGGCCGTGAGCATGGGCAATCCGCACGCGGTGTTCTGGGTCGACGACGTCAACGCTTACGACCTCGGCCGCTTCGGTCCGCTACTGGAAAACCACCCGATCTTCCCCGAGCGCGCCAATATCACGCTGGCACATATCGTCGATCGCGAGCACATCACCATCCGTACCTGGGAGCGCGGTGCAGGGCTGACTCGGGCCTGTGGTTCGGCGGCCTGCGCGACTGCCGTTGCTGCTGCGCGGCTGAAGCGCGCGGAGCGCAATGTCGAGATTACGCTGCCCGGCGGCAAGCTCGGCATCGAATGGCGCGAGCGCGACGACCACGTGCTGATGACCGGCACGGCGACCTTCGAATATGAAGGCAATTTCGATCCGGCGCTGTTCGCGCCGGTCGGGTAATGGCCGTCGACGTCGTCAGCTTCGGCTGCCGCCTCAACGCCTTCGAGGCCGAGGTGATCCGCCGTGAGGCCGAGGGCGCGGGCCTCGAAGACACCATCGTCATCAACAGCTGCGCCGTCACCAACGAAGCGGTGGCGCAGGCGCGGCAGTCGATTCGCAAGCTGAAGCGTGAGCGCCCCTCGGCGCGCATCGTCGTCACCGGCTGCGCGGCGCAGACGCAAAGCGCGATGTTTGCCGAGATGGTCGAGGTCGATCGCGTCGTCGGCAATGACGACAAGCTGCGCAGCGATGCGTGGCGCCAGACCCGCGACGCGTTCGACATCGACGCCAGCCAAAAGATCGCCGTCAGCGACATCATGTCGGTCAAGGAGATGGCGCCGCATCTGATCGACGGCTTTGCGAGCGGCCTGCCGCGCGTGTTCGTGCAGGTGCAGAACGGCTGCGACCATCGCTGCACCTTCTGCATCATCCCCTATGGCCGCGGCAATTCGCGCTCGGTGCCGATGGGCGCGGTGGTCGATCAGGTCCGGACGCTGGCGGAGCGCGGTCATGCCGAGATCGTGCTGACCGGCGTCGATCTCACCAGCTACGGCACGGACCTGCCGGGCGCACCAAAGCTCGGCATGCTGACCAAGCAGATCCTGCGGCATGTGCCGGAGTTGAAGCGCCTGCGCATCTCTTCGATCGATTCGATCGAGGCCGACAGCGATCTGCTCGATGCCATCGCCGACGATGCGCGGCTGATGCCGCATCTGCATCTATCGCTACAGTCAGGCGACGACATGATCCTGAAGCGCATGAAGCGGCGGCATTCGCGGAAGCAAGCGATCGCGTTCTGCGAACAGGTCCGCCGCCTCCGCCCGGACATTGCGCTGGGTGCCGACGTCATCGCGGGCTTTCCGACCGAGACCGAGGAGATGTTTTCGCGCTCGCTCGATCTCGTCGAGGAATGCGGCCTCACCTTCCTGCACGTCTTCCCGTACTCGCCACGCCCCGGCACGCCGGCCGCGCGCATGCCGCAGGTCGCGGGTGGTGCGATCAAGCAGCGCGCGAAGCGGCTGCGTGCAGCCGGTGAAGTGGCCCTGCGTCGGAGGCTGCAAGCCGAGATCGGCGCAACGCGCGAGGTGCTGATCGAGAGCGACGGGCAGGGGCGGACGGAGCATTATCTGCCGGTGGCGGTCGCGGGCGAGCGTGTGGGGAGCGTCGTGCCGCTGAGGATCGCCGGCAGTGATGGTGAGCGGCTGACCGCGTAATCCGGCTGCGAGGAATTTCGCCGCGCTCTATCCTCAACGTCGTCCCTGCGCACGCAGGGACCCATACCGCGCGATCTATCGGTCGAAAACGGTGCTTGTCCCAACGAAGCAGAGCAACGGCTAGTCGTCGCCAAACCTCTCCCTGTGGTTATGGGTCCCTGCGTTCGCAGGGACGACACCGAGGGTGCAGCGCGCCCTACTGCGCCCTGACCTGCCAGAACCGCAGCGTCCGCCGCGCGTTCTCCGGCGTCATCCGCGCAAAATGCCCCTGCGCTCTGGCAAGGTCGGCCGACTTCATCGCGCCGGTGGCATAGCGGCTTTCGAGCACGGCGGCCGTGGTTTCCCAGCGGAGCTGCGCCGCTTTGCACGGCACCAGCAGGCCGTCGTCGCGCAGGCTCTGCATCAGCGGGCGAATCACCTCGACGGTCGAGCCAGACAGCGCGGCCAGCGCCGCGACGGTCTCCTCATAGCGCCGCTGCGTGGCGAAGCCGAGCAGCGTCGCCTCGTTGAGCTGGCCGGCCGCCTTGAGATTGGCGATCGCCCGCTTGGCGCCTTCGAAGTCGCGGACTGCAGACATCTCGCGCTCGACGCCGACGGTGACGGCCGTGATCGCGCTCTGGATTTCCTCGAATAGATGCGGCGGCGCGCGCGACAGCAGGCGGGTGCGCACCGCATCCGTTGCCGAGCGCAGCAATTGCCGGCGCAGCTCCGACGGCAAATCGACGCGGACGCCGACATTGACGGCGAGCTCGGGATCGCCCTCGGCCTGTCCGACGATGATGGCAAATCCGTTGCCCGACACGCGCGCACCCGGATTGGCGGCGAGGCGGCGGCTGACGCTGGGATAGCGCCGCGCCAGCAGCGCGTCGGTGACGATCTCCTTCAGCCACCAGCGTCCGGCGACCGCGAGCAGATGCGGCTCGCTTTTGCTGGAGGCGATCCTGACCAGCTCGCCATCGTCGAGGCGCGCGGATTCCTGCAGCACGGGACCGGCGATACGAATTTCGTCGTTGTTGGCGAGGCGGCGGATCACGGAGGGCGGCGCCTGCGCGATCGGCGCGAGCTGCGCGCTGATCTCGGCGAGGGCGACGCGCGCGCCGATGTCGGCAATGGCGCGCAGCTCGATGGTGCGGATCAGGCGCTCGAGCACGTCGTCGAACAGCGCGATCTGCTCGTCGTCGAAACTGCCGGCGGAGGAGAGGAACAGGTCGGTGACGCGCCGGGCGGTTTCCAGGCCCTTTTCCGCCGAGCCCATCCGGATTGCGGATTCGACCTCGTCGATGATCGATAGCTCGGCCTTGGACATGACGCGCGGCTCGTCCTGAGCGGATTGACGGAAGCTTGTTCTAAGCAACCGCTATCATTAGAGGCGCGCTGAAGGTTTCGTAAACCATGGGCAATGACCTGCGCCTTCGGCGCGACCTCTCCCGCAAGCGGGAGAGGTTAAGCGACAGCGCCGCTATTCCCCGTTCCACCCGCACGCCCTGAGCTTCTCATGCATATGCGGCGGGGCGGGCGCGACCACGCGGACCGGCTCCTTGTTCCGGGAGATCGGCACCACGATCTCGCGGGAATGCAGGTGAAGCTTCGGCTCGCCGAAGCGCGGGCCGTTGCCGTAAATGTTATCACCGAAGATCGGCCAGCCGGATGCGGCCGAATGCACCCGCAATTGATGGGTCCGCCCGGTCACCGGTTCCATGGCGAGCCAGGTGAAACCGTCGCCCCGGCCCATCACCTTCCAGTTGGTGATCGCCTTCTGCCCGTCCGGATCCGGCTTCTGCCACCAGCCGCGCTCGGCATTGAGCCGGCCGAGCGGCATGTCGATGGTGCCTTCGTCCTCGGTGGGGCCGCCCTCGACCACGGTCCAGTAGGTTTTGCCGATCTTGCCGTGCTTGAACAGCAGGCCGAGCGACGCCGTCGCCTTGCGATGGCGGCCGAGCACGAGGCAACCGGAGGTGTCCTTGTCCAGCCGGTGGGCCAGCACCGGCGGCCGCGGCAGGCCGAACCGGAGCGCGTCGAAGGAATCCTCCAGATTGGGGCCGCCCTTGGGGCCGCGATGCACGGGAAGACCGGCCGGCTTGTCGATGATCAGCATCAGGCCGTCGCGGTGGAGCACACGGGCCAGGATCTCGTCGGCGGTCAATTGGGGAACATCGAGCAATCGCAGGACTTTCGGTCAAGACTTTCGTTTGGCAGCCGGAACGGCTAACACACCCCCGCCATGAACGATACCACGTCAGATCCCCCCAAGCTGAGCTGGTGGCGCCGCCTGTCCAACGGGCTGAAGCGGACCTCGTCCTCGCTCGGGACCGCGGTCGCCGATCTCGTCACCAAGCGCAAGCTCGACCGCGCCATGCTCGACGACATCGAGGACGTGCTGCTGCGCGCCGATCTCGGCACGTCGGTCGCGGTGCGGATCGCAGAGGCCGTCGGCACGGGTCGTTACGACAAGGCGATCTCGGCGGACGAGGTCAAGGACGTCGTCGCGACCGAGGTCGAGAAGGTGCTGGCGCCGGTGGCAAAACCGCTCGTGATCGATACGGCCAAGAAGCCGTTCGTCATCCTCGTGGTCGGCGTCAACGGCTCCGGCAAGACCACCACCATCGGAAAGCTCTCGCAGAAATTCGCCTCCGAAGGCCGCAAGGTGATGCTGGCCGCCGGCGACACGTTTCGCGCCGCCGCCATCGAGCAGCTCAAGGTCTGGGGCGAGCGCACCAAGACGCCTGTTATCGCGGGCGCGCAGGGCTCGGATTCGGCGAGCCTCGCCTTCAACGCGCTGACCGCGGCGAAAGAGCAGGGCATCGACGTGCTCCTGATCGACACCGCCGGGCGCCTGCAGAACAAGGCCGAGTTGATGAACGAGCTCGAGAAGGTCGTGCGCGTGATCCGCAAGGTGGATGACACTGCGCCGCATGCCGTGCTGCTTGTGCTGGACGCCACCGTGGGCCAGAACGCGCTGTCGCAGGTCGAGGCCTTCCATCGCACCGCCGGGGTCACCGGCCTCGTGATGACCAAGCTCGACGGCACCGCGCGTGGCGGCATCCTGGTGGCGCTCGCGGAGAAATTCAAACTGCCGGTGCATTTCATCGGCGTCGGCGAGGGCGTCGACGATCTCGCCGCGTTCACCGCGCGCGATTTCGCCCGCGCGATCGCCGGAATCGAAAGCTGACGAATGGACAAGACCCAGCCGCACCCGCTGTTCAAGCTTGCGACCGAGCTCGGACCGCTGCTCGTGTTCTTCTTCGTCAATGCGAAGTTCAACCTGTTCGCCGCCACCGGCGCCTTCATGGTCGCGATCGTCGCGGCCATGATCGCGTCCTATGTGGTGACGCGTCACATCCCGATCATGGCGATCGTCACAGGCGTCATCGTGCTGGTGTTCGGCACGCTGACGCTGGTGCTGCACGACGAGACCTTCATCAAGGTCAAGCCGACCATCATCTACGGCCTGTTCGCCGCGATCCTCGGCGGCGGCCTCTTGTTCGGCCGCTCCTTCATCGCCGTGATGTTCGACCAGATGTTCAATCTGACGCCGCAGGGCTGGCGCATCCTCACGCTGCGCTGGGCGCTGTTCTTCGCCGGCATGGCGGTGCTGAACGAGATCGTCTGGCGCACGCAAAGCACGGACTTCTGGGTGAACTTCAAGGTGTTCGGCGTCACCACGATCACCATGATCTTCGCCCTCGCCCAGATGCCGCTGACCAAGCGCTACGGGATCGAGCCGGCCTCGCTGGAGGCGAGCGAGGCGGAAGCGGGGGATGTGAGGAAGGGGTAAGCGAAGCGTCGCTCCGCATACCGCTGTCATGCCCCGGCTTGACCGGGGCATCCAGTACGCCGCGGCCTCTCCGTATACGACTGACGTCTCTGGAATACTGGATCGCCCGATCAAGTCGGGCGATGACAGTCGAGTACGCGGCGCGAGGCCAGCGTCAGCTCCCCGCCTTCAACGCCTTTTCCATCTGCGGCAGCAGCACTGTCCGCAAATTGTCCGGCGTGATCGGCCCCACCAGCTTGTAGACGATCGTCCCCTCGCGGCCGACGACGAACGTCTCCGGCACGCCGTAGACGCCCCATTCGATCGAGGCACGGCCGTTGGCGTCGACGCCGACGCGGCCGAACGGGTTGCCGTAGCGGCCGAGGAAGCGGCGCGCGTTATCGGCGCTGTCCTTGTAGTTGATGCCGACGAGTTCGAAGCGCTTGTCTTTTGCCAGCTCAGTCAGCAGCGGCGCCTCGTCGTGGCAGGGCACGCACCAGGACGCCCAGACATTGACGAGGCTGACCTTGCCCTTGAATGCGGCGGGATCGAGCCCCGGCACCTGCGCATTGCCGGTCTGTAGTCCCTCGAGCGGCGGCAGCGTGGTCTGCGGCGCGGGACGACCGATCAATGCGGAGGGAATCCGTGAGGGATCGCCGCTGCCGAGCCGGAACCAGAACAACAGCGCCAGGGCGATGAAGGCGATGAGCGGCAGCACCATCAGGAAGGTGCGGCGCTGCGGGGCCGTGGATGTGGTTTGATCGCTCATCGTGAGTCCGTCGCGCTGCGGCCCGAGCGGCGGGTGACGCCGCTGCGGTCAAGCTCGCGTAGCCGTTCGGTCTGGCTGCGATAGTCGAGCACGATCCAGCCGACCAAGATCGCGACCACGAGGGCGGCTGCCGCATAGGACGTCACGATGAAAGACGCGTAGGGGCCGAGCGACATGATCAGGCAGCCCCTTTTGACGCGTTTTCCTCACGCGAACCGGGGCTTAACTCGCTCGAAAACGCGATGCGGCTCGCCTGCATCATCTGCAGCGAGCGGACGCGCCGGCGCAAAATCTCGTTACGCATCGCAGCCAGATGCAGCGTGACGAACAGCAGCGTGAACGCGACCGCCATCACCAGCAACGGGACCAGGAAGGATTTGTCGAGCGTCGAGCCGCCCATGCGCATCACCGAGGCCGGCTGGTGCAGCGTGTTCCACCAGTCGACCGAGAACTTGATGATCGGCAGATTGATCGCGCCGACCAGCGTCAGCACGGCCGCGGCACGCGCCGCGCGCGAGGGATCGTCAACCGCGCGCCACAGCGCCATCAGGCCGAGATACATCAGGAACAGGATCAGCACCGAGGTCAGTCGCGCGTCCCATTCCCAATAAGTGCCCCACATCGGCCGGCCCCACAGCGAGCCCGTGAGCAGCGCGAGGAAGGTGAAGCTGGCGCCGATCGGCGCTGCCGCCTTCGCGGCGACGTCGGCAAGCGGATGCCGCCACACCAGCGTGCCCAGCGAGGCAATGCTCATCACGCCCCACACGAACATCGACAGCCACGCATTGGGAACGTGGATGAACATGATCTTGACGGTCGCACCCTGCTGATAATCGTCGGGTGCAAGCGCCGATTGATAGAGACCGATCGCGAGCAGGATGACGGTTGCACCCGCGAGCCACGGCAGCAGCCGCGCCGTCAGCGCGAGGAACCGTGTCGGATTGGCAAGGTCGATCAGCGTCATGGTCTTCTGATTAATCACAGGTCGGCGCTCACGCAATCAGCATAAAAGTGCGTACCGAAAGTTGATCGGGGTCAAGGCCGGCCGAGCCATGGTCAGTCGAGCCCATGCCGCAGGCTTGCAGCGGCCGCGAACGGGCCGATCACGAGGCTGACCAGCGACAGCGCGCACAGGATCGAGAACGGCGCGCCGAAGGTCATGGGGCCGACGATCGCAGCCTGCGAGGCCGCAACGCCGAAAATCAGCACGGGAATCGACAGCGGCAGCACCAGCACCGCCATCAGGAGCCCGCCTCGGTGCAGCGTCACCGCCAGCGCCGCGCCGATCATGCCGGTGAAGGTCAGCGCCGGGGTGCCGGCCAAGAGCGTCAGTGCCACGGCTCCGGTTGCGACCATGTCGAGGTTGAGCAGCAGGCCCAGCACGGGGGTTGCGACAATCAGCGGCAGCCCCGCCGCCAGCCAATGCGCCAGCGCCTTGGCCGCGCAGGCGAGTTCCAGCGGGGTCCGGCTCATCGTGATCAGGTCGAGCGAGCCATCCTCATGGTCGGCCATGAACAGCCGGTCGAGCGTCAAAAGGCTCGCCAGCAGTGCGCCAAGCCACAGGATGGCAGGTCCGAGCCGCGACAACAGCGCCAGATCGGGTCCCACCGCGAACGGCATCAGGACGACGACGGTCAGGAAGAACAGCACGCCGATCAGCGCCCCGCCGCCGACGCGGAGCGCGATCCTGATGTCCCGGCGGATCAGGGCGGCGAGGGCGGTCATGGGGTGGCTCCGGCGGTGCGGCGGCCATGGGAGCCCGGCTCGCGCCCCAGGCAAACCGCGCTCCCTCCCCCCTTGCGGGGGAGGGAGGGGGAGAGGGGTAGCCTCGGGCGAGATGCCTTTGAGGGGCGGATTGCAAACAGCAATGCGCTCGCCTCCCCAACGCCAGAACCGAGAGGCTGTGCGGTGCGGCACCCCTCTTCCTGACCCTCCCCTGCAAGGGGGGAGGGAACGGAGAGAGCGGCGCCCGGCCGCTTGGAAAGCTGAGGGTCAGGCCGCCTCACGCCGTCCCCCCGATCCGCAGCTCCCGCGCCTCGATCCCCAGCGGCGCGTGGGTCGCCGCGACGATCATCCCGCCGCGCCCCAGATGCTCTCGCATCAGGCCGCCGAACATCTCCTGGCCGGCGACATCCAGCGCATTGGTCGGCTCGTCCAGCAGCCAGATTGGCCGTCGCAGCGTCAGCAGCCGGGCCAGCGACAGCCGGCGGCGCTGGCCCGCGGACAGGAAGGCTGCGGGCAGATGGGCGGCGTGGTCGAGGCCGACAATGGCGAGGCTTTCAGCCGCGTCGCGGCGCTCGCCGCCCAGGAAATCAGCCCAGAATGCCAGATTTTCAGCCACGCTCAGCGCCGGCTTCAGGGCGTCGCGATGGCCGAGATAGTGACACTGCTCGGGCAGCGTCATGTCGGCGTCGCCCCCGTCGAGTATGATCGTGCCGCCAGCCGGAACGAGCAGGCCGGCGATCAGCCGCAGCAGCGAGGTCTTGCCCGAGCCGTTGCGGCCGACCACCGCCACGGCCTCGCCGGCGACGGCCTCGAAATCGAGCCCGGCGAACACCTCGCGGCCGCCGCGCACGCAGGTGACCCCTCGCCCGGACAGCTGCATCTTGCCTGGTATCAACCCGTCCAAACGCTGGGCCTCAGGAAAACTTGGGGTAGCGCATCAGAATTTTTGGCTCGCGACTTGCTGGGTTCGATTGTGGCTGTGGCGGCGCGGTTAGAAAGCTTCTATAAGCCCGGAACTACTTGATGCAGCAACTCAACCTGCCCCTGCAAGCGACCCAGCCTGCTATGCTGACGGTGTTAAAATACCCTGCCGGGTATAACTAACAATTGGGATTTCCTACATGACCTCGCTCGACAGCTTCAAATGCAAAAAGACCCTCAAGGTCGGCGCCAAGACCTATGTCTATTACAGCCTGCCCACGGCCGAGAAGAATGGTCTGAAGGGAATTTCGAAACTTCCCTATTCGATGAAGGTCCTGCTCGAGAACCTCCTGCGCAACGAGGACGGCCGCTCGGTCAAGAAGGAAGACGTCGTCGCGGTGTCGAAGTGGCTGCGCAAGAAGTCGTTGGAGCATGAGATCGCCTTCCGCCCGGCCCGCGTGCTGATGCAGGACTTCACCGGCGTTCCGGCCGTCGTCGACCTCGCCGCGATGCGCAACGCGATGCAGAAGCTCGGCGGCGATGCCGAGAAGATCAACCCGCTGGTGCCGGTCGATCTCGTCATCGACCACTCCGTGATCGTGAACTTCTTCGGCGACAACAAGGCCTTCGCCAAGAACGTCACTGAAGAGTACAAGCAGAACCAGGAGCGCTACGAGTTCCTGAAGTGGGGCCAGAAGGCATTCTCGAACTTCTCCGTCGTGCCGCCCGGCACCGGCATCTGCCACCAGGTCAATCTCGAATATCTCTCCCAGACGGTCTGGACCAAGAAGGAGAAGATGACGGTCGGCAAGAAGACCGGCACCTTCGAGGTCGCCTATCCTGACTCGCTGGTCGGCACCGACTCCCACACCACCATGGTCAACGGTCTCGCCGTTCTCGGCTGGGGCGTCGGCGGCATCGAGGCGGAAGCCTGCATGCTCGGCCAGCCGCTGTCGATGCTGCTGCCCAACGTCGTCGGCTTCAAGCTGAAGGGCGCGATGAAGGAAGGCGTCACCGCGACCGACCTCGTGCTGACCGTGACGCAGATGCTGCGCAAGCTCGGCGTGGTCGGCAAGTTCGTCGAATTCTTCGGCCCGGGCCTCGACAATCTCTCCGTCGCCGACAAGGCGACGATCGCCAACATGGCGCCCGAATACGGCGCGACCTGCGGCTTCTTCCCGGTCGACGCCGCTGCGATCGATTACCTCAAGACCTCGGGCCGCGCGCCGGCGCGTGTCGCGCTGGTGCAAGCCTATGCCAAGGCGCAGGGCCTGTTCCGCACCGCCAAGTCGCCTGATCCGGTGTTCACGGAAACGCTGACGCTCGACCTCGCCGACGTCGTGCCGTCGATGGCCGGCCCGAAGCGTCCCGAAGGCCGCATCGCGCTGCCGTCGGTCGCCGAAGGTTTCTCGCTCGCACTCGGCACCGAGTACAAGAAAGCCGAGGAGCCCAACAAGCGCTTCGCCGTCGAAGGCAAGAAGTACGAGATCGGTCATGGCGACGTCGTCATCGCCGCCATCACCTCCTGCACCAACACCTCGAATCCGAGCGTGCTGATCGGCGCAGGCCTCCTGGCTCGCAACGCTGCCGCCAAGGGCCTCAAGGCCAAGCCGTGGGTGAAGACCTCGCTCGCCCCGGGCAGCCAGGTGGTCGCGGGCTATCTCGCCGATTCCGGTCTGCAGGCCGATCTCGACAAGGTCGGCTTTAATCTCGTCGGCTTTGGCTGCACCACCTGCATCGGCAATTCCGGTCCGCTGCCGGAGGAGATCTCGAAGTCGATCAACGAGAACGGCATCGTCGCCGCGGCCGTGCTCTCCGGTAACCGCAACTTCGAAGGCCGCGTCTCGCCGGACGTGCAGGCGAACTATCTCGCCTCGCCGCCGCTGGTCGTCGCGCATGCGCTCGCGGGCAGCGTCACCAAGAACCTCGCCGTCGAGCCGCTCGGCGAAGGCAAGGACGGCAAGCCGGTGTACCTCAAGGACATCTGGCCGACGACGAAGGAGATCAACGCTTTCATGAAGAAGTTCGTGACCGCGTCGATCTTCAAGAAGAAGTATGCCGACGTGTTCAAGGGCGACACCAACTGGCGCAAGATCAAGACTGTCGAGAGCGAGACCTATCGCTGGAACATGTCTTCGACCTACGTGCAGAACCCGCCCTACTTCGATGGCATGAAGAAGGAGCCGGAGCCGGTCACCGACATCGTCGAGGCGCGCATCCTCGCGATGTTCGGCGACAAGATCACCACCGACCACATCTCGCCGGCCGGTTCGATCAAGCTGACCTCGCCCGCCGGCAAATATCTCAGCGAGCACCAGGTGCGCCCCGCCGACTTCAACCAGTACGGCACGCGCCGCGGCAACCATGAAGTGATGATGCGCGGCACCTTCGCCAACATCCGCATCAAGAACTTCATGCTCAAGGGCGCGGATGGAAACATCCCCGAGGGCGGCCTGACCAAGCACTGGCCCGACGGCGAGCAGATGTCGATCTACGACGCCGCGATGAAGTATCAGCAGGAGCAGGTGCCGCTCGTCGTGTTCGCCGGCGCCGAATACGGCAACGGCTCCTCGCGCGACTGGGCTGCGAAGGGCACGCGTCTGCTCGGCGTTCGCGCCGTGATCTGCCAGAGCTTCGAGCGCATCCATCGCTCCAACCTGGTCGGCATGGGCGTGCTGCCGCTGACCTTCGAGGAAGGCACCTCGTGGCAGTCGCTGGGCCTGAAAGGCGACGAGAAGGTCACGCTGCGTGGCCTCGTCGGCGACCTCAAGCCGCGCCAGAAGCTGACCGCGGAGATCGTCTCCGGTGACGGCTCGCTGCAGCGCGTTTCGCTGCTCTGCCGCATCGATACGCTGGACGAGCTCGACTACTACCGGAACGGCGGCATCCTGCACTACGTGCTGCGCAAGCTCGCGGCCTAAGCGCGAATTTGTGAACGGTGGCTCACTGCGACGTGAGTAGAAGGTTAAACGAAGGCGGCCTATCACAAGGCCGCCTTCGCGCGTTTGCGGCATGCTTCAGATGGGCCCGCCCGGCGGAAATCCCGCCCAGGACGGTTGAACATGCCGCGCCCCGTAAGATTACGGTGACCATCAGGCGATAAGCTTCCCCCCAACGACTGACGATGTGTGACGTTCGACATGACGACAATGACGGCTTCTAATCTGGTTTCGCGCTGGTCCGGTGCACTCTGGTCGGGAGCGCTCAGCATCTGCGCCATCGCCGCCATCATCCGTCCCGCCCACGCCGATCCGCGCGCCGTTGTCGAATTGTTTACCTCGCAGGGCTGCTCGTCCTGCCCGCCCGCCGACAAGATCATCGGCGATCTCTCCAGCGATCCCTCGATCATCGCGCTGAGCATGCCGATCGATTATTGGGACTATCTCGGCTGGAAGGACACGCTGGCGGATTCGCGTTTCTCGGCGCGGCAGCGCGCCTATTCGCGCATGCGCGGCGACCGCGAGGTCTACACGCCGCAGGTCGTGGTCAATGGCTCGGCGCATGTCATCGGCAGCGATCGTGCCGGCATCGAGAATGCGATCGGCAAGACCGACAAGAGCAGTGGCGTGATGAGCGTGCCGGTGACGATGTCGCTCTCGGGCAAGCAGATCAACGTGTCGGTGGCCGCGAGCAAGGAGCCGGCGGTCTCGCATGGCGAGGTCTGGATCTGCTCGGTCGCCAAATCGGTGCCGATCTCGATCAGCCGTGGCGAAAATCGCGGACAGCAGATCACCTATCACAACGTGGTGCGCAATTTGCTCAAGGTCGGCGACTGGACTGGCCGTCCGGAAAGCTGGACCGTGCCGCTCGAGAACCTCACGCGCGACGGCGTCGACGGCGCGGTGGTCTATGTCCAGGACGGCAGCCGCGACAAGCCCGGTCCGATGCTGGGCGCAGCGTACACGTCGCTGCATTGATTCGAATTTCTCTCTAGCGTCGCACTCGCTCTAACTCTTCATGTGGAGAGCGAGAGTATGCGCGAGATCGTCTCAGGAGATCTGGTCTCCCGTCATTCCGGGGCGCGCGAAGCGCGAGCCCGGAATCCATCGATCCACAATCCGAGCTGAGAAATGGATTCCGGGCTGGCGCCAAGCGGCGCGCCCCGGAATGACAGCGCGTCAGAAACAATCCGACACAAACAAAAAAGGACCAACTTGCGTTGGCCCTCCTTGTCGCGCGTACAGACCCGATCCTGTTCGACCCCGGGGGGCTGGGGAATCCGGAACCGAAAGGACCGGGCCAACGCACACGAATCTTTTCGCAATGCAGGGCGGCGGGCACTGGGCGGAAAAGCGGCGACAGTATGATTCCTGCTAACGATCCCGTGACGGTTTGCCGCGACAGAGTTCCACTTTTGCGTGTGGTCCAATTCGCACCCGATCAGGCGGGTTGAGCCCAGAGCCCTGTCCCGGATTCCTGCAAGAGCCCTTGCGGCGAGGAGCGGTTGGCGCGATCATGTGACTGTCATGATCCGCGGTACCCTGGGACGGTTTCGCGGGCGCGATCATGCTGTGCGATGAGGAGCGCTCCCATGAGTCTGACGTCGGAGGATGCCGATCCGAGCGAGCAGCGCGCGGCGGCGCGGCCCGTCGCGGCGAACGCGCAGCCGAACCGGGTGACGTTCAACCGGCTCGAGCTGCACCGCATTCTCAATCTCTATGGCCGCATGGTCGCCGACGGCGAGTGGCGCGACTATGCCATCGACTTCCTGAAGGACCGCGCCGTGTTCTCGGTCTATCGCCGCGCCTCGGAAGTGCCGATCTACCGCATCGAGAAGGACCCGCGCCTCGCGCGCAAGCAGGGCATGTACAGCGTGATCTCGGCGACCGGCCTGATCCTGCGCCGCGGCCATGAGCTCGAGCGCGTGCTGCTGGTGATCGACCGGAAATTGGCGGTGGTCTAACCGCACGAACGGTGCCGTAGGGTGGGCAAAGGCGCAAAGCGCCGTGCCCACGACCTTTCCGTAATCGCCCTGATGGTGGGCACGCTTCGCTTTGCCCACCCTACGAGCGGTGCCGTGGCGAGGCCCTACTTCCCCGGCACCGTCTTCGCGCCCTCGCCGAGGTCGCGCTGCATCATCACCGTGTCGAGCCAGCGACCGAACTTCAGCCCGACATTGGGGTGGGTGCCGATCATCTTGAAGCCGCCCCTGGTGTGCACGCCGATCGAGCCGGCATTGGCGGAATCGCCGATCACGGCGATCATCTGGCGGAAGCCGCGCGCCTCGCATTCGGTGATCAGCCGCTCCAGCAGCAGCGAGCCGATGCCGCGGCGGTGGAAACTCGGATCGAGGTAGATCGAGTTCTCGACCGTGAAGCGATAGGCCGGCCGTGGCCGGTAGGCACCGGCATAGGCATAGCCGGCGACGCTGCCGTCGAGGATGGCGACGAAATAGGGATAGCCGCCGTCGACCAGCGTGCGGTAACGGCGGGTCATCTCGGCTAGGTCAGGCGGATCCAGCTCGAACGTCGCAGTGCCCTCGCGAACGGCCTGCTGGTAGATGGCGGTGATGGCGGGAAGGTCGGCCTCGGTCGTGGGCCTGATATCGGGTGCGGACATGGCCTCAGACTAGAGGCTTCGCCCGGTTGCTGGAAGGGGGCCGCCACCGTCTCCCGGTCGTCATTGCGAGCGTAGCGAAGCAATCCAGAAATGCATCCGCGGAGGGCCTCCGGATTGCTTCGTCGCAAGGGCTCCTCGCAATGACGAGGAGAGCTACCGGGGCCCCAAACAAAAACCCCGGCCTCTCGGCCGGGGTTCGTGTCCGTTCTCTCGTCTGGCGCTTAGTCGCGCTGGCCGAGGAGCTGCAGCAGCAGCGTGAACAGGTTGATGAAGTTCAGGTACAGCGACAGGGCGCCGGTAATGGCCGCACGCTCTGCGATGTCACCGCCGGCCGAAGCGTAGCCGTAGATGTAGTCGTTCTTCAGGCGCTGGGTGTCCCAGGCGGTGAGGCCGGCGAACACCAGCACGCCGACCACCGACACGATGAACTGCAGCATCGAGCTCGCCAGGAACAGGTTCACCAGGCTCGCGATGATGATGCCGATCAGGCCCATGAACAGGAACGAGCCCATGCCGGTCAGGTCACGCTTGGTGGTGTAGCCGTAGAGGCTCAGTGCACCGAAAGTCGCCGCGGTGATGAAGAACACCCGCACGATCGAGGTGTGGGTGAACACCAGGAAGATCGACGACAGCGAGATGCCCATCAGCGCCGAGAACACCCAGAACAGGATCTGGGCGGTCGAGGGAGCGAGACGGTTGATGCCCGCCGAGATCACGAACACCATCGCGAGCGGCGCGAGCATGAACAGCCACTTCAGGGGGCTGACGAACATCGCGTAGCCGAACGGCGTCAGGAACAGCTTGCCGACGCGGACGGCGTCCGCGGTCGGGACGTCAGTCACGGCAGCCAGGTAGACACCGAGCGCGGCCAGGCCGGTGATGGCAAGGCCAATGCTCATGTAATTGTAGATGCGCAGCATGTAGGCGCGCAGGCCGGCGTCGACCGTCGCGGCGTCAACACGCCCGGCGGCCCTGCCGAAAGGAGAAGCGTAGTTACGGTCTAGGTCCGACATGGTCGAATTCCCGTTGGTTGGCCGGTCCGGCATGAGGGTCGCCACGCCGCCGGTTCGTCAAGTTCTATCCGGATACCGATGTCTGCCGACATTAAATTTGGCTAACAATCGGGGGCTCCGAACCCATTCGATATGTGGGAAACTAACACATTCGCTGCAACCGTCCACGCGCGGCTGAATGTCGCCCTCGGGCACAATCCTGGCGAGCGGACGTGGTTAATCGCAGGAATCGTGCGATTCCGCTACCGCGCGGCATCCCGCTACATTTTGTCACAAATTCCGCAACACCGTAGCGGGCTTTTTGTTCAACGCCAGCAGAGTGCCGGCGAGCCCGAGCCCCACGGTGACGACCAGTGCGGCCGCGACCACGCCGGCGGCGCTGCCGGCCTGCCAGACGAAACTCAGCGTCATCAGCCGTGTCACGATCATCCAGGCCGCGATGCTGCCCGCGATCACGCCGAACACCGCGGTGGCGAGCCCGATCAGGAGGTATTCGAGGGCATAGGCGCCGAGCAGCCGCAGCCGGGTTGCGCCCAGCGTCTTCAGGATTACCGCATCATAGACCCGGTGGCGGTGGCCGGCGGCCAGCGCCCCGCCCAGCACCAGGATCGCCGAGATCAGCGTCACCGCGCTGGCGCCGCGGATCGCCAGCGCCAGGTTGGTCACGACCGAGCCGACCGTCTCCATCACCTCGCGCACGCGCACGCTGGTCACCATCGGATAGGCATCCGCAACCTGCTTGATGATCTTGCCGTCACCGGTCGCATCGCCGCCGGATTCGGTCAGCGTCGCGATGTGGGTGTGGGGTGCGCCCTTGAAGGCGTTCGGCGAGAACACCAGCACGAAATTGATGCCCATCCCCTGCCAGTCGATGGTGCGCAGATTGCCGATCTTGGCCGGAATGTCGCGGCCGAGCACGTTGACCACGATCTCGTCGCCGAGCTTGAGGTCGAGCCCGTCGGCGATCTTCTTCTCCATCGAGACCAGCAGCGGGCCGGAATAGTCGGGGCCCCACCATTCGCCCTCGACCACCTTGGAGCCCTTCGGCAGCTCGGCGGTATAGGTCAGGCCGCGGTCGCTTTGCAGGACCCATTCCGAATCCGTGCTGGGCTTGAGGTCCTCGGCGCGCACGCCGCGGGCGGCGACGATGCGGCCGCGCAGCATCGGTACGTCCTCGACCTTCGCGCCGGGCGCGATCTGCCGCAGATAATCGTCGAACTGCTCGGCCTGCGTGCTCGGGATGTCGATGAAGAAGAACGAGGGTGCACGATCCGGGAGCGCTGCCAGGAACTGCCGGCGCAGATTGCCGTCGATCTGGGTGATGGTGACGAGCACGGCGAGCCCGAGACCGAGCGACAGCACGACCGAGGGCGTCAGCGCGCCGGGCCGGTGGATGTTGGCGATCGCCAGCCGCAGCATCGGCAGCCGCGTCCGCGGCAGGTGCCGCGCGATACCCATCAGCAGCGCGGCGATGCCGCGTAGCAGGGCGAACACGACGACGGAGGACGCGACGAACACCGCGGCGATGCGTTTGTCGAACGAAAGCCCGATCACGACCGCAACGAGCAGGGCGATCACGACGCCCATGAACACGAGATAGCTCGCGCGTGGCCGGTGCCATTCGGAGCTGATGGTGTCGCGGAACAGCGCGGCGACCGGCACGTCGTGCGCTCGCCCGAGCGGCCACAGGCCGAAGGCGAGCGCGGTGAGCAGGCCATAAACGAAGGACAGCGCGAGCTCGTCGGCATGCACGGCCGGCACCACCGGCAGCGGCAGCAATTTTCCGAACAGGCCGACGATCGCGAACGGCATCGCGGCGCCGAGGGCAAGGCCGATCACCGAGCCGATCGCGGCAAGCAGGAGAACCTGCGCCAGGTAAATGCCGAACACGTCGCGGCCGGTGGCGCCGACCGCCTTGAAGGCGGCGATCACTTCGAGCTTGCGGTCGATATGGCTCTTCACGGCGTTGGCGACGCCGACGCCGCCGACCAGCAGTGCGGCAAGGCCGACCAGCGTCAGGAACTGTGTGAAGCGGTTGATATTGCGCTCGAGCTGCGGCGAGGCATTGGAGCGGCTGCGGATCTCCCAGCCGGCCTGCGGCGCAGCGTTGCGCGCATCATTGATGAAGGTTTCGGTGGCGCGCTCGCTGTTGGCGCCATCGGGGAGCTTCACCCGGTAGACCCAGCGTACCAGGCTGCCGGGCTGGATCAGGCCGGTGGCGCGCAGGCCCGCCTCGCTGATCAAAAAGCGCGGGCCAAAACCGATGCCGCCGGCGAGCTTGTCCGGCTCGGCCTCGACAGTCGCGCGGATCTGGAATGTCGCCGAGCCAATGGTGACGCGGTCGCCGGTCTTGAGGGAAAGACGTGCAAGAAGCGTCGGATCGGCGGCCGCGCCGAACGCGCCATCGCGTTCTGCGACGAGATCGGACATCGGCAGAGGCGGCGCCAGCGTCAGCTGTCCGAGCATCGGATAGGCGTCGTCGACCGCCTTCATCTCGACCAGCGCCAGCTTGCCCTCGGCCGAGCGCGCCATGCCGCGCAACGTCGCGGCGGTCGAGACAGTGCCGCGCGAGCGCAGGAAGCTGACCTCTTCGGGCTTGGCCTCGCGCTGGAACAGCACGAAGGAGACGTCGCCGCCGAGCAGCGTGCGGCCTTCGCGGGCGAGACCGTCGGAAAGACTCGCCGACACCGAGCCGACTCCGGCAATCGCCATCACGCCGAGCGCGATGCAGGCGATGAAGACGTAGAAGCCGCGCAGGCCCCCGCGCAATTCGCGCAATGCGTAGCGCAGCGACAGCGCGACGGCGCTCGGCTTTGCGAACGGTTCGGCCACAGCACTCATGCCGGCGCAGTCTGCGTGTCGATGCGGCCGGAGCGCAGGCGGATCACGCGATCGCAGCGATGCGCCAGCGAGGAATCGTGCGTGACCAGCACCAGCGTCATGCCGCGCTCGGCATGCTTGCTGAACAAGAGATCGACGATCTGCTTGCCGGTGGCTTCGTCGAGATTGCCGGTCGGCTCGTCGGCGACGAGGATGGCCGGATCGGGCGCCAGCGCACGGGCGAGCGCGACGCGCTGCTGCTCGCCGCCGGACAGCTGCGTCGGATAGTGATGCAGGCGGTCACCGAGCCCGACCGATTGCAGCTCCTGCGCCGCGCGCTTGGCGGCATCGGGATTGCCGGCGAGCTCGAGCGGCACGGCGACGTTCTCCAGCGCCGTCATGGTCGGGATCAGATGGAAGGACTGGAACACGATGCCGACCTGGCGGCCGCGGAAGCGGGCCAGCGCGTCCTCGTCGAGGGCATTGAAAGGCGTGCCGTTCACCACCACCTCTCCGCTATCAGGACGCTCCAACCCCGCCATCACCATCAGCAGCGTGGATTTGCCCGAGCCTGACGGGCCGATCAGGCCGATCGTCTCGCTACGGCCGACCCGCAGGCTGATATCCTTGAGAATGTGAACGCGCGCCGCGCCCGTACCCAAAGAAAGATTGACGTTGGAGATGGCGATGGTGTCCGACGAGGTGTCGGCGAGCGAAGAGGTATCGATGCGAGTGTCCATGGTCCGGTCATATGGCAACTCCGCACGCGCGGTCGAGAGGCGTTGCGGATTCTTCATGCACATAGCCGTGTTGATGCTCGCTTTGATGACGATGGCGAACCCGGCCTGGGCGGAGGCGACAAAGCCGGTCAAGCTTGTCGTTCTCGGCGATTCCTTGAGCGCCGGCCTCGGTCTCCCGGGCCAGGAGGCATTCCCCATTAAACTTCAAAAAGCCTTGCAAGCCAAAGGCATAGCCGTCGACATGACCAATGCGGGGGTGTCCGGCGACACCTCTTCCGGCGGCCGCGACCGGCTCGACTGGTCGGTGCCCGATGGAACCGATGGCGTGATCGTCGAGCTCGGCGCCAACGACGCGCTGCGCGGCATCGATCCCGACTTGACGCGCAAAGCGCTGACCGACATCGTCGCGCGTCTGAAGGCGCGCAAGATCCCGGTGATGCTGTGCGGCATGCTGGCGCCGCCGAATTACGGCGCCGAATATGCTGCGCGCTTCAATTCGATTTATCCGGATCTTGCGAAGACGTTCGACGTGCCGCTCTATCCGTTCTTCCTCGAGGGCGTCGCGGCCGACGCCAAGCTCAACCAGGCCGACGGCATTCATCCGACAGCGGCCGGCGTCGACATCATCGTCGGCAGGATCATGCCCACTGTGGAGGCATTCGTTGGCACGATCCACGAGCAGCAGCGTTGAAAAACAGGCAGCGCTAACCCTAATTCCCAGGGTTTTACCGGGGTGAGGCGCGGCATGCTTCGCAGAGTCACACAACTGCGATAGGAATCAGGGTACCGGTTGATTCGTCGCCGGCTCTAATTTGGATATGGTCCTCGCCTCGAGGGTCGTACCCAAGCATCGGGAGGCTGAACGATGCCGCGTTTGTTCACTGGTCTGGAAATTCCGGCCGAGATCGGCCAGTCGCTTTCCAATCTCAGGGGCGGCCTTCCCGGCGCCCGGTGGATCGATCCCGAAAATTATCACGTCACCTTGCGCTTCATCGGCGATATCGACGGCGCCTCCGCCAACGAGATCGCCTCGATGCTGTTTCGCGTCGACCGAAAGCCGTTCGAGGTGAAGGTGCAGGGCCTGACCAGTTTTGGCGGCCGCAAGCCGCGCGCGGTGGTCGCCACCATCGCGCCGAGCAAGCCGCTGATGGAATTGCAGGCCGAGCTCGAACGCATGATGCAGCGGATCGGTCTCGATCCCGAGGGACGCAAGTTCATCCCGCACGTCACGCTGGCTCGTTTGCATGACGCCACCGACCGCGACGTCGCCGACTATCTCTCGATCCGCGGCTACTTCCCGAGCAAGGCCTTCATGGCCGAACGCTTTGTCTTGTTCTCGTCGCGCGCATCGACCGGTGGCGGACCGTATGTGGTCGAGGACGCTTACGAGCTGTGTGAGTAGCACTGCTCTCGTACCCTGGACGCAGTGCGCCACGTAGTGGTGCACTGCTGAGCCGGGGCCCATAGCTCCCAGCAATGAACGAAACAGTGGGTCCCGGCTCTGCGCAGCAGCGTTCCACGTCCGACATGAAACCGCATACCCCGTCCACCAATTCACGGCTTGCAATTTCCGCCCATCTCTGGCGGTAAAGAGCCATGCTCTCCACCCCAAACTCCTCATTCCGCGAGGCATACCAGGCCCAGATCGCGTCAGGCGCGATTGAGCCCGATGCTGCGCAGGCCGAGGTCGCCGAAGCCTATGCCGCGCTCGACCAGCGGCTCGCGAATTACAAGCCGCAGCGCAAGCAGGGCCTGCTCAGCCGCCTGTTCAGCAGCGACAAGGACGAGGCGCCGCGCGGGCTCTACATCCATGGCGAGGTCGGCCGCGGCAAGACCATGTTGATGGACTTGTTCTTCCAGCACGCGAGTGTCGAACACAAGCGCCGCGCGCATTTCCACGAGTTCATGGCCGAAGCGCATGAGCGCATCTACGACTATCGCCAGAGCATCGCGCGCGGCGAGATCGCCGACGGCGACGTCATCGCACTGACCGCGACGGCGATCTTCGAGGAGAGCTGGCTGCTCTGCTTCGACGAATTCCACGTCACCGACATCGCCGATGCGATGATCCTGGGCCGCCTGTTCGCAAAGCTGTTCGAGCTCGGCACCGTGGTGGTCGCGACCTCCAACGTCGCGCCTGACGATCTCTACAAAGGTGGCCTGAACCGGTCGCTGTTCCTACCCTTCATCAAGCAGATCACCGACCACATGGACGTGGCGCGGCTCGACGCGCGCACCGACTTCCGCCTGGAGAAGCTTCAGGGTGTGCCGATGTGGCTGACGCCGGCGGATGGCGATGCGGACGCCGCGCTCGACCGCGCCTGGGCGAAGATGACCGGCAACGCCAAATGCAAGTCGCGCGACATCTCGATCAAGGGCCGCACCTTGCACGTGCCGTGCTCGGCGCACGGCGTGGCGCGGTTCTCGTTCGCCGATCTCTGCGAGAAGCCGCTCGGGGCGTCCGATTATCTGAGGCTCGCGCACGACTATCACACCATCCTGGTCGACCATATTCCAGTGATGGACTTCTCCCAGCGCAACGCCGCCAAGCGTTTCATCACGCTGATCGATACGCTCTATGACAATGCCGTGAAGCTGATGGCCTCGGCGGACGCCAACCCGATCTCGCTCTACCTCGCCCACGAGGGCAACGAGGCCATGGAGTTCAAGCGGACCGCCTCGCGCCTGATCGAGATGAGCTCGGAATCCTATCTGGCGCTGGCCCACGGCCGCAAGGATTCCACCGCCAGCGGCTCCACCAAGGGGCTGGTGGAGACTTAAGTCCTATTTGCCAGCGCTGTCATTCCGGGGCGTCGCGAAGCGACGAGCCCGGAATCCATCGCGCCACAGACTCTGCCGCCTGATGGATTGCGGGCTCGCGACTTTCGTCGCGCCTCGGAATGACGGGGTTGCGCTTGTATATGCGCCAAGCCCGACAAATGGGCATCCAGCGACTTGAACGGGGGAGGCGAAAGGGATAACCACCCGTCTCAGTTTTCCCCTCCTTACGTGTCTAAAGGACAGGTTCACATGGCGCGCGACAAGATTGCTTTGATTGGCTCCGGTCAGATCGGCGGAACGCTGGCTCATCTCATCGGCCTGAAAGAACTGGGCGACGTGGTGATGTTCGACATCGCCGAAGGCGTGCCGCAGGGCAAGGCGCTCGACATCGCGCAGTCCTCGCCGGTCGACGGCTTCGACGCGCACTACACCGGTGCCAACTCCTACGAAGCGCTCGACAACGCCAAGGTCTGCATCGTCACCGCCGGCGTGCCGCGCAAGCCCGGCATGAGCCGCGACGACCTCCTGTCCATCAACCTCAAGGTCATGGAGCAGGTCGGCGCCGGCATCAAGAAGTATGCCCCCGACGCCTTCGTCATCTGCATCACCAACCCGCTCGACGCGATGGTCTGGGCGCTGCAGAAGGCCTCGGGCCTGCCGCACAAGAAGGTCGTCGGCATGGCCGGCGTGCTCGACTCCGCGCGCTTCCGCTACTTCCTGGCCGACGAGTTCAACGTCTCGGTCGAGGACGTCACCGCCTTCGTGCTCGGCGGCCATGGCGACACCATGGTGCCGCTGGTGAAGTACTCCACCGTCGCCGGCATCCCGCTGCCCGACCTCGTCAAGATGGGCTGGACCTCGCAGGCGCGCCTCGACGAGATCGTCGACCGCACCCGCAACGGCGGCGCCGAGATCGTCAACCTGCTCAAGACCGGCTCGGCCTTCTACGCCCCCGCCGCCTCGGCGATCGCGATGGCTGAGAGCTATCTGCGCGACAAGAAGCGCGTGCTGCCTTCGGCCGCCTACCTCAACGGCGAATACGGCGTGAAGGACATGTATGTCGGCGTACCCGTCGTGATCGGCTCCAAGGGCGTCGAGCGCGTCGTCGAGATCGAGCTCGCCGGCAAGGACCGCGAGGCCTTCGACAAGTCGGTCGGCGCGGTGCAGGGCCTGGTCGATGCCTGCAAGAAGATCGCACCCGATCTTCTCGGCCGCTAAGGCCCAAACAATCCCGCCGAAGACCGAAACCCGGTCTTCGGCGGTTTCACTTCCGGGGCCCGGCTGACCGGGCGGGCCTTCGGTTCGGCAGTCCAGAGATCTCGAAGTCAAAGAATCCGGGTTGCAGTTCCTGTGGTATATGGTATGCCAGCCACAAGACTGAGGTGGGCCCATGGGGTCACCGCCCGCGGGTTCAGGGAGCGACCATATGAATATCCATGAATATCAGGCCAAAGCGCTGCTGGGTGAGTTCGGCGTGCCGATCTCCAAGGGCGTCCCGGTTCTCAAGGCCGCCGACGCGGAAGCAGCCGCCAAGGCGCTGCCCGGTCCGGTCTATGTCGTGAAGAGCCAGATCCATGCCGGTGGCCGCGGCAAGGGCAAGTTCAAGGAAGCCTCAGCCGGCGACAAGGGCGGCGTCCGGATCGCCAAGTCGGCCTCTGAAGTTTCCGAGTTCGCCAAGCAGATGCTGGGCGCGACGCTGGTGACCGTGCAGACCGGCCCCGCCGGCAAGCAGGTCAACCGCCTCTACATCGAGGACGGCTCCGACATCGACAAGGAGTTCTACCTCTCGATCCTGGTCGACCGCGAGACCTCGCGCGTCTCCTTCGTCGTCTCGACCGAAGGCGGCGTCAACATCGAGGACGTCGCGCACAACACGCCTGAGAAGATCGTGACCTTCTCGGTGGATCCCGCGACCGGAATCATGGGCCATCACGGCCGCACCGTCGCCAACGCGCTGAAGCTCTCCGGTGATCTCGCCAAGCAGGCCGAGAAGCTCACCGCGCAGCTCTACGCCGCCTTCGTCGCCAAGGATATGTCGATGCTGGAGATCAACCCGCTGGTCGTGACCAAGCAGGGCCAGCTCCGCGTGCTCGACGCCAAGGTGTCGTTCGACGACAACGCGCTGTTCCGCCACCCCGAGGTGCTCGCGCTGCGCGACGAGACCGAGGAAGACGCCAAGGAGATCGAGGCGTCCAAGTACGACCTCAACTACGTCACCCTCGACGGCAACATCGGCTGCATGGTCAACGGCGCCGGTCTCGCCATGGCGACGATGGACATCATCAAGCTCTACGGCATGTCGCCGGCGAACTTCCTCGACGTCGGCGGCAGCGCCAGCAAGGAGAAGGTCGCGGCCGCGTTCAAGATCATCACCGCGGATCCCAACGTGAAGGGCATCCTGGTCAACATCTTCGGCGGCATCATGAAGTGCGACGTGATCGCCGAGGGCGTCACGGCTGCGGTTCGTGAAGTCGGCCTCAGCGTGCCGCTGGTGGTTCGCCTCGAAGGCACCAATGTCGAGCTCGGCAAGAAGATCATCCGTGAATCCGGCCTGAACGTGGTGCCGGCCGACAATCTCGACGACGCCGCGCAGAAGATCGTGAAGGCCGTCAAGGGAGGCTAAGGCCATGGCCCAGGACCATCTCGCCGCATCATCTCCGCTTGCAGAGCACGCGCGTCTCGCCGCGTTCGCCGGCGAATGGGATGGCGAAGAGACGGTCTTCCCATCGCGCTGGACCGAAGGCGGCCCGGCGACCTCGCGCACCGTCGCGCGCATGGATCTCAACGGGTTCTACCTGATCCAGGACTCGGTGCAGATGCGCGACGGCAAGCAGGTCTTCGCGACCCATGGCATCTTCACCTACGATCGTGACGACCGGACCTACAAATTGTTCTGGTACGACTCGCTCGGCTACACGCCGCCCTCGCCCGCTTCCGGCGGGTGGGTCGGCAAGACCCTGACGCTGGTGCGCGGCTCGCTCCGCGGCAATGCGCGCCACGTCTACGAGATCATCGACGACAATTCCTACTCGTTGAAGATCCAGTTCTCGCCGGACGCGGAAGGCTGGGCCGACGTGCTCACTGGCGTCTACCGCCGCATCCACTGACCCTCTCACTCTGTTAGTTTCGCGAAAGCAGACCTCATGTCCATCCTGATCGACAAGAACACCAAGGTCATCTGCCAGGGCTTCACCGGCAAGAACGGCACCTTCCACTCCGAGGCTGCGATCGCCTATGGCACCAAGATGGTCGGCGGCACCTCGCCGGGCAAAGGCGGCTCGACGCATCTGGGCCTGCCGGTGTTCGACACCGTGCGCGATGCGCGTGAGAAGACCGGCGCCGATGCGTCGGTGATCTACGTGCCGCCGCCGGGCGCGGCCGACGCGATCTGCGAAGCCATCGACGCCGAGATCCCGCTGATCGTCTGCATCACCGAGGGTATTCCGGTCGTCGACATGGTCCGCGTGAAGCGCTCGCTGGCCGGCTCCAAGTCGCGCCTGATCGGGCCGAACTGCCCCGGCGTCATGACCGCCGGCGAGTGCAAGATCGGCATCATGCCGGCCAACATCTTCAAGACCGGCTCGGTCGGCATCGTCTCCCGCTCCGGCACGCTCACTTACGAAGCCGTGTTCCAGACCTCGCAGGAAGGCCTCGGCCAGACCACCGCGGTCGGCATCGGCGGCGACCCGGTCAAGGGCACCGAGTTCATCGACGTGCTCGAAATGCTGCTGGCCGATCCCAAGACCGAATCGATCATCATGATCGGCGAGATCGGCGGTTCCGCCGAGGAGGACGCCGCCCAGTTCCTCAAGGACGAGGCCAAGCGCGGCCGCAAGAAGCCGATGGTCGGCTTCATCGCCGGCGTCACCGCACCTCCCGGCCGCCGCATGGGTCATGCCGGCGCGATCATCTCGGGCGGCAAGGGCGATGCCGGTTCCAAGACCGAAGCGATGCAATCGGCCGGAATTACCGTGTCTCCGTCGCCGGCGCGCCTCGGCCATACGCTTGCCGAAAAGTTGAAAGGCTAATTCACTTCTTCGTGCTTTTCCGGGCGAAGTTTCGCAGCAAATAGGGTAAATGGTGCCAGTCGCGTCGGGCCTCTGCCGGGGAGCCCGACGCCAGCGCCGTTTGTTATGCGCGAACCGAAATCGCCAGGAACTCAAGTATGTCTCGCCAGGACGCGAACGCAGCCTTTGCCCTCTCTTCGTTTTTGCAGGGCACCAACGCCACCTACATCGACGAAATCTACGCCCGCTACGAGAAGGACCCGTCCTCGGTCGACGCCGAGTGGCAGGAGTTCTTCAAGAGCCTCAACGATCAGCCGGCCGACGTCCGCAAGAACGCGGAAGGACCGTCCTGGGAACGCGACAACTGGCCGCTGAGCCCGCAGGACGATCTGACCTCCGCCCTCGACGGCAACTGGGCTGAGGTCGAGAAGGCGGTCGGTGCCAAGATCGCGGCCAAGGCGCAAGCCAAGGGCGCCGACATCTCCTCCGCTGACGTGCTTCAGGCGACGCGTGACTCGGTCCGCGCCCTGATGTTGATTCGCTCCTACCGCATGCGCGGCCACTTCCACGCCAAGCTCGATCCGCTCGGCATCGAAGCCCCGCGCAACCGCGAAGAGCTCGACCCACGCACCTACGGCTTCAGCGAAGCCGATTTCGACCGCAAAATCTTCCTCGATCACGTGCTGGGTCTCGAATACGCCACGCTGCGCGAGATCACCGCGATCTGCGAGCGCACCTACTGCCAGACGCTCGGCGTCGAGTTCATGCACATCAGCAACGCCGCGCAGAAGGCCTGGATCCAGGAGCGCATCGAGGGACCGGACAAGGAAATCTCGTTCACCCGCGAAGGCCGGCGGGCGATCCTGATGAAGCTGGTCGAGGCTGAAGGCTTCGAAAAGTTCTGCGACACCAAGTTCACCGGCACCAAGCGCTTCGGCCTCGACGGCGGTGAATCGCTGATTCCCGCGCTCGAGCAGATCATCAAGCGCGGCGGCAATCTCGGCGTGAAGGAAGTCGTGCTCGGCATGCCGCATCGCGGCCGCCTCAACGTGCTGACCCAGGTGATGGGCAAGGCGCACCGCGCACTGTTCCACGAGTTCAAGGGCGGCTCGGCCAATCCCGACGCGGTCGAAGGCTCCGGCGACGTCAAATATCACCTCGGCGCCTCCTCGGACCGCGAGTTCGACGGCAACCGCATCCATCTGTCGCTGACCGCCAACCCCTCGCATCTCGAGATCGTCGATCCCGTGGTGCTCGGGAAAGTGCGCGCCAAGCAGGACCAGCACGGTGATCCGCCGGACCAGCGCATCTCCGTGATGCCGCTGCTCATGCACGGCGACGCCGCATTCGCCGGCCAGGGCGTGGTGGCCGAGTGCTTCGGCCTGTCGGACCTGAAGGGCTACCGCACCGGCGGCTCCGTGCACTTCATCGTCAACAACCAGATCGGCTTCACGACTTATCCGCGTTACTCGCGCTCCTCGCCCTATCCGTCGGATGTGGCGAAGATGATCGACGCGCCGATCTTCCACGTGAACGGCGACGATCCGGAAGCCGTGGTGTTCGCGGCGAAGGTCGCCACCGAATTCCGTCAAAAGTTCCACAAGCCCGTCGTCATCGACATGTGGTGCTATCGCCGTTACGGCCACAACGAGGGCGACGAGCCCGCGTTCACCCAGCCGGTGATGTACAAGCGGATTGCGGCCCATCCCTCGACCCTCACTCTCTACTCCAAGCGCCTGATTGCCGAAGGCGTGGTCACCGAGGGCGAGGTCGACAAGCTAAAGGCCGACTGGCGCTCGCGGCTCGATGCCGAATTCGAGGCCGGCACCTCTTACAAGCCGAACAAGGCCGACTGGCTCGACGGCAAGTGGTCCGGCTTCAAGATCGCCGACCAGGAAGAGGATGCACGGCGCGGCGTCACCGGCGTCGATCTGCCGATCCTCAAGGACATCGGCCGCAAGATCACCAAGGTGCCGGACGGCTTCCGCGTTCACCGCACCATCCAGCGTTTCCTCGATAACCGCTCGAAGGCGATCGACACCGGCAACGGCATCGACTGGGCGACCGGCGAGGCGCTGGCGTTCTGCTCGCTGCTCAATGAAAACCATCACGTCCGTCTGTCCGGACAGGATTCGGAGCGCGGCACCTTCTCGCAGCGCCACTCGGTCCTGATCGACCAGGAAGACGAGAGTCGCTACACGCCGTTCAACCATCTCGGTCACGAGCAGGGTCACTACGAGGTCATCAACTCGCTGCTGTCGGAAGAGGCCGTGCTCGGCTTCGAATACGGCTATTCGCTCGCCGAGCCGAACACGCTGACCCTGTGGGAAGCCCAGTTCGGCGACTTCGCCAACGGTGCGCAGGTCGTGTTCGACCAGTTCATCTCCTCGGGCGAGCGCAAATGGCTGCGCATGTCCGGCCTCGTCTGCCTCTTGCCGCACGGCTATGAAGGCCAGGGACCGGAGCATTCCTCGGCGCGCCTCGAGCGTTATTTGCAGATGAGCGCCGAAGACAACATGCAGGTGGTCTATCCGACCACGCCGGCGAACTACTTCCACGTGCTGCGCCGGCAGCTCCATCGCGAGATCCGCAAGCCGCTGATCGTGATGACGCCGAAGTCGCTGCTGCGCCACAAGCGGGCGGTCTCGCGTCTCGAAGAGCTCGCGAAGGGAACGACCTTCCACCGCATCCTCTATGATGACGCCCAGATGCTGCCGAACGAGGCGATCAAGCTCGTCCCCGACGAGAAGATCCGTCGCATCGTGCTGTGCTCCGGCAAGGTCTATTACGATCTCTACGAGGAGCGCGAGAAGCGCGGCATCGACGACATCTACCTGATGCGCGTCGAGCAGCTCTATCCGGTGCCGCTGAAGGCGCTGGTCGCCGAGCTGTCGCGCTTCAAGAAAGCCGAGATGGTGTGGTGCCAGGAAGAGCCCCGCAACATGGGTGCCTGGCACTTCATCGAGCCCTATCTGGAATGGGTGCTGAACCAGGTGAACGGTGTGAGCCGGCGTCCGCGTTATGTTGGCCGCGCCGCTTCCGCCGCGACCGCGACTGGTCTGATGTCCAAGCATCAGGCGCAGTTGAAGGCGTTCCTGGACGAAGCACTGAGCTGAACTCTTTCGAACTGCGTCATGCCCCGCTCCAGTGCGCAACTGCGCACAAGGGCGGGGCATCCAGTACGTCGTGACCGCAACGTCGCGGCTCGCTGGATGGCTTGCTTTTCGCTGGCCGATGACACCTGAGAATTCATGACCGCGACTGCGATCCCTTAAGGAAAAGACCATGACTGAAATTCGTGTGCCGACGCTCGGCGAATCCGTCACCGAGGCCACCATCGGCCGCTGGTTCAAGAAGGCCGGCGATCCCGTCGCCGTCGACGAGCCCTTGGTGGAGCTCGAGACCGACAAGGTCACCATCGAGGTCCCGGCGCCCTCCGCCGGCACGCTGAGCGAGATCATCGCCGCCGATGGCGCGACCGTTGCGGTCGGCGCGCTGCTCGGCCAGATCACCGATGGCGCCGGCGCTGCGAAGCCCGCCGCCGCGCCTGCCAAGCCTGCTGCTGCTCCGGCGCCCGCCGCTGCTGCTCCCGCGCCTGCTCCGGCCGCGAAGGCGCCGCCGGCCGATGCGCCGCTCGCCCCGTCCGTGCGCAAGCTCTCCGCCGAGACCGGCATCGACGCTTCGACCGTTCCGGGCTCCGGCAAGGACGGCCGCGTCACCAAGGGCGACATGCTCGCTGCGATCGAGCGCGCCGCCTCCGCGCCGACCCCGGTCAACCAGCCGGCCGCCGCCGTGCAGGTCCGCGCGCCGTCGCCGGCCGATGACGCCGCCCGCGAAGAGCGCGTCAAGATGACCCGCCTGCGCCAGACCATCGCGCGCCGCCTCAAGGACGTGCAGAACACCGCGGCCATGCTCACGACCTTCAACGAGGTCGACATGACCAACGTGATGGCGCTGCGTGCCCACTACAAGGACGCGTTCGAGAAGAAGCACGGCGCCAAGCTCGGCTTCATGGGCTTCTTCACCAAGGCCGTCGTGCAGGCGCTGAAGGACATTCCGGCCGTCAACGCCGAGATCGACGGCACCGACCTGATCTACAAGAACTACTACCACATCGGCGTGGCCGTCGGCACCGACAAGGGCCTCGTCGTGCCTGTTGTCCGCGACTGCGACCACAAGTCGATCTCCGACATCGAGAAGGGCATCGCCGATTTCGGCCGCCGCGCCCGCGATGGCCAGCTCAAGATCGACGAGATGCAGGGCGGCACCTTCACCATCACCAATGGCGGCATCTACGGCTCGCTGATGTCGACCCCGATCCTGAACGCGCCGCAGTCCGGCATCCTGGGCATGCACAAGATCCAGGATCGCCCGATGGTCGTCGGAGGCAAGATCGAGGTCCGCCCGATGATGTATCTGGCGCTGTCCTACGATCACCGCGTCATCGACGGCAAGGAAGCCGTCACCTTCCTGGTGCGCGTCAAGGAGAGCCTGGAAGATCCGGCGCGCCTGGTGCTCGATCTCTGATCCCTGATGCTTTGCGAGCGCCGTCGCCATTCGCGACGGCGCGTGTCGAACCATGGAGGCGCGCGTGACGGATAAAGTCGTTGTCATCACCGGCGGCAGCCGCGGCATCGGGCGGGCGACCGCGCTTGCGGCGGCCGCGCGCGGCTTCCGCGTCGTGGTCGGCTATGCCAGCAACAAGCAGGCCGCCGACGAGGTCGTAGCTACGATCGAGGCCAGCAACGGCAAGGCCATCGCGGTGAAATGCGATGTCGCCGAGGAAAACGACATCCTCAATTTGTTCAAGGAGGCCGACAAGTTCGGCACGCTGGGCGCGCTCGTCAACAATGGCGGAATCGTCGGCAAGAGCGGCGTGCGCGTCGACGAGATGTCGGCCGAGCGCATCCAGCGCGTCATGGCCGTCAACGTCACCGGCTCCATCCTCTGCGCGCGCGAGGCGGTGAAGCGGATGTCGACCAAGCACGGCGGCAAGGGCGGCGTCATCGTCAATCTGTCGTCGGTCGCCGCCAAGCTCGGCTCGCCCAACACTTACGTCGACTATGCGGCGTCGAAGGGCGCGATCGATTCCTTCACCATCGGCCTCGGCTATGAGGTCGCGAGCGAAGGCATCCGCGTCGCCGGCATTCGCCCCGGCCTGATCGACACCGAGATCCACGCCGCCGGCGGCGAGCCCGACCGCGCCCATCGTCTGGCCCATCTGGTGCCGATGAAGCGCGTCGGCACATCTGACGAAATCGCCAATGCCATCGTCTGGCTGCTGTCGGACGAGGCCTCTTACGTCACCGCAGCCACTCTCGATGTGTCCGGCGGACGCTGACGCGCCGCGCGGACGCTGACACATCCTCATCACGCTAAAACCTTACGGGACTATCTCTCATGGCTACCTACGATCTCGTCGTCATCGGCACCGGACCGGGCGGTTATGTCTGCGCGGTGCGCGCCAGCCAGCTCGGCATGAAAGTCGCCGTGGTCGAAAAGAACGCCACGCTCGGCGGCACCTGCCTCAACGTCGGCTGCATGCCGTCGAAGGCGCTGCTGCACGCCTCCGAAATGTTCGAGGAAGCCGGGCATTCCTTCGCCAAGATGGGCGTTTCCGTTTCCGCGCCGAAGCTCGAATTGCCCGCCATGATGAACTTCAAGCAGCAGGGCATCGACGGCAACGTCAAGGGCGTCGAGTTCCTGATGAAGAAGAACAAGGTCGACGTGCTCAAGGGCACCGGCAAGATCCTCGGCACCGGCAAGGTCGAAGTCTCCGCCGACGGCAAGTCGCAGGTCATCGAGACCAAGAACATCGTGATCGCCACCGGCTCGGACATCGCGCGTCTCAAGGGCATCGAGATCGACGAGAAGCGCATCGTCTCCTCGACCGGCGCGCTCTCGCTCGACAAGGTCCCCGGCAAGCTCCTGATCGTCGGCGCCGGCGTCATCGGCCTCGAGCTCGGCTCGGTGTGGAAGCGGCTCGGCGCCGAAGTCGTCGTCGTCGAATTCCTGGATCGCATCCTGCCCGGCATGGACGGCGAGATCGCCAAGCAATTCCAGCGCATCCTTGAGAAGCAGGGCTTTGCATTCAAGCTGGGTTCGAAGGTCACCGGCGTCGAAGTGAACAGCAAGGCATTGCTCGCGAAAATCGAACCGGCTGCCGGTGGTGCCGCCGAGACGCTGGAAGCCGACGTCGTGCTCGTCTGCATCGGGCGCGTGCCTTACACGGATGGTCTCGGTCTGAAGGAAGCCGGCGTTGCGCTCGACAATCGCGGCCGGGTGCAGATCGATCCCCATTTCGCGACCAGCCTGAAGGGCGTCTATGCCATCGGCGACGTCGTCGCAGGCCCGATGCTCGCGCACAAGGCCGAGGACGAAGGCGTTGCGGTTGCCGAGATCATCGCCGGCCAGGCCGGCCACGTGAATTACGACGTTATCCCAGGCGTCGTGTATACCACGCCGGAAGTGTCCTCCGTCGGCAAGACCGAGGAGGAGCTGAAGCAGGCGGGTGTGGCTTATACCGTCGGGAAGTTTCCCTTTACCGCCAACGGCCGCTCCAAGGTCAACCAAACGACTGATGGCTTTGTGAAGATTCTCGCAGATGCGAAGACCGATCGCGTGCTCGGCGTGCACATTATCGGCATCGAGGCCGGCGAAATGATCCATGAAGCCTGCGTTCTCATGGAGTTCGGTGGCAGTGCGGAAGATCTCGCCCGCACCTGTCACGCGCATCCGACCCGCTCGGAGGCCGTCAAGGAAGCCGCGCTTGCAGTCGGCAAGCGGGCCATCCATATGTAAGCGACGCCCAGCTCCGAATCGGGCGGGAAACACATGCTGCGCCGCCTACTTCAACCGCTCTGGGTCCTGCTGGCGATCGTCTTCCTGATCGAAGCCTGGCTGTGGGACCATCTCGAGCCGATCGTCGCGCGGGTTGTCGCAGCCATCCCGCTCGCGCGGTTCAAGCAATGGCTGACGGAGCGCGTCGATGCGCTGTCGCCGGCCATGACGCTGATCATCTTCGTCGTGCCGATCATCCCGCTGTTTCCGCTGAAGCTGATCGGCCTGTGGCTGCTCACGCATGAATACTGGCTGAGCGGCGTCTCGACGTTCCTGTTCGCAAAGCTGCTCGGCGTCGGCGTCACCGCCTTCGTGTTCGACGTCACGCGCGACAAGCTGCTGGAGATGCACTGGTTCGAGCGGCTCTATGATCTCGTCATGAAGCTGCGCGCCAAGGCGCACCTCTTGGTCGACCCGATCAAGCGCCGCATCCGCGAGCTGATCGCCGGCAACGGCGAAGGCTGGTCGTCCCGCACGCTGCGTCTGATCCAGCGCTTCAGGAAGAGCGTGCACGAGGCGCGGTGAGCTGCTCGCTACAGACTCGCTGCCATCGCCACACACTCGCTGTCATCGCCCGGCTTGACCGGGCGATCCAGTATTCCAACAGCAGTCGTGATTGAACCGAAGGGCCGCAGCGTACTGGATGCCCCGGTCAAAGCCGGGGCATGACACTGTCTGTGTGGCGTCACGCCGCGCGCCACACGCTCCCTAATGCAAATGCATCAGGTGCGGCCACCACAGGCCGAGCGCGGTCATGATCAGGCCCGCGAGGGTCAAGATGCCGCCGACATAGGCGAGCGCGACCATGCCGGTGATGATGGTGGCCGAGGCCAGCACGATGCCGATCTGGAAGGCGGCCGATGCCAGCTCGAAATGATGATACTTCGCGGTCGCCTCGTCGCGCTCGTGCTCGGCGTGCTTGGCCTTCTCGGCGAGCTGCTCGGTGCCTTCGCCGGTCTCCGGCTCGGAGCGGTAGCGCTGCGCGGTCTTGGTCCAGTCGTCGATCTGCTTCTGCACGAGCGCCTTCTGGGCGTCGTCGGTGGTGGCGCCGAGCGTGAGCTTGCCCTGCTCGGCCGCGGTCACGACCACGGTGCGGCGGATGCTCTTGGCCTGGAAGAACGCCCAGAGATTGGCGGCCTCGACGTTCTTGCTGATCGCTTCGGTCTGCGCACCCTTGCCGAGCGTTTCCGAGATCGCCAGGAACAGCGCCAGCACGGCGATCAGGAGGGCGATCTTCTTGTTCGAGCCGGACGCGTGTTCGGCGTGCTCGGCATGCTCCATGCTCTCATGTGCGCTCATAAAAATCCCCTCCTGCTCATTTACCAACGATTGACCGAACCGTGCGGCGCGCGCAAGTGGCAAGCGGGATGGCGCATGCAATTAATGGTTTTGCCGTCTGGCTGTTCTAGTCCTGTCACATGACCACAGCGGATTTCATCGCAGCCTGCTTCTGGCCGTCCGCCGTCATCGCTGCGTTTGCGTTGCTGAAGGCCCGCAACAGCGCGGTCTTTCCGATCATCCTCAAGATCGTGATCTGGTTCGGCCTGGCCTACTTCCTGCTGGTGGTGCTCTGGGTCAACAGCTCGATCATCGCGATCAACGACATGAATGCCCTTCTCGTTCTCTTCGGCCTGGTGGTCGTCGGCTCCCAGCTGCGAGCCCCTGCGCCTCAAGGCTCATGGCGCGACAAGGCGAAAGGGTATGGCGGGATGATCGCGATCGTGCTGTTCGGCAGCATCATCGCATGGTTCTTCGGACGGATGCTCGTTCTCGACCTCTTCACGTCCCGCCTCGTGATCGAGGGCCGTGTTCAATACGCCAGCAGAACAAGTGGGCGCAGGGCCGATTATATCGTGATCATCGCGGGTCAAACCGTGAAGGTGACGGCGCCGCTTTACGAGCGGCTGCAGCAATTCAGACCCAAGGTTCGCGTCGAAGTCGGGCGCGGGTCGAACTATGTCTACGAGATCGAATATCTCGCCAACTAAGCTTCAGCGCCGCGGATGCGCACTCGCATAGACTTCGAGCAGGCGCTCGGAATCGATCCCGGTATAGATTTGCGTGGTCGAGAGCGAGGAATGGCCGAGCAATTCCTGGATGGCGCGCAAATCGCCGCCGCGCGAGAGCAGATGCGTGGCGAAGGAATGGCGCAGCGCGTGCGGCGTGGCGCTGTCGGGGAGGCCAAGCGCGCCGCGCAGCCGCTCCATCGCGAGTTGGATGATGCGTGGGCTGAGGGGACCGCCGCGCGCGCCGACGAAGATCGGGCCTTCCGCCGGCAACGGATACGGGCACATCGACACGTATTCCTGCACGAGCTCCAGCACGTTCTGCAGCACCGGTACCATGCGGGTCTTGTTGCCTTTGCCGGTGACGATCAGCACGTCGCCTTCGCCGGGCCGCGGCACCTCGCGGCGCTTCAGCCCCAACGCCTCGGAGATGCGCAGGCCCGAGCCATACAAGAGCGCCATCACGGCGGCATCGCGCGTCAGGATCCAGGTCTCGCGTTCCTCGCCGGCGCGCTCGTCGGCATCGGCAAGACGCTTTGCCGACGCCATCGGCAGCGGCTTCGGCAGGCTCTTCGCCACCTTCGGCGCGCGGATGGCGGAGAGGGCGCCGACCTTGCCCTTGCCCTCGCGCTCGAGGAAGCGGCCGAACGAGCGCAGGCCCGCCAGCGCGCGCATCAATGAACGGCCGGCAATGTCGTCGGCGCGGCGCATCGCCATGAAGGCGCGGATGTCGGTGGCTTCGAGCGATGCGAATCGTTCGAGCGTCACGCGCTCGCCCCAATGGCTGCAAAGGAAATCCAGGCACTGCCGCAAGTCCCGGCCATAGGCCTCCAGCGTCTTCGGCGACAGCCGCCGCTCGGCGCCGAGATGCGCCAGCCAGCGCGTCATCTCCAGCGCGATCGTGGGATCGGCGCTGGCGAGCTCGATTGGGGGGGCGGCCGCTTTGCTCATGCGCTCTGGACGTAATGATTCCGCACAGTATATCGCATCACACCAGTTTACTGTTCGCTAAGGCCGCGCCACGGCGCTAGCCTGAAGGCCGCAAGGTTCCGATTCTCCCTCCAAAGACCGTTGATGGATCACACGTCGCGCAGCAACGCCGCCCCTACTAATGCGACCCGCATGGTCGACGTGCTGGTGCCGGTCGCGCTCGACCAGACCTATTCCTACAAGGTGCCGCGCGGCATGGAGCTGAAGGCGGGCGATCTCCTCAGTGTGCCGCTCGGCCCGCGCGAGGTGCTGGCCGTGGTCTGGGGCGAGAACGCCAACCCCGATCCGCGCCTGCACAACCGCCTCAAGGAGGTCAGCGAGAAGCTCGACATCCAGCCGCTGAAACCCGAATTGCGCGCGGTCGTCGACTGGGTCGCCAATTACACGCTGAGCCCGCGCGGCATGGTGCTGCGCATGTGCCTGCGCATGGGCGAGAATTTGGGTCCCGAGCGGGTCCGCCCCGGCGTGCGCCTGGTCGGTGATCCCCCCAGGCGCCTGACGCCGGCGCGGGCGCGCGTGATCGAGGTGCTGTCCGACCGGCTGCTGCACGGCAAGTCCGAGGCCGCCAAGGAAGCCGGCGTCTCCGCCGGCGTGATCGATGGCCTCGTCGACGAAGGCACGCTCACGGTCGAGCCGATGCCGCCGCCTCCGCCGCCGCCGGCACCCGATCCCGATTTCGGCCGGCCGGATTTCTCACCGCTGCAGCGTGCCAGCGTCGATGCGATGCGCGCCCTCGCGGCCAACGGCACCTTCCACGTCGCGCTGCTCGACGGCGTCACCGGCTCGGGCAAGACCGAGGTCTATTTCGAGGCCGTTGCGGAGACCATCCGCCGCGGAAAACAGTCACTGATCCTGATGCCGGAGATCGCGCTCACCGGCCAGTTCCTCGACCGCTTCGCGCAGCGCTTCGGGGTGCGGCCGATCGAATGGCACTCCGAGCTGACGCCGCGCACCCGCGCGCGCAACTGGGCGGCGATCTCCGAGGGATCAGCGCCCGTCGTGGTCGGCGCGCGCTCGGCGCTGTTCCTGCCTTATGCCAATCTCGGCCTCATCGTCGTCGATGAGGAGCACGACCAGGCCTACAAGCAGGACGAGGGCGTGCATTATCACGCCCGCGACATGGCGGTGGTGCGCGGGCACATCGCAAAGATCCCGGTCGTGCTGGCCTCGGCGACGCCCTCGGTCGAGTCCGAGGTCAATGCGCGCAAGAACCGCTATCAGCGCGTCGCGCTGCCGTCGCGTTTCGGCGGCCAGCACATGCCGCATATCGAGGCCATCGACCTGCGCCGCGAGCCGCCCGCGCGCGGCCGCTTCATCTCGCCGCGGCTTGCCGGCGAGATCAGGACCGCGATCGAGCGGCGTGAGCAGGCGCTCTTGTTCCTCAACCGCCGCGGCTATGCGCCGCTGACGCTGTGCCGTGCTTGCGGCCATCGCTTCGCCTGCACCATCTGCGATGCCTGGCTGGTCGATCACAGATTCCGCCAGCGCCTCGTCTGCCACCATTGCGGCTTCTCGATGCCGCGCCCGCATCTCTGCCCGAACTGCTCGGCGGAGGAATCGCTGGTCGCGGTCGGGCCCGGCGTCGAGCGTTTGCAGGAGGAGGCGGCCGCGCTGTTCCCGGACGCACGCACCATGGTGCTGTCGAGCGATCTCATCACCTCGATCGAGACGATGCGCTCGGAGCTCGCCGAGATCGCCGAGGGCCGCGTCGATATCATCATCGGCACCCAGCTCGTCGCCAAGGGCCACAATTTCCCGCGACTCAATCTCGTCGGCGTGGTCGATGCGGATCTCGGCCTTAGCAATGGCGATCCGCGCGCGGCGGAACGTACCTGGCAATTGCTTAACCAGGTGATCGGCCGCGCCGGCCGCGAGCAGGGCCGCGGCGTCGGCTATCTCCAGACCCACCAGCCCGATCATCCCGTGATGAAGGCGCTGATCGCCTGCGACCGCGAGGCCTTTTACGACAGCGAGATCGATCTGCGCGAGAGGACGCTCTATCCGCCGTTCGGCCGGCTCGCGAGCCTGATCATCTCCGCGGGCGACCGCCCGAGCGCGGACGGTTTCGGCCGCAAGCTGGTGGCGCTCGCCCCGCGCGACGAGCGCGTCGTCGTGCTGGGCCCAGCGGAAGCCCCGCTCGCCGTGATCAAGGGCCGCTACCGCTTCCGTATCCTGGTGAAGTCGGCGCGCGGCTTTGACCTCTCGGATTACTTGCGCAACTGGCTCGCGGTGTGCCCGAAGCCGACAGGCAATCTGAAGCTCGAAGTCGACGTCGATCCGCAGAGCTTTTTGTAGCGACCGTCATTCCGGGGCGCGCGCAGCGCGAGCCCGGAATCCATTTCACCGCAGACTCTGTCGCCCAATGGATTCCGGGCTCGCGACTTCGTCGCGCCCCGGAATGACAGGGAATAAAAAAGCCCGCGGTCCCCCAAGACCGCGGGCTTGTTTCATGCGCGCATCAAACTGATGAAATCTGCGCGGGCAATGTGAGGCGTCTTGAACGCCTTACGAGACGACTTCGGCGGTGACGCGGCCGACACCGGCGCCGGTGAGGCCGATGGCGCGGGCTGCGCCCGTGGAGAGGTCGAGCACGCGGCCGCGAATGAACGGGCCACGGTCATTGATGGTGACGATGACGCTCTGGCCGCCATGGGTGACGCGGAGCTTGGTGCCGAACGGCAGCGAACGGTGTGCCGCGGTCATGGCGTTCTGGTTGAAGCGCTGGCCCGAGGCGGTGCGGCTGCCGGATTCGTTGCCGTAATAGGAGGCCATGCCGGAGAAGCTGCGGCCGGTGCCCGAGGACGGGGTCATGGACGCATTGGCGTTGCGCCACTCTGCGCCGGCATTGGTGTCGGCCTGGGCGTGGTGGCGGTGATGGTGCGAGTGCCGGTGGTGATGCCGGGATTTGGCGGAAGCTTCGGTGGCAGTTCCACCGACGATGAGAGTTGCGGCAACAAAGGCAATCGCCGTGCGCGGCCGGGTCACGGTGCCCAGCGTCTTCAAAGACAGCATTTATCGGTCCCTAAGCTAGTATTGCCACATATGTGGCAAGTGGAGCCCCCATCAGTTTGTGAGCGGGACGGCGTTTCGATTCCCAATGAGGCGTGAATTGGGCAGTAAATCCATTATGTGTCGTCATGACATATCTTGTGACTGGCACCGATATTGCAGCGGATGTTCCGCAATTTTCCATTTTAATAATTCGTTAACCTTCAATTTACTTACGAATACTGTAAAGCGAAGTCGTTGTTCCCGATCTTTAGAATTCGATAAGTATTCGGAAGGGGGCGCAGGCCGGCCCGCTGTCACGCCTCTGCGATCCGTGTTCATGGCCGCTATGCGCTGGGGGCAGGAACGAAATGGCGAGATGTCGCCGTAAGGCTCGCGGCAATTCCGTGGCACGGCAGGTTGACTGGAAGGTTGCCTGAGAGCTCGTCATTCCGCGCGCGCGACTGCGACGAACTGGCGAACGAACCTCATGCCTTTAATTTGGCGTCATGTTGCACGTGCGCGCCTGCTATGTTAGCAAAGCCGCGATTTTAACGGACCCGGCACCTCCCGTGTCGGCCGAAAATCGAAGTCCCGCTTGAATTCCAAGGGCTTGGATCGCTAGGCGCCGCTTCGTGGCGACGGTTTTTCCCTTGCGAGTTTGACAGCAAAAAGAGCGCGTCTGTGGCTGCAGAAGATACGTCCGTTTCAGGTGTGTCGGGCCGTTATGCAACGGCCTTGTTTGAACTGGCCCGCGACCAGAAAGTGGTCGACGAGGTCAAGGCCGATCTCGATAAATTCGATGCCTTGCTGAACGAGAGCGCCGATCTCAAGCGCCTCGTCCGCAGCCCGGTGTTCGCGGCCGAGGCCCAGACCAAGGCGCTTGGGGCTGTGCTGGACAAGGCCGGCATCGCCGGCATCTCCGCCAATTTCCTCAAAGTGCTGACCGCCAACCGCCGCCTGTTCGCGGTGGCTGACGTCATCCGCGCCTATCGCGCCCTCGTCGCCAAGTTCAAGGGCGAGACGACGGCCGACGTGACCGTGGCGGAAGCGCTCTCTGACAAGAATCTCGACGCCCTCAAGGTTGCCCTGAAGTCGGTGACCGGCAAGGACGTCGCGCTGAACGTGAAAGTCGATCCCTCGATCATCGGTGGCCTCGTCGTCAAGCTGGGCAGCCGCATGGTCGATGGTTCGCTTCGCACCAAACTCAATTCGATCAAGCACGCGATGAAAGAGGCAGGCTGATGGACATCCGCGCCGCGGAAATTTCCGCGATCCTCAAGGACCAGATCAAGAATTTCGGCCAGGAAGCTGAAGTCTCCGAAGTCGGACAGGTGCTGTCCGTCGGCGACGGTATCGCCCGCGTCTATGGTCTGGACAACGTCCAGGCCGGTGAAATGGTCGAGTTCGAGAACGGCACCCGCGGCATGGCGCTGAACCTCGAAACCGACAACGTCGGTGTCGTTATTTTCGGTGCCGACCGCGAGATTAAGGAAGGCCAGACCGTCAAGCGCACCCGCGCCATCGTGGACGCGCCGGTCGGCAAGGGCCTGCTCGGCCGCGTCGTCGACGCGCTCGGCAATCCCATCGACGGCAAGGGTCCGATCCAGGCCGACAAGCGTATGCGCGTCGACGTCAAGGCGCCCGGCATCATTCCGCGCAAGTCGGTGAGCGAGCCGATGGCGACCGGCCTCAAGGCGATCGACGCCTTGATCCCGATCGGCCGCGGCCAGCGCGAGCTGATCATCGGCGACCGTCAGACCGGCAAGACCGCGATCGCGCTCGACACCATCCTGAACCAGAAGCCGCTCAACGCGCAGCCCGACGAGAACATCAAGCTGTATTGCGTCTACGTCGCGGTCGGCCAGAAGCGTTCGACCGTCGCCCAGTTCGTGAAGGTGCTGGAAGAGCAGGGCGCGCTCGAATACTCGATCGTCGTCGCTGCCACCGCTTCGGATCCGGCGCCGATGCAGTACATTGCTCCCTTTACTGCCTGCACCATGGGCGAATTCTTCCGCGACAACGGCATGCACGCCGTCATCATCTACGACGATCTGTCCAAGCAGGCCGTCGCTTACCGCCAGATGTCGCTGCTGCTGCGCCGTCCGCCGGGCCGCGAAGCCTATCCGGGCGACGTGTTCTATCTGCACTCCCGCCTGCTCGAGCGCGCGGCGAAGCTCAGCAAGGACCATGGTTCGGGCTCGCTGACGGCGCTGCCGGTCATCGAAACCCAGGCCAACGACGTGTCGGCCTACATCCCGACCAACGTCATCTCGATCACCGACGGCCAGATCTTCCTGGAAACCGACCTGTTCTTCCAGGGTATCCGTCCTGCGGTGAACGTCGGTCTGTCGGTGTCGCGCGTCGGCTCCTCGGCGCAGACCAAGGCCACCAAGAAGGTCGCCGGCAAGATCAAGGGCGAGCTCGCGCAGTACCGCGAAATGGCGGCGTTCGCGCAGTTCGGCTCCGACCTCGACGCCTCGACCCAGCGCCTGCTGAACCGTGGTTCGCGCCTGACCGAGCTCCTGAAGCAGCCGCAGTTCTCGCCGCTGAAGATGGAAGAGCAGGTCTGCGTGATCTGGGCCGGCACCAACGGCTATCTCGACCCGCTTCCGGTCAACAAGGTGCGCGCGTTCGAGGACGGCCTGCTGTCGCTGCTGCGCGGCAAGAATGCCGACCTCCTCAACACGATCCGCGACAGCCGTGACCTCTCGGACGACAGCGCCGCCAAGCTGAAGTCGGTGGTCGAAGGCTTCGCGAAGAGCTTCGCTTAAGAGGCCCGTCATGGCCGGGCTTGTCCCGGCCATCCACGCGTCGCCGCGTGGAGGGGAAAGACGTGGATGCCCGGGACAAGCCCGGGCATGACGAAAGGATAGGGTCGCGGTCGAGCCACAGGCTGATCGCTGGGGACGAAGAATGGCGTCACTTAAAGACATGCGCGTCCGCATCGCCTCCACCAAGGCGACGCAAAAGATCACCAAGGCCATGCAGATGGTCGCGGCCTCCAAGCTGCGTCGCGCGCAGACCGCGGCGGAAGCCGCGCGTCCCTATGCCGACAAGATGAGCGCGGTGATCTCCAACATCGCCAGCGCCGCTGCGGGTTCGCCCGGCGCGCCGACGCTGCTGGCCGGCACCGGCCGCGATCAGGTCCACCTGCTGCTGGTCTGCACCGGCGAGCGCGGCCTGTCCGGCGCCTTCAACTCCTCGATCGTGCGTCTTGCCCGCGAGCGCGCTTTGGCGCTGATCACGCAGGGCAAGGAAGTGAAATTCTTCTGCGTCGGCCGCAAGGGTTACGAGCAGCTGCGCCGTCAGTTCGACAAGCAGATCGTCGAGCATCTCGATCTGCGCAGCGTCCGCCAGCTCGGCTTCGTCAACGCCGAGGACATCGCCAAGAAGGTCCTGGCGCGCTTCGAGGCCGGCGAGTTCGACGTCTGCACGCTGTTCTATTCGCGCTTCAAGTCTGTCATCGCGCAGATCCCGACCGCCCAGCAGATCATCCCGCTGGTGGTCGAGGAGGGCGCTGCCGCCAACACGACGTCTTACGAATACGAGCCGGAAGAGGACGAGATCCTCACCCGCCTGCTGCCGCGCAACCTCGCGGTCCAGATCTTCCGCGCGCTGCTCGAGAACAACGCCTCGTTCTACGGCGCGCAGATGAGCGCGATGGACAACGCGACGCGCAACGCCGGTGAGATGATCCGCAAGCAGACGCTGGTCTACAACCGCACGCGTCAGGCGCAGATCACCAAGGAACTGATCGAAATCATCTCGGGCGCCGAAGCCGTCTAGCAAAGACGCATCGGTACCCATCAACGCAACATCCCGGTCAGCTGACCGTGGTCTAGAAGTTCGGATCGAAGGAGACATTCAATGGCAGCCCAGGTCGGTCGCGTCACCCAGGTCATCGGCGCCGTCGTCGACGTGCAGTTCGAAGGCCACCTCCCGGCCATTCTCAATTCGCTCGAGACCAAGAACGGCGGCAATCGCCTGGTGCTCGAAGTCGCTCAGCATCTCGGCGAGTCCACCGTCCGCACCATCGCGATGGACACCACCGAGGGTCTCGTCCGCGGCCAGGAAGTCACCGACACCGGCGCTCCGATCCGCGTTCCCGTCGGCGAGGGCACGCTCGGCCGCATCATCAACGTCATCGGCGAGCCGATCGACGAAGCCGGTCCGGTCAAGACGGAAGGCCTGCGCGCGATCCACCAGGAAGCGCCGACTTACACCGACCAGTCCACGGAAGCTGAAATTCTCGTCACCGGCATCAAGGTCGTCGACCTCCTCGCTCCCTACGCCAAGGGCGGCAAGATCGGCCTGTTCGGCGGCGCCGGCGTCGGCAAGACCGTGCTGATCCAGGAGCTGATCAACAACGTCGCGAAGGCGCACGGCGGTTACTCCGTGTTCGCCGGCGTCGGCGAGCGGACCCGCGAGGGCAACGACCTCTATCACGAGTTCATCGAGTCCAAGGTCAACGCGGACCCGAAGAATCCGGATCCGAGCGTGAAGTCGAAGTGCGCGCTGGTGTTCGGCCAGATGAACGAGCCGCCGGGCGCCCGCGCCCGCGTCGCGCTCACGGGTCTGACCATCGCGGAAGACTTCCGCGACCAGGGTCAGGACGTGCTGTTCTTCGTCGACAACATCTTCCGCTTCACCCAGGCCGGCTCGGAAGTGTCGGCGCTGCTCGGCCGTATTCCTTCGGCGGTGGGTTATCAGCCGACGCTCGCCACCGACATGGGCGCGCTGCAGGAGCGCATCACCACCACGCAGAAGGGCTCGATCACCTCGGTGCAGGCCATCTACGTTCCGGCCGACGACTTGACCGACCCGGCGCCCGCGACCTCGTTCGCGCACTTGGACGCGACGACCACGCTGTCGCGCTCGATCGCTGAAAAGGGCATCTATCCGGCGGTGGACCCGCTCGACTCGACCTCGCGCATGCTCTCCCCGCTGGTCGTCGGCGAGGAGCACTACGCGGTCGCCCGTCAGGTCCAGCAGGTGCTGCAGCGCTACAAGGCGCTCCAGGACATCATCGCCATTCTCGGCATGGACGAGCTCTCGGAAGAGGACAAGCTGACCGTGGCCCGCGCCCGCAAGGTCGAGCGCTTCATGTCGCAGCCGTTCCACGTCGCCGAAATCTTCACGGGCTCGCCGGGCAAGTTCGTCGACCTCGCCGACACCATCAAGGGCTTCAAGGGCCTGGTGGAAGGCAAGTACGACCACCTGCCGGAAGCTGCCTTCTACATGGTCGGCACGATCGAAGAGGCGGTCGAGAAGGGCAAGAAGCTGGCGGCCGAGGCCGCCTAAGCTGGCGAATAGCGAATAGGGAGTAGCGAATAGCTGCTCTCTCTTTTGCCACTCGCCATTCGCCACTCACCATTCGCAGGTTCTCCATGGCCACCTTCCATTTCGATCTCGTCTCGCCGGAAAGGCTCGCATTCTCTGGTGAGGTCGACCAGGTCGATGTCCCCGGCTGGGAAGGCGATTTCGGCGTGCTCGCCGGACATGCCCCCCTCGTGGCTGCTGTGCGGCCGGGTATCCTGACGATCATCACCGGCGGCCAGAAGCAGAAGGTCATCGTGACCGGTGGGCTCGCCGAAGTGTCCGAAGATCGCCTGACCGTGCTCGCCGACGTCGCAACGTCGATCGAGGAGCTGGATCGGGCGCAGTTCGCCGACAAGATCGCGGAACTGCAGGAAAAGCTGTCCGAGAAGGAAGGCTCCGAGCTGGATCTCGCGATCGCGCGGCTCGACCATTACAAGAGCATCCAGCACGAGCTCAACACCACGGCTATGCACTAAGCCCCGGGGCATCCGCTCCGGGGCTCAAGCTAAAATTCCTGAACAAGTTCAGCGCTCGTCACCGACCGTGGCGGGCGCTGAAACTTTGTTGCACCGCGCCGAAGATAGCGGCATTCTGCGCCCGCGAATTTGTTCCGGGGCTGGGTGCAGATGAAACGCAAGATCGCGGCGATTTTCGCAGCCGATATTGCCGGTTACTCGAGGCTGGTCGCGGAGGACGAAGAGGAGACGCTGCGGCGTCTCGCCTCCTATCGCGAGGTCGTCGACGATTTCATCGCCAAGGCGGGCGGGCGCATCTTCAACACGGCGGGCGATGCCGTGCTCGCGGAATTTCCGAGCGCGGTGGATGCGGTGCGCTGCGCGATCGACATCCAGGAGTCCTTGCGAACCCGCAACATGGCCTATCCACCGAGCCGCCAGATGTCGTTCCGCATCGGCATCACCATCGGCGACGTGGTCGAGCGCGACGGCGATCTGCTGGGCGACGGCGTCAACATCGCGGCCCGGCTCGAGGGCCTCGCCGAGGTCGGCGGAATCTGCGTCTCCCGCGCGGTGCACGAGCAGGTCGCCAACAAGCTCTCAGTGCAGTTCGCCGATATCGGCGCGCAAGAGGTCAAGAACATCCCGACGCCCGTGCACGCCTACATGGTGGCGATGCGGCGCGAGGACGGCACCTACGCCAAGCCGCAGCTGAAGAAGGCGAGTGCGAAGCTCGCCGCCGCGCCGGTGTGGATGTGGCCACTCGTGGTCGCCGTCGTCTCGATCGTCGCCATCGTTGTCTCGGGCTTCCTCTACAACACCAAGCTCAAGCAGACGGCGAACGCCGCATCGACGCCGGCGGTCACACCCAGTGCCGTGCCGAGCGCAACGCCGACTGCGACGGCCGCGTCGCCGAGCCCAACGCCGACCCAGATTGCAAAGGCGCCGATGGCCCGGATGGCGCCATCGAACGCCGGCGCTGCGATGGCGCCGATGCCGGCGCCGGCGCCGTCACCATCCGCCGCGCCGATGACGGGCAAGTTTGCCGCCGACAGCGTGCCTTTCATCAACGAGCGCATCCGCAATTACCTCGCCGGCGATTATTCGGCCGCTGGCGACTACAAGGCCTTCGCGCTCAATATCGGCGGCTTCACCGGCTCGGTGTTGAACCAGCCGAGCGAGGAGGCTGCGCGCAACGGCGCGATCGAGCAGTGCCAGAAACGCGCCGATGCGGCACAATCGCCACGGCGCTGCGAGCTCTATGCGGTCGGCAACAACGTCGTCTACGCCCACGGCAAGCCGCCGATGCCGCCGGCGCCGTACTTCCGGCATGACGCCATGACCGAACGGGCCTTCGCGTCGAAGGATTTTCCGATCGTGCGCGAACAGCAAAAGGTGCGGCTCGAGAACATGTTCGTGCCGGCGGCGAAATCCCGATCGGTCGCACTCGGCCCGGGCGGACAATATTTCATGGTGCTCGGTGCAGCCTCCGCCGAGGATGCGGCGCGGCGTTCGCTGGAATCGTGCGGCGCCATCGCCGGCGTCGCCTGCATGATCGTCGCGGTCGACGACAATTTCGTCGTGCCGATCCCGGCCCTGTTCAGGATCACCGGCTTCTTCCATGCCGCCAGCAATCCTTCGATCGTCGCCGACGCCCGCGACGACGTCGTGCGCAAGCTCGGCGATGCCATGGGCTGGAATGCGGTTGCGGTCGGTACCGCCGGCCGCCCGGGTCTCGGCCTGAAGGCCGCCGACGAGCAGACCGCCGTCAATGCCGCACTCGGCGAGTGCGCCAAGCGCGACAGCGATTGCCACGTCATTGCCATCGGCCCGTTCACGGTGGGACCGACGAATTAGGACTTGCCTGGATCAGCCCCGACTAGCGCGCCAGCGGAGGTGCGTTCCCTTTCCCCCCTTGCGGGGGAGAGAGCGGTGCCTCCCTTACACGCACCCCCGACAAAAAGATCTCTAATGATTTCAACCCCCGCTCTACTGTGCATGGGGTTGTTTTCGCAGGCTCAGTTTCCGAACGGCGCAAACTCTCGTGCCACGGCGCGATAGACCTCGCGCCGGAACGGCACCACGAGGTCGGCAACGCGGTCGAGCCGCTCCCAGCGCCAGGCGTCGAATTCGGCGGGCTGGTCGTTGCGCGGTGTCAGCGGATCGATCTCGTCGTCCTTGCCGGTGAAGCGCAGCGCGAACCATTTTTGGCGCTGGCCGCGGAATTTTGCCAGGCGATGCGTCTGCGGTCCGTCATAGGGCGGAAATTCGTAGGTGAACCAGTCGGTCTCGCCGAGATAGTCGGCGCTGACGACGCTGGTCTCCTCCCACAGTTCGCGCATCGCCGCATCGCGCAGGTTCTCGCCCTCGTCGACACCGCCCTGCGGCATCTGCCAGTCGAGGCCGGGCAGGACGATCTCGGGCCCGTCGCCCTTGAAGCGGTGGCCGATCAGCACGCGGCCGTCGGCATTGAACAGCGCGATGCCGACGTTGGGGCGGTAGGGTTTTTCGTTGGTCATCTCAGTCATTCCGGGGCGCGCAAAGCGCGAGCCCGGAATCCATAACCACAGGCCGCCGTCGGTTGAAAGCTCGTGGTTGCCATCCGTGGCAAAACTACTCCCTGGGGTTATGGGTCCCCGCCTTCGCGGGGACGACGACCGAGGGCGCGACGACTGATCTAGTCGTCCGCCAGCGCGGAAAATTCCTGCACCACGCGCTCGTAGACCGGGCGCTTGAACGGGATGATCAGCCCGGGGAGGTTCTTCATCGGCTCCCAGCGCCAGCTCACGAATTCGGCCTTGTGGCCGCCGCCGCCGGGCTTCTCGACATTGATCTCGCTGTCCTTGCCGGTGAAGCGCACTGCGTACCATTTCTGGCGCTGGCCGCGATAGCGGCCCTTCCAGGCGCGGCCCGCCACCGTGCGCGGAATGTCGTAGGTGAGCCAGTCCGGAACCTCGCCGAGCCGCTCGACCGAGCGCACGCTGGTTTCCTCATAGAGCTCGCGGCGCGCGGCCTCCCAGGTGTCCTCGCCGGGATCGACGCCGCCTTGCGGCATCTGCCAGACATGGCTGTCGTCGACATGCTCGACGCCGCCGGCGCGGCGGCCGATGAACACCAGTCCCTTTGGGTTGATCAGCATCACACCGACGCAGGTCCGGTAGGGCAGATCCTCGTAACGCGCCATTCCGCCAGACCTCTCCGCGTGCTGTCGGTAGGGCTCGAACAGGCCCCGCCGACCTCGTGCCGTACCAATCCGTTGATTTAGCTGGATTTTGATTTCAGCATCACGGTTGTCAATGGCACCAAAAGGATACCTCGGTCGCTCAATGTCCGGGTCCAGGCACTGATGCGCTCGATCGAGACAGGCAGGGCCGAGGCGGTGCCGATTGCGGCGCCGCGCTCGCGCGCTGCCGCTTCGAGCTTGTTGAGGGCGCGGTCGATCTCGGTCGGGGTCGGCACCGCGTCGATCGCGATGTCGCCCTTGCCGAACGGCATCGCCTGGCTCCCGGCGGCCTGCGGCGCGATGCTGCGCGGCGAGGAGCCGTCGTCGAAGAAGCCGAGACCGCGCTTGGCCGCCTCGCGGATGACCGGCTGCATCGCCGCGTCCGTCGCGATGAAGCGGGCGCCCATGAAATTGGTGATGCCGGCATAGCCCTGCATCCGGCTCAGGTGCCAGTACAGGCGGTCCATGTTCTGGTCGGTGGTGAGCGAGGTTAGCAGCGTCTGCGGCCCTGGATCGTTGTCCGGAAAGTCGTAGGGCTCCATCGGGATCTGGAGGAAGATCTCGTGGCGCTGGGCGCGGGCGCGTTCGGCGAGCTTGCCGGGATCGGCGCCGTAGGGCGTGAAGGCCAGCGTCACCGCGGCCGGCAGCTTCATGATCGCATCGGTGGTTTTTGCCGCGCCGACGCCGAGGCCGCCGATCACGATCGCGACCACCGGCATCTTGGCGGCCTTGGCGCGATCGGCGTCCGCCGCATAGACGTTGAACGGCTTCAGATCGCCGGCGACCACGGGGATCATGCCGTAGCGCGACTTCTCCAGCAGCTTCGTGTCGATCCCCGCCATGACGGGCGGCGGGGCTGATGCGGCCGCCGCGTCACCCTTGTCCGCGGCATCGCCGGCGCCGATCACGACGTCACGGCGCGCGCCGGTGGAGCCGTCGATCATGGTGACGGTCTTCTGCTCGCCCGCCGGCTTCGCCGCTTCCTTGGTCTCATGCTTGCTCGTCTGGGCCTGATCCTGCCCATGACCGGAGGCGACCGGCTTCTCGTCGGTCGCTTTGGGCTCGCGGATCGCGATCCGCGTCATCGGCTCGCCGCCGAGCGGATCCTTGTTGAAGATGGCGAAACCGGCGAAGGTGACGAGGAACAGGCCGAGCATGACGGCGAGGAGCTGCATAGCCGTGAACGGCAGCCGCAGCCGGCGTTTGCGGCGCGGCTTGTCCTGTCCGAGCGGGGCGCTCAGATCATCGGCCGTTTCAGTCATGCGAGATCCCGAATCACTCACCCCGACGATACCACGCCGGGGTCAAGTGGCGGCAGGCCGGGAGAGGCCGGGGGGCGTGATCGAATCGGATGGAGGTACGCCCCTCTCCCGCAAGCGGGAGAGGTGAGGAAGCGCCGCTCTTCCGGAGCCGCGGACCTGAGTTCCAAAGCAAAAAGGGCGGCTCTGGGAGCCGCCCTTTTCTTTGGATCGCTTGATGCGCTGCCTTAGTTCACCGACTTAGTTCGCGGCCTTGGGCCTGTCGGCCGTCGCCTTGTTGTCGCCGCCCGGCGTCGGCGCTGCGGAGGCGCTGTTCTTGATGCCGTGGAGCAGATCGTCGGCGAGCTTGAGCGCCTTGTCGTCCTTGGCGTCCGGCGGGACGTAGGACTGCGAGCCGGTCTTCTCGTCGCCGTCGTTCTTGAGATGGCCGCGCAGCGAAGCCTCGCCCTTGGTGTCGGTGCGCGACTTCAGCTCGTCCGGCACGTCCTGGAGCACTTCGATGTCGGGCACGATACCCTTGGCCTGGATCGACTTGCCCGACGGCGTGTAGTAGCGCGCCGTGGTCAGGCGCAGCGCGCCGTTGCCCGAGCCGAGCGGGATGATGGTCTGCACCGAGCCCTTGCCGAACGAGCGCGTGCCGACGATGGTCGCGCGCTTGTGGTCCTGCAGCGCGCCGGCGACGATTTCCGACGCCGAGGCCGAGCCGCCATTGACCAGCACGATGACCGGCTTGCCCTTGGTGAGGTCGCCCGCATGCGCGGTGCGGCGCTGGGTCTCCTCGGCATTGCGGCCGCGGGTCGAGACGATCTCGCCCTTCTCCAGGAACGAGTCGGAGACGGTGACCGCTTCCTCGAGCAGGCCGCCCGGGTTGTTGCGGAGGTCGATGATGTAGCCCTTGAGCTTGTCGCCGATCTGATTCGAGAGGTTGGCGACCTCGCGCTTCAGGCCTTCGGTGGTCTGCTCGTTGAAGGTGGTGATGCGGATGTAGGCGATGTCGTCGGCCTCGATGCGGGCGCGCACCGAGCGGACACGGATGTTGTCGCGCACCAGCGTGACGTCGATCGGATTGTCCTGGCCCTTGCGGATGATCTTCAGCTTGATCTTGGTGTTGACCGGACCGCGCATCTTCTCGACCGCCTGGTTCAGGGTCAGGCCCTGCACCGCCTCGTCGTCGAGATTGGTGATGATGTCGTTGGCCATGATACCGGCGCGCGAGGCGGGCGTGTCGTCGATCGGCGAGACCACCTTGATCAGGCCGTCTTCCATCGTGACCTCGATGCCAAGACCGCCGAACTCACCGCGGGTCTGCACCTGCATGTCGCGGAAGCTCTTGGCGTCCATGTAGCTCGAATGCGGATCGAGGCCGGTGAGCATGCCGCTGATGGCGGATTCAATCAGCTTGGTGTCATCGGGCTTCTCGACATAGTCGGAGCGGACGCGCTCGAAGACGTCGCCGAAGAGGTTGAGCTGGCGATAGGTGTCCGCAGTCGCGGCTCGCGCGCTGGAGCCCATGAACACTGCGCGCGGCTGGGTAACGAACAGCGTCAGCGCCGCACCGGTGGCCGCGCTGAGGAGAATAACTGAAGTCTTGCGCATCATCCGCGAACCTTCTCGCCTTCATTTGCGGCCCACCATGGGCCTGGATCGATTGGAGTGCCGTCTTTGCGGAACTCGACATACAGCACAGGTTGACTCGCGTTCGTGGCGAGAATGGAGGCGACTTGAGAGGTCGACCCCATGGTCGCGACTGGCTCCCCCGTGAGCACAAACTGTCCGATGTTTACCGAAATGCGCTCCATCCCGGCGATCAGGACATGATACCCGCCCCCGGCATTGAGGATCAAGAGTTGTCCATAGCTGCGGAATGGGCCGGAATAGACCACCCAGCCGTCACACGGCGTTGTGACCTGGGAGCCGGGCTTGGTGGCCAGGGAAATGCCCTTCTGGACCCCGCCGACCCCGTCGGAACCGCCAAAGTCCCTGATCTTGTTACCGTTAACCGGAAGCGGCAGGAGCCCCTTGGCCGACGCGAAGGCAATCGCAGGGGTGGTCCGGGAGCGGTCCTTGAAAGCGCCAGGGCCGGACTTTGCGCTGGCATTGGCGCTGGCGGCTGCCTTGGCCTCCGCTTGCCTTGCGGCCTCGGCTGCCTTCTCGGCGGCCTTGGCGGCGCTCTGCAGGTCCTGCTCCATCTTGGTGATCAGCCCCTGGAGATCGCCGACCTGTCTTGAAAGCGCGATGGCACGCGAGCTCTCGGCATCGAGGTCCTTTTCGCGCGAGGCCTGCTGGCGCTGCCGCTCGTCGATCAGGGCGGCGAGGCGGGTCTGGTCGTTCCTGACCCTGTCGCGGTCGGAGGCGAGCTGGTCGCGCTCGCTCGCGATGGTCTTGCGCAGCGCCACGAGCTCGCCGAGTTCGCTGGCGATCTTCTCCGCGCGGCCGCGTAATTCCGGCACAACCGCGCCGAGCAGCATCGCCGTGCGCAATGATTGCAGCGCATCCTCGGGCCGTACCAGCAGGGCCGGCGGCGTGCGCCGGCCGGCGCGCTGCAACGCCGCCAGCACCTCGACGATGTCGGCGCGGCGCGAATCGAGCGAGGAGCGCATCTCCTGCTCGCGACCGCTCAACGTGCGCAGCCGCGCTTCGGCCTCGTCGATCTTGGTCTCGACGGTGCGCACATTGGCGGCGGTATCGATCAATTGCTGATTGAGCTGGGTGCGGTCCTGGCCGAGCGAGGAGATCTCGGCCTTGAGCTTGGCCTGCGCCTCCTCCGCGCTCTTCTGCCTTGCGCGCGCGGCCTCGAGCTCCTGCTCGCGCTGCTTGATCGCGTCGGGCGAGACCGCCGCGGTCTGCGGCGCCGGCGCTGCGGTCTGAGCTTGCGCGAGGCTTATGCAAGCTTGCGCGAGGCTTGCGCCCGAGACGCTCGCAATCAGCAGCAGGTTAAGGGCAGGCGCTCGCATCGCGTTAGGCAAAGGTGCTCGTTGTGGCGCGCGTCACGCGCGGTGATAGGGATGGCCGGCCAGGATGGTGGCGGCCCGATAAAGCTGTTCCAGAAGCATGACGCGGACCATTTGATGCGGCCAGGTCGCAGCGCCGAACGCGATCGCGAGCTTGGCCTTACGGCGCAATTCGGGCGAAAGTCCGTCGGCCCCCCCGATCACGAAGATAGTATGACCGGCACCTTCGTCGCGCCAGCGCCCGAGATGCCGTGCGAATACGGTGGAGTCGAGATTCTGGCCGCGCTCGTCCAGCGCCACCAGGATCGATTTTTCGGGAACATGCGCGGAGATCGCCGCGGCCTCTTCGGCCATCCGTGTCGCGGCGTCGCGCGCGCGGCTTTCGGGGATTTCGTGGATGCTGAGCTCGCGGAATCCGAGCTTGCGACCGGCTTCGTCGAACCGCTCGAAATAGCGGTCGGCAAGCTCCCGTTCGGGGCCCTGCTTCAGCCGGCCCACCGCAATGACAGCAACGCGCATGATATCTTCAGAGTCGTTTTCGAGACCGCGCGCAGGTTGCGCGCGCACGACGCTAACATGCGCGTCAGCCGATTCGAAATCGGCTCGGTGAGCCTAGATCGCTTTCGCCGCCCCTGGGCCCTGCGTGTACAACCGCTCAAGGTTGTAGAACTCGCGGACCTCGGGTCTGAACACGTGCACGATCACATCGCCGGAATCGATCAGCACCCAGTCGCAATTGGGCAAGCCCTCGACATGGACGCTCTTGATGCCGTTTTCCTTGAGGCCCTTCGTGACGTTGTCCGCGATCGCGCCGACGTGCCGGTTCACCCGGCCGGTGGTGACGATCATGTAGTCGGAGTACGCCGATTTGCCGCGAAGGTCGATGGTGACCGTCTCTTCCGCCTTCATATCCTCGAGGCGGGAGAGGATCAGGCTCAGCGTCTTGTCGGCGTCGGGTTGCGCCTGCAAGGCCGCTTTGGTCGATGTTTTACGCGTAGGCTTGGCAACCTTGGGTAAAACAGACTTGGACAATACAGATGTGGTCAGGGACCATTCCTTTCACTGTATCGCGAACGCCGAATCCGGCGCCCACCGGTTACACTACATCATGTGGGGTTAAGGGTTTCAATATGCCAGACAGCCCCAAGCCCCACGCCGCTCCACACACGCCCTCTCACGTGGTTCCCTTCCAGCTCCCGTCCGGGTTCCGCAGGCCCGTTGAGGAGAGATTAAGCTTCAAACCGGTCAGAAAGACCCAGGCCGGCGCAGGCCGGTCCGCGAGCAATGCCGCCTTTTCCTCGGGCAGGCGGTAGCGCGCCAGGGCCCTGGCGGCGGGCGAGGCGAGGGCACGAAAACTCTTCGGCGGACGATCGATCACTGCCATCGGCACCTGGGCAGCGATGCGCCGCCAGTCCTGCCAACGATGGAATTGAGCGAGATTATCGGCGCCCATAATCCAGACAAAGCGCAGGCCCGAGAAGCGGCGGCGCAAGGTGTTGATCGTGTCGATAGTATAGCGGGTACGAATGACGGATTCGAGACAGCTCACCTCGATCCGCGGGTCATCAGCGACGTCGCGCGCGGCCTGCATGCGCTCGCCGAGCTCATGCAGATTGCCGTTCTCCTTGAGCGGATTGCCGGGGGTCACCAGCCACCAGACACGATCGAGTTGCAATCGCGTCAACGCGAAGCGGCTGATTGCGCGATGGGCCTGATGCGGCGGATTGAACGAGCCGCCGAGCAGGCCGATGCGCATGCCCTCGGTGTGGGGCGGGACCGCTTGCGCCACGAAACGCGGCACGACGAAATTGTTGCTCAATGCCCGCCCTGCGACTTTACGGCCGCGTCTGCCCGGTGCCGTGAACGCGATACTTGAAGCTCGTGAGTTGCTCGGCGCCGACCGGGCCACGGGCATGGAAGCGACCGGTGGCGATGCCGATCTCGGCGCCGAAGCCGAACTCGCCGCCATCGGCGAACTGCGTCGAGGCGTTGTGCAGCACGATCGCGGAATCGACCTCGCTGAGGAATTTTTTCGCAGCAACCTCATCCGCGCTCACGATCGCGTCGGTGTGGTGCGAGCCGTGATTCTGGATATGTGCGATCGCGCCGTCGACGCCGTCCACGACCTTCGCCGCGATGATCGCGTCGAGATACTCCGTATCCCAATCGTCATCGCTGGCAGGCTTGACACGCGCGTCGGCTTTTTGAACGGCATCGTCGCCGCGCACTTCACAGCCGGCCTCGAGCAGCATCTCGACCAGCGGCTTCAGATTTGTGCCGGCAGCGGCGCGATCGACCAGCAGCGTTTCGGCCGCACCGCAGACGCCGGTGCGGCGCATCTTGGCGTTGAGCACGATCGACTTCGCCATGGCGAGGTCGGCGCTGGCATCGATATAGACGTGGTTGACGCCTTCGAGATGCGCGAATACCGGCACGCGCGCTTCCTGCTCGACGCGCGCGACGAGGCTCTTGCCGCCGCGCGGCACGATCACGTCGATGGCGCCGTTCAATCCTGACAGCATCATGCCGACCGCCGCGCGGTCGCGCGTCGGCACCAGCGTGATCGCAGCTTCGGGCAGGCCGGCGTCGCGCAGGCCCTGCACCAGGCAGTCATGGATCGCGCGGCAGGAACGGAAACTGTCGGAGCCGCCGCGCAGGATCACGGCATTGCCGGACTTCAGGCACAGCACGCCGGCATCCGCCGCAACGTTCGGCCGGCTTTCGAAGATCACGCCGACGACGCCGAGCGGCACGCGCACGCGCTCGATGGTCATGCCGTTCGGCCGCTGCCAGCTCTCGGTGACGATCCCGATCGGATCGGCGATGCCGCGCACGATGCCGATGCCCTCGGCCATCGACTCCACGCGCGCCGGCGTCAGCGTCAGGCGATCGATGAAGGAGGCGGTCATGTTGCTCGACGCGCGGGCTTCGGCGACGTCCTCGGCGTTGGCGGCGAGGATCGCGGCGGAGTTCGCGCGGATCGCCCGCTCCATGGCTTCCAGAGCCCGGTTCTTCTGCTCCGGCGGCGCCAGCGCCAGCACGCGCGCGGCGGTGCGGGCACGGGTGGCGAGATCGGACATCAGCGCCTGGAGGTCGGCATTGCCGTCAACGGCTTTGAGGGGGGCGGCCATGGGGGTCAAAACCTTCTGCTAAGGCGGTGTCCTAGCACGGAAATCCCGCTTTTGCGAAGGGCGGGGAGGGTATGGCTGGGCTTCGGAACGCGGGTTCGGGCCTCGGCCACTGGCCCAGCCGCGGCGTCATGGCCGGGCTTGACCCGGCCATCCACGCACCACCTACGCCGTCATTCCGGGATGGTCCGAAGGACCAGGACCTCAGATGCGCAATTGCGCACCGGGGAATCTCGAGATTCCGGGTTCGGTGCTAGCGCACCGCCCCGGAATGACGGAGGCGGCCTTACCCGCCCACCACCAGATCGTCGCGGTGGATCATCTCCGACCGTCCGCTGATGCCGAGGATGGCCATCACGTCCGGAGAGGAGCGGCCCTTGATCCGCTCGGCATCGTCGGCGTCATAGGCGATCAGGCCGCGGCCGACCTCGCTGGTATCGGGGCCACGCACGATCACGGCGTCGCCGCGGGCGAACTGGCCCTCGACCTTGATCACGCCGGCCGGCAGCAGGCTGGCGCCGGCACGCAGCGCCGCGACCGCGCCGGCGTCGATGGTCAGCGTACCCTTCGGCTCCAGCGAGCCCGCGATCCAGCGCTTTCGCGAGGTGATGGGATTGGCCGGCGTCAGGAACCAGGTGCAGCGGCCGCCATTGGCGATCGCCTGCAAGGGATGCTCGATCTTGCCGGAGGCGATCAGCATATGCGTGCCGCCGGTGGTCGCGATCTTGGCGGCCTCGACCTTGGTGCGCATGCCGCCGCGCGACAGCTCGGACTCGGCGTCTCCCGCCACCGCCTCGATCTCGGAGGAGATGCTTTCCACCACTGGAATCAGTTTTGCGTTCGGATTGTTCTTCGGCGGGGCGTCGTAGAGCCCGTCGATGTCGGACAGCAGCACCAGGAGGTCCGCGCTCGCCATGGTGGCGACGCGCGCGGCGAGGCGGTCGTTGTCGCCGTAGCGGATCTCGTTGGTGGCGACGGTGTCGTTCTCGTTGATGACAGGGATCGCGCGCCATTCCAGCAGCTTGCCGATGGTGGAGCGGGCGTTGAGATAGCGGCGGCGCTCCTCGGTGTCCTGCAGCGTCACCAAAATCTGCCCGGCCCCGATGCCATGCGCCCCGAGCACCTCCGACCAGATCCGCGCCAGCGCGATCTGGCCGACGGCGGCTGCGGCCTGGCTCTCCTCCAGCTTCAGCGTGCCGCGCGGCAGCTTGAGCCGGCTGCGGCCGAGCGCGATCGAGCCCGAGGACACCACGAGCACGTCGCGGCCCTCGCGGTGCAGCTTGGCCATGTCGTCGGCGAGCGCGGCGAGCCACGAGGCCCGCACCTCGCCCTTGTCGGAATCGACCAGCAGCGCGGAGCCGACCTTGACGACGATGCGGCGGAATTGACTGAGTTCGGGGCTGGCCATGTGGGTATGTGCTGGCGCGTGTAACGAATTGCTCGGGAAACGGCGGAGCGACGGGCGGCGCCGATGAGCCCTGCTTTTGCAGCAGGATGGTGACCGGCGCAAGGCGGCCAGAATGGTAAACGGCGAAGGTCCGCGCTGTCCTTGGGCCTTGTCTTGAGCGCCGGCCCGGCTCTAATGCCGCCAACCAATAATGGGCTGGGGAGGACACGTATGGATCGCCGCAAATTCATCGCCGGATGTATGGGCCTGCCGCTGCTGGCGCAGGCGGGCGAGGTGCAGGCGCAGGCCGGGCTGAGCAAGATCATCTTTCCCTTCGCGGCGGGAGCCGGCGGCGACACGCTGTGCCGGCTGATCGCGCAGGAGATGGCGCCGGTGTTGCAACGGACCATCGTGGTCGAGAACCGCACCGGCGGCGATGGCCTGATCGGCATCAAGGCGGTGAAGGGCGCAAGCCCCGACGGCAGCATGGTGCTGGTGACGACGGGGCCGACCATGTACCTGCTGCCGATGGTGGAGACGACACCGAGCTTCGACACGGCCAAGGATTTCATGCCGGTGTCGCTCCTGGCGCGGTTCGAATTCGCACTGGTGGTCAGTCCGGCGATGGACGTCGCCGATTTCAAGGGATTTGTCGCCTGGCTGAAGGCGCATCCGGACAAGGCCTCGTTCGGCGTGCCCAGCAACGGCACCATTCCGCATTTCATGGGCTCCAAGCTCGAGAAGGATCTCGGCATTCCGCTCACGCGCGTGCCCTATCGCGGCAGTGCGCCGATCCTCAACGATCTCGTCGGCGGCCACATTTCTTTTGGGATCACCACGCTGGCGGATGCGCTGCCGCAGCATCGCGCCAAGGGCGTGAAGATCATCGCGGTCTCGAGCGCCGAGCGTTCGCCATTCGCGCCTGACGTTCCGACGCTGAAGGAAAGCGGCATCGATCTCGTTGCCGACGCCTGGTACGGCATGTGGCTCCCCGCCGGCAGCCCGCCCGACTTCGCCAGCAAGCTCAGCGCGGCCGCAAGCGCCGCGCTCGCCAAGCCCGAGGTGAAGGAGAAGCTCACCGCGATCGGGCTGATCCCGGTCGGGAGCAGCGCGGATGGGCTATCGAAGGAGCTGGCCGCCAACACGGCCTTCTGGCAGCCGATCGTGAAGGCGACGGGGTACAAGATCGAGAATTAGAGCCCGATTTTAACTGAGGTGCTGCACATGACTCGGCGCTTGCTCGGTGCTGCCCGGTTATTTGCCAGCAATTATCAGATCGTCGTGTGCGACGATCCATTGAGCTCGCTTGGCAGCGAGGATGACTGGAACTGGGATGCTGCTAAATCCAAATGCGGCTTTGCCGGCGTTCCCGCGTTCCGGATGATCGGCACGGAAGCGGACCTCAACGATCATTGGATTGAGCTGATATCAAGCGATCAGCCGCCTTCGCCGGACGAATGGCAGCGGATTACCTGTGTGCATTTTCATTCCGGAAGCGGACGGATGCATGTCATGTCGGTGATCGACAATAATGCGGCAATCACTGCGGATGTCGAGCTGGGCGATTACGCAATCTATGTGGCCGGGCGAAATCTTGGAATCGATCAGTTGAATCTCGGCGAGAAGACGAAACTCTCGGACGCCGAAATCGCCGAGCGAAAGGATATCGAGTGGTACCGACTCTTTCTGATGCGGGGTAAGCCGGAATTTGAAGGGCACGTGGTTGATCGCTAGCTAGCCGGTGCTCTATTCCTTATCCCGAGGAGCGCGCTCCTGCGCGCGTCTCGAAGGATGGAAGGCCCGGCTGTCGCAGCGGGGTCTGCACGGTTCGAGACGGCGCTGTAGCGCCTCCTCACCATGAAGTCTACATCTTCGCGCGCTGGGCGATGCCGTCCTTGATCGCGGCGAGTTCGGCTTCGTCCCAGATGCCGATCAAGACCCCGCCCTTCACCTGCAGCTGGTTGTCCGCATAGTTCGCGATCTTCTCGCGCGGCGTGGTGATGTGGTCGTTCGGATGCAGCGCCCAGTCGAACAGCTCGGCCTGGAGCCGCGCGATGATCGCGGCGCATTCCGGATCGTCGCCGCGATCGACATATTCTTCTGGATCGGTTTCGAGGTCGTACAGCATCGGGCGGAAGCCGGAGGCGTGGATGTATTTCCAGCGGCCATCGAACACCATGAAAAGGCGGCAGCGCTCGATCGGCTGGTTCAGCTTCAACCGCACGTCCTGCATGGCGTAGTCGTATTCGGAGAACGCCACCTTGCGCCAATCCGTCGGCGTTGGCCCGCGCAGCAGCGGCAGCAGCGAGCGTCCCTCGAGGATGTGGCCCGGCACCTTACCGCCGAAATAATCGACGAAGGTCGGCGCGAGATCGATGCCTTCCACCAGCGCGTCGCTGCGAGTGCCGCGCGTGGCATCCGCCTCCTGCGAGGGATCGATGATGATCAGCGGAATCTTGGCCGACTGTTCGTGGAACAGATCCTTCTCGCCCATCCAGTGATCGCCGAGATAATCGCCGTGATCGGACGTGAACACGATCATGGTGGTGTCCAAGAGGCCGCGCGCCTCCAAAAACTTCATCAGCACGCCCATCTGGTCGTCGATCTGGGTGATCAGGCCCATATAGGTCGGGATCACCTTCTCTCTCGCCTCATCGCGCGCCATGTTGCGGGAGTAGCGCATGTCCATATAGGCGCCGAACACCGGATGCGGATTCTGCCGCTCGCGCTCGGAGCGGATCACTGGGATCATGTCATCGGTCGAATACATGCTGGCGTAAGGCTCGGGCGCGATGTAGGGCCAGTGCGGCTTGATGTAGGACAGATGCAGGCACCACGGCCGGCCGTCGGTCTCGGCTTCGGCGATGAAGTCCATCGCGCGCCGCGTCATGTAGGGCGTCTCGGAATGCTCGTCCGGCACGCGGGCGGCCTTGTCGGCGTGCACCAGCAGCCAGCCGTTCTGCAAGGAGCCGTCTTCCGCGGCGCCGGAATTGGCCCAGTGCTCCCAGGGATTTGTCGCCTCGAATCCTTGGCTGCGAAGATATTCGTCATATTTGGGCCGCGGCCGTCCGGTCGGATGCAGGCCGTCGTCGCGCTCATAGGGCTCGAAGCCGCATTCGGCGACGTGCACGCCGATGACCGATTCCGGGGGGATGCCGAGCGCCTTCATGCCTTCGAGGTCGGGCGCCATGTGGGTCTTGCCGACCAGCACGTTGCGGACGCCGATCTTCTTGAGATGATCGCCGAGCGTGGGCTCGCCGACCCGCAAGGGCCAGCCGTTCCAGTGCGAGCCATGCGAGCGCATGTAGCGGCCGGTGTAGAATGACATCCGCGACGGGCCGCAGATCGGCGACTGCACATAGGCCTTTGAGAACAGGACGCCGCGCCTGGCCATGGCGTCGATGTTCGGCGTCTTCAGCGTGGGATGGCCGGTGCAGCCGAGATAGTCATAGCGAAGCTGGTCGCACATGATCCAGAGAACGTTCTTCGCGCGCGCCATGCCTCGCCCCTGCATTTTCTTGATTGTTGGATGCTGCGCTATCGCAGGCGCGATGACAAGCCAGTGATGCGCGTGCCTGTGGCCATAAAACTCCACTGTCGTCCCTGCGAAAGCAGGGACCCATAATCCCAGGGAGTGGTTTGGCGAAGACTCGTCGAGCGGGACTAAAACCGTCCGCAACCGATGGATCACGCGGTATGGGTCCCCGCGCCCCGTGCGCAATTGCGCACTAGGCGGGGACGACGAGAAAAATCAAGCCGACCACGGCTCCGCTTCGGCCGCGCTCTTGGCCTTGGCCGACACCGGGGCCTCGCCGATCACCTCGACGAGCGCGCGCAGCGCTTCCTTGACGCCGTCGCCGGTGACGCCGGAGAGCAGCAGTGGCGTCTTCTTGGCGGCGCGCTTCAGCCGGTCCTTCTGCTTCTTCAGCTCGTCCGGCTCGACTGCGTCGATCTTGTTCAGCGCGACGATCTCGATCTTGTCGGTGAGCTGCCCGCCATAGGCATCGAGCTCCTTGCGCACGGTCTTGTAGGCTTTGCCGGCATGCTCGCAGGTCGCATCGATCAGATGCAGCAACACGCGGCAGCGCTCGACATGGCCGAGGAAGCGGTCGCCGAGGCCGGTGCCTTCATGCGCGCCTTCGATCAGGCCGGGGATGTCGGCAAGCACGAACTCGCGGCCGTCGGCGTTCACGACGCCGAGCTGCGGATGCAGCGTGGTGAAGGGATAGTCGGCGATCTTCGGCCGCGCCGCGCTGACCTTGGACAGGAAGGTCGACTTGCCGGCATTGGGCATGCCGACGAGACCGGCATCGGCGATCAGCTTCAGCCGCAGCCAGATCCAGCGCTCCTCGCCCACCTGGCCGGGATTGGCGTTGCGCGGCGCGCGGTTGGTCGACGATTTGAAATGCGCGTTGCCGAAGCCGCCATTGCCGCCCTCGGCCAGCACGAATTTCTCGCCGACCTTGGTGAAGTCGTGGATCAGCGTCTCGCGGTCCTCGTCGAAGATCTGCGTGCCCATGGGGACCTTCAGCACGATGTTCTTGCCGTTGGCGCCGTGACGGTCCGAGCCCATGCCGTTCTCGCCCTTCTGGGCCTTGAAGTGCTGCTGGTAGCGGTAGTCGATCAGCGTGTTGAGGCCGTCGGCGACCTCGATGATGACATTGCCGCCGCGGCCGCCATTGCCGCCGGAGGGACCGCCGAACTCGATGAACTTCTCGCGGCGGAACGCCACGCAGCCGTTCCCGCCGTCACCGGAGCGGATATAGACCTTTGCTTCGTCGAGGAATTTCATGGGCCATAGGTAGGCCAGAGGCGGGGAAGCGGCAACCCGGACTTGTCCGTGAAAACCAGGAAATTCGGCAAATTTCGGTGCTTGCTTAACCCCAGATCCCGCTCTTGCCTCAATTTGGCGACGGCCGGTCCCGGGCCGGCGCGCCGCCAGCCGGCAGCAGGACGCAGCGAAGTGGGTGCTGACGGGCCGCCGCAAGGTTCTGGATTTTTTCGCGGAAGGCCGCGGCCTCGGTGCGGGGAAAGATCCCGCATGAGCCGCGCTTGCGCGCATGGGTGGAAAATACGATCGCGATGGCGCGCTCGCGGCTCATCCCCAGCACGTTTTCGAGAACGAAGGTCACGAACTCCGATGGCGTATAGGGATCATTGAGCAGAACGAGCTCCAGATAAGCCGCCTCGCCGCGATCGGCTTCGACATCGGCCGCGACGCCCTTGGCGATACCATGGCTCAGATAAACCAGGGCGTCGTAGCGGGTTGCGCCCTGTGCCGAAAGAAAGCGACCGACCGGCTCGGCGAACAGCTCGACGAGCATGTCGGCACCCGTCACGACCGTCCGTTCGGACAGCTGCGCCTCGTTGAAGGCAAGCTGGAGCAGATGACCGAGGCCCGTCGTTGGCTCCGTCGCGCTCGCAGCCTCGACATCCCTCCGCAGGCGCGTGAGGTCGATGCCGCAGGCCTTCAGCACAGGCGATGCGTCTTCGCCCTCGATCAATGCGATGAGCAAATCCTGCGGGCCCGGATGCGTGCGGCCTTGCGCCCGTGCGGCTGAAGTCGCGCGCTGGAGCGAACGCTTGAATGTCTCGGAGCAGGGCGGAAGCAGTGCCATCGCGGACCATCATGATGCGGAGTGTGCACGGGGTTTGTCGGCACCTTCTCCGTCGTGGTTCACGCGGTCCCGCTTGCTTCGCTCGCGCCGTGAGACGTGTCCGCTAGCCCGGCCGGCGCCGGATCAGGAATTTCTGCACGCCCTCCAGCACCAGCTCCTTGCGCTGGTTGAACACGGTGCTCTTCAGCGTCACCGCGCCGGTCGTGCGGCCCGGCACCAGTTCGGTGACCTCCAGCGCGGGATAGATCGTGTCGTCGGCGAAAACCGGTTTGAGGAACCGGCTCGACTGCTCGAGGAAGCCGACCAGGGATTCCTCGACCATGAACGGAAACAGGCCGGCGCCGGGCGCGGTGTGGATCAGGGTCTGGAAGCCGTGCGCCAGCAGATGCGGCATGCCGCGGCTGCGGCAATATTCCACATCATAGTGCACGGGATGGGTGTCGCCGCTCGCGGTCTGGAATGCCGCGAACACCGCGGTGGTCTGGGTCCGGCTCGGCAGCACGAAGCGCTCGCCGACCACGAAATCCTCAAACCAGCGTTGCGTGGGGATCATGCGATGCTGGGCTGGATCGAAGTCGGTCATGTCGATGCTCTTTCGTTCGTGGGCGGCCTATCGCTACCGCGCCGCGAAGAGTGCGACAATCCGTTCAATTCGGCGCAAGCGGGCTTGTCGCGGGTGCTCACGTCATTAAAACGACCGCAAGCGACTCTAGTCGCCGGTTTCCGCCGCTGTCTCAGCCGTCATTGCGAGGAGCGAAGCGACGAAGCAATCCAGACTGCCGCTGCGGAGACAGTCTAGATTGCTTCGCTTCCGCCTTCGCTCTTCGAGCTTCGGCGGACAAGCCGCTCGCGACGACGAACTTTCACACTCCGACCAATAGCGATGCCCTTCTTCAAAAACCTCTCCGCCTATGACGACCGCTCCGCGCGCCTGGCCGGCATCGCGCTGATGGTGCTGTCGATCTTCATGTTCTCGTTCGGCGACGCCATGGGCAAATTCCTGGTCGGGACGTATTCGGTGGGGCAGCTCCTGTTCCTGCGCGCCTGCGCGGCGCTGCTGCTGCTGACGCCGCTGATCTGGAAGCAGCGCCACCAGTTCCTGGATCTGGAGCGGCCGGGTCTGCAGCTGTTTCGCGTCGTGCTCTCGACGCTCGAGGTCGCCGCCTTCTTCCTCGCGACGGTCTATCTGCCGCTCGCCGACGTCATCACCTATTATCTCGCCGGCCCCATCTTCGTCACCGCGATGTCGGCGATCTTCTTGGGGGAGAAAGTCGGCTGGCGGCGCTGGACCGCGATTCTGATCGGCTTCTGCGGCGTCCTGATCGCGCTGCGGCCGTCGGCGCAGACGGTGAGCCTGCCGGCGCTGATCGCGCTCGGCGGCAGCCTGTCCTTCGCAACGTTGATGCTGATCACGCGGAGCCTGCGCAAGACGCCCGACATCGTGATGGCATCCTCGCAATTCATCGGCACCTTCTCGCTGGGTGCGGTGCTGTCGGCATTCCATTGGGTGCCGCCGACGCCGGGGAGCCTCGTCTTCTTTGCGCTGGCCGGGCTCATCTCGGTCACTGCGCTGTTCTGCGTCAACCGCTCGCTGAAGCTCGCGCCGGCGAGCGTGGTGGTGCCGTACCAATATTCGATGATCGTCTGGGCCGTGATCTTCGGCTTCGTCGTATTCGGGGATGTGCCACAGGTCGCCACCATCGTCGGCGCGGCCATCATCATCGGCGCGGGGTTCTACATCTATCTGCGGGAGCGCGATTTGGGGCGCGCCAGTGAAGAGGTCAATCCACCGGTGTAGCCACAACGTCGTCCCGGGGCGCGCAAAGCGCGAACCCGGGACCCATACCCCCAGGGCGTGGTTTGACGAAGACTCGGAGTGGGCGCCGCGTCCCGCACTCCTTCCTGTGGTTATGGGTCCCCGCGTGCGCGGGGACGACAGTTGTGAATGTGGTTGCGCTTCTGCCTGCCTCACGGTGATTGCGGCAGCGCCTCCGCCTACCTCATCCGTCTCGCGCTGCTCCAGCTCTTCAGCGACGACCACACGCCGCGCGAGAGACGGAAGCAGTCGACCGGCGTCGAGGAGCCCAGCGCCAGGAAGCGGTGCAGCTGCACGCCGCTCCACTGGAAGCCGCACTTCTCCAGCACCTTGCGCGAGGCCGGGTTGGTGACGCGTGCGCCGGCGTAGAGGTGGTCGTCCTCGAACTCCTCGAAGAAGAAGTCGATCGCGCCGCGCGCGGCCTCGGTGGCAAAGCCCTGGCCCCAATGCTCGACGCCGAGCCAATAGCCGAGCTCGGCATTGCCAGGCGTGGAGCAGTCGATCCCGACCATGCCGACCGGCCCGCTGTCCTGCTCGATCAGGAATACGGTCTCGCTGCCGAGCTCGGACGTGGCCCGGATGAATTCGACGGCGTCGTCCTGCGAATAGGGATGGGGGAGGCGGCGGGTGTTCTCCGCGATGCGGAGGTCGTTGGCGAGCTGGGCGATGGTCCTGACATCGGCGAGGGTCGGCCGCCGCAAGGTCAGCCGCTCGGTGGCGACGACGCTCGGTCTCGCCTCCCGCAAGGTCACGCTCGAGAAATCCTGCAACATGTCCGGCTCCGTGAAAGTCACTAAGTGAAAAGTGAGCAAGTCAAAGAAAAGGGGAGGCCGGTTTCCCGCCTCCCCTTGGAGCCTTCGATCTTTTGATCTCTGGACTCCGCCGGTTTGGTAGGACCCGGCGGACTCCAAATGATCCACCGTCTATTCAGCCGCCTCTGCGATCGGGAGTACCGATACGAAGGTGCGGCCGTTGGCTTTGGCCTGGAACGCAACACGACCTTCGACCTTGGCGAACAAGGTATGGTCCGTGCCCATGCCAACGTTAAGGCCCGGGTGCCAGGTGGTGCCGCGCTGACGCGCAATGATGTTGCCGGGAGTGACGATCTCCCCGCCGAACGCCTTGATGCCGAGGCGCTTACCCTTCGAATCGCGTCCGTTGCGCGATGAACCGCCTGCTTTTTTGTGAGCCATGGCTCGTCTCCGAAATCCTGCGTAGTTCTAGGTCAATTCCTTGACGGAATCATTTCAAAACGTCGCACGCATCAATTCGTGAATTGGCGTGATCGGTTTTCGTTACTCGGCGGCTTCCTTTGCCACCTTCTCCTTCTTCGGCCGCGGGCCCTTGGTGGGCTTGGCGTTATCCGTCAGGATCTCGCTGATGCGCAGCACCGTGATCTCGTCACGGTAGCCGCGCTTGCGGCGCGAGTTCTTGCGGCGGCGCTTCTTGAACGCGATGACCTTCGGGCCGCGCTTGTGGTCGAGCACCTCGACCGCAACGGACGCGCCTGCGACCGTCGGAACGCCCAGCACCGGCGTGTCGCCGCCGAGCACCAGAACTTCATTCAACTGCACGATCGAGCCGACTTCGCCTTCGATCTTGCCTACTTCGAGAACATCATCCGGCACGACGCGGTATTGCTTGCCGCCGGTTTTGATGACTGCGAACATCGTTTTTTTCTCCGTGTTCAATCCCGGCCTCGCGACGAGAATCGTCCGGGCCGGCTTTTTGTCAGTCGCTATGGGTTTATCTGCGTTTTGTGCGGGTGGGAGTTATCCCTTTGAAAACCCACGCAAAAACAAGCGGCGCGAGAAACGCCCCGCGCCGGCTGTGGGACTTATAGCCGCTGGTCTCCGCAAGTCAAGGAAAAGCGGGCGAAACGGCCCGGATTTGAAGGATTTGGGCCCCATCCACGGCCCCAGCGAATCTCGGTCCGCGCTGCAACCATCGGGTTCCCGGGCAGTTAGTCCGCCGGACGGTTAAGCGGGCAAGGGCTCTCATGGCAACAGACGAACTGGTGAATACGACGGGCATCGCCCAGCACGGGGCGGAGCGGCTGCCGTCGGTGGACGTCGACAGCTTCAACCTCGAGATCAAGGACGAGGACGGTTTCCTCGGCGACCGCGCCAGCAAGAGCGCGTTCCGCGAGATCCTCGACCGCTGGCGCAAGCCGCTGCGCAAGACCGGCGAGGACCCGTTCGGCAAGGAGCCGTCGGAGAACATCAGCAAGAAGACGCTGGATGCCATCCTGATCGGCGACGACACCGAGGCCTCCGCAGTGGTGCACAGCGCGATCGAGGATTTTGCCCAGGAGCTCGCCTACGTCACCCGTCGTTTCCTCAAGACTAAGGCCTGGGCCAAGACCGAGCGCATCGTGGTCGGCGGCGGTTTTCGCGATTCCCGGCTCGGCGAGCTCGCGATCGCGCGCACCGAGATCATCCTGAAATCCGAGGATTTCAAGATCGACATGATGCCGATCCGCCATCACCCCGATGAAGCCGGCCTGATCGGCGCGCTGCACCTCGCGCCATCCTGGATCTTCGAGGCCCATGACAGCATCCTCGCGGTCGACATCGGCGGCACCAACATCCGCTGCGGCCTGGTCGAGACCGGCTGGAAAAAAGCCAAGGACCTGTCGAGGGCCAAGGTCGTGGACTCCGAGCTGTGGCGTCATGCCGACGATGAGCCGACGCGCGAAGGCGCGGTGAAGCGGCTGACGAAGATGCTGAAGGCACTGATCACCGGGGCCGAAGCCGAAGGCTTCAAGCTCGCGCCCTTCATCGGCATCGCATGTCCCGGCGTGATCAACGCGGACGGTTCGATCGAGAAGGGCGCGCAGAACCTGCCGGGCAATTGGGAGAGCAGCAAGTTCAACCTGCCGGCGAGCCTGATCGAGGGTATCCCAGAGATCGGCGGGCACGACACCGCGATCGTGATGCACAATGACGGCGTGGTTCAGGGCCTCTCCGAGGTGCCGTTCATGCAGGATGTCTCGCGCTGGGGCGTGCTCACCATTGGCACCGGGCTCGGCAATGCCCGGTTCACCAACCGCCGCAAGGAGGGCAACGGCAAGGACCGGGATTCTACGGAGAACGGCAAGAAAAAGGGCAAGTCGGACTAACCAGCGTTTTCGAGCGAAGTGGATTCCGGTTCGCTCAAGAAAACGCGCAAAAAATGGATTCGGCGCCCCGTTCCGACGTCGTCGGAACAGATGCGGCGCCGGAGTAACCTTGACTGGTTAGGTTAAGGACCGCTTTGCGTTGCGGCGCACCGGCTGCACGCTAGGGTCGCATCGTCGCCTCACCCTGGCCGGCGAAGCCGCCCTTCCTGGCCAGCATTTCAATGAGCGGCACCGGGACCGCCAGTGTTTACCGCGTCTGGCGGTCCCACCCGTTTTTGGGTTTCCGCGAGCCCCAAAGCGCGATGAGATCAGGATGAATCGTCATCGCGCTTTAGGTTATTGTTTGAGCAGGATCTTTTCGGAAAACCGCTGCGCACTTTTCCGGATCATGCTCTAGCTCCAGCCGATGCGCTGAAAGAACGCCGCGATCTCCGCGGCCGCGCGATCGGGGTCTTCCCGGTGCGGGAAGTGGCCGACGCCGGGAAACATCGCGAGATCAAGCGCGCCAAACGTCTCGCCCAGCCGGTCGGTCCAGGCATAGGGAAACAGCGGATCGTGCTCGGCCCAGCGCACGCAGGTCGGCACGATGATCGGCGGGAGAAGCGGTGCTTCGCCCTTCATCATCGCGACGCGCCCGGCATGCGAGGCGCGATAATGCGCAAAGCCGCCGGCGAGGTTGCCGTCCTTGAAGAAGTTGTCGCCGAACGCGTCGAGGACATCGTCGAAGGCATCTTTCCGATGCGCCCAGCCCTTGAGGAAGTGGCTGATGTAAAGCCGGCAGGTCTCGCGGCTCGCACCAACCAGCGCCGGCGCCATCTCCATCTGGTGGAAGGACTGGTACCAGATGTGGTTGAGCCGATCAGGCGCCGCCATGCGCGGCCCGATGCCGGGATAGACGAAATCGAAGAAAAACAGCCCTGCCAGCCGCTCCGCCGCCTGCCGGGCCAGCGGCTGCATCACGGCGCCGCCGACATCATGGCCGACCACGCCGAATCGGTCGATGCCGAGGCGGTCCATCAGCGCCAGCATGTCGGCGGCGTGGCCGTCCGGACCGTACGCCCCGTCCGGCTTGTCGCTGTCGCCGAAGCCGCGCAAATCGGGCGCGATCAGCATGAAGCGGTCCGCCAGGCGGGCCATCACCGGCTTCCAGGTCAGCCAGAATTCCGGCCAACCATGCAGCAAAAGCAGCGGTTTTCCGCCTCCGGCGCGGACCACGTGGAAATTGGCCCCGTTAGCCTTGACCGTGAGATGCTCCATGGCGGTTCCTCCAGGGCTGAAGAACGGCGGGCGAAAGAGGCAGCGGATTTTCCCCTTTCGCGCCTTGTCTGGCCAGCCATCCTCGCCTATTAACGCCCCCAACCACAGGGGCCGCAGCTCCTATATGGCGCCTTCAGGAGAGGTGGCAGAGTGGTTGAATGCACCGCACTCGAAATGCGGCATAGGTGCAAGCCTATCGGGGGTTCGAATCCCTCCCTCTCCGCCAGCAGAATCGAGAACAGCCGAAACAGTGAGCCTTTTGATCCGAAAGGACTTTTTGGGCCTCGTTCCGGATCACCGTTGGTACACGGACCAGGGTCAACGCGCTGTTCATGCCGGAGGAGCGTCCGGAAAGCGGAATCTATCTCCGGTCTGGACGCCAAGTTCGCGTGAACGGCCGCGGTCGCCATCGAGGCGGCGCCGACATCCCTCGCGCCTCCAGATTCGAATACGACTTCAGGTTCGAATTCGAGCTCGCCAGCCGCTCCTTCGAGTGCACGATGCCCACCGCCGTGCGCGTGAGCTAATGCGCGGCGATGCCCGCGCTCTCGATAACCCGCTTGTAGCGTGCGGTCTCCTCGACGATGAACGGTCCCATCTCGGCCGGCCCCTTGTCGGCGATCGACACCTGGCCGTTGGTGGCGAGATCGGCAGCGATGCCGGGATCAGCGAGCACGGCGGCCAGCGCCTCAGAGAGCTTGCCCACGATTCTCGGGTCGGTTCCGGCCGGGACCGAGACCCAGGTCGAGCCGACACTGACGGCGTCCGGGTAGCCGGCCTCGAGCACCGTCGGCGCGTCGGGCAGCGCGGCCAGCCGCGCCGCGCCGGTGGTGCCGAGCACCTTGACCTTACCGGTGTCGATCAGCGGCCTGAGCACGGCGAGGTAATCGAAGGAAACGTCCAGGATGCCCGACATCATGTCGGTCATCTGGCTCGAGCCCGACTTGTAGGGCACGTGGGTCAGCTTGATGCCGGCGGCCGCCTGGAACATCTCGCCGGCAAGGTGCTGGGCGGTGCCGGGGCCGGGTGAGCCGAAATTGACCTTGCCCGGGTTGGCCTTCGCGTAGGCGACGAACTCAGCCAGCGTGCTGTAGGGCGCTGCTGCGGTCGCGACGAGGATCTGGTTCGCCGAGCTCACGCCGCGGATATGGACGTAGCTCTTGAGCGGGTCGTAGTTGAGCTTCGCCATCCCCAGGTTCGGCTGGATCGTCATCGGTCCGCCGGAGGCGTAGAGCACGGTGTAGCCGTCCGGCTGGGCCCGGGCAACGAACTCCGTCCCGATGGTCCCGCCAGCGCCGGGTCGGTTCTCCACCACCACGGGCTGCCCAAGCCGCGTCCGCAGCAGCTCCGCGATCTTGCGCGAGACGAGATCGGTGACGCCGCCGGCCCCGAACGGCACCACCCAGGTGATCGCGCGGTTCGGCCAGGATTCCGCGGCCGTCTGGGCCGCCGCGTTGCCCGCCTGAAGCACCAGCGTCGTCGCGGCGACGAGGCAGAGGAGCGCTCTCGTCACCGTCCCTGCGGGACGCCCGCTCAGGCCTGCAGCCGTACACTCGACAATCATTCGCTCATCCCATTCTTAACGATCAAAATTGCGGCAGCGTCCGCAACGAGCCCTGGAAATTGACTGGGGGATCGCCGTCGCCGCTGCGCGTCGCCGAGGTCACGTTGATGCCGACCAGCAGGCCTGGGTGGATCCATGCACAGCGAGATGACGGACCTGACCGTCAACCCGCGTCGCGCCTCGCCAACGCCGGTCGCCTCGATGGCGACGCTCGCCAGTGAGGCCGGCGCGGTGCGCCACCATCAGCAGCGGCGGCACACGCTGCAATTGTTGAAGGGATGTTCGGCATACCAGGCCGTATCGAAACCGGCGGCTTCCGCGGGGCGGTCTGCGCGACCGCGTTGTCGATCACCTGTCGCGAGGTCTCATGATAACCGCGCTGCTGCGCCAGGACGAAGACGCCGAACTCCATGGATGCAGTCCTCCCTCGTTGCAGTGTGGCCGTTTATGGCCATGTTGAGCGAAGGCTACAGTCTCGAGTCTCTTCCAACCATTGGCGCAGTTTGAGCATCTCTTTTGCAGAATATGAAAAGATCGATGGATCGCCTTCGGGCCATAAGCTGCGATCCCTTGGCTCGTTTTGCTCTTGAACTTTTGCCCGACGCGTCACCAATTCCGGCTCGCGCGTAAGTCATTGATCTTGCAGCCGCCGGCTACTGTGCATGGGGTTGTTTTCGGCATTTTTATTTGATCGGCTACGGAAGCGGCGCGCGAGCTGGTCCATCAGTCGCCGGCTGCGGTTGAAGAAGGCTATAATCGCCCCGTCTGCCCGAGGATTCCCCGATGACGGCTAAAATCGACCTCCTCACGCTGCAGTTGTTCGTCGCGATCGTCGAGGAGCAGAGCATCGCGAAGGCGGCGGAGAAAAAGAACATCGCCGCGTCCGCGGTCAGCCGCCGCATCTCTGACATCGAGGACCGCTTCCAGGTCGAGCTGCTGCATCGCCATTCCAAGGGGATCGAGCCGACGCCGGCCGGGTTCGCCCTGCTCGAGCATGCCCGCATCATCCTGGGAAACCTCTCTAGGCTCGAGAGCGAGCTGACCGGATACCGACAGGGCAAGCGCGGGCTGATCCGGGTCTGCGCCAACAAGTCCGCGATCCTCGAAGCGCTCGCCGACGAGCTCAGCCTGTTCCTGGAACGGCATCCGCTGGTCCACATCGACATCGAGGAGGACTTGAGCCCCGCGATCGTCCGCGCCGTGGTGGAGAACCGGGCCGACATCGGCATTTTCGGCGGCAACATCGACGGACAGGATCTGGAGCTGCTGTCCTATCGCAGCGACAGCCTGGTCGCGCTCGTCACGCGCGACCATCCGCTGGCGGGCCGGAGCAGCGTTCGTTTCCGCGAGCTGGTCGATTTCGACTTCGTCAGCCTCGAGAAAGGCAGCTCGATCGAGACGCTGTGCGTCAGGGCCGCTGCGGCGCTCGGGCAGCACCTCAAGGTGCGCATCCGCGTCAGCAGTTTCGATGCGCTGTTCCGCGTCATCGATGCCAAGATGGGAGTGGGGGTCGTGCCGCTCGAGATCGTTCGCGGCCGCTACGGCGTCGACAGCCTCGTCACCATCCCGCTCGATGAGTCCTGGGCGCGGCGCGAGCTGGTCATGGGCGTGCGCGATTACAAATCGCTGCCACCGGTCACGAAACTGCTGGTGGACCATTTGCGCAACCCGGATGGTGCGCGTCTCGCCGCGAGCAGCGGCTCCGACCGCCTGACGGTCGTCCGCAGCAGGAGCTGACCTCGCCCGTGCCGACGGCCAGCCATCGCCGGCCGCGATGGCCGACTGCCCAACCGTCACTGCACATTTGCGGAACGCTCTTTTATCCTCCTTCCCAACATCTCTGCCGGTCGGCATGATCGGCAGCAATACGGCACATCAGATGCCGGATAGGGAGGACGGATCGTGGACACGCACGGTCGTACGCTGCTGGCCAAAATCTGGGACCAGCATGTCGTCGCGCAGCTCAGCGACGATACCGATCTGCTTCACGTGGATCGCCATCTGCTGCACGATCTCGGCGGCTCCCGCGGCCTGATCGACCTGAAAAGCCGCAACATTCCGGTCCACAATCCCGAGCTGACCTTCGCGACGCCCGATCATGCGATTTCGACCGCGTCCGGGCGGGCCGGCACCATCAAGACCGGGTGGGAGCTGCTGGCGGCGTTGCGGACCGAGACAGCAGCCAGCAACATCCAGCTGTTCGACATCGACCAGCCGGGGCAGGGCATCGTCCATGTCATCGGGCCTGAGCTCGGTCTCAGCCTGCCCGGCTGCCTGATCGTCTGCGGCGACAGCCATACCTGCACCCATGGCGGGCTCGGCGCTCTCGCCTTCGGCATCGGCTCCAGCGAGCTAACCCACGTGCTGGCGACCCAGACCATCATCCAGCGCCGGCCCAAAACCATGCGCGTGACGTTCGACGGCAAATTGCCGTTCGGTGTCACGGCGAAGGATCTCATCCTCGCGCTGATCGGCCATGTCGGCGCCGCCGGCGGCACCGGTTATGCCGTCGAATATGCCGGCAGTGCCATCAGGGACATGCCGATCGAAGGGCGGCTCACCATCTGCAATCTGTCGGTCGAGCTCGGTGCCAAGATGGGGTTGATCGCACCTGACGACAAAACCTTCGACTACATCCGCGGCCGTCCCTATGCCCCGAAGGGCGAGATGTGGGAGCGGGCGATTGCGGCGTGGCGGGCGCTTCGGAGCGACAGCGATGCGGTGTTCGATTGCGAGGTGTCGATCGATGTCGGAGCCATCATCCCCCAGATCACCTGGGGCACCAGTCCGGAGCATGTCCTTGGTGTCGATGGCCGCATCCCGGATCCCGCTGATATCGCCGACCCGGCCCGCCGCGGCGCGATCGAGATCGCGCTCGACTATATGGGCCTGACGCCGGGCGCGCCGATCGCCGGCACGCCGGTCGACTGGGTCTTCATCGGCTCCTGCACCAACAGCCGACTCAGCGATCTGCGCGCGGCAGCCGAAGTCGCGCGCGGCCGCAAGGTTGCACCTGGCGTGCGCGCCTGGGTCGTGCCGGGTTCGGAGACCGTCAAGCGCGATGCGGTGGCCGAGGGGCTCGACAAGGTCTTCATCGACGCCGGCTTCGAATGGCGCGAGCCCGGCTGCTCGATGTGCCTTGCCGCCAACGGCGAAACCGTGCCGCCCGGTCAGCGCTCGGTGTCGACGTCGAACCGGAACTTCATCGGCCGGCAGGGGCCGCGTGCCCGCACCCATCTGGCGAGCCCGGCCATGGCCGTCGCGGCGGCGATCTCCGGCGCCATTGCCGACGTCCGGACCATGGAGCGATAGATGGCGCAAGCTTTCACCAAGCTGACCGCGACAGCGGCGCCGATCATGCGCACGAATGTCGATACGGATGTCATCATCAGCATCAACCGCATGATCGGAAATTCCGTTCGCGGCAGTCTCGGCAAATGGGCGTTCGGCTCGCTCCGCTATCTGCCTGACGGCTCTGATAATCCGGAGTTCATCCTCAATCGCGAGCCGTATCGCCAGGCGGAAATCCTGGTCACGGGTCCGAATTTCGGCTGCGGCTCCTCGCGCGAGGCGGCGGTGTGGTCGCTTCAGGAAATGGGCATCCGCGCCATCATCGGATCCGGCTTCGGCGACATCTTCTTCGCCAATTGCTTCCAGAACGGCATCCTGCCGGTGGTGCTGGACAAAGCCATCATCGACAGCCTCGCCGCGGAGATCGAAGCGAGCCAGGGCGCGGGACGCCTCAGCGTCGATCTGGTGGAGCAGACGGTCACCTCGCCGTCGGGGTCACGGCACGTCTTCGAGATCGATCCGCGCCGGCGCGCGGGTCTGCTCGAAGGCTTAGATGAGATCTCGCTGACACTGCGGCGCGACCAGGAGATTCGCGCTTTCCAGGCATCGGACCGCGACGCGCGGCCGTGGATTCACTTTGCAGGACATCAAGCATGAACACGCTCTCGAACATGATCAAGGTCGCCGTGGTCGGCGGCGAAGGCATCGGCCCTGAGGTAACCGACCAGTCGCATCGCATCCTCAAATGGTTTTCGGCGCGGCGCGGCATTCCGGTGGCGCTGCGCGAAGCGCAATATGGTCTCATCCCCTATCTGGCGACAGGCAAGGTATTGCCGGACGATACCGCCGAAGCGATGGAGGAGGCCGACGCGATCCTCTGGGGCGCGACTGGTGGCCCGGAGACCACTGAGGTCCCTGCCGCGGCGCGCAAGGCGGGAAGCCTGCTGTCGTTGCGCAGCAAATACGACCTCTATGCCAATCTCCGGCCCATCGTCGCCAGTCCCGCGCTGGCGGATTCCGCGCCGCTCAAGGCTTCGGTGCTGAAGGATGTCGATTTCATCATCATCCGCGAGCTCACCAGCGGCATCTATTTCGGCGAGCCGCGCGGCATCGAAACGCTGTCCGATGGCCAGCGCCGCGGCTTCAACACCCAGCAATACACCACCAGCCAGGTCCGCCGGGTGGCGCGAACCGCGTTCGAGCTGGCGCGGACGCGCAAGGGCCGGGTCTGCTCCGTCGACAAGGCCAATGTGCTCGAGACCAGCGTATTGTGGCGCGAGGAGGTGACGGCGCTGCATCAAGCGGAATTTACCGATGTGGAGCTGACGCATCTCTATGTCGACAACGCCGCGATGCAGATCGTGCGGGCGCCGTCGCAGTTCGACGTCATGGTGACCTGCAACATCTTCGGCGACATTCTCTCCGATTGCGCCGCGATGGCGTCGGGCTCACTCGGCATGCTGCCGTCGGTCTCGCTCGGGCCGCCGGACCGGCTGGGCCGCCGCAAGGCGCTCTATGAGCCGGTCCACGGCAGCGCGCCCGACATTGCGGGCAAGGGCATCGCCAACCCGCTCGGCTCGATCCTCAGCGTCGCAATGATGTTGCGCATCACCCTCAATCGGCCTGATGATGCGGTGCTGCTGGAGAAGGCCGTGGATACGGCCCTCGCCGCCGGCGCAAGAACGGCCGATATCGCCGAACCCGGCACAAAAAGACTTTCGACCCAGGAGATGGGCGATGCGGTGCTGAACGCGCTCGACAAGGTGGCCGGCAAGGAGAGGGAGCACGCGTGATGAGGACCAGGATCACCAGACGGTCTGCGCTGACGATTGTCGCCGGCGCAGGTGCCTCCATGGCGGCGGGGCGGGCGTGGGCGGATAATCCATCGGGCCGCGTGATCTATCCGGTGGCCATTCCCGTTTATCAATCCCAATTCGTCGCCGACCGGATCGGCTTCTTCAAGGAGGCCGGTCTCGACTGCAAGCTGATCCAGGGCGGCAGCGGCGTGAAGACACGCGAGATCATCGCCTCGTCCCAGGGCGATATCGGCATCGGCGACATCACCCACCCGATGCAGCTCAGCAATCACGGCCGCAGCGCGCGGGTCCTGATGCCGGTCGATACCCGCAGCAACGCCGCGATCTTCATCATCCGCAAGGATCTGTTCGATCAGGGCATCACCACGCTCGACGCGCTGGCGAAGTGGAAGCGGCCCGACGGACGAAAGCCGATCGTCTCGGTGTCGTCGCTGGGCGGCACCAACCACGTCTGGGCCTCCTATTACTTGGAAACCATGGGCCTGGACGACAAGGTGACCTGGATCGGCACCGGCAATGTCGACACCATGATGGGTACGCTGAAAACGAAGCAGGTCGACGTCCTCATCAACTCGCCGTCGATCCTGAAGGATTCGGTCGAGCAGGGCTGGGGCGCATTGTTGTTCGACGGAACGGACGAGGCGGTCTGGACCAAATATATCGGCGGCAAGGTCCCGGTGACGTCGCATTTCTGCCTGCAGTCGAGCATCGACAAGGATCCTCAGAAGATGCAGGCGTTCGTCACCGCGCTGTGGCGCGCGACGCAGTGGATCAAGGGGCACTCTCCCGAAGAGATCTATGACGCGATCGAGCCCTATGTCGGGAGCACGTCGCGCGACGCGAATATTTTCGACTGCGGGGTCATGAAAAAGGTCACCGACTACGATTGCATCATCGATGCGGCCAGCTTCGAACGTGGCCAGAAGGTCTGGTTCCGCGAGATGACCGGCATCAAGCCGCTCGCGATGGCTGATGTCGTCAACACGACCTTCATCGAAGCCGCACGCAAGGCCTATCCGGCTTGAGCGTCCAGGCCTTACAAGCGCCGCAGCTCGATGCGCCGCCAGACATGCGGCGCATCGACGTGCGCGGATTGTGCAAGACCTTCCAATTGGCGGGCACGTCCATCGAGGCGGTGCGCGACGTCTCCTTCAACGTCCGACGCGGCGAATTCGTTGCTCTCCTGGGACCGTCCGGCTCGGGCAAGAGCACCGTCCTCAACATGATCGCGACGCTGCTCAAGCCGACCAGCGGTCAGATCCTGATCGACGGAACGCCCGTCATTCACGGGCAGGCGACGCCGAATGTCGGCTATGTGTTCCAGCGCGATACCCTGTTCCCCTGGCGCACTGTCGCCGACAATATCGGCTACGGCCTCGAGCTCGCAGGTGTCCCGGTGGCGGAGCGGAAGGATCGTGTCAATGCGTGCCTGAAGCAGGCCGGGCTCGAGGGCTTTGGCAACGCCTACCCGTCCGCATTGTCGGGCGGCATGCGCCAGCGCGCCGCCCTGATGCGAACGCTGGTGGTCGAGCCGCAGGTGCTGCTGATGGACGAGCCGTTCGGCGCGCTCGACACCCACACCAAGATCGACATGCACGATGTGCTGCTTCGGATCTGGGAGCGCGAGCAGCAGACCGTGCTGTTCGTCACCCACGATCTCGGCGAAGCGCTGACGCTCGCCGACCGCATCATCCTGTTCTCCGCGCGGCCGGGCCGGATCAAGGAGAGTTTCGAGGTGGACTTTGCCCGTCCGCGCAACGCGGTGAAGATCCGGGAGACGCCGCGCTATGCCGAGCTGTTCCAACTGATCTGGCACTCGCTCGGCGAGGAGTTCATCAAGGGCCGCAAGCCATGAGACGATCGCGCCACGCGGGCAGGACGTTGGCATGGCAGGCGCTGATCTGCGTCGCGCTGCTGTCGATCTGGCAATGGGGCTACGACCTGCACGGCCGCCTTCCCTGGCTGGTGCCGGATCTGCTCGATCCCTATTTCATCTCCAAGCCTTCAGAGATATTCGAGCATTTCCTGATCCTGAGCTGTCTCAAATCCAAGCTCGGTGTCTTCAACGGCTGGTTCAATGGCGAATTCGCCCGCTGCATGGCGCGATCCGAGAACAATCTCTGGATCGCGACCGCCGTGACGCTGAAGAACACCTTCTTCGGCTTCGTGACCGGCGTCAGCAGCGGCTTTGCCGCAGGCCTCGTGCTGGGTCGCTCGGACCGGCTGAGCGCGATTTTCCAGCCGTTCATCACGGCGGTGAATTCGATCCCGCGCATCGCGCTGGCGCCGATCATCGTGCTCGCCTTCGGCATCGGCGATACCTCGAAGGTCGTGACGTCGTGGATCGTGGTCGTCTTCCTCGTGTTCTTCAACACGTTCGAAGGCGCCCGCTCGATCGATGAAGGCTTCATCAATGCGGCGCGGCTGCTCGGCGCCAGCGAATGGCAGATCACCCGCACGGTGGTCATCCCCTCGACCATGGCCTGGGTGTTCGCCTCGCTGACGCCGGCGATCTCCTTCGCCCTGATCGGGGTGATCGTCGGTGAGTTCATCGGCGCGGAACGGGGAATCGGGCGCCTGATCATCGAGTCCGAGGCGCGTGCAGAGGCCTCGGGAATGATGGTCGCAGTCGTCGTGCTGATGCTGGTCGGGGTTGCGCTGTCCGCGCTGATCTGGCGATTGCAGGCCTACCTGCTGCGCTGGCAGCAGCACAATCTCGCCGAATAGCCGGACCGCGGCGGCAAGTCCTTGTCACGGTCTCGCCAACACCGTCCGCGCGGTCGCGACAAACGCGTGCGCCGCCGGCGAAAGCGTGCGGCCCTGCCGCTGGAGCAGCGACACCGGACGGGTGATGGCCGGGCGCACCAGCGGCCGCGCGATCAGTGTCGGAAACTGGTCGGCCGGCAGCATGGTCGCGGGAAGGATCGCAAGTCCCAGCCCCTGAGCGGTCATGGCGAGGGCGGTGTTGATCAGTGTCACTTCATAGGTCGGATCGAGGTGCTTGCCCTGCGCGCCGAGCGCTTGGTCGATCTGGATGCGGATCCGCGTCTCGCGGCGCATCGCGATTGTCGGCATCTGCGCCAGCTCGTCCCATGTGAGAGAACGCCGCGCGGCAAAGTCGGCGGTGCGGCGGCCGATCGCGCTGAGGCGCCCGCTTGTCAACGTCTCGATCGTCATGTCGGCGAATTCGCCTTCGACGCTGCCGATCGCGAACTCCGCATCGGTCGCGGTCAGGCGCGGAACGAGATCGTCGGCGGCAACATCCCGCATGTCGATCTCGATGTCGGGATGGGCTGCGCGGAATATCGCCAGCACCTGAGGCAGCAGCGCCGAGGCGGCGCCGGCCGAGGCGAGGAAGGCGACGCGGCCGGCGCGTGCCTGCGCGAGGTCGCGCATGCGCCGCGACAGGCCCTGCGCATCGCTCAGCATGCGTTCGGCGGCGAGGAACGCCTCGTCGGCGGCCAGCGTCGGTTGCACCGACCGCGTCGAACGGTCGAACAGCTTGACGCCGAGCTGGCTCTCGAGCTGCTGGACCAGAAGGCTCGCCGCCGATTGCGTGATCCCGAGCTCGCGCGCGGCCCGCGTGATGCTGCGCGTCCGGTACACGCCGGTGAAGGCCCGCAGCTGCCGCAAGGTGACATTCATAGGCAACGCTCATGAATTGATGAGTTCTTTCTGGCTTATCTTATAAGCGAGCCTGCAATAAAATGCATGCTGTGCGGACGGTGAAGCCGCTGGGCAAGAGGAAACGAGCATGAGGACACAGGTGCTGGTCGTGGGCGCCGGGCCCGTGGGATTGACCGCGGCGATGGACCTGGCCTCGCGCGGGATCGACGTTATCGTCGCGGAGATCCGCCATGCCGGCGATCCGCCCAGCGTCAAATGCAATCACGTCTCGGCGCGCTCGATGGAGATCTTCCGCCGGCTGGGCGTCGCCGCCAAGCTGCGCGACGCCGGGCTTCCCGCCGACTTCCCGAACGATTGCTCGTACCGGACCACGGCGACCGGCATCGAACTCTGCCGCATCGACATTCCCTCGCGCGCGCGCCGTTACAGCGCCACCGGCGGCCCCGACACCTGGTGGCCGACGCCCGAGCCGCCGCACCGGATCAACCAGCTCTATCTCGAGCCGATCCTGTTCGGCCATGCCGCCGCACAGCCGCGCATCACCATTCTGGCCCGCACCGAGATCACCGACATCGAACAGGATGCCGACCATGTCGTCGCGCAGGCGCGCAATCTCGACAGCGGAGAGACACTTCGCATCGAAGCCAGCTTCGTGATCGGCTGCGATGGCAGCCGTTCCCTCGTCCGCAAATCGATCGGTGCGAGCCTGTCCGGCACGCCGGTGATCCAGCGCGTGCAATCGACCTTCATCGAGGCACCGCAACTGAAGGAGCTGATGGGCGCGCACAAGCCGGCCTGGATGGTGCTCTCGCTCAACCCACGGCGCTCAGGCACGACGGTTGCGATCGACGGCCACGACCGCTGGCTGATCCACAACCATCTGAGGCCCGACGAGCCTGAATTCGATTCTGTCGATCGCGACTGGTCGATCCGCGCCATTCTCGGTGTGGACGAGCGCTTCGAGTACAAAATCCTCAGCAAGGAGGACTGGGTCGGACGCCGCCTCGTGGCCGATCGCTTCCGCGATCGCCGGGTGTTCATCTGCGGCGACGCTGCGCATCTGTGGATGCCCTATGCCGGCTACGGCATGAATGCGGGCATTGCGGACGCCGTCGATCTCTGCTGGCAATTGGCGGCGCATCTCAACGGCTGGGCGCCGGCCGCGATTCTCGATGCCTACGAGGCGGAGCGTCAGCCCATCACCGAGCAGGTGTCGCGCTTTGCGATGGATCACGCGATGAAGATGATGGCGCAGCGCGGCGGCGTCTCAGTGGAGATTGAGGACGACACCCCGCGCGGCCACGCGGCGCGCGCGGCGTTGGCCAGAGCCGCCTACGATCTCAACGTGCAGCAATACTGCTGTGCCGGCCTCAACTTCGGTTACTATTACGATGCCTCGCCGATCATCGCCTATGACGGCGAAACTCCGCCAGCTTATACGATGGGCAGTTTTACCCCCTCCACCGTGCCGGGCGCCCGCGCGCCGCATCTGTTCCTGCGCGATGGGCGGTCGCTCTACGACGCGTTCGGGCCGGGCTACACCTTGCTGCGGCTCGACCCGGCGATCGACGTGGCTCCGCTGAAATCCGCCGCGGCGGAGCGCGGCATGCCGCTCGCGCTGGTCGACATCGCCGCAGACGAAGCCAATGGCGCTTATGCTGAAAAACTGGTGCTGGTGCGGCCCGACCAGCACATTGCCTGGCGCGGGCAGCTCGCGCCGGAAAATCCATTGGGCTTGCTGGCGCGCATCACCGCCGCGGCGGCGTAACGAGAACGCATCGAGGAGGGGAACGTGTATCACGTTGCAAGGCGCCGCATCCTGGCCATGCTGACGGCCGCGACTTTCGCCGTGCTGCCGTTTGAGGCCAGCGAGGCGGCCTATCCGGAGCAATTGATCAAGATCATCGTGACCTTCCCGCCCGGCGGCAGCGCCGACACTGTCATCCGTGCGCTCGAGCCGGTGGTCACCGCCGAGCTCAAGCAAGGCCTGGTGATCGAGAACCGCGCTGGCGCCGGAGGCAACATCGGCATGGCCGCGGTCGCACAGGCCGCGCCGGACGGCTACACGCTCGGCGTCGCGCCGGCAGGCGCGCTGACGGTGAACCCGCACCTCAATTCGTCGATGCCGTTCGATCCGAAGCAGCTCGCGCCCATCACGCTGCTTGCGGAAATCCCCTTCGTGCTCGTTGCATCCGCCAACGTGCCGGCGCATTCGGCGGCGGAGACGATCGCGCTTGCCAAGGCAAAGCCGGGTGCGCTGTCGATCGGACATGGCGGCAATTCGACGGCGATGCACCTGACGGCGGCGCTGTTCACGCAGAAGACCGGCATCGCGATGGAGCTGGTGCCGTATCGCGGGACCGCGCCGGCGACGGTCGATGTCCTTGCCGGCCACGTCCCCTTCGCGGTGCTGGATATTCCCGCATCGAAACAGCTGATCCTCGAAGGCAAGCTCAACGCGATCGGCGTGTCCTCGGCGCGCCGTCTGTCATCTCTGCCCGATGTGCCGACGCTGGCCGAGAGCGGCATCGCAGGTTTCGAATCCGTAGGCTGGTTCGGGCTCGTTGCACCGGCCGGCACTCCGCCCGACATCGTCCGCAAGCTGAACGAAGCTTTCGTGAAGGCGCTGAAGGACCCGTCGGTTGCCGAGAAGATCCGGACCCTCGGCGCAGAGCCCGCGCCGACTTCGCCGGAGCAGTTTGGCCGCTTCATCGAGAATGAAAGCACGAAATGGGGCAAGCTGATCAGCGAGGCCGGCATCAAGGCGAACTGAATGTCGTCCGCGGCGCCTTCTCGTCGGCCATCATGCCGGCGCCGCCATCAACGCGCGCCGCAGCACGTCCCAGATCCGCGGCTCGTTCATGTGCGTCACGTTGAACCGCATGAAGTTTTGCGAGGTCTGCGACACGCTGAAGACGTTGCCGGGCGCGAGCACGACATCCTCATTCAGCGCCGCGCGGGCGACCTGCGTGGCATCCTGCCCGCCCGCGAGGCGGCACCACAGGAAGAAGCCGCCGCGCGGCATCAGCCAGGGCTCGATGCTAAGGGCCTGAAGCTTTCGCGCGATGTCGCGGCGCGTGCGCGTGAGCCTTTGCCGGAGCTCGTCCATGTGCTTGCGATAGCTGCCGCCGGCCAGGACATTCGCGATGATCTCGGACGCGACCGGGCTCGGGCCGCCAAAGCTGGTTGCGACCTGGAGATCGACGAGATGCTCGATCCAGTCGGGCCGCGCGGCGATGTAGCCGCAGCGCACCGAGGCCGACAGCGTCTTGGAAAAGCTGCCGATGCGGATCACGCGGTTCAAGCCATCCAGCGCGGTCAGGCGCGGCGAGCGCTCCGGCTCGAAGTCGCCGAAGATGTCGTCCTCGATGATGGTGAGGTCGTGGCTCGCGGCCGCGGTCAGGAGCCGGTGCGCGCTCTGGAGCGAGATCGTCGCGCCGGTCGGGTTGTGCAGCGCTGAATTGGTGATGTAGAGCCGCGGCTTCTCACTGCCGAGGATCTGCTCGAAGCGCGCGATGTCAGGGCCCGACGGCGTGTAGGACACGCTGACGATCCTGACCTGATGCGCGCGCAGCAGCGCGCGAAAATTGAAGTAGCAGGGATCGTCGACCAGCACGGTGTCGCCGGGCCGCAGCAGGAAGCGGCAGATCAGGTCGGTCGCCTGCGTGCCCGAGCCCGTCAGCATCAGCTGGTTGATCGCGGCTTCGATCCCGTCCTCGGCGAGGCGCGCGAGCAGCAGACGGCGCAGCGTGAGCGAGCCGGACGTCGAGCCATAATTGGTCAGCACGCTCGCCTCGGTCCGCGCCAGTGCGCGGGTGGCGCGGCGCAGGGCTTCTTCGGGCATCCAGTCCGGCGGCAACCAGCCGCAGCCGGGTTTGGGCACGGCCGTGTCGGTATCGAGCGATTGCCTGGAGACCCAGAACGGGTCGACCTCGCGGTCGCGGCGCGGCTCGGCCTCGGCAAGTGCCAGCGGCGGCGCAGCCGTCGGCGAAACGTAAAAGCCCGAGCCGCGGCGGGCGCGGATCAGGCCTTCGGCGGCGAGCCGGTCATAGGCTTCGACCACTGTGGACGGCGAGACGCTCATCGTCGCGGCAAGGCTGCGGATCGAGGGCAGGCGATCGCCGGCACTGAGCGCGCGGCCCGCGACCTTGGCGCGGATCGCGCTCATCACATCAAGGGTGCGCGTTCCGCCGCGTCCCTTCGTCTGCGCCGTGCCGTCCAAGGTGTATTGCCTTCCATATCCATACAGTTTTGCCAGATTGTACTGGATTGTCGCTGGTCTCGCCAGCGCAGAACGCCGAGGATGGCGACCCAACAAGCGAGACGAAAATGCAATCTGCGGGCAGTGGCTGGGGCAGCGGAATTGTCGGCGTCATCATCTTCAGCGGCTCGCTGCCGGCGACGCGCGTCGCGGTCGGCGGCTTCTCCGCGCTGTTCCTGACCTCCGCGCGCGCGATCATTGCCGCGCTGATCGGTGCGGCCGTGCTCTTCCTGCTTCGTCAGGCGCGGCCGGAGCGCAAGGATCTCGCCTCGCTCGCGATCGTCTCCATCGGTGTCGTGGTCGGCTTCCCCCTTCTGACCGCACTCGCGCTCCAGCACATCACCTCGGCACATTCGATCGTCTTCATCGGTCTCCTTCCGCTGTCGACTGCCATCTTCGCCGTGCTGCGCGGCGGCGAGCGGCCGCAGCCGCTGTTCTGGCTGTTCGCCGTGCTCGGCAGCGCGACGGTGGCGGGCTTTGCCATGTCCAGCGACGGCTCGGCTTCGCTCATCGGCGATCTCTTGATGGTCGCCGCGATCGTGCTGTGCGGCCTCGGCTATGCGGAAGGCGCCGCGCTGTCGCGCCGCCTCGGCGGCTGGCAGGTGATCTCCTGGGCACTGCTGCTTGCGTTGCCGCTGATGCTGCCGGTCGCGATCTGGGCATGGCCGCCGACGTGGAGCGGCGTCGGTGCGCCGGCCTGGATCGGGCTCGCCTATGTCTCGGTCTTCAGCATGTTCGTCGGCTTCATCTTCTGGTACCGGGGCCTTGCGATCGGCGGTATCGCGCGCGTCGGTCAGTTGCAGCAGCTCCAGCCGTTCTTCGGCCTCGCGCTCGCGGGTCTGCTGCTGCACGAGCCGGTCGCCTGGAGCATGATCGCCGCGACCGCGCTCGTGGTCGCCTGCGTGTTCTTCGCACGGCGGTACGCGTGAGCTCGATACGGCGCAATTTCGGACCAGGCATTGCGAGCACCAACGTTGATCTAGATCAACGTCCGTGCCAGCGCGCGATATCTCATTGCACGAGGAGAGTGACCTCCCCGATGCATCGCGTGCCTTCTTCGCAATGACGTAACAGCACATGGCCGGTAACACCCTGCAGGTTTGCTGATGGGGCTGTGATCGGCATCCTCGCTCGACTGACAGAAATCCGCCTATCGCTGCGGGGGTGTCCATGGTCAGTTTGAGCTTTCGAGATCAGACCAGGTTTGGGAGTAGCGTCATGAACATGACTCGTCGGAATCTCTTGTCTGGCAGTTTGGGAAGCGCGATCTCGGCACTTGCACTCTCGGTCGGCCGAGCGGATTACGACGGTCCTTTGTTGAGCGCGGTCGAAGGTGGCGAAGATTTCTGGCTTGCCACTGATGCCTACGTCTTCGGCTATCCACTCGTGACAATGGAGGTAACGCGACGGGTCATGACCAATGTGGCCTCCGTCGAGGGCACGCGCGGGCCTATGGGGCAATTCATCAAGCTGCGGACCTATCCCGACGCAAGCTTCAGGGATGTGACGGCTCCGAACGCGGATACGCTCTACACCAGTGCGTGGATCGACGTGGGAGACGAGCCCTGGGTCGTCGGGATTCCCGACATGAAGGACCGCTATTTTCTGTTTCCAATGCTTGATGGCTGGACAAACGTATTCCAGGTCCCGGGCAAGCGCACGACGGGTACCAGGGCGCAGACTTATGCGATCACAGGCCCGGGGTGGAAAGGCAAGCTGCCTGCCGGCGTGAAGGAATACAAGTCGCCCACGAGCATCGTATGGATTCTGGGTCGCATCTACTGTACCGGCACACCTGAGGACTACGCGGCGGTGCACGCCGCCCAGGATGAGTGCAAGCTCTTCCCCCTGAGCGCCTACGGGAAACCCTACACGCCTCCAGCTGGCAAAGTCGATTCGGCGATCGACATGACCACCGCGGTGCGCGAGCAGGTCAATCGTATGGACGCCGTGGCCTATTTCAGCCTTCTGGCTCAACTGATGAAGCGGAATCCGCCGGCGGCCGCCGACGCTCCTGAGCTGGCCAAATTCGCGAAGATCGGTCTCGTTCCGGGCAAGGATTTTGACGCCAGCAAACTCGACGCCGATTTTGCGAAGCGCATCCCGCAAGTCGGTTTCGACCGCATCATGATCCAGTTCAAGGTCAACAAGGCCATCAGGAACACGAACGGCTGGGCATTCGACACGGAGACCGGCGTCTACGGCACCGACTACCTCAATCGCGCCCTGGTCACAGCCATCGGGCTCGGTGCCAACCGGATCCAGGATGCCTGCTATCCGACGTCGCAGAAGGACATCGATGGCAAAGATTACGTCGGCAGCAACAAGTATGTGATGCGCTTCCCGAAGGGGCAGCTTCCTCCTGTCGGCGGCTTCTGGTCGCTGACGATGTACGACGAGAAGTATTTCTTCGTCGCCAATCCGATCAACCGCTATTCGATCAGTGCTCGTCAGAATCTCAAGTCGAATCCGGACGGAACGATCGACCTCTATATCCAGAAGGACTCGCCCGGAGCGGACAAGGAATCGAACTGGCTCCCCGCACCCGCCGGCAAGTTCGTGCTGATGCTGCGGATGTATTGGCCGAACGAGAAGGCGCCTTCGATCATCAACGGCAGCTGGTCTCCGCCGGCCGTCAGGAGGGTTGCGAGCAGCTGATCGCAAGGGGCCAGCAGGGCGGAGCCACGCCGGCAGCAGCTCCAGCTTAAGGTCTGGCAGAACCTGAGGAGCTCAGGATGAAGGTTGCGCTTTTGTCGGCGGCACTTCTCGCAGGCCAACCGGTCACGCCTGTTTCTGACCGCGTCCCCCATTTGAATGTGGAGGTGCTGTGCAAGGCGACGGTGGCTGATGACAAGGCAAATGGAGTCGTTCTGGGTCAGAGCCTCCAGGAATGCATGAGCGATGAAACAGACGCGCAGCAACAGCTGAGCGCCCTTTGGACCGCAAATGCCGGTCCTGTCCGGGATCGCTGCGAAGCCGAGGCAACTTCAGTCCCCTACGCTCAAAGCTACGTTGATCTTCTGTCTTGTATTCAGGCTGCTGAATCGGCGAACCCGCGGCCCTCGGCGCCTCTCAAGGGCGCAAGCAAGAACCGAAATGCGAAATAGCTCTGTCAGAAACCTGAAGCGAAGGAGGGCGTCATGCGACACGGAACTCATTTCTGGTTGGCCGGTGCCATTATCGTCTGCGCAGCCATGGGCGCGGTGCAGTGGTCGGAAGACGGTGGCCTTTCATTCTCGATCCAGAGCGCAGAGGCCCGCGTCGGGCGACCGGCGACTCCAGCGAGTGTCGCCGGCGTCGCGCGTCGAACGACGCGCCGTGCCGTCGTCGGTGGAGCAGCGGTGGGCGCAGCGGCCGCGGGAGCCGCTGTCGCGGCGCCAGCTTGTGCCCGCGTGCTGGTCAATGGCGTCTGGGTCTGCCGCTAGGGCATGATCCGGAAAAGTGTGCAGCGGTCTTCCGAAAGATCAGGCTCAAACAACCAGCCGAGCTGTCCTTGAGAGTTGATCGCCGCGACCGCGCGCGCCGCCCTCTGCGTCGCGCGGCGGTTTGAATGAGGCGATAGCCTCACTCCCCTCCCATCACGGTCCGCGTCAGCGCGCTCCGTGCAAACTTCTTCAGTGGCATCGGCTTGCCGAACAGGTAGCCCTGCACGTGGTCGAAGCCGAGCTCGTTCGCGGCGACGAGGTCGGCGCGGCTCTCGACGCCTTCGGCGATGGTGCCCGCGCCGTAGCCGTGCGCGAGCTCGACAATGTGGCGGCACACCGTGCGCTTGAGGCGATCATTGCCGCTGCCGGTAACGAAGTGCCGGTCGGCCTTCAGCTTGATGAAGGGAATCTTGTCGAGGTCCATCAGCGACGGCCAGTTGGCGCCGAGATTGTCGATCGACAGGCCGATATTGTGCAGGCGCACCTCGCGCGCGACCTCGGCGAGAAGATCGAGGTCGCGGATCGCTTCCTCGCTGTCGATCTCGATCGTCAATCCGCCGAAGGCCGGATGCGTCGGCATGCGACGGCAGAGGTCGCGCGCGGCTTGCGGCTCCTTCAGATATGATGCCGGCAGGTTGATCGAGAGATCGACCGGGCTCTGCTGCTCCAGCAGATAGTGCCAGTCCTGCACGGCGCGCTCGATCACGAATTCCGACAGGTCGCGCAGATGCGGATCGTGGGGCTCGGGAATGAAATAGGCGGGCGGTACGACGCCCCAGGTTGGATGCCGCATCCGCACCAGTGCCTCGGCGCCGCTGCGGATCAGCGTGCGCGCGTCGATCTTGGGCTGGTACCAGAGCTCGAGCCAGCCGGCATGCAGGGCCTCGCCGACATATACGGCCGGGCTCGGCGCCGGCTCCTCCGGCAGCAGCATCGCGATGCGCTCGCGCAGCGTCTCCGCGGCAAAGGGCGTCGTCAGCGGCGGCAGCATCGCAAGGCCATATTCCTCGCCGACCTGCTGCACCGCCTTGACGATGATCGACTCGCGGGCGCCCACGGCAAGAACCTTGCCGTCGAAGGCCTCGCGCACCAGCGTCTCCAGGAATTTCCCGGGCTCGATGCCGTCGGCGGCGATGCCGAGCAGGATCAGGTCCGGCAAGTCGGCGGTCAGCACGGCTTGCAGCTCTTCGGCGTTGGCGCATTCGCTGGTGACGAAGCCGAGATCCTCCAGCACCTCGGCGAGGAAAGCGCGCAGATGGCGCTTGCTGTCGGCGACGCATGCGCGCGGCATCATTTTTCGCCGCCCGAAGGTTTTGGGCCTTCGTCCGGCGAGCTCTACAAGTTCATCGTTCATCGCAACCACTCCCGTTCCGCGACCGGTGTTAGCGATGGGAGCAGTTTCAAATATGGAGAGCTTCAGCCGATTGTTGAATTATCTGGGTAACGTTAAAGCGCTCAGCACGTCTAAAATTGTACGGATGTCGCTAGAGAAGTTTTTACGTCTGAGCGTGCGTGACGGTTGCGTGACACCGTCATCGCCGAAGATTCCCGCGCGTCGCGGTCCGTGCGCAGGAAGCATCGGTGTCCTGCAATAGGACGAAGCCGTTTGCGTTTCGCCCAATTGAATAATGGACGCCTCAATTGCTTGTGGCCTTGTCGTGTTGCGCCATCCCGACCGCCTTGTAATCGTAGGTCGGATAGAACTCGGTGCGGTAGGGACCCCACGCGGTGTCCTCGATGACGCGATTGACCTCGCGTAAGCGCGAGGCCGGCAGGCGCAGCGTGATCACCTGGCCGATCCCCATCATCACGTACCAGCTCACGACTTCGACGCCGGGCGGCGGGAAGGATTTGTAGTAGCCTTGCTTCTCGAGCTGTGCGTTCAGCTCGTTCAGCGGGCGGGACTGGTCGTGTTTGAAGAAGACGGTGAGCAGCACAGCGTTGTCCGCGGTCGGCGCCGCATTGCCCTGCGGCGGCGACGTCTGCGCCGTCGTCGCCGATGTGAGCGCCAGCGCGCCCGTGAGCAGCGCCACCATCGTCAATGTCAATCGAGCCGGTCTCATCGCGACCTCCTTCTCAATGCTTCTGCGGAGCATCGGAGGATAGTTGCAGCGGCCGTGAGCGACGAACTCATTTTCGCGCGATGCGCGCATGTTCCGTCTGCGCTCGTGACAGTTCTGCGACAATGCGTCCGGCCGCGACGGCCGAAGTGTGAAATACCTCACATGCGCCTTGCTGCACCTGCGCTATTGCTCCGCACAGCCGGTGGTGGGCTGTCGAGGATTACAGCTATGTCGATGCGGCGAATGGTCTATTGGTGGTTCAGATTCGTGCTGTCAGGGCGATTTATGGATCGCTTCCTGTGCCTGCCGCGTTAGCTGCGCGCCTTATCGTTTGAGCATGATCTCGTCGGAAAACCGCTGCACACTTTTCCGGATCATGCTCTAGGTCTGCCCGATCAATTTGCGAAACGCCGCCGCGCCGTCCTGCACGGCGTCGCGTCCCTTCCAGGCCAGATAGGAGAGCTTGCCGCCGAGCGTGTCGTGGCTGCGTAGCCGTCGTGAGCCGAGGATGTGACCGACATTGGAGGGGAAGCGGCTCACCTCGGCGGACACCAGTGCCGCGATCGCGTCCATCAATTGCTGAAGGCGGACGCCCCATTCGCTGGTCTCGATGCCGTCGATGCGGATCTTGAGCGCATGCTCGGTGTCGTAGATCTCGGCAAGCAGGTCGCGCGCGACCAGCACGCGGTTGTGCCGGAGCGCGACCCGCAGGGCGAGGCGCTTGTCGTCGAGCCTGTCGAGCACCATCGGCACAACGCAAGCATAGGGCGTCGCGGCGACGTCGGCGGCGCTCTTGCTGGCGGCCGCCTTGGTGGCGAGGCGCACCAATTGCCAGGACGTCTTCAGGCGCCGTGCCACCAGCGTCAGTGCGTAGGGCAGCGCTTCGGGATGGGCCTTCTTGAAGGCGTCGAGCTGCGCGGTAATCTGCGCGACCTGGCCATCGTCGAATTTCGCGATCTTCTCGGGCAGCTTCTCGTTGAACTTCGGCAGCGCGTCGCCGGCGCGCAGCACATGCTGCATCTTTCTTACGTCGTCGAAGGCGGCGCGCGAGGCGGTGTACTGCGCGAGCTTGCCGCGCGCGAACTCGGTGCTCTCGGCTGAAGCCAGCGTGTTCTCGAGCACCTTGATGACCTTTGTCTGGAAGATCGAGGCCGTCTTCAGCACTTCCTTCGGGTTGTTGGCGGCGACCTGGTCGTTGATCGCCTTGATGTAGTCGCGCGCCATGGTCGGCAGCAGGTCGCGGCAGATCCACTCCCAGATCGGGGTGAGGGTGTTGCGCGAGATCCGCCCGATATTGGCATGCTCGGGCGCGCCGTCGATCAGCAGCAGCTCGAGCGGCGCGAAGAAATAACGCGACGGGCTGGTGGCGCGCGCCTGGTTGGATCCGTCCTTGCGAAACTCGGCGCGCAGGCGCGCCTGGATCTCGGCCGAGCCCGGCATGTCGATGCCGCAGAGCTCGAGCCGCTCGAGCTCGCTGAGCAGGCAGCTGCGCGACAGCGGCGTCAGCCTCTGCAAGAACTCGGACAGCCGATTGATCTCGTTCATGGCACGCAATTCTTTCGCAGCGTTTCCCGCAAGAACCCTGCAGGCCCGAGGCGGGGAGGCATTTGCGCGCTCTCAATCCTGCCAAGAGAAGCAAGTCATTGTTAATTAATCCGTAAAAACCAGGAGCCGCGCGGTCCGGCCGGGACGCCGTGGTTAAGGCGGTTGCCGCGCGCCGGTTCGGGCTTTGACCGGAAATCTCAACTCTGGCGCGGTGAACAGCGGCGACCCGCAAGCACAAATTGTGCCGATGTCGACATTTCAGCACAAAACGGTCAAAATCACCGTAGTCTTACGGAGCAAAAAGTTAACCACAGACCGGGGTGGGTTCCGGTAAACGGATCACATGGGGTCACAGAATGATACGGCCACTGATTCGCGGCCGTCGGAATGGTATGAGAGCGGCGCTGCTCCAACTGATGAGCTCGATTTCGTCCGCCTGCACGCGGCTCGGGCCAAGGCCGCCGACGAAATGGCCGCCGCCATCGCCCGCGAGCTCAACGGGCCCCTGACTGCGCTGCTGCTCTACATGGGCGAGATCAAGCATCACAGCGATCAGCTCGCGCCTGTCACCAGCGACCGCGCCTATTTGCAGCGGGTGGTGGAGAATGCGCTGGCGCAGACCGAGCGCGTTTGCGGCCTCGTCAAGCAGCTTGCCGGTCCTCACAAGGGCGTCCTGCCGGCCCCTTCCAGCACCGAAGACGCCGAATTGAAGCCCGCCCGCGCCGCGCAGCCGCAGCGCCTGCCCAGCGCCGAGCTTATCGGCCTGTCCGGTCAGAAGCGGCTGACCAAGCGCGAGCGCGAAGTTCTGCGGCTGATCAGCGAGGGCTATTCGAACAAGCAGGGCGCGCTGCGGATGCAGATCAGCCCGCGCACGTTCGAGAGCCATCGCGCCGAGGCGATGCGCAAGCTCGGCGCGCGCAACACCGCGGACCTCGTCCGTGCGGCGCTGCTGCATTCGATCGATTGAGATCCTTGTATTGCCCGGGCCTGAGACAGGCCGGAAACCCCGACCGCGCTCAGAAATAGTCTTCCGCGAAGGGACGCGCGCGCGAGCCGGACCGCAGCGGCTTGGGCTCTTCCTTCGGCGCGTTGGGGATGATCGTGATGGTCCAGCGCGGCGGCATGCTCGATTCCTGCTCCAGCACCGAACGGACGAAACCAGTCACCGTCGCCTCGCCAGACTTCACCGTCGCCATGCGGCCGTTGAACTGCGCGATGCGGAAGCGACGGACCTCTTTCTGGTCCGCGGTCTCATAGGTGAACATGGAAACCCTCCTGGTTTCCGGCGACTATCACCACCTATGATTAGCCATCTCTAAAAATCCCAAACCGTAGAAGTACGGCGGGCTTTGCACGCAGTTTTCTACCTCTGCGTCTCCTGCGCGCGCGCCGCGTCAAAGGCGGCATCCATCCGGTCCAGCAGATCGTGGAATTCGCTCTCCTCAAGCGTCTCCGCCGTTTTCTCCAGTCGCAGCGCCAGCGCCGCGAGCCTGATATAGCCGAACGTCCCGGCCGCGCTCTTCAGCGAATGCGCTTCGCGCGCGATCCTGGCGTGCTGCTGCGCGAGCGCGAGCGTGCGGAACGATTGCAGGCGTGCGCAGGTCTCGCTCCAGAACACGGTGCGCACTTCCTGGGCACCGTCCTCGCCGATCTCCGCCACCAGCGCCTCATACGCTCCTGGCTCGCGCGCGGGCTCGGCATCGACCGCTTTCCGAACAGGCGCGACGGTCACTTCAAACATGGCTTTGCCTGTCCTGATTGCGGTTCATCGATCGCGCGGCGCGTGCGGCGCGAGCCCCGTGTCTACGGCATTCGCATTTCAGTTCCGGTAGCAGGACGGAGCGTGTTTGCGCGCCGGCGTTAGCCTGGGGTTTACCATGCGCGGGCGCCGGTCAGTGCGGGCCGAGCAGCCGGTCGTACTGGGCCTTCACGGTGGCGTAGCATTCGCACGCGGTCTGGCGCAGCCCGTCCAGATTGAGGATCTGGATGTGCCCGCGGCTGTAATGAATGAAATTGGCCTGCTGGAGGGTGTTGGCGACCAGCGACACGCTGTTGCGCCGAGCCCCGATCATGTGCGCCATCGCCTCCTGGGTCAGCAGCAGCCGGTAGTCGCCCGACAAATCGTGGGTGTGCAGCAGGCAGCGCGACAGCCGCGACTCCACCGGATGGGCGACGTTGCAGCCCGCGGTCTGCTGCACCTGGGCGTAGACCGCCAGCCCGTGGCGCGTGAGCAGCGTTCGCAGGCTGTTGCTCTGCTCGGCCGCGCCGCGCAACCGGTCGAGATCCATTACCGAGGCGACGCCGGGAACCAGCACGATGGCGGTGTTCAGCGCGCAGGCATCGCCCATGGTCGAGAGCGTCCCGAGCAGGCTGTCGCGGCCGATCATGGCGACCTGCACATGCTCGCCCTTGGCGAGCTTCACCACCAGCGAGATGACGCCGCGGTGCGGGAAGAAGGCGTGCCTGAGCGTCTCGCCGGTCTCGACCAGCACCGCGTCATGCGGCAGGTCCACGGTGCGCAGATGCGGGCGGATCAATTCGTAATCGTCTGCCGACAGCGCGGACAAGAAACCGTTGGATGGGCGCACCATCGTTTCCAAAGCTGTCTCCCGTCTCCCGCACCAGCAAAGTCGGGGCAAGCGAAATCGCTCCCCGCACAGGTAGTTTCATCATCTGCCCGTCGGGATATATTGGCAATTGGGACAAGACGTCCGGTCGCGCCGATCGCCGCGACGCTGTGTGCATCACGGCATGCAGCCGGCGCCATCGTCACGGCAGGGCGCCGACCAGGCGCATATGCTGGGCTTTCACCGCCGAATAGCAGCCGCAGGAGGTCGTCTCCAGCGCCTGCAGGTCGACGATTTCGATCTGGCCGCGGGTGTAGTGGATGATGCCGGCCTGCTGGAGCGCATGTGCGACCAGCGAAATGGCGTTGCGCCTGACGCCCATCATTTGCGCCAGCGCTTCCTGCGTCAGCGGAAGCATCTCGCTGTTGGAGAGGTCGCGGGCCCGCAACAGCCAGCGCGCCAGCCGCGCCTCGACAGGGTGGAGCGTGTTGCAAAGCAAAGATTGCTGGGCGTGCGCGAGGATGGCCTGCTCATGGCGGACCATGAGGCTGCGAAACGGCGCGCTCGCGGCCGCCACCGCCCGGAATGCCGCGATCTCCAGCATGGAGGCAGTTCCAGGGAATAAGACCACCGCGTGCGCCGGCGCGATGCCGTCGGCCAGCGCCGCGCCGGCGCCGACGACGCTGTCGCGGCCCAGCATCGCGACCTCGATCCTCTGTCCTTCGGACAGACCCACCGTGATGGAGACGGAACCGTCATGCGGGAAGTAGACGTGTTTCAGCGCGACGCCCGCCTCGCCCAAGACAGACTCCCTGACCATTGCCACCGTCGCCAGATGAGGACGCAGCAGATCGAAATCGGCCGCGTCGAGCCTTTCCAGCAATTGATTGGGTGGGCGGCTGCTCGCGGTCATGCAGGTCAATCCGGCACATGCGACGGATGATTGGCGCCGCGCACGTTCGTCATCCAGTTGCACGGCGATAAATTCTATTGCAAAGGTTGTGTATCGTCCATATCGCCGTTAGGGGCAGACAGCCTGCCGCATTCGCGGCGAAACAAGAACGGGCGCTGATTCGCTCAAGGGTCTTGCGCACCGCTTCCTGCAGCCATCGCAGGAAAAAGCGGCAAGGGGCTTTCATGCGCCGGGATTACTGCCCGGCGGCGGCGTTGCCACGGCGCGCGGCTGGGTTAGCGCGGGAATGGGCGCCGCGGCCGCGGGGTAACCGTCCGTTTACCGCAAACGCGAACTTCGCAAATCCAGGCAAGCGGGGAACCGATGGCCGCGAGAGCGCTGCCGCTTGCGGGCCGCGCGATCCGGTGTCGCGCGCCTCACGCGTATCGCCCTTCAGAGGCACGGCTTTCTCGCGCGGCTCAGCCCGCCATTGTCATTGCGTTTACCTCACGCGCTTTGCCGCCGCAGCGCGGCGCCGGTTTTGTCGAAAAACGTTTTCGCATCCGGCCGAACGGCAAACTTCTCTTCAATATCCGTATTAGGACGGAGGCTGAAATTAACGGGACCGTGAAAGGGGATGTCTAACGATCCAGAAGCGGACTTCCGTCGATTGCCAGGCGCGACGGCTCGGGCGTCCAGGTGCAGGTCCAGGTCAGTAAGGCGTAGCTCATGGATGATCTGTTGCGGGAGTTTTTGACGGAGACCAGCGAGAGCCTGGACACCGTCGACAATCAGCTGGTGAAGTTCGAGCAGGAGCCGAACAACGCCAAGATTCTGGATAACATCTTCCGCCTCGTCCACACCATCAAGGGCACCTGCGGCTTCCTTGGCCTGCCGCGGCTCGAAGCGCT
>NZ_KI421499.1:7075952-7758357 GCF_000473125.1 Bradyrhizobium genosp. SA-4 str. CB756 | reverse complement strand
CTGCGTCCGGGCGAAGTCTCGCTCGACGAGCTCGAGCGCGCCTTCCGCGAGACCGCGATCGAAGCGCCGGCCCCCGCGCCTGTTGCCAAGGCCGAGCCCGCACCTGCGCCGGCTGCTGAAGCCCCCGCGCCTGTCGCCAAGGAAACTGCGAAGGAAGCTGCGAAGGAAGCCAAGGAAACTGCAAAGCCCGCCAAGGAGAAGGCCGCGCCGAAGAAGTCGATGGCCGACGAGAGTGCCGGCGAGGGCGACCGCATCGCCAACCAGTCGATCCGCGTCAACGTGGATACGCTGGAGCACCTCATGACCATGGTCTCCGAGCTGGTCTTGACCCGCAACCAGCTCTTGGAGATCTCAAGGCGCAACGAGGACACCGAGTTCAAGGTGCCGCTGCAGCGCCTCTCCAACGTCACCGCCGAGCTGCAGGAAGGCGTCATGAAGACGCGCATGCAGCCGATCGGCAATGCCTGGCAGAAGCTGCCCCGCATCGTCCGCGACCTCTCCAGCGAACTCGGCAAGCAGATCGAGCTGGAGATGCACGGCGCCGACACCGAGCTCGACCGCCAGGTGCTCGACCTGATCAAGGACCCGCTCACCCACATGGTGCGCAACTCCGCCGATCATGGCCTGGAGACCCCCGCCGAGCGCTTGGCTAGCGGCAAGGGCGAGCAGGGCACCATTCGCCTGTCCGCCTATCACGAAGGCGGCCACATCATCATCTGCATCGCCGACAATGGCCGCGGTCTCAACACCGAGAAGATCAAGGCCAAGGCGCTCTCCTCCGGTCTCGTCACCGAGGCCGAGCTCGAGAAGATGAGCGAAGCCCAGATCCACAAGTTCATCTTCGCGCCGGGCTTCTCCACCGCGGCCGCCATCACCTCGGTCTCGGGCCGCGGCGTCGGCATGGACGTGGTCCGCACCAATATCGACCAGATCGGCGGCACCATCGACATCAAGTCGGTGGCCGGCGAAGGCTCCTCCGTCACCATCAAGATCCCGCTGACCCTCGCCATCGTCTCTGCGCTGATCGTCGAAGCCGCCGGTGACCGCTTTGCCATTCCGCAGCTCTCGGTGGTCGAGCTGGTGCGCGCCCGCGCCAACTCCGAGCACCGCATCGAGCGCATCAAGGACACCGCGGTCCTCAGGTTGCGCAACAAGCTGCTGCCGCTGATCCACCTCAAGAAGCTGCTCAAGATCGACGACGGCGCGGCCTCCGATCCCGAGAACGGCTTCATCGTGGTCACCCAGGTCGGCAGCCAGACGTTTGGCATCGTCGTCGACGGCGTGTTCCATACCGAAGAAATCGTCGTGAAGCCGATGTCGACGAAGCTCCGTCACATCGACATGTTCTCCGGCAACACCATCCTGGGCGATGGCGCCGTCATCATGATCATCGACCCCAACGGCATTGCGAAAGCGCTCGGCGCCGCCGGCTCCTCGGCCCATGACATGGGCGACGAGAACGGCGCGCATCACATCGGCTCGGGCGAGCAGACCACCTCGCTCCTCGTCTTCCGCGCCGGCTCGTCGCAGCCCAAGGCGGTCCCGCTTGGCCTCGTCACGCGCCTGGAAGAGCTGCCCGCCGACAAGATCGAGTTCTCGAACGGCCGCTACATGGTGCAGTACCGCGAGCAGCTGATGCCGCTGGTGGCCATGGAGAGCGTCACCATCGCCAGCCAGGGCGCCCAGCCGATCCTGGTGTTCGCCGATGACGGCCGCTCCATGGGCCTCGTCGTCGACGAGATCATCGACATCGTCGAGGAACGGCTCAACATCGAGGTCGGCGGCTCCTCCTCCGGCATTCTCGGCTCGGCCGTGATCAAGGGCCAGGCCACCGAAGTGATCGACGTCGGCCATTTCCTGCCGATGGCGTTCGCCGACTGGTTCACCCGCAAGGAGATGAAGCCGTCGATGCATTCGCAGTCGGTGCTGCTGGTCGACGACTCCGCCTTCTTCCGCAACATGCTGGCGCCCGTCCTGAAAGCCGCGGGCTACCGCGTCCGCACCGCGCCGACCGCGCAGGAGGGCCTCGCCGCTCTGCGCGCGCAAAGCTTCGACGTGATCCTGACCGACATCGAGATGCCGGACATGAACGGGTTCGAGTTCGCGGAAGTGATCCGCTCCGACAACAACCTTGCGGCAACGCCGATCATCGGCCTGTCGGCGCTGGTGTCGCCGGCGGCAATCGAGCGCGGCCGTCAGGCCGGCTTCCACGACTATGTCGCCAAGTTCGACCGTCCCGGCCTGATCGCGGCGCTGAAGGAGCAGACCGCGGGCGCCGCCGGCGCCTCCGAGCTGAGCCGGGCCGCGGCCTAAGAGCATGATCCGGAAAAGTGTGAAGCGGTTTTCCGACCAGATCATGCTCAAACAAAAGAGCGGCTAGGACGAGGAGAGACGATATGAGCAAGAAGACGCAAGTTGGCGAAGGTGCCATGGTCGAATACGTCACCGCGATGATCGGCGGCCAGCTGTTCGGCCTGCCGATCTCCCGCGTCCAGGACGTGTTCATGCCCGAGCGCGTCACCCGCGTGCCCTTGGCCTCGCGCGAGATCGCCGGCGTGTTGAACCTGCGCGGCCGCATCGTCACCGTGATCGACATGCGCGCCCGTCTCGGCCTGCCCAAGGCCGAGGACGGCAAGGCGCCGATGGCGGTCGGCGTTGACCTCCGCGGTGAATCCTACGGCCTCCTGATCGACCAGATCGGCGAGGTGCTGCGCCTGCCCGAGGCCGGCATGGAAGAGAACCCCGTCAACCTCGACCCCCGCATGGCCAAGCTCGCCGGCGGTGTCCACCGTCTCGACGGCCAGCTCATGGTCGTCCTCGACGTCGACCGCGTGCTCGAGTTGAAGACCGAAGTGCAGATGGCTGCGTGAACCAACGAAACATCGAACCCGGAGAACCAAAATGAAGACATGTTTGGTGGTCGATGACTCCAGCGTCGTGCGCAAGATCGCGCGCCGGATCCTGGAGGGCCTGGAATTCCAAGTCACCGAGGCCGAGGACGGCTCCAAGGCGCTCGAGATCTGCCAGAAGCAGCTGCCCGATGCGGTGCTGCTCGACTGGAACATGCCCGTGATGGACGGCTTCGAGTTCATGGGCCACATGCGCCGCCTGCCCGGCGGCGACCAGCCGAAGGTGGTGTTCTGCACCACCGAGAACAACGTCGCTCACATCGCTCAGGCGCTCAGCGGCGGCGCCAACGAGTACATCATGAAGCCCTTCGACAAAGACATCATCGCCGACAAGTTCGCTGAAGTTGGTTTGATCCCGGTCGGACAAGCCATGGTCTGAGTGTGTCTGGCCTGACGTTTGGGCCAGAGTGTTCCCAGTACAGCTTCGAAGAGGCTATCCGTGACCCCGACCGAGTACGAGTATCTGCGTAAGTTCCTGAAGGATAATTCGGGTCTCGACCTGTCCGCAGACAAGCAATATCTGATCGAAAGCCGCCTGCTGCCGCTTGCCCGCAAGGTGGGGCTGTCCGGCATCGCCGAGCTCGTGCAGAAGCTGCAGGCCGGCTCGCGCCAGCTGATCACCGACGTGGTCGAAGCCATGACCACCAACGAGACCTTCTTCTTCCGCGACAAGGTCCCGTTCGATCATTTCCGCGACACCATCATGCCCGAGATCATCAAGGCGCGCGCCGGCAGGCGCAGCGTGCGCATCTGGTGCGCCGCCGGCTCGACCGGGCAGGAGCCCTATTCGCTGGCGATGTGCCTGAAGGAAATGGGCGCGGCCCTTACCGGCTGGCGTGTCGAGATCATCGCGACCGACCTGTCGCTGGAGGTGCTGGAGAAGGCCAAGGCCGGCATCTACAGCCAGTTCGAGGTGCAGCGCGGTCTGCCGATCCAGATGCTGGTGAAATATTTCAAGCAGACCGGCGAGACCTGGCAGATCAATCCCGAACTGCGGGCGATGATCCAGCACCGTCAGCTCAATTTGCTGCACGACTTCGCCCAGCTCGGCACCTTCGACGTCATCTTCTGCCGCAACGTGCTGATCTATTTCGACCAGGACACCAAGATCAACATCTTCAACCGCCTGGCGCGCCAGATCGAGCCCGACGGCTTCCTGGTGCTGGGTGCGGCCGAAACCGTGGTCGGTCTGACCGATACGTTCAGGCCGATCCCGGAGCGGCGCGGCCTCTACAAGCCGAACGACCCGCGTGCCGCCGTTGCCAAGCCGGTGCTCGCCGGCGCGGCGCCGCGCATGGCGGTCATGGCAGGACGATAGGCATGGCCGAGGATGGCAAGGGCACCGAACGCGTGACGTTCAGTCGCGGCTATGATGTCTGCATCATGGCCATCGACGGCACCTGGCGCCGCGACTGCAAGCTCAATGCGATCTCCGACACCGACGCCATCCTCACGGTGGAAGGCTCGATCCAGGGATTGAACCTGAAGGAGTTCTTCCTGCTGCTGTCGTCCACCGGTCTTGCCTACCGCCGCTGCGAGCTGGTGCGGGTCAACGGCGCCGAGATGGACATCCAGTTCCTGCGCGGCAAGAACCGGAAGAAGCGCGGCGCAGCCGGCGGCCACGACGCGGCGGCCTGATCGGCGAGCAGTTGCGCAGGACTGCGCGCTTTCCCCGACGTTGCTTTATATTTGCTGAAACATCTGGAAGAATTTGCCGCGGCGGTTTTACGGCGCCTAAGCGCGAACCGTGTACCCATTGCCGGTCTCAATCTCAGGAATACGGCAATGCCCAGAAGTTCCCTCTCCCCTGTCTCGTCCAACCTGCCCGACGTCGCCGAGCGGCGTGCGCTTCAGCTGCTGGTGGTCGACGACGATGCCACGCAGCGCAGCCTGATCACGGTCGCCGCCAAGCAGGCCGGCCACGAAGTCACCGTGGCGCCGTCCGTGGCGGAAGCCATCGAGAAGCTCCGCGCCGCGCGCTTCGACTGCGTGACTCTCGATCTCGTGCTGGAGGACGGCGACGGCATCGACGTGCTGCGCGAGATGGCGGAGGCGAAATTCGCCGGTGCGGTGATCGTCATCAGCGGCATGGACGGCAAGCGCCGCAGCGCCGCCCGCAGCTTCGCCCGCTCCGTGGGGATCGAGCTCCAGAGCCTGCCGAAGCCGCTGGACCTCGCGGCCCTGCGCATCAGCCTCGCCAATCTCGGCAAGACCGCGATGGGCCTGCCGGCGATTCACACCTGGGGTGGTGTCGCCACCGACGCGATCGTGGAACGGCACCGCGCCTGAGGCGCGGAGCTGCCATGCAATCAGCTGCGGCTGGTCAGCCGCGCTGATTGCGACTTACGCTGCGCTGCCAGATTCGGACAATTGTTGCAGGGCGTGACTGAGCTCCGCCCGGCAGGCGTTGAGGGCGGCACTCGCCGTGGCATAACGCGGCGTGACGTCGTCGAGCACGACAATCTCGGTGGAACCCGCGAATGCGCTGTCGTCCTCGCTCTCCATCGCCGCGTCGATCAGACGCATGCTGATCTCGATGCGCGCGATCAGAGAGCGAAGTTCGGCTGCGATCAACTGACGGCTGTCAGTATCGGCCATCGCGGCGAGCGGGGGTATGCCGGCGTAATTTAGCATGGATATTCTCCGTACCCCGCAATTAGGCACCCTGCCGCTACTTGTGCGTTAAGTCCATGTCCCGTACAAATACGGGTGGGCCGAATCCGCGCCGATCGCCATAACGGTTTGGCGCGGACGCGAGTCCTTCATGCCAACTGGATGTGGCACATGGCCGAACAAAGCTCTCGCGGTGAAATCTTCGTGGTCGACGACGACCCTGCCGTTCGCGACACCTTGTCGATGGTGTTGAAGGCGGCGGGTTATGAGGTGATCTGTTTTGCGGACGGCGCTGCGCTGCTCTCCGTCGCGCGAAACCGCACACCGGCTGCGATCCTGCTCGACGTGCACATTCCCGGAAAGTCGGGCCTCGACATCCTGAAGGAGCTGCATGGCGAGGACTATCCGGCACCGATCTTCATGATCTCCGGGCAGGGCGACATCACCATGGCGGTGGGCGCCATCAAGAGCGGCGCGCTCGATTTCATCGAGAAGCCGTTCCGCGGCAGCGAGATCGTCGGCCGGCTCGACGAGGCGATCGGGGCCTATGCTCGCAGGCAGGCGGAAAACGCCTCGCCGAAATTCGGCTCGCTGCATTTCCCCGGACGCGAGCCGTTGACGCGCAGGGAGCGCGAGGTGCTGGAGCAGTTCGCCTCCGGTGCGTCCAACAAGGAAGCCGGCCGCACGCTCGGCATCAGCCCGCGCACCATCGAGGACCATCGCGCCAACATCATGAAGAAGCTCGGCGCACGCAACGCCGCCGACCTGATCCGCATCGTGATGACCGCGGCCCAGCGCGCGTCGTAAGCGCTGGTTCGTTCTGGGTTCCGGCTCTGCACAGCAGCGCTGCGCGCTGCAGTGCGTCCGGGACACGAGAGCGAGGCCTCAAGCGCTCAGGGCCTTGCGGATGATCCGCGCGAGATCCGACTTGCGGTAGGGCTTCGCCAGCAGCAGCACGCCCGAATCCAGCCGGCCGTGATGGATGATCGCGTTCTCGGTATAGCCTGACGTGTAGACCACCTTCAGATCGGGACGCGTCTTCGTCAGCTCGTCGGCGAGCTGCCGTCCGTTCATCTTGCCGGGCATGATGACGTCGGTGAATAGCAGGTCGAACGGCTTGCCGGTGGCGACGATCGCGAGCGCCTCAGCGGCGTTCGCGGCCTGCAAGGTGACGTAACCCAGCGAATGCAGCTGCGCCAGCACGTAGTCGCGCACCAGCCGGTCGTCCTCGACCACGAGGATCGTCTCGTGTCCGCCCTCGATCGTCACCGGTGTCACGCCCTCTGTGGCCACCGTCGGCGTCTTGCCGGGCGGCAGGTACATCTTGATCGTGGTGCCGTGGCCTTCCTCGCTGTAGATCTTGATGTGTCCCGCGGACTGCTTGATGAAGCCGTAGACCATCGAAAGCCCGAGCCCCGTGCCCTTGCCCGGTCCCTTCGAGGTGAAGAACGGGTCGAACACCCTCGCCAGCATGCTCGCCGGAATGCCGGTGCCGGTGTCGCTCACGGCGATCAGCACGTAATGCCCGGGCCTGACATCGTTGACGCTGGCATAGACCTCGTCGAGATAGGCGGCACCCGTCTCCACGATCAGCTTGCCGCCGCCCGGCATGGCGTCGCGGGCATTGAGCGCGAGGTTGAGGATCGCGGTGGTGAGCTGGTTGGGGTCGACGATCGCGACGCAGTTCTCGTCCTCGAACACCGATTCGATCTGGATCTGCTCGCCCAGGGTCGGCCGCAACAGCTTCGCGGTGTCGATGATCAGCGAATTGATGTCGATCTCGCGCGGCTGCAGCGGCTGCTTGCGCGCGAAGGCGAGCAGATGCTGGGTCAGCTCGGCGCCGCGCGCGGCGGCCTCGTCGATCATCTTGGTGATGGCCGCAAGCTGCGGCTCCTTCTCGACCGCCTCCGCCAGGATCTCGATCGTCCCGGTGATGACGGTGAGGATGTTGTTGAAGTCGTGCGCGACGCCGCCGGTGAGCTGGCCGACCGCCTCCATCTTCTCGGCGTGGCGGATACGCTCCTCGGCCGCGATCTTGTCGGTGAGGTCGCGGTAGAACACGTTGAACAGCAGGCCCTCGCGGCGCTTCAGCGCGGTGACGCTCAGCTCGGCCTTGAATTCCTTGCCATCGCGCCGCCGGCACATGAGCTCGCGGCGGCGGTTCAGCGTCCTACCGTCCTCCTCTTCCAGGAAGCGCTTCAGGCCGGCCTGGACCCGCGCGCGATCGCTCTCGGCCACGATCAGGTCGATCGTGCTCTTGCCGAGCACCTCGTCGCGGCGCCAGCCGAACAGCTGTTCCGCCTGCGAGTTCCAGTTCAGGATCCTGCTCGCCTCGTCGGTCTGGACGAAGGCGTCGAGCGAGGTCTCGACGATGTTGCGGGCGAGCCGTTCGCTCTCTTGCAGGGATTCCTGCGCGAGCCTTGCCTCCGTCATGTCGCGTCCGACGAAGAAGAACCGGTGCGCCTGCTCGGACCAGCTGCCGAGCCATGACAGCCAGACCTCGTGCCCGTTCTTGTGGAAGCAGCGGGTGTCGTCGAGCTTGGGGCGGTCACCGCGCCGCAGCGCGCGCATCTCCGCGCGGGAATGCTCCAGATGATCGGGATGAACGAAATCGGCGCCGCTGCGGCCGATCATCTCGGCCGGCTTGTAGCCGAGAATGGTCTCGCTGCTCGGACTGATCTGCGCGACATGGCCGCGTGCGTCCATGATCATGATCAGATCCTGCGAGGTGTCGAAGATCTGGCGGCGCTCCTCGAGCCGCTGCTGCAGCACGCGCTCGGCCCGCCGCGCCTCGGTGAGGCTGCGCGCGCTGCCGGAGGCGCCGACGATCTCGCCCGAAGGTCCCCTGATCGGCGAGAGGCTGAGCGAGATCTCGACCGGCGTGCCGTCCTTGCGCACGCGCACCGTCTCGAAGCGCTCGATCGGCTCGCCGCTCGCGATCCGCCGCAGATAGTCCTTGCCCTGCTCGCGGCGGTCGGGCGGGACTATGATGGAGGTGGGCTGGCCGATCGCCTCGTCCGCCGAATAGCCATAGAGGCGCTCTGCCGCCGGATTCCAGCCGGTGATGATGGCCGCGAGCGTCTGCATCACGATCGCATCGTCGGACGATTCGACCGCGGCGCTGAACAATTGCTCGCGCGCCGCATGATGGCTTCGCGCGGCCTCGGTGCGGCGATGCTCTCGGACCTCGCGCTCGAGCGCGGCCGTGTTCGCCCTGGTCTCTTCGACCATCTGGGCAAAAGCGCGCGCCAGCACGCCGGTTTCGCCGCTGGCGTCGACCGGAATGTCCGCCGGCCGTCCGCTGCCGATGGCCTCCACCGCCGCGGTCAGGCGTCCGATCGGCCGGGTCAATGAGCGCGCCAGCAGCACCGCGAGCGCCGCCGCGGCGAGCACGGCGAGCACGCCGACGAGCAGGGACGTCTTCTGAATGGCGGCCGGCACGCGGCCGAACACGGCCGGGGGAACGGTCACGATGATCGCGATCCACTCCTTGCCCGCAAGCAGCGCCGGCGCGAGCGCAGCGCCGCTTGGCCGGCCCGCGACGTCGGTTGTGAGGTGCGTCGACACGTCGGGCGTGCCGGCCGCGGCTGAAAAATACGGAAAATCATTGCGCCAGTTGGTGGGATGGCCATGCAACGAGCCGAATTCCCGCGTGCGGTCAGGATTGACGAGATAGTCGCCGCGCGAATTCACGACATAGATTTCGCCTCCCGAGCTCGTCGCCGCGCGGACGCGCTCGAGTGCCGGACGCATGTCGATATTGGCGACGATGATGCCGAACGGCTTGCCCGCCGCCGTGAAAAGCGGCGTCGCGACCCGCAGGGTCGGAATGTGCAAGTCCGTGGTCCCGCCCTGCCGGGTCGCGAGGTCAATCGGCGACACGTAAATCTCGCCCGGCGCGAGCTTGATCGTTTCCTGGAAGTAGGTTCGCTCGGTCTTGTGCGCCAGCTCGCTGTTGGGGACGATCCGTGCCGCCCCATTCGGGCCCGAGCGATCGACGCGGACCAGCTCGCGCTGGTCGTCGTCAATGCCGATGATTCGAAACTGCCCGTAGCTGGGCTTGGCCTCGATCTCGGCCACGAGCCGGGTTGCGATGCGCTCGCGCCAGGTCTGCTCCGAGACGCCGTCAGACGCGTCAATTCCGCCGCCGATGTGCGCGCGGATCAGGCCGTTGATGGCTGCGGCGGAGCGATAGCCGATCAGATCGCCGCGAACGCCGGAAACGTAGGATTCGAGATTGGTCGCCAGCAGCCGCGACTGGGCTTCGACCCGCTCCAGCACGCGCGGAATGACGGCTTGCGTGATGTTGCGATAGCCGAGCCAGCCGACGGCGGCCACGGTCACCGCCACCAGCAGGATCATCGCGATGGCCAGCCGCGTCGTGAGCGTCATGGGGATGTTCGCTGGACGTCCCGTATGGCCACGCTTGTTCTGGACTGGAGCAGAGGAGCCGTCCTCGTCATCGCTGGCCGGAGCTGACATCGGACCTCTCCGGCAGAGCCGCCTTCAGGCAGCCATCGACCGCGGCGAGCAGGGCGCCGGGCCCGAACGGCTTTTGCAGGCTCGCCACCGCGCCGAGCTTGGTCGCCATCTTCAGGAAATCCGGCTCCGCATAGGCGTCCGGCGTGGCCGAACGGCCGGAGATCACGATGATCGGAACGGCCGGCCGCTGTGCCCGGATGTGGCGCATCGTCTCCAGCCCATCCATGCCGGGCATGAAGATGTCGAGAAACAACAGGTCGAAATGGCTGGCCTCGAACGCTGCAAGTCCCTGGCGGCCGTCGCCGGCGACGGTGACGTGATGTCCGGCCCTCTCCAGGAGCAGCCGGATCGTGATCTGCACGGCGGGGTCGTCATCCACGATCAGGATGTTGGCCACGTCTGAAATCCTCCGGGGCGGAGGGGACATTCCAGCGCCCCCAAATCAAGCCATCAAATATGAAATTGTTGCGCGGATTCCGCCCAGCCTGCAAGCACTTCGCAACGATGCGGCGGTTTCCCGGCGCGGCACGTCCCGGTGCCGCCATTATGCATGCTTTCGTGCACATGGCTTGCCGGATGTGCCGCAAAAGGCAGTGGAACTGTCCGAACGGTTATTCCAGGGTTCGGTGACGGTTCATCGCAGCCCTAGTCGGTCAGGTACTCGGGATAGCGGCTCCGGATCTTGTCCAGCTCGCTCAGGGTGCCCGACAGGTGCGTGCGCAGGTGCTGCTGCGCGGCATCGGGGTCGCCGGCCTCGATCGCGCGCGTGATCAGCTTGTGATGGCGCACGATGTTCTGGGCCTTGCCGGGTGAGGGCAGATGCAGCCGGCGCAGCCGGTCGATATGTCCGCTGCGGCTGCGCACCAGCGACCAGAGCTCCTGCTTGCCCGCGGCGGCGTAAAGCTGCGCGTGAAAATCATTGTCGCCGGCGATGAAGCTCTCGAAATCGCCGGCCCTGGCGAATTGCTGCTGGAGCGCGATCGCGTGGTCGAGCCGGATCACCAGGGCCGCGTCATGCTCTTCCGCGAGCAGCCGGACGATTTCGAGCTCCAGCGCCTGGCGCAGGAAATGGGCCTGCTCGGCGCGGCCGACATCGACCCGGCTGACCACGGTCGCGTGCTGCGGAAACACCTCGACCAGTCCTTCTTCCTCCAGCCGCATCAGGGCGTCGCGGATCGGGGTCGAGCTGACGCCGAATTGCGTGGCGAGCTCGGTGCGCGACAGCGGCGCGCCCGGCGGCAGTTCGAGCGCGAGAATGGCGTTGCGCAGCCGCTCGAACACCTGCGGCGCGGCCTGCCGGGCCCGGTCGAGGCGGGCGGCCGCGCGCGGCGCGGTATGGACGGTTTCCATGGCAATGGCTCCGGCAGGCTTGCCTTTGATGCACTAATGCATTAGTGCATCAGCGGGGTCGCACGTCAATGGCGGCCGGAGGAAACGAACAACAATGATGAAGCAATTGCAGCGTGGCCTTGCGGCCATGGCCTTGATCACCGCCGCCGCCCTTTTCGCGCCCGCGGCGCAGGCGCAGCAGAAATCCGAGATCGCGCTGTCGCGCCAGCCCGGCATTTTCTACATGCCGAGCCACATCATGGAGAAGCTGAAGCTGATTGAGAAGCATGCGGCTTCGCTCGGCGTTTCCGGCGTCACCACCAAATGGATCACCTTCTCCGGCGGCGGCGCGCAGACCGATGCGCTGCTCGCGGGCGGCGTCGACATCCTCAACACCGGCACCGGCAATCTGCTGCTGCTGTGGGATCGCACCCGCGGCGGCGTGAAGGGCATCGTCGCGACCTCGGCGCAGCCGATGACGCTGATCAGCCGCGACGACAACATCAAGTCGATCAAGGATTTTGGGCCCGCCGACAAGATCGCGGTGCCGACGGTGAAGGTCTCAACCCAGGCGATCGTGCTTCAGATCGCCGCCGCCGAAGCGTTCGGCGCCGACCAATGGTCGAAGCTCGATGCCAACACCGTGCAGCTCGGCCATCCCGATGCTTATGCGGCGCTGTCCAATCCGAAGCATGAGGTGCACACCCACTTCTCGATCCCACCCTTCACCTTCCTGGAGCTGAAGAACGTGCCGGGCGCGCATGTCGTGCTGAACTCGCCCGACGTGATGGGCGGCCCGCTCAGTCAGGCCCAGTTCTTCACCACGACCAAGTTCGCCGACGCCAACCCGAAGATCATCCAGGCCGTGCGCGCTGCCACCAAGGAGGCGCAGGACCTGATCCGCAGCGATACGAAGCAGGCGGTCGAGATCTACAAGGAGATCACCGGCGACAAGACCTCGGTCGAGGAGCTGCTCGATCTCCTCAAGCAGCCCGGCATGATGGAGTGGAATCTCGAGCCGCAGGGCACGATGAAGTTCGCCGCCCATCTCTACAAGACCGGCACGCTGAAGACCCAGCCCAAGGCCTGGACGGACTATTATCTCCCCGTCGCGCACGACCTGAAGGGCAACTGATGGCGCTGCTCGACGTCAACTCCGTGACGCTGCGCTACAAGACCTCGAGCGCAGTCGTCACAGCCACGGAGAGGGTGAGCTTCACTGTCGACAAGTCCGACCGCTTCGTGCTGCTCGGACCGTCCGGCTGCGGCAAGTCCACCCTGCTCAAGGCCGTCGGCGGCTATATGTCGCCGAGCGAAGGCCGCATGAGCATCAGCGGCCGCGAGATTCACGGCCCCGGCGCCGACCGCATGATGATCTTCCAGGAGTTCGACCAGCTCCTGCCCTGGAAGAGCGTGCTCGCCAACGTGATGTTCCCGCTGCTGACGGCGCGAAAGCTGTCGCGCAAGGACGCCGAGGCGAAGGCGCGGGCCTATATCGAGAAGGTCGGCCTCACCCGCGTGGTCGATGCCTATCCGCACACGCTATCCGGCGGCATGAAGCAGCGCGTCGCGATCGCGCGCGGCATGGCGATGGAGCCGGACATTTTGCTGATGGACGAGCCGTTCGCAGCGCTCGATGCGCTGACGCGCCGGACCTGCCAGGACGAGCTGCTCCAGCTCTGGAGCGAGACCAAATTCACGGTGCTGTTCGTAACGCATTCGATCGCGGAAGCCATCCGCATCGGCAACCGCATCCTGCTGCTGTCGCCGCATCCGGGCCGGGTCAAGGCCGAGGTCGTCGACGTCGACAAGGTCAGCAATGACGACGGCAGTGCCGGCCGGCTCGAGACGGAGATCCACGATCTCCTGTTTGCCGGCGAAGCAACGGCGCACTAGGGGAGCCGCGCATGGGCGAAGCGAGAATTCTGCTGCGTGACGCGCCGGTCGCCACCATCGGCGCAGGCGAGGTCGAGCGCAAGCTGAGCGTGCTCGAACTGTTGTGGAACGACGGTTTCGTGCGCAAGACCGTCATCATCCTGTTCCTCGCCGCGGTCTGGGAAGCCTACGGCGTTTACCTCGACAATCCCCTGCTGTTTCCGACGCTGCACGACACGCTTCTGACGCTGTACGACCGCGTGAAGGACGGCACGATCCCGATGCGGGCCTGGACCTCGCTAAAAGTCTTGTTCATGGGCTATTCCGCCGGCATCGTGCTCGCTGCAATCTTCACCATCCTTGCGATCTCCACCCGGATCGGCACCGATTTCCTGGAAACGGTGACGGCGATGTTCAACCCGCTGCCGGCGATCGCGCTCTTGCCGCTGGCGTTGATCTGGTTCGGGCTCGGAAATGGCAGCCTGGTCTTCGTGCTGATCCATTCGGTGCTGTGGCCGGTTGCGCTCAACACCCATTCCGGCTTCAAGAGCGTGTCCAACACGCTGCGCATGGTCGGGCGCAATTACGGCCTGCGCGGCTTGCCTTATGTGGCGAAAATCCTGATCCCCGCGGCGTTCGGCTCGATCCTGACCGGCCTCAAGATCGGCTGGGCCTTCGCCTGGCGAACCCTGATCGCGGCCGAGCTGGTGTTCGGCGTGTCCTCGGGGCAGGGCGGGCTCGGCTGGTTCATCTTCGAGAACCGCAACCTGCTCGACATACCCGCGGTGTTCGCGGGCCTCTTGACGGTGATCATCATCGGGCTCTTTGTCGAGAACCTGATCTTCCGCGCCATCGAGCGGAATACCGTCCAGAAATGGGGCACTCAATCATGACCAAGAAGAAAACACCCGATCAGCTCCGCAGCGCGCGCTGGTTCGCGCCCGACGATCTCCGCTCGTTCGGCCACCGCTCCCGCACCATGCAGATGGGCTACGCGCCGGAGGAGTGGAAGGACCGTCCGTGCATCGCGATCCTCAACACCTGGTCGGACGCGCAGCCCTGCCACATGCATTTCAAGTCGCGCGTCGACGACGTCAAGCGCGGCATCCTGATGGCCGGCGGCCTGCCGATCGAGCTGCCGGCGCTGTCGCTGTCGGAATCGCTGCTCAAGCCGACCACCATGCTCTACCGCAACCTGCTGGCGATGGACGCCGAGGAGCTCTTGCGCAGCCATCCCGTCGATGGCGTGGTGCTGATGGGCGGCTGCGACAAGACCACGCCGGCGCTGCTCTTGGGCGCGACCTCGATGAACATCCCGGCGATCTACCTGCCGGCCGGTCCCATGCTGCGCGGAAACTGGAAGGGCAAGACGCTCGGCTCCGGCTCCGACGGCTGGAAATACTGGGACGAGCGCCGCGCCGGAAAGATCTCCGACAAGGACTGGCTCGACATCGAAGCCGGCATCGCCCGCAGCTACGGCACCTGCATGACCATGGGCACGGCTTCCACCATGACGGCGATTGCGGAGGCGATCGGCATGACGCTACCGGGCGCCTCCTCGATTCCGGCCGCTGACGCCAACCACATCCGCATGGCCAGTGAATGTGGCCGCCGCATCGTCGAGATGGTGTGGGAGGATTTGACGCCGACGACGATCCAGACCCGCAAGGCGTTCGAGAACGCGATTGCAGTCGCAATGGCGATGGGCTGCTCGACCAACGCGATCATCCATCTGATCGCGCAGGCCCGCCGCGCCGGCCAGGACATCGGCCTCGACGATTTCGAGATCGCGAGCCGCAAGGTGCCTGTCATCGCCAACGTCCGGCCGAGCGGCGATGCCTACCTCATGGAAGACTTCTTCTATGCCGGCGGCCTGCCGGCGCTGATGGGGCAGATCAAGCAGCATCTGCATCTCGACTGCATTACGGTGACTGGCAAGACGCTGGGCGAGAACATCGACGGCGCCGAGGTTCACAATGCCGACGTGATCCGCTCGGTCGACAATCCCATCTACAAGGAAGGCGCCCTCGCCGTGCTCAAGGGCAATCTTGCGCCCGACGGCTGCGTCATCAAGCCCTCCGCCTGCGCGCCGCGCTTCCTCAAGCACACCGGGCCGGCGCTGGTGTTCGACGACTATCCCTCGATGAAGAAGGCGGTCGACGATCCCAACCTCGACGTCACCGAGGATCACATCCTCATCCTGCGCAATGCCGGGCCGCAGGGTGGGCCGGGCATGCCGGAATGGGGCATGCTGCCGATCCCGACCAAGCTCGTGAAGCAGGGCGTGCGCGACATGGTGCGCATCTCGGATGCACGCATGAGCGGCACCAGCTACGGCGCCTGCATCCTGCACGTCTCGCCGGAGTCCTACATCGGCGGCCCGTTGGCGCTGGTGCAGAATGGCGACCGCATCACGCTCGACGTCGCCGCGCGCACCATCAACCTCGACGTATCGGAGGCCGAGCTCGCAAAGCGCCGCGCCGCCTGGAAGCAGCCCGAGCGCCGCTTCGAGCGCGGCTATGGCTGGATGTTCACCAAGCACATCAAGCAGGCCAATGACGGCTGCGACTTCGACTTCCTCGAGACCGATTTCGGCGCGCCGATCGGCGAGCCGTCGATCTATTAGCACAACTGTCATTCCGGGGCGCGCCACTTGGCGCGAGCCCGGAATCCATACTCCCGATCGTGGTTATGGATTCCGGGCTCATCGCTTCGCGATGCCCCGGAATGACGAGAAGAGAGGGCGTACCAAATGACCAAACTATCCGAAGCCACCCGCAACAAGCTCAAATCCGTCTCCACCGCCACCGTCGCCACCGCTTTGTTCAAGCGCGGCCTGCGCATCCAGATGATCCAGGATGTGCATCCCGTCGGCCCTGACCAGCCGACCATGGTCGGCGAGGCCTTCACGCTGCGCTACATGCCGGCGCGCGAGGATCTCAACACCATCGATGTGTTCAAGGACCGCTCCCATCCGCAGCGCAAGGCGGTCGAGGATTGCCCGCCGGGCGCCGTGCTGGTGATGGACAGCCGCAAGGACGCGCGCGCGGCCTCCGCCGGTGCCATCCTGGTCACGCGACTGATGAAGCGCGGCGTCGCCGGCGTCGTCACCGACGGCGGCTTTCGCGATTCCGCCGAGATCGCCAAGCTCGGCATTCCCGCCTATCACCATCGTCCCTCGGCGCCGACCAACCTCACGCTGCACCAGGCGATCGAGATCAACGTGCCGATCGGCTGCGGCGATGCGCCGGTGTTTCCCGGTGACGTCATCCTCGGCGACGCCGACGGCGTCATCGTGATCCCCGCGCATCTCGCCGACGAGATCGCCAATGAGACTTTCGAGATGACCGCGTTCGAGGATTTCGTCACCGAGGAAGTCGGCAAGGGCCGCGGCATCTTTGGACTCTATCCCGCCACCGATCCGCAGACGCTCACCGATTTTGCGGAATGGCGGAAGAAGAACGGCCGCTAAAACCAAAACCAGACCACATCAAGAAACAGGCCGGCCGCATCAAGCGCCGGCCTTTTATCAAGCAGGGAGGACTTTTATGAATTTCACACGACGCAACCTCGTGGCCGGCGCTGGCGCCGTGGCAGCATCCACGCTTCTCGCGCGCGCCGCCGGCGCCCAGTCGTTCGCCTTCACGCCGAACCAGCGCTATCCAGATCCCGCCGTCCAGATCCTCGACCCGAGCTTTGGCAAATACCGGCTCTATTCCTCGACGGTCGAGCAGGTCGCGACCGGCATGCGCTGGGCCGAAGGCCCCGCCTATTTCCCTGAGGGCGGCTATCTCCTGTTCTCGGACATTCCCAACAACCGGATCATGAAGTTCGACGAGAAGACCGGTCAGACCAGCGTGTTCCGCGCCAACGCCAATTACGCCAACGGCAATGCGCGCGACCGCCAGGGCCGCCTCGTCACCTGCGAGCACTCCGTCACCCGCCGCATCACCCGCACCGAGAAGGACGGCAAGATCACCGTGCTCGCGGACAAGTTCGAGGGCAAGCGGCTGAACGCGCCGAACGATATCGTGGTGAAGTCGGACGAGAGCATCTGGTTCACCGATCCCCTGTTCGGCATCAACGGCGAGTGGGAAGGCAAGAAGGAGAAGGCCGAGCAGGCCACCACCAACGTCTACCGCATCGCCAAGGACGGCAAGCTCAGCGCCGTCCTCACCGACCTCGTCAACCCGAACGGCCTTGCCTTCTCGCCGGACGAGAAGAAGCTCTACATCGTCGAGTGGAAGGGCACGCCCAACCGCAGCATCTGGAGCTACAATGTCGGCGACGATGGCTCGCTGAGCGGCAAGACCAAGCTGATCGACGCCGCCGACCAGGGCTCGCTCGACGGCTTCCGCGTCGATCGCGACGGCAATCTCTGGTGCGGCTGGGGCTCCAACGGCGCGCTGCAATCCGAGCCGACCGATGTCGGCGGCCGCAAGGTGTTTCAGCTCAAGGGCAAGCCGGAGGATCTCGACGGCGTGATGGTGTTCAGCCCCGAAGGCAAGCCGCTCGCCTTCATCAAGCTGCCCGAGCGCTGCGCCAATCTCTGCTTCGGCGGCCCGAAGAACAACCGGCTCTACATGGCGAGCAGCCATTCGGTCTATGCGCTGTATGTCGAGGCGCACGGGGCGGTGTGAGAGTGTTGGTGGGGCGGTAGCTCGCCCCACATCCCCACTGTCGTCCCTGCGAACGCAGGGACCCATAACCCCAGGGAGCAGTTTGGCGAAGATTAACAGTGAACACTTCTTCGCCGGTACTGCTCTCGCACCCTCCCGATACATCACGCGGTATGGGTCCCTGCGCCCGTGCGCAATTGCGCACTAGGCAGGGACGACGGCTGTGGGTGTCGCTACACCCCGGCCTCCGCCATCCCGGCCGCCCACAGCGCGAACGCATACACGATCGCCACCTCATCGAGCCGGTCGAACCGTCCCGATGCGCCGCCATGGCCGGCGCCCATGTTGGTGCGCAAGAGCACCGGGCCACCACCGCGCATGGTGGCGCGCAGGCGCGCGATCCATTTGGCGGGCTCCCAATAGGTCACGCGCGGATCGGTCAATCCGCCCATCGCCAAAATCGCCGGATACTCCTTCGCTGCGATATTGTCGTAAGGCGAGTACGACAGGATGGTGCGAAAATCCTTCTCGCTCTCGATCGGGTTGCCCCATTCCGGCCATTCCGGCGGCGTCAGCGGCAGCGTGTCGTCGAGCATGGTGTTGAGCACATCCACGAACGGCACCTCGGCGACGATGCCGGCGAACAATTCGCCTGCGCGGTTCGCGACCGCGCCCATCAGCATGCCGCCGGCCGAGCCGCCATGGCCGACGATGCGTTTTGCGCTGGTGTATTTCGCATCGATCAGCGCGCGGGCGCTTGCGGCGAAATCATCGAACGAGTTCGTTTTCTTCTCGCGCTTGCCGTCGAGATACCAGCCCCAGCCCTTGTCCGCACCGCCGCGGATATGGGCGATGGCGTAGACGAAGCCGCGGTCGACCAGCGACAGGCGGTTGGCGCTGAACGAGGCCGGCATCGCCATGCCGTAGGAGCCATAGCCGTAGAGCAGCAGCGGCGCCGAGCCGTCGAGCTGGAGCCCGCGGCGATAGAGGATCGAGACCGGCACCTCTGCACCATCCTGCGCCTTCGCCATGATGCGGGTGGTGACATAGTCGGCGACGTCGTGGCCCGACGGAATCTCCTGGCGCTTGCGCAAGGTCCGCGTGCGCTTGACCATGTCGTAGTCATAGACTTCCGACGGCGTCGTCATCGACGAATAGGAGAAGCGTAAGTTCGTCGTCTCGAATTCGTAGGAGCCCATCGTGTCGAGCGAGTAGGCGGCCTCGTCGAAGGCGATGGCGTGCTCTTCCCCGCCGGCGAGATCGCGGATCACGATCGACGGCAGTGCATTGGCGCGCTCCAGCCGCACCAGATGTCCGGCATAGAGATCGAGGTCGATGATGTAGATGCCGGGACGATACGGGATCAGGTCGCGCCAGTTCTTGCGCTCGGGCGAAGAAAGCGGCGCCGTGACGATCTTGAAGTCGATGGCGTCGTCGGCATTGGTGAGGATGAACAGCTCGTCGCCGCGATCGGCCAGCGAATATTGCACGCCGTCCTCGCGCGCCGCGACAAGGCGCGGCGGCGCCTCGGGGTTGGCGAGATCGATCAGCCGCTGTTCCGAGGTCTCGTGGTCGCCGCCGGCGATCACGCAGAAGCGGCCGCTGGTGCTCTCGTGCAGATGGGTGAACCAGCCGGCATCCTGCTCCTCATAGACCAGCGTGTCGTCGGCCTGTTTCGTGCCGAGCCTGTGCCGCCACACCTGCATCGGCCGGTGATTGTCGTCGAGCTTCACATAGAAGAAGCTCTTGGCATCCTTGCTCCAAACGACGCCGCCATCGGTCTCCTCGACGAGATCGTCGAGATCCTTCCCCGTCGCCCAGTTGCGCACGCGGATCGAAAAATATTCCGAGCCCTTGGTGTCCGCGCTCCAGGCCTGAAGCTTGTGATCGTTCGAGTGCCGGCTGCCGCCGAACTTGAAATATTTGTGGTCTTTTGCGAGCGCGTCGCCGTCGAGCACGATATGCTCGTTGCCGCCATCGCGCGGCATGCGGCCGAACAGCTCGTGCTGCCCGCCCTCGCGGAACCTGCGGAAATAGGCGAAAGGACCATCCGGCGACGGCACGCTGGAATCGTCCTCCTTGATCCGGGAGCGCATCTCGCGCACCAGCGTCTTCTGCAAGGACGAGGTATGCCCGAGCAGGCTCTCGGTGTAGCCGTTCTCCTCGTCCAGATATTTGCGGATATCAGCATCGAGCACCGCGGGATCGCGCAGCACCTCCTGCCACTTCTCATCCTTCAGCCAGGCATAGTCGTCGGTCACGGTGATCCCGTGCCGGGTGAAGGAATGCGCCCGGCGCGGGGCGACGGGGGGCTTTGAAGGTGTCTTGGCGTGGGTCACTCGATCCTCATTGCGTCTCATCGGAACCCATCTCGTCATGCGCGGGCTTGACCCGCGCATCCATCAAAGACGATTTCTTGAGCGATGGATTGCCGGGTCAAGCCCGGCAATGACGGCCGTAGAAAGCGGCGGGTCGCCCATAATATGGCGACAAGCCCGCGAATTGCCAGCATGGCCGTTCCAGCCACTGCGCCAAGTCGCCGGGTTGTTGATCAGCCCCTTCTATGCTTTTACGGGCCATATCCCCGCCGCCGGTCCAGCCTGATGCTGTTCAACTCCTATCCGTTCATCCTGCTGTTCCTCCCCGCTGTGCTCGCCGGCTATTTCTGGCTGGGGCGGCGCAGCAATCTGGCGCCCGTGATCTGGCTGGCGCTGGCCTCGCTGACTTTCTACGCCATCGGCAACTGGCAGTTCGTGGCCCTGCTGCTGCTCTCGATCGCCTTCAACTACGGCGTCGGCCATCTCCTCATCGTGGCGAAGCTCGCCCCCGGACAACGAAAGGCGGCGCTCGCGTTTGGCGTCGCCGGCGATCTCCTCGTGCTCGGCATCTTCAAATATGCCGGGTTTGCTACCGAAAACATCAACGCGCTGCTCGGCACGCACATCGCCGTCCACATCCTGCTGCCGGTCGGCATCTCCTTCTACACCTTCACGCAGATTGCGTTCCTCGTGGATGCCTGGCGCGGCCAGGTCGCGGCCTATGCACTGCCGCATTACGCGCTGTTCGTGACTTATTTCCCGCATCTGATCGCGGGGCCGATCCTCCACCACAAGGACATGATCCCGCAATTCGCGCGCAAGGAAACCAAGCATCCGGACGCGCATCTGATCCTGTGCGGAATCATCATCTTCGCGATCGGCCTGTTCAAGAAGACCTGCCTTGCCGACGGCATCCAGCCGCTGGTTGCGCTCGCCTTCGAGGCGCGCTCGCCGAGCTTCGACCAGGCCTGGCTTGGTGCGCTTGCCTACACGTTCCAGCTCTATTTCGATTTCTCCGGCTATTCCGACATGGCGATCGGCATATCGCTGATGTTCGGCATCTTCCTGCCCGTGAATTTCAACTCGCCCTACAAGGCCGCCAGCATCGTCGATTTCTGGCGCCGCTGGCATATGACGCTGTCGCAGTTCCTGCGCGACTATCTCTACATCCCGCTCGGCGGTAACAGGCGCGGCCGCGTGCTGCGCTATGTCAACCTGCTGATCACGATGCTGCTTGGCGGCCTCTGGCATGGCGCCGCCTGGACCTTTGTGGTGTGGGGCACGCTGCACGGCGCTTATCTTTGCGTCAATCACGCTTTCAACGCGCTGGTGCCTGATGTTCCGGCGTTGCTTGCGCGCCCCGTCCGCATCGCGGGCGCTGCGCTGACCTTTCTTGCCGTCGTCATCGCCTGGGTGTTCTTCCGCGCCGAGAGCGTCGCCTGGGCGCTGCGGATCCTGCACGCGATGGCCGATCCCTCGAACATCGTCCTCGGCCGCGAGGAGATCGCGGCGCTGGTGATGATTGCGATCTACGCGGCGCTGGTGTGGCTGGCGCCGAACACGCAAGAGGTCATGGGATACGATCACGGCAACCGCCGCGTCGGCGAGGCGTTGCGGGCCGGGCGCATGCGTCCGCTGGCCCTCTATGCGGCCTCCCTGGTGCTCGCGTTCGGCATTCTGGGCATTCAGAGCCACAGCGAATTCATCTATTTCCGGTTCTGATGCAGGGCACCCCCACACATCTGAGGCGTTTTCTGCTCGCGAGCATCGTGTGCATGCTGGGCGCGGCAGTGCTGACCTATGTCGTCGATCCCCTGCAGCTGTTCCGCGCCTCGCGTCTCGCCTTCTATTCCGACGACACGCGGGTGCAGAATGCCGGGCTGATCCGCAGCCAGTCGTTCGACACCGCCTTCATGGGCACCTCGCTGGCGATCCATTTCCGCCAGAGCGACATCGACCGCGCGCTCGGTGTCCATTCGATCAAGCTGGCGATGACCGGCTCCAACTCGCGCCAGCAGGCTTTCGTCCTGGAGCAGGCGATCGAGGCCGGCGCAAGGCGCGTGATCTGGGAGATGGACGACTTTATTTTCGTCGATGCCGCGGACATCGCGGCCGATCCTTATCTCTCCGTCGATCTCTATCGCAGGTCGGCCAAGGGCATTGCGTCCTATCTGTTCAGCGCGGCCATGGCGAAGGAATCCCTATTCGGGTTGCTGCGCTCGGTCCCGCCGCTGCGAGAGCCGCTCAGCCGGGCCGCGCCGTATCTCCCGGTCAAGTTCGCACTGGCGAATGTTGACGACATCTACGCCCTGCCGCGGGATTTCGACCTCGCGCGCGATTACAATGCGAACAAGACGCTCGCCTCCTTCGCTTATATCACCGCGCCTTCGCGCCGTCGCTTTCTCGGCGAAGGCTATGGCTAGGAGGCCATGGTGCGGCATTTCGAGCAGGACGCCGTCGGTCTGATCACGCGCCATCGCGACGTGACGTTCGACATCTATTTCCCGCCCTATTCGATCCTGCAATTCGTCGCGATGCGCGATGCTTCGCCGGAGACACTGAACATCGTCATGGATCTGACGGCAGTCATTGCGCGGCGCCTGACGCGGCTTCCCAATGTGCGCCTGCACGATTTCCGCGCGATCAAGGCGGTAACGCACGATTTCGCCAATTACGGCGATGTCATACACCATTCGCCTGTGGTGGACGCGATGGTGCTGAAATGGCTAGCGAGCGGGGAGTATCGCGTCGATCCGAAGAAGCCGACGGCATCGCTGGATGAGCTGAAGGCGCAGGTCGAGGCGTATCGCGTGGAGCAGCCCTAGCCAAACATTCCGCTGTCGTCCCGGACAAGCGAAGCGCAGATCCGGTACCCATAACCCAGGGAGAGGTTTGGCGAAGACTAGCGGTGAAAAGGCCTTCGGTACTGCGATCTCGCCCAATCGAGAGATCACGCGGTATGGGTCCCTGCCTTCGCAGGGACGACAGCGCCGTTACACCGCCACCTCTTCACCGAGATACGACACCGCCGCTTCCAGCCCGCCCTTGCCGTGCGGGATCTTCAGTGCGTTCAGGGCGACCTCGACCACTCCGAGCGTGCCGAGCAGCATCGGCGCATTCACATGGCCCATATGGGCGATGCGGAAGGCTTGTCCCGAGAGATCGCCGATGCCGGTGCCGAGCACGACGCCGCATTTGTCCTTGCAATAGCGCTGCAGCACTGCGGGATCATGGCCGTTGCTCATGGTCACCGTGGTCACGGTGTTGGAGCGCTCGTTCGCCTCCGCGACATTGAAGCCGAGCACCTGGCCTTCGGCCCAGACGGCGACGGCGCGGCGTGCGGCTTCGCCGAGCAGGCTGTGGCGGCGGAAGGCGTTCTCCAGTCCTTCCTCGTGCAGCATGTCGATCGCCTGGCGCAGCGCGAACAACAGATGCACCGGCGCGGTGCCGGCATATTTGCGATAATTCTCGGTGCCCTCGCGCTCGCTCCAGCTCCAATAGGGCGTCGACATGTTCGCCTTCTTGTGCACCTCGAGCGCGCGCGTATTGGCGGCGACGAAGCCGAGGCCGGGCGGCGTCATCAGGCCCTTCTGCGAGCCGGACATCGCGACGTCCACGCCCCATTTGTCCATCTCGAACGACATGCAGCCGAGCGAGGCGACAGTATCGACCATGTAGAGGGCGGGATGGCCGGACGCCTTGATGGCCTTGCCGATCGCCTCGATGTCGTTCTGCACGCCCGAGGCCGTATCGACCTGGACCACGACGACGGCCTTGATCGTGTGCTCCTTGTCGCGGCGCAGGCGCTCCTCGACCTCGTGCGGCCGCACCGCACGGCGCCAGTCGCCCTTGAGCACCTCGACCTCGGCGCCCATCAGCGCTGCCGCATTGCCCCAGCCGATCGCGAAGCGTCCGCTTTCCAGCACCAGCACTTTGTCGCCGCGCGACAGCACGTTGCTCAGCGCCGCTTCCCAGGCGCCGTGACCGTTGGCGATGTAGATGTAGGACTTGCCCTTGGTCGCAAACAGTTTCGAGATGTCACCGAGCAGGCTCTCGGTCAGATCCAGCATCTGTTTGGAGTAGATGTCGATCGCCGGACGGTGCATCGCCCGCAGCACCTCGTCGGGCATCGTGGTGGGCCCGGGGATGGCCAGAAATTCCCGGCCCGCGCGAACGGTCATTGCTATCTTCCTTGTGTCGTGAAGACTGTCTGGTGGGTCGCTGATCTGTTCTTTCTACGCGGCGGGACGGCCCGAGAAAAGCACGGAAAACGCAGGTCTGGGGCTCTTATCTCTTAGTCTCCCGGCAACCGGCGGCCTCCGCCTCCTCGACCGAACAGAACCAGCGGGTACCCTTGCTGATCTTCATCTTGATCTGCGCGTACCAGCGGCTGGTCGGCTGGTGATAGATGCACTCGCCTGATGAGTTGACGTTGCCCTTGATGGTGCAGTCCGGCGAGGGCGCGATGGGGCCCGAGGCGGACGCGAGCAGCACTGCATGCGCGCCCTCCGGCGGCTTGGTCGCGCCCAGGATCGGAGTCTTCTTGTTGCGCACGCGCCAGTCCCAGGGCGCGATGAAGGCGCCCTGCCACATCCCGGCTTTTGCCTCACGCGCGGCAGCCTCATCCGGCTCGTAGTCATGGGAGATGCGGGTGTAGGCCAGCGCCCAGCCGCTATGCACCAGCCATTTCTGGATGTCCTCGCCGCCGACCTCGCAGCGCGCCACAGTGCGGCCGCGCCGGTCGATCGATCGGGTATGGCAGACCCAGGTCTTGCCTTCGGCATATTTGGCCAGCTCGTCGCGGGCCGCGACGCCGCAGGTCCAGCGCTCGGCCTTGGTGTTGAGGCAGAGCTGGTCGACCGCGGGCGCGTCGATTCCGCCGAGCCGGATCCGCGTGTTGCCGATCACGACGGCGTCGCCGGCGCGGACTTTTGCCGTGCCGCTGATGTCGGCGGCTTCGGCCAGCGACGGGACGAGGAAACACAGCGCAATCAGGAATTTTCGCAACATGCCGGTCCGCGTGTGATGAAAATGGCGATAGAGGCGCGCAATTGTGGTCGGCTTTTGGCCGGTGGGCCAGCTTATGCCTGGCGATTGAGCTTTCAACTTCCTGTCATTTGAAAGGTCCCGTAGGGCGGGCAAAGCGAAGCGTGCCCACGATGTCTTGCGTGGCGAGAGATCGTGGGCACGGCGCTCCGCGCCTTTGCCCACCCTACGAGACCTGTGTCCGAGGCACGAGACCGGACTCACCCCCGCGCCATCGCCCGCTTCGCCACCGCCAGCCCCATCAACACGAACGCCGATGTCACCTCCGGCCCGCCGACCAAAATCCGCGTCGGCGTCTTCATCTTGTTCCACTCGTAGGCGCGGAACGGGCCGCGTCGGCCGCCTTCGCCAAGGCTTGCGACGATCACGTTCAGCGCCGGCACGAAGGCGCGCGGATCGGCGCCGAGATGGCCGAGCGCGATCAGCGCCAGCGCGGCGTCGAACGCGTTCATCTCGGCGGTCATCAGCTCGCCCTTGACGTAGGACAGCACGCGGTGGCGGATGAAATCGAAATCGCCGTCGGGATCGATCGCCGCCTGCGCCGCCAGCGGCAGCGCCAGGAACGCCGCATAGCAGCGGCCGAAATAGGCGCTGTAGAGCTCCGGCAGATAATAGATGTGCGAGCGCGGATTGGCGAAGGCGCCGCTCGCGGCAAGCCGCTTCTGGAAGCCGATGATCCGGTGCACGGTGGCGAGCCGCGCCGGCGTCTCCAAAATCTTCCAGCGCGCGAGGTTGCGAAAGCTCACCTCGAGAATGTCGAGATTGAGCGTCGGATCGAGATCGTTGCCGTAGGGGCGCTCGCCCCTGAGATTGTCGATCCAGGTCGCAACGCCGCCTTCATAGTCGATATTGTCATTGAGCGGCACGGTCACGCGTGGCTCGTTTACGCCCGCGCGCACTTGATAGCCGGCATAGAAATCCAGCAGCGGCTGGTCGATGATCGCATCAAGGCAGCCGGCCTGCGTCGCCGCCGAGATCGAGCACGCCGTGGTGTCGCAATCCGGTACATAGACGCCGAAGCCGAGGTCCTGCTTGATCTGCGCGAAGTAGCGCGAGAAGCGCGGATGCGGCGGAGGGGCCAGCGCGGTGATGACGTTGAACCGCGCGCCGTCGATGCCCTCGACCTCTTCGCGGCTGATGTTGACGCAGAAATCCACCATGTCGGCGATCGCGCGCTCGGCTGCGGTCTTGTCCGAGGGCGTGGCGAGCCCGGTCTCGACATAGCTCAGCAGCGCCTCGATGAAGAACGCATCGTAGTAGGCCGAGCGGTGACGGATCTGCACCGGCTCCCACATCGGCTCGGCGATGCCTTTCCAGGGCGGATTGACCACGGCGCGCGCGTGCGTGCGCGCGATGAAGACGCGGGCGAGATTGAACAGCAGCGAGGAGTTCTTGTAGCCGCGCGCATTCAGGCCCGTCAGCGCCATGATCAGCTCGCGCCCGCGGAAATCGGGATCGCCGATCAGGTTGAAGGCGGCATAGGTCGGCAGGAAACCGTTCTTGCGATACGAGCCGAGCAGATGTTGCGCGCAGTCGCGGATCACGCCGTCGATCTGCGCTGGCTGCGGCATCGTACCAGTGAACGCCGCCGGCGGCGGTTTGGGATGATCGAGCGCGATGCTGTCGACGAGATCGGCGACGGGCTGGCCGACCGCGGCCCAGTCCGGCTCGGCATCGTCGCGGGCGCGGGTCAGCGCCTCGCGCAGCCGGGTCAGCTTCGTCTCCTCACGCAGCTCGGGCAGGCCGGCGCGGCGAAGCAGAATGCGCAATGCGGGATTGCCGAGCGCGGTCTTGTAGAATTTGGCCAGATGCGGATCGCCACTGGTCGTCGCCGCCAACACGGGATCGCAGACGTCATAAAGAGAGGGGCCGTCCTTGCGCGCTGTCAGCGCCCGGCAGGCGGCACCGGCGAAATAATGAAAGCTCATGAAATACCTGGTCGCGGGGGCCTTGGTCAGGAGCGGCAGGCACGCTCCCATCCGCGCGCCACCCCCGTGCCAAGTCTTTGAAAAAGCTACCCGGATTCGCGGGAAATACAAATGTGATGATGATCACAGAAAAATCCGGCACGGAGGCTGCATGATGAGGCTCCGGAAGGCTACGGGGGACGCAAAAAATCCGCATATTGGGCCGGGAGAATTAGTTAGCATACTCAGTGCCTTAGCTCAAATTTAGGGCAATCTATTGCCCCGCAGGCGATATCCGGTTAAGGGTTTGTTTGGTGCGGCGCCGCAAATTGCGCGCAATTCGGGGGCACATCCCCGGCCACTCCCTCAAACCTAAAGCCGCTATCGCGCTACTCAAACTGTGTGCGCGCGCTTGGCTGGTCTTTGGCACTGACAGGAATGAAGCGAGATGAATTTAAGGCAGCTCGACATTTCCCGACGCACGATCGCAGTCGCCGCAGCCCTCATCGGCACGGTATCGCTGGTGATCGGCGCCCATGCTGCCCTCAACATGCGCGCGCTCGATGCCGCCAAGGCGGTTTCGACCGACCAGGTCACCGGCTCGATCGGCCAGACCTCGCGCCTCGCCCTCGTCATCGGCAATGGACATTACCCCGACGCCAGCGCGCCGCTGACGCAGTCGATCAACGACGCCCGCGCGCTGTCCTCGAGCCTGCGCAAGAGCGGCTTTGACGTCGACATGGTGGAAGACGCGACCAAGGACGACATGGTCCGCGCCGTCAACCGCCTGAAGTCGCGGATCAAGCGCGACACCGTCGTCATGCTGTTCTTCGGCGGCTTCGGCGTGCAGGCCGGCCGCGAGAGCTACATGCTGCCGGTCGACGCCGTGATCTGGAAGGAGAGCGACGTCCGCCGCCAGGGCGTGTCGATCGAGGGCGTGCTCGACATGATGAAGCAGCAGGGCGCCAAGGCCAAGCTCGTCGTCGTCGACGCCTCCCGCCGCAACCCCTATGAGCGCCGCTTCCGCTCCTACAGCCATGGTCTTGCGCCGATCAGCGCGCCCGACAATGCGCTGATCCTGTCCTCGGCTTCGCCCGGCAAGGTCGTCGACGACGGCAAGGGCGAGCACAGCGTGCTGGTCGGTGAGTTCCTCAACAACCTCAATGCGCAGGGCAGCGCCGAAAGCGTCTTCAACAAGACCCGCGTCGCCATCTCCCGCGCCTCCGAAGGCGACCAGGTCCCGACCGTGTCGTCCTCGCTGCTCGAGGACGTGCAGTTCAACGAAGCCGGCGGCTAGTTTCTGCTCTCTCGTCTTGTGAAGCGATCGTAGGGTGGGCAAAGGCGCAACGCGCCGTGCCCACCATCTTTCAAAGATCTCGATAGAAGACGTGGGCACGCTTCGCTTTGCCCACCCTACGAAGTCGTCCCTACTTCGCCGCTTCCGCGGCCATCACCGGCCGCACCGGGTCGCCTTCGCGCAGCAGCGCGCCGGCGCGGGCGACGACGATGTCGCCTTCGTTGAGGCCGTCGCGCACCTCGATATTGCCGCCCGACATCAAGCCGATCTCGACGCGCTTGGTCTCGACGCGGTTGCGGCGGATCACCTGCACCACAGTGCCGGCGGACGAATATTGCACGGCGGTGAGCGGCACCGCGACGTTGCAGCTCTGCCCGGTCTTGATCAGCGCGCGCCCGCTCGCGTTGAGCAGCAGCCGCTTCTGCGAGGAGATGCCGATATAGACCATGCCCTGCTGGATGTTCGGCTCGACGGTCGGCCCGATGCGGCGCACCTTGCCGTCGAGATCGCCAGCGCCGGCGATGCGCACCGTCGCCTGCTGGCCAACCGCGAGCTTGCGGATATCGGTGGTCGCGACCAGGCCAACCAGATCGTATTCGCTGCGCGCCACGATCGTGAACAGCGCCTCGCCCTTGGCCGAGGCCAAATTGCCAATCTGCGCCGTCGAGGTCGCGATCACGCCCGCCACGGGCGCGGCGACTTGAAGCGTGCCGCCTTCGGGCAGCGCGAGGCGCGCCAGCACCTGGCCGGCCGTAATGGTGTCGCCGGCTTCCGCCAGCACCTCCGTCACCTTCAGGCCGGGACGCTCGGGCCGCACCGAGGTTTCCTCGCGCGCGATGATGGTGCCGGTGGCCTCGACGATGTCGGAGAAGCAGGATTTTGCCGCCTTCAGCACCGTGACCGCCGGCCCCTTCGGCGCCTCGTCTTCGGCGGCGCGCGCGGCAGGAGCGGACAGCAGCAGCAGTCCGGTGAGCGCAACGAGATGTCTGGAAAAGAAACGCGCAGGCAATGGACGCATCGGTCATTCCGGTTGGGGCCTTGACGGCCTCATCGATAGCAGAAGCAACCGCGGCGGGCCATGGGCCGGCCGGATGAGAATGCCGCAGCGCAGGCGGCGCGATGCCGCCTGTAGGATTAGTCTTTGAAATGACGAAGAGGTTCGCCGTTGCCTCTTACCCTCCCCCTCCAAGGGAGGGTAAGCGAAGCGCCCTCACGGCAGGCTCAAGAACTCCACCCAGTTCGGCTTCTTGCCGGTCGGATAGGACTTCAGTTTCCCCAGCGCGCCGCTGCTTTGGTCGATCGCATAGACCGTCATGCTGTCGGAGAGCTCGCCGACCGCGGCGAGGTAGCGCCCCGTGGGATCGATGTGGAAGCCGCGCGGCTGCTTCTCGGTAGGCACGCTGCCGATCGTGGTCAGCTTGCCGCTGGTCGCATCGACCTTGTAGGCGGCGATCGTGTTGGTGGTGCGCTCGGAGGCGTAGAGGAAGCGGCCGTCGGGCGTGATGTGGATGTCGGCGGCCCACGGTTTGCCGGTGAACCCTTCCGGCAATGCGGTGGTGCGCTGGATCTCGTCCCACGCGCCGCTTTTGGCCTCATAGGTGAAGGCGGCGACGTCGCCGTTCAGCTCGTGGATCATGTAGACGAACTTGCCGTTGGGATGGAACACGAAGTGTCGCGGTCCCGATTTTTCCGGCACCTTGTGGGTCGGCGGATCGTTCGGCGTCAGCATGCCCGCGGTGGCATCGAACGCGAAGCTCAGCACCTGGTCCGAGCCGAGATTGGTCGCGAACACGAAACGGTTGTCGGGCGATGGCAGGAAGGCGTGCGCGTTGAGCCCGGTCGGAATCACCTGCTTCGGCTCGCCGACAACGCCGTTGGCCTGAAGTGGATTGAGCGCGACCTTGTTGCCGCCATAGGAGGCGCTGAACAGGAATTTGCCGCTATGGTCGACGGCGATGTTCGCCATGCTGTCGGCGAGCGGCCCGTTGCCGATGTGGCTGAGCTGGCCCGTCCTGGGGTCGATCGCAAAGCTCACCGCGAGGAACGGCTGCGAGCGTACGCCGGCGATCAGCACGCGGTGGTCGGGCGTGATCGCGAGCGGCGTCGAGGAGCCGGGCTTCTCGACGCCGGTGAAGGCCGCGGTCTGCACCGCCGTCATCTCGCCGTTGTCGGCCAGCTTGAACACGCTGATGTCGTTGCTGTCGGCGTTGCCGACATAGGCGAAGGTCTCGGCCATGCCGGGGCGGACTCCAGAGATGAGGGCGAGCAAAGCAAGTGTGGTGGCGATCGCAGCGCCTGATGCGCCGCGGCGTGTCGGTCTCAACATGGGGCTCCTCCATCAAGCCGGTGCGGCCCGGTCCTTTTGCCCTGGAGGATAGCGGGAGCCGCGCCGCCGCACCAAATCCCAATTAAGATCGATCAATGCCGAAATTGTATCAGTTGTGCGGGGCGGCTAGCGCACCGCCGCCGTCAGGCTGCGGGAGGGCAAATGCGGGCCGGTCGCATAGTCGGGTGCTCCGAGCACGCCCCACACCGCGACCGCAACCAGCGCGCAGGTCAAGATCGTCCAGACCACGAGTCGTTTCCGCATCAGGCCAGATCCATCATCCGTTCGATACCCCCATCGCCGCCAGCGATCGTGCACTGCAAACGGCGACGATCCTATGAACTCATTCACAAGTGAAAACAGCGAACCAATGCCGCGCCCGCGCATTGACCCGTCATGCCCCGCGAAAACGATCTTGAAGGCAAGCCCGACATGGGCGGCAAGCATGGCGGTCAGGCCGGCCAGCCGAAACCGCCGCCGCGCCCGCGCCAGGGCCCGCGCGATGAGGACGTCGTGGCAAAGCGCCACACCGGCCAAACCGATCGCAGCGCCCCGCCGACCAAATCAAAATAGCGCCTCGCCCGCGCCGTACTTTCATTGGGAACAGCGGCCTCGTCTTGCCGTTACCTTGATCCCGCGGGCGGAGGAGAGCGAAAGGGAGGCTGGCACGTGTTTTGGATCTATTGGGACGCCGCCTGGTCGCTGATCATCAGCGGCATCTGGGTCGCCACCATCGTCAGCCATCCCGACGCCGAGTTTGTCGAAATCCAGGCGGCCCGGCAGGTGAAGTGAGCCCGCGCACGTCGCGCAGCCGTTGGGCTGACTGATCCGCATTGCGATCTCAAGGTGAAGCTCAGATCATGCTGCCGGGCATGAAGCAGCGGATCAAGGCGCGGCCGTTGACGTAATAGGGCCAGACCATGGTGCGGCCGGCGCGGTTCGGCTCGGTGATCACGGCATCGTCGGGCACCTCGATCCAGGCGCCCTGGAGCCTCACGCGATAATGTCCGTCGCGCGTGTCCCAGTCGACATCGTCGAGCGCGGTGCCGTCGGCATCGGCGCAGCAGGGGCCGCCGGCCTTGCTGTGCAGGCTCTCGAACCAGCCCTTGAGCGGCGAGTTGGCGTAGCGGCCATCGTCGCGGGCCTGCGCAGGCAGGCCGATCATCGCGATGGCCGCCAGAAGAGGGATCATCCTGAAAGTCACGACCGCCATGTCGCCTCGCTCGATCCGCGCACGCGCGAGCGCGCAGACGCGAAGCCTGCTGCGAGGCGCGTGATGCATGTTGGCTGCCGCCCGCCGGCCAGAGTTCCAGCCGCCTCGGCAGGGCGATAACCGCAAGGCCTGAGGTTTGATCCTATTTTGGCGCGGTGAGCTCGCCGGGGCTACTACGCCGCCACCGCCTGCGCCGACAGCAGCTGTTTCAGCTTCGCGGCCGGTACGGCCGGGCTGAATAGCCAGCCCTGCATCTGGCTGCATCCGAGCTGGCGCAGCACCTCGCGCTGGGCCTCGGTCTCGACGCCTTCGGCCGTCGTCGCCATGTGGCGCGCGGCGGCCATGTGCACCACGGCCTGCACGATCGGCGAGGAATCCTCGGACTGACCGATGTCGCTGATGAAGCTGCGGTCGATCTTGATCTTGTCGAAGGGGAAGCGGTGCAGATAGCTCAACGATGAATAGCCGGTGCCGAAATCGTCGAGCGCGATCCGCACGCCGAGCTCGCGCAGCTGCTGCAGGATGGTGAGCGCCTCCTCGTCGTCGCGGATCAGCACGGTCTCGGTCACCTCGAGCTCGAGCCGGCCGGGTGAGAGGCCCGACTCCGCAAGCGCCGCGGCGACCTTCAGCGCCAGCGTGCTCGATCGGAATTGCACCGGCGAGACGTTGACGGCGACGTGGATATCGCCCGGCCAGCCCGCCGCCTCGGTGCAGGCCTGCCGCAGGACCCATTCGCCGATCTCGCCGATCAGACCGGTGTCTTCCGCGACCGGAATGAAATCCGCGGGCGAGACCATGCCGCGCTCGGGATGGCGCCAGCGCAGCAGCGCCTCGCAGCCGGTGACGACATTGGCCGCGAGGTCGACCAGCGGCTGGTAGTGCACCTCGAACTCGCCGCGGGCGAGCGCCTGGCGCAGATCGAGCTCGAGCTGGCGGCGCTGCCGCGCCTTGGCGTCGTATTCGGGGATGAAGATGCGGAAGGTGCCGCGGCCCTCGGTCTTGGCCGCATACATCGCAAGGTCGGCGCGCTTGAGCAGATCGTCGAGATTGTCGCCATGGTCGGGCGCGATCGCGATGCCGATGCTGGCGTCGGTCGGGATCTCCTGGCCCTTGCAATTCACCGGCGTGCGCAGTGCCGTCAGGATATTGTCCGCCAGCGCGGCCAGCTCCGGCTCATCGCAGGTGCCGGCCTTGATGATGGCGAACTCGTCGCCGCCTAACCGTGCGACGAGATCGTTGCCGCTGACGCAGGCGCGCAGACGGTTCGCCACCTGGCGCAGCAGCTCGTCGCCGACCTCATGTCCCAGCGAATCGTTGACGCCCTTGAACTCGTCGACGTCGATATAGAGGATCGCGAACGGCTTGCCCTGGGCGAGCTCGGCGACGCGGCGCTCCAGATGGCCGCGCATCAGCACGCGGTTGGGCAGGTCGGTCAGCGCGTCGTAATGCGCCATATGTGCGATGCGCTCGTCGGCGCGGATGCGCTCGGTGACGTCGTCATGGGTGGCAAGCCAGCCGCCGGCAGCACCAGGCTGGTTCTTGACCTCGATCAGGCGGCCGTCGGCGGTCTCGACGATGGCGCTCTGCGTGCGGCCGACATTGTCCAGGATGTCGTCGCAATAGGCATCGACGTCGCCGTGGAACGAGCCGGTGTCGTAGCGGTGCTGGATCACGTCGCGGAAATAGGCGCCGGGCTTCACCACGCCAGCGGAAAGGCCGTACATCTCGATGTAGCGGCGATTGCAGACGATCAGCCGCTGGTCCCGATCGAACATCAGGAGGCCCTGCGTCATCGTGTTCATCGCGGTGTCGAGCCGCTGCTTCTCCACCGAGAGGCGGTTGGTCATCTGGCGGAAGATCAGGAACAGCGTGAGCACGAGCAGGCCGATCGACAGCACGGCCACGAACACGAAGAACTTCGTCTGCGTGCGCCAGGTGGCGAGCGTCGCGTCCAGCGACTTGGTCGCGACCACGACCAGCGGCTCGCCGGTCAGGAGGCGCGAGGCGACGATGCGGTCCTTGCCGTCGATCGGGCTTGCGAGCTGCGTGGTGACGAAGGTGCGTTCGAACACCGACCGCTGCTCCGGCGTGCCGTTGCGGAAATTCTCTCCGATCATGGCATCGACATGCGGAATGCGCGCGAGCAGCTGGCCGTTCTGGTGATGCATCGCGATCGAGGATTCCTCGCCAAGCCCGCTCGAGGCGAAGAAGGATTCGAGCTGCTCCGGCGAGATCGCGCGCGAGACCATGCCGAGGAATTCGCCGTGCGGGCCGGAGACGCGCCGCGCGAACACGATGGCGGGACCGTTGCCGAACCGGCCGGGAACGACCTCGATCTCCTCCTGCGACGTCGGATCATTCTTCAGGCGGTCGAAATAGCCGCGGTCGGCGACCGAGATGTCGGCGACCGGCCAGCGCCGCGACGAGTTGATCAGAACGCCCTCGGCATCGAACACGTTGGCGCCGGCGACGTCGGACCAGCCGCTGGCTTTCGCGCGCAGCACCTCGTGCATGGCGAGCGTGCCCATCTCGCTGCGGAAGACGTTGGCGGATTCGATGCCGTGGCTTTCGAGCTCGGCGATGACGCTCTTCTGCAGCACCGCGAAATCGGCGAATTCGCGGTCGAAGTGCCGGGCCAGCAGCCGGACGGAGTTTTCCAGGCTGTCGCGGCCGCTTTCGATCGCATTCTGGCGGAAGCGGTCGACGGTGAGCGCGGTGCCGATGGCCATCGCGACCATCAGCACGAAGCCGCCGCCGATCAGCCACGTCAGCGGCGCTCCCTGCCAACGGCGCAGCAACGCGCGCATCCGCGCGGTCCATCGGATTGATGTGCCCATCCAGCCCTCCCGTGGGATGCAAGATGCAGCAAAACCGACAAGACCCCGTTACCAGTAAGGGTTAGGAAAATATGAATCGGAATGGAATCAGAGGCTTGGGTTCCCTATGCGGGCGCCTACGAGACCGTAGGCTGGGCAAAGGCGCCCTTGCGCCGTGCCCACCATCTCTTCGTGGCGGCAAAAAGCGCGTGGGCACGCTTCGCTTTGCCCACCCTACGAAGCTACCAAGCGGCTCTCACCGCTTGATCTCCCACTCCAGCGCCTCCGCATTGCCCTTGGCGAACATCGCCGGGACATCGAACTTGCCGGTCTTGAGGTCATAGCGGCATTTCCAATCCGCCAATCCCTTCACGGCGACGTTCTTCGGATGCTTGTCCATCGCCCCCGACAGCGAGATCACGAGGTAACGGTTGTTGGGCCAGTCGACGCCGAGCCAGCGATAGGCATCTTCGGTGCCTTTCATCAGATTGGCCGAGATGTGGTAGTCGAGCTTCATGTTCTTCGTATCGGGCCGGCTGTGGAAATAGGCCCAGGCAAGATCGCTGAGCGATTTCCGGGTCGCATTGACGAAGGCGCCGTTCTCGACATGGTAGAGGAACAGATCCTGCGAGCCCGAGCCCGTCTTCTGCATCCGCACCAGCCATTGCGAATCGGCGGTGAAGCGGAAGCCGGCGCCATAGCCCTGCTCCGGCTTCAGCTCCGTCATCTGCTCGCCGCGTCGGGCCCAGACCTGCCATTTGACCTCGAAAAGGTCTTCACTGTCCTTCATGTATTGCTCGAGCTTGGTCGCACCGTCGGGCGAGGTGAAGGCGAGATCGGCGTTGTCGGTGAGGACGAAGCCCGGCGGCGGGCCGGATGCGGCGAGCGCGGGGGAGGCGGCAAGGAACAGGGCAAGCGCCAGCCATGGCGCGGGACGGCAAAATCTGGTCACGGAAGAAATCCCTAAAATAAATGCCGCGCTGCGGCCTTGCGCATTGGACTCCGGCGGGGCGGTGCCGGTTCATCCGAAAGAGGGATCATCCCATCGGCCGACTTGCTGCCGCAGCGAAATCGGCGCAATTTGCTGCCATCGGCTGATTTGCGATCCAAGGTTCTGCATCGATGTTGACCGCTTCCAAGGCCTTCATTGCGTTCTGTCTGCTCGCATTGGTTGGCACCGCGCTGGTGATCGGGCCCACCGAGCTGCGCCGGCTGTTGCCGGGCGGGGAGAAGACCGAGGTCGCCGCCAAACCTGAGGTCAAGGCCGCGAAGCCTGAGGCCAAGGCTGAATCCAAAGCCGAAGCCAGGCCGGATGAGTCCAGGCTTGCCGCCGCGCAGCCTGCACCATCGGCGTCCCCCGAGCCGGTCGTCCCGCCAAAGGCGGCGGCTCCGCTCGCCGAGACGCAGAAGCAGATTGCGGCACTCGGCGAGCTCGCCCCGGCCAATCCGCCGGCGGCCGCGGCCGATGCCGGCCCCCGGTTCGACGTCGCGCGCGTCGACGATCACGGCGAGGCTGCGGTGATCGCGGGGCAGGCCACGCCGGGTGCCAAGGTCGAGCTGCTGCGCGACGGCAAGCCGCTCGACTCCGTGGTGGCCGATGCGGCGGGCCAGTTCGTGATGACCCCGTCCCAGCTCCCCGCCGGCTCCTATGAACTGACCCTGCGCGCGACAGCGTCCAACGGCACCGTCACCCAGTCCGCCCGCACCATGCCGGTGATCATCGCCGAAGCCGCGCCGCCGCCGGCGCGCCCGGCACCTGCCGCGCGGCAGGCCGAGAAGCCCGACGACAAGTCAGACGTCGTGGCCTCCCTGCCGTCAGCTGCGCCGCGCCTCGCCTCCGCGCCAGAGAGGTCGGCGGCCCGTCCGCGGCTGATGGGGACGCCGAAGCCGAAGGTCCTGGCGCGCGCGCCGGCCGCCAATGCGGTCGCATCGGCCTCGCCGGCAGAGGTCTTCAATACCGCGCCGGCCGATGCGGGCGGCAGCCGCGTGATCTCGCGCGGCGACAGCCTGTGGGCGCTCAGCCGCCTCGCTTACGGCGATGGCGCCCGCTATGCGGTGATCTTCAACGCCAACCGCGACAAGATCCACAACCCGAACCTGATCTATCCCGGCCAGACCTTTGTGCTGCCGAAGGCACACTGATGATTTCTGCGACGCTTTGACCGGCGCGGGGTCGGAACCTTTGGTTCCGCTCTGAGTCATCTCTGTACCGCGCACTGCGTGCCTGGCGCTGGAGGAGGGCCAAGAGGTGGTCAACTCAGTGGTCAATTCGGTCGTCATGCGGAGGCCTCGCATGGGACTGGTGCTGGCGGGCGCAGTCCTCGCGACTTTGGCGGTGCTGCTGCCGAGCAAGGCCGAGGCACAGTTCGGACTACGGGGCGGTCCGCTCGGCGTCGCCCGCTTCGCCGTCGGCCACATGATCGGCATGTCACGCCTGCGCCATTCCCGCATGGCGGTGCGGGGCGGCCGATACCGCTCCGCCGCGCTGAGATCGCAGGATCCGCGCGGTGCCGAGCGCGGTCAGCCGCCCAATCCCTACATCGTGCGTGCGGCGCTCACGGCGCAGGCCGCGCTGTCGGGCTGGCGTGGCGGCCGCCGCCCGCAGGGCTGGTGGCGCCATCCCGACGGCAGCTATGGCTGGGCCGGCCCGGTGTTCTGGCCGTTCGCGCAGGACGATCTCGCCAACGCCGTCATCCTCGGCGATATGACCAGCCTCTCGCTCTATGGTTATGGCGACATCTATGCCGCGATCTTCGCGCCCTATGCCGCGACCGAGCTCGCCGCCTATACCGCGCCGCAAGGCCGGCGCGCGCGCAAGGTTCCGTCGGCGCAGAATGTCTGTGATGCCAGCGATCCCGCTGGCTTCCCCATGGATCGCATCGTCACCGCCGTGCAGCCGAACGAAGTGCAGCGCGCAGCACTCGACGATTTCAGTGCCGCCTGGCTAGCCGCCCGCGACAGCATTCGCGCGGCCTGCCCGGCAGAGGTGCCCGCGACCGCGGCGGATCGCCTCGGCCTGATGCGCGAGCGCATCGAGGCGATGATCAAGGCGACCGACGCGGTCGCAGCGCCGCTGGCTAAATTCGAGGGCCTGCTCGACGACGGCCAGAAGAAAAAGCTCGATGCGCTCGGCCAGGAGCGTCGCGCCGCGCTCGCGGCCGGCCAGAAGAAGGATGCGCAGGCGGCAAGCGCCTGCGAGGCCGACAACGATCCGCGCTATGACGTGCAGGCGCAGCGCCAGTACGAGCAGCTCGTGCAGCAGCAATGGCCCGCCGCCGACATCGCCGCGACGCTCAAGCTCGACGACACCGGCCGCGCACGCCTCGACGTGCTTCAGGACACCACGCTGCGCACCATGGAGACGCTGAGCCCGTGCACAGCGAAGACCGCAGCGACCCCGCAAGCCCGCCTCGCCGCGGTGAAGGCGCGGCTCGGCGCCATGCTGGAGGCGGTCAAGACCGTCGGCGATGCGCTCGATGATTTCGAGGCGGATTTGACCGACGAGCAGAAGGCCGCCTTCGAGGCCATCGGCCCGAAGCGGGGCGCGTGAGCGCAGAGGAATCACATTGAGAGCCGTTCCTCCGGCCATCCTTCGAGACGCCCGCTTTAGGCGGGCTCCTCAGGATGAGGACCGAGTGCGCGGCAGCAGCTTCAACCGGCGCGGTGCTGTTTAGCTTCATCCTGAGGAGACCGCTGGAAGCGGTCGTCTCGAAGGACGAGGCGCGCGCTCAGGCCGTCCAGGACGCCATATGCGATCGCCCTCCCCCACAAGGGGGGAGGGACCGGAGAGAGCAATTCTTTTGGCTCGGCTCGTTCGACTTCAACGCATCCCGCTTCTAGCTGAAGAAATGGCCGCCAGAGGCCAGCGAGTAAGCCTGCCACTGATGATCGAGCACGATCGTCTCGTGGCTGCCGTTGCTCTGGCTGATGTCGATGACGAGGTCGTTGGCGCCGCCGCGATGGGCGGTGACGTCGGCCGAGTCCTTGACGAGATCGACCAGCGCCGCCATCGACTTCACCACCGCGCCGGAGCCGGCGCCTTCGCCGTTGTCGAGCACGGCCGCGGCATGCGCACCTGATGAGGCGAAAGTGCCGGCCTCGTAGTCGTAGAACACCAGCGCGTCACCCTTGTTGAAGTTGAGGTCGAATACGGTGTCGGTGGCGCGCTGGCCGGCCGCCTGGTCGGTGCCGTTGAAGCGGAACTGATCGGCGCCGGCGCCGGCGTAGAGCAAATCGTTGCCGCCGCCGCCGTTGAGCACGTCGGAATGCTGGCCACCGATCAGGATGTCGTTGCCGCCCTTGCCGTCGAGGAAGCTGCCGACCGGGCTGAACAGTTTTGCGATCAGCAGATTGTTGCCGTCGTTGCCTTCGACGAGATTGTCGGCGATCGCGGTGATCTTGGTGCCGCCATTGCCGTCGGACGACAGCTGGAAGTTCAGGCCCGAGGCATAGGCATGGGAGTCGAGCTGCAGCGTGATCGTGCCGGACTTGCTTCCGGTGATGGTGAGGACGTTGTCGGCCGACAGCGTCACCTGGCTGGCCTTGCCGATGCCGGCGAGGTCGATGGTGTCGCCGACGCCGAAGCCTTCGATGGTGTTGTCGAGATGGCCGTGGTCCAGCGCCGCCTTGTCGATCTTGAGCGTCTGCGCGCCGTCCTCGAAGGTGATCGCGCCTGTGCCGGCGGCATCGAGCGCCGCGAGCTCCAGCGTTCCGGCATGCAGCGTCGTGCCGCCGGTGTAGCCGTTGCTCTGGCTCAGCACCGTTGTGCCGGTGCCGGCCTGGTCGAAGGCGCCGTTGCCGGAGATCGTCGCATTGAACACGAAGACGTCGGAATGGGTGGACGCGAACACGCCATTGTCGGTGACGGCGCCCGTGAGCGAGCCGCCATCGGCGAGCGCGAGCCTGGCGCCCGCGTCGATGGTGATGCCGGAGGCGAAGCTCTCGGCATCGGTGACGCTCCAGCTGCCGGCCTTGACGTCGAGCAGCTCGAAATTCACCGTATGCGCCAGCGTGCCGGAGCCGTTGCCGAGCAGGTTGAACGTATCGATGCCGTCGCCGCCATCGACCGCCGCGGTGAAGGTCGCGCCGGTGTAGTCGTTCACGATGTCGTCGCCGCCACCGAGCGCGACGCTGCCGTCAATCGTGCCGTGGTTCGTGATGATGTCGGCGAAGGTGTCGGTGATGGAGATCGCCTCGCCATTGCCGCCGTGGATCAGGCCCCAATTCTCGACCGTCGTCGGCGCGAAGGCGTTGCCGAGGTTGGAATCGTCGACCGTAATCGCCCGCTCGACGCTCGAGATCGTGCCGTAATTGACGATGCTTCCGCCGCCGATCGTGATCGCCTCGGCCAGGATGCCATCGCTGTGGCCCGTCGTGGTGATCGAGCCGTAATTCGTCAGCGCGATCAGGCCGTCGACGTCGATGCCGTCGCCGTCGCTGACGCCGTCGGCATGGCCGGTGATGAGGCCGGAATTGAGGATGGTCGTGGTGGTCGTGCTCGCGGTGTCCATGTTGATGCCGGAGCCGGCATCGCCGATGATGCTGCCGCCCGCATCGTTGCTGATCGTGATCGGCTGGTCGCCGGTGATGCCGTGGCGCGTGCCCTCGATGGTGCCGCCGGCATGGTTGTTGACGACGCCGCCGGCATTGCCCTGGAAGTCGACGCCGTCATTGGTGTCGCCGGCCGTGCCGCCGCCGAAGATATTGCCGTAATTGTCGACGACCATGTTGACGCCGCCGCGGACCGCGTCGGCATCGGCCGCCTTGATCACACCGGTCGCCTCGTTGATGAGGTGAATGCTGCCGCTGGTCGAGACCAGATCGGTGAAATCGATCGCCTGGCCGTTGGCGGATCCGGTTCCGGTCGACTGGATGGTGCCGACATTGTCGACCGTGACCGAATAGGTCGCGGTCGTGGTCAGCGTCGAGGCCGTGATGCGCACCGCATCGCCCTGCGACTGGATCACGCCATGCTGCTCGTTATCAAGCGTGAACGAGGTGATGTTGGTGAGGTTCGACGTGTTCAGATTGATCGCGCGGCTCGCCGAGGCGGTCGCGTCGATCAGGCCGTCATTGGTGATGGTGATGATGCCGGCACCGGGGCGGATCGCATCATTGCCGGAGGCGCCGATCACCGCGCCGGTGTGATTGGTGATGTTGATGACTTCGGTGGCCGACACGATCGCGGCGAAGTCGAGCGCCTGCCCGCTCGAGGCCGCAATGATGTTGCCGCTGGCGTCCACCGCGCCGGAGACGATGCTGCCGGAATTGTCGACGGTGATGGTGCCGGTGGAGAGTGCGGTGTTGATGCGGAACGCATCGTCGCCCGTGATCAGCTTCGCGCCGGCCTCGTTGGTGAAGCTGAGATTGCCCGTCGTGAAGGAACCCTTGGTGTCGATGCCGCGGCTCGTCGCCAGGATGGTGCCGGCATTGTCGATCACCACGGTCTGCCCGGCCGCGCCGCCGGTCCAGGTGATGTCGGTGGTGTCGGACAGCGTGCCGCCGGCCTGGATGATGCCGGTGTCGGTATTGCCGACGGTCTTTGCGGACGTGACTGTGGAACCGCTTGCCACGGTGAAAGAAGCCATGATCCCTCCCTGACGTGCCCTGGAAATGCGGCGCCGGCCGGCGCTGCGAAAATGCTTGGGACGAGAGCGGTATCGGGGGGAGATGACGGCGGGATGACGCGGTGTGGATCGCGTCCTATGAAAGACTTAGCCGCACGCCCAATCGAACTTCATATCCCCGAAGTCGAGCTGCGCATTGCCGCCGCCGAAATTGTAGCCGCCGAAATATTCCTCGAACTCGATATAGAACGGGCTCATCTCCGGCACCGCCTGGCACGGCCGCATGGTGCCGCCGAGATGGTTGTGGGCGTGGTCCTTGCTCCAGTCATGCAGGCGGAAATTGTCGCGGCCAGGGACGCCGCCGACATAGTAGTAATAGGGCTGATAGCCGGTCGGCGGGTTTTCCCTGGTGTGCTCGTCCTGCGGCCCCTTGCCGGCATTGGGATCGTTCGCGCGCGGGCTCAAGGTGATCGCGCGGGTCTCGCTCAGATCGGCGCGCGGTGACGCTGAAAACATCTTCTTCGCGTAAGGCGCCGCGGCCTCGAAGAACGCGCAGGCGCCGCCGACATCGAGCCAGCGCGGCCGGTCGGCCGTCGCCAGCGCAAGCGGCGCCGGCGGCGTCGCGAACGCGCCGTCATATTCGGTTTTGGTCAGCAGCAGCGCGGCATATTCGTAATCGAGAATGTCGGTCATGCGCGAGAGCCGCGGATGCGCTGGCCGTGCCATCACCGCTTCGCGGATTTCAGGACCATCGGGCGCGCCGCCGTCATTGTGATCGGGCGCAGTGGCAAAGAACGACACCGCGACGATGTCCGCGCCATGCACGCGATAATCCTCCGGCAGCAGCAGCGTGAAGCCGTGCATCAGCGGATAGCCGGTGACGGGATCGAGCGGCCATTGCTCGGATGTGATGCCCGGCGGCAGCCCGTAAACCCAGCCCTGGTCGCGTGCCCGCTCAGTGGGACGGTCCAGCATCTGCAAATCATACGCGCGCGAAGGCAAGGCAAACGCCACAGGCCGTCTCCCATCGGAAATTGAGCCTCGACGCCGAGGCGATGGTTAGTCGCAGCGAGGGGAGATGTGGTTCGGGATGGGAAGAACGCGATGATGCCATTCTGCCAGTGTTTTGCGCGACGCGTCAAAGGCAATTTCGCAAAATCCGTAGCTCCGGCGAAAATTTGGCGTCGTGCCGGAGCCTCGGCTACTGTGCATGGGGTTGTTTTCGAATCTTAGTTGGCTTCTACCCGCGCCGCCGCGCGACCGACGCATCGACCACGTTCTCGACCCCCTCGCGCCAGCTCAAAATCTCCATCGCAAGCACGGGATGATTAAAACCCTTGAGCTGGAGATCGTCGAGCGCGCGCGCCTCGACCCAGGGCTCGACCATGCCGTAGACGCGGCGGCTGACCACGATCTGGTTCGGCTTGGCCTCGCTGCAGAGACGGGAGGCGAGATTGGTGACGCTGCCGATCGCGGCATATTCGAGCCGCTGCTCGAAGCCGACCTGGCCGAGCGTGGCATAGCCGAGCGCGACGCCGATGCCGAACCCGAGGCTATGGCCGCGGTTGCGCCAGCGCTCGGTCAGCGGGCCGATGGTGTCGCGCATCTCCACCGCCATCTTCACGGCGCGCTTGGTGTGGTCCTCGAACTGGATCGGCGCGTTGAACAGGATCATCACGCCGTCGCCGGCATATTTGTCGAGCGTGCCCTCATACTTGAAGATGAGCTGGCCGAGCGCGGCGTGGTATTCGCGCAGCACGTTCATCGCCTCTTCCGGCTCGGTGGCTTCCGTGAACGCGGTGAAGCCGCGCAGATCGCAGAACACCACCGTCACCTCGCGGCGCTGGCTGGTGAGCAGCCCCTCGGGGCTGTCGGAGGAGGCGATCAGCTGCGCCACCTGCGGCGCCAGGAAACGCTCGAGCTTGCGGATGCGCTCGATCTCGCCGAGCTGGGTCTCGACGCGCTCCTCCAGCGACTTGTTCCAGTCCTTGAGCTGCTCGGTCTGCACGCGCAGCTTGTCGGCCTGGGCGCGCACGGTCTCGTTCGCGGTCTCGAGCGCGTGGCTCTTGTGATCGACCTCGGTGAACAGCCGCGCATTGCGCATTGCCAGCACGGCCTGGTTGGCGAAGGTGCGCATCAGGCCGATGATGCTGGCGGCGAACGCGCCACTGGCGCGGCGCAGTACCACCAGCGAGCCAAGCGTGCCCTGCTGATCGACCAGCGGCACCACCAGCACCGAGTGGAAGCCGGCATCGATCGCGGCATCGCGCAGCGGCTGCTCGGCCGCGTGGTCGAGATCGGCAATCGCGATCGGCTCGCCGCTCTCCGCGGCATCGCTCAGGATGTTCTCGCCTTCGCCGATGGTGACGTGTGCGCCTTCGGCCGACTTGTCGATGCCGCCCGCCTCCACCAGGTTGAAGCTGTGTGCCTCTGCGTCATAGCCGTAGATCAGCACCGCGTCGGCGTGGGTGATCTCGATCGCGCGCGCGGCAATGGTCGGCAGCACGGCGTTGAGATCGAGCGAGGAGGCCACCGCGCGGCCGACCTCTTCCAGCACCTTGAGCTCGTGGTTCGACTGCGCGAGGTCACGGGTGCGCTCCTCGACCTTGGTCTCCAGGTTCGAATAGGTCTCCTGGAGCTGGGTCGCCATGCGATTGAACTGGCCGGCGAGGTCTTCGAGCTCGTCGGAGGTGTGCACGTCGATGCGGTGGCTGAAATCGCCCTCGCCGAGCTTGTGCGCGCCGTCGCGCAGCGCGGTGATCGGGATGATCATGCGGCGGGCGAGCAGCGTCCCGGCGAGGATCGCCACCATCAGGCCCATGCCGATCAGAAGCGCGATGCGCACCAGCTGGTCGCGGATCGGCGTCAGGGCTTGCGTGGTCGGCTGCTCGAACAGCACGCTCCAGCCAAGTTTCGGAACGGTGCTCGCAGCGCTCATCACCGAATGGCCGTTGAAGTCGGTACCCGATGTTTCGGATTCGCGCCCCGGCGCGATCGCAGCCGCCACCTGTGGCAGCTTCGACAGGTCCTTGCCGACGTCGGGCCCCTTCGACGACGTCGCCAGCACGCGGCCGCGCGGATCGACCACATAGGCGAAGGCGGCCTTGCCGACCTGCGCGTCGGACAGGAAGTCGGAGAGGAAGCTGAGATCGATCTCGGCGACTGTGACGCCGGCGTTGAAGCCGGAATGCGCGACCGAGATCGACATGATCGGCCGCTGGTCGACGAAATAGGCCGGCGAATAGCTGACACCGCGAGCCACCGTATCGGTGAAGCGCATGTCGCGGGAGAGGTCGGCATTGCCGCCGGTCGTGGTCGACTGGCGCGAGACGCGCAGCACCTCGCGGCCCTCGCCGTTGAGCTGGAACAGCTGGTTGACGACCGAGACCTGGTGCAGCAGCTGGGCGTAGTCGGCGCGGCGCTTCTCGAGCGTGTCCTGGCTCGCCCGCGTCACCCAGCTGATCTGGCGCTCGAGCTCGGAGATCGACTGTTCCATGCGCCGGGCGACGGCCTGCGCCCTGTCCTCGAGCCCGTCGGTCAGCGATGTCTTGGTGGCGCGGTAGGAGATCCAGGTCTCCATCGCGCCGTTGACGGCGAGCACGAACACGACGAGGCCGACGAGGGAGACGACATATTTGGCGAACAGGCCCTCGCGCAGAAACCGTGTCTTGTCGTTCGCCCCTGCCATCCCGATCCTCTTGCGCCGCCATCGACGCCGGCGCTACGGGCCGTACCAGCCCCGGCAGCCTTCTACCATAATTCGGGCCAAGGGATCGTTCCGTGACCGTCCCGGGACCGGCTGAACAGCAGGTCTGGTTACCCGTTGTGGACGGCGGGGCTGCTGGACGGGCGGTGAAATGTCGCAGCCTCATCCGTTCGGAGGAAGCTGCGGATGGCGGGCTCATGTAAGGGGGAACGTGGAGTCCCGTCCGTTGGTCCGCCAATCACCGATTGAAGAGCTGCCGCAGCACATCGTTCATGGGCTGGCTGTCCTGCTGCGCCGCCGGCGGGTCTTCCAGGGCCGGGGGTGCGGGCGAAGCCTGCGGTGCCGGCGTGGAGGGTACTGCCGGCAGGCTGCGGCTGCGGCCGGTGCCCGTCGCCGTACCTGTTCCGGCACCGCTGGAAAGCCCCTGCTGGATCAGGCTGCCGATCGCCTCGCCCAAGGGGCCGCCGAGCAGATTGTTCTGGCCCGGCTGCTGGGTTTGCGGATTGGCATTGCCGGGCACGTTGCCGCCACCCGGCGCGGTCGCGCCGCCGAGGCCGAGGCCGCCCAAAATATTGCCGAGCCCGGCGCCGTCGGGGCCGAACAGGCCTTTGCCCATCTCGCGCAGCTTGGCATAGGCAGCCTCGGGATTATCGAGCATGCCGGCCATGTCAGGATAGATCTTCGGCTGCGACCAGCTGCCCTGGATCATCACGGGGATGCCGAAGCCGACCGGCTCGTTGGTGCGGCCCTGGCCTTCGGTCGTCATCACCAGCTTCGGCTCGACGCGAAAACCCATCATCTTGGTGTCGAGTGCGATCGTGCCGGCGCCAGTCACCCGTACCAGCGGCCCGATCAGGTTGAGATCGGTCGTCACCGCCTGACCCTTGTCGATGCGGAAGGAGGCCGAGAGCTGCGACAGGTCCGTGCTCTGCTCCTGGCTGCTGTTCTGGCTGTCTTGCCAGCCGGACAGCGTGCCCGATGTCAGCGAACGGATCATCTGCGCGACATTGATGCCGCGGATCGCGCCGTCCTGGAAATTGACGAAAGCCGTGCCCTGCATGTTCGCCATCAGCGCGCGCTGGCTGGTGCCGGCGCTGCGCAGCGCGAGCTTGGCCTGCAGCTTGCCGTCGATGCGGTCGAATTCGGCAAGGCCCTGCAGCAGCGGCAGCGCGCGCACGCCGACGAGGTCGGAATGCATGGCAAAGCTCGGCGCGCCGGTGGTCGCATCCAGGATCACCTCGCCCGAGACCTGGCCGCCATAGGCGCCGAGATTGGCGGTTCCGGCCTTCAGCACGCCGCCGGCGAGCTTTGCATCGAGCGCCAGCGGTGCGAGGCGGGCATCGCCGATCACGGCCTCGTTCGCGGAGAACCTGATTTGCGCATCGACATAGTTCAGTCCGGAGACGTCGATCGGCGCATCGCTCCAGGGCCGCCCGGACGCGCCGTCAGGCGATTTCGCCAGCGGAATCGCCAGCCGCTGGAAGTCGAGATCGAGCTTGACCAGCGGCTTGCTCGCGATGTCGACGGACGCCCAGCCGTTGAATGCGCCGTCGCCGAGCGTGCCGTTGATGCCGTTGATCATCACGATGTCGCCGTTCAGCCGCATCTCGGCGTGGCCGGCGAGCTGGGACTTCAGCACATCGGGCATGTCGATGGCGAAATCCACGGGGATCGTGGGCCGGTCGGTCGGCGGCGCCGGCGTCGCTGCCTTGATGTCGAACCTGGTCGGATGCTCGCCGACGCGCGCGGTGCCGGTGATGTTGACCTTGCGGTCGCGGTCGACGACGGCATCGGCGTTGATGGCGCTGATACGACCTTCGACGCGATCGCGCAGCCGCGAGAATGCGACCTCGCCGTCGGTGATCTTGACGCGGTCGATGGTGGCGCCGTCCGTGTCGAGCGCGAGCGGCTTCGACGAAGTGCCGGCATTCGGCAGGCGCTCGCGCAGCAGCGGCTGATAGAGCACGGGACGGGTGACGACGAGTTCGCTGATCTTCGGACGGCCCGACCATACGCTGGCGAGCGACATGTCGGCCTGCACGCTGTCGACCGTCAGGCGCGTGATGCCGCTACGATCCTTGGGATCCTGGAGCGTGAGATCGTTCAGCGTGACGTTCAGCGTCGGCCAAACGCTGATCTTGGTGGTGCCGTCGATCGACAGGCGATAGCCGGTCGCGCTCTCGACCCGCGAGGCAATCGTCGAGGTCAGGAAGCCGGAGGGGACCCCGACCACCAGCAGGAGTGCGATCACGATGATGACGGCGGCCACCGCCGCGCCGGCGAATTTCACTGCTCTCATGTCGACTTTCCAGCGGCGGACCATCGGCGTCGAAACCGGCAAATACCGGTACTTTGCGCCGCGTCCTTTCCGCCTGAGTTTATCCCGGGACGGGAAGTGGTTCCAAGCGGTCAAAAATAGTCAGGGGGAGCTGCAAAGTTATGTGACTTATGACACACTTCCCCGGCGCGGTTTTACGCGATCCTGATGTTGATGGTTCCAAGCGATTTGCCAAGAAATTCACAAGGACATTGAAATGAGCAAGCAGGCCGAATTTGCGGTCATCCTGAAGATGAACGCGATGTTCGCCGACCTCGGCGCAGATGAGCTCCAGCGGCTGTCCAATCTCTGCCACACCCAGCATCTGGGCAATGGCGAGGTGCTGTTCCAGAAGGGCGACCCCGGCGACGCGCTGTTCGGCGTGCGCCGCGGCCAGGTCCGTATCGAGACCGGCGCTTCCGACGGCAGCCGACTGACGCTGAATTTCATGGGACCGGGCGATTTGTTCGGCGAGGTCGCGGTGCTGGACGGCCAGAGCCGCACGGCGGACGCGACCGCGGGCGAGGCCAGCGAATTGTTCGTGCTGCGGCGCGAGGATTTCCTCGGCTTCCTCGAGCGCGAGCCGAAAGTCGCGATCAAGATCATCGCGCTCTTATGCCAACGCATCCGCTGGCAGAGCGAGCGCATGGAGGAATCCATGTTGCAGCCGCTGCCGGTGCGGCTGGCACGGCGGCTCTGTGCCCTCGCTGCCGATTTCGGCTCCGAGGTGCACATCTCGCAGGAGCAGCTCGGCATCTTCGTCGGCGCTGCCCGCGAGAGCGTCAACCGCCAGCTCCAGGCCTGGCGCAAGGAAGCGATCCTCGATCTTCAGCGCGGCCGGATATTGCTGCGGAACATGGCCAAGCTGACGGCGATCGCACGGAACGAGTGAAGTCACTAGCTCCGCGCTTCTGGCATCGCGGCTACTCCGCCGCCGGGTGCACGATGTTCTTCGGCGCTGGCCCCGCTTCCGCCGATGCAGTCCCATGATGCCCGTCCGTCTCGGCATCCTCGCTGTGCACGATCAGCCGCTTGCCGAAGCGCCAGATCAGCGCGCCGAGATCGTCCATCACCATGAACATCGCGGGCACGAACACCAGCGACAGGATGGTCGAGAAGATCAGGCCGCCGATCACCGCGAGCGCCATTGGCGAGCGGAACTCGCCGCCGGCGCCGACCGCGAGCGCGCTCGGCATCATGCCGGCGGCCATCGCGATCGTGGTCATCACGATCGGACGGGCGCGTTTCATGCCGGCGTCGATCATCGCCTCGTCGCGCGGCTTGCCGCCGTTGATCGCCTCGATCGCGAACTCCACCAGCATGATGGCGTTCTTGGTGACGATGCCCATCAGCATCAGGATGCCGATCCAGACCGGCGTCGTCAGCTGCTTGCCGGTGACGAGCAGGGCCGCGATCGCGCCGCCGATCGACAGCGGCAGCGAGAACAGGATGGTGATCGGTTGCAGGAAAGTGCCGAACAGCAGCACCAGCACTGCATAGACCATCATCAGGCCGGCTGTGATCGCGGTGGCAAAGCCGTCGGATAGCTCGTTGAGGCTTTCGGCATCGCCGGACGGTGAGACCTTCACGCCCTTCGGCAGGCTCTTCATCACCGGCAGTTCGTAGATCTTCTTGGTGGCATCGCCGAGTGCCGCGGAGCCGACGAGGTCGGCGGCGACGGTGGCCTGCCGCTCACGATCGTAGCGGTTGATGCTGGTCGGGCCCTGGTCGAGCTTGACGTCGGCGATGACCGAGAGCGGCACGCCGCCCTTCTCGCCGTGCTCGCCGAGCGGCACGCGCAACTGCTCCAGCGTCTTGAGATTGCCGCGCGCGGCGTCCTCGAGCTGGACGCGGATCGGCACCAGGCGGTCGCCGACGTCGAACTTGGCGAGCGCGGGGCCGACGTCGCCGATGGTGGCCACGCGGATGGTCTGCGACAGGCTTTCGGTCGAGACGCCGAGGCGAGCGGCAAGGTCCGCACGCGGCTCGATGCGGAGCTCAGGGCGCTCCAGCGCGGTTTCCGAGATCACGTTGGAGATGGTCGGAATCCGCTTCATCTGCGTCGCAAGCTCGCTGGCGACGTTGTTGACGATGTTGGCGTCGACGCCGGTCACCACCAGCGAGATCGCGCGCAGGCCGTTCTCGTCCAGGAACCAGAAGCGGATATCGGGAACGTTCTCCAGCTCCTGGCTGATCGAGAATTCGAGCTCGCGCTGGGTGATGTCGCGGTCGCTCTTGGGCGTGTAGTTGATGATCAGGGCGGCGCGCCGGACTTCTTGGGTCCCGGGCGGAACGCGGCCGCCGTCGACGAAGATGCTCTTCACCTCGGGTCGCTTGCGCAGGCGCGCGACGATGTCCTCGGTGACCTTTTCGGTGTAGGCGAGCTGGGTGCCTGGCGGCAGCTCGAGGGCAAGCAGCGAGCGCGCGCTGTCCTGCGCCGGCAGGAAGCCCTGCGGCAGCAGCGTGATGCTCCAGATCGAGGCGGCGAAGATGCCGAAGCCGATCAGCACGGTGATGAAATAGTGCTTCACCGACCACGATACGATGCTGTGATAGGTCCGCAGGATACGGCCGGGCGGCGGCTCCTCGTGTGCGTGATGCTTGAGGAAGTAGGCCGCCAGCATCGGCGTCACGAAGCGTGCCGCGAGCAGCGAGAAGAACACCTGCACCGAGACGGTGATGCCGAACTGCTTGAAGAACTGTCCCGCGATGCCCGACATGAAGCTCGCGGGCGCGAAGATCGCGATGATGGTGAGCGAAATCGCGATCACGGCGAGGCCGATCTCGTCGGCGGCTTCCAGCGCGGCGCGGTAGGGCGATTTGCCCATGTTCATATGCCGCACGATGTTCTCGATCTCGACGATGGCGTCGTCGACCAGGATACCTGTCGACAGCGTGATGGCGAGGAAGCTGACGAGGTTCAGCGAGAAGCCGAGGATGTCCATCGCCCAGAACGCCGGGAAGATCGACAGCGGCAGCGAGATCGCGGCAATGATGGTCGCGCGCAAATCGCGCAGAAACAACAGCACGATGACAACCGCGAGGATGGCGCCTTCGAACAGGGTCGAGATCGCCGCCTCGTAGTTGCCCTTGGTGTATTCGACCGAGGTGTCGATCAGCTTGAGATCGACGTCGGGATAGGCGGCCTTGAGCGCGTCGATGCGCTTCTGCACGGCGGCGGCGACCACCACGTCGCTGGCGCCCTTGGAGCGCTTGATGCCCAGCGCGACCACCGGCTCGCCGTTGAAGCGGGCGAAGGTGCGGCGGTCGGCGATGGTGTCGGTGACGGTGCCGAGATCGTCGAGACGGACCTCGCCGCCGCCGAACAGCGGGATCATGGTGCCGGCGAGATCGCTCAGCGTCTTGGCGCCGGCCAGCGTGCGGATCGCCTGGTCGTTCTTGCCGATCTCGGCGCGGCCGCCGGCGACGTCGACATTGGTGCCGCGCAGGCTCTGGCTGACATTGACGGCGGTGAGCCCCATGGCCTGGAGACGGTCGGGATCGAGTGAAACCAGGATCTCGCGCTCGACACCGCCGATGCGCTCGACCTGGGCGACGCCGCGCACGCCTTGCAGCGCGCGCTTGACCACGTCGTCGACGAAATAAGAGAGCTGCTCGGGCGTCTTGCCGGGTGCGATCGCGGCATAGGTGACGATCGGCAGGCCGATCACGTCGACGCGCTGGATCAGCGGCTCGGTGACGTTCTGGGGCAGGTTCGACCGCACACGCGTCACCGCGTCCTTGACGTCGTTGAGCGCGCGATCGGTGTTGGTCTCCAGTGCGAACTGGATCGTGGTCACCGACAGGCCGTCGGTGATCGACGAGGTGATGTGCCGCACGCCCTCGACGCCGGAGACGGCGTCTTCAACCGTCTTGGTGACCTGGGATTCGAGCTCGGCGGGCGCCGCGCCGAACTGCGAGACCGCGACCGAGATCACGGGAATGTCGGCCGAAGGCAACCGCGTCACCGCGAGCTTGGTGAAGGAGACCCAGCCGAGAATCAGGAGGATGATCGAAAACACCACCGACGGCAGCGGATTGCGGATCGACCATGCCGAGATATTGAGAGCCATCAGCGTACCCGCGTGCGATCGAGTTCATCGGCGAACATGGTCTTGATCTGGTCGCCGTCATGCAGCGAAGAGCCGGCGTCGGCCACGACGATCTCGCCGACCTCGAGACCTTCCAGGATTTCCGTCGCGGTGTCGGACGTCAGCCCGACCCGCACCTTGCGCGTCTCGACGATGTTGCCTTTGACGACCTGCACGGTGAGATGGTCGATCGCGGTCTTGGGAACCGCGACGCCGCAGCTTCGCTTGGCATCGATGGAGGCGCGGGCGAATACGCCGACCTTCAGCGAGGGATTGTTGGTGACGCTGATGCGGACGCGGCCGAGCTGGGTGGCGCGGTCGATCTCGGGCGCAACCAGGCGGACCCGGCCGATCAGGTCGGGCGCGTCGTCGCGGCTGATGCGCACCGTCGCGCCGGGGCTGAGCTTGGGCATGTGCACGGCCGGGACCTGAGCATCCAGCTCGATCTCGTTGTTGACGGCGATGCGGAACATCGGGCCGGCCTGTGGGGAAGCGGGCGCTCCGACGACGGTGCGGACCTCGGTGACGAGGCCCGGCGCGGGCGCCTTCAGCGAGATCGGGCCTTGCTGGCCGGGCCGCTGCGGCTGACCCGGAATCTGCGGCGGCGGGGTCAGGCGCGCCAGCTCCTGGTTTTCGGTGACCATGGTGCCTTCGGTGACGAAGACGTCGGTGACCCTGGAGCCTTCCTGGTCGGCGACGACGACGGCCTCGCGGCGCGGCACGAAGAAGCCGGTCACGCGCACGAGGTCGGAGAAGCAGGCATTGGTCGACTTCGTCACGATGACGAGCGCCTCGCCCGGCGTTTCCTTCGCCTCGGGACGATGCCGATGCTCGAACAGATAATAGCCGACGCCGAGTACGACGACGAACAACACGGTTCCGGCGGGTTTGAGATATTCGGAGACGTTCATCGCCGGATTGTCCTGGCCTGGCTCACGGCCATCCGCACGAGGCCTATCAAGAGCGTTTCCCTGAAATAAAGCGGCGCCCCGCAAGGCTGCGGGACGCGCTCCGGAAGCAAGACTTTACACCACATCACGACGGGTCATTGCAAAGGATTGCGTCGCGCTCACTTCGATGCGGTGGTCTTGTTTTCCATGTTGACGACCTGCACGCGGCGGTTGACCTCCGCCATCGGCTGGCTCGGATCCTTCAGCTTGCTCTTGCCGTAGCCGACCGTGACGAGGTCGGTCGCGGAGATGCTGTATTTTTCGACCAGATAGCGCTTGATCGAGTCCGCGCGGCGCTCCGAGAGGTCCTGGTTGTAGGCCTCGCTGCCGGCAGCGTCGGTGTGGCCGGCGACCACGAAGGTCGAGCCCTTCAGGTCGGCGCTGGTCAGCGCGCGGCCGAGCGCCTGCACCGAGGGCAGCGACTTGGCGCTGATATTGGCGGAGTTGTAGTCGAACGTGATCTCGAGATCGATGTTCGGCTTGTCCTTGGCGACTGACGCGATTTCCTCGCGCTCGGTCGACGACAGCGAGCGGGTCGAGCGGCCGCGCACGGACTGGATCAGCTTGGTCTCCGCCGCGTTCGGCGCGGGATCTGCCTGCGGAGCGCCAGTCGAGAGGCCGCGGGTCAGCGGCTTCTTCGGCGGAGGGGCCAGCGCGCGGACGATCTCGTCTTCGGTGACGTTCTTGCTGTTGCCGTCGTCGCCGGCGACGGCGGGTGCGGCCTGCAGCGACAGCGCGGCGCCGATCGCCATGACCGACAGGATCGCGGTAAGTCCTTTTGCAGCAAATCTCATTGCCAGTCCCTCCTGCGCAGCCGACCTGCGCGGTTCCCAAAATTCCTTGCAATAAGCCCCCGGAAAGGCCGCTTGCGGCATCCGTTGTTTAGTCTTGCTTGGGCCGCCGAGGTTCGAGGCGTGTGCTGCCTCAACTCAAAAAAATACTAGCGTACTCCGTAGCTTGCGAATTCCTGAACGATGTTCGGATCCATCGCCTTGGCATTGGCGATGTCGAGCGCGCCTTCCTGGGCCGAGCCGTTGCGCTGCTTGGCGAGCCCCCGCCCGTAGAGCGAGGAGGTCAGGCGCGGGTTGATCCGCAAGGCCGCGTCGAAATCGGCGATGGCGTTCTTCACCGCGCCCGATTTGAGGTTGACGAGCCCCCGGCTGTCCAGCGCATCGACGAAATTCGGCCGCAGCCGCAGCGCCTCGTTGCAATCCTTCAGAGCGCCCTGGAGGTCGCCGACCACGGTGCGGGTCCAGCAGCGGTTGTTCAGTGCCTCGACGTCCTTCGAGTTGATCCGCAGCGTGTCGTCGAAATCCTTGATGGCGAGGTTGTAGGCACCCTTGCTGGCATAGACCTGGCCGCGCCGGTACAGCGCGTTCACGTCATCAGGATTGGCGGCGATCTTGGCGGTCAGGCCCTTGATGGTGGGGTCCTCAGCCAAAGCGGCCGCGCTCGGCCCGCTATCCACGCTCGGGGCGGGGGTTGTCTCGGCCGGCTTCGCCGGTGGTGGCGGCGGGGGCAGGGCGGCCTCGACCTGCGGCTTCGGCGAGGGCGCCGGTGCGGGCGTAGGGGGAGGCGCAGGAGCAGGCGCGGGCGCTGCAACCGTGTCGGCCGGCTTCGGCGGCGGAGGTGGTGAGGGCGGCGCCGATGGTGCCGGCGGCGGGTTGTTGGCGACGACGGGCGGAGCGGGAGGCGCGGGCGGTGGCGTCGTTGTCGGGCGCGATCCGCCGGCTCCCGGAATGAACGAAAAATCTTCGGCCAGGGAAGAGGATATCCACGGCACCTGCTCGCCGCGCGAGGCGCGGGTGACACCCATCTTGGTGCGGTTCAGCGTCTCCTCCGCCATCAGGTCGGGGACGCGGATCTCCTTGAGCAGTTCCTGCACGAACAGGCTGTGCTCGCCGCCGGCGTCCGACACCACCGAAGCCAGCGCCGCCGAATACATCACCAGCGTGCCGTTCGGCGCGATCACCGGGGTGAGGCCCGCCGAGAAACTGCGGAACCGGCGCTCGAACGGATTGCGCCTGGACGCATCGACCAGCGCGATCTTGACGCCGGCACCGCGGGTGTTGAGCTCGCCGAGCACGGTCTCGAGGCTGAAACCGTCGCGGCGCACGTCGGATTCGGTCCAGATCTGCGCATCGACCGGCAGCATGTAGCTTTGGCGCGCCGACTGGATGCCGAAGCCGCTGAAGAACACCAGCGCCACCGATCCGGGCTTGATCTTGCCATAGAGCTTCTCGAAGGCGCGGCGCATGCCGTCGCCGGTCAGGTTCTCGCCGATCTCCACGGAAAAGCCATCGCGCTTGAGCTCGTCGGCAACGTCGCGCGCGTCGTTGATCGGTTCCTTCAGCGGGGCATCCGCATCCGGATATTTGGCGTTGCCGATGATCAGCGCATAGCGGTCGCCGGCGGCCAAGGACGGCGCAGCCGGGACAAGCGAAATGAGGAGGGACAGAAGAACGAGAAAGCGAATTTTCATAATCAGCGCGGTCCAGCCAAAAAGGCGCCGTTCCCAGCTTGCGCCGCGGCGACCTTAACTTACGCTCCAGGCATTATCAAACCCGGGAAGGGGGGCGTCAACCGCTTGGAGATTCGGGATAATCGCGACGATTGATCGCAACGCATGGGCGCGCCGGGAGGAGAATGAACAGGCTGTCATGATTGCGGCTCGAGCGATCCGGTTCGATCTTTACGGCAGCAAGTTAGGGCAGCCGGGGCGAAGAGAATGTGATTGGTCTCACATCGCGGACTCACATGGCAGGCTCGCGGTCATCGCAGCCTCCGGCGTTTGACCTTTCTTGCGGACAATGGCTTGGTGCGCCCGATCGTCCCGCAAGATCCAACTCAAGAAAAGCAAGACCATGGGAAACGCCTACGAAATCTACGCGCTGCGCTATGCGACGATGTCGCCGCGCACCCCCAACATGAACTTCCTGGCCCCGGACCCGCATGACAGCGCGGCGCAGGACCTCGACTATTTCGTCTGGCTGATCCGAGGGAAGGGCCGCGACATCCTGGTCGATACCGGCTTCAATGCCGAGGAGGCGAGCGCGCGGGCGCGCAAGCTGACGCTGAATCCGGTCGATGCGCTGGAGCGCTTCGGTGTCGCTGCGTCAGCCATTGCCGACATCATCGTGACGCATCTGCATTACGACCATGCCGGCAATCTCGACCGTTTCTCGAACGCGCGCTTCCATCTCCAGGAGCGCGAGATGGCTTACGCGACCGGCCGCTGCATGTGCAATGGCCTGCTGCGACATCCGTTCACGGTCGAGCACGTCACGCAGATGGTGCGCCATGTCTATGGCGAGCGCGTCACGTTCTATTCCGGTGACGGCGAGGTCGCACCCGGCGTCACCGTGCATCGTGTCGGGGGCCATTCGGACGGCCTGCAGGTGGTCAAGGTCGAGACCGCGCGCGGGCCGGTGGTGCTCGCGTCCGACGCCGCGCACTACTACGCCAATCTCCAGCGCAGGAGCCCGTTCCCGATCGTCTACAATGTCGGCGACATGGCGGCGGGCTGGGAAACGATCGAGCGTCTCGCCGGGCATCCTGATCGATTCATTCCCGGTCATGATCCGATCGTGACGGAAATCTATCCGCGCGCCAGCGACAAGGTCGATGCCTGGGCGCTGCATCTGCCGCCGACAAGGTCGTTTGCGAAGTAGTGACCGTCATTCCGGTGCGCGCGAAGCGCGAACCCGGAATCCAGAAGTTGTAGCGCGAGATTCCGGGTTCGCCGCTTCGCGGCACCCCGGAATGACGGGCTGGGCTAAATACGCCTGCTTGGTGTCGGCCTCGTCGCTGGTCTGGATCAGATCGAGGCTCGCTTCGATCTTGCCGAGCAGCGCGGAGGGCGCCGGTTTGGGTCTCAACCGGCAATTCCAGTCCTTTTCTTCGGACGTGTGCAGTCTCCGAGACGGGCGGCAAATATGGTGTCAACGAGTGCCGGAAGGATCCCCGCAAGCAACGATATCGCGGGGAGATTTTCGAGCCGCTAGCTCCGGCGGAGAGAATATCGCCAAATATCCTCCGTCGCCTGCGAGCTTATATGTGGCGACCTCGCGATAGCCGACGGCACTCAATTCGCAGCGTAAGAGCTCGATTGGCGTGCCATGCTTCGACGTCGGAAGCTCGAGATCGACAATTCCGACCCGCGCACCCTGCTTCAAGGCAGGCGCGAGATTGTAGAGGAAGGCATAGGGTTGGGCTATCTCGTGATACATATGCACGAGGATTGCGGCATCCAGCGAGGAAGCGGGCAGCCGCGGGTCGTGTGGTTCGCCGAGCGCGAATTGCACGTTCGTCAACTTCAGAAGTTCTGTTCGCCTGGCGAGTTCCATGAGGTAATCCCGCGTGACGTCCTGGGCAACGACAGAGCCGGCGGGTCCGACGAGGCGCGAGAGCCTGACCGTGTGGTAGCCACCGCCGGCTCCAATGTCGCCGACTGTCATGCCTGGTTTCAGTTCGAGAATACGTGCGATTTGACCGGCCTCATTGAGGGCGTCGCGGCGCTCTTCGGCGGAGCGGCGTGGGCTGACGATCCGTGCAACAGGACGCTGTGGTGAGGGAAACTCGTTTGCAGCGACTCCAGGGGGAGCCAGATGACCTATGTCAGCGGCGTATGCGCGAGTCGCGGCAAGCGCCGCAAGGAGCATCGCTATATGAGCCAGTGCCGTCACGGGCCTACCAAGTTTCCTCAACCGGACCCCCAAACGCCGACGTCCGCGCCTCCATGAATCCCTAATACGCCTGCTTTGCGTCGGCCTCTTCGCTGGTCTGGATCAGATCGAGGCTCTCCTCGATCTTGCCGAGCAGCGCGGACAGTTGCTTGCGCTCCTGCGCGGAGAGGCAGGCGAGGATCTCGTCTTCCCGCCGCAGCAGCTGCGGGAACAGCTCTTCATAGAGCGCGCGGCCCTTCTTCGTCAGTTGCAGGCGAAATTCGCGCCGGTCGGCTTCGTTCTCGACGCGCTCGATCAATTGCGCATTCAGCAGCGTGGTCACCGCGCGGCTGATGGTGGATTTGTGCGTGCGGGTGCATTGCGAGATGTACTGCGCACTGCAGGCATCGTTGCGGAAGCCGAGCGTAGCGATCACGCGCCAGGCCGGAATGTCGAGGCCGTGACGCTCCTGATATTCGACCGACAGCGCGGCGCTGACTTCCGCCGCGAGCCGGTTGAGGCGGAACGGCACGAACTTGAACAGATCGAGGCGCGCCTTCGGTCGCGGTGCAGCCTCGTCGGCTTGCCGCGTCTTCAGCGCGATATCGCTGGATGTCCTCGCCAAGGAGAGCGCTCCGAATTCCAGTTGACGGCCGGCCGGCTCCGGTCCAAAATAGTTGCACGTGAGACTATCTAGCAGATCAGTCCTCTCCTGACCAGAGCCGAGGTTAGCGCATGGCGCAGGCCAATACGCAAAAGGCCAAAACCCAGTTCGGCTATCGCCGCCACCCCGACCAGGATCGCCCCGGCCCAAATCCGGCCGAGCATCCGGTGGTGGTCGTCGGCGCCGGCCCGGTGGGGCTGTCGCTGGCGATCGATCTCGCCCAGCGCGGCCAGCGCGTCGTCCTTCTGGATGATGCCGACCGCATCGGCGAGGGCTCGCGCGCGATCTGCTTCTCGAAGCGTTCGCTCGAATATTGGGACCGGCTCGGTGTCGCCGACCGCATGGTCGAGAAGGGCGTGGTCTGGAGCGTCGGCCGCATCTTTCATGGCGAGTCCCAGCTCTATCAGTTCAACCTGCTGCCCGAGGACGGTCATAAGCGGCCGGCCTTCATCAACCTCCAGCAATATTACGCCGAGGCCTATCTGGTCGACCGCATCTGCGATCTGCCCGCGATCGACCTGCGCTGGCGCAACAAGGTGACGGCGCTGGAGAGCCGCAACGATTCCGTGGCGCTGACGATCGACACGCCGGAGGGTGCCTATCGCCTGCACGCGCAATATGTCGTCGCCTGCGACGGGGCGCGCTCCTCGTTGCGGCAGATGGTCGGCGCCGAGTTTGCCGGACAGGTGTTCGAGGATCAGTTCCTGATCGCCGACGTCAAGATGACGGCGGAATTCCCGACCGAGCGCTGGTTCTGGTTCGATCCGCCGTTCCATGCGGGACGCTCGGCGCTGCTGCACCGGCAGCCCGACGATGTCTGGCGCATCGACCTCCAGCTCAATCGCTACGCCGATCCCGTGGTCGAGAAGAAGCCGGAAAACGTGCGGCCGCGGATCGCGCGCATGCTCGGCCACGACAAGTTCGAGTTCGAGTGGATCTCGCTCTACAAATTCCAGTGCCGGCGGATGGACCGCTTCATCCATGGCCGCGTGATCTTTGCCGGCGATTCCGCGCATCAGGTCTCGCCGTTCGGCGCACGCGGCGCGAACTCGGGGCTCGAGGACGCCGAGAATCTCTCCTGGAAGCTCGACCGCGTACTCCGTGGCACTTCGCCGGCGAGCCTGCTCGAGAGCTACCATGTCGAACGGAGCTTCGCGGCGGACGAAAACATCCGCGAATCCACCCGCTCGACCGATTTCATGGCGCCGAACTCGCATCAGGAGGCGCGGCTGCGCAAGGCGGTGCTGTCGCTCGCCAAGGAGACCGAGTTCGGCAAGCGCATGGTCAATGGCGGCCGGCTCTCGGTGCCGTGCAGCTATGACTCGCCGCTGTCATCGCCTGATGCAGATGCCTGGCGCGGCGGGCCATCGCCCGGCTGTTCCATGCTCGACGCCCCCGTTGCCGGCGAGCAGGCCTATCTGACCGATGCGTTCCGCAAAGGTGGAACGGATTTCACCTTGCTGTCGTTCAGGAACGGAGCGGCGATCGATGCGCCGGGAGGCCTGAAGGATATTCGCGTCGGTGGCGAGGGCGGACTTGCCGATCCCCAGGGCCTGGTCGTAAAGCGCTACGACGCCGCGCCGGGCGCAGCCTACCTGCTCAGGCCCGATGGCTATGTCGCGGCGCGCTTCCGCCATGCGACGCGCGAGGCGATTGCGGCCGCGCTGTCGCGCGCCACAGGCGTCAATTGAGGTTTCGCATGCCGCTTTCGACCAGCTCGAACTTCGCACGCCCCGACGACGCCTTCCGCGCCATCGTCGAGGCGCATCGCGGTCTCACCGAGGAACAGAGCGCCGATTTCGACGCGGCGCTGGTGCTGATCCTCGCCAACCATATCGGCGATATCGACGTGCTGCGCGAGGCGATTGGGCTCGCCACGCGCCGCATGATCGACGGCCAGCAGCAGCAACAACAGCAACAACAATAACCCAGAACCTGAAGCAAAGACTTAAGGATGACCTGATGGCGAAGAACTTCGCATCCACCGGCGATCTCTCCGAAAAGAAGATCACCTTCTCGGAGATCGGCACCGATCTCTACGCCTTCACCGCCGAAGGCGATCCGAACACCGCAATCATCGTCGGCGACGACGGCTGCCTCGTGTTCGACGCGCAATCGACGCCGGCGATGGCGAACAAGGTGATCGAGCGCGTCAAAGCCGTCACCGACAAGCCGATCAAATATGTCGTGCTGTCGCATTATCATGCCGTGCGCGTGCTTGGCGCCTCCGCCTACAAGGCGCAAGGGATCGTGGCCTCGCAGGAGACCCATCGGCTGATCGCCGAACGCGGCCAGCAGGATTGGGATTCCGAATACGGCCGCTTCCCGCGCCTGTTCCAGGATGCTGCCAGCATTCCCGGCCTGACCTGGCCGACGCTGACCTTCGAAGGCGAGATGTCGATCTATCTGGGAAAACGCGAGGTGCGGCTGATGCAGCTCGGCGCGGGTCACACCTCGGGCGACATCGTCGCCTGGGTGCCGGATGCCGAGGTGATGTTCTCCGGCGATCTCATCGAATATCACTCGGCCTGCTATTGCGGCGATGCGCATTTGCGCGAATGGCCGCTGACGCTGAACGAGATCCGCAACTTCAATCCCAAGGCGATCGCGCCGGGCCGCGGCGATGCCCTGAAGGGCGTTGGCACGGTGCGCGAAGCCATCGCGATGACGCGAGACTTCGTCACCTCGCTTTATGGCGCGGCCGAGATCTCGGTCGCCAAGGGCCGTACGCTGAAAGAATCGATGGCCGCGACGCGCGAGGTGATGGATCCGAAATTCCACAGCTTCGCCATCTACGAGCACTGCCTGCCGTTCAACGTGTCGCGTGCCTATGATGAGGCATCGGGGATCGACGATCCCGTGATCTGGACCGACAAGCGCGACCAGGAAATGTGGGCCGCCCTGCAAGGAGGAGGATAGTCATGAACATCAATACCTCGCCTGATCAGATCGTCCGCAGCTCGGCGCAGGTGACGCCGGGCTACATGTCCGGCTTCGGCAACAGTTTTGAGACCGAGGCGCTGCCGGGCGCGCTGCCTCTGGGGCGCAACTCGCCGCAGCGCTGCGCCTATGGCCTCTATGCCGAGCAGCTCTCCGGCTCGCCCTTCACCGCACCGCGCGGCACCAATGAGCGCTCCTGGCTCTATCGCATCCGTCCCTCGGTGAAGCATTCCGGGCGCTTCGAGAAGGTCGATGCCGGCCTGTGGCGCTCGGCGCCGTGCCATGAACACGACCTGCCGATCGCGCAGCTGCGCTGGGACCCGACGCCGCTGCCGAAGGAGGAGGTGACGTTCCTCCAGGGCGTGCAGACCATGACCACGGCGGGGGATGTGAACACGCAGGCAGGCATGGCCGCGCATGTCTATCTCATCACCAAGTCGATGGTGGACCAGCACTTCTACAATGCCGACGGCGAACTGCTGTTCGTGCTCCAGCAGGGCAATTTGCGCCTCGTCACCGAGTTCGGCCGCATCGATGCCGAGCCCGGCGAGATCATCGTGATCCCGCGCGGCGTGAAGTTCCGCGTCGAGATTCCGAACGGCCCCGCGCGCGGCTACCTCTGCGAGAACTACGGCGGCGCCTTCACGCTGCCGGAGCGCGGGCCGATCGGCGCCAATTGCCTCGCCAATGCGCGCGACTTCCTGACGCCGGTCGCGAACTACGAGGACAAGGACACGCCGACCGAGCTGTTCGTGAAATGGGGCGGCTCGCTGTTCAAGACGACCCTGCCGCATTCGCCGATCGATGTCGTCGCATGGCACGGCAATTACGCGCCCTGCAAATACGATCTGCGCGCATTCTCGCCGGTCGGCGCGATCAGCTTCGACCATCCCGATCCGTCGATCTTCACGGTGCTGACCTCGCCGTCCGAGACTGCGGGCACGGCGAATATCGATTTCGTGATCTTCCCCGAGCGCTGGATGGTCGCCGACAACACCTTCCGGCCGCCGTGGTATCACATGAACATCATGAGCGAGTTCATGGGCCTGATCTACGGCGTCTACGATGCCAAGCCGCAAGGCTTCGTGCCCGGCGGCATCTCACTGCACAATTGCATGCTGCCGCACGGCCCCGATCGCGACGCGTTCGAGCACGCCAGCAACGGCGAGCTGAAGCCGGTGAAGCTGACCGGCACCATGGCCTTCATGTTCGAAACCCGCTATCCGCAGCGCGTCACGGAGCATGCCGCGAAGTCCTCGACACTCCAGGATGATTACGCGGATTGCTGGAAGGGCCTGGAGAAACGGTTCGATCCGAACAAGCCGTAATTGTTTCGTCATTCCGGGATGCGCCGAAGGCGCAGGCCCGGAATCCATAACCACGAGCGTGAGTATGGATTCCGGGCTCGCGCTCCGCGCGCCCCGGAATGACGGCGGAGAGAGTTTCAAAAAATCCGGCAGGAAACCAATGCCCCACCCCAACGACCCCAGCCTCCGCTCCTTCATCGAGGTCGATCCCGCCTCCGATTTCCCGATCCAGAACCTGCCCTATGGCGTGTTCTCGACCGCGGCCAATCCGACGCCGCGGGTTGGCGTCGCCATCGGCAATTACGTGCTCGATCTCTGGGAGCTCGAGCAGGATTCGCGACTCGACGTCGGGCTGCTCGGCGTGTTCTCCGGGCCCTCGCTCAATTCCTTCATGGCGCTCGGACCGAAAGTCTGGACCAGGACGCGCGCGCGCATCAGCGAGCTGTTGCGTGCGGATTATCCCGAGCTGCGCGACAACGAGGAGCTGCGGAAGCAGGCGCTGGTGCCGATGCGAGATGCAAGATTGCATCTGCCGTTCGCAGTGTCCGGCTACACCGACTTCTATTCCTCGAAGGAGCACGCCACCAATGTCGGCGTGATGTTCCGCGGCAAGGACAATGCGTTGCAGCCGAACTGGCTGCACATGCCGATCGCCTATAACGGCCGCGCCTCCACCGTCGTGGTCTCCGGCACCAAGGTGAAGCGCCCGCGCGGGCAGCTGAAGCCGCCGAATGTGGACGTGCCGAGCTTCGGTCCGTGCAAGCGGCTCGATTTCGAGCTGGAGATGGGCGTCGTGGTCGGTCAGCCTTCGCCGATGGGCGGCATGCTCACGGAGAGCCAGGCCGAAGAGATGATCTTCGGCTTCGTGCTGCTCAACGACTGGAGCGCGCGCGACATCCAGCAATGGGAGTATGTCCCGCTCGGGCCGTTCCTCGCGAAAGCGTTCGCGACCTCGATCAGTCCGTGGGTGGTGACACGCGAGGCGCTGGAGCCGTTCCGCCTGAACGGGCCGGAGCAGGAGCCCGTGCCGCTGGATTATCTCAAGCAGGCGGGGCCACAGAACTACGATGTCGAGCTCGACGTCTCCTTGCGCGCCGCCGGTGCCAACGCGCCTGCCAGCATCAGCCGCACCAATTTCAAATACATGTACTGGTCCTCGGTGCAGCAGTTGATGCACCACGCCTCCTCCGGCTGCGCCATGAATGTCGGCGATCTCCTCGGCAGCGGCACCATCTCCGGCCCGCAGAAGAACCAGCGCGGCAGCCTGCTCGAGATCAGCTGGAACGGCACCGAGCCGGCCGAGCTGCCCGGTGGCGCCAAGCGTTCGTTCCTCGAAGACGGCGACAGCCTCGTGATGCGCGGCTGGTGCCAGGGCAACGGCTACCGCGTCGGGTTCGGCGAGGTCGAGGGGACGATTCTGGCGGCGGAGTAATGGCTGCGCGTGCAGTCTCGTAGCGCGCTCCGGTGTCGTAGGGTGGGCAAAGGCGCGAGAGCGCCGTGCCCACCATCTGCTTGTGTGGTGGGCACGCTTCGCTTTGCCCACCCTACGAGACCTATCGTTTCTCCGGCGCCACGTCCTTTACCCGCGCACAATGCGCCGCGACATCCTCCACGCTGTATTTCAAATGCACCCGCTTGTCGGACGGCGCCTGCTTGCTCGTGCACACGCCCGGCCGCCATTCCTGCGTCGGCCTGATCGGGCGCGGAGCAAAACCGCCGCCGCAATTCGGGCAGACGTTGGAGAGCTTGGTCTCAACGCAGTCCGCGCAGAACGTGCATTCATAGGAGCAGATCCGCGCGTCCGTTGCATCAGGCGGCAGGTCGCGGTCGCAATATTCGCAGTTCGGTCGAAGCTGGAGGGCCATGACTAAATCTCCGCAAGCTGGCCGATCATCGCAGATCGCGCGCGTAGCGCGAATGCCGTAGTTCCCTCGATTTCAGCCGGGCTTGATCTCCTTGAGCGGCAGCTTTGAGCTCTCCTTGAGACGATCGAGCACGATCGAGGAGCGCACATGCGCGACGCTCTGGTGCGGCATCAGCACGTCGTTCACGAGGTTGGAAAGGCCCTTGAGATCACGCAGCACGGCCTTGAGCACGTAGTCGGCATCGCCCGTGAGCGAATAGGCCTCCTGGATCTCGTCGATGCGATTCACCAGCGCACGGAAGCGCTTTGAATTGTCCGGCGAATGGGTCGCAAGCCCCACCTGGATGAAGGCGATCACGCCGAAGCCGAGCGCCTCGCTGGAGAGGTCCGCGTGATAGCCTGCGATCACCTTCTCCTCCTCCAGCCGCATCCGCCGCCGCGAGCATTGCGAGGCCGACAGGCCTGCGAGCTCGGCGAGCTCCTGGTTGGTGAGGCGGCCGTCGTCCTGGAGCGCGGTCAGGATCTTGAGGTCGAAGGCGTCCACGGAAATCATGCGTCGTTTGTCCATTTTATGCACGGATCGTGCATAAGATAGCCAAATCCTGTCTCGTTTGCACGCTCCTTGCGCGTCCGATGAAGGATAGTTCCTCTCTAGCCGCCATTTGGGAGAACACCATGGGTCCGTTTCCGCACGATGCACCGCCGGCCACTATCACCGCCGACAATCCGATGGGCACCGACGGGTTCGAGTTCGTCGAATACGCCCATCCCAATCCGGAAGAGCTGCACGCGCTGTTCAAGCTGATGGGCTATGCGCCCGTGGCGCGCCACAAGACCAAGAAGATCACGGTCTATCGCCAGGGCGACATCAACTATCTCGTCAATGAGGAGCCCGGCACCCATGGCTACGAGTTCGTGGCTGCCCACGGCCCCTGTGCGCCGTCGATGGCGTTCCGCGTTGTCGATGCCAAGGCGGCCTATGACCGCGCGATTGCGCTCGGAGCCGAGCCCGCCGGTGTGTCATCGGCGCAGAAGACGCTCGATGTGCCCGCGATCAAGGGCATCGGCGGCAGCCTGCTTTATCTCGTCGATCGCTACGGCGCCAAGGGCTCGGCCTATGATGCCGAGTTCGAATGGCTCGGCGCGCGCGATCCGCAGCCCCATGGCGCCGGCCTGTTCTATCTCGACCACCTCACCCACAACGTCCATCGCGGCCGCATGGATGTCTGGGCCGGCTTCTACGAAAAGCTGTTCAACTTCCGCCAGATCCGCTTCTTCGACATCGAGGGCCGCGCCTCCGGCCTGTTCTCGCGGGCGCTGACCAGCCCGGACGGCAAGATCCGGATTCCGATCAACGAGGACGCCGGCGATTCCGGGCAGATCGAGGAATATCTGAAAACCTACCGCGGCGAAGGCATACAGCACATCGCCTGCGGCTGCCGCGAGATCCACGGCACGATCGAAGGCCTGCGCGCCGCCGGCCTGCCCTTCATGCCGTCGCCGCCAGAGACCTATTTCGAGAAGATCGACGCACGCCTGCCCAAGCACGGCGAAGACGTCGTACGGTTGCAGCGGAACGGCATCCTGATCGACGGCGAAGGCGTGGTCGATGGCGGCCAGACCAAGGTGCTGCTGCAGATCTTCTCGGCGAACGCGATCGGCCCGATCTTCTTCGAATTCATCCAGCGCAAGGGCGACGACGGCTTTGGCGAGGGCAATTTCAAGGCCCTGTTCGAGTCGATCGAGGAGGACCAGATCCGGCGCGGGGTGTTGAAGGTGGGTAACGCGGCGTAGGGCGCCGCGTTAGGCGCGAGCTGCGCCTACATCACCGGTGTCGTCCCCGCGAAGGCGGGGACCCATAACCCCAGTGTCGTAGGGTGGGCAAAGCGGAGCGTGCCCACCACCTTTATCGAATTGCGGAAAGAACGTGGGCACGGCGCTTCGCGCCTTTGCCCACCCTACGCGATCTTTGCCGGGGCTAGACCTATCGCTTCCACGCGGCCGTCACCGCACTGATCTCCGCACCCTCCGGCTCACGCACCGCCGACGGCGTGCGTGAGAATCTCGGCGCGGGCGCAGGCTGCTTCACGCCGTGGCGCTCGAGAAAGACCTCGCGCGCCACCATGTGCGGATGCTGCGTCGCTTCCGACATGGTCAGCACTGGCGCAAAGCAGATGTCGGTGCCTTCCATGATCCTGCACCAGTCCTCGCGCGTCTTGCTCTTGAACACGGCCTTCAGCTTCTCCTTCAGCGCCGGCCAGGCCTTGGGATTCATCTGCGCGTCGAAATCTGCGTCAGTCAGGCCCGCGTGCTCGCGCAGCAGCGCGTAGAACTGCGGCTCGATCGAGCCGATCGAGACGAAGTGGCCGCAGGCGCATTCGTAGACGCCATAGAAATGTGCGCCGCCATCGAGGAAGTTCTGGTTACGCCCTTCGGTCCAGCGGCCGAGCGTCGTCATGTCGAAGAAGAACGACATCAGCGATGCTGCGCCATCGCACATCGCGGCGTCCACCACCTGTCCCTTGCCGGATTTCTGCGCTTCCAGCAGCGCGGCGAGCACGCCGACGACGAGATAGAGCGCGCCGCCGCCGAAATCGCCGACGAGGTTGAGCGGCGGCACCGGCGCTTCCTTGGTGCCGATCGCGGCGAGCGCGCCGGTGATGGAGATGTAGTTGATGTCATGGCCGGCCGCGTTGGCGAGCGGGCCTTCCTGGCCCCAGCCGGTCATGCGGCCGTAGACGAGTTTTGGATTGCGTGCGAGCACCACATCGGGGCCGAGCCCGAGCCGCTCCATCACGCCAGGACGAAAGCCCTCGACCAGCGCATCGGCGCTGGCGAGCAGGTCGAGCACTTGCGCGATCGCCGCCTTGTCCTTGAGGTCGAGCTCGATCACCTTGCGGCCGCGGCCGGCCACCGACTTCATGCTCTTCCTGGCGCCGACGCGGTCGAGCGTCACGACATCGGCGCCCATGTCGGCCAGCATCATGCAGGCGAACGGGCCGGGCCCGATGCCGGCGAATTCGACGACGCGGAAGCCCGACAGCGGGCCGGAGGTGCGGACGGATGTGTTCTGGGCTGGCTTATCGAGCACGTTTTTGTTTCCTCGGGTCGCGGGCAAATGCCGGTGGTCCGGCAAGCGCCTCCGACGTTGCTCTTGGGGGCGAGTTAATTGGCTGATTAACTTTTCTCGCCTTCACGCCAGCGAGGCAAGCGCTTTTCACGCATGGGCGCATAATAAAAGCGGCGCGCATTTCTGCGCGCCGCGGAAAATTTGTGTCGAGGCGCTAGAGCGCGAGTGTCACCCGGCCGCAGCTACCGCGCGCTGCGCCATCACCTTGACGAGGTTGGCGCGGTACTCCGCCGTGCCGTGGATGTCGGCCAATAGTCCGCTCGCGGGGATGCTGACGCTGTCGAGTGCGGACGGCGACCAGTTCGCCTTCAGCGCGGCTTCGATGGCGCCAACCCGCATCACGCCGCTCTGCGAGGCGCCGGTGGCGGCGACGCGGATCTCGCCAGATTTCGTCTGCGCGACGAACACGGCGGTCAGCGCGAAGCGTGAGGCAGGGTGCCGCATCTTGGCATAGCCCGCTTTCGCCGGAACCGGGAACGACACGGCGGTGATGATCTCGCCGTCTTCAAGTGCCGTGGTGAACAGGCCCTTGAAGAAATCCTCCGCCGCAATCGACCGCTTGTTGGTCTTCACGGTGGCGCCGAGCGCGAGCAATGCGGCCGGGTAATCCGCGGCGGGATCGTTGTTGGCGATCGAGCCGCCGATCGTGCCGCGATACCGCACGGCGGGATCGCCGATCAGCGACGCCAGATAGGCGAGCGCGGGGATCGCCTTCTTCGCGACATCGCTGGTCGCCACATCGTAATGCGGCGTGGCGGCCTTGATGGTCAGCGTGTCGCCGGCGGCCTCGACACCGATCAGCTCCTTGATCTTGCCGAGGTCGATCAGGTCGGAGGGCCCCGCGAGGCGCTGCTTCATCACCGGCAGCAGCGTCTGGCCGCCGGCGAGGAATTTTGCCTCGCTGCCCTTGCCGAACAGACTGGCGGCTTCGTCGACCGAGGAGGCGCGATGATAGGTGGTCTGGTACATGTTCGTTCCTCCCTTAAGCCGCGTGGATCGTGCGCCACACCCGGTCAGGGGTTGCGGGCATTTCCAGATTGTTCTTGCCGATCGCATCCGTAATCGCGTTGATCACGGCCGCGGAGGCGCCGATCGCGCCGGCCTCACCGCAACCCTTGATGCCCAAGGGATTGCCCGGGCACAGCGTCGTGGTGTGGGAGAGGTTGAACGAGGGCAGATCGTCGGCGCGCGGCATGGAGTAATCCATGAACGAGGCCGTGACCGGCTGGCCGTTGGCATCGTAGATGGCGTGCTCGAGCAGCGCCTGCCCGATGCCTTGCGCGAGGCCGCCATGGACCTGGCCTTCGACAATCATCGGGTTGATCAGCCGGCCGAAATCGTCGGCCGCGACGAAGTTGACGAAGGAGGTCTTGCCCGTGCCGGGATCGACCTCGAGCTCGCAGATATAGGCGCCGGCCGGGAAGGTGAAGTTGGTCGGGTCGTAGAAGGCGCTTTCCTTCAGGCCCGGCTCCATCCCGTCAGGCAGGTTGTGCGCGGTGTAGGCCGCAAGCGCGACCATCGGGAAGGCGATCGCCTTGTCGGTGCCGGTCACCTTGAACTCGCCATTCTCGATGACGATGTCGGCTTCCGACGCTTCCAGCGCATGCGCGGCGATCTTCTTGGCCTTGGATTCCATCTTCTCCATGGCCTTCAGGATCGCGGTGAGGCCGACGGCTGCGGAGCGCGAGCCGTAGGTGCCCATGCCGAACTGCACCTTGTCGGTGTCGCCATGCACGATCGAGACCTGGCTGATCGGAACGCCGAGGCGATCGGCGACGAGCTGGCAGAACGTCGTCTCGTGGCCCTGGCCGTGGCTGTGCGAGCCCGTGAGGATCTCGATGGTGCCGACCGGGTTGACGCGCACTTCTGCGGATTCCCACAGGCCGACGCCGGCGCCCAGGCTGCCGACCGCCTTGGACGGCGCGATGCCGCAGGCCTCGATGTAGCAGGACACGCCGATGCCGCGCAGCTTGCCCTGCGACTTTGCTTGCGCCTTGCGCGCGGCAAAGCCGGCATAGTCGATCGCCTTCATCGCCGCATCGAGCGAGGCGTTAAAGTCGCCGGTGTCATAGGCCATGATCACAGGCGTCTGGTGCGGGAACTGGGTGATGAAGTTGGTCCGGCGCAACTGGGCCGGATCGACGTTCAGCTGCCGAGCGGCCGTCTCCATCAGACGCTCGATCAGATAGCTCGCCTCGGGGCGGCCAGCGCCGCGATAGGCATCGACCGGCGTGGTGTTGGTGTAGACCCCGATCACCTCGGCGTGGATCGCCGGGATGTTGTACTGGCCCGACAGCAGCGTCGCGTAGAGATAGGTCGGCACTGACGAGGAGAACAGCGACATGTAGGCGCCGAAATTGGCGTAGGTCTTCACCTTCAACCCGATGATCTTGTTATTGGCATCGAACGCCATCTCGGCATGGGTCACATGGTCACGGCCATGCGCGTCGGTGAGGAAGGCCTCGGTGCGGTCACCCGTCCATTTGACGGGACGGCCGACCTTCTTCGAGGCCCACAGCGCCACCATCTCTTCGGGATAGATGAAGATCTTCGAGCCGAAGCCGCCGCCGACGTCGGGGGCGATCACGCGCAGCTTGTGCTCGGGGGCGATGTTGTAGAATGCCGACAGCACGAGGCGGGCGACGTGCGGGTTCTGCGAGGTCGTATAAAGAGTGAAGTGCTCTTCCGCCGCGTCATAGTCGGCGATCGCCGCGCGCGGCTCCATCGCGTTCGGCGCGAGGCGGTTGTTGGTGACGTCGAGCTTGACCACGTTGGCAGCCTTCGAGAAGGCGGCGCTGACCGCGCCCTCGTCGCCGATCACCCAGTCATAGACCTGGTTGCCGGGTGCCTCGGGGTGGAGCTGCGGTGCGCCAGCCTTGATGGCCGACTGCATGTCGGCGACGGCCGGCAGCTCTTCGTAGTCCACGACCACGGATTCGGCCGCGTCGCGTGCGAGATTCTTGCTGTCGGCGATCACGACCGCGACGGCCTGGCCGACGAAGCGTACCGTCTCCGGCGCCATCGCCGGCCATGCGCCCATCTTCATCGGGCTGCCGTCCTTGGAGGTGATGGCCCAGCCGCAGATCAGGTTGCCGACCTTGTCATCGACCAGCTGTTGCCCGGTGAGCACCGCGACCACGCCCGGCATCTTCAGCGCGGCGGACGAGTCGATCTTCCGCACCTTGGCGTGCGCATGCGGACTGCGGATGAAATGGGCATGGGTCATGCCCGTCAGCTTGATATCGTCCACGTACCGGCCCTTGCCGGTAATGAAACGCTTGTCTTCCTTGCGCACGACGCGCGCGCCGATGCCTTCAACACCCATGTCTGGTCCTCCCGACCGGAATTGTTTTGACTGCGCTTTCCCTCGAAAGCAGCAGCGGTGGTTCTTTATTCGAGGCGGGCCGCTTTACTCGGCCGCCTGCGAGACCTTCATGCGTCCGGCTGCATCCAGCACGGCCTTGACGATGTTGTGGTAGCCGGTGCAGCGGCAGATATTGCCTTCGAGCTCTTGGCGGACTGTGGCCTCGTCGAGCTGACCGCCATGGCGGTGCACGATGTCGATCGCCGACATGATCATGCCCGGCGTGCAATAGCCGCACTGCAGGCCGTGATTGTCGCGGAAGGCGGCCTGCATCGGGTGCAGCTCGTCGCCCTTGGCGATGCCTTCGATGGTGGTGACGTTGGCGCCGTCGGCCTGACCCGCCAGCATGGTGCAGGACTTCACCGCACGGCCGTCCATGTGGACGACGCAGGCGCCGCACTGGCTGGTGTCGCAGCCGACATGGGTTCCCGTGAGATTGAGGTGATCGCGCAGCAGATGGACCAGCAGCGTGCGATCCTCGACGTCGACAGCGACGGCCTTGCCGTTCACCGTCAGTTTGACTGTAGACACGGTTGTAGTCCTCCCGGGATGATTTTGATTGTTTCTAATTAGAGACAGCGGCGTCCGGACTTTGCAACTGGGATTTTGGTCGCCCCGGTCATGGAAAGGTCATCGATCCCGCCGTGGCCGCAACGACTTGTGCGGGCGGGTCGGGGATTCTGTGGCCGGACCGGCTGGCCGCGTGGGATGCCAGCCGTCATCCCACCGGTCGGCCTCTGGCCGATCAAGTCCGCCTTGCGCAGGCGTGCCGAATTTACCGCCCCTTATCGATTCTGCCTTAGTTTTGCGCATCCAGGTCGGGGGGCGGGGCGCCTCCGGATCGCGGCTGAATAGAATAAATGGGGGTTGGAATGTCCGGGCGTATCGCGTCGCCGTCTAAGCGCACAATCTTTCCGACCCTCCGGTTCCGCGCCAAGATCATCCTCGGCTTCGCCGCCGTCCTGGTGATCTCCGCCGGCAGCATGGCCTTCTCCTATTTCGGCTTCGAGCGGGTGTCGGCCGGGGTCGGGTCCTACCGCACCAGCGTTTCGGAGGCGGACCTTGCCCGCAACATCGACCGCGAGCTGCTCGGCTACCGTTCGGCGGTCAAATATTTCGTCGTCACCGGCAAGGAAGACGACGCCAAGGCGACGCTGGACGCTGAAGCCAGCCTGAAGAGCGCCATCGATCAGGCCGTCAAGGGCGCCAAGACGCCGGCGCGGCAGGAGAGCCTCTCCAAGCTGGCCAAGGAGTTTTCGAATTTCTCCGCGACCTTCGCCAAGGTGCTCCAGGCCAAGCGCGACAGTGCGCTGCTGGTGCAGAACCAACTGACGCGCCAAGCGAATCTCCTGAAGTACAAGCTCGACGATATCGGCAACAATGCCTCCGATTCCGAGGCGCAGTCGATCGAGTTCGGCACCAAGCAGGTCAACGCCCAGTTTCAGACCGCGAGCGCCGCGGCCACCAATTTCGTGCTGACGTCCGACCAGGCGATCGCGACCAGCGCGCTGGCGCGGCTGAAATTCGTCGAGAACTCGCTCGGCGCGGTCTATTCCATGGACGACAAGATCGTCGCCGGCCTGAAGGACGCCAAGACCATCCTGGTCGCCTATCGCGAAGCGTTGGAGAAGCTGATCGCCAACGCCAAGTTAGTCGACGAGCTCGTCACCGAGATGAGCGGTTCAGCCGGCGCGATCCTGCAAGGCGCCACCGCCATGAAGGCGGATCTCGTCGCCGAGCAGCAGCGGCTGGATTCGGAATCGGAAGCAACCATCGGGAAGACCGAGCAACTGGTGCTGATGCTGGCCGTCGGCGGCACACTGCTGGGTGCGGTCCTCGCCTTCCTGCTCGGCACCGGCATCTCGCGTCCGATGATCGCGATGTGCAAGGCGATGCGCGAGCTTGCCTCGGGCAATTTCGACGTCGTCCTGCCCGGGCTGGGGCGCAAGGACGAGATCGGTGAGATGGCGGGCGCCGTGGAAGAATTCAAGGTTCAGGCGGTGGCCAAGGCCGAGCGCGACGCCGCCGCGAGCGACGCCCAGAACCGGGAGCAAGCCGCCGCACGTCGCTCCGAGCTGATCCGCTTTGCCGACGACTTTGAGAGCGCGGTCGGCGCGATCGTCTCCAACGTGTCCTCCTCGGCCGTGCAATTGGAATCGGCGGCGTCCACGCTGACCCGGACCGCCGAGACCACGCAGACCCTGTCGAGCCAGGTCGCCGGCGTCTCCGAGCAGGCCTCTTCGAACATGCAGTCAGTCGCAACCGCGACGGAAGAGCTCTCGGCTTCGGTCGAAGAGATCGGCCGCCAGGTCCGCGACTCCAGCCGCATCGCCGAAGCTGCCGTGGTTCAGGCCAAGGAAACCGACGGCCGCATCGGCAAGCTCTCCCATGCCGCCCAGCAGATCGGCGAAGTCGTCAAGCTGATCACCGCGATTGCCGAGCAGACCAATCTTCTGGCTTTGAATGCGACGATCGAGGCAGCGCGGGCCGGTGAAGCCGGCCGCGGCTTTGCCGTCGTTGCCAGCGAAGTGAAGTCGCTGGCGAGCCAGACTGCGAAGGCGACCGACGAGATCTCCTCGCACATTGCGGGCATGCAGGGCGCCACCGCCGAATCGGTCGCGGCGATCAAGGAGATCGGCGCCACCATCGGTCAGATCTCCTCGATCTCGACCTCGATCGCGAGCGCCGTCGAGCAGCAGGGCGCCGCGACGCAGGAGATCGCCCGCAGCGTCCAGACCGTGGCGCAAGGTACCCAGACCGCGGCCACCGACATCGGCCAGGTCAACCGCGGCGCCGCCGAGACCGGCTCGGCTTCGGAAGAGGTGCTGAACTCGGCCAGGTCGCTCTCATCCGAAAGCACCCGCCTTCGCGCCGAGCTCGACCGCTTCATGGCGAATATCCGCGCGGCGTAAGGCTCTCTATAGCGCCCACCCTTCGCTGTCGTCCCCGCGTTCGAGGGGACGACAGCGGAGTGCGCATCCCTGCGACACCTAACCGCCAGTTGCGGTGGCACAAATTTACCACAGCTTATCCTTTGCCCCGTAACGTGCCGATGAGTCAGGAAGCGGGCTGCTTCCGGACTGCGCCTGGTTTTCCGCGAATGGAATGGGGTGGGGGAATGTCTGCCAAGTCGAAGCCGAGCTCATCGAAGCTGTTCACCTTGCGCTTTCGCGCAAAAATCATCCTCGGCTTCGTGGCGGTGCTGGCCATCCTCGCCGTCAGCATGGCTTTCGCATATTTCGGCTTCGAGCGGATCCAGGGCGCCGTAGCTTCCTACCGGGCTAGCGTATCGGAAGCCGATCTCGCCCGGACCGTGGATCGCGACCTGATCGCCTATCAGGGGCTGGCGCGGGCCTATACGCTGACCGGCGCGGCGGACGACGAGACCGCGGCCAAGGCGGCGGAAGAGAATCTGAGGGGCGCGATCGCCAAGTCGATGGCGGCCACGACCGGAGCCGCGCGCCGCGAGCAGGTCGGCAAGCTCGAGGCCGAGTTCCAGCGCTTCGCCAAGATCTTCAGCGAGATCATCACGCTGACGCGCGAGAACAACAAGATCGCGGCCGACGAGCTCAACAGCGTCGGCAACAAGATTCGCTTCAAGTTCGACGATCTCGCCGACACGGCTGCACTGGCAGGCCTTGCGTCGGTCCAGACCACGGCCAAGGACGTCACCTCGCAATATTTGGCGGTCTCCACCTCGGTGAGCGCCTTCGTCGCCAAGCCGGAGCCGAAGAACGCCGACGGCGTCGTCGCCCGCATCAAGTTCCTGGAGACTCTGCTGGTCTCCATCTATGCCAACGACCAGAAGATCACCGATCGCGTCACCGAGATCGGCAATCTGCTCAAGCAGTATCGCACCTCGTTCTCCAAGCTGACCGACAATGTGAAGATCATCGTCAAGTCGAACGGCGAGATGACCAAGTCGGCGGCGTCGATCCTCAAGCTTTCGGCCGATTTGCGGTCGGACCTGACCGCCGATCAGCAGCGGATCGAGGCGAGCGCCAATGCGACCATCGGCGAGACCGAGCAGTTGATGCTGATGATGGCGCTGGGCGGCCTCGCGGTCGGCGCGGTGCTCGCCCTGATGCTCGGTAATGGCATCTCGCGTCCGATGATCGCGATGTGCAAGGCGATGCGCGAGCTTGCCTCGGGCAATTTCGATGTCGTGCTGCCGGGCCTGGGGCGTAAGGACGAGATCGGCGAGATGGCTAGCGCTGTCGAGGAGTTCAAGGTCCAGGCCGTGGCCAAGGCCGAGCGCGACGCCGCCGCCAGCGAAGCCCAGAACAAGGAGCAGGCAGCGAACCGCCGCTCCGAGCTGATCCGCTTTGCCGACGACTTCGAGAGCGCCGTTGGCGCCATCGTGTCGAACGTCTCGTCTTCCGCAGTGCAGCTGGAATCGGCAGCCTCGACGCTCACCCGTACCGCCGAGACGACGCAGAGCCTGTCGAGCCAGGTCGCCGGCGTCTCCGAGCAGGCCTCTTCGAACATGCAGTCGGTCGCAACCGCGACGGAAGAGCTCTCGGCTTCGGTCGAAGAGATCGGCCGCCAGGTCCGCGACTCCAGCCGGATCGCCGAAGCTGCCGTGGTTCAGGCCAAGGAAACCGACGGCCGCATCGGCAAGCTCTCGCACGCTGCTCAGCAGATCGGCGAAGTTGTGAAACTGATCACGGCGATTGCCGAGCAGACCAATTTGCTGGCTTTGAATGCGACCATCGAGGCGGCGCGGGCAGGCGAAGCCGGTCGCGGCTTTGCGGTGGTTGCCAGCGAGGTGAAGTCTTTGGCGAGCCAAACCGCCAAGGCCACCGACGAGATTTCTTCGCATATCGCCGGCATGCAGGGCGCCACCGCCGAGTCCGTCGCTGCGATCAAGGAGATCGGTGCGACCATCGGCCAGATCTCGTCGATCTCGACCTCGATCGCGAGCGCCGTCGAGCAGCAGGGCGCCGCGACGCAGGAAATCGCGCGCAGCGTCCAGACCGTGGCGCAGGGCACCCAGACCGCGGCCACCGACATCGGGCAGGTCAACCGCGGCGCCGCCGAAACCGGCTCGGCCTCGGAGGAAGTGCTGAACTCGGCCAAATCTCTCTCCAGCGAAAGCACCCGCCTGCGCGCCGAGCTCGATCGGTTCATGGCGAACATCAGGGCGGCGTAAGGCCGCTGTAGCGCCACCCTCCACTGTCGTCCCCGCGAACGCGGGGACCCATAACCACAGGGAGCGGTTTGGCGAAGACTCGGAGTTACCCGCTCGCCCGATAACCACTCCCTGTGATTATGGGTCCGGATCTGCGCTTCGCTGCGCTTGTCCGGGACGACAGCGGAGCAAGAAGCGCGAACCTCACTCCCTCCCGAACGCCCGCTTCAGCTCCACCTTCGCACGCTCCAGCCGCGAGCGCTGCGTCTTCGGCAGCGTCTTGCCGGCGCGATTGATGTAGAAGGTCAGCATCGACAGCGCCGACCGGTACGCGCCGGTCTTGCGGCGCGAGCTGTGCTCGGCCGATCGCTTCAGCGAGGCCGCGATCTTCTTCGCGCTGGTCAGCTTGAATACGCCCTGTTTGAGGTCGAGCGCGTCGCTCTCTTTTGTCACGCGCTGTGACCAGCGCTTTGGCGCGGCGCGCTTGGTGCTGTTGCGCGCGGTGCTGCGCCGGGCGCTGGTCTTCCGGCGCGCGGTCTTGTGGCCGGCTGTTTTGCGCGAATGTGTCGTCTTTCTGACATGAGCCATGCGTCAACTCCTTGCGGCTCCATCGGAAACGGGCGGTATTGGCGGCCGTTCCCAAGGGAACCTGCCTTCGCCGCAGACGTTGTCGCAGGTGGCAGGTCGAATGCCCCAGCTCCATCATCGCCCCTGTCCACATCCTGTGAACCGGGGCTGCTTTCATTGGTCAGACAACAACGCGATGGAATTGCAGCAGAGCCCAGCGTTGAATTATGGACCTGCGATCTCGGCGGCGGCCGCGACTGAGCGCATCGTCGAGACCAGCATTCCTTCGCGGCTCGACGCGCTGCCGTGGAGCGGCTTTCATACCCGCGTCGTGCTGGCGCTCGGCATCACCTGGATCCTGGATGGGCTCGAGGTGACGCTGGCCGGCGCGCTCTCCGGCGCGCTGAAGCAGAGCCCGGTGCTGCAATTCTCCAATCTCGATCTCGGCATTGCCAACTCCGCCTATCTCGCCGGCGCGGTGCTCGGCGCACTCGGCTTCGGCTGGCTCACCGACCGTATCGGCCGCAAGAAGCTGTTCTTCATCACGCTCACGCTTTATCTCTCCGCGACGGCCGCGACCGCGCTGTCGTGGGATATCGCGAGCTACGCGGTGTTCCGCTTCCTCACCGGCGCCGGCATCGGCGGCGAATATACCGCGATCAATTCGACGATCCAGGAGCTGGTGCCGGCGCGCTATCGCGGCTGGACTGATTTGGTCATCAACGGCAGCTTCTGGATCGGCGCAGCAATGGGCGCGGTTGCAGCCATCGTCCTGCTCGATCCCGCCGTGATCGGTCCCGATCTCGGCTGGCGCCTCGCCTATCTGATCGGCGCGGCCATCGGCCTCGTCGTGCTCTTGATGCGGATGTGGATCCCGGAAAGTCCGCGCTGGCTGATGATCCATGGCCGGCCTGACCAGGCCCATGCGATCGTCGATGAGATCGAACGCTCGGTGATCGGCCATGACCAGCATGCGAGCGACGGGCGCTTCGCAAAGATCCGGCTGAAGATGCGCGATCACACGCCGATCCGCGAGGTCGTGCACACGCTGTTTTTCGTCTATCGCCAGCGCGCGCTGGTCGGCCTCGTGCTGATGAGCGCGCAGGCGTTCTTCTACAACGCCATCTTCTTCACCTTCGCGCTGGTGCTGACCGATTTCTACGGCATTGGTGCCGAACACGTCGGCTGGTATCTGCTTCCCTTCGCCGCCGGCAACTTCCTCGGCCCGCTGCTGCTCGGCCGCCTGTTCGATACGCTCGGCCGCCGCACCATGATCATGTTCACCTATGGCATGTCGGGCCTGCTGTTGGCGCTGTCGGGCTATCTGTTCTCGATCGGCGCCTTGAGCGCGCAGGGACAGACCATCGCCTGGATGGTGATCTTCTTCTTCGCTTCGCCCGCCGCGAGCGCGGCCTATCTTACCGTCAGCGAGACGTTTCCGCTCGAAGTCCGCGCGCTGGCGATCGCGGTGTTCTATGCGGTCGGCACCGGCATCGGCGGCGTGATCGGGCCGGCGCTGTTCGGCGCGCTGATCGACACGGGATCGCGCACAAGCGTGTTCGCCGGCTATCTGCTGGGATCGTTCCTGATGATCGCGGCCGCGATCGTGGCGTGGCGCTATGCCGTCTCCGCGGAACGCAAATCGCTCGAACAAATTGCGCGGCCGCTCGCCTTCATGGAGTAGACTATGACATCAGAACTCGCTGAACTGGATCAGATGCGCGCCATGGCCGATGATGAAGCTCCCGACGCCGTGCCGGTGCCGCATGCGCTCGTGCCGCATCTCGGCGAAACCGCGATCCTGCTCGACATCGACGGCACGCTGCTCGACCTGATGCCGACGCCGCGCGAGGTGTGGGTGCCGCCGGGCCTGTCGGAGACGCTCAAAGCGCTGGTGGAGCGCACCTCCGGCGCGCTGGCGCTGGTCAGCGGCCGATCGCTCAACGACATCGACCTGATCTTCGCGCCGGATGTTTTCCGCGCCGTTGCCGGTCACGGCGCCGAGATGCGGCTGTCGGTCGACAACGAAGCGGACGACGTGCACGCACCGCCGCTGGACAAGGAGCTGAAGCGGCGGCTCGCTGCGATCGCCAAGCTCAGCCCCGGCATCCTGCTCGAGGACAAGGGCTATTCGCTGGCACTGCATTACCGCCTTGCGCCGCATGCGGAGAAGGCGATCTACGAATCCGTCTCGCTGATCCGCGCCGATCTGCCCAATGCGCCGATCGAGGTGCTGCCCGGCAAGTTCGTCTGCGAGATCAAGCATTCGGGCTTCACCAAGGCGAGCGGCGTGCGCGAGCTGATGAAGCACGAGCCGTTCAAGGGACGCCGCCCGATCTTCATCGGCGACGACGTCACGGATGAAACCGTGTTCGCGATCATGCCCGATATGAATGGCCTCGCCTTCTCGGTCGGCCGCCGCGCCATCGGCGTCAACGGCCACTTCGACGCGCCGAGCGACGTGCGCGCGTTCCTCGCGCACCTGCTCGACCCGAAAGCATGATCCGGACCCGAAGGGCCGCGTTGGCGCAAAGTGTCGATCGGTTTTCCGAAAGCATCATGCTCAAAATTACCTAAAGCGCGAACGCGCTTTAGGTAAAACCAAGGCAACGCCACGTCACCGACACAATAAGCCCGGCGCGGTATCATTGCGCGCCGCAATGCGTGCTGCGCGATCAGTCGCAAATACTGTCTTTGCAGTGGAATTTCAGGTTCCGCAAGGAAAACCAGTTCCAACGCGCATGCCCGATTTTGGTTTCAATCCGAAGAAATCATGACAGGAACCATATTGATGAACGGCAGTTAAACGGGGTGGAATGAACAGGAGGGGACGACCTGTGAACTTGGTTGTCGTTTCAAATCGTGTCGCGCGCGGCAAGCCCAACGAGCCCATGACGGGCGGCTTGGCGGCCGCGTTGCTTCCAGTTGTTGAACATTCAGGAGCGATCTGGGTGGGTTCCTCCGGCCGTGTGCGCGACGGCCATCAGAAGGAACCGTTTGCCGAGATCGAGGCGCTGGGTTCCGGCGCGATTGCGACGCTGGATCTGCCGGCGGCGCATTACGGCGGCTATTACGAAGGTTTTGCCAATTCGGCGCTGTGGCCGGCGCTGCATTCGCGCAGCGATCTGATCCGCGTCTCGCGCGACGACTATGTCAGCTATCGCGAGGTCAACGCCTTCATGGCGCGCGCCTTGATGCGCTTCCGCAAACCCAAGACCGCGTTCTGGGTGCAGGACTATCATTTCCTCGCGCTCGGCGCGGAGCTGCGCGATCTTTCCGTCGACGATCCGATCGGCTTCTTCCTGCATACGCCGTGGCCGGTCGCCGCGGTGATGCAGGGCGTGCCGCATCATCGCGAGCTGATCACGGCGATGCTGGCCTACGATCTCATCGGCTTCCAGACCGAGGAGGATCGCCAGAACTTCCTCTCCTATGTCGGCGGTGAGCTCGGCCTCGCCGTCGAGGATGGTATCGTGCTTTCGCAGCACGGCCGCACCCGCTGCGAGGTCTTCCCGATCGGTATCGATGCGGAGAAGTTCGCAGCCTATGCCGCGAAGTCAGCGTCGCATCCGGATGTCTCGCGGCTGCGCCGCAGCCTCAACGGCGAGCGGCTTGCGATCGGCGTCGACCGGCTCGACTATTCCAAGGGCCTCGTCAACCGCATCAGCGCGTTCGACCGGCTCTGGACCGAGCAGCCGCAGTTTTCGCGCAGCATCTCGCTGCTCCAGATCGCCAACCCCTCACGCGGCGGCATCGAGGCCTATGGCAATCTCCAGAACGAGGTCGCGCGCCTCGTCACCGACGTCAACGGCCGCCATGGCGAGGTCGACTGGACGCCGATCCGTTATCTGAACAAGGGCTTCAGCCAGGCCGTGCTCGCCGGTCTCTACCGCACCGCGCAGGTCGGCGTGGTGACGCCGCTGCATGACGGCATGAACCTGGTTGCCAAGGAATACGTCGCCGCGCAAAACCCGGCCGATCCCGGTGTGCTGGTGCTGTCGAAATTCGCCGGCGCCGCCAACGAGCTCGACACCGCGCTCTTGGTCAATCCGCACGACATCGACGGCATGGCGCGCGCCATCGCGGTCGCCGCCGCGATGCCGCTCACCGAGCGCAAGATGCGCTGGGACGCGATGATGAAAAAGCTGCGCGGCCACACCATCCAGCAATGGTCGGCGGACTTCGTCGCGGAGCTCGAGAAGTGCCGGACCGAGAAGGCCGCAGTCGCCCCGCTTGTCTCCCAGCCGCCGCAGGCGCTGCGCTGGCTGAAGTCGGCGATCTCGGGCGTGCGGCTGATTTAGCCTCTCCTCCCTCTCCCCGTTCTTACGGGGAGAGGGTCGGGGGGTGAGGGGCCTCTCTCCACATGTGAGATCCATCGAGAGACCTGTACCCCCTCACCCGGATCGCAAAGGCGATCCGACCTCTCCCCGCAAGCGGGGAGAGGTGAAGACGAAAACCTCAATAACAATACGACACGCCATCCAGGATCGCGCATTGCCGCTTGTTCGGCGCGTTGGGATCATCCAGCGGCACCATGCCCTTGCCCTGGCCGACGAACACGCCGGGGCCGACATGGATCGAGCTCTTGTTGCCGATGATCACGCTCTGATGCGGCGTCGAGCTCGAGCGCGTCCCGTCCGGCCACAGGATGGCGTTGCCCGACAGGATGCCCCGCCGCCCGTCGTCGCAGCTGACGTCGACGCCCTGCCGGGTGCAGACTTGGGCGAGGGCCGGTGCGGCAAAGGCTGAGCCAAGGGCCGAAATCAGGCTCAGCGCGGCGATGGTCTTGCGGATGGTCATGGCGTCCCCGGCGGTCATTGGTGGGCTCAGGTGAATCGTCGCGCCAAACCCTCCGCCGGTTCAGCCCCTCGGTGGTTCCGAGCGGTCTCGTGACACGCGATATTCTCGTGCAAATACAATATGTTGCGGAAAATTCACCCGATTTCTCCGCGATCCCTTGCAAAATCATCGGCGCCCCTTCAAGAGAGGGCGCTCCGGAGAGATGGCCGAGTGGCTTAAGGCGCACGCTTGGAAAGCGTGTGTGCGGGAAACCGTACCGTGGGTTCGAATCCCACTCTCTCCGCCAGTACTCCTGAAGTCCTATAAAACCTTATAAAACAAGGACTTCACGATGAGCAAGAAATCTCAAACCACACCCGCCAACCACACCCGCACTGCTCAGCAGCTTGCAGACCTCGCGACGCTGCTAGGTCTCATGCAGTCCGCTTCGAAGCTCAGCCAAGAACTTGACGTGCTCGCCAACCAAGTCGGCGGCTCGCTGGAGAAGATTGCGGAGCGGTTTGGCGTGCCATTCGGGGAGGTCCATCAGACCTTCGTGGAGCAGCGTGTGGCCGGTACGAGGGAGAGGAAGATAAAGAAGCCGCGTAGGGCTGCACCTCAGCGGTGATCAACACCATTCGTCCATCACTTCGCCGCTCAGAAGCCGCGAAGCACAGAGGGGCCTCACGGTTTCGCCGTGGGGCCTTTTCTCTGTCCTGATAGGTTTCCGTGCGCGCTGTTGTTGATATCAGGCTCGGCGCGGTTGATCGCGACGTTATTGTTAGACCGAAATGTACCGATGAAGCCCCATGCGGGACCTCACCGGCCAAGTCTGATCCGACCGCCTTAGGCGGCTTCGTGCTTCACGAGGAAGCTCTTTGCTCCTCGCCCTCTGCCTGACACGTACTCCACGCCAATCTCGTGTAGAGCCTTGCAAGTTGCGTGAGAGGCGTTACGCAGAACTGCCCTCAGTTTATCCATGCCCCTTGGCTTCAGCCCCAAAGCGCGCTGCACGGCGGTCATAGGGATATTCTCGCCGGGCTCAGTATTCCGCATCAGCGTGATCAGTCCTGCATGCGCGCTTCCCTCACGAGGTCGCAGCACTTTCGGACCATCCATCTCGAAGGACCAAGGCACCACATCGATATCAGTCATGTCGGCCTTGATGTCCGTCAGGATGGCATCGCCCATGCTGTCGGCGGGAAGGACAATGAACACCTCAGCCGCATTGCAGCCGCCGTGCTCGTCAACGACCTTACGGCATCTAATGCGGTTAATGGCCTGGATAATCTCCACGGACATTTGACGCTGCTGCATCAGGCGGCGGACGTTCGTGTAACCCTTCCACGTTGGCGCCTTCAGCCAATCATCGTCCTGCACGCCTTGGAGAGCGAAGAACACGTTCGTGGGCCATATCAGGTCGCGATAGGGCAACCCGAACAGCACCGCCGTATCATAGTCCTTCCAGTCGTTGCGGCCATCCACGGCTCCCCAATGGCCGAAGCCGACGCGCTCGAAGGGATGCTTGAACCTCTCCGCAGCGTGCTCATAGTCCTTATGGACGCAGACAAACAACGACCTCTCAGAGCCCAACTGTGCTTCAAGCGCTTCCAGCAAGCGTGCGTAGCGCGCCGCAAATGTTTTCTCCATTGTGGTCTTGCCAACACCCTTGGCTCTCGCGACGTGAAGGGTCACGTTTCGATAATTGCGAGCACCGGCACAGATAGGCTCGATTTGTGCTCTGCCTTGGAATAGCTCCCACAAGAAGTTCTGGCTGGCTGTCGCATCCAACACCACCGCACCGGGGACAGCATAGGAGACCGTGAGCGTGGAGGAGTTGAGCGAGTGGTCCTTACCGATGCGAGCATAGTAGGCCCACCGATCCGTGAGAGCTTGGATGCTCGCGAGCGTATCGTCCACCAGCTTGGCAATGTTGCGCTTGGTGTTGCCCTCCCTGATCCTCCGATCGTACTTCACCTTGCGCATGGCCTCACGCAGAGGTTTCATGGCAGCCGGGGGAGCGTTTAGTGCTTCTCTTGCCCCTCCATCCCTCCACATCAGTTTCGCCGTGCCGTCGTTGGTGTCAGATTGCGCCTGCTGTACCAACGCGTCTTTGAGCGCTTCGACGAGCTTGACTTGGTCAGGATGAGCTTGCGCGACATCAAAGGGCACACAGCCAAGGACAAACTGAAGGCTCTCCAGCGTGACTTTGTTCTCCTCCACCACGTTGGCTAACGCCTCATCAACGATGGTCAGGAGCCGACGACCTCCGTTCCACTGCACGAGGCGCGACCATGCGGCACCGGCAAAGGTCTCAGCAGCATTGACGAAGGCTTGGTGTGTCACGACCAGAACGTCATATCGCCCGATATCATCGGCATCAGTTCCGCTCTTTGAGTGATGAGCAACAGCGACGTTCGCCCCCGCCATTGCGTTGACCTGAGCAGCGAGGTCGTCGGCCTGCTTGATCAGGCGAGTCACGAGGAGCACACCCACAGGCTTGAGGTGGGCTAAAGCGTCCCGATTGCGCCTCGCCTGCATTGCCGAGTAAAGGCACGCCCCTTGTGTCTTCCCTGACCCGGTGGGGGGCTGAAGGACCTTCCAGCGCGCATCACGCTCGCTGATGTTGTCGATAATTGATCGTTCAAAGACATTCCCCATCGTCTCCCAAAGGGAGCGCAGGGAGCCTGAGGACGGCATGTGGAGCGTCTGTGTCCAATGATCGTTCATTGCGGACACGAACTCCAGCGGTGGCACGAGAGCGTACTGCTCGTGCATACCGATAACGGTAGTCATGAGTGGTGGACCTTGAGGTTGGTTTGAGATTGACGTTGGTGGCAACGAGGGGGGGCTCGTGCCTGCTCTGGAGGTCTGGCGAGGCTTGAGAGGTCAAATGCACTCCTCAAGCTCTTACCCCTCTCTCTAGAGGTTTCAGGGGTGTGTTTATTTGATCGTAGAAGACATGGCTTCAGGAGCGTCTAGGGACTCCATAGAGCCGTTTTGAGCTCTCCGGCTATCTCCCACCCGCCCTCCAACATCAGAACGCCCCAGTGAGTCCCGCTGCGAAGCCTGAGGCTGTTCTGACGATAGTTATTCGATAATTATTATGGTTGCCATTCAGAGGCCTGGAAGGTGAGTCCTAGCAGGAACAGCGACGCAGTGGCACTCACGCTGCCTTACCGGCAGCTCTTCAGCCTTTAAACGCGTGAGTGCGGCCCGCTGGAAGCCTGAGGGTCGTTCCTGATGCAGATCGCGGTCGCCTACGTACCTCACGCTGTACGACCACCAGACCGAGATTGCTTTGCTGCCTTCATAGACGCAATAAATTCTTCCAAGAACCGAAGCTCCTCGCGTTTCGCTTCGAGGTGACGCTCGCGCCGCTTGACAGATTGAACAAGCTTCAGATGGAAGTACATGAAGATGGAAAAGCACAAACTTAGGTAAGCTCGCTTTTCAACCCCGATCGCCAAAGTTGCGACGCTTAATGTCCTTTTGCCGTGTCGAATTGGCTTGGTCTTCCCTAGCTCCGCTTTGACAGTGGGGTGGTCAAAGGTGAGAAGAGTCCGTGCATGCGCAAACGCGTTTCTGATATTCTTCACGATGCTTAGGTTCTCAACTATCTCCTCGTCGTAGCGGCCAAGCGCGTAACCGAGGGCAATCTTTGAGCTAAAATCGCGTAACGGACCTGTGGGATCGGTTAAGCGGCCCCACGTACTTGCGTCTCCGTGTTTCAACTGAATGCGAAGCGCTTGCTCGATTTGGTGCTCAACCAGCGTGGCACCAAGTATCGCAGCTACCATGTCTGGAACGTCAGGCGCTTCGAGTTGCTCTACGACCGCTACATAATCTTCCTCTGACAATTCGCGACGGCTGAGATTACGAAGCTTCGGTTTTGCCATGGTTGGCCCTTTTGCAGCTTGGCAAGCGCGGCGACAAACTCGGCCGCGTGCATGATTTATCACATGAGGTTGCCCCATGTCCGCTTGCGTCCGCCACAGTGGGCTAAAGTCGTCGTTTTCATCGCCGACGAATTGGAGAAGATGAGACCTGAGCGTATAGCCAAATCCCATCTCCCTCGACCGCTAGGATCAACCGATGCGGATAATCCAGTTTACCGCTCTTGAAGGCTGCACGTTGCTGTGAGCCTGCCCGCCTGTGTTGGTGGATGACAAAGAGCCAGACACCGAAGCGCTGCCCGAGAAGCTACCAGAGACCCCAGCACTTCGCTCCTTGGTTGGAGCAGCGCTAGTTAGTGCGGCCAATCGCTATCGACGGCCGGAGCCTTTGACATAAGCCAATAGGCGTTGGAGGGCTGAGAGGCGTCGAAGGCGCGCTCTGAGCCGATCATGATGGCTTGATGGTAGGCCGCTTTGCACGGGCTGGTCCGGGGGCGGCCGGTGGCCGGGAAGGCCCCTGCCAGCTTGATGAGCGTTGGAGCGTCCCAGCCGTTGGCGTAGGCCCGTCCAAGGATGACGCGTTGAGCGAAGTGAGGGCACACACTACGGAGAAGCTGGGGCGCCTTTCGAGTGCTGTCAGGATTTGCTGTTGTCAATTTTGCGGTGAGGGATTTCTGCGGAGGGACGAGAGGCATGCATAGCGATGGGACGCTGCCCGCGTTCCTTGAGGAACCGTTTAGCGAAGCGGTCGCGCAGCAATGCCGAGTTGATCACTGCCATGAGCGTGCGTCTGTTCACGGCGAGGAAGGGTCTGCCGGTATGCCATCTGGCGAACTCGGCAAGATCGGTTTCGGTCCATCCGTGCTGGAGGACCGCCCTGAGCTTGGATAGCTCTGTGGGTGTCATGCAGGCGTGGAAGAATGCTCCGAAGTAGTCGTGAGGCTTCGTGAAGTCGATGTGTGATGGTCTCCTGTAAAGGTAGTCAAGAAAACGATCATCTCGCTGAATTGAAAGCCATAAAGGTCTCTGGAGCGCCGTCTGACGCGCGCGTTTCAATCGAACAACGGCGAAGGGCTTTAGCTGTCGTTCTTCAAGTCGATTTCAGCGGTCGTCCTTGGAATGGCGGGCGGCAGCAGGACCCATAGCCCGATAATGAGCCCTTCGTGTATAGGTACGCGCTGTAACTCTCATCCCTCTGACTTCGTTACAAGAAGTTGCTCTTCCAGCCTGCTTCGTATATACGAGGCAAAACACCTTGGAGGTCTCGTGCGGGCGGAAGATTGTAGGGCGGCTCTGGAGCGCATTAGGTGGCCCACCGGCCCCGTATGCCCGCACTGCGCGGCGTCTGGTCCTGTCGTTTCCGAGATAGGCGGCACGTCTCATCGCCCTGGTCTCTATCTGTGCTCCGAATGCAGGAAGCAATTCACCGTCACGGTTGGCACTCCGCTTGAGGGGTCTAAGCTTCCTCTTGCTGCGTGGCTTCGGGCCGCGCACATGCTCAACACGTCGCCCAAGCCGGTCACCGTGCGAGAGGTCGAGCGGGCATTGGGCGTAACCTATAAGACCGCGTGGCACATGGTGCAGAAGCTCTTAGAGGCTGTTGAGAACTATCGAGGCCCGTTGCCGCTGTTCGGCAAGACGGTTCAAATTCACGTTGAGCCTTTCCTGCCCAAGCACAGAAACAGCAAAGCAAGTTCGGCACGCAGGAGAGCAAAGAAAGCCGCAGGCACCTACAAGGCTCCCCGAGTGCCTTTAGCGGCTGGAGCACTTTCGACATTGCAGTTCACGCCGCCTGCGACTGAGGCTCACGTCGAGCGCACAGAGCGCTTCTTGCAATGGGTGTTGGTCGGCGGGAGCGGTAGATGAGTTCTGCGAAAGCTTCGAGCGTCGCCTTTCCCGACATTGGAGAACCGCTGATGTGCATGAGGTTTTGGGGCAAGCTCACGACGCGAGCCGTGATCTTGGTATGCTTTTCGACGGTATGTGCTCTTGCCGATGAATTGCCGAAAAATCTACTGCTAAAATGCGAGGGAAAGCTCACGATTATACTCAGCAAGCCAACCATCGAATCTTTGTCGCCTAAGACGTTTTCAACCACTCTAAGCTTGAGAGAGGGAGAATTGGCGGACAATGGTTCCGCATTCTTGAACACCGGAAATTGCGAACTTAAGAATGGGGTCGTCATCTGTACCGGCAAAGCTGTCTATCCGAGCACCATCGACGCAGGGAGCGAAAGCAGGGTGATGAAGTCATACATCAATCAAGAAACTGGAGAGTACAGCTTCTTCATGGAGACCACTCACCATGCTGGCCGGAACGCGACCGGTTCGAAATCGGAAGGTATGAAGTATATGCGGAATGGCGTATGTCGATCGATAGGCAAACCGATCTTCTAAGTTGAAGCAGCAAGAGGGCTTCCGTACCTCGCAAGTCCGGCATTCACTGGCACCGCCGTTTCAATGACAAGCGAGCCAGTGGCGAGTGGTTCAAGCTCACGGGCGCGGATGTGGCCGCGTTCAAGCGTCGGAAGTTCCAGTAAGCCGCGTGTTTGACCAAGATTTGCGTAAGCTAGGAGGGCCGCATGGGGGTGGATTTCGGACGTCGATTTGATGAATTGTGCCAGCAAGCGGACGCTATTGAAGCCTCTAAGAAATACGAGCAAGGTCCTTCTTATGGCGGTCACCGTATCGATCAGAACACACTCATCAATTGGTCCGTAAAGGTACGGCATCTGCTGGTCACTGTGTGCGGCGAGACCTCTCAACACTTTCGAGAGTTCGTGAAGCTCGAAGAGCCGACGATGTATACGACCAATTACGAGATATTTCGTCGACTGAGCGCGGTGCTATTGGCCGCAAAAGAAGATTTCGAGGGCGGCTATTTTTCCAGTCTCAAAACGCTCCTTCAAAGTGAAGTCTTTGACAGTGAGCTCGATCAGGCTACCGAACTACTAGCTTCCGGCTACGAAACTGCTGCTGCGGTCGTTGCAGGTGTTGTGCTGGAAACCACTCTTCGTCAGATGTGCGCCGAAAATGACTTGCCGATCGGGAAGCTCGACAAGATGAATGCGGATTTGGCTAAGGCTGGCGTCTACAACAAGCTTCGTCAGAAGCAGATCACAGCGTTGGCCGACATTCGCAACAGCGCTGCGCATGGGGACAGCAACGGCTTCAAGAGGGGAGACGTTGCCAGCATGATTAGAGACATCCAGAGCTTCCTCGCCGAACGCTGATATTGGTCAGTCCGCAAGTAGTTTTGCGACCTCGTCGGCTTCCAAGCGCTTCTTGTCGAGCAATGCGGTAGCAAGTCGCTCAACCATTGCGCGGTTCGAAGCAACAAGGTCAGAGGCACGAGCGTGCCCTTGATGCATCATCCGGACTTGCTCGTCTTCTTCGAAGTCTTCTAGTAGCTCCACCATTTTTCCGTAGTCGCCCCAGCCTGCTCCTTCGTGCGTCGGCGCGTCGAAGATCTCTTGAGCCTGTAGGCCAGCCGCGCAGATCGCAAGCTGTTCTAGTAGGTCCAGGTGGTCGGGGGTTTGAACTTCAGCAGTTCCCTTCGCATCATCGCCGCCAATCGCTATTTCAGCACCGCCAACCGCTAGACCGAGGCTCCATGCCACGACTATGTGCCCGGCCTCATGGAACGCTGCTCCCCGCTGGTCTCTCTCGCTCTTCGACTGCTCAGGGAGCATGACATTCCTTTGTGTGTTGAACGCTAGGGAGAGACCCTTTCGGGCTTTGTACATGTCGAGGGACCCTTTGCCTATCGGCGCGGCTCTCTAGGGACCGATAGCTTCACGCGCCGCTTTGGTCGAACAACAACGGCGACTTTAGACCCCAATTTTGAAATCGATTTCTCAAGAAATGTGCCAATTCATTGGGCCGGCAGGGACCCTAGAGGCCAAGGGAGCTGCCAAGCCAGCGAATGAAGGCGAGAGACCCAAGCGCCGCTTCGGAGCGAACGAGACTTCATGCTTTTATTACTGCCATCCTAAATCCGGCTAACGGCTCCCGACAATGGCTAGGCTACACTGCAAGCGAAAGCGCTTGGCACAGAGCGGAGAGTGCCGCAGATGCCGCAGCGAGCATGTTGAGGCGAGCTACCTTCCTCATGGCGGCATAGAACGCGTCAAGGCCTACGAGCGCGCCCCAGCCTGATCCAATCAGGGGAATGTTCACCGCCGCAGATGCGCCCCATAGCAGCGCCGCGAGGAATGCAAAGACGACACTGGCATTTGTCCAGTTGAGCACTTGAGCACTGACCATTGGGGCAATCTCCTAACAGGCAATGTAAAGGGCTGCACCAAGCCCGGCCAAGCTCCCAAGGATCATGCTGCGGTCCTGCACGAGGGCTGAGAGGATGACGGCGGCGATGGTGAGATGGATCAGCATGGGTCCGTTCCTGGCTGTGCTTAGGCGGCTTTAGGGAGACGATTGAGCAGCCTTGCAACGGCTGTAGGGTGCCACTCGCCCCCGCGCGGTGCACTGATGCCTTGGCGGTTGAGTTCTTCAGTGATGGCGCGGACACTCGTGACGCCTGAGCGCTTGATGCTCTCAATGATGCCCTGAAGGTCCATAGCGCGCTGTGCGGCCTTCTCTTTGATCCTCGTGATCGCTTCAGCGTTTCCGGTCTGCTTGCCCCGGAGAGCACGAGCACCGTTCGGGTTGCCCAGCTTGACGCCGCGCGCTTTCGCCGCTGCCAATGCCTTCTTTGTGCGCTCGCCTATCAGGCCGGCCTCAAGCTCTGCCACGGAGGCCATCTGTGTCAGGAGAAATTTGCCCATGGGGCCGGGAGGGACGCTTGGGAGGTCGCAGAACACCAAGTCTACATCGCTCGCCACGAGGGAGCGCAGGAGGTCAACGTTGCGCGTCAGGCGGTCCAGCTTGGCAAAGACCATCTTCGCGCCGATAGCCTTCGCGTGAGAGAGAGCCGCAGTAAGCTTGGGCCTGTCCGACTTCCGGCCGCTTTCGGTCTCGACGTATTCGGCCACCAAAGTCCACCGGCCGCCGTTGAGGTAGCTCGTGACGGCTTCCCGCTGCGCTTCGATCCCAAGGCCGCTTCGGCCCTGCTTGTCGGTCGAGACCCGCAAATAGGAGATGAATTTTCCCTGTGCCACGGCCAAAAGCCCTCATACACATTTCGATGTAACGGACGTTAGATGAATTTGTGTACAAGTCAATAAGGTTGTGCTTGCAGTTGAGAACAATTATTTGGCGGCAGTCAGGAGGGTGGAATGAGCGCAACCAAAACTGAGCAACCGGCCAAGACGGGTGGCGGACTTTCCTTGCCCGGCCAGCCGACCGAAGAGGCTCTCGCCGAGGTTGGCAGCGACGCGGGAAAGGCGTTGGTGCGGGGCTTTGGGAGGCTTGGTAACGCAGCGCTTGGCGAGTGGGTCGCCAAGAAGGAAGCAAAGGCAGAGGCTGCACGGCTTGCCATCGAAACAGATGCAAAGATTAATGCAGCTAAGGCTGTCGCCGCCGCAGGCCGCGAACAAGCGCTTGCGGACCTAGAGCATAACGCCGCCCTTCAACGGCGTGCGGAACGGCTTCGCATCGAATTGGCGCGCGAACAGTTGAATTTGGAGGCGATGGAGCGGCGCGCGCTGGAATACGTTGAGCGCGACCCTGAGAACGGCAGTGCCCGCGAAGTTGACGAAGACTGGCTCTTCAAGTTCGCCGACCTCGCTCAGAAGGTCTCGGATAGCGACGTTCAATCGTTATGGGCGCGCGCGCTCTCTTCAGTCGCCATACAGGGCGCCCCCAAGCTGTCTGCGGCCGCGCTACAGACGCTTGGATTATTTGACGCGCAGATCGCGGAAAGCTTCAGAAATTTTGTGGCTGTGGTAGCAACGTTCGGTTTCTTGCCCGAGCCTGAAGAGGGGGAGCATGATCCGCAAGGTATCAACTTAGGCATACTTCACGATTTGGGCTTGATCGACAACACCCTCTACGAGGGAACATACAGTTTCGAAGACTTCTCCTTTGAGGCGATCAAACGCACTGGACCGCTTCCTGCCGATCTGCGCAGTCACTACGCATTGACGCTGCGGGGAAGGGAGATTGCCAGCGCTGTCTTCCGTCGGTCTGAGGACGTGCCGTTGGGCGAACAGCACGAGCATCAATATCTACGTTTGATACTGCTCAATCAATTGAAACGTAAGCAAGCAGCAACGATCTTGCCAAGTCTTGCTCCTGATGGGCAACCTTGGTCGATACGTCTCACGCGGAAGAACCCTTTGACGAAAGCCAGTAGCAGCAATGACTGGAGGTCCTTCAGCGAACGGATCAGTGCTCGACTATTCAAGCTCCTTTTGTGGGCCGACGAGCGGTACGATATCGAGGCGCGATGAGCGACCAATGATAGTGAGCATGGGAGACGAGCGTACTTGAGGCGCCGCACGTGACAGCAAAGGGTCGTCAACCAACACGGAACGCTCTTGAGCGGATGGTCGGGACAAGCGTAGCCCTCAATGGCCTTCTGATCCCTGCTTCAACTCTGTCTATGGCGCTTGCTCGCTACGTGGAGAACCTTTTCGTCTGGAACGATCATGAAACCTACAAGGTCTCTTTAGTCGGATCAGCCGTCCCTATCAAATTTGCTGAGCGATATTTCTTGCTTTGCACCAATCATCAATTGCGCGGGTGTCAGCCGGAGGACGTTTCGCTGCTTGGACGGGACGGAAAACTGCTCATTACCTCCTCAGGCGTGCGCCACTTCAACGACGAGAGCAATCCGCACTATCTCGACCTAGCCGCTTTCGACTTCACTGAGCCGTGCGAGGCCCATCAGGACCTGAAGGAGCGGTTCTTTACGCTGCGGGAGGTTCCTCCAGACGCGCCCGCCACAGATATCATGTTTGCAGTCGTTGCGGGCTTTCCATCCAGCGACCAGCGATATGAACTTGAGGAAAGGAACCACATCGGCAAGGTGAAGCGAATTGTCGTCTGTCATCCTGATCCATCTTCTTACGATCCAGCGCTCATGTGCCTTCGCACGGATGAGCCGCTAGACTTCGATCCAGATGGCATGAGTGGAGGGTCGGCGTTTGTCGTCCAGGCAGTGGCTGGGGAATTTCGCGCTTACTTCGCGGGGCTCGTCGTGACAGGCGGGAAGGATCGATTTCACATCATCAAGGTGGGCGACATCTACAGATTCTTGGCGATGTTGGTCTAACTCACGTACTGGTTGGGTGAATTGCTGGAGGAGCTTTGATGGTCCATACGACCAGCGAGACGACTGACGTACTTCCCGACCTTCTAGGTCCTAACCTCACCGTTGTTTTCTGCGGCACCGCGCCAGGACGCACCTCAGCGCGGCAAGGGGCCTACTATGCTCACAAACGTAATCGGTTCTGGAGCATACTTCATGAGTGCGGCTTCACTGACCACAAACTAGAGGCGAGCGAATATGGACGGCTCAAACGATTTGGTATTGGCCTGACCGACCTGTGCAAGCGAGTTTCCGGAAACGACGACGAGTTGCCCAAAAGCGCCTTCTCGCCTGAGCGCCTTCTCGAAGCGTTGAGCACGCACAAGCCGCGCTACCTCGCCTTTACCAGCAGAACTGCTGGCCGAGTGATTTGCGGGAGTTCTGCTCAATACGGCCGCCAGCGGGCGCATCAAGCAACCGACATTTTCATCTTGCCAACTACATCGTCGAGGTGGGGTGAGCGATGGTGGAGTGAGCAAAAGAGGCATTGGCTCGATTTTGCGGAGACGGTGCGAACCTCGACCCCCACCGGGCCAGGAAACTCATCGTCTCCATGATCGCTGGTCGCGCACAATAGCACTCGGACTAAGTGATTGGCGGAAGGTTTAGTGAATTCATCGGACGTAGAGCAGCATGCAAGAGCGAAAATTCTTTGATCGAATTAGCTCGGCCCACGTGATGCCTTTAGGAGCCGACAAGGATTGGCTTCTCGGGGCAGAACGAGATGGCTTGCGCCTATTGACAGAGGAGGAGCATGAATCCGTGATCCTCTACGCGAGCTTCCAAAGCTTGCTGATCATCTCAATATTCGCGCGCGCCGCTAACCTCATCAATCCTGACAAAGACAAGCTGTACGATACCAGCTTTTATGTCGATGAAGCCTGGTGCATTCAGAAAGCGTGGGGCGGCGGACATGGGCATCAGATGTACCTTGAGCCTCCTTTCGACCTACCTGAGGAGCACCCGCTTCATGGGGCAGAGCCGATTGTATTTCGTCGGTCCTTTGAGGGCATGCCGAACTACGACCCGCCGATAGAGCTAAGTCAACAGCTTGTTCACTCACTTGGTTTGCATTTCATTGCCGAGCGGAGCGCGTACTGTCGTCTAAATTCGGAGGGTGACCTAGAGGAAGTCATCAAAGTGTTTCGCGACGCTGGCACCGGTGACTTTGACCGCAGTAGGACACTCGTGCTGATCAAGACCAAGCCCTTGGCGGAATTTATGGCAGTAGGTGGATACGCTCTTTATCGGAAGTTCGACCTGACGAGGTTCAGGCCAGGATCATTTAGCCATTGGGACAATGCGGAACGCCACTTCGATGCCCCCGACCTTTTCTACAACTCAGCGCTATCAGGTGAAAATGCGAGCTACATTCACGGCGGGCAAATCATTCGACCAAATGTCACGGTTGACGAGTTGATTGAGGAGTGGAAGCGAGAAGATGACCCAAATGCTCGTCAGTATGAAAACTTCAAAATCGACGACTGGAAAAACAAGCGGCTGGTGGAATGGTCGTGCGCGCCTTTTGAGCTAAGCAACTATTTCACAAAGTCCGAGAAGCCGTTCGAGATATCTCCCGCCTTTTTCAGCCCAGAGGTTTTGACCAAGTATAAGGCAGACCCAGACAAATACGATTTGGCAGATCGCTCCATCACTTGCCGCAATTCTTGGCATTTGAAGACCTTTGACATCAATGAAGCTGGTCAAGTTCACACCTATATAGGGTATCTCCAGAACCTACCGTTCAAGGAGCAGCAGCATTGGAAACTTCATAATGAGTGGCCCAAGGCCCCCATCTCGAAGCGCGCTTTCCAAACGGATTTCAAGGGAGAGTGGACGACCGAGAGTGATCCACTGCAATCCATGCGATATGCCGTAGCCGAGCTTGATCGTGATTCCCCGCCATGGTGGCGCGCGAGAGGGTCGCAGGTGCGCGATAGAGTGCACTATCCGGTTACGACGTCCTCGAAGGAATGGGCCGACGAGTTGCTTGCCTTGGACCAAATGCTCGTGGAAGGCTTCGTGGCGACAGAGCTTCGCAAGCTCGCAACAGCTTCTGGCGTCAAGTTCGAGCCCTCATGGCAAAGTCTCAAACTAATTCAGGAAATACTACGGTCCGAGGATAGCCTAACAGCAGATCAAATCGCGGAACCACTCAAGGAACTACACCACCTTAGAAGCAAGGTGCCGGGGCATCACACTGGAGAGCGAACGAAGCTGGAAGCGAGCGCCTTAAGAGACCATGGGTCACTCGCCGCGCACTTTCGGTCCCTTTGCGCGCGGTGTGAGGAGGCGTTCGAACGCATCATCACTACACTAACTAGCGTTCAAAGGCGGTAGGCTAGAGGCTGTGGTGGGGCTTGAACGCTCTAAGCAGCGTCTACCGCCTCCATGAATCTTTGGACCACACGCGACCTTCTCGATGGCCTCGCGGAGGTCAACAGGGGATCGAAATGAGAGCGGGTGACATTAAGGCGAGGCCGTACGACGAAATCGTCGAAACCTACAACTTAACGATTTTGACCGAGATGGGTGATTGGTCCCTGGACGGCACTGGTGACCTCGTAACGACAAAGGACGGCGACCCTCAGCACGGCGACATTGCTTACAACGGGCTATTCCGGCTCGTGCAGATGTGGCGCTATAGCGAGGCGCACCTTCGTTACCTGTTCGCGACCGTAGACGAAATGCAGTCCCAGCGCCGCGCTCTGGACGACGATTTAAACGCCGTGGGGAACAAGGCGCACGAAGAAATCATGCGTGGGCATCGGATGCCGTCCGGGGCTTTTGGCGCAGCCTTGCACGACGTGTGGGACCGACAAGCCGCAGCGGTCTTCGGCGCGGGCATTTATGCAGGTTCGCTGATGCTAATGCTCAGCACCGTTCTTCTTCGGCTCAGGGACGATATCGAGGGAAAGCGCTACTGGTCCATGATGGGGCCATCCGTCAGTGGTCACTCCATAGGAGCTATAATTGAAGCAGGAGCGAATGGCTTCCGCCATGCCGATGAGTGGGCCAAAACTCATCCTCCAACGCCACAACAGAAGCGCTCTCAGGACATTATTGCAGCAGCGCTTTCTGAGCGTCGCGAGCCCGACGAAGGCAGCCCCGGCGCGTGCGTAGAACTCTTAGCTGTGTTGAGTGGCGGCACCTTTGAAGGTCTGGCTACCAACGTGTTTACGTTCGCGCACAATCTGGCGGTCAGGTGCCGTCAAGCTCCATAGTGCTACTGAGGGTAATTGCGGGGCTACGGTTGCCCTGCCCCCTTTCTGAAGTCCCTATCAGATAATTGACGCGTTACCTCGCCAGCGACGAATTGCGCGCCCATAACTGTGTGACCAACTTCCACGCGCTTAGGCTGCTCCTTGGCATATCGGTTGCGGACATAGCGTGGCTGCGCCTCCGTTACCCTCCGCACTCTTGCAGCGTCCAGCGTTGACCACTTAGGTTCCAAGTAATTGATGAGGCGGTCGATATGGTGCCCGTAACCGTCTCTGATGTCGTTCTCGCCTAGCCCGGTTGCGGCGGCCAACGCTTTCAAAGCTAGTTCGGTGGCGAGGAGCCCGCTTTGCACTGCGCCTCTGAAGTCGTATCCGCCCGTGAGAATTGCAGCGGCGCCGTGGAGGTGCAAACGAGACAGATTGAGAAATCTTTCTACTAGTTCCATCTGTGCATAGGGCGCTCGTAGTTCACGAACACCGTATTCAAGGTCAAAAAGATCGGCGAATTGATCATGGTATGCATCAAAGGCAGCGGAGTCGCTGGCCAGTATGTGTTTCTGAACGTCTGTCAATTCAACATGGTCTATTGGAACTATCCGCACCGTTCCATATCCATGCGGGATGCCAATTCGCCCAAAGATGTCTCGGAACATGAACACGCCGATATGGCCACCTACGGCTAGATCGTGAGCGCTATAGAGCCGTGCGAATTGTGCCCTGATACGCTTGAGTATTGGCGAAGTGTAATCCCCGAATAGGCCGAATGAGACGTACCCCAATTGTCGCATTACAACGCTGGGAACGCGGAATTGTCGCTGTCGTATGTCCTCCCCAGCGGCGAATAGCTCCTCGTCGGCCTTCACCACCATCGACAGAAGGGCATCGTCTGATAGGTCATCGCTCATTGGATTGAACGCTTCCTTGTGAGAACAGAAATTCGCCCTCAATCGGCTCAAACTCGAACGGTGGAGGTTTAGGAGGTGCTTTGACAATCTGTACGGCGATCATCTTAGCAAACACGGCGCGTCTATTTGAGGACATCACCGCCCAGGCCGCGCATCTGATGCGGTAGCCCTTGTGTAGCTGAAAGGTCGGGGGCGCTGGATTGTTTTGCGCGTCAACGATAGGAGGCCATGAAACACCGAATGATGAGAACCGCAGACCGAATAGGCCGTTCTCGCACTCACCGAAGCGGCTGAAGCAGCCCAACTGCATATTAGCGCGCCGCGCACCGAGGAGCCTGAAAACGGCCTTTCGCAGAAGCTCTGCTTCTCCACGAGCGACGAGCAAGGAGAGTGAGTTCATCGTGAATACGTCGTTGGTGTCGGATGGATCGAGACCCAACCGCTCGCCCGCACGGACTATGCGCTGTATCTCGCCTATCGGAGATATGAACGCGCAGCCGCTGCCGCTCCTGGTTAGCTGGAATGTGCTGTGGGTCGCTGCTTCCATTAGCCGACTATGCGACCCCTACGCCGCCGTGCCAACTCCTGATGCAATCGTCTTCATGACTTCAGGCCCGTAATCCACTTTGTCGATGATCTTGCGAAGGTCCAAGCGTTGGCCGGTCGAGTAGACGCCATACGTGATATCCTCGCCCCTATCGTGTCCGATGATGAGTTTCACGGTGCTCTCAGGCACCTCCAAGCCCTCCATGAGGTCCACAAAAGTCTTGCGAAGAGCATGGAAGTCCTCGAAGCGCGCGCTAACACCAACATCCGGCTGCTTGCGGAAGCGCCCATAGGCTTTGCTGACGTTCCAAGAGCGCTTGTCGTCGGGACCTCCCGGCACCAGTCCGGGGAACAGATACTCATCGTTGCCCTTCAAGCGGCGCTTCAGGATGGGCACAGCGAGATTGTGGATAGGCACTTCGCGCGCGGCGGCTTCGGTCTTGCCTTCGTTGATGACGAACCAATAGCCATCGGCGCGCTTATGAACATCGACCTTCTTGAGCGAGCAAAGCTCATCAAGCCGGGCTCCGTGCAGCAGGGCAAGGCGTGTGAGGTCTGCAAGCACGTTGGCGTAGCGAGGGGTGCGATATCGACCCTTTAGGAGCTTCACTAGCTTCTCGTTGGTGAGGCCCTTCCGGGTAGCCGTCTTGCCCTTGCGCGACTTTTTGCCAACGCCGTGCTCCCGCCATGGATTGTCGCGGTTATTCGGGTCGGTAAGGCCGCTACTCATTAGCCATCGCCAGAAGGTCGAAAGCGTCGAAAGGTGCCTCTGGATCGTCTTGGGTGCTAACTTCTCATCTCTCAGCAGTTGAACGTATTCGCCCGCCTTGCGACGGTCGGTGGCTTGGATGGACGTATACTCGCCAGCCCAAACGAGATAGCGCTTAATGGCGGCCTCGTGTTGCGCCTTGGTTTGCTCCGTGCCTTCGCAGATGGTCAACCACGTTGGATAGTGGTCGCGGATGAGCGTCGCTTTGCCAGTCGCGAGACTGCGGAACAACCGCTCCGCTTCGGGGCCTTGGGCCTCCAACAGCGCTTCAGCCTCTTGGTTCACCACGTCGAGCAGTTCGCTGGCGGCAAAGCTCTCCTGATCGCCATGCGCAAGGTACTCGTTGTCGGAAGACGCGAACGCTTCACGGAAGGCGATGGCCGCGCCAATCGCGGCGGCGAGCGGGTCAGCTTGCCCCTTCTCATACATCTTGATGCGGCGCTTAAACTCAGCAACGTGGCTGTGCTTAAGCCGGTTCGCCTCCGTGAGGCTTTCCGTGCCCAGCGACTTCACAAAGCGAGGCTTGCCGTTGGCGGCTTGTCGAAGGGGCTTGGGTATCTCTACGACCACCCGCCACGTGTTGCCCTTCTTCTGAAGATACTTGGTGTCTGCCATCAAACCATACCCGAAAACCACACCTTGCTATCCAGCTAAGGCCTGATAAACAAGGGATTATTGGTCTTCAGGTGCTTTTGGTGGAGGTTCCCACTCTCTCCGCCAGTCCCCATCGAAATGTAAGGTGGATCTCTGTTTTCGACGGTCAACCCCCCGATTGCTTCCGGGTGCGACAGGCGTTGGAAAGCGAGATCCTTTCCGAATTCGGTCGAGATCCGCGCTTGACTGCGCTCGCTGGCAGAACTCGAGCCTGCAACCGCGGCTCGGTGTTGAGCAGCTAAATGCTGAGTTTACGGGCCGTCCGGGGGGTGAGTGTGGCTCCGAAGCGAATGCGGCGTGCATCCAGCGCGGACCGGCGCGCTGTCGTTACCGGTGGCGCCTGCTCCGACAGCGCCCGGCGCGGTGCCGAAACGCCGGCGGAAGCCGCGCGCAAAGTGCGTGTAGTCGCGAAAGCCGCAGGCGTAGGCAATATCGCTGAGAGGCTGACCTGTCTTCATCAACGCGCGGCGTTCGATCAGACGCGCTGCATGATCCAGACGGGCCGAACAGATGTGGTGACCGCATGTCGACCCGCGGGCCGTGAACAGCTTCTGCAAATAGCGCAGTGAAATTCCCGCCTCGGCAGCCACCTCGCGCGGAGAAATGTCCGGATCGGCAAAGCGGTCCTTGATGATGCTGCAGACGCGCATAAACAGCTTGTCGTTGTGGCGCGAGCCAAGCGGGGCGGGAGGTGCAAACAGTGCGCCGAGGAGATCGTAGACCACCAGATGCATAAATTTATCGGTCGACGCGAAAGCTGGTTCTGCATTGCCGACCAGGTCAAGAGCGAGTTGACAGAGTAGACGCGACGCTTGGGCCTGCCGAGGACCGCACGCGCCACCTTGCGGTTCGAAGCCGAGATGCGACGCCAGGCTCTGGCGCGGCACTTGCAAACCAAGCCATTGCGCGCTGTCCTGGGCCGGCGAGATGAATGTCACGGGTCTTGTGGAATCGAGCAGGATGACATCGCCAGCAGTGATATTTACGACCCGGTCGTTGTGAATGATGGTCGATTCGCCGGTATCCTGAACCGTGACGAAATAGTACTCCATATTATCGCGGCGAATGTCCAATTCCGTCCGCTCTAGACGGCTAGCGTTGCAGATGAGATCCACTGCAGCAAATCCGAAGACGCGCCGCGTGCGCACCTTGCTGGCGAAGATGTTGGTTTCGTGAGCAGGAGTAAACCATCCCCAATCGTCGCGCATTGCAGCTCGGAAACCGTCATAATCCAATTCTGGAGCGCTGAGAAAATCGTCGTTCGGGTGCATCATCCATCGCCTCCGCGGGTCTGGCTAAGCCTAATCGCACGCTTTGTAACGGCCTGCGCCGAAACCATGGGCAGCCGTTGATCAAGCTAGTGTGGCCCAAGACGCCTCCTGCTCAACTCTGCGTCACGCCAAATCACGCCCGCGAGATCGCGTCGGCATTGCCGCGAGGCGCGCCAGGCGGTGCGCGCCAGTACGGACGATTGGGCGCGATCGCCTCACGACACCTAAGGTCCAGCCGCCTAGATTCCGATCCTCGTAGTCATGCTTTGACGAGAATCGGAGACAACAATGATTACAGTGGTTGAGAATACAAAGACGCTAACGGGAGACCGGGCGCTTGTGACCGAGCAGGCAACGCAAAACGAGTCCGATCCTGCCTTGGGAGTTGCGCGGCCCGGGATTCCGGTTCCGCTTCATTGTTTGCCAGTGACGGATGCCACAGTTCTCGAGCTGTACGAGTATGTCTTCGCGCCTTGGGTGAAACTGCTCGGCCTTCGAGAGTTCAAGGTCTACCCGGGCATCGTGTCCGCGATGCTTCCGCAAAATGATGCGCTCAAATTGTCAAGCGGTGCGGTGTGTGGTCAGGCAATCATGGCGGCCATTGACTCGGTTGCGTCACTGTCTGTGGGCACGACGGGGCGCATCACCAAAGGCACCGTGTATCAGCACACTCACTTCCTGCGTCCAGCCGTCAACGACGACTATCATGTAAGAGCGGAAGTATTGCGCTTCGGCAAAGCTTCGGCCTTCACGGAAACCCGCGTTTCGTTTGCGTCCACGGGAAGGTTAGTTGCACACGCCAGCCTGGAATTCGCCTTCTGACTCGCATCCAGGGCTTCATCACCCCAACGCGCCGCTCCCGAGGTCTGTTCAAGCTCGTTCCCGGACATCCCGGTCGCGGTACTCCGCCAGTTCCTGACCAGCCATACCGGCTGATCATCTCGCAATGACCCGCAACCCTCGTCACCGGAGCCAAACCATGACTAGCACCATTCTCATCACCGGCACATCGAGCGGCTTCGGCCGCGAAACCGCCGAAAGGCTGGCGCGCGACGGCTATCGCGTGTTCGCCGCGATGCGCGACATCGCCGGCCGCAATCGCAGCCACGCCGACGCGCTGCGAAGCCAGAAAATAGGCGTCGTAGAACTCGACGTTACCGATGGCGTGTCGGTCGATCGCGCCATCGCTTCCATCCTTGCCGAGGCCGGCAAGATCAACGTGCTGGTCAACAACGCCGGCATTGCATCGGTCGGCGTGACCGAAGCCTTCACGGCGGATCAGGCGAAGGCGATCTTCGACACCAACGTCATCGGGCTCCTCCGCGTTACGCGGGCAGTGCTGCCTTCGATGCGCCGGGAGCGCGAAGGCCTCATTATCAACATGGGCTCAGTCCTCGGCCGGGTGACGTTCCCCTTCGTCGGCATCTACGGCGCGAGCAAGATGGCGATCGAAGCTTTGACCGACAGTATTCGGTTGGAGGTCTCCCAACTCGGCGTAGACGTGGTGGAAGTTCAGCCTGGCGCTTATCCGACAAGCCTGTACGCGAGCATCCAGAGGCCTGCCGACGGCGACATCACGAAGTCCTACGGCGAGGTCGGCCAGATTCCCGAAGCCATTTACAAGACCTTCACGTCAATGTTGCAGGGAAAGGACGCTCCGAAGCCTCACGACATTGCCGAGGCCGTTGCCAGGCTCGTCGGCCAGGCGAAGGGCAGTCGCGCCGCTCGGACGGTGGTGGGCACGTCGTTCGGTGCCGACAAGATCAATGCCGACATCGCGCCCGTCCAGAAGGCCGTCGTCGACGGTCTGGGCCTCGGGCATCTCGAAGCACTCGCATGATGGAGCGTTCCGGGTCGGCGACTGCCGTCGACCCGTCCTCATGCGGCGGCACGATGGCGGGCGCGCCGTGCCGGGAATAGGCCCGCGAGGGAATGAAGAAGCCAGGACGAATATCGCCAAAGCTTAGCGAGGAGAACTCAAATGCCTCTGTGGCATATCTACTGTCCGGAAAATGCGTACTCGGCCAAGGACAAGTGCGCGCTTGCGACGCGTATCACGGACCTCTACGCGGATGTCGGCCTGCCCCGGTTCTATGCAAGCGTTGTCTTTCACGAATTGCCAAGGAACTCGTTCTTTATCGGCGGAAAGGCAACGAACGATTTTGTCAGGATCTGGATTGATCAGATTGCTCGCGCAACTGCTCCCGAGCGGCGAGCGTGGTGGCTGGAGCGCGTCAACACTGCGCTCAATTCCTTCACGCGCGAGCGGGGTTATCGCTGGGAGATCCACATTGACGAAACGCCAATCGATTTCTGGACCATCCAGGGAATGAAGCCGCCTGACCCCTATTCCGAGGCTGAAAAGCTCTGGGTCCAAGAGGACCGCCCGTCAGCCTATACCTGAATGTCGGCGCAACCTACAGCGAGTTGAGCACGGCGACCCCGACGCTCTACGCGAGGCCAGGAAGAAAAACTGGACCATCATCAGCGTGAAGAACGACTGGAAGAACATTTTTTCGTTCCAGTAGCTGATGACCGAGTTGGCGGCGCGATGTGGCCGTGAACGGCGCGTGCCAGTACCGGCGAAAGGGCGCCGGCGGCTCACGACATCCGGCTTCCAGGGCCTCTAGCTTCATTCACAGCATCGAATTCAAATCGTGTTTGGAAGACAAATGCCCCTGTCAGTCATATGGCTCCTCACGTCCTTTGCGATCAGGCTGCTCGTCGTTCACTTCAAGCTCGTCATCCTTCCAGGTCTCGCGCGAAGGCGAGTTTTCGGAGGCCGGGCGCCCGAGAGGGCAGGCGAGACGTCGTCCTGGCTGATGAAGACCTCCCGCTGAATGGGTGCCCGTGCGGACAATATCCTGCCCGCATGAACGGCCGCTTGCGGCTGAAACGAAAGCGTTGAAACCGAGGACCATTCGCCATGCCTGGCTTGATGATGCAAACTCCTTTGCTCCTGTCGTCCATTCTCATGCACGCGGCGCGTTCCTTTCCCGATGTCGAGATCGTCTCCCGAACTCCCGACAAGCCCGATCACGTCACGAGCTACGGCGACCTTCTCGAGCGCAGCTCCCGGCTCGCAAATGCATTGGACTCGATCGGCATCAAGCCGGGCGATCGCGTGGCGACCCTGGCCTGGAATAGCTGTCGGCATCTGGAGCTATCCTTCGGCATTTCCGGAATGGGAGCCGTTTGCCACACGATCAATCCAAGGCTGTTCGTGGAGCAGATCATATACATCATCAACCATGCCGAAGACGTGGTTGTATTCTTCGATCTGGCATTCATCGATCTCGTACAGTCGCTGATACCGCAATGTCCGACTGTTGAAGCGTGGATATATCTGGGCGATGCTGGCGACGCGAAGATCGTGGGAGCCAAAGGCTTCCCCTCCTATGAAGGATTTCTCTCCGGGTGCTCGGAAGTTTATGCATGGCCGGAATTCGACGAGAACACGGCATGCGGACTTTGCTATACGTCGGGAACGACAGGAAACCCAAAGGGTGTGCTGTATAGCCATCGCAGCGCCGTGCTGCATTCCTGCGCTGCGGCGCTGCCGGACGCTTGCCGCATTTCTCTGCATGACACGGTCGCGCTTGTCTCGCCGATGTTTGACGTCATGTCTTGGGGAATGCCGTATTGTGCAGCGGCGACGGGTTCGAAGCTCGTGATGGCCGGACAAAACGTCGACGGTGAGAGCCTGCACAGGTTGTTCGAGGACCACGGGGTGACTTTCGCCGGCGGCGTGCCGACGGTCTGGCTGGGCTATGTTCGATACCTGCAAGGCGCCGGCGTGAAGCCGACGATGCTCAATCGCGCGCTGATTGGTGGCACGGCATATCCGGCCTCCCTGATGGAAACGCTGCAGGACGAATACGGAGTAGAAGTTCTGCATGACGGGGGCATGCTGGAGACCAGCCCGCTTGCGACGATCTCGAAGCCGCTGCGCAAGCACATAACCTCGTCGAGAGCTGAACGGCGGTCTCGCCAGGTCAAACAAGGACGTGCGCTCTTCGGTGTCGAAATCGGCATTCGCGACGGCAAAAACAGAAAATTCCCCCACGATGGCAAGGCAGTTGGCGACCTCGTGGTTCGGGGGCCCGGGATTGCCCGCGCTTATTACAGGATGCCGGAAAGCGAGCGTGCCGACAGCTGGCTTTTCACGGGTGATGTCGCCACGGTCGACAGCGACGGTTACATGCAGATTGCGGATCGTTCGAAGGGCGTCATCAAGTCCGGAGGCGAACGGATATCGTCGATCGAACTCGAAAACCTTACGATGGCCCACCCCGAAATCGTCGAAGCGGCGGTGATTGGTATTGCGCATCCAAAATGGGACGAACGCCCGCTCGTGCTTGCGGTCCGACGCCAGGGATCGAGGCTCAAGGCGCAAGATCTCCTGACCTTTTACGAGGGCAAGATCGCGAAGTGGTGGATGCCGGACGATGTTCTGTTCGTCGACGAGCTTCCGCACGGGGCGACCGGAAAAGTCGTGAAGACCAGATTGCGAGAGCTTTGCGGAAACCGCGTTTCCGCCGCGATCAGCCAGACGGGCGCCCCGCCCGCCGCCGAAGCCAACGGAGGTTCCTATGTCAGTGCGCAGCTCACTTCTCGCAGCCGCCGTCACCTTCTCACTCGCGGCCGCACACGCTAACGGCCTGCGGCCGATCGAGGGCCTGAGCATCAATCTCGGCGATGTATCCGGCGTCGCCTACTACACGGTCGAGCCCGATGGATTCCGCGTCGTCACGACTCTCGCACAGGGTGAAGCGGGAACGCCGATCCGCTTTGTGACAGTACTGGCGCCCGGTCAGCGCGTCGTTGTCTCAACGCCATACCAGGCACCCGCGCTCGAAATCAGCCGAAAGGGCGATGAACTGCTCGTCCGAAAGGCGAGCACGTTCTCCAATTCAAGGGGGGTGACTGACACTCTCTCCGCCAATGGCTTTCAAGTCGGGATCAAGCCGGATCCGCGATAGCTTTCGATCAGCGCATCGAACAACTTCAGATCTGCGCGGCTCCGCGCCATCAGCTGCGCGCCGGCAACGGCCGCGTAGATCGCGCGCGCCCTTGCTTCACGCTTGCTGGCGGGAACTGCGGCCGCGGCGAGCATCCTGGTCAGCCACGCCACGTTGACATCGGCAAAAGCCTGCACCTCGGTTTTCACCGCGTCCGGCAGATCGTCATATTCGGCCGCCATGAAGCTACAGAGGCACATGCGATTGTCCTGCTCCAGCGATCGACGAAAAAGTCCCGGATAGGCCCGGAGCGCCTTTCTTGGATCTCCGTTCGCTTTTGAAAGAGCTTCGAGGTTCGCCGCCGTATCCTCCCAGTAGCGTCTCGCCACCGCCGCACCCAGCTCGGCCTTGCCCGGGAAGTGGTGGTAGATGCTCGCAGCCTTGATGCCGACCTCGGCTCCGATGTCGCGGAAGTTCAACCCGCCATATCCGTGGGCCTGGGCCGTCCTGCGCGCTGCGGCCAGGATCGCCTCCCTCGCATTTTCGGTCATCTCGATCACCTCATCGTGTCCCTACCAAATGACAGGTAGGGATTGAAGTCCGAAAATGCGAGGAACATGTCCAGCCTACCAAATGACAGGTAGGATAACATGACCAACAATATCGTGAAAATGGACGCCACCCGCATCGCCCAGCTGATCGCTCAACGGGAGCTTTCGCCCGTCGAGGTCATGCAGGCGCACCTCGACCGCATCGCGGCGGTCAATCCCAAGCTGAACGCAATTGTCGCGCTGGCCGATAGCGCGATGGAAAGCGCTGGAAAGGCCGAGGCGGCAGTGATGTCAGGCGCTCAGCTCGGCCCTCTCCATGGTGTTCCGTTCACCGTCAAGGACGGAATCGACACGGCGGGTGTGCTGACACAGCGCGGTTCGCCGATTTTTAGAGGGCGCGTGCCTGACACCGATGCCACCGTTGTGGCGAGGTTAAAGGCCGCCGGCGCCATCCTCATCGCAAAGACGAACCCTCCCGAATTTTCCTATTCGATCGAAACCGACAATCTCCTGACGGGCCAGACCAACAACCCCTGGAATCTCGACTACACGCCGGGCGGATCGAGCGGCGGTGAATCGGCCGCCATCGCAGCGGGCATGTCGCCACTCGGTGTGGGCAGCGATCTCTCGATCTCATTGCGTGGCCCGGCAGCACATACCGGTATCGTTGGTTTTAAGGCCACGCATGGCCGAATGCCGATGACAGGTCACTGGCCACGGGTGCCGCGACGCTTCTGGCACATCGGTCCGATGGCGCGGTCGGTTCGCGATGTTGCACTGGCTTATTCCTTGATGGCCGGGCCCGACGGCGCCGACGGCTTCTCCATCAGCTCGCCCAGCCTCGACACAGGGGTGGGCACAACGTCGACCCGTAAGCTTCGCGTGGGCTGGATGGCCTCTCCAGGCTTCTTCGGGCCAATCGATCCCGAGGTCGTGGCGACGGTGAAGGCAGCGGCGCGTGCACTGACCAATGCCGGCTACCAGGTCGAACAGGTCCGGTTGCCAGTGGTGGAGCAGACCGATGCCAACAGCGTCCTCTGGCAGCTCCAGCAGATGGAAAGCCAAGCCGAGTTCGAGAAGGTCACCGCCGGCCACGAGGCCGAGATCTTCAGGCACGCCAAATTGGTCCTTGATGCACCTGATACGCCGATCGCCGATTTCGTCGCCGCCGAGCAGGCCATAGAGCGCCTTCGCGACACCTTTGCCGAATGCTTCCAGCGCTACGATGTGCTGCTATGTCCGGTGACACCGTTCCCGGCGACCAAGCATGGTCTCAACGACGTCGTGGTCGATGGCGTGACAGTCTCGCCGTTCCACGTGATGAGCGCCACATCACCGTTCAGCCTGACAGGAATGCCCGCTCTCTCGATGCGATTTGGAACGAGCCGTGACGGTCTTCCGATCGGCGTGCAGATCGTCTCGTCGTGGCTGGCGGAATCGACGGTGCTCGAGGTTGCCTCGGTCCTTGAAGACGTGAGCCCCGTCCGCAATCTTCATCCTGCGATCTAACGCTGCAGGGGGCGGGTCTTCCCGCCCCCTTCGATAGGAGCATTGAAACATGAGCGAATTCTACGAACTCACATCCCTTGCCTGCCCGATGCTCGGGACATCGGAAGTCGCCAAGGCCGCACGGGATTGGGTCACGGCGCCCGACGCCAGCGGCACGCTGTTGGGCTGCTGGCGAACGGAATTCGCTACGCTTGGGCGCCTGTTGATCCTGCGCAGCTTCGAAGCGCGAGATGCGCTGGATCAAGAACGGCGCCGCGCGTTGTTGAGCGCCAATCCGTTCAACGCCGGGCGGCTGATCACGGCGTTGGAGATGGATAGCTACCAGCGCTTTCCCTTCCTGCCGCCGGTGCAGCCGGGGGCTTACGGCGATGTCTACGAATTCCGCACTTACAAGCTGAAGCCGGGCGGACTGCCGCCGACGCTTGCGGGATGGGAGGCTGCGATCGCGCCGGCGCGGGACTACACGGCGCATTTGGTGATCAACATGTACGCGCTCGATGGACCACCCCGGATCACCCATATCTGGGGTTTCGAAAGCCTCGCGCAGCGCGCGTCGCTGCGCAGCGCCGCCTTTTCCACCAGCGTCTGGCCTCCGAAGGGTGGCCCGGAGAATGTCCTTCAGGCGGTCTCGGTCATCGCAATGCCGGAAGGCGAATAGCCAGGTCGTACGGCTGCCTCGCGACCAGCCCAGCGTCCTTAGGCCACCTTCCACCTCCCGTCTCCCGCGCGCTTCAGCGCGGGATCCGGCACCCGCACATGCGCGGCCAGAAAATCGATGAACGCGCGGACGCGGGCGGGCAGGGGGGCGGTGTGGCCGACATAGACGGCGTGGATGTCTTCGCGATCGCCGGGATTGTAGTTTTGGAGAACTGGGACAAGACGTCCGGCTTCGATGTCGGGGCCGATGTGGAAGAGGGCGAGGCGGGCCAGTCCCACGCCGCCGAGACAGAGCCGACGCGCGGCTTCGCCGTCGCTGGCGCGCGCGACTGGCGGCGGCACGATTTCCTCGGTGTGGTCGCCGCGCTTGAATGGCCAGGCGCGGATCGAGCGCGGGAAGGTCCAGCCGATGCCGCGGTGATCGGCAAGATCGGCCGGCGTCTTCGGCGTGCCTGCGCGAGCGAGATAATTCGGCGCGCCGACCACGACCATGCGGCTGGTGCCGAGCTTTCGCGCGACGAGGCGCGAGGCCCGCAGCGGCCCGGCGCGGATGGCGACGTCGGCGCGCTCCTGCATCAGGTCGATTAGCGTATCGGTCAGCACGAGATCGAGCGTGACCTCGGGGTGCTGCTCGAGGAAGCGCGGGAGCAGCGGCATCACATGCAGCATGCCGAACGGGATGTTGCAGTTGACCGTCAACCGGCCGCGCGGCGCAGCGCCCGAAGCCGCCTCGCGCTCCGCCTCCTCCATCTCGGCGAGGATGCGCACGGCGCGCTCGTAAAAGGCCCGGCCTTCTTCCGTCAGCGTGAGCTTGCGCGTCGTGCGGTTGACGAGCCGCGAGCCGAGTCGTGTTTCCAGCCGAGAGATCAGCTTGCTGACGCCCGAGGGCGTCAGGCGCAGTTTTCGTGCGGCCTGGGTGAATCCGCCGAGATCGACCACGCGGACGAAGACCTCCATCTCGGCGGAGCGGTTGGTGTCGAAACGGGCCATGTTGAATTCACGTCACAAATGATTGGATTGCGGACATTCTAATGGTTTTGCCGCGGTGCCGCTATCTGCGTGGCTCGTCTCATCCATTGGAGCCACGCATGCCTCCCGCCGTCCTCGCGCTCACCGCCGGTGCCTTCGGTATCGGCACCACCGAATTCATCATCATGGGTCTCTTGCTGCAGGTTGCCGCCGACATGCATGTCTCTGTGCCGGTCGCGGGCCTCCTGATCTCCGGCTATGCGCTCGGCGTATTCGTGGGGGCGCCAGTCCTCACCCTGGCGACGCGCAAATTGCCGCGGAAAACCGTGCTGCTGGCGCTGATGGCGATCTTCACGCTCGGCAACGCGGCCTGCGCGCTGGCGCCGAACTACGAACTGCTGATGGCCGCGCGTGTGCTGACCTCGCTCGCGCACGGCACGTTCTTTGGCGTCGGCTCGGTGGTGGCGACCGGCCTGGTGGCCGAGGACAAGCGCGCATCCGCCATCGCGACCATGTTCATCGGCCTGACAGTCGCGACACTGCTGGGCGTGCCCTTCGGCGCCTGGTTCGGCCTGATGCTCGGCTGGCGCGCGGCGTTCTGGGCGGTGACGGTGATCGGCGTGATTGCGTTTGCCGTGGTGGCTGCGCTGGTGCCCGGTCATGTCGGCAAGGGCGACAAGCCGATCTCGCTCGCGGAAGAGGTCGCGGTGCTCGGCCGTCCGCAGGTGCTGCTTGGCCTTGCCATGACCGTGTTCGGCTTCGCCGGGCTGTTCGTCGTCTTCACCTATATCCAGCCGATCCTGACGCGCTTCACCGGCTTCTCGGAGGCCGCAGTCTCGCCGATCCTGCTGGTGTTCGGTGTTGGCCTTGCGATCGGCAATGTCGCCGGCGGCAAGCTTGCCGATCGTGGCCTTCCGCGTGCGCTGATCGGCACGATCGCCGCGCTCGCGATCGTGTTGCTCGGTTTGGCCGCCGTGCTGTCGGTCAAGATCGCTGCCATCGCGCTGATCCTGCTGCTGGGCATTGCAGCCTTCGCAACCGTCGCGCCGCTGCAGCTGCGCGTGCTGGAGGCGGCTGGGCCCAGCGGCCGCACGCTGGCCTCCAGCCTCAACATCGCCGCGTTCAATCTCGGCAACGCGCTCGGCGCCTGGGCCGGCGGTGTCACCATTGATCGCGGGCTCGGCCTCTCCGCCCTGCCGCTGGTCGCGGCCGGCATAACCGCGATCGGCCTCGTGCTCGCGCTGTGGAGCCTCCAGCTCGACCGCCGGCAGGTCGCCGTCGTGGCGTGCCCGGCGGAATAGGAGCGCGATCATGGAATACCGCAATCTCGGCGCGTCCGGGCTCAAGGTCCCCGTCCTCAGCTTCGGCACCGGCACGTTCGGTGGCCAGGGACCCCTGTTCTCGGCCTGGGGCCGCAGCGGCGTGGAGGAAGCCCGCAGGCTGGTCGACATCTGCCTCGATGCCGGCGTCAATCTGTTCGACAGCGCCGACGTCTATTCGAATGGTGCCTCCGAGGAGATCCTCGGGGCCGCGATCAAGGGTCGTCGCGACAAAGTGCTGATCTCGACCAAGATGAGCATGCCGATGGGCGAGGGCCCGCTCGATGCCGGCTCGTCGCGGCAGCGGCTGCTTGCCTCGGTCGACGCGGCATTGCGCCGGCTTGGCACGGAGCATATCGACCTGCTTCAACTCCATGCCTTCGACGCGTTCACGCCGATCGAGGAGGTGCTGTCCACGCTCGACACACTCGTGCGCGCCGGCAAGCTGCGCTATGTCGGCGTCTCGAATTTCGCGGGCTGGCAGCTGATGAAGTCGCTCGCCATCGCCGACCGCCACGGCTGGCCGCGCTATGTCGCGCACCAGGTCTATTACTCGCTGCTCGGCCGCGACTATGAGTGGGAGCTGATGCCGCTCGCGCGCGACCAGGGTGTTGGCGCGCTGGTCTGGAGCCCGCTCGGCTGGGGCCGGCTCACCGGAAAGATCCGGCGCGGCCAGCCGCTGCCGGAAGCGAGCCGCCTGCACGCCACCGCACAGTTCGGGCCGCCCGTGGACGAGGAGCGTCTGTATGCCGTCGTCGACGTGCTGGACGCGATTGCCGCAGAGACTGGTCGCACCGTAGCGCAGGTCGCGATCGCCTGGTTGCTCTCGCGTCCCACGGTCTCCTCCGTGATCATCGGCGCGCGCGACGAGGCGCAGCTGCGCGACAATCTGGGGGCGGTCGGCTGGTCGCTGAGCGCGGATCAGATCAAGCGGCTCGACGAGGTCAACGCCGTGATGCCGCCCTATCCTTATTACCCCTATCGCATCCAGGAAGGCTTTGCGCGGCTCAATCCACCACCGGTGTAAAGGTCGCAAATATGGGGCGGCGATCGCGGCCTAGTAGAATGCCGCGATTGCCGTTGCGATTCCCGGCGGAAGATTCGACTCGCTCGTCAGCGTGTCCAGGAAGGCGGGATCGCCCGCCACCGTGAGGCCATCCAGCTTGATCGGATGCAGCGGCTCGGGCGCCGCCGCAGCGGAGGCCAACAGATCGGGACCGGTCCGGATGCCGTTATAGACGAGCCGCGGCCGCAGCTGGACATTGTTGCCGAACTGCTCGTCCAGCGCGAGACGCCATCCGGTGCGCGTCACCGTTCCGCCGGCGATCGCCGCCGACATCGCAAGGCTGTGCGGTTGCAGCGTGCCGAGATTGCCGAGCGCGGCGGTCAGGCGGTTCGTCGCCTCCGCCAGCGTGATGTTCTCGATCCCCGGATCCTGGTCGGGCGAGGTGAAGTCGATCACCCGCGCGCTGCTGCCGATCTTGATCGCTTCGCCGCTTCCGCCCGCCTTTTGCATGACGCTCTTCGTTCCATAGTGCGGCCGTCCGCCGATCACCACCAGCACGACATCCTGCTCGCGCGACTTGATCAGATGGCCGTAGGGATCGCCGGTGACGCCCTTGACGACCAGCAGATCGGCGAACTTGCCCTGGGCGATCGTCCCGAGCTTGGCATCCCATTTCAGGATCGTTGCCGGATTGCGCGTCGCCATCGAGACGATGTCGTAATCGCTGAAGCCGAGATTGAAATGCGCCGAGACGACCTTCGCCGCTTTCAGCTCACCCAAAAGGTTCTTGCTGCCGGATGGCGACCAGTCCGAGCCGAGCGCAATGGTGAGGCCGGCTGCGCGTGCGGCGGCGACATCGGTCGTCTTCCCGTACAGCAGCAGATTGCTCAGCGGAGACCAGACCACCTTGGCCTCGTGATGTGCCATCGTTCCGAAATCGGTCGCATCGAGCGCGGTGCAATGAATGCCGGCCAGCGACGGTTCGATCGCCCAATCGCCCGAACCGTTGCGCAAGGCCAGGAAGTGGCTGTGGGCCTTGGCATCGATGCCTTCGCTGAGATGCAGCAGGAAGCAGGCCGACGATTTCAGCTCGTTGTCGAACTTCGCCCAATCGTCGGCGTCGATATCGGGTATCTTCGAGTGCGCCCGTGGAAGGTCCGGAGGACTGCCGATCTCGGCGGCGCGCAGCGCGCCCTTGTAGTACTTGTGGATCGTGCCGCTCCAGTTCGACAGCGTGATCCCCTGGCTCGTCGTGGTGCCCGCGACCAGGCATTTGGCTTCGACGTAGCGGACCAGAGCCGGCAGCAGCGAGCCGTCATCGGCCAGCGCGATTGCGCTCATGGGGCCGGTCACGGAGGTCTTGTAGGATTTTGCGTTCTGCCACTGGTCGCGATTGCCGTAGAGCTGCGGCACCCGCCACAGCGGCAGGATGTTGTAGCTCAGATGATTGTGCAGCTCGATCAGGCCGGGATAGATGGTGCCGCCGGTCGCGACCGGAGCGACCGTCTCGAAGCCCGCCGGGGCCGGCTGTCCCTTGGGCACGACCGCGGCGATGCGGCTGTCCTCGATGAAGATCGTCCCGCTCTTGATGACGTCGCCGTCGGCCGCCATCGTCACGATCCGTCCGGTCAAGGCCCATCGCTTCGGATTAGCGGCCGGGCTCATGGGATCACTCCGTCGGGGATGGTGATCGTGATGGTGCGTCGCTTGGTCGCCGCGTCAGTGCCCTGGCGCACCGCCCATGCCGCATCACCGCGCATCCAGGCCGGCAGGCCGGCGGGTAGATCCTTCGCGATGATGTCGACGAGCTCGGCCGGCTTGAAGGCGTCGCCATAGGGCACGAGCGTCGTCGGCACATCGGGATGCCCGACCTGCGGCACGAGAGCCGCGAGCGCGGCGTTCCACTTGGTCAGCATGATCTTGGTGTTCGCGGCCTGGGTGGCGGCATCGTGCGCCGAGCTTTCCGGCCAGGTCGGGTGCGGAATGTGCTGATAGGCGAGGGTCTTGTAGGCCGCGCCATCGGACGTCTTGAGCCAGGCTTTCCAGGCTTCGTCCGCGAGGCCACCGAGCGAGACTGCGGCCTCGATGTTGCCGGACGCCAGCACGGCCTTAAGCCATTTGTTGCGATAGCCGACAATGCCCGGCTCGTTCTTGTGCTTGCTGCCGCCACTCTGTCCGTAGACGCTGTACAGGAAGGTGTTCACCATCACGTAGCTCTGCGTGATGCCGAGCTTCGCGAGGAAACCCTGGGTCCGGCGGCCTGCAGTGCCGACCAGGATCCTGCGTACGATGGTTTCGTGCTGGGCCGGATCCTGACCGACGACGAGCACGCGCGCCGATCCGTCGAGGCGGCCGCGGTGAAAGATCGGGCCCCACTCGATCCGGAAATCATGCGGATCGTAGGCCTCGGCGCCAGGGTAGTCGGCGCATAGATCGCGAAATGGTTGTTGGTCGTATCCGCTGTCGAATCCCGTGAGCATGGCAATTGCTCCGATAATGTCGCTGGCAAAATGGCTGCGTCAAAAAAAGCCGGTCGCAATGCCGCAATCTTAGCGGTAATTCACTGTTATGTTCAACCACAATATGGGTCAGGAGAGAGGACCTAAGAGGGCATCGCTGAGCGCAGCGCGAGCGGGTAATCCGCTTGATCTCCGCGATCAACCGCGCCGGCCTGGCGCCGCGCAGCCCGCGCGCCACCGGACGCCGCGACGTCGCGGGCGTGATCGGGAAAGCGCGCGGCTAGTTCGTCAGATGCGAGACGGCAATCGCCTTCTGAAACAGCGCATTCAGCGCGTCGGTGATGCTCGAATCGCTGGAGACTTCGTAATAATAGCCCGACGTCGCGCAGGACTGCATCTTGGTCGCGATCGAGCTGCGCCATGGCGCAATGTAGGTGTTGTACCAGCTGTTGTTGGTGATCGCGAGATAGGTGGTGTAGAGCACGGCGATCTTGACGCCGCGCGCCTTGATGGTGTCGCAGATCGTCGTCGTCAGCGGCTCCTGGCATCGGCCCGACGATGAGATCACGGTCTGGCTGCAATTCGACGGATAATAGTAATCGGCCACGCCGTCGGAGACGAAGAACAGCCATTTCTGCGGCGAGGATGAAGAGCCGTCGCCGGGCGTCGGAATCGCGCCGTTCATCGACGACAGGGTCCCGTCGAAATCGGTGCATATGTCGTTGTTGTAGTTGGTGTAGGGGATCGTCATCAGGTCGACGCCGGAAACCGCCGTCTTGACCGACGAGAGGCTCGAGGTGAGCGCCGAGATCGTGGTCAGGCCGATGGAGCTGCAGTCGCTGCCCATGGTGTAGACCGCCATCCGGTACTGGTTGCTGACGAGCTGGCTGGCGGTGGCGGTGTCGGTCAGCGACTGCGTCGCGTCGCGCACCAGGTCGATCCGCATCTTGATTCCGAGCTTCTTCGCGATCGAGTAATAGCTCGAGGTCTGGAGCGTCTTCTTCGAGCTCGATGTATAAATGTCATGGCAGGCGAAGGCGCAGCTGTCGGAGGTCGCGTTCTGCAGGGCCGTCATGTCGCTCGTGGTGGCGCCCAGCCCCTGCGACGGCGAGTTGTCGAGCAGCACGTAGAAGTCGATGTAGGCAGGCAGCGAAGCCGCCGCGGTCGAAGTCGCCGAGACGACGAGGGTCTTGTAGCCCACGATGCCCATGAAATAGGTCGTCAGGTTGGTCGTTGCGGTGCCCGAGGCGGTGCGTTTGGTGACGCTGTCGGTCACATCGATGGTCACCGAGCTCGCGGTCATGCCGAGTGCGGACATTTGCCCGTTGAAGACGTTCAAGGCGTCGTTCTTCGCGGTCGATGTGCTCTTCGTGATCTCGCTCTTGGCGGTGGCGACCAGCACGGCGGTGTCGAGCGCAGCCGCCAGCTTCACCTTGGCTCGCGCGGCGAGGGAGTAGTCGACGGCGGCGCCGACGAAGGACAACAGTGGCAACAGCGCTAGCGCAAAGATGATGGCGATGTTGCCGCGGCGGTCAGAAGCAAAGCGGGATAACAGGCGACGAGCATTCCCGGTAGCAAAGGTCAAGCAAACGCATCCTCGAACGAAAAACGATGCGCCAACCTAGGCCATCGAAACTTACGCAACGGTTGATCGCGACGCGAACATGCATGTCCGCGCGTTGCAGATCGTTTCTGCGATGCGCGAGAGTCCCTATAAAAATAGGCTCAGCGCGCGTCTGTATCGTTGAGTTCCGTAGTAACACGGGGGAGGCGCATGATGCGTCTTCGCGCGTCTCAATTTGCACGGACACCGCGTCGAGCGTGAGAGCGTCAACCTGTAGTGCTGCGAAAGAGACGAGATCTGTCTGTCGATTCGATCATTCCGAATCGCTTCGGGAGGCAGCGATTCGATCTCGGACGAAGCACAGGCGTTGAGATCTGTGAGAGCGTTCGAAGCGCTCGGCTGCACAGGATGACGCACCTCGGCCCGCAATGAGAAAGAGAAGCGGCGCTGGGCAAGCTGCGGCGGCGCGCTGCGATTCATTAAGCCAAATTAACTCGAATTTTAGCCAATTCACCAACAGCTGTTAGGGTTACTTCCTCGATCTCTATGCGAATTATTGTCCGCTTTACCACCCGCCTCTAACAGAGGGACGGCGGACAACGCACATGCCTCATACAGGCCAATAAGTGCGGCCCGCTCCACGCGGAGGTGGCACGATGCGAAACGAGACGATCGCTATTCACGCCGGTTACGAGCCCGAAGCCACCACGCACGCAGTTGCGGTGCCGATCTACCAGACCGCAGCCTATGCCTTCGACAGCGCCGATCATGGCGCTGCGCTCTTCAATCTCGAGGCCGAAGGTTTCCGTTACAGCCGTATCGCCAATCCGACCAGCGCGGTGCTGGAGAAGCGCATCGCCCAGCTCGAAGGCGGCGTCGGCGCGCTTGCGGTTGCGACCGGCCAGGCCGCGCTGCATTTCGCCTTCGTCAATGTCGGCGATCACGGCGGCAATATTGTTTCCGTGCCGCAGCTCTACGGCACCACGCACACGCTGCTCTCGCACATCCTGCCGCGGCAGGGCATCGCCGGCCGTTTCGCCGAGAGCGACAAGCCCGACGCGATCGCAAAGCTGATCGACGAGAACACCCGCGCCGTGTTCGCCGAGACCATCGGCAACCCCGCTGGCAACGTCTGCGACATCGAGGCGCTGGCCAAGATTGCGCATGCCCACGGCGTGCCGCTGATCGTCGACAACACGGTCGCCACCCCGATCCTGCTCAAGCCGTTCGATTACGGCGCCGATATCGCCGTGCATTCGCTGACCAAGTTTCTGGGCGGCCACGGCACCACGCTTGGCGGCGCCATAGTCGATTCCGGAAACTTTCCCTGGGCCAAGCACGCCGACCGCTTCCCGGCCTACAACAAGCCGGACGCGTCCTATCACGGCCTCGTCTATGCCGAGCGCTTCGGCCGGACCGCCTATATCGAGCGCGCGCGCAGCGTCTATCAGCGCACCATGGGCTCGGTGCTGTCGCCGTTCAACGCCTTCCTGCTGCTCCAGGGCATCGAGACCGTGGCGCTGCGCATGGAGCGCCATGTCGAGAACGCCCGCAAGGTCGCCGAATTCCTGCGCGGTGACTCGCGCGTGGCCTGGGTGAATTACACCGGCTTCCCGGACAGCCCGTATTTTCCGCTCGTCGAGAGGTACCTCAGCGGTCAGGCTTCGTCGCTGTTCACCTTCGGCATCAAGGGCGGCATGGAAGCCGGCAAGACCTTCTACGATGCCTTGAGGCTGATCACGCGCCTCGTCAATATCGGCGATGCCAAGTCGCTGGCCTGCCATCCGGCCTCGACCACGCACCGGCAGATGTCGGCCGAGCAGCAGCGCGCCGCCGGCGTGCTGCCGGAGACGATCCGCCTCTCGATCGGCATCGAGCATTCCGCCGACATCATCGAGGATATCGACCAGGCGCTGGCAAAGGCCTGTCCGTCGGCGCGCCTCCAGGCTGCGGAGTAGGCGGACGGCTCCGATGACGATCTTGATCGACAGGGATCAAGGTATAACGAGTCCGGCGCTGGTGCCGGCGGAGCGTGATCTCGCGCGCGACCATGGCGAGCTCACCATCGGTCTGATCAACAACATGCCTGATACGGCGCTGAAGGCGACCGAGCGGCAGTTCATGAAGCTGCTTCAGGCCGCGGCCGGCGCGCACCGCATCCGCTTCCACTGCTTTTCGCTGCCGTCCGTAAAACGCTCGCCGGAAGCGAAGTGGCATGTCGAGAGCGAATATTCCGATCTCGCGGATCTCAGGCGGCACAGATTCGACGGCCTGATCGTGACCGGAGCCGAGCCGGTCGCACCCGAGCTCGACCAGGAGCCGTATTGGCGGGATCTCACCGACCTGATCGACTGGGCCAAGCTCAACACGCGCTCCACGATCTGGTCGTGCCTCGCCGCGCATGCGGCGGTGCTGCATCTCGACCGTATCGAACGGCGGCGCCTGCCGGCCAAATGTCACGGCATCTTCGACTGCGAAGCCGTGACGGACGATGCCCTGACCCGCGCGGCGCCCGCGCCGCTGAAAGTCTCGCATTCGCGCCTGAACGAGATCGCCGAGAGCGATCTCGACGAGGCCGGCTATCAGGTGCTGACACGTTCGCTTCAGGCCGGCGTCGACGTCTTCGTCCGGCAATATGCCAGCCGCTTCGTGTTCTTCCAGGGCCATCCGGAGTACGATGCGTTGTCGCTCCAGCGCGAATATCTGCGCGACATCGGCCGCTATCTCGCCCGTGAGCGCGAGACCTATCCGCACCTGCCGGTGAGCTATTTTGACGCAGCCACGGAGGAAAAGCTCCTCCGCTTCGAGAAGCAGGCGAAGCACCAGCGTCATCCGGCGCTGACCAACGAGCTGCCCGCGCTGAATCTGCGCACGGATATCGCGGCCGGCAGCGCGGCGGCGGTGCTTTTCCGCAACTGGCTGCAATATCTCGGCGCGGATGCCGACGCGTCGGTCGTGCCGCGCTAGATCGGGGCGGCGGGTTCCGTTAGGACTAACGAAGTGTGAAGCTTGCCTCGGGCCGCGCACGAATGTTTGATTGAGCGAATCGGGGCAAACGGGAAATGCGGTCGTGTGGTCGGCACTCCAGGGACGCGTGAGCAATCGGCTGGCCCGGCATTTCCGCGCCGCGCCGCACCGCCTGCCCGCGCATGCGCCGATGGTGAGCTTCACCTTCGATGACGCTCCCGACAGCGCCGCAGGCGAGGGCGCTTCGCTCCTCGAAGCGCATGGCGGCCGCGGCACATATTACATCGCCGGCAGCCTGATCGACCGTCCGTCGGACCATTGGCATGGCCTGTCGAATGACGCCATCGTGCGGCTGCACCGCGCCGGCCACGAGATCGCCTGCCACACCTTCTCGCACCAGAGCTCGGCCGATCTCGACGAGGCCGCGATGGCCCGCGAGATCGAGCGCAACCGCAGTCATTTCCGCGGCATCGATTCTTCGATCGTGTTGGAGAACTTTGCCTACCCTTATGGCATCGCCTCGATTTGGCGGAAGCCCCAGCTCGCCAAAGCGTTCCGCTCGGCGCGCGGCATCCTGCCCGGCGTCAACAGCGACGTCATCGACCTCCAGTTCCTGCGCGCTTCGCCCTTGGTCAACTACGAGATCGATGCGGCCGGAGTAGATCGCTATTTCGACGAAGCCATCGCGAGCGGCGGATGGCTGATCTTCTACAGCCATGACGTCGTCGATGCCCCCAGCCCCTATGGCTGCACGCCGCACCTGATGCGCCACGCGCTGGAGGCGGCGGGGAAGCGCAGCATGCCGATCGTGACCGTCGCCGAGGCATTGCGAAGGATCGGGGCGTAGTTTTTCACCTCAGCTCAACCCCCTCAGCGCGGGCGAAGCTCGCGCGCAACGGTGCAAGCCCCGCAAACAGTCTTGCCATGCCCGCGCCAGCATGCGACTGGCCTTGTGACAAATCCCAAAGCATCGCTCCAGCACCATGTCCACATCCTCCACCGCTCCGCTGCCTGCGCCGGCCACCGGCCGTGACGCGCTGTCGGTGCTGCATTCGGTGTTCGGCCTGCCGGGGTTCCGCGGCGCACAGGGCGAGATCATTCGGCACGTTACCGACGGCGGCAATTGCCTCGTGCTGATGCCGACCGGCGGCGGCAAGTCGCTGTGCTACCAGCTCCCATCACTGCTACGCGAGGGCTGCGGCATCGTGGTCTCGCCGTTGATTGCGCTGATGCGCGACCAGGTCGCCGGCCTGATCGAAGCCGGCGTCAACGCTGCGGCGCTGAATTCGTCGCTGTCGTTCCAGGAGGCGTCCGACATCGAGCGGCGGCTGATCGCGGGCGATCTCGACCTGCTCTATGTCGCGCCGGAACGGCTGGTGACGCCGCGCTGCCTGTCGCTGCTGGCGCAGGCGAAGGTGGCGCTGTTCGCGATCGATGAGGCGCATTGCGTCTCGCAATGGGGGCACGACTTCCGCCCCGAATATGTCGGCCTCTCCATCATCGCCGAGCGCTTTCCCGAGGTGCCGCGGATCGCGCTGACTGCGACCGCCGATGAGCTGACGCGCAAGGAGATCGTCGAGCGGCTTCAGCTCACGGACGCGCCGCAATTCGTCTCGAGCTTCGACCGGCCGAACATCCGCTACGAGATCGTCGACAAGCGCAACGCGGTGTCGCAGCTCAAGGACTTCATCCGGGAGCGACATGCCGGCGATGCCGGCGTGGTCTATTGCCTGTCGCGCAACCGCGTCGAGGAGGTCGCCGCCGCACTCGACGATGCCGGCATTCCCGCGCTGCCCTATCATGCCGGTCTCGACGGAAGCGTGCGCTCGCGCAACCAGGACCGCTTCCTCAACGAGGACGGCATCGTCATCGTCGCGACCGTCGCCTTCGGCATGGGCATCGACAAGCCCGACGTGCGTTTCGTCGCCCATCTCGACCTGCCCAAGAGCATCGAGGCCTATTACCAGGAAACCGGTCGTGCCGGCCGCGACGGCAAGCCGTCGGCCGCGTGGATGGCCTATGGGCTCTCGGACATCGTGCAGCAGCGCCGCATGATCGACGAGTCCAGCGGCTCCGACGATTTCAAGCGGGTCTCGATCCGCAAGCTCGACGCACTGGTCGGTCTCGCCGAGACCGCACACTGCCGCCGCAAACGGCTGCTCGGCTATTTCGGCGAGATCGTCATGGGCGAGACTTGCGGCAACTGCGACAACTGCCTGACGCCGCCGAAGATGCGCGACGGCAAGGTGCTGGCGCAGAAGCTGCTGTCCTGCGCCTATCGCACCGGCCAGCGTTTCGGCGCGATGCACCTGATCGACGTGCTGATCGGCCGCTTGACCGAGAAGGTGACGCAGTTCGGCCACGACAAATTGTCGGTGTTCGGCATCGGGCGCGAGCTCAACGAGAAGCAGTGGCGCACAGTGTTGCGGCAGCTGGTGGCGATGGGCCATTTGCAGAGCGACAGCGAAGCCTATGGCGCGCTGAAGCTGACGGACTCTTCGCGCGGCGTGCTGCGTGGTGAGACCGAGGTCTGGCTGCGCGAGGAAGCGCCCGGCACGCGTGTCCGCGCCAGCCGCTCCAAATCCCGCCGCGGCGATCTCGCCCCGGCCGCAAACGCGCCGCAAGGCGACGTCGATCCCGAATTGCGCGCGCGGCTGCGCTCCTGGCGCTCAGACGTCGCGCGCGAGCGCGGTGTGCCGGCCTATGTCGTGCTGCACGATGCCACCATCGACGGCATCGTCCGCGCCTGGCCGACGACGCTCGACGAATTGCGCAATGTGCCTGGTATCGGCGACAAGAAGCTCGAGCATTATGGCGAAGAGCTGTTGCAGATCATCAGGACGCGGTAGGGGCGCCGCCGTTATCTCCGCTGTCGTCCCGGACAAGCGAAGCGCAGATCCGGGACCCATAACCACAGGAAGCGGTTTGACGATGACTCGCGGTTGCCAGCTCACGCCACACATCTCCCTGTGGCTATGGGTCCCCGCGTTCGCGGGGACGACAGCGGAGGGGGAGGCGAGACGCCGGTCTACTCACCCGTTCCGGAACGCATAAGCATAGCCGTTCAGCGCCGGTGCGCCGCCGAGATGCGCGTACAGGATCTTCGCGCCCTTCTCGAAATGGTCCTTCTGCACCAGGTCGATCAGGCCCTGCATCGACTTGCCCTCATAGACGGGGTCGGTGATCATGCCTTCCAGACGCGCGGTGAGGCGGATCGCGTCCTTGGTCTCGTCCGATGGCACACCATAGGCGGGATAGGCGTAGTCCTCGATCAGCACGACGTCGTCGGCGACGAGGTCCTGGCCGAGTTCGACGAGCTTGGCGGTGTTCTGCGCGATCTCGAGCACCTGGGCCTTGGTCTGTGCCGGCGTGAACGACGCATCGATGCCGATCACCTTGCGCGCACGGCCGTCCGCCGCGAAGCCGACCAGCATGCCGGCATGGGTCGAGCCGGTGACGGTGCAGACGATGATGTAATCGAACTTGAAGCCGAGCTCCTTCTCCTGCTTGCGGACCTCCTCGGCGAAGCCGACATAGCCGAGCCCGCCGAACTTGTGCACGGAGGCGCCGGCGGGAATCGCGTAGGGCTTGCCGCCCGCCGCCTTCACTTCCTCGATCGCCTGCTCCCAGCTCTTGCGGATGCCGATGTCGAAGCCGTCGTCGACGAGGCGCACATCGGCGCCCATGATGCGGGAGAGCATGATGTTGCCGACGCGGTCATAGACCGCATCCTCGTGCGGCACCCAGGCCTCCTGCACCAGGCGGCACTTCATGCCGATCTTGGCGGCGACCGCCGCGATCATGCGGGTGTGGTTCGATTGCACGCCGCCGATCGACACCAGCGTGTCGGCGTTTGAGGCGATCGCATCGGGGATGATGTATTCGAGCTTGCGCAGCTTGTTGCCGCCATAGGCAAGGCCGGAATTGCAGTCCTCACGCTTGGCATAGATCTCGACCTTGCCGCCCAGATGCTTTGACAGCCGCTCCAGCTTCTCGATGGGCGTCGGGCCGAAGGTCAGCGGGTAGCGCGGAAATTTGTCGAGCTTCATGGGATATCCCGATTGGCGTTGAGGTCTGGGGACGTCGCTAGCATCAACCCGGGAAAATGTGCTCTCGAATATTGCGCCCATATTGCGCGCTATCTTGCGAGGATGGCGGCTTCACGGCATATTCCTTCCGAATTATACCATAGATGCGGAAGCTTCTTCCATGGCCGCCCGGCTCGATCGCACTGACCTTAAGATCTTGAGATTGCTTCAGAATAACGGCCGGCTCAGCAATGCGGAGCTGGCTGAAACCGTGGCGATCAGCCCCGCCACCTGCCATCGCCGCACCCAGCGGCTGTTCGAGGGCGGCTTCATCGCGACCGTCCGGGCCATGGTGGCGCCGAAGAAGGTGGCGAAGGGCACGCTGGTGATGGTCGGCGTCGTGCTCGACCGCTCGACGCCGGAGAGCTTTGCGACTTTCGAGCAGGCGATCGCCAAGCTGAAATTTGTGCTCGACTGCCATCTCGTCGCCGGCGACTTCGACTACTTCCTCAAGATTCGCGTCGGCGACATGGAGGACTTCAACCGCATCCATGGCGAGCAGCTCATCGCGCTGCCCGGCGTGCGCCAGACCCGCACCTTCTTCGTGATGAAGGAGGTCGTCGACAACGCGCCGCTGGAGTTTTGAGCACGCGCTGGTGCTTCAACGCCACTTTTCGAATCGCACGGTCGTCACGGCAACTTCACTTGCCATGCAGGCGCACGCGCGCGAGCCTCGGCGCTTCTCAACGAGGAGATCCTGCCGTGCGCCTTCCCATTCTCGATCCCAAGGATCTGACCGCCGAACAGAAGCCGCTCTATGACGACATGCGAGCGGGCATCAAGGACCACTTCAAGGGCTTCGTGAACATGCGCGACGACGGCGCGCTGCTCGGGCCATGGAATCCCTGGATTCGCGAGCCGCGCTTTGGTGGGCCGGTGTGGGAGCTGGTCAAGGCGGTTGCGTCGAACCCGCTGCTGCCGGCGCCGGTGCGCGAGGTCGCTATCCTCGTCACCGGCTCGCATTTCCGCTCCGGCTACGAGCTCTACGCCCATGTGCTGGTCGCCGAGCAGCGCGGCCTCTCCGACGAGAAGCTCGCGACCATCGTCGCTGGCCAGCGGCCGGTCGATCTCACCAAGCAGGAAGCGGTCGCCTATGACATGGCCTCGGCGCTGGTCAGCGGCGGCGTGCTGCCGGAGCTGACCTACCGGGCGGCGGTGAAGGAGTTCGGCGAGCACGGCGCGGCCGAGCTGTCCTATCTCGTCGGCGTCTATTGCATGGTCTCGGTCACGCTCAACACCTTCGACGTGCCGGTGCCGGACTAAAAGCCGCTTCGTTCGATCACTCCGCCGCCTTGCTCGCAGGCGGCGGCGGTGCGAAGGCGATGCAGCGATTGCGGCCTTCGGCCTTGGCCTGATAGAGCGCATGATCCGCGGCGCCCATCAGGGCGTCGATGCCGGACATGCTGACGGTGGCCTCCGCGATGCCGATGCTCACGGTGAGACCGAATTGAATCTCGCCGGCGAGAACCTGCGTGCTCATCACGCGCTTGCGGATGCGCTCGGCGACAGTCCTCGCCCGCGACAGGCTGGTCTCGGGCAGCAGCACGGCGAATTCCTCGCCGCCGAGACGGCCGACGATGTCCGACTTCCGCTTGCCGTCGAGGCAGGCGGCCGCGACCGCCTTGATCGCGGCATCGCCCACCGCATGGCCGTAGCGATCGTTGACCGATTTGAAGTGGTCGATATCGAGCATCAGCACCGAGACGGCGCGATAGTAGCGCTGGAAGCGGCTCCATTCCGCATCGAGGTTGTCGAGGAAGTGACGGCGGTTGTAGAGGCCGGTGAGCGGATCGGTGGTGGCGAGCGTCTCCAGCATCGCGGCTTTTTGCGTCAGATCGGTGATGTCGACATAGGTCAGCATGCGCCCGCCGTTCAACATCGTGGTGCAATGGGCCCTGATGCGCCTTCCGTCAGGCGTCTGCAGGTCGCGCACGTGATCGCCGGCCTTGACCTCCTCGACGCGTCTTGCCGGAAATTTCGCAAGCTCGTTCGTTGGCAGATTGGGTGCGCTGGCGCGGTGCAGGCGTCGCACCAGCGACGAATAGGCAGGCCGGCTTGCGGCCTCGTCTTCGCTGACCTCCCAGAATCGCCGCATGCGCCGGTTCATGAAGGTGGCGTGCAGGTCGGAGTCGAGAAGGAGGACGCCGTCCTGGACGTTCTCCAGCGCATCCCTCAGCAGCTTCAGTTCGTCCGAGGCGCGCACGATGTCGGTGACGGGCGTATAGGTCAGCATACGTCCCCCATCGGGCAACGGCGTGACCTGGACGCGCACCACATCGCCGTTGGTGCGGCGCAGATCGATCGGCGTCGGATCGCCCGCCTCGATCACCCGGACGCGCTCCGCCACCAGGGCATCGAGCTCAGGGTCGGGCACCTCATAGGCGCCGGTGTCGCGGCCGTGATGAAGCAGCGTGAGGATGGAGGGATTGCTGTCGGCGACCTCGTCGGGCAGGCGCCACATCTGGCGAAACGACTGGTTGATCAGGCGCGCCCGGAGATGGGAGTCGAGCAGCACGATGCCGGTCGGCACATGATCGAGCGCGGCGCGCAGTGCCAGCATCTGGCCGCGCATCAGCGCGTCGGACGAGCGCTCCCGCTCCTCGCCGGTCGGGTGCTCGCTGCCAGGCCGCTCGAATGCGACTCCGACCTGGCGGTCGGATCGCCAGATCACGCGGCAGGCCAGGATCTCGCGGCCCGCGAGCCTGAGTTGGAAACGGTCGGGCACGCCGAGGCCGCTCTCCATCTCGAGCGTCGCGGCCTCCTCGGTCAGCCGGCGCACGACGCAATCGATCGAGGACTGGCCGAAATTGAAGAAAATCTTCCCGGCAAGGAACGTCCGTTCCGAGACCAAGCGGGACATTCGCAGCCTCCAACGCGAATACGATGCGACAAGCCGGCCTAGTGTCGCGCAAGGTTCCTTGCGGCGATGTAACGGAATAGAAGTTTTGGGATGAGGATTAACGATCGGTTGACGGGCGGCGCGCTTTATCCAAAATCCGCTATGGCCGCAGTCAGTTTCGCACGGCGTAGAGTGGCGTGCGCAAGGTCAGCTGATAGGCCGGCTTTGGCATCCACGCGATCTGCGCGGTGATGCCGAACAGGCGGTTGTCGTTGTCGTCCATGCGGTCGAGGTCGAGGCGCAGGATCGGCTGGGTGAAGGACTCCGCCAAGGTCCGGCCAGCGAGCTGCGCGCCGCCGAACGACTGCACGCCGAGCCGCCCGGTGAACTTCCAGTTGCTCGGCCATTGGTAATAGCCACCGGCATAGAGGATCGTGTTCGGCTTGATCCTGGCCAACTGGCTGGCGATGTCGGTGTGAGTGTACTGCACGCCCGCGAGCCAGCCTCGCGTCTCGTCCTCGTCGAGCGCGTAGTCGAATTCCAGGATGTTGTTGAACGAGTTCGTCATGCCCTGCTCGTTCGGCACCGACTGCGTCAGGGTCGATTGCAGCGTGATGGTCGGGATCTTCCCGCCGTTCTGCTGATAGAGGTCGGCCTGCACGCCGATGTTCCAGCTCGTGATGTCGAACGACGACCAGCCGCCGCCGATGTCGGTGGTCGAGCCCGACACGCCGCCATAGAGCGAGACGCGGTCGGTCACGTCGACGGTCAGCGGCAGGTCGACGGCAATGGCTTTCGCCGCCGGCAAGCCGTTCGGCAGCGTCGTGCCGCGTTGTGCTGCCAGCGCTTCGAACGCGGCCGACAAGGACGTGTTGCCGAAGCCGAGCCCGAGCGTGCCTGCGGGGATCGCCGCATAGATGGTGCGGAGATCGAGGTAGATGTTCGGGATGGCGGGCTTTGCGGGTTTGTCCTCGTCGTCATCGGCGGCGAAGGCAGCGCCTGCCGAGATCGTCAGGCCAAGCAGCCCGATCACGACGGGCAAGGCCGGACGGTATGATCGGCGAGAATGGGACACGTGACAATCCGGCGCGTGGCGCTCTGATGACGGAATCGTGTTCTAGATGGAACGTGATCATTCGCGCGGTCAAGCGCTATCCGCAAGCGGTGGACGAGGCGGATGTGCGCGGTTACCCTGCCGTGATCGCATTGACACACTCGCCGGCCAGAGTGCGGCCGGACAATGGAAGGACGACAGACATGAACACGTCACGCCGCATTTTGCTCACGGGTCTGGCGGGGCTTGCTGTTGCTCCGGCCGCGGTCGCCGCCGCCCCGTCGTCCGAGCCCGGGGACGTGACGGTCGCCGAAGAGCGCTTTGCTCGCACGATCGCCGCCGCCCATGCGCCCGATATCAACTGCGCGCGGCAGGCGGAACGGTATGCGGACGCGCACTGGCCGGAATATGTAGTGGCAGCCAGGGCGGTGATTGGCGCGCGCGTGTGAGTCGCGCTTTTATTTCTCCACCGCCCGCCTGACCTGCTCGCCGATCTGCGACAGCACGAGCTGGGCCTGTGGCAGGATCGCGCCCATGGCGTGGAAGTTGTGGACCATGCCGTCATGGCAGACGTGCTCGACCGCGACGCCCGCGGCGAGCAGCTTGCGGGCATAGGCATTGCCCTCGTCGCGCATCGGATCGAACTCGGCGGTGTGGATGATCGCCGTCGGCAGGCCCGCGAGCCGTGTCGCGCGCAGCGGCGAGATGCGGGGATCGGCGGCGTCCAGGCCCTCGGGCAGATAGTCGGCGAGATCGGCCTCGATCGTGACGCGGTCGATCAGATGGCCCTCGGCGAATTCCTCGCGCGAGGGCGAGGTCTCCTCGAAATCCAGCACCGGGCAGATCAGGCATTGCGCGACGATGGAAAGGCCGGCGCTTTGCGCGGCTTCCTGGCACACGATCGCAGCCAACGTGGCGCCGGCGGAATCGCCGCCGACCACCAGCCGTTCGGCGTCGATGCCGAGCGAAGCCGCTTCGCGCGCGACCCATTCGGTTGCGGCGATCGCATCGTCCACGGCGGCCGGGAATTGATGTTCGGGCGCGAGCCGGTAGTCGATCGAGACGAGGCGGCAGCCGGTTGCATGCGCCAGCGCCGCGGCGATGCGGTCATGCGTGGCAATGCTGCCGGCGACGAGGCCGCCGCCATGAAAGAACACGAAGCCCGGCGCGTGCTCGCCGGCGCTTGGGGGTGAATAAAGCCGATAGGACAGCGCTCCGCCGGGGCCGGGCAGCGTGCCATCTGACGCCGTCACGTCAGGCGCGTCAGCGCGCACGAATTGCATCAGCTTCGCCAGCGACTGCCGCCGCGCCTCGACGCTCGGCCGGCTCCGTGCTTGGGACCCGGCCGCAGCCATCATGGTCAACAAACGCTTTGCGAGCGGATCGAGCGGCATGGGACACTCCGTGACGTGCGCGTACTATAGCGGATTTGCTCAGTCTTACCCTCCCCTGGAGGGTATCCAAATCCCGCAGCAAATCGTTTAGAAATTGGGACAATAGTGCCGGAACATTTCCAGGGGAGGCCGGTCATGGCCGAGATCAAGAAGCCGATCGAATATTCGCCGAGCTGGACCTTCTTCGAGGGCAAATGGCACGACGGCAATGTGCCGATCATGGGCCCGCGCACGCATGCGGCCTGGCTCGGCTCGGTCGTGTTCGACGGCGCGCGCGCTTTCGAGGGCGTCGCGCCCGATCTCGACCGCCACGTCGCCCGCGCCAATCAATCCGCGATCAACTTTGGCCTGAAGCCGGTGGTCGATGCCGGAACCTGGCTCACGCTCGCGAACGAGGGCATCGCGCGCTTTGCACCGAATGCCGAGCTCTATGTGCGTCCGATGTACTGGGCGCAGAACGGCTCGGGCGGCGGCGTGCTGTTCGACCCCGAGACCACCAATTGGTGCCTGTGCATCTACGAAGCGCCGATGCCGAAGCCTGCCGGCAACGCCATCACGCTGTCGCCGTTCCGCAGGCCCACCGCCGAATGTGCGCCGGTCGAAGCCAAGGCCGCCTGTCTCTATCCGAACAATTCGCGCGCGCTCGCAGAGGCCGCCGCGCGCGGCTTCCAGAACGCACTGATGCTCGACATGCTCGGCAACGTCGCGGAGTTCGGCAATTCCAACGTGTTCATGGCCAAAGACGGCGTGGTGTTCACGCCGGTGCCGAACGGCACCTTCCTCAACGGCATCACGCGCCAGCGCGTCATCAGCCTGCTTCGCGGCGACGGCGTCACCGTGGTCGAGAAGACACTGCGTTATGCCGACTTCCTCGCCGCCGACGAGATTTTTTCAACCGGCAATTTTGCAAAAGTCGCGCCGGTGATCCGCATCGACGAGCGCGAGCTGAAGCCGGGTCCGCTCTATACCAAGGCGCGAAAACTCTATTGGGACTTTGCGCATGCGGTGAAGCTGGCGGCTTGATCTGGACGTTCCGCCGTCATGCCCCGGGCTTGTCCCGGGCATCCACGTTCTTCTTCGCCGTGATGCGTGGATGGCCGGGACAAGCCCGGCCATGACAGAGCTAAGCCAGTCGCCGAAACCGGCTGAACTGAAACGCCTGCGTCGAATCCCACGGCGTGTGATGCGTCTCGCGGCGCGTCTCGACCAGCGCGAATTCCGGCCCGAGCTCTGCGGCAAGGCTCGCGCTGTCGTGCCGCTGCACCGGCAGGCCGCTGCATTTCTCCGGACCATCAGGCGCAAACGTCGCGATGATGACATGCCCTTCTGGTTTGACCGCCGTCCGCAGGCGCTCGACATAAGCAGCCCTGTCGTGCGGGTCGGTCAGGAAGTGAAACGCCGCGCGATCGTGCCAGACATCGTAGGTCTTCATTGGCCGCCACGTCGTGGCATCGGCGACGATCCAGTCGACCGTTGAAGCGGCGGCGCCGATCCGCTTCTTGGTCGCATCAAGCGCGTCGGCGGAAAGATCCAGCACAGCGAGATCGCGATATCCGTCCCGCAGCAGCGCATCGACCAGCCGCGAGGCCCCGCCGCCGATATCGATGATGGCCGCGTCATGGTCCGGAGCGGCCGCGCGAATCATTTCGAGGGAGATCGTTGGGCTGGCCTGAAACCAGCTGACCTCGGTCTCGCCCTTGGTGGCGTAGACGCTCTGCCAGTGCGTGGTGCGGTCAGACATGGCGGCTCCGGCCTCGGCCGGGGGACAGCAGCGCGCAAGCGGCGCTGCCGGGATCAAGTGGCAATTCGCGCGTCCGCCGGAGGCGGACGCGCCGGCGCGAACGAAGGGCTACTCGTCCTTCTTCGACATCTGTTCGAGGCGCTCCTGCATTTCCTTCATCTGCTGGCGCAGGTCGTCGATGTTGCTGTCCTTGGGCGCCTCGGCGCTCGCATCGGGCTCCGGCTCGGGGCTCGCTGCCGGGCGGGGCGCGGCGAACGGCTTGAACATCGAGAAGGTCTGTTGGAACAGCTCCATGTTGCGGCGGACCTGCTCCTCCAGCGGCGCGAACGGCGTGCCGGACAGCGTGTTGGCGATCTGCTTGCGGAATTTCTCCTGCTCCTGGGTCAGCGTCGCGATCGACTGCTCCAGATATTTCGGCACCACCATCTGCATGCTGTCGCCGTAGAAGCGGATCAGCTGGCGCAGGAAGGTGGTCGGCAACAGGTTCTGGCCGGCCTTGTTCTCCTGCTCGAAGATGATCTGGGCCAGCACGGAGCGGGTGATGTCGTCGCCGGTCTTGGCGTCGTAGACCAGGAAATCTTCGCCGTCCTTGACCATGGCGGCGAGGTCTTCCAGCGTCACGTAGGTGCTCGTTCCGGTGTTATAGAGCCGGCGGTTCGCGTATTTCTTGATCGTGGTGGGTTGGTCTGATTTCGCCATGGGCTCTCACTTGCAAAACGCTGAGAACGGGAACCCGGCGGCTATGCCGCAGGGCGGGAAGAGTACGCAACGCAACAAAATAAGCATTTTCAAAGGGGTCACGCTACCGTTTTGTGCGCCACGGTTAATCGGGCAGCAAAAACATGCTTGCGAAAGCGCCAAGAACGCTATTTTGAATGCGCTGCGGTATGGATTCGGTCGTCGGCCGATTGACATGCCTCAACGACGTTAACAGGATGCCTGACGAGACTGACGGGCCTTTTCCCAACCGCCCGCCTGCCCCTTTTTAGAAAACCTCAAGCCCCAGGAGATGCCCATGTCAGACGATGTCGTCATCGTCAGCGCCGCCCGCACCCCGGTCGGAAGCTTCAACGGAGCGTTCGCGACCCTTCCCGCCCATGACCTCGGCGCCGTCGCCATCAAGGCCGCGCTGGAGCGTGGTGGCATCGAGCCCGGCCGGGTCTCGGAAGTCATCATGGGCCAGATCCTGACCGCGGCCCAGGGCCAGAACCCCGCCCGCCAAGCCTCGATCATAGCCGGCATTCCGGTCGAAAGCCCGGCCTGGGGCGTGAACCAGCTTTGCGGCTCCGGCCTGCGCACCGTTGCGCTCGGCTACCAGGCGCTGCTCAACGGCGATTCGGAGATCGTGGTCGCCGGCGGCCAGGAATCCATGAGCATGGCTCCGCACGCCCAGCACCTGCGCGGCGGCGTCAAGATGGGCGGCCTCGAATTGGTCGACACCATGATCAAGGACGGCCTGTGGGATGCCTTCAACGGCTACCACATGGGCAACACCGCCGAGAACGTCGCGCGGCAGTGGCAGATCACCCGCGCCCAGCAGGACGAGTTCGCCGTTGCCTCGCAGCAGAAGGCCGAGGCCGCGCAGAAGGCCGGCAAGTTCAAGGACGAGATCGTTCCCGTCACCATCAAGACCCGCAAGGGCGACGTCGTCGTCAGCGACGACGAATATCCGCGCCATGGCGCAACGCTCGATGCGATGGCCAAGCTCAAGCCCGCCTTCGAGAAGGACGGCACGGTTACCGCAGGCTCGGCCTCCGGCATCAACGACGGCGCTGCCGCCGTGGTGCTGATGACCGCCAAGCAGGCGGCCAAGGAAGGCAAGAAGCCGCTCGCGCGCATCGTGTCGTGGGCGCAGGCCGGCGTCGATCCGAAGATCATGGGATCGGGCCCGATCCCGGCCTCGCGCGCCGCACTGAAGAAGGCCGGCTGGAACGTCGGCGATCTCGACCTGATCGAGGCCAACGAGGCCTTCGCGGCGCAGGCCTGCGCCGTGAATAAGGACCTCGGCTGGGATACCTCGAAGGTCAACGTCAACGGCGGCGCGATCGCGATCGGCCATCCCGTCGGCGCCTCGGGCGCGCGCGTGCTGGTGACCTTGCTGCACGAGATGCAGAAGCGCGATGCGAAGAAGGGCCTCGCCACGTTGTGCATCGGCGGCGGCATGGGTATCGCGATGTGTCTGGCGCGCGACTGAACGTCGCCGGCGAGAAACTGACGCGTGCGCCGCACACCTGATTGAGTGCGTTGCACGCGACTAAAAAGGCGGCGGTTGCAAATCAAATATTCTTCGCAACTGCGCAAGCCTCGACTAAATACAAACGCCCGGCTCAACGCCGGGCGTTTTGTTCTTGATGTCCGTCAAACCAGCCGCATAATCCACCGTTAAAAACGATCACTCAGAAACGTCCGAAGAGTCCAAGGGAAGGAATACGATATGGCACGTGTTGCATTGGTGACGGGTGGTACGCGGGGCATCGGGGCTGCGATCAGCAAGGCGCTGAAGGCGGCCGGCTACAAGGTCGCGGCGAGCTACGCCGGCAACGATGCCGCGGCGGAGAAGTTCAAGGCCGAAACCGGCATCGCCGTCTACAAATGGGATGTCAGCAATTTCGATGCCTGCGCGGAAGGCGTGAAGAAGGTCGAGGCCGATCTCGGGCCGATCGAGGTGCTCGTCAACAATGCCGGCATCACCCGCGACACCGCCTTCCACAAGATGACGCTGGAACAGTGGAACGCCGTCATCAACACCAATCTCGGCTCGCTGTTCAACATGACGCGCCAGGTGATCGAGGGCATGCGTTCGCGCAAGTTCGGCCGCATCATCTCGATCTCGTCGATCAACGGCCAGAAGGGACAGTTCGGTCAGGTCAACTATTCCGCGGCGAAGGCCGGCGACATCGGCTTCACCAAGGCGCTGGCGCTGGAGAACGCCAAGGGTGGCATCACTGTGAATGCGATCTGCCCAGGCTATATCAACACCGAAATGGTGCAGGCGGTGCCGAAGGACGTTCTGGAGAAGAACGTGATTCCGCAGATCCCGGTCAGCCGGCTCGGCGAGCCCGAGGAGATCGCGCGCGCGGTCGTGTTCCTCGCCGCCGACGAGGCGGGCTTCATCACGGGATCGACCATGACCATCAATGGCGGCCAGTATCAGGCCTGATTTGGCCGCAGCCCTTTGATCCAAAAGCCTGTAGCTTCGGGCCCGACAAGGCGATAGTGAAGACGAAAATGCCCGGCCTCGTGCCGGGCATAAACGTCCTCAGAGCCTTTTGATCGATGAGCCCCCGCACAGCCACACTGATCGGACTGACCGCGATCCTGATGTGGTCGCTGCTGTCCGTGATGACGGTCGCGACCGGAAAGATCCCGGCGTTCCAGCTCGCCGCGATGACCTTTGCGATCGGCGGTCTCGTCGGTCTCTTGACCTGGATCGGCCGCGGCGATGCCGCAAAAAGCCTGCGCCAGCCGCTGGTCGTGTGGGTTGTCGGCGTTGGCGGCCTGTTCGGCTATCACGCGCTGTATTTCCTCGCGCTGCGCTTTGCGCCGCCCGCAGAAGCTGGCCTTCTGAACTACATGTGGCCGCTCTTGATCGTGCTGTTCTCGTCCTTCCTGCCCGGCGAGCGGCTCGCCTTACACCACATCATCGGCGCCGTGCTCGGCCTCGTCGGCACCGTGCTGCTGTTCGCCGGCAACACCAGCGGTTTTGCGCCGGGGGCGGTGCCGGGATTGATTGCGGCCTTCATCGCCGCCTTCGTCTGGGCGACCTATTCGGTGCTGTCGCGCCGGCTCAAGGCGGTGCCGACCGATGCGGTCGCCGGCTTCTGCCTCGCCACATCCGGGCTCGCCGCGCTGATGCATGGTGTGCTGGAAACCACGGTGTGGCCGGAGACCGCGCTGCAATGGCTCGCCGTGATCGGGCTCGGCATCGGCCCCGTCGGCGCCGCCTTCTACGCCTGGGACATCGGCATGAAGCGCGGCGACATCCGCGTGCTCGGCGCCGCCTCCTACGCGACGCCGCTGCTCTCGACCGGCTTCCTCATCGCCGCCGGGTTTGCAAAGGCCAGCGCCAACATCGCCATCGCTGCGATCCTGATCGCCGGCGGCGGGTTGATCGCGGCGAAGGACATGGTGCTGCGGAAAAGGTGATTGTCATTTCGAGTTCGCCGCTTGCGCGCCGCCTCGGAACGACAGCGTCGAGCTACGGCTCCCAGCCCTTCGGCGCCAGCTCGAACTTGGCGAACTCGAATGCGGGCGCAACAGTGCAGCCGACCAGCGTCCACTCGCCCGTGGTCTCCGCCATCTGCCAGGCATTCGCCGGCACGATCGCCTGCGGACGCTCGCCGCCGAGCAGGTCGGTGCCGAGCCGTACCTCGTGCTGGGAACAGCCGTCATGGGCGATGCGCAGCATCAAGGGGCCGCCGGCGTAGTAATGCCAGGTCTCGACCGCATCGATGCGGTGCCAGTGCGAGCGTTCGCCGCGCGCGAGCAGGAAATAGATGAGCGTCGAGCGCGAACGGCCGTTGGCATCCGTGCTCTGGTCGCGAAAGGTCTCGCGATAGTGCCCGCCCTCGGGGTGCGGGCGGAGTTCGAGGCGTGCGATGATCTCGGCTGCGGTCGGCATCGATCCCCGTCAGGACTTGTTTGTTCAGGACTTGTTTTTGCGCTCGCGCAGCTCGCCGAACACCGCGGCGGCATCCGCGCCCTTCATGTGTAGCTTGGCTGCGACCTCGGGCGCATCAGCCCGCAGGAACACGTTTGCTCGCTTCTCGTCACCAAGCAGTGAGGGAATCGTCGGCTTGTTCTCGGCCCGCAGCTTCGCCACCTCCGCCGCGCGCGCCTGGAGCGCCGCGTTATCAGGCTCGACGGTGAGTGCGAATTTGACGTTGGACGCCGTGTATTCGTGGCCGCAATAGAGCTTGAAGTCGTCGGGCAGGGCGCGGAGCTTCAACAGCGAGTCCCACATCATCGGATAGGTGCCCTCGAACACGCGGCCGCAGCCGATCGAGAACAGCGTGTCGGCGGCGAACACCGTCTTCTCATTGTCGAACACGTAGGAGATGTGGTCGAGCGTGTGGCCCGGCGTCTCGACGACGCGCGCGAGCAGATTACCGACCTTGACCACGTCGGCATTGGCAACGCGCAGATCGACGTTCGCAATCTTCGTCGTCTTGTCGTGCGGCGCGACGACGCGGCAATTGTATTTCTGCTTGAGTTCGGCGACGCCGCCGACATGATCGCCATGATGATGGGTGATCAGGATGTCGGTGAGCTGCCAGCCCTCGCGCTCCAGCGCCGCAAGGATGGGACCGGCCTCCGGCGCATCGATCGACGCGGTTGCCTTGGTTTCCACATCGTGGATCAAATAACCGAAATTGTCGTTTAAACAGTTGAAAGTACGAATTTCGGCGGCCATGACATCTCCATCGCGCTCAGCCCCGCCAGACAAATATGGCGTTAACGTTGCGCAGGCAATGCAATATTCCGCGCGCAGCAGTGCCCTTGTGCATGTTACATTGCCGTCATGAGCATCGATGTCGTCGATCTTCGCGAATTCTATTCCCGCCGCCTCGGGATCGTGGCGCGGCAAATGATCAATCGCGGCATCAGGGAGCGCTGGCCGAATGCCGACGGCCAGCGCGTGCTTGGCATCGGCTATCCGACGCCCTATCTCGGGTTGTTTCGCGAGGATGCCGAGCGCTGCATCGCCTTCATGCCGGCGGCCCAGGGCGTGCTGAAATGGCCGACGGGACGGCCGGCGCTGGCCTCGCTGGTGGATGAATTCACGCTGCCGCTTCCCGACGCCGCGGTCGACCGCATCCTGCTGATCCACGCGCTGGAGATGTCGGACGATCCGGCTGCGCTGCTGCGCGAGGTGTGGCGGGTGCTGTCGCCTTCGGGGCGCGTCATCGCGGTGATCCCGAACCGGCGGGGAGTGTGGACCCGCACCGACAACACGCCGTTCGGCCACGGCCGGCCCTATTCGCGCTCGCAGATCACCGAGCTGCTGCGCCAGACCTGGTTCACGCCGACCGCCTGGGGCGAGGCGCTGTTCATGCCGCCCTATGCCGGCGGCTGGGTGCTGAAATCGGCGCAGATGTGGGAGCGTGCCGGCGCGGCGCTGTCGCTGCCCTTTGCCGGGGTGCACATCGTCGAGGCCACCAAGCAGGTCTACCGCGCGATCCCCGCCAAGCACGAACGCGCGCGCCTCATTCCCGCACTGACCAAGCCGGTGCTGGTGCCGTCCTCGACCACGGTCACGCGGAGCTAAGGCACAAGCGTCGCCGGGACCACGGTGCGCTCCCTCTCCCGCTTGCGGGAGAGGGCTGGGGAGAGGGTGCCTCCGCAGAGAGATTCCCCGAGAGGAGAGAGCCCTCACCCGGCGCTTTGCCATAGCCGAGGCTCTGCCTCGGCGTTTCTGAGAACGGCCGCCGGAGGCGGCCTACGCCTCTCCCGCAAGCGGGAGAGGTGCAACACCGCCACCGACTGTTCTCAAACAATCGTCCCGGCGCGAGGCCGGGACGATTGCAGATCAGAAAATCAGAAAAGGCTTACTCGCCGGGCGCGAGATCGTCGCTCGAACCGGCGGGCGCTGCCTCGCGCTCGGGGCGCGGGCCGTGCGGCCGGCGCCGGCGGCGCGGATAGCGTTCGCCACCGCCGCCCTCAAAGCCGCCCTGGCCGGCATTGGCGCCGACATTCGCTTGCGGCTGTGCGCCGGTGATGAAGGAGGGCAGGCGGTCGACGCTGCCGGCATCGGCGATGACGGGCTGCGGCTGGTTCGCAGGTTGCGGCTGCGGTTGATATTGCGGCTGCGGACGATGGTCGCGTTCGCGGTGCTCGCGCGGCTGCTGGTTGTCGCGCTGATAGGGCTGCTGGCTGTCGCGGCTCTGGTGATCACGCTGGTGATGATCGCGCTGGCCCTCGCGCATGTAAGGCTGCTGCTGTTGCGGCTGCGGGACGAAGCCCGGCTCCTGGCCGAAATTCGAGAAATTCTCGCCGTCGTCCTCGCTATCGTCGCTGGTGCTGATCGGCTCGTCGCCGCGCGGCTGCTGCTGGTTCTGGCGGAACTGTTCCTGGGCCGCCGCGATCAGGCGGAAATAATGCTCGGCATGCTGGTAGTAGTTCTCGGCTGCAACGGGGTCGCCGGAGGACCGCGCGTCGCGCGCGAGCTGGAGATATTTCTCGGCGATGTGCGAGGCCGTGCCGCGGATCTTGATGTCGGGTCCGTTGGACTCGTAGACCCGGGTCATCGGGTTCTGGCCGCGCCGGTTGTTGTTGTTGTTATTGTTGTTGCGGTTGCGCATCCGCTGCTTGTTCTGACCGTTTCTCATGTCCTGCCTTTAATTCCAGCCCTAAAGGTTGCACGCATTACTGATTGCTAGGAGTGACTTGCTGACAGCGGTTCACATGTCTCGCGCGCACCGCGCGCAAGAGCGGATCGAACCCTGCCGATGTTCGTCGACCGTCGCGTTCAACAAAGACGCGTTCCCCACTCGCCAGCATCCATCGCCAGCGAACCCATTCATATCGCCTGCCGAAACAAGCCCAGCTTTGTTGCGTAAGTCTTCAAGCGCAATATCTGGCTTTCGTTCACGTTGCGGTCGGAGAGCAGCGCAGCTCCACTGGCCATCGCGCTCAACAGGACCTGCGGCTTGGAACCTATAATCAGTAACGCTCTCGCCCGAGAGCCCCGGCTTTCGCCCGTAGGTGTACGGGGCCGGCACCGATGTGTTGAGCGGAACGTAGTCGTTCCCAAGGGATATTCCAAGAGCTTTTTACAGGCCAATCGGGCTTTTATGGGGGCATTTTTCGGGCCGATACGGCTCGGAGAATGCCTCCAAGGTCGGCCTTGGGTGGCCTGTCCACCGATAACGCGGCGGCCCCCATCAAGGTTTCAATATTCCGGGCCTGGCCCTGGCCGGCCTCGACGATCAGCGCCCCGCCTGCGGCGAGACGCTCGGCCGCCTGCGGGATCAGGATGCGGTAGGCATCATAGCCGTCATTGCCGCCATCGAGCGCCAGATGCGGATCGTGCTCGCGCACCTCGATGCTCAATTTCGGAATTTCAGCTGAGGGAATATAGGGCGGGTTCGACACGATGAGGTCGAACGGGCCTTGAAGCGCCGCCGCATAAGAGCAGGCGACGAAGGCGGCGCGGCCGGACAGGCCGAGTGTGGCCGCATTATCGCGTGCGGTGTTGAGCGCGGTCAGGCTGACATCGGTGCCGACGCCGAACGCCTCGGGAATCTCGTGCAGCAAAGCGAGCAGGATGGCGCCGGATCCGGTGCCGATATCGGCGATTCGCGGGCGCCCCCCCGAAACCCTGAACTCGCGAAAAATCTCGAGCGCCAGCTCGACCACGGTTTCAGTGTCCGGCCGCGGCACCAGCGTTGCCTCGGACAGCCGGAACGGCAAGCCCCAGAATTCCCGCGCTCCGAAAATGCGGGCGACCGGCTCATGCGCGAGCCTGCGCTGCGCATAGCCTTCCAGCCGCGCAGCCTCGTCAGGTGTCAGTCGTCGCGCCGCCTGCGTCACCATGGCGGTGAGATCGAGCTCCACGGCCGCGCCGACGAGCAGGCGTGCATCGAGGCCGGGCTCCTCGATGCCCGCCGCTTGCAGCCGTGCCGCAAGCGCGCGTCGCGCGCTCTCGATGCTGTGTCTGGAATCTGTCGCCAATGGAACCATCCTGCCTTGGCATCGTGGATAGATCGGCGGACTTGCTTGCGTCAACGGAAAGGAGCGCGTTTGATCGCGCCGCGTGGCGAAGGGAGGCATCCATGACGGCCTATGACGATCAGAACGTCTTCGCAAAGATCCTGCGCGGCGAAATTCCCTGTTTCGAGGTGTTCAGGGACGACCGCAGCTTCGCCTTCCTCGACATCATGCCGCGCTCACCGGGGCACACGCTGGTGATCCCGAGGGCGCCGGCGCGCGGCATTCTCGACATCGCCGATGACGATCTCGCCGCGGTTGCCCGCACCGCCAAGCGGGTCGCGATCGCGGCGATGAAGGCCTTCGACGCGGAAGGGATCATTCTGCAACAGTTCAGCGAGCCCGCCAGCGGGCAGGTGGTGCTTCACCTGCACATGCATGTCATGCCGGTCCGGGCCGGAATCGAGCTGCTGCCGGCGCAGACGCGCAAGGAGGACATGGCCGTGCTCGCCGAGCATGCCAAGCGGATGATCGCGGCGCTTGCTGGCTGATTTGGCGTCTGACGTGATCAGCTTCGCTCCACCAACCTGCCAGCGAACTTTCCTCGACCTTCATCATCGTTTGTTCAGCGGGCGGGGTCGAAGGGGGGAGCCAATCGGACATTCGAGCGCGGCACGATCCCAGCTTCCGGCATCAGCCGCCGCCCGATAGGTGCTCTGCAGAAACGCCATGAGCGTCTCCTCAGGCTCGCTGGATTTTCGCACGAGGTCGTAGGGCAGGAGATATTCGCCGAGCTTGTTATCGAAGTATGCGCCTTCCGGCATGACCTGTCCGTCAGCGAAGCCGTTCGGGGTGGGATAGGCATAGGAATAGAAGGCCGCGAACTCCGCACCACCTCCGCCCGGCCAGAAGCCGGCGGAGGAGACCTCATCGCTATAGGCCTCGCGGGTCACGACATCAGGCAAACCCGGAACGCCGCCCGGATGAAGCGGGGCGGGACGACCGGAGAAGCGCGTCACCGCGAGATCGAAGCTGCCCCAGAAGAGATGGACCGGACTGACCTTCCCCGTGAATCCTGTCCGAAACCGATGAAAGACTCCGTTGATCGCCACGAGGGCTCGAAAGAACCGCGTCACGGCGTCCGCATCGTAGGGCCTGATTTGGCGGTCATCCCGGAACGGGATCGGATTCGGGACCTCGCTGGGCCGACCGTCGAATTCCGGTATTCCGCCGAGATGTCCTATCAGTTCGCAGAACCGGGTGTGAAATTCGGCGACGGACATTCGCCCGAGCGGCATTTCAGCCCTGCAGCCGTCGGCCGCCTCTCCGATCAGGACATGACGGCAGAGATCGAAGACGATCTCGATGCCAGATCCGTCCGGAACCAGTGAAGTCGTGAGCCCGCGTGCATTCACGTAGAAAGTCGCGTGCCAGGAATGGTTGACCCACGGCGTTCTCGCGAGCCGATACTTGCCGACAACCTGGCAATACAAATGAAGCGCAGAACAGCTTTCGCGCCATGCCTCGAAGGGGATCTCCGGCCAGATCGTGCTCATGGTGTCTTCTCCCGGCTTGGGCAAGACCTCACCTCTACGGGCGACCCGGTGTCCGCCTTGGGCACCAGTCGACATTCCGGGGTGGGGCCGCGTGTCCGCTCGCTCCTCGAAAGCAGACACCCCGAGTTTATGGGTAGACGCCCTAGACGCCAAGATAGCGTTGCAGCAGTTCCGGCTGGGCCTTGAGTTCCTGCGCCGGACCTTCGTGCACGATGTGGCCGTTATTGATGATGTAGATCCGCGTCGCCAGCGCCAGCGTTGCCGCCAGATTCTGTTCGACCAGCACGATGGTCTGGCCGGCGGCCGCGAGCTCGCGGCAGGCCTTGACGAGATCGTGGACGATCACCGGCGCAAGCCCCTCGAACGGCTCGTCCAGCAGCACGATCTTGGGATCGCGCACGAGTGCCCGTGCGATCGCCAGCATCTGCTGCTCGCCGCCGGAGAGCTCGGTGCCGCGGTTGCTGCGCCGCTCCTTCAGCCGCGGAAACATCTCGTAGATGCGCCCGAGCGGCCAACGCTTCGGCGCAGTGATGCCGGCGAGGACGATGTTCTCCTCCACTGACAGGCTGCCAAAGATGCGGCGCTCCTCGTGCACGAGCTGCATGCCCGCCTGCGCGATCTTGTGGCTCCGCCGACCGGCAACGTCGATGCCGTCGAACTTGATGCTGCCGCTGCGCGGCGTCACCACGCCCATCAGGCTCTTCAGCGTCGTGCTCTTGCCGGCACCGTTGCGGCCGAGCAGAGCCACCACCTCGTGACGCTCGACATGCATGGCGACGTCGAACAGGATATGGGAATCGCCGTAATAGCTGTTCAGGCCGTTGACCTCGATCAGGCTCATGCGGCGATCTCCCCATGCACGCCGCCGAGATAGGCCTCCTGCACCGCGGCGTTGGTCTTGATTTCCTCGGGCGTCCCCGAGATCAGCACCTTGCCCTCCTGGAGCACCGTCACACGTTCGACCAGCTCGAACAGCGAATCCATGTCGTGGTCGATGATGATCATGGTGCGGCCGCGTGCGATCGACTTGAGCAGCTTGACGGTCTCGACGCGCTCGCGCGGGCTCATGCCTGCGAGCGGCTCGTCGAGCAGCAGCAGGCGCGGCGAGGTCGCGAGCGCAAGCCCGATCTCCAGCCTGCGCTTCTCGCCATACGCAAGCTCGGACACCGGCGTGTCGGCGCGGCGGGTGAGGTTGACCAGCGCCAGCGTGTGTTCCACTTGCTCGGTCAGGCCCTTCACGCTCGAGAGCTTCTTGAACAGGTCGAGCCGGAATTTTCCGCGCAGCTCGGCGAGGGCGGCGATGGTCAGGTTCTGCCGCACCGTGAGGCCGGTGAAGAGCTGGTTGACCTGGTAGCTCTTGGTCAGCCCGAGCTGGCACACCTCTGTGACCTTCAATCCCGTGATGTCGCGTCCCTCGAACACGATCTGGCCGGAGGTCGGCGCGACCTCACAGGTCAGCATCTTGAAGAAGGTCGATTTGCCCGCGCCGTTGGGCCCGATGATGCCGCGCAGCTCGCCCTGATTGACGCTGAAATCGATGTCGCTGTTGGCGACGAGGCCGCCATAGCGCTTGGTGAGGCCGGTCGCCTTCAGGATGGGTCCGGAGTAAGCGGGGTGCTCGACCTCCTTGGCCAGCATCGGCGCTGGTGCGAGGTGCTGCGGAATCGCGGCGTCCGCAGCGTCCTGCTCCATCTCCGTATCCGTCCGCCGACGCCTGCCCGAGACGAGGCGATAGAGATCGGCCAAACCGCCGATGATGCCGCCGCGCAGGAAACAGACCAGCAGCACGAATACGACGCCCAGCACGAGCTTCCAGGCGGCACCTAACCCCAACGCGGACTGGAGGAAATCCTGGAGGAAGAGCCAGACGGTTGCGCCGACCAGCGGTCCGAACAGCGTGCCGCGCCCGCCGATCGCAGTCTGCATCACGAGCTGGCCGGAGGTGTCGAAGGTGAAGGCATCGGGCGGCATGAAGGCCTGGAGCACGCCGAGCAGGCCACCGGCGAAGCCGGCATAAGCGGCTGCGATCACGAAGGCGGTCAGCTTGTAGCCGTGGATGTTGTGGCCGACGGCAGTGGCGCGCAGCGGATTGTCGCGGATCGCGCTCAGAATCGCCCCGACCGGCGAGCGCACGATCCGGAGCGCGATGATGACGCCGACGAAATAGCACAGTGCGATGAACTGATAGAGCGACCAGCCATTGGTGAAGTGGACGGTGGTGAAGCCGAGATTGAAGCTCGGCGTCGGCACGCCCGGCAGGCCGTTCTCGCCGCCGGTGAAATCCGACAGCGGATTGAACTCGACGAAGAAGAATACTTCCGCGATCGCCACGGTGATCATCGCGAAGTAGATGCCGGTCCGCCGCAGCGCGATCAGGCCGATCAGATAGCCGGTCGCTGCAGCCGCGATCATGCCGATGATCAGCGCGCCCAGCACGTTGCCGAAGCCGGCGCGGGTCAACAGGTAGGCCGCGACGAAGCCGCCGGTGCCGTAGAAGGCGGACTGGCCGAACGAGAGCAAGCCGGTGAAGCCGAACAGGATATCGAAGCCGAGGCCGAACAGGCCCCAGACCAGGATCCGGTTCACGGTGTTGGGGGCGAAGCCGAGATGAGGCAGCACGAAGGGCGCTGCGATCAACCCGATCGCGGTCAGGGTCTCGATCAGGAACGGGCGTTGCTTGAGCATCGGGAAATCGCTTACTCGCGGCCCTGGACGCCGAGCAGGCCATGCGGTCGCACCACGAGCACGAGCGTCATTGCCGCAAACAGCATCACATAGGCATAGCCGGGGTTGAACATGGAGGTGACGCTGATGATCTCGCCGGCGATCAGGCCGCCGAGGATCGCGCCGGGGAACGAGCCGACGCCGCCGATCACCACCACCACGAAGGTCTGGACCAGGATGTCGTCGCCAATGCCGGGGGTCAGCGACACCACCGGCGCGTTGACGATGCCGGCAAAGCCGGCGGCCATCGCGCCGATGCCGAACACCACCATGAAGACGCGGTAGACGTTGATGCCGAGCGAATCGACCATCACCGAATCCTCGATGCCGGCGCGCACGATCATGCCGAGCCGGGTCCGGTACAGCACGAGGAACAGCGCGCCGAGCGCGATCGCGACGATGCCGACCACGGCGAGGCGGTAGGTCGGATAGAACATGAAGCCGAGATTGGTGATGCCCTGGAACAGCGCCGGCGGTGGCACGATCTGCGACTGGCTCGAGAAGATCAGGCGCACGAGCTCGACGAAGCAGATGCCGAGCCCGAAAGTCACCAGCAATTGGTCCTCGTGCGGGCGGTGATAGAAGTGGCGGATGATGACGCGTTCCATCACGACGCCGAGCAGCATCACGAACAGCGAGCCCGCGATGACGGCGAGGACAAAGGATTCCGTGTACTGGTAGGTGACGAAGCCGGCATAGCCGCCGATCATGAACATCGCGCCATGCGCGAGGTTGAGCACGCCGAGCGTGCCGTAGATGATGGTCAGGCCGGAGCTGATCAGCGCCAGCAGCGCGCCGAGCGCGAGCCCGTTGAAGAGCTGCGAAACGAGATTGGGCCAACTAATCATGCAATGATCGCCGTTGAGACGCGAGAGCAGCGCGCGTCAAAAAAGGTGACGCCGCAAGACCAGAGTGCGTCCCGCGGCGTCACAGGGGTTAGTCCGGCTTCAAGTGTAGTCGCCGGGATGGCAGCCGAACGCGTCCGGCTTCTGCATCAGGCCTTCGCCCGGGACGATCTCGACCACGTCGTACCAGTCTTCCTTGTTCTTCATGTCCTTCTGCTGCTTGCCCTTGACGATGATCACCGGGCGGACGCACTGGTGATCCTCGGGGCGGTAATGCACGTCGCCGACCAGCGAGGGCAGCGTCTCGCCCTTCTCATAGGCCTTGATCACGTCGGGCGGATTGAAGCTGCCGGCTTCCTCGCACATGCGGGCCCAGTGCGCGAAGCTGACATAGGCGTTCTCCGCGCCCCATTCCGGCTTGTAGCCGTACTTCTTCTCGAAGGCCTCGTTGAACATCTTGGCCAGCGGGAACTTGTCCTCGATCGTCCACCAATAGTCGGTGGCGGCGTAGACGCCCTGCATCAGGCCGCCGGTCTCGCGCGCGATGAAGGGCACCTGGTAAGGGACCACCAGCTTCATCTTGTCGAGCACGCCGAACTGTTTTGCCTGCTGGGTCGACAGCACCGCGTCGTGGCCCCAGTTGACGTTGATGAGGACGTCGGCGCCGGAGTTCGCGACGTTCAGCAGATAGGAGGAATAGTCGGGCGCGCCGAGCGGGGCGACCTGGTTGGTCACGGTGGTCCAGCCGGCGGTGGCGAGGAAGTCCTGCATCGATTTGGTGACGGTGTGGCCGTAGGTGTAGTCGGGCGTGAGATAGGCCGCCTTCTTGCCCTTGCCGAACTCCTTCACCATCACCGGTCCGATCGCCGCGGCCGCGGTCTGGCCGAAGAAGTTCTGACGGAAGCCATAGCGGACGCAGTCCTTGCCGGTGGTGTCGTTCGAGCCGGAGATGCCGCACACGAACAGCACGTGCTCGCGCTGGGCGAGCTTGTTGAGCGCGACCGCGACGGCGCTCGACGTGCCGCCGGTGATCATGATCGCCTTGTTCTCGCTGATGAAGCGCTGCTGCGCCTGCACCGCCTCGTTGGGCTTGGCCGCGGAATCGGCGACGCCGAACTTGAGCTCCTTGCCGAGCACGCCCTTGCTGGTCTTCGGCGAGATCTTCTTGATCAGGTCGTGGCCGCTGTTGATGTGCTCGATCGCGAGCTGATAGCCCTTGAGCTCGTCCTCGCCCTGCACGGCATAGGTGCCGGTGCGCGGCACCGAGATGCCGATGAAGGCGGTGGAACCCGACACGCCAGCCGGATAGGAACCGATCGCCGGCTTGTCCTCGGCAAAGGCCGGCAGCGCCGGCAGCATCGAGCCGCCGATCAGGCCTGCGGTCGTCTGCAGCAGGCCGCGGCGCGAGAGGCCACGGCGGATGAGTTTGTCAGTCATGATCGTTTCCTCCGAACATCGTTCTTGGTTGCAGGCCAAACACGACCTGTCCGGCGGCAACCGGCCTCGCTTGGCCTGCCCCCGCCGGGCACGTCACATCCGCGTGTAGTTCTTGGCCGTAAGCATTGCTTGTGAACACCTTCTGTCAATTTCGCCTTTGGTCGAACGACGAAAATTATGTCGTGAAAACATATCGGATCACGATATATATTAGTCTTTGTGAGTACGAGGCGAGCGGGTTCGGCGAGCGAAATGGCGCGGCAGACGACAGTGGCGGGTGTCCGGAAGCAACGATCCTGGTCGCAGGAGGCGGAGCGGCAGGAGGCTGCGTGGCCAAGCGGAGAGGCAGGCGACCAGCGCGCGGCGCCGCAGTCCGGCGATGCCTCCCGCCTGCCCGAGCCGCGCAACCGGCCCGCCGGCGAGCGAGGTCCGGCCGTCGGCTCCGTTCAGGCCAAGCGTGCGCCGGCGCCGATGAAGCGACTGAGCGTGCGCGCCCAGAACGTCCTCAAGGAGCTCGCGGTCGAGCTCACCGGCGAGCAGCCGCCGAAAGGAAACTGGTCGCCCTCGCGCGAGCTGCTGCGCGCGCTGACGGCCGAGCGCCTCGCGACCGCGCGCAATTGCGGGCCTCACACCGTGCGGGAGATCGTCGACTGGGCGCAGGGCTGTGGCGTGACCATCAAACCCGTGATCCGGTCCGGCGGCTCGTTGTCGGAGATGTGGGCGGAGCTGATCACCAATGCGTCGACGGGGGCCCTGACCAGTGCGGAGATCGTCAGCGCGCTCCAGCGCTCGATCCGGCGCAAGAGCGTCCGCATCCCGATCGCGTTTCAGGTCATCCTGGTCAAGATCCTGCTGTCCAGCTTCGAATAGGCGGCTGCAAGCGCCGATATTTGTGCATCTCCGCTGCCCGCCGGTTGTACGGCGGCCGCTGCTTGCTACTTTTGGCTAAGCTGCCCGCATTGCCGGGCGGCAAGGGCGGAGGCGGCACGGCATGGTTCAGGCGAAGAAGGCGCAACGCTCCACGGCGGCGATGCCTGCACGGTCTTCAAGCAACCGGACCATGCGCGACTCCGACTACGCGGCGCTGGCGCAATTCCGCTATCAGATCCGGAGCTTTCTGGCGTTCAGCGAGGCGGCGGCAGCACAGCAAGGATTGACCCCCACGCAGCACCAGGCGCTGCTCGGCATCAAGGGCTTTGTCCGTCCAGGCCCCGCAACAGTCGGTGACGTCGCGCGGTTCCTGCTGATCCGGCATCACTCCGCTGTCGAGCTGATCAACCGCCTCGCGAAGCTCGGGCTGGTCAGCCGCGTCGCCGACCCGGAAGACGCCAGGCGAGTTCATCTCAAGTTGACGAAGAAGGGCGAGCAGAAGCTCCAGGCACTCTCGCGGAAGAATCTCGAGGAGCTTCGCCGCGCCGCCAGCCCGGCGTTGAATCGACTCTTGAAGTCTTTCCGGGCGCCCAGCGACGCCTAAACGCGGGCTCAGGCCGCAGCGCCTTGCGCCGCGAGCTGCGCGGCCTGATGCTCGGTGGTCAGCGCGTCGATCAATTCGCCCAGCGCTTCACCCGCGATCACCTGCGGCAGCTTGTAGAGCGTCAGGTTGATGCGGTGGTCGGTGACGCGACCTTGCGGGAAATTGTAGGTGCGGATGCGCTCGGAGCGATCGCCGGAGCCGACCTTCTCCTTGCGCTCGGCCGAGCGCGCCGCATCGACGCGCTGGCGTTCGGCGTCGTAGATGCGCGAGCGCAGGATGTTCATGGCCGAGGCGCGATTCTTGTGCTGCGAGCGCGAGTCCTGCATCATCACCACGATGCCGGTCGGGATGTGGGTGATGCGGATCGCCGATTCCGTCTTGTTGACGTGCTGGCCGCCCGCGCCCTGCGCGCGCATGGTCTCGATGCGCAGGTCGTCGTTCTTGATGTCGACGTCGACGTCCTCGACCTCCGGCAGCACCGCGACGGTGGCGGCGGAGGTATGGATGCGCCCCTGCGTTTCGGTGTCGGGCACGCGCTGCACCCGGTGCACGCCGGATTCGAATTTGAGCTTGGAGAACGCGCCGCGGCCCTGCACCTCCGCGATGATTTCCTTGTAGCCGCCGACGGTGCCTTCGCTCGCCGAGATCACCTCGACCTTCCAGCCCTGCAAGCTGGCGAAGCGCTCGTACATGCGGAACAGGTCGCCGGCGAACAGCGAGGCCTCGTCGCCACCGGTGCCGGCGCGGATTTCCAGCATGACGTTGCGGTCGTCCATGGCGTCCTTGGGCAGTAGCGCCACGCGGATCTTCTGGACCAGCTCCTCGATCCTCGGCGTCAGCTCGTCGCGCTCGCTCTCCGCCATGCTGCGCATCTCGGCATCCGTCGCGGGATCGGCGATCAGCGCCTCGGTGTCGGCGAGCTCCTTGACCGCAGAACGATAGGCCTTCACCGCCTCGATCAGCGGGGTGATCTCGGCGAGCTCGCGGGTGATCTGCACATAGCGCTCGGAGGCGAGCTGGCCCAGCGATTCAGCCTCGAGCGAAGCATGATGCGCGAGCAGGACGTCCAGTTTGGCTTCGGGGAGTGACGACATCGGTTCAGTCTCAAAGTGCGGAAAGCGGCGCGGCGGCGGGAAGGGGCGGCAGGCCCGCTACAACGCCAGGCCTTCGGCCTCGGCAAATTCCGTCAGCTTCTGCCGGATCGAGATGCTGCCGGAGGGCGCATCCAGTAGCGGATTGAGCATCGCTTCGGCCTTTTTCGCGTCGAGGTCGATCACCATCGCCTTGACCGGGCCGAGCGCGGTCGCCGACAGCGACAACGAGCGATAGCCCATCGCGATCAGCGCCAATGCGCCGATCGGCTTGGAGGCCATCTCGCCGCAGAGCGAGAGCGACTTCTTCGCGGCGTTCGACTTGCGCGCGATCTCGCGCAGCACGCGCAGGATCGGCGCCGACATGGTGTCGAAGCGCTCGGACACCTTGGCATTGCCGCGGTCGACCGCGAACAGGAACTGGAACAGGTCGTTGGAGCCGACCGAGATGAAGTCCACCTTCTTCAGGAGCTCGTCGAGCTGGTACAGCAGCGCCGGCACCTCGACCATGGTGCCGATGTCGATCCTTTCAGGCAGCGTGTGGCCATGCTGGCGCAGGTAAGTGAGCTCGCGCTCGACCAGCGCCTTGGCGGAGTCGAATTCAGCGACCTCCGAGATCATCGGGAACATGATGCGCAGCGCACGGCCGCCGCCGGCGCGCAGCAGTGCGCGGATCTGGCCGCGGAGCAGACCGGGACGATCGAGCCCAAGCCGGATCGCGCGCCAGCCGAGCGCGGGATTCTCCTCGATCACGGCTTCCATATAGGGCAGCGCCTTGTCGCCGCCGATGTCGAGGGTGCGGAAGGTGACGGGTTTGGTGCCGGCCGCATCCAGCACGGTGCGATACAGCGCGAGCTGGTCGCTGGTGCGCGGCAGGCTCTGGCCGACCATGAATTGCAGCTCGGTGCGGAACAGGCCGATGCCGGCGCTGCCGGTGTCCTCGATATGCGGCAGGTCGATCGCAAGACCTGCGTTGATCATCAGCTCGACCTTCTGGCCGTCCCTGGTGACGCAGGGACGATCGCGCAGCGCCAGGTACTGCGCCTGGCGGCGGGCGCGGAAGCGCACGCGCTCGGCAAAGGCGGCCTCGATCTCCTGCGACGGACGCACATAGATCGACCCCGACGTGCCGTCGACGATGATGGCGTCGCCGGGATCGGCGATACCCGGCGCGTTCGGCACCTCGCCGACGGCGGGAATGCCGAGCGCGCGCGCCACGATCGAGACGTGGGAGTTGGCGGTGCCTTCCTCCAGCACGATGCCGCGCAGGCGCTTGCGGTCGTAGTCGAGCAGCGCCGCGGGGCCCATAGCGCGCGCGATGACGATGGCGTTGTCGGGCAATTGCTCGCGCGAGGGCGCGTGGTCCTGGCCGACCAGCTGCCGCATCAGGCGGTAGCCGAGATCCTCGAGATCATGCAGCCGGTCGCGCAAGTAAGGATCGGTCGAGCGCAGCATGCGCGCGCGGGTGTCTGACTGCACGCGCTCGACGGCGGCTTCCGCCGTGAGGCCGGTCGCGACCGCCTCGTGCAGCTTGTGCGACCAGCCCTGGTCGTTGGCGAACATGCGGTAGGCTTCCAGCACCTCGCGGTGCTCGCCGCCCTCCGCGACGTCGCCGCGCTCCAGCATGCGGTCGAGATCGGCGCGCAGCTTGGCAAGCGCGGTGTCGAGCCGCTTGACCTCCTTCGGCAGGTCCTCGGCGATGTAATCCTTGATGACGACGCGCGGCTCGTGCAGCACGACATGGCCGAGCGCGATGCCTTCCGACAGGATGGCGCCGACCTTCTGCGCGGAATGGCGCGCGGCGGGCTCCATGCCCGGCGGGGCCAGTGCGGACAGCTCGCCGGAGGCGATCAGCTCCGCCAGCACCATCGCGGTGGTCTGAAGCGCCTCGAGCTCCTCCTCGACATAGTTGCGCTTGGCGCGATTCTGAACGACCAGCACGCCGAGCGTATTGCCGGCCCGCAGGATCGGCACGCCGAGGAAGGAGTGATAGATCTCTTCGCCGGTCTCGGGGCGGAACGAGAAGGCCGGATGGCTCTGCGCATCGCTCAGGTTGAGCGGGGTCGCCTCGCTGGCGACGAGGCCGACGAGGCCCTCATGGGCGCTGAGCACGGTGTGGTGCACCGCCTCGCGGTTGAGGCCTTCGGTGGCGTAGAGCTCGAGCGTGTTGTCGATGCGCAGCACATAGACCGAGCATACCTCGGCCACCATGTTGGCGGCGATCAGCACCACGATCTTGTCCAGCCGCTCCTGGGCCGAGACCTGCTCCGCCATGGTTTCGCGGAGCCGTCTCAACAAGACGCGGGGACCTCCCGACGCGCTCCGCATGAACCGTCAATCTCCTCCGTCTGCCGGGCCCGGCGGTATCGGCCGGCGGCTGGCCTAAAATTCCAGAAAAACAACCAAATTGTTTGTCCGGCGCAGGCGCAAACCTTCGCTTGCACCGAATCAGCGGCCTGAACTGGGACACAGTCTGCGGCAGCCCACCCTGTTCGCCGTATAGCGAATTGAGGCTTGTTTTGCCAAGCAAAACGCCTGCCAAACGCGAAGGTGTGTACACCTTCACGTTTGCTGCGACCGCTAAGAGAAAATTAGCCCAGGCATGGTCCGCAAAAGTGCGAAGCGGTTTTCCGGAAAGACCATGCTCAAACGACAATCTGAAGCGCGATGACGGGGGGGCTTCAGCCCTGATCGAGGCCGTAGAGCGTGTGCAGGGTGCGCACCGCAAGCTCGGTGTAAGCCGTGTCGATCAAGACCGAGAATTTGATCTCGGAGGTTGTGATGGCCCGGATGTTGATATTCCGTCCCGCGAGGGCCGAGAACGCCTGGGCGGCGACGCCGGCATGGCTGCGCATGCCGCTGCCGATCACCGAGATCTTTGCGACGTCGGTGGCTGTATCCAGCCGTGCATAACCGATCTTGTCCTTGGCGGCGGTGATCGTGTCCCTGGCGCGGGTGTAGTCGGCGGCGGGCACGGTGAAGGTGAGATCGGTGGTCTTGCCGTCCTCGGACACGTTCTGCACGATCATGTCGACGTTGATGTTGGCATCCGCCAGCGGGCCGAAGATGGAGGCGGCAACGCCCGGCTTGTCCTCGATCTGGCGCACCGAGATCTGGGCCTCGTCCTTCGAAAAGGCGATGCCGGTGACGACGTGGCTTTCCATGATCTCCTCCTCGCTGCAGATCAGCGTGCCGGGCGGCTGGTTGGCATGCGGGTCGATATCCTCGGGCTTGTCGAAGCTCGAGCGGACGAAGATCGGCATGTTGTGGACCATGCCGAGTTCCACCGAGCGGACCTGGAGCACTTTGGCGCCCTGGGAGGCCAGTTCCAGCATGTCCTCGAATGCGATCTTGTCGAGCCTTTTCGCCTTCGGCACGATTCGCGGGTCGGTGGTGTAGACGCCGTCGACGTCGGTGTAGATGTCGCAGCGGTCGGCCTTGACGGCCGCGGCAACCGCGACGGCCGAGGTGTCGGAGCCGCCGCGGCCGAGCGTGGTGATTCGATTGGTCTCGGGGTTGATACCCTGGAAGCCGGCGATGACCGCGACCTCCTTGCGCTCCTGGAAGCGCTTGATGATCTCGCGGCCGTCGATGTCCTCGATCCGGGCCGAGGCATGGGCGTCGCTGGTCTTGATCGGGATCTGCCAGCCCTGCCAGGAGCGGGCCTGGATGCCCATGCCCTGGAGTACGATGGCAAGCAGGCCGGACGTGACCTGCTCGCCCGAGGCGACCACGGCGTCGTATTCGCGCGCGTCATGCATCGGCGAGGCCTCGGTGCACCAGGCCACCAGCTCGTTGGTCTTGCCGGACATCGCCGAGACGACCACGGCCACCTCATGGCCGGCATCGACCTCACGCTTCACATGGCGTGCGACGTTGCGGATACGTTCGATGTTGGCGACGGACGTGCCGCCGAATTTCATCACGAGGCGGCTCATGACGACGCGTGCATTCCTTCATAAGGATCAGTATGGTGACCCGCGCTGGACGGATGCCAGGGGATACCGACCGCGCGTATACAGAGGGGCGGGGCCGGGGGCAAGCGGGTTCCTGTGGGGCCCAATCCGGACAATGGGTTAACCGAGGTCATGGCGCGCTATATTGACGAAATCCTGCAGCCCGGCGAGCGGGTGCTGTATTCGACCAATGCGCACTGGATCTTCTATTTTCCGGCGATCGTGGCTTGGATCGTGGCCCTAGGCCTTCTGCTTCTGTCGCGGCAGACCGCGGTCGACGGGCTCGTGATTCTCTGTCTCATCGCCGCGGGCGTGGTGGCTCTGGCGGCCCTGTTCTGGACCTTGAAGGGCTGGTTCCACCGCTTCACCACCGAGACCGACGTCACCAACCTCAGGGTTGTGCACAAGACCGGGTTCATCAAGCGCCGCACCTTTGAAATGGCGCTCGACAAGGTCGAGAGTGTCGACGTCAACCAGTCGATTCTTGGACGTATTCTCAACTACGGCGACGTGACCATCAACGGCGTCGGCGAAGGCCGCGAAACCATCCGGACCATCGCCTCGCCGCTCGCCTTCCGTAGTTCGATCACCACGCGGTAGGACCGCGCGTAACCATGAGCATGCAGCAAAACACCTCCGCCACCGCAACCGCCCAGCCGGGCTCGACCGTCGACGCCGCCGAGATCGCGAAATTCTCGAAACTCTCCGTGGAGTGGTGGGACCCCAAGGGCAAGATGGCGCCGCTGCACCGGATCAACCCGTTGCGGCTCGGCTATATCCGCGACGCCGCCTGCCGCAAGTTCGAGCGCAATGTGCGCAGCCTCAATTGTCTCGGGTCCTTGCGCGTGCTCGACATCGGCTGCGGCGCCGGCCTTTTGTGCGAGCCGCTGGCGCGTCTCGGCGCGCAAGTCATCGGCGTCGATCCGTCGGCCAGCAACATCGCCGCGGCGAAGCTGCATGCCGACAAGAGCCATCTTGCGATCGACTACCGCTGCACCACGGTCGAGGAAATCGACCCGCGCGAGCGCTTCGACATCGTGCTGGCGATGGAAGTGGTCGAGCACGTCGTCGATGTCGGCGTTTTCCTCAAGCGCTGCGCCGCGATGCTGAAGCCGAACGGGCTGATGGTGGTCTCGACGCTGAACCGGAACTGGAAGAGCTTTGCGCTCGCTATCGTCGGCGCCGAATATGTCCTGCGCTGGCTGCCGCGCGGCACCCACGAATGGAATAAGTTCGTCACCCCGGACGAGCTGACGAAATACCTCCTCGACAACCGCCTCGTCATCACGGAGCAGACCGGCGTCGTCTACTCCCCCTTCGCCGACAAATGGTCGCTCTCGTCGGACATGGACGTGAACTACATGGTGGTGGCGGAAGGGATGGTGTGAGGGGGCGAGTAAGGCGCGAGCTGTATCTCCACAAATGGTGTCGTCCCTGCGAACGCAGGGACCCATACCGCGGAATCCATCGGTGGGGCGCGGTGTTGGATGCGTGGGTTGGCAGCGGTCGCCAAATTGCTCCCTGGGGTTAGGGGTCCCTGCGTTCGCAGGGACGACGGCGGTATTTGTTGCGAGAGCATCGCTCCCATGACATCCCCGCGGTTGACCGCATGCGCCTCAGCTTGCAGGTTGGCCCCGCCCTTCCTGCATTAGCCACCCCCTCATGCTCACCGTCACCAGCCTCTGGATTCCCTTTACCGTCATCGCCGCGCTCGGGCAGGTCGCGCGCAATGCGATGCAGCGGTCGCTGACCAAGCCGCTCGGGACCTGGGGCGCGACCAACATCCGCTTCCTGTTCGGCTTTCCGTTCTCGCTGCTGTTCTTAAGCGTGGTGCTGGTCGCAACCGGCGATCATATCGGCATGCCGCCGACCGCGTTCTGGCCGTGGCTGCTGCTCGGGGCGCTCAGCCAGATCGTCGCAACCGGCTTGATGCTGCTCGCAATGAACGACCGCTCCTTCGTGGTGACGACGGCGTATCTCAAGACCGAGGCGATCCAGACCGCGATCTTCGGCTTCGTCTTCCTCGGCGATCACCTGACCTGGCTGAAGGTGCTGGCGATCCTGATCGCGACAATCGGCGTCGTCATCACCGCGCTGCGGCCCGGCGGCGAGAAGAGCTTTGCCGAGTTGAAGCCGACCATCACCGGCCTCGTCGCGGCCGCGGCGTTCGCACTCTCCGCAGTCGGCTTCCGCGGCGCCATCATCACCGTGCCGAACGTGTCGTTCGTGACGGCCTCGTCCTTCACCCTGGTGCTTGGCCTGTTCGTGCAGACGCTGGTGCTGACGATCTATCTGCTCTGGCGTGCACCGGACGTGTTGCGGGGCATCCTCGGGATGTGGCGGCCGTCAATGCTGGCGGGCTTCACAGGCGCCTTCGCCTCGCAGTTCTGGTTCCTGGCTTTCGCGCTGACGGCCGCCGCCAATGTCCGCACCCTCGCGCTGATCGAGGTGCTGTTCGCACAAGGCGTCGCCTATTACTCGTTCAAGCAGCCGATCGCGCCGCGCGAGATTTTTGGGATTGTGCTGATCGTGGCGGGCGTCGCGCTGCTGGTGGGGGCCTGACTTCTCAGCCGCCGTCATGCCCGGGCTTGTCCCGGGCATCCACGTTCTTCGTGCTGTAGGAAAGAAAGACGTGGATGGCCGGGTCAAGCCCGGCCATGACGAAGAAGGGACGCCTCAGTTCCTGTCTTCCGGCAGCGTCGGCAGCGGCGAGACCTCGATACCTTCGTCGATCAGCGACTTCGCCTCTTCCGGTGAGGCCTCGCCGTAGATCGGGCGGTGCTCCTTGTCGCCGTAATGCATCGCGCGGGCTTCGTTGGCGAAGCGCTCGCCGACATTGTCGGCGTTCTTGACGATGTGGTCGCGCAGCTCCTTCAGCTTGGTGCGCAGCTCGCGCTCCTGCGCCATCAGCAGCGAGGTCGGCCCTGACGGCGCAGCCTCGGGCGTGGTCGCAGCCGCAGGCTCCGGCGGCGGCGTCGCGCGGCCGCGCCCCTTCTTGCCGACGATGCGCGGGGCCATGATCGCCTTGTCGACCTTGGCCGAGCCGCAGATCGGGCAGGTCACGAGCTTTCGCTTCACCTGCGAATCGTAGGCGGACGAACTCTGGAACCAGCTTTCGAAGTCGTGGCCGCGGTCGCAGTGCAGTGCGTAGCGGATCATGCTGATCCCCGCACGAGGTGCAGGTGATCCGGCCCCGCCTTGGGATCGGCGACGCCAAAGCGGCGGCCGTGCTGGAGCGAGGGGATCGCGCGGCGGGCGGTCTCGACCTTCGCCGGGTCGATCTTCGCCATGATGATGCCGGGCTCGACATCGCCCTCGGCGAGGATCTCGCCCCAGGGATCGATGATCAGCGAATGACCATAGGTCTCGCGCTTGTTCTCATGCAGGCCGGCCTGGGCGGCGGCAAAGATGAAGCAGCCGGTCTCGATCGCGCGCGAGCGCAGCAGCACGTGCCAATGAGCTTCCCCGGTCTTGCGGGTGAAGGCCGACGGCACCGTGATGAAATAGGCGCCGCTCTCGGCCAGCGCGCGGTAAAGCGCGGGGAAGCGTACGTCGTAGCAGATCGTCAAGCCGACGCGGCCCCAGGGCAGGTCGGAGATCACGGCGGTCTCGCCCGGCTGGTAATTGGCGGATTCGCGATAGCTCTCGCCGTCCGGCAGCTCGATGTCGAACATGTGGATCTTGTCGTAGCTCGCGAGCACGTTGCCCTCGGGCCCGATCAGGAAGGAGCGGTTGACCGCCTTGTCAGGCGAGAAGCGTAGCGCCAGCGAGCCGACATGGATGTGGATCTTCAGCTCAGCTGCGAGCGCGCGGTAGGCCTTGAGCGAGGCGTCATCCTCCTCGCTCTGCAGATGCTCGAACAGCGCCTTGCGGTTCAGCTGCATCATGTTGCTGACTTCGGGCGTCTGCACGTAATCGGCGCCATTGGCCGCCGCCTGCCGGATCAGCCTGGTGGCCTGTTCGAGGCTCGGGCCGGGCATCAGGCCGGTGCGCATCTGCACCATCGCGGCGGTGAAGGTCCTGTTGTCGCTCATGAGACGGCCTTCACGCTTTCGAGCAGACCGTCGAGCTTGCCCTCGCGATCGAGCGCATAAAGCTCGTCGCAGCCGCCGACATGGGTTCCGCCGATCCAGATTTGCGGGAAGGTCGAGCCCTCGCCGGCGCGGTCGTACATCTCCTGACGCCAGGACGGGTTCTTGGCGACGTCGAACTCCGCGAAGGTCGCCTTCTTCCGGGTCAGAAGGGACCTCGCGGCGGAACAATAGCCGCAACCCGGCCTCGTGTAGATCTCGACAGCAGCGGTCATCTCGTCCAGCGCTTTCATGTCATGAATTCATTGAATTATATGGGACGGGGGCCGCTCTCGACAACCCGGGCGAAGACCAGCACGTCGATCTGGGCCGCTTTGGCGCGGAGCAGGGCCCGCGCGCAGGCGTCCAGCGTCGCACCCGTGGTCAGGACGTCGTCGATCAGGATGATGCGGCGGCCCTGAATCTCGGCCTGATGGTCGCGGGATACCTGGAATGCGCCCTGCACATTGGTGGCGCGCTGGGCTCGCGACAGCCCGATCTGCTGCTCGGTGGCGCGCACCCGGCGCAGCACCTCGGCCCTTACTTTCACCCCGCTCTGCCGTTCGATGATGCGCGCCAGCGCCCCGGACTGGTTGTAGCGGCGGCGCCAGGCCCGCCGCCAATGCAGGGGCACCGGCACCAGCATGTCGGCGCCTGCGAGCAGCTCGCCTCCGGCGCGCGCCATCCAGCGGCCCATCGCCGGGGCCAGATCGGTGCGGTCCTGGTATTTCAGCGCATGCACCAGCGTGCGGGCGACGTCGTCATAGCGCACGGCGGCTCGCGCGCGCTGGTAAGCCGGCGGGCTTGCGATCGCCTCCATCGACAGCATCTCGGGGCCGGGGTCATAGACGAAGGGAATGCCGAGCCGCGGGCAGTAGGGCCGTTCGATGAACGACAGCTCGGCCCAGCACGAGGCGCAAACGCCTTCGCCATCGACCGGTTCGCGGCAGGAGACGCACAGCGTCGGCAGCGCGATGTCGAGCGCAAGCCGGGCCGCCCGCGCCAGCACGTGGCGGCCGGCGGTCCATGCGGCACGCAGTGGTGCGGCGATGGAACGGGCAGGGGCACTTTCGGCTTCCATGAGGGAAGGCTAGCGCCGAGCGATATTCGGCTCAAGCGGCGGAATTCGGTCTCGTGCCCCGGACGCAGCGCATCGCGCAGTGGTGCGCTGCTGAGCCGGGGCCCAGAAGCTGTGCGCGCAGAAGCATGGGTCCCGGTTCTGCGGAGCGTCACTTCGTGCCGCACCGCGTCCGGGACACGAGAGCGATTGCAATGCCCAGCATGATCGGCGTAACCAGCGGCATGGCCCAGACCCCGCAAATCCCGCCCGCCTTGTTCGATCGCGCCTTGCTGCATGCACGGCAACGGCGCACGCAGGCGCAGGGCGGGGTCACATTCCTGCTCGATCGTGTTGCCGAGGATATGTCCGACCGGTTGGCCGCGGTGATGCGGGAGTTTCATGCGCCGGTCGATCTCTGGACACCCGGGGAGGGACTTGCGGGGCTGCGGGCGCGGCTTCCTTCCATCGAGCGGATCGCGCTCGATGCGGCGGGCGCAGAGAAATTGCCCTTCGCGCCGGAAAGTCTCGATCTCGTCGTCTCTGCACTGGCGCTGCAATTCGTCAACGACCTGCCGGGCGTGCTGGCGCAAATCCGCCGCGCGCTGAAGCCGGACGGGTTGCTGCTCGCCGCGATGATCGGCGGCGACAGCCTGACCGAGCTGCGCCAAGCCTTTGCCGCGGCGGAAGCCGAATGCGAGGGCGGGGTGTCGCCGCGCGTGGCGCCGTTCGCTGATCTTCGCGACATCGGCGCGCTGTTGCAGCGGGCCGGCTTTGCGCTGCCGGTGACCGATGTCGACCGCGTCGTGGTGCGCTATGGCAATGCGTTCGCGCTGATGCAGGACCTGCGCCGCATGGGCGCGGCCAATGTGCTGATCGAGCGCCGCCGCGCGCCGAGCCGTCGCGCCACGCTGCTGCGGATGGCCGAAATCTACGCCGAGCGTTTTGCCGATGCCGACGGCCGCATTCGCGCGACATTCGACATCATCTGGCTGTCCGGCTGGGCCCCGCATGCGAGCCAGCAGCAGCCGCTCAAGCCGGGATCGGCGAAAGCGAGTCTGGCGGAGGCGGTCAAGAAGGCGGGGAAAGAGTGATCCTCATGGGAGGAGGCGCGTCAGCGCCGTCTCGAACCATGCAGGCCCGGCTCTTGCCGTGTGGCCATCCTTCGAGACGACCGCTTCGCGGTCTCCTCAGGATGAGGTCCGTGCTCACATCAGCAAATCGATCAAATGCGGGATCAGCGGAATGTCCGCGGGCGGCATCGGGTAGTCGCGCAGTCTGTTGGCGCGGACCCAGGCGAGGTTCTGGCCTTCGCGTGCGGTGACCAGCCCTTCCCAACGCCGGCAGATGTAGAGCGGCATGAGGAGGTGAAACGTCTCGTAGCCGTAGCTCGCAAAGGTCAGCGGGGCCAGGCACGGTTCGGCGACGGTGATGCCGAGCTCTTCATGGAGCTCGCGGATCAGGCTCTGCTCCGGCCGCTCGCCCGGCTCGAGCTTGCCGCCGGGAAATTCCCAGAGGCCCGCCAGCGCCTTGCCCTCGGGGCGCTGCGCGATCAGGACGCGCTTGTCAGCGTCGACCAGCGCGCAGGCCACCACTAATGTCAGTTTGAGATCGGCCATGCCAAAAATATTGCTCACTGAAGATGATCCGTAACGGTTCGTTAACTGCGTCGCGGCCGCATTTCCGGGAACCCCATAAGTCATATTTAATCGTCGGTTCCTAGGGTGGGAACTCCTAAAACCACTCTGGACCCGAGCTATGCGCGCTGCGTTTCCCACTCTCTTATGCCATTTCGTCCGCGACCGGCGTGGCAACATCGCGGTGATCTTCGCGCTGGCCTGCGTTCCCCTGATCACGGTGGTCGGCTGCGCGGTCGATTACTCGCGCGCGACGCAGATCCGGTCCAAGCTTCAGGCTGCGGCCGATGCGGCCAGCGTCGGCTCGATCGCCAAGGCCTCGCCGGCGTTTGCCGCCGCGGGCACGATGACCTCGGATGGCTCGATCGCGGTGGGCGTCACCGACGCGCAGAACATCTTCAATGCCAACGTTGCCAATCTGACCGGCTATACGCCCGGCACCGTCACGCCGACCGTGGTCAAGAGCGGCTCGACCGTCACCTCGACTGTCACGTTCAGCGCCACCGTCAACACCATGTTCCTCGGTGTGATCGGCAAGACCTCGCTGGCCCTCACCGGCACGTCGACCTCGACGGCCACCATGCCGCTCTATGTCGACTTCTACCTCCTGCTGGACAATTCGCCCTCGATGGGCGTGGCGGCGACGCCGGCGGACATCACGAATATGCAGGCAAGGACAGGTGGATGCGCATTCGCGTGTCACGACACCACCAAGGCGGCCGGCACAAGCAACTACGACATTGCCAAAGCAAATGGCATCACGACCCGAATCGACGTGGTGCGCCAGGCGAGCGCGAACTTGATGGACACAGCCAGGAACACGCAGACTTACACGAACCAGTTCAGAATGGCGATCTACGATTTCGGCGGTGCGTCAGCCACGATCGGATTGAGAAATCTGTTTTCGCTCTCGTCGAGCCTGACATCCGCCAAGACCGCGGCGGGAGGCATCGACCTGATGGCGGTGGCCGGTCAGAATGACGCTTATACTGCCGACAAAGATACGCCCTTCACCACCATTTTTCCTGCGATCAATAACGAAATCGCCTCGCCGGGACCCGGCACATCCGCCTCACCGCTGAAATATCTGTTCCTTGTATCGGATGGCGTCGCCGACGAGACCAACTCGGGCAAGACGATGTGTAGCGTCTCATCCGCTGCGTATCCACTTTACACCCCAACAAACCGCTGTCAGTCGCCGATCAATCCGGCGCTCTGCAAGACGCTCAAGGACCGGGGTATCAAGATCGCGGTGCTGTACACAACATATCAACCCCCGACCGACAGTTGGTACAGCACATGGATCGCCCCCTTCAACGCCGGGACGTGGGGGCCGTCTCCGAACAGCAAGATCGCGCAGAACATGCAGGCCTGCGCCTCGCCGGGCCTCTATTTCGAGGTGAGCCCGACCCAAGGCATCTCGGATGCGATGAACGCGCTGTTCAAGAAGGCCGTCGCCGACGCGCGGATTTCGGGGTGAGACTTGTTCACCTCTCCCCGCTTGCGGGGAGAGGTCGGAATTCGCGCGTAGCGCGGATTCCGGGTGAGGGGGTACAGGTCCCTCAACGATCTCACGTGTGGAGAGAGGCCCCTCACCCCAACCCTCTCCGCGTAAGCACGGGGAGAGGGAGAAGACTCAAGACCTGTAATCCCCGTTGATCGCCACATACTCCTTCGTGAGATCGCAGGTCATGACGCGGTCGCGGCCCTTGCCGAGGCCGAGCGAGACCTTGATCGCGATCTCCGGCGCCTTCATCGCTTCCGACACCTGGGCCTCGTCATAGTCGGGATCGCGTGCGCCGCTCTTGGCGACGCGGATGCCGTTGAAAGAGATCGAGAGCTTGTCGCGGTCGGCGGGCTCGCCGGCCTTGCCGACTGCCATCACCACGCGGCCCCAATTGGCGTCCTCGCCGGCGATCGCGGTCTTGACCAGCGGCGAGTTGGCGATCGACATCGCGATCTTGCGCGCGGACGCCTTGGTCTTGGCGCCTTCGACGGTGATCTCGACCAGCTTGCGCGCGCCTTCGCCGTCGCGGGCGACCTGTTCGGACAGGTTGGCGAGGATCTGGTTGAACGCCTTGACGAACGCCTTCAGACGCGGGTCGCTGGCGCGGCTGATCTTGGGCGCGCCGTGCGCGGCGGCAGCGCCGGTGGCGAACGCCAGCAGCGTGTCGGAGGTCGAGGTGTCGCCGTCGATCGTCACGGCGTTGAACGTGTCCTCGACACCGGCCTTGAGCAAGGCCTGGAGCGCGGCAGGGGCGATCGGCGCATCGGTGAAGATAAAGGACAGCATCGTCGCCATGTCGGGCGCGATCATGCCGGCGCCCTTGGCCATGCCGTTGATGGTGACCTTGGCCTTGCCGAGCTTGACGGTCGCAGTCGCGACCTTGGGGAAGGTGTCGGTGGTCATGATCGCCTTGGCCGCGGCGAGGTAGTCGCCGGGCTCGGCGGTCTCAGCCAGGCGTCCCAGCACGCCGTCGAACTTGGTCGCGTCGAGCGGCTCGCCGATCACGCCGGTCGAGGCCAGGAAGATCTCGCTTTCGCTGCACCCGACCGCCTTGGCCGCGATCTTCGCGGTCAGCGCAGTGGAGGCGCGGCCGGTCTTGCCGGTGAAGGCATTGGCATTGCCGGAATTGACGACCAGCGCGCGCGCCTTGCCGCCCTTCAGCTTGGCGCGGCACCATTCCACCGGCGCCGACGGGCACTTCGACTTGGTGAAGACGCCCGCGACCGCGGTGCCCTTGTCCATCACCGCCAGCAGCACGTCGGTGCGGTTCTTGTAGCGGATGCCGGCCTCGGCCGTCGCGAGACGGACCCCCGCGATCACGGGCATGTCGGGAACGTTCTTCGGGGCGAGCGGGGAGACGGTTGAGGACATCGGGGCGCCTTGGTGAGGTCTGGATATGCAGATGCCCGGCACGAGGCCGGGCATCACGAAGGCTTAGATACTCTTCACGTCACCGAAGTGACAGCGAATTCTTACTTCTTGGCGGGCGGAGCCATCTTGCTGTCGGAGGGCTTCGCCGCGTCGGCCGGCTTGGCGTCCGGCTTGGCATCCTTGGAGGCGTCGGCCTGGTCCATCCGCTCGACCTTGGCCTCAGCGCGCAGCTTGGCGACGTAATCGGCCTGAGCCTTGCGGGTGACGTAGTTCTCGATCTGGGCCTTGACCTGCTCGAAGTCCGGCGCCTTGCGGTTACGCTTTTCCTCGACCTTGATGATGTGCCAGCCGAACTGCGACTTGACGGGGTCGGAGATCTTGCCCGGCTCCAGCGCGAATGCCACGGCCGAGAATTCCGGCACCATCTGCTCCTTGGTGAAGAAGCCGAGGTCGCCGCCGTCGGCGGAGCCCGGATCCTTGGACTTCTTCTTGGCGAGCTCGGCGAAATCGGCGCCCTTGTCGAGCTCGGCCTTCACCGCCTTGGCCTCGTCCTCGGTCTCGACCAGGATGTGGCGGGCGCGCACCTCCTGCTCTCCGGTGATCTGCTTGGAGGCCTCCTCATAAACCTTCTTCATGGCGTCCGGGGTGGTCGCGGCCTTGCCCTCGCCCGCGAGCAGGCTGTCCATCAGCAGGCGGTTGCGGGCGAACGCCAGGCGCTTCTTGAACTCCTCGCTGTCCGCGATCTTCTTGTCCTCGGCGGCCTTGGAGACGATCTTCATGTCGATCAGGAACGAAAGGACGTTTTCGTCCTTGGTTGCTGGGTCCATCTGCGCGAGGCTCGGTCCGAGTTCCTCCTCGGCCATGGCGACGTCGCTCTTCTTGATCTCGGCGCCATTGACCTTCGCCAGCACCGGATCGTCGGCGGCCCGGAGCGGGCCTGCGAACGCCAGGGTCAGCGCCAGAGCGAGGCTGCCAGCCAGGGCGGAAGCAAGGCGGAAACGCTGGCCGGTGGTTACCGGGAACGAGGTGGTCATGGAAAATCCTTTTGTTGAAGCAGGGGGCTGCTCGAGCGGGGCGGACACTCGCCCAATTCAGGGGGCCTTTGCAACGCGAAAAGTCTGTCAATTTGATGAATTAGCCGCAATGCGGCCGCCGTTGACAAGGCTCGGACCCGGCCATATCTCTGCCCGGTCGCGTCCATGGCGATGGCGTTTATTTTGCTGCGTTTTTGGCCGTTGAACCCTGACTTGCCCAATTCCCACCCATATGGCGGACGACCCCCGCAGTCCGGGCTCTGGCGCCATCAGGCGTCACGGTGAGTTGATAGGCAGGCGGGTGACAACCTTTTGGCTGCCACGCGGTTAAATCGCGAACACAGGAACTGGTCATGATCGGCGCGCTCGCCCGCAAGTTTTTCGGCTCCTCCAACGATAGGCGGGTGAAGGGATACCAGTCCCGCGTCAACGCGATCAACGCGCTGGAGCCCGAAGTCTCGAAGCTTTCCGACGAGGCCCTCAAGGCCCGCACCGCCGAGTTCAAGAAGCAGCTCGCCGAGGGCAAGACGCTCGACGACCTCCTGGTCCCCGCCTTCGCCACCGTGCGCGAGGCGGCCAAGCGCACGCTCGGCCAGCGCCATTTCGACGTCCAGCTGATCGGCGGCATGGTGCTGCACGAGGGCGACATCGCCGAGATGAAGACCGGCGAAGGCAAGACGCTGGTCGCAACGCTCGCGGTCTACCTCAACGCGCTCGCCGGCAAGGGCGTCCACGTCGTCACCGTCAACGACTACCTCGCCCGCCGCGACTCCGGCTGGATGGGCCAGATCTACGGCTTCCTCGGCCTGACTACCGGCGTGATCGTGCACGGCCTCGACGATGCCGAGCGCAAGGCGGCCTATGCCTGCGACATCACCTACGGCACCAACAACGAATACGGCTTCGACTATCTGCGCGACAACATGAAGTACCGGCTCGAGGACATGGTCCAGCGGCCGCACTTCTTCGCCATCGTCGACGAGGTCGACTCCATCCTGATCGACGAAGCGCGCACGCCGCTGATCATCTCCGGCCCGCTCGACGACCGCTCCGATTTCTACAACACCATCGACGGCTTCCTGCCCCGGCTCGACAAGACCGACTATGAGGTCGACGAGAAGCAGCGCACGGTGACGCTGACCGAAGCCGGCATGGAGAAGATCGAGACGCTGCTGCGCGATGCCGGCCAGCTCAAGGGCGAGTCGCTCTACGACGTCGAGAACGTCTCCGTCGTGCACCACATCAACCAGGCGCTGCGCGCCCACACGCTGTTCACCCGCGACAAGGACTACATCGTCCGCGACAACGAGGTCGTCATCATCGACGAGTTCACCGGCCGCATGATGCCGGGTCGCCGCTATTCGGAAGGCCTGCACCAGGCGCTGGAGGCGAAGGAGCACGTCCAGGTCCAGCCCGAGAACCAGACGCTGGCCTCGATCACGTTCCAGAACTACTTCCGCATGTACGAGAAGCTGGCCGGCATGACCGGCACGGCCGCGACCGAAGCGGACGAGCTGTTCGACATCTACAAGCTCGAGGTCGTGGAGATCCCGACCAATCTGTCGATCGCGCGCCTCGACGAGGACGACGAGGTCTACCGCACGCAGAAGGAAAAGTACCAGGCGATCCTTGCCGAGATCGAGCGGGCGAACTCGCGGCTTCAGCCGGTGCTGGTCGGTACCGCCTCGATCGAGAAGTCGGAAGTGCTCGCCGAATTCCTGAAGCAGAACGGCTACAAGCAGATCGACTTCGGCAAGGAGCACGCGCTCGACAAGCTCTATGCCGCCGCCCGCGCCGGCAAGCAGGCAAAGCTGTTCGCGGTGCTGAACGCGCGCTTCCACGAGCAGGAAGCCTACATCGTCGCGGAAGCCGGCGTGCCCGGCGCGATCACGATCGCGACCAACATGGCCGGCCGCGGTACCGACATCAAGCTCGGCGGCTCGCTCGAGATGCGCCTCCAGCAGGAGACTGCCGGGATCACCGATGAGGCCGAGAAGGCCAAGAAGATCGAGCAGATCAAGGCCGACATCGAGCACTTCCGCGACATCGTGCTGAAGGCCGAGGAGACCGTCGAGCTCGAGCCGGCGAAGGGTTCAAAGCCCGCCAAGACCGTGAAGAAGCCGGGCGGCCTCTACATCATCGGCTCCGAACGCCATGAATCCCGCCGCATCGACAACCAGCTGCGCGGCCGTTCCGGCCGTCAGGGCGATCCCGGCCGCTCGAAGTTCTTCCTGTCGCTGGAAGACGATCTGATGCGCATCTTCGGCTCGGACCGTCTCGACAGCATGCTGCAGCGTCTCGGCCTGCAGGAGGGCGAGGCGATCATCCATCCCTGGATCAACAAGGCGCTGGAGAAGGCGCAGCAGAAGGTCGAGGCGCGCAACTTCGACATCCGCAAGAACCTGCTCAAGTTCGACAACGTCCAGAACGACCAGCGCAAGGTGATCTTCGACCAGCGCGTCGACCTGATGAAGGACGAGAGCGTCGCCGAGACCGTCACCGACATGCGTCACGCCTTCATCGACGACCTCGTCGCCAAGCACGTGCCCGAGCATGCCTATGCCGAGCAGTGGGACGTCGCCGGCCTGAAGGAAGAATTGAAGCGCGTGCTCGATCTCGACCTGCCGGTCGACGACTGGGCCAAGGAAGAAGGCATCGCCGACGAGGAGCTGCTGACCCGCATCGAGACCAAGGCCGACGAGCACATGGCCGCCAAGGTCGCGCAATGGGGCCCCGACGTGATGCGTTACGTCGAGAAGACCATCCTCTTGCAGACCCTCGACCATCTCTGGCGCGAGCATCTGATCATGCTCGACCATCTGCGCCAGGTCATCGGCCTGCGCGGCTACGGCCAGCGCGATCCGTTGCAGGAGTACAAGACCGAGGCCTTCAATCTCTTCCAGGAGATGAGCGCGCATCTGCGCGAGGCCGTCACGGCGCAGCTGATGCGCGTCGAGATCGTCCCGCCGGAGCAGGAAGCCCCGGTGCTGCCGGCGATGGAAGCGCACAAGTTCGACCCGAACACCGGCGAAGACGAGATGGCCCTCGCCAGCGTCACCCTCGCCCCGCAGGCCACCGACGCCGCGCTCCGCGATCCCAAGAATCCGGCCAGCTGGGGCAAGGTCGGCCGCAACGAGGATTGCCCCTGCGGCAGTGGCAAGAAGTACAAGCACTGCCACGGGCGGTATGCGTAGCTGCTAGCTGCGTTATCGAGCGCGCATGAGGCGCGAAGTTCGCGCCTCAATTCCCGCTGTCGTCGCCCGGCTTGACCGGGCGACCCGGTACGCGGCGGCGTCAGCTATGTGCGATTGCGCTGCTGCACATTCCGCCGTCGTCCCGGCGAACGCCGGGATCCATACCGCGGAATCTATCGAAGGTGCGCAGTCGTCGTACCGCGCGAGGAAGCGTAACTACTAATCTTTGAAACAACCACGTCCTGTGGTTATGGGTCCCGGCGTTCGCCGGGACAACAGTCTTCGCTTGGTTGGCTACGTCGCAACTTGGCGATACGCGCCCTTCAATTCGAACTATCGATCAAGCTCTCCAGCAGCCGCTTCAATTCGCTCGTCGACTTGTCGCCGTAGCTCTCGAGGATGTGCTCCTCCTGATCAACCGCGAGCGAGTTGAGCTTCTTGCACAGCACCTTGCCGCGGTCGGAGATGAACATCAGCACCTTGCGGCGATCGTTCGGGTCCTGCACGCGATAGACCAGCGTGTCGGAGACCATGCGGTCGATCATCTTGGTCAGCGTCGGATGGTTGAGCAGCACGGCATCGGCGAGCTCGCCCATCGAATGGCCGTTGCCATCCGACAGCACTTTCAGGATGCGCCACTGCTCCACTGGCACGCCTTCCTTGCTCAACCGCAGTTCGAGCTGCCGGTTGATCTCCCGGTTGGCTTGCGCGAGCAGGTAAGCGAGGTGTTCGGTGATCGGGGAGTTTTCTTTCGACGGTTTTGCCACGGCTAAGACTTCGTCTTGACCCAAATGAGTGAATGTCTTGCAATCAATGCTGCATCTATATGCACTTCAATTGTTGAATATTCAATATTTTCAAAATAGGATGATTGCCCAACAAAAGGGCGGAAGCCGCGGCCGCCCGAAGAACGTGCTTTCAGGTCTGGTCCCAGACAGGAGTTGGCGTGCGCGCGACGGTAAACTTCCCGGCTCACGGCGGCCCGGCGTTGCCGCCGTCCTTGCTGTTCAGGAATCTGTCGTCATCGGCGGCCGAGGGTGCGTTGTCGCCCAGCGATCACGCGTTTCTCAGGCGACGCCGCGCCAACAAGCTGCGCATCGGCGGCTTCCTCTGCTGCACCGGCTCGCCCGGAGTGTGGGGGCCTTGTGCGACCAACAGCGCGCAGCTCGCCGTCGCCGAGATCAACAAGCGCGGCGGCATTCTCGGCCGCGAGCTCGAGCTGTCGATCTATGACGCCGGCGGGCCGCTCGACGAGGTCCTGAACCGGGCCGAGCAGGCGATCGCGTTCGACGAGATCGATCTCATCGTGGGCTTGCACACCAGCGCGGTCCGCGTCGCCTTGCGCGACATCACCACGCGGCATCGCATCCCCTACATCTACACGCCGGTCTATGAAGGCGGCGAGCGCACGCCGGGCGTGATGGCGATCGGCGAGACGCCGCGCTGGCAGAGCCGGCCATCGATCCACTGGCTGGCGGATGTCAAGAAAGCAAAGCGCTGGTACCTGATCGGCAGCGATTATGTCTGGCCCTGGCAATCGCACCGTGCGGTGAAGAACTACATCAGGGAAACCGGCGGCCACGTCGTCGGCGAGGAGTTCGTTCCACTCGGCGAGGACAATCACGAGCCGCATCTGGCGCGCATTCGCGCCGCGCGGCCTGACGTGGTGCTGATCTCGCTGATCGGCACCGACAGCAGCACCTTCAATCGCGCCTTCGGCGAATGCGGCCTGGGCGCCACCACGCTGCGGCTTGCGGGAGCCATGGACGAGACGGTGCTGCTCGGCATCGGCGCCGACAACAGCGAGAACATGTTCTGCGCCTCGGGCTATTTCACCGGCACCGGCGCGCGCGCCAATGACGACTTCCAGAGCCGCTATCGCGCGATGTTCGGGCCGAATGCGCCGCCGATCGGTTCGGTCGGGCAGTCCGGGTACGAGGGCCTGCGCTTTCTCGAAGCGGTCGCCAACAAGGCCGGCTCATTGGCGATGGGTCCGATGCTGGCAGCCGGCCGCAATATCGTCTACGGCGGCGCCCGCGGGCAGGTCACCGTCCGCAACGGGCACGTGCGGATGCCGATGCATCTCGCCGAGGCCGATGGTCTCGACTTCAAGCTGATCAAGCCGATCTGACTCGCGCGACAATCCGCGGGGCACACACCGGCAAAATAATACTTGAAAAGGAAAATATTTCCGTTTTGAATGTTTTGGCGAGGCCGGTGGTGCGTGCGTCGCGCCGGGGGCGACCGCGCCCCAACGTTCGTTGCAAGAAACTTCAGGAGAGCGCCATGACAGTTGTCCTTCCCACGCCAGCCCAGCTTCGCAGCGTCGCCGAGCAGTGCGGCCTTTCGCTGACCGACGACGACGTTGCCTCGTTTCGCGGCCTGATGCAGGGCTCGATCGAGGCCTACAATCTCGTTGCCGCGATGCCCGACGAATTGCCGGAGGTGAAGTACCCGCGCACGCCCGGATACAGGCCCTCAGCCGAGGAGAACCCTCGCAATGCCTGGTATCGCAAGTCGACCGTGAAGGGTGCCGCCAGCGGCAAGCTCAAGGGCAAGACCGTTGCCCTGAAGGACAACATCATGCTGGCCGGCGTTCCCATGACCAACGGCTCGTCGACGCTGGAGGGCTATGTGCCCGATTTCGACGCCACCATCGTCACGCGCATGCTGGATGCCGGCGCCGAGATCAAGGGCAAGGTGCATTGCGAGCACTTCTGCCTGTCTGGCGGCAGCCACACCGGCTCCTACGGGCCGGTGCATAATCCGCACAAGATGGGTTACTCGGCCGGCGGCTCGTCGTCGGGTTCGGGCGTCGTGGTCGCGCTCGGCGAGGTCGACATGGCGATCGGCGGCGACCAGGGCGGTTCGATCCGCATGCCGTCCTCGTTCTGCGGCATCTACGGCATGAAACCGACCTGGGGTCTCGTGCCCTATACCGGGATCATGCCGATCGAGATCTATGTCGATCATACCGGCCCGATGACCGCAACAGTCGCGGACAACGCGCTGCTCCTCGAAGTGCTCGCCGGCGACGACGGCTACGATCCCCGCATCAAGGCGCCGAAGGTCGAGGAATACACCAAAGCACTCGGCCAGGGCGTCAAGGGCATGAAGATCGGCATCGTCAAGGAAGGCTTCGAGCAGCCGGTCGCAGAGGCCGCGGTGAATGAAAGCGTGCGCGAGGCGGCAAAACGCTTCAAGGATCTTGGCGCCAGCGTGGAGACGGTGTCGATCCCGATGCATCTGTTGGGCGGCGCGATCTGGACCCCCATCGGCACCGAGGGCCTGACCCAGACCATGATGTTCGGCGACGGCTACGGCCTCAGTCGCGGCGATCTCTATTCGACCTCGCTGATGGATTTTCATCGCGGCTGGCGCCGGCAGGCGGACTCGCTGTCGGAGACGACGAAGCTGTTCATGATGCTCGGCACCTACATCAACAACAATTTCGGCCCGCGCTTCTACGGCAAGGCGCTCAACATCTCCCGCCGGCTGACCGCCGCCTACGACAAGGCGTTCGGCGACTACGATCTGCTGCTGATGCCGACCACGCCGATGAAGGCGACCAAGCTGCCGGAGCCCAATGCCAGCCGCGAGGACTACGTCGCGCGCGCGCTGGAGATGATCTCCAACACCGCGCCGTTCGACATCACCCACCATCCCGCGATGTCGCTGCCCTGCGGCATGGTCGACGGCCTGCCGGTCGGGTTGATGCTGGTCGGCCGCATGTTCGAGGAATCCACCATCTACCGCGCCGCCCATGCCTTCGAGCAGATCGGCGACTGGAAGAAGATGTGAGCAAGACGTTGACACTGGCGGACGGAACGGCACGGCATGGCTAACGCGTTCGTCGCGGCGTTCGAAATCCTGAGCTTCGGCGCGATCATCGTTCTGATCGTGCTGGGGCTTGGGATCATCGCCAGCATGATGGGCATCTTCAACTTCGCGCAGGGCGAGTTCGTCCTGCTCGGGGCCTACATCACCTATCTCGCCTATGCCAAGGGCCTGCCGATCTGGGCGGGCATGGTCGCGGCGCCCTTTGTGGTCGGCGCGCTCGGTTTCGTGCTGGAGGCGCTGATCATCCGCCGCTTCTACGCCGCGCCGATCGTGGCGATGCTTGGCACCTACGCGCTCGGCCTGATCATCCGCGAGGCCGTGCGCGGCCTGATCGGCGGCTTCTACCTCACCGTCCCCGAGCCGATCGGCGGCTCGATCGATTTCGGCACGATCCATATCTCGGCCTGGCGCTTCACCATCATCGTCATCACGCTGCTGGTGATGGCGGGCTGCTATCTCCTGCTGTCGCGCACCAGCTTTGGCTTGCGCATGCGCGCGACGCTGGAAAATCCGTCGCTGGCGCGGGCCTCCGGCATTTCCACGCCGCTGATGTACGGCGCCACGTTTGCCTTCGGCTCCGCGCTCGCCGGCCTCGCCGGCGCGCTGATCGTACCGGTGTTCAGCCTCTATGCCGATCTCGGCCTGCGCTTCCTGATCCAGGGCTTTGTCGCGGTGATGGTCGGCGGCGTCGGCTCCTTCATCGGGCCGGTTGCGGGTGCCGGTGTCATCGGCACGCTCAGCGCCGCGCTGCCATGGATCATGGCGCCCGTCGTCGCCGACGTCCTCGTCTTCGTTCTCGCCATTGTCTTCATCAAATTCCGGCCACAGGGCCTCATCGCTGGAAAAGGGGTTTAGTCATGTTTGCAGATCGCAATCTTACGCGCCGACGCTTTCTCTCCAATCTCGCCTTTACGACCGGTGCGGTCGCAACCGGTGTCGGGAGCTGGGTGATCCCGGCGCCCTGGGCCAATGCCGCGGAAGCCCCGATCAAGGTCGGTATTGCGACCGATCTCACCGGCCCGATCGCCTATGCGGGCAACGCCGACGCCAACGTCGCGAAAATGGTGATCAAGGAGATCAACGCGGCCGGCGGCCTGCTCGGCCGTCCGCTTGAGCTCTACATCGAGGACACCGCCTCCAACGAATCCGTCGCCGTCGGCAACGTCCGCAAGCTGATCCAGCGCGACAAGGTCGACATGGTGCTGGGGGGCATCACCTCGTCGATGCGTAACGCGATCAAGGACCCGATCGTGGCACGCGGCAAGACGCTCTACATCTATCCGCAGCTCTACGAGGGCAAGGAGTGCACCCCGTACCTGTTCTGCACCGGGCCGACGCCGGCGCAGCAATGCGACGAGTTCATCCCCTGGCTGATCAAGAACGGCGGCAAGAAATTCGCGCTGCCGAGCGCCAATTATGTCTGGCCGCACACGCTGAACGTTTATGCCCGCAAGGTGATTGAATCGAACGGCGGCGAGGTGGTGTTCGAGGAATACTATCCGCTCGACCAGGTCGATTTCTCCGCGACGGTCAACCGCATCATCTCCAACAAGGTCGATGTCGTCTTCAACACCGTGATTCCGCCGGGTGTCGGCCCCTTCTTCAAGCAGCTCTATGAGGCCGGCTTCCTCAAGAACGGCGGGCGCCTCGCCTGCGTCTATTATGACGAGAACACGCTCAACATCAATCAGGCCAGCGAGATCGAGGGCCTCGCGAGCTGTCTCGACTATTTCAAGGTGCTGACCAAGGAGAACCCGTTCGACGCCAAGATCCAGGCGGCCTATGAGAAGGATTTTCCGGGCAACTTCCTGTTCGCGGCCGGCAGCGCTGCGACCGGCACCTATCGTGGCCTGAAGCTGTGGGAAGCCGCGGTGAAGGAAGCCGGCAAGATCGACCGCGAGTCGGTCGCCGCCGCGCTCGATCACGCCAAGATCGCCGAAGGCCCCGGGGGGCCGGCCGAAATGGTGCCGGGCAAGCGGCACTGCAAGATGAAGATGTACACCGCGGTCGCCAAGGGCGGGAACTACGAGATCGTCGCGCGCAGCGAGGGTCTGGTCGATCCCAAGGAATGCTAAGATCGCATGTCGAAGTCGATGGGCGCAGTGAAACAGGCCATCCCCGCCGAGATCGGCGGGTATATGGACGTCGCAATGGGTAGCAGCGGAGCGGCGGTTGAGGCCGTATCGGGGCGAAAAGTGCTGCCGATCGTGGAGGGCGTGGTGCTCGTCGCCGCGCTGATCGCGCCGCTGGTGCTGCAGGACTACCTCACGGTGTTCGCGACGCGCGTGATCATCCTTGCACTGTTCGCGCTGTCGTTCGATCTGGTCTGGGGCTATGCCGGCATCATGAGCTTCGGCCAGGCCCTGTTCTTCGGCTCGGCCGGCTATGGCGTGGCGCTGCTGGCGCGCGACCTCGACATCACCAACATCTTCCTGGTGCTGCCCGCGGGGACGTTGATCGGCCTCACCTTCGCACTGCTGCTCGGCGGCTTCCTGCTGCTGGGCAGGCACCCCTCCAGCGTGATCTTCGTGTCGCTGGGCACGCTCACCGGCTCCTACGCCGCCGATCGCCTTGCGCGCGGCTGGTACTATCTCGGCGGCCAGAACGGCATCCCCTCGATCGCGCCGATGTCGCTCGGTGGCTACGAGTTCACGGAGGGACCGGCGTTCTATTATCTCGTGCTCGGCATCCTCGTCGTCGTCTACCTGTTCTGCCGCTTCCTGGTGCGCTCGCAGTTTGGCCTCGCGCTCGCTGGCCTGCGCGAGAACGAGCAGCGCATTGCCTTCTTCGGCTACAAGGCGCAGCACCTGAAGGCCATCATCTTTGCGATCGGCGGCGCCATCGCAGGCCTCGCCGGCAGCCTCTATGCTTTCCACGAGGGCTTTGTCTGGCCTAACATGGTCGGCGTCGTCGTCTCCACGCAAGTGGTGCTCTACGTCCTGTTCGGCGGCTCCGGCACGCTGATCGGCGCCGTCATCGGCACTATCATCGTCGAGGGCGTCAGCTTCTGGCTCTCGGACAATTATCGCGACATCTGGCCGATCATTCTGGGCGTGTTGTTGCTGCTGGTGATCCTGTTCCGGCCGCTCGGTCTGATCAGCTTTGTGCTCGGCGAGCGCGAGCGGGTCGGCAGCTTTGGTGCCAAACCCAGGGCCCGCGCCAAGGAGAAGCGCAATGCTCCTTGAAGCTGCCGGCATCAAGAAGGTCTTTGGCAAGCTCACGGCGCTCGACGGCGCCGCGCTCACCGTGGGGGAGAACGAGTTTCATGGTCTGATCGGCCCGAACGGTTCCGGCAAGAGCACGCTGATGAAGTGCATCGCCGGCGCGGAGGTGCCGACCCAGGGAAAAGTCTCCTTCGTCAACACCGACATCACCGCGTTCACGCCGACTGAGCGCGCCCGCGCTGGCATGAGCCTGAAATTCCAGATTACCAGCGTGCTGCCCTCGCTGACCCTTTACGACAACATTCTGCTCGCGTTGCAGGCGCAGTCCTCGCTGTTCGACCTCGTGTTCTCGCGCACCCGCGGCGCGCTGCACGACCAGGTCATGACCATGCTGACGCAGTTTCGGCTTGCGAACCGCGCTTTCGATGCGGCAGCGGCCCTGTCGCACGGCCAGCAGCAATGGCTGGAGATCGCGATGGCGCTCGCGGGCAAGCCAAAGCTGCTGCTGCTCGACGAGCCGACCGGCGGCATGAGCCTCGAGGAGCGCCGTGTGACCGGCGAACTGCTCCAGCCGATCAAGAGGCATTGCTCGCTCGTCATCGTCGAGCACGATCTCGATTTCATCCGCGACATCTGCGATCGGCTGACCGTGCTCGACCAGGGCAAGGTGCTGGCGTCGGGCACCGTGTCCGAGATCCAGGCCAACCAATCCGTCCAGGAGATCTATCTGCGCCGTGCCTGAATTTTTGGACATCAAGCATCTCGATGCCGGCTACGGCCGCAGCCAGGTCCTGTTCGACGTCACCCTCGGCATCCCCTGGCGCGGCGGCGTCGCCGTGCTCGGCCGCAACGGCGCCGGCAAGACCACGTTGATGAAGACCATCGTCGGCGAGCTGCCGGCATGGAAGGGCGAGGTCGCTTTCGACGGCCGCGACATCAGCCGTCGCGCGACCCAGGAACGCGTGCGCGCCGGCATCGGCTATGTGCCGCAGGAGCATTCGGTGTTCGCGCGCCTGTCGGTGCGCGACAATCTCGCCGTCGGCTCGCTCGCGAAGAAGGATGCCAGCGCGGTCGACCGCGTGCTGACCATCTTCCCCAAGCTCGGCCAGCGCCTCGACCAGCCCGCCGGCACGCTCTCCGGCGGCGAACGCAAGATGCTCGCCATCGGCCGCGCGATGTTGGGTGATCCAAAGCTGTTGCTGCTCGACGAGCCGACCGAAGGCGTCTGGATCGGCGTGATCGAGGAGATCACCGAGCGCCTGATCGCGCTCGCGAAAGACATCGCCGTCATCATCGTCGAACAGCACCTCGACCTCGCGCTGCGCGTTGCCGACTACGCGTACGTGCTGGACCGCGGACGGGTCGCCCTGCAAGGCGAGGCAGGTGAGGTAAGGAGCAATCCGGAGCTGATGCGGTATCTGGCGCCGTAGGGGACGCGTCGCCCGTTCCGCAGCCGCATCTCGCCGCGGCACCTTGCCGGTCCCGTCGTCATCCTGAGGTGCGAGCGGAGCGAGCCTCGAAGGATGGGCGGCCCCCGCTGCCGCAGCCGGGCCGTCGCCCTTCGAGGCTCGCTGCGCGAGTGCCTCAGGGTGACGGTGAGAGATCGTCGGTCGACCAAGACCGGAAGAACGAGCGCCCTTACTTCACCGCCCCAAAGCGGCTGTCGAATGAGTTCGATGACACCACGGGCGCTGCGCCGGCCATCTGCTCGCTCGCGCCATCGCTCACCGACGGCTTCAGCGTCGGGCGCGTCTGGGCGAGGCGCGTGTCGGGCTTCGGAGCCTCAGTGGGCTTGGCGGCGGCGACCGCCGGCTTCGGCACGTCCTTCGCGGCGTCCTTGGATTTGTCGTGGCCCGGCACGAAACGGGTCACTGCGGCCTTCAGCCGGGATGCTGCGGTCGGCGGCGTCGTGGACGTGGTAGCCGGAGCGGCGGACGCGGTGGCTTGCGGCGGAGGCGTCGTCGTCGCCGTGGTGTCGGCGGTGCCGAGGCCCATCTTACGGCCGAGATTCGAGAAGAAGCCGCCTTGGGATTTCTCCTGGGACTTTTCGGCAGGCTGAGCTGCAGCAACGCGGGTGTTGGTCGCAGGTGCGCTGACGGCGACGACCGGCTCCTGGCTCGCGGGCGCGGTGGCGACGGCATCGAGATTGGGCTTGGGCGGATTGACGTGCCCGGGGATCGTGCCCGGCGCCTTGGCCATCGCCAGCATTTCCAGGGTCGAGCCTTCGGCGCTTTCGGACAGGCCGGTCGATCCCTCCGGAATCTTGGAGGCGAAGATCTTGTTCATGCCGCCGTCGATGCCGGTGTTCATGCGCGCCACCGGCGTGCCCTTGGCGACGAGTTTCGCGTAGGCGGCCTCGTCCTGCTGCTGCTTCTCGCGCACAGCGCTGGCGATGTCCTCGGGGATCACATAGGCCGGGCATTTTGCCGAGGCGTCGAACACCGGATCGCGCTTGGCGTCGGCCGGCTTGGCCGCGTCGAACACGTACCTCTTCTCGCAGAAATCGACCTTCGGCTCCTGCCGCGTCACCTCGAAATGATCATAGCCTTCCTTGATCATCTTCCAGAAGGCCATGTTCGGATTGTTCCGGTGCTTGGCCATGTTCACCGGCGTCATCTTGAACGGATAGGCCTGCAGCTGGAACGCCTTCTGGCCGCCGAAGAAGGATTCGCGGCCGAGCGAATAGATCTCGGCGATCTGCTCGTCGGTCATCGCGTAGCAGCCGCGCGAGGAGCAATCGCCATGCACCATCAGCTGCGAGCCGCTGCGGCCCAAAGCCTTGTCGAACGCATTCGGGTAACCCGTGTTGAACGACAGGTAGTACGCCGATTGCGGATTCATCTGGCTCGGATTGATCGAATAGAATCCTTCCGGCGCTTGGCGGTCGCCTTCGCGCACCTTGGGGCCGAGATCGCCCGACCAGCGGCAGATCGGATAGGTCTTGAGCAGCGCGAACTGGCCGTTGCGGGTCTGCTTCCAGACCTCGAGCTCGGCCTCCTGCTTGAACAGGCGCACCAGGATCGGCGATTGCAGATCCATGTTCTTCTCGACCATCGCGGCGAGAAGCTTTGGCGGCACCGGCTGATTGGCCTTGGCATTGGTCGCGAGCGAGACCTGGTCGGTATCGCAGCCGGCCAGCAGGACACTAGCCGTCATCAGCGCAACCGAAGCCAAGAGCGCGCGAGCAAGCGAACGAGAAATCAAGATGGACCCCACACCGTGCCGGGCAGAGAGCGCGAACCCCACTACGTTTGGCGCGTGACCTGACCGGAAACCGACCCGCCGTGACGGGCTCGTTCAGACCACGCTCCAGCGCTTATGCCCTGAAGCCATTGATTAAAATTCTAACCTCTGGGTCATGTGGTCGCAACCCGAGCAGGGATCACGAGGGCGTTGGCCCAGTGGCATGGTCAACAGAAACTAAATGGACGCAACTTTGGGCCGTACTTGGGCCTTTCGGCCAAAACGGTACAGAGATCGCCGATTTGGGCAAAAAAAGGGTTAACGCGGGGTTACCGGGGGCGGCTGGGGAGGTCCCGTAGGGTGGGCAAAGGCGCGAAGCGCCGTGCCCACGAGCTGTTCGTACGATGGGGAATGGTGGGGCACGCTTCGCTTTGCCCACCCTACGGCACCGAATCTAACCCGAATCAGCCCAGTTTCCGGCCGATATCGAGGAATTTCTGCCGCCGCTGCTTGCGGATGGCATCGCCGTCCATGCTGCGCAGTTCGTCGAACGCCTTGGCGATGGCCTCGCCCGTGGTGGCGATCATGGCGGCGGCGTCGCGATGGGCGCCGCCGACCGGCTCCTTCAGGATCTGGTCGATCACCCCGAAGCGGAGCATGTCCTGGGCGGTGATCTTCATGTTGTTGGCGGCTTCCTGCGCCTTGGTGCCGTCACGCCAGAGGATGGAGGAGGCGGCCTCCGGCGAGATCACGCTGTAGATCGCGTGCTCCAGCATCAACACCTTGTTGGCGGTGGTGATGGCGATGGCGCCGCCCGACATGCCCTCGCCGGTGATGATGGCGACGTTCGGCACGGTCAGCGCGAGGCACGCATCGGTCGAGCGTGCGATCGCCTCGGCCTGTCCCCGCTCTTCGGCGCCGATGCCGGGATAGGCGCCGGCGGAATCGGCGAGCGACAGCACGGGCAGGCCGAACCGCTCGGCCATCTCCATCAGCCGCACGCATTTGCGATAGCCCTCGGGCCGCGCCATGCCGAAATTGTGCCGGATGCGGCTGTCGGTGGAATCGCCCTTTTCCTGGCCCATGACGCAGATCGGCTCGCCGCGGAAACGGCCGAAGCCGGCGACCAGCGCCTCGTCCTCGCCGAACTTGCGGTCGCCGGCGAGCGGAGTGAATTCGGTGATCAGGCCCTTGATGAAGTCGTTGAAATGCGGCCGCTGCGGATGCCGCGCGACCAGCGTCTTCTGCCACGGCGTCAGGTTCAGATAGAGGTCGGCCAGCGCCTGCGCCGCCTTGTCCTCGATCCGCCCGATCTCCTCGGCGATATCGGTGCCGGAGGCCGCCAGCGTCCGGAGCTCGTCGACCTTGGAGTCGAGCTCGGCGACGGGCTTTTCGAAGTCGAGATAGCTGCGCATCTGGTCTGGCATCAACTCAATATAGGAAGGATCGGGCGAGGCGGCGAAGCGGATTTCGGCTCGATGAGAGAAGTGTAGCTTCTTCAAGGGCTTGACCTGTGCGCTGTCGGAAGCGCGGCAGTTCACTCGAAAGGCCCCGGCTCTTTCTGCGGAGATGTGGCCGAAGTCAAGGCGGTTTCGCTCCCTCCGTTGTCGTCCCCGCGAACGCGGGGACCCATAACCACAGGGAGAAATTTGGCGAAGATTGGCAGTGAACTGATCTTCCCGCGGTACCAACACCGCCCGTTACAGATAGATCACGCGGTATGGGTCCCTGCTTTCGCAGGGACGACAGTCACCTCTCCGCCAGCGGATGCAGATCGCGCACCAGGCTCTTCAGCCGCTCCTCGACCACATGGGTGTAGATCTGCGTGGTCGAGATGTCGGTATGGCCGAGCAGCGTCTGCACGATACGCAAATCGGCGCCGTTGTGGAGCAGGTGGCTGGCGAAGGCATGGCGCAGCACGTGCGGGGAGACCAGCCGGGCCTGCAAGCCTGAGGCGACCGCGAGCTCCTTGAGGTCGCGGGCAAAATGCTGGCGCGTCAGATGCCCGCTCTCGCCGAAGGAGGGGAATAGCCATTTCGCGGCGGCGAGGCCGTCTTTCTTCTTCTCGCCCTTGTTGTTTTCCTTGGCCGCCTCCGTCGCCGCGAGATAATCCGCCATCGCCTGGCGCGAGGCCTCGTTGAGCGGCACCAGCCGTTCCTTGTTGCCCTTGCCGCGCACCACGATCATGCGGGCATCGCGCTTGGCCGCTGTGCGCGGCAGCGCCACCAGCTCGGAGACGCGCAGGCCCGTGGCATAGAGCACCTCGAGCAGGCAATAGAGCCTTAAAGCGCGCAGCCGTTTCGAGGGCGATGCCTCCGCCGACTCGCTCAATTCCTTGGCGCGGCGGAGCATGCGGTCGACATCCGATATCGACAGCACCTTCGGCAGGCCGCGGCCGCGCTTGGGCCCGGACAGGATCGCAGCGGGATCATCGTTCCGGATCCGCTCGTTCAGCAGGAATCGATAGAGATGCCGCATCGCCGACAGCCGCCGGGCGACGCTGGTGGACTTGAAGCCGCGGGTGTCGAGGTCGGCGAGATAGTCGCGCAGCGTTTGCGTCTCCGCATCCGCGAAACTGTGGCCGACCCGGCCCAAAAACTCGGAGAAATCGGTGAGGTCGCGGCGGTAGGCATCGAGCGTATTGGGGCCGGCGCCCTGTTCCGCCGCGAGCATGTCGAGGAACAGGCCGGTGAGCTTGGCATCTGAGGGCTTGCTGGCAGAAGATTTGGCGCGCATGCCCGTGAGGCTAGCTCCTATTTCTTGAGAAACTTATCCGGCGGGATCGTCACCGTCATTTCCCGCGACTTGGGGCTGACGAAGTTCGCCAGCGCGAACACCACGCCATAGACGATGCCGGCAAGCACGGCGACGACCGTCAGGAAGCGGAACAGGCTGGGCATCGGGCTAGGGTCTCGAGGCGTGGCGAATTAACCAATGAAATCATCCAACATGTTCGCCGTTTCGTGGCAAGAGTCCTCTGGCGAGGCCCCCTGCAGGGTCGTATAGGTGGCCAAACCATGCCGTCTTTGGCGGCAGATTGAGCGAGATCCTGAGCGAAATTCATGTCCGACGCCGTCCTGCCGATTCCCGCGTCCCCCGAGGCCGACATCCTGTCGGCGCTCGGCGCGCGCTCGATCGTGCTCGTCGGCATGATGGGGGTAGGCAAGTCCACCATCGGCCGCCGCATGGCGGCCAGGCTCAAGCTGCCCTTCGTCGACGCCGACACCGAGATCGAGGCGGCGGCCGGCATGACCATACCTGAGATTTTCGAGCGCCATGGCGAGCCGCATTTCCGCGACGGCGAGGCCCGCGTGATCGCACGGCTGCTCGAGGGCGGACCGCTGGTGCTCGCGACCGGCGGCGGCGCCTTCATGCGCGAGGAGACGCGCAAGCGCATCGCGGCCAAGGCGGTCTCGATCTGGCTCAAGGCCGACCACGACGTCATCATGCGCCGCGTCCGCCGCCGCGCCGACCGTCCGCTGCTCCAGACGCCCGATCCGGAAGGAACCGTGACGCGCCTGCTCACCGAGCGCGAGCCGATTTACGGCAATGCCGACCTCACCATCGCCTCGCGCGACGTGCCGCACGACAAGATCGTCGAGGAGACCATCGAGACGCTGCACGCCCATCTCTGCGGCGCGCAGTCCGCCCCGCCACCTGCCGACGTCGCGAGTGCCGTACGATGACCGCGCCCCTGCAGCATTCCGATCCTGTGAACGTCGACGTCGCGCTCGGCGACCGTGCCTATGACATCGTCATCGGCCGCGGCGTGCTGGCCTCGCTCGGCGAGCGCGTCGCCGCCTTGCGCCCCGGCGTGCGCACGGCTGTTGTCACCGACCGCACCGTCGCAAAGTACTGGCTCGAGCCGACGGAAGCATCGCTCGCGGCGAGCGGCATCCCGACCTCGCGCATCGTGGTCGAGGAAGGCGAGATCTCGAAAACGTACGCGGGCCTGGAAAAGGTCAGCGAAGCCCTGATCGCCGCAAAAATCGAGCGCAACGATCTCGTTATCGCGCTCGGCGGCGGCGTGGTCGGCGATCTCGCCGGCTTTGCCGCGGCGATCCTGCGCCGCGGCGTCGATTTCGTGCAGGTGCCGACCTCGCTCCTGGCGCAGGTCGATTCCAGCGTCGGCGGCAAGACCGGCATCAATTCGCCGCAGGGCAAGAACCTACTCGGCGCCTTCCACCAGCCGGTGCTTGTGATTGCCGACACCGCCGTGCTCGACACGCTGTCGCCGCGGCAGTTCCGCGCCGGTTATGCCGAGGTCGCCAAATACGGCGTGCTCGGGGATGAGGCCTTCTTCTCCTGGCTGGAAAAGAACCATTCCGACATCTTCAAGGGCGGCTCCGCGCGCGAGCATGCGATCGCGACCTCCTGCCGGGCCAAGGCCGGCGTCGTCTCGCGCGACGAGCGCGAGACCGGCGAGCGTGCGCTGCTCAATCTCGGCCACACTTTCGGTCACGCGCTGGAAGCCGCGACCGGCTTCTCCGATCGCCTGTTCCACGGCGAGGGCGTCGCCATCGGCATGACGCTGGCGGCGCAGTTCTCGGCGAAGCTCGGCATGATCGGCGAGACTGAGGCGGCACGGGTCGAGCGGCACCTGATCGAGGCAGGCCTGCCGACGCGCTTGCAGGACATCGCGGGTTTCGCGCAGGAAGGGCTCGCGGACGCCGACGCGCTGATGGCGCTGATGGCGCAGGACAAGAAGGTCAAGCGCGGCAAGCTCACCTTCATCCTGCTCGAGGCCGTAGGCCGTGCGGTGATCGCGAAGGATGTCGAGCCGGCCCCGGTGCGCGATTTCCTGAAAGAGAAGCTCGCGCAGAAGGCATAGTGCGCGATTGAACTTCTGTTGAGTGGTGCATGGACTGGCTCGGCTTCACCATCGTCATTATCTGCCTGCTCGTCTCGGGCTTCTTCGCCGCGAGCGAGACCGCGCTGACCGGCGCCTCGCGCGCCAGCATGCTGAGGCTCTCCAAGCAGGGTAACCGCGACGCCGACGTCGTCTCTGAGCTGCTCGACATGCGCGAGCGCCTGATCGGCGCGCTGCTGCTCGGCAACAACATCGCCAATATCAGCGCCTCCGCGCTCGCAACCTCGATCTTTACGGCCTGGTTCGGCGACGTCGGCGTGCTCTATGCCACCGGCGTGATGACCGCGCTGGTCGTGATTTTTGCGGAAGTGCTGCCGAAGACCATCGCGATCAACGCGCCCGACCGCATGGCGCTCGCAGTCGCGCGCCCGATGCGGCTGACGATGTACGTGCTGGGGCCGCTGCTCAGAATCGTCGAAGTCATCGTGCGCGTGTTGATGCGCCTCTTCGGCCTCGCTGGCGAGCACCAGGCCATCCTGTCGCCGACCGAGCGCCTGCGCGGCGCGGTCGACCTTCTGCACCACGAGGGCAAGGTCGAGAAGCAGGACCGCGACATGCTCGGCGGCCTCCTGGACCTGCGCGAGCTCCAGGTCTCCGACGTCATGATCCATCGCACCGAGATGATGATGATCAACGCCGATCTGCCGCCGGAAGAGCTGGTGCGTGAGGTGCTGGCGACCGAATACACCCGCATCCCGCTCTGGCGCGAGAAGCCGGAGAACATCATCGGCGTGCTCCACGCCAAGGACCTCTTGCGCGCGATCCGCGCCTCCGACGGCGACACCTCGCGCATCGACGTCTCCACCATCGCGCTGCCGCCCTGGTTCGTGCCGGAGATGCGGCCCGTGTCCGAGCAGCTCAAGGCGTTCCGCCGCCGCAAGACCCATTTCGCGCTGGTCGTCGACGAGTATGGCGAGGTTGAAGGTCTCGTGACGCTGGAAGACATTCTGGAAGAGATCGTCGGCGACATCTCGGACGAGCACGACGTCGTCGTCGCCGGCGTGCGCGCCCAGCCTGACGGCTCGGTGGTGGTCGACGGTTCGGTGCCGATCCGCGATCTCAACCGCGCCATGGACTGGCATCTGCCCGACGAAGAGGCAACCACGGTCGCCGGCCTCGTCATTCACGAGGCGCGCTCGATCCCCGACCGCGGCCAGAGCTTTACGTTCCACGGCTTCCGCTTCCGCGTCCTCCGCCGCGAACGCAACCGCATCACCGCGCTCCGTATTTCACCGGTGCCGCGCGAGGCCGAGCTGGAAGAGGCAAAGCCGAGACGGGCCGGGACGTCGTTTTGACGCGGCAGTCGTAAGCACTGCAGCTTCCACATCGTCATGGCCGGGCTTGACCCNNCCATCCACGCCTTAATAACCGAACGAAGAACGTGGATGCCCGGGACAAGCCCGGGCATGACGACCATTTTCGATTATGTGCGAGGCCTTCCGGGGAGGGTGAAGAACCTCAGCCTTCCCCCGGCGCCTGCGCGTGTATCGCGAGCGCGTGCACGCTGCCGGAAAGTTCCGCGGCCAGCGCCGAATTTATCATGCGGTGGCGGTCGACCCGGCTCTTCCCTTTGAAGGCTTCAGATACGATATACACCCGGAAGTGCGTCTCGCCGCTCGGCCGATGGCCGGCGTGACCCTCATGCAAATGTGACTCGTCGACGACTTGCAGGCTTTCCGGCGTGAAAGCTTCCTGCAACTTGTTGCTGATAGTATCTTTCATAACCATGAGTGCCATTAAAGCGTGCGCAAGCGCCCCGTCAATTGCCGGGGTGGTCAGCTAATTGCAATGTCAAGACTTGAAGGTTTTTGCATTGCGTAGTCAAAGTCAGCCATGCCGATCGATTCATCAAAGTTCTTCGACTCCATCCGCGTCAAGCCGCGTGGCAAGCAGCCGGAAGCGAAGCCGCGCGAGACCGTGGTCGCTTGCGAATGGGCCGGATGCCAGAACAAGGGCTCGCACCGCGCGCCGAAGGGGCGCGAGAACCAGCGCGACTACTGGCACTTCTGCCTCGACCATGTGCGCGAGTACAACCAGAACTACAATTTCTTCTCCGGCATGAATGCCGACGCCGTCGCGCGCTATCAGAAGGATGCGCTGACCGGTCACCGTCCGACCTGGAAGATGGGCGCCAATGGCGGCGTCAAGAAGGGATCGGAAGCCGAGATCGACGGTGCGTTCGATCCGTTCAGCATGTTCAGCGAGATCAACGGCCGCGCCAACTGGCGCAAGGGCCCGGATGCCCAGCCCAAGGCCGAGACGCGCAAGGTGATGAACGCCGAGCGCAAGGCGCTCCAGGTCATGGGCCTCGGCCCCGACGCCACGCTCGCCGACGTCAAGACCAAGTACAAGGCGCTGGTCAAGCAGCACCACCCCGACGCCAATGGCGGCGACCGCTCCACCGAGGATCGCCTGATCGAGATCATCAAGGCGTATAATTATCTGAAGACGGTGGTGCGCGAGGCGTAGGGCTTCGCGGCCACAGTCGTAGCCAAACTCTCGGTGTCGTCCCGGACAAGCGAAGCGCAGATCCGGCAACTGTTATGTTGGGTTGGCTTTCAGGTACGGCTTTCTGTCACGCATCATGGCATTGAGGACCGTTAGCAGCTTCCTGGCGACGGCAATGAGGGCGAGCTTGGCTGGTTTGCCGGCCCGTCGCAGCCGTGCGTAGAAGGCCTTGAACGGATCGGCCCTGCGAACCGCGTTGAGCGCAGCCATGTAGAGGGCGTCACGGACGCGCTTTCGGCCGCCGGCAATCTTGCGTTTGCCGCGGAAGGCTCCGCTGTCGACGTTGAAGGGAGCCAGGCCGGCGAGCGCCGCGATCTGCTTGGCTCCCACATGTCCGAGTTCCGGCATCTTCGCGATGAGTTGCATGCAAGCCACGGGACCCACGCTAGGCAGTGAGCGCATCAATCGCGCATCGTCCGCAATCTCTCGCTCGGCTTTGATTAGTCCCCTGATGTCGGCCTCGATCTCGGCGATCTCGCCGTCGAGGACTTCAATGAGGCGACCGATGCGCTCGGCCATGGCACGGTCGTCGGTCTCGCTGCGCCGGTTCTTCTCCTGCGCGCGCATGCGAACCAGCTGATCTCGCCGTTTTGCAAGTCCCGCCAAGGCGTTGCGGGCGGGATTGGCAGTCGGCTCCGTTGCTGGCTGCATGGCCCGCGCAAAGGCTGCCAGCATTCGCGCGTCGATCGGGTCGGTCTTGGCGAGCTGCCCGCTGGCGCGCGCGAAGTCACGAGCCCGGGCCGGGTTGATCCGGGCGAAACGGATGCCGGCCTCGCTCAGCGCTTCGCGAAGCTCGAGGTCATAAACACCCGTGGCCTCGAAGACGACCAGCACATCGCATCGCCAACGCGCCGCGATCTGGGTGATGGCCTGCGTCGCGTTGGCGATGCGCTCCGGCACGCCCAGGCCTTCATCGAAGATATCGAGATATTGTTTGGAGACGTCGATTCCGACGCAACGAAGGGGTATGATCACGGTGCCTGTCCCTGTGATGCGAGGTCTGTTGGCGCAGCCTCGTGCAACTGTTCAGGTTGGTAATGGAACGGGCGGGAGACCGAGCCGGCTCACGGCGTCAAGCGCCAAGGACCCAACGGCTTCCCGCCCAACCCATCCTGACAGACTTCCAAGACACAGGGACCCATAACCCCAGGGAGAGGTTTGGCGAAGACTCGTAGTGAAATAGTCTTCCCGTGGTATTCACACCGCCTCTCGCCGATAGATCACGCGGTATGGGTCCCTGCATTCGCAGGGACGACAGCGGAGTATTTGGCTCCGCCGCCGCCTCTTGCGCTCGTTACTCGCCTCACGCCTCCGGCATCGCCCCTACATAGGACGAGCTCGGCCGGATCAGCCGCCCGGTCCGCTGCTGCTCGCGCGCATGTGCGGTCCAGCCTGCGCTGCGCGCCACCGCGAAGATCGGCGTGAACGCCTGCCGCGGGATCGCCAGCGCATCGAGCAGGATCGCGGTGAAGAACTCCACATTCGTCTCCAGCGGCCGCTCCGGATTTTTCTTGCGCAGGGCTTCGCGGATATAGGCCTCGACCTCGCCGGCAAACGGCAGATCGGTGCCGTTGGATGCCAGCGCCTCGACCGCGGTCTTGAGCACGTCGGCGCGCGGATCGCGCACGCGATAGACGCGGTGACCGAAACCCATCATCCGCTCGCCGCGCGCCAGCGCCGCATCGACCCACGGCTGGATGCGCTCGCGCGAGCCGATCGCGTCCAGCATTTCCAGCACCGGCTCCGGCGCGCCGCCATGCAGCGGGCCGGTGAGCGCGCAATAGCCGGCGGTGACGGCCGCGAACAGATCGGCTTGCGTCGAAGCGACGACACGCGCGGTGAAAGTTGAGGCGTTCATGCCGTGGTCGCTGGCCGTGACGAGATAGGCATCCAGCGCGGTCACCTCGCGCGATGCGGGCGCGCGCCCATGCAGCATGCGCAGCGTATCGGCGGCGTGGCTCACGGTCGCATCGGGCGCGATGGGATCGAGCCCTTTCGCGCGCCGCACCAGCGCACCGGCGATCACCGGAAACGCGCCGACGATGGTGGCTTCATGCTCCAGCCCGTGCTCGGCGCGAAGCCCCGCGACGGCCGCGCGGAACCCGTCGATGATGCCCATGCCGCGCGTCGCCGGCAAAAGCTCGTCCAGCCGCGCGAACGCGCGGTCGCGCGCTGCGCCCAGGCTCGCCCGGACATTGGCTTCGGTGAGCGCGGTCTTGCTGGCGCCGTTCCAGAGCCGGGCGGTGACCCCCTCAAAGCTCGATTTGGCGGCGAGGCGGCCGACATGCTCGCCGGCGATGATCAGTTCGCCGCGCTCGCCGTCAACATGGCTCAGCGCGGTCTCGGCCGCAGGAACGCCGTCCAGTCCGATCTGGCTTTTGGTGAGGTGGATGTTCATGGCCCAATCTCCTTTGCACTGCACCCGGAGAAAATCGGCCCTCTCGACAGATTGATCAATCTTGATTACATAAATCAATATGAATAATTCCGAAGAGCTCTACCTCTCCGCCCGGGAGGCCGCCGCCGAGCTCGCGATCTCGCCGGCCACGCTCTACGCCTATGTCAGCCGTGGCCTGATCCGCTCCGAGCCGACGCCGGACTCGCGCAAGAACCGCTACCGCGCCGAGGACGTCCGTGCCCTGAAGGAGCGCCGGGTGCCGTCGCCGGAGCCGCGCGGCCTGCGCAGCTTCGATGCCGACCTGCCGGTGATGGACACGGAAATCTCGACCATCACCGAGGAGGGCGCGATCTACCGCGGCGTGAACTGCGTCGATCTCGCCGAGAACGACACGCTGGAGCACACCGCAACGCTGCTCTGGGACGTCTCCGACGTCGATCCCTTCGCGCCGGACAATCAGCCTGCGACGTCCGACGAGATGCGCGCGATCGCGGAAGCCGCGCGCCGGGCGGCGCCGATCGACCGCGCCATCGCCGTGCTGGCGCTTGCCGCCAGTGCCGATCCCCGCGCCTTCACCCGCGCGCCCGATGGCCGCGCCATGGTCGGCGCGCGCATCGTCCGGCTGCTGGTTGCGACCATGCTCAACGCCGAGCCGTCAGCCGAGCCGCTGCATCAGCAGGTCGCGAAAGCCTGGGCGGCGGACAATAAGCACGCGCCCGATCTGATCCGCCGCGCGCTGGTGCTGCTGGCCGATCACGAGCTGAACGCCTCGACCTTCACCGCGCGCTGTGCGGCGTCCACCGGCCTCAACCTCTATGACTCCGTGATTGCCGGCCTTGCTGCGCTGAAAGGCCCCAAGCATGGCGGCGCCGGCGTGCTGGCCTCGCAGCTCGTCAAGACGCTGATCGACCGTGATGTCGAGCCCATGGTGCGCGAGCGCGTCGCGCTCGGCGAGCGCTTTGCCGGCTTCGGCCACGGCGTCTACAAGCGCGGCGATCCCCGCGCGCAATCGCTGCTGAACGCGCTCGCCCGCGCCGGCGCACCGCGAAAATTCACCCGCGAAGTGCCGGAGCGGATCATCGAGGCGACCGGCGAGCTCGTGAATATCGACTACGCGCTCGCGGTGCTCGTGCACGCGCTGCGGCTCCCTGCTGGCAGCGAGCTCGCCTTGTTCGCGATGGCCCGCAGCGTCGGCTGGATCGCCCATGCCAGCGAGCAGTTGCAGTTCGGGAAGTTGATCCGGCCGCGGGCGAGGTATGTCGGGCCGGCGCCGGGGAGGAGGGCAGGCAGCTAGAATCTCTGTGAGCGCGTCGCTCTCCGCTGTCGTCCCTGCGAACGCAGGGACCCATAATCCCAGGAAGCGGTTTGGCGAAGACTCGTCGTTCGGTACTCCAGCCGGTCACAATCGATAGATCACGCGGTATGGGTCCCTGCGTTCGCAGGGACGACACCTGTTATGTGGCGGCTACGCCGGCGGCTTGGCCGCCGCAGCCACATCGCCACCCCTCCGCCGGCGATAGATCCACAGCGCCACGCCCACCACGATCGCCACCGCCACCACCGTCAAAATCCACATGTGCTTGAACGGATGCCCATGGTGCGGCACGCCGAAATATTGGTGGAAGGCCGACACCGCCAGCACGCCCGGCAGCACATGCGCGGGGGCCCAGACCAGGATCGCCGGGATATTCACTGCATAAAACCGTGCCGGCGCCATGCCCAGCGCGCCGGCCGTCACCGGCACGAAGGCGCGGATCGGGGGCACGAAGCGAGCGAAGAACACGGCCCAGGTGCCGAAGCGCTTGAAGAAGCTTTCGCTCTCGGCGACCACGCGCGGGTAATTGGTCAGCGGCCAGGCGGTGAGGATCTCGCGCTGGCGCCGGTGCCCGATCCAGTAGGCCGAGCCGTCGCCCAGCACGGCGCCGAGCGCGGCCGCCAGCAGCACCCATTGCAGCTTCAGCTCGCCGCCCGGAACCAGGGCGCTCAAGGCCAGGATGATGGTCGAGCCGGGAATGACCGATCCCACCACAGGCACGGCTTCCAGCAGCGCCGCCAGGAACAGGGTCAGATAGGCCAGCCACGTATGGACTGACACGAAGGAGATGAGGGGATCGAGAAAGGACGTCACGTCGTCTCTGTGGCGGTCGGGTGGACTTCGGTTCACCCTTGGGTTTATCCCGGGGGTTCGGACCCTACATAAGTAAGGGCAGGCGGCAAAAGTGCCATTTGCGCGGGCAGGATGGCCGTTCAGGTTCGAAATTCGAGCGTGATTCGCAAGGCAGCCCTCCAAAAACTGCGTTCCTGACCTATCTAAATGAAAAGACAACGGAACTTTGATTGGCACGCGGGCTTCTGCCGGCACGTTGTCTCTGATAGGTTCGCAGCCGCACCCAGCCGCAGCCAACGTGCAAATAACTGGTCTCGGGACCGCCCGGGGCCTCGGAGGATTGATGACGACCGCCGCCATGTCCAAAGTTGAGGAAGTTTCCGGTCTGCCCGACATGAAGGTGTCGGTGCGCCAGGTGTTCGGGATCGACAGCGATCTCGAAGTGCCGGCTTATTCCGAAGTCGATCCTCATGTGCCCGAAGTCGATTCCGACTATCGCTTCGACCGCGCCACCACGCTCGCCATTCTCGCCGGCTATGCGCGCAATCGCCGCGTGATGGTGACCGGCTATCACGGCACCGGCAAATCCACCCATATCGAGCAGGTCGCCGCCCGGCTGAACTGGCCGTGCGTGCGCGTCAACCTCGACAGCCACATCAGCCGTATCGACCTCGTCGGCAAGGACTCCATCGTGGTCCGCGACGGCAAGCAGGTCACCGAATTCCGCGACGGCATCCTGCCCTGGGCGCTCCAGAACAACGTCGCGCTGGTGTTTGACGAATACGACGCCGGCCGTCCGGACGTGATGTTCGTGATCCAGCGCGTGCTGGAAGTCTCGGGCCGCCTGACGCTGCTCGACCAGAACAAGGTGATCAAGCCGCATCCGGCGTTCCGCCTGTTCGCGACCGCCAACACCGTCGGTCTCGGCGATACTTCGGGCCTCTATCACGGCACCCAGCAGATCAACCAGGGCCAGATGGACCGCTGGTCGATCGTCACCACGCTGAACTATCTCAGCCACGACGAGGAAGTGGAGATCGTGCTGGCCAAGGCCAAGCACTATCGCACCCAGGAAGGCCGCGACATCGTCAACAAGATGGTGCGCCTTGCCGATCTCACCCGTAACGCCTTCGCCAATGGCGATCTGTCGACGGTGATGAGCCCGCGCACGGTGATCACCTGGGCCGAAAACTCCGACATCTTCGGCGATATCGGCTTCGCGTTCCGGGTCACCTTCCTCAACAAGTGCGACGAGCTCGAGCGTCCCCTGGTCGCCGAGTTCTATCAGCGCTGCTTCAATGCGGAGCTGCCGGAATCGGCAGTCAACGTGGCGCTCAGCTAGACCATGCCGACCGTCTCCGTCGAGCGCACCATTGGGACCACCAAGAAGGCTGTGCTCGCCGGGCTCGGCGCCTACAACGACGAGAAGTTTGGCAAGCAGAAGGTCAAGAGCATCGCGGTCGCCTTGAAGGACGGCCGCAAGATCGTCGGCGGCATCGTCGGGCACCTCTGGTCCACGGTTCTGTTCATCCAGTATTTCTGGATCGAGCAGAAGCAGCGCGGCAAGGGCCATGGCACGAAGCTGATCGCGGCGATCGAGGACGAGGCACGACGGCTCGGCGCGATCCGGGTCCATGTCGATACGATGAGTTTCCAGGCGCCGGGCTTCTATCGTTCCTGCGGGTACGGGGAATTCGGCACTCTTGACGGCTATCCCGGCGGCGTGACGCGCCATTCGTTTACGAAGTCGCTATGAGCACATCATCATCCAACTCCAAATTCCGTAATACCAAGGAAGCGCCGACCGAGCCGTTCAAGCGCTCGGTCGCCTCCTGTCTCAAGGCGATCGCCAAGGCGCCCGAGCTCGATGTCTCGTTCGCGGCCGAGCGCCCGGGCCTTGCCCCCGGCAAGGCGCGGTTGCCGGAGCCGGCGCGGAAAATGACCAAGCGCGATGCGGCGATCGTGCGCGGCCACGCCGATTCCATCGCGCTCAAGCTCGCCTGTCATGATCCCAAGGTGCACCGCAAGCTGATGCCCGGCAATCCGCAGGCGCGCGGCGTGTTCGAGGCGGTCGAGCAGGCCCGCGTCGAGGCGATCGGCGCGCGCCGCATGGCAGGCGTTGCCAAAAACCTCACCGCGATGCTCGACGACCATTTCCACCGCGGCAAGTTCGACGAGATCACCGACCGCGCCGACGCGCCGCTGGCCGACGCGCTGGCAATGCTGGTGCGCGAGCGCCTGACCGGCATGGCGCCGCCTGCGGCCGCCAAGAAGATGGTCGATCTCTGGCGTCCCATCCTGGAAGACAAGATCGGCAGGCGGCTCGACCGGCTCGACGGCGTGGTCGAGGACCAGACCCGGTTCGGCGATGCCGTGCATGATCTCTTGTCGGCGCTCGAGCTCGGCGACGAGCGCAACGCCGATAGCGAGGACAATGACGAGAACGACGAGAACCAGGACGGCGACAACGATCAGTCCGGCGCCGAGGGCTCGCCCGATTCCGATGCCGCGCAGGAGATGAGCGCAGACCAGGCGCAGGCCTCATCCGAGGAGATGAGCGAGAGCGCCATGGAAAGCGCGCAGGCGTCGACCTCCGACACCTTCGACGACGGCGAGCTCGGCGACGACGAGACGCCGGGCGAGGCGACGCGTCCGAACGCGCACGGCAAGAACGAGCCGCGCGGGCCGGAATATCACGCCTTCGCGCCGAAATTCGATGAGGTCATCTCCGCCGAAGACCTCTGCGACCATGACGAGCTGGAGCGCCTGCGCGCCTATCTCGACAAGCAGCTCGCGCATCTGCAAGGTATCGTCGCCCGCCTCGCCAACCGGCTGCAGCGCCGGCTGATGGCGCAGCAGAACCGCGCCTGGGAGTTCGATCTCGAAGAGGGCATCCTCGATCCCGCGCGCCTGTCGCGCGTGGTCACCGATCCCTATCACCCGCTGTCCTTCATGCACGAGAAGGAGGCGACGTTCCGCGACACCGTCGTGACGTTGCTGCTCGACAATTCCGGCTCGATGCGCGGACGCCCGATCACGGTCGCCGCCACCTGCGCCGACATCCTCGCGCGCACGCTGGAGCGTTGCGGCGTCAAGGTCGAGATTTTGGGCTTCACCACGCGCGCCTGGAAGGGCGGGCAATCGCGCGAGGCGTGGCTTGCCGCCGGCAAGCCGGCCAATCCCGGCCGCCTCAACGATCTCCGCCACATCATTTACAAGTCGGCGGATGCCCCCTGGCGCCGTGCGCGGAAGAATCTCGGCTTGATGATGCGCGAGGGTCTCCTCAAGGAGAACATCGACGGCGAGGCGCTGGATTGGGCGCACAAGCGCCTGCTCGGCCGGCCCGAGCAGCGCAAGATCCTGATGATGATCTCGGACGGCGCGCCGGTCGACGATTCCACGCTGTCGGTCAATCCCGGCAACTATCTCGAGCGGCACCTGCGCCACATCATCGAGGAGATCGAGACCCGCTCGCCGGTCGAGCTGATCGCGATCGGCATCGGCCATGACGTCACGCGCTACTATCGCCGCGCGGTGACGATCGTGGACGCGGAAGAACTCGGCGGCGCCATCACCGAGAAGCTCGCCGAGCTCTTCAGCGAGACCAACACCGCACCAACCCAGCCGGCCGGTCGCCCGCGACGCAAATTGCATTCGTGAGCACGCAACCATCCCGCCGCAGCCTTCTCGGCCACGCGGCGGCGGGATTTTCCATTCTAGCAATCCCGCGACTTGCGCGGGCGCAGCCTGCGAGCGAGCCGGCGCTGCGTCCGGCGCAGGTCGAGCACGCCGTCACCGCGCCCGTCAGCATCGAGGTCAACGCGCGGCAGATCCCCTCGTTCGAGCCGCGCGATCGTTCGCACGTGCGCTTCGGCTCGCTGGAATATCGCAGCGGCCTCGTGCTGACTTCGCCGCATCGCGGTTTCGGCGGCCTGTCCGCGCTCCGTTTTCTCGACACGAAGGGCGAGCGCTTCCTCGCGCTGTCCGACCAGGGCAGCTGGTTCACCGGCAGCATCCGTTACGCCAGTGGCAAGATGGTCGCCCTCGACAATGTCGAGGCGGCGCCGATGCTCAATGGCGAGGGGAGGCCGATCACCGAGACGCGCTACTGGTACGACACCGAGTCGCTCGCGCGTGACGGCAATGTCTTTTATGTCGGGCTCGAGCGCGTCAACCAGATCATGCGCTTCGATTTCGCCAAGGGCGGCATCGGGGCGCGCGGCGAGGTGGTGCCGACGCCGGCCGCGATCCGCAAGCTGCCGAGCAACAAGGGGCTGGAGGCGCTGATCTTCGTGCCGAAAGGCCAGCCGCTGGCCGGCACCCTGATCGCGTTCTCCGAGCGCGGGCTCGATGCCGACGGCAATCTGATGGCGTTCCTGATCGGCGGTCCCAGGCCCGGCCAGTTCAGCGTGCGCCGCACCGACAAGTTCGACATCAGCGATGCCGTGCTGCTGCCCAGCGGCGAGCTGCTCATCCTCGAACGCAAATTCTCCTGGTTCACCGGCGTCAACATCCGCATCCGCTCAATTCCGTTGAAGTCCATCGCGCCGGGCGCGGTGGTCGACGGCCCCGCGCTGTTCGCCGCCGATCTCGGCCACGAGATCGACAACATGGAAGGCATCGACGCCCACGTCACCGCCGAGGGCGAGACCGTGCTGACGCTGGTGTCGGACGACAATTTCTCGCTGCTGCAACGGACGCTGCTGCTGCAGTTCACGCTGGTGGAGTAATTCTCCGCTGTCGTCCCGGGGCGTGCGAAGCGCGAACCCGGGACGACAGCGGAGGTGGGCGCTAGCAGCGGAGATTGAACTCGCGCGTACGAGTCCGCTACATACATCCATGCCCCTTCGCGCCATCCTCGCCTTCATCCTCATGCTTGCCGCGCTGCCTCAGGCGCACGCCACGGCCGAGCACCAGTACAAGAAGGGCGAATACGCCATCATCCAGGGCGGCCGTGCGCCGAATGGGAAGCTCTCGGTCGCCGCCCATGCCGGCGGCGAGGCCGGCCGCGAGGGTTTTCGGCTCTATCTCATGGCGGAGCCGAGCCATCGCCGGCTGATGACGCTCGACAATGTCGATGACGACAACATCCTCGACACCGCGCCGGACGCCTTCCACGCCGCCTGGTCGGCCGACGCGCGCACTGTCGCGGTGAGCTTCCGCACCGAGCGCCATATCGTCACCTTGAACCTCTACGCCGTCGAGGGCGGCCACGCGCGCCTGCTCAAGGGGCCGGACCTGTTCCGCGACGTCACCGGCCGCAGCATCGACATCAAGACCGACGGCGACATGCGCACCTCCGTGCCGGCGCTGACCTGGCAGTCGCCGCGCCGTTTTCACCTCACGGAGTACCGCGTGTTCGTGCTCGACGACCTGGCGCTCGCGGACAAGCTGGGGGTGTTCGGCAAGGCGACGAAACGCGAGGGCGGCGGCAACACGATCCAGTTTTCGGCGGAGGCGGATGGCGAGATCTTGCCCGATGGCAGCGTGCGTATGGGCAAACCCGTGCCGGGGAGGTTCGAGGAGCTGGAGTAGGGCAGCCGCAATGCATGCCGTCCCGGTCGGCCATGCTGCCCGCGCAACTGGCAATTCGCCATCGGCCTACTAAACTTCATGCAATCGCTTCCATCCCTCCATCCCCGGAACCTTCCCGCATGAGCGCCCTGTTTTCCCCGATCAAGCTGCGCGGCCTGACGTTGAAGAACCGCGTCGTGGTGTCGCCGATGTGCCAATATTCGGCCGACGACGGCGTCGCCACTGACTGGCACTTCACCCACATCAACAATCTCAGCCTGTCGGGCGCGGCGATGTTCTGCATCGAGGCGACCCATGTCGAGGCGATCGGCCGCATCACGCCGGGCTGCCTCGGGCTCTACAGCGATGCCTGCGAGGCCGCGCTGAAGCAGATCCTCTCTTCCGTGCGCAAGCATTCCTCAACCGCGGTGGCGATGCAGCTCGCCCATGCCGGCCGCAAGGCGTCGAGCGCGCGGCCCTGGGACGGCGGCCAGCTGATCCCGGTCGAGCACGGCGGCTGGCAGACGGTGGCGCCAAGCGCGGTGCCGCACAAGGAGGGCGAAGCCGCGCCGCTGGCGCTGGATGCGAGCGGTCTCAAGCGCATCCGCGACGCCTTCGTCGACAGCGCCAAGCGCGCGATGCGGATCGGCATCGACGCGATCGAGCTGCACGGCGCGCACGGCTATCTGCTGCATCAGTTCCTCTCGCCGGTCTCCAACAAGCGCACCGACGAATATGGCGGCTCCTTGCAGAGCCGCATGCGCTTCCCGCTCGAGGTCTATGACGCGGTGCGCGCCGTCGTCCCGCACGACAAGCCGGTGGGCATGCGGGTGTCGTCGACCGACTGGGTCGAGGGCGGCTGGGACCTGGGTCAAACCATCGAGTTCGCGAGCGCGTTGAAGGCGCGCGGCGTCGACTGGATCGATGCGTCCTCCGGCGGCGTCTCGCCGCTGCAGAAGATTCCGCTCGGCCCCGGCTATCAGGTGCAGTTTGCCGAGGCCATCAAGCGCGAGACGGGATTGCCGACCATCGCGGTCGGCCTCATCACCGAGCCGAAGCAGGCGGAAGAGATCGTCGCCAGCGGCAAGGCCGACATGGTCGCGCTCGCGCGCGGCCTGCTCTACGACCCGCGCTGGGCCTGGCACGCCGCCGCCGAGCTCGGCGGCGAAGTCGAAGCCCCGCCGCAATATTGGCGCTCGCAGCCCTCGACGCAGAAGGCGCTGTTCGGCAAGACAACGTTCGGGGCGCGGTGAGGGCGCTGCGCGCGTGATGTATGTCTGTGGCGCGATGACCGCGCCACACCGCCCCTGTCGTCCCTGCCTAGTGCGCAATTGCGCACGGGGAGCAGGGACCCATACCGCGTGATCTCACGATAGCGCGCTGTGTGCGTTGACAACTCAACTAAGAGTCTTCGCCAAACTGCTTCCTGTGGTTATGGGTCCCGGATCTGCGCTTCGCTTGTCCGGGACGACAGCGGAGGATGTGGTGTCCACCTCACCTCCCTCACGCCTCTCATCACGCGACCTCACGTATCCGTAAAACTCCTCAGCTTTCGCGGTCCGCAAAACTGGCCTAACCTTGCATCCCGGGGCATCACGGAGGCCGGCCCATGCGGTTTCGTGTCCGGAAGACTGCCCATGTGTTCGAGCGCGTGGGCCTTGCGATGGCAGGCGCGGCATGCGGGCTGTTCGTCGGCGCCTATGTCGGCTCGTCGATCGCGCACCTCACCACGCAGGGTTTCCTGCTGACGATGATGGTGCTGGGCTTCATCGGCTTCTATCTCGGCATCGACACGCCGCAGCTTCCCTTCGACGACGCGCACAGCCAGATCGACGCCGCGGAATTCTTGAGCGCCGCCGGCACGCTCTGCGCCACCTTCACCGCGCTCGCCTCCGTCGCCGTGATCGTGCTGCGGCTGGACCCGCACATCGCCTGGACCTGGCTCGTCCTGCTTGGCTGGATCGCCGGCGTCGCCATGCAGATCGTCGCGGGAACGAAGGCGAGGATGCGGAAGTAGTTTTCTGACCCTCCCGCACCGTCATGACCGGGCATAGCCGTCTGAAGGACGGCGTCGCTTCCGCTCGCCTATGACCCGGCCATCCACGTCTTTGCATCCGTGCCCAAGAAACGTGGATGCCCGGGACAAGCCCGGGCATGACGACCCATTGGGAGGGCTACGAAGCCGACAGCTAGAACACCACGCCCACGCGCGTGCCGCGCTTCCAGGCGATGCGGCAGCGCTTCTTCGTGTTCACATGCAACAGCTCGAACCGGTCGGGGATCTTCACCTGCCCGCCGAGATCGACGCAGGCCCCGCCGGGCGAGTAGTCGATCAGCGTGCAGGGGATCACCGGCGCGCGCGGGTCGGTGATGATCTTGGCCTGGCGGGACACCAGGCCTGCGGGTTTGACGCGGACAAATTTTCGCGGATGCATTGGCACATCTCCTCCAATTCCGCTGCTTACGGCGGGCTCTGTGCAGGATGATGCAGAGGAGTTGATGCGATGATGCTAAGGCGGGCCGGAGAATTTTAACGAAAAGTGGCGGCGAATGGAGAAACCGGCGGTAGCGAGGTGCTCCGCCGTCCACCCCAAACTCCCCTGTCGTCCCTGCGAACGCAGGGACCCATAACCCCAGGGAGAGGTTTGGCGAAGATTCGTCGTTCGGTACTCCTGCCTCCTGCGACCGAGAGATCACGCGGTATGGGTCCCTGCGTTCGCAGGGACGACACCGGTGATGTTGCACGCCACTGCCTCCATCATCGTCGCCATCACCCCCCTCACGCCACGTGCTCCTCCACCGGCGCGTCCGCATGCGGCGGCACCGGCATCGGCACGGTGACATATTCTTTCGGCAGGTTCACCGGCCGGTAGTCCGGCTCCACCGCCATCCGCTTCAGCACGCTCTCATGCACATGCGCGCCTTCGGGAATGACGCGCGGCTCGCAATCGGGGATGTAGAAGCCGAGCACCACCGTCCTGTCAGGCCATTCCTTGTACTTCGCGCTCTTCGGCAGATATTCCAGCACGCGCCAGGCCGTCGTCATCGAATTGTGCAGCGCGCCCGCCTTGCCGGTGTAGGCCGGCGCGACATATTTGAACGGCGAGTTCTTGCGCTGCACGCCCCAGGCGAGCTGGTTCACGGTGCGCGGGTTGAAGTTCAGCCCGGCCTTCGCCGCTTCCTCGATCATCCAGATCAGCGGATATTTGGACTCCGCGCTCTCGGCTTCCGGATAGCCGCCGCCGACGTCGCAATGCACGCCGGCGAACCACACCTGCAAGATGTCCTGCGGCTCCTTCTTCTCGTCGGGCACATAGCGGTTGCGCCAGTATTCCTGCGGCTCCTCGTACTGCTTGAGGCGGAACATGCAGCGCCGCTCGTCGATCGCGATCGCCTGCCGGAAGATTTTTACGCTCGGATTGCGCAGCGTGAAGGCGAGCTCCTCCAGGCTGAACACGAAGAAGAAATTGTCGCGCCGCGGCACAATCACGCTCGCCACCGTGTCCCAGACGCCGATGAAGTGGATGGTCGGCCAGCGCGTCGAAGTGATGCGCGCGAACTGGGCGGCGAGGTCGAACGTGTCCTTCGGCAGCGGCCCCTGGTCGTCGACCGCGACGTCCTGGAGGTCGGAGATGGAGTTGCCGCGCCCGGTGCCGGAATATTGCTTGTAGGCGACGAGCCCCGAGCCTGCGAGGTTCGCCTGCTCCGGCGAGATCAGGCCGATCTTGTGGATCAGCCCCGCCAGCACGCGAACCGTGTAGGCACCGCGTGAAAAACCGAACAGATAGATGCGGTCGCCCGGCGCGTAGTGCTCGATCAAAAAGCAATAGGCCGACAGCACGTTGTCATCGAGCCCGTAGCCGGTGGCGAGCCCCAGCACCAGATTGATGTTGGCCTTCCAGCGGTGCCACGTCGTCGGCTCCGTCACCGTGCCGACCCCGGGATCGTAAAACACCATCTGCCGCGGCTGCGTCTTGTCGGTCTTGCGCAGGCAGCGATAGAGCTTCAGGACATTGGAGATGTTCTCCGAGATCTCGTTGCCGGTCCCGTCACAGCAGATGACGAGGTTTTTCGGCTCGGTGTTGTGTGCGTGCTCCACAGGTCTGCCCCTCCGGGAAATGCTACCCCGACGAGTATAGCGGAACTGCGCGACGGAGAGGAGACGGTGGTGCTCTTACCCTCCCAGGAGGGCAGGGGCTATCGCATGTGGCTTGCATGATGCGGCGGCATCATAATCCCCAAGAGGAAAGAGCCCTCACCCGCCGCGCTCTGCGGCAACTAGGGTACGGGCGTGGAAAGCAGCTGCCGTCCTGGCCTGGTGCGCGATTGCGCAGGGGAGGCAGGACCCATAACCACCGAAATGAGTTGTTGTGGATATTTGTGCCACGGCGTGCGCGGCCAGGAGCTGGCCGGGGTGATGGACGACGTCGAGGTGGGTTTGTGCGCTTCGCGCGATCATCGCGTTGCCGGGCAACCAGCGAAAGGATTCCCCCATGACCCTCACCAGCGGCCGCTACATCGGCCTCGAATACGACCGGATGATCGTGCTGTTCTCCATGCAGGACGGCCCGCAGGAGATCGGTTGCGCGATCTCGACCTCGGCGATGGACGATCTCGAACGCGGCCCGAAGGTCGCCCCCGAGCAGCGCGAAGCCCAGTTCAGCCGCCTGCGCGACCGCATCGAAGCCTGCGCCGCCAGCAAATACCGCGCCTGCGAGTTCGAAGGCACCCCGCCGGGCATCGTGCTGCGGAGCATCGATTTTCGGAGCTAGGGGAGGGGGCTATCGCGGCTGCGTCGCATCATCTGTTGACATTAACCACTCGTTAACCATGCCGGCGCCTAATGGGGACGACTGGGGGTCACCATGTCGGCCCATGTGACGCGACCGCAATTGATGCCTGTTTCGGCCGATCGAGCCCTTGGCTCGCTCAACCGGCTGGCGGTTCGCGCCACGGCTGTCCTACGGAGCAAAGCAATGTTCGGGAAGGACGATCTAGTGGACAATCTCAGCCGCGATCTCGATCGCGCACGCGCAAGACGCGATGCACTCGCATCCGAAGCCACCACCCTGACGGCCCAGATCGCCGAGATCGAAGCCCGCCTTTCGGAGGAGAAGAACAGGCGGGAGCGTGATCGCGTCCTGGCCGAAATCGAAGCGATAAAAACGCGAATCATGCAAGCCGCCGGCGCGTTTGCCCCGGTCGTCGATGGTCTCTCCAAGGCGATCGCGCAGGCTTCGGCCGTCGTGCCCGAGGCGCGCGAGCTCAAGAGTTTCCTGGTGTCGGTGGCGACCGAAATCGACACCGTGCTCGATCCCCTGTTGCGTGAACTGGACCAGCGCGCGGACGCCGTGCGAACGGGACACGCCGTGCTGGACCTCCCGAGCTCGGCCAGCGAAGCGCCCATCGAGCCGCCAAAAGAGGCGGGCGATCGCCTGCTTCGCTTTCCGGCATGGCTGTCTCGCGACAAGGAGACGGAAAAACGGGAAGCAGCGGAGAGCCCGCGCAGCACCGCAGCGTGAACGTAGCGGGTGGCTTCCTCGTGGCGCATCCTTCGAGACGCCCGCCTATGGCGGGCCCTCAGGATGAGGTCGCGTCTTGCGGCGTGATATCAGACCCTCATGGTGAGGAGCCCGCCGAAGCGGGAGAGTTGTTGTTTTGCTCCGTCATTCCGGGGCGCGCCTCTTGGCGCGAGCTACGGTGCGCAATTGCGCACCTGAGAATCCATACTCACGATGGTGGTTATGGATCCTCAGATGCGCAATTGCGCATCATAGCTCGCGACTTCGTCGCGCCCCGGGATGACGACCTGTCGTTGACCCACCGCTCAGTTGGCGGCGCGGCGCAGGAAGGCCGGGATATCGAGAACGCTTTCGTCGGCCATGTTGCGCGGGGATGATCGGCCGTAGAGATCGAGTGTCTGCAGAGCCGCCTGGCGCGCATGGTCCTGATTCGGCCTTGCCGGTGGCCCCACGGGGTGATGCGGCTGCGGGCGGAGCGGCGGGCTTTCCACTTGCGGCAGCGCTGCACCGCGCTCGATGCGATCGGCGATGCGGCGGCTGTCGTTGCGCAACCGGCCGGCGAGCTGCGTGAGCGCGGTTTCCACCGCCGGCGCCTGGAGCGCCGGGTCGACATTGTCGATCCCGGTCGCCACCACCGAGACGCGGACGATGCCTTCGAGGCTTTCATCGAACGAGGCGCCGACGATGATGTTGGCGTCCGGATCGGCCTCGTCGCGAATGCGGGTGGCGGCTTCGTCGACCTCGTACAGCATGAGATCCTTGCCGCCGGTGATGGAGATGATGAGGCCACTGGCGCGCTTGATCGAGGGGTTCTCGATCAACGGATTGGAAATCGCCGCCACGGCGGCCGCGAGCACGCGTTTCTCGCCGGACGCCTCGCCCCGTCCCATCATGGCCTTGCCCTTCTCCCGCATCACGGAGAGAACATCGGCAAAATCGAGATTGATCAGGCCTTCCTTGACGATGAGGTCGCTGATGCAGGCCACGCCCGAATAGAGCACCTGGTCGGCAAGGGCAAAGGCATCGGCGAACGTGGTCTTCGCGCTGGCGACGCGGAACAGATTCTGGTTCGGGATGATCAGGAGGGTGTCGACCGTCTTCAGCAGCTCCTCGATGCCGGCTTCGGCAAAGCGCATGCGGCGCTGGCCCTCGAAGTAGAACGGCTTGGTGACGACGCCGATGGTGAGGATGCCGAGCTCGCGCGCGGTCCTGGCGACGATCGGTGCAGCCCCGGTGCCGGTGCCGCCGCCCATGCCGGCCGTCACGAACACCATGTGTGCGCCGGTCAGATGCTCGCGGATCGTATCGATGACCTCCTCGGCCGCTGCGCGCCCGAGTTCGGGCTGCGAACCGGCGCCGAGGCCTGCGGTGACGTTGGTGCCGAGCTGGATCAGGCGCGTCGCCTTCGACATGGCAAGCGCCTGCGCGTCGGTGTTGGCGACGACGAACTCGACCCCTTCCAGCCCGGCCGTGATCATGTTGTTGACGGCGTTGCCGCCGGCGCCGCCGACGCCGAACACGACGATGCGGGCCTTCATCTCGCGAATGTCGGTGATGTCAGTCATTCTGTCCTCGCGGTTGCTCCGGCGGCCGGGAATGGGGAAAGGTTCAAGTGCTACCTGCGAGCCGCGCGGTCTGCTTGCACGATCGAAGCGGCCAGTCGTCCCAATCGAAGCGCGCCCTGTCCCGCGACCCCGCCGCCAGGGCGGCGACCGGTCCGTAACTCCGCCACTTCGTCTTCCAGTCGTGCCGCCCACGCATTGGCTGCCGCCGTCTCGGCCGCCGCCTGCATCAGCTCGGCGGCCAGCCGATCGGCGCGCTCGCGCTCGCGCTCGAACACGGCCCTGTAGGCGGTTGCGACCTCTTCGAGCCGCGCGACCTCCGCCTTGAGTGCCTCGATCTCCATAGCGTTTTCGAGCGAAGTGGCTACCGGTTCGCGCAGGGAAAGCGCGTCAGAATAAGAATCTGGAGCCCCGTTCGGACTCGGTCCGAACGGAAATGGCTCTAACGCCTCCATCCTTGCCGCGGCGGCATCGGTGTGGCTTGCCTCGCGGGCACGTCGCGGGCGGGGCGTGTAGCGAAGCTCGCATAAATCAACGGTGATCAGGGCCTTGCCGTCATCCGACCGCGAGCGCGGCCACCGGCGACGTCTCGCCAGCGAACGCGCGGCCTCGCGCGAGATCTTGAGGCGGGCACTGAGATCGGCATACGTCAACAACGCAACGCACATCGGCGCTTCTCCTGGAGCAAACCGGGAAGGCATTTCGAGCTAATGATGGCTGGACGATTACCGCAGGCTAGGCTGCGTTGGTTAACGGACGGTTAACGGGCGCGAGGTGGCGTTTACGGGGGCCCGTCACCGAGCCGACCCCGGGATCGCAAAGCACCATTTGCCGCGGCTGCGTCTTGTTGGTCTCGCGCAGGCACCGATCGAGCTTCAGGACGTTGGAGATGTTCTCCGAGATCTCGTTGCCGGTTACGCATTCCCAAGTTCGTCCAATCGGCATGCGGCTCGATATATTAAGCTTCGCCGGTTGCTGCTTCGATTATCTGGGCCCTGAGCGCGATCAAGGCTTGCTAGGAGCAAGGGCTTTAAATCGCGAGCGCGCCTGTAGCCGGTAGGAAGTCCCTGGAGTGCAGTTGCGAAGAGAGCGTCGCTCTCGATGTCTGTTGGTGCACGGACATTCCCTGAGAGAAGCCCTGATAGAATTCGTGCAGGTTTGCCAGTGGGCTCTTTGTGGGCGGTTGATTTACGAAGAAGTCTTTGCACGAGAGCGTCGCGATTGGCTGGATAGGTTGCGACCTGCTTTCGAAGGTCGTCTATGATTTCGCCAACTGGTTGCTTCGTTTGCTTGACGTAGTACCAGGCTGGTAGCCATTTTCGCTGCGAATGAGCTTGAAAATGCACATACTGTGTTGGGTCGGAAACCTTCTCGTCTCTCAGAAAATTTCTTATGACCGCGTCGGCCGTGACGTTATCTCTAATTATGTTTGCTCGCTTGCGTTCTGTTGCATCTAGCGGCTCTACGTCTCCGATTAGTCGTAGAGCTGGTGCGCCCTTGAGTTCCGAAAATTCACCTTCGCGGATGAACTGAATATTCGATAGGAGGGACTTGTCGATTACAAGGTTGCCGCTTTTCCCGCTCACCTCTCCGGTGTCTAAATTCAGCGTTGCATCGGTTCCGGCGGCAATGCGCGCCATTTGATGGCTGAACGCTGCCACGGCTCTTTGCTCTCGATCTGAGATGATTTTGCGCAGCTCGCCCGGTTTGATCGCGCGTGTTTCTCCAACGTATCGATAATACACGGTGCCTTCTCGGACTTCCGTCCCGATATTCTTCAGAGCGATAACGGGGGCTCCATCGTGCCTTTCCACATGCATAATGCCGATGGTTTTGCCTGAAAGCAGAAGTGTCGCTGTGGTTGTTCGCGGAACTGGATCCAGCGAGCCTGCGAGTGAGCGATTTATCTCTGCAGGATCGGTTTTGGCAAATGTATCGTCGGGAAGACCCTCAACGAGTAGAGTTTTGTCGGTGACGCCAAAGAAGAGATAGCCTCCTTGGTTGTTTGCTAACCCTGCGATCGATCGGATGACATCCGCGAAGCGTGTCTCGGGCGACACTCGAAAGCTGCGCTTGCATTCCGTGAAATCCGTTTCGCCGGGGACCAATGCCCAGCCGGCAGACGTTTCGTGAAACATGCGCATAAGGCGTGAGCGGTCGAGCGGCGAGGTCAGGGCGTGACCAGAGCCTGATCGAGAGCTATTCCAGGTCTGGAGGAACTGGTCGAGTTCTTCTTGGGGCGCTTCCTCGACATTGGCGCCATACTTCTTCTGCTTGATTTGAGTGATGCGGCCAGGACTAATTAGTCGATTGGGAAGATTGAAATAGAAGTGGATGGCGTCATTTTTGAATCCTCTTAGGAGCATTGCTTTTGCGAGTGCGATTTCACGATCGCTCAAGGTTCGAGGACGAGCCGCCATATCTGCCTAGCGTTCCAACTCAGGGACAACTTTAGCGCGACACTAGAGTATGGCGTTTCGCTTTGGAAAGGGATGTGCCGCATTTACAGATGAAGCGGCTACCGTTGCGCATTGGAAAGAAGAAACAAAAACGGCCGGATCTTTCGATCCGGCCGCAACGCAAAACTCGACTGGCTAAGCCTACGCCACGCGACGCAACTCAGCCCCCTCCTTAAATGGAAATCTTAGCTGGCCTTCTTCGCCGGCGCGGTGTCGCCGACCTTCTTCTGGATGGCGCGCTTCAACTCCAGGGCGCGCGGCGACAGGACGTCGGCGTTGGCCTTGAGCAGGAAGGCATCGAGGCCGCCATTGTGGTCGACGCTCTTCACCGCGTTGGTGGAGACGCGCAGGCGCACGTTGCGCTCCAGGGCTTCCGAGATGAACGTCACGTTGACGAGGTTCGGCAGGAAGCGGCGCTTGGTCTTGATGTTGGAGTGGCTGACCTTGTGGCCGACGAGGGGGCCCTTGGCCGTCAGTTCGCAGCGGCGAGACATGGCATAGTTCCTTGGTTCGAGCCCCCAATGAGTTGCGGCCGCCATTCGGGGCGCCACAGGGGCAAATTCTCTGTCCTTGCAGGGAGCGGGCGGACGTATAGGGGGGAAGGGGCGGGACGTCAAGGTTTTGGGCGGGGTTTTGGGGCCGCGCTCTGCCCCACCACGGTGTCATCGCCCGGCTTGACCGGGCGATCCAGTATTCCACCGGCCGCGCGGCTGGAACCGAGAAGCTGCGGCGTATTGGATGCCCCGCCTTCGCGGGGCATGACGACGGAATGGGTGGTGAGAGGGTGCGCGCCCCTGATGCGCCCCGATCACCAAAACGGCAATGATTGAAACCCCTTACCATCACATAAAGGGCGCAATCGGGCTTGAAAAGTCCGGTCAGGTTCCAGGCTGGATGCCCGGACACATTGCCCGCCGCGGTTTTTGGCTTAAGTAACAACCGTCGCGCCCCGATTGGATCGTTTCGTGCCCAGACCTCCCCGACTTGCGTCCCGGCCGCGCTCGGCTCGCCGGCTGGCCTTCTCGACCCTTTGCGGGCTCGCGCTCGCGTGGGGCGCCGAGCCGGTGGCGGCGCAGGGCAAGCTCGAGGCGCAATATGAGGCGACCCTGGCGGGCATTCCCGTCGGCAAAGGCGCCTGGAACATCGATATCGGCGACGACGTGTTCGCGGCCGCAGCCTCCGGCGGCACCACGGGGCTCTTGAAGTCGTTCGCGGGCGGGTCCGGCACCGGTGCCTCGCAGGGGCGCGTCGTCAACGGCGCGCTGGTCGCGACCGGCTACCAGGCCTCCACCACCACCTCGAAGAAGACCGAAGAGATCCACATCACCCTCGACAAGGGCAATGTGAAGGAGTTCGGCATCGTGCCGGAGCCGCCGGTCGATCCTGATCGCATCGTCGTCACCGACGCGCATCGCCGCGGCGTCTGGGATCCGATGACGGCCTCGCTGCTCCGCGTGCCCGGCACCGGCGATCCCGTGACGCCCGATGCCTGCCACAACGCCGCGCCCGTCTTCGACGGCCGCATGCGCTACGACCTCAAGCTCGATTTCAAGCGGATGGAGACGGTGAAGGCCGAGAAGGGCTATCGCGGCCCGGTCGTGGTCTGCGCGCTCTATTTCGTCCCCGTGGCCGGCTACATCCCCGACCGCCCGGTGATCAAATACCTCGCCGCCCAGCGCAACATCGAGATCGCGTTTGCCCCCGTCGCCGGCACGCGCATCCTGGTCCCGTTCTGGCTGAAGGTCCCGACGCCGCTCGGCCCGGCGATGCTGGAAGCCACCAGCTTCATCACCTCGCCCCAGCCCCCGCGCGTCGCGAAGACGCAGTAGGTCTTTAGCCGCGCACTCACCTCTCAGACCGTCACCCTGAGGTGGCCGCTTCTTCAGCGGCCCTCGAAGGGCGACAGCCCGGCTGTTCCCGCGCGAATAGCCCGGCATGCCGCCCGATCCGGGCCGTCCATCCTTCGAGGCTCCCGACGCGATGCTGCGCACCGCGCCACTCGCACCTCAGGATGACGGATCGGCAGGATTTTTCACGCTCTATCAACGCCTTACCCGCCGTTACCCCGCCCTTCCGGCGGCGGGCCGGTTCTACTGTGCATGGGGTTGTTTTCGCGAAATGGGTTTGGGCGCCTGGAACAGGAATCCATTTGACTCCTTCCCAATTCTGATTCGACTCAGGCTCGTCCCCAACTTAAGCATTTCCGTCCTCAAATCGTCGCTTGTGCGGCACCCCAAAACTCCATCTAGTGCACACGCAAAACGAGTCCCGCGACATGTTGCGTGAACGTAACAGGACTCAATGGGGAGTCAGCGATTCGGCCGCGATTCGTTCTAGAGTCGTTCCGAAGCTTAAGAGAACGGGAAAAGCGTCGCAAAGTGAGACAGTTGCGCGAGGTTTGGGGAGCGCGCTCCCACGCGATCGGTGGTGCGTCCCGTCATCCTGAGGTGGCCGCTTCTTCAGCGGCCCTCGAAGGACGACGGGCCCGGCTGGTGCCACTCGGCTGGCATCCGGGCCGTTCATCCTTTGAGGCTTCCCGCACGGCGCGATGCGCCGCACGGCTCGCACCTCAGGATGACGGGATTGGGCACGAGCCCCCAACACGCCTCATCCAGCACTGACATTCGCCCAAATCGCCATTACCTAATCCCCCAGACATGCCCTTCTCTTCCTCCCCCTTCGCTTCCGAGCGCGCACCCGGCGCGGGCGTCACTGCGGTGCTCGGGCCGACCAACACCGGCAAGACCCATCTCACCATCGAGCGGATGCTGGCGCATCCCTCCGGCATGATCGGCCTGCCGCTGCGCCTGCTTGCGCGCGAGGTCTACAACAAGATCGCCGACCGCGCGGGCATCGAGAGCGTCGCGCTGGTCACGGGCGAGGAGAAGATCAAGCCGAAGAACCCGCGCTATTGGGTCTCCACCGTCGAGGCGATGCCGCGCGATATCGATGTCTCCTTCCTCGCCGTCGACGAGGTCCAGATCGCCTCCGATCTCGAACGCGGCCACGTCTTCACCGACCGCATCCTCAACCGCCGCGGCCGCGACGAGACGCTGCTGCTGGGCGCAGCGACCATGCGCCCGATCATCGAGCGGCTGTTGCCGGGCGTCTCCATGATCACGCGGCCGCGCCTGTCCAGCCTCGAATTCGCCGGCGACCGCAAGATCACGCGCCAGCCGCGCCGCACCGCCATCGTCGCCTTCTCGGCGGATGAGGTCTACGCCATCGCCGAGCTGATCCGCCGCCAGCATGGCGGCGCTGCCGTTGTTCTGGGCTCGCTGTCGCCGCGCACGCGCAATGCGCAGGTGGCGATGTTCCAGAACGGCGATGTCGATTACCTCGTCGCCACCGACGCCGTCGGCATGGGTCTCAATCTCGACGTCGACCACGTCGCCTTCGCCTCCGACCGCAAGTTCGACGGCTACCAGTTCCGCCGCCTGACGCCGGCCGAATTCGCGCAGATCGCCGGCCGCGCCGGACGCGCCACGCGCAACGGTACTTTCGGTACGACAGGGCGCTGCGCGCCGTTCGAGCCCGAGCTCGTCAACGCGCTGCAGAATCACACCTTCGATGCCGTGAAGATGTTGCAATGGCGCAACTCGAAGCTGGATTTCTCCTCGCTCGGCGCGCTCCAGGTGTCGCTGAACTTGGCCCCCGGCCACGAGGTGCTGACGCGTGCGCCGATCGCCGAGGACATGCGCGTGCTCGACCACGCCGCCCGCGACGTCGAGGTGCGCGATATCGCGCATGGCAAGGCCGCCGTGGAGCGGCTCTGGGAGACCTGCCAGGTCCCGGATTACCGAAAGCTGTCGCCGGCCGCCCATGCGGAGCTCGTGACCACGCTCTACGGCTTCCTGATGCAGAAGGGCTGCATCCCCGATTCCTGGTTCGCGGCCCAGGTCGACCAGGCCGACCGCATCGACGGCGACATCGACACGCTGTCGGCCCGGATCGCGCAGATCCGCACCTGGACCTTCGTCGCCAACCGCCCGGACTGGCTGAAAGACCCCGAACGCTGGCAGGGGATCGCGCGGGAGGTCGAAAATAAATTATCGGATGCGCTCCATGAACGCTTGACTGAGCGTTTCGTTGATCGTCGGACCAGTGTATTGATGCGCCGCCTGCGGGAGAACACGAGCTTGAATACTGAAATCGGCAAGACCGGCGAAGTCATCGTCGAAGGCCATGTCATCGGCCGCCTCGATGGCTTCACCTTTGCACCGGATGCGGCGGAGGCCGGCTCCGATGCGAAAGCCTTGCAGGCTGCAGCGCAAGCGGTGCTCGCCGGCGAGATCAATGCGCGCGCCGAAAAACTGGGCAACGCGCCGGACGACCAGTTCGTGCTGACCTCGGAGGGCATGATCCGCTGGACCGGCGATGCCGTGGCGCGGCTGTCTGCCGCAGACGACGCGCTGCATCCGCGCATCCGGATCATCTCCGACGAGCGCCTCACCGGCGGCCCCCGCGAGAAGGTGCAGGCGCGCCTCGAGCTCTGGCTCAAAACGCATATCGAAAAGCTGCTCGGGCCGATGTTCGAGCTGTCGAAGGCCGAGGACGTCACCGGCATTGCCCGCGGCATCGCCTATCAGCTGGTCGAGGCGCTCGGCGTTTTGGAGCGTCCGAAGATCGCGAACGAGCTGAAGGATCTCGACCAGCCCTCGCGCGCGACCTTGCGCAAATACGGCGTGCGCTTCGGCGCCTATCACATCTATTTCCCCGGCCTCCTGAAGCCCGCCGCGCGTGCGCTCGCTGCGCTATTGTGGGCGCTGAAGCAGGACAATGTCGATCTGTCCTCGCTCTCGGGCGCGCAGCATCTGGCATCATCCGGCCGCACCTCGTTCCCGGTCGACAAGCAGCTACCGCGCGATGCCTATCGCGTGCTCGGCTACAAGCAGGCCGGCGAGCGCGCCGTGCGCGTCGACATCCTGGAGCGTCTTGCCGATCTGATCCGCCCGGCGCTGGCCTGGCGCGAGAACTCGCCCGGCGAAAAGCCCGCCGGCGCATTCGATGGCCGTAGCTTCGTGGTGACGCAGGCGATGACCTCGCTCACCGGCTCGGCCGGTGAGGATTTCGCCTCGGTGCTGCGCGCGCTCGGCTATCGCATGGAGAAGCGTCCGCCGCTGCCGGTGAAGCCGGCAGCGCCTGCCGCCGAGACAGTTGCGGCCGAGACGCCGCCCACTGAAGGCAGCGCGGAGACCTCGACCGAGACCGCCGCTGAAGCCGTCGCCGGTCTGCCGGCCGAGGCCGCCGCTTCTGATACGCCAGTTGCTGAACCCGTCACCGTCGAAGACGCGCCCGGCATGGAGCAGCACGACGAGCCCGCGCACGAGGAGCCGGCGCTGGAAGCCTCGCCCGAGGCTCCCGTCACGCCCGAGGACGCTCCAGGCATCGCTCCGCCGGCGGAAGAAACCGCTGCGCCCACGGAGGCTGCCGGTCTTGAAGCCGCTCCTGCCGAGACCGCTGCAACGGAAGCCGCCGCATCGGCGGATGCCGCTGCGCCCGTCGAGGCTGTTGCTACGCCCGCCGAGCCCGAGCTGGTCGAGGTCTGGCGTCCCGGCGGCCGTCACGAGGATCGCAAGCCGCGCCACGAGCGCCATCGCCACCAGCGCCATCACAACCAGCCGCGTCCGCAGGCCGGTGCTGAAGCGGGCGCCGCGCCCGGTGCAGCGAGCGCCGCGCCCGGCGAAGCTGCTGAAGGCGCGAAGCCGGGCCATCGTCACGGCGGCGGTCATCGCAGGGATGGCAGGGATTTCCGCAAGGGTCGCGAAGAGGGTGGTGGCGAGCGCCGCGAGCAGCGCAGCGACAACAACCGCCGCTTCGAGGGCAAGGATCGCGATCGTGACCGCGATCGCAACAAGGGCAAGCCGGGCGAGCGCGAGCACCGTGGCGGTCGCGACCGCGACAAGGGCCGCGATCGTCGCGACCGCGAGTCCGGTCCCTCGCTCCGTCCCTACGCCTCGAGCGCCAACCCGCGCGAGCGCGATCGTCCCATCGATCCGAACTCGCCGTTCGCCAAGCTCGCCGCGCTGAAGGAACAGCTGTCCGGTCGGAAGGAGTGATCCCACGACCGAGCGGCAGCGCATCGACAAATGGCTGTGGCACGCGCGGGTGGTGAAGGCGCGCACCTCCGCGGCCGAGCTCGTCGAGTCCGGCCACGTCCGCGTCAACGGCGCCCGCGAGACATCGCCGGGCCATGCGATCAAGCTCGGTGATGTCCTTACCATCGCGCTCGATCGCACGGTGCGTGTGTTGAAAGTTACCGCCTTCAACGAACGCCGCGGCGATGCTGCCTCGGCCCGTGTGCTCTACGAGGAGCTGAGCGAAGGCAATCCAGGTTCTCGGGGCAATTAATTGCGCTTCGAATTCATTTCTTGGTCGATCAACCACATAAAGCCGTCATGATCGGGGCTTCCCGACCTTGCGGCGCCGGGCCATCCGCGCTACGCAAGCCGCGACTTTTAAGAGAGCTTTTCGGAGCGTTGGATGACTTACGTCGTCACTGAAAACTGCATCAAGTGCAAGTACACCGACTGCGTCGAGGTCTGCCCGGTCGATTGTTTCTACGAGGGTGACAACATGCTCGTCATCCATCCGGACGAGTGCATCGATTGCGGCGTGTGCGAGCCGGAATGCCCCGCCGACGCCATCAAGCCGGATACGGAACCGGGCCTGGAAAAGTGGCTCCAGGTCAACGCCGACTACGCCAAGAGCTGGCCGAACATCACCCAGAAGAAAGAATCACCCGCCGACGCCAAGGAATTCGACGGGATGGACGGCAAGTTCGAGAAATATTTTTCTCCGAACCCCGGTTCCGGAGACTGAATCGGGTCCAAACTTAACCCTAATACCTTCGTCGGCGCCGAAAACCAGTCACAAAAGCCCCTAAATCATTGATTTTTGCGGGAAATGTGCTATATTGGGCACATTGAGCCGAACCCCGTCAGCCCCGTTGGCCCCTCTGGGTTCCCGTGAAACCAAAATGTCGAACAGGGGCGTGGCAGTTTCCGCGCGCAGGCTGTGTCACAGAAAACGCGTAAAAAGAGTACTTCAGCGAGGGCTTCCCATAAGGAGGCCAAAAAAGTCGCCGCGGCCAGCCGTAGCGCATCCAAGGGTCGGACCGCGACGAAGGCGCCGGCTGCAAAGTCCTCGAAGAACAAAAGAAGCGCAATGCCTAACAAGTCTGCCAAACCGGCCGCGAAAGCGACCGTTGCCAAGCCTGCTGCTGCCAAGCCCGCTGCTGTTAAGGCTCACGCTGCCAAGCCCGCCGCGCCGAAGGCCCCCGTTGCAGCTGCGCCTGCCAAGGCTCCCGTCGCTGCTGCCGCCAAGCCGGCCGTGAAGCCCGCTGCTGCGCCGAAGGTCGAGGAAAAGAAGGTCGTGACCCAGCGTCAGGGCTTCAAGGCCAACGAATTCGTGGTCTATCCCGCTCACGGCGTCGGCCAGATCCTGGCCATCGAGGAGCAGGAGATCGCCGGCGCGAAGCTCGAGCTGTTCGTCATCAACTTCATCAAGGACAAGATGACGCTCCGCGTTCCGACCGCCAAGGTCGCCAACGTCGGCATGCGCAAGCTGTCCGAGCCCGCGCTGGTCAAGAAGGCGCTGGAGACGCTCAAGGGTCGCGCCCGCGTCAAGCGCACCATGTGGTCGCGCCGCGCCCAGGAATACGAAGCGAAGATCAATTCGGGCGACATCGTCGCGATCGCGGAAGTCGTGCGCGACCTCTACCGCTCGGAGTCGCAGCCGGAGCAGTCCTACAGCGAACGCCAGCTCTATGAAGCGGCGCTCGATCGTCTGTCCCGCGAGATCGCGGTGGTGCAGCACTCGACCGAGACCGAAGCGGTCAAGGAGATCGAGGCCCAGCTCGCGAAGAGCCCGCGCCGCACCAACGCCAAGGCGGAAGCTGCCGACGGCGAAGGCGAGAGCGATGCCGAGGGCGATGCCGACGATACGGATGGCGACGACACCACCGTCGCCGACGAGGCCGCGTAAGCCCACGTCGATCGCAAGAGATCAAAAGCCCGGCCGCTCGGCCGGGCTTTTTGTTTGAGAACGCGGTGGCGATCAGCTTTCGTGTGACCGTGGTCAGGCCGGGAAACGGTCGCCGAACATCGGCAGGCCGCTGCGCGATTGCGCCTGCGTTGCTTCGTCCTGGATGACGTCCCAATGCTCCGCGAGCATGCCATCCTCCAGCCGCACGATATCGGCAACGACCCATGCGGCCGGCGCGCCAATCCCGCTGAAGCGTCCATGGAGAATGACGAAATCGCCGCTCGCTGCCGCGACGTGGTTCTCGTAGCGCAACGTGGCGGGCAGACCCTTGACGAGGTCAAACAGCCCGTCGCGGCCCGGCGGGATATGAGCGCTGTGCTGGATATATTGCGCGGACCAGAGGCGCTCGGCCGCGGCGTAGTCGCGCTTGTTGAAGAGCGTGTCGAATGCGTCGAGGACGAATTTGACGCGGTGATCCTGGCCGGCCCCGCTCATGACTGTGCTCCTCCGTTACTTCCTGATCAGCGGAATCTGCAAATTGGTCGGCCGGTTCTGCTCGGTATCGAAGCCGCGGCCGTCGATATTGCGGGCGCCCCAGAACAGCAGGCTGCCACGGAGATAGACGAGGTCGTACTCCATGAAGTTCGTGCCTTGCTGGAGACCGAAGGGCGCGAATGTCTTGCCGAAGATGCTTTGGGGTGTATCGACCGTCCACGGCGCGTATCCGGCTGAGGCGACCTTGTTGAGGAGATCGGCAAACCCTATCGCCAGCGGCGTGACCTCGTAGGCTTCGTCGGCGACGAAGTCGACCTTTTGCGCACCGGGGGCGATCGGATGTGCGCCCCGCCACAGCATGTGCCCGCCGATCCTGATGCGGGCCAGCGGCACCGCCCCGAACGGATCGGCCGAGTTGACAATCTCGAGCTCGAACCGGTCGGACGGCTGATATTTGAAGGTGCGCTTGAGATAGAACGGCTTGAGTGAGCCGTCAGAATTCTTGGCCGCGCTCGGCCGCACTTCCGGTGCGATGCTCTCCCACTCGCCGAGCATCGCCTGCTTCAACCCTGCCACATCCGTTTCCATGCCGTTTGCCTTCGATTGATCGTTGGGGGATTGCGCGGCGGCTTCGCCAGCTCCCGCCAGCGCGAGGATCAGCAGCGCCGTTTGAATGCCTTTGAACATGCGGAGCTCGCTCCCGTACGGTGCCTGAGGCGCGTCCTGCCTGCGAGGCAGACCTCGCTGACGGTGGCTATACGGTCGGCTGGCTGTGCTGAAAAAGACTTTGTAAGCTGGGCCCATGCCCGATGAGCATGGGAGATCGCGATGGAGCTTCGGCATCTCCGATACTTCGTTGCCGTGGCCGACGCAGGCAGCCTGACTGTTGCGGCCGAGCAGAAGCTGCACACGTCACAGCCGTCGCTCAGCCGTCAGATCCGTGACCTCGAGCAGGAGGTCGGCGTTCCCTTGATGAGCCGCAGTGCCCAGGGCATCGCGCTGACGGCGGCGGGCAGGGCCTTTCTCGATCACGCCAGAATGGCGCTGCTGCAGGCGGACGCCGCAAAGGAAGCCGCGCTCCATGCCGCGCAACCGCCGAAGCCGGCTTTCTCGCTTGGCTTTCTGTCGGGCGCCGAGATCGACCTGCTGCCGGAGGTGGATCGCGTCTTGCGCGATGCATTTCCCGGCATCGACATCCGCCTGTCGAGCGACTACTCGCCTTCACTCGCCAGGGCACTGATGCGGCGAAAGCTCGATGCCGCCTTCATCCGGCCCGAAGAGAACATGGGGGATCTGGCCTGCCGGCGCGTGCGCACCGATCCGCTGGTCTTCGTCTTTCCCAGCGATCACCGGCTAGCTTCACAATCCGCAGTGGCGCCTGAGGAGATCAAGGGCGAGACCTTCTACCTGCCTTCCAAATCCGCGCCCGCGGTGCGCCGCATCGTGCTCGACTATCTTGGCCGGGCCGGTATCGACCTCAAGCCCGACCGCGAAGTGCACAACGTCGTCCACGCGATCTCGATGATTGCATCGACTCGCGGCGTCATGATGCTGCCGGCCTATACCAGGCGATATCTGCCCGAGACCATCACGACCCGGCCGGTGCGGGGAGAGGCGCCCACGCTCGACCTCGTTGTCGCCTATCACAAGGCGAACAAGTCTCCGATCCTGAAGCTGCTTCTCTCCAAGGTTGGCTCGCTCGCGGGGGCGGCGGGTTCGTGAAGCCGCAGGGACCCGCGACATATTCGGCGTCGTCCCGGGGCGCGCGAAGCGCGAGCCCGGGACGACGGCTCATTTCACCGGCCGCTTCTCGAGCTTTCTCGCCAATGTGCGCCGATGCATCCCCAATCGCCTGGCCGCTTCCGAGATATTGAAGTCCGTTTCGATCAGCGTCTGGTGGATGCGCTCCCATTCCAGCGTCTTGATCGAGGTCGGCCTCGTGTCGAGCGCGACTTCGGCGTTGCCTTCGGCCCTGTTGAAGGCGGCCTCGATGTCGTCGGTGTTGGACGGCTTGGCGAGATAGTGGCAGGCGCCGAGCTTGATCGCTTCGACGGCGGTAGAGATGCTGGCAAAGCCTGTCAGCACCACGATCAGCATCTCCGGATCGTGGGTGTGCAGTAGCTCGACGCAGGCGAGTCCGGAGGCACCGCCGAGCTTGAGGTCGACCACGGCATGGCCGAAGGAGCGCTCCTCCAGCACCTTGCGCACCTCTTCGATCGAGGCCGCCAGCACGACCTCGTAGCCGCGGCGCTCGAACGAGCGCTTCAGCGTGCGCGCGAAGCCGGCATCGTCCTCGACGACAATGAGCGAGCGGTCAGGTGTCAAACTTGTCTCCGATCGCGAGCGTTGCGAGCGGCAGCGTCAGGCGGACGGTGGCGCCGCGCTTCCTGTGGTTCTCGGCGGTCACGCTGCCGCCAAGCTTGCGCACGACGTTGACCACCAGGAACAGGCCGAGCCCGCCGCCGGCGCGGCCCTTGCTCGACTGATAGGGTTTTCCGAGCTGCGCCAGCATCTCCGGCGCGAAGCCCGGGCCGCGGTCGCTTATCGCCAGCACGAGATTGTCGCCCTCGCGCTCGGCCACGAGCTCGACCCAGTCGCGCGAGACCTCATAGGCGTTGTCGAGCACGTTGAAGATGACCTGTTTCAGCGCGATGTCGGAGACGATCGCGACATCCTCGCCGAAGGTGTTGACGAAATAGAGGGTGCGCGCCGAGCGCGCGTCGCGCCATTCTTCGACCAGCGCGGTGACGAACGCCGTTACCGTGGTCGGCGAGGAGCCTTCGCCGCGCGCTTCGCCGGCCGATACGAGGATGCCCGTGACGATGGTCTTGCAGCGCTGCAGCGAGGTTTCCATTTCCGAGAGATCCTCGGCGAGCTCCTGATCGGCGGCGAGATCCGGCATGCGGCGCCAGTCACTGAGGATGACCGAGAGCGAGGCCAGCGGCGTACCAAGCTCATGCGCGGCGCCGGAGGCGAGCAGCCCCATGCGCACGATGTGGTCCTGCTCGGCGGCATGCTGGCGCAGCGCCGCCAGATGCGCATCGCGTTGGCGCAGATTCCTGTTGATGCGGGTGACGAATACGACCAGCAGCACCGCATTGAGCACGAAGCCCAGCAGCATGCCGGCGACCGTGAGCGTATAGGTCTCGCTCAGCGGGTTCGGCGGCAGGTCGAGCGGGCGATAGGCGATCGTCAGCCAGACGAAGCTGGCGCAGGTCAGCGCGACCAGCGACCAGGTCGAGCGGGCATCGAGCAGCACCGCACCGAGCGTCACCTGAAGCAGGAACAGCGAGGTGAAGGGATTGGTGGCCCCGCCGCTGAGGTAAAGCTGCGCGGTGAGCGCTGCGACGTCGAGCATCAAGGCGACAAGCAGCTCGTTGCTGGAGATCGCGGCGCGATGGCGCACCCAGATCAGGCTGGAGACATTGAGCAGCACCAGCGCGCCGATCACCGCGCCCATCCGCTCCAGGGGCAGGGGAATGCCGAGCCAGAAATGCACGCCGCCGATGGTCACGATCTGGCCGACCACCGCGGTCCAGCGCAGCTGGATCAGCAGCGCCATGTTCTTGCGGTTGGTCTCGTCGTCGGTCGGCGCAGCGCCGATCAACTCGCCGCGCGCGTCCGCCTGCGATTGCAGCGTGACGGCGCTACCCGCAAGCGTCTGCGTTCTTCCGTCGTCAGGCCTGTTCGACGATCGTTTCAGCATCTGATCCCGTCCTGCGGGCGGCGGCATCGGGCCCGCCTTCCGGTTCGTGGACGAAGCGCGTGCGGCGGAACAGCCCGCCGCCGAATGTGACGAAAAGCTTGCCGGCCAGCATGAAAGCCAGGGAAAACCACGTCAGCGCGTAGATCAGGTGGTTATTGGGAAAGCGGATCACGGTCAATCCGCCGATCGGCCCGCCGGCGGTTTGTGATCCGGCGTCAGCATCGACGAAGAACGGCGCGGCGTGGGTGAGGCTGCGTGCCGCCGCAATCGCGGCGACATCGCGCGAATACCAGCGGTTGTGCTGGGGCACATTGTTCCGGAGGAATCCGCCTTTCGGCTCGGTCATGCGCAACAGGCCGGTGATCTCGACCTTGCCGTCGGGATTGCCGCTCTGGCGCGTCGATGCGTCGCGCCGCTCGGACGGCACGAAACCGCGGTTGATCAGGACCTGCGTGCCGTTATCGCGCTGAAGCGGCGTCAGCACCCAATAGCCGGGACCCTCCTCGGTGACGGCCTGAACCAGCGTCTCGCGATCGTGCAGGAAGCGACCGGCGAGGCGGACGTGCCTGTATTCGTCGTTCGCGGCGGTGACCGCAGGCCATGACGCTGGCGCGGGAATCGGCTCGGCCGGGGCATGGACGCGCTGCTCGACGCGGTCGATCAGCGCCAGCTTCCAGGCGCGGCGCTCGACCTGCCAGATGCCGAGCGCGATCAGAAGGACAATGGCGGTGAGCGAGAGGACCGTGAGCCACAAAGAGGGGCGCGCAGTCTTGCCGCGCGTCCCCTCTGCCTTGCCCGTCACGGTCCCGGTGTCGCTCACTTCATTCCCGTCATCTGGTGGATCGGCATCATGTTGCTGTTGAGGTGGTTCATCACCCACAGCGACCCGGACAGCGCGATCACCACCATGACGATGGTGAAGATCAGCGCCATCATGCTCCAGCCGTTCTCCGACGTCGTGTTCATGTGCAGGAAGTAGATCATGTGCACGACGATCTGCACGACCGCGAACGCCATGATGACCAGTGCGGTGATCTGCTTGCTCGGCAGTGCCCCGCTCATCACCAGCCAGAACGGGATCGCGGTCAGCACGACCGAGAGCACGAAGCCGAGCATATAAGTCGAGAACGTGCCGTGGGCGTGGCTATCGCCGTGGTGATGGTCGTGCGCGCCGGCTGCGTGGGTATCGGTGTTCATCGCAGGACTCCCAGGAGATAGACGAAGGTGAAGACGCCGATCCAGACCACGTCGAGGAAGTGCCAGAACATCGACAGGCACATCAGGCGGCGGCGGTTGGCCTCGATCAGGCCGAACTTCCAGACCTGCACCATCAGCGTCACCAGCCAGATCAGGCCGCAGGAGACGTGCAGGCCGTGGGTGCCGACCAGGGTGAAGAAGGCGGACAGGAAGGCGCTGCGCTGAGGGGTAGCGCCTTCGTGGATCATGTGGGCGAACTCGGTGAGCTCGATGCCGATGAAGGCGAGACCGAACAGGCCGGTGATCGCCAGCCACATCTGGGTCTGGGCGACCTTGTTCTGCTGCATCGTCAGCATGGCAAAGCCGTAGGTGATCGACGACAGCAACAGCATCGAGGTGTTCACCGCGACCAGGTTGAGGTCGAACAGGTCTTTCGGCGCGGGGCCGGCGGCGTAGTTGCCGCCGAGCACGCCGAAGGTGGCGAACAGGATCGCGAAGATGAGGCAGTCGCTCATCAGGTAGATCCAGAAGCCGAGCGAGGTGCTGTAGCCTTCCGGATGCGGGTGTTCGTCGGCGAGGTAGAACATCGGCTCGCCGGTTTGGGTGGGATTGACAGCGATCGTCATTTACTTGGCTCCGGCGAGCAGTTTGGTGCGCGCGTCTTCGGTCCGGATGACGTCTTCAGCCGGAATGTCGAAGTCGCGGTGATAGTTGAAGGTGTGGCCGATGCCGACGGCGAGCATCGCGATGAAGCTCACGGCCGCCAGCCACCAGATGTACCAGATCAGGCCGAAGCCCATTGCGGTGGCGAGGCCGGCGAGGATGATGCCGGTGCCGGTGCTGCTCGGCATGTGGATCGGCTTGAACCCGGTGAGCGGACGCTGGTAGCCGCGCTTCTTCATGTCCCACCACGCGTCATTGTCGTGAACGACGGGGGTGAAGGCGAAGTTGTAGTCCGGCGGCGGCGAGGAGGTCGCCCATTCCAGCGTACGCGCGTCCCAGGGATCGCCGGTGACGTCCTTGAGCTGCTCGCGCTTGAGGAAGGAGACCGCGAACTGCATCAGCATGCACATGATGCCGAGGAAGACGAGGCCGGCGCCGATCGCGGCGACGACGAACCAGATCTGCAGGGACGGATCGTCGAACACGCGCAGGCGGCGGGTCACGCCCATCAGGCCGAGCACATAGAGCGGCATGAAGGCGAGATAGAAGCCGGTGACCCAGAACCAGAACGACAGCTTGCCCCAGAACGGATCGAGCTTGAAGCCGAACGCTTTCGGGAACCAGTAGTTGATGCCGGCGAACGCGCCGAACACCACGCCGCCGATGATCACGTTGTGGAAATGCGCGATCAGGAACAGGCTGTTGTGCAGCACGAAGTCGGCCGGCGGCACCGCGAGCAGCACGCCGGTCATGCCGCCGAGCACGAAGGTCAGCATGAAGGCGATCGTCCACAGCATCGGCAGCTCGTAGCGGATGCGGCCGCGATACATCGTGAACAGCCAGTTGAACATCTTCGCGCCCGTCGGGATCGAGATGATCATCGTGGTGATGCCGAAGAACGAGTTGACGCTGGCGCCTGAGCCCATCGTGAAGAAGTGGTGCAGCCAGACCAGGTACGACAGGATGGTGATGACGACCGTGGCGTAGACCATCGAGGTGTAGCCGAACAGGCGCTTGCCGGAGAAGGTCGAGGTCACCTCGGAGAAGATGCCGAAGGCGGGGAGAACCAGGATGTAGACCTCGGGATGACCCCAGATCCAGATCAGGTTCACGTACATCATGGCGCTGCCGCCGAAATCGTTCGTGAAGAAGTTGGTGCCGACGTAGCGGTCGAGCGAGAGCAACGCGAGCACGACGGTCAGGACGGGGAAGGAGGCGACGATCAGGACGTTGGTGCAGAGCGAGGTCCAGGTGAACACCGGCATCTTCATCATGGTCATGCCGGGGCAGCGCAGCTTGACGATGGTGCAGATCAGGTTGATGCCCGATAACGTCGTGCCGACGCCGGCGACCTGTAGCGCCCAGATGTAATAGTCGACGCCGACGTCAGGACTGTAGCCGATGTTGGACAGCGGCGGATAAGCCAGCCAGCCGGTACGGGCGAACTCGCCGATGAACAGCGATGCCATCACCAGCACCGCGCCGCCGACCGTCATCCAGAAGCTGAAATTGTTCAGGAACGGGAACGACACGTCACGCGCGCCGATCTGGAGCGGCACGACGTAGTTCATCAGGCCAGTGACCAGCGGCATCGCCACGAAGAAGATCATGATCACGCCGTGGGCGGTGAAGACCTGGTCGTAGTGATGGGCGGGGAGGAAGCCTTCGGAGCCGCCGAACGCGAGCGCCTGCTGCGCACGCATCATGAGGGCGTCGGCGAAGCCGCGCAGCAGCATCACGATGCCGAGGATCATGTACATGATGCCGATGCGCTTGTGGTCGACCGTGGTGAACCATTCGCGCCAGAGATAGCCCCAGAGGCGGAAATAGGTCACGCCGGCAAACAGCGTGATGCCGCCGAGCGCGACCACTGCGAAGGTGCCAACCAGGATCGGCTCGTGGAACGGCAGCGAATCGATGCCGAGTCGGCCGAAGATGAGCTTGAGAAGATCAGGAGACATGCTGGATCTCTTTAGGAGTCTGACTTCGGACGCTGTCCGAGGAAGAAGGACGAGGACTTCAGCGGCGCGAAGATCGGCCGCTTCAGGCCGGCGCCAAGCAGCGGCGCGGTGTCGAGGGGGGCCTTGATCGACGCGGTGCTCTGGCCCTGCGGCGCTTCCGGCGTGCAGGTGCCGGCGACGAAGGTCGGCTCGGGTCCGAACGGCGTGCCGCGGCGGGCGTACTTGTCGTAGGTGAGCGGCAGGGTGTTGTTCAGGCCCTCATGGCCGTTGCCGCCCTTGGCGTCGATCGCCATCATCTCGCTCTGGCACATCTTGCCGGTCTCGACGCACATGTTGAGGATCAGGCGATAGAGATCGGCATCGACGGTGCCGTAGCGGCGCACCGGCTCGTTCTCGCTGGGCTTCTCGAGCTGAAGATATTCAGCGCGGCCGAGCGAGCCGCCGGCCGATTTGGCCTGCGCGACCCAGGCATCGAAGCCCTTGTCGTCGAGGCCCTGGAAGTTGAAGTGCATGCCGGAGAATCCGGCGCCGCTGTAGTTCGCCGAAAAGCCCTTGTAGGTGCCGGCGTGGTTCACCACGGCGTGGAGCTTGGTCTCCATGCCCGGCATCGCGTAGATCTGGCCGGCGAGCGCGGGGATGTAGAACGAGTTCATCACCGAGGAGGCGGTGATGCGGAAGTTGATCGGACGATCGACCGGCGCGGCCAGATCGTTGACGGTGGCGATGCCATAGTCCGGATAGATGAAGAGCCACTTCCAATCGAGCGCGACGACGTCGACCTCGAGCGGAGCCTTGGACTGGTCGATGGCCTGCTCCGCCTTGATGCGGCCGAGCGTGCGATAGGGGTCGAGCAGATGCGTGCCCATCCAGGTCAGCGCGCCAAGGCAAACGATGATCAGAAGTGGCGCCGACCAGATCACCAGCTCGAGCTTGGTCGAGTGGTCCCATTCCGGCTCGTAGCGGGCCGAGGCGTTGGACTGGCGGTAGCGCCAGGCGAAAAGCACCGTCAGCGCCATCACGGGGACGACGATCAGGAGCATCAGGACGGTGGAGATGATGACGAGGTCGCGCTGCTGGGCAGCGATGTCGCCGGCTGGCGCCAGCACGACGTAGTTGCAGCCGCTGAGCGCGACTGCCAGGGGTAGTAGCGCCAGGATCTTGAGACGAGACACGGGCCGAGCCTTTGAGAATGAGTTTCCTTTGCGGGGCCAACGGGTAGCTGCGGCGCAACAATCCGGACATTGGACAATTTGTCCAATGTTGCAGTGCGGGATGTTGGGTCAGACAGGTCCAGATTGCCTGGCGTTCGCCGGGCGGTCGGCTTTGGTTTTCAGGACGTTAAGGGCGCACGAATGGCGACGGCACAGACCCCCGCAATGGCAGACCTCCACTCGGGCGAGCACGGCCACGACCAGGCCAGTCCCGGCGAGATCGCCATCGGCGTCATCATCGGCCGCACCTCGGAATTCTTCGACTTCTTCGTGTTCGCGATCGCCTCGGTGATCGTGTTCCCGCGCCTGGTCTTCCCGTTCACGAGCGAGCTGACCGGCACGCTCTATTCCTTCATGATCTTCGCGCTGGCCTTCATGGCCCGGCCGATCGGCACCGTGATTTTCATGACCGTCGATCGCAGCTACGGCAAAACCGCCAAGCTGGTCTCGGCGCTGTTCCTGCTCGGCACCGCCACCGTCGCGCTCGCGTTCCTGCCCGGCTATCACGACATCGGCGTCGCCGCGATCTGGCTGCTGGCACTGGCGCGCATCGCGCAGGGTCTGGCCTGGGGCGGCGCCTGGGACGGCATGGCTTCGCTGCTGGCGCTGAACGCGCCGCCCTCCAAGCGCGGCTGGTACGCGATGGTGCCGCAGCTCGGCGCCCCGCTCGGGCTGATCGTGGCGAGCGCGCTGTTCGCCTATTTCGCGGGCAACCTGTCGGCCGACGATTTCTTCGACTGGGGCTGGCGCTATCCGTTCTTCGTCGCCTTCGCCATCAACGTCGTGGCGCTGTTCGCCCGCCTGCGCATGGTGACGACCGAGGAATACGCCTCGCTGTTCGAGACCCGCGAGCTCCAGCCCTCGCGAATCTCCGAGACGGTCGCGCGCGAAGGCCAGAACATCATGCTCGGCGCCTTCGCGCCGCTGGCGAGCTTCGCACTGTTCCACATGGTCACGGTGTTTCCGCTGTCCTGGGTGTTCCTGTTCACCCGCGAGAGCCCGGTGCGCTTCCTGATCATCGAGATCGTCGCCGCCGTGTTCGGCGTCGCCGCGATCGTGGCCTCGGGCGTGATCGCCGACCGCGTCGGACGCAAATCGCTGCTGATGGGATCGGCGATCGCGATCGCGATCTACAGCGGTTTTGCTCCGCAGCTGCTCGACGCCGGCGCGTTCGGCGAGACCATCTACATGGTGATCGGCTTCATCCTGCTCGGCCTGTCGTTCGGCCAATCCTCGGGCGCGATCGCCTCGAATTTCAGGCAGGCCTATCGCTACACCGCCTCGGCGCTGACCTCCGACATGGCCTGGCTGTTCGGCGCCGGCTTCGCGCCGCTGGTCGCGCTGCTGCTCGCCACCAATCTCGGCGTCATCGCCTCGGGTGCGTATCTGCTGTCAGGCGCGTTCTGGACCTTGCTTGCGCTCTGGCTCAGCGGCCAGCGCGAGGCCGGCGATATGGACGCGGGCTCCAGCTCGTAAGCTCGAGCCTGGTGGGGTGGGCAAAGGCGCGCAGCGCCGTGCCCACCACCTCTCAATGATTGCGCGCAAGAATGGTGGGCACGCTTCGCTTTGCCCACCCTACGGCAGCGAGATTTGTAGCTCGAGATCCCCGGTCTGCGCTTAGCGCGCGTCAATCCGCCACGATCTTCACGCGGTCGCGCACCTTCACCTGCGCGGTGCGATCGAGCCCGTTCAGCACGCGGAACCGCTCGGCGGGATGATCGACGCCGGCCATGCGGTGGGACAGCGATTCCACGGTGTCGCCCGGCTGCACCGTGATGACCTTGATGCGCAGCGGACGCGCGGCCTGGATCTCGTCGAGCGTCAGGCGGCGGAATGAGTTGACGGTCTCGCGGGCGTTGCGCTCGCTCTCGGTCGATTTCTGCCGGGCCGCGAAGATGAAGCGGTAGACGTCGCTGCCGAACCGCAGCGCGTAGACCTTGAACTGCCACTGGTCGCCCTTGGCGGTGACGGAGGCGGCCGGAAAACCGTTAATCGTGATGTCCTCGGTCGAAGCCTTCTCGACGCCCTCCATCCAGCCCGAATTGAGGTAATCGCCGAGCGACTGCTCGGCCGGCACACGCACGACGTCGAAGCGCATCGCCTGCGAGCCGCCGTCGCGCACGCCGATCACCGCCTGCGCGGTGTTGTCGAGCGTGAAATTGTCAGGCGCCTGGAAGGTGAAGCCGAGTTTCGGATGCAGGAATCTGCGGCCGCGGACGAAACCTTCGCTGGGATCTTCGCCATAAACGAGGTTGTCGATGGCGGCGAGATAGCTCTCGCGGTCGCGCTCAGCGCCCTCGGGCGCAGAATATTGCCGCGCGATGGTCTGCGCATTCTGCACGCGCTCCGGCGTTGCCGGATGCGACGAGGTGAAATCCTGCGCGCGCGGATCGAGCGAGGTCTTGCCGGCCTTCAGCTCGGCATTGCGCTCCATCGCCGAGAGGAAGCGTGCCGCACCATAGGGGTCGAAATGCGCCTTGGCGGAAATGCCGACGCCGATGCCGTCGGCCTCGAACTCCTGATTGCGCGAGAAGCTCGCCATGGTGAGCTTGGTTTTGGCGAGCGCGAGCGCGGTGAGATCGGGATCGTTGCTCATGTCGGTGACGACGCGGGTGACGATCGCGGCCTGGCGCGCCTGGTCCTCGCGCATCGCGGCGTGCTTGGACAGCACATGCGCCATCTCGTGGCTGAGCACGGAGGACAATTCCGAGGTGTCGCTCGCGAGCGCAAGCAGGCCGCGCGTGACATAGAGCTGGCCATTCGGCAGCGCGAACGCGTTCACCGCGCCGGAATTGAGGATGGTGACCTTGTAGCCCTGGTCGGGGCGGTCGGACGCCGCGACCAGCCGGTCGACGGTCTTGCTGACGAGCGATTCGAGCCTGGGGTCGTCATAGGTGCCGCCATAGCTCGCCAGGATGCGCTCGTGCTCCTTTTCGGTGGCGGGGGTCTGCGCGACGGCCGGCTTCGGCTTGGGTAGCGCAACGGTCGGCGGGGCGGCCGCGGTCTGGAACCGGTTCATGTCGCCGCAACCGGCGAGAAGGCCGCCCAGCGCAAGGCAAAGCGCGGCCGGCGCAGCCCGCAGGCGGCGGCAATCACCTCGTCCGTGCCGTTCTAGCACCCCATTCACGTCGATTAACCCGTGCCCGGCCGTTAAGGCCTTACCCCAGTAGGCTCGTTTGCGCCCAGCAATTCAACCTGTCCCAAGAGACGCACGTCGATACGCGGCCCCGTCGTTCCCTCAATCCAGCCCCGGACTCGAATCCGTTTATTCTCCAGGGACTTAAGGGCGATCCCCGCGCCCTCGAAGGTCGGTAACGCGCGCTTTGAAATAGTCACGGCAAAGCCGCGTGTCCAGTTCCGTCCGAAGTTGAGGTAGGTCGTTGCCCCAGCTTGCCGGACCGACAGGACTTTGCCCTCGACCACCATAAAGCGCCCGATCCTGGCCAAAATATCGTCCGAACTTTCCGCGTTTTTTATGGCCGACGGGTCAGCCCAACTGCCCATTTTTTGGCGCCGGGCCTCGGCCTCCGACGCCATCAGGGCCGCGGCGCAGTCCTTGTCCGTGATCTCGGCGGAGACGATGGCGTCGCCCTGGGCAAGCAACATGGCCTGCACGGAGATGTCGTTTTCGCCGATGAACATGAGTGCGCCCTGCCGGCCGTAGCGGTCGGGCGTGTCGTCATTGCCGCGCAGGACCACGTCGCGGCCGGCGAGCAGCGATGTCAGCGCCTGCTTGGTCTTCGCCGTCGCCTCGATTCCGGAGAGGCGGACCTCGCGTCCGTCGTCAAGACGCACGCTGCGCACATCGGTAATCGCGGCGACGCGGCCCTCGCCCAGCGTATCGAATTGGCACGGCGCGGCGAGCGCCGTGTCACCCGCGACGAGAAAAAATGCGACGATGGGATGAAGCAGTCGCGTCACGTGACCCGGAGAGGTTGCGTTACGCGATCATCTTAACTCAAACGTAGCGAACGACGAAGGGGCACTCGTAGGGTGGGCAAAGCGAAGCGTGCCCACGTCTGTGGTTCGTGGCGCCGGCTCGTGGGCACGGCGCGAAGAGTGCGCCTTTGCCCACCCTACGGCAGTTCGCGTGATGCTACGTCATGGCCTCACGCATCGCCTTGCTTCGCTCGCAATGACAACGCGGAAACATCTTGCGTCTTCCAGCCATTCCGCTTTGCGGAAAACATGGGTGGCAATCATGCGCGCGCAACGTCCCCGCGCTTGCTGCGCTGTCGCGCATGCGGCATGATCGCGACAACAGCAAATAACCAAGCCGCCATAAGAGCAACGGCGCGATAACGGGAGGTCATTTTCCATGAAGCATATTTTGTCCGGCATTTTTGCCGCCGCGTTTGCCCTGAGCGCGAGCGCCGCCGCGCAAGCCCAGGACAAGCCGCCGCTGAAGATCGGCGGCATCCTCGACATGTCGAGCCTCTATGCCGACATCACCGGCCCCGGCAGCGAGACCGCGGCCAAGATGGCGGTGGAGGATTTCGGCGGCGAGGTGCTGGGACGCAAGATCCAGGTGCTCGCCGCCGACCATCTCAACAAGGCCGACCTGTCCGCCAACATCGCGCGCGACATGATCGACAATCAGGGTGTCGAGATGATCTACGACGTCGCGGCCTCCGCGACCGCGCTTGCCGCGGGCGAGATCGCGAAAGCGCGCAACAAGATCATCATGTTCAACGGCCCGGGCTCGATCCGTCTCACCAACGAGGCCTGCGGTCCCTACACCATCCATTACGTGTTCGACACGTTCGGCCAGGCCAACGTCACCGGCCTCGCGGCCGTGAAGTCGGGCCTCGACACCTGGTTCTTCCTCACCGCCGACTATGCCTTCGGTCAGGATCTGGAGAAGGACACCAGCGCCGTCGTGACCAAGACCGGCGGCAAGGTGCTCGGCAGCGTGCGCCATCCGCTCAACACGTCGGACTTCTCGTCGTTCCTGCTCCAGGCGCAGTCCTCCAAGGCCAAGGTGATCGGCCTCGCCAATGCCGGTGGCGACACCGTGAACGCGATCAAGCAGGCCGCCGAGTTCGGCATCACCAAGGGTGGTCAGAAACTGTCGCCGCTGCTCGCTTTCGTCACCGACATCGATTCGATCGGGCTCGAGACCGCACAGGGCCTGCTGCTGGCCGAGGCCTTCTACTGGGACATGAACGACGAGACGCGCGCTTTCTCGAAGCGCTTTCAAGAGCGCGTTAAGCGGCCGCCGACCTCGGCACAGGCCGGCGTCTATTCCTCCGTCACGCACTATCTGAAGGCGGTGAAGGCGGCGGGTACGACCGACGCCGCCGCGGTCATGAAGGTGATGAAGGAGACGCCGATCAACGACTTCTTCGCTCATAACGGCAAGATCCGCGAGGACGGCCGCATGGTCCACGACATGTACCTGTTCGAGGTGAAGAAGCCGTCGGAATCCAAGGGCCGCTGGGACGATTACAAGCTACTCGCCACCGTGCCCGGCAGCGAAGCGTTCCAGTCGCTGGAGCAGTCGCGCTGCCCGCTGGTGAAGAAGTGACGCGAAGCGTCATCCCGGGGCGCGCGTAAGCGCGAACCCGGGATCTCGAGGTTCTACTCGCTTCGCGAGCCCCGGAACGACGCTCAAAACAACAACAAGGGAGGCCTCCCATGAACGACATGGTCCTGCAAAAGCTCGAAGGCGGGCTGCTCACCATCACCATGAATCGCCCGGAGCGGAAGAACGCGCTCAATCCCGAAATGGTGGCCGGCCTCGTCGAGGCGGCGCGGCGCGCGGCTGACGATCCCGAGGTGCGCGCGGTGCTGTTCAAGGGCGCGGGCGGCTCGTTCTGTGTCGGCGGCGACGTCAAGTCGATGGCGGCCGGCCGCGCGCCGCTGCCGTTCGAGCAGAAGCTTGCGAACCTGCGCCGCGGCATGGAAGTCTCGCGCATCCTGCACCAGATGCCGAAGCCCGTGGTGGCGCAGCTCGACGGCGCCGCGGCCGGCGCCGGCCTGTCGATGGCGTTGTCCTGCGACCTGCGCATCGCCAGCGAGTCCTGCAAGATCACGACCGCCTTCGCAAAAGTTGGCTTCTCCGGCGATTACGGCGGCACCTATTTCCTGACCCAGCTGCTCGGCAGCGCGCGGGCGCGCGAGCTCTATCTGATGTCGCCGGTTCTCACCGCGAAGGAAGCGCACGCGATCGGCATGGTGACGAAGGTCGTGCCCGATGCCGAGATCGATACCGCCGCGCACGAGCTCGCGCGGTCGCTGGCGCAGGGTCCCTCGATCGCGCTCGGCTTCATCAAGCGCAACATCAACAATGCCGAGCATCTGGCGCTGGAAGATTGCTTCGATGGCGAGGCGATCCACCACACCCGCTGCGGCGACACCGAGGACCACAAGGAGGCCGCAAAGGCCTTCGTCGAGAAGCGCAAGCCGACCTTCAAGGGCGCATGACGATGGCGCCCTATATGCGGCTGCGGCAGATCTGCCTCGTCGCGCCGCAGCTCGCGCCCGTGATCGCGGATATCGCGGAGATCATGGGCCTTTCTGTCTGCTATCGCGACGGCAACGTCGCCAAATACGGCCTGGAGAACGCGCTGCTCCCGGTCGACACGATCCTGCTGGAGGTGGTGGCGCCGTTAAAGGGCGGCACCGCGGCCGGCCGCTTTATCGAGAAGACCGGCGGCCGCGGCGGCTACATGGCGATCTTCTGCTGCGACGATCCGGACGAGCGCGGCCGCAACGCCGATGCGCTTGGCGTGCGCACCGCCAATGTGATTGACCACGCGCCCTATCACGGCGTCCAGCTCCACCCCCGCGACTGCCGCGCCGCCTTCATCGAGTTCAACCACACCGAAGGCAGCGATGACAACTTGGGTCCGTACCCGCCGGCCGGGCCGGGCTGGCAAAAGTTCATCCGCAAGGATGTCACCGAGGCGCTGACTGCGGTGGAGATGCAGAGCCCTGATCCGCAGGGGCTGGCGGAGCACTGGGGCAAGATCACCGGCGTTGCGCCGAATGGCAAGGCCGAATTGAAGCTGCCCAACGCCACCTTCCGCTTCGTCAAGGGCGCCAGCGAGATCATGAGCGCGCTGGAGTTCCGGGTGGTCGACATCGCAAGCGTGCTGCATGCGGCCAAGGCGAAGGGGCTGGCAGTGGCGGGCAATGAGTTTTTGCTGGGCGGCGTGACGTTCCGCGTGAGTTGATTCCCTCGTAGTGATCCGTCACCCTGAGGTGCTCGCCTCTTCGGCGAGCCTCGAAGGGCGACGGCCACCGGCGGGGCCGTTCATCCTTCGAGGCTCCCCGCACGGTGCGTTGCACCGCGCGCCTCGCACCTCAGGATGACGGATAACGGTGCTGCGGATGCAAAGAAGAACAAGAAGGGGTTACGCCATGCCGCATCCGCTCGACAGCTTCTTTGCCCCCGCAAGCATCGCGCTGATCGGCGCCTCGCGCGATCACGAGAAGATCCCGGGGCGGCTCCTGTCGATGCTGCGCAAGAACGAGTATCCCGGCAAAATCTATCCGGTGAACCCGAACTATACCGAGATCGACGGGCTCGCCTGCTACAAATCGATCGCGGAGATCGGCGCGCCGATCGATCTCGCCGTCATCATCATTCCCGCCCGCGCGGTCCTTCCCGCGCTCGAGCAATGCGCCGCCGCCGGCGTGAAGAACGCCGTCATCATCTCCTCCGGTTTTGCGGAAGAAGGCGGCGACAGCGCGGCGATGCAGGATGCGATCGCGGCGCTGGCGAGGCGCACCGGCATGCGGATATCAGGCCCCAACGCCGAGGGCTTTTTCAGTCAGGTGCAGCGCGTCGCCGCGACCTTCAGCCCCGCGGTGGACGTCAAGCCTGATGTGGTGCCGCTGGTCGCCACGACGAAGCGGATCGGCATCGTCGCGCAGAGCGGCGGCATCGGCTTTGCGTATTATCATCGTGCCAAGGCGCTCGGCATCGCCGTGAGCTACGTCGTCAGCGCCGGTAACGAATCCGATCTCGGCGCCGGCGAGTTCCTGGACTACCTGGTGCAGGACGCCGCGACCGATGTGATCCTGTTGTTCATCGAGGGCATCCGCGACGTCGAAAAATTCCTCGCGGCCGCGCGGCGCGCCGGGGAGATGAAGAAGCCCGTCATCGTCACGAAAGTCGGCCGCTCCGGCGCCGGGATGCGCGCCGCGGCCTCGCACACCGCAAGCATGGCGGGATGGTCAGCGGCTTACGACGCCGTGTTCGCGAGGTACGGGTTCATCGTCTCGAACGATCTCGACGAGGCGCTGACGATCGCGGCGGTGCTGGCGAGCAATCCGCTGCCGCAAGGCGATCGCGTCGCGGTGGTCACCGTCTCCGGCGGCGCCGGTATCTGGGGCGCCGACGCGGTGGCGCTGCGCGGCCTGCAGGTCCCCGAATTGTCCGAACGGATCCAGACGGAGATCAAGACGCTGATGCCGTCCTACGGCACCGCGCGCAACCCTATCGATGTCACCGCGCAAGGCGTCACCTCCGGCGGCTTGCAAAAGAGCGTCGATCTGCTGACTGTCTCCAACGAGGTCGATGCGATCCTGGTCGTGCTGTCGCTGTCGAGCGAGGTGCGCAAGCCCTTCAAGGAGGAGGAGCTGACGCCGGTGCTGGCGGCGCAGAAGAAGCCGGTGGTGTTCTATTCCTACACGGTGCCGTCCGACTTCGCGCGCCGCGAGCTCGCCAAATCCGGCGTCGTCGTGCTCTCGGGGCTCACCCATGTCGGCGTCGCGATGCGGCAGCTCGTCGATTACGCAAAATTCAGCCTGCCGAAGCCCACGGACGAGACGCGGCTGCCGGCGCGCGATCTCTCCGCCCATTTGGCATCGCGCACTCTGTCCGAGGCCGACAGCAAGGCGCTGCTTCGCGCCGCCGGCATCGAGCTGCCGGACGAGGTGCTTGTGAAGGACAAGACCGAGCTCGACGATGCGGTCGCCAGAATCGGCTTTCCGCTGGTGATGAAGATCCAGTCGCCCGATATCGCGCACAAGAGCGAAGTCGGCGGCGTGCGCGTCAACATCAGCACCAAGGGCGAAGTGTTTCTGGCATTCGAGGCGTTGCTGGCCAATGCGCGCAAGCAAAAGCCGGAGGCGACGCTCCAGGGCGTGCTCGTCGGCCCGATGGCCAAGCGCGGCGTCGAGATCATCGTCGGCACCATGACGGACACGACCTTTGGCCCGATGGTCATGGTCGGCCTCGGCGGCATCACCACGGAGTTGTTCCGCGACGTCGTCTATCGCCCGGCGCCTGTCAGCGCAGAGGAGGCGGGCGCAATGCTGGCGGGCCTGAAAGCCGCGCCGCTGTTGAATGGATTTCGCGGAGCGGCAAGAGCGGATGTGTCGGCGCTATCGCAGTTGATCGCCGATATCTCCGTGCTCGCCGCACGGCATGCGCAGGAGATCGCGGAGATCGAACTCAACCCGGTGCTGGTGCACGCCGAAGGCCAGGGCGTGACGATCGTCGATGCGCTGGTCGTGGGGCGGAAGTAGCGTGCAGGGCGCAGCTGTCGTCCCGGACAAGCGAAGCGCCGATCCGGGACCCATAACCCCAGGAAGATGTGGTTACGGGGACTCGGGGTTATCGCTTTCGCGCCGCAACTCCTCCCTGTGGTTATGGGTCCCTGTGTCTTGGAAGTCTGTCAGGATGGGTTGGGCGGGAAGCCGTTGGGTCCTTGGCGCTTGACGCCGTGAGCCGGCTCGGTCTCCCGCCCGTTCCATTACCAACCTGAACAGTTGCACGAGGCTGCGCCAACAGACCTCGCATCACAGGGACAGGCACCGTGATCATACCCCTTCGTTGCGTCGGAATCGACGTCTCCAAACAATATCTCGATATCTTCGATGAAGGCCTGGGCGTGCCGGAGCGCATCGCCAACGCGACGCAGGCCATCACCCAGATCGCGGCGCGTTGGCGATGCGATGTGCTGGTCGTCTTCGAGGCCACGGGTGTTTATGACCTCGAGCTTCGCGAAGCGCTGAGCGAGGCCGGCATCCGTTTCGCCCGGATCAACCCGGCCCGGGCTCGTGACTTCGCGCGCGCCAGCGGGCAGCTCGCCAAGACCGACCCGATCGACGCGCGAATGCTGGCAGCCTTTGCGCGGGCCATGCAGCCAGCAACGGAGCCGACTGCCAATCCCGCCCGCAACGCCTTGGCGGGACTTGCAAAACGGCGAGATCAGCTGGTTCGCATGCGCGCGCAGGAGAAGAACCGGCGCAGCGAGACCGACGACCGTGCCATGGCCGAGCGCATCGGTCGCCTCATTGAAGTCCTCGACGGCGAGATCGCCGAGATCGAGGCCGACATCAGGGGACTAATCAAAGCCGAGCGAGAGATTGCGGACGATGCGCGATTGATGCGCTCACTGCCTAGCGTGGGTCCCGTGGCTTGCATGCAACTCATCGCGAAGATGCCGGAACTCGGACATGTGGGAGCCAAGCAGATCGCGGCGCTCGCCGGCCTGGCTCCCTTCAACGTCGACAGCGGAGCCTTCCGCGGCAAACGCAAGATTGCCGGCGGCCGAAAGCGCGTCCGTGACGCCCTCTACATGGCTGCGCTCAACGCGGTTCGCAGGGCCGATCCGTTCAAGGCCTTCTACGCACGGCTGCGACGGGCCGGCAAACCAGCCAAGCTCGCCCTCATTGCCGTCGCCAGGAAGCTGCTAACGGTCCTCAATGCCATGATGCGTGACAGAAAGCCGTACCTGAAAGCCAACCCAACATAACAGTTGCCGGATCGGCGCGCGCCTAAGGCGCGCTTGTCCGGGACGACACTGAGTGTGACGTGAGAGCCTCGAGCCCCTCAGCTGTCCCACCCGCTCCCCTTGATCCCGGGGTTGGCATAGACGATGCCGCCATCGACCGCGATGGTCGCGCCCACCACGTAATCGCCTGCGCGCGAGGCGAGATAGATCGCGGCGCCCGCCATATCCTCGTCGGTGCCGATGCGCCCGGCAGGCACGCGGGTGGCGACCTCGTCGCCATGGTCGCGGGCGGCGCGGTTCATGTCGGACTGGAACGGGCCCGGCGCGATCGCCGTGACCACGACGTGGTCGGAGATCAGCTTCACCGCCATGCGCCGGGTCAGATGGATCAGCCCGGCCTTGCTCGCGGCGTAGGAATAGGTCTCCATCGGATTGACGAAGATGCCGTCGATCGAGGCGATGTTGATCACCTTCGCCGGCCGCTCGGCGGAAGCTGCTGCGCGCAGCGGCGCGGCGAGCGCCTTGGTCAGGAAGAACGGCGCCTTGACGTTGAGGTTCATCACCTTGTCCCAGCCGCTCTCCGGAAATTCGTCGAACTCCGCGCCCCAGGCCGCACCGGCATTGTTGACGAGGATGTCGAGCTTGGCCTCGCGCTTCTTGAATTCGCCGGCGAGCAGCTCGGCGCCGGCCAGCGTCGAGATGTCGATCGGCAGCGCGATGCATTCGCCGTCATAGCGCGCGGAGAGCTCCTTTGCGGTCTCCTCGCATGGTCCGGCCTTGCGCGCGGTGATGTAGACCTTCGCCGCGCCGGCGCTCAAGTATCCAGCCGCAATCATCTTGCCGATGCCGCGCGAGCCGCCGGTGACGAGCGCGATGCGGCCTTTGAGCGAGAACAGGTCGTTGAACATGGTTGCCTCCCTGGGGTTGGCGGCCGTTTTGGGCGGGGAGGCGAGGGGAGTCAAGGAAGGCGCCGAGTGTGGTGCCGCGGCGGCTCAACAAACTCAGTGTCGTCCCTGCGAACGCAGGGACCCATAACCCCAGAAAGTAGTTTGGCGAAGACTAGTCGTTCGGCTTTCGACCAACCCCACTCGGTGGATTCCGCGGTATGGGTCCCTGCGCCACGTGCGCAATTGCGCACTAGGCAGGGACGACAGCGGATATTGGAGCAGCTACGCCGCGGCGATCCGGCGAAAGCCGTTCCACATCGCAGTCGCAGCGCCGGAGGTCAGCACCGGCAGGATGCGCGTGTCCTGGTAATTGCCGTTAAGTGAGACGCGCGGCAGCGCGGTCATGTGGCCGGCGTTCTCGGCGAACAGCATGCCGGGCCGCGTCGTCACCGCGGTCTTGAAGCCGGCGGATGCGGCAAGGGCAAATTCGCGGTCGCCCGCGGCTTCACGATCGCCGTAGGGATAGGCGAAATGCAGCACGGGGCGCCCTAAGGCCTGCTCGATCCGTGCGCGGCTCACCGCCATCTCCTGCGCGGCGATGTCCTCGGCCTGCTTGGCGAGATTGCAATGGCTGATGGTGTGGGCGCCGATCGTAACCAGCGGATCGGCCGCAAACGCCTTCACCTCGTCCCAGGTGAGGCACAGGCTGCGGCACAGCGCTTCCATGTCGACGCCGTATGTGGTGCAGAGCGCCTCGATCTCGCGCTTGAGGTCGTGCTCGCCCGGCAGCGCGCGCAGCCAGTCGTGCAGGCGGTCGAACGCGGCCTGCTTTGCGGCCGGCGTGCTCGCATCGAGGCGCAGAGCGGAATTGCCGATCTGAACGTCGATCTGCTCGGCCTTGGCGATGACGGCCTCCAGCGCCGCCCACCACAGCCGTCCGGATCCTTCCGCGAAATCGCTGGCGACATAGACCGCCAATGGCGCGTCAAATTCCCGCAGCACCGGCAGCGCATAGTCAACATTGTCGCGATAGCCGTCGTCGAGCGTGAAGGCGGCGAAGCGGCGGTCGAACCGGCCCTGGACCAGCCGCTCGTGCAGCTCGTCCATGCTGACGATGTCGATGTCGCGCGAGCGCAGATGGCATAGCGTGGCACGCAGGAATTCGGGGGTGACTTCGAGATGCCGGTTCGGCTGGAACGCGCCCTCGCGGGCCGGACGCACGTGGTGCAGCATGAATATGGCGCCGACGCCCGACAGAAGCGGGCGCAACAGGTGGTGCGCCCCGCTGAAATAGAGTGCTCCCAGCCCGGCGCGGATGACGTTATTGCGGAGTTGTTTCATTGCAGGCTGGCCGACCCCAGGCATTCCGCCCTCAACTTAGGGTGGGACCCTTGAAGAAAAAGTTATTCCAATTGTCCAGGCAGGGCCTTCGGAAGGACGCCATTTCCGGTTTGACAGCCCGCCAAGGGTTTGTTTTGTCTCCGGTTCCAGAGTTCGGGTCGTCGAATGCAGAAGCTTTTCTTGTGGGCCAGCAAATGGTGGCCGGGGCTCATTCCCCTGGCCGTCATGTGGGGATTTGCGGCCTGGAATAATACCTTGCCGGTCGAGGCGGACCTCTCCGCCCGCAGCACGGCAGCGCTCAAGGACACCGTCCTGGACAAGACCCGGATCACGGTGGACGGCCGCGACGTCAGCCTGGCCGCGGAGGCCTTTTCCGAGGAAGGGCGCCGCGACGCCGTGATGGCGGTCGAGATGGTTCCCGGCGTGCGTCTGGTCGACGACCTCACCCGCCTTGTTCCTGAAGCAAAACCTTTCGTCTGGAATGCCGAACGCGACGTGGTGCGGGTGACGCTGTCGGGCTCCGCGCCGTTGCCCTCGATGAAGCAGCGGCTGACCGAGGCCGCCCGCAAGGAGGTCAATGGGGTCGAGGTCGCCGATCAGATGGGCCTGGCGCGCGGGGCGCCGCCGCGGTTCGAGGCAGCCGCGATGCTGCTGCTCGACCAGATCGGCAAGCTCAAGGACGGCAAGATCACGATCACTGATACCAAGGTCAACCTGTCGGGCATGGCGCGTGAGCTCGGCGGCCGCGAGGCGATCGCCGCCGCGCTCAAGAACCTGCCCGAGGGCTTCTCGGTCGCCGCCAACGACATCAAGGCGCCGCCCTACATCTTCCAGGCCTACAAGGACCCGGTCGCCGCGACCGTGACACTGACCGGCTACGTGCCCGACAACAACGTGCATGCGGCGATCGCGACCAGCGCGTCGCGCAAATTCTTCGGCGAGAAGGTCGTCGACAATCTCAAGGCCAGCATCGGCGCGCCCGGCTCGTTCAACACCGCCGTGGTCGCGGCGCTCGGCGCGCTGTCGCGGCTGTCGACCGGCACGCTCGTCGTCTCCGATCGCGAGGTGAAGCTGTCGGGCGATGCGCTCTATGAGGGCGCCGCCAACGACATCCGTGCAGGGCTCGGCAAGGACTTTCCGAAGAACTGGCAATACAAGCCCGAGATCACCGTGAAGCCTGCCGCCGGCCCGGTCGACGGCACCGTCTGCCAGCAATTGTTCACCGAGCTCCTGAACAAGGGCAAGATCCGCTTCGCGACCAAGCGCGCCGACATCGATCCGGATTCCGCCGGCATTCTCGATCACCTCATCGAGACCGCGCTACGCTGCCCCACCACAAATATCGAGGTCGCTGGCCACACCGATGCCGACGGCGAGGATTCCTTCAACCAGGCCCTCTCGGAGAAGCGCGCGCAGGCGGTGATCGACTATCTGGTCAAGGCCGGCCTGCCCGCCACCCGCTTCACCGCGGTCGGCTACGGCGCCACGCAGCCCCTTGCCGGCAACGACACCGACGACGGCAAGGCGCAGAACCGCCGCATCGAATTTCTGGTGAGGTGACGATGCCCTATCTCGTCTCATTCCACATGGGCTGGCTGATCGGTTCGCTGCTGCTCGGCTTTTGCATGGGCTGGATCTCGGTGGTCCAGCGTGGCAACGGCACTTCGAAAGTGACCGCGCGCTGGCTCGCCGTGCTCGTCGCAGGCCTCGTCGCGGTCTCGTTCGCGCATGTCGTCCCCGGCCGCTTCGGCTACTGGCTCGACCTCGGCCTGATCATGTTCGCCTGCTATCTCGTCGGCTGCACCATCGGTGCCTTGCTGCGCGACCGCGTGGTGTCGCGGAGCCAGCCTGTGGCTTGAGGCCCTGGTTCGAGTCATTTGAGTGAGGTAGCCACCGCTCTCTCGCTCCCTCCCCCCTTGCGGGGGAGGGTCGGGGAGAGGGGTCCCCTCTCCCTAACCCTCCCCCGCAAGGGGGGAGGGAACGTACCTTCATCGGGCGACAGACGAGGGCTAATTCCCAGATCCAACAATAACGGTCAGATCGGGATGTGAAGTTACGATGCGCTTAGAGCACGCTTGACATCAATACGTACGTACGTATTATTCAACTTATGCCAAAACCCTCGCTCAAAGACGCCATCCTCGATGCCGGCCTGAAGGTCATGTTCCGGACCGGCTATCATGGCACCAGCGTGCGCGACGTCACCGCTGCGGCGGGCGCGCCGCAGGGGTCGTTCACCAACCATTTCCGCTCCAAGGAGGCGTTCGCCTCCGAGGTGCTCGACCGCTATTTCGGCGTCACCAGGGGATTGGTCGCCGAGGCGCTCGAGGACACCTCGCTGACGCCGCGGGCGCGGCTGAAGCGCTATCTCGACATCATCAGCGGCCGGCTCGAGGCCGACGGCTACGGCCGCGGCTGCCTGATCGGCGACCTCAGCCTGGAGGCCACCGGCAGCAGCGAGCTGCTGCGCGCGCGCCTTGCCGAGATTTTTGCCGAATGGCGCGTGCCGTTCGCCGCCTGCATCCGGGATGCCCAGACCAGCGGTGAGATCGCCTCCGATTTCGCGCCCGAGGAGCTCGCCGATTTCCTGCTCGCATCCTGGCAGGGCGCCATCCTGCGCATGAAGGTCGACCGCAATCCCAAAGCGCTCGAGCGATTCAAGACCATCGCATTCCAAACCGTGTTCAAGGAGCTGACATGACCAAGCAGATCGAGATCCGCACAGCGTCCGTCCTGGGAAGCAACGTGGCCTATCGCGAGGCGGGCGCGGAAGGCGCGCCGGTCGCGCTGTTCCTGCACGGCAATCCGACCTCGTCGCACATCTGGCGCAACATTTTGCCGCTGGTGTCGCCGGTCGCGCATTGCATCGCGCCAGACCTCATCGGCTTCGGCCAGTCCGGCAAGCCCGACATCGCCTACCGCTTCTTCGATCACGTCCGCTATCTCGACGCGTTGATCGACGAACTCGGCATCTCCTCGGCCTATCTCGTCGCGCAGGACTGGGGCACCGCGCTCGCGTTCCATCTCGCCGCGCGCAGGCCTGAGCTCGTGCGCGGACTTGCCTTCATGGAGTTCATCCGGCCGATGCCGACCTGGCAGGATTTCCACCACACCGATGTCCCGGAGGAGCAGGATCACGCCGAGGCGGCGCGGGCCGTGTTTCGCAAGTTCAGGACGCCGGGCGAGGGCGAGGCCATGATCCTCGAGGCGAACGCCTTCGTCGAGCGCGTGCTGCCCGGCGGCATCGTCCGCAAGCTGGGCGAGGACGAAATGGCGCCCTATCGCGCGCCGTTCCCGACGCCGGAAAGCCGCCGGCCCGTTCTCGCCTTCCCGCGCGAGCTGCCGATCGCAGGCGAGCCTGCCGATGTCTACGCGACGCTGCAATCCGCGCATGCGGCGCTGGCCGCATCATCCTATCCAAAGTTGCTGTTTTCGGGCACTCCCGGCGCGCTGGTTGCGCCGGAATTCGCCGAGCGGTTCGCGGCCTCGCTGAAGCACTGCGCGCTGGTCCGGCTGGGCGCGGGATTGCACTTTCTCCAGGAAGATCACCCCGAGGCGATCGGTCGCTCCGTCGCCGGCTGGATCGCCGGCATCGAGGCGATGCGTCCGCAGCTCGCGGCTTGAGAGGCGCAGGCCGCCTTTGGTGGCCGCTCCAAGAGGCCCCAAGGCAATGCCTTGGCGTGGCGAAGCGTCAGGTGAGGGTTTTCTCCTCTGGGGGCCCTCGATTACGGAGATACCCTCTCCCCAACCCTCCCCCGCAAGCGGGGGAGGGAGCATACCTCCGTCGTGGCGTGCCTGGGATCAGAGTGTTGCGCTGCGGTGCACGCCCGCAATCTCCGCAGCCTGTCGGCGCGCCGGAAAATCTGTGTACGCCTTTCGCCCTCTTTCAACCGGCAGGCGCGCCCCATAGATTGATTTCGGCTTAAGGCGTGACGGAACATTGTGCGGCCGAAATCATCAAAACTTCATGGCGCTTGCGCAGGATTGCTATGGAGATTCGCCTCGAGCCTTGCCGCCGAAAGCGCCAAACCGTGCATCCGGAGTCCGCAACGTGCCTAAAACATTGAAGGCACGAGTTTTTGTTCGAATTGCTGAATTCCACTCGGCCCCAAAACGCGCTAGTGGAGGGGCGGGGGGCATGCGCGATGCCGGAGCCGGCGGCGAGGGTTCGTTGAGTGCCAGTGCGTCGTCCGCCTGTTCGCCGGCCACCCCGGCCGTTGAAGCGTTGTTCGAGGTCTAGATGCTGGAAGCCATACGCAGGGCGATGTCGTTTCTGCGCCAGAAGCAAATCCTGCACAAACTTGGAGTTGTGATCAGCGTCGCGGTCATCGGCATCGCTTGCTATGTGCTCTACCACATGCTGCGCGGCATCGACTTCAACGAAGTCCTCGAGGCGATCAAGAGCACCGAGCCGCGCCAGATCGCGATGGCGGCGCTGTTCGTCGCCGCCGGCTATTTCACCCTGACCTTCTACGACCTGTTCGCCGTGCGCGCGATCGGTCATTCCCACGTGCCCTATCGCGTCAACGCGCTGGCCGCCTTCACCAGCTATTCGATCGGGCACAATGTCGGCGCCAGCGTCTTCACGGGCGGCGCGGTGCGCTATCGCATCTATTCGGCCTATGGCCTGAACGCGATCGACGTCGCAAAAATCTGCTTCCTCGCCGGCCTGACCTTCTGGCTCGGTAATGCCGCCGTGCTCGGCCTCGGCATCTCCTATCATCCGGAGGCCGCCGCTTCGATCGACCAGCTTCCGGCCTGGCTGAACCGCACGCTGGCGATGATGATCATCGTGGCCCTCGTCGCCTATGTGGTCTGGGTCTGGACCCAGCCGCGCGTGGTCGGCCGCGGACCCTGGACCGTGGTGCTGCCGGGCGGCCCGCTGACGCTGCTCCAGATCGCGATCGGCATCGTCGATCTCGGCTTCTGTGCGCTCGCGATGTACGTGCTGGTCCCGGACGAGCCCAATCTCGGCTTCGTCGTGGTCGCGGTGATCTTCGTCTCGGCGACCCTGCTCGGCTTTGCCAGCCACTCGCCCGGCGGCCTCGGCGTGTTCGACGCCGCCATGCTGGTCGGCCTCTGGCAGATGGACCGCGAGGAACTCCTCGGCGGCATGCTCCTGTTCCGCGTCCTCTATTATCTGTCCCCCTTCGTCATATCTGTAATCTTGCTGACGTTTCGCGAAGTTATAATCGGCGCACGATCGAAGCGTTTGCAGCAGGCGGCGCTCAAGCTCGACCCCGGCCCGGCGCGTGAAGCCGCCTATGTGAGAGAGCGCAGCGACAGCGGCGCCTGACCTGCGCCGAGCCCCTAGGAGAAGCCCGCACCGATGGCGATCGACGCCCCATCGTCTCCCTCCGCGCAGCCCTGGTCCGACCGGCTGCGCCATTCCACCGTCATCCTGATCGCCGCAGCGCTGACGCTGTCGGTGGTAGTCTCGCTCGGCGAATTGTCGGTGATGCGCGCTGCGACCGTATTCCTCTGCATCGCCGCCGCGGCGCTGATCCCCTGGCGGTTGCACGACAATGCCGCCTCGCGCGACGACACCCGCCGCGTCAACCCGGTCGAAAGCGCGGCGGTCGCCGCAGTGGTCGCCGGCATGCCCGATCCGGCGGTGCTGCTCGACCGCGCCGGCCGCGTCATCCATCTCAATGCCGCAGCCGCCCAGCTCGCGCCGGCGCTGCGCAAGAACGAGCTCGCCCAGTTCGCGCTGCGCTCGCCGGAGATCATCACAGCGCTACGCGAGTCGATCGCGACCACCGAGCCGCGGCGCGCGACCTATCTCGACCACGTCCCGGTCGACCGCTGGATGGAGCTGATCATCACCCCGGTGCCGGTTCCAACCAGCTTCGGCGGCGCCGACAAATGCATGCTGATGACTTTCCACGACCAGACGCCGCTGCGCCGGGTCGAGGAGATGCGCGCCGACTTCGTCGCCAATGCCAGCCACGAGCTGCGCACGCCGCTGGCCGCGCTGTCCGGCTTCATCGATACGCTCCAGGGCCAGGCCAAGGACGATCCCAAGGCGCGCGAGCGTTTCCTCGGGATCATGCACAACCAGGCCACCCGCATGGCGCGCCTGATCGACGACCTGCTGTCGCTGTCGCGGGTCGAATTGTCGGCCCATGTGCGGCCCGACACCCTGGTCGACCTGCTGCCGATCATCTTCCAGGTCGCCGACGGGCTGGAACCGCTGGCGCGGGAGCGCCAGGTCGAGGTCGAGACCCATCTGCCGGAGACCCCGGTGATGATCGCCGGCGACCGGGAGGAGCTGCTGCGCCTGTTCGAGAACTTGATCGAGAACGCGCTCAAATACGGCGCCTCGGGCGGACGTGTCATCGTGTCGCTGACGGTTCCGGCAGCCACTGATGGAACTCAGGAAATCCGGGTCCTGGTACGCGATTTCGGCCCTGGCATCGCGCCCGAGCACCTGCCGCGCCTGACCGAGCGGTTCTACCGGGTCGATGTCGGCGACAGCCGCTCGCAGGGCGGGACCGGGCTCGGATTATCGCTGGTGAAACATATTCTTAACCGTCACCGCGGCCGGCTTTTGATCGAAAGCGTGCCCCGGCAGGGCGCCACCTTCACCGCCTGTTTTCCCCAGGTGAAGACCCTGACACAGAGCTGAAAGCCAAACGATTTCAATCGTTTGACTGTGTCATCCGACTGTCACGAAACCTTCGTAAAAGCACAGCCGACTGCTCCTAAAGGGGCGGCGCGGGGAGCGCGATCGGGCGCGGATGGCGCTTCGCTCCCCTGTATGGAGACCAGCATGAATTTCATCAAAACTATCGTCGCTGCTGGCTTGGTCGCCGCAACGACGACGGCGGCGTTCGCTGCCGATATCACGGGTGCCGGCGCGACTTTCCCGTTCCCGATCTATTCGAAGTGGGCTGACGCCTACAAGAAGGAGACCGGCAACGGTCTGAACTATCAGTCGATCGGTTCCGGCGGCGGTATCAAGCAGATTCAGGCCAAGACCGTGACCTTCGGCGCCAGCGACGCGCCGCTCAAGGCCGAGCAGCTCGAGAAGGACGGCCTCGTTCAGTGGCCGATGGTGATGGGCGCGATCGTCCCCGTCGTCAACCTCGAGGGCGTCAAGGCCGGCGAGCTCGTGTTCGACGGCGAGACCCTCGCCAACATCTATCTCGGCAAGATCACCAAGTGGGACGACGCCGCGATCAAGAAGCTCAATCCGAACGTGAAGCTGCCGTCGGACGCGATCACCGTGGTCCGCCGCTCGGACGGCTCGGGCACCACCTTCAACTTCACCAACTACCTCTCCAAGGCCAGCGCGGACTGGAAGAGCAAGGTCGGTGAGGGCACCGCGGTCGAATGGCCGGTCGGCGTCGGCGCCAAGGGCAACGAAGGCGTGTCGGGCAACATCAGCCAGACCAAGAACTCGATCGGCTATGTCGAGTACGCCTATGCCAAGCAGAACAAGCTGACCTACACCGGTCTCGTCAACAAGTCCGGCAAGCCGGTTCAGCCAACTGTCGAAGCCTTCCAGGCGGCCGCTTCGAACGCCGACTGGGCCAAGGCTCCCGGCTACTACGTCATCCTGACCGACCAGCCCGGCGACAAGTCCTGGCCGATCACCGCGGCGACCTTCATCCTGATGCACAAGGAGCCGGCTGATAAGGCGGCGTCGAAGGAAGCCATCAAGTTCTTCGCCTGGGCGTTCAAGAACGGCGCCAAGGCGGCCGAGGAGCTCGACTACATCCCGATGCCCGAGAGCGTCGTGAAGCTGATCGAGAAGACCTGGTCGGCCGACATCAAGAGCTAAGCTCTCCTGTTCCGGAAGGCGGCGCGGCTGCGAAAGCCGCGCCGCTGGTCCGGAGCTCTCGCGAACGATCGTTCTCCGGGCCGGTGCCGCAATGGCGAACCATCCGGGGCACGCGACAGCAACTTAAAAAAACGTATAGTCAGTACAGGGGATCGGCGTGGCAGAGATGGCTGTCGAGAGCAATGTAGTAGATGCCGCCGGACCGTATGATCGCGCCAAGGCATTGAGCGCGTTCAAGCTCGGTGACCTCACCTTCTACTGGATCACGCGCCTCAGCGCGATCTCCGTGCTGCTGATCCTCGGCGGCATCATTGTTTCGCTGATCGTCGGTGCCTTCCCGGCGATGAAGGAATACGGCATCTCCTTCTTGTGGACGCAGCGCTGGGCGCCGTCGGCAGATCCCCCCGTGCTCGGCGCGCTCGGCCCGATCTACGGCACGCTCGTCACCTCGTTCATCGCGATGGCGATCGCCATTCCGGTCGGACTTGGCATCGCCATCTTCCTCACCGAGCTCTGCCCGCAATGGGCGCGCCGCCCGATCGGCATGGCGATCGAGCTGCTCGCCGGCATCCCCTCGATCATCTACGGCATGTGGGGCTTCTTCGTGCTGGGCCCGTTCCTGGCCAACACCTTCCAGCCGTTCATGATCAAGATCTTCGACGGCATCCCCGTGCTCGGCGCGATCTTCGCAGGTCCCCCGTCTTATCTCAGCCTGTTCAACGCCTCGCTGATCCTCGCCATCATGGTGCTGCCCTTCATCACCTCGATCTCGGTCGACGTGTTCAAGACGGTGCCGCCGGTGCTCAAGGAAGCCGCCTACGGCGTCGGCTGCACCACCTGGGAAGTCGTCCGCAGCGTCGTGATCCCCTACACCCGCGTCGGCGTCATCGGCGGCGTCATGCTGGCGCTCGGCCGCGCGCTCGGCGAGACCATGGCGGTGACCTTCATCATCGGCAACTCGTTCCGCATCTCCTCGTCGATCTTCGCCCCGGGCACCACGATCTCGGCGGCGATCGCGTCCGAGTTCGCCGAAAGCGACGGCCTGCACCAGTCCGGCCTGATCCTGCTCGGCCTCCTGCTGTTCGTGCTGACATTCTTCGTGCTCGCAGCCGCGCGCCTGATGCTGCTGCGTCTCGAAAAGAAAGCGGGGAAGTAACATGAACCCGATTTACGCACGCCGCCGCCGCATGGACATCGTCATCCGCGCGCTCTGCCTCGCCGCCGCCGCCTTCGGCGTCACCTGGCTCGCGCTGATCCTGCTGACGCTGTTCTACAACGGCCTGACCGGGCTCAACCTCCAGGTCTTCACCGAAAACACCCCGCCGCCCGGCTCGACCGAGGGCGGCCTACTCAACGCCATCGTCGGCTCGGTGATCATGACCGTGCTCGGCGTCGGCATCGGCGCGCCGCTCGGCATGTTCGCCGGTACCTATCTCGCCGAGTACGGCCGCAACGACAAGCTGACCTCGGTGATCCGCTTCATCAACGACATCCTGCTGTCGGCACCCTCGATCATCATCGGCCTGTTCATCTACGGCGCTGTGGTGGTGCCGATGCGCGGCTTCTCGGCGATCGCCGGCTGCCTCGCGCTCGCCGTGATCGTCATTCCGGTGGTGCTGCGCACGACTGAGGACATGCTGCTGCTGGTGCCGAACGCATTGCGCGAGGCGGCCTCCGCGCTCGGCCTGCCGCGTTCGCTGGTGATCAAGCGCATCGCCTATCGCGCCGCGCGCTCGGGCCTCATCACCGGCGTGATGCTGGCCACCGCCCGCGTCGCCGGCGAGACCGCGCCGCTGCTCTTCACCGCGCTGTCGAACCAGTTCTTCAGCCTGAGCCTGAACAAGACGATGGCCAACCTGCCGGTGACCATCAACAACTTCGTGCAGAGCCCCTACGCCTACTGGAAGCAGCTCGCCTGGAGCGGCGCCCTGCTGATCACGTTGACCGTGCTTGCCTTGAACATTGGCGCGCGCATCCTGAGCGCCGAGAGGACCGCAAAATGAGCGATATGTCAGTTACCGTCAGTACGCCCGTTCAGCACGGCTCGCAGCCGCTACCCGAAGCCCCGGCCAAGGTGACGGTGCGCAACCTCAACTTCTATTACGGCGAGCATCACGCGCTGAAGAACATCAACCTGACGCTCGGCACCAACCGCGTCACGGCGTTCATCGGCCCGTCGGGCTGCGGCAAGTCGACCCTGCTGCGCATCTTCAACCGGATGTACGACCTCTATCCGGGCCAGCGCGTCACCGGTCAGTTGATGCTCGACCAGACCAACATCCTCGACCCCAAGCTGGACCTCAACCTGCTGCGCGCCCGCGTTGGCATGGTGTTCCAGAAGCCGACGCCGTTCCCGATGACGATCTACGAGAACATCGCGTTCGGCATCCGCCTCTACGAGAAGATCTCGAAGTCCGAGATGGACGACCGCGTCGAGAAGGCGCTGCGCGGTGGCGCCCTCTGGAACGAGGTCAAGGACAAGCTCAACGCGTCCGGCCTGTCGCTCTCGGGCGGCCAGCAGCAGCGCCTCTGCATCGCCCGCACCGTCGCGGTGCGGCCCGAGGTGATCCTGTTCGACGAGCCCTGCTCGGCACTGGACCCGATCTCGACCGCCAAGGTCGAGGAGTTGATCCAGGAGCTGTCCGAGAACTACACGATCGCGATCGTCACCCACAACATGCAGCAGGCGGCCCGCGTCTCTGACAAGACCGCCTTCATGTATCTTGGCGAGCTGATCGAGTTCGACGACACCAGCAAGATCTTCACGTCGCCGAGCGATCGGCGGACGCAGGATTACATCACCGGCCGGTTCGGCTGAGGAGACGGGATATGGGTTCTGAACATACCGCAAAGGCCTTCGACACCGACCTCCAGGAGCTCACGCGCCTGGTCGCCGAGATGGGCGGCCTCGCCGAGCGCATGATAGTCGATTCCGTCGACGCGCTGATCCGCCGCGACGTCGCGCTCGGCCAGCGCGTGGTCGCGACCGACGCCGAGATCGACGCGCTCCAGAAGAAGATCGAGGAGCGCGCCGTTCTCACCATCGCCCGTCGCCAGCCGATGGCGGTGGACCTGCGCGAAATCGTCGGCGCGATGCGCGTCGCGACCGATCTCGAGCGCATCGGCGACCTCGCCAAGAACATGGGCAAGCGCGTCGCGGCGCTGGAGACGGACTTCCATCCGCTCAAGCTGTTCCGCGGCCTCGAGCACATGACCGACCTCGTGCAGCAGCAGGTTAAGTCGGTGCTGGACGCCTACGCCGCGCACGACCTGCCGGCGGCGATGGCGGTGTGGAAGGGCGACGAGGAAGTCGACGCCATCTGCACCTCGCTGTTCCGCGAGCTCCTCACCTACATGATGGAGGATCCGCGCAACATCTCGTTCTGCATCCACCTGATGTTCTGCGCCAAGAACATCGAGCGCATCGGTGACCATGCCACCAACATCGCCGAGACCGTGTTCTACATGATCGAGGGCCAGGCGATCACCGACAAGCGGCCGAAGGGTGACATGACGACCTTTGCCACAACGGTCCCGAATAGCTGAAGAGTCAAGGAGCGACGACACCATGGGCGCACGCATTATGGTGGTTGAAGACGAGGAAGCTCTCACCGAGCTGCTTCGCTACAACCTCGAAGGCGACGGCTATGACGTCGAGACGGTGATGCGCGGCGACGACGCCGACACCCGTCTCAAAGAACACATCCCCGACCTGATCGTGCTCGACTGGATGCTGCCGGGCCTCTCCGGCATCGAGCTGTGCCGGCGGCTGCGCACCCGCCCGGAGACCAAGCAGCTGCCGATCATCATGCTCACCGCGCGCGGCGAGGAGAGCGAGCGGGTGCGGGGGCTTGCGACCGGCGCCGACGATTACATCGTCAAGCCGTTCTCGGTGCCGGAGCTGCTGGCGCGCGTGAAGGGCCTGCTCAGGCGCGCAAGCCCGGAGCGGCTCGCCACCGTGCTCGCCTATGGCGACATCGAGCTCGACCGCGACAAGCGCCGCGTCGCGCGCTCGGGCCGGCCGATCGATCTCGGCCCGACCGAATATCGCCTGCTGGAGTTCTTCCTCGAGCATCCGGGCCGCGTGTTCTCGCGCGAGCAGCTGCTCGACAGCGTCTGGGGCCGTGACATCTACATCGACGAACGCACCGTCGACGTGCATATCGGCCGCCTGCGCAAGCTGCTCAATCTCGGTCGTGAGCAGGACCCGATCCGCACTGTCCGCGGCGCCGGCTACGCGCTCGACGACCGCTTTGCGAAGGCGGAGCAGACGTAAGAACGATTGCAAGCGAGCAAAATAAAAGCGCGCCAAGTGGCGCGCTTTTTTATGTCACGGGTCGTCCCGGTCGCGTGCCGGGACGATGTCGTTTGAAGCAGCGTTCAGCGCGTGCCGGGCTTTGCCGGCGCACGGCGACGATCCGCCGCCGGCTGGTAGGCGACGCGCGAGTGCTGCGCGCAATAGGGCAGGCCGGAAAGCGCCTTGCCGCCGCAGAAGAAGAAATCCGGGCTCGAGGGATCGCCGACCGGCCAGTGGCAGGTCGCCTCGTTCAGCTCCAGCAGCGACAGCCGCTGGCTCATCGGCACCACGTTATCGTAGGTGACCGGCTCGGCCTCCACCTCGACCTCGAAGGCCTGCGCCAGTGCGGTGTTGCCGCGCGAGATCGGACGGCTCACGCGCATCATGTGCTGCGCGGGGCGGGCCTTGCGCGGCCGGGGCGCTGCCGATGAGGGGCTCTTGGCGCGGCCGGACAGGCCGAGCCTGTGCACTTTGCCGATCACGGCATTGCGGGTCACATTGCCGAGCTCGGCCGCGATCTGGCTGGCCGAAAGTCCGGCCTCCCAGAGCTTCTTCAGCTGCTCGACGCGATCATCGGACCAGGTCAAAACCGTCATTGCACCCTTTCCCTCGCTGCCGGCCAGCCATCCTGGGGCCTCACAGCGAATGCCTAAGCCTTGAAAAACCCGTGCCGCCAGAATCCCTTAAGGCTCGCCGGGCACGCAGGATGCGCCCGAACGTTTACGCCGGTACATGAGGACTCTTGGGATCAGAACTGCTGCACGAGATGTCGTATCTGACAGTCCAAACGCTACAATATGGCGTGACTCGCGCGCAAGAGTCCGCCGACTCGCTTCCACATGTTCCGTGGTGAAAATCCCGCAAAATCGGCACCGCAAGACTACGGATTCAGCGTTTCCCGGGGCTTTCGGGCGGCATTGACACCCGTCTCACCAGGCATAAGATAGTCGCACGTGCCGCCCTTAAAAGGCGGCACGTTTCGTTTTCCGGGCCGGTCAATGGTGCGTTGCGCAATGCACTCAAGCCGTCCGCAACATCCAAGTGATCGTCATGACCAACAGCGCCGCGCCGCATTTGCTCCCCGTTTTCGCCAGGGCCGACCTCGGTTTCGAGCGCGGCGAAGGCTGCTGGCTGATCGCGACCAATGGCGAGCGCTATCTCGACTTCACTTCGGGCGTCGCGGTGAACGCGCTCGGCCATGCCCATCCCGCGCTGGTCAAGGCGTTGCAGGAGCAGGCGACGAAGCTGTGGCACATGTCGAACCTGTTCCAGAGCCCCGACGGCGAGAAGCTCGCCGCGCGCCTGTGCAGCGAGAGCTTTGCGGACTTCGTGTTCTTCTGCAATTCGGGCGCCGAAGCGCTGGAGGGCGTGATCAAGCTGGTCCGCCATCATCACTTCTCCAAGGGGCATCCGGAGCGCTACCGCATCATCACCTTCGAAGGCGCCTTCCACGGCCGCACGCTGGCAACACTGGCTGCAACGGGATCTGCAAAATATCTCGAAGGTTTCGGTCCGCCGATGGACGGCTTCGACCAGGTGCCGCATGGCGACATCGAGGCCGTGAAGAAGGCGATCGGCCCGCAGACCGCCGGCATCCTGATCGAGCCGATCCAGGGTGAGGGCGGCGTGCGTTCGTCGCCGCCCGCCTTCCTCAAGGCGTTGCGCCAGCTCTGCAACGAGAAGGGCCTGCTGCTCGCGTTTGACGAGGTGCAGACCGGCATGGGCCGCACCGGCGATCTGTTCGCGCATCGGCGCACCGGCGTGACGCCTGACGTGATGTCGCTGGCGAAAGCGCTCGGCGGCGGCTTCCCGATCGGCGCGGTGCTGGCGACCGCAGAGGCGGCCTCCGGCATGGGGCCCGGCTCGCACGGTTCGACCTTCGGCGGCAATCCGCTCGCGATCTCGGCTGCGAACGCCGTTCTCGACGTCATGCTCAAGCCCGGCTTCTTCGATCACGTGCAGAAGATGTCGCTGCTGCTCAAGCAGAAGCTCGCCTCCGTGATCGACCGTCATCCCGACGTCGTCAGCGAAGTGCGCGGCGAGGGGCTCCTGATCGGCATCAAGGCCGTGGTGCCCTCCGGCGATCTGGTCGCGGCGCTGCGCAACGAAAAATTGCTCACGGTCGGCGCCGGCGACAATGTCGTGCGTTTCCTGCCGCCTCTCATCGTCACCGAAACCGAGATCGAGGATAGCGTCGCGCGGCTCGAGCGCGCCTGCACGGCCCTTGCCGGCAACAAGCGGGCGGCAAGCTGATGAGCAGTTCACCCAAGCATTTCCTCGACATCAACGAGCTGCCGCTGACGGAGCTCAAGCGCATGCTCGCCGCATCCTCCGCGATGAAGGCGAAGCAGAAGGCGCACCAGCCGGTGAAGCCGCTCGAAGGCAAGACGCTGGCGATGATCTTCGAGCGTCCCTCGACCCGCACCCGCGTGTCGTTCGACGTCGCCATGCGCCAGCTCGGCGGCGAGCCGATCATGCTCACAGGCGCCGAGATGCAGCTCGGCCGCGGCGAGACCATCGCCGACACCGCGCGCGTGCTGTCGCGCTATGTCGATGCCATCATGATCCGCATCCTCAACCACGAGGCGCTGCTGGAGCTTGCGCAACATGCGACCGTGCCCGTGATCAACGGCCTGACCCGGCGCTCGCATCCCTGCCAGGTGATGGCCGATCTCATGACCTATGAGGAGCATCGCGGCCCGATCGAGGGCCGGACGGTGGCCTGGACCGGTGACGACAACAACGTTCTCGCTTCTTGGGCGCACGCCGCCGAGCGCTTCAAGTTCAAGCTCAATGTCGCAACGCCGCCGGAGCTCGCGCCGAAGAAGGTGATGCGCGACTGGATCAAGGCGACGAACGCGCCGATCGTGCTCGGCACCGATCCGGAGGCGGCCGTAAAGGGCGCCGATTGCGTTGTCACCGACACCTGGGTGTCGATGGGCGACAAGGAAGGCGAGCACCGTCACAACGTACTCAAGCCTTACCAGGTCAATGCCAAGCTGATGTCGCTGGCCAAGCCCGACGCGCTGTTCATGCACTGCCTGCCGGCTCATCGCGGCGAGGAGGTCACGGATGAGGTGATCGACGGCCCGCAATCGGTCGTGTTCGACGAGGCGGAAAACCGCCTGCATGCGCAGAAGGGCATTCTGGCCTGGTGCTTCGACGCGGTGAAGTAGGCGCGTTGGAATTCGCCGCGGCCGCCTCATACACTATCGTCGTCCCTGCGAACGCAGGGACCCATACCGCGGTCACTCTCTTGTGGCAGGCTGGCAGAGGCTGACCAGTCTTCGCCGAACTGCAGCCTGTGGTTATGGGTCCCGGGCTCGCGCTTCCGCCTTCGCCCTTCGGCGGACAAGTCGCGCGCCCCGGGACGACATCGAATTTGCGTTATCGCGTGCCATGATCACTGCTCCCGGAACACGCTGCTCTGCAGCCCTTCCATTTTCGCCCTCCGACCCCAGATAAAGCGCCATGGTTTTCCAATCCCCTGACATGAAAACCGGGCCTGAAGGCCCGGTTCGCGCGCCATCAGCGGTTCCGATCGATGACGCTGTGCTGCCCTACGAGGTCGACGCGCTCGACGTGCGCGGTCGCCTGGTGCGGCTTGGTCCCGCGCTCGACGAGATCCTGACCAAGCACGATTATCCGGCGCCGGTCGGCAAGCTGCTCGGCGAGGCCATCGTGCTGACGACGCTGCTCGGCTCGGCGCTGAAATTCGAGGGCCGCTTCATCCTGCAGGCCCAGACCGACGGTCCGGTGTCGTTCCTGGTGGTCGACTACCAGGCGCCGGATCGCCTGCGCGCCTATGCGCGCTTCGATGCCGCGCGCCTTGGTGATGCCAGGGATTCCGGCGCGCTGCTCGGCCACGGCCATCTCGCCATGACCATCGACCAGGGTCCCGACATGAGCCGCTACCAGGGCCTTGTCGCGCTCGACGGCGGTAGTTTGGAAGATGCCGCCCACGAGTATTTCCTGCGCTCCGAGCAGATCCCGACCAAGGTGCGCCTTGCGGTCGGCGAGGAGTGGCGCAGTAGCGACGGCGGCAAACATCGCTGGCGCGCCGGCGGCATGCTGATGCAGTTTCTGCCGAAAGCGCCGGAGCGCGCGCGGCAGGCCGACCTGCATCCCGGCGACGCCCCGGAAGGCGCCGAAGTGCACAGCATTGCCGAGGACGACGCCTGGGTCGAGGCGCGGTCTCTGATCGAGACCGTCGAGGATGTCGAGCTGATCGATCCGGAGCTGTCCGGCGAGCGGCTGCTCTACCGTCTCTTCCACGAGCGCGGCGTGCGCGTGTTCAAGCCGTTGTCTCTCAAGGCGCAATGCTCCTGCTCGCGCGATGCAGTCGCGTCCATGCTGAAGAGTTTTTCGCCTGACGATCGCGCCGCGATGGTCAAGGACGACAAGGTCGTCGTGACCTGCGAGTTCTGCAGCTCGGTGTATCAGTTCACGCCGGATGAGGCGGGCGTCGAGGACGCGTAAGGGTACTGCCGGTCAAGTGCTCGGTGCCGTAGGGTGGGCAAAGGCGCAAAGCGCCGTGCCCACCATGCCACCGCACTCGCGATGTTGATTGGTGGGCACGCTTCGCTTTGCCCATCCTACGGCACCGCCCTAGTTCAACACCCGCTTGCTGTCCGGGCTGTCCAGCGAGAACGTCGGCACCTCGATCTCGAAACGCTCGCCGCTTTCGCTGACCATCTGGTAGCGGCCGGTCATGAAACCGGAGGCGGTCGAGAGCGGCACGCCCGAGGTGTATTCGAAGCGCTCACCGGGGGCGAGGATCGGCTGCTCGCCGACCACGCCCTCGCCCTTCACCTCCTGCTGGCGGCCGGAGGCGTCGGTGATGATCCAGTGCCGCGTCTTGAGCTGCACGGTCTCCTCGCCGGAATTGGTGATGACGATGGTATAGGACCAGAAAAAGCGCGAGCGGTCGGCCGACGATTGCTCCGGAACAAAGTTCGGCTCGACGGTCACTTCGATCTGGCGGGTCACGGCGCGGTACATGACCGCCATCATAACGAAATCCGGCTCCGGAACCAAACGCCCGAGGTGGTTTTCACGACATCGTCCCGCCAGAATTCGCGAGGAAGTAGACCCCCAAATGTGATCCGGCCGCTTTGCGAGATAATGGCCGGAGCTGTAAACTCCTTCATGCGTCGCGACTTGCGCAAGGGTGTCTAGGCCCCGATGACCATTGCCGACCAAGTGACGGGATCGATCGCGGGAACCGCAAAACCGCGCGCGGCCGCCCCGGCCATCTCGCTGCCCGCCATCGGCGAGCGCGAGCTCCGGCTCGACCTGTTCCGCGGCCTCGCGCTGTGGCTGATCTTCATCGACCATCTGCCGCCGAGCCTTCTGACCTGGTTCACGATCCGCAATTACGGCTTCAGCGACGCCACCGAGATATTCATCTTCATCTCCGGCTACACCGCCGCCTTCGTCTACGGCCGGGCGATGCTGGAGAGCGGCTTCGTCATTGCCACCGCGCGCATCCTGCGGCGCGTCTGGCAGATCTACGTCGCCCACGTCTTCCTGTTCACGATCTTCCTCGCCGAGATCTCCTATGTGGCGACCAGCTTCGAGAACCCGCTCTACACCGAAGAGATGGGGATCATGGATTTCCTCAAGCAGCCCGACATCACCATCGTGCAGGCGTTGCTGCTGCGCTTCCGCCCCGTCAACATGGACGTGCTGCCGCTCTACATCGTGCTGATGCTGGCGTTGCCGCTGATCCTGTGGTCGATGAAGTGGAAGCCCGACGTCACGCTGGCGCTCTCGGCCGTGCTCTATGCGGTGACCTGGGAATTCGATCTCTACTTCTCCGCCTATCCGAACGGCTTCTGGGCGTTCAATCCGCTCGCCTGGCAATTGCTGTTCGTGTTCGGCGCATGGTGCGCGCTCGGAGGTGCGCGGCGCATGTCGCGTATCCTGGCCTCGCCGGTGACGATGTGGATCGCGATCGCCTATATCGTTGCGGCGTTCTACGTGACGCTGACCTGGTACGTGCCGCAGCTTTCGCATTTGATGCCGAAGCGGCTCGAGCAGTGGATGTATCCGATCGACAAGACGGACCTCGATGTGCTGCGCTTCACGCATTTCCTGGCGCTGGCCGCGCTCACCGTGCGCTTCCTGCCGCGGGAATGGCCGGGCCTGAAATCGCCCTGGCTGCGCCCGCTGATCCTGTGCGGCCAGCACTCGCTCGAGATCTTCTGCCTCGGCGTCTTCCTCGCCTTTGCCGGCCATTTCGTCCTGGCCGAAGTCTCCGGCGGCGCGGTCATGCATGCGCTGATTAGTCTCTGCGGAATCCTGATCATGTGGGGCGTGGCCTCTGTCATTTCGTGGTACAAGCGCGTGGCTGACAAGAGCGGTGCGAAAACCAAAAACGCCGTCGGCAACGCCGATCTGGCGGGAGGGGGCTGATGAAGGCGAAGGTTCTCCTGAGCCTGGTCCTGCTATGCGGTAGTCTCGCCGCGCCCCAGGCGCGCGCGGGCGATGCTGCGTCTGCTGCCGCTCCTGCCGCGCCGGCAGCCTGCGAATTGCCGTCCTATCTGCTCACCAGCGAGAGCCAGCTTCCCAGGGTCGCCGATGCGGTTAAGACGGGCAAACCGCTCGAAATCCTCGTCATCGGCAGCGGTTCGACCAGGATTCCGGCCTCGGAGGACAGCTCCTATCCCGCGCGGATGCAGGTCATTTTGAAGGACAAGTTGCCGCCGCCAGAGGTCGTGCACGTCTCCGTAGAAATACAGAGCAAGAAGACGGCCGAGGAGGCGGCCGGGACCTTCGTTAAGCTGATGGAAGCAAAAAGGCCTACTTTGGTCATCTGGCAGACCGGGACCGTGGATGCTATCCGAGCCATCGATCCCGACGATTTCCGCGGCGCTGTGACCTCAGGGGTTGCCGCGCTGCAAAATGCAGGGGCTGACGTCGTCTTGATGAATTTGCAGTACAGCCCGCGTACCGAAACCATGATCTCGGTGCCGCCATATCTCGACAACATGCGGGTGGTGGCGCAGGAGCATGACGTCCCGCTGTTCGATCGTTTCGCAATCATGCGGCAGTGGAATGATCAGGGGCAGTTCGACCTGTTCAGCCCGTCCCGCGGGCCAGAGCTGGCGAAACAGGTCCATGATTGCCTGGGCCGGGCGTTGGCACAGTTCGTGATCGACGCTGCCCATCTGGGGCCGGCCCAGCAGCAGAATTGAGGACTAGCGTTAATGAGTACCTTCCGCCCTTTTTGCCTGACGGCATCGCTGGCTGCGCCCGCGGCGGCGGCGCTGCTGTTGCTGACTCCGGCCTCGCAGTCGCGCGCGCAGGCGCAAGCCGCGCAGGCGACACCCGCGCCCGCGCCATCGGCTAATTCCGCACCGCCCGCCCAGACCACCGTCGCCGCGACGTCACCCGAGCAGCGCGGTATCACATCGCGTGCCATCGACAAGGTGAAGCAGGTCGCGAAATCCGCCGGCGACATCCTTAGCCGCGTGCCTTGCCTGCCTCCCAAGGACGCGAACAAGGGCGGCCCGAAGGCGATGGGCTCGCTGCCGCATGTCGCAAGCAAGCTCGTCGCCGGCCAGCCCGTCGTCATCGTCGCGTTCGGCTCGTCGTCGACCGCGGGATTTGGTGCGAGCTCCCCGGAGTTCAACTATCCGAACCGTCTCGCCGCGCAGCTGCGCCGGCAATATCCGACCGCGGACATCACCGTCGTCAATGCCGGCGTCGGCGGCGAGGACGCGCCCGAGATGATGAAGCGCCTCCAGAAGGAGGTGATCGACGTGCATCCGGATCTGGTGATCTGGCAGGTCGGCACCAACGCCGTGCTGCGCAACCTCGATCCCGGCGACACCGCCAAGATGGTCGAGGACGGCATCGCCCGCATCCAGGCCGCCGGCGGCGCCGACATCGTGCTGGTCGATCCGCAATATTCGCCGGCCGTCAACCAGCGCAAGGAGAGCGCCGGCAAGATGGTGAAGCTGCTCGGCAAGGTCGCCGAGCTCCGTCACGTCGGCATTTTCCCGCGCTTCGAGGTGATGCGCGACTGGCACGAGAACCAATCGATTCCGGTCGAGAGTTTCGTGATCGCCGACGGCCTGCACATGAACGATTGGGGCTACGCCTGCTTCGCCCAGCTGCTCGGCGACGATATCATCCGCTCAGTCGGCCAGATCAAGATCGGCGTGAACGTGCCCGCTGACGTGCGGACGTATCGGCCGATGTAGAAGCGAATAGGGAATGGCGAGTAGCGAATAGAGATCTATTCGCCACTCACTATTCGCCATTCGCCCGTCACGCCTTCTCCAGCGCCGCCGTCAGATCCTCGATCAGATCGTCCGCATGCTCGAGGCCTGCGGAGAAACGGATGAATCCCTCGCTGATGCCGAGCGCGGCACGGTCTTCCGGCTTCAGGCGCTGATGCGTCGTGGTCGCCGGATGCGTGACGAGGCTCTTGGCATCGCCGAGATTGTTCGAGATCTTCGCAAGCTTGAGCTCGTTGAGCACGCGGAACGCCGCCGCCTTGCCGCCCTTGACCTCGAAGCCGACCAGCGTCGAGCCGCCGCGCATCTGCTTCTTCACCAGCGCCGCCTGCGGATGATCGGCGCGACCGGGATAGACCAGCCGCGAAATCTTCGGATGGCTCGCCAGTGCCTCTGCGATCCGCGCAGCCGTATCGGTCTGCGCGCGCACGCGCACGCCGAGCGTCTCAAGGCCCTTCAGGAGAACCCACGCGTTGAACGGCGAGATCGACGGGCCGGTCTGGCGCATGAAATTGTGGATGTGCTCGGCGATGAAGGCTTCCGACGACAGGATGATGCCGCCAAGGCAGCGGCCCTGGCCGTCGATGTGCTTGGTCGCGGAGTAGACGACGACGTCGGCGCCCAGCGCGAGCGGGCTCTGCCAGATCGGCGTCGCGAACACGTTGTCGACGACGAGCCGCGCGCCGCCCTTGTGCGCGATCTCGGCGATGCCGGGAATGTCGAGCACGTCTAACGTCGGGTTGGTCGGACTCTCCAGGAAGAACGTCTTGGTGTTGGGCCTTACGGCCCGCTGCCACTCGTCGAGATTGGCTCCGTCGACCAGCGTGGTCTCGATGCCGTAGCGCGGCAAGAGGTCCTGGATGACGTAGAGACACGAGCCGAACAGGGCGCGGGAGGCCACCACGTGATCGCCGGCCTTCAGCGGCGCCAGGATCGCCGTGGTCACCGCGGCCATGCCGGTTGCCGCCGAGCGGGCGGCTTCGGCGCCTTCGAGCTCGATCATGCGGCGCTCGAACATCGCGATCGTCGGGTTGGAGTAGCGCGAATAGATGAAGCCGGGGTCCTCGCCCTTGAACCGCGCCTCGCACTCCTCGGCGCTGTTGTAGACGTAGCCTTGCGTCAAAAACAGCGCCTCCGACGTCTCGCCATATTGCGAGCGCAGGGTGCCGGAATGGACCAGGCGGGTTTCGGGACGGTAGTTGGCAGGCGACTTCGACATAGGACCCTCCGATATGACCGCCTCGTCGAAAACGGTCACAAAAAAACCGGCCTGGATATCTCCACGGGCCGGGATCACAGAGGTCCCCGGCCTGTTTAGCGACTTATTTAACGTGGCTGCAAGCCGGCCGGCTCAAATCACCACGGGATAAGTGATGCTCATATTCCGCAATGCCCTTTCCGTCAAGGCGTCCATCGGATAGCCGTAAAAGGCTAGTATTTCCGGCATGTCCGGATGCGTTTGCCCCCTGATGAGGACCCCCGGTTGAGCTTTACGGTTGCCGCCGACGCCAATGGTATCCTGCCCGACCGCATGATCGCGGCGATGGCGGAAGCAGGCCTCATCCTGCCCGAATACGATTTCGTCGAAAGCCAGATCCAGCCGGCAAGCCTCGATCTGCGCCTCGGGGACATCGCCTATCGCGTCCGCGCCAGCTTCCTGCCAGGCCCCGGCGCCACCGTCGCCGAGCGCATCGACGAATTGAAGCTGCATGAGTTCAGCCTCGCCGACGGTGCGGTGCTGGAGACCAACTGCGTCTACATCGTGCCGCTGCTCGAGAGCCTGGCGCTGCCGCCGGAGATCGTCGCGGCCGCGAACCCCAAGAGCTCGACCGGCCGGCTCGACGTCTTCACCCGCGTCATCGCTGACGGCACCCGCCGCTTCGACATGATCGGCGCCGGCTATCACGGCCCGCTTTATGCCGAGATCAGCCCGAAGACGTTTCCGGTGCTGGTGCGCGAGGGCTCGCGTCTGTCGCAGGTGCGCTTCCGCACTGGTGACGCCATCCTCAATGCCGACGAGCTCGACGGCTTGCATGCTGCCGAGCGCCTCGTCGACATCGACAATGCCGATCTCTCCGGCGGCGTCGCCGTCTCGGTCGATCTCTCTGGCGAGAAGGCCAACGGCTTCGTCGGCTATCGTGCCAAGCGCCACACCGGCGTCGTCGATGTCGATCGCCGCGCCGGCTATGCGGTGGAAGATTTCTGGGAGCCGATCTCGGCCCGTCCTGATGGTAGCCTGATCCTCGACCCCGGCGAGTTCTATATCCTCGCCTCCAAGGAAGCGGTGCAGGTGCCGCCGGATTACGCCGCGGAGATGGTGCCGTTCGATCCGCTGGTCGGCGAATTCCGCGTACACTATGCCGGCTTTTTCGATCCCGGCTTCGGCTATGCCGGCGCTGGGGGGCAGGGCGCACGCGCCGTGCTGGAAGTGCGCTCGCGCGAGGTGCCGTTCATCCTCGAGCACGGCCAGATCGTCGGCCGTCTCGTCTATGAAAAGATGCTCGCGCGTCCCGACGCGATGTACGGCCAGCGCATCGGTTCCAACTACCAGGCGCAAGGCCTCAAACTATCGAAGCATTTTCGGGTGTAGCAGCACACTCCGCTGTCATGCCCCGGCTTGACCGGGGCATCCAGTACGCCGCGGCCTCTCGATTTGATCACGTCCGCTTCGGAGTACTGGATCGCCCGATCAAGTCGGGCGATGACACCGAATGTGTGGCAGGATGCGCAACGAAATCCAGCGACATGCGAGGTCTCACCATGACCGATCAATCCCACCTCGACGCAAGAATCCTCAACGACGCCGCGGACGCGCTGATCTATTCCGATCGCTCCGGTACGATCACGCGCTGGAATCGCGCATCGACCGCGCTGTTCGGCTTCTCCGCGGACGAAGCGCTCGGCCAGAACCTCGACCTCATCATTCCCGAACATCTGCGCGCCGCGCACTGGAAAGGATTTGAGGCTGCGCTCGCGAGCGGGACGATGAAGCTTGCGGGCAAGCCGACGCTGACGCGCGCGCTGCACAAGAGCGGGCGCAAGCTCTACATCGAGATGACCTTCGCGCTGGTGCGGGATCCCGGCGGCGCGGTGCAGGGATCGGTGGCGATGGCACGCGACGTCACCGAGCGCGTCGAGCGAGAGCGCGCCGCGAGGCTTGCACAAAATTCGTGATGCGGAATTGACGGGCCGCCGCGCAGGGCGTCCTGCATAAGCGTCAGGTTGCCTGCTACCAGTCGCAGTGACACACTCGATCAAAACCACGATCGGGAGTGAACATGACCGCAGCAGTAGATGCCGCGCAAGCCGCACAATGGAAGCGCTGGCGCGCGGTCGCAGACCTCTATCACGCCTATTTCACCGGTCTCATCCTCACGGTCGTCACGCGACGCGGCACGGCGGATGCGGCGGAGTTTGTCTTCCGCGTGTTCCGTCGCCAGCAGCAGGAGCGTTTCCTGCCCGGGCTCAAGAAGCTCGGGATCGATCATCTGCCGCCGGCGGTGGCCGCCGCGCAATATCACTACCTCTCCAATTGGATCAGCGGCGTGCATGTCGAATACATGTACGAGAGCGACACCAAGGCCTGGATCCGCTATCCGCCGCCGCGCTGGATCTGGAAGGGCACCGCGATCTGCGGCGTGCCGGGCGAGGTGAGCCGCGCGATGCTGCGCGGCTGGCACGCCAACAACGGCGTCGCGCTCGGCGATATCAGGCTCGGCTTCGTCTGCACCAAGCAGAGCGTCGATGGCCAGGACGGGCTCGAAGGCTACTATCATCAATACGACCATCCCCTCGAGCTGGATCAGCGCCTCGTCTTCGCGCGGCATCTGGAGGCACCGTTGTTCGATGCCAAGACAGCGCCCGAGCTCCCTGTCGCGAGTTGGCCAAAGCCGCGGCTTGAAAAAGCCTATCGCAACTACGCGATGGAATATGTGCGCACCGCAGCTCCCGTGATGGTGCAGCTGTTCGGGCCGGAGGATGCCGGCTATCTCCTGCATCTCACGGGCAAGCTGATCGGCATGCAGTATTTCGATGAGGTCGCGGCTGCGCTGTCGATGCGCCGCGGTGGCGCGGGCGATTTCGCATCGTTCCTGAACGCGCTGTTCGCCGCGCAGGATGATGCGACAGAGACCACACAATCCGAAGGCAGCTTCGAAATCCGCCAGCAGAGCTGGAAGCTGATGGACGATGTCGCCGATTATCACCGGACCTGCGCCAAGGTGCTCGAAGGATTGTTCGAGGGCCTCGCCGCGGGATGCGGCCGGCATATCGGTGTACAGACGCGAGCCACCGCCGGTGGACGTCCGCCGCTGGTCTGGACGATCGGATAGCCGGCGCTGCCGCCGCGCACTTCGCCTCTCCCCGCGTGCGGGGAGAGGCCGACGCGCGTAGCGCGGCGGGTGAGGGGGGACTCTCCGTGAGTCTAGCTGTCACCTTCCTTGCGGATGGGGCCCCTCACCCCGACCCTCTCCCCGTAAGAACGGGGAGAGGGAGAAGAGAGGGAGAGGAGCCGCAATTCCACGGGCTGGAATGCGATGCCGCAGGGCACGCCTGCACCTGACGCAGGAGGAATCGGCAATGGCCGTGCTAACAACCACCGCAGCGCCTTCCGCGCGAAGTCATTGATTGGCACACCTGTTCATTGCCGCGCCGCAAATGGCGCCTGCGCCCGGGAGAGGACATGTCCGACATCGCCGAAATCCCGGTCGATGAGCAAGAGCGCCCGCTGCCACCGCCTCCGCCTCCCGTGAAGAGCGCGCTGACCGACGGGCCGATCCTGCGCACGCTGCTCTCTCTCGCCTGGCCGAACGTGATCGCGCTGTCGGCCGGCACCTGCACGGTGATCGCGGAGACCTCCTATATCGGCCGGCTCGGCGTCGAGGCGCTGGCTGCGATGGCGCTGGTGTTTCCGACAGTGATCCTGACCATGACGATGTCCGGCGGCGCCATGGGCGGCGCGGTGGCTTCCGCCATCGCACGCGCGCTCGGCGCCGGCGATCGCGAGCGTGCCGGCACGCTCGCCGTGCATGCGATGCTGATCGGCATCAGCTTCGGCCTCGTCTTCATGCTGGGCATGCTGATCTTCGGGCCCAGGGTGCTCGAAATGCTCGGCGGCCGCGGCGATGTGCTGACGCACGCGATCGCCTACACGCAGGTGTTTTTCGGCGGCGCGGTGCTGCCCTGGCTGCTCAACACCATGGCCGGCGTTTTGCGCGGCACCGGCAACATGAAGCTGCCGTCGTTCCTCATCCTCAACTCCGCGGCCTGGCAGATCGTGCTCGGCGGTACGCTCGGCCTCGGGCTCGGCCCTGTGCCGCAGCTCGGCATGCGCGGCGTCGCGGCCGGCGCGCTGATCGCCTACTCCATGAACATCTGCATCATGGGCTGGTACCTGTTCTCCGGCCGCGCCCGGATAGCACCGAAGCTGCGCGGACTTCGCATCCAATGGGCGATGTTCTTCGACATCCTGAAGGTCGGCGCCATCGCCTGCTTCTCGCCGCTGCAATCGGTGCTGACGATCTCGATCTTCACCCACATGCTGGCGAAGTTCGGCACGGCGATCCTCGCCGGCTATGGCATCGGCGCGCGGCTGGAGTTTTTGCTGACCTCGATCGCATTCTCGTTCGGCATCGCCTGCGTGCCGATGGTCGGCATGGCGATCGGCGCGGGTCGCATCGCGCGAGCCCGGCGCATCGCCTGGATCGCCAGTGCCGCCGCCTTCGTGGCGGTCGGCACGCCGGCATGCCTGGTTGCGATCTTCCCCGACCTCTGGGTCAACATCTTCACCGACAGCGCGGCCGTGCGCGCGGCGAGCCATCAATATCTCTCGACGGTCGGGCCGTTCTACGCCTTCTTCGGCCTTGCCACGACGATGTATTTCTCCTCGCAAGGTGCGGCGAAGGTGATCGGCCCGGTGCTGGCACAGACCGCGCGGCTGATCTACATCTCGGCCGTCGGCTGGTGGCTGTCGACGCACGACGCCACCGCGCAGAGCTTCTTCTGGCTGGCCGCAAGCTCGATGGTCCTGCTCGGCCTGCTCTCTTGCTCCAGCGTCGTGCTGACGCGCTGGGGACCGCGCGACAGCAAGCCGACGATCAGGCCGGTGCTGTCGGCCGCGGATTAGGCGCGTCAGCCGGATTTTTGTTTCCGAATATTTCCATTCGTCGCCTGGCAATACCGGGTAACGACGGCTGCGCCTTGCGAAGGCTCCGCGCCAGCTCCTGCGAACAATTTCGCCGCGAGTCCACCAGAAGCACGGAAGCCCACATGACCTCGATTTCGTCGCTCTCCTTCCACCATCACCACGCATCGCCATTGCAGCGGCTGCAAGACGAGCTGCAAACGGAAGTCAGTTCCGGCGCGATCAGTTCGACCGATCAAACGGCGCTGTCGTCCGCGCTCGGCGATATCGATTCCGCCTTGCAATCGAGCACGACCGGCGATCAGTCCAGCGGCAGCCGGCTGTCGCCCGGCGCGTTCGGTTCGAAGATCGATGATCTCATCCAGCAGGAGGTTTCGAGCGGTAAGCTGACCGATCAGCAGGCCACCGAGCTGCAAGGCATCTTCAAGGCGGCGTTCTCGCAAGGACCCGGCGGGCCGGGTGGCGCAGGCGGACCGCCTCCCGGACCGCCGCCGTCGGACGGCTCTTCCGTCAGCGACACGGATAGTTCATCGAGTGGCAATCCGCTGGTGGACTTGCTTCAGCAATTCCTTCAGTCGCTGACAAGCTCGCTCACGGATTCGACCTCGTCCAGCGCGACGGGATCAGGCGATACGACGACCGGGAACAGCACGGATAGTTCGTCAAGCAGCACGTCGGCGACGGAGCTGCTGCAACAATTTCTCCAATCGCTGAAGAACTCGCTCGACGATCAGACCTACAGTGCGGGATCGAGCGACGCGGCGACTGCAAACGCTTCGTTGTCCGGCGTCCTTCTCAACGACCGGGTCTGATAGCCCCCGACGCATCACGCCCCTGACCCGGTGCAACCATCCTTCGTGCCCCGAAGGATGGTTGCTTCGTTTTCCGGAGCTGCCAAGCGGCGGTACTGCGCGCGTGCGATCTAGCGATGTTTGTGGCGGCGATGGCCGCCACCGCCGGCATTGGCGAGCCGCATCAATTGCGGGATCATCGCCATCATGTCACCGCCGCCGGCGCCGCCGAGCATGCCCATGATATCGCCGCCGCCCATGCCGCCGAATCCGGCCGGCATGGTGCCGCCGCCCATCGGCATGTAGCCGCCGTAATTGGGCGCGCCGACCCCCCCGCCGAGATTGCCGCCGGCGAGGCCGCCAAGACCACCACCAAACCCGCCGCCGCCATTCTCAATCATGCGGCTCATCATCGGGCCCATGGTCCGCATCAGCATGGCGAAGCGGCGCTTGCCCATCTTCGCCTTCATCATCTCCAGCATCGGCGCCATCTGGGTCATCATGTCCTCGCCGCCGGCAGCGCCGCCGCCGAGGAACTGCGCCTTTGCCGGCGCGCTCGAAATCGAAAACAGCAGCAGCACGGCGGCCGCCTGGCAGATCACCTTGTCCGCACCTCTCATGGCCTGCTCCTCGCGTGCGCGGCGCCGCCGGGAGAGCGGAGCCAACCGGACGCACGCGGCCATGGTTACGGCCGCCGAAGAGAGGGCTCTGTGCCTGAAGTCACAGAGCGTGTTCAGGCCGCGGGCGGAAACGCCTTGTGCATCGCGACGACGGCTTCCTTCGTCTGCCCCTGCACATAGGGCGCAAGCTCGTTCGGCAGCATGTCGATGATCCAGACCAGGCGGCAGCTCTTGTCGCCTTCGGCGATCACCTGCACCGAGGCGCTGTAATGCTTCAGCCGTTCGCTGTCGATCGCATACACCAGCCGCTGCCGGGCATCGTCGCAATCGACCAGCACCTCGCGCGCGACGGAGCCGTTAGCGAAGGTGACGATGCGCGCATCGCCATCGAGCGTGCAGGCGGTGACGAAGCCCGGCACCAGCCGCTGAGGCAGCGCGCCGAAATCGCGCACCGCGTCCCAGACGTCGCTCGCGGAGGCGGAGAGGGGAATGTCGTTGTGGATGGAGGCCATGGGAGTTTCCTCAAATGCGGTATTGGTAGGGTGGGCAAAGGCGCGAAGCGCCGTGCCCACCATTGATGGTTGGTGGGCACGCTTTCGCTTTGCCCACCCTACGAAAGCGCGTGCGCGGCTAGCGCTCACGCACAAACCGCCTCGACATTGTTGCCATCGGGATCGATCAAGAACGCCGCGTAATAGGTCGGGCTGTAATCCTTGCGCGGCCCGGCGCCGCCATTGTCGCGGCCGCCGCTCTTCAAGCCCTCACTGTGAAACGCCTTGACCGCGTCGTGATCCCCGGCGCGAAACGCGATATGCGCGCCGTCGGCCTTGCGTCCCTTGTTCAGGTGCAGCCACAACGCGGGCTCTCCCTTCGGCCCGAAGCCGGCATAGCCGTCGCCGCTGGAGCACAGGCCATAGCCGAGCGGCGCCAGCACCGCGGTGTAGAAGCGCGTGGCGGCGTCGAGGTCGGCAACGCGCAATCCGATGTGGTCATACATAGTCGTCTCCATTTGCAAAGCGCGCCGCAACTGGCGCGCGCCGGAGACGAAACTAGTCAGTTGAGGGCAAGCTGCTCTTGGAGAATCTTGCGCTTTCCCTTCGAGGCCTGCCGGAACTTGGTCGGCGATACGCCGGCCGCGCGATGAAACGTGCGGACGAAGTTGGAGAGGTCGCCGAAGCCGACGTCATAGGCGATGTCGGTGACGGCGATGTCGTCCTCAGTAAGCCGGCGCGCCGCATGCCGCAGCCGCGAGCGCACCAGATATTGATGCGGGGTGACGCCAAGCACGGCGGAGAACAGCCGCAGGAAATGGAACGGGCTGAGGCCCGCCTGCTTTGCGGTCTGTTCGAGATCGACCTCAGTATGCGAATTGTCATCGATCCACAGCGCAGCCTCGACCGCGCGGCGTCGGTCGCGTGCGGTCGGTGTGGCCTGCTTGCGCGCCTTGCCGGAGACGATCTCGACAAAGCGGCCCGCAAGAATCTGGCCGATCTCGTCGAGGCCCAAGTCGCTGTTGCCATCTGCTGCCGTCTGGGCGAGCTCGCCCAGCACCATCAGCTCGGGCAGCGGCGGCGTCGCGCCGACCTGCCAGACCTCGCGCCACCCGCCGAGGGCATCGACCAGGTCCTCGCTGAATGAGAAGCCGAGGCAGACGTCGCCCGAGACATGCTCATGCGTGCAGGTGTATTCCTCGCCGGGCGCGCCGACCAGCATCGATCCCGCCACCAGCTCGAAGAAGCCGGCGCGGCAATGGCAACCGAAGCTGCCGGAGCGGACATAGCCGATGGAATGGCCGGTGCGGCATTCCGCAAATGGCGTGTCGTCCGGTCCCGCATCGCAGCGAAACTCGGAGACGGTCATCGAACGTGTCGTCAGCAGCGTGGTTGCGTCCATCCCGCCTATCTAGGGATGATCCGGACAAGTGTGTAGCGGTTGTCCGACAAGATCATGCCCAAAAAACAAAGCTAAGGCGCGATCGAGATCGCGCCTTAGCTCGGTCTCGAAGGGGCAACGGGCAACAGCACCTCGAACAGCGTCTTGCTGGCGACCGGGTGGGCGCCCTCCAGCGACAGCAGCCGCCGCTTGGAGATCACCCCGCCGTAAGGCGAGATCCGGTCGGTGTAATTGCCGGCCTCCAGCACCCGGTGGCAAGGCACGATCAGCATGTAGGGATTTTTCGCGATCGCCTGCGCCACCGAATGCGCGGCGCCGGAGGCGCCCAGCGCCTTGGCGATCTCGTGGTAGGTGCGCGTCTCTCCGCGCGGGATCGTGCAGGTGTATTCATAGACCCGCCGGTTGAAGCCGGGCACGCCGCCGGCGTCCAGGCCGACCTCGGAGAAATCGGGATCGCCGCCTTGCAGCAGGCCCACGATCCCCTCGATCGCCAGCTCGGCGTTCTCGGATGGGCGCTGCTCGCGCGCTTCGGGATGGACTTGGAAAATCCGACGGCGGGTGTCGATCTCCCGCGCCTCGGGCAATTGCACGGCAACGACGCCGGTGCTGCTCCAGATGATGCCGCAGCGCCCGATCGCCGTGTCGAATATCGCGTAAGCACGCCCCACCATGCGCACGCCCCACTCAGTGCACGTCTCTCCCCAGACAGGCGATCATAACACCGCCACAATCGCGCGCACCTGGAATCTTGCCAAAACCTTAAGAAGCGTCCGGCCGAGTGCGCCAAATCGCTTGGCGGCGCGCGCCGTCTCGGCTAATCAGGTCGGGCGTGAGCAACGCATCCGCGGGCGTAGTTCAATGGTAGAACGGCAGCTTCCCAAGCTGCATACGAGGGTTCGATTCCCTTCGCCCGCTCCAAGCTTTAGTTCGGTAAGCTCTGCAGGAATTCGACAAGCGCCGCGTTCACCTCCGTCGGCCGTTCCTGCTGCGTCCAGTGTCCGCAGCCTGGCAGCATCCTGATCTCGCGCAGCTGCGGCACCCATTGCTTCATGTTGGCGAGGTGCTCGGCGGCGCCGGGGAAGGCGATGACCATGTCGTGGTCGCCGGCGACGTAGAGCGCGGGCACGACCACCTTCACGCCCTCGAAGGCGCCCACCAGCTCCCAGTTGCGATCGATGTTGCGGTAGTAGTTGAGCGGTCCGCGAAACCCGCTGCGGGCGAATTCGGCGGCGTAATAATCGAGATCGGCGGCGCTGAGCCACGACGGCAGCGGCACCTGCACCTTCGGCAACATGCCGTCCTTGCGTGAGACCATGCCGACGCCAGCGGTCCGCCCCTGACGCTCGGCATTGGCGCGGATCGCTGCCACTCCTTCGCCGGAACCGCCGAAGAGCATGGCGCCGAGCGTGGCACGTGGGTCGCGTTCGAACTCGGCTTCGGCGACTCCAGGCTCCTGGAAGTACAGCTGATAGAACTGCGCGTCCGCCGTCTGTGGCATGACGCTGGTCGGCCGCACCTCGCTGCGCGGCCGATAGGGCACGCTGAGAATGGCGGCGGCGCGGAAGCGATCGGGCCGCAGGCGCGCGGTGTGCCAGGCAATCGTTGCGCCCCAATCGTGGCCGACGATGACGGCATGCTTTGCCGCGAAGGCATCGAGCACGCCGACGAGATCGCCGACCATATGGAGGATCGTGTACTGGTCGATCGCTTCGGGCCGATCGCTCTTGCCGTAACCGCGCATGTCGGGCGCAACTGCATGGTAGCCGGCCGCCGCCAACGCCTCGAGCTGGTGGCGCCAGGAGTACCAGCCTTCCGGAAAGCCGTGGCACAGCAACACCATGGGCCCCTCGCCCTGCTCGGCGACGTTGAGGCTGATGCCATTGGCCTTGATCGTCCGCTGCGTCGGCTCGCCCATGTCGTCGCCTCCCGGGTCCATCGTGGTGGGGCGCATCCTAGTCGGCCCTACAGGCCCCGCAAAGATTCTAATATATTAGCTCTCGCCCCCCGGCACGCGCGCCTCGCCAGCCTTAAGCTTCTCCCCGCCCGATGGGCGCGGTCCTCCTGCCGGGCAAAGTTCGGATGAAGACCAGGACCTGCAAAGAGATGGACCAGCAGAAACTCGACCGTGCAATCGGTCGTCGCTTGAAGACGTTGAGGACGCAAGGCGGCATGACGTTGAACGAGCTGGCAGTGCGCTCCGGCGTCAGCCGGGCCATGATCGGGCGGGTGGAGCGGGCGCAGAGCAGTGCGACGGCCGCGCTGCTCAACAAGCTCTGCGCCGCGCTCGACGTCACCCTCAGCGATGTCGTCGCGCTCGCGGAGAAGCCGCCGGAGCGGCTGATGCGCCTGGCCGACCAGCCGCATTGGCGCGATCCCGACAGCGGTTACCGGCGGCGTCATGCCTCGCCGCCGGATGCGGCCAGCGGCATCGAGATCATTGTCGTCGACCTGCCGGCCGGCGCGCGTGTGTCCTACAGCCCGTGGGGCCGCAACGCCTTCACCCAGCAACTCCTGATGCTGGAAGGGGCGGTCTGCGTGCATATCGACGCCAAGTCGGTGCGCCTGCGCGACGGCGACTGTCTCGACTTCGACGTGATGCGTGCGGTGACCTTCGAGAACGAAACCAAACAGGATGCCCGCTACGTCATCATCACGCGGCGCGGCACGTCTTACGGGAAAATGTGATGCCCCTGATCGTGCGGGACGCCACGCTGGAGGATGCTGCGGACATCCTCGCCATCTACAATTATGCCGCGCTCAACACCACGGCGGTCTGGACCGACGGCCCGGCTGATCTGGCGTCGCGGCGCGCGTGGATTTTCGCGCGGCAGGAGGCCGGCTATCCCGTGCTGGTCGCGATGAAGGGCAGGGAAGTCGTCGGCTTCGCCTCGTTCGGTGATTTCCGCCCGTTTCCCGGCTACCGCCACACCGTGGAGAATTCGGTCTATGTCAGCGAGCGACATCATCGGCTTGGCGTGGGCCGCAGCCTGATGGCGACGCTGATCGAACGCGCCACGGCGTTGAACAAGCATGCGATGGTGGCCGGCATCGATGGCGCCAACGCCGCCTCGATCGCCTTGCATGCCTCGCTCGGCTTCGCAGAGGTTGCCCGCATGCCTGAGGTCGGCTGCAAGTTCGGCCGCTGGCTCGATCTCGTCTTCATGCAGAAGCAGCTCGCAAGCGGCGTGCGGCCGTGACGATGCAGATCCGCACCGGCGACACCTTCGATCCGCGCGTCATTGCGCTGCTCGATCATCACGTCACGGCGGCCCGGGCGCAGACCGCGCCAGGCAGTGCCCATGCGCTCGATCTGGCCGGCCTTCGTGCGAGCGACGTCGCGTTCTGGACCGGCTGGGACGGCGAGACGCTGGTCGCCACCGGGGCGCTGAAGACGCTTTCCGCCGACCATGGCGAGGTGAAGTCGATGCATACGCTTAAGACCACGCGGCGGCGCGGCTTTGGCGGCCAGATGCTCCGCCACATCATCGCGGAGGCCCGCGTGCGCCGTCTGGAACGGCTCAGCCTCGAGACCGGCTCGTGGGATTATTTCAAGCCCGCGCACGCGCTCTACCAGGCGCACGGCTTTGTGCTTTGCGGCCCGTTCGAGGGCTATGTCGAAGATTCCAACAGCCTGTTCCTGACGCTGGATCTGACCGGCGGCTAGCCCGGCCCGGACGCAACCGGGGCACGAAAATATTTCATCGCCCCTCAAAATGAGTTGCGCACCTCAAAACGCCTCTGCTAGCCTTCAGCCATGGCTGAAGACGCTCTCACTGCCACTGCGCTGACGCTGAAGGACATCGCCCGTCAGGCGGGCGTGAGCCTCGCGACCGTGGACCGAGTGCTGCACAACCGGCCCGGCGTGCGGCCGGACACGGTCCGGCGCGTCAGGGAGGCGATCGAGCGCAATTCCTTCCAGCCGCATGTGGCGGCCGCCGAGCTCGCCCGCGGCCGCGCGCGCCGCTTCGCCTTCGTGATGCCGTCGGGGCCGAACCCGTTCATGCAGCAGATCGAGGCCTATCTCGGCGAGATGTCGGCCTGGCTCTCGGCCCGCCGCCTCAATGTCGAGATGGTCGCGACCGACGTGTTCGACCCCTCCGTGCTGGCAGCCTCGCTGGAGGCGCTGTCGGACGATTATGACGGCGTCGCCGTGGTGGCGCTGAATCATCCCGGTGTCCGCGCCGCGATCGACGATCTCGTCGAGGCCGGCACCAAGGTCGTCACCCTGGTCTCGGACGTGCCGTCCTCGCGCCGCCACCATTATGTCGGCATCGACAATATCGCCGCGGGCCGCACCGCCGGCGCATTGGTCGGGCGGCTGGCCGGCGGGCGCTCCGGCAAGGTCGCGATCGTCGCGGGCTCGCAGGGTCTGCGCGATCACGCCGAGCGCATTTTCGGCTTCAACCAGGTCATGGCCTCGGAATTCCCTGACCTCAGCGTGCTGCCAGTGCTGGAAGGGCGCGACGAGGACGACCGTTCCGAGCAGCTGCTGGCGCGGCTGTTGGGCAGGCATGCTGACATAGTCGGGCTTTATAACGTCGGCGCGGGCACACAGGGCGTTGCCAAGGCGTTGAACGACAAGACGTTGAGCGAGGCCGGCCGCGACAAGGTCGTGTTTGTCGGGCACGACGTCACCGCGCTGACGCGCCGGCTGCTGCTCCAGGGCGTGATGGATGCCGCGATCTCGCAGAATCCGGGACATGAGGCGCGTGCCGCGGTGCGCGTGCTGCTCGCGCTCGCGCGCGGCGAGCCGATCCTGCGCGAACAGGAGAAGATCAGGATCGACATCGTGATGCGGGACAATCTGCCTTAGCGGCAGCGGACTTTGAACGACACATGGCGGACAAGGCGACTTCAAGATCGCTCACCGGTGACAGGCAAAAGGGAGGATGGCGTGTATCTCGGACTGGACATCGGCACGTCCGGTGTGAAGGCGGTGCTCGTGAATGCAGCCGGCGCGGTTATCGCGACGGCGACGCGCGAGCTTGCGCTGTCGCATCCGGCGCCGCTGTGGTCCGAGCAGGACCCCGATGCCTGGGTCGATGCGGCGATCGGCGCGGTCGATGATCTCGCGCGCCATCATCCGCGCGAGGTCGCGCGGGTCGCCGGCATCGGGCTATCGGGGCAGATGCATGGCGCGACGTTGCTCGGCGAGGATGGACGGCCGCTGCGCCCGGCGATTCTCTGGAACGACGGCCGTTCGCAGGCCGAATGCGTGGCGCTGGAGCGGCGCTGTCCGTCACTGCACATGATCGCCGGCAATCCGGCGATGCCCGGTTTCACCGCGCCAAAGCTGCTCTGGGTCGCGCGGCATGAGCCGAAGATCTTCGCGCGCGTCGCAAAGGTGCTGCTGCCAAAGGCCTATGTGCGCTATCGGCTGACCGGTGAGATGGTCGAGGACATGTCGGATGCGGCCGGCACGCTATGGCTCGATGTCGGCGAGCGCCGCTGGTCAGCCCTGCTGCTGCATGCGACAGGCCTCGATCTTCACCACATGCCGCGCCTCGCCGAGGGCAGCGAGGTCAGCGCGACGCTCGCGCCGGAACACGCGCGGCGTTGGGGCATGGCGAAGGACGTCGTGGTGGCCGGCGGGGCCGGCGACAACGCGGCGAGCGCGATCGGGCTTGGCGCGATCGCGCCGGGCGATGCCTTCCTGTCGCTCGGCACATCGGGCGTCGTCTTCCGTGTCACCGATCGCTTCGCGCCGGCGCCGGCTTCGGCCGTGCACGCCTTCTGCCACGCGCTGCCCGGCCTCTGGCACCAGATGGGCGTGATGTTATCCGCCGCGGCCTCGCTTGCCTGGCTCGCCGGCGTGATGGAGACGCCGGCCGCAGCGCTCTTGGCGCCGCTCGGCGAGCGCGTCGACGGGCCGAGCCCGATCAAATTCCTGCCCTATCTCGACGGCGAGCGCACGCCGCACAACGACGCCGCCGCGAGCGGCGCCTTCGTCGGCCTGCGGGCGGCGACCGGGCGCGGCCAGATCGTGCAGGCCGTGCTCGAAGGCGTCGCCTTCGCCGCGCGCGACAATCTGGCGGCGCTCAGCTCGGCCAGCGGGCCGATCACTGAACTCGATCTGGTCGGCGGCGGCTCGCGCTCGCCGCTGTGGGCGCAGATCTGCGCCGACGTGCTCGGCATTCCCGTCCATCGCGTTGAAGAGGGCGAGGTGGGTGCCGCGCTCGGTGCCGCACGGCTCGGACGGCTCGCCGCCACCGGTGAGCAGCCGGCTGATGTCTGCACCCGCCCGAGGCGGCTTGCGAGTTTCGCACCCCGTCCATCCGTGACCGCCGCCTATGACGAGGCCTATCGCCGCTGGCGCGCGCTTTATCCCGCATTGAAGGAGACGATTTAAGTGAACGCGCCAGCCAGATTCTTCGATGCCAGCACGCCCGTTACCTTTGCGGGCAAGGATGCGGCGAACACACATGCCTTCCGCTGGTACGACAAGGACCGCATCGTGCATGGGCGCAGGCTCGAGGATCATTTGCGCTTTGCGGTCTGCTATTGGCATTCGCTGTGCTGGCCCGGCGGCGATCCCTTCGGCAGCGAAACGTTCCTGCGGCCGTGGCATCACGGCAGCGACGCAATGGCCCAGGCCCGCGCCAAGGCCGATGTCGCCTTCGAGCTGTTCCGCCTGCTCGACGTCCCGTTCTTCACCTTCCACGACGTCGATGCCGCGCCGGAAGGCGCTTCGCTCCGCGAGTCCGTCGCCAACCTCAACGCGATCGCCGATCTGTTCGAGGAAAAGATGGCCTCGGCAAAAGTCCGCCTGCTCTGGGGCACCGCCAATTTGTTCACGCATCGCCGCTACATGGCGGGCGCGGCGACCAATCCGGACCCCGATATCTTCACCTATGCCGCAGGCCAGGTCCGCGCCGCACTGGAGGTGACGCATCGGCTCGGCGGCCAGAACTATGTGCTGTGGGGCGGGCGCGAGGGCTACGAGACGCTGCTCAACACCGATCTCAAGCGCGAGCTCGACCAGCTCGGCCGCTTCGTCTCGCTGGTGGTCGAGCACAAGCACAAGATCGGTTTCAAGGGGCCGATCCTGATCGAGCCGAAGCCGAAGGAGCCGACCAAGCATCAGTACGATTTTGACGTTGCCACCTGCTGCGGCTTCCTCGAACGCTACGACCTCCTCAACGACGTCAAGCTCAACATCGAGCAGAACCACGCGATCCTCGCCGGCCACTCCTTCCATCACGAGGTCGCGCTCGCCGAGGCGCTCGGCGTGTTCGGCTCGCTCGACATCAACCGCGGCGACGATCTGCTCGGCTGGGACACCGACCAGTTCGCGATGAACGTTCCCGAATTGGCGCTGGTGTTCCACGAGATCCTGAACCGCGGCGGCTTCACCTCGGGCGGGCTTAATTTCGACGCCAAGATCCGCCGGCAGTCGATCGATCCTGACGATCTGATCCATGCCCATGTCGGCTCGATGGATGCCTGCGCGCGCGCCTTCCTTGCCGCCGCCGACATGCTCGATGGCGGTGTGCTCACGACGCCGATCGCGACGCGCTACGACGGATGGGCCGGCCCAGAAGGTCGCGCCATTCTCGGCGGTCAGCGCTCGCTCACCGATCTCGCTGACCGCGCGATGAGCTCCGGCTTCGACCCGCAGCCGTGCTCGGGCCGGCAGGAATATCTGGAATCCCTGGTCAACCGCTACGTCTGAGGAACGCCGCTGATGACAAAGGCTGACGCGACGACACCGATCCTCGAGCTCTCCGGCATCGGCAAGGAGTTCGGCGCGATCCGCGCGCTGCACGATGTCGACATGCAGGTCTTTCCGGGCGAGGTGGTCGGCCTGATGGGCGACAACGGCGCGGGCAAGTCGACGCTGGTCAAGATCATCGCCGGCAATTTCCGCCCCACTCATGGCGAGATGCGCTTTGCCGGCAGTGCGGTGCATTTCAACCGGCCCGTCGATGCCCGCGCGGTCGGTATCGAGGTCGTCTATCAGGACCTCGCGCTCGCAGACAATTTGTCCGCAGCCGCCAACGTGTTTCTCGGCCGCGAGTTGAAGCGCAAGTTTGGACCCATCGCCCTGCTCGACCACAAGGCGATGGCCGCGCGCGCGCTGGACTTGTTCGGCGAGCTGCGCTCGGAGACGCGCCCCGACGACCTCGTCAAGCAGATGTCCGGCGGCCAGCGTCAGGCCGTCGCGATCGCGCGGACGCGGCTGTCCAATGCGCGGCTGGTCATGATGGACGAGCCGACCGCCGCGATCTCGGTGCGGCAGGTCGAGCAGGTGCTCGGCCTGATCCACCGCCTGAAGGAGCAGGGCGTTGCCGTGATGCTGATCTCGCACCGCATGCCCGACGTGTTCGCCGTGTGCGACCGCGTCATCGTCATGCGCCGCGGCGAGAAGCGGGCCGACAAGCCGATCCACGAGACCTCGCCGGAGGAAGTCACCGCCCTCATCACCGGCGCGAAGGAGGCGGCGTGATGGCCATGCCCATGGAATCCCCGATCACCTTCTCCAACGTCGGCAAGATCAGATGGTGGCAGCGCGGCATCTTCGCCTCGCAGACCGGCTACGTGCTGCTGGCGCTCGCGGTGTTGCTGGTGATCATGCATTTCGCCAGCCCGTACTTCTTCACCGAAGGCAACATGCAGAACGTGGCGAAGAACTTTTCCTTCATCGCCATCGCCACCCTCGGCGTCACCTTCGTCATCATCACCGGCGGCATCGATCTCTCGGTGGGATCGATGATGTGTTTTTCCGCCATGATCACCTCGATGGTGATGACCGAGCTGTCGGCGCCGGGATCACCGCTGGTGCACATGGCGGCCGATGGCAAGACCGTGCTGGCCAACGTGCCCGGCCTGATCCTGCTGGTGTCGATCCTCGCCGGCCTTGGCGTCGCGCTGATCGCCGGGCTCGTCAACGGCTTCTGCATCGCCGTGCTCGGCCTGTCGCCTTTCGTCACCACGCTCGGCATGCTCTCGATCGTGCGCGGGCTCGGCTATGTCGTCTCCAACGGTCGCGGCAGCTTCCCGGGCGGGCCTGACGCCGATTATTTCTACGCGCTGACCTCCGGCGACGTGCTCGGCGTGCCCGTGCCGTTCATCTATCTCGTGATCCTCGCGCTGGCGATGGCGGTGGTGCTGCACCACAGCGCGTTCGGCCGCCACGTTTTCGCGCTCGGCGGCAACGAGAAGGCGGCGGAACTGACCGGCATCCCGGTGGTACGGGTGAAGATCGAAGTCTACGTGATCTGCGCGCTCGCCGCGGGCCTCCAGGGCATCATCATCTCCGGCTGGCTCGGATCCGCGCCCGCCAACATGGCGACCTCCTATGAGCTCAACGTGATCGCGGCCGCCGTGATCGGCGGTGCCAACCTCGCCGGCGGCATCGGCGGCCCGCTCGGGGCCATCGTCGGCTGCGTGCTGCTCGAGGTGATCCGCAACGGCCTCGTGCTGGCGCAGGTCTCCTCCTACTGGCAGCAGACGCTGGTGGGCGTGATCATCATCCTGGCCGTGCTGGTCGACCGCATCCGCTCGCGGATGACCTGACGTGACGTCGTCCCGGGAAGGCAATGAAAACGCCGCCTGTCCGCTTCCCGGGCGCTTTCGAGAGGATGGGCACCAAACAAGGGTGGAGGAGACAATGAGGAAACTTCTTCTTGCCGGCATCGCCGTTGCGATGATGGCGACGCCGGCGTTCGCCGCGAACTATCGCTTCGTCATCGTGCCCAAGGCGATGAACAATCCGTTCTTCGACTTCGCGCGCGACGGCTGCCTGAAGCGCGCCAAGGAGCTCGGCAACATCGAATGCATCTACAAGGGGCCGGTCGAGCACGAGCCGGCAACGCAGGCGCAGATCATCCAGGACTTCGTCACCCAGAAGGTCGACGGCCTCGCCATCTCGGTCGCCGACGTCGCGGCCATGACCAAGTCGATCGAGGCGGCAACCGCAGCCGGCATCCCCGTCATCACCTTCGATGCCGATGCGCCCGGCTCGAAGCGCATCGCCTATATCGGCACCAACAACAAGGAGTTCGGCGTCGCGCTCGGCAAGCAGCTCCTGAAGATGCGGCCCGATGGCGGCAAATACGCGATGGTCTCGGGCGGTCCTGGCGCCAAGAACCTCGCCGAGCGCGTCGACGGCGTGCGCGAGGCGCTGAAGGGCTCGAAATGGACCGAGGTCGCGGGCTCTCCGACCTTCTGCAACGACGATCCTGCGCTGGCGGTCCAGCAGATGACGGACATGCGCACCGCAACGCCTGACCTCGCCGCGATCGTTCCGATCGGCGGCTGGCCGATGTTCGCCCCCGAGGGCTTCAAGGCCTTCGCCTCCAGGAACAAGAAGGACATCGACAGCGGCAAGTTCACGCTCGTCGTCGCCGACACGCTGAGGATGCAGCTCGAGCTGCTGCGCGATGGTTACGCCAATGCCCTGGTCGGCCAGCGTCCGTTCGAGATGGGCGAGAAGGCGATGGACACGCTGCTCGCCATCAAGAAGGGCGAGAAGGTGCCAGAGATCGTCTACACCGGCCTCGATCTCGTCACCAAGGACAACGTCGCGCAGATGCTGAAGTAGGAGCGCCGCCAGCCCCGTGCTCCTGCGTGCTCCCCCGCTTGCGGTTTCCGCAGGCGGGGGAGATGATCTTTGGACGGCCAGAAGAAAATCGGAAGAATTGGAATGAAACGCTCGCGGCTCGGCCCTCTCGATATCACCTCAATCGGCCTCGGCTCCGCCCCGCTCGGCGGATTGTTCAGTCCCGTCAGCGATGCCGATGCGGAGGCGACGGTCGCGCGCGCCTGGTCGGCCGGTATCCGCTTCTACGACACCGCGCCGCTCTACGGTTTTGGCCTGGCCGAGCGCCGGCTCGGCGGGTTCCTGCGGCAGCAGAAGCGCGACTCCTATGCCATCTCGACCAAGGTCGGCCGTCTGCTGCGCGCTCCCGATGGCGGCGCCGCCGAGGACGAGCACTACAAGGGCACGCCGATCGAGCGGCCGGTGTTCGATTTCAGTTATGACGGGGTGATGCGCTCGGTGGACGAGAGTCTTGCTCGCCTCGGGCTCGACCGTATCGACGTCCTGCTCGTGCACGATCCCGATGATCACTACGACGCCGCCGTCGCCGGTGCCTTCCGTGCGCTCCAGCGCCTGCGCGACGACGGCACGGTCAAAGCGATCGGCGCCGGCATGAACCAGTCGGAAATGCTGGTTCGCTTTGCGCAAGCCGTGCCGGTCGATTGCTTCCTGCTCGCCGGCCGCTACACCCTGCTCGACCAGGGCGCGCTGGATGCGCTGTTTCCGCTCTGTCAGGCGAAGAACATCGGCATTTTGCTTGGCGGCATCTACAACAGCGGCATTCTGGCCAATCCGCATGCGGGTGCGAAGTTCAACTATCAGGACGCCGATGCGACGCTGGTCTCACGGGCAGTCGAGCTCGATGAACTCTGCCGCAAGCACGGCACCGAGCTGAAGGCCGCCGCGCTTCAGTTCTGCATGACCCATCCGGCCGTGACGGTGGCCGTGATGGGCGCACGCAACGCGGCCGAGGTTGCCGATAACATCGCGATGTCGGAGAAGGTCGTGCCGCAGGCCTTCTGGCAGGAGCTGCGCGCGCGAAACCTCGTCGACGCAAGGGCGCCGCTGCCGGGCGGAGCGTGAGCCATGATCATCGACGCTCACCAGCATTTCTGGGATCCCGCGCGCGCCGACTATCCCTGGATGGATGCGCCCGAGCTCGCGCCGATCCGCCGTGCTTTCGGTCCCGCCGATCTCGCGCCGTTATTGAAGGCGAACGGCATCGACGCGAGCATCGTGGTGCAGTGCCGCTCCGCGCTGGAGGAAACCGAAGAGTTCTTGCGTATTGCGCATGCGACGCCCTCGGTGATCGGCGTGGTCGGCTGGGCCGACCTGACGGATGTCATCCTCGGCGAGACGCTGGACCGGCTGCGTGCGGCGCCCGGCGGGAAGAAGCTCATCGGCATCCGCCACCAGGTCCACGATGAAGCCGATCCCGACTGGCTACTGCGCGAGGACGTCCAGCGCGGCCTCACCGCGGTGTTTGCCCGCGATCTCGCTTACGATTTCCTCGTCCGTACCCGCGAGTTGCCGGCCGCGATCGCAACCGCGCAGGCCTTCCCGCAGGCACGCTTCGTGCTCGACCACGCCGCCAAGCCTCCGATCGCCGATGGCGGCAACGACGAATGGGCCGATCGCATCAAAGCGTTGGCTGCCTGCGGTAATGTCTGGTGCAAGATCTCGGGCCTCGCGACCGAAGCTGCCTGGGACGATTGGGATACGGAGCGGCTGTTCCCGTTCGTCGCGCATGCCGCCACATGTTTCGGCGAGGACCGTTTGATCTTCGGCTCGGACTGGCCAGTGTGCCTGCTTGCGGGTAGCTACGGCGAGATCAAGGGCGCGCTGGAGGCGTGCCTCGCGAAGCTCGGGCCGAATGTGCGGGAGAAGGCGTTCGGGGCGAATGCGAAGGCGGCGTATCGGTTGGCCGTGGAATGATTTGGTGGGCGCAAAGCTCGCGCCCACCAAAGGTGTCGTCCCTGCGAAAGCAGGGACCCATAACCCCAGGGAGATATTGGCGAAGATCGGTCGTTCGTTACTCCTGCCTCTCGCAATCGAGAGATCACGCGGTATGGGTCCCGGCGTTCGCCGGGACGACGGCTGAGTTTGAGGTGGCACCCAGCCCCTCACGCGCCCGCGGGCACCTGATCCAGGAATCCCGTGACGCTCCTGATCCGCCCGTCCTTCAGTACGGCGAAGTCCGTGCCCTTGATCGGGCTGTCGACACCATCAGGGCCAAGACCCCACGAGAAGCGTAGATGGTCGCCATAGCCGTTGGGCTCGCCGATCAGCTTAAACCTGAAATCGGGAAAGCGCTGCTGCACGCCTGATATCAGCGCGTCGATGCCATCAGCGCCGTCGCCCTTCATCAGCGGATCGACATAGCTCGCATCCGCCGTCCAGGTCTCGCTCAGCAGCTCGCGCCGGCGGCTCGTCGTGCGCTCGTTCCAGAGATCGATATAGCAGTGGGCGATGGCGGTGTGGTCGGTCATGTTGCTCTCCTTCGATGGCGCCGTGAGGTTCGGCTGACCTGACTATCGAAGGATTGCGCGCGCCGATCGATTACCTCGGAGGTCATCGGCGCGCGCCAATTTGAAACGCGAAAATTACTTCGCCGCCGTCACCATGATCTCGACGGTGTATTGCGGAGCGGCCAGCTTGGCCTCGACCGTGGCGCGGGCCGGGGTGTTGCCGGGCGAGACCCAGGCGTCCCACACCGCGTTCATCTCGCCAAACGTCTTCATGTCGGTGATGTAGATCGTGGCCGAGAGCAGTTTTGACTTGTCGGTGCCGGCCTTGGCGAGATGGCCGTCGATGGTGGCCAGGATGTCCTGGGTCTGCTTCGTGACGCTTTCGCCGGCGGCCTTGGTGGCGACGACGCCGGCGAGATAGACGGTGTTGCCGTGCACGACGACCTGGCTCATGCGCGGACCGGTTTCGAAACGCTGAATGCTCATTAGGGATCTCCTGCTGGAATGGCGGCTCTGTCTAGCGCAGCGCCCTGCCGCGTGCCACCCCGGGCACGCATGCGTTGCCGGACACGCATGCGTTGCCTGCCAATGCATGCGTCGTTCACGGAAACTGACTGAAAAAAGTCCAGATCGTCTCGGCGCCATCGATGTCGCCGTTCTGCGGTCCGAGCAGCCCGGTCGCGACCCTCGGGAAGCGCGCATCCGGAGCGAAGCCGGGCATGCGGTGGCCGCCGCCCTTGACGCGATAGAGCACGACGTCGTGTCCCTTGGGACAGCGCGAGGTGATCCGCGTCACCGTGGACTGCTCTGCAGGCGCCTTGTCGGGCAAGTCTGTTACTTCGCCGTCATCGATCTCGCAGCCATTGAGCTTGCGCCAGAACGCGAGCGTCTCTTCGGTCGACCAGAACCCGTCTGCGGCAAAATAGCTCGATCCGCGTCCGCCTTCGTACGGCACCAGCGGGTCGGCGGTCCCGTTCATGAGCAGCATCGGCAGTGGCCGCGACGGATGACAGGTGACCGCGGTTTCCTCGGTGAGGTTCATGACCACACTCGCGGCCGCCGCAAACAGATCGGCGCGGGCGCAAGCGAGCGTCATCGCCATGGCGCCGCCATTGGAGATACCGGTGATATAGACGCGTTTCGGATCGGCGGTGCCGTTCGCCACGAGCTTCTCGACCAGCTTCGCGATGAAGGCGACGTCGTCGGTGCCGGGCGGCGGACCACGCAGCGCGGGTCCCGCCTTCGTTCGCGCATCGGCCCAGGCGTGGTTGAGCCCGTCAGGGAACGCCACGGCAAAACCTTCACGCTTTGCGACCTGCGGCCACGCTGTCCGCGCGACCATATCGGCGCCGCGCTGGGTCTTGCCGTGCAGCACGACCACGAGTGGGACACTGCGTTTGGCCGGCAGTTGCACGGTGTAGGACCGCATCACGCCGTTGACGTCGATGGTGTCGGCGGACGCAGCCGGGGCAGCGGCGAGACCCGCTACAAGCGCCCCGATCAACGTCCACCGCCGCATGATCTACCCCACCGCCTTCGCCGCTGCGCGGCCCGCATTGCGGCCGGAGAACAGGCAGCCACCGAGGAATGTGCCCTCCAGCGAGCGATAGCCGTGCACGCCGCCGCCGCCGAAGCCGGCGGCCTCGCCGACCGCATAGAGGCCGGGAATGACGCTGCCCTCCTGGCCGAACACGCGGGAGTCGAGATCGGTCTCGAAGCCGCCGAGCGTCTTGCGGGTGAGGATGTTGAGCTTGACCGCGATCAGCGGTCCCTGCGCGGGATCGAGGATGCGGTGCGGCGAGGCGGTGCGGATCAGCTTGTCGCCGATATAGCGCCGCGCATTGTGGATGTTCATCACCTGCGCATCCTTGACGTAAGGATTGGCAATCTCGCGGTCACGCGCCTCGATCTGCATCCTGATGTGCTCGAGCTTGAGAAGATCGCTGCCCGCGAGCTTGTTCATGGCGGCGACGAGATCGTCCAGCTTGTCCCGCACGATGAAGTCGACACCGTGGCTTTTGAACGCTTCCACCGGCGCCGGCGCGCCCTTGTTAGTGGCGCGGCGCAAGGTCATGCGCCAGCTCTTGCCGGTGAGGTCAGGGTTCTGTTCCGACCCCGACAGCGCGAATTCCTTCTTGATGATGCTCTGGGTCAGGACGAACCAGGAATAATCATAGCCGGTCGACATGATGTATTTCAGCTGGCCGAGCGTGTCGGAGCCGGGGAAGAGCGGCGCCGGCAATCGCGTGCCTGTGGCGTCGAACCACATCGAGGAGGGGCCGGGCAGGATGCGGATGCCGTGCCGCGGCCAGATCGGCGACCAGTTCTGGATGCCTTCGACATAATGCCACATGCGGTCGCGGTTGATCAGCCGCGCGCCCGATTTCTCGGTGATGCCAATCATTCGACCGTCGACGTGTTCGGGCACGCCGGAGATCATGAACTTCGGCGGCTCGCCCAGCCGCTGCGGCCAGTTCGCGCGCACCAGATCATGGTTGCCGCCGATGCCGCCGGACGCCACGATCACGGCCTGCGCTTTCAGCGAAAACTCGCCGACCACGTTGCGCGAGGAGCTCTTGCCGCGCTCGACATTGTCGGGCGCGAGGATCGAGCCGCTGACGCCGTCCACGGTGCCATTGGTGATGGAGAGCGCGTCGACACGATGGCGGAACTTGAAGCTGAGGCGGCCGCTCTTCGCCGCTTCGCGCGCGCGGCGCTCGAACGGTTCGACGATGCCTGGCCCGGTTCCCCAGGTGACATGGAACCGCGGCACCGAATTGCCGTGGCCCATCGCATCATAGCCGCCGCGTTCGGCCCAGCCGACCACGGGGAAGATGCGATGGCCCATCGCGCGCAGCCAGTCGCGCTTCTCGCCGGCCGCGAACGCCACATAGGCCTCTGCCCATTGGCGCGGCCAAAAATCCTCGTCGCGGTCGAAGCCGGCGGTGCCGAGCCAGTCCTGCATCGCGAGCTCGAAGGAGTCCTTGATGCCGAGCCGGCGCTGCTCCGGCGAATCGACCAGGAATAATCCCCCGAACGACCAGAACGCCTGGCCGCCGAGCGATTGCTCGCCTTCCTGGTCGACCACGATCACGCGCTTGCCCGCGTCCGCAATCTCGGTGGCGGCGACGAGCCCCGATAGTCCCGCGCCGACCACGATGACGTCCGTTTCCTCAGCCATGCTTTCCCCCCTCCATGAGTTCCCCCCTGTAATTGTCCGGATTGAAGCCAACGGTTGTAACTGAGATCAAGGGCGTGGCGCGTAAGACCTCGTTAACTGTTCCACTTTGGGATAGAGACCGGCCGGGGTGCAGCGCCGCCGCAACACTGGATTTGAATTTGTTTTGATCAAGCCGGCCTGCCTAGACAAAACCTTGGTTACGACGGACGCTAGCACTGCATCACCACCTGACACGCAGATTCGAATTCGACCGGGGCGGGGAAAATGAAGTTTCTGACGGGGTTGCTTGCGGCGGTTCTCTTGATCGTGGGCATGGGAGCTTCTCATGCGGTGGTCCGCATCGCGGATGACCGGGGCGGCCGGATTGGAACCTACGTCGACAGATACCAGGACCTCAGGCAATCGGGGGAGACGGTCATCATCGACGGCCTCTGCGCCTCGGCCTGCACCATCGTCCTCGGCGCCATCCCGCATGACCGTATCTGCGTAACCTCGAGCGCGACGCTCGGCTTCCACGCCGCCTGGGATTTCGGCAGCAACGGCCGCGCCGTCACCAATCCCGAAGCAACCCAGATGCTCTATGCGATGTATCCCTCGCAGGTGAAGCGCTGGATCAGCCAGCGCGGCGGCCTGACCCCGCACATGCTGTTCCTGAGGGGCAAGCAGCTCCAGGCCATGTACAAGCCCTGCTACATGGACGCCCAGGCTTCGGCGATCAAGCCGGCACGCCGGCCTCTCCCGCAACCGGAGCAGGTCGAGACCGCCCGGGGCCAGCTCCTTCACTGACACCACAGGCGTTTGGCTCGCCAGCTGCGTCTTACCTGCTTGGCGGCGCCTTGCCCGCAGGCGGGCTAAAGCCTATCTGAAAGCCTGGGAACCGGGCCTTCGCCCCCAACGTTGTCATGGCTCAACCGCTGCACCCGGGACATCCGTTACAGGACAATTCGTCCACTGCCGGCCGGGCGCCGACCGTGCTGCTTTTGGCAGGCGCTGGTGTCGGCGGGCTGATCGTGCTCGGCGCGCTGGCGCTCTGGTTCCACTATGGCAGCCAGGTGTTCTTCGAAATGATCAGGACCGGCTTTGCCGCCTGCTTCTGATCCGCGACAGGAAGTTTTCCGCTCATGAGCTCCACCGCCCGTCCGCTGGTGATCGCGACCGCCTTCGCCGCAAGCCTTGTCCTCGGGCTGCTGATCATGTTCTGGGCCATGGGCGGGGTCAGCAAGGTGGCGCAGCCGGCCGCAATCGGCGGCCCATTCCAGCTCACCGACCAGAACGGCAAGGCCGTCACCGACAAGAGCCTGAAGGGCAAGCCGACCCTGATTTTCTTCGGCTACACCCATTGCCCCGACGTCTGCCCGACCTCGCTGTTCGAGATGTCGGAAGTGCTGCGCGCGATGGGCAAGGATGCCGACAAGGTCAATGCCGTCTTCATCTCGGTCGATCCCGAGCGCGACACGCCGGCGACGATGAAGGACTATCTGTCGAGCTTCGATCCCCACCTCGAAGGGCTGTCCGGCGACCCCGCCGAGACCGCCAAGGTGATCACCTCCTACCGGGTCTACGCCAAGAAGGTCCCGACCAAGGACGGCGACTACACCATGGACCACACCGCGCTGATCTACCTGATGGACCGCGACGGCCGTTTCGTCTCGCCGTTCAACCTGAAACGGACCCCGGAAGAGGCCGCGGCCGATTTGAAGCGGTATCTTTAGTTTGGCGGGCCGATCGGGCCCCGGTCTCGGTTTAACCTCTCCCGCTTGCGGGAGAGATCGGCGCGTAGCGCCGGGTGAGGGCTCTCTCCTCTTGGGGGTCTCGCCCAGAGGAGACACCCTCTCCCCGACCCTCCTCCGCAAGCGGGGGAGGGAGCGCACCTGCATTCCGCGCTCGCGTTCCCGGCGGGATGGTCTATAAGGCCCTCCGATCCCAATGAAATTCATTACTTTCCCGCCGATGGCCCCGTCGCGACAGGCAAAACCGTCCAAAATCGTGCGCCGCGCCCTGCTTGGACTGGCCGCGGCCGTCAGCCTGCTCGCGGGCCTGTCCGGTGCGAACGCCCAGGCCCCGGCCAAGCAGCCTCCGGCGGCGCCCCAGGCCACGCCGCAGGTCGCGCCCCAGGCGGCCCCGCAGGCGGTGCCCGGCTTCTGGGACCCGCGGCGCCGGCCGGAGCGGCCGGACCTGTCGCGCCTGACCGTGATCCGCTTTCTGACCGAGACCGACTATCCGCCGTTCAACTACACCGGCGCCGACGGCAACCCGGCCGGCTTCAACGTCGATCTCGCCCGCGCGCTGTGCGAGGAGATCAAGGTCACCTGCACGGTGCAGATGCGCCGCTTCGAGACGCTGGTCGACGCGCTCTCCTCGAACCGCGGCGATGCCATCATCGCCTCCATGGCGGTGAGCCCGCAGCTGCGCGCCCGCGTCGACTTCACCGATCCCTATTACCGGGTGCCGGCGCGCTTCGCCTCGCGCAAGGACGCGGTGATGCCGGAGATCCGCCCCGAATATCTCGAGGGCAAGAAGGTCGGCGTCATCGCCGGCTCCGCGCATGAGGCGTATCTCAAGGCGATGTTCACCGACGCCGAGCTGCACGGCTATCCCAACGACGATGCGCTCCGCGCCGCACTTCGCAAGGGCGAGGTCGACTTCATCTTCGGCGATGCCATCTCGCTGGCGTTCTGGATTAACGGCACCGATTCCGGCGATTGCTGCGCCTTCTCCGGCGGCCCCTTCGTCGAGAGCCGCTTCTTCGGCGAGGGCATCGGCATCGCCGTCCGCAAGGGCAACGACGTGCTGCGCCAGGCCCTGAACTGGGCCCTGTTTCGCGTCTGGGAAAAAGGCCGCTACACCGATCTGTGGCTGCGGTATTTTTCGGTGAGCCCGTTTTAGCTTCTTCTTCGCCTCTCCCCGCGTGCGGGGAGAGGCCGGATTGCATCGAAGATGCAATCCGGGTGAGGGGGACTCTCCGCGAGTCCAACTCTCACCGTGATCGCGGAAGCAGCCCCTCACCCCAACCCTCTCCCCGTAAGAACGGGGAGAGGGAGTCACAGCGGCGACAGTCGCACCAACTTTTGCATTCTGCCCGGAAATCGCTATTTTCCGCGGCCCGGAGGCCCCTGATGTCCGTTATCGATCTTGCCGCGAACCCGAGCGACCTGCGTGCGCTCGCCGAACAATCCAACGCCTGGCCGTTCGAGCAGGCGAAGGCCATTGTCGCGCGGCTGAAGAAAAGCCCGAAGGACGAGGTGCTGTTCGAGACCGGCTACGGCCCGTCCGGCCTGCCGCATATCGGCACCTTCGGCGAGGTCGCGCGTACCTCGATGGTGCGCCATGCCTTCCGCGTGCTCACCGAGGACAAGATCAAGACGCGCCTGCTCGCCTTCTCGGACGACATGGACGGCCTGCGCAAGGTGCCCGACAACGTGCCGAACAAGGATCTGCTCGCGCAATATCTTGGACGCCCGCTCACGGCCGTGCCCGATCCCTTCTCGAACGAATATCCCTCGTTCGGCGCGGCGAATAACGCGCGCTTGCGCGCGTTTCTGGATCACTTCGGCTTCGACTACGAGTTCGCGAGCTCGACCGACTATTACAAGTCCGGCCGCTTCGACGCGACGCTGCTCAAGATGCTCGCCGCCTACGACAAGATCATGGCGATCATCCTGCCGACGCTCGGCCCCGATCGTCGCGCGACCTATTCGCCGTTCCTGCCGATCAGCAAGACCAGCGGCGTGGTGCTGCAGGTGCCGATGATCCGCCGCGATGTCGCAGCGGGCACGGTGACCTATGTCGATCCTGATACCAACCAGGAGGTCGAGACGCCCGTCACCGGCGGCAACGTCAAGTGCCAGTGGAAGGCCGACTGGGCGATGCGCTGGGTCGCGCTCGGTGTCGACTACGAGATGGCCGGCAAGGACCTGATCGACTCCGTGAAGCTCTCAGGCGCGATCGCGAAAGCACTCGGCGGCACGCCGCCCGAAGGCTTCAACTACGAGCTCTTCCTCGACGAGAAGGGTCAGAAGATCTCGAAGTCGAAGGGCAACGGCCTTACCATCGACGAATGGCTGCGCTACGCCTCGCCGGAATCGCTGTCGCTGTTCATGTATCGCGAGCCGAAGGCGGCCAAGCGGCTGTTCTTCGACGTCATCCCGCGTCAGGTCGACGACTATCAGCAATTCATCGACGGCTTTCCCAAGCAGGACGGCAAGCACCAGCTCGGCAATCCCGTGTGGCACATCCACAATGGCCATCCGCCGCAGGGTGACATGCCCGTCACGTTCCAGCTGCTGCTGACGCTGGTGTCGTCGTCGAATGCGGAGAATGCCGAGACGTTGTGGGGCTTCATCGGCCGCTATCGTCCCGGCGTGAGCCCCAAGACGCATCCCAAGCTCGACGCGATGGTCGGCTACGCCATCAACTATTATCGCGACTTCGTTGCGCCGACGAAGCAGTTCCGCGTGCCAACTGATACCGAGCGCGCCGCGCTGCAGGATCTGCGCGATGCGCTCTCGCAGCTGCCGCAGGACGCTTCCGCCGAGGACATCCAGAACGTCGTCTACGAGATCGGACGCCGCGAGCCGTTCCTCGACCAGGTCAAGAAGGGCAAGGATGGCCGTCCGGGCGTGACGCTCGACTGGTTCAACATGCTCTACCAGGTGCTGCTCGGCCAGGAGAAGGGCCCGCGCTTCGGCTCCTTCGTCGCGGTCTACGGCGTACAGAACGCGGTCAACATGATCGACGGCGCGCTGGCAAGGAGTGCGTGAGGCTTCATCGTCGTCCCCGCGAAAGCGGGGACCCATAACCACAGGGAGAAGTTAGGCGAAGATTCGTAATTGCGATTACGTTGGTACGAAGACCGCCGCTCTCCGACAGATCACGCGGTATGGGTCCCGGCGTTCGCCGGGACGACAGCATTCGTTAGAGCCTCCGCTCAGATTGATCTTAGCACGAAGCGCCGATTGTCCTTCTGCACGGGACGCGCGTTCATCGGATAGAGCTTTGCGAACGCGGCGACATCGGCAGCCTACACCTGGATCGGGTCGGCGAGCAGCAGCCATTCCACCACCTCCGAGCAGGGCGGCGTCATGGTGCGGTCACGACGCCATCACTGGCTCGCCCACACGATCCGCGCGATCCACGCCACATCGCTCGTCGCGAGTGTGCGCTCGCCCTGCGTCGCATCGAGCGGCCGCAAGTCCAGCGCCTTCGCCGTGCGGCGCGTCAGCGTTGCGACCGTCACCTCGCCCGCCCTCGTCTTCACCACCACGCGGTCACCCTTGCGGATCGGCGCGCCGGGCGAGATCAGGATGATGTCGCCGTCACGATACACAGGCGCAAGCGCATCGCCGGACATCTCCAGCGCGAAACTGTGGCCGTCTTCGGCATTGGGAAGCGCGGCCTCGGTCCAGCCTTTGCCGGATGGAAAGCCTGATTCATCGAAGGCGCCGCTCGCGCCGGCCAGCGCGAACCCGAGCAGCGGGACGACGCGGTCCTCGCTCGGCTCGTCGCCGATCAGCCGGGCGAAACTGTCGATCGAAGCACCCGTCGCCGCCAGCGCCTTCGCGATCGATTCGGTCGAGGGCCAGCGCTCACGGCCGTCGGAGGTGACGCGCTTGGATCTGTTGAATGTGGTGGGGTCGAGCCCGGCGCGTTTGGCAAGGCCGGACGGCGACAGGCCGGCACGCTCCGCCAGCCGATCCAGCGCGACCCAGATCTGGTCGTGAGTCAGTATCCTCTGCGCTTTGGCCTGTCTGACCATCGAAGGTCCAGCCCGTCGCAACTCAGGAAAACTGTCCGCAAATCAACCGGTTTTCCGCTTTTCGCGCAAGAGGCGGTGGCTAACTCTTGAGTTCGGCGGGGGCCGCCTTTACGGTCGCGCCGGGTTTTGAAGGCCCCCAAGAGACGAAAAAACTCAAAAGACTCAAAGAGCAAACAGGGCTGCGTAAGCGGTGGTCAAGATCTACAAAATCTGTCCGGCCTCGGCCTGGCGCGAGGCGGAACGGCAGGGCGTGTACCGGGGTAGCGCGGACGACGCGCGCGACGGATTCATCCATTTCTCGACGGCCTCCCAGGTTCCCGAGACCCTGCGCAAGCATTATTTCGGGCAGCGCGCGCTGTTCCTGGTCGAGGTCGACGGTGATGCGCTCGGCAGCGAATTGCGCTGGGAGCGCTCGCGCAATGACGAGCTGTTTCCGCATCTCTATGGCGAGCTCGATCTCGGCGCCGTGATCGCGGTGATGAACCTCAATATGCGCTCCGATGGCGGCCACGACACACCGGAGCTTCTCCCGTGATCCGCGCCTTCGACGCTTTCTCGCTGCCGGTGCTGCGCTGGCTCGATCCGGAGGATGCGCATCGCCTGGCGATCCAGGGCCTGCGCTTCCTGCCGCCGGTCAAGCCGCGCCCTGACGATGCCAAGCTCGCGGTGCGCGCCTTCGGCCTCAACTTTCCCAATCCGGTCGGCATGGCCGCGGGCTTCGACAAGAGCGCCGAGGTGCCCGACGCCTTGCTGCGGCTCGGCTTCGGCTTCGTCGAGATCGGCTCGGTCACGCCGAAGCCGCAGGCAGGTAACCCGCGACCGCGGCTGTTCCGGCTCGAGCGTGACGAAGCGGTCATCAACCGCATGGGTTTCAACAATGACGGCGCAGAGGCAGCTCTGCGCCGGCTCGCCGCGCGCGCGCAGCATGGCGGCATCGTCGGCGTCAATGTCGGCGCCAACAAGGATTCGCCTGACCGCGTCGGCGATTACGTCAAGCTGATCGAGACCTTCGCGCCGGTGGCGAGCTACTTCACCGTCAACGTCTCCTCGCCGAACACGCCGGGCCTGCGCAATCTTCAGGAAGGCGCGCTGCTCGACGATCTGCTCGCGCGGGTGATCGACGCCCGCGAGCGGGTGCGCCAGAAGGCCGGCGATACGCCGGTTCTGCTCAAGATCGCGCCGGATCTCAGCCTCGCCCAACTCGACGACGTCGTGCAGGTCGCGCGCTCGCGCAAGGTCGACGGCATGATCGTGTCGAACACGACCATCGCGCGGCCGAGCACGCTGCGCGAGGAGATGCGCGCCAGGGAGCAGGGCGGCCTGTCCGGCCGGCCGCTGTTCCGCCTGTCGACGCGCATGGTCGCGGAGACCTATGTGCGGGTCGAGGGCGCATTTCCTCTCGTCGGCGTCGGCGGTGTCGACTCCGGCGGCGCCGCGCTGACGAAGATCCGCGCCGGCGCGAGCCTGATTCAGCTCTATTCCTCGCTGGTCTACAAGGGCCTCGGCCTCGTCGACGAGATCAAGCGCGACCTTACCTCGACGCTGCTGCGCACGGGACGGGATTCGCTGTCGGAGATCGTCGGCGCCGATGCTGCGACGCTCACGGCGGAAGACTGGCCGGGGATGTAAGCTCTTCGCCTCTCCCCGCTTGCGGGGAGAGGCCGGAATTTGCGGGAGCAAATTCCGGGTGAGGGGGACCCTCCGCGAATCCCACTCTCACCGCTCCTGCGGAGACTCTCCCTCATCCCAACTTTCTCAGAGCGAGCTCTGCTCGTCTCGCCCCCGCAAGCGGGGAGAAGGGGAAGAAAACGTCGCCCTGAACAGCGCCGGATAGCGCGCACCCTGCAATCCGCCGCGCGCGATGTAGAACGCGATCAGCGCGCACCACAGCCCCACATTGCCTAGAGATTGCAGCGCCAGCCAGGTGCCGAGGAAGATCCCGAGCGAAGCCAGCATCAGGTTGCGCATCTCGCGCGCCCAGGTCGCGCCGACATAGATGCCGTCAAAGCCGAAGGCGAACACGCCGGGGATCGGTGCGAGCACGATGAACGGCAGGAAATCGCGCGCGGCGCGGCGAACGTCCTCGCTCGCGGTCATGAAGTTGATGATGTTCTGGCCGAACAGTGCGAATACCACCGCAACGACCATGGCAAAGCCGAGGCCCCAGGAAAGCACCAGCCGGGTCGAATCCGCAAAACCCTTTGCGTCGCGCGCACCGAAGGTGCGGCCGCAGAGCTGCTGGGCCGCATTGGCAAGGCCATCGAGGAAGAAGGCGCTGACCAGCAGGAAGTTGTTCAGCACGGAATTCGCCGCCAGCGTGACGTCGCCGGCGCGCGCGCCCTTGGCGGTGAAGAACAGGAACACGGTGATCAGCGCCGCGGTGCGGACCAGGATATCGGAATTCACCGCCAGCATCCGCATCAGCTTGGCGCGGTCGAACAGCGTCGCGCGGGGAACGGCAAAGCCGCCATGCGCATAGCGCCGGCAAACGACGATGCCGAGCGCGAAACCGACGCCCTCCGACAGCAGCGCGGCGATCGCCGCACCGGCGATGCCGGTGTCGTAGACGAGCACCAGCAGGATCGTCGCCGCCATGTTGATGAGGTTGATGACGACCTGGAGCGCGAGCGCCGGATTGGCGCGGGCCTGCCCGACCAGCCAGCCGAGGATGACATAATTGGCAAAGGCGAACGGCGACGACCAGATCCGGATCATGAAATAGGTTTTTGCCGCGTGCGTGACGCCCGCGCTGCCGCCCATCAGGTCGAACAGCACGGCAGAGAGCGGCAATTGCAGCGCGATCAGCGCCGCACCGATCAGCCCTGCGACGATGAAGCCGCGCACCAGGATCACGATCTGCTCGCGCGTTTCGCCCGCGCCGAGCGCCTGCGCGGTGAAGGCGAGCGTGCTCATGCGCAGGAAGCCGAACAGCCAGAACAGGCAGTCGAAGATCACGGAGGCCATCGCGACGCCGCCGAGCAGGGCGGCATCGTCGAGCCGCCCGATCGCCGTGGTCGAGACCACGCCGATCAGCGGCGTCGTCAGGTTCGCGACCATCGCGGGACCGGCGATGGCGAACACCTGGCGGCTGCCGATCTTGAGGGGGACGGGCGCGTGCATGTCAGAGCACGAGCACCATGCCGTCTTCAGCGGCGAGATGTTCGACGTCGTCCAGGCGCGACAGCATGTCGTCGCTCATATGGGTGAGGACGAGGCGTTTTGCGCCGATGGCGGGGAGGTGCTGTTCCAAGGTCTTCAGGCTGAGATGGTTCTTGACCACCTTCTCGTACATATAGGCCTCGGCAATGAAAAGGTCCGCGCCATGCGCCAGCGGAATGAGCGCCCCCGTCCATTCGGTGTCCGCGCTATAGGCGAGCGTGCGGCCCTCGGCTTCGACGCGGTAGGCGAGGAAGGGACCGCCGGATTCGCCGTGCACGACCGGGTAGGGCGTCACCGTCACCGCGCCAAAGCTTCGGCTTTGCTCCGGTGCGAGCGCGACGATGTTGAGCTCGAAGCGCTGTTTTGTCTTCGAGGAATGCTCGAACAGTGCCTCCATCACCTGCGCCAGCCGTGCCTCGATACCCTCAGGCCCCGCGATCGTCAGCGGCCTCGTCCGCCGCGAGAATTGTGCGTCGAGCAGAAAGAACGGCAGGCCGGCGAAATGGTCGCCGTGGAAATGCGTGATGAGGATGAGATCGATCTCGTTACGGTCGATCTTGAGCCGCTTCAGTGCCGGCAGAGCCGACGCGCCGCAATCAATCAGGAAGTTCGCCGTGCGACCCGAGATATGGAAGCAGGTGTTGAGCCTGCCGCTGGAACCGAAGGCGTCACCGCAGCCGACGAAACGCAGTTGCATCGGCTGCGGGCTCCCTGAGTACGACCCGGACTTAGCGGCGCGGCGCGCCGAAGATGCGCGAGAGCAGCCAGATCGGGATCACGATGACCGCGCCGAGCAGGAAGTAGCGCCACAGCCAGTTCACCGCATCGAAGCCGAGATCCCAGAGCCGCTGGAACAGCAAGCGAATGCTGTAGATGATATTCCAGGGATCGAAGCCGATTGCAGCGAGCACGACGCCGACCAGGATCGAGAGCAGGACCAGCCGAAACGCGACCGCCAGCGGCGAGCCGCCGAGAAAGCGGTGCAGGCCGTCGCTGCGGCCGGCCGGCAAATCTCTGACGTCTTGGACCATCGCAAACTCCTCGGGCGGATTCGATCCCATTATAGGGCACGGCGGGGGACATGGGGAACCCGTGAGGGGGCGTCAATCGGGTTACGGGAGTTTAATTCGGAATTTGATTTAGGTGCATTACCGGCCGCGGGCTCGGTCACCTCTCCCGCTTGCGGGAGAGGTCGCGCCCCGGGCGATGCGAAGCATCGTCCCGCGCGCGGGTGAGGGCTCTCTCCTCTAGGGGAATCCCACTGCGGAGACACCCTCTCCCCCAACCCTCTCCCGCAAGCGGGAGAGGGAGCGCACTACCTTCGTGGCGGCATCACGCCTCAATCTCCGCCGTCTCCGCCTTCAACATCCTCTCCAGCGTTTCCAGTCTGTCCGCCTCGCGCGGCGGCTTGTCCCAGCGCAGGCGGCTGATGCGGGGAAAGCGCATCGCGACGCCGGATTTGTGCCGCGGCGAGCGCTGCAGCCCCTCGAACGCGACCTCCAGCACCAGGCCCTTGTCCGCCTCGTGCACGACATGGCGGACGGGGCCGAACTTTTCCGTGGTGTTGCGGCGGACGAAGCGGTCGATCTGCAACAGCTCCTCGTCGGTGAAGCCGAAATAGGCCTTGCCGACCGGCACCAGCTCGTCGCCGCTCTTGCCTTCGGTCCAGACGCCAAACGTGTAATCGGAGTAATAGGATGAGCGCTTGCCGTGGCCGCGCTGCGCATACATCAGCACGGCGTCGATGATGTGCGGATCACGCTTCCACTTCCACCACTGGCCCTTTGGCCGTCCCGGCAGATAAGGCGCATCGCGCCGCTTCAGCATCACGCCCTCGACGGCGTCCGCGTCTTCGCCCGCGCCGGCACTTGCGGGATCGGCGCGTGCCGCGGTGAGCGCGTCCCAGCTTGCAAAAGGAACGGTCGGCGAGAGATCGATGCGGGGATCGTCCAGCTTCTTGATGAAGGTCTCCAGCCGTTCGCGCCGCTCCGCGAACGGCAATTCGCGCAGATCGTTCTCGTCGTCACCGAGCAGATCGTAGGCGCGCAAGTGAATCGGAAACTCCTTGATCAGCTTGGGCGAGACGACCTTGCGGTTGAGCCGCTGCTGCAGGACGTTGAAGCTTTGGACGCGGCCTTCGCGCAGGATCAAGAGCTCGCCGTCGATCGCGCCGGGCAGCCGCAGCGACGGCACGAGATCGGGAAAGCTTCCTGTGATGTCCTCGCCGGTGCGCGAATAGAGCCGCGCGGTGATGTGGCCGCGGTCGTCGCGGCCGGCCACCGCCTGCACGCGGATGCCGTCCCATTTCCATTCGGCGATGTAGTCGGCGGGATCGAGACTTTGGAAATCCGCGTCCTCGATCGCGTGCGCCAGCATCACGGGCCGGAACGGTGCGGGATCGCGATTGACCGGCTTGTCGGCGCGTCCTTCCAGCCAGGCGAACAGGTCGAGATAGGGCGGCGCAAGGCCTGGCCAGATCAATTCGACCTCATGCGGGTCCTTGTCGCCGAGCGCTGCGGCGGCAGTCTTCGCCAGCCGCGCGGAGATGCCGATGCGCAGCGCGCCGGTGACGAGCTTCAAGAGCGCCCAGCGGCCGGTTTCATCCAGCTCGTCGAGCCAGCGTTCGAGCTGCTTTGGCAGCTCGGTCTTGCCGAGTGTGCGGAGCGTGGTGACGACTTCGGTCAGCGTCGGTGGGGGAGGGTTGTTGTGGTTGCTTGGGTGAAGCGCATCGCTGGCATCTCGCCCGCGGTACCCCTCTCCCTGACCCTCCCCCGCAAGGGGGGAGGGAACGGTGAGAGCGGTGCGTCCATCACGCGATGATTCACTGTCAGTCGTCGCGTTCAATAGCTGCCGCGCACGCAACTGCGCTCCCTCCCCCCTTGTGGGGGAGGGCGGGGGAGAGGGGTGGCCCGGAAAAGATTGTGCGTTGTTCTGCGCCTTCGGCCACATCAGCGCGACCGTCTCCGAGAGGTCGCCGACATAGTCGTAACTCAACCCGAACAGCACCTCATCTGTCCGCGATGCGATGAGGTCGCGGATCAGCGCCGGCTTGGCGTGCTTGAAGCTCAGCGCGCCGGTGAGCGCGGCCAGTGCATAGCCGCGGTCGGGATCGCCGACCTCGCGAAAATAGCCGGTGATCAGCCGCAGCTTGTTGTTGCGGCCGGGCTCGTAGGCGAGGCGGTCGAGAAGCTCGGCGAAGCGGTTCATGCCTCGGCCTCATCGGCAGTCGGCGTCTCGCTCTCCTCCTCGTCGCCATAGCCGACGAGATCGAGCGGCTGTGCTCGCAAACCTTGCGTCTTGCACCAATGCACCATCGCATCTTCCTGGCCGTGGGTGACCCAGATCTCGCCTGCGCCGGTCGCCGTGATCGTGGCGGTGAGACCGTCCCAGTCGGCGTGGTCGGAGATCACCAGCGGCAATTCGACGCCACCCTGCCGCGCCCGGGCGCGCACGCGCATCCAGCCCGAGGCGAAGGCGGTGACAGGGTCAGGGAAGCGCCGCGTCCAGATATCCGACGTGGCCGAGGGCGGCGCCAGCGTGATGGTGCCGGCGAGCGCTGCCTTCTTCACGCCCTTCACCGGCCTGAGCTCGCCGAGGTCGATGCCGCGGCTCTGATAATATTCGGTGATCTTCTCCATCGCGCCATGCAGATAGATCGGCGCATCAAAGCCGGCCTGCCGCAGCAGCGCGATCACGCGCTGCGCCTTGCCAAGCGAATAGGCGCCGACGAGATGGGCCCGCTCCGGAAACAGCGCGACGGAGGCCAGCAGCTTCTTCACCTCATCGGCCGCATTGCCGTGCCGGAATACCGGCAGGCCGAACGTCGCCTCGGTGATGAAAACGTCGCAAGGCACGAGCTCGAACGGCGTGCAGGTCGGGTCGGGCGCGTCCTTGTAGTCGCCGGAGGCGACGATGCAGGTGTCCTTGCAGGTCACCGCGATCTGCGCCGAGCCCAGCACATGGCCGGCCGGGTGAAACTTGACCTTGACGTCGTCCAGCCTGATCTCCTCGCCATAGCGGATGACTTGCGTCGAGCCGGCGAAATTCTCGCCATAGCGTAGCCGCATCATATCCAGCGTTTCCTGCGTCGCCAGCACGGCGCCATGGCCGGCGCGGGCATGGTCGGAATGGCCGTGGGTGATCACGGCCCGCTCCACGGGACGGACAGGATCGATGTGGAAGCCGCCGGGCTTGCAGCACAGGCCGGCAGCAGCTGGCAGCAGGATGTCTTGAGGACGCATGGTTGTCATATAGGGAGCGGTCGCTCCAAATTAACCCGTCATGCGCGGGCTTGCCGTCTCCGCTAGGCTTCGCCGGCCCAGTAGTGTAAAAGCCCGCCGAAGCTAATTAGCGGAGGCGGGACCCGCGCATCCATCCTCTTAAAGAGTTGCTTTTTTGATGGATTGCCGGGGAAGCTCGGCAATGACGAGCCAAGTTCCCGATGCCCCTCCGCCTTTTCCTGACCTCCGGCGATCTCATGGCCGACCGCCGTTTCGAGTTCGCGCGCGACCTCCAGCTCAAGGGCGACCTGCCCGCCGCCGCCGACCTGCTGGAGCAGGCGATCGAGCTTGCACCTGAGTTCACCTCGGCCTGGTTCACGCTCGGCGAGATCCGCCAGCAACTCGGCGAGCGTGACAAGGCGATCGAGGCCTTCCGCAGGGCGCGCGCCTCCGATCCCGAGGATCAGCACGGCGCCGGCCTTCATTTGATGCGGCTCGGCGACACTGAGATGGCGGAGATGCCGAAAGCCTATGTGCAGGCGCTGTTCGACCAGTATGCGCCGCGCTTCGAGCACGCGCTGATCAACGATCTCGGCTACCGCGCGCCTGCGCTGATCTTCAAGGCGGTGCTGGCCGCGCGCGTCGCCGCGAAGAAGCCGGCCTTCTTCAAACGCACCATCGATCTCGGTTGCGGCACTGGCCTAGCGGCCGCAGCCTTCGCCAAACAGGTCGACCATTTCATCGGCATCGACCTGTCGCCCGGCATGATCAAGGAGGCGCGCACCACCGGGCTCTATGCCGAGCTCGAAGTCGCCGACATGATCGAAGGCCTCCGCACCAAGGCTGACGCGAGTGCGAACCTCGTCGTCGCCGCGGACGCGTTCGTCTATCTCTCCGATCTCGCGGCTGTTCTCACTGAAGCGAGGCGCGCGCTCGTATCCGGCGGCGTGCTCGCCTTCACGCTGGAGACGCATGACGGCAGCGGCATCGTGCTCGGCGAAGGTCTGCGCTATGCCCATTCGGCGGAATATGTCCGCGGCGCCATTGCGAAAGCCGGGCTCAAGCTTCTCACACTGGAGCCGGCCTCGCCGCGCAACGAGAACAACGAGCCGGTGCGCGGCCTCGTCGTCGTCGCCGAGAAAACTTGAGTCTAGGCGCTGCAACTCGCGTGATTTGAGCGTCATTGCGTCGCAAAGCGACGACTTCCTACTTGCGAGCGATGCTGCCTTCCCAGCACAATGCGCGCACCAGGGAGAAAACAACAATGACCAAGAATCCATCGCGGCGCGATTTCAGCGCCGGTGCGCTCGCCACCATCGCCGCCTCCACTGTGCCCGCGCCGTATGTCTGGGCCGCGGAGAAGAAATACGATGCGGGCGCCAGCGACACCGAGATCAAGATCGGCCAGACCGTGCCGCATTCCGGTCCCGGCTCGCTCTACGGCGTGCTCGGGCGTATCGGTGAAGCCTATTTCCAGATGCTGAACGAGAAGGGTGGCATCAACGGACGCAAGATCAAATTCCTCACCATGGACGATGCCTATAGCGCACCGAAATGCGTCGAGGCGACACGGCGCCTGGTCGAGCAGGAGGAAGTGCTGGCGCTCTACGGCTCGCTCGGCACCGCGCCGCAGACCTCCGTGCACAAATACCTGAACTCCAAGGGCGTGCCGCAGCTGTTGCTGAACACCGGCGCGTCGAAGTGGAATAACCCGAAAGAGTTCAAATGGACGATGGCGGGCCTGCCGCTCTATCCGACCGAGGCGCGCATCCTGGCCCGGCACGTCGTTGCCGTGAAGCCGAATGCCAAGATCGGCATCCTCTACCAGAACGACGATTTCGGCCGCGACTTCCTCGGGCCGTTCAAGAAGGTGCTGGCTGACGCCGGCGGCACCGCGCAGGTGATCATGGAGCAGACCTATGATCTCACCGATCCCACGGTCGATTCCCAGCTCATCAATCTCTCGAAGTCGGGCGCCGACGTCTTCTACAACATCACCACCGGCAAGGCGACGTCGCAGTCGATCCGGAAAGTCGCCGAGCTCGGCTGGAAGCCGTTGCAGCTGCTGTCGGCCGGCTCGACCGGCCGCTCGATCCTCAACGCCGCGGGCCTCGAGAACGCCACCGGCATCGTCGCCATCCGCTACAACAAGGAGGTCGGCCTGCCCAAATGGGAGAAGGACCCCGACGTGATGGCGTTCGAGGAGCTGCGCAAGAAGTACATGCCGACCATCGACCCCGACAACACCATCGCGTTTGCCGGCTACGGCCAGGCCGTCACCATGGGCGAGATCCTGCGCCGCTGCGGCGACGACCTCACCCGCGCCAACGTGCTGAAGCAGGCCTCCAACCTCAAAGGCTTCCATTCGCCCTATTTCCTCGACGGCGTCACCTATGACTACACGCCCGAGGACTACACGCCGATGAAGACGCTCTTCATCTCGACCTTCAGCGGCAAGGATTGGGACATCTCCGACAAGCCGATGTCGGAGTAGGAAAGGGCAGCGTACGCTGCTGTCTCTTCCCCTCTCCCCGCTTGCGGGGAGAGGGTAGGGTGAGGGGGAGCCTCCGCGGGGACGGAGGCAGCTGCCCTTGCGGAGACTCCCCCTCACCCGGAATTCGCGCTGTCGCGCAAATTCCGGCCTCTCCCCGCAAGCGGGGAGAGGCGAAGGAAAGCCCACCCCCTCGACGAACCCAGCCCCACGGCTTACCTGTGATGCCGTGCCGCCCCGCATCCTCAAAATCCCGGCCGAGCCGGCCACGCTGCTGCCCGACCGCTTCAACGCGTGGTTCGCGGCCCGCGGCTGGTTGCCGCGTGAGCATCAGCTCGCGCTGCTGGAGAAGGCACGCGAAGACCGTTCCGCGCTCTTGATCGCGCCTACCGGCGCCGGCAAGACGCTGGCTGGATTTTTGCCGACGCTGGTGGAGCTCTCGGCGCAGCCGGTCGAACGCAACGCCGGCGCCAAGCAAAACCTCGTCTCCACCGGCCGCACCGTGCAACGCACCGGCGGCCTGCACACGCTCTACATCTCCCCGCTCAAGGCGCTTGCCGTCGACATCGCACGCAACCTCGAGAGGCCGATCGCCGAGATGGGGCTGCCGATCAAGGTCGAGACCCGCACCGGTGATACGCCAGTGTCGCGGCGCCAGCGGCAGCGGCGTTATCCGCCGGATGTCCTGCTGACGACTCCGGAGCAGCTCGCACTCTTGCTCTCCTCCGATGACGCGCCCTTCCTGTTCGGCTCACTCAAGCGCATCGTGCTCGACGAGCTGCACGCGCTGGTGACATCCAAGCGCGGCGATCTGCTCTCGCTGGGCCTTGCGCGCCTTTGGCGCCTCGCGCCGCAGATGCGCGCGATCGGCCTGTCGGCGACGGTGGCCGAGCCGGACCAGCTTGCGCGCTTCCTGGTGCCGCAGCCCGAAGGCAAGGAGGTCGCAGCCGACATCGTCGTCGCCGGCGGCGCCGCGCCGCCAGAGGTCGAGATGCTCGATACCCGCGAGCGGCTGCCCTGGGCGGGCCACAGCGCGCGCCACGCGCTCCCCGAGATCTACGAGCTGATCAAGGCGAACAAGACCACGCTGGTCTTCGTCAACACCCGCAGCCAGGCCGAGATGCTGTTCCAGAATCTCTGGAGCATGAATGACGACGGCCTTGCCATCGCGCTGCATCACGGCTCGCTCGACGTCGCACAGCGGCGCAAGGTCGAGGACGCGATGTCGGCGGGACGCCTGCGCGGCGTGGTCTGCACCTCCTCGCTCGACCTCGGAGTCGACTGGGGCGATGTCGATCTCGTCGTCAATATCGGTGCGCCCAAGGGATCCTCGCGCCTGATGCAGCGCATCGGCCGCGCCAATCACCGTCTCGACGAGGCCTCGCGCGCGGTGCTGGTGCCGGCCAACCGGTTCGAGGTGCTGGAGTGCCGCGTCGCCATCGACGCCATCGCCGAGAACGCGCAGGACACGCCACCCTTGCGCACCGGCGCGCTCGATGTGCTCGCCCAGCACGTGCTCGGCTGCGCCTGCGGCGAGCCGTTTTTCAGCGACGAGCTTTATGGCGAAGTCCGCACCGCCGCGCCCTACGCAAACCTGTCGCGGCAGGATTTCGACGACGTCGTCGATTTCGTCGCCTCCGGCGGCTACGCGCTGAAAACCTATGAGCGCTTCGCCCGCATCAAGCAGGACAAGGAGGGCCGCTGGCGCGTCGCCAATCCCAAGGTGCGGCAGAGCTACCGGATGAATGTCGGCACTATCGTCGAGGACGACATGCTGAAGGTGCGGCTGGTACGCTCGCGCAGCGGTGGAACGGGGTCGACCGGCGTGATCGCGCGCGGCGGCCGGTTGCTCGGCGAGATCGAGGAGGCCTTCATCGAGGGTCTCAGCCCCGGCGACACCTTCGTGTTCAGCGGCGAGGTGGTGCGTTACGAGACCCTGGTCGAGGACCAGGTCTATGTCTCGCGTGCGCATGACAAGGACCCCAAGGTGCCGTCCTATATGGGCGGCAAGTTCCCGCTCTCGACCTATCTTGCCGAACGCGTCCGCCGCCTGCTCGACGATGGCCGCGCATGGAAGGGCTTGCCGGAGCAGGTGCGCGACTGGCTGTCGCTGCAGAAGGACGTCTCGCGCGTGCCAGCGGTGCGCGAGCTCCTCGTCGAGAGCTTTCCGCGCGCCAACAAGCATTACATCGTCTGCTATCCCTTCGAAGGCCGCCTCGCGCATCAGACGCTCGGCATGCTGCTGACGCGGCGGCTTGAGCGCGCCCGCGCGCGGCCGCTTGGCTTCGTCGCCAATGAATATGCGGTGGCGATCTGGGGGCTCGGCGATCTCTCTTTCATGATCCGGGACGGCCGGATCGACCTCAACGCGCTGTTCGCCCCCGACATGCTCGGCGATGACCTCGAGGCCTGGCTCGCCGAATCCGCGCTGATGAAGCGCACGTTCCGCAACTGCGCCATCATCTCCGGCCTGATCGCGCGTCGCCACACCGGCGAAGAGAAGAGCCGCCGCCAGGTGCTGTTCTCGACCGATCTCGTCTACGACGTCCTGCGGAAACATCAGGCCGATCACGTCCTGCTGCGCGCCGCCCGCGCCGATGCCGCCACCGGCCTGCTCGACCTGCGCCGCCTCGGCGACATGCTCGCTCGCATCCAGGGCCGCATCACCCACCGGGAACTCGACCACGTCTCCCCGCTCGCCGTCCCCGTGATGCTGGAAATCGGCCGCGAGTCAGTCTATGGCGAAGCTGCAGACGAGCTGTTGGCGGAGGCCGCCGACGAGCTTGTCAAAGAGGCGATGTCGTAGACGGCAAGAATGTATTTTCGGGGCACAACTCTCTCCACACCGTCATGCCCGGGCTTGACCCGGGCATCCACGTCTTCCTTGCAGCGGCAAGAACGTGGATGGCCGGGACAAGCCCGGCCATGACGGAGAACGTTGCGCTATCGATCTCTTTGACCCGCACCCTGGACGTGGCCGGCATCTCGCTCCACACCGATCTCTCCGGCGCGCTGTTCTGGGAAGAGCAGCGCCTGCTGATCGTCTCCGATCTGCATCTGGAGAAAGGCTCCAGCTTTGCCACGCGTGGCGTGTTGCTGCCTCCTTACGACACGCTGGCAACGCTGAGCCGTCTCGCTGCTGTCATCTCCTGCCACAACCCACGCACCGTCATCGCGCTCGGCGACAGCTTTCACGATCGCACCGCGCATGAACGATTGTCCGCTGACGACCGCGATGCCGTCGCCGCGCTCCAGACCGGCCGCGACTGGATCTGGATTTCTGGCAATCACGATCCCATGCTGCCGCGCGATCTCGGCGGCACCGTCGCCGACGAAGTCGCGATCGGCCCGATCACGTTCCGCCACGAGCCGACCGGCGCGCATGGCGAGATCGCCGGCCATCTGCATCCGAAGGCCCGCGTCTCCGCGCGCGGCCGTTCGATGGAGCGGCGCTGCTTTGCCAGCGACGGGATGCGCGCCGTGATGCCGGCCTTCGGCGCCTATGCCGGCGGCCTCAGCATCCGCGATGCGGCGTTCGCAAAGATTTTTCCGAAGAACGGTTTCGTCGCCCATCTGCTCGGCGACCGCCGCGTCCACGCGATCGCGGCCTCGCGCTGTTATTGAGTTCCCGCGCCTTCGCGAACCGAAATTGGGACAGCGCTACATTCGGTATTTATCCGGAGTCGCCGAAGTCGATTGCGACCTCTAACTTGGCTGCTGCCGGGGCTGGAATTTCGCATCCCGAACAAGAATTGCAACCGGCAAGGGGTCGTCGCAAGGCGGCCCCTTTCGATTCCCGCATCCGCAGTCGGGGATTCGAGCACCTGCATTTCGGGCGGCCACACACAACATCGCCGCTGTTCTGGAACAAATTAAGAACACTTTAGCAAGTCTTTGATATATCATTGTGATTCGGCACGTTGCCGACACAATATCTAGCGTCTGTCAGACTCTGCGAGGACTACATGTCCAACATTGCCTTTGATCAGTTTGCCCTCACCCGGATCGCCGATTTCGCGCGCTCGCTGTCGCGGCTGCATCAGACGGCGCGGCGCTTTGCCGTCGATGACGACCAGTTCGACCGCGAGTTCAACGCGGTGTGCCAGTCGATCTGGGGCTACACCATCGACGACATCAGCGACGATCTGTTTTCGCCCGAGGATCATCTGTTCCTCGATACGCTCGACGAAGCGCATGCGCGCATCTTCGCGGCCGAGCAGGGCTACGACCTCGTGGACGAGGCCGGCATGCTGACGGACTGGTGGGGCTTCTGCTGGATGATCCTGGCCGAGCAGCGCGGATTGCTGACGGCCGAGAACCGCGCCGCCGCACGCGCGGCGATCGAGGAGAAGTATCTGGCCGCGCCGAATGTGATCGGGGTGATTATCGGGAGGTGACCCGTCATTCCGGGGCATCGCGCCGCGATGAAGGTGCGCAATTGCGCACCTGAGAAGCTGGAGATTCCGGGTTCGACGCTGACGCATCGCCCCGGAATGACAACTCTTTCTGCTAATCCAATCCCGCCCGCTTCGCCGGCTTCTGCGTCTTCGGCACCGTCACGTCAGGCAGCGCCTCGCGCACGATCTCGGCCGGGGCCGGCGCATCCGCCGACACCGTTTCGGCGCGCACCGGCGCCACCTTCATCTCGCCGAGGCGGGCGCGGACCTGCGCGGTGAGACCGGGATAGGAGGCGACCGGCGTGAAGTCCGCGGCCTGGTCGTTGCCGACGCGGATACCGGTATAGGCGACGAGGCCGTCACTGGTCGCGATCACGTCGCCGGCCTTCAGCGAGGAGTCCAGCGCCAGATCGACCGGCGCGAGGCCGACCGGCTCGCGGCCGTTGCAGGTGCAGTCCGACCGCAGCGCCTTGCGATAGGCAAATGCGTTCTCGCTGTCGGCGTAGCGTTCGCCGGTCTGCGAATATGCGCCGTCGATCGAGGAGCCGAAATAGACCTTGGTCGCGGTCGCGGGACAGAATGCCTGACACATCTGCGCGGGCGAGGCGAGCCCGCGCATCAGCGGAAAATATTTGCCGTCGCAGCTGCGCACGCAGAACGCAGGGCCGGAGCCGCCGGCCGCCGCCGAGCGTGTCGGCGGCACATATTGCGGGTTTGCGGCGTTCTGCTGGCCGGTGAAGGGGTCGGAGTAGGAGCTCGCCTGCTGCGGCACGTCACGCTGCGGCCGCTGCTGCTGCAGGCCGCCGAAGAAGAAGTCGAACAGGCCTTCGGCCGAAACCGGGGCGGGAGCCGCGAGCATTGGAGCCGCAAGGAGGCTGGCTACCAGCATGGCGCGACGCTGCCGCCGCGTATGGGACAAGTGTGTACGCAATGCTCACTCCACCCGACGCTACTGAACCGGCCGAAACCTTTGAGGTCGCAGCACGCGATTCACCATAGTGCGCGATGGTAAATGAGCAGTTGAGCAGAGGCGGTTTCAAGACGAGGTGGTGGCCTCTTCAAGGCCATGCGCAGCTTTCGAACGATCGTTGCTTCCGGGACACGCCCGGGCATGCGGCCAAGAATGTTCCGGAGCTTTACGCCTTCAAAAATTCCGACGCCTTGTACAGCGAGCGGAACGGCAGGCCGGCCGCGCCGAACGTGTCGGTAGCGCCTTCCTCGCGGTCGACCATGGTCAGCACCAGCACGACTTCGGCGCCGGTCTCGCGCACGGACTCCACCGCCTTCATCGCCGAGCCGCCTGTCGTGGTAACGTCCTCGACGATGACGACACGCTTGCCAGCCAGCGTCTCGCCCTTGGGCAGGCCTTCGATCGCGAGCTTGGCGCCATGCTCCTTCGGCTTCTTGCGCACGAAGAACGCCGCGATCGGATGGCCCTTGATCCAGGAGATCTGCGCCAGCGCGCCGGCGAGCGGCACTGCGCCCATCTCGAGCCCGCCGATGAAATCGAGCTGGTCGTCCTTCAGCGCCTCATAGGTGAGCTCGGCGAGCAGGGTCGCGCCCTCGGGGTCGAGCATGGTCGGCTTGAGGTTGAAGTAGAAATCGCTCTTGCGGCCCGACGCGAGCGTCACCTCGCCGCGACCGAAGGAGCGCCGGCGGATGATTTCGAACAGGCGGGCGCGGGAGGCGGATTTCGACACGGCGGTCCCTCGAACAGGGTTTTTGGAGGAGGCGGAATTTATCCGCGACGGCCACGACATTCCAGAGGGGGTATCCCCCGTCAACAGGGATCGGCCATCCCGGTCCGCCGGTTGTGGGGGTGCAGGCGCTGAGGTAGTTGGATGCCGGATATCCCGGGGAAGGAACGAGCAAGGAAATAGGGCATGACGATCGAGCTGCACACCTGGAACACGCCGAACGGCCGCAAGATCTCGGTCGCGCTGGAGGAAATGGGGCTGCCCTACAAGGTGGTCCCGGTGAACATCACCAAGGGCGAGCAAATGGCGCCCGGGTTCCTGAAGCTCTCGCCCAACAACAAGATCCCCGCAATCCTCGACCCCGAGGGTCCCGACGGCAAGCCGGTCAGCATCTTCGAGTCCGGCGCGATCCTGCTTTATCTCGGCGAAAAGACCGGCAAATTCCTGCCGAAATCACTTTCGGCGCGTATCCCCGTCTATGAATGGCTGATGTGGCAGATGGGAGGTTTCGGCCCTATGCCCGGCCAGGTGCATCATTTCATCGCGCTCGAGAACGAGCAGGACCGCGCCTACGGCCTGAAGAGGTACATGGCCGAGACCCGCCGGCTCTACGGCGTGCTCGACCGCCAGCTCGATGGCCGCGACTTCGTCGCCGGCGACCTCTCGGTTGCCGATTTCGCCATCCTGGGCTGGGCCTGGCGCCACCCTCGCCACAAGGTTGAGCTGGCCGACTTCCCCAACGTCAAGCGCTGGTACGAGGCGCTGATGGCGCGCCCGGGCGTGAAGCGGGGGATGGAAGCCAAGCTGGATTGAGGGTTGATCCTGTCCCTCTCCCCGTTCTTCCGGGGAGAGGGTTGGGGTGAGGGGCCTCTCTCCGCGCGTGAGGTCGAGGAGGGACCTGTACCCCCTCACCCGAATTCGACCTGCAATCGAATTCGACCTCTCCCCGCAAGCGGGGAGAGGTGAAAAGACCCTCACACTTTCTTCGCTTCCACCGCCATCCGCACCGCGAGCCCGGCCAGCACCGTGCCCATCAGCCAGCGCTGCACCACCATCCAGCTCGGCCGGCTCGCCAGGAACTGCGCGATCGAACCTGCGGCGAGCGCGATCATCGCATTGACGCTGACGCCGATCGCGATCTGGATCGCGCCCAGCACCACCGACTGCGTCAGCACGCTGCCGGCGCTGGGATCGATGAACTGCGGCAGCAGCGCCAGATACAGCATCGCGATCTTCGGATTGAGCAAATTGGTGACGAAGCCCATCGCGAACAATTTGCGCGGGCTGTCGATCGCAAGCTGCTTCACCTGGAACGGCGAGCGCCCGCCCGGCTTCACCGCCTGCCAGGCCAGCCACAACAGATAGCCGGCACCGGCAAAGCGCAGCGCGTCATAGGCGAAGGGAATCGCGAGCAAGAGCGCCGTGATGCCGAACGCCGCGCACAGCATGTAGAACACGAAGCCGAGCGCCACGCCGCCGAGCGAGACGATGCCGGCGGCCGGTCCCTGCGTGATCGAGCGCGAGATCAGGTAGATCATGTTCGGTCCGGGCGTGAGCACGAGTCCAAGGCAGACGAGAGCGAAGCCGAGCAGGGCGGAGGTGTGGGGCATGGGTGAACCGGTGCGGGAGATGCAGTGGTTCTAATATGCGCGGGCGCGCGGGGCCATTGCGCAATTGCACGGAGGACAATTGAGTTTTCGTGTCCCGGACGCGGCACGACGTTCTTGCGCCGGTGCGCCCCCTCGCCCCGTTCTTACGGGGAGAGGGTTGGGGTGAGGGGCCTCTCTCCGCACGGGCGGTCGTCGATAGACCTGTACCCCCTCACCCGGATCACATCTGCGATGTGATCCGACCTCTCCCCGCAGGCGGGGAGAGGTAAAGAGATTCAATGCGCCTCGTCCCAATTGTTCGCGGCGCGCGCGTCGACATGCAGCGGGACCGACAGCAGCACCGCTGGGAACGGCGCGTCCTGCATGACGTGCTGCACGACCGGCAGCGTCTTCTCGACCTCGGCGTCCGGCACCTCGAAGATCAGCTCGTCATGCACCTGCAAGAGCATCTGCGCCGAGAGCTTCTTCTGCGCCAGAGCGTCCTCCACCCGCGTCATGGCGCGGCGGATGATGTCGGCCGCGGTGCCTTGCAGGCGGGCATTGATCGAGGCGCGTTCGTTGAAGGCGCGCACCGAGGCGTTGGAGGCCTTGATGTCGGGATAGTACATCTTGCGGCCGAACAGCGTCGTCACATAGCCGTTCTTGCGGCAGAATTCCTTGGTCTCGTCCATATAGGCGCGGATACCTGGGAAGCGCTCAAAGTACTTCTTGATGTAGGCGGAGGCTTCTTCGCGTGCGATGCCGAGCTGGTTGGCTAGCCCGAACGCCGAGATGCCGTAGATGATGCCGAAATTGATCGCCTTGGCGCGGCGGCGGATCTCGCTCGGCATGCCCTCGATCGGCACGCCGAACATTTCGGACGCCGTCATGGCGTGAATGTCGAGCCCATCGCGAAACGCCTGCTTCAGCACGGGAATGTCGGCGATCTCGGCGAGCAGCCGCAGCTCGATCTGCGAATAGTCGGCGGAAACGAGCTTGTTGCCCGGCGTCGCGATGAAGGCGCGGCGGATCTTTCGCCCGTCCTCGGTGCGCACCGGGATGTTCTGCAAGTTCGGCTCGTTCGACGACAGCCGGCCCGTGGTGGTCGCGGCCAGCGCGTAGGTCGTGTGCACGCGATGGGTCTGCGGATGGACGTAGGTCGGCAGCGCGTCGGTGTAGGTCGATTTCAGCTTCGAGACCTGACGCCACTCCAAGATCTTCTTCGGGAAGTCGTAGCCCTGCTCGGCGAGCTCGTCGAGCACCTGTGCGGTGGTCGACCACGCGCCGGTCTTGGTCTTGCTGCCGCCCGGCAATCCCATCTTGCCGAACAGGATGTCGCCGATCTGCTTGGGACTGCCGACATTGACCGGCTCGCCCGCGATCTCCTGGATCTCGGCCTCGACGCGCGCGGCGGTCTGGGCGAACTCGCCCGACAGCCGCGACAGCACCTGGCGGTCGATCGAGATGCCGCGCCGCTCCATGCGCGCGAGCACCGAGACCAGCGGCCGTTCCAGCGTCTCGTAGACGGCGGTCATGCGCTCCGCGACGAGGCGCGGCTTCAGCACGCGCCACACGCGCAGCGCCATGTCGGCGCCTTCCGCCGACAGAGGCGCCGCCTTGTCGATTGGCACCTGGTCGAAGGTGATCTTGCCCTTGCCGCTGCCGAGCAGCTCGCTCTCCTTCAGCATGGCGTGGCCGAACCAGCGCTCGGACAGCGATTCCAGCCCATGCGAGCCGCGGCCGGCGTCGAGCACATAGGAGATCAGCTGCGCATCGTCGATGCTGCGCAAGGTGATGCCGTGCTGCGCCAGCATCACGGCGCTGAACTTCGCGTCGAAGCCGATCTTGAGGATTCCCGGTGATTCCAGCACGGGGCGGAGCGCGTCGATCGCCTCGTCATGCTTGACCTGGTCGGGCGCGAGTCCCGCATCGAACAGGCCGGCACCGCCGCCGGCCTGCTTGTGCGCCAGCGGCACGTAACAGGCCTCGTTCGGCGCCAACGCCAGCGCGACGCCGCAGAGATCGGCCTGCATCGGGTCGATGGAGTTGGCCTTGATCTCGATCGAGACCTGGCCGGCATCGTGGATGCGCGCGATGAAGGCGTTGAGCTCTTTGAGGCTCTTGACCGCCTGGTATTTGCTGCGGTCGACCGGAAGCTTGCGCAAGGCCTCCTCGCGCGCGGCCGCGAGCGAGATCGGCGCGCCCTTGAGGCTCGCCGTCTTGTCGCCCTTGTCGCCGCCCGTTGCCGTCTTTGCAGGGCCGCCGAACAGGTCGCCGGAGCTCTCGGGCGATTTCGCCTTCGCGCTCTCGCCGGCCCGCGCGCCGCTGCTGTTGCTGGCATCGGCGTCGACATTGGCGGGATCGATCTGGGAATAGTCGGCGACGCGGCGCGTCAACGTGGAAAATTCCATCGCCTTCAGGAAGGCGATCAGCTTGCGCGCGTCGGGCTCGTGCACCGCGAGATCGTCCAGCGGCACGTCCAGATCGACCTTGTCGTCGAGCAGCACCAGCTTGCGCGAGATCCGCGCCTTCTCGGCATTCTCGAGCAGCGCCTCGCGCCGCTTCGGCTGCTTGATCTCGCCGGCACGGAACAGCAGCTGGTCGAGGTCGCCATATTCGACGATCAGCTGCGCGGCGGTCTTGATGCCGATGCCGGGGACTCCCGGCACGTTGTCGGTGGAATCGCCGGCCAGCGCCTGCACCTCGACCACCTTCTCGGGCGGCACGCCGAACTTCTCGATCACCTCGGGGATGCCGATGCGGCGGTCCTTCATGGTGTCGTACATGGTGACGCAGTCGGTGACGAGCTGCATCAGGTCCTTGTCGGAGGAGACGATGGTCGCGCTCGCGCCGCGCTCGCAGGCCTGCCGCACATAGGTCGCGATCAGATCGTCGGCCTCGAAGCCGGCCTGCTCCAGGCAGGGCAGGTCGAAGGCGCGCACGGCTTCGCGGATCAGCGCAAATTGCGGGATCAGGTCGTCAGGCGCCGGCGGCCGGTGCGCCTTGTAATCAGCGTAGATCTTGTTGCGGAATGTGACTTCCGACTTGTCGAACACGATCGCCAGATGCGTCGGCCGGTTGTCCTCGGGCATGTCGCGCAAGAGCTTCCACAGCATGTTGCAGAAGCCGAGCACGGCATTGACCTGCAAGCCGTCCGACTTGCGGTTCAGCGGCGGCAGCGCGTGATAGGCGCGGAAGATGTAGCCGGAACCGTCGACCAGGAACACGTGGTCGCCCTTGCCAACCCCCTTCGCCGCAACCGGTTTGGCAGCAGCTGGCGCAGCGGCTTTGGTGTCGGCTGCGGCCGGGGCTTCATTAGCCTTGGGCGCAGCCTTGGTGTCAGCTTTGGCGGTGGTCTTCGGGGATGTTTTGGGCATGGCCGCAATGTATGAATTTTTGCGGGTTTTGACAGCCTTGGAAGGGGGATTTTTGGGCGGATTCCCACACCTCTCGTCGTCCCCGCGAACGCGGGGACCCCCGCGCGAGCGCTTGCGCTCGTCGCGATAACCACAGGGAAGAGTTTGGCGAAGGTTGACTGTGACTAGGCCGTGGTACGGAGACCGCGATCCATCGACAAATCACGCGGTATGGGTCCCTGCGTGCGCAGGGACGACAGCGCAATTACTCCGCCGCCTGCAACACCGGCCCCGCCTTCCTCGGCGCGATCCAGAACGCATCCGGACGCTCGAACAGGAAGTGCGCATTGAGCCGCAGCGCGACCTGCCAGATGGCGAGCGAACCGATCACGCCGACTATGGTCACAATCAGCGACACCGTGCCGATGTCGGGAATGACGCCGGTACGCAAGAGCAGCGTACGGGTCGCCGCCATCGGCAGGAAGAAGGCGAGATAGATCACGATCGAATGCTCGCCGCAGAAGCGGAAGAAGTTCAGCCAATGCGCGCGCGCCAGCAATGTGCCCATCGTGATGATGGCACAGGCGCCGGCGAAACCGAGCACGAGCGAGACGATCTTCCACTCGCTGGCGCCAGAGGCGACGAGGCCGGCATTGACCAGTACCCAGGTCGCAAGTCCAGCGAGCGCCAGCGCGGGATGTTTCCGCGCGCGATCCGACAGCGCGAACACGTAAGGCGCGAACAGGTAACCCGAATAGAAGTAGACGAAGCGCGCGCAGAATTCGTCGATCGCGGTCCAGCCGGTTGCGATGCGCGCCGTCTCCAGCGCGGCGGCCATGATCCAGACCGCGAGCGGCGGGATTCGCCGTGTCAGTTTTGTGACGACGAAGAACACCGGCAGCAGATAGATGAACCACAGCGTTCCGAACGGCTCGATGAAGGATTCCAGATACAGCAGGCCGGCGTCACGCCAGCTCGATTCCGCGGCGAAGGCGGGCGCCTTGAAGCCGAACTGGATTGTCACCCAGACGACATAGAAATAGGCGAAATGCACCACCTTGCGATCGAGATAGGTTCGCCAGTCCCGATCGATCACCAGTGGCAGGAACAGGCCCGAGATCAGGAAGAAATCGGGCATCCGGAACGGCTTTGCGAAGGCCACCAGGACATGCATGAAACCGGTCTCGCTGGCGGCGAGCTCCACTCCCAGCACCGAGTGCATCATCACGACCATGATGATGCAGATGCCCTTGGCGTAGTCGACCCAGTCGACACGCCCGGCCGTCGGGGCCTTCGGGCTCCCGGTTGCGGCGATTGTGCCTGATGATGCCATGATGTCCCGTTTCGAGGCGTGTTCCGCCCGGCTCTGTGTGGGCGTGGGGCAGTTTGGATCCCAGTGGTTTCCGACTTCTTTACCGGTTCAAGTCGCGTGCCGGTTTTTGCATGCGGACTGTTCCCTCCCCATCGGAAAGTGCTAAACCGCCCCGAGTTGGGGTTTCGTTAACCAGCCAGAACAGGGTTTTTCATGCGAATCGCGATGATCGGCACGGGTTATGTGGGACTGGTATCCGGGGCCTGCTTTGCGGATTTCGGTCACGACGTCACTTGCGTCGACAAGGATGAGAAGAAGATCGCTAGCCTTCATCGCGGCGAGATCCCGATCTACGAGCCCGGGCTGGACGAGCTCGTTGCGAACAACGTCAAGGCCAAGCGGCTGGACTTCACCACCGATCTGTCGAAGCCGGTCGCCGAGGCCGACGCCGTGTTCATCGCGGTCGGCACGCCCTCGCGCCGCGGCGACGGCCACGCCGACCTGTCCTATGTCTATGCCGCCGCGAAGGAGATCGCGCAGGCGCTGTCCGGCTTCACCGTGGTGGTGACCAAGTCGACCGTGCCGGTCGGCACCGGCGATGAGGTCGAGCGCATCATCCGCGCGGCCAATCCGAACGCTGACGTCGTCGTCGCCTCCAACCCCGAATTCCTGCGCGAGGGCGCCGCGATCCGCGACTTCAAGTTCCCCGACCGCATCGTGGTCGGCACCAACGACGAGCGCGGCCGCAAGGTGATGGGCGACATCTATCGCCCGCTGTCGCTGAACCAGGCGCCGCTGATGTTCACCGCGCGCCGCACCGCCGAGATGATCAAATACGCCGCCAACGCGTTCCTGGCGACCAAGATCACCTTCATCAACGAGATCGCGGACCTGTCCGAAAAGGCCGGCGCCAACGTCCAGGAGGTCGCGCGCGGCATTGGCCTGGACAACCGCATCGGCACCAAGTTCCTGCATGCCGGTCCCGGCTTCGGCGGCTCGTGCTTCCCGAAGGACACCAAGGCGCTGATCAAGATCGCGCAGGACCATGACGTGCAGCTGCGCATCGTCGAGTCCGTGCTGGCGGTCAACGAGAACCGCAAGCGCGCGATGGCGCGCAAAGTCAGCCAGGCGCTCGGCGGTTCGTTGCGCGGCAAGACCATCGCGGTGCTCGGCCTCACCTTCAAGCCCGACACCGACGACATGCGCGATGCGCCGTCGATCCCGCTGGTGACCGGCCTGATCGATATGGGTGCGACGGTCAAGGCGTTCGACCCGGTCGGCATGGAGCAGGCCAAGGGTGAGCTGCCCAGCATCACCTATTGCGAGGACGCCTATTCGTGCGCGCAAGGCGCCGACGCGGTCGTCATCGTCACCGAATGGGTGCAGTTCCGCGCGCTCGACCTCGACCGGCTGAAGAGCGCCATGGCACAGCCCATCGTCGTCGACCTCCGCAATATCTATCGCCCGGAAGAGATGGAGGCCGCGGGCTTCACCTACGAGAGCGTCGGGCGTCCGCCGGTGCAGGGCTGACGCTCCCACGACAGTGCATAATTCCGTCATGGCCGGGCTTGTCCCGGCCATTCACGTCTGTTTTCTAATCCAAGACGTGGACGCCCGGGACTTTTGTGCGAAGACGCGCTTCGCGCTTTTGCCCGGGCATGACGAACGGATAAAGCTATTTGCCTCGCACCTTCGACACCCCCCTCCCGATCGATGCCGTGCTCGACGACCTCTCGCGCACGCTGGAGGCGCATAACGCCGCCGTGTTGGTGGCGCCGCCCGGCGCCGGCAAGACCACGCGCGTGCCGCTGGCGCTGCTCGACGCACCCTGGGCGCAGAATAAGAAGATCATCGTGCTAGAGCCGCGCCGCATCGCCGCGCGCGCCAGCGCCGACCGCATGGCCAAATCGCTCGGCGAGCGCACTGGGGAGACCGTCGGCTACCGCGTCCGCTTCGGCTCGAAGATATCTCGCGCCACGCGCATCGAGGTCGTGACCGAAGGCATTTTCACCCGCCAGATCCTCGACGATCCCGAGCTCTCAGGCGTTGCCGCGATCCTGTTCGACGAATTCCACGAGCGTTCGCTCGATGCCGACATGGGCCTCGCGCTGGCCCGCGATGCGCAACTCGGCTTGCGCGAAGACTTGCGCATCCTCGTGATGTCGGCAACGCTCGACGGCGCCCGCGTCGCCAAGCTGCTCGGCGAGGCGCCTGTCGTCGAGAGCGAGGGCCGGGCGTTTCCGGTCGAAACGCGCTATCTCGGCCGCAAGGCGGACGCGCCGGTCGAGCGGCAGATGGCGGATGCGATTGCCTCCGCGCTCCGCGCCGATAGCGGCTCGGTGCTGGCCTTCCTGCCGGGCGCCGCCGAGATCCGCCGCACCCAGAACTTCCTCGGCGAGCGCGTGCAGGACGCTTCCATCGAGATCGTGCCGCTGTTCGGCGCGCTCGACGCCGCCGTGCAGGATCGCGCCATCGCGCCGGCGCGGAAGGGCACGCGCAAGGTCGTGCTGGCGACCTCGATCGCGGAAACCTCGCTCACCATCGAAGGCGTCCGCATCGTGGTCGATTCCGGTCTTGCCCGCGTGCCGCGCTACGAGCCCGACATCGGCCTGACCCGGCTCGAGACCGTGCGCGCCGCGCGTGCGGCGGTGGACCAGCGCCGCGGCCGCGCCGGCCGTACCGAGCCCGGCGTCTGCTACCGGCTCTGGGACGAGCCGCAGACGGCTTCGCTTGCGCCCTACACCCAGCCGGAGATCCTCAGCGCCGACCTGTCCTCGCTGGTGCTCGACCTCGCGCAATGGGGCGTCGCGGATCCTGCCGCGCTGTCATTCCTCGACCCGCCGCCGCAGCCGGCCTGGAAGGAAGCAAAAAGCCTGCTCAGCGAGCTCAACGCGCTCGATGGCGATGGCCGCATCACCGCGGAGGGCAAGAGCCTGCGCGCGCTGGCGCTGCCGCCGCGACTGGCGCGCATGATCGTGGATTCGCATCGCGCTGGCGAAGGCGAAGCCGCCGCCGAGATCGCGGCCATCATCACCGAACGTGGCCTCGGCGGCGACAGCGTCGATCTCGAGCACCGGCGCGACCAGTTTCGCCGCGACCGCTCGCCGCGTGCCGCCAGCGCGCGTGATCTGGCGCGGCGCTGGGCCTCGCAGGTGGCGGTCACAGAGAAAGCGGGTGAGCCGGACGATCTCTCCACCGGCCTGATGCTCGCCTATGCCTTCCCGGACCGTGTCGCACGCAACCGCGGCAATGGCAGTTTCGTGCTCGCCAATGGCCGCGGCGCTGCCGTGGAGCAGACGTCTTCGCTCGCCCGCGCGCCCTACATCGCGGTCGGCGAGATGACGGGCACGGCCGCCAGCGGACGCATCCTGCTCGCCGCGCAGATCACGCAGGACGAGATCGAGCGGCATTTCGCCGAGCATATCGAGAGCGTCGACGAGATTACGTTCGACCGCGGCGCGATGGCGCTGCGCGCGCGGCGCAAGCGCGCGCTGCATGCGATCACGCTCTCCGAGGCGACACTCGCCGTGTCGCCCTCGGAGGACACCGCGCACATTTTTGCCGACGGGCTGATCGCGGTGGGCCTCGACCGGCTGCCCTGGTCGAAGGCCGCCAAACAATGGCGCGACCGCGTGATGTTCCTGCGCAAGGCCGAAGGCGAAAGCTGGCCCGATCTGTCGGGCGACGGGCTGATCGCGCGGCGCGACGATTGGCTGGTGCCGGCGCTCTACGACAAGATCGCGCTCAAGGACATCTCGCCGGGCGATCTCTCCGACGCATTGATGGCGCTATTGCCATGGGAGATGCGCGCGCGGCTCGACCGCGAAGCGCCGACGCATTTTGAGGCGCCGACCGGCAGCGTGCTCGCGATCGACTATGAGGCGGAGCAGGGGCCGACCATCGCGGTGCGGCTGCAGGAATTGTTCGGTCTCAACGTCCATCCCTCGATTGCCGCCGGCAAGGTGCCGCTGGTGCTGGAACTGCTGTCGCCGGCGCAGCGCCCGGTCCAGGTGACGCGCGATCTGCCCGGCTTCTGGCGCGGCAGCTATGCCGCGGTCCGCTCCGACTTGCGCGGCCGCTACCCGCGCCATCCCTGGCCGGACGATCCCGCCAGCGCCGTGCCGACAAGACGCGCGAAGCCGCGCGGGACGTGAGATGCGGTCTCCCTCGCCCGCAGGCGGCAGGGCGATCGCGTTTGAACATTCTCGTCATGCCCGGGCTTGTCCCGGGCATCCACGTTCTTTGTGCTGCATGGCAAGACGTGGATGGCCGGGACAAGCCCGGCCATGACGTTGTGGAGACTGTCGGCGCCCCGAGCGCACGATGCGTAGCCTGCGGGAAGAGGTTCAAGCTTCCGCATTAACCGTTCGCTCATCCTTTTCGTCAAAATGGCACCGCTCTGCCCGCGGCGTCGCTCGCGGGCGGGCGTGTGGCGTGGTGAAATCGGGCTTTCCGGCTCGGAAGTGGTGTGATGCGTAACATTATGATCATCGCGGCCGTCATGATCGGCCTTGGCACCTTCATGGCGCAGATGGCGGACAAGATGAGCTCGGCGTCCGCGACCTCCGCGCCGCGCACGACGGTCGCTCTTGCGGCCACGGCGCCGGCCGGCGGCCGCACGCTCAACATCCCGCGCGATGGCCGCGGTCATTTCCAGACCGAGGGCCGGATCGAGGGCCAGCGCATCGGCTTCATGGTCGACACCGGCGCTTCCGTCGTCGCGCTGAACGAGACCTCTGCGGCCCGCTTCGGCCTGCGCCCGTCGCGCAGCGAGTACAACGCCACCGTCTCCACCGCCAACGGGACCATCAAGGCCGCGCGCACCCGCATCGCCATGCTTGATGTCGGCGGCCTCGTCGTGCGCGACGTCGATGCCATGGTGCTTCCCGACGAGGCGCTGTCGGAGAACCTGCTCGGCCTCTCCTTCCTGTCCCGCCTCAAGCGCTTCGAATACGCCAACGGCCAGATGGTGCTGGAGCAGTAGGCACGCGCCTCCATCCACCGGCCTGACGGCGAAGCGAAGCCCTACACGCTGCGGGGTGCGACGAAGTTCCAATATCGCGGGTCGCTCGGCGATTGAATGCGAATCCAGCGGTAGGGTGCGCGCGGCCAAGGTCTGATCTGCGCCGTCAGATTATCCAGCACCAGATCGCCGCTCTGGGTTCGAACGACCAACACCAGGTGACGCTTGCCCCAGACGGTCACGACCTCGCCGAGCAGAAGCGCCCGCTGGGGCCAGCCTCGACTCAGGAGCCGGTGGCGCTTGCTGACGGCGTAGTCGTTGCAGTCGCCGCGCGCGGGATCGATCAGCCAGGTTTCTGCGGCGAGACCCAGTTCGTTCGGCTCCGGGACGATGCTGCTGTTTACGGTCTCGTTGACCTCTTTCAGATCCTTCCATCGTGCCTCGGTCAAGTGAACCGGACCGCCACGAAACAGCAGGCGAGGGCGACACTCGTCCCGGTAGTTCAGGCAGAACTTCGTATATGCCATCGGCGGAAGCGTCAGATCGCCGAACCTGAGGTGGAGGGGCGCCGGCGAGGCACTGGTCGGCGGCCCAGACAACCTCTCGTTGGCCGAATGAGCGGTCATCGTTTGGCAGATCGACAAGGTCACGCCGGCTGCCATCGCAGCCAGGATCGGTGCCATGCGCATGCTTTGTCTCCTACGCGTTACGTCGAGGAGAGAGCTCGAGAGGAGGCTTGACTTAATTCTCTAATGATCAGCTGGCCGCGTCCCCCCACCATGGCGATTGTGGATCGCTTACCGGGCGAGACGGAGTAATCCTGATTGGATAAAGGCGCCGAGGCGGATTGGTTGCAACACGAATTCTCGATCAGAGATTGTGAAGCACAATATGCGCATCCGCCTGAAACGGATCAAATCCTGGCCGAGATTTCTGCCGCGCTTCGTCCGCACGATGCGCGCATCGCGAAGCAACAGTAAGGTTTTCCCGTTACCAAACTGCCGCAATTATCAGCCATAAGCTGCCATTCCCTCCTTCCGCTGCAGCCCGGCATTCGCTAAGGCTGCGGCAATCCCAGCCATTCGCGAGATTGTCTCAATGTTTCCCAAGCCGAAATCCGTACTTTTGCCCAATACCTACGGCTTCGAATCCGAGCCGATGGTGAAGCCGACCGGCTTTCGCGAATACGACGCGCGCTGGCTGTTCCAGAAGGAAATCAACCTGATGGGAATCCAGGCGCTTGGCATGGGGCTGGGCGCGTTGATCGCCGAGCTCGGCGTCAAGCAGGAGATCGTCACCGGCCATGATTTCCGCGGCTATTCGGCCTCGATCAAATATGCGCTGATCTCCGGCCTGATGGCGGCGGGCTGCAAGGTGCACGACATCGGCCTCGCCGTGACCCCGATGGCCTATTTCGCGCAGTTCGATCTCGACGTGCCCTGCGTTGCCATGGTCACGGCCTCGCACAACGACAATGGCTGGACCGGCGTGAAGATGGGTGCCAACCGTCCGCTGACCTTCGGTCCCGACGAGATGACGCGGCTGAAGGAGATCGTCCTCAACGCCGAATTCAAGAACACGGCCGGCGGCTCCTACCAGTTCCACGAAAACTATCCGGCGCGCTACATCGCCGATCTCACTGGCCGCCCGAAGCTGACGCGCAAGCTCAAGGTCGTCGCGGCTTGCGGCAATGGCACCGCCGGCGCGTTCGCGCCGCAGGTGCTGGAAGCGATCGGTTGCGAGGTGATCCCGCTCGACACCGAGCTCGACCACACCTTCCCGAAATACAATCCGAACCCCGAAGACATGGAGATGCTGCACGCGATCCGCGACGCCGTGCTGCATCACAAGGCCGATGTCGGCCTCGGCTTCGACGGCGACGGCGACCGCTGCGGCGTCGTCGACAACACCGGCGAGGAGATTTTCGCCGACAAGGTCGGGGTGATGCTGGCGCGCGACATGTCGGCAATCCACAAGGACGCGCACTTCATCGTCGACGTGAAGTCGACCGGCCTGTTCGTCACCGATCCGGTGCTGCAGAAGCAGGGCGCGAAGACCGCCTATTGGAAGACCGGCCATTCCTACATGAAGCGCCGCACCAACGAGACCGGCGCGCTCGCCGGCTTCGAGAAGTCTGGCCATTTCTTCTTCAACAAGCCCTATGGCCGCGGCTACGACGACGGCCTGGTCTCGGCGATCGCGATCTGCGACATGCTCGACCGCGCCCCCGGTAAGTCGATGGCGGACCTGAAGGATGCGCTGCCGAAAACCTGGTCGTCGCCGACGATGTCGCCGCATTGCGCCGACGAGGTCAAATACGGTGTGATCGACAAGGTGGTGAAGCACTTCGAGGACCTGCAGGCCAAGGGCGCGAAGATCGGCGGTCAGTCGATCCGCGATCTCGTCACCGTCAACGGCGTGCGCGTCACCGTCGAGGACGGCAGCTGGGGTTTGGTGCGCGCCTCCTCCAACAAGCCCGAGCTCGTCGTCGTGGTCGAAAGCCCGGTCTCCGAGCAGCGCATGCACGACATGTTCGAGATGGTGAACAGCGTGCTGCGCACCCATCCCGAGGTCGGCGCGTACAATCAGACGATTTGAGGTGCGACGTCAGCTGGACGGCCACCTTCATCCTCCGCCGTCATGCCCCGGCTTGACCGGGGCATCCAGTACGCCGCGGCTTCTCCGTATCCACGCACTGTCTCTGGAATACTGGATCGCCCGCTTTCGCGGGCGATGACAGCTTTCGCGTGGTGAACTCTGAAGCCTACGCCGCCACCACCGCCGGGATCGGCAGCGCGGTCACCGACTTGATCTTCTCCATCGCGAAGCGCGAGGTGACGTTCTTCAGCGGCACGGCGCTGATCAGCTTCTTGTAGAACACGTCATAGGCCTGCATGTCCGCGACCACGACGCGCAGCATGTAATCGACGTCGCCGGCCATGCGGTAGAATTCCATCACCTCGGGCATCGCGCTGACGGCTTCGGCGAACTTCTTCAGCCAGGCGTCGGAATGATCGGCGCTCTCGACCGAGACGAACACGGAGATGCCGAGCCCGATCTTGTTCTGGTCGACGAGAGCGACCCGCTTCAGGATCACGCCGTCGGCCTCGAGGCGCTGGATGCGCTTCCAACAGGGGGTCGAGGACAGGCCGACACGGTCGCCGATCTCGGCTACGGAGAGGGAGGCATCCTCCTGGAGTACCATCAGGATCTTGCGGTCGATGGCGTCGAGGCGGCGGCTGGTCTCGGGGATCTGGACAGCGAGGTCAGTCATTTGAAGAACTTTGTTCCATTTCAGGGGCTGATTTCCCTGATATAGAGAAAATCCTTCCACAGCAAGCCCATAATCTCGGCGCATCCATGGAATTGCTCTAGGGCAGGCGGCGCAAAAACTCTTCAACTTCAATACGTTGCGGGGCGGCCAGGCCGCCGCCATGGCGGCTGCATTTCAGCGCTGCGGCGGCCGCGGCGAATCGCAGCGCCTCCCGCACGTCGCCCCGCTCGGCGAGGCGAAGGGTGAAGGCGCCGTGGAACACGTCGCCGGCGCCCAGCGTATCGACCGCCTCGACCGGGAAGGCCGCCGTCTCCTCCAGCGCGCCCGCCTCGTTCAGCCAGATCGTGCCGCGGGGGCCGCGGGTGGCGGCGAGGAAGGCCAGTGTCAGGGCGGCGAGGCGTTTCAAGGCGTCGCCGTCCTCAGCGATGCCGGCGGTCTCCTGCATTTGCTCGCTCGAAAACAGCAGGTGCGAGGCGGCGGTGAGCAGGCCGTCCTGCAACGACATGGCGCGATCGACGCCGACGATGACGGGAATGCCGCGTCGGCGTGCTTCAGTGCAGAGATCGATGCAAAAGGCGCCGCAGCGGCTCTCGACCAGCAGCGCCTGGCAATCGGCGAGCAGTTCGCCGGCGTCGGGCAATGTCACGTGCCACAGGCCGGGATCGCGATAGATGGTCAGCGTCCGTTCGCCGCTCGCATCGATCATGATCGCGGAGACGGGCGTCATGAGACCCGGCATGCGCACGATGTGCGTGGTCTCGATGCCCTCGGCGGCCATCCGCGCGAGGATGAAGCCGCTCGATGTTTCGTCGGCGTCGCCCATCGGTCCGGCGAAAGAGACGCGGCCGCCAAGTCGCGCAATCGCGATCGCGGCATTGAGCGCATTGCCGCCGCAGATCTCCGCGAGATGGCTGGCATTGGCCTTGCTGCCGCGCGCAGGCACGGAATCGACGCGAAACGTCAGGTCGCGCACGGGAATGCCGATGCAGAGGATGCGCGGCGCGGTCGCAGGTAGCGCCATCGGCGGTCAGCTCTTGTCGTGCACCCAGCGGCCGAGCAGGTGATGGGCGATGGCGAAGGGATGCGGACCGGCGAGCCCGTCGGGATGCGTCCGCATCAGCATCTTCGCCGCCTCCTCACGCGTGAACCAGCGCGCGTCCTCGAGCTCCGAGTGATCGACGACGATGTCCTCGTTCAGCGCCCGCGCGCTGCAGCCGATCATCAGGGACGACGGATAGGGCCACGGCTGCGTCATGTAATATTGCACGTCGGTGCAGCGGATGCCGGATTCTTCGAATATCTCGCGGCGCACCGCGTCCTCGATCGTCTCGGCGGCCTCGACGAAGCCGGCGAGGCACGAAAACATGCCCGGCGGAAATTGCTTCTGGCGGCCGAGCAGGCATTTCTCGCCTGATGCCACGTGCATGATCACGACCGGATCGGTGCGCGGAAAGTGCTCGGCCTTGCAAGCGGGACATTCGCGCTTCCAGCCGCCTTCCTTCATCGCGCTGCGCGCGCCGCAATTGGCGCAATAGCCATGGCGCTGATGCCAGCTGACCATCGACTTCGCCATCGCGATCGCCGAGAGCTCGTCGGGCGGAACCACGCCCTGCATTGCCATGCCGCGCAGCTCGGTGACGGTGTAGTCCTCGCGGCCGATCAGCTTTTCGGCGGCGGCCTGCGACAGGCCCATGCCGAACATCGCGGCACCGTCGCGCAGGCCCAGAAAGATCGTGCCGGGATTGGCGCCGCATTTCAGCGCCTCGTCGATTCCGAGCAGCGCGCGCGCCTTGTCGCCGTCGCGCTTCACCAGCAGCGAGTCGCGGTAGACCACATAGGCGCGCGATGAGGACTTCTGCTCCAGCGCGAACAGTTTTTCGTCGTCGCGGCGCAGATGCGCGGCGCGATCGAGGACATTGGTGACGAAGGCCGGCTGCCCCAGCGGAAATGCGTCGAATGCTGACATTGTTATTCTTTCAACCCAACCAGATTTTTCGGCGAAGCGCGCTGATGAAATTCTGAACCTCTGCGGCATCGTGTGCCAGCGGCGGCATCACGCCCCAGACCGGCCGCGGCCAGGCGGCGTCACTGGTGCGGCGTGCGATGATGTGAACGTGAAGCTGCGGCACGAGGTTGCCGAGCGCTGCGACATTGAGCTTGTCGCATTTGGTGATCTCCTTCAGCGCGCGCGAGACGCGAGAGATCTCGGTCATCAGTTGCGCCTGCTGCACCTCGTCGAGATCGATGATCTCGACCGCATCGACCCGTCGCGGCACCAGCAAGAGCCAGGGATAATGCGCGTCCTTGATGACCAGCACCTTCGACAGCGGCAGATCGCCGATGTCGATGGTGTCCTCTTTCAGGCGGGAATGCAGCGACCAGGCGGGATCAGACATATGCGTTTCCGGATGGCCCGTGGGGCGGGCTGGTTGGGTCGGACCATACGATACGGGGTTAGCGAGGGGAAGGTTAAGGCTCCGCTGCCATTGCATAGACGGTCGTCGTCCCGGACAAGCGCAGCGAAGCGGAGCGCCGATCCGGGACCCATAACCACAGGAAGAAATTTGGCGAAGACTCGTGGTTGCCAGCTCGCGCCGCAACTTTTCCCTGTGGTTATGGGTCCCGGGTCTGCGCTGACGCTTGCCCGGGACGACGACCGAGTTTGTGGCCGCGCCGGTGGCTTACGCCTCCGCCAGCACCCGCGCATTGGCGCGGACCGAGGCTTCGCTGACACGGATGCCGAGGCCGGGACCATCGGGCACCACGACGTGACCGGCGCGGTTCGCCACGCGCTCTTCCAGCACATCCTCGGTCAGCACGTGATGCGGCATGTAGAATTCACAGCCGAGCGAGATGCCGGGTGTGGCCGCGATCAGCTGCGTGCCGGCGGCAAGGCCAATGCCGCCCTCCCACAGCGTGCCGCCATAGCCGGGCAGGCCGGCGATGTCGGCGATCGCCATGATCGCCTGCGCCTCGAACAGGCCGCCGGCCTTCATCAGCTTGATCGAGACGGCATCGGCCGCCTCGCGGCGCACCACCTCCATCATGTCGCGGCGGTCGAAGCAGCTTTCGTCCGCAAGCACGGGCGTTTCCAGCGCCGCGGTGAGCTGCGCCATCACGTCGGGAAATTTGCGTGGCACCGGCTGCTCGATGAAGGTCGGCGCGAACTCTTCGATATCGCGCAGGATCTTGATCGCGCCGAACGGCGCCAGCGCCTGGTTGTAGTCGACGCGCAGATCGACCTTGTCGCCGAACTCTTTCCGGATCGCTGCGAGATGATCGAGATCCTCGTGATGCGGTTTTACGCCGGTCTTGACCTTGTAGATGACGTTGCCTTCAGGAACCATCTTTCGCATGCGCTCGAGGTCAGCGGCGAAATCGGGATCAGCGATGGAGAATGACAGGGGAATGGTGTCGCGTACGCGGCCCCCGAGCAGGTCGGCAACCGACAGGCCCGACGACTTGCCGACGATGTCGAGCAGCGCCATCTCGATGGCGACCTTCGCCTCGGCATGTCCGACCAGCGCGCGGTCGAGCTCCGTCATCAGCGCGCGGATGCGGCGCACGGGTTTGCCGAGCAGGATCGGCCTTAAGTAAATGTCGAGCGCGGAGAACGCGGCCTCCGGCGTTCCCGTGAACACTTCCCACGGTGCGGCTTCGCCCCAGCCGACGACGCCGTCGCTGGAAGTGAGCTCGAGCAGCACACGTTTCACCGAGCCCTTGACGTTGCCGACGCCCTGCAGGCGCGCCATCTTGATCGGGCTTTCGATCAGGAACAGCCTGATGCGTTCGATGGTTGCTTCGCTCATGTCAGGCCTCCATTGACGTGCCAGACCTGGCCGGTGACGTAGGACGCCTTCGGTGACGCCAGGAAGGCGATGATCTCGGCGACTTCCTCAGGCCGCCCGCGGCGGCGCATCGGGATCAGCGCTTCGGTCGCGGCGATCTGCTCGGGCGACAGCCGGCTTTCGCTCGGCTTGTCCTTGACGATGAGGCCCGGTGAAACAGCATTGACGGCGATGCCGTCTTTCGCAAGCTCGACCGCGGTGAGCCGCACCAGCGCCTCCAGCGCGGAGCGGCTTGCCGCGGTGGCCGCAAACGGCGCGAATTCGGGCCGCATCGCGTGCGCCACGAAGGACGATACCGCGACGATCCGCGCGTCCCGTCCTGCCCGCAGCAGCGGCAGCGCGGCCTCGACCATGCGGGTGAAGGCCAGTGCGGATTCATCCATCGCCTGGCGGAATTGATCCGCCGGCGTGCCGATCGCGCTGCCGCGGCGGGCGTGGCCGCCGACGAGGATCAATCCGTCGAGCCGGCCGAAGGCGGTTTGCGCGGCGGCGATGGCGTTGGCGGCAGCAGCCTCTTCGGCGAGATCGCCGAGGCACTTTGCGACGATAGCGCCCTTCGCTTCAGCCTCTGCCGCAGTGGCGTCGAGACCTTCCGCGTTCGAGCGCGTGTGCAGCAGCAGCGCGGTGCGGGGCGCCGCCAGCAATTTTGCGGTGGCGCGGCCGATGCCGCTGGCGGCACCGGTGACGAGATAGGCGCGATCGATATCAGGCATCACGATGTCGCGTTGGCCGGCGGCAACGCGCCGGTGCGGTGGAAATGGCTGAGGAAGGCGCGCGTCGCGGCCTGCTGCGGATTGTCGATCACCTGCCGCGCCGGGCCTTCCTCCACGACGACGCCGTCGCGCATGAAGATCAGGCGGTCGGCGACCTCGCGGGCGAAGGCAATCTCGTGGGTCACGATCACCATGGTCATGCCTTCGGACGCCAGGCGCTGCATCACATTGAGCACCTCGCCGACGAGCTCAGGGTCGAGCGCCGAGGTGGCCTCGTCGAACAGCATGACATCAGGCTCCATCGCCAGCGCCCGCGCGATCGCGACGCGCTGCTTCTGTCCGCCGGAGAGCGTTGCCGGATATTGGTCGGCCTTCTCGGCAAGGCCGACTTTTGCAAGCTGGGCCCGCGCGAGCTTCTCGGCGTCCGCCTTGGCCATGCGGCGCACGGTGACCGGCCCTTCCATCACATTCTGCAGCGTCGTCATGTGCGGAAACAGGTTGAAGTGCTGGAACACCATGCCGGTGGTGGCGCGGAACTTTGCGAGAGTCTTCACATCGGGCAGCTTGGTGCCTTCACCGAACGCAAAGCGCGTGTCGCCGACGCGGACGCTGCCGCCGTCGGGCACGACCAAGAGATTGATGCAGCGGAGCAGCGTCGATTTGCCGGAGCCGGACGGGCCGATCAGCGCGACGACGCCGCCCTTGGCGACGTCGAGGTTGATGTTCTTCAAAACCTCGTTGCTGCCAAAGCTCTTGCGCAGGCTGCGGATCTCGATTTTCGAAATGTTCTTGGATGGCTCGCTCATTCGCTCACCGCCAGTCGCTTCTCGCCGCGGCGGACGATGATGGTGAGCGGGATCAGGATCGCCGCATAGGCGACCGCGACCGCCGTGTAGGTCTCCAGCGGCCGGTAGCTGTCATGGGCCGCGACCTGGCTTTGATAGACCAGATCAGGCACCGCCAGCACCGAGACCAGCGAGGTGTTCTTGAACTGGATGATCGACTGGTTCATCAGGGCCGGGATCATGCGCTTGATCGCCTGCGGCAGCACGATGCGCCGCATGCTCTGGCCCGGCGTCATGCCGAGCGCGGCGCCGGCTTCCGACTGGCCCTTGTCGATCGAGATGATGCCGCCGCGGATGATCTCCGAATAGAACGAGCCGCCATAGAGCGAGAGCGCCAGCGCCGATGCGGTGATCGGTGTCATCTCGACGCCGGCGAGGATCGGCAGCGCGTAATAGAACCAGATCAGCTGCACCAGGATCGGCGTGCAGCGGAACGCCTCGATGAAGGCGAGGGCTGTGAGACGCACGGCCCTGAACCGCGACAGGCTGCCGAACGCGCCGAGCAGGCCGAACAGCAGCCCGCACACGACGATGACGATGGTGAAGCCGACGGTGACGCCGAGCCCGTTGAGAAAGAGCCAGCGATAGCTCCAGAGGATGCCGAAGTCCCACTGATACATGCGTGCGATTACTCGTCGTCGGTGCCGTCATTCCGGGGCGCCCGAAAGGGCGAACCCGGAATCTCGAGATTCCGGGTTCGATGCAGCGCATCGCCCCGGAATGACAGTGTGAAAATTTACAACGACACGCCCGGCGGAATGTCCGCTTCCGTCACGCCCACCAGCTCCATATTCGTGATGATCGCGTTGCGGATGAAGCCGAGGCCCTTGTTGAAGTCGATCCAGGTGTTGACGTAGTCGCGGAAGGTCTTGTCGTTCTCGCGGCGGAAGCCGGCGTTGGACGTGGTCGCGAAGATCGGCGTCGGCAGCACGAACTGGCCGAGCGAGGGGTTCTTCTTCAAGACGGTCAGCGAGAGCATGGTGATCAGGCACTGCGCGTCGACGCGTCCGGTCTGCAGCGCGGCGGTGGCATCGTCGGCGGTCTTCAGGCGCGAGATCTGCGCCTTTGGCGTCAGGCGGCTGACGACCTGGTCGTGCGAGGAGCCCTGGTCGACGGCGATCTTGACGTCCGGCGAGTTCAGCTCGGCCCAGGTCTTCGGCTTGAAGTCCTTCTTGCAGAGGATGCCGAAGGCGTTGTTGAAGACCGGCACCGAGAAGTCGACCACCAGCGCGCGCTTCGGCGTCGGGTTGAGGCCGAAGAAGATGTCGATCTTGTTGGACTGTAGATCGAGCACCGAATTGCCCCAGGTGGTTTCGGTGATCTCGAGCTCGGCCTCCATGTCGTCGGCGAGGCCCTTGGCGATGTCGATGTAGAAACCCTTCCACTGGCCGGTGGCGAGGTCCTTCATGTAATAGGGCGCGCCGCCGCCGACCGCACCGATCCGCATCTTCTTGGTGCGACGGATGCGGGCGAAGGTCGATTCGTTCGGGTCGGCCGCGGTCTGGGCCACGGCCGGGGCGGCCAGCGCGGCCGCGGTCACCGCGCCAAGTCCGACAATCGATGCAACATCACGACGTGTAACCATTGGGATCAATCGCTTTTCTGGTTGGGTGGAGTTCCGGCAGCGTTCTTAGCAAGGTGGTCCCATCAGTGAAAGCACAGCCTATCGGCTGGGCAGATCCGGATTTGCCCGGATGCTGGGCAAACCCCGCTGGTTCGAGCCGATACCCGCTTGCTTTCCGCTTCCTTTGGCCCCAAATAGGGACCGGGAGATTGGCGGTGGACGAGCCACTCGCCAACCGGGTCAGGTCCGGAAGGAAGCAGCCCTAACGAGGTCCGGATCGGGTCGCTCGTCAGTCTCCTACCTGTTTTTCCGAGCGAATTGCGCCGGCGGGCCTCCCGCCAGCGCGCTCCTTTCCGCAAAAGCCGGCCGAGAGACATTTCATTGCGGATCGACCGATGACCGACGCTGGCGCCCCTCCGAACCCCGATAGCGCCGGCCAGGCCAATGCCCCCTACCGGGTGCTGGCGCGCAAATACCGCCCCTCTTCATTCGACGACCTGATCGGCCAGGAGGCCGTGGTCCGCACCGTCTCCAACGCGTTCGAGACCGGGCGGATTCCGCAGGCCTGGATCCTCACCGGCGTCCGCGGCGTCGGCAAGACCACCACCGCGCGCATCCTGGCCCGTGCGCTCAACTACGAGATGCCGGATGGCTCGGTGAAGGGCCCGACCATCCACATGCCGACCTTGGGTGTGCATTGCCAGGCGATCATGGAAAGCCGGCACATGGACGTGCTGGAGATGGACGCGGCCTCGCACACCGGTGTCGACGACGTCCGCCAGATCAATGACAGCGTGCGCTATGCGCCGGCCAGCGCCCGCTACAAGGTCTACATCATCGACGAAGTCCACATGCTGTCGACGGCGGCGTTCAACGCCTTCCTGAAGACGCTGGAGGAGCCGCCGGAGCACGCCAAGTTCGTGTTCGCGACGACCGAGATCCGCAAGGTTCCGGTCACCGTGCTGTCGCGCTGCCAGCGTTTTGACCTGCGCCGCGTCGAGGCCGACGTGCTGATGAAGCACCTCGCCAACATTGCCGCCAAGGAGAGCGTCGAGATCGAGCCGGAAGCGCTCGGCATCATCGCGCGCGCGGCGGAAGGCTCGGTGCGCGACTCTCTGTCGCTGCTCGACCAGGCGATTGCGCATGCGGCGGGCCAGGTGAAGGCCGACGCGGTCAGGCAGATGCTGGGCCTCGCCGACCGCACCCGCGTCATCGACCTCTTTGATTCGCTGGTCCGCGGCGACATCGCCGCCGCCTTCAAGGAGTTCCGCGACCAGTACGATGTCGGTGCCGATCCGATCGTCGTGCTGTCCGATCTCGCCGAGTTCGTGAACTTCGTCACCCGCGTGAAGATCGTGCCGGCGACCGCCGACAACGTCGCCTATGGCGAGACCGAGCGCGTCCGTGCGAGGGATTTCGCCTCCAAGATCTCGATGCGGGTGCTGTCGCGGATGTGGCAGATGCTGCTCAAGGGCATCACCGAGGTGCAGGCTGCGACGCGTCCCGCCGCGGCCGCCGAGATGGTGCTGGTGCGCATCGCCTATGTCGCCGACCTGCCGACGCCGGACGAGGCGATCCGGATGCTGGAGCAGAATGGCGGCGGCTCGCCGGTCGTGAACGGCGGAAGTAGCGCGCGCAGCAGCGCGCCGGCCGCACCGATGGCCTCCGCGGCGCCCGTTGCCTCCGCGGCGCCGGTCCGCATGCCGACCTCATCGCCGACCGCCTTCGGCGGAGGCGCTGCCCGGCCGCAGATGGCAACGCCCGCGCCTGATACCCAGGGTGCGGCGCCCCAGCTGCGCATCACCAGCTTCACCCAGCTCGTCGCGCTCGCCGGGCAGAAGCGCGACATCATGACCAAGAGCGCGCTCGAGGGCGACATGCGCCTCGTCCGTTTCGAGGAGGGCCGGCTCGAAGTCGCGCTCGAGCCGAACGCGTCAAAGACCATGATCTCCGAGCTCGCACGCAAGTTCGAGATGTGGACCGGCCGCCGCTGGACCGTGATCGTCTCCAACGAGCAGGGCCAGCCGACGCTGCGCTCGGTGAACCAGGCCGCCAAGCAGGAGCATGCCCGCACCGCGGAAGCCGATCCGCGCGTGCAGGAGGTGCTATCGCGTTTCCCCGGCGCGAAGGTCGTCGAGGTCCGCAGGCTTGCCCCCGAGGCGCCGGAATCCAATATTAACGCCGACTACGGCAGTGACGATCCGCCCGACGGTTCCGACGCCGACGACGATCTTTGAGCATGATCCGGAAAAGTGTGCAGCGGTTTTCCGAGAGATCATGCTCGAACAATAAAGCAAAAGCGCGCTTCATCGCGCTTTGGCCAGTTTGAAGGACGAGCACCCATGGCTGATTTTCTCGGCATGATGAAGCAGGCGGCCCAGCTGCAATCCAAGATGCAGGAGATGCAGGAACAACTCGGCAATGTGGAGGTCGAGGGCATTTCTGGCGGCGGTCTCGTCGCCGTGCGCATGACCGCCAAGATGGACGTCAAGGGCGTCAAGATCGATCCCTCGCTGATGAAGGCGGAAGAGCGCGAGGTGCTGGAAGACCTGCTCGTCACCGCCTTTGGCGATGCCCGTCGCAAGGCGGAGACGGCGATGCAGGAGAAGATGCAGGCGCTCACCGGCGGGCTCGGCCTGCCGCCGGGGCTGTTCGGCCAGTAAGATGGGCGCGGTTGCAGGTCCCGAGATCGAGCGGCTGGTCCAGCTTCTCGCGCGGCTGCCGGGCCTTGGCCCGCGCTCGGCGCGGCGCGCGGCGCTGCATCTGATCAAGAAGCGCGAAGCGCTGATGATGCCGCTGTCCTCGGCCTTGCAGGTCGCGCTCGACAAGGTCCAGGTCTGCAAGACCTGCGGCAACATCGACACCCAAAATCCCTGCACGGTCTGCACCGATCCGAAGCGCGATCCCGCCATCATCGTGGTGGTCGCCGACGTCGCCGATCTCTGGGCGCTGGAGCGGGCCAATGCGACGCAAGGGCGCTATCACGTGCTCGGCGCGACCCTGTCGCCGCTCGACGGCGTCGGTCCGCAAGACCTCACCATCGACGCGCTGGTCGCGCGGGCCCATGCGGCAGAAGTGCACGAGATCATCCTGGCGCTGAATGCCACCGTCGACGGCCAGACCACGGCGCATTACATCACCGACCTGCTCCAGGACGCCAACGTTAAAGTAACCCGGCTCGCGCACGGTGTGCCCGTCGGCGGCGAGCTTGATTATCTCGATGAGGGTACGCTATCGGCCGCGATGCGGCAGCGGACCCTGTTCTAGCTATCCTACAGACCTCACGGAACGGACGACATGACGAAACTTTTCGCCACACGGCTGGCTTTGGCCCTGACGATGACGATGCTGGTAACCCCGGCCGTCTCGGCGCAGCAGGGCGACGAGGCGCCGCCGGCGCCCAAGCCCGGCAAGCCGATCAACAACGGCGACGTGCTCTCGGGCGAGCTGAACGCGATGAAGGTGCGCGACGTCAAGAACGCCGGCAAGCGGGTTGCGATGTACCAGATCACCTCAGAGCCGCGCCGCCTGCCGGCGCCGAACGGGCTGTGCAATCTCGAGACCGGCCCTGAGACCTTCCAGCTCGTCACCTCCAGCGACGCGCAGGCCGCGCAGCTGAAATCGTTCGTCGGCAAGGAGATCTCGGTCAAGGTCGACGAGGTCGCCTGCGCCAGCGATCCCGGCCAGATGAGCGAGGCCGTGATCACGAAGTGGAGCCTGATCAGGAAGCAGTAAGCGGCACGCGAGATGCCGTAGGGTGGGCAAAGCGAAGCGTGCCCACCACCTGTTTCTAATTCATGGCGTGATGGTGGGCACGGCGCGTTGCGCCTTTGCCCACCCTACGAGACTACGGCGGCAGCGTCACACCCGCACCGGCCCGAGCGCCTCGAAATGCCCGCGCTTCTGCAGCCAGGCCAGCAGCATCAGGCTTGGGATCGCCACCAGCACGCAGATCACGAAGAACAGTGCCCAGCCGGTCGTCTCCGCCACGAAGCCGGCACCGGACGAGAGATACGTCCGCCCCACCGCCGCGAGCGCGGTGAGCAGCGCGTATTGCGTCGCCGTGTGGAGCGGGTTCTGGCACAGCGCCGAGAGATAGGCGACGAAGATCACCGTGCCGATGGCGCTGGTGAAGTTCTCTGCGCAGATGGCGAGCGCCAGCGCCCATTGATTGGTGCCGACCACGGCGAGCCAGGAGAAGGACAGGTTGGCGAGCGCCTGCACCACGCCGCCGATCCAGAGCGATGTCGCCAGCGAATAGCGCCGCGCGACAAAGCCACCGGCGAAGCCGCCAATCAGCGTCGCTGCGAGGCCGACGCCCTTGACGATCGCCGCATAGTCGTTGCGGGTGAAGCCGAGGTCGATCACGAACGGCGCCGTCATCGTGCCGGAGAACGCATCGGTGAACTTGAACAGCACGACGAAGGCGAGCGCCGCGAGCGCATCCTTGCGCGATAGGAACTCCGAGAAGGCGCCGATCGCCGCATGCAGCACGCGCGTGAACGCGGTCTCGGCCTGTGTCACGGCTTCCGCCCGCACCGATTGCTCCGGCTCGGTCGCGGCCAGCGCCGTGATCGTTCCGATCAGCACCATCGCTGCCATCACTACATAGCCCCACATCCACGCAGAGGGGCGCGGGATGCCGGTGTCCTCGAAGCCGGAGACGATGAACAGCGCGCCCGCGGTCGAGACCAGCATGCCGATGCGATAGGCCGCAACGTAAGCGGCCATGCCGGCGGCCTGCTCGCTCTCGGGCAGGCTCTCGACGCGGAAGGCGTCGACGACGATGTCCTGCGTCGACGATGTCGTCGCCACCAGCAGCGCGCCGAGCGCGACGTAGAACGGCGAGCGCGCGGGATCGGTCATCGCCAGCAGCAGGATCGCGATGATCAGCAGCAATTGCGAGAACACCAGCCAGCCGCGCCGCCGTCCGAACGCGCGCGTGAACAGCGGCACATGCAGCGCGTCGACCAGTGGCGCCCACAAAAATTTCAGCGTGTAGGGCGTGCCGACCAGCGCGAACAGCCCGATGGTCTTGAGATCGACCCCAGCCTCGCGCATCCAGACCAGCAGCGTCGATCCCGACAGCGCCAGCGGCAGCCCGGAGGAGAAGCCGAGGAACAGCACGATCAGCACCCGCCGTTGCAGGTACACGGCCAGGCTCTCGCGCCAGGAGGTCGCAGGGGCGGGGCTAGCGGCGGGGGAGGTCACCTCGGGTGCAGTCATGGGGTGGTGTTAGCAGATTCTGGGGAAAAAGACTCTGGTGTGCGGTGAGAGGGGAAAGCCCGCGGCACCCTCAGTGTCATCGTCCGCGAAGGCGGACGATCCAGTAAACACCAGCGTCTCGGTTCAACCACAATCGCCGCGGCGTACTGGATACCCCGCCTTCGCGGGGTATGACAGCGCGGCGAGGTATGTCATGGTGGGCCGGCGATCCCGGGATAAGGATCATCCCAGTTTGGGTTGTGCTGCTCGATCAGTCGAATCTTCCAAGCCCTGTTCCACTTTTTGAGCCGCTTCTCCCGCTTGATCGCGTTCTCGGGATCATCGAATTGCTCGAAGTAGACAAGCCGGGCGACGTCGTACTTTTCAGTGAAGCTCTCGATGAGTTTGGACTTGTGCTGCGTCACGCGGCGGATGATGTCGTTCGTGACGCCGATATATAGCGTTCCGCCGATCCTGCTGGCGAGAATGTAGACGTAGTAATGGCGTGCGCTCATGCCAGCCTTCACCCCTGTCATCGTCCGCGAAGGCGGACGATCCAGTAATCACCAGCGTCTCGATTCAATCACGACTGTCACGGAATACTGGATGCCCCGCCTTCGCGGGGCATGACAGTGTGCCTCTATCTCACTCCCCCGCCTGGAGCTTCCGCGGAAACAGCTCCGGTGCGCCCGTCGCCACCAGCCGCGGGCCTTCCGGCGCATCGGTCTTGCTGAAATCGAGCTCCTCGATTCTCCCCGCGCGCTTCTCGATCTTGTCGGCGGAGATCAGCACCTGGCGGACGTCCTCGTTCACGTCGGCAAAATGCTTTTGCAGCTTCAGCACACGGTCGCGCAGGCGGCCGAGATCGTCGCCGAGCTTGATCACCTCGGTGCGGATCTGGTCGGCGGCATCGCGCATGCGCGCGTCCTTCATGATCTGCTGCATCACCTGGATCGCCAGCATCAGGAGCGAGGGCGAGACCAGCACGACGCGAGCGCGATAGGCCTTCTGGATCACGTCGTCGAAGCCGTCGTGTATCTCGGCATAGACCGATTCCGACGGCACGAACATCAGCGCCATCTCCTGGGTCTCGCCGGCGACGAGATATTTTTCCGCGATGTCGCTGACATGCTTCATCACGTCGCCGCGCAGCCGCTGCGTGGCCACGCGCCGCTCCTCGTCGGTGCGGGCGTCGTGCAGCGCGGTCATCGCCTCCAGCGGAAATTTTGCGTCGATGCAGAGCGGGCGCTGGTCGGGCAGGAACACGACGCAGTCCGGCCGCTTGCCGGTCGAGAGCGTGAACTGGAACTCGTAGGAGCCTTTCGGAAGTCCGTCCTGGACGATCGCCTCCATCCGCGCCTGGCCGAAGGCGCCGCGCGACTGCTTGTTGGCGAGCACGTCGCGCAAGGTGGTCACCTGCGTGGTGAGGTCGGTGAGGTTCTTGTGCGCGTTGTCGATGATGCCGAGCCGCTCGTGCAGCGCGCGCAGGCTCTCCATGGTGTTGCGGGTCGAATGTTCCATGGACTGGCCGACGCGGTGGGTCACCGAATCGAGCCGCTCGTTGACCGCCCGCGCCATCTCGGCCTGACGGCCGGCCAGCGCCTGGGTCATGGCATCGACCCGGCCGGAGGCCTCAGCTTGGGCGTGCAGCACCTGGGCGAGGCGCTCCTCGAGCTCGTCGGCACGGATCGCATGCGCCATGGCAAGTTCCGCGCCGCGCCGTCCCGAGCGAGTGATCACGACCGCAATCACAACCAGCAGGATGAGGACCAGCGCGCCGAAGCCGATCAGCGCATCGATGGTGCGCACCGGCCAGTCGCCAGCCATGAAAATGATCTCGCTCATGCCAGCCCTTCTAACCGATTCGCGCTCGGTCGCGAACGAAGGGGGAACGATTTCGGTAAAGAACTCCTTAGGTTTTATGGTTAACGAAACCTGAAGTTTTATCGTGAGCGGAGCGTGAGCCGGGTTCCTGGCCGCATTGACCGCATCCGGCGCGCGGCTTAAATCGCCGCCATGGCCCTACGAGAAATCATCATCCTGCCCGACAAGCAGCTGCGCCTGGTCTCCAAGCCGATCGAGAAGGTCACGCCGGAGATCCGCAAGCTTGCCGACGACATGTTCGAGACCATGTACGACGCGCCCGGAATCGGGCTTGCGGCGATCCAGGTCGCGCAGCCGCTGCGCCTGATCACCATGGACCTCGCCAAGCCCAACCAGGACGGCGAGACCAAGCCGGAACCGCGCGTGTTCATCAACCCCGAGATCATCGCCTCCTCCGAGGAGCTGTCCACTTACGAGGAAGGCTGCCTGTCGATCCCCGAATATTACGAGGAGGTCGAGCGCCCTGCGAAGGTGCGCGTGCGCTTCACCGATCTCGACGGCAAGCTGCATGAGGAGGACGCCGAAGGCCTCTACGCCACCTGCATCCAGCACGAGATCGACCATCTCAACGGCGTGCTGTTCGTCGACTACCTGTCGAAGCTCAAGCGCGACCGCGTGATGAAGAAGTTCGAGAAAGCCGCCAAGCGCGCGGGCGAGTGAGTCTCTAATGCTGCTCCGCATTCCCTGCGCTCCCTCCCCCCTTGCGGGGGAGGGCGGGGGAGAGGGGTAGCCCCGGCGGAAGTCCATCCGTCATCTGAATTACGTGCGTGCCGCGAACGCTTGTGCCGAGAGAGCGCGTCGTGTGGCACCCCTCTCCCTAGCCCTCCCCCGCAAGGGGGGGAGGGAACGCAGCGAGTTCTGTTGATGCCCCTCCGCCTGATCTTCATGGGCACGCCCGATTTCTCCGTGCCGACGCTGCTCGAGCTGGTCGCGCACGGCCACGAGATCGCGGCCGTCTACACCCGTGCGCCGAAACCGGGCGGACGGCGCGGGCTGCAATTGCAGCCGACCCCGGTCGAGGAAGCCGCGCGAAAGCTCGGCGTGCCCGTGCTGACGCCGAAGACGCTGAAGACAGAGGAAGCGCTGGAAGAGTTTCGTGCGTTCGACGCCGATGCCGCCGTCGTCGTCGCCTACGGCATGATCCTGCCGCAGGCGATCCTCGATGCGCCAAAGCTCGGATGCTACAATCTGCACGCTTCGCTGCTGCCGCGCTGGCGCGGGGCGGCGCCGATCAACCGCGCGATCATGGCAGGCGATGCCGAGAGCGGCGTGATGGTGATGAAGATGGATGTCGGCCTCGACACCGGCGACGTCGCCATGGCCGAGCGGCTTCCGATCACTGACACCATGACCGCGCTCGATCTGCACGATCGCCTCTCCCGCCTTGGCGCCGACCTGATGGTGCGTGCCATGGCCGGGCTCGACCGCGGCGGGCTCCAGCTCAAGCAGCAGAGCGAGGACGGCGTCACCTATGCGGCCAAGATCGACAAGGCCGAGGCACGGATCGACTGGACCAAGCCCGCACGCGCCGTGCTCCGCCACATCCACGGCCTGTCGCCGTTTCCCGGCGCATGGGCCGAGCTTGACGGTGTCAGCGAGAACGCGCGCGTCAAAATCCTGCGATGCGAATTGGCGAAGGGCGTGGGTTCACCGGGCGCGGTGCTCGACGATCACCTCACCATCGCCTGCGGCGAGGGCGCGATCCGCATCATCGAGCTCCAGCGCGAAGGCAAGGCCCGCATGCAGGCCGCGGACTTCCTGCGCGGCGTGCCCTTGAGGGCGGGAGCTAAATTCACCTAGTCAACTCGTCATACGCGGGCTTGACCCGCGTATCCATCTTCTAACAAAACTCCTTCTTGGGCGATGGATTGCCGGGTCAAGCCCGGCAATGACGCCGGATAAAGCTGGATCGATGCCCCGATACAAGCTCACCATCGAATATGACGGCGCGCCGTTCTTCGGCTGGCAGATCCAGGACACGCTGCCGTCGGTGCAGGGCGCGCTGGAAGCGGCGGTGAAGGCGATGACGGGCGCGGATCTGCGCGTGCACGGCGCCGGCCGCACCGATGCCGGCGTGCATGCGCGCGGCCAAGTCGCGCATGTCGATGTCGAGAAGCAGTTTCCGCCAGGCCGTTTTCGCGACGGTCTCAATGCGCATCTGCGCCCGCATCCGATCGCGGTGCTCGAGGCCGAGATCGTTCCTGATACATTCGAGGCGCGCTTCTCCGCCGTGAAACGGCATTACCGCTACCGCGTCATCAACACCCGCGCCAATCTCGCGCTCGATGTCGGCCACGCCTGGCGCGTGCCGCGCAAGCTCGACGCCGATGCGATGCATGCGGCAGCAAAACGCCTGCTCGGCAAGCACGATTTCACCACCTTTCGCGACACCGAGTGCCAGGCCAAGTCGCCGGAGAAGACGCTCGACCAGCTCGACGTGCTGCGCGATGGCCGCGAGATCACCATTGTCACCTCGGCGCGCTCGTTCCTGCACAGCCAGGTCCGTTCGATGGTGGGCTCGCTGGTCTGGGTCGGCGATGGCCGCTGGACCGCGGACGACCTCTCCGCAGCTCTCGCCGCCCGCAACCGCGCCGCCTGCGGCATCGTGGCCCCGGCGGAGGGGCTGTATCTGATGAAGGTGGATTATTAGCGCGCAGGCGCGCGCTCTCGCGTCACCCGCGGTGTCATGCCCCGCGAAGGCGGGGCATCCAGTACGCCGCGGCCCCTCGGTTCTATCGCTGCTGTCTCGGAGTACTGGATCGCCCGCCTTCGCGGGCGATCCAGTGGTGTGCTGGGCGAGAGCAGCGCCTACCCAAAATACCGCGTCAAAATCCCGCGATAGACCTGCGTCAGCTTCTCCAGATCCGTCACCGGCACGCGCTCGTCGACCTGGTGCATGGTCTGGCCGACCAAGCCGAACTCGATCACCGGGCAATAGCTCGAGATGAACCGTGCATCCGACGTCCCACCGCTCGTCGACAGCTCCGGCTTGCGTCCCGTCACCTCCTCGATCGCGGACACCGCAAGATCGGTGAACGGGCCGGGCTTGGTCACGAACACGTTGGAGTTCGAGGGCTCCCAGACGATGCGGGCCTTGATGCGGTTGCCGCAGGCCTTGGCGAGGCGCGTCTCGACCAGCTCGCGCAGGCTCGCCTGGGTGTGGTTGTCGTTATAGCGGATGTTGAATTTGGCACGGGCCTCGCCGGGGATGACGTTGCTCGCCTTGTTGCCGACGTCCACTGAAGTGAATTCGAGATTGGAGGCCTGGAACTGCGCGCTGCCATGGTCGAGCGGCTCGTCGGAGATCGCGACGATCAAGCGCGAGATATCCGGCACCGGATTGGAGGCGCGGTGCGGATAGGCGACATGGCCCTGCACGCCGTCGACATAAAGCGTGCCGGATTGCGAGCCGCGGCGGCCGACCTTGATGGTGTCGCCGAGCGTCTCGACGTTGGAGGGCTCGCCGAGCACGCAATGATCGAATTTCTCGCCGCGCTCGGCCGCCCACTTGAGCAGCTTGATGGTGCCGTTGATCGAGACGTCTTCCTCGTCGCCCGTGATCAGGAACGAGATCGAGCCCGTCCCGTCCGTGCGCAGCTTGCCGGCATTGGCAGCGAGATGCTCCAGCACAGCTGCGACCGAGCAGGCGATGCCGCCCTTCATGTCGACCGCGCCGCGGCCGTGCAGATAGCCGTTCTTCACCTCGCCGGAAAACGCGCCGACGCTCCATGCACTTTCGTCGCCCGGCGGCACCACGTCGGTATGGCCGGCGAAGGTGATGTGCGGCCCTTCTGTGCCGATCCGCGCATAGAGATTGTCGACGTCGGCGGTGCCTTCTTCGCTGAACGTCACGCGGTGGCAGGTAAAGCCGGCGGCGGTGAGGGCTCTTTCAAGCACCCCCAGCGCACCGGCGTCGGCCGGGGTTACCGAGGGACAGCGGATGAGATCGCGGGCAATCGAGAGAGCATCGGTCATGCGTTCCGCTTAACATGCATGCCGCCGGGTGGGCTAGCGCTGGGCGGCACGAATTCGAGCTCGCTCTGCTGGTCCCAGCTTTTTGCAGGGGTGGCGGGTGCGAGGCTCTCCTCCTCGTGCTGGGCAAGTGGATCGGGGCCGAACCGGTTGTCGCCCGAAGTGCCGGGCATAATGAACATCTCTACGAGGCCCCACAGCCACAGCGCGTGGACGGCCCAGTCGAACGGCACGAACCAGCTGGCGGCAGGCAGCCGATCCGAGAAATAGAACAGCAGGTTGGGGATGAAGGCGAATGGGATGATCCACCAGCCGCTTCGGTCGCGATCGTGCAGTCGCTTGATCGCGGTCGCAAGGGAGATCCACAGGAACAGCGATGCGCCGAGAATCCGTAAGGTCAGGCTCGCGCGCTCGGTGGATGACAGCAGTCGATGGCGTCGTGGGTCGATGATTTCGAACAGGCCGTCGAAGCCAAAGTCGAAATCGAAGTCGACATTGAACTTGAATTTAACGGATTTGGCCCCGTCCGGGATACTGATGGCCTGATCGACGATCCCCAGCAACGCAGCCAGCAGCGCGACGATCAGCAGCGCCTGCCATAGCAGCGCACGGTTGATGCGGCCGTCGAAGCGGAAGAAGTACCAGGTCCAGTCCATGCGAGAGGCTCCGGGCGGAAGTAGCCGCCCGGATGTTGGTCGCGATGGGGGGAGAGAGGGTTCGACTACCAGTCCCGCCATCCTGAGGTGCGAGGCCTGCGGTGCAGCGCACCGCAGGGGGAGCCTCGAAGGATGAGCGGCCGGAATGTAGCCGGCAGCCAGGCCGTCGCCCTTCGAGGGCCGCCGAAGAGGCGGCCACCTCAGGGTGACGGTGAGAGAATGGTGCGCGTGGCCCGATTAATCCCGCAGCAGCTCGTTGATGCTGGTCTTGGAGCGCGTGCGCTCGTCGACGCGCTTGACGATCACGGCGCAGGCGGTGCTCGGGCCGATCTGACCGTTCTTCATCGGCTTGCCGGGCAGGGCGCCCGGCACCACCACCGAATACTCCGGCACCTCGCCCATGAAGACCTCGCCGGTCTCGCGGTCGACGATCTTGGTCGAGGCGCCCAGGAACACGCCCATCGCCAGCACCGCGCCCTTGCGCACGATCACGCCCTCGGCGACCTCGCTGCGCGCGCCGATGAAGCAGTCGTCCTCGATGATGACGGGCTCGGCCTGCAGCGGCTCGAGCACGCCGCCGATGCCGGCACCGCCGGAGATGTGCACGCGCTTGCCGATCTGCGCGCAGGAGCCGACGGTGGCCCAGGTGTCGACCATGGTGCTCTCATCGACGTAAGCGCCGAGATTGACGAAGGACGGCATCAGCACGACGTTCTTGGCGATGAAGGCCGAGCGACGGACGACGGCGCCGGGCACCGCGCGAAAGCCCGCATCGCGAAACCGGTTCGGGCCCCAGCCTTCGAACTTCGAGGGCACCTTGTCCCACCAGCTGGCCTTGCCCGGACCGCCGGGAATCACGTCCATGTCGTTGAGGCGGAAGGAGAGCAGCACCGCCTTCTTCAGCCACTGATTGACCTTCCACTTGCCGTCGGCGCCGCGCTCGGCGACGCGGGCCTCGCCCTTGTCCAGCGTCTCCAGCGCCTGGTCCACGGCCTCGCGCACCTCGCCCTTGGTCGAGGTCGAGATGCCGTCACGCGCGTCGAAGGCGCTGTTGATGGTGGATTCGAGGGCGGACAGGGACATCGGGCTTTCCTCTTCGGATCAGGGAATTTTTGAGGGATTGGGGCGCTTTTTCGGGATTTGGCGGGGGAGAGTCAAGGCATACTCCGCTGTCGTCCCGGGGCGCGCGAAGCGCGAGCCCGGGACCCATAGCCACAGGCCGTCGTTTGGCGAAGATTCGGAGTTGCCAGTTTCGCGCCACAACCACTCCCTGTGGTTATGGGTCCCGGGCTCGCTTCGCGCCCCGGGACGACAGCGTTAGCGTGGTGACAACCGCCCCAAAAACCCTGTCAAATCATCCGTGACGTGATCGACATGGGCGGCGTCCCGGCCCTCCAGCTCCCAATCCTCGCGCACCACCTCCTTGGTGCCGTCAGGCACCACCAGCACCGTGGTCATGCCGAGCGCGTGGGGAACGGTGAGGTTGCGGGCGAGGTCCTCGAACATCGCCGCCCGGGTCGGATCGACCGCATGGTCGTCGAGGAATTTCCGATAGGTCTGCGGCGCCGGTTTCGGCTCGAAGCCGGCCGCGATGATGTCGAACACGCCGTCGAAATGGCCGGCAAGGCCGAGGCGCGCCAGCACGGCATCGACATGGTCGACCGAGCCGTTGGTCAGGATCAGCTTTCGTCCCGGCAGCTTTGCGATGGCTTCGCCAAGCTGCGGATTTGGCTCCAGCGGCGAGTGGTCGATCTTGTGCACATAGGCGAGATAGTCGTCGGCGCGCACGCCGTGCAGGGTCATCATGCCGCGCATCGTGGTGCCGAAGCGCCGGTAATAGTCCTTCTGGATGCTGCGCGCTTCCTCCGGGCCGACATTCAGCCAGTTGCACACGAACTCGCCGATGCGTGCATCGACCTGCTGCCACAGATTGACGTGATGCGGATAGAGCGTGTTGTCGAGGTCGAACACCCAGGTGTCGACGTGGGTGAAGGCGCGGGGGGAAGTCATATCAAATCTCTATCTGCTGAGCACAAGCGCTGCTCCACTCTCTGTCGTCGTCCCGGACAAGCGCAGCGAAGCGGAGCGCAGATCCGGGACCCATAACCACAGGGAGTGGTTTGGCGAAGACTGGCAACCACCATCGTGCGCCACACTGCTCCCTGGGGTTATGGGTCCCCGCGTTCGCGGGGACGACGGCGGAGTTTGCGGCCCCAGTGCCCTGATCCTCAATCACAGCAATACCATCACGGCATCGCAAAGCGCAGCGTCTTGCCGCCGCTGCTCATATCCACCGCGCCGAACCCCGTCGTCGCAAACCCGCGCGCGGGGCAATCGGTCTGCTCAACGGTCTCGAACTTGGTCTCGCGCGTGCAGAGCTGCTTGTCGCCGCCCCAGTTCAGCGGCTTGTCCTTCAGCTTGATGACACGGTTGTCGGCATCGATCGCTTCCGCGAAGCTGAAGATCTGCTTCGGCGTGCCTGTTACATCCGGGTGCAGGCAGGTCTTGGGATCGATGCGATACCAGCCGCGGCTCGTCACCGACTTGCCGTCGTCGGTGGCGACTGCCGCCATCACCTTGTGCGGCGTGTCGTTGCACCAGGTCAGGCCGCTCGACGACGGCGTCTGCGTCGCATCGACCATGGTCTTGAACAAATTCGGCGACGATACGGTGTCGGACGGCAGCCCGCGGCTCTTCAGGAATGCGGCGAGCGCTGCCTGCGTCTTCGGCCCGTCGACGCCGTCGATGGCGCCGACGTCATAGCCGATGATCACTAGGAGGCGCTGGATGCCGGCAAGGCGCGCCTGTTCGTCGTCATATTCGGAATCCTCGGCAAGGTAGGCGACGGCATTGCCGTCGTCGCCGCGCGTCGGCGTCACTTGCGTGAAGGGGACCTGCGTCTGGCCGCTGCGGCACTGCCGCGCAGCGGCGATGACGAAATTGTCCTGCGCCACGCACAGCATGTCGCTGCCGCTCTGCGGGATCGGGGAGGCGCCGTAGATGCCGAGCGCGCGCGCGTTGAGCAGAATACGGTCGGCGGTCAGCGTGCCCTGCACCACCACGCGGCAGGTGGCGGGATCGATCCTGAACCAGCCGCGCGTCGCCGTCGCCGCCTTGTCGTCAATGCCGATCGCGGCCTCGACGACATAGGACATGCGGTTGCAGATCTTGAGGTCGGCGAAGGCCGGCGCGGAGGAGAAGAAGAACGAGACGGCGGCCGCCGGGAGCGTCATCAGGACGCGGGTGAGGGGGGAGCGGCGGGGGCGCTGAACTCTCCGCTCGTCATGCCCGGGCTTGTCCCGGGCATCCACGTTTTCGCCGCGAGAAAGAGCGTGGATGGCCGGGACAAGCCCGGCCATGACGTTCTTTCGTCGCGGCGTCCAGCTCATCACTTGTGGATCAGCGTGCCCGTGCCCTGGTTGGTGAAGAGCTCGAGCAGCACCGCGTGCTGCATCTTGCCGTCGATGATGACGACGCCCTCGACGCCCTGCTCGAGCGCGTAGATGCAGGTCTCGACCTTCGGGATCATGCCGCCGGAAATGGTGCCGTCGGCGATCAGTTTTCGCGCGTCTTTCACCGACAGCTGCGGAATCAGCTTCTTCGACTTGTCGAGCACGCCGGGCACGTCGGTGAGCAGCAATAGGCGCTTGGCCTTCAGCGCGCCTGCGACGGCGCCGGCAAAGGTGTCGCCATTGACGTTGAGCGTCTGGCCGTCCTTGGAGGTCGCGAGCGGCGCCAGCACCGGGATCAGCTCATAGCCGATCAGCTGGTTGAGCAGCGTGAGGTCGACCTTCTCGGGATCGCCGACGAAGCCGAGATCGACCGCCTTCTCGATATGCGAGTCCGGATCGACGATGGTGCGCGTCGTCTTCGTCGCCTTCACCATGTTGCCGTCCTTGCCGGACAGGCCCACGGCTCTGCCGCCGGCATCGTTGATGTAGCCGACGATCTGCTTGTTGACGGAGCCGGCCAGCACCATCTCGACGATCTCGATGGTCGCAGCATCGGTGATGCGCAGGCCAGCGGCGAATTCCGAGACGATGCCGAGGCGCTTCAGCATGGTCGCGATCTGCGGCCCGCCGCCGTGCACCACCACCGGATTGATCGCGGTCTGCTCCAGCAGCACGATGTCGCGGGCAAAGTTCTTCGCGGTCTCCTCGTCGCCCATGGCATGGCCGCCATATTTGATGACGATGGTTTCCTCGTCATACTGCTGCATGTGCGGCAGCGCTTCGGACAGGATGCGGGCCTGGTCGAGCGGGGAGATGTCGGTCATGGGGCGGATCTCGCTGGCGGGACTGTCGGTGCGCGTTCTATCCGATTGGCGGGCGCGGCGCAAAGCGCTCTTCTTCCCCTCTCCCCCTGTGGGAGAGGGTGCCTCGCGAAGCGAGGCGGGTGAGGGGTCTCTCTCCGCGAGCACCCCTGTAGAGACAGACCCCTCATCCGGCGCTTCGCGCCACCTTCTCGAGCAAGGGGAGAAGAGAACGCTACTTCCTCGCCACCACCGCCGCGAGCGTCACGGCGAGCCAGCCCAAAATCATCACCGTTCCACCCGTCGGCGCCGCCATGGGAAACAGCGAGTGCCCGGCATATTGCCGCAAGGTGAGGTCGCCCGCGAACAGCGCCGCGCCGAGCACGAAGCCGAATGCGGCAATGAGCCCAATTCCGCCATGCAGAAGGCCGCGCGCGAGCAACCCAGTCACCGCAAGTATGGCAGTCGCATGAAACAGCAGCATGGCGCTGGCGGAGGCGAGGCGGCTGGCATCGGCGCCGTGGGCGGAGGCGGCGGCCAGCGCAACGGCGGCGGCGCCCATCAAACCGGCAAGCCCGATCAAGAGGCGATGCGCCACCATCACGACGCCCGCTCTTCCAGCAGCTTTGCCATCGCGGCGCGCAGCTCGGCCATGCCAGTCGAGCTGCGCGAGGAGGTCGCGAGCACGTTCGGGAAAGCGGCCGGATGTTTGGCGAGTGCAGTCTCGGTCTCGGCGATGCGTGATTGCAGCTCGGAGGCCTTCACTTGGTCGGCCTTGGTCAGCACGATCTGGTAGCTGACCGCCGAGCGGTCGAGCGTCTTCAGGACTTCGAGATCGACGTCCTTGAGGCCATGCCGCGCGTCGATGAGCACGTAGACGCGCGCGAGCGAGGCGCGGCCCAGCAGGAATGTGTGGATCAGCTCGGTCCAGGACGCGACCTGGCTCTTCGGCGCCTTGGCATAGCCGTAGCCGGGCATGTCGACGAGGCGTAGGTCGCTTTTCCCGGGGACCTCGAAAAAGATCAGCTCCTGGGTGCGGCCCGGCGTATGCGAGGTGCGCGCCAGCGCATTGCGACCGGTCAGCGCGTTGATCAGGCTGGACTTGCCGACATTGGACCGCCCGGCAAAGGCGATCTCCAGCCCCGCCATCGGCGGCAGCGTTTGAATCGACGGCGAGGCCCAGATGAACTGCCAGTCGCGCGCGAAAAGCTTGCGTCCCGCTTCGATCAGCTTCGCATCATTGGCGTCGGTCATGCGAAGCTCTTTGCTCGCTGTCATTCCGGGATGGTCCGAAGGACCAGACCCGGAATCTCGAGATTCCGGGTTCGATGCTTCGCATCGCCCCGGAATGACGGGTGCTACGTCGCCTTCCGCGCGAACGTCGCCTTGAGATTGTCGAACAGCTCCACCTTCACGCCGTTGCGGCGCATGATGAAGCTCTGCTGGAGCACCGAGAGCAAATTGTTCCAGGCCCAGTAGATGACGAGGCCCGCCGGGAAGCCGGCCAGCATGAAGGTGAAGATCAGCGGCATCCAGTTGAAGATGATCTGCTGCGTCGGATCCGGCGGCGTCGGGTTCAGCTTCATCTGGAACCACATCGTGATGCCCATGATGATCGGCCAGATGCCGAGCGCGAGGTAATGGCCGAACACCGGAATCGTGGTCGGATCGAACGGGATCAATCCGAACAGCGTGAACAGGTTGGTCGGATCCGGCGCGGAGAGGTCCTTGATCCAGCCGAAGAACGGCGCGTGCCGCATCTCGATGGTGACGAACAGCACCTTGTAGAGCGAGAAGAACACCGGGATCTGGATCACCACGGGAAGACAGCCGGCGACCGGATTGATCTTCTCCTTGCGGTAGATCTCCATCATCTCCTGCTGCTGCTTCACCTTGTCATCGGGAAAGCGCTCCTTCAGCGCCTGCAGCTGCGGCTGGATCGACTTCATCTTCGCCATCGAGGCGTAGGACTTGTTCGCCAGCGGGAAGAACAACAGCTTCACGATCACGGTGACGAGCAGGATCGAGATGCCGAAATTGCCGAAGAAGCGGTAGAAGAAGTCGAGGCCGAGGAACATCGGCTTGGTGATGAAGTAGAACCAGCCCCAATCGATCAACAGATCGAAATGGTTGAGGCCGAGCTCCTTGTTGTAGCCGCCGAGGCCGGCGAACGGGAACACGCCGACCACGCCGGCTTCCTTGGCGCCAGCGAACAGCCGCGCGTTCGCGGTGGCTGTGCCGCCGATCGCGACGGTGACGGGATCGAGCAGATAGTCGGTCTGGTAGGTGTGGACGTTGCCGGTCGGGTTCGACGAGAAGCGCGCCTGCAGCTGCGCATTGGTGTCCGGCAGCAGCGCCGAAGCCCAGTACTTGTCGGTGATGCCGAGCCAGCCATTGGTGGCCTTGAAGTTCACCGTCTTGGCTTCGTCGATTTTTTTGTAGGCATATTCCTGCAGGCCATCGAGATAGCCGATCAGGCCTTCATGCAGGATGTAATAGCCCGAGACCTGCGGCGTGCCGTGGCGCGAGATCAGCGCGAACGGATAGAGCGTAACCGGCGCGTTGCCGACATTGCTCACCTCGTCCTTGATGGTGAAGAGGTAGTGGTCGTCGACCGAGATGGTGCGGCGGAAGGTGAGGCCCTCGCCATTGTCCCATTTCAGCACCACCGGCGTCGTCGGCGTCAGGCTGCCGCTGCCGTCCTGCTGCCAGATGGTCTGGGCATCCGGCATCTTCGCGGTCACGCCCGTGGCGGCCACCCAGCCGAACTCGGCGTAATAGGGTTCGGCCGTGCCCGAGGGCGAATAGAGGATGATCGGCGGCGATTTCGGGTCGACCGTCTCGCGATATTGCACCAGCGCGAGGTCGTCGATGCGGCCGCCCTTCAGCGAGACGCTGCCGGAAAGCCGCGGCGTGTCGATCTTCACGCGCGGGCTGGCTTCGATCGCGGCGCTGCGGGCAACGACCGGCTGGGCCTGCTGGTTGCCCGGCGCCGCGGCAGGCGCGGGCGCATTGCCGGCCTGCGGTGTCGCGCCCGGCGTTGCCGAGGCGGTCGGCTGCGGCGTGTTCTTCTGGAGCTCGGCCTGCACCTGCTGCTGGGCGCGCTGCTTCTCCATCTGCGGGACGTTGTAGAAATATTGCCAGGCAATCAGGACGAGGCCCGACAGAATGACGGCGAGGATGGTATTGCGATTGTCGGTCATCTCTAATGTCTCGTCATCAATCCGGTTTGCGGCTGGCAGGGGCAGCGCCCGGCTTTTCGCCGCGCCGCTTCGCAGATCCCTTGTCGGATCCCTTGTCGGATCCCCTGGCCGTATGCCGCGCGGGCTTCGTGAACGCTATGCGCAGATCGTCGAGCATGGTGGCGAAGTCGCGCGAGAGCGCGTCCCTTCGGCCGACCAGTACATAATCATGATGGGGCTGCATCGACACCGGATCGAGCCGCTTCACCAATTCGCGAAGTCGGCGCCGGATGCGATTGCGCTCGGGGGCGTTGCCGTTCTTTTTGGTGACGGTGAAGCCGACCCGGATCGGGCCAGAATCGTCGCGGCGGCGGCTTTGCAGGACGAACGCGGGACTATTCGCCCGCGCGCCATTGGCAACGGCGAGGAAATCCGCCCGCTGCCTCAGCCGATCCATGATGAAATCCCAAAAATGGGGGTCCGGCTCAGGCGCTCAGACGCTTGCGGCCGCGGGCGCGGCGGGCGGCGAGGACCTTGCGGCCGCCGGCAGTGGCGAGACGGGCACGGAAACCGTGACGGCGCTTGCGCACCAGTTTGCTGGGTTGATAAGTCCGCTTCACGGGTTTTTCTCCGCTGACCGGGCAATTTGCCTGTAGAATTGATGGTAAAGTCCGGAAGATGCGGCCCAAAACGGGCCTTTTTCGGCCCCAAGAGAGCCGCTCCCGGCGTCACACCGGGTCATCGCGGACAATTTGCGCGGCTTATAAGGGAGCGTCTTGTTTTCGTCAACGCCGCAAGAGCGCGCTGTTCCGGTGAATATCGCTGTTTGTGCGGGGTTTTTAACCCTTGAGGTAGCGACTCGCCGCGTCCGTGATTACATCCCACCTTGGCAGATTAGCGATCTGTAATTTGACCGGGCGGGGGGCGGACCGCATCCTTCCTCAGCCAGATCGTTCACCAAGCAAGTTGTTCACTCGGCAAGGCAGCGAGGACGAATTTCGTGGCAGCGACAGACCTCCAGCCGATCCAGGATGCGGATCAGCGGGACCCGGCGGCGACGCGGCCGCGGGGGCCTGCCGGGCTTGGGCTGTCGGGCAAGCTGCTGCTGCTCACTGTGCCCCTGGTGATGATCGCGGCCATCCTGCTCTACGTGCCAGCCATCGCCAACTTCTGGGTCAACCGCCTCAACGACCGCGTCGCGGCGGCCAACACGGCAGCACTGGTGCTGGATGCGGCTCCGCTCGGCATGGTCCCCGATTCGCTCTCGCGCGAGATCCTGAAGAGCATCAATGCCCGCGCCGTTGCCATCAAGATGGGCCAGCAGCGCCGTCTGCTCGCCAGCGACAATTTGCCTACCACGATCGAGCATGACGTCGACCTGCGCGACATGAGCGTGTGGGAAGCGATCACCGGCTCGTTCCAGATGATGCTGGAGACCGGCAACCAGCCGATCCGCATCGTCGGGCCCGGCGTCGGCAATGCCCAATTCGTCGAGATCGTGACCGACGAATTGCCGCTGCGGCAGTCGATGTACCGCTTCTCCCGCAACGTCGTGGTGGTGGCGCTGATCATCGGCGTCCTGACCGCGGGTCTCGTCTATCTCGCGCTCCATTATCTGTTCGTGCGGCCGATGCGGCGGCTGACCGCGAGCCTGGTCGGCTTCCACGAGAACCCGGAGAGCTCGGCGCGCATCATCGTGCCGAGCCAGCGCAGCGACGAGATCGGCGTCGCAGAACGCGAATTGTCGGACATGCAGCGCGATCTGATGTCGATGCTGAATCAGAAGAGCCGGCTCGCCGCGCTCGGTCTCGCCGTGTCCAAGATCAATCACGATCTGCGCAATCTGCTCGCCTCCGCGCAGCTGCTGTCCGACCAGCTCGCCAGCGTGCCCGATCCGCGGGTGCAGCGCTTTGCGCCGAAGCTGGTGCGCTCGCTCGAGCGCGCCATCGCCTTCTGCCAGTCGACACTTTCTTATGGCCGCGCCCAGGAGGCCGCGCCCGACCGCCGCATGATCCTGATCGAGCCCGTGGTGCTCGAGGTGCGCGAGACGGCGGGGCTTGCCAGCGACGCCTCGATCGCCTGGGTCGCCGCGATCGAGCGCGGGCTCGCCATCGATGCCGATCCCGATCAGCTGTTCCGCGTGCTGCTCAACCTCGTCCGCAACGCCGCCCAGGCGCTGGAAAGCCATTCCTCGGGCGATGGCGGCGCGCAGCAGATCCGGATCACGGGAAAGCGCGAAGGCGCCGTCGCGATTTTGGAGGTCTCCGATACCGGCCCCGGCGTGCCTCAGAAGACCCGCGAGCATCTGTTCGAGGCGTTCCAGACCTCCGGCCGCCCCGGCGGCAGCGGTCTCGGCCTGGCGATCGCCGCCGAGCTGGTCCGCGCCCATGGCGGCGACATTCACCTCGTCGAAGGCACCATCGGCGCCACCTTCCGGATCGTCATCCCCGACCGCCCCGTGGAACTCCTCTCCGTTCGCAACGAGCGGCAGAGGGCGTAGGTCGGCCAGAGGCCGAGTGAACCTGTCATTCCGGGGCGGCGCAAAGCGCCGAACCCGGAATCCAGAGGTTTTGGGCGCGAGATTCCGGGTTCTCGCTTCGCGAGCCCCGGAATGACCGGGTGGAGATCGTCATCTCCCTGCAAAATCTCCCCAACCCGGACCTTGCCAATCGGGACAAGAGCGGTTAGTCAGAGCGCTCTTTCGCACCCCTCCGGCGCTGTCCGGAGGCTGCGTGTGGGCTAAAGCCCGCACCATCAGCGAAAAACGCGCCCGTAGCTCAGCTGGATAGAGCATCAGACTACGAATCTGAGGGTCGGACGTTCGAATCGTTCCGGGCGCGCCATTTTCCGTCCTTTGGCGGTGATATCTCCCCATCCCTTGGTGCGAATGGGTGTGCCGGACAGGCTCGGCATCGCCGCGACCCGCATTCATCGGGAAGCTCACAAAGCGCTGCCGGGCAAGGACGAAACCTTTTGCCGGACGGGCGAAGCCAGCCGGAAACAAACCAAGCCTAGCCTCGCCCAAGCTGCCCCGTCCAACCCGATTTAAGGGAGGGTCTCATGAAAGCAGCACTGTTGGCACTATTGCTTCTTGGCCAGCCCGCGATCCCGATTTCAGACCGAGTGCCCATATTCAACGTGGAAGCCCTCTGCAGGGATGTTTCCGCTGACGACAAAGCGTCAGGGCTCGCCCTGGCGCAGGATGCCGGCGAATGCATGCGTGACGAGACACTGGCGCAGCAACAGCTCGGTTCGGCCTGGCTGACTGTTCCGGGGCCCGCGCGTGAGAGTTGCGAAGGCGAGGCTTCGGCAGATGGAATCCAAAGCTATGTCGATCTGCTGACCTGTCTGCAGATGTCAGGCTGGGCGAATCCGGCTTCCCCGCCGGCGACCCCGCTCAGGGGCGCGAGCAAGATGCGGAACGCCAAGCGATGAGATGAGGCTTGATTGCCGCAACGACGGAGGTGCGCTGCCTGTCGCGCACCGGCCCCCGACTCGTCAGTGAAGCTCGCACCATGTTTTCCATGTGCCGATCCATCGGCGACACACCACGGACATAGGCTTTCACATAGTTCTTCTGCTGCGTACACCGGGCCAATGTAGACATACCCTCGTGCTTGCCCGCAACATATGCACTGGACGTCAGATTTCTGAACGCTGCCGGTCGCGACAGGGTCCGGGTGATACTTGAAGCTTGGAAGGTTGCTCACCGATTGCCCTGTGAGAATAGCGGACTTGGCGATCGTAAAGTCCAAAATGGCCTGATCGCAAGCAACTCTGACCGATTAGGATGACTTGGTAAGTCAGCTCCAAAGCGTTGCCGGGATGGCTCTATCAGCCTTCGAGCATCTCTGCAAAAGCGGGAATTGCTCAGGGCCGACCGCGGCCTTGGATCGGAATTCTTGCCGCAACGTCTGGCCGGTTTCTCGAGCCAGGCTATGGCCTCCGGTCCGTCGACGACACACTCGAAGGTTTCCCAGGCTGGATCCTCGATGGTGTCGGGTTGCAGGCGTTTCGCCGCATACTCGACCAGTTCATGCAGGCCCTCGTATCCTCGTCGGCGTTCGAGGGAGTCCGCAATCGCCGGGCTGGCCCAGCCGCGTTGGGCCAGATCGACAATGCTCGGACCGTCAGCCTCGCTGAACCAGGGCGTGGCATCGAACTCGAGACAGAGGATGTTATCGGCGGTATGGCAAGTCGCGTGGATCATCATCGGATTCCTCCGTCTTGCGCTAGCATTGCACGTCGCTCATCGCTGTCTCGCACGCCCTCAGGCTTTGACCAGGTCCCCCAGCAGGTTCGCCGCCACCATCAGCTTGGCGAGCGTCAGGCCGCCGGCGGCAATCTCCTCGACGGCACGACGGATACGCGTCGCCTCGGGATGAGCTGCAAGCCAGGTCTCCGCCGCCTGCTGACCGGATTGGCCGATCGTCAGCATATCTGCGGCCAGGCGTCTTTCGGCAGCCGCGATCAGGTCGACGGCGCGGTCGATGGCGAGGCGTTCGAAATGATCGCTGGCCGGCACGTTGCGCGCAGCGGCGGTGATGCGGTCGAGACGGAAATTGGCCTCGGCGGCAAAGAACGTCGCGGCGGCATCACCGATGCTGCGGCTGGTGCGCTCGGCCACCGTTACGATGTCAGGCGCCGGGACCAGGGCATCGAGATCGGCCAGTTCGCCGGCGAGGCCGGACGGGACGCCGGCATCGGTCAGGTCCTGCCGGCGCTTGCTGCGTGCGGCCTGCATGTCCGCTGGAAGGGCCGTGTCGAGCGAGGCCGCGATCTCGCGGACCGCAGGGCCAAACCGGGCAATGACCGCGCCCAAGCCATCCCCAAAATCGACATTGCGCACATACCAGACCATGCGGGAGAGCAGGAGATCCTGGATCGCCGCGTAGAGGCTGAGCTGCAACTGCCCGTCGATTCGATTGTCGAGCGCGTCGATCGCGTCATTGAGTCGCCTGAGCTCGTAGATCGCATCCACCGCCACCTGGGCCATGACGATGGTCGAGATATCGGCGTCGGTCTCGTCGGTCAGGCGTACGATGCAGGCCGGGCCCCCGCGGTTGATCACGGCATTGACGAGACTGGTCGCGATGATCTCGCGTCGGAGTCGATGGAGCTCGACCGCGGCCGGGAATTTGTCGAGAACCTCGCGCGGAAAATACAGGGACAGTCTGCGGGCGAGATAAGGATCGTCAGGCACGCCGGTTTCGAGCAGGTCACTGTAGAGCGTCAGCTTGGCGTAGGCGAGCAACACCGCGAGCTCGGGCCGTGTCAGGGACTGCCCGCGCCTGGTCCGTTCGGCGATCGCGGCGTCGTCAGGCAGGAATTCGACGGCGCGGCTGAGCAGGCTGCGCTGCTCGAGCGACTGCATCAGGCGCGTGAGGAAGCCGGTCTCGGCCATGCCCTTGCGTTCGGCGAGCGAGAGCGCCAGCGTCTGCAGATAGTTGTTGCGCAGGACCAGCGCACCGACTTCGTCGGTCATCGCGGCAAGCAGGGTGTTGCGGTCAACCGGGCTGAGGCGTCCCTCGCGCTCGGGGCGCGCCAATGCGATCTTGATGTTGACCTCGACGTCGGACGTATTCACGCCGGCCGAATTGTCGATCGCATCGGTGTTGAGCTTGACGCCCTTCTGCGCCGCTTCGATGCGCCCGCGCTGGGTGAGGCCGAGATTGGCGCCTTCGCCGATCACCCTGGCGCGAACGTCGGTCCCGCTGATGCGGATCGGATCATTGGCGCGGTCGCCGGCCTGATCGTCGCTCTCCGCCGAGGCCCGGACATAGGTGCCGATGCCGCCGAACCACAAGAGGTCCGCGCGCGCCTTCAGGATTGCCGTCATCACCTCGAAGGGCGTTGCCTGCTCCTTGTCGAGATCGAGCAGGGTGCGCACTTCCGGGGCGAGCGGAATCGCCTTGAGCGAGCGCGAGAACACGCCGCCTCCTTCCGAGATCAGAGATTTGTCGTAGTCCTGCCAGCTCGATCGCGGCAGGTCGAACAGGCGCTTGCGCTCAGTGAAGCTGATCGCCGGGTCGGGGGAGGGATCGATGAAGATGTCGCGGTGATCGAACGCCGCAACGAGCCTCGTCGCCGGCGAGAGCAGCATGCCGTTGCCGAAGACGTCGCCCGACATGTCGCCGACGCCGACCACGGTGAAAGGCATGGTCTGAATGTCGGTGCCGAGCTCGCGGAAGTGGCGCTTGACCGCCTCCCAGGCGCCGCGCGCCGTGATCCCCATCTTCTTGTGGTCGTAGCCCTGGCTGCCGCCGGAGGCGAAGGCATCGCCGAGCCAATGGTCCTTCTCGGCCGAGATCGCGTTGGCGACGTCGGAGAAGGTGGCGGTGCCCTTGTCGGCGGCGACGACCAGATAGGGATCGTCGCCGTCATGCCGCACGGTCAAGTCGGGCGGCACCACGATGTCGCCGTCGAGATTGTCGGTGAGTTCGAGCAGCGAGCGCACGAAGATGCGATAGGCCTCGGTGCCCTCCGCGAGCCACGCCTCGCGATCGGAGGGCGGCGGCAGGCGCTTGGGCACGAAGCCGCCCTTGGCGCCGACCGGCACGATCACGGCGTTCTTGACTTGCTGCGCTTTCACGAGGCCGAGGATCTCGGTGCGGAAATCCTGCGGCCGGTCGGACCAGCGCAGGCCGCCGCGCGCGACCTTGCCGAAGCGCAGGTGAATGCCTTCGACACGCGGTGAGTAGACGAAGATCTCGTAGAGCGGTCGGGGAGGGGGCAGATCCTCGATCTTGCGCGCGTCGAACTTGAAGGAGATCACCGGGCGCGGATGTCCGTCCGGGCCAACCTGCCACAAATTGCTGCGGATGGTCGACTGCACCAGATTGGTGAAACGGCGCAGGATGCGGTCTTCATCGAGCGAGGCGACGGATTTGAGCTGCTCCTCGATCTCGGCAAGGAGAATTATCTCGCGTGCCGAACGCTCGCGATCGGTCAGGACGAGGCGCGGATCGCTGCGGGCCTGGAACAGCGCGACGAGGTTGGCCGTGATCGCGGCGTTCTTGCGCAAGGTCTCCCACATATAGTCCTGGGTGAAGGGTGCGCGGATCTGGTGCAAATAACGCGACAGCGCCCGGATGGTCGAGACTTCCCGCCAGCCCAGGGCCGTGCGCAGGATCAAGGCATTGTACCCGTCGGATTCGGCGCGATCGGTGACCACCGCCATGATCGAGGCCTCCAGGCGATGGCTGAAGTCCCGGCTGATCTCGATCGGCTGGCCGTCGCTGGTCTCGATCGTCATGTCGTGCAGCCAGACCGGCTCGGGCCTGTTGCCGGGCACGATCTGATAGGTGCGTTCGTTGACCACGCGCAGGCCGTGATTTTCGATCACCGGCACGCGGTAGGACAGCGACAGCGGCGCGGCATCCGAAAACACCTTCAGGCCGAAGCGCCTGGGATCGTCCTCCTCGAAGCGGTGAACCGAAATCGTCACCGGGCGGGCTGGCGTGAGCCTCTCGACGGTGGCGATATCGGCGATCGCCTGTTCTGCCGTGGAAGCCTCGGTATAGCCGCCGCTGAAGGCTTGAGCGTAGCGATTTGCGAGCATGCGCGCCCGCATGCCGTCGGTCGACGCAGCCAGCGCGGCCTTCAGCTTGTCGGCCCAGGTCGCGGCAATGGCGCTGATCCCGGCTTCCAGCGTAGCGCGCTCGACGGCGGGAGTCTTACCTTCATAGCGTCCGATGATGTAGTGGACGCGCGCCAATGCTCCTTCGGGGAAGGACACGTAGGAGGCCGACAGTGTCCCCTTGTAGCTCTGCGACAGGAAGGCGCCGACGCGCATGCGCACGTCGGTGTCGTATTTGTCGCGCGGAATGAACACGAGGATGGAAACGAAGCGGTCGAACTTGTCGACCCGCGCCAGCGCCCGGACGCGGGGGCGCTCATAGAGGATCAGGATCTCCATGACGAAATCGAAGAGGGTATCGACGTCGATCTGGAACAGCTCGTCGCGCGGATATTCCTCGAGAATATGCTGGAGAGCTTTGCCGGAATGGCTGTTCGGGTCGAAGCCGGCGCGCTGGAGCACCCGCGATACCTTGTGGCGAACATAGGGGATCTGTCGTGCCGAGCGCGTATAGGCACCCGAGGTGAACAGGCCGACGACGCGCAATTCACCCTCGAGCCGGCCGTCGGGCGTATAGAGCTTGATGCCGACATAATCCATCCGGATGCGGCGATGGACGCGGCTGCTCACATTGGCCTTGATGACGATGAGCAGGGTCGGCTCGCGCATGAACTCGCGAATCTCCGACGTCATCACCACCATTTCGCTGCCGCGGCGCAGGACCTTTACGTCGGGATCGCGGAGGATGCCGAGGCCCTCCGCGGTCGCGATGTCGTCCGACGCATCGCGGCCGGGCGAGAAGCGATATTCGCGCACGCCGAGAAAGGTGAAATTGTCCGCGCACAGCCATTGCAGGAACTGGTTGGCCTCGGCGACCTCGTCGATCGGCAGCGGCGGCGGATTGGACGAGAACGTCTTGACCGCGTCCTCGACGCGGTCGCGCATGGCGCGCCAGTCCGCGACGCAGGCGCGCACGTCGCCCAACGCCCTGGTGAGGCCGTCAATCAGCCTCTCGCGGTCCGCGTCGGCGTCCAGGCGGGTGATGTGGAGGTGAATCAGGCTCTCGCGCGCGCCCTTTGCCCCTTCCGGCAGTGCCTCGCCGTAGAAGCGCAGGAGCTTGCCCTGGTCATCGCGCTCCACCGCGATGATGGGGTGAGCAACGAGAGTGACTTCGATGCCCTGCTCGGTGAGCTCCGCCATGGTGGAATCGAACAGGAAGGGCATGTTGTCGTTGAGGATTTCGAGCACGGAGATCTCGCGCCCGTCCGGCATCAGCGGATTGACGACGCGGATATCGGCACGCCCCGCCGTACGCCGCTGCACATGCTCCCAGGCTTGCTCGGCCAGGAAGGCAAGCGAGGAGGCATCGTGACTGGCGAGATCCTCGACATTGGTGAAGGCGAACAGAAGCTCCGCAAAGCTTGGGGGGGCCTTTCCCGGCTGCACGCTTCCGGCTGCCTCGCGGATCAGGGTTGCCCGGGCCTTGTCGTCGCGCCATGCCATAGCGTCCTCCATGTCCCAGCCGACGAACCGCAATTACGGTCGGGCGTTGTTCTTGGAGTGCGCCTCTTCGAGCGCATCTTGTTGACCGCGTTTCAATCGCCTTGGCGAAATCGTCGGTCTTGCGGCTCGACGATATTAGCACTCCGCGGCCGTCATGGCGCGCGGAGTTGTGAGGCGCGCTTTGCGGGCGGAAAACCGGTGCCAACGACCATCGCGCCGTTGGGTGCCCTGCAAAATGACGAGGAATTTCAATTGTGTAAATGCTTTCTCGGGTCGAGCCGCACGAGGCTACTTCATGCGGTGCCGCTGCAGTAATGTGCCGACAAACATTTACGCCCCCGATGGCCCGGTGCGACACCGTCGCCCTTATCTAGCCGTCCTAATGGTCGTCTACCGCAGAGGTTCAAGTGTCGGACTTTCACTGATCAACTGATCCGTGGTTGCAACACGAATTGACCGGTTGGTGAGAAGACCGCTCCACACCCAGTTATGATGCTCGATGACTGCTGAGGCGCCGAGGTGAGGTCGGTCGCTAAGAGTATGACCATCGGCGACCACAACGACATCATGACCAAGCGAGATAGCGGACCGGACTGTCGCATCGACGCAGAAGTCGGTAGCCCAACCTGCGACAAGTATGCGGTCGGGTGCGAGCTGAGCCAAGGTCTCTTTGAGAGGAGTTCCTACGAACGGATCGTTCAGCGTCTTCTCAATAACAATGTCGTCTTGCTTGCGAACCAACTCCGGAAGGAATTCCCAGCCTTTGGCGCCTCGCTCGAAGCCATCCCCTCGTTTGCCGCAGTGCCGAATCCATACGACCCTGCCAGATCGCCCGCGGACCATTTCCGTGACCATATTGATGCGCTCGATCACCCCGTACAAATCGCGCTTGGGCGCTCCGTCTAACAACCCAACTTGCATATCGACGACAACAACCATGTCCATTATCGCCTCTCAAAGTTTCAAGCTGACGCCCCGCGCCCGCCGTCGGTAGAGGTCCCGTGGGGGGTGACATCATAGTGCCACGGCGAAAGAGTAGTGCCCATCTTTATCAGCCGTGGCGCGTCACTTAGACTAGGTACTCGCCAGAGACGCCTGGACATGTCGGTGAATACGGGGATGGCCCATGAAACTCGCGCATGACGGCATCCAGCTGTCCTTCGACATCGCCGGGGCGGGACCGCTTCAATTCCTGTTCGTCCATGGCCTCGGCGGGGATCGCACGCATTTCGCGCCGCAGATGGAATATTTCGCCCGTCAAGGTCGGGCGTTGAATGCCGAGCTGCGGGGACATGGTGAGAGCGACAAGCCGCAACAGGCGTATTCGATCGAAGGCTTCGCCGAAGATCTGGTCTTTCTGTGCAACCGACAGCAGATCACCAAGCCGGTCATCGTGGGTCAAAGCATGGGTGGCAACATGGCGCTCGAAATCGCCGCCCGCTATCCGGACTTTCCTGCAGGCCTGGTGCTGCTCGATTCAGGGGTGCTCTTCCCTGCCTCGGCAGGGACGGTGTTCGCCGGGTATCTGGAGGGCTTGAAGGGCGCGAATTTTGCGGACGAGGCGCGGAAGATCGTGGCGGACTCCTGTCTGCCGACCGACAGATGCCGCGCCCATGTCGAACAGACCTTTCTGGCGACGCCGCAGCATGTGCTGGTGTCCACGTTTACAAGCCTGTTCCCCTGGGATGTGCATCGGGCGCGTGAGTGCGCCCAGGCGTGCCGGGTCCCGGTGCTCTACATCGAGGCGGCCCATAGGCTCGCGGATCTGGATCGTTTTGCGGCGCTGTGCCCGCAACTGGTCACGGCCAAGGCCGTCGGCTCCGGGCATTTCCTGTCGCTGGAAGTGCCGGAGCAGATCAACCCGATGATCGACCGGTTCATCTCGCTCTACGTGCGAAGCCCCGGGTAAGCTTCGTCGCGGCGGGATAGCCGTACGCGAACCCGCAAGATTCATCATGGTGCCACGGCGAAAGAGTAGTGCCCATCGTCATCGACCATGGCGCGCCATTTGCGGTAGTTAGTACTCCCATGCCTCTTATCGATCGTCTGTTCTCCTGCCTCGTCCTGTTCCTTGCATTCGCAGCCGTTCCGGTGCTTCCCGCGCGCGCGGCAGAGACCTGCACGTTCATCAGCGCCCGGGAGCTCGCCGGCGCGATGCCGGCGCTCAAATGGTCGCTGATTTCAAATCAGGACGGCCGCGGCTGCATCTACCAGGCCGGGCGCGGCGACACGATGATGCTGACCGTGTTCCGCAATCCTGACAAGGACCGCGCTAGGGAATTGTACGCGACCTTCGTCAAGACGCTCGGCGAGCGCATGCAGCTTAACGCAGTCGCGGGGATCGGCGACGAAGGCCAGGGCGGGACAAGCGCCGCCGGGGCAGAGCGCCAGGAGGCTTCGGTCGTCGCCTTGTCCGGCGATACCATCCTGCAGATCAGCGTCTATCCGACCGGTCGCCGTGCCGACGACGCGCTGCTCGGACCGCTCACCGAAACAGCGCGCGTTGCCATCGCCAATGTGAGCAAGAGCAGCGAGCGGTTCGGCGATTGCGAGTGGCTCACGGCCGCGGATGCCGATGGCTTTCTCGACAAGAGCACGCTGACGGTGCAGCGGACCGGCGCGGGCAGCTGCATGATGTTCGATCGCGAGGCCAACACCATGACCGCCGCGGTGATCGCGACCTCGCGCGACACGGCGATCGGCATGATGAAACGCGCGGGCCCCTGCAAGCACGTGGCGATACCCGAGCTCGGCGGTGAAGCGTTCGGCGAGCATTCCTGCACCAAGGGCAACGGCAGTGCCGTCAACATCTATGTCTGGAAGAACGGCAGGCAGGCTTCGATCCTGTTCGCACCGGTCAAGCCGCATCCCGAATCCGGCTCGGTCGAGCGCCTGAAGGCGGTCGCCGCGCGAGTCTATGGAAAACTGTAACGGCGCCGCGTGACATTGCGGCCGCATGCGGCCCGCAGCTCAGCTGGATGGAGCGTCGGACTGCGTCCGTTCAATACGGGTCGGCCGTAGCGCCAAGTTAGTCGTCAGATTTCTGGGGCGGTCACGAGACGGGCAACACCGACAGGTCCGGTTGGTCACTTGCGTACGCGGATCTCCGACGGTGGCACGCCGTAGACGCGGCGAAAGGTGCGATTGAAGTACGAGATGTCGTTGAAGCCGGATTGATGTGCGATCTCACTGATTGATCGGCCTGCAAGGTTGGGGTCTGTCAGCATCTTGTAGGTCAAGGCGAGTCGATGATTCAGAACGAATTCCGTAAAACTCGTGCCTTCGACCTCGAAGAGCCTGCGGACGTAGGACTTCGAGATGCCCTGCTTCGCGGCGACGGCAGCCAGGCTGAAATCAGGGGTACCTGCCTGGGCGCGGATATGCGCCTTTATGCTCCGCATGCGGGCCGCTGCAACGCCGCGCAAGTCGGCCATTTCAGCCGCATCGGGAGTCGCGCCGAGCAAGAGGGCGCCTAGATCGAGCATATGGGTCACCACGGCCCGCCGCATTTCCGGCTTAGCGAGCGTCTGCCTCTCATTGACTATGCCGAGGTAATCCAGGAAGAAAGCAAGTGCTGGATTGTGCCTATCGAGAGGTTTTCCCACGGCTTGATCAAAATTCTTTACCAGCGGCGCGATCAGCGTGCGGCTGATGCGCCAGTTGATCACACGGTTCGCGCCGTGACTAATCGATGTCCCCGGTAGGCCATTGGTGGTGAGCATCGCATCGCCGGGACCGAGACGTGTCTCATGGCCGTTCTGCCTGTAGGTCGCAGTCCCCTCGAGATTAAGCACTATCACCGGATCATCGTTGTCGATCATCGACGTGGTATGGCGACAGACGATCGGAGAAACGCTCGCCATGGCTACGGACATTCCGGGCAAAGCGCGCAGGTTCATATCGACCTGGAGCGTCGTCTCGGGCAGAGGTTCGATATCCAGCTTCAGAATTTCGCGGCCATAGACCTCGTGAAAAGCTTCGGTCCTGTCTCGTTCGGCGAACGCCGAGCTGGAAAGCTCCAACGCAATCAATTCGTCGCCAATAACCAACGATCGCTCCATTGAGAGTGAGATATCCCGGCGCCCATTTGTCGCAGGAAATTGCGCGGCGTTCAAAGGCCTTTGATGGTGGCTTGCAATCGGAAGCGCCTGGATTTCAAACACGGCCGGATGCGACCATGCCATCGGATCAACGCGCCGGCTCATGTGGCAAGGCGACCACAGTGATTTGCAATCGCGAAGATTGTAGCGATCAGTCCTAGTCGGTGTAGCGCATATTCCAAGCCAGCGTGCCCCGCCCCCAGTAAAGCTCCTTTTTCAGACGCGCGCATCGGCAGAGGGGCGATGACTATCACCGGAAGACTTATTTGGGCAGTTACGCTTGGTCTTGTGTTGACGCAAGCGGCTTCCGCCGCGGATTTCCCAGTCAAGGCGACTGCGTATGAGGCAGTCTACGACTGGACGGGCTTCTATGCCGGTGTAAATGCTGGCGGAGGCTGGGGTCGTTCAAGCGTTGACGCCAGCTTCGATCCGCGCAGCCGTTTCGACACGGCCGTCGTGAACTCCACGTCGGGACGCATTAGCGGCGGGCTTGGCGGGTTGCAGGCCGGATACAATCTGCAGGTCAATCGGCTGGTCTTCGGTGTCGAGACCGACGTCCAGGCTACCGGCCAGCAGGGTAAGGGACAGTCCATCGTTTCGCTTACCTCGCTGAATCAATGTCTTGCGCCCTGCGTGCCGCCGCCACCGACAGTGACCAAAGCGCCGATCAACCATTCACAATCGCTTCCCTGGTTCGGCACCTTGCGCGGACGAATCGGGTTTATGCCATCGGACCGGTCGTTGTTCTATGTGACGGGCGGACTTGCTTTTGGGGAGATAGACGCTAGCACTACCTTGACTGTCGCACCGCAAGTCTGTCTGGCGCCGTGTACGCCTAACCCGGGTGGCTCGGTCACCAGCAATTTCGGTCAAGCCAAGTTGGGATGGGTGGCTGGTGCCGGATTCGAATCCGCCCTTGTCGGCGGATGGACCGGCAAGATCGAGTACCTTCACCTCGATTTTGGCTCGATTAGCAGCGGCCTCACCCAGGTCGCCATCCTGCCATTCGTCGGCACATTGCAAGCAAGCAGTCGCCTCACCGACGACATCGTGCGCGTCGGCATAAACTATCGTTTTGGCAATGCCGCGGTCGCAAAATATTGAGGGTGCGCCCAGAGAGGCTTTTCCTTCTCGAGAGATGCTCCTCGGCGCACCAGCCGGGCAGCCGCCGTCGGCCGACGATCGGCACGTCTGATCGTCATGGAGGATATGGGTGTCTCTTGGCCGTGGATTGTCAGCCAGACGACCAGGAGTAAGCCTTGCAAAGGATCATTTTCGACTCCTCTGCCTTGGCGGGTGAGGAAAGGTCACGGAAGGACCTTTGGATTTCGACCCTGTCGTCGGGGTACGTGCGGCTGAACGCCGACCCGGCGGCCAACCGGCCCTTCCAGGGCCAGCTCAAGATCGCAGTGATCGACAAAACGTCTGTTGGTACGATCTATGGAACGGTCAAGACGATAGCGCGGTCGGCGCGCGAGGTCGCGGCCGAGAATACCGACAATGTCGTGCTGCTCTGCAATTCCGGCACGCGTCGGATTTGCATCGAGCAGAAGGGCGTTGCCATTGACCTCGATGCCGGCGACCCGGTCCTGATCGAACAATGTGCGCCGTCCTGGATCAGGGTCGACCACGCAAACTGCAATCTGCTTGCGATCCAGGCGCCGCGTGCGCACGTGGCCGCGCTTCTACCGGAGTTAAACGATCGCTTCATGCTGCGTGCGCCCGCCCGATCAACGGCAATGGCGCTGATGAACGCATATGTCTCGGTGCTGCTGTCTCCGCAGGAGCCGGCGGGACCATTGGCGCTTCGATTTGCGTCAAGGCACATTGCCGACTTCATTGCCGCCGCCGTCGAACCAGCGGCCGCGCACACCAGCCAGGAGCATGACGGTTTGCGCGCCGGACGCATGGCCGCGATCTATCGTGCATTGGAGCAACATGCCGCGGAGGCCGATTTCTCGCTGCCCGTGCTCGGGCGCCGGCTCGGGATCACCCCCCGCTATGTGCAACGCCTGCTGGCCGAGATGGGAACATCTTTTACCGAGGAAGTGACGCGCCGCCGGCTCAACCGCGCGCGGGATATGCTCATCTCGCCGCGCTATCGGCGTCTCAATGTCACCGACATAGCCCTGGAATGCGGCTTCTCCACCGTCTCTCACTTCCATCGCCTGTTCCAGAGAGAGTTCGGAACGACGCCAGGCGCCTTGCGCTCTGTCGCGTTGAACCGGGACGAGTAGGCCGGCGGCCGGTGTCGAGGTCACGCCTCTGTTGCAACCGAAGCACATTCGGCAGCTTTTCGATGTCGCTGCGCCAGGTGGTCGCGAAAGCGCATCGCAAAGTTCGCAATCCGCGACGACGGTGCAATCGCGTCCCCCTAGGGTTTCGTTCTCTGCGCAAAATCTCTCGAGGGGTTGATGTTTCGGAAATTGATTTGGGTGCTAGCGCCCGCGGCTTTCACGTGGGTGACCGCCCCGGCTCACGCTGCGTGCGATCAGTCGGGCACCAGCGTTACCTGCAGCGGCACCGCCACGGCCGGTTTCGGCGACGGCACGCAGAATGGCTATGCCGTGACCGTTCAGCCGGACGCATCGATTGCGCTTGGCACGGGTGTTAACGGGATTTGGCTCAATCAGAACAACACCGTCACAAACAATGGCGCGATTACGACGGGCGACAGCTCTTTCGCTATTCGGGGAGAGGGCGACGGCAACATCGTGACGAATAACGGCTCGATCTCTCTCGGGGCGCAATCAAGCGCCATTCTAGTGAATGGCGTTGGAAACACGGTGACGAACAACGGTACCATTTCCTCGAGTTCTTTCCACACATACGGTCTTGACCTTTCGAGTGACGGGAGCGTTGCCACAAATACCGGCACGATCACGCTGACCGGCTCGTCGAGTAACGGCATCAATATTTTCGGAAGCGGCAACACCGTCTTCAATTCCGGAACGGTCACGGTTGGGAACAGCGCTTCGACCAACAATGTCGGAGTCTTTCTGTACATAGGCAACACGTTTACCAACACGGGTACGATCAATGCCTTGGGCAACAATTCGGTCGGCGTTGATGTGTCCGGCGACGGCAACGCCATCGTCAACAAAGGTGTGATCCGTGGCACTTCGGGGCTCTCGATCATCGGCATGAACGAGACGATCGTCAACGATGGCACCATCATCTCTTCGTCCGCCGGAGGCTCGATCATCGGTCTCATGGTCCAGAGCTCGCTGACCAACAACGGAACGATCGACGGCCGGCTGTTTGTGAACGACGTCTTCAACACGAACACGTTCACCAACGCGGGGCTCGTCACCATTACCGACCCGAACACGCCGGTGGGCACCGCTCACCTGTTTCAAGGAACGTTCAACCAGACCGCGACAGGCGTCCTGGCGCTTCGGGTGAACGCGGCGGGTGCTGCGGACACGTTCGTCGCCACGACCGCCAATCTCGGCGGCACGTTGCGTGCGGTGGTCCAGCCAGGGACCTATGCGTCGAACACGTTCTACAGCGGCATCGTCGCAGCGACCAATCCGCTCAGCGGCCGGTTTGACCAGGTCACCACTTCATCGGCGTTCTACAACGCGGTCGCCACCTACAACAGCACCAGCGTCGACCTGACTTTGACCCGCTCCGGCTTTGGTGGGGTTGTGGGGGAAACGGCGAACCAGCGCGCGGTCGGCAATGCGCTCGAAGCCGGCTATTCGCCGTCGCTCACCGGTGCGGCCGCGACGTTCTATTCCAATCTGTTGCAGGCTGGCTCGGTCCGCGTGCTCGACCAGCTTTCCGGCGAGGGCACCAGCGGCACGCAAAACAGCGCCTTTGCCGCCGGCAACCTGTTCGGTCAGACCATGGACGGCCAGATGGATGCGTGGCGCGCGGGCCATCGCGCCGATGCTGCGGGCTCGGGCGCGCTCGGTTACGCCTCGGAGCGCCCGGTGACCTCGGCCTTCAATGCTCTGAAGGCGCCGCCGCGGGTCGAGCCGCAGTGGCACGCCTGGGCGTCAGGCTTCGGCGCCGGTCAGTCGCTGTCGGGCGATGCCACGGTCGGCAGCGCCGGCTTCAGCGGCCGCACCGCGGGCGGCGCAGTCGGTGTCGATCATCTCGTCGGGCCCGATCTGCTGGTCGGCATCGCCGCGGGCGGCTCCAGCGCGACGTTCAATGTCGATGATCGCTTGACCTCCGGCAGGCTCGACGGCGCCCATCTCGGCGGCTATGCGATGGCACGCTTCGGCGCGACCTACCTCTCGGGCCAACTCGCCTACGGCCATTTCAACAATTCGACGACACGCACCATCACCGGCATCGGCGCTGACGAGGTCGCCAAGGGTTCGTTCGGCAGCGACCAGCTCGGTGGACGCCTTGAGGTCGGCCGCACCTACGATTTCGGCACGGTCACGGCCACGCCGTTCGCAGCGCTGCAGGCCGCAGAGCTGTGGCAGGCGGGCTATACCGAGACCAGCGTCACCGGCGCTGGTCCGGGCGTACTCGGCCTCAGCTACGCCTCGCGCCGCGTCTCCTCGCTGCCGACCTTCCTTGGCAGCAAGTTCGACGCTCGCTTCGATCTCGGCAATGGCATGATCTGGATGCCGTTCGGAAGCCTCGCCTGGGTGCACGAGTTCTTGCCGAACCGCGACGTCACGGCATCGTTGATCTCGATGCCGGTCCCGGCCTTCACCGTCGAGGGTGCGCGTGCCGCGAGCGATTCGGCACGGATCGAACTCGGCTCGCGCCTGGTCCTGAACCGCTGGTCGGAACTGTCCGCGCGCTTCAGCGGCGAGTTCTCGAGCGCAGGCCAGAGCTACACTGGGATGGGCTCGCTCAGGGTCAATTGGTGAGGGCGGGATCCGAGAGCTTGGAAATCGGCGATGCTCTGCGTTGCGCCTTGAGCGTGGGCGCGGCCGTAGCGGGCTAGGCCCACCGCCGCGTGTGACCGCCGTTCCCATGGCGGCATCACCGGCCCGCCAGCGCCTCCTTGCATTTGGCCGCAAAGGCGTTGAGGTACGAACCGATCTCGCTCGCCAGCGCGTCGGAGCGGTCGACATTTTGCAGGCTCATGTTGAGTGCGTAGACCGGAAGCCCCTCCAGCACGATGGGCGTCGCGACGGCGAGAACGCCGGGCTGCCACGACACCGCGCAATAGCCGTCGCGTTCGACGGAGCGGATCGATGTCCTGACGTCCGCAAGCAGCGCCTTGGTGGCAGCAGTGCTGCGCCGCTTGAACAGTCTCAGCAATCGCTCGCGCTCGGTGTCTGCAATGCCGGCGAGGTAAGCGCGACCGAGCGACGTCAGCTCCATCGGGACCTGCTGGCCGGCGACCACGTTGCGCAGCGCCGCGCGCGGGCTGTAGCGGATCGACTCCAGGTAAACCATCATGGTCCTATCAGCTGCAGCCAGCCCGACGTTCAGCCGGCGCTTGGCCGACTCCGCCCGCATCATCGGGCCGATCGCGTTGAGCAGGGGTGATCCCGTCCGCATGGCGTGGCCGATGCTGATGACGGACGCGGCAAGGCGGTAGGTTCGCTCGGTGCGGACTTCGTCGAGCATCCCGGAATTGACCAGCGTGCGTGTCAGCCGGCTGACCGTCGATCGCGGCAATCCTGTTCGCTCCGCGATCTCGCCGTTGCCCAGCGTGTCGACGCCGGGCCGGAACGCCCTGAGGATCTCGATGCCCCTTTCGAGCGACCGGTTGCCGTCGACGCCGCCCGCATATCTGCGCACCTGTGCCAAATCCACCCCCTCCCGGCATTTCCACTAAGTGGAATAGGGGGATGTTCTGGGCGGTGCAAGCCGCGATACGTTCGAAACAAGGCGAATATTTCCGCCGCGCACGCCAACCACGGGCCTTGCCATGTCCTATCAGCTCATCGAATTTTCCGTCGAGAACGGCGTCGCGACCATTGCATTCAACCGTCCCGAACGGCGCAACGCCATGAGCGACGAGATGCGCGCCGAATTCGCAGGCGCGCTCGAAACCGTTGCGCGTGACAAGGCCATCAGGGCCCTGGTGCTGACGGGGCGTGGCAACGCCTTCTGTGCCGGGGGGGATATCAGCGGAATGAAGCGCCGGCTCGCCGCGCCGCAGGGCGAGGTTGCGTTCAACGGCTGGAGCCGTCAGCAGGGCGTGCATCACGTGCAGTCGTTCCTGCTGGGCCTGCCGAAGCCGACGATTGCCGCCGTCAACGGCGCCGCGGCGGGGCTTGGTGCGGACACCGCGCTCGCCTGCGACTTCGTGATGGGAACGGAGCGATCGAAATTCACCTGGTCCTACATCAAGCGCGGCCTCATCCCCGATGGCGGCGGGCTGTATTTCCTGCCGCGCCGGGTCGGGCTTCCCAAGGCGAAAGAGCTGATCTTCACCGGCCGCGTCGTCGAGGCCGACGAAGCGCTCGCGCTCGGCATCGTCGATCGCAAGGTGGCCTCGGCCGAGCTTCTGCCGGCGGCGCAGGCCTGGGCGGCCGAGCTGGCGCAGGGCTCTCCCACCGCGCTGGCGCTGGGCAAGAAGATCCTGAACGAGACCTTCGAGCATTCCGCGCACGATATCTTCAGCCTCGGCAGCCAGGCGCAGGCGATCTGCTACACCAGCACCGAGCATCGCGACGCCGTGACGGCGTTCCTCGCGCAATCCGCGTCGAAGGATTGAGCCATGGATGCGATCGAACGCCTGATCCGGCCGCGCAGTGTCGCGATCATCGGCGCATCCGCGGACCCGACCAAGACGTCGGGGCGGCCGGTCGCCTATCTCCAGAAGCATGGTTTTGCGGGTGCGATCTATCCCGTCAATCCGAAGGTCGCAGAGATCGGCGGTCTCGTCTGCTATCCCGACATCGCTTCGCTGCCTGATGTGCCCGATGTCGGCATTGTCCTGTTAGGTGCCGAGCGCGCCCACGTCGCAGTGCACGACTTGTCCGAGCGCGGGGCTGCCGCGGCGATCGTTCTCGCCAGCGGCTTCACCGAGACGGGGGCGGAAGGCGCCGCGCGCCAGAAGCAGCTGATGGAAGCCGCCGGATCCATGCGCCTGCTCGGGCCGAACACCATCGGTCTCGTCAATCTCACGGACAATATCGTGCTTTCGGCGTCCGGCGCGCTGGCGATGGATCACTTTCCGGCGGGCCCCATTGGCCTCGTCTCGCAAAGCGGCGGCATTTTGGGCGCCTTGCTGTCGCGCGCCGCTGCGCGCGGCATTGGACTGTCCAAGCTGGTGTCGACCAGCAACGAGGCCGATCTCGAGCTCGCCGACTTCATCGACTTTCTGGCCGATGACAGTGCGACCAAGGTCATTGCGCTCTACATCGAGGCGATCCGCAATCCGGCTCGCTTCCGCGAGGCGGTTCTCAAGGCGCAGCGCGCCGGCAAGTCCGTTGTTGCCTTCAAGATCGGGCGGTCGGAGGCGGGCGCAAAGGCGGCGGTCTCGCACACGGGCGCGCTCGCGGGCTCCGACCGCATGTACGACGCCCTGTTCAGGCAGCTCGGCGTGATCCGCGCGAGGACGTTCGAAGACCTGCTCGACATTCCTGCGCTGCTTGCGGCCGGACGGAAGCTGCGCGGCAGGCGCGTGGCGATCCTCACCTCCACCGGCGGCGCCGGCACGATCGTATCCGACAGTCTGGGCGTCGCAGGCTTCACGACGCCCGCACCCGATGCGGAAACGGCCGCGCAATTGCGAGCATTGCAGTCGGGATCGCACGCCGCACTCGATCGCAATCCGATCGACGTGACCCTGGCCGGTCTCCAACCGGATCTGCTGCGCGCCGCAATCAAGATCCTGCTCGCCAGTCCCTCCTACGATGCGCTGGCCGTCATTGCCGGCTCGTCGGCCGTGGGATCGCCGGCCCTGATGGCCGATGCCATCCACGATTGCCTGCCGCTCAGCGACAAGCCCGTCATTGCCTATGTGAGCCCCTACGCGCCCGACGTGGTCTCCGTCCTCACCCGGCGCGGCGTCCCGGCGTACACCTCCGCCGAGAGCTGCGCTGCTGCGCTCGACGGGCTTTTGCAGGCCGGAATGCCAAACGAGGTCCAGACCTCCGGCTCGATCGCGGCGACGGCCGATGTCAGCGACTTCCCGGCGGGATCGCTGGATGAGGCGCAGGCGAAAGCACTCTTCGCCCGCTTCGGCGTTCCGATCGTGGCGGAGAAGGTGGTCGCAACGCCAGGCGAAGCGGAGCAGGCTGCGCGAGACTTCGGCGGCCGGGTCGTGCTCAAGATTCTCTCGCGCGAGATCGCGCACAAGAGCGACGTCGGCGGCGTCGCGGTCAACCTGACCGCTGATGCGATTGGCGCCCGCCTGACGGCGATGGCTCACGAGGTCGAGTCCAGGACCGGGAAGCGACCCGAACGGTTCCTGGTTCAGGAAATGGTGTTAGGCGGCGTCGAGATCATTCTCGGCATGCATCGCGATCCCCTGGGCACCGCGATCCTGCTCGGAATGGGCGGCGTCACCGCAGAACTATTCAAGGACACGACGATGCGCCTGCTTCCCCCCGAGGGCGGCCTCAGCCTCGTCGAAGCTTCAGCGATGGCGCGCGATCTCGTCACATGGCCGTTACTGGACGGTTTTCGCGGCCGGCCGAAATGCGATGTCGAAGCGCTCGCGAAGGCGATCGTCGCTTGCTCGCGCATGGTTGCGCAGCTCGGCGACCGCCTCACTGAAGCCGAGATCAATCCGGTCTTCGTTCTGCCCGCGGGCCAGGGCGTGAAGGCAGCCGATGGATTGGTTGTTCTCAATGTCTGAACAAGAAACGAGGGAGGCCCAGATGGCCATTGGCGATATCATCGATCATGATGGCGCACGCGGGAAGGATTTCGCCATGCGGCGCCGGCTGAACCTCGCCATCCTTGCCTGCGCCGTCCTGCCGGCCGTCGCCGGGCTTGGAGTTGCGCCGGCGCGCGCCGAATATCCCGAGAAGATCATCAAGATCGTGGTGCCCTTCGCGGCCGGCGGCGGGACCGACATCATCGCGCGAACGACAGCGCAGGAAATCCAGACGGACCTCGGCAAATCCGTCATCATCGAGAACAAGCCGGGCGCCGGCACCATCATCGGCACCCAGACGGTCGCCACCAGCGATCCCGACGGCTATTCGCTGCTGATGGCGACCTTCGCGCACGCAGTCAATCCGAGCCTGTACAACAAGCTGCCGTTCGATCCGCACAAGGATTTCGCGGCGGTCTCGCTGATCGCGCGATCCTTCAATATCGTCGTCGTCAACCCGGCCTCCAAGATCAACTCGATCGCCGATCTGATCGCGGAGGCCAAGGCCAATCCGGGCAAGCTCAATTTCGGGACGTTCGGCACCGGCACCTCGGCCCATCTCGCCGGCGAGCTGTTCAATTCCATGGCGAAGGTCAAGATGACGGCGGTGCCCTACAAGGGCGCGGCGCCTGCGATCAGCGATCTCCTGGGCGGGCAGATCGACGTGATGTTCACCACCGTTGCAAGCGCGGCCTCGCTGGTGGCCGCAGGTCAGCTCCGGGCGCTGGCTGTCACCTCCACCGAGCGTTCGGCAGCGTTTCCGCAACTGCCGACCATCGCCGAGGCCGGCGTGCCCGGCTACGCCGCCGAGTCCTGGTACGGATTGTACGCTCCGGCCAAGACCCCCGCTCCGGTGATTGCGCGGCTGAACCAGGCGGTCGCAAAGGCCGTCAAATCAGGTGGTTTCAAGCAACTCGAGGCAAACGAAGGCCTCATCATGGTTGGCAGCGCTCCCGAAGAGCTCGATCGCTACGTCGGGCAGGAGGAGGAGCGCTGGCGCAAGCTGGTCAAGGACGCGAACATCGAGGTGCAATAGGTTCAGCACTCCGAGCTGGTACTCGCTTCGGCGCCCGGGTCAGCTCCACGCTGCCGCCAGCGTTCAGCGCAGACCCTGTTCGTCGATCAGAATGCGATGGATCTCGATGCGCTCCGGCAGTTCGATCAGGAATTCCGGATCGCGCGCGAGATGATGCACCTTGGTCGGCTCGCCCTTGGTGAATGCCGTCATTGCCATGATATCGGCCCAGTAGGAGATGGTCGTGAACCACGTCTCCTCATCACGGTCCTCGCGCAACTACTGCACGCCGAGCGCCGTGTTCATCAGCGGGGGAATGCCCTCGGCTTGCAGATAGGCCTGGTAGGCGTCAGCGACGTCGCGGCGGGTCCGGCCGCGCCAGATGCGCGCGATGGTCGGCTTGGTTGGCATATGAATTCCCTTCCGTGCGTGGAACCCGAGGGCCGATCAACCTAAAGCATGATCCGGAAAAGTGCGCAGCGGTTTTCCGAAAAGATCATGCTCAAACAACAACCTAAAGCGCGATGACGATTCATCCTGATCTCATCGCGCTTCAAGCCAAATGCCGTAGCCCAGCACCAGTTCACATCGTCCGGTGCAGTGTTTCGTCGCAGTCCCAAGGTGAGGACGGCAGGGGTGGAGATTTCCGGCGCCACGCGGGAACTTCCCACTTTTTCCCGACGTTGATCATGCGGCTCCCAGAAGCCGTTGGCCCGACGCGATGAAAAACTTTTCCAACGCCGCATTTTCCCCCGAGGTGATCGAGCTCATGACCGCCACCCTGGAAGCTGCGGTTGCGACCCTGCCGGAGCCCGTGCATTCCTCGCATGTCAACGCGCTCGCCGAATCCATCCTGCGCACGGCAAGTGCGGGCGAACGTAACGTCGCTGATCTCCAGAGGATCGCCTTGATGGAGCTGCAGCTGGCGCCGCGCAAGTGATGAAGCCGACATGAAGACGACAGCTGCGGTCACCGCAGCCGGCTGAATCCCTGGTTGCTCCGGCTATTCCGCTACGGATCGCGGGTCAGCTCCACGCCGTCGACCACCATCTTCCATGTCCCTGCATCCTGATGAGGCGGCGTCGACACCTCGAAGGTCGTCGAAATGAATGGAATTCCGACGACGAAATTGTCGCCCTCGAACCGCCGCAGCGGGGCCTTGATGGTCGTCGTGGCCTCGCCGATCGCGGTGCCGTGCCTGACGCGCTTGTAGCGGACCATCCCGTCCTTGGTGAGCTCGACATCCATCGCCGGCGCATGCCACTCGCCGACATAAGCGGCCTTGTCCTCCGGCACCGGCTGTCCGCACGCCGTCAGCATCGGCAGTGCCGCAACCAGAACCACCACGGAAATTTGCTTTCTCATGTTTCGCTCGACCACGGGAGGTGTCGCGGAAAATGCGACAGTGCCCATCTTCGTCGGCCAGCGCGCCATTCGGGTTCAAGAGCGACGGTCGCCGTTCGCCGTACATGCCGGCCTCGAACCGCGATCGGGATGAAGCGTTCGCGCGGTTACGGTTGTCGTTTGCGCATGATCTCTCGCAAAACTGCGTCGCGCTTTTGCGCTGACGCGGCCCTTCAGGCCCGGATCACGCTTTAATGCGGGCTAGGTTCAAATGAGCTGGCCCGTGTCCGCAATTCGTCCCTGATACGATCGAGCACGCTCTCATACTCACGCGTTTCGGTCTGCCGGAACAGCCGCATGCTGGGGTACCAGGGGCTGTCGGTGCGGTCGAGCAGCCAGCGATAGTCGGGCGTCCATGGCAACAGAAGCCAGGTTGGACGGCCAAGGGCGCCGGCCAGATGGGCGATGCTGGTGTCGACGGTGATCACGAGATCAAGACAGCTCATCAAGGCGGCGGTCTCGGTGAAATCGGTGAGCTCGGCGGTCAGGTCGACAATGTCGTTTCTTTCCCGCAGCACCGCGGCGTCGCTCGGGCGCGGCCCCTTCTGGAGGCTGACAAAGGTGGCATCGACGTCGAGGATACGGGACAGCGTCCGCAGCGGTATCGAGCGCGCGTGATCGTTGACGTGGGTCGGATCGCCGGACCAGGCGAGACCGACCCGGAGCCTGGTTCGAGGACCAAGACGATTGTCCCAGGCCTGAATACGGTCGTCCGGTGGCGAGGCCAGATACGGCATGTCCGCCGGGATCGTATCGAGGCGGGTGCCGAAGGCGAGCGGAAGGCTGGATATCGGGCAGTGCAAATCGAAATGCGGCAGCGCGCCTGCAGCCGACATCGGGACGTGGTGGGATACGCCGCTCAGACCCGACATCAGCCGACGCAGCGGGTCCTGAACGGCAAGAATAACGCGCGCCCCCCGCGCCGCCAGCATGGGGACGTAGCGGACGAAGTGAATGGTGTCCCCCAGTCCCTCGTCCGCAGCGACCAGGATCGTCTTTCCTTCGATGTCTTCGCCACCGAGCCACATCGGTTGCGCAAAGCGGGCGTATTTTGCCGAAGGCAGTTTCAATCGGGTCTGGTGCCCGCGCCAGCCGGCTTCGAAATCGCCTGTCAGGAGATGAGCCAGGGCCACATTCCAGTCTGTCACCGTATCATTCAGCCCGAGCGCCTTCATGTGATCGGACAGCGCGAAGACCTCGTCGAAGCGATGCAGCTGGAACAGCGTGGTCAGCTTGTTGTTGAAGGCGGCCAGCAGGCGCGGCTCTATCGCAATGGCCTTTTCGAACCATGCCAGCGCCTCTTCATCCCTGCCGAGCCGGCGCAGCGAAAGGCCGAGATTGTTGCAGGTGTCGGCCTTGTCGGGAGCGAGCTGGTGCGCCCGCTTGCCCTCGGTCGCGGACTCCTCGAACCGCTTCAGGCTGTAGAGGATCCATGCGCGCGCGTGCACCGTCGGGGCATGGTTCGGGAACAGCCTGTCGCTGAGGTCCAGATGCGCGATGGCTTCCTCGTCCCGTCCGAGATTGTGGAGAAGAATCCCGCTCTTGCGCAGGGTGTCATGATGCTGCGGATCGAGCTTGAGTGCGTGCTCGAAGCTCGCCAGGGCTTGATCGAGGCGCGAGAGCTGAGAGAGGATGTCGCCGCGCTGACGCCACAAGCCGGCGTCGTCAGGCCGAAGCTGGATCGCCTTGTCGAGGACGTTGAGCGCCTCCTCGAAGCGCCCGTGCTGCTGCAATGCCGTTCCGAAGCTTGCAAGATATTCGGGCTTGGGCGCTCGACGGATCGCGCGGACGATCCACTCCAGGGCGTCATTGTAGTGTTTGTCGTGGAGAAACAGCAGGCCCATCAGATGCTGGGCGTCCGTGTGCTCCGCATCGATCGTGAGGGCCTGCTCGCAGCAAGCACGCGCGTCGAGATGCCGTCCGGCCCGGAGATGCTGAAGGCCCGCTTCACAATAAGCGGCTGGTGTTTCCATCACTGGCACGTTGCGGGCTGTCATTGAGCTCTTGCTGGCGGCGCGGCGCTAGCGATGTCCGGCCAATTCATGAGTTTCGACGTTGAGGCCGGCAAAAATGCATGATTCTGGTGATGGTAGAAAGCTGGGCAGCCGACGGTTACGATCTCCTTCACAAGCCTCGCGCAAGGAGACTGACGCGTGATCGAACACATTCTCAGATTCATGACGCTCGGCACGGTCATCGTCGGCATGGCGGCGATCTATGCGGCGCTTCATACCAACAACCGGCGCCTGGGCGCGGACATCTTCCTGCGATACTCCGACCGGGTCTCCGACCTGCGGCGCCGCCTTCCGGTCGCAGTGTTCCTCGAGCGAGGGGCTGCCGGCGACCTCGAGATCACGGCGGAAGAGCACCGGGCCGTACATGAGATCATCCACGCGATCTTCGAGCTCTACGAGCTCAAGGTGCATGGCTTCTTTCCGGCGGAGATATGGAAGATCAGGGAGCCCGACATCGAAAGGCTGCTGTCGCTGCCGGTGTTTCAGCGGGAGCTGGCAAGCCTGCAAGCCCGATATGCCAGACATCCGCGCCTGGCGGCCTGGCTCGAGAAGATCAGGAGGCAGTCAGAGATGGCCTGACCTGTGTGTCGGCGATTGCCTCACCGCCATCCGAGCGCCGGCGCGACATGGGTCAGGATCGCCTCGAGCGCATGTGCGCAGTAGGCGACACCGAGCTGGTTCGGAATCGTCAGCAGCAGCGTGTCGGCCTCCGCGATCGCCTCGTCCTGCCGCAGCTGCTCGATCAGCACGTCGGGTTCGGCTGCATAACTCCGGCCGAAGATCGCGCGGGTGCGCGGATCGATGAAGCCGATCTGGTCTTCGCCGCCGCGTTCGCCGCCGAAATAGGCGCGGTCGCGATCGTCCATCAGCGCGAAGATGCTGCGGCTCACCGACACGCGCGGCTCGCGGCTGTGGCCGGCTTCCTTCCATGCGGCGCGGTAGCTACGAATCTGCGCGGCCTGCTGAACGTGAAAGGCTTCGCCGGTCTCGTCGTTCTTCAGCGTCGAGCTCTGTAAATTCATGCCGAGCTTGGCCGCCCACACCGCGGTCGCGTTCGAGCCGGCGCCCCACCAGATGCGCTCGCGCAGTCCTTGCGAATGCGGCTCGATGCGCAGGAGGCCCGGCGGATTGGGGAACATCGGCTGCGGATTGGGTTCGGCAAAACCTTCGCCGCGCAGCAGGTCGAGGAACACTTCGGCGTGGCGGCGGCCCATGTCGGCATCGCTCTGACCCTCGGCCGGGCGATAACCAAAGTAGCGCCAGCCGTCGATCACCTGCTCGGGCGAGCCGCGGCTGATGCCGAGCTGGAGCCGCCCGCCGGCGATGAGATCGGCGCTTCCCGCGTCCTCCACCATGTAGAGCGGGTTCTCGTAGCGCATGTCGATCACGGCCGTGCCGATCTCGATCCTGCTGGTTTTCGCGCCGACGGCGGCGAGCAGGGGGAAGGGCGAGGCCAGCTGACGCGCGAAGTGGTGCACGCGAAAATAGGCGCCGTCCGCGCCCAGCTGTTCCGCCGCGACCGCAAGCTCGATCGATTGCAGCAGCGTGTCCGCCGCCGAGCGCGTCTGCGATTGCGGCGAGGGCGTCCAGTGCCCGAAGGAGAGGAATCCGATCTTTTTCATGGGAGCAATTTAGGGATGGTCGCGGCGATTTGCGATGGGCCTCTCGGAGGAAACCTGCTCACGATCTGGCCCGTCGCCTGCGTCGTGGTCCCGTTCGGGGGTGCCCAGGACGCGCCATTGCCTTGGCGTCATTCCGGTCCAGCGCTTGAAGGCGTGAGTGAATGCGCTGACTTCTCCGTAGCCGAGCAGCCAGGCGGTTTGCGAAATAGGCAGTTCATCGTTCTTCAGATAGCTCTTGGCGAGGTCGATCTTCATCTCGTCAAGGATGCCGCTGAAGGTCAATCCCTCCAGAGCGAGGCGCCGCACCAGCGTGCGATGGCTCATGCCTAAGCGGCGGGCGATCTCTTCGACCCGTGCCTCACGATGCGGGAGCAATGGGGCGATTGCATTCTCGACGCTCGATCTGAGCGAGACTCCGCCGGATTTCCGGTGTGCAAGTGCCTGCTCGCAATACGTCACCAGCAGGTCGTTCAGATAGTGGTCAGCACTTTCGATCGCCATCGGTCCCACGGATACCGGGAAAGCGATCTCATCGACATCGGACCCGAACTCGATCTCGCAGCCCAGGAACGACCTGACCTCCGTGGGCGTCGTTCGACGGCGATGCACCATTTTGAGCCGGCTCGGGATCAGGCGGCGATTGGTCAGGACGCGGTTCATGCGAATGATTGAGGTCAGCCAGAATTCGATCTGGTGCCGATCCGAGCGCCGTTCCACACCGACATATTTCAGCGTGATCGTCATCTCTTTCGCGGCGAATTGCAGCGAAATCCCCTCGTTGGCGAGACGGCAATAGCGCTCGGCCTTTGCGAAGGCTTCCGCGATCGTCCCGGAGGATGCGGCCACGTAATAGAGCAGGCCAATTTCACGAAGGTCGAAGTCGCGTGCCAAGTGGAAACCGAGGCTGTCGTCCTGCAACGCCTCGGCCCCAAGTTCCAGGAACCTGATCTGGCTCTCGGCGCTCAGGCGAGCCTTGCGATCCTCGATCTGCTTGAGAGTCAATCCAGCCTTGGACAAAAGACTGTTTGCCTCGATGCCGGCGTCGTGCAGGCGTGCCCATACTAGGCGGGCGATTCCGCCGGTCGCACTGGGCATTGTTTCAAAATGGGGCGAATGGGCAGCCGGCACACCGAACCCTTTCGTCGTTGCCGCTGCGGGCCTCGCGCTTTGGGCTCGCCGATCGTGATGGCGGCATGAAAAATCAACTTATTGGCTCACGATAACAAGAAACCCGGGGGGCGTGTGACTTAAATCGCTTGTCTACCCCGAGACTGGTCTTGCGTTCTCGGGGCAGCCCCCTTTCCCCGAAAGCTACGATGGCCTTGATGTCCAGCAGTGACGGCGTCGCGCCGCCCATCAACGTGAAGATATTGCGAGGGTACGGAAAGTTGCTCGGACTTCCCAATATCGCCCATGGCTCGCGGGTGGTTGCGCTCGAACGTGTCGGGGACTGTGAGATCAGCATGTTCGAAGCGCTGGGAGCGGGCTTGCCCGAGAGCCCGTTGTTCTGGATAGAGCTGTTCGACCTTCGCGTTCATGCGTCACGCGACAGTCGCGGCTGCCATAACATGAGCGATGCGGTCGCAACGTTCGAGGATTTTGCCTCGCAAGCGCACCGTTTGGCGGAGCCATCGCTGTGTACTGCCGTCGAAACGGCAGGCTGACAATTGCCGCGTCCACTGGGAGTTCCCGACAAAGCCGTGCCGCTGACCCGCGGCCGGCCTCTGCGGTACGACGCCAAGCGAATGGCATTCCTGTTTACGATGATGCACGGCGCAAACATCGTCGATTGCGAGATCAGCAGCAGTGCGCTGGATGATCTCGACCACACGAAAGGCACGCTGCCGGGCGAAAGGCAGGCCCAGTTCATGCGCCTGCGCGAAACGGTCGAGCGCGTTGCGTCAGTCGCGTTCGAGCAGGGCAAGCGCAAGGGCGAACCGGTGCGCATCTTTTCCAAACAGTCAAGGCGCTGTGACGACCGATGGAACGCCGCAGCGTTTTTGAAGCCGCCGGCCTTCAGGCGTACGCGACCCAGCCGCGGAAGGTGAAGCCCGTGTAGAACAGGGATGCGCCCGAGAAGCCGGCCTGACGCAAGATCAATTCATCCTGCTCCGGCGCCAGAATGCTCAATTGCCCATCGACCGCTTTTCGCGCGGCCACCGCCTTGTCGGGTTCGACGCCGGATGCGGCGAGGTAAGCGGAATATCGCGAGAGCCAGATCGGCCGCTCATCGTCGCCGTCGGGAATGCTGAAATGGGCCGCTACGAACGGAGCGCCCGGCTTGAGCCGGCGGCGGATTTCGGAGGCGATGCGACGCCGTTCCTCCGAGCGCACGAAGTGCAGGGTCAACAGGCAGGCGGCGCCGTCGAACGGCCCCGCCGGCGCATCGTCGATATAGCCTTGATGCAGCTGCGCGCGCGACGCAAGCGGACCCAGCGTTTGCCTGGCGAGATCGAGCATCGCCGCCGACGGGTCCACGCCGTCGAAATTCCAGCGCGGCTGCGCCTGCGCAAAGGCCCTCAATTCCAGGCCGCCGCCGGCGCCGAGAACGAGCACCTTTGCATCTTCGGGCGCGCGCTCGGCCAGAAGGATCGCCGCCATGGACAGCATGGAATTGTAGCCGGGAACGAACCGCGGCGGTCCTTCCGTATATTTCGCCACCATTTGCGGATCGGCGAACGCGCTTTGAATGTCGGTCACGATGCTGTCCTGTTGAATGGAGTCCATCACGCGTGCGCGCTCATGCCCTGATGCTTCCGCGACCCGAGGCGCTTGCGCAGATCGTCGCTCAACATCGCCAGCGTCACCTCGCCAAAGCGCGCCAGCAGCAGCGTCTCGGCATCGCCAAAGGCTTGATCGAGCGCGGCATTGACGGCCTGCTCGACGAGGCAGCCGGGCGCCTCCGTCCGATTGCCCATGGCGAGAAGCGAGGGACTGCCGAGCGCGGTGTAGACGTCGCGCAGTGTCACCCTCGAAAGGTCGCAAGCGAGCGTCCAGCCGCCACCATGCCCCTTCTCGGACCGCACGTAACCGAGGTCCCGCAACCCCGCCATGATGCGACGGATCACCACCGGGTTGGTGTCCATCGCCTTCGCCAGGGTCTCGGACGTGAAGGGCCCGGGCTGTTGCGCCATGTGCAGGAGCACGTGGAGTACGCCGGATAGACGGCTATCTCGTTTCATGTAACTTCATATGTTACATGATGACGCCGGCGTCAACCGGTTTCCGCGCGTGCTCTGTTCGTGAACGAGTATGGCTGGTGGCACGGGCCGAAAGGCACGTCCGTCGGATCAATCGCAACGGCAGTCGCTTGATCTACGACGAAACAACCAGTGCATGCGATGATGCCATTCTGCACCTGTTTTGCCCCGACGGGTCAATCGATTTGGTAAAACCCGAAAATGCGCAACAACGACTTTCCTGAAGGGGCACGGTACGCAGCTAACAAGCGAAGACGAGCTAACAACTGATCCCAAGCTCGTCGCGCTTCAACTCGTTGATTTCGCTGCCCCCGGGCCACTGTGCATGGGGGTTGTTTTTATTTTGGATCACCAAAGTGACGGGCTCCCGTCCGCTACTTCATCACCCGCAGGCCCTTGGTCGTGAAGCGCTGCGTCTTGCCGCCGGGGCGCAAAGGTTTGCTTCGTGCCCGCAGCCTTGCCGGTGCCGGGCGGCTGGTGCGCGGGCACGAGCTGGTGAGGCTGCGAGCCGATCAGGTCGTGGCGGCCCATCTCGATCAAGGCCTCGCGCAGCACTAGCCAGTTGTCGAGGTCGTGATAGCGCAGGAACGCCTTGTGCAGGCGGCGCTGGCGCAGGCCCTCAACGTGGGGTCAGGTTCTGGCGTGTCGGTCGGAGAGGCAGTTCTTCGGTCAAGTCAGAAGGATTTTTGCGGGACATTCGCCGGTGATTTCGGCAAAGATTGTCGCTTGTGAAGGCCTCGGGATCATCGACCAGCCATGGACCGTAACCCTGACGAGCGACAAGTCGCGGACGAACGTCGCAGCCTGTTAGGGCTCGCGGCGATCGCTCTCATCGTAGGAGCAGCGACTGGATGTGTCGGGGCGATCTTCCGGCTTTTACTCGTGCGTGCCGACGGCCTGCGCGAGGCGATGATCGCCTGGGCCCATGGCCACGCAATCTGGGGGTTCTTGACTGTCGTCGGCGCGTGCGCTGTCGCGACCCTGGTTGCCGCGTGGATGGTGCGGCAATTCTCGCCACACGCTTCAGGCAGCGGCATTCCGCATGTCGAAGCTGTCCTGCGCGAAGAGATCCCACCGGCTCCGTTTGCTCTGGTGCCAGTGAAATTCTTCGGCGGAATACTGGCGATCGGCTCCGGACTAGCGCTGGGCCGCGAGGGGCCGACCGTCCAGATGGGCGCCGGTATCGCGGTTTTCGCTGCAAGCGTCTGCCGGCTCCGTTGGGCGGATGCCCAGGTGTTGCTGGCGGCGGGCGCGGGCGCCGGTCTTGCAACGGCATTCAATGCGCCGATAGCCGGGCTCGTGTTTGTGCTGGAGGAACTGGTGCAGAGGTTCGAGCACCGTGTTGCCGTCGCGGCCCTTGCGGCGCTCGCAACGGCGATCCCGGTCGCAAGGCTGCTGCTCGGTGACGCGCCCGACTTCCAGGTCGCGCCGCTGAGCTATCCCAGGGCTGAGTCCGCCCCGCTGTTCCTGGCTCTGGGCGGCATCGCGGGTCTGCTGGCCATCGCTTACAATCGCACCCTGCTCGCGACCATCGCAGTTCGCGACCGATTTGGACGGCTACCGATGGAGCTCCGCGCCGGCTTGATCGGCGCAGGCGTCGGCATATTGGCCTGGTTCTCGCCCGAACTGGTCGGTGGCGGAGATCAGATCACGCAGCGCGCGTTGATCGGCCACGAGAATATGTGGATCCTCGGGTTCGCATTCCTGATCCGATTCGGGCTCGGCGCTCTCTCCTACGCGGCCGGCACGCCCGGCGGGCTGTTCGCACCCTTGCTCGTGCTGGGAGCCCAGTCCGGGCTGCTGTTCGGAGAGGCTTGCCGCGCTGCATTCCCGGTGCTCGCGATCCAGCCGGAAGCATTTGCATTGGTGGGCATGGCCGCTCTCTTCACCGGCGTCGTGCGCGCGCCGGTGACCGGCATCGTTCTCGTCGCCGAAATGACCGGTAACGTGACGATGCTGCTGCCGATGCTGGGCGCCTGCTTCATGGCGATGCTGCTACCCATGCTGCTGGGCAACCCACCGATCTACGATTCCCTGCGTGAGCATACGCTGCGCCTGGAGCGGCAAATCAGACAGAGATGAGCAACGACTTTTTGCCCGACGGGTCAACGTCTTCGCAGGACGTCTAAGCCATTGATCCCGCTAGGGCCGGCTACTGTGCATGGGGTTGTTTTCGATTTTTATTTTGGATCACCAAAGCAACGGGGTCCCGCCCGCTACTTCATCACCCGCAGGCCCTTGGTCGTGAAGCGCTGCGTCTTGCCACCCGGGCGAACGGGGCGCTTCGTGCCGGCCGCCTTGCCGGTGCCGGGCGGCTGGTGCGCGGGCACGAGCTGGTCGGGACGGGAGCCGATCAGGTCGCGGCGGCCCATCTCGATCAAGGCCTCGCGCAGCACCGGCCAATTGTCAGGGTCGTGATAGCGCAGGAACGCCTTGTGCAGGCGGCGCTGGCGCAGGCCCTTGATCGCATCGACCTTGTCGCTGCCGCCGTGGCGCACGCCACGCAGCGGGTTGACGCCGGTGTGGTACATCGCCGTCGCGGTCGCCATCGGCGAGGGCAGGAAGGTCTGCACCTGATCGGCGCGATAGCGGTTCTTCTTCAGCCACAGCGCGAGGTTCATCATGTCCTCGTCTGTCGTGCCCGGATGCGCCGCGATGAAATACGGGATCAGATAATATTTCTTGCCGGCCCGCTCCGCCGCTTCATCGAACATCCGCTTGAACTTGTTGTAGGCGCCGATGCCCGGCTTCATCATCTTGTCGAGCGGGCCGCGCTCGGTATGTTCAGGCGCGATCTTGAGGTAGCCGCCGACGTGATGGGTGACGAGCTCCTTGATGTATTCGGGGCTCTCGACCGCGAGGTCGTAGCGCACGCCGGAGGCGACCATCACCTTCTTGATGCCCTTGGTCTCGCGCACCTTGCGATAGAGCCGGATCAAATCGTCATGCGAGGTGTTGAGGTTCGGGCAGATCTCGGGGAAGACGCAGGACGGCCGCCGGCACGCCGCCTCGACCTTCGGGTCCTTGCACGCCATCCGGTACATGTTGGCGGTCGGGCCGCCGATGTCGGAGATCACGCCCGTGAAGCCCGGCGTCTTGTCGCGGATCTTTTCGATCTCGCGCAGGATCGAGCCTTCCGAGCGGTTCTGGATGATGCGCCCCTCGTGCTCGGTGATCGAGCAGAAGGTGCAGCCGCCAAAGCAGCCGCGCATGATCGTCACCGAGAACTTGATCATGTCCCAGGCCGGAATCTTCGCATCGCCATAGGACGGATGCGGCGCGCGCGCGTAAGGCAGGTCGTAGACCGCGTCCATCTCATCGGAAGTCAGCGGGATCGGCGGCGGGTTGAGCCAGAGGTCGCGATCGCCATGACGCTGCACCAGCGGCCGCGCATTGCCGGGATTGCTCTCCCGGTGCAGCACGCGTGACGCGCGCGCATAAGCTTCCTTGTCCTGCTCGACCTGCTCCAGCGCCGGCAGCCGGATCACGGTGGCGCCCTTCTGGCGCGTTGCGCCCTCGTCGGCGGAATCGAGATCGTCGGCGTGCAGCTCGGCATAGTCTTCCGGCACACGGCGGAACAGCGCGACGCCCCTGATGTCGTCGAGCTCGCGCGGCGCTTCGCCGGCGGCGAGCCGCTGCGCCACCTCGACCACGGCGCGTTCGGCATTGCCGTAGAGCAGCAAGTCCGCCTTGGCATCGGCCAGCACCGAGCGGCGCACCTTGTCGGACCAGTAATCGTAATGCGCGATCCGGCGCAGCGAGGCCTCGATGCCGCCGAGCACGATCGGGGTGTCCTTGAATGCCTCGCGGCAGCGCTGCGCGTAGACGATGGTGCAGCGGTCCGGCCGCTTGCCGCCTTCGCCACCGGCCGTATAGGCATCGTCGCTGCGGATGCGCCGGTCCGCGGTGTAGCGGTTCACCATGGAATCCATGTTGCCGCCGGTGACGCCGAAGAACACCTTTGGCTTGCCGAGCGCCTTAAAGGGCTCGGCCGAGTGCCAGTCCGGCTGCGCGATGATGCCGACCCGGAATCCCTGCGCCTCCAGCAGCCGGCCGATGATCGCCATGCCGAAGCTCGGATGGTCGACATAGGCGTCCCCGGTCACCAGCACGATGTCGCATTCATCCCAGCCCAGCGCGTCCATCTCGGCGCGGCTCATCGGGAGGAACGGCGCCGGCTTGCGCGGGCGCGCCTGAGCCATCAGGGGCTTTTCGGCGGTGATGATCTGGGTGTCCATGGCGCTTACGCATAGGACTCCCGGCCCGCGAATACAACCGACGGACGCGTGAAAGATCGCGGTTCCCGGCTCGTTCGGGCGCGTTAACCGTTCGCGAGCACCCGCCGGACCTCAGCCGTCGTGGCTGGCTCGCCGCCATGCTCGCAGACCATCCGCACGGCGTCCTCGACCAGGCGGAGATTAGTCACTGTGGAGCCCAGCAGGGCATCCTCGAGCCCGACGCGGACATGGCCGCCACGCACCGCGCGCTTCTTCCTCCGTCAGCGTGACCAGCGCTGCCAGGCCATATGGCTTCGGCGGAAAGCAGAAGGCGAATTGCTGCGAGAACATGAAGCGGTAGACGGGCGTCTTCACGCCGCTCGCGCGCGCCAGCGCTGCGCCGGCGCGGATGAAGCCCGGCTCGTAGATGGCGAAGGCGGGGTGGATGTCGTGGCGTCTGGCGACGTCGAGCCCGTGGCGGATATGGGTCTCCGGATTGAGATAGGTCTCCGCCGGCTTCGCCTGCGCCTTGGTCGCGGTCAGCGTGAAATTGACGCTGCCGGGATCGACCACCGCGAATTCGAGCAGGCCGCGTTCGGCCAATGCCTCGATATGGGCGAAGCGCGCTTTGGGGTCGGCGACATTGCCGCGCGCATCGAGGCCGGGGATGGAGGGGTAGACAGGCACGTCGATCTTGGCGCGAATGCCCTCGATGATGCGGGCGTAGACCTGCCCGTCGAACGTCTGCGGTCCGCCGCCGTCATAGGCGTGAGTGTGAATGATCGCCGCGCCGGCTTCCGCACAGGCGATGCCCTCGGCGACGATCGCCTCGATCGTGTCGGGTATGCCGGGCTGAAGCGCGCGGCTCCACGGTCCATTCAACGCCGCCTCGATCCAGACCTTGTGCATGGCGCGCTTCCTCATTTGCCCGAATGACGGTGCTTGTTTTGCAGGACCGTATCACGCCCGCATTGCGCGGACAGCGCCCTCAAATGTGTGATGCCGTCCACATACCTGCCGCGCGGGCCCCAGCATCCTCCCATCAGTTTCATGGGAGAGAGTCATGTTCTTTCTGATCGATGCGCTGCTGATCCCCGCGATGTTGTTTTTCCTGCTTCTGCCGATCACTGATCGAAGGACGGTGCGGATGAGGCTCTGCATGGTCTGCGCGCTGCTGGCGGTGTTCTCGGTCTCGGTCGCCCGCACCCATGTGGCTCCGGTGCAACTCGCGGGCATGGTCACGGCGCGGTGAGCGCTGAATTCGTCACATGTGTTCAGCATTGTGGTTCGCTCGCAGGAACCAACCGCCTCCGCGAACATTCTGACCTAGGCGCCCGCGCGAGCCGTGCTCGCGCGCGCCTCGACGATTCCGGCGCCTGTGACCGGACTTTTGCCCCGATGCTCGCTTCGGGGCGATGGGGGAGCTGTGAGTACGGTCATAGAGAACTTGCTGGCGCGAAAGCAGAAGCTGGTGGAATTGCTCGAAAAGGCGCAAGCCGTCGAGGATCGCGACAAGATTGAGCATCAGCTCGAGCAGATCAATACCGCGCTGGATTTTCTGGACAGGCCGGGATCGAGGGACGCGCGGTAGGCGCGCTCAATCCACCTTCAAGGCCTTGGCATAGATCACGCCCGAATTGGTGATGTGCGTCGTCATCAGCGCCTCGAACGCCGCGAGCTCGCCGCGTGCGAACAGATCGAGCAGCCTGCGATGCTCGTCGAAGGACGAGCGGGTGCGCACGTCGATCGGCGAGGTCAGATTGGTGCGCAGCGCGGCGACGCGCCCGGAGACGAGCTGGTAGGACTCGGCGAGGTAGCGGTTGCCGCAATGGGTGAACAGCGTCTCGTGAAAAGCGGCGTCCGCGCGGCCATAGGCGATGTTGTCTTTGGCCTCGACCGCGGGCTCCATCGCCGCGATCGCATCGCTCATTGACGCAATTGCACCATCGCGATCGTGGCGGAAGGCGAGCCCGGCGGCCTTGGGCTCGAGCGCCACGCGGAACGTGCAGAGCGCATCGATGTCCTCCGCGCTCGGCGTGAACACGAAGCTGCCGACCTGCGGGCGGATCACCACGAGACCCTGCGCCTGCAACTGGCCCATCGCCTCGCGCACCGGCGTGCGGCTGACGCCGAAGGAATTGGCGACCATCTCCTCGGAGATTGCCGCACCCAGCGCGAACTCGCCGTCGATGATGGCCTGCCGCAGCCGCTGCATCACCCGCTGCGACAGCGATTTCGGCGTATCGAGCTTGAGCGATCGCATGCGCGCTCCCGCTCAGATCACCTTGCCGGGATTGAGCAGATGATCGGGATCGAGCGCGGCCTTCAGGGTGCGCATCAGCGCGATCTCGGCCTCGCTCCTGGCATGACCCAGCCACTTCTTCTTCAGCGTGCCGATGCCGTGCTCGGCGGAGACGCTGCCACCGAGCTCGCGCACGAGACCATAGATGATCGCGTCCATCTCCTCCTTCGGCTGCTGCTCGACGGAGAGGCCCGTGACCCAGGAGACGAGATGCAGATTGCCGTCGCCGATATGGCCGTAATAGACGCTCTCGCAGCCCTTGATGCCGGAAGCGAGCGCCGCCTTGCAGCGCGTGGCGAACTCGTCCATGCGCGCCACCGCAAGGCCGATGTCGTAGGAGATGTGCGGCCCCAGCACCTGGCCGAACTCGGCGCAGATGTCGCGCACGCGCCAGAACGCCTGCGCCTGCGCCAGCGATTGCGCCACGGCCGCATCGGCCAGCAGGCCGCGCTCCATCAGCTCTTCGAGCCAGGCCTGAAAGCGCGGCGCGTCGATGCCCTCGTCGGTGCCTTGCGCTTCCACCAGCACGTAGAGGCCGTGGCCTGCCGCGACCGGCGGCTTCACGCCGGCGCGCGTTGTGATGACGTCCCAATAGTCCGGCCACATCACCTCGAACGCTGACAGCAGCGGGCCGACTCCGCTGCGCGCGGCACCGAGCAGGTCGATCACCGCGGCATAGTCCTTCAGCGCGCAGAGCGCGGCCACGGTCGAACGCGGCTTCGGGAACAGTTTCAGCACCACGCGGGTGATGATGCCGAGCGTGCCCTCGGAGCCGATGAAGAGATGCTTCAGATCATAGCCGGCATTGTTCTTCATCAGCTTGTTGAGGCTGGTGATGATGGTGCCGTCGGGTAGAACGACTTCGAGACCGAGCACCAGCTCGCGCGTCATGCCGTAGCGGATCACGCGGTTGCCGCCGGCATTGGTCGAGAGATTGCCGCCGATGGCGCAGGAGCCGCGCGAACCGAGGTCGAGCGGGAAGAAGAAACCGGCCTCGTCAGCGGCCTTCTGGATCGTCTCCAGCGGTGTGCCTGCCTTCACCGTCATCGTCATCGAGGCAGGGTCGATCTCCTCGATCCCGGTCATGCGCTCCAGCGAGATTGCGACCCAACCCGCTTCAGGCGATGCGCCGCGGCATAGCCCGGTCAATCCGCCCTGCGGCACGAACGGCAGGCGCGCCTGCCGGCAGGTCAGGATCGCGTCCGCAACGCCCTGCGCGTCGAGCGGACGGATCACCGCCAGCGGCGTCTGCGGCAGGCTCGCGCTCCAGTCGTTGCAATTGCGCGCGGGCACATCCGCGCCGGTCAGCACCGCCGCCGCGCCGAGCTTTTCGCGCAAGGCGCCGAGCAATCGGTCGGGATGCTCGATGGGGGTCACCATGTTCATGCGAGACCTCCTCTAAATTCAGCTGCGCCTCATGCGCGCCGTGAGGGTGGAAAGGGTTTGCGTCTGTCTTGTATGTAAGGTACAAGATGGAAAGTAAAGCAAAAACAAGGCTCGGGAAAGCCTCCTCGGATCGTTTGGGGATCAGGGGGCTCGGTCCGGGATCGAAGAATATGAAGGGGTTGTGAGATGGCAGAGGCAATTCGCGGGTTCTGGGTGGCATCGGCGACGCCGCTGGCGGCGGACGGCAGCGTGGACTGCGCCAAGCTCGCGGTCCATGCCAAGCAGCTCTTCAGCAAGGGCGTCGACGGCGTCGTGCTGTTCGGCACCACCGGCGAGGGCACCTCGTTCAACGTGACCGAGCGCGTCGCGACCATCGAGGCCATGCTCAAGGCCGGGGTTGCGGCGGAACGCATCGGCATCGGGGGCGGCTTTCCCGCCATCAGCGACAGCATCGCGCTGACGCGCGCCGTGCTCGGCCTCGGCCTGCGACACGTCCTGATGCTGCCGCCCTATTTCGATCGCAGCGTCACGCCCGAGGGTATCGAGGACGCGTTTGCCGCGATCATCGACGGTGTCGGCGACGATCGGCTGCGCGCCTATCTCTATCACATCCCGCAGGTCTCGGGCGTCGCGATCCCGACCAGCGTCGCCGCGAACCTGCGCAAGCGCTACGGCAAGGTGGTCGCGGGCCTGAAGGACTCCAGCGGCGACTTCAAGCAATTCCAGGCGTTCCGCGCTGCTGCTCCCGAGCTCGCCATCACTGTCGGCAATGAAGCCGACATCGCCCGCGCGATCGCCGCCGGCGGCGCCGGCACCATCTGCGGCATGGCCAATGTCGTGCCCGAGCTGGTCAAGGGCATGATCGACGGGCGGGATGTCGAGGCGCGCATGCAGGCCGCAATCGACGTCGTCGTGAAGACGCCGTCGTTCCTCCCGACGCTGAAGGCGATCCTGGCGGCGCAGACGGGTGACGCAGCCTGGCTGCGTGTGCGCCCGCCGCTTCGCGCGTTGTCCGACGGCACCGCATTCAAGCGGAAGCTCGACGAGCTGATCGCTCCTGCGATCGCGTGAGATCGCGCAATTTCGCGACATGCTGCCTGAAATTCTCGTGCAGCGTGTCGCGCCTGGTGCGACGGCAATTGGTGATTGCCGTAACGCCGCGATCTGCTCTTAGAATGATTCAACACTAGAGCGATTCAATCCCGCCTACGGTTCTCTTCACGTCCGGCGACTGTTAGACGCGCCAGCTTCAATGCTGTGTCTGACTTGGAAGTGAATCGAACGTGCGTGCTCATCTGGATGGCCGCGACAGCGGCCATCGAACCGGTGCCTGCAGGAGCCGTGCAGGTCTTCTCATTGGCGCAGCCGTGCTGCTCGCCGAATGCCCCTCCAACGCGAGCGCGCAGGCGCAATCGACACTTCCGCCGGTGACGGTGGATGCCCCGGTGCAGCGGCCGAAGCCGGCGCGTGCATCGAGCCAAGCTTCGCGGCGTGCGCAAGCCGTTGCGCGCCGTCAATCCGATCGCAATCCCGCACCTGCAGCGCCGACATTGTCGGAACGCGCGGCGTCTGAAGCGGCCGCACAACAGGCGGCCAAGCTCGGTTACCGCGCGATGCCGAGCTCAACCACGCTGCGCAGCGGCGCCTCGCCGCTCGATACCTCGCAGACCGTCAACGTCGTCCCCGCGCAGGTGCTGAAGGACCAGCTGCCGCGCAACATCGACGACGCGCTGGTCAATATTTCCGGTATCACCCAGACCAATACGCTCGCGGGGACCCAGGACGCCGTCATCCGCCGTGGCTTCGGCGATAATCGCGACGGTTCGATCATGCGCAACGGCATGCCGCTGGTGCAGGGCCGCAGCCTGAACGCTGCGGTCGACAGTGTCGAAGTGCTGAAAGGGCCGGCTTCGCTGCTCTACGGCATCATGGATCCCGGCGGCATCGTCAACACCATCAGCAAGCGGCCGGAGCTCTACCAGCACGGCTCGGTGACGCTGCTCGGCTCGACCTACGCCAACAACCGCAGCGGCGCCGACGGCACGCTCGACATCACCGGTCCGATCGGCGACGGCGGTCTTGCCTATCGCTTCATCGGCTACGGCGTCAGCGAGGATTATTGGCGCAATTTCGGCCGTCACCGGGAGATGCTGGTGAACCCGTCGTTGGCCTGGTACGGCGACACCACGACGGTTCAGCTCACCTACGAGCACCGCGAGTTCATCACTCCGTTCGATCGCGGGACGGCCTTCGTCAACGGCACGCCGCTGGCGATCCCCAAGGAGCGTCGGCTCGATGAGCCCTTCAACAATATGTGGGGCACCTCCGACCTGGTGCAGGCCTCGGTCGAGCAGAAGCTGGACGACAATTGGAAGGTCACGGCGGCCTACAGCTACAACACCGAAACCTTCAGCGCCAATCAGCTTCGTATCACCGGCGTCAATGCCAAGACCGGCGTCGAGACCCGCAGCAATGACGGCACGCAGAATTCGCTGAGCAATGCCAGCTACGGCACCTCCTACCTGCAGGGCGACGTCTGGGTGGGCGGCTTCCGCAACGAGATCCTGTTCGGGGGCGAGGCGCTCTATCGCACGATCGATCGCCACGATTTGATTCGCCAGGCGACGCCGAGCTTCAATTTCTACAATCCCGTCTACGGACTCGTCACACCAGGCACGACCGTTTCGGGGGTCGACAGCGAGCAGACCGACAAGCTCGGCACCCGCGGCTTCTTCGCCCAGGACACGTTCCACGTCACCAACTGGCTGTCCGTGGTCGGCGGCGTGCGTTGGATGGAATACGAGCAGCTCGCCGGAAAGGGCCGGCCGAACTTCATCACGAACACCAATCTGGCGGGTGACAAGGTGCTGCCGCTCGGCGGCGTCATCTTCAAGCTGAGCGATCAGCTCTCCTATTATGTGAGCTACACGCAGTCGCTGAAGCCGACTTCGACGATTGCGGCATTCACCACCGGCTTCGTCGTCGATTCCACCATCGCGCCTGAGGAGGGAACGCAGTGGGAGACCGGCCTGAAGTTCGACGTCAACAAGCGGCTGTCGGGCACCCTGGCGGTCTACGACATCGAGAAGAAGAACGTGCTGGTGCTGGACGATATCGGTAACGGCAAGTCGGCGGCGCGCGCGTCCGGTGCGGCGCGATCGCGTGGCGTCGAACTGGACGTCACCGGCAGGCTGACCGATGAATGGAGCATGATCGGCAGCTACGGCTATACCGATGCACGCTTGATCAACGATCCCGTCAACGGCAACGCAAAACTGCTGAATGCCGCGATGAACACGGCCTCGCTCTATCTCGTCTACGATTTCGGCGACAGATTGCCCGGCCGTCTGCGGCTTGGCGGCGGTGCGCATTATGTCGGCGACCGGCCCGGCGATTCCGCGAACACCTTCTTCATGCCGGCCTATACCGTCGCGGATGTCTTTGCGACCTATGACACCAAGGTCGACAATCTGCCGGTGACCTATCAGTTCAACGTCAAGAACCTGTTCGACAAGGTCTACTATACGTCCACCACCGGGAGTGCTCTGGCCGTCGCGATCGGCGATGCGCGGCGCTTCTCGCTGTCGGCCACGGTGAAGTTCTAGCGATGGCGGCGCGGCGCAACGCCTTCGCGGTCCGGGTCGCGCTGGCGGCTGCCTGCCTTGCCGGCACAACTGCGAGCCGCGCCGAAGACGTCACGCTATATTCGACTAGGGAGGCTGCCCTGGTCGAACCTGCGGCCGCTGCTTTCGCGGAAGCCAGCGGCATCAAGGTGAAGATCGTCTTCGTCGAGGACAGTCTCGTGAAGCGGCTCGGATCGGAAGGCGAGACGTCGCCGGCCGACGTGCTGCTGACGATCGGTCTGGACAAGACCACGCAACTTGCTGAACTTGGCTTGACCCAGCCCTTTGCATCCGGGCCTATCGCACACGCGGTGCCGGCGAATTTGCGCGACGGCACCGCGCAATGGTTCGCCCTGTCGATCCGGCCGCGCGTCGTTTTCGTGCGCAAGGACAGCACGCTTGCTTCGATCAATTATGAGGACCTCGCCGACCCCAGATGGCGCGGCAAGCTCTGCATGCGCACGCCGCTGCATCAGAACAATGTCGCACTGGTCGCGGCCTATCTCGTCCATCACGGTGAAGCGGCGACGGCGGCCTGGCTCACTGGCCTGAAAGCCAATCTCGCCCACAAGCCTGATGGCAAGGACAACGACGTGATCCGCGAGATTGCGCAAGGCACTTGCGAGATCGGCATCGGCAACACCGTGGCGCTGGCGCAATTGCGCGACGGACGCGAAGGCGCCGGCTGGCGTGCATGGGCAACGGAGGTCAAGGCTGTCCCGACGGCCTTCAGGGGCGGCGGTGCGCATGTGAACCTCACGGGCGCCGCCATTGCGAAACACGCGCCGCATCGGGAAGCTGCGCAAGAACTGCTCGAGTTCCTCGTCACGCCGGCAGCACAGAAAATCTTTGCCGCCGCTGAACTCGAATATCCCGTGCTTGCCGCAGCGGAGCGGACTCCGATCGTTACCGACATCGGTGCGTTCGCTGCCGATGCGTTGCCGATCGACCGGATTGCCGCCCAGCGGCAGGCCGCGATCGCCTTGATCAGGAAGGCCGGCTTCGATGAATAGGGTGGGGCATAGCATCAAAGCCGTCCTGCTCCAGGTCCATTCGATTGCGGGCCTCGTGCTCGCACTGCTACTTGCCCTGATCGCGCTGACCGGCGCGATCATGAGTTTCGAGGACGAGATCGTCGAGCATCTCAACGCCGGCCTCATGCATGTCGTGCCGCGCGAGAAGCCGGCGCTCACGCCAGACGAACTGGTCGCGCGGCTGAAGGCGGGGCAGGACGTCGGCCAGGTCTCGGCCGTCATGCTGTCGAGCGATCCGACTGCCGCGGTACGTGTCCGCTTCGCCCGCGACGAGCAGGGCACGCGGCCGACATCACTCTATGTCGATCCCTATGATGCGCGCGTGCTGGGCTCGCCGCGTGGCGAGGAGTTTTTCGTGACCGTCCGCAGGCTGCATCGCTGGCTGCTGATCCCCGGCGACGCCAAGGGGTGGGGCCGCCAGATCACCGGCATTGCCGCGCTCGGGCTCATCGTCATGCTGGTTTCGGGGCTGGTACTGCGCTGGCCGCGTCGCGCCACGAGCGTCAAGATGTGGCTGAAGCCGAACCTGGCGCTCAGCGGACGCGGCCTGCATCGATCGCTGCACGCCGTGATCGGCACCTGGGTGCTGCCGATTTATGTGGTGATGACGCTGACCGGCCTCTGGTACTCGTTCGACTGGTACAAGGACGGCGTCGCCTGGCTGCTGGCGCGCCCGGAGATCGCCGCTGCCAAGATGCAGCCAAAGATGTCTGCAAAGGCACCGCGCGACGCCGTTCGTCACGAACCGACAGCGGCGATCGGATTCGATCAGGCATGGACCACGTTGCGTCGTGAGCAGGGCGACCGCTTCTCCAGGGCTCTACTGACACTGCCCGGCGGCCCCGGGACTGTGATCCGGATCCGGTCGTGGCCGAAGGACTCGACGCTCGATACCACGCGCGACGAATTCCGCGTCGATGCGGTCACCGGCCAGGTGGTCTCCGCGGAGCGCTACGCCGACAAGACGTTCGGCGAGAAGATCATCGCCAACGTGCTCGACATCCATCGTGGCGCAGTCCTGGGCTGGCCCGGCAAGCTCGCCTTCATGATCGCGGCAGCCCTGATGCCACTGTTCTCGGTGACAGGCATTCTGCTTTATCTGTCGCGCCGCAAGCTGCGGCGCCCGGCGCAGCCACCGCTCGGGCGGCTTGTTCCGGGCGAGTGAGTAGCCGCGAAGGCTAGCCAAGCGCGCAACAATCGTTCAAAAGCCCTTGGCTTGTCCTCGCCAAGGCCCACGCCATGAAACTCCCGACCGCCACCCCCGCCGACATCCGCCGCGCGCTGCTGCTGCGGGAGGAGATCGCGCTGCTTGATCTCCGCTACGAGGCGGGCTTCGCCACCGGCCATCCGCTGTTTGCAGCCAACATGGCCGCGGACCGGATCGAGATCGAAGCCGAGCTGAGGCTGCCGCGGAAGGACGTGGCGATCGTGCTTTATGACGACGGCGAGGGGCTGGTTGAGACCGGCGCCGAACGTCTTGCCGCGCTCGGCTACACCAATGTCAGCGCGCTCGACGGCGGGCTGAAGGCGTGGCGGGCGGCGGGCTATCAAACGTTCGAGGACGTCAATTCCTATTCCAAGGCCTTTGGCGAGCTGGTCGAGGCGCGCCGCCACACGCCCTCATTCAGTGCCGACGAGGTGGCAAAGCTGATCGCCGACAAGGCCAACATCGCCATCCTCGACGTCCGGCGTTTCGACGAATACGCGACCATGAACATTCCGGGCTCGGTCAGCGTGCCCGGTGCGGAGCTGGTGCTGCGGGCAGGGCAGGCCGCGCCCGATCCCGACACCACCATCATCGTCAACTGCGCCGGCCGCACCCGCTCGATCATCGGCACGCAGTCGCTGATCAATGCCGGCGTGCCGAACAAGGTACGCGCGCTGCGCAACGGCACCATCGGCTGGACGCTGGCGCGGCATACGCTCAACCACGGCGCGGACCGGCGCGGTGCGATCGGACCGTTCGAAGGCGGCCCGGCCAATGCCCGCGATGTCGCCTATCGCGCCGGCGTCCGCCGCATCGGCGCGAGCGAGATGGCGGTGCTGCTCGCAGACCGTGATCGCACGCTCTATCGCTTCGACGTACGCGATGCCGAGGAATACGCGACCGGGCATCTCCCCGGCTTCCGCCATTATCCCGGCGGCCAGCTGGTCCAGGAGACTGACATGGCCGCGCCGGTGCGTGGCGCGCGCATTGTCCTGTCCGACGACAAAAGCGTGCGTGCCGACATGACGGCGTCATGGCTCGCGCAGATGGGCTGGGAGGTCTATGTGCTCGAAGGCGGCTATGACGGCGCCCTCGAGATCGGCCCGCCGCGCGTGCTGCCGAAGCCCGACCCGGCGCATCGCTACCGCCGCCCCTATGAAGGCACGGATGTCGCGGAGAAGGCGATGCAGGCCTATCTCGATTGGGAATATGGTCTTGTCGAGCAGCTTCGGCTCGATGGCACGCATGGGTTTTATGTGATCTGAGACGAGTGGCCTATCGCGCCTGAGCAATACTCTATCTCCGTCACCCTGAGGTGGCCGCTTCTTCAGCGGCCCTCGAAGGGCGACGGCCCGGATGCATCGGGGGCCGTCGTCCTTCGAGGCTCCCGATGGGGCGCTACGCGCCCCATCACTCGCACCTCAGGATGACGGGGCGGCGATTGTGTGCGGGGAGGGCGGGGCTGGTGGGATGCCAAGCACATCTCTCGCTCCGCCATCTTCTCCCCGTATCCAAACCCTATTGTGCTGCGCCTCGTCCGCGGTCTAAGAGCTGCGGCAAAGCCGTCACCTATGGAGATTTCATGTCAGCCCCAGGCCAAAGCCCTGAGCGGAGCGCGAAGGCGCTGCTGCTCGAAGGCGTCAATGACAGCGCTGTCGACCTGTTCAAGAGCGCGGGCTTCACCAATGTCGAGCGGCTGACCAAGGCGCTGGACGGCGAGGACCTGCGCCGGGCGCTCAAGGGCGTGTCGCTGCTCGGCATCCGCTCGCGCACCCAGATCACCGATGAGGTGCTCGCGGCAACGGACGGGCTGCTCGCGGTCGGCTGCTTCAGCGTCGGCACCAACCAGGTCGACCTGCTGGCGGCGCGCAAGCGCGGTATTCCCGTGTTCAATGCGCCGTTCTCCAACACTCGCAGCGTCGCCGAGCTCGTGATCGGCGAGATCGTGATGCTGCTGCGGCGGATCTTCCCGCGCTCGGTCTCGGCGCATGACGGCGGCTGGGACAAGTCGGCGACCGGCAGCCGCGAGGTGCGCGGCCGCACGCTCGGCATCATCGGCTACGGCAATATCGGCTCGCAGCTCTCGACCCTGGCCGAGGCGATGGGCATGCGCGTGATCTATTTCGACCGCACCGACAAGCTCCGCCACGGCAACACCGAGCCGGTCGAGAAGCTGGAGGAGCTCTTGGCGCAGAGCGATGTCGTCAGCCTGCACGTGCCCGAGACGCCGGAGACGGCAGGCATGATCGGCGAGAAGGAGCTGCGGGCGATGAAGCCGGGCTCGTTCCTGATCAACAACAGCCGCGGCACCGTGGTCGATCTCGACGCGCTCGCGCGCTCCTTGCGCGATGGCCATCTCGCCGGCGCCGCGATCGACGTGTTTCCGGTCGAGCCGTCGTCGAACGCCGACCGCTTCAAGAGCCCAGTGCAAGGCCTCGAGAACGTCATCCTCACCCCGCATATCGGCGGCTCGACCGAGGAGGCGCAGGAGCGCATCGGCGGGGAGGTCGCGCGCAAGCTGGTCGACTATTTCATCACGGGCTCGACCATGGGCGCGGTGAACTTCCCGGAAGTGCAATTGCACTTGCGTCCGTCCGGCGCGCGCTTCAGCCATGTCCATCGCAACGTGCCGGGCATGCTGCGGCGCCTGAACGAGGTGTTCCTCCAGCGCGACATCAACATCGCCGCGCAATACCTCGAGACCGCAGGCGACCTCGGCTATGTCGTGCTCGACGCCGACCTTGCGGGACAGGATTCCGGAACCCTGCTTCAGCAGATCCGCGGCCTCGAAGGCACGGTGGGCGCAAGGCTGGTGTTCGAGCACTAAAGCATGATCCGGAAAAGTGCGAAGCGGTTTTCCGGAAAGATCATGCGCAAACAACAACCTAAAGCGCGATGACGGTTCATCCAAATCTCATCGCGCTTTAGGCGGGCCTACGTTCCGGTTGCATTTCGCGGCCTCCGCTCCCTAAACTGCCGTCATCGTCGGCGCGTTATAATTCGCGTCGAATTTGAGCTTCAGTTGCGGCGGTGCTGCGATGGAACGGGATACCGTACTCGTCGACCTCGCGCTTCAGGGCGGCGGCTCGCACGGCGCCTTCGCCTGGGGCGTGCTCGATCGCCTGCTGGAGGAGAAGTGGCTCAGCATTGCCGCGATCTCCGGAACCTCGGCGGGCGCGATGAATGCGGCGGTGCTGGCGGACGGCTGGACCGCCGGCGGCGCCGAGGGCGCGCGTGAGGCGCTCGAGCAATATTGGCGCCGGGTGTCGAGGGCCGCGGCCTTCAGCCCGCTGCAGCGTTCGCCGCTCGACCGGCTGATGGGGCGCTGGACGCTCGATACCTCGCCGTTCTACATCTTCACCGACCTGATGTCCCGGGTGCTCTCGCCCTACGACCTCAATCCGACCGGGTACAACCCGCTGCGCGCGGTGCTGGCCGAGAGCATCGATTTCGAGCGGCTGGCGCGCTCGCCGATCATGCTGTTCATCACGGCGACGCGGGTGCGCACCGGGCGCGGGCGCATCTTCCGCAACGCCGAGATCACGGCCGACGTGCTGCTCGCATCGGCCTGCCTGCCGACCATGTTCCGCGCCATCGAGATCGATGGCGAGCCCTATTGGGACGGCGGCTTTGCCGGCAATCCGACCATCACGCCGCTGGTGCGCGAAAGCGACGCGCACGACACCATCCTGGTCCAGATCAATCCGACCGAGCGGCCGGAGGCGCCGCGGACGGCCGCGGAGATCCTCAACCGCCTCAATGAAATCTCCTTCAACTCGCCGCTGATGAAAGAGCTGCGCATGATCGCGCTGCTGCGCCAGGCCGCCGATCCCGGCAGCGGCGAGGGCGCGCGCTGGGCCAAGATGCGGACGCACCGGATCAAGAGCGACATGCTCGCAAAGTTCGGCGCGTCGTCCAAGCTCAATGCGGAGTGGGAGTTCGTCTCGATGTTGCGCGCCGAGGGGCGCCTCGCCGCGGAGGCGTTTCTCGATGAGCATGGCGCGGATATCGGCCGGCAATCGACCGCCGATCTCGACGTACTACTGGCGGAGTGCTGAGGCATGGGTCTGCTCGGCCTCCTCGTCGGGCTCGGTCTGCTCGTGCTGTTTGCGTTTCGCGGCTGGAGCGTGCTCCTGCTTGCGCCGTTCGCCGCGCTCGTTGCTGCGCTGTTCGGCGGCGAGCCGCTGCTTGCGAACCTGACCCAGGTCTTCATGGTGAATGCCGGTGGCTTCCTGGCCCAGTTCTTCCTGATCTTCCTGCTCGGCGCCGTGTTCGGCAAGCTGATGGACGACAGCGGTGCGGTCACGTCGGTGGCCGGCTTCATGGCCCAGCGCCTCGGCGAGCGCCGCGTGATCCTCGCGGTCGTGCTGGCCGGCGCGGCCGTGACCTATGGCGGCGTCAGCCTGTTCGTCGCGTTCTTCGTGATTGTCCCGATGGCGCGTTCGCTATTCCGCGCGGCCGCGATTCCGCGCCGTCTGATCCCGGCGGCCATCGTGCTGGGCACGTCCACTTTCACCATGTCGGCGCTGCCGGGCACGCCGTCGATCCAGAATGCGATTCCGATGCCGTTCTTCGGCACCACGCCGTTTGCCGCGCCGGGCCTCGGCATCATCGCGTCCCTCATCATGTTAGGTGCGGGATTGTGGTGGCTGCATCGCGCCGAGGCCGCGGCCAGGCGCGCCGGGGAGGGCTATGGCGATGATGTCGAGGATGCGGCCGAGCGCGCGGCTGCCGACGAGCTCGTGCGCGAGCGCGCGACCACGGCGCGCGAGTTCGATCCGGCGGAATTGAGTCGCGGGCAACGCAGCAGCGGACCCTCACCGGTGGCGAGCGCGATCCTGCCGTTGGTCGTCGTCGTCGTAGTCAATCTCGTGATGTCGCTCGTCGTGCTGCCGCGGCTCGACGTCTCCTACCTCGCCGAGCAACGCTTTGGCGGGACGTCGCTCGCCGCGGTCGCGGGCGTATGGTCGGTCGCGGTCGCGCTGGCCGCGGCCATTGCCACGACGATCGCGCTGAACTGGGCGCGCCTACCGGCATTGCGGCAGACCATGGATGCCGGGGCCAATGCCTCGGTGCTGCCGGCATTCAGCGTCGCCAGCCTCGTTGGGTTCGGCGCGGTGGTCGCCGCGCTGCCGGCCTTCACTATTGTGCGCGACTGGGTGCTTGCGATCGAAGGTGGTCCGCTGGTCTCGCTTGCGGTCGCGACCAACATCCTTGCCGCACTGACCGGGTCGGCGTCAGGCGGCCTGACCATCGCCCTCGACGCGCTCGGCCCGACCTATGTCGAACTCGCCGCGCGCAGCGGTATCGACCTTGCGCTGATGCATCGTGTGGCCGTGATCGGCTCGGGGACCCTCGATATCCTGCCGCACAATGGTGCGGTGGTCAGCCTGCTCGCGATCTGCGGCCTGACGCATCGCGACAGCTATTTCGACATCGTGATGGTCGGCATCGTGACGTCGCTCGTGGCGCTGGTGGCCGTGATTGCACTCGGCAGCGCACTTGGATCGTTCTGAACGAACTGTCTAAGCCGCCAGCCGGTCGAGCAGGGCCAGCATGACCGGCGCGTCGGGCATCGGCAGCACGGCGTCGATCCGCTCTAGCAGGCGCGATTGCAACAGCGCGTTGCGCGCCTTGCCGATGGTGCCGAGCGGACCGCGAAATCCGTGATCCTCCCAGGCCATTTCGAGCAGGCTCTCGCTGATCAGGGCCTCGATGAGGTCGTCGGCCTGGCGCTCGATGCTGATCAGCGGATGGGCCGAGAACACGGTGGGCTGCGGATAGAGGATGACGGGCTTGGCCGGCGCATTAGCCTCGAGCCGTTTCCAGCGGTCGGCGTCCTGGAGCACCCATTCGACCAGCTGGTTCTCGTAGCCGACGATCAGCGGCTGCGCGCCCGCGCCGCCTGCGACATAATCGTCGAACAATTTGCCTGATGACGGCGGCTTGAAGCCCATGCGGCGGAACACGGTGGCGACATCGCCGTCGATTCTGCTTAAAGTCTCGGGCATCACCACGTCGCCGGACAGCAGACTCGCGGCAAGACCGGCGAACATGAAGCCGGAGTTGGACTTGTTCGGATCGGTGCAGACCACGCGGGCGCGACCGAACAGATCGGCGACGCCGATCGCCGACCAGTTCTCGCCGGCGATGATGGCCTTGAGCAGCTTCGACAAATCCACCGTGTAGCGCGGCCCGCCGGCGGGCTGCGCGATGCCGCCCTTGACCAGGCCGTCGGCGATGCGATCCCAGGAATACAGCACGATCGGCGAGTTGAAGATCACCTGGTCGCGCGTGATTTTCACACCCGAGGATCGTGCGACTTCTACGAGCACCGAAGATGACGGCCACAAAAATTGCGGCTTCTGGTCGAGCAGCGCGCGCTCGCGCACCATTTCCACCGAGCCGGCACGGCGGCCGTCGAGGACGAGGCCGAAACGGCGCTCCAGCGTGTTCTTGACCCGGGCGTTGGCCAGAAACCCCTCCTTCTCACCGCCGGCAAAGCCGAACAGCCGCTTGGCTTCGCCGAAGCGGCCGGCAATTTCAGGATGCTCGCGCAGATAAACATAGCCGCCGGTCGCCGCTGCACTCGCAGCGACGAGGCCGATGCCGAAGGCGCGGCGCGAGATAGCCATCAGGGCGTTCCTCTCTTGGTCTCAACTGGAGCTGCCGGCGGCGTCGGGCCGATGTCCTCGTCGAGCGAGCTTTTGAGCAGTTTCAGCTCGATATCAAGCTTGTCGAGGTCGGCGTCCCTCAGATTGGCGGCATAGCGGGTGAAGGCGCCGTCGAGCCGCTCGATCATGTCGCCCGTGGCGGCGAGCCGCGCGGTGTCGGGCACGGCGCTCTTCTCGAGCGAACGGTAGGCCTCTGCGATCTCGGCCGCGCGCGGCAGATAGTAGGTCAGGAACCGGCGCACCCGGTCAAGCCGCAAGGGATCGCTCTCGATCGCCGCAAAAATGTCGCGGGCGATCTGCACGAGATGACGGATGCGATCGGCGACCGCGCGGGTGCGGATCGCGGATGCGGTATATTCCATCCGCTCGGCGAGCGGCTCGGCTTCGGCCAGCAGCTCGTTTGCAAACTCGATCTTGCCGCGCGCAATGCCGCTAGCTTCGAGCGCGGCGAAGCGGTTCCGCGGCGCCAGCGCCACGACGATGCCGCCGCCGGCGACCGCGCTGATCGCGAGTGCGATCAGGAACGGCATGCCGAGCCCGATCGCCAGCGACGGCAACAGCGCTGCGGCTGTCACCCCACCCGCGATCCAGCCAAGCCCGGACGGCATTGCGGCCATTCAGTTGTACCCTCGTACGGCGCGGAACGCGTCGGTGAGACTCTTGCTGCCGTCGAACACGCGGCCTCCGGTCAGCTTCGCCAGATTGTCGAGCTGGCCCCGGTCGACCTCGGAGCCGAACGTCACGCCGAACACCGGCACGCGATGACCGTCCGCACGCCAGGCCGACTCGAATGTCGACATATATCCCTGACTCTTGCCGTCGGTCATGATGACGATGGCCGGCAGATGCTGGCCGTCGGCGAGCCGCGGCTTCATCAAGGCGAGCGCCTGCGCGGCACAGGTATAGAAGTCGGTGCCGCCGCCGGCGCGCAGTTCGAGCGCGCGGGCGAGCAGGCCGGTCTGCTCGTTCTCGTCGCCGGTGGCCCGCGCCGTCCAGAGGATGTGATCGCTGAACGGCAGCACCAGGATCTCGTCCGACTTCGTCCACTGCACCAGCACCTCGCGCGTGCGTGCCGGCGTGAGCAGGAAGCGTATGGCATCGAGCAATTGGGTCTCGCCCGGGCCCTGCATGCTGCCGGAGACGTCGAGGCAGAGCGCGGTCAGCGAGGGCCGGCGCAGCGCTTCCTGGTAGATCAGCAGCGCTTTCTGGATCACCGCCGGCTCCGGCGGACGGATCACGGTCACGGGACGCGACGGATCGAGATTGGTCTTCGGGTCCGCGGCAAGCGGCGTGGCGCGGCCGATCTCGACGCGCCGGCCGGTCTTGGCGATCTTGCCTTGCGTATCGCCATTGAGCAGGAACGCCTGGAGGTCGGTGAAGAAGCTCTCGACCTCCTTGCCGCGGCCACGGTCGACGAAGCCGAGCGGCGAATCGGCGACCGCCACGCCATCGGCGGGATAGATCGCGTAGAGCGGCTCGTGATTGTCGGCGATCAGCTTGTCGTTGGTCTCCTTGATGACCGCCTCATAGTTCCAGATCGCCTGGTAATGCGCGCCGCTGCGCTCGCCGTCGCGGTAGAGGTCGGCGAGCCAGCCGCTGGAGCCGGCGCTGCGCTCGACGCCCTTCAAGAGTCCGCGTGCCGTCGCCAGCACCTCGGGCTTGTCGAGATCGCCGGCCTCGATCAGATCGGGCTTGCCGATCCCCGCCGCGAGCATTGCAAGATAGGCGGCGGCTCCCGAATTCGATTGCGTCGCCGACGTCATCAGGAATTTCAGCTTGCCGGCCTCGACGGCGGCGAGGATGTCCTTGGCGGTCACCTTGGCGCCGATCCAGCCCAGCTCCTGCGCCTTGGAGCGGCGCACGCCGAGAATGACCGGCATCTGCACGATCGACTTGACCATCTTCACGCGCCGCGTGGTGTCGAACATGTCGATCCAGATCGAGGCGGCCGGCCACACGGCATCGGTGCCGGGATCGCCGGCTTTCAGCGCGAGGGCGATGTCGAGCGAACCCTGATAGCGCATGGTGCAGGTCGCGTTGCGCGACTTGCAGAACTCCTGCACCAGCGGCTCGAGGATGTCGTTCTCCGAGCCCGAGAGGATGGTGAATTGCGGCCCCGGCCCGCCGCAGCCCGACAGCAGTGCGGCCATCAAAGGCACGGCGAGCAACGCCAACGAACGCCGCAGGAAACCGAAAATCCTCATGCGCGAGCCTTCATGCAGCAGCCCTTATGCAGAAGCTTCATGGAGAAACCGCTACAACGCACGCATCAAGGCGCAGCCTTCGCGATCGCGGTCTTCAACTCATCCGTCAGCTGCGACATCCGCTGCTCGATCTCGGCGCGCTTGGTGCGGCCCTGCTCCTGCACGGTGAGCACGCCGGAGATGGTGTCGATCAGGTCGCGGTTGGTCTTCTCCAGGGTCTGGATGTCGACGATGCCGCGCTGCGACTGCTTCTCGATCTCGATCGCCTGGGTCTTCATCATCTCGGAAGCTTGGCGCATCATCTCGTTGGTCGCATCCGTGACCGTCTTCTGCAGCTCCAGCGCCGACTTCTGCCGGTTGAGGCCGAGCAGCAGGATCATCTTCTGCTTCCACACCGGGATGGTCAGCTCGGTGGTTGCCTGCAAATTCTCGATCAGCGTCTCGTCGCCGGACTGGACGATGCGGATCTGTGGCAGCTGCTGGATGCCGATCTGGCGCGCCTGCTGCAAATAGAACACGCGCTTCTCGAGCCGGTCGAGCGCCTGGAGCGCATCCTGATAGGTCTGCGCGGCGAGCATGGCATCGCTGCCGGCGCCTTGCGCCTTCGCGTTTCGCTCCATCTCGATGAGCTTGCCGCCGCGGAATTCCTCGGTGAACGCCTTGCCGGCGGCGATGTGCATGTCGAGCTGACCGAGCGCACCCCTTGTCTGCTCGTAGAGATCGTCGAGCAGGGCGATGTCGCGGCGCAGGACCTCCTTGTTGCGGTCGAGCTCGACGCAGACGCGGTCGACCTGCGAGGCGACGTCGTTGAACTGCTCGGTGAAGCGGCGCAACCGCGCCTCCGCCGACGAGAACAGGCGGGTGAGAAAGCCCTTGTCCTTGAGATCGGCCGGATCGAGCCCGCGCGCCTTGCCGAGGATATCAGTCAGCAGCTTGCCGGTGGCGCCGAGCTCGCGGTTCTGGGTCTGGGCGAGGATGCGGTCGGCGAACTCGACCACCGAGCGCTGGGCCCGCTCGCCAAACGTGACGAGGCGCGAGCGATCCGAAATGTCGATCTCGGACTTGATCCGCGCGACCGCGGATGCGTCGGTCGGAAGTGCCGGGACATTGATGGTTTCGCTCACCATTTGCTCCTTGGTTCGTGCCGCAGCCAGGATCTCGACCTGCCGCTTGGGCAGGAAAGCCCGGCTCGTCTGACAGATTGATGACAGCCCTGTGGACTTGGTCGGTGCACAGGCCGTCCGAGTTCGGTGGTGGGACAAAATTTCACATTGGCTTCAATTCGTTAGGACGGCGGCGCGCGCTCCGGTAGGCAGGCCGCGATCTTCCTTGGCGCGATTGGTTCAGGCTGTGGCAATTGACGGGGGGCGGTCAGTTGCATTGAATTGGTCGGCCTATCGGCTGAACGATATCAAGACAGTGGGGATGGAAACGATGGCGCGCAAGATTGCGAAGCTGTGTGCGTGGCTCGCCGGTGCTGCGGCCGTAATGGGTGCAAGCGCCGGCTCGGCGGCGACGCTGGCGGAGGATGCGGACACGGTCTGCAAGGGGCTCACCGGCGGGACGGATGTCGTGAAGATCGATTCCGCGACATCGCTGGCGCCATCGCAGCTCGCCCTGGCCGAGCGCGGACCGACGCCGTCGGGGCGCATCACGCCGGCCAATCCCGCCTTCTGCAAGGTGCTCGGCCGTATCGATCCGGTCGATCCCAAGGCGCCGCCGATCAAATTCCAGGTCAATCTCCCGGTCGAATGGAACGGCCGCTCGCTGCAATATGGCGGCGGCGGCTTCAACGGCGTGCTGATCACGGGCCTCAGCCTGCCGCCGGCCTATCCTTTCGACAAGCCGTCGCCGCTGGCGCGCGGCTTCGTCACCTACGGCACCGATTCAGGCCACGAATCCAAGCCGGGCGAGCCGCCGCAGCTGTTCGCGCTGAACGACGAAGCCTTCGAGAACTTCGCGCACCGCGCCTACAAGAAGGTGCGTGACGCCGCCATCGCGCTGATGCAGCGCGCTTATGGCAAGAAGCCGGAGAAGATGTACTTCATGGGCTCGTCCGAAGGGGGCCGCGAGGGCCTCACCATGGCGCAGCGCTATCCCGACGATTTCGACGGCATCTTTTCGCGCGTGCCCGTCATCAACTGGGTCGGCTTGCAGCATGCCGGCACGCGTTCGGGCCTTGCGACCATGGGCGAGGGCTGGATCAACCCGGCGCAGGTCAAGCTCGTCGCCGATGCGGTGCGGACGGCTTGCGACAAGGCCGATGGCGCTGGCAATGCGCTGGTGCGGGATCCCGTCGCCTGCAAGGCCGCCTTCAAGGTCGAGACGCTGCGCTGTGAGGCCGGCAAGACGGGCGATCAATGCCTCACCGAGCCGCAGGTCAAGGCGGTGCACACGCTGCATGGGACCTACAAATTCCCGTTCGCGCTGGCCAACGAGCTCGACGATTATCCGGGTTGGGGTATCTCAGGCGAGGACACGCCTGCCATCGGGCCGACCGGCGGCTGGACCGCGTGGTGGCTCGGCACCGCGCCGCCGGCACAGCCGCCTGCACCCAACAACGGCATCGCCTGGATCTACGGCGCCGGCGGCATTCAATATGTGTTCGCGCGCGATCCCAAGCTCGACGTCGCGACCTACAAGGTGGAGGACCACAAGGCGCGGCTGCTCGAGGTCTCCAGCCTGATGGACTCGACCGATCCTGATCTGAGCCGCTTTCGCGCGCGGGGCGGCCGGCTGATCATGCTCGAGCACATGGCCGACTACGCGCAGAGTCCCTATGCCGGCATCCGCTATTTCGAGAGCGTCGAGCGCAAGCTCGGCAAGGCCGAGACCGCGGAGTTCGCGCGGCTCTACACCGCGCCCGGCGTCGACCATGTCGGCTCCGGCGCGCCCGCCAATATCGACATGCTGAGCGTGCTGGTCGATTGGGTGGAAAAGGGCAAGGCGCCGGGCGATCTGGAGGTCAGCGAGCAGAAGCTCAAGGCACCGTCATTTGCCGTGCTGCGCGCACTGCCGCTGTGTCGCTGGCCGGCCTGGCCGCAGTACAAGTCCGGCCCGGTGACCGAAGCGGCGAGCTTCACCTGCGCGCCGTAACCCTTCACCTCTCCCCGCTTGCGGGGAGAGGTCGGATCGCTCTTGCGATCCGGGTGAGGGGGTACGGGTCTCTCGATGGATCTCACGTGTAGAGAGAGCCCCTCACCCCGACCCTCTCCCCGTAAGAACGGGGAGAGGGAGAAGAAGCGCGCCTAGTGCGCGCCACCCCCGCCGGCCGCCTTCACGCGCCGTGTCAGCATCACCGCGATCGCGGCGAGCACCAGCACCACGCCGATCACGGCAAAGGTGTCGGAATAGCCCATCACCAGCGCCTGGCGCCTGACCGTCTTGCCGAGCGCGATGATGGCCTGCTCGCGCGCGGCGTTGGGGTCGGGCACACCGTGCGCGATGAAGTAATTGGTCATCTGTGCGATGCGATCACGGACTTCCTCGCGGCCAAGCGTGACCGAATGGCCGATGATGTTGGAGTGGAACTGCTCACGCTTGGTGACGATGGTCGCGAGCACCGCGGTGCCGATGGCGCCGCCGAGGTTACGCATCATGTTGGAGATGCCGGAGGCGGCCGGCGCATCCTGCGGCGCGACGCTGCCGAGGCTGAGCGCCGACAGTGGCGCCAGGGTGAGAGCCTGACCCACGGCGCGCACGACGTTGGGGATGAAGAACTGGTCGCCTGAGTAGTCGAGCGACATCATGATGTTCATGAACGAGCTCGCCGCGAACAGCAGCAAGCCGATCGTCGCGATATAGCGGGCATCGAACCGCTGCATCAGCTTCGGCACCAGCGGAATCAGCAGGAGCTGCGGCAGGCCGGTCCAGGCCAGCACGTTGCCGATCTGCTCGGCATTGTAGCCCTGCACCTGGCCGAGATAGGCCGGCAGCAGATAGACCGAGCCGAACAGCGCGAAGCCGAGGAACACCGCGGCGATGGTGCCGACGCCGAAATTCCATTGCGTCAGGAGGCGCAGGCGCAGCAGCGGCTTCTCGACCACGAGCTCGTTGTAGATGAACAGCGACAGGCTGACCGCGGAGATGACCGCAAGCCGCACGATGAAGGGCGAGCCGAACCAGTCGTCCTTGTTGCCTTCCTCCAGAACGGCCTGGAGCGAGGCGAGACCAACTGCCATGGTCGCAATGCCGAACCAGTCGCCTTCGCGCAGAAGCCCGAGATTCATGGGAGCGCGTTCCAGGGTGAAGAAGAGGATGGTCACCATGACCGCGGTAGGCAGCACGTTGACGAAGAAGATGGTCTGCCAGCCGTAATTCTCGGTGAGATAGCCACCGATGGTCGGGCCGATGGCCGGGGCAAACGTCACGGCGAGCGAGAACATGGCGAGACCGATCGGCTGCTGGCCCTTCGGCAGCTTGGTGAAGACCAGCGTGAACGCCATCGGGATCAGCACGCCGCCGAAGAAGCCCTGCAAGCCGCGCATCGTGATCATCGACGGCAGATCGTGCGTGAAGGCACAGGCGACCGAGAAGGCTGCGAACAGCGTTGCGAAGCTCAGGATGATGTTGCGGAACGAGAACACCCGCGACAGGTAGTCGGTCAGCGGAATCACGATGATCTCGCCGATCAGGTAGGACGTGGAGATCCAGGATCCGTTGTCGACACCGGTGCCGATGCCGCCCTCGATGTTGAGCAGCGAGGCGTTGGTGATCTGGATGTTCAGGATCGCCATGAAGGCGCCGATCATCGCCGCGAAGACGGCGATCCAGACCGTGGCGCTGGCGCGATTCGGATCGGCGGCAACGCGATTAAGCGTCGCGGTCCGAGGTGCGGGTGCTGGCGTCGAGATTGTGAGGCTGCTTGACATGGCACGACCCTCCGGAAACGAGCTTTGCTTTAGGTTTTGCTTGGGGCGTCGTTGCCGCTTGCGCGGTCGGCGCTGAACGGGTTGCGATCGTCGGGATCACGGACATGCCAGGCCGCAGCGCGATCGCGGGCGCGGTCTCGGCGTCCAGCGCGATCTTCACGGGGATGCGCTGCACGATCTTGGTGAAATTGCCGGTGGCGTTGTCGGGCGGCAGCAGCGCAAACTCCTGGCCGCTGGCCGGCGCGATGGAATCGACGTGACCGTGCACGACCTGGCCCGGGAAGGTGTCGACCTCGATCTCGACGGTCTGGCCCGCGCGCACGTGGGTGAGCTGGGTCTCCTTGAAATTGGCGACCACATAGGCGCCCTCGGTCGGCACGATCGACATCAGTTGCGTGCCGGCCTGCACGTACTGGCCTACGCGCAGCGTGCGGTTGCCGACGACGCCGTCGATCGGCGAGACGATCGTGGTGTAGCCGAGATTGAGCTCGGCCTGACGCTGAATGGCGGCGGCGCGGGCGGCTGCGGCTTTTGCCTGCACGATCTCGGCCTTGAGCAAATCGACCTGCTTCTGTGCGGAGATGAGGTTGGCATTATCGCGTGCGATCGCGGCGTCCGCGCCGGCATCGCGTGCCTGCGCCTGCTGCGCGTTCTGGACGCTGCCATAGCCGGTCTTGGCGAGGTCGCTGTAGCGCTTGTTCTCCTGCTGCGCGAAGGTCTTTGCCGCCGTGTCGACATCGATGGTCGCCTTCGCCGCGGCGATCACGGCCTCCTGAACGTCGAGCTGGGCCTGCTTGCTGGTCACCGTCGCGTTGGCGGCAGCGACATCGGCCTTGGCCTGATCGAGCGCGACGCGGAAATCGCGGTCGTCGATCCGGGCCAGCACCTGGCCGGCCTTCACATGCTCGTTATCGCCGACCAGGACGCCGTCGAGATAGCCGCTGACCTTCGGCGCGATGGTGGTGTTGTCGGCCTTCACATAGGCGTCATCGGTGGAGACGAGGAAGCGGCCGACGGTCCAGTAATCGTAGCCGTACCAGGTTGCGCCGGCGAGGGCGGCGGCCGCCACGCCTGCTAGCAACAGCTTGCGAAGGTTCAGCTTTTGGCGGCGCGCGGGTTGCGACGGGGCGGGCAGGACGCCCTCCAGCCCAGGGGGCGGGACCACGGTGGCTTCAGTCTTGGACGGGGTGGTGTGCACGGTCATGGCCGGCTCCCTTGAATTAGGAAACTTGACGATTTCCAAAATAGGACTAGCTTTGGGACTGTCAATGGAATGACAGTCATCATCTAAAAACATGGCTCAGGCAAAACCGTCATCAGAATGTCGCCCGCGCGGGCGGCCCCCGGTGCGCAGCGACGACGAGACGAAGCGAATCGTCATCGAGGCCGCACGGCACGCCTTCGCTGTCGACGGCTACGCAGCAACCAGCACCGAGGAGCTGGCACGCGGCGCCGGCATCTCCACCAAGACTCTCTATCGGCTGTTTCCGGGCAAGGCGGCTCTGTTCGAAGCGATGTGCGCGGACCGGCTCGAGCGATTGCTCTCCGACGTCAATCTTCAGGCCAACAATCAGGCCGACATCGAAACGAGCCTGGCGGCCGTGCTGGTCGCCTGTGCCGATCTCGCGCTCGATCCGGAGGTCGTGGCGCTCCAGCGTATGGTGCTGCAGCAATCGGCCACGTTTCCCGACCTTGCCGCGAATTTCTACAGGGACGGCATCGCCCGCACTGCGGCGGCGCTCGCGGGCTGGCTTCGCGACCAGGTCAAGAAGAAGCGCATCGCACTCGATAACGTCGATGAAGCCGCCGGGATGATGATTGGCATGATGGTGTCTGCGCCGCAGCGCGCGGCAATCTATGCCAGCCTGACGCTGCCCTCGCGCAAGGAGATCGAGACGCGGGCGAAGGTATGCGCCGCCATTCTGCTCGACGGGTGCCGCGGGACGTCGGGCGACTAGCGACGGCAGGTTTTGACAATCGGCTGGAGTTGCGATTATATGCTTCGCATGCGAAATAAATCGCCCGAGGCGAAGCATCACCGTCTGATCTATCTGCTGAACGTCGCGCAGCGCCGGCTGCAGCGCTGGATGGCGGCACAGCCCTCGAACGAGGTGACGCCGGCGCAGGCGGGGCTGCTGTTCATCCTCGGCAAGCAGGACGGCGTGCTGATGGGCGGGGCAGGCGCGGCGCTCGATATGGGGCCGGCTGGTATCTCGGGGCTGGTCGATCGCTCTGCCGCGGCGCGGCTGGTCGAGCGGCGGGCCGATCGCGAGGACGGCCGCGCCTTTCGTGTCTGGCTGACGCCGAAGGGACGCACCGTGCTGGCCCAGGCGAAGACTGAAGCTGCCGAGATCAACGCGGCGCTGATGGAAGGATTTACAGCTGCGGAGATCGACATCGTCGCGCGCTGGCTGACGAGCATCCAGGACAAGTTTCCAAGAAGTTCAGACGAGAAGGAGTAGAGCAATGACCGAGCATGTGCGAGTTGAGAACAACCGCGGAATTCTCACGCTCACTTTGGCGCGCCCCGACAAGAAGAACGCGCTGACCGATGCGATGTACGGCAAGCTCGCCGACAGCATCGAATCCGCCGAGTTCGATCCGTCCGCCCGCGTGATCCTGATCCGCGGCGAGGGCGACATGTTCACCGCCGGCAACGACGTCGGCGAGTTCGCGGCCGTCGCATCGGGCAAGTCGGAAGGCAGCCGCAACGTCGTGCGCTTCATCCAGTCGCTGGCGCGCTGCACCCGGCCGCTGGTCGCGGCGGTGCAGGGCCGCGCGGTCGGCGTCGGCACCACGATGCTGCTGCATTGCGACCTCGTCGTGCTCGCCGACAACACGCAATTGTCGACGCCCTTCGTCAGCCTCGCGCTGGTGCCGGAAGCCGCCTCCAGCCTGTTGATGCCGGCGCGGATCGGCCATGCCCGCGCCTATGAGATGTTCGCGCTCGGCGAGACCGTTCCGGCCAAATCGGCGCTGGAATGGGGCCTCGCCAACCGCGTGGTGCCGCTCGACAAGCTCGATGCGGAGGCGCTCGCGCTGGCGCAGCGTCTCGCCCGCCAGCCGGCCGGCGCGCTCACCGCAACCAAAAAGCTGATGCGCAATGGCGAGGCGCTGGTGGCGCAGATGCAGGCCGAGAGCGAGCAGTTCGCGCAGCGGCTGCGCACCGCCGAGGCGCGCGAGGCGTTCACCGCTTTTGCCGAGCGCCGCCCGCCCGATTTCACCAAGGTTGCCTGATTTCGCCAGCGTAAAGCGTCAGTAGGCCGGGGAACTCCCGGCAATTTGACTAAAACCTTAACCGATCCTTGGCATGTCGCGATGCAGGGTGGCCCGCAGTTACAAAGCAGGCCCCCTGACCCCCATGGCAATGTTTAAGAAATCGGTAAGCTCGCTTCTCCTGACCTTGATGGCCCTGCTGGCCGTGGGCGCGCTCGCCTCTACCGCGATCCAGATGGTCGGAGCCTTCGGCCGCTACAGCGACAGCCTCGAGACTGCGCGGCTTGCCGCTGCCGACAAGGCGATCTTCCATGGCGTGCTGTCCCTGCGCAACAATCGCGGCGATGCCCAGAGCGCCATCCTCGGCGAGGACGATCCCAAGGCAAAGCTTGCCGAAGCCGAGAAGGCCGAGCAGGCCGGCTATGACGGGATCATCGCCGCGCTTGCGACTGTCGATTTCGCGCGCCGCGACGAGCTCGCCGACACGCTGAAGCAGCGCTGGAGCGACGCCGCGCCGCAGTTCCAGCTGTTCTACGACGAAGCCAAGCGTCCGCGCGCCGAGCGCAAGATCGAGCGGACCAATTCCTGGTACGATGCCGTCACCAAGGTGATCGACACCGCGAACCTCGCCTCGACCGCGGTGTCGAACCGCGCCTGGATGAACGATCCCTATATCGCCCGCATGATCCAGGTCCGCCGTTTCGCCTGGCAGGTGCGCGACCGCTACGGCATCCATTGCTCGTCGCTGCGCTCGAACGTCAATAGCAGCAAGCCGCTCGACGACGCCCAGAAGCGATCCGTGGCGCAATGGGACGGCACGATCAACTCCGGCTGGGCCGGCATGGCGGAGCTATTGGCTGCGCCAGATGTGACGGCGGAGCTGGTGACGGCCGCGACGGAGGCCAAGGCCAAGACCGACGGCGTCCTCAAGCAGATCGGCGATCTCACCAAGAATTTTGATGGCAGCGGCAAGCCCGCGATGCCGGCGTCCGAATGGAACACGCTGTGCCAGTCACCGTTCCCGCTGATTGTCGGCGTGGCGACCAAGGCGCTGGACCAGTCGATCGCGCGCGCCGAGGCGGTTCAGACGACGGCGCTGACCAAGCTCATCGTGCAGTCGCTCGCCTTCCTGCTCGCGCTCGCCGTGACCATGGCCGGCGTGTACGTCGTGCGCAACCGCCTGATGCGCCCGGTGCGCGCCATCCTCGACGCGATCGCGCGCATCAGCGCCCGCGACTATGCGACGCCGGTGCCGCAATCGAAATATCCGGACGAGTTCGGCACCATGGCCGCCGCGCTGGAAAGCCTGCGCGAGAGCGCGGCAACCGCCGAGCGCCTCGGCCAGGAACGCGAATCGCAGCAGGCGCTGCAGCTCGCCCGCTCCGGCACCGTCGATGCGGCCTGCCACAGCTTCGACGATACCGTGCAGGCGGTCATCCAGAGCGTGGTGGCCTCGACCAAGGAGCTCGATGCCACCGCGACCGGCGTGCGCTCGCTGGTTTCGGAATCGAGCAGCCAGACCGCAGCGGTCTCCTCTGCAGCCGAGCAGGCCACCAACAATCTCGAGACCATCGCAGCTGCAACCGAAGAGCTCTCGGCGTCGGTCGGCGAGATCTCCGCACAGGTGCAGTCGAGCGCCCGCGAGGCGCGCGAGGCCGTGTCGCAGGCCGCGCAGACCAACGCCACGGTCGAGATCCTCGACCAGACCGCAAGCCGCATCGGCGAAGTCGTGAAGATGATCCACGCCATTGCTGGCCAGACCAATCTCCTCGCGCTGAACGCAACCATCGAAGCCGCACGCGCCGGTGAAGCCGGCCGCGGCTTCGCGGTGGTCGCCGGCGAGGTCAAGAGCCTTGCGGCGCAAACGGCGACCGCGACGGAAGAGATTTCGCGCCAGGTCGAGGAGATCCAGGGCGCGACCGGCCAGGCGGTGACCGCGATCCGCGCCATCGGCGGCGCCATCAGCGGCATCGACGAGAAGATGACGGCGATTGCGGCCGCGGTCGAGCAACAGCGCGCGGCCACCACCGAGATCTCGCGCAACTTCCAGCAGGCAGCCCAGGGCACCCGCGAGGTCACCGACACCATCGGCAGCGTCGCCAGGCTGAACCAGGAGACCGGCAACGCCGGCACGGTGCTATCCGAATCCGTGAAGAAGATGTCGGCGGATGCCGATCGTCTCCGCGTCGCGGTCGAGGGCTTCCTCGGCGCGGTGAAGACCGCCTAGCTTCACTCAGTTCTTCCATCCCGACGTCGCGCGGGCATTGCCGCCGGTTCGCGCGGCGAGTACATCTGTGCCGCCGCACGAGCGCGGCACCAGACGTAAGATACCTCAGGGATGGAGAGTTCGATGCCGGTTACCCCACACAAGGCCCAGCGCCCCTATCGCGGCGTGTTCCCGGTCGCGCCCACCATCTTCGACGAGCGCGGCGAGCTCGATCTCGAAGGCCAGCGCCGCTGCATCGATTTCATGATCGATGCCGGCTCGCACGGCCTCTGCATCCTCGCAAACTTCTCCGAGCAGTTCGTGCTCACCGACGCCGAGCGCGAGACCGTGATGCATGCCGTGCTGGAGCATGTCGCTGGCCGGGTTCCCGTCATCGTCACCACCACGCATTTCAGCTCCGCCGTCTGCGCGGCGCGCAGCAAGCAGGCTGAGGCCGCGGGTGCTGCCATGGTGATGGTGATGCCGCCTTATCACGGCGCGACCTTCCGCGTGCCCGAGAAGGGCATCGTCGAATTCTTCAAGGTGCTCTCCGGCGCGATCACCATTCCCATCATGATCCAGGATGCGCCGGTCGCGGGCACGCCGCTGTCGGTCGAGCTGCTCGCGCGCTTGTCGCGGGAGTTTTCCAACATCCGCTATTTCAAGATCGAGGTGCCCGGCGCTGCTTCAAAGCTCCGCAGCCTGATCGAGGCGGGCGGCAAGGACATCGAGGGTCCCTGGGACGGTGAGGAGGCGATCACGCTGCTCGCCGATCTCGACGCCGGCGCCACCGGCGCGATGACCGGCGGCGGCTATCCCGACGGCATCCGCCAGATCATCGATCCCTATTTCGCCGGCGATCGCGAAAAGGCGAAAGCCGCCTATGAGCGCTGGCTGCCGCTGATCAACTACGAGAACCGCCAATGCGGCCTGATCGCCTGCAAGGCGATGATGCAGGCCGGCGGCGTGATCAAGTCGGAAGCGGTACGCCATCCCTTGCAACCGCTGCATCCGGCAACGCGCGCGGGGCTGCTGGAGCTCGCCAAGGAACGCGATGCGCTGGCGCTGCGGTGGGGGAAGTAGCGGCGATACGCTCTGCTGTCGTAGGGTGGGCAAAGCGGAGCGTGCCCACCACCTTTACCGACGGCGACAGGTGGTGGGCACGCTCCGCTTTGCCCACCCTACGAAGGTCTGCAGTGGAGGAAGTAGCGCCAAACATTCAGTGTCGTCCCGGACAAGCGCGCGCCGATCCGGGACCCATAACCACAGGGAGAAGTGTGGCGAAGACTTGGAGTTGGCAGCTGACTCTATAACCTCTCCCTGGGGTTATGGGTCCCGGCCTTCGCCGGGACGACACTGTGGGTGAGGTACGCGCTCGCCTCACCTCATCGGCCTGTATCGCCTGAAGGCGTCGAATTAGCGCGGCTCGGACCGTTCCCCGCAGCTCGGCAATGGCATATTGTACGCTCGCCGACCAAGCCCGCGGGATGCATCTCAAGACATCGCGGAACAGTTCTTCATTATGCCGCTATCCCGAGCCAGGTTGGCGCGAACCGACAGAACAGGGAGGCAGTGCCATGACGATGAGGCCGGATCCCACCTTTCACGCATCGCCCAAGCTAGCGATGGAAGCACCGGCGGAGAACTTTGCCTACACGCTGCTGCTCAGTGCGGATTTCTCAAAGCCGGATGCTCTCGCGGTCATCGACGTCAAGCCGGGATCGCCGACCTATAGCCAGATCGTTCATACCGTGACGATGCCCAACAAGGGCGATGAGTTTCATCATTTCGGCTGGAATGCCTGCTCCTCCGCCTTGTCGCCGCTCACCGGACACGCCTTCATCGAGCGGCGCTATCTCATCATCCCTGGGCTGCGCTCGTCGCGGATCTACATCATCGATACCAAGCCAGATCCAACCCAGGCCAAGATCCACAAGATCATCGAACCGGAGGAGGTCTTCAGGAAGACCGGCTACTCACGGCCGCATACGATCCATTGCGGGCCGGACGGCGTCTATGTGAGCACGCTGGGCGGCGGCGGCAAGGACGGCACCAACGGACCTCCGGGTGTCTTCATCATGGATTGCGAGACGTTCGAGGTGCTTGGTCGATGGGAGATCGACCGCGGTCCGCAGACACTGCATTATGATTTCTGGTGGAACCTGCCGCGCGACTACATGGTGTCGAGCGAATGGGCGCTGCCGCCGCAGTTCGAGAACGGGATCGTCCCGGAAGACCTGCTGGCGAACAAATATGGCCATCGTCTCCACTTCTGGGACCTTCGTGCCCGCCGCAACGTGCAGACCATCGATCTCGGCGCCAACCATCAGATGGCGCTGGAGGTGCGGCCAGCGCACGATCCGGTTCGCGAGTACGGCTTTGCCGGCGTGGTGGTCGACACCACCAATCTCGAAGGTTCGATCTGGACCTGGTGGCGCGAGGGCGGAAAATTCCATGCCGAGAAGACGGCGACCATCCCGCCGGAGCCCGCCGACAAGGAGAAGCTTCCGCCGCTATTGCAGGGCTTTGGCGCCGTGCCGCCGCTGGTGACCGATATCGACCTGTCGATGGACGATAGATTCCTCTATGTCTCCTGTTGGGGCACCGGCGAGATGCGCCAGTACGATGTCAGCGATCCCAGAAAGCCCAAGCTTGCGGGCTCGGTACATACCGGAGGTATCGTGCGCCGCGCGCCGCATCCGAGTGGCAAGACATATGCGGGTGGTCCGCAGATGGTCGAGATCAGCCGCGACGGCAGGCGCGTGTACTGGACCAATTCGCTCTATTCCACCTGGGACGACCAGTTCTATCCCGACGGGGTTCCGGGCGTGGAGGTCATGGCCAATGTCGGTCGCAATGGCGGCCTCGAGCTCGACAAGGACTATTTCGTGAGCTTCCCCGACGGATATCGTGCGCACCAGATCAGGCTCGAGGGCGGCGATTGTTCGACGGACTCCTTTTGCTACCCGTCGGTCTAGATTGGGGGCACGCGAGCCCGGCAGTCGGCTGGCTGTGGCTCGCGCTTGTTGCGAGCGGTCTCTACCATGGCGTCAATCCGGGAATGGGATGGCCGCTCGCCGTTTCGGCCGGGCTCATGGACAAGAGCCCACGCGCGCTCTTTGGTGCGTTGTGGGCCCTCTCGGCCGGGCATCTCCTGGCAACACTTCTCGTGCTGCTGCCATTCGCGTTCCTGCTCGTACTGGCCGCGTGGCAGCGTCCAATCCAGCTGGTCGCGAGCCTTGTCGTCATCGGCTTCGGCGTCTATCAGCTGATCGCGCGGCGCCATCCCCGCGCGTTGGCACGAATTCCGCCGACGCAACTGGCGCTCTGGTCATTTGCCGTCGCCATTGCTCACGGCGCCGCTTTGATGCTCGTGCCGATCTATCTTGGGCTTTGTCAGGCCTTCGAGCTCGATGCCGGCCATGAGGCAGCGGGCGCGCTGATGCAGGCAAGTCTCGGGATGGCGGTACTGGTGTCGCTGGTTCACGTGACCGCCATGGTCGGCGCCGGCGGGTGTCTGGCGTGGCTGGTTTACCGCTATCTGGGATTGAAGTTCGTCTCGCGAAGCTGGTTCAACCTGGATGCAGTCTGGGCGTCCAGCCTCGTTCTGGTCGGCGCGGTGGCGCTCGCCTTCAATCTTGCGAGCTGGCGCTGAGGTTCAGAGCGTCAGAGCCCACTCGCCGATGATGCGAAAGCGCGCCTTGGAGTCATCCTGCTTGAACAGCGCGATGCGGTCGACCGTCAGCGTATCGAGCTTCAGCGCCGCAAAGCTTCCCCGCAGCATCTCCAGAATCGGCCCGCGCCGTCCCGCATCCAGCCGCCCCGTCAGCGTCATGTGGAATCGGAATTCCTCCATCACGTAAGGATAGCCCCAGCGATCGAGATAATCGCGCTGGTGCTCGCTCAGCTTTTCGGGCTTGCGCCGCGCGCGGTCCTCCGCGGTCAAGGCCGGACGAAAGGAATCGAACTCGCGGACGCAATCGGCAGCGAGCTGTTGAAGTGCGTCCACAGGCTCGGCCGGAATCACCGCAATGAAGCCGCTGATGGAATCCACGATCGGGCTGATCGCTGGGATCGGCCGCGCCTTGCCGGCGAAGCTCGCACAGGCAGCCGACAACTCGGCCTCGGTCTTCTCGGCCGCCAGCGCCATCGGCGCCTTCAGCGTGGCATGAAAGCCGTATTTGCGGGGATCGCCTGTGACGTCGCGCCAGTCCGGCGCGATGCGCAATGCATCCGCGGGAAACGGGAGTTCGTCGCCTGTATAGGCATCATAGCCGAGCAGCTCGGCGCCGAACCGGGTGAGGGCGCTGTCGCTGCCTGCGGCAAAATAGATCGCGTAGCGGGGAAAGCCTGTCATTGCCCGAACATAACCGGTTTATGCCGCAACGACAGCCTCGCGCGGCGTCGGCGCGGTTGCGAGCAGCCGCGTCGCATCGGTGAGGTGCACGAGCTTGCCGCCCGAGATCACGGCGATCAGCCGCGGCCGCAATGGCGCCGTGTCGTCGACGAGGATGATGTCGGCCCGGCGGCACTCCGCGAGCACGCCGCGATCGGTGAGGCCGGTCGCGCGCGCAGGTCCCGCAGAAACGAGGCTCCAGGCCTCGGTCAGCGGCAACACGCCGTCGGCGGCGAGGCGGAACGCGGCGAGCAGCTGCGCGGGATAGTAATAGTCCGAGGCCAGGACCGAGCAGAGCCCCTTGGCGATCATGTCGGACGCCTTGGTCCAGCCGGTGTGGCTGCCGCCGCGCACGACGTTCGGCGCGCCGTAGACGATGGCATCGCCATGGCTTGCCGCGGCGCGCGCCGTCTCCTCGTTGATCGGAAACTCCGCGATGTCAGCGCCAAGCTCGCGAAACTCCCGGCGCATCGCCGGTGTCGCGTCGTCATGCGAGAGCATCCGCACTTCGGCTGCGCGAGCAACCGCGGCCAGTCGCGAGACGGAAGCCGGAACCTCTGCGGCGCGCGCGACCACGCGATCGACCAGCTTGTCAAAATCCTCAGCCGACAGCCCCGTGCGCTCGACCATGCGGTTGCGCTTGCGCGGCTTGGCCATATCGGCAACCGTGCCGTCCATGTGGTCGTTGAAGGCGAACAGGTCGACGCGGCCTTCGGCGAGCCACTGGGTCATCTCGGCCTCGGCGTCGAGATTGTAGGTCTCGTGCCTCAGGTGGAAGCGGGTGTCGGCGGCGAATTGCGGACGCTGGCGTTCGATCGCCTCCATCAGCCCGCGTGCGTTGTCGGCGCTGCGCAGGCCCGGCTCCCACGAGCAGGTGGTGGCGTGGAACACAGTGGTGATACCGTTGCTGATCGCCTGGCGGTCGCTGTCGGCGAGCGCGACGTCGATCGGAAAGTCGACGCCGGCGCGCGGCATCATCTGCCGCTCGAAGGCGTCGCCATGGAGGTCGACGATGCCGGGCAGCACCAGGAGATTGCGCGCATCGATCGAAAGCCGCGCCCGGCCGCGCGAGGCATCGACCTCGGCGATATCAGTTCCGGACACGAGAAGCGATGTCTCGATGAGCTCGGTGCCGATCAGGGCCCGGCCGCCCTCAATGAAAATGTCTGTCACGCGACCGCGCTTCGTTTGCTGGTTGTGGAACTCGTCCGTGCTTCGTATGCCGCGAGAAAATCTTCAATCCCGAGTTTGCGGAAATTGGGTAGCGCCTCACGCAATTTGTCGTGATCCCAATCCCACCACGCGAGCTTGGCAAGTCGTCCGGCGATTTCTTCCGAGAACCGGCGCCGCACGATGCGCGCCGGATTGCCGGCGACGATGGTGTAGGCCGGCACGTCCTTGGTGACGATGGCGCCGGCCGCGATCACCGCGCCGGTGCCGATGTTGCGCCCCGGCAGCACGATGGCGCCGTGGCCGATCCAGACGTCATGGCCGATATGGACGTGGTGCTGGCGCCGCCAGTCGAAGAACTCGGTGTCGTCGCTTTCGCCTTCGAAATAGGCGCTGGAACGATAAGTGAAGTGCGCTTGCGTAGCGCGATGCATCGGATGATTGCCCGGATTGATCCGCGTCATCGCCGCGATCGAGCAGAACTTTCCGATCGTCGTGTAGGTGATCTGGGCGTCGTTCACGACATAGGAGTAATCGCCCATCGCGACTTCGTGCAGGATGGTGCGCGCGCCGACCTCGGTATAGGCGCCGAGCCTGGTCTCATGCAGTTTTGCGGAAGCATCGATGGTCGGTTGAACCGAAAGCTTCTTACCGGCCATGTTACATCCGTAATGCGAGGGCGGGCACTCCTCTTCGAGTGGCTTGATGACGATGTCATGACGCGGTGATGACAGGGGACGAGGTGTGTAGGATCGCCGCACCGCAACGCGTGTGTCACACAAGTGTCAAGCGCCGGCGTTAGCGGTGGCTTCCAGCTACTCTGGAGCCCTGCATGCTGGTGGTTGAAGGTCTGACGTGCCGCTTCGGCGCAAAAGCCGCGGTGGACGACGCTTCGTTTCAAATTTCCCCCGGCGGCTTCGTCGGTGTGATCGGGCGCTCCGGCGCCGGCAAGTCGACCCTGCTGCGGACCATCAACCGTCTCGTGACGCCGACGCAGGGCCGCATCGTGTTCGACGGTCTGGACGTCACCGCGTTGCGCGGCAAGGAACTGCGGCAGTGGCGGGCGCGTTCGGCCATGATCTTCCAGCAGTTCAACCTGGTCGGCCGGCTCGACGTGCTGACCAACGTCCTGATGGGGCGCCTCGCCACCATCCCGGCCTGGCGCTCGCTCTCACAGATCTGGCCAGAGCACGACAAGGCGCTGGCGATGTCCGCGCTCGAACAGTTCGACATCGCTTCGCTCGCCGCCCAGCGCGCCGACCAGCTTTCCGGCGGCCAGCAGCAGCGCGTGGCGATCGCCCGCGCCCTGGTGCAGCAGCCCGACATCATCCTCGCCGACGAGCCGATCGCCTCGCTCGACCCGCGCAACACCAAGATCGTGATGGATGCGCTTTTGCGCATCAACAAGCACTTCGGCATCACCGTGCTCTGCAACCTGCATTCGCTCGATCTGGCGCGCACCTATTGCGATCGCCTGATCGGCATGGCGGCGGGCCGCGTGGTGTTCGACGGCGCCCCGTCGGCGCTGACCGACCTCGTTGCGCGTGAGCTCTACGATCTCGAAGCCGCCGACGTCATGGGCGGAGCATCTGCACCGGCGCCCGAGGGCGTTCCCGCACTTGGAACGGCTGCGGCGGCCTGAGCCGCGCCGCTTCCGTTATTGCCCAGTTTTTGCGTCAACCGATCCCAACCGATCAAGAGGGTATCATGATCACTCGCAGACTCATCCTTGCTGGCGCTGCCGCGCTCGCTTTCGCCTCGTCGGCCTCCGCCGAAGACTGGAAAGCCAAATATCCCGAGCTGACCTTCGCCGTTGTTCCGGCCGAGAACGCCTCCGGCGTCACCGAGCGCTGGACCCCGTTCGTGGAATATCTCTCGAAGCAGCTCGGCGTGAAGGTCACGCTGCGCATCGCCAACGACTACGCCGCCGTGATCGAAGGCCAGCGCGCCGGCAACATCCACATCGCCAGCTACGGCTCGGCTTCGTTCGCCCGCGCCCGCCTGACCGGCGTCAAGACCGACGCCTTCGCCAACGACATCAACGCCGACGGCTCGACCGGCTACTACTCGGTGTTCTTCGTCAAGGCGAGCAGCCCCTACAAGAAGGTCGACGACCTCAAGGGCAAGAACCTCGGCCTCGTCGACCCGAACTCGACCTCCGGCAACAACGTGCCGCGCTTCGAGCTCGACAAGATGGGCATCGTGGATGCCGACAGCTATTTCAGCAAGGTCGTCTTCACCGGTAGCCACGAGAACGCCATGCTGGCGCTGTCGCAGGGCACGGTCGATGTTGCCGCCAACCAGTGGACCAGCGACGACGATTCCACGCTGGCGCAGATGCTGACCAAGGGCATGCTGAAGAACGCCGATGGCTCGGCGATGAAGAAGGACGACTTCCGTATCATCCACAAGTCGGCGCCGATCATCAACGGCCCCTATGCCTACAACTCCGACCTGCCGGAAGACGCCAAGGCCGCGATCGCCAAGGCGTTCTTCGAGGCGCCGACCAAGGACAAGGCCGCGTTCGACCGTCTCTCCGACGGCCAGAAGAAGGGTTTTCATCCCGCCACCACCAAGGACTGGGATGGCACGATCGAACTGATCAAGTTCGTCGATGCGCTGCGTAAGAAGAAGGCGTCCTGAGCTTTCGGGACGAGCTACTCGAGCCGGGTCGACGGACCCGGCTCTTTCTCTTTTTTTGACCGACCACTGTTCCTGATCCGATGACCGTCGCGGTTTCGATCCTCCCCGAGCAGCAGCTCGCCGCGCTCAACGCGGCCTACCGTCAGGCGGTCGCACGCAAGCGGCTTCGCCTTCTGTTGGGAGTCGTGATCTTCGCCGCCGCGCTGGTTCTCGCCGCCATCGGCGCCGAGGTGAACCTGCGCACGCTGTTCACCTATTTCGGCAACTTCATCAGCTATTTCGACCGCATCCTCACGCTCGACAACGGCCAGCGGGTCTGGACCGATTTCGGCGAGTGGCTCTGGGGTTGGCGCAAATGGCTGAAGATGCTGGGCGAGACCCTGCTGATCTCCTATGTCGGCACGCTGATCGGCGCGACCTTCGCCTTTGGCCTGAACTTCTTCGCCGCTGAAAACACCTCGCCGTCGTCCTGGCTGCGCTTCGCGGTCCGCCGCCTGCTCGAATTCGCGCGCACTGTGCCCGGCATCGTGTTCGCGCTGGTCTTCGTGATCGCCTTCGGGCTCGGACCAATGGCCGGCGTGCTCGCGATCGCGATCCACTCCACCGGCGCGCTCGGCAAGCTGTTTTCCGAGATCGTCGAGAACGCCGACATGAAGCCGGTCGAAGGCATCCGCTCGACCGGCGCGAGCTGGCTCGCCTGCATGCGGTTTGCGATCCTGCCGCAGGTCACCGCGGGCTACGCCAGCTATGCGCTGCTGCGCTTCGAGATCAATGTCCGCGAGGCCTCGGTGATGGGTTTCGTCGGCGCCGGCGGCATCGGCCAGGAACTCGTCGTCGCAATCCGCAAGTTCTACTACTCCGACGTCAGCGCGATCCTGCTGTTCATCATCATCACCGTCTTCATCATCGACATCTCCACCGGCTGGCTGCGTGGCCGTCTGTTCGGCAGGGAGGCGCGGACGTGACGCCGCAGGAGGTCGATACGCGCGAGATGCGTGCGCGCTACCCCGACGTGTTCGACCGGCCGGCCTCGGCGCGGCTCGCGATGCCGGCGATGATCGTCGCGGCGTTCGCGATCCTGATTTACGGCCTCGTCGATCTCGATTTCTCGCCGTCGCGGTTCTTCGCAGGCCTGAGCCAGCTCGGCTGGATCAGCCTCATGATGATCCCGCCGGATCCGGGCTCCTCGCTGCCGATCTATCTGAAGGCGCTCGGCGAGACGCTCTCGATCGCGCTGCTCGGCACCACGCTGGCGGCAGTGTTCGCGCTGCCGGTCAGCCTGCTCGCCGCGCGCAACGTAATACCCTCGCAGATCCTGCGCTTTCCCGTGCGCCGCTTCCTCGATTCGATCCGCGGTGTCGATACGCTGATCTGGGCGCTGGTGTGGATCAACGTCGTCGGGCTCGGTCCGTTCGCCGGCGTGCTCGCCATCGCCGTGTCGGATTTCGGTGCGTTCGGAAAACTGTTCTCGGAAGCGATCGAGGGCGCCGACCAGAAGCAGGTCGAGGGCATCCGCGCCTCCGGCGGCAGCGCGCTGCACGAGATCCGTTTTGGTCTGTTGCCGCAGGTCCTGCCCGTGATCGCCGGCCAGGTGCTCTATTTCATCGAATCCAACACCCGCTCGGCCACCATCATCGGCATCGTCGGCGCCGGCGGCATCGGCCTCCAGCTCGCCGAGCAGATCCGCGTCCTGGAATGGCAGAAGGTATCGTTCCTGATCCTGATGATCCTGGTCGCCGTCGCCGCGATCGATTTCATCTCGGGCAAGCTTCGGTTTGCGATCATTGGGCGAAGGGCGGTCGCCTGAGCACAGGTGCCGTAGGGTGGGCAAAGCGAAGCGTGCCCACCACTTTTCGCGAATCTCGGAAAGATGGTGGGCACGGCGCGATCGCGCCTTTGCCCACCCTACGGGTCCGGTTTCGTGGAGAGAGACCCCCTACGACTCCACCAAGAACTCCACCCGCTCCGCCGCAAAGCGTGAGTGCTTGGTCACCAGCGGCTTACCGGCGAGATCGTGGTCGGTGGCGTCGACCACCAGGATCGGCCGGCCCAGCGGCAGATCCAGCCGCGCCGCATCGGTGGCATCGACGATGCCGGCGGTGATCCGCGTCGCGCCGCGGCGATAGTCGCGCACGCCAAAATGCTCGAGCAGCTTCGTCATCGAGCGCGTTTCGGCGAACACCTCGCCGGCGCCGGGAAACAACTCCGCTGACAGCCAGGTGGTGGAGACGCAGATCGGCGTGCGGTCGGCGAGCCGGATCGCCTCGATCCGCACCAATGGCGCGCCGGTCTTCAATCCCAGCTCGCGCGCCAGCTCCCGCGTCGCGACGTCATCGGTCGCCTCGATCAGGCGGCCATGCGGCTCGCGGCCGTCAGCGCCGACGATCTCGGAGAAGCGCGTGCGCGAGCGCAAGGGATAAGCGAGCTTCTGCGCCTCGACATAGGTTCCGCTGCCGCGCTCGGCTCGCACCAGGCCACGCTCGGCAAGCGCCGCCAGCGCCCGCCGCACGGTGTGGCGGTTCACGCGATAGGTTTCGGCGATCTCGATCTCGCCCGGCAGTTTGTCGCCGGCCGCAAAGCGGCCGTCGGCAATGCCGCGTTCGATGCCATCGGCAACGAGGCGCCACAGCGCGACGCCCGAGGAGGCGGTGTCCTGCATACTCATGTCGCTGGAAAGCCTACTCCAGAAATCACACGTTTGTCACGAAACAGTCATGGCGCTTCCGTATCAAGTTGTCTATTATCATAGACAACTTGGATTCGGCAAGTTGTGTCGAAAAGCTCGGTGGATCAGGTGACCCAGCACAACAACCAGCAAGCCCAGCGCAAGGCCGCGATGGCCGTGCTGGCGCATGCGGAGGCGGGCGAGATCGCCGCCCGCCTCCGCGCTATCGCACTGCCCGATCATCAGGATCTGCGCACGCCGGAGAATGGTCTCGTGATGCTGCGCGGTCGGATCGGTGGCGACGGCGCGCCGTTCAATCTCGGCGAAGCCACGGTGTCGCGTGCTGCGGTGCGGCTTACGAGCGGCGAGGTCGGCTTCGGCTATACGCTCGGGCGCGATGGCGAGAAGGCGCGGCTGATCGCGCTGTGCGATGCGCTGGTGCAGTCGCGGGATTTCGGCGCCGCCGTCGAGCGCGACGTAATCGCGCCGTTGCGCGAGCAGCTTATGGTCGAGCGCAAGCAGGTGGCGGCGGAGACCGCCGCGACGAAGGTTGATTTCTACACCATGGTGCGCGGTGAGGGGTGAGGTCATGACCACGATTGCGGAATTGCCGCCGGGGTTCGCCGACAAGGTGTTGTCGGCGCAATCGACCTTTCGCTCGGTGATGGACGCGATGGCGCGGCCGGGCTCGGTCCAGCGTATCGTGCCGATGGCGGGCGCGCCCGACATGATGATGCGCGGCACCGCCGCGATCGCGCTCACGCTGTTCGATCACGACACGCCGCTCTGGCTCGATGCGCGGATCTCGGAAAGCTCTGACGTCACGAAATGGCTGAAGTTCCACACCGGCGCGCCGGTGATCCAGGATTCCTCGATCGCGAGCTTCGCGCTGATCAGCGACGGTGTCCTGCTGCCGGCGCTGGAGCGCTTCGCGCTCGGCACCAATGAATATCCGGATCGTTCGACCACGGTGATCATCCAGGTCGAGAGTCTCGATGCCGGCCGCGGCTTCGAGCTGCGCGGCCCCGGCATCGACGGCGTCGCGACGCTCCAGGCCTCGATCAAGCCGGCCGATTTGTTCGAGCGTCTGAAGTTCAACGAGACGCTGTTTCCGCGCGGCATCGACGTGGTGCTGGTCGCCGATGATGCCGTGGTTGCGATCCCGCGCACGACGCGTGTCGCGAACAAGGGAAGCTGAAGCATGTATGTCGCAGTCAAAGGCGGCGAACGCGCCATCGAGAACGCCCATCGCCTGCTCGCCAATGCCAGGCGCGGCGATCAAAGCGTTCCGGAGGTCACCCTCGACCAGATCTCGGAGCAGCTCGGCCTCGCCGTCGACCGTGTCATGAGCGAGGGCTCGCTCTATGACCGCGAGCTCGCGGCGCTCGCGATCAAGCAGGCCCGCGGCGATCTGATCGAGGCGATCTTCCTGGTCCGCGCCTTCCGCGCCACCTTGCCGCGCTTCGGTACGAGCGAGCCGGTCGATACCGGCGCCATGCGCGTGCAGCGGCGGGTGTCCTCGACCTTCAAGGACATCCCCGGCGGCCAGATCTTAGGGCCGACCTTCGACTATACCCACCGCCTGCTCGATCCCACGCTCGCCGAAGGCTTCGTGCCGGAGGCGCCCGCGACGGCCGAAGCCTCGAGCGCGGCGACGCCGCGCGTGACCGACATTCTCGGCCGCGACGGGCTGATCGAATCCTCGCCGCAGGCCGAGGAGGGCGCCAGCGTGGGCGATCTCACCCGCGAGCCGCTGAACTTTCCGGCTGATCGCGATCTGCGCCTGCAAAACCTCGCGCGCGGCGATGAGGGCTTCCTGCTGGCGATGGGCTATTCGACGCAGCGCGGCTATGGCCGCAACCATCCCTTCGCCGGCGAGATCCGCTTCGGCGAGGTCGAGGTCGAATTCTTCGCGGAGGACATCGGCTTCGCGGTGCCGCTCGGCTCGATCGAGCTCACGGAGTGCCAGATGGTCAACCAGTTCAAGGGCTCTGCGACGGAAGCGCCGTGCTTCACCCGCGGCTATGGCCTTGCCTTCGGCCAGAGCGAGCGCAAGACCATGTCGATGGCGCTGGTCGACCGCGCGCTGCGCGCCCGCGAGCTCGGAGAAGAGGCCGTGGCCCCCGCGCAAGATGAAGAATTCGTGATGTCGCATTCGGACAACGTCCAGGCGACCGGCTTCGTCGAGCATCTGAAGCTGCCGCATTACGTCGACTTCCAGTCCGAGCTCGGCCTGCTCCGCAAGCTGCGCAAGGAATTCGCTGATGCCAACGCGCCCGATGCCATGAAGGAGGCCGCGGAATGAACGCGCCCGCCTACAACTTCGCCTATCTCGACGAGCAGACCAAGCGGATGATCCGCCGCGCGATCCTCAAGGCGATCGCGATCCCCGGCTATCAGGTGCCGTTCGCCAGCCGCGAGATGCCGATGCCCTATGGCTGGGGCACCGGCGGCGTGCAGGTGACGGCCGCGATCCTCGGTCCCGCCGACGTGCTCAAGGTGATCGACCAGGGCTCCGACGACACCACCAACGCGATCTCGATCCGAAAGTTCTTCGCCAAGACCGCGGGCGTCGCCACGACGACGGCGACCGACGAGGCGACGGTGATCCAGACCCGTCACCGCATCCCGGAGACGACGCTGCACGCGAACCAGGTGCTGGTCTACCAGGTGCCGATCCCGGAGCCCTTACGCTTCCTCGAGCCGCGCGAGACCGAGACGCGGCGCATGCATGCGCTTGCCGAATACGGCCTGATGCATGTGAAGCTCTATGAGGACATCGCCCGCTTCGGTCACATCGCGACCGCCTATGCCTATCCGGTGAAGGTCAACGCACGCTATGTGATGGACCCGTCGCCGACGCCGAAATTCGACAATCCCAAGATGGACAATTGCGCGGCGCTGCAATTATTCGGCGCCGGCCGCGAGAAGCGCATCTACGCGATCCCGCCTTACACGCAGGTGGTGTCGCTCGATTTCGAGGATCACCCGTTCGAGCCTTACCGCTTCAACGCGCCCTGCGCGCTGTGCGGCGCCGAAAATTCCTATCTCGACGAGATCGTCACCGACGACAAGGGCGGGCGCATGTTCGTCTGCTCCGACACCGACTATTGCGAGGGCCGCCAGGGCGCGGGCCATCACGGCAGCCTCAGCGCCGCGCCGTACAAGGAGAAGGCGCAGGGGAGTTCACATGGCTGATCTCGATACGCTCGAAAGCGACCAGCCGCTGCTGGTCGCGGAGACCCTCAGCAAGTCCTATGGCCGCATCGCCGCGTGCCGCGACGTCTCCTTCGCGCTCTATCCCGGCGAGGTGCTGGCGATCGTCGGCGAGTCCGGCTCGGGCAAGTCGACACTGTTGCAGATGCTGTCGGGCCAGCTCGCGCCGACCGCGGGCCAGGTGTCGTACCGGATGCGCGACGGTGTCACCCGCGATCTCACGACGCTGGGCGAAGCCGAGCGGCGCTTTTTGTTCCGCACCGATTGGGGTTATGTGCACCAGGATCCCGCGCAGGGCCTGCGCATGGCGGTCTCGGCCGGCGCCAATGTCGGTGAGCGGCTGATGGCGGTGGGCTGGAATCACTATGGCCGCATCCGCGACACTGCCTCCGACTGGCTCACCCGCGTCGAGATCGACACAGCGCGCATCGACGATGCGCCGCGTACCTATTCCGGCGGCATGCGCCAGCGCCTCCAGATTGCGCGCAATCTCGTCACCGAGCCACGGCTGGTGTTCATGGACGAGCCGACCGGTGGCCTCGATGTTTCCGTGCAGGCCCGCCTGCTCGACCTTCTGCGTAGCCTCGTCGCCGAGCTGCATCTCGCGGTCATCATCGTCACCCACGATCTTGCGGTCGCGCGCCTGTTGTCGCACCGCGTGATGGTGATGAAGGGCGGCCGCGTCATCGAGACCGGCCTCACCGACCAGGTGCTCGACGATCCCCGCGAGCCCTATACCCAGCTCCTCGTCTCCTCGATTCTGCCGCCATGAGACTTCCAACAAGAGCCAGCCTATGACCGCCATGATCGACATCACCGACGCCGGCAAGACCTTTACGATGCACCTGCAAGGCGGCATCGAGCTGCCGGTCGTCAGCGGCGTGACGTTCCAGGTCAACCCCGGCGAATGCGTCGTGCTGTCGGGCCCATCGGGGGCGGGCAAGTCGTCGATCCTGAAGATGATCTTCGGCAATTACCGCTGCGATAGCGGCCGCATCGGCATCCGCCATCGCGGCGCGGTGGTCGATCTCGCCACCGCCGAGCCGCGCCAGGTTCTGAACATCCGCCGCTCCACCATCGGCTATGTCAGCCAGTTCCTGCGCGCCGTGCCGCGCGTTGCGACCATCGACGTCGTCGCCGAGCCGCTGATCGTGAACGGCATGAGCCGGCCTGACGCGCAGGCCCGCGCCGGCGAGCTGCTGCATCGTCTCAACATCCCCGAGCGCCTCTGGCAGCTGCCGCCCGCGACCTTCTCCGGCGGCGAGCAGCAGCGCGTCAACATCGCGCGCGGTTTCATCTCGGACCTGCCGATCCTGCTGCTGGACGAGCCGACGGCCTCGCTAGATGCCGCCAACCGCGCCGTCGTGGTCGAGCTGGTCGCCGAGAAGAAGTGCCAGGGCGTCGCCATGGTCGCCATTGTCCACGACGACGAAATCCGTCATCTGATTGCCGACCGCATCGTCGACGTCACCAGCTTTGCCGCCGCGGCCTGAAGGGAATGGAAATGAAGCCGAAGGAAACTGTGGTCGCCAACGCCAGGATCGTGCTGGCTGACCGGGTGATCGAGCAGGGCTGGCTCGCTCTTGCCGACGGACGCATCGCCGAGATCGGCGATGGGACTGCACCCGCGGGCGCGGAAGATGCCGGCGGCGACCTCATCATGCCCGGCCTGATCGAGCTCCACACCGACCATCTCGAAGCGCATTACGTGCCGCGCCCAAAAGTGTTCTGGAATCCGGTCGCCGCCGTGATCTCCTATGACGGCCAGCTCGCGACGTCAGGCATCACCACGGTTTTCGACTCGCTCCGGGTCTGGCGCGAGGACGGCGCCGAGGAGGTCGATGGCCGTGCCGGTGTGCTCGCCGCCGCGATCACGACTGCGCGCGAGGCCAGCCTGCTCCGCGCCGACCACTTCCTGCACCTACGCTGCGAGATCCCGATGCCGAGCGTGGTCGAGGAGGCCAAGGAGCTGATCGACCGTCCCGACGTCAAGCTGATGTCGCTGATGGACCACACGCCCGGCCAGCGCCAGTTCCGTGACGAGGTCAAGCTGCGCGACTATTACCGCGGCAAGGGCGGCGGCAAGACCGATGCCGAGCTCGACGAGCTGTTCGCAAAGCGTTTCGAATATCAGAGGCTCTATGCCGCGGCCAACATGCGCGAGATCGTGGCGCTGGCGCACGAGCACAACATTCCGCTCGCAAGCCACGACGACACCACCGAGGAGAACGTCGCCGACGCCGTGCGCGATCGCGTGTCGGTGGCGGAATTCCCGACCACGCTGGAGGCCGCGCGCGGCCTGCACCAGGCCGGCATCGACATTTTGATGGGCGCGCCGAACGTGGTGCGCGGCGGCTCGCACTCCGGCAACATCGCCGCGGTCGATCTCGCCCGCGAAGGCCTGCTCGACATCCTCTCGTCCGACTACATTCCGTCGAGCCTGTTGATGGCCGCGCTGCAATTGCCCGAGCATGTGCCGGCGATCAGCCTGCCGGCCGCGGTTCGCACCGTGACCAAGGCGCCGGCCGAGGCGGTCGGCCTCACCGACCGCGGCGAGATCGCGACCGGCAAGCGCGCGGACCTGATCCGCGTGCATGTCGCCGGCCACGTTCCCGTCGTCCGCAGCGTCTGGCGCGAAGGACACCGCGTCGCATGAGCGAGACGATGGCCATGGCGCAGGATGAGGCGGGCGCGATCGGCCCCGGGCGGCTCGTGCTCGTGGTCGGTCCCAGCGGCGCCGGCAAGGATACCTTGCTGCGGCTCGCACAGGCGGCCTGCATCGAGGATCACGACATCGTCTTCCCGCGCCGCGTCGTGACGCGCGAATCCTCCGCGGCCGAAGACAACATCGCGATGAGTTTTGACGACTTCCGCCGCGCGCTCGATCACGGCGATTTTGCCGTGCACTGGGAGGCGCACGGGCACTCCTACGCGCTGCCGCTCGAAATCAACGACGACATCCGCGCCGGCCGCGCCGTCGTCGTCAACGTCTCGCGCACGGTGATCGGCGCGCTGCGCAAGGCCTATGCAAACGTCGTCGTGGTCGCGATCACGGCACCGCCGGACGTGCTGGCGCAGCGGCTTGCCGCGCGGGCGCGGGTGAGTGACGGCAATATCGCGGACCGCCTCGCGCGCAGCGTCGACGATGCGGCTACGCTGGCCGATGTCACCATCCTCAATGCCGGCAGCGCGGACTACCATAGCCGCCAGCTCGTGCGCATCATCAGGAACGAATGCTGGCACGAGTAACCGCCGGCAGAACAGGAGAGAGTGGAATGTCGGTGATCGAAACGGTCGAACAGCTTGAAGCCATCTACGGCGTCACCAACGACGCCTCGACCGTGAAAGTCGCCGACCACGTCACCCCGCTCTACCGCATCTTTATCGAGAAGGCGCCGTTTGCAGCGCTCGCGACCATCGGCCCCGAGGGCATCGATTGCTCGCCGCGCGGCGATCTCCCCGGCTTCGTCCGCATCCACGATCCGAAGACGCTGATGCTGCCGGACCGCCGCGGCAACAACCGGGTCGATTCCTTGCGCAACATCGTGCGCGATCCGCGCGTGTCGCTGATGTTCCTGATTCCCGGCTCCGGCAACGCGATCCGCGCCAATGGCCGCGCCCATCTCTCGGTCGATTCCGAGCTGCTCGATTCGTTCAAGGTCGACGGCAAGGCGCCGCGCAGCGTCATGGTGATGGCGGTCGACGAGATCTACTTCCAGTGTGCCCGCGCCATCGTCCGCTCCGACCTCTGGAATCCCGACAAGCGCATCGACCCCAGGACGTTGCCGACGCCGGGCCAGATCCTTGCCGAGATGAGCGAGAACAAGGTCGGCGGCGAGGAGTACGACCGCATCTGGCCGGCGCGCGCTGCCGCCACGATGTGGTGATCTCGCTCTCTCTTCTCCCTCGCCCCGCTCTTGCGGGGAGAGGGCGGGGTGAGGGGCCTCTCTCCACACGTGAGATCGTCGTGGGACCTGTACCCCCTCACCCGGATTGCATCTTCGATGCAATCCGACCTCTCCCCGCAAGCGGGGCGAGGTGAAGAGAGAGATTCGTAGGGTGGGCAAAGGCGCATTTGCGCCGTGCCCACGAATTCTCACCAATCACACGCAAATGATGGGCATGCTTCCGCCTTCGCTCTTCGAGCTACGGCGGACAAGTCGCTTTGCCCACCCTACGATATTCCCCGAGTTGGAAGAGGGCGTGCGTCACGGGTGCTAGGCGCTCTAGTTAAACGCCATCCCGCCGCTCAGCGCGATGGTCTGCCCGGTCATGTAGGCATTCTCCACCAGCAGCATCACGGCTTTCGCCACCTCGTCCGCCGTGCCGAAACGGCCGAGCGGGATGCGGCTGACGAGTTGCGGTTGCCCGCTCATCATGTCGGTCTCGATCAGCGACGGCGCCACCGCGTTGACGGTGATGCCTTCCTTGACCAGCCGCGCGGCATAACCCCGCGTCAGGCCCTCCATGCCGGCCTTGGATGCATTGTAGTGCGGGCCGATCGAGCCGGCGCCGCGCGCCGCGCCCGAGGAGATGTTGACGATGCGGCCCCATTTGCGCGCGCGCATCGACGGCAGCACCGCCTGCGTGCACAGGAACACCGATTTCAGATTGACCAGGATGGTACGGTCGAAATCGTCCTCGGTGAGGTCGTCGACGCCGCGCGTGATGGCGATGCCGGCATTGTTCACGAGGATGTCGATGGGTCCGAGCCCGCCGCTGACGCGCTCGATCATGTCGGCCACGGCCTCGCGCTGCGAGACGTCGGCGGCAACGACGATGGCACGGCCGCCCTGCCTGCTGATCTCGCCGGCCAGCTGCTCGGCCTGTCCAATCTGCTCGCGGCAATTGATCGCCACGGCAGCGCCTGCGTCGGCAAGCGCACGACAGACGGCCGCGCCGATCCCGCGCGAGCCGCCGGTCACGAGCGCGGTGCGCCCTTTCAGATCATTCGCCATAGCCGTATCTCCCGATTTTCTCTTGTGTCCAACGGAAGCGTAGCATGCCCGCCGCTCCCGCGCGTTGAACTCATCGCGAGATGAATCCGGCTGCCGGTGCTTGCCGCGGGAGAAGCGCTCCAGCGCGCTCTCGACAAATATGGATAGCCATTTCATTGACCAATCGCACCAACCGCTCGATATTCGAAGCGTCGAAACTGCTCCTTGAGCCCTTAAGCCGTACCGTGAGAATCGATCACCAGCGCAATCCGAACGACATGCACGCTTGCATGACGCGGCGCTGTTTCTCGGCGGCAACCGGCGCCTGTTGTTGCTCCTGACCGCCGTCTAGCAGCTCCCACACCGCAAATCCCAAGACAGGAACGCCGAGACTTCGGCGAACGAGCAGCCATGTTCCAGATCCAGCCGAACGCCTACATCATCGAGATCCACGACCGTGCCGCCGGCATCATCACCCGCGATGAACGCGGCTTCCGCTTCTTCTCCTCCGAGCGCCTGTTCGACAGTCTCGAGGGCCGGCAGTTCCGCTCCGCGCGAGATGCGGAGCGCGCTGCCCGCGCCGTGTTCTCCGAGCGGAGCCGCCGCGCCAATTCCCAACTGTTCGCCACCTGATCTCATCGAAAGGACCACGATATGATTACCAGGCGCCACATCCTCGCAACGACTCTCCTGCTCGCCACCGTCCTGGCCGCCCCCGCGCACGCCGAGGACAAGCCGGCGGAAATCCGCATCGGCACGCAGAAGGGCGGCTTCTTCCCCGCGGTGCGCCAACGCCAGACGCTCGAAAATGCCTTCAAGCCGCTCGGCATCGAGATCAAATGGATCGACTTCCAGTTCGGCCCGCCGCTGCTGGAGGCCATCAATGTCGGCAGCGTCGACTTCGGCTTTGTCGGCGATACGCCGCCGATCTTCGCGCAGGCCGGCGGCGCCAAGATTCGTTACGTTGCCGCGGTGAGGTCCGAAGGCGACAACCAGGCCATCATCGTGCCGAAGGACTCGTCCATCAAGACGCTTGCCGATCTCAAGGGCAAGCGCGTCGCCTTCGGCAAGGGATCGAGCGCGCATAACCTCCTGGTCGCGTCACTCGAAAAGGCCGGCCTGTCCTGGTCCGACATCATCCCGGCGCCGCTCGCGCCGGCGGATGCGACGGCGGCCTTCGTGAAGGGCTCGGTCGACGCCTGGTCGATCTGGGATCCGTATCTGGCGCTCGCCGAATTGAAGGAGGGCGCGCGCGTTCTCGTTTTCGACAAGGACGTGCACAAGCCGAACGCGTTCTACATTGCCAACACGGATTTCGTCGAAAAATATCCGTCGCTGGTCGCCAGGCTCAACACGACCTTCGCCGCGGAAGGCGTGTGGGCGGAGGCGCACCACGAGGAAGTCGCGAAGGCGCAGTCGGAGGCGACCGGCGTCGACATCGAAGCTGTCCGTCGTTTTGTCAATCGCTCGACCTATAGCGTGGTGCCGCTCGACGCCGAGGTCATCAAGATCCAGCAGGCCGTCGCCGACCGCTTTGCAAAGCTCGGCCTGATCCCGAAACCGGTCAATGTCTCCGACATCGTCTGGAAATGGACGCCGGGTTCGTGAGCGGTGCTGTTGCAGACGGGCTCTCGGCGACTTTCCGTGCGCGCGCCTCGTCCTTCGAGACGGCGCTGACGCGCCTCCTCAGGATGAGGCTAAGCAGCAGCGGTGCTGCCGAGAATGCGGTCGCGAACTCCGACCTCATCCTGAGGAGCCCGCCAAAGCGGGCGTCTCGAAGGATGCGGCGCGGGGGAACTGTTTCTCACATGCGGCCGCGCCGGCTCCGGAATCAGCGAGGCTGATCAACCTTTGCGGCGCGCCCTGGTGCGTGCCGCCTTCTTTGCCGCAGCGGAGCGGACCTTCGCTCCCTTGGTATGACTGGCCTTCCGCGCGGCGGCCGAACGTGACGCTGCGGTGCGCTGGCTGGCGGCGCGTTTGCCCTGCTTCGACAGCGCGCTCCGGGACGCGGTCGAGCGCGGCTCCTTCTTCATGACGCCCTCGACAGCGCGCGACACTTTTGGCCGGCGCTTCGGCGTTCGTTTGCCCTGACCGACCTCATAGGCGTATTTGGCGCTGCGGCGGGTCGATTTCTTGGTGCGGCCCTTGCGCGGCGGCGGCAGGTCGACGCCGGCGCGGCGCGCCTCCGACAGGCCAATGGCAATGGCCTGTTTCGTCGAGCGCGCGCCGTGCTTGCCCTTCCTGATCTTGTCGATCTCGTCCTTGACGAACTCGCCGGCCTGCGTGCTCGCCGATTTGCCGGCACGCTTGTCCTGCTTCGCTTTGCGAATGACTTCCCGTCTTGGCATGGGTCAGAATCCCGTCTCAGTCACAGGGGTATCTGACCGCAACGCACGACGCGGAAGATTGATCCTATCGGGCCCTCAAGGCCGCCAGCAGTTCGTCAGGCCGCTCGGCCATGATCATGTGGCCCGCGCCCGGCACCACGACGGTCTTCGCATGCGGGATCGCGGCCGCGAGCGCCTTGCCCGCCTTCGCCGGTGTCATCATGTCCCGCTCGCCGAGGATCAGCGTCGTCGGTACCTTGACGCTCGCGGCGGCGGCAAGCGCGTTCGCATAAGCATTGCACGCCGACAAATCCCTGAACAGCACGCCCGGCTCGCAATGCTTCAACACCGCCTGCGCGCCGCCATGCATCCACAGACCCGGCGCGAGGCTGCCCCCGAGCTCGGCCTTGAAGCCGAGTCCCCAGATCGAGACCATGTCGTTGGCATCCTGCGAATTGGCTTCGGCAGCCTTGAGCAGATCCGGGCCGACCGTCATGGTCGCAGCCGTGCCGATCAGGCTCAGCGCGGAGACCTTGTCGGGGTGCCGTGCCGCCGTCTCCAGCGAGATCAGCGAGCCCATGGAATGTCCGATCAGATGCGCCTTCGCAGCACCCGTTGCATCGAGCAGCGCAGCCGTCCAGTCGGCCATCTCCGCAATGCTTGAAAGCGAGGGACCGGGCGAGCGGCCGTGGCCGGGCAGGTCTGGCGCCAGCACGCCATAACCGTGATGGGCGAACCAGCGTGTGTGCAGCGCCCAGCTCGAACGGTCGAAGCCGGCACCATGGAGGAAGACGACCGTAGGCAGCGACTTGTCGAAATCGCGGCCGCCGGTCGCAACAAAGACCTCGGCGCCGTTGACGGAGAGCTTCATGGTGTCAGACCTTTTGCGAGATGCGCAGCGCCTGCGCGAGATCGTCGATGATGTCGCTTGCCGTCTCGATGCCGACCGAGAGCCGCACCAGCTCTTCGCCGATGCCGGCCGCCCTGAGCTGTTCGGCGTCCATCTGTTGATGCGTGGTCGAAGCGGGGTGGATCACCAGCGTCTTGGCGTCGCCGACATTGGCAAGGTGGCTGATCATGCGCAACGACTCGATGAACTTGCGCCCCGCGGGCCGGCCGCCCTTGATGCCGAAGGAGACGATCGAGCCGGCGCCGCGCGGCAGCAGTGTCTTTGCGAGCTGGTAGTCCGTGTGATCCTCCAGCGAGGGATGCAGCACCCAGTCGACAGCCTTGTTCGACTTCAGCGCCTCCAGCACGAGATGCGTGTTCTGCATGTGCCGATCCATGCGCACGCCGAGCGTCTCGACGCCCTGCAAGAGCTGGAACGCGTTGGTCGGCGACAGGCAGGCGCCGAAATCGCGCAGCCCTTCGGTGCGGGCACGCATGATGAAGGCCGCCGTGCCGAACTGTTCGTCGAAGACGATGCCGTGATAGCCGCCATAGGGCTCGGTCAGCACGCCGAACTTGCCCGATGCGCGCCAGTCGAAGCGGCCGCCGTCTACGATCGCGCCGCCGATCGCGATGCCGTGGCCTCCGATCCATTTTGTCGCCGAATGCATGACGATGTCGGCGCCCAGCTCGATCGGGCGGCTGAGATAGGGCGTGGCAAAGGTGTTGTCGATCAGCAGCGGGATCTTTGCCTCATGCGCGATCGCCGCGACCTTGGGAATGTCGAGCACCTCGAGGCCGGGGTTGCCGATGGTCTCGCCGATCACAAGCTTCGTGTTCGGCTTGATCGCCGCGCGGAACGCATCGAGATCGCGCGGCTTCACGAACGTGGTCGTGATGCCGAAGCGCGGCAGCGTGTGCGCCAGAAGGTTGATGGTGCCGCCATAGAGCGAGCTCGACGCCACGATGTGGTCGCCGGCATTGAGCAGCGTCGCGACGGCCAGATGCAGTGCGGCCATGCCGCTCGCAGTGCAGATCGCGCCGACCCCGCCTTCGAGCGCCGCAAGCCGCTCCTCCAGCACGCCTGTGGTCGGGTTGGAGATGCGCGTATAGATGTGGCCGGCGCGCTCCAGGTTGAACAGCGCGGCGGCGTGGTCGGAATCCTGGAACACGTAGGACGTGGTCTGGTAGATCGGCACCGCGCGGGCGCCGGTCGCGGGGTCCGGATGCTGGCCCGCATGCAGGCTCAGGGTCTCGAAGGCAGGCGGTTTCGGCGCGGGCATGCGTGGCCTCGTTGGTCAGTCGGCGAGGCGGCTCTTGTGCCATAAAACGGAGCGGCACGTCAGCCCATTGACAGCGGTGATGCGCCCCTCGCCCCGCTTGCGGGGAGAGGGTTGGGGTGAGGGGGAGCCTCCCCGGGGAAGGTGAGAGTTCGATTCGCGGAGACTCCCCCTCACCCGGAATTTGCTACGCAAATTCCGGTCTCTCCCCGCACGCGGGGAGAGACGAAGCTACCCGCCGATCGCCTGCTCGATGATCCGCGCCTCCCGCAGCAGGATCTCCGCGACCTCCTGCTCACGCCTTGGCCCGAGCCTCGTCCGAACGGCGGAGACCGTCATCGCTGCCGCCGGCTGGCCATCCGGCGTCTTGATCCAGGTCGAGATCGATTTCGTGCCCTGCACGAGACCGATCTCTCTCATGTAGTAGCCGCGCTTGCGCGCCGCGGTGACCTCGCCCAGCACGGTCGCGACGTCGGTGTGATAGGCCTCGAACCGCTTCTCGTTGGCTGCGACGATTTTTCGCGCGTCCTGCGCCGGCATCGCGGCGAGGATCGCGACGCCGGCGCTGGAGACGCCGAGCGGCCGGCGCGCGCCGATCTCGATCGACAGCACCTGGATCGGATAGACCCCGATCCTGCGATCGACGCACAGCGTGTCGTTGCCGGTCCGCACCGTCAGGAACAGCGTGTCGCCGATCTCGGCGGAGGCGCGCCGCAGGGATGGATTGGCGGCCACCAGCAGCCGCGACGGCCGCGGACGCGCGAGCGCCAATTCCGGCACCTGGTTGCCGATCGCGTAGCGGCCGCTCTTCTCGTTGCGCTCGACGATGCCTTCCTCGATCAGCACATGGACGATGCGATGCACGGTCGGACGGGTGAGGCCAGTCGCCCGCACGACTTCTGTCAGCGGCACGCCGTCTTCGCGGCCTGCGGCAAGAATGCGCAGCACTGCGAGCGCGCGCCGGATCGTTTGCGCGCCTTGCCGTGGTTCCATGGCGCTGCGGGCGGATTTTGCTCTGTCCATAATATGGACAAGAACGCCACAATTCGCTCGACAGGTAAAGCGCGCATCTGGAGATTGCGCTTCCGTCGGGATGCCTTGCCACGTCGGGGCAACCGACCTGAAATTGGAAGCGCCGCCGGGAGGTTAACATGAGATTAATCTGGATTGCCATAGCTGCCGCAGCCGCGATGCTGGCGGGGCCCGCATCAGCCGAGCAATGGCCGGCGCGCAACGTCAAGCTGATCGTGCCCTATCCAGCCGGCGGCAATGTCGATAGCGCGGCGCGCATCATCGCCGACAAGCTCCAGGAAAAGCTCGGCCAGCCCTTCATCATCGAGAACAAGGCCGGCGCCGGCGGCATGATCGCGGGCGAAGCCTTCGCGAAGTCGGCACCCGACGGTTACACGCTGTTCGTCGGCGCCAACGGCCCGGTGCTGTTCGCGACCGAGATCAACAAGCGCGAGGCCTATAACTGGAAGAAGGACTTCCTCCCCATCTCGACCATCTCGATGACGCCGCTGGTGCTCGAAGTGCATCCGTCGGTGCAGGCCAACACGTTCAAGGAATTCATCGAGCTCGCCAAGCGCGAGCCCGGCAAGCTGACCATGGCCTCGCCCGGCCCCGGCACCACCAACCACCTGCTCAGCGAGCTGATGCAGTCGAACCTCGACCTGCAATGGGTCACCGCGCACTACCGCGGCAACGCGCCGGCGATCAACGACCTCCTGGGCGGCCAGGTGCAGTTCGCATTCGACCAGCTCACGGTCAGCCTCCAGCACATCAAGGCCGGCCTGTTCCGCGCACTCGCGGTCACCAGCCCGCATCGCCTGAAGTCGCTGCCTGACGTGCCGACCTTCATCGAGCTCGGCTACAAGGATTTTGACGGCCAGACCTTTACCGGCCTGTTCGCACCGGCCGGCACTCCGGCGCCGATCGTGGACAAGCTGCACGAGACGCTGGTTGCGATCCTGAAAGACCCCGGCGTGGTCGACAAGTTCGAGAAGCTCGGCGGCGAAGCAACAGCGATGACGCCCGCGGAGTTCAGGGCTTATCTCGAGCGCGAGGACGCCAAGTGGATTCCGGTCGTGCGCAAGGCCAACATCAAGGCTGACTGATCGCATGCGGATCGATCCCATCGAGCTCGGCGCGGAGCGCATCTACCGCCTGATGACCGGCATCGTGGTGCCGCGCCCGATCGCGTGGGTGACGAGCCTCTCGAGCAAGGGCGTGCTCAACCTCGCGCCGTTCAGCGCCTTCACCTTCGTCTCTCAGAAGCCGCCGATGCTGGCCATCAGCGTCGGCCGCAAGGGCGCCGACTACAAGGACACCGCGCACAACATCCTCGACACCGAGGAATATGTGATCCACATCGCCGATACCCCGCTGATGTCTGCGGTGCACGACAGCTCCGTCGAGCACCCGCCTGAAATCAGCGAGGTCGAGCATCTCGGGCTGGAGACGGTGCCATGCGAGCGCATTAGGGTGCCGCGGCTCGCAGCGGCGCCGGTCGCGATGGAATGCCGCTTCCGCCAATGCCTCGAATTCGGCGACGCCAAGAGCCGCCTCATCGTCGGCGAGGTCGTGATGTTCCATTTGCGCGACGGCCTCGTCAACGACGGCAAGGTCGAGACCAAGGCGCTCGATCCGATCGCGCGCATCGGCGGGCCGCGCTACGCCCGCCTCGGCGAGATCGTGACGCTGAACACCGTGTTCCAGACGCCCAAATCGAAAGACTGAGCGCGCGGCCAAGCGCGGCGGCCTGCGGCTGAAAATCATTGGAGGAAACGACAATGCGACTCGTAAGCTATCTCCTGGACGGAGAGCCGCGCTATGGCGCGGCCGTTGAAGGCGGCGTGGTCGATCTGACCAAGCGCATCGGCCGCGACTTTTCCGACGTGAAGGCGCTGATCGCCGCGAACGCGCTGGCCGACGCACAAGAGGCCGCGGCCGGACAGAAGCCGGATCACGCGCTGGAAGATCTCGTGCTGCTGCCGCCGGTGCTGGCGCCGGAAAAGCTCTGGTGCATCGGCGTCAACTACGCCGAGCGCAACGCCGAATACAAAGACAATTCCGACCTGCCCAAATATCCCAGCCTGTTCGTGCGCAGCATGTCGTCGATGACGGGCTCCGGCCAGCCGCTGGAGAAGCCTGACGTCTCCGACCAGCTCGATTACGAAGGTGAGCTCGTCATCGTGATCGGGCAGGGCGGTCGTCACATCCCGCGCGAGAAAGCCTGGGCGCACATCTTCGGCATGACACTGTGCAACGAGGGCACGATCCGCGACTGGCTGCGCCACGGTAAGTTCAACGTCACGCAGGGCAAGAATTTCGATCGCTCCGGCAGCATCGGGCCGTGGATCGTCACCGCGGACGAGCTCGACCCGCGCGGGCCGCATGACATTATCACCCGCGTCAACGGCGAGGTGCGGCAGCAGGACACGACCGAGCGGCTGATGTTCCCGTTCGACTTCCTGATCTCCTATCTCTCCACCTTCGCTACCCTAAAGCCCGGCGACATGATCGTGACGGGCACGCCGACGGGCGCCGGCGCGCGGTTCGACCCGCCGCGCTGGCTCAAGGTCGGCGATGTCGTCGAGGTCGAATCGACGCACCTCGGCGTGCTGCGCAACACCGTCGCCGCGGAGAGTTAAATCATGCTGGATACCGCGACGATCGAACGCCTAGCCGCGCGCCTCGACGAGGCTGAGCGCACCAAGGCGCTGATCCCGATGTTCTCGAAAGAGTATCCCGACTTCAGCATCGAGGACGCCTACGCCATCCAGCGCGCCTGGACCAAACTCCAGCTCGGCCGTGGCCGCGTCATCAGGGGGCATAAGATCGGCCTGACCTCGAAGGCGATGCAGAATGCGGTCGGCATCAACGAGCCCGATTACGGCGTGCTGTTCGCCGACATGTTCTATGCCGATGCGACGCCGATCCCGTTCGACCGCTTCCATGCGCCAAGAATCGAGGTCGAGCTCGCCTTCGTGCTGAAGGCGCCGCTGCGCGGACCCGACTGCACCATCTTCGACGTGCTCAACGCCACCGACTACGTCACGCCGGCGCTGGAGATCCTGGAGACCCGCATGCATCGCGTCGACCCCGAGACGGGCAAGACGCGCAAGGTCATGGACACGATCTCGGACAATGCGGCCAATGCCGCGCTGGTGCTCGGCGGCCGGCCGATCCGCCCGATGGATGCGGACCTGCGCTGGATCGGCGCGCTGCTGTTCCGCAGCGGCGAGGTCGAGGAGACCGGCCTTGCCGCCGGTGTGCTCAACCATCCCGCCAATGGCATCGCCTGGCTCGCCAATCGCCTCGCGCCGCATGACGAGCATCTCGCGGCCGGCGAGGTGGTGCTGGCAGGATCGTTCACGCGGCCCGTCGACATCCGCCGCGGCGACACGTTCCACGCGGACTACGGCGCGTTCGGCTCGGTGTCGTGCCAGTTCGTCTGAACCAACAACAAGCAGGGAGCGCATCATGACACGGCGCAAGAGCATCCATATCGGCGGCTTCAAGCACGCCAATCCGATCCCGAACGCCTGCCGCATCGGCAATCTCGTGATGTCCGGCGTCATCCTCGGCCGCGATGCGGCCGGCGTGATGCCCGAGAGTCTCGATGCGCAATGCGCCAACATGTTCGCGCATATGAAGGCGACGGTGGAAGCCGCCGGCGGCACCACCGACGACATCATCAAGATGACCGTGTGGCTGAAGGATCGCACGCAACGCGGCCCGGTCAATGTCGAGTGGCTGAAGATGTTTCCGGACGAGCATTCGCGCCCGGCACGCCACGCGCTGCCGATGGACAACATGGATGGCGGCGCGCTGGTGCAGTGCGACTTCACCGCCGTGATCGACTGAGGAGTTTTTGCGCATGCCGACCTATCTGCCGTTCGATCCCAATCCGCGCCGCCCGGTGAAGGCTCCGCCGCCGAAGACCGTCGACAGCCAGTTCCACGTGCTCGGTCCGATCGACAAATATCCGGAGCGTCCCGGCGCCGCCTATCGGATGCCGACGGCCACCTGGGAGGCGGCGCTCCGCATGCACAAGACGCTCGGCATCGAGCGCGGCATCATCGTGCAGACCACGACCTACGGCGCCGACCATGCCGTCGTGCTCGACGGCCTCGCCGCGATGGGCCCGAACTATCGCGGCTGCGCCAACGCGCTGGTGTTCGCCGAGGCGAGCGACTCGTATCTCGCCAAGCTGCATGACGCCGGCGTGCGCGGCGCGCGCTTCAGTTTCCGCCAGGAGCTCGGCGCCGTGCTGTCGGATGCCGACTTCGCCCGCGCCATCGCCCGGATCCGCGAGCTCGGCTGGTACGTCAAGATCCAGCCGGAGAAGGACGGCATCGTCTCCAGCGTCGCCAAGTACGAGAATCTCGACGTGCCCGTGCTGATCGACCACATGGCGCGCCCTGACCCGGAAGCCGGCAAGAACGATCCGAACCTGCGCAAGATGCTGGAGCTGCTCAAGAAGGGCAATTTCTGGGTCATGCTGTCGCTTGGTGAGAAGACCTCGAAGGCCGGCGCTCCCTACGACGACGTGATCCCGATCGCGCGCACCTATATCGAGGCGGCCATCGACCGCTGCGTCTGGGCCAGCGACTGGCCGCACCCGGTCTCCGTCAAGCAGCCGCCGAACGATGCCGATCTGCTCGAGCTGATGTACCGCTATGCGCCCGATCAGGCGGAGCTGGAGAAGATTCTGGTGCACAATCCGGCCAAGCTGTTCGGGTTTCCGGACTAGCGGTTGGACCACCGCGCTTCGCCTCGTGCCGGCCTGCGCCTGACGACGCGGAGCCGGCACGATCATTTTGGCCGGCATCTCCGTATTAATCCCGAGATAACACCCGCGGCCCATTCGTGGCGTAAATGAGTTCCTTAACAGATTTGCTCTAATTTTCGGCATTCCCACCTCGTGACGGCAGCCGCCCTGTTTTTTCGAGCGCGGCGCCCAACAACACCGAAGAGGCAGAATGCCGGCTCTCAAGAAGCTGATTTCCCTTCGTTCGATTGGCGCCAAGCTCGCTCTGATGACCATGGTCGCCGCCATCTGCATGGCGCTGGTCGCCTCGACCGTACTGTGGATCGCCCGCGGCCAGCTTGTCACCGAGCGCGTCGAGAAGGCGCACGCCGCTGTCGATATCGTGTGGAACCTCGCCGACGGCTATTACAAGACCTACAAGGCCGGCCAGATGACCGAGGAAGAGGCCAAGAAGCGCTTCCTCGAAGCCAATAATTACGTCTGGTACGAAGACCACACCAACTACGCGTACATCTACGATTACGAGACAGGGCTCTGCGTCTCCAATCCCGGCATTCCGCAATTCGTCGGCAAGGACATGCGTCCGAACAAGGATGCCAACGGCATGCTGTTCGCGGTCGCGCTGATGGACATTGCCAGAAAGGGCCAGGGCACCCTGCGCTATTCGTTCCGGCGCAGCGGCAGCGATGCCACGCCCTTGGACAAGGTCGCGTTCACGCGCGGTTTCGCGCCGTGGAACCTGATGATCGGCTCGGCCGAATACATGTCGGAGGTGGATAATTCCTTCTGGTCGATGGTGCAGACCGCCTCGATCGTCATCGCCGTCCTGATGTTGATCTCGATCGCGATCGCCTGGGCCGTCGGCCGCAGCGTGGTCAAGCCGCTGTCTGCCCTGAAGGAGCGCATGGCCTCGCTCAGCGCAGGTCAGCTCGAGGCGCCCGTCGCGCATGCCGACCGCCACGACGAGATCGGCGAGATGGCGCGGACCGTTGAAGTGTTCCGCGACGCCATGATCGAGACCGGCCGCCTGCGCGAGGAACATGCGCTCGCCGAGCAGCGTCAAGTCGAAGCGCGCAAGGCCGACATGAACCGGCTGGCCGATCAGTTCGAGCGCGAGGTCGGTGAGATCATCGAGCTCGTCTCGGTCGCGGCCGGCCAGCTCGAGACGTCGTCGACCACGTTGTCGAAGACCGCCGATACTGTCTCGCAGGTCTCGAACCGCGCCTCCACGGCGTCGGGCGAGGCGTCGTCGAACGTGCATTCGGTGGCCGCGGCGAGCGAGGAGCTTGCCTCCTCGATCGGCGAGATCAGCCGTCAGGTCGAAACCTCCGCGCGGATCGCGGGCGAGGCCGTCAGCCAGGCGCAGAAGACCGACGCGCGCATCAGCGAGCTGTCGCAGGCCGCGGGCCGGATCGGCGACGTCGTCGATCTCATCCAGACCATCGCCGGCCAAACCAATCTGCTGGCGCTCAATGCCACCATCGAGGCCGCACGCGCCGGCGATGCCGGCCGTGGCTTTGCCGTGGTCGCCTCCGAAGTGAAGTCGCTCGCCGAGCAAACCGCAAAAGCGACCGACGAGATCAGCCAGCAGATCGCCGACATCCAGTCCGCAACGCGCGATTCGGTCACGGCGATCAAGGAGATCGGGACGACCATCGGACGCATCTCGGAAATCGCCGCGGCGATCTCGACCTCGGTCGAGCAGCAGGGCTCGGCGACGCAGGAGATCTCCCGTAACGTCCAGCGTGCAGCCGCCGGCACCTCGCAGGTCGAAGCCAGCATCGCCGACGTCCAGCGCGGTGCCTCCGAGACCGGCGGTGCCTCCGCGCAGGTCCAGGCGGCCGCGCAATCGCTCGCAGGCGAAAGCGCACGCCTCAAGCGCGGCGTCGCCGGCTTCATGAACTCGATCAGGGCGGCGTGAGCGGCTTCAACGCGGCCATCCTTCGAGACGCCCGCTACGCGGACTCCTCGGGATGAGGTCCTGTGTTGCTGTTAGACCCTCGTGGTGAGGAGCCCGCCAACGGCGGGCGTCTCGAACCATGAAGGCCAAGAACTCTCACAGTGCTCAGGCACTCACCGCCGGCTGCTGCGTCAGCCGATCCCGCACCTCGGCTGCGATCTCGAACGAGCGCAGCCGGGCGGCGTGGTCGTAGATCTGGCCCGTGGTCATCAATTCGTCCGCGCCGGTCTCGGCGATCAGCGCCCTCAATTTCTCTTCCACCACGGCGGGCGAGCCGACCGCGGAGCAGGACAGCGACTGCCCGACGCCGGCCTTCTCGGCCGGCGACCACAGCGTATCCATGTCTTCGACTGGCGGCGGCAGAGGTCCCGGCGTGCCGCGGCGCAGGTTGATGAACTGCTGCTGCAGTGAGGAGAACATGCGCTGCGCCTCCGCGTCGCTGTCGGCGGCGAACACGTTGACGCCGATCATCGCATAGGGCTTGTCGAGCTGCGCCGACGGCTCGAAGCGCGCACGATATTCGCGCAGCGCCGGCATCATCATCTGCGGCGCGAAATGCGAGGCGAAGGCGAAGGGCAGGCCGAGCATGGCCGCAAGCTGCGCGCCAAACGTGCTCGATCCCAGGATCCAGAGCGGCACCTTCGTCCCCATGCCCGGCACGGCGCGGATCGCCTGGTTCGGCTGCACGTCACCGAGCAGCGCCTGCAATTCCAGCACGTCATGCGGAAAATTCTCGGACGTGGTGGCGAGATCGCGCCGCAGGGCCCGCGCCGTGAACTGGTCGGTGCCCGGGGCGCGGCCAAGGCCGAGATCGATCCGCCCGGGATAAAGCGATTCCAGCGTGCCGAACTGCTCGGCGATGACAAGCGGTGAATGGTTCGGCAGCATGATCCCGCCGGACCCGACGCGGATGGTTTTAGTGCCGCCCGCGACATGCCCGATCACCACCGATGTCGCCGCGCTCGCGATCCCCGTCATGTTGTGATGCCCGGCCAGCCAGAAGCGCTTGAAGCCCCAGCGTTCGGCGTGCTGGGCAAGGTCGAGCGAATTGCGGAACGCCTGCGCCGCATCGCCGCCCTGGCGGATGGGTGCGAGGTCGAGCACGGAGAAGGGAATCATGCGAGAGGTCCGGTGAGGGGCGCAGCGCGCCGGGGCTCCATATGTAGTACCGTCCCGGGCAGATGTTAGCGTTGCAGTGCGATTGGACACGCAACGATACCATTCGGAATTGTCGTAGGTGACCGGCGAACTGCCCGGCCGACGTTTTCGATCCAGCGGACTTCCGCGCAGGTTTGACCTACGTCAACATTCGGAACCTGGCTTCATTTTCATTGCCGGCATTGGCTGCTTCGATTTTCTTCCAGGAGAGATGTCATGGCCGATTCGACCAAGCTCTCGGTTGAGAAAGCGCTCGAAAAGATACGTCAGCGCGACGAGCCGAAATCAGAGAATTCACGCCTCGATGAAAAAACCGACGCTCTCAACGAAGAGATCAAGCGCATGAGAGCACAAAGGCTCCGCCTTGAACGAGGACAGGGCAAGCGTGGCTGAACGGCGCCTTTCTTGGTAGATGGATAAGGGCAAGACCCGCGGTCGCCATGTCGTTTGGCGTCCGTTTGCGACGACGCGGCCTTCGTTCACAACCCTGTTATTGCGACCTATGGCGCCCTTTGTCTCAACTGGGCGTTTTGCGCCTGTTGTTGTACCCTTGCCGGAGCCAAGCCATTGCACGGTCGCCCGGAGGACCTGACATGACCACGGTCGTCTTTAACCGCCGCACCCTCCTCGCCGCCGGCGGCACTCTCCTTGCAGCCGGCGCATCCGGGCTTTTGGTGCCCGCCCGTGCCGAAGGCCTCGCGCCGACCGAAACCATGTCGGGCGGGGCGAACAATTATCGCAGGGGCGCGCCGATCGTGGAGCGGATCGGCAAGGGCGGCTTCTGGATGAGCGGCACCGTGCGCCGCGCCGGCGACGGGGCGCCGCTCGCCGGACAGCGCATCCAGATCTGGGCGCACACGGTCGAAGGCCAGGAGCACGAGCCGCAAAGTCACGGCGCCACGCTCACCGACAAGGATGGCAAGTTCCGCCTCGAGATGCCGCAGATCATTCCGATCTTCGGCCAGCCGCACGGTCACCTCGCCTATGACAGCGGTGAATTCAAGACCGTGTTCCTGCGGCCGGTGATGCGGAGCCCGAAGGAAACCAGCCTCGAGGCGCACTTCGTCCTTCAGTCCGCCTGAGCGAACCAGCGAATGACGGGGTGGAAGCTCGCCCGGGTGATCCTGATCTGGGTTGCCCTTGCTTTAGTCATTGGCGTGCCGATCGCCGCCGCCGCAACAAGCGAGCAACTCGCATGGCGCGGTCCGGTCTACATCCTCGCCGGCTTCGCCGGGATCGTTGCCCTCGCGCTCGTGCTCGTTCAGCCCCTGCTGATCGGTGGATATCTGCCGGGGTTCTCGGCCTATCGCGGACGGCGTGCGCATCACTGGATCGGCGGCGCGCTTGCGCTGGCGATCGTGATCCACGTCGCCGGCCTCTGGGTCACCAGTCCACCTGATATGATCGACGCGCTGACCTACACATCGCCGACGCCATTCTCTCCCTTTGGCGTCACCGCCATGTGGGCCATCTTCGCCGTCGCGCTACTGGCCCTCCTGCGCCGGCGATTGGGCCTGCGGCCGCGAACCTGGCGCTTCGTTCATATGCCGCTGGCGGTCGTCATCGTCGCCGGCAGCGTCGCCCATTGCCTGCTGATCGAGGGGACGATGGAGACGATCTCGAAGGCGGCGTTGTGTGCGCTGGTGCTTGCGGCGACCGTCAAGGCCATGATTGATCTTCAGGTGTGGCGAAAGCGAAGGACGCTGCGCGGCAGTGAGCCCGCATAGGTTGGGTAGAGCGAAGCGAAACCCATCGCACTTTGTCCGCGCGGAAGCATGATGGGTTTCGCTTCGCTCTACCCATCCTACGAGCTGCGCTTTGCTTGCCGCAGATTGCGGCGGGGCGTATCCTCGCGCAATGGCTGTCACTGCCCCCGACCTGAAAGCGTTCCTGCTCGCAACGCCATTCTTCGGCGGTCTTGCGGACCCCAGCCTCGAGCTCCTGATGTCGATGCTGGTCGAGCGCCGCTTCGGGGCCGGCGCAATTGTCGTCGCGGAAGGCGAGCCGGGACGCTCGATGTTCATCGTCAAGTCCGGTCGCCTCGCGGTGAGCAAACGAGCGACTGCAGGGAGCGTCGTCCCGATCTCCGTTCTGGAGCCTGGTGATTTCTTCGGCGAGATGACGCTGATCGAAATGCAGAACCGCTCCGCCACGGTGATCGCGGAGATGCCGACGGTGCTGTACGAGCTGACCGCCCACAATCTCTACGCCTGCTACAAGGCCGACATCCACGCCTACGTGATCGTTCTGCAGAACATCAATCGCGAGCTGTGCCGGCGGCTGCGAAGGGCCGATGATCGGTTCGCCGGGCGGGTGGGTGATGGCAATTGATCACTCGTAGGACGGTTAGAGCACTTGCGAAACCCATCCTGCTTCGCCACGGAACCGTTTCATCACCCAGCAAGGCGTCGACGACACTCGCTTCCGCCTTCGCTCGTTGAGCTCCGGCGGGCAAGTCGCTCCGCCCGTCCTGCTAGCTGGAAGTCACGACTTATCGTGCGCGTACTTCTCCAGGAGCAGCCGATTATATTCGTCTCTCACGGCTCTCTTCGAAACATGCCCTTTTCGGTCTTTGGCAATCTTCAGAAGATCAGGATCAGTTGGTGCCCGTGATTTCCGCCTGAATCTCGCAAGGAGTGGGGTCGCAGGCGCCGACGTCCTTCCAAACAGCCCGTCAAACCATCCCATTGTGTCCTCCCGGACAGACCGCGAAACACGACACTATCACTACGAATTTGGAGGGCAAACGGACAGTGCGGCTGCATATTTCAAATGCTCGTCACCACATGGTCCGTGGCGGGGGCGCGCCTCAAGCGGCGCAGTTCAAATGCCGGTAAGGGGCCAGGCCACAGCTCGCGCGCGTCGATGGGCCGCAACTCCCTGCTTCGCGGATTCGTGCAATATATTCCAGGTTGTGGTGCAGGAGATGCGTTGGAGACGCGCTCATGCGCGCCCGTTCCTTGATCCTCGCCTTGATCATGCAAAGCGTCGTGACGGTGTCTTTTGCGCAGGACGCCAAGAGAGCCGTGGACATCAATGAACCTGCCAGTGCGTAGGATGGGTAGAGCGAAGCGAAACCCATCATTTTGCATGTTCGCACGAGCCCTTGATGGGTTTCGCTTTGCTCTACCCATCCTACGAGCGGCGCCGGGACGATGATCGGTTTGCCGGACATCAAATCGGCGAAGCGGATTGATCGTGCGTAGGAGCCGGTTCTCTGATGCGATTACAGCAACGCCAAGGAGTGCAGCGAATTTCTATGAAAACCGAAGGCAACTATGCCGGACAGAAGCAACGCAATCCCAGTCACGATCAGGCAACACGCAAACACTATCGACGCCTCTTGCTCGTCATCCACGGCAAGGACGATAATGGATAAAATTTTACCGACAATCGAAAGGAAGAATTAACCTTACCTGCGCGGTGCAATCTCGACCCGTCGGGCAACACATCCCCTGCGCGCCAAAACCCGTCAATCCCCTCCTGCGAAAATATTCCACTTTACCGAAATTCGGATTTGCGGCAATATCTCGCCATCCCGATCCCCGGAGAGGGGCGATCGTACGTCGTGTCGAACGTGGATCGGGGTGCGGTGGACGCGGCAGCGCCAGGCATGGGTATGCGGGACCAGGGCGAGATGAACCTCGTGAGGTCTTTGCTCCGTGCAGACGGACGGCGCTGTGTCCGGCGAAGCTACTCAAGCCAAGCCGGGCCAGCTGCGTACGGCGAAAGCGCGTGGTTCTGACCGTCGTTGCTACGGTCAAGCCTTGCGGAGATGGATCGAGGCTCAACCGGGCCTCTAGACATCGCCAATTCGCGAGGTGACGGAGGCCAGAAGGAACTCGGCTCCGGGGAGAGCGCGTATAAGCCGTCAGACCATCGCGCAGGGAAGGCCGGGTGTTTTCCGGCCCACCTGTTTCCCGCCTGCGCATTTGCGTGTGCAAATTCTTCACGCAGCGGATCATGGGTGCCAGCCGGCACCCGGCCTTCCCTGCGCCCTCTTCAGTTCAGGAGGGCGAAAGAGGAGAGCAAAACTCGGGCATTTGGTGCCGCGAGAATGCTGATCTGCGCGTGATTGTACCGAAGAAATGGTGCTGCCAGACAGGATTGAACTGTCGACCTCTCCATTACCAATGGAGTGCTCTACCACTGAGCTACGGCAGCATGTGCTGGGATCAGAATCGGCCGCCAAGGGGGCCTACCAAGCGGGCCGATATCTGCCACAAGCCCCCCTCCTGTGCAAGCTTGCTAGTCCCGTCAAAACGAGAAAATCGGTCCGATATCAAGGCCAAAATGCCCGTTTTGGCGCGAAACCGTCGACTTTCTGCCGATTCGGGTTCCGATATCCCCGCCCAACTGGCCAGTTGGCCCACTTGGCGGATTCGACTCATTTGGAGTTTCGCACGATCGAATTGCGCGCGCCTCTTGAGCTGCCACGTTGATGGGGCATGTTATCGCCGATCCCGTGAATGGAGCCGTGATGGCTGACGAGAACGACAAGCGCGCACAGCAGGCGAAGACGTCCCGGGACGACCGGCTGAAATCGGCGCTGCGCGAAAATTTGAAGCGGCGCAAGCTGCAGGCGCGCGAACGCGCCGCAGGCACCGAGCCCGCGCTAAACGACGATGGTTCCCTCGACGAGGGAGCCGCCGGAAAGGCCGGCGGCTAGATTTTGCAATGAGCGAGAATGACGATGGCCCAGGACGAGGTGCAACGAACCGACAGGAACGCGCTTATGGCGCAGTTCACGCGTCCCGAGCAGACCTTTCCGGCGCTGGCGCCTGCCGAGATCGAGCGCCTGCGCCATTTCGGCGAGCTGAGGCGCTATAAGGACGGCGAGCTGCTGTTCGAGACCGGCAAACAAGGGCCGGGCATGTTCGTGGTGCTGGCGGGCCACGTCGCCATCACCCAGCGCGACGGGCTCGGCCACGTCACGCCGGTGATAGACCAGGGGCCGGGACAGTTCCTGGCCGAGCTCGGCCAGCTCTCGGGCAGGCCGGCGCTGGTCGACGGACGCGCGGAGGGCGAGGTCGAGGTGCTCCTCGTTCCGCCGAACCGGCTGCGTGCGCTGCTGGTGGCCGAAGCCGAGCTTGGCGAGCGCATCATGCGCGCGCTGATCCTGCGCCGGGTTAATCTGATCCAGGGCGGCATCGGCGGGCCCGTGCTGATCGGGCCGTCGCACTCCGCCGGCGTGGTGCGCCTGCAAGGCTTTCTCACCCGCAACGGCCAGCCGCATCATCTGCTCGACCCCGACAGCGAGCATGACGCGGCCGAGATCATCACGCGCTATTCGCCGAAGCCGGAGGATTGGCCGCTCGTCGTCACCGCCGACGGCACCGTGCTGCGCAATCCCAGCGAAACCCAGCTCGGCCGCGCGATCGGCATGATCGGCGGCGCCAAGGACGATCGCATCTACGACGTTGCGATCGTCGGCTGCGGACCGGCGGGACTTGCAACCGCGGTCTACGCGGCGTCCGAAGGTCTGTCGGTCGCGGTCGTCGACACCCGCGCTTTCGGCGGCCAGGCCGGCGCCAGCGCACGCATCGAAAACTATCTGGGCTTTCCCACCGGCATCTCGGGCCAGGCGCTGGCGGGGCGCGCTTTCACCCAGGCGCAGAAATTCGGCGCCGAGATCATGATTCCGATGTCGGTGAAATCGCTGGACTGCTCGCGCGCCCACGGCGCCTTCGCGCTGGCGCTGGATTGCGGCGACACCTTGCGCTCGCGCGCGGTGGTGGTCGCGAGTGGCGCGCGCTATCGACGGCCTGACATCGCCAACCTCGACAAGTTCGAGGGCCGCGGCGTCTGGTACTGGGCCTCGCCGGTCGAGGCGCGGCTCTGCGCCGGCGAAGAGGTGGCGCTGGTCGGCGCCGGCAATTCGGCGGGGCAGGCGGCCGTGTTCCTGTCGGGCCACGCCAAGCGCGTGCTGATGATCATCCGCGGCGGCGGCTTAGGGGCCAGCATGTCGCGCTATCTCATCGAGCGCATCGAAGCGACGCCGAACATCGAATTGATGTTCAACACCGAGATCACCGCGCTCGAGGGCGACGAGACCTCGCTGTTGCGGCGTATCCGCTGGAAGAGCCGGCTGTCGGACGACGAGGATGAAACCGAGATCCGCAACCTCTTCCTGTTCGTCGGCGCCGATCCCGCCACCGGTTGGCTCGACGGCTGCGGCGTGACGCTCGATCGCGGCGGCTTCGTCGTCACCGGCGCGCAGTCCGAGCTGAACCAGGGCAAGCTGGTGGCGCCGCTCGAGACCTCGGTGCCGGGCGTCTACGCGGTCGGCGACGTCCGCTCCGGCTCGGTCAAGCGCGTCGGCGGCGCCATCGGCGAGGGCGCACAGGTCGTGGCCTCCCTGCACGGCTATCTCGGCGACGCCGCAAAACCGGCGCTTTAGAGCACGATCCGGACCCGAAGGGCCGGGTTAGCGAAAAGTGTGAAGCGGTTTTCCGAAAAGATCGTGCTCAAACAATAAGTCAAGGACAAGACAAGCAAATGGCAAGTCGAATGAGGCTTGCCATTTTGCCGCGTCATGCGTGACTATCTCCCCTCATCCTGAGGAGCGCGCAGCGCGTCTCGAAGGATGAAGGCCCGGAACGACGCCCCGGGCCTTCATGGTTCGCGCGGCGATGCGAAGCATCGTCCGCACGGGTGCTAACGCGCCTCCTCACCATGAGGATCGAAGGCTGAACGAGCGAACAAGAGATTCAACGGGAGGACTAAATGGCTGAAATCGTCGTGCTCTACAAAACGCCCAAGGATGCCGCGGCCTTCGACAAATACTATGCCGAAACCCACATTCCACTCGCCAAGAAACTTCCCGGCCTGAAGAAATACGCCGTCAGCAAGGGACCGGTCGCATCTCCCGGCGGCGCGACCGGAATCCATCTTGTCGCCATTCTCACCTTCGACAGCGTTGCCGACATCCAGGCGGCATTCGCCAGCCCGGAAGGCAATGCGACCGGCGCTGACGTGCCGAAATTCGCCAGTGGCGGCGCTGACATCCTGATCTTCGACACCAAGGAGGTGTGAACGATCGCTTCGACTTTCGTCGAAAACCTGCTGTCGTTTGTGACAGCGCTGCAAAAAAATCAGCCATGCGTTTGTCGATTCGCACGATGACGCATGGCCGCGCACATGCATGTGACGACAACGTATGTGGCAATCCCATGAGGAGCGTAATACTACTCTGATCTCAATGCAGAGCGTAGGAGAGATGCCATGGTCCTTGGGTTGAGCCTGCCCGCCTTCACACTGGTCCATGTCATCATCAGCCTGATCGCCATCGCCGCCGGCCTTGTCGTGATGTTCGGCCTGCTCGGCTCGAAGTCGATGCCGGGCCTCACCGCGATCTTCCTGCTGTTCACGATCCTCACCAGCGCCACCGGCTTCCTGTTTCCGTTCAAGGAGCTGCTGCCCTCGCACATCATCGGCATCATCTCGCTGGTGCTGCTCGCGATCGCCTGCTTCGCGCTCTACGGCATGAAGCTCTCCGGGGTCTGGCGTCCGGTCTACATCGTCACTGCGATGATCTCGCTCTATTTCAACGTCTTCGTGCTGGTGATCCAGTCGTTCCTGAAGGTGCCGGCGCTCGCCGCGCTCGCGCCCGCCGTGCCGCCGGCACCGCCCTCGGGCCCGGTGTTCGCAGTGGTGCAGGGCATCGTGCTGGTGTTCTTCGTGCTGCTCACCATCGGCGCCTGGCGCCGCTACAAGCCGATGACGTTTGCTTGATCGTTATTCGCTCGTCATTCCAGGGCGATGCAACGCATCCAACCCGGACTCCCGCGCAGCAATCTCCGGATCCCGGGTTCGCGCTTCGCGCGCCCCGGAATGACGTTTCTCACTAAAGGAGCCCCACCATGCCCACCATCACCACCAAAGACGGCGTCGAGATCTTTTTCAAGGATTGGGGCTCGGGCCAGCCGATCGTGTTCAGCCATGGCTGGCCGCTGTCGTCGGACGATTGGGACGCGCAGATGATGTTTTTCGTCACGCGCGGCTATCGCGTCATCGCTCATGACCGCCGCGGCCACGGCCGCTCGTCGCAGGTCGCCGACGGCCACGACATGGATCATTACGCCGACGACCTCGCCGCGGTCACCGCGCATCTCGACCTCAAGAACGCCATCCATGTCGGCCATTCCACTGGCGGCGGCGAGGTCGTGCACTACATCGCGCGTCACGGCGAGAGCCGGGTGGCGAAGGCCGCGATCCTGTCCGCGGTGCCGCCCTTGATGGTGCAGACCGCGGCCAATCCCGGCGGCCTTCCGAAGAGCGTGTTCGACGACCTGCAGAAGCAACTCGCGGCCAGCCGCACGCAATTCTATCGCGACCTCCCGGCCGGCCCGTTCTACGGCTACAATCGTCCCGGCGCAAAACCGTCCGAAGCGGTGATCCAGAACTGGTGGCGCCAGGGCATGATGGGCGGCGCGAAGGCGCATTACGACGGCATCGTCGCGTTCTCGCAGACCGATTTCACCGAAGACCTCAAGAAGATCAACGTCCCCGTGCTGGTGATGCACGGCGACGACGACCAGATCGTGCCTTACGCCGATTCCGGCCCGCTGTCGGCCAAGCTGCTGAAGAAAGGCACGCTGAAGACCTACAAGGGTTTCCCGCACGGCATGCCGACCACGCACGCCGAGACCATCAACGCGGACCTCCTGGCGTTTTTTAAGGAGTGACGAGTCTTCCTTCTCCCCTTGTGGGAGAAGGTGGCGCGAAGCGCCGGATGAGGGGTTCTATCCGCCGAATTCAGTTGCGAGTGAGTAAGCAGAGACAACCCCTCACCCGTCTCGCCGCTCAGCGGCGAGCCACCCTCTCCCACAAGGGGAGAGGGGAAAAGCGCTACTTCAATATCGCCCGGATCGTTTCGAACGTCCGCTTCACGAAAACCTCCGGCTTCTCCCGCGCGCCTTCGCCCATCCAGCTCTCGCCACCGACGCGCATCGCGCCGGTGGCGATCATGGCGACGAGCCGGGCCTTGGCCTTGTCCGATTTGCTTTTCGCGCGCTGGGCGAGCCCGTCAGCCAGCGCGCGCTCAAGCTTCTCGTATTTGAGCTGGTCGCGCGCGTGAAGCGCGGGGTTGTCGCGCTTGAGCCGCGACATCGCCGCTGCCTCGGCGGGATCGACGCGCTTGACCGCTGCCGTGATTGCATTCTCCGCCGCGGTTAGCATGGATTCATCCGCAGGCCGTGCGAGGATCTCGGCGACCAGCGCGCTTGCCGCATCCTCCTGCCAGGCGGTGACCACGTCCTCCTTGGACGCGAAATAATGGAAGAAGCTGCGGCGCGACATATCCGCTTTGGCTGCGATGTCGTCGATGGTGGTGGCCTCGAAGCCGCGCTCGCGGAACAGCGCCATCGCCGCGCGGGTCAGCCGCTCGCGGGTCGCCTGCTGCTTGCGTTGTCGCAGGCCCGCAGACGACGGCGATTTTCCTTCCGTCGGCAATGACTTGGCACGCTTTTCGATGGCCTTCGAAACCTTCAAATCATTTCACCTCTTGCAAACTTGCACTCAGTGCACATTTAGAGCCGTCGCGGGCCTCATTCCAGCCCCCGAACGGAGACATGGCATGACCGACTGGACGACGGCAGACATCCCCTCTCTCAGCGGCAAGACCGCCGTCGTGACCGGGGCCACGGGCGGCCTCGGCTACGAGACGGCGATGGCGCTGGCGGGCGCCGGCGCCATTGTCATACTCACCGGGCGCAGCGACGCAAAGGGCCTGCGCGCGATCGAGGGCATTTGCGAGCGTTTTCCCAATGCGTTGATTGCCTACGAGCATCTCGACCTCGCCAGCCTTGCCTCCGTCGCCGATTTCGCCAGGCGCTTTGCCGCCGGCAACGAGCAGCTCGATCTCCTCGTCAACAATGCCGGCGTGATGGCGCTGCCGAAGCGGCAGCAGACCGAGGATGGTTTCGAGATGCAGCTCGGCACCAATTATCTCGGCCATTACGCGCTGACGGCACGCCTCCTGCCGCAGCTTCGCCGCGCCAAGGCCGCGCGCGTCGTCAATCTCTCCAGCCTTGCGCACCGCTCCGGCGCGATCAATTTCGACGATCTCCAGAGCAAGCGCTCCTATCGTCCGTGGCGGGCCTACTGCCAGTCCAAGCTGGCGATGCTGATGTTTGCGCTGGAATTGCAGCGCCGCAGCCTTGCCGCCGGCTGGGGCATTACGAGCCTTGCCGCGCATCCCGGCTACGCGCGGACCGATCTCATTTCGAACGGGCCGGGCGCCAACACGTTCCAATGGCGGGTCGGCCGGTTGCTCCAGCCGCTGATGAGCCAGTCCGCGGCCGAAGGCGCGCTGCCCACATTGTTCGCCGCGACCTCGCCCGGAGCAGAACCGGGCGGCTATTACGGTCCGAACGGATTCTATGAATTGAAGGGCCCGCCGGCGCCCGCGAAGATCATGCCGCAGGCGAAGGACTTTGCCGCGGCGGCCATGCTGTGGGATGTCTCGGCACTGCTGACCGGTATATCCTTCGACGACATCGCGGTCGCCGCATGAGCCGTGACATCGGTGGGGACGTCGCGATGCGAGTGATCATCTTCGGTGCGACCGGCATGGTCGGGCAGGGCGTCTTGCGCGAGTGCCTGATCGACCCCGGCGTCGCGCGCGTGCTCGTGATCGGCCGCAGCCCGACCGGCGTGCACGACGCCAAGCTTACCGAGATCATCCACGATGACTTCCTGAATTATTCGGCGATCGAAGCCCGGCTCACTGGCTTCGACGCCTGCTTTTTTTGCCTCGGCGTCTCCTCGATCGGCATGAGCGAGGAGCGCCACCGCCATCTCACCTACGACCTCACGCTCGCCGCGGCGACGACGCTGGCGCGGCTCAATCCGCAGATGACCTTTACCTATGTCACCGGCGCCGGCACCGATTCCACCGAGCAGGGCTCGCGGATGTGGGCGCGGGTCAAAGGCAAGACCGAGAACGATCTCTTAAAGCTGCCGTTCAAGGGCGCCTACATGTTCCGGCCCCGGGGCGATCCAGCCGCTGCACGGTGCCCGTTCCAAGACCGCCTGGGTGCAGGCCGTGTATACCGCAACCTGGCCGCTCTGGTCGGTGCTGCGCCGGATCTCGCCTTCGCTCGTCACCTCGACCGAGCAGATGGGCCGCGCCATGATCCATGTTGCCCGGGACGGGTATCCGCGGAAGGTGCTGGAGATGGAGGATATCAATAGCGTCTAGCCGGCCGGCCCGTTAGTTGTGGGGAAATTTCGGCGCCTGCGCGCGTTGACTCTGTCCGTCCTGAAGGAGAAGCGCCCGCGATGTCTCCCCAGCTCAAGATGATCGCGCTCGATGCCGACGATCTCGCCGTGATCTCGACCCATGTCCAGGATGCCCGCGTGCAGGCCTCCGACATCATTTGGCGGCAGAGCGAGAAGCGGCTGGTGGTCGGCATGCACCGGCTGGACTGGGAGCAGACGCTGGCGGGCGAGGCCGAGCCGCGCCGGCTGGTCGCCGCGCTCCGCTTCGACCGCGTGCTCGCCTGCAAGTCGCGCAACATCGATCTCGACGCGCCGGACAAGGTTTTGGACCTTGTCGGCATCGAGTTTCACCCCCAGGACGGCCGCGCCGAGGAGCCGGGCGGTAGCGCCCTGCTCTTGTTCGCCCAGGGCGGCGCCATCCGCCTCGATGTCGAATGCCTGGAATGCGAGCTGACCGATCTTGGGGCGGACGAACTGGGAACGGGACTGGAGATCGACGGGGAGGGGTGAGGTCGCCTGTATACCAGCCGGCCCGGCTCAGGCCGTCGCCAGAGCAGCACCCGCCAAGGGTTGACGCCGCTTTCCCGCCGCGCCATTGAGCAGGGGGCCGGGTGAGCCAATCCGCCCCAAAGACCAGCCGGAAGCCAAGCCAAAAATGCCCGTTCGTCTCGACCGCAGCAGCGCCGATTTTGACCAGCGATTCGCGGCCTTCCTCGCCGCCAAGCGCGAGGTCTCCGCTGACGTCGAGGCCGCCGCGCGCGCGATCGTCGACGACGTCGCCAAACGCGGCGACGCGGCCCTGCTCGAAGCCACCGCCAAGTTCGACCGCTTGACGCTGGATGCATCCGGCCTGCGCGTCACCGCCGCCGAGATCGACGCCGCGGTGAAGGCCTGCGATGCCGCGACGCTGGATGCGCTCAAGCTGGCGCGTGATCGCATCGAGACCTATCACAGCCGCCAGCTGCCGAAGGACGAGCGCTTCACCGACCCACTCGGCGTCGAGCTCGGCTGGCGCTACACCGCAATCGAATCCGCCGGCCTCTACGTGCCCGGTGGCACCGCGGCCTATCCATCCTCGGTGTTGATGAACGCTGTGCCGGCAAGAGTCGCGGGCGTCTCGCGCCTGGTGATGGTGGTGCCCTCGCCCGACGGCAAGCTCAATCCGCTGGTGCTGGCGGCAGCGCATCTCGGCGGTGTCTCTGAGATCTACCGCGTCGGCGGCGCGCAGGCCGTGGCGGCGCTCGCGCACGGCACCGCGACGATTGCGCCGGTCGCCAAGATCGTCGGCCCCGGCAATGCCTATGTCGCTGCCGCAAAGCGGCTGGTGTTCGGCAAGGTCGGCATCGACATGATAGCCGGCCCTTCCGAAGTGCTGGTCATCGCCGACGACACCGGCAATGCCGACTGGATCGCCGCGGATCTCCTCGCGCAGGCCGAGCACGATGCCAGCGCGCAATCGATCCTGATCACGGACTCGGCGCGTCTGGCCGCCGATGTCGAGAAGGCCGTTGAAGCGCAGTTGAAGACGCTGCCGCGCACCGCGATCGCCAGCGCCTCCTGGGCCGATTTCGGCGCCATCATCATGGTGAAGACTCTCGCTGACGCCATCCCGCTCGCCGACGCCATCGCGGCCGAGCATCTCGAGATCATGACCACCGATCCGGACGCGCTCGCCGCAAGGATCCGCAATGCCGGCGCCGTGTTCCTCGGCGCGCATACGCCCGAGGCGATCGGCGACTACGTCGGCGGCTCCAACCACGTGCTGCCGACAGCGCGCTCGGCACGGTTTTCCTCAGGCCTCTCGGTGCACGATTTCATGAAGCGCACCTCGATCCTGAAATGCGGTCCGGACCAGTTGCGTGCGCTGGGACCTGCCGCGATGACGCTCGGACAAGCGGAGGGCCTCGATGCTCATTCGCGCTCGATTGGATTGCGCCTCAATCTGTCATGACAAAGCCGCCCGAACAGGACGACTCGCAGAACCGCATCGTCGGCGTCACGCTCGACGAGGACTCGATCGGCCGTTCCGGGCCCGACATCGAGCATGAGCGCGCGATCGCGATCTACGACCTGATCGAGCAGAATCTGTTCGCGCCCGATGGCGCGGACGGGCAGGGCCCGTTCACGCTGCATATCGGCATCACCGGCAATCGCCTGATGTTCGACATCCGCCGCGAGGACGGCACGCCTGTTGTCGCGCATCTGCTGTCGCTGACGCCGTTCCGGCGGATCGTGAAGGACTATTTCATGATCTGCGACAGCTATTACCAGGCGATCCGCACCGCGACGCCGGACAAGATCGAGGCCATCGACATGGGCCGCCGCGGTATCCATGACGAGGGATCGCGCACGCTGCAGGAGCGGCTGAAGGGCAAGGTGCGGGTCGATTTCGAGACCTCGCGCCGGCTGTTCACGCTCATCACCGTCCTTCATTGGAAGGGGTGAACGCGCATGATCCCGAAAAGTGGGAACCGGTTTTCGGATCGGATCATGCGCAAAACAAAAAGAGCGTAAGCGATGGCTGCGCCCTCACGCGCACGCGATCCGCAATCGGTGCTGTTCGCCTGTGCGATGAACAGTGTGCGCTCGCCGATGGCCGAGAGCCTGTTGCGGCACATGTTTCCGCAGGGCCTCTACGTGAAGTCGGCCGGCGCCAGAAAGGGCGAGCTCGATCCGTTCGCGATATCCGTGATGGCCGAGCTCGGCCAGGATATCTCCACGCACAAGCCGCAGACCTTCGAGGAGCTGGAGGATTGGGAGGGGCTCAATTTCGACCTCATCATCACGCTCTCGCCCGAGGCGCACCACAAGGCGCTGGAACTGACCCGCACGCTCGCCGCCGACGTCGAATACTGGCCGACGCACGACCCCACCACCATCGAGGGCAGCCGCGACCAGAAGCTTGCCGCCTACCGCGACGTCTGCGACCAGCTCCTGATGCGCATCCGCCGGCGGTTTGCCAAGGTCGGCGCGGCGAGCGGGTAGCGTCGAGGGCCCGTAACACCCGCGTCACAGAGCGCAGGCACACGCTTATCGGAAGCCTCGAATCACCTAAGCTCGGGTTCCCGGTTGTGAAATCAGCCCCCTTCCGATAGGTTCCGCGCGCAATTCACCCCCGCTTCATCCCCCAAATCACCTGATGCTCGGCCGCCCCAAATTCGTACTTGCCTCCGGTTCGCCGCGGCGCCTGTCGCTGCTCAACCAGGCCGGCATCGAGCCGGATGCGCTCCGGCCGGCCGACGTCGACGAGACGCCGAGGCGGGGCGAGCTGCCGCGCGCCTGCGCCAACCGCCTTGCCCGGGCCAAGGCCGACGCGGCGCTGAAGTCAGTGCAGCTCGACGACGAGCTGCGCGGTGCCTTCATCCTCTCCGCCGACACGGTGGTGGCGGTCGGCCGCCGCATCCTGCCCAAGGCCAATCTGGTGGACGAAGCCGCGCAGTGCCTGCGGCTGCTGTCGGGCCGCAACCACCGCGTCTACACCGCGATCTGCCTGGTGACGCCGCGCGAGGCGTTCCGCCAGCGCCTGGTCGAGACCCGCGTCCGCTTCAAGCGCCTCTCCGAGGACGATATCCAGGCCTATATCGGCTCCGGCGAATGGCGCGGCAAAGCCGGCGGCTATGCCGTGCAGGGCATCGCCGGCTCGTTCGTAGTGAAGATGGTCGGGTCCTACAGCAACGTGGTCGGCCTGCCGCTCTACGAGACCACGACCCTGCTAGGCGGCGAGGGGTTCCCGATCCGCTTCGGCTGGCTCAACGCCACCGCCGTTTGACCCGCGCCGATAAAAATCTCGAAAACAACCCCATGCACAGTAGAATGGCCCGGCCGGGCCCGACTGGGGCACATGCGCCGCTGCTCCCGAAACCTGTTTGCGGACCGGCGCTTAAAATCCTTCACCCCGTGTAAGCTGCGCCCGTCATGGACGACCTGGTCAAAAAGCCCACCGGCCCGCTCAAAACCTGCCCGATCTGCGGCAAGCCCACCGAGCATGCCACCCGCCCGTTCTGCTCCTCGCGCTGCCGCGACGTCGATTTGAACCGCTGGCTGAAGGGCTCCTACGTCATCCCCGGCCGCGACGACGAGGTCGATGACGTCGAATAGATAAGCAATATCAACGCCTTGGTCGGATGTCCGCCGCGCCGCGCGCCAGCCGCGGCTAGCCCGCCCCAGCTTGTGCACAGCCGGGCCGCGCCCGGCGAAGCCTCTTGGCGAAGCCGGGTGGACAGGCCGCTCTCAGCCCACTATAAACCGCCCGCTCGATGGGCCTTGGGTCCTTCGCTCAGCACGCCCAGGTAGCTCAGTTGGTAGAGCATGCGACTGAAAATCGCAGTGTCGGTGGTTCGATTCCGCCCCTGGGCACCATAGCTCGTCAACGCCACCCCGCCCCAACGCTGCTGGCTGTTGCCGATTGTAGGCTTGCCGAACATCAGGAAAATTTCCTAGCGCACTGCGGGCAGGGCTCGTTGGACGGCGCTTGCCTGCTCTGATCCCATCCGGCTGAACAGCTTTCTCGCCACCGGCGCGATGAGTGCGCTCTCCAGTCAGCGAAGAAGCATGCATGTCGTGAACGGCGCCCGGATCCGCGAGCTCCGCTCCAGCGATGGGTTGCAGCGATGAGCAAGAGCTTGCGCACGAATGCTGCCAGAGCGGCAATCCTTGTGGCCGGACTTTTCATCACGCCGCCTTTGCTCGCGGGTGATCGTCAATATGGTCCAGGCGCTAGTGATACCGAGATCAAGATCGGCCAGACGATGCCCTATAGCGGTCCGCTTTCGGCATCCTCCGTGATCGGCAAGGTGCAGGCAGCCTATTTCCGCATGATCAATGATCATGGCGGCGTCAATGGACGCAAGATCACGTTGATTTCCTACGACGATGCGGCGACGCCGTCCAAGACCGTCGAGCAGGTCCGCAAGCTCATAGAGAGCGACGAAGTGTTGTTCACATTCGAGACGCTCGGCAATGCCTCGAACATCGCGGTCCAGAAATATCTCAATGACCGCAAGATCCCTCAGCTTTTCGTGGCCGGGCGGTCGACGCGTTTCGAGGATCCGGTCAACTTCCCTTGGACGATGGGATTTGCGCCCAATCTGCGCACAGAGGTTCGCGTTTACGCGCGCTTCATCCTGGATAACTATCCGAATGCCAGAATCGGCCTGCTTTACCAGAATGATGAGAGTGGCAGGGATTATCTGACCGGCTTGAAGGAAGCACTCGGCGCAAGGGCAGCCGAACTCATCGTCAGTGACGCTTCATACGATGTGGCGGACCCGACCGTTGACTCGCAGGTCGTGCGCCTCAAGGCGGCCGGTGTCGACGTTCTCGTCAACATGGCTGCCTCGAAGTTCGCCGCCCAGGTCATCAGAAAGATGGCCGAGCTGGATTGGAAGCCCGTTCACCTCCTTGGCGTCGGCTCGTCCTCGATCGACGCAGTTCTGATTCCCGCAGGCATCCAGAACGCAAAGGGCATCATCTCGGCGAGCTCATTCAAGGAGGCCACGGACCCAACCTGGCGTGATGACGAAGGCATGAAGCGATGGAGCGCCTTCATGGACGGCTACTATCCGGGAGGCGACCGGAAAAGCATCTTCACGGTCTATGGCTATAGCGCCGCCGAGCTGCTGGTCGAGGTCTTGAAGCAATGCGGCGACAATCTCTCGCGCGAGAATGTCATGGCGCAAGCGACGAACCTGAAAGGCGTGAAACTTGATCTGCTGCTCCCGGGGCTCTCCGTCAACACCGGCGTGGCCGACTATCGTGTGGTCAAGGAGTTCCGAATGATGCGCTTCACTGGCGACCGATGGGAGGCGTTTGGGCCGATTGTCGCCGATTGATCCCGCTCACGGCACCATATTAAGGATAAACAGCAGCTCGTTAAGGATAGACAACAGCTCGCTGTGTCGGTGGTTGTGTGTGATTCCCTCCCTGGGCACCATCGCTCGTTCGCTGAACCTCACAGACCTCCCCGGAACCTGAAAGGCGGCTCCGCCATCCGCCCGCGCAAAGGTGCGCGCCAGCGCCCGCTGACACGCAGCCAATTCCGCAACCCGATGGCGTCCGACCATTCCTGGCACTCCGCTTGCTCAGTCAGGGCCAAAGCTCGGTCCCGGCATGGAGACCGTTTCAGGTTGAGGCAAAGCGATGCAGGAAGTGTCCCGTTCTGGTGCTGCCGATGAACTTCGGCTCGATGGGTTGATCGCCGATCTGTGGTGGCGCGTTCGGCTGCTCAACACCGACATTCTCGAGGAAGAGGCGAAAGCCGGGGTGTTCGACGCGCAGCAGCCGACCTATCCGCTGCTCGCGGCGACCCTTCGCGCGCGACGTGACAATCTGGTCGCGACGATCGGCGTGCTCGAGCAGCGTGCGAAATCGATGTCGGAAGCCGCCTGAGCGGTCTTCGGTCGAAGGGCAGCGCCCGGCATCGTCAGACTGTCGTCGCCCTGTCATTGGCGTTCCATGGATTGCTGCTCCCTTCGCCGCGCATCGCGGAGGGCGGGACATGCATCTGATCAACACAATTTCTTCCAACCGCCGGTCGATCCTGAAGGGCCTCGCGGCCGCAGCCGTTGCGCCGCTGGCGGCGCCGGTCATGGCGGCCGAGGGCCTGCCGGTGCAGCCGGCGGGACCTGTGGCCGCGATCGCCACCGACAAGGCCTATTGGACGGCCGTGAAGGGGCTCTATGCGGTGACGCCCGACGTCGTCAATCTGGAGAACGGCTATTGGGGCATCATGGCCGAGCCTGTCAGGCGCGAGTTCATCGGCCTGTCCGAGATGATCAACTATCAGAACACCTATTACGCGCGGCAGCGGGCGGGTGCTGATTTCGAGGCCGTGCGGGCCAGGGTGGCGGAGGCGGTCGGAGCTGCGCCGGAGGAAATCGCGCTTACCCGCGGCGCGACCGAAGCGCTGCAGCTTCTGATCAGCGGCTACAACAGACTGAGGCCTGGCGACAGCGTGCTTTATGCCGACCTCGACTATGATTCGATGCAGTATGCGATGAACGCGCTGAAGGCGCGCCGCGGTGTCGACGTGGTCAAGTTCGAGGTGCCGGAGCCGGCCACCCGTCAGGCCGTGCTCGACGCCTATGCCCGCGCCCTCGAGGCAAATCCGAAGACGAGGCTCCTCCTCCTCACCCATGTCAGCCATCGCACCGGTCTCATCATGCCGGTCACGGAGATCGCTCGCATGGCCAGGGCGAAGGGCGTCGACGTCATCGTCGACGCCGCGCATTCCTGGGGCCAGCTGGACTTCAGGGTGGGCGAGCTCGAGGTCGATTTTGCCGGCTTCAACCTGCATAAATGGATCGGCGCGCCGCTCGGCGTGGGTTTCCTCTACATCAAGAAGGGGCGCTTCGCCGACATCGATCGCGACCTCGGTGACGAGGATTTCCCGGAAACCGACATCCGCTCGCGGGTGCACACCGGCACGGTCAATTTCGCGACGGTGCTGACGGTGCCCGCGGCCGTCGAGCTCCATCAGCAGATCGGCGCGGCAGCGAAACAGGCCCGCCTGCGCTATTTGCGCGACTACTGGGTCAGTCGTAGCAGGGGCTTCAAGGGCCTCGAGATCCTGACGCCGGATGAGGCTGGCCTCTATGGGGCGATCACGTCCTTCCGCCTCGCCGGCAGGACCAGCAAGGCCGACAACGACGCCACCGTGGCGACGCTCAGGGACACCTACCAGGTCCTGACGGTTCGCCGCGCGGGCGTCGCCAAGGGCCAATGCATCCGCGTGACGCCGGCGCTCTACACCGAGGAGGCCGATCTCGACCGGCTCGTCGAGGCGCTTGCTGCGATCACCGGTTCGAAAGCGGGCTGAATCCGCGCGAAGCGGAATGCACACGCCAGCAATCGGTATTGCACATCGCAAATCCGCTTATTGGTGCGCTGTCACCGCAATCGCCTGATTAAAACTGTGGCACGTGCATCGTTGATTCCGCGCAGCCCGATCCGTAGCTAGTTGCAAGATTCAGCGATGCAACTGCATTTCGCGTGTGATAACTTTCCATCTGGGGGATGGAATTGACTGTCCCCACATTTGGAAGGACAGGTCCATGAGAATCTCGTCCCGCTTCCTTGCGCGTCCCGCTGTCGCCATCTCGTCCATTGCACTGCTGTGCGCCTTCGGCGGCCCGGCAATGTCGCAACCGACCCCCGCAGACACTCAGCTTCCCGGCGTCATGGTCGAAGCGCCGAAGCAGGTGGCGAGGCCGCACAGGCCGACGCATCACGTGGCCATCCGCAGCACCAGGTCTGTCGCCACGCCCCGAGCTGCCGCAGCGACCCCCGCCGCACCGATGTCGGACGCCGCGAAGCTTGCCAAGCTCGAGCGCGAAACGGGGAGCTGCGCCGGCGGCTGCCAATCGAGCTTCAAGACAGGCGACAAGCCCTGGGTCGGCTGCAACGCCTCGGGCGGCGTGTACTCGGCCACATGCCGAAACGTCGGCAACTACAAGAGCTACGACGAATGCAAGGAGGCCGGAAGGGTCACCGGCTGGCGCACCGGTGAGACTTCAGCATATTGCAGCAGCGTCGCGTTGGCAGCGGGCTGGCGCTGAGGGAGCTGGCATCAACTCAGGGCGCACCCGCATGAGTCGCTCATGCGGGCCTAAAGCGCGATGAGATTAGGATGAATCGTCATCGCGCTTTAGGTTGTTGTTTGAGCATGATCTTTTCGGAAAACCACTGCGCACTTTTCCGGATCATGCTTTAGCTAAACTCCGGCGACACAATCGACTTCGACGTCAAATGGACCATGCCAGCCTGAAACAAAGATGAAGCTCCGGGCCGGCGGGTCAGCTGGAAAATAGCGCGCGTATACGGCATTTATCGTTTGGAAGTGCGCCGGGTCATTGCAATAGACGTGGCACTTAATGACCTTTTCGAGCGATGTGCCGGCTGCCTCCAGGCACAATTTCATCTGGTCAAGAACGATTTCCGTCTGCCGCTCTACCGATACGCGCTTGATCTCGCCCGTTGCGGGGTCATAAGGTGGCTGTTGGGATACATAGACTAGGTTTTCATGCCGGACGACCGGAGAGACCGGAACGCCCCGCGCCTCGATATAGGTCGACAAAGGCTCCACGCGGAAAGTCTGCCTGTTCACGATGACTTCTCCTGCCAGTTGCCGCGATCTCAAGGTCACACTGTTTCTCATGGATACTGCCAGCGTGGTGTCAGCAGTGCTCGTTTCGTGGCTTGGCTTCCCCTCCGAACGGACCACGCTCGGCTGCCCGTTGTCAGGTGGTTCGCGGTGATCCACCAGGCGACGGATCAGGCGGGACGCCCGGCGATCACCTGCGCATAGCGCCGACGTCCATTCGCGATTGTGAGGCTTGAGTACGCGCCAGGTTCCCGCCTCCGTGCTATTGCTTGCTCCGCGCAACGACGCGAGGCCCCCCAATGCTCCCCATTCCCGCCGATATCTTCACCGAGCCCGAGGACGTCTCGCCTGACGCCCTCGCCAATCTCGGCCCGCTGCGCCGTCTGGCCGGCACCTGGCAGGCGGACAAGGGCATCGACATCAATCCGAAGGCGGAAGGGCCGGAGCGGCGGACCTTCATCGAGCACATCCGGATGGACCCGATCGATCCGCAGGCCAACGGCCCGCAGCTGTTCTATGGCTTGCGCTATCACATCCACATCAACACGCCCGAGGAAGACATCACCTTCCACGACCAGGTCGGCTACTGGCTGTGGGAGCCCGCGACCCGGCTGATCCTGCAGACGCTGGCGATCCCGCGCGGGCAGGTCTTGCTTGCCTCCGGCAAGGCCGGGCCTGATGACAGAAAGATCTCCGTCACCGCGAAGCGCGGCGACGCCGCCTACGGGATCTGCTCGACCGATTTCCTGGAACAGGCCTTCCGCACCGATTCCTACCGCTGCGACATCACCTTCAACGAGGACGAAAGCTGGACCTATCTGATCCAGACCGAGTTGTTCGTGCGCGGCGCGCCGTTCAATCATCACGACAGCAACACGCTCAAGCTGGTCGCGCCGCCCAAGCTCAATCCGCTCGCCGTGATCGTGAACGATCGCGCCAAGGGCGGCGGGGCGGTCTGACAAGCGGGTACGGAGAATTTGCATGAAGCCCTACGTCATCTGTCTGATGCACTCGAGCCTCGATGGCCGCACGCATCCGAGCCGCTGGCGTCCGAAGGGCGCGGGCACAGACTGGTTCGAGACGATTCACGAGGAGCTCGGCGGCGATGCCTGGGTGATCGGCCGCGTCACCGGCTCGGAGTTTGCCAAGGGCAAACTCTATCCCGCGGCGTCCAGCGAGACCTTTCCACGCAAGAGCTGGTTCGCCTGGGGCGATGGCAAAGGCCCGGATGTGAAGAGCTATGGCGTCGTGCTCGATGCCCAGGGCAAGATCGGTTGGGGCCGTTCGGATATCGGCGGCGATCCGATCGTCGTCGTGCTGACCGAGGGCGTGCCGGATTCGCATCTAGCCGGGCTCCGCAGCGAGGGCGTGTCCTACATCTTCGCCGGCACGTCCGAGATCGACCTGACGCTGGCGCTCGACATCCTCAACCGCGACCTTGGGGTGAAGCGCCTGCTGGTGGAGGGCGGTGGTGTCGCCAATGGCGCGTTCCTGCGCGCCGGTCTCATCGACGAATTCAACCTGATCCTCAGCCCCGCGATCGATGGCGCGAAGGGGGCGCCCTTCGTGTTCGATTCGAACGAGGCGGATAGTGACAAGCGCGCGCCGCTCACGGCGATGACGCTGGAGAGCACGCGGGAGCTCGGCGGCGGTGTGCTGCTGCTGCGCTATCTGATCAAGAACGATCCGCAAGCCGCAGCTCAGTAAAGCGCCGGCATGTCGGACAGATCGGAGCACATCATCATCGTCGGCGCCGGCGCGGCCGGGTTGATGGCGGCGCGCGCGCTCGCACGTGCGGGCCGGGCGGTGACGATCCTGGAGGCGCGCGAGCGCTGCGGCGGGCGCATCCATCCGCTGCCGGCGTCGGAATTCGGCTACCCCGCCGACGGCGGTGCCGAATTCGTCCATGGCGAGGCGCCGGTCACACGCGCTCTGCTGGGCGAGGCCGGACTGTCGTTGCAGGAGATCGCGGGCACGCAGTGGAGTCTTGACGGCACAAAATTGTCGCGCGAGGATCGCCGCAATCCGCATCAGGCGGAGCTTCATGCGGCGCTCAGCCAGCTGAAGAACGATCTCACCGTCGCCGAATTCCTGCGCCGTCACTTCGCCGGGGAGCAATATGCGCGGCTGCGCCATTCGATCGAGCGGATGGTCGAAGGCTATGACGCCGCCGATCCCGAACGCGCCTCCATCCTGGCGCTACGCGAGGAATGGATGGACGGCGGCCACCATGCGCAGGCGCGCATCAAGGGCGGCTATGGCGCGCTGATCGATTTTCTGGCGGCCGAGTGCCGCCGGCATGGCGCGGCGATCCGCTTCGGTTCCGTGGTATCGGCCATCGAGGAGGAGGGCGGCGTATTGGCCGTTCGCTGCACCAGCGGCGAGGTGCATGGCTGCGATCGCGTGATCATCACCGTGCCGCTGCCGCTGCTCCGCGACATCGCGCTGCCGGCGAGCGCGCGCGCGAAGGCTGCGGCTGCCGACGACATCGGTTTCGGCAGCGTCATCAAGATCGTGCTGCGTTTCGCGCGGCCGTGGTGGCGCGAGCGCAAGCAGGATCTCGCGGACATGACTTTCCTGCTATCTGGCGAAACGATCCCGGTGTGGTGGACGCGATATCCGGATCAGCATCCCGTGCTCACAGGCTGGTTCGGCGGCCCGCGCACGGCGGAGCTGCAAGGTCTCGATCCGCAGGGACTGATCAATGCTGGCATCGATTCGCTTGCCGCCATTTTCGGCCTGTCGCGCGAGGAGATTGCGCGCGACCTCGTCGCAGCCGCGGCGATCAATTGGGCGCACGATCCCTTCGCTCGGGGTGCCTATTCCTGGGCGACGCCGCGTACGCGCGCGGCGCAGGCGATGCTCGCGCGCGCCGATGGTCCCGTGCTGTTCTCCGGCGAAGCGCTCTATCGCGGCCGCGACATGGGCACGGTCGAGGCGGCGCTGACGAGCGGGCTGGAGACGGCGGGGATGATCCTGCGGGCATAGTTATTTCGTCAAGCCCCCGCTATGACGATCAGACCATCATTGAGAAAGAGAGGCCCGCATCGCTGCGGGCCTTTTACGTTACCAGCGGCTGCCGCCGAAGCTGAACGTCACGCCGGGACCGCCACCGCCGTAATATCCGTAGGGTCCGCCACCGTAATAGCCGTGGTGCCGCGGATAGTATCCGTAGCTCCTGTAGTGCGGGCGATAGTAGCCATGGTGGTGATGGCGCCAGTGATGATGGCGGTAGCCATGATGATGGTGCCGGTGCTGTGCGCTGATGTCGGTCGATTGGCTTCCTCGCGCGCTTTGCTTCGCGCTTGTGTTGTTGGCCGCGTGCGCCGCAGATCCGCCGGCAACCGCCGCAGCCCCGACCGCCAGCGCGACAAAGAGATACTTCATGTCATCACTCCAGTTGAATGTCGTGTGACAACAGATGGAGGTCGGCTGCGTTCCGTCCAGTGCGGGCGTCGAAACGACGCAGCGCGCGCAGTCTCATTCTGCGCGAGTCGTCGAGTCTCGTGAGATGTATTGTCGCATCGGCGATGTCGATCACGCCGCCGCCATCACTCCGCCGCGAATGACGCGACCACGTCACCGGTGGTGACGATGCGCGCGAATTCGCCGTTCAGATTCGATAGCGTCATCGCATGGATCGCCTCGGCGGAATGCGCGTCGCCGTCAGGTCCGATGCGGTCGAAGGTCCAGGTCGCGTCGCGAACGAGACGCGCATCGAAGCCGAGATTGCCGGCCATCCGCGTCGTGGTCTCGACGCAATGATTGGTGGTGGCGCCGCAGATCACGAGCGTGGTGATGTGACGAGCGCGCAGGCGCTGCTCGAGATCGGTGCCGATGAAGGCGCTGTTGACGCGCTTGACGATGACGGGCTCGCCCGGCAGCTCGCGCGCCTCGTCCTTGACGGCGTAGCCGGTACGCGACGGCAGGAATGTCGAGTTCGGCTTGGTCCCCTCATGGCGGATGTGGAAGATCGGTGCGCCATTGGCCCTGAACGCCTTCAGCAGGTCGGCGATACGCTTAACCGCGTCCGGATTGTTGCGCCGCTTGCCCGCGGCTTCCCATTCGTCGAATGCGCGCTGGACGTCGACGACGATGAGGGCGGGGAGGGGGCTGGTCATGAGGCGCGGCTTTCAGGATTGTCGTCGAGACGAATATGCGGGCTATGCGCGCGCAGGCAATGTCGATTTTCCCTCGTTTCACGACGGGGGCTGCGGGACATCTTCCGCTCACGGATGCGGATCGGGGAATCCATGGCGTTCGGATAGCGCCGCGAGGATCGCGTCCTTGTCGGCGATGAAGGCGCGGCCCTGATGGCTGCCGGTCTGGTGCCGCGATGTCGCTCCCTCCGCCAGCACGAGCAGCGGCAACGACTGGTTCTCCTCGCCGACCAGCGCGATCACCGCCTGCCGCGGCCGCGGCCAGGCGATGCGCGCGACGTCGAGCTGTTCGGCGAGCGCCGGAAACGAGGCCAGCACGCCCTCGATCAGTGCGCAGTGCCAGCAATAGAAGCGCTGGTTCGGAAACGCCGGGTCCTCGAAACCGGGGCGCAGCAGGAACAGACGGTCGCGCGTCATGGTCGCTCCATAAGAGGACTGCCTACGCTGCCAGCGGCAGGCTGATGTGAAAGACGGCGCCGCCCGTCGGCGCGTTCTCGGCCCAGATCCGGCCGCCATGGGCTTCGACGATGGTGCGCGCGATCGACAGGCCGATGCCCATGCCTTGCGCCTTGGTCGTGAAGAACGGCTTGAAGATCTCGGTCAGCTTGTCCGCAAGGATGCCATCGCCCGCATCGGCAATGGAGACGACGGCCTGTTTGCCGTCGACGAGACTGGTTCGGCCGACGATGCGGCGCCGCTCGTCGGGAAGATGGGCGACTGCATCCATGGCGTTCACGACCAGATTCAGGATGGCTTGCTGCAGCTGGACCTTGTCGGCTTTCACGCGAATGTCGGCGGGCGCCGGCTCCGTCGCAAGCCCGACATCGTGGGTCAGGGCCTGCACCGACAGGAATCGAAACACCTCGCCGACCGTCGCGTTGAGGTCGAGCTCGCGCCGCTCAGTCGGATCCCTCTTCAGGAACATCCGGAGCCGGGCGATGACCTCGCTTGCGCGCTGGTCGTCGTGGCGGATGTTGTCCAGGATGTTTCCGACTTCGCCGAGGTCCGGCGTGGAATGCCGCAACACCTCCCTGGCGGCCTCGGCATTGATCATGATGGCGGCCAGCGGCTGGCTCAATTCGTGCGCGATCGAGGCGGACATCTCTCCCACCGTCGCGCGGCGATTCAGATGGGCAAGCTCAGACATGCGCTGGCGTGCCTCGATCTCCGCCAGGAATCGCAAGCGGCGTTGGTGCAGCAGGCCGGTGATCAGCAGTGCCTGCACCAGCACCACGCCGGCGACGATGGTCGAGTGCCAGTAATATTGCTGCCAGAAGCTCGCTTCCCGGAAACGCACCTCGCTGCCCGGCGGAAGGTTGGCTTCATCCACGTTCCAGTGTTGCAGCTGCCGCCAGTCGAAGATCGGCTTCACGTTGTTCCCTGTAACGGGCGGGATGCTCGACGGCGCTTCTCCGTTGAGAATCCGCATCGCCACTTCGCCGGTTTCCCGTCCGATGATTTCGGGCAGCAGCAGGAAGCCGCCGACTCCCGACCGGCCGAGGAACGTATCGGAGGTAATGACGATCGGGCGGTTCGCGGTCTCGGCGACGCGTGCGAGGGCCGAGGCCGGCGCATAATAGGTGCCTTCGCCGTCGGAATACATCGCCGAGGTCAGGATCGCGGAGCGGTCGGGCAGGGAGGCGACCCGCTCGCGCACCTCGCGGAGCACCAGGCCGGACAAATCGGTGACCTCGAGATCGGGCATCGCCGCCGCGAAGTCCTGCTTCCAGTATCCGTAGACCAGCGGATTCTTCCAGGCGTCGCCGACGAGGACGACACGTGTCAGGTCGGGAACGATGGCGCGCGCCGCAGTCAGGAGATGTGCCGGCCTCACCCTGGCGAAGACGGCCGTCGAGTCGGGCAGGAACAGCGCGCGCGTCTCGGGCAGATCGGGCACGAAGCCGTACACGACGGGGGCGCCGGGCCAGATCTGCTGCTTCCGTTGCTGAAGGAATTTCGCCGATGCGACACCGATCGAAACGATCACGTCGATCGGCCGGCGCGCATATTTGGTCTTGAGGTGACCGACCAGGCTCTCCTCATAGTCCGGTCCCGGGAAGCGGGCGAGGTCGAGGCTCTCGCCGTAGATCACCGTGTGCGCCTTGCCGTTCTGCTTGGCGGCGGCGCGGATGCCGGAAAAGATCTCCGAGTAGAACGGCGAGCGAAAATCGGCTTCCTCCAGGACCACGACCGAACGCTGCCGCGGACCCTCAGTCGCGATGCATTGGTGCGACAGGCTGGCAAACAGGCAGAGGATCAGGACGCGCGCGAGCCCGGTGATCTGACGCATTGCTGGAGTCTCGGTCCCGCCTCCGGTTGCAATCCGGCCTCCTCCATGAGGACGCGCGCCGGAAGCATACCCGCAAGACCCGGAGTTTCAACGGAAGGATGCGGGTCGGCCCGCGACAAGCGGGGCGAGCCTAGGGATCGCTAGCCAAGGATCGCTACTTGAACGGATCCTGGATCGACGGCGCCGATTGCCGGATGCGGCGCACGCTCACCGGCTTGCCGTCGGAGACGAACAGCAGCTCGTAGGTCCGGCCTTCGCTGTCGGTTGCCGAGCAGGTGATGTCGTTGACCTTCCTGGCGGCGAAATTGCCGGTCTGGCGGCAGACGCCTCTGGAGACCTGCTCGGCCGGCACCGGCAGGCCGTCGACCTTGGGCCGGTCCTTGGAGTTGAGCAGCATGCGGTCGACCGGCAGCTCGTAGGAATTGTCGTCGGCGCGCTTGCCGTTCTCCCCCGAGAAAGACACCACGTGATTCGCATCAGCGGGATCGTCGACCGCGACCGCGAAATTGACCCGGCCCTTGTCACCATGGGCGTAGGCCACCGTCTTGCAGGCGAGGGTGCGGCCGGCGACCTTCAGCGTCTTGCAGTGTCCGGAGATCAGCGCCAGCAGGTCGATATAGGCGTTCTGCTGGGGCTGCGGATTGTTGACCGGGATCGGCGCGGAAGACTCGGCGAAACAAGGACTTGCGCATGCCAGCGCGAGGAGCGTTGCGGCCAGAACCGGTTTTCGGAGGCGCATCGTCAGGCTCGTATGCCAAGGGGCCACGGAATCATCCCGTCCAACAACCATCGAAGCCGGAATTGGTTGCGATCCCGTTTGCGCCGTCAAACCCGACTGGAATACCACCGCACCACCCATCGGCGATTCGCCCCATCACCCAAACCCGTCCCGGCGGACACTTGCCGTCAGGCCGGTGTTTTTTTCGTGGCAAAGAAGGGTCATGCCGCCTGTCTCATGGCCCGCGCAAAGGCCGGATAAGTCTCGGCGAGCTCGTCGAAAATCCGTCCGCGCAGCAGCGAAAGCGTCGCTGCGTCGGGCCGCGGCGTTTCGCGCACGACCTCCGGCTCGTCATAGTCGAAGCCGGTATTCTCCCTGATGTCAGCCGGCGTGAAGGGCGGGTGGACCGAGCGCAGCGCGAAGCGGCCCGCTTCGCGGTCGAAGTCGAACAGCGCCATGTTGGTCAGCAGCGCATGCGGGCCGCCGCGGCGAGGCACTTCCGGCGTGATCGCCCGGGCGCTGACGAAATCGACCTTGGGCACGAACACGCGCGGCGAATGCTCCTCGCGAAACAGGATCACGCGCGGAATGAGGTGATAGAGATAGGCCGAGCCGAACGAGCCGGGCCAGCGCACGCTGCTGGCCGGATAATCGCCGGTGCCGACCAGGTTGATGTTGCCGTCGCCGTCGATCTGGCCGCCGCCGAGGAAGAAGGCGTCGACCCTACCTTGCGCGGCGCAGTCGAACAGCTCGATGCCGCCATTGGTGAAGAAATTATGCGCCTGCGAGCCCAGGATCGAGATGCGCACCGGCGGCTTGCCACAGAGCTCGTTGCAGGCGCGCAGCAGCATGGCGCCGGCCGCGGGGATCGGCGACGAGGCGCCGACCGCGACGTGACGGATGCCGTCGAGCAGATCGGCGATGGCGGCGATCAGGATCTCGCGCCGTTCGCGCTCGGCCGACATCAGGCCACCTGCTTGCGATGCGACAGGAAAGTCGAGAGATAGGCGCGGAAGCCCTCCTCGCTGCGCGCCATCGCCGCGTAGCGCGCGATCTCGGCTTCGTCGGCGGGATATTCGTCCCACAGCGCGAGCGGCCAGGCGCCGCGCACGGCAACCGCAACGGTGTCGACGTAGAGCGATGGCAGCACGCCGGCGGCCGAATCCTCCGTCTCCAGCAAATTGCGGTCGACGATGCGCTCGACGGTGACCAGCGTGCGTTTGGCGGCATAGGCAAGGCCTGCGAGCTCGCGATGGCGGCCGATACGGACATTGCCGGCGCGGTCGGCCTCCGGCGCGTGAAACAGTGCGACATCGGGGGCGATCGCGGGTACCACGACCACCTTGCGCGCTTCGCCGACGGGACTGTCGATCACCTGCCAGTCGGGCCGCACGTTGAGGAGATCGCTGCCGATGATGCCGGCGATCGGCATGAACGGCACGCCCTTCTGCGCCGCGAGGAGGCCGGCGTAAATGGCGGGGCAGGTCGAATCCCGCAATGCGAAGGCGCCGCTCTTGACGCCGGCCGTGAAGCGCGGTGCGCCGCCGGCCTCGCCCAGCGACACCGCGCTGGTCTCGAGCGAGGCGATCGCGCCGGCGCCGATCAGGAGGTCGGCCTGCATGCCGGAGATCGGCACGCAGATCAGCCTGACATCGCTGATCCCCGTCTCGAGCAACGCCGCGGTCGCCGCCATCGCGACGCCGGAACTGTCGACCGGGATCGCCAGCGACTGTCCCGGCGCAATGCGCGCGACCAGCGCCTCCAGCGCGACGATCTCGGTCATGGCGTCCTCCGGTCTGTTTTTCTTAATCCTGCCTCAAGCCATCGCCGCCTGCCAGCGCGTATCGCGCAGGGACGGGCGGCGGTGCAGGCGGGCATCGAGCAGCGCGCGGGCGCGAGGCACTTCGCCGCTGCGCATGAGGGCGACGATGTAGGTGTCCTCGATCAGCTCGCGCTGGGCGTGGCTGCCGCCGATGCGCACGACCTCGCCGAGCGCGGGCGCCAGCGTCTGCACGCAGGCTCGGTAGTCCTCATCCGCGAAGGCCGCGAGCGCCCGGCAGATTGCCGGCACCACGGAGCCGGCCGGCAGCTTGCCCTCGGCGAGCCGCTGCTCGATCACGGCAAGGCGGGCAGTGAGCGCGTCGCGATTTTGCGTCGCGGCCGCGAACAGCGCCATGTGGACGTCGGCAAAGGACAGGCTCGATTTCGGAAACAGTTTTTGCGCGGCGGCGTCGGCCTCGACCCAGAGCGCCTGCGGCACGTCGTGGCCGTAGGCCGACAGGCGCCAGAGCAGCGAGGCGCTGTCGGTGACGACGTTCAGCGGTGGCGCCTGCGTGGCGGAAGGCTGCAGCACGTCGGCATAGATCGCGAGCGCGCGAGCGGCATCGCCATGCTCGAGCGCGCCGAGCGCCTGATGCCAGCGGATATGGCCGTGCAAAATTCCGGCGCGATCATAGGTTGGGATCCACTGGTCGACCAGACGATCGGCCTCCTCGATCGAGCCGTCCTCGAACATCGCATGCAGCACGGCATGCGCGGCGTGGGCGTTGGCGCGGCGCAGATCAAAACCACGTTCGGTGACACCACGGCCGCGCGCGACATCACCGTTCTCGGTCATGGCCCAGCCATACAGGGTGAGGAACCACCAGTCTTCGCCATAGTGATGCGCTACGCGCTCACACAGCTCAAACCGGGCGCGGTCGTGGTCGGCCATGCCGGAGAAGGCGAACAGGCCGAAGGCGCCGAGCGGCAGCGACAGCACGACGGCATCGCGCGGCCATGCCTCGACGTGCTTCAGCGTCGATGCGATCGCCTCGGGCAGCCGGCCCTCGATGGCGAGCGACAGCGTCTCGACATGCGAGCGCTCGCGATCGGTGCCGCGCCTGGCGACGAGCTCGCGCGCGAGCGCAGCCTTCTGCCGTGCGAGATCGCCCTGCTGGTAGAAGGCATGCACGCGGGCGCGGGCGATGTGGGCAAGCGCGAAATCCGGATCGGCCGCGATGGCGCGCTCCAGCGTCTCCGCCGTGCCGGTCCACCCCGCAAGCATGAGGTCGACGCCGTCGCGATAGTCCGATGCGGCCTCGGACGAAGTTGTGGAGAGCGGCAGTCCGTAGCGGTCTTCAAGCGCCATCGTCGCCTCCAAAAATTCAAGCCGTCCGCGCGCGGCGTCCTTCGATCGGATAGGCCGGGTCGTTGTAGCCCGGCGTCGAGGGATGACCGGGAACGACCAGACGGTCGATCAGCGCCTCATCATCGGCGGTGAAGCGGTAGTCGAGCGCGCTGATATAGCCGTCCCATTGCTCCTCGGTACGGGGGCCCGCGACGATCGAGGAGACGAACGCGGAGTTCAGCACCCAGGCGACCGCGAACTGGCCGGCGGTGATGCCCTTTTTCTCGGCGTGGCTCTTGATCTCCTGCGCGAGCTGGAGCGATTCCGGCCGCCATTCGGTCTGCATCATGCGGGTGTCGTTGCGGCCGGCGCGCGTCTCCTTGTCGGGAGCAGCATCCGGCTTGTACTTGCCGGTGAGCACGCCGCGCGCCAGCGGGCTGTAGGGTACGATGCCGAGGCCGTAATAGGCGCAGGCCGGAAAGTGCTCGACCTCGGGCATGCGGTTCATCGCGTTGTAATAAGGCTGGCTCACTGCGGGCCGGTCGACGCCGAGCCGGTCGCAGATGTTGCAGATCTCGGCGACGCGCCAGGCGCGATAGTTCGAGACGCCGAAATAGCGCACCTTGCCCGCGCGGATCAGGTCGCCCATCGCGCGCACGGTCTCCTCCAGCGGCGTCGCATGGTCTTCCTTATGCAGATAGTAGATGTCGATGTGATCGGTGCCGAGCCGCTTCAGGCTTTCGTCGGCCGCCTGCAACACCCAGCGCCGCGACAGGCCGACGCGGTTGGGATCATCGCCGGTACCGGCGTTCATGGGATTGGCGAGCTTTGTGGCGAGCACCCAGGCGTGGCGGTTGCCGGCGATGGCGCGGCCGACGACTTCCTCGGATGCGCCCTTTGAATAGGCATCCGCCGTGTCGATGAAATTGATGCCGGCGCCGCGCGCCTTGTCGATGATCCGCTTCGAGGCGGCTTCATCGGTCGGCCCGCCGAACATCATGGTGCCCAAGCAGATCGGCGACACTTTCAGGCCGCTGCGGCCGAGCTGACGGTATTGCATGGGCGGGTCCTCAACGCTTCGTTGGGGCGCAGCATAGCCGCCCAGTTCCGTCATTGCGAGCGCAGCGAAGCAATCCAGAGCTGCGTCCGCGGAGAGATTTCTGGATTGCTTCGCTGCGCTCGCAATGACGGGGTGGGGCGCGGTCATGCCCCACACTCGGTGTCATCGCCCGCGAAGGCGGGCGATCCAGTACTCCGAGACAGTTGTGATCGATCGAGAGGCCGCGGCGTACTGGATTCCCCGCCTTCGCGGGGAATGACAGCGTGGGTCTGGCGACCTGCAGTGGCAGCCTGACCGCGACCTACCCCGGCCCCTTCAAGATCTTGAACACACCATTTGCCATCACGATGCAGCGATCATCCACCGTCACCTCGGTGCTCATGAAGATCAGGCTGCGGGTCGAGCGGACCACGCGGGGGCGGGAGATCAGGATGTCGCCGATCTGGCCGGCTTCGACGAAATGGGTGTCGAGCTGCACCGTCGCCATGTATTCCTTGCCGGAGACGTAGCGGGCTGTCATGCCGCAGGTGCGGTCGGCGAAGGTCATCATCACGCCGCCCTGGACCATGCCGCGACGATTGTGATGCTTGTCTTCTGTCGCGAGCGCGAATTCGTAATGGCCGTCGACCTTGCGCTCCCACAACGGGCCGATCAGGTGCAGGAAGCCCGTGGTTTCCATGATGGTCCAGCCGTCTGATTTCAGCCTTGCGGCGGCCTTGCTCGTCATCGCTCCGTCCATTCCTGCAATGCTGTCTCTCCTCGTTTCATCAGATGCGGTCCTGGTGTAGTCAAGCATCATGAGAGCTTTCGACGATGCCACCAGACGGAATATCGCAGAGGCCTGCGCGGCCTTCGCGCGGCTGCCTGATGAGGCCGAACCGTCGGCGCTGAAGCGCGCCGCGGTCGTGCTAGCGCTGACTGAATCCAGTGACGGCGACGACACGGCCTTCCTGCTCACCAGGCGTGCATCGAGCTTGCGTGCGCATCGCGGCCAATGGGCGCTGCCGGGCGGGCGCTGCGACGCCGGCGAGACGCCGGTCGAGGCGGCGCTGCGCGAGCTCGATGAAGAGCTCGCGCTCAAGCTTTCAGCCGACGCGGTGCTCGGCCTGCTCGACGACTATCCGACCCGCTCGGGCTATCTGATCACGCCGGTCGTGGTGTGGGCCGCCGACAGTGCCGCGATCAACCCGAATCCGGACGAGGTCGCCTCCGTCCATCGCATCGCGCTCGACACGATCGAGCATGACGACGCCTTCGATTTCACCGCGATCCCCGAAAGCACGCGCCGGGTGATCCGCTTCCATCACCAGATGAGCCTGATCCACGCGCCGACGGCGGCGCTGATCTACCAGTTCCGCGAGGTGCTGGCGGGGCGTCACACCCGCGTCACCGACCTGGAACAGCCGGTGTTCGCCTGGAAATGAGATGGTAAACGGCGTGTTAACGTGACGGTTACCGGATGCCTGCTAAGAGGGCAGCATGCATCACTCGATTCGAAATTCTCTGGCGTTGGTTCCGTTCGCGTTTCTCCTGCTCGCGCCCACCGCGCGTGGCGGCGAGGCCGATGCGCTGCCGCCGGCCGTCCGCAACGCCAATGCGCAGCTGCTGTCGCAGTTCTTCGCGCAAGGTGGGGCGTCTGCTGCCGTGCTCGAATATCGCCGCAAGCTCGGGGAATATCAGGCGGCGCGCGCGGCCTTCGACGAGGAGGCCGGCGCCTATTGGAGCCAGATCTCGGAGAAGCGGAAAGGGCGCAACGCCAAGCGGCGCAACGGCCAGCAGGTCACGCTCGACGATTACGTGCTGGAGCACCCGCCGCTCTATAACGGGCCGAAGCGGCCGGTGAACCCGGAGCCGGAGGAGACGCCGGAGCGTCCCACCAGGAAGCCGATTCCCGTCGTCGCCGATCTCCTGCGCGCGGCGCAGGAGCTCTACCAGTTCACGCCGCAGCGCCCGTCCAACGAGCTCGAGTTCAAGCGCGCCTATGCGCGCTACGCGCTCGGCTCGGGGCTGACGCGCGAGCAGGCGGTGCGGGTCTATTCGTTCGAGACCGGCGGCACCGGCAGCTACGACGTGCAGGCCGGCATCGAGCATGGCGGCAAGCGCGCGATCTCGACCGCGATCGGCTACAACCAGCTCTTGACCACCAACAGCGTCGAGCTGCTGGCCGAGCAGGGCCATGAATTCATCCGCGCGCTCTCCGACAAGGTGGCGCGGACCTCCGGGCCGGCGCGCCAGTCGCTCGAGCACAAGCTCGCCGTGCTGAAGAAAATGGTGGCGCATGCGAAGTCGGTGCCCGACACCTGGTCGGAGCACGAGAAGATCGGCAACACCGCGCAGGGCTGGGCCATGCATGCCATGGTGCTCGACGTCGATGTCGGGCCGATGCTGCAGACCCACAAGCTCCTGACGTCGGTGCTGTTCGCGCGCGCCAAGGGCTTCACCCGTCCGCTCAGCGCCGCCGAGCTCGAGATGATGAACCTCACCGGCGACGGCACCGGGCTCGACATGGTGACGATGCCGCAGGCGATGCGCGAGCAGGTGCCGACCTCGAACTTCTTCCAGCGCGGCGGCTACGAGCGCAACCCGGTCGCGATCCGCCACAACACGGTAGCCAAGCTGTTGGCGGTGACGGATACGCGGATGGACTCGAACAGCAGCAATGCCGGCGCGAGGGAATTGGCGGGGGCGTTTTAAGACGCTGTCTTTTGCACCTCTCCCCGCCTGCGGGAGAGGTCGAATTCGATCGCAGATCGAATTCGGGTGAGGGGGTACAGGTCCCTCGACAAATCTCATGCGCGGAGAGAAGCCCCTCACCCCAACCCTCTCCCCGTAAGAAAGGGGCGAGGGAGCGCACCGTCATCGCCGTCCTACTGGTCCGGCCCGAACTTGAACTTGCCGTCGCCTTCGAGATACGGGCCGCTGCGCATGTAGAGCTGGCCGTTGTGGCCGATGAAGAACAGCGTGCCCTTCGGCACCTTCTTGGCGCCCTTCAAGAGCTCGCCGGCGTTGCTGGTGCCCATCCTGTAGGAAAAGGTCTTGCCTTCCTTGTCATAGGCATAGCCCGTGTCGGGCTTGAGCTCCCACGGCGTTGCCGGGGCTTGCGCGCATGCGGGCGCGGCAAATGCGCCGAGCACGGCTACAAGTGCAAACGTCTTCGTTGAAAATGCCATCATCCATCCTCCCCATCGTTGGGGCATCCGTTTTGAACAAATCACGAACGGTGTGTCCGGGTCAATTTGCGATAGCGCCGCGGCGCAGCACGTCCTGCCCAGCAGTTTGTGATTTTCCCTTCGTCCCCGCGCGACTATGTTCCGCTTTCAGTCTAGAACGCAATTCGACAAAAATATTGGTGGGGGTGATTCGGATGAAGCATGTGATGAGAGTTTGCCCGGCTGCCGCGCTGCTGCTGACAATGCTGGCGCCGGCCGCCAGGGCCGATGACTACCAGCTCAGCCACAACCAGCGCATTTCCTGCAGCCGCGGCCTTGCCCCGGGCAAGCTGAACACCGCGACCTGCAAGTCCTACACCTATCTCTTCAACACCAAGACCTCGGAATATTTCCGTTGCCAGGTCTCGCTGGCGCTGACCCGCGACAACAAGGAGGTCATCAACGTCCAGACCGACGGCGGCTGCACCAAGAAGCCGCGCATCTTCGAGACCGACGGCAAGTACGATTTCGACGCGACCGAGACCGAGCCGCCGAACACCAACTCGTTCTTCGGCCCCGGCGGCTATTCGATCTGGGCCGCCGACGTCACCGCGCAGAAGGTGCGCGGCTGCATCACCATCTCCTCCGGCCTCGGCTCCGACATCTCCAAGTGCCTGGACATGACGTTCCAGTGATACTGCGCCGTGACGCGCGCTTGATCGTCGCCCCGTAGAAGGTGAGCTCCCTCGCCCGCTTGCGGGGGAGGGTTGGGGAGAGGGTGTTGCCGCAACGGGATAATCCCCAGGAGGAGAAAGCCCTCACCCGCGCCTTCGGCGCGACCTCTCCCGCAAGTGGGAGAGGTTACATCGAGTCCAGCGGCACGAGTTCTTGACCCTCACTCGGGTTCGCTCGCATCCGCCTGCGCCACCTCGCCGCACCGGCCGGTTCCCAAAAAGTCGAGCCGGAACGGCCGTTTACCGCAGTGCTGTTTTGCCTTTTGGATGGGTTGACCCGCATCCCTCATCCGGCCAATTTCGCGGCCGGTTTGGGGAGTACAACAACCATGAAACGGACGATTTTCGGCGCGGCCGCGGCTCTTGCTCTGGCGGCGTCGGTACCTTGCGCGCATGCGCAGTCTTTCATCAACGTGCTGACCGGTGGCACCTCCGGCGTCTACTATCCGCTCGGCGTCGCGATCGGGAAGATCTACGGCGACAAGATTCCGAACGTGAAGACGCAGGTGCAGGCCACCAAGGCGTCGGTCGAGAATTTGATCCTGCTGCAGCAGGGCCGCGGCGAGCTGGCGTTCACGCTGGGCGACTCGCTCAAGGCTGCCTGGGATGGCGAGGAGGAAGCCGGCTTCAAGAACAAGCTGGACAAGCTGCGCACCATCGGCGCGATCTATCCGAACTACATCCAGATCGTCGCGACCGCCGAGAGCGGCATCAAGACGCTGGCCGACCTCAAGGGCAAGAGCCTGTCGGTCGGCGCGCCCAAATCGGGCACCGAGCTGAATTCCCGCGCGATCCTGGCGGCGGCTGGCATGAGCTACAAGGACCTCGGCAAGGTCGAATATCTGCCCTTCGCCGAATCCGTCGACCTCATGAAGAACCGCCAGCTGGGCGCGACGCTGCAGTCGGCCGGCCTTGGCGTCGCTTCGCTGAAGGACCTCTCGACCTCGGCCTCGATCACCGTGGTGTCGGTGCCGAAGGAGACCGTGGACAAGATCGGCCCGCCCTTCATCTCCGCGACCATTCCGGCCAACACCTATACCGGTCAGGACAAGGACGTGCCGACCGCGGCCGTGGTGAACTATCTCGTCACCAGCTCGGCGGTGTCGGATGATCTCGCCTATCAGATGACAAAGCTGGTCTACGAGTCGCTGCCCGAGCTCGCCAACGCGCACGCCGCCGGCAAGGAGATCAAGCTCGAGACCGCCGCCACCGGCAGCCCGGTTCCGCTGCATCCCGGCGCGATCCGCTATTACAAGGAAAAAGGGCTGATCAAGTAAGTTCGGCTCTCGCAGTAGGCGTCATGGCCGGGCTTGTCCCGGCCATCCACGTTCTATGGGCAGGCGAGAAAGATCGTGGATGCCCGGGACAAGCCCGGGCATGACGGCGCGGGTGGACCGTGCCAAGCTATAAGCGCTGGACGGCTGAGGACGATTTAAAATGCTGGAAAAGACAGAGGGCACCGCGGCGGCGCCCATCAAGGTCGAGTTCGATAATTTCGAGCATGGTTTTCCGGAAGGCTTCGGCCCTGGCTGGTGGGGCACGCTCGCCTATTGGGTCGGCATCGCGTTCGCGACCTTCCAGCTCTATGTCGCCGCCTTCAATTATCTGCCGAGCCAGGTGGTGCGCGGCGTCCATGTCGGCTTCCTGGTCCTGCTCACCTTCGGACTGATCGCCAATTTCACCGCGAAGAGCAATGCGGGCCGTGCGCTCGGCTGGGTGATCGGCGCCGCCGGTTTCTTCTGCGGGCTCTATCAATGGATATTCTATGCCGATCTGATCGCGCGCGACGGCGATCCGACCAAGCTCGATCTCGCGGTCGGCACGCTGCTTGCCGTGCTGATCTTCGAGGGCACGCGGCGCCTGATGGGCGCGGCGCTGCCGCTGATGTGCGGCGCGTGCCTGCTCTACTGGTTCTTCGGGCAATACCTGCCGTCGCCGCTCAATCATCGCGGTTATGATTTCGACCAGATCGTCACGCATCTGTCGTTCGGCACCGAAGGCTTTTACGGCGTGCCGATCTACGTCTCGGCGACCTACATCTTCCTGTTCATCCTGTTCGGCTCGTTCCTGGAGCGCGCCGGCATGATCCAGCTCTTCACCGACGTCTCACTCGGCCTGTTCGGCCGCACCCGCGGCGGCCCTGCCAAGGTCGCGGTGTTCGCCTCGGGCATGATGGGCACGATCTCCGGCTCGGGCGTCGCCAACGTCGTCACCGTCGGCCAGTTCACCATCCCCCTCATGATCAAGTTCGGCTACCGCCGCGCCTTCGCCGCGGGCGTCGAGGCGACGGCCTCGATGGGCGGCCAGATCATGCCGCCGGTGATGGGTGCAGTCGCCTTCATCATGGCCGAGACGCTGGGCGTCCAGTACTCGGAGATCGTCAAGGCCGCTGCGATCCCCGCAATCCTCTATTTCGCCTCGGCGTTCTGGATGGTGCATCTGGAAGCCGGCAAGCACGGCCTCGTCGGCATGAAACGCTCGGAGATCCCGAGCGCGTGGAAGGCGCTGGTGACGCGCTGGTACCTCGTGCTCCCGCTCGCCGCTCTCGTCTACATGCTATTCGAAGGCTTTACGCCGCTTTATGCCGGCAGCATGGGCCTTGCGCTCACGGTGGCCCTGATCCTCGGCACCGCCATCACGACCGGCGCGTCCTCGAATGTGATCCGCACCATCTTCTGGGTCGGCCTCGCGCTGGTCGTCGCCGCGCTGTCGCGTGACGGCCTCCAGATCGTGCCGGTCGCGAGCGTCGTGGTCGGGCTGATCGTGATCACGGCCTTCATCCGCGGCGGGCTGAAGGCCTTGCGCGAGTGCCGCGATGCGCTGGCCGAGAGCGCCAAATCCGCCATCACCGTCGGCATGGCCTGCGCCATCGTCGGTGTCATCATCGGCATGATGTCGCAGACCGGCGTCGGCACCATCTTCGGCAGCTGGGTGATCGGGCTCGGCGAGAAAAGCCTGTTCCTGGCGCTGATCATGACCATGCTGCTGTCGATCCTGCTCGGCACCGGCATTCCGACCATCCCGACCTACATCATCACCGCCGCGCTGGCCGCGCCGGCGCTGGCGAAGTTAGGGGTGCCCCTGATCGCGAGCCACATGTTCGCGTTCTATTACGGCATCATGGCCGACCTCTCGCCGCCGGTGGCGCTCGCCGCGCTTGCGGCGGCGCCGATCGCGAAGGAGAATCCGGACAAGATCGGCTGGGAGGCGATGCGCATTGCGCTTGCCGGCTACGTCATTCCGTTCATCTTCGTCTATTCGCCTGCGCTGATGCTGCAGGCCGGCGATCCCATGGCGGCCAAGCTCGGCTTCTACGGCGCGGTGGCGCTCGCGAGCTTCAAGGCGCTGGTGGCGATCGCGCTGTTCGGCATGGTGGCGATCGGCTTCCTGTTCACGCGGCTGACGCTGCTCGAACGTGTGGTCGCGCTCGGCGCCGCGATGTGCCTGCTCGGCGATTTCGCCTTCAGCGACACCGCGGGCTTCGTGCTCTCGGCTGCGCTGGTGCTGTGGCAGTGGCGGCAGCGCCCGCCGGCAGCAGTCGAGGCGGTGTGAGCCTCTGCTTCGCAACAGCGGGAGGCGTGAAGGCGCTCGCGCTGTCCGCCTTCACGCTGGTGTGGACGCATTCGATCGCCAGGGTCGACTGGCAGGAAGACTGGCGCGTGACGCCCGCCGGCCTTGAGCTGGTGCAGGCCCGCGTCAAAGGCACCGGGCCCGGAATGGAGCCGCCACCCGAGGCGCGGCTGGTCGACGGCTGGTTTCAATGGCAACCGAAACGCGCGCCGATGCCGGAGGTGGTGCTGGGCAATTCCGGCGCGGCAGGAGAATGGCGGCTGTGCCATCACGGTACGTGCCAGACGCTTTCGGAGATTGTCGGCCATCCCATCGGTGCTAACGTCACCACGATGAAGATTTGCAGCGATCCGTAGCCCGCCACGCCCGGGCTACAATCAGAACAACAACACGGGAGAGACGCGATGGATCGGCTCAAGGGCAAGGTTGCGATGGTGGTTGGCGCCGGCTCGATCGGGCCGGGCTGGGGCAATGGCAAGGCGACCGCGGTGACTTTCGCGCGTCAGGGTGCGCAGGTGTTTTGCGTCGACCGCAACGGCGCGGCGGCCGAGGAGACCGCGAAGATCATCACCGGCGAAGGCGGCAAGGCGGCGGCCTTCACCGCCGACGTCGCGCGGCCTGCCGAAATCGAGGCGATGGTCGCTTCGTGCCTCAAGGCCTATGGCCGCATCGACGTGCTCGACAACAATGTCGGCATCGCCGAGATGGGCAGCGTGGTCGAGGTCACCGAGGAGAGCTGGGACCGCGTCTTCAGCGTCAACCTCAAGAGCGCCTATTTCGCCATGAAGCACGTCATCCCCGTGATGGTGAAGCAGGGCGGCGGCTCGATCATCAACATCTCCTCGATCGCCTCGATCCGCCACATGGGCATCTCCTACGTCACCTACGGCACCTCGAAGGCGGCGATGAATCAGATGACGCGCACCACCGCGATCGAGTTCGCGCGCCATCATGTCCGGGTGAACGCGATCCTGCCCGGCCTGATGAAGACGCCGATGGTGGAGCATTCGGCGGGCCTCGCCAGCAGCTACGCCAAGGGCGACGTGGAAGCGATGTGGCGCGCCCGCGACGCGCAGGTGCCGATGGGGCATATGGGCGATGCCTGGGACGTCGCGAATGCGGCGCTGTTTTTGGCGTCGGACGAGTCGAAATATGTGACGGGGATCGAGCTCGTGGTCGACGGCGGGATCACGTGCAAGGCGGGGGCGTAGCCCCAATCTCCGCTGTCGTCCCGGGGCGCGCAAAGCGCGAACCCGGGACCCATAACCACAGGGAGAAGTCGTCGCGCGAGCTGGTAACTCCGAGTCTTCGCCAAACCACTCCCTGTGGCTATGGATCCCGGATCGGCGCTTCGCTTCGCTGCGCTTGTCCGGACGACAGTGGAGTGTTTGGCGCCCTACTGCGCCAGCGCCAGAATCCCGCCGGCAAACGAATGCCACGCCGCGGTCTCGCTGATCGGCCAGTTCAGGAACTTCACCGCCAGCATCGCGAGCGTGCCGTAGATGTAGACCGGGTGCACGCGGCCCTCAGTGCGCCAGTCGCGCACCATGGCGACGACGAGCAGCAGCGAGGCGACCACTGCCGGGGCGATCGTGACCGGCACCGGCGGCGGGCCGGGCGGTCCGGGAGGGGCGAGGAAGGTCAGGAACCAGCGCGCGATCGCGGCATCGAGGATCGAGACCGCGGCGAGCAGCATCAGGCGCTTGTGAAGCTCGGGCCTGCGCGTGTTCATGATCGCGAGCACGAACACGATGGCGAAGAACGCGATGCCGCTCATCGGCACGATCGAGAAGGCGATGCCGGCGTCGGTCTGCCCGAGCGCCGCGGCGTGCTTCATCGACGTGACCGAGGCGAGGAAGCCGAAGATCGTCATCGCGGTCGCAAGCGACACGCCGGCGATGCCGAGCGCGCGGTGATTGACCACGCGGCCAGAAGCCGCGAGCCAGGTCTGGAGCACGAAATAAAGCGTCCAGGTGAAGAACAACAATCCGTGAAAATGAATCACCGGGCTTGCGGAAAATGTCCGGTGGACGAGCGGCATCCAATATGTCGGTGCGAAGCCGAGGAATGCAGTGGCCGCGCAGGCCAGGGCCATGTGGAGATAAAAATATCGTGCAGGCGACGCATCACGCGCGCGTACACGACGGTCGTCGATCAAGGTCGTCATCAGGAATGTGTCTACGACGACACCATCAGGTTCAACGCCGGATCGCTTGTGTGATCTGGCGCACGTTGCCTATCCCCCGGCGCTCAACTCCGCGCGATCGAGCTCTTCCTCGACCCGGTGGAATGCATCGTCGCCGATCACTTCGGTATCGCGAAGGCCGAGGATCGACTTGCGCGCAGCCTCGATGGCGCGGAGGCGCAGCGCGTCGGCGGGGAGACGGCCGTGGGCGATTCCGCCGTCAGGATCGTCATCCGCCTGCATCAGGATGGCGCGGTATTCGAGCCGCAAGATTTCGGCTTCCTCCGAGGGATCGTCTTCGATCGCATCGAGCGCGGCGCGATAGGCGACCGCGCGGGCGCGCGCGACCTCGAGGCCGACGGGATCGTCGTCCTTGAGGCCGAAGGCCAGGATCAGCGGGCGCAGGGTCAGGCCCTGGATGATCAGTGAGCCCAGCACCACCGCGAAGGCGATGAAGACGATGAAGTCACGATAGGGAAAATTCTCGGGCAGGGCGAACGCGGTGGCGAGCGTGACGAGCCCGCGCATACCGCACCAGGAGATGATGAGGCCGCCTTTCGGCGAGGCGACGGCCTTGGGATCCTTCGGATGATAGAGCCCGCGCGCGATCAGCACGCGCAGCGTGGTGCGGTAGAAGGTGATCCAGGCGAGCCGCACCAGCACCACCGTGAGCAGGATCCAGGCTGCGGCTACGCAATATTCCCAGCGCACTTCCGTATCCAGCCGCGTCCAGATCGGCCGCATCTGCATGCCGATCAGCATGAAGGCGAGCACGTTGAGGACGAACACGATCGTCTCCCACACCGCATAGGACGGCACCCGCAGCCGTGCCGGCATGCGCGCGCCCGCCGTGCGCGCGATGGTGATGGCGTAGACCACGATGGTGAGGATGCCGGAGAGGCCGAGATGCTCAGCCGCGATCCAGACCATGAAGGTGGTGGCGAACTGGACGATAATCGCGCTCGGCGCCTCCTTCACGCGTTCCAGGAACAGCGGGATGATGCGTCCCGCCAGAAGACCAGCGAGGACGCTGCCGACCAGCCCGAGCGCAATCGTCGGCGCGACCTCGCTCCATTTCAGGTGCTCCATAACGACCGCACCGACCGCGATGCGATAGATCAGCAGCGCGCTGGCGTCGTTGAGCAGGCTCTCGCCCTCCAGCACCTTCACCATCCGATAGGGCAGCTTCACCTGGCTCAGGATCGCAACCGCGGCTGCGGCATCCGGCGGTGCCACGATGGCGCCGAGCGCAATGGCCGCGGCCCAGGGCATGTCGGGCATCAGCCGGTGCGCGACGAAAGCCACGCCGATCGTAGTCAGGCCAACCGCGGCCACCACCAGGGTGGAGACCGGAACCCAGTTGTTGCGCAAATCGCGCAGCGAGGTGTCGAACGCGGCGTCCATCAGCACCGGTGCGACAAAAAGCGCCAAGGCAAGGTCGGGTTCGAGCGTCCAGGACGGGCTGTTCGGCACGAAAGCGATCAGGGCGCCGCCGATGGCCAGAAAGGTCGGGTAGGGGACCTTGATCCGACGCGCCGCCGCCGATAATGCAACGGCGCCGAGCAGAAGCGCGATGATCCATTCGAATGTCGACACGTCGATCCCCGAGACCAATTTGAGCGGCGCCACAAGCTAGCACCAATCCGGCCGTATGGTGGATAGTACGGCCTCAAGGCAAGACCGAAGACGACCTTCCGACTGCAACGAGCATGCGTTTTCAAAATCTCATTCAACTGGCAGGTGTCGTTCTGCTCTCCGCGCTCTCGCTCGCCGCAGCCCATGCCGCGACCGGCGGCGAGCCGGCCGCGGTGCCGCCGGTCGATGTCGCGCCATGCCTCGCGGCGACCGCGGCCGACGACATCGACAAGGCCGCCGCCGCCTGCGCGGCCGTGATCGACAACGAGAAGACGGCGAAGGCGGACCTGGTCAAGGCGCTGATCGCGCGCGGTGCGCTCTATGCGCGGCATGACCAGATCGACCGCGCGATCGCCGACGACAGCCGCGCGCTCCTGCTCGACCCCACGCTCGCCGATATCTTCAACGCGCGCGGCGAGCTCTGGCTGAAGAAGGGCGACAAGCCCAAGGCGGTGCAGGATTTCGGCGCTGCGCTCAAGATTGATCCGAACCACGAGAAGGCCAAGGCCAATCACAAGGCGATGGCGCGCGAGCTGGAGCGGATCGGGGCGCAGATGGCGGTCGCCGGCAAGCCCAGCTTCAACTGCGCCCGCGCATCCCGCGCCGTCGAGAAGGCGATCTGCGCGAGCCGCGAGCTCGCCGATCTCGACCGCGAGATCTACGGATCGCATTTGCGCGCCATCCGCGAAGCCCAGAGCCCGGCGGAGGCGCGCAAGATCCAGCACGAGCAGGACGAGTTCATCGCCCGGCGCAATGCTGGGTACGGCCGGCCGGGGTATGATCTGAAGAAGGCGATGCAGGAGCGGCTGCAGCGGATCAACGGCGTGGACGGGTATTGAGTGCCTCCTTCGCCTCTCCCCGCAAGCGGGGCGAGGGGGCGATGCGCCGGTGCATCCCTAACAGGTCCAAATTGAACCCATTCTTTTCCCGCCGCGACAATGGTGAAAACCTGATGTCACGGAGCCTTCCTGATGTGCGGCACGCCTTCTTCCGCGCAAACGTTCCCGTTTGCCAAGATCTCGCTGCGTAGCTTCCTCCTCGGCGCGGCGATGAGCCTGGCCCTTGCTGCTCCAGCCTCTGCCGCCGACTGCGTCATGGGCACCAAGGCCGCTCCGGCCGAGCTGATCCCGGCCTGCAGCGCCATCATCGACCAGGCTTCGAATTCGACGAGCGACCGTGCCGCGGCGCTGCTGGTGCGCGCCGACGCCAATGCGCGCACTTCGGGCGGCCTCACCCAGGCGCTGCGGGACATCGACCGCGCCATCGCGCTCGACGGCAAGAACGCAAAGGCCTGGCGCCTGCGCGGCGACTTGCTGCGCGAGGCCGGTGGCGACCTCAACCGTGCCGCTTCCGACCTCAGCAAGGCGATCGAGCTCGACCCGCAGGATGCGGAGGCCTACGAGCTGCGCGGCGTGGTCTATACCAGCCAGCGCCGGCTCGACCGGGCGCTTGCCGATTACGACCAGGCGATCAAGCTGAAGGGCGATTATGCGCAGGCCTGGTCCGACCGCGGCGTGACCTATTATCTCGGCGGCGACAACGAGAAGGCGATCCGCGATCTCAGCGAAGCGCTGCGGCTCGATCCGAACCGGCCGCGCAGCTACACCAATCGCGGCGCGGCCTACAAGAAGCTCGGCCAGCTCGACAAATCGGTCGCCGACGACGGCGAGGCGATCAGGCTCGATCCGAAAGTGCCGGAATATTACGACAATCGGGGCCTCTCGTTGGCCGCGATGGGCGAATACGACAAGGCGATCGCCGATTACGATCAGGCGCTGCGCCTCGTGCCGCGGCCGAACTTTTTCACCAACCGCGGCGATGCCTATCAGTACAAGGGCGAGTTTGGGGCGGCGCTCAGCGACTACGAGGCTGCGCTGAAACTCGATCCGAATTTCGCGCTGACCTACAACAATCGCGCCGTGCTCTACAAGAAGATGGGCGAGCGCAGGAATGCGCTGGCCGATTACGAAACCGCGCTGAAGCTCGATCCCGGCAACGAGAACGCCGCGAATGGCCGCCGCACCACGATGGCGGAGATCGCGAAGTTCGGCACCGAGGCGCCGCGTCCGCTCGCGGCGAATTCGGGCAATGGCCCGTCGTTCGATTGCGCGAGCGCCAAGCGCGAGGTCGAGAAGGTGATCTGCGCCGATCCGCAGCTCGGCATGCTCGATCGCCGGATCGCGGAGACCTATGAGCGCGTGCTGAAATCCCTGAACCGGCGCTCGGCGGATGATCTGCGCAAGTCCCAGCGCGATTTCCTCGTCACGCGCGATGCGAGCTTCCGCCGCCCCGGCTATGATCTGAAGAAGGTCATGCAGGATCGGTTGCAGCGGTTGAATGCGATGGAGGAGAGGGCTGAGAAGCCTCTACGCGCACACTGCGTTCCCTCCCCCCTTGCGGGGGAGGGTTAGGGAGAGGGGGAGCCACAAACTCTAGACTGAGTTCGTGGCCACCCCTCTCTCCCGCTCTCCCCCGCAAGGGGGGGAGAGGGCCCACCTTTGCTGTGGCTCCAGCTTGCCTCGATGGCCTTTCTTCCCGCCTACCAAAAGGCCCATCCTTTTCAGCTTGAACCGCGGCCCGTTCCCGGGAAAATAGCCCTCAAACAAGGCCGGCACTTGATCCGGGTCATGGCGGGACGTCCGTCGTGCCGCAAGGTCAGGGCCAGGCGAATAAAGGGAACGGGAGCGCGGAATGAACGCCCAGGGTGGAAGCAAGTATCACGAGGTCCATGCGCGCTCGCTGGCCGATCCGGAAGGGTTTTGGGCCGAGGCGGCCAAGGAGATCGACTGGATCGAGCCGCCGAAGAAGATCTTCGATGCCTCGCAAGGCGTCTACGGCCGCTGGTTCACCGGCGGCGTGGTCAACACCTGCTACAACGCGCTCGACCGCCATGTCGAACGCGGCCGCGCCGACCAGGTCGCGCTGATCCACGATTCGCCGCTGACCAGCAGCATCACCAAATTCACGTATGCGGAGTTGCTCGGCGAGGTGCAGGCGCTCGCCGCCGTGATGCAGGATTTCGGCGTCGCCAAGGGCGACCGCGTCATCCTTTATATGCCGATGGTGCCGGAAGCCGTGGTCGCGATGCTCGCCTGCGCGCGCATCGGCGCGGTGCACTCGGTGGTGTTCGGCGGCTTTGCGGCAAAGGAGCTCGCCACCCGCATCGACGACGCGCAGCCGAAGCTCATTCTCTCCGCGAGCTGCGGCATCGAGCCGGGCCGCATCGTGCAGTACAAGCCGCTGCTCGACGAGGCGATCAAGCTTGCGTCTGCGAAGCCCAAGGCCTGCATCGTGCTGCAACGTCCCCAGCTCGTCTGCGATCTCACACCCGGGCGCGATTATGATTGGGCAAGCCTGCGCCGCAAGGCGCTGAACGAAGGCAAGAAGGCGCCTTGCGTGCCCGTCGCCGCCACCGATCCGCTCTACATCCTCTACACCTCGGGCACCACGGGCATCCCCAAGGGCGTCGTGCGCGACAATGGCGGTCATCTCGTCGCGGTGAAATGGTCGATGTTCAACCTCTATGGCGTCAAGCCGGGCGAGGTCTGGTGGTGCGGCTCCGACATCGGCTGGGTGGTCGGCCACAGCTACATCATTTACGGCCCGCTGCTGCATGGCGCGACCTCGATCATGTATGAGGGCAAGCCGGTCGGCACGCCCGATGCCGGCGCGTTCTGGCGCGTCATCTCCGAGCACAAGGCGGTGGCGCTGTTCACCGCGCCGACCGCGTTCCGCGCCATTCGCAAGGAGGATCCGGACGGCAAGTTCATCCGACAATATGACCTGTCGACATTCCGCACGCTGTTCCTCGCCGGCGAGCGCGCCGATCCGCCGACGGTGGAGTGGGCGGAGCAGCAGCTGAAGGTGCCCGTGATCGATCATTGGTGGCAGACCGAAACCGGCTGGTGCATTGCCGGCAATCCGGTCGGCCTCGGCATGCTGCCGGTCAAGCACGGCTCGCCGACGGTGCCGATGCCGGGCTATCAGGTCGACGTCGTCGATGAAGCGGCAAGGCCGGTTGCTGCGAACACGATGGGTTCGATCGTCATCAAACTGCCGATGCCGCCGGGTTGCCTGCCGACGCTGTGGAATCAGGATGCGCGCTTCAAGGAGGCTTACCTCAGCGAATTCCCCGGCTATTACAAAACCTCGGACGCAGGCTACAAGGACGAGGACGGCTATGTCTTCGTGATGGGCCGCACCGACGACATCATCAATGTCGCTGGCCACAGGCTCTCCACCGGCGGCATGGAGGAGATCCTGGCCTCGCATCCTGACGTGGCCGAATGCGCCGTGCTGGGCGTCAAGGATGCGATCAAGGGCGAGGTGCCCTGCGGCTTCCTGGTGCTGAAAGCCGGCGTGAAGCGCACACCGAACGAGATCGAGAAGGAGATCGTCGCGCTGGTGCGCGAGCGGCTCGGCCCCGTCGCCGCCTTCAAGCTCGCCATCACCGTCGGCCGCCTGCCCAAGACCCGCTCCGGCAAGATCCTGCGCGGCACCATCAAGAAGATCGCCGATGGCGAGGCCTGGACCATGCCGGCCACGATCGAGGACCCCAAGGTGCTGGATGAGATCGGCGAGGCGCTGAAGGGGCGAGTGTGACGCGATCTCCGGCCGTCGTGCCACCGGGACGCCCCCGCCGCTCCAACCTCTGCTGTCATCACCCGCGAAAGCGGGTGATCCAGTACTCCGCGGCCGGAGTTGTGTGCTCCAATGCCCGCCGCGGAGTACTGGATTCCCCGCTTTCGCGGGGAATGACAGCGAGTGGGGAACGGCGTCCGGGACTTACAATCTCCTCATTCCGCGCTAAACAGGGCCGACCAATCGAGGACCTCGTATGCCACTCGCCACCGCGCCGCGCCTGCTTGCAGCCGTAGCTCTCGCCATCGCTCTTTCCGCCTGCTCGGCGCGCTACCAGACGCCGGTGGCGATGGGCGGCGACGATGACGATGCGGTGTGCCAGAGCCGCGGCTACGCCCAGGGCTCGCCCGAATATGTGGCCTGCCGCAAGGACCGCGACGTCCAGCGCAATGCCGCGACCGCCCGCGCCGACCGCCGCCAGCGCGATCTCGGCGAATATATGCTGAACCATCCCGAGCGGCCGTAATGTGAAGTGCCGCATCGTGCGCCCCGCATTCGGTCAGCGGCACCGCGAGAGGCATTGACGCCACGACATCGAGGGTGACGCTTCCACAAAACAAAAGCGCGGCAGGTTTCCCTGCCGCGCTTTTTGTTTGCATTCGATCGTCAACGAAGAGCGGAGCCTTACTCCTCGTCGTCCTCGTGCTTCTTGCCGCCGAGCGTCTTGAGCTTGGCGAACACGGCGTCGACGTTGAGGTCGTCGCTGGACTTCTCCGCCGGCTCGTACTCGTCCTTCTTGGTGGTCTCGGAGGCCGGCAGCAGGGTGGCGCCGCCATAGGCTGCGTCGATTGGCTTTTCCTTCGCCGCGCGCTGCACCTCGAAATCGAGCTCGATCTGCGAGCAGAGGCCGAGCGTGACGGGGTCGATCGGGGTCAGCTGCGAGGTGTTCCAGTGCGTGCGGTCGCGCACGCTGGCGATGGTGCTCTTGGTGGTGCCGACCAGGCGCATGATCTGGGCGTCCTTGAGCTCCGGATGGCTGCGCAGCAGCCAGAGGATGGCGCTCGGGCGCTCGTGGCGGCGCGACACCGGGGTGTAGCGCGGGCCCTTGCGCTTAGGCTGGGGCGGCAGCACCACCTTGCTCTCCTGGAGGCGGAGCCGGTAATCCGGGTTCTTCTCGCCCTTCTCGATCTCCTCGCGGGTGAGCTGGCCGTTGGAGAGGGGGTCCATGCCCTTGATGCCCTGGGCGGCGTCGCCGTCGGCGATCGCACGCACCTCGAGGGGGTGCATCTTGGTGAAATCGGCGACCTGGTCGAAGGTCAGCGCGGTGTTGTCCAGCAGCCAGACGGCGGTCGCCTTGGGCATCAGAGGTGCGTTGCTCATGGCAAATCTCCTTTGTGCTTCGCCCACCCCTCTGGAGGCGAAACCGGTAGTCATCAGCGATGACAGGGAATTCGCGCTATATAAGCCGGGAGGGGCTAGCCACGCAATGGTTCTGCTATAGATAGTGCCTTGACAGCGCCCGAAAGGGGGCCCAATTCCCTTTGCAGACCCGGTAAAGTCCAAGCAAACCCTTTTTAGCCCTTTCCAGCCATCGACCGCCCCCGCCAGAAGGCGAAACGGGTGATTCGGTCCCGAGATCGCTCAATGTCAGCCAAACCAGACCTCAAGATCGTGCTTTGTTCTCCCCGCGGCTTCTGCGCCGGGGTGGTCCGGGCGATCGATACCGTGGAACGGGCGCTCGATAAGTACGGCGCTCCCGTCTATGTTCGCCATGAGATTGTGCACAACAAGTACGTCGTCGATGGGTTGAAGAAGAAGGGCGCCATCTTCGTCGAGGAGCTGGCCGAAATCCCCGAAAACACCACCGCGCCGGTCGTGTTCTCGGCCCATGGCGTCCCCAAGTCGGTTCCGGCCGACGCCCAATCCCGCAACCTGTTCTCGCTGGATGCGACCTGCCCGCTGGTGACCAAGGTGCATCGCGAGGCTGCGATCCACTTCAAGCGCGGCCGCGAGATCTTCCTGATCGGCCATTCGCATCATCCCGAGGTGGTCGGCACGCTTGGCCAGCTGCCGACCGGCGCCGTTACCCTGATCGAGACCGCCGAGGACGCCAAGACCATCAGTCCGAAGGACCCAAACAACCTCGCCTTCGTGACCCAGACCACGCTGTCGATCGACGATACCGCCGAGATCGTGGCGCTGCTCAAGGAGCGCTTCCCGAACATCAACGGCCCGCACAAGGAAGACATCTGCTACGCCACCACCAACCGCCAGCTCGCGGTGAAGAAGGTGGCGCCGGTGGTTGACGCGCTGATCGTTGTCGGTGCGCCCAATTCGTCGAACTCGCAGCGCCTGCGCGAGGTCGCGGAGCGCGAGGGCTGCAAGATCGCCGTGCTGGCGCAGCGCGCCGCCGACATCGACTGGGACAAGTTCGGCAACATCTCGAGCCTTGGCATCACCGCGGGCGCGTCCGCGCCGGAAGTGATCGTCGAGGAGATCATGGACGCCTTCGCCGAGCGCTACACGCTGCATGTGGAGACGGTCTCGGCCGCGGAAGAGAACGAGTTCTTCCCGCTGCCGCGTCAGGTGCGCCCCGAAGCCGCCGCTGAGTAGACTTTTATGGCGGTCTACACCGACGTTGCCGCCGACGAGCTTGCGGATTTCCTGAAGCAATACGATCTCGGCGAATTGCTCTCCTACAAGGGCATCGCCGAGGGCGTAGAGAATTCCAACTTCCTGCTGCACACGAGCAAAGGCTCGTTCATCCTCACGCTCTATGAGAAGCGCGTGGCGAAGAACGATCTGCCGTTCTTCCTCGCGCTGATGACGCATCTGGCCGAGCACGGCGTGACCTGTCCGCTGCCGGTGAAGGCCAAAGACGGAGAGGCGTTGCGTGAGCTGTCGGGGCGCCCCGCCGCGATCATCACCTTTCTCGAAGGCGTCTGGCCGCGCAAGCCGAACGCTGCGCATTGCGCCGGCGTCGGCGAGGGGCTCGCCAGGATGCATCTGGCCGGCGCGAATTTCGCGATCAAGCGCGCCAATGCGCTCTCGGTTGCGGGCTGGCGGCCGTTGTTTGACGCGGCGGCAAGTCGCGCCGACGAGGTGCAGCCGGGCCTGCGCAGCTTCCTTGCCACTGAGCTCGACCATCTCTCGAGTGGCGTCTGGCCGACCGATCTGCCCGAGGGCGTGATCCACGCTGACCTCTTCAACGACAACGTCTTCTTTCTCGGCGACAAGCTCTCGGGGATCATCGACTTCACCTTCGCCTGCAACGACATGCTGGCCTATGACGTCGCGATCTGCCTCAACGCCTGGTGCTTCGAGCCGGATCATTCCTTCAACGTCACCAAGGCGCGCGCTTTCCTCAATGCCTATGGCCGGGTGCGAAAGCTGAGCGAAGCCGAGGAGGCCGCGTTGCCGCTGCTGGCGCGGGGCGCTGCGATCCGCTTCCTGCTGACGCGGCTGGTGGACTGGCTCAACGTGCCGCCGGGCGCGCTGGTCAAGCCGAAGGATCCGCTGGAATATTTTCGCAAGCTGCGCTTCCACCAGAGTGTTTCCGGCGTGCGCGATTACGGGCTGATGCCGTCAGGACTGGTTGCGTGAGCGAAAAGCCCGTTGTCACGATCTATACTGACGGTGCCTGCTCGGGAAATCCGGGGCCCGGCGGCTGGGGTGCGATCCTGAAGTTCGGCGACAAGGAGAAAGAGCTGAACGGCGGCGAGCGCCATACCACCAACAACCAGATGGAATTGATGGCGGCGATCTCCGCGCTCGAAGCGCTGAAGAAGCCGTGCACCGTCGATCTCTACACCGACAGCCAGTATGTCCGGCAGGGCATCACCGGGTGGATCCACGGTTGGAAGCGCAACGGCTGGCGCACCGCCGACAAGAAGCCGGTCAAGAATGTCGAGCTATGGCAGCGCCTCGATGCGGCCTTGAAGCAGCACGACGTCCGCTGGCACTGGGTCAAGGGCCATGCCGGCCATCCCGAGAACGAGCGGGCGGATCAGCTCGCGCGGGACGGAATCGTCAAGGCGCGGTTGCAGCAGCGGGTGGGGGAGTAGTGCTCCGTCATTCCGGGGCGGTGCGTAGCACCGAACCCGGAATCTCGAGATTCCGGGTTCGCGCTTCGCGCGCCCCAGAATGACTTCAAGCTTACAGCTGCCCGAGTCTCGTAGGGTGGACAAAGCGAAGCGTGCCCACCTTTTTTCAATCGAGGCAAGATGGTGGGCACGGCGCTGACGCGCCTTTGCCTACCCTACGGCACCGCCTCATTCTCAACTGTCATCGCCCGCGAAGGCGGGCGATCCAGTATTCCAGAGGCGGTTGTGATTGAGCCGAGAAGCCTCGGCGTACTGGATGCCCCGGTCAAGCCGGGGCATGACAGTGTCATTTGTGGCTAAGAACGGCGCCTAAAGCTTACAGCTGTCCCAGCAGCGTATCGCCGCCGGAGACCTCGACCTTGCCGGGCATCGCCTCGAGGTTCAGCTTCTTGACCACGCCGTCCTCGACCAGCATCGAATAGCGCTTGGAGCGGATGCCGAGGCCGTTGGCGGAGGCATCGAGCTCCATGCCGATCGCCTTGGCGAACTCGGCATTGCCGTCGGCGAGGAAGATGGCCTCGTCGCGCTGGTCGGTGTCGCGCTTCCAGGCGTTCATCACGAAGGCGTCGTTGACGGAGACGATGGCGATGGTGTCGACGCCCTTGTCCTTCATGGCGTAGGCGTTGAGGAAGATACTCGGCAGATGCATCTTGTGGCAGGTGCCGGTATAGGCGCCGGGCACGGCGAACAGCGCCACCTTCTTGCCCTTGAAGATGTCGTCGGTGGTCTTCACCTGCGGGCCTTCCGCCGTCATCACGCGGAATTTCGCCTCGGGCAGCTTGTCGCCAGTCTGGATCGCCATCGTCAGTCTCCCTGAAAATCGGTCCCGCTTTTTAGACCGTGGCGCCGGCCTGCACAATATTGCCGGCAAGGGAAGTGATGCGCAAAGCCGTGGGGGCGGCCGCCCTTCACCGCGATGTCATCAACCGGCAAAACCGCCGCTGTCGAGGAAGGCCTGCTCCTCCGCGGTGGTGTCGCGGCCGAGGAGGGGGTTGCGGTGGGGAAAGCGGCCGAACCGCTGGATGATGTCGGCGTGCAGGCGGGCGTATTTCAGGTTTTCGGCATTGTCGGTGTTTTCAAACAGCGCGACGCAATGCAGCTGATCGGGCAGGTGCTCGGAATGCATGAAGGGCAGATAGAGGAATTCAAGCAGGATCGGATCGACCCTTTTGTTGACGCCGCGCGCGATGGCGCGGCGGGCGACCTCGCGCGCCAGCGCGTCGCTGGCGAAGGCTTCGCGTGTGCCGCGAAACATGTTGCGGGGAAACTGGTCGAGCACGATGACCTGCGCGAGCGCGCCGTCGTCGCTGTCTTCCCATGACGCCAGCTCGCCGGCGACGGCCTTCTGCCACAGCGCCAGAAAGCGCCGACTGACCTCGGCGTCGAACGCGTCATCGCGCTCGTACCAGCGCTCGCGGCCGGATTCGCGCCAGAAGGCGAGAATGCCGGCCGGCGTGTTGTCGCTCACGTCAGTCATGAATCCGCGATGCGGCTCACGCCGCCTCGGCCTTCTTCTCGTCGCGCAGCTGCCGGCGCAGGATCTTGCCGACATTGGTCTTCGGCAGGTCGGTGCGGAATTCGATGTGCTTGGGCACCTTGTAGCCGGTGAGCTGCTCCTGGCAGAACCTGATGACGTCCTCCGCCGTAAGGTTCGGGTCCTTCTTGACCACGAAGGCCTTCACCGCCTCGCCCGACTTGGAATCGGGGATGCCGATCACGGCGCATTCGAGCACGCCGGGGTGGCTCGCGATCACTTCCTCGATCTCGTTCGGATAGACGTTGAAGCCGGAGACCAGGATCATGTCCTTCTTGCGGTCGACGATCTTGGTGTAGCCCCTCTCGTCCATCACGCCGATGTCGCCGGTGCGGAAATAGCCGTCGGCGGTCATCACCTTGGCGGTCTCCTCCGGCCTGTTCCAGTAGCCCGACATCACCTGCGGGCCCTTGGCGCAGATCTCACCGGGCTGGCCGAGCGGGACTTCGTTGCCGTCGTCGTCGCGGATCGAGATCCAGGTCGAGGGCACGGGGATGCCGATCGATCCCGAGAACTCGGTCGTGGTCGCGGGATTGCAGGTCAGCGTCGGCGAGGTCTCCGACAGGCCGTAACCTTCGGCGATGAAGCAGCCGGTCACCGCCTTCCACTGCTCGGCCACCGGGCGCTGCACCGCCATGCCGCCGCCGTTGGAGATCTTCAGCTTGGAGAAGTCGAGCTTCTTGAAATCAGGATGGTGCATCAGCCCGTTGTAGAGCGTGTTGACCGCCGGGAAGCTGTTGACCTGGTATTTTGCGAGCTCCTTGACGAAGCCGGCGATGTCGCGCGGGTTCGGGATCAGCAGGTTACAGCCGCCGGCGCGCACCGCGAGCAGGTAGCACGCCGTCAGCGCGAAGATGTGATAGAGCGGCAGCGCGCACACGATCATCAGCTGCTCGACATGCGGCGGCTGCGCCAGCGCCGGCTGAAGCCAGGCATCGTTCTGCAAGACGTTGGCGACGATGTTGCGGTGAAGCAGCGTGGCGCCCTTGGAGACGCCGGTGGTGCCGCCGGTATATTGCAGGAAGGCGACGTCGCCGGGCGAGAGCTTCGGCTTGTTGAAGGTCAGGCTGCGGCCGGTCGCGAGCGCGTCGTTGAAGGACACCGCGCCCGGCAGCGAGAAGGCCGGCACCATCTTCTTGACGCGGCGGACGACGAGATTGACGATCATGCCCTTGAAGCCGAGCAGATCGCCCATGCTGCCGACGATGACATGCTTCACCGGCGTTTTCGTGATCACCTGCTCGACGGTGTGGGCAAAGTTCTCCAGCACGATGATGGCTTCGGCGCCGGAATCCTTGAGCTGATGCTCGAGCTCGCGCGGGGTGTAGAGCGGGTTGACGTTGACCACCGCGTAGCCGGCGCGCAGCACGGCCGCAGTCGCGACCGGATATTGCAGCACGTTCGGCATCATGATCGCGACGCGGGCGCCGCGCTGCAGGCCGCGGCCCTGCAGGTAGGCGGCGAGCGCCAGCGACATCTGGTCGAGGTCGCGATAGCTGATCGACTTGTCCATGCAGATGAACGCCTTGCGGTCGGCGAACTTGGTGAAGCTCTCCTCCAGGAGGTCGACCAGCGATGCGTATTGCGTCGGCTCGATGTCGGCGGGCACGCCGGGCGGGTATTGCTTGAGCCAGATGCGCTCCATGGAAACTCCCCTCTCTTACACCTGAGCCCGTTGTGTCTCGGGCTTGCCTCATTGCCGGCAGTATCGAGCCTGCCGGAACAGGTGGCAAGCCGTCGTGGCTTAGGGCAAAGGCCGGGGAGTGGCTACTGGAATCGTCGCAAATCGGTTTGCCGCAACTGCGAAGCGCGGGCTGTGATTCAATTCCGAGGCGGCGTTAACTGTTGTTCGCGGGCTTGGCAGCAGCCGGCTTGGTCGCGGCCTTGGGCTTGGCGGGTTTTGCCGCCGCTTCGCCGCTCGCGGGCTTCTCGGCAGGTTTCGACGCTGCATCCGGCTTGGCCGCGGCATGCCTGGCGGCCGGCTTGGCTGCGGTCTTGCTGTCGCCCTTCGCATTGTTCTTCGCATCGGGCTTGGCCGCCGCTGTCTTCGGCTCCTTCGGCTTGTCCGCGGGTTTGTCGGCGGCGTCGGGCTTCTTGGCGACGCGCGACTTCTTGCCACGCGCTTTGGGCGTCGCCTGCTGGTCAGCATCGGCGGCCACCGCCGCGATGAGGGCCGTGCCGGTGCGGGTCGGGCCGGTATAGACCAGCACGGGCTCGGCCGCCGCGGGAGCGGTGGCCATCAGCTCGGAGGCCTTCATCAGCGGCGGCTGGAGGCCGGCCGTGAAAAAGGTGACCTGGGCTTCGCCGCCGGTGGCCGAGGCCGATCCGGCGGTGCCGCCATTGGTGGCGATCAGCGCATCGTCGTCGTCGCTCGCCGGGCGCTTGCGATGGCCGCCGCACATCTCCTCGCGCAGATTCGGCGGCGAAGCGTCGACCGGCACCAGCTTGTCGACCGTGCCGAGCGAGGGGCGGAGCCAGGTGAGATTGTCCTGGCTGAAGCCGCGCTCGAGCAGCTGCGCCGCCTTCACCGCGCGCGCGGTGCCGGAGTTGGCGCCGAGCACGACCGCGATCAGCCGGCGGCCGTTGCGCGTGGCGGAGGCGACGAGATTGTAGCCGGAGGCGCAGATGAAGCCGGTCTTGAAACCGTCGGCGCCGGGATAGCGGCCGATCAGCTTGTTGAAATTGCCGGTGACGCGCTTGCCGAAGCGGATCGCCGGGATGTGCACGTAGTATTCGTATTCGGGCAGGTCGCGCAGGAACGAGCGCGCGAGAATGCCGAGGTCGCGCGCGGAGGTGATCTGGCCGTCGGCGGGCAGGCCGTTCGGATTGACGTAGCTCGTCTGCGTCATGCCGAGCCGCTGCGCGGTGTCGTTCATCATCGCCGAGAAGCCGTCGATCGAGCCGCCGACGCCTTCGGCGAGCACCACGGCCATGTCGTTCGCCGACTTGACCATCATCATCTTCAGCGCGTTGTCGACGGTGAGCTGCGTTCCCGGACGGAACCCCATCTTCGACGGCGACTGCGAGGCGGCCGTCGGCGACACCGTGAGCAGCGTGTCGAGCGTGAGCCTTCCGTCCTTCACCGCCTTCAGCGTCACATAGGCCGTCATGATCTTGGTGACAGAGGCCGGATACCACGGAATGGTCGCGTTCTCCGCCTGGAGCACCTTGCCGCTGTCGGCTTCGATCAGCAGCAGCGCTTCGGCACTCGCCGCGCGCGGCGCGAGCAGTGCGGCGCATGCGAGCGTCGCAGCGAACAGGCTGAACAGGGATTTGCGAAGCAGCGGGCGAATGGCGTGCACTATCCGATTCCGGTCCTTGGAGACCCGCCTGATACGGCCGGCTCTCGTGATCTGACGTTCGGTTCTGAAATCCGGCGCCGCCGCTTGCGGCGTCGCAAACCTATACCGGCTGGTGCGGCGAGAATAGGGGGATCGGTGCGGTATTCCGCAATGAAATAGGCCGAATTTCGACGGTCCTATGGGGACTTGACCGCAGTCGCGGCAGTCTCGCCCGCCGTCACGCTGGCCCGTGCGTTTTCCTGAACCATGAACTGCGCCCTGGCGAGCTCGGCGAAATGGCCGCCTTTGGCCACGAGTTCATCGAAAGTTCCGCTTTCGATCACGCGGCCATTCTCGAACACCAGGATCCGTGTTGCATTGCGGATGGTCGACAGACGATGGGCGATCACGAAGGTGGTGCGGCCCTTCATCACTTCGTCGAGAGCGGCATTCACCTTGGCCTCGGTGACGGCGTCGAGCGCGCTGGTCGCCTCGTCCAGGATCAGGATCGGCGGATCCTTCAGCAGCGCGCGGGCAATCGAGAGGCGCTGGCGCTCGCCGCCAGAGAGCATGCGGCCGCGCTCGCCGGCATTGGTCTCGAAGCCGCCGCTGCGCTCGATGAACTCGATCGCCTGTGCGCGCTCCGCGGCCTTGCGCATCTCGGCTTCGGTCGCATCCGGCTTGCCGACGCGAAGATTCTCCGCGATCGAGCGGTTGAACAGCAGCGCTTCCTGGAACACGACACCGATGTTCCGCCGCAGCGAGGTCAGCGTCACGCCGCGCACATCCATGCCGTCGATCCTGATGAAGCCGGATTGCGGGTCGAAGGCGCGATGCAAGAGCGCGATGGCGGTGGACTTGCCGGCACCGGTCGGGCCGACCAGCGCGATGGTCTGGCCGGGCAGCGCGGTGAAGGAGAGGTCCTCGATCGCAGGGCGTTTACCGTCATAGGAGAAGGTGACGTCGTTGAACTCGACGAGGCCGGAGAGCCGCCCCGCGTCGATCGCATCGGGGCGGTCGTGCACCGCGGGCACCGCATCGAGCACGCCGAAGAACTCGCGCAGGCGCGGCGCTTCCATAAAGACGCTGTTGATGAAGCTCACGACCTGCTCGAGCTTCTGGATCAGCAGCGTCGCAAAGCTCACGAACATCACGATCTCGCCGACCGAGGTCAGGCCCTGGTCGTGCAGCGCGATGCCGAGCGTGAAGATCGCGAGCACCGTGATGGTGGTGGAGGCTCGCGTGATGACGGTGACGAGCGCCCACCACGACAGCACCGGCATCTGCGCCGCCAGCAGCTCGTCGGCGACCGAGCGCAACCCCTTCACCTCGGATTCGACGCGGACGAAGCTCTGCACCAGCGCGACATTGCCGAGCGCGTCGGAGGCGCGCGCGGAGAGCTCGCTATAGTGCTCCTCGACCGCCATCTGCATGCCGAAGGTCTTGCGCACCACGAAGGTCGTCAGCGCGGTGAAGACGACGCAGAGCACGAACAGCAGGATCGCCAGCCGCCAGTTCAGATAGAGCGAGAGCGGCAGCAGCACGACGACCGACAGGATCGCAGCAAAATGCTCGCGGAAGAAGCCGAGCCAAAGCCGCCACAGCGCGTCGGTGCCGTTGAGCATCACCTTCATCAGCCGGCCCGAATGGGTGCCGGAGTGGAAGGTCAGCGGCAGTTGCAAAATGTGCTCGAAATAGCTGGTCAGCACCGCCTGGCGCTGGCGGTGGGAGAGCCGGTCGGCTTGCAATGCGACGAGCGCGTTGCAGGCGATGGTGAACAGCCCGAACGCCACCCAGGCACCCAGGAACGGCCAGGCCGAGTTGGAGCCGGCCACCGTCTTGCCGGAGAGCACGTCGACGATGCGGCCGAACAGCACCGGCTCGGCGAATTGCGAGGCCGCGAGCAGGAGATTGGCGACCGCCAGCAGCCAGCCGAGCCGCGCTTCCTTGCCGAGCAGTTCCAGAACACGGGTGTAGAGACGGAATATGGACATGCGGGCAAGCAACTCGGACGGCTGATGGAGCCGCATTTTAAGCAGGGATCGCCCGCGAGATACAGCGGAAGCTTGCGGTTTTGCTCAGTTGACGAGCCGGCTTGCGACCGGCGGAAGGAACCGGTCGTCGAAGATGTCGGCGGCCGCCGGGCGTTTGCGGAATTTGAAATCCTGCGCGATCTGGTCGATCGAGCGCTCCAGACGCGCCGGGTCGATGCCGCCGAGGCCGTTGCGCCTGACCTCGTCGGTCAGGATGTTGTCGGCGAGCACGGTGCGCAGGCGCTCGAGCTCGAGCTCGAGGTCGCGGTCGCCGTCGTCGATGCGGCTTGCGGCCTCATCCGCCGCACGCGCCGGCTCCTTGACGGTGGCGTGGATGCCCGCGATCAAGGCGCGAACGAATCCCTTCACCGCGTCGGGCTTCGCCGCGGCGAAAGCGGGATTGGCCACCACGGCAAAACCGTAGGCCTCGCAGCCATAGTCGGCAAAGCGCAGCACGACGAGATCGCTGCCGGGCACGCCGCGGTCGCGCAGATTCACCGCAGAGAGATGGCTGAAGCCGGCCACGGCATCGACCTGGCCTGCGGAGAGGATCGGCTCACGCACGGCAGCGCTGATCTTGTGGAATTTCACGTGCGAGGTGTTGATGCCGTTCCGCTGCGCCAGCGCGGGCCACAGCCGCATCGACAGATCGCTCTCGGCAACGCCGACGGTCTTGCTGTCGAGATCGGACAGCACATGGATGCCGCGACTCCGCCGCGCAACGATGGCGTAAGGCGCGCGGTTGAACAGCACGAACACCGCCTTGACCGGCGCCGCATCGTCCTTGTCGCGAAAGCGGATCAGCTCGTTGATGTCGACAAGCGCGAGCTCGCTGTCGCCCTTGGCGACGCGCGCGAGCGCCTCCGGCGATCCGGCGGCGCTGTTGAAGGAAACGTTGAGACGTTCGGCACTGAGGCCGCCGTCCTTTGCGGCCAGGAAGAACGGCGCCATGCTCGCATCGATCGGGCGATCGAACGTGAAGTGGATCGCAGTGGACGGTGCGGCGGTATCGGCCGCCGCGACCTCGCGTGCAGGCAGAGCGGCGAGCGAGATTGCGAGGGCGAGCACAAGGGCCGGCAGGCGGCAAAGGGCGATCGTCTTGAATCCAGACATCAGTGGCGCCGGTCCCGCATTGTTATGATTTCGTGACGCTTGCAGCGCCGGCTGGCGGGCAGTCTGTCAACGCCAACATGAACGGCGGATGAGCGGAGGTTGCGTCACGATTACGCAACCCCGTTCAGCTTGTGTTGGGGTTGGGGAACCCAACATGGATGCGGGTGTTTGAGAGACATGAGCCTGTCTCAAGGCACCATTGAAGGTCCCAAGGAGGGTCCAGGACATGTTTGACAGATTTTCCAAGTTTGGCGGCCGCAAGGCCGTCCTTGCCACGGCCGCAGTACTGGCGTTGACCGCTGCCGCCCCGACCGCCTCCTATGCAGGCGGCCGCCATTGGCATGGCGGCGGCGGCGCGGCCTTCGCCGGCGCGGCCATTGCAGGCGCCATCGGCACCGGCCTTGCGATCGCCGCGAGCCGTGACGCCTACGCCTATGACTACGGTCCAGGCTATGGCTATTACGGCGGTCCGGCCTATTACAGTGCCCCTGCCTATGGCCCCTATTACGGTCCGGGCCCCAACTACCAGTACCAGCGCTATGGCGGCTCGGCGCCGTCGGAGCTCTGCGGCCAGGGCTATGTCCAGAACTGCTACTGACCTTGGCTACCAAAGGTTGACCACAACCGGCCGTCGCGGCGCCGCGACGGCCGGTTTTTTGCTTTTGCTGCCGTACGTTAACGCGCTCGCCACCGGTTTAGAGTATTTTCGCGTACATGAGTGATTCGCTTGAGCGGCTATATCTGGCTGTGCTCGCGGCCAGGGACCTTGATCCGGCAACATCGCGCACCGCGCGGCTGTTTCAGCGCGGCCCCTCCAAAATGGCTAAGAAGCTGGCCGAAGAGGCTATCGAAGTCGTGATCGACGCGGTTAACGGCGATAGCGAAGCCGTGGTCCGCGAGAGCGCCGACCTGCTCTACAACCTGACCGTGCTCTGGGCCTCCGCCGGTGTGCGCCCCGATGACGTCTGGCGCGAGATGGCGCGGCGGGAAGACATGCTCGGCATCGCCGAGAAGCTGCCGAAGTCGCCGATGAAACTGCCCAAAGTCGCGTCACCGCGCATCTCGGCGCGGCGGCCAATTGTCGCCCTGGAAGGGCGGGCGGGGCGCAAGCGCCACTAGGGCGTCACAAATCGCTCAAAAACTCGCGATGGACAAATCCGTCCCATGGTGCTTCATCGCGGCGCCATGCTGAAACGTATCTACGACTGGTGCATCGACGCCGCCCACAAGCCCTACGCGCTCTGGATCATGGGAGCCGTGGCTTTCGCAGAAAGCTCGTTCTTTCCGGTTCCGCCGGACGTGATGCTGATCCCGATGTCGCTGGCGCGCCCGCAGCGCGCCTGGGTCTATGCCGCGGTCTGTACCGTCACCTCCGTGCTCGGCGGCCTGCTCGGCTACGCCATCGGCGCGCTGCTGTTCGACTCGGTCGGCCACTGGCTGATCCAGGTCTATGGCCTCGGCGACAAGGTCGAAGCCTTCCGCGCCTCCTATGCGGAATGGGGCGCCGTGATCATCCTGCTCAAGGGCCTGACGCCGATCCCCTACAAGCTCGTCACCATCACTTCGGGCTTTGCCGGCTATAGTCTCATTCTCTTCATCCTGTGCTCGATCGTCGCGCGCGGCGGCCGCTTCTTCATCGTGGCGATCCTGCTCAACCGCTACGGTGACTGGATCCGGCACAAGCTCGAGGAGCATCTCGGATTGTGGGTGGCGATCGGCGCCGCCGTGCTGGTGCTCGGCTTCGTGGTGGCGGTCAAATTGATCTGACCCGCAACGCTTTGCCGCTGCGCCGGCTTCGGCTACGGTTGCCCTCATGATGGTTCGATCCGGCAATCCGGCTGTGAGATTCGGGACGACGACTTCAGCAGTGCTGCTGATCCTGCTCGGCGGCAGCGAGACGGGATGGCCGCAATCCGCCCCTCCCTCGCTCGGTCTCCAGGAGCAGGGACCGCAGGCCGCGCCGCCGCCGTCGACGCCTACCCCGCCGACGCGCGAGGAAAATCCCGGCCTGATCAACGAAATGGGCAAGCTGTTCGACAAGCTGCCCTCGATCCTGCCGCCGATCAAAAGCCCGAGCGAGACCATGAGCGACCTGTCGCGGCTGGCAACGCCCTCGACCATGGTCTCCGGGCGCGTGGCGTGCCCGGTCTCGTCCAACGGCGCGCCCGACTGCAAGCTTGCCGCCGACCAGCTCTGCCGGACCAAGGGCTACAAGGAAGGCAAGAGCATCAACGCCGACTCCGCCGAAAAATGCTCGGCCAAGGTTCTGATTCCGGGCCGGCAACGCAAACCTGACGATTGCCGCACCGACACTTTCGTGACCAGCGCGCTATGCCAGAACTGATGCGGTGACGCGCGAGCAGCTAGGAGCGCCCATGAGCCGTATGGAGCAGGACTTCCTCGGACAGCGTGAGATCGCCGACGACATCTATTACGGCGTCCAGACCATCCGGGGTAAGGAGAATTTCCACATCACCGGCATTCCGATGAACCAGGAGCCTTATTTCGTGAAGGCGCTTGGTTTCGTGAAGAAGGCCGCCGCTATGGCCAACCGCGATCTCGGCGCGATCGACGCCAAGGTGGCCGACGCGATCATCCTGGCCTGCGACCGCGTCATCGCCGGCGACATGATGAACCAGTTCGTCACCGACTTCATCCAGGGCGGCGCCGGCACCTCGACCAACATGAACGCCAACGAGGTGATCGCGAACCTCGCGCTGGAGTCGCTCGGTTTCAACAAGGGCGACTATCAGCACGTCAGCCCCAACGATCATGTCAATTACGGCCAGTCCACCAACGACACCTATCCGACCGCGTTCCGGCTGGCGCTGATCCTGCGGCTCGAGAGCTACATGACGGCGCTACGCCAGCTCCAGGAGGCCTTCTTCGCCAAGGGCCGCGAATTCGACCGCGTGCTGAAGATGGGCCGCACGCATCTCCAGGACGCTGTGCCGATGTCGCTCGGGGCCGAATTCCGGGGATGGGGCACCACGATCGGCGAGGAGGTCGACCGCATCTCGGAAGCACGCGCGCTGCTGCGCGAGATCAATCTCGGCGCCACCGCGATCGGCACCTCCGTGACCGCGGCGGTCGGCTATCCCAAGCTCGCGGTCCGGCATCTGAGCGCGCTGACCGGCGTCGATTTCATCCTCGCCGGCGATCTCGTGGAAGCGACCTCCGACACCGGCGCCTATGTGCAGCTCTCCGGCGTGCTCAAGCGCACCGCGAGCAAGCTGACGAAGATCTGCAACGACATCCGCCTGCTCGCCTCGGGCCCGCGCGCCGGCTTCAACGAGATCAACCTGCCGCAGCTTCAGCCGGGCTCCTCGATCATGCCGGGCAAGGTCAATCCCGTGATCCCCGAGGTCGTCAACCAGACCAGCTTCCTCGTCATCGGCCTCGACACCACGGTGACGCTGGCGGCCTCCGCCGGCCAGCTCCAGCTCAACGTGATGGAGCCGGTGATCTCGTTCGCGCTGTTCTTCTCGATCCGCACCATGGAGCGTGCAGTGAACAGCCTGCGCGAGAACTGCGTCGTCGGCATCACCGCCAATGAAGACCACACCCGCAACATGGTGCTGAACTCGCTCGGCATCGTCACGGTGCTGAAGCCGCTGCTCGGCTACAAGCAATGCGCCGAGATCGCGCGCGAAGGCTACAAAAGCGGCAAGTCGCTGCACCAGATCGTGGTGACCGAACGCAAGCTGTTGACGCAGGAGAAGTGGGACGAGATGTTCTCGTTCGAGCGGCTGATCAATCCGGATTTGATCGGGTAGGCGCCGTCATTCCGGGGCGCGCGAGGCGCGAACCCGGAATGACGGCGGACGAATTCCGCGCGTTGGAATTGCGGTAACTGCATCCGCCGCGGCTGCAAAACGCAATACTTGACAGTGGAAAGATTGCCTTGTTGGTATGGCTCCCAGCTTCCATTTGACCGTCACAAGAGGACCGTTCCGCAATGTCCATGCCCGCCCTGTTCAAGGGGCGCCTGTCGATCCCCGTGATCGGCTCGCCGCTCTTCATCATCTCGGTGCCCGATCTCGTGATCGCGCAGTGCAAGGCGGGCGTGGTCGGCTCGTTCCCGGCGCTCAATGCGCGGCCGCCGGAGCTGCTCGACGAATGGCTGGCGCGGATCACCGAAGAGCTTGCGGCCTATGACCGTGCTCATCCCGACAAGCCGTCGGCGCCGTTCGCGGTCAACCAGATCGTGCACAAGTCGAACAACCGGCTCGACCACGACATGCAGCTCTGCGCCAAGTACAAGGTGCCGATGATCATCTCCTCGCTCGGCGCGCGCGAGGAGCTCAACCAGGCCGTCCACGGCTGGGGCGGCATCGTCTTCCACGACGTGATCAACCAGAAATTCGCCCACAAGGCGATCGAGAAGGGTGCCGACGGCCTGATCCTGGTCGCGGCCGGCGCCGGCGGCCATGCCGGCACCATCTCGCCGCTGGCTTTCGTCGCTGAGACGCGCAAATGGTTCGACGGCCCGATCGCGCTGTCGGGCGCGATCGGCAACGGCAAGGCGATCCGCGCTGCGCGCATCCTGGGGGCCGACTTCGCCTATATCGGCTCGGCCTTCATCGCCACCAAGGAAGCCAACGCGGTCGAGAAGTACAAGGAGATGATCGCAGGCTCGACTGCCGACGACATCGTCTATTCCAACCTCTTCACCGGCGTGCACGGCAACTATCTGAAGCCGTCGATCCTCGCGGCCGGCATGGATCCGGAAAACCTGCCGACCTCCGATCCCTCCAAGATGAATTTCGGCACCGACGCCTCCGGAGAGCGCGCCAAGCCAAAGGCCTGGAAGGAAATCTGGGGCTCGGGCCAGGGCATCGGCAGCATCGAGGGCGTCGTGCCCGCGGCCGAGCTGATCGCGCGCTTCAAGAAGGAATACGACGAGGCGATCGACCCGCCGTTGTGATGTAGGCCATCGCCCCACATCTCTCTCATCCGTCGTCCCGGACAAGCGTAGCTCTCGACAACGCGTAGCGTTGTCTAGAGCGGAGCGCCGATCCGGGACCCATAACCCCAGGGAGGAGTTTGGCGAAGGCTCGTGGTTACCGGTCTTGCGCTACAACTTCTCCCTGGGGTTATGGGTCCCCGCCTTCGCGGGGACGACACCGGTTGCTGCGCGCCGAGTTTGCTCCACGGAGACACGATGACCGCCATCTACCGCGTCGACGGCGACAACGTCGTCACCAGCCCGGACGCTGCCGGTCCCTGGGACCGGCGCATGCAGCACGGCTCGGCGCCGGCCTCGCTGGTGACGTGGGCGGCCGAACGCATCCCGGCGCCCGTGCCCATGAATATCGCGCGCGTCACCATCGATTTGATGCGTCCCGTGCCGGTGGCGCCGCTCACCATCGTAACCGAGGTTTTGCGCGAGGGCCGCAAGATCCAGCTCTGCGAAGTGAAGCTTCTGGCTGACGGCGTGCAGGTCGTGGGTGCCACCGTGCTCAAGATCAAGGCGAAGGCGCAGGCACTGCCGGATGACGTCAAGGAGCTGCCGGTCACGCTGCCCTCGCCGGAGGATTCGCTGGTCGAGGACGGTCACGCCGCCACCAGCCCGTTCGTGCGATCGGTCTCGATGCGCGCCGCGCGCGGCCGCTTCGGCCAGGCCGGCGCGGGCGCGATCTGGTTTCGCGTCGACTATCCTCTGATCGAGGGCGAAGCGATCTCGCAGGCCATGCGCGCCGTGGTCGCCGCCGACTTCTCCAACGGCACCGCCTCGACGCTCGACTTCCGCGCCTGGACCTACATCAATGCCGACCTGACGGTGAGCTTCGCGCGCCAGCCGGTCGGGGAGTGGATCCTGCTCGACGGCGAATCCTGGATCGGACCTGACGGTGCTGGGCTCGCGATGTCGCGGCTGGCGGATCGGCAGGGCTATTTCGGCCGCGCCGTGCAAAGCCTGGTGATCGAGAAGCGGTGAAATGACGGCAAGCGCGCCATGGTTGCACCTGGCGCCGATTGAACGGCAGACTTCCGCCGCCGCGGAAGGGATGCTCGGCATCCTGCCAGTTCATATTCCGTAGAAGATCTTGATCTCCCACAGCACCACGACGATAGCCGTGATCAACGTGATCGCGGCGACTGCACTTTCCAGGGAAGCGACTCTCATGCGTTACTCCGCTTCCCAGCCCCGTCAGCTGGTCTAGGTGATTCCCTGATTCGCGGGCAATCGGGTCGGCATTGCCGGCGCACACTCCGTTGCGCGCTGTGGTGTCGGAGCCACAATGACCACCGTAAAATCCCGGGGATTTACCCCACCATCCGGTCCCGCCCGCTCCAAAACCCCGCGCGCAGCACCTTCTTGTCGACCTTGCCGACGCCGGTCATCGGCAGCTGCTTGACGAACTGGATCTGTTTCGGCGCATGCGCGGAGCCTTTTCGCGCCCGCACCATGTTGATCAGCTCGTCCGGATCGGGCCTGACGCCCTCGCGCGGCACGATGATTGCGGTGACGGCCTCGCCCCATTTCTCGTCGGGGACGCCGACCACCGCGACCATCGCGACATCGGCGTGTTGGGAGAGCACGTCCTCGACCTCGCGCGGAAAGATGTTGAAGCCGCCGGTGACGATCATGTCCTTCTTGCGGTCGAGGATGAACATGTAGCCGCGCTCGTCCTTGCGCGCGATGTCGCCGGTGTGCACCCAGCCGTTCTTCAGCGTCTCGGCGGTGATGTCAGGGCGCTTCCAGTATTCCGCCATCACATGCGGCGCGCGCACGCAGATCTCGCCGGCCTCGCCCGTCTCCACCTCGTTGTCGTTGTCGTCGAGGATCCTGACCTCACAGGCTGAGATCGGGAAGCCGCAGGACGAAAACAGCTCCGGCGTCCTGGGATCGTGATCGGCCTTGCGCAGCACCGAGACCGGGTAGCATTCGGTCTGGCCGTAGAGCTGCGAGAACACCGGTCCGATGCGTTCGATGCTTTCGACCAGCCGGCTCGGCGACATCGCGGAGGCGCCGTAGAGCACGAGCTCGAGCGAGGAGAGGTCGGTCCTGCTCAGTGCGGGATGATCGAGCAGCACATAGATCATGGTCGGCACGAACAGGGTAAAATTGATGCGCTCGCGCGCGATCGTCGCCAGCACGGCTTCGGGATCGAAGCCCTTCAGCATGTGCACGGTGCCGCCGCGCATCAGCGTCGGCAGCACCTTCGTACCGGCGACGTGGCTGATCGGCGCGACGGTGAGATAGCGCGCGGCATCGGGGATCTCGAAGTCGGCGAGGATCGCGGCGGCAGCTCCGGCGTTCTCGCGATGGTAGCGCAGCGCGCCCTTGGATTTGCCCGTCGTGCCGCCGGTGTAGTTCAGAGTGGAGAGATCATCGAGACCTGCGAGGCACTGTGCGCTGACATGGCCAGCGCTCTCGATCGCCGCCAGCAGATCGACGCCGTATTCGGCCGGCCCCATGGTGAAGACGGCCTTGAGCCGGGCAGCTTGCGCGGCGAGCTCGCCGCCGCGATCGCGGAAGGCGGCGGCATCGACCACCAGGACTTCGGCTTCCGAATCCTCGAGCTGGAATAGCTGGTCGCTCTGCGATCCCAGCGGGTGCAACCATGTGATGCAGCACCGCGACAATTGCGCGGCGACACCGGCGCACCACGTATCGGCGCGGTTCGCGGTCAGGAAGGCAACGCGCGCACCTCGCTGCAAGCCGAGCCGCATGAACACGCCCTGGATGCGTCCGATCAGGTCGATGGTGCCTTGATAGCTCAGCGATCCGCCGGGCCAAGCGAATGCCGTGCGGCCAGGATAGCGCGCCAATGCCCGTAGCGTCTGCGCGCAAGTCGGGGACGATGCGTGGAGCTGATCGGACATATGTTTCCTCGTTGTCTTGTCATTGGCTTCTCGCGTGCCAATGTTTGCGCAACGCTAGCACAGAGAAGGCGGGATGGAACGGCAAAGCCCGTGCAAGGAGGCGTGAGTGACATCCGATCGACTGCGACTCTTTCGTGATCGCCTCGCGCTGCCCTTGATTGCAGCGCCGATGTTTCTGGTGTCGGGCGTCGAGCTCATGGTCGCGGCCTGTCGCAATGGCGTGATCGGCAGCTTTCCCACCGTGAATTGCCGCAGCACGGAACAACTCGATACGTGGTTCAGCGAGATCGAAGCGCGGCTGCTGCAGCACGAACGACAGGCCGGCCGCAAGGCAGCGCCGCTCTGCCCGAACCTGATCGTGCACCGCTCCAATGCGCGGCTGGAACAGGATCTCGCCGTGCTGCTGAAGCACAAGCCTGAAATCGTCATCACATCGGTCGGCTCGCCCGAGCCGGTGTTGAAGCCGCTGCACGATGCGGGCGCACTGGTACTGGCGGATGTTGCCTCGATCCGTCACGCCGAACGCGCAGCGGAAGCTGGTGCCGACGGTCTCGTGCTGCTCACCGCGGGCGCAGGGGGGCAGACTGGCTGGCTCAATCCGTTCGCCTTCGTCCGCGCGGTGCGCTCGTTCTACGATGGCATCATCGTGCTCGCGGGCGGCATCAGCGACGGCCAAGCGCTGCATGCGGCCGAAGTGCTCGGCTGCGATCTCGGCTACATGGGCACGAAGTTCATCGCGACGCGCGAGAGCATGGCGGACGACCGCCACAAGCAGATGCTGGTCGAGAGCAGCGCCGACGACATCCTGCTGACCACCGCGTTCACGGGCCTTCAGACCAGCATGCTGAAGCCGTCGATCGCCGCCGCCGGCCTTGACCCCAATGATCTACCGGCGCGCGGCGCGATCGACATCGGCAAGGACATCGACGTCGCAGCGCGTGAGAACCGGCCCAAACGCTGGCGCGATATCTGGAGCGGCGGGCATTCGACGTCGGGCGTGACCGACGTGCCGGCGGCCAGCGATCTCGTTGCGCGGACCATCGCGGAATACCGCGAAGCGGTTGGGCGGTAAGCTCTTCGCCTCTCCCCGCGCGCGGCGGGTGAGGGGGAGCCTCCGCGAGGGCAGCTGTTACCGCGATTGTGGAGACAGCCCCTCACCCCACCCTCTCCCCGTAAGAACGGGGAGAGGGAGAGGAGGCGCCAGCGCATCCGTCACAGTTAATCCCGCATATCTCCGGCCCGGCCCACTTAACGGCAGATTAACCAAGCCCCGCCAAGAATCCCCTCACGGCCGCCAATCAGGACCGAGAGGGACAGGCGATGGACTTCGATTTTCTCAACAGCAAGACAGCCGCGACGCTGGACGAGATCCGCATCCGCGTCGCCCACGCGCTGGCCCGCCACCCGCTGTGCCGAAACGTGCGGTTCGACATCGTCAGCGTTCCCCGCACCCGTCGCGGCGGCAACTGGACGGTGACGCTGCAATCGGTCGAACCGCGCGCGGTGTGGGAGGCCTCCGAGATCGTCGCCGACATCCAGGACGCCTACGACCTGTCGGCAGCTGCCTGATTTCCTTGGCCTTTTCGGGAAATGTCGTCGCAGGCATGCTGATTGTCGCAGCGACGGCACACTCGAGCCTTATTTCGCGCCCTTTTTCCGGGCATCCCTAACAAACTCGTGAAGCGATCGTTCCGGAGAGACGTTTGTCCAGAGCCATCACCATCGTCGTGCTGACCTGTTTCCTCGTCCTCGGCGCCGCCACCACCGCCATTCTCGGCCGCGACAGCGTGCCCAGCGTCAGTGCCGAGATGATCGCGCAGACGCCTCCGCCCAAGCCGCTCGCGACCAATCGCGCTGCCAAGGCCGACCGCCTGGTTCCGACGCTGGCACTGGCCTCGGCTGCAATCGACCCGGTTCAGGTGCCGGCCGACAAGCTTTCGCAGGCGCCCGTGCTGACCGAGCCGCTGCGCCAGGCCTTTGCCGCTGCCACGCCGTCGGATTTTCCGATGCCCAAGGCAAGCGCGCACCAGGCGCCCGCCGCCGCCGAGATTCCCGCCGTCGAGGTCCCGGCCAAGCCGAAGGTCGTCGCCAAGCCGCAGCCGCAGAAATCCTATTCGCTGCTGTCCGACGTTCAGATCTCGGGCATCAAGGATCGCCTGAAGCTGTCGTCGTCGCAGGAATATTACTGGCCCTCGGTCGAGACCGCACTGCGCAACGTCGCCCGCAAGATCCAGGCGAACAAGCTGTCAAATCCGAACGCACCGCCCAGCGCGCAGATCGATCCGAATTGCGACGAGGTCCAGCAGTTGAAGTCGGCCGCGATGCCGCTGCTGTTCCAGCTGCGTGACGACCAGAAGGAAGAAGTGCGCAAGCTCGCCCGCCTCATCGGGCTCGAGAAGGTCGCGCAGCAGATCTGAGGCGCGGTTCCCCGCCGATATCAGGAACATCCGGCAATCCTCATGCGTTGCCCGCTCGAAACAGGGAGTGGGCCAATGCGCGCCTCGACAGCTTATTTCGTCGGTGCCGGAACGATCGTTGCCGCCATCGCCATTGGCCTCGGCGGCGGCATCGTCGCCGGCAACATCATGAATCCGATCGCGCCGAAGCAGGGGGCGGACGCCAGCAAGATGGCGCAGCGCGCTGCAGCCGCCGCACCAGACAACACGCCCGCGACCACCAATGCACCGTCCGAGCGCGTTCAATACCTCACCGGCTCGCAAGCCTTCGGAGCGATGGTTGCCGCGCCCGCGCAGGCGCAGGACGAAGCCAAGTCTGCGACCAAGTCCGAGACGCAGACCACTCAGGCGAGCGCCGAACCGGCGGCTCCGCGGCCTTCGCAAGCCGCCGCAGTCGAGCCGCCCAAGGAGCAAGCCAAGCCGGCACCTGCATCATCTCCGCAGGGCGCAAAACCTGCCGAGCAGCAGGCGTCGACGGAGCCGTCCTCCTCACCTGACAATGCCTATGCCAAGGCCAAAGATTCCGACATGAAGCGCGCCGCCTCGGAGCGGCGCCGGGCGGAGCGCCGTGAGCGCTGGGCCGAGCGCCGTCACTCCGAATCCCGTGAACCGCGCGGCATGCGCGACCGCACCGATTGGGACGATGTCGCGCGCAACATCCGCGAAGACGCGCGCGATTATACGAACCGTCCGCGCAGTGGCGTCCCGCAGATCAGGCTGTTCGGGTCCGACGACGATGATTAGCGCCTGAGACGTCTGCCCCGCCGCCGCGCGCGTTAACCCAAGACCGCCAGCGCGGTGGGCGCTGCGACAGAGTGCCTCGATTCTTTCCAACTACCTTCGGTTGTTGTACGCTCCGGCCGTTTCAGGCTCGAGGCAATTTATTATGTTGGCGCGATTTCCCGTGGTCGTTGCCAGTGCGCCGGGGTAGCCAGATCGCGGGTCCGCCGCGCCCTATTTCGGCGACTGCGATAAAGGGACGTTGCCCTGCGTCCATTTCTCGACCTTGCCGAGAATGCCCCACAGCGTCATGGCGATGAAGATCGGCACACCGATCTGCGGCACCAGGGCCAAGCCCCCAGCCGCGGCCGGGAGGGCCGCACCGGCCGCCATGCCCGCACCGCCGAACAAGCTCGAGGAGCCGATGATCGGCGCCAGCCACGACGCGAGGGTGCCGAAGAGTCCGATCGCAGTCTTCTTGCCGTTGAGGAGCTCACCGATCGTCTGCCCCAGCGCGCCGTTGACCTGGCCAAGTTGCGGAATCTGCTTGGTGACCTGCGGCAGGACGAGCTTGAGGATCTCGTCGATGAGCTGCTTGGTCGGATCGGCAGGATCGAGAGCCGGCGCGGGCGCCGGGGGGACCACCGAGCCGGGCGCTGCGTTCTGGCCCTGTGCGACTTTGAGCAGCAGCTGGATAATCGCACTGATATCGTTGGCTGGAAGCGGCATCTTGATGGCTCCGTCCTTCACGAATTTCTGCAGCAAGGCGACAATTGGCAGCAGGGCCTGGGCATTCGGTTGCGGGCCCTGAGCGGCGCCCACGAATTCCCAATCGACCACGCCCTTGCCCGGGATGCTGATCGCGCGCGCGGCGCCCGGCGTGAGGTCGATGCCGGCGCCGTTGGTCCGCCGTCCCCTCATATCGGTCCCGGATTCGGCCTGCGGTCTTGCGCCTTTCTCCCAATAGGGGTCGTTGATGTTCCACGGCCCGACATCGACGATGTTGCAGACGACGGATTTTCCACTCGCCCTGTTGGTGACCCGCACCTGAGGCCGCGGTCCCGCGAAGCGGAATGGCAGCGCGACGCCGAGCTCCACATCGTCGATGCGGTGGCCGTCATAGGCGCTCTTCTCGTCCTGATCGGCGCTGCCACCGAACACGGTCGCGGTGATATTCGCGCAACGGCTGCCGCCAAGCGTCACGGTCTCGGGAATGATCTTGGCACGCCGCATCAGGTTGGCGTCGATCTGCCATGGCGACGTGTCGTCATAGAGCGTCGGCGTGTCCATGACGGAAACATGGACATGATGCGTGTGGGCGTTGGCGCCGTTGTAGGGACGCCATTGCCAGGGCGAAACGACGCTCGAGGCGATCCGGCGATTGGAGATGATGTACTTGATGCGCTTGTCCTGCGACTGGCGCAGCGCTTCGGCGATATCGCCTGCGTCGACGCCGTGGGCCGGATCATGGCTGATGTCCAACGCGGTCACCACGCCGTTAGCGTCAGGGTTGTGATCGGACTTGCGCGCCTGATGGGATGTGTCGCCGAGCATCCCGTCGCTCGATTTGTCGCGTCCGGGCGCCATATCGTTGACCTGCTTGAGCAGGACTTCAAGGCTCTTGGCGGGCCGCCAATTGATGCTCATTGGAGCGCTCCAAATTTCAAAGCACAAATGGTCCGCGATCGCGGCCTTCAACCAGGCCAGATCAGGTCGATAAAAATTCCCGATTGCCGCGAAAGGTGCGGGCCGGGCGACAATGCGTGCGTGTAACCCGTCTAAACTGGCGTGCAATCTTTCGTTGTGCAAGATGCGGGAACGCGAAATCTCGGGCGCTGAGGCGACCTGCGACAGTGCGGCGCGGAGGTGGGGCCGTCCGGGCGCCGTCCCAAAAATGGACACGTGCGGGAGCCGCCGGCGATCTTGCCGTGCGGCCCGCCTTCAAGGGCTGCATTGCAGCCCGCACAAGCCGGGCCAAGCCGGCGACAATCGGGCCCTGCGTCGAAGGGCGCTCATGTCGCGAGCTGCTTGCGCGCTGCCTTCTTTCACGCGGAAAGACGGCAGCGCAGTTCGCGTCGACGACTATCCGCCGTGCGATTCCACCACCTTGCGGCAGCTGTCGGAGAGCTTCGACTTGTTCTCGCGCAGGCAGGCATTCATCTGCGGCGGCTTGCCGATATGCTCGGCGCAGAATTTGCTGGCGTCGCTGCGGCAGGCCATCTGCTCCTGCGGTGTCGGACCGGATTGCGCTGCGGCGGGCAGGGCGGTGGCGGCGAGCAGCAGCGCGGCAAGAACCGAAATCTTCATAAAGCACCTCTTTTGGGATTGTCGTTTGTCCCGCCTGGGATCAAGCGGGCCGGACCATCTCGCGAAGCCGTGCGCGCGGTCCATGCCATGTTCATGGCATCGGCTCGCGCTGATCGCCGCCGCACCCCCATCTTCATGGCATGTATCCGTGCGCCGTCTTTTGCCATTCACAGCTTCACGTCGGCTGCGAAACCCGGTGATTGCATCGGGACGCCGAACGCGAACGAGGAGAGCAAGATGTCGAAAAAAGCGGGAGCGCTGAGCGCCGGGCTGACGGTGATGATGCTGGCGGGTGCGGCAACGGTCGCGCTGGGCACGAGCCCGGCGCAGGCGGTGGTGTATTGCAAGACGGTCGGCGTGCCCAAGGGCTGCGTGGTGCGGCCGACCGCGGCGGTGGTGGTCGCGCCCGGGGCCCCGGTTGCCGCGGCAGCGGTGGCAACGCCCGGGGTCGGCGCGCCCGGCGTTGGCGTTCGCGCAGGCACGCCGATGAACCGCGGCGGTCCGGTCAATCGGGTCGGCGTGCGCTGACGAGTTCGTTCGATTGAGTTGATTGCATCGTTTCGGGCAACGGAGCCCTGCGGACGAACACCCCCCGTCCTCCGCAAGGCAGACAATCCGGCCCGTTCCCTCTCTCCGTGCGTCCCACACGCTCGGGGAGGGGGTTTTTCAGCCGGCGGCGGCGTCGCTGTCGGGAAAGATTCGCGGCAATTGCAGCCGCACGCGCGTGCCCGAGCCCTCCGAGCTCAGATCGAGCACGGCGCCGCAGCGCGCGGCGCGGCTTCTCATGTTGCGCAGGCCGCGCGCGGTCTGGCTCGCGCCCGCGGCTTCGCCATTGCCGGCGAGCGCAAAACCGCAGCCGTCGTCCGTCACGCTGATCACGCCATACGGCCCCTGGTCATTTCCCTGGCCCCCCTCCAGCGTCTCGATGGTCACCGCGATGTGGCGGGCCTTGGCGTGCTTGACCGCATTGGTCACGGCCTCGTCGAGGATGCGCACGATCTGGATGACGTGCCAGGGCCGCAGCTCCGGATGCAGCGGCAGGCCCTGCGGCGTCGTCACGCGCCAGTCGAGCGCGATGTCGTGCGGCCGCAATTGCGCCGTCGCGCGCTCGCGCCAGGAGCCGAGCGCGAGCATCAGGTCGCCGCCGATGTCGTCCATGGAGTCGATGACGAGACGCAGATCCTTCAGCGCCGCGCGGGCTGCGTCGGTGATGGTCGCGCCCTCATGGCCGCGCTCGGACAGTGCCACGATGCTGACGAGCTGGCCGCCGAGACCGTCATGCAGGTCGCGCATCAGGCGTGTGCGTTCGTTGGCGAGCGCGGCGGCGCGGGCGCGCTCTTCCTCGCGGGCAAAGCTCGCCTTCAGCCGCTCCTCGGCCTCGCGCACGCGGGTCACGAGCTGGCCTGCGAAGCTGTCGACCTGGTTCAGCGCGCGGGCAAAGCGCCAGGTCAGGCCGGCGCCGATCGCCACCAGCATCGCCGAATAGGACAGGCGCGAGACGAAGATGCGCTCGTTGGTCACGATCTCGAACACCGACAGCATGTCGTGGATCCAGCAGGTCAGCACGATCGTCACCGCGCAGCCGATCGTGAAGCTCGCCGCGTCCTGCCGCCGGATCACCGCGGCCGTGGTGACGCAGGCCATCAGGAACAGGCTGAGCCCGACCGTGGGGATGCCGAGCACCAGGAACAGGATGCGCGGCAGCGGCGGTCCCGCGATCAATCCGACCACGAATATGATCAGCCCCGGCGCGAACAGCAGGATGCCGTAGCGCGGCCAGCGCCAGCCGAAGAACAGCACGCCGAAGGCGACGATCAGCGCGCTCTCGATCGGCGCGGATGCGAGCAGCACCGCGGGCAGCCGCGACACGGTGAACGGCGGCACCGGCGGCGGCATGAAGGCCTGGATGACGCCGAGCACCATCGCAGCCGCCAGTACGCCATAGACCGGCTCGCGTCGCCGCATCAGCCACATGATCGCGAGGATGACGGCGAGGATCGACTGCCAGGCGGAGAACACCACCTGCAATGTGACGAACAGCAGCGTGCGCGTCTCATAGGCCGGACGCAGGGCTGCATCCGGCCCGACATAGACGGTGTCGAGAAACCCCTTCAGCGGTCCCCATACGAACAGCCGCACGGTGATCTCGTTGCTGCCGTCGCGCAGCAGCGAAGCCGGGATGAGCGCGATCTGCGGCGTGTTGCGGTCCGGCCGGTTGGCGTTGGCGTCGCGGCGGGAATCGAGCACGACGACGCCGTTGACGGCGACCTCCGCCGCGTTGCTGAAGCGCGGCAGGTAGACCGACCATCCTGAGGCCGCATCGCCGCTTCTGAAGGTGAAGGTGCCGGTATAGAGCGGCGGGTCCGCCAGCGAATAGCGCGAGGCGGTGAAATGCGGCAGCGTTACGGGACGCGTCATGCCGTCCTCCCGCAACGAGAAGGCCGTCACGGCATGATCGTCGGGATCGCTGGGCTGGAGCAGCCGCAGTCCGAGAATGGTGGCGATCACGATCAGCGCCTGGAGTAGCAGATAAGGCACGAGGCGCGAGGCCAGCAGCCGGCGCCGCGCGGGTTTGACCGGTGCCTTCGCCGCGATCTCGCTCACAGCTTGATCAGGCCCTGCTGCACCGCCTCGAACACCGCCTCGCTGCGCGTGTGCACCTCGAGCTTGCGATAGATGTTCTTGATGTGGCCGGGCACGGTCTGCCTGGACAAGCCGAGATGGCTGGCGATCTCGGCGTAGCTGAAGCCCTTGGCGATGCCCCAGAGGATGTCGATCTCCCGCGGGGTCAGCCTTGCCGTGTTGAGCACGGGCCCGGGGGGCGGCTCCGCCGAATTCTGCGCGGCACCTTGTGTTCTGCGGACGATGAAACGGGCGATCGAGGCCGAGATCGGCGAATGGCCGGCGACCAGATCGCGCACCGTGGTGGCGATGTCGGTAGGGAAGGCGTCCTTCAGGAGATAGCCGGTGGCGCCGACCGTGATCGCGGAGATCACGCTTTCCTCGTCGCCGAGCGCCGAGATCACCATGATCTCGGTGTCGGGAAAGCGCTGCCGGGTTTCGCGGATCAGCTCGATGCCGTGGCCGTCGGGCAGCCTGAGATCGGTCAGCAGCACGCGCGGCGCGCCGTCGCCGAGCGCGGAGCGGGCCTCACCGAGCGTGCCGGCGCTGCGCACCTCGTAGCCGGCCTTGACCAGCGCATCCTGGAGCCGCCAGCAGGTCGGTGCGTCGTCCTCGACGAGGAGGATAGTGATCGCCTCACCCGTCTCGCCCTGTTCGCTCATGTTCATCGTCCCGCACCGCGTGTCCCCCGCGGCGCGAGCCAGTTTATCCGCAGCCCACTTGCCGTGACACCCATAATCATGGGGCATCGACAGCCAGGTCGCTCCTACCGGGCAGACACGGTCTGCGCCGGCTTCTCAGGCGGCTGTGGCGGCACGGGAAGCCGCTGCACCTTGATCCGCGCCGTGCCGCTGTTGTTGTCGTAGAATTTCTCGGTCCGCCCCTGGAAGGGCGCGAGCCACCATGGCGTGAAGCAGCAGGGCAGCACGGTCGGAAAGATCTGGACGGCGTCGTTGACGTAGAAGAAGAGCTCGCCGGAATCCGGCGCGACGAACTCGGCGACTACACGACCGGTCAGATTCTGCCTTTTCCACACCTCGCGGGCCACCGGCAGGTCGTCGGCCTGGATCGGCAGAAAACCGTCCAGCGCCTTGAGCTTCGCGCGGTGCGGATCGTTGTCGCCGAGCTCGTCCTCGACGCGGACCCAATATCTGTGGTCGGGACTCTTCTCCAGATCGTCCTCCGCCGGAAGCGTCGGGTCCTTCCGGCGCGGCAGCACGTCCGCCGGCTCGACATTGATGGCCGTGAGCGGAATATCGTTTATGCCTTTCGAGCCAATGCGCACCACCGGCTGGAACCAGTCGGCGCCGTAGAGCCGGCGCATCGGCAGGAAGATGTAACGCGCGAGGTCCGTCCCGAAGCCGTTCACGCCGGTCATGATGGTGCGGTCGAACCAGGGCTCGTCGATGTCGAGCCAGACGCGATATTTGCGGCCTTTCTCGACGGCCAGTCCGCTCCACCAGCAGAAGTCCCTGGTCTCGAATACGCTCCCCGCAGACAAGGCCTCGTCGAGCACGGGCTTGCCGCGTTCGACGCGCGGGCCGCTCGCGGTCTTGACCTCCGGCGCTGAGCAGACCCTGCCGAGCGCGACACGGCCGGTGAAGTAGCTGGTGGATACCATCAGCAAAGCCGAGCTGAAGATGATGAACAGGAAGCCGATAGGCATGAGCCGCCTGGCAAACAGGGTTTGCGCCCAGCCCATATTGTGGCGCATCCAGTTGCCAAATCTGAGCGCGCGGCCGGACGTTGTGATGTGTTCCCGGCTTGCCTTGCGGCGCGGCGTATTCCAGGCGAGCCGCGCACGCTCCTGGATGTTGTCGCGCAGCACGGAGTTCTTGTTCCACACCCAGAGCGTGAGCAGCAGCACGGCCGAGGTCAGGACCGGATAATAGGTCGCGATGTCGAGCCACGGCGTCGCATAGGCCGGCAGCACGTGTCTCAGGATATTGGTGAGCGGCGCCACGACCGCGCTGAGCAGCCAGTCGGTGTCGGTGACGCGCTTCAAGAACCAGGTGTCCCTCAGGCCGCCGTCCTCAGATGAGCCGACTAGGCCGCGCGCAATCCACGGAAAGACGGCGATGAAGGCGACCATGAACAACAGTGAAAAATAGGCGACGCGCCGCCACCACACGGTGTCGCGCGTCAGGCTCGACATGCCGGGGTCCGGCGTGCTCATCGTGATGAAGGCTTCGGCCTCTAGCTTGCGTCGCGGGCCCGTGGCCTTTGCCAGATAGGCGATCTTCAGGAGTGCGCGGACGAGCTGCTCCTCGAGCTCCTTTTCTCTCTCGTCCGTTTTCTTCGACTGCAGCGGCAGCGTCGTTCCGGCCGGCAGGACCGCTCCGTCGGGAGGTCTCGTTCCGTCCGGTAGCACCGTCCCGTCGGGAAGTCTCGTTCCGCCCGGCAGCACCGTTCCGTCCGGGAGCTTCGTGTCGTTCGGCAGCAGCACGCGGCAATCCGCCGGAAGCATGATCGGCGCGTAATCGTCGCAGCCGAACAACATCCGCTCGATGACGGCGAAATGCACGACTGGCTCCCCGCCATTCTCGCGGCCGGCCAAAATCGGGCGCGGCCCGTAGCGGTACAGCACCGCTGCGCCGCTGCGTGAATCATGCCGTGGTCCGATCGCCGATTGATAGTCCTGGAAATGCTCGATCTCGCCGTCCTGGAAGCGCAGCCTGCCGCCGAGCTGCTCGACCATCCAGACCAGCGGGACAAAGGACAGCGTGGATTCCGGATAGCCGCCGCCGATATCGGAATGAACGCCCGCGAACCACACTTCCTTGACGATCTGCTCCCGTCCCAGATGACTCTGATCGATCCGCAGCGGATGGAAAGTGGTGCGCTCGTCGTCCAGAGCGAGCGCGTGACAGGCCTGCCTGACCTTGTGCGACAGGCGATGATTGCGGAACGAGATCGGCCAGATCGCCCAGTCGACGGCGAGGCGAAGCTCCTCGATCGGCACGCCGAACGCCTCGACGGTGTCGAACAGTCCGAGGAATTCGATCTCGACGTCCTTGCGCACGCCCATCTTGCTGCGCACCTCGGCGTAGGAGCGATGTCCGCAGAGCCAGTGATAGATGAACAGCAGGAAGTCGCGGATCCAGCGCGTGACCCAGATCGTCGGCAGGCTCTTGGTCCAGGGCACGGTGTCCCGGCGATATTCGCGCCAGGCGGCCTTGGCGTTGCGCTCCATCTCAGCATGCGACACCGGCGTGTCGTCGATCACGGCAGGCATGAGGCCCTGACTGGAGATCATGGCCGCCAGCGTGCGGGCGGTGAAGGCGCCGCGGCTGAAGCCGAAGATGTAGATCTCGTCGCCCTCGCGCCAATTCCAGCACAGGAAGCGGTAGAGCTTGCGGACGTTGCCGGGCACGCCGATGCCGGTGGCGCCGTCGAGCGCGGCGAGCGGCGCCCAGCCGGCGGTGCCGACACCCTTGATGTAGTGTGCGATCTGATCCGGCTGGGTGTGGTCGAGCGCTTCGTAGAGCCGCCAGACGCTGGATTCCTGGGTGGTGAACGCGTTGCCCGTGCCGTCGGCGAACAGCACCAGCTTGCGCGGCGCCGGTGCGTCGGGTGCATTCGCCGCAACCTTTGGATCATCGTGCGTATGGTCCGGCCGTGCAGGACCGCCTTGCAGCGCCTCGTCCTGGTGCGTCATGCGCTCCTCCGAAAATTTCAGGCGGATGCTTTAGGGGCCCGCTCGGGCGGCATCCTTCAAATTCATCCGTGATTTCATCGTGAAGTAATGGATTTCACCCGGAATCGCGCCGAGGGAGCAAAAAGGATGGCGGCGTCCTGCCCCGGTTGTCTATGAACTCCGCCACAATCGGCAAAGAAAAAAGCCCGGGCGGGCCCGAGCTTTGAGTCCGATTTGCGAGGCGGCCGTCTGGCCGGCTGTTACCTACCGTTGCCGCGGCACGCGCCGCCGGGACCGATATGGTAGCCGCGCGGGCAGGCATGCGCGGCGGGGTTGGCGTAGTTTCTGAGGCAACCGCCATAGGGGCCGCGGTGCCAGCCCTTGCCGCAGCCGCCGGCGACCGCGATCACGTCGCCATTGGCGCTGGCAAGCGGGGCGAGCGGCATGGCCTGAGCAGAAGCTGCGATCGCGCCGAGCGCGAGGCTTGCGGCAAACACGATGCGCATCATGTGGTGTGCTCCCGAATGCCGTTGCGTCAATGGCTTGCGGCGAAGGCGATGCCCGCGCGCACCTCGGTGATCGCCTGGTCGATCAAGCCCATCGCCTTCTCGCGATGGCCGCCCTTGTTCGGCTCGGCCTTGCCGAGCTCGGCGCGGGCCGATTGCAGGATCGCAATGGCTTCGTCCATGTGCGGCTGCGCGCCCAGGGCATAACCGATGCAGAGGCTGGTCGCGATGGCGCCGCCGAGCACGAGGCTGCGGGGTAGAGAGGTTCGCATGTCGTCGTCTCCTCCAGCGGGCGCGAGGCCAGGGGCGCCCGTTTGCCCGGATGCCGTCATCGTGTGGGGATACCGCATCCGCCGCCTGAATAGGGCCCATCTGCGCAGGCCGTCTTGGACTGTCCGGCGCCGGAGGGGTGGGGCCTTGGACTGACCGGCGCCGCTTGATTCACGTTGGCGTGCTGATAGCGTGCGCGCGCCGGTCTTCAGCGGGCATTCATTCCGGTCCTGACAGGCTGGCGCCGCTTTCGTGCACGACCTTTTCCCAAAAGTCTTTTTCGAAAGTTCTTTCGATGCCCGTCATCAGGAAGGCGCTCTCGACCGACATGCTGCCTCAGGACCTGTCCGACCGGCAGCGCTTCATCCGCTTCGCGGAGCTGTTCGAGCATTTTTCCAACACCGGCGAGCTCGATCCTGCGTCCGACGTGCCGTTTCGCGCCACCATGAACTCGATCCACATCGGCACCACCATGCTCGGCCGCTGCGACGGCAGCTTCGTCGCGGTGCGGCGCGACAAGCGACAGGTGATCGAGACCGGCGACGACCGTTTCTGCCTCGCGCGCAACAGCGGAGACCGCCCGTCGCAGATGATCCATCGCGGCCGCGAATTCACCATGCGGCCGGGGTCGATGGTGCTGCTCAAGCTCGACGAGCCGTTCTTCGCCGCCGACGGCGCGAGCCACAAGCGCTTCACCAACGTGCATCTGCCGGTCGACACGCTGCGCGCGATGGTCTGCGATGTCGACGATCTGGTCGGCCGCGAGCTCGAGCCCGGCGGCGCGCTGTCGCTGGCGATGGACTACAGCGATCTCCTGCTCCATCATCCCGCCGCCGCGGTCGAGGCCGGGATGGCGATCGCCGGCCATTTGCTCGATCTCGCCGCGATCGGCCTCGGCGCCCACAGCGACGTTGCCATCGCCGCGCGACGCCGGGGTCTGCGCGCCGTGCGGCTCAAGGCCGTGCTGTCGATCCTGAACATGCGCTTCCACGAGCCGGATTTTTCTGCGCAGAAGCTCGCGGCCGCCGCCGGCCTCTCCGAGCGTTACGTCAACGAGCTCTTGTTCGAGGCCGGCGCCAGCTTCACCACCCGCCTCACCGAACTGCGCCTGCGCAAGGCCGCTGACCTGCTCGCCCATCGCGAGGGCCGAATCAGCGACATCGCCTTTGCCTGCGGCTTCAACGATCTCTCTTATTTCAACCGCTGCTTCCGCCGGCGGTTCGGGCTGACGCCGACTGCGGCTCGGGGGAAGTGAGGTACGCCTTTTACAGCGTATCCATCCTCGGCGGCGGATAGTGCCGCGCCAGCACCGACAGAGACAGATGCCGCTCGCCCTCCGGCAGCTCCAGATAGGCCAGCACCAGCGGCCGCTTCCAGTCGCCGACGCCGAAGTCCATCGCCATCCATTTCTGCGGCTCGGGGCCTTCGAGGCCCCGGACCCAGACGAAATAGCGGGGGAGGTCGTCGGTCTCCGCTTCCGTCGTGCGTCTCCTGGCCATCAGAGCTGCTCGCTGCATCGCTACGCGTTGCGGTAGGATATAGGTATCGGCGCGGCGAAGTCGAACGGCTTGCTGCGGATGGTCCTCATCGCGGCCTGCCGGTGCAAGCCGGAAAGCCTGGAAATGACCTTCAAGACGGTGACTGAATCGATCCGGATCGCGGAGAAGCCGGGACGTGTTTGGGATGCGCTCACCGATCCCCAGGCGGGCGAGAGATGGCGCAACGCTCATTTCAAGACAGACTGGCGCATCGGCGCGCCGTTCGAGATCGAGGCCGTGATCGGGACGAAGCGTTATCGCGACAAGGGCCGCATCCTCGCGGTCGAGCCACCGATGCTGCTTCGCTACGCCTATTGGTCCCGCGTCTCCGGTCTGCCGGACCATCCTCAATCCTGGTCGACCATCACCATGGCGCTCCGAGCCGACGGCGCGGAGACGATCCTGACGGTCGACCAACTGGTGCCCCCTTCACCTCCGCGTTCAGGACCCGGATGGGAGATTGGCGAGGACTCGGGCTGGAAGCATGCAGCCTTCTACTGGCGCAGCGCGCTCGCGATGCTGAAGCGCGCTGTCGAGGAAGAGCGCGGGAGCTGACGCGGAAGCGCTCCCGTCACTGCCAGAGCCGGCTCTCCGCCACGCGGTTGATGTCGGCGAGCCGGCGGTCGGCGTCGGCGTTCGGGTCGATGCTTGCGACCAGCGTCAGCAGACGCTGATAGGCGCCGTCGGCGACCTCGACCGGCAGCGGAGCCTCGTCAAACGCCTCGACATAGCTGCCGACGAGGCTGCTCAACAGGCGGCACAGGCCGCGCTGCTCAGGGTCGTCGCGACCGAGCGTCTCGAGCTTCTGCTGGAATGTCCGGAAGGTGCGCAGGCCGTGGTGCTGCTCTGAAAGCCACGCGTGCAGGTCGTTCATAAGAGCTCCTTCGAGTTACGGAAGAAGCTACCGGCTTATACAGTGGGGATGTGACAATTGGAAGGGAGGGGATGTTGAGGCAGTCCGTCTTCGCCAAAGGGCTTCGCCTGACACGCCTCTTCGCTCTCGCATGGCTGCGCCACGCGAAGGGCGAAGCGTGGTGCCCCTGGCCGACAATCACCTAGTACCATAACTAATTGAATTTGAGGTCACTTTTGTCATCAATTGCCACCGATACCAGCATAAATACCAGCAACGTGAGTTAGCTGGCAAAAAAATAAGTGCGTGGCTTCACGAAAGGAGGCGCGCCGGCTGCCGCCGTCCTCCGGGAGGGAGTGCCTAAGCTGTGACCGGACCGGATGGCGGCATACCTTCGAAGATCTTGTCGATCGTGAGCCGTGGTTCGTCCAGCGAGACCGGCTTGCGAAGCAGCGGGTGTCCCTTGAGTAGCGACGGAAGAACCTCGGGGCCGTAGCCGGACGCGAATAAGAACGGTTTGCGGCGAAGGGCTATCAGATCCGCCACGGGATCCACGTAGCGGCCGTGCAGATTGATGTCGAGGATGGCGAGGTCGTACTCGGCCGTCATGGAAGGACGAGGCGCTCTCGATGTCTCCAGCCTCACCGGCCACGCGATGACCGAGTTCGTCGAGCATGCCGGACAAGTTCATCCTTATTAGGACCTCGTCCTCGACCAGCAATACCGCGAGCGAGCGCTTCATGACTATAGGGTCCTGGCGAGAACCTGCGTTCGCGTTCCTTGCGCTGTGTAGCCTCTCACTAAGACCGCGGCAAATCCATGGGGAATGGCTGCTTCGCAGGTCCACACTTCTGGAAATGGAACTACTTGAGAATTCGCTCGGCGCGGCATGAATTCGTCGGAGAAGAGGCCGCCCGCATCGGTGCGGACGGCTTCAAAAGTTCGTCGCTTCTGGCTACGCTGCCTTCTCGTTCACGCGAAGGGCCATCGTATTGAGCTCCTCGTCCGTCGACTTATCCTCACCGAGGTTCTGCTGAGAGGAACCGAAGCGCAGTCGCCGCGCTCGAGCTTTTTGGCCCGACGATCAGGGCTCCGTAGCGCGCGTGTTTACGCATTCGCCTGGTGGCGAACCGGTCCAGGTAGATGTGGAGCGCGCGGTTTCACGACCGGGCGGTCCCGACGGTGTCCGCCATCTTCGCGCCTCTGACGCCGAGCGGCTTAGGCTCTCCCGTCGTCGTGTCGCGCGCCGTCTGGTGCTCCATCTCCGCGTTGAGCTCGGCACCCAGGAGGATCACGATGGCCGAGATCCAGAGCCAAGTCATAAATCCTATCACCGCGCCTAAGGACCCGTAGGTGGCGTTGAAGGTGCCGAAATTGGCTGCGTAGAAAGAAAAGATCGCGGAGGCCGCAAGCCAGAGGATGGTGGCGGCGGCGCTGCCCCAGGTGATCCAGGTCCACCGCGGCGCCTCGCGGCTCGGGCCGAACCGGTAGATGCAGGCCAGCGCAAGGGCCAGAGCGACGAAAAGGGCCGGCCAGCGTCCGATCCGGACGAGAAGGTCCGTCGCATTCGACAATCCTACGTACTGCAGCACCACGGGGACGACGACGACGGCGCCCAGCGCTGCCAACACGAATGCGATTGCGCCGACGGTGAATCCGAGCGAGATCGCGTTCAGCTTCACCAACCCGCGCTTTTCCTCCTCGCCATAGACGATGTTCAGGGTGTCAAACAGCGACTTCATGGCGGCGTTGGCGCTCCAGAGAGAGATGGCGAGGCCGATAGCGAAAGTGAAGCCGAGGGTCCGGTCGCCCTTGGTGGCGACGCGCGTTAGCTGCTCGCGCGCCACATCCACGGCCCCGCCGGGAATGAAGCCGGACACGTCGTCGAGATGCTTGGCGATGCTGCCGGGATCGGAAAAGAATCCGTAGATGGCGACGAGTGCGGCGATCGCGGGAAAGATCGCTAGAAGGCTGTAGTAGGTCATGCCGGCAGCGAGCGCGAGAATGCGATGCTTGCCGATGTTGCCGTAGACGCGCCACAGGATGTCCTTCCACCCTCTCGCCGGGATCTCGGCGGGCGAAGTCGCATGTCGTCCGCGATCTCCAACTTCGGTCGACATCTCGTTGGGCGAGGCGTCCCGATTGGCCTCTCGATTTTCGGGGAAGTCGTGATCGTGTTCGAGGGGCGCGACGCGATCGGGCGGGGCAAGCCGATCCCACAGGAAGGCGACGGCCAACAGCCCAAGCGCTGCGGCGAAACTCCATTTTTCGTTCTGCGATCTTCCTGCGCGAGTTTTTCCGAGTTCGGCCATCGATCTCCTCCGCGGACTTCAATCGCCGCGGAAGGAGCCGGTTCCTGCTCGGGGCTCCGTCAGCCTCGCAACGCGCCGAGCGGTAGCGTAATCCGGACGCAAAGGCCACGCTTCAGCCAGTCGCGCTCGATCTCGCCGCCGACCCTTTCGATCGTCGTCTCGACAAGCTTCGTGCCAAAGCCGGTCGCAGCAGGTCGCTCGCGCCATCTTCGGTTCATACTATGCGGACCCGTTCATCCTCCGTCGACCAGGTGACGGCGACGCGGCCGCCCTCGCGGCTCAAGGAGCCGTACTTGGCCGCGTTAGTCGCGAGCTCGTGGAAGATCAGGGCGAGATGGTTCGCGGCCTGCTCTCCTATCGCGAGCGGCGGCCCTTCCAGGACGGCGGGCTCCCTTTCGTGCGATCGGAGGATCCGCTGGATGAGATCGGAGAAGCTCGCAACGGCAGCCACGTCGGGGCCGAAGGATCGGCGGATCAGACCATTGGCCTGGGCCAAAGCATGCAAGCGTCCGGACAGGGTTTCGGGTCGCTGCGTTGCGGGCCGTCATCCGGACCATGCTGTCGGCGACGCTGAAGTGGTTCTTGATGCGATGGCTCATCTCGCGCATCAGAGTTTCCTGCTGCTGCAGGACGAGCTTGAGCCGTTGCTCGGTCTGGACCCTGCGCAGGGCCATGCCGGTGAAGGCCGACAGCTCGGCCGTTACCCGCGCGTGCTCCTTGTTGAAGTGGCCTGCATCGGCGGCGACCAGCCAAAGCGTCCCGATCGCGTCGGAGTCCTTCACAGTCAGGGGGACGAGCAGGACTTCGGGCACCGTGATGCCAGCATCATAGATCCAGTCGTAGGCCGCTCGGGGCGCTCCATGAGGATGGGTTCGGCCAGATCGAGGCAATCGCCGCAAGGACTGGAATTGCGTGGGGTCGTCGTGCCCTCGAACATGGCCAGTTCTCCCGCAAGGCGTGCCAGCGGAATTGGCCGGCCTCAGGTTCAAGGATACTGATGCCGGCGGCATGCGCACCGCAGATCTCCATGCCGATCTTCACGAGGCGCGGCAAAACCTCGTCCGGGCGATCGGACATCACCGCAGCGAGGTTTTGGATGGCGAGCCTCTCGCGCAGGAAGTCGGGCGCGTCCGCCTTTCGGTCGGCGAGTTGGTCGGTGATGAACACCGTCGCGATCGACTGAATTTGCGACCTCATAAAGGTTCACTCGAAAGGGCCAGACTGTGGCTGATATCCTGCCGCTGTCCGGAAGAACGGACTAGCAGATTTCTTCGAGGCCTCGCTCCGAGTGCAAATCGTTGCCCGCCGGCTAGGTTGACGACGGCATCCTCAGGGAGGTCGACGAGTCGGCCGGGAACCTTTGTCCCGCAAAGCCGGGCTTGGAACCGCGCATTGCCCCTCGGGTTGATGAGCATGCGCCAAACGCGGCGCGGAGGGGCAGAATTGACCGACGAAGTCATCACCACCACCGGCATAGCCGCCCACGGCGCCTCGCGCCTTCCGTCGGTGGAGATCGACAGCTTCAACATCGAATTAAAGGACGACGAAGGATTTATCGGCGACCGCGCCAGCAAGGGCGCCTTCCGCGACATCCTCGAGAAATGGCGCAAGCCTTTGCGCAAGACCGGCGAAGGCAAGGAGCCGTCCGAAAGCATCAGCAAGAAGGTGCTCGATGCGATTCTCGTGGGCGGCGACACCGAAGCGTCAGCGGTGCTGCACAGCGCGATCGAGGAGTTCGCGCAGGAGCTCGCCTACATCACGCGTCGCTTTCTCAAGTCCAAGGCCTGGGAGAAGACGGAGCGCATCGTCGTCGGGGGCGGCTTCCGCGACAGCCGGCTCGGCGAACTCGCCATCGCTCGCACCGAGATCATCCTAAAGGCCGAAGATTTCAAGATCGAGATGGTGCCGATTCGCAACCACCCGGACGATGCTGGCCTCGTGGGCGCCCTGCATCTTGCGCCGTCCTGGATCTTCGAGAGCCACGATTCCATCCTCGCCGTCGACATCGGCGGCACCAACATTCGCGCTGGCGTCGTGGAGACGCGAGGCAAGAAGTCATCCGACCTGGCAAAGGCCTGCGTCTGGAAGTCCGAGCTCTGGAAGCATGCCGATGACGATCCGAGCCGCGAGCAGGCCGTGAAGCGTCTGGTGAGAATGCTCAAGGACCTGATCGCGAAGGCGGGTAAGGAAGGACTCAACCTAGCGCCCTTCATCGGAATCGCGTGTCCCGGCGTCATCAAGAGCGATGGCTCGATCGAGAAGGGCGCCCAGAACCTGCCGGGCAATTGAGAGAGCAGCAAGTTCAACCTGCAGGCCAGCCTGGTCGAACGGATCCCACAGATTGGCGAGCATGACACCGCCATTGTCGTGCACAACGACGGCGTCGTACAGGGTTTGTCCGAGATGCCGTTCATGCAGGACGTCAAGCGCTGGGGCGTGTTGACCATCGGCACCGGCCTGGGCAACGCCCGCTTCACCAACCGGGGCAATGGCAAGAGCTAGGCGCTCGGTGGCGCCCGTCCGGACGTCACTTCCCGGATAGCCTGGACGATCTGATCCGGATGATATGGCTTCTGCAGCACCCGGCTGCCGGGGACCGGACGGGGTGCCACGGGCGAGAAGCCCGTCGCGTAGATCACCGGAAGGTCGGGGTCGTGTTCACGGCAGCGCACCGCGATCTGCCATCCGTCAACATTGCCTGGGAGCTTGATGTCGGTAACCAAGACGTCCGCGACCTTCCGTCTGCACCATATGAGCGCCTGTTCACCGTTCGCGGCGTGGATTACTTCGAAGCCTTCTTCGCGAAGAGCTTCGACCACGAACTCGCGGATCAGGGGGTCGTCCTCGACGACGAGTACTCGCAACGTAGAACCTCAATTGCATCATTCCTTTTTTCGAAACTGTCCAGGCCTGGGGCTGTTCCGAATTAACCTAAGATACTTTTGGGGAGGCCCGGCAGCTGTCGCTGCCGCGCGTGATCGACCGCATTTCGAAGGCCACGACGACCTCCTGACTCAGAAGGCCGGGCGCTTCGAACCCGACGAGTTCGAGGACCAGTATGAGGCGGCGCGGGTCGACCCCAGTGCCGCTCCGACGATGGCGTTGCGGCGAAGCGTGGATCAGGAGGCTGCGGCGGCGAAGGCGCCAAGCCTGCGAAGGAGGCGGGGAAAAGTCGGCGGCCAGGCTCGGCGGTCGGAGTTCGTGTCGCGCCTCTGGGTGCGCGTAGTCAGCTACGCCGCCTACTTCGATGACGCCGTGGGAGCTAACCAGGCCTCAATCCGGCCGAGCGCTCAGTCAGTTCGGCCTTCTGCAACAGTTTCTTGCGTTCTTCGCCTTCAGGAATCTCTTCAGCTCGCCGTCTGGCCAGCTCGGCCATCGCTAAGAGACGCTCTTGCAGCGAGCCTGCAGGCCGCTTCCGGTTACGTTTGCCGGGCACGACTGAATCTCCAATTTCCAATTTCCGGCCCCCCAACGATTTAGGAACATCGAGGTTCCTCTGGGATTGGTAGGCACAATTGGACCTAGATTTTTGGCTCTCCCGCCGGGGGAATATCCAATGAAACAACTCGATCTACGCACCAAGGCCGCCCTCGACGCCGCGCTCGAAGGCGCCCGCCGCGACCTGCCGCACGGCGGAGATCACATTTTCCGAAAAGCGATTGCCCAGAAGCTCATCCACAGCGCGCGCAAGGGCAACACCACAATCGAAGGCTTGATGATTGTCGCCCGCAATGCCATTCGTGAAACGACGGAGCGCAAGTCGGCTTAGAAACGCGCGTGACGAGCGAGTGCCATGCCGCATGTCTTCGTGTTCGGAACGCTAAAAAGAGGGCGGCCTCTTCACAAATGCGGTCTCGATGGGGCCTTGCTGCTCGGCGAGTACCGAACGGTCGAGCGTTTTCCGCTCGTCATTGCCGGACCGTGGTTCGCGCCATTGATGTTCAATGAACCTGGTTGCGGACATTGGATCACCGGCGAGGTGTATCGCATTGATGCGCACCGGCTTCAGAAGCTTGACAGGCTGGAATCGCTCGGCAAGCCAGGCAACTTCCGCATCGCCATAGAGGTCGTCCCAGTTAGTTTCGGCCAAATAGTCAGGGCCTTCGCCTATATGAAATCGCGCGATCTCGCCGAGGGGGCATATCACAGCGATCTCCTTGAAATTTACGAGGACGACCGATTTGTCGCTCCATGGCGACGATAAGATCAGACGATGCGTTTACGATGCGCAACAATCGTCGCACGCGGCAGGGTGTTTTGAGGATAGATCCGCACTTCTCCGCGCGCGGCGAGCGATCATGACTGCGATGGCAGTTCGCCGAATAGTGTCCGATAGGCGCGCGAAAAGTCACCGAGATGCCAGAAGCCATTTTCGCGACAGCCTTGACGCTAGGCGTCACCTCGCAGGAGGCGTGCGCTGCACGGCCAGTAGCCTTTTCTGGCGTATGTAGTCGTGCAAGCGCATCCCCGAGCTTCTCGCTATGTGCGCACGGAGGTGCCGAGAGATCGGGCCAAGTCGATACAATAGATGGGAGACGCTAATCCGCCCAGATTGAATGGACGCTTAAACGGCGGTTAAGTTGGAACCGGCAACCGACGATCGCGTTGCGCCTGCACAATCCAATGGTGGGAGGACAGCATGGCAAAGCCGACGGACGAGCAGATACGCGAGCGCGCTCACTTGCTGTGGCAAGCGGCGGGCGAGCCTGAAGGGCAGCAGGATCGGTTTTGGTTCGAAGCCGAGCGCGAGCTGACGCGGTCCGATCCGGCGCTCAATGCGGACGAGAAGTCTGGTACCTTTACTGAGTAGGAGGCTTTGGCAACGCACGCCGTATTCTCCACATGCACACCGCGACGGCGAACCAGGTCAACGACGCGGCAGCCAGGCAGAGCGCCGGATTGAGACGAGGTGCCTGCCACCAGATCACCAGCGCGAATCCAGCCATGCCGATGCTGCCCCAGCCAGCTCCGGCGGCATCAAGCGCGGCGGCGCCCTTGCCGCGCTGCTCGCCCCGCAGGCCCTTTTGTTGCTTGCGCTCGCGTTCATGCTTTTCGATCAAGGTCGCACTGGCGCAGAAAATCGCCGGAAAGGCCAGCATCAGCCCGCCGGCCTCGGACCCTTCCAAGTCCGCCACGAGACCGGCAACGACAGTCGCGAACCCGCCGAGGGCGAAGCGCGCGACATATTCATAAGGTCGTCCCTGCTTGAGCGCGGAAAACTTAAAATGTACCGCCATGACCGTTACCCGATGAGGGCTTGCTTGAGGCCTGCCGCCATCACGATCCAGACCACGAGAGCCGCGAGAGTGGATTTGAGCGCCGACCAGTCGGCCCGCATCAGCAACTGGCAAACAACCATGCTGTAGGCGGCCAGCGCAACCGAACCGAGGATCATCGAGCGAGCTTCGATCGCAACATAGTCGCCGCCATGCTTGAAGAAGGCGAGGCCGAGCGTGGCAAGCGCCACCGAGGGCGCCGCGCCGAACAATCCCGCGAAACTCTTGGGCCGCAGCACGTCGCCTATGACCGCGAACAGTGAGACCACAAGGCCGCCGATGATGAATCGCAATGCGTAATCCACGACGGCTCCTTGCTTCTCGCTTTTAGGACGTTGTCGGCATCAGCATGCTGGCGGCCATGCCGACGATGCAAAGAGCCATCGCGGCTGTTGACGCCCAGCCGAGCCAGTACAGCCAGCCTTCGACGACAAGCTTGCCCATCACGTCACGGCGCCTGACCAGCAGCATCAGCATGGTCATCACCGGCGCCGCCAGCACGCCATTGATGACCGCGCTCCAGTAGAGCGCCTTGATTGGATCGATGGGCGTGAAATTGAGCGCAACACCGAGGCCGACCGAGAGGGCAAGCACCGAATAGAAAGCCACCGCTTGCTTCGGTTTGCGCGCGAGACCAACCGGCCATTTGCGGCCTTCGCCGATGGCATAGGCGGTCGATCCGGCCAGCACCGGCACGGCGAGCAAACCCGTGCCAATGATGCCGAGCGCAAAAACCAGTTCGGCCAGCGGCCCCGCAATTGGCTTCAAGGCGGCGGCCGCCTGCGCCGATGACTGCACATCGGTCACCCCCTGCTGATGCAGCGTGGCGGCTGTCGTGATGATGATCGCGATCGCAATGATGTTCGAGAACGCCATGCCAATCATCGTGTCGAGCCGAATGCGCCAGAGCTCGCGCTCTTCGGTACGCGCGTCCTCCTTGAGCGGTTTCTTGTCAGGATGAATGCGCTGCTCCTCGGCTTCCTGCGAGGATTGCCAGATAAACAGGTACGGCGAGATCGTGGTGCCGAGGATGGCGACCAGCGTCGTCAGAAAGGCACCGCTCCACTCGACCTTCGGGATGAACAATCCCTTGAGCGCGTCAGCCCAGGGCACTTTGACGACTGCCAGCGCAACCACATAGGCAAAAAGCACCAGCGTCAGCCATTTGAGGATCGCGACATAGCGCTTGTAGGCGATGAAGATCTGCGCCAGTACCGAGACGACCGCGAAGGCAACGACATAGATGATCGCCGAGCCGCCAATCACCAGCTTCGCGGCATCCGCCATGGCGCCGAGATCGGCCGCAACATTGATTGTGTTGGCGACAAAGAGAAGACCGACGAGCGACCAGATCACCCAGTTGGGATAATTGCGGCAGACATTGCCGGCGATGCCGTGACCGGTCACCCTTCCGATCCGGCCCGAAATCTCCTGGATCGCTACCATTAATGGATAGCTGAGAAGCATCGTCCAGCCGATGCCAAAGCCGAGCTGCGCGCCCGCCTGGCTGTAGGTGCCGATGCCGGAGGGATCATCGTCCGATGCGCCCGTAATCAGTCCAGGACCGAGCCGTTTCAGAAGGCCATTCTTCTCATCCGGCTTTTTGTCATCCGGCGTTGTGGCCTCGGCTTTTGCCATGTGCTCCTCGGGATCAGGGCTGCGCGGCGTCCCGTTTGCCACGTCAAGAAGCAACGAGGACTTCTTCGGTCAGAATTCAACGCGCGATAGGGGGACGCCCGCTGCCGGGGTCGCGGCTCGCCAGCCTAATGGTGCCAGATCGCCAGCAGCAGAATGATCGGCAGCGGGATACCCAGCAACCACAACAATGCGCCTCGTCCAAAACCCATGGCTCTTTCCTCCAATTCTGTTCCATGCTTTCAACGCCACCGTCCGCCGCACAGTTCCTCGCTGGGAACGGTTTTCGCGGCCGTTGATTGAGAGACCGAGACGACCGGCTCCGCTTGCCAATCGCTATTTTATGGAGCTTGCGGCAGGTCAATCGGGAAAGGAGGTCAAAGCGATCGATGACAACACGCGTGCACCCTCTCCCCGCCGACACCGCGCTCGCGCGTGCGATCGCGCGTAACACCAGGCCCGTGCCCGAAGACATATCTTCGATCATCACTTGGGGAGCCGATGGACACGTCCTGACGGCGCTTGCCGTCGGATGGTGGCTCTGGTCGCGCTCCAAGCCGCTAGCGCAGCGACGGGCAAGCGACCATGTTCTTCTGACAACGCTTGCCGCGGTCGTGTTGCCTCATCTTTTGAAAACGCAGTTCGATCAGGTGCGGCCCGATCGCCGTACCATGCGCGGCCATCTGCATGGTATTCCGCTCTCGGGCAACGCGCTTGATGCGTTTCCCTCGGGTCACGCTGTGCATGTCGGCGCCCTTGCTTCCGCCGCAACGGAGTTGCCGCCAGCCAAGAGAAGCCTTGTCTGGGCCATTGGTGCCGTTCTCGTCTCGACGCGCATCGTTTTGCTCGCGCACTGGGCAAGCGACGTGATCGCGGGTCTGGCGATCGGCGCGGTCCTCGTGCGCCTGATGCGGCGGCTGACCGGCTTCGGAAGGTCGCGCTAGTCATGGGGCAACTGCTCTCACCGCCTGGCCCGCATGCCGTCCATCTCTGCATCGATATGCAAGGATTGTTCGCGCCCGGTGCTCCATGGGCAACGCCTTGGCTTGAGCGAGCGCTACCCGAGGCGGTCAGGCTGATTGCACACGCGCCGCAGCGTACCGTCTTCACGCGATTCATACCCGTCCGCAACAAGGCCGAGGCGCGCGGCGTCTGGAAGGCCTATTACGAGAAATGGGAATGCGTAACACGTGATAGGATCGATCCGGCGCTGCTGGAGCTGATGCCGGCCCTGCTACGCTTCGTGCCGCCTGCCACTGTCATCGACCGCCAAACCTACTGCGCTTTCGCCAATGGGCGGCTGCAAGGCTTCCTTGATGGGCATCAGGTGGATACGCTGATCGTTTCCGGCGGCGAGACTGATGTTTGTGTGCTGGCCACCGTGCTTGCTGCGGTCGATATTGGCTACCGCGTGATCCTTGCCGAAGACGCGCTATGCAGCTCATCCGATGAGAGCCACGACGCGCTGATCGAGCTCTATACCAAGCGCTTCAGCCTGCAGATCGAGGTGGCATCGGTGGACCGCATTCTAGCGAGTTGGGGGGTCAATGACTGAGCGCGTAGGATGATGGAACTTCTAGGGCGCGCTTAACATAGGTTAGACTTGTGCTTGCAAAGCAAACACTTCGATCAACGGGCTTGAATTGAAGCCGATCACATGGCCCGATGGGTGGGCGTTCCGCCAATCAGGATCGAAACTGTGAGCCGTACCAAAAGGCGCCTTTACCAATTGCTTCTCGCCGCCGCGCTGCTGGCGGCGGGGCAGCGGCCGCCCAGGAAAACAAGAAGACCGACGACGATAAGCCGGCCGATCCCGATACGGGCGAAAGTACCGTGGAGGAAAAGACGCTGGGTCTCCTTCCCAACCCTTTCCAAAAATACGGCGTCAAATTCGCAGCCACCTATATCGGCGAAGTGCTGGGCAGCCCTTCCGGCGGACTGAAACAGGGTTCGGTCTACGAAGGTCGGTTGAACCTCGCCGTGGACCTAGACCTGCAAAAGCTCGCCGGCCTCGATCAGCTGACATTCCATGCCACATGTTCCAAATCCATGGCGGCGGGTTGTCGCGCGGCAGTCTACAGAATTACTTTGTGGTCAGCGGGATCGAGGCGTTGCCGTCCACGCGTCTTTACGAGGCGTATTTTGAAAAGCAGTGGGGCAACAAGAAAGTCTCAATCAAAGTGGGGCAACTCGCGGCCGACAGCGAGTTCTTCAATACCAAATACACCGACGTGCTGACAAACGCCTCGATGGGCTGGCCGGCTATCACCTCGCTTGATCTGCCAAGCGGCGGTCCGTCGCCTCCCTTGGCTGCCATGGGGGCCCGGCTTCTGGTGAATGTCACTGAGCAGTTGTCCGTTCTTGGCGGCATCTTCGATGGCGATCAGGCTGGGCCCGGCCCCGCGGATCCGCAGGAGCGTAACCGCTATGGCGTCAACTTCCGCGTCAACGATCCGCCCCTCCTGCTCGGCCAGATCCAGTATGCCTGGAATAACACAAAGGGCGATCCGAACCCGGCCGGCTAGATCAAGTTTGGCGGCTGGCTTGGGTCATTCGCCGATCAGAGATTGGCGTCCAATGGCGTCTCACTCGCTTCACCCGTTAGCAGCGGCGAACCTCTGCTCTTGCCCGGTGATGTCGGCGGCTGGATGGTATTCGAGCAGAAGCTCTATCGTGTGCCGAAAAGCGACGACCGTGGCATTGGCATCTTTGCGCGTATCTCGGGTGCGCCTGCCGACCGCAATCTTATTGATCGCTACGCCGACGCCGGCATCGAATTCATCGGACTCGACGACCGCCGTCCCGACGACAAGTTCGGAATTGCAGCCGGCTACGCACATGTATCGAAGCGCGCACAGGCGCTCGATGCGGATTATCGCACATTTGTCGATCCATCCTGGCCGATGCGAAGTTTTGAAGGCCTTCTGACGGCCGTGTATCAATATCAGATCGGGGACGGGTGGACGTTACAGCCCAATCTTCAATACCTCATCCATCCGGGTGGAGGTGCCACCAGCCCTTCCAGTGCAATGCCCGGCAAGGCGCTTCACAATGCGACAGTGCTTGGCCTGCGAACGACCCTGAAGTTTTGAGCCATATGCCTGGAAACTTGGCGCCACGCGTAGCAGGGAACGTCGCGACGGCCCGAATGACGCGTGACTGCGCAGTGCCTGAATATTGCCCCGTTACTTCTTTTTCTTGGGGACTTTCTTGCCTTTTTTGCGGGCCTTGGAGAGGCCAATCGCGATTGCCTGCTTCTTGCTTTTCACCTTGCCGCCCTTTCCACCACGGCCGCTTTTGGCGGTCCCCTTCTTGTACCGTCGCATCTCGCTCTTGACGTCCGAGCCCGAGCTCTTCGAGGTGCGACGCTTCTTCTTTGCTTTCTTTGCGATGGGTTTCTTCCTTTCCGTGTTCGGATAACGACAGACGTTGTCAAGTCGGGCTGTCACCACCCCCACCGACCATCCAATCCTCGATGCCTTCGTCGTCTTCCTCAGTACTCAGCCGCCAACTGCGTCGGCGGAATCGGTCGGACATCTGTTGCTTCAGCTGAGTTCTGGTGCGGCGCATCGATCAAGGGTTCTCCACGCCATCAACCATGCAACATCTGGCGGCGTTCCTATGCGGTAAATACTATTCAGCGCGTGCCAGGTCGGATGCGCGGAGCTGTACCTTGGAATTTGCCCGCGCCATCGAAATGTGTCGCCACACAGCTTAGCCGCGCGACGGATCAGCAAGATACACGTTCTAGTCCCCAGTGATGAGTGCAATGGCTATGGACTGAGAGTGCAGCTCAGCGGGCCAGCCGTTTGATGGCCTTGGTCGCACGGTTTGGCCCATGCCAGCCGAGAAACTTCAGATCCTTGTTCTCCAGGGCATTCGTTGCCCGGAAGAACTGTTCGAGATCATCGCGCGCATGCGATGGAAGATTGCGGATATCCATGAGATCCGTTTCGAGCGGTGACCGGTCCGGTACCGCAAAAATGCGGTCGTTTCGCTCGCTCTTTCCCTTTTTCTTCTGCTCGACTTCGAGAATGCCGATCGGCCGGCAGCGTAGCACAACACCGGGATAGGTTTGCGCGTCGTGCAGGATCAGCACATCCAGTGGATCGCCATCCTCGGCCTTGGTCGAGGGAATGAAACCCCAATCGTAGGGATAGGTCAGGCCCGCCATCAACGGCTTCGCAAGAGCAAAAGCACCGAGCTTAGGATCGAATTCGAGCTTGCACGAACTGCCGCGCGGCGTTTCGACCACGGCGAAGATGTTGTTATCGTCAGCCCAACTCGGCAGTTTTGTCAGATTGGTCATGACGGATGACTTGGCCTCGAAAGGAGTAGCAGGCCCGATGGAAAACGATCCGTCGGGCCCTGCCGGATCATGCGGCGGTGGAGGCCTTCTTGTTGACGCCCTTGCGCAACGCGACTGTGTTGAGCTTGGTGTTCGCCGCCTTCTCTTCGTTGAGGTTCGTCGTCAGGAAGCGCACGATGTCGTCGTGGCCGAGCTCTTCCGCCCAAGCGATCAAGGTGCCATAGCGGCAAATCTCGTAGTGCTCGACGGCCTGCGCGTTGGCTACGATCGCCACATCCAGCACCGTCTTGTCTTCGATCTCGCCGGCCGTTTCGTCGGCTTCCTTGATGATGCCGTCGATGGCCGGGCATTGCGTGCCGCTTGGCGATTGGCCGAGTTTCTCGAAGACCTTCTCAAGCCGTTCGATCTGCTTGTTGGTTTCCTCGAGATGATTTTTAAGGCCAGTGGCCAGATCACGGTTGGTGGCCTTGTCGATCATTTTCGGCAAGGCCTTGGTGATCTGCTGTTCGGCATAATAGATGTCCTGCAAGCCATGCAGCAGCAGGTCGTCCATCGTCTTGATGTCTTTGGTGAATAGTCCCATGGCTTACTCCTTGCTCCAAAGCGGGGGAAACGCACGCTCAGCGTGCCGGTTCCTATGCGACAACGCCGCAGCCGGCCGGGAAGATGATGACATGGCGTATTGCGCGTCCGCAGGAACTCGCGCGAACAGGCCGCGTTTTGCCTCTTTGGGTGGAGTTCAACATGGTCAGCACCTCGCTCTGGACGGAGACCGAGATCCTGCCGGAGGCGGGGGCGCTTGGAGGTGATGTGCACTGCGATGCCGCCGTGGTCGGCTCCGGCATCGCCGGGCTCTCGACGGCGCACGAACTCATGAAGCGCGGCCGGTCAGTCGTCGTCATTGATCGCAAAGGCATCGCAAGCGGTATGACGGCGCGCACGGTCGGCGCACCTTGCGCCGCTTTGTGATGATCTGATGAGCGAATTCAAGAAGCTGCGCGGCGCCGATGCCGCCAAGCTGTTCTACGAAAGCCAGGCCGCCGCCGTCGATCGCATTGAGGACATCCAGGCCAGCGAGAGGATCGCGTGCGATTTCCTCCGTCTTGACGGCTATCTGTTTCAAGGCAACGGCATGCCGGCCGATATATTCGATGCGGAGCTGGAAGCGGTGCGCGAGGTCGGCGCTCCCGTTCATCGGCTGGTCGGCGTGCCGCTCAAAGGCTGCGAGAACCGGCATGTCCTTCGATATCCACGCCAAGCAAAATTCCACCCCCTTAAATATCTCGCCGGACTTGCGGCCGTTTGCGAGAGCGGCGGCGTTCGTTTCTTTGCCAACAGTCCAGTGGAAGAAGTTGCCGAGCAGGACGGCGCCGTCACGCTGCGAACATCGCAAGGGCAGGTCACGGCCAGCCACGCCGTGATCGCGACCAACGCATCCATCGCCGATCGGTTTCAACTGCACACGAAGGTGGCTCCCTATCGCACGTATGTCGTCGCTTTCGACATTGAACGGGGCGAACTTCCCGATGCGCTCTATTGGGACACCGAAGATCCCTACCACTATGTACGGCTGCAAACCGGCCCAGACGATCATGATTTCGTCCTTGTCGGCGGCGAAGACCATAAAAGCGGCGAGGCCAACGACGCCGACAAACGCTTTGCCCGGCTGGAAAGCTGGGCACGCGACCTGATCCCGGCTTTGGGCCGCATCACCCATCGTTGGTCGGGTCAGGTTCTCGATACGATCGACTATGCCGGCTTCATCGGCCGCGAGCCCGGCAGCGAGCGCATCTACCTCGCGATGGGAGATTCAGGCCAGGGTCTGACCCATGGCGTGATGGGCGCGATGCTGAACACGGCGCTCATTCTGGGCGAAGATCATCCCTGGAAGCCCGTCTATGCGCCGGATCGCAAGCCGCTCGCAGCGGCGCGGAACTTCCTACGCGAGAACATGACGATCCTGCAAAATCTCGCGGAATATGTGGCACCGGGTGAAATCGCTTCCCTCGAAGAGCTTGAGCCGGGTGATGGCGCTATCCTGCGGCGGAGACTCGAAAAGATCGCCGCCTACAAGGACAAGGCCGGCGAACTGCATCTTCATTCGGCCAGTTATCGGCTGTCATCTGCACTGGAACAGCTTTGAGAGCTGCTGGGACTGCCCGTGCCACGGTTCGATCTTTGCCCCCAACGGACAGCCGATCAATGCACCGGCCGTGTCGGCCTTGCGCCCGGTGAAGGTCTAGCGGGTCAAGGCACCTGGGAGCGTTCTATCTTCAAAGACGATGACATCGAGCAGGACGATCTGCGCAGCCCGCGTACACCGTGGGCCGTCCTGCCACCGCAGCCGATTGAGCCGATCGCTGACAGCTTTCGATGCGAGGTGTTGATCATCGGCGCCGGCATAACCGGTGCGCTGGTGGCCGAGCGCCTGACACGGCAAGGCCGAAAGGTTGTCATTATCGATCGCGAGCTTCCGAGTCTCGGCAGCACGGTCGCCAGCACCGCGATGCTGCTCTGGGAGATCGACCGGCCGCTGTTTGCACTTGCGCAGCTCTATGGCTTCGAGAAAGCGGTGCGTTGCTATCGGGCCAGTCACGATGCCGCGCGAGGCCTGCTGTCCCTGGTCAAGCAGCATGGAATTGCCTGCCAGATGCGGTCCCGTCTTTCGCTATATCTCGCCGTCGATGACAGTCCGAAGCTTGTTCAGGATGAATATGCGCTGAGGAGCCGCGCCGATCTGCCATCCCGCTATCTCGATCATGCTGCGCTGCTGAAGCGCTTCAGGATCGCGCGGGCGGGCGCCCTTTTGTCAAGGGACGCGGCTGATGCCGATCCCGTGCTGCTCACGCATGGCCTGCTCGATATCTCCGTCCAGCGCGGTGCACGCCTTCTCAAGGCCAATGCGGTTGCCTTTGATAGCGCGGCCCGAAGCGTAACCGTCGGCCTCGAAAACGGGCTTTCGATCGAGGCGCGCCATGTCGTGCTCGCGACTGGCTACGTGGTACCCGACATCGTGAAGCTCAAAGCCCGACCACCCTCCAGTTGGGCTATCGCGACCCGGCGGCAGCCAGGCAATCTGTGGCCCGAACAGGCGCTGATCTGGGAAGCGAGCCGGGACTATCATTACCGCTAATGGCCGCATCATCCTTGGTGGCGAGGATGATCATGCGCTGATTGAGCCTGACGCTCGTAATGACGCCACGCCGGCAAAGGTTGCGGCGCTCAAGGATTATCTGAAGGCCCTTTGGCCGCAGGCCTCGGACCGGGTCGACTTCACCTGGTCGGGCGCTTTCGATACCACCCAAGACGGCCTGCCGTTAATCGGCGCGGTGCCCGGCTGCAAGAATATCTTCGCCGCCTTTGGCTATGGCGGCAACGGGATTACCTTTAGCTTCCTCGCGGCGGAACTTCTGGCTGCGTTGCTTGCCGGAGGCTCTTCGCCCCTGCTCGATGATCTTGCGATTGACCGCGATATTCCTGGCTAACGGCGCGCGATCAGGCAGCCTAGCATGAAGGCGACGAGTAGCGAGGGCAGCGGGGCCTCTCGCACCACGTCGCGCAGAAAGGCGGGCGCCTGGCCCGGCGGCTGCCCTTCTTCCAAGCTTTGCCGCACCGTGCGGGCGGTCTCACGCACGCCTTCCGAAACGTCCTTCACTTTTGCCAAGGCGTCTTCGCTGTCCATCTGATCCTCCTCCGGCATATCCAACAAGCCAAGCTCATGGATGCCCAGTCGTTCCTCCACCGTTCTGTCCTTCACCATGAAGCTGTTGTGGTGAAGTGAACCATCGCCGGAAGCTTGCTTCGGCGCCTGAGACGAAGGACGGAGAGCAAGCCCCAACGACTCCGCTTATCGTGGCGTAATGGTCTGTCCTCGCGTGTGCCGTACGGAAGACCCGATTTAGGAACTTCTGGTCTCGGCCGGGCGTTTAGGCATGTTTCGCGGAGTCGGGAACCAACCGGCCAAGGCGACCCAGGGGCAGGAAAAACAATGGTGCCGCACCCCTCTTGGTCCTGGCGCGGGGGATGAGGCCTATGAATATTCAGGAGACGGCGGTCGATCTTGACAGTCTCGAGCCGCTCGCAGAGCTCGGTTTGCAAAGCCCGTCACCCGGTTTCCTCGCGCAGCTTCCCATCGCGATCCACGCCTGTGACGCGGAGGGTCGCATTCTTTGGTTCAATTCACGCGCGGCGGACTTGTGGGGCCGCGCACCGCGGGTTGGTGATGATAGCGAACTCTTCTGCGGCTCCTACAAGCTCTTCCTTGATGGACGGCCGATCTCGCGCGAGCTGACGCCAACGGCCGAAGTGCTGCGGACCGGAACTCCGGTCCGTGGCCTCGAAGGTCGCTTGGAAAGGCCCGATGGCTCACACGTCTGGGTCACCATCCATATTGCGCCGGTCTTCGATGAGGACGGTGTCCTGGCCGGGGCCATCAACTGCTTTCACGAGCGCATCGGCGGCCGACTCGAAATGTCCGACGCCCGTTCCGACGACTGGATGCGGGCCCGCGACGAACGACTTGCCGCCACCTATGAGCATGTCGGCGCCGGCATCGTCGAAATCGATCGCGACGGCCGCATGCTACGGGTCAACCAGCAGCTTTGCCGGCTGACCGGATATACGGCTTCCGAGCTTTTGGGACGAACGATCTTCGAGGAGACGCTGCCCGAAGATATTGCCGAGGACCGCGCGCAATTCAGCCGCCAGATCGCGGGCGAATTCGATCGCTACAGCATTGAGAAACGAATTTATTGCAAGGATGGCGGACATATCTGGGCGGCCGTCACGTCATCGAGCATTCGTGACGCGGCCGGCAAGTTTCTTTACGCCGTCCGTGTGCAGCACGATATTACGGACCGCAAGCGCGCCGAACAGGCGCTCGCTTGGCGCATGGAAGAGCAAGCCGCCTTGTTCGCTTTCTCGGAGCGACTTCAGCACTGCCAATCGGCCGAGCAAATACACCAGGCCGCGCTTGATGCCATCACGCGCGCGCTGGGCTGTACGCGGGCCTCGATCCTACTCTATGACCAGGCCGACATCATGCGGTTCGCGGCTTGGCGCGACCTTTCGGAAGCCTACCGAAAGGCGGTGGAAGGACATTCCCCGTGGGACCGCAATGAGACAAGGCCGGCGCCTGTTTGCATCGAAGACGTTGCCCGCAGCGACCTGCCGGATGATCTGAAACAGACAATCCTCAACGAAGGCATTCAAGCCACGGCCTTTACGCCCATTGTCCAGGATGGCCGGCTTGCCGGCAAGTTCATGGCCTACCATGGTGAGCCCCATCACTTCACGCCATCCGAGCTCGATACGGCGCTCACGCTGGCACGCCTGCTCGGCTTTGCCCTTGCGCGCCTTGCCGGCGATGAGGCCCGCCGCCTGGCCGAGCGCGATGCCCAGCAGCTGGCGGCCATCGTTGAATCGTCAGCCGATGCCATCGTCAGTAAGAATCTCGATGGCATTATTCAGACTTGGAATGACGGTGCTCGGCGTCTGTTCGGCTACAGCCGAGATGAGGCTGTCGGCCGATCGATCACGATGCTTATCCCGTCCGACCGGCAGGATGAGGAGCCGCGCATTCTGGCCAAGATCAAAGCCGGCGAGCGGGTGGATCATTTCGAGACCGTGCGTCGCCGCAAGGATGGCAGTCTGGTCGACATTTCGCTGACAATCTCGCCGATCCGCGATCGCATGGGTCGCGTCCTTGGCGCCTCGAAGATCGCCCGCGATATCACTGAGCGCAAGCTTGCCGAAAGGAGATTGCGGGAGAGCGAACAGCGGTTGCAGGAATTGCTCGACGCGATCCCGGCCGCCATCTACACGACCGACGCCGACGGAAAGATCACCTATTTCAACCAGACTGCCGTCGAATTCGCCGGCCGGACACCGTTGCTCGGCAGCGACGAATGGTGCGTGACCTGGAAGCTCTATCTCCCCGACGGCACGCCGTTGCCGCATGACCACTGCCCGATGGCCGTCGCCCTCAAGGAAGGCCGTCCGGTGCGCGGGGTCGAGGCTATTGCCGAGCGGCCGGATGGCACACGCGTTCCGTTCATCCCGTTCCCGACGCCCCTGTTCGATGCATCCGGCCGGGTCACCGGCGCCATCAACATGCTGGTCGATTTGAGCGAGCGAAAGCAGGCAGAGACCCAGCAGCGCCTGCTACTCAATGAGCTCAATCACCGCACCAAGAACAACATGCAGATGCTCCAGGGGCTCCTGTACACGGCGGCCCGCAGCGCCCGGAGCGAGGAGGCCCGACGTGTGCTCGACGATGCCTGTAGCCGGATTGCCGCCATGGCCGCTGCCCAGCGTGTTCTCTATGGCACCACCGACGCGACCAGCTTCGCGGCGGATGAGTTTCTTGGCGCAGTGGTCGAAACGATCCAGCAGACGCTGCCAGCGAGAATCAAGATCACGCGTACGCAGGCAACCGGTGCTCTGTCCAATGATATTGCCATGCCGCTCGCCCTGATCCTCAATGAATTGCTGACCAACGCAGCCAAGCACGGGATCAGCGATCCGGCCGCTGACAGTATTCGCGTCAGCCTTGTTGAGCATGATGGACAGTTCGAGCTTCATATCGAGGATGACGGGCCCGGATTTGACTTGAATGCAGTGCGACAAACGTCGTCGGGCCTGCGTCTGATACTTGGCCTTGCCCGCCAGCTCCATGCCGAGTTTACCGTGAGCCGATTGCCTTCGCGCGCTACGCTTCGTTTCGGCGCATCGCGAGGTCCATGATGACACAGGCGAGCATGTCCGAAAGCCATGAGCTGGCCGATCCGACCGATCGTTCGCCTGATAATAAAGTGGCGCCCGCCGCCGACGAACCGAACGATCACGTTGATCAGTCCCGCGCGGTCCTGATCGTCGAAGACGATTTTCTGATCGCCATGCAGGCTGAAGCCGCGTTGCTCGATGCTGGCTTTCGGGTGACCGGCATTGCAACCACCGCCGAGGAAGCCTTGACGATGGCAAAGGAACAGAAGCCGGCCCTTGCTATCATGGATATACGTCTGGCCGGCCGACGCGACGGCGTTGAGGCGGCCGGTGATCTCTTTCGCGAGCTCGGCTTGCGCTGCGTCTTCGCTACGGCCCATGATGATCTTTTGACCCGCACGCGGGCCGAGCCGTTCGCGCCGCTTGGTTGGCTCTCGAAGCCTTATACCATGGCTTCCCTGACGAGCGTGGTCCGTGCATCGTTGGCGCGGCCAGCCTAGCTTCTGCGCGTCCAGCGTCGATGCCGCGACACTTCAGTAGATAGGAACAACCGCAGCGCCTGGCTGTTCGGGAGTCATCTCCCTTCAAGCCCGAGGCTCTTCCATGTATCACCACGTCAAGAAGTTGATGTTCACCGTCCGCGTCGATGAGCCGGACCCGCGCTTTGGCAATATGCTTCTTGAACAGTTCGGCGGCGCCAACGGCGAACTTGCAGCCGCGATGCAGTATTCGATCCAGGGCCTCAATTGCGAGGACCCCGATCGCAAGGACCTCCTGATGGATATCGGCACCGAAGAGCTGAGCCATCTGGAAGTCGTCGGTACGCTGGCCCGCATGCATCTCAAGCCGGCGAAGTTTGATCGCCAGGCGGCCGAGGCCGATCCGCTGATCGCGATCGCGGGTGGGGGCGGCGTCAACCTCTTCAATTCGCAAGGCAATGCCTGGACCGCCGATTACCTGAAGATCACGGGCGAACTGGACGTGGATCTGCGCAGCAATATCGCCGCCGAAGCGCGGGCGAAGATCGTCTACGAGCGCCTGATCAACTTTACTGACGACGCCGGCACTAAGGACGCTTTGCAGTTCCTCATGACCCGCGAAATCACCCATATGAAGGCATTCTCGCTCGCCCTCGAGAGCATGAGCAAGCCGGCCTTCAGCATTGGCCGCATCGCGCCTACACCGGGTCTCGTCGACCAGTTCTTCAACGACTCCACGGGCACTGGCGATCATGGTGAGATCGACACCCGCGGGCCCTGGAACGAGGGCGGCGAATGGGTCTTTACGGAATCGCCGGCCATTCAGGCCGGGGAACCAGGACCCGCGTCGGCTATCGTCACCGAAAGCTCACCGCCGGTCGACGAGGCCGGTCTTGGCGACCTGCTGATCGACGAGCTCCGCGACATCCTTCACGCCGAAAAGCAGTTGACGAAGGCGCTTCCCAAGATGGCGGAAGCGGCGCGGTTCGACCAGTTGCGTGAGCTGTTCGAGCTGCATCTCGGCGAGACCGAAACCCAGATCGAGCGCATCAATGAATGCTTTGAGTTGCTCGGCAAGTCCGCGCGCGCCAAGCCCTGCAAGGGCATGATGGGTCTTGTCGAAGAAGGTCAGGAAGTCATGACCGAGGGCGAGGAGAAGGAAGACGCCGCGGCCGACCTCGCCCTGATCGGCGCGGCGCAGCGGGTCGAGCATTATGAGATTGCCGGCTACACGACAGCGCGCAACCTCGCCCAGCAGCTACGCCATAGCGCCGTGGTCAGCCTCCTATCGAAGTCACTGGCAGAGGAGGAAAACGCTGACCAATTGCTCAACCAAGTCGCGCGGTCCCTGATGTCCGTCGCCAAGATGCCGGCCGCCGTCGAACAGACCGAACAGTAGGCGGATGAGGGCGGTCCCGGGCAATGCCACTGTAACTGCGTGCGTCAGCCGCCGTGCCTTGCTGTAGTCGGAGGCGTTGCTGATGTCGTCCATCGTCGCTCGGCATGACGAGCAGGACATCTATCTCGTTGAAGACGATCGTGGCGCCTCGGGCCCTGTTTGGTGCGAGGCGCCCGTCCTTGGCAACGACTTCGAAGCCGTTGTGATCGATCTGCTGGAGGGAAACTATCAATGCCCGCGCCGGGTCTCGGTCTTCAATATCGCTCAAGGCTGGGTGCGCGATGCGTCGGCCGAGGTGGTTCACGAATTGCGGCGGCGCTGCGATCTCCAGCTCCGCGATATACCGGAGGCATTGCACGCTTTTACCGACCGCTATGAAGGACGCTTCGCGGACGTGCAATTGCCGTTGCCAATACCAATAGGAATTTAGGCCTTCCACACACGCCATGACACAACCTGTCGCCCCTGCGACCTTTCTAGGCCTTCCTGCGGCCGCGCCCGACATGGTCTCAAGCGCGGATGTCGTGATCTTTGGTGCGCCGGACGCGACGCCGCATGTTCCGGGCGCGACCAGCCATGCCGCACGGGCTCCTTCGGCTCTACGGGAAAGTACCCGGCAAATTGCGCGTGATCCCTTGCGGTGGGATTTCGATCAGGACGGCCCTTTGATCCCGGAAGGATTGCGGGCGGTTGATCTTGGCGACCTTCCAACCGATCCGGCAACACCGCAGAAGAACCGCTCGCTGATCACATCCACAACCGCGAGCATTCTGAAGGCGGGCGCCGTGCCCCTGCTGCTCGGCGGGGATGACTCGGTTCCCATTCCATTCTTCGCGGGGTTCGAGCGGTTTGGCCCCGTCACCATCCTGCAAATCGATGCGCATCTCGACTGGCGTGACGAACGGGATGGCCTCAAGCATACATTCTCCAGTACCATGCGCCGCGCCAGCGAAATGTCGTGCGTGAAGCAGATCATTCAGGTTGGACAGCGCGGCATTGGTGGTTCGCGGGAACGGGATCTTGCCGACGCCCAAGCTTGGGGCGTGACACTATTCAGTGCGGCGACCGTGCGCCGACACGGCGTGCAGCCGGTCATCGACCACATCACGCCGGGCAGCCACTGCATCGTCACCCTCGATTGCGACGGGCTCGACCCGGCTGTCATTCCAGCAGTGCTGGTCCCACAGCCGGGCGGTCTCGGCTATCTCGATATCGTCGAGCTGTTGCATGGCGTCACGCAGCGGGCGCGGATCGTTGGTTTTGATCTCGTGGAACTGGTGCCGGATGCGGATGTACGAGGCCTGGGCGTGCTAGCCGCCTCACGCATTCTCTGCGTTGCCCTCGGATGCATGGCGCGACAGCGATCCGCTATGAGGGGAACGGATCAATGACAGCTTGAGGCGCCCTCAGGATTTTGCGGTGCCCGGCTCCGCCTGTTTGCGATGCTGCTTGGCGAGCATTTCGGCCGGCATCACATTGGCGACTGCGGACTGAATCTTGTTCTTGAGACCTGTCACAACGTCGCCTTCGCCCGCCATCATCGCCTCGAAACCCTTGCGGGCGACCATCGCCGCATCGTCCTTGTCCTCAGAGCCCACTTTGGTGTCGAGCATATCTGCGCGTGCGAAGAACTCGGTCTCGGTGGCGCCCGGCATCAGGCAGGTGACCGTCACTTTCGTGTCGCGCAGTTCCTCGCGCAGCGCAAAAGAGAGGGAGTTCAGGTACGACTTCGAGGCGTTGTAGACGGCCTGGAAGCTCCCCGGGGTGAAGCCCGCGATCGAACCGGTAATAAGGATCTGTCCCTCATTGCGCCGGCGCATGTCCTGGCCAACCCGATGGAGCAGGTAGGTCGTCCCCATGACGTTGGTGTCGATCACCTGACGGACACGCGCCCACTCCTGATCCAGGAAAGCATGGCCCAGGCCGCGGCCGGCATTGGCCATCAGCACGTCGACCTTGCGACCTTGTGCAACCTCGTAGAGCTTGTCGACGCCTTCAATGGTAGCTAGATCGGCGTGCAACGCCACAACGGCGATGCTGTTGACTTCTTTGCGCAGCGCCTCCGCGGCGGCCTCGATCTCGGGTTCATCCGCGGCGACGAGAAGGTCATATCCTTTGGAGGCGCAGAGCCGGGCAAGCTCAAAGCCGATGCCGGTCGAGGCACCCGTCACAATCGCAAACTGTCCGGCCATGGGCGCATTCCCTCTCGGTTTTTTTACGTGGCTCTGAGCCTAATGGGGCACAGGCGAGAGCGTTCCTAAGCGGTTAGGAACCAGCCGCAAGATTGATGCTTGGTCTGGTCGCGCAACCTTTGGAGCGGAGCATGAAAGCCCTCACCTGGCACGGCAAGAGCGACATCCGCTGTGAATCCGTTCCCGATCCCAAGATCCAGGACGGACGTGACGCGATCATCAAGGTGACGGCCTGCGCGATCTGCGGCTCGGACCTTCATCTGTTCGACGGCATCATGCCCACCATGGAGAAAGGCGATGTGCTTGGCCACGAGACAATGGGCGAGGTTGTCGAGGTCGGCAAGGACAATAGCAAGCTCAAGGTCGGCGACCGCGTGGTGGTGCCCTTCACCATTGCCTGTGGCGAATGCTTTTTCTGCAAGAACGGCTTCTACTCCGGTTGCGAGCGCTCCAACCCCAACGCCCAAGAGGCTGAGAAAATGTGGGGGCATTCGCCCGCTGGCCTGTTCGGCTATTCGCACATGTTGGGCGGCTTTGCCGGCGGCCAGGCCGAGTATATGCGCGTACCGTACGCGGATGTCGGGCCTTATAAGGTCCCGGAGGGGCTCACGGACGAACAGGTCTTGTTTCTCTCGGATATTTTCCCGACCGGCTATATGGCCGCGGAATTTTGCAACCTCAAAGGCGGCGAGACAGTCGCCGTCTGGGGCTGCGGACCAGTCGGCCAGTTTGCCATCAAGAGCGCATTTCTGCTGGGCGCCGAACGGGTGATCGCCATCGACACGGTGCCCGAGCGATTGACCCTCGCCATGCAATCGGGCGCCATCACGCTCGATTTTATGAAAGAGGATGTCTACGAGCGCATCCAGCAACTCACGCAAGGGCGCGGCGCCGATGCCTGCATCGATGCGGTCGGCACCGAGCCTGAGACCATGGCAAGCAAGGATTCTGTGATCGATCGCATCAAGGTCGCGACCTTCATGGGAACCGATCGCCCGCATGTTTTGCGGCAGGCCATCCAATGCTGCCGCAACTTCGGTACTGTCTCGATTGTCGGCGTCTATGGCGGCGTGCTCGACAACATCCCGATGGGCAGTGCCATCAATCGCGGACTAACCTTCCGCATGGCCCAGACCCCTGTTCAGCATTACCTGCCCAAGCTTTTGCAACGCATCGAAAAGGGCGAGATCGATCCAAGCTTCGTTATCACCCATCGAGCGACGCTTGAGGAAGGGCCCGATCTCTACAAGATGTTCCGCGCCAAACAGGATGGCTGCATCAAAGTCGTGATGAAGCCGTTCGGCTGATGGGAGAGGGCGCCGCGAAAGAGTCGAAGTCGAATTGGCTGGCGGCCGCTCAACTCGGGCTTGTCAGCAGCACGTTTCGACGCTCATCAGCCAGCTTGCGGCGTCACAGTTGGGACGGGACGCGGCGGTCGACTGGATGACGGTCGCTGCCATTCCAGGTCGCGACGCCATGCTGAGCGCGTCGCCTTCGGTTCACGCGATTGCCCTTGGCATCGCCTTTCATCAATGGGCGGACTTTTCCTGGGCGCTGGTCTTCTTCGGTCTGTTTGGGCGCTGGACGAGCCGACTTGTGCCCGGCACTCTCTTTTGGCTGGCGATACCCTGGGCCGCGTTTACTTCGGCGACCGAGTGGTTTGGACTGGTGCCGCTGTTTCCGTTCTTCCAGCGATCTTCACTTTGCAGCAACCCTACTGGATCGGCTTTCTCGTTCATCTCTCGTCCGCTTTGATCTATCCCCTGTTCGCCTGGCTGCGTTGGCCGCTGGGGCGCGCGCCGCCAACATCCGCGGTGCGCTTTGCCAAACGGTGGGCAGCGGGAGCACTTCTCGTGCTTGCAACGTTCGGCCTTGTTTCCGTGATTGATGGGATGGGTTGGCCGCTGCCAATCCTCAGCCGCGATGTTGCCGGTGATCAGCGCCATATCCGCCATATGGTCACGCATCATGAGCAAGGAATTGAGCTTGCTAAGCTCGGCTAGCAGCGTGCGCAGGACCCGCACCTGCGCGCGCTCGCGGCCTTGATGATCGCCAGCCAGCAGGGCGAGAACCGCATCTTCGATCGTTGGTGGCGGCGGGTGGTTCAGCGAGCCGATGGCGCTCTGCTCGAGCGAGGAGCGGGTGGCCATGCCTGGCTATCTGACGTCGGCACAAATGGCGGATGCGCGCAACGCGGCCGATGGTGAGTTTGATGCGATGTTTATCCGTCTGATGCCGGCGCCGTCCAGATGGCGGATAACCAATGGCATTCGTCCGGCGATCCCCGCCTGCGTCTGATGGCGCATGCCATACGACATGAGCAGCAAGGCGAAATTGTTTTGATGAACAACGTCACGGGCATCGAAGCCGTGCGGCAGGCGACGCGCAACATGCTGGCCAACAATCTCTGACCAACCTTAATCTTTCTCTCAGGAACGAGCTTCTGATCTCGCCATTAGCCTTCATGGGCCGGGCAACAAACAAGGAGAAGATTGATGGCAGACGAACAACGTGGTGGCTCCGGAAATTTCGCCAACGATCCGCAGCGCGCGTCTGAGGCCGGCAAGAAGGGTGGCGAGCAAAGCCACGGCCAGCAGGGACAGCAGACCCAGGGCGGAAGCAAGCCCGGCCAGCAGGGTGGGAGCGCGACGGACAATCCGGGCAATTTCGCCAACGATCGCGAGAAGGCCAGCGAAGCCGGACGTAAAGGCGGCCAGTCCTAAGGCTTCACTGACCCAGCAAGGCCAGGACGTCGATGAGATGTCCTGGCCAGCGCCGAGCTACGTCGCTGCTCGGAAGGTTTGTGTGGCCGCCCTCTGCCGAAGCTGATCCATGCGACATTGCGAGGGCTTCTTGTCAGGACGCCACCGGATGAATTTCGTGCCGTGCCGAAAGCGGTCGCCCGTCACATGGTCATAGGATACTTCGACCACGAAAGTTGGACGCACGGCTTTCCATTCAGCCGATCGCTTTGTCGACCAGCGGCTTGGACCGCCCGGTGAATTGCCGATGAAGCTCTGCAACCTGACGATTTTCTCCAGCCGATCGGTGAGAGCCAGTCGATGGAACGATCGGATGCCGGACGTAAATCCGACATGGTGCAGAAGTCCACCCTTGTCGTAGAGGCCGAGCAACAATGAGCCAACGACTTTTCGATTGCCCTGCTTCTTCTCGGCATAGCGAAATCCGCCGACAACGCAATCAGCCGATCGCAGCAGCTTGATCTTCTGCATGCCGTCTCGGGTGCCGCCTCGATAGGGCAGGTCGAGGCGCTTGGCGACCACGCCGTCATGATCTTCATTTGCGCTGTTGAGCCAGGCCTCGGCATCCGCATAGTTTCGGCTTGCCGGTGTCAGCCGGAAAAGCCCGCTCGCCCGGAAGGCCTTTCCCGCAAGTGTTTCAAGGGCGGCGCGGCGCTTCATAAGCGGCAGACCCGAAAGATCTCTCGCGCCCGATCGCAACAGGTCAAAAACAATGAAGGTTGCGGGAGTTTCTTTGGCAAGGTGCTTGACCCGGCTGGCGGCCGGATCAATGCGTTGAAGCAACGCATCAAGCGAATAGCCCTCATCAAGCCCGATAATCAACTCACCATCCAGGGTGAGCGTCTTCGGCGACAAGGCGGCCGCGGCTGCGGCAATTTCCGGGAAGTAACGAACCAGATCGCGGCCGCTTTGGATTGCATGCTGACTCGGCTGCGTTCGCGGATCAAAAGACAACGGAATCCATCCCATTTCGGCTGGTATTGCCACTGGGCCCCCCCTGGCAGTTGGGCGACGGACTCGGCTTCCATGAGCTGCATTGTGCGGTTCAAGCCTCCGGGAGGGGGCGCAGGACACTGATCGTGTGGCTTTTCACGGCATCAAGCGAAACCGTCCCGAAACGTTCCTCCGTCACAGTTATACTGCGACTGAATGTTGGCGGCTTCTGGCCCAACCGCTACAGCAGTTCTCTCAATGCCTGCGCGTCGGCCGGCGCTGCACTCTTCTGATCATTGTCGAAATAAACATAGACGTCACAGCCTTGCCGCTTCCACGACTTGAGGCGTCCGGCCCACTGGGCGAGCGCGGCTTGCGAGTAATGGCCGTGATAGCGTCCGCCTGGGCCATGTCCGCGGACATAGACGAAGTCCGCAGTGCGCTTCCACGGAGCCGGCGCCTCGTGATGATCGGACAGGCAGAGTGAGATATTCTCGTCAGACAGCATCCGGAGAATGCGCGGCTGATACCAGCTCGGATGCCGAAATTCGAAACTGTAGCGGCGCTTCCTGGAGAGAAGCTTGAGGAAGGATCCCAGCCGATCGGGGTCCGCTTCAAACTGCGGCGGAAGCTGAAACAGGATCGGGCCGACCTTGCCGCGTAAAAGGGAAATGCGACTTTCAAGCAGCTCGAGGCTGTTCTCGGAGCGTTCGGACAGGCGCTTCCAGTGCGTGATAAACTTCGAAGCCTTCCAAGCGAAGACGAAGTCGCGCCCGGTCTGGTCGCGCCATGCCTTCACTGCCTCTGGCGTAGGAGTACGGTAGAACACGCCGTTCAGCTCGGTGGTCTCAAACCGCCCGGCATAGTAGGGGAGCTGCTTCTTAAGCGGCAATCCTTCGGGAAAAAACGGACCTCGCCAGGAGGCGTAGTGCCAGCCGGAGGTGCCAATCAGAACGCGCGCCATCTGCCTTGCCATTGTTGGGCGCGATGCATCCAAGTCGCGCTTTCAAAGAACAACGTTGGGGCGCAGGATACGTTGCTGTCGGTGCAGCCGACTTAGGGAACCACGCGATCTTGGGGCGGTTCAGAGCGCGTGCATTAACGTGGGTTGATCCGTCTGAGCACGAGCCGGCCCTCAGGAGACAGCCCGCGCGGTCGAGGCCGTCGACATCGCTATGAGCGCGGCGGCCCGAGGCCGCCGCAGTCGCATCGTCGCCCCGCCCGGGCGAGGTGGACCGTCGTCCTCGCCGTCGAGGCGCCGCAGCGCCGCCAAGATATCGGCGAGTCGGATCGTATGCCCCATGCCAGGTATCTCGCGCAGGTTGGGGCAGGATTCGACCGCGAACATGTCGGACGCCCAAGACGACAGGATGATGCGCTTCTCCGACGTGGAGAGGTCGGCGTCGTTCAGGACGTCGTCAGGAGATCCGTAGTGCGCAGCGGGGTGAAAGAGGGGACTAAGATTGCCGGAATTGGTTTTGGCATCGGTCATCGGTGGTCTCCCTTACGCTCCTTTTCAAGGGATGGTGTGATGGGCGGCGGGCTTGCGCGCCCGCCGCCGCTTGCCGATCGCATGAGAACGATCAGGCTGCCTTCTTTTGCTCGATCTGGGGCGAAGCCGTCGCGCCTGCGATTTGGATCCGGCGCGGCTTCATGGCCTCCGGCACTTCGCGGACGAGATCGATGATCAGAAGACCGTCCTGGAAGGATGCCTGTTTCACCTGGACGAAGTCGGCCAGATTGAAGATGCGGCGGAACGGACGTGCTGCGATGCCCTGGTACAGGAATTCGCCGGCGGCCTTCTCGGGCTTCTTGCCTTCGATGGTCAGCGCGTTCTGCTCCGCGGTCACGGCAATGTCGTCGGCGCCGAAGCCCGCCACGGCAAGCGTGATCCGGTAGTGGTCCTCGCCGGAGCGCTCGATGTTGTAGGGCGGGTAGTTGTCCTCGGTCGCCTGGCGCAACGCGCTGTCGACGAGGCCGGCCAGGTGGTCGAAGCCGATAGTAGAGCGCCACAGGGGCGCGAAGTCGAACGTGGTCCTCATATCCAAGTCCTCCAAAGAGCAAGATGGTTACGAAGGAGCGCAAGACGGCGGTCCGAGGTTCTTGTTCAGATCCTCGGCCATGCCGAGATGATGCTGTAACGCCGGTAAGGTCTTGCCTGCCCAATTCTTAAGCTTAGGATCGGCGCCACCTTCCGAATAGCCCTGGAAGAGTGATACTGCATCCTTGTGAGCGCTGACCTGCATCGGATCATACTCGCTCGCGAAGTCTCCGGGCTTGGTGTCACGCAGCTTGTCCAGCTTCTTTTGCGAGCTGTCATCGAGCTTGGCGGGAATAGCCGCCGCGGAATCGGCCGGCACCATTTCCTTGAGCTCGTTGCTAATCTTGGTGTGATCTGCAATCATCTGATCGGCGAATTTCTTCTCGTCTGAATTACCTTTCTGCTGGGCTATCTCCGCCGCCTCCATTTCCAGCATGTCGCTCATCGCCGCTTCCTTGACGAAGTCCTCCGTCTTGGGCGCGATACCAAGAGCGGAGTCGACGCCGATCTTTTCTCCAATCGACTGGGCGAAGCCCGGGGGCGGTGAGGGCTGTCGCCAGCAGCATTGCAAGCATGAACTGCTTCATGACGACCTCACGCGGCTTCGGCATTGACAGCCGAGATCGCCAGCTTCGACAGCGCGCGTCGGTCTTCTTCTCTTCGGCGAGCGTCGCATCGAGAAGCTTGACGGCATCCTTGTGGCCGAGCTTGTCGGCCCAGGTCCTCAATGCTCCACGGCTTGCGCGGCCGCTAGCAGTCCAGCATCGAGGGCAGGCGTATCCTCGTATTCTTCCATGACTTCCTTGCCGCCATCGAGGATGCCCTCGATGGCGTCGCACTTCTTGCCGCGCGCCGGCTTGCCGAGCAGCTCAAAGATTTGCTTGAGCCGCTCGATCTGGCCCTCGGTTTCGTCATGGTGCTTTTCGAAAGCCGCCAGCAATTCGTCGGAAGAAGCCGCTTTGGCATCTTTGGCAGCAACTTGTAGATCTGCTTTTCAGCGTACTAAATGTCTTTGAGCGTATCGACGAACAGACTGTTGAGGACTTTCTCAGGCATGGTGATCCCCTGGAATGTGAAAAAAGGCCTGCTTCAACATTACAACCGAAGCGCGGTTCCTAGCTGAATGTTGCCGATAACAGCTTGTCGGGTTGCCCGGAGGCGAACGTCTGGCGACAATCGCTCGATACTTGCTGACACAATTTTACGCTAGCGTTCCACAACCTGACCGTAATTGCCGCCCCTGATGAAAATGGCGCGCGGCTCCGCTGCAGCATCCAATTTCTCGCTAGTCATCAGGAACAATTCCTCCCTCCGCCATCCGGCGGAGCCGAATTTCCACGACCTGCATTGCGTCGAGCATCAGCGTTAGTGCGGCGTACCAGACAAGCACGGTTTGAATCTCCTTCATCGCGGCGGAGGCCGGGAGCAGGACAAGCGTCACCGATCCTGGGAGTTCCTGTCGCGTGGCGTCCGCTTGCGAGTTGGTGCGGAGAGCAAGCGATAGAGCGTCTTTGCGTTGGCTGGCGCGCGGGCGTCATAGTCGTTGTTGAAGTAAACCCACGAATGTTTTGCGCCGCTGGCCTTGATCCGCTTCGCCCATTCGCGCAGCTCCTCATCTGAGTAATCGTGCCGGTACCAACGCTGTGGCCCGTGAAGGCGCACGTAAACTTCATTGGCCGTGCGGATGAGCTCATCCGGCAGGCGCGGACCGCTGCAGGAGCAGAAGATAATGCCGGCGCTTCGGAAGGCACGGTAGACCTCGTCGTTCCACCAGCTCTTGTGCCGAAACTCGACGACGTTGCGGCGGGCCGGATCCAACTGGCTGACAATCGAATTCAGCCGGGCCTTTGTGTAGTGGAAGCTCGGCGGCAGCTGGAACAGGAAGCAGCCCATCCTCTCCCCGAGAATATCGGCGATCACTCCGAAGTCCCGGATGAGCTCTTTAGTGTCTTTGAACTTTTTGACGTGGGTTATGAGCTCGCAGACCTTTACTGTGTATACGAAGTCTGCGTCGCTGGGCTGGCGGCGCCAGGCCTGCACGCCCGCAACGGTCGGCCATGAATAAAACGATGCATTGATCTCGACCGTGTCGAAGGAGGCGAGGTAATGGCTGAACCATTCCGGCTGAGGTACTTCAGAATAGAAGCTGTCCCGCCACTTCCAGTAGCGCCAGCCTGAGCAGCCGACATAGAGGGCTCGGCCCGGCCGGCCTCGACTGATCTTGCCCTCGGACTCAAGCTTGAGACGGGCACGGCGCATCTTCGCCGCGCGGACGATATTGGCCTCACGCTGCTTCTCCCGCCGCAGCCGCCGCCGCTCGCGCCGTTCTTCCGGCGTCAGGTCTTTCCCTTGAGGAACGATGGGCGGGCGCAGCATTTTTCACCTTCTACAGGAGTTAACAAGCGAACGGCACCGGTAGGTTCCGTGACAGGCAGGCGATCTAGATAGATGGTGGAACGATCACCATGAACGTCGATGTACTGATTGCCGGTGGCGGCCCGGCCGGGCTGAGCGCCGCGCTGATATTGGGACGATGCCACAGGACGGTGCTCCTTTGCGATGACCTGCGCCAGCGCAACCGCGCTTCTCACGCGATCCATGGATTGTTGGGAAGCGAGGGCACTCCGCCAGCTCAGTTTCTGCAGACTGCCCGCGAAGAGATTGGTCGCTATCCCACTTTGACCATCCGGCAAACGCGGGTCACAGATATCGGTCCTGCCGAAGAGGGATTTGAATTTCTCTGCGCGGATGGAACGACGGGGACCGCAGCCAAAGTCCTTCTTGCGACAGGCATCACCGACGAACTGCCGCATATCCCCGAAATTGCTGCCTTCTATGGCACCTCTGTCCATCATTGCGTCTATTGCGACGGATATGAATATGCCGGAATGCCGGTCGCAACTTACGGTAAAGGCGATAGAGGTGCCGATCTCGCAGTGATGATGAAGCACTGGGTCAGTGACGTCGTCGCTTGTAGCGACGGGTCTTCAGTCAGCGGGGCGGCGCTCGGTCGGCTCAGACAGCATGGCATCCCGCTACGTGCCGAGCCCATCCGCTCTCTGGAGGGTGCAAGGGGGCTGCTGACAAAAATCAAATTCGCCAGCGGACCAGATCTGGTGCGCGTAGGGCTTTTTTTCGCGACGGGATGCCATCAGGCTTCCGATCTTTCGCAGCGTCTAGGCTGCCGCAGGGGTGATAAGGGCGGGGTGATCACGGACCCCCAAAGCGAGGAGACCAGCGTGCCAGGTGTCTATGTTGCAGGCGACGTTTCGCGGGATGTTCTGCTTGTCTCGGTCGCGATCGGAGAAGGAGCCAAGGCGGCTGTTGCCATCAACAAGGCTCTCCTGCGTCGCAAAGGTCTGTGCGAGTAGCTTCCTTCGGCGGTTAGTTTTCGCCTTACGTAGCTATCTTCGACATTAATCCTCGGGATGTGGCGGGCTATGCGCTTCCCGACGAACTCATCGCAACACAGGACGCGCCCTTCGTTTTGGCAACATGATTAGTGAGCGGTGAAATGCCTAAGTGGGGCATCAGGGGGGCTTATCTTGTGAGCAACCGGGCTAGTTGTGACGCCAGCCTGTCCTTGGTCAGCGGCTTTTGCAGAACCGCGAGGGGCTTTATGGATTCGGCTCGAGCGAGGGTTGATTGGTCGGTGTTCGCGGTCACGAAGATCGCCTCGATGCCGTAGAGAGATCGAATCTCCAGCGCGGCCGTAATTCCATCGACCGCCCCGATGAGCCTGATGTCCATCGGTACAACATCCGCTTTTCCTCGCCTGCGATCCGGACCGCCTGCTCGGCGGAAACTGCGGTGCCCACCACCGTATGGCCGAGCGACTTGACTTGCTCCTCTGCGTCCAGAGCGATGAAGAACTCGTCCTCGACGATCAGCACCTTCAATTTATTAGCGTCCACATTCACTCCTGGGAAGGCTTGGGTTCGTTTCCTTGGACGACATGGTCAGCCGGTATGGTGAGTTCCCATCGGACGCCCTGCGGGGTGAATTCTGTTCGGAGGATCCATTTAGCGCGCGCGGAACGAGCACGGTGATCACGCGGTAGCCGAATCCTTCCTGCTCCATGTGCGGGGCGGTGCCGTCGCGTTCCTCCCACGTGAGGCTAACCCCACCGTCCTCCAGCGCCGCCCAGACCACGACCAGACGTCCCGCCTCATTCGACAGCGCACCGTATGTCGACGCGTTCGTTGCGAGTTCGTGGAGGGCAAAGCCGACATTCTGAACCGCCGTCGTGTCCAGGAAGATGTCCGGCCCGCTAGTTAGAGCGCGGGGCCCTGCGCCGAACGGCTCGAGGTGGGCATGCACCAGATCGCGCATCCACGCTCCTCGCCAGTTCTGGCGGAGCAGGAGGTCCTGCGACTGCGCCAGCCCCAGAACCCGGCGGTCAAATTGACCGATGAACTCGCCCACGGTGGCGCTCTCGCGCGCCGTTTGCAGCGCCATGTCGGTGGCGTGTCTCGCGCTCTCTTTGAATCAAAAAGCGAAGTAAGCCAGCACCGCGATAACTGGCAGAACGGCTATGCCGAAAATAATTAACGGTGCCGGTTCGTTACCTGTGCGATTACCCATGAGACCTCCGTGAAGAAAGCCCCCCACGGCGGAGGCGCGACGGGGCTTTCCCTGTAACGAGCGGACGCGTAGTCCACTCAAAGGTCGAATGAGTTTGGCCTAAGGCCGTTCCAATGAAAAAGCCCGAAGGCTTCCTTTCCCTCATAACTCATTTGAGCAAGAAGGCTTGGTTGGCGATGGCATCCTCGATTAACTCGTACTGCATCGGCATAAGATTAGCGGGGAGCTCGTTCAGGTCGAACCATCTCGCTCCAATGCTGTCATCATCTTGGGACATCTCTTGTCCTCTAATCTTTCTGCATTCAATACCGAGGACGACTTCATTGCCACCGGGATACTGAATTGCGAAATGCTCAGGTGACGAGTAAAGCGCGCATGGTCGAACAATCCAGCACGAATTCCTGTTTCTTCCAAGACCTCGCGATGAACACGATCCTCGATCTTCCCACCAAATTTTGCGCTCCCGCCAGGCAAACTCCACTGCAGGTTATCTGATCTAAGATGCAGAAGAATGCGGCGGCGGTCGTTTGATAGCATGACGGCTGTTATCCCGGGGATGATCCGTTGCATGCGATGACTATCGTTTGGGGGCCTAATACGATTGACCGCGGGCAAGCAGCTGGTTGGCCTTTCCCTCAAGGACGGGAGAGGGGTACCGTGTTGCATTCGACGGCGCTCGAAATGGCAACCGCAATTGCAAGTCTGCTGCGCGGGTCGCGTTGGCTCGAATGAGGCGTCAAGCGCGGGCGGAAGATCAAGACTTTCGTGGGCAGCGTGTTTCGCCAGCATATCGGCGATCTCCTCGGTGACATCGCGAGACCAGCCCTCGGCCGTATTGGATGCGACAATGCTAAGCGGATAGGCGTATTGGCCTGAGAGGATATCCCGCAGCACGGTCTCGCGGTCCGCGTCCTGTTCGTCAGTCTCCCGCCAGGCGCAACCGGCGTGCGCTCCGAAGTCTTCCAGCACCAGATAGATATCGCGATCGAGACGATCTGCTGGCACGATTGCTGGCGACGAGCACATACGCTTACTCCGGTACTCCAGGTGCGAAGAGCGAGCCCCCGGCTGGGGGGCTTTTGGGAGGCCGGGGCCGCTCCGCCAGCTCGGTCGGCGGGCCAGTAAGAGTCCAAAGCTTGCGTGACTGGCTTTGTTCCTCGCTACTCCATCGTCGGCGCGCACTGACTTCCAGTCACTTATCGGAAGTCAGGAGAGCACGTGCCTTTGCCAAGACTTGTTGCCGCACAAAAGGAACCGGGCGGCCTGCGCGGCTTTGCTTCTGAAAGGAAGGAAGTCATGACCAGCTTGAGTGAGGAAGATATCCGCAGTCGCGCGTACCGGCTCTGGCAAGAGGCCGGCGAGCCTCCGGGCGCAATGGATACCTTTTGGTACGAAGCCGAGAAGGAGCTTCTTGCTGAGCGGAGACAGAACGATGAGATGCCTTTGGATGGCAAATAGCTTACCCTAAAATCTTCTCGTTACCGAGAACGCGAATCGAGCAACATTTGTTTGCTAAGTGGGACGGAATCACAGTGCCAGCAAAGGCCATGTGGCGTAACGCCCACAGGGCCTTTGTCATTTGTCCTATGTGCTTGGCTTGAGTTTAGCTCGTGGATCCTTCCAGCCTCTGGCCTCTGAGCCGAACGTGGGCGGGGTCCGCAAAATGATCGAGACCCCGCCTACCAAGCATTAGCGCCGCTTTGTCGTGCGTGCCTTCGTCGCACGCCGGTTAAGGCGAACGGTTGACCGGTTTCAGTGAGATGCCCTCGCGTTGTGCCTTGCTCGAGATCGCTCCCGGCGGGCGCTGCATCTTGAGGCTGATGACACCGGTTGGGGTGTTTGCCTTTGCGAACGCCCGGAGCTGCTTAACTTCCTGCTCGCCCCAGGGCTCACGCAAGCGGCGCTTGTACTTCGGGTTCGCTTTGCGCGGTCCCTTCTTGCCGATCGGTGAGCCGGGACGTTTCCACGATGCTTTTGCAGTTTCTGCCATACGTTCCTCCAAAAACTTAGAAGGCGCGAATCAGGATGTTTGTTCCTGATGAACGCACCGCGACGATCGGCACAACGTCCACCGGCCGTTGGGAGATGAGCGTCTGGCTGCTTTGACCGGCCAAACCAGCTCGCACTTCCTACCAAATGTTAAGCATGGATCGCAGAGTGTGTGCCACGGTACTTGCGGCGACGTCAACGTCGTACGCAGAGAGCGAGCTGCTAGGCAATCTCTCGGCGGACGAAGAGGTGCGCATCTACAATCGCCGACTTGCCCTAGAACTCAAGCAGTATGCCGATAGGCTCCGCCGCCAGTTGAACGCGGCTGGCAAAGGCGGCTGACGTCGAGGAACCGGAGGCAGAATCCGCTCGTTCCGTGTCGATGACACAGTATTCCTTCAAAGTCTCAAACGGCGAACTCTCCTACAAGACGCAAGAGCTGCCGGACGATGAGGCGGCCTGGCGTGAGGCCGTAGAACGGTGAAAGACGTTGAAACCAATTTACACTCGGGCGGCGGCAGTTGGTCCCTTGTCGTCACGCGTGATGGCAATCCACTCTATCGGATCGACGTGCGGGCGCAGAAGTTCAGTTAGACTGTGGGACTGAGGTGAAGATAGGTCGCATCGAATCCTGCGAGATCTTCAATCTGCTGCGGCTCAAGGATCCGAAATTCGGATCGGCTTGCCGCGACCAATCCCTCTTTTCGAAGATATTGAAGAACCCGGTTCGTGTGCACCGTCGAGAGCCCCAAGCAATCGCTCAGATCGACCTGGGTGAGTGGCAGAGCAAATTCTCCGTCCCGCGTGTGCCCGATGGCCTTGAGCCGCTCATGGAGTTCAATCAGAAGATGGGCCATTCGAGGGATCGCCTCACGCCGCCCGACATTGACGATCCATTCCCTGAAGATCGCCGCATCAATCAACGTTTCGCGCCACAACGCAGCAGCCAGGTGGGGGCGCCGCCGGATGACCTCCCTTAGATCATCATGAGCGATAAAGCCCAGCGTGCAGGGCGAGAAAGTAATGAGGTCGTGGTCCATGACTTTGAGATGGAGACTTTGAAGGTCGGGTATTTCGCCGGGTATGTGGATCGACAGCACCTGCCGCAGCCCATCCGCAGTTATCTTCGAACGGAACGCAAATCCGTCGGCCAGTAAACAGCATTCATTTGGCCGATCTCCGTCGCGAACGATGAATTCGCGGGCATCAAGCCGACGCTCGCGAATCTGAAGGTTCTGAATCGCCCGGATGTCGTCGCCTTCGAGATAATTCGAAACCGTCAGTTTCGTGATCAATGCCGAAGCAAGATTGAGGGCCATTCGGAAGCTCCTTGGAGGCCCGAATGGCGCACCACTCCGACCTTACACAGGCGGGAGCAGATCTACTCTCGACACCAGCGCCCGATGATATCTGCCGGTGATGCAAAGACAACGTAGTGTAATAAGATCGTTCCAGTGCCTGACATAGAGCAGATTAGCAAGTGAATTCATAACTTGAGCTTTTTTGGCGCAGCGCGCATCCAATTAGCTTAAGTTAACATGAGCCGGTGTGTTCGGTCGGCTGATGTCGCTCGAAGTGACGACAGCGCATGATCGATAACGCGAAGGCGCCGCCGAGGGCCGAAACGCGCAAGCACGGCCCCAAGCGCTTCCGGGACTGGAGAGGAGCGGAGCGCTGGGGCCGCGAGCACGCCGAATCGGACAGCGCACCCAATCGGCAGCCTGTGCTTCGCAACAGGCTCACGCCCTACCAAATGTAACGACCCTACGATTAACTTGGGACATCAGATTTCTGGAACCATGCCGCCGTTTCCCCGTTTGGACTTGGCTTCTCACCTGTCCCAACCCTGCGGCTAGAAAGCCCAAGTAATAGCACGGCTCTGCTTTGCCCAAGGCTGGGGCCGTCTGATTTTCCGCCAAATCAAGCCGGACCCATTGCTGGGCCGCAAGATCCAGGGGACATTCCCTTTGGCAAGAGTCGCAGCACTAACCTCGATCTGCTTGCGCCAACCTCTTGAAAATTGTTTCCGGGCTTCAACATTCTTTCGCTTATGCGCACTGTTGATTTTTCGCCCCTGTTCCGGTCGGCCATCGGGTTCGATCGTCTTTTCGACCTCGCCGAAGCCGCGCAGCGCGTGGGCGAGGAAACCTATCCCCCCTACAACATCGAACGTCTCGACGAGAAACCGCTTCCAGGCGCTCGCCGGCTTCACGCGGGATGAGGTCGCGCTGACGGTCGAGCAGAACGTTCTCTCGCTTGAAGGCCACAAGAGCGAGAAGGAAGGCAAGACCTTCCTGCATCGCGGCATCTCGGCGCGCAACTTCAATCGACAATTCACGCTCGCCGATCATGTCGAGGTGAGGGGTGCCAGGTTCGAGAACGGCCTGCTCGTCATCGACCTGCAGCGGGAGATCCCCGAGGCGATGAAGCCGCGTCGCATCGCGATCAATGGTGCTGTCCCCAGTAACGTGACGGAGATCGAGTCCAAGGCCGCCTAAGGTCACTCAGCAGATTCAACGACCGGATCGCGCGGGACATTCCCCGCGCGGCAATCCTTCAACTCGTCTTAGAAACGAAGACAGCCATGCGGCCGACGACCGCTCTCAACGACAGTGTTGTCGATCTCAATACTCTTCTTCATCCCGGTGCCACCTTCGAACATCCCCGGGATGTCGTTTCCAATCGGACTCTGAGCCGTTCTGAAAAGCGCACCATCCTGGCTTCATGGGCATCAGATGCTTCAGCGATGGCGTCATGCCCCTCGCTGCGGGCGCCAAGCGGACTGAAGGCGCCGGTGACCATCGACGAGATCCTGAAGGCGTTGTGCGCGCTGGATGACGGTCCTCGGGATCCACCCGGCGGCAAGCCGATGCGCCTCCGTTCCGTCGAGCGCGCTGCAGCCTAGGAGACGAGCCATGGAGGTCATTGATCGAATCGCTGAGCCCTCCGAGGGGGATATCGAACGCGGACTGCTCCAACAGATCGCCGAATGGAAGGCAAGGCGTGCGCACGCTCCGGCGACCCGCACGGCTGGCGGCGTGCGGGTTGAGCGGCGGCTCGGACGACGATCGGTAATTCCCAAACGCAGGTTTGATCCTGCTGTTCGTTGACGTTTCAAAACCGAAAAGGACACGGAAGTCCGTCAGGAGTGACGAAGATGCTTGATGAGAAACTTGCCCGCATCCGTGCGCATCGCAACAATATTAACCGCAATCGACGGCTCGAGCGGACGATGCTGTCGGACATCGAGCGTCAATTCGTCGAACGGCGTCTTGCCGAGGAGCAGACCGCCCTCGAGGCACTGAGGTCCCGGACATTTTCCGTCACATTGTCCGTGCCGAGAGGATCAACCAGGCCGTCGAACATGGGGCCCCCCTCATGACAGGGGTCCGATCCCTTTTGATCCGCGGCCGCGAGAAGGTCATCCATCACTACCATCGGCTGCTGGCTCGCGCAAAAAACTGACGAGGAGCGCGAACTCCATCTGAGCCGCATCGAGCGCGAACATCGCGTTATCGATCAGCTTCAACACAGTTTCTCGGAGCATTCCGTGGCATGACCTGTCAGAACGACAATGATCGATTCGCTTATTTCGACTTTTGGCTGAAGCGTCGTGGGCGCGGCAGATGGAAGTGGTCCGTGTACGCGGTCGGCGGCGAGGCCGTATTGTCCGGCTCAGAATGCACCCGCGCGGGAGCGCGGTACAAGGCGGAGCGCGCCTTGTTCCTCCTGTGCGCGGGTGCCTGGCGAAAGCAGTCAACCGATGATCCAGCTCGCGACCAAACCCAACGTTGCCGCGAATATGGCCGAGACGGTCAACCAGCCAAGCGCCTTCATTCCGGCGCTGTTGACTTCGCTGCCCATCAGTCGGCGATCGCTCGTCATCAGGAGGATTAGAAGCAACAGTGGCGGGGTCGAGAAGCCCTGCACGATGCCCGAATAAATCAGCGCCTTCATTGGATTGAAGCCAAGGAAGTTGAGCAGGACGGCCGCAGCCGTGAAGCCGGCGATGGCGAGGTAGAATTGGTGGGCTTCCCTGGGGCGCACGTTGAGCGAGCTCTTCCAGCCGAGGGTCTGGCAGAGGTCATAGGCCGCGCCCGTGGTCATGACCGGGACCGCGAGGAACCCGACCGCAATAATTCCGATGCTGAAGAGCGCGGAGGCGGCATTGCCGGCCAGCGGTTTCAATACTTCGGCGGCTTGTGCCGCAGTGCTGATGTCACTCTGCCCTGCCTTGTGCAGCGTCGCCCCGGTCGAAAGAATAATGAAGTACATGATGACATTCGAGAACGCCATGCCGACCAGGATGTCGCGGCGCGATTGTGCAAGCTCCGTGCCCATGCCGGCGCGCCGCGCCTGCGCGCTCGTGCGACCAGCGGCAATCAGCTCCTCGACTTCGACATTTGACTGCCAGGTGTAGAGATAAGCCGATAGCGTCGTGCCGATCACCGCAACCAGGATCGACAGGAATTCCTTGGAAAACTGGATCTGCGGAGCGAACGTACCCCGCAGCACGGCCCATGGATCCGGCGACGCAAGGGCCGCCGATCCGACGTAGGCAAACAGCGACAGAGCCAGCCAGCGGAAGACGTTGCGGATGAGCGCATACGAGCCCCAGATCTGTAGCGCGAGGATGACGCCCGCAATCGCCGGGACCACGATGCCCTGCGGGATGGCCACGAACAGGTTGATCGTTGCAGCCATCGCGCCGATGTTCGCCCCGGCCTCGATGACGTTCCCGATTAGAACGCCGATCAGCGCCGGCCACATCAGCCATGGCGTGAAATGTTCACGGAGAACGGCAAACAGTCCCTTGCCGGCGACGCGTCCGAGCTTGGCCGACAGATAGACGACGGCGAACATCATCGGGAACGTCACGGGCGCCATCCAGAGGAAGCCATAGCCAAATTGCGCGCCTGAGCTCGCGTAGGTCCCAATGGCCGAGCAGTCGTCGTCCGCCGCGCCGGTTATGAGTCCGAGACCGAGGGCGCGGGAGAAACCCCTTGGTTTGTCGCTGGAATCGGGGGCATTCGTCGCATTCATGGCAGCCTTCGATCGCTAGACGCAATCACGACGCACGACGAAGCCGGGATTTATTCGCGTGGCTCCCTTGGGAAAGAACAGCAAGGACCTCATTGCCCGGGATCGGCAATTCTCAACTGGCTGGCGCGTCGTCCAGCCCGGCGCGGCGCGACCGCGGGCACCAGTGCGGGTGTATCGCGGGCTATGCGTAAGGCGAAATAAGCAACCGTCGCCCGAAGACCGTCCTCCAGCGCCACACGCGGCCGCCATCCGAGTACTTGTGCGGCGGTATCGATGACTGGCTTGCGGCGCTTCGGATCATCCTTCGGAAGGGCCTGGAAACGCAGCGGCGAGATAGAGGCCGTGTGCCTCAGGACTTCACGGGCGATGGCTTCGATGGTGACCTCGTGCGGATTACCGAGATTGCAGGGGCCGGTCACCGAGGACGGGCTTTCCATCAGGAGCTGGAGCCCCCGCACGAGATCGTCGACAAAACAGAAACTCCGCGTCTGCGTGCCGGCGCCATAGATCGTGATCGGTTCGCCGCGGAGAGCCTGTACGATGAAGTTGGAGACGACGCGACCGTCGTTCTCCAGCATGCGCGGGCCATAAGTGTTGAAGATGCGGGCAATCTTGATTTCCGTCTGGTGCATGCGATGGTAGTCGAACATCAGGGTTTCAGCAGCGCGTTTGCCCTCGTCATAGCAGGCGCGCGGGCCGATCGGATTGACGTGGCCAAGATAGGATTCCGGCTGCGGATGGACCTCGGGATCGCCGTAGACTTCGCTTGTGGACGCTTGAAGGACGCGAGCGCCCTTTTGGCGTGCAAGCTCGAGGATGTTGATGGTGCCGAGCACGCATGTCTTCATCGTTCCGACCGGATCTCTCTGGTAATGCCTGGGCGAAGCAGGACAGGCCAGGCTGTAGATTCGATCGATGTTGTCGTCGATTTGGATAACGTCGCGCACGTCATGCTCGATGAAACGGAAGTTTGGGTGGTTCAGTAGCGGCCTGACATTGTCGATCGACCCTGTAAACAGATTGTCGAGGCAGATGACGTTGTTTCCACGTTGCAAGAGCGCGTCGCAGAGATGCGAGCCTATGAAACCTGCGCCACCGGCGATCATCACAGTCGGAGAGCGGCGGGAAGCATGGATGCGGGCCTGTAATGTCATGATGTGTTTCTTTCAGAGTTCGGCGACCTGCGCGGAGCGTGCAGCGGGGACGCCCATCGGCTTGCAGTGCCGCCGCGCGGTTGCCTCGGTATAGTATGTCTCCAACTGGCGAGCCCGATGACCTGAGGTGTGATTTGCGAGGACGCGCTGCCGCGCCTTCTCGGCGATTGCGCGCCGTCGGTCCTCTGGCATGTCCCGCAGAATTTGGATGACGTCCCGGGGGGTAGCTGCCAGCAGGATTTCCTGCGACGGCTCGAAGATCGTCTCGATGCCCGGCCATCGATCGGAAATCACGGGGGTGCCGCAGGCAGCTGCTTCGAACAGGCGAACGCTCGGCGAGAAACCCAGCGTGCGCATGTCGGCGCGTGTCGCATTGAGGGTGAACCTTTGTTCGGCATAGAACTTCGCATGCTGTTGAGGCGCTAGGTGATCGATGCGCTGGACGTTGTCAGGCCAGCGGATCTGCTCGGGGTATTGCGCTCCGGCGACGACGAATTGTTCCGGGAAGAGTTCCCTTGCTGGGGCGAACAGCAACTGTTCGAGGGTCGGTTGTCGATCCTCGCTGTAGGTCCCGAGATAGCCGAGCATCCATCTCGCCTGCGCCTGCTGCGGCTTGTAGGTTTCGTTGTCGGCGCTGCAATAGAGCACGCGCGCCAGGGGGCTGCCGTAACGTTCCTCAAGCATTGCGGGAACAGGGCCGCCGCTAAAGGACAGATAAAGGTCGAAGCGAGGAATCATCGCCGCGGAGAGATAATCGAGGCCGCCGTCGAGCTTCGCGAGCGTGACTGGCGTGTCGATATCGTAGAACGCCTTGATGCCGCGTGCGTAAGAGGTAATCCACTCTGAAATTGCAATGCCGTCGGGCACGTAGGAGCCTACGATCACCAGATTGGCATCGCGGATCAGCTGGCCGAAACGCTGGGGGATATCCCTCAGCGATTGATAAAGCTCCACGCGCCAGGACGATGGCTTGTCGAGATCGCGGTGCGCACGATACCACGGAACGTCGCGTTCCAGGAAGGTGATCTGGTGGCCTCGCCGTGCGAGGGCCTCGATCAGGGCACGATAAGTCGTAGCGTGACCATTGCCCCATGATGACGTGACCGAGAGACCGACGACGACGATGCTGAGATTCATTCTGCTGCCTCGATACGCGAGCTGCTTCCGACAAAGAGTTCGTTGAATTGGCGCGCCCGGTGCCTATAGGTGTGTTCGCTGAGAATGCGGGCGCGGGCGCGGGCGGCTATCGCAGCAGCGCGATCGACGCTGAGTTCGCTCATATGGTGGGCAACCGCCGCTCCGTTCGAAGCCACCAGAACCTCGCGGTCCGGATCCAGGAAATATTCGATCCCGTCCCACTGATCGGTGATCAGGCAGGCGCCTGCGCCGATCGCCTCGAACACCCGTGTCGGCGGCGAGAAGCCGAAACGCGCCATGCTGTCGCGGTTGACGTTGAGTGTCGCAAGACCGGAGCTGAAGAAGGCGTTGTGCTCGCCGGTGCCTACATGGCCCACCTTGCGGATGTTGCGGGCGGTGTCCTTGGTCTCCCAGCCGGAACCGCCGAGAGTGAATGTCTTGTTCGGCAGCTCGCGTGCGACATCGAGGAAGAAGCGTTCAACGCGCTGCTCGCGATCCGGCAGGCGATTGGCCAGTAGGCTGAGATCGCAGGAAAAGCCAGGTTTCGGTGGGGAAGGAAAATGCGTCTCGGGATCGAGGGCGTTGTAGATCGGCACGCAATCCCGCGCTCCCATGGCGCGATAGGCCGAGATGACGGACTCGCCTCCGCCGTAAGTCAGGACCATATCGTAGGAAGGAATTGCGCGTCGCAAATGATGCCCGGCATCGCTCATCATGGCTTCGAGCGTGGCCGGGGCGTCGACATCCCAATAAATACGCATTGTTCGGGAGGACATGGCAGCAACTGCCTCCTCCAGCTCCTGATCGAAGACACCGACGCCGCTGGCTTTAATCAGCATTTCACCGGATCGCGCCGCTGCCTCGAGTGAGCCGCGCCAACCATCTGGTGTCGCTGGATAGACGACGACCGTAGCCCAATCGGGATCGGAGATGTCGCGATGGGCCTGACGCTCGAAAGCATCGGGCTCGAAGAAGGTGATGTCGTGGCCGAGCGCAGCGATCTGTTTGAGCATGCCGCGATAATAGGTAGCGGCACCGTTCCAGTAGGACGAGACCAGGCTGGATCCGAAGAAGCAGATCTTCATGCAGAGGCTCCAATGTATCGCAGGGGCCGTGACGAGACATCGGAGGCGCGAATTTCCTCAACAATGTCCACGAGCTGTTGCGCGCGATGAAGGCAGGTATGACGCTCCCGTATCGCCTTAAGGCCAGCTTCGGCCATAGCGGACGACAATTCCCTATCGTCGAGAACGGCACGGAGCGCCCGCTTCATTTCCATGCCGTCCGCGGCCTTGAGATAAGTGTCTTCGGGAAATAGGCCTTCGGCGTCGGACCAGGGCGCTGAAACCATGGGAATCCCGCAGGCGAGCGCCTCGAACACACGGATAGTCGGTATGCCCGGAAGTGATCGGACATAGGGCCCGCGTGGCACGTGGACGGTGGCACACGCCCCGGCAAAGGCGACTGGAGCCCAGTGCGCCGGAAGCCAACCGCCATATCGGATGCCGGCCGCCTGAATGGCATGGAGAGCCGGCTCCGAATAGCGAACGCCGTACACGTTCGCGCGCAGATTCAGCTCGGCAACAGGTTCGACCAGAAATTCGTTGAGCTCGACGCTGCGCTCGCCATCCCCCCAATTGCCGATCCAGACCAGATCGTCGGTGCGTTCGACGCTTGGCAAGGGATGATACATCGCGATGTCGGCGCCCTCGTGCCACGTATAGGCCCGATCACCCCAGCCCAGCTGGATATAAATCTGGCGAAGCACCTCGCCAAACGCGAGCACGCCGTCGAAGGCGTCGAGGTCGAATTGGGCGAGTTCGTCCGGTGCGGTGATCGCACGGTGGTGGGTGTCGTGGAACAACAACGTAAACCGCGAGCCGTGTGCGCGCCGGTATCCGATTTGCTCGATCACATCAGGCGAATTCCACTCGTGGACGATGACGAGGTCGGCTCCATCCAGTGCCTCGTCGAAGTCGAGGCAGCTGTCATAGCGGCGAATGGCAACGCCCGGGAAAAGATCGCCGACGTCCTGGATCGCTTCGCGGCTCTCGCGGATGGCGTTCAGCCGGCTCCAGCCGTCGATGGGCTCGAACACGATGACCTCATGGCCGAGCGCGCTGAGCTCGCGCGCATAACCGCGAAGGAAATGCGCGTTGCCGTTGTTCCAGCAGGAGGTGAACGCATGGTAAAACAGGACGCATTTCATGCGCGCACCTCGATCGGCATGGCCGGCGCATTCGTCTGGCGGGACTGCAGAAGGTCTTTGTAGAGGCTCAGATACGCTTCCGTCGTCCGCGGCAACGCGTAGGAGAGCGAATGCTCATAGGCTGCGCCTTGCAGGCGCACCCTGGCGGCAGTATCGGTGCAGAGACCGTCCAGAATTTGATGCAATGCCTGGCTATCTTGCGGATCGAAAAACACCGCGGCGCCGCTCCATAATTCCCGGAATGTTGGGATGTTGGACAGCACCAGCGCGCAGCCGGCTGCAGCCGCCTCGAGAACCGAAAGGCCGAACGGTTCATACAGCGCCGAGCTGACAAAGATCGCCGCACGCTGGAGACGTGCGCGCAGATCATCGTGCGAGATTTGCCCAAGCCATTCGACACTGTTCGGCATGTTCGCGCCGCCGGCGCCTGCCACGTGGACCGGCCATTGCAGCCCTGGTGCGGCTGATGTCAGGGTCTCGATATTCTTGCCGCGATCCCACAGCCGACCGGCCGCAAGGATCTGATCGCGCTTTCGGCCGCCGAGAGCCCGCGATACGATCCCGTTCCAGATCACGACACCCGGCGTGTGAGGGCGATAGATATCGGTGATGTCATCGTGAAAGGACTGACTGGGGGTGACCCAGACCTGGGTCTTATCGAGCGCTGTGGCCACCTGTTCCGTGTAACGCGTCCACCTGGGTTCATTCAGCCAGACCGTATCGCGACAGGCCAGCGCCCAGGAGTTCACACAGGAATGCGCCACGACAATCGTCGGTGCGTGCCAGAGAAAGGTCGCTTCCCGGAAGCTGTTGAGATGAATGATATCGGGCCTGACCCGCGCCTCGAGCGCGGCGAGGACGCGTCGCGCTTCGTCTATATCTCGGCCTTCCGGATCCTGCCATTCAAGTGCGAGGTCAGTCTCCATCAGGCGCACCGGCGAGCCCTTGAGTATCGCCCGCTGCTCGGGACGCGCCCGAGGGCCGATCGTCACAAGGGTGACGTCGACACCGGAGCGGGCAAGATTCGTGGCGAGCGCGCATGAGTAGGTCCATACGCCGCCAACCGTATCGGTCGTCATCAGGAGTCTGATTCTCGATGTGGGCCTCATGAGGCCACCTGAAGCTCGAGTGCGTCGAGCGGCACCGGGCGTTCGTTCTGCACGTCACTGAACTGGTCAAACATCCCGAGATAGTGCCGATGTGCGCGCTCCCAGGCGAAATCATCGGGCTCGCCCCATAGCTTTCGATAGTCCGGCGATCCCGGATAGGGATAAAGCGGGACGGGATCGTTGGCCCAGATGCCGGCATCCTGCATTTTTGTGCGCCAACGCTGCACGACGGGGTCGTCATCTTCAGGCACCTCGATCAGATTGGCTTGCACGAACGGAACGTGACGGCGGGCCTCGACAAGCCGATCGGCGAGCTGATCAGTGCTCATCTTGCAGTTCTTCGCCAGCGCAGCGCGGCCTTCGACCGTGAGGCTTTCAATTCCGGCCTCGATCGATACACAGCCGGCGCGACCGAGCAGAGCGAGCATGTCCGGCTTCCAAAGATCGATCCTCGTCTGCACGCCGAATTTAAGACCGCGCTGGCTCAAGCCTTCCAGCAGCTCGTGATTGGGAAGAAAGATCTCGTCGATGAAGTAGACATATTCGATGCCCTGCCGATGCAGGCGATCGACCTCGTCAAGAATAATGGCGGGCGGCCGTTTGCGGTAGGCGTTGCGGAAGTTCTCCTTGGCGCAGAACGTGCAGTTGTAGGGGCATCCCCGCGACGCTTCGACTTCCGCGCCGGGGCCGACAGGGGCGGCCTCGAAGCGGTGATGGTGGTGATGATGGCGCCGGATCATCTCGTCCGGCCAGTCGAGAGCCGGCTGATCTTTGAACCCGGCGCCCTGCGGGCCGCCATTGACCCGGACGGAAGCCCCGTCCGCAAAGCACAAGCCGGGAAAATCCCGCTCGCCGTTGGCCAGGCGGAGCAAGGACGCCTCACACTCACCCATGACGACCACGTCAACGCCGAGCTTCCTCAGTGCAGCCCGCGGGGTCGTCGATCCATGCGGGCCAACTGCGACCAGCACAGGCGCAAGATCCCGCACTGCCAAAGCAAGCGCCTGCGGAACGCGGAGCTCCGGGGGGGCGCAGCGCCAAAACAGATAGGTCGGTGCCGTGGTGATGACGATCATGTCGGGCCCGAAGTTGTGCAGCTCTGCTTCGATGTCGCGCGGCGACAGCTCGAACATGTGGGCATCGAGTAGCAGCGTTGAGTGCCCAGCCGCTTTCAGGTGCTGTTCAGTAATCCCAAGCTCGAGCGGCAGATGAGGGGACCGGCAGCCGAAATAGATGCTGCCGGCATAATCCCAGTTCGGGTTGATGAGGGCGGCGCGCGTCATGCCAGAGCCTCGCGGCTGTCATGTTCTGTGCCGAAGCGACCGCTTAGCCAGGCGTGAAGCGAGTGAAGACCCTCTGCGAGTGGGATTTGCGGGGTCCAGCCCAGCGCTGTGGACAGGGCGCGCGTATCAGTGACGTACCAGGGCTGATCGCCCGGCCGCCAATCGGCAAAGCAGTATGAGATTTCGCGGCCGGTCAGCTCGGAGATCTGGTCGATCAACTCGCGAAGGCTGACGGCGTTGGCCGGTCCGCCGCCGAGATTGAACACCCGTCCACATGCGAGCCCGATCCGGTCGAGCGCCGCGAGCCAGGCTGCAACGGCATCTGACACATGCAAGGCGTCGCGAACCTGGTAGCCGTCACCGTAGATCGTTAGCGGCTTGCCGCGGATGGCGCTCAGCAGGAAATGCGCGACCCAGCCCTGGTCCTCGGTGCCGAACTGCCGCGGCCCATAAATGCAGCTCATGCGCATCACCACCGTCCGCAGCCCAAACACCCGCGCATAGTCATGGACATATTGGTCAGCGGTGCCCTTGGAACAGCCGTAAGGGCTATAGAAATCGAGCGGTGCGTTCTCGGAGATTCCGTCCACCAGCAGGGCGCCGGTCGGCGTGTACCGGCGGCCGGCGAGTGCGATCTCGCTGTCTTCGATGAGGCGGCCATAGACCTTGTTGGTGGAGGCAAACATGACGGGCGCGGTGTTGTTGTGCAGCCGAACGGCTTCCAGCACGTTCAGGGTGCCGCGCGCGTTGATCTCGAAGTCGGCGGCCGGGTCGCTCACGCTGTCCGTTACGGCGACTTGGGCCGCCAGATGCAGCACGGCCCGGGCGTCACGCACGGCATCGATGACCGGGATCGGCTCACGGATATCTGCCACCGTGATAGTGATGAGATCACCGTGCCTGGATTTCAGCCATTGTGCGTTCTCGCGCACGCCGGCGCGGGCCAGATTATCCAGCACCAGCACGCGCTCACCGCGTGCCGCCAGGCGATCGGCAAGATTGCAGCCGATGAACCCGCAGCCGCCGGTGATCAGGACGGGCCTGTTGTCTCGCTGTTCCATCATGCGACCAATCCTCGCTGCAGCAGTTCGTTGGTCGCTCGTTCGGCTTGGTCGTCGGCGATCTGGTCGGCGAGATATGCGGCGAGCTCTTCAAGGCCGTCCTTGAACGCGATGTGTGGTTCGAAACCGAGCAGGTCGCGCGACTTGCCGATGTCCGCGAAGCAGTGCCTGATATCACCGGCGCGAAATTTTCGCGTGATCTCGGGTTTGATGTCGCGGCGGCCCATCACATCAGCGAGGTCCTCCGCGACCGACAGAATCGTCCGGCTTTGGCCCGAGCCCACATTGAAAACGTTCTGCGCATGCTCTGTCTCCAGCGCGATGCGGCAAGCGCGGGCGACGTCATGTACATGGACGAAATCGCGTCGCTGCTCGCCGTCTTCAAAGACGAGCGGAGGACGTCCGTTGAGCAGTCGGGCCGCAAAGATCGCAAGCACCCCGGTGTAGGGATTGGATAGGGCCTGGCGTGGACCAAACACGTTGAAAAAACGTAGCGCGAGGGTCGGAATGCCGTAAGCCTTGCCGGTGATCAGGCACATGCGTTCCTGCGCAAACTTGTTGAGCGCATAGACCGAGCTCAGCGATGGGCTCTTGGTCTCCGGCGTAGGTACGGGCTCAAGTAGTTCACCGCTTGCATCGCGAAGATCCCATTCGCCTCTGCGGAGCCGCTCTACGGACCGTTCTCCGCCGTCGACAACGCTCTGATCGTGCGTGCGGTAAAGACCTTCGCCGTATATGCTCATGGACGATGCGACTACGAGCCGCTCAACCGGATGCCTCGAAAGGGCCTGCAATAGCACTGCGGTGCCAAGCTCATTCGTCCTGACATACGGTTCGATGTCGTACATGCTCTGGCCGACGCCGACTGCGGAGGCGAGATGCAGGACCATGTCCGTGCCTCGCAGCGCCTGCTCGACGATGTTGGCCTCCGTGACGTCGCCGACGAGGAGTTCAGCTTCCCGTGCGAGGTAGGCAGGGCGTTGGCAGTCGCTGCCATGGACCTGCGGAGAAAGGTTGTCCAGAATTCTCACATCGTAACCGGCAGCGAGCAGTGCGTCTGTTGCGTGTGAGCCGATGAATCCTGCGCCGCCGGTAATCAATACTCGCGCCATTCCGACTTCCGTACCGTTGCTGGACCGATCCAGAGGATCGGCCGATGATGGGAGCTGAGGTGCGCGGTTGATGGTGTCGAAAGACGCGCGCCGGCCAGGTTTGGAGTCAGAAGCGATGCGAGGTATGTTCGTTCCCTCGCATTGTACAAACAATAATTTCGCTAACCTGTATCAATAACCTGGGTGAATTGCGACTCGTCGTCGAAAAATCGAAGCCGTCGGCTAAGCGGTTCGGGAGTCGCTCGAAAGATTGGATCGTCTAGTCGCTTGTTTAGCAGCTGGCGCGAATGGGCATTGGGAAGCGGCTATGCCAGTCTGCGCGCAATAGCGGTCGACCATCTGCGCACAGAAATCGGCAAACTCATTCACGTCGCGGGGCGGGCTGGTGTGATGTGGCTCGATGCCGCGATGCTCGGGCGTAAAGCAGAAAGTAACAGTCACCTGAAATTCCGCCAAAGCGTCCATCTGACGGTCGAACCAGTCGAGTGCATTGGGACGAAAACTGTCGGCCCAAGACAGGCCGGTCCGGAGATGAGTGACGCCTAAACGACGCATCCACTGCACGGCGCTATCGAGGCGGTGATCTTCAAAGTGAAACCACTGACATAGCCCCATGGCATTGGTGTATTCCTCGAAAAGTGCCGCTGCGGCCTTCGGCGAGCCGTCCTCGCGCAGCAGACCCATATGGAAATGCCGGTAATAGGACGATCCCTCGGCCTCCTTGTGCCGCGTTGTGGCTTCCCAGGTCGAGGGGAGATCGTAAAGGCTATACCAATAAATGCGCGGTGCCCGGTCGATCAGGAGCTCGGCAGTGCGCTCTAAGCCCCAGGCCTGCACTTCTTCGGCGCCGAAGGATGAGACGCCGACCTCCGTGACCCAGACGGGCAGCGAGGTTGCAGCCTTGATCTCATCGATCTTGGCCGGCCACTCGCCGATCTGCCAGAGGTTCCAGTCTAGCGGAAATCCGTGAACGGCGACCGCATCGAAGTGATCGAGGACGCCCCGTGCCTGCATATTGCGGATGAAGGACGGATCGATCGGCGACATACCACCGAGCACGCGAGGTAACGCGGGTCGTGCGCCGCAGATCGCCTTTCCCGCCGCAATGGCCAGGTTCGCAAATTGGGCCCAGTCCGGATCGAGCATGATGTCCCAATGCGACTTGTTGTTCGGCTCGTTCCAAATCTTTGCTGCCTCGATCATCGCTCGATCTCCCCAAGCGGATGGGCTGATCCGTTGCACGGCGGACGTTCCGAACGCTTGCACAGATAAACTTCGTCTTCCGGATGCGCTGCGATGGAAAAGCCGGCGCTCCGCAACATAGCCTCGACGCAGGCCCGGTTGGGCACCCACCAGTTGGTGGGGTCGTCCGCGTATTCATTCTCGATGAAATGAAGCTTTGGATACCCGGAGGAGTCGAACTGGTCCGTGGTCCAAAAGTCGTAGTTTTCGCCAATGGCGTCGATGTGGGCGCCGCCTCGCTGCATGGATTGAAACAGCAGGAGATCACGGGCGACATGCTCGTGGATGAGGTCGAGTGCAAGCAGCGGGTGTCGCAGATGGTAGAGCACGCCCATAAAGATCACGAGGTCGAATGTCTCTCCGAGCTGTCCGATATCGTATGTGGACATTTTGCGAAATTCGATGCGGAGCCCGTTCACTTCGGCGGCAAAGCGCGCTTGGGCGAGATAGGCTTCGTCGGTATCCAGGCCCAGGACGCGTTCGGCGCCGCGCCGCTTCATCTCCATGGCGTAAAAACCCGCGTTGCAGCCGATATCGAGCACGGATTTGCCCTCAAGCCGTTCCGGAACCACGCTGGAGAAGTGGCGCCATTTCACCGTGGGATAGTCGCCAAGGAAATGCGATGGAGCAGTCCGAATACCGTCGAGATCAAGATTGTGGAACCAGGGTCCCAGATCGTCGACGCGCCGGCGGATTTCGTCCTTCGAAATAAGTCTTCGGTTCACGCAGTCGCTCCATCGCTCGTGAGTGCGCGCGGCCGTGCCTGTTCGATCAGGCTGACGAGTTCCGAGGCGCGTTTGTCGGAGGTATGTTGACTGAGGGTTCGCTCACGCGCCCGTCTCGCCATGCGCTGGAGTTCGGCGTCGGTCAGCGTCAGCGCGGAGAGCGTATCGCCGGCATCGTGCGCGAGCATGATTTCGTCGCCTGGCGCAAAAAAGTCGCTGATGCCGGGCCAGTCGTCGGTCAGAAGTGGAGATCCGCAAGCCGCAGCTTCAAACAGCCTGCCCGAGGGACACCATCCTGCCTCGGCCATCGCCTTGCGCGTCACGTTCAGTGTTATGCGGGACGAAGCGAAGAACGACGCATGCTCTGATGGGGGCAGGTGGCGAACAAAGTAAATATTGGAAGACCAGGGGAAATCGTCCGGATATTGCGCTCCGGCGATCAGGAAGCGCAGGTCCTGCCGGGCATGGGCCGCGTCCACGAGGAGAGCCTCGAGTGCAGGTTGGCGATCCCTCGAATACGTGCCGAGGTAGGAGAGATCGCCCCGATATTGCGGCTGAGAAGCCGCTGGCCGGTGGATGTCGGTGTCGACGTGATTGTAGAGCGGCCGGACCTCGCGGGCCCCAAGGATGCGCCGGAAATCGTCCTGGACCCTGGGGCCACCCGCGAAGCTCAGGACGAGATCGAAGTCTGAGAGGCCGCGCGAGCCGATGTAGGGGACTGGATCACCTGCCTTTACCCGGGCGAGCGTCACGGAGGTGTCGAGGTCGTAGAAGATGGAAACGGCGCGATGTTCCGAGCAGATGAGGTCCGTAGCTGCGACGGCATCAGGGCAATAGGAGGTGACGATGGCGGCATCGGCCTCGCGAACGTGCCGGCGTGCGGAGGGGGATATCTCATCCCAGGACGCGAATAGTTCGAGACGACCCGAAGGCAGCTCGGCCAAGTCTCTTGTGTCGGCATAATAGGGCACGTCGCGCTCGAAGAACACGATCGTATGTCCAAGCCGCGCGAGATGCTTGCAGAGGCCGCGCCAGAGGGTGGCGTGGCCATTCCCCCAGGAAGAGGAGATAGTGAGCCCGAATATGACGATCTTCATGCCGGCACCCGCTGATTGATCGTCGTGACGCTAAATCCGCGGTCATCGGCGCTGAGGGTACTGACGCTGGCCGGGTCAATCTCTGTCGACAGAAAGTCGTCAAGCCGCATGCGCGCGTAATGCAGCAGCGCCGCGCGGATCGGCTCGGCATGACTGACGGCGATCACGATGCCGGCAAGAGGATCATTGCGCAGCTGCTCCAGATGGTTGGCGACGCGACTTTGCAGAGACCGCATGCTTTCGCCACCTGGCGGACGCGCGCTGCCACGACGTGTGTTCCAGTGTGACCATTGCGGATCATCGTGAAGATCGGCGAAGGAGCGGCCGGTCCATTCGCCATAGTTGAGCTCGTCAAGGGCGGGGACGATCTCGATCGGCAACCGGAAGTGGGCCGACAGTATGGAGGCGGACTGCAGGCAGCGCCGCCTCGGGCTTGATTGAATCAGGGATGGTCGCGGGCTGATGTTGGGTGCGCAACGTGCGATTTCTTCGGAACCGATCTCGTCCAGCGTGACGCCGTCCATTCGGCCGCACAGGGTGCGGCCGAGCAATGCGTGGTGGCCGTGGCGGACAAGATGAACGACACTCGCCATCAGGCGTACGCCTTGTCGTCGATGAAGGCGCGGGTGCGGCGGGCAGCCTCTTCATCGGTGAATTGCTGAGGCGGCGACTTCATGAAGTAGCTGGACGGGCCGGTGAGCGCACCGGCAAGGCCCCGATCCATCGCCAGCTTGGCGCAGCGAACGGCATCGATGACGACCCCGGCCGAGTTCGGGGAATCCCAGACTTCGAGCTTGACCTCGGCGCTCAGGGGGACGCCACCGAAGGTCGTGCCCTCCAGCCGGATGAAGGCCAGTTTGCGGTCGGTGAGCCAGGGCACATGGTCGCTTGGCCCGACATGGATGTTGTCGGGGTCCATGGGGACATCGAACTGGCTGGTCACGGCCTGGGTCTTGGAAATCTTCTTCGATGCGAGCCGCTCGCGCTCTAGCATGTTCTTGAAATCGGTGTTGCCGCCGACATTGAGCTGATAGGTGCGGTCGAGCCGGACGCCGCGATCGCGGAACAGGTTCGCGAGCATGCGATGCAAGATGGTTGCTCCAACCTGACTTTTGATGTCGTCACCAATGATGGGCAAGCCGGCATCCTCGAAGCGCTGTCGCCATGCCGGATTGGAGGCGATAAACACGGGAATGCAGTTGACGTAGCCGCATCCAGCTTCGAGCGCGCGCGCCGCATACCATTCGCTGGCCTGTTGGGCGCCGACCGGCAGGTAGGACACGAGCACGTCCGTTCTGGACGATGCGAGCACCTCCAAGACGTCGGCTTCCGGGACCGCGGCGATTGGCACGTCATCTTTGAGGTAACGACCGATGCCGTCGAGGACAGGGCCGCGCTGCACGGTCACGCCGGTGGGCGCAACCTCGGCAAAGCGACGCGTATTGTTCGGCCTCGCAAAGATCGCGTCGGCCACATCGTGTCCGACCTTGTGAGCGTTGACGTCAAAGGCGGATGCAATCTCAATGTCGCTGATGTGATAACCGCCGAGATCGACGTTCATCAGCCCAGGCACCGGTTCGTTGGACTTGGCGTTGCGATAGTAGGTGAGCCCCTGGACGAATGAGCTTGCGCAATTACCGACGCCGACGATACCGACGCGCGCGCGCCTTTTGTCCTGAAGAGGAGAATGCATCGTTGAAGCCTCCGGAAGCCGTGTGCAGGTAAGTAGGTCGGCGAACGTGTGGTAGGTATGTTCGTTCCAGCGTCGGAGACGACCGCAGCTCGCGCCGCGCAAATCCTTGAGCGATAATTCGATAGGCTTAACCTGCGATAGAATCTCCGGCTGCAAAGCCAGAACGATCTTCTTGGATGAAGATGAAGAAGATGCTGGTTGGCTCGTTCGCCGAAGGCTGAAGCCTTGAAGAACAAATTCCGATCCTCTGCGTTCTGGCGGATGACGGATGCGATGGCGATCATCGCCCGATCCTAAGCAAGCGAGGTTCGAGATGACGTCGAGGACGCAGAACAGCGAAGCGCAGCAGACCACCGATCACGATATCATCAGGAAGTGGACCGAGGAGCGCGGCGGCAAACCCGCAACCGTCAAGGCAACCGAGGAGGACGGCCATGCGGGCATCCTGCGCATCGATTTCGATCCGCCCGACGAAGGACTGGAGCGCATCGACTGGGAGGAGTTCTTTACCAAATTCGACGAGAGCGATATCGCGTTCCTTCATCAGGAACGGACCAAGGACGGCAAGCTGAGCCGCTTCCACAAATTCGTCCGCCCCTGATCGCGGCGCACCGACGTGACAAACGGCTGGGTCGATGCTATGCGGGCCGGCGATTTCGCACGCGCCTGGGTCATCAACGACCGTGATTTGGCGCAGCTCGCGCTTCAGCCCAAGCATACGGGACCGCGTCACCTCCAGCGGATCTGGCGCGGGGAGCCGCTTGCCGGCAAGCGTGTCCTTGTACGCTGCTATCACGGGCTCGGCGACACGATCCAGTTCCTTCGCTTCATGCGTCCGCTGCGCGACACGTCACGCCATGTGACGGTCTGGTGCCAGCGAGAATTGCTGCCTCTGGTCGAGCGCAGTCCTGGTGTTGATCGCGCAATCGCACTTCATGACGGCGCGCCGGAGACCGGCTTCGACGTCGATATCGAGATTATGGAGGTGCCGCATGCCATCAAGGCGACCCGCAAGCAGGTCGTGACAATTGCACCCTATGTGACCCTTCCGCCGAGCGAGATACCGGAATGCATCGGAGGCGAGGGCCTGTCGGTCGGCCTGGTCTGGGAGGTCGGCGCCTGGGACAAGCGGCGATCCATTCCGTCCGCGTTGCTGCATCGCCTTTCCGTCACCGGGGTGACGCTTTACTCACTTCAACTGGGGGCGCAGCAGAGCGATCTAGCCAAGGTTGGCGCGCGCGATGTCAGCACGCCCGATATCATTTCGCTGGGTCATCGCCTCCGGCGGCTTGATCTCGTCATCTGCGTGGACACCATGGTCGCACACCTTGCCGGAGCCATTGATTGCGAAGCCTGGATCTTGCTGCATTCCGATTGCGATTGGAGGTGGCCCCTGTCTGGCTCTCGGTCGCTTTGGTATCCAAACCTGCGTCTGTTTCATCAGACTAAGCCTGGCGAGTGGGAACCCGTCATCAAGAAGGTGGCAGAGTGCCTGGAAAATCGGGCCGGACTATCACCCGGTACTGCGTGAGACGGTCAAGCCATTTCGACCTCGGCAGACGTCAGCCTCGATTGGGTGGATGGCTGGTCGCGGTGACGAATACCAAGATAGGTCGGATCGAAGCCGGCAAGACGAACCAGCCCCCGCCAATCGGTAATGGTCAAGATCTTGCCCTGCCATTGCAGCAGCCGTGCGCGACGCAGCTCCTGAAGGGTGCGGTTTGCATGAACGGGAGAGATGCTGCAGGCGGCAGCCAGATCTGACTGGGTGAATGGCGACGACAATTTCAGATCCTTCGCGAGTCCGACATTTTGCAAGCGCACCGTGATCTCGCAGATCAAATGTGCGACGCGGGTCAGGGCATCGCGGCTGCCGAGGTTGACTGCCCAGTTGCGTTGCATGGCATGGTCGGCGAGCAGCATCAGTAGAAGCGCGCGCGACATGGCAGATGAGCGCTCAGCAAGGTTCCTCAGGAATCGATGCGGCACGAAGGCAACGATGGCCGGTCCCAGCGCGATCAGATTTCCGACGACGCGAGATTGGTGAAGCGAGTGGAGATCGGCAATATCGCCGGGGACGGCGATCGACGTAATTTGCCCTTCGGTACTGCCGCTGTCCTGCCAGGAGAGGTAGCCCTGAAGCAGCAGGCAGCAATGTGTCGGGTCATCGCCGTGGCGCAGGACCGCCTGATGGGAGTTGAAGTGCGCAATTGTGCTCGGCATCTCCGCCAGGAGAGCGAGGTCGTGGCTACTCAGGTCACACAGACTCGCCAAGCGGTCGGCGAGCTTGGAGAAGGAAAAGCCTGCCTGCATTTGTCGTCCGATCGCCCGCGGCCCAGATGCACTCTGACACCAAAAGCCAGCCGAGACATTAACCCTTGATACATTCGCATCATTCGCGCAGCGAAGCGTCGATACATGCGATGAGGAGATGAAACGTCGGACTTCGCCGAACCTCTGCTGCTCGCCGCAGCCTCGGCGTCTGTCGGGAATGAACGCCGGAGCGCGGTTGGTTCCTACGCTCGCTCATTCACGGCCCCGACCGCGATGATCATGCCTTCGTTGCCACGGAGCAGGATCGAGCTATGCGGGATGAGTTCGGACGGGCGGTCAAGATGCGTCGAGAGCAGCAGGCGGCCATGCCCCCGCAATGACCATTTTCGCGGCTCGGCGGCGATGTTGAGCGCGACAATCAGCTCCTGCTCGCCCTGAGTGCGCGCAAAGGCAAGTACGTCATCTTGCGATCGGATAGGCCGGTAGCGACCGTCTCGCAAGCCCGCGTGCTCACGCCGAAGTGCGATCAAGGCGCGAAACAGCGCGAGGATCGATCGATCGTCGCGCTGCTGCCCGGCCACGTTGGCCATGCTGACCGGACCGAGAGGCAGCCATGGCTCGCCGTTGGTGAAGCCACCTTTGGCGCTGTCGTCCCAGCGCATCGGTGCCCGCTCGGGATCGCGGCAAAGATCGTAGCCGGGTACAAGCTTCTCGAAGGGATCGCGGACACGTTCGGGCGGGATAGGAACACGTTTCCGGCCGATCTCATCTCCCATGTAGAAAAACGGCGTTCCCCACAGTGTCATCAGCAGCGTCGCCAGCACACGCATCTGCGGCTCGCCGAGCTTGCTGGCAATTCGTTGTTTGTCGTGGCCACCGATGACCCACACCGGCCAGGAGTGTTCGGGCAGGGCGTTGAAATAGGCATCGATCGCCGCCTGGAGCGACAACGCGTCCCAGGGTGTATCGAGCAAGGCGAAGTTGAGCGGCAGATGCAGGCGCGGTCGCTTCGTGCCGTAGAAGTGTCCGATTCGATCGATTTTCCCCTGGACCTCGCCGCACAACAGCCGTCCCGGATAGTTGTCGATCACGCCGCGGATGAATTCGATACACTGCATCGTCTCAGGCCGGTCGTCGGTGAAGACAGGCGTCTGTCGCTGTGGCGGCGGCTTGCCGTGCGCCTGCGGGTTCGGCGGATTGTCACGCAAATACCGATCCTTGATCAGAACCGCACTGGCGTCGACCCGAAAGCCGTCGACGCCTCGATCGAGCCAAAAGCGCATCACATCGGCGATGGCTTCGCGCACCTGCGGGTTCCGCCAATTGAGATCGGGCTGCTCGACGAGGAAGGAATGATAGTAGTATTGCCGCCGCGCTTCGCACCATTCCCACGCGCTGCCGCCAAAGCGGCTCAGCCAATTGTTGGGCGGACCGCCATTGTCGGCCGCATCGGCCCAGATGTACCAGTCGGCTTTAGCGCTGTGGGAGGAGCTGCTGCTGTCGACGAACCAAGCGTGATCGTCGGCGGTGTGATTGGGGACGAGGTCGAGGATGAGTTTGATGTCCCTGGCATGGAGCGCGGCCAGCAAGCGATCGAATTCGCCGAGGTCTCCAAAGGCGGGGTCGATGGCGCAGTAATCGGAGATGTCGTAGCCGAGATCGCGAAACGGACTTTTGTAGATCGGCGTCAGCCAGACCGCATCGACACCGAGCCAGGTCAGATAATCGATACGGGACATCAGCCCGGCGATGTCGCCCTTCCCGTCATCGTTTGAATCCTGGAATGACACGAGCGCGATTTCGTAGATCACCGCAGATTGCCACCAGGCCTTTCCATCACCGGCCATCCGATCGTTCCCGCTAATTCCATAGTACCGACGCGCCTGAGCAGCAGGAGTTCCTATGCCATGCGACTCGCCGTCAGCCTGCCGTCGAGCAAGCGCGCCACCATGGCTGGGAGTGTCGGGCGGACGAAACACCAAAGGCAGGTCAATCCGGCGGTCTAGAAATATTATCATTTCCGAAATTCGGAAATATAGTATGTGTCGCGACAGCCTGGCCCATGGAAGAGGGGCGACGCGGGCCGGGCGGCGGTGGACGTGGGTCACATCGGCGCGAACAGCTTCGCAGGGCGGGAAACTGAGCGAGGCCATCGCGCATACGACCGGTGTACTGCGTACGGCAAAATCGTGTGGTCCTTTCCGCCAGCTATTTCTTTGGCTGGTTGAAAGCAGATCAAGCGATTGAAATAAAAAGCGTATTTCTGGTGTTGCAGAGGGGCGAGAGGCCGGGACTAAACCTGCTGGGCTCTATTAGGCCCTATTTCACAAATGAGGGGCGCGACTGCCCTGCAATCGCCCCGGGGTAGCCGAAGTGCTGCGTTGCCGTGGGGTGCCGGTGGCTCAGTTGTTCGTTCGGAACGCGGCCTAATCTGATCAGTTTGCAATCTGCACCGTCGCTGTAGGACGAGGCTCAGGCAATGCCCCGAGCTAAAGCGCATGCCGCCGCCATCCTGCGGGAATATCACCAAGCCGAGGCGGAATTGATCGGCAAGGCAGTCGTGCTCACGGACGGCAAGGCGGGGACCGTCGAGGGATTATACTTGGACGAGGCACACGGTTTGCGTCTTTCCGTAGCGGGCCATCCCGGCAAATGGCCTGTGTCGACAATCAAGCTGGTGGCAAAGTGATAGGCTCACCGAGGCGGCCTCAATGGACCTCCGCCGCTGCACGCGCCCATAAGGCAATCATCAAGACGCTAGCCAATGGTGATGCCAGCACGCCCCGGACCTATAGGCATTCGTTCAGGTCTGATTTTAGTTCGCGAAGGATCAGATCGCGGTGCACGACGAATTGCACTTGCGTGCGGAGAAAGGTGTCCAAGAGTGCGCGGGCCAGAGTTACGTCATACCCCTGATTTTCAAAGTCTTCGATACGCTGCTCTTGGTCGGACACGTTCTGCTCGCCACGCAACACGTGACGCTGGGCTTGTTCTAGATGTTGAAGTTGGCGGGATCGATCCATCGGCTCCTCCCGACAGGCGGGAGCACAAGCTGTCTCTCAGCCACCGACGCCTACGAGCCGAGCCTTTGTCGGTGATGTGTGAACTATAGACTAGTTGGCGGCTTATTTCCGTCGTGGGAGCACATTTAATCCACGCTGCCGCGAACGGGCTTTGCCTTGGGAACGCGCGCTCAATTGACGAGACTGAGAGCACGCGATCTTGCGGGCCAATAAGTGCCATCACAATGAAAGACGAGGAAGCTTACTCTTGCGTCCTGTCCTGCCCTTGCTCTGAACAGGAGCCGAGGACTTTGAACGACTGCTCCAAGACGATTTGGGACTGTTTAACCGCTGCGCGGGTCTGCTCAAGCGCTCGCTGCGCTCGTTCATAGGCCAGCTTCGCCGCTTTGATCTGTTGCCGTATCGCGAAGCGATAATTCGGTTCATTGGGGGAATGGGCTTGTTGGCGATCTTGCATGAAAGTCTCCCTCGCGCTTGCGGGTCCTAATCCGCATGGTTCAGCACCGACGATTACGTAGCAAAGTGCAGGGAGCGGCGAAACGTTCCCTGTGTGCAGCGCACAAACGGAACCTCACGGCCTTCAATGTCCCCTCAGCCACTACTAACTCGGTGCATGTCCTCTATGCGCGCGCAAAGGACGACCCATGCTAGAAAACGGTGCACACCGTCAGCATGAGCGATCCGTCTAATTCCCACGCACAGACTGCCATGCAGCTCTTGGTCTGGGCCCTGGAGGAAATCGAAAAAGCTGGCAACATGGAAGCCGCACAACACGCGCGAAGCGCATTAGATGCGATCCGTAAGAGCATGCAGCCGGACAAATTAGCCGCGCGCCGCATCACGGAACCTGAAGCAAAACCAAAGTAGGCCACCGCGTTTCGGCAATTCATTTGGCGGATGTAGCTCTGAGGATCGTAGCCACTCGCTCACGTGAGAGCCGGTCTCAGCCTGTCGCCTCGAAAAGAACGCAAGAGAGGCCGGGAAAACAAGGCAAGCTTGCCCTGTTGCTGCTCTTTCTCGATCTGCGTGGAGTAAAGTCGCATGGACGTCATGGAGCAAGTTGACATCGAGGCGGCGGCGGATACCCCTCCAAAAGCGACCGAAGACATCGTCATTGACGTGGCTTTCGGCGCAAGCCTGCTGGTTGCGATGGCTGGCTGGCTCTACATTTTAAGCCGGGGCGCGCTCCTCGCAATAAGCTGGATTATTGGTTGATCATTCGCGCGTCCGATTTTGCCAAACTTTCCCGTTGGCAGCGTAAGGTAACGAATTTGAAGTTTAACCCAGGTACGACGGAGCTTCACTCGGTGCCGAAGGCCCGCCGCGAGATATTGCCGTGTCTCCAGAATGCGAAGACGCATTAGCTGCTCTCCTCCGGGAGATCGAAGCCAAGCAACTCCGTGTCAAAGATCAGGCCGTCTTGATTGAGGTTCTTGATCACGACGGACACGCCGTGGATGAGCAGCGAAAGGCTCTTGCGAAGGATCAAGCAGAATTTGCACGACAGATCGCAACGCGATCTGTTGCAGAACACACGGTCAACTCTGGGAGTGAACTCATGAATGTTCGTTAGCGCGCGAGTTCGGACGGGCTCGGGGCCGGTAGCCCATAGTCTTTCGCTCGTTTAGCGGCCAGCTTCCGATAGGCCTGCGCCTGAGTAAGCAATTGCTCTTCGAAGCTTGCATCGCGCTCGGTCGCGGCCAAACGTTCAAGCTGTACGGCTCGCTCCAAATATTCGACCAGAAGCTTCATCCCGCTCTCCCTCTATCGTCCTCCCCTTACAATACGAAACCTTGGAGCCGCTAGCTTGTCAGGCAGAACGCGAACGGGCGTGAACTTTGTGTCGGTTCGCTGAGCGCGCTTGCAATTGGGGCAGAGGAAAAGGTGCGCGATATAAGGTTCCTCCGCGTCTTGCACCAACTCCGAGCGAAACCATCGCATGGGGTCACGACAATCGGGGCAGTCCGGTTTTTCGAGGCGACCTAGCGCGTTCCTTAGACGATTCATACCTGCCCCCAAATGTCCGGGAAAAGTAGCAAGGAACTCGCCCTCGGAATGTATCAAAAGATACACTCGGCCGTATTAGGACGGCTGAAATAACAACCTATTCGGGGTGCAGCTCGGCCTTTCTTCAAATGATATAGATAGCCCTAAGGCAGATTAGACGGCTTTCAATTCGGACCAAATCAGGGGCGCTCTTACTGCTTCGGCACTCTGATTTCCCCGGACTGTCATCTCGGCGAGAGCGACGGCATCACTAACGCCGCGCACGTGGATGTCGATCATCCTCTTGGCGACTAGATCACAAATCGGGTCGCTTCGATCCACCAAGTCGAGCTTGCGCAGGGCGTGGTTGAAGGCCAGTTCAAAAACGTGTTCTTGCTCGCGGGCAAGATCGATATTCGCAATGAACCGTGAAATCGGCCTGATCATTGCTCCCTTGTTTAGGCGGGAGCGCAACTGGTCTCTCAGTCACCGATTGAAGCCACGGACCGCGGTGATCGAACAACCCTGTTCGTTAGCGGCTTAGCAGTCAATGCCTGAGGGTGAAAAAAGAGCTCGATTAGCGCGCTTTCAACGTCCTGTCTCGGTAAGGGTATCAGCTTGGGCCTCGAGGTTGTCGGCGCGTAGCCGGTACTCTTCCGCGATTTCGAGCAAGGCCGCCTTTGTGCGCTCGTCAGCAGACAGAGCTGCTTGACGCCGGGCCTGTTGTTCGAGGCTTCGGAGTTCTCGTTTCATGGGGAGAGACTACCAGGCCGAAACGGTCGCCGCATTAAACTGTGCAAATGTGGACGCATTGTCCACTCGCTCGGGGGATTAAGGTCAGCTTTGGGACATCAGCGGGAATGCTTATAAGGCATAAGTCTTCCGCTTTGTGTCTTGAACCCAACCTAGTCGCCCCAAGCAGCCGCCGTGCTGCATCATCCTTGCCGAGAGCGCTACGGATTGCGTCTCGCAAAAAGCGGCCCCAACCCGCAGTCTGAGTTGGGGCCGAATGCACTAGGTCGAGACCAGCAGATGGGGATCGTGCTGGCCAAGGCTCAACGTGCGACGGGCTCGGGCGTTCTAGCGATATGGCAACAGATGTATGGGGTGGCGCGGCCGGCTTGCTCGGAACTTGGAACTGGCGTTCCATACACGTCGCAGCGCGTCGGGCGACCCCAACTCGCTGTCGGGCTGAGCTGAGCCGAAGTCCAAGTTCACCATGCATCCGGCGCCGATTAGGTGGGTATATGGCGACCGATGTATGGGCATGGCGCAACGGGCCATCTAGGGCCGTCCGGCGAAGTGTTTATCTTCACCGCCTTGTTGTCTGGATCTGCTCAGCTCGGCGGGCAAGGTCAGCGTATTTCTTGGCCGCCTCGCGCAGCGCGCCCTTGGTTGACGCTCGCTTAGCATTGCCAGCTTTCGCGCGAAACAGCGCCGCGCGCTTCCTGAAATAGTTTGCTGAGTGCATGCGTTCGATGCCCATGAAGCTGTCCCTTGTCTCGCGGCGTTCATGAACCTACGCGGACGAGCTTGCTCCCATCGTATCATTTGATACATCGCGAGGCGCAGCTTTTGCGTCGGTTGCCATTTGCACGTGGCCATAAGTCCGCGTCGGGCGGCCCATGCGGGTCCACGAACGGCCGCGACCGTTCCCGCTGTTGCGAGCCAGACCCCTGCGACCTCGCGTTCAACTTGCCTCAACTGATCGAAGATCGAAGTTTTGTCAGCGCGCCCCACGGGAGATATAGCGACTTCTATCATTAGCCTGAACTGCTTGCGATCCGGCCCCACGAGGTCGGGAAAAGTAGGAACTTCGTGGCTCGCTGCCGCTTTATCCCCTGCAATGCCAACCGTCTTTTTTGACATCCATCGCGAGACCGGGACCACGTTCGATGAAGAAGGCATCGAACTGCCCCACACGGACGCGGCCCGCGACCTGGCTCTGGAATTGTTGGGGCAGGCGATTTTGGATGGTGCGCGCCGCCCCGCTGGCGGCATGACGAAGATCGAAGTGCGGGACCGCAGCGGACCATTCTTGCGAGTGTCGGCCGTCGTGATGTTCGAAAAGCTGCGTCGGACGGGAGCCGACAGCAACTAGGAACGCGAAGCTCGACGCGATTGCCTCTCGCAGGCTGCATCTAGAATTGATCGAGCTCGCGCCGATATGCCGGATGCTTCGCGTTCTTCACCCAGTCAAAGACTACCAGGGCGAGCGGCTCAGGCCGAACGGCGGGAATTTCCATGCGGATGGTGCTTGAAGAAGAAATCAAGCTTCACAGGTTCGCCGGTATCTCGCCAGAACAATCTTTTGCCCATGCTGCCCGCCACCGCCAGGCGATGGTGGCCCCCGAGCAGAACATGATCATCCGTTGCTATGGCGATGACCTCGCCGGTTTCATCAACGATGACTTTCATGCGGCGCCTCCAATGCAGCGCGCGTCCGCCAGCGCAGCGCGATGACGCGCAAATGTAAACCTTGTGTCGGTCCCTGCGTTCCAACCGTGAAGGTCGCCGCTTCCGTGAGCCCTCCGCGCGGACCGCCATTCTGTGCGAGTTGGTACAAAACGAAAGCGCAAAATCAAAAGCTGCAAATATCCTCACGCGGCGCGGTCGCGCGTACCCCGCATTTGGCCCGGCCCCGGAGGACCCGGCTTGATTTGCTACCGTTGACCATCGAGTGAGATAGGACAGCATCAAGTTCGAGCTGGGCGCAGCCCGACGCGACAATATAAACTGTTCATTTTTGCACGGACCCTTGCTCAGTGCATGTCCTATATGCGCGGGCGAAAGACGACCCATGCTAGAAACAGTGCACACCGTCAGCATGAGCGATCCGTCTAATTCCCACGCACAGACTGCCATGCAGCTCTTGGTCTGGGCCCTGGAGGAAATCGAAAAAGCTGGCAACATGGAAGCCGCACAATACGCGCGAAGTGCATTGGACGCGATCCGAAAGAGCATCCCGCCGGACAATTTGGTCCAGGCCAGCATCACTGAACTCTGACGCGAGCCCGCAGCGCGCCCCAGGGCTTCAATGTCCCGATCATCTTCTCTTTGGACGGACTGGAGGTTCGCGGCGTGCGCCCCTGCCTGACGGCATTGCCCCGTCTCCGTTGTGCCCGGCACGTTGTCCACCGCAATCTGTAGCGGCTTGCCTGTCCCACGCGGTCCGGCGATCCTCCCTGTTGGCATGGGCACCAAATCACGTGAGACCATTTTCGGCGGCTTGGTCAGGGCGGCTGCGGAGCAGGCGGCGGAAGCACGGAAGCAAGCCGACCGGCTTGCCTGCGAGGCATGGACCCTGCGCATGCTAGGCTTCAAGGGTCCGGCGCAGCCGTCGCCGACGTTGGGCGACGCGCTGAATGCTTAAACTGCTATCTCGAAGTCCGATGTCTTGGCCGCGACACCAATCAGACCCCTCTCTGGCCCTCTGGAACCTTCGGACGTGCAACTTATTGAGCGGTTATTCACGTGAGGACCGCTCTGTGAACCACTTCGCTGTTATCTTGATTTTACTCGTTGGCGGCGCTTCGCTCGCGTTCGGCCAGAGTGCGGGTGGATCGAGCAGTGGCGGCTCCGCGGCGAGTGGAAGCGCGGCCACCGGCTCCACAGGTTATGCGGGCGGCACCCTATCGACGGGGCATACCCTAAGCGGCACTGGGAGCTCCTCCGGTCCCAACCTCGGCAATGCGCTCGGCCACGCAGCGACCGGTGACGTGGATGCTTCCTCGGTTAGTCCGGCTCCAACCTCGCATGACAACGCGGTGGATACGCCCGCCGCTGAACGGGCCATAAAGAACTTGGGAAACACCGACGTTGGCATTCTCAAGAAGTAAGACCATTCTGCACGCGGGCCTGAGCCGGAATGAAAAGCCGCCGCCCGAGTCGTCCAGCGACGGCTAATTCTTCCGCTTACTTCAGCTTGTAAGTGCCAGTCTGATGATTGCAGTCCTGAAACGTCCCGGCCTTGATAACAGGAAACGGGCCTAGCGGTTCGACTGTGCCCGCCATGACCATACCTTCGTATTTTCCGGTTCCGGCAACGTGCGTTCTTGTTGTCTTCCCATCGCCAACCGAGAAATGCGAAAGTCGCTTGTCGCCATCCGCATCGATTACCTCGCACACGGTAGATGCTGTGCTCTTCCCGTCAAAGGAGGCGTTCATCCCTATACAGCGGAACGTGTTCTTGTCGAATGCGCCTCCAGGTGGATTACTGCGGATAGTTCCTGTCAATTCAGTCGTTGATGCGGTGTGGCTCTTAGAGAAACTGATCGGGTTGGCAACGCCGGACCAACACGAGATGTAATCGTAGCTGCCCTCCTTTGGCAGTTCGGCTGCGAATGCTGAAGGCGCCCAAGTAAACGTAAGGAAGGCTACTAGATACCTTTTCATGGCACTTCCCTCCTAAATCGGTTCGAGATCTGCCCCGCTTGAGCGGAACAGCGAAGTGGTAGCACAACGATTACATTTGGACCATTCAACCTCTACGGTGCGGCTGTCTTCGTGGTCGTCGGCTTCAGACGGAAGATCATGCTCTCAGTCGCGCTGTCCCTGCTTTCGCTTGGGAGCTGCCGAAGGCCGCTCGACTTCGGGCACTGCGCGAGGCGGCCGAAATAGCGAAGCTTGAGACCTCGCTCCGCTCCCGCTTGCCCTAGATTGCCCCACGAAGCCGCCCACGGGCATTCCTGATCATGCCACCGCCATCGTCCGAAGCTCGACGCCCAGTATCGCGCTCGGGCCGGTGCTCGATGGCATCGCCTTGCGCCTGCGCACGCCAGATGAGCGCCACTTGCTCACGCTCGACGCGCTGCCAGTCGCGCATAATCTCAGCGAGCGTCTCTTCCGCCTCTTTGAACAACAATCGCGGGCGCCCACGCTGCTAAGCACGCGCCTGCCGTTGCCTCGGCTAATGTGCAGCTCACGAAGTATTAGTTCTAGGGGCATGAGCGGCCAACGCCGTTAAGGAGCGCCTCGATCCGGTTGATGGTCTCGTCGTCGAGTTGGTCAATATTCATGCTCCTCAAATCATCTAGCATGGTTTGAACCAGAGCATTGGCGTCGGCATAATCGGGTATGTCGCCGTGCCAGCAATGCAGCAGTGCTTCACTTCACGATCCAATGCCTTGCCGCCGACGCGCCTTACCGCACCTTTGCTTCGGGTTTTGCTCGTCGTTGTCGGTGATGCTGGTCTGCCATTTCCGCTGCCCTTCGATGATCCCGATCTGGCCGGCGTTACGGTAGGAGAAGTGCTTGCCAAGCCGGATCAATTTCTCAGCAAGACCTTGTCCGATCCTTTCGAAGGCCCGGACTACGGTCGCGGCAAAGCAATTCTATACCGGCGCGAGGATGGATCGCTGTTCATTTCCTCGTTTGCTCACGGTGGCCGCTGCTACGAGTTAATCGAGCTGCGGCGCGAGTTTTGTCGCCTACATGCCTATGCACAAGTACATATTCTTGCCGACGCGAGAACTGTGGCCGGCCTCAAGCGTCAATGCGCGTCTAGCGCCGGTCAAAACCTCCGGCTCCGGCAGGCCGGTGTCGGCAAACAAATGGTTGGACCAGAATCGGCCGGTCGAACAGATGACATGGGCTCCGGGCGAGCCGACGCTTCTTGAGGGACATCTGATCTCAGAGGGGGGCTGGATCCCGCGCGCCGGCTGCACGATCCTGAACCTGTATCGGCCCCCAAGTTGCTGCAAGATGACCTCCTCGAACGCGCTGCCCGCGCGATTGCCGAGAGCAAGAAGCTCAAAGAGTGGACCGAGCAGATCCGGTAGCAGATCGAGCGAAGAGACCCGCCATTTACATATCAGCGAGAGTGACTCCGGTATCTCGCGCTTTGATCGAGGAGAGTGGGAGGTCGTGCGACAAGCACGGGCCGCCGAAGTCTGCCTCCAGAGGTGGAAAGACTCGTCCGGAACTATGAGTAGACGGCCTTTGCGTGATCCAAACACTTTATCACATCGCGTTCTCTTGCCGTTCGACTGGCGTTCTCGTTGACCTTGGAAATACAACCGGGAAAATGCGATTGCGGTTGTATCTGAGAACGCGCAGGAACTCCGGGCGCGGTTTTGCGTTCGTGAGTCATTGATTGAGGTAGGTAGACTGCCCGCTGTCGGCTCCAAGCCGACGGCGGGCTTTTTGTGAGTTGCGTGAGTGGCAAAGCGTACCAAGGCACCGGCAAAAAAGCCGGGTGCTCCACCGATGCCGGGGTTCATTGCTCCCCAGCTTGCGACCCTGAAGATGAAGGCGCCGTCGGGGACACAGTGGATTCACGAAGTCAAATACGACGGCTACCGCATCCAGCTCCGCATCAATGGAGATGACCGCTGCGCCTACACGCGAAACGGACATAACTGGGTCCAAAAAGTCTCCGTCATCGCCGGCGCCTTCGACATCGAAGGTCAGGCGATCGTTGACGGCGAGGTCGTCGTCATTCATGAGGGCCGCGCGAACTTCTCAGAACTGCAGGCCGATCTCGCTCGAGGCGACCAAGATCGGCTCGTCTACTTCGTCTTCGATCTCCTTTGGCTTGATGGCCAAGACCTCCGGAAGCTTTCCCAGCTTGCCAGGAAGGACCTGCTGAAGGAGTTGATCGAGAGCAATCAAATCAAGGAGCCGATCCTCTATAGCGAGCACCACGAAGGCGACGGGCAGGCGCTCTTCGAGGCCGCCAGTAAACTGAACTACGAGGGCATCGTCTCCAAGCGCGTAGATGCTCCTTACCGATCGGAGCGGGTTGAAGCGTGGCATAAGATCAAGGCCGTTCAGACGGGCAAATTCCCCGTCGTTGGCTTCATAAAAGATCCCACAGGTGTTGCCGCTCTCTACCTCGGTAAGAAGGAAGGCAAAGAGTTGGTCTATATGGGCAAGGTCGGGACCGGTTGGAGCCAGACCACCTCACGCAAGATCAGGGATGCCTTGGATACGGTCGTCAGCCCAAAGCAAAAGCTCACCAAGCCCATCAGGAAGCCAAAGGCCACATGGGTCGAGCCGAAGTTCTACGCTGACGTTGAGTACCGGGACATCACGTCGGAAGGACTCCTTCGCGCCAGCTCGTTCAAGGGCCTAACTCGCAAATGACGACTTCCTCCGACTTCAGGAACATCGGTGGCGCGTTGACGTTCTGACCTGGAGGACAGGAAGATGACCTTCGGCAAGCGTGTTCAGCCCGACCGCAACAAGATCGATATGAACGACGATTACGCAGTCAAGTACTGGACACATGAGCTCGGCATAACGAGAAGCAGACTACAACACATCGTCGAGAAGGTCGGCAACTCCGCTGCAGCAGTCCGCAAGGAATTGTCGAGGTAGCGTTGAAGCGAGCGGACAGAGAGCAGCTGCTATTGATGGTAGACGTCTGCATAGCTGCTTGCCTCGCGGGCCTCATCGTCGCCGTTCTCATTTCGGTGAGAAGGGTGTTCCTCGACTAATCGCGAAGTGCTGCCTACGACGCATTAGGATTCCTCGACGCTCGTTTGAATCTCCTCCCGATTGATCCGTCATCCCATCACCGGCGGGTGCGAAGAAGGCGCTCGTAGCCGAGGCAGATAGTCGCTCCGAGCCGACGGCCGCCTTTGCAGCTTGGATAAGCGAGGTCCGTTCACCGCCTGGTAGCGGACGGTGCGACAGTCCCGGAGACGGTCAGCAACGGGCCAGCAGCGGAAGTCACCGTGGGCTGAATGAAGGAAGCGCCAACTGAGGCGGGCTTACCTTGCCAGTTCACCTAGCAGGCACTTAATCCAGCTCATGTAGTTCTTGCGTGCGCCTCAACGTAGCGAGCACGCCTATGGCGGCCGTGGTGTCGTGGCCAAGGTCCAATTCTGCGCGATCAGCTGTTCCTGCCGGGCAAGGTGATGCTCACCCATCGCGGCATGTCGTCGGGCTTGGTTTAGGTGCTCTACAAGGATGGCACGGTCCATGCCGCACTGTTCACCTTAATCATCCCAGATGCGCTCGCCGCACGGCATTGGTAGAGCCGGACGGTCTTACCCTGCCGGGTGTCGAGCAGGGATTGGGTCAAACGGGGAATGCGGCGCAGGTTAGGGAACGTGGGCCATCCGCTCTGCCGCCATGAGCGGACCTCCGTTAGGCACGGCGCAACTTCGCCGATGGGCGACTTCCGGACGCCCGCAATTCAACAAGAAAGCCTATGCGGTCCGCACCGGTGCGGTGGGCGCTAGCGCCGCGACGGCATCCGCTATTCCCGCCGCATCTGCATAGGTAACCATGTGACCGGCATCCTCGACCAGATGAAGCAGGGAGCGGGGCAACACCGCGTGGAGGCGGCGCGACTGGTCGGCCACGATGAGCCGGTCAGCCTTTCCACGCACGATCCTAACTGGACACCGGATATCCCGATATTGGAGCCGCAGCTGCGCAGCAGCTGGAACAAGGAACGCACTCTCCTCGGCGGCCGCCCTCAACTGCTTGGGTCGGAGAGCCAACGAGATCGGAAATTCGTTCTTGAATTCCGGCGGGATGGCGCGCGGCGCGAACAAGGTGCGCATCAGCCTCGGCATAATGGCGCACGATATGATCGGCGAGATAGTGTAGCGCATCAGATCGCCGAGCAGCGGCAGTGCCGGAGCTGACATGAGCCAAAAGTCCGTCCGAGCGGTTGGAAAATAGTAGCCGGACACAAGCACCAGCCCACTCACGGCATAGCCGCTTCGCAGCGCAAGCGCGATCGCCACCAGCGTTCCCCAGGAGTGGCCGAGCACCACGGGGTTGCGCACCCCAAGCTGATCAAGAGCCTTCGCGAACAAGGCAGCTTGCCTTGTGGCCGTCCAGACGCGTGTGCGCGGACGGTGGCTGTAGTCAAACCCCGGACGGTCGAAGCAAACGACGCGATAGTTCTGGGCCAGGCGGTCGACCAAACCGCTTAGGACGAGATCCTGAACCATGGTGCCATTCCCATGAACAGGACCACGCAAGGCGCGGCGGGATCGCCTCGTTCGATATGGTGAAGGCGGACGCCGTCGCAATTGGTAAAGACGCCGATCGGGGGATTGTTTCGCTCCGCTGCCACCTGAAACGCGATGTTGGCGAGGATCAAAACGACAAGTCCGGCCAAAACGATCAGCAGCGCGGTTTCAGTTGTGGACATGGTGTCAACCTATTCGCCGATGGCAGGCACTGATTCCACTCCCTCGTTGTGAGCCGCGCTCCCCAGCCGACAGCAACCAACCGTGATCGGCGCGTGCGTGATCCGAGTTCGCGTCCATCCTTTGCCGCCAGTTATCATCCCGGCAGAGCCGTGAGCTCTCGGGGCGGATTGATGCGCCAGAACGGATATGCCGCCAGTTCTTTCGAATGCTGCCCGAACATATCGAACCGCCTGTTTGTAAACTCCGTAATGACGCCGAAAAATTCAGTTGGTGACCTGATCGACGCAAGTCTGAGGCCGAATTCAAAAGCTAATTGCGCGTTGGCCCCGGCAATCTCAAGAAGCTTCGCTTGATACGCCTGCATGTTTGCGGTCGCTAAAGCAAAGCCTTCCATTGGATCGCTACCCGTCATTCTCTGACTGAGGTCATCGGGTAAGGCATCCACCCGAGGCTCTTTAGGATCATCATGAAGCCCAAGAGGCGGCTCGATCGGGACTTCCGCAGCAGAGCGAAGTAAATGCTCTTTCTGGCTTCGAACAATGGCCTGCTTGTTCCGTTGGGCCTGAGCGGCCAATTTCGGATTGCGGGCGCGCTTCAGCGCTGTCGCCGGTTTGCGTTTGCTCATCTGACGCTCCCGGCAAACGGGGGTGCGACTTCATTTCTGAAGGTCAACAGGCATTGTGATGAGGCGTTCCAAACCCGTGGATTGTTGGAGCTTCGCATAAACGAGATCAATCGTGCGTTCTGCGATGTCGAGATGATTTTTGGTAGCAACTCCAACCAACAAACGTCCAGCTAGCGATCTTCCAGATCTATGCTCAGTGGCATCAGTTTGAGAACAATCAGCCCTCCGCGCGTTTAGTCTCCAAACGCCATTCTATCGCCGACGTTCTCATCACTGAGGTCAAGCTGCCGGAGGCATCGACGGATGGCTGATCGCCGAACGTTGCGGAAGCCGGCATCAGTGCCCCACTCGACGAGCGGCCGAACGCCGCCGCTCCTTCGGCAAACATTCGATTTCACGAGAAAGGGGAGTATTGCAGATGCGAAACATTCGGCGAGCCTTTTGCCAGCTCCTCGTCGTACATCCGTTTGATCCTCTGGCGCATCACACCGTAACACTCACAAGCGACGTTTTCGAGCCGCGGTCGATGGACCTCCAACACGCCGCGCCGCTCCGATATGATGCAGCCGACTGCCCGGAGTTTACGCATCGTTAGAGTCACGGTCGTTCGCCGCACCCCAAGAAGTTGTGCGAGCGCCTCCTGCGTCAATCTAATCTCGCCGTTGCCAACACGGTCATGAATCTCGAGCAGCCATCGTGCCGTACGGCATTCCACCGGGTGCACCGCGTTGCACGCGGCAACAGTCTGAAGCTGCAGCAGTTGAGTGCGGAGATGGAGGCGCAGAACTCGCTTTATGGCGCCACTTCGCTCAAACGCTTGGTGCAATCGTGAAGCGGGTATCTTAAGCGCAGCTCCAGCCACATAGGCAGTTGCTGTGACTGGCGAATGCGAGGGACTTAGAACAGTGAGAGCCCCGACCGCTCCTTCCGAAGCCATGAGAGTGGAAGCGACAATGTGTCCGTCCGACATCTCGACTAAGAACGCTAAGACCCCGCTAATGGGAAAGTAGACTTCTTTGAGCTCATCTCCGGTTCGCACCAGTACAGCGTCAGACGCGAACGATATCTTCTGAAGGTAAGGTTCAAGCAGGTTGAGATCCGATGGCGGCAAAGCCGCCAGAAGCCCATTCCCGAGGCCAGTCTGGAGCGCCATTGCGGATGTTCCTTAGCCACGCACAAGCACCCAAAGCCTCAAACCAGCGTTCGGGGGGCATGTTCCAAATTTTCCCGACAACCCATGGTGCGACGTGGTCGGCCACGCTTTCACGCTGCGCTGCTCCTCTGCGGGAACACTCCGCTGCCAAGCTGCAAGACCTTCAGCCCTCGCTCGGTGGGACAATGATCTCGTGCAATCGAGCGAAACGTGGCCCTCTTACGTTTAACGTTACCGGGAAAATCAAGACCATGAGTGCCACAGCAGGCTTTGTCCAGTTCCTGGTATGACGGAGTCTGCTAAGGGTCACGAGCGCCCCTCGGAAGGGAAGACTGGTCCGATCTACCCTAAAAAAATGACCTGAATTTTTGGCCTGACAGCGAGGCTAATTCGACGTCTTGTTCTGCTCCTGCGCGGTGCCCTGTTCGGACACAGCTTGATCGAAGGCTTCTTGGTCGGTCTGGGGACGTTTCGTTAGGAGGCCGAGCCAACCCTGAGCCACACGCAGCCATGAGGCCATATCGTCGTCATTACGCGCGCGATCCGCCATCTTCTGTGCCTCGGCAGCGTGCTGCCGATATTCACTTTCTTTGTTGTCCTTGGCGGCCTCTCCTATCTCGAACACGTACTTCACTTGCACCACCGGGCCATTGGCGTCGCGGACTTCGACTGCCATTTGATGACCCGTTCTGTCGGGTGAGCGGATTGCATCTCTGGCGATTTCCGACAGCGCTTTGGCTGCTTCTTGCTGCGCAGACAGCACGTCCGGCAACTCCATGCCCTCTTCATCGTGGGAAAGGTCGCTTCCATCTTTCAGGTCAAAATAGTAGCGCTTCATAGGACTAATCAAATCCATCAACCGCAAGCATTGAGCTTGGACGGGGATCGGGGGCCACATAGTTCCTGTAGGAACCGTCCATGCCCGAACTACCTTACTACTGTTTCCGCAAATTGCATCGTGCGCCGTAATCCATCGCTTACATTCCAGGGGTCTGACTCGGCTTACTGGGCGGATTTTGAGGCAATTCAGCCACTCGCGTTCCACCAACCTGCCCCCCACGATCGCCGCGACGAAGATGCCGGCGGCCAGTAAGCATACGCCCACAAATCCGTAAATGTCTCGACCATTCTTGACGTGGTGAGTCGAACGACGGGCATGGGGTTTACCGCAGTTGCCCGCGTCACCGAGGACAGATGGATCACCTGTGCATCGCGAGCGACCTTGCCTTCGGGCTGAAGCCGGGTGACGAGCTGAAGATCGAGAGCACGATTTGCCACGAAATTCGCCAAAGCCGCGAGGCTGTGATCATCGACAATGTCAGCGAGGACTCAGAGTACTGCAACCACCATACTCCGGCTCAGTACGGTTTTCAGAGCTATATCTCGGTCCCGATTGTTCTTCCGGATGGTTCATTCTTCGGAACGCTCTGTGCAATCGACCCGAAAACGCGCAAGCTAAATACCCCTGAAGTCGTTGGCATGTTCAAGCTGTTTCCGGAACTGATTGCAGCTCATCTCGACGCAGCCGAACGGATGGAATTGACCGAAAGTAAGCTTGCAGCGGAACGGAAGAATGCGGAGCTTCGTGAGCAATTCATCGCCATCCTCGGCCATGACCTCAGAAATCCGCTTGCCTCGATTCAGGGCGGCCTGCGGCTCTTAAACAAGAAGGTCGATCAGGAAGGGAAAGATTGGATCGCGCTTTTGCAGGGCAGCATCAATCGGATGGCGGGTTTGATAGACAACGTCATGGATTTCGCCCGCTTCCGCCTGGGTGCCGGGATGCAACTGAGGTCCGAACGCCAGGACTTGCGACCCATCATAATGCAGATCGTATCCGAGTTCGAAAGCGTGCACTCCGAGCGCCGCATTTTGTTGGATGTTGACGCACCAGCGGCGGTAAACGTTGATGCGGGTCGATTGAGCCAGATGATATCCAATTTGCTCGGCAACGCGATTACCTATGGTGCGCCCGACGAGCCCATCAATATCGTTGCGAGGTCCAGTGATGCGGGCTTTAGGATCCAGGTGATCAACAAAGGACCGCCGATCCCAGCGCAAGCGATGCCGCACCTTTTCACCGCCTTTCACCAAGGCGACGTTCTGCCTAACCAGAAGGGATTGGGGCTTGGTCTCTACATCTCACAGGAAATCGCAAGGGCGCATGGTGGACAGATCTCTGCCACTTCGACGGATGACAGCACGATTTTCACGGCAACCTTTGCAGCACGCACCGACCAACAGAAGCGATGAAGGCGCAGCACTCTCGTCGCAGAAGAGTGTTTTAGGCCAGCAGCAGACCACCACGGCGCACGTTCTACAGGAACCTCTCTGCTACGCTTTCGTTGTGCCACCGTCTTAAGAACGGCAAAGGAACACGATCATGGACCGCGAACATGTGAAGGGCGTCGCCGACAAGGCAAAGGGCGCGATCAAAGAGGGTGCTGGCAAGCTTACCGGAGACAAGGACCTCGAAGCCGAAGGCAAGATGGATGAGGCAAAGGGATCGGCCCACAAGGCTGCAGGAGATGTGAAGGACGCAGCGCGGGACGCCGCTGACGCCCTCAAGAGATAAGCAGAAGAAGGAAAATTGGAACCTAGCCGCCTCGGGGCGGCCTTTTCTTTTCTGTCATGAAAGCGGACAGGCTTGAATTTACTAGTACACGCCCTAATCAGAACTGATCCTGCAGGCGGCGATAGGCCGGATGCTCGGGGTTCTTGTTCTTGATCCAGTGATCGCAGCGGCCTTCGCGATAGGCGCGATCTGCCGCTTCGAGACCATGCCCTCCAGCCCCATGATGCAAGCGTGTTGGAATAGATCGGGGCCGACCTCGCCCTGCTCGAACAGTGCAGCGAAGACGCTCACGGGGCGGCGCGCCAGCAGCCGCGCGAGGTGTGGCTGCGCAGCTTAAGCGGCAGGCGGCGGTAGTGGTCGCCGTCCCGCGCGACATCTTCGGAGACGTCTCGCCAACCCTCGACCGGATTGAACGCGACGACGCGAAGCACCTGATCATATTGTCCGGCGAGCAAAGGCGGTGTGAGAGAAGGTCTGATAAAGCCCGCCGGTCCTTCGCCTTTACATAACCGGCGACGATCAGTTCCATTGCTTTGGACATACGAGCACACGCTTGCTAATTCAGCATTCCCTGTCGAAGATCATTCAGGAGCGCCAATGTGATCGCGCAATTAGGCTTGTGCTTGAAGACTTCCATGTAGACGCGCAGCGCTTCCTGATATTCGCCCTGCTTGAGAGAACCATTTGACTGCAGAGTCAGAACGAGAACCTGAAAAGCGGCCGTCATTGCCTCGAAATAGGCCTTTATGACTTCAGCCGGCGGCGCATCACTTGACGGTGCGGTGGGAGAGGTCATGCTCGGACCTCCGTATCACTCGGCGAGCTCTTTGGTGGGACGTTGATCGGGAAGCCCGAGGCGACAAGCTCATCCATTTTCGAGAGCTCTTCTGCGAGCCGCCGCTCAATAAATTGACACTCCAGATCCGACAGGTTCGTCTTGAGCAGTCGACGGTAGCGATAAACGGTGTTTCTATATGCGCGCATGCGGGCCGATTGTACGTCGAGCATCGTCGTCTCTCCAGACGGTCGCGTGTGGTCCTTGATTTTCTAAAATCGGGATTGGTGTTCCCGGTGCGAAAATAGGCAGCCGGAAATTGATGTCAAGAACGATGAACCGGATCAAGTTCGAGGATCGCCGCGAACCCGACCGAAGCCGTCAATGCACGATCCAATAGACCCAGGCGGCCCCAACCAGCACCATCAGGACCCATGATATCGCCACCAACGTCCAATCTCGTTTGCTAAGTCAGCCTGAAGCATCTGTTCCCCCAAAGGCCGCCTCTGTTGGCGGCCTCTCATTGATCACTCTTCAGCTTGCGGCGACGCATGCGGAGTTGAACCAGACCCTTGAGGCCATAGAACAGGAGCGTAAAAAGTGAGGTCGGAAGCTGTCCGTATTTGAGCCCACGTGTCCTATGTTGTTTTCAGGCGCGTAGCTGGTGGTACAATCGTTCCATATGGGGAACGGCCGCCATGGACTACCGCGCTTACATCCTTGATGATGACGGGCGCATTACCGGCGTTGTGCATGAGCTGGATTGCGCCAACGATGAAGAAGCCAAAGAGAAGGCGGCCCAATTACTCGATGGGCACGACCTTGATGTTTGGCAGCTAGAACGACACGTCGGTCGGCTGAAGCACCACACAAGGCAGTAAGGCCGCCTCAGTTTGCGGTTCCCTTTTGCGGGTGCGCTAGAAACCTGAGCCCGTTTTGGTACTTATACGTGATGCAACGGGTTTATTTGGTTCGGGTCACAACCGACAGCGGCGAACGCCAGCTCTGGCTAGCAGCGACGGAGCGAGGCGCCGCTGTGGATCGAGTGCTCGACGCCATTCCCGAAGGCTGGGCAGCGAGCCTAGTTGAACGGGAGTTGGATGCGGACCTGACAGCTTCATTGAACGTGCAGCCCGGCGAGTCCGGCGACACCTGGTGTCCTAATTCCCCTGTGCGGGTACGAACGGCCCCGGGCATCTCCGGGCTGGAGGACCGAGAGGCACCGGGACCGCCCGACGCGCCATATTCAAAGCGGCGCGCCGGCCGATAGGGTCGCGCCCGGGACTCACCCCTGGAGTCTCAAATGATAGAGCGTCCTAAATTTAATCTGAACAGCACCTATGGCTCGCTTCAGAGAGGCCGCGCACCGTCTTTGTTGAGCAGCCTGACGTAAGTTCCGCTCTCATGCAGCTCGAGCCAGCCGTGCTCGATCGCATATCGGAGGCCGTTCCCGAACTCCGGATGGCCACGGCTGCCCTTCAAGAGGGCCACGAATTGCGCGTTGATCCGCTCGATGTAGATCCGGCCGTCCTGCACGGCAGGCGTGGCAGCGGCGATTTCCACCAGTTTGCGCGCCGCGGCTTCGGGGTCAGAGTAGGGACGTTCTCCAGTCATCTTCAATCAGCGCTCCCCCGGCCAATGAAAGTGGGTTAGTGGCGGATATCTTGGTGGTACGCAAGGCCACCAGCTGGCTGCGATCAGCGGTTCTTCTCGGTCGAAGCCTCGGCGAAGAAGGCTGCCAACTCGATCGCTGCGGCCCCTTGATTTCAGCAAGCTTCAAGGTAGGGCGCACGCCCGCCGGCTGGCCGGTGACGAGAGCAGGGCCGCCGGTTCACGCTGGTGAGCCTTGAACTGAGATGCCCTAAGTTCATTTGTCAACTTTCCTGAGTCATCCGTTGCAGTACATCGCCAATCTCAGTTCGATGCGCACGGGGCTTGGAATGCTGACTGCCGAAGAATGCCGGAAGTTAGCGTTGGATTATCGGAGGAAGGCAGACGTTTCCGGCGTCACTCCACGAACCGCCACCGTACTTAGGAACATCGCGAAGAGCCTCATAGGACTGGCCAAGCAGTATCGAGGATGAAGAACGACGCGCGCGTTGAGCCGCCTCAATTGACGGCCTGGGCGGGCCTTCGCTTCCCTGTTGAGCGGCCGAGGAACCAATCTCCAGGTCCAAGGGTTTACGGTTCGCTTCTGGCCGCGTCGGGATGTGTATTCACGTAGACCGTGTTCTTTGTTTTCTTTGCGCCGACGAGAACACCAATAAAGCCGGCGACCACAAGGAACGCCCCTGCGATCATCAGCCAGTGGGGCAACTTCAGCATTGCGACCAGCGATAGCCATGCAGTCTCCGCCAATATCTCTACTCCTTGCCGCGGGTTCACGCTCGCGGGCCTGTACTCCGTTAATCACCCGTACCGAAAAGAATAGACGCCTGAGTTCCCTGCCTGCTGGCTGCCGCCGGAATTCAGTCCGGCGCTTCACGCCCCTGGGTAGTCAGCTCGTATCGATCGCCGTTCTTCGTCAGCCAGCCGCCCTCGACCAACCTGAGTGCAAACGCTTTCGTGCAAACGGGATGAAAGGCGGCCAACTGATAGATCTGGTCGTTTCGCTCGATCAGGTAGCCGTAGAGCCGGGCCCGCCGCAGAATCCTACGTACCTCTGGCGATAGGACCAACATGATAATCGCTCAAGCATCGGTTTGAGGGAGTGTTCCTAAGAATGGCGAGACACTGCGGGGTGCTCATTGCCGCACCTCGCCGGTTCACGCTGGTGGACCTCTGTGCTAGCAAATTGGCGTGTCGCGCCGATCGTGCGGAACGTCGCGGCCCCGGCCGCAGGAGCTCTTCCAGAGCGGCGCCTGCGGCCGATCGTTCTGGATCCCAGAGTTGTTTAACATGGACGCTGTGGAGCGAGAGGCTGCGCGGACCATGGCCGATGCAGCAGCGGAGAATTTCCAATTGCCAATCAAGCCTTCCGAGGCTTCAATCGAGGTGCGCGACGATGCCGGGCCGCTCATGCAGGTGCGGTTCACAGTTGAGATAGAGCGCCTGAGGAGCCAACAGACTCCTCTCAATGTTCATGACGCCTGAAGAGGGCTGAGGCCGAACGGTATCGCCTCAGAATGCGCGCGAGCTACTGTGCACAGTGGGTGTGGAAGACTCAGATCTACGGTCTTGGACTCGCGAGATGCTGCTCACACTCCTGGTGAAGGCTTCGCGGCCGTTGATTGTTTTCAAATATTTCTGGATTGTCGTAAAGGTTTGGCACCAACCATAGAGTGTGCCGAGCCCGCCAGTTATGAATTTTGTCCGAAGAGTGAAGCGTAAGTTTTTCCGGCCGCGGCAAGTCATCGAAGGGTACGAAGACCCTGAGCTGGTTGAGACAATCTTCCTCAAGACAATCAATCACACGCCTCAAGGCGGCTGGCCCTTAGTTTCGGCGATTAAGACTGTCCTCGATTTTGGCGGCGGTGCGGGCCTGCATTACAAGATTGCCCGGCAGCAATCCCCGGACATCCGATGGGCGGTAGTTGAGACGCCAGCAATGGTCCAGCGCGCGAAGGAGCTCGCCACCGACAAGTTGATGTTCTTCGAGGATATTGAGTCGGCTGCCGCCTGGCTCGGTAGTGTGGACCTTATGCACTCGAATGGAGCCATACAATACGTCCCGGACGCACTGGCAACCATCAGGACGCTGTGCTCCGTTCGCCCAACAACCGGCATTCTGCTGGAGCGCCGGTCAGTTCTTTTGAGCTAGATCAAAAGCCTAGACTTTGACTATCCGGTTCGGCTGAGGTCTGCTTCTGCCCTTCTCGGACCTCGTGCAATGTCAGCTCCTACGCCGCTGTCGGGGGTAAGCTGACACGTCACCCGGGGCTTTGGCTGCGAGGAACTTTGGGACCGACCTTCGCTTATTTTGCCGGTGACTGTCTCAGTCCCACGAGGCAAGAGCCTGTCCGGAGGCCCCAGCATCATCATGCCCCCCGGCCCGATGCTGGGGCCACCACGGGGAGGCTAAATTGGACGAGACTTGGAGAGTCGTTTTCGCGATCAGTGCGACGATTGCAGTCGCCGCTGGCTCCTTCTTCGCCATCCGGTTCATTATCGGATTGCACCTCTGACCGCTCGTTCACGTCCTAAGTTCAATTTTGAACCAATGCGGTCTGTTGCTGCCGAAGCCTGACACCTCTCTCGGCCGCAAGATGCAGGAGCCATTCAGCTCAAAAAAGGCCCCGCAGCGCGGAGCCTTTGTCTTGTCGAGATTGACGAGGCCTATCGCCGCGCACCGGCGCCGTAGAGCTCGCGCTCGCGGCCGATGTCTTCCGGAGACAACGGTGGGCTTGCGGCATCGAAGTCGGTCCAGCCGGCCTTTTGCCAAGCGGAGCTGCGCTCTTGAAGGTTGACGGACCTCTCATGGAGAAGCGCATCGAGACGCGCGCGATCGTTGTCGGGCACCCTTGCGGAGACGAGCGTGCCGCCGCGGCGAACGCCTTCCGCATAGCGCGATGCGTCTTCCCTGGAGACGCCTGCCTGGGTTAGCGCGCCGACGATGCCGCCCGTGGCCGCGCCCGCGGCCGCGCCGGCGGCCGTGGAAGCGAGCCATCCCGCAGCCACGACCGGCCCCAAACCGGGAATGGCCAATAGGCCCAGGCCGGCGAGGAGACCTGCCGCGCCGCCGATTCCGGCGCCAATGCCGGCCCCCGCGCCCGCCCCCTCGGCGCGATCATCGACGCCGTCGTGGTCACGGTCGACTTTGCCGCGCTGTGAAGCGTACCAATTGTCGGAATTGTTGGCGACGATGCTGATGTCGGAGTGCGGCACGCCGGCACTCTCGAGCCGGGTGACGGCCCCCTCGGCATCGGAATAACTGTCGTAGAGGCGAGAAATTGTGGTCGTCATGCTATCTGCTCCTTATTTTGCGGGGTTCACGTTGCCCTTGAAGTCGACGCTGACGTCGGTCTTGGTGCCGGCCTTATCGGCCTTGCCCCGCCAGACGCCTTCGTTGTCCTTCTGCAGGCCGGAGACGTTGGAATATCCCGCGTCCTCGATCCGCGATTTCGCTTGGCCCTCGGTAAAGCTGTTGCGGCCCGAGACCGGTGCGTTCGAATTGTTCTTATCGGAACTGTTGACGGCGTTGTTGCCAGGCCCGCTTTGTGCGGGCTGCGACTGGGCACCCGCTGGCGGGGACGCGAGCAGCAACAGGGTTGCGGCCAGCAAAGTTAGACGTTGCATGTTTGTTGTCTCCTGCAAGTGATTGTGCCGGCTACAACAAGTGAGATTCGAATTAGTTTCTACTGCGCGAAGGTGCGTAGTGCCGTAGTCCGCTCTCGCTTTACGAAGCGGCCGTGCGATACAGTCGTGATCGGATCGAAAGTTCTAGGACCGTGCGTGCCCAAGCATTCGAGGCCAATTCGGACGGAACTCCCAACTTCAGTAAGCGGCAACGGCTTGAGATCGGACAATCGAACGGCGTCAGGTCAACGATCGGCGTCGAGGGCGACATGGCCGCAGTGGCAATAGAGTGGCGGTTGCTGATCTTTTCAGGCCCTCTCTCAGCAGATTCGGTCGCTTCCTTAGCCTCTCGAGTAGGACATTGCGAGCATCAAGGCCAGCTTTCAGGCGCTTTCAGAGCGCGCCACGGCATGGCTGCCGTCGGAGATTTCCACGCCCTTGGGTATTGCCCGTTGCATTGAGGTACGGAAACATGCGGGATCATTGAGGACTATCCATGGGGCTTTCGATTCGTTTTTATCTGTTTGCCGAAGACGGCCTTCAGAGCATCTCGCAACGAGTGATGATGGGTTTGATCCGCAGCAAAGACGCGATGCCGCAGTACGCCGGGACAAAGCAGAAGGTCGCGGACGTAATCCTGGAGAGCGAGGGCAAGAGGCCGGTTCGCATCGAGAGAGTGCAGGGCAGCTATCTGACGTTCGATGAGAACGACAAGTGCACAAGGATCTCGTGGCTTCGGGTTTCGCAGCGCTGTAGACGGGCATGGCGCTCTAAGAGGCTCTGAAGAAGCCTCAGACGAAAATCGTTGATCTTACTCCTAAGCTCAATCGGGAGAAGTGGGAGCGCGAGAACCGGTGGACGCCCCCCCAGGAGGACCTGGACGCAATTGCGGATGATATCTGGCGGCGCAAGCGCGCCGGGCAGCCCAAGGTCGAGCGGGCCAAAGGAGCGGCTCCCAGGCCCCTCAAATTGACGTGGGAGGCCGAGGAGGCCGTCCGAGAGATCGGCAAAAATCTCATGACCATCGACAACAAACTCAGACGGCTCACTGAGCCAGCGCTGAAGGGCGTCGCTTTCAAAGCGCGCGAGAACGCGAAGGTCGAGGCCGACGCGGCAATGTGGCTAGGTGTTGCCGAAGCGGCCGATCGTTGCCGCGAAATACTTGTCCGGCGGCGAACGGGTCGCGGCGTTTGGTACGCGATCGTGCAACTGCTGAAGTGGGAGGCGTCTCGCCGGACCGCAGAAGCGGCGGCTTCCTTCCACGAGCGGCATAACTCTAGGGCGGAGGCAGAAGACGCCGCTCGGCGAATGCTCGCGGAGCATGCAAAGCACTTCTACAGCGACACCTCTGTGGAGGCGGAGGTGCTGTGCGAGCTCGAATGGGACGAAGAGACCGGGATGAGGCTGCTGTAGGGTCGTGCCTCTGGTAAAACGTGACATACCCGATGGTGAGGCTTTGGCGCTCCACAAACGAGTTGAAAACCTGCGCCATGTCGGCAGACCCGAGGATCTGCCTTTTTAGCAATCCGAGTTCGCTCTGAGGTGATCAATCGAGATGGGCGAGCAAGGTGCCTCGCTGGGCGCGTCCTCGACTTCGCCGGTCGCTATCCTGCCGATCAGCATGGCGTTCTGTGCGGTGTCGGCGTGGCGCTTCTCGCCCTTATTGCCCTTGGGCATCGGTCCACTATCCTTCGTGATCTAATTGAACGCGCCAGCGCGCCACCGAGCAGCATAGGCCAGTCGGTCTCTTTCCTCATTTTCTTTGGTTTGGAGATTGCCCCGCGTCCATCTCACTTGGCCGTCGCGCCAAACCTCGCCTCTGGCGGTCTGATCGCTGAAATCAGCCAATCCGGCTCCGGTGATCCAGCGAATGGCCGCGCCTTCTTCGGCGAATTGGCGCGTCTCAATGTGGTTGTCGGACTCCCCGATCAATTTTGCCGTGTACATAAGCCGCCTCCGTTGACGGCCATTCTATCACGCGAAGGGCGGTCTAATGAGGGCGTCAAGCTGACGAAATTTCATCTGAGGCACGACCTGCTGTAGCGAGGAACGTGAGGCGAACAAATTCCCCGCTCTTTCCCCGCCTGTTGCTCCTTAGTTCTGCTTTTTCGTGCCTGTAACTGCCGAATAGGCACGAGGGCGAATTTTCAGAAAGCGCTGCGTTTTCAGAGGTTTTAATGGTGGGCGCACAAGGGATCGAACCTTAGACCTCTCCCTTGTGAAGGGAGCGCTAAATGACCGGGGCACCCCAGGTGGGGCGGAAGGTGGGGCGGCTGGCCAGAATTCAACATCTGCTATGGAAAAAAGTAAGGCGCGACTGGCATCACCACAGCACCGACGTCCCGCAGCGCCGCTCAGGCGCTTCCGCGGCTCGAGCCGCCGACCATCGACGCGAAGGCTGACCTCGTCGAGGAAAGGGAACGCCGGTCGACCTCGCAGCCTAGCTCCGTTCAGGGCCGTAAACGTACCTCACCGCTCGATGGCATGAGGAAGTTTTCTGAGGTCGGCCTGCAACGTCCTATGAGACGCCGTTCACCATCAACGCCGGATATTGTGCCGGACGGCACACGGTTCATCGCCGGCAGCTACAGCAACGCGGCGGGGAGCCGGACCTACAAGCTGTTCGTTCCGAGCCGCTCTGAGGGAAGGCAGCTTCCCCTTATCGTCATGCTCCATGGTTGCACGCAATCGCCAGAAGATTTCGCCGCCGGCACCCGGATGAACTTCCTGGCGGAAGAGCAGAATTGCTTCGTGGTGTATCCCGAGCAGCCTAGCGGAGCCAACCAGTCAAAGTGCTGGAACTGGTTTCGCACGAGCGACCAGCGCCGCGGCGAGGGCGAGCCCTCGATGATCGCCGGCATCACGCGTCAGATCATGCGCGACCATGCGATCGATCCGAAGCGTGTCTATGTCGGGGGCCTGTCTGCCGGCGCCGCCGCGGCTATCATGGGCGCGACGTATGGCGACCTGTACGCTGCCGTGGGTGTTCATTCGGGACTGGCGTGCGGGGTCGCGAGCGATCTTCCCTCTGCGTTCGCCGTCATGCGGCACGGAGGCGGCTCCAAGGCAATTGCGGATGACAAAACATCTGTCATCCCGACCATCGTCTTCCATGGCGATCGGGACACGACGGTGCATCCAAAGAATGGCGATCGGATCATCGAGCAGTCAGCGGGCGCGACGAGACTGACAACGAAGGTACTTCGCGGACGCGTACCCAACGGTCACGCCTATACTCGCACCGTCCTGAGCGACGTGGGCGGTCGAAAAATCTTCGAACGCGCGGGACACGCGTGGTCGGGCGGCAGCCCCGCAGGATCCTATACCGATCCGCAAGGGCCGGATGCAACGAGAGAAATGCTGCGCTTCTTCCTTGAGCATTCGCTTGATGAATAGTCGGACTTCGCCAACGCGTTCAGGTACGCCGCTGGGCGCATTTCTTGCGATCTCAGAATCACCGGGCTTCTGACCTCGCGCCTCGGCCCCTGCGAGGTGTTGCGTTGAGCGATGCTTTCGCACCTGGGCTATGAATGAATGTGCAGTGTGAATGGCTCCGCGTTCGGCGCTCCGACGCCTCTGCACTTTTTGGCAGGCCGGGGCCCCGAGCAAGGCGGCTTTGCAAGAAGAAAGCCTACGTGATCCTCATTGGTGCGGTGAGTCCCAGCGCCGCCACGGCATCCGCTATTCCCGGCGGATCTGCATAGGTAGCCATATGACCGGCATTCTCGACCAGCTGCAGCAGGGAGCGGGGTAACGCTTCGTGCAGGCGGCGCGATTGGTCGGCCTCGATGAGCCGGTCACCCTTTCCATGCACGATCCTAACGGGGCACCGTATGTCCCGATATTGATGCTGCAATTGCGCGGCAGCTGGGATAAGGAACGCGCTCTCCTCGGCGGCTGCCCTCAACTGCTTAGGCCGGAGAGTCAAGGAGATCGGAAATTCGTTCTTGAATTCGGGCGGAACCGCACGCGGCGCGAACAGCGTGCGCATCAGCTTCGGCATAATGGCCCACGATATGATGGGCGAAATAGTGTAGCGCATCAGGTCGCCGAGCAGTGGTAATGCCGGACTCGACATGAGCCAAAAGTCCATCCGAGAGGTTGGAAAATAATAGCCGGACGCAAGCACGAGCCCACTCACGGCATAGCCGCTTCTCAGCGCCAGCGCGATTGCCACCAGCGTTCCCCAGGAGTGGCCGAGCACCACCGGCTTGCGCACTCCAAGCTGATCAAGAGCCTTAGCGAACAAAGAAGCTTGCGTTGTGGGCGTCCAGATGCGCGTACGCGGACGGTCGCTGTAGCCAAATCCGGGGCGGTCGAAGAAAATGACGCGAAAGTTGTGCGCCAATCGATCGACCAGACCACTTAGGATGAGATCCTGAATCATGGTGCCATTCCCGTGGAACAGGACCACGCAAGGCGCGCCGGCATCACCGCGTTCGATATAGTGCAGGCGCACTCCGTCGCACTCGATGAAAACGCCGATCGGCGGATTCTTTCGCTCGGCGGCCACCTGAAATGCGATATTGCCGAGTATCAGAACGACAAGTATGGCCAAAATGATGAGTAGGACCGTTTCAGTTGTGGACATTTGTCAATCCTTAGACGGTACGCGCTGGCGCGGTATTTCGACTGAACAACTGAGGACCTCGGCTCGAAAGGCCAATGGGCACCAAGCGGAGGCTCACTACGGGGCACGCGCGGGCTCACAACGAGGGAGCGGAATCGGGCAATTGGCCCCTCAGCCGAAGGCAAGCAAACCCGTGCAGCGGTGAGGCTTGCCGTTATCGTGCCACCGCCTCGATGCGCCAGAACGGATATGCAGCCATTTCTTTCGAATGCTGCCCGAACATATCGATCCGTTTGCTTGCAAATTCAGAAACGACGGCGAACCATTCAGCTGGCGACCTGATCGCTGCAAACCTCAGGCCGAATTCAAAGGCAAATTGCGCGTTAGACTGGGCTATTTCGAGAAGCTTCGCCTGATAAGCCTGCATGTTTACCGTCGCTAAGGTGAAAGCTTTTAATGGATCGCTGTCTCTCATCCTCTTACTGAGGTCATCTGGTATGGCATCCACCCGAGTCTCAATGATGGGAGCCTCGTGTTTTGGATCGTCATTCGGAGTCGGTTTAATTGAGACTGTCGCAACAGAGCGAAGTGGATTCTCGTTCGCGCTTCTAACAATGGCCTGCTTGTTCCGTTGAGGCCGCGCGACCATTTTCGGATTGCGCGCGCGCTTTGACGGTGTTGCCAGCTTACGTTTGCTTGACTTACGTTTGCTCATCCGAAGCTCAACAATAGGGGGAACGACCACAACGGTCATTTCTGAAAATACAACAGGGTTTGGAAGTCGGCGTTCCAAACGCGCGAAATGTGCGAGTTCCGCACGGTCGCCGCTCAATCGCGCGCTCTGATGTTGATGATGATTTTAGGTAGCAGCTCCATCCCACGAACGCCGAGCTTGCGATCCGCGAGATCCATGTCTGACGGCGGCCAGTCCTAGGACAGTCAGCCCCGCTCGTTATGCCGATGCGGCGCGGCGGCGCTTTTAGCGCCCGTACAGAGATATCGCCGTCGACCGGGTAGAGCTCGCTGACCAGCACGTCGAACGCCTCACCGAGCATGCTCATCAAGAAGAACAGGATCGTTGGTCAGCTTGAAGAGAACCGCGAGTGCTGCGTCCTGATTTTTCGCGACGACGATAGCAGTCACCGTTACTCGCAAGGGAAGAAGGGGAGGGACGGGAGAGGGATAGCCTCCTGAAGAGCGGTCGACCTAGAACTATCGCCTCTTTCACGCCATTGATCTTCTTTCCATCGGGAGAAGGCCATGAACCGAAAATCTCCTCTTCTTACGCCTGCGTTGTCCCTCGCTGTTACACCTGTCCTCGCCCAAGGTGGCGGAGGCGGTGGCGGTGCTGGTGGAGGTTCACGGCAACGAACGGCGCCAACAGCACCAACAACAATCGGCAGATGAGCCCCGCCGAACAAGCAAGAACTGGGATCAAGACGCTTCCTCAGGACCAAGCTCCCGGCGCCGTCAGTGCCCCAGCCGTTGGCGTGGGTCACGCCGCGAACGGCTTGCCGATCGGCACTCCAGGCTCTCGGACCAGCAACGTCGATCAGAAACAGCCTTTTCCTGCCTTTCAATGAAGATAATCCGAAGTGAATATCTCAGGCGGTCGCGAAAACTTGTGACGGAGTTGCCCTTGAGGCTTCGTTGGCCGAGATAGGTTCGCTCTTTTGTGGAAGGAGAAGTGCGCAAAGACGTGATGACGAGGAAGAGGCCGCCATTGAGGCAGCTCTATTTCCCCATACACTCAGCCATGGCTCTGCTCGCGCGTCCGGAACGGAAGACCTCTCCTTTTGTTCAATCTCTAGAGAGTTCAGGAGAAGGGTCATGATCGCTAACAGACTTACTATTTTGGGCGCGGTGCTCGCCTTCGGCACCAACTCCGTAAATGCCGGTCCCTGCAACACGGCGAGCCGCGATGCGGGATCAGGAAACGTCCCGGGCTATACCGGGCAAACCATCGGTTCCACCGCATCTGATGCCAAGGAACATCCGCCGACATCTTCGATGGGCAAAGCTTCAGAGCATACCGCGACGTCGTCGGAAGACGCGCAGCGCCAGATGCAGAGCCAGCCTACCGCTGCCGAGCAGTCAACGGCAACCCAACCCGCACCCTCCACGCAGGCACCGGATAGGACGGCAGGCACGGTCGAGCAGACCCGTCCCGCGCCCACTGAGCAATCAAAGAAGGCAACGGCCGGGGCGGCCGAGCCTGCACCGTCCCAGAAAATGGCGACGGACTGCTAGAAGCGCGGGGTTCAAAGGGTCCAATCTGACCGACCGTGGGGCGTCGCGTCTGGGTGGTTCCTAATTGACAAGTAGGCCCGCTTTGGCAGAGTCGGGGCCTGGGGATGCGATCTCCCCATGAGGCGACATGCCCAAGCATCGCGTCCGGACTCCTGAAGGACGCAGCATGTCAACCGTCAACGACAGGTTTTCGCCAGATCGTTCGGCGCCTTTGCTGAGCGTGAAAGACCTGACCAAGCACTATGGAAGCGACGGCGCCGCCATAGACCGCGTGACGTTCTCTGTTGTCGCGGGCGAAATCCTCGGCATTATCGGTCCAAATGGCGCGGGCAAGACGACGCTGTTGGAAGCCGTTGCCGGACTTCTGCCGGTGAATTCGGGGGACGTTTTTTGGCGCGGAAAGCCGCTGCACGCCGACCTTCGGCGGGGCGTCCTGTTCTACTTGCCTGACGGCGTCCGTCCGTACCAAGATCAGTCCGCACTCCAGGTCGTGTTGTTTGTCGGAAACGTCTTTCGACGATCGGACGCAGATATCAGGTCGACCATTGAAGCGCTCGGGTTGCAGCCGGTGCTTCGAAAGCGCGTAGACGCTCTGTCAAAGGGCTATGCCCGACGCCTGATGCTAACCATCGGACTGCTCGCGCCGCACGACCTGCTACTGATGGACGAGCCGTTTGACGGATTTGACTTGCGGCAAACGCGCGACGTCATGGGCGTATTGCGTCGCCAGACGGTACGCGGGCGCACGCTGATACTCTCCATTCATCAATTGGCGGACGCCGAACGGGTCTGTGACCGCTTCATCCTGCTCTCGGCAGGGCAGGTGCGCGGGTCCGGAGGACTTGCGGAACTACGTGCGCAGACGGGACTGCCGAACGGCTCACTGGAGGACATCTTCCTTGCACTCACGTAAGGCATCCGTGCGGCGTACCGCCCCGATCGTTCCGCTGCTGGCAAAGGAGCTCCGCGAGGTCACGGCCGGGCGAGCGCTTTGGACCATGTTGCTACTGGCTTGCCCGCTCGTCGGGTACAGCTTCGTCCAGGCGGTGTCGCTGTACAGCGAGTCAAGTGCAGCGGCCCTGCAGTCGCCAGTTCTGGCGAGGAGCTTGTCACCACTCGATGGAATCTTGGTTCCGACATTTGGGGCGTTCTATGTGGCGGTGACGCTGTTGTTTCCTTTCGTGGCAATCCGGGTGCTGAGCCAGGAGAAGGAAAGCGGCGCATTGCGCCTGTTGGTTCAATTGCCGTACCGACCGTCGACCCTGATCGCCGCAAAATTCTGCGCCGTGCTCGCAGCTTGGCTCATGGTGAGCATCCCTGCGCTTTCCTCGCTTGTCGTATGGGCCGTATTGGGCGGCCATCTGGCTGCACCGGAGACGCTGAACCTTTTGTTCGGTCATTTGCTCTATGGTCTTCTGGCTGGCTCCATTGCGCTGTTCGCCGCAGTTATCTCCGACAATTCGGCTACGGCCGGCATTACGGCGCTTGCAGTTACGATCGGGTCGTGGGTGTTGGACTTCACGCTCATGGGCCGCCCAGGTCTGTCGGCTTGGCTTGCGCAGTTGTCGCTGACCCAGACGCTGCGTCCCTTCGAGCAGGGACTTCTCTCGTCCGGCCTGGTGTTCGGCATAGCGGCCGTCGTTGGTGGGCTCGCCGCGCTGACAATCGTTTGGCTTCCGCCTGGTACTCCCGTGCGAGTAAAAATGATCCGCTCCGGGATATGGGTACTGGTGATCGTGGCTGGGCCCGGTGCCGCGACGCAGATCAAGGCGTCCGTGGATCTTAGCGAGGATCGCCGCAACTCCTTTTCGTCTGCCGATGAACGCTTACTTGCCACACTCCAGCGTCCCTTGGTCATTAGGGTCAACCTCGCGACTGAGGACCCCCGCTACGTCGATCTTCGGCGGAATGTCCTCGGGAAGCTCGAACGCGCCATGCCTGACGTCAGCGTCGTTCTCGCGAGCGAGCGGTCGAAGGTTACCAATCCATCAGATGCCTATGGCCAAATCGAATATGTCTACGGTGATCGAACCGACGTAAGCCGCTCCACCAGTCCGAGGGAAATACTGCCGCTGCTCTATGCGCTTGCGGGCACACAGCCGCCGGCGCCCAGCGTTGGTGAAGACTACCCTGGTTATCCTTTGGTCGTTAGCGCCGACGCGGCGCTGCTGTGGTTCTTCGGCGGACTGCCGCTCCTGATCGCTCTCGCATGGCGACAGATTCGCCAGCTCCCTCCAGACAAAGGATATCTCGTTCATCAAGGAGTTAAGCCATGAGCACTAGCAAGAAAATCGGAGCAATCATCCTTTCGGCCATCGGATTTGCGGCGCCCGGTTTGGCCGCAGAACCAATTAAGATCGACCTCTCGAGTGAGGCCATCGGCGCGGAGCCAAAGTCGCTGGTGCCAGTGGTGGGCGTCTGGAGAGTCGAGGAGGAGGGCGGCAAGAAGGTGATCACGGTCGATGGTCGCCAGTGGAAGGAAGGACAATCGTCGGCGGGGATCGCGGACAAGGCACGTGCGCTCTACGGGGAACGATACGCAGAGTTCCTCGATCGCGTGCAAGCATATGCCTACTATCCGTACGCGGTTGCGCCGAAGATCGACAATTTGACCGATGGCGAGATTTCGGTGCGCTTCGAAGGCCTGTCCGGTCGCATCGACCAGGGCGCCGGCATCCTATTCAACCTCAAGCCAAACGGGGACTACCTGACAGTCCGCGCGAACTGTCTTGAGAACAATATCGTGCTGTGGAAGTTCGAGAACGGCAAGCGCTCCTCCGTGAAATGGGTACGCAATACGCCGACCGCGACGCGGCAGTGGCATGACCTCAAGGTCCGCGTGAACGGCACGAAGGTGGACGGCTATCTCGATGGCAAGCTCTATCTGGAGCACGCGCTGGCTCAACCCATCTCCGGGCGGATCGGGCTCTGGTCGAAGGCCGACAGCCACATGTATTTCGCGGATTACATCGTGGCGGCCGGCAATTGAACAGTACTGAGGCGATATGGATGCGACCGACAATATGCCCGTCGCACCCTTTCACGTTTAGAGCCGTCTCAGGTTTGCTGCGCCAGGAAAAAAGTGCAATCTGTGAACTAAATCATTTGAGGTTGAAGGAGGTCGTGCCTCACTGAGGGAAGGCGAGTTCGAGGATTGCACCAGGAGGAGGGCAATGCCGCTCACCACGGAGACGACCTCGTTCACCAAAGACGTTCAGGGCCGTTACCTCTGCAACAACCTTGCGGAGCTCATGCGTGGAAATCCGCAGGCGGGCGTCCGTTCGACTTCATCATTGTGGGGGGTGGGACGTTCGGCTCGGCGATTGCCGAGCATTTGTGGTTCCGTCAAAAACAGACCGGCGGCGGATTGCGGACGCTGATCGTCGAGGCCGGGAGGTTCACCGTTCCCGAGCACGTCCAGAACACCGGGATCCAGGGGTTCGCTGACCCGACTAATCCATTCTTCCTGAACGAGAACCTGCCGCAGCCGGAGCAGCCACGCAACGAGGTCTGGGGCATCCCTTGGAAGTCGACCATTCCCTTCAAGGGTCTGGCATATACGCTGGGTGGCAGATCGCTTTATTGGGGCGGCTGGTCGCCACGTCGATCGTGTCCGCGGCCTCGTAGCCTATCTTGCTGACCTCGGGATCAATGCCATCGAGATCATGCCGCTATCCAACGTCGGCAACTCGGTCGACTGGGGGTATCTGCCGATCGGTTACTTCGGAGTCGATGAGCGCTTCGGCAAGCGGTCGGATTTCCAGCAGCTGGTCGACATTTGCCACCAACACGGGATCGCCGTGATCGTGGACGTAGTCTATGGCCATGCGGGCGTGGATTTCCCGTACTACGATGCCTATACGCGGCTGAAGTACCGCGAGAATCCGTTCATGGGGCCGTTTGCCAAGGACTACTTCAGAAATTTCGGCAAGAGCACGGATTTCAATCGGGCAATCACGCGAGACTACTTCTTTACGGCCAATCACCATTGGCTCGACGTGTATCACGTCGATGGCTTTCGCTACGACTGCGTCCCGAACTACTGGGACGGGCCGATGGGTGTGGGCTACGCGGGCCTTGTCTATGAAACGCACCAGTTGACGAAGGCGAACATTGCGGCAGGTCGTCCGTATTGGAGTCGCTTCGACGCGGGAGCCGGCAAGCCGCTGGCGCTGGTGCAGATGGCCGAGCAGCTCGAAGCCCCTGAGGAGGTGCTGCGGTCTACCTATTCCAACAGCACGTGGCAGAATGGCACCTTCGGCGCGGCGCGCGCGGTGGCCCAAGGCGACCGCGGTCAGCTTTCCGACCTCGGCCTGAAGCTCGGGCTGTTCGGCTACCCGGACCGCGAAAGTGTCAATGGCGACGAGATCCCCAAGACCGCGCTCCAGTACATCGAGAACCACGACCACGAACGATTCCTCTGCAACTTCGGCACCTCCAATCCGGATGACGCAGGCAATCCGCTGTTTGCGGAGGGCGACCGCAGGCGCTGGTACCTGCTGCAGCCCTATTTGATCTGTTTGCTGATGAGCAAAGGCATTCCGATGCTCTGGCAAGGCGAGGAGTTTGCGGAGAACTACTTTCTGCCCGATTTCGGAATGGGCCGGGTATTGCTGCTGCGACCCATGCGTTGGGACTTTTTCTACGACGAGTCAGGCCGGCCGATCGTGAGCCTGGTGCGCAGGCTGCTGCGCATTCGGCGGCAGAGAGACCACCTTCGCCAAGGCACGTATTTCTTCTTCAATGATTGGGACCGGTATCAGCAGTTCGGCATCCTGCTGTTCGCGCGTTACGACGGCGCCAAATACACCTTGGTCGCCGTCAATTTCGGCGATACCGACCGGACCATCCCCTTCTGGTTTCCTATGGCTGGCGACTACGTCGAAGAGCTACATGGGGGCGCTCTAGATTTGAAGAATGTTCCGGCGCTGCAGCAGGTCTGGCTGAACATTCCCTCGCACTACGGACGAGTATGGACGCTGACGTAGGAGCACAACGCAAGTGTTTGGTCGTCGAGAAAGACTGCCCAACGCTCAGCTTGGTGAGGGCGCGGTGGAGAGAGGCTCACCCGACGGACGGGGCCCAGACGTCCTCTGAGATTGCCGCTGTCTCCAGCACGTTGTCGGCTCCGGATTGAGTTTACGTAGAGGGTGTCACACGCTGGCCGCTTCCTCGCGAACAAGGCCACAACGCTAGCTGATGTCCGCTTCTGGGCACGATGCGAATCGTCACTTCGCGTTTGGGTCGCGTGAGGTTTCATCAGCTTTTTTAGATTGAAAATGGGCTTGAGTCGCAGAGTGTTAGCCAGTTCATAATTCATGTCGGGCCTGCCGCCTTAAGCTTTGTAAGACAACCGCTCGGGAGGCAACGATGACACCCGATTGGCTCATTTTCCCTGCGACTATCGCCTGTGTCTGCATCCTGATCATTGTGAGTCTGATGGTCCTTGGCGCTTGGTAGGCGACTGAAAGAGTATCTTCGAAGAGTTCTGGATATTTGCCTTATACCGACGTGGACTCATATAGGTCAGCAGTTCGATCGGGTGCGACATGGATTGCCCGAGTTGCGGCAGAGTCAACCCAGAGGGAAGAAAGGTCTGCGGCGATTGCGGCGCGGCGCTATTCTTCCGCTGCCCAGCTTGCGGCGCGGACAACCCGCCGGGCAAGAAATTCTGCGGCGACTGCGGTGCCCAGCTCGTGCCGACTGTAGTGGCCTGCGCATCGACAGCCACCGTGCCACCGCTCACGGAGCGCTCAAGCCTGTCACCCGGGCCATCTTCATCCGCCGAGCGTCGCCAGCTGACAGTAATGTTCTGTGACCTCGTCGGCTCGACGGCGCTTGCGACAAAGCTCGATCCGGAAGATCTAGGGAAGATAATCGCTGAGTATCGCGACAGCGTCGCCGCGGCCGTTCGCAAGTACGGTGGTACCATTAGCCGCTACATCGGCGATGGCATGCTCATCCTGTTCGGCCATCCTTTGGCCCATGAGGATGATGCCGAACGCGCGGTGCGCACCGCGCTTGAGATCGCCGCCTCCATGCGCGCGCCGCGAGGCCCACCGGCGTTCGAGTTGCGGGTTCGTCTGGGGCTCGCAACTGGTCTCGTCATGGTCGGCGACCTTATCGGCTGCGAAGCTGCGGAGGCACAGGCGGTCCTTGGCGAGACGCCGAACCTGGCCGCTCGGCTGCAAGCACTCGCCGAGCCAGATGGGGTGGTAATTGCTGAGGACACGCGGCGGCTCATCGGGGGGCTCTTTGACTACGAGGATCTTGGCGCGGTCACGCTAAAGGGCTTTGTCGCGCCGGTGCAAGCCTGGCGGGTATTGCATGAGGGGAGGGCTGAAAGTCGTTTTGAGGCGCTACACCCCTCAGTCCTCACCCCACTGGTTGGGCGTGACGATGAACTAGTGCGGCTCGAGCGGAGCTGGCGGCGTGCGCGGGCGGGTTCCGGCCAAGTGGTGCTGCTCGCCGGCGAGGCAGGGATCGGCAAGTCGCGCCTCGTCGCAGCTATCCAGGAGCGTATCGAACGCGAACCGCACACCTGCTTGCGCTATTTCTGCTCGCCGCATCATCAGGAAAGTGCGCTCTATCCCTTCATTGCGCAACTCCAGCGAGCGGCTTGTTTCGATCGCGAGGACACACCGAGGGCCAAGCGTGACAAGCTTCGAGTGCTGCTATCCCCGGCATTGCCGCCCGACGAGGATGCGGCGATCCTGGCCGAACTGCTGTCGATCCCGAACGGTGATCTGTACCTGCCGTCTCCCTTAACGCCGCAACAAAGGAAGGAGAGAAGCTTCGCCGCCCTGATTAGACAACTCGAAGCTCTCGCGCGACGACGTCCAACCATGATCGTGTTCGAGGACGTGCAATGGATTGATCCGAGCTCGCGCGAGTTGCTAGACAGGACGGTCGATCGTATATCGGCCCTAACGGTCTTGGTGCTTGTCACCTACCGTCCGGACTATCAGATCGTTTGGACCGAGAAGCCGCATGTCAGTTTGTTAGTGCTGAACCGGCTTGACCAGAACGCGGGCGCCGCGTTGATCCGGAGCGTGGCCGGTGCCCGCACGCTGCCGACCGAAATCGTCAATGAAATTTCTGAACGAACAGATGGCGTTCCGCTGTTCGTTGAGGAGTTGACCAAAGCGGTGCTTGAAGCGAGCCCCGAGGAGATCCCGCGGGCCATTTCGTTCGCGCCGCTGCCCGGAGTTGCTGTGCCGGCCACGCTGCATGCTTCGTTGATGGCGCGCCTTGACCGCATCGGTCTGATAGCAAAGGAGGTGGCGCAAGTCGGCGCTGCCATTGGCCGCGAGTTCTCCTACGATCTGCTTGCCGCGATCGCACAGCGGCGTGACAGCGAACTGCAGGCGGCGCTCGACCGGCTGATAAGCGCCGGGCTCGTATTTGGGCGCGGCGAACCGCCCGACGCGAACTTCTTGTTCAAGCACGCACTGGTGCAGGACGCGGCATACGGCACAATGTTGCGCAGCCAACGCCGCAAACTTCATGCGCGGATCGCGGACGTGCTCGAGGAGAGGCTCGCTAGAGGCATCCAGGAGCAACCAGAGATCCTTGCTCACCATTGCGGACATGCTGGTCTGATTGAGAAGGCGGTTTCCTATTGGCGGGAGGCGGGTGAGCGTTCCAAGGCTCGATCGGCAATGACAGAAGCGATCGGGCAGATGAGAAGGGCGCTCGACCTGCTTCTCCAACTGCCGGATACCCCCGGGCGCCAGCGCGTCGAAACAGAACTTCAACTCGCGCTCGGTGGAGCGCTAATCGCCGTGAAGGGCCATGCGGCCGAAGAAACAGGCAAGGCCTATGCTCGGGCCCGCCACCTCTGCGAGCTCCTGAACGACAGCCCGACCCTGCTCAAGGCGCTCTGGGGCGAGTTCGTGCATTTTCACGTACGGGGTGAAACAAACAGATCCCATCATATCGCCGAGACCCTGCTCGACTTCGCCAAACGACAGAAGGATACGGCGATTCTGGTCGCAGGTCATCGCGCAGTCGGTGATAGCTGGCTCCATCGCGGCCACTTGACCTTGGCGCGCGCTCATCTCGAGCAGGGGCTCGCTCTCTACGATCCGGCGCAGCAGCGTTCTCTGACGGCTCTGTTCGCGGAAAACGCCCGCGTGGCAATGCTCTCGTTCTTGTCACTGACATGTGGTCTTCTTGGCTTCGCAGATCAGGCGCGCAATCAGAGCAATGATGCTTTGGCAGAGGCGCGCGAATCGTTGCACCCGATCAGCCTTGCATTTGCACTTAGCGTCACGTGCCGGCTGCATTTCGTTCTCGATGATGCGGCCATGGTGGGCTGCCGGGCAGAGGAGCTAATCGCGCTTACCAAGGAGCACCGCTTTGGCTTCTTTCTCGCGATGGGCACCGCATATCGCGGCTGGACGTTGGTCGAGGCTGGTGACACCGAGGCTGGAGTGGAGTTACTCCGACGCGGTATTGAAGGATTCCAGGCGTCCGGCGCCGCATGGATTCTGCCGTTCTATCTTGCCCAACTTGCGACAGCGGAGGCAAAAGCAGCGCGGTTCGAAAATGGGCTCGGCCAGCTAAGCGAGGCGTTGGTACTAACCGAAAAATCTGGGGTGCGATGGTTTGAGGCGGAGCTGTTGCGGCGGAGAGGTGAGCTGATGCTGACTGTTCGACCAGGTGCCGAGGCCGACGCGGAGTCCGATTTTCGCCATGCCATCACGATTGCGCGCGAACAGAAGGCGAAACTTTGGGAACTCCGCTCTGCCCTGAGCTTGGCTCGGCTTTGGCGCAAACAAAACAAGCGCGATGAAGCACGCCGTCTACTGGCGCCGGTCTGCCGCTGGTTCAACGAGGGTTTCGACGTGCGCGACTTGACCGACAGCATGGCGCTGCTGGAAGAACTAGGCGTGTAGATGTGTGGCAATCCCTGTAAAGGCGTCCCAACCGCGCGAGAGCCTTGCGGTCGCCGCCGGAGAGTGGCGTCGGGTGGTGTTTCGGTGCCATGGCCGTGCGCCGGCTATGGCATGTCGAACGACGGCCAGCAGCCGTCTTCCTCGTTGCCGCCCGGTGCGCTGCGAGCACGTGGTGTCCAGCAGGCGCTGTCCGACGTTCTTCCACAGAGCCTCCAGTCCGTAGCGGCGCACTGCATCGGCCTTCTGATCTCGACGATCCGGGCGCAACGGCGACAGTTCACCCTCAGAACATGTTGGCTGATCTGGCTCAGCCGTAGCGCCGCTCCAGAGGGGACCGGCCGAGTATCGGCGCAGGGATCGTCCAGGAGGGCTTGCCAGTATTCGGGTGGTAGATCAGGCATCCGGGCCAATCCCGGCTTCGCAGCCATCTGTTTCGGGGTCGGCATGCGCCAGCTCGCGGGTCGATCGCTCATGCCAGAGAACAAATGTCGGGTCCGACCAAAGGAGGCTCGCCAAAAATTTGGGGTTGGAGGTGTCGGAACCAGCCGCTTTGGATCGTCTTGAATCCAGGCCGCCCCGAAACGGAGTTCTGCGTAAATACCCCGCGCGCCAACTGGAAAGGCTTCCTGCGTCTGTCCCTCGTGACGTGCCCGTGGCGCTGTACCCGGCGACATCCGAATCCGAGAAGATCTCCTTCAATCAGCTCAATCGGCAGACGGGCCACCGCATCAAGTATCTCAAGGTTGATGCGGACACCGGTGACGAGGTCGCCATGAGGACATCGTCAAGGGATAAGAGCTGGAGAAGGGGAAGTTCATCGAGGTGACCAAGGAAGAGCTCGAAGAGGTCGCGCTGGAGTCCACCCGCACGATCGAGATCGATGAGTTTGTCGATAAAACCGATATCGATCGTCGCTATCTGATCCGTCCCTACTATCTGCGGCCTGATGGCAAGGTCGGTCATGATGCATTTGCTGTGATCCGTGAGACCATCCGCGAGATGAACAAGGTCGCGATCGGCCGTGTGGTGTTGACCAATCGCGAACACATCATTGCTCTTGAGCCCATGGACAAGGGGCTCGTGGGAACGCTCCTGCGATACCCCTATGAAGTCCGCAGCGAGCAAGAATACTTCGACGAGATTCAGGACGTCAAAGTCACCAAAGACATGCTGGATCTAGCCAAGCATATCGTGAACCAGAAGGCCGGCAATTTCGATCCCGAGAAGTTCGAGGACCACTACGAGAGCGCATTGGTCGAACTGATCAACCAGAAGCGGGCAGGCAAGGTGATCCGGCCGATGGAGCGGCCAAAGGGCGAGAATGTCGTCGATCTGATGGAGGCGCTGCGACGCAGCGTCGGAAGGGAAGCACCGCCCGAAGCAGCAACAGCTCCGAAGAAGTCAGCCAAGAACCCGCGCAAGGCGGCGACTGGTCAGAAGGAAATGCTGATGCAGATAGCCGGTAAGAAGCAGGCGAAGGCGACGGGGATAAAGAAGCCGTCGGCCAAGCAACAGCGTCGCTCTGCGTAGTTTGCGATTGGTAGGCGGCGACCAGATACCGATGCTAGGTGCGACGCCGCATCTCGGACTCGCTACGAGACCGCCAAAAGGTCATTAGACGCTTCCAGAATGGCAAGGATGGTGCATCGTCCTGGTCAAGAACGAATGCCGGTGCGCAGCCGTCAAACTCTGTAAATCGCTCTAACAGCCCCTCCAGTTGCGACGGTAGTGGGGGAGTATCTCTGCGCGTTCTTAACGCGCGAGGCTACTCCTACCTCCGCCCAAGCCGCCAATATTTTCGCGTAATTTCATCCGCCGGGCGCAAGCGTCCGTTGTCCTCCGGTTTCCCGTGGTATGATTAAACGTTCCTGGCTGGGGAGATATCCGAATGTCTACCTACCTACGCTTACACACACTCAATTTGCAGCCGGATATGGTCAACCGCATCCACGCGGCTTATGAGCAAGCGTTGCACTCGCTTTGTGTCAAGGATCGCGACGACCCGCTGACGGAAATGATTGCAAACAAGATCGTCAAGATCGCCCAAAGCGGCGTCCATGATCCGGCGGAGATTTCGCGTCTGGCTATCGAACAACTCGAGATGAGGTAACTGAGTGGGAGCTGTTAGGGCTCTTAAGCTGCTTCGTGAGCTCAGCTTAGCAACTTTCGCTCCTGCAGACAGTTGCCCCGATCACCGGCTAAGACTGACTTTCTGTAGCTAAGGTGGCTGAGAGAGCGATCGAGCTCCCTGAGGGAGCAACACAATGCTGAGACGGCTTCGTTTCAAAAATACAACTTTGGAAGAGCTGCTCGTGGCGGGGCAGCGTCTGCGGGAGCGGACAGGACTTTCGTCCGGCAGGGGCCGATTTGTCCGCCCAACGCGTCGAGCTAAGGCTGCTTCTCACCTGAGAGAATGGTTTGTCTCGCCGGGACGTTCACCGAAGTGAAGAGAGCGCCCCAGTTGGCGATCTTCCATTCCCTGTAAGCGAAGGGAAGAACGACGGTGATACATCCCCTGTGCGGTTGAAGGGAAAAATGAGCGCGAGAAGCGGCGGCTTCGCGTTCGAGATCAGTTACGAGAGCAACGCGGGCGCCGTTAGCCCCGCGATCAAGATCGGCGGATCACCATCTTTCAGCCGAGCAACCCTGCAGTCGGATGCTGGCCATCTAACCGACGTTCAGGCTCGAAACCGCACCGCAGCATCCGTCGTAGCGGGTGGCTTCCGGGCCAGCATTTACGGTCGTCAATCGCCGCACTCCGTGCGCGCTGATCGCACTCCTTCTTATCGTGACGAGCAACCGCCAGGCCACGCGAGGAACAATTCAACAAAGCGTGAGTTCGTCACCAAATAGAGAAAGTAAGCAAGAGGATGAATCGATGACACGATCCGTGGAGGAGTTGAGGCGCGAGTCCGAGCGCAGCCGCGCGGAGTTGGCGGCGACGGTAAGCCAATTGAAGGATCAGATATCGGACACCGCCGACGACATCCGCCATAAAGTCTCGCCAGCGCACATTAAATCCGAAGTCACCGATTACGTCAGCCACAAGACCCAGAGCTGGCTGGACGGGCTGAAGCAACAGATCATGAACAATCCGATGCAGGCAGTGGCCGCGGGCGCTGCAGTGGGCGTTCCGTTGCTGCGTTTGATGCGGGGTACGCCGATGCCCCTTCTCATGATCGGCGCTGGGCTTGCCCTGACTTCGAAGACGGTGCGGGATCGCGCTGCCGATGCCGCCGATCCGATCATGGACAAAGCCGGTCGGATGCTTAAGGAGGCGACGAAAGGCGCGCGGGCCATGCAGGGCGATGCCAAGGAGACGCTATCCTCCGCCCAAAGCCGAACTGCTGGGATGGCTGGTGACCCGCAGGATAAGGCCCCTGGTCTCGCCGCTGATCTCCGGGCGAGCGCGGCGGGGGCCGTCGATTTGGCAAGTGAAAGGCTCAAGAGCGGTGTGGATGCAGCCAAAGATGCCGCTGCGAGCGCGCCTGATCAGGCGCGACAAGTCATTGGCGACAATGCTGCACTCATAGCAGGCCTGGGCGTCGCGATTGGCGCCATCATTGCTGCGGCTCTTCCTGAGACGAAGGCTGAGGCAAAGGTGATGGGACGCGCAAGCGACGGAGTGAAGCAGGCTGCGGGCGCGGCCGCGCAATCCGGATTCGAGGCAGCGAAAGACGCGGCCACATCGGCAGCCGATGCTGCGGCGCAGAAGGTCGCCGAGGCTGATCTTGGCAACCAAGCTAGTCGTATGACCCAGAACATGGCTGACACATTGAAAGAGGCTGCGGACGATGTGGTCAAAGCTGCCTTTAGCCCCTCTCAAAGCAACACTTGAAGGAAAACTATCATGAGCGATCTGGACCCGCACAACGTTACCCAATTTGGAAAGAGCCAGGACAAGGGCACCCCGAAGGATATGAAAGAACAGATTGGCGATACCGGCGCGGAGATAAAGCAACGCGCCGGCGATGCTTTCCAGGCATCGGCCGATCTCGCGCGCGACAAGTTTGGCGAGGCCGCGGATGCAGCAAAGGGGGTCGCGGAAGGAGCCGTGGACCAGATCCAGAGCCAGGCGCGCGAGCAGCAGCGATCCGGTGCAGATTTTGTCGAGCGCCTGGCCGGCAACATCCGTGAAGCCGGCAGAGCTTTTGAGACCGACGTACCATTCGCGGCACGTGGCATCGATTCCGCCGCCGACTATGTCGAGGGCGCCGCGCAGAAGATCCGGGAGGGGAGCTTCCGAGATCTCGTCGAAAGCGCAACCGATTTCGCCAAACGTCAGCCTGCCGCCTTTCTCGGGATATCGGTGCTTGCGGGCTTCGCCGCCGTCCGCTTTCTGAAGGCATCGGAAGGACGGTCCTCATCCCCAGGGCAGCGCGACTCGACGGACAGATCGTCGTCGGGAAGCGGTCAGCAGCCGGGCGGGACCGCGTTTTCGGCGGGACAACAAAGCTGGGCTCAGGAGTCGGTGCGGCGCGGTCCTAGTTCGCAACAAACCTCATCCACACAGGGCAGCAAAGCACCATGAGCATCGAGCGCGATATCAAAACCAGCCAGAGCGAGTTCAGGGCGATCTCGACGCTGCTCGGCGATGCCATGTCGCAGTTCGCCAAGCTCTTCCAGAACGAGATTGATCTGGCGAAGGCGGAGCTTGGCGACAAGCTTCAAAAGATCGGTGGGGCGCTGGGCCTGATCGTAGGTGGCGCCGTTCTGGTGATCCCGGCTATCGTCATGGCCCTGTTTGCCCTATCCGCGGCATTGATCTCCGCGGGATGGTCGCAGCCGCTGTCATATCTGACATCGGCGGTTATCGCCGCAGCCGTAGCCGGCGCGCTGGTCGCAATGGGCATCAACCGGCTTGATGCGCGTCATCTGGCCCCCCGGGAAACGATCGGCCAGCTCGAAAAGGATAAGGATACCGTGAAGGGAATGGTGCAATGAACAGCACAAGAACCAGCTTTATGGATAATTTGGTGACCGCCGCCCGGGAAAACCCGGTTGCCGCCGCGCTGATCGGAGGCGGAGCGCTCTGGTTGCTCGCCGGTGACCAGAAGCTGAAGACTGCGGCGCTTTCGGCTGTGGAGGCGGTCGCACCCGCCGCGGACATTGGGACAAGTGGTCTCAGATCGGCGGTATCCGCTGTCAAGCAGACCGTGGCGCCTCCGACCGCACCTGAAATGGAAGACGACAGTTCGCTAGGCGTCGGAGAAGCTCTTCGCGGCGCGAACGCCGCCGCTTCCGATGCGGTCTCGGGAGCTGCGGACAACGTCCGAGATCGTTTCGAGGAGGGCGTCGCCTTCGCGCAGCAGAAATTTAGCAACCTCGGCAACTCGCTTCACGATAGAGAAGCACTAAACAATGCGAAATCGTCACTCGCCGATCTATTCGAACGGCAACCCCTCGTGCTCGGGATCATGGGCATCGCCATCGGTGCGGCGGTTGCAGGCGCGTTTCGCGCGTCCGAGATCGAGAACAAGTATATTGGCGAAGTCAGCGACGATGTGAAGGCCGACCTGAATCGGCGCGCCGGCGCGGTCTCGCAAGCCGTGCGGGAAGCTTCGGACACGGTCGTCGCAGAAATCAACGACACTGGCGCGGAAATGGTGGACCGGGTTAAGCAAGCCGGCATGGAGGCCGCGACAGCTGCTCGTGCAGAGGTCAAGTCTCCTTAATCAGACAAATGAGGCGGGGCGCGCCGGTAATCGGCGGCGCGCCCTTTGCGTGTACTTGATCAGGCACGATTCGCTTCAAAAAAAGGATCTGTGAAAAAAGCCGCTCTTCAAATCGCGCGCCGTTGCCGTCCGGCGAAGAGGCCATACACGAAGAGCACCATAATGGCGCCGACCACGGCGCCGATGAGTCCGGCACCCTCTCCGGGACGGTACCAGCCCAGGGCCTGGCCCAGATATGTGGCAACGAAGGCGCCAACGATCCCGAGGATGGTCGTAAGGATGAACCCGGAGGGTTCGTTGTCCCCCGGCATGATGAATTTTGCGATCACGCCCGCGATAAAGCCGATAATGATAGTCCAGATAATACTCATGCTTCGCTCCTCCTGCATAGATAACAGCGACAGTTCGAAGGTTATGAGGTGGGTAAACGCCCCTCAGGTGTGTACTTGTCGATTGCCTGGGGCAGCTCGCGCGACAACCTTCCGAGAATTTCCTCTTGAGAAAGCCCGGTCTCCTTCTCGAGTTTGTCTAACACGTCGGGGCCGATTGCTTCCCGCAGCTGCGGGGGCGATATCACTTTGTTCGGCCCCGAACTGACCCAAGACCGAGCCTCGTCCCCGTGGCCGTTTTGATTAAATTTTTCCAGCAGCTCGCCAATTCCGCCCTGGAGCAGTCCGCCGACACCTGCCCCGCTCAGCATGCCCGTGAGGTTGCTGAGCAAGCCGCCAAGCGGCTGTTGGGCATTGGCGGGCTCGAGAGATCCAGAACCCGGGCCTTTGAGAAACTCCGCCAGCTTGTCCCGATTCTGATAACCCGCGATGGCGAGCAATCCGAGAAGTGCAGTCATGGACGGCATTCCGCGGCTCATTTTGTCACTCCGTAAAAGGTTAGACAGCTCGAACTCAGTCAGTCCGGTTCTGTTCCTGGCCCTGCCTTCTCGGTTTGCCGCATCCGGCGCAGGCCTGATAAAAGAGGGTGGATGAGCGGCAGCGAAAGATGCGTCAATCAGTCCCAGTGTCCATCGCACTCTACGTGGTGGTGACCGGCAGCCTTCTGGCTGCCTGTGGTGTGCATGCAAATACGAATGCGCGAACGTTGCCTTTCGCGCGATCGAGACGGACGCCAAGCTGCCTGCCGCATATTGCCGTCTCTTCCGCTCGTGGTTCGCATTCGGATTTCCGGCGTTCGCAGCCGTGCTGGCGATCTTCTGGCTGATGATCGCCCACCCAGCTACTCCATCGCCAAGGGAATACCCGTTCGACCAGGCGAGCCATGTGCCCGTGATCGGCTGCAGGATCACGGCATTTACCGTGAACAATCTCTCTACCTAAGGCGGCATCGATCGGCCGCAGCACGGTCCCGCCGTTACCGCGCGCTATCTAAGTGGGCAATAAATCTAGGCTGAGGCTCAGGTGACGAGACTGACGAGACGCAGGTCGGCTTTCGCGGGCATCGCAGACGCGGGCTCGCCGACGATCCGGCGCAATTCGGCCGCGACGCCATTCAGCACTGCGCGTTTCTCCTTCATCCGCTTCGAGTGATTGTAGACCTTGCCGGTAACGGTCGGTACGATCTGCTCCGCTTTCTTGCCCGCAGCATGATCGAGGCACTTCGCGATCCACACGTCGTCAAAGCCGAGATCGCCGGCCAACGTCGCTGCTGTCCGGCGAAGGTCATGCGGCGTGAATGGCTTGAGGCCGAGCAGTTCGCAGAGGCCGGCGGTCTTAGTTTTGTCCTTGTTCCTCTCGTGCTTAGTGCCGCGCAGCGCGTCCGCCATTGCCTTGCGGTGGATCGGCTGGCCCTTGTACATCGGGCTCTCGAACACAAACTGCTGACGGTCCGAGGCGAGCGCCTCCTTGATGATTTCGACGGCCAGATCAGACAGTGGCTGCTGGATCACCCGGCGCTTCTTAACCCGCTTGAGCGGGACGTCGAAGCGCGGGTATTCGCCATCGAGGTCAAATAGCTCGTCCCGGTGCGCACCGAGCAGTTCACGAGAGCGCAGCATGGTGACCAACTCGAACTTGAGCGCCAGCCGCGTCCGTGGTCATAGGGGAGGTCGTTGCGGTCTAGCCCGTGCCAGAAGATCCTGATTTCATCCTCGGACAGAACCCGAGTACGAGGATGCTCAGCGTCCAGCTTGGGCAGGTTGACGCAGGAGCTGGCCGTCACGTAGTCGCGGCCCGCTTCTGCCGCCCCGTTGAACAGGCCCGAGGCCCCTTTACGCATATGGCGCGCGTTGCTGACCGAGGGCTTGCCGAACTTGCGCCGACGATATCGTTCGAGAGCGTGGCGATGTCGTGCTTGGTGACCTCCATGGCCAGCTTCTTGCCGAGGCGAGGGCGGATAAAGCGGTCAAGGTGGCTCGCCGTGTTCTCCCAGCTTTCCAGCCGAGGTCGCATCTCGCCGTCCGGCTTTTTGCCTGGCGTCTTCATCCGTTTGATGCGCTCGTCGATGATCTCGGCGACGGTCTTGCCGCGTTTCGCTTTTGCGGTCTTCTAGTCGTGGAAGGTCTCGGCAAGCGCGTTGCCGCCCATGGCCTTGAGGCCGTAGACCTTGCTGCGGGCGTCCTCGATCGTGAAGGTTTCCGGATTGTAGACGCCGAGCCAGCCGGTGCGCTGCTTGCCGGACTGCCTGTCGGTGAACTTGAAGGCGAAGGTGGCTAGGCCTGCCGCGGTGATGCTGACGTAGAGGCCAGGGCACTTGCGGTCGTAGAGCTTGGTCCGCTTGGGGACCCGCTTCTCGTACATCCGGTCGGTCAGAATGACGCTGCTGTTGTGGCCCCGCTTGCCGGCGCGGGAAGGGACAATGCTACTATCCATGTGGTTTCGGCTCCTAAGGCTCGGGACCAAAGGGCTCGGCTTTAGGGCTTTCAGTCTGTCGTGCGGACGCTGAAGGCTTAGGGCCGGGCCCTTATTTTGGTGAAGCCCGCTGAAACAGCCCATATTAGGTAGTGGAAAAGCACTTGTTTTAAATGGCTTTCTTAGTTTCGGCGTGTTTCACCGAATGCCAAAATAGAGACGCGTGGTCCTGACGCCCGGAGTTTGTGCGCCAAGTCTTGTGGTGATGCATGTGGCCCAACCGGGCTCGCGCACCAGTGATCCGCAAGGCGACGGGGGCAATAGTGTATCGCTCCCCAGGGAGATCACGACATAAGCCGTCAACGCACTGCGCAGGGAAGGCTGGATGTCCTGTCTTCACCTCTATGCCGTTGTGCAGCCTCTTGTAGCGCAATATTCGCACAGTGAACCGCGGGTGCCAGCCGGCACCCGGCCTTCCCTGCGCCCTCTTTGGCGACAGTGCAGAGCTCGGGCGCATTGCGTCGCGAGAACGCCAGTTCGTGTCGGATAATCGCGCGGTGTAAATTGATCGACGTTAATCATATTGATATGCAGGAACCGTTGTTCCCGCGCAAGCCCGCAGCCCCGGCACATCGCGAACGTGAGCGGTCAGGCGGCGCGCTGCGACCCACGTCGGCCTCTAAGGGCTTCCTCCTTGGAACGGGCATCAGTCCAGGGATTTGGAGCAGCAGCCTGATTGGAAACTTCATGAACAAGCCTGATGCCATGATTTCGACGGCCCGCCTCACAAGGGTTACCGATGATATCTGGATGGCCGATGATCGACCGATAAACGCTGCTGGGTTGCAACTGCCGGTGCGCATGACGGTCATCAGGCTCTCCAACGGCGATCTCGTGTTGCACTCACCGGTGCGATATTCTTTGGCCCTTCGCGATGAAATGGGAAAATTGGGGTCAATCAAGTTCCTTTTGGCGCCGAATGTCGCGCACTGGATGTTCCTGCCTGCGTGGCAAAAGGAGTTGCCGCATGCCGTGACATTCGCTGCGCGGGGCCTTGCGGCGCGGCGGCAGGTTCGAAAGGCCGGTGTTCGGATCGATCAGGAACTCGGCGACATTGTGCCCGACGCATGGACGGCGGAATTCGAAACCATCGCCGTCAATGCTCCGATGTTTTCCGAGGTCGAGATATTCGACAAACGCAGCCGCACGCTGATCCTCACGGATCTCGTCCAGAATCTGAACGCGAGCCACCTTCCGGCTCTGACCGAGGCTGTCGCAAATGTGCTGGGCATCACCAAGCCCGACGGACGAGCTCCGATTTACTTGCGGCTCCTGTTGCACCTCGGCGGCCGTTCGGTGCAGGCCGCAGCCGAGCGGCTTGTGGACCTTGCTCCCGAGCGTGTCATTTTCGCGCATGGCGATTGGTTCGCTACGGAGGGATCTGCCCGACTTCGACGATCCCTGCGCTGGATCCTTCCAATGGTAGACGCGGCGGCACCGACGCGGCCAAATGCCGGCAGACGCGTGGTCATCACTGGCGCATCCAGCGGAATTGGCCGAGCCGCGGCGCTTGCGTTCGCGCGCGAAGGCGCCAGCGTCACGCTGGCCGCGCGACGCGGTGAAGTTCTGGCGCGGCTTGCAGCCGAATGCGAGGCGCTCGGGGGGCGGGCGTTGGCAGTCCCGACCGATGTCACTGACGCGCAGGCGGTAAAGATTCTAGCCCCGCAGGCAGAGGACACGTTCGGCGGCATCGATGTCTGGATCAACAATGCCGGCACGGGCGTGTTCGGGGCCTATCAGGACGCCGATCTGGCGCTTCATCGCCGCACGATCGAGGTAAACTTGCTGGGAACGATGCACGGTGCTTTCGCCGTGCTTCCGATCTTTCTGCGTCAAAAGCGCGGGATCCTGATCAACAACATTTCGCTAGGAGGCTGGGCGCCCACGCCGTTCGCCGCCGCCTACACGGCAAGCAAATTCGGCCTGCGCGGGTTCACCGCTAGCCTGCGTCAGGAGCTCGGTGCGCAGCCCAACATTCATGTCTGCGGCGTGTTTCCGGCGATGGTTGACACGCCGGGCTTCGTGCACGGCGCGAACGTGTCCGGAAAGCAGCTCGATCCTGGTCCGATGCTGTATCAGTCCGAAGACGTCGCCCGGACATTTTTGAGTCTGGTTCAAGCACCTCGCGACGAGATGGCTCGGCTGGCCGGCACGCGCCGGTCAGATGTCGTATGCGATCGCTCCGAAGCTGACGGAGGATCTGCTGGGACGAGCGTTTCGTTTCCTGCTGTCGCGCGCGCGACGCGCGCCGATCAACGAGGGTAGTCTGATCAACGTCTCGTCGGACGGTACTTCGGCGGATGGCGGTTGGCTGGCGAGGAAACAGCTTCCGCCGGCTGGCATCATCAGCGCGGGGCTTGTGATGGTCGGTATTGCTGCCTGTGTGGCATTGGCCGTGTCCGCGGCCCGCTCTCCGCGCAGGCCCAAAGTGAGAGCGGCGCGGAGGTCGTCGCCGTCACGGCAATGCGTAGGCCCTAATGTAATCACCGAGTTTGGTACCGAACGAGCCGTGACCGCCATCGACCGTCACGACATACTGCTTGCCGCCGGACTCGTACGTCATCGGCGTCGACTGCCCGCCAGCGGGAAGCCGATCCTGCCAGAGCAGCTTGCCATCGTCGACGTCGAACGCCCTGATGTAGTTATCCATCGTTCCCGTGATGAAGAAGATGCCGCCAGCCGTCATCATTGGTCCGCCCAGCATGGGCACGCCGAGCTTGAAGGGGAGTGGAACAGGTGCCTGATCGCGGATCGTGCCGATGCGATGCTGCCAGACGACCTTGTTCGTCTTCAGGTCGATAGCTGCAACGGTTCCCCAGGGCGGCGCAAGGCAGGGGATGCCGAGCGGCGAAAGGAAAATGCCGAGATCGACGCCATAGGGTGCGCCGTACATCGGCTGCACGCCGAGTTCTGTGCCAGGCGGATGCGCTGCATTCGGCGCCGCGGGATTGTCTTTTCCGCGCGGCACGAGGCGGGAGATGAAGGGGATGGATTGCGGATTTGCGATTGCGATCTGCCGCCCTGCATCGACGGCGATGCCGCCCCACTCGAACATTCCGAAATCGCCGGGGAACACCAGCGTGCCTTGCTCCGATGGCGGCGTGAATGGCCCTTCGTAACGCAGGCGCTTGAACTTGATGCGGCAGGCGAGCTGGTCGAACATCGTACTGCCCCACATCTGCGTGCCGGTCAGCATGCCGCGCGGGCGGAAGCTCAATTCGGAGAAGGGTTGGGTCGGCGACAGCCGGTCGCCCGACGCAGGCCCCTGCGGCACCGGTTTCTCCGGCATCGGCACCAGCTGGTGCCCGTCGCGGCGGTCGAGCACGAAGATATCGCCGGTCTTGGCTGGAATGTAGATCGCGGGGATCACTCCCTGGCCGACCCGAAGATCGACCAGACTTGGCTGCGATGGCATGTCCATGTCCCAGAGATCGTGATGGACGTTCTGGAACGACCAGCGCAACTTGCCGGTGGCGATATCGAGCGCGACCAGCGCGGAATCGTAGCGCTCCTTGTCTGCCGAGCGGTCGCCGCCCCAGATGTCAGGAGAGCTTGAGCCGAGCGGGACGTAGACGAGGCCCAGATTTTTGTCGACCGCCGAGATGCTCCAGGAATTGGGCGAGCCAGCCGTAAAATGATGTGAAGCCGAAGGCATCTCGTTCGGGTCGGAATTGCCGGCATCGAATGCCCATATCAGGCGTCCAGAATAGATGTCGAAGCCACGAATCACGCCGGAAGGTACGCGGTCCGAGTAGTTGTCGATGACGGCTCCGCCGACGATCAGCATTTTGTCGGTCACGACTGGCGGGGAGGTTCCCTCATAAAACCCGAGCGTCGTCACCTCGCTACCCTGCTTGAGGTCGATTTGCCCGTGATCACCAAATCCTTCACAGGGTTTGCCGCTCTCGGCGTCCAGTGCGAACATGCGACCATCGTTTGTCGGCAGGAAAATCCGTGCCGGGCATTCGCTCGGGGCAGCAGCGCCGTCAGCGGTTTGCGCGCCGGATTTGGCAGCGTGATAGGCCACGCCGCGGCACGTCATATGCTGGAAGGCCTTGTTGTGTTGAACGTGCGGGTCGAACTTCCAGCGCAGTTTCCCCGTCGCGGCTTCGAGCGCAAACACGATTTGGTGCGGAGAGCAGGTGTAGAGGAGATCGCCGACCTTGAGCGGCGTCGCCTGATTGGTGATCTCGTCCGGATCATCAGGTCCCTTGTGGTCACCGGTCCGAAACTCCCACACCGGCTTGAGGTCCTTCGCATTGTCTTTGGTGATCTGGTTCAACGAGGAATATCGGGTGCCGAAGCCGGTACCGCCATAGGCTGTCCAGTCCGCGCCCGCCGCAGGCCCGGCCGGCGTTGCAGCTGCTGATGTGTCGCTATCCGGCAGAACGCCTGCGATGGCGCGGCGGTCCTTGACGAGCGAAACGCCCAGAACAACTGCTGCAATGATGAGGACGAGGCCAAGAGCCGATCGCGCCGCTCGTAATCGCGGCATCAAGCGCGCTGAAACCAAGGGCAATAGCAGCCATACTCCGAGTGGCACGAGAATGTCACCGCGGGGTGCCAGTGACCAAAAATCCAGCCCGACCTCCCACATGGCCCACGCCATTGTGCCGAGCAGTAGTGCAGCATAAACCCAGAGCGCGGCAGCGCGGCGGTTCGCCAGCAGCCAGCCGATGACCAGAAGAGTGACTGCGGCAATCACATAATAAGGAGAGCCGCCCAGGGTGGTAAGCCAGACGCCGCCGAGAAACAGATACAGACCCATTATGGCGAGAACCACAATGGTAACGGCAAGCCAAGGCGTTTCGCGGAAGAGGGTGTTGAAAGGGATCATCGGAGGTTGCTCGGCTAGTTGAGCGTGTAGAGAAAAGCTGCAATATCGCGAGCGTCGTTCTGCGGGATGCCCATCCCCGGCATTGCATTGCCTGGCAACATCCGTTGCGGATCCTCGATCCAGTACGCCATGTTGTCGGGCGAATTTTGAATGAAGCCAGCAATGTAGGTCCGTGTTCCCACGCGTCGGAGCGGCGGACCGACGTTGCCGTCCGCACCCGCAATGCCCGGAATCTCGTGACAGCTTCCGCACTGGTAATGCGCGATCAGCTTCGCCCCACGATGCGCGTCACCATCGAAATTGTCCCCGGTCCGGCGGCTTTGCTCTGCCCGCAGGCGCCAAGCCCTGACGCCATCAAAGCGGCGATCACCACGCGAATGACGGGACTGGCAGGGTTGTGGCCCATGAACTGCTCCGATCGCTTGATCAGGGTTTCTGGCCGAAACCGAACGTCTTGGTTGCCGACCACGGATCGGTCGTTGAGACCTGCTCGCTTGGGACCTGCTCGACCTCTGGTGAGAGCGGGTTTGCCGAGAACGTGCGACCCCATTGATGGCTCGGCTCGTTGCCGATCTTGCCGATATAGGTCACGAGGTCCCAGATCACGCTGTCGGGCAGCACGCCGCCCCAAGCGGGCATCCCATTCGGCCGGCCCTGATAGATCGAGAGATAGATATTTTCAGGCTGCGCGCCATAAGTGAACGTGCTGTTGCTCAGCGCCGGGCCCATGCCGCCGCCGCCGTTAGCCGCATGGCAGCCGATGCAGTTGAAATTGACGAAGTAGGTCATTCCGCGCTGCTCCGCATTCGGGTCGCCCTGCGAAGGATTTTTGATTTGCGGCGGATTTGGCTGCGCGCCGGGAAAGAGATGGGTGACCGGGACCTGCATGAACACGCCCGGCCTGCCGTTGCCGACGCTCTCGCCGAAGTTCGGGCGCGCCGCCACGGTCGGGACCTGTGCCTCCTGCGATTGCGGGAGGCTTTGCTGGGCGCCTGCAGGACCGCTTACGGCGATCAGCAGCAATACGGAGGTGGCAATCGCACGCATCACTGATGTCCTCCGGAAGCGGTTGCCGGGAGTTCGACGAGGGGCACGCCGTAACTGCGAAGCAGCGAGATGATGTCGGACCGATGCTCATCGATGAAGGAGTTCAATCGGTCACGCAGGGCGTGGTCGCCCTTGCGCACGCCCATCGCGATGGCGAACTGGAATTGCTGGGGCGCGAAGCGTTCGCCGTCCTGCACTGGGGTGACCGTGAGAGGCACTGGCGAATGCTGAGCGAAGTAGCCGCCCAGCGGCCCCCATGCGGCGGCGACGTCGATTTCGCCGTGCTCGACTGCCTCGATCAAGCGTGCGGGCGGGTCAGCTTGGCGGTAATCGCCATAGATTGAGTAGCCTCGGACGTTGTCCACGATGCCTTGCTCACCAAGCGCCTCTGCCGGTGGTGGATTATTGCCGTCGTCGCCGACGAGATGTACGCCGATGACAAGATGATGCAGGCGCGGGTCAAGCAGGGAGGACAGATCGAGATTCTGATCCTGCCGGGTTACGAAGACATAGGTGGAGCGATAATACGGCTTGGTGGTCTCCACCAGATCGTAGCCGGCAGGCACGCCCATCACGACGTCGCACTTTTCGGCCCTCAGGGTGTTGCGGACAAATCCACGGCGCTGTACCCACCAAGTGTAGACGACCTGCTTTCCAAAGGACTGCGCGATCATCGTCGCGAGCTTGTTTTCGAACCCTGCTTCCGCGCTGTTGGAAAACGGCAGATTGTTCGGATCAGCGCAAACGCGAAGTTCGCCATCTGGCGCGGCGATTGCGGGAGAAGCGAGCCCGATCAGACAGCCAAGGGTGATGGCGGCACAATCACTGCGCAGGCGCATGACCGTTATCCTGACCAGTGGCGCCAAGCCTGAACACCAGCAGTTCGCTGCCGCCGGTGGTGTAGAACGGCAGGTCCTGCGTCGCACCTGTAAAGCCGAGTGCGCCATTGCGCACGCGTGGATCGATCTCCGCGTTGGCCACCACACCGGGCCAGCCGCCCACACCCGACAGGATCGCGATGTATTGTTGTCCGTCCGAGCCGCGGTAGGAGATCGGCTGGCCGATGAAGCCGGAGCCGGCACGGAATTGCCAGAGCACGTGCCCATTCTTTGCATCCACCGCCTTGAACAGACGATCCATGGTTCCGTAGAACGCGACATCGCCGGCCGTTACGAGTGCCCCGCTCCAGACTGGAAGCTTTTCGTGGATTTCCCAGACCTTCTTCCGCGCGATCGGATCCCACGCCATGAACTCGCCGCGATAACCGCCGGGGCCGGCATACATGTCGACGTCGGCGCCGACATAGGGCGTTCCGGCGATGTAACCGACCTGATAGGCCTTGAAGTTCATGCAGAGATGCTGATGCGGCACGTAAAGCAACTTGGTGCGCGGCGACCACGCTGACGGCTGCCAGTCCTTGGCGCCGGGAGCGCTCGGACAGATATTTTCGATGGTCTTGCCGAGCAGCGTCGTTTTCTCTTCGTTCGGAATGATCTTTCCCGTCTTCAAGTCGACGCCCTTGTAGGCATTGACGAAGTCGAAGGCGTCCGCCGAGATCACTTCGCCGGTGGCGCGGTCGATGACATACATGTAGCCATTGCGCCCGGGATGGATCAGGACCTTGCGGAGCTTGCCTCCGAGCTCGAGGTCGACCAGCACATTCTCGTTAATTTCGTCATGGTCGAAGAGATCGTGCGGATTCACCTGGTAGGCCCATTTGGCGTAGCCTGTGTCCGGATCGCGGGCAAAAATGGTTGTGCTCCAGAGATTGTCGCCGCTGCGCTGGTTTGCATTCCAGGGACTTGGGTTGGCGGTACCGTAATAAATCAAGTTGAGATCGGGGTCGTAGGAGATCCATCCCCACATGGTGCCGCCGCCGACCTGCCAGCGATCGGCGGGCCAGCTCTTCACGCCGAGATCCTTGCCTTTGAGACTGTCGTAAAACGGCTTGAAGTCGTCGCCAATCAACACATCCGTGTCAGGACCCGTCGCATAGGCGCGCCAGGCGATCGCCCCGGTGTTTTCATCGAGCGCGGTGACCCAGCCGCGCACGCCAAGTTCGCCCCCGCTGTTCCCGATGAGAACTTTACCCCTCACAACGACGGGCGCCATTGTGATGGTCTCGCCCTTGTTGATCTCGCCAAGTTTCGTATGCCAGAGTTCCTTGCCAGTCTTGGCATCGATCGCGGCGGAATGGTTGTCGAGCGTGTTCAGGAAGATCTTGCCGTTGTCAAATGCGAGTCCGCGACTGACGACGTCACAACAAGCAACCCCTGCCGCTGCGGGCTCGGGCTTCGGTGCGTAGGACCATTTAATCTCGCCCGTGGTGGCATCCAGCGCAAAGACGCGATTGGGGTAGGGGCCAGCATAGGGGCCGACCACATACATCATGCCATCAATGATGAGCGGGGCGGCTTCCTGGCCGCGGTCGGCTCCGATCGAGAACGTCCACGCAAGCTCCAAATGCGCGGCGTTGCTCGCGTTGATCTGGTCAAGATCGCTGTAGCGCGTATTGGCGTAGTCGCGGGCAGCCATTGGCCATTGACCGGGGTCCTTCATCCTTGCGGCAAGATCGCTTTGGGCAAAGGCGGGTGATAGCAACACGCTGCAGGTGCAAAGCGCGCTAAACGCTCGGCGCAATCGCCGCCCGACGCGAGGGATTAACATAGGTGAATTCTCCACGGCGTTGACTAGGCCGTGCTGCGTTGCAGGCCGCTTTGCGCACGTACAAACCTCGCGCCTGTGCTTGGTTCCTAACGCTGCTTGGGAGCGTCTGTGCTACCGCACGACGTTGCCCGAGACAGCAGCGCCCAGATCGACTCCGATCTGATCTTCCTTGCCATTGCACTTGGGATGACCAAATCCGGATGGGCTTTTGCCGTCGGGGCCCATGTCATAGATGATCGCATCCTTCATGTTTGGGCTGACCCCCGCCGGCACACGATCAAGTCCGAGCTGGTGTCGGACCCGCCAGGCGACATTGTGATCGGCGCAAGAGCTGTCGCCGCTGACACCCAGCGCGCCGGCGATGCCCTTGTCGTCATAGAGCGCAAGCCCGCCGCCGAAGACGATCACTCCGCCGACGGGCTTGCCGACCATGGGATCATGATCGGTCCCAAATTGGTCCGGCGTGCCAGCATAGATCGCTTCAGGGGATGGTGGATTACTCAACCCCGCGCCGAACAGGAATCCACCGGGCTGGGCGCCGGCATAGAGGTTGGCTGTCGCCATCGCCGTGCTTTTCAAGCTGAAGGCGTTGGCCGTGTTTGCCTTTTCGGCCGCGATTGCTCGGCTGCCGAGCCATTGATCGTCGACCTTGCCGCCGCTAAAGGCGACGGCGCAGACGATGCCCTGTCGGTTCACGACCGCAGCCCATTCGTTGTTGTCGAGGCCGCCATTAGTGGGGCTGCCGCCGCTTGGGGCTGATCCTGCGCGAACGCGGTGGCCGAAATCGAACATGTTGCCGCCATGACGGCTGCGATTGCCAGAGCAGAATGTTTAGCCATAGGCGCTCCGCAGAAATTGTTTATAGCAGGCGAACGTCGGTTGCATCACGCGGTTCCTATGAAGAGGCCGAGCTAGATCAATCGGCCCGGATGGGACGCAAGCGGGAATGCTCCTCCATCGAGGTCAACCAGCGATAGGCGAAGAATAGCGCCGCGCCGGTGTAGAGAATGCCCATGGGCATCCACATCAGCATGCCGGCGAGTTGCTGGTCCTCGAGCGGCGTCAGTCCGAATTCATCTGCAAAGACGTCTTGGGATGGAATCCACAGGCGGGTCGACAGAGTGAGCAGCGCGCCGAGCACACCGGAGTGCATTACGGTGACGAACAGGCAGACAATTGCGATACCGTCACGAAGCCGTACGCTGCGACCGGCCCCGCGGCCATGCAGCAGCACCCACCAGAACAACAATGCGGTTGCAAAGAAGCTGATGTGCTGCAGGCGGTGGATGCCGGTGTTTTGCAGGGCCCAGGCATAGAGTGGCGGCGCATGCCAGATCCACAGCGCGAGACCGTGGAGAGCCGTCGCGCTGATAGGGTGGCTGATCAGCGCCCATGGCCGTGCCACGATCGGCAGGTTCAAGCATCGACCTGCCGCGGGACGAAGCGCAGCCGGCAAGCTCCACATCATCGGCCCATTGATGCGGGCAAAGGCCATCAAAGGCGCGCCCACGACCATGAGCAGCTCGTGCTCGACCATGTGGGCGGTGAACAGGCGCTCGCCGAGCCAATGCAGGGGTGAGGTCAGCGCGAGTGCCACGATCAGCCATCCCGTCCAGAATGCAGCGACCTGGGCGAAGCTGACACCGCGTCCGCCGCCGGCATGGTGCCAGAGCCGCTGCGTTCCCCCGTAGAAGCCGATGCCGACGACGTAGAGCGGGCTTAAAAGCCAGGGATCGAAGCTCCATAACGATCCCGGATCGACCTGCGAGATGCCATGGGCCATCGCCGGCCGTACAAGCAGGGCGAGAAGAAGCGCGAGCAGGCTCAGCGCTGGCATGGGCTGATCATCAACGAAGCCGCAAGCTGGTTTGCGATCACGAGCGCGAACAGGACGCCGCTGCCGACTCCTAGCCACGCCATGAACGTCCGGGGACCCCCGCCCTGCGCATCGGCCCATTCGGCGCCGGCGCCGCGACGAACGGCGCGTGCGGATATCGCGGTGCCGACGAGGGCGACGATAGCCAGTGCCGCCCCCATGATAGTGCCACTCACGCGCGTCGTCTCGCAGGAGAAGTGCGCGAACGCGTAGACGCCTTGCAGGTTAATCCCCCAGGCAAGCGGACCGAGCGCGACCCCGGCCCAGTAGAGCAGTCTTGTATGGGTATCGTTGGCCGTCATAGGCGCGGCACCCAGTCGAGCAAAGCGTAAAGCGGCAGCCAGGCCAGCACGACAAAATTCCAGTAGAATACGTTGTCGGTGACGTCGCTGAACCGGCGCGGCCTGGCGTGACGGGTGAACATCAGCACCGTCAACACCACCGTGTCGCCGAGATCGGTGGCGAGATGCGTCGTATGGAGTCCGAGGATGAGCCAGACGATCGATCCGTAGGCAGAGTTGTCCCAACGCGTGTTGAGATGCGCGAATTCAAAGCCGCGGAGGACCAGCAGAACGATGCCGATCAGCGACATCACAATGAGGCCAATGCGCACTTTCGTGAGGTCCTGCCGGTGCGCAACGCGATTGGTCATCTCGTTCGGGATGATGCTCAACAGGTAAATTGCGACCTCGACCGTGCCCGGCCAAAGATCCGGAGGCGCGGCACCGATCGGCCAATCGGAATTTACGGCATAGAGATAAAGGTATGTACCGATCGCAATGGCGAATCCCATACCCTCAAGCGCCATGAAACCCATGGCGCCCCACCATGGGCCACTTTTCGGGCCGTAGCCATAGGTTGGCAGTTCGGCGACGTTGCGGACGATGGTTTGTCTCACTCCTCGTCCTCCTTGCTGCCGGTCGGCCAGAACCAGCCGATCAGAGCGACGGCCATCGGAGGGGTGCCCCAGAGCACAGCCCAAGGTGTGAAGATCGAACCGATAAAGAAAATGGTTGTCGCAATCGCCGTGATGAGCGGCCAAACACTCGACTCAGGCGAAGCCTCGCGGGTCTGAGGGTCGGCCTCCGCGAGCGATGTCAACAAGACTTCGCGTCGCTCGACGCTGAGCCCGGCGACGACGGGAAGACTGTCGCTGTCGAACCATAGGGGATCGCGGTGCTTGACGACGGGAATACGATCGAAATTGTGCGGCGGTGGAGGTGAGGAGGTCGCCCATTCCAGCGTCGAAGCGTCCCAGGGGTTATCGCCCGCAAGGGCGCCGCTGCGAAGGCTGGAGATCACGTTGACGAGCAGCAGCGCAAAGCTGATCGCGAAAATCACGGCGCCGCCGCTGGACAGAAGATTCAGATGGGCCCAGTCCATGTCGGCAGTATAGGTATAAACACGTCGCGGCATTCCGATCAGCCCGAGGATGTGCATCGGAAAGAACGCGACATTGAAGCCAACAAAGGCGAACCAGAAATTCCAGCGGCCGAGCCGCTCGCTCATCATACGGCCGGCGATTTTCGGGAACCAGTAATAGACGGCTCCGATGAGAGGGAAGACCGCGCCCCCGATCAGAACATAATGGAAGTGCGCGACCACGAAATAGGTGTCGTGCACCTGGGTATCGATCGGCACCGATGCGACCATGACGCCGGACAGGCCACCTAGCACGAAGATCACCAGGAAGCCGAGCACGAACAATAGCGGCGTTCGGTAGACTGGGCGGCCGTCCCAAAGCGTCGCCAGCCAGCAGAAAATTTGCAGCCCGCTCGGCACCGCGATCAGCATGCTGGAGGCCGTGAACAGGCCGGCGCCGAGCTGCGGCAGGCCGGTCACGAACATATGGTGGACCCACAGACCGAACGAGAGAAATCCGGTCGCGATCAGTGAAAGAATGACGACGGGATAGCCGATCACGGGGCGCCGGCAGAACGTTCCGAGGATCGCCGAGACCATGCCCGTGCCGGGAATGAAGATGATGTAGACCTCGGGGTGACCGAAGAACCAGAACAGGTGCTGCCAGAGCAGCGGATGTCCGCCGGAGGAGGGGTCGTAGAAACGGGTATTGACGAGGCGATCAAGGATCAGCGACGTCGACGCGACCATGATCGATGGCATCGCGAACATCACTAGGAAGCTCGAGACGAGCATCGCCCAGACGAACAGCGGAATGCGATCGAGCGTCATACCGGGGGCGCGCAGCTTGAAGACGGTGACGACGATTTCCACGGAAACCGCCAGCGCCGCGACCTCTGTGAAAGTGATCATCTGCGCCCAGACATCGGGCCGTTTCGTCGGCGTGTATTGCAGGGACGAGAGCGGGACATAGGCAAACCAGCCGACATCCGGTCCGGTATTGACTAGGAAAGAGATCCAGAGGAAGCAGCCGCCGAAGAGATACATCCAGTAGCTGAAGGCGTTCAGGCGGGGAAAGGCGATGTTGCGCGTGCCCACCATGAGCGGCACGAGGTAAACAGCGAATGCCTCCATGACGGGCACGGCGAACAGGAACATCATCGTCGAGCCATGCATCGTGAAGATCTGGTTGTACTTGTCTGGTGACAGGAACGTTTGTTCCGGCCTCGCCAGCTGAATGCGCATCAACACTGCAAGGATGCCGCCGAGTGTCAGGAACGCGAATGCAGTCGCGATGTAGCGGCGACCTATGACTTTGTGGTCGACGGACATCAGCGCGCCGAGGAGTCCGGAAGGCGTACGCCAGACAGTTTCGAGCCGTGTCGACAGCTGCAAGCCGTTCAGCGCGTCGTCCCGCAATTCGCGTTCGTCAGCTGCCATGCTCACTTGAGCTGCTCCAGATAGTGCAGAATTGCGATGAGTTCGTCCGATTGCACCGGCATCTTCGGCATGAAATTGCCGGGCTTGATGTGCTGGGGATCGGCAATCCAAGCGCCGAGCGTCGCCGGCGCCATCGGCAGCGTCCCGGCCGCGACAGTCGTGCGACTACCGACATGTGTCAGATCGGGCCCCAGCTGCCCGCCGGCCAGCGTTCCGCGAATATTGTGGCAGAGTGCGCAGCCCCTCGCGCGAAATAGCTGCTCGCCCTGCTTGCCAAGCTGGTCCGTGGGACTATTGGCGCTCTGGTTTTCGTGATCCCGCCAGCGGCCGAATTCGTCCGGCGGCAATGCGAGCACGGCGAACGCCATATGGGCGTGCTGAAGTCCGCAGAACTCGGCGCACTGTCCGCGGTAGACGCCAGCATTTTTAGCCGTGAATTCAAGCTCGTTGGCCTGCCCGGTGACCAGGTCCATCTTCCCGGTCAGGCTCGGGACCCAGAAGCTATGGATCACATCGGCGGATTCCAGCTCCACTTTCACCGGCTGACCGGTGGGAATCCGGATCTCGTTGGCGGTCACGAAGCTCCGGTCTGGGCTATCACCTTCATAATGCACCTCCCACCACCATTGATGGCCGATGATCTTGAGTGTGAGGGCACTGTCGTCCTTGGCGAACACGGTGCGCTGACCGGCATAGCTGACGATCGAGAGCCCGAGCACGATCACGAGGGTCGCGAGTCCTAATCCCAGCACGACGCGACCAGTGGCTTGCTCGAACGGCAAGTGCAGCGCGAGCGGCCGTTCGGCGGCGCGCTTTCGACGCAACAGACCAATGCCGAGCACAATCACGACGGCGAGCCAGACGATTGCCGCGATCATCAGAAAGACGAAGAGGGTGCGAAGGATTTGATCGGACTGAATTCCATGGGGGTCGAGCGCGGACTGCCGCCCGGCGCAGGCAGCCAGCGGCAGTGTCACAAATGGCACCAGGGCCGTTCGCATTCGGACAGGCATCGATGTTCGCCGTGCTCCCCTGTGGGAGGCGGAACCGGTCAATCGTATGAAGGTTCCTATTCATGTGTGTGTGTCGGTTTGCTGAATTGGAGCCGCCAAGCTCGGGGACGTCGGCGAGCGCGGAGGCGCCTGGGCCGAGCTGCTTGTGACGCTGAAAGTGCAGTCCGCCTCAAGCACGACCGCGCCATCATTCTCAATGCAGTCAATGCCTTGATGTCGGATTGCAGCACGCACATCGGCCTCCGCCACGCGCTGGCGCCGCGTGGCGTCGTGCGCAAACTACCCGTTGTGAAGCAGAAGCGCGGTCTGCGGATTGACGACCACTCGCAAGCTGCTCCGGTGCGCCACTAAAAATGCGATGATGAATTGCAGCCCGATCGGGATGACGAACCCGACCAACGACTGCGCCACGCTGATACTGCCTGAGAGGACGCCATTGGCAAAATGCGGAGCCGAGCGCAACTGTGACCATCAGATCGAACGCAGACCATTTGGCGAGCGTTCGAGGACCGGCGATGCGGAGCAGGACAACCAGCGCTACGTAGGTAGCCGTCGTGCCGATGGCGGTCCGCAGGAGAGGCGCGCAACCTTTAAAGAATACCTGTCCAACATTGTCCATGTGACCGGACTAAAACGGCCAGCCCTTGGTGGTGACGACGATGGCCGCATCGGCTGCAGCCATCAGCAGCAGGACGATGACGACAGCAAGGATTGCGCCCGGCTGGGCGATCGCGCGAAGGTCTTCAAGCATCTGTTGAACTCACCATCGTGTTCGGCTCCATCACCTCACGACCGGCTTTTGCGGGTCGTCCCGGCGCTGGGCAGCTTCCGTATTCCGGTCGAGTTGGGCTCGCTCGCTGCGCCGCAAATGGCCTGATCGTCTGAGGCCGTACCAAATCGCGATGCCGAGGACGACGACGCCCAGCAACAGAAGATACCATGCTTTCACGGAAGTATCTCCCAAAAGCATTCCAACTCCAGTGTTGCCCATGTGCGTGCTCCTGCTAATAAGCAGGCAATGCGGGCCTTTTATTGTCGTTCCTAAAATGCGACCCCAACGAGTTCGTACTGGTCCGAGAGTGACATGGCTAGGATTGGAGTCATTTCCCATACGCACGGCCTGATGCGGCCAGAGGCGGAGCGTTGTCTGGCCGGCGTTGTGCACATCATCCCGCCGGCGATATAGGGGCTGTCGACATCATCGATCGGCTTCGCCGGATTGCGCCCGTCACCGCGATCCGTGGCAATGTCGATATCGGCGATTGGGCAAGCGTCTATCCCGCGACGCAAACAGTGCAGATCGGCCGGCACTGCTTCTACATCCTGCACGATGTGGCGGAGCTTGAGGATAGACTGGCCCCCAACAACGTTGATGCGGTGATCTATGGCCACTCGCACAAGGTGAGCGTCAAGACGATGGCGTCCTTTCTCTCAATCCAGGGAGCGTCGGCCCGCGGCGCTTCAAGCTGCCGGTGACACTCGCCACGGTCGATCTTGACTGAACGGGCCGCTACAGCCTGTCGTCCACGCTTTGAGCGGGCTGGTCCGGTGACGGATCCGCTAGGAACACTTCCGGTGGAGCACAGTTAGCGGAGCAGAGTTCCGGAGCTGCTCCATGACCGAATATCCCAAGCCGCCGTTTCCGAGTCAGCAACAGCCGATGCCTGGCTCGACCGGCGCGATGAATCCGCGGCCAGACCACGGCGAGGAGAGCTACAAGGGCTCGGGCCGCCTCGCCGGCAAGAAGGCGATCATCACCGGCGGCGATAGCGGCATTGGCCGTGCCGTTGCGATTGCTTACGCCCGGGAGGGAGCGGATCTCGTCATCGCCTACTTGAACGAGGACGATGATGCTGCCGAGGTCAAGGCGCTGATTGAGCGTGAAGGCCACAAGGTCGTCCTGATTGCCGGCGATATCAGTCGTCCCGATCATTGTCTTGCCGTCGTGCAACGCGCTGTCGATGAACTCGGCGGGATCGACATTCTGGTCAACAATGCGGCTCACCAGGCGATGTTCGAGGACATTGCCGACATCAGCGACGAGGAGTGGCAGATGACGTTCGCGGTGAACATCCATGCGATGTTCTACTTGGCCAAGGCGGCTGTGCCGCACATGCGGCCGGGAGCTGCAATCGTGAACACCGCCTCGGTGAACTCCGACACGCCGAACCCGAGCTTGCTCGCCTACGCCACCACCAAGGGCGCCATCCAGAACTTCACGGGCGGGCTCGCGCAGATGCTGGCTGCGAAAGGCATTCGCGTCAATGCGGTGGCGCCCGGTCCGATCTGGACGCCGCTCATTCCGTCGACGATGCCGGAGGAATCTGTGAAGAACTTCGGCAAGCAAGTGCCGATGCAGCGCGCCGGCCAACCGGCCGAGCTTGCGACGGCATACGTCATGCTCGCGGATCCGCTCTCGAGCTATACCTCGGGTGCAACTTTGGCAGTTACTGGAGGCAAGCCCTTCATTTGAGCGGCCGACCTTGAGCGCCGCTCCTTCACAGCGTGATAACGTAGACCGCGAACGCGAGAACGATCGCGAGGCTGACTACCACAACGCTTAAGACGAGTTTCCCCATACGACGCCAATTTGGAAATAATGGTGCTGCCCCGTTGAGGTTCCATGAGGGCCGCGCTCAATCCGAGAGCTGCGTTGCCTGTGAAAATACGTACGATGCCAAGGAGACCAACCGGTGGACGTGGCAGACGCCTCAGCGATGACCGAAGCATTCGGCCTCGAGAATGATTATAGCCGCGGACAAGGCCTCATCTCATGGCGCAGGGGCGGGTGAGCCGTCGTTCGACGCGCGATCGGCTACGGCGCGCCTGTCCGACGAGTGCGCCGGATCACAGCGGCGGCGCCGCTCCGATTACTCGCCGTGGCGTTCCTGCTCGGAGTGCTCGTCGCATGGCGCCGTCGGGGAGCGCCCTATGAAACGATCGGGGCTATGCAGATGGCATGGTGCGCAAGCTCCACAAGCCTCCCTCGGCTTCTACGATCTGGCCATTGCTGCGCCACCGATGAAGGCGGCGCTGGAAGTGGGGCGCCGGAAGCGAAATGCCCTCGAGATAATAATGTTCGGCCGATAGACCGGCACGTCCCATTCGCCGGCCAAGGTCTTGAGCGCACCGACATGGTCGAAATGAGCATGCGTCATGATGATGGCGACCGGCAGACCGTTGCCGCCGAACCGTGCACGCGCCGCCCCGAGCAAAGGATACCAACCCCAACAGCCATCGAGCGACCGCGGGGTGCTCCCAGTACACCTCAATGTTCGATACAAAATATGGGGCAAGAATCAAATTGATCGGCCCTTCGCCGAATACCTGGTAGGCGACGTGAACGTCGCCGCTCTTTGCGTAGCGGGTGACCGGCTGTATGGAAGACCTCCCCGGTTTCGTTCGTCGCAATCCATTCAGAGGGTAGCAGCAAGACGGATACAGGCAAAGGTAGAATGTCTCCTCTTGACCCATTCGTGAAGTTGCGCCTCGTCTGGCGTAGGTCCGCTAATTGCGCCGAGCGGATCAGATTTGCTCAACCTGAGTTCTTCGCGTTGTGCCCCAATCCGAAGTGATATCCAGCACTGAGCGGGCGATGGCCTTGTTCTTGTCTTCCAATTCTTTGCAGCGTCGGGTACTTCCGAGAATAGGTCATGGCGGGCGACAGCCAGTCTCGATCCAGGCGAGCGGCATTGTCGATAGCCGCCACAATATTTGCCTGTAGGAAAGGCGCAAGCGGCTTAGCAATCCGGTTGCACTAGGCCGACCTTCTCGTAGACCAGAGGATAGCCTTAGTGAGGATTTTCTGACAACGCGGGTCCTGCCAGACCGACGCCTCATGGCCAAGCGCCGAATAGAATACTCGCCCCTCGCCGTAAAATCGTTTCCAGGCGAGCGGCCAACCATAGAAGCGTTGATGCACACCGGCCTTATTGAGGTCCACCGAGCTTTGGTCGAGGCGCAGGAGCACGCGTGATCCACGATAGTCGAAGTCGCTAATCTGGTAGATTTCATCGTTCAACTGCAACGAATTCCCCAGAAACGCCACCAGTGGATCCGCAACATCAGCCACCTCGATGGTCACACCCTGATGCCAGGGATGACCGTTGAAGTAGCCGCCGATCAGATCGAGATAATCTGGCCAAGTGTAGAATGTGTCGGTGGCCGAGTGAACGCCGAGAAAGCCACGGCCCGAGCGCACAAAGTTGAGAAGTGCTATCTTTTGGGCGCAGCTCATCGGAATTTCTCCGCTGGTGTAGAACATCACAGCGGCGTACCGCTCGAGGTTTCCGGTCAAAAATTCAGACAAGTCTTCAGTTGCGATGACTTCAAAGGCGCCGGAATTCCTTCCAAGCTGCGTCAGGATTGCTTCGGAAAGTGGTATGACGTCGTGCCGATAGCCGGCCGAGTATGTGAAATAGAGGACACGTTCTGGCGGGCGCCCTGCGCGCGCGCCGAGCGGTCGGATTGCCGCCGCGCTGCTGACGAGTGCGATGAACTCGCGTCGCGTCACAATCCTCTCTCGATGCTTAACCGGCCAGAGCTTAGCACATATCACCGCGCCGCGCGCCCTGCGGCGCCGGCCTACGCTCGCGGGTTCAATTGATAGCCTCGACTTGACGATGTCGCTTGATGGCCCATCGCTTCCGTTGGTGCATCGCGGCGAGATGTCCGGAGTCGCGGGTAAACCGAAAGCGCCCGACTGCTGGTCAAAAGGACGCATCTGACCCTAACCGGAAATGGATGCAGCGCTCGTGCTCGAGATCTTCGTAGCTCGAAGCCCGAGGTTCCCCCTGGCTAAACACTGAGGTCGTCGATCGGGTGCCCGGCGGGCACAGTTCGTCGTGTTGTGCGACTAATTGCATCACGCTCACCCACGACAGCGAGTGGCGGATCACTCTTGCTGTCCGCCTCGACAGCTCTCACGCACTAGCCGTGCAACTCGGCGAGGACCATCCCATACTTCAACAGCAGGATGAGCCTCTAAGAACTTTTTGGCTTGAGCTTCGGCGTCGTCGTCGGTTGAGCAATTGATCTCGTAAACCGCGCGAGCAACACCCGACAAATCAACCGCGTACGCAACGTATCGCATTGCAGTCCTCCAGATTGAGGATCTGCAGGCACGATTCATTTCCGGGCTTATGGTTCCCGTGCGGCGGTTGACGCGGCCAAGGCCACCAGATGGCTGCACTTTGGCCGTCCCTGGCGCTCGGAGCACTGCCGGAAGCGCATGTAGCGCTCCAGCTCGTAGACGTGAAGGTTTTCGGCCGCCGGACAATATCAAGCGGTACCGTCTGATGCGTGTCGCAGCCGAGGCACTTCACATCCAGATAGCGGTAACCTGCGTTTAGGGGCGTCTCCCAGGGTGGGGACGAGGGCTGGGCAGGGCCTCGAAACCCGAGCATGCGGGGATTCCAGCCCTGACAGGCGAGGATTTCCGTGTTCTTGCGGCGTCGCGGGCGCGTTCGGAAGAACACGGACTGTTGTCCCCCGACAGGTATTCGCGCGATTTCGTGCCCCTGGCCGATTGATTCCGCCAGAATGGTGCAGAAGCAAGCCGCTAGCCCTAGAGAGCCTTCAGCGAATAACGCCAGCTCTTGGTCAAGCCGTTGCGTGTGGCTCCACACGTGTCGGCGGAGACATCGCCGTATCGTCAAAGGCACGCGAGCTACGCCTCACAGCCGCAGTCGCGAATTTAGGAACGAGGGCTTGGCTTCCACATTCCTCTTTGATGACAATCGGGAGCCTCAGCATGGCAATGCAAATCGTGATGGACCACAGCGGCGATAGCAGGCACTTCTTCGACAACTGCAATACAGAAGCATTGGCAGAGGCGGAGAGGCGCTTTCTGCAATTTACTCTGAAAGGATATACTGCGGCAGTGCGGAATGGCCCGGGTGAGGTAACTAGGATAACGGCGTTCGATCCGACAGCCGAAGAGACATTATTCTTCCCGCGGCTCGTGGGCGGGTGATCACCAAGTGAAGAGAAAGGTTGATCGCATCGGCCCGTGGACTTTTCGAGGCGTCGCGGTTGGCAAGCTTTATCAAGCAGCTAAGGCCGAGAAAACGATTCAAGCTCGTGCGCTGCGGCTGCTGCGTTCTTGGCTTTCACCCGCGCAAAGGGCGGAGTTCGATAGCAAGGGATACTTCGATGTGGTAGGATGCGACAGTGGGAAGCGTTACCGCATCCGGCGGGGAACCTCCGGGAACGTCAACGAGATCGACGAGGACGGGCGGCTCGGCGCGGGCTGGTGTTTCGTCCCGCTGGGCGGCTTGGTAGAGGGCGACGTCATGCTCGCTCAAAAGATAGCTCTCGAGACAGACGAGGAGCGCACTTTAAGTGTCGCCAACAACTTCCCGGGACCGATCCGGTGGCGCCTACCCGGTAGCCGTCCATTAGAGAGGAGAGGTTCGAACGTACGTCTTTATCCAAGCTAAGAGCGCGGTCGGCATCATTAAACCTTCGCGCATTGTCCGCAGGGGACTCGCGCCTGGAGCTTTGATTGAATTCCTAGGATCCGGGCCAAAGGCCCAGAAGATCGACCCTAGCGAACACGCGATAGAATACAGTTGCGCCTATTACACCTGCTCGCTTTGCGTGCCCATTCATGCCGACGAAGAAAAGCTCAAAACGCGCGACGGCCGGTCGATCGCCTCCACGGAGTCGAAGGAGCTGGCTGAACAAGTCGCGGCGCGGTTCAACGAACACGCTTACCAAGAAGAACAGGATCGCTGGTCGGCATAGCGTAGCCGTGCAATGTAGCGCGAGGTCACTTCGTACGAGCAACCCGGGCTCAGGGCGCCTCTAGCAAGTTAGAACATTGCCGTCCGGCCGGACGCGCCCAGACCGGCTTTGCGCATCGAGAGTGGCAAATGCCGTAAATCCGCCCAGGGCGAAGACGTCGAAAACGTGAAGCTGCACCTCCTAATTGCAGCGTATTGAAGAGAGAAACACCCAACGCCCAGCAAACCACAGCCTCCCCGCCAATGACAATGCTGCTTGCGCTTCTCCAGCGCGGCCTAGACGGTGAGAGACATTTGCGACTTCTTGCGAAGAAGCGGCCGCATGATCCTTTTTCGACGTTGACCTATGGGCTGCGCTCTTAGATCGTGCAGGGCACCAAACCTGTGGTTGTTGTGTTGTATGATGCACACTTTCTGACGTGCTTGAGTTCGGCCATGTCCAGGTTTGGAATGCTCGTCGAGCTGATCGGATACGGAGTGGCGCGTATCGTCATGCCATTCCTGTCGTTGGGGCGGGTCTATGTCGAGGTGTTCAGCGCGACCCCGGAGCCATTGCGGTGGCCTGGCTACCTCCGCGATGCGACAGGCCGGATCGAATTGCGACCGGATCGAATTGCGACAAGCCGCTGCCGCATGGATCGGGTTCGGGACGTGCCTCTTGGTGCTGCTCGCGATCATCGCCATGTTTCACGGCACGTTGTTCTGGGCACGGCTTGAATATCGGCAAATGGTAGCATAGCAGCTCGACCAAGAGCCGGTCTCTGAGCGGGCTGAATCCATGACCGGTAGTCCAGGTACTCGAAGGAAAACGCGGCTACGAACGGCCCGTTCCTTTGCTCAGTCCTTTGAACGAGCTAAGCGCAACCCAAGAAGGCCGCGATGGCATCCGCTCCAACAAACGAGTATCCGGCAAGCGCATGAGAACCGCGCCCGCAGACAGCGGGAGTTTCCGCTCACTCGCTTGCAATAGGTTGCTGAAATTATTTTTATGACTTGTTTTCGCGTGAAGTGACTTTATCTCCGCGCCATGGATCTCAGCGACACCCAGGACTACGCGGTTCAGGCAAAGCTAGCCGGAGTAATAGGCGCCACCGTATTCTATCGCGTGTTCGCTGGCGTCAGATTTGCTGAAGTGGATGGACCGCTTTTGTACGTCCATGCGAAGGACGAAAGCATCGCCGCGGAGATCGAAGATGACTTCGCCTTGTTGATTGCGGATTTGGCTACGGAGATCTTGAAACAGGTGATTGAGGTCGTCGTCGTGCTGCCCAAAGTATTTCAGTAACGGCTCTCACACCCAGTTCCGAGGGCTAGATTGACGAAGGTAGTCAAACCATAGGTGCTCCCCGCTGCGTTGAGCGTAGAGGCTCCCGACCTCTGTTCAACGGCTCCACGTTTTGGGCTGCATCAACCGGGCGCGGCTTTCAAGCAGCCTTTTGAGGTTGACCAGTTTTTCCCGATACCTCAAGCTATTTATGGGCAGGGTTTCGAGGAAGCGTAATGCCGAAAACCCTTTTGGACTTCCGAGCGCAGAACCTTCGTTTACTTGAGCGGCTATGCCCCGATGATCCTCGCTACATACAATCCTGGATAAAGCAGTTCGACGAGCAAAACGGCATTAAACCCGAAGGGCCCCCAAAGCGAGATGCTGCTCCACGTTCGAAAAACGTGTCCCTCGCCCGGACCAACTAGGCTGCCGCGGCCTAGGCCCCTAGACCTTCGATGCAAGCTCGCGATCGATGATCATTTGGACGCGACGCTCAGCTAACAAGGCGAGACGGGCATTTGTCTGTTGCTTCGCGTCTCGCCGCCCGTTTCTTGGGCTTCGAGATGCCTCAACGCTTTCTTCAGCCGATCCATGGTCGCCCGCTCTGATCGGGAAATAGTAGCAGGGACGTTGGATCGTGGAGTACCAAACGATACGTAACGGCAAATTAGGCACGGAAAAAGCAGCTACCACGTAGCCGCAGGCTCGCTTTCGCACAGCTTCCTAATATTTCCTAACCGATTCACATAGAGCAATGCGATCCGGAAAGCCGGGGTGGATAATCGTCGGACCGGGGCTGGTTGAATAGTTCACGTAGATCGTTTCACCCGGTTCATTTGACCGCGCGCGGGCCGCAGCGATTGACCTTGCTGCGGCCTTCGTCGTCCCGCGCGAGAGCGGGAGACGGATAGGTCTCGCGCCACCCTTTCGCGCAATGCCTCCAGATCTAAGCTATTCTATCACCTTATCAGCCATCGCCAGCACGGTTTCAGGAATCGTCAGGCCGAGAGCCTTTGCGGTTCGCAGATTAACGGCGAAAACGAATTTGGTCGGTTGCTGGACGGGCATTTCGGCAGGGTTGCCGCCCTTCAAGATGCGATCCACATAATGGGCCGCCATGACGAACAGCGGTAGGATGTCCGGTCCATAACTCATCAGGCCGCCGAGCTCGGTGTAGCTGTTGACCTGGAAGACGGTGGGAATGCCGTGTTCGAGGGCGACGGCGGGAAGCGCTGGCCTGACGGGGTCGGCAAGGACATACGCGACGTCGACGTTACCAGCCTTCATCTCCGCAAACGCCTTCTTCAGGTCCTCAGGGTTGGGCGCGACAAACCGTCCGGCTGACACCCCGATTTTGGCTGCGGCCTTGCTTGCGACTTCGAAGAGCTGCGGGTGCGTCGGGTTATTTGAAATCAAGACAGCGAGGTTCTTCGCACCCGTGAATACGAGTCGAATGATATCAAGCGTCTTGGCTGTGGTATCGCCAAACATGTTGGCGACGCCTGTGATGTTGCCGCCCGGACGTGCGAAACTCCTGATGAACCCGGAGCTAATCGGATCGGTCGATGGGGACATGACGATGGGAATCGATGACGTGGCCATCTGGGCTACCGCTATCGCGGGAGTGGCCTCCGCAACGATCACATCGGGCTTCAGCGAAAGAAGCTGTTGCATAAGTTCGGGGAGCTCTGAATAACGACCATTAGCGTCCCGAACATCGAAAACGAGATTTCTGCCCTCTTGGTATCCGAGTTGGCGAAGGGTCTCTTTCATGACTGGAACGGTGACCGACGCTCGCCCGGATGCAAGGTATGCTACGCGCCAGACGCGCGTTTTTTGAGCGCAGGCTTTCCGCATGCAAAGGCTCAGGCAGCCAACAAGCACCAGTCGACGTGAGATTGTGCAATCCATGACGATCACTGCCGTTGATTGCTGCCGCGGACAAATAGCATGGCGCGTGGACTTCGTCAGCTTACGACCATCTGTGGTTTCGACCAACTCCGCATAGAGGGGGGCGTCGCGCGGGCCGCATGCTCGGCTTCCAAGCCCCGGCCTCGCCTTAGGCCGGCGAATGAGAGACCCTAGTTGAGGCGACCTACTCCTCCGTTAGCTTTTTTTCGATGTAGGCGTTCACTGCATCCGCAAAGTTGTGCAGCGCGCCTAGTACGGCCTCGGACTGGGCTAGTACGTCCAGCTGGATCAGCCGAAGGCCACTCTTGCGAGCCGCGGCAGGGGTCGCTTCCAAGTAGTCGTTAATGGCTCGCTCAGCCAAGGGGATGCATTTCGCGTCGCCCTTGGCGATCAGCTTCCGGAGGATGGTTTTGCAGTTCTCGAGGTGAGGCATGCCCGAAATATGCCTCCGAGACAGTCATTCATCCAGTTCTTTTGGGAACGGCTCGTAGGTTCTGCGACCTAGGAAGGTATCCGGCGAGGGGAGGCTAAGCGCCTCAACGGCTCGAGCTACGACGTCGCGCATTCTGGCGTTCTGCGTGGCGCTCCGCACGGCCAGGTCCTGCACGCGAGCCACGTTGGGGTGTTCGGCCATAGCTGGCACCCCCTTCGCTGTGAAGGCGGGAGCACAATAAGATCTCTAAGCCAAGGACGCCTACGGACAGATCCAATGGAGGAGTTCGAGCGAAGAACCCGCCGACCTGACAGCCGGCGGGCGGGTACACGCTACAGTTCGAAAGGTCGCTCCCTTCTCGCGCTGCCTTCCAAGATTGGCTTCCATGGCAAAAGCGTTTAGCGGACAACCTGCCAGCGATGTTGAAGGTTCCTAGCACTATGGCCGCGGCAAGCCCGAGCCTATGGTCCGCCCTCCGACGGACCCCACCCGCGACGCGCTTGCGCAGAGCAGGAGAAACAGCGCGCGCTCCGCCTTGTACCTAGCGGCAGCGCGGCTGCACTCCGAGCCGGACATCACGACCTCGCCTCCAGCTGCGCAGACGGCCCACTTCCATCGGCCGCGCCCGCGTCGCTTCAACACGACATCGAAGCCCGCGTAGTTCTCTTCGCCGGTTCGAGTGTTCATGCCGCGATCCGTCCCGGCAAGCCGCCGTGGAGCTGGTCCAGAAGCCGCTGCTCGCGTTCGATCCGGCTCAGGTAAAGTTCTCGCTCCTTGTGGGTCGTGGCGTGGGCGAGCAGCAACCGGTAGTGAGCTATGACCTTCTCGCTGCCGCGGATCAGCATGTCCCGCACGGCGATCATGGCGCAGCCCCCGTTGTCGCGGGCAAGACCGGTGTCGCGGGCATGGTGAGCGCGATGGGAAACGTCTGAGAAGTCAACGCCTCCAGGGCCGAGCTCTCCCCGGAGAGACGCCTTTCGATGAACTGGCGCTCGAGGGCCGAGAGCCGCGTCTTTAGAAGTCTTCGATAGCGGTGGACGTTGTTGCGGTGCGCACGGATGCGGGCAAGGTTCTCATCGAGCATCTTCTTCACTCCTCACCGTCTCCTAGGCCGCTGCACGCTCGACCGACCGCAAGCGCATCGGCTTGCCCCCGGGAGGATGCCGGGGGCCTTCGTCCAGCGCGCAAAGCGCCTCCAAAATCTCGTCGATCGTGACCGGCGCCTTCAGCCCCTCGGGGGCCCGCAGTGACGGGCACGATGCGATCGCAGAAGCGTCTGATGCCCACGAAGCCAGGATGGCACGTTTCTCGGACAGGCTGAGAGAAGGATGAGAGACCACGTCCCGGGGATGCTCGAAAACCGTACCGGGATGGATGATGGCGTTTAGATCGACAACGTTGTCGTGAAGAGCGGTCGTCGGCCGCATGGCTTCCTCCATTTCCAAGACGAGTTGAGGGGAGAGCCGCGCGGAAGGCCCGCGCGGCTTTGGTCGCTGATCAGCAGGATGGCCTCAGGCGGCCTTGGATTCGATCTGCGTGACGTTGCTGGGCACGACGCCGTTGATCGCGATGCGTCGCGGCTTCATCGCCTCGGGAATCTCCCGCTGCAGGTCGATGACAAGCAAGCCATTCTCGAAGCTAGCGCCCTTGACCTCGACGTGGTCGGCGAGCGTGAACTGGCGCTTGAAGTGGCGAGCGGAGATGCCGCGATGGAGGAAGGTTTTGCCTTCCTTCTCGCTCTTGTGGCCTTCGAGCGTCAGGACGTTCTGCTCGACTGTCAGGACGACTTCGTCCGGGCTGAAACCCGCGAGCGCCACCGAGATCAGGAAGCGGTTCTCGTCAAGACGCTCGATGTTGTAGGGGGGATAAGTCTCTTCGCCCGCGCGCTGGGCGGCTTCGGCGAGATCGAAAAGACGGTCGAAGCCGATGGCCGACCGGAACAGGGGCGAAAAATCAATAGTGCGCATAGCCAGATCCTCCTGGGAGCAAAATGGTTACGAGCGGCACCGGACACGACCAGTGCCCGTCTCAGTGGCGGGACCCGAACGGCATCCCGATCGTCGTACGACGACGCCGAAAAAATTTGGAAGCCAGAGAAAAGTTTCAAGACCCACAAACAATTTTTTTTGCACGAGGAAGCGCGATGGTTAAAACTGGTGTCCGGACCTATTCTCGACCTTCCTGAGCGCCGCCCGCAGCCTGGCCGCGTGCTGCGGCGGCGTCGAGGGGCGCCTGCGCTTTTGCCCTCGCCTTCTCGCGTCACTCCCGCTCCAAACGGCTTGAGCTTCCGCGGAAAGCTTCGCGAAACTAGCGCCGGCACGCGACCCAGAGGCCGACCAGGAACGCCGCGCAGCGATCGCGCTTATCGCACCGGTCGCTGCGAACACTGGAGTTCGCGGCGTTCGGCCGCGTCCTCGAGAGCTTCGACAGTATGAAAAGTTACGCCCCCTGAGCGGACGCATGTAGGGAACGGCTCCCGCGCACAAAAGGCGCCCCCGGACAGAAACAATCTCGCATCGACCGCATCGCATGGTTTTCCCGGATGGTAAGTACGATGCGTTCCGGTCAAGCCAAGACACCCACCGATCAAAAGTCACGACCGGCACTCGGCGAGGGCCTGGTCCAGGTGCTTTTCCTCGTCGGCAGTCACGGCCGCGATGACCGGATGGCTTTACTTTCTCTTTCGCGTGCTGACTTCGGTCGCGGCTTGGCTCTTGGCGTGAGCCTCATGAGCGCGGATGCCAGACATTCGCGCCCTCAGGATTGGCTCGAACGACGACCGCTTTCAAGCTCCATCTCGCGCGTACTAGGATTTAGGCGCGCTTCACCTGGGCTCGAGCATCGGCATGAGTGGGCCACTCAAAATTAGCAAATGTCAGCTTTTGAGTTCCGAAAAATTACTGTCAGTAATTGCCCTGAAGTGTTTGACGACAGTGCCTGTGCTTTGCTGATGCACGTCGAAACGGACACCAATTGCTGTCCAGCGAACAAGGATGCTTGCCATGCCGCGTTACTTTTTCGACCTGCTGGAAGACGATGTCGTCGCTGTGGATGAAGAAGGCTTGGAGCTTTCCAGTTTTCGAGCTGTGCAGGCCGAAGCTGCCAAGTCGCTCGCCGACATGGCTCGCGACGCACTGCACAGCTTCCCGCCCGCGATCGGTCGGCAAGACATGGCTATTGAGGTCCGCGATGAATTGGGACCCCTGATGCAGGTCAAGCTCACGTTCGAGGTCGAGGCCCTGAGGTCAAACTAGAGCAACGGCAAAGAGCGACCCACCAGCTGTCGGCCCGGGGAGAGGCTTTGACCGAAAAAACTAGGAACTTCGAATTGGCCGCGTGATTGTCTGAGCCATGCCGAGGTTCTTCCTCGATATTCATGATACCCGCGAAATTACCATCGATGACGACGGCATTGACCTTACTCGCACCGATGCCGTGCGGCGACTCGCGATGGAAGCTCTCGCGCAAGCAATCCTGGATGGCGCAAACGAATGTTCAACAGGTACAACAAAGGTGGTCGTACGGGACACCATCGGTCGTGTCGTGCTGCGGGCCAGCGCTGCAGTAGCTCTCGAAGAGAGCTAGTGTAGACGGCGCCCGGTGCTAGATCGCAGTCTCGGTCACAGTGCCTTCCTCACAACGGGAGCAGGGAGGAGCCAAGCTAAATCGCTTCTCTTTTGGGCGTTCCTAGTGTTCTTGACGAAGTTTCCGCTCGATGTCGATTCCTTGATCTGCATTACGTGCTCGCTTGAGCAAGGCGTTACGTTCGTCTCCCGCCGGCTTTCCGTCTGCGCGCTTACGCATATCCTGGGCAAATTGCTCAAGCCGCGCCTCGAGAGAATCTATCTGCTTGAACCGCCCGCGCTTCAATCCCATCGCATGTTCCTTTTGCTGACGAATTGATTGTACATCGGCGTGTAGACAGCCGCAGGAACATAAGTCCTCGCTTCGCTCCTCGCAACGACGGTGCTAGGCATCGCGCATGTCCAAAGCCACCCCGCGCAACGCACGCGCTCGCGGTCGCGGCGTTGCTTTCGCCGTTCACAGCGACGACTACGATCCCGGCCCCGAGAGCACGGACTGCAGCACTCGGCGCGTATTGAAGACGCTGAAGCCGGTGGTGGAAGCCGGTCCGGGTCATTGTCCTGTCCGACCAGGAATTCTCTATGAAGAAGCTCGCCGCTGCCGGCGGTGGCAAGTCGGCGCAGATGATGAAGCCGCCTGAGGCGGAACGCGTTGCCGGCTTCAAGATCGGCGGGATCGGCCCTTTCGGGCAGCGAAGACTCGTGCGCACCGTGGTCGAGCAGGGCACACTTGGGCAGGAGCAGGTCTACATCAATGGCGGTCAACGTGGCTTAGCAGCTTCGGTTCAAACCAGCCGACGTGCGCGACGTTTGAAGGCAGTCGTGGCCAGCGTGGTCGCCTGAGCAGGATGGGGTCATTGGTGGGACAATTGCGCCGCACAAAATGTCAGGCCTCGCGAAGCTTTATTTTATTCGCCCGCTCGCGCCCATTGAGCCCTGCACAGCCGTATTAAACTATGGTAGGATGCTACATCCGCTGAAATAAGCGCGTCGAAAACAGGGAGGACGACATGCGGGCGACTGCGTTAAGAGTCCTTGGCTCGCTGGCCGTAGGACTTTTTTTTATGTCGGCTATCGCGACGGCCGCTGAACCGCCAAAGGAGATGAAGCTCTACGTCTTCTCTTCGGGAGCGCTCAATCTCGACAAGTCGATCATTCAGAACGGCAGTAGCGGCAAGGTCCAAATTCCTGTCGGCTTCTTCCTGATCCGACACCCCAAGGGCGATGTGCTGTTCGATTGCGGCAACAACGACCGCATTATCAAGGACCCCGACTATTGGGGGCCGTTCGTGAAGGCGCTTGATCCGGGTCGTTCGCCCGACATCGCCATCGACGCTCAGCTTTCCAAGATCAACGTCACGCCATCTGACATCAAATATGTCATCCTCGGTCATTTCCACGTCGATCACGCCGGCAACATCGGCAAGTTCCTGGATTCGACCTTCGTGTACCAGCGCGACGAGATGAGGAACGCGTTCTGGCCTGCGCCGGGCTACGCGACCTTCTTCATCTCTGAGGATTTCGCCATGCTGCGCAACAGCGTCGGCGGGGGGATGCCATCCAAGTACAAGACCATCGAGCTCGACGGCGATCTCGACCTGTTCGGAGACAATAGCGTCTTCATCCACCGCACCGTGTCGCACACGCCCGGAAGCCAGATCCTGGTGGTGCGCCTGCCGAAAACTGGCACGGTGGTGCTGACCAGCGACGCTGTTTATCTTCAGGAGAACCTGGACAAGAACATCCTGCCGAGCATCGGCAGCGTCTATGATCCTGTCGGCATGCTCGATGCCTACGCCTGGGTGAAGCGGGTTCGCGACACCGAGGGCGCCGACATCATCTATGCCCACGACCCCGATACTTTCAAGGCGCACAAGCACTCGCCCGAATTCTACGAGTGAGTGGTAGTAGCCTAGGGACATCCCGCAGGAGTCGTCCTCCCGGGCCTTCGCGCCCGGGATTTTGCTCGCTAGTCTTGCGCGGTGCCCGTCAGAGGGGGTCTAAACGTTCCATGCTTCCGGCTGACTCTCCGGTCGTTCTCGCCGAGCGCGTCACAAAATGGTACGGGCCGCGACGCGCCGTCGCCGACGTGTCCTTTGCGATCGCGCCGGGGGAGATCGTCGGCCTGCTCGGGCCGAACGGGTCCGGCAAGAGCACGATCTTCCGCATGCTCACGGGCTACCTGGTTCCAACCTCGGGACGTATCGAGATCGCCGGCCACGACGTGGTCGAGGATTCCCTCGGCGTGCGTCGTGCCATCAGCTATGTGCCGGAAGATGCACCGCTCTACGACCACATGCGGGTCGACGAATTCCTGCATTTCATGGCCGGTATCAAGGGTTTGCACGGACCGAAGGCGAGGACTGCGATCGACGAGGCGGTGGATCGGTTGGACCTCGCGCGCGTCATGAGGCTCACGACTGGCAAACTGTCGCGCGGCTTTCGTCAGCGTGTCTCGATCGCGCAGGCTCTCCTGGGCGATCCAAAAGTTCTGGTGCTGGACGAGCCGACCAGCGGGCTCGATCCGCACCAGGTGATCGGCGTGCGCGACCTGATCCAGTCGCTGGCCGGACGCCACACCGTGTTGCTGGCCTCGCACATCCTGCCCGAGATCGAGAAAATTGCCTCGCGCGTGATGATCCTGCTCGACGGCGTGCTCTTGACGTCCGATGCGCTGAAAGATGCCACACAGGATCAAACGTTGCGCCTGTCGGTAGACGCGTCGGAAGAGGCCGTCCACGGCGCGGCGAAGGTCGTCGCCGGCGTGCGCGAGGTTGTCGCGGATCCCGAGGGTGCCGGACGCTTCCTCGTCAGGGCGCAGCGGCGTCCGTCGCTCGCAGCCGAGCTGGTCTCCGCACTGGTCGCCGCGCAAATCCCGGTGCGCGAGCTGACCGAGCTGCGGCCCGATCTCGAGCGGGTGTTTCTCAATCTCACCCGGCGACCGGAGGCGGCCGCATGAGAAGCTTCGCGGTGCTGCTCGGGAAGGAAGCGACGGCGCTGTTCTCCTCACCGATCGCCTACGTGCTGATGACGGTGTTCCTGCTGATCATGGGCTACAGCTTCACGCTCACCCTGTTCCTTAGCCACCAGCCCAGCATGGTGCACATCTTCTTCCAGATGTTCGTGCTGTTCATGCTGACCGTACCGCTGATCACCATGCGACTGTTCGCGGAAGAGCGGAAGCTCAAGACGCTGGAGGTTCTCCTGACCGCCCCGCTCTCCGAAGTCGCGATAGTGCTGGCGAAGTTCTTGGCGGCGATGAGCCTGATCGTGGTCATGCTCGTGCTGTCGGGGGCCTACGCGGCCGCGCTCGCCTGGTTCGGCGATCCTGATTTCGGGCCGATCTACAGCGGCTATTTCGGGTTGCTGCTGTTCGGATCGGCACTGGTCGGCACAGGCCTGTTGGCCTCGGCGCTGACGGCCAACCAGGTGATCGCCGCGCTGATCTCGCTCAGCGTGTTCCTCCTGCTCTGGATCATCGACAATTTCGGCTGGCTGCTGCCGAGCCCCGCGGACACGCTGGTGGTGAACCTGTCGCTCTCGGTCCATTTCCGCCCCTTCGCCGTCGGCTCGATCTATCTGTCAGACGTGGGCTTCTTCCTCAGCGTCACCCTGCTGACGCTGCTGTTGACAGTCCGCGCACTGGCACGGCGGTGAGAGGCGCAGGCGATGAGCGGATCTGTTAAATCGAATGTCGCTCTCCTCGTCCTGGCGGTTGGCGCCATCCTCTGCGGTGCGCTCGGATTCGCGTCGCTCGGCGAGACTGCATCGAACATCCTCTTGTTCGTCGCCTGCGCTTTCGCGCTGTTCGCACTCTTCATGCTGGCAATCCGACTCCCTTTGCGCGGCGGCGGCTCGCGCTGGTCGGCCTGGATCGGGAACGCGTCGATCGTTGTCGCGGCGATCGCGGCGGTCTTCGGCGCCAACACGGCGCTCTATCGCCACGACGTGCATTTTGACGTCAGCCGGGAAGGTCGCAATACGCCGCCGCGACAGCTCACTGACGTGATTTCGCAACTGCGCACACCGCTCGCGCTGACCTATTTCTACAATGCGAGCGATGCCAACGCGATTGCGGTCCGCGACCTCGTTCAGACCGCGTCGCGGAATCATCCGCTGCTCGCCTTCCGCGCGATTGATCTCGACAAGGAGCCCGGCCTTGCCCGCGACCTCGGTGTGCGCGCCTACAACACCGCCGTGCTGCAGGCCGACGATCGCAAGATCCTGGCCGAAAACGTCATCGATCCCGCCCGCATCGGCTATGCGGCGTTGCGCGTGCTGCGCAAGCACGTGGAGACTGTGTGCTTCGTCACCGGCCACGGCGAGACGTTCCGCCCGCTGCCTTCGCATTTTCATTTCAGCCATGTCGAGACTTTGAAGGGGCACGAGGCGCCGGGCGCCGGCGACGTGCTGGAAACGGCGCCCGAGCAACTCGACCGGCTCTTGCTTGCCCTCGACCAGATCGGCTTCGAGATGCGCGAGCTCGTCACGGCGACGGCGTCCAGAATTCCAACTGACTGCTCGGTGGTCGCCGACATCGGCCCGCGCACAGCCTTTGCCGCTGAAGAGGCGGCGCTGCTCGGCGATTATGTAAGAGGTGGAGGCAGGCTTCTGCTCCTGATCGATCCGCTGTCCCAGCTCGATGGCGATTTCGAGCGATTGCTGCTCAAGCCCGTCGGACTATCGAGCGAGGCCATGATCGTCATCGATCCCCTCAATCATTTCCGTACCGATGCGGACAAGGTCGCCGTGCCCTATTATCCGCCGCACCCGATCACGAAGCGTCTGGCGCTGACCGTGTTTCCGCAGGCGCGGCCGATCGCGGTGGCGCAGCCGCGGTCCGGGGTCAGCTTGATCGTGCTTGCTGCGAGCAGCCAGGATAGCTATTTGCGCTCGCCCAAGTCTGCTCCCGCCGCGACGGAGAGAGACGCGACGAACACGCGGCGGAGCGCACAGCCGCTTGCGGTCGCGCTCGAAGGCAGCTGGCCGGAGGCCTCGCCGGGCAAGCGCTTCCGCCTCGTCGTGGCCGGCACCAGCAAGTTCGCAAGCAACGAATATTTTCCCTACGTCTCCAATGGCGAGCTCTCGCTTGCCATGCTTCGCTGGCTTGCCGAGGATGATGCCACGCCGAGCGTCGCACCGCAGACCTTCAAGCTGCCGGAGATCGTGTTGACCAGCACCCAGATGCGCGACACTTTCATCGTGCTGGAGGTGCTGCTGCCGCTGAGCACGGCTCTGTTCGGTGTTGCGATGTGGTGGAGGCGACGGTGACGGACGGGGCGGCTGAGCGCGGGATGACCCGATGGCTGATGCCGCTCCTCGCTGTGTGCCTGCTGGCGCTGCTGGGTGTCCTGATCGTCAGCGGGCGATGGCCGGAGCTGCGCAGCAAGGTCGCATTTGCGCCGAAGGGCCTCGTGACCATCGCGCCCGCCGACGCGCGGCGGGTGGAGATTCGTTCGGGTCGCGGGAGCGTTGTCCTGCTTCGCAAAGCCGGCGAGTGGATGATCGAGGGGATGGATGGCGCCGTGCCGGCCGAGTTCGGATCGCATCTCGAAACGGCGCTGCGACTAGTCGCAGTCAGCGAGCCCGCGCGCGAAATTCCGGCCGCCGAGCTCGCTGTGGAAAAATTTGCTGCATTTGGGCTCGACCCGCCCGCAACCGTGGCCGTGATCGAGACGGCCGATGGTTCGACGATCTCCGTGAATTTGGGCGCGCTCAATCCGGCGAGCACCTCTCATTATGTCCGCATCGCCGGGCGTCCCGCTGTGTACCTGATGCCGCGTCATTTCGGCGAGGAGTGGCGGGTTACGCTCGATATGGCGCGCCGCCTGCGCGGCCCGGCTGGGCCGGATGCCGCAAGCCGTGGCAAGAGCTTGTTGCTGCCCATCTCTATGGCGCAGGTGTGGGCGTTCGAGATCGTCTTCGCGGGCAAGCTCACCCGCTTCGAGCGTGACATTGACGGTAACTGGTTCCGGCACCTCGGCCAGCACAACCACGCCGCCGGCAATGTTGTGCACGTCGCCGATCCCGAGCAGGCCCGCGTCATCGACGCGGCGCTACGCGCGTTCGATTCCGCCGCAGTCGAGACGCGCGTCGGACCGGCTGATCCGTCGCAAGTCGCCCGCTATGGGCTCAACCTGCCGACCCTCATCGTGCTGGTGTTCTCGCGCGATGCGGCCGCGCCGCTGGCAAGACTAGAGTTCGGCGCATCCGCCGATAGTCTCGACCGCTACGCACGGCTCGCGCCCAATGGCGCGGTGGTCACCGTCGCTGAGTTCGAGATGCGCCGCTTGACGGAGCTGCTCCGTGCCATCGGAGCGGGATCGTGAACTTAGCTCGCCTCCTGCTGCTCGGCTTTGTTCTGCTCAGCTTGGGCGCGCCGGTTCGCGCGCATCAGGTCAACCTTTCGACAGCGCGCGTGGCGCTGACCACCGATCGCACCGTGACCGTCGAGGTCGCGCTCAAGGGCAGCGACATGGACCGGCTCGTCGGCACCAAGATCTACGACGCAAAGGAAGACGCGGTCGATCCCGGCGCGGTCGATGCGGCCGCTGCGTCGATCCTCGCCTACATGAAGGCACATCTCGCCGTATCGGGGGCCGAAGGGACGGCCTGCGCCCCCGGGATTCCAGCCATCCTGGGCGATGGCGACGGTGTCATCTATCGCAACAGCTTTGCCTGCGAGGGCGTTGCCGGCGACATCGTCTACCGCTCGACGGTCCTGACCGAGAAGGATCCGACCGCGCGTCAGGTGGTTCTGGTCACGCAGGGCAAGTCCGAAGCGCAAGCGCTGCTCGATGCCGGCAATACTACCGTCACACTTTCAGCGCCGGCGCCGCCGCTAAGGTCGATAATGCAGCGCTATCTCCTCACCGGTATCGAGCACATCTTTCTCGGCTACGATCACATCGCCTTTCTGATCGCAGTCGTGCTGTGGGCGCGCCGGCTCATTCCGGTCATCAAGATCGTCACCGCCTTCACCGTCGCCCATTCGATCACGCTGTCGCTGGCGGCGCTCGACCTCGTCGTGATCCCGAGCCGCGTTGTGGAGCCAGCGATCGCGGCCTCGATTATGTTCGTTGCCGTTGAGAACTTCTTCTCGCGCGACATAGACAGGCGCTGGCGCGTGGCCTTCCTGTTCGGCCTGATCCATGGCTTCGGCTTTGCCGGCGCGCTTCATGAGGTCGGTTTGCCGACGAATGCGATCGTGCCGGCGCTTGCTGCCTTCAATATCGGCGTCGAAATCGGCCAAGTCGCGATGGTCGCGATCGTACTCCCGGTGCTCGGCCTGTTCGACCGACTGATCACGACTGACCGCGTCAAGCCGATGAGGGCGACTGGGCTGGTCTATGCCGTATCCGCTGTGATCAGTCTGCTCAGCGGCTACTGGCTTTTCATGCGCTCAAGTTTCGGGTAACGGTCCCGGGCATCTCCGGGTCGGAGACGCACCGAGACTGCCGGACGACCGATTCAGCCGGGCGCTGGTTGACACCGTCGCGCCGGGCAGTCACGCCCACAGTATGAAATTGTACAGTGTGTCCAATAAATCGGCTCTACATGGAAATGAGGCTTGCAAACCGACGGCGGGCCATTTCTTTTTTTGGCGCGAATGAGAGACCCTAGCTGAGGCGACCTACTCCTCCGTTAGCCTTTTTTCGATGTAGGCGTTCACTGCCTCCGCAAAATTGTGCAGCGCGCCTAGTACGGCCTCAGACTGAGCTAGTACGTCCAGCTGGATCAGCCGAAGGCCAATCTTGCGAGCCGCGGCAGGGGCCGCTTCCAAGTAGTCGTTAATGGCTCGCTCAGCCAACGGGATGCATTTCGCGTCGCCCTTGGCGATCAGCTTCCGGAGGATGGTTTTGCGGTTCTCAAGGTGAGCCATGCCCGAAATATGCCTCCGAGACAGTCATTCATCCAGTTCTTTTGGGGAACGGCTTGTAGGTTCTGCGACCTAGGAAGGTGGCCGACGGGGAGGCTAAGCGCCCTCAACGGCTCGAGCCACGACGTCGCGCATTCTGGCGTTCTGCGTGGCGATCCGCACAGCCAAGTCGTGTACGCGAATGTTGGGGTGTTCAGCCATAGCTGGCACTAGAGCGACGCAACATTTGGTGGCCTCGCGGAATACTACTCAGCCACTACCGCCATCTATCTGGCGGCCGGGGAAGTGCCGACTTTGAGATTGACCAATGAACGCCTTTGCCGATCCGAAAGCAATGCGGGTTGAGCGAGATCAAGGGCTAATCGTCCCAGGTGAACTTCTGACAGTCGGTGCACTTAAAAATGCGCACCTGCTTGTCGTTGCGAGTATTGAGGAAGCTTTCCACCTGGTTCAGCCGACCGTTGCAATAGGAGCAGGTGTCGAATTGCTCTTAGCGCTGGAGAAGCGGGTAACTGACGCGCAGCATGATGATGCTCGTTAGCAAGAATGCCAACCAATGTTAATCCGCCAGGGACGTTCCGAAAATAAATTAGGATACCTTGGACTAGGACACTTGCCTACCGCTCCGTTTAATTCTCGCGAGGGGTCTGCCTTTGTATTTTCTGCGCCATAACCATCCACTCTTCTGCCAGCTTTAGCCATGCCTTCTTGTCGGCAGCGCGAGTGGCCTTCTCTGCCTCTTCAAGGCAAGTCTTCGCTTCGCGGAGATATCTTGCACCGGCCTCTTCCATGAGCGGAAAAATGCGTAAACCGGCCAAAAGTGCCCCAACCAAATGATTACCGCTCCGGTCTGGGCAAAACCTGAGCCGCTATTTCCAGCGGATGAAGAACGTTGGGGCCTCCTCGCTTGGCGGCTTGGGCGGGTTTTCGCCGCGTCGTCGGTGAGGAACTAACGTTCATGGCCATGCGTTATGAGGAGGATTTCGTGGTCGCGATGCGCAAGGGCCACGTGTTCGCCCGCACACCGACACTCCCCGCATTCTGCAGCGCTCATCGCCTCCTCGTATCGCTCGACGGCAGTCCACACGGCTTCGTCGATGAACTGTTGGCAAAGCGCGGGCTGCAACGCCGCATTGCCCTGACCGTGCCGACGTTCATGATGGCCCTTCCCCACCTTTCAAGCTCCGATCTGATCGCGGCGTTGCCGCGCCGGCTCGTGGAGCGACACGCAGCCCGCTTCGCCCTGGCTGCCGTCGAACTTCCGCTCAAGCGCAAGTCCGATCTGATCCAGGCCGTCGCGACCAAGGCCGCAATAATGGATGCCGGCATTGGGTGGCTGATGCAGCAAATCGGCGAAGGTGGCTGAGTCACACCTAAAATATCTGGCTGATATCTAAAAGACGCGTCTCTTCGCTCGATCTGCTACCGGATCTGCTCGGTCCACTCTTTGAGCTTCTTGCTCTCGGCAATCACGTGGGCAGCGCGTTCGAGAAGGTCATCTTGCATCGCTGCAACTTCAAGGCAGCAAAAAGCCCGCAGGAGGCGCGGGCTTGAGCTTCTGTCCTGATTACCGGTTGCCTGAGCCAATGGGTCGCTCCGGCGAGCCGGCCCCTGATCCGGTGGTGCCGATTGGCTTGCCGTTCGCTGTGTGGCCCACGCCAACCCCGGGCGCACCCACAGCGCCAGCGCCTGCGGCGCTGTCCGGCGCGGCGGTGTTGGTTCCGTGTGTCGCTGCCTTTTGCTCCGCAGCGACCGTGCCACCCGGCGAAGCCTGCTTGGCCGTCGGTGTGGGGGATTGCGGAGCTTGCGTCGGATAAGAGCTCTGACCGTTGTTCTGGTTACCGTTTGAAGCCGCTGGTGCGGTGCCTTGCCCGATCGGATTAGAGAAAGGTGCGCTGCCCGGATTGATGGGCGTAGCTGTATTTCCTCCGGTCGTGCCAGCAGCAGTTCCAGCGCTCGACGTTCCTGCTGCGCCCGAGCTTGCCCCGCTGCTTCCAGACGCGCCGCCGGACGCTGCTCCGCTCCCACCACCTCCGGCGCCACCGCCGCCACCTCCACCACCGCCTTGTGCCAACACCGGGGCGGTTACGAGGATCAGAGCGAGGGCAAAAATAGATGTGCGGTTCATGACCTTCTCCATGTGAAAAGGTCAACCGTTGGGGAGAAACGTCGGTTCCTAGCCGTCCGCTTCCTCAAGGACTGCTCGATCGGTCGCCTCAGGGAGCCGCCGGCATCCCGCTCCAAACACTGGGCATCTCCGTACCCGCATCGAACTGTTCGCTTGCTATATGCTCGATTGTCGCTCGGTGCCTTTTAAACGCGCCGGCTAAGTCGTTTGGATCGGTACCGTCCGCGATCGCGCGATCGCGCAAAGCGGACCAGTCGACCCGGCAGGCGATGCGGTCGTCGCCGTTGAACATCGCGAACAGGATGGCTTCAGGTGCTGCCTGCTCGAACTCGCCGGAGGGGTCGGGTGAAAGGGGCAACTTGGAACTCGCGCTCACGATGTCATGCTGATTTCGATCGACGCCGAGACCGTCAGGACGCGAGCAATCTGCGTCCTCACGATGACCGACATCGGCCCCATCTCTGCACGGATTTCGCTTTTGGTCCGAATGGCTTCAGCGAGGGCTCTCAGTGCAGCGCCGCGGGCGGCGGCCAGGTTTGGTAGATCCTCGCCGGCATCATCAATGGTGAGACCGAGGTCGTCGTGAAAATCGAAAAAAGTAGCGCGGCATGCCCGTCAAAACGCTGAAAGATGCCGCTCGTTCCTTTCGCAGGACCTAACGCTGCCGAGATACTAGTCGATGAACCAAAAAGTCCCGTAGAAGCTGACACCGAGCAGAAGCAGAAGGCCGATACCCATCAACAACCAATCTCGTTTTGGAACAAAACGGCTTGTTGACAAAGAACTCGCAGTAGCCCAGCGCGGCCCTCGGCATATTGATCGATCGCGACCTGGATGGCGAGGACGTGGTCGTGACATCAGCCCTACTGGTACGGGCCTTCGGGCAAGCTCCAGCGCCTTGATATGTCCGGCCGGGTTTTCCCAGTCCGAAAACTACTGCGAGTGATGGTCGAAGCCCTTGGGTGATTACGGGCGGTCTTTCACAAAACCTGCTGGTGGTCGACGACATCCGCATAAGGACTGATGCGGCAAGCCTCGCGTTCGGCGCCGAGATCGAGCTGGGCGAAATTACCAGCGCCGGGGGTAACTTCTATCTGAGAGGGGCGCTGCGAAAGATGGAGACGGTCACAATCAACATAGGCAGCGGCAGGCTAGAGGATCCGCCTCCCTTCGGCCCAATTTTCCACTACACCCGGTGGAGTGCAGGCGTCGTCAGAGACAACAAATGACTGCCGCTCATTGAGTTTCCATTTGCCAAAGGGCCTTGAGATGACCGACTAGTTGACGGCTGAGGCAATACGAAAAGAGACAACAAAGAGAGCCACGATCTACACTCGATTCTCAACCGATCTTCAAAATGAGCGTTCAATTGAAGATCAGCTTTCACTGTGTCAAAGCTACGCCGAGTGCGAAGGCTTAACCGTTATCAGCACCTATGAGGACCGTTCTGGCGACTCCGTGATGGCACGCGAAGGCCTTCTACGGATGTTGGACGAAGCGCGGAACGATTCTTTCAGATATTGATCGTCGAAGCGCTCGATTGCCTCTCTCGCGACATGGGAAGATCTCGCAGGCTCCATACGGATACGCCGCGGTCGCCAGGAAAAGTGGCGAACGGGTCATTATCAAGGACGAAGCACAAGCGATCCGCCGTATCTTTCCGGAATAAGTAGACAGTCGAGCGCTTCGCGAAGTCGCGCACGATCTCAACAAGGAGATGCTATCGCGGTAGGCGCGCAGGCGATGCCCGAAACAACCGAGGAATGGTTCAGGCGCGCCACGCTTAGATCGCCGCGGGACAAGCCGCAATGAGCGATGACGACAAGGTCTCGCGCATGCTGATCAGGTTTAAGGCGCCGCCGGAGAGGGTGACGAGGCGCCGTTCCTCAAGGTGATCGATCGATAGGGCGGCCCGAGGGGGGCGCCAGCAGAACTGGCCTCGCAGCTCATGGGCCTTAGTTGTCTACCTTCTCTTTCACTATGACCCCCGTTTTGGGATCAGCGGGGAATTCCATCTTTTGTCCGTTCTTGAGCCCCGTTCCTCTACACGCTCAAAGCCGGCGGCCCCGGAGTTCGGCGCCGGCGTCAAGTACGCCGTCGAGAAGGCCAGGTTCGAATTGCATGAGAGCGGAACCTACGCACGGTTGTTGCGGGGCGAAGGTGATTACTGATGATGCGTTCGCTTGTGACGTACTGCGGGCTTTCCGCCTTTCCCGGCGTAGTAAGGATTGACCACGCATGATGCCGCGCGGCCTGATGCAGAGGCCTGACACTGGGCCATGTTGGTGTACGCGCACTCGAAGTAGTAATCCATGAAGCCGCCCGTAAAGACTTGGAGGCAAACCGGATAGGCGGGGTCGTAGGTTTGCGCATGCAGGGATGTGGCGGCGCAGAGTGCGCCGCTCACGAGAATTGCAAGAACTGGGACACGCATCAGAACACTCCTCCATCAATCAGAGCGAGCAAGTTAATTGGACACCTGCTGCCCCGCCAGTAGGAACAACAGCGGGTCGCGGCGGGAGATTGCCCGTTTGGGTCCGCTCGCGGGGCTGGCTAGGAACGCCCGGACCAAAGCAGCGTTGGTCGGGCATGCGCTTTTATTTCGGTTATCAAGACTTCGCCGGGACAATCCCCGATCGTTTTCACCCGGTTTTTTGACGATGCGCGGGCCGCGGTCTGTCCCAGGCTGCGGCCTTTGCGTCTCTTTCAACTTCCATTTTTTCTTGGAGGTCTGATGGCCAACGAACACTGCTTGATTGTGCGTGCTGCTGGAAAACAAATGGATTTGCTTCGAGGGGAGGTCTCCCGCATTGCAATAGCAAGCCAACTGGGCTGGTCGACTGACCGTGCCGAAATTGGTACCCGCTTCTGCTTTGAAGATGCAAAGCCGAAAAATGAATTCGCCGTCATCTGCGACAACTTCGGTGTTGCCAGCAAGGACGGGCTAGCCAAAATCGTCAGGGCAGGCGCCCGTTAATAAAATTCCGCCGACCTTGTGAGCCGGCGGGAGTTGAGACTTGAAGATTTAGCGACCGGGCTTCCAATCGCCGCTGACATCCTAGCAACTCAGTTAGACTTCACCGTGGCAAGCTTCGCTCAACGCACCGGGGTGCCCACTGAGCCGGCTGGAGCGCTCACAAGGCTCGGATTAGATGCAGTCGATGCTGAAGATCCCCCTCGCCTTCGCAAGCGGCTATGGAGCTAACGGAGTACCGAAGTGTTTCGAGAACGCCCACTTCCCAAGAAGCCTTTCCCGATGGAGCAGCTCGAGCGCTGCCTCGCGAAACTGTTGGGGATCGTGCTCGGCGGAACTTACAAGAGCTTAGCGGCGTTGCGGAAGATAGCTTTGCGTTTAGCCCGAATTTCCGCATGCCCCGCTATTTCTTTCACGTTAGACACGAGCAAAAGCATATCGATCACGAAGGCGAGGAGTTACCTGACAAGCACGCGGCCTGGAAAGAGGCCACGGTCATGGCCGATCAGGCGCTCCAAGTATTAGACGGCAAATTGCAGCCAGGCCGGGAGTGGCGGATGGAGTGACGGACGAGTTCCAGCACGTCCTTTTCGTTCTGCATATCAATGCCGAAAAGCCGATGCAGTGAGGAATCACGACGGATGGCCACTACGTTGGCGGGCCTTCCAGCTCTCCAGGTGAGCGGGAGAGAATGCGGTATGCCCGCTCTGCCTGCTCCTTCGTCAAATTGGCTGCCCACTCAGTTCCGATCAGCGCCGGTCCCTTGCGCTCTCGATCGTAAACCATCCAACCGGTGCCTCCCATCCGAACGACAACCTGCTCGCCCTCGGCCCTCTTTCACTCACCGTGGCCCCCTAAGTCCTTCACTGCACCCTGGCGAGTAGGCAGCACCTTATTTATCGGCTGCATTTGCCCTTTGTGAATCAGCAGGGCAAAAATTGGCAAGGCGCCTGTCCGCTCAGCCACTGACGCCTACGGGCAGAGCCTTGGCCGGTGATGGGTAAACTGCCGCCATCAGTCGTCCCAGATCGGTTCACCGCACCGGCATCCGTAGGCCAACCAAAATATTTTGATTCACCGAATTTTGCTTGCTCCGTCGGGCAAAACAGTGGTTCATAGGATGCTGGCTCTAACTACTGGAGGCCAGCGTGATGGCTGACGAAGTCGAAACCTCTTGCGATCTGTCCAAGATCGCTAAGCTCAATGGCGGTTTCAGGCGAAACTACGGAACCCTGCTTTGGGCGTTCCTGTATTTAAGATCCATCAGTGCCGCGCGGGGCGCTCTTGGCTGTGGGGCGGTCTGTTTTCCCTCGTCTGTTCGGCCGTGATAGGCCGGCTAGCGTGCGGATATCGACCGAACACCAGCGCTATTCGACTGAAATCCAGGCGGCCGCAATCGCTGTCTACGCCGCGCAGCATGTCCACTAAGTCAGTTCGCGCGGTTGAATACGGTCGCGGGTCGCACTAATCACTCAAAGAAACCAAACGCGTGGGCACAAAATGGGGCTTCTGAACCAAGTTGGGGTCAAACGGGTTTGCACTTCCTTGATGCGAGAGGTTCTGCGGACGGCAACTGAAAATCAAAACTGTCGGGGGCTCCGAACTACTCCTAAATCGCAGTGAATGTGGCCATTCAGTCACAGCTGTCAGTGACAGACGTCTGCTAAAAAGCCCTTTCGTTTTTGGGAGTCCAGCATGCCAAATGATGTCGCTCAGACCTCTGCGGGGCGCACCGACCAAACCAAGGTCGCTTCAAACCAGGCTCGCGTGGCGCGTCCCTCGAAGGTGCCTGATGCGGAGCACGCCGCCGATGATGCAGCTCCCTATGTGCCAAGCAAGTGGAACTGGGGCCCTCCGAGCGCTTCGACCGAGTGGTAGTACCTTGGCACGCGCGAACTGACTGGATCGATAGCGGGGAATGTCACCGGTCGCGGCTGGCTGTTCGAACATCGTCCGCAATTTACGTGAGGCCGTCGGAAACGCTGGTGCGTACGTCTTAGGATTTTACCTTGCCCCTGGTCTCGTCAATGACGCGCCCATTCGTATCTTCGATCCACGCTTCACGGCCAGTTTTGCGAAACTCAGCGACGTCAGCGACCGCTTGGTTCCAGACATCCTTAAGGATTGAAGCTACGGTCTTATCGGCACTCCGTACTTTCACGTACCAAGTCATAGAGACTTTCCTCCGATTATAGTTCGCGATTCATCGCCGGATGGCTTCGGTTCTTGATTTTGATCCAGTGCTTCTACCGACCACGAGAATACGGTTTGTCGCGGTGCTTGGAAACCAGGTCTTCTAGTCCCATGCGATAGGCAGCCCGGAATAGATCGGGGCCGATCTCGCCGCGCTCGAAGGGTGCCAGGCTGATCCCATCAGGCCGGCGCGCCAGTAGCTGCTGAAGATTTGCCTTGCGCCGATGGAGCGGGAGGGGCCGCAAATCCTCTCCGCCCATCGCGAGGATATCGAAGGCATAAAGCTGAACCTCGTAACGTGCTGCCGGCTGTGAACCGCGTTGAAGTCGCTGATGCCGTCCACGCCGAGGATGACGGCCTCACCATCGATCACAAACCGCTTCTGCCCGTTCTTCAACGCTGCCTCAGCAATCCAGGGGTAGCGCTTCGGCCGGCGCCATTTCGCGAGAGCAGCCGCACGCGGGTGTCCTCCCGAACGACCAGCATCCGGTAGCCCTCGCGCCTTTCGTGAATCCCGTCCGGCCCTGAAGGCACTTGCTTGGCTGCGGTACCCAGGCAAAGCTCGTACGCCGTGCGCATGGGGCGCGAGATAATATTTTCGGCGCAGTTTACGGGTCGGGAACAAGTGGCAAAGATGCAAATTATCTCCTTGCTCCGGCAGCCCTAAAGCCCCCCTGAAGTCGGAGTGGGACCCCAAACGGCCCCAGCAGCCGACCCCCTGCTGGGGCCGCCGTTTTTGGTGGCCGCGAATATTAACAGGGCACGCCTCGGCGGCTCTTATGCTAGGAATATGACGTGCCGCGCCGATCGTGCGGAACGTCGCGGCGCCGGCCGCAGGGGTCGTACCAGAGCGGCGCCTGCGGCCTTTCGTCAGCAGACCGTGGGAACTGGGGCACACATCCGGGAATAGTAAGCAAGCGAAGGAACAGCAGGTCGGAAACGTGTTTGTCTCGCGGTGACTGCTTCTGACCCGTGAGGCAAGAGCCTGTCGGGAGGCCCCAGCATCATCATGCCCCCCCGGCCCTATGCTGGGGCCGTCCCCGAGGGCTATGCGAGGCGTCGTTTGGACAACACTTGGAGAGCCGTTTTCGCGATCAGTGCGACGGCCATCGTCGCCGGTGGCGCCTTTTTTGTCATCCGTTTCCTACTCGCATTGCACTTTTGACCTCCTGTCCGCATCAAAAGTTCATTCTGGAAATCATGCGGTCTTTGGTCGTTTTCACCCAATCACCGGCCGAGGCCCTGTCCCGTAGGCGTCGGTGGCTGAGAGACCGAGCGCGCTCCCACCTGCAAAGCAAGGGGCGCCATCATGGCCGACAATCCTAATCTCGTCCGCGCGCACGATTTAGCTGCGGAGATCACCGAGCAGAACGCCCGCCTGCGCGAGTTGCTGGCCAGATCAATCGAAGTGCTCAAATTGCTGAAGCCGGACACGTTTCTCGGCCGCAGGACGCACGAGCCGTCTGCAATGGAAGCGAGGACGACTAGAGGTCATCTCCGGCGATGATCTCGCTGGGAACGAAGCGGTTGCGCCGGCATTCCGCTCTCATGCAAGACGACTACTTCGCCGTGCTGAAAGGGCAATTCGTGAGAGCTTGGCGACGAGAGCGCTTGCCCAGCAGTATCTGATGCGGGCCAGAACCAACGCCGATGGAATCTCGTCGTCCTCGATCGGCCACGGTCGATAGGTTTGCTCCGGAACAGGGAGTCGAGAGGGGAAAGCAGCGCGAGGCTTTTCGGATGAAAGCTGGTTCGCGCCACCATTCATCGAATACCGTCTCTGATTTCGGTCTGCCAGGCCATATTTTTCGCGCGAAGCTGTTCATCCTCGGCGATAGCTGCTGCAGCACGGGCGAACAGCTTTTCGTGGGCATCGAAGGGGTCGGCCATGCCGGACAACTAACTTGGGTTAAGTTGGGTTCCAATCCATGGAACGAGATGTGGGAAGCCGTTGAGCTTGTCGCGGGACCTGAGCCGAATCTCTCAACGCTCCCCAGCCCACCAGACAGACGGAGAATTGGCGGCCGAAATCTTCGTGGGTCCGCAAGGCGAGAACGTGACTGCGTTTGAAGGGCCGCGCTTGACGCTCAGAGCACTGCCGGCAGCGCATGTAGCGCTCCAGCTCGTGGATGGGGTCGGCTTGGCGCGCCTGACGACGTCCAGCGCGACGCTCTGGTGGGTTTCGCAGCCGAGGCACTTCACCTCAAGATAGCGATAGCCGGCGTTGAGGGCATCACCGAGCGTCGGGGATGGCTAGGCAGGGCCACGAAAACCGAGCATCCGGGCATTCTAGGCCTGCGCGCGCGTTCGGCCAGAACGCGGACCGTGATCCCGAACAGGTATTCGCGCGACTTGATGCTCATGGCAGATTGATTTCGCCTGACGGGTGCGGAGGCAAGCCGCTAGCTCTTGGGTTTGCGACCCATCGTGAGCCCAAGTGTCCCCTATGTTATCCGGCATATGGGCTTGGCCGAGTGAAGATCAAAAAAATCGCGATCGATCGGCGAAGAGACTAAGCTGGGTATCCCGCCAAATCTCTATTTGCCAGGGAGGTGCTTGCATGTCTTTTGACCCGATGGCCGCCGCCGTCGACTGGCTCGATGCCTACCGTTCCGGCGACATAGAAACGCTACTCGAAATGTACGCAGAAGATGCCGCTGTCTACTGCGATTGCCACGAATTGATTATTACCGGCAGAGAAAACCTGCGTGGCTACTGGGCTATCCATCTGCAGAAACACCCAGCTGCTGAGCTGGACAATCTTCAGCTCTCGCACGGTGGCGCAATCATCTCGTACGTCAGCCGGAAAAACGTAGTGCGGGCGGTCTTGGACTTTAATGATGCCGGGAAAATCAGGACACTGAGCTGCAGGCCGACACGTCAGGCCTCGTCCGGCTCCTGCCAAGGCGGAGTCTGCTAAGCGTCAATAGCCGCCTCAGATCCAGGGTCAATAGTCATGCAGTAGGAGAGGTTTCAATCGGTTTCCGACGGCAAATACATTTTCAACCTCGCTTTGCGATGTTGTACGTCCAGGGAAGCAGAACACTCGCTCGAGAGATCTTGCGGCCTCCGACGGCGCGCAAGACAACACCCGATCCTTCAATCAGCACGACCGGCAGATCCTCGATCGACTACGCGACCATGGGTTGGTCCCAGGTTCCAGGTTGGACGACAGACCAAACGTGACCTTGTCCGAAACGGATGGATGGAGCAACGGTCTTCCAAAGGCGGTATCGAATATCGCACTACCGAAGCCGGACCGGCGGCGATTGTCTCGCCACGATTGAAGCACACTATGCAAGGTCCGCAACGAGTGCCGGAACAGAAGCGGCTGTAGGGGCAGCGAAGGTGTCGAGGGCAATGGAACTGATTGTCGCTGGCTATGTGAAGGTGCGAAACCGACGCGCCCTGACAAATTTGCTGGCTCATCGCCTGAAGGTGCTCGCTCAGTTGCAAGGCGTTTCAGGCGTCAATCCGGAAAACGCCGTCAAGGCGATCCAGGAAGAATTAGTGTTGATCGAAGCCGGCCTCGAAGAACTCAAGCCATCGCCCGGCTCAGTGCCTGAAAACGAGTGGAGCTAGGATCAATCCACGTTCTCAACTAGCCCATCGCGTCTCTTGCGTGTGGAATGACAAGATGGGAAACTATGCCCGTATTTCCCGGCAGTCCAACACGCATTCAGGGGGGCTTGTTGTGTGCAGAAGTGAATTCGCCGTGCGGCCATGACCAGGCGTCGTGCGGCCCGAAACACGTTACGGCGCCGGAAGGGGATCGGAGGGAGCTGGAGTGAAACAACTGAGGAAGTTAGAGCACCAAAGAGATCTGTCTACTCGGGCAGCCGCCTACCTCCACGATGTAGATTGGCTGCGGGAACTAAGGATCAACCTGTTTCGTCGCTATTGGCATCATCAAATCAGTGACCGCGCTTATGAGCTGTGGGAGCAGGCCGGGCACCCCACGGGGCGCGATCTTGAATTCTGGCTTGAGGCGGAGCGGGAGATCGGGACAGGCACGAACGCGGTGATTTGATCCTCGGCTCCGTAGATGGTTGCTCACTGGAAGAAAAGCCAATCTGTTCTGGCCCTTTCGGAATGCCAAGCTAGGAGTTGAAGCCTTCTCGTTGGCCACTGTGGTTTCATTTTGCAGTATATTCGACCAATGCCCGCCTTGAGAACTGTAAGGCCATTCTTCGCTGGCTGATCGCCAAGGGCGCCCCAAACTGCATCCGTTCGCTGAACGGGCCATCAATGAGCACTGGGAGTGACATTGGAGAAGGGGCGAACGAGCGGCCTGCGGCTGATCCTGTTGGACGTGTTGGAACAGCGCAATGCGGTCGTCGGAGCCCAGCATTCCTTCGCTCAGGCCGTAAACAACTTGATCGAAAAGAAGCTTAGAAAGCGAGCAAGCCGCCGCCTATGACTCGCTCTGCGAATTGACAGGGCGTTGCCGCTGGAACAGCGAGGCTGGGCCGCGCGGCACGGATGCCAACCGCAGAGCCCAGCTCACGCCACGTTGCGGAGCTAGGCTGCCTGTTCATCTCTGGTCAGCGCTCGAGTCGATCCAACTGGCCAGCCAACGGAGCAAGGTTCTCGCGATATTCAGGAGGAAAGCGCGTTCTTGAGATGCCAGATCCTTGAGACAGTCTTTGCACCATTGCGCCAGTTCTAAACATTGAGAGGCGGTAATCATTTGAAACTCCGCGAATGATTAGGGGCCTAAATCTCAGAGAGCTCAACATTACATCCGTAAAACTAACCCAATTCCGTCAACATCCCTGACAGATCGTCGCTGCGAAATACGAAGGTCCATCACAACAGACCCAGGAGCCGTCAATTTTTTGCACGCGCTGGTTGCGGCGTCGGGATTCCAGGGCAGTCTTCTTTTGCGCACACCAAGGGCTTAAAGCTTAGGCGGTCTCAGCGCCGCCGGTTTACTTGCGCGAGCATTTCTGGTTTCCGGCAGTTCCCGATCGCCAGTCGAGTGGCTCACGATTGCACGCCAGCAGATCCGCCGCACGAAGTCCGGGCGCACGTCCGCGCCGCCGTCACTACCGTCAGGGCACAAGCCTCTCACGCCGCTCGACATCTCCGGCTGGGACGACGCCGACGTCCCGCAACGCGACTGGGCGGTGCGCGACCGCATCATCCGCCGAGCGGTGACGTTGCTCTCTTGCGAAGGCGGAGTCGGGAAGTCGATCCTGACCTTGCAGTTATGTTGCGCCCATGCACTCGCGCCCTGGTTCGGCTCATTGCCGAGTCCGGACCGGCAATCTATCTCGACGCCGAAGACGACGAGTCTGAATTGCACTTCAGGCTGGAAGCGATCCGCGCCCGTCTCGGCGTCACATTCAAGGAGTTGGACGACGGCTGCCTGCACCGCATGCCGCTCGCGGGCAAAGACGCGCTGCTCGGCGTGCCGGATCGTTCGAGCATATCCAGCCGACTGCTTGTTCGAGGAGTTGTTGCTGACAGCGAACAACATCATGCCGGTTCTACTCGTGCTGAACTCTGCGGCTGAACTGTTTGCAGGCAACGAAAACAGTCGCAGTGAGGTCCGGCAATTCGTTGGCCTGCCGACGACGCAGTGCTGGACCTTTCGAAGATGGCTTCAGCGATGCACCCGGACGACATTTCTTTGTTGCTCCATCTTCCTGCAGGAATCTTGACATTCAGGTCTGATCGGTGCGAGCGAAAGTGAGTGTCGCGTCGCGGCATTCTCCAGCTTATCAATCACGCCGGAGTAACCTCCAAGATTGGCGAGATTCCCCGACTAATGCGTGGACGCCCAGTGGTGAAAAAGCCGCTGCAGCGGTCTTTCTCGACACAGCCTGAGCATGCTTCGACACTGTGGAGTTGATGTGTCCGCGGTTTTGAGGTCAAGTGAATGCGCAGAATTGACTGGGGCGCCATCCTGCTCGGCGTTATGCCGGTCGCGCTGATCTGCCTGCTGCTTTGGACGATCGGTAAACCGGCGCACTGGCGCATCGGGCGACTGCCGTCAGAGGCCCACGACTTTCGCGTTGCTACCCTACATTGTGCCATTGCACAGGTCGCGATTCGCAAGGAGATTGGCGGAAATTCGACTTGATGCTGACAAGGCGGAGCGGATGATCGCACAGGTGATCCGCGACGAAGGCGGCCTGCTACCGGCAAAGGCGAACGCGCTCGCGGCGGGCATCTGCAGGAGGCTTTCCGCAGCCATGCTGCCTCCGCCTGCCCATCACTAATGGATCATTTCGAACAGTCCGCCATATGCGAGCGATTTTGCTGCCGCGATCGCGAACGTCTTGGCAGATGCGAAAGGAAGAGCTTTGGCCCCGGAGGACCTTTGGCGGCTAGTTTACGAGCGCGGCCGCGATCTTCCTGCGACGGTTGACCTCTCTACGATCAGTGGATGATCCGCAAATGCTTGATGAGGTTCGGTATCGTTGGGCTTTTTTTCAAAAACAGTGACTTAGGCCGAAAGTCTTTCTGAAGCAGCACGCTATGGTCGAAGGGCTCAAGGGCCGGTGGGGCGAGGCGAGAGCCACAGAGGCTAGGAAGGAAGTTGAGACACTTTGCGACGTTGGTACGCGATGAACGCGTTGGATCAGCAACTTGTTGGCTTTCGAAGCAATGACGTCAGAATTGCCCAGCTCTTTGAGCGATGCTGAAATGGAGGAGGTGGCAAAAGGTATTATGAAAGCCGCGCGGACTGCCTTCTCGACACGAGGCGACAAAGTAATGTCGCATACGAGCCGGGTGAGCGCACTTGGCGGTTGTCTCTCTATCTGCAATGCCAAACGTTGCCAGGTGAGCACGCGACCAGCACGGTTGCTCTCGTAGAAAATTGGAAGCAGCAAAGAGGACTTTGAACGAAAGCTATCAACTGCGTCTCGCCGACGGCCCCGGCCCAACACAGGGACAATGCTGCTGAAGGAGAGTGCCGGGGCCGCGATGCGAGGTGCTTGGGTTGCAGCCAAGCAAGATCACGCTACTCCCAGATCGAAGGCCTCTCTGTTCACTTGTGCACTGTCCCCCGAAGGAACGCTTGACGCGATTCACCTAGGTTAGAGTGGAGACAGCAAGCGTGGGAGTTCACTGCGACCTTCGACATTGAAGTGCGCTCGAACGGCCCTGGCCCTGGGCGCGGCTGAGGTTTGAGGCCTGGGCCGCCGACTTGGCGCATTGCCAGTGCCAAGTAGCTCGAAGCCTACTGTACGCGCGCCGTTCCTCTGTTCTATTGACCACCTTCTCGAGGAAAATCACCAACCGAGCCGCGACCACAGGCTCACGAGCACGAACAAGGCGAGCCGGAACAGGATGCCGACCGTGCGCCGGGCTCGGTCTTGAACGGAGTGTCTCGCCGCTGGCTTTGCAAGCCTCGATCTCCTAAGTTAGCCCTCGATGTGTCTCAGCTCGCATTCATAGCGAGGCGACGGCGCCCCGAAATCGTCCTGCCCTTGCGGGCCAATGTGGGCCCAGGGCGGTCTCTGAGCGGCCCGCATCGAATATTTCGCTATGTGAGCAGCGCGGGCAACGGAACTGGATTAGCCGGTAGAAGCCGGGCACAGGACCGGAGACAGCCATCGGCCAAGCTGCACAGCTTGGACAGGATGGCAGGATGCAATCGGATAACGACATAGCGCAGCTCGGTTCGTGGTCCCGCTCGGACGAACCGTCTTCCTTCTCACAAGTTCCTAGATTGCGGCTTAGGAGCAGCACCCGCGGCCCGCCCGCGCTAGCCAACGAGCAGGTAAATCTGCAACGCCGCCCTCGCCCTTGGTGGGCCGGGCCTCTGTCTTGCGTCAGCGCGAGCGCAATTTCAGCTATCCAACGAGCTAGGATATTGTTCGGATGGGAGGCACTGGTTGGATGGTCTACGATCGAGAGCGCAAGGGACCGCGCTGATTGAAACTGACTGGGTGGCCTGAATCTCCCGCAGAGAAACGCGCGCGTGGCGGCTTCGGTTCCCGATCGCGGAAACCCAGATTTGCAGTACATTAGAATGCAGAGCGACGAAACCGGCATCGGCAGCCAGATCAGCGCGCGAGAGATCTCAGCGGATACGCAGCATCGTCCGACTAGCCTGGTCCGCCACGCCTTCAAAATGCGAAGACGCTGACCGGGCAAATCGGGGCGGCTGTGCGCTAGCAAGCGGACTTATCGCAGCGCTTTCGGCATCCGACGAATCCCGTTTCTGATTTCGGCCTGCCAAGCCGTATTTTCGCGCGCTGCTGCTCCGCCTCGGCGATAGCTGCGGCAGTATGGGCGAACAGCTTGTCATCCTCATCGACGGCATCGGCCATCCCCGACAACAACTCAGGTTGGGTTCCTTCGGTAGAACGAACTGGGTCGGAACGGCCCCAAGCCCATCCCCGGGGCTGGTAGGGGACGAGCCGGGGCCGCCAGCGCACGCTAACCCAACGCATGCGCTGGCGGTAATCTCAGTTTCGGGTTGCTTTGCGTCTGTACGAAAGGAGCCGGATTGCGGATTAAATTTCGGGGCGACCTGCTTCGAGGAAAGGCGGCTCCGGTACCTGGAGCAACCCGGAGCCGCCCCGTCCCTTCAGGCCAACCCGCGTGAAGGGCTAACGGGCGAGGAAATTTTCGATGCCTTGCGTCGTTCCTACTACCTTTGGCGGCGTCTTAGCCTTGGTTTTGAAGGAGCTGGAGCAGCCCTGCTGTAGCGGACCGCAACTCAGGGTCTTTATTTTTCCGGCATCGTAAAAGTTCAAGGCGGCCTTCACTATGTTTTTCTCGGCGATGTAGGAGATCACCGCCCCACGGGGCGAGGGCTGAAGATCGTCCAGCTCGGCAGCGCGGCATTCCTGCAGACGGGCGGCCCAGTAGGCTCGCAAGCCTTCTCGGCCAGCGATAACCACGCCTTCACAATCGCAGAACACCACAGCATCTTCGGCGTACATTTCCAGTATTGCTTCGATATCGCCCGCACGATAGGCATCAATCCAATCAACGGCGGCGGCCATCGGGTCGAAAGACATACAAGCACCTCCATGCCAGGATTTGGCCTAGGAGCGCCCAGCTAAGTCTTTGGCCAAATCGACCTTGAATTTTTGCTATTCCGGTTAGGCCAAGCCCATATGCCGAAAGCCATAGGGCGGTAGCTTGCCCCCAATTGTGGGCCGACTGGCTAGGCGCGCCGAGGCCATGTGCAAGATCATCTCGCAGACCAAGGCGCGCTCTCGCAATGAGAGACAACGGCTCGCTGTATCCCAAAAGGGGTAGGGCCGTTTTGTCGCGGCTCGCGAACAATAGCCCTTGCCCTGCATTGCCACGAGGTGAGCGAAGATCAGGAAAAAGCGGTCATTGAACGTAAGCTCTCCCGGTGCCACGAGTTGATGACTCAATTTCCTGAGGGCGTCAGTGCGCGGAATCTTCGGGAGCTGGAAGCCGAGCTGCTGGTTCAGCATCGCGAGGTCACAGCGAGGTGCCGAGCTACTGCGGCAGCTCGGCGTGGATGCGCAGGATAAAGAGCCGATTTCGAAATTCGTCGGTCACCTCCAACCGCCATTCGCGACCGGGGACGAGATCGCCATTGAGGCCCTGCAGAATTTGGCCGGCCAGCACCGTGGCCTCCTTCCAGGCGGCGTCTGTCAGGCAATTCACGCGGAGGATTACGACGAAATTGTTCTGGATAAGGGGTCGACACAGCGGATCATGCTGATCGTAGCGAACTTTCGTAAGGAGGTCACGTCGACGATCCTTTGGTTGCTGAACTTCAAACTTCGTATCCAGTGTTTCCGAGTTAGGCCATGGTCATCCGGAAGCGACATTTCCTTGGCTGTTGATCAGATCATACCAACCAAGGACATCGAGGAGTTTATGATTGGTCTCGCGTCTAAGTCGTTGGATGAGGTCGAAGCGGCCACTGAAGAGAAGCATCGGTATCGAATGCGGCCTCAATTCTGGGCTGAATTGCTCAGAGCTGCTTCGCAGAAGAGCCCTAGGTTCGCGAACATCTCGCCAAACCATTTTCACTATGTTTCGGCTGGATCGGGGGGCGTGGCGTTCCGTTCAACTTTGTTGCTTCGAAATCCGACGGCCGCGTTCAGCTGTACATTGATCGGGGTGAGGAGGGTAAAAATAAGGCAGTGTTCGACGAACTGTTTAAAGGCGCAAGTAGAAGCTACATTCGGTGGGCCCCTGATCTGGGAGCGATTGGACAACAAGCGCGCCTCACGCATTCAGACGGAGGAGGCTGGCGACTTCTTCGATGAGACGGATCGGCCGCGCCTCATCACCTTTATGGTCGACGCGATGTACAGGTTCGAGGCGAGCTTGAAGGAGCCGTTATCCCAGCTGCAGCGCAAGCGTCGCGTGAAATCGCAAGACGAATGACGCACCTTTGACGAAGTGGATGACCTAAGACCATTGATTTAGCTGATCGTTGCGATCGAAGCCTGATTGTTATCTTGACGAGACCCCCGCCGGGGCACATAGAACGCCGGATCGCGTTTCAAGCGGGCAATGCGACCAGCCTTTCGTCCAGGAAGAGCACAAATGTTGCTCGGCCTGTGAAGCGAGAACCCGGTCGACATGAAATGGCCGGCGGGCATCACCGCCGCCGGCCATCGCATTCGCTGCCTTAGGTTGGGGGCGCCGGGCAGCGTTGCCCATAAGCTTGCCGACGTCCGATTAACGACCCGCTAACGAATTCGGGCAGTCGCGGGACCATTTGACGGCGTGAAGTCGGCGGCTTGCGCCCTCGCGCAAGCGCAACTGACAATCGGCGTCTGGCGCAACGGGATGAGAAGAAGAAAGCTGAACCGCGCGAGATCAAACCGCGGGTACTGGGGGGCGGAAATGGTGAGAGTCCGCTCGCAGTATTTCTTGGATTGGGAAAACCCGCCCGAGTACATCAAGGCGCTGGAGCTTGTCCGAAGGCTCGGCACCCGTGAGGGCTGGTGTCACGACCACGTCCTCGCCATCCAGGTCGCGATCGATCAGTACGCCGAGGCCGCGGTGGGCAACCGTGAGTTCTTCCTCAACAAGCCGTACAGCATCGGACTTCGGAGCCAGACTGATATCCCGTAGTTACTTCTTCTCGGCCTGACCGTGTTTCGTGCCGCTTTCCGGTCCGATGTAGCTGCCGGTATGCTGCACTTCTTCCTCAAGGAGCTTCTCGATCGGCGAGACGAACTGCTTCGGGCGCGCGATCGCCTATTAGAGGTGAACCTATAGCCATGAGAGAGTGGAAGAATTGACAAGGTTGTGCCGCTTGCGGTGCTGCGCTCCACCTGTTTAAATTGCAAGTGACTTGGAGTAGGCGATTATGAAACGTCATTTATTCGCTTCAGCACTCATCAGCTTGGCGCTCATGTTCACCAGCAATTGCGCAGTCGCATTCAACTATAAGTACGTTGGCGACAGTGGCGCCGGGTACGACAAGAAGATCAACGGCGGCAAAGGCTGCTTGATGGGTGATTGCAGCAAACGGCAAGAGCGGCTCAATGCTCAGCGGCCTGCTATTAGCTGCTCTTCTCGTGCCGATTCGTGCCGCAGGAAGAACAGCCTCAATCCAAAGACGGCGTCACGATGTGAACCCGCCCGCTTGGCTTGTCTCAAAACCGGTACTTTCGTCACGTTATCCGGCGAAAATAGAACCGTTGATCTGAGGGAATGATCAGCCAACTTAAGGGGAGTCTCGCCGTCCGCTCCTGACGGGCTGTGCACATTTCTGAGCAGAGTGCGCAGGAAATGAATGTCAGCTCTTGGGCCAAAAGCGGTCCTCGGTGTCTGACACCGTGATGTCTGTTGCCAGAGGTGGGACAGACGGCCTAGGCCGCCTTACGTGCAGACCGCGTTCTCTTGCCGTTCGGCTGTCGTTCCCGTTGGCCTCGGAAATACTGCCCGAAAAACGCGATTGCGGTTGTATCTGAGAACGCGCCGGGGAACTCTGCAGGCGATTTAGCATTCGAAACGGCGGGCTTTTTGTGAGTTGCGTGAGTGGCGAAGCCTACCAAGGCGCCGGCAAAAAGCCAGGGGCTCCTCCGATGCCGGGGTTTAGGCGCCCCAGCTCGCGACCCTGAAGATGAAGGCGCCTTCGGGGGCCCGGTGGATTCACGAAGTCAAATACGACGGCTACCGTATCCAGCTTCGCATCGACGGAGATGATCGTCGCGCCTACACGCGAAACGGCCGCAACTGGGTCCACAAATTCTCAATCATCGCTGGCGCTTTCGACATCGAAGGTCGGGCGGTCGTTGACGGCGAGATCGTCGTTATCCAAGAAGGGCGACCCAATTTCTCAGAGCTGCAGGCCGACCTCGCGAGAGGAGATCAGGACCGCTTGGTTTACTTCGCCTTCAATCTCCTTTGGCTTGATCGCCACGATCTCCGGAAGCTTTCCCAGCTCGCGCGTAAGGAGCTGCTCAAAGGGCTAATCGAGAGCAATAACATCAAGGAGCCCATCCTCTACAGCGAACATCATGAAGGGGACGGGCAGGCGCTGTTCGAAGCCGCCAGCAAGCTGAACTACGAGGGCATTATCTCCAAGCGCGTAGATGCTCCTTACCGATCGGAGCGGGTTGAAACTTGGCAGAAGATCAAGGCTGTCCAGAAGGGTCAATTTCCCGTGGTCGGCTTCATAAAAGATCCCATCGGTGTTGCCGCTCTCTATCTCGGCAAACAGGAAGGGAAGGAGCTGCGCTATGTGGGCTAGGTTGGCACGGGATGGAGCCGGACCACCTCGCGCAAGATCAGGGATGCACTCGATAGTGTAGTCAGCCCGAAGAGTAGATTGAGTAAGCAACTCAAAAGACCCAGGGCCACTTGGGTCGAGCCGAAGTTTGTTGCCGAAATCGAGTATCGCGACATAACTTCGGAAGGACTGCTCCGCGCCAGCTCATTCAAAGGTCTAAGCCGGAAATAAACTTATGTTTCTGCGGCTGTCTGCACGCCGGCGTACAATCAATTCGTCAGCAGAAGGAACATGCGATGGGATTGAAGCGCAGGCGGTTCAAGCAGACAGATTCTCTCGAGGCGCGGCTTGAGCAATTTGCCCAGGATATGCGTAAGCGCGCAGACGGAAAGCCGGCGGGAGACGAACGTAACGCCTTGCTCAAGCGAGCACGTAATGCGGATCAAGCAATCGACATCGAGCGGCAACTTCGTCAAGAACACTAGGAACGCCCAAGGGAGAAGCGGTTTAGCTTGGCTCCTCCCTCTGAAAAATCCTGCCCCCGCTGGTCCCGTGGCGATGGCATTTTCGGCGGTCCCGCTTGATTGCCGATCCGACCACTTAAACAATTCGGTGGCAGGCGCCGGTGGAAGCCACGTTTTTCACTAAGCTCGAACAACAGGGGAGGGCGCCGGCGATTGCGCCGAACTGTGGCGCAACCCTAGCGCACCGGAATATGTTGGGGATGGCTTCAGTCGGCCCCTTTGCGGTCGCGAGGCGTGACACCGTCAATCGCGTGTCCAACGATCATAGATGGCGGTAAGGAATAGGCCATGCCCCGGAGCACAAACCGTAACCTGTCGAAGTCCGCGGACCTATTGGTCATCAAGGAAGAGCTGATGACTGGTCGCAGGATCGTTGTTGCTTCTTCGGCCGGGCTGCGCCTGAGTGGTCGGGTCGGTATTATTGTTGGCCGAGGGGGGACCGCGACTCAGGTCAGGGTGCTCATCGAGGGAACCAAGCGTTTCGTGACATTGCACGCGCGCTACGTCGACCTGCTCACTCTTAATCCTAACCGCTAAGCTCCGGTCGGGCCGCGATCACTGGGGCGATGCTCTACAGGTGCAAGCCCATGATGAAGCACATGGCAAGGAGGTAGCCGCCGACCACGTTTGCGGCCGCCAGTCTCGAGCACTCCATCCCGAGCGCATTATTGCAACGTGGTTCTATTAGCCGCGAAGAGCAACGCAGCCTGAAAAACCGGGCCGGACGCTGTTCTGACCTCGATGGCAACATCTGGCCGATGGTCTTGTCCTGGAGCTTCCTTCGCCAGATCGCGGGCCAATTGCGCCAGGGAATCTAGAGCCCTCTGCCTCAGCATCTGCTTGCGAAGGCAATTCCACGCCTTCCTCATCGGGGTAGAAGGCCAATCCGCTCCCGACGTAGAAGAAATATCCGCCACCGCATAGCACTCCAAAAACGTGAGCGCCGAGTTTTCCAGAGCCTTGAAGGTATTTTCCCTGCAATCTGCCCAGGGTA
>NZ_KI421499.1:6234431-7075852 GCF_000473125.1 Bradyrhizobium genosp. SA-4 str. CB756 | reverse complement strand
GCCGTCCCACAACTCCACGGCCAGCCCGGAGCTGGCGAAGTGCCTGGCGCGTTCCTTTGCAGCTTCGTCATTTTGCGACGATAGGTGCGCGCGGTTGATGATGTGGCCTTCGTTGTCGAGGATGAATACCCTGTAATTATGGTGCACGGATGCACGCCAATTGCTCATTTGTCACCCAGAAAGTCGGCGTGCATCGCGAGGCAGCCGCTCGCTTATATTGTTGTAAAAATTCCTATGCAGGGTGAAAAATTTAGAGCTACCCAGATCGGGAAAAAGTGGCAATGGGAACTGCGCTTTGCTGCGTGTTTATCGGCGCAAGCCGCTAGTTACCCAGAGCCACATCCAGCCAAGGAAGAAGAGAAACCGGCCGCCGGGTAGGCCGGTTTTGGAATCGCAGAAACAGGTGGCCTTGGCGGGAGGAAAATCGCACAAAGGTGCCTTCGTCTTGAACGGCGCACAGTCACTATCGTACTTGGCCCGGACCGCAGCCGATGCGCGCTCGTAAGCGCGCATGGGCATCGCCCTTCCAAGCGAGGATGGCCATCGAGCCAGCAACACAGCCCCAAAGCAAAGAAAGAACCATTCAAAGCAGCAGCAAACGCCTCGCCGGATTCATGGTCTCCTCGACTAAGAATGGAGGAATGCGGTTCTTAGATGCCAGGCTAAGCTCGGCGCCCAAATTCGGCCCATCGTCGGACCCAAACCTTTCCGCCACATGATTACGCACGCAAGTACTCTTCCGCGCTAAGTGACCAAGTCGGGCAGTTCATCGGGAAGCCTTCGCGCTCCATTAGACGTACCAAAGTTGCGAGCTGTACCGGCACGACATACTCACCAGGCCTCCAAGACCGCACGCTGCGCGGCGCGGCAGCAATGCCACGGACAAAGCTCGATTGATTGTAACCAAGTGCGATTAGAGCGGCGGCGAGCTGCTTTCTGCAGCGCTGCGGCGGCTCATCCTCGTGCGGAGCCGCACCCTGTCAACTCGGAGGCGGACAATCGTGACGCCGGTATGTATCGGAAAGCGGACGACCGCCCCGGCCAGGCAGGGGACATGCTGCTGAAGGATGTAGGCCGCGGCCGCGACTGGAGGTGCTTGGTCGGTTGCACCAAGCAGAGGTGTGGTTTGAATGGAGTAGCCCTTTCCGCCGACGAGAGCACCTGCCGCTTATAGAGAGGGTCGCGAGCGCTCGGATGGGATCAGGTGAATCTGCCGCAGATTGGGAAGGTGCGGCTGACGACGGGCGAGATAGCGGTGCCGAACGAACGCGCCCGCGTGGGCGTCCCCTTCGACGCCATGGCCTTCCACCAGGGGATCTGATCCTGTGACGGCTTGCTGAAGTGGTGACCGCGATGCAATCCTGTTACTTGGATCGTTTACTGCGCCGGTCGCTTTGCTGCTGGCTTGCACGAGATGATCGCCTCCACCTTCCTCAGCGTCTCTGCAAACTCAGATTGGAGAAATTGTTCATGTTCTCGGTCTTTCGGCTCAGAGAGGAACGCGACCTTCACGAGGAAACGGTTTAATAGCGACGCAATGGCAAAGTTGTCCGAGTGTTGCGAACGGAGTGCCGTGAGTTGCCGACGCATCTCAAGGAGATCGAGGGCGCCGCTGTCTGACTGCCTTTTCAAATGAAACTCGCGAGATGCCTGCAATCAAACGAAGCCGCCGCGTTGAGTATGACGGCTTCGCCATCGGGGGACTCGGACCATGGGCGATGTCCGGCCGTGAGAAGCTAACGCTCCGCAGCTTCGCTGCAATCAAAGTCTGGAATTAAGCTTGATGTCGCGGTGTCGGGTTAATTCCGGAACCGCGACGGTGAGCATTCAACGCGACCGAGTTGTTTAAATTAGACCGCGGCTCACGATGCACGCACCTCTGCTCGTTCCCGCTCGACTTCCTCAGCGTCCTTGTCATCGATATTCATAAGCGAGTTTCTGGCGTCCGCATGAACTTTCAGGAGTTCGTCGAGCTTGGCATGAATAGCTCGCGTGTCGCGATGCTCGGCGCGCTGGATCACGAGGGTTCCCCAGGTCACGAGAGTGGCAAGCGAATGCCACTCTAGGCTCTTGCCGAAGGCCATCCAAAGCGCGGCATAAACGAGAAACACGACGAACGCGGCTGGCCGTGCAGCCAGCACGCCGATATTGGTCAACCAGCTTCGGACTTCCTTCAGGGCCATGGCAATCAACGTGGCGCTGCTTTTGTCGGTTCCACGAACCTCTACAGATCGCGATCCATTGCCGTATGCCGGCGGTTCTTCACTTTGGTCCAATGCTTTCGGCGCCCGAACACGCGGTAGGTTCCTGAGCCAGAGCGAAATTTCCATGGCCGCGCCTGGGAATGGAGCGTGACCTTGAGCGGTTCATTGCCTTCCAACCAGCGAGGAAGGTCATGACGACGAAGACGAAAAAGGAGCTGGCGGTTTTGACCCTGAGTACATTGGCAGCTCTGCCGGCATTCGGCGCTGTTGGCCTTTTTATGTTGGGCGTAATTGCTTGGTAATGTCGGTTGGCTGGAGGCCACGCGGGCCCATGCCATCAGAAAAAAACCGGCAACGGGTGCGAGCGGAAGCTGAACCATCATGCCGTCAGCAAACGCCAATGCCGTTGTAGGGGTCGTATTGGTCGCGGCGCTCCTTTATCTGATTTTGCGCACTAATTGCCCGCGGCCGAACGACGCCGGATCGCGCCTCGGCACGTTCAGCCAATGGGCGCGCTGCACGCGTTAGTTAGCGCTTGCTCTTCGGAGACGCTCCGCAGAGCTCTGAGCGCTCCGTTCCATAGAAGGCCCTATCGCAGTGATCGACCGGAAGCGGCCTTGCTAAATAGACTTTGCAGCTGCTGCTGCAACAGCAGACGGCTATCACAATGTTCATGTGACGTTGCGGACGAAAGGTTACGCGGCGAGATCGAAGGACGCGATCAGGGCACGCACATCATCAGCCAGTTCATGATAGTGCCGGCTAGCCCGCCGGTACAGATCGCGATTGCTTCCTTCCGATTTCTTGGCAATTTCCTCGCACTCGGCGGCGAGGCACTCAAATCGATCCAGTTTCGCCTGAAAAGCACTCATGAAAAAGGCCTCTCACATTGGTGATCCGACGTTTAGCCGCAGCGATCGGCGAGAGTAAACACAATTCGATGCTGCGCTGCGGCGGCTGATGGTTCTCAGCCACGGGGATCGGGTCGGCACTTATACCGGCCTGGCGCGGGTCTCCCTCGCGCCAGATAGGCGGCGAGCAGCCGCCGGCTGAAACAACTCTGCTATTGTTGACGGGGTTCCCGCGTGGGCGCGATCGGGCACCGATCCTTTGCCCATCTAGCGACCGCCGACAACAAGGCCCCAGAAAAGTGCCTTCAGTTATGCTCAGCTCTTTCTCCGGCAACTGAGCCCGGCGGCGGCTTCAATTGCTCCATACCTGCTTCAATGATCGCGAGTTCGTCTTGGACATCCTGAATGGCCTTCGCGGCATCGACGCTAGAGATGCCGCGAAGGTCGTCGAACATTTTGCGCCGGTGTGCAAGCAACTCGGAAAGCGCTCGTTCGTCTCTTGCGGTGACGTATCCGGCGACAATCAGCTCCATCGCTTTCGACATTTGGATCGCTCCTTGGCGCCGGTTAATTCCTGGTCTTTGAAAGGTGGACGGCTGAGGTGTGGCTGCGCCGTTCCTTTGCTTCGGTGCTGAGGCGCGGGACCGTTGTGACAATCGCCGCAACGAGCGCGATCCAGAAACAGACACCGAAGATGTACAAAAGCAATTTGCGCATATCGCTTTTCGCGCAGAGGGACGGAGCCGACGCGCCGAATATAATGGCGCGCCGACTTCGCCACGGGGCCGGACGAGCAACATCCGGTGGCGGTAAACCTAGCGGAGCCGGCTGCCGTCGCAACCAAAGTGGCGAATTAAGCTTGATGTCGCAGCTACAGGTTAATTCTGGAACTGCGAACTTGATGCACGACAGTTCTTGGTACGTGCGTGATCTGATGACCGACAAAAGCGCCGCGAGCGAAGGCTTGTTTTGATTGAGACTAACGAGCGCGCACGCAAGCGGCGCGCGCCGCCTACTCCTATTCAGGGCCGCCGATGTCAAACGCGCCGAGGCGAAAATCCTCGTCGGACTGCTCCACCATGGAGCCCGCGATCAAAGTGAACGCAGCTTCCGGGTAGCGAGCCCAGACTTCGATGTCCTCTGACGTGACGGTTAGGTGTCCGAAAAAGCACCTGTATCGGCCCGGCTCAGTCACCCGGCCGATCTTGTCCCACGTGATCTTGTTAACGCGCATCTCTGTCGATCAAAAAAAGAAGCCCGCTCACCAAGCGGCGAGCGGGCTCCTCATGCCCATGTGTATCGCCCTGTCCGGTAAGTGAGGCGCTATCAAGCATCATAGAGACTGGTTTCCAACCGGTTACAAACGCGAAATGAGCCGATCAAACTGAGGCGAACTCACTGGTCCCACTCATTGTGAGGCAGTGCCCCGGGCGGTGGCTTGAGTTTCTTCGAGGCCAGCTTCGATCAGCGTTAGCTCTTCTTGGATCGCTTTGACCGCGTTTTCAGGATTGATGCCTGACAAGCCTTGCAGCTGACCGAGGACCTTGCGGCGATGCGCCAGCAAATTCGTCAGGGGGCGCCGATCGCGCACCTTGACGTAGCCAGCGACGATAAGTGCCATGGCCTTCGACACCTGAGCTTCCTCATGCAGTCGCTTCTATTCAGGGGTCCGTTGCGGGCATTGTACAGTCGGCTTCAATCGCGGCCGGCTGAGTGCCGCCAGTCCGGCTTCGGTAATTCGATACTCGACACCGGCTTTGGACGATCGTGTCTGCATCCATCCGCTGCGGACAAGGGTAAGCTTTGTTCCGGGTCTGTCGTCCAATTTCGAGCTCGCTACCCATTCAAGGTCGCGCAGCCGATCGAGAAATTGTCGGTGGTGCTGGTTAAATGTCGGAGGGCGTTTCGCCTTTCCTTGGAGGCTTCGCACGATGTCTCCTAGAGAGCGTTCTGCTTCTATGGGCGTGCAAGATCGCATAGCAATGTTGGTGATGTGTTTGCCTTCGGGAAAGTTCGGCAATGTCTTCTAAAACCTGTCTGGACTATTCTCGAGGCAATGGACCACGACGATATACCTGCGGGGTTCGCGGTCAGTGTGCTCCTCGGCGGTCTCGGTCCATGCCCGGCCAAGGTGGGCGCCGAAATCATCGAGCACGAGATAGATGTCCCGATCGGAGCCGGGCACAATCGAGGGCGAGATACGCATGACGCTTGCTCCATCAACCCGCTAATCCAATCGGGTCGCACCGAGTGCGCCAAGGTCGCCGTTTCAGGGTTGAAGTCTTGAAAGCAAGCGCTGGCGATCCTGATTGCGGCGCCGCTGCTCTGCGCGCAACCGTTCGAGTTCGGCTTCAGCGTCGGCGGTGTCCCCCTTCTCTCGCTTCAATGCGAAAACGAGCGCCTCTTGCTCCGCGAGCCGACGTTCGCCTTCAACGACTTCGCGCTCGACTTGTCTCAGTTCGTCCCATATCGCAGTCTGGTCCATCGCGAACCTCGGACGGCAAAGGAAGGAAGACGGCCCCGGCGGGGATGCGATGATGGGGATTGAACCGGGGCCGCTCCACCAGCTCTTAAGCCAGCGAAAGAAGAACCGCCGTCGCGTTTGCCAGTTCCTATTGCCCGGAGAGCAGGTCTTCCCTTCGGATCAGGCGCACGTAGGTGCCGCTCTCGTGCAGCTCAAGCCAGCCCTTCTCGATTGCATACTTGATCCCAGCGCCGAACTCTGACCGCTGGCCTTGAGCGTGAAGAGGAACGGCGCGTTGATCTTCTCGATGTGGATGCGGCCGTTTTGGACCGGCGCAATGCTGGCGGCGAGTTCGATCAGCTTGCCGCGGTTTCGGGGTCGGCGAAGGCCCGTTCATCGGTCAGTTTCAACTTCAGCGCTCGCCCGGCCACCAGATCGACGGCGGGTCAGTGGCTGAGATTCTTGTGGTCCGCAAGGCCACCAAATGGCTGCGCTTGAACGGCCGTTCTTGGCGATCAGAGCACTGCCGACAACGCATGTAGCGCTCCAGCTCGTGAATAGGGGCGGTCTTCGCGCGCCTGACTCCAGCGCGACGGTCTGGTGGGCGTCGCAGCCCAGGCACTTCACCTCCAGATAGTGCTAGCCGGCATTGAGAGCGTCACCGAGCATCGCGGACCGTCAGCGCAAGGAAATCCTCCAGCTCCAGCGGGCCGGGATAGGGACGGCATCGGCCGAAGCCCTCCTCGCGCGGATGCAAGCGAAGGTGGATGAACTCTGTGCCCAGCGGGATGAGAAGAAGAAGGCTGAATCGCGCGAGATCAAGCCGCGGGTGCTCGGGGGGCGGAAATGGTGAGAGTTCATCCGCAGTATTTCTCGGACTGGGACAACCCGCCCGAATACATCAAGGCGTTGGAACTGGTGAGAAGGCTCGGCACCCTTGAGGGCTGGTGTCACGACCACGTCCTCGCCATCCAAGTCGCCATCGACCAGTACGCCGAGGCCGCGCTAGGCAACCGTGAGTTCTTCCTCAACAAGCCGTACGGCATCGGGCCTCGGAGCCAGACTGATATCCCGTAGTTATTTCTTCTCGGCCTGACCGTGGTTCGTGCCGCTTTCCGGTCCGATGTAGATGCCGGTACGCATGCACTACTCGCCGTCGCAAAGGCTCTTGTTGATCCGCTTCACCACGCAAACAGGCGAGCGGCATTGTCGATAGCCGCCACAATATTTGCCTGTAGGAAAGGCACAAGCGGCATAGCAATCCGGTTGCACTAGGCCGACCTTCTCGTAGACCAGAGGATAGCGTTAGTGAGGATTTTCTGGCAGCGAGGGTCCTGCCAGACCGACGCCTCGTGGCCAAGCGCCGAATAGAATACTCGCCCCTCGCCGTAAAATCGTTTCCAGGCGAGCGGCCAACCATAGAAGCGTTGATGCACACCGGCCTTATTGAGGTCCACCGAACTTTGGTCGAGCCGCAGGAGCACGCGTGATCCACGATAGTCGAAGTCGCTAATCTGGTAGATTTCATCGGTCAACTGCAACGAATTTCCCAGAAACGCCACCAGTGGATCTGCAACATCAGCCACCTCGATGGTCACACCCTGATGCCAGGGATGACCGTTGAAGTAGCCGCCGATCAGATCGAGATAGTCTGGCCAAGTGTAGAATGTGTCCGTGGCCGAGTGGACGCCGAGAAAGCCACGGCCCGAGCGCACAAAGTTGAGAAGTGCTAGCTTTTGGGCGCCGCTCATCGGAATTTCACCGCTTGTGTAGAACATCACAGCGGCGTACCGCTCGAGGTTTCCGGTCGAAAATTCAGACAAGTCTTCCGTTGCGATGACTTCAAAGGCACCGGAATTCCTTCCAAGCTGCGTCAGGATTGCTTCGGAAAGTGGTATCACGTCGTGCCGATAGCCGGCCGAGTATGTGAAATAGAGGACACGTTCTGGCGGGCGCTCTGCACGCGCGCCGAGCGGTCGGATTGCCGCCGCGCTGCTGACGAGTGCGATGAACTCGCGTCGCGTCACAGTCCTCTCCCGATGCTTAACCGGCCAGAACAGCTTAGCACATATCAGCGCGCCGCGCGCCAAGCGGCGCCACTCTACGCCCGCGGTTCAATTGATAGCCTCGACTTGGCAATGTCGCTTAATGGCCCATCGCTGCCGCATCACACGACCGAGGATATGTCGGCTGTCAGGGGTCGACCGGGCCTAACTTAAGCGGGGCCAGACTGTCGCGATTGACCGGATTCGAACATTAGCGGCGCCAGACTATCAATTCGACCACACTGACCCGCGGCGCATGTGGTAGCTTACCCTTGGCAGAAAGGCTTCGGAATCGGGGACTGCTATGCCTGAAAGCCAGTTGCGCAGGCTCACAGCCATCCTGGCAACCGATATCGCCGGGTACAGTCGCCTCGTCGAAAATGACGACGAAGGTACGCTGGCCCGGTGGAAGGCACATTGTCACGAGCTCATCGAACCTAACATCAAGGAATTTCACGGGCGGATAGTAAGGGTCATCGGGGACGGAGCAATCGTAGAATTCGCAAGCGTGGTGGACGCTGTGCGGTGTGCCGTTGAGATACAGCGCGGAATGGCCGCACGCAACGCTGACGTGCCGCAAGAAAAACGAATCGTGCTCCGTATGGGCATCAACTTCGGAGAACTCATCCTTAATGGCGGCGACGTTTGGGGCGATGCTGTGAACATAGCGGCACGTTTGGAGGCGCTGGCGGAGCCTGGGGGCATTTGCGTTTCCGGCAGGGTACAGGAGGACGCCCGGGGCAAGCTCGACGTCGTCTTTGAGGACGCGGGTGAGCAGCAGCTAAAGAACATTGCACGGCCAGTGCGCATATACCGCATAGGCATAGGTTCGGGGGTGTCTTCTCCTCCGGTCATCCGGCGGAAACCGGGCGCCGCCAGATCCAGGCTGCGGGTGGGCCTAGTCGCGGTCGCACTGCTTTTCCTGCTGGGCGGTGTCTGGCAACTGGTCTTCCACCCGTTCTCTCTATCGCAGGTATTCCCCGAGGTGCAGACCCCAGCTCTGCTCCCTGACAAGCGCTCTGTTGCCGTGCTCCCCTTTCTCAACATGAGCAGCGACCCTGACCAAGAGTATTTCAGCGATGGGATGACCGAGGATCTCATTACGGACCTCTCCAGGCTCGAAGGGTTGGTCGTCATCGCCCGCAACTCCGTTTTCACATTTAAGGGCAGGGCGGTCAAACCAGCCCAAGTGAGCCGAGAGTTAGGGGCACGATACCTCGTCGAGGGAAGCGTGCGCAAAGCCAGCAACCGAGTTCGGATCACGGCACAGTTAATCGACGCCAACACGGGTTATCACATGTGGGCCCAGTATTACGACCGGGACTTACAGGACGTCTTTGCCGTGCAAGAGGAGATCGCCCGGAGGATCACGAGTGCGTTGGCAGTGACGTTAACAAACGAGGAGGATAAGCACATGGGACGACCATACACGAGCAGTGAGGTGGCTTGGGAGTATTTCATGCGCGGGGCAGAGCTCTATCGACGCTTCACACCCACGGACAATGCGCATGCGCGGGACCTTTTCGAGAAAGCTATTGGCCTGGACCCGGAGTTTGCAAGGGCGTACGCGAATCTGGCCTCCACCCATCGGACAGATTCCAATGGGAGTTGGACTCAGGACCCCGAATCTTCAAAGGAGCTGGAATTTCGCATGGCGCAAAAGGCGGTTGAGCTGGCGAGAAGGGAGCTCGAACCTAAACCTTCGTTGCCATTTGCTCTCGAAACAATGGGCCGGTGTCTCTTGTACAGAGAGAGACAACAAGAGGCCCTTCAGGCGGCAGAGGAGGCGGTCCAACGCAATCCCAACTACGCGGATGGCTATTCCTTATGGGCGCAAGTGCTGGTCTATTTGGGTAAACCGGAAGAAGCGCTTCGCAAGTCGCAAGCAGCTATCGACCGCAATCCCATATATCCGTTCTACTACGCCTTCTACCGCGGCCAGGCTTATTACGTCTGGGGCGTCCTGACCTCAGCACAGGACCCCAACGCCAGCAGGCAACGTTTTGAGGAGGCCGAGACACACCTTCGGGAGGCCCTCAGCAAAAACGAAAATTTTAGGCCGGCCCGCTCGTACCTCGTGGCTGTCCTCAGTGAGCTTGGTCGGCAAGACGAGGCGGCGCAGGAGATGAACATATCCTTAGAGAAAGGTGAGCCGTTGGCCAAGATCTTGAAGGGTGGCAACCAGCAGCTCGTTGAGGAGCATATCCGCAAGCTAACCCCATATACAAATCAAGAGATCAGAAACCGCCTTGCGAAGGCCTGGCGGGAGGCGGCGAGTTGAAGAGGGCTCCACAAGCATAGAAAAGGTGCCCCGAGCTGTAAAACGGCGTCAACTGCCCGTTCAGATTCGCCAGGACGTCAAACACGTTGGCGATGGTTTTCGGCATGTCCCGCTGACAGCTCCGGTAAGGGTTACATCAACCCTGCGAGCAGGCTGCACTCGTGGTTTGTTGCAGCGCATGAGTCCGTTCATGGCCCATCAGCGAAGTTGCGCCTCGGCTGACGGAGATCCGCTCGTTGCGGCAGAGCGGAATTTGCTCACTCTGCGTTCTTTGCATTTTGACCCAACTCAGACATAGCTGTACATGTGCATTCGGCAACCTTATGCGAGCGATGGCACGCCGCAAATTCGCGCCGATGAAGGGCCGAAGACATCATCGCAACCAAGCTCGGTCGTTCGTCTCAATATATGACGACACCGCTGGATACGTCGCTACCTGCGCCCCCGGAAACGCATTGAGTAGGTGGATCGTTGAAGCAGCCGACCCTCACGCCCCCGCTGGACGCAAAGCCACAGCTTGGGTACCCGACGCAAACGCTCACGCAGCTTGCGCATGATCCCTCGCCGACGCAGCGGCTGCACCTCGGCGGAGTACCGCGCCCGTCACACCCCCCGCCACCAACGCCGCCATTCGAGCGCTGCATCGTTTGATACTGCTGCTCTGCGTCTTTGGGCATGGGCACCGGCCAAGACCACGAGATGAAGAAATCTTTTGTGTCGGCATCGCCGGAATCGATCGGGAGGGGTGTGTCCTTGACGGCGTCCTGCATGCACTTGAGAGCAGCGTGGTTCTGCTCATGGTCAAGCACCGTCGAATGGGCCAGAATCACCTTTTCAGGCATCCAGTACTTGTCCCGCCTCGCGAAGGTGTATTCCATCCTGATATCGCCCGTTCCTTTGAGAGAGTCCCAGCAACTCTTGAGACGGGTCGTCACCTTGTCATGAAAATAGGTGGCCACGCGCTTTTGGGCCGCGACCTCCTTGGCCAGTTCACCCTTGGAAAGTCTCTCAGGACCAAAGCGTCCGTGAGCAGTGGGTCGGTCCAGCATATCGGACTCGCTCATGGATCGAGCCGGCGTGCCCGACTGGGTTGGCTGGTCGGCTGCACCGGATTGAGCGTTATTGGACAGGCTCTGTTGGGAGAGGCCGGGGGGTGACCCAAACAAGGCAAACACCAGGCCGAAGACTAGCACGAGATCTTTCTTCCGATTTGGCGCTAGCAACAGCAGGCTCAAGATCACGGACAATCGTCTCATGGAATCCTCCCCTAGCTACGCGGGCGGTCCCCTAGTGGACTGTAGCCCCTCGCGACAGGTATTTGCAACCTTTGGTAACCTTGTGGTAGGCTGTCACCCGGACACCGATGGCTGTTCAGTGACTGCCACGTCGATGGCGATGACCGCCGCGCCTACACGCGCAACGGCCACCACTGGGTTCACAAATTCTCCGTCATCCCCCGGCGCCTTCGATATCCAAGGTCAGGCCATCGTTGACGGCGAGGTCGTCGTTATCCACGAGGGGCGACCCAACTTCTCCGAGCTGCAGGCCGACCTCGCCAGAGGCGATCAGGATCGCTTAGTTTACTTCGCCTTCGATCTCCTTTGGCTTGATGGCCACGATCTCCGGAAGCTTTCCCAGCTTGCGCGTAAGGAGCTGCTCAAGGAGCTAATCGAGAGCAACGAGATTAAGGATCCTATTCTCTACAGCGAACACCATGAAGGTGACGGGCAGGCGCTGTTCGAGGCAGCCAGCAGGCTGAAGTACGAGGGCATCATCTCCAAACGAGTGGATGCTCTTTACCGATCGGAGCGGGTTGAAACGTGGCAGAAGATCAAGGCCGTTCAGAAGGGAAAATTCCCCGTCGTCGGCTTTACAAAGATCCCACCGGTGTTGCCGCTCTCTATCTCGGCAAACAGGAAGGGAAGGAGCTGCGCTATATGGGCAAGGTCGGCACGGGATGGAGCCGAACCACCTCGCGCAAGATCAGGGATGCACTCGATACTGTAGTCAGCCCCAAGAGTAGATTGAGTAAGCAACTCAAAAAGCCCAAAGCCACTTGGGTCGAGCCGAAGTTTGTTGCTGAAATCGAGTATCGCGACATAACTTCCGAAGGGCTGCTCCGCGCCAGCTCATTCAAAGGTCTAAGCCGGAAATAAACTTATGTCTCTGCGGCTGTCTGCACGCCGACGTACAATCAATTCGTCAGCAGAAGGAACATGCGATGGGATTGAAGCGCCCAGGATATGCGTGAGCGCGCAGACGGAAACGGTCGGGCTCAGGATAATGCGGAGCCTATCGGTCCCAAGCCCCTGCCCATACTGCGACGAACGGAACGGCCCATGTCGCCGAAGCGTGCCCGATCAGAACCATCGTCATGACGGCCTGCGTGAATATCATGCCGACCTCCGTAGCGCGGCGGCCCAAGGCCGCCGCCGCCGCATCGGCACTCCGCCAGGCGGCGGGTCGTCGTCTTCGCGGTCGAGCCGCCGCAGCGCGGCGAGGATGTCGGCGAGCCGGATGGCGTGGCTCACGCCGGGTACCTCGCGCAAGGCGGGAAAGGACTCGACGGCGAACATATCGGACGCCCAGGACGACAGGATGATCCGCTTCTCCGGCGCGGAGAGCTCCGGATCGTTCAGGATATCTTCCGGAGACGCATAGTGCGCCGCCGGATGGAAGAGGGGATTGAGATTGCCTGCGTTCGTGCCAGCTTTTGTCATCGATGCCTCCCTTTACGCTCCTTCCTCGGAGGGTCTTCGGTGAGTTCGGGCGGCGTCGACCGCCGCCCGGGTCTTTACTGCGATTTGATCGCGATGCGCTTGACGCCCGCGCGCGGATTCTCGGACTTTGGTATCGAGATCGTCAGGACGCCGTCCTTGAACAAGGCCTCGGCCTTGTCTTCCTCGACGTCCTCGAGGACTATCTGCCGCTCGAACGAGCCGTAGTAACGCTCGGTGAAGTATCTGCCTTCCTCCTTGCGCCCGCCCTTCTTCTCGCCGCGGATGGTCAGCATCCCGTTCGCGATTTCGATCTGGACATCCTTCTCCGTCATGCCCGGGAGCTCGGCAGAGATCGTCAGCCCCTTGTCGGTCTCGCTGAGCTCGATCTTGGGCCAACTGAATTGCCCCTCGATGAGCGGAGACAGGCTTGTGCCCCCGAGGCCGCGGAAGACATCGTCGAAGAGCCGGTTCATTTCGCGGTGAAGCGTCATGAACGGATCGCGGGTGCCGCGCGCCGGCGCGACCTCCTGGTTTCTGGGCCAGGGGATGAGATCACGAACTGCCATGGTTTTTCTCCCTCGTTGCATGAGCCAGGGAGCGCGGCCGGGCTTGCGCGCGCCGCGCTCCGCCGTCGAACCTTGGCCGGCCTCAGGCCGCCTTCTGTTCGATGTGCGAGGCGGTAGAGGCGCCACTTCCGATCTGGATCCGGCGCGGCCTCATGGCTTCCGGCACCTCGCGGACCAGATCGATGATCAGTAGTCCGTCGCGGAAGCAGGCATCCTTCACCTGGACGTAATCGGCTAGGTTGAACACGCGCCGGAACGGTCGCGCAGCGATACCCTGGTACAGGTACTCGCCGGCCGCCTTCTCGGGCTTCCTGCCCTCGATGGTCAGCGCGTTCTGTTCGGCAGTCACGGCGATGTCGTCGGCGCCAAACCCGGCGACGGCCAGCGAGATCCGGTAGTGGTCGTCGCTGGTGCGCTCGATGTTGTACGGGGGATAGTGGTCTTCGCTCGGCTGGCGCAGCGTGCTGTCGACGAGGTCGGCCAAGTGGTCGAAGCCGATGGTGGAGCGCCACAGGGGCGCGAAGTCGAAGGTGGTCCTCATGTCCAAGTCCTCCAAAGAGCAAGCCGGATACAAGGAGCGCAAGGCAGGGTCAGAGCGGGTCTGGTACCCAGCCGGCGCCCGCGCCGGACCCGTGACGGCGCCCGGCACACCGCTCTCGCGGCGAAAAACGCCTTAGAAAAACCCAAGGGCGATTCAAGGGGGGCGCCGAAATTTTTTTAGCTTGCGGATTGGTTACACGCCACCGCTCAAGTTTGGCGCACTGCACCACTACAATCTTGACAGAGATTTCGCGCCGAATATTTTTCCGGCGGGAGTTCGATTTCCCGTTTTTCGAACCGCAAAAAAGGACCTTAAAGACCGTCAGGAGTGGCGATGATGATCGATGAAGATTTTGCCGGCATTCGCGCGCACCGCAACAACATCCACCGCTATCGGAGACTTCTGAAGACTCGACTCTCAGATCTCGAGCGCCAGTTCATTGAACGGCGTCTCTCCGAGGAGAGTTCGGCGCTGGAGGCGTTGACGACCGAAACCTTCCCCATCGCATTCACCAAGCTCCAGAGGCAGTGCTCGCCTGCGACCGCGGGGGCGGCGTCATGACCGACGTCAGGGACCTGCTGATCCGCGGCAGCGAGAAGGTCATCGCCCACTACCGGCTGCTGCTCGCCCGCGCCAAGACCGAGAAGAAGCGAGAACTTTACCGGAGCCGGATCGAACGCGAGCAGCGGCTTCTGGACCAGCTCCAGGGCGGCTTGCCGGGACGGATCGCGGCATGAACACTCGAACCGGCGAAGATAACTACGCGGGCTTCGATGTCGTGTTGAAGCGACGCGGGCGCGGCCGATGGAAGTGGGCCGTCTGCGCAGCTGGAGGCGAGGTCGTGATGTCCGGCTCGGAGTGCAGCCGCGACAGCGCCAGGCCGCAGGGAGGGCACCGCCCGGGGCTGGCGGCAATGGGCGGGCTCTACAACCTCAATACGACGCCTACCCGTCCCAGGCTGTCCTTTTCGCCGCTTCAGGTTAAGCGGTGGTGATGACGACCGCAGTTCATCTTACCCAGCCAGGGCACTTTCGGTCTTCCGGTGCATTTTTGGGTCACGGAAGAGGACGCTGTTAGATACCTCCGGCAAGCAAAGGACTGCCTCGATGAAGCTCAAAAAGCGAAGCGTCGAGCGGACAAAGAGGCGTGGCTGAAACTGGCGGAAGAGTGGATGGCCATGGCAGAGAAAGCTCGAAGGCCAAGGTTCGACGAGAACTAACCTTCAGCACGTGGTCACCGCGGATTCCATCGCGGTTCCGTTAGCCTATGTGTTTTGAGGTATGTACACTTTGGTACAGCGTGAGCGGCTTACTAGGAATGGAAGTAAGCCGTGGACGACGCCAACGCAGCCGCCCGATCTTCCCGGCCTTGCTGTCCGACCTGCTCGGCCACGCCACGCCTTGTGGCCTCCATGTTCGATTCCAAGAAGGGAGGGGTTGTCAGGGTCTACGAATGCCCATGCGGGAAGGTCGTCTGGGACCCCTCGGAACCGGCCGATGTAGCCTGAGTTGATCTCTTCGGGTAAGCACCTGGGAGAGGCGCCAATGTTGCCAAGCGACTGGGAATGGCTGCGTCACTGCCTGAAAGCCTGCGATGAAAGACACCAGGCCAAAGACGACACGACGCACGAGATGTTGCGTCGGTCATGGGAGGCGCTGGCGCGCTCCGAGGAATTGTTGAGAGCGCCGGTCCCGGTCGTCTGGCATCCCGAGCCGCTTAAAGAGTAGGAAGGCTCAGTCGGCGGATTCAGTTTGTTCTCGAAAGTGACTGTACGTCTTTCTGTTAGGATGTCATCGACAACGGCTCTAAGAGGCTCGCGATGACCCTGCATCGCCGTCGAGTGAAGCAGACCCGATCCCTTGAAGAGCGGATGGCCGAGCAAACCGCTCGGCTGAAAGAGCAGGCCAGCCAGTTGCCCGCCGGGCCAGAGCGGGAAGCTCTTCTCAAAAGCGAGCCAGCATTGCGGAAACCGGCGCGCACATTAGCGATCGGCTGAAGTCCCCCGGCTTTCAGCCTCCGGAATAAGCTCAGCTCTAGAAACGTACGCCCCGTTTGTTACCTGTACGGGATGCAACGGGTTTATTTGGTTCGGGTCACAACCGATAGCGGCGAACGCCAGCTCTGGCTGGCAGCGACGGAGCGAGGGGCTGCTGTGGATCGAGTGCTCGACGCCATTCCCGAAGGCTGGGCGGCGAGCCTCGTTGAACGGGAGTTGGATGCGGACCTGACCGCTTCATTGAACATGCAGCCGGGCGAAATCCGGCGACATCGGGTGTCCTAATTTCCCTCTGCGGGTACGAACGGCCCCGGGCATCTCCGGGGCTGGACCGAGACGCACCGAGACCGCCCGACGCACCATACTCAACGCGGCACGCCGGTTGACAGCGTCTCGCCCGCGATTCGCTCCCCGAGTCTCAAGTGATAGAGTGTCCGAAATTTAATCTGCGGGTGTCCTAATTAGAGCAGCATCCTTCAGAGAGGCCGCGCTCCGTGTTTGTTGAGCAGACGTAAGTTCCGCTCTCGTGCAGCTCAGCCAGCTGCACTGGACAGCATGGATCGGCAGCTTCAAGTCGATGGCGTGCCAAGCTATAGGACGATTTCGCGCCTTTCCTACGTTTAGTCCGGCTTCTGCTGTCCAGCGAGCAGGTCTTCGCGCTGGAGCAAGCGAACATACGTGCCGCTCTCGTGCAGCTCGAGCCAACCATGCTCGACGGCGTATCGGAGGCCGTTCCCGAACTCCGGATGCCCACGGCTGCCCTTCAAGAAGGCCACGAATTGCGCGTTGATCCGCTCGATGTAGATCCGGCCATCCTGCACGGCCGGCGTGGCGGCGGCAATCTCAACCAGCTTGCGCGCGGCGGCTTCGGGGTCGGAGTAGGGGCGGGCGTCAAGATGTTTCACTAGCGAACCTTTCCCTCGGTCTGCGCGGCATAGATGTGGGCCCGGTGCGGGTAGCTCTCATCGGGCTTCCAGCTGTCGAACGTGGTGCCGCAGGGACAGCGCATCAGGGTTCTCCGGATGATCTCGCTCGCGAGCTTCTCGCCGCGGGCGCGTTTCTGCGCCACCTCGGCGCGCCAGTCGCGATCGCTACGCCATTCGGCAAAGGCGGTGTCAGGGATGATGGGCAGCAGGGCGGACCATGCGGCCTCGAAGTCCTCGCGGGCGGCATCGAAGCTCGAGGCGATACCGCCCCGCTGCGTGCCCGGCTCCATACCCAGACAGAAGCCGAAGGACCATGCCCATTGATCGGCGTGAACGCGCACGCCGGCGCGCTCGCCGACCCGCCGACGCGGACGTCGTCGAAATAGATCAGCCAGGTCTCCCCGTGCGGGTTGTCCCTGTGACGGCGCCTGAGTGCGGTCATGGGGGCGTCTTACGAGGTGCAGAGAGGGCCTTAGCCACGCCAGCCCCAGGTTGACGCAATCCCAAAAACAACAACGCCGCGGGCAAACCTGGTGCCAACGGACTACCTCCAATGATTGGCTTCAAGCTCAACTTACGAGCGCTAGAATGCGTCAAACTGTCGCGATTACCAGTGTTGGCCGCTATTTATGATGCGAGAGAACGATGCAGCGACCCGATCCGAAATCATTCGACCGCTACTTCAATACCGCAGAAAGCGGGATGGTCCGCGGAAATCACCGTTTCTATGTAAACTATCTTTTTGAAGGAATCGATTTCAAAGGCAAGACGATGCTCGATATTGGCGGAGGCGATGGGATGCTGTCGCTTTACGCCGCATGTTCAGGAGCAGAAAAAGTCATCTGCCTTGAACCGGAGATCGCGGGTTCGACCACTGGCACAAGCGCTGCGTTCCAGCGCACTGCCTCCGTCCTTGGCCAAACAAAGGTGCAACTGCTTCCTAGCCGGCTGCAGGACTATGACCCCGGCGATGGCACGTTTGACATTTTACTCCTGCACGCATCGATCAATCACCTGGACGAAGCCGCGTGCATCGAACTGGCTCGCGATCGCGAAGCGCAGCGCTCGTATCAGCAGTTGTTTGGAAAGCTTTCCTCCTTGGCACGTCCCAACGCAAAACTCATCGTTGTTGACTGCGCTCGGCGAAACCTGTTTGGCGACTTGCGCCTAAAGAATCCGTTCATGCCCACGATAGAGTGGCACAAGCACCAGTCGCCACAGTTGTGGGCGCGGCATCTTGCTCAGGCGGGCTTCGACAATCCCATCATTCGATGGCATTCATTCAACACCTTAAGATCCGCCGGACGGCTGCTTCTTGGCAACCGCGTAGCCGCCTACTGTCTCACGAGCTCGTTCTGCCTCACCATGGAGAAACGGCCCGAGGCCTCGGCCGGTTCGCTCGCGCATGCCGAGTGAAACGAGGTTTCTCGGTCACAGGCGGTCTCGACGCGAGACGTCCGGGACTTCATCGGCCTCTCCGCCCTCGAAGTCGGCTCGCAACCGCGTTGAGGGGAAATTGGCACGTGACCCCGCGACAACCACCGGTCACTAGAATTACTTCGTCGCGGAGTGGTGACGAGTACCGCGGTACGCATGGGCATTGAGACCCGTGCAGCCAGGCCGGCGGCTTTTTCCTTTTGAGCTGCGACTGGGGCGCGGCCCACCGCTCGTCGCCTTCTGGGGACTGCATCATCACGTATGATGGTGCTCTATGCAGTGCCTCAGAGCTCGCCGGCCCGCGCGCGCTTTCACTTGTGGACGTCTTCCCTCTCGAGTCGAGGAGTTTCGGTAAGGGCGGCATCTGCGTCTTGGGTGTCTGGACTGGTGTGTCCGGCACCGCATCTGCTTCTTCCTCCTGCTTTCGGCGGACGAGCACACCGATGATGCCGATGATGACGAGCGTAGCACCCGTGACCAAAAGCCAGAAAGCAAGCGCCTGCCGATTGACGTTAGCGGGCCGCTACATCGGCAGTTGGAGAAAGCCATAAGCGCCAAGGCCCAACAGCGCGGCTTATCGCAACTCCTCAGAAAAACGGAACATGACGCTACTCCGAAAGAACTAGGGGTAAGACTATCACCGAGAAGGTGTGACATGGCTAGACCGTCGACCCCGATTCACCCGGCGGGTTCCCGTTGTAGCCAAATCGCGTGCGCCCCTAATCATGTGGAGCATCGCGGCCCGGCTGCAGGCTCGTACCAGCGCGACGCTTGGCGGTCATCTCTTTGTCAGCCGACCTGTGGGATTTTGGGCAACACATGCGGGATAATGGGCAAGGGATGGAACAGCGGCTGGGAGATCAGCTTGTGTCTCCGGCGACGGCCTCAGTCCCACGAGGCAAGAGCCTATTCGGAGGCCCCAGCATCATCATGCCCCCCGGCCCGATGCTGGGGCCTCCACGGGGAGGCTGAATTGGACGAGACTTGGAGAATCGCTGTCGCGATTAGTGCGACCGCTACAGTCGCCGCAGGCTCCTTCTTTGCCATCCGGTTTATTATCGGGTTGCACCTATGACTCGACCCTAGGCATGACTTACAAACGCTACCGCGGATCAGCGCGTCGTTACGCCCTACAGCGACGGAATAGCTGACCATACTGCTGCTTGGGGCCAAGACGGACATAGAGCGGGACGCCGAACGGCTATCAGATAAAGCCTTCGATGTATGCTCGCACGGCCCTTGTATCGCCAGCCGCCGCGGCGGCGATGCCGAATGCGTGGATTTCACGAGGTAGTCCGCCGCTCGGGCTCTCGCGCATGTCCACGATCATCGAAGAAACCGCCTCTCGTATTCGGCCAACGCTCAGAAGCGCGAGCGCGTTTTCCTTGCAACGTTTAAGATATGCTTCTCGCGTCAATGGGGGCGTAGTCGTCATTGATCCTTGGTTGGTTTTGAATCGCAGTCGGTCCAAGCCTATTGCCACCGTTTCCCGGCGTACAGTGTACTTTTAGACCCCGATCTCGAACACGCATTTTCAGATTCGAATGGCCATCACCAGCGGATAAGTATCCGCCCTTAGGCATTCGGCATTTAGGCTTGGCCGAGTGAAGATCAAACACTTCGCGAGTCGATTGGCGAAGAGATTTAGCTGGGTACCTAGCCAAATCTCTGTGTCTGGCGCGGGAGGTGCTTGTATGTCTTTTGACCCGATGGCCGCCGCCGTCGACTGGCTTGATGCCTACCGCGCCGGCGATATCGAAACACTACTCGAAATGTACGCCGAAGATGCCGTGGTCTACTGCGATTGTGACCAGTTGGCGATCTCCGGGAGACAAAACCTGCGTGGCTACTGGGCCATCCATCTGCAAGAACACCAAGCTGCCGAGCTGGACAATCTTCAGCCCTCGGAGGGGGGCGCAACAATTTCGTACGTCAGCCGGGAAAACGTCGTGCAGGCCGTCTTGGACTTTGATGATGCCGGGAAGATCAGGACACTGAGCTGCAGGCCGATACGTCAGGCTTCGTCCATCGCCTGCCAAGGCGTAGTGTGCTAAGGGTCAAGAGCTGCCTTCGGCGTCTCCCTGATGGCTTTCCGCTCAGCCTAGGAAGCGGACCCTGCGCGGCCAAGGGGGAAAATCAGCCACGGGCTATCTCCGGCCTCATGCACGGCAGCAAGGGCGGCACGGTGATGCCGAGAGCGTTCGCCGCCACCAGGCGGCCTTGCCGACCGTTCGACAATGACTAATCCCCCTCACCACGACGTGTATTCCACTGGTCATCCGGCAGTGATCCGGGCGGGGCGCAAGCTCTTCGAGGCCAGCTTCGATCAACGCCACTTCTTCTTGGATTCCTTCCACGAGCGGCATAACTCTAGGGCGGAGGCAGAAGACGCCGCTCGGCGAATGCTCGCGGAGCAGGCAAAGAGAACTTCTATAGCGACATCTCCGTAGAAGCGGAGGTGCTGTGCGAGCTCGAATGGGACGAAGAAGCTGGGATGAGGCTGCTGTAGCGAGGAACGTGAGGCGAACAAATTCCCCGATCTTTCCCCGCCTGTTGCTGCTTAGTTCTGCTTTTTCGTGCCTGTAACTGCCGGATAGGCACGAAGGCGAATTTTCAGAAAGCGCTGCGTTTTCAGAGGTTTTAATGGTGGGCGCACAAGGGATCGAACCTTGGACCTCTCCCGTGTGAAGGGAACGCTCTTCTGATGCGCAGGATCCGGAAACGTCGGGCCTAGATTGCGCCTCTCATCAGATAAGCTGACCACCGATTGACCACCGAAATGCCATCAATGAACGATCGTAAAGGTGGTCAATCGCGAGCAAACTTCATTGTTTTTATTGATCTTTTCGTTCGGGACGCAGTAGGCAGCCTCGATCAGATCGCAACTTCAATTGAATGTTGGTATCGGTGGTTGCGTCTCCCCGCAACCAAATTCGGATTTTACCGGATCCGATACGAAAATGGCCCGCTTGAAGCGGGCCATTTTTGTTTTGGCGTTGTGTGTTGAGCCAGCTGGCACACTGCTGTCGCGTCCGAGCAGGTGTCCGGCTGCAAACTACCGACCAGGCGGTTGAGCGAGCGGTGATCCGGTAGCCAGTTGAGTGCCCTATCACCGCAATTCCTTTGGACTCCAGCCATCCCATCTTCGGCTTGTGATCCCTAGCAGGCGTCGCTTCCTCGTGAAATTAAAGCTGAGACATGCCACCGTCGACGACCAGCTCCGATCCCGTCGTGAATGCGGAATCATCGCTCGCGAGGAACAGTGCCGCCCTGGCTATTTCTACGGGTTCGCCGAAGCGATGAAGAGGGACCTGTTCTTCGATCGCCGAGGCAGTTTCATCGAGTTGCTTGCTGGAAAGTCCAAGCTTGCTGTGAAATGGCGTACTGATCGGTCCGGGGCTAACAGCGTTCACGCGAATGCCCTGTGGCGCAAGCTCAGCACCCAACGATCGAACCAGCGAGCGCAGAGCTGCCTTCGTAGCCGACAGGATCGACAGGCCGGGTGTGCCGACCTCGTTCAGGAACGACGTCGTCACGACAATGCTGCCACCCTTGGCGAGCAGCGGCGCTGCCTTTTGAACGGTGAAGAACACACCCTTGAAGTTCACGTCGAACTGAGTGTCAATCTGCTCTTCAGTGACGGCTTCGAGCGGCGCCGCCAGGCCCATACCGGCATTGGCGAACACGACGTCAATGCGGCCGAACTTTTCGCGGATCTGACTGACAACGCTTTCGACATCCCCAGACTTGGTCACGTCGGCACGTAGTGCTGTGACGCCGTCGCCGATCTGACCTGCTGCCGCTTCGAGCCGGACCTGATTTGTCCCGACGATGATGACGTTGGCGCCTTCCTGGCGAAACAGCTTCGCAGCTTCGAGGCCGATACCCGAGGTGCCGCCCGTGACGAGGGCGATTTTATTTGACAGTTTCATGATCTTCTCCTGGTCCGAAGGTTTTGTTGACGGTCGTAACCGGAGCGCGCGATCCGTGAGCAGCACCATGATTGTTGACCTTCCCTGTCACAACAGAGATGATCTGCGTTGGCGGCATAGAAAACCTTGTCCGGAAACTCATGAGAGCGCCCAATCACTTAAACGCACTTCGTGCTTTTGAAGCGGCAGCACGCCACCTCAGCTATGTCGCCGCCGCCGATGAGCTGAACGTGACGCCGGCCGCGGTTGGCAGCCTTGTCCGCGGTCTGGAAGCCGCCGTCGGAGTTGAGCTTTTTCATCGTTCGCAGGCGGGCCCCGCACGACTGGAGTTGACCGAGGCCGGCCGCGCCGCGCTGCCGGATCTGCAGGCCGGGTTCGATCATCTGACGGTGGCGTATGAGCGCCTGAAAGCATCGCGCGGCCAGATCACCATCAGCCTCACCGTGCCGCCCGCCTTTGCCGACAAGTGGCTGTTGCCGCGCGTCGAGCGTTTTGCGGCCAATCATCCGCTCTACGATTTGCTTATCGATACCAGCGGCCGCCTCGTCGATTTTACCGCCGAGCGGATGGATGTCGGTATCCGTTATGGTGGTGGCAGTTGGCCCGGCCTCAAATCCATATTCTTGTTACGGGACGCTTTCTTTCCCGTATGCAGCCCTGCCTTGGTCAAAGGGCTCCATCCCCTGCAAGGCCCGGAGGATCTCAAGCATCACACCCTGATTCATGATCGCTCGATGGCGTTTGAAAGCGCATTTCCGACTTGGCGCACATGGCTGCAGGCGGCAGGTTGTTCCGACATCAATTGTGAGCGGGGGCTGCAAATCAACGACTCGGCAGCAGCCTATCAGGCAGCAATGAATGGCAGTGGTGTCGCTTTGGGCCGCACTACGTTGGTGGCTCTGGATTTGGCGGCGGGGCGTTTGATACGTCCCTTCGGAGAGGCATTGGACTGCGAGCTTGCCTACTACCTTGTCCATCGGCCAAGAGCCGAGAACCATTCTGGAATCTCGGCGTTCAAGGATTGGATTTGTGCTGAAGTAGAGACGAGCGCGGCGATCGTCGGTTAGTGGCCCCTGGGCTACGTCGTCCCAGCTGGACGCGACTTCGGCTAGCGAGGAAAGAGCAGAGGTCAGCGCCTAAGTCACTATAACGCCCGTGAGATCACAATCGGAGAAGGTCTGCGTGACGTCCGCTGCAGGCCCCCGCAACCAAGGACGCAATAAGTCCTCGAAATCGTTTCGATTTCGAGGACTTTTGCATTTTAATGCCCCGGACCCGCGACCGCCGCCGTCGCGCCATTCCATGACGTGAGTGATCCGATGATCGAGATCGAGCTTGTCAACGTGTTCACCCACTTAGGCGCCGGCGGCAACCCGTGCCCCATCGTGATCGATGCGTCGCATCTTGCAGGTGAGGGCATGCAGGCGGTGGCGCGGCACTTCGGGCACGAGTCGGGCTTCGTCCTGCCGGCATCAGGGCCCGAGTCCGACTATGTCTTCCGGTTCTGGGTTCCGCGGCACGAGATGGAGATGTGCGGCCACGCGACGATCGGCGCGCTGTGGGTGCTTGCGACCAAGGGGCGCTTGCCCGGCGAGCAGGTCCGCATCGAGACGCGCAGTGGGCCGGTGACGGGCTATGTCGATCGCGCTGGCTCGGGCGAGCCTTCTGTCGAGATCAGCCAGCCGGCCGGCAAGGTCGTCGATCTCTCGCGTGCCGACGAGGAGGACGTGCTGTCGGCGCTCAAGCTGTCGCGCAGCGATCTGCTCGACTTGCCCATCCAGAACGCGGTCACGTCGCGCGTGAAGACGTTGATCCCGATGAAAGGCGTCCGCGAGCTCAACGCGCTGGTGCCGGCGCCTGCGCAGATCGAGGCGTGCTGCGGCCGGATTGGGTCCACCGGCCTTTATCCCTATGCCATCGAGCAGCAGGGCGAACGACGTTTCGAGGCGCGGCAATTCCCGAAATCGTCGGGCTACCCGGAAGATGCGGCCACGGGGATCGCCGCGGCCGCGCTCGCGTTCGGACTGCTCAGGAACGGCCTTGTGGAGCGCAACAGCGCGCGGATCACCATCATGCAGGGACGGGCGATGGGTGCCCTGTCCGAGATCGGGGTGCGCCTCGGCTTCGCCGGCGACAGGCCCGTCGGCTGTCTGCTCGGCGGCTCCGTCACGCGTGCGGAGACGCATGTCCTGCAGCCCTGAGAAGTTGGGCTGGCGCAAGGTGCGGGACGCCGGGCAACATGCCGCGCTGGAGGCCCCCACCGCTCAGAACTTCGTAATCGGCTTCCCGTCCGCGCCGACCAGCGTCGACGGCGCCTCGCCGAACACCAGGCTATCAGGCTGAAACTTGATCGTCTTGCCGCCCTCGACGAAGTCCGCGAAATTCTTTGGCGTCGCCGAGTGCACGCCATTGTCCAGGAAGTCGGTGGTCTCGTAGCAGGTGTCGGGCTTGCCGCCGGATCCTTCGCTCAGGAATTTCTGGAAATTCTGGCTCGTCACCTTGGCCTTCTTGCGGGCCGACCAGTTGGTGCAGCGGCGGTAGAGCTTTGGCAGGATCACCGGACCCTTGTCGGTTGCGAGCACATCGGTCTCGCCCTTCTTGGGCTCGCGCAGGTCGAAGTCGAAGGCACCGATCGTCTTGGCGAGATGCTTCCACACGAGCAGCTTCTTTGCTCGCGCGGTCTTGGCCAGCGCCAGGAAGGCCTTGATCTCGTCGTCGTTCATCGACGAGTAAAAAGTCGGATAGGCAAAACCCTGCTCGACCAGCCAGTGGTTGATGTCGACCTTGTTGCCGCCGACCGTCACCTCGATGTCGCCGACCAGCCGGCCATAGGTGTCGAACACCTCGTTCGGCGCATCCACATGGGTGAACACCCGGCAGGCCAGCGCCGATTCGCCGGGACCGCTGAGGAAATCATGCAGCGCCTTGCTCGCGGTGGCGCCGAGGAATTGCCGGTAGGAATGGGTGACCTCGTGATAGGCCTGCTTCTTGGCATCGGTGAGCCTCTTCTTCTCGGCGGTCGAGAGCGGTGACGGCATATAGTGCAGCTCGGGCGCATCGATGCCCTGCAGGCGAATCGTGAGCTTGCCGTTCTTGATCGGGGGTGTCGAGGTGCGGCCCTTGACCTTGGCGTTGTCGAAGACGTGGGTCGGATGGAATGGCGCCGTGTCGCTCTTGCGGAAGCGGATCGCGTCGGGCGCGACGTTCACGATCACCTTTGTGGTGTCGGCGTCCGACCGGCCCTCCGGCCAGAACTGGCTGACATCGATGGTGCCTTCGACTTCCAGCAGTCCAACGGGCATCGGCCGCTCCTCCCAACGAGCGCGTCGGCCGCTTCGACACGGCGACTCGTGCGCAATCAGAGATAGCGGATCATCTTCGTGCGACAGGCCCGTGACGGCGGATAGGACAGGCACGACACGTTGTGGCGCGCAGCGCGTAGTCATTGCCTTTGCCAGAGGCGCAACAAAAACGCGGGCCGGCAAAGTGTCGGCCCGGGTCAGGTCGGAGAATGATGGCCTCGAAGCCTGGCTTATTTCCCGGAGGTCTCCTGCCGGGCCTCGACCGACCCCCGCTCCGGGGCTGGCCGGCATCAGGGCGGCAGCGGCCGCTTGTGCGGCGCAAGGCGGAGGCCGCCGTGACGGCCGCGGCCGCGCCCACAAAATCCCTTGCGCGGGCGTCAAGGTCGGCTACCGTTGGTGCGCTAGCCGCAGGGTTAGGTGACGTATTGATCACGATTTTTTAGCATCCGATTTTTCGGCGCCGCATTGGCGCGACGCCCAGCAAGCGAGGCGGGGCCATGATCGCACGGGACCAGTCAGCTCTGTTGGCGCCGGTCGAGCGCGACCTGCGGCTCGACCTGTTTCGCGGCATCGGGTTGTGGATGATCTTCCTCGACCACATTCCGCACGACGTCGTGGCGTGGCTGACCTTGCGCAATTACGGCTTCAGCGACGCCGCCGAGTTCTTCGTCTTCATCTCGGGTTACCTCGTCGGCTGGATCTACGGGCCGATCGTTGCCGGCGGCTGGTTTCTCGCAGCGGTCAAGCGGCTGTGGCGGCGCGCGGCCGAAATGTATGTCGCGCACATCATGCTGTTCCTCCTGTTCACGGCGCAGATCGCCCGCACCGCGCGCCGCTTCGACAATCCGATGTACGAGCACGAGTTCAACGTGTTCAATTTCCTCGCGCATCCGGACGAGCTGATCGGGCAGGCGATCCTGCTCAAATACAAGCCGGTCAATCTCGACGTGCTGCCGCTCTACATCACGCTGGTGTTCGCCTCGCCCTTCATCGTCTGGTGCCTGGTGCGCCGGCCGAACCTGACGCTCGCCGCCTCCGTCGTGCTCTACGTGCTCTCGCGCTGGTTCGACTGGAACGTCGCCTCCTATCCGCCCGGCACGACCTGGTACTTCAACCCGTTCTGCTGGCAGCTGATGTTCGTGTTCGCGGCCTGGTGCGGCACCGGCCAGATCGAGAAGATCGCGACCCTGGTGTGGTCGAAGGCGGCGATGGCGCTGGCCGCGGCCTGGCTGCTGTTCGCGCTGATGATCGTGATGACCTGGCACATCCCCGCGCTCGAGGCCTTGATCCCGAAATGGATGATCAAGCTGATCTACCCGATCGACAAGACCGACCTCGACATGCTGCGCTTCACCCATTTCCTGGCGCTGGCGATCTGGGTGACGCATTTCATTTCGCGCAAATGGCGGGCGCTGCGTACGCCGTGGCTGCGTCCGGTGATCCTCTGCGGCCAGCATTCGCTGCCGATCTTCTGCCTGGGCGTATTCCTGTCGTTCTCCGCGCACTGGATCCTGACCCAGTACACCAAGGGCGTCTGGGAGCAGCTCGCCGTCTCCGTCCTCGGCATCGTCATCATGGTCGGCGTGGCCTGGCTGCTCGACCGCGCCGAGCGGGTGCCCAACCTGTTCGTGAAGGTGACGGAGGTCGAGGAGGCCGACACCGCCCTGGACAGCGCGTCGGCCGCGACGCCCGCAGCCCGTTGATGCAATCGCCAGCCCGTATTCTCGTGGAGAGGGCCATGTTCAAACCTGTGTTGACGATCGCCGGCGCCCTCCTGCTGCTGGCCTGCGGGGCCTTCGCGCAAGCGCCCTCGCCAGAGGCGATGAGCGCGGCGCGCAAGCTCGTGGTCACCTTGAGGATCGCGGATCAGTATCGCGCGCAGCTGCCGCAGCTGCTGCTCAAGCTCCGCCCCGTGGTCGCCCAGGACAGGCCAGAGATCGAGCGCGACTACGACGCGCTGACGGCGCCGGGCTCGGAGATCTATGCTCCGTTCGTTGCGTCGATGATCGACCAGATCGCAGCGCTCTACGCGCAAAGTTTCACGGTGGACGAACTGCGCCAGATCGAAGCCTTCTACGCCCAGCCTGCGGGCCAAAAATTTCTGGAGAAGTCGGATGCACTGGCGCAGGCGAGCGCCCAAGTCAGCCAGGACGTCAGCCAGAAGGCCGCCGATGAGCTGAAGCAGCGCCTGATCGAGGCGCTGCGCCAGAAGGGCCACAAGCTCTGAATGCGGGAGGGGCGCGCGCGAGGATGCTACGCGCCCGCCTGTCTCACTTCACCAGCGGGCAGCCGCCGTCCTTCAGCGGCCGGAAGGCCTGGTCGGCCGGCACCTCGGCGAGCAGCTTGTAATAGTCCCACGGGCCCTTCGACTCCTCGGGCTTCTTCACCTGGAACAGGAACATGCTGTGCACCATGCGGCCGTCCTCGCGCAGGATGCCGTTGTCGGTGAAAGCATCCTTCACCGGCAGCTCGCGCATCTTGGCCATCACCGTCTTGGTGTCCTTGGTGCCGGCGGCCTGCACGGCCTTGAGGTAATGCAGCGTCGCGCTGTAGGTCGAGGCCTGGTTCATGGTCGGCATCCGCTTGACGCGCTCGAGAAAGCGCTTGCCGAAGGCGCGGGTCTTGTCGTTGAGATCCCAGTAATAGGCCTCGGTGATGATCAGGCCCTGCGCGAGCTTGAGCCCCAGGCTGTGGACGTCGGAGATGAACATCACGATTGCAGCGAGGTTCTGGCCGCCGGCGACGATGCCGAACTCGCCGGCCTGCTTGATCGCGTTGATGGTATCGCCGCCGCCGTTGGCAAGCCCGATGATCTTGGCCTTGGAAGCCTGGGCCTGGAGCAGGAAGGAGGAGAAGTCCGCTGTGTTGAGCGGGTGCTTGACGCTGCCGAGCACCTTGCCGCCGGCCGCCTTCACGACGTCGCCGGTATCGCGCTCGATCGAATGGCCGAACACGTAGTCCGCGGTGAGGAAGAACCAGGTGTCGCCGCCGTTCTTGACGATGGCGCTGCCGACGGTGTGGGCGTTGGAGTAGGTGTCATAGGTCCAGTGCGCGGTGTAGGGCGAGCAGGACTTTCCGGTGATGTCGGAGCTCGCCGCGTCGGTGACGATCAGAACCTTCTCGTATTGCTTCGACAGCTCCATCACCGCGAGCGCGGTGGCGGATGTGGGCATGTCGATGATCATGTCGACGCCCTCGGTCTCCCACCATTTGCGCGCGATGGTGGAGGCGACGTCGGGCTTGTTGAGCACGTCGGCCGAGATCATGTCGATCGGCTTGCCGAACATCTGCCCACCGAAATCCTCGATCGCCATCTTGGTGGCTTCGACGTTCCCCTGGCCACCGATGTCGGAATAGACCGAGGAGAAGTCGGAGAGTACGCCGATCTTGAGCGGCGTCTGCTGGGCGGAGGCGGGAGCGATCAGGGCAGCCGACAGCAAGCCGGCCGCAGACACGAGGGCTGCGATGGGTCTCATGGGTCCGTTTCCTCTTGTGCGGGACTATTCTGTCCCTTTGTCCGACAAAGTTAGAGCGGGGTTCTCGAGGAGTCAATTTGCGGCACATGCGGCAGCAATGCCGCAGTTTGACGCGCTTCGGAGTTCAGTCCTATAGTTTGTCGGACAATCGCCATTGGAGCCCAAATTGCCTCTCGCGCCGCTCTTCCGTCCGATCGATGTCGCGCCGGCCTACCAGAAGGTCGCCGACGCCATCGAGCGCGAGATCGTCAATGGCCGCATCAAGCCGGGCGATCCCATCGGCACCGAGCACGACCTCGTGCGGCAGTTCGGCGTCAACCGCTCGACCATCCGCGAGGGCATCCGCGTGCTGGAGGAGGGCGGGCTGATCCGGCGCGATTCTTCGCGCCGCCTGCATGCCTGCCTGCCGCGTTACAGCAAGCTCGCAAGCCGCCTCAGCCGCGCGCTGGTTTTGCACGAGGTCACCTTTCGCGAGCTCTACGAGGCCTCGATGACGCTGGAGGTGGCGAGCATTGAAGGCGCGGTGGAGCGTGCGACGGAAGAGAACCTCGCCGAGCTTGACGACAACCTCGCGCGCAGCGAGGCGGTGGTCGGCAATCCCGCGACGCTGGCCGAATGCGATGCGGAATTCCACGTGCTAGTCGCAAAGGCCTCGCAGAACCGCGTGCTCCAGCTCGCGCGCGAGCCGGCGGCGCAATTGTTCTATCCGACCACCGAGATGATCGTGACGGGTGTGGCCGAAGGCGGCCCGCGCCTCGTCGCCGCGCACCGCCATCTCATCGACGCCATCCGCCGCCGCGACCGCGAGGCCGGCGTGCTGTGGACGCGCCGGCATTTGCAGGACTGGCGCCGAGGCTTCGAGAAGATCGCCTCGCTCGATCGGTCCGTCGAGCACATGTATATGGAGCACGCGCAGGCGGCCCGGCGCAGGTAGCGCCGCATGATCCGGAAAAGTGTGAAGCGGTTTTCCGACAAGATCATGCGCAAAAAAGAAGACGCAAGATTTCAGACAAGAAATCCAAAAGATAAAGTCATCATACGGAGGGACACATGACCGGCGACACCGCAGCCACCATCGTGAAAGCGCGCGAGCATTCCATCGGCGATCTCTTGCGCCGCTCGGCGGGCCGCGAGCCGGACAAGCTCGCGGTGAGCTGCGGCAACGTGAGCTGGACCTTCGCCGAGATGGAGGCGATCTGCAACCGGCTCGGTCGCGGCCTGCTCGGGCTCGGCGTCAAGAAGGGCGATCGTCTCGCGGTGCTCTCGCGCAACTCGCATGCCTTCGCCGCGCTGCGCTTCGCCGTGGCGCGGATCGGTGCCGTCCTGGTGCCGATCAACTTCATGCTCAATCCGGACGAGATCAACTTCATCCTCAAGAGCTCCGGCGCCAAGCTGCTCGCCACCGGCCCTGACTTCGTCGAGCCCGCGAAGGCCGCAAGCGCGAAGGATTGCGCGGTCGAGAAGATGATCTGGCTGCCGGGCGAGGATCCCGCCACGGCGCCCGCCGGCCTCACCACCTTCGACGATCTTCTCGATGCCGACGGCTCGTTCCTGGAGGCGTCAGTCGACAGCCGCGATCTCGCGCAGATCGTCTACACCAGCGGCACGGAGTCGCTGCCCAAGGGCGCGATGCTGACCCATGAAGCGGTCATGTGGCAGTATGTCAGCTGCATCATCGATGGCGGCATGAGCGTGGACGACAAGTTCCTGCACGCGCTGCCGCTCTATCATTGCGCCCAGCTCGACGTGTTCCTCGGGCCGCAAATCTATCTCGGCGCTTCCGGCGTCATCACGGGCAAGCCGACCGCCGACAACATCCTGGCGCTGATCGAGGCCCACAAGATCACCTCCTTCTTCGCGCCGCCGACGATCTGGATCGCGATGCTGCGCTCGTCGAATTTCGACAAGACCGATCTGTCGACGCTGCAGAAGGGATACTACGGCGCCTCGATCATGCCGGTGGAAGTGCTGCTCGAGCTCCAGCGCCGCCTGCCCAACGTCAAGTTCTGGAATTTCTACGGCCAGACCGAGATCGCGCCGCTGGCGACCGTGCTGCGGCCGGAGGACCAGCTCCGCAAGGCGGGCTCGGCCGGCAAGCCCGTGCTCAACGTCGAGACGCGCGTCGTCAACACGGCGATGGAGGACGTCAAGGTCGGCGAAGTCGGCGAGATCGTGCACCGCTCGCCGCATCTGCTCTCCGGCTATTACAACGATCCCGTCAAGACCGCGGCGGCGTTCAGCGGCGGCTGGTTTCACTCCGGCGATCTCGCCACCGTCGATGACGAGGGCCACATCACCGTGGTCGATCGCGTCAAGGACATGATCAAGACCGGTGGTGAGAATGTCGCGAGCCGCGAGGTCGAGGAGATGGTCTATCGCATCCCTGAGGTCTCCGAGGTCGCCGTCGTCGGCCTGCCCGATCCGCGCTGGATCGAGGCCGTCACCGCCATCGTCGTGGTCAAGGCCGGCGAGACGCTGGATGAAGAGTCCGTCATCAAGCACTGTGCCGGCCAGATGGCGCATTTCAAGGTGCCCAAGCGCGTGATCTTCGTGGATGCCTTGCCGAAAAATCCGAGCGGCAAGCTGCTCAAGCGCGAGCTGCGCCAGCGCTTCGTCGGCGGCGAGACCCTCGACAAGGCCGTCCAGAAGAGTTTTGGCGCCTGAGGCGGAGCGCGTCCCATGAAAGCCTGGCAGGTCGCGCGCGACTGGTCGATCGAGGGGATGGAACTGGTTGATCTGCCCGAGCCGACGCCAGGCCCGGGCCAGGTCGCGGTGCGGATAAAGGCGGCGTCGCTGAACTATCGCGATTTGCTCACGATCCAGGGCAAGGGCGGCGTCAGCAGATTGCCGCTGATCCCGTTCTCGGATGGTGCCGGTGAAGTCCTTGCCGCCGGCGAGGGCGTTACACGCGTCGCAGTCGGCGATCGGGTCTGCCCGATGTTCTTCCAGTCCTGGATCGACGGGAAGGTCTCGGCGACCAGCCGCCGTTATGCGCTCGGCGGCACGCGGCCAGGCGTGTTGCAGGAGGTGATGGTGCTCGACGCCGAAGGCGTGAGCCGGATCCCTTCGCACCTCTCATTCCAGGAGGCGGCGACGCTGCCCTGCGCCGGGCTCACCGCCTGGCGCGCGCTTTTCGAGGAAGCAAAGGTGCAGCCCGGCGACACCGTGCTGGTGCAAGGCACCGGTGGTGTGTCGATCTTCGCGCTGCAATTCGCAAAGCTCGCCGGTGCCAGCGTGATCGTGACGTCGTCGAGCGACGAGAAGCTCGAACGCGCCAGGGCGCTCGGCGCCGACTACACCATCAACTATCGGTCGGTGCCTGAGTGGGGCAAGGCGGCTTCGGAGTGGACCGGCGGCGGCGTCGACCATGTCGTCGAGGTCGGCGGCAAGGATACGTTTGCGCAGTCGCTGGAGGCGGCGCGTGTCGGCGGCACCATTCTGGTGATCGGGGTGCTCTCCGGGTTCTCGCAGCAGATCGCGATCCCGAGCCTATTCTCCAAGAACCTGCACGTCATCGGCCTGTCCGTCGGCAGCCGCCGCATGTTCGAGGGGATGACCGCCGCGATCGAGCGCAACGGCATGAAGCCGGTGATTGATCGCGTGTTCGGTTTTGATGCCGTGCCGGATGCGCTGCGTTTGATGCAGCAGGGCGGACATTTCGGCAAGATCGTGATCGAGTTCGCCTAATTGGCCTCTCCGGCCAGCTTCCTGACGTCGTCCGGCGTCCGTCCGAAGCGGCGGCGGAATGCGCGATGGAAGTAGGAAACGTCGTGAAAGCCGGCGAGATGCGCGATCTCGATGATCTTGCGGGTGCGCAGGTTGGGATTGCGGAGCAGCCGCTCGGCGCGCAGCAACCGCTGCTCCAGCACGAAGCCGCTATAGGTGATGCCGGCCTGCTCGAACAGCAGCTGGATCGTGCGCGGGCTGACCCGGTGCGCAGCTGAAAGCACGGTGAGCGACAGCGCGGGATTGTCCAGCTGCGCGAGGATGTCGGATTTGAGGGTTTCGAGGCGCGCCGCCGCAAGGCCGCGCATGCGCGCTTCCTCGGCGACATCGCCGCGCGCGCCGATCATCAGCACGGCGAGGTCGAACAGATGCTGCGAGACCGCGTCGAGCTCCGCGGGCGCGAGCTTGTCGGCATACGCATGCGCGAGGTCGTAATAGCGCAGGAACATCGACGTGATCGGATTGGCTCCGGGGATCGACTGCGCAATCAGGTCCTCGGCATTCGGGCACGCGCGCAGCAGCGCCTTGCGCGGCAGCAGCGCGGTCTGGAAATTGCCGTGCGCCGTCTGGGTGATGTAGGCGCCCTTGATCGAGGGATCGCCGATGGTGATGTCGCCGGCGGCTACCTCCAGCGGGCGCCGTCCCATGGTGCCGCTCAGCGCCGAATTGGGCGACATCGTGATCACCAATTCGTCGTTTGTCCCCAGCGACACGAACGACATCGGCGTGCCGAACGAGGCGGACAGCCTGAGACGAGGAAGCAACGCCGGCGCAATGGTCCGATGAACGCGTCCTTCCCCGATCGGAACGAAATCGACGTCCGCGACCTGACGGCAAAACTGCTCGCGCCATCTTTCATAGGCCGGGCCATTCGGGTCGCCGTCGAATGAGAGTTGAGGCTGGATCATCGATCGGGATGGGCATGTTGATTGGCCAGTTGCGGCAGGTTGTATCGTCAGACGGATGCGCCGCAACGGCAAAAGCGCGGAGTTGCGTGATAAGCCACTCGCGATGACGTGCTGAGACCGCGACCTGGTGCCGCAGTCTGCTGTTCGCACGCATTGCCGCGCAGATTGTGCCGGGATTTCCCGCGACGATCGGTCTCAATATTTCTTCACGTGCGTCCCGAACGCCAGCCACAGCGCCGTCGATGCGAGGCCGAAGCTACCGAGCAGCAGGAAGGTCGGGCCGTAGCCGATCCATTGCGCGATCCAGCCGCCGAGTGCGGGGCTCAGGCTTGCACCGACGCCTTGCACGGTGATCACGGCGCCCTGGCCGAGATTGATGCGACCGGTGCCGTCGAGCGAGCGGGCCACCATGCCAGGGACGGCGACAGTCTGAAGCCCGGTGCCGATGCCGTCGAGCACCTGCATCGGCACGACGCCCCACCACCCCGTGACGAAGAAGGCGAGCACGCCGCGGATAGGCAGAAACATGAACGACACCAGGATCACCGGCCAATAGTTGCGCTTGCCCGCGACCTGCATGCCGACCAGCGACGTGACGACCATGACGCCCTGCGCAATGACGACGGTGGTCGCCACGAAGCTCGGGCCATTGGCCTGTCCCTCGGCCACGGCCGCAAGGCCATAGAGCGGGACGATCGCCGCATTGCCGAGATGGAAGATGGCAAGCGCGAGCGCCAGCACCAGGAGCGGCTTGTGCTTGAGGAGAACGGACATGGCATCCGGTGGATTCTTGCTCTCGTCCTCCTTGCTGCCACGGGCCTGGCGATCGTCGATGGCCTTGGCGGGAATCATCAGCACGCAGGCGATCGCGATCGCGCCGAACACCGCCGCCAGCACGAACACGGCGACATAGCCGTACCTGTAGCCGAGATAGCCCGACAACGCGGCGCCGACCATGTTGCCGGCGTGGTTGAAAGCCTGGTTGCGGCCGTTCAGCGCGTTGAAGCCTTTTTGCTTGGCGATGCCGAGCGTGATGCCGGTCACCGCCGGCACGATCGCGGCACTCGCCAGCGATTGCGCCACTTGCGAGAACGTCACCGCCCAGAAGTTCTGCGAGAGCAGGATGATGGCGGAGGCGAGCACCACGCAGATGCCGGGAATGACGACCCATAGCCGCTTGTTGCGGCTGGAATCGATGAAGCCGCCGATCGGCGTCGTGACCAGCATGCCCGCGACATTGCCGATCGTCAGCGCGGTGCCGATCAGTCCGGTTGCCCAGCCGCGCTCCTGAAGGAACACGCCGACGAATGGCCCGATGCCCGACTGCATGTCGGCCATGAAGAAATTGACTGCAAACAGCGGCCAGATGCGGGGTGGTGAGGAGCGCGATGTCATCGAGACGCTGAAAATGTTCCTGCCGGCGAGTGAGGTCTCGTTCAAAGCTGATCGTGATGACCGGCCGATTGCGCCGGCATGGATGAGAACGTAACCTGCGTTGACAGCGTTGGTTCCTCGCGCTTGCGAATGCGGGACGATGTCCCTTTCTGGATCCTGGCCATGCCTCTCTGGACCTGCGAAACCTGCGGCGCGCAATTTCCGGCCAGCGAAAAGCCGCCTGCGTCCTGTCCGATTTGCGAGGACGAGCGGCAGTTCGTGAACTGGAAAGGGCAGACTTTTCTCACGCGCGAAGCGCTGGCTGACGGCCATCGCCTGGTCTGGCGCGACGATCTCGGCCTCACCGGCCTCGCGCTCGAGCCGAGCTTTGCCATCGCCCAGCGCGCGCTGCTTGTGCCGCTGGGCGATGGCTGCGTGATGTGGGACTGCATCCCGCTGGCAACGCCGGAGGCGGTCGAGCAGGTGCGTTCGCTCGGCGGCTTGAAGGCGATCGCGATCTCGCATCCGCATTACTATGGCGCGGTTGCCGACTGGAGCGAGGCCTTCGGCGGCGTGCCGGCCTATCTGCACGCGGATGATCGGCAATGGGTGACACGCCCGCATCCCTCCATCGTGCACTGGACCGGCGATCAGCATCACATTTCGGACGATGTGCTGCTGCTGCGCACCGGCGGTCATTTCGCCGGCGCCACCATGCTGCACTACGGACGCGGTGCAGACGGCAAGGGCGCGCTGCTGACCGGCGATATCGCGCAGGTGACGATGGACCGCCGCTTCGTCAGCTTCATGTATTCCTATCCCAACTACATGCCGCTCGGTGCCGCCGCGGCGCGGCGCATTGCGGCCGCCGTCGCGCCGCTTACCTTCGACCGCATCTATGGCGCCTGGTGGTGCCGCAACATCGCGGTGGGCGCCAAGGCCGCCTTTGAAGCCTCGGTGCAGCGGTACATCGCCGCTATCGCCTGAGCTGCGCGACGGCCGAAATCCGCGTTGCCTCCCTCAAATAAATGTACTACAAGTACAGTTATTGAGCGAGGCGCAACGATGCGTTTGCCGGTCCGGCACGATCGATGCATCGTTGTCCCGGCGGGCGGGTTCTGCGGCCGCGCGAGGGAGTTGGTCCATGACCGGGCAGCGCGACTACGAGATCTTTGAGGCTGGCGACGTCACGCTTCAATCCGGCGCGGTCTTCCCCGCGATGAAGCTCGCCTACAAGACCTACGGCACGCTCAACGCGGCCAAGGATAACGTCATCTTCTATCCGACCTCGTTCAGTGCGCAGCACTTCGACACCGAATGGCTGATCGGGCCCGACGGTGTGCTCGATCCCACGCGCTACTTCATCATCATTCCGAACCTGTTCGGCAACGGCCTGTCGTCCTCGCCGTCGAACACCGCAGGGCCCTATCCTGAGATCACCTATCACGATGCGATCGCGGTTCAGCATCGCCTCCTCACCGAGCGCTTCGGCATCGCAAAGCTTGCACTGGTCTATGGCTGGTCGATGGGCGGCATGCAGACCTACCACTGGGCGGCACTGCATCCTGACATGGTCGCGCGCGCCGCTGTGGTCTGCGGCAGCGCGCGCTGCGCGCCTTACAATTATGTCTTCCTCGAAGGCGTCAAGGCGGCGCTGACTGGCGATCCGGCCTTCCGCGGCGGCCGCTTCGTCGAGAGGCCGGTTGCCGGCTATCGCGCCATGGGGCGCGTCTATGCCGGCTGGGCGATGTCGCACGGCTTCTATCGCGACGAGCTCTGGCGCGAGGCCGGCTTCATCTCGCTCGAGGATTATCTCGCCCGCAACTGGGACACGACCTTCGCTCGCCGCGACGCCAACGACCTGCTGGCGCAGGCCGGCATCTGGCAGCGCGGCAATATCGGCGCATGTGCGGCGTTCGGCGGCGATCTCGATCGTGCGCTGGCGGCAATCAAGGCGCATGTGCTGCTGATGCCGGGCGCGACAGATCGCTACTTCGACTTCCGCGACAACGAGGACGAGCTTCCCAAGCTCGTCAACGCGAAATCCGCCGTGCTGCATCCGATCCCCTCGCAGCACGGCCATCGCGCCGGCAATCCCGTCAACAATCCGCGCGACACGGCCTTTCTCAAGGCCGAGGTCGCGGCGCTGCTCAGCAAGTAGGGTCCACCATGACTGACGCGACCGTTTCCGAGCCCGGCCATCGCCTGAAGCCGCTCAGCCCGGCGATGCTGCGCGAATTGTCGGTGCGCTCGAACCTCAGGGGCGCGGCGCAGACTCTTGGTCATTACAGTATGATCGTGCTGGTCGGCGCGCTGATCTGGACGGTCACCTCGCGCTACGGCGTGCTCTGGGCGCTGCCGCTGATGGCGGCGCAGGGCTATCTCGTCGCCTTCCTGTTCATGGCGGTGCACGAGACCGCGCACAAGACCGCGTTCAGGAGCCGCGGCCTCAACCTCGCGGTCGGCTATCTCTCCGCTTTCATCATCGGATTGCCGTACGAATATTACTGCCTGTTCCACTGGGACCATCACCGCTACACCCAGGACCCCGAGAAGGACCCTGAGCTGATCGTCGGCGTGAAGCCGAGATCCGACACGCAGCTCGCGATCGCCTATAGCGGCCTGCTCCAGGTCGCCGGCCGCCTGCGGCTGATGCTCGGCCACGCCGTCACCGGCAACGTCGTCGTGCCCTGGATTCCCGAGAACAAGCGCGCCGTCATAGTCACCGAAGCGCGCGCCTATGTCGCGCTCTATGCACTGCTGCTCGTGGCCTCGCTGTGGGTCTCCTCAGCGCTGCTGCTCTGGGTCTGGCTCGTGCCGCTCGTCATCGGGCAGTTCTTCCTGCGGCCCTATCTCTACGCCGAGCACACCGGCTGCGAGCGGACGCGCAGCGCCTTCCAGAACACCCGCACCACCTATACCGGCGCGGTCGTCAAATGGATCGCGTGGAACATGCCCTACCATGTCGAGCACCACGCCTATCCCTCAATTCCCTTTCACGCGCTGCCGAAGCTGAACGCGATCGTCGACGGCGAAATCGTCCATCGCGGCCGCGGCTACATCCAGACGACGCGCGAGACCTGGGCCTGGTTTCGCCGGCATCGGCAGGGCATCTAGCTCAAAGCAAAACTCCGGCCGCAGCGCGACCGGAGCTTTGTCGAAGAGACGAGATATCAGTAGATCCCGTAGGCGCAGACATTCACGACGCGAACGCGCAGGCCGTGGCGGGTCTGGACGACGCGCTCCTGGTAGCAGTTGTTGATGCCGGTGTTGACATAGAGGCCGCCATAGCCAAAGCCCCAGCCGGGACCCCAGTGGTGATGGAAGCCGTGAGCCGAAGCGGCGGTGGGCGCGAGAGCGGCAGCACCGAGCGAGCCGGCAGCGATCAGACCAAGAGCAAGCTTACGAAACATTTTCATTCTCCAGTGGCGCTAAGGCCGTTGTTGTGTCCCTGCATCTCCGTCGGGTCGAAATGGGAATGCGTTCACAGGGGATGAGGAGAATCGTGTTTCAGGAATGTTTCGTGGGCTGCGGCGAGGTGCCCCGATGTCAGGCTTTGCGCGCCGCGCGATAGCGCGCGGCCATCGCCTGCGTCATCTCGGCCATCTTCTCGCGGAGATCGGCGGGCTCCAGCACCTCGGCCTCGGACCCGAGCCGCAGCAATTCGGACGCGGCGTGCCATGAGGTCTTGCCGGTCGGCACGCGCGCGATGCGCCAGCCATCGGCATCGGTGGTGTCCTCGAGCTGCGTGCGCGCCTTGACGTAAGGCTGGCTCAGCGCGTCGAGCAGTTTCACGCCGAACGGCGACAGCCGCACGACCGCGACATTGGGATGCATCTCGGCTTCGAGGCGCAGCGTCGCGTCTCGCCAATAGGCGGAGAGATCGAAATCGGCGGGACGATCGAAGCGGTCGTCGAGTTCAGTGCAGTCGAGCACGCGCGCGACGCGATAGGTGCGCACGCTGCGGTCGACTTGCCCCGCGAGATACCAGCTGCCGCCCTTCAACACGAGGCCGAGCGGCGCAACGCAGCGTTGCTTCTCCGCGCGCCAGCTCTGGTAGCGGATCTTGATCAAGGTGCCACGCAGGGCCGCACCGGCAATCGCGCGCAGATGCTTCGGCTCTTCTGCCTCGCCGAACCAGCCGGGTGCGTCCAGGTGAAAGCGCTCCTGCATCCGGCCGGCGTCCTCGCGCAGATTGGCAGGCAGCGCGGCCATCAGCTTGTTCTGCGCGGCGATCATTGCCGCATCGAGCCCGAGCGCCGCGGCAGGGCCGGGGAGCCCCGCGAGGAACAGCGCGCCCGCTTCGCTCTGCGACAACCCGTTCAGCCGCACCCGATAGCCGTCGAGGAGGCGATAGCCGCCCTCAGCGCCGCGGTCGGCATAGACAGGCACGCCGGAGGCCGCGAGCGCGTCGATGTCGCGATAGATCGTGCGCACCGAGACCTCGCAGGCCTCGGCAAGCTCGGGCGCAGTGACCTGCCCCCTGGCCTGGAGGGTGGTGAGGATCGACAGCATCCGGCTCGCGCGCATGACCCCTTAAACCATACCTGACACAGGATGTCAGGTATCCTCCCTTACAAGATGCGCCATCGCCAGCCGGCCAGATGGAGACCTGCCATGACCGATTCCAATCGCATCACGCTGTATTATTCGCCGCAGAGCCGCGCCACCGGCACGCGGGTTCTGCTGGAGGAGCTCGGCGCGCCCTACGATCTTCACGTCTTCAACATGAAGGCCGGCGAGCAGCGGCAGCCGGCCTATCTCGCTATCAATCCGCTCGGCAAGGTACCGGCGATCCATCACCGCGGGGAGCTCGTGACCGAGCAGGTCGCGATCACCATCTATCTCGCCGATCTGTTTCCGCAGGCGGGCCTCACGCCCGCGCTGAACGATCCGCTACGCGGTCCGTATTTGCGCTGGATCGCCTATTACGGCGCCTCGTTCGAGCCGGCCCTGATCGACAAGTTCATGCAGCGCGAGCCCGCGCCGATCACGCAATCGCCCTATGCCGATTACGACACCATGCTGGGCGCGCTCGAGGCGCAGCTTGCGAAGGGGCCGTATCTGCTCGGCGAGCGCATGACCGCCGCCGATGTGCTGTGGGGCGTCGCGTTCAGCTGGACCATGATGTTTGGTATCGTGCCGAAGAAGGACGTGTTCGTGCGCTACGCCGAGCGCATGACCTCGCGGCCGGCGTTCCAGCGCATCACTGCGGCCGATGACGAGATGGCGGCGGAGCATGCTAAGGCTGTAGGGGGCTGAGGCGGCGCCTCAACCTCCGCCGTCGTCCCGGGGCGCGCAAAGCGCGAACCCGGGACCCATAACCACAGGGAGGAGTTTTGCGAAGATTCGGAGTTACCAGCTTTGCCTCATAACCACTGCCTGTGGTTATGGGTCCCGGGCTCATCGCTTCGCGATGCCCCGGGACGACAGCGGAGTATTCCCCTCAAAACCTCGGCGCCCGCTTCTCCGCAAAGGCCTTGATCCCTTCCTTGATCTCGTCGCCGCGCATGCTGTCGCGGTGGCGCTGGTCGGCGGCCGCCTCATCCAGCTCGCCGCGGGCGAATTCGTTGATGGCGCGCTTCATGCCAGCCATCGCCTGCGGCGCGTTGCCGGCGAGGATAGTGGCGAGCTTGTCGACCTCCTCATCGAGCGTCTCCTCCGGCACCATCGCGGTGAGATAGCCGATCCGCAACATCTCCGGCGCGCTGATCTTCTGCGCGGTCAAAAACAGCTTCTTGGCATTGTCGACGCCGAGCCGCGTCACATAGCGTTTGATGCCGCTCCGGTAGTAATGCAGCCCGAGCCGCGCCGCCGGCATGAACATCTCGGCCGTGTCGACGCCGATGCGGAAATCGCAGGCCAGCGCAAGGTCGGTCGAGCCGCCATAGACGCCGCCGTTGAGCCGGCAGATCGTCGGCACGCCGAGATCCTCCAGCCGGTTGACGACCACCTCGAACGCCGAGCCCGCGCTCTGCTGCTCGGTCGCGCTGACCGCGCGCTCCGCGACCGAGTTGAGGTCATAACCGGCCGAGAAGGCGCGCCCGGTGCCGGTCAGCACCAGCACGCGGATCGCAGGATCGGCCTCGACGGCGTCGAACAGCTTGAGCAACTCGCCGAGGTCTTCCGCCTGGAGCCGGTTGAGATGTTTTGGACGATTGAGGCGGATGGTGGCGCGTGCGCCATCGATTTCGAGCACGGGGCTGGAAGCCGCGTCGGCGTGGTCCGACATTCTTGTCTCCTCTTATTTATTTTCCAGCGCGCGGCGCTTTGCTTCGGCGTCGATGGTCTCGGCGAGATCGGGATGTCGTGCCATCAGCACGCGGAAGTCGACGAGGTCGAGCACCAAGAGCCGCGACACCTTCGTGGTCGAGACATTGGCGCCGCGCATGTTGTTGCCGAGCAGCGCCATCTCGCCGAAGAAGGCGCCCTCGCCGAGCTGCACCTTCTTGCCGGGCAGGTCGACCTCGACCTCGCCGGCGGCGATGAAATACATGCAGTCGCCCTGCGCGCCCTTGCGGATGATCATGGTGCGCGCCGGCAGCTCCATGGTGCGCAGCATGTGGGTGACGTCGGCGATCGCTGCAGGTCCCAGGGCGGCAAAGAACGGCACCTTGCTGACGGATTCCCAGGTCTTGAGGAAATTGTCGCGCCTCGTCTCGGCGGCAAAGCCGGTCGCCAGAATACCGGTCCAGAGGCCGAACACGCCGAGGCCGGAGATCATCACCAGCGCCGCCACCATGCGCCCGAGCGGCGTCACCGGCACGACGTCGCCATAACCTGTCGTGGTCAGCGTGACGACCGCCCACCACAGCGCGGCCGGCACGCTGCCGAAGGTCTGCGGCTGCACGTCCCGCTCCAGGAAGTATTCGGCGACCGAGGCGAGGAACACCACCATCAGGAAGATCACGAGCACGCTGAGCAGCGGCCCGGATTCCAGCACCAGCACGCGGCGAAGCTGGCGCAGGCCGGGAATGCCCGGCACCACCTTCAGCACCCAGAGCACGCTGAGCAGCCAGGCCGTCTTCGGCTCGACGCCGAGCGTCAGCGCGAGGGGAACGGCCAGCGCGCCGACCGCGTCGACGATCCCGGCGGAGGAGGACAAATACAGCGACAGGCGCCCAGTCCGCGCCATGTGGCGCAGGCGGACCACCCATTCGAACACGAAATAGGCGAGGCAGGCCCATAGCAGGGCGTCGACCCAGTGATGCGATGCCTCATAGGCCGGGCCAATCGTCAGCAGCACCATGCTGAGCACGCCGACGCCCACGGCCACATAGGCCGCCTTGGTCATGTTGCGGCCGGCCGTGGCGGCCGCGAACTGGGCCAGAGCGGAGATCAGCGGCTTGGACATGCGGGAGGGCGGCTCGGTTTGGCGTTTGCGGTCCCGGCTGGGATCACAGCGCCAAAGTGCCCGCCTGGGCCGGGGCCGTCAACGACGGGCTCGGCGTCGCCAATGAGGGAACGGAGGCGGGGGTTACCTGAAGTGCGGCGGCTCGTCGTAGCCGCGGCGGCTGCTGAAAAACAGCAGGATCATCAGGCCGATGCCGACGATGACGGAAAATCCGGCCCCCAGCGCCAGGGCGACATAGCCTTCGGTCGGGATCGGGCCCCCTTCGACCGCCATCGCGGAATAAGCGAAATAACCAACCGCCGCCAGCATTCCCAGAAGGAAGATGATGAGGAGTGTACGCATGGTGCGTTCTCCGGTTGTAACCGGGAGCCAACGGTTGCGGAGGGAGACGGTTCCCGGAGTTCCGGCCATCCTGTCTCGTGCCCCGGACGCAGCGCAGCACTCCCGGCGATGCTCAGCATCGTCCGGTGTGATGCGCTGCAGAGCCGGGGCCCATGCGGCAGCGGACGGCGCGGCTTGCTGGGTCCCGGCTCGGCGCCGCAATGCCTTTGGCATTGCAGCTTGTCCGGGACACGAGAGTGGGAGTGCCGCGGCCCTCGAATCAGGCGCTCTGCGCGGTCTTCACCACCACGACATTGGTATCTTCAGGTGGCGGGAGGGCGGCAGGGCCCGCGACCGTGTCGGTCTCGCCGCAATGGCGCTTGAGATAGTCGCGGCGCATGCCGATCTCGTCGCGGACGAATTCGTAGCCGAGCTTGAAGGTGTCGAGCCCGTCGGTGCTGATGGTGCCGTCTCTGAGGCCGACCACCGCGCCGCGCAGGATGCCTTCCAGCTCGTCCTGGAGACATTCGAGCTGATCCAGCGAATGGGCATGCTCGATACGCTCGCCGATGTCGAGAATGGCAGTGGAGAGCTCGCTGGCCTTCTCCGGCGCGATGCGGGTGATCTTGGCGTAGATCGCGGCGAAGATCGAGCCGATGACGCTGAGCGCGGCGGCGCCCAGATACATCATGTCGCTGTACTTATCCATGAACGACTTGGTGTCGTCGTTGATGTAATCGGCCGCGCCCTGATGCGCCATCACGTAGGCGTCCTTCTCGACCGAGGCCGGCTCGATCTTGCTGGCGAAGCCGTTGTCGAGCCCGAGCGCCGACTTGTTCTCGTAGACGATGCGCGCGAGTTCGCCAGCCGTGGTCGCCGACATCCTGGATTGCGCGACCAGCAGCCATTCCAGCCCGATCGTCTCGAGGTCGTCGTCGGGAATCTCGGGCGAGGCCGACAGCGTGCCTGCGGTCAGCGTCTCGTCGGAAATGCCGGGGAATTTGCGGGCGAGCGCCTTGGTCTCGTCGATCGCATTCAGCGTGAAGCCGCCGCGCTTGGCGACCTGCTCATAGGCTTTGTCACGCACCGCCTTCGAGGCGTGGACGACGGCGATCACCGCGCCGTATCCGTTCGCCGGCGCAAACAGCTTGTCGAGCGTTGCGCCCTGCGGCGCCATCTGGATCTTCGCGGCGTCCGGCCCGTCGGGAATATCGAGGATGCTGCGCACGAAGGCGAGCGAGGAATCGTTCTCGGCGAGGATGGCGACCTTCTTCTTCTTCAGCTCGGCGAGCGACTTGATCTTCTTGTTGCCGGGCCCGAGCAGAAGCACGAGATCGTGTTCGAGGACCGCGAGTGTGCGCGCCCGCAGCGGCACCTTGGCATCGGTGCGCAGCACGGCGAGGTCGGCCTGCTTGCGGTCGAACTGCGCGAGCGCCTTGGTATTGTCAGGGTTGTTGACGATCTTGATCCGGAAACGCGAGGCGTTGTTCTTCAGTACCGCGGCGAGCTTGGCCGCGAACAGGGCCTCGTCGCTGTTGGGGGCACCGACGGCAAAGGTCAGCGTCTCCGAATTGTGCAGCATGGCGCGGCCGCCCCAGACGGTGGCGAGCGACAGCAGCAAGGTCAGCACGACGTAGAGAAAAACCTGCTGCTGATTGGTCTTGATCACCTTGGGACGCCGCGGCTGCGGCTCCGATGGTGACGAGGCGGGGCCTTCAGTACTCATGCTCAGCACTCATGGCAGCACGCTGGCCTTATTCCTGGGCGGCAGGCGACTCGCGGATGTGATCTGCGGCGCGCGCCGTGCAATTCTAAGCAACTGAAAAAAGAACGAAATTCTCTGACTTCGAGGATAGCGCGCCGCTACCGGAAAGCAAATTTCGAGCCGAAGGTAACCTTACTCCTCCCGGCCGCGGCGATTGGTCATCCTATCACCAGTTAGCCACAGTTGGCGATTTTCCGGTTCCCCCCGGCTGCATTCTGCCGCGGGAGATGTCATAAATTGGAGGTCCCGGCGCTTTGACCGGTCCAAGAAGAAGTTGCGCTGAACGCTCCAATCTTTCTTGTCACGTCAATGAGGGCGTCAGCTTTGTCGTTTCCACCCATGTCATCGGCGGTTCCGGTCGAAGCGCTCATTGGCTGGATGTTGCTGCTCACCTTCAAGCACATCATCGCCGATTTCGTGCTCCAGACCGCCTGGATGGCGCAGGGCAAGGACCAGAAACACGGCTGGGCCCTGCCGCTTCTGGTGCACTGCCTGATTCACCTTGCGGTTGCGCTGCCGCTGATCCTGATCGTGGCGCCGCGATTCTGGTTCGTCGCCTTCATCGACTTCGTGATCCACATCACCATCGATCGCGCCAAGGGATTCGTCTCGGCCAATCTGGGTGTCGACCTGCATCATCCCTGGTTCTGGACCCTGATCGGTGTCGACCAGGCGCTGCACCATCTCACCGGCTTCGGCCTCTCCATCTTCATGGCGGCGAACTGACTGCTCACACCGTCATTCCGGGCGGTCCGCAGGACCGAACCCGGAATCTCGAGATTCCGGGTTCTCGCTTCGCGAGCCCCGGAATGACGGCAAGCTGCCAAGTCCCGCGCCCTCTGATTCGCGGCCCACGCGCAAGGACCCCGGGTGACTACCGGGCAGCGTGGTTAACCTTTCATTAGAGAATTGCGCTGCATCTTCCGCATCACGAGGGAGAACTGCAATGTTTTCAAGCCGTGACGCTTTTGAAAGCGATTTCTGCCCGGTTCGCGACGAGCTCCTTGGCGAGATGTATCGCGCCAGCGAGAGTGGCCTGCCGAGGCTGGTTGAGAGTGTTTCCCCTGAGGCACGCGCCCGCCTGGCGCTGTTCTGCTATCGCCGCAGCCATCTGCACTCGCTGGCGGTCGCCATCGCTGCAAGCTGCAGCGAGCGCGATCTGATCGACAACGGCGGTCGCGTCGGCTCGACGCTCTACGCGCTGTCACGTGCGAGCTCGGCCAAATCGTCGCCGTCGCTGTCGGGCGGCCGCAAGCCGATTACGCTGTCGACCAAGCCGCTCTCGGTGCTCGCACCGCTGGACGACGAGCTCGACGACGACGAGATCGACGAGGCCGTTCCGGCTTAAGTTGGTTCGATCGCCGGAAGCCCGAACTTCCGCCGCGCCATCGCGCATTCGGCATCGCCCGGCATGCAGGTGCGGCACACCTCAGGCCGCACCGTATAGATGCCGCACGCCGTCGCCTTGCCGATCTCTCCCTGCAAGGCCGAGCAGCGATCACCCTCGCAACGCATGCCGGATTGACGCGCATTGACGAGCGCTTCGGGGATCGCTGCAAGCTCCTCGTCGTTCTCGATCGAGAAGCGCGGCCAGTTCTCCGAATAGCCGCAGCAGGCGCCGCAGCTCTGGCAGCAGCTCGACAGATCGATTTCTTCCATCGTCCTCACGTGTCCTTTGGCGGGCCCCAGACCAGGCTCTGCCGCCATCTCGCGCGCAGCACGTCGCGCCTTTCAGGATATTTCTCGTCGAGATAGGTTGCCTCGACGACGCGATCGGTGCGGAAGCTGCGGAAGTCGCTGCGCAGCTCGCACCACGCCGCGAGCAGGCGCACGGCTTCGAGATAGCCGACCGAGATCGGCCAGATCATGCGCTCGCTGGGGCGGCCCTGCTCGTCGCGATAGCGCAGCATGATCTTCTTGCCTTCGTGGATCTGGGTGCGCGTGCGCACCATGTCGAGGCGATCCGGCTCCCTGTTCCAGCTCGGCCGCGCGCGGCTTGCCGGCTCCAGCACGAAGGGACGCAGGCGCTCAGGCACGGTGTCGGCGATCTTGGCCATCAGGTCTTCGGCGGCGCGCGCCAGCGCGGAATCGGCATGCCCCGCAACCCATTGCGCGCCGAGCACCGCAGCCTCGATCTCGTCGGGTGTCAGCATCAGGGGCGGCAGGTCAAAACCCTTTTCCAGGATGTAGCCCATGCCGGCTTCGCCGCGGATCGGCACGCGCTGGCCGATCAGCGTCGCGATGTCGCGATAGATCGTGCGCTTGGAGGTCTCGAGCTCGGCCGCGATCGCGTCCGCCGTCAGCGGCTTACGCGTGCGCCTCAGCACCTGGATGATCTGAAACAGCCGGTCGGCGCGTCTCATGACAATTCTCTTATCGGGATCGGATCAGAAAGCGGCGCGCTGCTGCTGACAGGATGTTGGCAGCAGGGGGGTTCTATACCGGGACAACACATCGACTGAAGAGGATTTGTCCATGATCATTCCAACCCATTTCGGCCCGGCACTTCCGATGCTGCGGGCACAGGCGTGGTCCGCATCGGCATTCGGCCGCCTCGTTTCGCTCGATCTCATGGCCGTCGACCTCCGGTTTGCCCTCGCGAGCGTGGTGGCACGCTCGCTGACCCAGGCTGCGGACGCGCTGGTCCGCCACGTCATGGCCCGCGCCTGGCGGGGGGCCCGTTTCGCAGAAGATATCACGGCTGCTGCCACCATGGTGGCAGCAGCCCGGCACTAGGTTCCGTCAAGTTTTCGGTAGACCAGGAGAACGCGCATGATCACGCTTTATGGCTTTGGCACCGGCTTCGGCCTGCCGGAAATCAGCCCCTTCGTCACCAAGACCGAGGTGCAACTCAAGATGGCTGGGCTGCCCTACCGGAAGGAGCGCGCCATGCCGCCCGCGTCCCCGAAGGGGCAGCTGCCCTTCATCGACGATGGCGGCGAGGCGGTGGCCGATTCCACCTTCATCCGCGCCCATATCGAGCGCCGCTACGGCTTCGATTTCGACGCCGGCCTGTCGCTGGCCGAGCGTGCGCAGGCCTGGGCGTTCGAGCGCATGATCGAGCACCACGTCTATTGGGCACTGGTCGGCGCACGCTGGGTCGATCCGGTCAATTTTGCCAAGGGCCCGTCGCACTTCTTCGACGGCGCGCCGGAACATAACCGCGAGAAGCTGCGCGAGGACGCGCAATTCCGGGTCGCCGAGAACTATCTGCTCTCCGGCCTCGGCCGCCACGCGCCCGACGACGACGTCGATCTCGCCGTGCGCTCGCTGTTCGCGCTCTCGGTGCAGCTCGGCGACAAGGCTTATCTGATGGGCAACAAGCCCAGCGGCGTCGACGCCACCGCCTTCGGCGCGCTCGCCGGGATTTTGACGCCGTTCTTCGAGTCGGGATTGCGCCAGCGGGCCGAGGGATTTCCGAACCTCACGGCCTATGTCGACCGCATGATGGACAGTTATTATCCTGAATTCGCCTGGACCCCGCTGCAGCAGGCGGCGTGAGGCTCGGAGCATCCGCAAGCTCGCTGCAACCTCTCCCCCGCCTGCGGGAGAGGGGGCGCGGCGACACCGTGACAGCGGCTTGCGATCAGCTGCCAAAAAAAAAGAGCCGGCCCATCGGGCCGGCTCTCGTCGTCTCAAACTGTCGCTACGCCTACTTCACCAGCGAGTACTTGCCGTTCTTCACCGTCAGCAGGATGCGGGCGCGCTCGTCGACGCCGTAGCGGTCCTTTTCGGTGAAGTTGTAGACGCCCTGGCTCGCCGCGAGCTCCTTCTCCGACAGCAGCGCCTGGCGGATCGCCTCGCGGAATTCCGGCGTGCCGGGCTTGGCCGTCTTCAACGCCACCGGAATGATGCGCTTGAGGATCTCGAATGCATCGTAGGAATGGCCGGCGAACTGGCTGCGGCTGTTCGGGCCGTACTTGGCCTCATAGGCCGAGTTCAGCGCGAGGCCCGGCCGCTTGGTGGCGGCTTCGTCCGGCTGGTCTTCGGGGTCCATGACGGGACCGGAGGCCATCAGCACGCCTTCGGCCGCTTTGCCGGCGATGCGGATGAAGTCCATGCTGGCGGCGCCATGGGTCTGGTAGATCAGCCCCTGATAGCCGCGCTCGCGCAGCTCGGTCTGCGGCAACGCAGCTGCGGTGCCGGAGGCGCCGACCAGGATCGCGTCGGGATTGGCGGCGACGAGCTTGAGCACCTGTCCGGTCACCGAGGTATCGGGACGGGCGAAGCGCTCCTCGTCGACGATGGTCATGCCCATCGGCACGGCCTGCGCCTTCAGGTCGTTGAACCAGAGGTCGCCATAGGAGTCGGAATAGCCGATATAGCCGAGGGTCTTCACGCCCTTTGACTTCATGTGGTCGTACAGCACCTTGCCGACGATCGGAATCGGCTGCGGCATCGCCACCGACCACTTCATGCGCTCCGGCGTGATCGGGAACGGCGCCAGGCCAAAATGCGGAATGCCGGCTTCATTGGCGACGTTGGAGACCGCGATGGTCGGCGGCGTCAGTGCCGAGCCCATGATGATGTCGGCCTTGGATTCCGTCACGAAGCGGCGGGCGTTGGTCGTTGCTGTGGTGGGATCGCCGCCATCGTCGAGCACGATCACCTTCAGCGGCACGCCGCCGATTTCCTTCGGCACGAACTCCAGCGCATTGCGCTCGGGGATGCCGAGCGCTGCGCCCGGGCCGGTCGTGGTGGTGGTGATGCCGATGGTGATTTCGGCGGTCTGGGCCAGCGCTGGCAGCGCCGGCAAGGCGAGCGTCGCCGCGGCAATCGCGGCGGTCAGGTAAAAGCGTTTCATCTATTCCTCCCTTGACGTGTTTCCTTGAAAGCAGAAATCGGGGGGTAATTCAGCCCCCTCTTTTGGTGATGCGGCGATTTAGCTTCCCGTGAATTTGGCGACCATCTCCGGCGGAAACGGTGCTGATTTCAGCTTGTCGGGGTTAACGGGATCGCGGCCGACGAGGACGCGGGTCTCGAACCCCTCGATCGCCAGCGCCTCGCCCTTGTAGACGTTGTGCTTTACCTCGAAGCTCGAGCGCTTGATGCTTTCGATCTTCGTCTCGATGGTGATCCAGTCGCCATAGGTCGAGGGGATGTAGAACTTGGCCCGCGTGTCGACCATGGGGATTCCCACCAGGCCGTATTTGCGGACCAGATCCTGCTTGGAGAAGCCGGCGACCTCGAACAGGGTCGAGGTCGAATCGTCGAACATCGCGAAATAGCGCGGGTAGTAGACGATGTTGGCGGGGTCGCAATCGCCCCACTGAATCTGGACCTCGCGCCGGTTCACGAACATCTGACGCGCCTTATTTCGGCGCCATGCGCAGCGAGCCGTCGAGGCGCACCACTTCGCCGTTGAGATACGCGTTCTCGACCATGTGTAGCGCGAGCGCGGCGAACTCGTCGGCCTGGCCGAGCCGGCGCGGGAAGGGGATCGCGGCGGCGAGCGAGTCCTGCGCTTCCTGCGGCAGGTTCGCGAGCAGCGGCGTCAGGAACAGGCCGGGCGCGATCGTCAGCACGCGGACGCCGAACTGCGCGAGCTCGCGCGCGATCGGCAGCGTCATGCCGACGATGCCGCCCTTGGAGGCCGAATAGGCGGACTGGCCGATCTGGCCGTCATAGGCGGCGACCGACGCCGTGTTGATGATGACGCCGCGCTCGCCTGATGTCTGCGGCTCGAGCTTGGACATCTCGGTCGCGGCAAGGCGCAGCATGTTGAAGGTGCCGATCAAATTGACCTTGATGACCTTGTCGAAATCGGCGAGTGCCATCGGGCCGTCGCGGCCGACGACGCGTTTTGCAACGCCGATGCCGGCACAGTTGACCAGCACGCGCGCCGGGCCATGGGCCTTGGTCGCCTGCGCGATCGCAGCTTCAGCCGAGGCAGCATCGGAGACGTCGCAGGTCACGGCGACGCCCTTGATCTCGACGGCGACGGTTTCAGCGAGCTTGGCATTGAGATCGCACACCGCAACCTTGGCGCCCTGCGCCGCCAGTTTTCGCGCGGTGGCAGCGCCAAGCCCCGATGCGCCGCCGGTGACGATGGCTGCCTGATCCTTCAACAACATGGCGTTCTCCTTTGGCGATGATTTTCTAGCCGACCGATATCACACGGTCAGACGGATTGGCAGCGTAGAGCTCATCGATCAGCGCGGTGCGATGCTCCAGCACCGCGCGCTGGTTGATCGAGCCCTTGTCGGTGACCTCGCCCTTGTCGATCGAGAGCGGCGTGTCCATCAGGATCGCGCGCGTGATCCGGGTCGAGGATCCCGTGGCCTGGCTGAGGAAGCGCGTCAGGCGCTCGCGAAAAGCCTCGCGCACCAGCCGGTCTCGCGTCGCGACCACGAGATCGTCCGCCGGCAGCGTCGGATTGACCAGGCGGCAGCCGTCGAGATCGAGCACGACCAGCGCGGATATCTCATCGCGGTTGATGCCGGCGATGACGACGTCGCGCACCAGCGGCGCGCAGGCCGCGGTGAGGCGCGCGCGCAGCGGGCCGACGCTGACCCAGGTGCCGCTGGCGAGCTTGAAGTCCTCGCTGACGCGGCCGTCGAAATCGAAGCCGGCGTTGAGATCATCAGGGTCGGACGGTTTGAGCGCATCGCCCATCCTGTAAAATCCTTCCTCGTCGAAGGATTTTGCGGTGATGTCGGCCTGGCGCCAGTAGCCGGGCATCACGTTCGGCCCCTTGGCGCGCACCTCCAGCTTGCCGTTGTTCGGCACCAGCTTTGCGTCGTTGCCGGAGACCGGCAGGCCGACATGGCCGGAGCGGCTGGTGCGCGGATTGACCGACATGAAGAACGGCGCGGTCTCGGTTGCGCCGAGCCCCGTCAGCATCGGCACGCGATAGCCCTTCTCCTTCACCGCGAGCTCGTCGAGGCTGTTCCAGATGAACGGCGACAGCGCCGCGCCGGAGAAGAACATCGCGTGCAGGCGATCGAAGAACTTTGCGCGCAGGCCCTGGTCGTCGCGCAGGTACGGCAGCAGCGATTCATAGCCCTTGGGCACATTGAAATAGACCGTCGGCGAAATCTCCTGGAGATTGCGCACGGTCTCCTCGATGCCGCCGGGCACCGGCTTGCCGGCGTCCAGATACATCGAGCCGCCATTGTAGAGCGTCAGCCCGATATTGTGGTTGCCGCCAAAGGTGTGGTTCCAGGGCAGCCAGTCGATGATGACGGGCGGCTCGTCCTTGAGGAAGGCGAGCGTCTCGCGCAGCATCACCTGGTTGGCGCAGATCATGCGCTGGGTGTTGATGACGGCCTTGGGATTGCCTGTTGAGCCCGAGGTCAGCAGGAATTTTGCGATCGTATCGGGGCCGATCTTGCCGTGAACCTCGTCGAGATCGCTGCGAACAGGCGTCGCCATGAGATCGGCGAGCAGGGTGACGTCGCGGCCCGGCACGTGGCCATAGGACGCGGCGATCTCGGTGCCGAGCGAGACATTGGCCGCGAGCGCATCGGCGAACTTGTCGGCGTCCTCGGCGAAGACGAGGCCGGGCGTCAGCAGCCTCATCAGGTAAGACAGCTTGCCGTAGTCCTTCGACACCAGCGAATAGGCCGGTGACACCGGGCAGAACGGAACGCCGGCATAGAACGCGCCGAACGCCAGCAGCACATGGTCGATCGAATTGCCGGAGAGGATCACGACCGGCCGCTCCGCCGACAGGCCGCGCGCGATCAGGCTCGATGCGATGTGCCGGCTCGCGGTAAGCAGCTCGGCATAGGTGATCTTGCGCCAGGAGCGGCCGCCGTCGCGCTCGGCCATGAAGACGCGGTCCGGCGTCGTCGCCGCCCAATGATGCAGGCGGTCGGTGATACGGACCGGATAATCACCGAGCGGCTGCTTGGGTCTGAGATAGATCGTGCCGTCGTCGCGCCGCTCGATGTTGACGACGGGATCGCCGAACGAAATGGGCCGCAGCGGGGAAGTGCTCGCGCCGCGCTCCATGCTGGACGAAGAGGACGGCTGCGCGCTCATGACTTGGGCTTTACCTTGGCGGTCTTGTGCTCGAGGAATTCGCGGATCCTGCGTTTTGCCTCCTTGTCGCTCTGCGCGACGGTCGCCATGAGCGACTCCATCAAGAGACCCGTTTGAGGGTTAGCCTCCGCGATCATCGGCAGTGCCTGGAGCACGGCGAAATTGGTCAGCGGCGCGTTGGATGCGATCTTGGTTGCAAGCTCCAGTGCCTTGCCGAGCCCGTTGCCGGCCTCGGTCAGATACTGCGCGAAGCCATAGGAGGCGCCTTCGGTGGCGCTGTAGACGCGCCCCGTCAGCATCATGTCCATCATCCGGGCAACGCCGATCAGCCGCGGCAGCCGCACCGAGCCGCCGCCGCCGACGAAGATGCCGCGCTGCCCCTCCGGCAGCGCGAAATAGGTCGAGGGCTCGGCGACGCGGATATGCGCGGCGCAGGCGAGCTCAAGCCCGCCGCCGATCACGGCGCCCCTCAGCGCGGCGATGACCGGCACGCGGCTGTACTGGATGCGGTCGAACACCCGGTGCCACATCTGCGAATGCAGCAGGCCGCCGGTCGCGTCATGCTCGGTCAGCTCGGAGAGATCGAGGCCTGAGGAGAAATGGTCGCCGATGCCGTGGATCACGACCGCGCCGATGTCCTCGGGCAGGGAGGCAAAACACTCGCCGATTTCCAGGATGATGCCGTCATTGAGCGCATTGCGCTTGGCCGGCCGGTTCAGACCCACGGTCAGAACCCGGTCCGCCCTCTCGATCCGGAGTAGTCCGGAGGCGCCCGCATCAGCGGTCTCGGCGTTTCCCTGTGTCATTTGCGTCCTTGTCAGAATAGTTATGTTCTATAACGAATTTTGGGGGAGTCAAGGTGGGGCGGCCCGGGAGTTGCGGATGGTACCGGTCAGATGGGCAAAGATTCTGCTCCAATTCCGGTGTCGTCCCTGCGAACGCAGGGACCCATGACCCCAGGGCGCGGTTTGGCGAAGCCTCTTGGTTCGACAACCGACCGTCCAAAATCGATAGATCACGCGGTATGGGTCCCTGCGTTCGCAGGGACGACGGCGGAGTGTGTGCTCACATCACCTGATGCACGTCGATCACCACACGGTCCGCATGCCGTGCCGCTGAGCCGACAAAGATGTGCTCCATAAGCCAGCGATATTTCTCGTGCCCCGTCTCGAACCGCGGCATGGTGCGGAAATAGATCAGCTTCGGATCGACCGGCTCGCCGCGCTTGAGCTTTTGCAGCAGCTCCACAGGGCCGAAGCGCAGGCCCTTGTTCTCGACATAGACCGTCGCGCCGTCGTCGGTCTCGAACGCGTATTTGGCCTCGAGGTCGATCAGCTCGTTGGGGCGGATGGTCTGGAAGTCGGCGCCGAACGGCAGCACTTTTCCGGTGATCGCACCCGTGACCTCGCCGCCGATGATCGGAATGATGCGGCGAACGCCGATCCCGGTCTCGCCGGCGGTGACGACGTCGCCGATGCGGGCGGTGATGGTGAAGACGTATTTGGTCTCGAGGATGGGTGTGGCCATCGCTTCACCTCGTCAATTTGCCATCATCCGCGTCGGCAGCCAGGTTGCCAGCAGCGGGAACGCGATCAGGATCAACAGCCGGATCAGGTCCGTCGCCACGAACGGGATCACGCCCTTGAAGATGGTGGAGAACGACACATCCTTCACCACGCTCTTGATGACAAAGACGTTCATGCCGACAGGCGGATGGATCAGGCCGAGCTCGACGGTCATGACGATGATGACGCCGAACCAGATCGGGTCGAAGCCGAGATGGGTGATCACGGGGAAGATGATCGGCACGGTGAGGATGATCATCGCCATGGCGTCCATCAGGCAGCCGAGCACGAGATACATCACCATGATCAGCGCCAGCACGCCGTAGGGGCCGAGGCCGAGCCCGGTGAGGAACTCCGTCACCTTCTGCGGCGTCTGCGTCACCGTGAGGAAATAGCCGAAGATCAGCGCGCCGATCAGCACGGTGAACACCGCGGCCGCGGTGCGCGTCGCCTGGAGCAGCGAGGCCAGGATCTTCTCGCGGTCGAGCCGTCCTGTGACGACGCCGATGATGAACGCGCCGGCCGCGCCGACGCCGCCGGCTTCCGTCGGCGTGAAGCGCGGCAGGAAGGGCAGGCCGTAGAGGCCGCCGATCACGAATACGAACAGCAGCACCGGTGCCCAGATGTCCTTCAATCCGGCAAAGCGCTCGCGCCACGGCAACATCTTGCCCTTGGGCAGGAAGTCGGGCCGGAAGTATCCGATGAGGAAGATCGTGATCATGTACATGGTCATCGCCAACAGGCCCGGAATGATGCCGGCGATGAAGAGTTTGCCGATGTCCTGCTCGGTGATGATGCCGTAGACCGCGAGCACGGTGGAGGGCGGCAGCATCGCCCCCAGCGTGCCGCCCGCCGCGATCACGCCGGTCGCAAAGGACTGCGGATAGCCGAAGCGGCGCATCTCGGGATAGGCGACCGCGGAGAAGGTCGCGGCGGTCGCCACCGACGAGCCGCAGATCGCGGCAAAGCCGCCGCAGGCACCGACGGTGGCGATGCCGAGCCCGCCGCGCAAGTGTCCGACAAAGCCGTTGGCGGCGCGGAACAGCTCGCGGCTCATGCCGGAATGGCTGACGAAGGAGCCCATCAGCAGGAACATCGGGATGACACCGAAGGTGTAGTCGGTGACCGTGCGCATCGAGGTCTGGCCGACCAGCTTCAGCGCCGCCGTTCCGTTGACCAGATAGGCGAAACCGGACACGCCGACGAGGCCCATGGCCATGCCGACGGGCACGCGCAGCAGCATCAGGACGAAGAGGGAAACGAAGCCGATAACGGCAACGGCATCGGTGCTCATGATTACTCCGTCGCCTTCAGCTTGGGGTCGTGCATCTCTTCGGGATGGAAGATCAATCGGTAGGTGCGGATCGCGATCAGCAGCACGGCCGAGACGTCGCCGATCCAGGCGATCGCGAAGAACGGCCAGGTCGGCATATGCATGTCGAAGGTCTGGACGTTGTCGTTGTAGGTGCCGCGCACCTTGTCGAACAGCGTCCAGGTCTGCACCGTGACGACGAACAGCAGCACCAGCGTTGCGAACACGTCGATCCAGCGCTGATAGCGCGGCCCGACATTGCCCCAGACGAGGTCGACCGTGATGTGGGTGCCGCGATAGGAGGTCGCCGCGATGCCCCAGAAGATGAGGATGCCGAGCAGCATGCGGCCGATGTCGAAACTGTCGGGGATCGAATAGTTCAGCGTGTTGCGCAGCAGCACCGACAGGAAGATGTCGAGCGCGACGATGCCGACGAAGCCGGCCGCGATCCATTCGATCGTGTCGATGATGCGGTCCATCCAGGAGCGCTTCATGGGAAGTGTGTCGTCGTGTGAGCTCATTGTTTGATCTCGGTCTCGCCGCGGACTTCACCTCGCCCCGCTTGCGGGGAGAGGTCGAATTCGAGCGCAGCTCGAATTCGGGTGAGGGGGACTCTCCGCGAGCGCGCTGTCACCGTCTTTGTAGAAAGCAGCCCCTCACCCCAACCCTCTCCCCGTAAGGACGGGGAGAGGGGGAGGAAAGACCGATCGCGTCGCGGCCTCACTCCGCCAGCGCGTTGTACTTCTTCAGCGAGGCCTTCAGCTCGCTCAGCGCGGCATCCGGATCGGCGCCGGCCTTCTTGGCGCCGTCGCCCCAGGTCTTCACCAGCGGCTCGGCGGCCTTCTTCCAGGCGGCGGTCTGCTCGGGTGTCAGCTTGTAGACCTCGTGACCGGATTCCGCCTTCACCTTGTCGATGCCGGCATCCTCGAACTTGCCCCAATGCTCGCCGACCGCGCCCGCCATCTCGACCGTGCAGTTCTTGTCGATCGCGGCCTTCTGCTTGTCGGACATCGCATTGTACTTGTCCTTGTTGATCACGAACACGAAGGTCGTGGTGTAGAGCGGCGCCTCCATGTCGTACTTGGTCACCTTGTCGATGCCGAACAGCACCAGGGAGCCCCAGGGGAAGGTGACGCCGTCGGCGACGCCGCGCTCGATGATGTCGCGCACTTCGGGCGCCGACGACTGCACGTTGGTGCCGCCGAGCGAGGTGACGAAATTCGCCATGGTGGCGTGCGCCGGGCGGATCTTCAGGCCCTTCACGTCCTCCGGCATGACGATCTTCTTGGTCTTGGAGTGGAAGGAGGAGGGCGAGTGGACGAAGGCGAGGCAGTATTTGACGTCCTTCATCTCCTTCTCGGCATATTTGCGATACCAGGCGTCCAGGCCCATCGAGCCGCCCTTGGCGTCGGAGATCAGGAACGGCAATTCGCCGGCGCCGATGATCGGGAAGCGGCCGGGCTGGTAGCCAGGATTGACATAGGTGACGTCGGCGATGCCGTCGCGCGCCATGTCGTAATGGTCGAAGGCCTTGCCGAGCTGCTGGGCCGGGAACACCTTGCCCGTGATGGTGCCGCCGGAATCCTTGTTCACCGCGGCCACCCAGTCCTCCAGGGACTTCTGCAGCGGGTGCGACGCCGGCACCCAGTGCGAAACCTTCAGGTCGAAGGTCTTGTCCTGCGCGAACGCAGGCGTCACGCTTGCTGCCAGCAGCAAAGCCAGACAGGCTTTCCTCATCACACGTCTCTCCCTCTTTCTGACGGCGGGCTTCACTGGCCCGGTCTCGTTAGTTAACATGTTATCTAATTGGCCGGCGGGTTCAAGCCGGAACTGGCGCGCACCTTGTCGCGTCATCTACGTCAGCCATGTTGCATGGGTTTGTCGCGGTGCGGCGACGAGCGTTCCCCTTTTTCCCAACGATTATATGATATAATTATCGTCTGCGGATCGACGCGACAAGCGTGACCGCGCCGCACTCTACAAAATCGGGAGGAGCAAGTATTGCGGACAAAAGTCGCAATCATCGGGGCCGGTCCGGCTGGATTGTTGCTTGGGCAACTGCTGCATGCGTACGGCATCGACAACGTCATTCTGGAGCGGCAGAGCCCGGACTACGTGCTCGGCCGCATCCGCGCCGGTCTCCTGGAGGAGGGAACCGTGGCGCTGCTCGACCAGATCAGCGCCGGCGCGCGGGCACATGCCGAGGGTCTCGTGCATGAGGGCATCGAGCTTGCCTTTTCCGGCCGCCGTCACCGCATCGACATGAAGGCGGCGACCGGCAAGACGGTCATGATCTACGGCCAGACCGAGGTCACGCTCGACCTGATGAATGCGCGCAAGGCCGCCGGTCTCGTGTCGGTCTATGAAGCCAGGGACGTGCAGCCCCATGATTTCGACGGCAGTCACCCGCGCGTAACCTATGTGAAAGACGGTGTCACCCATACGCTCGATTGCGATTTCATCGCCGGCTGCGACGGTTTTCACGGCATCAGCCGCGCCAGCATCCCGGCCTCCGCGATCGAGGAGTTCGAGCGGGTCTATCCGTTCGGCTGGCTCGGCATCCTCTCCGAGACGCCGCCGGTCAGCCACGAGCTGATCTATTCCAACCACGCCCGCGGCTTCGCGCTCTGCACCATGCGCTCCATGAAGCGCAGCCGCTATTACGTGCAGTGCTCGCTCGACGACCATGTCGACCAGTGGCCGGACGACCGCTTCTGGGACGAATTGAAGAGCCGGCTCGACCAGGAGGCCGCCGACAGCCTCGTCACGGGCCCGTCGATCGAAAAGAGCATCGCGCCCTTGCGCAGCTTCGTCGCCGAGCCGATGCGCTTCGGAAAAATGTTCCTGTGCGGCGATGCCGCTCATATCGTGCCGCCGACCGGCGCCAAGGGCCTGAACTTAGCTGCCAGCGATGCGCATTATTTGTCGAGCGCGCTACGGGAATTTTACGACGAGAAGTCCAGCGCCGGCATCGACGCCTATTCAGCCACGGCCCTAGCGCGCGTCTGGAAGGCGGTGCGGTTCTCCTGGTGGATGACCTCGATGCTGCACAAATTCCCGGACACCGGCACCATCGGCGCACGGATCCAGCTCGCCGAGCTCGATTACGTCACGCAGTCGCAAGCGGCGATGACGTCGTTGTCGGAGAATTACGTGGGGCTGCCGTTCTAGGGCGGCGAAGTCGGTGCCGTAGGGTGGGCAAAGCGAAGCGTGCCCACGAGCAGTCTCAGTTGGAAAGAGGTGGTGGGCACGGCGCTTTGCGCCTTTGCCCACCCTACGGCATCTGTGCTCGCAGTGCCGCCCGTTTCAAACACCCGCGCAAATCCCGTTTAAAACTTTGTAGGCGGTGAAACTGTCACCCACATCGCGTTCAATGGCGGCAGCCAAACACACGCGAGACAGTCATGACCTCCACCGACATCCCCGACGGCTTCGAGCCGCTGTTCCGCAAGAGCCCGCTCACCGAGCCCTGGGAGCCGCTTTACGCGAAGAAAACCGACAAGGCCGTCATCATCGGCCTGCGGCTGGCAAAGCCGCACACCAATGGTCGCGGCCTGATCCATGGCGGCCTCATCACCGCGCTCGCCGACAATGCGATGGGCTATAGCTGCGCACAGGCGACGGGCTGGACCACGTCATTCGTGACGGTCTCGCTCTCGGTCGATTTCGTCGGCTCCGCCGAGATCGGCCAGTGGTGTTCGATCGAGAGCGACGTGATCAAGACCGGCAAGACGATCTGCTTCGCTCAGTGCCTGATCAAGGCCGACGGCGTCGTGATCGCGCGCGCCAGCGGCACGTTCCGCGTGGTGCCGAAGCCGGGGTAACTCTCGTGCTCCGGACGCAGCGCAGCGCTTCTTCAGCGGTGCGCTGCAGAGCCGGGGCCCATCCATCCGCAGCTTACGGCGTGGCCTCCTGGGTCCCTGTGTCTTGGAAGTCTGTCAGGATGGGTTGGGCGGGAAGCCGTTGGGTCCTTGGCGCTTGACGCCGTGAGCCGGCTCGGTCTCCCGCCCGTTCCATTACCAACCTGAACAGTTGCACGAGGCTGCGCCAACAGACCTCGCATCACAGGGACAGGCACCGTGATCATACCCCTTCGTTGCGTCGGAATCGACGTCTCCAAACAATATCTCGATATCTTCGATGAAGGCCTGGGCGTGCCGGAGCGCATCGCCAACGCGACGCAGGCCATCACCCAGATCGCGGCGCGTTGGCGATGCGATGTGCTGGTCGTCTTCGAGGCCACGGGTGTTTATGACCTCGAGCTTCGCGAAGCGCTGAGCGAGGCCGGCATCCGTTTCGCCCGGATCAACCCGGCCCGGGCTCGTGACTTCGCGCGCGCCAGCGGGCAGCTCGCCAAGACCGACCCGATCGACGCGCGAATGCTGGCAGCCTTTGCGCGGGCCATGCAGCCAGCAACGGAGCCGACTGCCAATCCCGCCCGCAACGCCTTGGCGGGACTTGCAAAACGGCGAGATCAGCTGGTTCGCATGCGCGCGCAGGAGAAGAACCGGCGCAGCGAGACCGACGACCGTGCCATGGCCGAGCGCATCGGTCGCCTCATTGAAGTCCTCGACGGCGAGATCGCCGAGATCGAGGCCGACATCAGGGGACTAATCAAAGCCGAGCGAGAGATTGCGGACGATGCGCGATTGATGCGCTCACTGCCTGGCGTGGGTCCCGTGGCTTGCATGCAACTCATCGCGAAGATGCCGGAACTCGGACATGTGGGAGCCAAGCAGATCGCGGCGCTCGCCGGCCTGGCTCCCTTCAACGTCGACAGCGGAGCCTTCCGCGGCAAACGCAAGATTGCCGGCGGCCGAAAGCGCGTCCGTGACGCCCTCTACATGGCTGCGCTCAACGCGGTTCGCAGGGCCGATCCGTTCAAGGCCTTCTACGCACGGCTGCGACGGGCCGGCAAACCAGCCAAGCTCGCCCTCATTGCCGTCGCCAGGAAGCTGCTAACGGTCCTCAATGCCATGATGCGTGACAGAAAGCCGTACCTGAAAGCCAACCCAACATAACAGTTGCCGGATCTGCGCAGCAACGCTACGCGTTGCAGCGCGTCCGGGACACGAGACCTCACCCAAACCGCCACTCCGCCGTCTCCACCACGAGATCGATGAACGCGCGCACCTTGGCCGAGAGCAGGCGCGAGGTCGGGTAGACGATGTGGATCGGCAGCGCCGGCTGCTCGTATTTCGCCAGCAGGATCTTCAGCCGCCCGCGTTTCAGGCCGTCTGCGGCCTGATAGGCGAGCACGCGCGTCACGCCGCCGCCGGCCTCGGCATATTGCAGCGCTGCGTCGGCGCTGTTGCTGGTGAAGCGCGGGGTCGGCGTCACCTCGATCTCGCGGCCATCTTGCACGAAGTGCCAGCTGGCTGACGGGCCGAACTGGATGGTCTGATGGTCGGGCAGCGCCTCCGGCGTCCTCGGCTCGCCGTGGCGCTTGAGATAGGCCGGCGCGGCCACCACGATGCGACGCATCTCGCCGACCTGGCGCGCAACCAGCGAGGAATCGGCGAGATGGCCGATGCGCACCGCGGCGTCGACCGCGTCCTCGACGAGATTGACGAGGTTGTCCGACAGCCTGAGCTCGCAGGCGACCTCGGGATAACGTTTCAGATATTCGGTCATGACCGGCCCGACATGCAGCCGGCCGAAGCCGACCGGCGCCGACACCACCAGCCGCCCGCTCGGCCGGTTGCGCTCCTCGCGCGCCGAGCCGTCGGCCTCCTCGACATCGGCGAGGATGCGCCGGGCGCGCTCCAGATACCGCGTGCCGACGTCGGTCAATCTCACCTGGCGCGTGGTCCGCTGCAGCAGCCGGGCGCCAAGATGCTCCTCCAGGGACGCGATCATCCGCGTCACCGCCGAGGGCGACAGCCGCAGTTTTCGCGCAGCTGGCGCAAACCCGCGCAGGTCGGCAACGGTGACGAAGACGTGCATGGCGTCAAGGCGGTCCATGGCATTATTGCATATTACGCAATGATGAAGTGTCAAGCGGCGACATTGTTTTAGTCGCCGGAAGATCCATTTTAGCGGACGAAAGACGCAGAGAATGCGCCGGAATTTCAGGAGATGTTCCGATGACCGCAGTCCACACCTATGCCAGCGACGTCGCCTTTTCGCCGGCGGTGAAATCGATCCAGGCCCGAAAGGGATCGCGCGAGGGCTATGCCCATGCCGAGCAGCGGGGATGGCGCACCGAGGTCGACGAGAACCTTGCGGCGTTCCTGGCTGATGCCAACAGCTTCTACTTTGCGACGGCTTCGGCGGACGGTCAGCCCTACATCCAGCACCGCGGCGGCCCGAAGGGGTTCTTGAAGGTGCTGGACAAGCAGACGCTCGCCTTTGCCGATTACGCCGGCAACCGGCAATACATCACCCAGGGAAACCTGTCCGAGAATCCCAAGGCGTACATCTTCGTCATGGACTACGCCCATCGCCGCCGTGTGAAGATCTGGGGCGAGGCGCGCGTGGTCGAGGACGACGAGGCGTTGACGACGGCGCTGATGCCGAAGGGCTATCGCGCCCGGCCGGAGCAGGTGATCCTGTTCAAGATCGCAGCCTGGGACACCAACTGCCCGCAACACATTCCGCAGAAGTTCGATGCGCCGGACGTGGCGGCCGCACTGGCGGCAAGGGACCAGCGGATCGCGGAGCTGGAAGCGGAGGTCGCGGCGCTGAAGGGAAAGGCGAGTCCATCCGCTAGCGAAAGCTAGAGCGGCTTGCTCGGTGCACCCTCTCCCCTTGCGGGAGAGGGTGGCTCGTCGCGTAGCGACGGGACGGGTGAGGGGTCTACCTCCTCATGAACACAGTGGCGAGTGGAGAGAACCCCTCATCCGGCGCTTCGCGCCACCTTCTCCCGCAAGGGGAGAAGGGAAGAAGAGTCAGCCGCGAAATCAGATCACGCTCGCGCCTTCGTGCTGGAAGCCGAGATAGCTCGCGGCGACCCGCTCGTTCGCCGCGATGTCGCTGGCCTTGCCACTGAGCACGAACTCGCCGAGCTCCATCACGTAGGCGTGGTCCGCGATCTTCAGTGCGGCCTGCGCGTTCTGCTCGACCAGCAGCACCGAGACGCCGGCAGCGCGCAGCTCGGTGACGATGCGGAAGATGTCGGCGACGATGATCGGGGCGAGGCCAAGGCTCGGCTCGTCCAGCATCAGCAGCTTCGGCTCGCCCATCAGCGCGCGGCCCATCGCGAGCATCTGCTGCTCGCCGCCGGAGAGCGTGCCGGCGAACTGCTTGCGCCGCTCCTTCAGCCGCGGGAACAGCGTGTAGACGCGCTCCATCGAGGCTTTCGCCTTGCTCCGCTCGATGCGGAACGCGCCAAGCTCGAGATTGTCCTCGACATTCATGGTCACGAACAATTCGCGGTGCTCGGGGACGAGGCCGAGCCCCATCGCGACGCGGTCCTCGATGTCGAGGCGGGCGAGATCCTGGCCTGCAAAGGCGACGCGGCCCTTCAGCGGCAAGATGCCCATGATGGCCGAGAGCAGCGTGGTCTTGCCGGCGCCGTTGGCGCCGACGATGGTGACGATCTGGTTGGCACCGACCTCGAGCGAGACCGAGCGCACGGCCTCGACCTTGCCGTAAGACACATGCGCGTCGGTGACGGACAACAGGGCGCTCATGCCGCCACTCCGAGATAGGCCTTGATGACTTCGGGATTGGTCTTGATCGTCGCGGGCGTGCCTTCCGCGATCTTGGTGCCGAAATCGAGCACCACGATGCGGTCGGCGAGGTTCATCACAAAGCCCATGTCGTGCTCGACCAGGAGCACGCTCATGCCGCCGTCGCGCAGCTCGCGCAACAGCGTCGCGAGCCGCTGCTTCTCCATGTGGCGCAGGCCTGCGGCCGGCTCGTCGAGCAGCAGCAGCATCGGATCGACGCAGAGCGCGCGGGCGATCTCGACGATGCGCTGCTGGCCGAGCGACAGCGAGCCTGCGAGCTGATGCATCTGGTCGGCAAGTCCGACGCGCTCGATCTGCCGTGCGGCCTCGGCGAGCAGTTTTGCCTCGTCGGCGCGGTCGAGCCGCAGCATCGAGGAGATCGGGCCGGAATGGCCGCGCAGATGCGCGCCGATCGCGACGTTCTCCAGCACGGTCATGTCAGGCACCAGCTTCACATGCTGGAAGGTCCTGCTGATGCCGAGCTTGACGATCTCCTGCGGCGGCGCCTTGTCGACCTTCCTGCCGAGCACCGAGATCGAGCCTGAGGTGGCGGAGAGCACGCCGGTGATCAGGTTGAAGGTCGTGCTCTTGCCGGCGCCGTTCGGCCCGATCAGCGCGACGATCTCACGGGCCTGGACGTCGAAGGAGACGTTGTTGACCGCAACCACGCCGCCGAATTGCTTTCGCGCTTTCTCGACCTGAAGCAGGATGCTGGCCTCGCCGGCCGCGCGTGTGCGATGCTCCAGCTTCAGCGAGGTATCAGGCTTCTTGCCGCCACTGCGCTCGGGCAGGAACGACATCAGCCAGGGCCAGACGCCGCCGGGCGCGAGCTGCAGCAGTGCCACCAGCATGATGCCGAACACGATGGTCTCGACCTGGCCGGAGCCCGGCAGGATCAGCGGCAGGTAGCTTTGCAGCACCTCCTTCATCACCACGACGATCGCCGCGCCCAGCACGCCGCCCCAGACATAGCCCGCGCCGCCGACCACCGCGATGAAGAGATATTCGATGCCGGCCTGCGCGCCGAACGGTGTCGGGTTCACCGCGCGCTGCAGATGGGCGTAGAGCCAGCCGGAGAGGCCGGCGAGCACCGCGGCATGGATGAACACCAGAAGCTTGGCGCGCGGCGTGTGCACGCCGAATGCTTCCGCCGCGACATGGCCGCGCCGGAGCGCGCGGATGGCGCGGCCGGTGCGGGAGTCCAAAAGGTTCATGGTCAGAAGCGCCGAGACGATCACGGCGACCCAGATCGCGTAATAGATCGATCCGGGCGAGAGCATCTTGAACGCGCCGACCGACAGCGGCGGGATCGCCGAGATGCCGTCGTTTCTCCCGAGGAATTCCAGCTTGCTGAAGAGGTAGAACAGGCCGAGCCCCCAGGCGAGCGTGCCGAGCGGCAAATAATGGCCGGAGAGGCGGACGGTGATCAGCCCGAGCAGCACCGCCAGCGCTCCGCTGACCACGAGCGACAGTGGTAGCGTCAGCCACGGCGACAGGCCGTAGGTCGTCGTCAGCACCGCCGTGGTGTAGGCGCCGAAGCCGACGAAGGCCGCCTGACCGAACGAGGTGAGGCCGCCAACGCCGGTGAGCAGCACGAGGCCCATCGCGACCAGGGCGGCAAGGCCGATATTGTCGAGCAGCACGATCCAGAACGGCGGCATGCCCGGGACGAACGGGATCGCCGCCATGACCAGCGCAAAGACGAGGATGGGAAGCCGGCTCTGCATGCGCGTCAGTCCTTCTCTTCCTCGACCGCGGGCGCGGCGAGCGAGCGCAGCAGCAGCACGGGGATCAGCAGCATGAAAACGATCACTTCCTTGTAGTTGGAGGCATAGAAGGACGAGAACGCCTCGACGATGCCGACGACCAGCGCCGCGACGGCAGTGAGGGGATAGCTGACGAGCCCGCCGATGATCGCGGCGACAAAGCCCTTCAGGCCGATCAGGAAGCCGCTGTCATAGTAGAGCGTCGTGATCGGCACGATCATGATACCCGACAGCGCGCCGATCACGGAGGCCAGCAGGAACGCGATCTGCCCCGACAGCGTGGTGCGGATGCCGGCGAGCCGCGCTCCCAGCCGGTTCACGGCGGTGGCGCGCAGCGCCTTGCCGTAGAGCGTCAGGCCGAAGAACAGCCAGAGACCGATGATGAAGGCGATGGTGATGGCGTAGACGGTGATGCTCTGGCCGGTGAAGCGCAGCGCGCCTGCGGTGAAGGCGCCCGAGAGCACCGCAGGTCCGCGCTGGCCTTCGGCGCCGAAGAACAGCAGGCCGAGGCCCTGCAGCGCGAGGTGGACGCCCACGGATGCGATCAGCAGCACCAGCACGGAGGTGTGCGCCAGCGGCTGGAACGCGATGCGGTACAGATAGACCCCGATCATCGCCACGATCACCAGCGCCAGCGCGATGCAGACCGCGACCGGCGGCTTCTGGGCGGTGAAGTAAATCGTCAGTGCCAGCACGATGGCCGGCAGCACGACGTTGGTGAGGAGGCTGCGCACGATCAGCCGCCCATGCAGCGCCTTGCGCGCCACGAACAGGTCGAAGGCGAAGGCGCCGATGCCCAGCGCCAGCGCGAGCTTGGCCGTGCCCGGCATCTGGCCGGCGGCCAGCGAGGCATAGGTCAGCGCACCATAGGTGACGAACTCGCCCTGGGGAATCAGGATCACGCGGGTGACGGCGAACACCAGCACCAGCGCGAGGCCGAGCAGCGCGTAGATCGCGCCATTGGTAATGCCGTCCTGCACCAGGAACAGCATGATGGTGGTATTCAAGACCGGACGCTCCCCCTCAAAAGTCCGGACCGGTCTCCGCAATTGCGGTGGACGGTCCGCTCACAGCCATTGAAAAACGCTGACGATATTTGATATGGTCCATAACAATTATCAAATATAATCTCAAGGGTGGGAAGCGACCCGTCCCGAATTTAGCGGGATTACGAGCACGAGGCGATGACCGTTTCCAAAACCGCTGAAAAGTCTTCCGAAAAGGCCGCCGACGCGGCCAAGGGCCGCAAGGACGCGGCCGAGCCGCAGGCCGAGGCCCTCCAGCTCGGCGAACTCTCAGAGCAGCTGGGCTATGTCCTGAAGCGGGCGCAGCTCAAGGTGTTCGAGAACTTCTTGCGCTGCATGGCCTCGCTCCAGCTGACGCCGGCGCAGTTCTCGGTGCTGCTGCTGGTGGAGAAGAACCCCGGCCGTAACCAGACCGAGATCGCCTCAACGCTCGGCATCCTCCGCCCGAACTTCGTGGCCATGCTCGACAATCTGGAGAGCCGCGACCTCTGCGCGCGGATCCGCTCCACCAACGACCGCCGCTCGCACATCCTGGTCCTGACCGACAAGGGCAAGGCCGTGCTGAGCCGCGCCAAGAAGCTCGTCGCAACCAAGCACGAGGCGCGGCTGAACGACCTGCTCGGCCAGGCCAACCGCGAAGCGCTGATCGGGATGCTCGCGAAGATCGCGAACGAGTTTTGAGGCGGGCTGTCGGGCGGCCGCGGAGCATGATTCGCGAGCTTCCAGGCTGCCGAGCTCTAACCGCGCGGCACACTGCGCTCTCTCCTCCCCCGCAAGGGGGAGGGAACGCAGCGGAGCGTGGGGCGAGATATCAATCCACCAGGATCACGCGGATATCGTTCACGTTGGTCAGCGTCGGGCCGGGCTGCAGCAGATCCCCCGTCGCCTCGAAGAACGTGGTCGCGTCGTTGTTGTCGAGATACGCCTGCGGCTGCAGCCCCAGCGCCTTCATCTTCGCAAACGTCGCAGCATCGATCAGCGCGCCGGCGGGATCGGTCGGGTGGCCGGCGCCGCCATCGGCGCCGTCGGTATCGCCGGCGAGCGCCGCGATGTCAGGCGTGTCCTTGAGCAGCTCGGCGAGCGCCAGCGCGTATTCCTGGTTGGGGCCGCCACGGCCATTGCCGCGCACGGTGACCGTGAGCTCGCCGCCGGAGAGGATCGCGACGCGCTTGCCTTGCGCGCGGGCTGCAAGCGCGAGCTTGGCGTGATCGGCCGCGACCTCGCGGGCCTCGCCCTCGAGGTCGGCGCCGAGATCGATCGTCTCATAGCCGGCCTCCTGAGCGAGCTTCACCGCCGCATCGAGCGATTGCTTGGGACGCGCGATCAGCTCGAACGTCGCGCGCGCGAACGCGCCATCGCCAGGCTTGCAGCTTTCATTGGCGGGATCGTCCAGCGCGCGGCGCACGGCATCGTCGATGGCGAGCTTGTATTTCGCCACGATCGCGCGCGCATCGGCGAGCGTGGTCGGATCCGGCACGGTGGGACCGGAGGCGATCGCGGAGGGATCGTCATGCGGCACGTCGGAGATCGCGAGCGTGACGATCTCGGCGGCATTCTTGCCGGCGCGCGCCAGCCGCCCGCCCTTGATTCGCGACAGATGCTTGCGCACCGTATTCATCTCGCCGATCGGCGCGCCCGAGCGGAGCAGCGCCTTGTTGACCGCCTGCTTCTGCGCAAAGCTGATGCCGTCGACGGGTGCGATCCAGTTCGCCGAGCCGCCGCCGGTGAGCAGCACCAGCAGCAGATCATCGGGCCCGGCCTCGCCCGCGAGCGCGAGCGTGTCGGCCGCGCCCTTGAGGCCAGCTTCGTCAGGCACGGGATGGCCGGCCTCGACCACGCGGATGCGGCGCGTCGGCAGGCCATAGCCGTGGCGGGTGGTGGCGATGCCGACGAGGCGCTCCGGCGCGAGGCGGAGCGTGTCGAGATAATGCCGCTCCGCCGCGGCGGCCATCGCGCCGGCGCCCTTGCCGGCGGCGAGGCAGATCACGCGCCCCTTGGGCAGGGGCCGCAGATGCGGCGCAAGGATCGTGCTCGGATGGGCGGCAGCAACGGCGGCGTCGTAGAGCGCGCGGAGCAGGGGACGTCGGTCGGTCATGACGAAAAGCCCTAAAGCATGATCCGGAGAAGTGCGAAGCGGTTTTCCGGAAAGATCATGCGTAAACAACAACCTAAAGCGCGATGACGATTCATCCCAATCTCATCGCGCTTTAGGCGGACGGAAGCGATGGCGGCGAGGTCGCCGGTCACCTGCCTAGCGCATCGGGCGCCAAAGCGTAAGCAGGCTTTATCGTCATTCGATTGTGCAATCGCGTGATCATAATCGGCGCGCAAGCAAAAGCCCCCTGCGATCGTCTCGCAGGGGGCTTGATGCGTCGCGTATGTCGTCCGGCTAGCCGCCGACGTCGGCGCTGATCACGTCGCCGAACAGTTCCCAGCGCTCGCCCTTGAACCTCTCGAGCCGGAGCTGGCTGATCGGCGCAAAGTCGGTCGCGGAGGTGTTGATCTGGACGCCCGGCAGCAGCGCCTCGGTGCGGAAGTCCTTCAGGCTGGCGGCCTGCTTCATGATGTTCTCGCGGGTGAGATTGTCACCGCATTGCTTCAGCACCTGGACCAGCGTCTGCGCCACCGCGTAGCCGACGATGGTGCCCTTGTCGAGCTTGTCGCCTTCCGGGAAGTACTTGGTCATGAAGGCGAGGAATTCCTTCATGCCGGGATCGTTGTTCCACTCCGGATCCGACACGTCCTTGAGATAGTCGGCCGAGATGATGTCCTGGCCGTTCTCGAAGCCGGCGGGCTTCATCACGCTGCCGACCGAGGCCGAGACGTTGTTGAGGAAGTGCAGCGGCTTCCAGCCGATCTCGGCGTTCTTCTTGATCGCCTGCGCGGCGAATTTCGGCGTCGTGATGTTCATGAACACGTCGGCGCCGGTCGACTTCAGCTTGACGATGTGGTTGTCGATGGTCGGCTCGGAGGTCTCATAGCTCTCCTCCATGACGATCATCGAGGCGGCTTTCGAGCCGAGGCCGTCCTTCAGGCCCTTGAGGTAGTCTTTGCCGTAATCGTCGTTCTGGTAAAGCACGGCGATCTTTGCGTCCGGCTTGTTCTTCAAAAGCCACTTCGCGTAGATCTGCGTCTCGCTCTGGTAGTTGGGCTGCCAGCCCATGGTCCACGGGAAGTTCTGCGGATCGTTCCACTTGGTGGCGCCGGTGGCGACGAACAGCTGCGGCACCTTCTTCGAGTTCATGTATTTCTGGATCGCCGAGTTCGGCGGCGTGCCGAGCGAGTTGAAGATGAACAGCACCTCGTCGCTCTCGACCAGCTTGCGCGCCTGCTCCACCGTCTTCGGCGGCGAATAGGCGTCGTCGTAGGAGATGTAGTTGATCTTGCGGCCGTTGATGCCGCCCTCTTCGTTGATCTTCTTGAAATAGGCGGCTTCGGTCCGCCCGATGATGCCGTAGGCGGAGGCCGGTCCGCTGTAGGGCATGATGTTGCCGATCTTGATCTCGGTGTCGGTCGCGCCGGTATCGTATTTCTTCTGGGCCGATGCAGTGGAGGTCGAGGCCGCAATGAGCGCGAGCGCCAGTGACGCGGCCGCAAGTTTGCCGGTGACAGCGGGCATTCCTATCTCCCTATTTTCTTGGTGTGTGTGCGTTTCCTTTTCTTGTCTTGCTTGTTCTTGGCGACGCGGCCGTAATTCAATACGATTTGGCAGGTGCCTTCAACAGAAAGCCCCTGCGACGGCGTCGCCGGGGCTGCTTCTTTAGTAGTCAGCGCCCGTGTGCGCTTGCGAGACGGCGCAGCTGTCTGGAGTTGTTTAACAAGTCACGAACGATCTTGAGTTGCCCGGCTTTCAGTGCCCATGGTCGCTCGAGATGATGTCGCCGAACAGCTCCCATTTCTTGCCCTTGAAGCGCATCATCTGGAGTTGCTCGATCGGGGCGAAATTGTCGGGTGCGGTGTTGATCTTGATCCCCGGCAGCAGCGTGTCGGGCTCGAAATCCTTCAAGCTCGCCGCCTGCTTCATGACGTTCTCGCGGGTGAGGTCGTCGCCGCACATCTGAAGCACCTTCACCATGGTCTGCGACGCGGCATAGCCGAACACCACGCCGGCATCGAGCTTGTTGGCCTTGGGGTCGTACTGCGCGATGAAGTTATAGAACTTCTTCATGCCGTCATCGGCGTTCCATTGCGGGTCGGAGCCGTCCTTGGTGTAGGTCGCCGACAGCACGCCTTGCGAGATCTCGATGCCCGCCGGCTCGAGCACGCCGCCGACTGAGGCCGAGACGTTGGAGATGATGTGGACCGGATGCCAGTTGATCTCTGCGGCCTTCTTGATCGCTTGGGCTGCAAATTTCGGCGTGGTGATGCTGATGAAAACGTCGGCGCCCGAGGCCTTCAGCTTCACGACGTGCTCGTCGATCGCCGGCTCCGAGGTGTCGTAGCCGTCCTCCATCACGATCATCGACGCCTTCGCGCCGAGGCCGTCCTTCAAGCCCTTCAGATAGTCCTTGCCGAAATCGTCGTTCTGATAGAGCACGCTGATCTTGGCGTCCGGCTTCTCCTTCATGATGTACTTGGCGTAGATGCGCGCCTCGCTGGCGTAGCTCGGCTGCCAGCCCATGGTCCACGGATATTGCTTCGGATCGTTCCACTTCGAGGCGCCGCTCGCCACGAACAATTGCGGCACCTTCTTCTCGTTCATGTATTTGCGGATCGCGCTGTTGGTGGAGGTGCCAAGCGAGCCGAAGATCAGCAGCACCCCGTCGCTCTCGACCAGCTTGCGGGCCTGCTCCACCGTCTTCGGCGGCGAATAGGCGTCGTCATAGGAGATGAACTTGATCTTGCGGCCGTTGATGCCGCCCTCGGCATTGACCTTGTTGAAATAGGCTTCCTCGGCCTTGCCGATCGCGGCATAGGCGGAGGCCGGCCCGCTATAGGGCATGATGTTGCCTATTCTGATCTCGGTATCGGAAGCGCCGCTGTCGTATTTCTTTTGCGCCAGCACAGGGCCAGTCATCGCAATGCACAACGCGAGTGCGACCCACAGGGACGCAACCTGAAGACGAACGGCAGTCATTGTTCTCCTACCCGGGCTCGGATCGGCGCATTGAACAAGATTGGCGCCCGGCGTCAACAAAAAGCCCCCGCGATCGTTCGCGAGGGCTTCTTGTTTCGGACTATTGCGTCAGCTTGTCACTCGGAGGCGACGTCGCCGCTGATGATCTCGCCGAAGAGTTCCCACTTCTCGCCCTTGAAGCGCTGCATTTGGAGCTGCGCGATCGGGGCGAAGTCGGTGGCGCTGGTGTTGATCTTGACGCCGGGCAGCAGGGTGTCCGGTGCAAAATCCTTCAACGAGGCCGCCTGCTTCATCAGGTTGGCGCGGGTGAGATCGTCACCGCACATTTCCAGGACCTTGGCCAACGTCGAGGCCGCGCCGTAGCCGTAGACCATGCCGGTGTCGGTCTTGTCGGCGCCGGGCATGTACTTGTCGACGAACTCGTTCCACTTCTTCATGCCGGGATCGTTGTTCCACTGCGGATCGGTGGAGTCCTTGGCATAGGCCGCCGACAGCACGTCCTGCGAGGCCTCGAAGCCCGCCGGCTTCATCACGCTGCCGACCGAGATCGACACGTTGGTGAGGATCTGCAGCGGCTTCCAGCTGAGCTCGGCGGTCTTCTTGATGGTCTGCGCGGCGAATTTCGGCGTCGCATAGATCAGCAGCACGTCGGGATTGGCGGCCTTGATCTTGACGATGTGGCCGTCGATCGACGGCTCGGACACCTCATAGCTCTCTTCCAGGATGATCATGGACGAGGCCTTGGCGCCGAGGCCGTCCTTGGTGCCCTTGAGGTAGTCTTTGCCGAAATCGTCGTTCTGATAGAGGATCGCGACCTTGGCGTTCGGCTTCTCCTTCATCAGCCACTTCGCGTAGATCTGCGCTTCGCTCTGGTAGGAGGGCTGCCAGCCGATGGTCCAGGGGAAGTTCTTCGGGTCGTTCCACTTGGTGGCGCCGGTGGCGACGAACAGCTGCGGGATCTTCTTGGCGTTGAGGTATTTCTGGATCGCGGTGTTCGAGGGCGTGCCCAGCGGGTTGAACACGGCCAGCACCTCGTCGCTCTCGACCAGCTTGCGGACCTGCTCGACCGCCTTCGGCGGCGAATAGGCGTCGTCATAGGTGACGAAATTGACCTTGCGGCCGTTGATGCCGCCCTTGTCGTTGATCATCTTGAAATAGGCTTCTTCGGTCTTGCCGATGATGCCGTAGGCCGACGCCGGCCCGCTGTACGGCATGATGTTGCCGACCTTGATCTCGGTATCGGAAGCGCCGGTGTCGTATTTCTTTTGCGCGAGTGCCGCGCCCGAAGTGAGAGCAAAGGCTGCCGTTGCCGTGACCAGCGCGGCGGCTCGCAGTGTTCTTTCAAAAAGCAATTCGGGTCTCCTTGGTTTAACGAACGAGTCTTCAGTTCTTCCTGAGCTTGCCAGCGAGCTGCTGGCCCAGGATCGCGACCTGCCTTGCGCCGTGTGGCACGAGGTAGATGACGAGGAACAACAGCACGCCGAACACCGCGCCGGAGAGGCCCTTGGAGATGCCCTCCGCGATGTTCGGCACGAAGATGATGAAGGCGGCGCCGACGATCGAGCCGGGCAGCCAGCCGACGCCGCCGACCACCATGCCGAGGAACAGCGAGATCGCGAGCGTGATGGTGTAGCTGTCGGGCGCGACGAACTGCACCGCGATGGCGCCGAGCGAGCCGGCGATGCCGGTGATGGCGGCGGAGACGCCGAACGCCAGCGTCTTGTAGAGCGCGACGTTGATGCCCATGGCGGAGGCCGCGATCTCGTTGTCGCGGATCGCCATGAAGGCGCGGCCCGAGCGCGAGCGCAACAGGTTCACCGAGAAGATGTAGATCGCCAGCACGACCACGAGCGTGAAATAGTACAGCCACATGTCCTGCGACATCGACAGGCCGAACGGCGCGTCGGGCTTGGTGACGACGAGGCCCTGCACGCCGCCGGTCCAGTGCTCGAGGAAGTTCAGCTTGAGCAGCTGCGGCATCGCGGTCGCGAGCGCGAAGGTCGCCAGCGCCAGATAGACGCCGCTTAGCCGCAGCGCCGGCTGGCCGAACAGGAAGCCGAAGCCGAAGCAGACCACGCCGGCAATCGGCAGCGTCAGCGCATAGTTGACGTTGAAATGCTCCATCAGCACCGCGGTCGTGTAGGCGCCGACCGCGTAGAACGCGCTCTGGCCGAGCGAGAACTGGCCGCTTCCGCCGGTCAGGATGTTGAGCGCCAGCACCGCGAGCCCATAGATCAGAAGCATCGTCATCTGGAAGATGATGAAGTTCTTGACGAAGACGGGAGCGATGATCAGCGCGGCCAGCACCACCAGCGAGGTGCCGGTGCCCAGCGTCATGGCCCGCTTCGGAACGGCCTCGACCGCCTCGTGGCCTTCGACGACTTCTTCTGCTGCGCTCATGATCAAACTCGCTTGACGATGTGCCGGCCGAACAGACCAGCGGGTTTGACGACCAGGACGGAGATGATCAGCGCGAGCGCGATCGGGAGTTTCAGCTCGTTGCCGACGCCGGGAATGTAGGTGCCGGCGAGGTTCTCGAAGATGCCGACCAGGAAGCCGCCGACCACGGCGCCGAACGGGCTGGTGAGACCGCCGAGCACCGCGGCGGCAAAGCCGTAGATCAGCACGCCGCCCATCATGTTGGGCTCGAGGAACACGACGGGGGCGATCAGCATGCCGGCGATCGAGCCGATCGCGGTCGCCATGCCCCAGCCGAGCGCGATCATCCAGCTCGTGTTGATGCCGACGAGGCGGGCCGATTCAGGTACCGAGGCGGCCGCACGCATCGCAAGGCCAATCCTTGTATACTGGAAGAAGAAGTAGAGGCCGAGCAGCAGCAGCACGGTGACGCCGATCATGCCGGCCTGGTGGGTCGAGATCAGCTGGCTGCCCAGGAACGGCGAGGAGCCGAACGGGGTCGGATACTGCTTGATGGTGAAGTCCCAGAGCAGGCCGGCCGAGGAGTTGATGATCGCATACAGCGCGATGAAGCCGGCGACGTTGGTCAGCACTGGCGCTTTCGCAAGCGGCTTGAACAGGATGCGCTCGATCGCGATGCCGGCGACGAAAGAAAATACCAGCGTGATCAGGAAGGCGGCCCAGTAGGACACGCCCCACTGCATCAGCTGCCAGGAGATGAAGGTCGAGAACATCGCCATCTCGCCTTGCGCGAAGTTGAGATGATCGATGGCCTGGTAGATCATGACCACGGCCAGCGCCATGCAGGCGTAGATCGCGCCGGTGGCAATGCCGGCCAGCACTTGGTTGGTGAAAAGCTCCATCGTGCCGGCTCCTCAGTAACCCAGATAGGATTTGCGGATTTCTTCGTTGTTCGCGATGTCCTTGGCGTTGCCCGACATCACGATGCGTCCGGTCTCGATCACATAGGCCTGGTCGGCGAGCTCGAGCGCGAGCTGGGCGTTCTGCTCGACCACCAGGATCGACACCTTGTCCTCGCGGTTAATCTTGCCGAGGATGCCGAACAGGTCGCGCACCACGAGCGGCGCAAGGCCGAAGGACGGCTCGTCCAGCAGCATCAGGCGCGGCCGCAGCATCAGCGCGCGGGCGACCGCGAGCATCTGCTGCTCGCCGCCAGAGAGCGTGCCGGCCTGCTGGGTGTGGCGCTGCTTCAGCACCGGGAAATGCGCATACATGCGCTCGATGTCGGAGACGATGCCGGCGCTGTCCTTGCGGGTGATGGCCCCGAGCTGCAGGTTCTCCTCCACCGTCATGGTGGTGAAGGTGCCGCGGCCCTGCGGCACGTGGGCGATGCCGAACCGCACGATGCTCTCGGTGGAGCGGTTGTTCAGCGGCTTGCCGTCGAACTCGATGCCACCGGTGGAGCGCACCATGTTGCAGATCGCGCGCAGCGTGGTGGTCTTGCCGGCGCCGTTGGCCCCGAGCAGCGTCGTCAGCGAGCCCTCGTTGAGCGAGAAGGACAGGCCATGGAGCGCCTGGACCTGGCCGTAATAGGCGCGCAGGTCCTTGACGTTGAGCAGTGTCGTCATTGGTCCTTGCTCCCGAGATAGGCCTTGATGACGTCGGGGTCCGCCTGCACCTGGCTAGGGGTGCCTTCGGCGAGCTTCTTGCCGAAATTGAGCGCGACGACGTGATCGGCGATCGACATCACGAGGCCCATGTGGTGCTCGACCAGCAGCACGGTCATGTGGCGTTCGTCGCGGATGCGGCGAATGAGGTCGCCGAGCACATAGACTTCCTCGTGGTTGAGGCCGCCGGCAGGCTCGTCGAGCAGCAGGATCTTCGGGTCGGCCGCCAGCGCGCGCGCCAGCTCGACACGCTTCTGCGTGCCGAAAGGCAGGCCGGAGACGGTGGTGTGGGCGACGTCCTCGAGGTCGAGATAAGCGAGGATCTCGTGCACCTTCTTGTTGACGTCGCTCTCGCTGCGCCGGACCCAGGCGAGCCGAAGGGAGTCGCTGATGATGTCGCTGGAGGTCTTCGAATGGGCGCCGACGCGGACGTTGTCCATCACCGAGAGGTTCGGAAACAGCGCCACGTTCTGGAAGGTGCGGCCGATGCCGATCTCGGCGATGCGGTGCGGCGGCCGGGACAGGATGCTCGCGCCTTCCATCATAATGTCGCCGGACGACGGCTGATAGAGCCGCGAGAGACAGTTGAAGAGCGTGGTCTTGCCGGCGCCGTTGGGGCCGATCAAGCCGAGGATCTGGCCCTTGTGCATGTCGAACGACACGCCGTTGAGCGCAACGATGCCGCCGAACACGACGCTGACGTCGCGAACCGCGAGCAGGGGCGATGTTCCCTGCGCGAGCTGTGCCTGCGTCATCTCGTCTCGCCCACCGAGTTCAGTGGGCGATGGGGCGATGCGAACCGCTCCCGGTGACGACAAAGGCTATCTGATCCCCTCGGCCACACGCGCAACTTTTCCTCCTGATTTCAGCTTTTTGCTGATTTCTTTTTTGGATTGCGGCATCAGTCCCCCGAGTGCCGCTTCGATGTTCCTTACCATCGCCAGCAGACGCGGTCCAATGTCGTTGATCAAACGCTCTTCCGTGAAGCGGAATGCGGGCGCGCCGCAATTGAATGCGTAAGGTCCGGTTCCGTCGTTGAGCCTGAGCGCGACGCCGGCGGCTCCGATGTCGTCGTGCCAGTCGCCGACCGAAATCGCGAAGCCGTGTTTCGCGACGGTCTCGCCGGAGCGTTCCAAGCCGTCGCGCATCTTGGGCCAGCGGCTGCCGTAATGTTCGCGCAGCATGCGGGACAATTCGGCGCGATCCTCGTCGTCGAGCGCCCAGAAATAGGCGCGGCCCATCGCGCTGGTTGCAATCGGCACGCGGGAGCCGACGTCAAGTTGAACGCCGACCGTCTCGGTGCCGCGGCTCTGCCCGAAATAGATCATGCTGTGACGGTCGCGGCCGCCGACGGCCACGGCGCCGCCGGTCGCGCGCATCACTTCCTCGCGAAACGGCTCGGACAAATGCCGAACGCCGAGATTGGCGAGCGCGGCGTAGCCGAGCGACATCGCGGCGGGCGCGAGCTGGTACTTCTCGAAACGGGGAACCGGCGTCAGATAGCCGAGCTTCGTCAACGTGTAGGTCAGGCGCGAAACCGTCGGTTTCGGCAGGTTGGTGCGGGCCGCAATCTCCTGATTGCCGAGCAGACCGTCATTGGGTTGGAATGCGCGCAATACGTCCAGTCCGCGGGAAAGCGCGACGACGAAATTCCGATCGGTCGCAGTCTTCTTTCCTGTACGCTTCATCCCTGATCTGCTTCTTGCGCGGAGTCGTTGACAAGCCACGTGCTTCAAAATAACCCTGCCGTCAAGATGCGGAATTAAATTCCGCACCGCGAAATCGAACAAAAGTAAATCCCCGCCAAGGAGGGACACCGTGAGCGAAGTGGTCAAGCTTGAGCGTCATGATGAAGTCGGCATCGTCACGGTCGACAGCCCTCCGGTCAATGCGCTGAGTGCCGCAGTTCGCGGCGGCATCCTGGAATGCATCAAGGCCGCCGTCGCCGATCCCGCCATCAAGGGCATCGTGCTGACCTGCGCCGGCCGCACCTTCATTGCCGGTGCCGACATCACCGAATTCGGCAAGCCGCCGAAGCCGCCGGCGCTCAACGATGTGCTGGCCGAGATCGAGAATTCGCCGAAGCCCGTCGTTGCCGCGATCCACGGCACCGCGCTCGGCGGCGGCCTCGAGGTCGCGCTCGCCTGTCATTTCCGCGTTGCGGTGAAAGAAGCCAGGCTCGGCCTGCCCGAGGTGAAGCTCGGCCTCTTGCCGGGTGCCGGCGGAACCCAGCGCCTGCCGCGCGCGGTCGGGCCCGAGCTCGCAGTCAAGATGATCGTCGGCGGCGATCCCATCGGTGCCGCTGAAGCGCTGAAGAACGGCCTGATCGAGGAGATCATCGAGGGGCCGGCCTCCGGCGGCGAAGCCTTTGTGCGCAAGTTGCTTGCGGAGAAGCGTCCGCTGCGCCGCCTGCGCGATGACGATTCCAAGATCGCGGCCGCCAAGGCCGACCGCTCGATCTTCACCAACGCGGTCGCCGCCATGACCAAGAAGTCGCGCGGCCTGGAAGCGCCGTTCGCGGCGGCCGACGCCGTCGGCTACGCCATCGACCTGCCGTTCGACGAAGGTCTGAAGAAGGAGCGCGAGGGTTTCCTCAAGCTCGTCGCCAGCGACCAGTCCAAGGCGCAGCGTTACGCCTTCTTCGCCGAGCGCGAGGCCAACAAGATCGCGGGCGTGCCCGAGGGCACCAAGTCGCGGCCCGTTAACCGTGTTGCCATTCTCGGCGCCGGCACCATGGGCGGCGGCATCGCGATGTCGTTTGCGAACGCTGGTGTTCCCGTCACCCTGATCGAGACCGGCGAGGAGCAGCTCAAGCGCGGCCTGGGCATCATGCAGAAGAACTGGGAAGCGACCGCCGCGCGCGGCGGCATCCCGGCCGACGCGCCCGGCAAGCGCATGGCGCTGATCAACGGCGTCGTCGGTATCGAGAATGTCGGCGATGCCGACCTCGTCATCGAGGCCGTGTTCGAGACCATGGCGGTGAAGAAGGAGGTGTTCGGCAAGCTCGACCAGTTCGCAAAGCCGGGCGCCGTGCTCGCATCCAACACCTCGTATCTGAACATCGACGAGATCGCGAAGTCGACCAAGCGTCCGCAGGACGTTTTGGGCATGCACTTCTTCTCGCCGGCCAACGTCATGAAGCTGTGCGAGATCGTGCGCGCCGACAAGACCGCGCCAGATGCGCTGGTGACGGCTGTCACCATCGCGCGCAAGATCGCGAAGGTGCCGGCCGTGGTCGGCGTCTGCGACGGCTTTGTCGGCAACCGCATGCTGGCCCAGCGCGGCAAGCAGTCGGAGAAGCTCTTGTTCGAGGGCGCGCTGCCGCAGCAGGTCGACGCCGTCGTGACCAAGTTCGGCATGCCGATGGGGCCGTTCGCGATGGGCGACCTCGCCGGCCTCGACATCGGCTGGCGCTCCCGCAAGGATCGCGGCATCAAGTCGGAGATCGCGGACGCGCTGTGCGAAGCCGGCCGCTTCGGCCAGAAGACCGGCAAGGGCTACTACAAGTACGAAGCCGGCTCTCGCGCGCCGCTGCCCGATCCCGATGTCGAGAAGCTGATCGACGAGACGCTGCTGCGTCTCGGCCGCAAGAAGCGCGTCGTCAGCGACGAGGAAATCCTCGAGCGCATGATGTACCCGATGATCAACGAGGGCGCGAAGATCCTCGAAGAGGGCATCGCGGCGCGTCCCTCCGACATCGACGTGGTCTGGCTCTACGGCTATGGCTGGCCGATCTATCGCGGCGGCCCGATGTTCTGGGCCGACAGCGTCGGCCTCAAGCACATCGCCGATCGCCTGTCGTTCTACGCCAGGGAGACCAACGATCCGAGCCTCGAGCCCGCCCCGCTGCTGAAGAAGCTCGCTGCGGAGGGGAAGACGTTCGCGTCGCTGGCCGCGGCGTCGAAGGCGGCTTGATGGTTGGCGTCATTCCGGGATGGTCCGAAGGACCAGACCCGGAATCTCGAGATTCCGGGTTCGGCTCTTCGAGCCGCCCCGGAATGACGGTCTGTGTGGCTTAAGGAATCCATGACCCATCCCGGCGAACAGTTTTATCCCGAGGGCGTGCACTGGGACGACACCATCGCCCAGGGCTCGCTGCCTGACCTGCTGTCGAAAGCCGCCGCCGATTACGGCCCGCGCACCGCGCTCGAATTCCGCGATCGCCCCATCACCTATACCGGGCTCGCAGCTCAGGCCGAGCGCGCCGCGGCGGCGTTTCTGCGGGCTGGCATCGGCAAGAACAGCTCCGTCGCGCTGTTCCTCGGCAACACGCCCGATCATCCTGTCAATTTCTTCGGCGCACTGAAGGCTGGCGCCCGCGTTGCGCATCTGTCGCCGCTCGACGGCGAGATCGCGCTGACGCACAAGGTCTCCGACTCCGGCTCGCGCGTGCTCGTGACCTCCAACCTCGCCGCGCTGCTGCCGACCGCGCTGAAGTTTCTGGAGAAGGGCCTGATCGATCGCCTCGTCGTCTGCGAGGACGACGATTGGGGCAAGGTCGGCACGCCGCAGGCGGCGATCCCTGGGGATCCCCGCATCGTCACCTTCAAGACCTTCGTCGATGGCGCCACCGCCCCCGCAGAGTGGCCGTCCGTCACGGCCGACGACGTCGCGCTGCTGCAATATACCGGCGGCACCACCGGCCTGCCCAAGGGCGCGATGCTGACGCATGGCAATCTCACCTCGGCGGTCTCGATCTACGACGTCTGGGGCAAGCCGTCGCGTGCCGCGCGCGGCGATGTGATCGAGCGCGTGATCTGCGTGCTGCCGCTATTCCACATCTACGCGCTCACCGTCGTGCTACTATCCGCGCTCAGCCGCGGCAATCTGATCTCGATCCACCAGCGCTTCGACGTCGAAGCCGTGATGCGCGATATCGAGGTCAAGCGCGCGACGTACTTCCCGGGCGTGCCGACGATGTGGATCGCGATCGCCGCGCTCCCGGATCTTTCCAAGCGCGACTTCTCCTCGCTCGCCACCATCGGCTCCGGCGGTGCGCCGCTGCCGGTCGAGATCGCGAATTTCTTCGAGCGCAAGGTCGGCAAGAAGCTGCGCAGCGGCTGGGGCATGACCGAGACCTGCTCGCCCGGCACCGGCCATCCGCCTGTCGGTCCCGAGAAGCCCGGCTCGATCGGCCTGATGCTGCCCGGCATCGAGCTCGACGTCGTTTCGCTGGACGACCCGACACGTGTGCTGCCGCCCGGCGAAGTCGGCGAGATCCGCATCAAGGGGCCGAACGTCACCAAGGGCTACTGGAACAGGCCGGAGGGATCCACTGACGCCTTCGTCGATGGCCGCTTCCTCACCGGTGACATCGGCTATGTCGACTCCGACGGCTATTTCTTCCTGGTCGACCGCAAGAAGGACATGATCATCTCCGGCGGCTTCAACGTCTATCCGCAGATGATCGAGCAGGCGATCTACACCATTCCGGGCGTGCACGAGGTGATCGTGCTCGGCATTCCCGACCAGTACCGGGGCGAGGCTGCAAAGGCCTTCATCAAGCTCAAGCCCGACGCAAAACCGTTCACGCTCGACGAGCTGCGCGCGCAGCTCGCCGGCAAGGTCGGCAAGCACGAACTGCCGGCCGCGGTCGAGTTCGTCGACGATCTGCCGCGCACGCCGGTCGGAAAATTGTCGCGCCACGAATTGCGCCAGCAACAGAAACCATCACAATCCACCCCACTTGCATCAGGAGGTCGTTCTTGACCGACGCCGTCATCGTTTCCACCGCCCGCACCCCGATCGGCAAGGCCTATCGCGGCATGCTCAACGCCACCGAGGGCGCAACCCTGCTCGGTCACGCCATCGGCGAAGCCGTCGCCCGCGCGAAAGTCGACCCGAAGGAGGTCGAGGACGTCGTGATGGGCGCAGCCCTCCAGCAGGGCGCGACCGGCGGCAACATCGCGCGCAAGGCGCTGCTCCGTGCAGGTCTCCCTGTGACTGTCGCCGGCACCACCATCGACCGGCAATGCGCCTCGGGCCTGCAGGCCATCGCGCTCGCCGCGCGCTCGGTGATCTTCGACGGCGTCGAGATCGCGGTCGGCGGCGGCGGCGAGTCGATCTCGCTCGTGCAGAACGACAAGATGAACGGCTTCCACGCCCAGGACCCGGCGCTGCTCAAGATCAAGGGCGAGGTCTACATGCCCATGATCGACACGGCGGAAGTGGTCGCCAAGCGCTACGGCATCTCGCGTGAGAAGCAGGACGAATATTCGCTGGAGAGCCAGCGCCGCACCGCGGCCGCGCAGCAGGGCGGCAAGTTCAGGGACGAGCTCGCCCCGATCAAGACGCAGATGGCGGTCACCGACAAGGCGACCGGCGCCGTGTCGATGAAGGAAGTGACGCTGTCGCAGGACGAAGGCCCGCGTCCCGAGACCACGATCGAGGGCCTTGCCGGCCTCAAGCCGGTGCGCGGCGAGGGTTTCTCGATCACCGCCGGCAATGCCAGCCAGCTCTCCGACGGCGCCAGCGCCTCGGTGATCATGAGCGACAAGGAAGCGGCGAAGCGCGGCCTTGCGCCGCTCGGCATCTTCCGCGGCTTCGTCTCCGCCGGCTGCGAGCCGGACGAGATGGGCATCGGCCCGGTCTTCGCGGTGCCGCGCCTTCTGAAGCGCCATGGCCTCACCGTCGACGACATCGGCCTCTGGGAGCTCAACGAAGCCTTCGCGGTGCAGGTGCTGTATTGCCGCGACAAGCTCGGCATCGACCCCGAGAAGATCAACGTCAATGGCGGCGCGATCTCGGTCGGCCATCCCTACGGCATGTCGGGCGCGCGCCTCACCGGCCACGCCCTGATCGAAGGCCGCCGCCGCAAGGCCAAGTACGCGGTCGTCACCATGTGCGTCGGCGGCGGCATGGGCGCGGCGGGACTGTTCGAGGTGTTGCAGTAACGGGCCCCGTCGTTCCGGGGCATTCGCGTCAGCGGATGAACCCGGAACCTCGAGCCACGATCTCTGGATTCCGGGTTCGCGCTTCGCGCGCCCCGGAATGACGAATAGGGAATAACGTTTCACAGGAGGATCCGATGGATCTCGCATTCACGAAAGAAGAGCAGGCGTTTCGCGAGGAAGTGCGATCATTCTTCCGCGACAACGTGCCGCCGGATACGCGGCGCAAGCTGGTCGAGGGCCGTCACCTCACCAAGGACGAGATGGTGACGTGGTGGCGCATCCTCAACAAGAAGGGCTGGGGCGTCAGCCACTGGCCCAAGCAATATGGCGGCACCGGCTGGACGAGCGTGCAGCACTATATCTTCAACGAGGAGCTGCAGTCCTATCCGGCGCCGCAGCCGCTCGCCTTCGGCGTCAGCATGGTCGGCCCCGTCATCTACACCTTCGGCAACGAGGAGCAGAAGAAGCAGTACCTGCCGCGCATCGCCAATGTCGACGATTGGTGGTGCCAGGGCTTCTCCGAGCCGGGTTCCGGGTCCGACCTTGCTTCGCTCAAGACGAAAGCCGAGCGCAAGGGCGACAAGTGGATCATCAATGGCCAGAAGACCTGGACCACGCTCGCCCAGCACGCCGACATGATCTTCTGCCTCTGCCGCACCGACAACAATGCGAAGAAGCAGATGGGCATTTCCTTCATCGTGTTCTCGATGAAGTCGAAGGGTGTCACCGTGCGCCCGATCCAGACCATCGACGGCGGCGTCGAGGTCAATGAGGTCTTCTTCGACGACGTCGAGGTGCCCGTCGAGAACCTGATCGGTGAGGAGAACAAAGGCTGGGATTACGCAAAATTCCTGCTCGGCAATGAGCGCACCGGCATCGCCCGCGTCGGCGTCTCCAAGGAGCGGCTGCGCCGCATTCGCGATCTCGCCGGCAAGGTCGAGTCGGGCGGCAAGCCGGTCATCCAGGATGCCGCGTTCCGCGAGAAGCTCGCGGCCTGCGAGATCGAGCTGAAGGCGCTCGAGCTGACGCAGCTCCGCGTCGTCGCCGATGAAGGCAAGCACGGCAAGGGCAAGCCCAATCCGGCCTCCTCGGTGCTGAAGATCAAGGGCTCCGAGATCCAGCAGACCACCACCGAGCTCTTGATGGAAGTGATCGGCCCGTTCGCCGCGCCTTACGACGTCCACGGCGACGACGGCTCCAACGAAGCCATGGATTGGACCGCCCAGATCGCGCCGAGCTACTTCAACAACCGCAAGGTCTCGATCTACGGCGGCTCCAACGAGATCCAGCGCAACATCATCGCCAAGGCGGTGCTGGGGCTGTGATCTGCTCCCTCTCCGCGGAGGCGGGGAGGCCCATGTTTCCACCGTCATTCCGGGGCGCGACGAAGTCGCGAGCCCGGAATCCATAACCACCAATCGGGATTATGGATTCCGGGCCTGGCCCTTCGGGCCATCCCGGAATGACGAAGCCAAATAGTCCGGGTACGAGGAACCAAAGAAATGGATTTTGACCTGAACGAGGAGCAGAGGCTTCTCAAGGAAAGCATCGACGGCCTGCTGACCGATTCCTACGATTTCGAGCAGCGCAAGAAGTACATGAAGGAGAAGGGCGGCTGGAGCAAAACCGTCTGGGGCAAGCTCGCCGAGCAGGGCCTGCTCGGTCTGCCCTTCGCGGAGGCCGATGGCGGCTTCGGCGGCGGCGGCGTCGAGACCATGATCGTGATGGAAGCGCTCGGCAAGGCGCTGGTGCTCGAGCCGTATCTGGCGACGGTCGTGATCGGCGGCGGCTTCCTGCGCCATGCCGGCAGCGATGCGCAGAAGGCTGCGCATGTGCCCGGGATCATCGACGGCAGCAAGACGCTGGCGTTCGCCCAGCTCGAGAAGAACTCGCGCTACGATCTGTTCGACGTCTCGACGACGGCGAAGAAGAAGGGCGACGGCTGGGTCATCGACGGCGAAAAATTCGTCGTGCTCAACGGCGAGAACGCCGACACGCTTGTCGTCACAGCCCGCACCAAAGGCGATCGCCGCGACAAGACCGGCATCGGCGTGTTCCTCGTTCCCGCGAACGCCAAGGGCGTCACCAAGAAGTCGTATCCGACCCAGGACGGCCTGCACGCCGCCGACATCACTTTTACCGGTGTCGAGGTGGGCGCGGATGCTGCCATCGGCAATCCCGACGACTCGCTCTCGCTGATCGAGCGCGTGGTGGACGAAGCCCGCGTCGCGCTCTGCGCCGAGGCAGTTGGCCTGATGGACGAGTCGCTCAAGACCACGGTCGAGTACATCAAGACGCGCAAACAATTCGGCGTCGCGATCGGCTCGTTCCAGTCGCTGCAGCACCGCGCCTCCGACATGTTCGTCGCCGCCGAGCAGGCGCGCTCGATGTCGATGTTCGCGACCATGGCTGGTGATTTCGAGGACGCCAAGGAGCGCTCCAACGCGATCGCCGCGGCCAAGGTGCAGATCGGCAAGTCGCTGAAGTTCGTCGGACAGCAGGCGATCCAGCTCCACGGCGGCATCGGCATGACCATGGAGGCAAAGATCGGCCACTACTTCAAGCGCCTCACCATGATCGAGAACACCTTTGGCGACACCGACTACCACCAGCGCCGCGTCGCGGATGCGGGTGGGTTGATCTAGTCGACACACAACGACTGTCATCCCGGGGCATCGCGCAGCGATGAACCCGGGATCCATCGGGCGGCGTCACGCGCGGTGAAATGGATTCCGGGTTCGCGCTTCGCGCGCCCCGGAATGACCAGGAAGGGACAACAATGAAAAACACCCCGTTCGATCTCACCGGAAAAGTCGCCGTCGTCACCGGCTCCAGCCGCGGCATCGGCCGCTCCTCGGCCGAGCTGCTGGCCAAGCTCGGCGCAAAAGTCGTTGTCTCCTCCCGGAAAGCGGAAGCGTGCAAGGAAGTCGCCGACGGCATCAACGCATCCGGCGGCGATGCCACCGTCATCCCCTGCAACATCGCGCGCAAGAACGAGGTCGAGGCGCTGATCTCCGGCGCCACCAAGCATTACGGCAAGATCGACATCCTCGTCTGCAACGCCGCCATGAACCCGTATTACGGCCCGCTGCTCGACATCTCCGACGAGGCCTTCGACAAGATCATGGGCTCGAACGTCAAGAGCAACATCTGGCTTTCTGCGCTCGCGATCCCGCAGATGGCCGAGCGCGGCAATGGCTCGGTCGTCATCATCTCCTCGATCGGCGGCCTGCGCGGCTCCACGGTGATCGGCGCCTACGGCATCTCCAAGGCCGCCGACTTCGCGCTGTGCCGCTCGCTCGCCGGCGAATGGGGCCCGAAGGGCGTTCGCGTCAACTGCATCGCGCCCGGCCTCGTCAAGACCGATTTCGCCCGCGCATTGTGGGAAGACGAAGCCATGCTCAAGCGCCGCACCGCCACCACGCCGCTTCGCCGCATCGGCGAGCCCGACGAGATCGCCGGCGCAGTCGCCTACCTCGCCTCCGACGCCTCGAGCTTCATGACCGGCCAGACCATCGTCATCGACGGCGGCGTGACCACGGCGGCGGTGTAGGGATTTGCTCCGATCTCTCGGCTCGTCGTCCCGGACAAGCGAAGCGCAGATCCGGGACCCATAACCACAGGGAGTGGTTTGACGAAGACACTTGATTGCCAGCTCGGCCTCTAATTTCTCCCTGGGGTCCCTGCTTTCGCAGGGACGACGGCGGAGCTTGAGGCGCGCTTAGGGATATTGACCTTCCGCCTCCAATCCGCTCCCTTTGGCGCGACACAATGATCCCCCACGGGATAACGCCGAGAAAACGCCAAGGTAAGCCGCCATGTCTTTCGTCCTCGCCATCGACCAGGGCACCACCTCTTCGCGCGCGATCGTGTTTCGCGGCGATATTTCCATTGCGGCGAAGGCGCAAGCCGAGTTTCCGCAGCATTTTCCGGCCTCGGGCTGGGTCGAGCACGAGCCGGAGGACATCTGGACCTCGACCGTGATCGTCTGCCGCGAGGCGATCGAGCAGGTCGGCATCAGCGCAAAGGACATCGCCGCGATCGGCATCACCAACCAGCGCGAGACCACCGTGGTGTGGGACCGCGCTACGGGCCAGGCCGTGCACCGCGCCATCGTCTGGCAGGACCGCCGCACCGCCGACATCTGCGCCAAGCTAAAGGCCGACGGTCGCGAACCCGTGATCTCGCAGAAGACCGGCCTGATCATCGATCCCTATTTCTCCGGCACCAAGATCGCCTGGATCCTCGACCACGTTCCCGGCGCGCGCGCACGCGCCGCGCGCGGAGAATTGATGTTCGGCACCATCGACTGCTACCTGCTCTGGCGCCTCACCGGCGGCAAGGTGCACGCCACCGACGCCACCAACGCCTCGCGCACGCTGCTGTTCAACATCCACACCGGCCAGTGGGACGACGAGCTGCTGGAGATCATCGGCGTGCCGCGCTCGATGCTGCCCGAGGTGAAGGATTCCTCGGCCCGCTTCGGCGAGACCACGCCGGATCTGTTCGGCGGCGCCATCGCCATCTCAGGCATTGCCGGCGACCAGCAGGCCGCGACCATTGGCCAGGCCTGCTTCCGCCCGGGCATGATGAAGTCCACCTACGGCACCGGCTGCTTTGCGCTGCTCAACACCGGCACCACGCCGGTCGTGTCCAAGAACAAGCTGCTGACCACCGTCGCCTACCAGCTCGACGGCAAGCGCACCTATGCGCTCGAAGGCTCGATCTTCGTGGCGGGGAGCGCCGTGCAGTGGCTGCGCGACGGCCTCGGCATCATCAAGCACGCCGCCGAGACGGGACCTCTCGCGGATCAGTCGGACTCGATGCAGAGCGTCTATCTCGTCCCCGCCTTCGTCGGCATGGGCGCGCCCTACTGGAATCCGCGCGTGCGCGGCGCGCTGTTCGGCCTCACCCGCAACACCGGCCCCGCCGAGCTCGCCCATGCTGCGCTGGAAAGCGTCTGCTACCAGACCTTCGACCTCTGGGCCGCGATGCGCGCGGACTGGCCGAGCTCGGAGACGGCCAGCGTCGTGCTCCGCGTCGACGGCGGCATGACCGCCTCCGACTGGACCATGCAGCGCCTCGCCGATCTCCTCGACGCACCGGTCGACCGCCCCGTGATCCAGGAGACCACGGCGCTCGGTGCCGCCTATCTCGCCGGCCTTCAGGCTGGCGTCTATCCTGAGCCGACGAAGTTCGCCGACAATTGGCGCCTCGAGCACCGCTTCAAGCCGAACATGAGCCAGGCGACGCGCGAGCGGAAGCTCGCCGGCTGGGCAAGGGCGGTGAAGGGCGTGCTCGCGAGCGACGAGGGGGAATAGCGAGCGCGCACCCGGATTGCGCTTCGCTCCATCCAGGCTACACGGCTTCACCGGCAATAAGAACAACAATGGGAGGAACGACAATGAACACGGATTTCAACCGGGTCATGCAAAAGCTCTGCGGCGCGGCGATCTGCGCCGCACTGCTCACCTCGACGTCCATCGCGCGCGAGAAGCCGAACCCGCTCGAGAGCGCGCGGCAGGTCAAGACCGACGTCGCCGGCCTCAACGCCCCCGCCCAGATCCTGGTCGACGTCTGGGGCATCCCGCACATCTACGCCGGCAACGAGCACGACCTGTTCTTCCTGCAAGGTTTCAACGCCGCGCGCGACCGGCTCTGGCAGATCGACCTCTGGCGCAAGCGCGGGCTCGGGCTGCTCGCCAAGGATTTCGGCCAAGCCTATGTCGAGCAGGACAAGGCGCTGCGGTTGTTTCTCTATCGCGGCGACATGAATGCGGAGTGGGCGGCCTACGGTCCCAAGGCGAAGACCTATGCCGAAGCCTTCGTCGCCGGCATTAACGCTTATGTGGCCGACGTGCGCGCCGGAAAACGCCCGCTGCCGATCGAGTTCAGGATCGCCGGAACGATGCCGGATCCATGGACGGCGGAGGATGTCGTTCGCATCCGCAGCCACGGCCTGACGCGCAACGTCGCCTCCGAGGTGAAGCGTTCGCTGGTCGCCTGCGCCGCAGGCCTCGAGGCCGATCGCTTCCGCGTCAAGCTCGAACCGGCCTGGACCACGAAAATTCCTGATGGCCTCGACCCCTGTACCGTGCCGAAGGCCGTGCTCGCGCCTTACGATCTCGCGACACGTCCGGTCGCCTTTGCCGCGCCCAAGGACCAGAAGGCCGCGCTCGCGCACGATCCCGACAAGTTTCTCACCGAGGCCGATCAGCAGCGCGACACCATCGGCTCAAACAATTGGGTGATCGCAGCCTCGCGCACCGCGACGGGTCGCCCGATCCTCGCCAACGATCCGCATCGCGAGCACAGCGTGCCCTCGCTGCGCTACATCGTCGGGCTCAATGCGCCCGGCCTCTCCGTGATCGGTGCCGGCGAGCCGGCGCTGCCCGGCATCTCGATTGGCCACAACGGCACCATCGCCTTCGGCCTCACCATCTTCAATGTCGACCAGGAAGACCTCTACGTCTACGAGCTCAATCCCGAGAATCCCAACCAGTATCGCTACGGCAGTGGCTGGGAGGACATGCGCATCGTCCGCGAGAAGGAGCAGGTGAAGGGCGAGGCCGATCGCGACCTCGAGCTGAAATTCACCCGGCACGGGCCGGTGATCTACGTCGATGACGCAGGCAAGCGCGCCTTCGCGGTTCGCTCGATCTGGTTCGAGCCCGGCACCTCCGCCTATTTCGGCTCGTCGGACTACATGACCGCGAAGGACTGGAACGGCTTTCTTGCGGCGATGCGCCGCTGGGGCGCGCCGTCGGAGAACCAGGTCTATGCCGACACCCGTGGCAATATCGGCTGGGTCGCCGCCGGCAAGACTCCGCGCCGCGCCAATTATGACGGCCTGATGCCGGTGCCCGGCGACGGCCGTTACGAATGGAAGGACTTCCTCTCGCTCGACGATCTGCCGAAGGCCTATCAGCCGAAGCAGGGTTTTCTCGCCACGGCGAACCAGATGAATCTTCCGGCGGATTATCCCGTGGCCGAACGCAAGGTCGGCTTCGAATGGGCCGACAGTGCGCGCTGGCAGCGCATCACCGAGGTGCTCAGTGCGAACAACAAGGTCACGCTCGCCGATGCCATGGATCTGCAGAATGACGACACCGCGATGCTGGGGCGGCGGCTGGTCAAGCTGCTGCAGCCTTTGTCGTCGGACGACGCCAATGTGAAGAAGGGCCTCGAGCTGCTGAAGCCATGGGACGCCCGCGATGCCGCCGACAGCGCCGCCGCGGCCGTGTTCGAGGTCTGGATCGCCAACCATCTTGGTCCGGTGTTGCTGAAGACCACCGCGCCCAAGGCGGTCGATCTGATCGCGCCCGAGGCCTCCAGCATTTCGGCGGTCGTCGCCTATCTCGAATCGCCCGATGCCGCGCTCGGCTCCGATCCTGCCGCCGGACGTGACCAGGTGCTGCGCGAGAGCCTTGGCGCCGCGGTTGCCGACGTCGCGGGCAAGCTTGGCGCCGACTCCTCCACCTGGCGCTGGGGCCGGCTGCACGTCGCAAAATTCGACCATGCCTTGATGCCGCTCGCCGACAAGGCCACCGCGGCGCAATTGTCGGTCGGCCCGCTCGCCTTCGGCGGTGCCGCCAACGTGCCGCGCGCCGCCACCTATCGCCGCTCGGACTATCAGCTCCTCTCCGGCGCCTCGTTCCGCATGGTGCTCGATGTCGGCAATTGGGATGCGAGCCGCACCATCAACACGCCGGGCCAGTCGGGCGATCCCTTCAGCGGCCATTACCGCGACCTCGCGCCGCTCTGGGCGACGGGACAGTATGTCCCGCTGCTCTACAGCCGCCCGGCGGTCGAAGCTGCGACGGCGGAGGCGATCACGCTGACGCCGCGATGAACGACACGCATCCACAAACACGCTGTCGCCCCGGCCTAGTGCGCAATTGCGCACGGAGCCGGGACGACACTGATTGTATGGCCGCCGCTTTGGCCTAAACTGAACGAGCCAGCCCCATGATCCTGCCCGATGGTTATTCCGACGTTCCCGCCGGGAAAATCGCGGCGGTCGTCACCCATCTGGAGATGACCGCGCCTCCCGCACGCCGCGATGATCCACCCGGCAGTTGGTCCCTGCGCAAGGTCGATGCGCCCGCGCTCGATTGGTATCGCGATCTCTACCGCCGCGTCGGCGAGGAATGGCTGTGGTTCTCGCGGCCGCGCATGAGCGACGCCGAACTCGCCGCAATCATCCACGCGCCTGATATCGAGGTCTACTCACTGGTGGTAGACGGCCGCGATGAAGGTCTGCTGGAGCTGGACTTTCGCGAAGCCGGTCAGTGCGAACTGGTCTATTTCGGCGTCACCGGGAGCCTGATCGGCACCGGCGCCGCGCGCTTCCTGATGAACCGCGCGCTGGAGCGCGCATGGTCGCGCGAGACGTACCGTGTCTGGGTGCACACCTGCACCTTCGACCATCCCTCCGCAGTCGCGTTCTACCAGCGCTCCGGCTTCCGCCCCTTCCGCCGGCAGATCGAGATTGCGGACGATCCGCGGCTTGACGGCATGGCGCCACGCGATGCCGCGAAGCATGTGCCGATCATCGAATAGGGCGGGAAACCGTCTCCCGAATGTCACTTCGCTCTGCGACCTCAAAACACCTTCTGCTCCGCCCGCGCCAGCGAAAATCCGTGCTGCATGGCGTTGAAGCACGTCACTCCCGTCTGCTCCGACCGGCAGGTGAAGCCCGCGCGCTGCCACACCTCGCCATAGGCGAGCACAGGCAGCGAGGCGTCCATCACGCTGTCGCCGGCGCAGATGCGCCCCGCGCTGCCCTTGGTGCTCATCTCGAAGGCGTGACCCCAGTCGAGTTCGCAATCGCGGAAGCGTGTCGGTCACCATGATGTCGCAGCGGAGCAGGCCTTGTTTATTTTCCTGGCCGTTATCGGCAAAGAATTGGCAGACGATGTTTCGCGACGGCGTCAGGAAGCCGATCGGACGGTCTTGTGCATGGGCGCGACCAAGCGGCAATCCAAGCAGGATCGACATCAGGAAAACGGTGCCCGGCCTGATCATGCAATCCCCCCAACTAGAGCATGATCCGGAAAAGTGCGGAGCGATTTTCCGAAAAGATCATGCTCAAACAACGACCTAAAGCGCGATGACGATTCATCCCCATCTCATCGCGCTTTAGCTGTCGAAATTCACCGCCGTCGTGTTGGCGCCGCAGACCAGCACCGCGATGCGCTCGCCGGCCGAGGGAAGATAGCGGCCGGACAGCAGCGCGGCAAATGCGGCTGCGCCGCCGGGCTCGGTGACGAGACGCAGCCGCGACCACAGGGCGGCCTGGGCTTGCCGGATCGCGTCGTCGCTGACGAGGACGACGCGCTCGACGTGGGAGCGCGCGATCGGAAACATCAATGCGCCGACGCGCCGCGGCGCGAGACTGTCGGCGGCGATGCCGCTGGCTGGCGCATCGACCGGCGCGCCGGCCGCGAAGGCGGCATGCAGGGTCGGCGACTGCTCCGGCTCGACCGCCACGATGCGCGTCCGGCCGGCGCACCATGCCGCAATGCCGCCGATCAATCCACCGCCGCCGACGGCCACCAGCAGCGTGTCGATACCGGGCGCATCCTGCTCCAGCTCCAGGGCGACGCTGCCCTGGCCAAGCAGGGTTTCAGCCTGGTCGTAGGCGTGGACGGCCAGCGCGCCGGTCTGCGCGACATGCGCTTCGCTCGCGGCAAGCGCATCGGCGTAGCGGTTGCCGGCGATCACGAGCTTTGCGCCATAGCCGCTGATGCGCTCGGCCTTGGCCGGTGAGGTGATGTCGGGCACGAAGATCGTGGCGGGGATGCCGAGCCGCCGCGCCGCATAGGCGACCGCCGCGCCGTGATTGCCGCCGGACGCCGCGACGACGCCAGCCGCCGGCACCTGCCGCAGCAGCAGGTTGGCGAAGGCGCCCCGCGCCTTGAACGAACCGGAATGCTGCAGCATCTCCAGCTTGAACGTGACGGGCGCCGCCGGCAGGCCGAAATCGGCGAGATCGGCCTGAATGAGCGGCGTGCGCCTGATATGTGGACGAATGACCGCCTCGGTCGCCGCGATCCGCTCCCGATTGATGTCCATTGTCGCTGTCATGATGGCCTCCTCCATACCGCATCGGAGAGTTGACATCAATTAGGTAATTAGCAAAATGGCTAAATGAAATTCGCAGTCGCCTTGCGCGCGCTGGCCAATGAGCGCCGCCTGCAGATCCTGGACTGGCTGCGGGATCCGCGAAAGCATTTCCGCGAGCAGGCCGACGGCGACCTGGTCGAGGACGGCGTCTGCGGATTGCTGATCGCCGAAAAGCTCGGCGTCAGCGCGCCGACCTTGAGCGAGCACATGCGGGTGCTGACGGCGGCAAAGCTGGTGCGTGCCAAGCGGATCAAGCAGTGGACGATGTACAAGCGCGACGAAACCGCGATCGCCGCCATCAAGCGCGAGATTCGCGACGGTCTCTAAACGCGCAGTGCGTGTGGGTGGCGGTGATGCCATCGAGCGCACCGATGCACTCGCAGCAATGCTCCATGTCCAAGATATTCCTTGCGCCGCGCTGATCTTCTCGCGGAGACTGGACGGCCCTGCCGTGTCCAACGATCGAGAAGAGCGAGAACCATGTTCCTGATCGGCCAATATGATTCCCCCTTCGTCCGCCGTGTCGCGATTGCGCTGAAGCTTTACGGACTCGCCTTCGAGCACAGGCCGTGGTCGACCTTCGGCGATGCCGACAAGATCGCGCCGTACAACCCGCTGCGCCGCGTGCCGACCCTGGTGCTCGACGACGGCGAGGCGCTGATCGAGAGCGCCATCATCCTCGATTATCTCGACGAGCTCGTCGGCGAGGCGAAGGCAATGCTGCCGCGCGGCGGCGCCGATCGGCGCAAGCATTTGCGCATCTGCGCGCTCGCCTGCGGCCTCGGCGACAAGGCGGTGAGCCTGCTCTACGAGCGCGTGCTGCGGAAGGAGCAGCTCGCGCTGTGGGTCGAGCGCTGCCAGGCGCAGATTTTCGACGTGCTCGGTGTGCTCGAGGCCGAGCGCGCGAGGGTGACGACGCCGTACTGGCTCGGGATGCGCATCGGCCACGCCGATATCGCGGTTGCCTGCGTCACCCGCTTCACTCGCGAGGCGCATCCGCAGTTGTTCGATGCCGCGCGCTATCCGGCGTTGTCTGCCCATGCCGAACGCTGCGAGGCGCTGGCGCCGTTCAAGGAGATCGTGCAGCCGCTGGCCCCACCAAAGGGGTGAGTCTCCTCTGTCATTCCGGGGCGCGCCACTTGGCGCGAGCCCGGAATCCATAGTGCAGCGCGTGATGCGGACAAATGGATTCCGGGCTCGCGCTACGCGCGCCCCGGAATGACGGCGATGGGTGAGGTGGAGAGGACCAGCCGGGCGCTGCAGCCGATCCTGTATTGATACAGCTGTTTTGCCCGACGAGGCAAGTTATTTTCGGTAAGGCCGAAATTACATCAAGCCTTTCAACCCATCGCTACTGTGCATGGGGTTGTTTTTCATTTTTGTATTTTGGAGCGGGGCGCGCCTACCCCGCGCCCGCCCGCTTCTTCTGCCAGACCAGATGCACCGCGCAGGTGCAGCCCGGCGGATGCGAGGCGAGGTCTTTCGACGTCTCGTCGTTCGCAGGCGTCGCAGCAAACGCCTTGTCCGCGTCCTGCTGCTGCGGGATGTAGTTCAGCACCGGCGCGAGCCAGCGCTCGGTCTCGGCGACCGTCATGCCCTTGCGTGCGGCGTAGTCCTCGACCTGGTCGCGCTCGATCTTGCCGACGCCGAAATAATAGCTCTCGGGGTTCGCGAAATAGAGCCCGGACACGCTCGAGCCCGGCCACATCGCATAGCTCTCGGTCAGCTTCACGCCGGCGGTCGCTTCCGCATCGAGCAGTTCGAACAGCGTCGCCTTCTCGGTATGATCGGGCTGCGCGGGATAGCCGGGCGCGGGGCGGATGCCCTGGTACTTCTCCAGGATCAGCTCGTCGTTGGAGAGCGCTTCGTCCGGGGCATAGGCCCAGAACTCGCGGCGCACGCGGGCATGCATGCGTTCGGCGAAAGCCTCCGCCAAGCGGTCGGCTAGCGCCTTGCACAGGATCGAGGAGTAGTCGTCGTTGGCCATCTTGAAACGGTCGGCGACCGCATCCTCGCCGATGCCGGCGGTGACAACGAAGCCGCCGACATAGTCGGGCACGCCGGCGGGCGCGATGAAGTCCGAGAGCGCCGCATTGAAACGACCCTCGCGCTTCTCGAGCTGCTGGCGCAGCGTGTGCAAAGTCGCGACCTGCCTGGTCCGGCTCTCATCGGCATAGAGCACGATGTCATCGCCTTGCGCGTTCGCCGGCCAGAAGCCGATCGTGGCACGGGCCCGGAACCATTTCTCCTTCACGATGGTATCGAGCATCTTGCGCGCATCGTCATAGAGCGAGCGCGCGACCTCGCCGACCTTGTCGTCCTTGAGGATCGCGGGGAAGCGTCCCGCGAGCTCCCAGGTCTGGAAGAACGGGGTCCAGTCGATATAGGGCACGAGCTCGGCGAGGTCGTATTCGTCAAAGCTCCTGGTGCCCAGGAAGGTCGGCTTCACCGGCTTGCTCTTGGCGAAATCGACCGGCACGCGGTTGGCGCGAGCGGCGCTGAGCTTCAGCCGCTTCTTGTCCGCCTGCGCGCGCAGATGCGCGTCCGAGATCTTTGCGTATTCGGCCCGCACCTCGGCAGCATAGGCCTCGCGCTTCTCGGGCGAGAGCAGCGAGGAGGCGACGCCGACGGCGCGGCTGGCGTCGTTGACATGGACGACCGGGCCGGCGCGATAGCTCGGGTCGATCTTCACCGCCGTGTGCACGCGGCTCGTCGTGGCGCCGCCGATCAGCAGCGGCAGCTTGAGGCCCTCGCGCTGCAATTCGCCGGCGAAGAACGCCATCTCGTCGAGCGAGGGCGTGATCAGGCCTGAGAGACCGACGATGTCGGCCTTCTCCGCCTTCACGGTCTCGACGATCTTGGCGGCCGGCACCATCACGCCGAGGTCGATGACTTCGAAGTTGTTGCACTGGAGCACGATGCCGACGATGTTCTTGCCGATGTCGTGGACGTCGCCCTTGACGGTCGCGAGCACGATCTTGCCGGCGGACGAGGAGCCCTCAGTGCCGATTCCGTTGGCCAGGTTGCGGGCCTTCTCCTCCTCCATGAACGGCATGAGATAGGCAACGGCCTGCTTCATGACGCGTGCGGACTTCACCACCTGCGGCAAGAACATCTTGCCGTCGCCGAAGAGGTCGCCGACGACGTTCATGCCGGCCATCAGCGGTCCCTCGATCACGTCGAGCGGGCGCGAGGAATTCTTGCGGGCTTCTTCGGTGTCCTGCTCGATGAACTCGGTGATCCCGTGGACCAGCGAATGCGACAGCCGCTTCTCCACCGGCCATTCACGCCAGGCGAGATCAGCTTCCTTGCTCTCGGTCTTCTTGCCGCGGAATTTCTCCGCGAGCGCCAGCAGGCGCTCGGAGGCGCCCGCGTCGCGATTGAGGACGACGTCCTCGCAGGTCTGGCGCAATTCGGGATCGATGTCGTCATAGACGATCATCTGCCCGGCATTGACGATGCCCATGTCCATGCCGGCCTTGATGGCGTGATACAGGAACACCGAGTGCATGGCCTCGCGCACCGGCTCGTTGCCGCGGAACGAGAAGGAGAGGTTGGACACGCCGCCCGAGATGTGCGCGCCGGGCAGGTTCTGCCGGATCCAGCGCGTCGCCTCGATGAAGTCGACGCCGTAATTGTTGTGCTCCTCGATGCCGGTCGCGATCGCGAAGATGTTCGGATCGAAGATGATGTCCTCGGGCGGGAAGCCGACCTTGTTCACGAGGATGTCGTAGGCGCGCTTGCAGATTTCGGTCTTGCGCGCGAAGGTGTCGGCCTGGCCGACCTCGTCGAACGCCATCACCACGACGGCGGCGCCATGGCGCCGCGCGATCTTCGCCTCGTGGATGAATTTCTCCTCGCCTTCCTTCATCGAGATCGAGTTGACGACCGGCTTGCCCTGCACGCATTTCAGGCCGGCTTCGATCACGGAGAATTTCGAGGAGTCGACCATAACGGGGACGCGGGCGATGTCGGGCTCGGCGGCGACGAGGTTGAGGAAGGTCACCATCGCGGCTTCGGAGTCGAGCAGGCCCTCGTCCATGTTGACGTCGATGATCTGAGCGCCGTTCTCGACCTGGTCGCGCGCGACCTGCAGCGCGGCGGTGTAGTCGCCATTGGTGATCAGCTTGCGGAAGCGGGCAGAGCCCGTGACGTTGGTGCGCTCGCCGACGTTCACGAACGGGATCGCATCCGTCAGCACGAACGGCTCGAGGCCGGAGAGGCGCAGCTTCGGTGCGATCTCCGGTACGACGCGCGGCTTGTGCGGGGCCACCGCAGCGGCGATTGCCGCGATGTGGTCCGGCGTGGTGCCGCAGCAGCCGCCGACGATGTTGACGAGGCCGTCGCGGGCGAACTCACCGACCAGGCGGGCCATATACTCAGGTGTCTCATCATACTGGCCGAACTCGTTGGGCAGGCCGGCATTCGGATAAGCACATACGAGAGTATCTGCGACGCGGCCGATGTCGGCGATATGCGCGCGAAGGTCTTCTGCGCCAAGGGCGCAGTTGAAGCCGATGGTGATGGGTTTGGCGTGCCGCACGGAATTCCAGAACGCTTCCGGCATCTGGCCCGAGAGCAGGCGGCCGGACTTGTCGGTGATGGTGCCCGACACCATCACGGGCATGTCGATGCCGAGCTCTTCGGTGATCTCGGCGATCGCATAGAGCGCCGCCTTGGCGTTGAGCGTGTCGAAGATGGTCTCGACCAGCAGGAGGTCGACGCCGCCGTCGAGCAGGCCGCGGATCTGCTCGCCATAGGATTTGCGCAAATCGTCGAAGGTGACGGCGCGGTAGCCGGGATTGGCGACGTCAGGCGAGATCGACGCGGTGCGGTTGGTCGGTCCGATGGCACCTGCAACGAAGCGCGGCTTGCCGTCCTCGGCTGCGACGCGGCGGGCGGCATTGCCGGCGAGGCGAGCACCTTCGCGCGCCATCTCGTAGACAATGTCGGTGAGGTCGTAATCGGCCTGCGCGATCGAGGTGGTGGAGAAGGTGTTGGTCGCGACGATGTCGGCCCCGGCACGCAAATAGGCGGCGTGGATGTCCTCGATCGCCTGCGGCTGGGTCAGGATCAACAGATCGTTGTTGCCGCGCAGGTCGCGATGGAAATTCTTGAAGCGCTCGCCGCGGAAGGCGGCCTCGTCGAGCTGCAGGTTCTGGATCATCGTGCCCATGGCGCCGTCGAGCACGAGGATGCGCTCGCGCGCGGCATTGATCAGGGCAGTTCGCTTGGCGGAAACGGGTACGGTCATTTTCTCTTACGCAGCCTTCTGGGCGCTCTTGGCGCGGATGCCGAGCAAATGGCTGATCGCGAACACGAGATCGGCGCGGTTCATGGTGTAGAAATGGAAGGTGTCGACGCCGTGCTTGGCGAGCTTCTGCACCTGGCCGGCGGCAACGGTTGCGGCGACCAGCTTGCGGGTCTCGGCGTCGTCATCGAGGCCTTCGAACTTCGCAGCGAACCAGTCCGGCACGGTGGTGCCGGCACGCGTCACGAAATTACGGGCCTGCTTGAAATTGTGCATGGGCATGATGCCCGGCACGATCGGAATGCTGATGCCGCGCGCACGCACGCGATCGAGATAGCGGAAGTAGAGGTCGTTATCGAAGAACACCTGGGTAATCGCGCGCGTCGCGCCGGCATCGACTTTTGCTTGAAGCGTGTCGATGTCGGCGTCGAAGTCGCGCGCCTCGGGATGCTTCTCCGGGTAGGCCGAGACGGACACTTCGATATCCGCATGCCGCTTCTTGATCCCCGCGACGAGCTCGGCCGAGCTCTGATAGCCGTCGGGATGGCTGGAGTAGGGCGTACCGATGCCGCCGGCGGGGTCGCCGCGGAGGCCAACGATGTGGCGGACGCCGACCTCGTGATAGCGGTCGACGATCTCGTCGATCTCGCCGCGCGAGGCGCCGACGCAGGTCAGATGCGCCGCCGGCAGCAGCGCGGTCTCTTTCAGGATGCGGGAGATGGTCGAATGGGTGCGCTCGCGGGTCGAGCCGCCCGCGCCATAGGTCACCGAGACGAATTTCGGGTCGAGCGGGGCGAGCCGGTTGATTGTCTCCCAGAGATTCCGCTCCATATCTTCCGTTTTGGGCGGAAAGAACTCGAACGAGATCGCAGGCCGCTTCAGGTGCCCGTCTTGCCCTTCGTTGCGGGCAGGAATCGTCAGGTCGGTCATAGCACCACTCACTCCAGATTTTGGCGGCCGGCGGTCGGGTCTAGATTGGGAGAGGGTAAGATAAGCCAAAGCGGTTGCACTCGACAGCCCATCGATGATGGGAAATGGCCCACTTTGCGGTCGAATATGTGGATTATCGCCGACTATGAGAAATGGAGTGGGAAATAGGATATTTGATAAGTAGTATATATATCAGTATATTAGTCTAGCAGAAGTAGCTGCGATAGCGGATTTCCGTGGGTGGGCAATATGACTCATGTGTTGCTAAGGCAAAATCTGTCCCACCGCTCTAGCTCGGCCCGCCGCCGGCGCTCGCGGCCGGCACACGCCAGACCTGCGCAGTCTGCCCATTGCTGCTGCGCCGGCCTCCATTACGTTACCGCGCCATGATCCCGCTCTCAGTCCTCGACCTCTCGGTCGTCACCACAGGCACAAAACCCGCCGCCGCGCTCCGCAACAGCATCGACCTGGCGCGCCATGTCGACAGGCTCGGCTATGTCCGCTATTGGCTCGCCGAGCATCACAACCTCGCTTCCGTCGCGAGCCCCGCGCCCGACGTGATGATCGGCCAGATCTCGGCGGTGACGAAGCACATCCGCGTCGGCTCCGGCGGCGTGATGCTGCCCAACCACGCGCCGCTGGTGGTGGCTGAGCGCTTCAAGATGCTGGAGGCGTTGTTTCCTGGCCGCATCGATCTTGGTCTTGGCCGCGCGCCCGGCACCGACGGCGCCACGGCCTATGCGCTGCGCAGCCGGCTCGACCGCCGCGAGGGCGACGATTTCCTGGAGCGGCTGCACGAGCTGATCCTGTGGGAGACCCGCGAATTCCCTTCGGGGCACCCTTACAACAACGTCGTTGCGATGCCTGACGATACGCCGCTGCCGCCGATCTGGCTGCTCGGCTCCAGCGATTATTCCTCGGAGCTCGCGGCCCAAGTCGGCATGGGCTTCGCCTTCGCTCATCATTTCGCATCCCATGATGCGATCGACGCGATGGTGCACTATCGCAACCATTTCCAGCCTTCGGCCTGGAGTGCGAGCCCGCGTGCGATCCTCGCCGTCGCTGTCATCGCGGCGGACACGGATGAAGAAGCGGAAAAGCTCGCCACCTCGTTCGATCTCAACCGTCTGCGCCGCGACCGCGGCCAATATTTGCCGTTGCCGAGCGTCGAGGAGGCGCTGGCTTATCCCTATACGGATGTCGAGCGCACCTCGATCCTCCGCAACCGTTCACGCCTGTTCGTCGGCAATCCGGCGACCGTGCAGAAGAAGCTTCAGCCGCTGATCGATGCCAGCAAGCCGGACGAGCTGATGGTGATCACGGCCGTGTACGATCACGAGGCGCGGAAGAGGTCGTATTCGCTGCTGGCCGAGGCGTTTGGGCTGGCGAAGCAGGCTGCGTAGATACTCACCGTCATTCCGGGGCGATGCGAAGCATCGAACCCGGAATCTCGAGGTTCTCAGGTGCGCAAGTGCGCACCATAGTTCACGCTTCGCGTGCCCCGGAACGACGACATCAATCCTGGGCCTCGCTGAACGTCGCGCGGAACGGGTGGCCGGGATAGACGCCGACGATGCGGAATTCGCGCGAGAAGAACTTCAGCTCCTCGATCGCAAACGCAAGGCCCTTGTCTTCGGGGTGGCCATCGACGTCGGCATAAAACTGCGTGGCGAAGAAATTGCCGTCGACCATGTAGCTCTCGAGCTTGGTCATGTTGACGCCGTTGGTGGCAAAGCCGCCGAGCGCCTTGTAGAGCGCGGCCGGCAGGTTGCGCACGCGAAACACAAAAGTCGTGACCAGTGGGCCCGAGCCCTGCGTGGCCCATTTCGGCTCGCGCGCCAGCACGACGAAGCGCGTCGTGTTGTGCGCCTCGTCCTCGATGTCATCGGCGAGGATGTCGAGGCCGTAGATCTGGGCGGCGAGGCGCGAGGCGATTGCGGCCACCGTCTTGTCGTTGCGCTCGGAGATGTCGCGGGCGCTACCGGCGGTGTCGGCGTGCACGATCGGTTTGATGCCGAGCTTGCGGATGATGCGCCGGCACTGGCCGAGCGCATGGACATGGCTCTCGACGCTCTTGATGTCCGACAGCTTGGTTCCCTTCACCGCCATCAATTGATGGCGGACCGGGAGAAACCATTCGCCGATGATGAACAGGCCGGAGGCCGGCAGGAGATGATGGATGTCGGCGACGCGGCCTGCGACCGAGTTCTCGATCGGGATCATGCCGAGATCGGCCTCGCCCGACGAAATCGCCGACAGCGCGTCTTCAAACGTGGCGCAGGGCATCGGCTCGGCGTCGGGATAGGCCTCGACGATGGCGATGTGGGAATTGGCTCCGGGCTCGCCCTGGAATGCGATCTTCATCTTGCTCATGCTCGGCCTTGTAGCAGCGGCTCAGGATTTGGAAAGGATGCTGCGCGCGGTTTCGAGATCGGGCGGCGTGTCCACCCCGCGAGGCACGGTGTCGACGATCATGATGTCGATGCGCATGCCGGCTTCCACCGCCCGGAGCTGCTCAAGGCTCTCTTGTTTTTCGAGCGGTGAGGGCGGTAACGACACGAACCGCTCCAGCGCGGCGCGGCGATAGGCATAAAGGCCGATGTGGTGGTATCGCGGTCCGTTGCCGTAGGGGGCGGTAGCGCGTGTGAAATAAAGTGCCCGCATCCGCCGCGGTCCGATCGGCGAGCCGATCGCCTTCACGACGCTCGGCGCGAGGTCCTCCTCCTCGGTGTGGATCTGCGAGGCCAGCGTCACGATGTCGACCGCCGGGTCGTCAAAAGGCGGCAGTACCTCGCGGATGGTCTGCGGCGTGATGGTCGGGAAATCGCCCTGGAGATTGATCACGATCTCGGCCTTGCAGTCCGGATCGAGCTTCTGCATGGCCTCGTGGATGCGGTCGGAGCCGGAGGGGTGCGTGGAGCGGGTCATCACGGCCTCGCCGCCATGGGCCGTCACGACGGATGCGATCTCGTCCGTATCGGTTGCGACCGCGACTCGGCCGATCCCGGCGGCCTCGGCGCGGCGCAGCACATGCACGATCATCGGCAGGCCCGCGATGTCGGCGAGCGGCTTGCCGGGCAGGCGGGTGGCGGCCATGCGGGCCGGGATCAGCACCAGGATGCGGGGATCGGTCATCTGTTCAAGGGCCTGGAAACGGGAGGTTTTCCGCGTCGAGAAATGGGGTGGGGACGGGCTGAAAGCCGGGTCGCTTATACGGGTTGCCAGACCCCGGGCAAACCGATATCTCAATGGCAAAACTCGGGGAAACAATAAGGAACGCTTTTGATTCTCCCGAGGCTCGTCCTGGCGGCCGCCCGGCCGCTATTTCCTTACTGCGGTGTGGGGCCTGGCCGGAAATGGACTCTTTCGAACTCAATAAAATTCTCGGTGCCGTGCTCGGCACCTGTCTCATCCTGCTGGTGACGAGCTTCACCGCCCAGGCACTGTTCTCGCCCAAGATGCCGGAAAAGCCGGGCTTCGAGATCGCGGTCAAGGAAGATGCCGGCCACGGCGGCAAGGAAGGTGGCGCGGCCGCCGCATCGTCCGAACCGATCGAAAAGCTGCTCCAGACCGCCTCCGTCGAGAAGGGCGCTGCGGCCGCCAAGAAGTGCGGCGCCTGCCACACCTTCGAGAAGGGCGGCCCGAATCGCGTCGGTCCGAACCTCTACGGCGTCGTCGGCGAAGCCAGGGGTGAGGGCCGCAACGGCTTCAACTTCTCGGCTGCCATGAAGGCCAAGGGCGGCACCTGGACCTTCGACGACCTCAACAAGTTCATTGCCAGCCCGAAGGGCTTCATCCCGGGCACCGCGATGGGCTTCGCTGGTATCCCCAAGGATTCCGAGCGCGCCGACGTCATCGCCTATCTGAACTCGCTGTCGGAGCATCCGCAGCCGCTGCCGACGGCGTCGAAATAAGGCGTCAAAAACCAGACTTGGAACAAACGGCCAGGCTGAAAAGCCTGGCCGTTTCTGTATCCGGGCCTCGCGATGACGTTATCGGGGCGTTTGGCCGCATCCGAGAGGCCGTCCGGTCTTCCAACATGAGGAAAAAGCAACATATTCCGTCGAAACCTCGCCTATATTGGGACCTTAAAGGACTAGCCTCCTTCAAGACAGGACTATTGATTTGGCCATTACCCGACGCGATCTCCTGCTCACCGGCGCCGCTGCTGCCGCGCTCCCCGTTCTCGGCTCGGTCGCCGGCATTCCCGTCGTCGGCGCGGCCGAGGCGCAATCGGCAGGTGAGCTACCTTCAAATGGGGCTTGGCGCCACGCGCTGTCGCTGTTCGGAAAGGTCAAGTACCCCGCCGACTTCAAACGTTTCGACTATGTCAATCCGGAAGCGCCCAAAGGCGGCGTCGCGCGCCAGATTGCCGTCGGCACATTCGACAATTTCAACATCGTCGTCTCTGGGGTGAAGGGGCAGGTCGCTGGGGCCGTCGCGTTCATCTATGAATCGCTTCTGACGCCCGCGCTCGACGAGGTCTCGACCGAATACGGCGCGCTGGCTGAGGCCGTGAGCCATCCCGACGATTTCTCCTTCGTCACCTACCGGCTGCGGCCGGAGGCCAAATGGCACGACGGCAAGCCGGTCACCGCGGATGACGTGATCTTCTCGCTCGATTCCTTCAAGAAGCATCACCCGATGTACTCGGCCTATTACAGCCATGTGGTGAAAGCGGAGAAGGTCGGCGAGCGCGAAGTGAAGTTCGTGTTCGACGCGCCGGGCAACCGCGAGCTGCCGCAGATCGTCGGGCAGCTCACGGTGTTGCCGAAGCATTGGTGGGAGGGCACCGACGCGCAGGGCCGCAAGCGCGACGTCTCCGCGACCACGCTGGAAGTGCCGCTCGGCTCCGGCCCCTACAAGATCAAGGAATTTGTTGCCGGTCGCTCGATCGCGCTGGAGCGCGTCAAGGATTATTGGGGGCGCGACCTTGCCGCCAATGTCGGCCGAAACAATTTCGATGAGCTGCGCTACGAGTATTTCCGCGACGCCACCGTCGCGATCGAAGCGTTCAAGGCCGATCAGGTCGATTGGCGCACCGAGAACAGCGCAAAGAACTGGGCAACCGCCTACGACTTCCCGGCCGTCACCGAAAAACGCGTGATCCTGGAGGAATTCGCCAATCGCAGCTCGGGCGTCATGCAGGCCTTCGTGCCGAACCTACGTCGCGCCAAGTTCAGCGATCCCCGCGTGCGTCGTGCGCTCAACTACGCCTTCGACTTCGAGGAGATGAACAAGCAGATCTTCTACGGTCAGTACAAGCGTATCACCAGCTATTTCGACGGCATCGACGAGCTGATGGCGACCGGCTTGCCGCAAGGAAAGGAGCTCGAGATTCTCGAGACCGTTCGCGCCGAAGTCCCGCCGGAAGTGTTCACGACGGCCTATACAAATCCCGTCGGCGGCAGTCCGGAAGCCGTGCGCGATAATCTCCGCGAAGCGCTGCGCCTGTTCAAGGAGGCCGGCTACGAGGTGCGCGACCGCAAGCTGATCGACGTCAAGACCGGCGCCCAGTTCAGCTTGGAATTGCTGAATTCGGATCCGAGCTTCGAGCGGATCACGCTGTTCTACAAGCCGTCGCTGGAACGGCTCGGCATTGCCGTCAGCGTGCGAACGGTCGATCCGACCCAATACGAGAACAGGACGCGCGATTGGGATTTCGATGTCGTCACCAATTCTTGGGGCGAGTCGCAGTCGCCAGGCAACGAGCAGCGCGAGTTCTGGTCGTCCAAGACGGCCGACATCGCCGGGTCCCGCAACATCGCCGGCATCAAGAATCCGGCCGTGGACAAGCTGATCGAGCGGCTGATCTACGCCAGGGATCGCGACGATCTCGTCGCGGCAACCAAGGCGCTCGACCGCGTGCTGCTGTGGAATCACTACGTCGTGCCGCAGTGGACCTATACGAAGATACGCACCGCGCGATGGGACCGCTTCGGCCGGCCCTCGGAATTGCCCAGATACGGCCAATCCGGCTTCCCGTTCATCTGGTGGTACGACGCAGACAAGGCGGCGCGGATCGCAAAGAAATCGTGAAGGACGTTTCCCGCATGAGGCAGATGTCACGCCGCCACGTGCTGGCCCTGGGTGTCGGCACCTTGGGTGCATCCCTGGTCGGACCGCTGGCGCGCGGCGCGGCGGCGTCGGAAGGGTCGGCCGAGGCCCATGGCATCTCCGCCTTCGGCGATCTCAAATATCCCGCCGACTTCCCCCATTTCGATTATGTGAATCTGGACGCGCCGAAGGGCGGCACGTTCTCGCTCATCCCGTCGGTCCGCGCCTACAACCAGTCCTTCCAGACCTTCAACTCGCTCAACGCCTACATCCTGAAGGGCGACGGCGCGCAAGGCATGGACATGACCTTCGCGCCGCTGATGGTGCGCGCCAACGACGAGCCGGACGCGATGTACGGGCTGGCCGCCAAATCCGTGCAGATATCACAGGACAAGCTCACCTATCGCTTCACGATGCGGCCCGAGGCGAAATTCCACGACGGCAGCAGGCTCACCGCGCACGATGCGGCGTTTTCGTTGACGGCGCTGAAGACCAAGGGACATCCGCTGATCACCGTGCAGATGCGCGACATGGTCAGCGCGGAAGCTCTCGACGATGCGACGCTCGTCGTCACCTTCGCCAAGGGACGCGCGCGCGACGTGCCGCTCTATGTCGCTGGTCTGCCGATCTTCTCGAAGGCGTATTACGCGGCGCGAGCCTTCGATGAATCGACGCTGGATATTCCGCTCGGCTCGGGCCCGTACAAGGTCGGCCGGTTCGAGGTCAATCGCTACATCGAATTCGAGCGGGTCAAGGACTGGTGGGCCGCCGATCTGCCGGTTTGCCGCGGCAGCTACAATTTCGACGTCGTGCGCTACGAATTCTACCGCGACCGCGATGTCGCCTTCGAGGGTTTCACCGGCAAGAGCTATCTCTATCGCGAGGAGTTCACCGCCCGCATCTGGGCGACGCGGTATGATTTTCCGGCGGTGAAGGACGGCCGCGTCAAGATGGAGGTCGTGCCCGACGACACGCCATCCGGCGCGCAGGGCTGGTTCATCAACACGCGGCGCGACAAGTTCAAGGACCCGCGCGTGCGCGAGGCTCTGATCAATGCGTTCGACTTCGAGTGGACCAACAAGACCATCATGTACGGTGCCTATGCCCGTACCGTGTCGCCGTTCCAGAATTCGGATCTCATGGCCGGCGATGGACCGCCTTCGGCGGAAGAACTGAAGCTGCTGGAGCCGTTCCGCGGCAAGGTCCCCGACGAGGTGTTTGCTGCGCCATTCACGCCGCCGGTCACGGACGGCTCCGGGCAGGACCGCAGCCTGCTCCGCAAGGCGCAGCAATTGCTGAACGAGGCTGGCGTGCCGATCAAGGATGGCAAGCGGGTGCTGCCGAACGGCGAGCCGTTCAAGATCGAGTTCCTGCTGGACGAGCCGTCGTTCCAGCCGCACCATGCGCCGTACCTCAAGAATCTCGCGACGCTCGGCATCGAGGCCAGCGTGCGTCTCGTCGATGCGGTGCAATTCAAGGCGCGCCAGGAGGATTTCGATTTCGATATGTCGATCCAGCGCTTCAGCATGTCGGCGACGCCCGGCGATGCCATGCGCGCGTTCTTCTCCTCGCAGGTCGCGAACACCAGGGGATCATACAATCTCGCAGGCGTCGCCAGCCCTGCGATCGACGCCATGGTCGAGAAGATCATGGCCGCCGACAACCGCGAGGAGTTGACCATCGCCTGCCGCGCCTTCGATCGTCTGTTCCGGGCCGGCCGCTATTGGGTGCCGCAATGGTACAACAAGACGCACCGGCTGGCTTACTGGGACCAGTTCGGTCATCCGCAGAAGCTGCCGCGTTACGCCAATGGCGTCGGCGCCCCCGACATCTGGTGGCATGACGGCGGCAAGGCGGCCAAGCTCGATCAGGCGAAATAGTCATGAGCGCTTATATCGCCCGCCGCATCCTCTTGATGATCCCGACCCTGCTCGGGATCCTCTTCGTCTCCTTCGTCGTCGTGCAGTTCGCGCCGGGCGGCCCGGTCGAGCGCGTCATCGCGCAGCTCTCAGGTGCCGACACCGGCGGCACCTCGCGCATTTCGGGCGGGGGTGATTTTGCGCAGCGTGCACCGGGACAGCTCGGTGCAGGCGGCGATGCCATCAACTCGAAATATCGCGGCGCGCAGGGCCTCGATCCTGATTTCATCAAGAAGCTGGAAGTGCAGTTCGGTTTCGACAAGCCGGCGCCGGAACGCTTCGCCCTGATGGTGTGGAATTTCGCCCGCTTCGATTTCGGCAAGAGCTATTTCCGCGACGTCAGCGTGCTTCAGCTCATCAAGGAGAAGCTGCCGGTCTCGATCTCGCTTGGCCTGTGGCTGACGCTTCTGACCTATCTGATCTCGATCCCGCTCGGCATTCGCAAGGCCGTGAGCGACGGCGCGCGGTTCGACACCTGGACGTCGACCGTGCTCGTGCTCGGCTATGCCATTCCTGGCTTCCTGTTCGCGATCCTCCTGATCATCCTGTTTGCCGGCGGCTCGTTCTTCAACTGGTTCCCGCTGCGCGGGCTGACGTCGGATGGCTGGTCGCAGTTTCCCTGGTACTGGAAGATCATCGATTATTTCTGGCATCTGACGCTGCCGCTGATCGCCATGGGGCTGGGTGCGTTCACCACCATGACGTTCCTGACCAAGAACTCGTTCCTGGACGAGATCCGCAAGCAATACGTCATGACCGCGCGCGCCAAGGGTTGCAGTGAGAACCGCGTGCTTTACGGCCACGTCTTCCGCAACGCCATGCTGATCGTGATCGCGGGCTTTCCCGGAACCTTCATCCACGCCTTCTTTTCAGGCTCGCTCCTGATCGAGACCATCTTCTCGCTGGACGGGCTCGGGCTGCTCAGCTTCGAGAGCGTGCTCAACCGCGACTATCCCGTGGTGTTCGGCACGCTCTACATCTTTTCGCTGGTCGGACTCGTGATCAACCTGATCTCCGATCTGACCTATATGTGGATCGACCCCCGGATCGATTTCGAGGCGCGGGAGGTCTGATGACAATCACCGCACCGACGCCGATCGAGACCACGACCCAGTCTCCCCTGGGGGAGATCGTTCCGATCACGCGCAAGCCGTTCGCCCCTTCGCCGCTCAACCGGCGGCGATGGCAGAACTTCAAGGCCAACCGGCGCGGCTACTGGTCGTTCTGGATATTCATCGCGCTGTTCGTGATCTCGCTGTTCGCCGAGCTGATCGCCAACGATCGGCCCTTCCTGATCAAGTTCGACGGCCGTCTGTACTGGCCGGCCTTCGTGACTTATTCGGAAACCACCTTCGGCGGTGATTTCGAGACGGCCGCCGACTATCGCGATCCCTATTTGCAAAAACTCATCAAGGACAAGGGCGGCGTCATCGTCTGGCCGCTGATCCGCTATTCCTACGACACCCACAATCTCGATCTGCCGACCCCGGCGCCGTCGCCGCCGACCTGGATGCTGACGGAAGCGCAGTGCAAGCCGGTGGTCGAGAAGAAGGGACTGAAGAGCTGCCGCGATCTCGAATATAACTGGCTCGGCACCGACGATCAGGGCCGTGACGTGGTGGCGCGATTGATCTACGGCTTCCGCATCTCCGTGCTGTTCGGCCTTTGCCTCACCATTGTCTCATCCGTCATCGGCATTGCCGCAGGCGCGGTGCAGGGTTATTTCGGCGGCTGGGTCGATCTCATCTTCCAGCGCTTCATCGAGATATGGACGGCGATTCCCTCGCTCTATCTTCTCCTGATCCTGTCCTCGGTGCTCGTGCCGGGCTTCTTCGTGCTGCTCGGCATCCTGCTGCTGTTCTCCTGGGTCTCGCTGGTCGGTCTGGTGCGGGCCGAGTTCCTGCGCGGGCGCAACTTCGAATACATCCAGGCGGCGCGGGCGCTCGGCGTCTCCAACCCGGTCATCATGTTCCGTCACTTGCTGCCGAACGCGATGGTCGCGACCATGACGTTCCTGCCGTTCATCGTCTCCTCGTCGGTGATGACGCTGACGGCGCTCGACTTCCTGGGCTTCGGTCTGCCGCCGGGATCGCCTTCGCTCGGCGAATTGCTCTCGCAGGCCAAGGCCAATGTGCAGGCGCCATGGCTCGGCTTTTCCGGCTTCTTCTCGGTCGCGATCATGCTGTCGCTGTTGATCTTCATCGGCGAAGCCGTGCGCGACGCCTTCGATCCGCGCAAGACGTTCAGGTAAGGCCATGGACGCAATCAACCAGCCCCTGCTCAGCGTGCGCGACCTCTCGGTGGCCTTCCACCAGGGCGGCGCGACGACGCTCGCGGTCGACAAGGTCTCGTTCCAGATCAAGCGCGGCGAATGCGTCGCGCTGGTCGGAGAATCCGGCTCCGGCAAGTCCGTCAGCGCGCTCTCGATCCTGAAGCTGCTGCCTTATCCGAACGCCTCGCATCCCTCGGGCAGCATCCGCTTCAAGGGGCAGGAGCTGATCGATCAGAGCGAGCAGCAGATGCGGGAGATTCGCGGCAGCGATATCTCCATCATCTTCCAGGAGCCGATGACCTCGCTCAATCCGCTGCACACGATCGAGGCGCAGATCGGCGAGATCATCCAGCTGCACAATCCGACCAGCAATGCAGAGGCGCGCAGGCGGACGCTGGAATTGCTGACGCAGGTCGGCATTCCCGAGCCCGAGACGCGGCTGAACAGCTATCCGCACCAGCTCTCCGGCGGCCAGCGCCAGCGCGTCATGATCGCGATGGCCCTCGCCAACGAGCCTGACCTGTTGATCGCGGACGAGCCGACCACGGCGCTCGACGTCACGGTGCAGGCGCAGATCCTGGCGCTGCTCGCCGAGATCCGCGCGCGGCTCGGCATGAGCCTGCTGTTCATCACACACGATCTCGGCATCGTGCGCCGTATCGCCGACACCGTCTGCGTCATGAAGGGCGGCTTGATCGTCGAGCAGGGGCCGGTCGAGCAGGTCTTCAAGACCCCGAAGCATCCCTATACCCGTGACCTGCTCGCGGCCGAGCCGAAGCCCGATCCGGCGCCGCCGCAGCCGGCTGCGCCCGTGGTGATGTCGGCCGACGATCTCAGGGTCTGGTTTCCGATCAAGCGCGGCCTGATGCGCAAGACGGTCGGTCACATCAAGGCGGTCGACGGCGTCAGCGTTGCCGTGCGCAAGGGCGAGACGCTCGGCGTCGTCGGCGAATCCGGCTCGGGCAAGACCACGCTCGGGCTTGCACTGCTGCGGCTGATCTCCTCGAACGGCCGTATCGTCTTCCTCGGCAAGGACATCCAGGGCCTGCGTTTCAAGGAGATGCGCCCGTTCCGGCGTGACATGCAGATCGTGTTCCAGGATCCGTTCGGCTCGCTCAGCCCGCGCATGTCGGTCGCCGACATCATTGCCGAAGGCCTCTCCGTGCATCAGCCGAAGCTGTCGCGCGAGGAACGCGAGGCGCGCGTCGTCAAGGCGCTGGAGGATGTCGGGCTGAAGCCGGAGATGCGCTACCGCTATCCACACGAATTCTCCGGCGGCCAGCGTCAGCGCATCAGCATCGCGCGCGCGGTGGTGCTGGAGCCGGATTTCGTCGTGCTCGACGAGCCAACCAGCGCGCTCGACATGCTGATCCAGGCGCAGATGGTCGATCTGTTGCGCGAGCTCCAGCGCAGGCGCGAGCTCACCTACATGTTCATCTCGCACGATCTGCGCGTCGTCGCCTCGCTCGCGAGCCACCTCATCGTGATGCGTGGCGGCAAGGTGGTCGAGGAGGGGCAGGCCGCGGAACTGTTCAAGAATCCGAAGACCGATTACACGCGCGCGCTGTTCGCGGCGGCGTTCCGGCTGGAAACGGCGGGGAACGGGTCGGTCGCGACCTGATCCCAGTCATCCCGGGGTGCGCGGTAGCGCATCCCCGGGATGCGCGCTAGCGCGAACCCAGGGAACGCTTCTGCCTGCGGCCAAAGTGGGCCGCACCTATCAGATCGCGCTAATCTACGCGGCGCGTTGCTTGTCTGATTGTTCCTCGACCGTGCTCGCTGTTTTTTCCAAACCCTTTTCGTAATTGCCCGCGAACCTCTCGATACTGTCGGCCCACATCCTCAACATTGAGACCTGAAGGTTGATCATCGGTTTCAATGCATGCATGCCGATTGCAGTCGCTGCGGCGATGCGCCGTTGCGGGTCGTTGGCGAAACGGTCTTCAGTAGCGGTCTTGTCGGCCATGCTGTTCGCTCCTTTGCTCTGGTGTTATGACCTGAAGTCACCTCCCGGGTTGTGAACTGCGTGCTTCCAAACACTCGGCCAAAACCTGATCTGCCGCGAGCCGCGCACCTCGGTCGTCGTGCAATTCATCCAGCTTCTTCAGGTAGGCAACTGCGGCTATTTGCAAGAGATCGAAGTCATCTTCGCCGGTGTCGCGAAGATTGGTGATGTAGCTGTAGAGTGCGGAACGCCTGTTGTCGTTCTCGCTGATGCCGCTATGGATCAGCAAGTAGTTTCGCCAAGCGAACGCACACGCGCCTTCCCTGGCTTGAGAACTCATGGGCACCTCCCAAAGCCAGAGAAAGACTGACGACGCGTTTCGTTCCGCAAACCTCTCAATTGTAACGTTGTTCCGTAGCTGCGCTGCGAGGTGGGGCGGGATGCCTTTCGATTGCCGGCTTGCTCGAATGATTCTGCATGAGTTCCCTGAAAAATGAGCCTGGGGAACGCACGAGATTTGCGGTCCTCTGTGCTGGAGTGTCGCAGTCGGCTTCGCTCGAATATATCGCTATCCGCGGTAATATCCGGCCCGAGAGCTTGGCGCGGAGTCGGTGATGGCCTCAAAGCTGTCTTCGGGCACTGTTGCTGCCTTGCTCCTGATTGGAGCAACGGTGATTTTGATCGCAAGTCGGCCACCCCCGTGGCTATTGCTGCTGCTTGGTTCCTTCGCACTGGCGGTGCTGTATATCGTCGCGAGAACGAGGTCGCGTTACGATCCGCTCGATCCACGTTTCGGCAGCTGCATCCCTCCGATTTCCAAGCCGAAGACCAGCGCCGGCGATGTGCCCAAGCAGCGTGGCGATGTCTGATATCGATCAGATGCGGATCCGCTTCGGGCTCAAGACCGACATGCGGCCGTATCGGTTTCAACGTCGCCTTCGGCGAGTAAAGCGGACACGGCGAACTATGAATAAAGGCCCTACAGCCGCTTGATCGCGACGACGTCGCTGCCGGCTTGCCTGATCCGCGCGAGCGCCGGCGCGATCGGCTCGATCACTGTCGCCATGTGATACGCGTTGGCGTGGACCATGGTAGTGCCGTCGCGCACGATCGCGACATGCCCCTTCCAGAAGATCAGGTCACCGCGCAGCAGGCTGCTCCGCTCGTGCGGCTCGAGCGCGCGGCCGAGGCTTGCCTGCTGCATGTCGCTGTCGCGCGGGCAGCCGATGCCGGCAGATGTCAGCGAGACCTGGACGAGGCCCGAGCAATCGATGCCAAGACTGCTCTTGCCGCCCCAGAGATAGGGCGTGCCGACGAAGCGTTCCGCGACTGCGACGAAATCTGGCTCGCGATGATCGAGCGGGACGAGATGCGCCTTCGGCAAGAAGGTCCCGTCATGCGCCACGGCAAAGCTGCCATCCTCGCGCGCAATTGCGAGCTTCGATCCCAGCACGAGCGTGGCTGATGGCGGCAGCTTGATGGAGGGGCCGGGGAAAGCCAGCGTTCGCAGCGCGTTGACCACATGGGTCGGGGCGGCCGATGGCTTGCCCAGCGCCGCATCGGGCAGCCAGCCGACATAGCCATCGCCATTGAGCTGGCCCCAGGCCCAGCCTTCGCCGTTGCGATCGTAGACCGTGACCCGCTCGCCGCGCAGCGCTTCGGTCATCAGCATTGCGCCGGATGACGGTTGCTCGCGCACCGGCGCTATCGGATCGACCACCTCGAATTCCTCGCCGGCGACGAAGCGCTTCGCCTCGACCTTGCCTTCGAGATATTTCGCGGCGAGGTCGCCCCGCGCCGGCGTCAATCGCGGATCATGCATAGCGCTCGCTCAGCACTTTGTAGATGGCGCGCGCGGCCTGGCATTCGCCGCCCTCGGGGCGCGCGGGCTTTGCCGACGGGGTCCAGCCGTAGATATCGACATGCAGCCAGCTCTTGGCGTGCTCGACGAAGCGTTGCAGGAACAGCGCGCAGGTGATCGAACCGGCAAAGCCGCCGGATGGGGCGTTGGTGATGGTGGCGGTCTTCGAATCCAGCCACGCATCGTAAGGCGGCCACAGCGGCATCCGCCACAACGGATCGTTCTCCTTCACCGCGCAACGCGCGACGTCGGCGGCGAGCGTCTCATCATTGGTGTAAAAGGGCGGTAAATCCGGTCCCAGCGCGACGCGCGCCGCGCCGGTCAGCGTGCCCAGGTCGATCAGCAGGTCCGGCTTCTCCTCGTCGGCCAGCGCCAGCGCGTCGGCGAGCACGAGCCGGCCTTCCGCGTCGGTGTTGCCGATCTCGACCGTGATACCCTTGCGCGAGGTGAAGATGTCGAGCGGGCGGAAGGCATTGCCGGCGACCGCGTTCTCCACCGCCGGGATCAGCACGCGCAGCCGCACCTTCAGCTTGGCATCCATCACCATGCGCGCCAGCGCCAGCACGTTGGCGGCGCCGCCCATGTCCTTCTTCATGATCAGCATGCCGCTCGACGGCTTGAGATCGAGCCCGCCGGTATCGAAGCAGACGCCCTTACCGACCAGCGTCACTTTCGGATGCGAGGGATCGCCCCAGCCGATGTCGATCAGCCGCGGCGCGCGGCTGGAGGCCATGCCGACGGCGTGGATCAGCGGAAAACCCTTCTCCAGATCCTCGCCGAGGGTGCAGGCAAAGCTTGCACCGAACTCAGCGGCGAGGTCTTGCGCGGTCGCAGCGAGCTCCGCGGGCCCCATGTCGTTGGACGGCGTGTTGATGAGGTCGCGCGCCAGCATCGCGGCATCCGCGATGCGGGTGATCTCGGCGGCATCGACACCATCGGGCGGCACCAGCCGGACGTCGGGGCGATCGGCCTTGCGGTAGCGCGCGAAGCGGTAGCATCCCAGCGCGAAAGCGAGCGCCGCCAGCCGTGCGTCGTGCGGTGCATTGGCGAAGCGATAGGTGCCCGGCGGCAGCAGGCCGGGCAGGGCGCCCGGCCGGAACAGGTCGCGCGATCTTGCGCCGTCGTCATCGAGGCCGAACAGCACCTCCGCGATTGCGCCGTCGGGCGTCGGCAGCGCCAGATAACCGCCGGGCTTGGCGGCATAAGCGTTGGCAGTGGCGAACTGGCGTTGTGCCGGCGGCAAGCTTTCGCGCACCGCATCCCAGCTCGACTTGGTGACGAAGGTGATCGGGATGGCGGTGGACGATGTCTCGAAGACAGAAGGCATTGGCGGGTCCGGATCGTCAGATCGACAGGTCATGCGAAGGCACGAGACTTCGCAGAGTTTTGCCGTGGCCGCAATCGGCTTTGCTGTCACCGTTCAGCGAGCCGCTACTCGCCGCGAGGGGGCCATGCTAGGTTCCGGAGAGCGGCCGCCAGCTCTGCCGGGATCGCCAGCGGCCGACGACGAAGCCTGCCGGGAGGACGTGCGATGGAATTTGTGTGGAGCGTGGTCACATTCATCGGCCAGGCCGTCGAAGCGATCTTTGGTTATGTCGAGCATCATCACTGGATCTTCGCTTTCCTTGCCGGCGGTTACGTCTTCTATCTCCACGACCGCTCCGTCCACGCGCGGTTCGATGCGCTCGACAAGCGCATCGACGAAATCCGCAAGCGCCTGGCCATCGAATATTGATCGGGACCGACGAAACGTTCGTCGGGCAGCTCTCGTATCTCGTGTTGAGAACTGCCGTTCACGACGGCACAGCCGCAGGGCTTTACTAGCGCCGCGGTTGTGGCATTATTGACGAGTATTTTAGATTGTGCCGCACGTTTCTGCACGTATCGAGAGTAAGCGCGTAGCGGCACGCGTTATCTGCCCGGGTCACCCCTGCCGGGCCCGATCCCGGTCTGATCTGTTCGTCCTGAGCTCTTCGTCCAAGGCATTCTTCCGATCATTTAGGCGGCGCAGCATTCGCGAATGAGCGGCGCAAAATGGATAGATCATTCGTTATTGCGCACATCTCCGACCTGCATCTGGACGGGTCCGGCCGGCTGTTGGCGACGATCGAGACGCTCAGTGCCGCAATTCGCGAAGCGATGGCCGATGTCGCTGACGTTCCCGACCGCATCCTGCTGATCACGGGCGATCTCGTCGAGGATCCGACGCCGCGTGCGCTCGATGAAGCGCTCGCCGTCATCGCCTCGTTCCGCCAGACCGGGCTGTTCACGGACATCCAGGCCGTTGCCGGCAATCACGACGTCAAGCGCCCGAGCCAGCGTGCGGGTCGTCACGACGTCTACGACTACCTGCATCTGCCGCGGACATCGAAGAGCGTCTACTACCGCCAGGCTGGACTCGATCTGGTGCTGCTGGATTCCAACCGCGCCAGCCTCTCGAAGCTGGCGAGCGGCAATATCGACGAGAACGCCTACCACGCGCTGGTCGCCGATTCAGCCCGGCTGAGCGTCGAGCTCGCCGGCAGCATGGGCTCTGGGGGACGCGCCGATTATGCCGAGCTGGCGGAGAACCTGGTGCGCGTGCTGGCGCTGCATCACCATCCGCTGCCGCAGGCGACCGGCGAAGGAAAGCGGTTTCTCGGGGCACCCGACGAGCCGCTGATGTATCTGGCTGCGCCCGCGACCTTCCTTGAAGCTGCGACCTCGCTCAACGTCAATCTGGTTCTGCATGGCCACCGCCATGTCGAGGGACTGACGCGGTATTCAATCCTCGATCCGCGCGCCACGCGGAGCGACAGCGGCGAGGCGCTCTGGCGCACGATCTACGTGCTCTCCTGTCCGTCTTCGACCGGCCAGGCGGGCGACGATGCCGGCTTCAACATCGTCCATTTCGGCCCGTCGTCCGATGCGGGCCAGACGGCGTATCGCTTCGCGATCGCCCGCTATTCGCGGCCGCGCAACGACGGCGCGTTCGGGACGCTCGACTCCAACCTGCCTGATGGCATCATCAGGTTGCCGGCAGGGCGGGATTTTTCGCGCGACCCTGCCGTCCAGGCGATGATCGAGATCGGCGCATGCAGGACGCTGACGCGGGACCAGGTCGCAGCACTGGTCCGCCGGCTGTTGATGCGCCGCGCCTTCTACGCCGATGGCGAGGCGTCGTGGGCGAGCGCGCTCTATGTCTATCTCGTCACCTCCCATGCATGGGCCGACCTCGCGAGCAAATTCGCGAGGTCGGGGCGTAAGCATGAGGTCGATGCGCTGGCAGCGGTGACGCTGCTGCTGCGACCGCTGATCGCGCAATCCGCCGCCGTGCTCGGCATCGACGACGATCAGCTCGATGAGCTCCGCGCCAGGCGTCTGGTCCATCGCGACGATCTTCAGCGCGAATTGCCGGGGATGCCGGGCACGGACATCGATGTCGCGGCGGAGGCACGGCAGAGGGTTCAATCCCTGCGGGACCTGAACGAACAAGTGAAGCGGCTTGGTCTGGATCTTGGCCTCGATCTGGATCTCGGTGGCGAGGCGCCACCGCGAACGCCGCCATGAGGGGCAGGGAGGCTGACGTTAACCGGCCGTTAGGGTTAACAGTCTATTGCTGACGCGTTCGGCTCGATCAATCGGCTCGAGAGTCAAAGCGTCATGCGTCAACGGTTCAGTCCTGCCCGGCTTCTCGTGTCTGCCTCGCTCATCGCGATGGTGGCGACCGGCCTCGGCGGCTGCACGGCAATGTCAAAGCTCTCCGACGTCACCGGCTCGATCGGGTCGAAGGCGGAAGCCGCGCCGTCCGCAGATCCCGTACGTGCCGTCGAGGTCTATGGCGAGCGCTACCGCGCCAATCCCAAGGATCCCGACGCGGCGCTCGCCTATGGTCAGGCCTTGCGCGCCAACGGCCAGCGCGCCCAGGCCGCTGCCGTGCTGGAGCAGGCGACCATCGCCAATCCCGGCAACAAGGCGCTGCTCGCCCAGTACGGCCGCGCGCTCGCCGACAACGGTAATTTCCAGCAGGCCTTCGACGTGCTGTCGAAGGCGCACTCGCCCGACAATCCGGACTGGCGCCTGCTCTCGGTGCAGGGCACCGCGCTCGATCAGATGGGCCGTCACGAGGAGGCGCGCTCCTACTACGCGAGCGCGTTGAAGATCGCGCCGGGCGATCCCGGCGTGCTCTCCAATCTCGGCCTGTCCTACATGCTATCGAAGGATTTGCCCAAGGCCGAGGAGGCGCTGCGGCAGGCCTATGCCTCGCCGCGCGCCAGCAGCCGCGTGCGGCAGAACCTCGGCCTTGTCGTCGGTCTTCAAGGCCGTTTCACTGAGGCCGAGACCATCGTGAAGGCGGACCTACCGCCGGATCAGGCCGCGGCCAACGTCGCTTATCTGAAGGACATGCTGAGCCGTAGCGATACGCCGCGCGGCGCACCGAAGCGCACGCCGGTCGCTTCGCTCAGCCAGGCCGACTGATCAAACCCGATTTTGCGATTTGAAGCCGATATGCGGGCCGCGCGCGGCCCACATATTTAGTAGTGCAGCTCGGAGATCTTGATGCCGGTCGGTCCGAGAATGACCACGAACAACACCGGCAGGAAGAACAGGATCATCGGCACCGTCAGTTTCGGCGGGAGCGCGGCGGCCTTCTTCTCGGCCTCGTTCATGCGCATGTCGCGGTTTTCCTGCGCCATGACGCGCAGGGAATGGCCGAGCGGGGTGCCGTAGCGCTCCGCCTGCTGAAGCGCGAGACAGACCGACTTGACGCCCTCGAGCCCGGTGCGCCGCGCCAGGTTCTCATAGGCGGCCTTGCGATCCTGCAAATAGGACAGCTCGGCCGTGGTCAGCGTGAACTCCTCCGACAACGCGATCGACTGGCCGACGATCTCGGTGGCGACCTTGCGGAACGCCATTTCGACCGACATGCCGGCTTCGATGCAGATCAGCAGCAGGTCGAGGGCGTCGGGAAAGGCGCGCTTGATCGAGAGCTGGCGCTTGGAGATCGCATTCCTGAGAAACAGCATCGGGGCCTGGAGGCCGAGATAGGCCGCGCCGATGCAGATGCCGATCTTGATCGGCATCGCCTGCTCCATGTGCGCGATCACGAAGACATAGATCACCGAGCCGACGAACAGCACGATCGGGGCGACCATGCGCGCGAACAGGAAGGTGATGTAGGGGGCCTGGCCGCGATAGCCCGCCATGATGAGCTTGTCGCGCGCGGCTTCCTGCGCGAGCCATTTGGTGAGGTTGAAGTCCTCGACGACCTTGGAGACGATCTGCTTCGGGGTCTGGCGCAGCGAGACCTTTTCGTTCTTGTTGAGGCGGTCGCGCTCGCGCTGCCGGATGCGTTCGCGCTCGCTCGCCACCGCCTTCATGCGCTTGGAGAGGCCCTCTCCGGCGAACAGCGGCATCACCAGCGTATAGACAGTGGCGCTGGCGGCGATGGCCGCCAGCAGCATGGTCATGAAGTGCGCGTCATGCAGTTTCGTAATGAGGAAGTCGACCATGGGGCACCGTCAGAAGTCGAAATTGATCATCTTCTTCATCACCATGATGCCGATCGACATCCAGATGACGCAGCAGACCAGCATGAACTGGCCGGTCGGATGGGTCCAAAGCAGGGAGATGTATTGCGGCGTCGTGAGATAGACGAGGAACATCACGATCGGCGGCAGCGAGCCGATGATGCCGGCGGAGGCCTTGGCTTCCATCGACATCGCCTGAATCTTCTCCTTCATCTTCTTGCGGTCGCGCAGCACCTTGGAGAGGTTGCCGAGCGCTTCGGAGAGGTTGCCGCCCGACTTCTGCTGGATCGATACCACGATGCCGAAGAAATTGGCTTCCGGCAGCGGCATGCGCTCGTAGAGCCGCGAGCAGGCCTCGCCAAGCGGCATGCCGATCGCCTGCGTCTCGATGATGGCGAGGAACTCGCTGCGCAGCGGCTCCGGCGAGTCGGCGGCGACGACCTTGATCGATTCGAACAGCGGCAGGCCCGCCTTGATGCCGCGTACGATGACGTCGACCGCATCGGGCAGCGCCTGCAGAAACTTGGTTTCGCGGCGCTTCTTCAGGAAGCCAAGCGCCCAGCGTGGCAGGCCGAGGCCGGCGGCAAAGGCGAGGCCGCTGGCGCCGAGCAGACCGCCGCCGCCGAACATAACGGCGGCGAAGCACACGGCCGCCACGATGCCGGAGACGATCCAGAATTTCTGCGGTGTCCAGTCTAGCCCCGCCTGCGACAGGCGGACGCTGAGCGAGGCGCTCTTCTCCTGGAGGCGCCGGGCCTCGAGATCCTTGAGCGTGGACTCCACCTGCTCGCGGCGCGAGCGTTGCGTTTTCTCGGCCTGGCGCGCGGTCGGCGCCTCGGCGCGCGCGATCGAGGCACGGCGGCTTTCGGCCTTTCGTTCCCCCGACAGCAGCGGATAAAGGAAGACCCAGGCGATGCCACCGACGGCGGCGGTGGCGAGGAAGGCGAGGGCGAGGACCTGCATGTTCATGGCGCGCTGACCTGCTTACGTCTTCGGCGCCACTTCCGCAGCGTCAAGCGCGGCGGCAAGGCGCTTCTCGTCGCCATAGTAGCGGGCTCGCTCCCAGAACTTCGGGCGGCCGATGCCGGTCGAGCGGTGCCGGCCGATGATCTTGCCGTTGGCGTCCTCGCCGACCATGTCGTAGAGGAAGATGTCCTGGGTGATGATGGTGTCGCCTTCCATGCCCATCACCTCGGTGATGTGGGTGATGCGGCGCGAGCCGTCGCGAAGACGCGCGGCCTGGATGATAACGTCGATCGAGGCGCAGATCATCTCGCGAATGGTTCGCGAGGGGAGGGAGAAGCCGCCCATCGTGATCATGGATTCGCAGCGCGACAGCGCCTCGCGCGGGTTGTTGGCGTGCAGCGTGCCCATCGAGCCATCGTGGCCGGTGTTCATGGCCTGGAGCAGGTCGAACGCCTCGGGTCCGCGGACCTCGCCGACGATGATGCGTTCGGGGCGCATACGCAGGCAGTTGCGCACCAGTTCGCGCATGGTGACCTGGCCCTCGCCCTCAATGTTGGGCGGGCGGGTTTCCAGCCGCACCACATGGGGCTGCTGGAGCTGGAGCTCGGCGGCGTCCTCGCAGGTGATGACGCGCTCGTCGTGCTCGATGTAGTTGGTGAGGCAGTTGAGCAGCGTGGTCTTGCCCGAGCCGGTACCGCCAGAGATCAGCACGTTGCAGCGGACGCGGCCGATGATCTGGAGGATCTCGGCGCCCTCCGGCGAGATCGCGCCGAACTTGACGAGCTGATCCAGCGTCAGCTTGTCTTTCTTGAACTTGCGGATGGTGAGTGCGGGCCCGTCGATCGACAGCGGCGGCACGATGGCGTTGACGCGGGAGCCGTCGGCGAGACGCGCGTCGCAGATCGGCGAGGATTCGTCGACGCGCCGGCCGACCTGGCTGACGATGCGCTGGCAGATGTTGAGCAGCTGCTGGTTGTCGCGGAAGCGGATGCCGGTGCGCTGGATCTTGCCGCCGACCTCGATGTAGACGGTGTTGGCGCCGTTCACCATGATGTCGGCGATGTCGTCGCGCGACAGCAGGGGCTCGAGCGGGCCGTAGCCGAGCACGTCGTTGCAGATGTCGTCGAGCAGCTCTTCCTGCTCGGCGATCGACATCACGATGTTCTTGATCGCGATGATCTCGTTGACGATGTCGCGGATTTCTTCGCGCGCGGATTCGGAATCGAGCTTGGCGAGCTGGGCCAGGTCGATGGCCTCGATCAGCGCGCCGAAGATGGTGGCCTTGACCTCGTAATAATTGTCCGAGCGGCGGCTCTCCATCGGAGGCGGCGGCGGGGCCTTGATCGGGGCGAGCGGCGGCGAGGCGACCGCCGGCGGAGGCGGCGCGCGCGACACCGTCGGCGCCGGAGCCGGGGTCGGCTCTGGCGACACGGCGCCGGGCTTGGGGGCCCGAAGGTCGGTGTCTGTTCCGCTACGCTTACCGAACACTTAACGACTCCATGCGGCGGCCTATTTTCCCCGCAACTTCTCAATCAGCGGTGAAAGCAGGGACGACTTTTGTTTCTTCGTCTCGCTGCGGCCGGTCAGGCGCTGGGCGATCTGAAGGAACATCTCGATCGACTTGTGGTTGGCGGAGATCTCCGCGATCATCTGGCCGTTGTTGGCCGCCGAGCCGAAGATCTGAGGCTCGAACGGGATCGAGACCACCGGCTGGCTCTCGATCGCCTTGGCGAACTCCGCCGCGGCGATTTCGGGCCGTTTGGGGACGCCGACCTGGTTCAGGCAGTACAGCGGCGGCCGGTCGTTGGGGCGCGAGGCCTTCAGCAGGTCGAACAGGTTCTTGGTGTTGCGCAAGTTGGCGAGGTCGGGCGCCGCGACGATCAGGATGTCGTCGGCCCCGATCAAGGCGCGCTTGGTCCAGCCCGACCATTGGTGGGGGATGTCGAGCACGATGCAGGGCATGGTGGAGCGCAGCGTGTCGAACACGGCATCGAAGGCGTCGGTGCCGAAATCATAGACCCGGTCGAGCGTCGCCGGCGCAGCCAGCAGGCTGAGATGGTCGGTGCATTTCGACAGCAGGCGGTCGATGAAGGCGGTGTCGACGCGATCAGGCGAGAACACGGCGTCGGCAATGCCCTGCGGCGGGTCCTGGTTGTAGTCGAGCCCGGCGGTGCCGAAGGCGAGGTCGAGATCGGCGACCACCGCGTCCATCGCGAGGTCGCGCGCGATCGCCCAGGCGACGTTGTGGGAGATGGTGGAGGCTCCGACGCCGCCCTTGGCGCCGACCACGGCGATGATGCGGCCGACCGCCTTGGCTTCCGGCGCCGAGAACAGGTTGCAGATCGAGCGGACGACGTCGATCGGGCCGACCGGCGCGAGCACGTAATCGCTGACGCCGCGGCGCACCAGCTCGCGATAGAGCATGACGTCGTTGATGCGGCCGATCACGACCACGCGGGTGCCGGCGTCGCAGACGGTGGCGAGCTGGTCGAGCCCGCCCAGGAGGTCGTTGCGGCCGTCGCTCTCGAGCACGATCACGTTCGGCGTCGGTGCCGAGCGGTAGGCCTCGATCGCGGCCGCCATGCCGCCCATCTGGATCTTCAGATGGGCCTTGCCGAGACGGCGATCCTCGCCGGCCGACTGCACCGCGGCAGCGGTCTCCACGGTCTCGCAGAAGGCCTGGACCGAAACACGCGGCGCAGGCGCAATATGCTCCTCGACCGGCGGCGGGGCCTCCGGCTGCTCTTCTTGGGTCTGGCGAGCGTAGCTGATCATTTGCCGGTGTCGCTGAGTTTGGCCCTGTCGGATTCGGGATAGGTTGTCGCCGTCGTCGTTCCCTTGCGATATTTCTCGAAGGCCGTGATGCGACGCGCCGTGTAGGGCGGAGTTTCAGGCCGCGGCTGCTCGAGATCCGACGGATTGTCGACCATCGCCGCCAGATTGCGCTGATAGGCGCAGCCGTAGTTGTAATAGTCCTTGTTCTCGAACCAGCTCTTGTTCTTCATCGACGGTCCGATGTCCTCCGGCCACAGGCCGCAGGGACCCGCGACCGCGGCGATCCTGGAATAAGTGAGCCGGATCGGCGGCAGGAAGCGCCTGTCGTCCGGCTGGTAGGGACGAACGTTGATGCCGCGCGGGGGGATGCCGGCTCCCGCCAGCATGGCCTGGATCTCACGCATCGTCTCCGCGACCGGGCGCGCATTGGGCGTGCCGGACGGCACGTCGATGCGGATCGCACCGGTGCCTTCATGCAGCCAGGCCGACGCGACGCCCATCACGTCGGCGCGCTGGGCGGCGGTCAATCCGCCGCGGGCATGGCCGACGAAGACGACGATCGAGCGGTTCTGCTCCTCGATCGCGATCGGATGGCGCTGCCTGTAGTCGTCGGGAATCGAGGCGGTCGTGACCTCGTCGTGCTGGCAGCCGCCGAGCGCGAGCGCCATGCCGACGAGCGCGCCACCGAGGCGGATGGCGCGTTTGCGAAGCTGGGGTGGTCTAGTCATCATCGTGAAGTCCCCGTTCCGCTCAGTCGGTAATGAAGCCGTAGGTGCCGCGGTAGTTCTTGGCCGGTTCGGTCCGGCCGGGCACGCCGTAGATGCGGTTGATGTTGCCGATCAGCTCAGCCTGCGGATCGGCGGGCGCTGCGAAGCCGTCATCCGGCCGCGACAGGTCCTTTGGTGCCGTTGCGCGAACAACGTAGGGCGTTACGATCACGACCAGCTCGGTCGCGTTGTTGACGAAGTCGCGGCTGCGGAATAGCGTGCCGAGGATCGGGAGCTGCATCAGGCCCGGCAATCCGCTGACCGCCTGCCTGGTTTGCTGCTGGATCAGGCCGGCCATCGCCATCGCGCCGCCGGAGGGAATTTCCAGCGAGGTCTCGGCGCGGCGGGTCCTGATCGAAGGCACCGTCAGCGAGTTCACGGAGGTCGAGGTCACCGCCTGGGACAGCGTGATCGCATTTTCGTTCGAAAGCTCCGAGACCTCGGTCATCACCCGCAGGCTGATCTTGCCCTCGCTCAGAACGACCGGGGTGAAGTTGAGCGAGATGCCGAACTTCTTGAAGCTGATCTGGGTGGTACAGACATGCGTGGTGGGATCGCACGCATAGCCTGCCGGCACCGGGAATTCGCCACCGGCGATGAAGGTCGCGGACTCGCCGGAGATCGCGGTGAGGTTCGGCTCGGCCAGCGTGCGGATCACGCCCGCGGTTTCCATCGCGCGAAGGGTGGCCTGCACCGACGGGGCCCCGCCGAATTTCGCGGTCAGATTGTTGCCGTCGACGAGGTTGTGACCGAGCGCCGTGAACGGATTGGTGTTGGTGAAGCTCACCACCGAGGTGCCGTAGTTCAGGTTCGCAGTCAGGTCGATGCCGAGCTGCTTGACGATGCTGCGCTGGACCTCGGCCACCGTCACCTTCAGCATGACCTGGTCGCGGCCGCGGATCACGATCGAGTTCACCACCTTGTCGGCGCCGCCGGCGAGCCGCGCGGCGAGATCGTTGGCCTGCTGCGCTTCGAGCGGATTCGCCGCCGAGCCGCTCAGCACGACACCGTCGCCGAGCCCGTCGATCTGGATGTCGGCGTTCGGCAGGACCTGCTTCAGCGCGGCGCGCACGCCATTGAGATCGCGCTTGACCGCGATGTCATAGGCCGCGATCTGCTGGCCGGCGGAATCGAAGAACACGATGTTGGTCTGGCCGACCGAGGCGCCGATGATGTAGGCGCGCTGCGCCGAGCGGACCACCGCATTGGCGATCTTGGGGTCGGCGACCAGCACGTCCTTGATGTCGCGCGGCAGGTCGATCACGATGGACTTGCCGACGCCGAGCGAGAGGAAGCGCGCGTTCATCTGGCCGTCGGCCGCGACCGGCGTCACGGGGCGATAGTCGGCGGCGACCACGGGGGTGAGCACCGGGTTCAGCGTCAGCGCAAGAGCGGCCGAGAACGACAGGGCGCGGACCAGTGAGGTTCGCATCGTCGCCAAATCTGCCCTGCATTTCATATCGACAGTCCTCATCGTGCCTTCGCGGTCGAGCTCGGGATACCGTAGCGAATGATCGAAACGCCATCGCGCTTCTGCAAGGAATCGTCGAGCGTGATCTCGCTCATCTTGACGTCGGCGATGCTGCGCAGCGCCAGCGACAGCGTTCCGGCCTGACGGGCCGAGGACAGCGCCTGGGTCTGTGCCGGATTGAGCTCGAGCGTGACGGTCTTGCCGACCACCGTGTTCTGGCCGTCCTTCTCCTTCGGAGCCTGGTCGATGGCCAGGACGCGGACGTTGGACAGGATGATCTCGGAGGTGACGATATCGGGCGCGCCGCTGCTCTGGTCGGGGTTCTTCAGGCGGCGGGTCAGAAGCACGTCGACGCGATCGTTGGGCAGGATGAAGCCGCCCGCGCCGGTCTCCGGCGAGATCTCGGTCGAGATCGCCCGCATGCCGCTGGGCAGGATGGCCGCCATGAAGCCGGAGCCCTCGGCCTTGACCAGCTTCTGGTCGCGGATCGGTTCACCCTGGATGAAAGGCGCGCGCGCGATCGAGCCGGTCACCTGGGTGGCGCCCTCGGGACGCTCGTTGCGGCGAATGAAAGTGGAGCTGGCAGTCGCGGCCGGCCAGGTCTGCCATTGCACATCGTCCGGCTTCACGGTCTGACCGAGGCCGATGTCGTTCTTGGCGACTAGGACGTCGACAGTCGGAAGCTGCGGAGCTTGCGCCACTTGGGTCGGCGCAGAATTGTCCGAGCCGCTCGCCAGATACGCGGCGACGCCGCCGGCGCAGATGGCAACCGTCAGGACGACAATGCGTGCCCTATTCATACGCTTCACTTTCCAACAAAACGCCGCGACGCTGCCGCCGCCGTAATCGGCAGTTGACCAGCTATTCGTCAAAGCATGGTTAATGAGGCGTATCTAAATCGCCTTAACGCCTGGTTTACCCGGCGTGTTCAGCGCAGTGCGAAGTGAGTAAGGTCGATCGCCTTCACCCACTCGGTCTCCGGATAGACCATCAGCGCGCCAAGCGTGAGCGCAATGCCGTACGGAATGCCGGTTTCCTTGTCGTGCAGCCGCGCAAGCCAGGCCTGGCCGGCGAGGCCAAAGGGCAGCGGCCATTGCCGGAACTGGAGCAGAAGCAGCGTCAGCGCGCCGCCGAACAGCGAGGCGTAGAGCAGGAAGTCCATCAGCGGCGCGAAGCCGAACCACAGCGCGACGGAAGCTGCGACCTTGGCGTCGCCGCCGCCCATCCAGCCCATCGCAAAGCAGGTGAAGGCCACGGCCAGCAGCAGCGCGCCGGCGCCGACATGGCTGAGCATCTCGTAAGGTGCCATGCCACCTGCGAAAGCGAGCACGAAGAACCCCGCCACCAGCGCCAGCGACACGCGGTTCGAGATCGTCATCGTGAAGAGATCGCTCGCGGCGGCGAAGGCCATCAGGGCCGGAAAGAGCAGAAGGCGCGCAAGGTCGAGGATCATGGGCGTCTTGAGGCCTGTTCTTGAGCCTGGGTTCGTCGCGGGATCGGGCGTCGCGCGATGCTAGCCGGCAGTGCTAAACAAACCGACAACGGCGGCGGCCCTGAGGGCATAAGCCCGCCGAAAGCGCGTTCACCAGAAGCTGGCAATGCGCGCGGCGAGCGCGACCGTCGCAAGCAGCAGCGCAAGGCAGACCCAATAGGCCGGCGAGCCGGTCTGTGCCGCCTCCGCTTCGTTTGCCGCGACCGCGGCATCGGTTGTGTACTTGCGCAACGCCACTGGAACTCGCCGTCTTCGCAAAAAAACAAAGGCCCCGGAGGTCCGGGGCTTTTGCCGTCGTGTCGCGGGGCTTACTTCAGCGAGGAGCTGATCGAGCCGAACTTGGTGTTCATCGTGCTGCCGAGGTTGTTGACGACAGTGATGATGGCCAGCGCGATACCGGCGGCGATCAGGCCGTATTCGATGGCGGTGGCGCCGGATTCGTCCTTCGCGAAACGCGCAATCAGATTCTTCATGAACGTAACTCCATCTGGTGTGTGTGTTCGCCTCGTTCGGCGCTGTCGTTGACGCGCCGAACATGAGAGCCGAGCTCTTTCGGTAGAGTTAATTCGATCGCGTAAACACGCGTCCTGCACGGCGCTTTTGGCCAGAGTGAATGTCGCCTTAAGGCGCAAGCTGCAATTCGCCTCGGTTCCGGACCCGCCGCAAGCGCAGCATCGGCTTCACCGTCCCTTAAATTTCGCGGAGTAGGCCTAGGCAGGACCAGAGTTCAGAAGAGAGGCGACGATGTCGAGCCTGCCCATGCAAGTCGCCCTGATGCTCGGCGAGACCATCGAGAAGGTTATCCCCGTCACCTTCGCGCTCGCGGTGGTTTTCACGGTGCTCGAACATTTCTGGGCCTGCAATCCCGGTCCGTCGTGGTGGCGCAAGCGGGAGATCGTCACCGACATCTGCTACTGGTTCTTCGTTCCGGTGTTCGCCCGCACCATGCGGATCGGGCTGCTGATCGTCACCGCCGGCATCGTCTTCAACATCCACGACGCCGACGAGCTGATCGCCTTCTACGACAACGGCCACGGCCCGCTCTCGCAACTGCCGCTCTGGGTCCAGGGCGTCCTGTTCCTGGTGCTGGCGGACTTCATGCTGTACTGGCTGCACCGGCTGTTTCATGGTGGCGAGTTCTGGAAATACCACGCCATCCATCACTCCTCCGAGGAGATCAGCTGGATCTCGGCGGCCCGCTTTCATCCGGTCAACCTGGTGCTCGGCACGATCGGCGTCGACGTCGTGCTGCTGATGGCCGGCATCTCGCCGAACGTGATGATCTGGGTCGGCCCGTTCACCACCTTCCATTCGGCCTTCGTGCACGCCAACCTGAACTGGACCTTCGGGCCGTTCAGATACGTGCTGGCGACGCCGGTGTTCCACCGCTGGCACCACACATCGCTCGAGGAAGGCGGCGACACCAATTTCGCCGGCACCTTCCCGATCTGGGACGTGCTGTTCGGGACCTTCCGCATGCCGAAGGGTGAGCTGCCGAAGGACTACGGCAAGGACGAAGCGACCATGCCGAAGGAGATCGCCGGCCAGCTCGCCTATCCGTTCCGGCGCTAGAGGCGGGGTCCGGCGCCTTCGAGTGCCGCAAAATGCCCGTCCGTTCAAACAATAGTCGGCGAATTTGCGGAACGTTCACGAATTAAAGGCAGGTTAGCGGTGTCGGGCACCGGCTCCGCTGTTATCTGTTCGCTTCTGCCGGTCTGTGACGTCCCGGGGGTAAGAGTATGCGTAAAGAGTTGCTGCGCCGTCATGCGCGCGTCTGTCTTCTGGTTGCGGCTGCGGTGCTGGCATCGCCTTCTGCCGGCCTTGCCGAGCCGACCGCCGATACCATCGCGGTCAATGTCGACCAGGCTAAGCTGGTCCGGCTTCCGGGCAAGGTGGCGACCATCGTGGTCGGCAATCCCTTGATCGCGGACGTCACACTCCAGCCCGGCGGCATGATCGTCGTGACCGGGAAGGGTTATGGCGCCACCAATTTCATCGCGCTCGACCGCAGCGGCGAGATCCTGGTCGACCGCCAGATCCAGGTCGAAGGCCCGAGCGACCGCCTCGTCACCGTCTATCGCGGGATCGAGCGCGAGTCCTACAGCTGCATGCCGCTTTGTCAGCGCCGCGTGACGCTGGGCGACAGCGACGCCTATTTCAACAACACCATGAGCCAGGCCGGTTCGCTCGCCAGCACTGCCAGCGGCAATGCCGGCGGCGGTGGCGGCGGCCCCGCCAAGACCAACTAGCAAGACGAACTGGCACGATTTGCCCGGGCAGGATCGCTGGTCCTGCCCGCAACGTTGCTTGCGGCAAGCCTCGTTTCTGCGAACCGCTGGTGGTTAACGCGCCGTTAACGGTGCGGTCCGGCGGGTGCGGATCGCCTGAAACACTTAAACAATCAGTTTCCGCTATTGAACGCGGCAGATGATCGTCCGCTGCTGGGGAATTTGACGCGATGCCATCGCCTGCGCCTACGAGGTTCACGCTGCTTGCCGCGCTGCGCCGGTTTCGCCGCAACCGCCGCGGCTCCGCAGCCGTCGAGTTTGCATTGGTCGCACCGGTCTTCTTCGCGCTGCTGTTCGCCATCATCGAGGTGGCCATCATGTTCTTCGCAAGCCAGGTGCTCGAAACCGTCACGCAGAGTTCCGCCCGCGTGTTGCTGACTGGGCAGGCGCAATCCGGTACGGTGACGGCCTGCGCGGTATCCGGCGTGAGCACGCCCTGTTCGCAGGCGACATTCAAGACCTACGTCTGCAGCCAGATCCCAGCGCTGTTTGATTGCAGCAAGCTGTCCATCGACGTTGTGAGCGCGGGCTCGTTCGGAGCGTTGAGCCTCACCAATTATGGCGATTCCTGCAGCTTCAGCCCAAGCGGCGTGCAGTACAGTCCCGGAGGCTCCGGCCAGGTCGTCGTGGTGCGGCTGTTCTATCAGTGGCCGCTCATCGTCACCGGCCTCGGCTTCAACATGGGGTGCAGCAACAAGCGGTTGCTGGTGGCGACTGCCGCATTCAAGAATGAACCGTTCTGAGACAGATGGACCCGAGCTGACCAATGCAGGCGATTGCGAATATCTGGAGGAATGCCCGTAGCGCCGTGCGCGAGTTCGTCGCCGACAGGCGTGCACTCGCGGCGACCGAGTTCGCCGTCATCGTTCCGGTCATGCTGGTGATGTTCTTCGGCACCGTCGAGTTCTCGTCGGCCGTGGCCGTCGATCGCAAGGTCACATTGATTGCACGAACCCTGTCCGATTTGACGTCGCAGTCGATCAAGCTCGCCGATAGCGACATGCAGGACGCGTTCACCGCAAGCATATCGATAGTGCAGCCTTACGACGCCACTCTCGTGAAGGGCACGATCTCGCAGATCTACATCGATGCCGACAGCATTGCCACGGTCCAGTGGAGTAAGTCCGGCACCATTGCGAGCGGAGCGACGCAGGCGACACTGGCGAACTCTGCCCGGAAGGCCGGCGATAAGGTCACCTCGATGATCCCCGCGGCGCTCCTGGTTCCGTCGACCTACCTCATCCTCGGCGAGGCGAATTACACTTACTCACCCACGATAGGCTATGTGTTGAAGACGAGCCTTCCGCTGGGCGATGTTGCCTACACGCGGCCGCGGCAGACCACCTGTGTGCCCTACAACAGCGTGCCGTCGTCGTGCTGATATCTGCGAGCAGGCGCGAACATGAAAAAAGGCCGTGCACTCCGCCCGGCCTTTTCTTTTGACTTGTCGATTTGCTGACTTGTTCGCTCGAGCCTTTCGGGCCGTGAGCGGTGACTCAGCCGGCGGCGCGGAGGTTGTCGGCTGCCTGCTTGCCGGAACGACGGTCGGCCACGATCTCGTAGGAGACCTTCTGGCCTTCGCGCAGCGAGCCGAGGCCGGCGCGCTCGACGGCGCTGATGTGAACGAACACGTCGTTGCCGCCGTCGTCGGGCGCAATGAAGCCATAGCCCTTGGTCGCGTTAAACCACTTCACGGTTCCCATGCTCATGGGGGTAGTCCCTTCTCAGATACACAATGTAAAAGCCCGCTCGCGCAGGCAGGTTAGATCGAATTTTTGGAAGGGTCGTCAGCGTGTCTGAACCGGCTGTACCGGTGGATGCTAATGTCGTCCGGCCGAAAATCGATTAATTCATTTTATTGGAAATAGGGCCTCAGAACAATCCTGACGTGCACGATTTTTTGATCCGCCGCGATGTCCGCGGCAGATCAGCATACAGGTCAGAATTTTAATTCCGCGCTCGCGCGCCGGAGTCGATCAGCGGCGGCGGAACTGACCGCCGCGCTGCGGCCCGCCTCGCGGCGGTCCGCCGGCTGTTGCGGGACGTTCGTCCTTGTGGCGGAAAATCAGCCGGCCCTTCTCGAGGTCGTAGGGCGACATCTCCACCGTCACGCGGTCGCCCGCCAGCGTCTTGATGCGGTTCTTCTTCATCTTGCCGGCGGTGTAGGCGACGATCTCGTGTCCGGCGTCGAGCTGCACGCGGTAGCGCGCGTCGGGGAGGATTTCGGTGACCAGTCCTTCGAACTGGATCAGCTCTTCCTTAGCCATGTGGTTGTCTCCAGTCGGTGGACGGCTAGTGCGAATGAGGATTGCGGTTCGGTCGACCGGCGGGACGGCTCTCGCGACGCAAAAAGGCAACGCCTTGTATTCCATCAGGCTTGCCTGCGCTATGCGCGGGACGCTGTTCCGACCGATCGGTTGGTGAGGAGTTCATCTTACCACCGGAACCGCGGCGACGGCGAGACCCCTTGGAGGCCTTGTGGCCTTCACCGGGCCTGCCATCAACAGGTCTGCCCTCGACATGGCGTCCTTCGCCGGGCCTTCCGTCGACATGCCGTCCTTCGCCCTGCCGGCCGGCGCTGTGGTGTCGGCCGTCGGCATGCCTTTCGTCGGTACGCCGTCCGTCACCGTGCCGTGCGCCCTGCGGACGCTGGCCCGGGCGGCCGCCCGGCCGGCCCTGTCGTTGTTGCGGCGCGGGGGGGCCCGCATCGCGGCGGCCGGCGTCGGTGCGAAGATCTTCGCGCGGCAGCGCCACCTTGATCAGCCGCTCGATGTCGCGGAGATAGCTGAGCTCCTCGCCACCGGCGACCAGCGAGATCGCGGTGCCGTCGGCGCCGGCGCGCGCGGTGCGGCCGATGCGGTGGACATAGGTCTCGGGCACGTTGGGCAGGTCGAAATTGATGACGTGGCTGATGCCGTCGACGTCGATGCCGCGGGCGGCGATGTCGGTGGCGACCAGGGTGCGGATCTCGCCGGAGCGGAACTGTGCCAGCGTGCGCTCGCGATGGTTCTGCGACTTGTTGCCGTGGATGGCGTTGGCGGCGATGCCGGCCTTGGCCAGCGTCTTCACCACCTTGTCGGCGCCGTGCTTGGTGCGGGTGAACACCAGCGCGCGGTTGATCTCTTCGTCCTTCAGCAGCTTGGTCAAGAAGGCCGGCTTGGCCGAGAAATCAACCTGGAGAATGCGCTGGTTGATCCGCTCGGCGGTCGAGGAGACCGGGGTCACCGCGACGCGGGCGGGGTCACGCAGCATGGAATCGGCAAGCTCGGCGATGTCCTTCGGCATGGTGGCCGAGAAGAACAGCGTCTGCCGCTTGATCGGCAGCTTGGCGACGATTTTGCGGATGTCGTTGATGAAACCCATGTCGAGCATGCGGTCAGCCTCGTCGAGCACGAGGAATTCAACGCTCGAGAGCTTCAGTCCGTTGCTCTGCACGAGATCGAGCAGGCGGCCCGGGGTCGCGACCAGCACGTCGACGCCCTGCATCAGGGAACGGACCTGTCGGCCCATCGGCACGCCGCCGATGGCGAGCGTCGAGGACAGGCGGATGTGGCGGCCATAGGCGTTGAAGCTGTCGAGGATCTGCCCGGACAGTTCCCGGGTGGGCGACAGCACCAGGACGCGGGCCGTCTTCGGCTGCGGCTTGATGCGGTTCTCGAGCAGGCGATGCAGGATCGGCAGCGCGAATGACGCGGTCTTGCCGGTGCCGGTCTGGGCGATGCCGACCACGTCGCGGCCGGTCAGCGCCAGCGGAATGGTTTGAGCCTGGATCGGGGTGGGAGTGACGTAATTCTCTTCGCGAAGAGCGCGGGCGATCGGTTCGGCGAGGCCGAAGTCCTGAAACGAAGTCAAAAGACGGGTTCTTTCCATGTCAAAAGCGGACGCCCGGCGCATCTGGCGCGGCGTACGCAAAAGGGTGTCGAGAAGACACCTGCGTGTTTGGGGTGTCGGATGGCTTGGGAGATATGGGGCAAGCCAGAGGCCCGAAGGGGGCTTAAGAACACGCGGCTCGCTACGACCCCTTGATTCGCAAGAGGTTTCGCTTGCTCATATGGAACATTGAGCGGGCGCTTTCAAGGCAAGCGTGCCCGAAACGGCGATTGCGGTGCAGAAATAGTTATGCCGGAAATTTAGCCAGAGGGGACATTTTGCTTACGAAATGATCTGCCTGCCGCTTTCGCATACATTTCAATTGCTCGTTATTTAGGCGATATGACTGCGGCGAAACTTTGATTAATGGCAATTCTTTAAGCAATAACAAAAGCTTGGTGGGTGCCTCGGGCATGGCACGGTTCTTGCGATTCCGTTAATCGCAGGCGGCCGTGGGGCCGTTTCGCAGCGTATTCACGCCTGCGTCAGGGAGACGAGACACTCATGTTTAACAAATCCACTCACGATATAGCGGCATCATTCAGCCGCCGCGGCGTGCTCGCCGCGACCGCCGGCCTGATGCTCGGCCTGGCTTCCATTTCCGGTGCGAAGGCCGCGGACGACACCATCAAGGTCGGCGTGCTTCATTCCCTGTCCGGCACTATGGCCATCAGCGAAACTACGCTGAAGGACACCATCCTCTTCCTGATCGACGAGCAGAACAAGAAGGGCGGCGTGCTCGGCAAGAAGCTCGAGGCCGTCGTGGTCGATCCCGCCTCGAACTGGCCGCTGTTCGCCGAGAAGGCCCGCGAGCTGATCACCAAGGACAAGGTCTCGGTCGTGTTCGGCTGCTGGACCTCGGTGTCGCGCAAGTCGGTGCTGCCGGTGTTCAAGGAGCTCAACAACATCCTGTTCTATCCCGTGCAGTACGAGGGCGAGGAGTCCGAGCGTAACGTGTTCTACACGGGCGCTGCGCCGAACCAGCAGGCGATCCCCGCCGTCGACTATCTGATGAAGGAAGAGAAGGTGAAGCGCTGGGTGCTCGCGGGCACCGACTACGTCTATCCGCGAACCACCAACAAGATCCTGGAAGCCTATCTGAAGTCCAAGGGTGTCGCCCAGGAAGACATCATGATCAACTACACGCCGTTCGGTCATTCCGACTGGCAGACGATCGTCGCTGACATCAAGAAGTTCGGCTCGGCCGGCAAGAAGACCGCGGTGGTCTCGACCATCAACGGCGACGCCAACGTTCCCTTCTACAAGGAGCTCGGCAACCAGGGCATCAAGGCCAAGGACATCCCGGTGGTCGCGTTCTCGGTGGGTGAGGAAGAGCTCGCCGGCATCGACACCAAGCCGCTGGTCGGCCATCTCGCCGCCTGGAACTACTTCGAGTCGATCAAGAACCCGGCCAACGAGAAGTTCATCAAGGACTGGCAGACCTACACCAAGAACCCGAAGCGCGTGACCAACGACCCGATGGAAGCGCACGTGATCGGCTTCAACATGTGGGTGAAGGCCGTCGAGAAGGTGAAGTCGACCGATCCGGACAAGGTGATCGACGCGCTTCCCGGCATCGAGGCGCCGAACCTGACCGGCGGCACCTCGAAGATGCTGCCGAACCACCACATCACCAAGCCGGTGTTCATTGGCGAGATCAAGGGCAACGGCCAGTTCGACGTGGTCTGGAAGACCCCGAGCCTCGTTGCCGGCGATGCCTGGTCGAAGGAGCTCGACGGCTCCAAGGACCTGATCGGCGACTGGGTCGGCAAGAAGTGCGGCAACTTCAACACCAAGACCAACAAGTGCCTCGGCTCCGGCTCCTGATCCGGACCTGACGTCTATCGCACGATGGGAGAAGACGGCTATTCCGCCGTCTTCTCCCCACTTCTGCCGGGGTGATCCACAGTGCCAACCAATCTATCCGCTCGTCTCTGTACGTTTGTTCTCTCGCTATTCCTGATCGCGTTCGCGCTGCCGGCCTTCGCCGGCCCGTTCGAGGATGCGGTCGCCAAATTCGCCAACGACGAGTTTTCCGACACGGAAGAGGCGATCGGCGTGATCGCCGGCAGTGGCAACAAGCTGGCCTTCCCGATCATCAGCGCGCTCCAGGACGGCCGCCTCATGGCCGATCCCGATAGCAAGAAGGTTTACGTCACCGGTGCCGACGGCAAGTCGATCGACGCCGCAACCGGCGAGCCCGTCGCCAGCGTTCCCGACAGTGCGAGCGCGGTGCGTCTCAACAACCGCCTGCGCCGCAGCGTCGACGCAGCGCTGGGCAGCCTGACGCTGCAATCGCCGGATCTGGCGACGCGCCTCCAGGCCGCGCAATCCGTCTTCAAGTCGCACGAGGAGACCGCGCTCGACGCGGTCGATGCCGCGCTCGCCAAGGAGACCAACAAATCGGTCAAGGCGGCGCTCGGCGAGGCCCGCGCGGCGATCCTGCTGTTCAAGTCCGACGCCAGCGAGGTCGAGAAGCTCGAGGCGGTCGGCACCCTCAAGGCGCGCGGCGACCAGGAGGCCTTGGCGCTGCTCACCGGCATGGGCGATCAGCCGGCCTCGGTGACCAAAGCCGCGGCCAGCGCGATCAGCTCGATCCAGTCGTCGCTCGCGGTCTGGTCCACGGTGCAGAACGCCTGGTACGGCCTCTCGCTCGGCTCGGTGCTGCTGCTCGCCGCGATTGGCCTTGCCATCACCTTCGGCGTGATGGGCGTCATCAACATGGCCCATGGCGAGATGGTGATGTTAGGGGCCTACACCACCTTCGTCGTGCAGGAGGTGATCCGCACGCGTTATCCCGCATTGTTCGACTATTCGCTGCTGATCGCCGTGCCGCTCGCCTTCCTCGTCGCCGGCGCGATCGGCGTCTTGATCGAACGCAGCATCATCCGCTTCCTCTACGGCCGTCCGCTGGAGACGCTGCTCGCGACCTGGGGTCTGTCACTGGTGCTGCAGCAGGCCGTGCGCACCATGTTCGGCCCGACCAATCGCGAGGTCGGCAACCCCTCCTGGATGAGCGGCGCCTTCGAGCTCGGCCAGATCACCATCACCTATAACCGGCTCTGGATCCTCTGCTTCACGCTCGCCGTGTTCGCGATCCTGCTGGCGATGCTGCGCTACAGCGCGATCGGTCTCGAGATGCGCGCGGTGACGCAGAACCGCCGCATGGCGGCTTCGATGGGCATCGCGACCTCGCGCGTCGATGCGCTGACCTTCGGTCTCGGCTCGGGCATTGCCGGCATTGCCGGCGTGGCGCTGTCGCAGATCGACAATGTCAGCCCGAATCTCGGCCAGAGCTACATCATCGACAGTTTCATGGTCGTGGTGTTCGGCGGGGTCGGCAATCTCTGGGGCACGCTGGTTGGCGCCTTCACGCTCGGCATTGCCAACAAGTTCCTGGAGCCGGTCGCCGGCGCCGTGCTCGGCAAGATCGCAATCCTCGTTCTCATCATCCTGTTCATTCAAAAGCGCCCGCGCGGATTGTTCGCGCTCAAGGGCCGTGCGGTGGAAGCATGACCCCTCACATGCTGACCCGATCGCTGGACCGCGGTGCGACGATCTTCCTTGCGATCGTCGCGGCCTGCGGCATCCTCATCCCGCTCTCCAATTTGCTGCTGCCCGCAGGCTCGTTCCTTCAGGTGCCGACTTACCTGGTCGCGCTGTGGGGCAAATATGTCTGCTACGCCATCCTGGCACTGTCGATCGATTTGATCTGGGGCTATTGCGGCATCCTCTCGCTCGGCCACGGCGCCTTCTTCGCGCTCGGCGGCTACGCGATGGGCATGTACCTGATGCGGCAGATCGGCACCCGCGGCGTCTACGGCAATCCTGTTCTGCCCGACTTCATGGTGTTCCTGAACTGGCAGAAGCTGCCCTGGTACTGGTACGGCTTCGACATGTTCTGGTTCGCGGCGCTGATGGTGCTGGTCGTGCCCGGCCTGCTCGCCTTCTGCTTCGGCTGGCTCGCCTTCCGCTCCCGCGTCACCGGCGTGTACCTGTCGATCATCACGCAGGCGATGACCTATGCGCTGCTGCTCGCCTTCTTCCGCAACGATTTCGGCTTCGGCGGCAACAACGGCCTGACCGACTTCAAGGACATCCTCGGCTTCAACGTGCAGGCCGAAGGCACCCGCGCGGCGCTGTTCGCGCTGAGCTGCCTGGCGCTGATCACCGGCTTCCTGATCTGCCGCGCCATCGTCTCGTCCAAGCTCGGTAAGGTCTTGATCGCGGTGCGCGATGCGGAATCGCGCACGCGCTTCCTCGGCTACCGCGTCGAGTCCTACAAGCTGTTCGTGTTCACGGTGTCGGCGTGCATGGCCGGTGTCGCCGGCGCGCTCTACGTCCCGCAGGTCGGCATCATCAATCCCAGTGAGTTCGCCCCCGGCAATTCGATCGAGGCGGTGATCTGGGTCGCGGTCGGCGGCCGCGGCACGCTGGTCGGCGCTGCGCTCGGCGCCGTCGTCGTCAACTACGCCAAGACGTTCTTCACCTCCGGCGTGCTCGCGCCGTACTGGTTGTTCATGCTGGGTGCGCTGTTCATCCTGGTGACGCTGCTGCTGCCCAAGGGCATCGTCGGTACCTTCAATGCCTGGTGGGACCAGACAAAGGAAAAGCGCGCGGCGACTTCGGCGAGCGCCGCGGCTGAAGACGGCGTCACCCAACCGAAGATGGCGGAGTAAGCGGTCATGAACGTCATGGATACCCGCGCGACCTCCGCAATGCTTTACCTGGACGGCGTGCACGTCTCGTTCGACGGCTTCCACGCCATCAACAACCTGTCGCTGACGCTCGAACCCGGCGAGATGCGCGCCATCATCGGCCCGAACGGCGCCGGCAAGACCACGATGATGGACATCATCACCGGCAAGACCAAGCCCGACGAGGGCACGGTGCTGTTCGACGGCGTCACGGACCTGACGCGGCTCGACGAGACCCGCATCGCCGAGCTCGGTATCGGCCGCAAATTCCAGAAGCCAACCGTGTTCGAGAGCCAGACCGTGCAGGACAATCTCCTGCTCGCGCTCAACGTCGATCACTCGGTCCGCGGCACGCTGTTCTGGCGCGGCAGCAAGGCGGAGTCCGAGCGCATCGACAAGGTGCTGGAGACGATCCGCCTCACCGAGGCGCGCAACCGCCTCGCCGGCAGCCTCAGCCACGGCCAGAAGCAGTGGCTCGAGATCGGCATGCTGCTGGCGCAGGATCCGAAGCTGCTCCTCGTCGACGAGCCCGTCGCGGGCATGACCGACGTCGAGACGCATCTCACCGCGGAGCTCTTGAAAGAGATCAATAAGACCCACACCGTGATGGTGGTCGAGCACGACATGACATTCGTGCGCGAGCTCGGCGTCAAGGTCACCTGCCTGCACGAAGGCACGGTGCTGGCGGAAGGTACCATCGACCAGGTCTCGTCCAACGAGCGGGTCATCGAAGTCTATCTGGGACGCTGAGCAATGCTTGAGGTCAAGGACATCAACCTGTTCTACGGCGCGGCGCAGGCGCTGCGCGGTGTGTCGATTTCGGCGGAGCCCGGCAAGGTGACCTGCGTGCTCGGACGCAACGGCGTCGGCAAGACCTCGCTGCTGCGCGCCATGGTCGGGCAATACCCGATCTCCTCGGGCGCGATCGTGCTCGACGGCAGCGACATCACCGGCCTCAAGCCCTATGAGCGCGCCCGCAAGGGCATCGGCTTCGTGCCGCAGGGCCGCGAGATATTTCCGCTCTTGACGGTCGAGGAGAACCTCAAGACCGGCTTCGGCCCGCTCAAGCGCGAGGACAAGCACATTCCGGACGACGTGTTCTCGCTGTTCCCGGTGCTGCAATCCATGCTCGGCCGCCGCGGCGGCGACCTCTCCGGCGGCCAGCAGCAGCAGCTCGCGATCGGCCGCGCGCTGGTGATGCGGCCAAAACTGCTGCTGCTCGACGAGCCGACCGAGGGCATCCAGCCCTCGATCATCAAGGACATCGGCCGCGCCATCTCGTATCTCCGAAACCTCGGCAACATCGCCATCGTGCTGGTCGAACAATATCTCGACTTTGCCTGCGAACTCGGCGACAGTTTCGCGGTGATGGATCGCGGCGCGGTGAAGTTCACCTGCGACCGCTCCAATCTCGACCCGAGCGAGATCAGCCGCCAGATGGCGCTGTAGCCCGGAAATTTGCCGCGACCGGCTGGGGAGGCGGATGCGCAGTGAGCTATCAGCCATGTCCGGAGTTTTCGAGGCGAACCGCGCCCGTGGCGCGGTGCGTTTCGATGTCCATGCCCGCGATGGCGTCACGCGACGCGGGACCTTGCATGAATCCGGCTCGCTGCGCGTACGGTTTCCGTCGCCGGAAGGCGAGGGGCTGTCCGGCGTGTTCGTCAACACCGCCGGCGGAGTCGCCGGCGGCGATCGTTTCGACATCGAGATCGCGGCCGCCGATGCCGCGCGCCTGACATTGACCACGGCGGCCGCCGAAAAGGTCTATCGCGCGCCGGGCGCGGCGGCGCAGCTCAACATCGGCTTGAAAGTCGCGGCGGGTGCGCATCTCGCCTGGCTGCCCCAGGAGACCATCCTGTTCGATCGCGCCCGGGTCCATCGCCGTTTCGACATCGAGCTCGATAGCGCGGCGTCGCTCCTGCTTTGTGAAATTGTCGTATTCGGCCGCACCGCGATGGGCGAGCGGATGGAGCAGGGCGAGTTCGTCGACCGCTGGCGGCTGCGTCGCGGCGGGAAGCTGGTGTTCGCCGAGACGGTCCGGCTCGATGGCAATATAGGCGCCAAGCTTGGGCGATCCGCCGTAGCCAAAGGCGGCGCCGCGATCGGCACGGCGCTGATCGTCCCTGGCGATGAGGCCCTGGTCGAAAAAATCCGCGAGGCCTCGGATTCATTCTCCGGCGAGGTCGGAATCTCGGCCTGGAATGGCTTTGCAATGGCGCGGTTCTGTGCCCAAGATGCGGCGCGCTTGCGCGCCGACATGATGGCGGTGCTGGCGCGCACCGGTGCGGCCTTGCCGCGGCTCTGGCTGAATTGATGCGTTGAACGGAAGAGATTTTTCATGAACCTGTCTCCCCGCGAAAAGGACAAGCTTCTGATCTCGATGGCCGCCATCGTGGCCCGCCGCCGGCTGGACCGCGGCGTCAAGCTCAACCACCCCGAGGCGGTCGCGATCATCTCCGATTTCATTCTCGAAGGCGCGCGCGACGGCCGCACTGTCGCCGAGCTGATGCAATCAGGCGCGCAGGTGCTGACCCGCGACCAGGTGATGCCGGGCATTCCCGAGATGATCCACGACATCCAGGTCGAGGCGACTTTTCCTGACGGCACCAAGCTCGTCACCGTGCACGAGCCGATCAGGTAGTTTTGAATTCGTCATTCCGGGGCGCCCGCAGGGCGAACCCGGAATCCAGAAATTGTTGATCGAGATTCCGGCCTTCTCGCTGCGCGAGCCCCGGAATGACGAGGAGGATAGAATGATCCCCGGCGAACTCTTCATCCAGGACGGCGAGATCGAGCTCAATGCGGGCCGCAAGACCGTGACGCTCACGGTCGCCAACACCGGTGACCGCCCGATCCAGGTCGGCTCGCACTACCATTTCTTCGAGACCAACCCCGCGCTGAAGTTCGACCGCAAGAAAGCCCGCGGCATGCGCCTCGACATCGCCGCCGGCACCGCCGTCCGCTTCGAGCCCGGCCAGACCCGCGACGTCCAGCTCGTCGCGATGGCCGGCAAGAAGACCATCTATGGCTTCCGCGGCGACGTCATGGGGAAGCTGTGAGCTCAGCAGGAACGAGCATGACGCGGCACCGTTGAGGCGAAAACGGAGGAATTTGCCATGCTGTCGCCAATTCGCCTCATCTCCGAAGCTGCTGAACTCGCTGCGCGCCGCCACAACGGCATGGCGCGCAAGGGGCGCGGCAACGAGCCCTATATCAATCATCTCGCCGAGGTCGCGAACCTGCTCGCGAGCGCGACCGACGGGGCCGATGCCGAGCTGGTTGCGGCCGGTTGGTTGCACGATACGATCGAGGACACCGACACCACACGCGAAGAGCTTGCGCAGACATTCTCAGAGCGTGTCGCCTCCCTCGTCGTCGAATGCACCGATGACATGAGCCTGCCGAAAGCCGAGCGGCGGCAGAAGCAGATCGAGGACGCTCCGCACAAATCCCCCGGCGCAAAGCTGATCAAGATCGCCGACAAGATCAGCAATATCGGCGCCCGCATTCAGACCGATCCGACCAACGAGGAGCGCGACGATCTCGCCGACTACACCGGTTGGGCCGAGCAGGTGGTCGCCGGCTGTCGCGGCGGCAATCCATGGCTCGACACGAAATTCGACGATGCCGTGAAAGCAGCGAGGGCTTTGCTGTGAGTCAGCTTGCCGCGCTGGCGAAACGTTGTGCCCTTTCGGCGTGCGTAGGCCTCTCGTTTGGCCCGCCGCAGGCCAATGCGGACGAGGCTCGATGGCGTCTGTTCGACCAGGGAACGGACGCACTTCTTGCGATTGCAGATACCGACGAGCCCGGTGACGCTTTCGGCCTGCCGCTGCTGTCCTGCACCCAGAAGACCGGCTACGTCAGCATCGAAGGCGAAGCCAAGGAGGGCATTCGCACGGTCATGGCGGAGAGGATCCGGACAGATCAGGCACCCTGGATCAACGTAGCGCCGGATGCCAATGCGGAATCCGCGACCATCGATCTGTTTTATTCTTTCATCGACGGATGGCGCTACAAATTCGGCGTTCAAGTCAGCCACAAGATGTTCGACCGCTTCAAGCGCGATGGTGTCATCGACTTCAAGTTCGGCAAGGCCGAGGTCCACGAGGAATTCAAGGTTGGTCTCGACAATGTCGGCAAATTTCTCGATCTTTGCGCGAGCTCCACGAAGTGAGTGCGAGATCGCGGCTGCACGTATCGGAATGATGGGGGTTCAAGCATGTCCGTGAAGATCAAGCGTTCCGTCTATGCCGACATGTTCGGCCCGACCACCGGCGACAGGGTGCGGCTGGCCGACACCGACCTCATCATCGAGGTGGAGAAGGATTTCACCACCTATGGCGAGGAGGTGAAGTTCGGCGGCGGCAAGGTGATCCGCGACGGCATGGGGCAATCGCAGGTCACCAACAAGCAGGGCGCAGCCGATACCGTCATCACCAATGCGCTGATCCTCGATCACTGGGGCATCGTGAAAGCCGACGTCGCGATCAAGGACGGCATGATCTCGGCGATCGGCAAGGCCGGCAATCCCGATATCCAGCCGGGCGTCACCATCATCATCGGCCCCGGCACGGACGTGATCGCGGGCGAAGGAAAAATCCTCACCGCCGGCGGCTTCGACAGCCACATCCATTTCATCTGCCCGCAGCAGATCGAACACGCGCTCATGAGCGGCGTCACCTCGATGCTGGGCGGCGGCACGGGTCCCTCGCACGGCACCTTCGCGACCACTTGCACCCCGGGCCCCTGGCACATCGGGCGGATGATCCAGTCGTTCGATGCCTTCCCGGTCAATCTCGGCATCTCCGGCAAGGGCAACGCCTCGCGTCCCGCAGCGCTGGTCGAGATGATCAAGGCCGGCGCCTGTGCGCTGAAGCTGCACGAGGATTGGGGCACCACGCCGGCCGCGATCGACAACTGCCTGTCGGTGGCCGATGATCACGACGTCCAGGTCATGCTGCATTCCGATACGCTGAACGAATCCGGCTTCGTCGAAGACACGATCAAGGCCTTCAAGGGCCGCACCATCCACGCCTTCCACACAGAAGGCGCCGGCGGCGGCCACGCCCCCGATATCATCAAGGTCGCAGGGCTCAAGAACGTGCTGCCGTCCTCGACCAACCCGACGCGCCCGTTCACGCGCAACACGATCGACGAGCATCTGGATATGCTGATGGTGTGCCACCACCTCGATCCCGCGATCGCGGAAGATTTGGCGTTCGCCGAGAGCCGCATCCGCAAGGAGACCATCGCGGCAGAGGACATCCTGCACGATCTCGGCGCGCTCTCGATGATGTCCTCGGACTCGCAAGCCATGGGCCGGCTCGGCGAGGTCATCATCCGGACCTGGCAGACTGCCGACAAGATGAAGAAGCAGCGTGGGTCGCTGCCGCAGGACAAGGGCAAGGACAACGACAACTTTCGTGTCAAGCGCTACATCGCCAAGTATACGATCAACCCGGCGATTGCGCACGGCGTGTCGAAACTGATCGGCTCGGTGGAGAAGGGCAAACTTGCCGATCTCGTGCTGTGGTCGCCGGCCTTCTTCGGCGTCAAGCCGGACTGCGTCGTCAAGGGCGGCACCATCGTCGCAGCTCCCATGGGCGATCCCAACGCCTCGATCCCGACACCGCAGCCGGTGCATTACCAGCCGATGTTCGGCGCCTTCGGCAAGGCGCGCACCGCGTCCTCCGTCGTCTTCACCTCGAAAGCCGCGGTCACCGGCGGCCTCGCGCGAAAGCTCGGCATCGAGAAGAAGCTCTATGCGGTCCAGAACACCCGCGGAAAGATCTCGAAGAAGAGCATGATCCACAACGACGCCACGCCCGATATCGAGGTCGATCCGGAGACCTATGAGGTCCGCGCCGACGGCGAACTCCTGACCTGCGCCCCCGCCGAGGTGCTGCCGATGGCGCAGCGATATTTCATGTACTGAAATAGCGGCTCAACGCATGTCCCCGGAACATGTCCGGGGACGGCTTTTCGGGTTTTGCGTTCGATCCCGCCTGGTCTAATGTCCCGCCCGGTATCGTAACCTCAGAGAAGAAAAGCCGGGAGGATTTCTCGTGATCTACGTCGTTGCCACCCTGACCATCAAGCCCGAAACGCGCGCCGAATTCATCGCAGCCGCCACCGCCTGCATCAAGGAGACGCGGAAGGAGCCCGGCAATATCGCCTATGATTTGCACGAGAGCGTCACTGATCCCAGCAAGATGGTGTTCGTCGAGCAGTGGGAGAATGCCGAGGCATTGGTGCCGCATCGTGCCATGGAGCACATGAAGACGTTCGGCCGCGTCGCGGTGAAGTGCTTCACGGCGCCGCCGAAGATCGAGGTGATCACGCCCGAGAAGGTCGAAGTGCGGTAACAGGGTAGAAGCGAATGATCCGGGCGACGCAGGTTAAGGGACAGCACCGCTTCACGGAAGCACCGGCGGATACGGTCGTGCTCGATTTCGACGATCGGCACCGCCGCCGCATGGCGATGACGGGGACGCGCGGCCTCGAATTCCTGCTCGACCTGGAGAACGCCGTCGCGCTGCGCGGCGGCGATGCGCTGGTGCTGGAAGACGGAAAGCTGGTCGAGGTGGTCGCTGCGCCCGAGCCGTTGCTCGAGATCCGCGGCCGCGATCCGCACCATCTCATCCGCGTCGGCTGGCATCTCGGGAACCGTCATCTGCCGACGCAGATCATGGCCAAGGCCCTGCGCATCCGTCGCGACCACGTCATCGAGGCCATGGTGAAGGGCCTCGGTGCGCGCGTGGTCGAGATCGAGGCGCCGTTCGATCCCGAAGGCGGCGCTTACGCCGATGCCGGTCATGCGCATGGGCACGATGATCATGCTCATCATGATCACGCGCACCACGGTCACGGTCATCATCACCATGATCACGATCACGACCACCACGATCATCACGGCCATGACCACCATCACCATGATCATGCCGCGCATGACCATGGACACGATCACCACCATCACCACGACGAGCATTGCGACCATCCAGACCATCACCACGGCCACAAGCATGCTCATGACCACAAATGAGCCGGCCAGTGCCCGCGACCTCGCCGAGGGCGAGGCGGCGGCGCTGTACCGGCTGATGACCTGGCTGTCGCCGGCGTTTCCCGTCGGCGGCTTCTCCTATTCCAGCGGCATCGAATGGGCGGTCGAGGCGGGCGATATCACAGACATCGCGACGCTCGCCGACTGGCTCGAGGCGATGCTCGCCGATGGCTCCGGCTTTTGCGATGCGACGTTTCTGGTTCATGCCTATCGGGCCACGGAGGCGGGTGAAGAGGCCGCCCTGAGCGATATTGCCGAGCTTGCCGCGGCCTTCGTGCCGTCGCGCGAGCGGCAACTGGAGACGACCTCGCAGGGACGGGCCTTCGTCGACATCGCCCGGGCCGCGTGGGATGCAGACGGCCTGGATGCCTTGGTCGCGGCATGCCGCGCGCCACTGGTCTATACCGTCGCGGTCGGCGTCGTCGCAGCGATGCACGGCGTTCCTCTGGCGCCGACGCTGCACGCCTTCCTGCATGCGCTGGTCTCGAACTGGATCTCGGCGGCAAGCCGCCTCATTCCGCTCGGTCAGACCGACAGCCAGCGCGTGCTGGTGAAGCTGGAAGCCAAGGTGGCCGCCACCGCCAATCGGGCGCTGAATGCGACACTGGACGATCTCGGCAGCGCGACGTTCCGCGCCGATCTCGCCAGTCTGCGGCACGAGACGCAATATACACGGCTGTTTCGTTCCTGAGCGTTGCGGCCTTCGATCCAGCAAGAGAGAGCAAGTCACATGTCGAAATCCCACGGCCCCTTGCGTGTCGGCGTCGGCGGCCCCGTCGGATCGGGCAAGACCGCGCTGATGGACTTGCTCTGCAAGACCATGCGCGAGCGCTATGACATCGCCGCGATCACCAACGACATCTACACCAAATGGGATGCGGAATTCCTTGTGCGCTCGGGCTCGCTGACGCCGGACCGCATCGCCGGCGTCGAGACCGGCGGCTGCCCGCACACCGCGATCCGCGAGGACGCCTCGATGAATCTCGCCGCTGTCGCCGACATGCGCGCAAAATTCCCCGGTCTCGATCTCGTGCTGATCGAATCCGGCGGCGACAATCTCGCTGCCACTTTTTCCCCGGAGCTGGCCGACCTCACCATCTACGTCATTGACGTCGCGGCCGGCGACAAGATCCCGTCCAAGGGCGGCCCCGGCATCACCCGGTCCGACCTGCTGGTCATCAACAAGATCGACCTCGCGCCCCATGTCGGCGCCTCCCTGGAGAAGATGGATACGGACGCGCGGCGCATGCGCGGCGAGCGCCCCTTCGTCATGACCAACCTGAAAAAGAGCGAGGGGCTCGACCGCATCGTCGGCTTCATCGAGGCCAAAGGCGGCCTGAAACGGGCGGGCTGACGGACGCGACGACGTTACGCAGGCGCTTTTCGCCGTTAACACCTGGGGCAGAGCGCACCAGGCGGAACAAATTTCGGACACGGCGATTAATTACCTCCGGTGCCCGGGGGAAGGTTAATCCCGGCCAGACCATCGGCCGGACGAATTAAGCTTTTCGGGCGACCCAAGTTGCGTACTGATGCCTCCTCCTTCATTATCTCCGCCACTGGGGTTCACCCTGTTTCGGCACATGGCCGTTCGAGCGGCGTTCATATGCTCCGTGCTTATTGTCGACCTGCTGCTTTCGCCTGAGTAGTCGCGTGGTCCGGCTGGGTTTCATCATCGGTTTCATCGCTCTGCTCGGAGCCTTGCTCTCCGGGCTGGCGGCCTATCGCGTTCACGACCAGGAGCTGGCGCTGGACCGGATCGCGCTCGCGCGGGCGATCGACGTTCATGCCAGCCTCGTCCAGGACCGGCTGACCGAGCGCGAGCTGCTCGCGCGCGTCGCCTCAGGCCTGTTCCGCGCGCCATCGGTGCTCAAGCCGAACATGCTGGAGCCGCTGCGCTCGGCCATCTACGCCTTCAAGACCGATTTCGTGGTGGCCGGTTGGGTCGCCCGCCTTCAGCCGAACGAGCTCGCTGCGGCGCAGGCCGCGATCTCGGCCGCCGGCTTCCCGAGGCCTGAGATCCGCGACTACAACGACAAGCCGATCACCGGCCTCACCCAGCCGATCGACGTGCTGATGGATCTCGAGCCGCGCAGCGACGAGACCAAAATGCTGCCCGGCCGCAGCTATGATCAGGACCCGGTGCGCAGCGCGATGCTCACCCGCGCCCGGGTCGAGAAGAGGTCGGTCGCCTCCGATCCGGTGCCGCTCTTGCATCCGAACGGGCCGATCGGCGTGATCGTCGCAGCTCCGGTCATTCCCGAAGGCGCGACCGTGCCGGTCGGCTTCGTCACATTTTCTTACGAACTCGCATCGTTGATGCTGACCAATGACGACATGTCGTTGTTCTCGGTCGCGCTCAAGGACCCGCGCAGGGAAGGCGGCGAGCTGATCGCCAACGACCAGGGCGTGGTCTCGACGCGCATTGCGGCGGCGGACGGGCCGGCGCCGTCGGCGACGCGCACGGTGAGCTTCGGCGGCCGCGACTGGCAGCTCAGCTACTACGCCAAGACCAACTCGGCGCGGCGCGCAGAGCAGACCGCGATCATCGTGGCCGCGATTGGCTTTGCCATCACTGCGATGGTCTGCGGCCTGTTCGGCTATGTCGCCTACAACAATTTGCGGCTCAGCCGCGAGATCCAGGTGCGGATCGGCTTCGAGCGGCGGCTGACCGCGGTCATCGACGAGCTCAACCACCGGGTCAAGAACATCCTGGCGGTGATCCAGTCGATCGTGACGCGGACGCTGCGCCACGGCTCGGACATCGACGTCGCGCGCGAGCTTTTGATCGGCCGCATCCATGCCATGTCCAACGTGGTCTCGCTGCTCAGCGAGAGCCAGTGGCAGGGCGTCAAGCTGAAGGGCCTGTTCGAGGCGCGGGCCATCCCGCATGCGGATCGCATCGCCGTCACCGGTCCCGACATCGCCGTCAGCGCGCGCGCGGCGCAGAGCCTGTCGCTGCTGTTCTTCGAGCTCGCCTCACATTCCGACGAGGGCCTGTCGCTGGTCGGCAAGCATCCGCACATCACCGCCAACTGGACGGTGACGGGCGAGGCGCCCGACGAGGTCTTCCATTTCCGCTGGGAGGAGTTCAACACCAGCGAGGCGACGCGCCGCCCGGATTCCGATTTCGGCCTGATCCTGCTCGACCGCGTTGCGCCCGAGGCGCTCGGCGGCACCGCCAAGCGCTTCTTCACCGACGTCTCCTATGTCTACGAGCTGACCGCGCCGATGGAGACGGTGGTCGACATGACCGAGCGCGATCGCACCGACAAGATCTCGGCGCCGGTAAGGCCTGTGCGCGGCTAAAGCGCGATGAGATCAGGATGAATCGTCATCGCGCTTTAGCTTGTTGTTTGCGCATGATCTTTTCGGAAAACCGCTACGCACTCTTCGGGATCATGCTTTAGCCTTTCGGCCGCAGGATCAGGTCGACCAGGCTGCGCGCATAGCCGGGCGTGATCGGCGTGATGCCGAAGACGTAGCGGTAGAACAGGCTGCCATAGATCGCGTCATAGAGGTCTCCGGCCGGTCCGTCGGCCAGGATGCTGCCGTCGTTCTGGCCTGCGGCGATGATTTCCACCAGCGCGTCGCGGCGGAATTGCAGATAGCGGGCGTAGAACAGCCTGGCCGAGCCGGTCTTCGAAATGCATTCGGAGATGACGGCGAGCTGGACCTTGCCGAATTCGCCCTGAAGCGCCTCGGCATAGGCCGCGGCGTGGCGGCGGGTGCGCGCCGCGGGGCTGCCAGAGCTCGCCGGCGGCAGCGGCAGCATCTGCGCGGCATGGTAGAGGAAGGCGTCGATCAAAAGCGCCTCGCGCGACGGCCACCATTTGTAGATCGTCATCTTGGAGACGCTGGAATGGCGCGCGACGGCGTCGATGGTGGTGGTGGCAAGGCCGGTGGCCGCCATCAGCGCATAGGCGCTTTCGAGAATGGCGTTGGTGGTCTCGATCGACCTCGGCCGGCCGCGCCGGGGCGTGCTGCCGGCCTCTTCACCCCCGCCTTTCGCCATTGCCACGCCGGTCTCCTCACGACACCCGGCATAGCGCAGCCGCCGCTTTCGGCCTAGCAGAATCGCACGATTATTTTGGCAAGGTCTCTTCGAGCGAAGTGGATCGTGTGAAGAAAACGCATCAAGATAAGTAGCCAAGGCCCCGTTCCGATTCCATCGGAACAGAGCTCTAGAGCATGATCCGGAAAAGTGTGCAGCGGTTTTCCGAAAAGATCATGCTCAAACAACGACCTAAAGCGCGATGACGATTCATCCTGATCTCATCGCGCTTTAGGCCTGCTGGCGCAAGGCCGCCGGCAGGTCCTGCCGCTTGGACCAGGAGATGTAATAGGCAACTCCGGTTAGCGCGGCGAAGCCGACGAGGCTCACCGCGATCTGCATCACCATCAGGTTCGGCCCGGTGATCAAGATGAGATGGCCGGCGAAGGACAGGAACACGGCGATACAGAACACCGCGAGCCATTCCTCGCCGCACGTGATCACCGCCTGAAGCGGCCGCCAATTCAGGCCGGGATGATCGGCCGGAATGAGATGGGTCGCGAGGAAGGCGAGCGCGAGGAAATGGACCACGCGATAGGGCGCGAGGTTTTCCTTGTCGGTCGGCGTGATGCCGCTGAGGAAGACGTCCGGCAGGTAGGCGGACAAGGCCGGCGAATGGCGCATCAGCGTGACAGCCATCGCGAAGATGAGATAGACGCCGGCGAGGATCCGCAGCCAGGACATGCCGCGCAGCGCCCGGCCGGGCGCGCCCGTCACGGCGAACCAGCCGCCCAGCACCATCAGCATCTGCCAGCACAGCGGATTGAAGGTCCACTCCTGATCGGGATAGACCCGGAAATTCCAGTCGAACCAGCGCGCCGCCAAATACAGCGCGACCGATGCACCGAGCGTCACGTTCGGCCGCCGCAGCAGCCCCCACAGCACGAGCGGAAAGAATGCCATCAGCGGGATCATCAGTTGCAGCAGGTCGAGGTTCAGCGGCTCCTCCTGCAGCACGAGGCCGCGCACCAGGATGCGCAGCGGGTGCTCGAGAATCCCGGAGATATTGTATTCGTGGATGATCTCCGGCGCCATCGACTGCGATGCGACATAGGCGATGGTGTCGATATAGATCACGAACAGCACGACATAGGCCGCGTAGAGCCGCCAGACGCGGCGGAAGATGCGCGTCGCGGCGACGAGATAGCCGCGCTCCAGCGCCATCCGTCCATGGATGATGGCGACGCCATAACCGACGACGAACACGAACAGGTCCGCGGCGCCGCTGAAGCCGAAATTGCGCAGCGTCAGCAAATTGACGACGTTGTTCGGGATGTGATCGACGAACACCGACCAGTTGGCGATACCGAGCGTCAAATAGAGCCTGGCGTCGTGATGGAATGCGGCGAGGTTCGCCTTAACCGACGGCTTCATTGCTAAATATTTCTTTTGGAATCAGGGCGCTGCTTTTAGCGGCAACCGCCAGCCCGTCCGAGTAGCGTTTGCGTGAGCGGGGCCGGTTTTGTCCCGGCTGGTGAAAAATTGCGCAACGCGAGCCGGCGTGGTGGCGGGCCCGCGCTTACCCCCGCCCGGGACGCAATTTTCGGAAAGAGGGCCGTTCTGTCTTCGGCTTACGAGAGACCTTCCGCGGCGGCGCTGCATGGTTCTGCGCGTGGTTGCAGCGCTTCTCAAGTCTAGAAATGGAAAATCTCCAGGCTGGAGGCCTTCTAGCAGGCAAGGTTGAACCGCTGCGGTACCTCCTTGGTCCGGCTGCATGCATGCGCGGCCGTCGGAATTGGGGAAGTTGCAGTGGGCGTTTTGGAAGTGGGGCGCTGGCGGCTCGTGGGGGCCGTCAGCTCAGTTGTTTTGATCATTGCGACGGGGGCGGCGGCACAATCATCGACGGCGGCGCCCACCGAGCTCAGCCCGGTCACCGTGCAGGGAAGCGCACCTCCGAAAGGTGCGAACGCATCACCTTCGCGCCGAAGCAACGCGGCCCGCGCGCGAACGGTGCGACGCTCGAATGTGCCCGCCGGCGCCGCTGCTGCGGCCGCAACCGAGGCTGGATCCGGAGCAGGCCGCAAGGAAACGGCCTTCGGCCACGTCGATGGCATGGTCGCAACCCGCAGCGGCACCGGCACCAAGACCGATGCGGCGCTGATCGAGACGCCCGTCGCAATCTCCGTCGTGACCCAGGACCAGATCCAGGCCCAGGCTGCGCAGAGCATCGCGCAGGCGGTCCGCTATTCACCGGGCGTGCGCAGCGAGACGACCGGCGCAGACGCGCGCTTCGACAATGTTTATATTCGCGGCTTCCTGGCAGACCAGTACCTGGATTCGCAGCGGATCCTGAACTTCGGCGTGTTTGCCTATCCGATCATCGAGCCCTTCAATCTCGAACGCGTCGAAATCCTGCATGGGCCGGCATCGGTGCTGTACGGCCAGTCATCGCCCGGCGGCATCGTCGATCTCGTCTCGAAGCGTCCGACGCTGGAGCCCTATCACGAGATGTTCGTGTCAACCGGCAGCTATGGCCGCGCGCAAGGGGGCGTCGATCTCTCCGGCCCGATCGACAAGAACAAGGAGTTCCTCTACCGCTTCACGGCGTCCGGCTTCGACGTCAACAGCCAGGTCGACCACGTCGAGTATCAGCGTATCTCGATCGCGCCGTCGCTGACCTGGCGCCCCGACAACGACACCACGCTGACCGTGCTCGGCACCTATCAGCGCGATCCCAAGGCCGGCTTCTACAATCAATTGCCGCCGAATGGCATCGGCACCATCACGCCCTACAAGGGAAGCTACATCCCGACGAGCTTCTATTCCGGCGAGCCGAATTTCGACAAGACCGACCGTACCCTCGGCATGGTCGGATATCAGCTCGAGCACAGCTTCAACAACAATCTCAAGGTTCGCCAGAACGTCCGCTACATGGACCTCAGCACCGATTTCGCGGTGGTGTCTCCCAACGGCAGCCAGACCGATCCGACCAACCTCGCGCGCGGCGCTTTCACGACGCAGGAGGTCATCCGCTCCATCAACGCCGACAACCAGGTCGAGACGAAGTTCAATGCCGGCCCGTTCGAGCATACCGTGCTCGCCGGCCTCGACTACCTCCACGCCACCGACAACCGGCTCAATGGCAGCCTCACGGTCGTCCCCGCGATCAATGCGTTCAATCCGGTTTACGGGGTATCGATCGGGCCGGTGCCTTACACGACGAACGTCCATCAGAGCCTTGATCAGCTCGGCGTCTATGCGCAGGACCAGATCAAGTTCGATCGTTGGGTCGCGTTGCTCGGTATCCGCCACGATTTGGCGCAGTCCCGCACGGAAACACTGACCTATGCGAGCGGCGTCACCGCGATCGCGCCGAAATCCGATACCGCGGTGACCAAGCGCGGCGCGCTGCTCTACAAGTTCGACAACGGAATCGCGCCCTACATCCAGTACACCGAGTCGTTCCAGCCGATTGCCGGCACGACCTTCGCTGGCAGTCCGTTCGCGCCGACGACCGGCCAGCAGGAGGAAGTGGGCATCAAGTATCAGCCCAATGCCAAATCACTCTACACGATCGCGGCGTACAATTTGATCCAGCAGAACGTGCTGACACCGGATACCGATCCGTCCCACGGCGTCGGACAGCGTGTCCAGACCGGCGAGATCCGTTCGCGCGGCATTGAGCTCGAGGCCAAGACCGAGGTCAACCGCGAGCTGACGCTGCTGGCCTCCTACACCTATCTCGACAACGTCGTGACACGGAGCAACACGCCAACCCAGCTCGGCAGGCATCCCGTCGGCATGCCCATGAATTCGGCAGCGGCCTGGGCCGATTACACCTTCCGCAGCGGCCCGCTCGACGGCTTTGGTCTCTCCGGTGGCGTCCGCTACGTGGGCGAGACGCCGGGCACGACCGCCAACACGTTCTACGTCCCGGCCGTGACGCTGTTCGATGCCTCGCTCCATTATGATTTCTCGGCGCTGGGGCCGATGTTCAAGGGCTATTCGGCACAGATCAACGCCACCAACATCTTCGACAAGACTTACGTCACGCTCTGCCAGGACATCGGCTGCTATTACGGCCTGCGCCGCAACGTGATTGCGACGCTGCGCTACCGCTGGTAGAGGAACGGGATGAGCGAGCAGGCCGCCTTCGAGGAACGTGTGTATGAACGCAAGCCCGCACTGCGGCGCTGGCTGTTCGTGCACAAATGGTCGAGCCTGATCTGCACGCTGTTCCTGCTGCTGATCTGCATCACGGGCCTGCCGCTGGTGCTGCGCGACGAGATCGACGGCCTGCTCGACGACGCCTTGCCTTATGCCCAGGTGGCGGAGGGCACGCCCAATGTCAGTCTCGACCGGGTGGTCGAAGCCAGCCGGAAAATGTATCCCGGCGAGACCATCATCTCGGTGTTCGTCGATGACGACGAGCCCAAGATCATGGTGTTCATGGCGAGCTCCTGGGAGGCGTTCAAGGCCAATCGCCGGGCGATCCATTCGATCCGGTTCGACGCCCACACCGGCGACGTGCTGAAGCAGACGAAACCGTTCGGCGAGGACGGGCTCACCTTCCTGCAACTGATGTTGTCGCTGCACCGTGATCTCTTCGCAGGGCTCGCGGGCGAGCTGTTCCTCGGCGCGATGGCGCTGCTGTTCATCGCCGCGATCGTCTCGGGGATCGCGATCTACGGGCCGTTCATGCGCAAGCTTGATTTCGGCACCGTACGTGCGGCCCGGTCGCGGCGGTTGAAATGGCTGGACCTGCACAATCTGCTCGGCGTCGTCACCCTCGGCTGGGCGCTGGTGGTCGGCGCCACCGGCGTGATCAACGAGCTCTCGACGCCTCTGTTCGCGCTATGGCAGCAGACCGACGTGCGCGCGATGCTGGCGCCGCTGCAAGGCAAGCCGGTGCCGCAGACCTCCGAACTGTCCTCGCCGCAGGCCGCCTACGACACCGTGAAGGCCGCATTCCCCGACATGACCACCACCAGCGTGGTGTATCCGGGCGCGCCGTTCGGCTCGCCGTTCCACTACGTGGTCTGGACCAAGGGCAGGGAGCCCTTGACCTCGCGCCTGTTCAGCCCGGTGCTGGTCGATGCCAGGAGCGGCGCGCTGGTCGCCGCGGTCACCATGCCCTGGTATCTGCGCGCGCTGGAGCTGTCGCGTCCGCTGCATTTCGGCGATTACGGCGGCATGCCGCTGAAGATCATCTGGGTGCTGCTTGACCTCACCACGATCGTGGTGCTTGGCAGCGGAGTTTATCTCTGGTTTGTGCGGTCGCGGGCCAGCAGGGCGCAGGAGGGGTCTGCGGCGGCCATGCCGCTGGCATCGCCAGGTGCCGCGGAATGACGGGACGCCGTTCGCTAGCCCTGATCTGGCGCTGGCCGTCGCTGCTCGCAGCCTTGAGCATTTTCGGCCTGCTCTCCGCGTTGCTTGGTCAAACCGGCTTCTGGCTGCCGCTGTCGTGGATCGCGCTGGCGACGCCGCTCGCGGTGGCCGTGGTCTGCATCAACCGCAGCCGGGCGTGACGTCACTCTGCCGGCTCGGCCGAGGCCTCGTCGGATACGCTGGCGCGGCTCGCCATGATGCCGAGTGCGACGCCGCCGATGGCGAGGATCGGCAAGAGCCGCTTGACTCCGATGGCGCGAACGATCTGGAGCCCCGTGGCGAGCAGCATGGGATCAGCAAGCATGCTGTGCGCCGCCGACTTCGCGGCGCGCTCGGCCGCGATGTGGGCTTCCTTGCGCAATTGCCGCTTGTAGGCCCAATAGCTCACCGCCGCGGTCAGGGTCAGCAGGAAGAAAATGCCAGCCCCCGCGAGGCACGCCTGCACCGGACCATATTTCTCGAGCACCGAGATGAACGCCGCCGCGCACAGGAAGCAGGTCGTGATGAACAGCGCGAATGCGGCGCCTGCGGCGAGGGAGGTCAGCCGCACGGTCGTGCCGGCGGAAGCATTGATCCCGTCGATGATGCGCTGAAACATGGCCTTGCTCCTCAAATCCCCACAAGCCGCCGCCGGCGGCGCCACAGCGCGCCGCCGTTATCTCGATTCCGTTCCGCGGACCTTACCGCCGCCAGGCGGCGCCGATCAGGAAGCCGATGCCGAGCGCGAGACCCACGGTCGCGAGCGGCCGCTGCGTGATCGCATCTTCGAGCGTCTCCTCGATCGACCCGTAGGCGTCCTGCGCAGCACCCATCATCGCGCTGCCCCGGTCCGACATGTCGTCGATCGCCGAATCCATGTTCTCGCGCGCCTGGCGGTAGCCGCGTCTGGCCTGCTTGCTGGTGGAATTGGCAAAGGTATTGAGCGCGTCGGTGATCTGGTCGGTGAGGGCGGCGATATCGCTTTTCACGGCTGCTACATCCTTCTCGAGGCGTTCTCTGGTGGCTTTGTCGGTCCAGTCTCTGATCCCGGCATCGGCATTGGGCGTGGACATCAGGAGCTCCGAACTGTTGACGGCTGAGATAGCCGGAAAACGCTTCGTCGCCGGGGAAGTTCCGTTCACGGAAACCGGTCAGTCCTGCGGCAGCTGCGGCGCATCCGGCGGCAGGAGATGCTCCTTCAGGATCAGCGCGACGATCAGGAGCGGCGAGGACAGGAACGCGCCCATCGGCCCCCACAGCCAGGTCCAGAACGCGAGCGCGAGCAGCACGGCGAGCGCATTCAGCGCCAGCCGCCGCCCGATGATGGTGGGCGTGACGAAGTGTCCTTCCAGGAAGGTGATACCGCCGAAGGCGAGGGCGGCAAGCAGGCCGCCGCTGATGGTCGGGAAGGCGACGAGCCCCACCACGACCAGGACGGCGAACATCGCGATCGGCCCGATGATCGGGATGAAGTTTAGGGTTGCCGCCAGTGCGCCGAGGCCGGCGGGATTGGGCATGTGGGTGAGCGCGCAGACGATGCCGGTGGCAACCCCAACGCCGACATTGATGAGCGTGACGGTCAGCAGGTAATTGCCGAGATGGACCTCGATCTCGTTGAGGATCCGCAGCGTCCGCAGCCGCGCGTCGCGGTCGCTGAAGGTCATGATCAGCGCCCGCCGCAGATCGCGCCAGCTCGCGATGAACAGGATCAGCGTAACGAAGAACAACAGGAATTCGGTGAAGGTCGGCGACAGGAATTCCAGTGTCGGCTGCACCCATTCGAATTTCGGCATCTGGAAGCTCGGCAATCCCTCCGAGCCGCCGACCATGGTCTGCAGCTCCCGCCACAGCAACAGAGGCCGGTCGAACACGTGCAGCTTGTCCTTGAGCTGCGCGCCGAGCTCCGGGAGGCGCGAGCTCCATTCCATCACCGGCGAGGCGATCAGCGCGACGACGAAGGCGACCACGGCGGTCACGGCGACCACGATCAGGACGGCGCCAAGCCCGCGCGGCACCTTGCGATTCTCCAGGAAGGTTGCCGCCGGCGACAGCATGGTGCCGGTGACGAAGGCCATCACCACGGGGAGGAAGAACGCCTTGCCGACATAGAGCACGGCCACGATCGCGATCAGGAGCAGGCCCGCGAGCGCGAAGGCAACGAATTCGGTGCGGCGGATCACCGGCGGCAATTCGCTATGGCTGTCGGGGAGCGGGGCGCCTTCGCCGTTACCGGAAATCAGACGTTCACTGGGAAGGACGCGCACAATATCTCTCTCCCGCACGGAAGCTTCCGCGCGCCCACTCACTGTTGATCGTCCAACGCCCCGGTGGGGCTGCGGTTCCATCGCGGCTTCGTGAAGTCGTGCTCGCTTGACTGTGACGTTGCCGTCTCAACAGGCGGCGGAACTTGAGTCGCGTCGACTGCGTTTGTTGGAAAGCCGCATCACCCTGATGCACACATCCAACGGGGCAGCACATGACAACGTTTCTTGCCGTCCGTCGCCGCTTCTCGCCGCGCGCCGTAACCGCTTTTGCCTTTGCGACAGCATTGCTGACGGTGCCGTTCGGCGCCGCCAGCGCGCAGACCTACGGCTATGCGCCGATGCAGCCGCAGCTCTATCCGCAAGACCAGAGCTATTCGCGAGGTTACGCCAGCCAGGGCTATGTCACCGGCGAGCCGCAGGCGACGGATGAGGACGCCGCGCTGCCCGATCGGCTGCGCAAGCAGATCGTCAGCTTCGACCGCGGCGAGCCGGCCGGTACCATCGTCATCGATACCGGCAATACCTATCTCTACTACGTGCTCGGCAACGGCCGTGCCATCCGCTACGGCGTCGGCGTCGGCCGCGAGGGCTTCACCTGGTCGGGCGTGCAGAGCGTCAGCCGCAAGGCGGAGTGGCCGGATTGGCATCCGCCGGCCCAGATGATCGCGCGCCAACCTTATCTGCCGCGCTTCGTCGCCGGCGGCCCGGGCAATCCGCTCGGCGCGCGTGCGATGTATCTCGGCTCGAGCGAATACCGCATCCACGGTACCAACGATCCCACCACGATCGGAAAGTTCGTCTCCTCCGGCTGCATCCGCATGACCAATGAGGACGTCATCGACCTGTTCAGCCGCGTCAATATCGGCGCCAAGGTCGTGGTGCTGCCGAAGAACGCCCCGCTGATGGCCAAAGGCGGCGACCCCGTTCGCAAGCGCCCGGCGATGACGACGCTGCCGTCGGGCCGGCAGGCGCTGAACATGCCGACGTCGACCGTGAACTAAGAGTACGAGAGGTCACATGATCAGACGTTCGATCGGCAAACTGGCCGGTGGCGCGGCGGCGTTGTTCGCCGTCGCCTCTCTCGGCCTCGCGCTGACGCCGTCCGCGCATGCGGAGGATTTCTTCTCGGCCTTGTTCGGCGGCTTCCGCATGCGTCCGCCGCCGCAGATCCGCGTCCCGTTCCCGAACGACGACATGCCGCGCTACGAGGCGCCGCGTTCGCGCGCCAGCTATGGCGGCGGCACGGCCTATTGCGTGCGCGGCTGCGATGGCCGTTACTTCCCGGCGCAGGGCAACGATGCCGAGAGCAAGGCGCAATCCTGCAAGAGCTTCTGCCCGGCGTCCGAAACCTCGCTGGTTTATGGCAGCAATATCGACGAGGCGACGACAGAGAACGGAAAATCCTATTCCGACCTGCCCAACGCCTTCCGCTATCGGGGCGAGCTGGTTGCCGGCTGCACCTGCAACGGCAAGGATCCGGTCGGGCTCGCCCAGGTCAAGGTCGAGGACGATCCCACCTTGCGCAAGGGCGACATCGTTGCCGGCGCCGACGGCCTTGTCGTCGCCAACCGCAACGCCAACGACCGCCACGGCGTCGCGATGAACTTCTCGCCACTGCCGCAATCAGTCCGCGCCAAATTCCGCCAGGTGCCGGTGGTGGCGAAGGAGTAGGGCGGGCATTGGCTGAGTTGTCGCGATAGCAGCCCAACAAAGATTGTCGTCCCGGACAAGCGAAGCGCAGATCCGGGACCCATAACCACAGGAAGAAGTTTGGCGAAGACTCGGAGTTAGCAGCTCTCGCCAAACTCCTCCCTGTGGTTATGGGTCCCCGCGTTCGCGGGGACGACAGCGCGCTTGTCGTGCCAGCGTGGCCTAGGCCGCCCGAATCTTGCCCAGGAAGTCGCTGACCTGCTGGCCGAGCTGGCGGCTCTGCGTCTCCAGCGTCTCGGAGGCCTGCTTGACGTTCTCGGCCGCACCGGCCGCGGTGTCGGCGTCGGCCTTCACGCCGGTGATGTTGTCGGAGACGTTCTTGGTGCCCTGTGCCGCGTATTGCGTGCTGCGGGTGATCTCCTGCGTCGCCGCGCCTTGCTCCTGCACGGCGGCGGCGATGGCGGTCGCCACTTCATTGACCTCGCCGATGATGCCGCCGATCGCCTGGATCGCGTTGATGGCATCGCCCGCGACCTTCTGGATGTCGGCGATCTGCTCGGAGATTTCCTCGGTCGCCTTGGCAGTCTGGCTCGCCAGTGACTTTACCTCGGAAGCGACCACGGCGAAGCCGCGGCCGGCCTCGCCGGCGCGCGCCGCTTCGATCGTGGCATTCAGCGCCAGAAGATTGGTCTGCGCGGCGATGGTGTTGATCAGCCCGACCACCTCGCCGATGCGGCCTGCGGATTGCGCCAGCCCCTGCACGGTGCCGTCGGTCTCGCGCGCCTGGTTGACGGCACGGCTGGCGATGCCAGCGGCATGGGCCGCCTGCTGGCTGATGTCGTTGATCGAGGCCGACAGCTCCTCGGCGGCGGCCGCCACACTCTCGACGCTGGTGGAGGCGTCGTTCGACGCCTTGCCCGCGATCTCGACGCGCTCATTGGTCTTTTGCGACACCGCGGAGAGGTCGCCCGAGGTCTTGCGCATCTCGCCGGAGGCTTCGCTGAGCTCGCCCAGCGACTGGCGCACCACGCCCTCGAACTCGCCGACATAGGCCTCCATCGCGCGCTGGCGGGCGGCAGCGCCGGCATTGCGCTCGCGCTCCTGCGCCTCGATCTTGAGCTTGTCGATCGCCTGCTGCTTGAACGTCTCCAGCGCACCGGCGAGCGAGCCGATCTCGTCGTGGCGGTCGAGATAGCCGCTGTCGACGCTGAGATCGCCGCCGGCGACTTTGAGCATGGCGTCGCGAATCCGGTGCAGTGGCGTGATCACGCGGCGGCTGACCGCCAGCATGGCGGCGCCGGTCAGGACGATGGCGGCCACGAGCAGCGCCGTGTTGATGATCAGCCACTGGACCGCGGCCGAGCGCTGAGCCGCGGAATGATCCTTGGCGGCCTCCAGCGCCGCATCGGCGAGCTTCACCGCGGTCATCATGCGGGGCACCGAATAGGGGCTCCACTGGTTGGCGGTCATCGACGGCTTCTCGCCCTTGGCGATCGTCGTGATGATACCGTCGCGCGTGGCGGCATATTGCGGGTCGAAATAGGTCGACTTGGTTTCGCTGATCGCGGCGCTGAGGGCCGGCGGTAGCTGCATGCCCGAGGCGGCCAGCTCGATTGCAGTCCAGGCGGCGTCGGTGCCGCCGACGAATTTGGTGTAGGCCAGCTGCAATTCGGGCGTAATCTTGCCGCCTCCGAGCGCGTTGCCGACGATCTGCGAGGATTCGCCCGCATTGCTGCGCAGCAGCCAGGCCATCTGCTTGATGGTCAGGAGCTGGTCGATGGTGGCGTCCTGGTGGTTGACGCTGGCGGCGAGTGCGCCGGCCAGCTTTTCGAGCTGCACCATCAGCGTGTCTTCGGTTGCGACATATTCCTTGGCAAGACCGGCGCGGCGATCAGCGCGGGGCTTGACGGCCTCGGTCCAGAACTCGGCCTGCTCGGCCAGCAGCGTCTTGTTCAGGGTGCCGAGATCGGTGAGGAACGCCTCACGCTGGACGAGGTCGGTCGTCGGCAGGATCTCGAGCGTGCGGGCCAGCGCCGGCATCAACGCCTGGCGGATGTCGCGGATGTATTTTTCGATGTCCTTGTCCATCGGGACGTCGGAGGTCAGCTGGCGGTTGCTGGTCGAGCGGTCGGCCCGGATATTCGCCATCGCCTTGAACACTTCGGCCGAGGCGGCGGAGACCGCGACGATCCGGTTGGCCTGCTGCAGCCGGCCCCATGAATTCCACGCGCTGATCGAGAAGCCGATGACAACGACGAGCGCGGTGGACAGGATCACCGCCTTCAGCAGCGTGGAGACGGTCAAGCGGTTGAGCATCGGACACCCCGGTATGCGTTTCGAAGTTCGTGGCCCTGAACGGCGCCCCCACGAACCTCGAACGACCAAAGGGATGCACGTAGATGCGCATGCTCTCGGGCAGGCGCTCGATGCGCATTTGGCCTGAAAAGGGTAAAAACTTAGACAGTGTTCCCGGGGTATAATTACGGGGCCTTAGCATGCGGCGCTTGCGCGGGCTCGCATCATCGGTGTTCGGCTCGCATCGCCGGTGGTTGAAGCGACGCCGCCCCAATCTCCGCCGTCGTCCCCGCGAACGCGGGGACCCATAATGGGTCCCCGCGTTCGCGGGGACGACAGCGAGTTTGTGGCGCCAGCGTGCCCTACGCCGCGCGGATCTTGCCGAGGAAGTCGCTGACCTCGTGGCCGAGCTGACGGCTCTGGCTTTCCAGCATCTCCGAAGCCTGCTTCACGTTGTCCGCGGCCGCCGCAGCAGCGTCCGCATCCGCCTTGACGCCCGTGATGTTGTCCGAGACGTTCTTGGTGCCCTGGGCCGCGAATTGCGTGCTGCGGGTGATCTCCTGGGTCGCCGCGCCCTGCTCCTGGACGGCGGCGGCGATGGCGGTTGCGACCTCGTTGACCTCGCCGATGATGCCGCCGATGGTCTGGATCGCGTTGATGGCGTCGCTCGCTACCCTCTGGATGTCGGCGATCTGACCGGAGATTTCCTCCGTCGCTTTCGCGGTCTGGCTGGCCAGCGACTTCACCTCGGATGCGACCACCGCAAACCGCGTGCCGGCTTCGCCGGCCCGCGCCGCTTCGATCGTGGCGTTGAGCGCGAGCAGATTGGTCTGCGCCGCGATGGTGTTGATCAGACCCACGACCTCGCCGATGCGTCCTGCGGACTGGGCCAGCCCCTGAACCGTGCCATCGGTCTCGCGGGCCTGGTTGACGGCGCGGCTGGCAATGCCCGCGGCATGGGCCGCCTGCTGGCTGATATCGTTGATCGAGGCCGAGAGTTCCTCGGCGGCGGCGGCGACGCTGTCGACGCTCATCGAGGCGTCGTTGGAGGCCTTGCCGGCGACCTGGACGCGGTCGTTGGTCTGGCGCGACACCGCGGAGAGATCGCCAGAGGTCTTGCGCATCTCGCCGGAGGCTTCGCTCAATTCGCCCAGCGTCTTGCGCACCGCGCCCTCGAACTCGCCGACATAGGCTTCGACCGCGCGCTGGCGTGCGGCCGCGCCCGCATTGCGCTCGCGCTCGTGCTCCTCGATCTTGAGCTTCTCGGCCGCCTGCCGCTTGAAGGTCTCGAGTGCGCCGGCCAGCGCGCCGATCTCGTCCTGGCGGTCGAGATAGCCGCTGTCGACGGCGAGGTCGCCGCCGGCGACCTTGAGCATGGCGTCGCGGATGGTGGTGAGCGGATGGATGACGCGGCGGCTGACCAGCATGATCGCGCCGGCGGCAAGTCCGATGGCGAGCGCCAGCAGCGTGAGCTGCACGATCAGTGCGCGTTGAGCCGCGCTGCGCTGGTCCAGCGTATGGCTCTTGGCGGCATCGAGCGCGGTCTCGGCCACGGCCACTGCGCCGGCGAGGCGGCCCACCGTGACCGGGGTCCATTGGTTCGCCGTCATCTCGGCCTTTTCGCCATTGGCAAGCGTATTGGCGAGGCGATCGCGAAGCGCCAGATATTGCGGATCGAAATAAGCGGTCTTGACCGTCGCCATGGCGGACGACAGGGCCGGCGGCAGCTGCATGCCCGAGGCCGACAATTCCAGCGCCTTCCATGCCGCGGCCGTTCCGCCGACATATTGGGTGTAGGCGAGGCGGGCCTCCGGCGTGATGCGGCCGGCATTGAGCCCGGTCGAGATGATCAGCGAGGCTTCACCGCCGGTGTTGCGCAGCAGCCAGGCATTCTGCTTGATCGACAGCAACTGGTCGATCTCCGCGTCCTGGTGGTTGACGCTGGCGGCGAGGATGTTCGAGAGCTTGTCGAGCGTCTCGAGCAGGCCCTGCGTCGTCTCCATGTACTCTTTCGGCAGGCCGGCACGACGCTGGTCCTTGGGCTTGGCGACGTCCTCCCAGAACTGCTTCTGCTCCTCGGTCAGCAGCTTGTAGAGCCGCGACAGCTCCGGCACCAGCGTGCCGGACTGCGGAAACTCCATGGCAGGCAGCAGCTCCAGCGCGTGTCCCATCGCCGGCATCTCGGCGTCGCGGATCCCGCGCAGATATTTCTCGATCTCGGGATCCATCGGCTCGGTCGCGTTGAGGAGCCGGTTGGTGCTCGAACGGTCGGTGCGCAGATTGTGCATCGCCTTGAACAGATCGGCGGAAGCGTCCGCGATCTGCGAGATGCGGTTGGCGGTCTTGAGGCGATCCCAGGACTCGTAGGCGGTGAGCGAGAGCGCAATCACCACGCAGGCCGACGTGATCGCGATCACCGCCTTCAGCAGCGCGGATACAGTCAGACGATTGAGCATCGAAATCCCCCCAAAGTCCCATTTCCAAAGGTCGTGAAGACGCCCGGCAACATCGAAAACATTGGGCGCGCAGATCGGCAATTGCGTACCGTTTGCGGCTCGGAGCCCGAACGGTTTCCGCATCTGAAAGGAAAAGGGTAAAGTTTTAGGCAGCCGGCCGCACTGTAGAAATACGGAATTACCAGAAGTTGTAATGGGTTGGCCGGATGGAACCGGCGCGCGAGATCGGCGTTGGGACTACCGTTGGCAATTGGCCTGAAGGGGGCCTCGCAATGCTGGTCGGCGTACTCGTCACCTTTCTCGTCGTTATTCTCGTGCTTTATCTCATCAACATGCTGCCGATGGACGGCCGCGCCAAGCAGATCGCGCGCGTGATCGTGATCATCATCGGCATCGTGTCGTTGTTGAAATATCTCGCGGTGTTTTAGCGAGAGCGGCCTACGGCCCAAACAGAAAGCCCCGGCGCGAGCCGGGGCTTCGTTCGTGCCGCACTAGTGCAGCGACTTCAGCCAGTCGTCGACGTCCTGACGGACCTGGTCCTTGGCCTTGCCGTAGCGTTCCTGCAGCCGGCCTTCGAGCTGCTCGCGGCGTCCCTCGATCAGCTGGAGGTCGTCGTCAGTGAGCTTGCCCCATTTCTCCTTGGCCGATCCCTTGAACTGCTTCCAGTTTCCTTCGATGCGATTCCAATCCATGACCATCTCCCGTTGGTTGATGGCCCGACAACGCGAGGCGCGCGCAGCCGTTCCGCGGCGCGCCGCGGCGTTTCGCCCAACAAAAAAGCCCCGGCTCGCGCCGGGGCTTTTGACGTCCGAATGACCGGGCTCAACCCGCCGCCTTGTTATCCAAGCGCCTTGGCCTCGCGGCGGCGCGCGGTGAGGATGTATTCGGTGTAGCCGTTCGGCTGCTCGCGTCCCCTAAAGATGAGGTCGCAGGCGGCCTTGAAGGCAACGCCGTCGAAGGCTGGCGCCATCGGCTTGTAGATCGGATCGCCCGCGTTCTGCTTGTCGACGACGACGGCCATGCGTTTGAGCGATTCCATCACCTGCGCCTCGGTGATCACGCCCTGGTGCAGCCAGTTGGCGAGATGCTGGCTGGAGATGCGCAAGGTCGCGCGGTCTTCCATCAGGCCGACATCGTGGATGTCAGGCACCTTGGAGCAGCCGACGCCCTGGTCGATCCAGCGCACGACGTAACCGAGGATGCCCTGGCAGTTGTTGTCGATCTCCTGCTTGACGTCGTCAGGCGCCCAGTTCGACTTCGATACCGGAATGGTGAGGATGTCCGAGAGCTTGGCGCGCGGGCCACCCTTGGTCAGCTCCTGCTGACGTGCGATGACGTTGACCTGGTGGTAGTGCAGCGCGTGCAAGGTCGCCGCGGTCGGTGAGGGCACCCACGCCGTGGTGGCGCCGGCCTGCGGATGCGCGAGCTTCTGCGCCAGCATGTCCGCCATCTTGTCGGGGGCGGCCCACATGCCCTTGCCGATCTGGGCATGGCCGGGCAGGCCGTCGATCAGGCCCATGTCGACGTTCCAGTCCTCATAGGCCTTGATCCAGGCCTGCGCCTTCATCTCGTTCTTGCGGATCATCGGACCCGCTTCCATCGAGGTGTGGATCTCGTCGCCGGTGCGGTCGAGGAAGCCGGTGTTGATGAACATGATGCGCTTGGAGGCGCGCTGGATGCAGGCCTTGAGGTTGACGGTGGTGCGCCGCTCCTCGTCCATGATGCCGACCTTGAGCGTGTTCTCGGGCAGGCCGAGCATCTTCTCGACGCGATCAAAAATCTCGCAGGTGAGCGACACTTCGTCGGGACCGTGCATCTTCGGCTTGACGATATAGGCCGATCCGGTGCGGCTGTTCTTGACCTTGGAGTTACCCTTGAGGTCGTGGATGGCGAGCAGGCCGGAGACGGCGGCATCGAGCAGGCCTTCCGGCACTTCCTCGCCCTTCTCGTCGAGTACCGCGTCGGTGAACATGTGGTGACCGCAATTGCGCATCAGGAGCAGGCTGCGGCCGTGCAGCTTGAGCTCGCCCTTGCCATCGGGCGTCTTGTAGACGCGGTCGGCGTTGAGCGAGCGCGTCAGCGTCTTGCCGCCCTTCTCGAAGTCCGCCGACAGCGTGCCGTTCATCAGGCCGAGCGTGTTGCGATAGACCAGCACCTTGTCCTCGGCGTCGACCGCGGCGACCGAGTCTTCCATGTCGAGAATGGTGGAGACGGCGGCTTCCATGATCATGTCGGCGACGCCGGCCGGATCGTCCTTGCCGATCGCGCTGCTGCGGTCGATCGACACTTCGACATGCAGGCCGTTGTTGACGAGCAGTACCGCGCTCGGCGCAGCCGCATCGCCCTGGAAGCCGGCGAACTGCGCGGCGTTCTTCAGCGCGGTCGCGTTGCCGCTCTTGAGCTTCACCGCGAGCTGGCCCGCGACGACGCTATAGGCGGTGACGTCGGTGTGGCTGCCGGTCGCAAGCGGCGCGGCGGCGTCGAGGAAGGCCTTTGCTTTCGCGATCACCTTGTCGCCGCGGGCCTTGTTGTAACCCTTGCCGCCCTCGGAAGGATCGTGCGGGATCGCGTCGGTGCCGTAAAAGGCGTCATAGAGCGAACCCCAGCGCGCGTTCGCCGCGTTCAGCGCATAGCGCGCATTGGTGAGCGGCACGACGAGCTGCGGGCCGCAGATCTTGCCGATCTCCTCGTCGACATTGGCGGTCTCGACCTTCTGCGTCGCCGGCTCCGGGACGAGATAGCCGATCTGCTTCAGGAACGCGGTGTAGGCGTCGAGGTCGAACGCCTTGCCCTTGTTGGCGCGGTGCCAGTCGTCGATCTTGGCCTGGAGCGCGTCGCGGAACGCCAGCAGCTCGCGGTTCTTCGGTCCCAACTCCTTGATGATGCCAGCAACCCCGGCCCAGAACGCATCCGGCGCGATCCCCGTTTTCGGGGCCGCTTCCTTGGCGATGAAGTCAAACAGGACGGGAGCGATCTTCAATCCGTGGGCGTCGACGCGTTTCATGATGGGCTTTCTTGTTGGAAATGGCTGTTTTTGGCTGCTTTTGACCCGACAGCAGCAAAATGCGCCCACGAGGGGCGGCTTTCGGGGACCTATTAGCCCCAAAATCGAGGCGGTGAGAAGACCCCCAAAGGTTTGTCAAAATGTCAAGGCGAGGGGGTTGGCTCGTTTTACAAACCGATCGGGCCCGGCTCCACACCACGCGCACAACTGCGCTCCCTCCCCCTTGCGGGGGAGGGCGGGGGAAAGGGGTGGCCCAGGAATTGGTGTGTCTGAGTTCGACGGAGCGAGTGCTAGTGATGGAGAGAGTCCCCGTGTGGACCCCTCTCCCTAACCCTCCCCCGCAAGGGGGAGGGAACGCACTGCCCGTGTGGCGCCGCGCGCGTGCCAGCGAAAGCACGTGTGCTCAAATATTCGCGGCGAGGTCCACGAGCTCGTCGAACAGCACGCCTGATGTCTTGAGCATGAGTTCGATCTCGTCTGCCGCCTCGGCGACCGTCCGCTTCGACGTGTCGATCACGAGCTCTGCCGCCTGCGGCGCCTCGTAGTCGTTGCCGATGCCGGTGAACGAGGCGAGCGCGCCGGCGCGGGCTTTCTTGTAATGGCCCTTGGGATCGCGCTCCTCGCACACCTCCGCCGGCGTCGCGACATGAATCTCGCGGAAGGCGGTGTCGGCGATGCGGCGCGCGGTGGCGCGGTCCTCGCGGGCGGGCGAGACGGCCGCAACGATCGCGATATGGCCGTTGCGGGCGAGATGTGTCGCGACCTCGGCGAGGCGGCGGATGTTCTCGCTGCGATCGGCGGCCGAGAAGCCGAGATCGCTGTTGAGGCCGGCGCGCAGCGTGTCGCCGTCGAGCAGGATCGGCGAGCCGCCATTGGTGAAGAGACGCCGCTCCAGCGCCCGCGCCAGCGTCGACTTGCCGGAGGCCGGCAGGCCGGTGAGCCAGACAACGGCACCGTTGTGGCGATAGCGCGCGGAACGCTCGTCCGGTCGCAGCGCCGATTCCACCGGCACGATGTCGACAGGCACTGCGCGCTGGCCGGCATCGACCGACAGCACCAGGCCGCCGCCGGCGATGCGTCCGGACACTTCGATCACGAGGCGGCCGGTGCGCGGGTTCTCGGTGTAGGGATCGGTGGCAATCGGATTCGAAAGAGAAATGTCGATCTCGCCGACATGGTGACGGCCGATCGCCTTGTTCTCGCTGCTGGAGAGCTCGCCGGGATCGACCGCCTTCTCGATCGCGACGACGGTGGCGCGGCTTTCCTTCGGTCCGCAGCGCACCAGCAGCTGGTCGCCCTTGGCGAGCGGCTTGTCGTGCAGCCAGAAGATGCGCGCGCGCAGCCGCCGCGTCTCGCGCGGGGCGGCGCCCGCATGCGCGATGATGTCGCCGCGCTCGATGAACAATTCGCGGTCGAGCGTGATGCCGACCGAGCGGCCCGCGCCCTGACGGCTTGCGATTGGTGTCAGCGGCCAGCTCTCGACCGACTTGATCTTCGCGATCTTGCCGGCCGGCATAATCACGATCTCGTCGCCGGCAATGAGGCTGCCGGATTCGATGCGGCCCGCCACGATGCGGCGGTCGTCGAACTTGTAGATCGCCTGCACCGGCAGGCGCAGCGCCAGCGCTTCCAGCGGCCGGGCCGGCTCGAGCCGGTCAAGCGCCTCGACCACGGTCGGTCCCTTGTACCAGCCGATGCGGTCGGTGTGCTCGGCGACGCCGTCGCCATCGCGCGCCGAAATCGGGATCACCGCTGCCGGCGTCACGCCGAGGCCGTTCAGATGCGCCGAGATTTCCTCGCTGATCGCCTTGAAGCGGTCGGATGAGAAATCGACGCGGTCCATCTTGTTGACGACGACGGCGACCTGCTTCACGCCGAGCAGATGCAGGAGATAGCCGTGCCGCCGGGTCTGGTCGCGCACGCCTTCGAGCGCATCGATGATCAGCACGGCGCCGTCAGCTTGCGAGGCGCCGGTGATCATGTTGCGCAGGAATTCGGCGTGGCCGGGCGCGTCGATCAGCACGATGTCGCGCGAATTGGTGCGGAAGCGGATCTGCGTGGTGTCGATGGTGATGCCCTGGTCGCGCTCTGTCTGCAGCGCATCGAGCAGGAACGACCATTCGAACGGCATGCCGCGCCGCGCGCTGACGGCTTTCAGCATTTCCAGCTTGCCCTCGGGCAGGCTGCCGGTCTCGTGCAGGAGACGACCGACCAGCGTCGACTTGCCGTGATCGACATGGCCGACGATGACGATGCGCACTTGCGGACGCGTGGTGCCGTTCGGCGTGGCGGACGACGTGGGGGTGACGATCATGTTCATAGCCGCGGTGCGTCCTAAGATCAGAGATAGCCGGCGACGCGCAGGCGCTCGAAAGCGTCCTCGGTCTCATGGTCGAGCGCACGGCCGGCGCGCTCCGGCACCTTGGTCTGCTCGAGCTCGATCAGGATCTCGTCGATGGTCGACGCGGTCGAATTCACGGGGTTGGTGATGTCCTGATCGCCCAGCGAGCGATAGCGCTTGCCGTCCTTGGCAAGATACAGCGGGATGATCGGAATGTTCTCGCGCTTGGTGTAGGCCCAGATGTCGGCCTCGGTCCAATGCAGGATCGGGTGGATGCGCAGGTGAGCGCCCTGGGGAGGCGAGGCGTTGAAATGATCCCAGAACTCCGGCGGCTGGTCGCGCACGTCCCAATTGCCTTCGAGACCGCGCGGTGAGAACACGCGCTCCTTGGCGCGGGTGGCCTCCTCGTCGCGGCGTATGCCGGCGATCAGGCCGTCAAAACCGTATTTGCCGAGCGCCATCTTGAGGCCCTCGGTCTTGCGCGCGGCGGAACGGGCGGCGGGGGGAAGCGTCGGGTCGACCGCATCGATGGGCGGGCAGGGCTCGACGCGCAGGTCGAGATCCCACTCCTTCCCGTAATGATCGCGAAAGCGATACATCTCCGGAAACTTCTTGCCGGTGTCGACATGGAGGGCCGGGAACGGCATGCGACCGAAGAAGGCTTTCCGCGCCAGCCAGATCATGACGTTGGAGTCCTTGCCGAGCGACCACAAGAGGGCGATCTTTTTCAGGCGGGCAAAGGCCTCGCGGAAGATGTAGATGCTCTGGGCTTCGAGCTGGTCGAGATGGTCCATGCTGGGCGCAAGATCAGCAGAAAATTCTTGCGTGCCCGAGCGGCTGACGAGGGCCGGGCTGCTCACTCCGACAACTGCGGAATCGTCCTTGAGAAGATGCATCTCTGGCACTTTGCGTTTGGAGGCGAAAATTCTATAGTTGCAGTGCAGAAGAGAAGAAAAAATTTTCTCTTTGCGCGCTCGAAACGACACATATATAGAAAATAATTCCAGTCAACCCCGGATGTGGGGGAAGCGAGTATCGCATGCGGTTCTTGCCGGTGTTTCTCGATCTCAAGGCCGGTCCGGTGGTCCTCATCGGCACGGGCGAGCTTTTGCGCGCAAAATTGCGCGTGCTCGCCGCTGCCGGCGCGCACATCCGCGTGCATGCGATCGACGGCAATCATGACCTCGGCCTCGGCTCCGAGGACGCGGCGCGCGTTGAGATCGCGAGCGGCGATCCGCTGACCGCTGATCTCGCCGGCGTCATCGCCATCGTCTGCGCCGGTGCGGGTGACGTCGGCGTGGCCATGTCGGTTCGCGCCAAGGCGCTCGGCCTCCCCGTCAACGTCATGGACGATCTCGAACATTCCAGCTTCATCTTCCCGGCCATCGTCGATCGCGGCGATGTCGTGGTCGCGGTTGGCACCGGCGGTACCTCGCCGGTCGTGGCGCGGCGCGTGCGCGAGAAGATCGAGGCGCTGCTGCCCGCGCGCATTGGCGAGCTCGCCGAGTTCATCGGCACCTTTCGCAAATCGATCAATGAGCGGATCGCCGAGTTTCCGCTGCGCCGCCGCTTCTGGGAGCGCGTCATCGACGGTCCGATCGGCGCTTCGGTGCTCGCCGGCCGCAAGCGCGAGGCGGACGTGGCGCTCAAGTCCATTTCTGATCCGTCGGCATTTGCGCGCGCGGACAAGCCGGAAGGCTCGGTCGCGCTGGTGGGTGCCGGTCCCGGCGATCCTGACCTTCTCACCATCAAGGCGCTGCGTGCGCTGCAGGATGCCGACATCGTCTTCCATGACGAGCTGGTCTCGCCCGAAATCCTCGATCGCATCCGCCGCGACACAACGCGCGTTGCGGTCGGCCGCCGCGTCGGCAAGCCCGGCATCGGCCAGGACGCCATCAACAAGCGCATGATCGAGGCCGCGCAGTCCGGCCAGCGCGTGGTGCGGCTGAAGGGCGGCGATCCCTTCGTGTTCGGCCGTGGCGGCGAAGAAGTCGAAGCGCTGCGCGCCGCCGGCGTCGCCTACTCGATCATTCCCGGCATCACCGCGGGGCTCGGCGGCGCCGCCGATTTCGAGGTGCCGCTCACCTTCCGTCATGAAGCGACCCGCATCACTTTCCTCACCGCGCACAAGGCGCGCGATGCCGAAGCCGTGGACTGGTCGACGCTGACCGACACCAGGATGACCGTCGTGGTCTACATGGGCATGACCGCCGCGCCCGCGATCCGCGAGGGCCTGTTCGCCGCCGGCCGCTCGCCGGAGACGCCGGTCGGCGTCTTCGCCCGCGTCACGCGTCCCGACGCGCAAGGCGCGATCGGCACGCTGCGCGATCTGCCCGAGCTCGTGCGGCGGACCAATGGCGGTCCCGCCATCCTCATCATCGGCGACGTGGTCCGGCATGCCGGCTCGCTTCTCCGCCAAACCCCAAAACAAATCATCTCTGACCTATTGGATGCAGCCGAATGACCTCCCCGCTCGAACAGAAGAAGATCAAGATCGCCGGCCCCTCGGTCGTGACCGCCAACCGCACGTGGGACGGCATCGTGGTGTACCGCACCGCCGCCAAGAGCTGGTCCGCCGACCTCTCGGAAGCTGCGATCGTGCGCAACTCCGACGAGGCCAAAGCGTTGCTTGCAGAGTCGGTCGCCGATGACGTCGGCGCCATCGGCCCCTATATCGCCCCGGTGCAGGTCGGCGCGGACGGCAAGATCGAACCCGGCAACCTGCGCGAACAGATCCGCCGCACCGGTGTGACCATCGGGTCGTCGGCCCAGGTTTAAGGCGCTTTCTTATGTATGCTTACGACGAAATCGACCGCACGCTCGTCAACGAGCGCGTCTCGGAGTTCCGCGACCAGGTGAAGCGCCGCCTCTCCGGCGAGCTCACCGAGGACGAGTTCAAGATCCTGCGTCTTCAGAACGGCGTCTATCTGCAACTGCACGCCTACATGTTCCGTGTCGCGATCCCCTATGGAACGCTGGCGACGAACCAGTTGCGGGCGCTCGCCCATGTCGCGCGGAAGTACGATCGCGGCTACGGCCATTTCACCACCCGGCAGAACATCCAGTTCAACTGGATCAAGCTCGCCGAGCTGCCGGATGCGCTGGAAGATCTCGCCCAGGTCGGCATCCATGCGATGCAGACCTCCGGCAACAACATGCGCAATGTTACCTCGGACCAGTGGGCCGGCGTCGCGCCGGGCGAGATCGAGGATCCCCGCATCTGGTCGGAGCTGATCCGCCAGCACACCACGCTGCATCCGGAATTCTCGTTCCTGCCGCGCAAGTTCAAGATCGCGATCACCGCGTCGGACCATGACCGCGCCGCGATCAAGATCCACGACATCGGCCTCCGCCTGATCAAGAACGAGAAGGGCGAGACCGGCTTCGAGGTGCTGGTCGGCGGCGGCCTCGGCCGCACGCCGTTCATCGCCAAGACCATCAAGCACTTCGTGCATGGCCGCGATATCCTCAGCTACATCGAGGCGATCCTGCGCGTCTACAATCAGTACGGTCGCCGCGACAACATCTACAAGGCGCGCATCAAGATCCTGGTGCACGAGCTCGGCATCGAGAAATTCTCGCGCGAAGTCGAGGACGAGTGGCAGCACATCCGCAACTCCTCGCTCCAGATCGACGACGAGGTGATCGAGGACATCCGCTCGCGCTTCACCTATCCCGCTTACGAGAAGCTGCCGCACATGCCGGACGAGCTGCGCCAGGCCGCGGCCGATCCTGAGTTCGAGGCATGGCGCAAGAACTCGGTGGCTCCGCACAAGGTGCAGGGCTATTCCATCGTCACGATCTCGCTGAAGCCGACCGGCGGGCCTCCGGGCGATGCCACCGCCGAGCAGATGGATGCGCTGGCCGATCTCGCCGACAAATACTCGTTCGGCGAAATCCGCGTCGGTCACGAGCAGAACCTGGCGCTGCCGCACGTCGCCAAGCGCGATTTGCCGGCGCTCTGGAAGGCGCTCGACAAGCTCGGCCTCGCGACGCCGAATGTCAATCTGATCACCGACATCATCGCCTGCCCGGGGCTCGATTATTGCTCGCTGGCCAATGCGCGCTCGATCCCGATCGCGCAGGAGCTGACGCGGCGCTTTGCCAATCACGAGCTCGCCAATCTGATCGGCCGGCTCCACATCAACATCTCCGGCTGCATCAATGCCTGCGGCCATCACCATGTCGGCCACATCGGCATTCTCGGCGTCGAGAAGAACGGCGAGGAGGTCTACCAGATCACCATCGGAGGCCGTGCCGACGAGAACGCCGCGCTCGGCACCCTGATCGGTCCCGGCGTCAAGTTCGACGAGGTCGCCGACGTCGTCGAGGACATCGTGGAAGCCTATCTCGCGCTGCGCGAGCGGCCCGAAGAGCTGTTCATGGACACCGTGAAGCGTCTCGGCGTCGAACCCTTCAAGGAGCGCGTCTATGCCACTCGTTAACGGCGGAAAGATCGCCGACGACAGCTTCGTCAAGCTTGCCGTCGACACGCCGCTGCCCGAGGGCGGCGACATCCTGGTACCGGCCGAGCGCTTCCTCGGCGAGGCCGAAGGCTTGCTCAAGCGCGCCGGCAAGGTCGGCGTGATCTGGCCGAACAACCGCGACATCGACGAGCTGGTGCCGTATCTCGGCAAGGTCGCCGCCGTCGCGCTGGTGTTCCCGACCTTCCGTGACGGGCGCGCCTACAGCCAGGCGCGGCTGCTGCGCGAGCGCTACAATTATCGCGGCGAGCTGCGCGCCACCGGCCAGATCCTGCGCGACCAGTTCGTGTTCATGCTGCGCGCCGGCTTCGATTCCTTCGAGGTCAAGAAGCAGGCCGACGCGGAAGCCTTCATGCAGACCGCCAAGCGCTATTCGGTGTTCTACCAGCCGACCGGCGATGGACGCATCACGGCGCTGCACCGGCGCATGCAGCTGCGTCATTCCGAGGGTGTCGGCACGTGAACGCGATCGCGCCCCAGGTCTCACCGTCCATCTCTGCACTGCCTTCGGCGGAAGAACTCGATCGCGCCTTGCGCGATGCGTCCCCCGCGGGGGTCATTGCCGCGGCGCTGAAGACGGTGGGGCGCGAGAAGCTCGCGCTGGTGTCGTCGTTCGGCACGGAATCGGCGACGCTGCTCAAGGTGATGGCAGACGTCGATCCCGCGATTCCCGTGATCTTCCTCGATACCGGCTGGCTGTTCGAGGAGACGCTGGCCTATCGCGACGCGCTGATCGAAACGCTGGGCCTCAAGGACGTCCGCTCGATCAAGCCGGCGGAGGAAACGCTGTCGCGCGAGGATCCCGAGCGCGACCTCTGGTTCTCCGATCCCGACGCCTGCTGCCGTATCCGCAAGGTGGAACCGCTGGCGCGCGCGCTAAAACCGTTCGATGCCTGGCTCAACGGCCGCAAGCGCTTCCAGGGCAATGCGCGCGCCGACATTCCGGTTGTGGAGGACGACGGCGTGCGGTTGAAGTTCAATCCGTTCGCGAATGTCTCGCGCGAGGAACTCGAAGCGATTTTCGTCCGCGCCAAATTGCCGCGTCACCCACTTGCGGCGTCCGGTTTTCGCTCGGTCGGGTGTATGCCTTGCACGAGCAGAACGGCCGAAGGCGAGGATGAGCGCGCGGGTCGTTGGCGCGGCCGCGCCAAGACAGAATGCGGCATCCACACGATGAAGACTTCGTAGCACAGTCGATCTGCCACGCTGCGAACAAGAAAATCCGGTTCCGTTGACTTGAGAGCGTTTCGCCACGAGTTTCGCCTGCATGCCTTCGCTGACACTGGCGTCGTCGAAGTGAATGGAGTTGGACATGATGCGCCGTATCGTTCCGCTCGCTGCAGGACTGCTCGTATCGAGCCTCGTGGCAAGCTCGGCTCTCGCCGCTGACATCAATCTTTTGAACGTGTCGTACGATCCGACGCGTGAGCTCTATGCCGAGTTCAACAAGGCGTTCGTGAACGCCTATCAGAAGGAGACCGGCAAGAGCGTCGAGATCAAGCAGTCGCATGGTGGCAGCGGCTCGCAGGCGCGCGCCGTGATCGACGGCTTGCAGGCGGACGTGGTGACGCTCGCGCTCGCCTATGACATCGATGCCATCGCCGGCAAGGGCCTCACCGCGGCGGATTGGCAGAAGCGTCTGCCGCAGAATTCATCACCCTATACCTCGACCATCGTGTTCCTGGTGCGCAAGGGCAATCCCAAGGGCATCAAGGACTGGGACGATCTGCTCAAATCCGGCGTTGCCGTGATCACGCCCAACCCGAAGACATCGGGCGGCGCGCGCTGGAATTATCTGGCCGCGTGGGGCTTTGCGCAGAAGAAATACGGCTCGGCCGACAAGGCCAAGGACTTCATCGGCAAGCTCTATCAGCAGGTGCCGGTGCTCGATACCGGCGCGCGTGGCGCCACCGTGACCTTCGTCGAGCGGGGCGTTGGCGACGTGCTGCTGGCCTGGGAGAACGAGGCGTTCCTCGCGCTCAAGGAATTCGGTCCGGAAAAATTCGAGATCGTGGCGCCGCCGCAATCGATCCTCGCCGAGCCGCCGGTCGCGATCGTCGACAAGGTTGCCGATAAAAAAGGCACCCGCAACGCTGCCGATGCCTATCTCCAGTATTGGTACACCAAGGAAGGGCAGGAGATCGCCGCGCGCAACTTCTACCGTCCGCGCGATCCCGTGATCGCGAAAAAGTACGAAAACTCGTTTGCAAAGGTCGAGCTGTTCACGATCGACGACGTATTCGGCGGCTGGACCAAGGCGCAGAAGGAACATTTTGCCGACGGCGGCGTCTTTGATCAGATCTACAAGAACTGATCGGGCGCTGTCGAAGGGGCTTTAACAGGGGGCCTGGTGAGCGCACTCGCAGCACGACGCCGGACACTGCCGGGCTTCGGTCTCACGATGGGACTGACGCTGTCCTGGCTGTCCATCATCATTCTGATTCCGCTCGCCGGCCTGTTCCTAAAATCGCTCGAGCTCAGCCCCGAGCAATTCTGGAACATCCTCTCCAGTCGCCGCACCCTGAATGCGCTGCGGGTCTCGTTCGGCCTGGCCTTCGCGGCGGCCTGCGTCAATCTCATCATGGGCAGCATCATCGTCTGGGCGCTGGTGCGCTACCGCTTTCCCGGCCGGCGCATCTTTGATGCCATCGTCGATGTGCCCTTCGCACTGCCGACGGCGGTTGCCGGCGTCGCGCTGACCGCGCTGTTCGCCGAGAAGGGCTGGCTGGGCGCGCCGCTCGCCGCGCTCGGTATCAAGGTGGCGTTCACGCCGGTCGGCATCTTCGTCGCCATGATCTTCATCGGTATTCCGTTCGTGGTCCGCACCGTGCAGCCGGTGCTCCAGGATCTCGATCCCGAGATCGAGGAGGCCGCGGGCAGCCTGGGGGCCAGCCGCTGGCAGACCATCATCCGCGTGATCCTGCCCTCGCTCGCGCCGGCGCTGCTCACGGGTCTCGCGCTCGCCTTTGCGCGTGCGGTCGGTGAATACGGCTCGGTGATCTTCATCGCCGGTAACTTACCCAACGTCTCGGAGATCGCGCCGCTCTTGATCGTGATCCGGCTCTCCGAATTCCGCTACGCCGACGCGACCGCGATTGCGGTGGTCATGCTCGTCGTCTCCTTCGTCGTCATCTTCGCCGTCAACCGGCTCCAGCGCTGGGCGCAGAGCCGGATCCCAGTGCGCTGAGGAGGATGGCGATGACGATGCAGATCGCAGACACGGTGTCGCTGACGTCGCCCGATGCACGCGCACGTGCACATGCTGCCGCAGCCCGCGACAGCCTGCGCACCGAACCGCGCGCGGTGCGCGCCATCATCATCTCGCTCGCGGTGATCTTCCTGTCCGTCTTCGTCGTGCTGCCGCTGGTCGTGGTGTTCGCGCAGGCGTTCTCGCGAGGGATCCTCGCCTATTTCGCCGCGCTCGCCGAGCCGGAGGCAATGGCGGCGATCAAGCTGACCTTGATCGTCGCGGCGATCTCGGTCGGCTTCAATCTCGTTTTCGGCCTCGTCGCCGCCTGGGCGATTGCGAAGTTCGATTTCCCGGGCAAGACCTTCCTGATCACGCTGATCGACCTGCCATTCTCGGTGAGCCCGGTGATCTCCGGCCTCGTCTTCGTGCTGCTGTTCGGTGCGCAGGGCTATTTCGGCGGCTGGCTCAGGGATCACGACATCCAGATCCTGTTCGCGGTGCCCGGCATCGCACTCGCCACCACTTTCGTGACCTTCCCGTTCGTGGCACGCGCGCTGATCCCGTTGATGCAGGAGCAGGGCACGCAGGAGGAGGAAGCCGCGATCTCGCTCGGCGCCTCCGGCTTGCAGACCTTCTTCCGCGTCACGCTGCCCAACATCAAATGGGGCGTGCTCTACGGCGTCCTGCTCTGCAACGCGCGCGCGATGGGCGAGTTCGGCGCGGTCTCAGTGGTCTCCGGCCATATCCGCGGCGAGACCAACACCATGCCGCTCCTGGTCGAGATCCTCTACAACGAGTACCAGTTCGTCGCCGCCTTCGCGATTGCCTCGCTGCTGGCGATGCTGGCGCTGATCACGCTGATCGCCAAGACAATTCTCGAACGTCACCTCGACGAAGGACAAGACGTCAATGACCATTGAAGTCAAAAATCTCGTCAAGAAGTTCGGCAGCTTTGCCGCGCTCGACGGCGTCGACCTCAGGGTCGACAATGGCGAGCTGCTGGCGTTGCTCGGTCCCTCCGGCTCCGGCAAGACCACCTTGCTGCGGATCATCGCCGGTCTCGACTGGCCTGATTCCGGCGAAGTCTCCTTCAACGGCGAGGACGCGCTGGCGCAGGGCGCGCGCGAGCGCCACGTCGGCTTCGTGTTCCAGCACTACGCGCTGTTCCGCCACATGAGCGTGTTCGAGAACGTCGCCTTTGGCCTGCGCGTGCAGCCGCGCGCCGTCCGCAAGGACGAAGCCACGATCCGTGCGCGGGTCAAGGAGCTGCTCGACTTGGTGCAGCTCGACTGGCTCGCCGACCGCTATCCGAGCCAGCTCTCCGGGGGCCAGCGCCAGCGCATCGCGCTCGCCCGCGCGCTCGCGATCGAGCCGCGCATCCTCCTGCTCGACGAGCCCTTCGGCGCGCTCGATGCCAAGGTGCGGAAAGAACTGCGAAGGTGGCTGCGCTCGCTGCATCACGAGATCAACGTCACCTCGATCTTCGTCACCCACGACCAGGAGGAGGCGCTGGAAGTCGCCAACCGCGTCGTGGTGATGGACAAGGGGAAGATCGAGCAGATCGGCTCGCCGGACGACGTCTACGAGACGCCTGCGACCGCCTTCGTCCACGGCTTCATCGGCGAGTCCATAGAATTGCCGGTCCAGGTCGACGGCGGCGTGATCCGGCTCGGCGACCGGCCGCTCGCCCTTGCCGCGGATGGGCTTGCGCCTGGCGCGTCAAGACTGTTCGTGCGGCGACATGACATGCTGGTCGGCCCGCCCGGCAGCGGCGCCTTCGAGGGCGCGGTCCAGCACGTCCGCAATTTCGGCCCGGTGCAGCGCGCCGAAGTCGCACTATCAGGCGGCGAAACCATCGAGATCGATGCCCCCCGCGACAAGGAACTCCGCGCCGGCGACACCATCGGCCTCGAGCCGAGGCGTTACCGGATATTTGCAGGCTAGAATTCCCGCGTCATTCCGGGGCGCGCGTCAGCGCGAACCCGGAATCTCGAGATTATAGAGGGAGATTCCGGGTTCAGTGCTGCGCACTGCCCCGGAATGACACCGGACAGATTTTCCTCAAAATTCACCTTTCAGCCACGGTTGGTATGCAACAACGGCCCCTCATTTGGGGGCCCCGATCCATGCGCGCTGCGGCCGCAATTCTCATCCTATTGCTTCTCGCCGGCTGCGCCGGCAATGAGGCGCCGGTCCAGCAGCCGTCGATGTATGCCGACATGGCCGTCCCCGGCGCCCAGCTCGACGCGCAGGCCGCCGCGATCATGATTTCGCAATACCGCCAGAACAACATGCTCGGCACGGTCGTGGTCGATTCCGATCTGATGCGGCTCGCCGAATCCCAGTCCCAGGCCATGGCTGCCGCCAACAAGATGGACCACGACGTTCGTGCTCCGCTGGCCAAACGGCTGACCGCCGGCGGCTACCCCGCGACCGTCGCGGTCGAGAACATCTCGGCCGGCTATCATACGCTGGCGGAAGCATTTTCCGGCTGGCGCGACTCGCCTCCGCACCGTGCCAACATGCTCAAGAACGGTGTCACAAAATTGGGCATAGCGGCGAGCTATGCTCCGGGCACCAAATACAAGGTGTTCTGGACCATGATCCTGGCTTCGACGGACCGATAAGCCAGACTTGATCCCGGGATGCATTGACGGGGTGGCGAAACTGTCGCCACGGTGGCTCGCCTTTTGCTATTGTTCCCGTATGACCGACCATAGACCGGAATCCGCCAGCGTCCCCGCGAATGCGCAACGTGTCCTGGTCCTCCAGGGCGGCGGCGCCCTCGGCTCGTACCAGGCCGGCGCCTATCAGGCGCTGTGCGGCTACGGTTTCGAGCCGGAATGGGTCGCCGGCATCTCGATCGGTGCCGTCAACGCCGCCATCATCGCCGGCAACGAGGGGCACACCCGCGTCAAGCGGCTGAAGGAATTTTGGGAGATGGTCTCCGCGCCGGTGCCGTGGAAACCGATCGGCAAGAGCGACCACAGCCGCGAGCTGTTCAACTCGACCAGCGCCGCTTTGATCGCGACCTTCGGCGTCCCCGGCTTCTTTGTCCCGCGCGTGCCGCCCGCGCCGCTCTGGCCGCCGGGCCATCGCGAAGCCGAAAGTTATTACGACACCGCGCCGCTGAAGAAGACGCTGGAGCGCCTGGTCGATTTCGACCGCATCAACGACCTCAAGACGCGCCTGTCGGTCGGCGCCGTCGGCGTCACCTCCGGCAACTTCAAATATTTCGACAATTACGAGTTCAAGAAGCTCGGCAAGAAAATCGGCCCCGAGCACATCATGGCCTCCGGCGCGCTGCCGCCCGGCTTTCCCTCCGTCGTCATCGAGGGCGAGCATTACTGGGACGGCGGCATCGCCTCCAACACCCCGCTCGACTACGTGCTCGATGCCGAGCTCGCGCGCGACATGCTGATCTTCCAGGTCGACCTGTTCAGCGCCCGCGGCGACCTGCCGAATTCGCTGCTCGAGGCGACCGAGCGCGAGAAGGATATCCGCTTCTCCAGCCGCACGCGCATGAACACCGACAAGAACAAGCAGATCCACAACGCCCGCAGGGCCGTGCGCGACCTGATTTCCAAATTGCCCGATTATCTCAAGAACGATCCTTCCGTCGAATTCCTTGCGAAGGCGGCACGTGAGAGTACCGTCACTGTGGTGCACCTGATCTACCGCAGCAAGAACTACGAATCCTCGTCCAAGGATTACGACTTCTCGCATGTCGCCATGGTCGAGCATTGGGAAGCCGGCGTGCGTGACGTGCATCTGTCGATGCGCCACAAGGATTGGCTGGAGAAGCCGCAGTCCGGCGAGACCATGGTGACCTACGATCTCACGGGGGACGTCACCGCGCCCCCGGCAAAAAGGAGCGAATAAGATGGGTACTCTCTCAGGCAAAAACGCCGTCGTGACCGGTTCGACCAGCGGTATCGGGCTTGCTTATGCGCGCGCCTTCGCCAGCGCCGGCGCCAATGTCGTCATCAACGGCTTCGGTTCCCCTGAGGACATCGAGAAGGAGCGTTCGAAGATCGAGTCCGATTTTGGCGTCAAGGCAGTCTATTCGCCCGCCGACATGACCAAGCCGGCCGAGATCGCCCAGATGATCGCGCTCGGCGAGAAGACGTTTGGCTCGGTCGACATCCTCGTCAACAATGCCGGCATCCAGTTCGTCTCGCCGATCGAGGAATTCCCGATCGAGAAGTGGGACCAGATCATCGCGATCAACCTGTCCTCGGCCTTCCATGCCATCCGCGCCGCTGTCCCCGGCATGAAGAAGAAGGGCTGGGGCCGTATCATCAACACCGCCTCGGCGCACTCGCTGGTCGCCTCGCCCTTCAAGTCGGCCTACGTGTCGGCCAAGCACGGCATCAACGGTCTCACCAAGACCGTGGCGCTCGAAGTGGCGACCCACAAGATCACCTGCAACTGCATCAGCCCCGGCTATGTCTGGACGCCGCTGGTGGAGAAGCAGATCCCCGACACCATGAAGGCCCGCAACCTCACGCGCGAGCAGGTCATCAACGACGTGCTGCTCGACGCGCAGCCGACCAAGGAGTTCGTGACCTCCGAGCAGGTCGCAGCGCTCGCCCTGTTCCTGTGCGGCGATGACGCCGCGCAGATCACCGGCACCAACCTGTCGATCGATGGCGGCTGGACCGCGGAGTAACGGCCCGATGCCGGTAGGGTGGGCAAAGGCGCGTCAGCGCCGTGCCCACCATCTTTGCCTGGTCGAGAGAAATGGTGGGCACGCTCCGCTTTGCCCACCCTACGAGAGCGAGGACGAGGCGGCAGCCTCTCGCCTAATGGCTCCAGGCCAGCGCCGTCACGATCGCGGACGACAGGTTCAGCTCCGCGAACATGATCTTGCCAGCGACCATGACGAGGACGCAGGCGAGCGCGGCGCGCAGCACCGTCTCGGGCACGCGCGTTGCGCTGTAACTGCCGAGGATGATGCCGGGCAGCGAGCCCAGCAGCAGAACGCCCATCAGGCCCCAGTCGACCGAGCCGAGCAGCCAGTGTCCGGCGCCCGCGACCAGCGTCAGCGGCACCGCATGCGCGATGTCGGAGCCGACGATGGTCGCCATCGGCAGCCGCGGGTAGAGCAGCAGCAGCACGGTCACGCCGACCGCGCCGGCGCCGACGGACGAAATCGAGACCAGCACGCCGAGCACGATGCCGGTGACGACGGTCGCAATCGCGGTGGTGCGCTCGTCGACACCTTCGAGGCGCTTGCGGTAGCGCTCCATGATCGATTTGCGGAAGATCAGCGAGGTCGCGGTCAGCAGCAGCGCAAAGCACAGCACGAGGTTGACGAGGTTGCGCTCGGAATCGCTTTTCAGGTCGAGCTTCCACAGCACCAGCAACGTCAGCGCGCTCGCCGGAATGCTGCCGCAGGCGAGCCGCAGCACCGCCGGCCAGTGCACGCTGCGCGACCAGCCATGCACCACGCTGCCGCCGGTCTTGGTGGCGGCGGCATAGAGCAGGTCGGTGCCGACGGCGGTCGTGGGATGGATGCCGAACAGCAGGATCAAGAGCGGCGTCATCAACGAGCCGCCCCCCACGCCGGTCATCCCGACAAGCAGGCCGACGCCGAAACCAGAGGCGACATAGAGCGGATCGATCATGTGCGGGGAATCTAGGTTTATCTCGTCGGTTGGGCAATATGACGTAGAATAAACTTTCCCTGCGGCGCAACTAGTTGGAGGGAATAAGAAAAATCGTTCTTCAGGGCGGGAGATGGTAGGAGTTTCACCTCCGCCCCAAGCGTACCGCGAAACGGCCGTTCCCTCGCACCGGCAGGCGCTTAGCGCCTATTTGCCAAACGCCAGCACGTGCAGCCCCAGCCGCTGCCGCACGATCCAGAACAGCAGCACCGTCTCGAAGGTGAGCGAGATCGAGGTTGCGGCCGCGGCGCCGTGACCGCCGTAGCGCGGCACCAGCGCGATGCAGAGCACGAGGTTCATCACGAAGGCCAGCGCGTAGGCCAGCGCACAGATCTTCTGCTGGCCGAGCATGTTGAGCAGCCGCTCGACTGGCCCGATCGCGGCGCGCACGACGAGGCCGATGGCGGCGACGAACATGATGTCGTAGCCGACCACAAATTGCGGTCCGAACAGCCAGAGCAGCGGCTTGCCGAGCGCGAGCAGCACGACCGTTGCCGCCAGCGACGGCCAGAACGTCCAGTTGATGGCATGCGCCACATAAGCCGACAGCCGCGCCTTGTCGCCGAGGGCGTTGTATTCGGCGAAGCGATGCGCCGTCGTCGCCGACATCGCGTAGTGGATGAACGACACCAGCGCCAGCGTCTTCACCACGGCGAAATACACGCCGACCTCGTCGGATGGACGGAACTGCTGCAGCACCAGCACGTCGGTGTAGGACAGCAGCAGATAAAAACTTTCGACCAGCAGGATCGGGAGTGACACCGCGAGCCAGCCGCTGATGTCGTAAGCCTTGGGGCCCGGCTCGATGTGATCGGCGAGCTTGCGGTTCAGCACCACCATCTGCCCGGTCATCGCGATCCACACCGCACCGAGGCTTGCGACCATCGCGGCGACCGCGCCGAGATGATAGCCGAGCAGGAACGCCGCGGCGGTGATGCCGATGATCAGCGCCTGGCGGATGATGAATTGCGGCATCAGGCCGAGCTGCATCCAGTCATGCGAGCGCGCGATGCCGTCCTGGGTGTTGGCGACGACGAAGGCGGGCAGCGTCATGCAGCCGATATAGAGCGGCAGCTCCTCGGCCGGGTTGATCCAGGGCGACAGCAGCCTGACGATGCCGGCGAGAGCGAGTGACACCAGTGTGGAGACGGCAAAGGTCAGCCAGCGGCTGCCGGAGAGGAAGCCGCGCAGCAGCGCATGCTCACCGCTGGTGCGGTACTCCGGAATGATCTTCTGCGCGGAGGCGGAGATGCCGAAATCCATCATGCTGCCGAGCAGCAGCACCCAGGTCCAGACATAGACATAGATGCCGTAGTCGGAGGTACCCATCCAGCGCGCCAGCAGCACCTGCGAGAAATAGGCGAGGCCCGCGCTGATGACGCGGATGATGAAGATGGTGCCCGCCAGCCGCCGCGTCAGCGACGCCTCGCTCGATCCGCCGGTCAACCTGGCCCGCAGCCGCGCGATCAGCCCGGCCGGTCCGGTCGTTGCGGGTTCTGCATCCATCACGGCCAATTCGAAGAATCCCCAGGCGCCCGCATTCTGCGGCAGGCTTGGGAATTAGCAACCATTCGTTAAGATTCGGTTGGGTGGGGGTGATGGCGCGCCACCCTCCGCTGTCGTCCCCGCGAAGGCGGGGACCCATAGCCACAGGGAGAAATTGTAGCGCGAGCTGATAAACTCCGAGTCTTCGCCAAACCACGGCCTGTGGTTATGGATCCCGGGCTCGCGCTGCGCGCGCCCCGGGACGACAGCGGAATATGAAGCGCTGGCAGAGCAACTCACTCGCCGCGTCCTGACTGCCGCCGCGACGACAGCTCCGCCTCAATCCAAACTCGTATTGAACTCGTACGACTTCTCCGGCCCGACCAGCGTGAATTTCAACGCCGCCCCATCAGGCTTGGCCCCCGGCGGCAGCCCGTCGAGCTCGAAGGTAAATCGCTTCACGCCCGGCGGTGCCTGGTCGACCGGGGCCGGAATCGGCAAGGCCCAGTCCGGCGTCGGCCCTTCCACGAACAGGTTGACGTTGCGCTTGTCAGGCACGACCACGTCGACCACCACGTTCTTGGGCCCATCGCGCTTGACGTCGCGGATGGTCAGCGGATTGGGATCGCCGATATTGGCCGGCTTCGGCACCGTGTCGAGTGCGGCGCGCAAATTCGCGTCCTCGGTCGAGGCGACGTTGTTGAAGCCGAGCTCGGCACTGGCCTCGACGGGAATGCAGAGCTTCTCGCACACGGCGTAGTTGATCTCGGCGCGCAAGGTCACCGGCTTGTCGGCGGCCTTGGGCACGATGCGCAGGGGCAGCACGATCTGGTCGTGATAGCCGATCGAGTGGCCGCCCGCGCCGTCGTCGAATTTCTGCGGCGCCGGCCACATCACCGTCACCGCTTCGACATTATCCGACTTCGAGAAGTCGAACCGCGGCGGAACGCCGGAATCGCCCGGCATGCGCCAATAGGTCTTCCAGCCGGGCTGGATCTGGAAGGAGATACCGCCGAGCAGCACCGCGCCGCTGCGCGAGCCCGCGACCAGCCGCACCGCGGAGTGTCCGTCGCGCTGCCAGGGCGAGGCGTCGTCGGCATGAGCCGCGAACGCCAGCGACGACGCAAGCAGGGTTGTCGCGACGCCAATCGCCGCACGCAGGGGAACTCTTGTCAGCATGGCACGTCTTTACAGGGTCACCCTGGGCCAAACCATTGAATTGCTTGTGATGGATGCACTTGAATCAAGTCTCTGCAAGCCTTGATTTGACAGCGGCCCGGCCCGACATCAGGATAGGAATTGAAACCGGAGTGCTTCACCATGGCTCCTACAGGCAAGAGGACGGGCGAAAGCACCCGCAGCGCAGGCCCTGCGCTCCCCAGCTCGGCCGGTTATCTGGACGGCCGGCTCCTGATCGCAATGCCCGTGATGGGTGACTCCCGCTTCGAACGCTCGGTGATCTATCTCTGCGCCCATTCGGCCGAGGGCGCGATGGGCATCATCGTCAACCAGCCGGCCGGCAGCATCGACTTTCCCGAGCTCTTGCAGCAGCTCGGCATCATCAAGAAGGGCGAGCACATCAAGCTGCCCGGGAATGCCGAAACCATGAAGGTATTGCAGGGCGGTCCCGTCGACACCGGCCGCGGCTTCGTGCTGCATTCCAGCGATTTCTACATCGAGAAGGCGACGCTGCGCATCGACGACGGTGTCTGCCTCACCGCGACCGTCGACATCCTGCGCGCGATCGCCAACGGCTCCGGCCCCAAGCACGCCATCCTCGCACTCGGCTATGCCGGCTGGGCGCCGGGCCAGCTCGAGACCGAGATCCAGAGCAATGGCTGGCTGCATTGCGACGCCGATGCCGACCTGATCTTCGGCGACGATGTCGAGGAGAAGTACGGGCGGGCGCTACGCAAGATCGGCATCGACCCCGGCATGCTCTCGAACGAGGCCGGGCACGCTTAGCTGGCGCAGCGCCCCCCGCTGTCGTCCCGGACAAGCGGAGATTCTGGCAACGCGTAGCGTTGTCCAGAACGTAGCGCCGATCCGGGACCCATAACCACAGGGTGAAGTTTGAGGCAGGCTGGTCAAGGCTAGCCTTCGCCAAACCACTCCCTGTGGTTATGGGTCCCGGATCGGCGCTCCGCTTCGCTGCGCTTGTCCGGGACGACAGGGTAGTATGTCGCTACTCCGCCGCCTGCTGCTGCACCGTCGGCTCGGTCCCCGCCACCGTCGCCCTGCGCATGTCGCGCGGCTGGGACTGGTCGTAGCGGCGGACGCGGTGCATGGTCTGGCGGTTGTCCCACATCACGAGGTCATGCAGCTTCCATTTGTGGACATAGACGAACTCTGCTTGCGTCGCATGCTCGTTGAGGTCGCGCAGCAGCAGGCGTCCCTCCGGCATGCTCATGCCGACCACCTTGCCGGCGTGCGATGACAGATACAGCGACTTGCGGCGATGCACCGGATGGGTGCGCACCAGCCGTTGCAGCACTGGCTTGAACATCTCCTTTTCTTCTTCGGTATATTCGGTGAAGCCGAGCGATCCCCGCGAATACATCAGCGAGTGCTCGCAGACGAGGTCCTCGAGCTCCGCCTTGATCTCGTCGTCGAGCGCGTCATAGGCCGCGCGCATGTCGGCGAATTCGGTGTTGCCGCCCTTCGGGTTCACCACGCGCGCCGACAGCAGCGAGAACTTTGCCGGGATTGGGCGGAACGAGCTGTCGGAATGCCACAGGCAGTTGCCGAGATTGAACAGATGCGTGCGGCTGTCCTTGGCCAGCGGCTTGCCGTCCTTGCCGAGATTGGAGACGTCGTTGAGGCCGGACTGCAGCCGGTAGTCCTTTTCCTTGGTCACGGTGCCGCCGCGCGCATCCTCGCGCTGGCCGAAGTTGAGCGCAAACGCCATCTGCTGCTCGTCGGTGATGTCCTGGTCGTGGAAGACCAGCACCGCGTACTTGTCCATTCCCGCCTCGACCTCGCGCGCCTCGTCCGGTGTCAGCGGCTTGCGCAGATCGAGGCCCGAAACCTCGCCGACAAAATGCTTCTGAAGCTGCCGGATGGCGATCGTCATGGCGTTTTCTCCCGCTGGCTGCGAGCGGTTGGTCCCGCTCTGTCAGTGAAAAAGCTACTCCTGCACTCGGAGTTGTCAACGCGCGGCGCGCATAGCTCTCACGCGTTGCGCGCCATCAACCCGCCGTCGACTGGGATCACCGCGCCCGTGAGGAAAGACGCCGCCGGCAGACACAGGCTCAGCGTCATATGCGCGACCTCTTCGGGGTCGCCGTAGCGGCCGAGTGCCGTGCGGCGCTTGGCGTAGATGGTCTTGTGCTCCTCCGAGATGCGGTCGGTGATCGCGGTGCGGATCGGCCCCGGGCAGATGCAGTTGACCGTGATGCCCTCGCGGCCGAGCTCGACCGCGAGCGAGCGGGTCAGGCTCGCCACGCCGCCCTTCGCCGCCGAATAGGGGCTGTGCAGCGCGGTGGCGCCGAGCGCCTCGGTCGAGGCGATGTTGACGATGCGCGGGCTCTTCGACTTACGCAAATGCGGCAGCGCGGCGCGGATGATGCGCGGATGCGCCGTCAGCATCACGGCGATGCCCTTGGCCCAGGCGTCTTCATAAGTCTCGTCGTCGATCGGGACGCGTACGGAGATGCCTGCATTGTTGACGATGATGTCGAGTCCGCCGAAATGCGCGGCGACATCGCCGACGACGCGCTTGATCTCGCCGGCATCGGCGACGTCGAGCTTCCACGCCTTCGCCGCGCCGCCGCTCGCCGCGATCTCCTTGGCAACGGATAGCGCGCCTTGCTCGTCATAATCGGTGACGGCAACGTTCGCGCCCTCGGTCGCAAATACGCGCGCGGTCGCGCGTCCCATGCCGCTGGCGGCGCCGGTGACGAGAACGGTCAGGCCCTTCACCGACCGGCTGAGCTCTCTGGACTCGGTCATGCTGTTTCCTCGCAGCGTCTTGCTTGTTGTTATGATTGACAAGGCTGGCATCGATCCGCAGACAGGTCAAACAAGCAAAACAAGAAGGGAGGCCGCCATGGCGAACGAGCTCGATTTCTCAGGCAAGCAGGTGCTGGTCGTCGGCGGTTCCAGCGGCATCGGCAACGGCATCGCGCAGGCCTTTCGCGTCAGGGGCGCTAGCGTTGCGGTTTGCGGCACGCGTGCTCATGCAACGGAATATTCGGCGGCGGAAGGCTCCGATCTCACCGGTCTCGCGTACGCGCAACTCGACGTCAGCAATGCCGGTGCCATCGAGGCGTTCACGCCGTCCTTCGACCGGCTCGATATCCTGGTGCTCGCGCAGGGGGCGGTGATCTATCGCCGCGGCGAGTTCGAGATGAGCGGCTTCCGCAAGGTCGTCGAGGTCAATCTGATGAGCCTGATGGCGTGCGCAACGCGATTCCATTCCATGTTGCGGGACGCCAAGGGCGCGCTGATCATGGTGTCCTCGACCGCGGCCTATCACTCCACCATGGGCAATCCCGCCTACAACGCCTCGAAGACCGGCGCGGTCGGATTGACGCGCACGCTCGGCGAGGCGTGGGCCGAGGACGGCATCCGTGTCAACGGCATCGCGCCGGGCCTCGTCGACACCAAGATGACGAAGGTGACGACGGACAATCCCAAGCGGCTCGAAGGTGCACTTTTGCGCATTCCGCTGCGGCGATTGGGCACGCCCGCCGACATGGCGGGCGCCGCACTGTTCCTGGCCTCGCCGCTGTCGTCCTACATCATCGGCCAGACGCTGGTCGTCGATGGGGGACTCATTCTCTAACTCGCTGGAACCCCGCCGCGCCTGATCGGTTACTTGGGCTGACCCCCGAGGAGGAGCATCATGGACACGGATCGGATTGTCGGATCGGCGAAGGAATATGCCGGACGCGCGGAAGGCGCAGTCGGAGACATGGCAGGCGATGCCAAGACGCAGGCGTCGGGCAAGGCACGCGAAGCCGCAGGCACGGTGCAGAACCTCTACGGCCAGGCCAAGGATGCCGTGCGCGATGCTGCGGACACCGCGACGGGCTACGCCAAGGACGCCTATGAGAACAGCGGCGACACCTTCCGCGATGGCACACAGGCGCTGTCGAAGAAGGTGCAGGACAATCCGCTCGGCGCGCTGCTGGTCGCCGGCGGTATCGGCTTCGCACTCGCCCTGCTGATGTCGCGCCCCGCACGTCGCCCGCCGCCGTCGCGCTGGCGCTATTGAGGCTGAGCGACCCGCCACGTCATTCCGGGGCGCCGCGTTTACGCGGCGGACCCGGAATCCAGATGTGACGGCACGAGATTCCGGGTTCGCGCTATGCGCGCCCCGGAATGACATCTGACATCACTCAGCAAGCTACCGGAAAATCTCGGCCGAGCGCCCGACATTGCCAGGCGGCCGCGGGATCGCGGGGTTGGGATTCGGATTGCGCGGCGCCGGCGCGAATTGACGCGGCGGTGGCTGCGGCGAGCCGAAGCCGAAGAAATCGCGAAATGATGGCGCGGCCTGCGCCGGCTGCTGTGGCGGTGCCGGCGGCTTCTTCGGCGCGAGCTTCGGCGGCGCGAGCGCGGCGGCGGCACCCGTGCCTGCCGAACCCGGGGCGGCACCGCCCTCAGGCGTCGTCGCCGCCATCGGCGTATCGCCCTTGGCCTGCTCGCGGCCGACTTCGCGGCGCGGCCAGGCATAATCGTCGGCGCGGCCTGCGGGCGCCGTCAGCGGCTCACCCTTCACCATCGTCTTGGCAGCGAGCGCATCGACGGCGGCGGGACGCGAGCCCGGTCCGCCCAGCAATTGATCGGTCGAGATCGAGGCCGCCACCAGCGGCACGATCGGGCCGGCCAGCGGCCGCGGCGCCGGCTTGCCGGGCTCGGCGCTGGTGTCGGGCGTCGCCGGCTCGCTCGGCAGCGCGATCGGGCCGGAGCGGCCCGCCAACAGGCGCGTGATCTCGCGCTCGACATAGTGCGCGAGCTTGCGCGCGCCGGCCTTGGTGAAATAGACGCCGTCACCGCTGCGCAGCTGGCGGATCTGGCCTTCGAAGTCCGGGCCCTTCTGGAGGAAGCGGCCGGCTTCGTCGACGAAGCCGTCCCAGACGTCGACATAGGTGATTCCGGCCTTGGCCGCGCCCTCGCGGTAGAGCGAATCCAGGAACAGCATGTCCGCCGTGCCCTTGGGGCCGCGGATCGCGGGCAGGCCGACCCAGAGCACCGGCACGCCCTTGGCCTTGAGGACGTTCGCGAGCTCCTCGATCTTCTTGCCGTAGAGTTCGACCCAGCGCTCGTCGCGGAATTCATAGACGCCGTTCGGATTGCGCGCCGTCTTTTCCGGCGCGGCCGCAGGCGTGTCGGCGTTGTCGGCATCATCCTGCGGCAGATCGGTGTCGGCCGGCTTGTCGTCGGGCTTGGCGGCGGTGTCCGGCTTGGCGTCGCCGGGCTTGGCCTCACCCGGCTTGGTTTGCGGCTTGGCGCGCGCGCCCTTGTCGTTCTTCTTGTCCTTGTCTTTGTCCGACTTGTCGACAACCGGCTCGCGGATCGAGATGCGGTCGTTGAGACCGAGCATGACGACGATGACGTCAGGTTTTTCGGTCTCGAGGATACCTCTGGCCGCCGCCGCCCAATCCGAGGGCTCGCCCTTCGGCTGGTACTTGATCAGGCCCGAGGTGGTCTTGTGCTTGCGGATCACGCCCATGTCGGGCTGCTCGGTGTAGGCGTCTTCGAGGCCATAGGCGAGCCAGTCGGCCATGGCATCGCCGATCACGAGCACGTTCTTGTCGGGCGTGGTGTCGCGCTTGGCTGGTGCCGGCGCGCGCGAAAAATCCTGACGCGGGGCCTGCTGTTGTGGTTGCTGGAACGGCGCGAAGAAATCACCGCCGAACCAGCCACCGCCACCACCGCCTTGACGCGGCGGCGGGGCCTGGCGTTGCGGTGGGCCGCCGAAGCCGGGGAAGTTGAAGAACTGCGCCGAGGCAGGTCCCGCGATCGAGACCAGGATCGCAAGCGCCGTCCCCAGCGCGATCAACGGGCCGGTCTCGGTCAGCGCCTTGAAGAAAGACTTTGGCTTCGACATGCGATCTCGGGCACGCGCAATAGGGATCGGGATAGGCTCGATATAATAACGGAATCAGGCGCCAAACGGGCAGATTCCGTCACAGATTCTTTGCCCATACACCGGGGAACTGCCGCCGCCGTCAAGGCTGCCAGCCAAAATCCCTGTTCAGGGTTACTTTCGGCGCGATTTTACCGCCCGCGCAACCGGTCCAGCACATCGGAGGAGGCAAACCCGTCCGCGGGGACCCCGATCGAGGCCTGGAAATTGCGCAGGGCTTCCCTTGTCTGGCCGCCGAACTGGCCGTCCGGGGTGCCCTTGTAGAAGCCGCGCTGGGCCAGCAGCTGCTGGAGCTCCAGCCGCTCGGTGCGGGACAATTCGCGCTCCTGGCGCGGCCAGGGCTGCACGAAGGGCTGGCCACCGCGCAGCCGATCGGCGAAATGGCCGATCGCCAGCGCATAGGCCTCGGCCGGATTGTACTTCATGATGACGCGGTAGTTCTGCAGCATCAGAAAGCCGGGGCCTTGCGCGCCCGCCGGTGCCAGCAGATAGGCCTTTTCCGCCGGATGTGGGAAGGGCTGGCCCGTCGCCCGCTTGAGGCCGAGCTTCTCCCATTGCGCGATCGTCATCGCCTTGGCGCGATCGGCCAGCATGTAGTTGAAGCCCTGCGGCACCACGACCTCGAAGCCCCAGGTCTGGCCCGACTGCCAGCCGTCCTTCTTCAGGTTGTTGGCGGTCGACGCAATCAGGTCGGTGGGATTGTCGACGACGTCGCGCCGTCCATCGCCGTCGCCATCGACGGCAAAGCGCTTGAACGCAGTCGGCATGAACTGGGTCGGGCCGAACGCGCCGGCCCATGAGCCGCGCATCTGCTCGGGCCTGAGATCGCCGCGGTTGAGGATCTCCACCGCGGAGAGAAACTCGTCTTTGAAATAGGCTTGGCGGCGACCGATGCAGGCGAGCGTCGCGGTCGATTGCAGCACGCTGCGGTCGCCCATCTGTGTCGAGTAGTTGGATTCGATGCCCCAGATCGCGGCGATGATGTAGCGATCGACGCCGTATGCCTTCTCGGTGGCGTCGAACTGCGCCTTGTATTTGGCGAGCACCTCGCGGCCCTTGGCGAGGCGGTTGTCGTTCACGAGGATGTCGAGATAGTCCCAGATCGATTTCGTGAATTCCGGCTGCGAGTCCATCAGGTCCATGATGCGCAGGTCGGGCGAGAGCCCGGCGGTGAAGCGCTGGAAATTCTCCTGGGTGATGCCGCGCCGTGCGGCATCGGGCCACATCCCGGCAACGCAATTGTCAAAATTGGAGGCCGCCTCGCGGATCGCTGCCGCCGTCATCAGCGGATGGCCGGAGGCGCCGTCCTCGCCGCTCCAAGGTTGGACTCCCGTTTGTACCCCGCCGGGGCCGGGCGGGGCCTGCGCGGGCGCCGGATTGGGGCCGGAGAAAATGCCGCCGAACAGGTTCGACAGGCCGTTTTGCGACTGGGCGTTCACGCTGGCCGGCAGCAGTATTGCAACTGCAACAATCACTCCGGTCAAAGATCCGGCACGTTTCGCCAGTGCTGCCATCGATTGCATCATGTCCTGTCCGTCCGGCCGAAAATCCGCCGTTCAAGAGGCCTGGCGACGGTTGCCAATAGCTTAACAAAGGTGAAATTTTGGTGGCTGATTTTTTCTTAACTCTGTGAGCGGGAGGCCCCACATCCGCCTTTGTTGGCGGCTGCAAACAGGCTAGCAAGATACCATTGCTCCCTTCCTCAGGTATTCGATCGATCCCATGAAGATTCGCAAAGCCGTATTCCCCGTCGCCGGCCTCGGCACCCGCGTGCTGCCCGCCACCAAGGCGATGCCGAAGGAAATGCTGACCATCGTCGACAAGCCGCTGATCCAGTACGTCTATGACGAGGCCAGGGAAGCCGGCATTGAGCACTTCATCTTCGTCACCGGCCGCAACAAAAATGTCATCGAAGATCATTTCGACAAGATGTTCGAGCTCGACACCACCCTGGCCGCTCGCGGCAAGAAGGCCGAGCAGGAGATTTTGGCGCAGAACCAGCCGGACGCCGGCGCCGTCAGCTTCACCCGCCAGCAGGCGCCGCTCGGCCTCGGCCACGCGGTCTGGTGCGCGCGCGACATCGTCGGCAACGAGCCGTTCGCGGTGGTGCTGCCGGACGAGCTCGTGCTCAACACGCCGGGCTGCCTGAAGCAGATGATCGAGATGGCGTCCTCGCTCGGCGAGAAATCCAATGTGATCGCGGTCGAGGCGGTGCCCGACCATCTCACCCATCAATACGGCATATGCGGCATCGGCAAGCGCAACGGCAAGATGTTCGAGGTCGACGGCATGGTCGAGAAGCCGGCCAAGGGCACCGCGCCCTCCAACCTCTCGATCACCGGCCGCTACATCCTGCAGCCCGAGATCTTCAAGATCCTGGAGACCCAGGAGCGCGGCGCCGGCGGCGAGATCCAGCTGACCGACGCCATGATCGGCCTCGCCAAGACGCAGAAATTCTACGGCGTCGAGTTCGAGGGTGAGCGCCATGATTGCGGCTCCAAGCCCGGCTTCCTCCGCGCCAACATCGCCTACGCCCTGAAGCGCCCCGAGCTGCGCGATGGGCTGATCGCGGAGATGAAGAAGTATCTGGGGCAATAGTAGTAGCCCCATATTCCGCCGTCGTCCCTGCGAACGCAGGGACCCATACCGCGGAATCCATCGATCGCGTTCGGTCGCAGTACCGAACGACGAGTCTTCGCCAAACCACTCCCTGGGGTTATGGGACGACACCGATTTTGAAGCGCGCGTTATCGCCTCATAACGACAGCGCGCCTCACGCCACCAGCGACAGCTTCGGCAGGCTTGCCACCACCGACTGGTTGCGCCCGCCCGCCTTCGCCGCATAGAGCGCCTTGTCGGCCGCGGCGACCAGGATCGACCAGTCCATGCCGCTCGCCGGCACGAGGCTGGCGATGCCGCAGGACACAGTCGATGTCGCCTGGTCGTCGGACCAGCCCTGCACCTTGGCGCGGATGGTCTCGGCGACCTTGAACGCGTCGGTGGCCGAGGTGTTCGGCAGCAGCACCGCGAATTCCTCGCCGCCATAACGCGCGGCGCAATCGCCGGCGCGGCTCACCGAGTCCGAGATGCAGATGGCGATGCCGACCAGCACCTGGTCGCCGGCCTGGTGGCCGAACGTGTCATTGTAGGCCTTGAAGTGATCGGCATCGATCATCAAGAGCGCGATCGACGTCTTTTGGCGCATCGCGCGCCGCCATTCGACGTCGATGACCGAATCGAACTTGCGGCGGTTCTTCAGGCCGGTGAGCGCATCCGTCGTCGCCATTTCCTCGAGCTTGCGCTCGGCCGTGGCGCGCCGGCCGATCTCGCGCGCGAGCACGAGCGTCGATGCCAGCATGAACAGCGCCAGCGCCAGCACCACGGCGCCGATCCGAAACGCCTCCTTCTGCCAGAGCGCGAACACCGCGGCGAGCGGCTTGCCCGCCACCACGAACAGCGGACCGTTGTCGCCGCTGCGGACATAGAGTCGCGGAGTCGGATCGACCGGGCCTTGTCCCGAATAGGCGGTGCCGATGCGGAGATTGTCGGCCTTCCAGGTCTGCCTCTCGTTCAGGTTCTTGCCGATGATGTCGAGGTCGAACGGCCGCCGCATCATGATGGTGCGGTCGCGCTTGAGCACGGTGATGGTGTCGTCGGGATCGAGGCTCAGCCGCTCGAACAATTCGTGGAAATAGCTGAAGCGGATCGAGCCGGCGACGACGCCCATGAAGCCGCCGTCGTTGTCGCTGATGCGCCGGCTCAGCACGATCGAATAGGCGCCGCGAAACAGCATCGGCCGGCTGATGAAGAGCCCGGCACCGGGATTGTCGCGATGGACCGTGAAGTAATCCTCCTCGCCGCGGTTCTCCGGCAGCGGATCGAGCGTGGAGGCGTCGATGGCCAGCCGGCCCTCGGCATCGAACACCTGGATGGCGCCGAAATGCTTCGCCGTGGTCGCATGGTCGAACAGGATCAGGTGACGGATCGGCTTGGAGACCGTGGCGAGCTCGGGCAGCAGCATGTTGCCGGCGACCGCCTTCAGCGACAGATCGTAGATCTCGATGTTGCGGCTGATGTCGGACTCGATGGTCGTCGCGAGGTTCTCCAGCGTCTGGCGGGCGAGCGCCTCCTCGCCGCGGCGCATGTCCAGCATGACGTTGACGCAAATGGCGGAAAAGCCGATCACCGTCACCACGGACGAGATGATCAGCAGCTTCGCCGAAATGCGCCACGGCCGGCGGGCCGTGACTTCGCGCCATCCAGACAGCATCGCTCGCTCCCGATCCTGATGGATGCGCCCGAAAGCTTGCGTAGTGTTTAAGCCGCGACGGCGAAGCCGCGATGAGTTAAGAATCGGTTTAATGGGCTAGCGTTTTTCGGCAGGTCTCGCGTGACGAGACCCAGCCCGCACGAGAGGACGATTGTGAACGACTACGATGCGTTGCGCGACTATCTGATGCGGCAGAAGCAGGCCGAATTCGTCCTGACATTCGAACAGATCGAGGAGATCATCGGCGCGGCCCTGCCGCGCGCGGCGAACCGCGCCTCGTGGTGGGACAGCCTGCGCAGCCCCGACATCCAGATGCCGCAGCGCGAAGCCTGCCTCGCCGCCGGCTTCGTGGCGACGCGGATGCCTGACGGACAGAGCGTGCGGTTTACGAAGCGAAAGAACGACCGGCGCCGGTAGTACGGCGAGTGACACTGCTGCCTCTCCTCTGGAGGGGAAGGTCGTTTCGCAGCGCGACAGTATCGTAGGGTGGGCAAAACGAAGCGTGCCCACCACTTCAGTTGTGATGTTGGGTCGTGGGCACGGCGCAAGTGCGCTTTTGCTCACCCTACAGTACTGGTCAAACCAAGGCCTTCATTGGCGCCACCGGGACCAGCGTTCATCATCGGCGTGTGCTCGTATCAGACATCTGGTCGTCTGCTGGTCGCAGGCGCGCATGCAGACGTTCTGGCGGCCCCTGAAGTCACCGGCCCCGCCGGTGTAGATGGCACATGAGCCGATGCAGTTTGCGCCTCGATCCTCGCATCGTGCCGCCGTCACGGCTTCGGCCGACGAGGCGAGGAACATTCCGGTGCCTATGAGGGTGATCGCGTAGAAAAGGTGCCGGTTCATCCGTATCTCCTGAGAAGGACGCGCTTGGTCTGCTCATCCCAGCCGTTGCGCTTGACGCGTGCGGGCACACCGAGAACGACGTGGCGAGCCCAGCGGCCTCGATGACGAAACCGTTCTGGATCGAATGCTGCGCGCCATTTTTCGCGGCGGTTGAGCCGCGGACCATTGATCTGGATCAAGCAGGGCCTGATCGGGCACCTCACCCCGCGCGCTGCGCGGACGGCCCCAAGAAGGGGAGAGGTGGGTTAGCTCGCCGCTTCCAGCCGCACTTCCGTCAAAAAGCGCATCGCCGCGTCAGCGTCCATCGGCTCGCCGAAGGCAAAGCCCTGCGCGTATTCGCAGCCCATCTGGTAGAGCTCGACCGCATCGGAATCGGTCTCGGCGCCTTCGGCGACGACGTCCATGCCGAGATCGTGCGCGAGCGCGATGATCGACTTCAGGATCACCGGACGGGTGCCGCGGCTGGTGGTGCGGACGAAGGACTGGTCGATCTTGATGGTGTCGAACGGGAAGCGCTGGAGATAGGCCAGCGACGAATGGCCGGTGCCGAAATCGTCGAGCGACAGGCCGGTGCCGAGCTCGCGGATGCGCGTCAGCATTTGGGCTGCGTGCTCCGGATTCTCCATCACCAGCGATTCCGTCAATTCCAGCTTGAGCGTGCCGCGCGCCACCGAGGAGCGCGACAGCACGGTGCGGACGTCGTGGATCAGGTCGTGCCGCAGCAGCTGCCGCGAGGAGACGTTCACGCTTGCGAAGATCGGCTCGCGCGAGCGCATCGCGCGCTGCCACACTGAGAGCTGCTTTGCGGTCTGGTCGAGCACGAACATGCCGAGATCGACGATCAGGCCGGTCTCTTCGGCGATGGTGATGAATTCCGACGGCGCCATGCGCCCGAGCTTCGGGTGATCCCAGCGCGACAGCGCCTCGAAACCGGCGATCGAACGATCCTCCAGCCGCACGATCGGCTGGTACAGGATGGTGATCTCCTGCCGCTCGATGGCGCGGCGCAGCTCACTCTCCAGCGTCAGCCGGTCGGTCTTCCGGGCGCGCATGGCGGGCTTGTAGACGTCGATGCGGTCGCCGCCGATGCGCTTGGAGTGATACATCGCAAGCTCGGCGTCCTTGATGATCTCGTCCGTGAGCTGAACTTGCGGATCGGAGAGCGCAAGACCGATTGAAGCCGTCAGGAAGATCTCGCGGTCGTTGAACGCGATCGGCGCGCGGATGGTCTTGCGGATGGTCTCGGCGAAGGCGGTGATGCGCGCCGGGTCCTGCTCCGACAGCAGGATCAGGCCGAACTGGTCGCCGGCGAGCCGCGCCAGCGTGTCCTGCGGCTTCAGGATGCGGGTGAGGCGGCGGGCCAGCGTCAGCAGGATGGAATCGCCGACCGCGATGCCGACGGAATCGTTGACCTGCTTGAAGCGGTCGAGGTCGATCACCATCAGCGTCGGGCGCAGCGTCGGCATGGTCTTGGCGAAATGCGCGACCGCGCCGAGCCGGTCCATGAACAGCTTGCGGTTGGGCAGGCCGGTGAGGTTGTCATGCACGGAATCGTGCAGCAGGCGTTCCTCAGCGTTGCGCAGTTCAGTGACGTCGGTGAGCGTGCCGACCACGCGCGAGACCTCGCCGTCCGAGCCGACCACCGGGCGCGCCTTCAGCGCGAACCACATGAAATGACCGTCCGGCGTGCGCAGGCGGAAGTCCTGGACGAGCCGGCCGCGGCGCTGGTCGAGCACGCTGTCGAGCGCGGCGCGGAAACGGTCCTGGTCGAGCGGATGCAGCACTTCGAGCCACGATGCCGCCGGGCCTTCCAGCGTACCGCGCTTGAGGCCGAGCAGGGCTTCGGTCTCAGGGCTGGTGAACACCTTGTCGGCGGAGACGTCCCAGTCCCAGATCAGGTCGCCGGAACCGGCCAGCGCCAGTGCGCGGCGCTCGATGTCGGAGACGACGCCGGTGCTGGCGCCGCCGCCGGCAAAGGCGTGCTGCATGACGGTGAAGCCGATCAGCATCACGATCAGCACAAGGCCGCCGAGCAGGGCAGGGCCGACGATGTCGTTGGTGACGGAGCCCGCCACCGTCATGCCGGCCGCGACCACCCAGACCACCAGGAGGAACCAGGTCGGGATCAGCAGCACGGCGCGGTCGAAGCCGTGGGTGGAGAGATAGACGATCAGCGCAAAACCGGCGAAGGCGATCAGCACCAGCGAGATGCGGGCGATGCCGGAAGCCACCGCCGGGTCGAACAGCGCGAGCGCGACGAGGGATCCGAGGAACGCCAGCCAGCCCACCGTGATGTGCGAATAGCGCACATGCCATCGACTGAGGTTGAGATAGGCGAACAGAAACACCAGCAGCGTCGCCGCCAATATCGCTTCACCCGCCGCGCGCCAGATGCGCTCGGCGTTGTTCGACATGTCGAGCACCTTGCCCCAGAAGCCGAAATCGACGCCGATATAGACCAGCACCGCCCAGGCCAGCGCCGCGGCGGCCGGGAACATGATGCTGCCCTTCACCACGAACAGAATGGTGAGCACCAGCGCCAAGAGGCCGGAGATGCCGATCACGATGCCCTGGTACAGCGTGAACGAGTTGACCTTGTCCTTGTAGGCTTCCGGCTCCCACAGATAGAGCTGCGGCAGCTTGTCGGTGCGCAGCTCGGCGACGAAGGTGATGACGGCGCCGGGGTCGAGCGTGATGCGGAAGACGTCGGCGGTCGGGCTTTCCTGCCGCTCCGGCCGGTCGCCGGTCGAGGGCGTGATGGTCGCGATGCGCGACAGCCCGAGGTCGGGCCAGAGCAGCCCCGAGGAGACGATGCGGTAATGCGGCGCGACGATCAGGCGGTCGAGCTGGTCGTCGGTGTTGTTGGCGAGCGCGAACACCACCCAGTTCACGCCACCCTCGCGGGCGCGCACCTCGATGCGGCGGACGATGCCGTCGGTGCCGGGCGCGGTGGAAACCTGGATGCGGTCGGCATCGCTGCGCTGATGCTCGAGCACGCCGGTGAGGTCGATCGCGGGCGCGTCGCTACGGACGCTGACAGCATCGAGCGCGCGCGCAGGATACGCGGCGACAAGAATCATGAGGCCCAGCGCGATGGGCGCGAGGCACCTGATCAGACGCAAGGTCAGTTCTCCGCGTTCGACGCAAACTGCGAGTGCAAGACATTTTCAAACCGGACCGGAAGTGGTTCGGCGCGTCGCGATAGATGCCACGAAAGCGAGGAAAATCAAAGGGTTTCCGCCGTCCCCTGTGGGTCAGCGGCCTAGGCCTCCAACACAATTTTGCCAATATGTGCGCTCGTCTCCATGCGCCGGTGCGCGTCGGCCGCCTTTTCCAGCGGGAAAGAGCTGTCCATCACCGGTTTGACGCGGCCCTCGCGCAAAAGCGGCATCACTTTCTGCTCGATTGCGGCCACCATTGCCGCCTTGTCCGCATTACTACGGGGACGCAGCGTCGAGCCGGTATGGGTGAGGCGCTTCACCATCACCTTGGCGATGTTGGCGGTGATCTTGGGACCGTTGAGGGTCGCGATCTGGACGATGCGGCCGTCGACCGCGGCGGCGTCATAGTTGCGGTCGACATAGTCGCCGGCGACCATGTCGAGGATCAGATTGACGCCGGCCTTGTTGGTCTCTTCCTTGACGACAGTGACGAAGTCCTCGGTCTTGTAGTTGATGGCGCGGTCGGCACCCAGCTTGAGGCAGGCATCGACCTTGTCTTGCGATCCCACGGTGACGAACACTTTTGCGCCGAACGCTTTCGCGAGCTGGATCGCCATGGTGCCGATGCCGGAGGAGCCGCCATGGATCAGCAGCGTCTCGCCGGCCTTGAGGCCGCCGCGCTCGAACACGTTGTGCCACACCGTCATCAGGGTTTCCGGCAGCGCGCCGGCTTCCTTGATCGACAGCGCCGGCGGCACGCTCATCGCCTGGGCGTCCTGCGCGATGCAGTACTGCGCATAACCGCCGCCGGCGACCAGCGACATCACCTTGTCGCCGATCTTGTGCCGCTTGGCGTTGCTGCCGACCGCGACCACCTCGCCGGCGATCTCGAGGCCGGGCAGGTCGCTGGCGCCGGGCGGCGGCGGATAGGCGCCGGAGCGCTGCGCCACGTCGGGCCGGTTGACGCCGGCGGCCTCGACCTTGACCAGGATCTCGTCCGGACCGGGCTGCGGCACAGGGCGTTGTTCCGGCACCAGCACCTCCGGTCCGCCGGGCTTGGAGATGGCGACCACGGTCATTTGCGCGGGCAGCTTGTCCATGATGTGTCCTTGAGCAAAGGTGCGGGAGGAAACGAGGCCTTTGCTTAGCCAGCGCGGCCCAAGCTGGCAACCGCCTCAGCCGTGTGGCTCGCGCGAACGCAGGAGGAACGAGCATGCCGATCGAAGACGACGACCGCCCGCGCAAGAAGATCAGCCATGAAATCGGACAGGATCTCTCACTCTTGTCAGTAGAGGAGCTGACCGAGCGCGTCGCTCTCCTCAAGACCGAGATCGCAAGACTCGAAGAAGCCGCCACCAAGAAGCGCGCCTCGCGCGATGCGGCGAACAGTTTTTTCAAGTCGTAGGATTTTCGCGGCTCTCGTGTCTCGGACGCGGTGCGGCACGCAGTGACGCTCCGCAGAGCCGGGACCCATGCCACTCGCAAAACTATCGCGTGCCGTCATTCCGGGGCGGCGCGCAGCGCCGAGCCCGGAATCCATAACCACAGGACGCCGAAACGGGCAGGCGGGCAACTCCGTCTTCCTGTGGCTATGGGTTCTCAGATGCGCAATCGCGCATCGTAGCTCGCGACTTCGTCGCGCCCCGGAATGACAGCGAGAAGGAAGCGCGATCACTTCCCGAGCATGAGGGACGATTTGTTCCGCATCGCACTCGGCCTCTGGCCGACATGGCTAACGAACCCTCAAAAAATTAGCTCGTTTACTCCGAATTAAGCTTTTCGCTTTATGACTGGAACCGTCCTCGTTTGGACACCGAGTGGCTCCTGTCCACTCTGTTTGACGCCTCCCTGTTATCAACTTTCAAAGCCGCCGGTCTCCGGCGGCTCTTTTTTTGGTCCAAAGCGTTTTCGAGCGAAGTGGGTACCGGTTCGCGTCAAGAAAACGCGTCGAAACGAGTCTCCTTTCGGTTGAATTCCGAGGAAAGACCCGCGGAAACCATATCCGCAGCTGCCGCTGGACTCCGCGCCTCGCCCGCGCAATGATTTGTTCATCATAATCCGGCGCCAAGGCCGGGTGGGTAAACAGTTGCGTAAGGGGCGTTAACCATGGAAGGTTTGCAGGCCGACGGCGCTCTCGTTCAACTCAGCGAGCGGTTCACCAATTCTGCGGCGTTCGGCGCGCTGTTCCGCGAGGGCATGGACCTCGTCGAAGAGACCGCCTCCTATCTCGACGGCGCCGGCCGCACCGAGGCCAAGGCGCTCGATCGTGCCGTCAGCCTCACCTACGCGACCGAGAGCATGCGCCTCACCACGCGCCTGATGCAGCTCGCCTCGTGGCTGCTGCTGCACCGCGCGGTGAAGGAAGGCGAGATGACGCTGGTCCAGGCCAATCGCGAGAAGACCAAGGTCAAGCTCACCGCCGCCGATCCCGGCCCCACCGACACCATCGAGAAGCTGCCGGCCCAGCTCCAGGACCTGATTCACCGCTCGATGAGCCTGCAGACCCGCGTCCGCCGTCTCGACACCTCGATCCACACCCCGCCGACCGAGCACGTCGCCATCGGCAACCCGCTGGTGCCGCAGCTCAACGCGCTCAAGGCTGCGTTCGAGCGGTAAGCTCTATCAACAATCACGGTCGTCATTCCGGGACGCGCCTCTTGGCGCGGGCCCGGAATCCATACTCCCGATCGTGGTTATGGATTCCGGGCTCGCCCTTCGGGCGCCCCGGAATGACGGCCCAAAACAAAAACGCCCCCGGTGCTCCGGGGGCGTTTTTCGTCACCAGCCTTGCGGGCCGGATCAATCCTTTTTGAGAAAGCCCGAAAACTTCTTCTGGAAGCGCGAGACGCGGCCGCCGCGGTCCATCAGCTGCTGGGAGCCGCCGGTCCAGGCCGGGTGCGACTTCGGGTCGATGTCGAGGTGCAGCTTGTCGCCTTCCTTGCCCCAGGTCGAGCGGGTCTGGTACTCGGTTCCGTCCGTCATGACGACCGTAATCGTATGATAATTCGGGTGAATTTCGGCTTTCATGGCAATTCCTCGGCGCCCGGCGCCTTGCTTGAGTGACTATTGAATGACGGATTTGGCCGGCTCTATACCTCACAGGTCCCCTTAAAACAAGCCATTGTGGGGACTTGAGAACCGGGCCGTCCCCTAAGGGACATCCCGGATTTGCCACTCCCCTTTCACCGGCCTATGTGGAGCTGACTTGTCTCCCTGGGTCCGGATCTCATGAGCGCTGTGGAACGGCTTGACGACCAGTACCGCGACGAGCGCGACGGCGCACCGACCGAAGCCCCGTCGATCGAAGCCGAGCTGATCGAGCAGCCCGCCAAGGGCCGCGCCAGGCTGCGGCCGCTGCTGGCGCTCGCGCCCTACGTGGCGCGCTATCGCGGCCGCGCGGCGCTCGCCTTCGTGGCGCTCACGATCGCGGCGCTGACCACGCTGCTGGTGCCGGTCGCTGTGCGCCGGATGATCGACTTCGGTCTCTCGCCGGAAGGCATCGCGCTGATCAACAGCTATTTCTCGGTGATGATCGCGGTCGTGGCCGTGCTCGCGCTCGCCAGCGCCTCGCGCTACTACCTCGTGATGACGATCGGCGAGCGCATCGTCGCCGATCTCAGGCGCGACGTCTTCGCCCATCTGCTCTCGCTCTCGCCCTCCTTCTTCGATTCCGCGCGCAGCGGCGAATTGGTGTCGCGCCTCACCGCCGACACCACCCAGATCAAATCCGCGGTCGGCGCCTCGGTCTCGATCGCGCTGCGCAACCTGATGATGTTCCTCGGCGCCACGGCGATGATGGTGATCACCAGCCCGCGCCTCTCCGGCTTCGTGCTGCTCGCCATTCCCCTGATCGTGCTGCCGCTGGTCGCCTTCGGCCGCTGGGTGCGGCGGCTGTCGCGCAATGCGCAGGACACGCTGGCTGATGCCTCCGCCTATGCCGGCGAGCTGGTCGGCGCGATCCGCACCGTGCAGGCCTATACCAGCGAGGGGCTGGCCGCGAAGCGTTTCGGCGGCGAGGTCGAGCAGGCCTATGAGGCCGCGCGGACCTCGACACAGGCGCGCGCCGTGCTGACCGCCATCATCATCTTCATCGTGTTCGCGAGCGTGGTCGCGATCCTCTGGATCGGCTCGCATGACGTCTTGACCGGCGCGATCACGCCGGGCCGGCTCGGCCAGTTCGTGCTCTATGCCGCGTTCGCCGCGGCCGGCCTCGGCCAGCTCAGCGAGGTCTGGGGCGAGGTCGCGGCGGCTTCAGGCGCTGCCGAGCGCCTGTTCGAGATCCTGCACGTGCAGCCCGAGATCGCCGCGCCCGCATCGCCGCGCGCGCTGCCGGTGCCGGCGCGCGGCGAGGTCGGCTTCGACCACGTCAGCTTCGCCTATCCCGCGCGGCCCGATGTCAATGTGCTCGACGCCATCTCGTTCACCATCCGCCCCGGCGAGAAGGTCGCGATCGTCGGCCCCTCCGGTGCCGGCAAGAGCACGATCTTCCATCTGCTGCTGCGCTTCTACGATCCGCGCAGCGGTGCGATCTCGCTCGATGGCGTGCCGGTCAGGTCCGCCGATCCCCACGATTTCCGCTCGCGCATCGCGCTGGTGCCGCAGGACTCCAACGTGTTCGCCGCGAGCGCCCGCGAGAACATCCGCTTCGGCCGGCCCGACGCGAGCGATGCCGAGGTCGAGCGCGCCGCCGAGCTCGCGCATGCCGCCGAGTTCATCCGCCGCCTGCCCGAAGGTTATGAGACCCCGCTCGGCGAGCGCGGCGTGACGCTGTCAGGCGGCCAGCGCCAGCGTATCGCGATCGCCCGCGCCATCCTGCGCGATGCCCCGCTCTTGCTGCTCGATGAAGCCACCTCCGCGCTCGATGCCGAAAGCGAGACGCTGGTGCAGACCGCGCTGGAGGAGCTGATGCGGCACCGCACCACGCTCGTCATCGCCCATCGCCTCGCCACCGTGCTCTCCTGCGACCGCATCCTGGTGATGGACCACGGCAGGATCGTCGAGCAGGGCTCGCATGCCGAGCTCGTCGCGGCGAACGGGCTTTATGCCAGGCTGGCGAGGTTGCAGTTCGAGGGCGCATGAGGCTGAGGCGCTGCGATCGCCGCCCCACCCACAGTGTCATCGCCCGCGAAGGCGGGCGATCCAGTATTCCGAGAGGTCTGCGAGATGCGGCTGGGCCGCGGCGTACTCGATGCCCCGGTCAAGCCGGGGCATGACAGCTCGTTTTGGAGCACCGCTTACCGGCACTTCGGCGACAGCGTCGGCACGTTCGGCCAAGGCCAGTTCTTCCAGCTTCCGTCCGCTTCCACGCAGACCGACGGTCCGGGGCTGTTCGTTGGCGCAGGGGTGCTCGCCGTCTTTGATGCCGCAAAGCGATGGTCGACATAGGTCGTCGACACATAGCCGGCGACGATGACGCCCAGCATCACCGAGGACCCCTTGGCCAGCTCGCTCAGCTTCATCGATCGTCTCCATACGCTTGCCATCGCTGAGACAACGAATAACCGGCGCCGCGGGATCCCCTAAGTGACCGGCGTCACGCCCGCCAGATCACGCTTTCCAGACCATCTTCAGCACAGGCCGGCCCGAGGTCGGATTCACGTCGTCGCCGGCGTGCGTAAAGCCGTTGCGCTCGTAGAAGCGGATGGCGCGGGCATTGTCCTTGTTGACGAGCAGCGTGATGCCCGACGGCGACAGCCGCTTGGCCTCGTCCACCAGGAGCCGCGCCGCATCCGAGCCCCAGTGATCCGGATCGACTACGAGCTGGTCGAGATAGCCCTCGCCGTCGATGGTGACGAAGCCGGTCAGCGCGCCGTCCTGTTCGGCGACGACGATTTGGGCGTTCGGCACCAGATCCTTGCGCCAGCGCTCGCGCCACCATGCGAGCCGCGCAGCGAAATCGATCTGCGGATAGGCCTGCTGCCAGGTGCGATGCCAGAGATCGATCGAGGCTGCCTCGTCCTCGGGCCGGTAGGGGCGGAGGTGGAGCGCGCTCACTACCGCTCCGTCAGCTTCAGCTCGATGCGACGGTTGCGCTTGTAGGCCTCCTCGGTGTTGCCGGTGTCGAGCGGCTGGAATTCGCCGAAGCCGGCAGCAACGAGGCGCTGGGCCGGCACGCCGAGCGAGATCAGGTACTGCACCACCGAGATGGCGCGGGCCGCGGAGAGGTCCCAGTTCGACTTGAAGTTCACCCCGGTGACCGGGCGCAAATCGGTGTGACCGTCGACGCGCAGCACCCAGGGAATCTCGCTCGGGATCTTCTTGTCGAGATCGATCAGCGCGGTCGCCAACGTCTCGAGCTCGGCGCGGCCCTCGGGCAGCAAGGTCGCCTGTCCGGTGTCGAAGAACACTTCGGACTGGAACACGAAGCGGTCGCCGACGATGCGGATGTCGGGGCGGTTACCCAGGATCGCGCGCAGGCGGCCGAAGAACTCCGAACGATAGCGCGACAATTCCTGCACGCGCTGCGCCAGCGCAACATTCAAGCGAGAACCCAGGTCGGCGATGCGGTTCTGCGATTCCTTGTCACGCTTCTCGGATGCGTCGAGCGCCTCTTCCAGCGCCGCCAATTGCCGCCTGAGCGCGCTGATCTGCTGGTTCAGCACCTCGATCTGCGCCAGCGCCCGCGCCGAGACCGCCTTTTCCGAGTCCAGCGCCTTGCCGAGCTCGGCGGTCTTGCCCTGCGCGTCGTTGCCGGCGCTCGCAAGGCCCTCGTAAAGGCCCTTCATGCGGTCGCGCTCGGACTCCGCCGAGGCAAGGCCGGCCTTCAGCTGCGAGACCTGGTCGTCGAGCGAGAGCTTGCCGAGCTTCTCCAGCGAGAGCAGCTCGTTGAGCTGTGCGATCTTGGCATTGAGCTGCTCCAGTGCCTTGTCCTTGCCGGTGACCTCCTGCGACAGGAAGAATTGCACGACCAAGAAGACCGAGAGCAGGAACACGATCGACAGCACCAGCGTCGACAGCGCGTCGACGAAGCCGGGCCAGTAATTGAAGGCGCCTTCGCTGCGGCGGCCGCGCGCTAGAGCCATGTTGCTAACCCTTCTGCTAACCCTTCTCGGGCTGGCGCGCGAGCCGTTCCAGGAGGCGCCGGATCTCGCGGTTCTGCTCGCCCTGGCCGTCGGCCCATTCGCGGATCATCTGCTGCTCGGTGCGCATATGCGAGACCAGCGCCTGGATCGCTTCGGCAAGGCTTGCCATCGCCGCGGTGGTGCCGCGGCTGCCGCTGCCTTCCTCGAGCACGGAGCGCAAGCGTTCGACGGCCGCCTGAAGCTCGCCGCTGGCGACGCCGCCGCCGGTGGCTGCTGCGACCGCGACTTCGCCGCTGCCATATTCGCGCACCGTGGTGGCGAGCCAGTCTTCGAGGTCGGTGTAGAAGCGGTTCTGCGCCTGGCTCGATTGCAGATCGAGGAAGCCGAGGATCAGCGAGCCGGCGAGGCCGAACAGGGAGCTCGAGAACGAGATGCCCATGCCACCGAGCGGGGCGGCGAGGCCCTCCTTCAGCGTGTCGAACAGGGCGCCGGAATCGCCGCCGACCTTGAGCCCGTCGATCACCTTGCCGACCGAGCCGACCGTCTCGATCAGGCCCCAGAAGGTGCCGAGCAGGCCGAGGAAGACCAGGAGGCCGGTCATGTAGCGGGAGATATCACGGGCTTCATCCAGGCGGGTCGCGATCGAATCGAGCAAATGCCGCATGGTGGTCTGGGTGATGCTCATCCGCCCGGAGCGCTCGCCGCCCAGGATCGCGGCCATCGGCGCCAGCAGCTTCGGGTGCCGGGACGGGGCGAGGCCGGGATCGGCAACGCGGAAATTGTTGACCCAGGAGACCTCAGGATAGAGCCGGATCACCTGGCGGAAGGCCAGGATGATGCCGATGAACAGCACGCCGCCGATCAGGGCATTGAGCCCGGGATTGGCGAAGAAGGCCTGGATGATCTGCCTGTAGAGCACCACGCCCACCAGGGTGCACAGCACCAGGAAAACCAGCATCCGTACCAGGAAGACGCTGGGCGAGGACAGTTTCGTATACTCGATATCCATGGAGGAGCGGGGCGGGGCGCCAGGCGGCATGGCCGGTATCATCCGTTACGAACGTGATTGCAGTGCGCACTATGGCACAGCGCCAGCCCAAAAAAAGCGCCGGATGAGCCGATTTCGTGGACAGCGGCCGGAACCCAAAGCGGAAACCGTGCTTTGATAACGCATCGTCTGCAAAAGTTTGCCCATCCCCAGGCCGCCGCTGCCCTGGGCCTGTCCCCGGCCTGTTGCCGGCATCTGCGTTCTTTCCTCCGCTGCCCCCATAAGACCTGCCCAAGGGAGTGGTCGCATGAGCGTCGTCTCCGCCATCATCGGGACTGCCGAACGCGTGCCGCTGCCCGACGTCGTGATCCGCGCCGCGATCCAGCGCCTGTGCTCGCGCACGGCCTCACGCTTGTCGGCGCCGGGTGCAGCCGACGATGCCGCCTTCGCCGGGCGGATGATCCTGCGGCCGATCGCCGGCGAAGCGGATGCCGGACATCGCGAGGTACCGGCAGCGTTCTTTGCGCAGCTGCTCGGCCCCAACCTCAAATACTCGTGCTGCTTCTACAAGACCGATGCGACCACCTTGCAGGAGGCGGAGGAGGAGGCGCTGCGGCAGTCCGTCGAGCACGCCGGTCTCGCCGACGGCCAGACCATCCTCGACCTCGGCTGCGGATGGGGCTCGCTGTCGCTGCGGATGGCGCGGCAGTTTCCGCACGCGACGGTGACCGCGGTGTCGAACTCGCAGGCGCAGCGCGCCTATGTCGCGGACGAGGCGCGGCTGCGCGGGCTGTCGAACCTGCGCGTGGTCGATGCGGACATATGCGCGTTCGCGCCCGAAGGCGCGTTCGACCGTATCGTCTCGGTCGAGACGTTCGAGCACGTCATGAACTGGCGCAAGTTGATGACGCGGCTGCGGTCGTGGCTCGCGCCCGAGGGGCGCTTCTTCATGCACATCGCCACCCATCGCGCCGGCTCCGATCTGTTCGACCGGCCCGATCGCGAGGACGGGATCGCCCAGCACGTCTTTACCGGCGGGCTGATGCCGAGCCATCACCTCGTCAGGCAGTTCGACGACATCTTCGCGATCGAGAAGGAATGGTGCTGGAGCGGCACGCATTATCAGCGCACCGCGTACGACTGGCTCGCCAATTTCGATGCGCATCGCGACGCGATCGAAGCGTCCTTGCACGAGGTCCATGGCGAGGAGGCCGGCCTCTGGATGCGGCGCTGGCGCTGGTTCCTGCTCGCGACCTCAGGCCTGTTCGGCTATGCCGACGGAACCGAATGGGGCGTCAGCCGCTACCGGCTGAAGGCCGCTGAGTGATTGCGATGTTCCGTCGCAGCGCGCCGTGATGGAACCCGACTCACAATCCGGTGAATCCAAAAAAACCTCCAGAAGTCAGCGCGATAGGCCGTGTGACATTGAGCCGCCCGCCGGATGCGTTGCGTCGCAGCAAGTCCATTCTATTTTGACGGCAGCAGTCGCGCGGAATCGCCCAGGACGGGCCGGCGCGGTGTGTGATCAGTTTCAACAACATCGGGGCACTTACCTTCATGTCAGGACTTCGCGCGCGAACGGCATGCGTTGCAATGATGCTCGCGGCCTTTGCGCCGCTGCTCGCCGGCTGCGATGAATCGAACTCGGCCGTCTCCGCCGCTCCGCCGGCCGACCCTGACGTCAGCATCGTCGTCGTCAAGCAGCAAGCCCGCGCCGTGGTGCGCGAGCTGCCGGGCCGCATCGCGCCGACCCGCATGTCCGACGTGCGGCCGCGCGTCTCCGGCATCGTGGTCGAGCGCCTGTTCCGCCAGGGCAGCGAGGTGAAGGCCGGCGATCCGCTCTACCGCATCGATCCGCGTCCGTTCGAGGTCGAGGTGATGGCCAACGAGGCCGCGCTCGCCAAGGCCGAGGCTGCGCTGATGCAGGCCAAGCAGCAGGCGCATCGTATCGCCACGCTGACCAGCCAGCGCGCCGCGCCCGAGGCTGAGAACGAGAAGGCGGTCGCCGCCGAGCGCCAGGCCCAGGCCGAGGTCGAGGGCCGCAAGGCCGATCTCGCGCGCGCCAAGCTCAATCTCGACTACGCCACCGTGCGCGCGCCGATCGACGGCACCGTCGGTGCGGCCCTCGTTAGCGAGGGCGCGCTCGCGGTGCAGAACGAGACCAATCTTGCCACCATCCAGCAGCTCGATCCGATCTATGCCGACTTCACCCAGTCGGTGAACGAGCTCAACCAGCTCCGCCGCGCCTTCGAGAGCGGCGATCTCGAGCGCATCGCCGCCGATGCCGCCAAGGTCCGCCTCGTGCTCGACGACAACACGCTTTATTCGCTCGACGGCAAGCTCTTGTTCTCCGACGCCAAGGTCGACGCCCATACCGGGCAGGTGACCTTGCGCGGCGAGTTCCGCAACCCCAAGCGCGAGCTGCTGCCGGGCATGTATGTCCGTGTTCGCATCGACCAGGGCCTCGACTCCGATGCCATCGCGGTGCCGCAGCAGGCGATCCAGCGCAATGGCGGCGGCGGCAGCGAAGTGTTCGTGGTCAAGGACGACAACCGCATCGCGGTGCAGCCGGTGCGCACCGGCTCGGTGCAGGACGGCTTCTGGTTCGTCACCGAGGGCCTGAAGGCCGGCGACAAGGTCGTGGTCGAAGGCTTCCAGAAATTTGCGGCCGGCGACAAGGTCAAGCCGCAATCCTGGTCGGAGGCGGACGCGACCGCGGACAACCGGCACGCCGAAAAAGTCACGCGGTAATCCGCCATGGCGAGTTTCTTCATCGACAGGCCGATCTTTGCCTGGGTGGTCGCGCTGTTCATCTGTCTGATCGGCGCGATCGCGGTGCCGCTGCTGCCGATCGCGCAATATCCGATCATCGCGCCGCCCTCGATCTCGATCTCGACCAGCTATCCCGGCGCTTCGCCCGAAAACCTCTACAACAGCGTCACGCGCCTGATCGAGGAGGAGCTCAACGGCGCCTCCGGCATCCTCAATTTCGAATCGACCAGCGACTCGCTCGGCCAGGTCGAGATCATCGCCAATTTCCAGCCGGGCACCGATACCAGCGCGGCTTCGGTCGAGGTGCAGAACCGCATCAAGCGCGTCGAGGCGCGCCTGCCGCGCGCAGTGATCCAGCAGGGCATCCTGATCGAGGAAGCCTCGAGTGCCGTGCTGCAGATCATCACGCTGAACTCGACCGACGGCAGCCTCGATGAGGTCGGCCTCGGCGACTTCATGATCCGCAACGTGCTCGGCGAGATCCGCCGCATCCCCGGCGTCGGCCGCGCCACGCTCTATTCGACCGAGCGCAGTTTGCGTGTCTGGGTCGACCCGGCCAAGCTCGTCGGCTATGGCCTGACCGCGGACGACATCAACAAGGCGATCGCCGCGCAGAACGCGCAGGTGGCCTCGGGCAGCATCGGCGCCGAGCCCTCGACCGCGACCCAGCGCACCTCGGCGCTGGTGCTGGTCAAGGGCCAGCTCTCCTCGCCGGACGAATTCGGCGCCATCATCCTGCGCGCCAATGCCGACGGCTCGACCGTGCGCCTGCGCGACGTCGCGCGCATCGAGGTCGGCGGCCTCAGCTACCAGTTCAACACGCGCCTCAACGGCAAACCGACCGCCGGCCTCTCCGTGCTGATGTCGCCGACCGGCAATGCGCTGGCGACCGCGAGCGCGGTCGAGGAGAAGATGAAGGAGCTGTCGCGCTTCTTCCCGGCCAACATCACTTACGAGATCCCCTACAACATCACGCCCGTGGTCGAGGCCTCGATCAAGAAGGTGCTGTCGACGCTGGTCGAAGCCGTGGTGCTGGTGTTCGTGGTGATGTTCCTGTTCCTCCAGAACATCCGCTACACCATCATTCCGACCATCGTGGTGCCGGTGGCGCTTCTGGGCGCCTGTACCACGCTGCTGCTCGCCGGCTATTCCATCAACATGCTCTCGATGTTCGGCATGGTGCTCGCAGTCGGCATCCTCGTCGACGACGCCATCGTCGTGGTCGAGAATGTCGAACGCATCATGAGCGAGGAGGGCCTGTCGCCGAAGGAGGCGACGCGCAAGGCGATGTCGCAGATATCGGGCGCCATTATCGGCATCACCCTGGTGCTGATGGCGGTGTTCGTGCCGATGGCGTTCTTCCCGGGCTCGGTCGGCATCATCTACCGCCAGTTCTCGGTGACCATGGTCGCCGCGATCGGCTTCTCCGCCTTCCTCGCGCTGTCGTTGACCCCGGCGCTGTGCGCGACCCTGCTCAAGCCCGTCACGGCCGGTCATGGCCACGCGAAGCGGGGCGTGTTCGGCTGGTTCAACCGCATGCTCGAGGGCGGCAAGGAGGGCTATTCCCGCACCGTCGGCTTCTCGCTCAGGCGCACCGGGCGCCTGATGCTGGTCTATGCCGCGCTGCTGGTGGGCCTGTCCTGGGCCTTCGTCAGCCTGCCCGGCGGCTTCCTGCCGATCGACGACCAGGGTTTCGTCACCACGGACGTGCAGACGCCGTCGGATTCGTCCTATCCGCGCACCGAGGCCGTGATCGAGAAGGTCGAGAAATATCTCGCCGAGCGCCCGGGCGTGAAGGATGTCACCTTCCTCACCGGCTTCAGCTTCTCCGGCCAGGGCATGAACACCGCGCAGGCCTTCATCACCTTGAAGGACTGGTCCGAGCGCGGGCCGAAGGAGTCCGCCGCGGCGATCGTCAATGACATCAACCGCGATCTGGGATCGTCGATCCGCGATGCCAAGATCTCCGCGCTGCAGCCGCCGCCGATCGACAATCTCGGCAACTCCTCCGGCTTCTCGTTCCGCCTCCAGGACCGCGGCCAGAAGGGCTATTCCGCCCTGATGCGCGCGGCCGACCAGCTGATCGCGGACGCCAATGCGAGCCCGGTGCTGCAGAAGGTCTATATCGAGGGCCTGCCCGAGGCCGGCGTGGTCAATCTCGTGATCGACCGCGAGAAGGCAGGTGCCTTCGGCGTCACCTTCGAGGACATCAACAACACGATCTCGACCAATCTCGGCTCGAACTACATCAACGACTTCCCGAACCGCGGCCGCATGCAGCGCGTCGTGGTGCAGGCAGATAGCCGTGATCGCATGCGGACCGAGGACATCCTCAACTACAACGTCAAGAACAGCCGCGGCCAGCTGGTGCCGTTCTCTTCCTTCGCTACCGTCGAATGGGCGCGTGGTCCGACGCAGATCGCCGGCTTCAACTACTATCCCGCGGTGCGCATCTCCGGCGAAGCCAGGCCCGGCTTCACCTCGGGCGATGCCATCGCCGAGATGGAGAAGCTTGCGGGAAGGCTGCCGCGCGGCTTCGGCTATGAATGGACCGGACAATCGCTCCAGGAAAAGTTGTCGGGCTCGCAGGCGCCGTTCCTGCTCGGCCTCTCGGTGCTCGTGGTGTTCCTGTGTCTGGCCGCGCTCTACGAAAGCTGGACCATCCCGCTCGCGGTGCTGCTCACCGTGCCGCTCGGCATCGTCGGCGCCGTGATTGCGGCGATGCTGCGCGGCCTGCCCAACGACGTCTATTTCACCGTCGGCCTCATCACCATCATCGGTCTCGCCGCCAAGGACGCGATCCTGATCATCGAGTTCGCCAAGGACCTGCGCAAAGAGGGCAAGCCGCTGGTGGACGCCACCATCGAAGCCTGCCGCCTGCGTTTCCGCCCGATCCTGATGACCGGCCTTGCCTTCATCTGCGGCGTGCTGCCGATGGCCATCGCTCACGGCGCCGGCGGCGCCAGCCAGCAGGCACTCGGCAGCGTCGTGATGGGCGGCATGATCGCGGTGGTGATCCTGGCGCTCTTGATGGTGCCGGTGTTCTTCGTCTCGGTGCAGCGCGTGCTGGCGGGAGACCGGGAGCCGAAGGCGGCGAAGGAAGCCGAGGCGTATGGGCCGCCTGCGCCGGTGAAGCCCTAGGGCAAACTGTCATGCCCCGCGAAGGCGGGGCATCCAGTACGCCGCGGCCTGTCCGTATCCACGAACGACTCTGGAATACTGGATCACCCGCTTTCGCGGGTGATGACGGCGGAGTGTGAAGCGCGAGCTGTCGCCTTAGGCCGGCTTCCGCAATATCTTCACCAGCTCGCCGTGCACGAACTCGTTGCCGCACACCACGTGGCCGGTCAGCAGGGGATCGTCGTTGCCCTGGACGCCAGACACCGTGCCACCCGCTTCGCGCACCATCAGCATGCCGGCGGCGATGTCCCAGGATTGCAAATTGCGCTCCCAATAGCCGTCGAGGCGGCCGGCGGCGACGAAGGCCAAATCGAGCGAGGCGGCGCCGAAGCGGCGCAGGCCCGCGACGCGGTCCTGGATCGCAGTCATCTCGCGGCGGAATTCCTCGTGGTCGCCGCGGCCGATATGGGGCAGGCCGCAGGCCACCACGCATTCGTTGAGCTGGCGGCGGCCGGCGACGCGCAGGCGCTGGTCGTTGAGGAAGGCGCCCTTGCCGCGCTCGGCGATGTAGAGCTCGTCATTGGCGGGATTGTAGATCACGCCGGCGATGACCATGCCCTCGCGGGCGAGGCCGATCGAGATCGCGAATTGCGGAATGCCGTGGAGGAAGTTGGTGGTGCCGTCCAAGGGGTCGACGATCCAGGTGTGGCTCTTGTCGGTGCCCTCGCGGGTGCCGCCTTCCTCGCCGATGAAGCCGTAGCCGGGCCGCGCCTTGGCGAGGTCCTGGTAGAGGATCTCCTCGGCGCGCTTGTCGGCGAGCGAGACAAAATTGGCCGGCCCCTTCAGCGAGACCTGCAAATGCTCGATCTCGCCGAGATCGCGCTTGAGGCTACGGCCAGCGCGGCGCGCGGCCTTGACCATGACGTTGATAGTTGCGGAATACAGCATGGGCTCTGGGTCTTGTCGGGGGAAAGGGCGCGAAAGCACGCCTGTTTGAGCGATTGGGTGCCCTGCGGGGGCCCTCAGGTCAAGTCATTGCGTCAGGTCATTTGGTCCCGAGCCATTTCTTGGCGGCGGCCTCGGCCTTGGCCCGGTCCTCGGCCGGCAGGTCGGAGAGCTGCTTGTCGAGATCCGGATCGCCCTTGCCGCTGGTCTTCGCCACCAGATGCCATTTGAAGCCCTCGATCTTGTCCACGGGCACGCCCATGCCGTTGATCAGCACCCAGGCCAGGCGATTCTGCGCGATCGCGCTGCCCTGGCGGGAGGCCTTGCGAAGCAACGCGACAGCCGCCGGCTGGTTCTTCGGCGTGCCGGTGCCGTTGAACATGGCGATGGCATATTCGACCTCGGCATCGACATTGTCGGCGAGCGAGGCGGCCTGGAGCAGGCGCACTGCGCGCTCGGGGTCCTTCGGGACCCCGGTGCCTTCCTTGTAGAAGGTCGCGAGCGCATATTGCGCCTCGGGCAGGCCGGCATCCGCGGCCTGGCGCAAGAGCTCGGCGGAACGCTTGACGTCCTGCGGCAGGGTCTGGCTGTCGAGATACAGCAAAGAGAGGTTGTAGGCCGCCTTGGGCTCGCCGAGCTTGGCGGCGGAGGCCATCAGCTTCACCGCCTCGCCCTTGTCGACCGGGCCGCCGCGGCCGGAAATGCGCATCATGGCGAGCGCGAACATCGCTTCGCGGTCGCCGGCGTCCGCAGCGCGCTTGTACCATTCGACCGCCTTGGCGTAGTCGCGGCGGATGCCCATCGCGTTGGAATAGAGCTCGCCGAGCATGGTCATCGCCTTGGGATCGCCGGTCGCGGCGCGCGCGGTGGCGAGATCGAACGCGGTCTTGTACTGGCCGCGCTGATAGGCGCCGAACACCAGATCGACACCGGGCGTGTCGCTGGGCGGCGCGGGAATCACGGTTGCGGGCAGCGCCGGTTTTGGCGAGGCGGCCGGCTTGGGAGAGGCCGACGGTTTCGGCGCCGGAGCGGCCTCCTTCTTCTTGGCGGCGGGAGGCGGTTTGGGCTTCTGCTTTTCGGCGGGCGGGCTGGGGACCGTCGCCGGTGGCGTGATCTGGAGCTGTGCGGCCGCGGGCACTGTCAACAGCAGCGTGGCCAGGATGGTGATGCACGGGAGCTTCATGTCGGGTGCTAACCGTGCTCCTCACCCGCAGGCGCGGTGGCATGGGCCTTCTTGATCGCAGCATCGGCCTCGATCAGCGCAGCCTTCGGCCCGCGCGGATCGGCCCAGATGAACTCGCCGACCAGCACGAAATCGGCGCCGCTGGCGGCGAAGTCGTAGGCCTCTTGCAGCGAGGTCGCAAAGCCGACGCAGGGCGGCTCGAACAGCTCGGCCCACCAGTCGAGCCGCTCGGCGATCGCCTGCGACGACGGCCGCTGTCCCTTCGCGTCGGGCTCGCCGAACAGCAGGTAGTCGGCACCCATCTCGCCCGCATCCATGGAATGGTGCCGCGTCGTCAGCCCGCCGACGCCGGCGATGCGATCGGGCTTGAGCGATGGCAGCGCCTCCTTCAGCGCGGCGATGCCGGGCAGGTGTGCGCCGTCGGCGCCGCCACGTGCGACGAGCTCAGGATGGCCGTCGACCAGCAGCGCGGCGCCCGCCTTTTGCACCGGCGGCGCGAGCGCCTTGATGCGCGTGATCATGCTGCGCTGGTCGGTCTCCTTCAGGCGCAGCAGCACGGCGGCGACATCGGCGGAGGCGAGCAGGCCCGGCAGCTCGGCGACAAGCGCAGCGGGATCATCGACAACGGGCGTCGCGAGATAGAGACGCGGCGCCGGGCGCGGCGGAGGCGATTTGTTCGACAAGATCTAGGCCGCTTTCTTTTCCAGGCTGCTTTGCCATTCGCCCTTGGAGGCGAGACCGTTCATGCGCGCGCGATGGCTGAACGCGCTCTGTCCGGCCGCGACATTCTCGGCCTTGCCCGACCAGGCCTTCTGCGGCGCGGCCTGCAGCGCGCGGCCGTAGGAGAAGGTCAGGCCCCAGGGCAGCGGGCCGAGCTTGTGCATGGCGTTGAGATGCGCGGTTGCCTCCTCGTCGGACTGGCCGCCGGAGAGGAAGGCGATGCCGGGCACCGCGGCGGGCACGCACGCCTTGAGCATTCGGATCGTCTTCTCCGCGACCTCCTCGACGGAGGCCTGCTTTGCGCATTTCTTGCCCGAGATCGCCATGTTCGGCTTCAGCACCATGCCTTCGAGCGCGACGCGCTGCACGCGCAATTCCTGGAAGGTCTTGTTGAGCACGCGGCTCGTCACCTCATAGCAGCGCTCGATGTCGTGATCGCCGTCCATCAGCACCTCGGGCTCGACGATCGGCACGATCTGCGCGGCCTGGCACAGCGCGGCATAGCGCGCCAGCGCATGGGCATTGACGCTGATCGCGGTCATCGAGGGAATGCCGCTGCCGATGTCGATCACCGCGCGCCATTTGGCAAAGCGCGCGCCGCGCTCGTAATATTTCTTCAAGCGCTCGGCGAGCTTGTCGAGCCCGATGGTGACGAGCTCGCCCGGGCACATCGGCAAGGCTTGCGTACCCTCGTCGACCTTGATGCCGGGAATGGCGCCGCTCTGTTCGATCAGCTTGACCAGGGGCGTACCGTCCTTCGCATCCTGCCAGATCGTCTCGTCATAGAGGATCACGCCGGAGATGTACTGGCTCATGGCGTCCTTCGACCGGAACAGCATCTCGCGATAGTCGCGGCGGTTGGTTTCGGTCGATTCCACGCCGATCGCGTCAAAACGCTTCTTGATGGTGCCGGAGGATTCGTCGGCGGCAAGGATGCCCTTGCCCGGGGCGACCATGGCGGTCGCGATCCTGTTGAGCTCAGTCAGATTCATCGAGAGGTCCTCCCAAAACGATTCTGCCCTTGCCCGTGAAAATAGACCGTTCTCGGGCAATTGCCGAGTTAACGTTGGTCGCAGGGTAAAGGGGGGATCGGCTTGGGGTCAGCGCTGGGCCGGCCGGGCGGCTCTTTACCTCGCCCCGCTTGCGGGGAGAGGTCGGATCACATCGCAGATGTGATCCGGGTGAGGGGGTATCGGTCTATCGAAAGGGCACAATTCGCGGCGAGAGCCCCTCACCCCAACCCTCTCCCCGCGAAGAGCGGGGAGAGGGGGAGGATAGAGCGGGCGCGCCGCGGCTCACGCCACCGCGATCGCTTACGCCACCTTCGGGTCCAGCTCGCCCTTGGCGTAGCGCTTGGCCATTTCGGCCGTGGTCAGGACCTTCTTGATCTTGGAGGCCTGGCCCGCGGTGTTGAACTCCTGGAGCCGCTGCTTACACAGCTTGGTCATGGCTTCCATCGCCGGCTTCAGGTACTTGCGCGGGTCGAACTCTTCCGGGTTGTCCTTGAGCACTTTCCGGATCTGGCCGGTCATGGCCATGCGGTTGTCGGTGTCGATGTTGATCTTGCGCACGCCGTTCTTGATGCCGCGCTGGATCTCGGCAACTGGCACGCCCCAGGTCGGCTTCATCTTGCCGCCATAGGCGTTGATGATGTCCTGGAGGTCCTGCGGCACCGAGGAGGAGCCGTGCATGACCAAGTGCGTGTTCGGCAGCTTGCGGTGGATCTCCTCGATCACGTTCATGGCGAGGATGTCGCCGTCGGGCTTGCGGGTGAACTTGTAGGCACCGTGCGAGGTGCCCATCGCGATCGCGAGCGCGTCGACCCTGGTCTCCTGGACGAACTTCACGGCCTCGTCCGGATTGGTCAGGAGCTGGTCATGGCTGAGCTTGCCCTCGGCGCCGTGGCCGTCTTCCTTGTCGCCCATGCCGGTCTCCAGCGAGCCGAGCACGCCGAGCTCACCCTCGACCGAGATGCCGCCGAGATGGGCCATGTCGGTCACGGTCTTGGTGACGCCGACATTGTAGCCCCAGTCGCCGGGGGTCTTGCCGTCGGCCTTGAGCGAGCCGTCCATCATCACCGAGGTGAAGCCGGCCTGGATCGCGGTCATGCAGGTCGCGGGCTCGTTGCCGTGGTCGAGATGCACGCAGACCGGGATGTGCGGATAGATCTCGGTCACCGCGTCCATCATGTGCTTGAGCATGACGTCGTTGGCGTAGGAGCGCGCACCGCGCGAGGCCTGGATGATGACGGGCGCGTCGACCTGGTTGGCGGCGTCCATGATCGCCAGCGCCTGCTCCATGTTGTTGATGTTGAAGGCCGGTACGCCGTAATCGTTCTCAGCCGCATGGTCGAGCAATTGACGCAACGTGATCCGAGCCATCTGTCTTTCTCTCCGTTTGGGCCTAAAGGGGGCCGCTTCTTGCTTGCCGTTCTAAATTACTTGGTGCGCAGAACTTCGACGCCGGGCAGGGGCTTGCCTTCCATCCATTCAAGGAACGCGCCACCGGCGGTCGAGACATAGGTGAAATCACCGGCCACATGGGCCTGGTTGAGCGCGGCAACCGTATCGCCGCCGCCCGCGATCGAGATCAGCTTCTTGGCCTTGGTGCGCTCGGCCGCGTGCTTGGCGGCCGCGACCGTGCCGCGGTCGAACGGCTGCATCTCGAAGGCCCCGAGCGGTCCGTTCCAGACCAGCGTTGCCGCGTCGTCGATCGCGGCATGGACGCGCGCGACCGATTGCGGGCCGACGTCGAGGATCATGCCGTCGGCCGGGATCGCGTCGAGGCCGTAGGCATGCGAGGGCGCATTGGCGGCGAAATGATAGGCGACGGTGGCGTCGACCGGCAGGATAATGGCGCAATTGGCGGCTTCCGCCTTCTCCATGATGCGCAGCGCGGTCGGTGCGAGATCCTTCTCGGCCAGCGACTTGCCGACCGCGACGCCCTGGGCGTGCAGGAAGGTGTTGGCCATGCCGCCGCCGATCACCAGCGCGTCGACCTTGGTGACGAGGTTTTCGAGCAGGTCGATCTTGGTCGAGACCTTGGCGCCGCCGATGATGGCGATAACAGGCTTGGTCGGCGAGCCCAGCGCCTTCCCCAGCGCATCGAGCTCGGCCTGCATGGTGCGGCCGGCATAGGCCGGCAGCTTGTGGCCGAGGCCTTCGGTCGAGGCATGGGCGCGGTGCGCGGCCGAGAACGCGTCACTGACCCAGATGTCGCCGAGCTTTGCGAGCTCAGCGACGAAGGCCGGATCGTTCTTTTCCTCTTCCTTGTGGAAGCGGGTGTTTTCGAGACACAGGATGTCACCATCATTCAAGGCCGCCACAGCCTTGGCCGCGGGCTCGCCGATGCAATCGTCGGCGAACGCAACGGGCTTCTTCACGACCTTCGACAGCGCTTCCGCGACGGGCTTGAGCGACTCTTTGGGATCGCGTCCCTTGGGCCGGCCGAAATGCGCGAGCAGGATGACCTTGCCGCCCTTGTCGGAAAGCTCCGTGATGGTCGGCGCGACGCGCTCGAGCCGGGTCGCGTCGGTGACGCGCCCGTTGTCCATGGGCACGTTGAGATCGACGCGCAGCAGCACGCGCTTGCCCTTCACATCGACGTCGTCGAGGGTGCGGAATTTGTTCGCCATCGGACACTCTCTCTTGTCCCGGGCGCTACTAGCGGCACGAAGTGTCGCTGTGCAGAACCGGGACCTACGCGGGGAGATGGGTCCCGGCTCTGCGGAGCAGCGCAAGCGCGCTGCACCGCGTCCGGGACACGAGACCTACGTTCTTAGATCACCTTCGCCATCGCGACGGCGGTGTCCGCCATGCGGTTGGAGAAGCCCCACTCGTTGTCGTACCAGGACATCACGCGCACCAGCGTGCCGTTCTGCACCTTGGTCTGGTCCTCGTGGAAGGTCGAGGAGTGCGGGTCGTGGTTGAAGTCGATCGAGACGTTCGGCGCATTGGTGTAGCCGAGGATGCCCTTGAGCTGCTGCTCGCTGGCGCGCTTCATCGCCGCGTTGATTTCCTTGGCGTCGGTGGCGCGCTTGGCGACGATCTTGAGGTCGACGACCGAGACGTTCGGGGTCGGCACGCGGATCGCGACGCCGTCGAGCTTGCCCTTCAGCTCGGGCAGCACCAGGCCGATCGCCTTGGCGGCGCCGGTCGAGGTCGGGATCATCGACATCGCAGCCGCACGGCCGCGGTAGAGATCCTTGTGCAGCGTGTCCAGCGTCGGCTGGTCGCCGGTGTAGGCGTGGATCGTGGTCATGAAGCCGGTCTCGATGCCGACGAGATCGTTCAGAACCTTGGCGACCGGCGCGAGGCAGTTGGTGGTGCAGGAGCCGTTCGAGACGACCAGGTGATCCTTGGTCAGGGTCTCGTGGTTGACGCCGTAGACGATAGTGGCGTCGGCGCCGTCGGCGGGGGCGGAGACCAGCACGCGCTTGGCGCCGGCGGTCAGATGCGCGGAGGCCTTGTCCTTCGCGGTGAAGATGCCGGTGCACTCCAGCGCGATGTCGACGCCGAGATCCTTCCAGGGCAGCTTCGAGGGATCGCGCTCGGCGGTCACCTTGATCTTGTTGGCGCCGAGGCTGATCGAGTCACCATCGACGGTGACGGTGCCGGGGAAGCGACCATGGACGCTGTCGAAGCGGAGGAGATGGGCGTTGGTCTCGACCGGACCGAGATCGTTGATGCCGACGACCTCGATGTCCTTGCGGCCGGACTCTGCGATAGCCCGCAGCACGTTGCGGCCGATGCGGCCAAAACCGTTAATTCCGACGCGGACTGCCATGTTTCGTCTCCTTCAATGACCGTTCAGTGACGGCTGTTCAATAACCCCATCGTCCCGCACAACGCGCTTGGCGCGCCTGCGAGGTTTTTTAGACGGAACGCCCGGTTCGGCCGGGCGGTGCTTGATCATATGAGGAGTGTCGTAGTCCTTTTTTTTGGCAAGCTCAACTCTTAGGAAACGCGCTTCAGCACAGCGTTAACCGCAGCCTCGGCGGTAATGCCGAAATGCTTGAAAAGGTCCTTCGCCGGGCCGCTTTCGCCGAAGGAATGCATGCCGACGAATTCACCATCCTGGCCGATCACGGCATCCCAGCCCCAGCGCACGGCGGCCTCGATCGCGACCTTCACCGGCGCGTTGCCGATGATCTCGGCGCGCTTGGCCTCTGGTTGCGCTAACAACAGCTCGAGCGAGGGCACCGAGACCACCCGTGACGCGATGCCGCGCTCGGCGAGCTGCTTCTGGGCGGCAACCGCGATCTCGACCTCGGAGCCGGAGGCGAACAGCGTCGCCTTGGCTTCGCCTTGCGCTGCGACCAGCTCGTAGGCGCCGGCGGCGCAAGGGCTGTCGTTCGGCGCGGTGGTGCGGAGCTGCGGCAGGTTCTGCCGCGTCAGCGCCAGCACGGTCGGGCCGTCGATGCGGTTCAGCGCGAGCTCCCAGCACTCGGCGACCTCGATGGCATCGCAGGGGCGGAACACGCGCATGTTGGGAATGGCGCGAAGCGCGGCGAGGTGCTCGACCGGCTGGTGGGTCGGGCCGTCTTCGCCGAGACCGATGGAGTCATGCGTCATCACGTAGACGACGCCGGCGCCCATCAGTGCGGCGAGGCGCATCGCGGGCCGCGCATAATCGGTGAACACCAGGAAGGTCGCACCGTTCGGCGCGAAGCCGCCATGCAGGAAGATGCCGTTCATCGCCGCGCACATGCCGTGCTCGCGGATGCCGTAATGGATGAAGCGGCCCTTCGGCGTCTTGGCGGAGAAGGCGGTCGCCGATTTCGCCTTGTTGTTGTTGGAGCCGGTGAGATCGGCCGAGCCGGCGAGGAATTCCATCGGCATAGCGCCGGCAATCACCTCGATCACGGCTTCCGAGGATTTGCGGGTCGCCGCCGTCATCGGCTTTTCCAAGAGCTCCTTCTTGTACGCGCGCACCGCCTTGGCGAGCGAAGCCGGCCGCTCATGGCGCAGGCGGCGCTCGAACTCGGCGCGCTTGCGGCTGCCGAGCTCAGCGAGCCGTGCTTCCCATTCCTGCCGGGCCGCAGCACCGCGGCTGCCGGCTGCGCGCCAAGCCTTCAGCACGTCATCCGGCACGGAGAACGGCTCGAGCGAGATGCCGAGATTTTCCTTGGCGGCCTTGAGCTCGTCGGCGCCGAGCGCCTCGCCATGCGCCTTCGACGTGCCGGCCTTGTGCGGGGCGCCGAAACCGATGGTGGTGCGGCAGGCGATCAGTGTCGGCTTGTTCGACTTCTTCGCGCGCGTGATGGCGTCGGTGATGGCGGCCTGATCCTGGCCGTCGATCTTCTCGGCGGCCCAGCCCGCCGACTTGAAGCGCTTCACCTGGTCGACGGAATCGGCGATCGAGGTCGGGCCGTCGATCGAGATGCCGTTGTCGTCGTAGAGCACGATCAGCTTGCCGAGCTTCCAGTGCCCGGCCATCGCGATCGCTTCCTGCGACACGCCTTCCATCAGGTCGCCGTCGGAGGCGAGCACATAAGTGTGATGGTCGACGATCTTCTTGCCGAACTCGGCGGCCAGCATCTTCTCGGCGAGCGCCATGCCGACCGCGGTCGAGATGCCCTGGCCGAGCGGGCCGGTGGTGGTCTCGATGCCGTTGGTGCGGAAATTCTCGGGGTGTCCGGGCGTCAGCGAATCGACCTGACGGAACTGCTTGATCTGGTCCAGCGTCATTTCGGAATTGCCGGTGAGATGCAGCAGCGAATAAAGCAGCATCGAGCCGTGGCCGGCCGAGAGCACGAAGCGGTCGCGATCGGGCCAGCTAGGCGCGGCCGCGTCGTATTTCAGGAACTGCGTGAACAGCACGGTTGCGATGTCGGCGGCACCCATGGGCAGGCCGGGATGGCCCGATTTCGCCTTCTCGACAGCGTCCATCGAAAGGCCGCGGATCGCGTTGGCCATACGGGTGTGGTCGACCTGCGTCATGTCTGAAATCCGTCTGGAATGAGGCGCTTGGCGGTGTACGCCCGCGCGGGAAGGGGGCCTCGCGGCCGCGTAAGGTCGGGGCTGGGATAGCACCTCAGTTCCGGAAGTCCAAGGCAATCAAACGCCGGTTTGGCCGCAAAAGTTGCGTCATACAGGCTCTGGACCCGAAGGGCCGGGTTAGCGAAAAGTGGCGGCCCGGTCTTGCTTGCGGCAAAGGCGGGGCGTGTGCGCGGGGGATCATGCTCGCAAGATCGGTGCATAGTTTCGCGGCGGCGTTGCGCTTGGCTAGCTTGCCACGTAAATTTCTGCTTCTAACCGCTTGCCGAACCGAGTCTTTTGCCGGACGGCAAGCTCCAGGGAAAGGCCACTGGGTAAAGGCCGCCAGGTTCCGCCGCTGACTGCATGAACGATCGCGTTTCCAACAGCTCTGCCATGACGGAGTCCTCGGCCGTCGAGATCGAGATCGCGACTCGCAGGCTGACGGCGGCGCTCGACGCGCTCGAAAGCGCGGTGGAGCGGCGGCGCGATGCCGATCGCGACGAGAACGAGTTGGCTGCGCGCATCCAGGCGCTCGGCGCCGATCGCTCGCGGCTTGCCGACGAGCTCGATGGAGCTTTGGTGAAGGCGCGCAAGCTCGAGCGCACCAATCGCGAGATCTCCGACCGGCTGGATTCCGCGATCGTCACGATACGCTCGGTGCTCGATACCGGAGAGGACGGATGAGCCACATCAACGTCACCATCAACGGCCGGCAATACCGCATGGCCTGCGAGGAAGGCCAGGAGGTGCGGCTGCTCAAGCTCGCCGAGAGCCTGGAGACGCGCATCCAGTCGCTGCGCGGAAAGTTCGGCGAGATCGGCGATGCGCGCCTCACCGTGATGGCGGCGCTCACCGCCTGCGACGAGCTGGTCGATGCCGGCAACCGCATCCGCACCATGGAGCAGGAGCTGAACGAGCTCCGGGATTTCCGCAATGCCGCCGTCGAGCGCGCGAGGATGACGCAGACCGCGGTGGTCAACGCGCTGAACGCCGCCGCCGAGCGAATCGAGAAATCGACCCAGGTCCTGAACCGCACCGTCGGCGGCGGCATCGCGATCGGGTAGGGCCTGCTGCCACGCAGGCACTGCGCTCCCTCCCCCGCTTGCGGGGGAGGGAGCGCACCGGTGAACTTGGCAAGCAAGTGGGTAGCCACTCGCCGGGCTGGCGATTCGTCAACATCGTTGTTACATTGTCCCGGCGAGGCTGCGACGTGCGTCAGGAGCCATATATCCCCGGGGCCTTATCGATCCTTTAGGGAACTGTCCCTGGCCGGGCCCGTGGGCTCGGGCATATGGTGCCCACCTACTTTCGTAGGGAACTCCGGGATCGAGTGCTTCAACGGCGTCCGCGGCCTCGCACTGTTTCTTCCTTCTGGTTCGTGCCTGTCGAATTTGCGTCCCCGACACGCTTGCGGTTCAATTGAGGCTCGGTGTCATGCCCCGCCTGGTGCGCAATTGCGCACGGGGACCGGGGCATCCAGGACGCCGCGGCGTCGAGGTCTGTGCACTGGCGTTTCTGGAATACTGGATCGTTCGCATTCGCGGACGATGACGGCGGAGCAAGACTTCGCCATCGGGGGAAAACGCGCATGTCCAACTCCAAAGCCGAACTCCGCGCCAAGGCCCTCGCCAAGCGCGACGCGCTGAGCGAGAAGAAGCGCATCGCTGCCGCCGCAAAGCTCGCCAAGCGCGGGCTGCCGTTCGACCTCTTGCCCGGCAGCATCGTCTCCGGCTATTCGCCGATCCGCAGCGAGATCGATCCGATGCCGCTCCTGAAGAAGCTCGCGGAGCAGGGCGCAAAGCTGGCGCTGCCCTGCGTTACCACGCGCGGCAAGGCGCTGATCTTCCGCCTCTTCCATCCGAACGACCGCCTGATGCTCGGCCCGCTCGGCATTCCCGAGCCGTCGCCGGCAGCGGCCGAAGTGATCCCCGACATCATGCTGACGCCGCTTGCGGCGTTCGACCGCCTCGGCCATCGCATCGGCTATGGTGCGGGGCATTACGATTTCACCTTCGCGCATTTGCGCAAGGCCAAGCACATCGTCGGTATCGGGCTTGCTTTTGCAGCGCAGGAGATCGAGGCGGTTCCGGCACTATCCCACGACGTGGCGCTGGATTATGTGCTAACGGAATCGGACGTGTTCGATTTCCGGAGTTCTGAAGTTGCGCATTCTCTTCGTGGGTGATGTCGTCGGCCGTAGCGGGCGCGAGGCCGTCGCCGAATACCTGCCCGGCATGGTCAAGGACTGGTCGCTCGATTTCGTCGTCGTCAACGGCGAGAATTCGGCCGGCGGCTTCGGCATCACGGAAGCGATCTACCGGGAGCTCGTCGAGGCCGGCGCCGACGCGGTGACGCTCGGCAACCATTCCTGGGACCAGCGCGAGGCGCTGGTGTTCATCGAGCGCGCCGACCGCTTGGTGCGTCCCGCCAACTATCCGCGCGGCACGCCCGGCCGCGGCGCCGCTCTGGTCGAGACCAAGAACGGCAAGCATGCGCTGGTCGTCAACGCGCTCGGCCGCGTCTTCATGACCCCGTTCGACGATCCCTTTGCCGCGCTCGAGCGCGAGCTCGGCGCCTGCCCGCTCGGCGTTGCCGCCGACGCCATCGTCGTCGATTTCCATTGCGAGGCGACCAGCGAGAAGCAGGGCATCGGCTTCTTCTGCGACGGCCGCGCCAGCCTCGTCGTCGGCACGCACACGCATGTGCCGACCGCCGATCATCAGATCCTCTCCGGCGGCACCGCCTACATGACCGATGCCGGCATGACCGGCGATTACGATTCCATCATCGGCATGCAGAAGGAAGAACCGCTGCGGAGATTCACATCGGGAATCCCGTCAGGCCGCTTCGAGCCAGCCGCAGGTGTCGCGACGCTCAGCGGCGTTGCGGTCGAGACGGATGACGCGACGGGCCTGGCGCTCAAGATCGCGCCGGTGCGTGTTGGTGGAAGGCTGGAGCCGGCAACGCCAAAATTCTGGTTGAGCTGAAGAACGAAGCTACACCCTCGTGTCGTCCCCGCGAACGCGGGGACCCATAACCCCAGGGAGTAGTTGTGATGCGAGACTGGTCACTACGAATCTTCGCCAAACCACTCCCTGTGGGTATGGGTCCCGGATCGGCGCGCGCCTGAGGGCGCGCTTGTCCGGGACGACAGTTGAGATTGACGCACGCAACTGCGCATCAATTGCGTCGTCTGTTCCCTTGGCGCCGCCGAGCCTCATGCCGCCGCGCGGACCGCCTGCCACAGCTCCAGCACGTCCGATCGCGAGATGCCGCGCGTGATGAAGACGATGCGCGAGCGGCGATCGCTGTCGGGCCAGGCGGCCAGCGCCACCGGCGGGTGGAAGACGTGATGCACGCCGTGGATCACGACCGGCGCAGCCTCGCCGTGAAGATTGAGAATCCCCTTCACCCGCAAGAGGTCAGCGCCACGCGCGTTGCGCAAATGCGCGAGCCAGTGCGTCACCGTTATCCAGTCGAGCGGCTCGTCGAACGCGAGCATGAAACTGGTGATGGATGCGTCGTGATCGTGATGATCGTGGTCATGATGCGCGTGACGATCGTGATGCGAATGACCGGCATGCGCGTGCGGCTCGGCGAAGGCGTGCTCATTGAGCCAGCGCGCAACGTCGATCCTTTTCTTCTCGGGATCGATCAGGCCCGCACCGAATAGCTGGGCCGGATCGATCTCGCCATGATCGACGGTTTCGATCCTCGCGCCGGGATTGAGCTGGCGGAGACGCAGCTCCAACAAGCCGACATCGTCGACCAGATCGCGCTTGGTGATCAACAGCCGGTCCGCCAGCGCGACCTGCTTCACCGCCTCATACTGGCGGTCGAGCTGATGCGATGCGTTGACCGCATCGACCGTGGTCACGATCGTGTCGAGCCGCAGGAAGTGCGAGACGAGCGGGTTGTTGAGCAGCAGCTGCACGATCGGCGCGGGATCGGCGAGCCCGGTGGTCTCGACCAGGATGCGGCGGAACGGCGGAATCTCGCCGCGGTCACGCTTGACCAGGAGGTCCCGCAGCGTCTGTTCCAGATCGCTGCGGATGGTGCAGCAGATGCAGCCGCTTGCGAGCACGGCAACTTCGCCATCGACGCGCTCGACCAGGAGATGGTCGAGACTGACCTCGCCATACTCGTTGATGATGACGGCGCTGTCCTTCATGTCGTCGCGGCGCAGCAGGCGATTGAGCAGCGTGGTCTTGCCGCTGCCGAGAAAGCCGGTGATCAGCGACACCGGGAGTCGCTGCGCCGATTTGTCGGTTTCGAACAGGCCCATGGGAAGCTCTCCCGCCATCGGTCTTATTTTTGTCGCTGGACAACAGCGTAATGGAGGAGGAGGGTAGCCGGAAACAATTTGAGAGTCAGATTTTGTTCTGACCACAACCTGGGAGGGTGCAATGTCTAATGAGATCAACAACGTAGATCAAGACGACAGCGGCTCCACGACCGATCGGCGGACCCTGCTCCGCACCGCGGGCATCGCCGGCGTCGCAGGAGCCGCCCTCGCCGGCTCGATGCACGGCAAGTTCTCGCTTGCACCGATCAGCCAAGCCCAGGCGCAGACCGCGACCTCCATGCCCAAGGGCACCGACAAGCCGTGGTGGCCGTCGAAATGGGGCAAGGACGACGAGTCCGGCGCATCAAATCACATCACGCCCGAAAAGGTCCTCGATGCCGCGAAATGGATCAAGGACGGCAAGATCTACAAGATCGGTCGCGTCTACGAAGGCGGCATGCCGCTGTTCGGTCCGCGTGCGTTCACGCTGCGCATTCCCGGCAGCCCGACCGGCGGCCCGTTCGGCGACAACAAGATGGTCTATCACGACGAATTCCTGACCACGGAGATCGGCCAGACCGGTACCCAATTCGATGGCCTCGGCCATATCGGGATCCAGTTGGGCAAGGACGGCGACAAGAACGAGATGCGGTTCTACAATGGTTTCACCGCAACCGAGATCAGCGACGCCTACGGTTTGAAGAAGCTCGGTGTCGAGAAGCTCAAGCCGCTGTTCACCCGCGCGCATCTGGTCGACATGGTCGCGCTGAAGGGCGGGATGATGGACGTCGGCCAGGAGATCACCGCGGCCGACATCAAGGCCGCGCTGGCCAAGCAGAACATTCCCGAGAGCGACATCAAGCCGGGCGATGCCATCATGTTCCACACCGGCTGGGGCTCGCTGTGGATGAAGAACAACGACCGCTTCAACAGCGGCGAGCCGGGCATCGGCATGGATGCGGCGAGGTGGGTGATCGAGAAGGATCTCGCGCTCACCGGCGCCGACACCTGGGCGGTGGAGGTGGTGCCCAATCCCGACAAGTCGCTCGCTTTCGTGGTCCATTCCGAGCTGCAGACCAAGCACGGCATCCACAACCACGAGAACCTCTTCTTCGACGATCTGATCGCCGACAAGAAGTACCAGTTCGTCTATTGCTTCGCGCCGGCCCCGATCAAGGGCGCCACGGGCAGCAACGGCTGCCCGATTGCGCTTACGTGAGGGGATGGATCGGCGCGGGCAGATGAAGCGTCCGCGCCGATGTTTTGGGTAGGGTGAAAGCGGCGCGACAGCCTCAGCGTCGTCCCTGCGAAAGCAGGGACCCATAACCCCAGGGAGTAGTGATTGCGCGAAGCCGGTCACTCCGAGTCTTCGCAAAACTATTGCTGCGGCGTATGGGTCCCGGATCTTCGCTGCGCTCGTCCGGGACGACGGCGGAGATTGACGCGCGATCGCGCATCAATCTCGCCATCACGCTACTCCGCCGTCTGCTCCCGCAGCTCCGCCACATCCTTCGCCGTCAGCTTCGAGCCCTTCGTCCCGAACCGCGCGGTGACGTAATTCGCGACTGCTGCGATCTCGTCGTCGGTATACGCGCTTCCGAACGCGGGCATCGACAGCGCACCGTCAGGCGTGTGGCGCTTGGTGCCCGAGATCACGATCTGTGCGACGTTGGTGGCGGCGGGGTCGTTGACGGCCCAGGTGCCGGTGAGTGTCGCCATCGGCGAGACCGGGCTGTCGCCGCTCCAGCCGTGACAGCTGGCGCAGGCGCTGGCAAACACCTTCTTGCCGCGCGCATCTGCAGTCACGCCTTCCTTGTGCGAGGCGGGCGCGACTGGCGCTGTGGTGGCGGGCAGGTCGGGCGAGGGCTGCGGCGGCACGCTGCGCAAATAGGCAACGATGCTGCTGATGTCTTCGGGCGCGAACTGGCTGAAGCTGTGGTCGACCGCTTCGCCCATCGGGCCCGACGCCGAGCCGTGGCCCGGCGCGTGGCCGAGCGACAGATAGGAGATCAGATCCTGGTCGCTCCAGTTGCCGAGACCCGTCGCCTTGTCGGAAGAGATGTTGAAGGCGCGCCAGCCCGCTGTGATCGCGCCGGCGAACTTCTTGCGGTTATCCAGCGCGAAGCCGAGATTGCGCGGCGTGTGGCACTCACCGCAATGCGCCAGCGCCTCGGCGAGATACGCGCCTCTGTTCCATTCCGGGCTTTTCGAAGTATCGGGCGTGAAGCGCGTGTCCGGATTGAACACGGCCGACCAGACAATCATCGCCCAGCGCTGGTTGAACGGGAACGACAGCGTGTTCTCGGGCGCCTTGGCGCGCACCGCAGGCAGGCTGAACAGATAGGCCTTCACCGCCAGCACGTCCTCGTCGGTCATGAACGTGTAAGACGTGTACGGCATCGCCGGATAGAGCCGGGCGCCGTCACGGCGCTGGCCGTGCTGGACCGCGTTCAGAAAGTCCTGGTCGCTGTAATTGCCGATGCCGGTGTCCTTGTCCGGCGTGATGTTGGTTGAATAGAGCGTGCCGAACGGCAGCTTGAAGGCGAGGCCGCCGGAATAGTCCTTCTCGCCCGGCTTGGTGTGGCAGACCATGCAATCGGCGGCCTTGGCGAGATATTCGCCGCGCTCGACCAGGCTCGCTTTCTCCAGCTTGGCCGGCACGCCGGTCGGCTTGCCGGCGCGGTAATCCGCCGGCGCCACCTTGGTGCCGCCGGCAAAGTCGAGCGGGCCGGGCCTGCGGATGAGGAAGACGCCGAGTCCTGCTACGACGACGGCGATGACGACGAGGCTTCCGAGGATACGCATCTTGCCGCTCATGCCTTCTTCCCCGCAGCCAGCAGTTTCCGATCGATGGGCAGGCGCCGTAGCGCCACGCCGGTTGCAGCGTAAATCGCGTTGCGCAGCGCCGGAGGTCCGGCATTGACGCCGGCCTCGCCGATGCCGCCCGGCGCCTCGCCGCTTTTCACGACGGTGACATCGATCTTCGGCGTCTCCTTGATGCGCATCATGCGGTAGTCGTGGAAATTCGACTGCTGCACGCGGCCCTTGTCGATGGTGATCTCGCCATAGAGCGCGGCGGTGAGGCCGAAGATCAGGCCACCCTCGATCTGCGCCTTCACCGTATCGGGGTTGACCGCGATGCCGGTGTCGACCACCGAGGTGACGCGGCGGAGCACGATCTCGCCGAAGTCGTCGATCTCCGCTTCGACCACGGACGCGATGAAGCTTGCGAATGACGGCTGCACGCAGACGCCGCGGCCAACGCGCGGCGGCAGCGGCTGACCCCAGCCGGATTTCTCGGCGACCTGGTTCAGCACCGCGAGCATGCGCGGGTTCTTCGTCAGCATGGATTTGCGGAACTCGATCGGGTCCTTGCCCGCCTTGCGCGCGAGCTCGTCCATCGCGCATTCGACCGCGAACACGTTGTTGTTCGGGCCGACGCCGCGCCAGAAGCCGGTCGGCACCGACAGCGGCTCGGCGCGGACATATTCGACGTGGAAGTTGGCGAAGTCGTATGGCGCGTCCACCGCCGCGTCGATCGCGTCGATGTCGATGCCCTTCTGGAACGCCGGCGGCAGCCAGCGCGCCAGCACCGCGGAGCCGGCGACCTTGTATTTCCACCCCGCAATCTTGCCGTCGACCAGCGATGCCGTGATCTGGTCGCGATAGACCGGACGATAGACGTCGTGCTGGATGTCCTCCTCGCGGGTCCATATCACCTTCACGGGATAGTCGACCTGCTTTGCAATTTTCACCGCCGCGACCACCATGTCCGGCTCGAGCTTGCGGCCAAAGCCGCCGCCGAGCAGATGCTGGTTGACGATCACCTTGTCGACCGGAACACCGGCGGCCTTCGCCGCCTCCGACTGCACGCGCGTCATGATCTGCGTGCCGGTCCAGATCTCGCAGGCATCCGGCCTGACGTGGACGGTGGCGTTGATCGGCTCCATCGACGCATGTGCCAGGAACGGCAGCTCGTAGGCCGCCTCGAACCTGTCGCCGCTGGCGAGCGCCCTGCCGATGTCGCCGGTGGATTTTGCGACGGCACCATCCTTCTCGCTGGCCTTGCGCAGGTCGTCCCAGACGTCCTTGGTGGTGATTTTCGCGTTCGGGCCTTCGTTCCACTCGATCTTGAGCGCTTCGAGACCTTTCTTGGCCGCCCACATGTGATCGCCGATGACGCCGACGGCGTCGTCGAGCACGACGACCTTGCGCACGCCGGCGACTTTCATCGCTGCACTGTCATCGACCTTGCCGACCTTGCCGCCGAACACAGGGCAATTGGCGATTGCGGCGATCTTCATGCCGGGCAGGATCGCGTCGATGCCGTAGAGCGCCTTGCCGTTGACCTTGTCAGGCGTGTCGAGCCGCTTCAGCGGCTGGCCGATGAGGACAAAATCCTTGGGATCCTTGATCGCGACGTCCTTCGGCGGTGTCTGGCCCTGGGCGGCGAGCGCCAGTTCGCCGTAGCCGAGCTTGCGGCCGCTTGCGGCATGCGCGACCTCGCCCTTCGACGCGGTGCAGCTTGCAGCGTCGACGCCCCACTGGGTGGCTGCGGCCTGCACAAGCATGGCGCGGGCGGTGGCGCCGGCCTTGCGCAGCGGCAGCCACCAGGCGCGGATCGAGTTGGAATTGCCGGTGACCTGCAGTCCGAAGGTCGGGTTGCCGTAGAGCTTGTCGTTGGGCGGGGCGTGCTGCACCTCGACCTTGCTCCAGTCGGCATCCAGCTCTTCGGCGATCACGGCCGAGATCGACGTGTAGGTGCCCTGTCCCATCTCGACCTGCGGCATCATCAGCACGGTGCGGCCGGTCTCGTCGATGCGGATGAAGGCGTTGGGCGCGAATTTGCCGTCCGTCACATCGCGTTGCACCGGCTCCTTGCCGGCGGCGCGCAGCGGCAGATGGAAGGCGAGCAGGAAGCCGGTGGCGAGGCCGCCGGTCAGGAGTGAGCGGCGGGAGACGCTATTGTGTGCATTCATGGCGGACCTCAAGATTGCTTGCCGTTGGCGGCGTGCTTGATGGCCTCGCGGATGCGGACATAGGTGCCGCAGCGGCAGATGTTGCCGGCCATCGCCGCGTCGATGTCGGAATCATCAGGATTGGGCGTTGCCGCCAGCAGCGCGGCGGCGGCCATGATCTGGCCGGACTGGCAATAGCCGCACTGGATCACTTCGGCATCCAGCCAGGCCTTCTGCACCTTCGCACCCGCAGGCGTGTTGCCGACATGCTCGATGGTGGTGACGGCCCGGTTCGCGACCGCGCTGACGGGCAGCACGCAGGAGCGCACCGCCTTGCCGTCGACATGCACCGTGCAGGCGCCGCATTGCGCGATACCGCAGCCGAACTTGGTGCCGGTCATCCCGAGAATGTCGCGCAGCACCCACAGCAAGGGCATTTCAGGTGGCGCGTCGAAGGATTTTTGTTCGCCGTTGATGGTGAGTGTCGTTGCCATGTGCATCCCCTTGCTCGACGAGCGCTTACGGCGTCGGCGATTTGCGCGCGACCATAATCATATCGATGCGAAACGAAGAAGCACCGACATTTCCGGCAATGCATATTTGCGCGAACGCAGCGCCCGGCCATGACGTTCACGAATTTGTGCGGCGATCGCAGCACGCGTTCTGGGCTAATTGATATGATAATCGTCATGTTTTGACGCATTTTCGTCGCGCGCGCCGCAGATCGTCGTGCGAATGCGCAAAATCATGCGATGTCGAAATTCGTGCGATTGGGAAAGGCAGGGGTGGCACCCCGATGAAATCAATCGCGACGGCTTGTTGTTGTGCCCTCTCCCCTTTCGGGAGAGGGCAGCGATGTCAGTAGACGCAGACTCACTCGGGTGAGGGGGCTGTCTCCGCGTATGATCCTCTCTTATTCCGAGGCAGCCTTGCGCGCTGATAGAGACCCCTCATCCGGCGCCATAGCCGAAGCTTCGCTTCGGCGTTCCCAAGAACGGCGGCCAGAGGCCGCCTATGCCACCTTCTCCCGCAAGGGGAGAAGGGAGAGGAGCGCATGGCAATTTCGGAATAATAGCATTATGCGCCTGTTTTGCCCGACGGGTCAAGCCGCGCCAGGCCCGCCGACTGCAAGCCGCTGATTCCTCCCGCCCCGGCTACTGTGCATGGGGTTGTTTTCGAGGTTTTGATTCAAGGCCCGCAGCAGCGGTCGTCAGCCCTGCCGAAAACCCATCCGGAATGCGCCCCAGTGCCTGCCGCGGATCACGATCGGCGAGGACAGGTCCTTCATCAGTACGAACTGCCCGCCGCCCATGTCGCGGCGATAGGTCTGCAGCAGGAAGGGTTTTGTGTTGGCCGCGACCTTCTTCACCGCGCGGTCGGTGAACAGGCGGCGGTTGCGGCAGTTGGCGTTATTCCAGACCGGGTCCTTGCCCTGCGGCAGGCGGTAGTTCGGATTGTGGGTCGGCAAATAGCCGCCCCTGGCCCAGGCGACGCAGAACACGATGCGGGGATCGGATTTCTGGATCGGGTCCTGGATCGCGGGCAGCACGCGGTCGGTGAAGTCGACATAGTGCGTCTTGTACTGCTTGGGATCGGTGCCGGGGATCTCCCGGTAGTTCTCGTCCATGAGCTGGTCGAGCGTGATCTCGCCGCGGTCGATGGCGGCCTCGAACTCGGCCGAGATGCGCTTGGCGGTCTCGACGACGACGCGGATCAGCGGCGCGTCCGAGGTCTCGACGCCGCTGTCGGCGATCAGCGCGATCAGCGTTTCGGAGGTGTCGAGCAGCTTTGTCACGCGCTGGTCGGCGTTCTTGAGATCGCGCGAGGAGAGGTCGACGCCTTTGGCGAGCTCGTTGAGCTCGCTGATGACGGTGTCGCAGTGCCCGAGATTGGAGGTCGCCGCGCGCGTGACGCTGTCGATCTCCGCTTCCACCGAGGCGAAGCCCTGCTGGACGCGCGAGATGATGCCGGAGATCTGCTGGGCGCCTTCGCCTGCGGTCTTGGCGCGCTGCGAGGCGTCGCTGCTCTCGCCGATCAGGCCTTCGATCTGGCCGTCGAGGTCGCGCACGGTGTCGGAGATCTGATGCGTGGCCTGGCGGGTGGCTTCAGCGAGATTCTTCACCTCGCTCGCGACCACCGCAAAGCCGCGGCCGGCATTGCCGGCGCGCGCGGCTTCGATGGTCGCGTTCAGCGCGAGCAGGTTGGTCTGCTTGGCGATCGCCTCGATCGAGCCGGACACTTTTGCGACCTGCGCCAGCGCCGAGCCGACCGCGCTCAAGCGAGCCTCGATACGTTCGACGGCTGCGACCAGCTCGGAGATGTGGCTGACGGCGGTGTCGACTGCGCTGCGCGACTGCGCGATCTCGCCGACCGCGGCCGACGTCGTCGACTGCACCGCCTGTGATGCGTTGGCTATGTCGTGATTGGCCGAGACCATCGTCTCCGCCGTCTTCTGGAGATGGTGGAACCGTTCCGACTGGTTGGCGACGCGGTTTGCGACTTCCTGGACGTTGCCGGCAATATCGGCGAGCTCGACGCCGAGGCCGCCGATGCGGTCGGCGAGCTGGTCGATCAGCCGTTCAGCCAGCGTCCGGTTGGAGCCGGTGTCCATAACTGCAAGTTGTGCGACGGACATGTCTTAAGGGTCCTCCAGTCGGAGCCGTACGCCGGCCCCCCGCGGCATTCCCATTCCAACTCCGACGTTAAAGGATGATTCGCGGCTGGCGTCTTGCCTGAGCGTGCACAAGGCGCAATTTGCGCCTTGGTTTTTCGCGCCCAGGTTTTTTGTGTGAGCATGGTCTCGTCGAAAAACCGCAGCCCACTTTTTCGGACCATGCCCTAGAGCTTGTAGGCGGTGCGGAATCCACCCCAGTGCCGGCCCTGCACGCGGATCGGCACGTCGATCTCGCGCATCATGACGGTGTTCCCGTTGCCCATGTCGCGCGCATAGCTCTGGACCAGGTACGATCGCAGGTTGCGCGCGGCGGCGAGCCCCGCCGGATCGTTGAAGATCCGTCGGTTGCGGCTGTTGGCCGTGTTCCAGGCGATATCGCCCGGCCGCTGCGGATGCGAATAGATCTTGTTGTGCACGGGCAGGAAGCCGTTGCGGTCGACCATGGCGCAGAACGCCATGCGCGGGTCCTTGGCGAGGAAGGCCTCCTGGAACGGCGGCAGCGCGCGGTCGGCCCAGTCCAGATAGCGGGTGCGGTATTGCTGCGGATTGGTGCCGGCGATGTCCGCGTAATCGGTGTCGAAGAGATCGTCGACCTTGACCTCGCCGCGCGCAAGCGCCTGCTCGAAGATCTGGGTCAGCGCGTTGCCCGCTTCCATGGCGCGGGTGACGAACTCGGTGTTCTCCTCGTGGATCGACCAGAGCCTGTCCTCGATCTTCTCGGAGAGCTCGGCATTGGGGGCAATGAACTGCGCGCGGGCGCCGGCCTTGGACTGCTCGATCACGCGCAGGCGGCAGGCGCCGACGTCTTCGAGGTTGCCTTCGATCATCGTGTGCGGTGCCAGCCGCCCAGCGTCGGCGCCGCCGATCAGCACGCCGTCCATCGCAATCTCGTAGACCGGCATCACGCCGCGCGACGTCTCGAATTTGAGATGGCAGGGCAGCCGCTCGGTCTTGCGGCGATCGTCGTGCTCGCTCTGGCGCAGCAGCACGGCGCAGCGCGATTTCAGCTTCTGCGCGAAGGTGGTGACCGCCTTGCCGGCGCTGGCGACGTTCTCGCCATGGGTCTCGGCGGCCTTGGTCGCGGCGTCGATCTCGGCTGCGCTCTCGCCGACCGAGATGATGAACTCCGAGGCGCTGGCGGCATTGCCGGAGACTTCGCTCGTTGTGGCGTTCTGCTCGGCGACCGCCCCGTTGACGGTGTCGAACACCGGACGGATCGCTTCGATCGCCTGCGAGATGCGGTGCACGGCGTCGGCGGAGCCGGCGGCATCGCGCTGCAGCGCGTCGATCTTCTTCGAGATCTCTTCCGTGGCGCCTTGCGTCTGGACCGCGAGCGCCTTCACCTCGGTGGCGACGACCGCAAAGCCCTTGCCGGCCGCGCCCGCACGCGCGGCCTCGATGGTCGAGTTGAGCGCGAGCAGCGTCGTCTGCCGCGCGATCTGCGCGATCAGGTTGACGACGTTGCCGATCGCCGCGGAGGACTCGCGCAGGCGGTCGACATTGGCGCGGGCTTCCTGCGCCGCGGTGCTGGCCTCATCGGCGAGCTTGGCGGCCGCGCGGACCTGGGCGCCGATGCCTTGCGCGGATTGGGTGAATTTGTCGGCGGCATGAGCGAAGGTCGAGGCGGTCGACTGCGCGGCGTTGGTGCGGCCGGTGAGGGCGTCGGTGCGGTCGCGGATGTCGGCCAGCGTCGCGGCGGTCGCCTCGGCGCCGCCGGCCACCGAATTGGCGGCGCGCTCGAGCTGGCGAATCATCGCCCCGAGCTCGAGTTCCAGCAGTTCCAGGATTTCCCGCGCCGAATCGCCCTCAGCGGCCGGGGCGGGCTCGGAATGGGCCGCCGGCTGCACAGTCTGCGGGGCGACCGCAGGCGCAGCCGTATCCGGCAGACGCTTCCGAAATAGTCCGAACGCCATCGGGTTTCTCTTGTCGGGGAACGGTCAGGCGCTATTTTCGCAATCCGGAATGAAATCAGGGTTAACGGTGCCTGACCTCTAGGCAGGGGGCCGTACGGTATTACCTTAAAGTCGTAGAGCCTCTTTCATTCCGGTGGGTGGAGGGCCTATAAGGCCGCGCTTCCCTAAGCTCACCTTGGCGCACGATTCCTTTACGAGACCACGCATGGCCGGACATTCCCAATTCAAGAACATCATGCACCGCAAGGGGCGGCAGGATGCGCAGAAGTCGAAGCTGTTCGGCAAGCTGGCGCGGGAAATCACCGTCGCCGCCAAGCTCGGCACGCCCGACCCCGCCATGAACCCGCGCCTGCGCGCCGCCGTGATCGCCGCGCGCCAGGAGAACATGCCGAAGGACAATATCGAGCGCGCCATCAAGAAGGCGCTCGGCAGCGACGGCGAGAACTATGACGAGATCCGCTACGAAGGTTATGGCCCGGGCGGCGTCGCCGTCATCGTCGAGGCGCTGACCGACAACCGCAATCGCGCCGCCTCCGACATCCGCTCCTTCTTCACCAAGTCGGGCGGCAATCTCGGCGAAACCGGCTCGGTTTCCTTCATGTTCGACCGCACCGGCATCATCGAATACGACCGCAGCGTCGCCGATGACGATGCGGTGCTCGATGCCGCGATCGAGGCCGGTGCCGACGACGTCGTCTCCGGCGAAGGCGGTCACGAGATCTACGCCTCGACCGAGAGCTATCGCGACGTCGCCAAGGCGCTGGAGGCCAAGTTCGGCGAGCCGCGCAAGGCCGCGCTGATCTGGAAGCCGCAGAACACGGTCGCCGTCGACGACGAGACCGGCGAAAAGCTGCTCAAGCTGATGGACCTGCTCAACGAGCACGACGACGTCCAGAACGTCTACGCCAATTTCGAGGTGTCGGACGCGCTGGTCGCGAAGATGGGCGGCTAGGCCGTCCGGTAGCCTCATCCACCGCTGTCATCGCCCGCGAAGGCGGGCGATCCAGTATTCCAGAGGCGCCAGCGGATACGGAGAAGCCGCGGCGTACTGGATACCCCGCCTTCGCGGGGTATGACGACGGAGTATGAAGTGGGCAGCCCTGCTCACCCGAGACATCCCACTTCCCCTGTTACTTCCGTTCTGTTTCTGTTTCCCCCATCGCAGCCAGCCGCTATCACTGGCCCATGACCGCGCTCCCGATTCGTGGCCCCGTCCGCATCATCGGCATTGACCCCGGCCTGCGCCGCACCGGCTGGGGCGTGATCGAGGCTGAGGGCAACCGATTGATCTACGTCGCTTGCGGTTCGGTGGAGCCGCGGGACGATCTGCCGCTGTCGAGCCGGCTGCTCGCGATCCATGAAGGGCTTGCGGCCGTTCTGTCCGATCACAAGCCGATCGAAGCCGCGGTCGAGCAGACTTTTGTCAACAAGGACGGCGTTGCGACGCTGAAGCTCGGCCAGGCCCGCGGCGTCGCCATGCTGGCGCCTGCAATGTTCGGCATCTCTGTCGCCGAATATGCGCCGAACCAGGTCAAGAAGACCGTGGTCGGCGCCGGCCACGCCGACAAGCAACAGATCGCGATGATGCTGAAGATATTGCTGCCGAAAGCCGAGCCGCCGTCCGCGGACGCTGCCGACGCGCTCGCCATCGCCATCACTCACGCTCACCACCGCCAAAGCACGGCGCTCCGGCTAAAGGTGGCGGGACTATGATCGGCAAGCTCAAGGGCCTGATCGATTCCTACGGCGAGGATTTTGTGATTCTCGACGTCGGCGGCGTCGGCTATCAGGTGCACTGTTCCTCCCGCACGTTGCAGCATCTGCCTTCGCCGGGTGAAGCGGCCGTGCTGTCGATCGAGACCTACGTCCGCGAAGATCAGATAAAGCTGTTCGGCTTCCGGACCGACCAGGAGCGCGAATGGTTTCGTCTGCTCCAGACCGTGCAGGGCGTCGGTGCCAAGGTCGCGCTCGCCGTGCTCGGCACGCTGCAGCCTTCCGATCTCGCCAACGCCATTGCGCTCCGCGACAAGGCCGCGGTGGCGCGCACGCCCGGCGTCGGCCCCAAGGTGGCCGAGCGTATCGTCACCGAATTGAAGGACAAGGCGCCGGCCTTCGCCAGTGTCGATCCGGCCGTGGTGCATCTCGCCGGCGCCGTCGACGATCAGCGCGCGCCGCGCCCCGTTGCAGATGCGATCTCCGCCCTGGTCAATCTCGGTTACGGCCAGCCGCAGGCCGCCGCGGCCATCGCATCGGCATCGCGCAGCGCGGGTGAAAGCGCCGAGACGGCGCAGCTCATCCGCCTCGGCCTGAAGGAGCTCTCGAAATGAGCGATCCCAAGGCCAACCGCATGGTCTCGCCCGAGCGCCGTAGCGACGATGTCGGCGACACTGCGCTGCGTCCACAGTCGCTGTCCGACTTCGTCGGCCAGCAGCAGGCGCGCAAGAACCTCTCGATCTTCATCGAGGCGGCGCGCAAGCGCGGCGAGGCGCTGGACCACGTGCTGTTCGTCGGTCCTCCCGGCCTCGGCAAGACCACGCTGGCGCAGATCGTGGCGAAGGAGCTCGGCGTCGGCTTTCGCGCGACATCAGGCCCCGTGATCGCCAAGGCCGGCGATCTCGCAGCGCTGCTGACCAATCTCGAAGAGCGCGACGTGCTCTTCATTGACGAGATCCATCGCCTCAGTCCCGCGGTCGAAGAAGTGCTCTATCCCGCGATGGAGGACTTTCAGCTCGACCTCATCATCGGCGAGGGGCCGGCGGCGCGCTCGGTGAAGATCGAGCTGTCGAAATTCACCCTCGTCGGCGCCACCACACGCGCCGGCCTGCTCACCAATCCCTTGCGCGACCGTTTCGGCATTCCGGTCCGGCTCAATTTCTACACCATCGAGGAGCTCGAGAGCATCGTCACGCGCGGCGCCCGCGTGCTCAATGTCGGCATGAGCACTGATGGCGCCAACGAGATTGCGCGCCGCGCCCGCGGCACGCCGCGCATCGCCGGCCGTCTGCTCCGCCGCGTGCGCGATTTCGCCTCGGCCGCCAATGCCGACAAGATCGACCGCAAGATCGCCGACCACGCGCTGAGCGCGCTCGAGGTCGACGCGGCGGGCCTGGACGCCATGGACCGCCGCTACCTCTCGACCATCGCGCTCAACTATGGCGGCGGCCCGGTCGGGGTCGAGACGATGGCCGCAGCGCTGTCCGAGCCGCGCGATGCGATCGAGGACATCATCGAGCCTTATCTCATCCAGTGCGGCTATCTCCAGCGCACCCCGCGCGGCCGGTTGCTTACCTCGCACGCCTTCCGCCATCTCGGCATCGCCGAGCCCTCGCGCGATGCGGCGGCACAGTTCGGCCTGTTCGGCACGGACGAGAGCGACGACTGATCGCGTCGAAAGGGTCCGGTTGTCATGAACTTCCGGTAATCTTTGTGCAGGCAATTTGCACGAGGATGCGGACGGTCTGCACCAGCGCACCCCAATTCCGCTTCAATCGGGCCGCATCAAGAAAGTGCATCACGTTCGGGCTTCCATGATCTCGCGTCGTCATCTCATCCGGTCCATCGGTGGCCTGTCCGCTCTCGGCGTCTCGACCGCCGCCTATGGCGTCGGTGTCGAGCCGATGCGGCTCCGCGTCACCCGCTATCATCCGACCCCGCGGCAATGGCCGGCGGATCTTCGGCTGAAGATCGCGGCGGTCGCCGACATCCATGCCTGCGATCCCTGGATGTCGCTGGAGCGGATCGAAGCGATCGTCGACCGCACCAACGCGTTGAATGCCGATCTCATCGTGCTGCTCGGCGATTATGTCGCCGGCGTTCATCAGGTCACGCGCATCATTCCGTCGAGCGAATGGGCGAGGGTGCTGTCCGGCCTCAAGGCACCGCTCGGCGTGCATGCCGTCATGGGCAATCACGATTATTGGGACGACCGGACCGTGCAGCGGGCCGGCCGCGGGCCGACCGTCGCGCATCGCGCGCTGGAGGCGGCCGGCATTCCGGTCTACGAGAACGACGCCGTGCGCCTCACCAAGGACGGCCGCTCCTTCTGGCTCGCCGGTCTCGGCGATCAGCTCGCCTTTGCGCCGGCGCAGCGTTTCCGGAGTGTGGCGCGGTTCGGTGCCGACGATCTCGAGGGCACGCTGGCGAAAGTCACCGACGACGCGCCAATCATCCTGCTCGCGCATGAGCCCAACATCGCCTGGCGCGTGCCGGCGCGCGTCGCGCTGCAACTGTCCGGCCACACCCATGGCGGCCAGGTCCGCCTGCTCGGCTGGTCGCCGGCCGTTCGGGGTCCGAATAGCGGCAAGCTCGCCTATGGTCATGTCAGGATGAAATGCGACGTCATCATCTCCGGCGGCCTCGGTTGCAGCTTGATGCCGATCCGCGTCGGCGTACCGCCTGAGATCGTCGAGGTGACGCTGGGGCGGGCGGCCCCGGTCGTATCCTGACACGCTTGCGCGGCCGGCCGTTTTTGCGCAAAACGGGCCGGTAGCAAAAAGCCAAGAGGCCTGCGACGTGACTGCCCATCTCGACGGCGAGATCCGCGACGGCCGCCATCACATGCAGGTCCGCGTCTATTACGAGGACACGGATTTCTCCGGCATCGTCTATCACGCCAATTATCTGCGCTACATGGAGCGCGGGCGTACCAATCATCTCAGGCTGATGGGCGCCGAGCAGCAGGCGCTGTTCGAGCAGGTCGAGACCGAAGGCGTCGGATTCGCCTTCGTCGTGCGCTCGATGCACCTCGACTTCCTCAAGCCCGCACGGATGGACGACGTGCTCGATGTCGTGACGTGGCCGATTGCGGTGAAGGGCGCCTCGATCATGCTGGCGCAGGAAGTGCGACGCGGCGACGACGTGCTGGTTAAGGCCGAGGTCCGCGTCGCCTTCATCAGCGGCGGCCGCGCCCAGCCAATCCCGAAATCAATTCGTGCGCTGATGAAAGCCGATTTGATTTCCTGATCGCCCGATAAGTGATCGGCCGATAGGTGACAGCCTATCGACTCCACCGCGTACGGGGATAGATTTGCGGCCGCCACCAACTGATGAGGCCACCATGTCGCGCCCGCCGCTTCCACCCTTCACCCGTGAGACCGCCGCGCAAAAGGCGCGCATGGCCGAGGATGCCTGGAATTCGCGCGATCCAGTGAAGGTGTCGCTCGCCTATACCGAGGACAGCCGCTGGCGTAACCGCTCCGAAGTGTTCCAGGGTCGCGAAGCCATCGTCGCGTTCCTCACCCGCAAATGGGAGAAAGAGCACGACTACCGCCTGATCAAGGATCTCTGGGCCTTCGACGGCAACCGCATCGCGGTGCGCTTCCAGTACGAATGGCATGATGGAAAGGGCCAGTGGTATCGCTCCTACGGCAACGAGCAGTGGGAGTTCGACGAGCACGGCTTGATGAAGCGGCGCGAAGCGTCGATCAACGACATCGCGATTGCGGAGAAGGACCGCCGGTTTCATTGGGCCGCGCCGGGCCCGCGGCCGGCCGACGTGCCGGGGCTGGGGACGGATCCGTTTTGACCTTCGCGAGATAGCGCGGCAAGCGCACTGCACCCTCTCCCCTTGCGGGAGAGGGGGGCTCGCCGCGTAAGCGGCGAGACGGGTGAGGGGTATCTACCCTCACGAGTAGTCTAGCGTGCGGATGGAATCCCTCATCCGGCGCTTCGCGCCACCTTCTCCCGCAAGGGGAGAAGGGAAGAAGCCGTGGTGCGGTGACTGTTGCGAACTAAATTTTAGGTCGCCGCGCGCTTCGCCAAGAACCGCGTAATCGCCCCGCCGAGCTTCGCGTTGTCCATCGGCTCCGCCAACGATGCCCTCGCCGTTGCCACGACATCGTCCGGCGCCTTGCCGTCGCGCAACTCACAACACACTTCCGCAAACCCAACGTCGAACTCCGGATGCGGCTGCACGGTCAGCGTCGCGCCGTTGGCGTAGAGCAGGCCGGCATGCGGGGTGAAGTCCGAGGAGAGAATTGTCAGTGCGCCCTGCGGCGGCTCGATCACCTGATCCTGATGTGAGGCCGCGATCGCGACCGCTTCGCCATCGACGACGCCGTTCTCCGGCAGCACGCGATAGACGTGCCGCCCGATGCCCCAGCCTTTCTCCGACTTGCGCACGGTGCCGCCGAGCGCCTGCGCGATCAGTTGGTGGCCGAAGCAGACGCCGACCATCGGCGTCTTGTTGGCGTAGGCGGTGCGGACGAAGTCTTCGAGCGGCGCGATCCAGTCGAGCCCGTCATAGACCCCGGCCGCCGCGCCGGTGATCAGCACGGCTTCGAGGTTGCGCGGATCGGGAAGCGCATCGCCATTCGGGATGCTGACGACGTCCACCGTCGCGTTCGGATCCTCGGCCTGGACCATCCGCTCGAACATGTCCGGGAACGAGCCGTGACGCTCGCGATATTTTTGCGGGACCCGTCCGGTCTCGATGATGGTGATGCGTGCCATGTGTCCTCAGGTAGGAGATCGGCCTCATCAGTGCAAGCAATCAGTCATGCGCGCGAGCCGTTCGTCGAATTCGGTGAGCGCCTTGCGCATGGTCTCGACCAGATCCAGCGCCACCGGCGAGGGGCTGCGCTGCGCTGGAAAGACCGCGGAGAATTCGAAATCGATGCGCGGCAGGAAGCGGCGCACGACGACGCCGCGCGTTGCAAATTCCTGCGCGGTGAAGGGATCGCAGATCGAGACGCCGAGCCCGGACGAGACCATGCCGCACATGATTTCCGACAGCGTGGTCTCGACGCGCAGCACGCGGCGGACATCGTGGCGGTGGAAGACCTGGTCGACGAGATGCCGGCTCGACGATCCCGCCGACAGCGAGATGAAGGTCTCGCCCTCGAAATCGCGCGGCTCCAGCACTTCTTTCTCTGCGAGGCGATGGCCGGTCGGCAGCACCGCGACGCGAGCCAATGCCGGCAGCCGCTGGCTCGGCAGGCCGGAATGCGCGATCGGCACCTCGGCAAAGCCGATGTCGCATTGATTGTTCAGTACCCAGTCGACCACGATCGGCGAGATCACGCCGAAGAAGGCGAGGTTGAGGTTCGGCCGCTCCATCAGGAAATGTCCGGCGAGACGCGGCAAGTATCCATTTGCCAGCGCCGGCAGCGCCGCGATCCGCAACGAGCCGGTGCGGCGGCCGCGGATTTCTTCCGCAGCCGCGGTGATGCGTTCGAGACCGACGAAGGAGCGCTCGACCTCGGTGTAGAGCGCCATCGCCGCGGCGGTCGGCACGAGGCCGGTGCCGCGCCGCTCGAACAGCTCCATCTTGAGCAGCGCCTGGAGGTCGCGCAGCAACCGGCTCACCGCCGGCTGCGTCACCACCATCAGCTTCGCCGCCTCGGTGACGCTGCCGGTCAGCATCGTCGCCCGGAAGGCCTCCACCTGCCGCGAATTGATCCGCGCCATCCCGAATTCCATTCATAACATTCTGGTATGCAGAGGGTGCCATTATTCATTGGACGATGGAAGTATACGTCTGCGATCTTTTTCATCAGGACTGGAGTCAGCCCGCTTTTTCGGCAGATTGGAGGGATTCAAACCTCCAGATCGCGCCAAATCCGCCGAATGGGGGCCGGAGCCCTGATCGGAAACGGATTGGCGCGGAAGGGAATGCGGCAACGCGCTTCAGCCAGCGAGACTCGTCGGCACGTCACCTCATTCCGGTATTGGAGATCGGTCCAAATGAAGACTCTTCGCCTCCTGACAGCGGTCAGCATCGCGGCGCTCATTGCCGCCCCCTCAGCCGCCTCGGCCCAGCAAAAGACGCTCTATGTCGCCGGCTATGGCGGCTCGTTCGAGAAGACCATCCGCGACGAGGTGATCCCGGCCTTCGAGAAGGAGAACGGCGTCAAGGTCGAATACGTCGCCGGCAACTCCACCGACACGCTGGCAAAGCTCCAGGCGCAGAAGGGCAACCAGCAGATCGACGTCGCCATCGTCGACGACGGCCCGATGTACCAGGCGATCCAGCTCGGCTTCTGCGGCAAGCTCGATGGCCTGCCGGCCGATCTCTACGACACCGCGCGCTTCAAGGACGATCGTGCCGTTGCGATCGGTATCGTCGCGACCGGGCTGATGTACAACACCAAGGTGTTCGCCGAGAAAGGCTGGGCGCCGCCGACCTCGTGGAACGACCTGAAGGACACCAAATACGCCAAACAGCTCGTGATCCCGCCGATCAACAACACCTATGGTCTCGAAGCGCTGGTGATGTTGTCGAAGATGAACGGCGGCGGCGAGTCCAACGTCGATTCCGGTTTCAAGATCTTCAAGGAAGAGATCAATCCGAACGTGCTCGCCTATGAGCCGTCGCCGGGCAAGATGACCGAGCTGTTCCAGTCCGGTCAGGCCGTGATCGCGGTGTGGGGCACCGGCCGCGTGCAGAGCTTTGCCAACACCGGCTTCCCCGTCGACTTCGTCTATCCCAAGGAAGGCGCCGCGACGCTGCTGACGACGGCGTGTCCGATCAACAAGCCGAACGCCTCACCGCTGGCCTCAAACTTCGTCAAGATGCTGCTCGATCCCAAGATCCAGCTCGTGATGCTGAAGGATTACGGCTACGGCCCGGTGCTGAAATCGCTGAAGGTGCCGCCGGAGCTCGGCAAGATGGCGCCGATCGGCGAGCGCGCGGCCAAGCTCTACAATCCGGACTGGACCGTGATCAACGAGAAGCGCGAGGAGTGGACCAAGCGCTGGAATCGCGAGGTCGAGCGCTGACCGGTCGCAGCGGAGACAGCGTGATGGCTTATCTTGAGCTCGATCGGGTCGCAAAGCAGTTCGGTGCGCAGACTGTGGTCGACGACTTCAGCCTGTCGGTGGGGAAGGGGGAGTTCATCTCCTTCCTCGGCCCGTCCGGCTGCGGCAAGACCACCACGCTGCAGATGATCGCGGGCTTCCTCGATCCCACGCGCGGCGCGATCCGCCTCGAGGGCAAGGACCTGACCGCGATCCATCCGGCCAAGCGTGGCCTCGGGATCGTGTTCCAGAGCTATGCGCTGTTTCCGCACATGACCGCGGCGGAGAACGTCGCCTTTGGCCTGGAGATGCGTAACGTGCCGCGCAACGAACGGGCCGAACGCGTTCGCGCCGCGCTCGCGATGGTCGGCCTTGCCGGTTACGAGGACCGCCATCCCCGCCGCATGTCCGGCGGCCAGCAGCAGCGCGTCGCGCTGGCGCGCGCGCTGGTGATCAAGCCGAGCGTGTTGCTGCTCGACGAGCCGCTGTCCAACCTCGACGCCAAGTTGCGGGAGGAGATGCAGATCGAGCTGCGCCAGATCCAGCGCACCATCGGCACCACCACGATCCTCGTCACCCACGACCAGAACGAGGCGATGTCGCTGTCCGACCGCATCGTTGTGATGAGCGAGGGCAAGATCGAGCAGATCGGCACCCCGCAGGAAACCTACGAGAGACCGGCCTCGGCTTTCGTCTCGCAGTTTTTGGGCAAGACCAATGACTTTGCCGGCACGATCGACCGGACCGTCTCGCCGACGCAACTGATGGCGGGCTCCTGGCGTGCACCGGCGCCGGCCGGGCTTGGCGGTCCCGTGACCGTCAGCGTTCGCCCCGAAAGAATCGGCTTTGGCGACACAGGCCTCAGCGCAAAGATCGTCACGCGTATCTTCCAGGGCAATCACTGGCTGTTCCAGTGCGACAGCGAGTGCGGCCCGGCGATCGTGATCCGGCAGAACGACGGAAAGGCGCAGCCTGCCGAAGGCGACGCCGTTCGCCTGACCTGGCGGCCCGAGGATATGAGCGTGCGCGCGAGGGCCGGCGCATGAGCGCGGCCGCCGAGGAGCGCAGCGCGCGTGCGCCATGGGCGTTGACGGCGCCTGCTTTGATGCTGTTCGTCGGCGTCCTGCTGATTCCGCTCGCAATGACGGTGATGCTGTCGTTCCACGATTGGGGCCAGTACAAGGGCATCGAGCCGGTCTTCATCCTCAAGAACTGGCACGAGATCGCGACCGATCCCTATTACGCCGAGATGTTCTGGCGGACGTTTCGCATCGCAATTCTCACCACGCTGCTCACCGCATTGCTTGGTGCGCCCGAGGCTTACATCCTCAACCGCATGAGCGGCCGCTGGAAGAGTTTTTTCCTGCTGGTCATTCTCGGGCCGCTGCTGATCTCCGTCGTCGCGCGCACGCTCGGTTGGGCGCTGCTGTTCGGCGGCAACAACGGGCTCGTCAACAAGCTCCTGATGTCGCTCGGCGTGATCCGTTTCCCCATTCCCTTCATGTTCACCGAAACCGGCATGGTCGTCGCGCTCGCACATGTGATGATGCCGTTCATGGTGCTGTCGGTGTGGGCGGCACTGCAGCGGCTCGATCCGCAGATCGAGAATGCTGCGATGTCGCTCGGCGCCGGTCCTGCGACCATCATCCGCCGCATCATCATGCCGCAGATCATGCCGGGCGTGCTCTCGGGCGCGATCATCGTGTTCTCGCTGTCGGCCAGCGCCTTCGCGACACCGGCGATCATCGGCGGCCGCCGGCTCAAGGTCGCGGCGACGCTCGCCTATGACGAATTCCTCAACACGCTGAACTGGCCGCTCGGTGCCGCGGTCGCGACGCTCCTTCTCGTTGCGCTGGTCCTCATCGTTGTCGGCAGCAACGCGCTGATCGAGCGCCGCTATGCGGAGGTGTTCCGATGAGACGGAACGGGCCGCTCGCGCTGATCTTCCACACCATCTTCGTCATCGTCATGGTGGCGCCGATCCTGGTCGTGTGCCTCGTTGCCTTCACGCCGGAAGGCTTCCTGTCGCTGCCGACCAACGGCTTCTCGCTGCGCTGGTTCAGGACCATCGCGAACTACCCGGAATTCATCCACGCCTTCTGGGTCAGCCTCGGCCTCGGTGCGCTGTCGTCTCTCGTCGCGCTGCTGTTCGCGGTGCCGGCGGCGCTCGCGATCGCGCGCTATCGCTTCCGCGGGCGCGATGCGCTTGCCGCGCTGTTCCTCTCGCCGCTGATGATCCCGCACGTCGTGCTCGGCATCGCCTTCCTGCGCTTCTTCACCTCGGCCGGCCTCGGCGGCAGCTTTGCCGCGCTGATCATCGCGCATGTCATCATCGTGTTTCCGTTCGCGCTGCGGCTGACGCTCGCGGCAGCAACCGGTATGGACCGCACGGTCGAGATGGCAGCAGTCTCGCTCGGCGCCGGCGGCTGGACGCTGTTTCGTCGCGTGACCCTGCCGCTGATCCTGCCCGGCGTCGTCAGCGGCTGGGCGCTCGCCTTCATCCAGTCTTTCGACGATCTCACCATGACCGTCTTTCTCGCGGCACCCGGCACCGAGACGCTGCCGGTGCGCATGTTCCTCTACATCCAGGACAACATCGATCCGCTGGTGACGTCGGTCTCGGCCTGCGTGATCGCGATCACCATGACCGCCCTCATTCTGCTCGACCGCTTCTACGGGCTCGACCGCGTGCTCGCCGGCAAGGGTGGCGATACCGGACGATAGGAGAACCCATGTCCAGGGATTACGACGTCGCCGTGGTCGGCGGCGGATTGCTCGGCTCCGCCATTGCCTGGGGCCTCGGCCGGCTCGGCAAGAGTGTCGCCGTGCTCGACGAAGGCGACATCACCAAGCGCGCCTCGCGCGCGAATTTTGCGCTGGTCTGGGTTCAGAGCAAGGGGCTCGGCATGCCCGCCTATACGGTCTGGACCGTGCAGGCCTCGCAGGCGTGGGGGCGGCTTGCTTCCGAGCTGAAGCAGCAGACCGGCCTGGATGTCTCGTTGCAGCAGAACGGCGGCTTTCATCTGACGCTCGGCGAGGACGAGTTCGGTCAGCGCACCGAGCTCGTCAAGCGCATGCACAACCAGGTCGGTGCGGCCGACTACAAGATGGAGATGTTGCGGCCCTCCGACATCAAGAAGGCGCTGCCGCTGATCGGCCCAGAGGTCTCCGGCGGCAGCTATTGTCCGCTCGATGGTCACGTCAATTCGCTGCGCACCTTCCGCGCCTTCCACACCGGTTTCAAGGCGTTCGGCATCGACTATTTCCCGGAGCGCCCGGTCTCGGCGATCACTAAGAGCGGCGGCGAATTCCGCCTGGCCACGCCGAAGGGCGAGCTGCGCGCCGCCAAAATCGTGCTCGCCGCGGGCAATGCCAACCAGACGCTGGCTCCGATGGTCGGCCTCTACGCGCCGATGGGCCCGACCCGCGGCCAGATCGTGGTGACCGAGCGCACCATGCCGTTCCTCCCGCATCCGCTGACCACGATCCGCCAGACCGACGAGGGCACGGTGATGATCGGCGACAGCAAGGAGGACGAGCTCGACGAACGGACGTTGAAGCCTTCGATCAGCGGCGTGATGGCCGATCGCGCGCAGCGGATGTTCCCGCATCTGTCGCGGCTCAACGTGGTCAGGAGCTGGGCCGGCATCCGCGTCATGCCGCAGGACGGCTTTCCGATCTACGACCAGTCGGAGACGCACCCCGGCGCCTTCGTCGCCTGCTGCCATTCCGGCGTGACGCTCGCCTCCAACCACGCCTTCGAGATTGCCCGCATGGTCGCGCAAGGCGCGCTCGAGCCGGAGCTGGTCGGCGCGTTCTCGGCCAGCCGGTTTGGCGGCACGAGCGCGGCGAACAAGAGCGGCTATTAAAGATTTCAAGAAGGAGCCAAGAGGCATCCCCATGTTCAAGAGATCCGAACAGGACAAGCGCCCTCAGGTGCAGATCTTCGTCGACGGCGTCGCCGTCGCGGCGCGCCAGGGTGACACCGTCTCCGCCGCGTTGCTGGCCTCGGACCGCGACGCGCGGCGATCCACCGCGGTGAGCGGCGCGCCGCGTCTGCCCTACTGCATGATGGGTGTGTGCTTCGACTGCCTCGTCACCATCGACGGTGTCGGCAACCGCCAGGGCTGCCTCGTGCCCGTCGCCGAGGGCATGCAGATCGAGATCCAGAAGGGCAAGCGGGAGATCGGACGATGAGCGTGGCTCCCAAGCGCGAAGACTACGACGTCGTGGTGATCGGCGCCGGCCCTGCCGGCCTCGCTGCCGCTGCGACCTCCGCCGAAGCCGGTCTTTCGACGCTGCTGCTCGACGAGAATATCGGACCCGGCGGCCAGGTGTTCCGCGCCATCGCCTCGACGCCCGTGACCGACCGCAACCAGCTCGGTGCCGATTATTGGGTTGGTGCAGATCTCGTGCAGTCGCTGCGCGCGAGCGATGCCGAGGTGATCCACCGCGCGACGGTCTGGAGTCTCGACCGCAACCTCGACATCGCCGTCTCGATCGGCGGCGCGTCCGCCTTCGTCAAGGCAAAGCGCGTGATCCTCGCGACCGGCGCGCTGGAGCGGCCGTTTCCGATTCCTGGCTGGACGTTGCCGGGCGTGATGACGGCGGGCGCGGCGCAGACCATGCTCAAGTCGTCGGCACTGGTGCCGGACGGACGCACCGTGATCGCGGGGCAGGGGCCGCTGCTCTGGCTGCTCGCCGCGCAGATTCTGCGCCTCGGCGGCCGCATCGACCGCATTCTCGACACCACCGAGCGCGGCAATTACTTTGCGGCGCTGCCTCATGCCTTCGCCTTTCTGACCTCGCCCTATTTCGCCAAGGGCCTGTCGATGATGCGCGAGGTCAAGGCCAAGGTGCAGGTCGTCTCGGGCGTCACTGAGCTCGCCGCGGCCGGTGACGGCCAACTGGCCAGCGTCAGCTATGTCGCGGGCGGCAAACGCGAGACAATTCCTGCGGATCTCCTGCTCCTGCATCAGGGCGTCGTGCCCAACGTCAATCTCGCGATGTCGGCTGGTGTCGAGCATCGCTGGGACGATCTGCAATTGTGCTGGTCGCCCGTGCTGGACGCGAGCGGCAATTCGTCGGTCGCCGGCATCGCGATCGCCGGTGACGGCGCTGGCATCGGCGGCGCGAATGCGGCCGTGGTGCGCGGTCGTATCGCGGCTCGTGCTGCTGTGGAAGCACTCGCGCCCGCAGCCGCGGCGAAGCTCCCCGCGATGGCGACGCTCCGTTCCGATCTCGCCAAGGCCGAACGCGGCCGCGTCTTCCTCGACACGCTGTTCCGCCCGTCACCGCAGTTCCGCATTCCCTCGGGCGACACCATCGTCTGCCGTTGCGAAGAGGTGACGGCCAAGGACGTGCTCGACTCCGTGGCGATCGGCGCGACGGGGCCGAACCAGCTCAAGGCCTATCGCCGCACCGGCATGGGCCCGTGCCAGGGCCGGCTCTGCGGCCTCACCGTCACCGAGCTGATGGCGCAGGCGCGCGGCAAGACTCCGCAGGAGATCGGCTATTACCGGCTGCGTGCGCCGGTCAAACCGATCACGCTCGCCGAGCTCGCCGCCGTCCCGAAGAGCGAGGCCGACGTCAAGGCCGTGGTGCGCGGATGAGCCGAAACGTGGATGCGATCGTCGTCGGTGGCGGCATCCACGGATGCTCGACCGCACTGCATCTCTGCCTCGCTGGCCTGAGGCCGGTTCTGATCGAGAAGGACTATGCCGGCCGCCACGCCTCGGGCGTCAATGCCGGCGGCGTGCGCCAGCTCGCGCGGCACATCCCCGAGATCCCGCTCTCGATCCGCTCGATGGGAATTTGGGAGAAGATCACCGATCTCCTCGACGACGATTGCAGCTTCGAGAGCCACGGCCAGGTGCTGGTCGCCGAGAACGAGGACGAGCTCGCCGTCTGCCGCGCGCGCGTCGCCGAGCTCAATGCGCTCGGCTTCGCCCATGAAGAGCTGATCGACGCGGCCGAGTTGCGGCGCCTCGTGCCGGCCGTTGCCGAGACCTGTCCCGGCGGCGTCGTCTCGCGCCGCGATGGCGCGGCCAATCCGGCGCAGACGACGACGGCGTTCCGGCGCAAGGCCGAGCAGTTAGGTGCGACCGTGCACGAAGGCGTGGCCGCCACCAACATCCGCTACGACGACGGCCTCTGGCACGTCGATGTCGGCAGCGAGAGCTTTGCCGCACCGGTGCTCGTCAATGCCGCCGGTGCCTGGGCCGGGAAGATCGCTGCTGATCTCGGTGAGCCCGTTCCGGTCGAGACCGTGGCGCCGATGTTGATGATCACCTCGCGTGTGCCGCATTTCATCGACCCCGTCGTGATCCTGCGCGGCCGAAAGCTCTCCTTCAAGCAATTCAAGAACGGCACCGTGCTGATCGGCGGCGGCCATCTGGCGACGCCCTATCAGGAGCGCAACGAGACGGTGCTGGACTGGAAGAGCCTTGCGACCAGCGCGCAGACCGTGTTCGAGCTGTTTCCGGTGATGCGCAGCGCGACGATCGTCCGCGCCTGGGCCGGCATCGAGGCCAAGATGAAGGACGACATTCCCGTGTTCGGCCCGAGCAGCCGTCACATGGGTCTGTATCACCAGTTCGGCTTCTCGCTGCACGGTTTTCAGCTCGGCCCCGGCGCCGGCGCCGTGATGGCGGAGCTGATCGTCAATGGCGGCACCCAGACCCGCGTCAGCGATCTCGGCATCGACCGCTTCTATTCCCCCACGCTCTAACCTCAAGAGGACATCATGAGCATCACCCGCAACATCCGCACGCCCATTCAGCACCGCGCCGTCGAAGCCAACGGCTTCGTCTTCATCGGCGGCACCATCGCCGACGACATCTCGGGCTCGATGGGCGAGCAGACCCGCAACATCCTGGGCAAGATCGCCGGCTATCTGAAGGAAGCCGGCACCGACAAGTCGCGCGTCGTCAGTTCCTCGATCTTCGTGACCGACCTCTCCAAGAAGAACGAGATGGATCCGGTCTGGACCGAGTTCTTCGGCGACAATCTGCCGACCCGCGCCACCGTTGGCGTCGCCGATCTCGGCGGCGCGCTGATCGAGGTGGTGGTCACCGCGCTCAAGGGTTGATCGTAAAGCCTGTGGGGGCGTCAGCGCCTGGGGCACTGTCGTCCCCGCGATCTTGATCTCGCCCGATTGCGGGACTAAGAAGAAGCTTCATCAATCAGGATATTCGAGAGCCATGGATTTCACCCCGACCGCAAAGCCCATCCGCCTTGCTCACGGGGAATTCCATGCCTGCTTCAATCATCCTGTCGAACCTGTCGCTGTCCACGCCTGACGGCCGTTCTCTTCTCTCCAATATCGATCTGACATTCGCGGCCGAGCGGACTGGCCTCGTCGGCCGCAATGGCGTCGGAAAGACGACGCTGCTTGCGTCGATCACCGAGGAGCATGTTCCCCAATCCGGGCGCGTCCTGGTCAACGGCAGCATCGGCCTGCTGCGCCAGGACGTGCAGGTGCTCGCGGGCGCGACCGTCGCCGATCTGTTCGGCGTGCGGCAGGCGCTGGAGCTCTTGCGCCGCGCCGAGCACGGCGACGCCTCCGCCGAAGAGATCGCCACGATGGACTGGACCCTCGAAGCGCGGCTCGAGGCCTCACTGGCGCGCGTCGGGTTCGATCCATCTCCCGATACGGAGCTGTCCTGCCTGTCCGGCGGCCAGATCACGCGGGTTCGTCTCGCCGCGCTGCTGTTTGCCGAGCCCGACTTCCTCCTGCTGGACGAGCCCACCAACAACCTCGACCTGGACGGACGCATGGCCGTGATCGATCTCCTCGCCGCCTGGCGTGGCGGCGCAGTCGTCGTCAGCCACGATCGGGATTTGCTCGAAACCATGGATGCGATCGTCGAGCTGACGTCGCTGGGCGCCATGCGATACGGCGGCAACTGGAGCAGTTTCCGCGCACAGAAGGCCGTCGAGCTGGCGGCAGCGAGGCACGACCTCGCGCACGCCGAAAGGCGTCTGTCCGAGATCGATGGCAAGGCGCAGGAAGCTGCGGAGAAGAAGGCGCGGAAGGACAGCGGCGGCCGGAAGAAGCGCGCTAGAGGCGACATGCCGCGGATACTCGCCGGCGCGCGCCAGGACCGCAGTGAGGATAGCGGCGGCAGGAATGCGCAAATCGCCGAGCGGCGGCGCGTGGAGGCCGTTGAAGCCGTCGACACGGCAAGTCGGCGCATCGAAATTCTTCAGCCGCTGTCGGTCAAATTGCCCGCGACGAACCTGCCGGCGGGCAGGGAGATGCTTGCGCTCGACAGCATCAGCGCCGGCTACCGGCCGGAGCGGCCGGTCCTGCGCGATCTCTCATTTGCCATCGTCGGGCCCGAACGGGTCGCGCTGGTCGGGCCGAACGGTTCCGGCAAGACGACGCTGCTGAGGGTCATCGCCGGCGAGCTGCGCCCGTTCTCTGGCGCCGTGCGGCTCAGGCCGGACGTCGCGTTGCTGGACCAGAAGGTCAGCCTGCTCGATCCCTCGATCTCCATCCTGGAGAATTTCGGCCGTCTCAATCCAAAGGCCGGCACGAATGAGCGCCATGCGGCCCTCGCGCGCTTCATGTTTCGTGCCGACGCCGCCTTGCAGATCGTCGGGACCCTGAGCGGCGGGCAGTTGCTTCGTGCAGGCCTTGCTTGCGTGCTTGGCGGGGTGACGCCACCGTCCCTGCTGATCCTGGACGAGCCGACCAATCATCTCGACATCGACTCGATCGAGGCCGTTGAAGCGGGCTTGCGAGCCTATGACGGCGCGCTGCTCGTCGTCAGTCACGACGAAGTATTCCTGCGGGCGATCGGGGTCACGCGGCGGCTTGACCTCACGAGCGAACGTGACTGTAGACGCCGGTCATTCGAACAATAAAAACCCGACGCCCTGCCCCCAGCGCGTCGGGTGGAAAAAATGAGTATCAATCAGTGATCCCAACACCACTGTTGTGACGCGCGCCGTGGCCTTTTTCTACTCCGGGAAACTACCGCGTCGGCTATGACGCCGAACTGCCGCCCGGCTCCAGCGCCTCGCCGATCTCCAGCGGATGCGCCATGGTCTCGTGCAGCGCCTCGCGGTCGAGCTCGCCTTCGGAGATGCTGATGACCACGCAGGCGACGCCGTTGCCGATCAGATTGGTCAGCGCGCGGCATTCGCTCATGAACTTGTCGATGCCGACCAGGATCGCGATCGACTGGATCGGGATGTCAGGTACGATCGAGAGCGTCGCTGCGAGCGTGATGAAGCCGGCGCCGGTCACGCCCGAGGCGCCCTTCGAGGTGATCATGGCGATGCCCAGAATGCCGAGCTCCTGCCAGATCGTCAGATGGGTGTTGGTCGCCTGCGCCAGGAACAGCGTCGCCAGCGTCATGTAGATGTTGGTGCCGTCGAGGTTGAAGCTGTAGCCGGTCGGGATCACGAGGCCGACCACCGAGCGCGAGGCGCCCAGATGCTCCATCTTCTGGATCATCTGCGGCAGCACCGTCTCCGACGACGAGGTGCCGAGCACGATCAGGAGCTCGTCCTTGATGTAGGCGATGAAGCGCAGGATCGAGAAGCCGGCGAGGCGGGCGATCGAGCCCAGCACGATCAGCACGAACAGGATGCTGGTGAGATAGAACGTGCCGATCAGGGCGGCGAGGTTGAGCAGCGAGCCGAGGCCGTAGGCGCCGACGGTGAACGCCATCGCGCCGAAGGCGCCGATCGGCGCCACGCGCACGATGATGCGGATGATCCCGAAGAACATCTTCGCGGCCTTGTCGATGGCCTCGGCGATGGGCTCGCCGGCCTTGCCGAGGAAGGCGATGGCGAAGCCCGAGAGGATTGAGATCAGCAAAACCTGGAGCAGGTCGCCGCGCGCGATCGCGCCGACATAGCTGTCGGGGATGATCGCCATCAGATGGGCGACGATGCCCTCTTCCTTGGCCTTGGTGACGTAGGTCGCGACCGATTTCGGATCGATCGACGCCGGGTCGATGTTGAAGCCGTGGCCGGGCTGGAGGATCTCGCCGACCAGGAGGCCGACGGCGAGCGCGACGGTCGAGACCGTCTCGAAATAGATCAGCGACTTCAGCCCGACCCTGCCGACGCGCTTGAGATCGCCCATCGAGGAGATGCCGTGCACGACGGTGCAGAAGATCACCGGCGCGATCATCATCTTGATCAGCGCGATGAAGCCGTCGCCGAGTGGCTTTAAGGCCTTGCCGAGATCGGGATAGAAATAGCCGATCAGCACCCCGAGCGCGATCGCGATCAGCACCTGGACGTAGAGGATCTTGTACCAGGGCTGATGCCGGCGATGGACGGCTGGCTGGATCGCGACTTGTGTCATATTGTGGGCCCCGGAACGCATTGATTTTGCAAGATTTGAGTCGGGCAAGATTTGAATCTTGTATGTCCTGCATCATGTGATGGCCGCCGCAGAAGCGACAATCACATTTTTGTCGGATCGCACGAAGATCAGTCGCTGCAGCGCAACCGGGGGGAACATGACAACGACGACAAGCTCGGATGAGCAAGGGCAGGGCTATTTTCCGCGCTGGAAGCTCAAGACCTCGGGCGTGATCTTGCCGGAGGAACGGCTGTCGTGGGGCCAGACCGTCATCTCCGGTCTCCAGCATTGCGTCGCCATGTCGGGCTCGACCATCATCGCGCCGCTGCTGATGGGATTCGATCCCAATGTTGCGGTCCTGTTCTCCGGCATCGGCACGCTGATCTTCTTCGTCATCGTCGCCGGGCGCGTGCCGAGCTATCTCGGCTCGAGCTTTGCGTTCATCGCCGTCGTCATCGCCGCCACCGGCTATGCCGGGCAGGGGCCGAACCCGAATATCTCCGTCGCGCTGGGCGGCATCGTCGGCGCCGGCGTGCTCTATGGCGTGATCGCGCTCATCGTCATGTGGTCGGGCGTCGGCTGGGTCGAGCGGCTGATGCCGCCGGCCGTCACTGGCGCCGTGGTCGCAGCGATCGGCCTCAACCTCGCGCCAGTGGCAGTCAAGGCGGTGAGCGCCAATGCTTTCGAGACCTGGATTGGTCTTGCGACCGTGCTGATGATTGGCGCGTTGGCCGTGGCCGCGCCGGGCCTGTGGCGGCGCCTGCCGATCATCCTTGGTGCGATCGGCGGATATCTGTTGTACCTGCTGTTCGCGAACGGTCTCGGTTTCGGCAAGCCGATCGATTTTGCGCAACTTGCGGCCGCGCCGTGGATCGGCCTGCCGCACTTCACCACACCGACCTTCCAGGCCGACGCGATCTTCCTGATCGCGCCGGTCGCGGTCATCCTCGTCGCCGAGAACCTCGGTCACATCAAGGCCGTCGGCGCCATGACCGGCCGCAGCCTCGATGCCTATCTCGGCCGTGCTTTGTTTGCCGACAGCCTCGCCACCATCGTCGCGGCCTGCGGCGGCGGCACCGGCGTCACCACCTATGCCGAGAACATCGGCGTCATGGCGGCGACGAAGGTCTATTCGACCTTGCTGTTTGCGTTCGCGGCGACGGGCTCGATCCTGCTCGGCTTCTCGCCGAAATTCGGCGCGCTGATCCTGTCGATCCCTGGCCCCGTCATCGGCGGCCTCTCGATCGTGCTTTTCGGCTTGATCGCGGCGATGGCCGGACGGATCTGGGTCGAGAACAAGGTCGACTTTGCAAATCCGGCGAACCTGATCACCGTCGCGGTGGCGCTGACGGCGGGCGCCGGCGACCTCACGCTGAAATTCGGCGCCTTCACGATCGGCGGCATCGGCACCGCGACCTTCGGCGCCATCATTCTCTACCAGATCCTGACCTCGCCGCTTGCGCGCCGCGCGGAATGAATCCCAGCGATGCCCTGACGGGATGGAACAAAAAGCCTGTTCCATCCATGATGAAGTATCCCGGAGAAAGCTCATGACACAGACCGACCGCTCAACCCCTTTTGCTTCGCGCCTCGTCGGCCAATACGCGCTGGTGACCGGCGCCTCGCAAGGCATCGGCCGCGCCGTCGCCGTCCGGCTCGCCCAGGAGGGCGCGACCGTCGCCATCAATTATGTCGACCATCCCGAGAAGGCCGACGAGTCGCTCGCGATGGCACGAACGGCTTCGAGCGACCGCGGTCACGGCAAGCTCGATCATATCGTCGTCAAGGCCGACGTCAGCAACGAGCAGGAGGTCACTGCGATGTTCGAGACGGTCTTGGCGCGCTTCAAGCGCCTCGACTGTCTGGTCAACAATGCCGGCTTCCAGCGGGAGTCGCCGAGCGAGGCGCTCGACATCGACACCTATCGCCGCATCATCGACGTCAATCTCAACGGCGCGGTGCTCTGCGCGCAGAAAGCGCTCGCGCATTTCGTCGCGCGCGGCGGCGGCGGCAGCATCATCAACTGCTCCAGCGTCCACCAGATCATCCCGAAGCCGGGCTATCTCGCTTATTCGATCAGCAAGGGCGGCATGGCCAATCTGACGCGCACGCTGGCGCTCGAGTTCGCCGGTCGCGGCATCCGCGTCAACGCGGTCGGCCCTGGCGCGATCGACACGCCGATCAACGCGGCCTGGACCGGCGATCCCGAAAAGCGCGGCGTCGTCACCAGCCACATTCCGCTTGGCCGCGTCGGCACGCCGGAGGAGATCGCCGCGGTGTTCGCCTTCCTCGCCTCGGATGAAGCGAGCTACATCACCGGGCAGACCATCTATGCCTGCGGAGGCCTGACGCTGTTTCCGGAATTTCGCGAGAACTGGGCGAGTTGAAGCTCGGTCCGATGGGGCAGCAGGCGTCCGCGCTGCATCTGGCAGAATCCGTCCGCGCGAACTACATCTGCGCCATGACAAACTCCCCGCTGGCAAGCTCCCCGCTTCAGGATTTCGTCGGCCGGCACGACAATCTGTTCGTGCTGACCGGCGCCGGTTGCAGCACCAATTCGGGCATTCCCGACTATCGCGACAGCCATGGCAATTGGAAGCGGACCCAGCCGGTGAACTTCCAGGCCTTCATGTCGGAGGAGCCCACGCGCCAGCGCTATTGGGCGCGCAGCATGATCGGCTGGCGGCGCTTCGGCCAGGCGCGGCCGAACGATGCGCATCACGCGCTGGCCCGGCTCGAGGCTGGCGGCCGCTGCGGCATGCTGCTGACCCAGAATGTCGATCGGCTGCATCAATCCGCCGGCCACCGCCAGGTGATCGACCTGCACGGCCGGCTCGACCTCGTCCGCTGCATGGGCTGCGGGGCGAAGACGCAGCGCAGCGAATTCCAGGACAGGCTCGGCCGCGTCAATGCCGAATGGCTGACGCTCGATGCCGCGGACGCGCCCGACGGCGACGCCGATCTGGAGCATGCGAACTTCTCGTCGTTCAACGTGCCTCCTTGCGAGGCCTGCGGCGGCATCCTCAAGCCCGATGTCGTGTTCTTTGGCGAGAACGTCCCCCGCGATGTCGTCGCCACCGCGCAGGATCATCTGGCGCAAGCCGACGCCATGCTGATCGTCGGCTCCTCGCTGATGGTCTATTCCGGCTTCCGCTTCGTGCAGGCCGCAGCGCAGCGCAACATTCCGATCGCCGCGATCAATCTCGGCCGCACCCGCGCCGACGATCTCCTCACGCTGAAGGTCGAGGAGCGCTGCGAAGCGGCGCTTGCATTCCTGCTCTGAAGGGCCGCGAGACGAACACGTCTTGCCTATTGCATAGGTGCCAAGCAGAATAGCCGGGCGCAGCGCTTTCGGCATGCTCGATGGCATGGAAATTGCTGCATTTTCGCCCTGGGTTTTGACGATCAGCCGGAGAAGTTTGGAATGCTTGAAGGAGCCGAGGTGCGGCTTGCCGTCGATATCGGCGGCACGTTCACCGACATCGTGCTGGACGTGGGGCAGGATCGCAAGACGCGCAAGGTGCTGACGACGCCGCAGCGGCCCGAGCAGGCGGTGCTGGAGGGCATGCGGCTCATTCTCACCGATGCGCGTGCGCATATCAGCGACATCGACGTCTTCATTCACGGCACGACGCTCGCGACCAACGCCATCATCGAGCGGCGCGGCGCCAGGACCGCGCTGATCGCGACCGAGGGCTTTCGTGACGTGCTCGATATCGGCACCGAGAGCCGCTACGACCAGTATGATCTCTCAATCGACAAGCCGAAGCCGCTGGCGCCGCGTTCCCTGCGTTTCACGGTCCCCGAGCGTATCGACGCCCATGGCGCCGTCCGCCTCCCGCTGGACGAAGCTGCGGTGCGCGCACTCGCCCCAAAATTGCGCGAGCAAGGCGTCCAGAGCGTCGCGATCGCCTTCCTGCACTCCTATGCCAATCCGGAGCATGAGCGCCGCGCTGCGGCGATCATCAGCGAAGAGATGCCAGGCATCTCCGTGACCGTCTCCTCCGCCGTGTGTCCTGAAATCCGCGAATATGAGCGCACCTCCACCGCGGTCGCCAACGCCTATGTGCAGCCGCTGATCGACGGCTATCTCGCCCGCATGGCCGATGCCTTGCAGGTCGAGCAGTTCCGCGGCGCCATCTATCTCGTCACGTCAGGTGGCGGCGTCACCTCGATCGAGACGGCGCGGCGCTTTCCGGTGCGCCTCGTCGAATCCGGTCCGGCCGGCGGCGCCATTTTCGCGGCGCAGATCGCGGCGCGGCTCGGCGAGAGCAAGGTGCTCTCCTTCGACATGGGTGGCACCACGGCAAAGATCTGCCTGATCGAAAAATACCAGCCCGAGACCTCGCGCGTGTTCGAGGTCGATCGCGCCGCGCGTTTCCTGAAAGGCTCCGGCCTGCCGGTGCGCATCCCCGTGATCGAGATGGTCGAGATCGGCGCCGGCGGCGGCTCGATCGCGCATATCGACGCGATGAAGCGCGTCACTGTCGGTCCCGAGAGCGCCTCGTCGGAGCCGGGACCGGCCTGCTACGGCCGCGGCGGCCAGCGCCCGGCCGTGACGGACGCGGACGTTGCGCTCGGCATGATTGACCCCGATGCCTTTGCGGCCGGCACGATCAAGCTCGATCCGGAGCTGTCGAAGCAGGCGCTGCTGCGCGATGTCGGCGAGCCGCTCGGCCTCTCCGCGGAGACTGCGGCCTATGCCGTGCATGAGGTCGTCTGCGAGAACATGGCGAGCGCGGCGCGCGTGCATGCGGTCGAGCGCGGCGAGATCGTCGGCCAGCACACGCTGATCGCCTTTGGCGGTGCCGCGCCGCTGCATGCGGCGCGCGTTGCCGAGAAGATCGGCGTCTCCCGCGTGATCGTGCCATCGAACGCCGGCGTCGGTTCGGCGGTCGGTTTCCTTGCGGCTCCCATCGCCTATGAGCTAGTCCGCAGCCGGCATGTCCGGCTCGACGATTTCGATACCGAAGCGGTCTCCGACCTCTTGCAGGAGATGGTGACCGAGGCCCGAGCCCTCGTCGAGCCGGGCGCGGCCGGTGCGCCGGTGCGCGAGCGCCGCGCCGCTTTCATGCGCTATGTCGGCCAGGGCCATGAGATCAGCGTCGAGCTGCCGAACCGGCCGCTGACGCCATCCGATCTCGCCGGCCTGCGCCAGAAATTCGAGGCGGATTATTCCGCGATGTTCGAGCGCCCGATCCCCGGCGCGGCGATCGAGGTGTTGAGCTGGTCGGTGCTCGCAACCACCGAGGCGCGCAATCCGTCGCCCGTTGCCGCCGTTGCGCGCAAACCTGCGGCCAAGGCGTCCGGTAGCCGAAAATTCTTCGACGGCCGCGCCGGCGAGGTGATCGAGATCCCGCTCTATCGCCGCGAGGACATGGCGCCGGGCGCGACGATTGCGGGTCCGGCGGTCATTGCGGAGGACGAGACCTCCACCTTCGTCTCCACCAGTTTTGACGCCCATATCGACGGTGCCGGCAGCATCGTCATGGAACGGAAGGCAGCCTGATCATGAGCAAGGCAAATGGCGCGAGCCTGATCGACCTTCAGATCATGTGGCACCGGCTGATCGCCGTGGTCGAGGAGCAGGCCCAGGTGCTGCTCCGCACCGCCTTCAGCCCGATCGTGCGCGAGTGCGGCGACCTCTCGGCCGGCGTGTTCGACCTCCGGGGACGCATGCTGGCGCAAGCGGTGACCGGCACGCCCGGCCACGTCAACTCGATGGCGGAATCCGTCAAGCACTTCATCGCGCATTTCCCGCTGGAGACGATGAAGGAGGGCGACGCCTACATCACCAACGACCCCTGGATGGGCACCGGCCATCTCAACGACTTCGTCGTCACCACGCCCTGCTTCAAGGACGGCAAGATCGTCGCGCTGTTCTCCTGCACCAGCCATCTCATGGACATCGGCGGCATCGGCTTCGGCCCTGACGCCACCGACGTGTTCATGGAAGGGCTCTACATCCCCATGCTCAAGCTGATCGACCAGGGCGTCGTCAACGAGACGCTGATGGCGATGATCCGCACCAACACGCGGCTGCCGATTGACACCGAGGGCGACACCTATTCGCTCGCCGGCTGCAACGACGTCGGCTGCGAGCGCCTGGTCGAGATGATGACCGAGTTCGGCATCGACACGCTCGACGAACTCGGCGACTACATCTGTGACCGCTCGCGCGAGGCCGTGCTGGCCGAGATCGCAAAGCTGCCGAAGGGCAGCTGGCGCAACACGATGGTGGTCGACGGCTACGATGCGCCGGTCACGCTCGCTGCGACGCTGACGATCTCGGACGAAGGCATCCACGTCGATTTCGACGGCACCTCCGCTGCCTCGAAGTTCGGCATCAACGTGCCCTTGTCCTACACCACGGCCTACACCGTGTTCGGCCTCGGCTGCGTCGTCGCCTCGCAGATCCCCAACAATGCGGGCTCGCTCTCGCCGCTGACCGTGTCGGCGCCCGCGGGCGCGATACTCAATGCGCCGAAGCCCGCGCCGGTCGCCTCACGCCACATCATCGGCCAGATGCTGCCCGACGTGGTGTTCGGCTGCCTGCGTCAGATCATCCCCGAGCGCGTGCCGGCGGAAGGCACGTCCTGCCTGTGGAATCTCAATGTGCGCGGCCAGACCCGCTCCGGCGTCGGCGGCAATTACGGGTTCTCGATGGCGGTGACCTCCAACGGCGGCACCGGCGCGCGGTTCGGCAAGGACGGCCTCTCCGCGACCGCCTATCCCAGCGGTGTGCGCGGCACGCCGGTCGAGATCGCGGAAACGCAGACGCCGCTGATCTTCTGGCGCAAGGAGCTGCGCCCGGATTCCGGCGGGGCAGGGCGCACCCGTGGCGGCCTCGGCCAGATCATCGAGGTCGGCAGCGGCGTCGACGCGCCGTTCGACATCCTCGCGGCGTTCGACCGGATCGATCATCCGCCGCGCGGCCGCGATGGCGGCAAGAACGGCGAGGCCGGCTATGTCGGCCTCAAGTCCGGCAAGAAGCTGCGTGGCAAAGGCTTTCAGCAAGTGCCGCCGGACGACCGGCTGGTGGTGATGACGCCCGGGGGCGCCGGCATCGGTGCGCCGACGATGCGCGATCGTGCCGCGGTCAAGGACGACATCGAAAGCGGTCTCGTGTCCGCCGACAATGCGGTTGCAGTTTATGGGTACTCGCGCTGATGCATCAGCGCGTTTGTTAAACGGAGGGGCTCGATGATCACGCGACGGAACTTCACCGCGGGCGCAGCGACGCTGCTCGCCGCCGGCCACATCTCGACCCGCGCGCAGGCCGCGACGACAAGCTGGGACATGTCGACGGTCTGGCCCGACGGCAATTTCCACACCCAGAACGCGATGGCCTTTGCGGAAGAGGTGAAGAAGCAGAGCGGCGGCTCGGTCGCCATCACCGTGAAGGCCGGCGGCCAGCTCGGCTTCAAGGGTCCCGAGCACCTGCGCGCCGTGCGAGACGGCCTCGTGCCGCTCGCCGACGTCCTCAACATCCAGCAGGTCGGCGACGAGCCGTTCATGGGCGTCGAGAGCATCCCGTTCCTCTGCGGCTCGATGGACGAGCTCAAGGTGCTGCACAAATATGTGCGGCCCGAATATGAGAAGGTCGCCGCGCGCAACAACCAGAAGATCCTCTACATCGTGCCGTGGCCGACGCAGTATCTGCATCTCAAGACCAAGGTCGCCGATGTCGAGGGATTGAAGAACATCAAGATCCGCGCCCCCGACAAGAATGCGGTCGACATGCTGGCGGTAGTCGGCATGGCGCCGGTGATGATTCCCTGGGGCGAGACCATCCCTGCGCTGGCGTCGGGTGCGGTCTCCGGCGTCTCGACTTCGGCGGTGTCGGGTGTCGACGGCAAGTTCTGGGAGTTCCTGAAATACATCTATCCGACCAATCACGTCTGGTCGTCGCAGATGCTCACCGTCAATCTCGACTCCTGGAAGGCTCTGAGTGCCGATCAGCAGAAGCTCGTCGCCGATATCGCAGCGAAGATGGAGCCGGGCTTCTGGGCGAACTCGCTCAAGGCCGATGTCGACAGTCTCAACCGCCTCAAGGAGGGCGGCATGGAGGTGGTGCCGGTGTCCGACGCGATGATGACGGAGATCCGGGCCAAGACCGCGCCGCAGCTCGATGCCTTCCTCAAGCGCGTGCCGGCGGCCGACAAGCCGGTGCGGGCCTATCTCGCCGAAATGAAGCGCTGAGGCCCGGCTCATGACCAGCGTTTCACCGGCGGCTCCGCAAAGTCTCAACGCGGCGGCGCCGGCGCCGCTGCGCATCCTGCTCGACGGCATCGATCGTCTCGGCCGGCTCGACGGCTGGATCGGCGGCGGCTGCCTCCTCACGCTGACGCTGCTGATGCTGTGCGAGGTCGCAACGCGCTTCCTGTCGAACTTCCTGTCGTTCTTCCCGCCGACCATCTCGATCGCCTGGGAATATTCGTCTTACCTGATGGCGGCCTCGTTCACTTTCGGCGCCGCCATGACGCTGCGCGTTGGCGGCCACATCCGCGTCGTGCTGCTTCTGAAGAACGTGCCGCCCCCGCTGCAGCGTGCCATCGAGATTCTCTCGGCATCCGCCGGTTTTGCCTTCATGGCGTTCCTGACCTCGTCCATGGCGAAGTTCGCCTGGAGCGCCTTCGTGCGCGGTCAGGTTTCGACCTCGAGCGACACGCCGCTGTGGTTTCCGCAAGCGGTCGTCACCTTCGGCATGCTGCTGCTGACTCTTCAGTTCCTGGCGCGGGCGATCCAGGCGGTGCTCGGGCTGCCGCTGGAGGATCACCGCATGAAGGCCTCGCCCGTCGAATGACCGCCTTGCTCGCTATCGGATTTTGGATCCCATGACCATCGAAGTCGTCGCCCTGTTCGGGATTCTGTTTGCGCTGCTGGCGGGTGGCGTCTGGATCGGTCTTACCCTCGCGCTCACCGCGACGCTGCTGCTCGCGATGTTCCGCTCGATCCCGCTCGACAAGCTACTGCCGCAATACGCCTGGAACATCCTGACCACGCAGGAGCTGCTGGCGTTGCCGCTGTTCATTCTGATGGGCGAATTGCTGTTTCGCACCCGCCTGTCGCGCGCGCTGTTCCAGGGACTTGCGCCCTGGGCCGGCCTTCTGCCGGGCCGCCTGCTGCATGTGAACGTGATCGGCTGCACCATCTTCGCCGCGATCTCGGGCTCCTCGGCGGCAACCACGCAGGTGATCGGCCGCATGTCGCTCAACGAGCTCCTGCGCCGTGGCTATTCGCGTGACATCGCGATCGGCTCGCTCGCCGGCGCCGGCACGCTCGGCTTTTTGATCCCGCCGTCCAACATCATGATCATCTACGGCGTACTTGGCGACGTCTCCATTCTCAAGCTCTTCACGGCCGGTGTGCTGCCCGGCCTGCTCCTGGCCGCGACCTTCATGGGCTGGGTGATGCTGCACACCTCGCTCAAGCCTTCGATGGTGCCGGAGACAGAAGCAAAGCTCTCGCAGGTGCCATGGGGTGAACGCTTCGCCGCGCTCAAGGATCTCGCGCCGGCGCTGTTCCTGATCGCCTGCGTGCTGGGCTCGATGTATGGCGGGCTCGCGACGCCCTCGGAGGCCGCCGCCGTGGGCGTTCTTGGCGCAGGCCTGGTTGCCTGGGCGCAAGGCTCGATGTCGCAGCAGGTCATGCGCGATGTGTTGATCGGCTCGGTCGTCACCTGCTCAATGATCGCGCTGATCGTGTTAGGGGCCTCGATCCTCGGCAATGCCGCGGCGTTCCTCGGCATCCCTCAGGCGGTGGCCGCTTTCGTCAAGGGCCTCGGCCTGTCGCCCTTCATGCTGATCGTGGTGCTGATCATCTTCTATTTGATCCTCGGCTGCTTCCTCGACGGCTTCTCGATGATCGTGATGACGCTGCCGATCGTGCTGCCGATCGTGAAGGGCGCGGGCTTCGACGAGATCTGGTTCGGCATCTTCCTCGTGCTCGCGGTTGAGATGGCGCAGATCACCCCGCCGGTCGGCTTCAACCTGTTCGTGATCCAGGGCCTGACCGAGGACGGCCTCGGCTACATCGCGCGCGTCACGATGCCGTATCTGGTGATCATGGTGGGCTTCGTGCTCTTGCTGACGCTGTGGCCCGGCATTGTTACGATCTTGCCGCGGGTGCTGTACGGATAACGTTTCGCCCGAACGGAGATCGAACGGTCAGCGCTGCTGTCGTTTCAATTCGCCCTCTGCGCCAATTCGCCTCCCGCGCGCATTCCGTCTTTGCACGCCCCTGTAATCCGTCGTACGCTGTGCATGCAGACGTGCGACAGCAATCATGCCGGTGAACGCAGCTCCTTTGGCGATATGCGCCGAGGGAGAGGGAGATTTATTGGCAGTTCATCTCCGATGGAGAACAATCGACGCGTACTGAACTGCAAACATTCCTCGCAGCGGCGTTCACGAGACGCAATCAATAAACACCAAGCGGGAGGAAGTGCATATGAGGAAGCAGTGGCTCAACTCGGGCCTACCTGTTCTCGCCGTTGCGGCATTTGCGGCATCGGCGGCGTTGGCCCAATCAGTGGATACGGCCCGTATCGAGGCAGCCGGCCAGAACGACTGGCTCACCTATCACGGTTCATACAAGTCCCATCACTACAGCCCACTCGCGCAGATCAATGCGAGCAACATCGGCAATCTGGGCGTCGCCTGGATGCACATTCCCGGGCGATCGACGCGCGGCCTGCAGTCAATGCCGCTCGTCGCCGATGGCGTGCTCTACTATTCGGGTTCCTACAGCCGGGTCTTTGCGCTGAACGGCGCGACGGGCGAGGTCATCTGGTCGTTCTTTCCCGAACTTGATGAAGCGCTCATCAGCCGACAGACCCACTCTCCCTACAACCGCGGCGTGGCCCTTGGTGAAGGCAAGGTCTTCGTCGGTACGATGGATGGTCGTCTCTTCGGCCTCGATGCGAAGTCGGGAAAGGTTCTCTGGGAAACCAGGCTGATCGACTCGCAGAAGCTCACGGTCGGCTTCACCGGCGCGCCGCTTTACGCGAAGGGGAGCGTGATCATCGGCTCGCAGGGAGGGGAATGGCCGGGTCGCGGCCCGATCTTCGCCGTCGATGCCACCACCGGCAAGAAGAAGTGGGAGTTCCTGACGGTCGCGGGCACCGACGAAGCCATGAAGACCTGGGGCAACGATTCCTGGCGAACCGGCGGTGGCGGCGGCTGGATGCCGGGTACCTACGACTCCGAGACCAACACCATCCTGTGGGGCACCGCGAATCCGGCGCCGCTCTACGACTGGTCCGGCGCTGACTACAAGACGCAAGGTGCGCGGCCCGGCGACAATCTCTACACGAGTTCAGTTATCGCTCTCGATATCGATACCGGAAAGCTGAAATCCTACCATCAGGAACTGCCGCACGACGCCTGGGACTTCGACAGCGCCGTCGGCGAGTTCGTGATGCTCGAGCGCGACGGCCAGAAATACGTGGTTCATCCGAACAAGGGCGGCTTCGTCTTCGTCTACGACCGCAATCTCGGCGTGAAGAACGTCTGGCGGCTGGTCGAGAACATCAACTTCGTCAAGGATATCGATCCCAAGACCGGCGCGCTGATTGGCCGTCGCGATTTCCCCGTCGGGAAAGTCACTGAAGTGCCGCTCTGTCCGTTCATCGGCGGCGGCATCAGCTGGAATGCCGGCTCGTACAGCCCGAAGACCGGTCTCTACTACAAGATCGGCCAGGAATGGTGCATGACGCTCGATATCCAGAAAACGACGCCGGTCACCGCGCCACAGGTTCAGCTCAACATCGGCGCCGATTTCAAGATGGCGCCGCCTCCAAGCGGCGAGATCTATGGACACCTCGACGCGCGCGATCCCATCACGGGGGCAAAGAAGTGGGAGGTTCGCTACCCCGAGCCGCCGCTCGGGAGCGTGCTGTCGACCGCAGGCAATCTCGTGTTCGTGCCTGATTCCCGCGGCGTCCTTCACGCCTATGATGCCGAAACCGGGGCCGAGCTGTGGAAGCACAACAATGGCACCGGCCACCAGGGCGGCATCGTCAGCTACTCCGTCGGCGGCAAGCAATACATCGCAGTGACAGCCGGCTTCGGCGGTATGCTGGCAGACGAATATGCCCCGAACTTCGGTGGCGTCTACAAGAGCATGCCGCGTGACGACGGCGCCCTGGTCGTCTTCAGCCTGAAATAGTCCCCTTGAACGATCTGCCGAGGAGCGGGTGCAAGCCCGCTTCTCGGTCGATCGCAGCGGCCGCGCGTGATTTCGGGAATGGAGCGGACGTGTTGAAACTGCATTTGAAGTCGTATCCGGCGGCGCTGGGTGTTTCGTTGCTGTGCGTTGTGGTGGCTCAAGCACAACCTGCTGCGCCTGCGCCGGACAACGGGTCGCTGGATGTCGAGCAGTTGTTCGCGGGGACCTGCGGCTTTTGCCACTCCGACGGCGGCCGGGCTGCCGGCAGGGGACCGCAACTGATGAATTCGCCACGAGACGACGAATTTCTGCACAACCGTATCAAGACCGGCAAGCAAGGTGCGATGCCGGCATTCGGCGAGAGCTTCAATGACGCGCAGATCGACCAGATCGTCAAATATATCCGCGCCTTGAAGCCGCGCGCGGGTTGACCCGCCGAGACCTGATCCATCCAGATGAGGACGCGGAATGAAGGCAATTGTGCTGGCTATCGTCGCTGCCGCCATCGTTCTGTCGGAACCGGCGCAGGCGCGAACCCTGGACGCGATCCGCGCGAGTGGCGCGATCGGACTATGCGCGCATCCCAATTCGCTTCCTTTTGCGAGCAAGGCCGGTGATCCGCCCGGCTTTCAGGTCGAGCTGGGACGGGCGCTGGCGCGCGAGCTCGGTGTTTCGCTGCGGCTCGACTGGATCATCACGCAGTATCAGATGCGCAGCGCCGGCTGCGACATTCTTCTGGACGTCATCGCCGACCGCGAAGCGCAGGGCGAAACCCGCTTGAGGATCTCGAAACCGTACTATCGCACGGGTGTCGCGCTCGCGGTGCCGTCATCCAGCGCGCTCACCTCGTTCAAGAGCCTCGGCGAGCATACCAAGGTGGGGGTGCAGGTCGGCTCTGTCGCCGCCATGATCATCGGTCAACGGCGCGTGCCGACGTCGACCTTCGGCTTCGAGAGCGACAGCCTCGATGCCGTATCAAACCATGAGATCGACGCAGCCGCGGTTACGCCCACCGCGGCGAGCTATTTCAATCTGACCCATCCGGACAAGGCGCTGCGGATCCTGGATCGCGACGAGGGCGTGGCCGACCTCAACTGGAACGTCGCCGTCGGCATGATCCGTCCGGACGATGCGTTGCGCGAAGCCATCGACGGAGCGCTGGAGCGGCTGCGCAACGACGGCACGATCGAGCGGATCTACGGCCGCTACGGGATCGTGCTGCAGACGCCGAGATAGCCGAATTGCTAACGACGCCGTCCCGGTTTGGCCGGGACGACGTCGCGATGCGAAGATATCGCGTTGGCCTCAAGCCGCCGCCTTCTTCCGCGCCTGCTCGGCCTTGTACAGCTCGAATTCCTCCGCGATCGCCTTCGCGATCGAGGGACGCTGGCGCAGGCGCTCGTAATAGGCCTTCACGTTCGGCCATTTCGCGAGCTCGATCGGCGGCGTCGCCATGGTCCAGTTGATGACCGTGACGAGATAGGCGTCGGCCACGCTGAAATGGTCGAGCAGGAACTCGCGCCCTTCCAGATACTTGTCGAGATAGTCGAGCCGCGACAGGTTCTTCTCCAGCACATAGGCCTTGGCTTCCTGCGGCGCCTTGCGGTCGAGCACGGGGATGAACAGACCCTTGTGCAGCTCGGTGCCGATGAAGCACAGCCATTGATGGAGCCGCGTACGCTCGATGCCCTGTGTCGCGCCGAGGCCGGATTGCGGAAAACGGTCCGCGACATATTGCAGGATTGCGGCGTTCTCGGTCAGCACCACGCCTTCGTCGGTGCGCAGCGTCGGCACGAGGCCGATCGGGTTCACGTTGCGGAAGTCGGTGCCGTCGTTCAGCACTTTCTTGGTCGGCGGATCAACTTCGAGATAGTTCGCGTCCGCGCCTGCTTCATAGAGCGCGACGCGGGTCGCCATGGAGCAGGCGAGCGGCGAGAAATACAGATCCATCTTGGGCCTCCTTGGGCAAAATCCTCTTGGGTGTCGCTCAACCTGGCCAGATTGATTTTTGTACCATCTTGCATAATATATCTACGGTCAAGGATTATTTTGCGAAATGGTACAAAAATCGAAACCGCCAGCTGCTGCCAGTGAACCCGAGCGCCGCGGCGAACCTAAGCGCCGGGGACGGCCGCGCACCTACGAGCCCGACGTCGCGCTCGGCAAGGCGCTCGACCTGTTCCGCAAGCAAGGTTTTGCGGCCACCTCGCTCGACGATCTCAGCGAAGCCACCGGCATGAACCGGCCGAGCCTTTATGGCGCCTTCGGCGACAAGCGCGAGCTCTACATCAAGAGCTACCAGCGCTATCGCGACGAAGCGGGCGAGGCGATGGTCGAGATCTTCCGCCAGGAGATGCCGCTGCGTCAGCGGCTGGAGCGCATCTACGCTTCCGCGCTGGACATCTATCTGTCCGGCGACACCGGCCCGCGCGGCTGCTTCACGGTGGTGACCGCGGCCTCCGAAGCCGTGAGCGATCCCGAGATCCGCGCCATGGTGCTCGATGGTCTCACCGGGCTCGACAAGGCTTTTACGAGCTGCTTCCGCCGCGCCAGGGAGAAAGGCGAGTTGCCGGAAAGTGCCGATCCGTTCGCGCTGGCGCAGATCGCCTCCGCCACCGTCCACACCATCGCCATCCGCTCGCGCGCCCGCGTCCCGCGCAAGGAGCTCGAGGCGATCGTGAAAGGCGCGATCGATGTGATGGTGGGTGCTGACGCCAAAACCTAAGTTGTCGTCCCGGACAAGCGTAGCGTAGCGGAGCGCAGATCCGGGACCCATAACCACAGGGAGTGGTTTGGCGATGACTAGGAGTTAAAAGTCTTCGGTACGATGATCGTGCGTTATCGATGGATCACGCGGTATGGGTCCTCACGTTCGCGAGGACGACACTGAACTTGGAGCGCCGCTCTTCGCGCAACTACGCCGCGCGAATCTGCGCGAGGAACCGATCCACCTCGTCCCGCAGCCGCTGCGACTGTTTCGACAGCTCGATCGCCGAGCCCAGCACTTCCTCGGCGGCCGTGCCGGTCGCTGCGATGCCGTCCGTGACGCCCGCGATGTTCTGCGAGACCTCGCCGGTGCGGGCGGCGGCCTGCTGGACGTTCTGCGCGATCTCCTGCGTCGCCGTGCCCTGCTGGCCGACGGCGGCGGCAATCGCCGCCGAGATCTCATCAACCTGCTGGATTGTCGCGCAGATCGACTGGATGCCATCCACCGCGCCTGATGTCTCGCCCTGCACGGCCGTGACCTGCGCGCCGATCTCTTCCGTCGCCTTTGCGGTCTGCGTCGCCAGTGCCTTCACCTCCGAGGCGACGACGGCAAAGCCGCGGCCGGCTTCGCCGGCGCGCGCCGCCTCGATCGTCGCATTCAGCGCCAGCAAATTGGTCTGGCCCGCGATGCCGTTGATGAAGGAGACGACGTCGCCGATTTTTTGCGCGGCGTCCGCGAGGCTCTGCACCCGCGCATTCGACGCCCGGCCGTCGCTGGCGGCCTTGCCGACGACCTCGGTCGCATGCGCGAGGCGGCGGCTGATCTCGGTCATCGATGAGGACAGTTCTTCCGCGGCGGCGGCCACCGTCTGCACGTTTTCCGAGGCCAGCGCCGAGGCCGACGACACGTTGCGGGTCTGCTGCCGGGACTGCTCGACGATGGCCGACATCGAGCGCGCGGTGTGCTCCATCTCGACTGCGGCCGAGGACACGGTGGTGACGACGTCGCGGATCGACGCTTCGAAATTGTCGGCGAGCGCAGCGAAGGCGCGCCGCTTCTCGGCTTCCGACTGCGCCTTGGCCTCGAGCTGATCGGCCTGGAGCTTGTTGAAGCTGACGGCATTGTCGCGGAACACCGCGACCGCCTTCACCATGGCACCGACCTCGTCATTCGCCTTGCTTGCGGGAACCTCGACGTCAAGCCGTCCGTCCGCGAGCTCGCGCATCACGCCTGTGATGGAGAGGATCGGGCGCGAGATGCTGCGGGCGATGAGATAGCCGACGACCGCCGCGAGCACGAGCCCGAGCGCGGCGATACCGAGCGAAAGCCACCAGGCGCGATCGGCGGACGCGACATAGTCGGCATTGTCCATCACCAGCTCGACCGCGCCGAGCGGCTTGCCGGAAAAGTCCCTGATCGGTCCGAGCAGCGCAGCGACCGGCGTCGTGTCCAGTTTCCCTTGCCGCACCGTAAAATCGCCGCCGGCAGCGCGGGCGTAATCCGCCGCATCGAAGAAGCTCTTGCCGTTCAGCGTGCCGCCGAACAGCTTGAAGCCGGAGCCGTCGGCGAGATGGAAGGCGACATCGACGTGGCGATTCGTCTTGAAGTCGTCGAGGAAGGACTGGCCGAAGGTCAGGCCGAACTCGACCGAACCGAGATGCTTGCCGGCCTGCGCGATTGGCACCACGCCGCGGATGCCGAGGCCGGCGACGCCGCCCTCGAGGCCGACCACGACCTTGCGCTCCTGATTGGCAATCAGAACCGTCTTGCGGAAGCCGGAGAGGTCGTCACCGAATTTGGCCGGCTGGTGCACGCGCAGGAACGACGTCGCTGGTGCAACATGGAACTGGAACTGCTCGACGCCGTAGTCCGATTTGGTCGCGGCAAACACCGGGCCGAACAGGCCGACGAGGGCGTTGCGGTCCTGCTTCGCCATCGCATCCTGCGTCGCCGGCATCGTGGCCACCACCGTGCTCATGGCGGCGGCGCGGCGGGATTCTTCGGCGATCCGCGACAGCAGCGCATCATAATGGCTGCGCAGTTCGCGCTGGTCGGCGCGGTCGATGATCCCTGAGATGATCCACATCGCGCCCAGCACGGCAAACAGCGCGGTCGCCGCCGCCGTCACCGCCAGCGCAACCGTGATCCGCATCCTGAGGCCGAGGCTCACCCGCATGTCCGACTCGTTGTTTCAGCGTTGGTTAACAACGCCTATCAACTTCTCGCTAAGAGAGGGTGAACGGGGCGGGGCGCGGGGTGGTTGTGGGGAGGCGGGTGGCTCTGGTGATCGGGCCACCCGCCAAGACAACGGTGTCGTCCCCGCGAAGGCGGGGACCCATAACCACAGCGAGTGGTTTGGCGAAGACTCGTTGTTCGGTACGGCTATCGTTTACGATCGACAGATCACGCGGTGTGGGTCCCCGCCTTCGCGGGGACGACACCGAGTATGAGGCGCCAGCGCTCGCGAAATCCCGCGGGCCTAATACCCTCTTCCCCGATCCACCACATTCTCCAGTGCGCCGCCCGCCTCGAATCGCGCGATCTGCTCGGCGACATAGGCCGAGATCGCGTCCGCATCCGTGTCGGCTGCGTTATGCGGCGTCAGCACCACCTTGGGATGGGTCCAGAACCGGCTGTCTTTCGGCTGCGGCTCCTGCACGAAGACGTCGAGCGAGGCGGCACCCAGCGTGCCGTCGTCGAGGCAGGCCAGGATGTCCGCTTCGTTCTGCAGGCCGCCGCGGCCGGCATTGATCAGCACCGGCGCGCCGAGCGGGCTCTTGCGGTTGAGCTTGGTGAAGACGTCGCGATTGAGGATGCCGTGCGTGTCGGGCGTCAGCGGCAGCAGCGACACCAGGATGTCGGTCTTGCGCAGGAAGGCGTCCATGCCTGCGGTGCCATGGAAGCACTCGACGCCTGCGATCGTGCGCGGGCTGCGGCTCCAGCCGGCGACGCGGAAGCCGAGCCGGCGCAGCACCTCGGCCGCGTCAGCGCCGAGCGTGCCGAGGCCCATCACGCCGACCGTCACCGCGCTCGCCGGCCATTGATATAGCGGCTCCCAGCGTTTGGCGCGCTGCGAGTCGCGCAAATAGAGCTCCTGGCGGTGGTGCATCAGCACGTGCAGCACGACATATTCGGTCATGCGGTTGGTGAGATCGGGCACGGCGACGCGCACCAGCGGCACGTCGGGCAGGCTCTTGTCCGCCATCAGCGCATCGACGCCGGCGCCGAGATTGAAGATCGCCCGCAGATTGGGGAAGGAGCCGAGGTCGCCCGGCACCGGCTTCCACACCGCGGCATAGTGCACCTCGGCCGGATCGAGGGAGGCATCCGGCAGCAGCACCACGCGGCGGCCGCCGCAGACCGCATCGAACCGGGCCTTCCAGCGCTCCGGCAGCCAGTTCTGCTGCGTGCTGTTGATCAGGACGGCCAGTGTGCCCATGCTCATTCGAAGTGCCTCGCAGGTTCCGCGTTCAAAAACCCTCCTTGGCACGATCCGCCGGATTTTTCTCGCAAATTTTTTCCGCAGCACTGTCGGGGCGGGGCATAGTGGACCGTCTTCAAAATGAGCGGTCAGGGAAGGTGCTGCCCATGCTTTATGCGATCCTTTGCTATCACGACGAGGACTTCGTCGGCTCCTGGAGCAGGGAGCAGGACGAGGCCGTGATGAAGAAGCTCGCCGTGGTGCAGGAGAAGCTGACGAGCCAAGGCCGGCTCGGCCCGGTGGCGCGGCTGCTGCCGACGACGGCCGCGGCGACCTTGCGCAAGGAGGACCCGCCGCTGGTGCTCGACGGCCCCTATGCCGAGACCAAGGAGCAGCTGCTCGGCTTCTACATCGTCGATTGCAAGAATCTCGACGACGCACTCGACGTTGCGCGCGACCTTGGCGCAGCCAATCCCGGCGGCGCCTATGAAGTGCGTCCCGTCGGCGTGTTCCGGCCCGGAGGAATTTCCGCGTGAGCGACACTGACACCGCCTGGATCGAGACCGCGCTGACCTCGGCGCGACCCCAGGCGGTCGGCGCGCTCTTGCGCTATTTCCGCGATCTCGACACGGCCGAGGAGGCCTTCCAGAACGCCTGCCTGCGCGCGCTGAAGACCTGGCCGCAGAACGGGCCGCCGCGCGATCCCGCGGCCTGGCTGATCATGGTCGGCCGCAACGTCGCGATCGACGAGGTGCGCCGCGCCCGCAAGCAGCAGCCGCTGCCGGAGGACGACCAGGCGATCTCCGATCTCGACGATGCCGAGGGCGCACTCGCCGAGCGGCTCGACGGCTCGCATTATCGCGACGACATCTTGCGGCTGATGTTCATCTGCTGCCATCCGCAACTGCCGGCGACGCAGCAGATCGCGCTCGCCTTGCGCATCGTCTCCGGCTTGACGGTGAAGCAGATCGCGCGTGCCTTCCTGGTGTCGGAGGCGGCGATGGAGCAGCGCATCACCCGCGCCAAGGCCAAGGTCGCCGAGGCGGGGACGCCCTTCGAGGCGCCCGGCGCGGTCGAGCGCTCCGAGCGGCTCGCCGGCGTCGCCGCGATGATCTACCTGATCTTCAACGAGGGCTATTCGGCGAGCGGCGACACTGCCGAGATCAGGAAGCCGCTCTGCGAGGAGGCGATCCGGTTGGCGCGGCTGCTGCTGCGGCTGTTCCAGAGCGAGCCGGAGATCATGGGGCTGACGTCGCTGATCCTGTTGCAGCATGCCCGCAGCGCGGCGCGCTTTGCCGCCGACGGTTCGCTGATCCTGCTCGACGACCAGGATCGTTCGCTGTGGAACGGCGCCATGATCGCGGAAGGCCTCGCGCTGATCGACAAGGCGATGCGCCATCGGCGCACCGGGCCCTACCAGATCCAGGCCGCGATCGCCGCGCTGCATGCGCGCGCGGCGACACCGGAGGAGACCGACTGGACCCAGATCGACCTGCTCTATGGTGCGCTGGAGGTGGTGCAGCCTTCGCCGGTGGTGACGCTCAACCGCGCCGTCGCGGTGTCCAAGGTGCGCGGACCGCAAGCCGCGCTCGACCTGATCGAGCCGCTGGCGCCGAAACTTGCCAACTACTTCCATTTCTATGGCGTGCGCGGCGCCTTCCTGATGCAACTCGGCCGCAACGACGAAGCCCGCATCGCCTTCGACCGCGCCATCGCCCTCGCCAACACCTCGGCCGAAGCCGCCCACATCCGCATGCATCTCGATCGCCTGATCCGCGACAGCCAGCCGAAGGGCGGCGGCGCGAGGCAGGGGGCGACAGCTAAGTAGGCCCATCTCCTTCCTCATCGTCATGCCCGGGCTCGACCCGGGCATCCACGTCTTTCCATCCGGACAAAGAACGTGGATGGCCGGGACAAGCCCGGCCACGACGGGCAGTGCCAAAAAATCATTCCATCAATTGTCGGTCTCGGCCGTTCCCCTTCGTCTTAATCCCATATCCATGGGAGTCATTCATGCTGAAAGCTGTTGCCATTGCCGCCGTCGTGCTCGCGGTCGGAATTGCGGCCATCGTCGTCTTCGCCCTGACGAAACCCGACACGTTCCGTGTCGAACGCTCGATCGCCGTGAAGGCGCCGGCCGCTGCGATCTATCCGCTGGTGTCCGATTTCCGCTTCTGGACCGGCTGGTCGCCCTACGAGAACCGTGATCCCGCCATGAAGCGCACCTACGGCGGAACCGCGGCAGGAAAGGGCGCGACCTATGCCTGGGACGGCAACAACAATGTCGGCGCCGGCCACATGGAGATCCTCGAGGGGAATACGCCGTCGAAGCTCCGCATCAAGCTCGATTTCGAGCGCCCGTTCGAAGGTCACAACACCGCCGAGTTCACCTTTGTGCCGCAAGGCGATGCCACACTGGTCACATGGGCGATGTACGGTCCGGCCCCGTTCATGTCGAAGCTCATGCAGGTCTTCATCAACATGGACAACATGATCGGCAAGGACTTCGAGGCCGGTCTCGCCAGCCTGAAGAAGCTCACCGAGAAGTAACGCCCTCAAGCAAGCGAAGAAGAGGAGAGAAACGATGCTCAGTGCCTATCTGTTCTATCAGGACACCTGCGAAGCGGCGTTCAACTATTACGCCAAGATTCTCGGCGGCAAGATCGACGCCATGATGCGCCTGTCGGAAGCGCCGGCGTCGGATATGCCTCCCGGCCCGCCCGGCCGCGAGAAGACGATCATGCATGCGCGGATGACGCTGCCCGGCGGCGCCGTGCTGATGGGCTCCGACACGCCGCCCGAGCATTTTCACAAGCCGCAAGGCTTTTCGATCTCGCTCACGGTGATGGATCCCGCGGAGGGCGAGCGCAAGTTCAAAGCGCTTGCCGATGGTGGCACCGTCACCATGCCCTTCAGCAAGACGTTCTGGGCCAAGGGCTTTGGCATGTGCGTCGACAAGTTCGGCATTCCCTGGATGGTGAACTGTCCCGCCGAAGGCATGTAGGCCCGCTCGGCCGCTTGATGCGGTGAGCGAAAATTGCGGTCCGCGTCGTCATATCGCGCGGACCGCAGCGCACAACAATTGGCGCAAGATTAAGCTGTCATCTCCGTGACAAAATTGTTAATCCTCGTTCACAAGACCGATAAACCGGGATGAACGGACTTGGAAGGGGGAGCGACCGATGGCAGCGGCGCTACAGATCAATTTTGCTCTTTGGGGGATGCTCATCTGCGCAAGCTTGAAGCTGGCGCCGTTGATCCAGACTCTTCTTTAGAGGAACCGCCGGTGTCTGCCGCGCTCTATGCGGGCAGGAGCAGCCGGCCGCGAAAACCTCATCGGCAGCGCGGATAGATCGCGGCGAGATCGCGCCCTTTCAGCAAGAGCAGCCGCGAGGTGAGGCCGCCGCGGCGGCTGATCCAGTCGCGCACCGGGCCGGGATAGGCGGCGAGCACCGCCTCGGATGCTTCCGGCTCGGCATAGAAGCGCCCGCGCCGGTCAACCGACCGCGCTGCATGGAAGCCGAGCACAGCCCGCTTCGTCACGCAGATGCGCTCGCCCGGCACGATGCTCAGCACCAGCGTGCAGGCGGACAGGCACGGACCATCGATCACCACGCGCTCGCCGCTCTCACGCACCTGCTCGAACAGATCGAGGAACGGCCCGACCTGCCCGCCCGGCGACTGGATGATGCGAATTTCGGCCGCGGCGGGCGCGGCGGCCAGCAGCGCAGATGCGAGCATCAGGACTTTGAGGACGGTGATGCGTTGCATGAACTCTCCACCAACTCGGTTTCGTAGGGTGGGCAAAGCCACCGGGTCGCGCGCCCGATGACGGACTTAGCGTGCCCACCAATGGCGCCGCAAATTGGGAGAATTGGTGGGCACGGCGCGTTGCGCCTTTGCCCACCCTACAAATCCCGCGCCTACCCGTTCCGCCGCTGCCCGCGCAGCGTCGGCAGGCCGATGCCGGCTGCATCGAAGCCGCCATCAACGGCCAAAATTTGGCCGGTGATGTAGCTCGATCGTTCCGAGCAGAAGAAGTAGATCGCCTCGGCGAGTTCCTCTTCCAGGCCGTAGCGGTTGAGCGGAATGGCGTCGTGATAGTCGGCGCGGATTTCCCTCGTATGCACCTGCTTCGCCATCGCGGTGTCGACCGGCCCCGGCGCCACAGCATTGACGCGGATGTTGAGCGAGGCGAGCTCGACCGCGAGCTGTTTCGTGAGGTGCGCGAGGCCCGCTTTGCTGGTGCCGTAGGCCGAGCGCAGCGTCGAGGCGCGCACCGCCGAGATCGAGGTGATGTTGACGATGGCGCCGCCGCCCTGCTCGCGCATCAAGGGCACCGCCGCCTTGGTGCACAGGAACGGACCGGTGAGGTTGACTGCCATGATCCTGGTCCAGTCCACGTCGCTGGTCTCCAGGACCGGCGCGAACACGGCGACGCCGGCATTGTTGACGAGCGCATCGAGCCGGCCAAAACGGCTCATGATTGCGGCCATTGCAGCTCCGACGGCCGCCGCGTCGGACACATCGCAGCTGATCGCCAGCGTGTCATCGGGCTTGTCCAGCGCCGCGGCCGCGCTCGCCTGCAACTCGCCCTCGATATCGAGCAGTGCCACGCGCCAGCCCTCATCCAGGAATTTTTTCGCCGTCGCAAGCCCGATGCCGCGCGCGGCTCCGGTGACGAGGGCGACTTTTTGCGGGGCAGGGGGCATGGGGGATCTGTCCTTCTGGCGGAAACGGAAGCCGCACGGGCGGCCAGCGCCTTTTACTGCGCTTTCGTTCCGGCAAGAAGGGCGACAATCTATCTCCGTCACCCTGAGGTGGCCGCTTCTTTAGCGGCCCTCGAAGGGCGACGGCCCGGCTGCAGCGGGGCCGATTCATCCTTCGAGGCTCACCGTGCTGTGCACGGCGAGCACCTCAGGATGACGGGCAGAGAGAGTGAGTCCGCTATTTAAGACAGCTCCGCCGACGCGCGCTGCATGTTGGCCGACATGTCTGCCGTCACGATGCTCTGCTCCTCGACCGCGGCGGCGGTGGAGGCGATGAACTCGTTGACGCCGGCGATCGCGGCCTTGATCGCCGTGAGAGAGCTCGCGACGTCGCCGGAGATGGTGTTCAGCGCGTCGATTTCGGACGTGATCGTGTCCGTCGCCTGCTTGGCCTGATTGGCGAGGCTCTTCACCTCGGAGGCCACCACGGCAAAGCCGCGGCCGGCTTCGCCCGCGCGCGCCGATTCAATCGTGGCATTGAGCGCCAGCAGATTGATCTGGCCGGTGATGCCCGAGATCATCTCGACGATGCCGCTCATCGCCTGCGCTGCCGCGGTCAGCCGCTGCGCCTGGCCGTCGGCGGCTTCGACGCGGCTCGTCGCCATCTTGGACGTCTCGCGCGATTTCGTCATGGTCTCGGAGATCTCGCGGATCGAGGCGCTCATCTGCTCGCTGCCGGCGGCAACCGCCTCGATCAGCCCGCGGGCGTTGTCGGCCTTCTTGCGGCCGATCGCCTGCGCGGTGATGTCGGTGGCGTATTTCACCACCTTGTAGGGCTTGCCGTTGAGGTCGAAGATCGGGTTGTAGGACGCCTGGATCCAGATCTCGCGGCCGCCCTTGGCGATGCGCTTGTATTCGGCGGCCTGGTATTCGCCGCGATTGAGCCTCTCCCAGAATTGCCGGTAGGCTATCGAGTTCTTCTCGTTCGGTTCGACGAACATGGAGTGGTGCTGGCCCTTGATCTCGGCCAGCGAATATCCCATCGCCTTCAGGAAATTGTCGTTGGCGATGCGGATGGTGCCGTCCATGTTGAACTCGATCACCGCCTGCGACTTCTGGATCGCGGCGAGCTGGCCGTCATTGTCGGCCGCTTTCATCTTTTGCGCGGTGACGTCGGTTGCGAACTTCACCACCTTGAACGGCCGGCCCATCTCGTCGAGGATCGGGTTGTAGGTCGCGAGAATCCAGATCTCCTTGGCTCCCTTGCCGAGCCGTTTGTATTCGGCGGCCTCGAACTCGCCCCGGTTCAGCTTGGCCCAGAACGCAGCATAGGCCGCGCTGGCGCGATCCTCCGGCGTCACGAACATGCTGTGGTGCTTGCCCTTGATCTCGTCGAGCGAATAGCCCATCGCGGCCAGGAAATTCTCGTTGGCGGTGACGATGGTGCCGTCCATGTTGAACTCGATCACGGCCTGCGCGCGGTTGATCGCGGCGATCTTGCCGGAATCCTCCATAGTCTTGATCTTGTACGCCGTGATGTCGGTGGCGAACTTGATGAAGCTGACCACCTTGCCGCTCTCGTCGCGCAGCGGCGCGTAGGAGGCGTGGACCCAGACTTCCTTGCCGCCCTTGCCGAAGCGCTTGTATTGCGTGGTCTGGAATTCGCCGCGGTTCAGGCTGGCCCAGAAATCGCGATAGCGAGCGCTCTCGCGCTCGGTCGGGCTGACGAAGATGCTGTGATGCTTGCCCTTGATCTCGGCGAGCGTGTAACCGCTCATCTTGAGCAGGTTCTCATTGGCATCGAGGATGGTGCCGTCGAGGCCGAACTCGATCACCGCCTGGGACCGATCGAGCGCTTCGACCTCTGCAATCGCATGCCTGACTTTCTTGCTTTGAAAATTGAACACGTATGCCCCGCAATGTTCTGATTCGAATCGGCAGGATTGACATCCTGTTTGCCCTGACTCGAAAAGTTGCACGGGCTTCTTGAGCAACTGTAAATCCTTGCAAAGATTGGCATCTGTTCCGCAGCTGCCCGTGCCGCGGCCATGTCGTTCAACTCGCATGCCTTCCGGATTCATATGCACGGCGAAGTTCATAGGTCGTGCCGTAGTACTACGGACGCGCATGCGCATTTTTTCTCGCGACGTGATGGCGCCGCGATGGGGATGTCGGTTTGTTCGAGGGTGAATCGTCTTCCATGAGCCAAAGGCATTTACTGCGGAGACGATCGATGCCCGATGACAATGAGCGCGTGATTCGAGACCTGTTTGCCGCCTATCTCGCCAATGACCGGCAACGGGTCAGCGATGCCCTCGCCGATAATTTCCGCTTCACCAGCCCGTTCGACGATGATCTCGACAAGGCGGCCTATTTCGAACGTTGCTGGAAGGACACCGGCTGGATCGCGCGCCATGAGATCGAGCGCATCTTCGTCCGCGGGGACGAGGCCTTCGTCACCTATCATTGCCTGGCCAGAGATGGCAGGAGCTTTCGCAACACCGAGTTCTTCGCCCTGGCGGCGGGCAAGGTCCGCCGGATCGAGGTCTATTTCGGCGCTGCCTTCCGGGATGGCCGGTTCGAGCCGCAGCCGCGCTAAAGATGATCCGGAAAAGTGCGCGGCGGTTTTCCGAAAAGATCATGCGCAAACAACAGCCTACAGCGCGATGACGATTCGTCCCAATCTCATCGCGCTTTAGTGCCACGCAATAACCTGCCGAATAATTTTCGCGGCCTTGTCGGTTCCGTAGGATCCCGCTCGTCTTGGAGGTGAGGGAGGGCGGCTCTGCCGCCCCTCTCTCCGACAGCGAAAGCAAGGAACTCCCATGCGATTCATGATGCTGATGATCCCGCTCGGCTACGAGACCGCGCCGCCGGACGTTCAACTCGATCCCGAGCGCGTCGCCGCGATGATGCGCTACAACGAGGCGCTGAAGGATGCCGGCGTGCTGATCACACTCGATGGCCTGCACCCGCCGTCGATGGGCGCGCGCGTCTCGTTTGTGACCGGCGAGCCGGTGGTGACCGACGGCCCCTTCGCGGAGGCCAAGGAAGTCCTGGGCGGCTACTGGATGATCGAGGTTGCCTCGCGCGCCGAAGCGATCGCCTGGGCCAAGAAGTGCCCGGCCTCCGCCAACGAAATCATCGAGATCCGGCAGGTGCAGGAAATGTCCGACTTTCCGCCTGACGTGCAGGCGGCCGCCGCCGGCTTTGACGACCTCAAGAAATAGCGACCGTGGCCGCCGTGAATTCACGGCGGCCGTCAATCGATCAACAAGGAGAGAACCGATGAGCACCGAACACAAATTCCTCGCCGTCTATCTTGGCAGCATGAGCGGCGAGAAAATGAAGGCATGGCACGCGATGCCCGAAGCCGAACGGAAGGCCAAAGAGCGCGAGGGCATGGCCGCTTGGCATGGCTGGGTCGAGAAGCACAAGGACGTCATCGTCGAGATGGGCGGCCCGCTCGGCAAGACCCGCCGGATCGACGCAAGCGGCATCACCGAGATCAGCAACGCGCTGACCGGCTTCACGGTGATCCGGGCCGCCTCGCAGGAGGAAGCTGCAAAACTATTCGAGAATCATCCGCACTTTGCGATCTTCCCGGGCGAGGCCATCGAGGTCATGCCCGTGCTCGCGATTCCGCAGATGTAGCGGCCGCTGACCGTCATTCGGGGGCGATGCGAAGCATTCCGGAATCTCGAGATTCCGGGTTCGGTCCTGCGGACAGCCCCGGAATGACGATTGTGACCGTGGAAGTACGGGGTTAATCACGCCTGATCCCCGCTAGTGACCTTCACGCGCGGCTCATGTAAAAGTCGTTCACATGAGCTGGCGCAAGGAGCAGCGCCGCGCCGAGCGCGGCTATCACCACGGTAATCTGAAGGAAGCACTTCTGCAGGCCGCCCTCGGGCTGATCGCCGAGAAGGGCGCGGCCGGCTTCACCTTCGCCGATGCCGCACGCATGGCCGGCGTCAGTGCGGCGGCGCCCTACCGGCATTTTCGCGACCGCGACGAGCTGTTGTCCTCGATCGCCCAGCGCGGCTTTGAACAGTTTGAATCGCGGCTGACCGCAGCCTGGGACGATGGGCGTCCCGACACCGTCACCGCGTTCGAGCGGGTCGGCCGGGCCTATCTATCCTTCGCCCGCGAAGAGCCCGCGTTCTACAACGCGATGTTCGAATCCGGCCTGCCGGTCGATGCCAATCCGGCGCTGCAGGCCGCAAGCGAGCGCGCTTTTAACGTCATTCGCGCCGCCGCCGAGCGCCTCGCCGCGCTCGCACCTCCAGGCACGCCGCGTCCGCCTGCGATGATGATGGCGCTGCACATCTGGTCGATGGCGCACGGCGTCGCCTCGCTGTTCTCCCGAGGCGATGCCGCGCGGCGCAAGCTGCCGATGTCGCCGGACGAGCTGCTCGAGGCCGAGGTGCTGATCTATCTCCGCGGCCTCGGCTTCCCGACCGACCGCCGGCCGCCCGCGAAGGGCGCCGAGCCGCCGCCGGTGCCGCCGGAGGCTTCCTCCGGTTCTGGAGTGCCGCCGGGCGGCACCCCAGGTGGTCCTTGGGGCAAGCCGAAATAAAGTTGCGCAAATAATTCCGCCGGCCTGTCGGGTGGCCAGCTTGACAAAATCGCGGGATGGTCTAGCTATGTAAATGTTATTTACATTCACAACGGCGCTGGTGCCGTGATGGAGATGGGAAATGGCCTACACCGCTGATGTCAATCGATGGCGCGGCCCCTCGGACCAACAGCAATCGTACGAGCGGCCCCACATGCTCGATACGCCCTGGCATCCTGGCTGGATTGCCGTGACCATTCTCGGCTTCATCATCTGGTGGCCGATCGGACTTGCCCTTCTCTTTTTCACACTCGGGAGCAGAAGAATGTCGTGCTGGAGCCACCAGGATCGCTGGCAGAACAAGATGGAGCGGATGCAGTACAAGATGGATCGCATGCGTGACCGCATGGAGCGCCGCGGCTTCGGCTTCGGGTTCGGCCCGCCGTCCTCCGGCAACCGCGCCTTCGACGAATACCGCTCCGAGACGCTGCAGCGGCTCGAGGAAGAGCAGCGCGAGTTCAAGGATTTCCTGACCCGTCTGCGTCACGCCAAGGACAAGGAAGAGTTCGACCAGTTCATGGCGCAGCACAAGACGCGTCCGACCCCGCCGCCGACCGACCAGCAGCAGGGCTGATCTGAAGCCGACACCTCTCAAAGCCTTCAGGCGCATGCCCCCAAAGTCCTGATGGCCCCGAGCCGCCCGTCTGCGCAACCCGCAGGCGGGCGGTTTGGTTTGGGACCAGGACCCGCCAACCAGTCGTCATGGCCGGGACAAGCCCGGCCATGACGATGTTGAAGCATCCGTTTTCAGAACCAACTGCCGACGGCCCGACACTAAGACTTGCGAGCACCGCTTTGGCCGGCGCTCACGTCTGGGTCAAACGCATCATGGACCTCTACACGCGCTTTCTGCTCGGCCTGACCGCCCTTGCGGTGCTCGGCTACATTGGCGCTGTCTATGGCGGCTGCGCGGCCGATCCCGACTGCCATTTTCGCTCTTGTGCCGGCGGCCGCTCGTTTTGCGGCGTCGTGTACGGCCATGCACAGGAAAACAAGGCGCCATAGCACCCGGTCAACGCGACTGTCATGCAGCGTTTACGCTGTCGCCCATGCGGCGCAACAAAATGGCGGACAACCTTGACGGGTTGAACCAGTTTGTGGCGACTAGCGACGAAGAGGCTTCGCCTCTCCCCGTGAATGCACTTTGTGAATGTCCCAGCCCCAACATCTCTCGCTCGACACCGCCATGCTGCCCGAGCGCGATCGCCTCGCCGTTTGGCGCGAGGTCTATGGCCGCGTGCTGTTCAACATCGAGATCGATCCGATCCCGGGCTTTCCCTTCGAGGCACGAACCGAATTGCGCCGCCTGCCTGCGGCGGGATTGTCGTCGGGCTGGCGGACGCCGGCGCATTTCCGCATCACGCGCCCGCTGCTTGCCACGGCCTCCGACAACGTTGTCCTCGCGGTGGTGCTGCGCGGCCGCGCCGAGGCCTCTCAGCTCGGACGCGAGCTGGAAGTGCCGCAAGGCGGTGCCGTGCTGATGACGACCTGCGATGTCGGTCGTCACACGCTGCTCGATCGCGGCCGTCATCTCAGCGTTCAACTGCCCCGGCAGGCTCTTGCACCGTTCGTCCGCGATTACGAGGACCGCCTGCTGCGGCCGATCGATCCGGGCGCGCCGGCGCTGAAGCTGCTGCGCGGCTACGTCCTCGGCGCCATGGCCATGGGTGAAGCGGCCGGAGCGGAGATGCAGCGTCTGGCCGCGCAGCATCTGCGCGATCTCATCGCCTTGATCTGCGGTGTGCCGGAGGACGAGGTCGCCGCCCAGGGCAACGGCCCGCGCGCGGCGCGTCTGAACCTTGCCAAGCTCGCGATCAGATCGCGGCTCGGCCACGGCGATCTGTCGGCGGAAAGCATCGGAGCATTGCAGCGGGTCTCGGCCGACTACATCAGGAAGCTTTTCCGCGACGAGGGCACCTCCTTCCACGACTTCGTGCTGGAGGAGCGGCTGGCGCAAGTGCATGCCAGTCTCGCCGATCCGCTCAGGGCTCATGAGAGCATCGCCCGTCTCGCGCTCGCCGCGGGTTTCGGCGACATCTCCTATTTCAATCGCTGCTTCCGCCGTCGCTTCGGCCTGTCTCCGTCCGAGCATCGCAAGGCCCATCCATCGGCCGAATAGAAGCGGTCCCTTGTGGCAAGCGCGCAACAGAGCGCCAAATAGCGCGCCCAGTCGCGCCCAGTCCCAGCCGCAAGTCGTGTCCTCTCCAAGTCGCGCTGGCCTCGCCCCTGTACAGCTCCAATGCGGGTCCTGCGGCCCGGATTGGAATGGGAATGCAATGACACGACTTCTGCGCCTGACCTTGACTGCTCTTGCTGGTTTGCTGGCCGTTTCCGCGGCCAACGCGGCCAACGCGGCCGATCTGCCGATCAAGGCGCCGATCTTCAAGGCGCCCGCGGCGATCGAAGCCTGGGGTGGTTTCTACGTCGGCGCCGGCCTCGGATTCCGCGCAAGCGAATCCAGCGTCAACGTCAATTCGGCAACCGACACGACCGCGCCTCTTGTGCTGCAGAACATGTTCGTTGCCGGCGACTGTTTCGCCGGCCTGCCGTGCGTGACGGGACGGTCCTTCAACGGCACTGCATTCCGCATCAGCCCTTACCTTGGCTATAACTGGCAGATCGGACGCACGGTTCTCGGCCTGGAAGGCGATGTGGCCTATGCCGACCAGACCACGCGGATCTTTGGCGCAGCCTATCCGGCAACGCCATTCGACGGCGGCGCGTCGACGTCCAACTCGTTTGCGCTCAAGACGACTTGGGATGCGAGCATCCGCGGCCGTGCCGGCTATCTGGTCGATCCCGCCGTGCTGCTGTACGGAACGGCCGGTCCCTCCTGGATCCATGTCGAGACCACATCGAATTGCAGCACGCTCCTGAGCGCCGACGGCGCCTGCGTGCCCGGCCTTGGACTGGCGCCGGCAACCATCACCAACAGCCGGACCCAGCTCGGCTACACGGTTGGCGCCGGCATCGAGGCGATGCTGTGGCCGAACTGGATCGCCCGTGCCGAGTATCGCTTTGCCGACTACGGACATTTCTCCAACACCGATATCCGGACCGCCGCAGCGGGCGTGCAGACGGTCAGCTACGACACGTCGCTGAAGACCCACACCGCAACGTTCGGCCTGGCCTACAAGTTCGGTAATGCGCCGGGCGTGACGGCTCTGGCAGCTTACGCGGCGGCGCCGTCGGCTGCGTCCTGGAGCGGCGCCTATCTCGGCGTCGGCGCCGGCATCCGCGCGAACCAGGTCAGCTCCAGCAACGATGCGGCCACCTTTACCTCGACGGGCTTCCCGCCGTTCAACTTGCTGGGCGGGTGCGGCGACTGCTTCCTGACCGATCATTTCGATACGAGCAGCGCGCGGCTCAGCCCCTATGTCGGCTACAACTGGCAGTTCGATCCGAAATGGCTGCTCGGCGTCGAAGGCGATTTTGGCTGGGCCGATCGCCAGAGCTCGGTGTCTGGCAGGTATCTGCCCGGCGGCATCGTCGGCGGCAGCGGCGGGCTGAACGACAGCTTCAGTATCCGCACCAAATGGGACGCGAGCATCCGCGCGCGGGTCGGCTACTTCGTCAATCCGGCCTTCCTCGCCTATCTCACCGGCGGCGCGGCCTGGATGAGCCTGGAGCAGACCTCGAACTGCGATACGGCCCTGAAGCCTCTGTTCACGGCGCCGGGCTTCGTCGCCTCTGAGGTCGGCGCCTGCACCGCCGGCCTGCTCTCGCCGGCGATCATCAAGCAGTCCACGATCCGCACCGGCTTCACGGTCGGCGGTGGCGGCGAGATGAAGCTCACCGAAAACTGGATCCTGCGCGGCGAGTATCGCTATGCCGATTTCGGCACCGCCCGCTTCTCGCAGACCCGCGATTGCAACGGCAGCGCCACCATCAATGACCCCGTATTCGGTATTCAGACCGTCAACTGCTTCGGGACCCAGAACACAACGAATTCCGTGCGATCGCAGAGCCACATGGCGACGTTCGGCATCGCCTACCGGTTCAACTGAGGACCGGACAGGCTATGTCTTGGTGACTGGCGCTCGTCGAGGGACCGCCTATATCTGCCGGTGCGAACGCAGGCGGGACCGGAGGCGGCGATGGCGGAAGCTGCGACCAAGGCGAGCGACGATCTCTGGCAGAAGGTCCGCAGCGAGGCGCAGCGCGCGGCCGCCGCCGATCCCGTGTTCGGCCAGGCGCTTGCGGGCAGCATCCTCGCCCATGACGATTTCGCTGCCGCCCTGGCCGATCTGGCCGGGCAGCGGCTTGGCGGCAGCGCCACCGAGTGCGCGCGTTTCACGTCCTTTTCGCGCGACGCCTTTCACGGCGAGCCTAGTGTGATCGAAGCCGCCGCCCGTGATCTCAGGGCCATCGCGCTCCGCGATCCCGCCATCGCCGATTTGCTGCCGCCACTGCTGCACTACAAGGGTTATGTCGCGCTGCAGGCCTGGCGCGTCTCGAACTGGCTGTGGCGTCATGACCATCGCGACGCGGCGCTGCTGTTTCAGAACGAGGCGTCGAACGTCTTGCAAATCAGCATTCATCCGGCCGCCAGCATCGGATCGTCGGTCTATCTCGACCACGCCACCGGCATCGTGATCGGTGCCAATGTCGTGATCGCCGACGAGGTCACCATCCTCCAGAACGTCAGCATTGGCCGCCATAGTGAACTGCCGGCGCGCTCGCCGCGCATCGGCCGCGGCGTCTATATCGGCGGCGGCGCGACCATTCTCGGCGACATCAGCATCGGCGACTTTGCCAGGATCGGTGCCGATGCGGTCGTGACGTCAGACATTCCCGCCGGCTGCACCGCGGTCGGCAATCCCGCGCGGCTGACGAACTTCCCCGAGCCCGCCTCGGCGGCGTGATCCCATCAAGCTTTGGAGAGTCCCATGAAGACGGCAATCGTGATCGGCGTCGGCCCGGACCGCGGGCTCGGAGCCCGGCTCTGCAAGCGCTTTGCGGCTGACGGCCTCAAGGTGATCGTCGCGGGCCGGACGCTGTCCGCGCTGCAGGCGGTTGCGGACGATATCACCAGCGCGGGCGGCGCGGCCGTGCCTGTCGTCGCGGACGCGACCAGCGAGCACGACATCGTCGCTCTGTTCGATGCCGCCGGCGACGACCTCGACCTCGCCATCTACAACGCCGGCAACAACACGCCCGGCAAGATCATCGAGATGGACGCCGACTATTTCGAAAACGCCTGGCGCGTCGTGTGCTTTGGCGGCTTCCTGTTCGGCCGCGAGGCGGTCCGCCGCATGGTGCCGAAGAAATCAGGCACGCTGCTCTTCACCGGCGCCAGCGCCTCGCTGCGCGGGCGCTCCGGCTACGGTGCCTTCAACTCGTCCAAGGCGGCCTTACGCACGCTGGCGCAGGCGATGGCCAAGGAATACGCGGCCGACGGCATCCATGTCGGCCACGTCGTGGTCGATGGCGCCATCGCCGGCGACAAGATCTTTTCGCGCTTTCCGGACGCGGCCGGCCGCGAGGACAGCCTGATCGACATCGAAGGCATCGTCGATGCCTTCACTTTCCTCTACCGCCAGCCCGAACGCGCCTGGTCGTTCGAGCTCGACGTGCGGACCTCGAAGGAGAAGTGGTGAAGCGAGCGAATGGCGAATTGGGAGTGGCGAATGGAGGCCGCCTCTTTGTTAATCACCACTCGCTATTCGCCACTCGCCATTTCACCCTTTCAATACCCCGCCGCCAGTCCCGAGTTGCGGCGCGGGTCGTTCGCACCGTAATAGCGATTGTTGCCGACCCGCTCGCCGCTCAGTGACGGCGCGCCGACGACGATCACCGCGAGATGGTTCGCCGGCTGCGGCGGGCCGAACTTGTGGCCCATCCCTTCCAGGATCTTCTGCGTGTCCGGTGACAGCGCATAGGTCTCGACATTGGTCAGATCAGGCAGCCATTGCTGGTGGATGCGCGGCATGTCGACGGATTCCTGCGCGTTCATGCCGTAGTCGATCGCGTTGATCATGGTCTGCAACACGGCCGTGATGATGCGGCTGCCGCCGGGCGTGCCCACCACCATGACGGTCTTGCCGTCCTTGGTGACGATGGTCGGGCTCATCGAGGACAGCGGCCGCTTGCCGGGAGCAATGGCATTCGCCTCGCCCTGGACCAGGCCATAAAGGTTCGGTACGCCGACCTTGGCCGTGAAGTCGTCCATTTCATCGTTCAGCAGCACGCCGGTCTTGGCCGCCGTGACCTTGGCGCCGAACCAGTCGTTCAGCGTGTATGTCACCGAGACCGCGTTGCCGTCCTTGTCCGCGATCGAATAGTGCGTCGTGTTGCTGCCCTCGTGCGGCGCGACGCCCGGCTTGATGTCCTTGGATACGCCAGCCTTGTTCGGATCGATCACGGCGCGGACCTTGGCCGCATAATTCTTGTCGAGCAGACGGTCGAGCGGATTCTTCACGAAGTCCGGATCGCCGAGATAGCTGTTGCGGTCGACGTAAGCGTGCCGCATGGCCTCGATCTGCACGTGCACGGCCGCTGCAGAGTGGTAGCCCAGCTCCTTCAGCGGATAGCCTTCCAGGATGTTCAGGATCTCGCAGATGATGACGCCGCCCGAGCTCGGTGGCGGCGCGGAAATCACGTGATAGCCGCGATAGTCGCACTCGACAGGCGCGAGCTCGCGCGTCTTGTAGGTGTCGAGGTCGTCCTGCGTGATTAGACCTTTGCCGGCCTGGCTCGAGGCCACGATGGCGCCGCCGACCCAGCCTTTATAGAAGCCGTCGGTGCCCTTGCTGCTGATCTCGCGCAAGGTCTTGGCGAGCTCCGATTGCACCAGCTTTTCGCCCACCTGGAACGGCTGACCGTTGTTGAGGAAGATCGCGGCCGACGCGGGATCGTCGCGAAAATCCGCGGTGGCGGTGCGCAACAAATCGATGTCGCCCTGGTCCAGTGCAAAGCCCTGCTCGGCGAGCTGGATTGCGGGGGCGAGCAGGTCGGCGCGCTTCATGGTGCCGTATTTTTCGCGCGCATATTCCATCCCGGAGACGGATCCCGGCACGCCCACGGCCAGATGCCCCTTGGTCGAGATGCCCTTGATGACGTTGCCGTCCTTGTCGAGATACATGTTGGCGGTCGCGCCCCTGGGCGCGGTCTCGCGGAAATCGAGGAAGGTCTTGCGGCCGTCGGCGAGATTGATCGTCATGAAGCCGCCGCCGCCGAGATTGCCGGCCGCCGGATAGACGACGGCCAGGGCATAGCCGACGGCCACGGCGGCATCGACGGCATTGCCGCCGCGCTTCAGCACATCGACACCCACCTGGGTCGCCAGATGCTGCGCGGATACCACCATGCCGTTTTCGGCGGCGACCGGCGCGACCGACGCGGCGCGCGCCGGGCTGAACGTGACGAGGCTGACCGATACGATCGCGGCAGTCATCCACCGCAGGCTTGTTCCCGGATTTTGCACGGCGTGCTCCCCTGGCGAGGCCGGCTGTCCCGGCCCTTGTTGGTTGATGCGGGCGCAGCCTATCAGGCGGAACTTGTCGGGCAAATCGACCGCGGACGGCAGCCTGATCGAATGAACGATTGCCTGCCGAGGCGCATCCCGCGCTCCCTCCCCCCTTGCGGGGGAGGGCGGGGGAGAGGGGTGGCCCAGGAAAAGGTGTGTCCGTAGTGCGCATCCGATTTCTCGGTCACGGAGAGAATCCCGGTGTGGCACCCCTCTCCCTAACCCTCCCCCCGCAGGGGGGGAGGGAACTGACCTCCCACGTAGCTGGCAGCCTTGGACCCCACGCTGGCCAAATACTGCCGCCCGCCGCGCCGAGACGGCCATCCCCCTGCGCTGCCTACCATTCCCGCAGCCAAATTCGCGCCTGGTAACCCGGCATTAACCATCGGCGGGGTCTGGTATTCATGGACAATCGCGCCCAAAGCCCGACGTCGAGGCCCATAGTTTTGACATCTTGGCAGGGAATGCAGGCGGCCGGCTTTGGACCAGCCCCTGCACCCCAGACAGACAAGGCTTTGAGCGGGCTTGCCGCCGCGCCGGTGCTAGCGCGGCAATTGGGGAACCGGCAGCCATTTGCTGTCACGGACATCAGGTAACGATCGCCTTGAGAGGATACTGCTTATGAATCCGGCCGACGTGGCTCAGTCAGCCCTTCCGGTTGCCGCTTCCGCGGACGTGTCGCTGATCGCGCTGTTCTGGCAGGCTCACTGGATCGTGAAGGGGGTCATGCTGGGGCTTCTGTCCTGCTCGGTCTGGGTCTGGGCGATCGCCATCGACAAGATCTTCCTGTTTTCCCGCACCCGCCGCTCGATGGACCGCTTCGAGCAGGCGTTCTGGTCCGGCGAGTCGATCGAGGAGCTCTACCGCACCCTCTCGGCCAAGCCGACGCATTCCATGGCCGCCTGCTTCGTCGCGGCGATGCGCGAGTGGAAGCGCTCGTTCGAGAGCCACGCCCGCTCGGTCGCCGGCCTTCAGATGCGCATCGACAAGGTCATGAACGTCTCGATCGCGCGCGAGGTCGAGCGGCTGGAACGCCGGCTCTTGGTGCTCGCCACCGTCGGCTCCGCCGGGCCCTTCGTCGGCCTGTTCGGCACGGTCTGGGGCATCATGTCGAGCTTCCAGTCGATCGCGGCCTCGAAAAATACCTCTCTGGCGGTGGTGGCCCCGGGCATCGCGGAGGCGCTGTTTGCGACCGCGGTCGGCCTTATCGCCGCCATTCCTGCCACTATTTTCTACAATAAGTTCACTTCCGAGGTGAACCGGCAGGCGCAGCGGCTCGAGGGTTTCGCCGATGAATTTTCAGCCATCCTGTCGCGTCAGATCGACGAGCGGGGCTGACGGACGGCATGTATAGTGTGAAGGGCAATTTGGGCACCAGACCATGGGCATGAACGTCGCGAGTTCGTCCGGCAGCGGTGGGCGCCGCAGCCGGCGCAAGCCGGTCATGGCCGAGATCAACGTCACCCCGATGGTCGACGTGATGCTGGTGCTGCTCATCATCTTCATGGTGTCGGCGCCACTGCTCACCGTCGGTGTGCCGCTCGATCTGCCGCAGACCCAGGCCAAGAGCCTCGAGCAGAACGACCAGAAGCCGATCCAGATGTCGGTCGACATCAAGGGCAAGGTGTTCATCAACGACCAGGAGATCGCGCTCAACGAGCTGGTGCCGAAGCTGAAGGCGATCACGGATGCGCGCGGCGGGCTCGAGGAGCGCATCTATCTGCGCGCCGACAAGAAGGCGGATTACGGCACGGTGGCCAAGGTGATGGGGCTGCTGTCGGGAGCCGGATTCAAGAAGCTGGCGCTCGTCACGGAAGCGGATCAGGGGTCCTAGGCCGGTGAAGGTGAAGGTCGACAAGACACTCGTTGCGTCGATTGCCCTCCATGTCCTCGTGCTGGGATGGGGCCTCGTCACCTTTAGCAGCAAGGCCTACATCGCGCCGGAAGAGTCGCTTCCGATCGATATCATCTCCACCGATCAGCTTGCCAAGATGATGGCGGGACAGAAGACCGGCAAGAAGGAAGAGCTGAAGCCCAAGGTCGAGAAGATCGCGGAAGCCAAGCCGGAAGAGGACGCCGTCGGCAAGGTCACCGAGAAGAAAGAGCTGATCAAGACCAACTCGACCCCCGATACGCCTCCGAAGCCTGTCGAGAAGCCGGTCGAGAAGAAACCCGATCCGCCCAAGCCCGTCGCCGAGACGAAGCCGAAGGAAGAGCCGAAGCCGCAGGAGAAGAAGCCTGATCCGGCCAAGGAAGATCCGATCGCCGAGCTCCAGAAGAAGCTGGAGACGAAGAAGCCGCCGCCGAAGCCCGTGGAGCAGAAGGTCGCGGCGGTGCAGCCGCAGCAGCAGCCGAAGCCCAAGGAGCGCACCTTCGATCCTGCGCAGATCCAGCGCGATCTCGACAAGCGCTCCGCGACCCGGCATGAGCTCGCCGGCTCCACGCTGAATGCATCGGCGTCGCTGGGAGCGGCAACCGGGACCGCCGCCAACAACGTCGCGACCTGGCGCGGTGCGTTCCAGGGTGCGGTCAAGCGCTGCTTTACACCCACCTATAACGGGCAGGATGCGGATCAGTACGAAGCCGACATCGACATTCCCATGAAGATCGACGGGTCGCTCGCGTCCGAGCCGATCGTCGTGGCGGTGAGGGGACCGTCGCGCTCGATCGCGCAGGCGGTGGCGGAGAGCGCCAAGCGCGCCATCGTGCAGTGCCAGGTCTATTCGTTCATGCCGAAGCAGCAATACGACAGCTGGAAGCTCATTCCGATGACTTTCGGCCTGAAAGACATGTTGTGACATCCGAACAAAAGAATTTTGCAATGAATGACGCTCGATCGATGAACCGCCGCCGCTTCATGACCCTGACCGGGTCGACGCTCGCGATGCTCGGGGGCGGATACGCCTTCGCGCAGAGCCAGCCGCGGCTGCGCATCGATCCCACCGAATTCCAGCCGATTCCGATCGCGATCTCCAATTTCGTGCCGGGCTCGCCGTCCGACGGCGACGTCGGCAACGGCGTGACGCAGGTCATCACCAACAACCTGAAGCGCTCGGGCCTGTTCGCGCCGATCGACCAGGCCGCTTTCATCGAGCGCATCAGCAACATCGACGTGGCGCCGCAATTCCAGAACTGGAAGACCATCAACGCGCAGGCCCTCGTCACCGGCCGCATGACGCGGCAGCCGGACGGCCGTCTCAAGGCCGAGTTCCGCCTCTGGGACGTCGTTTCCGGCCAGCAACTCACGGGGCAGCAATATTTCACCTCGCCGGAATATTGGCGCCGCATCGCCCACATCATCTCCGACCAGATCTACGAACGGATGACCGGCGAGAAGGGCTATTTCGACAGCCGCGTCGTGTTCGTCGACGAGACCGGCCCAAAGGAGCGCCGCGTCAAGCGGCTCGCCATGATGGACCAGGACGGCGCCAATGTGCGGTACCTCACCCGCGGCTCTGATCTCGTGCTGACGCCGCGTTTCTCGCCGAACTCGCAAGAGATCACCTACATGGAGTTCGGCCAGGGCGATCCGAAGGTCTATCTCTTCAACATCGAGACCGGCCAGCGTGAGATCGTCGGCAACTTCCCCGGCATGACGTTTGCGCCGCGCTTCTCCCCGGACGGCCAGCGCGTCATCATGAGCCTGCAGCAGGGCGGCAATTCCAACCTGTTCGTGATGGATCTGCGCTCGCGTTCGACCACGCGCCTCACCGACACGCCGGCGATCGACACGTCTCCGTCCTACTCGCCGGATGGCACCCGCATCTGCTTCGAATCCGATCGTGGCGGCAGGTCGCAGATCTATGTGATGGGTGCGGGCGGGGGACCGGCGCAGCGCATCTCCTTCTCCAAGGACGACACCAACGCCAGCTATTCGACGCCGGTGTGGTCGCCGAAGGGCGATTACATCGCCTTCACCCGGCAGGGCGGCGGACAGTTCTCGATCGGCGTCATGAAGCCGGATGGCAGCGGCGAACGGCTGCTCACCTCCGGCTTCCACAATGAGGGTCCGACCTTCTCGCCGAACGGCCGCGTCTTGATGTTCTTCCGCGATCCCGGCGGCAATGCCGGACCGTCGCTGTACTCCGTCGACATTTCCGGCCGCAACGAGCTGAAGGTGCCGACGCCGGGCTTCGCCTCCGATCCGGCGTGGTCGCCGCTGCTGTCCTCGACCGCCGGCCAATGAGGATACGCGGCTAAGACATCGCGCGTTCAGACGCGCGATGTTTTCGAAAAAAAGCGCCGATTTTTTCGCGTCGCCCGCGCAAGGCAAGTGTTCCTTTACCTTGTGCTCGGCAACGCTTGCCTAGCTGCTTGATATATAAGCGGAAATAGATTCGTTATTGCCGAAAAACAACTCGACTTTAACGATGTTCCCTCAGAAAGACTTCATCTGGTCTGAGTAAAAGTACGCGTCAAACAGGACGCGCGTACAAACCAGATGCAGTTCGCAAGCCAGACCGGAGAACCCGATCGGGGACAGGCCGCGCCGAAGGCGTCGACCGCGCAGATCGATTCTCTCTTCGAGGCCCCCGGTCCGCTGCTTGCCGGAATCATCTTCGTGGCGATCGGAGCGGCCATCACCGCGCTGAGAACCGGGCAGCTCCTGACCTGGGCAACCCTGGGCCTGATCATACTGGCCGGAGCGATCCGCCTGTTCGATCTGTGGCGATTTTTGCCTCGCAAATCGAGCCTGACCCCCGAAGAAGCTGCGCTCTGGCAGAAGCGCTATCTGGTCGGCGCGGTGATCCAGGCTGCTGCGATTGGAACGTGGTGCGCCCTCGCTCTGGTGAGCACCGACGACGCCGTCGTCCACATGATCGCGCTGTCCATCACCACAGGGATTGTCGGCGGGGGTGCGGGGAGGGCTTACGGCCGTCCGTCGATCTACCATCTGCAGGCTGCGCTCATGTTCGCGCCGGCGGTCGTGGCGCTGGCATGGCACGCCACGCCCTATTACGTGGCGATGTCGATCGTGAGCGCCGCGTTCCTGCTGGCGATCATGCAGCTCTCCGCCAACCTGCACAAAATCTTCATGCGGGCGGTCGTGGCGCGCGAACGCGAGGCGGCACTCGCCGGCCAGTTCGACACCGCGCTGAACAACATGCCGCACGGCCTGTGCATGTTCGGCGTCGACAGGCAGCTCGCGGTGATGAATCACCGGTTCGGCGAAATGCTGGACCTGCCCGACACGCTCGTTCGCAGCGGCGTCAGCGCGCGCGACATCGTGGCGGCGTGCGTCTCCTCCGGCTCCATATCGGCTGCGAGCGGCGAGACGATCGTCGCCGAAATCGAGAGTTCGCGGGCGAAGGAGATCGTGACCGTCGATCCCGACGCGCAGAGAAACCGGTCGTTGTCCTGGACCGTCCAGCCGATGGCCGATGGAGGCGCGGTGGTGCTGCTCGAGGACGTCACCGAGCGGCGCAACGCCGAGGCCAAGATCACCCATCTCGCCCGCTACGACGAGCTGACAGCGCTTCCCAACCGCGTCCACTTCCGCAACGAGATCGAATGCCTGCTGGCGGCCTCGCATTCGGCCGAGCGTCTGTCGGCGCTGCTGTTCATCGATCTCGACCAGTTCAAGCAGGTCAACGACACGCTCGGCCATCCCTGCGGCGACCAGCTGCTCTGCGCCGTTGCCAATCGCCTGCGCGAGATGCTGCGGCCGGAGGATTTCGTCGCGCGCTTCGGCGGCGACGAGTTCGTCGTGTTCCAGCAGAACCTCACTGCGCCGGAGGATGCCGCTGCCCTCGCGCGCCGCATCGTCGAACGCCTGAGCGAGCGCTACCGCATCGACAATCATCTGGTCGAGATCGGCGCGAGCGTCGGCATCGCGTTGACCTCGCCGGAAGGTGCGAGTGCCGATACGCTCTTGAAGAACGCCGACATGGCGCTCTACCGAGCCAAGGCCGACGGCCGCGGCACTTTCTGCTTCTTCCGCGACGAGATGGCGGCCACCGTCGAGGCGCGCCGCATCCTCGAGCTCGACCTGCGCAAGGCGCTCGCCAACGAGGAGTTCGAGCTGTTCTACCAGCCGCTGGTCAACCTCAAGTCCGGCAAGATCACCACCTGCGAGGCGCTGCTGCGCTGGAATCATCCGGTGCGCGGCACGGTCTCGCCGGTCGACATCATCCCGGTCGCCGAGGACATGGGGCTGATCGTCGATCTCGGCCGCTGGATCCTGCGCCGCGCCTGCATGGAATGCATGAAGTGGCCGGACGGCGTCAGCGTCGCCGTCAACTTCTCGCCGCAGCAATTCCACCAGCGCGACGTGCTGAGCGAGATCCGCTATGCGCTGGAGGTCTCAGGCCTGCCGGCGCATCGTCTCGAGATCGAGATCACCGAATCGTCACTGCTGCGCAACACCCAGCTCACCCACGACATCCTGTCGCAATTGCATGCGCTCGGCGTGCGCATCTCGCTCGATGATTTCGGCACCGGCTATTCCAGCCTCAGCTACCTGCACAATTTCCCGATGCAGAAGGTCAAGATCGACCGCTCCTTCCTGGAAGGGATCGACACCGATCGTCCGCTGACGCTGCTGCGCGGCGTGGCGCGGCTGTCCGCCGATCTCGGCATGTCGGTCGTGGTCGAGGGCATCGAGACCAACGAGCAGCTCGAGCTGATCAGCGCCGACGGCACCGTCTCCGAAGGGCAGGGCTACCTGTTCAGCCGGCCCGTGCCGGCGATCCGGATCCGTCAGCTGCTCGACGCCTCGCATGGCCGCCGCATCGCGGACGCGCAGATCGTTTCGATCTCCTCGCGCTCCTTCGCCTAGCGGCGCGCGCAGCCCTCCTGTTTTCTCCTGTGTTTCCAGTATGTTTCTGGCACTCCCCCGGAGTCTTGCGGGGCCTGGAAGTTAACCGTAAAGGCCCGAATCCTTTGCAATTCTATTAAGGACTCATTAATCTTCCCCTGCACTCGCGGAAGTTGCTTGCAGTGTCGGGAGTACCAGATGAAGTCAGGAGCCGAACCGCGAGCACCGCAGGACATGCGGGGGGCAGGGCTGTTCGACCGGGTCGACTACCGCCTCATCGAGACTCCCGAGGAACGAGAGGCCCTCTACGAGATGCGCTACCGGGCCTATCTGCACGGCGGATTGATCTCGCCGTCGGCCTCGCAGCGGATCGTCGACGTCTACGATGAATCGCCCAATGCCTGGATTTTCGGCATCTATCTCGACGGCGAACTCTGTAGCTCTCTTCGCCTTCACGTCCTGACGTCTGAGCAGCGGATGTCCTACACATCCGAATTGTTCGGCGACGTTCTTCACCCTCGGCTCGATCGCGGCGAGGTTTTCGTCGATCCGGCGCGGTTTGCCGCGGACCCCGAAAAGAGCCAGCGCTTTCACGAACTGCCCTACCTGACGTTGCGGCTGGCTTATCTGGCCTGCGATCATTTCAAGGCCGATCTTGGCCTGGCGATGGTGCGGACGGACCACCAGGCGTTCTATCGCCGCGTCTTCCTGCACGAGACCCTCACGGAGCCGCGGCCGTTTCCGGGCTGGCATTCGCGCCAGGTGGTCCTGATGGCCTCGGATTTCGCGACGCTCCGCGAGCGGGTCCTGACCCGCTTTCCGATCATGCGCTCGAGCGCTTTCGAGCGCCGGATGCTGTTCGACCGTGTCAGCCAGCGCCAGGCTGTGTCCCGGCCGATGCTGGTTTCAGCGCCGCTCAGTCCGGCTTGAGCCGTGTCCCCGGGCTGACCCGGGGGTCTTCACGGCATCCGGGGGTCTTCACGGAATTAAGTGGCCGCGTGGCCTCTGTTGTCCAAAATTCCAGCAAAACCCGGCATTTTGCTTGCCGGCGCGGCTTGCCTTCACCCTCGCGCCACATTTACAAACCATTAACCATGATGGGTGCTTTTCGCTGGTTGGGGGCATTTGACCGTGTGAAGCAAGGTTCCGTCAAGGTTGACGGAACGTTCGCTTAACCAACCCCCTGTAGACCGGACAGCAGTGGACGAACGTGAGCGTGGAGGCTCCGGAATGAACTATCCTATGCGTATCCTCCAGGGATTGAAGCTGGCCGCAGTGGTGGCAATCGCGCTGTCGATGGGCGCCTGCGCCAACAAGAACGCGGCTATGGACGCCAATGGAAGCGCGGCGACGCCGGGCAGCCAGCAGGACTTCGTCGTCAATGTCGGCGACCGCGTGTTCTTCGAGAGCGACCAGACCGATCTGACCCCGCAGGCGATCGTGACCCTGGAGAAGCAGGCGCAGTGGCTGCAGACCTATCCGCGCTACTCCTTCACCATCGAGGGCCATGCCGACGAGCGCGGCACCCGCGAATACAACATCGCGCTCGGCGCCCGGCGCGCCCAGTCGGTGCGCTCGTTCCTCGCCTCGCGCGGCATCGATCCGAACCGCATGCGCACGATCTCCTACGGCAAGGAGCGGCCCGTCGCCGTCTGTAACGACATCTCCTGCTGGTCGCAGAACCGGCGCGCCGTCACCGTGCTGAACGCGAGCTCGTAACGCGTCCAGTCAGCTGCCGTTCAGCTTCAGAATTGGATGATCCGGCGCCCTCGCGGGCGCCGGTTTCGTTTCAGCGATCTGTGACAGAAACCCCTTTGTGGCAGTCACATTTTTGGCGTACTCCACTTCAATGTGTGGCGCGTCGAAGGTTCCGTCGCAGGCCATTTCGCTTTCGTCGTCAGGGCAAGATGTCATCCAGATTTAAGGTTCTTACCGGCACTGCGGCGATCGCCGCGCTGCTCTCCTTGTGCTCGCCCGTGGTCTTGAGCTCGCCTGTCCTGGCGCAGTCGATCATGGCGCAGTCGGATGACGATCCCGAGATGCGGATCGAGCGGCTGGAGAACCAGCTGCGCCAGCTCACCGGCCAGAACGAAGAGCTGCAATATCGCAACCGCCAGCTCGAAGAGCGCCTGCGTGCGCTCGAAGGCGGCGCGCAAGCCGCCCCCGGACAGGCGCCGGTCCAGCCCAATGTCTCCGCCGCGCCGCCCGCGCAGATCGCTCCTCCTGCCTATCGTCAGCAGCAGCAGGCGGCGCAGCCCAAGTACGAGCAGCCGCAGAGCGCTGCGCCCGCGCCGATCGTTCAGGAGCAGCCGGCGCCCGGCGCCCCCGGCACGCGCCGCCGCGGCGATGCCTTCGACCCCAACCAGAACCCGAGCGCGCCCGGTGCGCCGCGCGCGCTCGGCGGCGGCCAGCAGCCGATGCCGGCAACCGGTCAGGTCGGCGCCCCCGGCGGCCGCAACGCCGGCGAGCCGATCGATCTCGCCAACACCAGCCCGCGCTACCAGCAGGGTGTGCCGCCGGCCGCACAGCCCGGCTATCCCCCGGCGCAACAGGGCTATCCCGCGCCATCAGGCGGCGCAGGCTTGACGACGCTGCCGCCCTCGGCAACGCCGCGCGACGAGTTCGACCTCGGCATCGGCTACATGCAGCGCAAGGACTACGCGCTCGCCGAGCAGACCATGAAGAATTTTGCGCAGAAATATCCGAGCGACCCGCTGCTCGGCGATGCGCAATACTGGCTCGGCGAGAGCTATTACCAGCGCCAGCAATATCGGGACTCCGCGGAGGCCTTCCTCGCCGTCACCACCAAATACGACAAGTCGGCCAAGGCGCCCGATGCACTGCTGCGGCTCGGCCAGTCGCTCGCGGCGCTGAAGGAGAAGGAAGCCGCCTGCGCCGCCTTCGGCGAGGTCGGCCGCAAATATCCGCGCGCCTCGGCCGGCGTCAAAGCCGCGGTCGACCGCGAGCAGAAGCGGGTGAAGTGCTGATCCGCTGACAAAGCGGATGGCATTGCGCTAAACAGTCGATCCATCCGCGGACGATTGCAGCGTCATGTCAGACGACGACAATTCACCGATCTCGGCGCGCGAGGCGAAGCAGCTCTTCGCCGGGCTGAAGAGCGCACCCGCGCTGGTGCTCGCGGTTTCCGGCGGCCCTGACTCGGTTGCGCTGATGTGGCTCGCGGCGCGCTGGCGGCGCAGCTTTTCGCGCGCTCCTCGTCTCCTTGTCGTCACCGTCGATCACGGCCTGCGTCCGGAAGCCGCGCGCGAGGCGCGCGAGGTCAAGCGGCTCGCGGCCGAGCTCGGCCTGCCGCACCGGACCCTGCGCTGGCGCGGCGAAAAGCCGAAGACGGGACTGCCCGCGGCGGCGCGCGAGGCCCGCTACCGCCTCCTCGCCGAGACCGCGCGCAAGGCCGGCGCGAGCCATGTGCTGACCGCCCACACCCGTGACGACCAGGCCGAGACTTTGCTGATGCGGATGCTGCGCGGCAGCGGATTGGCCGGATTGTCGGCGATGGCGCGTCTGTCGACGCGCGACGGCATCGTGCTGGCCCGCCCGCTGCTCGACGTGCCGAAGTCGCAGCTGATCGCGACGTTGCGGCGGGCGAAGATCGGCTTCGCCGACGATCCCACCAACCGTGATGCGAATTTCACCCGGCCGCGGCTGCGCGCGCTGCTGCCGCAGCTCGCGGCCGAGGGCGGCGATGCCCGCATCCTGGCGCGGCTTGCGAGCCGGCTCGCCCGCGCCAATGCGGCGGTCGAGGTGCTGGCCGACGGCGCCGAGCGCTTCCTTCGCCTGCGGGATCGCGGCGATGCGTCGCAGGCAGCTGGCCGAAGCTTCGAGGCTTCGGCCTTTGCCCTGCTTCCGGAGGAAGTCCGGCTGCGGCTCCTGCTGCGGGCCATCGACGCGCTCGGTCATGAAGGGCCGGCGGAACTCGGCAAGGTCGAAACCCTCCTGGCCGCGCTCGATCGGGCCATCGCCGCTGATCGGCCGGCAAGCCGCCGTGCACCCGCAAATGGCCGTGCGATCCTGAAGCAGACCCTTGCGGGAGCCTTGATCAGCCTTGCCGGGGGGCGTATCCACATCGCGCCGGCGCCGGCCCGGCGGTCCAAAGGCCGGTGAGAGCGGATCATGACACCGGCCGTTTCCCGCCGTACCGCGTCAGGACACCTTAACCAGGCAGGAAAAACCCCGGCCAGCTCGCCATTATTTCAGCGGGAATCGCTCTAAGATGGGATAAATAGTCCCATCTCGTTCCCTTGGCAGCGACGGGGGCGGCACCTAGATTGTATACGTCTAACGATGGGGATTCCTTGGGGATTTCCTCGCATTGCCCACGGTAACTGGGCCAGATAAATGGGCAAATAGCTCCCGAAGGATCAGGGCCGCGATCCGCGCGACCACGAAGGAAGATCGATGAACGCCAATCTGCGCAATTTCGCCCTCTGGGTCATCATTGTCTTGCTGCTATTGGCGTTGTTCACGCTCTTCCAGAATCCGGGTCAGCGCGCCTCCTCGCAGGATATCGCCTTCTCCCAGCTCTTGAGCGAAGTTGACCGCGGCAATGTGCGCGACGTCGTGATCCAGGGGCCGGAGATTCACGGCACCTTCACCAATGGCTCAAGCTTCCAGACCTATGCGCCGAGCGACCCGACGCTGGTGAAGCGCCTCTATGACAGCAAGGTCCAGATCACCGCGAAGCCGCCCGGCGACAACGTGCCGTGGTTCGTCTCGCTGCTGGTCTCCTGGCTGCCCTTCATCGCTCTGATCGGTGTCTGGATATTCCTGTCGCGGCAGATGCAGGGCGGCGCCGGCAAGGCGATGGGCTTCGGCAAGTCGCGCGCCAAGATGCTGACCGAAGCGCATGGCCGCGTCACCTTCGAGGACGTCGCCGGCGTCGACGAGGCCAAGCAGGACCTCCAGGAGATCGTCGAATTCCTGCGCGACCCCGGCAAATTCCAGCGCCTCGGCGGCCGCATTCCGCGCGGCGTGCTGCTGGTCGGCCCTCCCGGCACCGGTAAGACCCTGATCGCGCGCGCGGTCGCGGGCGAAGCCAACGTGCCGTTCTTCACCATTTCGGGTTCGGACTTCGTCGAGATGTTCGTCGGCGTCGGCGCCAGCCGCGTCCGCGACATGTTCGAGCAGGCCAAGAAGAACGCGCCCTGCATCATCTTCATCGACGAAATCGACGCGGTCGGTCGTCACCGTGGCGCCGGTCTCGGCGGCGGCAATGACGAGCGCGAGCAGACGCTGAACCAGCTGCTGGTCGAGATGGACGGCTTCGAGGCGAACGAGGGCGTGATCCTGATCGCCGCGACCAACCGCCCCGACGTGCTCGATCCCGCGCTGCTGCGTCCGGGCCGCTTCGACCGTCAGGTCGTGGTGCCCAATCCCGACGTCGTCGGCCGCGAGCAGATCCTCAAGGTTCACGTCCGCAAGGTGCCGCTGGCCCCGGATATCAACCTCAAGACCATCGCGCGCGGCACCCCGGGCTTCTCCGGCGCCGACCTGATGAACCTCGTGAACGAGGCCGCCTTGACCGCCGCCCGCCGCAACAAGCGGATGGTGACGCAGGCCGAGTTCGAAGAGGCCAAGGACAAGGTGATGATGGGCGCCGAGCGCAAGTCGCTCGTCATGACCGAGGAAGAGAAGCTGCTGACGGCCTATCACGAGGGCGGCCACGCCATCGTCGGCCTCAACGTGCCGGCGACCGATCCGATCCACAAGGCGACCATCATCCCGCGCGGCCGTGCGCTCGGCATGGTCATGCAGCTGCCGGAGCGCGACAAGCTGTCGATGTCGCTGGAGCAGATGACCTCGCGCCTCGCCATCATGATGGGCGGCCGCGTCGCCGAAGAGCTGATCTTCGGCCGCGAGAAGGTCACCTCCGGTGCCGCCTCCGACATCGAGCAGGCCACGCGCCTTGCCCGCATGATGGTGACGCGCTGGGGCCTGTCCGAAGAGCTCGGCACCGTCTCCTATGGCGAGAACCAGGACGAGGTCTTCCTGGGCATGTCGGTGTCGCGGACGCAGAACGCTTCTGAAGCCACGGTCCAGAAGATCGACTCCGAGATCAAGCGCCTGGTCGAGGAAGGCTACAAGGAAGCGACCCGCATCCTCACCGAGAAGCACGCCGACCTCGAAGCTCTGGCCAAGGGCCTGCTCGAGTTCGAGACGCTGACCGGCGACGAGATCGTCGACCTGCTCAAGGGCAAGAAGCCGAACCGCGAGTCCGTGCTCGAACCGACCACGCCGCGCGCCTCCGCCGTGCCCCCGGCCGGCAAGTCGCGCCCGCGCCCCGATCCGGACCCCGGCCTGGAGCCGCAGCCGCAGGCCTGATAGCGGAGCGGTCAATCGAATTGAAAAACGCGGCGGAAACGCCGCGTTTTTTTGTTGCCGAGATTGATGCAGTTGCGCCCGAGACTCAGGTCTCGTGCCCCGGACGCGGTGCGGCGCGAAGTGCCGCTCCGCAGAGCCGGGGCCCATGTCTCTGCATCCTGCCGTGTCGCTTTCTGGGTTCCGGCTCTGCGCAGCATTGTTGCACGCTGCAGCGCGTCCGGGACACTGGAGTGTCGCGCGCCGTCACCACGAACTCCGTCATTGATGCAGTTGTGCTCGCAACAACAACAGCCTTGTAGGGTGGGCAAAGGCGCGCAGCGCCGTGCCCACGATCTCTCGCAGTCACAACGGAAGTGGTGGGCACGCTTGCGCTTTGCCCACCCTACGATATCTCACTTCGGCGCCGCATCTCGGCGCCCGAGAAACCGCAACACATCATCACTGAACTGCTCGGGATCCTGCAGGAACGAGAAGTGGCTGACCTCCGGCTGGATCAAGAGGCCGGCTCCCGGAATGTTCGCCGCCATGAACTCGGTGTTCTCGCGCTTGATCGCCTCGTCGTGGTCGCCGTCGACGATCCAGGTCGGGACCTTGATCGCCGCGAGGTCCAAGGCCGTCCATTTCGGCTGGCTCTCCCACATTTTCGTAATCTCGGCGACGAAGCTCTTGTAGTCCGTCGGCGTCGGCGAGAGGCGCTTGTACTCTTCGCCGGCCCGCGCGATGTAGGCGTTGAAGACGTCGCTCGAGGCGATGTCCGCAACGCCCGACGGATCGGAGTTCGCGGCGAAGGCGAACAGCCTGCTCACCCGCTCCGGGTGCTTCATCGCGATGTCGAGGCCGATGATGGCGCCGTCGCTCCAGCCGACGATCGCGGCCTTCTTGATCTTCAAGTGGTCGAGCAGGGCGACCACGTCCGAGGCCATCAGATCGTAGCCGTAGGGCTCCTGGTTGCGGCTGCTGCGCCCATGCCCGCGGCTGTCCATGACGATGACCTGATAGCGGCCTTGCAGCGCGCGGACCTGGTGGCCCCAGTAACTCGCGTTGGCGAGGCCACCATGCAGCAGCACGACGGGCTCGCCGCGGCCAAACATGGCGTACCAGATCTTCACCCCGTTGACGGGCGCGAGGCCGCTCTGCGCCGCCTTCGGCAAGGTCGGCGTCGGCGGCAGATTCAGCCATCGCGGCGCCGCATGCGCCGCGCCGAGCGAGATCGTGACGAGAAGCGCGGCGAAGAGATTGCGAAGCAGCATGATGTGTATTCCTGTTGGCGATCGGTCGTAGGGTAGGCAAAGGCGCACGCGCCGTGCCCACCACTCCTACGCCGTGCGCGCGATGGTCGGCACGCTTCCGCCTTCGCTCTTCGAGCTACGGCGAGACAAGTCGCTTTGCCCACCCTACGATAGCCGTCACTGATAATGATTGGAGTTCGCCGCAATGTCATGGCATGCTCCCTTCAAATAAAGGTGCGGCGTAATCGCACCAACAAAGGGGAGGGGAAGCCGATGCGCTTTGCGAGGGCATTGGGCGTGCTTGGCGCCGTTTCAATTGTAACATTGCCTGCCGCTTCCATCGCTGCCGAGATGCGCGGCGTCACGCCAACCGAAATCAGGATCGGCCAGACCATGCCCTATAGCGGGCCGGTGTCGGCCTTCGGCGCGCTCGGCAAGGGCGAGGTCGGCTATTTCAAGATGCTGAACGAGAAGGGCGGCATCAACGGCCGCAAGGTCAACCTGATCTCGCTCGACGACAGCTATGCGCCGCCGAAATCGGTCGAGCAGACCCGCAGGCTGGTCGAGAGCGACGAGGTCGCGCTGATCTTCTCCTCGATCGGCACCGCCCACAACACGGCGATCGCAAAGTATCTGCAGAGCAAAAACGTACCGCAGCTGTTCATCGGCTCCGGCGCCTCGAAATTCGCCGACATCGCACAATATCCGCAGGCGACGATGGGCGTGCAGGCGCCGTTCCGCTACGAGGCACGGCTCTATGCCCGCTATGCGCTGGCGAAGAATCCCAACGCGAAATTCGCCGTGATCTCGCAGAACGACGATTACGGCCGCGATTATCTCGCCGGCCTCAAGGACGTGCTCGGCGAGAAATACGATTCCGTCGTCACCAATGCCACCTACGAGATCCAGGATCCGACCATCGACTCGCAGATCGTCAAGCTGAAGGCCTCAGGCGCCGACGTGTTCGTGATCGCGGCGACGCCGAAATTCGCCGCGCAAGCCATCAGAAAATCCTTCGAGATCGGCTGGCGTCCGATGACGTTCCTCTCCAACGTCGCGGTGTGGGTCTCGACGGTGATGGAGCCCGCAGGGCTGGAGGCCGGCACCGGCATTCTCTCCACCGCCTACGTCAAGGACCCCGACGATCCCGCCTGGAAGGATGATCCCGGCGTCAAGGGCTGGCGCGAGTTCATGACGAAGTATGTGCCCGAGGCCGATCAGCACGACACCAACTACGTCAATTCCTACAACAGCGCGATGGCGCTGGAGGCGGTGCTGAAGGCCTGCGGCGACGACCTCTCGACCGAGAACATCCTGAAGCAGGCCTATGCGATTCGTGATCTCGAACTGCCGATGTTGCTGCCCGGCATCAAGGTCAACACCAGCCCGATCGATCACGTCCCGGTCGACCAGATGCAGTTCATGCGCTTCAACGGCAAGAGCTGGGAGCGTTTTGGCGAACTGCAGACGGGGAATTGATTCCGCGTTGGCGCGCAACGCGGAGCTTGCCGCGTTGCATAAGCAAACGACTCTTTCTGTGTTTGAACGGTCAGATCACGCCCGGTGGCGAATCTGGAGCCCGGCGAGCTTGTCCTACACATCATCTCGATCCACTTCCCATCGCGCCGGCCGCACGCTGCACCGGTCAATGATGGAGATCGACGATGACTGGACTGAAAATCCTCGCTGCCGTGGCTGTGCTGTCGGCCCTGACTGCAACCACCGCCTATGCGCAATCCGGTTTTGCGAGCAGTCATCCGGATACGTACGAAGCGGAGAACCCCAATCGCAACCTGAACGGCACGCTGACGCCGGCGGGCCGGCGCGGCCTCGAATTGCCGGACGGCGCGGCAGGCGTGGGCAACGTCCTGGCGCGCGCTGACGGCGCTATGTCGCGTTCGTGCGCCGCGCGCTTCCGCTCGTTCGATCCGGCGACGGGCACCTATCTCGGTTTCGACGGCAACCGCCATCCCTGCAGGTAACAGGACGCGCGGCGAAGGTGCTTTTCCTCCCCCTTGCGGGGAGGGCTACCGCATATGGCCCAACAGCTTGGGGCACTGAAGCTTCCACAGCGTCATGGCCGGGCTTGTCCCGGCCACGGCGATGTGCCGGGAGTAGCCGCAGCTCCGGTTTTGGTAGGGGCATCAAAGTCTATTCTTGGTCGCTTGATCTAGATCAATGGAGAAGCGGAATCGCGAGACTTTCTGCTTGGTACCCGCTGCTGGATGGGTCGTGCGGCAATCACCGACGACACACCGCGATGCGCCAGAATCCGGGGAGAGAGCATGAGCATGCAGCCCGGTAGAACTGTCGAAACCGCACGCCACCTGCACTACGTTCTTCGCGTGGGAGGCCCGGAGCCACGGACGCCGATGCTCGATTCGGTGGAGAGCTGGAACTGGGCGGTACGGATTTCGGTCGTCGGGCTGTTCGTCCTCGCTCTGGCCGGCATCGCCTACAGCATGGCGAGCGTAGTTGTGCCGGTGCTGTTGGCGTGGGTGATTGCCATGGTGCTGCTGCCTGTGGTCGACGGCCTCGAGCGACGAGGTTTGTCGCGTCCGCTCACATCGACTGTCCTGGTCTTCCTCCTGATCGCGAGCATGGTGGTGATAGTCGGGGTCCTGACCGTTCCGCTGACCTACTGGGTCGGGCGGACGAGTGAACTTGGTGTGCTCCTCAAGGAACGCCTGCAGACCTTGGGAAATCCGCTCGCGTTCTTCGAGGAGATCGGCAACGCGCTCTCGCAAGTGACCGGCGAGGACCAGAGCGCGAGCGCCGTCAACCTGTCCTCTCCCAATATTGTAACTGCCATCCTCTCCGTCCTGACGCCTCTGGTCAGTCAAGCCCTGATCTTTGTCGTCGCGCTGGTCTTCCACCTGATTTACCAGCGCGATATTCAGAGTGGGATGCTACTGCTGTTCCAGAATCACAGTGCGCGCCAAACAGCAACGGACATTCTCAAGGATATTCAGGTCAACACGTCGATCTATTTCGGCACGTTGACCGTCGTGAACATCTGTCTCGGGATTGCCGCCACGGTGCTGACCTGGCTTGTGGGGCTGCCACATCCGTTCCTGTGGGGCATGCTTGCGGCGGTACTGAACTTCATACCCTATCTGGGTCCCGCGACCATCATCGCGACGCTGTTCGTTGTCGGTCTCATTGCGTTTTCCGCGCTCAGTCATGCAGTCATCGCGCCGATCGCCTATCTCGGCATCACAGTACTGGAGGGGCAAGTCATCACGCCGACCCTCATCGGTCATCGGCTCACGATCAATCCATTCCTCGTTTTCCTCTCCATCGCTTGCTGGACCTGGATGTGGGGACCGGTTGGCGCGTTCCTGGGCGTGCCCATTCTCTTGTGCGCGATGGTGGCGTTGCGTCGGCTGTCATCGACAGGCAGCGAGAACTCCGCCCTACTCACGGCTGCTGCGGATGGCCAAGCGATCTGATGCTTCGCGCAGTTGCTGCTCCGTATCAAATCTTGCTAGCGATCTGACGCATTTCCTGCGCCGAAGGGGCCAATGTCGGGTTGGGGTCAAACGGAGACGGCCGGCTTGCCAGCGCGAGCCTGCACCTCACCCGGAAGCTGACATCACGCTTTTGCGCGTCCGCGTCCTAAAGCCCCGTCTTCATTTCGGCAGCTCCGCCGCAGCCCCGTCTGCCTTCTCCCGCACATGGACCACAGCGATGTCGTCGTGATAGACCCGCTTCCAGCCCTTGAGCTGGTCGAGGATCTCCGGGCCCGGCGCATCGGCGACCAGGATCGTCGCGTCGATCTTGGCCTCGTCGAGCAGGCGCGGCAGCAGCGCGGGCTTCTTGCCTTCGGTTGCCTTGAAGAAGTCCATGACGAATTTCTCGCCATAGAGCTCGGCGCGCCCGTCGACATAGACGGGGATGTCGCGCGAGATCAGGTAGCCGCCGAACTGATAGGCGTTGAAGACGCGCTTGGCCCCAAGCTTCTCGAGCAGGTCGGCCGCCGCGACCGGCGTCTGCGTCATCGTGAAGGTGAAGCGGTGGTGGCTCATGTAGAGCGCGGTCGTGGTCCAGCTCGCGGCCACGATCATCAGCGCGCCTGCTGCGGTGACATAACGGGCTGGCCCGCGGTCGGCGCCGGCGGCATCGGCGGGCGGGCGCGAGAACATCTCGCCGAGCGGCTTTGCCAGCACCAGCGGCACCAGGAAGGCGAATGCCTCGATGCTCCTGACATGGGTCAGCGCGCTCCAGGTCAGGAACAGGATCAGGAAGATCCGGGGCGCCGAGAGCACGATGCCGCGGTAATAGCCGAGCGCGATCAGGCCGAGCAGGGCGCCCTCGAACGCGGTGAAAGTAGCAAAGTTCGCCGGCATCCATTCGAAGATCAGCGTGAGCAGCTCGCCGAGGCTGAGGATGTTGGTCGCGCCCATCAGCGTGCGCCAGCCATAGGGCGTGCAGCAGCTCGCGATCAGCGCGGCGATGCCGAACAGCACCCAGCGCACGAACAGCGAAAGCCGCTGTCCTTTCTCGGCATGCTCGACCGCTTCGAGCGAGATCGGGCCGATCAGCGCGAGGCCCAGCACGAAGCCGCCATGCAGATTGGCCCACAGCGCCATCAGCGGCAGCCAGGTCCAGGATGGTGCGCTCCTGCGGTCGGCCGCCGACATCAACAGGCCGACCCAGGCCACCATGACCGGCAGCGCCAGGATATGCGGCCGCGCCAGCACGTGATGGATCGACAGCATCAGCGCCAGCATCGCGAACAGCACCGCGCGCGGCGCCTCGATCTGCGCATCGAGCAGGTAGACGAACACGGCGACCGTGAGCGCCATCCCGATCGCGGTCAGCATCACCGGTCCGGCCCAGTTCCATTGCGCATAGGAGAAGGCGAACAGGACCTGCGACAGCCACGACGTCGAGATCCACGGCGCACCGGTCCGCGTGAAGGAATAGAGATCGGTGTACGGCACCGCGCCGTGATCGAGGATCCATTGCCCGATCTTGATCTGCCAGAACGAGTCGGAGTCCTGAAGCAGCGTGTCGCCAACATAGAGGAAGAACAGATAGGCGCCGGCACCGGCGCACAGCGGCACCAGGGCGCGCGCGCGGCTCTGCACCGCGATGCTGTTGGCGAAGGAAAGGGACATGCCGCCTCGTCGTCCTGCTTGTTCTTGTTGGAGCGGGCGGCATTGGACCATGGCCGGTCATAACTTGGGGTAAATCCGTGAGGCGGCCTTCGCCGCAAATGCCGGCAATTTAACCGATTGTTTTCAATTCCCCTTTACCATCGGCCAATACGCGCAAACCGCTCCGTGTTTACGCAGCCAAGTTAACTGCGACGCAAGTCTTTGCCTCTACGTTTGGTTCCATGGTCGGGCGGCGCTGGGAAGCCGGGAAGACCAGATCAGTTGTAGCCTCGTGTACTCTTTGGAGCAGTCTATGAAGAACCTCGTTTCGCGTTTCGTGAAGGACGAATCCGGCGCCACCGCGATTGAATACGGCCTGATCGCCGCTGGCATCGCGCTGGCGATCATCACCGTCATCAACAATCTCGGCAGCACGCTGAACACCAAGTTCGGCTCGATCTCGTCCAGCCTGAAGTAAGTTTGGTCGATTTGAGAATTTGAGAGCCCCGTCGCCGACGGGGCTCTTTCCTTTTGTGCGGCAGAGTCAGCCGAGGCAGTCGGCCTGCATGGTTCGCCCGGCGATGCCCGCCTTCGCGGGTTGCTCACGAGGCCCTGATATCTTTGCACAACGTGACCTCATCCTGGGGGCTCGCCGCAGGCGGCGTCTCGAAGGATGGCGGCAGGCAAGCTTTCCTTGGTAGGCATGTCCAAGGGGACGCGAGAGCTCGCGGCGATGTCTCGATTCACCGCGCCCCGGAAGGAAGCTGCGCCGCTACATCGTCGCGGACGTGAACCACGGCGACATCATCTGTATAGATCCGCTTCCAGCCCGACAAATGGTCCATGATTTGCGCGGCGGGAGTGGTGGTGTTCAGCAGCGTCGCGTCAATCCGGTAGGTCTCGAGCAGACGCACCAGGGTCTCGACGTTCTTGCCTTCGATGGCATCGTAGTAATCGAGCACAAACTGCTCTCCATACAGCTCGGCGCGGCCATCAATGAAGGTCTTGATGTTGCGGGTGATCAGATAGCCGCCGATCGGAGCGGTGCTGAAGATCCGTCGCGCGTGCCGCTGTTCAAGCAGGTCGACTGCAGCCGCCGGAGTCAGATTGCGGAGAAAGGCATACCGGTCGGGTGTGGCGTAGGAGCGTGTGATGCTCCAGCCGGCGGCGACGATCGCGAGCGCCGCCATTGCCGTCATTGCGAGGGAGTACCGCGCTTCTTGCGCGGCAGCTCTCGTCAATCCCAATTGTTCGGCGATCGGCTTCGCAACCACGAGCGGAGTCAACAGCGCAAAGACCTCGATGTTTCTGACGTGGGAGAGTGCGGCCCAGGTCAGGCCGAGCAGCAGGAGAATACGGGTCCACGGCAGCACCAATCCGCTGCAATAGCCGAGGGCGATCAAACCGAGCAGGGCGGCTCCAAACAGATTGAACGAGCTGAAGTCGGCCGGCATCCACTCCGGGATCACCGTGAGCAGCTTGCCAAGGCTGAGGATCTTCGTGGCTCCGAGCAGCGTCTCCCAGCCATACGGTGTGCAGCAACTCGCGGCAAGCGCGGCCAGTCCGAACAAGGCCCAGCGCGCTGCCAGTGCAAATCGGTCCTTGCGATCGGCGGCTGCGATCGCATCGAGGCCAATGGGGCCGATCAGCACCAGTCCCATGACGAAGCCGCCGTGAAGATTGGCCCACAATGCCATCAAAGGCAGCAACAGCCAGGCGGGTGCGGCACGCCGATCGGCGGCTGCCAGCAGCCCGCCGACAAAGGCCAGCATGACAGGCAAGGCCAGCATGTGTGGCCGCGCAAGAAAGTGGCCTAGTGCCATCGCGAGGAGCGGGATGAGGAGCAGAAAGGCGCGCGCGGGTGCCAGATTGGGCTCGAGCAGGTAGACGAAAATCGCCGCAGTCGCACCGATCGCAAGCGAGGTCAGGATAACTGCGCCCGACCAGTTCGAGGGCTCGTAAGCAAGCGCGAACAGGATTTGCGACAGCCAGGAACTCGAGATCCAGGCTTCGCCGGCCCGGGTGAACGAATAAATGTCATTGTAGGGCAGCGCGCGGTGTTCGAGGATCCACTGCCCGACCGCGATCTGCCACGGCGTATCGGGGTCGCGCAGCATGATGTCGCCCATGCCCAGAAAGAACACGTAGACAATGGTGCCGATGCAGAGCGGCATGAGCCATCGCGCAACGCCGCGGGCGGGAACGCTGCTTGTCATCGAAATCGACATTTGACTCTCGGGCTGAACGGCCACTCACGGACGCGTCGGCATTTCAGCACGGTCGCTTTTAAGTTGCGGTAAACTGGATTGGTTAGCCGCGTCGGCGCGATGCAAGGATGCGTTTACGACTTGCTGGTGTGCAGTGCGGAGCTGCATGGCGCCTCCGTCCGTCCCGCGTGACGCTCCACGCATTTGCATCTTGTCATCCACTCTGAATAGTTGTTCAGTCCTTGCGGGGCGATTTGCATCTTTGCAGTGACGAAGCGTTCGGTCGCAGGGCGTGCGGCCGGCGTGTGGGACAGGAAGCGCGCCATGGTTTATCGGCGGACGCATCAAGTGGTTAAGCGCCTGGCGGCCCGGCGCAGTGCGATACTGGCCGCGGCGCGCGAGGCGGCGGCGGAAGGCGGCATGGCGGCGGTGCAGATCGCGCCGGTCGCGGTCCGGGCCAATGTCGCGGCCGGGACGGTCTACCGCTACTTCCCCTCCAAGGCCGAGCTGATCTCCGAACTGATCGGCGAGGTATCGCGGGACGAGCTCGCGGCGATTCGCCGGGCCGCCGACGCGGCGCCAGGTCCGTCCTCGGCGCTCGCTGCCGCCGTCACCACCGTGGCGGTCCACACCCTGTCGCAGCGCCGCCTGGCCTGGGGCATCCTGGCCGAGCCGGTCGATGTCGATGTCAGCGCCTCACGTCTGGCCAGCCGGCGCGAGATCGCGGGCGAGATTGCCGCCAGGATCGATGCCGCAGTGCGCGCAGGCCATCTGCCGGCGCAGGATACCGCGCTCGCCGCAACCGCCCTGCTCGGCGCGCTGCATGAGGCCCTGGTGGGGCCGCTCGCGCCCGACAATCTCGAAGATCCCGCGAAGATGCGCGATGCGGTGCAGACCGTGACGCTATTGGCGCTGCGCGCGGTCGGCGTCATGGACGCCCGCGCCCGGGGTCTGGTGGTGCAGCAGACGCTGCTGCCGACGACCAAGGCGCTGGTCGGGGCCTAAATACCCTCATGCGATCGGGGCTCGGACCTGATCGTGCTCAGGTTATTGCCTGCGTGCGGCTTTTCGCAAAACCGCAGCAAAATAGCCGACCAAAGCCGGCTACTGTGCATGGGGTTGTTTTCGACGTTTTTGTTTTGGTCGCCTTTGCGGAGCTAGATATTCGCGTCGCCCTCGGGGCCGACAGAGGCGATGCGCACCATGTTGGTGGTGCCGGGGATGCCGAGCGGCACGCCGGCAACGATGATGACGCGCTGGCCGGCGCGGACGAAGCCGTCGCGGAATGCGATCTGGCCGGCACGGCTGACCATGTCGTCCTGGTCGCGCGCGTCCTCCGCCACCACGCAATGCACGCCCCAGACCACGGCGAGCCGACGGCCGGCGGTGATGTTGGGCGTGATCGCCACGATCGGCGGCTTCGGCCGCTCGCGCGCCACGCGCACCGCGGTCGACCCTGAGCTGGTCCAGCAGATCAGGGCGGGCAGGTCGAGCGTCTCGGCGATCTGCCGCGCGGCATCGGCAATGGCATCGCCGGCGGTGGATTCGGGGGAGGGGCGCTGGGCGGCGACCACGGAGCGATAGGTCGGGTCGCGCTCGACCTCCTCGCCGATGCGGTTCATGGTCGAGACCGCCTCGACCGGGAATTTGCCGGCGGCCGATTCCGCCGACAGCATGATGGCGTCGGCGCCTTCATAGACCGCGGTGGCGACGTCGGAGACTTCGGCACGGGTCGGCACCGGCGACTGGATCATCGATTCCAGCATCTGGGTCGCGATCACCACCGGCTTGCCGGCGCGGCGCGCCATCCGTGTCATCTGCTTCTGCAGGCTCGGCACGCGCTCCAGCGGCAATTCGACGCCGAGGTCACCGCGCGCCACCATCAGAGCGTCGGAGGCCTCGATGATGTCGGCGAGGCGGTCGATCGCCTGCGGCTTCTCGATCTTGGCCATGACCGCGGCACGGCCGCGGATCATCTTCTTGGCCTCGATCACGTCGTCGGCGCGCTGCACGAAGGACAGCGCGATCCAGTCGACGCCGGTGACCAAAGCGGCTTCGAGGTCGGCCTTGTCCTTCGACGTCATCGCCGAGACCGGCAGGTCGGTGTCGGGTAGGCTGACGCCCTTGCGGTCGGACATCTTGCCGCCGACCACGACGCGCGTCACCGCGTGCTCCTTCGAGGTCTCCTCCGCGATCAGCCGCACCTTGCCGTCGTCGAGCAGCAGCGCATGGCCGGGCCGCAGTGCCGCCAGGATCTCGGGGTGGGGGAGGTTGACGCGCGTTGCGTCGCCCGGCGTCTTGTCGGAATCGAGCGTGAAGGTCTGGCCGTTCTGGAGCTGCACCGCGCCTTCGGCGAACGCGCCGAGCCGGAGCTTGGGGCCCTGAAGGTCGACCAGGATGCCGATCGGCCGGCCGTAGCTGCTCTCGACGTTGCGGATCGTCGCCACCAGCTCGCGCATCTTGTCATGCGGGGTGTGGCTCATGTTGATGCGGAAGATGTCGGCGCCGGCCTCGAACAGGCGGCGGATCATCGCGAGGTCCGACGAGGCAGGTCCGAGGGTCGCGAGAATCTTGATACGGCGAAGACGCCTCATGGCTTATTTCCAGATGGGGGCGAGGGAGCTGGCGGGAGGCCAGGCGCGGCGGGGGGCGTACCACCGGGCGGACTATTGGGCAAACCCGGCACCCCGCCCGGGCCGACCGGGCCCGGCAGGCCGGGCACGCGCTGCTGTGACGGCTGCTCGTTGGCGTCGGTGAGCTGCACGGTCCAGGCCCGCTGCTCGCCGGTATCGACCTCGAAATAGCCGGTCCGGTCATAGCCGCGCGCGAGGCAATCCTCGGTGCCGCGGATGGTGAATTCCTTGTCCCGCGAGCACATGAAGGCCTGGCCCGACCATTCGCCGCCGCGGTCATAGTCGATGGCGTAGATGTAATAGTAGCGGGCGACCAGCGTGCCCCGCAGCAGGGTCTCGCAGGAGCGGGAGGAGATGTTCCACCAGCCCTCGGTGGTCCAGCCCTCGGCGTCCTTGTAGCCGAGCGCAATGCCGACCCGGCTCGAGGTGTTGTTGCAGAGGCGGAAATCGGCGGCGGCCGGGCTCGCCGAAAGACACAGCAGCGCAACCGCCAGCACCGGGACCAACCGGGCGAGCAGGCGAAGGGGGGAGCGGGAAGATTCGGCGATCATTGTCGCGGAACGTATACCAGATGATTGACGATTTGGCGTAGGGCCGGGGGAGGGGGAACCGCCCGTCAGGCCGCGGGGCTCGTGTGAGCCGCGATATGGCAAAATCTGTGACAGGACCCAACTGATCCCGTAAGGGTGACCCGATCAGGGGTCAGAGCCAATTCAGGGATCCAGCCATGGCAATCGACGACAAAACCAGAACGGAGCTCGAGGCGGCCGCTTTCCGCCGCTTGGTCGATCATCTGCGTGAGCGGACCGACGTCCAGAACATCGACCTGATGAATTTGGCCGGCTTCTGCCGCAACTGCCTGTCCAACTGGCTCAAGGACGCCGCCGACGCCCAAGGCGTGAGCTTAAGCAAGGACGAGAGCCGAGAGGCCGTCTACGGCATGCCCTACGAGACCTGGAAGTCGAAGTACCAGGGCACGGCCACGCCCGAGCAGATCGAGGCGATGAAGAAGGTCCATCCGCACGGGCACTGAGTAATTTCGTTCCGTCATTCCGGGGCGATGCAAAGCATCGAACCCGGAATCTCGAGATTCCGGGTTCGCCCTTCGGGTGCCTCGGAATGACGACGTCATCTCCTGTGGGCGCGCTGTGGACGAGCGCGATGCTTGCTTGAACGCAGGGGGTACGAACCCTAAGGGTTTTGCCAGCACGCGCGGTGGATGCCGGCGTCACCTCGTTTTGCCAGTTCCATTGGGAGTACCAAGATGGCCACCTCCGCCGCCGTTCGCGACGACGAGCCCGCGACGAAATTTGCCAAGGACCAGCTCAAATCCATCATCGAGCGCATCGAGCGGCTGGAGGAAGAGAAGAAGGCGATCTCCGACGACATCCGCGACGTCTATGCCGAGAGCAAGGGCAACGGCTACGACGTCAAGGCGCTGCGCACCATCGTGCGCCTGCGCAAGCAGGACCCGAACGAGCGCGCTGAGGCCGAGACGATTCTCGAGACCTACATGCAGGCGCTGGGCATGCTCTGAGGCGTTAGCGCCTCGAGCACCCTGCCGGGAGCCGGGATTGCGATCGGCTCCCTCCGGGCTACAAATTGCGCGTGTTGCACTTCGTCTGTGAACGGAGACCGCCGTGCCTGCGCCGCCGCTGCCGCGCGAGGTGAACCGTGCCCTCGGCGCCCTTCCGCCGCCGATCGGCAAGCGGCTGCTGCAAGTGCGCGAACTGATCTTCGCGACGGCCGCAGCGCATGACGACGTCGGCCGCCTCACCGAAACGCTGAAGTGGGGCGAGCCCGCTTACCTGACCGATGAGAGCGGCAGCGGCTCGACGATCCGGCTCGGCCGCCTCAAGGATTCCGAGCACGCGGCCGTCCTGTTCAACTGCAAGACGACGCTGGTCGACACGTTCCGCGAGCGCTTTCCGGATCAGTTCGAATATCGGCAGAGCCGGGCGCTGCTGTTGCCGGTCGCGGGCAAACTGCCGAAGCGGGAGCTATCGGTCTGCCTGTCGCTGGCGCTGACCTATCATCTGGATCGGCGGCGGAAGAAGGCGCGATAGAAGTCGCTCCATCCGGGCTACGAAACAGAGCTCTTGGAAATAGTCGCGCCTCAGCGCAGCGCAGCCGTGCGCACGACGAACGACGTCGTCTCGAGCTTCGCCGTGGCGCTGCCCGTAAAGCTGTCGCAGGACAGGCCCTGCATCGGATCGTCGACAAAGCCCATCGCGATCACGGTCTGCGGCTTGACGAAATAGCTGCGCATCGCGGCCATATCGAGCTCGCCCATCAGCGTCACCGACATCGCGCGGCTGGCGCTCGGCGACAGCATCACGATCTTGAGCCAGATGCTCTCGCCCTTGGCCGCGGAGAGCCGGGTCGCGGTGGCGACCAGGCCATCGATGCTCTTGCCGACCACGCTGTTGATCTCGGTGGCGGGCGCGGCGTTGCGCGAGACGGGACGGGTGGAGCGCGGGACCGGCGCCGAGGCGGCAACGACGTTGGAGCGGTCGACCGGGGAGGCCGCCGGCGCGTAGGCCAGGGCCTGAAGCGTTGCGTTGGAGACGCTCGCGGTTGCCTGCGGCTCGGTCGCGGCCGCGAGCGCCTGGCGGGCCTTCAGCGCCGCGACTTGCGCCGGCGTCGCCTGCTGCGGCGCAGCCGGGACGTCATCCCAGAAGCCGCGGGCATTGATGATATCGGCCGGGGTCTCGGGCTTGGCGTCGGCAGATTTGCCGGCCGCGGGCTTCTCAGCCACCGGCGCGGGCTTCGGCTTGGGCGGCGCAACCAGCTGCGCATCGGCCGAAGCGAGCTGCAGGGCGGCTGCGACCTGCGGCTTGGCGCGCGGCGTCGGCACCGGATCGGCGGGCTTTGCGTCAGAAGGCTTGGCTGCGGCGGCGACCACGGTCGGCCCCACGGGCTTGGCGGCCGGGGCGGGTGCACCCTCGTCGTCCTCGTCGCTGCTCGTGGCGGCAGGCGCCGATTTGCTCTTGAACAGGGCGGCAAAGAAGTTCGGCTTGCCGCCGGAATCATCGCCGCTGCCGCGGCGCTCGATCTCGGCCTTGGCGAACTCATAGCCCTTCAGCGGCACGCCGTCGGTCGGCAGATGCACCGTCTTTCCGTCGGGGAAGACGCGGGCGAGCTGGTCATGCGTCATGCGCGGCCAGTGCCGGATGCTGCCGGTGTCCAGATGCACGAAAGGCGAGCCGGAGGTCGGATAGAAGCCGACGCCGCCGCGCTGCAGCCGCAGGCCGGCGAAGCGGATCTGCTCCAGCGGCACGCCGGGGATGTAGAAGTCCATCGCATGCCCCAGCATGTGCTGGCTGAAGCGCGCCACGCCGGAGGAGCGGCGGCGGAGCATGGCGTTGGTGGCGGGGGAGCGGTAGGAGGAAATGATCTGGATCGGCTGCTTGCCGTCGACGTCGCGATAGACTTCCCAGAGGATGTCGAAGAGGTGACGGTCCATGACCGTCTCGTCCTGGGTGCGCCAGTCGCGCAGGAAATGGTTGAGCGTCTTCAGCGCCGCTTCGTCATAGCGGCCGTCGCGCTTGAAGGTGACGGTGAGGTCTTCGCCGGAATGGGTGTGGTGGAACGAGAGCGTCTTGGTCTCGTTCAGCGCGGTGGCGTTATGGACCGAGCCTGCGGCGGCAAGCAGCAGCACGGCAGCGAGGCCGATCCGTGATCCGGCCTTCACTCCCGCATGGGATAACGACAGCACAACGAATTGGCGTGCGAGACCAGTCAGCACGTATGAGCCCACCCAGTCGACGAGCGTTCAAAATGGACTCTCCCGCCAACCCCGTTAGCGCGCGAAAGAGGATGAACGCTTTCTTAAAGCGAGAAGGTTAATTCGACGTTGACCTTCCCGCCCCCAAACCAAGTCAGAATACAAACCTAAACGGTTGACTGTGGCAAAAAAACGCCCGGTGCCCGAGGGCAGGTCGCAGAATGGTTAACGTTAAACGACCCCGTCTTTGGGACGGGGGCGCTGATTTCATTGCAGAATTTCAGGAAATGAGGCGCCTTGCGGGCCTCAGCGGGTAAACACCCGCTGCGGCCGGCGGCCGACCGGAGCCGGCGGCGGGGTCGGCGCTCCGAACAGGCGCTCGAAGAAGTTCGGACCCGACGAGCCGAAGCCGCCGCCATTGTTGGCGATCGCCACGCCCGAGGGCAGCGTCGTTGCCGGGCGCGAATAGCTCGGCTGGGAATGGGCGACGACGTTCTCGAGGTCCTTGCCGCGGCCGTTCCTCAGGATGTTGAGCATGGTCGCGTCGCGGCCATAGACGTCCTTGCGGATTTGCAGCTTGCCGGCCTCGTCCACGAACGCGGTCTGATAGGTGATGTTGACCGGGATCGGGGTGGGGAATTTCAGGTCGATCTCGCTCTTGCCGTACATGCTGCGGATGCGCTCGGGCGTGTACTTCTCGTTCGGCATGGCGATGTTGAGCAGCACCGAGGCGTACTGATCCGGATATTGCACGCGCATGCAGCCATGGCTGAAGGCGCGGTCTTCCTTGGCGAACAGGTTCTTGTCCGGCGTGTCGTGCTGATAGACCAGGAACTTGTTCGGGAAGTTGAAGCGGATGCGACCGAGCGCATTGGCCTCACCGGGCGGCTGCGAGATATGCACCGAGCCGTCGCGATTCTGCTCGAGCTTGAGGCCCATGCGCTGGAGCACGGTCGGGTCCTGCTGCAGCGCCGGCAGATATTCGTTGTAGACGATCGACGGCGGCACGTTCCAGGTCGGGTTGACCGTGATGTACTTCATCGTTTCGGTCAGCAGCGGGGTCGCGTGCTGGCCCGGCTTGCCGGTGACGACGCGGGTGGTCCAGACCTGCTGGCCGTGCTGCATCACCTTCAGCGTGTAGTCGGGGATGTTGAGGATGACATAGGCATCGCCCAGCGCGGGCACGCCGAGGTCGCGCGGCAGCCAGCGCCAGCGCTCCATGTTCACCAGCACCACGTCGATCTGCTTGTCGCGCTTCGGCGTGTTGAGCGCCTTGACCGTCTTGTCGTCGAGGATGCCGGTCGGCTTCATCTCGGCGCCGTTCTGGAATTTGCGCACGGCTTCGGCGACGGTGGCGTCATAGCGGGTGTCGCTGGCGTTCTCGGCGATGCCGAGCTTGGCGCGCAGCTGCGGCACGCGCGGATCATCCACGACGGTCTCGGCCTGCTTCTTGCCGGCCGGGGTGTATTTCAGCGCGGGACCGTCGGCGATCTCGATCACCGGGCCGTTGCCCTGACCGCGTAGCTCCGCGAGCTTGGCCTTCAGCTCCTTGTAGAGCTTCTGCGGCGGGTTGTAGCTGTCGAGCGCCGCGGACGCATCCGTCGCGGTCGTGACCTTCGTCAGCACCTCGCTCGGGTCGACCGGGTGCTCGGGATAGAGGATGTCGGCGCTGACCTGCGACCAGTGCATGCGGCCGCTCTGCGCTTGGCGCGCATAGTCGAACATGCTGGCGGTGAGCCTGAGCTCGGCGTCGGCGAGCGCATCGGGCGTCGTCGCGGCAGCGAAATCCGGCACCGGATAGTCGGCCGGATTGAGGCCGTCGGACGCCGCGTCCTTCAGCCGCGCGATCACGCCCTTGGCCGCAGCGGTCAGGCTGCCGGCTTGGGTCCAGACCGGCGCGAAGTCGCGCGCGCCGTAGAACTTCTCGATCGCCGCGCGCTCGTTCTTGCGGTCGAAATGCCGCGAGGCCTTGGCACCGATGAGGTCCTTGAGCTTGTCGGCGACCGGCTGGTCGGCGGCGGGCACGTTGCTGGCCGTCTTCACTGGCTCGGGGGCCGCAGCCGCTGCGGCAGCCGGCGCCGCAGGAGCGGCTGGCGTTGCCGTTGCGGTATCGGCCTTTGCGGGCTCAGTCTTGGCGGCTTCGCTCTTCGCAGGCTCGCTCTGCGCAGGTTCTGTTTTTGCCGTCTCGCTCTTCGGCGCCTCGGGGGCAGGCGTGGTGGCGACGTCTGCGGGCTTGGTCTCGACCTTCTCCGCGGCCGGCGCGGGAGCGGCTTCAGCCTTCACCGGCTCCTTGGCTGGCTCCTTGGCGTTGTCCTGAACGGTGGCCGTGGTGTCGAGCTTGATATCGGCTGCGGTCGGGGGCGGGACGTTTGCAGGCTCGGGACGCGGGATCGCGGCTTCGATCGCGAGCTCGGCAGCGCTGCTGCGCGCCTGATCCTGCGCCAGCGCCGAGCTGGCCGACACCGTGAGGAAGGTCGCCGCGACCGTCATCAAGACACGGTCAAAGCCTGCACGGTGGTTCAAACAGTCACGCATTGTGTCGCACCCCTCGGGTGAACCGTTCCTCGTGGAACAGATTCGTTATCGTCCAAATGAGCTTCGGCTAAACCGCGCCGGCCTCGCGAAAGTTGCACGCCTGCACGCAACGACTCCCACAGAGACGATACACAGGCCCCGGTTTTGCAGCCAGCGCTCCCCAGGGCAACTCACCACAAACTGACTTCAGGGAGGTCTGTTTGCAACGGATTGTGCGTCCCCGCGACGCGCTTTTCCCTGTGTCTGTCACTTCCAAGTCACGGTTCGAATGGCCGCCGAATTTTGCCGTAATTCAACGGCTTTCGGCGGCCTCGTCAGGTCAGGCGAACCTCCGTTCGCATCAGGCTCAATGCGTCTCCTCACCGCTTTTGCCGCCATGACCGGGAACCCCGGCCTCGTCGAGTTTGCGGTAGAGGGTGGAGCGGCCGATTTTGAGGCGGCGGGCCACCTCGGACATCTGTCCGCGGTAATGCGAGATCGCAAAGCGGATGATCTCGTTCTCCATGTCCTCCAGCGCGCGGACGTCGCCGGTCGGGGTCAACATGGAGAGCGATCCAGCCAAGGGCAGCGGCGCGATCGGTATTTCGCTACCCGACACCACCGAGGGCGCAGCCATCGGCTCCAGCATCAGCGGGGCGGTCGGGATCTCGGTCGCGGGATGCGGCTGCGCGGTGAGCAGCGGGAAGTCGGCAAGGCCGAGCTGGTCACCGTCGCTCATCACCACGGCGCGGTAGACCGCGTTTTCGAGCTGGCGGATGTTGCCGGGCCAGTCGAGCTGGGCGAGGTGCGCCACGGCCTCGCCGCTGATGCCGGCGATGGGGCGGTTCTCCTCGGCGGCGAAGCGCGCCAGGAAATGCCGCAGCAGATGCGGAATGTCCTCGCGGCGGGCGCGGAGCGAAGGGATCGTCAGCGGCAGCACATGCAGGCGGTAGAACAGATCCTCGCGGAAGTGGCCCTGCTTCACCCGTTCCAGCAGCTTGCGGTTGGTCGCCGAGATGATGCGGACGTCGACCTTCAACGGCTTGCGGCCGCCGACGGCCTCGACCGCGCCTTCCTGGAGCGCGCGCAGCAGCTTGACCTGTGCGGTCAGCGGCAGCTCGCTGACCTCGTCGAGGAACAGCGTGCCGCCATGGGCCTCGACGAACTTGCCGGTGTGCCGTTCGGTCGCGCCGGTGAAGGCGCCCTTCTCGTGGCCGAACAGGATGGACTCGACGAGATTGTCGGGGATGGCGCCGCAATTGACAGCGACGAAAGGCTTTGCCTTGCGCTCGCCGCTGCCATGGATGGCGCGCGCGAACATCTCCTTGCCGACGCCGGACTCGCCCTCGATCAGCACGGGGATCGAGGAGCCCGCCGCCTTCTGGGCGGCGCGCATGACCGGTGCCATTGCTTCGGCGCGCGTGATGATGTCGGAGAAGGTCAGCCGGCCCTCGCGGCTGTGACGGATGCGCTGCAATTCACCCTTGAGCGCGCTGGTATTGAGCGCGTTGCGAAGCGAGACCTGGAGCCGCTCCACGCCGACCGGTTTGACGACGAAATCGGCGGCGCCGGCGCGCATCGCCGAGATGACATTGTCGATGCCGCCATGGGCGGTCTGCACGATGACGGGGACGCTGAGGCCGGCGTCGCGAATTTTCGCCAGCACGCCCATGCCGTCGAGGCCGGGCATCACGAGATCGAGGATGACGGCGTCGATGGCCGGCGCGTCGGGGGCGGTGAGGGTGGCGATCGCGGCGTCGCCGGAGTCTACGACGACCGTCTCATAGCCGCATTTCTGCACCATGTTCTCGACCAGACGGCGGGCTACAGCGTCGTCGTCGGCGATCAAAATACAGGCAGCCATGGTGTTCCCCGCACGCTACTACTATCTGTCTCGAATCGGGTCACTCTGGCCGAAGCCGATTAACGCACTCTTAAACCTTGATGCCCCCGCCCGCCGTCGCGATTGTTGAACACAGGTTTCCCACACAATGAATTCGCGCTCCAAGTCTGCCTCGAACAAGTCTGCCCTGAACAAGTCTGCCCTGAACAAGTCTGCCTCGCACAAGTCTGCTCTCAAGAAGCCCGCCGCCAAGCCCGCTCTCCGCAAGCCAAGCACCAAGAAATCTGCCGCCAAGGCAAAACCCTCCAAAGCTGCGAGCAAGACCGGCAAGCTTCCGGAGTGGAACCTCGCCGACCTCTATTCCGGGATCGATGCGCCGGAAGTGGCGCGCGACCTCGAAAAGATGGATGCCGATTGCGTCGCGTTCGAGACCGACTACAAGGGCAAGCTCGCGACAGGGACAGCAAACGAAGATGGCGGAAAATGGCTCGCCGAGGCCGTCCGACGCTATGAGGCGATCGACGATCTCGCCGGCCGTCTCGGCTCCTATGCCGGCCTCGTGCATGCCGGCGACAGCGTTGATCCCAAGATTTCAAAGTTTTACGGCGACGTTTCGGAGCGGCTGACGGCGGCGTCCACGCATTTGCTGTTCTTCGCGCTCGAGCTCAACCGTGTCGATGACGATATTTTGAACCGCGCGATGCAAGCGGCGGAGCTCGCGCATTACCGTCCGTGGATCGAGGACCTGCGCAAGGAGAAGCCGTACCAGCTCGACGACAAGCTCGAGCAGCTGTTCCTGGAGAAGTCGCAGACCGGCTATTCCGCCTTCAATCGGCTGTTCGACCAGACCATCTCGGGCTTGCGCTTCAAGGTCGGCGCCAAAGAGCTCGCGATCGAGCCGACGCTCAACCTGTTGCAGGACCGCGACGGCGCCAAGCGCAAGGCCGCGGCCGAAGCGCTGGCGAAAACCTTCAAGGCCAATGAGCGCACTTTTGCGCTGATCACCAACACCCTCGCCAAGGACAAGGACATCTCCGACCGCTGGCGCGGCTTTCAGGACGTCGCGGATTCCCGCCACCTGAACAACCGCGTCGAGCGCGAGGTCGTGGATGCGCTGGTTGCCTCGGTGCGCGCGGCCTATCCCAAACTGTCGCATCGCTATTATGCGCTGAAGGCGAAGTGGTTCGGCAAGAAGCGCCTGGCCTATTGGGATCGCAACGCACCATTGCCGTTTGCTGCGACCGACGTGATCGGCTGGCCCGATGCGCGCAACATGGTGCTGACCGCCTATCGCGGCTTCTCGCCGAAAATGGCCGACATTGCCGAGCGCTTCTTCACCGACCGCTGGATCGATGCGCCGGTGCGCCCGGGCAAGGTGCCGGGCGCGTTCTCGCATCCGACCACGCCGTCGGCGCATCCTTACGTGCTGATGAATTACCAGGGCAAGCCGCGCGACGTGATGACGCTCGCCCATGAGCTCGGCCATGGCGTGCACCAGGTGCTGGCGGCCAAGAACGGTGCGCTGATGGCGCCGACGCCGCTGACGCTGGCCGAGACCGCCAGCGTGTTCGGCGAGATGCTGACCTTCCGGCGGCTGCTCGCGCAGACCAAGAGCGCAAAGCAGCGCCAGGCGCTGCTCGCCGGCAAGGTCGAGGACATGATCAACACCGTGGTGCGGCAGATCGCGTTCTATTCCTTCGAGCGTGCGGTCCACACCGAGCGCAAGAACGGCGAGCTCACCGCGACGCGTCTCGGCGAGCTCTGGCTGTCGGTGCAGGGCGAGAGCTTAGGGCCGGCGATCGAGATCAAGGCGGGCTACGAGAACTACTGGATGTACATCCCGCACTTCATCCATTCGCCGTTCTACGTCTATGCCTACGCCTTCGGCGACTGCCTCGTGAACTCACTCTATGCCGTCTACGAGCACGCGGCCGAAGGTTTTGCCGAGCGCTATCTCGACATGCTCGCCGCCGGCGGCACCAAGCATTATTCCGAGCTGCTGCGGCCGTTCGGTCTCGATGCCAAGGACCCCAAGTTCTGGGACGGCGGCCTCTCGGTCATCGCCGGGATGATCGACGAGCTCGAGGCGATGGGCTGAGGCGGAGGGGCCGCGGGTGCCAGCCGCATACGCCGAGACCAAGTCTCGCGACAGAACCCAACATTTTGCTACGTGGGATTGAACGTTCGCGTAAACCAGGCGACTAACTCGAGAGGTATTGCAGAAGTAATTTTCAACTATTGATTGCAGATTGATCGATTTCTGCCTGGGGAGGCGCCCATGCTCGATCAAGGACCTGCCGCGCCGGTTCCGGAGTCGAAAAACGCTGCCGCGGTCGATCAGGAAATTCCCTGGTGCGAGAAGCACCATCAGATCGTCCGCGATGAAATTGCGGCGATCAACACGCGGCGTGAACCGGATCGGCGCATCGATACCGATCGCCTTGAAAGCTGCCAGTTGCTCGACGTCACCGGGCTCGCATTGTCCGGTGGCGGCATCCGCTCGTCGGCACTCTGCCTTGGCGTGCTTCAGGCGTTGAACCACCACAATCTGATCGGGCGGATTGATTATCTGTCCACGGTGTCGGGCGGTGGCTATATCGGCACCTCCCTCAGCGCTACCATGACGGCGGCGCGGCGATTTGTATTCGGCGAAACACCGGTCCGCGGAACCGTCACGGCCGCCGAGATCAGCGACACGCCTTCGGTCGGACATCTCCGCAACTATTCAAACTATCTGATTCCAGCCGGGGCCCGCGACGTTCTGACTGGAATTGCCATCGTCATGCGGGGACTGATCGCCAACGTCGGCTTGACGTTACCCATTGTGCTGTTGCTGGCCGCCGTCACCGTGTGGTCTACGCCGCTGCGGAGCTGCCTGACGGATGCGAACGTCTTTGGTGTCAGCCTCAGCGACAGAAAGCTGTGCGAGCTACACAATTTCGTCAGCGTTGATCGCTGGGGTTTCAGCACGTTCGGCGCCGCGATTGCCTTGGTCATGTTCCTTTGCAGCGGGCTGACTTATTTTGCTTCGCGCTCCGTCCGCGGCAGCGGACCCAGTGTCGTGCTCGCATACATAGGCGGGATCGCGTTGTTGTTCGGTGTTGCCTGCGATTTCGCGCGCTTTCTCAAGGTCCAACATTTCGCGCTGACGCTCGCGATCGCCATCATCGGCGCCGTGCTGTTTTTCGGATGGGCTCTCAAGCAGTCGCTCGCAAGTCCGGGGAAGCGCCAGGAATTCCGTTCGCACTGGCCGAGCGTAGGCGCCACCTTCCTGGTGCTGCTGGCGGTGATCGCCTTCTTCGAATTTCAACCTTTCATGCTGGAGCAGATGTTCGACGTCGCCGAGAGCAGCGCAATTGGCGGACCGGCTGCTGGCGTTGCGATTGTCTGGATCAAGTCGCTGGCCGCCGCGGCTGCGCCAATCGGCGTTTTCGTCACCGCATTCAGGCAGCAATTCGCGGAACTGTTGAAAGGAAACAACGCATCCTCGCAGCGCGGCTCGCTGGTCCTCCGGATCGTCGCCAAGGCCGCGCTCTGGATTGCCGGTCTTGCACTTCCGCTCGTCATCTGGGTGGCGTACCTCTATCTCTCGTATTGGGGCATCTCCAACGACTTGTTCGAGAGGTGTTCGGCGGCTCTGGGGACCGTCTCTCAACGAGAATGCCTGGCGAATGCCAAGTCGAACACTCCCTCCGGCAACCTCGCCGGCAGGATCCAGTTCGATGCCGGTAAGGGCACCTTGTCGGCTGAGATCACGCCGAAACCGGCGCAGCCGGTCGCCGCCGACACCGACCAGCTGACGCCGACCTGGCATACGCCCGCCTGGCTTGAATTCCTGGCCGAGAAAGCCGGACAAGTGGTTCAGGTTCACCTTCCCAGCCTGTTCCAGGGCGAGGCTTCGGAATTAGCCTATTCGTACAGTCTGCCGAAGGTGATCCTCTACACGTTCGCCGGCGTCCTGCTGTTCGTCGTCTCGTTCTGCCTGACGCCGAACGCGAATTCGTTGCATCGGCTCTACCGCGATCGTCTGAGCAAGGCGTTTCTGTTCGATCCGACGCGTTCTGCTGACGGAAGCGTTGCGCGCGCCGAAGCCAGTCTCGATCAGGGGCGCGATTTCCGGGCACTCGACCGCATGAAGCTGACGGATCTCTATGCGATTCCGGCGGAGGCGGCCCGGATTCCGGGGTTGCCGGCCACGCCGAAGCTGCACGCGCCCTATCAGCTCATCAATACGGCATTGAATATACAAGGCTCGGACTTTGCCAATCGGCGCGGCCGCAACGCGGACTTCTTCCTGTTCTCCGCGCTGAACGTCGGCAGCGAGGCGACGGGCTATGCGCCCACGGGTCTCCTCCAGGACGACGAGCAGAGTCTCGACCTCGCGACGGCAATGGCGATTTCCGGAGCCGCGGCTTCCTCGAACATGGGCTCGAACTCGATCAAGGCGCTGACGCCGACGCTTGCGCTCCTCAACGTACGGCTTGGCTATTGGCTGAAGAACCCGCGCTACGTCGACGAGCGTGTGCGGCCGCAGCGCCGCTCCACCCCGCTTTATTTCTGGTCCGAAATCTCCGGGCGCCTGTACGAGAACAGCGACAGCGTCTATCTCACTGACGGCGGCCACATCGAAAATCTCGGCGTCTACGAACTGCTGCGCCGCCGCTGCAAGGTGATCATCGCGGTCGATGCCGAGGCCGATGCGCCGATGAATTTCGGCTCCTTGATGACGTTGCAGCGCTATGCCCGCATCGATCTCGGGGTCCGGATCGACCTGCCATGGACGCCCATTCGCGAGCGCACGCGTGTGCTCATGGCCCGCAATGCCGATAAGGCAGGCGATCCCGCGGCAGCCGACGAGCATGACGAGATGGCGCAAGACCACGTTCACGTCGCCATCGGCACCATCGACTATGGAGGAGATGAAAAAGGATATCTCGTCTACATCAAGTCGTCGCTCAATGGCGACGAGAACGATTATATTCGGGATTACGCGCGCCGAAGCGACCGCTTCCCGCACGAGACCACGGGTGACCAGTTCTTCTCCGAAGAGCAATTTGAGGTCTACCGCGCGCTGGGTTTTCACATGGCCCACGGCTTCCTGTCCGGGGACAATCCGGTTGCGATCGGCAGCGGCGTCAATCCGCGGATGGCCCGCTTCACCGAGGCGGGCGACCCTTCCATCGACGCGGTGCGCGAGGCGCTTGGTCTCGCCGTTCCCCAGCGACCGGCCGCGAGCGTCACCGTGACGATGATCGATCAGGGCTGAGCGGCGCGAGAACCTGAATTCCCACCAATTGGAATTCCAAATGACCTGATTTGCGGCAAAACCGCGCCCGGCTGCCGTTGCCCTGCCGGAAGGTTTGCGGTATCCCAGCCCAATAATTCGGCTTTCGACTGGGGACAATCCATGGCTGACCATAGCGAAGTGGCGTACACCACCGCCGACGGCAACGACTACGTTGCGCACGAGCAGACCTATGAGGGCTTCATCAAGCTCGTGAAATACGGCACAGCGTCGGTCGCGCTCATCGTGATCCTGATGGCGATCTTCCTGACCTGATCTGATCGATCTGGCGGCTGCCTACGTCTGCGGCGGCAGCTGCCCACAATATTTGCATCCAAGCCGGTTCTAAAACCGGTAACGAACGTTGCGGGAGTAACGCTGTTTTTTTGTGCGTGCGCTGTCCCGCGCCGCCGGAGGGCCTATGAAGATCGCCGTTGCCAAGGAAATCGATCCGTCGGAGCCGCGCGTCGCCGCTTCGCCTGATACGGTGAAGAAATTCAAGGCGCTGGGCGCCGAGGTCGCGGTCGAGCCGGGCGCCGGCCTCAAATCGGGCCTGCCGGATTCCGAATTCACCGCCGTGGGGGCCACCGTCAGCGCCGATGCGCTGAAGGATGCCGACATCATCATCAAGGTGAAGCGTCCCGAAGCCTCCGAGCTTGCGCAGTACAAGCGCGGTGCGCTCGTCATCGCCATCATGGATCCCTATGGCAACGAGGCGGCGCTGAAGACGATCGCCGATGCCGGCGTCGCCGCCTTCGCGATGGAACTGATGCCGCGTATCACCCGCGCGCAGGTGATGGACGTGCTGTCCTCGCAGGCGAACCTTGCCGGCTACCGCGCCGTGATCGAGGGCGCCGAGGCCTTCGGCCGCGCTTTCCCGATGATGATGACTGCCGCAGGTACCGTGCCCGCCGCAAAGGTGTTCGTGATGGGCGTCGGCGTCGCCGGTCTCCAGGCGATCGCAACCGCGCGCCGTCTCGGCGCCGTCGTCACCGCGACCGACGTGCGCCCGGCCACGAAGGAACAGGTGGAGTCGCTCGGCGCAAAGTTCCTCGCCGTCGAGGACGAGGAGTTCAAGAACGCGCAGACCGCCGGCGGTTACGCGAAGGAAATGTCCAAGGAGTACCAGGCCAAGCAGGCCGCGCTCACCGCCGAGCACATCAAGAAGCAGGACATCGTCATCACCACCGCGCTGATTCCGGGCCGGCCCGCGCCGAAGCTCGTCTCGGGCGAGATGGTCAAGTCGATGAAGCCGGGCTCGGTGCTGGTCGATCTCGCCGTCGAGCGCGGCGGCAATGTCGAGGGCGCCAAGGCCGGTGAGGTCGTCGATCTCGATGGCATCAAGATCGTCGGCTACACCAACGTCGCCGGCCGCGTCGCGGCCTCGGCCTCCAGCCTCTACGCCCGCAATCTGTTCTCCTTCATCGAGACCATGGTCGACAAGAAGGAGAAGAAGCTCGCCGTGAACTGGGACGACGAGCTCGTCAAGGCTACCGCGCTGACCAAGGACGGCGCGGTGATCCACCCGAACTTCCAGCCGAAGGCGTAAGGAGAGATCGCCATGGAGCATGCTGCACAGGTCGTCGACCCTTTCATCTTCCGGCTGTCGATCTTCGTCCTCGCCGTTTTCGTCGGTTATTTCGTGGTGTGGTCGGTGACGCCGGCACTGCACACGCCGCTGATGAGCGTCACCAACGCGATCTCCTCGGTGATCGTGGTCGGTGCGCTGCTCGCCGGCGGCGTCGCCAATGTTTCAAGCGGTTCGGGCTGGGCGCGCGCCTTCGGCTTCGTGGCGCTGATCTTTGCCTGCATCAACATCTTCGGCGGCTTCCTTGTCACCCAGCGCATGCTGGCGATGTACAAGAAGAAGTCGAAGTAAGCGGCCACCTCGGGCTGATGGGATCAATGGGGACCTGAGATGAGCGCCAACCTCTCTGCATTTCTGTATCTCGTGGCGGGAGTGCTGTTCATCCTGTCGCTGCGCGGGCTGTCGAGCCCAGCTTCGTCGCGCCAGGGCAATCTGTTCGGCATGATCGGCATGGCGATCGCGGTCGCCACCACGCTTGCCAATCATCCGCCGGCAGACGGCCTTGCCTGGGTGCTGGTGATTGTCGGCATCGCGATCGGCGCTGCGATCGGCGCGGTGATCGCCCGTCGCGTGCCGATGACCTCGATGCCGGAACTGGTCGCAGCCTTCCACTCGCTGGTCGGCATGGCCGCGGTGCTGGTTGCCGCCGGCGCGTTCTATGCGCCCGAGGCTTTCGACATCGGTACGCCCGGCAATATCCATCCGCAGAGCCTGGTCGAGATGTCGCTCGGCGTCGCCATCGGCGCGCTGACCTTTACCGGCTCGGTGATCGCGTTCCTGAAGCTGTCCGCGCGGATGAGCGGCGCACCGATCATCCTGCCGTTCCGACACATCATCAACATCGCGCTCGCGATCGCGCTCGTCGTGTTCATCGTCGGGCTGGTGCTGTCGGGCAGCGCGTTCGACTTCTGGATGATCGTCATCCTGGCGCTGGCGCTCGGCGTGCTCATGATCATCCCGATCGGCGGCGCCGACATGCCGGTCGTGATCTCGATGCTGAACTCCTACTCCGGCTGGGCCGCGGCCGGCATCGGCTTCACGCTGGGCAATTCCGCGCTGATCATCACCGGCGCGCTGGTCGGCTCCTCGGGCGCGATCCTGTCCTACATCATGTGCCACGCGATGAACCGGTCCTTCATCTCGGTCATCCTCGGCGGCTTCGGCGGCGAGACCGCCGCGGCCGGCGGCGGCACGGGCGAGCAGAAGCCCGCCAAGCTCGGCTCGGCGGATGATGCGGCCTTCATCATGAAGAACGCCTCCAAGGTCATCATCGTGCCCGGCTACGGCATGGCGGTGGCGCAGGCCCAGCACGCGCTGCGCGAGATGGCCGACATCCTGAAGAAGGAAGGCGTCGAGGTGAAATACGCCATTCACCCGGTCGCGGGCCGCATGCCCGGCCACATGAACGTGCTGCTGGCCGAAGCCAACGTGCCCTATGACGAGGTGTTCGAGCTCGAGGACATCAACTCCGAGTTCGCGCAGGCCGACATCGCCTTCGTGATCGGCGCCAACGACGTCACCAACCCGGCGGCCGAGGAGGACAAGACCTCGCCGATCTACGGCATGCCCGTGCTCCAGGTCTGGAAGGCCGGCACCGTGATGTTCATCAAGCGCTCGCTGGCGTCGGGCTATGCCGGCATCGACAATCCGCTGTTCTATCGCGACAACACCATGATGCTGCTCGGCGACGCCAAGAAGGTCACCGAGAACATCGTCAAGGCGATGTAAGGCAAGAGGATGTGAGGCTACGGCGATGGCCTTGAACCGGGAGTGGCATCGCCTTCATCGCATGCCGCCCCAAGCCACGCGCGAGCAACGGATCCGGTGGCACGTCGCGCACGCACAAGCCTGTGCGTGCCGCGCCATTCCCGCCAGCATCAAGTCCGAGGTCGAGAAGCTGCTCAAGCCTCGGCGCGCCAAATAGCAGGGCAGATCTGGATTGCGCATCGCGATGACAATCCTGAAATGGATCCTGATCGTCAGCGCCGCTTTCTATCTGATCGGGCTGGCCGTGCTGTTCTTCAAGCAGCGCGATATGCTGTTTCCGATCCCGCCGGTCGGCCGTACCGCGCCTGCCGCCGCTGGCCTTCCCGAGGCCGAGGAGCATGTGCTGACGACCGCCGATGGCGAGAAGGTCATCGTCTGGCACGTGCCGGCCAAGCCCGGGCGTCCCGTGGTGCTGTTCTTCCACGGCAATGGCGATTTCCTCGCCGGCCGCGTCGCCCGCTTCAAGGCGATCACCGCTGACGGTACCGGCCTCGTGGCACTTTCGTTTCGCGGTTACGCCGGCTCGACGGGATCTCCGAGCGAGCAGGGCCTGCTGCAGGACGCCGCAGCCGCTTACGCGTTCACCGCGCAGCGTTACAGCGCCGATCGTATCATCGCCTGGGGCTTTTCGCTCGGCACCGGCGTGGCGGTGGCCATTGCGGCCGAACATCCCGTCAGCAAGCTGATCCTGGAAGCACCCTATAGCTCGACCGTGGATGTCGCCGGCTCGATGTTCCGCTTCGTGCCAGTCAGCCTGCTCATGCGGGATCAGTTCCGGTCCGACCAGCGCATCGCGCATGTCACGGCGCCGCTCCTGATCATGCATGGCACCAACGATCCCGCGATCCCGATCGCCTTCGGCGAGCGCCTGTTCGCGCTGGCGCATGAGCCGAAAAAATTCGTCCGCTTTCCGGGCGGCGGCCACGAGAACCTGGACGATTTCGGCGCGATGCAGACGGCGCGCCAATTCATCAACGCTCCCGGAGGCTGACGGCGGCGATTGCATGTCGCATAATCCCGTCGATTGACATTGGGGGGGCACGACGACATGAGCGCACACGGACCGATGCCGCGGTCGGCCTGGCTGTTTCCTGCACTGGCGGTGCTGCTGTTCCTGATCGTCACGGCGACGGGCTACGGCTTCACCGTTTCGGTCGGCGGATTCGTGTTTGCGGTCGTCCTGCTGGTGATCCTGTTCGGGACCGTGTTCGCAGCCGTGCATCACTCCGAAGTGATCGCGGAGCGGATCGGCGAGCCTTACGGGACGCTGCTCCTGACGCTCGCGGTGACCATCATCGAGGTCGCGCTGATCACCACGATCATGCTGGGCGACAAGCCGGCGCCGGAGCTCGCGCGCGACACCGTGTTCGCGGTGGTGATGATCGTCTGCAACGGGCTGGTCGGCCTTTGCGTCCTGATTGGCGGGCTGCGCTACCGCGAGCAGGGGTTTCAGGTCTCGGGCGCCAACGTCTATCTCAGCGTCCTGTTCGTGCTGGCGACCATGACCCTGATCATGCCGAACTACACGCTGACGACGCCGGGACCGGTCTTTTCGGCGCTCCAGCTCGGCTTCGTCGACCTCGTGACGATCGTGCTCTACGGCGTGTTCCTCTACACCCAGATGGTGCTGCACCGGGACTATTTCGTGCACGAATCCGAGGGCGGCGAGGGTGGCGCTGGCCATCTCTCGGCAAACATGCTGGTGCTCAGCATCGTGCTGCTGCTGATTTCACTCGGCGCCGTGGTGTTGCTCGCCAAGAAGTTCTCGGTGGTGGTCGATGCCGTCGCCGTCATGATCGGCGCGCCGCCGGCCTTTGCCGGCCTCGTGGTCGCGCTCCTGATCCTGATGCCGGAGGGCGTCTCGGCGATCGCGGCGGCGCGCAAGAACGACCTCCAGAAGAGCATCAACCTGGCGCTCGGTTCCTCGCTTGCAACCATCGGCCTGACCATCCCGGCGGTCGGGATCGCGACCTATGCGCTCGACCAGCCGCTCGTGCTGGGCCTCAACCCCCAGAACACGGCGCTGCTGTTCCTGACATTCTTGCTGAGCATGCTGACTTTCGGCACCGGCAGGACCAACGTGCTGTTCGGGCTGGTCCATATGGTGGTATTTGCCGTCTACGTGTTCATGGTGTTCGTGCCCTGAAGCGCCACACCCCCAAGCAGAGGTTCCAATGCTAGCCGCCGGCTCCGAGGTTCAGATCGACAATGAAGAGGTCCGGGTGACCGAGTGGCGGCTCGCGCCTGGTAGCGCCACCGGGCATCACACCCACGGCATGGACTACGTCATTGTGCCCGTGGTGGCCGGGGAGATGACCATCGTGGCGCCCAATGGCGAGCGCTCCAAGGCGCAGCTTGCGGCCGGGAAATCCTACTTCCGCAAGGCGGGCGTCCAACATGACGTACTTAACGAAACCTCAACCGAGATCGTGTTCCTTGAGATCGAGCTGAAGCCGTAAGGATGGCATAACCATTTGCCATCGATCCGTCGCAGTTGATCCCTTACAATGCCCCAAAGTTCCCGCATCAGATCGCGCGGGGAGTGGCCGAGAAATGCTGAAATACCTCGCTAAAATCTCGATGGATATTTTCCCCTCGGTGCTCGCGACGATCATCGGGGCCTACATCGTTAACCACTACATCAACGCCAAGCCCGCCGACGCCCCTGCGGCCGTGGTCGCCCCCACTGATGCCGGCAAGAGCGGCAGCAAGCCTGCCGACGTCGCCAACCTCCCGGCGCCCGGCGTCAAGGCCAAGGGTGTCTCCGAGAAGAGCGTGACCGAAAAGGCGTCGGTCGAGAAGCCCGCCGACAAGCCCGATACCAAGGCTGCGGACACCAAGGCTGCGGACGTTGCCCCCGCCGAGACCGCTTCGCACGGTCGCACTCCCGCCCGTGAGAAAGCCGCCGCCAAGTCGACCCCGGCAGCTCCCGCGCCCGCCGCACCGGTGGCGGAGGCCAATTCGGCACCGGCTGCCGCATCCCCGGCCGCGTCGCCCGACGCCAACGATCTGGCGCGCGCCGCCATCGAGCGCCTGCGCAAGTCGCCTGAGGGCAGGGCCGCCGAGGCCAAAGCTGCCGAGACCAAGTCTGCCGAGACCAAGCCAGTCGAGAGAGCCCCGGAGTCTGCGGTACGAGAAGCCGCCCGTACCCCGGAGGCTCCCCGTGTCGTGACGGCGGAGCCGTCTGCGGTCCGTCCGCTGCCGCCGCCGATCACGGTGTCCACGCCGTCGCCCGAGGCGTACGGCAATGGCACCTCCTCGCCGCCCTACACGGCTTCGGTCGGCAATGACGACCCGAATCGAATCACGCCGCCGGCCGACATTCCCGTCCCGATGATCGCGCCGCCGCTCGACCTGCGAGCCGATGCCGGCGCGTCCATGCCGTCGCAGAAGAAGACCAATGTCGCCGACGAGATGCTGTCGGGCATGAAGTCGATGTTCCACGCCGTTCTGCCGAAGAGCGGGACCCCCGACTAAGAGACGGCGCCTGCGCGGCGCCGAAACCGTCAGCCGCCGACGCGGGCGAGACCGCTGCGGGCGGTATCGTCGCGTGGACGAAGAGCGACCGCCTTGTTGTAGGATGCCGCCGCCTTGGCCTTGTCGCCGAGCCGTTCATAGGCCTGACCGCGGGCGGTCCAGATCTGGGCATTGTGCGGATCGGCCTCTGAGGCCTCGTCCAGGTCGTCCGCGGCCTCCTTGAATTTGCCGAGCGCGAGATAGCTGTTGGCGCGGCCGAGCAGCGGCTCGACCTTCTGCGGGTTGAGCCCGCTCGCGGCGCTGAAATCGGCGATGGCGAAGTCGTGCTGGTTATTGCCCTGGTAGATCAGGGCGCGGCCATAGAGCGCCTGCGCATTGTAGGGATCGAGCCCGACCGCGCGATTGAACTCGTCGAGCGCCGCCGCGGTCTCGCCCGCCTTGGCGAGGGACTGGGCCTTTGCAGTATGGGCCTGGGCCTCAGTGACGTTGCCGGCGCTGACCGCGCTCTCGGCGGCGGCGGCCGCCTTGGGCGCCTCCTGCGGCTTGTCCTTCTCCGGCATCAGCGATCCCAGGTCGAAGGAGCAGCCGCACAGCGCAACTCCCATCAAAGCCAGCGCGAGCGGTTGCTGCCAGATCTGGCGGAGCCGCGCCAAGCCGCGCTCGGGGAAAAGGGAGGCCATCTACCGTTCGCTCGCGCTAGAGCATGATCCGGAAACGTGCACAGCGCTCTTCCGCAAAGATCATGCTCGAACAACAACCTGAAGCGCGATGACGATTCGTCCCAATCTCATCGCGCTCCAATCCGCATCGGTAGTGCCCGTTCCCAGAAAGGCACCCCTCACAAACAATAACGCGGGCCAGGGGCCCGCGTCATCGAAAACTGAAGTCTTATGAGTTTGGCAATCAGCGCGGTCCGCGCGGACCAGCACCCGGGCCGCCGCGGCCGCCACGATCACCGCCGGGACCGGCGCCGAACACCGGCTTCGGCTTCATCGGCAGCAGGCCTTCGCGCTGCAGCTTCTTGCGGGCCAGCTTGCGCGCACGGCGCACGGCTTCGGCCTTTTCGCGGGCCTTCTTCTCGGACGGCTTCTCGTAATGACCGCGGAGCTTCATCTCGCGGAAAATCCCCTCGCGCTGCATCTTCTTCTTCAGCGCCTTGAGGGCTTGATCGACATTGTTATCGCGAACGAGAACCTGCACGCGGCATCCTCTTCAGTGGATCGGATTTGAATTCTGGTAAGTCAAAGGGGATGGCGAAACGCGCAAGCCCTTAACCTGAGGGCGCGGATGTATCAGACAAAACCCCTGATGTCCACCGGCCAAGCGGGTTTTCGGGCCAAGTTCAGCCATTAAATACGGCGAAAATGCCCTATGCGGTCCTATTTTGGGGTGATTTGGCGCCCAGGGCGGGCCGTTTTCCGGAAGTTGATCCGGAGATCTTGCAATCAGGGGAGACGCCACATGGATATGAAGAAATACGCCGCCGAGGCCATCGGCACATTCTGGCTCACATTCGCGGGCTGCGGCAGCGCGGTGATCGCGGCCGGCTTCCCCCAGGTCGGCATCGGTCTGGTCGGTGTCTCCCTGGCGTTCGGCTTGAGCGTCGTCACCATGGCCTATGCGATCGGCCACATCTCGGGTTGCCACCTCAATCCGGCCGTCACCGTCGGGCTTGCCGCCGGCGGGCGCTTTCCGGCCGGCCAGATCCTGCCTTACGTGATCGCGCAGGTCTGCGGTGCGATCATCGCCGCAGAGCTGCTCTATGTGATCGCGAGCGGCGCCCCCGGATTCGACGTCACCAAGGGCTTTGCTTCCAACGGCTATGACGCGCATTCGCCCGGCCAGTACAGCATGGTCGTGTGCTTCATCACCGAGGTGGTGATGACCATGATGTTCCTGTTTGTCATCATGGGCTCAACGCACGGCCGCGCGCCCGCGGGCTTTGCGCCGCTCGCGATCGGGCTTGCGCTGGTGATGATCCATCTCGTCAGCATCCCCGTCACCAACACTTCGGTGAATCCGGCACGTAGCACCGGCCCGGCGCTGTTCGTCGGCGGCTGGGCGCTGGCGCAACTCTGGCTGTTCTGGGTCGCACCGCTGATCGGCGGCGCGCTGGGCGGGGTGATCTATCGCTGGCTCAGCGAGGAGCCCGCCGGCGTCGTCGCGGGCGTGAAGACGGCCTAGCCGAGAGGCGGGATCGCAGCTTCAAACAATAGTCGCAGCTGCGGTCCCGCTACTTGAATTTCGGCGGCCTGACTTCAGTGACATGGCCCATCTTGCGGCCGGGGCGCGGCGCGCCCTTGCCGTAGACGTGCACGGTCGCACCCGGCACGCTCAGCCACTTCTCGTAATCGTGGATCTCGTCGCCGATCAGATTGGTCATGGTGACGACCTCGCCGTGACGCACGGGCTTGCCGAGCGGCCAGCCGGCGATGGCGCGGATGTGCTGCTCGAATTGCGAGACCGACGCGCCATCGAGCGTCCAGTGCCCGGAATTGTGCACGCGCGGGGCGATCTCGTTGACCAGCACCTTCGGCCCGGTGCCGTTGGCGAGCACGAACATCTCGACCGCCAGCACGCCGACATAGTCGAGCGCGGTTGCGATCTTGCCGGCGATGCTGCGCGCTTCCTCGGCGAGCGCATCCGGAATCGGCGCAGGCGCGCGCGAAATCTTCAGGATGTGGTCGCGGTGCTCGTTCTCGGTGACGTCGAAGCACTCGACCTCGCCCGTGGCCGAGCGCGCGGCGATCACGGAGATCTCGCGCTCGTACGGGATGAAGGCTTCCAGGATCGCCGATTTGGTGGCGAGGCTGGTCCATACCTTGGCGATGTCGTCGCCTTCGCGGATGATGGCCTGGCCCTTGCCGTCATAGCCGAAGCGGCGGGTCTTCAGCACCGCCGGCAGGCCGATCCTCAGGATCGCCTCGCGCAGCGAGGAGACCGAGGTGACGTCGGCATAGGCCGCCGTGCCGATGCCGAGCTTGGTCACGAAATCCTTCTCGGCGAGGCGGTCCTGGGTGGTCTCGAGAATTTTGCGGTTGGGCAGCACCGGGCGGCGCGCGTCCAGCACCATTGCAGCTGCGGACGGGACGTTCTCGAATTCATAGGTGATGACGTCGACGTCGCCCGCGAACAGCTCCAGCGCCTCGACGTCAGCATATTCGGCGCAGGTCGCGTTCAGCACCACGTCGAAGGCCGGCGAATCCGGATCGGGCGAGAATATCTGGCAGCGCAGGCCGAGCCGCGCGGCGGCCATGGCCAGCATTCGCCCCAATTGTCCGCCGCCGAGGATTCCGATGGTGTCGCCGGGCTTCAGCTTCACCTGCTTTGCGTCAGTCACGCCTTGTCCTCCGGGCGCTCGGCAACCGCCTCGGTCTGCGCCTTGCGCCAGGCGGCGAGGCGATCCGACAGGGCCGGGTCGGACAATGCCAGCACAGAAGCGGCAAGCAGCGCCGCGTTGATCGCGCCGGCCTTGCCGATGGCGAGGGTGCCGACCGGGATGCCCGCGGGCATCTGCACGATCGAATAGAGCGAATCGATGCCCTTGAGCGTCCGGGACTCGACGGGAACGCCGAACACCGGCAGTTCTGTCAGCGCCGCGGCCATGCCGGGCAGATGAGCCGCGCCGCCGGCGCCGGCGATGATGACCTTATGGCCGGCCGCCTTGGCGCCCTTGGCGAAGGCAAACAGCCGGTCGGGGGTGCGGTGAGCCGAGACGATGCGGGTGTCGGCGGCAATGCCGAGCGCTGCGAGCGTGTCGGCGGCGTGCCGCATCGTCTCCCAGTCCGACTGGCTTCCCATGATGATGGCGATCGGCGCGGTCATGACTTCAATTGTGCTCGGAAAATAGAAAGATAGGCCAGATTAACGGTTCCGGCCGGCGGCTCGCAAGGCGGTGGCAAGGAGAAGGGAATGCACTATCCTGTCTTGGTGAATCCCCGCAAGCCTTCATTGAGCAGGATGCCCATGAAGAAACCAAAAAGGGCAAGTGCTGCGAAGGCCAAAAGGGGCCGGAAGACCAGCGCCAGCCGATCCAAAGCCGCTCCCAAGCGCGCCGCCAGGCATTCTGTCAGGCATTCTGCCAAGCCGGCGCGGCGCGGGGCGTCCGACGGCGGCGCCAAGGAGAGCGCAAAAACGATCCGCGACCTGCGGAGCAAGCTGAAGGCGGCCTTGCTGCGGGTTGCGGAACTCGAAGACGCTGCCGATACCGATTTCCTGCTCGAGATTCCGAACCGGCGCGGTTTCGAGCGCGAGCTCGTGCGCGCCATCGCCTACATGAAGCGCTATCGCGCCAGCGGCGCGCTGATCGTGCTCGACGTCGACCGCCTCAAACCGATCAATGATTCCTACGGCCATGCGGCCGGAGACGAGGTGCTCAAGGCGATCGCGGCCACGCTGACGCGGCAGGTCCGCGCTTCTGACGTAGTCGGCCGGCTCGGCGGCGACGAGTTCGCGCTGCTGCTCTGGAATCTCAGCGAGACCGATGCCAAGGCCAAAGCCGCGGCTCTCGAGCAGGCGATCGACGAATTGTCCTTCAGCTTTCGCGGCCAGGGCGTGACCGCGGGCGCATCCGCCGGCGTTGCACTGCTCGGAGCGCAGTCCGATGCAGGCCGCGCCCTTGAGGAAGCAGATGCCGCCATGTATGTGCGCAAGGCGCGCCGGCGGCACGAGCCGCGGATCAGGCTCGTAAGTAGCTGAGCATGATCCGGAAGCGTGTGCAGCGGTTTTCCGGAAAGATCATGCTCAAACAATAATCCTCTAAAGCGTCGCGAGATCTTCCGGCACGTTGCCGAATTTGCGCAGCAGCGTGGCGTCGCCGAATTCGCCGGTCATGGGATCGCCGCTGCGGCTGAACGCGACCGCACCGATATGGCCTGCAACGTGGGCCATGATCTCGGCGCGCCGCAACGCGGCCGTCGAGCTCTGGCATTCCTCCGCGGTGCCTGCGACCGGCGATCCGTCGGCATCGATCAGGAAGGGCATTGCAACGTAGTAGGTCACGTCCGACATGGCGTTGCTCCGGGAATAAAATCAGGCGGCGCTACTGCTCCGCATCTTGCTGCGTGAGGTCTCTGGAATGCAGCCGGCCGCAATCGCCGCCTGCAACTCCTCGAGCTCGGCTTCGAGATATTCGTTGGCCATGATCAGCGCCTTGATGGTGCTGCGCAGATTGCCGTCGCACATCGCGATTGCCTGATCGCAGGCCTGTTCGTAATGGCTGTTGTCGAGAAGGGCGGTTGCCGACATCTGCGTTGTCCTTGTGTGGACTCCTTGCGGAGCCCTTGGGCGTTTCCTGGGGGCGTAGGGTGCTTGAATGTTCCTATTTTGTTCTTTTGGAGTCAAGCGGATTCAGAGGCGCGCAAGGCCGCCGCGAAACGCCAGCGCGGATCAGGCGATGATGTCGGGCGTGATCTGGTCTTCGATGAACGCGATGCGGTCGCGCAGTAACAGCTTGCGCTTCTTCAACCGCTGCAAGCGCAACAGGTCGGGGGCGGGCGATTGATGCAATGCATCGATCGCCGCATCGAGATCTCGGTGTTCCTGCTGCAACCGGGTGAGCTCGGCTTCGAGCTCACGCTCGTCTTCATTGGTCATGTCTGCGGTGGCCGAAAACCGATGGGCTTGAGATTAAGGCTGTGGATGCCCTGTGGAAATTATCGTCCTTGCGCGGCGTGATCGCAAGCGATCTCGGGCCGTTGCTCACCGATCTCCCGCGGGATATTTCAGCGATTCGCGGCAGCGCTGCGCAAGCGCATTGATATCATGGATTTTTCCAGCGCGGTTCCTTACTCACCGTTCGTTACATATGAATTTTCAAAAATGAAGCTGAGACGACGGATAGATATCGACAGAACGAATCGGTGATGTAGAGTTGCGCGTCCGGATCGAATCCTGAGGTTCACCCCTACCGAGGAGGTTTCGAATGACAATTCAGGCACATCTGGTTGAATTGGAGCGGAAGCACAAACTTCTCGAAAACGAATTGCACGAAGCTCTCGTGCACCTTTCAACAGACGACCTGCAAATTGTTGAGTTGAAGCGCCGGAAGTTGATGGTCAAGGACCAGATCGAGCGTCTGAAGCAAGGCGATACGCTCCACTAGTAACCCCCGTAACAGCATTGAGTTGACCGCACCCTTTCACGCAGGGATGGACGCTGTTGCGCTCGTCCCTGCCGGAAGGTGCGACACCGCGCAAGCAAGGATGTTTGCGCGGCGCTTAGAGTCCTGCAAGCTCGGCGACGTGATCGGCGATCGCGAGCGACGACGTCAGTCCCGGCGATTCGATGCCGAACAGATTGACCAGACCTTCGACGCCGTGATCGAGCGGGCCTTGCATCAGAAAATCCTGCGTGGCGACCGCGGGCGGCACGATCTTCGGGCGAATGCCCGAATAGCTCGGCATCAGCGCGCCGTCAGGCAGCGTCGGCCAATATTTGCGGATCGCCGGATAGAAGCGCTCGGCGCGTGACGGGTCGACCTCGTAATTGATCGTCTCGATCCATTCGACGTCGGGGCCGAAACGCGCCTGCCCTGCCATGTCCAGCGTCAGATGCACGCCAAGCCCGCCAGGCTCCGGCACCGGATAGATCAGGCGCGAGAACGGCGCCTTCGCGTTGCAGCTGAAATAGTTTCCCTTGGCGAGATAGGCCGGCGGAATCCGGTCGATCGGCATGCCGTCGATGAGACGCGCCACCGTGGTTGCCGAAAGCCCCGCGGCATTGACGAGCAGGCTGCACTGCAAGGTCATCGGCGCTTCGCCGCCGGCGTCGATCTCGATCACGCCGCCGGCCGCCTTGGCGCGGATCAGCGGCGTGTGAAACGCGAAAGCCGCGCCGGATTCCTCGGCCTCGCCGCGCAGCGACAGCATGTAGGCGTGGCTGTCGATGATGCCGGTCGAGGGCGAGAGCAGCGCGGCGTCGCAGGCCAGCGCCGGCTCCAGCTCGCGTGCGGCCTCGCCTGATAGCAGCTGCATGTCGAGCACCCCATTGGCCTCGGCATGCGCCTTGATCGATTGCAGCTTCTCGGTCTCTTTCGGACTGGTCGCGACGATCAGCTTGCCGCAATTCTTGTGCGGGATGCCGCGCTCGGTGCAGTAGCGGTAGAGCGCGTGCTTGCCGCTGACGCACATGCGCGCCATCCAGCTGCCGGCGCGGTAGTAGATGCCGGCATGGATCACCTCGCTGTTGCGCGAGGAGGTGACGGTGCCGATCGCCTCGGCCGCCTCCAGCACGATGACCTCGCGCCCGGCCTGGGCGAGCTTTCGCGCCACCGCGAGCCCGACCACGCCGGCTCCGATGACGACACAGTCGACCCTATCCATGGTTGTGCAGCATGTCCGCTGGAAGCGCTGGTGGTATCAAACCCGGCTGCAACGGCGCGGGGCCGTTGTCCGTTAAGGAAGCATTTATCATGTCAGGGCAATTGCCGTATTTCACGTCACATTTTTCTGTTGCGCGTACAGGCGTTTACCCGATCCAAACCCGCGAGGCCAGACAATCCGACGTTGAAATCGCGGGTGGCTGATGGCTGAGAAGAACTGGCACGTGGGCAGCACGCTTCCGATTGCTGTGCAGGCCGTGCTGTGCCTGGCCGGCGCGGTGGCGCCCGCGCGCGCCTATGCGCTCTCGGACAGCTTCGCCCCGCCGAGCTATCTCGGCCAGCTCGATCCGAGCGTGGTCTGGGAGGCCCTGATCGCGGGCATCGCGATCTGCGCGTTCCTCGCCGCCATTGTGCTGTGGATCCATTCCTCGCTGCGGCGGACCAGGCGCCTGCAACTGCGGCGCAATGCCTTCGTCTCCTCCGCCATGAACAATCTCAACCAGGGCGTGGTGATGACGGATGCGCAGCGGCGCATCATCTTCTGCAACGACCGCTATCTGGAGATCTACGGCCTGACCCGGTCGGATCTCCGCGCCGGCATGACCGGCTACGACATCCTCGAGCTCAGGCGCAAGCGCGGCGTGCTCGGCGGCGTCTCCGACGAGGAGTTCTACGAAAAGGCGGCGAGCCCCAACGGCCTGGTCACCGAGCTGCCTGACAACCGAGCCATCCTGGTCAAATATTTCATCCTGCCGAACGGCGGGTCGGTGGCGACCCATCTCGATGTCAGCGAGCAGCGCAAGCTGTCGCGGCAGCTCGCCTCCACCAAGCAATTCCTGGAGACGGTGCTCGACAACGTGCCGGCCTGCGTCGCCGCCAAGAGCATCGAGGACGGCCGCTACATCTTCGCCAACAGCGCCTATGAACGCTTCTGGGGCTTTTCGCGCGACCACGTCGTCGGCAAGAACGCGCGCGAGCTGTTCGCGCCGAAATCGGCCGCGAGCATCGAGGCGACCGACCGGACCGCGCTGCTGGCGCCGGACGGGCAGTATCGCAACGAGTTCGAGGTCGAGCGCGGCGGCGAACGCCGCATGGTGGCCTCGATCCGGATCGTGGTCCGCAACGAAAGCAACAAGCCCGAATTCCTGATGCTGGTGTTCGAGGACATCACCGACCGCCGCTCGCTGTCGCAGGAGCTGGAGAGCACCAAGAAGTTCCTTGAGCTCGTGGTCGACAACATCCCGGTGGCGCTGATCGTCGAGCAGGTCAAGGATGGCCGCTATCTGCTCGCCAACCGCAGCGCCGAGACGATCCTCAACCGCAGGCGCGAGGAAGCCACGGGCCTGACCGCATCCGACATCTTCAATCCCAAGGAAGCCAAGCTGATCATCGCGCGCGACGAGGCCGCGATCAAGAAGCGCGGCATGATCACGGAAGAGCACCCGATCTCCACCAAGGACGGCCTGCGGCTGTTCCTGACCCGCCGCGCCACCGTGCTCAGCGATGCCGGCGAGCCGCAATACCTGATCAAGACCCACGAGGACGTCACCGACCGCCGGCAGACCGAGTCGCGCATGGCGCATATGGCCTATCACGACGGCCTGACGGACTTGCCGAACCGCGCCGCCTTCCTGCAGGCGCTGACCCAGATGATCGAGGCCTGCGAAGGTACCGGCGAGGAGTTCGCCGTCCTCTGCGTCGATCTCGACGGCCTCAAGGAGGTCAATGACGTCTTCGGCCATGCGCTCGGCGACAAGCTCCTGATCGAGGTGGCCCAGCGGCTCCAGGACTCCGCGCGCGGCGGCGTGGTGGCACGCCTGTCCGGCGACGAGTTCGGCCTCATCATCGACGGCAAGCAGCCGGAGGCGGGCCTCGCGCTGGCGCGGCAGATCGGCGAGGCCGTCGCCCAGGAATTCCAGATCGACGGCCGGCCGGTTCGCGCCGGCGTCACCACGGGCATGTCGATTTTCCCGCACAATGGCGCTGACGCGGCCTCGCTGCTCGCCAATGCCGGTGCGGCGCTGTTCCGCGCCAAGCAGAAGTCGCGCGGCACGATCAGCCTCTACCAGCCGGAGATGGACCAGCAGATCCGCGACCGCCGCGTGCTGCACCAGGACCTGTCGATGGCGATCAAGAACGGCGAGCTCTCACTCGCCTTCCAGCCGCAGGGCGTCGCGCGTCACAGCGTCGCCGAAAGCGACATCATCGGCTTCGAGGCGTTGGCGCGCTGGCAGCATCCGGTGCGCGGCCAGGTCTCGCCGGCCGAATTCATCCCGATCGCGGAAGAGAGCGGCCTGATCGTCGAGATGGGCGAGTGGATCCTGCGCGAGGCCTGCCGCGAGGCGGCATCCTGGCCGAATCCGCTCCAGGTCGCAGTCAACCTGTCGCCGGCGCAGTTCATGCACGGCGACGTGGTCGGCCTCGTCCATTCGATCCTGATCGAGACGGGCCTTGCGCCCGGCCGGCTCGAGCTCGAAATCACCGAGGGCGTGCTGATCGAGGACTTCGATCGCGGCCTGGCGCTGCTCCGCCGGCTGAAGGCGCTCGGAGTGCGCATCTCCATGGACGATTTCGGCAGCGGCTATTCCTCGCTGAGCTATCTCCAGGCGTTCCCGTTCGACAAGATCAAGATCGACCGCGCCTTCATCATCAATCTTGGTCGCAATCCGCAATCGGCCGCAATCGTGCGCGCCGTGATCGATCTCGGCCACGGCCTCGAAATGTCGATCATCGCCGAGGGCGTCGAAACCGTCGAGCAGCTCGCCTTCCTCGCCAAGGAAGGCTGCGACGGCGTGCAGGGTTATCTGCTCGGCAAGCCGCTGCCGATCGAGAAATATGCCGGCCTCGTCGGCCGCGCCGAGGCCATGGAGCTTGCGCTCAAGACCGGCTAGAGCGTTTTCGAGCGAAGTGGCCGCCGGTTCGCGTCAAGAAAACGCGTCAAAATAAGAATCTAGAGCCCCGTTCTGATTTCATCGGAACGGAAATGGCTCTAGTGATGGTGAGCTTCGCTCCCACCCGACGGCTTCATGGCGGATTACGACCTTGCGATCATCGGCGGCGGCCTGAACGGTGTCAGCCTCGCCCGCGATGCGGCCGGCCGCGGCCTGCGCGTCATTCTGCTGGAGCAGGGCGATCTCGGCGGCGCAGCCTCGTCGGCGACGCCGCGGCTGGTCCATGGCGATCTGTCGGTGCTGGAGCGCCGCGGGTTCTGGCGGGTGCGCCGGGCGCTCGCCGAGCGCGGGATCTGGCTTCGGATTGCGCCGCATCTGGTGCGGCCGATGCGTTTCGTCATCCCCGCCCATTCCGAGGAGCGCCCGCCCTGGCTGCTGCGTGCCGGCCTGTATGTCTATGACGGACTCACGAAGCGAGGCGGCCTGCCGCCGTCAGCGACCCTCGACATCACACATCATCCCGTCGGTAACGCGCTGAAACGTCCGTTCGGCATGGCGTTCGAATATTCGGACTGCGTGGTCGACGATTCCCGCCTGGTGGTGCTCACGGCGCTGGACGCCGCCGAACGCGGCGCCGCGATCTGTACCGGGGCGCGCTGCGTGCGCGCCGACAGGACCGACACCTGGCGGCTCGCGGTGGTCGATCGCGGCCACCGCCGCATCATTACGTCGCGCGCTCTCGCCAACACCACCGGCGCCTGGACCTCGATGGTCGCGGACACCGTGCTGCGGCAGCCGCAGCCTGCGATGGCGGCCACGCAGATGAGCCAGATCATCGTGTCGAGGCTGTTCGAGTCAGACAATGTCTACGTCTTCCAGAACAGCGATGGACGGCTGATCTTCGCACAGCCCTTCGAGCGCGACTTCACGCTGGTCGGCACGGTCACGCACGCGTTCACCGGCGATCCCGCCATCGTGGCGATGCCGGGTGCCGATGTCAGCTATCTCTGCGAGGCGGCGAGCCGCTATTTCCGTGAGCGTGTTGCCCCGACCGACGTGGTCCGGACGGTCTCGGGCGTCAACCTGACGCTGGCGTCCGCACGCGGGCGCGACGGCACCACGCTGTTCCACGCACGCCGGCGCAAGGCGCCGCTGATCACGATGTTCGGCGGCGACGTCACCACCTCGCGCCTGCGCGCCGAGCGCGCGGTGACGCGGCTGACGCCGTTCTATCCGATGTCGCGACCCTGGACGGCAGGTGCACCGCTGCCCGGCGGCGATTTCGCCTGGGATCGTTTCGACACCGAGGTCGACCTCGCGCGTGATCGCTGGCGCTTTCTTACCGAGCCGCAGGCCCAGCGTCTCGTTGCGGCCTATGGCTCGCGCCTATCGACGGTACTCGGCGAGGCGCACACCGGCGACGATCTCGGCCCCGCGTTCGGACCCGAGCTGACCGGCGCCGAAGTGCGCTATCTCATGACCCACGAATGGGCGCGCTTCCCGGAGGACATCCTGTGGCGTCGCTCCAAGCTTGGCCTGACCATGCCTCAGGCGGACCGCGATGCGCTGGCGGCGTTCATGGCGAACGTGATGTGAGGATCCATCCCGAACCGGTTGAGCAAAGGCCAATCGGCCGCTAGCGTGCAGCGGAATCGGGGTTGGCAGGGACCATGACGGACGAGTTGCCCAGAAGGGATGCCGCGGCGGCGGCCGGCGGAAATGCGCTTCCTGGGGCGGGCCAGCCGCTATTGCGCATTGAGAACGTCGCCAAGACCTTTGGGACGTTCCGGGCCGTGGACGGCGTCTCGCTGGATATCAAGGCCGGCGAATTCTTTGCGCTGCTCGGGCCGAGCGGCTGCGGCAAGACCACGCTCTTGCGCATGCTCGCCGGCTTCGAGGCACCGGACGAGGGCCGCATTTTGCTCGGCGGCAAGGACATCGCGCAGGCGCTGCCGCATGAGCGTCCCATCAACATGATGTTCCAGAACTACGCGCTGTTCCCGCACCTCTCCGTGCGCGACAACATCGCCTTCGGCCTGAAACGCGCCGGCATGGCGCGCGCCGAGATCGCGACGCGCGTTGCGGAGATGGTCGCGCTGGTGAAGCTTGGGGGTCTTGAGAAGCGCAAGCCCGACCAGCTCTCCGGCGGCCAGCGCCAGCGTGTGGCGCTGGCGCGTGCATTGGCGCGCCGGCCGCAACTCCTGCTGCTCGACGAGCCGCTCGCAGCGCTGGACAAGAAGCTGCGCGAGAGCACGCAAGGCGAGCTGATGGAGCTGCAGCGCCGGCTCGGCATGACCTTCATCATCGTCACCCACGACCAGGAGGAGGCCATGACGATGGCGAGCCGGATCGGCGTGATGAAATCAGGCAAGCTTGCCCAGGTCGCGCGTCCCCGCGAGCTCTACGAGGCGCCGCGCTCGCGCTGGATCGCGGAGTTCGTCGGCGACATCAACCTGTTCGACGGCGAGACCAGATTGCGCGACGGTCATCGTCTGGTCATCGGCACGCGTGATGCGGGTCCGCTGGTGGTGGCCGAGCCGCGCGAACCGGTCGGCGCAGGAAAATTTGCGGTCGCGATCCGCCCCGAGAAGGTCAAGCTGTCGCGGCGTGCACCCGTGAGCGAGGCCGGTCGTGAAACCGCGATCAACGCTCTCGACGGCGTGATCGACGACATCTGCTATCTCGGCGGCACCACCACCTACAAGGTGAAGCTCGACACCGGCGGGCTGATTGAGGCGTCTGTCGCCAACAGCGCGCGCCTCGACGTCGACGCCTACAGCCTGGACCAGCGCGTTGTCGCCTGGTTCACGCCCGACGATTGCATGGTGCTGCCGTCATGAGCTCGCGCCGCATCTTCGCAAGGCCTGCGCGCTTCGCCGCGATCGCGCCCTATGTCTGGATGGTGCTGTTCTTCCTGGTGCCGTTCGCCTTCGTGCTGAAGATCAGCCTGTCGCAGACCGCAATCGCGCAGCCGCCTTACGAGCCGGTGTTCGACCTGACGGCGGGATGGGAGGCGCTGAAGTCCGCCTTTGCCGCGCTGTCGATCGATAACTTCAAGCTGCTCGGCTCTGACGACATCTACGTGTTCGCCTATGTGCGCAGCCTCACTGTCGCCGTCACGGCGACCGCGCTGTTGCTGCTGATCGGCTATCCCATCGCCTATGGCATGGCGCGATTGCCCAAGCGCTGGCAGGCGGTGGCGATGGTGCTGGTGATCGTGCCGTTCTGGACCTCGTTCCTGATCCGCATCTATGCCTGGATCAACATCCTCCAGCATGACGGCCTGCTCAACCAGATCCTGCTGGCGCTGCATCTGGTCAGCCAGCCCGTGGTCTGGCTCTCCACCGACGGCGCGATGTATATCGGCATCGTCTATTCCTATCTGCCGTTCATGATCCTGCCGCTCTACGCCACGCTCGCCAAGATGGAGCCGGCGCTGGAGGAGGCGGCCTCCGATCTCGGCGCACCGCCCTGGCAGGTGTTCTGGCTCGTCACCTTTCCGTTGTCGCTGCCCGGCGTCGGCGCCGGCGTGCTGCTCTGCTTCATCCCGATCGTCGGGGAGTTCGTCATTCCCGACCTTTTGGCCGGCTCCAATTCGCTGATGATCGGCCAGACCCTGTGGCTCGAATTCTTCACCAACAAGGACTGGCCGGTCGCCTCCGCCGCGGCGATCGTGCTGCTGGTGGTGCTGCTGCTGCCGCTGCTGCTCTACGAGCGGCTGCAGAAGCGGCAGCTGGAGCAGGGGCGCTGAGCCATGCGCAAGGTCTCCCGCCTGTCCCGCTTCAACGTCGCCTCGCTCGCGCTGGGGCTGGCGTTCCTTTATCTGCCGATCCTGATCCTCGTCATCTATTCCTTCAACGCCTCGCGGCTGGTGACGGTGTGGGGCGGCTGGTCGCTGCGCTGGTACCGCGAGTTCTTCAATGACCGCGCCATGATCCAGGCGGCCTGGATGAGCTTGCGGGTCGCGGTCGCCTCCGCGACCATCGCGACGCTGCTCGGCACGCTCGCGGCAGTGGCGCTCTCGCGCGGCGAGCGGTTCCGCGGCCGCACGCTGTTCTCAGGCATGCTCTATGCGCCGCTGGTGATGCCGGAGGTGATCACCGGCCTGTCGCTGCTGCTGCTGTTCGTGGCGCTGAATGCAGAGCGCGGCTTCTGGACGGTGACGATCGCGCATACCACGCTGACGATGTGCTTCGTCGCGGTGGTGGTGCAATCCCGCCTCGGCTCGCTCGACCGCTCGCTGGAGGAAGCGGCGATGGATCTCGGCTGCAACCCGGTCCGCGCGTTCGTGTCCGTGACGCTGCCGCTGATCGCGCCCGCGATCGTCGCAGGCTGGATGCTGGCGTTCACGCTCTCGCTGGACGATCTCGTGATCGCCAGCTTCACCACCGGCCCAGGTTCGGCGACGCTGCCGATCCGGATCTATTCGGAGGTGCGGCTCGGCGTGAAGCCCGAGATCAACGCGATCTGCACGCTGGTGATCGGCCTGATCGCGGTCGTCATCGTGATCGCCTCGCTCGCCTCGAAACTGTCGAGCTCGCAGGGCGAGAGCGCGGCGCCGCTGTAGCCGTCCAACACATCATATATGGTGCTCAGGCACCACCTGACATAGTTAACAATTCATATAGCTTATCTGGCTATCGTCACCTCGCTTGGGGAAGAGGGCGATGAAGCGGCTTTATATTGGTGTGGCCAGCACGGTTCTGGCGTTACTCTGTCTCACTGTTCCGCCGTCGGCTGCTGCGACCCAGATGGTGTCGCTGGTGTACAACGGTTCGCCGCAGTCGCCGCAGCAGATCGGCTCCGACGAATTCCGCCGCAAGCTCGCCGAGACCGCACAGGGCCGCATCATCCTCGATGCACGCGCCGGCAACGCGATGGGCAGTGAGACGGCGATCCTGGCCGCCATGCGCAGTGGCGTGGTCGACATGGCGACGCTGTCGGGCTCGGTGGTCAGCTCCGCCGTGCCGGAGTTCGGCGTGTTCGACGTGCCGTTCCTGTTCCGCGATGCCGCGCAGGCCAAGGCTGTCGCGGAGGGGCCGGTCGGCGCGCTGTTCGCCAAGCATTTCGCCGACAAGGGATTGGTGCTGCTCGCGATCGGCAAGCAGGGCTTTCGCAACGTGACCAATTCGAAGCGGCCGATACAGACACCCGCGGATCTCCGGGGCCTGAAGATCCGCGTGCTCCCGAACGAGGTCTATCAGATGACCTTCAAGGCGCTGGGCGCCGAGGTCGTGCCGATGGAATTCACGCTGGTGTATTCCGCACTGAAGGACGGCCGTATCGACGGGCAGGAGAACCCGGTCGCGACGATTGCCGCCAGCCATCTCGAGGAGGTGCAGAAATATGCCAGCCTGACGGGCCATTTCTTCGCTCCCATTGCTTTCGTTGCCAATCGCGATGCGTTCCAGGCTCTCACGCCCGCGGACCAGGTCGCGATCATCGCCGCGGCAAAGGCCGGCGCGGAGGCGACCTGGAAGAGTGGCGTCGCGGAGGAGACGAAGAAAATCGAGGAGCTTCGCAAGGGCGGCATGGAGATCATCGAAAAGGTCGACCGCCAACCCTTCATCGATGCCGTGAAGCCTCTCGAGCCCGAGTTCGAGAAGCGCTTCGGCAAGGATCTGCTCGCCCGGATCCGGGCGACGCCGTAATCGCGCGGGAAACATCATGAACCTGTCATTGATCCTGTCACGCATCGGCATTCGCCCGCGCATCTTCGGCGGCTTCGCGCTGGTGCTGGGTTTCCTCTGCGTGCTGGCGCTGCTCGCCGTCATGCGGCTGTCCGAGATCGGCGGCACCGTCGGAGAGCTCGTGACCAGCGCCGACGGCGATGCCGGCATGGCGCGCGTGCACGCCGCGCTGCTCACGGCGAACGTCACCGTTGAGAAATTCGTCCGCACACGCAATCTCGGCGACCGCGATAGCGCCATCAAGGCGATCGACGGCTTTGGCCAGACCTTTGATCAGGTCGATCAGCAGTTCGGCCGCCTGCCGGCGATCGCCGCCGGCCGCGCCGCTCTGGTGGATGCGCTCGGGACCTATCGAAAATCCTTCACGGCAGTCGCGGGCGCTGTCGACCGTTTGCGCAACGCAAGCACCAAGAGCGAGGCGCTCGGTGCCACGGCTGGTCTCGATGTCGGCGCGATCAATGTCGCGCTTGTCAACCAGCCCGACCGTCTGCTCCAGCCCCTGCGTCTGGCCGGCACGGTGGATGCGATGCGGGTCTCGGTGCTGCGTTACACCATCACCCAAGCCCAGGTCGATGCCGACGATGCCGGGCTGACGATTGGCTATGTGCTGGCCGCGGTGGCCGATAGCGAGGCGGAGATCGCCGACGTCGAGGCGCCGCGACTGAAGAATCTGATCGCGGCCCTGAAGAAGGTGCTCACCGATCAATCGGCGACGCTGACCGAGCTGTCTGCCGCGATGGGCGAGTTGCGCAAGGCGCAGGCCGATCTGGTTAAATCCAGCAGCGCGATCGACGCCAAGGCCGCCGAGATCAGCAGGGCTCTGGGTGCGACGCGCACCGAGCAGAGCCGGTTGACGGCTGGGTCGGTCGATCAGACGCGCAATCTCGTGTTCACGGTCGCAGCGTCCGCGCTCGTGCTGGGTGCATTGCTGGCCTGGTTGATCGGACGCAGCGTGTCGCGGCCCATTGGCCAGATGACCTTGCGCATGCAGAGCCTCGCGGCGGGCGAGCTCGACGAGGCAATCCCGGGCGGCGGGCGCGGTGACGAAATTGGTCACATGGCTGGCGCTGTCGAAGTGTTCCGCCGGAACGCACAGACCGTACGACGCATGGAGCAGGAGTCTGCCGCGCAGCGTGCCGCAGCAGAGACGGAGCGTGCGGCGATGATGGCGCAGCTTGCCGATCGCTTCGATAGCGGCATGGAGGGCGTCATTGGCGGCGTCTCCAGCCGTGCCGAGGAGATGGGGCAGAGCGCCGCGAGCCTCGCCCGCGTTGCCGAGCGGGGCCGCTCGCTGGCCGAGCAGGTCGCCGCGACATCGGCCCAGGCGTCCTCGAACGTGCAGACCGTTGCGGCGGCGACGCACGAACTGGCAGCCTCGATCAAGGAGATTTCCAGCCAGGTCGCGCGCTCCGTATCGGTGTCGGACCAGGCCAAGGAAGAGGCCTCGCGGACCGAGGCCCTGATGCGCGCGCTGTCGGATTCCGCCGAGCGGATCGGCACGGTGGTGCAGCTGATCCAGGCGATCGCGAGCCAGACCAACCTGCTGGCGCTCAATGCGACGATCGAGTCGGCGCGGGCCGGCGACGCCGGCAAGGGCTTTGCCGTGGTCGCCAACGAGGTGAAGAGCCTCGCGACCCAGACCGCGCGCGCCACCGAGGAGATCGCAGGGCTCGTCGCCGAGATTCAGAACTCGACCGGACAGTCGGTCGCCGCGATCGGTCAGATCGGCAGAACCATCGCCGAGATGACGGAGATCGCGACGACGATTGCCTCCGCCGTCGAGGAGCAGGGTGCGGCAACCAGCGAGATCGCCCGCAATGTCGAGCAGGCGGCGAACGGCACGACAGCCGTGACCGACCAGGTCGGCGCCGTTCGCACCGTGGCGGGTGAGACCGATGCCGGCGCCGAAGCCGCGCTCACGGCCGCGTCGGCGTTGCAGGATCAGGCCCGCGCGCTCAAGAAGGACGTCGCGGAGTTCCTGCAGACGGTGCGCAAGGCGGGGTGAGAGCATCTCCCCGCGGCCGCCCTCCTATGGGCGCACCGCGGGAAGTGCACATCTGACATTCAGGACTTCACCGCACCCGCGGTGAGCCCGCCCACCATGTAGCGGCGGAAGGCGTAATAGACCGCGGCTGGCGGCAGCGCGTAGATGAAGCCGGTGGTCATCAACAGCTCCCACGGCGAGTCGTCGGCGGCGAGGAAGTTGCCGAGCGCCACGGGCAGCGTGATCTCGCGGTCGTTCGAGAGCAGCAGGAACGCGTAGAGGTACTCGTTCCAGGCCAGCAGCACCGCATAAGTGCCGATCGCGACCAGCGAGGGCATCATCAGCGGCAGGTACACCAGGCGGAAGATCTGCAGCGTGGTCGCGCCGTCCATCACCGCGGCCTCATCCAGCTCGACCGGGAGCTTGTCGGAGGCCTGCTTGAGCACCCAGATCGCATAGGGGCTGGCGATCGTCACCATCGCCAGGATCAGCGACCAGTGATTGTTGAGCAGGCCGTAATTGCCCATGGTGCGGTACATCGGCACGGCGAGGAACGCCGCGGGGATGAAATAGGTGAACAGCGCGAGGTTCAGCACCATGCGCCCGCCCGGCACCTTCAGCCGCGAGATCGAGAACGCCGCGGCCGTGGCGACGAACAGCGTCAGCACGCCGACCGCGGCTGCGATCAGCGTCGAATTCCAGAACTGCACGTAGAAGTCGCGCAGGAAGTAATGCTGCTGCTTGAACACGATCTCGAAGTTGTGCAGCGTCGGGTGGTCCGGCCACAGCTTGCCCGAGAACGCGTCCTCCTTCGGGGAGATCGCGAACAAGAACATGTGATAGATCGGAATCATCGTCCACAGGAAGACGGGAATGCCGATCAGGAGCAGCCGCGCTTCCGTCGCGACGTCACGGAGAGAGGGAAGCTTCATCGCGACAACCGTTTCATCATGAAGTACACGAGCGGCAGGACGAACGGCATCGCGCAGACGATGGAGGCCATCGCGAGCGAGAGCTGGTCTAGCCGGAGATAGCGGATACCGAGCGTCGCCAGCACATGCGTGAGGTCGGCCGGACCGCCGCCGGTGAGCAGATAGACGCTGTTGAAGTCGCCGAGCGTCCAGATCATCGAGAGCAGCGTGCAGGTGATGTAGAGCGTCTGCATCGACGGCCAGGTGATGTAGCGGAATTTCTGCCACCAGCTCGCGCCGTCGACCTCGGCGGCCTCGAACAGGTCGTGCGAGATCGCAAGGCGTCCGGTGATCAGGATCAGCGTCCAGAATGGCAGCGACTTCCAGATGTGCACGCCGATCGCCATGCTCAGCGCCACAGTCGGGTCGTTCAGCCAGTTCGGGCCGTCATCGCCGGTGAAGGAGAAGATGAGGTGGTTGATCACGCCCCATTCGGGGTTGAGCATGAAGCGCACCGACAGGATGGTCGGGATCGACGGCACTGCCCAGGGCAGGATGAAGATCACCGAGAGCCATTTGATCCAGGTGCGCTGCATGGCGAAGAAGCCGGACAGGAACAGCGCGATCAGCATCTTGATGTTGATGCCGATGACCAGAAAGATCAGCGTGTTGACTGCGGCACGCGCGAAGATCGGGTCGTTGTACAGCGCGACATAGTTCGCCGGAGCGCGCGCCAGCCATAGCCCGTAGCAGACGGGATAGACGACGAAGGCGAGGAAAACCAGCAGATAGGGCGCGAGCAGGATGATGCCCCAGACCTGCGCCGGGGTCAGCCGCGACGACAAGGGTGGGCCGGGGAGTGCCTGATCGCCAGAGAGCGTGATCGCCATTCTTTCGGACTCTTTGAAAGGACTTCCGGCCGCACGAGGCGGCCGGTGTTGGTCTTACACCTCTCCCCGCAAGGCGGGGAGAGGTGAGGACGAGTTAACCCGCGACCTGCTTGATGCGGGCGATCAGCTCGTCCACGGCCTTGTCGACCGGGACCTTCTCGCTGACCACACGGTTCATCGCCTTCGCCCACACGTTCTCGTTGTTGAGAATGGTGAACTTCCAGTTCTTGGTGAAGTCGAACGCGGCGGTGCCGCCGGTGAACTGGGCATAGACCGCCTTGCGATGCTTGTCGGCCTGCCAGAACGGGCTGGCCTGGCTTTCCTTCGTCACCGGGAACCAGCGGCCGAGCGCGCCCTCGATATAGGGACGGACATTCTCTTCCTGGAGCAGGAAGCTGATGAACTGCTTGGCCTCGGCCTTGTTCTTGGCCGCGGTGAAGATCAGCCCGGTCTTGACGTCGGAGCGGTAGCGGATGGTCGATCCATCGGGCGCCTTCGGGAAGGACGCCGTGACGATGTCCTGCTCATAGGCCTTCTTGCCGGCGTCGCGCTGCTCCTGGGTCAGCGCCTGGTTCTGCGAGTCCTCGAACCACTTCGCCGCGATCGAAATCGTGAAGTTGTGGGTCATCACGATGGTCTTGTTGTGGAAGGCGACGTTGTTGTCCGGATCCTTCCAGGTGGTCGAGGACGGCGGGGTGCAGCCCTTGATGTAGGTGTCGGTGTAGTCCTTCAGCGCACTGATCAGGTTCTCGCGCACCTTGGGATCGTCGACCAGCAGCTTGCCGTCGTCGTCGACCAGCTTGACGTGGTAGGCGTCCATGAAGGTGTAGAACGACTGGAAGGCGTCGGTGGACTCCACGCCCATCGGCTGGCCGACGCCGTAGATGCGCTGGCCGGTCGCCTTGCGGATCGCCGGCTGCACCTTGTCGCACCAGAACGTCCAGTAGCCCGCCCAATCGGTCGGGATGTCGGAAAGCTTGAAGCCGGCCTTCTCCAGCATGTCGTTCCAGATCTCGACATGCATGCTCTGCTGCTTCAGCGGGAAGCCGTAATAGGCCTTCTTCTTGGCGACGTCGTTATAGAGGATCGAGGCATCCAGCGTGTTCTGCACGAACCGGTCCTTGATCGGCTCCATGACATCGCTGAGGTCCTCGAGCTTGCCTTCATAGGCCCACTTGCCCTGCGCCTGCACGTCATAGGAATCGGAATAGGCGACATCGGGCACGGTGCCGGCATCGAGCGCGGCGACCGTCTTCGGAATCATGTCCTGGATCGCGTATTGCGACAATTCGACCTTGATACCGGTCTTGGCTTCGAATTTCTTGATCGTCTCGATCAGCGCGTCGTCTTCGGAGCGGTAGAAGCCCTTGCCCCACCAGACCGTAATCGTCTTCTGCTGCGCAAAGGCAGGTGCAGTGGCGGCAAACAGCCCAGCCGCAGCGACCGCCAATGACACTGCGCCAATAACCTTGGATCTCACGTTTTTCTCCCTCAAACGGCCGGAGTTTTTAACCGGTCGTATAAAACACTAGCGCATGGCGGTGAGCCGATCTAGCGGCATCTTGTCAGACCTAGGTCGTGGGGTCGCGGGCGGGATGAGATGCTTAATGCGTGCATCGATCCAATCGCCGCATCAATTCGGCCGGATCAATTCGCAGCCGATCGGCCGATGTCGGCCGATCCGTCCTCAATTGGATTTCGCGTTCTCTTTGGTGTTCTCGGCCGTCGGCGAGTCCGCCGGCGCGGGGCGCTTGACGCCGGTGATCTTCTCGATGACCGAGCGCACCGTATCGCCGCTCTTGTCGTCCTTGCCCTTGAGCAGCGGCGCGGCGAAGGGCGAGCGGCGGATCAGGACTTCCGAATCGGGGAAGATCAGGGGATCGTCCCAAGGGCCCTGCACCACGAAGGGCAATTGGAAGCCCGAGGACGTGTTGAGGCTCGCGACGCCCTTCATGTCGTATTCGCGCGTCGGCACCGACGCGGTGCCGGTCAGCGTGATTTTCGCCGACGGTCCCTCGATGCGGATGTCCTCGGCGGTCGCAACCCCGTCGGCGAATTTCAACGCGATGGTGAGGTTGTCGTAAGGCGTCGAGCCGTTGCGGAAATTTCCGCCGCCCGACAGCGGCCGCCGCTCCAGCCGCTTCAGCAGCTGCTCGGCGTTGATGCCGGCGATCGCACCGTCATGCCCGGTCACGGTGGCGGTGCCGTCGAGCGACTGCACGAGGCCGAACGGGCTCGAGCCCGAGGCGACGAGGGAGACGTTGATGTTGCCACGGCCGGACAGCTTGTTGAGGCCGAACAGCTCGGAGGCGCAGGCCTGGAGGTCGACATCGGTGAACTGGAATTGCGCTTTGACGTCGGCGACGGTGTCGGAGCGCGCGATCCCGAACGAGCCCTTGGCGATGCCGCCATAGACCTGGGCCTCGCCGACCGAAAGCGCCAGCGTGCCGTTGCGCAAATTGGCGCCGATCGCGGTACGGCCGAGCCTCGATGCGCCGACCGTCAGCCTGGCTGCCGACAGGCGCATGTCGAGGTCGGTGGTCGAGAGGCCGTTGAGATCGAACAGCTGCCTGTTCCAGTCGCGCGCGCCGCTCGCGAGCAGGCGGAAGGTGGAGATATAGGGCGTGAAGTCGAGCGCGTCGGCGGCGAGCGTCGCCTGCAGTGTCTGCCTTCCGTTGTTGGCGTAGGTCATGACGCCCTCGGCGGTGTTGCCGTCGAGCTCGACATTGACGTTGGTGAGCGCGATCGAGGCGCCCACGACGTTGGCGCGCGCCTTCAGCGCGAAGCGGCCGAAGCCGCCGCTGCCGGGCTGCGGCTGGCCGGTCCAGCGCAGCGCGCTGCGCAAGGACGGGCTGTCGATGGTGAGCGTGCCCTCCATCATCGGGCTGGTGCGGTTGGCGACGCTGCCGTCGAAGGCGAGCTTGAGCGGGGTGCTGGCGATCCGCGCCTTCAGGCCCGAGCGGTCGCCGGAGAGGGCGGCGACGAAATCGGAAAAGCTGATCGAGCCGTCGACGCGTTCGCCGCGCCAGTCGAATTGTCCGGTCGCGGCGAAGGAGCGCGAGATCGAGGGCCAGGCCAGCGACAGGTCGATGTCCTCGAACTTCTCGGTGGCGTGGGTGGCAGCGTCCTCGTAATTGAGCACGCCGTCCTGGATCCGGATCTCGGAGAACGAGACCTGGTTGTCGGCGCCCGGCTTCATGGTCCGCGCGATGGTCTGGATGAAGGGCGTCCAGTTGCTCTCGCCGTCCGGCTTCAGGCTGACATGGATGCGCGGCCGCAGCAGCGTCAGGTCGGCGATCTCGAACCGTTGCAGCAGCAGGGGCAGCAGCCGCAGATTGGCGGTGAGCACGTCGACATGGAGCGCGGGATCGCTGGTGCCGCCGCCCTTCAGGCCGACGTCATGGAAGGAGATGTAGCTCGCCGGCAGCACCGAGATGTCGATGTTGCCCGTGACATTGAGCTCGAGCCCGGTGACGTCGCGGATCTGCGCCTCCACGGCCTTGCGCAGCGCGTCGCGGTTGATGAGCCATGAGGTCGCGATCAGGGCGATCAGCGCGACGCCGAGCAGCGCCGCGATCGGCGTCCCGAGGCGCTTCATTCCTTGGGCCATGGTCAATGGCATGTCCTGGTCGGGTTGGTCGTTGGAGCCAGAAGGGCGGGCCGGGAAACCTGCGTACCCACTCCCAACCCCCGCAACTTGATCGGTTTTCTTGTCGCTTTCAAGGCCGCGGGCGGGTCTGCCCACGGTGTGGGCAGCTTCTAGCACCGGTGACCTGAACGGAGAACCCCGTATCATTGACGGCTTCGGAGGATTTCGCCTAATAATCGCCGCCAATAAGGCGCGACGCCTGCCAGCCCAAGGTTCAGTCGAAGGTTTTTTGCATGAACAAGGTCTATCCCGACGCCAAGTCGGCTCTCTCTGGCATTCTCAAAGACAACATGATGATCATGTCGGGCGGCTTCGGCCTCTGCGGCATCGCCGAGGAGCTGTCGGACGCGATCCGCGAGTCCGGCGTCAAGGGCCTGACGGTGGTGTCCAACAATGCCGGCGTCGACGGCATCGGCCTTTCCCGCCTGCTGGAAACCCGCCAGATCAAGAAGATGATCTCGTCCTATGTCGGCGAGAACAAGCTGTTCGCCCAGCAATTCCTCGCCGGCGAGCTGGAACTCGAATTCAATCCGCAGGGCACGCTGGCCGAGCGCATCCGCGCCGGCGGTGCCGGCATCCCGGCCTTCTACACCAAGACCGGCGTCGGCACGCTGATCGCCGAAGGCAAGGAAGTGAAGGAGTTCGACGGCGAAAAGTACCTGATGGAGCGCGGCCTGTTCGCCGACCTCGCCATCGTGCACGCCTGGAAGGGCGACGCCGCCGGCAACCTGATCTACCGCAAGACCGCGCGCAATTTTAACCCGATGATGGCGACGGCCGCGAAGATCACCGTGGCCGAGGTCGAGCATCTGGTTCCGGCCGGTGAACTCAATCCCGACCACATCCACACGCCCGGCATCTTCGTGAAGCGCATCGTCGAGGTCGGCACGGCCAAGAAGCGCATCGAATTCCGCAACACCCGCCCGCGTACCGCCGCCTAAGCGCAGGAGACTCACATGGCCTGGACCCGTGAACAGATGGCTGCGCGCGCCGCGAAGGAACTGCGCGACGGCTACTACGTCAATCTCGGCATCGGCATCCCGACGCTGGTCTCGAACTACATCCCCGAGGGCGTCGACGTCAGCCTGCAGAGCGAAAACGGCATGCTCGGCATGGGCCCGTTCCCCTATGAGGACGAGGTAGACGCCGACCTCATCAACGCGGGCAAGCAGACCGTCAGCGAGCTGCCCTCGACCTCGTATTTCTCGAGCGCGGATTCGTTCGGCATGATCCGCGGCGGCCACATGGATTTGTCGATCCTCGGCGCCATGCAGGTGGCCCAGAACGGCGATCTCGCCAACTGGATGATCCCGGGCAAGATGGTCAAGGGCATGGGCGGCGCGATGGATCTCGTCGCCGGCGTCAAGCGCGTCGTCGTGGTGATGGAGCATTCGGCCAAGGACGGCTCGAAGCTCCTCAAGAAGTGCAATCTGCCGCTAACCGGCGAGCGCGTGGTCGACATGGTCGTCACGGATCTTGCCGTCTTCACTATCGACAAGCACGGCGACGGTGGCATGGCCCTGATCGAGCTCGCCGACGGCGTCACGCTCGACGAGGTCAAGGCCAAGACCGAAGCCGAATTCCGCGTCGCGCTGAAGAATACGTAAGGCGATCGCGAAGGGGGCGCGCATGACGATACGGTCTGCGCGTCCCGACGACGCCGCTTTCATCGCAGTGACCATCCTGCGATCGATGCGCGGCTACCGGCCGCACGGCTGGTTCGACGTTGCGCTCGGCTGGCCCGAAGCGGAATGCCTCGATTTCATCGCGCGCGTCGCGGTCGCGCGCGCAGTGTCGATGTGGCACGTCTCGCAGTTCTGGATCGCAGAGGTCGATGGCAAGCCGGGCGCGGCGCTTTGTGCCGTGCCTGCGGCCGGCACCGGTCCTGCGGCCTGGCGCGCGATCGAGGAGGTCGCTTCCGCGACCGGGCTCCCTGCTTCCGAGCTCGACGCCATCCGCCGGCGCGGCGCCTACACGCGCGCCTGCTGGGTTTAGGGCGGCGAGGGCGACTGGATGATCGAGCATGTCGCAACCGATCCCGCCTATGGCGGCCGCGGTCTGGTGCAGGCGCTGATCGCGCACGCGCTGGATCAGGGGCGGGCGGCCGGATTTGCCCGGGCGACCGTATCGTTCCTGATCGGCAACATGCCTGCCGAGCGCACCTACGCCAAGGCCGGCTTTGCCTTCGCGGAAGAGAAGCGCGATCCCGCGTTCGAGGCGATCATCGGCGCGCCCGGCTTTCGCATGTTTGCGCGCGCGATTTGATCGCGGGTAGTTTCGGCACGCGACGCTGTCATGCCCCGGCTTGACCGGGGCATCCAGTACGCCGCGGCTTCTCGAATCTTTCGCTGACGTCTCGGAATACTGGATCGCCCGATCAAGTCGGGCGATGACACCGAGCGTGTGGTACCCGCGCCTCAACGGCGCGTCGCTACGACCTCGCCGCCCACACCTTGCCCCAGCGCGCCGACACGCTGGCGACCCACGACGGCTCCTCGCGCACCAGGCGGAAGCCGAGATTGGCGGGTGGCACGCCCTGCGCGCAGCCGCCGGCGCGAGCGTCGCGGATGAAATCGGTGACGTAGGCGCGGTGCGCGCCCTCGGCGACGCGCACGCCGCAATTGACGGTCGGACGTCCGGCATTGCCGGCTTCGTCGATCCGCGCGCGCACGAAGCAGGTCGAGGTCCACTCCCAGACATTGCCGGCGATATCAGCGATGCCGTGCTCGTTCGCGCCGAACTTGCCGAACGGATAGGCCGTGGTGTCGGAGAGGTCGCGCTCGGACTCGCGCTCGTAACGGCTGAGCCAGCGCTTTGAAGGGTCCTCGGCGTCCACCGGCGCGCCGTCGTCCTTGAATCTGGAGCCCGCGGCAAAGGCCCATTCCGCATCGCTCGGCAGGCGATAGGTGTGGCCGGTCTTGCGCGACAGCCAGGCAGCGTAGGCTTCGGCATCGTGCCAGTTCACCTGCACGACGGGGTGATCGAACGCGATCGCGACGCCGCGATCGAGCGCGCGGCAGCCGCCGTCCTGCACGCAAAGCTGATAGTCGGATGACGAGACCTGGTGCCGCATGATGTGCAGCGGCCGGTTGAAGCGCAGTGCGCGCAGCGGCACTTCCGCCTGCTGCCCGGCGCGGGTGAAGTCGCCTGCCTCGCGATAGGCGAAGCTGCCCGGCGCGACCCTGACGATGGCGGGCTCCGTCGCCGTGCCGTGCACCGCCATGTCCGAGACCAGTGGCGCCATAGCGATCGGCCCAGCGAGGCCAGCGGCGCAGGCCAGCGCTAACTTCAGCTTGAATGCGATCAACATGGTCGTCCCCCGAAAGGAAGAAGGGGCCGGTGATGACCGGCCCCTTGTCGTCTCTAGTTGGTGTTGGGAGCCGGTATCTCCGCGGGCGCCTTCACCTGGGTCATCAGGTCGTCGTTCCACTTGCCTTCGACCTTGAAGTGCGCGGTGGCACCGAGGTCGGCCGCTTCGATCAGGTTATGCGTGACGTAGGCATAGATGCCGGGCTGCAGGAACTTGTACAGCGCAGCGCCGGCTGAGCCGCCGCGGATGAACCAGGTCTCGAGCCCGGTCTCAGGCGCGTTGGAGAACTTGCCGGTCTCCCAGACATAGTCGCCATGGCCGCCGATCAGATGCGGACGGCTGTCGCGATTGGCCTGCGAATGCACGATCAGCACGTTCTCGCCGACCTTGGCCGTCAGCGCGTTCTTGCCGGTGAGCGCGCCGACCTTGCCGTTGAACACGACATGGGAGGGGATCAGCTTCTTCATCACCTCTTCGGTCTCGGTGAAGGCCTCGCCCGGCGAGTCGTAGGACTTGAACTTGCCGTTTTCGTCGCGCGGCACATACATGTCCTGCTCGCCGATATAATAGACCTTGTCGTATTTCAGCGCGTGGCCCTTGCCGTCGTTCAGCCCGTCGCGCGGCAGCACCATCACTGCGCCGTTCATGCCGGAGACGACGTGCCAGGGGATCATCGGGCCGCCCGGGGCGCAGTGATAGACGAACACACCGGTGCGCGTTGCCTTCCAGCGCAGCACGACTTGCTCGCCGGGATTGACCAGCGTGAGCTCGGCGCCGCCGAGCGCGCCGGTCGCGGAGTGGAAGTCGATGTTGTGCGGCATGGTGTTGGTCGAAGGATTGACCAGCGTCAGCTCGACATAGTCGCCTTCATGCACGACCATCAGCGGGCTCGGCATCGAGCCGTTGAAGGTCATGGCCTGGAAGGTCGTGCCCTTGTCGTCGATGACCACCTTCTTCTCCTCGATGGTCATCTTGAATTCCATGATCTTGGGGCCTTGCGTCGTGGCCTGTTCGTGAGGGTGCACGAAGGGCGGAGCGACCAGCTCGACCTTCTGCCGCGGCAGCTTGAGATCGCTGGCAGCAAAGGCGGGTGTCGCGAGCATCAGGGCGGTCGCGGCGGCGCTGATCAATGCGGCTCTGCGGGTGAACATCGGAAAGCATCCTTCATGTGAAAGGGTTTTTGATGACGGATGCAGTGTGCGCCGATCTACGCAAGCGTGTTTGCGCTGCGACAAGCTTTTGCCGGATTCGGCTCCGGTGAATTCCTTAAGAGGTTTGCCGAGGCGATGTCGGCGGTGTGGAGAACACGACGACACTCGCGCGACATCGGCCGCGCCAGCGGCAAGTCGTTCGCATGTTCAGTCGCGTCTGATCGTGAATGGGTGGATGCGCGGGCTAGAGCAGATGGATCGCAATCCAGACCGTGCCCCAGACCGCAAGGGAGAGCGCGGCGAAGACCGCCGCCATGACGGCCAGCACGCGCACGAGATGACCAGCGCCGGCAGAGGGAGCCGCCGGCACGGGACGAAAATCGTCGAAGCGCGGGATATGGCCGCGAATGCCGATCAGCCAGAGAACGAGATCGAGCGCGAACGACGCCATGGCCTATCTCCTGGAAGCGATGATTAAACGTCATCATCGGCCAAATCCGGCGCTCAGACTTTGAGCAAGCGCAAGGTGGCTCATCCGGAAACGGGTAATCCAATGCCATCCGGGACCTGCCGCGCCATGGCGCGGCATTGATTTACGAATGGATAAGACATGAGGACCGATCTCGCAGCGAGCTACGGCGAAGAACGTCTGCCGCGCTACACCAGCTATCCGACCGCGCCGCACTTCTCGCCGGCGATCGGCGCGGACACCTATGCAAGATGGCTGTCCGAATTGCCCGCAGGCGCCAGCGCGTCGCTTTATCTGCACGTGCCGTTCTGCCGCGAGATGTGCTGGTATTGCGGCTGCCATACCCAGATCGTCCGCCGCGACGGGCTGATTGCCGCCTATCAGCGCACGCTGCGCAGCGAGATCGCAGAGGTCGCCGAAACCATCGGCCGTCGCATCAAGGTCGAGCACATCCATTTCGGCGGCGGCACGCCGACGATCATGGCGCCCGAGGCCTTTGCGGAGTTGGTGGCGGCGATGCGCCATTCGTTCTTCGTGCTCCCGTCGGCCGAGATCGCGGTCGAGATCGATCCGCGCACGCTGACCGCCGAGATGGTCGACGCCATGCGGCTCTCCGGCGTCAACCGGGCCAGCCTCGGCGTGCAGAGTTTTGATCCCATCGTGCAGCGCGCGATCAACCGGGTGCAAAGTTATGAGCAAACGGCTGTTGTCGTCGACATGCTCCAGCGTGCCGGCATCAAGGGGATCAATTTCGATCTGATCTATGGGCTGCCGCACCAGACTGTCGCTTCGTGTCTGGACACCGTGCGACGCTCGCTCGAGCTCGGGCCCGATCGCTTCTCGGTGTTCGGTTATGCGCATGTGCCAGCTTTCAAGAAGCATCAGCGCATGATTGACGAGAACCATCTGCCTGACGGTCTTGCCCGTCACGACCAGGCCTGCGCGATCGCCAATGCGTTGAAACAAGCCGGCTATGTGCAGATCGGCCTCGACCATTTCGCGCGGCCCGACGATGCCATGGCCGTGGCCTTCGAGGACCGGACGCTGCGACGCAATTTCCAGGGCTACACCACCGACAAGGGCGAAGTCCTGATCGGCTTCGGTGCCAGCGCGATCGGACATCTGCCGCAGGGCTATGTCCAGAACGAGGTGCAGATCGGCGCTTATGCGCAGAGCATCGCATCGGGCCGCCTCGCCACCGCGAAGGGCTACGGGCTCACCGACGACGACCGGCTGCGCGCCGACATCATCGAGCGCATCATGTGCGAGTTCAGTGCCGATCTCGGCGACATCTGCGCGCGCCATGGCGCCGAGCCGAAGGCGATGCTGCAATCGGCCTCGCGCCTGAAGCCGCTGATCTCGGACGGCGTGGTGCGGCTCGACGGCGACCGCCTTGCGGTCGCAAGCGACTCGCGCTTCCTGGTGCGCAGCGTTGCCGCCGCGTTCGACGCGCATCTGGATCCGGGCAAGCAGTTGCACAGCCGGGCGGTGTAGCTCCGTCATTCCGGGGCGCGCCTCTTGGCGCGAACCCGGAATCCATTTCACCGTATGACCTGCTGCCCGATGGATTCCGGGCTCGCGCTTCGCGCGCCCCGGAATGACAGCCCAGCTTGCGCTCCAGCAAAGAAGCCTAACGCCGCTCCGCTATCGTCGCTTCGGAACGGAGTTGTCCATGCCTTTCCGATCCGACGATCTGGTCGATGACATCATGCGTACGGCGCCGCACACGATCCGCGTGTTCCTCGCCTTCAGGATGGCCTGTGTCGGCTGTCCGATCGCGACCTTCCACACCGTGGAGGACGCCTGCCGCGAGCACGGTATCGACCAGGACAAATTCCTCGCCGCGCTGTGCGAATGCGTGCCGGCGTGAGGCGGGCTGGAGTTCGCGCGGGCCGCGCGCGAATTCCCGGGTGAGGGCGGTCTATCGCCGTAAGCGGAAGCGCCCTCACCCCTAATTTCCGAGCTCGAGGTGGCGTTCACCTCTCCCCGCTTGCGGGGGAGAGGTCGGATCGCCTCGGCGATGCGAAGCATCGTCCGGTGCGATCCGGGTGAGGGGGTACAGGTCCCACCGCGATCTCACGTATGGATAGAGCCCCTCACCCCAACCCTTCCAGCGCGAGCGTAGCTCGTCGCGGCCCCGTAAGAACGGGGAGAGGGAGAGGAGCTACGCCGGCCCGCTGTCCACCGTCCGTTCCGACAGCAGCACGATCCGGTGCGGGTCGCGCAGGATGATGCGCTGGCGGCCGCTCTCGACGAGGCCCTGGCTCTCCCAGCCGCTCAGGATGCGGCTCACCGTATGCAGCGTGGTGCCGGTCATCTGCGCGATGTCCTGGCGGCTGATCGGGAAATCGATCTCGATGCCGTGGTCGAGCTTCTTGCCGGATTGCTTTGCGAGCCGCAGCAGCGCATGCGCCACGCGCTGCTCGACCTGCTGGGTCGACATTTCCAAAATGCGGGTATGGCTCTCCTGCAGCCGCGCACCGACGGTTTGCAGCGTGTTGGCAGCGAGCGAGGGAAATCGCTCGACCAGCCGCGGCCAGGCCGAATTCGGCCAGATCAGGACCACGCTGTCATCGACTGCCATCGCGGTCGCGGGATAATGCGCGGCGCCGATCGCCATCGCGAGCCCAAAAGTCTCGCCCGGCGCGACATAGCGCACCACGATCTGCTCGCCGGTCGGCGTGGTCTTGGCGGCGCGGACATGGCCGTGCAGCAGCAGGAAGAAGGATTGCGCGTCCGCGCCCTGCTCGAAAATGGCGGCGTTCTTGGGATAACGCGCCGAGCGGGCCTCGCGCAGGATCTCCTCGAGGTCCTCCGGCTTGACGCCGGCGAATAGCGGCAAATGCGCAACCAGCGATGTGTCGACCTTGGCCATTCTGCCTCGTTGGCATCAGGGAGTGTGATGGCACCTGCAATCGTCAGGCAGTTTGCGATAGCGCAAAACGGGCCGGCCGGACGGCAGTATTTTTCCAGACAACGGTCCGAATTCACAGGAGTTGTCCCATGGCTGGCGCCCGATCCCGTAATTTTCAGGGCTCGCCGCTGTTTGCGAACAGTTTTCGGCCCTTTTTCCTTTTGGCCGCGATCCAGGCGGGGCTGTCGATCCTGGCCTGGCTGCCAATGTTCTATGGCGAGCTGTCCGTGAGTTCGGCCTTCGCGCCGCGCGACTGGCACGTCCACGAGATGCTCTACGGCTTCCTGCCGGCGGTCATCACCGGCTTCCTGTTCACCGCGATCCCGAATTGGACCGGGCGACTGCCGATCCAGGGCACGTCGCTCGGCGCGCTGCTGGTGGTCTGGCTTGCCGGACGTGTCGCGGTGACGTTGTCCGCCGAGATCGGCTGGGCCTTCGCGCTCGTCGTCGATGCCGCCTTCCTGGCGCTGATCGTCGCAGCCGCAACGCGCGAGATCATCGCGGGCGGCAATTGGCGCAATCTGCCGGTGGTGGTGCTGGTGCTCGTGCTGCTCGCGGGCAACGTCGCCTTTCATCTCGAAGCGCATTATGAGGGCGCGGCCGATGTCAGCATCCGCGTCGGCATCAGTGTGGTGATGCTGCTGATCGCGCTGATCGGCGGCCGCATCATCCCGAGCTTCACGCGCAACTGGCTGGTCAAGTTCAATCCCGGCCGCCTGCCGGTGCCGTTCGGACGTTTTGACGGCGCGGTGATCGGATTGAGCGCGCTGGCGCTCATCTCGTGGATCGTGGCGCCGCTGAACATGATCACCGGCGTCGCGATGGCGCTCGTCGGCGTGCTGCATCTGGTTCGGCTCGCACGCTGGGCCGGCGATCGCACCACGCGCGAGCGGCTGCTGCTGATCCTGCATGTCGGCTACGTCTTCGTGCCATCGGGCTTCATCCTGAATGCGCTGGCCACCTTCGGCGAGCTGCCGCCGAGCGCGGGCATTCACGCCTGGATGGCCGGTGCAGCCGGGACCATGACGCTCGCTGTGATGACGCGTGCGAGCCTCGGCCATACCGGACAGGCGCTGACGGCCTCGCCGGCGACGCAAGGTATCTATGTCGCGATCATCGTCGCGGCGCTGGCGCGGGTTGCCGCCGTGGTGCTGCCGGCGCATGGCGATGTGCTGCTGCACATCGCCGCCTGCGGCTGGATCGTCGCCTTCCTCGGCTTTGCAGTCGCGTTCGGACCGTTGCTTGCCGGCAGCCCGCGGCGCGCGCTTGCCATCATGGGCGTGCCGGCTCCGGCACGCTAAGTCAGGCTGCGTTCGCCGCCAGCGGCCGCGCGCCCTTGCGCCATTCGGTGATGCTGCAGCCGAAGCGGCCGCGGAACCAGCGCGCCATCGCGCTCTGCGCGGAGAAGCCGAGTTGCGTGGCGATATCGGCCAGCGGCCGGTCGGGATCGTCGATCAGCTGGATCACGAGATCGGCGCGCTGCGCATCGAGGATGGCGGAGAAGCTGGTGCCGCCTTCGGCGAGATGCCGGTGGATGGTGCGGCGGGTGCAGGCGAGATGCTCGGCCACCCGCTCGACCGTACAGTCGCCGCTGGCGAGCAGGCTGCGCACGACCTCGTCGACCTTCCCTTCCCAGCTTGCCGGCCGGGTCTCGATCGCCTCGATGCGCTTGCGCAAGTAGCTCGCGATCAGCGGATGCGCGCTCGGGATCCGCCGCTCCATGTCGTGCGCCGACAGCAGGATCGCATCCTCGTCGGCATTGAAGACCACACGGCAGCCGAAGAAATCGCGGTAGCGCTTGCGGTCATGCGGCGGCGGATAATGCAGATGCACCTCCTGCGGCCGCCAGTCGCTGCCGAACAGCGACTGGATGATGCGGTGGATGCTGCCGAGCGCCATGTCGATCGACTGTCGCGGCGCAGTCGGCCGCCGGCCGCGCAGATGCAGGGTGAGGGTCACCGTCTGCTTGTCCTTGATGACGTCGAGCTTCATGCCGTCGTGATGGACATGAATGAAGCGCGAGAACGCCGCGATGGCCTCGCCGACGGTCGCCTGCTCGCGCACGATCAGGCCGACCGCGCCGAAATTGGTGAGGCCGCCGCGCTCGGCGAGCCGCAAGCCGAAATCTTCGGCACCGGAAGCTTCTGCCGACAATTCGAGCAACCGGCGCAGGCTCGTCACGGCAATGGGGGTATCGGGCTTGTCGAGCACGGCCAGCGGCAGTCTGACCTTGCGCATCATCTGCTTCGGGTCGAGCCCGACCGACCGGGCGACCTCCGCGTAGTAGCTCAAGCCTGCGCTGCGAATGAGATCGGCCATGTGAACCGCTCGTGCCAGCCATTCCAGCAGATGTCCCGAAATGTAAAGTTTCTGTCCCGATCCGTCAAATCCGGGAACACGATGGAACATACATAAGGGAAACCGAAAGCACCGGCGTGAATGCCGTGCTCACGACGGTGTGGCAGGGCGATGCGGCCCGCTTCCGTCTCGGACCCATTTGACCAAGACATTGCTGGATCGGGATTATGCCTGGGAACATGCTTTCCAAGGGTGAGGTATTCGTCATCGACACCGACGCCGCCTCCCGCGAACAACTTGCCAACGCGCTCCAGCAGAGCGCGTATGACGTGATCTGCTTTGCCGATGGCGCATCGCTGCTGTCGGAAGCCAAGGCGCGGATGCCCGCCTGCGTGCTCCTGGAGATGCCGCCGGATCGCTCGGCGCTCGACGTGCTCAAGCGCCTGCGCGAGGAAAACTGCATGGCGCCGGTGCTGGTGACCTCGGCGAACGGCAGCATTTCCATGGCGGTCGACGCCATCAAGAGCGGCGCGGCCGACTTCATCGAAAAGCCATTTCGCACCCACGACATCGTCGGCCGGATCGATGCCGCCATCGACGAGTTCGGCCAGCCTGCCTCGAACCGCCAGCGCTGGCTGCCGGGCTGCGAGCCCCTGACCGGGCGTGAAGGCGACGTGCTCGAGCATCTCGCCGCCGGCCTCACCAACAAGGAGATCGCCCGGCGCATGCATCTGAGTGCGCGGACGATCGAGGGCTATCGCGCCAGCATCTTGAAGAAGGCCGGCGCGAAGAACGTGACCGATCTGCTCCGCCGCATCTTCGGCCAGAGCTCGTCCGCTCAGGCCTGATGGCCTTCCGCCGCGGGGCAATGACTTGTTCCGCGGCCATGGTGCGGCCGCAGGCGCGCCCCATGGAAACCTCAATCGAACCGGTTCCTTCGCTGCCGCGTCCAACCATGTTGGCGAGGCATTTGATCGCGCGCGTCCGGCTGGCGGCGCGGCGATACCGGCAGAGAGGAATTCATGCGCATCACCGCAAGATGTTTGGCAACGACGAGCCTGGTTCTGGTGACCGCGGCGTTCGCGTCGCATTCATGGGCCGCCGATGTGGACGCCACATCGGCCATCGACGTCGTTACCGTGTATCCGGATGGCGCTACGGTCACCCGTGTCATCGCGCTGGACCTCGCTTCCGGTGATTCAACGTTGGTCGCCAGGGACTTTCCACTTTCGCTCGATCCGTCCTCGCTCCGCGTCGAAGGCGAAGCGGGCGCAAAAATCACCATTGGCGCCATCGACGCGCGAACACCACGCGCGGCGCCGGTCAACCTGCCCGAGCTGGAAAAACGCATCGAGGCCTTGAACGACCAGCGCGCCGATTTGCAAGGCGCGATTGAATCGGCCGCCGCGCGGCGCAAGTTCGCCGAACATTTTGCGGAGGCGTCTCCCGTGGGCATCGGCGAGAAGGGCGAGGCGCGGCCGATCGCCGAGTGGCGCGCGGCCTTTGCCGCGGTCGGCGAGGAAATCGCCAGCGCCGATACCGCCAGCCGCGAGGCCACGCGCAAGATACGCGAGCTCGATCGGCAGATCGCCCAGCTCGAGGTGGAACGCAATGCCAAGCCGCCGAGCAAGCTCGAGGTGCGCATGGACATTGCCGCGACGGCTGCGACCAAGGCGACGCTGCGGGTGACCTATACCGTGCGCAATGCGCGCTGGTTGCCGCTCTACGGCGCCCGGCTCGACACCGGCGCGAAGGATCGCAAGCCGCAGCTCGAACTGGTCCGCCGCGCCGAGGTCACGCAATCGACCGGCGAGGACTGGTCGAACGTTGCGCTTGGCGTTTCCACGGTCCGCCTCGGCCGTGGCGGTAGCGCGCCGGAGCTAACTTCGCTCGTTGCGCAATATCCGCAGGTGCCGAAGCCGTTGGCCGGCAAATTGTCGGAGAGCGCACCGGTGCGCTCCGCAATGGCACCTCCGCCGGCTGAGCCTGCGCAAGCCGATCGGGTCCAGCAGTTCCGCTTTGGTGGAGGAACGAGCTTCGGGGAGCTAGAGGCAACCGCCGAAATCGGTGGCTTCCAGGCCACTTTCAAAATTCCCGGCCGCGTCAGTCTCGGCGCCACCGAGGGCGCCAAGAGCCTGCGCATCGCTTCGATGACGGTGCCGGCCGATCTCGCGGTGCGCGCCGCGCCGGTGGCGGATCCTACCGCATTCCTCGAAGCCAGCTTCAAGCAGACCGACGACACGGCGCTTTTGCCGGGCAAGGTCGCGATCTATCGCGACGGCGTTTTTGTCGGCCGCGGCAAGCTCTCTGCCTCTGCCAAGGACGACATCGTGCGGCTCGGCTTCGGCGCCGACGACAAGGTTAGAATCGAGCGTGCCGTGCTCAAGCGCAACGAAGGCTCGGCCGGCCTCCTCGTGACGACGTCGAAGACCGACGAGCGTTCGTTCAAGACGACGATCCGCAACGGCCACGACTTCCCGATTCGCGTGGCGATCGAGGATCAGCTGCCGGTCAGCGAGAACGAGGACATCGTCGTCGAGATGCTGCCCGCGACCACGCCGCCGACCGCAAGCAACATCCGCGACAAGCGCGGCGTGCTGGAATGGTCGTTCGACGCCAAGCCTGGCGAAGTCAAGGACATCAACTTCGCCTGGCGCGTCCGCTGGCCGAAGGACAAAGGCATGGTGATCGCGCCGGCGGGGTAGGGTGCTAGGCGCGAAGGAAGTGCGCTCCCTCTCCCGCTAGCGGGAGAGGGCGGGGGTGAGGGCTCTGTCCTCTAGGGGATTGTCCCGTTGCGGAGACACCCTCTCCCCAACCCTCCCCCGCAAGCGGGGGAGGGGGCGCACCGTCATCATGGTCGTGCCGCCGCCTGCATCGATTGCGGCAGCACGTAAGGCACGCCGTCATCGCCCGTGTGAACGACGGCGTCGATCTCGAAAATATCGCGAATCCTCTCGCGCGTGACGATGTCCGCGCGCGGGCCGTCGGCGGTGAGCCGGCCGCCATTCAGCACGACGAGCCTATCGGCGAAGCGGATCGCGAGGTTGAGGTCGTGCAGGATGGCGATCACGGCGGTGCCGGCGGCCGCGCGGCGGCGCGCTGCTTCGACGAGGTCGATCTGGTGGCGCAGGTCGAGGCTCGAGGTGGGCTCGTCCAGCAGCAATAATCCCGGTCCGTGCTCGGCCTCGCCGCAGGCGAGCTGCACCAGCACTCGGGCGAAATGGGCGCGCTGCTGCTCGCCGCCCGACAGCGTCGGCAATTGCCGGTCGCGGAAATGCGCAAGACCCACCTCGTCCAGGGCAGCATCGACGAGCGCGCCGGCCTCGCGCGCGCTGCGCTCGCCCGCGCCCATCAGCACGATCTCCTCGACCGCGAAGGGGAAGGTGACGTTGATGTGCTGGGACAGCATCGCGCGGCGCCCCGCAAGCTCACGCGGCGTGTAGCTGCTGATGTCGCGCTGCTTCATCAGCACCTCGCCCGCGCTCGGGCGTAGATCGCCGGAGAGCAGCCGGAGCAAGGTCGATTTGCCGGCGCCGTTCGGGCCGATGATTGCGACCATCTCGCCGGCCGTAACCGTCAGACCGACGTTATCGAGCAGCGTTGCGCGACCGGCGCGCTTGCTTAAGCCCCGCGCCTCGATCACGGCGCTCATAGCGCGGCGAGCCCGCGCTGTCGCAGCAGGATGCCGAGGAAGACCGGTGCGCCGACCGCCGCGGTCAGGATGCCGATCGGCATCTCCGCGGGCGCCACGATGGTGCGCGCCAGCGTGTCGGCACCGACCATCAGGATCGCACCGAGCAGCACTGAAGCGGGCAGCAGCAGGCGGTGCGCCGGCCCGATCACGAGGCGCAAGAGATGCGGCACCACGATGCCGACGAAGCCGATCACGCCGCTGATCGACACCGCAGCACCGGTCATGGCGGAGACCATCACAATCGAGATTTTCTTGAGACGCTCGACATCGACGCCGCCGTGAAAGGCGTCGGCCTCGCCGAGCACCAGCAAATCGAGACCGCGCGCGATGAACGCGCAGGCGGCAAGCCCGATGACGAGGACCGGCGCGAGCACGGCGGCCTTGGTCCAGGTCGCGCCGCTCATCGAGCCCAGCAACCAGAACGTGATGTCGCGCAGTTGGCGGTCGTCGGCGATGAACACCAGGAGCCCGATGCCGGCATTGGTGATGGCGGTGATGGCGACGCCGGCGAGCAGGAAGATCGCGATCGAAGTCCGTCCAGCGCGGCTGGAGATGCCATAGAGGATCGCAGTCGTTGCCAGCGATCCCGCGAAGGCCGCGAGCGGCAACAGCTCGGCCTGGAGGAAGCGCAGCGTCTCGCCGAAGCGCGAATCGGTGAAGACGATCGCGCTTGCGGCCGCCAGCGCGCCGCCGCTGGAGACACCGACCAGCGCGGGATCGGCGAGGGGATTGCGGAACAGGCCCTGCATGATTGCCCCGGCCGCAGCGAGCAGCCCGCCGACCATCGCGGTCGCCGCGATCCGGGGAATGCGGATCGACCATAGCACGAGCTGGTCGCGCGCGGTCATGGCATCGGCGGGTGTGCTGCCGGCAAAGCCGAGCGCCGCCGGCAGACGGGAGAGGGGAATGCCGGCCGCGCCGACCGTTAGCGCAACAACTGCGGTGACGACCAGCACGGCGAGAAGGAGGGGGATCGCGACCGATGTGAACCGACGGCCCGCACCAGCCCGTCGCGAGCTCCGCGCGTCCGCTCCGAACGCCACGCTCATTGGCGGCAATTCGCCGCCGACAAAGCCGACGTGAACGCGCCGCCCTCGGCCAATGTCGGATAGAGTTTGACGGAGAGATCACGCGCCGCCGCCGCCGTACGCGGCCCGAAGCCGAGCAGATAGAGCCCGTCCATGGTGATAAAGCTCTTGTTGGCGGCGACCGGCGTCAGCGCGAAGCCGGGATGGGCATAGACCGCATCGGCCTGGAGCGAATCCTTGCCGCGTTCGATCGAGAGGACGACATCGGGCTTGGCTGCCACGATCGCCTCGTCGCCGATGATCTTGTAGCCGTCGTAATCGTCGACCGCATTGGCAGCGCCCGCGAGCTGGATGATCTCGTCGGCCGCGGTCTTGTGACCGGCAACCATCGCTCGCCCGTTCTGGAGCGACATCACGAACATCACGCGGACCGGCTTGGTCACCTTGGCGCGCAGTGTGCGAAGCTGGGCGAGATCGGCGCCGACTGCGGCGCTGAGGCACTCGGCGCGGGCATCGACGCCCATGGCGTGGCCGACCAGCTTGATCTTCTCGAGCAATCCTTCTTCGGAGAAGGTTTCCGGCACCAGCACCAGCGGCACCTTCGCGGTCTCCAGGATGTCCATTGTCTCGCGCGGCCCTGAGCCCTGGATCGCAAGGATCAGCGTCGGATTGAGCCCGAGCACGCCCTCGGCCGAGATCTGGCGCATGTAGCCGACATTGGGTTTGTCGTGCAGCGCCGCCGCCGGATAGAGGCTCGTGGTGTCGACGCCGACCAGCCGGCTCTCCAGCCCGAGCGCGTAGAGAATCTCGGTGATGGCGCCGCCGATCGAGACCGTGCGCGCATCATCGGTAACCGCAACATCGCGATTGCGTGCATCATGCACCGTGATACCGGCGGCGTGCGCTGAGGAGGCGAGCGCGATCGCGCCTGACAGCAGGAGGTTTGCGAGGGTGCGACAAAATGTCATTGCGATCTACTTCGTCAGGATCAGCTTGTTCTGCGAGGTCAGACGAAGGCGATAGCTGTCCTCGCCATGGGTGATGATGATCTCGCGCTCCGCCGCAAACAGCTCGCGGCTGTCGATCCGGCTCCCTCGCATGGTGAGGGTTCTCGTTGTTGCAGAAGGGCTTTGGGTCGGCCCTGCCGCATCGCCGCTATTGTCTCCGGACGCTGCCGACATGGTCGTGTGATGCGCTTTCGAATGCTTGAGTGCTGCCTGTTGTATAAGCGGCGCGAAGCGCATTCCAACGGCCGCAATTTACAATCGATATAAACTGCAACCTGATGTCATTGACCGCCTGAGTGTTGCCACGTAACCAATTGTGACAGCGGACAGCAGGTCCGCGACTCGAGAAAATCAGCCAGCCAGTCGTTCGCTTTGCGAACGCACGCCAGCCAAACGACTCCAAAAACTGAAGTGAAGTGCAGGCTGGGGCTGATATGGCTGACGGGGCTAGGTATTCGCGCGCCCTGATTTTGGGCGCGTCGGTGGTTTCAATGGCGGCGGTGATGCCGGCAAGCGGCTTTGCGCAGACCGCATTGGCGCAGACTGAAAACGCGTCACCGAAGCAGGCCAAGCGCAAGCCGTCCAAGCCGCAAGTTGCGCAGCAGGCAACCCCCGAGGCCTTGAACGCCCGCGCCCAGGCCGGCGGCACGGCGCCGGTTCAGGTGCTCGATACCATTACTGTCGCCGCAACGAAGACCAAGGAGCGCGCGATCGATGCGCTCGCGCCGGTCAGCTCGATCTCGCTCGACCAGATTCAGGGGCTTCAGCCGAACCGGCTGTCGGATATCTTCTATGCCGTGCCCGGCGTGTCGTTCCAGGAGCGCGGCGATGATCCCGCGACCGTCATCAACATCCGTGGCTTGCAGGATTTCGGCCGCGTTGCCGTCGTCGTTGACGGCGCGCGGCAGAACTTCCAGCGCACCGGCCACAACGCCAACGGCTCGTTCTTCCTCGATCCTGAATTGATCGGCGGCGTCGACGTCGTGCGCGGCCCGACCGCCAACATCTACGGCTCGGGTGCTATCGGCGGCCTGGTCTCGTTCCGCACCAAGGACATCAACGACGTGCTGCGTCCCGGCGAGCGCTGGGGCGTCGATCTCTCCGGCTCCTACGGCACCAACAATGCGCGCGGCCTCGGCTCGGTGTTCGGCGGCGTGCGCGCGACGCCCGACGTCGACATCTTCGGCGGCGCGGTCTACCGCACGCAGGGCAATTACAAGGACGGCAACGGCACCGAGATCGGCAACACCGGCAACCAGGTCGAAGCCGGGTTGCTGAAGCTCACGGTGCGCCCCGCGCTCGGTCACGAGGTCAAGTTCGGCGCCACCTTCCAGGACTATCAATACAATATCGGCCAGTTCAACACCGGCCCGGTGGCGACCGCGGCCCAGCGCGCGCTCTTCCAGGGCTCGTCGGTCTATGCGTCCGACGTCAAGAACTACACCGGCACGCTGACCTGGAACTACTCGCTGCCGAGCGACAATCTGTTCGACTCGCACGTGTCGGTCTATGGCAACCGCACCGATCAGGATCAGACCAAGACTTATCACTATTCGACCGCGGGCGCGGCCTTTTGCGGCGCCGGCAATTTCGGCAACAACATCTCGGGCTGCGTCGGCGACAAGCGCGGCTACACGCTGAACACGGTCGGCTTCGACGCCAACAACACCACGCGCTTCAACGTCGGTGACTGGCGCAATGCCGTGACCTACGGGGTCGATGCGTTCCAGGACGACGTGATCACGACCGACAGCCGCGGCAACTCCAACATCACGACGCCGAGCGGCATCCGCACCGTGTCGGGCGGCTTCCTGCAGCTCAAGCAGAACTACAGCACGTGGTTCGAGGCGGTGAGCGCGATCCGCTATGACCGCTACAATCTGCAGTCGGGCACGACCAATACCGGCGGCGACCGCTTCTCGCCGAAGATCACGCTCGGCGTCACGCCGGTCGCGGGCTTCCAGCCCTATGTCAGCTATGCCGAAGGCTATCGCGCGCCCTCGATCACCGAGACCGTGATCTCCGGCGCGCATGCCACCGGTGGCAGCCCGGCCTTCTTCCCCTGTCCGGATGGCACAAGTGGCCTGTTCTGCTTCCTGCCCAACCCGAACCTTCGCCCCGAGGTCGGCAAGAACAAGGAAGTCGGCTTCAACCTGAAGTACGACAACATCTTCACCGCATCCGACTCGTTCCGCGGCAAGATCAATCTGTTCCGCAACGACGTCAGCGACTACATCGATCTCGTCGCCTCGGCGCCGGTCCCGGTGCCGCCGTTCGGCTCGTTCAGCCAGTACTACCAGTACCAGAACATCGCCAATGCCCGCATCGAGGGTTTCGAGGCGGAGACCATGTACGATGCCGGCGACTGGTTCATCGGCGTCGCTGGTCACTACATCAAGGGCAAGAACGTCCAGACCAATATCGGGCTCGCTACCATCACCCCGACCAAGGTCGTGACGACCGGCGGTGTCCGCCTGCTCGACCGCAGCCTGGTGCTGTCGGCGCAGTGGGCGTCCTACGGTCCGAACAACGACATCCCCGCCGGCTATGTGCCTTCGACCGGCTACGATCTGATCAACCTCTACATGACTTACGCAGCGACCAAGGACATCGTGTTCTCGGCCTCGATCGACAATCTCCTGAACCAGTACTACCGGCCTTACGCCATTCCCGGCAGTTCGACCGACGGCACGTCGCAGAACGACGTGCTGTGGACCAGCCCTGGACCGGGCAGGGTCTACAAGGCCGGCTTGAAGATCCACTTCGGAGGTGCGTGAGCCAAGAGGCGCCGCAACATCGCCAATTCCGCCGGGCCGCGCTGATGCTCCAGCGCGGCTTCGGCGCGTTTTCGTCTTGAGAAGAAGGAGAGACTTTTATGTTCATCGCCATGAATCGCTTTCAGGTGAAGCTCGGCTCGGAAGCCGCATTCGAGACCGTGTGGCGCACCCGCGAGTCCTATCTCGGCAGCATGGCCGGCTTCGTTGAATTCCATCTGCTCAGGGGACCGGTCCTCGAGGACCACACGCTGTACTCCTCCCACACGGTCTGGGTCGACAAGGCCGCCTTCGAGGCCTGGACGCGGTCGGAGGAATTCCGCCGCGCTCATGCCCGCGCCGACAACAAGACCGGCGAAAGCCTCTATCTCGGCCATCCCAAGTTCGAAGGCTTCGAGGTCATCATGACCGAACGCAAGGCCAACGCGGCCGCTTAAGTTGCGGCCAGCTTGATGAGGAGCCGGACATGCTGAGCACCGATCTCGCCGAGCTCAAGGCGTATATGGCCGACAATCCCGGCGCGGTGATCGAGGACGTTGCGCGCGAGCGCAAGGTCACGCCGCGTGCGGTGATCGAGGCGCTGCCGTCCTCCATGGTCCGCATCGGCGGCGGCGCGCATTTTGCCGCCGCCATGCAGGACATCGCACAATGGGGCGAGGTCACGCTGATCGTCCACACGGACGATGCGATCTTCGAGTTCACGGGCAGCATTCCCGCGGGCGAGATCGGTCGCGGCTATTTCAACCTAATGCAGCCGAAGGGCCTGCACGGCCATCTCCGCCACGAGCGCTGCGCCGGCGTCGCCTTCGTCGAGCGTCCCTTCATGGGCAAGACCTCTGCCTTCGTCGCGTTCGTCAATGCCGACGGCGGCATCATGTTCAAGGTGTTCGTCGGCCGCGACGAGACGCGGGCGCTGCGAGGCGATCAGCTCGCGCGGTTCCGGCAGCTTGCGGACCGCATCGCGGCGTAGCCTCTTTCTATCCACGGGAGATCAGGATGCAGGGCATGTCCAGGCTTCGGCAAATGATCGTAACAATCGCGCTGGCGCTTGCGCCGGCACCGGCCTTCGCGATCGACGAGGCGCTGCTGCCGCGCAATCTGTCGCCCTGGGGCATGTTCCTCGGTGCCGACATCGTCGTGAAGACGGTGATGGTGGGGCTGGCCGTCGCCTCGCTGGTGACGTGGACGGTTTGGCTCGCCAAGAGCATCGAGCTGCGCCGCAAGGGCGCGCTGGCCCTGTGGCGCACGCGCGCGCTCGAAGGCAATATCAGGCTGGCGGAGGCCGCCGAACGGGCCGGCGATGCGCATGACGCGGTCGCCCAGCTGATCCAGTCCTGCGCAAAAGAGGCGGAGCTCTCCGGCGGCGTCCTCGACGACGGCCTTCAGGAGCGCGTCGCGCTGCGGCTGGAGCGGGTCGAGGCGGCGATGTCGAGGCAAATCGCGCGCGGCACCGGCGTGCTTGCGACCATCGGCGCCATCGCGCCGTTCGTCGGCCTGTTCGGTACCGTCTGGGGCATCATGAATTCCTTCATCGGCATTTCCGAGAGCCACACCACCAGCCTTGCGGTGGTCGCGCCCGGCATCGCGGAGGCGCTGCTCGCCACCGCGCTCGGTCTCGTCGCCGCGATTCCGGCGGTCGTGATCTACAATCACCTTGTCCGAGGCATCGCCAACTACCGCGCGCTGCTTGGGGACGCCTCGGCGCAGCTGATGCTGCTGGTCAGCCGGCAGCGCGACCACCGGGAATTCCGTTTGGCTCGGGCGGCGGAATAGGGCCATGGCTGCGAAGCTCGGCGCGCGCACCGGATCGTCGCTGAGGCGCGGCGACCCCGGCGATCTCGACGTCACCCATGAGATCAACGTCACGCCGTTCATCGACGTGATGCTGGTGCTCTTGATCATCTTCATGGTGGCGGCCCCGCTCGCCACCGTCGACATCGGCGTCGAGCTGCCGGCAACCGCCGCCGAGCCGCAGCCGCGGCCGGACAAGCCGACCTTCGTCACGGTGAAGCCGGATCTCACCGTCGCCGTCGGCGAGGACACCATGGCGCGCGAGGGTCTCGCCGCGGCGCTCGAGGCCGCCACCAAGGGACGCAAGGACGAGCGCATTTATCTCCGCGCCGACAAGGCGGTGAGCTATGGCGACCTGATGGAGGTGATGAACACCTTGCGCAATGCCGGCTATCTCAAGGTCGCTCTGGTCGGCCTCGACGGACGCAGCTGATGGCCGCGAACGCCTTTGCCCTGCACGAGCCGCTTGGCGAGCGCGAAACCGCGCGGTGGGGAGCATCGGCTGCGGTGATCGTGGCGTTGCATGTCGCCGCCGCGCTGATCGCGATGAACTGGATCAGGTCGCAGCCGGAGCAGGGCGTCAGCCTGCCGGCCATTCTGATCGACATGACGCCGGAGACGTCGGCGCCGCAGTCGACGCCGCTGGACATCGCGCCTGGGCCGCTGATGCAGCAGGCGGATGCGTCGCCGCCGGAGCCGATGCAGCAGCAGGTCGTCGAGGAGATGATTCCGCAGACGCCGCCGCAGGAAAAGCCGGACGTGGTTGCGCCGCCGGAAACGAAGATCGAGCCGGTTCCGCCGAAGCCGGAGCCGGCGAAAGTTGTGCCTGTCGAGAAGCCGTTGCCGGCGAAACCCAAGGTGGTTCGCCCCGACGCAAGGAAGCCATCGGATGCGACGCCCGCGCCGCGCACCAGCGCACCACCGCGCGCCGAGCGCGAAGCTCCGATGGCATCAGCCGTCAATGCGGGCTCGGTCGCTTCGGCGATCGCAACCTACAATCAACGGGTTCGCGCGCACCTGATGCGCTTCCACCAATATCCGGCAAGCGCCAATGGCCAGAAGGGCGTGGCCAGGCTGAGCTTCACCCTTGGCCGTGGTGGGCAGGTCTTGTCCAGCCGTCTCGGTGGCTCGTCTGGCGTCGCGGTCCTCGACGCCCAGGCCATGGCGATGTTGCGCCAGGCGCAGCCGTTTCCGCCGGTCCCGCCCGAGATCACCTATGCGACGGTCCCGATCAGCATCGGCGTGGCGTTCGGGTACTAGGTGACTGTCGGTAAGCTCCTCTCCCGCGCCTAGCGGGAGAGGAGCAGGGTAGTGCCTTACTTCGCCTTCAGGAAATCGGCGACTTCGAGCAGCATGAATTCGTCGTCGTCGGCCTTGTTGGGATCGCGGCTGGACGAGAACGGCAGATTGTTGTCGTTGCCGACGATGATATGGGTGTCGTCGACGCGATCGACGTTCTCAATGGTGAAGAACGGGAAGGTGTAGACGCCGTCGTTGAGCGGCTTCCTCGCCTTCTTGTCGGGGTCCTGGATCTTCAACAGGTCGATATAGCCGATCTTGCGCACGGGCTTGCCGACATTGGCGTCGGAGAGCTCGATCTTGTAGATGCGCTTGAACTTGGCGATGTCAGGGAAGCAGTTCTCGCCGCGCTGGCCTTGCGGGCAGGCCTTGTCGGCGGTGCCTTCGCCATTGTCACGTTCGATGATCAGGCCGGCCGTCGGGTCGATCATGTTGAAGTCGCCGATGGCGTTGCCGTTCTGCTCGAACACATATTGCCAGTAGCGGCCGGTGAACTTCTCGGCAGCGACGTCGAATTCGAGGATGCGGGAGGCTTCCTTGCCGTCGACCTTCTCCCAGTCCTTCTTCTCGGCATCCCACAGCGGCCCCTCGAGCAGGCCGTAGAGGAACTTGCCGTCCTTCGAGGACGCAAAGCCCTCATAGCCCTTGGAGCGGCGCAAATTGACGTTGGTGTAGGTCTGGCCCGGCGCGCCCGGCGTTGCCACCGCCCAATTGTCGGGCGAGCGCACCGGCTTGCCGTCGGCAACCGTCTCGAACACGCCGAGGATCTTGCCGGTCTTGTCCGCCTTCAGGATGTAGGGGCCGAACTCGTCGCCGATCCAGAAGACGTCGCCGATGATCTGGAAACCTTCGGTGTCAAAGTCGGAGCCGGTCAGGTAACGCTTCTGGGTGTCCTCATGCACGATGCGGAACGGCACCTTCTTGTCGGGATCGTGCAGGAAGACGGTCTCCTGGCGCTCGATCTTGCCGCTGGCCCAATCCATCTTGTAGCGGTTCAGATACAGCATCGAGTCCGGCGAGTTGGCGCGCGCCCCCATGCCGTTGTCGGTGATCACCCAGTAGCTGCCGTCGGCCATGTGCTTGATGCCGGAATGGCCCTGGAGAGGCTGGCCCTTGAACGGCAGCGAGACGCCGGTCGGACGCTCATAGGACTTGCCCATCACGGTGCCGAGCGCGTCGACGCGCTTGCCGGTGGTGTACTTGCCGGAGGTCTTGAGGTCGGCGGGCGCATCGGCCGGCGCGTCGATGAACGACTCGGCCGGCATGACCACGTGGCCGGCGAGCTTGGCCGGGAATTCGCCCTCGTTCTGGGCGAGCGCGGTGCTCGCGGTGAGAATGATCGTTGCGACGGAAGCAAGAAAGGTCGCGCGCATGTGCGTCTCCTGTTAGCGGACGACGCCTTATGCGGATCGCATATTGCAGTTTTGTGAAGCCGGACCAAACGCCGCAGCGCGCGTTTACTCCCTTACCGCGCGGCGCGCGATGGGCTGTAACAGTCGGTCGCAACGAGCGCGCGGCGCGCCATCGTGGCCATCTCTACACGCCTTCATAGACCAGTCGGGTGAAGAAGCCGGGATCGATGACGAACTGGCCCCATTTCGCGTCGAACGCGGCGGTCGGCTTGGCGGCAACGGCCTCGTCACGCGTTTTTCCCTGTTGCTTGAGATTGCCGACATTGTCCCGGATCGCGACCAGCATGTCGCGGAATTCCTGCAGTTCGGCCTTGTTGCTGACGGGCTTGCCGTGACCGGGAATGATGATGGTGTCGTCTTTGGCCACTGCCAGATTGGCGTCCGACGCCGCAATCATGCCGTTGATGCCGCCACCGGTCGAATAGTCGATAAACGGATAGATGCCGTTCCAGTAGGTATCGCCGACATGAAGGATGTTGGCCTCGGTGAACATCACGGAGATATCGCTATCGGTATGCGCAGGCCCGTAATATCTCAGCGCGAGCGACGCGCCGTTGAATGTCAGATCCTGGTTCTTGGTGAAAACGTCGACCGGCACAGCGTCTGACGGTGACGGCAGGAAGACGTAGTCCCAGTCCTCGACGCGCTGGATGCTGGCGAGATGCTTGCGGGTGTTTTCGTGGGCGATGATCTTCGCGCCTGCGGCATGCAGCCATTCATTGCCGTCGGCGTGGTCGAAGTGCCAATGCGTATTGATCAGTCGCGCGACCGGCTCGCTGCCGAGCTCGGCCAGCGCCTTGCTGAGCTGCGGGCGAGAGACGCCGATGCCGGCATCGACCAGGAGCTTGCCGTCGGGTCCGGTGAGGACCGCGATGTTGCCGCCGGATCCTTCGAGCACGCTGACATTGCCGCGCAGCTTGTAGGTCGTGATTACAGCCTTTGCCGCGCTGTCCTTGATCAGGCTGACGATGCCGCGGGCTTCCGCGAAGGCCTGCCGCGGCGTGAGCCATCCGGCACCGGCGGCGAACGCCGCGCCGCCGAGGCAACACATGCAAAAGCCGCGACGCGACAAGGAGTGGAGCTTTTGCGGTCCCATGCAATCCTCGCCTTCTCAAGCGACGATCAATGGTGCCAGTATTGGATACCGCCGTCTATCAGGATTGCACGATCGAATGCGTTCCTGCGCAGCCGCGGTTTACTCCTTTACCGCACCGGTCAGCGAGGACACGTAATAATCCACGAACAGCGAGTAGAAGATCGCGACCGGCAGCGAGCCGAGCAGCGAGCCCGCCATCAGCGCGCCCCATTGGTAGACGTCGCCGGTGACCAGCTCGGTCAGGATCGCGACCGGTACGGTCTTGTTGGCGCCACTCTGGATGAAGGCGAGCGCGTAGATGAACTCGTTCCAGGACAGCGTGAAGGAGAAGATGCCGGCCGAAATCAGGCCGGGCACGGCGAGCGGCAGCGTGATCCGGCGCAGGATCTGCAGCCGCGTGGCGCCGTCGACCAGCGCGCATTCCTCGAGCTCGTAGGGGATCGACTTGAAATAGCCGATCAGCAGCCAGGTGCAGAACGGCACCAGGAAGGTCGGATAGACCAGGATCAGGGCAAGCGGCGAGTCGAACAGGCCAAACTGCACCACGACGGTGGCCAGCGGAATGAACAGGATCGACGGCGGCACGAGATAGGCGAGATAGATGCCAAGGCCGACATAGGGACTGCCGCGGAAGCGCAGGCGCTCGATCGCATAGGCGGCGAGCGTGCTCGCGACCAGCGACAGCGTGGTCGAGCCGACCGCGACCAGCATCGTCGTCTTCAGCCAGCGCGGGTAGGAGGTGTTGAACAAGAGGTGCTTGATATGCGCCAGCGTCGGCGAGGAGATCCAGAACGGATTATGGTCCTTGTAGTTGAGCAGCTCCGCGTTCGGCTTGAACGAGGTGATCGCCATCCAGTAGAACGGAAACAGCAGGATCAGCACGAAGCAGCCGAGCGGCAGGTAGATCATCATCAGCCGCCGCAGCCCGGAATCCCAGGCCATGGTGTCGGGAGCGGCCTTGGCGACGGCAGAGCCTTGCGCGACGGTATCAGTCATTGCTCTCTCCCTGCTGCCATTTGCGGCGCGCCAGGCCGAAATAGGAGAACACCGTCGCGAACACCAGGAACGGGATCATCGACACCGCGATCGCGGCGCCTTCGCCGAGCTCGCCGCCGGCGATGCCGCGCTGGAACGCCAGCGTCGCGAGCAGATGGGTCGAGTTGACCGGGCCACCGCGGGTGATGGCGTAGACCAGCTGGAAGTCGGTGAAGGTGAAGATGATCGAGAAGGTCATGACGATGGCGAGGATCGGCATCATCATCGGGAAGGTGATGTAGCGGAAGCGCTGCCAGGCGCTGGCGCCGTCGAGCATCGCGGCCTCGTAGAGCGAGGGCGAGATGGTCTGGAGGCCCGCCAGCAGCGAGATCGCGACGAAGGGAATGCCGCGCCAGATGTTGGCGGCAATCAGCGAGAACCGCGCCGGCCAGGGCGAGCCGAGGAAGTCGATATTGCTCGATCGCCAGTGCAGCACGTCGACCAGCAGATAGGAGATGATCGAGAATTGCGGATCGTAGATCCACCAGAACGCCAGCGCCGACAGCACCGTCGGCACGATCCAGGGTAGGAGCACGATGGCGCGCAAGAGGCTCTTGAATGGAAAATGGTTGTTGAGCAGCAGCGCGAGCCAGAAGCCGAGTGCGAACTTCCCGAAGGTCGCCACCGCCGTGTAGAACACGCTGTAGAACACCGCGTTCCACCACAGGGGATCGGTGAGCAGGTACTGGAAGTTCTCCAGCCCGATGAAGATGCCGCGCTTGCCGATCGTGGTGTCGGTGAAGGCGAGCCAGATGCCGAGGCCGAGCGGATAGGTCAGGAACACCGCCAGCAGCCCGATCGCGGGCGCAAGGCACATCACGATTAGGAACGGCTTGTAGTCGAACAGCCGCACCAGCCAGGACGGCTGCCGCTGCGCGAGGGCGGAAGAGTGAAGGGTGGTCACGGACATCAGGTCGTTGTCCTGTCGTTGAAGATCACCACACCGTCATTGCGAGCGAAGCGACGCAATCCAGGCTGTCGCCGTAGCTACAGTCTGGATTGCTTCGTCACTTTGCTTCTCGCAAAAGCGGTTGCCTTGTCGTACGGCACTACCGGCCCTGCCGCCGGAAGTACCGCTTGCAGCGCTGTTCGGCTTCGGCGGCCGCAGCTTCCGGCGTCGCCGCACCGGTGGCGACCGAGGCGAACATCTGCACCGTCACATAGTCCGCGCGAACAGCGCCGGTGGCGGTCGAGATCGGACCCTTGTAACCGGCGTAATAGGTGCTGTTCATGGTGTCCTTGAAGATCGCGACCTTTGGATCGCCCTTCCACACCGCCGCATCGGCATAGGCCGCGAGCGGTTGCGACCAGTAACCGCTGTTGGCGTTGAGCCACGGCTCATACTGGTCCTTCTCCAGCATGAATTGCAGGAAGGCCTTTGCCGCGTTGGGATAGGGGCTGTGCTTGAACACCATCGCGTTCAGCGTCAGTCCCGACATCGGCGACCTCGGCGCAAGACCTTTCGGCAGCAACTGATGCTCGGAGTCTTCGGCGATGGCAGCGGTCGCCGGATCGTTCTTCAGCGAGAAATACAGCGAGACGCCGTTCGCGGTGAGCGCGATTTCCTGCGAGGAATAGGCGCGGTTGTTGCTGACGTCGTTCCAGGACGGCGTGCCGGCGATGAAGTTCGGAAAGAGCTCCTTGACGTAGTTCAGCGCCGCGATGGTTTCCTTGCTGTTGATGGTGACGTTGCCGTCCTCGTCCAGCAGCGCGGCGTTGTGCGACCACATCATCCAGTCGGCAAAGCCGTTGCCGTCGCCGACGGCGTTGCCGAGCGCAAAGCCGGCAGGCTTGCCGGCCTTGTGCAGCTTCCTGCAGAGATCCAGGAGCCCGGCATGGTCTTCCGGCGGCTTGTCGAACCCGACGGATTTGAGGATCGACTTGCGATAGATCAGGGGACCTGCGGTGGCGCCGAACGGGAGCCCGATCCAGGTATCGCTCTTGGCCTTCTTGCCATAGGCCTTCGCCAGGTTCTGCCAGCCGCCATATTTCTTGCCGAGATAGTCGGCGACGTCGGTGAGCTCGATCAGCTTGTCGATATAGATGTGCGGCGCGTCGGAGAAGCCGATGATGATGTCGGGGCCGGCGCCGGAATTCGAGGTCACCGCGGTCTGCTGGTTGATGTCCTCCCAGCCGACGAAGTCGACCTTGACCTCGACGCCTGTCTCCTTGGTGAATTTCGCCGCGTTGGCGCGGAACACGTCCTCGTCGGCCTGGACGAAGCGCACCGGGCGCAGCATGCGTAGCGATGCGCCTTTCTCGATCTCGAGCTTGGGTGCCGGAACATCGGCAGCTTTGATAGTGGATGGCTGTGTTTGCGCTGCAGCACCGGTGGCAGCGAGCGTTGCGGCGGACAGGCCCAGCGCCAAGGCGTCACGACGTGTAAGGTCGTTCCTCATCAGTTCCTCCCTGTTGTCGTCCCTTCCCGGCGTTGATCGCCGGTGAAGGGTCTCTTCCGTCTGTGGCGCCTGTGCGCGCCGTCCGCCTAGCTGTTCGGCCCGCGATCCATGCTGACGGGCTGCCAGCGGCGGAGCGCGGTGTCTTGCAGCACCGACGGATTGACACAGCTTACCGGCCACATGCCCTGAAGCACCAGTGACAATTCGTAGCCCACGCGGCGCTTGCGCGCCTCGTCGAACCGTGCCGAGGCCGAGGCGACATGGGCGGTCAGGGTCACGTTCTCCATGCTGAGGATCGGGTTGTTGTGCGAGGGCGGTTCCTTCTCCAGCACGTCGAGCGCGGCGTGCGCGATCCAGCCCTCCTGCAGCGCCTTGATCAGGCTCTCCTCGTCGACCGTGGCGCCGCGGCCGGTGTTGATGAAGATCGAGCCCTTCTTCATCTGCCGAAAGTGCTTCTCGGTCAGCATGTGATGCACCTCGGGCCTTGCCGGAGCGTGCATCGAGACGAAGTCGGATTGCGACAGCACCTCGTTCAGCGTCGCCGGGATGACGCCGTGGTCGTACATCAGCGTCTCCTGGATGAAGGGATCGTAGGCCATCATGCGCAGGCCGAACGGCGCTGCGCGTTTCGCAACCGCGCGCGCGACGCGGCCGAACGAGACGAAGCCGAGCGTCTGGCCCATCAGCCGCGGAATCTTCAGGAGCGCCGGCCGGCCCTCGGCCCAGCGGCCGTCGCGCACCATGCGGTCCTGCTCGACCAGACGGCGGAACCCCGCGAGCAGCAGCATCATGGCGTGGTCGGCGACCTCCTCGATGAAGGTGTCGGGGATGTTGGTGACGGGAATGCCACGGGCGGTGGCGGCCTTGACGTCGACGCTGTCGACGCCGACCGAGCCGAGCGTGATGACCTTGCAATTGTCCAGCGCGTCGATGATCGACTTGGTGATCGGGATGCCCTTGGCGTAGATGGCGTCGGCGGTCTTCGCGGCGGCGATGAATTCGGCCTCGTTGGCGGGGGCCTCGACGATCTCGGCGTCGATCGGATCGAGCGCCTCGCGCTCGTAGGAATAATCGCTGCCCGCGACCGTGAAGCTCGCGCCCTTCGGCGTCACCACCCTGTATTTCGGCATGTCTTGCTCCCGATTTGGTTTGTCGGTTCTTGTTGCGACCCGGCCTTCTTGAGCGGGCCTTTGCGTCTTTTACGCGAAATCGATGCGAGCGCGTACAATTCCCGGTTGTCCGTCGCGAGGATTTTTGCCGATTTCAGCGGCATGTTCCGGGCTTCTACGGAGGCACGTAAGTAACTTGCTAAGGGGTCTCACACTAAAAGTTGATTCAATTTGTATCGATTCACTCGCGTGCCGTATCCCTTTCTCGCCGGAGCCATCCCGTGAAGTTGAGCAATCTGAAGATCGCCCCCAAGCTGGGCATCCTTGTCGGCGTCACCCTGTTCGGTCTGTGCATCTCCGGCGTTCTGGCCGGGTACCTGATGAAGCAGGAGATGCTGAGCGCCCGTATCGAGCAGACCAAATCGATCGTCGATCTCGGACGCAATTATGCGGCCGCGCTGAAGAAGCGCGTCGACGCCGGCGAGATGACGAAGGACGCGGCCATGGCCGAGCTTCGCCGCTACGGCAACGCGATGACCTACGACAACGGCGCCGGCTATCTGTTCGGCACGTCCTATGACGGCATCACGCAGCTCGCGCCCGATCCGAAGCAGATCGGCACCAACCGCATGGACGTCGTGACCAACGGTCGCAAGCTGTCCGTCGAGCTGATGGACGGCGTCAAGGCCAACGGCTCGATCCTGCTGCATTATGAATATGTGAAGCCCGGCCAGGAGAAGCCAATCCGCAAGATCGGCTATGCCGTGGCCGTTCCCGGTTTCGACATGTATCTCGGCACCGGCGCCTATCTCGAGGACATCGATGCCAAGATGGGGCCGGTCTACTGGATGCTCGGCTTCGCCATGCTCGGCATCGTCATCGTCGCCGGCAGCGTCGCCTGGATGATCGGCCGCAGCATCAGCCGTCCGCTCGCTCTGCTCGGCGCCCGCATGAAGGACCTCGCCGACGGCAAGCTCGAGGGTGATATCCCCGGCGTCGGCCGCGGCGACGAGGTCGGCGCGATGGCGTCCACCGTCCAGATCTTCAAGGACAACGCAGTGCGCATCCGCGACCTCGAGAAGACCGAGGCGGACGCCAAGGAACGTGTCGCGGCGGAACGTCGCAGCGCGATGGAGGGAATCGCCAACGACTTCGAACGCAGCGTCAACGGCATCGTCCGCTCGGTCTCCTCGGCCGCGGCGGGCATGCAGTCGACGGCGCAGTCGATGACCGCGACCGCGAGCGATGCCTCCTCGCGAGCGGCCACCGTCGGCGCGGCCTCGTCGAAGGCCTCCGGCAATGTCGGCACGGTTGCCGCCGCCGCGGAAGAGCTGTCTAGCTCGGTTGCGGAAATCTCCCGCCAGGTCACCCGCTCGACCGAGGTGGCGAGCAAGGCCGTCAACGACGCCGAGCGCACCAACGCCACCGTCCAGGTGCTCTCCTCCGGCGCCGAGAAGATCGGCGAGGTCGTCAAGCTGATCCATTCGATCGCGGCGCAGACCAACCTGCTCGCGCTCAACGCCACCATCGAGGCGGCGCGCGCCGGTGAATCCGGCCGCGGCTTCGCCGTCGTCGCCTCCGAGGTCAAGGCGCTCGCCAACCAGACCGCGAAGGCGACCGAGGAGATCTCGGCGCAGGTGGCGGCGATGCAGACCTCGACCAGCGACGCGGTCGCGGCCATCACCGGCATCACGCAGACGATTGCCGAGATGAGCGAGATCACCGCCGGCATCTCCGCCTCGATCGAGCAGCAGGGCGAAGCCACCCGCGAGATCGCCCGCAACATCCAGTCGGTCGCGGCCGGCTCGAGCGAGATCAACGCCCATATCGGCAGCGTCACCTCGGCTGCGGAGGCGACCGGCACGGCGGCCACCGACGTGCTCACCAACGCCCGCGAGCTGGATCACCAGTCCGGCGCGCTGCGCAGCGCGGTGGACGGCTTCCTCGCCAAGGTCCGCGCGGCGTAAGTTCTTGCACTGAATTCGTAGGGTGGGCAAAGACGCGAAGCGTCTTGCCCACCTTTTCTTTTTGAACTTTGTCAGCTGTCATGCCCCGCGAAGGCGGGGCATCCAGTACGCCGCGGCCCATCGGGTCAATCACTGCCGTCTCGGAATACTGGATCGCCCGCTTTCGCGGGCGATGACACCTTCCTAGAACGCTACTGCTTCTCGATCCCCGCGTCCCGGATCAGCCGTTCCCACAGCACCAGCTGCTCGTTTACGAACGTACCGAGCTCCTCCGGCGTGCCGGAGAACGCGTCCATGCCGAGGATGGCAAGCTGGGCCTTGATCTCCGGCTTCTCGACGATCTTGCGGATCTCGGCATTGAGCCGCGTCACGATCTCCTTGGGCATGCCGGCGGGGCCGAAATAGCCCTGCCATGAGGAGATGTCGAAATCAGGCACGCCGGCCTCCTGCATCGAGGGCAGGCTCGGGATCAGCGGCGTGCGCTCCTTGGTGGTGACGGCGAGCGCGCGCAGCGCGTTGCCCTGGACGTGGGGCAGGCCGGTGAGGATGTCCACGAACATCATCGAGACGCGGCCGCCCATGACGTCGTTGAGCGCCGGCGGCGAGCTCTTGTAGGGCACGTGCAAGAGGTCGAGCCCGGCATTGTGCGCAAAGGTCGCACCCGACACGATCGCCGAGGACGAGCCCGAGGCGTAACTCAGCTTGCCCGGATTGGCCTTGCCGTAGGCGACGAGCTCGGCGACCGTCTTGGCCGGCACGTCGGGGTGGATCACCAGCATGAAGGGCAGATCGCCGGTCCGCGCGATCGGCGTGAAATCCTTGACGGGATCGTAGGTCAGGCTCTTGAGCAGATAGGGATTGGCCGAATGCGTGGTGTTGGTCGTCACCAGCAGCGTGTAGCCGTCGGGCGCGGCGCGCGCGACATAGGTCGCGGCGATCATGCCGTTGGCGCCGGCCTTGTTCTCGATCACGATGCCGACGCCGAGCGCCTGCGACAAATGCTGCGAGATCAGCCGCGTCGTGGTGTCGGTGCCGCTGCCGGCCGCGAACGGCAGCACCAGCGTGATGTTGCGGCTCGGCCAGGTATCGGCCTGCGCGGTGGACGCGGCGGCGAGGCACAGCGCGGCGGTGCCGATCGTGCGCAGGTTTCGAAGCAGCCCTGAAAGCATGTGTGGTCGTTCCCTCATTTTCGTTGGCGGGGAACCTAGCCGGTCCACATCAAAATCGGAAGACGGCAGGCAGGCGCAGCGCGCCCGCGGCGCGGAATTACTTCACCGCAGAGCCCTGGCGCGAGGCGATCACGACGCCGGCGAGCACCAGAACGTAGCCGATCAGATGAAACGGCTGCAGCTTCTCGCCGAGCAGCAGGATCGCCATCGCCGAGCCGAACACCGGCACCAGATGGAAGAACGGCGCGGCGCGGTTCGGGCCGATCAGCGCGACGCCGCGGTTGAAGAAGAGATAGGCGAGCGTCGAGGGGAAGATCAGGATGTAGCCCAGCGTCGCCAGCGTCACGGTGTCGAATTGCAGCACGCTGCCGCTCCAGGTCTCCCAGATGGCGGCCGGCAGCAGCATCGTCGCGCCGCAGCAGGTGGTGAAGGAGAGAAAGGAGAGCTGGTGGATCTTCGGCCGGCGCGGGATGAAGGCGGAATAGAGTCCGAACGCCACCAGCGAGGAGGCGAACATGAGGTCGCCCCTGTTGAAGCTGATGCCGGCGAGCGCGGCGAGATCGCCGCGCAGGATGATGATCAGTACGCCGAGCAACGAGATCGCGATGCCGGCGAGCTGTCCGCCGGTCAGCCGCACGCCGAACAGCACCAGCGACCACAGCGCCACGAACAGGGGACCTGCCGACTGGATCAGCAACGCGTTCAGCGCCTCCGTGTACTGCATCGCCCAGTACGAGATCGCGTTGTTGAAGGCAAAGCCGACCAGCGACAGGAACAGCATCAGGGGCAGGCTGTTGCGCAAGGCGGGCCAGTCGCGCTTCAGATGCGGCCAGGAGAATGGCAGCAGGATCAGGAACACGCCGAACCAGCGGATCGTGGTCACTGTCAATGGCGGCACATGCGCGCCGACATGGCGCGCGAGCACGATGTTGCCGGCCCAGAACAGCGAGCTCAGGCTGAGCAGCAGGTAAGGCTGGTTGTTGAGCCAGCTGGCCGGATTGGCGGCCGGTGGCGCGGGCGAAGCAATCGTCATGGGCGTTCGATACGAGCTTGCGCCGGATCGCCGTCATGACACAAGTCACGCCGCCGCAATGCTACAATGCGCGCACCAGCTGAGGAGGTGTCATTGGCGGTTAATATGTTGAACATCGAAGGCCTGGAACGCCTCGACCGGAACGCGCCTGTGGTGATGCTGAACCTGATGCGTTTCCACGCGCGCTCGCGCGACGGCGACGGTTCGGGCTGGGATGCTTATCTCCGCTACAGCGCGGTGACAGTGCCGATGATCAAGGCGCGCGGCGGCACGCTGCTGTGGACCGGCGAGGCCAAGGCGATCGCGCTCGGCCCGCATGCGGGCAATGCGTGGGATTTCGTCGCGCTGGTCTATTATCCGACGGTCGCGGCGTTCCTGGACATGATGACGTCGCAGGCCTACGAGCTTGAAGCCGACCCGCACCGCGTCAACGGCTGCGCCGAGCACGTCATCATCGCGACGAGCGAGGCCTACAGCAAGTTCAAGATGAAGTAGCTTATGTCTCCGCGAGTCCGAAATCGTAGGGTGGGCAAAGGCGCACTTGCGCCGTGCCCACCACCTCTCAATTATTACCAAAGAACGTGGGCACGCTTCGCTTTGCCCACCCTACGATATCTGTACGCTCGGCACTCATTTCTTCGGCTCCACCACCGCATCCACGGCGTCACGACAGGTCTTCTGCAACAGGCGGCAGACCTCCTCCACCGATCGCTGCCGGCTCAGCGATGCAAAGGTCGGATAGCTTGTCAGCACGAAGATCAGATCGACCGCATCCTGCACGGCGCCCTTTGCTGCCTGCTTGCCGACGATCCGCGGCAACAGCGCAGCCAGCAGCTCGCGCCGGCGCTCGTTGCGTCCGCGCAGGGAGTCGCCGAATTCGGGATCGGTCGCGATCGCCTGGTTGAGCCCGCCAATGGCAGGATCGTGCGACCAGAACCGACAGAAGATCGCGACCACCCGGTCGAGTGCGGCCCGCGGGTCCGCCATCGTCATCACCTCGGCCAGTTCGAACAGGCCGCCCTCGCGGGCAATGTGGTCGAACACGGCTTCCAGCAAGCCGCCCCGCGATCCGAACTGGTTGTAGACGGTGAGCCGCGTGACGCCGGCCGCCTTCGCCACGACGTCGAGGGAGAAGTTCGCGATGCCGGCATCCTTGCGCAACAGACGCGCGCCCGCCGCGATGACGCGCGCGCGTGTCTCCGCGGCCGCGGAGGCCCTCGCCGGGCTGACGTAGTTGCGCTTCGTCACGGCCTTGCGGTGTCCATAAATTGACTATACAATATGTATATCAAAATTGGAAAGCCGGAGCGTGCCATGCAGACTGCCCTCGTGATCGCCCTGTCGCTTCATGTCTTGTCGTCCGTGTTCTGGGCGGGATCAAGCTTCGCACTGGCGCGCACCGGCGGTGCCGGCGGGGAGCAACTCGTCTTTCCACAGCTTGGCGCAGCCATGATCGCAATCGTGACCGGAGGCTATCTCGGCCATCTCGTTCATGCCGGCAGCTTCGGCACGACGGAGCAGGTGCTGGCGCTTGGCGCGGCGTGCGCCTTGATCGCCGTCGGCGTTCAGGCGGCGATCGGCCCTCGCGCGGTCATCACCTTGCGTCGTGGCACCGGCGATCTCCAGGGCGTGCGTTCGCGCATTGCGACCGCGCAGCGCGTGGCGGCGGGGCTGCTCGGCATCACCGCGCTCTGCATGGGCGCCGCGCGCTATATCTGAGGGCGACCTTACGTCGTCTGCTTCCTTGACGCCACGAACACGCCCGACAGCACCAGCGCAAATCCGATGAAGTGGAACGCCTGCGGGTGCTCGCCGAGGAATGCCATCGCCATGATCGAGCCGAACACCGGCACGACGTGAAAGAACGGCGCGGCGCGGTTGGCGCCGATCAGGCGGACGCCGCGATTGAAGCAGAGATAGGCGAGCGTCGAGGGGAACACCGCGACATAGAACAGCGTCAAGAGGTTCGGCCCGTCGAGCTTCATCACGGGGCGCGCTGACAGCTCCCAGATCTCCAGCGGAATGAGACAGGCCGCGCCGGCGCCGAAGGTGAAGGCGAGGAACGACAGGCCGTGCATCGGCGGCCGCTTCAGGGTCAGCACCGAATACAGCGCGAAGATGATCAGCGCGCCGATGAAGATGAGGTCGCCCTTGTTGAACGCGATGTTCGACAGCGCGGTGAAATCGCCGTGCAGCAGGATGGTCAGCACGCCGCACATCGACAGCAGGACGCCGAACGCCTGGCCTGCGGTGAGGCGGACGCCGAGGATGGCCAGCGACCACAGCGCCACGATCAGTGGTGCGGCCGACTGCAGCAAGAGCGTGTTGAGGGCCTGAGTGTGCTCCAGCGCCCAATATTGCAGCGTGTTGAAGGCGCCGATGCCGGTGATCGAGAGCGTGATCATCAGGCCGAGCCGCCCCCGGATCGCGGGCCAGTCCTGGGCGAGGTGCTTCCAGGCGAACGGCAGCACCAGCAGGAAGGCGAAGGTCCAGCGCAGGAACGACAGTGTCACCGGCGGGATGTGGCCGGCGGCCAGCCGCCCGACGATGGCATTGCCGGCCCAGCACAGCGCGGTGATGCTGAGCAGCAGATAAGGCTGGTTGGCGATCCAGTTGTGGCGGGAGGTCTCGGTGGCTGTGGTCTGCCCGGTGGCGGTCATTGTGATTGTTATGGCCCCGCGTCATGCGCCGAGGCCCCGGCCCAGCGATATCAGGGCCGGCTGATAGCCCAGCCTGGCTCAAAGACACGGAAATCGCGGCTGCATCAACGGGGGGCGGACGCATCGCGACCATGCAGCGGCGAAGGCGGCTTCTCACGCTTTGGTCGAAGCCATGGCGCCGGCCGCCAAGGTTGCGAGATTTTAAGGGGATATCAAAGGCTTGGAGGGGCTTCCGAGCCCCGAAAAAGCCCCGTTCTTGCTTGCCTAGAAGGGCCGCTTCCTTTATCCGGTTGGGCTGCCTCGCGTGCGAACGGCCTTGGGCCGGGAATTGGGCTGGGCGCTAGGCGCGATCTTAGGAAAAGTGGATTCCGGTTTTCCGTTCGGATCGTGCCACCTACAGATAAATCTTCGAAGGATTACCCGCGAATGGCCAATGTTGTCGTCGTCGGCGCCCAGTGGGGCGACGAAGGGAAGGGCAAGATCGTCGACTGGTTGTCGGAGCAGGCGGACATCGTCGTCCGCTTCCAGGGCGGCCACAATGCCGGCCACACGCTGGTGATCAACGGCAAGACCTACAAGCTCGCGCTCCTGCCCTCGGGCGTGCTGCGCGAGGGCAAGCTCTCCGTGATCGGCAACGGCGTGGTGTTCGACCCCACCGCCTTCCTCGACGAGGTGACGAAGCTGCGCGCGCAGGGCGTTGCGGTCTCGCCAGAGAATCTGCGTGTCGCCGAGAACGTCACCCTGATCCTGCCGTTGCACCGTGAGCTCGATGCGCTGCGCGAGTCCTCCAACGCGGCGACCGCGATCGGCACCACCCGCCGCGGCATCGGCCCGGCCTATGAGGACAAGGTCGGCCGCCGCGCCATCCGCCTGATGGACCTCGCCGACCTCAACACCCTGCCGCACAAGATCGACCGCCTGCTGGCGCATCACAACGCGCTGCGCCGTGGTCTCAACCTGCCGGAGTTCGACGGCAAGGAGATCCTGAAGGAACTGAGCGCGCTGGCGCCGCAGCTGTTGCCCTACGCCGAGACGGTGTGGCGGCTGCTCGACATCGAGCGCCGCGCCGGCAAGCGCATGCTGTTCGAGGGCGCGCAGGGCGCACTGCTCGACGTCGATCACGGCACCTATCCCTACGTCACCTCGTCCAACACGGTGGCGGCGCAGGCCGCGACCGGTGCCGGCCTCGGGCCGGGCGCCGTCGGCTATGTGCTCGGCCTGTGCAAGGCCTACACGACCCGTGTCGGCCAGGGCCCGTTCCCGACCGAGCAGGACAATGAGATCGGCCGCAAGATCGGCGAGCGTGGCCGCGAGTTCGGCACCAACACCGGCCGTCCGCGCCGCTGCGGCTGGTTCGACGCCGTGCTGGTCCGCCAGGCGGTTCGCACCTGCGGCATCAACGGCCTGGCGCTGACCAAGCTCGACATCCTCGACGGCTTCGACACCATCGAGGTCTGCACCGGCTACAAGCTCGACGGCAAGGAGATCGACCATTTCCCGGCCGGCGAGGGCGCCCAGGCCCGGGTCGAGCCGATCTACGAGACCATCGAGGGCTGGAAGGAGCCGACTGCCAATGCACGGTCTTGGGCGGACCTGCCGGCCCAGGCCATCAAATATGTCCGCCGGATCGAGGAATTGGTGGGGTGCCCGGTGGCGTTGCTTTCCACCAGCCCCGAACGTGAAGATACTATCCTGGTGCAAAATCCGTTTGAGGCTTAACGAAATCTTACTGGGACGCGCGTATAGTTGAGTAGAAATGGCTGATTACTATCCGCTGATCGCCCGCGCTATTGCTGCCCTGGACCCGAACGCTCCCGGCGAGAGCCGTCGTGCGCTCTATGAGCGCGCGCGCACGGCGCTGATCGCGCAGCTGCGCAGCGTGCAGCCGCCGCTCTCCGAATCCGAGATCACCCGCGAACGGCTGTCGCTGGAAGAGGCGGTTCGCAAGGTCGAATCGGAGGCTGCCCAGCGCGCCCGCGAGGCCTCGCGGCCGGGTGGCGGCGGCACTGGGCGCAGTGGCAGCGGCGATGCGTTCCGGAAAGCCAGCACCCGCGCTGCCGAGGGCAATTCGGCCGCGCCTCCGCCGGGGGGCCCGCCGCGCACCCGTCCGGCCCCGACGCCGCCGCGGGCCGACCGTCCGTCCTTTAACGTCGATGACCAGGGCGATGCCCAGCGTCCGCCGCGGGCGCCGCGCTTCGACGCCCCGCGCCAGCCGGGTCCGCCCGGTCCGCCGATGCCGGAGCCGCCGGCGCCTCCGCAGGCCGGGCGCGATCGCGCCGGCGGGCGCCGTCCGCCGGACATCGGACCTCCGCCGCCGCTGCCGCCGGCGCCTGGCGTGCGCGGCTTCCGCGACATCACGGCAGATGCCAACGATCTCGGCGGCGCCGCCGCGCAGGCCAACCGCGCCGCGCGCCGCACCTACGCCAACGTGCCCTCGCCCTCGCCGGAATTCGACCGGCTGGAGCCGAGCCTGGAAAACCGCGCCGGCGGCGAGCAGGATCCGCCCTATTCCTACGACGAGTCGATCGAGGAGGCCGAGCGCTACGCGCCGCAGCCGCCGTCGCCGCGTCCGCGCATCGCGCCCGAGCGCGAGGCCAAGAAGCGCGCCCGCACCGGCTCGATGTTCCCGTTCAAGAGCGCGATCGCGGTCGGCATCGTGCTGATCCTGGTCGGCGCCGGCATCCTCTGGGGCAAGCAGCTGGTCCAGACCGCGACCAATCTGTTCAAGTCCTCGCCCACCCAGGTGGTGGAGGCGCCGAAGGATTCCTCGCAGCCGCAGAGCAAGCCGAAGATTCCGGACCGCGTCGGCCAGCCCTCGGCCAGCGACCAGCCGGTCGCGCCGGTGGCGCAGAAGGTCGTGCTCTATGACGAGGATCCGTCGGATCCCAAGGGTAAGCAATATGTCGGCTCGGTGGTGTGGCGGCTCGAGCCGATCAAGGCGTCGGGCAACCAGAAAGCCGACGTCGCCGTGCGCGCCGACATCGAGATCCCCGACCGCAAGTTCAAGATGACGATGTCGTTCCGCCGCAATACCGACTCCTCGCTGCCGGCGAGCCACACGGCGGAATTGACCTTCATCCTGCCGCCGGATTTCCCGGGCGGCAGCGTCTCCAACGTGCCGGGCATTCTGATGAAGTCGAACGAGCAGGCGCGCGGCACGCCGCTTGCCGGCCTCGCGGTCAAGGTCACCGACGGCTTCTTCTTGGTCGGCCTCTCCAACGTCGACGCCGACCGCGCCCGCAACGTCCAGCTCCTGAAGGAGCGCTCGTGGTTCGACGTGCCGCTGGTCTATGCCAACCAGCGCCGCGCCATCATCGCCATCGAGAAGGGCGCCCCGGGCGAGCGCGCCTTCAACGACGCCTTCGCGCAGTGGGGCGACTAGCCCGTTACCTCGACGTCGAGCCGATCGGATGCTCCGGCGAGCCAAGGCCCGAGCCGGAGCTGCCAATAGGCTGCCCGTTGGCGGTATGACCGACGCCGACACCGGCCGCGCCGACGGCGCCGGATGACTGGTCCGCTCCCGGTGCCGTGTTCGAACCGTTGATGGCCGTACTCCTCTGAGCGGACGCTGTCGCGCTCGGACCAATGAGTGACGGATCGGACGGCACGAAATAGTTCGTCGCCTTCCTCGGCGTTGGGACTAGGCCTGGGGTGCCTGTCGTTCCCACCGTGCTGCCTGTTGTTCCGCTCGTGCTGCCGGTCGGTCCCAGATTGGTCGCAGGCCGGATGGTGCCGGTCCCGCTATAAGCGCCGTAACCACCGGCACCATAGGCGCCGTTCCCGTAGGCGCCCGTCGAACCCGCTGCAGCGGCCGCGGCCGCGGAACCGGTGCCGCCCGAGCCGGCGGCAGCTCCGCTTGTGCCTTGCGCAAGGGCCGGCGTGACGATGCCGGCAAGGACGATCGCGACCAGCGTTCCAGATGTCCATGAAGCCATGATCCCCTCCGATGCTCGTTCGAAACGGATCAATGTCGGGAACCCGACAATGGTTTCCCTTGATGTCCAAGCGCGCGGCGCGCGCGTTGTCGCACCCGCCGCTGCTCGACGCTGTCGCCGGCGGAGCGCTTATTGCGCGGCTGCCTCCCGCTTGCGCGCGGCTGCGGCCGCGGCGTGCTCGCGGTCCATCACGGCGCGGCAGCCGGGGCTGACATGCGACTTGTTCCGGACCATGCAGGCGGTGATCCTGGGGATGTCCGGGATCTCGCTGGAGCACAACCGCATCGCGTCGGCGGAGCACATCTGCTGTGCTTCCGACGAGAAGGCGAGGCCGGGTGATGTCTGGAGTGCGATGGCGGCGGTGAAGGCGAATAGCGAAGCGATGGTGTGATAGCGTGACATGTAGAATACGTCCCCGAGTTCCTAGGGCTTGAGCCACTTGATTTTGGGGCGCCGCACGCGGCTTGATCTGCCGCATGTCACAGCCTTCACGCCGGGAGCCCGCTCCCGCATGTGGTCGCTCGATTTCCTGATGTCCGAATCGAAAAGTGCTGCGCCGCCCGATTCGAGTATGCGCCATTGTCACGGAGCTGCAATGGCTGGCGTGAAGGAATTCGCAGTTGTTGCACGCACGTCACTCGGAAAGCAGCAACGTGCGGGTCAGATCAGCCGATCGGACGATGCGTTCGCCTCGTCCGCATCATCAGCGCCGAGCGCGGCAGCGTGTTCCTCGACCGCGCTGATGCCCTTTGGTGTGAGCTCGAACAGATCTCCGTCCTTCATCACATAGCCGTCGGCGATCAGCTCGCCGATCTTGCCGTGTCGGTCGTCGGCGAAGGCAACGGATTGGCTGATGTCCCTGAGGATCGAGAGCTGTTCGTCGCGCAGCATGTCTGACATCTCCGATCTCGGCAGGGACTCGATCCTCACATGCCGTGGCTCTGGAAGACCTTGCTGCAGGCGCGCGACAGCTTGGCGCGGTTGGCTTGCAGGCAGCTCTGCACCGCACCGTCATTGCCAAGCTCCTTGCGGCAGAGCCGCGATGCGTCCCGCGAGCAGGCGTTCTGCTCCTGCGGCGTGCCCATGTGGCCTTGCGCAAGAGCGGGGGATAGGCCGCTCATGGCGACCAGCGTGATCGTCGCCAGGACAAGTTTGCGGGACATCGGCGGCTCCAATCCGGCAGGAATGTTTCAGGTCCTGTCTGAACTCGGCGCCTTGCCACTTGTTCCCCTCGAGACAGCGCCCGCGGCCGCTGTTCAAGGTTCCCGCAGCGCTGCTATAACGGGGCGAAGTAACGAGGGTGTTCGATGAAACGCTATCTGGTGTTTGCGCTGGTCGGTCCTTTCGTCGGCGGGTTCCTGCTGCTGCTGACCACCACCTACCAGTCCGGCTATTGGGCCCAGACCAACCTCGGCGAGGTCGGCAAGCTGTTCGCGGTGTTCTTCAAGTCCCTGCAATACAGCTATCTGTTCGGCTTCCTGCCCTCGCTGATGATCGGCGCGGTCGACGACATCCTGCTCCATGTCAGGCGGATCGGCCCGGTCGTGCGCATGCTGCTGGTCGGACTGTTCGCCTTCCTCCTGGCTTCCCTGACCTACAGCTCGCGCGGGCCGGACTCCGGCGCGGTTCAGTTCATCCTGTACGGCCTGGTCGGGTTCGTGCCGGCCGTGATTTCATCCTGGCTCGTGCATAGATATGTCGAGGAGCCGCGACCGGCGGCGGCCCCGACCTGAGCGCGCGACGTTCGGGCGCAGCAGCAACCTCCGCTGCGCCGGTGCGTTCTCAGAAGGCCATGACCATGTCCGACGACGACATCCTTGCTCCGCGCAAATCCCGTTCGGGAGAGCGCTCGCGTTTTTCGGACCGCGAGGCGCGCGGGCCGATCATCGACCAGGAGGGGCATGAGATCCGCCCTGAGACGCTGGACCAGGGCTTTCGCGAGTTTCGCTTCGAGTTCGGCAAGGATAATCCGTTCGGCAATCTCACCCGCGAGCAGCGCATCGCGCGGCTCGAGGCGATCGCCAAGCTGCTCGACGTCGCCTTCATCCTGCCCGGCACCAATATCCGCTATGGCATCGACGGGCTGATCGGGCTGATCCCCGTCGTTGGCGACATCATCACCACCGCGATCTCGCTGTGGCTGGTGCGCGAGGCGCGCGCCTTGGGCGCGCCCTGGTACATCACGGCGCGCATGCTCGGCAATGTCGCGGTCGACGGCGTGGTCGGCATGGTGCCGTTCGCCGGCGATGCCTTCGACGTCATGTTCCGCGCCAACATGCGCAACGTGCGCCTGCTCCGCCGCTGGCTCGACAAGCAGCCGCGGATGTGAGGTCCCCAAAAACGCAAAAAGCGCGATGGCCCTTCGGCAATCGCGCTTGCTGCGCACATCGGAGGCTTGCGAAGAAACTTACGCCGCGTCGGCGTCGGTCTCGGCGGCCGGGGCCGGCTTGGGACGGCGGGGCAGCGGGAAGGCTTCGCTCTCATAGAGCGAGCGGATGCCGTTCTGGTCGAAGCGCGCTTCCTCGACCTGGAGATAGGCGCCGTTCAGCGAATCCGTCGGCAACTGCTCCATCGCGAACTGCACGGCTTCGGCCGCGGTGCCGAACCGGCGATAGGTGAAGCCCGCGCGCTTCTTCTTGCGGATTGCGGCGGGGAACAGTTCGGCGGAAGTATTGAAGTTGAACGGACGCAGTGGACGCATGGTCAAAGACCTCGTGAGCTTCTCTGGGGCTTTAAGCGCGTGGGGTTTGGGAGGGCAGGGGCCGCAATCGAGCGGGCCCGCCGCACATGTCATTTTCGCCCACTAATATAGGCCGATTTGACAGAATTGCGACCCCTGCGATGGGAGATGATGAATCCACGCATGGCAGCCCCGCAGGGACGATAAGATAAGTAATTTCAATTACTTATATGGTTTACAGTTTGCCAAGAAGCAGCAGCACCAGCAACACCACCAGCACGACGCCGCCGATCCCCATACCGGAATGGCCCATGCCGTAGCCGTAGCCGCCGATCCGGCCGGACCAGCCGCCCAAGAGATAGATGATCACCAGGATGATCAGGATGGTCCCAAGCGTCATGGCATCCTCCCTGGCGGCCGGCGGACTGTGCGCATCGGCCGCACCGCCAGGAGAGAAAAGCATAAAGGTGCCATCGGGTTCCACTGGGGAACCCGATGGCACGCAATATTATTTCGGCTCGAGCTTCAGCGCCGCCGAATTGATGCAGTAGCGCAGGCCGTTCGGCCCGGGACCGTCAGGGAAGACGTGGCCGAGATGGCCGCTGCACTTGGAGCACAGGACCTCGGTGCGGATCATGCCGTGGCTCATGTCCCGCTCCTCGTCGATATGGCTCTCGACGGCGGGCTGGGTGAAGCTCGGCCAGCCGCAGCCGGAATCGAACTTGGCGTCGGATTCGAACAGCACATTGCCGCAGCCGGCGCAGACATAGGTGCCGGCGCGCGGGTCGTGCTCATACTCGCCCGTGAAGGGACGCTCGGTCGCCTTCTCGCGCAGCACCGCGTATTGCATCGGCGTCAGCTCGCGCCGCCACTGCTCCTCGCTCTTGATGACCTTGTCGTCGGTGGTTTTCGCTTTGGTGTCGGGCATGGGTCTCCCGTTTCTCTTGCGATCTTTCGATCAGTTGGTCGCCTTGCTGGCACTGACCAGCGTCGGCTTCTCGATGTAGTTATCCGCGAACAGCTTTTTCAGGTTCTCGACCTTGGGAAGGTCGTTGTAGGCGATGTAGGGCTGGTTCGGGTGCAGCGTCAGATAGTCCTGGTGATAGGCCTCGGCCGGGTAGAACGCCTCCAGCGCGCCGACCTTGGTCACGATCGGCCTCTTGAACACCTTGGCGCTGTCGAGCTGCGCGATATAGGCCTCCGCCACCTTCTTCTGCTCATCGGAGGTGGTGAAGATCGCCGAGCGATATTGCGTGCCGGTGTCGGGGCCCTGGCGATTGAGCTGGGTCGGATCGTGCACCACCGAGAAGTAGATCTGGAGGATCTTGCCGTAGGAGATCTTCTTCGGGTCGTACTTGATCTCGACCGACTCGGCGTGGCCGGTCCGGCCGCCCGAGACGGTCTGGTAGTCGGCGGTCGCCTTGGTGCCGCCGGCATAGCCGGAGACCGCGTTGACGACGCCCGCTGTGTGCTGGAAGACGCCCTGCACGCCCCAGAAGCAGCCGCCGGCAACCACGGCGGTCTGGATGCCGGTTGCGGGCGCCGCGTCCATGGCGGGAGCGGGGATCACGACCGCGTCCTCGGCGGCCCGTGACGGCAAGGCGAAGGCCAGCGTCGCGGCGGCGGTGGCGGCGAGCAGGGACAAAAGGACAGGTCGGCGCATGGCGGATCCTCTTTCGGAAGGGCTGGCAGTCTAGGGCGCTTGGGCTCGGGCGAACAGTCCGCCCGGCCGCGTTTTCGCGTCATCCGAGATACGGGCAGAGCCGGCGATTGTTACGCCGCCAGGCACACGAGGCTGTGAAGACCGCCGCGTGAGACGGCTGGCTTGGCGAGCTATGGAACTTCGGGTTAGAGCATGATCCGGAAAAGTGTGAGGCGGTTTTCCGCAAAGATCATGCGCAAACAATAGATGAACCCGCGCGATCGACGATCGACTTAGAAAAGTGGTGGCTGGAGCTGACCTGACAACATGCTGCGCGTCGTTTCCCTGACCCTCGTCGTCCTCATCGCGGGGGCCGCGATCGCCGCGGCCGAGCCGCAAGCCGGCGACGATCTCGCCATTTGCCGCGACCGCCAGGGCGAGGCCCAGGCCCGTGCGACAGCCTGCGACAATCTGCTCAATGCCGACCGTGTCACCGGCAAGGACAAGGCCATCGCGCTCTCGGTGCGCGGCAACACGCTGCTCAACAAGCGCGACTACGTCCACGCGATCGAAACCCTGTCCATGGCCATCGACCTCGATCCGGACTACGTCATCGCTCTCAACCTCCGCGGCCTCGCCTATGAGCGCAAGGGCCAGGATGATCTCGCGATGGCCGACTACAACCTCGCGCTCCAGAAGCGGCCGACCTACGGCGTGCCTTACAACAATCGCGGCGTCATCCAGTTGCGCCGGGGCGCGCTGCAAAGCGCGCTCGACGATTTCAACCTGTCGATCAAGTACACGCCGAAATTCCTGCTCGGCTGGACCAACCGGGCCCGCGTGCGCACCTTGATGAAGGATTACAACGGCGCGATCGCCGATTTCGCGGAGGCCGAGAAGATCGATCCAGCCGCGCCGCAGATCGCCAGCAACCGCTGCATCACCTACGGCCTGATGGGCAAGTACGACCAGGCCTTTGCCGATTGCAGCGGTCTGATCGAGCGGCAGCCGAAAAACGTCTACGCGATCAACAATCGCGCCGATGTCAGCATGATGAAAGGCGATCTCGATGCCGCGCTGAAGGACTACAACACGGCGATCCAGATCAATCCGAACAATGTCCGCGCCCATGCCGGCCGCGGCCAGATCTACGAGCGCAGGAAGGATCTCGCCCAGGCCCGCGCCGACTATCGCTCGGCGGCCTATTCGCTGACGAATTTCGACGAGATCGACGTTGCGCGCGCCCGCGCCATTGCGCGGGAGCGGCTTGCCGCGCTGACGCCGCAGGCGCCGGCCGCCGCGGGCAGCCGCCGTGTCGCGCTCGTGATCGGCAACGGCGCCTACAAGAACGTCCACGCCTTGCCCAATCCGCCGCGCGACTCCAAGCTGATCGCGAACGCGCTGCGCGATGTCGGCTTCCAGAGCGTGATCTCCGTCAGCGATCTCACCCGCGACAAGTTCTTCGAGGCGTTGCAGACGTTCGCAGCCGAAGCGGAGAAGGCCGACTGGGCCGTGGTCTATTACGCCGGCCACGGTTTCGAGATCGGTGGGGTGAACTACCTCGTTCCGGTCGACGCCAAGCTCGCCGCCGACCGAGACGCCGAGACCCAGGCGGTCGCGCTGGAGCAGGTCATCGCAGCAGTGGGCGCGGCACGTAAAGTGCGTCTCGTCATGCTGGATGCCTGCCGCGACAATCCGTTCGAGCCGACCATGCAGCGCACGCTGTCGCTGAAGCTGGTCGACAAGGGTTTTTCCAACATCGAGCCCGGCGCCGGCTTCATGGTGGTCTACGCCGCCAAGCACGGCGAGACCGCGATGGACGGCGACGGCGGCGCCGACAGCCCCTTCGCCATCGCGCTCGCCCGCGAGATCAAGGAGCCGAAGGTCGAGATCCGAAAGCTGTTCGACATCATCCGCGACGACGTCTGGGCCGCCACCAAGCACGAGCAGCAGCCGTTCACCTACGGCTCCCCGCCGGGCCGGGAAGATTTTTATTTCGTGGCGGGGAAGTGAGGACGGAGTGCGGGACGCGATGGCGGAGCCTCAATCTCCGCTGTCGTCCCCGCGAAGGCGGGGACCCATAACCCCAGGGAGGAGTCGTGGTGCGAGGCGCCCACTCCGAGTCTTCGCAAAACTTCTTCTTGTGGGTATGGGTCCCGGATCGGCGCTACGCTTGTCCGGGACGACAGCGGAGGTTGAGGCGACGGTGCCGTAGGGTGGGCAAAGCGAAGCGTGCCCACGCGTCTTATTGCTTATGGAGAGAGATCGTGGGCTCGGCGCTTTGCGCCTTTGCCCACCCTACGGCAGCGGAGTTCTAAACGACGATACTCAACCGCTTCGCCGCGCGCGTAATCCCCGTGTACAGCCACCTCGCGCGGCTGTCCTGAAACGCAAAACTCTCGTCGAACAGCACGACGTCGTCCCATTGCGAGCCCTGCGACTTGTGCACCGTCAGCACATAGCCGTAGTCGAACTCGTCGTAGGGCTTGCGCTGCTCCCAGGCGATCTGCTCGACGCCGCCCTCGAAGCAGTCGGCGCGCACCGAGACCTTCGTCACCTTGTGGCCGAAATCCTCGTCGGGCGACAGCCGCATCGAGAGGATGCGCGATTTCGAGCGCGAAGTGTTGCGCGACTTCACGCGCCAGAGGCCGCCGTTGAACAGGCCCTTCTTGCGGTTGTTGCGCAGGCACACCAGCTTGTCGCCGGCGACCGGAAAGACGTCCTCGATGTTCTGGCGCTGGCGCACCCGCATGTTGTAGGCGCGCCTCGTGTTGTTGCGGCCGACCAGCACCTGGTCGGCGCCCATGACGCGATCGGGGTCGAGTTCTTTCCGCGACACCACCTCGCTCTCGCCGTAACGGCCGATGTCGAGCTCGCGGCCCTCGCGCACGTCCATCGACATCCGCACGATCGGATCGTCCTGGGCCTGGCGGTGCACTTCGGTCAGCATCGCGTCCGGCTCGGAATTGGTGAAGAAGCCGCCGCCCTGGATCGGCGGCAGCTGCGCCGGATCGCCCAGCACCAGAAGCGGGCAGTCGAACGACATCAGGTCGCGGCCTAGTTCGGCGTCGACCATCGAGCATTCGTCGATCACGATCAGCTTGGCCTTTGAGGCCGGCGCGTCGTCCCACAATTCGAAGCTCGGCTGCTCCTCGCCGGATTCGCGGGCGCGGTAGATCAGCGAGTGGATGGTGGAGGCCTCGTCGCAGCCCTTGTTGCGCATGACGAGGGCCGCCTTGCCGGTGAAGGCGGCGAACTTCACCTCGCCGTCGACGCCTTCGGCGATGTGGCGCGCCAGAGTGGTCTTGCCGGTACCGGCAAAGCCGAACAGGCGGAACACCGGCGGCGTGTCGCCCCGGCCGGGTTTGGCCTTGAGCCAGTCGCCGACGGCCTTGAGGGCGGCATCCTGATGCGGGGTGAAAGTGGCCATATCTGTCTTGAGGAGGGGCGAAACGAGGCGATTCGCCGTCCGTCAAAACTAACCATTCGCCCCGCCCATTCAAGCGCGGGGAGACGCATCTTTGGGCCCTTTTCCGCGGCCATCCTGCGAGACGCCCGCCTTTGGCGGGCTCCCTCAGGATGAGGGCGGAGTACGCGGCGGCAATTTCAACGGGCACCGATGCCGATTAGCCTCGCGCAGCGGTCGTCTCGAAGGACGAGGCGCTTGCACGGGCCCCGCCAAGAGCAGCAGCGCTACTGCCAGCCGGGAACGCCGCGCATGTCGGGCAGGTGGTGGGCGATGCCCTTGTGGCAGTCGATGCAGGTCTTCTCGCCGGTGAACAGGAAGCGCTGGTGCGCCACCGACGCCCGCGGCGACTGCTTGGTGATGTCCATGGAATCGGCGCTGTGGCAGTTGCGGCACTCCAGGGAATCATTCGCCTTGAAGCGCGCCCATTCATGCGCGGCGAGCTCGAGCCGGTGATCCAGGAATTTTTCGCGCGTGTTGATCGTGCCGAAGATCTTGCCCCAGACCTCCTTGGAGGCCTGCATCTTGCGCGCGATCTTGTCGGTCCAGTTGTGCGGCACGTGGCAGTCCGGGCAGGTCGCGCGCACGCCGGAGCGGTTGGTGAAGTGGATGGTCGACTTCAGCTCGGCGTAGACGTTGTCCTTCATCTCGTGGCAGCCGGTGCAGAACTTTTCGGTGTTGGTCAGCTCCAGCGCGGTGTTGAAGCCGCCCCAGAAGATCACGCCGGCTATGAAGCCGGCGAGCACCAGAGTGCCCAATGCGAACACCGTGCTCGGCCGTGTCAGCACGCCCCAAAGCTCGAGCGCGAAGTCCCAGCTTCGCGCTAGAAAGCCGCGCTTGGCCTTCTGCTCCAGCTTTTCATTGGGCCCGTCGGCGGTCGTCGTCATCGCCGGCCACCCGGGCTTGCGCGCGACAGCAGCGTGTCGATGTCGGTGAAGTCATTGCTGACAGGCGGCATCGCGGTGTTCTGCGGCACGTGGCATTCCGTGCAGAAGAAGCGGCGCGGCGAGATCGAGGCCAGGAACTGGCCGTCGCGGTCCATGAAATGCGTGATCGAGACCATCGGCGCCTGCGATTCCGCCGTGCGCGCCCGCGCATGGCAGGACAGGCATTTGTTGCCGTTGAGGTCGATCTGGTAGCCGTCGATATTGTGCGGGATGACCGGCGGCTGCTCCGGATAGTTGCGCGACTCCCGCTCGGAGGTGTTGCGGTTCGGCAGCATCGGCGGCGCCGGGCCTTCGTCATTGAGCGGGGTCGGGCCGCGCAGGCCCGACGTCACCGTCTGCGCGGTCAGCGAGCTCGCGCCGGCCGCGATCGCGACCGCGAGCAGCGCTATGCCTAATCGTTTCATCATGACTGGGTCACCCGCTCGATGCGCACGGCGCATTTCTTGAAGTCGGTCTGCAGCGAGATCGGATCGGTGGCGTCCAGCGTCACCTTGTTGATCAGCTTGGACTCGTCGAACCACGGCACGAACACGAGACCCTTCGGCGGCCGGTCGCGGCCGCGCGTCTCGACGCGGGCGCGGATGAAGCCGCGGCGCGACACGACCTTCACCTCGTCGCCCCGGCGCACCTTCATGTCCTGCGCATCATCAGGGTGCATGAAGCAGACGGCTTCGGGGAACGCCTTGTAGAGCTCGGGCACGCGGCGCGTCATGGTGCCGGAATGCCAGTGCTCCAGCACGCGGCCGGTCGAGAGCCAGTACGGGTACTCCTGGTCAGGCGATTCCGCGGCCGGCTCGAACGGCAGCGCGAAGATGCGCGCCTTGCCGTCCGGATAGCCGTAGAACTGCACGTCGGTGCCCTGCTTGACGTAGGGGTCGCTGCCCTCGCGGAAGCGCCACCGCGTTTCCTGTCCGTTGACGACGGGCCAGCGCAGGCCGCGCTCCTTGTGATAGCTCTCGAACGGCGCGAGGTCGTGGCCGTGGCCGCGGCCGAACGAGGCGTACTCTTCAAAAAGCCCCTTCTGCACGTAGAAGCCGAACGCCTTGGATTCCTCGTTGGCGTAGCCTTCCTCGATCTCCGAGGTCGGAAACTTGTCGACCTGGCCGTTTTTGTAGAGCACGTCGAACAGTGTCTTGCCGCGCACCTCGGGCTTCTTGGCGATCAGCTCCTCCGGCCACACCTCCTCGATCTTGAAGCGTTTCGAGAACTCCATGAGCTGCCAGAGGTCGGACTTGGCTTCGCCCGGCGCATTGACGAGCTGGTGCCAGAACTGCGTGCGGCGCTCGGCGTTGCCATAGGCGCCTTCCTTCTCCACCCACATCGCGGTCGGCAGGATCAGGTCGGCGGCGAGCGCCGTCACGGTCGGATAGGCATCGGAGACCACGATGAAATTGTCGGGGTTGCGGAAGCCCGGATAGGTCTCCTCGTTGACGTTGGGGCCGGCTTGCAGATTGTTGTTGACCTGCACCCAATAGGCGTTGATCAGGCCGTCCTTCAGCATCCGGCTTTGCAGCACGGCATGCGCGCCGTTCTTGTCGGGAATGGTGCCTTCGGGCAGCTGCCAGATGTGCTCCGTCTTGTCGCGATGCTCCTTGTTGGTCACGACCATGTCGGCGGGCAGCCGGTGCGAGAACGTGCCGACCTCGCGCGCGGTGCCGCAGGCCGAGGGCTGGCCGGTCAGCGAGAACGGGCTGTTGCCGGGCGAGGAGATCTTTCCGGTCAGAAGATGGATGTTGTAGACGAGGTTGTTGCACCAGACGCCGCGGGTGTGCTGGTTGAAACCCATGGTCCAGAACGAGACCACTTTTGTCTTGGGATCGGCGTAGAGTTCGGCAAGCGCCTCAAGGCGATTGAGCGGCACGCCGGACATCTTTGCCGCCTTCTCCAGCGTGTAGTCCGACACGAACTTGGCGAACTCGTCGTAGCTCATCTCGGTGGAGTCATTGGCCTTCGCCGCGCCCGTCGCCTTCTTCTGCAGCGGATGCTCGGGCCGCAGGCCATAACCGATGTCGGTCTGTCCGCGCCGGAAGATGGTATGGGCGTTGACGAAGTCCTTGTTGACGCGGCCGGTCGTGATGATGTGGTTGGCGATGGCGTTGAGGATGTAGAGATCGGTCTGCGGCACGAACACCATGCCGATGTCGGCGAGATCGAACGAGCGGTGCTCGAAGGTGGAGAGCACGGCGACGCGGACATGCGGCGCGGAGAGCCGGCGGTCGGCGAGGCGCGTCCACAGGATGGGATGCATCTCCGCCATGTTGGAGCCCCACAGCACGAAGGCGTCGGTGGCCTCGATGTCGTCGTAGCAGCCGGCCGGCTCGTCGATGCCGAAGGTGCGCATCATGCCGGTCACGGCCGAGGCCATGCAGTGCCGCGCATTAGGATCGATGTTGTTGGTGCGGAAGCCGGCCTTGAACAGCTTCGAGGCCGCATAGCCCTCCCAGATCGTCCACTGGCCGGAGCCGAACATGGCGACGCCGTTCGGCCCGCGCTTCTTGATCGCCTCCTTCCACTTCGCCTCCATGATGTCGAAGGCTTCGGTCCAGGTGACGGGCGTGAAGTCGCCGTTCTTGTCGTATTTGCCACCCGTCTTGCGCAGCATCGGCTGCGTCAGGCGGTCGTGGCCGTACATGATCTTGGAGAGGAAGTAGCCCTTGACGCAGTTGAGGCCGCGATTGACCTCGGCCTTGATGTCGCCATGGGTGGCGACGACGCGATTGTCCTTGGTCGCGACCATCACGGAGCAGCCGGTGCCGCAGAAGCGGCAGGCGGCCTTGTCCCATTTCAATTCGCTGTTGTCGCGCTCGGTGACGAGATTGGCGGCAAGCGCAGGTGCCGGCATGCCGGCAGCGGCGGCCGCGATCGCGGCGGCTTCCAGCTTGAGCATCTGGCGGCGGTCGAGCTTCGGCGATGTCATGATGGCTCTCCGGCCCTTAAGTCGTTTCGATGGCGTGGAAGACGAGCGCCGCGGAATAGACGTGGCGCAGCGACTGGATGGTGTTGAGCAGGGTGCCGAGACTGCCGGCATCCGGCGCCTCGGTCACGACGACGAGTTTTCCGCGCGGGTCTCGTCCGTGAATTTCGCAGCCGGGAAGCGCAGCGATCTCGGCTTCCAACTCGGAAAGACGCTCGGGGCGCGCCTGCACGACGATGCTGGCGATCTCGCAGCCGGGCGGGGAGATAACGCGCTCGGCGCTGAGCACCCGGCCGGTGATCAGTGCGCGGCGGTTGAGTGTGGTTTGGGCCATGATGCCTGTCTTTCGCTTGTCGGGATCAATGCGGGGAGGGCGGCGGGCCGGGAGGACCGGCGAACATCTGGTAGATCCAGACGCCGAGGCCGTAGGAGCCGACCGTTCCGACCGCGAGGACGGGCATCACGACCGCGGTCAGGAACAGGAAGGCGAAAATCTCCATGCGCTTACGGCGCACGCACGAGGTCGTGTCGTCAGGGGCCGACATATTCGGTCTCTCTGAAATGGTATCGAGAATCGGGACGGCATCCGGGCCGTTGCCTTGCTGCATTTTAGATGCAGCAGGGCCGCTAACGCGTTGATCTGGATCAAGCTGTCGGGTTCGACGCACCGTGCAGGCCCGCGCCAGGACCGGCCCTGAGCATGATGCGCAGGCGAAGGATCGATCTCCCGCGCGGCGGAATTGCTGCTCCGTAGACAGCGCCGCCTCGCCCACTAAGATGAGCGCAACAAGAACAACCGGGCAAGAGAACTGGGAGAGGCGTCATGAAATTCGGCATCTTCTACGAGCTGCAGCTGCCGAGGCCCTGGGTCGCCGGGGACGAGCTCGCCCTCTACCAGAATGCCCTCTCGCAGATGGAACTCGCCGACAAGCTCGGCTACGACCATGCCTGGGTCGTCGAGCATCACTTCCTGGAAGAATACTCGCACTCGCCGTCGCCGGAATCCTTCCTTGCGGCCGCAAGCCAGCGCACCAGGAACATCCGTCTCGGCCACGGCATCCTCCAGCTCACGACCAATCATCCGGCGCGCGTCGCCGAGCGCGTTGCGGTGCTCGACCTGCTCTCCAACGGCCGCTGCGAATTCGGCATGGGCGAGAGCGCCTCCATCACCGAGCTGACGCCGTTCGGCCGCGACATGGAGACCAAGAAGGAGGTGTTCGAGGAGGCCGTCGCCGCGATCTTCCCGATGTTCAAGGACGCAGGGTCCGAGCACCACGGCAAATATTTCGACATCCCCTTGCGCAACGTCGTGCCCAAGCCCGTGCAGAAGCCGCATCCGCCGCTCTGGATGGCCTGCTCGCAACTGCCGACCATCGAGCGCGCCGGCCGTCACGGCTTTGGCGCGCTCGGCTTCCAGTTCGTCAGCGCCGATGCCGCGCATGCCTGGGTGCATGCCTACTACAACGCCATGACCAAGCGGCTGCACAAGCTTGCCGACTACGAGATCAATCCGAACATGGCGCTGGTGTCGTTCTTCATGTGCGCGAAGACGGACGAGGAGGCGCGCGCCCGCGCCGACGGCGCCACCTTCTTCCAGTTTGCGCTGCGCTTCTACGGCGCCTCGCAGAACCGTCAGCGGCCTGCGCCCTACACCGTCAACATGTGGGACGAGTACAACAAGTGGAAGCGCGACAACCCTGAAGCGCAGGAGGCGGCGCTGCGCGGCGGTCTGATCGGCTCGCCCGAGACGATCCGAAAGAAGCTGAAGCGCTTCCAGACCTCGCATATCGATCAGGTGATTCTGCTGAATCAAGCGGGCAAGAACAGCCACGAGCACATCTGCGAATCGCTCGAGCTGTTCGGCCGCGAGGTGATGCCGGAATTCCAGAACGATCCGGCGCAGGCCGCGTGGAAGCAGGGCGTGATGAGCGGCGAGATCAAGCTCGAAGAGATCGACACAGAGGCTTTCACGGATCGCTACGGCAAGCTCGCGATCAATGTCGCACCAGCCAAGGCGGCGGCGGAGTAGGCCGTTCGTCAGGTCATGTTGCTGACGCATTCTCTGTCTTAACCGGCGACAACGTAAAACACTGCGTGGGAACCACTTTGGTTCGCACGACGGTTCCATAGCCAAGGGGTTGGCACGAGTCCGTAAAAGTCCGGTGCAAGCTTGATGAACGCGTTCGCGTTCGCTTGCGCTGTTTGCGGTGTCGGGAACCGGCGATCTAAAAAATCACAGGAGTTATGATGTCGTTCCGCTCGAGCGCCGCAGTTTGCGGCGCCCTGGTTGCGCTTGCCGTTTCTGTTACCGTTGCTCGGGGTGAAACGCGTGGGGTTCCTTCAAGCACCGTCGTTGATGCCGCGTCCGGAAATGCAGTCGTCGGCGCTGCATCCATGTACAATCCATTCAAGCCCGGCAAGGAGGAGGGCGGGCCGAGCACAGCTTCCGGCGAGCGCTATAATCCGTCGGAGTGGACGGCGGCCATCAAGACGAGCTTGCGCAGGAAATTTGGTGGGGTCCTGTTTGGTGAGAGGCCGAAATATGCCCTCGTCGAGGCCGTCGGCAAGAAGGTCATCGTCAAGATCAATGATGTGGGACCACTCAGGCCCGGCCGCATCATCGACTTCAACGAGCGCACGATGCGGCACTTCGATCCAAGCCTCGAGCGCGGAGTGATCCAGGACGTCAAGGTCAGCCCGCTTTCAGGGGACGATTGGACACCGGGGCCAGTGGGCTGAACGTCTCATGCGATAAGCGCAAACAACAAGCCAAAGCGCGATGACGAGTTATCATGACCTCATCGCGCTTTAGCTCCTGCCGTACTGGTCCTGATCGTAGGACTGCAGGATGCGGACGAAATCAGCCATGCTGGATCGATCTCGGTTTTCGGCGATTGCCGCAACCTCGGTATTGGACGTGGACTGGCTTCCTTGCCAGAACCGCATCAGGAGATCGGTGATGTTTTTCATGGCGTACTCTCTGCGGCCAAGCGTGGCAGTAGACACCAATTGAGCGGCAACGCGCCGCTAAAGCGTGATCCGGAAAAGTGCGAAGCGGTTTCCCGGATAGATCGTGCGTAAAATCTAAAGGTCGAGAAAAGCCGGCGGGCGTTACGCCGCCGACCTTGCCCCGCAACTGCCGGCTCGCAAGACCGGTTCCGTTGCTTTGCACTCTCGATTGATTGGTAGCATCGGGCACTCGGATGGCGCCATTGCGCACGGGTATGAAGGGGGCATACTTAGGTTGGCTTTGACTAGTGAATCGGAATCGGTCGACCCCGCCGCTGCCTACGCCGGCCTCGCCGACTTCCGGTAAAATTCTCTTGCTGCTATCCTCCGGCAAAAGGCGTCTGACGGAGGAAACGATGCGGTCCTATGGGGCGGGCTCAGGCTTGGCGGCGGCTGACGTCACGTCCGCAGTGCTCGCCATCGGCCACCCCGACTTCCCAAAGGTCCTGATCGACACGCTGCGCCGGCAGGCCGGGGTTGGTCATTGCATGGTGTTCGCGCTGAGCCGCGCCGGCGCGGCGAGCTGTTTGCTCGATGCCGGCAACATCCCGACCGGCGCCGATCTCGGCGCGGCCTATGCCGGGCAATTCCACGAATCCGATCCCAATCGCGATGCGCTGTTCGAGGGCGAGGGCGGTGCGCCGATCATGCTGCCCTTGTTCGCGCCGCGCATGTACAGTGCGCGCTATCGAAAAATCTTCTTCAACGATTCCGACATCGTCGATAAATGCGCCACCGCGATCTGGACCGGCGACACCTGCTTCTATGTCAATTTCTACCGCATCACGTCTCAGGGGCGCTTCGGCGATGCCGAGCGTGCGCGGCTGCAAACGATCGCGCCGGCAATCGGCGCCAGCGTCGCACGTCATTTCCAGCAGATGGCCACTGCGACGCCAGACCAGAACCTCGCCGCACTGTTCGCAACGCGCGCGCCGCTCTCCGCGCTGACGCCGCGCGAGCAGGAGGTGTGCCGCCGCATCCTGCTCGGCTTCAGCTCCGAGGCGATCTCGCAGGCCCTCGGCATCAGCCTGCATTCGACCCTGACCTACCGCAAGCGCGCCTATGAGCGGCTCGGCATCTCCTCGCAGAACGAGTTGTTTGCGATCGTGCTGGGTCTGCTGGCGGGTCCGCGCGGCCTGAACTGAGGGAGATTCCAACTCAGCGACATCTGCTCTCGAGGGCAAAGCGGACATGCAGTCTGCCGCCAGGATCATCGCTTTTGAGCCGGAGCGACGTTTGCGCACTGAGCCCGAGCCTCGAAATTGCATGAAATGTGATGGACGTCACAGATTGGCTGCTTGCCTTTCGGCAGGCTGTGCATAGGCTGCGCACATATTGTCGGGGACTGTAATGGGCGCTTTTCGTTGGTTTTCTTTGTTTGTTTCGATTTGGCTGATGTGCGGCTCAGCATATGCGGAGCGCCGCGTCGCGCTAGTGATGGGCAACTCGGCCTATAAGAGCGTACCCAAGCTCTCCAACCCCGCGAACGATGCCGCCTTGGTCGGGGGCATGTTCAAGAAGGCCGGGTTCGACTGGATCGACATCAGGACCGATCTGAATGCTTCCGAGATGCGCAAGGCACTGCGCGACTTCGGCGGACGCGCGCGAGATGCTGAGGTTGCCGTCATCTACTATGCCGGTCACGGCATCGAGCTTGATGGCACCAACTACCTGATACCGACCGATGCGGCTCTTGAAACCGACAGCGACGTTCTCGATGAGACCGTGGGACTTGACCGTGCGCTGTTCGCCGTTGAGCCTGCCAAGCAGCTTCGGCTCATCATCCTTGATGCTTGCCGCGATAACCCCTTCGCCAAGACCATGAAGCGAACGGTTGCTGCCCGTGCCATCGGACGCGGCCTTGCCAAGGTCGAGCCAACCAGCCCGAACACCATGATAGCTTTCGCAGCGAAGGCCGGGTCCACGGCTTCCGACGGCGACTCAAGGAACAGCCCCTTCGCCGCAGCGCTGGTCGAGCGGCTGCCGACGCCCGGGCTCGATCTGCGGAAGGCGTTCGGCTTCGTCCGAGACGATGTTTTGAAGAACACCAGCTACAAGCAGGAGCCGTATGTCTACGGTTCGCTTGGCGGCGATGATGTGGCGCTCGTTGCTGCGAAGCCGATTTCCGGTGGGCCTCAGGCCAGCCCGGATGACGCGATACGCCGGAACTATGAGCTTGCCCTGCAACTCGGCACCCGTGATGGCTGGAACGTCTTCCTCGCCCAATACCCGGATGGCTTCTATGCCGGGCTTGCCAAGGGGCAACTCAACAAGATTGCAGCGGAGGAAGCTCGCGCACTGGCGGTCGAGAAGGCTCGGCAGGCCGAAGACGAAAAGGCACGCCTGGCCGCCGACCGCGCGAAGAAGACCGAACAGGACAAGGCCGCGGCCACGGCCAAGGCTGCCGAGGATGCACGGGTCGCCGCCGAGAAGGCCAAGCAAGTCGAGGAGGCAAAAGCCGCCGCAGCCGAGCAACGGCGTAAGGAGATTGAGGCCGCTGTTGCGAAGGCTCTGGCCGACAAGCAGGCAGCAGAGAAGAAAAGCGGCTCCGAAGCTGACCAGAAGGTTGCGGCCCTCCCATCGCCCGCACCTTCGGCTGAACCGGTGCAGTCGCCGCGAGAGCTCGCCAAGTCCGTCCAGTCCGAACTTCGCCGCGTCGGCTGTCTTGCCAATCTGGAGAATGGCGAGTGGAGCGCCAAGTCACAACGCTCCCTGGCACTGTTCAACAAGTACGCCGGAACGAAGCTTGATACGACGCTCGCAAGCGCCGATGCGCTGGACGCGATCAAGGCCCGGTCAAGCCGCGTCTGTCCGCTGGTGTGCGATCATGGTTTCAGGGCAGATGGAGATGCCTGCGTCAAGATCGCATGCCGCGCTGGCTATCGCGTCAACGACGACAACGAATGCGAGAAGGTCCAAGACAAGAAGCCGGTCGCCACGCGCGAAGATGCGACGAAGCGGGATGCGGAGCGTAGGAAAATCGAGGCTACACCGGCGAAGCCGCAGACGAGCGGACAGATCGTTTGCAATAGCGCCGGTTGCCGACCAGTATCCAAAGGTTGCCGATTGGAGTTTCGCAGGGGCGGCGGGAGTGCCAACACGCACACTGGCGAAAGTGTTGAAGTCTGTAACTAAGCCCATCCCCTCCATTCTGGTTCGGATCGCCGGCTCCAGCAATTTCTTGGGGTCGAGACAGGCGGGCAACGCCCCGTGCTTCGGAACTTTGCCGATGCCTCGTCGTTCCCGGTGAGCGGGCACGAACGTAGGCGGAATCTATGAAATGGATGTTGGTGGTTCTGGTAGGCGGGGTCTCGCCCGTCAACACCGATCTGGTGTTCGATAAGTTCAGCGACTGTCTCGCCGCCGAGGAGCAGATGCGGCAGCACTATGCCGATGCGTTCGATGCGTGGGACCGCATGGCTGCGGCTAGGATCGACCGGCGCAGGGACTACAAGAAGGCCCGCGATGTTGAGGCCAAGCGGCTGCTGAGCAATGTGGGGACATGTGTCCCGCATGGTGGCGGCGATCCGCAGACGGTCACCACTCCGCAGCAGCAACCTCCTGCTCCATCTTCGCAGCAGCCTGCTACGCCATCCCCGTCGCAGCCGGCGCCGCGAACTTAGCGGCGTTGATGCCCTGACACCTCAGACCGGCGCTTCAAGCGCGCCTATGAGCGGCTCGGCATCTCCTCGCCGAACGAATTGTTTGCGATCGTGCTGGGTCCGCTCGCGAGGCCGTGCAGCCTGAACTAACGCGAACTCCAAGTCCGCGATATCGGCTTCCGAGCGCAAAGCGTACAGGTAGTCTGCGGCCAGGATCGTCGCTTCTTGCCCAATGCGGACATTCGCTAGCAGGATCTCGCGCGCGCGCCGATCAGGGGCACGTGGCTCGGCCGGGATCCCTGTCGGCGTAACGAACCCCACGCGGCGAATCGCCGAAGCGAGCTCGGAACAGGCGATTGAAATGCGAAACATCCGAGAAGCCGACCTCCAGCGCGATATCGGAAATTAGCTGCGCGCCGGCGCGGGCCTCGGTCAACAGTTTGAACGCAAGTTGGAGACGTAGCTCATTCACGTGCCCGGTGAACGACGATCCTGATAACGCCATCAGGCGCTGCAGATAGCGAGGTGAGATGCCTTGGCGATGAGCGACCTCCTCGACGCTAAGCCCAGGCTTCTGAAAATTTGCCGCGATGTAGTCGAGTACGGCGCCGTGGCGCGCGGCCACGACCGCACTCGCATCGCTCTCGCCCAAGGGAGCGCGCTCGCCGACCGCGAGCGCAACAAGATCACAGGTGTGAGCTACGACCGCATCACGCAGCTTGGGGGCGGCCAGAGCCCCCTCCTTAAATGCTGACTTCAGATAGGTCATGAGGAGGCGGAGGGCTTCATTCCGCTGAGGAATCGGCCGCATGGCGAGGCTCTCGATGTCTGTCACGCGCTGCGCAAGCGCCTCGCGGGGTACCGCCAGACCAAATAATATTCCGTCGATATAGGTGACGGTAGCGGGCTCCGAATGCAGAATCGAGATTGCGTCGCCGGCGCAAAGCTCGATGTCGCGGCCGCGCTGCGACAAACGACTTTTGCCGGGTAAGCTGACGATGAGGCCGATCGAGTCCTCGCCGTCAGTAACGCTTGCCCGCAAGCGCTTGAAGCGCATGGGAGAGCCTTTCAGTGCGAGCGTGCGTAGCCCCCGGAGCGCTTGCAATGTTGCGTCGGCTTGAAACGGAACGTCCGTTAGAGGTTCGATATCTACGTGAACTATTCCCCGCACAAACCTCTCGCGCCATAGTGGAAGTCGCATCCGCTCCGGATGCTCGCGCGTCGAGAATCGATGCGTTACGAAATTGGCTGCGTCCGTAGACATGGGGACCTCCAGCCTTGGTAAGCGACTGCGTCAAAATGCTGCGGCAGGCCAGCTGCCGGTATCCGTATTTTGCAATTCGCGCACCGACCGTCTCCTCAGGTACGCAGGATTCCAAGAAGCTACTTCGTTTGTCTGCTAGTCTCATTCACCTGTGATAGATGCTGATGTGAACTGGCTCACGTGGCGACCAGAAAATTGCAGCAATTTTTGATTGCAAATGCCGCGTGCAAATATCTCCTTTAAGAGGAGATGATTGTAATGGCTCTATTTCAAATTGCTGCCATCGGATCCGGTTTGAACATCCCTGGCAGTCTGGAAGACCAGATCCAACTTTATTGCGCTGCTCGCGACTGATCGGGCTCATTGGCCCGCGGGCAGAAGTTCTGCAGAACAACACTGTGCTCTGATCCGGTTTCCTATCGTGCCTTGATCGCCGCATCACCTTTAAGGTCGTCGGACACAGATTACTTCCCGGCACTATTCCTTTTTAGCTGCCGGATGAAATGGTCGAAATCTGTCACATGGGACGTCGACGTGGCGATCAGGAAGAGGTTCGATCATGTCCATCATACTCGACATGCTTTATCGCGAGTACTGCCGGGCCCGCCTCACCGAAATGCGAAGCCAACTTTTGATACGGGGCGTTGGCGATAAAGTCCTGGAAGCGCCTTGGGAGGACGATGATCCTCCCGACCCTGGCGCTCGAAGGAGTAGCTGGGCGACGAAGGAGCCCCCATCACCCATCGGATAGCTGGAGCGCGTTATCGACCCTATGAGGCGCGAGCGCGGGCCAACAGATGGACGATCGAACTCAAACCTCGACGCGATTGTTCGGCGAAACTCCGCCGGAGTTCAGAGCGGCCGGCCGCGATCTGCGTATCGATGTCTGTCGCGGGATCGCGTTATGGTGGATCTTTCTCGATCATGTTCCCAATAACATCGGGAGCTGGCTGACACCGCGCAACTACGGTTTCTGCGATGCCGCCGAGATCTTCATGTTCCTCTCGGGCGTGACCTGCGCGCTGGCCTACGGCAGGGCGCGTGAGCGCGAGGGCTGGAGCGGCATGATCGGCCGTTCGCTGCGCCGGGGATGGGACATCTACGCGGCGTTTCTGCTGCTTACACTCGCTTGCGCTATTCTGGTCTACCTTGCGGGCAGCGATGATCTCGCCGACGGGAGCAATACGCGAATTCTGCTCGAACGTCCGGGCGCGACGCTTGCGCACGCCGCAATCCTGCAATACCGGCCTGTCAACACCGACGTCCTGCCGGTTTTTGTGATTTTTCACGTGCTGTTCGCGCCGCTGCTGTGGCTGCTGCTGCGAGCGCCGAACGTCACGCTTGGGGTGTCCTTGTTGCTCTACGCGCTCGTGCACGTCTTTGGTTGGAGAGTTCCCGCCTGGCCCAGCGGCGTCTGGTTCTTCAATCCGCTGGCCTGGCAGTTTCTGATCGTGCTGGGCGCATGGTGCGTCATTGAGGGAGAGAAATTCCGGCCGTGGGTGATGTCGCGCTTGACGCTTGTTCTGGCCGTCCTCTATCTGGTTTTCGGCCTAGTCCTTGCGCAGAGTTGGAGCATCGCGCCGCTGGTCGCGCAAATTTTGAGGGACCTGCCATTTCCACTGGATAAATCGAATCTCAGTCCGATACGGCTGCTGCATTTTGTGGCTCTTGCAATTGTGGCGCTACGATTCATTCCGCGGAATTGGGACGCGCTATCGACGCCGGTGCTGAGCTGCGCGAAGTGCTGTGGCGAGAATTCGCTGCCGATCTATTGTCTCGGCGTCCTTCTGGCGCTCGCCAGCCAACTTACGCTGCTCGACCTCTCGGAGGGGCTTGCGATGCAGATCGTGGTGAGTGTTGCCGGAGTGCTGATGATGATCGGCGTCGCGCGGTTACTGAACGCGATCGGCATCCAGCGCGAGCGGATGTCAGCGGGGACGCAGTCGATCGGGAAAGTTCCGCCGGTTCGCTAAGCTGGTAGATTGCGGGTGGAGCACGGAGGGTAGGGCGGCAGAGGCGAGGCTTCGAGAAATAAGTCCTGTTGCAACCTGTCACCCACGCTGGTTTTCGCGATGAGAAACGCATCGTCCTCGTCGCGACATTTCCAGCGGTACGCCAAATGCCGAACATGAGTTCGCGTTAACCATAGCGAACGGCTCCCGTCTGAGCGACATCGCTTCGAAGTTTCTTAAATTTTGCTGGGTACCTCTCTTGGACAGAGTGACCTGGGGAAAGATATGGCTAAGCGCGCCAAACGTGGAAAGGCGGAGACGTTCGCACTCCCAATGGCCGCGAGAGTTGCTATTGGCGTCGTGGCCGTCGCCGCGTTGGGGTACGGTTTGCTGACTCGCCCGGCGAGCGAGCAACCGGCACGGAAGCCCTCCGCGCAGGAAGCCCGGGCGTCGTCAACGCCCGTTTACGTGGCAACTCCAGTTCGTGCATCAGCGGCAGTTCCGGCTCCAGCGCCAGCTCCGATTCCGGCCCCCGCCCCGGCGCCTCTGGTCGAGCCACCAAAAGCCGCCGACGGTCCCGGAGCATTGGTCCGGCAGGTCATTGATTACGCCAGCCACCAGGCACCGGGCACCGTGATCATCGATACCAAGAACACGTTCCTCTATTTCGTCCTGAACGACAGGCAGGCGCTGCGCTACGGCATCGGTGTTGGCCGCGAAGGTTTCACATGGTCCGGTGAGCAGACTGTGGCCCGCAAAGCTGAATGGCCGGATTGGCATCCGCCCACAGAGATGATCGGGCGTCAGCCTTATCTGCCGCGGTTCATGGCAGGCGGTCCCGGCAACCCGCTCGGCGCCCGTGCGATGTATCTGGGCGAGACCGAATATCGCATTCACGGCACCAACAATCCCGATACGATCGGGAAGCGGGTTTCGTCCGGCTGTATCCGGCTGACCAATGACGACGTCGTGGACCTCTATGAGCGGGTGAAAGTCGGAGCGAAGGTGATCGTGCTTCCGGCAACCGTAGCCCGCCGGCCTTCCCAGGGCGCGCCGACCGACGCCGCGTTCCGGTTGCCGGACCCGGCATCTCCATCGAAGCGGCCCCTGGCGGCCAACGCGCAGATGCTGTCATCCGGACCGAAGATCGCCGAGGCGCAGTAGTTCGGTCCTCCGTGCCTGCAACTGAGGACAAGCAAACATTCAAGCCACCGGCGGCAAGCTCCGGCGCTTGCTCGTATCCATCTGCGACGATCTTGTAGCTTTCAACCAAAGCGAGTAGCTTGGGGTTGGGTATAGGGAGCCGTCGTCATGAGGTTCTCGTCACGTGCATTTGTCCCCTCTTTTTGCGTTGCTTTGTTGATTTGTGGATCGGGCAGTCCGGCGCTGTCGCAAACTGCAGGGTCCCTTCCCAGCGTCACGGTCGACGCCCCAACCGTCAGCCTGGCTCTGAAGTAGCAGAGCGTGTGCTGAACTGACGATGGCCGGCAGGGCTGGCGGCTTCAGTCGCATCATCTGTCTGTTCCTATCGCTAGGGACAGACGCCGGCGCGGTGGTGCGCTAGTCTCGCCTGGAGGAAACAAGAACCCAGGGGAGCCAGCCTTGAGCGCCGCGCATCGACATCGACCCGGCTGCGTTCTGGGCCGATCCTATCCGAAATGAGCGGTCCGGAAGCGCCGCAGACCGATTGTGCTCAACGTGGGTTTGGGGCGGCGATGAGGCGGCGCGAATTTATCTGGATGCTGGGAGGCTTGTGCACGTCATGTGCAGTCAGGGCGCATGCCGAATCGAGAGTCTACAGGGTCGCACTGCTAACGCTTGAACCGGACGCGGATGGCTCTCAACTCCTTGGACCATTGCACAAGTTGGGTTATCTCGAAGGCCGCAACCTCTTCTTCCAACACCGGTCCGCCGAGGGGGACCCCGGGCGACTCGCCGCACTGGCCAACGAACTTGTGCAATTGAAACCGCATGTGCTGGTGGCGGGTTGGGGAACGCTGGCGCCCAAAGCGCTCAAAGCAGCGACTGAGACTATTCCCATTGTGTTTTCGACCGTCGGCGATCCAATCGGGGCTGGCCTGGTGCAATCCCTGTCGCGACCAGGAGGGAATGCAACAGGCCTTAGCGGTCAATCCACCGACTTGAAAGGCAAGCAGCTTCAGTTGTTGCTGGCGTGCATTCCGGGGCAGCGCGTTGTCGGCGTGCTCCTGAACCCAGACACGCCATACAGTGCTCTGGCTCTAAGACAGTTGAAGGCGGCAGCTGATATGGAAAGCATAAGGCTCGAACCCCTGGAGATACGAAACGCGGCGGAGTTGACCGAATCCAGGATGGACGCGCTTGTCGCATCCGGTGCGACAAGTGTCATTGTTATCGAGGACCCGGTCACCGTCACCCTTCGGGAGACGGTCATCGATCAGGCAAACAGACGGCGACTTCCCACAATGACCGGCTTTGTCGAGTATGCTCGCTCAGGTGGCCTGCTGACATATGGCCCTGTACTGAAGGACGCGTACCAACGCGCCGCGGAATATGTCGACAAGATTCTCAAAGGTGCCAGTCCTGGCGATCTGCCGGTCCAGCAGCCGACTCAATTTCAGTTCGTGATCAACCTCAAGACCGCAAGGGCGCTAGGCGTGGCGATACCACCCTCATTGCTCGCCCTTGCCGACGAGGCTATCGAGTGAAGCGACGACTTCCGCCGTCACCTTGCGGCAATCGCAACGAGCTGGCTCGCCACTCTGCTCCAAATCCTTGATCTTCTGGAATTTCAGGATGTGGCCGCGCAGGCGGCCTTGCGGGAGCTTCATTCGAAATCGCGCATGGTGATCACGCGTTCTCACGTGTGCGTCATGGTTCTTCGAAACTCTTTCCCTTCAGGTTTCCACACCTCAATTTGCGGGATTATTGGCTGCTATCTCCAACAGGGCTTTCGCTGCGATGAGGGAACTCGGAAAGTTACGCTGGGCGCAGAAGGATGGCCGTCCCCCGCAACTGCTTCACGCTGAAAGACCTGCCGGCGAGAGCGGCGTCCGCGCATTTCGCGTGCGATTCGACGGGGGAGCCTATTTCCGCGCGACTGCGCTCCAGCATCTGATCTACTTCCAGATGTCGCCGTCGTCGCTGCGGATTGAATGCCGTATGGCCGGGCTGCACGCGAAGCAGGAAGCAGCCGCCGGCGCGCTCGCGATCGGTCCCGCAGGTATTGATTGTGAGGCTGAAAGCAACCAATCGGCGGACGTGCTGCTCATCGCGGTGGAGCCACGCCGGCTAGCGCTCGCGTCGGCAGAAGATCACGTCCCTAATGCAGAATTGTGCGAGCGCGTCTCTGGATACGATGAATCCCTTCTCCGGGCGGCGCGGCAGCTGGAATCAGAAGTTGCGGGTGGTTATCCGCGCGGCCCCTTGTTCTGGAGTGAGGTTGCGAGCCGTCTCATCGGCCGCCTTCTGGTTGGCCATACGTCAAATCCACCCGCTTCATCCCGCGGCAGGCTGGGCCGATACGCGCTGGAGCGGATCAGGGATTACGTGTTTGCCCACATCGCAGAGCCGATCCAGGTGGCCGAGCTTGCCGCACTGATTGGCCGCAGTGAGTTCCATTTCTCGCGTGTGTTCGCCCGCTCCGTCGGCATGACGCCGTATCGCTATGTGGTCCATCTTCGCCTTCACGCGGCGGTCCAGCACATCCGGGACGGGCGCATGGGACTGGCTGAAATTGCGGCAGAGACCGGGTTTGCAGATCAAAGCCATTTGTCGCGATGGGTCCGCCGTGTACACGGCGTCGCGCCCTCGGAGCTCGCCTGATTGCTCTCGCAAAAGAGCAGGAATCTTCACGAACGTCTGTCCGCTTCTCCGTAAACCGGTCGTCAGTCGCGCCAAATGTTCCGCTCGCGCGAAATCAACGGAGAGCAAGACCATGTCGGATTCCATCGAAAGCGCGTTCCTGGGCCTGAGTGGTAAAATCGCCGGGCGCGTCTCGTTGCCTGGAAGCGAACGCTATGTCGCCGCAACCGGTCTCTGGGCAAAGCAAACCGACGTTTCGCCTCGGGCCGTCGTGCACTGCGAATCCGCTGCCGACGTGCAGGCCGCCATTCGTGCTGCGCGCGAGCACGGGCTGCCGCTTTCGGTTCGCGGTGGCGGCCACGACTGGGCGGGCCGAGCTCTCTGCAACGGTATCGTCATTGACTTGAGCAACATGCGACACGTGGTGCTCGGCTCCGACCATCGCTTCGTCACGATTGCCGGCGGCGCCCGCGTCGCCGACGTCACGGCGGTGACGGACCCAGCCGACCTTGCTGTCGTGGCGGGCTCCGTCTCCTGCGTCGGCATGGCCGGGCTCACGCTCGGCGGCGGCTACGGCCCCTTGATCGGACGTTTCGGGCTCGCGCTCGACAATATGCTCGCCGCACAGGTGGTGCTGGCGGACGGACGAATCGTGTCTGCGGATGACGACAACGATGCCGACCTGTTCTGGGCGCTGCGGGGCGGCGGCGGCAATTTCGGCGTGGTCACGCAGATGCGTCACCGCGTGCATGAGTTGCCGAACGTCCTTTCCGGTCTGCTGGTCTATCCCTTTGCCGAGGCGCGCGCCGTACTCGAAGGATGCGCTTCGTTGACGGCATCGGCACCGGATGAGTTGACGGTGCAGGCGGGGCTCGTCGCCGATCCCTCGGGCACGGTTGCGGTCATGTTGATTCCAGCCTGGAGCGGCCGACCGGAAGAAGGCGGGGCCAAGCTTGAACCCTTTCTCAAGCTAGGGACCTTGCTCGCCGGCCGGATCGAAAGAAAATCCTACGGCGCGCTGCTCGGCGTGTTCGATCCCTACCTCGTCGATGGATTGCGGGCTGTCATGGAGACGTGCTCGTTGCCCGTGTTCGACCGCAGATGCATCGACACGTTCGTCGATGCGATGGAAGCGGCGGTATCGCCGGGCTGCGCCATCTTCACCCACGAGTTCAGGGGCGCGGCATCCGGTGTCCCGGAGGCCGCGACGGCCTTCGGTCTCCGCCGTGATCATGTGCTGGTCGAGATGCTCGCGACCTTCCCCGACCGGGCCGACGCCGAGGACGAGCCACTGCATCGAGATTGGGCGCGCTCCACCCGCCAGGCCTTCGCGGCGGCGCTGCCTGGCGGATATCCAAACTTGCTCGGCCCCAACGATCCCGATCGCGCCCGGCATAGTTATGGCGGCAATGCGAAACGATTGATGGAAGTAAAGCGCCGCTACGATCCGGACAATGTTTTCTCGTCCGCCATTCCGTTGCCGCGTGCCCTGTAGCAAGCGGCAGACCGCACGGCGCGCGGATGAGGATTTTGGCCTTTAGGCGAACACTCGCTCATGTATCGTCGATGCCCGGTGTCGTGGGCATGCGGACTTCGTCATCGAACCGCGCGCGTGCTCGACCTTGGACGACGCGGCCAGAGACCGTCTGTCCCTATTGCTAGGGACAGACGCCGGCCCCGGATTTCGCTAGTCTCGCCTGGAGGAAGCGAGAATCCCAGGGGAGAGACCGCCTTGAGCACCGCGCCGCGCATCGACATCGACCCTGCTGCATTCTGGGCCGATCCCTATCCGATGCTCGCCAAAATGCGCAAGGAGGCGCCGATCGCGTTCGTGCCGCAGCTCGGCTCGACGCTGCTGACGAGCCGCGACGACATCTCGATCTCGGAGAAGCAGATCGATGTGTTCTCCTCGCACCAGCCCGCGGGCCTGATGAACCGCCTGATGGGCCACAACATGATGCGCAAGGACGGCGAGGCGCATCAGGTCGAGCGGCGCGCGATGTTTCCGACGATCTCGCCGAGGACGGTGAAGGCGCACTGGACCGCGCTGTTCCAGGCCCATGCCGACCGCATCATGGATGGCGTCGTGCCCGGGCGGATCGACTTCATGCGCGACTTCGCGCTGCCGTTCTCCGGCGAGTGCCTGAAGTCGATCACCGGCCTCACCAACATCCGCTTTGAGGACATGGATGCGTGGTCGCAAGGCATGATCGAGGGAATCGCCAATTATGCCGGCGATCCCGCGGTCGAGGCACGCTGCCACGCGGCGACATCAGGCATCGACGCGGCGATCGACGACATCCTGCCGGTGATGCGTAGGCATCCCGACCAGAGCATTTTGGGCGTTCTTCTTGCCTCCGGCATGGCCATGGAGAGCGTGCGCGCAAATGTAAAACTCGCGATCTCGGGTGGCCAGAACGAGCCGCGCAAGGCGATCGCCGGCACCGTATGGGCGCTCTTGACCCATCCCGACCAGCTCGATCTTATCAGGCGCGGTGAAGTGTCCTGGCTCCAGGCCTTCGAGGAATACGCCCGCTGGATCTCGCCGATCGGCATGTCGCCGCGGCGTATCGCGAGGCCCTGGAGCATTCGCGACGTATCCTTCGAGCTGGATGAGCGCGTGTTCCTGATGTTCGGCTCCGCCAATCGCGACGAGACGCATTTTGAGCGCGCCGACCAGTTCGACCTGCGACGCGACACGTCCAAGAGCGTCGCCTTCGGCGCCGGTCCGCATTTCTGCGCCGGCGCCTTCGCCTCGCGCGCGATGATCGCCGACGTCGCCCTGCCGACGGTGTTCGCGCGTGCGAGTCGTCTTGAACTTGCCAACGACGAACCGGTCCGGATCGGCGGCTGGGCCTTCCGGGGCTTGCAGAATTTGCCGGTGAGGTGGTCGCAATAGGCCGGCGAGGGGCTATGCGCATGAACAGGGTTGTCGCACGCGTTCCATCGTACAAATTCGGTGTCATCGCCCGCGAAGGCGGGCGATCCAGTATTCCAGAGACAGTCGTTGGATACGGAGACGCCACGGCGTACTGGATTCCCCGCCTTCGCGGGGAATGACAGCAGAGGGGGGGAGGGAGCTTCGCGCTCCTCAGCCCTCAGTCCGCGACGATGGCATTATGCCCCTGTTTTGCCCGACGTGTCAAACGGCGTTCGGATAATCAGCAATTCATCGATTTCGTACGCCCCGGCTACTGTGCATGGGGTTGTTTTCGCGTTTTTGTTCCGATCGCACAAGCGTCGGACAAAAATCCGCGCCGCTCTCACATTCGTGTGCGGAAAAATTCCGTCTGCATCATCGCAGGCGATTGAAAGATTAATCATGCCTGCCGCCACGCGCGCAGTGTGCGCATCGCTATTTTTCCCGATGTCTCGACAGCTCCGCTGACCCACACCATCATTCCCGCATCGCAATGAACGACGGCCGCACCCGGCCGGGAGTGATGAATGCAGCGTCGTGACTTTCTCAAGCTTTCCGTCGGAACGGCCGCCGCCGCTGCGTTCGCATCGCCCGTAATCGCGCAAGGCGCGGTGAAGGAAATTCGTATCGGCTACCAGAAGAACGGCGTGCTGGTCATCACGCGCCAGCAGGCCGCGCTGGAAAAACATTTTTCCCCGCAAGGCATCGAGGTGAAGTGGGTCGAGTTCTCCTCGGGCCCGCCGATGATGGAGGCGATGAATGTCGGCAGCGTCGATTACGGCGCGGTCGGCGATTCCCCGCCAGTGTTCGCGCAGGCCGCGGGCGCAGCGATTGTCTATGCCGCCGGCCAGCCCATCACCAACGGGCAGGGCATCCTGGTGCCCAAGGACTCGCCGATCCGCATCATCACGGAGTTGAAGGGCAGGCGCGTCGGCTTCACCAAGGGCTCGAGCGCCCACAATATCGTGGTGCAGACGCTGGAGAAGGCGGGCCTCACCTATGCCGACATCACTCCGGTCTACCTGACGCCGCCCGATGCAGGCCCGGCCTTCGCCAATGGCAGCATCGAGGCCTGGGCGATCTGGGATCCGTATTTTGCGATCGGCGAGACCAAGCAGAACGGCCGCATCCTGATCAATGCGCGTGAGGTCACCAAGACCAACTCCTTCTACATCGCCAACCGCGACTTCGCGAAAAACCACGGCGCGATCCTGCAACAGATCGTCGACGTCACCACCGCGACCGCCAAATGGGCCGAGCAGCACCGCGACGAGGTCGCCAAATCGCTCGCCGCCGTGACCGGCATTCCGCTGGATATCCAGACCATCGCGGCCAACCGCTCGTCCTTCGTGGTCGGCCCCGTCACCGACGACATCGTTACGACCCAGCAGGGCGTCGCCGACCGCTTCCACAAGCTCGGCCTGATCCCGAAGCCGATCGTGATCCGCGACATCGTCTGGCGCAACCCGGCAGCCTGATCGTGCCGACCACTCTTCCCACGCACAAGGGTTTGAACATGAGGCGTATCATCCAGCGTCTGATCGCGGCCGTCATGCTGTCGATCGGCATCGTCGCCGCCGCGGTCGGCACGTCCTACGGCTAGAGGCAGAGCCATGAGCCAATCCAACGCCAACATCCTCTGGTTCCTGCCGACCCACGGCGACGGCCGCTATCTCGGCACCGGCATCGGTGGCCGCGAAGTCAATTTCAACTATCTGCGCCAGATCGCGCAGGCCGCCGATCAGCTCGGCTATTACGGCGTGCTCTTGCCGACGGGGCGCTCCTGCGAGGATTCCTGGATCGTCGCCTCCAGCGTCGCGCCGTTCACCGAACGGCTGCGCTATCTCGTCGCCGTTCGCCCCGGCCTGCAATCGCCGAGCGTCGCCGCGCGCATGACCGCGACGCTCGACCGCGTCACGGGCGGCCGGCTGCTCGTCAACGTCGTCACGGGCGGCGATCCCGTTGAGAACAAGGGCGACGGCATCTTCCTCGCCCATGACGAGCGCTACGAGGTCACCCGCGAGTTCCTCAACGTCTATAGCGACCTGCTCGCCGGCAAGACCGTCAATGTCGAGGGCAAGCACATCCGCATCGAGGACGGCAAGCTGCTGTTTCCTCCGGAGCAGTCGCCGCGCCCGCCGCTTTATTTCGGCGGCTCGTCGGACGCCGGCATCGACGTCGCGGTCGACACCGTCGACAAATATCTCACCTGGGGCGAGCCGCCGGCGCTCGTCGCCGACAAGATCGCGAAGGTGAGGGAGGTCGCGAGCGCACGCGGCCGAAAGCTCTCTTTCGGCATCCGCCTTCATGTGATTGTTCGCGAGACCAATGACGAGGCCTGGCGAGCTGCCGACGAGCTGATCAAGCATGTCAGCGACGACACCATCGCCAAGGCGCAGAAGAACTTTGCCCGCATGGACTCCGTTGGCCAGCAGCGCATGGCGCAGCTGCATGGCGGCCAGCGCGACAAGCTCGAGATCGCCCCGAATCTGTGGGCCGGCGTTGGCCTCGTGCGCGGCGGCGCCGGCACGGCGCTGGTCGGCGACGCCAAGGCCGTCGCCGCCCGCATCAAGGAGTATCAGGATCTCGGCATCGATACCTTCATCATGTCGGGCTACCCGCACCTCGAGGAAGCCTATCGCTTCGCCGAGCTGGTGTTCCCGCTGCTCTCGCTGGAGCAGCCGACCAACGTCGCCAAGCTGCACTTCAACGGCGGTCCCTTCGGCGAGACCGTCGGCAGCGACTTCCGTCCGCAGCACAGGGTGTCGCAGTCATGAGCCTGATCGACAGCGTTTCACTTCCGCGCGGCTTCCGCCTGCCGCGCGTCGACGGCCTCATCCAGTGGATCGTGCCACTCGCCATCGTCGCGATCTGGCAGGTCGCGAGCGTCACCGGCTTCGTGCCGACGCGCGTGCTGCCGGCGCCCAGCGACGTCGTGCTCGCCGGCTGGAAGCTGCTGCTTTCCGGCGAGCTCGGCCGCAACATCTGGGTCTCGTTCTGGCGCGCCTCGATCGGCTTTCTGATTGGCGGCGGCATCGGCTTCGCCTTCGGCCTTGCCAACGGCCTGTCGCAGCTCTCGGCCAAGCTCACCGACACCACGCTGCAGATGGTGCGCAACGTGCCGCATCTGGCGCTGATTCCGCTCGTCATCCTCTGGTTCGGCATCGACGAGAGCGCAAAACTGTTCCTGGTGGCGCTGGGCGTGTTCTTCCCGATCTATCTCAACACGCTGCACGGCATCCGCACCGTCGATCCGCAGCTGATCGAGATGGGCCGCATCTACGGCATGACCGACGGCGAATTGTTCCGCCGCGTCATCTTCCCGGGCGCGCTGCCCTCGATCTTCGTCGGCATCCGCTTCGCCCTCGGCATCATGTGGTTGACGCTGATCGTCGCCGAGACCATCGCAGCGTCCTCGGGCCTCGGCTACATGGCGATGCAGGCGCGCGAGTTCATGCTGATCGACGTCGTCGTGCTCTCGATCCTGATCTACGCCCTGCTCGGCAAGCTCGCCGACAGCGCCTCCCGCGTGCTGGAGCGCCTCACGCTCTCCTGGCACCCCGCCTATTGGAAACGTTGAGCAGAAATACTGGGAATCACATGCAGACAGCGCTTCGTACGTCCCTTCCCGAAACCGAGCTCGCCAGCCGCGCCAATTTCGCCCCTCACGCCCGCGTGGTGCGCGAGGAGCGGCAAGAAGAACGCCGAGTGCAGAGCAGCGGCCTGCCGCTCAGCATCCGCGGCTTGCGCAAATCCTTCGGCGACAATGAGGTGCTGCGCGGGATCGACCTGCACATCCCTGCCGGTCAGTTCGTCGCCATCGTGGGCAAGAGCGGTTGCGGCAAGAGCACGCTGCTGCGTCTCATCGCCGGCCTCGAAAAGATCGATGCCGGCAGCGTGAGCTTTGGCCAGGATGTTCAGGCGGAAGACATCCGCGTGATGTTCCAGGAGCCGCGGCTGTTGCCCTGGGCGCGCGTGCTTGCCAATGTCGAGGTCGGTCTCGGCCGCGACCGCGCCTCCGCCGATGCGCATGCGCGCGCCGAGAAAGCCCTGGGCGAGGTCGGTCTTGCCGACAAGCGCGATCAGTGGCCCTCGGTGCTGTCGGGCGGCCAGAAGCAGCGCGTCGCGCTCGCTCGCGCGCTGGTGTCGCGGCCGCGCGTGCTCGCCTTCGACGAGCCGCTCGGCGCGCTGGACGCGCTGACCCGGATCTCGATGCAGCGCCTCCTGGAGCGCGTCTGGCGCGACCAGGGCTTTACCGCGATCCTGGTGACCCACGACGTCTCTGAGGCTGTCGCGCTGGCCGACCGAGTGCTGGTGATCGAGGAGGGGCGCATCGCCCATGACGTCACGGTTAACGCCGTCCGGCCGCGCGAACGCGGCTCGGTCGAGCTCGCGGGCCTCGAAGGCTCGATCCTGAGCCACCTGTTGTCGGCGGACGATCGTACCTAAATAAAGAGGAACCCCGCTTCGGGGAGCAAGCCATGAATGTAGTGCCCCGCGACCTCATGACCGAAATTCCCGTCTCGCCCGCCGATTTCCGCGGCGCCATGCGCCATCTCACCGGCGGCGTCAGCATCATCACCGCCGGGCGGGGCAAGGACATCACCGGCATGACGGTTACATCCGTAACCTCGCTGTCGGTCGAGCCGCCGACGCTGCTGGTCAGCATCAACCGCGATGCGTCCTCGTTCCCGCTGATCAAGCGCCACGGCGCCTTCGGCGTGAGCATCCTCAATGCCGACCAGCTCGACGTCGCCGAGCGGTTTGCCGGCAAGGGCGGGCTGAAGGGCGCCGATCGCTTTGCCGGCAGCCACTGGGTGACGGCGGTCTCGGGCGTTCCGCTGCTGGTTGGCGCATTGTCGGTGTTCGACTGCGAGGTCGAAGAGATTCTCGAGCGCCATTCGCACGGCATCGTCATCGGCCGCGTCAGGGACGTCAGGAACTCGACCCGCAACGCCGCGCTGGCCTATTGGCATGGCCAGTATGTGGCGGTCGACCAGGACGAGGACGCGGCGAGGCTCGCCGATGTCAGCGTTCCCGCGCGGAGCCGGCGCGGCATTTGATCGCCGTCAGTCTCAGGCCGTACGGGCTGGTCTTTTCCTCATCATCGCTCTAGAAGCGCCCCGAGCCGTCCCGCCGGGACGGCAATGGAGCGGAACGATGAAGCGCGTCGCGACCTTCGCCTTCTACGCCATCGGCGCGCTCGCGATCGCCTATCTCGCGCTCTATGCCTATGCGACGTTCCGCGGCCAGCCGATCATTCCCGGCGACCCCATCCACATCTTCCGCAAGCCGGACGCGCCGAGTTATTCGTGAGGTCTTTCCTCGTCATGGCCGGGCTTGACCCGGCCATCCACGTGCATCGGCGCTTTCGGAAAGACGTGGATGCCCGGGTCAGGCCCGGGCATGACGACGGAGTGTGCGGCGGCTAGCCTCTCAAGATCGCCAGTCTCGTAGGGTGGGCAAAGGCGCACTTGCGCCGTGCCCACCACCTCTCTGCTGCCGCGAAAGGTTCGTGGGCACGCTTCGCTTTGCCCACCCTACGGCACCTTCCTTCACCCCCGCAAAATCGCCAGCGCCAGCGCCTGTGCGCGCGGCACGATGCTGTCGATCTCGAGATATTCCTCCGGCGTGTGCGCGAGGCCGCCGACCGGCCCGAGGCCGCAGATGGTCGGCGTGCCCACCGCCGCGGTGAAGCCGGAATCGGCGCAGCCGCCGGAAAACTCGCCCTGCAGCGTGGTGAGGCCCGCTTGCCTTGCGGCGGCCTGATAGCTCTCGAACAGCGCCTTCGAGTCCGCGCTCTGCACCACCGGCACGAACTCGCCCTTGACCGTCAGCGTCGCGCTGGTGCCCGGCACGTAAGATGTGGCAACGATCGTCTCGATCGCGCCCATGATCCGCGCGCGATCGGCGGGATCGACATAGCGCAAATCGATCTGCCCTTCCGCATAAGGCGCCGTGGTGTTAACGGACTGGCCGCCCGAGACCAGGCCGACATTGAGCGTGATGCCCTTGTCGAGATCGGTCAGCGCATGGATGTGAATGATCTTCTGCGCGAGCTCGCCGATGGCGCTGACGCCGGCGGCGAAGTTGGCGCCGGAATGCGCGGCCTTGCCGGTGATGGCCATGTGCATGAAGATGCCGCCCTTGCGCCCCGTCACGACGTTGCCGGTCGGCCGCCCCGGCTCGGAATTGAACACCGCGCGGGCGGCGCGTCCCTCGCGCTCGATCACGGGGCGGGAGGAGGGCGAGCCGATCTCCTCGTCCGAAGTGATCAGCACCTTGATCGGATGCGGCGCGCCGCCGAATTTGTGGAAGGCGGTGGCCACGAACACGTTCATGACGAGGCCGGACTTCATGTCAGCGACGCCGGGGCCGTAGGCGCGGCCGTCCTTGATCGTGAACGGACGCCGCCCAGCCTCGCCCTTGCCGAACACGGTGTCGCGATGGCCCATCAACAGCACCGGTTTCTCGTTGCTGCCGGGCTTTGCGACCTCGGCATGGATGGCGTCGCCGAAGGTATCGTTGCTCTCACGCCGGCAGGGAATGCCGTGCTCGGCAAAGTGCCGCTCGAACCGCGCGCCGACCGCATCGACGCCTGCCTTGTCATAGGATCCGGAATCGATGTTCACGACATCGCGCAGCAGGTCGATCATGGCCTGCTTCTGCGACGCCAGCCAGTCCGTGATTTGAGCTTGAGACATTGTCATCCTCGCGTGGTTCTCACGCGAGGATATAGAGCCTTGCCCAGGCGTGACCTAGTCGCCGGATGCGGTGCGGCCATGTGTTCGGCGCTTTGAAAAAGGCAGCCGGCTTAGCGGCTCGGCTGCGCCATTGCCTCTACGCCGCGAAGCTGCGTCGCGACGGTCAACGCGCCGATCTTTCGGCCCATGTCCTTGCCGACCTCGGTCGAGAAGCGGTAGTGAAAGCCGGCCCAGATGCGCGCGTTGGCGACTTCGTCGCTATAGTCCTGGAGCCGCGACCATCTGCGTGTGACGCCGGGTGCCGTGGGGCTGGTCAGTGAGAACTCGCCAAAATCTCCAACGACCGTTTGCAGCACGGTCGAAATCGCGGCCGAGACGATGCAGTGCGCGCAGGGATATTCCGGATGCATCGGCGTGTCCCCGAGCGGCAGCCAGGACGGATCGCGAGGCGTTGCGGCATTCGCCGTCAGATCGGCATTACGTATGGCCGTGATCGGTCGCCAGAAATTGTAGGTGTACTTGGCGTCGAACACGGCAACGATGGCATCGTTGCCGGTCATCGATGTCAGGGCGAACAGGCGGGCGCAGTCGACGAGATCCATGCCCTTGGCCATCGCAGCCTGCCTCACGATGGGGTTGTAGGTGCGGGCGCCGACGAAGAACCAGAAGCGGCCGATCGTGGTTTGCTCAGACGTCCGGGTCGGGCTGCCTCGGCTGCCGACCTCGCGGATTTCGTTGACGTCCTTGGTCCAAACCTCTGAATCGAGCGCGGGCGGGGGGCCGGGGCGGAACTGCGATCCCGACGTCATGACCCAGGGCGTCGTCGCGCCGGTGGTGGAGAACAGCGGGACCACGGTTGGAACATAGGCGCCCGGCTTGGTCAGGGGCCGGTACGTTTCCACGGCGTTGCTGCCGTCTTTGGCGCGAAGCTCGATGATCTGCACCGCAGCCTCCTTCCCGAGCGCGATGCCGGCGGTCTTGGACTCGCTATCGGCAATCGGCGTCAGCGCATTCGTGAGCGTCGCATCCAGATCTGGCTTGAGGTCTGGATAGATCGACAGCAGCACATCGTGAGCGGCAACCGCCGCTGCGGCTTNCCGCGACGTCGAGCGGTCGGCCGACAACGAGAGCTTATAGGGCGCGTAGCGGTGGTCGATCGCATTGACCGCCTCGAACATCGCGACGTGCATCATGGACAAGGCACGGCTGTGGGGCGCCGGAGTGATTTGCTTCTCGGCGGCGATCGCGTCAGCCTTTGCGTTCCAGTCCATGATCACGTCAGCGCGCGCAAGCGTCACCGAGGCGGCGAGCAACATCGGGATCATCGATAGACGGGAGATCGTCCACGAAGAATATTCCATGGCATTCCCCTTCGAGTTGAACCACGTTTGAGAAGGCAGACGCGGTCTGTGGCCGACATCACCTCACTCCAAAACTCTATCGATCCTGATGCGTATCGATAGTGAACTGCTTCACTCGCGGCGACACGATAGTCGCGCCCCCAAATGGGTAGGCTTGGCTTACCGTTCGCGCCGTATCGCGGAGTTGGTTATAGTTGACACAAGCTGCCAGTTGGACGTGCCGAGGTCCGCAGCTCTATTTCAAGGCAGCTCGCGTGCTGTCGGCAGGCCGTGCCTTGCTCTCGCTCGGAGAGCTCTTTCCAAGACTACAGATGTTGTCGCTCTAACTTCGACGGAGAGAAAACATGCCGCTGTTCATCTCATACGTCTCGTACTCAAATGCCGGCATCAAGGGATTGGTCGACAAACCGTCCGATCGTAGCGCGGTCATCGGACCGATTATCGAAAAAGCCGGCGGAAAGCTCCAGGGAGCGTTCATGACAACAGGCGCACATGACGCGCTCATCGTTGCGGAGTTCCCCGATGGAGCCGATGCTGTCGCCCTCGGAATGGCGGCCGCGGCAAGCGGCGCCATCGCCAAGATCGAAACCGTACGCGCCTGGAAGATGGGTGAATTCAAGATCGTCGCGGAAAAGGCCGCGAAGCTTGCAAGCGTCTACGTTCCGCCTGGCAAGTAGCCTCTTGTGAGCGTGACGCCGCCATGAGGCGAGACACTCGGTGGCGGTGGCTGGGCTCGTCCCGGCCACTCGCACGCTTCATGCGAATGCCCGGGCGGGCTTGACGAGATCGATGAGCTGTTTGCTCACCCCATGGCCGGCATGCGCGGATACTCGCCCGGCGTGCCCGCGGGCGGGATCGGGATGCCGCCGTCGGCGTATTCGTTCAGCTTGTTGCGCAGCGTGCGGATCGAGATGCCGAGGATGTTGGCGGCATGGGTCCGGTTGCCGAGGCAGTGCTTCAGCGTCTCCAGGATCAGGTCGCGCTCGACGTCGGCGACAGTGCGTCCCACCAGCGCGCGCGTCACCTGCTCGGCGGCCATGGTCGCGTGCGCCACGGCGGGTGCGGTCTTGGCAAGGTCGAGACGGTCGCCGTCCGGGGTGATGATGGCGTCCGGGCCGATCTCGTCGCCCTGCGCCATCAGCACCGCGCGGTGCATGGTGTTTTCGAGTTCGCGAACGTTGCCCTGCCAGCGGTTGGTGGAGAGCACGCGGCGCGCCTCCGCCGAGATCGGGCGCATCGGCACGCCGTTGGCCTCGGCATATTTCTTCACGAAATGCTGGGCGAGCTCCATGATGTCGGCGGGACGCTCGCGCAGCGGCGGGATCTTCAGGTTCACAACGTTGAGGCGGAACAGCAGGTCCTCGCGGAAGGTGCCTTCGCGCACGGCTTCCGCCAGATTGCGGTTCGAGGTCGCGATGATGCGGATGTCCACCGGCACCGGCTTGGTGCCGCCGACACGGTCGATCACGCGCTCCTGAATGGCGCGCAGGAGCTTCGATTGCAGGCGGACGTCCATCTCCGAGATTTCGTCCAGCAGCAGCGTGCCGCCGGTCGCTTCCTCGAACTTGCCGATGCGGCGGGCGACCGCGCCGGTGAAGGCGCCTTTCTCGTGGCCGAACAGCTCGGACTCCAGCAGGTGCTCGGGAATGGCGGCGCAGTTGATCGAGATGAACGGGCGCTTGGCGCGGGCCGAGCGGGTGTGGACGTAGCGGGCCAGCACTTCCTTGCCGGTGCCGGACTCGCCGGTGATCATCACCGAAGCGTCGGAGCCTGCGATCTGCTGGGCCAGCTTGATCACGCGCGCCATGGCGTCGTCGCGATAGACCAGCTCGCGGGAGTCGTTGGCGACGGCGGCCAGCACCGCGGCGATCAGCTCGGGGTCCGGCGGCAGCGGGATGTATTCCTTGGCGCCAGCGTGGATCGCGGCGACCGCGGCGCGGGCATCGTTGGTGATGCCGCAGGCGACGATCGGCGCGTGGATGTGCTCGGCTTCCAGCCGCATCACGAGGTCGCGGATGTCGAGGGCGACATCGACCAGCAGGAGGTCGGCGCCCTTGCCGCCGCGTAGCACGCGCATCGCCTGCTCGTGATCCTCGGCATGGGTCACGGTGGCGCCGTTCTCCATCGCGATCTTGGTGGCGGTGGTGAGCTGGCCCTTCAATGTGCCAACGATGAGAAGCCGCATGTCAGTCTCCTGTCGGTCTGGTCGCGCTGTTGCGCGTTATCACGTGCGTTCGGTCTTGATGATTTCGGTCATGGTCACGCCGAGCTTGTCCTCGACCAGGACGACCTCGCCGCGGGCGACCAGCTTGTTGTTGACGTAGATGTCGATGGCCTCACCGACGCGGCGGTCGAGCTCCAGCACGGTGCCGGGTCCGAGCTTGAGCAGCTCGCCGACATCCATCTTGGAACGGCCGAGCACGGCCGAGACCTGCACCGGCACGTCGAACACGGCCTCGAGGTCGGCGGCGGCGCGCGCCGCATATTCGTCCTCGTTGTAGCCGACATCCGCGTTGGTCGGCGGCAGCGGACCGTTGAGATCGGGCAGCGGGACCTGTCCGTCGGTGTCGCTCATGGCTTAGCTCCCCCTCCGGGACGCGATATAGCGTCCGACCATTTCGTCGATCTTGGCCGCGATGGCGCCGCGCTCCAGCACGACACCGCCATCGGCCCATTCGATCCGGCAGTCGCCGGTTGCGATTTCAGGCTCGGCCAGGATCACCAGCCGGCCCTCGAAGCCGCTCTGCTTGGCGAGCCGCTCGATCTTCTCGCGCGCGGCGTCGTAGAGCGCATCGTTGATGCGGACGACCAGATGCGGCGTCGCGACCAGGTGCGCGAAGCAGTCCTTGACCAGCGCCATGATCTCGCCGAGCGGCTCGGCAGCGACGAGGTCGGCGCACAGCTTGCGCGCCACCGCGATCGCAACCTCGACCGCCTCGGTCTCCATCCTGGTTTCGATGTTGCCGATGCCGGCGGCGACGCCGCGGATACCGATGTTGATCTCTTCCATGGCTAGCGCGACGCGGCGGTCGCTCTCGGCCTTGGCCTCGCGCTGGCCGGCGGCAAAGCCGTCCTGATAGGCGCGCGCCTCGGCTTCGGCGACCTTCTGGGCGATCTCGGCCGCGGTCGCGGCCTTCTCGCGCGGCGAGCGCTCGGGAGCCGCGAAGTCGGTATCGAACAGGAATTTTGCCGGAGCGGCCATCAGTACACCAGCTCGTCGTCGGCGCGGTTCTTGGTCAGCATGATCTCACCCTTGGCGGCGAGGTCCTTGGCGAGGTTGACCAGCAGCGCCTGGGCCTCGTCGACGTCGCGCAGGCGCACCGGGCCCATCGCCGCCATGTCGTCCTGCAGCATCTTGGCCGCGCGCGAGGACATGTTGCCGAAGAAGAAGTTGCGAACGTCCTCGTTGGCGCTCTTGAGCGCGACGCCGAGCTTGTCCTTGTCGACGTTGCGCATCAACGTCTGGGCGGAGCCGGAATCCAGCTTCACGAGATCGTCGAAGGTGAACATCAGCGCCTTGATGCGCTCGGCGGACTCGCGGTTGTCTTCTTCCAGCGAGGTGATGAAGCGGGTCTCGGTCTGGCGGTCGAAATTGTTGAAGATCTCCGCCATCACCTCGTGGGCGTCGCGGCGGCGGGTCTGCGACAGGTTCGACATGAACTCGGTGCGCAGCGTCTTCTCCACGCTCTCGATCACCTCCTTCTGCACCGCTTCCATCTTCAGCATGCGGTTGACGACGTCGAGCGCGAGCTCCTCGGGCAGGATGCCGAGCACACGGGCGGCGTGCTCCGACTTCAGTTTGGAGAGCACCACGGCGATGGTCTGCGGATATTCGTTCTTGAGATAGTTGGCGAGCACCTCTTCCTGCACGTTGGAGAGCTTCTCCCACATGTTGCGGCCGGCAGGGCCGCGGATCTCGTCCATGATGCCGTTGACGCGCTCCGGCGGCAGATATTGCTGCAGCAGGCGCTCGGTGGCGTCGAAATTGCCCATCAGCGCGCCCGAGGCCGACATGCGCGAGACGAATTCGAGCAGCATGTCCTCGACGGTGTCGACCTCGACGGTGCCGAGCGTCGACATTTCCAGCGAGAGCTGGCGCACCTCGTCGTCGTCGAGCAGGCCCCAGATCTTGCCACCATACTGCTCGCCGAGTGCAAGCATCAGGATCGCGGCGCGTCGCGGCCCGGTCAGTGCTTCGACCTTGCCCGCACGATTGCCGGCGCGCTGGCCGAGCGTGGAGATCACGCTGGTGATGTCGTTCGAGTTGGCGTTTTGCAGTGAGGCGGCCATGTCAGATCACTTCTTGATTCACTTGGCAGTTACTTGGCTGGCTCGGTGAGCCACTGGCGGATGATGGCGACGGTTTCGTTGGGGTTGCGCTCGGCGAGCTCGCCGACGCGGTGAACGGACTGGGCGTGGACCTGGCCCTGAATGGTGGCGACGTCGATCGCGCTCGCGGCACCGCCCGGTAGAAGCGGCTGGCCGCCGGCGGCAGGTGCGGCCTCGTCGCTCCCGGCCGGGCCTGCGAGGACGCCGGAGATGGCGGCGGCGACCTCGTCGGACGCCAGGATGCGCTTGACCAGCGGGCGGATCACCATGAACAGCACGACGAGGCCGAGCAGCATCATCACGCCGAGCTCGACGAAGTACATGACGTCGTCCTTGGTGAACTGGAGCATGCCGAGGAAGCCGGAGGGCTCGCCGATCGGGGCGGTGGAGGGCGCATCCGCAAAGCGCAGGTTGACGACCTCGACCTGGTCGCCGCGCTTCTGGTCGAAGCCGATCGCCGAGCGCACCAGCGCGGCGATGCGGTCGAGCTGCTCCTTGGTGCGGTCCTGATAGGCGAGGTCGCCCTTCTCGTTCTTGGAATAGATACCGTCGACCAGCACCGCGACCGAGATGCGGTTGACCCGGCCGGCTTCGGTCACCTCGGTTTTGGTGGTGCGGGAGATCTCGTAATTGTTGGTCTCTTCGGTCTTCTTGCTCTGGTCCTTGGCCGCGACGCCGTTGTTCTGCTGGTTGCCGGGCAGCTCGTTGTTGACGGTGACCTGGCCGTTGTTGTCGGCGGTGAGGCTGCTCTCTTCCCGGGTCTGGCTGGAGCGCAGCACGCGGCCCTCGGGGTCGAATTTGTCCGAGGTCTGGGTCACCTTGTTGAAGTCGAAGTCGGCGGAGAGCTGGACGCGGGCGCGGCCCGAGCCGACCACGGAGGAGACGATGTCCTCGACCTGCTTGCGCATCCGCTTCTCGAAGGCGATGCGGCGCTCGTCGCCGACCGCCTGCTCCGGATCGGTCGCGGCGCCGTCGGCGAGCAGCTGGCCGGCCTCGTCGACGATCGAGACCCGCTGCGGCTTCAGCCCGTTGACGGCGGAGGCGACGAGATGGCGGATGGCGCGGATCTGCTGCGCCTCCAGCGAGCCGCGGACGCGGACCACGATCGAGGCCGACGGCTCCGGCGCCTCGCGCGAGAACAGCGGGCGCTCGGGCAGCACGAGGTGGACGCGGGCGGCCTGGATACGGTCGATGGCGCGGATGGTGCGGGCGAGCTCGCCTTCGAGCGCGCGCAGATGATTGATGTTCTGGACGAAGGAGGTGGTGCCGAGCGCGTCCGACTTGTCGAACACCTCGTAGCCGACGCCGCCGCCCTTGGGCAGACCGCCCTCGGCGAGCTTCATGCGCAGCCGCGTGACCTTGTCCTTGGGCACCATGATGATGCTGCCCTCATTGCGCAGCTCGAACTGGATGCCCTGGCGTTCGAGGTCCTTGATGATGCTGGAAGAATCTTCGACGCTGAGATCGGTGAACAGCGTCGTCATCTGCGGCGTGGTGACGCGCATGATGACGAAGGCGAAGAAGCCGATGAGCGCGGCGGTGACCGCGATCATCGCCCCGAACCGGGCGGCGCCGATACTTTTTAAGAAGTCCGCAAGACCTTGCAAGCAACCGCCCCGACAGCTTCGACCCGCATTCCAAGAGCGGCCGACTGGGCAATTATTGCCTAGGTGATGGTTTCGATATGGTTAACGAAGGTTAAGAGGTCGGACAAAAGTAGTGCCAGAAGCAAACATGAAAAAAAATCGGCCTCGCGGAGCGAGGCCGATTTTGTTCAAAAGCTGCAATTTTCCGGATCGCTTACTGGCGATATTGCTGTATGCGGGTGGTGCGAAGACCCGCCAGACCGTGCTGGTCGATGGAAAACTGCCAGGAGAGGAATTCGTCTACCGTCAGGGTATAACGGCTGCAGGCCTCCTCGAGGGAGAGAAGTCCGCCACGCACAGCGGCGACGACTTCGGCCTTGCGGCGGATGACCCAGCGTTTGGTGCCGGGCGCGGGCAGGTCTGCGATCGTCAGCGGACTGCCGTCCGGCCCGATGACGTATTTTACCCTCGGGCGATGGGGTTCTGTCATGGCGTACTCACAAACTCTCAACCACTGAACTCACGCGGTAACCTTACGCCCGGCGGCTTAAAAATCCGCTAAGCCTAAGGCTTCAATACAATTCTCGTTGAATCTTGCGGGAACGCGGCCGGCCCGGGGGGGCCGAAAACGCGGTTTCGGCGGGCCGGGCGGGGCAGAAGGTAAATACTTTACTAACAAACAGAGGCCTGAGCGCGGTGCCGCAAGCCTCTCAACCGTCGTCCAGGGGCGCGCGAAGCGCGAGCCAGGGACCCATAACCCCAAGGAGTAGTTTAGCGAAGACCCGGGGTTACGACCTCATGCGAGAACGATTTCCTGGGGTTATGGATCCCCGCCCCGTGCGCAATTGCGCACTAGGCGGGGATGACATCTCGTGTTTGGCGCGCGTAGTGCGCCTCAATTGCTGCTGGTCGCGATGATGCTCTTCACCTGGCTCAGCGTGTAGCTGGCGCCGTCGATCGTCAGCAGCGGCGGCGACTGGGTCAGGTCGACGGAGGACACCACGCCCTGCACCTGCGCGGCGATGCCGACATTGTTGTTCGCGACGTCCTTGCCCGTGGCCGAGATCGTGTACTTGCCGTCGGGCCATTGCGTGCCGTCATTGCCCTGGCCGTTCCAGGTGAAGGGAATGTCGGTGCCGGCAGAGGCAGTGTATTTGCCGGTGAACACGGTCTGGCCGCTGGCATTGGCGACGGTGATGTCGACGGTGGAGTCGGTCGGCACGTTGAGATGCCAGGTCGCCGACGATTTCGTCATGGTCGCGGTCGAGCCGTCGACCAGGGCCGTCTTGCCGACGAAGCCGAGTGCCTGGGTCGCCTGCGTGGTCTGCTGCAACGTGACGAGCTGCGACAGCGAATCGTTGGTCTTGAGCTGCTGCTCGACGCCGGCGAACTGCACCAGCTGCTGGGTGAACTGGTTGGTGTCGAGCGGATCGAGCGGGTTCTGGTTCTGCAGCTGCGTCGTCAGCAGCGTCAGGAACGTCTGGAAGTTGCCGGCGAGCGTCGAGCCCGTGCTCGAGCTCAGCGACGAGTTCGATGAGGATTTCGGGACGTCCGTCGTGCCGGAGACGGGCGTAGGCGCGGTGGTGGCATTCGTAGTGGTCATTGTCGAATACTCCTCACACTCTGATGTCGACGCCGCTGCTCGATCCGAGCATGCGGCCGTAGCCGCGCCCGACGGGCGCTGCGGTAACGCTTTCGTCCTCGCTGATGATCAGCCGGCGGGCATTGCCGCCATTGTCGTTGTTCTGGCCGGATTGCTGGCCCGATGAATTCTGGTCGCGCAGGCTGAAGGACAGCCCGTTGCTGCCGGTCTTGAATCCGGCATCGTCGAGCGCGCGCTGCAATTGCGGCGCATCCTGCTTCAGCATCGCCAGCGTCTCCGGCTTCTCGACCGTGAGATGCGAGGTGACCTGGCCGTTGCGGTCGACATTGATGCGGACATCGATGCGGCCGAGCTCGACCGGATCGAGGCTGATGTCGAACCGCGTCTTGCCAGCGCGCGCGGCTGCGGCGATCTCGATCGGCACCGCGTTGAGCGGCACGGCCGTATTGGTGGCCGCGGTCGCGGTGAGCGTCGCGGTCGAAGCGGTCGCGGCCGACGTCGTATTGGTCACCGGCGCTTGGATGGCGGATGCAGCCTGCGCGCTGGTATCGGTCGTGGGCACGGCGGCTTGCGCGCTCGCATGGTGCGTGGTGGTGGCGGGTGTCGCATCGGCGACGCCGGCCTTCGCATCGGCCTTGGCGTCGACCGTGCCGGAATCGGCTTGCGGCTTGATGCCTTGCGCATGCGCGGCGTTGGCGGTCGTCGCTGCCGGACCTTGTGTGGTGGCGTTGGCCTTGCCTGCGTCCTGACCGATATTGGAGACGTCGGTCTGGCCTTGCGCGGTGGCGGCGGCCTTGAACGAGGTTTTTGGCGTGCCGAGGTCGGCGACGGCGATCAGGCCGCCGCTGGTCTTGGCATCGGTCGCGGTGCCATCGGTGGTGGCCGTATCCCCGAGCGTTGCCGAGGTGTCGGCAGCGACCTTGGCGCCGGCCGTCTTGGCGCTCTTGTCGCCCGCCGTTGCGGTGTCGGTCTTGTTGCCCGCGATCTGCGCCGCGGTGGAGGCGCTGGCGGCAAGGCCGGCGGCGGCGATCGTCAGCGGGGATGCGGCATCGGATGCCTGGTTAGCTGTGGCATTGGGATCGACCGGTACGACGGGCGCGGCAACGGGAATCGCGTTTGGATCGGGCACGGCCGCCTGCGTCGCGCCGGTCTGCGCGGTCGCCGTGGCATCGACGGCGGCGGCAAGCCCATCGGTGGTGTCGTTCTTGTCAGCCTTGGTCTGGTCGGACTTGTCCGCCGGCTTGGCGTCGGAGGTCTCGGACTTGTCCTTGGCCTTGCCGGCCTTGTCAGCCGCTTTGGCCGAATCGGTTGTCGTGTCGCTGCTGGCGCTCGTGGACGGCTCGGTGTCGTCGCTCGCTTTGCTCTGCGAGGAGGAGTCGCTCGATGACGTGTCGCGCGTGCTGCGGTCCGAGGCGGAGGAGGACGAGGTCGCGGAATCGGACCGGCGCGGCGCGGTGTCCTGCGTGCCTGCGTTGTTGCTGATCGCCTGGGTGTTGCTGTCGACCAGCGAGCCGAAGGAGTCGGAGGTGTCCCTGCTGCCCTGCGACTTGGCAGGCTTTTGCTGCGCGCTCGGAACTTGCACGCTGGCGGCTACATCTGACGTCCGACCGACCACAGGCGACCTCTTGGAAACATCTTCGGCATAGGAGGTAGCAAGGAGCGGGCCAGCCTTCCGTCTTCGTATTTTATACAGCAAAATCAATATGTTGATGAATCTAGGTTGGCCCCGGGGACCCCATCCGGCCCCGCCATTTCTGCCGCCCCGGCAAGAATTGCCCTAAGCGCGCCGCGCGCGTGATTGCTTCACCGGAATGCCGCCTATATTAAAGAGGCAGCTCTCAGCCGCTTTCGCCCGGGCCAGCCGTGCCCTTCGGGAACCAAAGTTCCCGGGGAGCGCCGATGTCCCGGTCAGAAGCAAATTGCGGATCGCCGAACGCCGCCGTCACAAGCTTTAAAGTCATGCTCAACAGTCTGGATATCGAAGGCCGACCTGAGGATACCAGGGTCGTCGTTGCCATGTCGGGCGGCGTCGATTCCTCGACGACGGCTGCGCTGCTCAAGGCTGAGGGCTATGACGTGGTCGGCATCACGCTGCAGCTCTACGACCATGGTGCGGCGACTCATCGCAAAGGCGCCTGCTGCGCCGGCCAGGACATCCACGACGCCCGCGACGTCGCCGCAAAACTCGGCATTCCCCATTACGTGCTCGATTACGAGGACCGCTTCCGCGAGTCCGTCATCGACAACTTTGCCGACAGCTACGCGCTCGGCGAGACGCCGGTGCCGTGCATCGAGTGCAACCGCTCCGTCAAGTTCCGCGACCTCCTCAAGACCGCGCGCGAACTCGGCGCGCAGGCGCTCGCCACCGGCCATTACGTCGCCTCGCGCCGCCGCGATGACGGCTCGCGTGCGCTGGTCTGCGCCGCCGACAGCGACCGCGACCAGAGCTACTTCCTGTTCGCGACCACGCAAGAGCAGCTGGATTTCCTGCGCTTCCCGCTCGGCGACATGACCAAGCCCGAGACGCGCGAGCTCGCGCGCCGCTTCGGACTCGCCGTCGCCGACAAGCACGACAGCCAGGACATCTGCTTCGTGCCGACCGGGCGCTACACCGACATCATCACGCGCCTGCGCCCGAACGCGATGGACCCCGGCGACATCGTCGATCTCGAGGGACGCGTGCTCGGCCGCCACAACGGCATCGCCAATTTCACCGTCGGCCAGCGCCGCGGCCTCGGCATTGCGGCTCACGCGCCGCTGTTCGTGGTGCGGCTCGATGCCGCAAACCGCCGCGTCGTCGTCGGCCCGCGCGATGCGCTGAAGATGCACCGCATCAGCTTGCGCGACGTCAACTGGATCGGAGGCGGCGACATCGACCGCGCTATCGGCAATGGCCTTGAGATGTTCGTTCGCGTGCGTTCGACCCGCTCGCCCCAGCCGGCCTGGCTGCGCGGGGCGAACGGTCACTACGAGGTCGAGCTCGTCGCCGGCGAAGAGGGCGTCTCGCCGGGACAAGCCTGCGTGTTCTACGACGCGCCCAGCGGGCAGGCGCGCGTGCTCGGCGGCGGCTTTATCCAGAGCGCCACGGCGAAGGTGACGGCGAGTTCAGCGAGGCCACTCGCGGAAGCCGTCCGCGGCTAAGTAATTTCCGGGGCAGGGGGCATGGCAGCAGACATCTCGCGGGCCGGGGTCGAGAAGGCCTATGGCCGCTGGGCGCCGGTCTACGATCTCGTATTCGGCAAGGTGTTCGACGCCGGACGGCAGTCGACCATCGCGGAGGCCGACCGCATCGGCGGCCGCATCCTCGATGTCGGCGTCGGAACCGGCCTGTCGTTGTCCGATTACGCGCGCACCACGAAGATCTGCGGCGTCGACATATCCGAGCCGATGCTGCGCAAGGCGCAGGCGCGCGTGCGTGCGCTCAGGCTTTCCAACGTCGAAGTGCTCTCGGTGATGGACGCGAAGAATCTCGCCTTCCCCGGAAACTTCTTTGACGCGGTGGTCGCGCAATATGTCATCACCGCCGTGCCCGACCCCGAAGGCACGCTCGACGAGTTCGTGCGCGTGCTCAAGCCCGGCGGCGAGCTGATCCTCGTCAACCACATCGGCGCCGAGAAGGGTTTTCGCAAACTCTCCGAGCTCGCCTTCGCGCCGCTCGCCCGCCGCCTCGGCTGGCGTCCGGAATTCCCGTGGGCCCGCCTCGAAGGCTGGGCCGCCAAGCACGGCGGCGTCACGCTCACCGAGCGCAGGCCGATGCCGCCGATGGGTCACTTCTCCCTGATCCGCTACCGCAAGGACTGACGGCGAGCCCGGCGCGCCGCCAAGTCAGCAGTGCGCTCCCTCCCCCGCGAGCGGGGGAGGGTTGGGGAGAGGGCTCTCTCCACCCGCGATATTTCGCGAGTCGCTCCGTCATTGCGAAGCGAAGCAATCCAGACTGTCGCGGCGAATCGAGACCTCATCCTGAGGAGCCCGCGAAGCGGGCATCGAAGGATGCGCGGCGCGGAAACCCGCGACATTCCAGCGCTTCAATTCGTCGTGCGCCAGCCGGAACCTCCGTATAGGCGCAGACGTTTTCTCCCCATGCGCACGACATCAAACATCATCTTGGCCAGCCTCTTGATCGCCGCCTCCGGCAGCGCGATCGCGCAGGCTCCGCCCGCCCCGGCGACGCCGCCGCAACAGACCGCGCCGCCTTCCCCGCAACACGCGGCCAGCTGCACCCCGCAGGACCGCCCGAACCGCGCCACCGCGCCTGACGGCACCACCACCGGCCAGGCCCGGGAACCGCTCGGCGACAAATTGGCGAAGTCCGACGGCGTGATCTGTCCGCCCGCGGGCGTCGACCCCGAAATGCACGCCCCGGCGCCGAGCACGGAGGGCAGCATGCCTGTCATCCCGCCCCCCGGCAGCCCCGGTGGCGATCAGACGGTCAGGCCGAAATAGGGCCGGCTCGGCCGGGCTCTCCTTTGCCTCTCCCCGCGCGCGGGGAGAGGCCAGAATCCGCATCAGCGCGAAGTCCGGGCGAGGGCGACTCTTCGCGACTCCAGTGCGTAAAAACGGGCGAATCGGTCCCAAACGGCGCGATTCACCAGCGAAATCACCCCCTCAATCGCGCCCACTTTGCTTGACTTCCCGCCGCCCCCTTCCTTATATGCCGCGCGTTCGCGAGATCGGCCTCATTCGCCGCCGCGATCCCTGTGGCGGGGTAGCTCAGCTGGTTAGAGCACGGGAATCATAATCCTGGGGTCGGGGGTTCGAGTCCCTCCCCCGCTACCACCTTTCCCCACACTCCTTTGACTTGGTTGGGATAGGCGTTTTCCCCGAGCAGGGCATTTAGCCGGCCTGCTATCTCCACGGCTACAGCACCTGGGCGGCCTGGATCGCGGAACACGGTGACCGTCTCGACTAGGTCTCTGATGGCTTCCGCGGCCTCTCCGTCGCCCGCACTGACGCCTTTACCCAGTGCGTCTTCAAGCCGACCGAGTTGCTCCTCATATCGTTTGAGGATGGCCGGATGCAGCGCGACTTCCTTCAGGGCGGGTGGTACACTCTGCAACTCCTCAGATATCCGCTTTCGTTCGGCATCCAGTGCGGTTGATCGCGGTCCGAGAACAGACGGATCGCCATGTCCTTTTGCGATCGCATCCACCAGTCGTTCTATCTCCCGGTTTAATTGCCCAAGCTGCTGCTCAAGGCGCTGCCGTTTTGCGTTTGATGTAGCTGCGAGGCGCTTCCGCTCCTCTAGATATGTGTGCACGTATTCCGAAAAAACCTTCGGCGCGCGGAATTCGGCCTTTAGCCCGCTGAGGACTGCACTCTCGACCGTGTCTAAATAGAACGTCTTGGCGTCAGGACACGTGCCACTTTCGGTGGCCGCCGAGCAACGAATCCGAACGCGCCCCGATTTGTCCCGTCCATTCGTTGCCATACCCGAGCCGCATGAACCACAACGGAGTAAGCCAGATAGCATCCGACGGGGCCGACGTTGATGGCTGGGGTGGCCGTGGCTGCGCTCCCCTTTGCGTTGCTGGGCAGCTGTGAACAACTCTGGACTGACAATTGCAAGATGCGGCACTTCAGCGATCTGCCAGTCACTCCTCGGATTTGGTCGTGACAGGCGCTTCCCCGAGTCGGGATCTTTCACCATCCTGACTTTGTTCCAGATAAGGCGCCCCATATAGAGTTCGTTCAGCAGAATGCCGGCGCCCCTCTCTTGATTGCCATTGATTGTTGAGGCGTTCCAGGCTCGCCCCCGCGGAGGTGATACCCCCTCCTTATTGAGATCATGCGCGATCTCCCGAGGCGTACGACCGTCCACGTATTCCTGAAATATGCGCCGGATCACTTGTGCCTCGGTCTCGACAACCACTCGTTCGCCGCTTCTTCCAGTGACCGCGGCGTACCCGTATGTCAGGCCGCCGCCAGCCAAACCTTGCTTGACCCGCCCCGCTTGGCCGCGACGCACTTTGTGCGCGTTGTCCTCACGATAGAGTTGTCCGACCAAACCGCGAAGGCCGACCAGCACGGTGTTAACGACTCCCTCGTGGACCGCCCGGATCTCGATCCCGAGAAATGACAGCCGCTTATGAATGCCAGCGAGATCTTCCATGTCGCGAGAGAGGCGATCGAGCGCTTCGACGATTACCACGTCGAAGGATCTCTCTCGCGCCTGGTCCAACATCCGCAGAAGGCCTTCGCGGCCCATGACGGACCCGCCTGAACGAGCCCGATCTTCATGGGTATTGACAACAGTCAAACCTTGGCCCTCGGCATAGCTTTGACAAAGTGAAAGCTGATCCTCAATCGACCGCTCGTTCTGCAGATCGGTTGAGAATCGAGCATAGATCGTCGCTCTTTTCCTTGTCGTCTCTTCGATTGGCGAGCTCTCTTTCATGATCTTCCCTCGCGGCCACACGAGCAAGTACTCGCGCGAGACGTAAGATCGCCTTGTCTGGATTCGTCTGCAAGACAAATTTGCGATCAGCTTCCCGCACGATCGAGCCTCTACGCCATCGCGAGGCTCAACGAGGTGCACGCACCCGCGCTGGCGCCAGTCGACAAGAGGTGGTGGGGACTGATCATCTCGAGCATCCTGCTCGGATGATAACTAAGTGCAACGGCCGCTATGAGCTCGTCGTGCAATCGGGTGCTTAATCGATGAAAAAGAGGGGAGCGAACGGCCTTGCTTGCGCCGAATTGATACTGCTCGGAGGGGCATATCGTCCCAATCTAGCGAATACCAGGGTGGAAACTCCGGGCTCCGTCACGGACTCTGTTCCAGCTATCGATTTCGCCACCAGTTCGCTCTGATTGGACCCGATGGCTCAAATGTCTCTAGCAGGTCTATCCAGGCGAGCGGAAATGATCTTCGCGGTTCGGGCAATGATCGGCGGACTACTAGGGCCAGGCCGATGAGCCTGGATATTGCGTGAAAACGGGCGCCGGGAGGAAATTTAGTTTTTGGAGCCGCTTCTTTTGGAAGATATCTCCCGCGTCGGCGCGTGCGTGGCATCCGAAGTTCTTGTCTTACCTGACAATCTCGCCGTAACTGATGAGCCAAGCGCGTCGGGAACTATATTCTTCGCCGCAGTCACAGCTTACGAGCGGCACCTTGGTCTAGGGACCGACGGCACACGGTAAGACCCACGCGCTCGACGTAATCGTCACCGGCGTCGAGAGACAACCTCCGAGTTTGGCGTAGTTACCTCGTGGCCCTTCGCCACCAGATAACTTCCTCGATGAAACAGGCGTTCGAACCAGCAAAGCGCACCATAGGTACCGATCTTTGACGAAATCGATGCCTTTCGCTGGCCCACGACCCTTTGCCCCATGAGCGAAAGATGCACCGACAAGAGGCGGGAATGGCGAGCCGCAGGATGAGGCCCGAAGGTCTGATCAATTGATGTCCTCCTTTGCTTTACATGCCTCTCTGTGACGGCCAAAGGCGGCGACCGTATCAAACTCGTTATCAAAGAGACTTTGATACGACCGTTCCTATTCCAGTTTGCATTGAGGGTTGGGGTCTCATCGTGCCGATGAGCTCTGATGCGTCTTCAATACGTCCGCCACCGCGAAACGGCTCGAGTGTCGCGCTGTTCTCGACGGTTTACAACGTAGTGGTATTGCTCACGGCAGCCGTGGTGCGCATCGAACGACCGATATGATCGACCTCAGCATCAGATCCCAGAACCCATCACTTGCTTAACTGAGGTGAGAAGCACCGCGGGCAATCTATGCTGAGGAGGCACCGTAATCAGCTATCCACGGGCACCCCGGAGCAGCGGGGAAGTTCAACCTGCCCAGGATCAGCGGGGCAAACGCGCATATCTTCAAGTTTGACCAGCAGTTTCTCGATCGCTGTGCATGACCACCAATGCTGGTAGGTCACCCGAGGACGCTCTATCGCTAAAGTGCCACCGTACCCTGAGGCGACGGGCCTCGCAGGAAAGCCGGGTGCCTTACCTTGTGATCCCCGGGGGCTAACTACTGAGCCAGCGGCACGTGATAGGGAAAGCTCCTTGATATAGGCGCCGAGTCGCATGCGCGCTGCTTTCTGTCGAACTCGCCAATTCAGTCTAGTTTAGACGCTCACAGGCTAATGGGCCTCATGAAGGCTTGGTAGCGCATTTTGGCGAAACGGACACAATCATCTTCGGTCGAGAACCTAGCGTGGAGCGGACGCCGGTAAGCGGCGCGGCGTATTCGGGTTCGAAAGCAACTGATGCGCAATCCGAATGGCCAGTCCTGCGCGGTCAAAAAGCCGGCACGAGCGGGGGGGGCGTGAGGTCACTCAGTCATAAACGTGCAGTGGATTGGCTGCGCGCTATCCGGCGCGTTGCCCCGGAGCGGCTGCCGCTGATCGCAAACATGCCGAGTGGCTACTATCCGAGGGGTAAACGTCGATATTGCTCTCGGCGGCAAGCGGCCACATGGGCTGCTTTTCGTTATGTAAATTGCTGCGCAGGTCTGTCAGCTTTCGGTAAGCCAGCCCCGATAAACAATCGTTGGGTTTAACGGGGGCGTGGCAGGGACAGCGCATGAGCTGAAGGACCACCATGTGCCGAGTTACGCTTCCGTTATGCTCATTGCACCGCGGATGCGGCAGAGATCGTGCCTCATGATGCCCCCAGGCCGTCAGGCGCCGAGCCGTGTTCGCACTGCTTCCGACCTACGGGCTAGGTCTCGTTCTGGCAATATTACTCGTGTTGCGAGCGCTAAGCTCCCGATTAGCATTTTGCCACCGCTAGCTGAGCTTGGATCCTGTTAGCGGGGTTGCAGGGACAGCGCTGCCCCGTGGGGGACGAGCGCCGAGTGCTAAGTTCAATTAGCAATGGGGACGGGCAAGGGACAACGTCTGCGCCAGTGCCACCAAACGGCGCCGAGCCGCGCGGCACTGCTTCCGATCAATCATCACCAACCCCCTGGAAGGGAAGGAGGTTTGCCTGCGAAGCAGCGGCCGCGGTTATCTTGGTGCAATTGTGTCCGCCATGTGTAGCGACGCCGACGCCGACTGTGTTGCCGGTACTCCCTGTCGTGGCTTTCGAGGTCTCGGATAAACTTTCCAAGGGACTGCCTCTATCGCGCTCCGTCTGGATTTACTCCGTCAACGTTCTCGCGTCTCTCATGCGCGTTTGGCTGTTCATTCCTGTTTATGCACAGCGCACGTGTCTGGGCATGCTGGTGTCTCCAATTTATCTAAGGGCGAAGACCTAGCTTAGAGAGCCGCCGGTGAGGATGGGACCGACCGATTTTGGTAGGTGCCCTTGAGTACTTCTAGAAGATACAAGTTGATATCCTTGAGGATTTGAGCCTCCCGGGAGCAAAGGTGGCCAACTCCAGTCTTCGTGACGGGGTTGGCCACCAGCGCTTGCGGCACTATGCCCACAGGGCAGCTCAGGCCAACAAATGCATATATTCGAGCGGCATATCATGTCCTTGCGGTCGCAAGCCCTTGCGGTGCTTGCGGCCAATCAAGCCCGTGCCGCCGATCAGTCGTTGGGACCATCAGATCGCGACGCCGCAATATTTAACATCGACGAAGTTCAGGCGATGCTAGCCATACTCGATTGCATGACGCCCAACCTGCGGCCGAACGAAGCACGGCAGATCGCTGCGCGCATACGCGCGCTTCTAGAGGGCCGCAAGGGGCAGCCGCTTCGAATAGGATGCCTCTGAGACCACTTAGATGTGAGTTTTCGGTCGGTTGTCCATCCCTGAACGAGGAAGCTGAAGATGCCGAATCTTTAGCGTACTCCCGTGAGGATCGGATGGATACCCATAAGAATGCGCCTCTGACGCGGAATGGCCGAGGGGCCATAGTGCCAAGCGTAATCGTAAGGTGGCGTGACGAAGATTGCAGCGCGCTGCAGTTTCACCAAACGGCCAAGCGTTCCGCGAAGAAGGCTTGGATGGACCGTGATCGCTGCATAAGACATTTGGCAACGCCAAGCCAAACCCTGGCTGCCACGTGCCCGGAAGTCGGAGCGTTCTACGACCGCGTCGCACAGGTAAAACAGATCGCAACCGAGGCCACTGCTGCGCCCCGCGGCGCTTTGTGCGGTCGCCTATGTTGGCTCAACGCGGCTGATCGACAACGTAATACTGGCGTTGCCAACCCGGTAGCGTAATGAGTGGCCAAACCGTGCGCAGTGTATCGAGCAAGAAACACTCAAGCCACTGTTACGAGAGGCGGATCGAGCTGGTAGCAGAGGGCGAGCGCCGATACGAATTTGTTCGGCGCGTCAGCCAAGCGACAGTGCGTGCGCACGGAATGTGTGGGGCCGTGAACGTTGTGTCCGGCAACCCTGTAAGTCTTGTTGGCGGCGATCAGCGGCCAATTCGACAAACCTTGGTTTAGTGCTTTGCAGCCGATGCTATATCACCCACTTACCTTTGTAGAGTTGAGCGCCGGTTAGATCGTTTGTACTTTCGATGTCGAACCTAGATCATTCGATCTGCGGTTCAGTGCGAAGTTTGAACTGATGCCTTGCCAGAAGTCGGCGCGTTCCAATCAGGTGTTGAGACGAACATCTTGTTGCACGCAAAAAGGGCAGGAGCTTCCTAGAAGGTGCCACTATCGAGATCCCGGTCAGCCACCAGATCAGCGGAATAGCACTTTATTGAGCGACGAAATTGGAAGCGGAGGACAGGGCGTCCGCGCTCGCCAGCGCGTGAGCTCTTAGAGTAGCCAATAACGCGTCGCTTGTGCTCGGGTCTCTAGTACAGTTGCCGCATTGATGATCATCGCTGGTGTACGTTGCCGGCGAATTTGCATACCCCTCTTGAAATGCGAGTCGAGATGGCATTTACCGAGCTTTTCATCAAACGTCCGGTATTGTCTGTCGTCGTTAGTTGCCTGATCTTACTGATCGGCGTTCGCGCGGCCACCGTACTGCCGATCCGGCAATATCCCAAGCTATCTAATACGGTCGTCAATATCACGACTTCCTATCCTGGGGCCTCGGCCGACACGATCCAGGGGTTCATCACCACTCCGCTGGAGCAGGCAGTCGCTTCCGCCGAGGGCGTCGACTACGTTATTTCCTCATCGGTGCTCGGTACCTCCACGATCCAAGTCTACATCAAGCTCAATTTTGATCCCAATGAAGCGCTCACCGAGGTGCTCTCCAAGGTAAACTCAGTTAAATACTTAATTCCGAAGGAATCGAACGATCCGGTCGTCACTAAGTCGACCGGTCAGGCCACCGCTGTCATGTATATCGCCTTCTCCAGCGAGGAACTGGCGGCCAGCGCGATCTCCGACTACCTCTCGCGCGTTGTGCAGCCCGCTATGTCAATGGTCGACGGCGTCGCAGCGGCAGACATCCTGGGCGGCCAGAGCTTTGCGATGCGGCTATGGCTCGATACCGCGAAAATGGCAGGGCACGGCGTGTCGCCGGCCGAAGTGTCGGCTGCACTCGCCGCTAACAACTTCCAGGCCGCGGCCGGCCAGACCAAGGGCTATTTCACTATCTCCGATGTCACGGCAAACACGGATCTGCGGAGTGTCGATGACTTCAAGCGCATGATCGTCAAATCCAATGACGGTGGCTTTGTGCGCATAGCGGATATTGCGACAGTCGAGCTTGCCGCGCAGACCACTGACACTAGCGTCGCTATGAACGGCGAGCACGCGGTCTTTATCGGCGTCCGAGCAAGCCCGCAAGGCAATCCGCTAAACATAGCGCGAGGCGTTCGGGCGCTGTTTCCAGAAATGGAGCGTAACCTGCCGCCGTCACTGAAGATGAACGTGGCCTACGACTCCACCAAATTCATTCAATCGTCGCTCGATGAGGTGGAGAAGACGCTCATCCAAGCTGTCGTGATCGTGGTGGCGGTAATCTTCCTTTTCCTGGCGTCGCTGCGGTCGGTCATCATTCCTGTGGTCACTATTCCGCTCTCGCTTGTTGGTGTCTGCAGCATGATGCTGGCGCTGGGGTTTTCATTCAATCTCCTGACGTTCCTTGCGATGGTTCTCGCAATCGGTCTCGTGGTCGATGACGCGATTGTTGTGGTGGAGAACATTCATCGCCATTTGGAAGAAGGTGCGCCGCCTCTAGAGGCTGCTATAAGGGGCGCGCACGAGATCGTCGGCCCCGTTGTCTCCATGACGATTACCTTGGCTGCGGTATACGCTCCAATCGGGTTTCTGGGCGGCCTCACTGGCGCGCTGTTCCGCGAGTTTGCGTTTACGCTGGCAGGAGCGGTGATCGTGTCGGGCGTGATTGCTTTGACCCTATCGCCGATGATGTGCTCGGTCTTCCTGAGGCGCGCAGAGGGGGGGCGGTTTGCAACATTTGTGAACCGCGGGTTCAGCACCATGACACGATGGTACGGCCGAAAGCTCGACCGCTCGCTCGACTATCGTCCGATTACCGGCCTGTTTGCGCTGACCATGCTGGGCCTCGTCGGCTTTCTTTATGTGAATACTTCCAAGGAACTCGCACCCGAGGAGGATCAAGGTATCGTATTCGCTTTAACTAAGGCGCCGAGATACGCCAATATCGACTACCTCGATTATTACGGCACCAAGCTCGAACACGCGCTCCAAAAATTTCCAGAGACCGATTTGAGCTTTGTACTCAATGGTGTTGGCGGCCAGCAGAGTGGCATGGCCGGCATGTTGCTCAAGGCATGGGACGAGCGCAAGCGCTCATCGATCTTGCTTAAGTCGCTCCTCCAGGCCGAGCTGTCCAAAATTGAGGGCATCAACGCGTTTGCCTTTAGTTTGCCGCCACTTCCGGGCGGCTCGGATGGCCTACCAGTGCAGATGGTGATCAATTCGACGTTTGACTTCCAATCCGTCTACGAGCAGATGTCGAAGCTGAAGGAAGCCGCGCAGAAGAGCGGTCTATTCATGGTGAGCGACTCCGACCTCGAGTTCAACCGGCCGGTGGTACGAATCAAGGTTGATCGATCCAAGGCCAACGAGCTTGGCATCACCATGCAGACCATCGGAAGCGCGCTCGCCACCTTACTCGGCGGAAACTACGTCAACCGCTTCAATTTGCAGGGCCGCTCCTACGAGGTGATCCCGCAGGTGCCCCGCGAAGAACGCCTGGCGCCGCAAGCAATCGGGAGCTATTATGTGAAGACTGCGGGGGGCTCGATGCTTCCGCTTTCGACCGTAGTCTCCATCGAGACTGCAACCGATCCGAACGCGCTCACCCACTACAATCAGCTCAACTGCGCGACCTTTCAGGCTGTGCCGATGCCCGGCGTCACGATCGGTCAGGCTGTGGACTTCCTGGAAGCGGAGGCGAAGAAACTGCCCGCAGGCTTCAGTCACGACTTCCTTGCCGACGCGCGCCAATATGTGCACGAGGGTAACCAACTGGCCATTGCCTTTGCATTTGCACTCATAATCATATTCTTGGTGCTTGCGGCGCAGTTCGAAAGTCTGCGCGATCCCCTCATCATCCTGATCAGCGTGCCGATGGCAATCGTCGGCGCCTTGATCCCGCCATTCTTTGGCTGGGCGACGATGAACATCTACACCCAGATTGGACTGTTGACACTGGTCGGGTTAATTTCCAAGCACGGCATCCTGATGGTTGAGTTCGCCAATGAGCTGCAGCTCAAAGAGAGACTTAACCGTCGCTCGGCTATAGAGATGGCGGCGCGCGTCCGACTGCGTCCGATCTTGATGACCACTGCGGCGATGGTCACGGGCTTCATACCCCTGATGACCGCAACGGGAGCTGGCGCCGCGAGTCGCTTCTCCATCGGGCTCGTGCTCGTCGCGGGCATGTCTGTGGGCACGCTGTTCACGCTCTTCGTGCTGCCGGCGGTCTACGTCGCGATCGCGTCCGATCATCGTGCCGATGCGAGCTCCGGCCGCGCGAAGATCGCTGCCGATCTCGACCTCACCGGCGCTGCTGATGCCCAGATGGCCAAGCAATGACGATCAAATTAATCCAGGTTCGCTCAGTGTGGTGCGAAGGAGCCTGCGATCGCTTCACGTTACCTTACGAATCGAGATCTTCACGCCCCGTTGGCTTTGCGAGGTTTGTAGGCTTTGCGACAAAGCCACAGTGAGCGTTGCGCCTCCGGTTGTCGCAGATCAGCAAAAACTGTCACCCTCTTATGGCCAGCTTAACCGGGAAGGACAACCGGCACACCCTATCCACGGGCTCGACGATCACCGTCCGCTTGCCTAGTGAGGTAGTCTACTAATTTTTGTGACGGCATTGCATTTGCAGGGATAAAAAATGCCAGCTTGAGGCCATCATTGTCGATAGCGCCGCCTGCAGGCGACGCACGCAGGATGAGGGGCGTCGCGCTCGCGACCCCGTTCTCTCAGGAGCGCCCGTGATACTGCCTGCTAATTGGTCTGCCGGCCCGCTTGGGATCCGGCTCGCATTTTTTGTGGCCGGATTCGGCCTCGCGGCCTGGGCGCCTTTGGTGCCCCTCGCCAAGGAGCGGCTCGCGGTCGGTGACCGCATGCTTGGTTTTCTGTTGCTCTGTCTCGGAACGGGATCCGTTATCGCGATGCTTTTGACCGGCGTATTGAATGCGCGGTACGGCAGCAAGCCCATTATCATTGGGGGTGGACTTGGACTCGCGATCTTATTGCCGTGCCTTGGAATTGCCAACACACCGGTCAGGCTCGGTGCTACGCTGTTTGCTTTCGGCGTTTCACTGGGCTCGATCGATGTAGCCATGAACATTCACGCGATTGAATTGGAGCGCGTCACGGGCCGTCCATTGATGTCTGGCTTCCACGCCCAGTATAGCATTGGGGAATTCACCGGCTCTGCCGCCGTGACCTCGCTCCTGTCGCTGCAGCTTGGCCCGCTTTTTTCGACGTTGGTCTGTTCGGCGCTGATGACGATCGCGATTGCGTCGGCCTGGCCGGGGTTGCTCGCGGCGGGGGCGGGGCAGCAGGGGCCATCGTTTGTTTTGCCCAATCGCAGTGTGTTGCTAATAGCTGTGCTCGCGGCTATCACTTTCCTTGTCGAAGGTTCAATGCTCGATTGGAGCGCTTTGCTTCTCGTTGAACGAGATCTTCTCGCGGAAGCGCATGGGGGCATTGGTTGTATGCTCTTCTCAATCGCAATGGCCGCAGGGCGTCTCGGTGGAGATGCCGTGGTGGCGCGAATCGGTGACCGTGCCATATTGATACTTGGGACTCTGCCGATCGTAACAGGATTCTTGGCTGTGGTGGCCGCGCCCGTTGCGTTAATTGCTATGGCGGGGTTCCTGCTCATTGGATTGGGCATTTCTAATGTTGTACCTGTACTTTGTCGACGCGCCGGCAAACAGAAAATAATGCCGCCAGCCGTTGCGATCGCGGTTGTCACGACAGCCGGCTACGCGGGTATACTCGTTGGACCCGCCGGCATTGGGCTCGTCGCGCACATGTTTGGCTTGCGCGTGGCGTTTGGGATATTGGGCGCGCTCATGTCCATCGTTACGCTGTCAGCGAGGATGATGAAAGACCATCGCTAAGGCGTTGGCCGAGAGGAAAGGGACACCAGTAAGCTTCCGACTAATGACCGTCCAGCGGTCGGCACTTAGCGGCTTAGAGACGATGAGCTCTCGACTTCATGGTAGCAGGTCTCGATCATGGCCATGGTGGTTGGCTGCGTCGTAGCTAGGATACACCGCGTCACTTGGGTTCTTGGCGTCCGACCGACCCCGGCGACAATGAACGCTTGTCAACTGCGAAGCAAAGTTGGAGGACGTGAGCGGCAAGTGCGCTCGGCTGGACATTCACCGCGGATTGATGCCTAGGATTGGGCCCGTTATCCCGGAACAGGCAGATCACTTTGGTACCGTTCATCGCCGTCGGCGCGATACGCCCGGTACGCCAGCTGAATGCCGTCCTCAAGCGAGGTCGTGGCGCGCCAGCCGAGCTTGGACAGCCGCCCGACGTCGAGCAGCTTGCGCGGTGTGCCGTCAGGGCGCGACGTGTCGAACCTGATCTCACCGCGAAATCCGATGGCGCCCGCAACCATGAGTGCTAACTCGGCGATGCTGATGTCCTCGCCGGTACCGATATTGACCAATTCCGGCGAGGAATAGGTCTTCATCAGATGGATGCAAGCGTCGGCGAGATCGTCAACGTAGAGAAATTCGCGGCGCGGCGTGCCGGTGCCCCAGACCACAACGCTCTTCGAGCCCGCGAGCTTTGCCTCGTGGAAGCGGCGGACCAGGGCGGCAACCACGTGGCTGTACTCGGGATGATAATTGTCGCCGGGGCCGTAGAGATTGGTCGGCATCACGCTGATGAAGTCCCTGCCATACTGGCTGCGATAGGCCTCCACCATCTTGATGCCCGCGATCTTGGCGATCGCATAAGGCTCGTTGGTCGGCTCCAGCGGGCCTGTCAGCACGGAATCCTCGCGCAGCGGCTGCGGCGCCAGCTTCGGGTAGATGCAGGACGAGCCCAGAAACATCAGCTTCTCGGCACCGTTCTGGTGCGCGGCATGGATCACGTTGGCCGCGATCGCAATGTTGTCGTAGATGAATTCGGCGCGCAGCGTGTTGTTGGCGACGATGCCACCGACCTTTGCGGCGGCAAGAAAGATCACCTGCGGCCGCACGCGCGCGAACCAATCGAAGACGGCGGCCTGGTTGCAGAGATCGACCTCGCGGCGGTCCACCGTGACCAGCTTTACGCCTTCTCGTTCGAGCCGGCGCACCAGCGCGGCTCCGACCATGCCGCGATGGCCGGCGACGTAGACGCTCTTGCCTTTCAGCTCAAACGCTGTTCTTGCCACGGCCGGCGTCCCGTTTTGCGTCCGTCAGATCGCTCGCCACCATCTCCTCGACGAGCTGTGCAAACGTCCGCTTCGGCCTCCAGCCGAGCACCTGGCGCGCCTTGCTGGCGTCACCGACCAGGAGATCGACCTCGGTCGGGCGGAAATAGGTGGGATCGATTCTCACCACGGTCTTGCCGCTCGTCTCGTCGACGCCGGTCTCGTCGACGCCCTGCCCGCGCCACGCGATGCGGCGGCCGACCTGCGCAAAGGCCAGCTCGACCATCTCGCGCACCGAGCGCGTCTCGCCGGTGGCGAGCACGAAATCATCAGGCTTGTCGGCCTGGAGGATCATGTGCATGCCTTCGACGTAGTCCCTGGCATGGCCCCAGTCGCGCTTGGCTTCGAGATTGCCGAGATAGAGCGTCTCCTCGAGGCCGACTTCGATGCGGGCGACGGCGCGGGTGATCTTGCGGGTGACGAAGGTCTCGCCGCGGATCGGGCTCTCGTGGTTGAACAGGATGCCGTTGCTCGCGAACATGCCATAGGCTTCGCGGTAGTTCACCGTGATCCAGTAGCCATAGAGCTTGGCGACGCCGTAAGGCGAGCGCGGATAGAACGGCGTGGTCTCCTTCTGCGGGATCTCCTGCACGAGGCCATAGAGCTCGGAGGTCGAGGCCTGGTAGAACCGCGTCTCCTTCTCCATGCCGAGGATGCGGATCGCCTCCAGGAGGCGCAGCACGCCGATGGCGTCGGCATTGGCGGTGTATTCCGGGCTCTCGAAGCTGACGGCGACGTGGCTCTGGGCAGCGAGATTGTAGATCTCGGTGGGGCGGATCTGCTGCATCAGGCGGATCAGATTGGTCGAATCCGTCATGTCGCCATAGTGCATCAGGAACGGCCCGTTGCCGACATGCGGGTCCTGGTAGAGGTGATCGACGCGCGCGGTGTTGAACGAGGACGAGCGGCGCTTGATGCCGTGCACGATATAGCCGAGCGACAGCAGATATTCGGCGAGATAGGCGCCGTCCTGCCCGGTGACGCCCGTAATCAGCGCAACGCGCCGTTTTGACTCCTGAGCCGCCATGGTTTCCCTTAGTAGCGCCGCAAAGAAATACCATTGCGAAGCCGTTTCTCGAAAAATCTAGATGCGCACACGCGCTCCACCCGCAATTAAAAAAGCGATCGTTAGCTCAGTCATACACATCATGCAGGAATGCACACTATATACATTCATTTATATCTGGACTGAAGGATGCCAACACATTGAGCTTCAAAAATGAAGCCCAGTAACCCTAGCGACGCGATGTTCCTAAGCAGGCGAGATGGATGGCAAAACGCCCTTACGCGTGCTCGCGGCGCGTTTGCCCCTGGGCGACATTTGTAATGAAATAGAAGCGGCGGTCTGTGCTCCTTATCTGTCCTCAGGAGCAAGTGTCCATTTCGTGCGGTCTCGTCATGGCGTGGGAGAGCGACGTCGCATTCGTCAATGCATCTGTCGGAATGGCGGCACGCAAGTCAGAACACAGCCCAAACTTGCTCATAGAGCCGCAGTCTACAAAGCGCTTTTAACTTCCGAACAGAACACGCAAGCTTGGGTCGACTCATCAACCATGTTCTGTGCCGTTGCTAATGTCCAGCTCGCGGCAGGCAGTGAGGGGCGAGGCGCGACAAAGTGAGAAAGAGTAGCAAACGTTGGTATAGATCGACGAACGTTTCGATATCGAGAGCTTACTTTCGTACAATGGAGCTTCGGCGCCAATCCTTTAACCTGGCCGAGCGTAAATTGCCTCGGTTTAAGTATGATAAGTCTCCTAAACCCGCGCTGGAAAAACGTGTCCAGTAACGCGGAACAATTCAAGCTAGAGCTGCTGCGCCGTTTGTACTCGATCATCAGTTACAAGTGGAATGTAGCCGCGCGAAGCGATGATGGCTGAAAGAGATCTAACTCACGCTTGTGAATGCGGCGGCGGTACAGGCGGTCGCGAAAACCGAACTCGACACCTGTTGCCATCGGGTAAGCGAATTTCATGACCGGGTTCCTGACTCCTTAAACTTGGGCTGCATTGATCGATATGTGTGGAATTGTTGGTATTTTGGGGCGTGGTCCGGTCGTTGGGCAGTTGCTGGCCTCGCTCAAGAGATTGGAATATCGGGGCTACGACTCCGCAGGCCTCGCGACTCTCGAAGGTCTCAATATCGAGCGCCGCCGCGCTGAAGGTAAGCTGAGAAACCTTGAGGAGCGGCTGCGCTATTATCCGCCGTCGGGGCACACGGGAATCGGTCATACCCGCTGGGCGACCCATGGAAAGCCGACCGAGAGCAATGCTCACCCGCATGCGACGGAAAATGTCGCGGTCGTTCATAACGGGATCATTGAGAATTTCCGGGAGTTGCGAGCCGAACTGGAGCGGAATGGAGCCCATTTTAACTCAGAGACAGACACAGAGGTGGTGGCGCATCTCGTCGAATCTTATCTCAAGAAGAGTTACTCGCCGCAGGATGCGGTACAAGCGTCGCTGCCCCGGCTGCGCGGTGCCTTCGCGCTGGCGTTCCTGTTCAAGGCCCACGACGATCTTTTGATCTGCGCGCGTAGGGGATCGCCCCTTGCGATCGGGCATGGTAACGGCGAAATGTATCTAGGATCGGATGCGATCGCGCTCGCGCCTTTGACCGACACCATCACCTATCTTGAAGACGGCGACTGGGCCGTGCTTACGCGCACGATGTACGTGATCTATAGCGTAGACGGATCTGTCGTCGAGCGGGAAACATCAAAGTCTGGCGTATCGTCCCTCCTTGTGGACAAAGCGAATTATCGCCACTTTATGGCCAAGGAAATTCAAGAACAGCCGACAGTGGCCGGCAAGACATTGGCGCATTATCTCGACACGGCGGCCGAGCGCGTCGCCCTGCCGCTCACATTGCCATTCGACTTTAAATCCATTCAGCGCATCTCAATTACGGCGTGCGGCACTGCAAGCTATGCCGGGCACATCGCCAAATACTGGTTCGAGCGGCTGGCGCGCTTGCCTGTCGAGATCGATGTAGCGTCCGAGTTCCGCTACAGGGAGGCGCCATTGCGCCCGGGCGATCTCGCGATCGTCATCTCGCAGTCGGGCGAAACCGCTGACACGTTAGCTGCGTTGCGATACGCCAAGGACCAGGGCGTGCACACGATATCTGTGGTCAATGTCCCGACGTCGACGATTGCGCGGGAGAGCGAATCCGTTCTGCCGACGCTGGCGGGGCCAGAAATCGGCGTCGCCTCCACCAAGGCATTCATCTGCCAGCTGATGGTATTGGCCGCGCTCGCCATCGCAGCAGGCAAAGAGCGCGATAAACTGTCTGAGATCGAGGAAACGAAGCTTGTGCGTGCGCTTATCGAAGTGCCGCAGTTGATTGCTACGGCACTGTTGATTGAGCCGCAGATCGAGAAGCTCGCGCGTTATATCGCCGACACAAGGGACGTGCTCTATCTAGGTCGTGGCACATCGGCCCCCCTGGCACTGGAGGGCGCACTCAAGCTGAAGGAAATTGCCTATATCCACTCAGAAGGTTATGCCGCCGGCGAGCTCAAGCACGGACCGATCGCGCTGATAGATGAGGCAGTGCCTGTGGTGGTGATCGCGCCATATGACGAGGTCTTCGAGAAGACCGTCTCGAATATGCAAGAAGTTGCGGCTCGGGGCGGCAAGATCATCCTGATGACCGATTCGAAGGGTGCTTTGGAAGCAACGGTGGACACACTCATGACCATTGTGCTGCCGGAGATGGTCGCATGCTTTACGCCAATAGTCTATGCCATTCCGGTTCAGCTCTTGGCTTACCATACCGCGCTCGTAAGGGGCGCGGACGTGGACCAGCCGCGTAATCTAGCAAAATCGGTGACTGTGGAATGAGGCGGCAGTGTCATATTTGAGCGGTGAGGCCACTAATGGAGTGGGCGAGCTCAAGGAGAACGATCCCATTATCAACAGCTAAATCGTAGACCGATCCAACTCGATGAGCAGAGTCAGTCCTGCTTCCGTCATCATCGTTAGCCGGCCAACGCCAATGGCGTGAACGTTACCATGCTGTCGTTCGAGCGGAACGGTCGATAACAAGTGGGAATTACGCACAATTGGGAGATCCAAGTCCGCTCTCGATTATCCAGCCTGCTATCTGCTTTGCAGGGCCAAATCAGCTTGAAGCTCGGTGCACAAAAGTGACTCTCTAACTCATCCTCCCACCTTGCCGAAGCCGACGAGCAAGTCGGTGCACACACCAGCTTCGAGCCGCTCCGTCGTGGATTGTTCACTGGCGGCGCATACGCGCAACAACCTACTTTTCCCGATTGCCCACATCCGCCCACATGTCGGGCACGTCGAGCATGCACTTCGACTCCCTGCGACGATTGCTTAGGATTAGCAGTCAAGTTTGTCGCTTCGGCGCCTAGCAGCGGCTCACGCAATCCTGTTGGACGCATACGCGTCACTGCGGCCCTCCCAGCTGCTACGTGTCATCAAATGGATTGTTAGAAACCGAACATTCTCGCGCTAGGTCGAGGGCCTATAATCAAGTGCAGGGGGCGTCGCACCGGAAAGACGCGGTGCCCCCGGCTGTAGCGGCAGGAGAGTACTACTATTCTATCCAGCGACGGCCGACCCGCTCATATCGCAGGATCAACCAGCCTTGCAGCGACGCGGGATTTAGCACGACTGGCAAATCCGGTTGGTGGGCAGCAATCGCATTGGGCTCCTACGGGGAGCCGCAGATCTGGTTGACCAGAAGAACCGCTCCTTATTCCGGGCACGGGATTTGCTGTCCCGCTCCTCGACGGACTGCTCTCAACGCATGTCTGGGAGGGCGGCGCCTTAGGGCAGCCTCTCCATTTGATCGTTTTGAAGCCTCGCCCCGAGAGTACGAGTGTGTAGCCGAAAATCTCAGGGCGACAAGCTCAACAACGCAATCGTGGTGAGATGGCTTGCCAAGCGAGGTCTCCGCTCGCCACACTTCAAGGAGGAACGCGATGAATGAACGAAATGTGGGCGAAGTCGATCTTCACAACCTACAGGTCTCGGATCCACTGATTGGGCAATGCCAGCAGCTGGTTAGGGAAGTGGCAATTCCCTACCAATGGGAGGTGCTAAACGATCGCAATCCCGAGGTGATACCGAGTCACGCGGTAGAGAACTTCCGCCTTGCTGCCGGGCGTGCGAGCGGCGAGTTTCATGGCACGGTTTTTCAGGACAGTGACGTCGCAAAATGGCTTGAGGCGGCTGCATGGTCGCTGTGCCAGGGACCAAATCCAGAGCTGGAGAAAGCCGTCGACGAGCTGGTTGAATTGATTGCGGCCGCCCAAAGCGGCGACGGTTACCTCAACACTTTTTTCATACTGAACGCGCCTCAGGAGCGCTGGACCAACTTAACGGAGTGCCATGAGCTTTATTGTGCTGGCCACTTGATCGAAGCGGGTGTCGCATTCTTTCAGGGGACTGGCAAACGGCGGTTGCTGGAGGTCGTTTGCAGGCTTGCTGACCACCTCTGCACCGTTTTCGGCCCAGAGTGCGATCAGTTGCACGGCTATGATGGCCATCCAGAAATCGAACTTGCGTTGGTACGCCTCTACGAAGCGACAAAAGAGCAGCGATATCTCACGCTGGCTAATTATTTCGTAGAGCAACGCGGCACGGAGCCACACTTCTACGACATTGAGTACGAGAAGCGCCAGCAATCCTGCGTGCCCAAATCCGATGCCGCGCCTTGGATGGTAAAAAACAAAGCGTATAGCCAAGCGCACTTGCCGCTTTCGGAGCAGCGGACCGCAACCGGTCATGCGGTTCGTTTTGTATATCTCATGACGGCAGTAGCTCATCTCGCGCGTCTGCGCCAGAACGAGCAGCAGCGCCAAACTTGCCTGCGGCTATGGCAAAACATGGTTCAGCGCCAGATCTATATTACCGGCGCCATCGGCTCGCAAGGCTCCGGCGAAGCGTTCAGCAGCGATTACGATTTGCCAAATGATACGGCGTACGCGGAAAGTTGCGCGTCGATTGGGCTGATGATGTTCGCGCGTCGCATGTTGGAGTTGGAACTGGACGGCCGCTATGCCGACGTGATGGAGCGCGCGCTCTACAATACCGTTCTCGGCAGTATCGCGTTCGACGGGCGTCACTATTTCTATGTTAACCCGCTCGAAGTGCATCCCAAAACGCTAAGGTCTAATGGCATCTACAATCACGTCTCGCCGGTTCGACGACGCTGGTTTAGCTGCGCGTGCTGCCCACCGAACATCGCACGCCTTTTCACATCGATTGGTCACTACATCTACACGCCCAGCACCGACGCGCTCTATGTAAATCTCTACGTTGGTAATATGGTGGCAATATCCGTCGACGGACATACGCTGCGGTTGCTCATAAGCGGCAGCTATCCCTGGAGAGACCAGGTGGAAATCGCCGTCGAATCTGCGCCGCCAATTGCCCACACGCTCGCCCTGCGCCTGCCGGAATGGTGCAGCGCGCCGCAGGCGAGCGTGAACGGCGAGCCCGTGAATTGCGAGCCGCGCAAGGGCTATTTGCACATTCGCCGAACGTGGCGGCAGGGAGATCGCGTCAAACTATCGCTGCCAATGCAAGTGCGTCGCGTATACGGCCATCCACAACTTCGCAATTTGGCCGGCAAGGTGGCCATCCAGCGTGGGCCCTTAATTTATTGTCTGGAGGAGGCCGACAACGGGACCGAGTTACACAACCTTTGGCTTAATGCAGACAGTCGGTTTTCACTTATCGAAGGAACTGGTCTCTTTAGTGGCAAGATCTTGCTGCAGGCCGACGGGACGCGGTTGCAGCACACGCATTATGAAGAAGCGGCGCTTTATCACTACGACAAAGTGCCTGGACAGCTAGAACCGCAGCAGCTGACATTCATTCCGTTGTTCAGCTGGGCTAACCGCGGCGAAGGCGAAATGCGGATTTGGGTAAATGAGCGTTGACGCCGAACGCCCGGTCGCGTTTCTACGAGCCGACGTTAGGCTACGTTTCTGGGCAGGCGATATCGTTGCTCAAATTCTGGAAATGGGCCAATCAGTTGAAGGTGGTCCGCGAGTTCCACTGGAACGTCGAAAAGAAAACCCGGATATGAGACGGCGATCAACCAAATTCCTAATAAAGGAGCTTCCTCGGAGCTGTTCGCGACCTCTTATCAAAACCTGGCGAATGCCAACGGCACGAGCGTGTGTCCCCGTGTCGTTCAGAAAGAAGTCCTATGACAAGCCAACGTGAGGGCGGCCACGTCAGGTTTTGCTAAGCCAGGCTCCCTATCAGCGCCGCCAGGCCCAAGAAGCCAAAACTAGATGCGACCACGGGACTACCTCTACTGTGGATTTTCGAGTCGTTCATCCGCTTGTCGAGAACGCTGGCGATATCCTGCTCGAGCACCAGCTTCGAATGGACGGCGAACAGCCGCTGCTCAATTCGCGTCCGGCTAATCCGGAAGCAAGAGCCCGTGCGGCAAAGATGGGATTCGTCGAGGTTGACGCCGACAACATGGTTCTCGCCCCAGAGAAGTCAGACAAGTGGGTAAGGAAAAGCGACGGCAAATGGCAGCGAAAAGGCGCTCCTTCGCGGTATCTTTCCAAAGCTGACGACAGTGAAGGTAGTGATACCGAATTCCCAGCGAGCCCCTCAGCATACGATTATGAGGATGATTTTATGTGACCATGGGATCACCGGAGATTGGGCCCGCTTGAGTAGACTAATCTAGCCTGCTCCGGGCTCCTCTGTGCTTATGGCCTTTTCGGCTGAGAGTTCCTCTGAGTTGGCTCAGAAGACTGCCCCCAGCGTGCTCCTTGGCCCGGCGGTTGCTGAGTTGTTTGAGCGTTGGAAGTAGGGGGCTGACTGCGCAAGGCAATTACGGCAATGCTCGCTGCGGCGAGGACCTGCATGGGATGCCGCCAAAGTGCGCCCGGCCCCCCAGGGGCCTGGCGTGTTGCGCCGAGCACCTTGGGCGGCTTGGAGGCAGAAGCCCCCTACAGAGGACGGCCTACGAAGTAGTAAGCGCGTCGCGCCTGCCGTGAGTCGGTCGGCAAGGAAATGCACAGCGAAGCGGCGTTTATGGGCAAGACGGCCGGCATACGTCAACGGACATAACGACGCCGTGAGCGCGCATCGTGCAGAGCTCTTTCACCAGAAAAGGCTCAACACAACACGCGAGGCGGTTGTCCTGGCGAAGCTCCGTTATCATCGTCACTGCAGTCGGGCTGCGAACAGCCAATCTCTTGCTTTACCGAGCGCTCTTGCGCCAGCTCCACTCTGCGGTGAAGTATATAGCCTCGATCCAGACGAGTTAAGAAGTGCTTAAGTCGCCGACTGCGTGAGCGTTAAGTTGAACGTTGACCTACAGAATGAGCCGAGCCAACGTGCCTTTCCGGTCCTCGCACCGATAAGATTGTTCTGCGCCAAACTAGGCGCCCGGCGATAGTTGGTAAAGCTTGGACAGGGCAACGATTCGCCCTCTCGTTCGCTTTTTAGAGCAACTAGCGTGTTTGACTCCGAAGAGGTTGATCGGTGGCGAGATCGACGCGTGGAGCGTTTAGATCGCACAGCAATTCAAGCCGCATGTTGATTGCATCAGATGCCGCCTCGGCCGTTCAGCGCGGTGTCGAGGCACTCGATTAACGTTTGTCCGGCAAAGGGTTTGGCGAGGAAGCCAATCGCTCCGGCACCCAACGCTGACGCGCGCACGCGGTCGTTGGGGAAAGCGGTAATGAAAATGAATGGTGCGTCGTAACCCCGTGTCCGCATCTCTGCCATCAGCTCCAGGCCGCTCATAGGCGACATCTGCATATCGGTAATGACACAGGACGTCTCGCCCAATTGCGGGGACCTCAGGAGTTCCTCGGCCGACGCAAATATTTGGGCGATGTAGCCACGCGATTTCAAAAGATTCTCTGTCGCCGCACGGACTGAGGCGTCGTCGTCAACGACGGAAATCAAAGGCGTGGACAAGACGAGCCCTCCTGAAGCGGGAATAGCGGCTGCAAGCATTAGCCACCTTGCGCGAAAAGTGGGCTCGACTGATGAACTTGTAAAATCATACTTGCGTTTGTTCAGGACGATTAGTGCGAACTCCCAGCGTCTCAGTCATTCTGATCAAGTCGGCCAGCGAGCGTGCACGCATCTTTTTCATTACGTGTCCCCGGTAGATCTTGACCGTAATCTCGGCGAGCCCAAGCTCGGCGGCGACCTGCTTGTTCATCAGGCCGGCAGCGACCAGTTTCATCACCGCCTGCTCGCGCGGGCTTAAGGTCTCAAATAAAGACTGCAGGTTCGCGACCGTCTGCTGAGCCTCCCGTCTTTTGCGATCGCGTTCGGTCGCCGCAACCACGGCATCAAGCAGTTCCTGGTCGCGAAACGGTTTGCTGAGAAAATCGACCGCTCCTTCCTTCATGGCCCTGACAGTCATTGGAATGTCGCCATGGCCGGTAATGAAAATGATCGGAATATGTATGTTCAACCTCGCGAGCTCGGTCTGGAAGTCAAGGCCGCTCAAGCCTGGCAACCGAACATCAAGAACTAGGCAGCTAATAATGTCCGGGATTGGGCTCTGCAGCATTTCGCGCGCCGATCCGAATGCAATGACGCCTAACCCTACCGATTGAAAAAGGTTCGTAAGCGAGCGACGCATGGAGATGTCATCCTCCACGACGAAGACGGTCGCCTTTGTCGAGGCCTCGGCATTGCTGCCTTCATCTGGCGCGCCAAATCGTGCAGTCACGAGACGGCCTCCTTATACAGCGGTAAGGCGAACTGGAACGTCGCACCCGGTCCATTTTTGTGGACCATCGACAGTCGTCCTCCATGAGCTTCCACGATCGACCGGCAGATTGAAAGACCCATTCCAAGGCCAGTCGATTTGGTGGTGAAGAAGGGATCCAAGACGCGGTCCGCGTCGTTCTCGGCGATGCCGACGCCACAATCGGTCACGGCAAGGTGGACGTGCCCCACATCGTCCTTCGATGATTGAACCAGCAGTTCGCGTGTCCTCTCTGTAACTGCCTCCATGGCTTCGATTCCGTTCATCACGAGATTGATGATCACCTGTTGTAGCTGAATCCGATCGCCGAGGATCCTAGGCAGCCCTGCCGTCAACTCGGTTCGTAACGTCACTCGGTGGCTCACCAGCTCTCGTGTTACCAGCGCAATGACGTCCTTAACGACCTCGTTGATATCGAGCGGCGCCATCTCAATCTCGCCCTTCTTCGCGAGCGCGCGAATACGACGGATCACCTCGCTTGCCCGGATTGCGTCTTCGATGATCCACTCCACCGAAGAGCGGGCGGCGGAAAGATTAGGCGCTTCCCGGCCCATCCAACCGAGGCACGCATCGGCGTTGCTGATAATAGCGGCGAGTGGCTGGTTTATTTCGTGGGCGATGGAGGTTGTCAGCTCTCCTAAAGTCGTTACACGCGTCACATGCGCAAGCTCCGACTGTGCCCTTCGTAGTTCTTGTTCGGCTTGATCGGCGCGAATGGTGGCGGTGATGTCAGTGCTGACCCCACGGTAGCCGAGAAAATTGCCTTTTCCATCGAAAAAAGGCTTGCCACTCGTGCGGACGTAGATCGGAGAACCTGTCCGATTCACGGTGCGGTAGACGAGATCCCGAAACGGAAGATGGGCCTCCAATGTCGCCCGATGCTGCCGCCACTTCTCGGGTTCCTCTTCGAGGTCGCACGCAATGTCCCAGCGAAGCAGGCCGATCAATCCTGTCGCCAAAATTCCCGCAGCGCGGGTGTGCTCGGATAAGCGAGTGACCTGATGATCCGGCCCGGTCTCCCAGAGCCAGTCGGAAGCTGTTTCGGCGTAGTCGCGAAAGCGCTGTTCACTTTCGCGCAGCGCGGCAAGTGTGTTTTCCAGGCGTTCCCTAGCTGCGTGTTGCTCGGTCACATCCATATGTGTTCCGATCAGCTCGCTGACGTTGCCATCGCTGCCAACCACCACGTGCGCAACGGAGTGTATGCGTCTTATCCCGCCATCCGGTAGAAGGATACGAAAATCATATTCGAACCGCCGCTCCTTGTGTTCAATCGCCTGGCGCTGCACCTCCTGTAGCCGCGGCAAGTCGTCCGGATGGATGCGCGATCGAATGGTCTCGATCGATACCGGCTCTTGTGGGCTAAAGCCGAACAGACGATCGACCTCGGCGGACCGATATATGAAATCTAGACAGTAGACGTCCCAGGACCAGCTGCCCGTGTGACTGAGATGCTGAGCCTCGGCCAGATAGGCCTCGCTGCGGCGCAGCTGCTGTTCTGCTCGCCTCGCCGCCGTGATATCCGTAGCTGCCCCAACAAACTCGATGTCACCAGAGGCTGTTCTCGTCGCTCGCGCCTGCGCATGGATGTGCTTTACCGAGCCGTCCGGTAGCAGGAGCCGGTATTCGTGCTCGAAATCGCTCGGGTCTCGCATCGTGCGATCGATAAGTTCTTTAACTGAAGCCCTATCCTCTGGATGAGTGCGCTCAACGACGAGCTGCGGCCCCGGCGGCACTGTGTCAGGATCTAATTGGAAAATGCGAAATGTTTCCTTTGACCAGAAGGCCTCGCCCGTAGTGGGGTTCCAGCTGAAGCTGCCTGTGTGACTCAACTCCTGCGCCTGGGCTAAATGTGCTTCGCTCCGCTGCAGGGCAAGTTCGGTCCGCCTTCGCTCCGTGATATCTTCGCAGGCGATAAGGACAATGGGCTGCTCATCGCCCCAGAGCATGGCTTTGGCGTTTTCACGTACCCACAACACCGAGCCGTCCTTCCTGACTTTCCGGACGTCCCAAGTGCGCGTTTGTCCGACATCCTCAAGGCACGTCCGAACGCATTCGCGAACGAAACCGCGATCCTCCTCGAGAAATACGTCCAGCACTGATCGAGCGATCAGTTCAGCACGAGCATAGCCGAGTTGTGTCACGCCGAGTGAATTGACGTTGAGGATAGTGCCGGCTTCATCGACCATGAAGTACATGGCGGGATTGTGCTCGAAGATGGCGCGCCACCGCTTTTCGCGATCCTCCAAATCGGCCGCACTCCGCTGAAGCTTGGCCGCAACGACACGCGCAGCCTCTCTTTCCTGGCGGAGCTTTCCGATCAGGTGCGCTCCCACAATCGAGGCGATAAAGAATGCAACAACCACCGGCAGATCTTGGGGGTCATCGATACGCAGGCTGAACGCCGGCGGCGCAAAGTAGTAAGCGAGAGCAGCGATGGCTATGATGCAAAGCGCGGACGACGCAATGAAGCTTCCCATCAACGAAAACAGCAATACCACTAACAAATACGCGAACGCCGTCGCGGCGAAATGCGCGTGAAGGTACAAGCAAGCCAGAGTTACCACGGCCAGCGCTATGCTGCCGAACGTAAGCTGAGGGGCTGAACGTTCTAAACTGCTGATCGGGCTACGCATTCTGATACCGTCCGGCCTTTTTTCTCCGGCGGGGGAGCTATAACATTTTAGGCAAAAATAAGGCAATACTCAGCACCAGCACCCGCTGGTGAGCGGTTCCGCTCGATTGCTTGGTGGTGACCTGAGCACGCGCAGAGAAAAATTGCATTACAGACGTACGTATAGTCGTCCTAAACCTTTCAATATGGCGCGGTGACACGCCCGCGATCGATGCTCAAGTGCCTGCATTCCTCCGTTGCCGATAACTCCGGGCAGGCGCTCGAGGCTGCAGCCGAGGATAACCAGCCGCAGGAGGACAGCGGCTGCAGTTCAGTCAAGACGTTGAGCCGGAACAATCAGGGGCGCCTGGCCGAACCGGAAAGAACAAAGACAAGCTGCCGAACCACTCATCTCGCCGGTACTCATGTGCCGAGATACGAAGGCCAAGTTACGCGACCGCTTTGTATGTCCTGCGGGCCTTTACGGGCCTTTACGCCTCGGTGCGGAGGACTGGCCTCCGGGGCGTTGGCCGGAATCAAAAGCGCGCGCGCAGCGACGCCGAACCGACACTAGCCGTCTGCGACCCGCCACAGCTCTGTCAAGGTGCCATCTAATCCGCGCTGATCACACACCATCTGATCTAATGCGACAGCGCGGACCTTAACAAGGGATGATGAGTTGCGTCACAGGATCGCTACCACGTCGTTGGTCGGACAAGGCAAGCGCGGTGACCGCACACATGCGATTGTACGGGGAGCAACAACAAGTTTGTCAGGCCGACACGTTCTGTCGCAGTCCTGATATCTGGCGCGGCAAATGTCGCAGAAGCGTTCAGATGGCCGGAAGCTTAACGGTGAAAGACGCGCTTGAAAATGACTGGTAAAAAAAGCCCCGACTCTTTTGCTCGATGGGCATCGTTCCAGGGCGGCTGGCCCCGGGCGAGGTGGGGCAAGGGCTGCGCACTGGCGATCGCGCGTGAAAGTTCCGGCTCGTCAAGTCGGCTGTCTCGATTCAAACTACGAGAAATGTCGCTGCGCTTGCTTTCAACGCATCTTTGAATGGCGGCGGTCAGGATCCGGGACCTATCTCATCGTGTGTCGATAGTGGTGGAAACGTTGGGCTGGTTGAGCCGAGCTTGCAGCGTCGTGTGCTCGAGCTCGTCCTCCCACCAGGATACGAACACGGCGGCGATGCCATTGCCGGTGATGTTAGTAAGGGCGCGCACCTCGCTCATGAACTTGTCGATCGAAAATACAATTGCCATGCCCGGCACCAGCGCTGGGCTGACCACCGACAACGTCGCAGCGAGCGTGATGAAGCCCGCGCCGGTGACGCCGCTTGCTCCCTTCGACGTTAGCATTGCCACGAGCAGGATCGTGAGCTGCTGGCCAAAGGTGAGATCGACCCCGAGTGCCTGGGCAATGAACAAGGTCGCAAGTGTCATATAGATATTGGTGCCGTCGAGGTTGAAGGAGTAGCCAGTTGGCACCACCAGGCCGACCACGGGCTTGGAGCAGCCCAGCCGTTCGAGCTTCTCCATTAATTGCGGCAGCGCGCTTTCAGAGGACGATGTGCCGAGCACGATCAAAATCTCGTCCTTGATATAGAGGATGAACTTGAAGATTGAAAAGCCGACGAGGCGCGCGATCAAACCGAGCACCACCACGACAAACAACGCCGCCGTCGCGTAAAACAGCGCGATCAGACCGATCAAATTGCCGAGTGCTGCCGGCCCGAACTTGCCGATAGTGAAGGCCATGGCCGCGAAGGCGCCGATCGGAGCCGCTTTCATGATGATAGCGATCACGCCGAACACAGCGTGCGCGACGTCGTCAATCATGCCTCGCAGTCGCTCCCCGCGGGTTCCTAACGCCATCAGTGCAAAGCCGAACAGGATCGCGAACAGGAGAACCTGCAGAACATCGCCGCGGGCGAAGGCGCCGACTACGGTATCCGGAATGATGTTGAGAAAGAAATCGACGGTCTTCGAGGCTTCCGCCTGCTTGACGTAATTGGCGACCGCCGCGGCATCCGGCTTGACCGCAAGGCCATGACCGATTTGGACCAGATTGCCCATAAGCAGGCCCAACACCAAGGCAAAACTGGAGACGATCTCGAAATAGACCAGCGCCTTGACGCCGACGCGCCCGACTTTCTTCGCATCCTGAATATGCGCAATACCAGATGTGACGGTGCAGAAAATAATCGGCGCGATCACCATCTTGATGAGCTTGATAAACCCGTCACCGAGCGCCTTGACCCAGTCGTTGGTCGCGACAGAGGGCCATAGGCAACCGACCATGGCGCCAATCAAGATCGCGATCAGCACCTGCACGTAGAGAATCTTATACCAAGCTTGCGACGCGCGTGCGGGCGCCGCAGTTGCCATGGTGGTCATGACGCTTCCTTCCCTAATATACTCGAATGCGAGCCACCGCGTCATTGAGCGACGACAGCGTCATACGAGACTCATCATTTTAGCCGTGTCCGATTGAAGACGGTTCCGAGAGCCGGCGCGTCGTTCCAAAGGCAGGCGTTTAGTTGCGTTATCCCTTCTTGTTAAGCAAGATATGCACCAGTTGCTCAAAGTGCGCCCGATTAAGCAGTCTCGGACAAACCGTCTGTCTCCGGGCGGTATCGGTTTGGGTGCTCGGCCCGCGTTCGCAAGGTCGAAACAAAAAGTCGCAGCGAGGCGCGCAACTTGATCGGCTGAGCGCATTAGCGGAGTCCCGTCTCGGGATAGAAGCCCGAGCGTGATCGATATGCGCCAACTGCTGATGGATGCAACAGTAGATGACATCGGTAAAATTGATAGTTTGGATCGCACTCATCTACGAGATGGAAGCCTTTTAGGAGCTCGATTGCGTGGCAATATCTTGAATCGATGCACTGCCTTGTCGCTAGCGGCAAAGCTCGTCGTGCACGGGGCATTTGTCTCCAGCCTGCGCTAACGATGCGCATCAGGCAGGTTGGTCGAGATTCCGCCTTCGCTCTCGGCCCGCGCCTTCTGCCGAGTCGCAGAAGCTGCGTCACGATGATTACTCAGCTAGATCGTTCGCGTTGCTGCCAAGGGGCAGGCCTCCTGCGATCCGTTTCATTACCGGCCAAACGAGTACGGTGTTTGAGCTACCGACAAACTACCTAGGCATCTCTGGCCGCATCAAATTCTGCCGTTCCGTTGCGTGACCGCGCCTGTCTGCTCGGCAACAGAGATGCCAGAAATCTGACATAGCGTTAGTTCCGCGCCACAGCGACGTCGACGTCTATGCGAATTTCTCCCATGTCGCGCATAGCGCGCCGCGCCGTTCGCAAGCGGCACAGGAATTGCTGATTTCAAACGAGGAGGTGCCGCCGTCAGATGGATGGAGGCGGTCCTGTTACAGGAGTTGCCGATGAGACCTGCGACGCTGCTCTTGCTCGTAGAAACGACGCGCGTAAACGTGGCGGCCGCCATGAAGCGCGGCGCGACTAAAACGCGACCCGCGCCACATGCCTGGGCGAGCCGGACGTGCAGGCGATCACTGGAACCGTAAGACGACCTGCTTTCACTTTTGGGCTGACGCACATGGATGTCTTTTCGGCAGAGATTGCGCAATCTGTTGCGCTCACGATTGAGCTAGCCGCCGTAACGACCGTGATTCTCCTCGTGATTGGTGTGCCCCTCGCTTGGTGGCTAGCCCGCTCAAAGACTCTTTTGAGTGAGGCGGTAACGACGATGATTGCCCTGCCGCTGGTGCTACCGCCGACAGCTCTCGGCTTTTGCTTACTCGTGTTGCTCGGCCCAAGCGGGCCGGGTGGCGTTCTCGCCACTTTGTGGGGCGAGCGCACGCTCGCTTTTACCTTCGCAGGAATCGTGATCGGATCGGTCCTCTCGGCGTTACCGTTGGTGGTGCAGCCGTTCCGTAACGCCTTTGTTGGGATAGGAGATCGTCACTTGGAAACTACGGGGCGCGTTTCGTCGTTGTATGCCTTCATTACCATCAGGGGGCCGCTGGCGCGATTGGAGGTTGTTAAAGCCGCCGTGGTTGGCTTTTCTCATACGATCGGCACATTCGGCGTCGTGATGATGATCGGCGGCAACATTCCTGGGCGCACCAAGGTTTTGTCAGCCTACGTCGTAGACTACGTCCAAGCATCGCGCTGGCGCGAGGCGAGTGTAGTTGCCGGCGGTATGGTGATGTTCGCCTTTGCGGCAATCTCCACCTTAGCCCTCATCGACCGACACTGTGCCAGGAGAGGCACCGAACCGTCTTAGGTTAGCTGGTCGGACATATCCGATCGCGACCGAGCGCAGTATTGCAAGCCAGATCCATCAATCCTTGCGGGGCTACAATGAACAAGTTTGGGGCTACAATGAACAAGTTTGTTATGGCCGCGGCGGCTGCTGGAATCGGCTCAATTCAGTGCACTCCGCTCCTCGCACCGTACGGTTCGAGCGCCGATCGCTTAAGGTTGTCTGGTCCAGCAGTGGAGCTGAAGTCAAAGCAGGCTCTGTCCCTTGCGATGGCGATCCACGAGTTCGCGACGAATGCTGGTGAAGCATGGGGTCCTTTCCTGTGATGAAGGCTATGTTCTTATCGGTTGGGCTTTCGAGGGGAGGAGTTCTCTTGGCGGGAAACCGGCGGCCCAACGACCAGGAGCGGTTTCGGCAGTCACATGATCGAGATACTTCTTGCGCATGACTTCGGAGGAATGCAAGTTGGCCAACGAAAACATCTGGCCTGGAGGTTCATTTTACGACCTATGCCCGAAACTTGAGCGCTAAGCTGACAGAAGCAATCACCTGAAGCTACGGCTTTTTTTACCTGTCTCTTCGTTCGGCTCGACCTGACCGATCCGCTACATCAGGTGGCCCTTGCCAAGAAGATAATTGAGCGCAGTGCCCCCTTAGTTGATCGCCTCTCTCGGTCGCGCATGTCAGCTTGTGACGCGTGGCTGACCTTAACTCAGAGCGCGGCGATGTCCTCTTCCGAGAGATGACCCGACCAAGGGCATGCTAGCTGCGGAGGGGAGCCTTGAACCTCAACCGGACCTTGCCGGTCCCATCCGGACCACATCGGCTAGATCCGACAAAACCCCGAACTCACATCGAGCGCAATGTGAGACTTTGCCCAATTCTGGTAGTTTGACGCGGTACGAGGCGGCATTCTAAATCTCTCCATCGCAAATGGGGGGAATCCTGCAATGACCGGCGGAAGCATAGGCTCGCAACCTGCGCCGGCGAGTGACGCGTCAAGAAAGCCTATGAACCCGTCGGAGCGGCTCGACGCCATTGACGTGCTGCGGGGCGTGGCCCTGTTCGGCGTGCTCGCGATGAACATCGTGACCATATTTCGGATCTCCATCTTCGCGCTGTTCTTACCAAACGTGGAGCGGGCGGGGCCGCTCGACCAGGTGGTGGCGGCTGTGCTGACGGTTGTGGTCGAGTTGAAGGCGTTTTCGCTCCTCTCGCTGCTGTTTGGGGTTGGCCTTGCGATCCAATTCGAGCGGCTTGCCGGCAATGCACGGCGCATGATCTTGCTCGTGCGCAGGCTGCTGGTGTTGCTGGCTATTGGCCTGGTGCATCTCTATTTGATCTGGAACGGGGACATTCTGGTCGAATACGCGCTGGCGGGCTTCGTGGTGCTGCACTTTCTCGGCGGCCCGCAGTGGCTTATGGCAGGTGCAGCCTTGCTGCTCCTGGGGCTCTACGTGACCATGCCGCTGTTACCGCCGATCGTGCCGCTGCCGGGTGAAGCCGAGATGGCCGCTCTTGCCGCGGAGGCGACGCGTGTGTACGGCACGGGCGGATTTTTCGATGTGCTCGCGTTTCGGATCCGCGAGGTGCCGGCGATTTTTCCGCTGCACGTCATGGTGTTTCCGCGCACTGTCGCGCTGTTCCTCATCGGCGCCCTTGCGTGGCGCAGCGGAGTTTTGCGTTGGGCTTCGGCGAACCGGCGCCTGCTGTTCGTCATCGCAACCTCTGCCATTCTTCTCGGCGGCGGATTGAATCTCCCGGCAGCACGACAAGAGCTCTTCGATTGGCCGTCGCTCGGTCGCGCGCGCTTTCTGGTGGAAGAGCTGGGCGTGGTCGTATTGTCCCTGGGTTATGCCGCCGCAGTCATCGCCGCTGTGAACCTCCCGGGCGGGCGGAGAATGCTCGGCTGGGCCGCGCCGCTTGGCCGCATGGCGTTCACCAATTATCTGGCGCAATCTGTGATCTGCGGCTGGATCTTCTACGGCTATGGTCTAGGCCAATTTGGCCGCCTCGGCGTGGCCGCGACACTGGCGATCGGCATTTTCGTGTATGTCACGCAGGTGGTGTTCAGCGCTTGGTGGCTGCGCCGCTATCGGTTCGGTCCGGTCGAGTGGCTCTGGCGCTCCAGCATGTATGGGGTACCGCAGCCGATGCGGGCAACGGCCAATTCAGCCATCATGCGCGCGACTATAGCAGTTTGATGCGGGCCCCCGATACCCAAGCTGCGTTCTGCTTCAAGTGGAAGTCGCCCAAGCGGGTACGGCTGATTTTGTGCCTTCAGCGACCTCCGGAGGTGTCCGCTTTTCCGCCGGTTGGGGGAGCGGACATCAGGCGGCCAGTCGCTTAAGAGTACACGGCCTTTCGTAATGGGCACGATGATGTCAAGCCTCCCGCGTGAACGTCTCGTCGCCGAGCTCATGCTTCTGTCCGTGGTCAACGCCTGGCCGCACATCATGCTGTCAGAGGGAGCGGTGAGCCTATCTAGATACGCGTGGATCGTTGGATGACGTGTAGCGGCTTCACCGGATCCACCGTCCCGGCGACGGGACTTCGGGCACTGGGCTTCAGTTCGGCCCGGTTGCGTTTTTGATCTCCTCCACATCTTCTATGCCGCAAATCAGCCCCGCTTCGGTCCATCGGTGAGTTGTGCCGTCGACCCAGATCCGGCGCAGGATCACTGCCAGCTTACGTGCCAGAGCGACTGTCGCACGCTTCGAACCTCACCGCTTGGCGAGGTCCATCCCCCAGCGCTTGAGTTTTGAGAACCGCGTGATGCGCGACAGCAGAACGTTGGCGGCTTTATACAACCCCGTGCGCACCGTCTCGTCGCCGGCCAACGTGATCCCGCCTGTGACGTCCTTTTCTCCCGATTGATATTTCATTGGCGTAAGCCCGAACAGCGCGCCTGCCGCCTTCGATTTTACGATGCGATGAGGGTCATCAATCGCCGATTTGTAGGTAACAGCCACGAGCGGACCAACACCCGGCACTGTCATGAGGCGGCGACAAACCGCATCGTCACGCACAATTGTCCGCACAGCCTTGTGTAGCTTCCGTACTCTGCCTTCAAGGCCGATCGTGCCGAAAGCATCGCTGTAGCAATGCGCTCCAATGTCGCCTGCCCCGCAACCAACTCTCGGATCCGCGCTTCGAAAGTCTTCCGCGTCACCGGGCCAACCTTCAGCCCGAAGCCGCGCAAAATCCCGCGGATACTCAACTCCACGTCGATCAGCCGCCCGAGAAGCTGTTTGCGTGCGATTAGGAGGGCCCGGATCTCCTGCGCATCGACCGACTTTGCGTGTACCGGCCGGAACCATCCCATCCGTGTCAACTGGACGATCCCGCGCGCATCCTTGCGATCAGTCTTCACCGGCATCGCAGACAATGCGGCCTTCACATGTCCAGTTTCGAGCAAAACCGTCTCGAACCTTGCTCTTTTCAACCCCGCATGCAGACATTGCGACAGCGGCCGAGCCTCCAGCCCGATCCGATTCACTGCAAAGCCAAGCGTCTCGAAAAATTCAACCAAGGCGTCGGGTTCGCTCGCGACCTTCGCTTCCTTGAGGATTTTACCTTAGGCATCCACAACGCATACGCTCGACAGTTCCAATGATACGTCAATTCCGGCATAGTTCTCCACGGCTGTCCTCCTTCTCCAGATGCTTGTGGGCGACTCAGGTCGTGACCCCATTTCATGATCTATCGGGGGACAGCCACCATCATTACCCCTTGCTCGGAGCAGGGCCCATTACGGCATCTGGGCAGACACCGTTGCTACTACCCATCGATGTCGACTGAAGGTCGGCGCCGTCACCTGCTGTCTGCGTCGGCCGGCTCGCGCCAGTGCTGCAACAACGAGATCGCCTCCGCTATCACGAAGAAGCTCTTGCAAGCGGGTTTGGTGTCGCGAGGCGCCAAGACGATCTCGCATTACTGTCGATCGGCTCGCGATGAACGCTCTTGTGATAGCTCAGAACCTTCAGACTCTCTCCCCTGCAGCGTGAGGCGAGCCGCTTGGGATCAAAGGCAGATAGGATCGATCATACTTAAAAAGTGAAGGTAGTGCGCGCATCGCACTCTTCTGCGGCTTCTCTTCATCGCTCGGCAGCTGCTTTGGCGGGCTGCTTGCAGTTGCTTCTATGGGCGGGCTTTAACGTCTCATTGGTCAGCAATCGGCAAGTCTGATGAAGACTGGAGAGCAGGCCGGTGCCCGTCAGCAACACCAATTCTATTCAAGAGCCGGCATGACGTGTGAGTGTTGCGGTCGTGCAAAAGCGAGCATGACGTAGTCGTCATGCAGTGATGAACTATATTGCTGCTCTGTAGAAGTGCTCACATGAACGTCCAAAACAGGACACCGTTTGCATGAAAGATCAATGGCGCAGCCTATGGCTCGCTGCTTTCGATAGTCCGCAGTGCCGAAGCGGTGACTTGGTATCTGTCAAGTGTTTCGCTTCGCTGGCTTGTTTCTTGCTGAACGTCAGTAATTCGTTACGGCCGACGACAACTCACACGGAAGGCTTTATGGGTGGTCCAACGGAAACGTTCTACAGCGTGATCAGACGCCAAGGTATGACGCGTCGTAGTTTCCACAAATTCTGCACTTTGACTGCCGCGAGCTTGGGACTTGGTCCGCTCGCCGCAAGCAGTATTGCCAACGCCTTGGAGACCAAACCACGTGTGCCCGTCATCTGGCTGCACGGGCTCGAATGTACCTGCTGCTCGGAAAGCTTTATCCGCTCGGCCCATCCCTTGATCAAGGACGCGCTGCTCTCGATGATTTCGCTCGACTATGACGATACGATCATGGCGGCGGCGGGACACCAGGCCGAAGCCATCCTGGAGGAAACTCGTGCCAAGTACAAAGGCAGGTATGTGCTCGCCGTCGAAGGCAATCCACCGCTGAACGAGGGGGGCATGTTCTGCATTGACGGCGGCAAGCCGTTCGTTGAAAAGCTTAGGTGCATGGCGGAAGAGGCCATGGCGATCATCGCTTGGGGCACGTGTGCGTCATGGGGATGCGTGCAAGCGGCCAAGCCCAATCCGACTGGCGCGGCGTCGATCGATAAGGTGATCACCAACAAGCCGATCATTAAGGTGCCCGGGTGCCCGCCTATCGCAGAAGTCATGAGTGGCCTCGTGACTTTCATCACCACGTTCGGAAAGCTTCCGGAGCTCGATCGCCGAGGGCGTCCAAGTATGTTCTATTCCGAGCGCATTCACGACAAGTGCTATCGGCGTTCCCATTTCGACGCTGGCCAATTCGTCGAAGAGTGGGACGATAAGTACGCGCGCAAGGGCTATTGCCTGTACAAGATGGGCTGCAAAGGGCCAACCACCTACAATGCCTGTTCGGCCATTCGGTGGAACGGCGGCGTCTCATTTCCGATTCAATCCGGGCACGGCTGCTTCGGCTGTTCCGAAGACGGCTTCTGGGATAATGGGTCTTTTTACGACCGTCTCACAACCATCAAGCAGTTCGGCATCGAGGAGAACGCCGACCAGATCGGCATGGCCGCTGCTGGCGTAGTTGGGCTAACGGTCGCTGCCCATGCGGCGGTCACCGCAGTGAAGCGGTTGACCCACAAGTCGGATCGCGCAGCCCCCAAAGGCAAACTGAGTTAAGGAGGGGGCGACGTTGGCCGTCCAGACACCGAATGGGTTCAATCTCGATCGTTCAGGCAGGCGAATCGTCATCGACCCGCTGACGCGGATCGAAGGCCACCTGCGTGTCGAAGCCAATCTCGATTCGGACAATGTGATCCGCAATGCGGTCTCAAGCGGAACGATGTGGCGTGGCATCGAAGTCATCCTGCGCGGACGCGATCCGCGCGACGCCTGGGCGTTCACCGAGCGGATTTGCGGGGTCTGCACCGGCACCCATGCGCTCACCTCCGTGCGCGCGGTTGAAAATGCGCTAGGAATTGCGATTCCGGAGAATGCCAATTCAATCCGCAACATCATGCAGCTGTGCCTGCTCGTGCATGATCACCTCGTACATTTCTATCACCTGCACGCGTTGGATTGGGTCGACGTGGTCTCCGCGCTCAAGGCCGATCCCAAGTCCACCTCGGCGCTCGCGCAGTCTATCTCGCCCTGGCCGCTGTCGTCCCCTGGCTACTTTAGGGATTTGCAGATCCGGCTCACCAAATTTTTCGGATCAGGGCAGCTCGGTCCGTTCAAGAATGGCTATTGGGGGCATCCGGCCTACAAGCTGCCACCGGAAGCGAACTTGATGGCTGTAGCGCATTATCTGGAAGCGCTGGACTTCCAGAAGGAGATCGTCAAGATCCAAGCCATCTATGGTGGCAAGAACCCGCATCCGAACTGGCTGGTCGGCGGCGTGCCCTGCGCGATCAACATCGACGGAACTGGTGCGGTGGGTGCAATCAATATGGAGCGACTGAACATCGTCTCCTCGATCATCGACCGTTCGATCGAGTTTGTCGAGCAGGTCTACCTGCCCGACATTGTCGCGATCTGCTCGTTCTATAAGGACTGGCTCCATGGCGGCGGACTTTCGAGCAAGAGCGTGATGTCCTACGGCGATATCCCCGAAAACGCAAATGACTCTTCCTGTTTCAAGCTGCCGCGCGGGGTCATTCTTGGTGGCAATCTCAAGGAGATCTTGCCGATCGACCATGGTGATCCCGAGCAGATCCAGGAATTCGTCGCGCATTCATGGTATAGGTACCCCAGCGATCGTTGTGGACTGCATCCCTGGGACGGTATCACCGAGCCGTGTTTTGAACTTGGGCCAAAACTCAAAGGCAGCAAGACAGATATCAAGGAACTCGACGAAGGCAGCAAGTATTCCTGGATCAAAGCGCCGCGCTGGCGCGGCCACGCCGTGGAGGTCGGGCCGTTGGCGCGATACATCATCGGTTATGCCCAAGGCAAAGCCGAGTTCAAGGAGCCGGCCGAGAGACTACTCAAGGGGCTCAATCTTCCCCTGACTGCGCTGTTCTCGACGCTTGGCCGTACTGCGGCGCGGGCGCTCGAATGCCAGTGGGCGGCGCATCAGATGCGTTATTTCCAGGATAAGTTGGTAATCCACATCAAGGCAGGCAATACGGCAACTGCCGATGTCAGCAAGTGGAAGCCGGAAAGCTGGCACAAGGAGGCTAAGGGTTACGGGTTCAGTGAGGCCCCACGCGGCGCGCTTGGGCATTGGATCAAGATCAAGGGCGCCAAGATCGACAATTATCAATGTGTCGTGCCGACGACGTGGAACGGATCTCCTCGCGATCCCAAGGGCAATATTGGCGCTTTTGAAGCCGCCCTGATCGGTACCCCGATGGTCGATCCGCAGCGGCCCTTGGAGATCTTGCGCACGATCCATTCCTTTGATCCGTGCTTGGCTTGTTCGACTCACGTGATGAGTCCTGACGGCCAGGAAATGGCGTCAGTGAATGTTCGTTAACGACATGCTGGACAGAGCTCGGAAGCTCATTACCGCCGTCGATGCGGAACCCACTGAACGCAGCATCGGCGCTACCATCGCTGACGCGCCGGTGCGACTGTGGCATTGCGTTAATGCTGCGGCCATTCTGATGCTGAGTTTAAGCGGCTATGTCATTGGAACCGGGACACCGGCAATGTCGGGAGAGGCAAGCGGCAATTTCCTGTTCGGCTATATCCGCTTTGCTCATCTCTCGGCGGGATATGTGCTCAGTATCGGCTTTCTTCTGCGGATCTACTGGGCGTTAGTCGGAAACGCGTATGCCATGCAGATCTTTTGGGTGCCGCTCTGGCGCAAGTGCTTTTGGCGCGAAGTGTACCACGAGATTCGCTGGTATGCGTTCCTGACAGTTGAGCCCGGGAGGCGCGTCGGGCACAACCGTCTTGCTCAGCTCGCGATGTTCTTCATGTTTACGCAGACAATTACGTTCATGGTCATCACAGGCTTTGCACTTTATGGGCAAGGTGCTGGCACTGACAGTTGGCAGTACACGCTATTCGGCTGGGTATTTTCAATTTGGCCGAACAGTCAGGACGTCCATACCTGGCATCATCTCGGCCTGTGGGTGATCGTGACCTTTGCGCTGGTCCACATCTACGCGGCCGTCCGGGAAGACTAATGTCGCGCCGCAGCATCGCTTCTGTGATATCGGGTGAGTGTGGGTTTCGCGATTGACTGGAATGCGGATGCAACCGGAAAACAAGAAAAGGATCCTGGTGCTCGGCATCGGAAATATCCTGTGGGCCGATGAGGGATTCGGCGTGCGGGCGGTCGAGGAGTTTCACCGGCACTACGTGATCGATGACAACGTAACGGTCCTCGATGGCGGCACACAGGGGCTCTACCTCGTCAGTTTTCTGGAGCAGGCCGATTGCCTGATCGTGTTCGATGCCGTCGACTATGGATTGCTGCCCGGGCAGTTGAAGCTGGTGCGAGATGACGAAGTGCCAAAATTTACCGCCGTCAAGAAGGTGAGCCTACATCAGACCGGCTTTCAGGAGGTCTTGAGTGCGGCCGACCTGCTTGGCCGTCGCCCGCGAGAGCTCGCTCTCATCGGCTGTCAGCCGATGAACCTGGAGCATTGGGGCGGTCCGCTGACCGCCCCGGTACGCCTCCAGATTGCGCCTGCGATTAAACTGGCTTGCAAACTCCTGGCGCAGTGGGGCTCGCCGGCAAAGCCGCGGACCGCGCCGCTGCCTGCATCAGAACGGCTGTTGGCAAACAATATCGACCATGCAAACTATGAGATGGGGGCGCAGCCGATCTAGCGGCCCGCGACTGACCATGTGCCTTGGCCTGCCAATGACGATTGTCGAGACCGACGGCATCGTGGCGCTCTGCAAGTATGGCAATGAACAGCGGCGCGTATCGGTCATGCTGCTCTCCGACGCCTCGGCCGGCGCCAAGGTGCTCGTTCATATCGATACCGCGGTGCGGCTTTTGGATGAAAATGAAGCAAGGCTGATCTCGGAAGCACTTGAAGGACTTGAGGCCACCCTCAACGGCCAGGACTGCGATCGCTTCTTTGCGGACTTGATCGGTCATGAGCCGCAATTGCCCGAGCACCTACGCTAGCAGTTCCGCTCGCCAGTTGCGCCGATCAAGCTTGCTCACAAATCGAATTCCAGTCGCACGTAACCTCGGCATGGAAAATGTCAGGCGCTTCTGATTGGCACGCGCCTTGCTATTACCCTCCTAGCAGAACCGAACAGTATCAGAAAGGCGTGTGATGAAGTTGCAGCCGGCGCAGCATGGTCTGGCGCGGCCCGCTCCGTCCGACGCCGAGCGCGTCAGCGTCGATGCGTGCCTGGTCGCGCATGCTCTCGTGAAAGCGGCCGTGATGCCGCTGCCGGCGGCTGATCCCACATATTTGCTCCGCATCATCCAGGTCGCATTCTTACTTTCTGAGATGGTCAAGACGTTTCGGCGGCGCAGGCAAGGGGCAGTGCGTGTGCGCGCCGTAGGTGGCGAACTGGTTGAGTGGCTCGACCCGCGAGGCCCGTCGACGCCGATCCTCACCCGACGGCACGATACACTCCGCCTGATTGGTAGGAGACCGGTCCGTTTCGTCGCGATCGATCGCATTTCGGTACCGAGGGTTCGGCCACACGCCGGCAGCGCTTATGTCGGCAAGTGCATTGCCTCACGATGCAGCCAACGGAACATCGCATGATGAAAACAGCGATCCGCGTTATGTCCGACGTCGCCGACGGGGCGGCGAATGACCTTGCCACCCGCTCTGGAAGTCTCGATGTATTCTACAGGGGGTTAACGAGTACGAGTGCGCTCGCCAAGCGCGCTTGGCGCGACGGTGACGAGCTTGCAAAGACCTATCCGAATGCCACCGCGCTATTATCAAATGCCGCCGCTGCCGTTGGCAGACAGAAGAGCGGCGCTCGGACACAACTGTACGGACTCGCGAATCTCAGCGATCCCGAGCGCAAGCTGATAGGCGAAGTGCTTGGAGCCGGTGAGGTCGCTGGGGTGGTTGCGCTGCCAGATGGCTCTTTGGCGCAAATCCGTGAGTCCGTGCTTGCAGGAATTTGGCGCGTGCGCATCGGAAGCGAGCCGCCGCGCGAATATCTTGAGGTCGGAGCGATCCCGCAGATTGTCCGGCGCGCCGCAACTGACCTGACGTCCGCCGACCTTGCGATCGGCCCCGCGCCCGACGGCGCGATGAACGTGCAACCGGTGCTCGCCGAAATACGCGAGCGGGCCCGCGTCTGGCGCTTTGGAATGCGCGCGCATGTCATCAATCTCACCTTGCTGCCGATGAGCGTTATCGACCGGGCATTCCTGCAGCAAAGCCTGGGGAATGGTCCGGTCCAACTCATCTTCCGCGGCTACAGCACATGCCGAGTGCAGGCGACCGGGATCAGGAACGTCTGGTCGGTCCAGTTCTTCAATTCTACGGACAATATCATCCTTGATACGTTGGAGGTCGGCTGCGTGCCGATGCTAGCGTTGGCTGCCGACGAGGATTTGCAGGACTCTGCCGAACGCATGCAGGAAATTATTGAGGCGTACTTCACATGAAAAGCTTGGAGGAGGTTCGCCTTCTGGAGGGATCCCATGGACGGAGCGGGCGCGGCGACCGCCGGCATACCTCGCCCAGGATGTTGGTGGAGCGGTGCGCATGAGCCTCGCTGCCGGCAACAAAATCGATGTCACCGTATCGCTAGCTGCCGACGTAGTCGCCGCGATCGAGATCCTTCCGCGAGTCAGGCCGCCGCTGGCACGGCTGTTCGCTGGCAAGCAAGTCTCGTCGCTGCTCAGGGTGCTGCCGCGGCTGTTCGCATTGTGTGCCGCTGCACAGCAAGCTGCACTGCTGTCCGCGGTCGAGACGGCGCGGGACGAAGTGATCACTCGTACAACAAAACAGCGTCGTATTACGCTTATCGTTATCGAGCGCATCGCGGATTTGCTACGGGCCCTGTTTGTCGGACATCTTACGCAAGACATCGCCAGTGCGGCGGCAATTCGCTCCCTGATGTGGGCAATGTCAGCGCTTCTCGGCAGCGCACACTCACCCCGGCACTCCGCTCAATGCGAAGCAACAGCGCGGATCGTGGCTGCGCTGAACGCGCTCGGCATGACGAATGAGGGGGGCGCGATGAGGTCCGGTAGCCCATTGGCGCTTCGCATTGCAGCGCTTGATGAGATCGACCCTAAGCGAATTCCGGCGGAGCACTCGTTCCTGTCCGTTGCTGACGACCTCAACATCGTTACGCGGCTGCTCGTGGATGGCGCGAGGTTTTGCTATTGTCCGGATCTTGACGGAAACGTGCCCGAGACGGGTCCATGGGCGCGCCAAATGACGCGTGATCGACTCTCGCCCAGCCCTTCCGGTGCGGCCGAGCGGCTGAGGGCCAGAATTGCTGAAACGCTCCGGTTATGTGCCTGGCTCAAGGCCGGTGCTCAGATTGACTCGGCAGAGCACGGGATTATCGAAAGATACAAGTTAGGCCCCGCCCGTGCGGCGGCCGCGGTCGAATGCGCCAGGGGGCGTCTCTACCACGCGGTTGAGCTCGATCCTCAAGGCCGGATATCCCGCTTCGAATTCCTTGCGCCGACGGAGTGGAACTTCCACCCGTGCGGACCGCTTGTCCGCAGCCTGCAGGGAGCGGTGCTGATGGCTGGACGACGTCGGGATGCAGTCGATGCGGTGATCGCCTCGCTCGATCCATGCGTCGGGTTCACCCTCAATTTTCGCGAAGTTGGCGATGCATGAAATGGCGATTTGTCTCGGCATCATTCAAATCGTCGAGGAGGAGGTACGTCGGCGATCGTTCTCGCAGGTGCGGAGCGTCTGTCTAGAGATCGGAGCGCTGACCCATGCCGCGCCTGAAGCGCTCAGGTTCTGCTTTGCTGTCGTTGCAACGAGGACGGCCGCCGAGGGGGCAGTCCTTAATATCGTCGAACTGCCAGGCGTTGCCTGGTGCATGAGCTGTTCGAAGAGCGTCGAGATTGCGCGACGCGGTGAATGCTGTCCTTGCTGCGGCAGCTATCAGTTGCAGGTAACCGCGGGCGAACAAATGCGCGTGAAAGAGCTGGAGATCGATTGATGTGTACCGTTTGCGGCTGCACCGAAGGGACGCCGTCGACCAAGCGCGCCAAGGCGCATGATGCGGAGCGCCATGAGGGATACGATGCCCATATGCAGGGCGATTGCGATCGCCATTGTGCCCGTCCGCATGACGACCAAGGGCCGCAGCGTTCGAACCATGCTGGCGATAGTCATAGTCGCAATCCTCGCTCTGCCCATCACCAGGCTTATGGTGGCCAGGCGCTTCTGAGCGGTGCCGGGCAGGCTGGCTTGAAGGTCGCGGGTATGAGCAGAGAGCGGGTCATTCAGATCGAGCGCGATATTCTTAGCAAGAATAATGGGATTGCGGCGCACAACCGCGCATTCTTTCTCGCCAATGACCTGCTTGTATTTAATCTTTTATCCAGTCCCGGTGCAGGTAAAACGACGCTACTCGTCCGCGCGGCGTCTGAGCTCAAGCGCAGCCGGCCGGTTGGGGTTATCGAGGGCGACCAGCACACCTCGAACGACGCCGAACGCATTCGGGCCGCCGGCGTGCCATCCATTCAAGTTAACACCGGCAAGGGTTGCCATCTCGACGCTGCAATGATTGGCGAGGCTTATCGCCAGTTGCCACTGCTCACGGGTGGTATTCTCTTCATCGAGAACGTCGGTAATCTGATTTGTCCCGCAGCATTCGATCTTGGCGAGGCCTGCAAGATCGTGCTGCTATCCATTACCGAAGGTGAAGACAAACCGCTCAAATATCCTGATATGTTTGCAGCTTCGTCGCTCATGGTGATCAACAAGATTGATCTGGCCCCGCTGCTTGAGTTCGATTTCGGCAAGACGATCGAATACGCCAGACGAGTCAATCCAAACATCGAGGTGCTTTTAGTTTCGGCTCGTACAGGCGAGGGGCTTGGCGCGCTCTACGCCTGGATCGATAGACGGGCATGGTATCAAAGGCGCGCCGTAGAGGACATAAGGCGATGAGCGCCGCAACCACCTGCGACCGAACGCGACTGCGCGTGCGCGTGGCTGGGGCCGTGCAAGGGGTCGGCTTTCGTCCTTACGTCTATAGACTCGCCGTGCGCTACGGATTGGCTGGGTTTGTCATCAATGGCCCCGAGGGTGTTACGATCGAGGTCGAGGGCAACCGTGCGTCGGACTTTGTAGCAACGTTGCCGCTCGAGGCACCTCCATTGGCACGCATCGACCACATCTGCGTTCGGGAGACGGCGGCGCTCGAGGCGAAAGAATTTTCGATCGGCACGAGCGAAGCCGGCAAATTGTCAACTCAGATCGTCGCTGATGCTGCTGCCTGCCAGCAATGCCTCAGCGAGCTGTTCGATCCAGAAAGTCGGCATTACCTTTACCCCTTCGTCAGTTGCTGCCATTGCGGCCCACGGCACACCATCGCCGAACGGCTTCCGTACGACCGCCGCAACACCGTGATGCGGGCTTTTAGGCTATGCGCTGCCTGCGCGGCCGAATATGCCGATCCGGCGAGCCGCAGGTTCCATGCGGAGGCGATCGCGTGTCCGACATGCGGGCCTCGGCTCAGCCATGGGATCAGCGCCATTGCCGCGGCAATCGCGGGGGGACAAATCGTGGCGATCAAGGGGCTCGGAGGATACCAGCTTCTTTGCGACGCGCGTAACCAGGATGCCGTGCAGCGTTTGCGCAGGAGAAAGCAGCGCCTTCAGAAGCCGTTCGCGGTTATGGTCGATTCCATAGAGCGCGTCAGCGACATCGCGGAGGCGAATGCGCCCGAGCTTGCGCTGCTCGAATCCGTAGCACGCCCCATCGTCCTTCTGTGTTCGCGCAACAATTTGGCGCCCGCCATAGCTCCTGGCTTATCTCGCGTGGGTGTCATGCTGCCTGTAGCGCCGCTGCATCACCTCATCCTTCATGCGCTTCGCTCGGCAGGGGCATGTGCGCGGACCAGCCCGATCATCGTCGCCACCAGCGCCAACCTTTGCGGCGAACCGCTCCTGATCGACAACGCGCAGGCGCTGCGGCGGCTCAAGGGGATCTCCGACCTTATCGTGACCCATGATCGCGATATAGTGACACGTGCTGATGACTCCGTGGTCTCGGTGGTGGCTGGCCGGCCGCGATTCATTCGTCGTGCCCGTGGCTATGTTCCCGAACCGATCAGGCTTGCGAAGTCGGTGCCGTCCGTGCTCGCCGTCGGCGGCGCACTGAAATCGACCGTCACCATCACGCGGGACAACCAAGCGTTCGTCTCCCAGCATATTGGCGATCTGGATACGGCCGAAGGCATCCGCGCGTTCGAGGAGACGATCCGACACCTTACATCGAGCCTTGATGTAGAGCCTGTCGCCATGGCCCATGATCTGCATCCTGATATGGCTTCTACCCGGTTTGCGGAAGCCAATGGCCGCGCGCTGGTCGCTGTCCAGCATCACCACGCACACGCTGCCGCAGTGATCGCCGAGCACGGTCATGCGGGACCTGCGCTTGCCCTGGTGCTGGATGGCCATGGCCTTGGCTCCGAGGGCGGTAACTGGGGTGGCGAGCTATTGTTGTGCGAAGGGGCGGGGTGCCAACGCATCGGGCACTTGGCGCCCCTGCAAATGCCCGGTGGAGATCGTGCAGCCCGCGAGCCGTGGCGGATGGCCAGCGCAGTATTACACGGACTCGGTCGGGGTAACGAAATCGGGCTGCGCTTTGCGGCACAACGGCAGGCTGGATGTGTGTCGGCGTTGCTCGAACAGCCGGGCGGGGCCACCACGACCAGTGCGGGCCGATTGTTCGACGCCGCAGCGGCGCTGCTGGGGATTGCGAGTTTGCAGAGCTATGAGGGCGAAGCGGCGATGAAGCTCGAGGCGCTGGTGCGGCGGACTGCGATTCTCGAAGCCGGCTGGACGATCGATGGTGGCGTGCTGTCGCTTCGCCCGCTATTTGCGCGGTTGATTGCAGATGACATTGACGCGGTGGGCGGAGCCGGCCTGTTTCATGGCACTTTCGCCGCCGCCTGCGTTGACTGGGTCGCGCGGTCTGCGCGGACAACTGGCGTTAACACGGTCGTTCTGAGCGGTGGCTGCTTCCTGAACGCGGCGCTGGCGGATGAAATCCCGCGCGGTTGCAGCGCTGCCGGCCTTATCCCGCTCATGCCACGGCGGGTGCCGCCCAATGATGGCGGTTTGAGCCTTGGCCAGGCCTGGATTGCCGCTCTGCAGATAGCTCAACAGTCGTCCGCCAGGGGAGGATCAGCCTGACTATGTGTCTTTCGGTTCCGGCAAAGATTGCAAAAATTCTTCCCAACGACATGGCCATAGTGTCCATCGACGGCATCAGCCTAGAGATATCGATTGCTCTCGTCGACGAGCTCGAGGTCGGTGATTGCGTCCTTGTCCATGTGGGCTATGCGTTGGCCAAGATCGATCCGGTGGAAGCCGAGCGCACGCTGGAGCTGCTGCAGGAGCTGGGCAGCGCAGGGGAACGCCCATCATGAAATTTGCCGACGAATTTCGCAACAAGGCCATCGCTCAAGGAATTGCGCGTGCGATTGGCGCCGAGGTTAGTTCGCAAAGGGCCTATCGGTTTATGGAGTTCTGCGGCGGGCACACTCATGCGATCTCCCGTTATGGCCTGGAGGATCTGCTGCCCGCGAACGTCCGCATGATCCACGGGCCCGGTTGTCCGGTCTGCGTTCTGCCCGCCAGTCGAATCGATATGGCGATCCGGCTTGTCGACCGACCAGAGGTCACTCTGTGCGTGTACGGCGACCTGATGCGTGCGCCTGGGTCTCAAGGACACTCCCTGTTGCGAGCTAAAGCGCTCGGCGCCGACATTAGGATGGTCTACTCGACGCTCGATGCTATCAGGCTCGCCGAACAGGCACCGAGCCGCGAGGTGGTCTTCTTTGCCATCGGATTTGAGACTACGACGCCGCCGACGGCGGTGATGATCCGAATTGCCGAGAAGAAGCGGCTGAAGGGCCTCAGCGTGTTCTGCAACCACGTGCTTACACCCTCTGCGATGCACAGCATTCTCGAGAACCCCAAAATCCGCGACACCGGCGGGGTTCCAATTGACGGCTTCATCGGGCCTGCACATGTCAGCACCATTATTGGTACGCAGCCTTACGAGCCCCTGGCAGAACAATTTGGCAAGCCGATCGTGATCGCGGGATTTGAGCCGCTCGATGTGTTGCAGGCTATCCTGATGCTGGTGCGGCAGGTGAACGAAGATCGCAACGAGGTGGAGAACCAGTACAGTCGCGTGGTGACGCGTGAAGGCAATCGGCGTGCCAAAGACGAGGTATCGCAGATATTCGAACTCCGTGCGCAGTTTGAATGGCGTGGGCTCGGACTCGTACCCAACAGCGGACTGAAGCTGAAACCGGCTTACGCGCAATTCGACGCTGAGACGCGTTTTGCGATCCACGACCTGCGTGTCGCGGACAATCCAGCCTGCGAGTGCTGCGCGATTCTGCGTGGCGCCAAGCGGCCAGTCGATTGTAAGCTGTTTGGAACCGTCTGCACGCCGGAAACTCCCATAGGGTCCTGCATGGTGTCGTCGGAAGGCGCTTGCGCGGCGTATTGGACCTATGGCCGAGTTCGCGATGAACCGGTGAGGCGGACGTCATGAGCGTAAAGGGCTATCAGCGCAAGCTCGACCTCGAGAACGGACGCGTTGATCTTTCCCACGGATCCGGGGGCCGTGCCATGGCACAGCTGATCTCTGGCCTTTTTCACCAAGCCTTTGGTAATGAATGGCTCGCCCGCTGCAATGATCAGTCGGCGTTTGAGGTTGCGGCGGGCAGAATGGTGATGACGACCGACGGCTATGTGGTCTCGCCGCTGTTCTTTCCCGGCGGCAATATCGGGTCACTGGCTGTGCACGGCACCATCAATGACGTCGCGATGTCCGGCGCGCGTCCCCTCTATCTGTCGGCCAGCTTTATCATCGAGGAAGGCTTCCCGTTTTCTGATCTGAAGGTGATCGCGGATTCGATGGGCTCGGCAGCGCGCAGTGCCGGCGTTCACATCATTACCGGAGACACGAAGGTTGTTGAGCGCGGCAAGGCGGATGGTCTGTTCATCTCTACAACCGGGATCGGGATTGTGGCCGATGGGCTCGATCTCTCCGCCGACAAGGCACGGGTGGGGGACCGTGTGCTGGTGTCCGGTAGCCTCGGCGATCATGGGGTGACGATCATGTCAAAACGTCAGAACCTCGCTCTTCAGACCGAGGTCGGCTCGGATTCCGCAGCCTTGCATGATCTCGTGGCGGTCATGGTTGCCGCCGGCGGTAGCGGCATCCGGGTGATGCGCGACCCCACGCGGGGTGGGCTTGCCGCGACCCTCAACGAGATTGCGCATCAATCCGAGCTCGGGTTCCGTCTGCACGAAGCATCCATTCCGGTGAAGCCGGCGGTTGCGGCTACCTGCGAACTCCTTGGACTGGATCCCATCCATGTCGCCAATGAAGGCAAGCTCGTTGCCATCGTCGCACCTGATTTGGCTGACGCCGTGCTTGCAGCCATGAAGGCACACCCGCTCGGGTCCGATGCAGCTGATATTGGCGAAGCGGTGGCTGACAATCGGAAATTTGTCCAGATGGCGACCGGTTTCGGCGGTCGACGAATTGTCGACTGGTTGTGGGGCGAACAATTGCCTCGGATCTGTTGACACGCTGCGCATCGTCCAGCTTTTGGAAACCAGGTTTATGAGCAATGGTCGTGAGCCATCACCCATCAGCTCTGGAAACCATCCCTTCTATGGGCAATCTGCCCACCGCCAAACTGCGAGTTTGCTCTTTGGGCGTGCTGAATATCGGTTGTTAGTTTTTCCACGAGCCGAGAACGCAATTCGAAACGATTCATGGCCATCGCGCAGTTTCGACGGTTGCGCAGCGCATGGTCACACGATCCGCTCGGCACCCGTGGGTTTGAAATCCTGCGAACCTTGTCAAATATCGTTGAATTTCTGCGCCGTTTTGACGGCAGCGTCGCAGCATCGCCGCTCGCTTCCGATTAGAAAGGCGCTTCAGGCAGGAGTTTTCAAATGAAGGTCGGAGTCCCCAAGGAAATCAAGGTGCACGAATATCGCGTGGGCCTTACCCCGGGAGCTGTCCGCGAATACGTGGCAGCGGGCCACCGCGTGATGATCGAGACCAATGCCGGCGCTGGCATTGGTGCGACCGATGACGATTATCGCATTGTTGGAGGAACGATTCTAACTTCCGCAGCTGAGGTATTCGCATCGAGCGAGATGATCGTAAAGGTTAAGGAACCTCAGCCGTCCGAGTGGTGTCAGCTGCGGGAAAATCAGATCCTGTTCACTTATCTGCATCTGGCCCCCGACCCGGATCAGGCCAAGGGCCTGCTGAAATCCGGATGCACTGCGATCGCCTACGAGACCGTAACTGATCCGCATGGTGGTCTTCCGCTGCTGGCGCCGATGAGCGAGGTCGCGGGTAGGCTTGCGATCGAAGCGGCGGGCAGCGCCCTGAAGCGGAGTGCAGGCGGACGAGGGCTGTTGATCGGTGGAGTGCCTGGTGTTCAGCCTGCCCGAATCGTGGTGATCGGAGGTGGCGTCGTTGGTACGCACGCGGCACGCATGGCGGTTGGTCTGGGCGCAGAGGTCACCATCATCGACCGTTCGATACTCCGGCTCCGCGAGTTGGACGAGCTATTCGAAGGACGCGCTCGCACCAGGTTTTCGACTATCGACTCTGTGGAGGAAGAGGTATTTGCGGCGGATGTGGTGATTGGTGCGGTGCTCGTTCCAGGTGCGAGCGCGCCGAAGCTGGTCCGCCGGAGCATGCTGAGCTCGATGCGCAAGAGGGCGGTGCTCGTGGACGTCGCTATCGATCAGGGCGGCTGCTTTGAGACATCGCACCCAACCACTCACGCTGATCCTACTTACGAAGTGGATGGCATCATTCATTATTGCGTGGCCAATATGCCCGGGGCCGTGCCGCTGACCTCGAGCCAGGCACTGAACAACGCGACGCTGCCGTTTGGTTTGGCTCTGGCCAACAAGGGCTTTACCGCCGTGCTCGAAAATCCGCATTTGCGCGCAGGTCTCAACGTCCATCGGGGCCGGCTAACTTACGAAGCGGCGGCCGAAAGCCTCGGGCTGCCCTTCTCACCGATCGAACAGGCTGCGGCCTGATCCCAGAGGCCCTTATGGGCATTTCCTCCCTGACTTAGGCCACCCTCCTCCGGGGTGGCTTCTTTTTTCGGCTCCCATCGATCTGCTACCGGCGCCGGCATGCATTTCGAACGTGGAGCGAAGCGAAGGATCGCCAGACGAGCGCCTCGCTTTAGCCCCCCACGATGCGAGACAATGTACTTTCGCCCATATAGCGCATATGAATGCCGGTTTTGCCAGGTAAGCCGAGCCAATTGAACATGCGTCCACGGGGGCCCGCGATCACCGGCGACTTTGTCTGGCTTGATCGCCGCCAATCGGACCGGCTGTGGAGACGCCAACCGGGCCGGTGATGACTGCGCGGGTTATTTACCGTGGTGCTGTCGCCGGCGCCGCCGCTGTACCGGTGAGTGGAACCATCAAGAGGCGGCTCGGGGGCGACCCGACGCACCGGCGGAGAACTTTTTGAAGTGGCGCGGCGCATCCATCATCGCCGCGGCGCGGGGGCCTTAGCAAGGATCGCAGATCGTTCCCTGAGCTTGGCGAACGCGGTTCACCTGATCGCTGACTGCCGTGAGATGGACCATGCGCAAACCACGGCATCGAGCTCAAGCTACTGTCATGCGCGTTGTAGGATTTGCGACACCGTGTCGAGGCGGCGACTTGCGTTATCAAAAATAGCTCAGACAAAATCGAGTTAATCTGTTTGGCACAAGACTTGAAAGCAAGAAACTGTCCGCAAACTTCGCTCATGGAATCGCAGTGATGGCCTACAAGATAATCGCATCCCAGTGCACCGTGTGCGGTGCATGTGAGTTCGAATGTCCCAATGCCGCGATCAGCCTGAAGAACGATATATATGTGATCAATCCGACCCAGTGTACCCAATGTGAGGGGCACTTTGACGCGCCGCAATGCGCCGTCGTTTGCCCGGTGCCAGATACCTGTGTGCCGGCATAGGTGGAGTAGTCGATGAGGGGAGCTTCTGCGCAAAACATGATGAAGACGCTATCGACAGCGGCCGTCCGTCGGATTCGTCTTCTGTTTCTTTCACTCGCTGGCCCCGAGTTGCCGGCGACTTGCGCGATCCGCTTGGATCGATTGCGGCGGAGTCCCCGCCGGCGGAAGTTTTCGTTGCCCCAGTGGAGCGGGCAATGGTAGCTTTACAAGAGACAGTCGAGCGCGTGAAGCGCATCGGCGACCAGTATCGATATGGGTTTGAGACCCTGATCGAGTCCGAGAAGGCCCCGAAGGGGCTGTCGGAAGAGATCGTAAAATTCATCTCGCAGAAGAAGAATGAGCCCGCGTGGATGCTCCAGTGGCGGCTGGAGGCCTATCGGCGCTGGCTGACCATGACCGAGCCGACCTGGGCGCGTGTCGAGTATCCCAAGATCGACTTCCAGGACATCTACTATTACGCGGCGCCGAAGCCGAAGAAGACGGTGACCTCGCTCGACGAGATCGATCCGGAAATTCTCAAAACCTACGACAAGCTCGGCATCCCGCTGCGCGAGGTCGCGGCGCTCGAGGGCGTTGAGCCGCCACCCGGCGGCGAGCAGACGCCGAACCGCAAGATCGCGGTCGACGCGGTGTTCGATTCGGTCTCGGTTGCGACCACGTTCAAAGCGGAGCTGAAGAAGGCCGGCGTGATCTTCATGCCGATCTCGGAGGCGATCCGCGAGCACCCTGAGCTGGTGCAGAAATATCTGGGATCGGTGGTTCCGACCTCGGACAATTTCTATGCGACGCTGAACTCGGCGGTGTTCTCCGACGGCTCGTTCGTCTACGTGCCGCCGGGCGTGCGCTGCCCGATGGAGCTGTCGACCTATTTCCGCATCAACGAGCGCAACACCGGCCAGTTCGAGCGCACGCTGATCATCGCGGACAAGGGCTCCTACGTCTCCTATCTCGAGGGCTGTACCGCGCCGCAGCGCGACGAGAATCAGCTGCATGCGGCGGTGGTAGAGCTCGTCGCGCTCGATGACGCCGAGATCAAATATTCGACGGTGCAGAACTGGTATCCGGGCAATTCGGAAGGCAAGGGCGGCATCTACAACTTCGTCACCAAGCGTGGCGACTGCCGCGGTGATCGTTCCAAGATCTCCTGGACCCAGGTCGAAACCGGCTCGGCGATCACCTGGAAGTACCCGAGCTGCATCCTGCGTGGCGATAATTCGAGCGGCGAGTTCTACTCGATCGCGATCTCGAACGGCTTCCAGCAGGTCGATTCGGGCACCAAGATGATCCATCTCGGCAAGAACACGTCGAGCCGCATCATCTCCAAGGGCATCGCAGCGGGCAAGTCGCAGAACACCTATCGCGGTCTTGTCACCGCGCACCGGAAAGCGACCGGCGCGCGCAACTTCACCGCTTGCGATTCGCTGCTGATCGGCGACAAATGCGGCGCGCACACTGTGCCGTACATCGAGTCCAAGAACTCATCCGCGACATTCGAGCACGAGGCGACGACCTCGAAAATCTCCGAGGACGTGCTGTTCTACTGCATCCAGCGCGGCCTTTCGCAGGAAGAGGCCGTCGGCCTCGTCGTCAACGGCTTCGTCAAGCAAGTTCTGCAAAAGCTGCCGATGGAATTCGCAGTGGAAGCACAGAAGCTAATCTCGATCTCGCTCGACGGATCTGTCGGATAACCCAACCTCCCGCGAGCCGCTTCGAATGCGGCTCGCCAGATGACATTTCAGGGATCAGATTAGAATGGCGCTACTCGAAATCCGAGATTTGCATGTTGGTGTCGAAGACCGCGAAGTTATTTGCGGCCTCGATCTTAACGTCCATGCGGGTGAGGTGCACGCGATCATGGGACCGAACGGCTCCGGCAAATCGACCCTGTCGCACGTCATTGCCGGCAAACCCGGCTACGAAGTCATCGACGGCCAGATCCTGTTCAAGGGCGAGGACCTTCTCGAGATGGACCCGGACGAACGCGCCGCCGCGGGCGTGTTCCTGGCATTCCAGTATCCGGTCGAGATCGCTGGCGTGACCACCATGAACTTTCTGCGGGCGGCACTGAACGCCCAGCGAAAGGCGCGGGACCAGCAGGAATTCTCCACCCCCGAATTTCTGAAAAGAGTCCGCAAGGTGGCCGGTTCACTCAACATTCGCCAGGACATGCTCAAGCGTGGCGTTAATGTCGGATTCTCCGGCGGCGAGAAGAAGCGCAACGAAATTTTGCAGATGGCATTGTTCGAGCCGAGTCTGTGCATCCTTGACGAGATCGATTCCGGCCTCGACATCGACGCGCTGCGTATCGTCGCCAATGGCATCAACGGCTTGCGTTCGCCCGAACGAGCCATGATCGTGATCACGCACTATCGGCGGCTTCTCGACCATGTCGTGCCGGACGTTGTGCACGTGATGTCTAAAGGGCGGATCGTGAAGAGCGGCGACAAGGAACTCGCGCTGGAGCTCGAAGCCTGTGGTTACGGCCAATTCGAGGACGCGGCCTGACGGCTCTAGGGACTCCGATGAAGCAGGTTTTGCCCAAAGCCGACCCCGAACGCACAAGTGGCAATGTTTTCGCTGCGGCGCGTGGACGGCTGCCTGGTGCAGGCCTTGTTCCTCAAATCCGGGCGAGCGCATTTGAGGCCTACGAGCGTACCGGCCTTCCGCATCGGGGCATGGAGGACTGGAAATACACCGATTTGCGCGCCCTGATCGGCGAGGTGCTGCCACTCGCTCCGCGACCGGATGCGGAGGCACTAGTGCGCGCAAAGGTGTCGGCCGAGCATGTGTCTGCCGATCAGGCGGTCAAACTGGTTTTGGTGGATGGTATATTCGTGCCGGAGCTATCCGATCTCGGCAAGCTGGAAAATGGACTTGTTGTGCGGTCGCTGCGAGAGGTTCTGGAGCATTCGGTCCCTGGCGACATGGCAGGTCTGGTTCTGTCGACGACGAGCGATTCCGTTATCTCGCTCAACGCCGCAATGGCAACAGATGGCCTGGTGATTACGATCTCCGACGGCAACGCGGTGAAGCGTCCAATTCAAATCGTTCATGTCGCAACCGGCGTGTCGGTGTCCACCTTTACACGCTCGTATCTACAGCTTGGTAAAGGCGCGCATGCGGCCATCGTGGAAAGTTTCGTCTCGGCTGAACACGCGAGCGGCTATCAAGCCAACGATGCGATAATCGCCCTAGTCGGTAACGAGGCGAGCCTTTCGTATATCCGCGTCGCAGCCGCGGCCTCTGACGCCGTGAATATCTCGTCGGCGATCATCGCAGTCGGCGCCAGGGCTAAGCTCGACCTCTTCAGCATGACCTGCAGCGGCTCTATCAGCCGCTATCAGGGATTCATCTCGCTGGCTGGCGAGGGAACCGAGGTCTCGGCGAATGGAGTTAATCTCATCAGGGCCGAGCTTCACGCCGACACAACGATGGTGGTCGACCATGCCGTGCCACATTGCACCAGTCGGGAGAAGTTCCGCGCGGTCGTCGACGATCGAGGCCGCTCGGTATTTCAGGGACGAATTGTCGTTCGTCCTGCCGCCCGGAAGACGGACGCCACCTTGACGACGCGAGCGTTGCTCTTATCCGACGAGGCTGAGGCCGACAGTAAGCCGGAACTTGAAATCTTGGCTGACGACGTGACCTGCGGCCACGGAGCGACATCGGGTGCGCTGGACAACAGTCTCGTATTCTATCTGCGCGCTCGAGGGCTACCCGAGAAGGATGCGAAGTGGTTGCTGATTAAGGCGTTCCTTGGCGAGTCGATTGAGGAGATCACTTCCGAGAATCTGCGCGATTTTGTGACAGCTCAAGCTGAACACTGGCTGCAGGCGGGGCGATGAGCGCACATCCCGCGGTGAGCAATGGCAGTTACGACGTCAACCGTATACGTACGGACTTTCCCGCGCTCGCCATGACGGTGTACGGCAAGCCGCTTGTTTACCTCGATAACGCTGCATCCTCGCAAAAGCCAAACGCGGTGCTTGACCGTATGATGCGGGTGTACTCCAGCGAATACGCCAACGTTCATCGCGGCTTGCACTACCTCGCAAACGCGGCGACCGAGGCGTATGAAGGCGCCCGTACCAAGGTGGCGCGGTTTGTGAACGCGCGCGCAAACGAAGAGATCATCTTCACTCGGAGCGCCACGGAGGCAATCAATCTGGTCGCCCAGACTTTTGGCCGTGAACGCATTAAGTCGGGTGATGAGATCGTGCTCTCCATTATGGAACACCATTCGAACATTGTGCCATGGCACCTTCTCAGGGAACGACTCGGTGCGGTGATCAAATGGGCGCCAGTGGATGATGACGGAAACTTCTTGCTCGATGAGTTTGAGCGACTGCTGACCCCGCGCACCAAGATGGTTGCAATCACACAAATGTCGAACGTGCTCGGCACAGTATTGCCGGTGAAAGACGTGGTGAGGATCGCGCATGCTCGTGATATCCCGGTGCTGGTTGACGGCTCGCAAGCTTGCGTCCATCTGAGCGCCGACGTTTGCGACATTGATTGCGATTTCTACGTCATGACAGGCCACAAACTCTACGGTCCGACCGGGATCGGTGTTCTTTACGGCAAGTCTGAGCATCTGGCATCGATGCCGCCCTTCAACGGCGGCGGGGAGATGATCCGCGAGGTCTCCCGTTCCGGCGTCATTTATAGTGATCCGCCGCACCGGTTCGAAGCAGGTACGCCGCCGATCGTCGAAGCCATCGGTTTAGGGGCAGCTATCGATTACATCAATTCAATAGGCAAGGTGCAAATCCGCAGGCACGAGAGCGTACTGCTCGCTTACGCGCAGGAGAGGCTGGCGGGGATCAATTTCATGCGCGTGATCGGGACCGCGGCACACAAGGGACCGATCGTTTCCTTTGATATGAAGGGGGCGCATGCGCATGATATTGCCACCGTCATCGACCGCGCCGGTGTGGCGGTGCGGGCGGGGACCCATTGTGCGATGCCGCTGCTCAAGCGCTTCGGCGTGCTGGCAACGTGCCGCGCGTCCCTCGGACTTTACAATACACGTCAGGAGATCGATGTGCTCGTGCGTGCGCTTATCAAGGCGCGGCAGCTGTTCTCGTGATTCGGCGAGCCTGCGATCTCCAGGTGGGCAGCTCGCATTGAGGCCTGGAGGATGAGGTCATGCACCTCATGCATAACAGCAGGTAAGCACCTGTAGGTCGCAACAAGCATACATAGGATTGATGGGCCTGTGTCGGCCAGCCGCCCTTGCGGCCGGTCTTCCAGTGCGGCGCCTTCGGCGAGGTCGATCGCAGAGTACTGCGATCGCGAACACGCTCGAGAATTGGGCTGGCAATTTCACGCATAGCCAGCCCTTGTTCAATTTCGAACAGGGCCACGCCAAGAGTTCTCTGCCCCAAGCGTAATGTCGGGTTCGCAACACCAGCCACCGTAACCGCATGAGGCGCGCTAAGCGATTTTGATTGCTATGTTTTTGGTGCTTATGATGCGCTGGCATGCTGGTTGCAAAAGTCTTGCCCAAGAGGCCGCCCTCGCAACAGCTAACTTTTTGAAGGACATCAGATGAGTCTCGCCACGACCCAGAGCATCGCAGAAATCAGGGCTCGCAATAAAGAGCTGATCGAGGAGGTGCTGAAGGTCTATCCGGAGAAAACCGCGAAACGGCGTGCCAAGCACCTCAACGTTCACCAAGCCGGCAAGTCAGATTGCGGGGTGAAGTCCAACATCAAATCCATACCTGGCGTGATGACAATCAGAGGCTGCGCCTATGCAGGGTCAAAGGGAGTGGTCTGGGGACCGATCAAGGACATGGTCCATATCAGCCATGGCCCGGTAGGCTGCGGTCAATATTCGTGGGGCTCCCGACGAAATTATTACGTTGGCACGACGGGGATCGATAGCTTCGTGACCCTGCAGTTCACCTCCGACTTCCAGGAAAAGGATATCGTATTCGGTGGCGACAAAAAGCTGGTCAAAATTCTTGACGAAATCCAGGAGCTGTTTCCGCTCAACAACGGCATCACGATCCAATCGGAATGCCCGATCGGATTGATCGGTGACGACATCGAGGCCGTGTCGAGAGCAAAGTCCAAGGAATACGGCGGCAAGACCATCGTGCCGGTCCGTTGTGAGGGCTTTCGGGGTGTGTCGCAATCACTAGGCCATCACATCGCCAATGATGCGGTGCGCGATTGGATTTTCGACCAGCTCGAGTCCGATGGCAAACCAAAGTTTGAGCCGACGCCGTACGATGTTGCGATCATCGGAGACTACAATATCGGCGGGGACGCCTGGTCATCGCGAATTCTGCTAGAGGAGATGGGCCTGCGGGTGATAGCGCAGTGGTCCGGCGACGGTTCACTAGCTGAGCTCGAGGCAACGCCGAAGGCAAAGCTCAACATTCTGCATTGCTACCGTTCTATGAACTACATCTCGCGCCACATGGAAGAGAAGTTCGGTATCCCCTGGTGCGAGTACAACTTCTTCGGACCTTCAAAGATCGCAGAGTCGCTGCGCAAGATTGCTGGCTATTTCGACGACAAGATCAAGGAAGGCGCCGAGCGGGTGATTGAAAAGTACCAACCCCTGGTGAACGCTGTGATCGCAAAATATCGCCCGCGCCTGGAGAGCAAGACGGTGATGCTGTACGTCGGAGGGCTCCGTCCGCGTCATGTGATCGGCGCATACGAGGACCTCGGGATGGAAGTCATTGGTACCGGATACGAGTTCGGTCACAACGACGACTATCAGCGCACAGCTCAGCACTACGTAAAGGACAGCACGCTCATCTACGATGACGTTAATGGCTATGAGTTCGAGCGCTTCGTAGAAAAGCTCCAGCCTGACCTCGTCGGCTCGGGCATCAAGGAAAAGTACGTTTTTCAAAAGATGGGTGTGCCGTTCCGGCAGATGCACTCCTGGGACTATTCGGGCCCATATCACGGCTATGACGGCTTTGCCATCTTTGCCCGCGACATGGACATGGCCATCAACTCGCCCGTCTGGAAGAAAACGAAGGCCCCCTGGAAGGAAGCTTCGAGGGCCAAGCTCCTGGCTGCAGAATAAACCAACTCATCTCGGTCCGCGCGAAGGCCGGGGCGACACCAATCTCGATTGTGAAGGATTTCAACAATGGCGCAGAGTGCCGAACACGTGCTCGATCATCTCGAACTGTTCCGAGGTCCAGAATACCAGGAGATGCTGGCCAAGAAGAAGATATTCGAGAATCCGCGCGAGCCCGCCGAGGTCGAACGCATCAAGGAATGGACGAAGACGGCCGAATATCGCGAAAAGAACTTTGCGCGGGAGGCGCTAGCGGTAAATCCGGCCAAGGCATGCCAGCCGCTTGGCGCCGTATTCGCCTCTGTTGGCTTTGAGGGCACGCTGCCCTTCGTCCACGGCTCGCAAGGCTGCGTTGCCTACTACCGCAGCCATCTGTCGCGGCACTTTAAGGAGCCTTCTTCCTGCGTCTCCTCGTCGATGACGGAAGACGCTGCCGTATTCGGCGGTCTGAACAACATGATCGATGGGCTCGCGAACAGCTACAACATGTACAAACCCAAGATGATTGCAGTCTCGACCACCTGCATGGCCGAGGTGATCGGCGATGACCTCAATGCCTTCATCAAAACGTCGAAAGAAAAAGGCTCGGTCCCGGCGGACTTCGACGTGCCATTCGCCCATACGCCGGCGTTCGTCGGGAGCCACGTCACCGGTTATGACAATGCGCTCAAGGGCATTCTGGAGCATTTTTGGGACGGTAAGGCCGGAACAGCGCCGAAGCTGGAGCGCAAGCAGAACGGGGCGATCAACATCATTGGTGGGTTCGATGGCTATACCGTCGGGAACCTTCGCGAAATCAAGCGCATCTTGGCGTTGATGGGCATCCAGCACACGATTCTCGCTGATAATTCTGAAGTCTTCGATACTCCGACAGACGGCGAATTCCGGATGTATGACGGAGGCACGACGCTGGAAGATGCGGCCAACGCGGTTCACGCCAAGGCGACAATCTCCATGCAGCAGTGGTGCACCGAAAAAACGCTGCCATTCGTTGCTGACCATGGGCAGGACATCGTATCCTTCAACTACCCGGTGGGCTTATCCGCAACGGATGACTTTATCGTGGCGCTGTCACGCATCAGCGGCAAGGAGATTCCCGAGCAGCTCGCGCGAGAACGTGGCCGCTTGGTCGACGCCATCGCTGACTCCAGCGCGCATATCCATGGCAAGAAGTTCGCGATCTATGGCGATCCGGATCTTTGCTATGGGCTGGCTGCGTTTCTGCTCGAACTCGGCGCCGAACCGACCCATGTGCTGTCCACGAACGGCAGCAAGGCATGGCACGAAAAAATGCAGATGCTGCTTGCAAGCTCGCCATTCGGGCAGGGCTGCCAAGCCTATCCGGGCCGGGACCTCTGGCACATGCGCTCACTCCTGTTCACCGAGCCAGTGGATTTTCTGATTGGCAACACCTATGGCAAGTATCTGGAGCGCGATACTGGAACGCCACTGATCCGCATCGGCTTTCCGGTTTTTGATCGGCATCACCATCACCGGTCCCCCCTATGGGGCTATCAGGGCGGCCTGAATGTGCTCGTGAAGATCCTGGACAAGGTCTTCGATGAGATGGACAAAAAGACGAACGTTCTTGGCAAAACTGACTACAGCTTCGACATCATTCGTTGATGAGCGACGGTGTCGCGTGCCATCGCGATAACTGCGATGGCACTAGCACGTGACCGTTGACCATGCAATTAGTTTGCGCTGAGAGGAAAAAGGGATGAGATCACTAGCGGCCACGGTCCAGAATATTTTTGACGAGCCGGGCTGCGCCAAGAACGGCAGTAAGTCGGAGGCTGAACGCAAGAATGGCTGCACCAAGCAACTGCAGCCGGGTAGCGCTGCGGGCGGCTGTGCTTTCGATGGCGCCAAGGTTGCGCTACAGCCGTTCACCGATGTCGCTCACTTGGTGCATGGTCCGATCGCGTGCGAAGGGAATTCCTGGGACAATCGCGGCGCGGCGTCGTCAGGCTCGAATCTGTGGCGCACCTCGTTCACAACCGATTTGAGCGAAACCGATATTGTATTCGGAGGCGAGAAGCGGCTCTGCAAAGCGATCAAGGAGATCATCGACAAGTGCGACCCGCCCGCGATCTTCGTTTATCAAACCTGCATCCCGGCGATGATTGGCGACGATATCAACGCAGTCTGTAAGGCCGCATCTCAAAGGTTCGCAAAGCCGGTGATCCCGATCAATTCCCCGGGCTTCGTCGGCTCGAAGAACCTCGGTAACAAGCTCGCCGGCGAGGCGTTGCTCGACTATGTGATCGGGACGCAAGAGCCAGACTACACCACCCCGTACGATATCAACCTGATCGGAGAATACAACCTTTCGGGAGAGCTCTGGCAAGTGAAGCCACTGCTAGACGAACTTGGAATACGGATTCTTTCCTGCATCTCCGGCGATGGCAAGTATCGCGAAGCCGCTTCAGCCCATCGCGCGCGGGCGGCGATGTTGGTGTGCTCAAAGTCCATGATCAACGTCGCACGCAAGATGGAGCAACGCTACGGGATTCCGTTCTTCGAGGGGGCGTTCTACGGTATTCAAGATTCGAGCGAATCGCTGCGTCAGCTTGCCCGCTTATTGGTTGAGCGCGGCGCGCCTGCAGATCTGCTCGGGCGCACTGAATCGGTGATCGCGCGCGAGGAAGCGTGGGCCCGGGCTGCGATAGGGCCGTACAAGCCACGATTCCAAGGCAAGAAGGCTTTATTGATTACCGGCGGCGTCAAGTCATGGTCGATCGTTGCGGCACTCCAGGAATCTGGGCTTGAGTTAGTCGGAACCAGCGTCAAGAAATCAACCAGGAAAGACAAGGAGCGCATCAAGGAGCTGATGGGGCAGGACGCCCACATGATTGAGGACATGACGCCGCGCGAGATGTTTAAGATGTTAAAGGACGCAAAAGCGGACATCATGCTATCGGGCGGCAAGTCGCAGTTCGTCGCGCTGAAAGCGGCGATGCCATGGCTCGATATCAATCAGGAGCGTTGCCACGCCTATATGGGCTATGTCGGAATGGTCAAGCTGGTGGAGGAGATCGATAAGTCACTCTCGAGTCCGATGTGGGAGCAGCTACGTCGACCGGCCCCATGGGATGTATTGGCCAAGGCGATGGAGCAGATGCAATCGCCCGTGGCCGCGATCGCCTGCGATCCGGCGCTCGCCGAAACCGCGCGCCGCGCGAGGAAGATCTGCGTGTGTAACGCGGTCGATTTGGGCACGATTGAGGATGCAATCTACGCGCACGGCCTGAGGAGCGTCGCAGCGGTGAGAGAGCATACCAATGCGGCCGGTGGCTGCTGCCAGAGACGCATCGAAGGTATCTTGGTGTCCGAGCCATCTGCCATGCGACAGGCCGCAGAATAGGGAGGCGTCATGGCCATCGTCACGGCGCCGACGAAAGCCTGCGCTGTCAACCCGCTGAAGATGAGTCAGCCGATCGGCGGCGCATTCGCCTTCATGGGGCTGCGCGGGGCGATGCCGCTTCTGCACGGCTCCCAGGGATGCACATCCTTCGGGCTCACGCTCTTCGTCCGGCATTTCAAAGAGGCAGTACCGCTGCAGACCACGGCGATGAGCGAGGTCGCGACCGTACTCGGCGGTTATGAGAATCTCGAGCAGGCGATACTGAACATCTACAACCGTACCAAGCCAAAGGTCATCGGTATCTGCTCGACCGGTGTCACCGAGACCAATGGCGACGATGTGGATGCCTACCTCAAGCTAATCCGCAACAAGCACCCGCCACTCGCAAAGTTGCCAATGGTGTATGTCTCGACGCCTGATTTCAAGGGCGCGTTCCAGGACGGGTGGGAGAAGGCTGTGGCACGCATTGTGGAGGTGCTGGTGGAAGGGCCCAGCGCCAATGGCCTGAGGGACCCATTGAAAGTGAATGTTCTGCCAGGATGTCACCTGACGCCCGGCGACATTGATGAACTCCGCGCCATAGTGGAGGATTTCGGCTTGTGCCCGTCCTTCCTCCCTGACCTGGCCGGATCGCTCGATGGGCATATCCCCGATGAGTATACGCCAACGACCATCGGCGGCATCGGCGTCGACGAAATTGCGAGCATGGGGCGCGCCGGATGGACGATTGCGATCGGGGCGCAGATGCAGCGTGCGGCAGAGGTCATGCAGGTCAAAACCGGCGTGCCTTTTCGTGTCTTCGAGCGGCTGTGTGGTCTCTGTCCGAGCGACGAATTCATGACCTTCCTGAGCGAGATCAGCGGCCGCCCCATACCCTTGAAATATCGGCGCCAGCGCGGTCAGCTCGCCGATGCAATGCTGGACGCACATTTCCATATTGGCGGTCGCAAAGTTGCTATCGGCGCTGAGCCAGATCTTCTGTTCGATCTGTCAGGCATGCTGCATGACATGGGAGCGCAGGTGACAGCGGTCGTGACGACCACTCAGTCGGAGGTGATCGAGCGGATCAAGACCAAGGAGGTACTCATTGGCGATCTCGAGGATCTGGAAGGGCTTGCCAAAACACACCATTGCGACCTCTTGATCACGCATTCGCATGGCAGGCAAGCGGCGGCTCGGCTGAAATTGCCGTTCTTTCGCACGGGTTTTCCGATGTTCGATCGACTTGGTGCGGGACACCAACTATCCGTGGGCTATCGTGGTACCCGCAATCTGATCTTTGAAATCGCCAACCTCGTGATCGCGCACCGCGAGGAAAACGATCGGCCTACGCCCGATAAGTGGCGGACTGCGTCCCGGTTGCCACTTTGCTCGGGCTATCGCAGCTCCACCGGCGCGGCTGCGGGGTCGATTGGATGAAGGTCGCGTTTGCCACTCAGGACCTGAAACGAGTCGACGCCCATTTTGGTTGGGCAAAGAATATCGCAATCTACGATGTCACGCCTGGAGGGCACGTGCTTCTCAAAGCGATCGAGTTTGAGGGCGATCTAAAGGAAGACGGCAACGACGACAAGTTGGCGCCGAAGATCGAGGCGATCAAGGATTGCGCAATCCTTTACGTCGCCGCCATTGGTGGTGCCGGGGCTGCGCGAGTGGTGGCCAATAAGATCCATCCTATCAAGGTGAACAAGCCGGAAAGCATTCTGGTGTTGCTCGAAAAACTCGAGCGCGTACTGAAGGGCACGCCACCTCCCTGGCTACGCAAGGCCATGGCAAAGGACCGAGGGCGTACGTTCGAGTTCGACGAATGAGGTGATATGACCGCAAAAATAGAGCAGCAGGGCAGCGCCGTCGACGCGCCGTTCCTCAAGGAGTTGATCAAGATTTGGCGTGCTCAGGATACCAACGGAGCCTGGGAAGCGAAGAGTGATCTTGACCTGCTCGAACCCTATATCCTGGACAAGCAGAAAAGGCGCGCATTGCCGATTATCGGTGATCCCGATTCCGATACACTGTGGCGGCTTAAGCTGTTCTTCGATGCGGTCGCGCTCTCGATCGAGAAGGAGACCGGCGGGATGATCCAGCCGATTCTGGATCTGCATCATGAAGGCTTCGGCCGCATGGTGCTCATCTCAGGCCGGCTGATCGCCGTGAACAAGCAGCTGCGCGACGTCCATCGCTTCGGATTTGATAATTTCGTAAAGCTCGCGCAGGAGGGCGACAAGTACGTCGGCGACGGAATCGACTTGATTCGGAAATTTCCGGACGTGGCGAACTATTGGGGATACTCATGAGCGATCGTGAAGCACTGAAGGCCGAGCTAAGGAAAGTATCCGTCAAGGCGACGCAGGCCAAGATGGATTTGCACGACCTTTCGGAAGAATTGCCCGTCAACTGGACTTCGATCATGGTGGTGGCGCAGAAGGCGCACGACGCCTATGCCGAACTGGAGCGTAAGAGCCGTGATCTGAAGGCCATGGAAAATACCTAAAGGAGGCCCGACCCATGTCATTTGCAACGCGAGGTGGGCGCGAATGGACGCCAGAATATCTGATCTCGATCAACAGCAAGAAGTGCATCGGCTGCGGCCGCTGTTTCAAGGTGTGCGGTCGAGATGTCATGACGTTGAAAGCAATCAACGAGGAAGGCGAACTTGTCGACCTCGACAATGACGAGGACGATGAGGTCGAGAAGAAGATCATGGTCCTGGACGATCAGGGTGCCTGCATCGGCTGCGGTGCGTGCGCCAGGGTTTGCCCGGCCGACTGCCAGACCCACGTTTCAGCTGCAGCCGAAGCTGCATGAGCGAAGGCAGCTCTCCGGGGCCTCTAAGAGCAGCAGGCCCGGCTCGGATTAAAGGAGAGCATTTTCAGGAACAGCTGAGCCGTAACGATATTACGTCCGTGGTAGGTCTTCAGGTTACTCGTCGCGTCGAGAACGCGGGCGATAAGTTCCAAGGAACATCAAATGCTAGAGGAGACGATCATCCGTTGGTCTTGTCACGCCTGCCAGGAGAGGCATGGAGCCCGTCTAGCGGAAAAGGGTGTTGTTCACGTGGGCAGCAACCTGTGAGTGCTTGATCCTAACCAGCACCCCGAAGTGTGGACGGAGAATGAGAACGACGAGTGGAAGCGGGTCGACAAGCCTACGAGGTAGTCGTCCGTTCTTTATCGCAGGCACGGTGTCAACCCCGATAGTAAACGTGATCCACTGCCGGGTTAATGGTTCTTTCCGCGGTAGTCTCCACAGGGAGCCGCCGCATGATCGCGTTCAAGAGGTGTGCATCTCGACGTGAAGAATGCGGCGCGTAAAGCCCGCAGGCACGACTTCAAGAGGCCAACACCTTCGTACCGGCAGGGACGCTTGTTCCGCCGAAGGCGCACCTGGTGTAGTTTAAGACATGCCTCATGCGGGGCGCAAGTCTTCAGCCAGGCGCGCAAGATGCCCAACTGCCGCCGACGGCCGCCTGGGGAGCAAATAGCGGCCTTACCTTCGCAGCTTGTGTGGCCCGATGCTGACCGCTCGAAACGAGCTCGTGAACCTGCGGCGCGCCGGCCGTTCTCGCTGTACAGCGGCGGATGTCGATCCAGTCCCAACCGACCTTGCCGGCGAGCTGAACCGCGCGTGCTTCATATTGACGATCTGGTTCAGCCTGGCCAGGAACAGATTGCCCGATCCCGTCGTCCTGTGCTTCTGCGGCCGCATCGCCACCTCCGATGCGACGGAATTATGGTTGTCGATAATCCAGAAAATGAAATTCCGAGACTCCGATACCCGGTGCACCATAACCGTACATTCGCAGATCGGTCCACAACGACGAGATGCGGTTTTAGCTCATTTGCTCAGCCGTCCTTCACTGACGAGGGGTTAGCTTCCTCTCACAAGAGCCGGCGACAGATGCTCAACCTCGGCGTCAGCTCGTGGTCAGCTAGACATCTTACTATCCTCGGTAGAGCTCGAGCAACGCGAGCTCAGCACCCCAACCGTACTGACAGGAGAGCGATCCGATGTATGGCCGAATTGTTGGCTCATCTAGCCAATCCACAAGCGCTACCCAGGCTGATGAAGCAAGGCATTCAGATGACGAGGGCTTTGCTGAAAAGCTTGTAGGCATGGCGCCCGATGCTGGCCCAAGTTCGTCTCAGGCAGCGACACGGCCGTACTCCGTAATTTCCCAACCTCCGATCAAAGAGATCGACATCGATGAGTTCGGGGAAGAAGTGAAGGCCTTTTATGGCGACGACATAAAGCACATTGCCGATAATCCACTGGAGTACTCGGATTTCATATCCACAAAAGCTGAGCGCGCGGCAAATGTTGCTAGAACCCAGGGTCACACCGACGAAGATACGGACGAGGCGCGATATTACGCCTATCGCTTGGGTGACAAAACTGTTGGGCTTCTGAGGACAGAAGGAGGACTTCGGGTAGGAGGAAGGCGATTCAGCGCCCAGTTTCCCGGTCGAAACGCGGTCACATCCCAAGTAGATCTTCGGGTTACTCATCCGCTCGTCGAGAACGCTGGCGATATTCTACTTGAGCATCAGCTTCGGCAAGACGGCGAACAGGCATTGATTATGTCAAAACCTGCGCTCCCAGGCATAGAGCCCCGTCTCGCTCAGATGGGCTTTGTTCCTGTGAGTGATAAGAATCACTGGGTACTTGATCCTCACCAGCATCCCGACAAGTGGACGCATAACGCTGAAGGTAAATGGCAACGTGTAGGCAAACCCGAAGGATATCTTGCCGCCGAGAGTACTGGTGCTCAGGCAAACATCGAGCGAGCTTCGAGTGAAGCAAGTGATGAGACAGAGTCGTCAGGCGATGACACGTCTTGGTACTTCGAGCGCCTCAATCTACGCCCGGGGTCGGCTGCCGAATAGTCGCTGTGGACGAGGTCGGGCCTGAAAGCGGTGGCTGCTCGAGCTCATTGAGTATGTTCTGCAGGAATGGCTCGCCACTTCAACACGCGCTTGCGTCAGGCGGCGGGATCGCGCCCAGAGTGCTGCACCGACCAGCGCTGGGGCCGCTCGCCGCCAACGCGGCTTAGCCCTCAGCTGCCTGCGCTGGCGCTGCGCAGCCCGGTGCTCCCCCACCGCGGGTTGGCTAGGGGCCGGTCCTACCGACCAATCCTGCTTGAGTGGGGCATCTTGATACAGTCGGCGACATCGTCAATGCACCAAAGCAGAGCCCGTAAGAGCAGGGGAGGGAGCTCAAAGAGAACCATGAAGCCGATCGCAACCTGGAAATGATATGGCCTCACTACGGGACGGTCAAACTTGGCCGCGAGCCTGATCAAGGACCGCGAAACCCTGCTGGCCTTCTACGACTTCCCTGCCGAGGATTGGGTTCAACTGCGAACGACGGATGAGATAGACTAGCGATTTCTTCATGGGAGACGACGATTGCGGCGATCATTCGACCGCCCGTCCGCATCTAGCGCCGTCGATTGCCGCTGCGGGCGGCCGTCCGGCTCGGCGCCCAATAGACCTGGCGCAAACCCTCCTGATCGCGGCTTGCACCGAGAGCGGTACCTTGTCCAGGATATTAACAGTGTTGTGCACCTAGCATCGCTAGTGTAGGGTGCCGGGAAGCCTTCCAGGGGCCGAGCGCGCCATCGCCGACGGCGACTCCCGGGCCGATCTAGAACTCGCGCTTTGCTTGATCGATCGGGAGTTCGCGCCTGATGGAACAGTATTGGTAGTGTCATTCATGGCGTATCGCTCTCCTCGAGAGGTTTTGGCAGCCTTCCACACCCGCCTCCATACGTCGCCGATCTCAGGCCGTCATCACTCACATTTCCGCAAAGTCTAGCGAAGCTCGAAGGTTCGGTCATCTCGGGCATCGGCCAATAAGCAAGCCGCCTTCTTCGATCAGGAGTCGGGAGCCAGGCTCAGCGAGGTGGTTTCTTCGCGATGGTATGAGCTGGTGCCGGCGCCTGGGTCACGTCCTCGTTCTTATATTTGGTCGTCCGTTAGGAATCCGATCTCAGCGGTGATGGTCGCTGACGGCAACAATGATGGTTGTGCGCCAAAGAGTACTCAGCCAGGTGAGAATGCGGCGGAAGTTGTGGCGCGACGGCGGAGAGGGTGATTATCGGCGCCGCCGGCGCGGCCTTTGACGTAACCGCGGCCGAGGTGACCATCTGCCCCAGTTGTCCTATGCCGGGTTCGATGGCGGAGGGGCGGCGCAGCTCGCGCTTGATGATGCCGAAGACCCCGGGCTTTTGGCCGGAGATGAAGGCGCGACGCGGGTGCACCGAAATTATCAGGTGCGCTGGCGCCCCTCATCGCCGTGGTACTCCACGTCCGAGGCGTGGAAGGAATGCAGCTCCTGCCGCGCTGGCGCTGCCGCTGCGGCGAATCTGCGTGGCCCGGCCAAGCGGAAGGGTGAACGCGTTCTCGAGCGCAGGTTGACCTTCGATCTTGCGGCGGATCTCGCGGATAATCCGGCCCAGCCGCCTGCGCAGGATGCGCAACCGCCGGTGACGCCGCTTGAATTGCTTGCAAGGGCGTAGCAGGAAGCCATCACTGCCGCGGTCTTGGCAATACAAAGATAGGACTGCCGCAGCTTGACGCCCGGGCTTGCTCGCCAGGCGGCTGATCCCCTTGATCACCGCCGGGGCGGCAGCTTAGAGGCTCCGATGCCCGGTGCACTAAAAAGCAGGATTTGCAAACCAGTCCACAACGACAAAGTGCGATTCTAACTCGTTCGCTTAGCCGTTCTTCACGGGCGGCGAAGTATCTTGAAAGCTGAAGACGGTGGTATCGATACTGAGGGAGGTTCGAGCCTGATTCCTCAGACAATGAGCCTTCACTGGAGCGCGCTCTTAGTAGGGGGCTGCTCGTGCAGTAAAGTAGCTCCAACAGCAGCTGCGGGCCAGAAATGACGGACATTTCGCCGTTCCACGCGGGCACTAGCCTAAAAGCGGGGGCACGTTCGCCGCGTGCGCCCCCTCGCGGGCGGGGAGCGAGCGTTCACGTTCTGGGAAGCACTTGCGATGCCGCGATGGATACGCCATCGCAGGGCATCCGGGCCTTCCGCAGCGTGGCGATTAGCGAGCAGCAACCAGCCATCGAGTTTAGCAGTCCGGCAAATGGTCCAGAAAGTTTGGAGCGCGAAAGCTGTAGCTGCGCAGCCCGGCATGGAAAGGGCAGCAAGGCTCAATGCTCCAGCGAATTGTTCTGAATTGTGCGTCAACGCCAATGAGGTATGCTGCGACGGCGAAGCTTGCGGTTGGATTGCCGGAAACACGTTCCGACACTTGTACGGTTCTTGCAGGCTTGATTGCGCGCGACAATGAAGAACGTTTTGCAATAAACGAGCGATGAATGCAGCCAGACGCGATCTATGCGATTTGCGGCTTTAACGACATTCCGAGCCGCCAGGCCATAGGATTCCATCTTATGATCGTCGATGATGATGGCAATCACGGACCGTGGTCCATCATTGTGGTGCGCTGGGGCAAAAAGGTACTTGGCTATGTCAACAAATGCCCTCACAACAACGTCAATTTGGACTGGGAGCGGAACCAATTCCTGGACCCAGACGGTATCCGACTGATGTGCGGCAAGCACGGTTCGACCTTCGAACTCGGCACCGGCCGGTGTGTCGAAGGTCCATGTCAGGGTAGAACGCTCACACCGATCGCGTTGGCAGTTCTGGATGGTGATATCTGTGTTCTCGGTGTGCGTCTTGTCGAAGACGATGCATCGCCCAACAACTGAAGACCGCCTCAGACCGGGCGGTTCTCGTTGCGGTTTTTCACCGGCTCCATCCTCTTTAGCCCGCCGTCGTAAGAGATCTCCTCATAGGACAGATCGAGATCCTTTGCGGCATCGAGGAGGTAATCAAGCTTACCGCGCGGATCGAGTTTCTTGATGTCGTCCTTGTTCAGCCCAACCAGATCCATCATCTCCTTCCAGACCGTGGATTCATCGCACGGTAGGACGTGAAAGCTAATATCACCGATCTTCACTCGGTACTTCGCCAGTAAATCAATGTTGTTGCAGAACATGAAGTAGCGGCCGGTTGGGCTTAAGGCGCCGTCAAGGACGGTTGCGACGTCAGCAAGATAGGCGAAGGAATGCAGGTAGCCGGCCAGCACCGGAATAGTGCGTTCGCCGTCCTGCGCGATCGTCAACACCTGCTCAATCGAATAGTCTGGCGGTCGTTTCTCGTCCGCGACCTGATTCTGGAATTGTAGTGCCACGTCGCCGCGGAAGCCGAACCGGCCCGCCTTCGTAGTCCCGCCTTTGAGTACAGCATTGAGCAGGCGGCCCTCCTTCTCAAGTCTGCCGAGTGCGGTGTTCTCGATTGCAGTCATTAAATTCTTCCTCGATCTAAACTCTTCACCGACGCCTTGGCCGGTGCAAGATGCGATGCAAATTGCTTGCCGTTCCATGCGTAGCGGCCTTCGCCGTAACTTAAAAGAAAACGCGTCAGTGCCTGCTATCGGCTCACGGAGCCTTGTCGGAAACCCGACACCGGTTTCCAACACCAACAGTCGCGATTCAAAGAAGTGAGCATCATCAAGCGTATGCGCGCTGGCACGTGACTTGCCCCTAGCAGCTAGATCCAAGATGATGAGGGAAAGCCGTGATCAACCTGACGCACAGCGCAGTGAACGCAATCAAGAGCGCGATTTCATCGTCGACGCACCCGACCGGCGGTCTGCGCGTCATGATCGAACCGGGCGGCTGCAATGGATTCAAATACAAGATGGGTCTGGCCGAAGAACCGAATCCTGACGACGCCGTGATCGAATGCGATGGGCTGAAGGTGTTCGTCGATAACAAGAGCCGTGAGCATCTGATCGGGACGACCATCGATTTCGTAATGGCACTGGAGGGTTCTGGCTTTATGTTTCACAACCCGAACGCCACCGCGAACTGCTCGTGCGGAAAATCGTTTGGCTGATGAAACAGATCGTTCAGCTGATGAGGAGGACATCGAAGCATGCCGGCCGAACCGGAACAACTGAGGCAATCGTCGCCCATTGCGACAGGCCGAGAGCGCCGCATTCGCGGCGCTATCGGAGAGATCCGACCCAATCTGGGACGCGATGGTCGCGACTGTCACCTGATCGGGATCAATCGTAGTAGGGTCATGGTCAGGCTGTCCGCTGCCCGCACGTTGTGTAAGCTTTCGAGCGTGACGCTGAAAGGTATTCAGGCGCGGCTTGTCGATAAACGCGACGAATTGGGTCGCCTGATCCCCGGCGTGGCTGCAGGCGAGGTGGCGGATTGAGCGAAAATCCAATGCTGATTTACCTCGATAACAATGCAACGACTCGGACCGATCCATCCGTCGTGCAAGCCATGTTGCCGTTTTTCACCGAGAAGTTCGGAAATGCATCGTCCACGCATGCGTTTGGCAGCGAGGTCGCAGTAGCTGTGAGGCAGGCCCGGCGTAGCTTGCGTATCCTGCTAGGGAACGCATGCGATCATGAGATCGTTTTTACCTCGGGAGGGACCGAGGCTAATAATGCCGCGATCCTCGCTGCGCTTGCGACACACGAAGATCGCGACGAGATTGTCACCACGTCAGTTGAGCACTCCGCCATTCTTGCGCTAACGGAGCAATTGGAGACAAGAGGAGTCAAGACGCACATCGTGCCCGTAGATTCCCGCGGCCGGCTCGACATCGAGGCGTTTCGCGGCGCACTCGGGCCACGCACAGCGATTGCCTCTGTTATGTGGGCCAACAACGAGACCGGAACGATTTTTCCCGTGGAGTTTCTGGCCGGGTTGGCCCGGGAGGCCGGCGCGCTGTTTCACACTGATGCGGTCCAGGCCATCGGTAAGGTGGGCGTGAACCTGAGGGACAGTGCGATCGACATGCTGTCGCTATCCGGGCACAAACTGCACGGCCCCAAGGGGACCGGCGCGCTATATCTGCGCAGAGGAACAAAATTCCGGCCGCTGATCTGCGGCGGATCACAGGAACGAGGGCGCCGAGGCGGGACTGAGAACATTCCCGGCATTGTCGGCCTGGGAAAAGCCGCCGAGCTTGCGGCGGAGCGGCTTGAACCCGAACGCGTTCGCATTGGCGCTTTGCGCGACCGTCTTGAACAGGGAATCTTAAAGAGTGGCGAGTGCGTTGTGCTCGGCGACACCGGCAATCGGTTGGCGAACACGACCAATATTGCCTTCGACAATCTCGAAGGCGAAGCCATCGCCCACCATCTCGATCGGGCAGGCATCGCTGTGTCGCTCGGATCCGCCTGCAACTCCGGCTCCATTCAGCCATCGCATGTTCTGCGTGCCATGCAGGTGCCGCAGTGGCGGATGCACGGCGTCGTGCGCTTTTCCCTGTCGCGTGAAACCTCTGTCGCGGAGGTCGATGAGGTCGTGTGCGCAGTGTCCGACATCGTCGCTCGCCTGCGCGCCACCTCCCCCGTCGCGGTCAGGGAGTAGACCTCGTGAAAATCATGATCCGCCGGTCTCCGGACGCGGGCCTGTCGATCTACGTGCCAAAAAAGGATCTCGAAGAGCCAATCGTTGAATCGGAGTACGAGACGCTATGGGGCGGCTGGATCAAAGTAGCTAACGGCTGGGTGCTTGATTTGCCTGAGATGCCGAGCAGCACACCCTTACCGATCACAATTGACGCTAAAAAACGGGGCGGGAAGGGGGACGATCCGTGAAGGCGCCCCCACAGATCGACTTGGTCGATGGTGCCGATGCAAAGGCGAGCTCGTGGACATCGCTGCCGGGTTGAGGGCCGCGCGCGCCATTCCCTATCTCGGTCCTGGCCTCGCCGAATCGTGCAGATCCGATATGCCGACCACGCCAGAGGCGTTGGCCAGCTTCTTCGCGAGCAAGGTTACGCCGCCGCGGCGGGCTAGCGACAATGCGTGGGCGCAGCATATCGAGATCAGTAAACACCGTCCGCCATGACGGCATTGATGACGCAGGCCTTCGCTCGGCCAGTCGAGCCGACGCGTTTGCACCATCATCTTGCGTCCCTGTCCCTGCCCGTCATAGTCGACCCGTGGTATGATGCCGCTATGCGGACGTGCTGGGTGAGCGCGATGGATAGGGCGAAGTGCAGGGTATCACCCGCATCGCCATTGACGAGAATTGCTGGTATCGCTTTTACGATTCACTTGGCCAAGAGGTCGTCAGTGCTGTGGCCGGCCGCTCGGCGACGGTGTTGTACAAGCCGCATGGCAGCGTGCAGCCGGCCAACAACTTCCTTAGTTCCGACGCACACATGTCGAGGCGTTGACCGAAATCGACATTCAGACACCAATTCCGGACATCATCAAGGAAAGGCGAACACCGGACAGACCTTTCTCTTCATCGGCTGTCGCTTCAACGATTAGCGTATCTATGCCCGGCAGATCATCAAGCGCTCGGCCGACACCCACTATGCGATCGTGGATCCCGGACGCGCCCTCTCGCAACGAGCTTCTCGAGCAAGGCCTTACACCGCTTGCGACCGGGCTCGCTTGCGCGGTTGAGATACTGATCACGCATTAGCGTCCTTGTGAAGCCCGAATCCCCCAGCTCGTGTCGAGTTATTTGCGAGCGCCGCAACGCGAGAAGATCCGTTCAGACGGAGCCGGGTTCCGGTGAGCTCAGCGCGAGAATGAATGCGCAAGCCATGAAGCGCTGCGTGAGAATGACGACGTATCTGTCGCACTGACAACAAGCGCATCATTGCATGTTCTTACATGAGTCAGCGCCCATCGTTTCCGCCAATTCGTGGGCGTATGGCTGCAATTTCATCGTCTCCTCCATGGCATGCAAGTTGCTACCCAGCTTCTTGAGGCTGGCTCACGGATGGTCTTGGGGGCCGATGATGCCTGAAGGGAAAAATGAAAATGAACGCGGTCGTCGGACGCGGAAAATATGTCAAAGCTGCAGTGGATGGCGGCAAGATGAAGTCCGCCGCCGAGCATAAGGGCTGCCGCGCTTCCGCCAACACCGGGCAGGCGAGCTGCGGCTCGCAGGCAGGGCAAGGCGATCTGCCGATCGAAATCTGGGAAAAGGTCAAGAACCATCCCTGCTACAGCGAAGAAGCGCATCATCATTACGCTCGCATGCATGTCGCGGTCGCGCCTGCCTGCAACATCCAGTGCAATTACTGCAACCGAAAATACGACTGCGCCAATGAATCGCGTCCGGGTGTGGTAAGCGAGAAGCTCACGCCCGAGCAGGCGGTAAGAAAAGTGCTCGCGGTCGCGACCGCCATTCCGCAGATGACGGTCCTTGGCATCGCTGGTCCCGGCGACCCCCTGGCCAATCCGGCAAAGACGTTCAAGACCTTCGAGCTGGTCGCCAAGGCGGCTCCAGACATCAAGCTTTGTTTGTCAACCAACGGACTGGCTCTGCCGGACCATATTGATACCATCGCCAGGTCCAAAGTTGACCACGTCACCATCACTATCAACACGATCGATCCCGAAATCGGCGCCAAGATCTATCCGTGGATCTTCTTCAACCACAAGCGCTACACCGGCATCGACGCGGCAAGAATACTTACCGATCGCCAGCTGCAAGGCCTCGAGATGCTTAGCGAACGAGGTATCCTGTGCAAGGTCAACTCGGTGATGATCCCGAACATCAACGACCGCCACTTGGTCGAGGTCAACAAGGCGGTGAAGTCGCGCGGTGCCTTCCTTCACAATATCATGCCACTGATCTCCGCGCCCGAGCACGGCACCGTATTTGGACTCAACGGTCAGCGCGGACCGACTGCGTGGGAATTGAAGGCGCTGCAAGATGCTTGTGAAGGGGAGATAAAAATGATGCGGCATTGCCGCCAGTGCCGCGCCGATGCGGTCGGTCTACTCGGGGAGGATCGCAGCGCAGAGTTCACCACCGATCAGGTCATGAAAATGGACGTCCAATATGACTTAGACATGCGCAAGGAATATCAGAGCAGGGTAGACCGTGAGCGTGCCGCCAAAGTCGCGGCCGGCCAAAAGGAGCTTGCCGAATGTGCCGGAGAGATGAGCGCGATCACTCTTCTAGTGGCCGTCGCAACCAAGGGCTCGGGGTTGATCAACGAGCACTTTGGGCATGCAAAGGAATTCCAGGTTTACGAACTTTCTACATCCGGCGCCAAATTCGTCGGCCACCGCCGCGTCGACGTTTACTGCAAGGGTGGTTATGGCGAGGAGAACCGGCTTTCCGCCATCATGGGGGGCATCCCTGACTGCCATGCGGTCTTCGTGTCCAAGATCGGCGGCTGTCCGAAAAGCAAACTGATCGAGGCGGGGATCGAGCCCGTCGATCAATACGCCCATGAGTTCATTGAGACGTCGGCGATCGCCTGGTTCAAATCCTATTTGGACAAGGTGAAACGGGGGGAGATCCAGCACGTGCAGCGCGCCGGCGCCGCGATCCGGCAAGTATCTGGGATCTCTGCAGCGTAAAGGGGGAATATGTGCCGTTCAAGATTGTCGCCTCGCAGTGTACTAGCTGCTCAGCCTGTGAACCCTTATGCCCGAACGATGCCATCTCGGAGAAGGGGGGGAGCTTCGTCATTGAAGCAGCGAAATGCACTGAATGTGTTGGCCATTTCGACGAGCCGCAATGTGTCGCCGCCTGTCCGGTCGACAACACCTGCGTGGTTGACACATCCTTGCCTCGCTACCAGGCGCCAGCTTAAAGCGTGAGGCCCGTGAGTGGCATGCCAATAGCTGGTTCAGAAAGCGTCATTAGCTACGTGCTGCGCGTTGGCGGCGGCGCAGGCGCCGACGTTCGGTCCTCCATCACGGACGAGGACTGCACTGGATCGCCGTGCGTTCGTGCTGTAGCTGGTCGGCAGCACGGCCTTGGCGGGCTTTCATTCCGCGCGGTGGTGCAAAGGCGGTTCGCGCTACCGAGAGCGACCTTCTCGCCAGGGCTGCCATCGTCGATGTAACTAACGATGCCGCGCGATCATGAAGTGATGCAGGATCTTGCCTGCGGTAGGCGCGGCGGCTCCCCGCATCTCCAAAGGAGCGAAGCATGAGGAGCGATACATGAACAGCATCGTTCGCGACAGCGACGTCGTCGAGCTCACCGAGCCGCCTGCCTTCAGCTTTGGCGAAAAGGTGCGAGCCAATCGCACCATCCGCAATGATGGCACCTATCGCGGCAAGGAGATTGGCGACGTTCTCGTCAAGAGGGGAGAGGTGGGTTACGTCGTATCGATCGGCACGTTTCTGCAGCAATTCTACATCTACGGCGTCGAATATCTGGAAAGCGGCTACCGGGTTGGCATGAAACGCAGGGAACTGGAGCCGGTGGACACCTGCGCGGAGGTCGATGATCTGCCGTTGCCGGAGGAGTCATGACGCAGCGCGGCTTTCCAAAATATTGGCGTGGCGAGCGGGCCAAGACCGCAGTCGACCTCGTTAACGACCACTCATTTCCCGATACAGAGCCCGAGGGAGTCTTGCTCGCCGCCGGAGCGAGCGGAGAGATCATCAACGTCGCAATCAATACCGAAGCGAACGTGCCGATCTACGTTGTCGAGTTTGGTAAGCAGCTGCTCATCGGCTGTCTAAGGAAGAAATCACAGTGCTTTGAATGGAGGCGTTCGCCGTGAATGCTGCGCTGATGAGAAAGATAAAAGCCGGGCTGGTGCCTCACCCCAACGAGCTCGATCGAAAACGGATCGAGCGCGGCTTGAGCTCACGCAGGCGCTATCTCTACGTCTCGCCGAACGTGACGCCGGTGAGGGGCGGCTACCTCGTCGAGAGCCCATGTTGCTCGCGCAACGTCAACAAGGATGGCGCTCTCATCGATGTCGCGCTGATTCTTTATGATACCGTGTGCGGGGTCTGGAAGCTGTTTCGCAAGAACCACGCGCGAGGAATCTGGGAATTTTACAGCCTTTGCCATCGGTTGACTTCTGCAATCGACGAATTGAACGCGGATCCGGAGCGTCTGTTTTGGCAATGAAGTCCCGGCTTTTAGGAGTCAAAGAGGAGCCACGATGGCGCTCACCGCGGAGGAAGTGATCGAAATTGAGCGGCTGCTTGCAGCCGAGGGCGCCGAGATGGGTCCGTTTGTCGAGCTGCGCCGCCGCTTTCCGCAACTTGCTTGGGTGCGCTGTGATGCGTCGGATGTGGCGGATCAGCCGTTCCGGCAGTTTCCGCGTTTCGACCTTCATCTGATCGATGGATCGGATCACTGCGTGCAGATTACGGCCGATCCGACGCGGGCCACCGGCATCGTATTGGCCAAAAGGAATGTTGAGCGGTGAGCACTGCACTAGCAGAGTATCGGCTTGATGGCGCGCACACTGTGGAGGAGAATACATCATTCATTCCACTGTCCGATCCTGATATCACCTTCGCCGAGCTCTCTGCCGTTGAAACGCTGCTGTGTTCGCCGCAAATCTCCAACTGGCGGACTACTGAGGCGTTTGAGCACGCTTTCGCCGCCTATCTTGGTCGCAAATATGCTGTTGCGGTCTCGAGTGGTACCATAGGGCTCCTCCTTACGCTGAGGGCGCTCGGCATTGGCCCCGGGCACGAGGTTATCGCCTCTCCCTACTCCTTTCGTGAGACCGCGTATGCCATCAGTCTCGCAGGCGCACGAGCGGTATTTGCAGATATCGACGATTGGTCGGGAGCATTAGTCCCAGCGAAGGCCGAAGAGCGCATCACGGCCAACACGCGGGCGATTGTCGCCGGCAATCCCAACGGTCATCCAGCGCCATGGTCGGAGCTGCGCGCGGTCGCGCAGCGCCATCGGCTGCTGCTTTTGGAGGATTCCACCGAGGAGATCGGATCGAGCTACAAGGGTGAGCTCGTCGGCCGCTTTGGCGACACCGCGGTGTTTGACTTTGCTCAGCCGGTGGCCCTGACCTGTGGCGAAGGCGCAATGGTGGTGACCGACGATATCGACATCGCGCTCGGCTTGCGTCGCCATCGCGCCCATCGCGTGGACGAGCGCTCTTCCGTTGTCGTCGGTAGCACGGCACCTTATCAGGCTGGCATGAGCGATCTCACGGCTGCCCTGGGCCTAGCGCAGCTCAAACGTCTCGATGAAATCCTGGAGCGCCGTCGGTTCGTCGAGCAGCTCTATAACGCGCATATGCAATCATTTGAGGGCATCAAGCCGCCTCATGTTGGCCCTGATGTAACCGAGGTGAACTGGTTGCTTTATCTCGTTCATCTGGGGACGCGCTTCACGCGATCAGGGCGCGACGCCATTATCGAAGATCTGCGCGGCGCGCAGGTTGAATCCGCCGCCTATAGCCAACCGCTGCACTTGCAACGCCACTACTGTGACTTTGGCTATCGGCGTTGCGATTTCCTGGTTGCGGAAAAAATAGCAGATCGCGCTCTTGCGCTTCCGTTTCACACCCATCTCACGAACAAGCAGATCGAGTTTACCGTCGAGTCCATGAAAGATGCGTCGATAAACGTGGGAGCGGGTGTCGCGATTTACTAAGATGATTGTCATCCACGACACGGAAGAACGAGGGTTGAAGTTGCGATGAGCGTTGTAGGTCTCATCGCAAGAAATGAGCCTCGGACCGAGGATCCTCGTTTGTGGCAGCGTTGTCGGATACATCGTGCCCCACATGCCGGAAGCGTGCCGCATGCCGCTGGAGGTATGCACTCGACTTACGACCGCAAGAGAAATGCTCCTAGCGAGCGCGAAGAAGACCTGCTCGATAGCAGAGAAGGCGGCGCGTCCAAGGCGCGGCTTGAGAGCCTACGCGTCAAGGTGCCCAAAGCCAAGCACATCAAAGTCGAGAGTCTCCGCTCAGGATCTTTAGAGTTACCAAAACGGGGGATCGGTATGAACTCGCAACAAGTCATCATCCACGTCCGCTTCGCTCCGAACGGAAGGGTGATCCAAATCAGCGAGCGTCCGGCGAAGCTCACGCCGAACCAGTGGTTTGACGTCCTCAACACCCGTGCCAGCTCCGCCTATCGAGCGCTCGCTCGTGGTCGTGGGATTTTTCAACTGAGCCGAACTGCGATCGAAGCCTTCAAGCAGGAAACTGCGAGGCCGGGATGAGCGAACCTATAATCGACAACCTGATGAGCGGTCAGATCGAGGTTTTTGTCGTCTGTCCGGCCGATGCCATCGAGCGGAGTGGGGCCATGAGCTTTAGCTTGTCGCGGATTGACGATAGGGGCGAGAGCCGGCCGTTTCCGATTATTGTGGTGCGCACCTTCGGCAATGACTATTTTGGTTACGTGAATCGTTGTCCGCATGAGAGCGTCTGGCTGAACATCGGCTCCGGTACGTTTTTCTCGACGGACCGCTCCTTTCTTAGATGCGGCCGGCACGGAGCGAGATTCGAGATCGACACTGGGATGTGCATCGACGGCCCCTGTGACGGACAATCGCTTGAGCTGGTAGCGCTCGCCGTGATCGAAGGTGACGTCTGCCTGTGCGGCGTCAAGCTGCTGGAGGATGATCGGTTTGCCGACCCCTTCGGGGACAGCGACGAGACCATGGATATTACGATCCATCCGGACTAACGGGCCTATCGCTTTGTTGTGCTCAAGCTGCCCGAGGCGCTTTGCCCTCGAATGAGGCCATTGTACTCGTGAGCGTTGGTAGACGCGAGTCACAGCTTTCGATTGGGTGAGACAAAACGGCCACCTCGTCGGATTGCGAACTTGCACTCCGCGACCTCCGCAGCACCAACAAGCTGCTCTTGCGCTGGCTCGTCAAATCGAGGCCGGCAGGCGGGACCCGCTTCCTATCGCTGTCGATATGTTTGAGGGGAAATGCCCTCGGCGGCTGGAAGATCGCCGAGGGCATCGTCTGGGCTTGGAGAATGGCGGGACCCAGACTGACAGGATCGTTTGGGGGATGAGGAACGACGATCCTGTGTCAGAAGGCCGGCCGGTGCAGCTGGCGTTGTTGCCTACGCTGCAACTGCCATGCCAAACCTCGGTTCGTGCGACGCTCTTAGCGATTGGCGACACCATCGTCAGTTAGAACCGGTTAGGAGCAAATGCATTCATGGGCACGTGCATGTTGTTCCGCATTCTCCACTGCAAGCGCATCTTGACCGGCCGTATGAAAGCGTGATCCCAATGTGTTGCGGTTTAGCGTTGCTGCCGATCGGAATTGCGACCCGGTCTGGTCTGCAGCCTCACAGGTGACTCGGTGCATCCCTGCCTCGTTGGGCTCTCGAGGCAGGCGCTATGGATGGGCAGCGGCGCGACGCAGCGTCCAGCTTCAGAGCGAAAAAGATGCTGTGGGCTCGCGCCAGTCAATGCGGCCAGCCGATCACCCATGGCAGAACACGGCGCTCGATTCTGCGCACGATCTTCGAGCTCCTCGCTAGGCGGCTTGACGGTCATGAAGATCGCTGCTCATTCCAAGATCTGATAGCGCAAGAGCTGGGAAAAATAACCGAGCTTCTCGGTTATTCTGCGTACGAATTGCAGAAGGGTGAAGCGGGAGGTCAAACGCAGTGCGAGGTTTGTCGTGTCCGAGACAGTAGCGAACGACCTTGTCGCAACTTTCGCAATCATTGTGTGTCGCGCAAAACAAGGGTCGTTGCAGAAACGGACGTTGCGCGTCTGGTGCGCAACTTGCTTTACAGAAGTTGGATGGTGAGCAAGTGATGCGGCAGCAGAAAGATCGTGATGAGAGCAGAAGAGGTTGAAGTTGATCGAGGAGGCTGCTCTGGGCGCGAAGATAATATCGCTGATCTTCAGCGACGACAATCACTATGGCGCTCGCTCATTTTGCCTGCCTTGGCAAGCGCGAGTGGGGATCATAAGCATCACTTGGTTGATGCGACGTTCAATCGTAAGAGATTGTGGGTTGCGATGTGCTCGCATCTTGTCTCTTCTCAGATGAAGCACATTGTTCACAGGATAGGCGCATGAACACAGAAACCGAATTCGAGCTTCCTCAACTTTATAGGCATCATGTATTTGCCTGCAACACGCAACGTCCGCCAACTCATCCGCACGGGAGCTGTGGCGCCTCCGGCGCGCAAGCCCTGTGGGATCGAATGGCCAAGGCGATCGAAGCGGAAGGCCTCAACGATATTGGCTTCACGATGGCAGGCTGCCTTGGCTTTTGTAACTCTGGTCCCTTGATGGTCGTCTATCCCGATGGGGTGTGGTATCGCGCGGCCACGCCTGAGGATATTGACGAAATTGTAAACTCCCACCTCAAGCAGGGAAAACGTGTCGACCGCCTTGTGATGGTGTTAAAGCGAAGCTAGACGCCTCGATTAGCGGCCACTTGCCCGGGCTAGCAAGCATCGACGGCTTGTCGGCGATGAGCTGGCTGCTCGGAGGTCAGATCGCCTGAGATTGAGCGTAGCTATCACGCCCCGGATGAGAACAGCATTCATTGACGTTTCCGCGCGTGCCGCCCTTCTTCTCCGGCCCTATCGGCAAATGGCGCCTTTGCAACGCGCGCATCCTAGGTCAATCTGTTCGTGTACGGTCACTCCATGCCGCGCGATTCGTAGCTCACAGCAAGATCTTTGCTGCAAATGGCGCCGGCGTTTCGCGAAATGACGCGCCCTTGACGCGTCATCTCGCTCTGCTTGCACTGCGGTGAGGTTATTGGACGCGCGGGATGAGCTCGCCGCGTCCGGGTTGATCAAGCGGATTTCTCTTTCTGGTCCTGTTCTAGCGTCAGAACTTGTAAGTGACGCCGCCGCTGACGAGCCATGGATCGATATTCGCTCGCCCGGTGACGGGAATCGAATTGTTTACGGTCGCGGAGTACTCCGGCCGCAGCCATAGCTTCTTCACGTCAAAGTTGAGGCCCCAGTTACGATTAAGCATGTAATCGAAGCCGAATTGGACCGCCGCGCCGAATTGGTTGCTGATGCGCAAATCCGTTACGGCAAGACCGCCGAGCGACGTATTGGCTGCCGATTGGTTGAAGAATGCGGTGTAGTTGATGCCCGCGCCGATATAGGGCTTGAGCGCGCCGAGATCGGTGAAGTGATATTGCAGGGTCAATGTTGGCGGCAACAGCCAGGCTTTGCCGATATCGAGGCCAGTGAGAGCGCCATTGCCGCTGATGTGATGGCTGGTCACGCCAAGAATGAGTTCGGCGGCAACGTTTCGCGTGAAGAAGTAGGTGATGTCGAGCTCGGGTATGGCTTGATCGCTGATCGAAAGCCCAGAACTTGGTGAGGACAGCGGGGGCACCCCGGCGACCCTGACTGAGCTGCCTGCGGTATCCGGCAAAACGCCAAGCACGCGCAGGCGTATCATCCATGGATTGAAGGGTTCGATCGGGGGCGCTTTATAGTAGATCGGCGCCCGGGCCAGATCTGCAGCCTGTACCGGGATGCTGGCCAACGAGGTTGCTAGCGCGAGGAGTGATGCCCTCGTCAGAACTCTCCTTGTTCTCATCGAATTCTCCATTCCAAAAAAATCGCGCGAAGAGCCGCGCGAGATCTCTGTCACACAAGGCTACTGGCGGAGATTTGATGCCGATCAAAATGGAGCGAGCAGAGCGCAATTATGCCGCTAAGTTGCATAAGGATCACGGTCACGAAGCGTCGAGATCTGTTCTGATCGTTATTCAATTCAAGAGAGCCCGGTCTCTTCAAGAAGCCGCAGAAAGCCGAGAGTGGAAAGCGTCATCTTTGGCTTATTGGGCGCCCTGGGGGAGGCTTCTTCGTTTCCTCAGGTTTGCGGACACGCGTGGGGTTTGATTCGTGCAGGCATCCCTCGAGATCTTCTTGCGTCTTGCGGCCAAGCAGTGACAGCGCGGACTCATGATCGAGCCGACAAATCGTGCCCCGCCTATGTCGATCAGCGGTCGGATCGCCCCCCATCAATGCGGGTGCGCTTGCCGCGTCGATAGTATCGGGATTGACTTCGCCTGACTTGTACGTGCCGCAGCTCGGTTCAACCAGGAGCCGACGGGCATATGGCCGAAGAACCTACGTAATTCCTCCCCGTCCCATGGCTCCTTCAAAGATGTCTTGGGCTATCACGTCGGGGCCGGCGGACTTCAGCGCTTGAATCTGGCGCGCGTTAGTGGCGCAGCCGGGCTTCTGATAGAAGATGATTGTCGCCACGACATACCTATGTAGGCGCGCCGGAGCTGAACGATTGGCAAGCCGCGGCTGCTTCGGGAGACCGTTCAATTTCTTCAAAGTCAGCGCACCAAGCGCCGTACCATGTATGCAACCTCGCCGCTGGTGCGCCAGGTTTCGGGCCCGACTGGCATATTCACTATCCTGAGATCGGAGCAACTTCCGTTCCACAACTGAAGCCATCGGAACAGGCGCGCCAAATCGGTGTTTTCGCGTTGATGATTGTAGTCGTTGTTAGTTTTCTGACAGCCGCGCAGATCCTGTTAGATCCAAAACAGCCAGGACCTTGCTCACCAGCTTGTTGGTTTTCGGAAACGTAATCAGAAGGTTAAGGAGCGCGGTCAAGCGTTGGCACGGCGGTTGCTAAGAAGCGGCAGCAACACTGAGTGAGGGCTGAGTGCACGCCGACGCGTAAGACGAGCGATGTGCTCCTTCCCTTAAACCCGTGTGCCCCGTTTCTGAGAGAGAAACAAGCTCGCGCGCAAGAAGCGCGCAACTTTGGCAAATCGGTTGATGGAGAGCAACATGTCTTCACTGAGACAAATCGCGTTCTACGGGAAGGGCGGCATCGGCAAGTCGACCACTTCGCAGAACACGCTGGCGGCGCTGGCTGAGATGGGTCAGAAAATCCTGATTGTGGGGTGCGACCCGAAAGCGGACTCGACCCGCCTGATTTTGCACGCCAAGGCGCAAGACACGATTTTGAGCCTTGCCGCGAGTGCCGGCAGCGTGGAGGACCTCGAGCTCGAGGACGTAATGAAGGTCGGCTACAAGGACATTCGCTGCGTGGAGTCTGGTGGTCCTGAGCCGGGTGTCGGCTGCGCCGGCCGCGGCGTCATTACCTCGATCAATTTCCTGGAGGAGAACGGCGCCTACGAAAACATTGACTATGTCTCATACGACGTGCTCGGCGACGTCGTTTGCGGTGGCTTTGCGATGCCGATCCGCGAGAACAAGGCGCAGGAAATCTATATTGTGATGTCCGGTGAAATGATGGCTATGTATGCCGCGAACAATATTTCCAAGGGAATCCTGAAATACGCAAACTCTGGCGGTGTGCGGCTGGGCGGTCTGATCTGCAATGAGCGGCAGACCGACAAGGAGCTGGAACTGGCGGAAGCGTTGGCCAAGAAGCTAGGCACTCAGCTGATCTACTTCGTGCCGCGCGACAACGTGGTGCAGCATGCCGAGTTACGCCGCATGACGGTGCTCGAGTATGCACCCGATTCCAAGCAGGCCGATCACTATCGCAATCTTGCGAACAAGGTTCACAAAAATGGCGGCAAAGGCATCATCCCGACTCCAATCTCCATGGACGAGCTCGAGGACATGCTGATGGAGCATGGCATTATGAAGCCCGTGGACGAATCCATCGTCGGCAAGACCGCCGCCGAACTCGCGGCCTCGTAAAGGTCGCGAGTCGCGGCCTTGCGAAGGCGCGCGACGAATGCCGGTCTCCCTCACCGCCCATCCCGGGAGGCCGGCATTCTGACGATCGACCCTGATCAAAACCGGGATGCGGCAGCGCAAGCCAGACCATTGTGGAAACTCGCAAAATTATGTCCGAAGCGCACTTCCTTCCGTGTGCCGTTGAGGCCAACAGTCAGATGCACAAGGGAATTGCAACCTACCGCCTACTCACCGGTGTGCCTCCTGCAGATGCCGATATTGCCATCGACAGCAATTTCGATTGCCATGTCTTAGCGTCTATCTTGGCGGCTGCCACAATGGATGGGGGCTCCCTTCCCGAGAAGGCCGGCCTGTCCGGCCTTGAACTGGCGGCCTTGCTGGAGCAGTACTTTCCCTCGCTTGAGATCAAGCTCGCGGAGCAGCTCTCGGTTTTCAGGTGCGAAGGGGACGAAGAGATCGCAATGCTGCGCGATCTCTTGCTCAAGCAACGCTCGACGGAACGGGATATTGGCCGCTGGCTGGCTGCCATGATAGCGCGGCGCGCCATTGAGCCAGGCCATCTGTGGGAAGCTCTCGGCTTGCGCAATCGCGGCGAACTCTCCCGGCTGCTGAGCCGCCATTTCGCGCCGCTCGCCGCGCGCAATGTCAACAATATGCGCTGGAAGCGCTTCTTCTACCGCATGCTTTGCGAGAATGAGGGCCTCGTGATGTGCACGACACCCGTGTGCAACCAATGTGACGACTTCAACATCTGCTTCGGCGAAGAAAGCGGTGAGAGCCGGATGGCCGAGCGCCGGCGGGATTTTCTGTTGCAGGCCGCTCGGCCGGTCGTTGCCGGCGACTGGCCATCTGAGCTGCCACAAGGGTCCGCGATCGCATCATCATCGGAGAAAGCCTCGCAGGATTTGGTAAGCCGCGCGGAAGGTTGAGGGCGCGGCCGACGCCGTTTCGAGCCAGCGACCATGTGTCCAAGGCGGCGGCTCAAGTGCTCCGCAACAATTCTCACATCCTGGCGTGCCGCAACTGCACTAAAGTTCGAACTCGGCGGGGCAATAGGCAAGGCGTCCGCTTCATGAGCCTGTCGCATTTACGACAATCGATTTGCTGAAGCTTAGGTAGATCAAACCATGAGGAGCTCTCGCGTGATTGCCGCTAGCACCGCCGCAAAATCGTCTTGGTCCGACCAGGTGGGCGCCAAGCCCACCGTGCTCAACGACACGACATTACGCGACGGCGAGCAGGCACCTGGCGTTGCGTTCACCACAGAGGAAAAGCTAGCGATCGCGCAGGCGCTGGCGCGGGCCGGAGTCACGGAGATCGAGGCGGGAACGCCGGCGATGGGCAACGAGGAGATCTCCGCCATTCGCGCCATTGTCGAAGCAGATCTTCCGCTGACCACCATAGGCTGGTGCCGGATGCGGGAATCGGATGTCGACGCGGCGATCGAAGCAAGGGTGTCCATGATCAATATGTCGATCCCGACCTCCGACGTCCAGATCGCGACCAAGCTAGGTGGTCATCGCGACCTGGCGCTGGAACGGGTGAAGCGACTGGTAGGCTATGCCTGTGCGCGCGGACTTGAGGTCGCCGTCGGTGGTGAGGACTCCTCCCGCGCCGATATCGATTTTCTCATCAGACTGATGGCAACTGCAAAAGCCGCGGGCGCGCGTCGCTTTCGTATTGCAGATACGCTCAGTGTGCTCGATCCCGACGCAACCTACGTGCTGGTCAGGAATTTGCGTGCGACCACCGATCTCGAACTCGAATTTCACGGTCACGATGATCTCGGACTCGCAACCGCCAACACGCTCTCCGCTATCAAGGCCGGCGTGAGCCACGCCTCAGTGACCGTCATCGGGCTGGGCGAGCGCGCCGGAAATGCCCCGCTCGAGGAAATCGCGGTCGCACTCAAACAGCTCTACGGGCGCGAGACTGGCATCATACTCCCGGAGCTCGAGAACGTCGCCGCGGTGGTAGCAGCCGCGGCCGCACGTGCGATTCCTGTGAACAAGGCCATCGTCGGAGAGCATGTATTTACGCACGAATCCGGCATTCATGTCGATGGCCTTTTGAAGGATCAACGCACCTATCAATCGCTTGATCCCGTTTTGTTTGGCCGCTGCAACCGCTTTGTGATCGGCAAGCATTCCGGACTTGGGGCGATCACCGCGTTACTCGATGAACTACAGCTCGTCGCCAGCGCCGATCAAGCCAGACAGATTCTGTCGCAAGTCCGCAAATATGCCATCGAGCACAAGCGCTCGGTCGAGCGCGAAACCGTGGCGGCGATCTGGCGCGACGTGTGCGGATGCCTGGCAACCCACCCCGCGTGAAAAGCCGTGTCCAGCAGCGTTTGCATAAACAGACGCGCCGCAAGATGGCGTCCGATATCGCTGATGGGCCCGCACGGCGTCCAGCTTTCGCACGTCAGATCCCCTGGCGCGATCTCATCTCCAGATCTTACTTCCCGTTCCGCCATACATGCTGTGACCTCCTACCCAATGGCGAGCCGCCCCGCACTGCCAATCGGCGTCTTCTCGCGCTGAGTTCCGGTCCGGCGACCGTCCTGACGAGCGTCAGCCTCGATCGTGGTTTGGCCATTGATCCCGCCAGCAGTTACCGTCCAGAGCTAATCCGAAGGAGAAGTTTTCATGATCAACTCATCCCCGGCAGCCGGTATCCTGGATCGGCTCAGCAAGGCCTCATCGGCGGAGGATTTTTTTTCGCTACTTGGCGTCGATTACGACCCTAAAATCGTGAATGTCGCGCGCCTTCACATCTTGAAGCGCATGGGACAATACTTTGCAAAAGAGCAATTTGCTGGTGCCGCAGAGCCGGAAATCAGAGCTCGGTGCAAGGCGATGCTGGAGCGGTCCTATGCGGATTTCGTGGCATCGTCACCGATCGACCAGCGAGTGTTCAAGGTTTTGAAGGAGGGGGCCGCAGACCCTAAGAAGGCGACGGCCTTTGTCCCATTGAGCGAGCTGAAGTGATCTAGCGTTCCACTGCAAGATGTGCCCGACGGGGCACCGTGGCAACCCGATGGGCGGCCTTCGTCTTTATCCGGGTCAGCTCTCTGCAGTTATCACCCGAGCGGCGGCTGTCGTATTCCCGACCCATGTCCGGACTGGTCGTGTCCAGGTATCAGCGGATTTCAAGTGTCTGCCAAACCATTACTTTCGACTGACTTTCAGTGCTTTTTGCAACTGGTACGACACTTGCTGCTGTCCTGCCGACCCGATCGTCGATGCCGACGGATGGTAGTCGTCCGAGATGAGATTGAAGGAAGACCCATGATGCTGCTTTTAGTGCCTGCCGAGCCCTGCGCCATCATCTCGTCGCCTACGATCGCGCCAGGTCCGTTCGAAACGGTCTTTGACGCGATCAAGGCTCCATATGGACGGTGAGATGGTGGTCAATGGATAAGTCGCCCGTTCGCGCTACACCTGGAGAGGGTATGCACAGCGTCGTCCGCATCAAATCGGCCCCGGATTTCGCTCAGATTTGTATCCACCTCGTGGCGGATAGCAACATGCGTCAGGACGAGGGCCAACGTCGGCCCATACGGGCTGTCCGCGCTGGAGGCTCGGCATGGATCGCGTGACAGGTGCGTTGCCGGTATCGCGCTCGTCGTCACAGTCAATGTGGACTGGTGGGCCGAAACTGAGGCGCAGGTATTGCGCAGCGAACGGAATCGCCAATTCAGGCATGGAAGCGAACGGTCAGAATCACCGCGGCGTCCTGGCCACCGCGGTGCCGCTCGTCAAACGCGGCGCGCAAGCGTTCAGTGTGGAAGACCTCGCCAGATCCGGCCGGACCGGTACGTCTATCGCGACGACGCGTCTTGTTGTGAGGCCGGTCGGACCAAGCAGACGGGGCAGAGCAGCCGGCCACTTGCTGACCAAAAGTGATCTTCAGTTAAGGAAGCTAAAAAGCAACCTGTGGCGCGGGCGCGCCTATCTTTGAGGGGAATTTAGAGTATGAGCAATGTCACCAGAACGGTCATGCCGACGCCGGCCGGGCGCGCAGCAGCCAAAAAAGAACTGCCGGAGCACTTCAAGGCGTACAAGCACGTCTGGGTCTTCGTCGAGCTGGAGCGTGGCCAAGTGCATCCGGTTTCATGGGAGCTCATGGGTGCGGGCCGCAGGCTGGCCGACAGGCTAAAGGTGAATCTTGCCGCTGTCGTTATCGGTCCGGAAGGGCAGCACACACGTAACGCCGCGCTTGACGCCTTTTGCTATGGCGCCGATCTGGCCTACCTCGTGAGCGACAACGTTTTGTCGGATTACCGAAACGAATCCTATACCAAAGCGCTAACCGAACTCGTCAACACCTACAAGCCCGAGATCCTGTTGTTGGGGGCGACGACGCTCGGTCGCGATCTCGCAGGTTCCGTGGCGACGACTCTGTCGACGGGGCTCACTGCCGACTGCACCGCGCTCGACGTCGATGCCGATGGTTCGCTCGCGGCGACGCGTCCGACCTTTGGCGGCTCGCTGCTCTGCACGATCTATACCTTGAATTATCGTCCGCAGATGGCAACCGTCCGCCCGCGGGTCATGCCGATGCCTGAGCGCGTCGTACGCGATGCCGCTCGTATCATCGTCCATCCGCTCGGTCTTCTCGAAGATGATATTGTCACAAAGGTATTGTCGTTTCTACCCGACCGCGATGCAGAAACCTCCAATCTGGCCTACGCCGATGTCGTGGTTGCGGGCGGCCTGGGACTGGGATCGCCTGAGAACTTTCGGTTGGTGCGCGAGCTCGCAACTCTGCTTGGCGCTGAATATGGCTGCTCGCGTCCTCTGGTACAAAAAGGGTGGGTTACGTCTGACCGGCAAATCGGCCAGACGGGGAAAACCATCCGGCCAAAGCTCTATATTGCCGCCGGCATTTCCGGAGCGATTCAGCACCGCGTTGGCGTCGAGGGCGCGGATTTGATCGTCGCCGTCAATACTGACAAGAATGCTCCGATCTTCGACTTTGCCCATCTCGCGATCGTCAGCGACGCCATCCAACTGCTACCCGCGCTGACGGCCTCATTTCGCGCCCGCCTTTTGCCGAACTCGCGCGCCCGAATCGCGGTCTAGAGGAGATGATGATGATTGAAGAGAGATTTGATGCGATCGTGGTCGGAGCCGGTATGGCCGGCAACGCGGCGGCATTGACCATGGCTAAGCGCGGCATGAAGGTGCTGCAGCTCGAGCGGGGCGAATATCCAGGATCGAAGAATGTGCAGGGCGCCATCCTCTATGCCGACATGCTGGAAAAGCTGATCCCAGAGTTTCGAGAGGAGGCGCCGCTCGAACGTCACCTGATTGAGCAGCGGTTCTGGATGATGGACGATCGTTCCCATGTCGGCATGCACTACCGTTCAGACGAATTCAACGAGGAACGGCCGAACCGGTACACGATTATACGCGCCCAGTTTGACAAATGGTTCTCTTCCAAGGTGCGGGAGGCTGGCGCGACCTTACTGTGCGAGACGACCGTCACCGAGCTCGTACGGGATGAGCGTGAAAGAATCGTCGGTGTTCGTACAGATCGCCGAGACGGCGAAATACATGCCGATGTCGTCGTGCTGGCCGAGGGGGTCAATGGCCTGCTCGGGACGCGCGCGGGCCTGCGCGCGCGGCCGAGACCCGACAACGTTGCGCTCGCGGTGAAAGAGATGCACTTCTTGCCCCGCGAGACTATCGAGGCGCGCTTCAATCTCAAGGGCGATGAAGGCGTCGTGATCGAGGCGGTCGGTACCATTTCCCGCGGCATGACCGGAATGGGTTTCATCTATGCCAACAAAGAGTGCATTTCGCTGGGCATCGGTTGTCTCGTCGCCGACTTCCAGCGCACGGGCCAGACGCCATACGGCCTGCTCGATCAATTCAAGGGCCATCCCTCCGTGGCACCCCTGGTAGCAGGGTCCGAAGTCAAGGAGTACTCGGCCCATCTCATTCCTGAAGGCGGGTACAAGTCGATCCCGCAGCTTTATGGGGAAGGCTGGGTCGTAGTGGGCGATGCGGCCCAACTCAACAATGCCATTCATCGTGAGGGTTCCAATCTCGCGATGACTTCCGGCCGCATCGCTGCCGAAGCGATAGGTCTGGTGAAATCGCGCGGCGAGCCGATGAGTGCAGAAAATCTGTCGATCTACAAGAAGATGCTAGACGATTCCTTCGTCATCAAAGATCTAAAGAAGTACAAGGATTTGCCGCCCCTAATGCATACCCAGTCACAAAACTTCTTTCTCACCTATCCGCAGCTCATCTCCAAGGCGATGCAAAACTTCGTGCGCGTCGATGGTACGCCCAAGGCTGAGAAGGAGAAGGCGACCCTGAAATCCTTTGTCAAGGCGCGGTCATGGGCGGGTCTGTTCGGTGATGCTTGTCGTTTTGCCCGGGCCTGGCGCTGACCGCGACAGTTGTGAAGCCCAACAATGGAAGGTCAAAGTATGAATGTCGAATTCCCAGTCCGCGTCGAAGACAAGCTGTATTATAATCGCTATCTTGTCGACATCGGTCACCCTCACGTCAAGGTCCGTGCGCACACGACGCCATCGCCGCAGCTCCTTGCACTTTTGAAAGCCTGCCCCGCGCGATGCTACGAGCTAAACGACAACGGCCAAGTCGAGATAACAGTTGACGGCTGCATCGAGTGCGGTACCTGCCGCGTGATCGCCGAGCCCACCGGCGACATCGAATGGAGCCATCCGCGCGGCGGATATGGAGTGCAGTTCAAGTTTGGCTGATAGTGGAACAGGCCGTGGTGCGACCGAGTTAGGCGATAGGACTTCACCGCATCATTGGCGCATTCCGCGTCACTTGCGCGGCGCCGGGACGTCGAGCAAGACCCTCTTCGGGGGGACGCTGCACAAGCCATAACGTGCAGATGTGCCGCTCGTTCGGGAGCCGCGAAGGACTGGTTGTGACCTCACTGAGTGGCGCCACAACGCAGTCAACCGATGGTAGAGGAAGGATCAGCCCCTCGCCTGAGAGGGGGCAGGCCCAGCGGCCTCGATTGCGATTGCCACTGACTGCATGATCGCGGCAAAGCGCACGGCGGTCTGGATCGCTTCGGAATTGACGCCCGCGACTCTGAGTGTCTTCTCATGGGCATCGATGCAGGCACCGCAGCCGTTTATGGCGGAGACCGCAAGCGACCACAGCTCGAAATCGGACTTGTCCACGCCGGGATTGCCGATCACGTTCATACGCAGCCGTGGCGGCATCGTTTTGTATTCCGGGTTGGAGACAAGGTGAGCGAAGCGGTAGTAAACGTTGTTCATTGCCATGAGGCTGGCTGCGGCTTTCGCTGCGGCAATCGCCACAGATGTCATCACAGCGGACGCAGCCGATTCCATCGCGGCAATCAGGACTGCATTGCGAGTGGCAATCGCGCTCGCCAGCAGCAGCCCGTATTTTCGTTGTGGCGAAAGCGTCTCATCGGCCATCAAGGAGGTCAAGTTCAGCCTGACATCCTTCGCGAAATCGGGAATCTTGTCGCTTAGTTGTTGGATCGAAGACATGCTGCCTCAAGCAACCTTCAAGGTTTCGCCGCCGATTTCCCTGTTGCAAGGACAGAGCTCGTCGGTTTGCAGCGCGTCCAGAACGCGGAGCGTGTCCTTAGGACTGCGCCCGACGTTGAGATTGGTCGCATAGACGTGCTGGATCGTATTTTGGGGGTCAACAATATAGGTGTAACGATAGGCAACCCCTTCGGGTGAACGCACGCCAAGACCGTCGACGAGCGTTCCCTTTGTGTCGGCAAACTGCCAGATTGATAGTTTGTGCAGGTCGACATGTGAGCGCCGCCAAGCGAGCTTGCAGAACTCATTGTCAGTCGAACCACCCAGTACCACCGCGTCGCGGTCGGCGAATTCCTTGGAAAGCCGGGCAAACTCAGCGATCTCTGTCGGGCAGACGAAGGTAAAATCCTTGGGATAGAAGAAGATGATCTTCCATTTTCCTGGAAAGCTCGCTTCAGTCAGCGTCTCGAATGCACTCTGTCCTCCTTCTTCCTGCGCTTGAAAACCGGGCTTCACGCCTGTGATTTCGAACGGCGGCAACTGACTTCCAATTCCGAGCATGCTGTCCTCACAAGTTCGCTCTGTGTAGAAGGTGGCTTCACTGTTGAAGCAAGCTATGTGCCATGCGTTCTCAGGAGTGGAGTCCAGCGGCTTTGATACGGGCATACCCGGGCGCTTGGAGCGTTGATCAGCGAGAAATTTGTAGCCAAGCTCCCTTCCCACAGTCTTGTACGCGGGCGCTGGCCAGGCGGTTGGCGGCGACACGGCAACCAAACCTGAATCTTAGCAATCTCGTAGTCGACCGGCAGGCATTGCAGAACCGATCGAGGGATTGATGTCGGCTTGAACTGGTTAGCGCCTGCGGCTGGTTGAACTGCGACGTCTCACTGTCGAAGGTTCGCAAAGGTACGTTCGCGAGGAATCACGTGGTACGGAGCGTGGGAGCGGACGCCGGAGCTAAGGCTGTTTTCGGAGGGCGAAAGAGCCTGATGCGCGATTTCGGAGACGACGTGCTCGACAGTCTCACTGTCGTCATCAGGTCGGGGTCCCCAAATAGCCGCAGCTGGTGCTGACGCTGCGCGCCACGCGCGTTGAGATCTCGCGCAATCACTGCTCCAAGGATTGACGATCACAAGCGGTAGCGTACCACCGCCCGAGGTGAAGGTTCGACAGTCGCGAAGGCATTTTTCTGCAACGGCTGTCAGTACTGGTAGGCCCACGAATTCGGCGCGCAGGCCCGCCCCGGCCGTCGCTTTTGTTTGGCGAATTTGTTCATCACGAGAAGATCGATCTTGTTGCGAAGTGCCTGGGAAACGACAGCTGCGGCCTCGGCAAGCCCATTTGGATCGAGATTACAGGACAGAGCTCCGGCTGCCGAGTGGCTGGGAAATCGAGATCTCTTGTCCTGTCGCAACGTCGATTGCGAGCATGATGTGCGTGTCAATTGCGCACCTCGCGTCTAGCTGCACGATGCCGCCGATGCGTACGGCTTGCTGCGCGATATCCTCAGCGAAATCAGCGAGTAGCCTATCCACATCGTCTTTTAGACGGTAGCGAATAGCCCCGACACTATTCGGATCTATCTCATCCAAATCATCGATCGCGTCCGGGTTCCTTTTGATGTGTTTCTCGTATCCGGGCACGGCTGTCGAACGCTCTCATGCGGATCGCGGCAGGCGTTGCAAGCACCGATCGGCAGCCTCGAACGGAACGGCGCGCGCGATCTCCGCAAACACCTCCGCTCCATTGCTGAGCCGTAGCGCATCAAAGGAGCGCCGCGTGATGCGCGCCAAAAGCGGCACGCCAGAACGGCCAGTTTCTAGAGCCAGAACCAAGGTGACCTCCGCCTCGTCGAACGGCAGAAAGGCTTTGATGCGTGCCGGAAATACATTGAGGATAGAGCTTGCACGTGGGGGCTCGCACGCGATGCTGACATCGCCGGCTGCGATGCGCAGCCGCAGCTGCGCGCCCGGTCTAAGCGGCACTCCAGGGATCAGAAGGCGCGCCCCGTTGAGGTGGAGCATGATCAGCCCATAGCGCCCGTCATAGCCGCCGACCAAGGTATCAAGACAGACTGCCGCTTCGCCGCGCCCAGCTAGCGCCGGATCGCTCTGAACGACGTTGAGCGGCCCGGCCGTAGTCACGACGCCATCTTTCATCATGACAAGATGATCGGCAAAACGCTCGATATCGGCGTAATCTTGGGTGATGTAGATCATCGGCAATGGGAGCTTTTCCCGCATGCGATCGAGAAATGGCAGGATCTCGCATTTGGCGGCGCGGTCGAGCACAACGAGTGGATCGTCCAGCAAAAGTAGCCGAGGCTGGCCCAACAGTGCGCCGCCAAGGGCAAGTCGCTGTCGCTCGGCGGCGGAAAGATGTGATGGCGAACGCTCGAGCAGCGGCGACAAGGCGAGCAATTCGACCACACCGTCAAAATCGATTAGTGTTGGTGTCGATGTTGACGCCTTGTATAGGAGGGTGCGCCGTACAGTCCAATGAGAAAGAGGAATTGGTGGTCGGAATACATATGCGACGGGACGCAGATGAGGGGGTCGAAACGTCGTCTCATCCTGCCAAATCTCTCCATCGACCGCACAAAATCCAGTCGGCACATGCTGCACGCCAGCGATGCAGCGCGCGAGTGTGGTCTTCCCGCACCCGGGCGGACCAAAAATTGCCGTGACGCCTTTGGCCGGCAGGCTGAATTGCGCATCTAACGGAATGTTCGCAAGAGAGCCGTTGAACGCAACCTCAATATAGCCCGTTTTTGCTTCTCTCATGAACCTACGCCTGTGCGGTGTCTTCCCATCCAAGTCACGAGCACAATCGCTGCGATAGAGATGATCGCCATGCCTCAGATAATCCGGCCTGTGCCGCTCCAGCACGGCGTCTCTGCTCGCCTGAGGGCAAGAGCTGCGGCGGCGGACTGCAGATCTGTGTTAAGATCAGAGGCTTCTTGAGCATCTCCGCGCCGCGACGATCGTGACAGTCGGACGCTGCCCAGTGCCCTTGCCAATGAGTGGCAAAGCGCCTGTCCCTTAGCGCGAGGTTTTCAGCCTGCTTCGGCGGCCCCGGGGCTTTTGCTGAATGTCCAAATTGCGCGCCTTGAGAGGTTTGGCGGTGAAGATGTCGGCTCAGGCCAGAGCTGAATACTGGCTCGGGGCCGGAAATCCGCATCAAGGATCCCACGGCTTTGCTAGCCGATTTGAAGTTTGCGCCGGGAGCGACGGTCATGGCTTCTGCATTCTTGGGTGCGAGCGGCATCAAAGCCAGATCAATCAGGATGAATCGGATAAATCTCATTGAAACTCCGCTTCCCGCGCCCCTTCTTTGGCGGCGACTGGTTGGTCGCTACCCAGCAATCCGCATGCCGTTTCAAGGAATATCTGCGCGTTTTGCGGAAAGGGAGGCTGTGTCTCAGTCTCCACCAGACATCTTAAATCACCACATCTTCTTGTAGGACTCTGGACGCTCGCGTCACCATTCGCACATGTAGGAGCTATCAGTTGGAAGCTGAGGATGATCCATCGCCTCGTGGATTCGGGATGGTGTTTGGCAACATGCGGCCGTAAAACTCGTCAATGAGGGACAAGTGCATGCCATCCGATCTGGCGCACGTTCCGATCTGTGCGGAGGAGAAGGTCGGGGGCCGGGCGCTTGGAAAAATGGCTGATGTGAGATGATATGCGGTGCCCGCGAGCTAGGGCAGAACGTCTTGCTAGCAGCACGGCTTACGGACGTATTTCAGGGCGCGCGGGCCTTCGTTGCCTCGCGAGTCGACGCAGGATTGAGCTGCCCGAGATGGATGATTTGACCGGCCCCCAAAGGAACTCTGGCGTCGCCGACGAGCGGGTTGGGGCTCGAGGCCCGCAATTTGAGCCTGCTGAATGCTCCAGCTTGGACCGCATAGCGTGTCGCTATCGTGAAGGCCTATTTGTCTAAGGAGGGCTTTGGCGTTGCAATGGTGCGCGTGGGCAGTATCGGGTACTCGATCTTCGGCAGCTGTCCGGTGAGCGAATTCAGAAAGGCGACAATTTCGTCAGTTTCTTCATCGCTGAGCTCTGCTCCAAGCTGAACCTCACTCATCACGCCGACCGCTTGCTTAAGACTCCAAACCTGACCAGAATGGAAGTAGGGCGGGCGCAATGCGACGTTGCGCAACGGCGCCGAGCGGAAAACATACTCGTCGCCGAGGTCCTTGGTGACGGCAAAACGACCTTTGTCCTCCTTTGGAAGTTGGCTTTCGGCTGGCCTTTTAATGATGCCGAAGCGAAAATAATCCTGTCCGCCGACGTTGATTCCGTTGTGACAAGAGGAGCATCCCTTTTCGATGAATAGCTTTAGCCCGGCTTTCTGTTGATCGTTGAGAGCATACTCATCGCCCTTGAGGTACTGATCGAAGGGGGCGTCGGGAGTAATCAAGGTCGCCTCGAAAGCCTCGATGGCCTTGGCGAAGTTTGCAAACGTAAGCGGCACCGCTTCGTTGGGAAAAGCCTTACTGAACATAACGACATAATCGGTCATTGAATTCAATGTGCTGAGTACGCGATCGGCCGTCGCGTTCATTTCGGTGCTGGCCTGGACAGGGCCTGCTGCCTGCGCCTTGAGATCCGCCGCTCGCCCATCCCAGAACTGCGCCACGTTGAAGACTGCGTTATAGACTGTTGGCGCACGACGAGACCCCAGCTGCCAGCGATGACCAATCGATCTCGGGCCGGCATCTACCCCGCCCGTCCCAAGGTTATGACACGTGTTGCAGCTGATAACTCCGCTTGCGGATAGCCTCGAATCGAAAAACAAGGATTTGCCAAGCGTGACCTTTTCATGGGTGATAGGATTGTCCTTCACCGCTGGAACGACTGAAGGAATCGGCTTGAAAATCCGCTTGGCGGCGCGCATCAGATCCTCATTGGCGCCGGCTGCTGGGGAAACCAGAATGGCTGACGCCACAACACTTAACCTGCAGGCCCTGGAAAGCTCGCTTAACACTATTTTCCTCATGTGATGTCTCGCTTTTCTCCTAGATCCTGGAATCGCAAACATAGCGCTCGGTCCGCGTCCGCCCGCAGAACGACGTGCAGCAGTCAACGAATGGTGTCTTCCGTATGCTGGGCTAGGCTGCACCCAGGCCGACGCTCCGCCGGTGCTATAGCAACCGGCGTGCCAGGGGCCCAACGGCGAAGCCTGCCGAGCTGGTTTCATGCAATTGCGCACTGTGATGCAGCAAGCGGCTTGAGACTGTCGAATTGACGGTACCTGACGGGTGCGACGAATCATCATCCAGCCACAGGAATCCTGGCCTGTCGGTCCAAGCCTCCGTGCTTCCCGGAAAACTCACCCGTCTTTGACTCTGCAGGTCAGCTGGCTGAGACCGCGAACAAAGCGAGCTGCGCCGGCGCAGCTTGTCGTTGCTCGCCTCGATGCGTGCGCTTTGAGCCTTCAACCCCCACACTAAGCTGATCGCCACCAACATCGGTGACGTTCCTACCCGCGGGCAGTCGGTCAGGCGTGCAGTTGTTGGGAGTGCGTCCTACTGCCACCAATGTGGGTATGCAGTTTCATCACGTATTCACACGTGCCGGACGCTCAAAGTGCTTGAATCGACCGTGGCGTCAGGTTGTAGGCATTGCGAAGCAGAACGCCACCGGTGAGACAGCATCGCCACACATGCGCTAAACGGCCGATCTTTGTCGTACCTCCGTCTTCGCAATGAGCGTGTTGCGCGTGGCGAGACGATGATTCGGAGGCCGTAATCATTGCGGCTGCCCCTTAACAGGCACGATCATGGCTGCCGAGGCGCCCAATCCGGCAAACAGATTACGCTCGCGGGGTAAAGAACAATAGTGAAGGATATGCGGCTTAAGACAGGTTTGGTGAATCAAGAGGGACGAATGAGCTGGATTTGCAATGCGCATTGCTGTGCATCCGCCCTCGCTGCGATCGTGATCGCGATCGCAGCCACGTGGTGCACAGAACAAGCTCGTGCGCGAGATCGTGGGGCCGAGCAAGTCTTAATGTCATGCAGACTAGACGTGATGCGCTTCTGTGACCGCTTTAGAGGGCCTAGCGATGTGGAGGTAGCAATCTTTTGCCTTAGGGACAATTTCAAGAATTTACGCGGCGAATGCCGCCGCATGATGCCAATTGCGGCGGAGAGAAACGAAGGACCAAGACGGCGTCTCAATAGGCTTCCGGTCGTCCTCCATCGAGAGTGAGGCGTCCGAGTGGCACTTGCAGAAACTGAGCGACAGTGAGGTGTTCAGACCTATGGGCCAGAGTTTGGCCAGCGTGGCCGAAAGTCGATCGGGCTGAAGCATCAGCCGGTCGCGCCGCAGTTCATCTATCGGGGGGCTGAGCTCCGTGAACCGATTAGCCCCGATCAGCGATCGATGTGCGCCCACGCGTGATACGAGATTGCAATGCGCTCTGAACTTCAATTTCGTACTGATCAGTTGCGCGCTTCAGCGCTGCAGCGATCCGCCGACTTTGGGCCCGCCGCGAGATTGCCATCGGCTTGGTCGTAGCTGGTCGGAAGGACAATCTGCGTAACTGCGGTGGTTACGGCAGGACATCTGCAGGAATTCGTGCTGCCCATCAATCTATGGCGTTGTGGTCGGCAGCCAAGTATTTTCCGGCAGGTGGCTAAATCGGCTATAGTTGGCAAAGATCGCCGGCGTGTTAGCTTTGGAGGTTTGTTCCATCGCTGTCTTCCAGCTGGGGATTAGCTTGGTCTCGACTACGGGGCTCAAGGACAGATAGAGCTAGGAAATCTCGCTTGTTAGCGGCCGGTCGACTTCCCGAAGGAACCGCTTGATGCCATTGCGGCGTTCTCGATGCGCGCTTCAGGCGAGTCGCTTCGCCCGATCGTCGTGCTCTTGGCCGAATACACTTTAGGGCTCAAGGTCAAAGGAAACGCTGTCGACAAGAGCCGTTCAAAGGCAGAAAGCTGTTCAAGCAGACGCTTCTCAACGGCCTTGCGCTCAGGTAGGTCCCTTTTAAGAGATCGACGGCAGCGCCAGATTTCGTTCCGCAGCCATCTGATCTCACTTAATGTATCATCAATTGAAGTCATCACAGATGTAGTTCACTTTGTCCCTGGAGTGTCAAGCATGGCGATCGTCAGGCGCATCGCAGAATGGAGATCGATAGGGCGGCCTGCTGATTGCCAGCTTTTGGACGATGGCCAGGAAAGCCATTTGAACCGTCGGCACGGGGCGCCGGGCCAGCCATTGTCAAGTACACTGACCGGTTGGAGTCGCGAGATGGCATGGATGATGGAGAGATATAGACAGCAGAATATGGCTGACCTCAGCCGTAATTCGGTTTTTAGCGGTCCAGCGAAAGCGCGCTCGGTGAACAGCCGCACTCGCAAGCAAATCCAACGGAATAGACGGTTCTTATTCGGCAAGAGGCGATGACCGGCAGCACTGATGGCCGCACAGAGCGCTGCGGTGGGTCTTATGTCCCTTTCAAACCAGCCTCACGAGGGCGCTAGGCGAAATCGATCGCGCCAGCGACATCGTTGAATTCTCAATAGTGGTGTTCACGCGCGACAAGCAAATGCGCAACGCCGACCATTCGGTGTTCCAGCAAAAGGCGGCGGCTGAGTTTCGATCTAATTTCTGCCGAGTTTCCAGGAAAGCATTCGCGCCGGAAGATCGTGGGGCTACGCCACGACCTGCAACGCGTTGAGCCGAAAGGCCGGAAGTCAGGCGGGCCGGGACGTTTGCGACGACGTTCTGATTGGGAAGGTCGGAATTAGGGGCGCTTTCCATATTTGCAGCATCATTCGGTCGGCACTCCAAAAGAGCGGAATGCCGCTGTGGAGCTATAAGAATCGTGCAGCTCTCGCTATCTGAAGCCGTGCGCCTGTGCTGAGGAGAAGCGGTCCGAGCAGTGAGGTAACCGACCAAATAGATCTCTCGATAGCAGCGTTCAACGGGCATGAAGCTGCAGTGTCGAAGATCACTACCCTTCGCAGCGACACTCTCGCGACGCGGTGGCCAAAGATTACAGAACTGAACAAAAAATCAGAAGGACTAGGTCTTGAGCGAGGCGGAGAATGAGGTCGTCAAGCACATGCTCTCGTCATTGACGACCAGCTTGTTGCAGACTCGTATCGCGCCCTCTGACGAGCAGGTGATGCATCATTTTTGGTTAGCCTGCGAGAGAGCGGGACTGATCGCGTCGGAGGAGATAGCAATACGGGTCTTGGCACGTGTCTCACGCGAGATCAACGAGGCACAGTCGATGCTCGAGTTCATTGGTCGCGGCGCGGATCGACTACATTGAGCTCGACATACAGAAACTCTGTGTCGCACCAGTGCAGATGCATCTGTTCGATCATTCAGTCGAACGGGGAAGGGTCAAGTGCCGCCTCATCAGCGCTTGCCCGTCGAGATGTGCGACGGTGAGCCGAGGCGGGGTGCGGGTCTTCGTAGCCGATGTCAAAATGGCTCGGAACTCGTCACCGGAGAAATTTGGCGAACCCGTGTTGTTAACCTCGGGTGCGCGCCGCGTCTCGTAGCCATGGCCGAGCGGCGTTAGGCGCGATGGGCTGCAAACTATTTATGTCAGCTATTTTGCGTAAGCGTTTGAACGTAGCGGGAAGTGGGGCCGCCTCGCCGCAAGCGACAGCAAAGTTGCCGGCCTAAGCGTCCCGCTGCCGGCGTGCCGGCACCCGACACCAGTCGACCCAGCTCGAAGTGATTCGTCTGCGGAGCGCTGAGCTAAACTTGAGAAATTGATGGGGGCCGTCCAGTTTCCTCGCTCCGCGGTCCGTCAGCTTATCGACAGCTGCCTCTCGTAGCATGAACGTCGCCCGGCTCAACGGGCGTAGATCTGGCAGGGGACACCGGGATAGACTCCAATATCAACCGATCCACGAGCGAGACTTCGCCTGGGTTCGCTGCACCCTCTGAAGTTACTCGATAGCACTCGCAGCAGCGGTTCGCGCCGGCGGTGCGTGAGACCTCATTGCAGTTAGCCGGCGGAGCGTCATCCAAGGCGGGGGTTACCGGTTCTAGATGCGCCGCCCCGGCGCGTTCGCTTCATTTTGCCACCGAAGAGACGACATCCATGAATGCAGAACAGCTTGGCGCTGGTACTCCTTCAGCAGCTTCCGATTCGGAAAGCTCCGAACAGGGCTCTCCGGCCGCATCGCAGTGGGGAGAGGCCTTGACGGACGTGCAGGCGTCCGCTGCCGAGGCGGCTGCCTCGCAGGATGAGGTGTTGGCGGACTGGGCTGCCGAAGACGGGCAGGGGCAACATGAGGACCGGCAACAGGCGGTCAGTCGAACGAGGGCTTGGCGTGGCACGGGTGATCTCAATGAGCCGCTAGATCTGTCGTCTCTGTCGCTGACCGCCTTGTCGGCGTCCATTCTGGCCGGGTTGCGCCGCCTGAATGTGGACAACAATCAGCTGACCAGCCTGCCCGAACCCCTTCCAGCAACGCTTCAGGAGTTGGACGCTAGCGGTAACCGCCTGACCCACCTGCCCGAGCTTCCAGCCGGGCTCCAGCGTCTGAACGTCGACTACAATCAGCTGACGAACCTACCCGAGCCTCTTCCCGCCGAGCTCGAATGGCTCAGCGCCAGCCACAACTGGCTAACCAGCCTACCTGAGACGGTCCCGCCCGAGCTGCTGTGGCTCGGCGCCAGTAACAACCAGCTGACCAGCGTGCCCGAGACCCTGCTGACGCAGCTAACCCGTGACTCGAGCGTTGATCTGGAGAATAATCCGCTCGCCGATTGGGTGCAGGCCGGCCTGGCAACAGCGATGCATGCCGGACACTATTCCGGTCCGCAGGTTTTCTTCTCGACCGCGGATGGAGCGGTAGAAGTTCAGCCACGGTCCCTGCAAGAGGTTGCCGCCGATTGGCTCGAGGGCGAGCCCACGGCAATGGCGACTTGGCAGCACTTCGCCCATGAAGCGGGGGCCGCGGACTATGCACGCTTCCTCGACAGGCTCCGGGGCACCGTGAACTATGGCAACGAGACGTTCCGACAGGCCATCGCCGAAGATTTGCGGCAGGCAGCCGTCAGGCCGCGTTTGCGCGAGCAATATTTCGAGTTGGCTTCGGGAGCGAACGCGAGCTGCGAAGATCGCATAACTTTGACCTGGAACGGCATGCAGACCGCACGCCTGAACGCTGATGTCGAAGACGGCGTCTATGACAGGCGACTGGGCGAACTGCTCCAACACGGCCGCGTCATGTTTCGCTTGGAAGCGCTGGACGGAATCGCGCGCGAGAGGGTCAACTCGCTTCGTCGTGCCGATCCCGACGCGGACGTCGATGAAATCGAGGTCTACCTTGCCTACCAGACCCAGCTGCGCGACCCGCTCGAGCTGCGGCACATTGCTCCCGACATGCGCTTCATGAACGTCTCTCACGTGACAGAGGACGATGTGGCCAGCGCCGCGGCATCGGTGCGGAACCAGGAAGCGGCGGAATTTCCGGACTATCTGGCAACGCGCTGGCAACCATGGGAAAGCGTGGTGAGGCGCATCGCGCCCGAAGATTATGCTGCCATGCAGGAGCGGCTCGTCGAGGCGATGGCCGAAGAGTTTGAAACCCGTCTAAATCTCCGACTGGCCGAGGAAGGTTTGACAGGCGATGCCGATGCCGAGCGGGTGCTCGGAGCCCAGATCCGAAACGAGATCGCCCGCGAGATCAAAAGCGCGGTCATGCACCAGGTGCTCGGCAAACTCGGCTTTGATCTATGAGCCTCCTGGGATGGAAGGACCCGTCGATCCGCCTAGCCGCCAAGGTGAAGACAGTTCGATCCTTTCGAAGACGCGCGTGTCTACATGAGCCATTCGGCGAATGAGCTGCCGTCAATTGCCGGTCCCGTGGTCCGTGCGGACGATCACGGTAAAAATGCGCAATCCACCTGAAGACTCGTATACCGCAATTCATGCGCTCGCTTCCCTTTGAGAACGTCATCGAAGACTACTCATAGGCCGGACGAATAGATGGCGAGCAGATCGGAATCTCAAGTAGCCCTTGTGCAACGTAGGCTGTCGATATCCGTCCCACGAGATCGATAGGACTTTCGCAGCATGACGCTCGAATCCAGATCGCGAAACATGCTGTAATTCCGTCGGATCCATTGATGCAGCTCGGTGGACCAGTCCTTCTCGTTGCGCAGATATCCGGTGAAGGAAAAGCTAAGTCGGTCTATATACCTCTTGAGGAACAGCGGAAGCGCGGGAATCCGAAGCACTCGCTCGTCATCCATCGCTTCGGGTAATCCGCCGCGCAGCACGAATTCATTGTGGACGGTGACCAGCGACGCCGGCGGAATTCGCCGCCGCAGCATTTCGTAACCGCGAAAGGAGATGCGGTCATCGCCCGCAACGAAGAGGATGATAGGAGCGACATAGCAGCGCTCTGTCTCCTTCATGAAGCCGATCTCCTCGCACATCTTGAAGAATTCGTCGAAGGCGTGAAAGCCGAGATCGATTACCTTGGGTACCCGATCGTGGATGACAAGAGGGTCCATCAGCTGCATCTTGCCGTAGGTGTCGATCACATCCGCGGTCTCCGTGATGTTGGGGAGGTAGTCGAGCAATGATGGTTCTTTCAAGTTGACATCAAACGACAGCACTGTGCCGTTTTTCAGCAGCAAGAACTCGCTCATGGCCCGAGCGATGAGAGTTTTACCGACCTGCGGGCTAGGAGAGCAGATGATGTAGATGGGGGTCTCAAACATAGCCAGCAGATCAATTTCGTTTCGTACGTGGGCCCGACCTGAGCCCGCTGAATATGCGACTACTTTTCGCCTGCCCGGGTGGCGGACTTGGCGCCGGCCAATTCCGTCAAGTTGATGCGATCAAATTCGCTCCAGACATTTGCCAGCCAGTGCCGGACATAGCCGCGCAACACGAAGGAGTTGTTCGCGGGTTCATCGTTCCGCCCCTTGTTTGCTACGAAGTCTACGAATGGGACGGACGCGACTTCCACCTGCTCATAGGCCATCTCGTTAAGCTTCGGTATGACCAACTCAGTCGCATGTTTGATGCGGTGAAAATAGGAATTATATGTCGCTTGATCCCACTGGAAGAATTGAGTGTCATTGATGAAGTTCTTGACCAGGTAGTATTTTGCGCCGCTCATGAAGGTCGCGGTTTCGGCGATCTCGTCTAGCGAAGCGATGGATGATCCCAGGATATGGAACACGGCAAACGTGATCTGGCCAGACCGTGCCGAGTCCAGAAATCCGATGTCGCGCAAGGAAGCCAGCGCAGAGGACAGTAAGCCTGCGCGAGCATCGATGACAGTGACGGACAGCCCTGAGTTCAGGGTATCGAAGATCTTCATCTGGTCCGCCGTCGTCGTCATGTCGACGATCTCGGTGATCCCGGGATAAAAGCGCTTCAGCGTTCCCCTCGGCGACTCCGTGTCGAATGCGCGTGTTTGCACATTGTTGACGCTGAAGTAGTCCAGTAGCGTTCGTGATACGGTCGTCTTGCCGACTCCCCCCTTGTCCGCACCGACCACAATTACAACTGGCTTAACCATGGAAATCTCCTGAGACACTCGCTATTGCCGCGCGCAAAGTGCGCAACCGGCGCGTCTCTGCTTTGGGTGCGAACATGGCAGAAAGAAGGGGCAATGAATCTTCGATGCGAGAGCTCTGCAACCGATGAATGTTTTCAACATCAAGCGAGTGACGTCCTTGGATCCCGACGACGATGCAGGCCGAGAATTGGGAGTAAATCACTTGTACTAGTGATCTATGTGAGGTTTGGGTGGCTGGAATGCGCGCCGCCAAGCACCAACGGTCTCCCTGTGGTGATCGGCGATCGCCTATTGCGACCCTATCTAGATTGGCATAAAGCGACCGAATCTTACGTAGCGTTAGATTGCGAGTTAGGGGAAGAAAAAGGGCGGTCCTACGCGATACGACTATGGCTTGGTAATTCATCGTAAATCATCAAAGGTCCGCTGGATCAGATCGTCGTCTTTTCGGCAGACAATGACCCTGAACGAGCGAGCTCTCACTCTGCTGAAGGGATCGAGATATCGAGCGCTGAAACGGGCTGCTGACGCAAATAGCAAGCACGCATCTGTTCGCGTCGAGGCGAGATTATCGTCTCATGGAGGAGAGATCAAAGGGTGTGGGGGGGCACGCCCGATGGCGCAACATCAGTGGCGAAGCGAGATCGAGAACGCTGCGTCAAAGAAGGCCGGCGTCGAGCGAATAGGACCGGCGATCCTCCCGTCGGGCACTGCGGGAAGCTGCACGGAATGAACGATGGCCTGGCGCGTGTGCGCTCTCGCTGGCCGCTTCCTTAGGTGCGTCGGACGGTGTACGTTACCGTTTTGAAGCGCCCACTCTGATCACCCTTTCGTTTTACTCGCCAAGCCCGCTTGAAATGGAATGCGAGGTGCGCGTCCACTTCTCGCTTCTTCTGGTGGGTCGCGCTTTATATAGTTGGTCTGCATATTCGGCCTCGGCGTAAAACTACGCCACGCTTCCCTTCACATGGGGCAGCCACCGGAGCGCTGCCAGACACCCCCTAGGGTTTGCGCTGGAGGGGCATCGATCCCGCTAGTCATCTGGAACGCAAGTTCGTCACATTAGTTGATGGCTCGAATCTTTGCAGAGGAGAGCGCTTGTGGGGAATGCAGGTGTGAGAGGCCGGCCGATGCGACGCACTGGTCGATCCGCTCGATGGCTGCGGAAACTGGCTTTTCCCACACCACGATCCGCCGAATGTGGACGGCGTTCGGCTTGCAGCCGCACCGTAGCCAGAGATTCAAGTTGTCGAGCGATCCGCTGTTCGTCGACAAGATACGCGATATCGTCGGGCTTTATCTATCCCCACCGAACCGAGCCCTTGTCCTCAGCATCGATGAGAAAAGCCAGATTCAGGCCCTCGATCGTGAGCAGCCGGTCTTGCCGATGATGCCTGGCGTGCCGGAGCGTCGCACGCACAGCTATGTGCGGCATGGCACGACCACGCTGTTTGCCGCGCTCGATGTTGCTTCCGGCTTTGTCATTGGCAAATGCTACAAGCGCCATCGGGCGGTCGAGTTCTTGAAGTTCCTCAAAGAGATCGACGCTCAAATCCCCGAGGGACTTGCTGTCCATATCGTCATGGACAACTACGCCACCCACAAGACCCCCCAAGATCAAAGCTTGGCTCGCTCGCCGGCCGCACTATCATGTCCACTTCACGCCGACTTCCGCGTCATGGATCAATCAGGCCGAGCGCTGGTTCGCTGAACTCACCAGAAAGCAGATCCAGCGAGGTGTTCACACCTCCGTCAGACAGCTCGAGGCCGACATCCGTACCTTCATCGAACTGCACAACAATAACCCGAAGCCCTTCAAATGGACCAAGTCCGCAGACCAGATCTTGGCTTCCGTCAAACGCTTCTGCCACAAAGCCCAGCAGACTTTATGTGGCGAACTTTAGATTCACGTGACTAGCGCCACGGTACATAAGGCCAGCCTGCCGGCTTAACGCAGCTCGAGCACACGCCGAAGGCGTCCGAAAGTAGCTATCCTCTGGCGCTGCGAAGAGCTCCGATCCGGCACGCTGATAGCCTGGAAATGAAAAGAAATGGGACAAGCCATTTGGTAAGGTGTTATTTCCCCGCCTGAGCTATTGCCCGATGGCAGGATGACATGCCTCAACTTACTGTTCGCCGGGGCCGTCTTCTATCTTGCATTTGGTTGCCCTGAAGACTTCAACCCGGACTGCTTGTTTGGCAACGCGCTTGAGCAAAAACGGTGCTTGAGCGGCCGCATGGTAACTGTCCACGAGCGAATATCTCTGCAGGCTGAAGCCGGTGGTTAGACCCAGTCTACGCGCAACAGCCAGGGGCTTGCCAAGCGCCTGGGCTGCTAGAACGTCAATTCGGTGGAGCCGTCGGGGCGGCGTCTAGTTGCTGGGCGCCTGGCGAAGGTGTGGTCGCCGGTGGCATGGTGGTCGGCTGCGCTGCGTCCCTCGGGGAGCGGCCGACGATAATTGTGAGCAGACCGTCGCCCCACAACCGCCGTGCCGCTCTCTTGGCGTCCGCCAACGTCACCCCATCGACCACGGCGTTGTGCTTTTCGAAATAGTCGATGGGCAGCTTGTCAAGCTGCTGCTGCTGCAGCGTCCGCGCAAGCTTTGATGATGTGTTGAGAGCCAGTATTTGCGACCCTTTCAGGTAGGACTTTGCATCATCGAGTTCCTGCTGAGTGGGTCCCTCCTCGGCGATGTCGCGGACCTGCTTCTCGATTTCTTCGACCGTTTCGTCGGCTCGATCGGCGCAGGTGCCACTATTCCCGAGAAACATGGCTGAATGATCCAGCCACACCAGGTTCTCACGAACCGAATAGGCTAGTCCGCGTTTCTCGCGGACTTCGCGGAACAGACGCGCCGTCAGGCCGGCGCCGCCGAGGATGTGGTTGACGACATAGGCTGCCATGAAATCGGGCTCGCTGCGACGGAAGGCTGGACCGCCAAAAGTCACAACTGTCTGCGGCACGTCGAGCGGAATAAAGAGCCGCCGCGGCGGCTTTGCTGCAACGACTTCAGGAACCGGCACCGCTTCCGCTTCGGTCGGCAGGCTGCCAAAGGTCTTGTCGAGCAGTTTGCAGAGGACCTCTGGACGGACGTCGCCGACCACCGCAAGTTTCAGCGTGTCTTTTGCTATCACGCGCCGAGCATAGCCCTTGAGATCCGCGATCTCGATTTTCGGCACGCTATCCAGCGAGCCCCCGGCTGGGCGAGCATAAGGATGATCGCCAAAGGCGACTTCGAGAAACTTGAGATGGGCCAGAGACGAAGGATCGGTCGAGTCGTGCCGAAGGCGCGCAAGCACAGTGGCACGGATCCGTTCGACGTCGGTCGCGTCGAAACGGGGCGAGGTTAGCGCCATCCGTAAAAGGTCGAAGGCTTCGTCTGCGTTGTCCTTGAGCGTGCGCAAGGAACCGCGGAAGTGATCATGGGTCGAGTGAAAATGCAGATCAATGGCACGATGGTCGAGCCGCTCATGGAAGGTCTTGAAGTCAAGCCCGGCAGAACCTTCCTTGAGCAGGCCAGCGACCATGTGGCTCACGCCAGGTTTTTGTTCGGGGTCCTGAGTCGCGCCGCCGGTGAAGGCAAATTCCATCGCGATCAACGGGAGAGTGGAATCCTGCACGAACCAGGCTTCTATACCGCAAGACGAAACCAGGCGCTTGATCCCGGTCCCGGCAAGCGTCCTCGTGGCGGCAAGCGAATTGGGCGAAGCGAGCATCGCGATTGAGAGGGAGGCTCCCCCGAGGAGGATCTCACGTCGTGTGCAAGGATGGATCATTAGAGCTTCTCCCCCTGTTTTGGGGTGGACTCTTTGATGAGATAGCCGGTCACCGATCGTTTCTTGTCGAGCCATTTCGGCGCGGCCTCGTGCACCTGCTGTGCATCGACCGCGCGGATGCCGTCGGCCCATCCTCGAATATCGTCGACGGATAGTCCCGTTGTCAGGCCGCGGCCATACCAGCGGGCTAGCATTTCCTGATTGTCCTGGACATAGGTTACCTGCGCGATCAGCCGCGTCTTGACCCTCTCGAGATCCTCGGTGCTCGCGAGATTACCCGCAATGTCGGCTATTACCTCGTCGATGGCGCGCTCGATCTGGCTGAGTTTGACGCCGGGTTTTGGTAGGGCAAAAATCGCGAATAGCGAGGGATCGAGCGCGGCAGAGTGGTAGCTCGCTCCGGCAGTGACGGCGAGCTGCTTTTCGACCACCAGCGAGCGATAGAGGTATGAGTTGACGCCGCCGCCCATCAACTGCTCGAGCACGTCAAGCACTGGACCCTCGCCCGCGGCTGCGGTGCGAGCCGATGGTACAAGATAATAGCGGTGCAGGGCTGGCTGCTCGACGCGGGCATCGGCCAACGTCACTGTGCGCGGCGCTGCCGGCGTCGGCTCTTGCGGCCGCAGGCGTTCCAGGGGAATTGATGCTTGCGTGGGGATGCCGCCAAATGTCTTCGTCACCATCGAGCGGATTTCCTTGGGGGCGACGTCGCCAGCGACAATCAGGATCGCGTTGTTCGGTGCATAGAAGCGCTTGTAGAAGGTAAGCGCATCCTCTCGGGTAAGAGTTTCGATTTCATGGCGCCACCCGATAATGGAGCGACCGTAGGGGTGATTGAGGTAAAGCGCCGCCATCATCTGCTCGGCAAGACGTTCACGTGGATTGTTGGCGACCCTCATATTGAATTCCTCCAGCACGACGTCGCGCTCACAAAGCACGTCCTCATCTTTGAGAATGAGACCGGTCATGCGATCGGCTTCAAATTCCATCATCTTGCCGAGGTGCTCGAGCGGCACGTGCTGGAAATAGCTGGTGTAGTCGAGCCCGGTGAAGGCGTTCTGATTGCCGCCGGCGCGCAGGACGGCCGTGGAGAAGGCATCCGCCGGATGTTTGGAGGTGCCCTTGAACATCAGGTGTTCGAGGAAATGCGCGAGCCCCGATTTGCCAGGCGGCTCGTCGGCGGAGCCCACCTTATACCAGATCATCTGAGTCACAACGGGTGTGCGATGATCCGGGATCACGAGCACCTGGAGGCCGTTCTGAAGCGTGAAGCTAGCGGGTCGATCCGATCTGACCCTGTCGGCAAGGACGCTCTCCTCTTCAGGTAGATATAAGTCAGTGCTGTCATCCATCCTGTGCTCGACCGCCGCCGCGGTGGGCGTCGTCGAGCCGGAAGTATTAGCGGCGGTACCTCCTGCCTCGGCGGTGACCGAAATCAGATTCTTCATGGTAGCGCCTTTCATTCCATGCTGATCCACGTTCACGGCAGACAAATCCGACAAAGCGCGGAGCCGCTCGTTGTCTGCCAAACAGCAGAGCAAAGACCGGACCAGTTGCTGGAGTGGTGTACTCACGGCCGCGCGCACGCCAAGTGGATACAAAACCGAACTGGCACCTACCATCCTGGCAAAAGGTGAACCGTCGACATGTCGTGAACACGACATTTACAGACAACGCGTCAGGGATAACCTGGCGTCAACTGGCGCAATGGAAAACTTGCAGAAGAGGTGGATTGAGCTGGCGGTATGACGTCCGAGCAATTGTCCGTAGGCTCGCGGTTACAGATCTCGCTCTACACGATGAGTGGCTTGGCAATATTTCTCATGGTAGCGAGGCGGGAGTCTGCCAGCAGCTCCTTGGAGTACACTGCGCCGAAGTAGTCCAGGACGAAGGTGCCAGAATAGCATAGGTTATCCGCCGCGCGGATTAGGTTGTCGAGAATTGTGCCGACTTGGCCAATGCGGTCGCGATAGCGCGAGCGGATAACATTAACGGCGTTCATCGAGTGGACCGCCTCGTCAGCAATTACCTGCCGCAGCCAATGATGGAACGTGGTGTTCCCAAGGGCGTCATAAAACGGCTTTTCTGCCGCATAGGCGCGGCAAGTGCACATTTCATCAAATGCGATCATAACCATCACGGAAAACTCGTCCTTCAGGTGTTCAACGATCGGCCCAAAATCATGAGATCGAGCCTCCAATCTCTCCCGAAGAGTCCTCTCGGATCCATTGGCGACAAGTTCAATGATCCGGATGAATCCGTCGGTGTGGCGCTCTTCGTCAATCGCCCAGGCGTTAAAGAATGCAGCAGCTTCATCGGAAGCGATAAGATTTCTCGCGACTAATTCTTGTTTCAAGTACCGGGCGTCATATTCAGTGTACAGATCAGGCCACAATTTGTCCCAACGTGCGCGGACAGCCGGCGGCTCGGCGGCGAACATCGCTGGCGTAAGAGTATTGAATAATTCTTTTGGACTCCAGTTCCGTCGAAACGGCGTGATCATCCAAGTGCCCCTAAACCCGTAGGACGCGAGCGCGCCGGCGCACAATTGCTGTCGTCCGTACGCTCGCAGAGCATATGCTACAAACAAGAGCCCGTCGCCTCCTTGTTTTGGTAGGCTGATGGCCAGAGGTCTTTCGGCTGGCTGAAGCGTCCCCTTGAATGGCGCATTAGCCTTTTGTGATCCACGCGGCCGCAAAACCAGGGACACTTGTCATTGCTAGTTCCGGGTCTAAAACGGCCTCACTCGACCTCGTGAGGGCGCTCTGGTGGGCCGCCATGCTGACAGGCACGATAGTTTGACCAGATCGACGGTGCCGCATATTGAGGGGTACGACTGCGGCACGTTTTGAAGCACAATTTGCGGCACACGTGGCATCTGATGGGAGGCCCGGCATCAATCGGGTGTGGACCAATGGTGGTAGTCTGCGTCCCAGTGGATCCCGAACGTTAGTCTCGTTCCCATAGCCCCTTAATTTTCGGGATTGCGGCGATACTACTTCCCATGAGTATCGATGAGTATCTCTGGCCTACTTCGATTCTGCTAAATTCTCAGTGAAATCCCTGTGCACTCCGGCCGCGCAAGCGCACCGCTAAACAAATAAACGGAGCAACGGAAGAGACTCGGAAGGTTATGCGATAAGCTTACGCTACCTAGTAGATTGCCGAGGGTTGCGCGATTGAGAGGATCCTCGCTAAGCAGCATTTCGGTTGTCGACCGGCGAGGTAAACAGCTGCTCAATCTCGCTAGCTTCGATGAGACGGAGGAAGTCACAGTTGCGTGCCCGTTTGCTGTTTATGGAGGAAAAAGGATGGCGACAAAGCGCCGGCTCTCTGTCTTTCAAATCACCAATAAACGGATTGCTCAAACGGCTTCCACTCCGACCGCTAACGGATCGAAAACGGTTTTCGAGCAAGTTCTTGCCCGGGATAGCAGGGGAGGAGATCCACACATGAGCGGAGCGGCCGTTATGGAAAACGTGCGCCGCTATCGCGCGATAGCTTCGTTGTGCCGTCAGTCAGCCACATTTCGGCCAATCCAACGGGACTCATTGCTAGCGCAAGCTGCAGAGTGGGAGGAACGGGCGATCGCAGAGATCGAGAGATACTTCAGTTGTTCTGCTGCACGTCCTGCTTGATTGCGCTCGACGATGAAAAGTATCCACCACCTGGCCAATAGGTCGGATCACGAAAGGCAATGCTGGCCAAACGATCCAGTTTCCGATGTTGCGCCGCGCAAGGAAAGCGGAAGCTCAATTCCGCCATCCCCTGCGGATGCAGAAATCATTGATCAAGAATTATATGGCGAAGGGCATGAGATGCGAGGCTGACCTCCCTAAAGTCGATTTGGCCAATGACATCGGTTATCTTCGTGTAGAGCCTGTGCGCTCTACATAAAGTCATATTCATCATCATGCGAATCGTTGGCGGGCTTTGCCGCACTCTCGGTACACCTGGCGTTGCCGCTATTGTCTTCAGTTGCGGCAGGATACAAAGGCGGTTTGCCCGCTCGTTGCCATTTGCATCCTTTGTTTTTCCATTTGTCCTCCTTCTTGGTGGGATCAAGCACCGTCATTGAGTCACTTACCTCAACAAGCCAAACGCTGCTGCGCGGGCTTTCGCTTCCGGATTGAAAGAGTGAGAGAGGACGAGCGGTTCGTTGCCGTCGATCCGGAGCTCATGTTCAAGCAAGATATCGCCCGCGTTATCGACAAGCGGATGAGTAGCCCGGAAACTCGTTTATTGAGGTGAGTCCGTCTCACCCGGGAAATTGTTCGCGCCGATCATTTTTTGCGCTTGAACAGCTCATTCGGGCGATCTCCGGCTTCCGTTCTCAGGAGCCCGGCGCTCGTGTTCACGAGCTGATAGGTGAAATATCGCGCTTTCACCGAACCAGACTTCGTGCCGAAGCAAAACGCAGTTCCATTGTGCGTTTAGCCTTTCAGGAACCCGAGCTAGACTATCGCTGCGGGTTCGCAGCCATATGCCCGATGTGTCCGCCATAAAACTCTGGCAGCTTGTTCCCGATTGAAGATCTTGATCTCAACCACTAGTGGCTCGTCGACCAGTGCGTATGGCGGGACTGCAGTCGAAAATGAACCAGAGGAGAAACTCGATGGCGCCGAATTCAGGAATGAGAGTATATCCGGCGAAATGTTGGCGATGCGCGTAGTACCGGTCATTAGTCGCGCGTTCTCATTTCATGGGCCTCGGAAGCGCATTTGATATCGGATAAATTTCTGGTGCGCTGAAACATGAAGCCTCCCATTTGTATCGACGAGTTCGCGGGGGCTGCTCGCCGATTGAGTGTTCCGCGTTGATGGTAAGCCTAGCTGTCGGCATGCTGATAGCTAAGCATCAAGACGTTACCATTCCGATCCGCTCCCGCATGGGCTCGTTCGAGATAGCGCCGCGAAGTGCGGGCCGTCCGCCTGCAGTGCTGGGTCGGCGCCGCCGGTCTCCGTCTTACCTTCAAGAGCGAGGGACAGTTTGAAGTTATTGCGCAGCATCGGGTTTGCGGGTTCCGCTGCGAGACCTTGGCGGTAAAGTTCTTGGGCCTCCCGATGTCGGCCCTCGTGATCGAGAACAACTGCTTTGGCATTCAATGCGCGCAGGTCGCCAGGGGCTGCCAATAAGATCCCGTCGAGCACCTCAAGCGCATCATTCGGGCATTTGCGTGCCAGCAAAGCCCGCGCAAGAGGAATCGCGGCATCAACATTATCCGGTCGTTGCTTCAGCGCATCGCGCAAAGCCTTCTCGTCAGCATCCCGACCGAGGGCGAGAGCGATGCGCTCGCGCATAGCTGGATCGACCTCCTTGGCCCCGACCAGCTCTGCCGCAGACGTCGGCTGCTGTGAAAGACCCGACTTGTGCGAGTCAGCGCAACCCGCGAGCAGCACAATGGCAAGCATGGGAAGAAAGGCCGAGCACGAATGGCGACGAATGTTACGCCAGCGCCGCAGAACGTTAATCTTACATGAATTCATAAGCGACCTTACGACCCCAAACCTGTGCTCGTCAGCCGGCCGTAGGGAGGAGGTCACGATGCCCTCCTGTAGGAGTCTTGTCCTTGCCAGGCGCAAGTTTGACGGAGCCAATCGGCTGGACGGTGAAATCCGAGGCGAGATCCTGATAGGAGAGAACAGGTAGGTCTATTCCATTGCGGGTGAGAAAGCCGCGGACGAAGCGCCGGATATCCATCGATCCCAGGATAACTGGCTGGTTCTGACTACGTGCGATGCTCGAATGGATCTGGCGAAATTGTGAAAGCAGCATCTCGCTTTGCCGATCCTCCAAAACGAGATAGGGACCGACAGCGGTCTCGCGCACGGCATTGCGCACGATATCCTCGGTCTCGCGCTCGACGATAAAAGCCGCCACAACACGATGGGCGTTGGCGTAGCGGTGACAGATCTGCCGCTTCAGAGCGGAGCGCACATATTCGGTGAGCAGTACGGCATTTTGTTCCCGTTCGCTCCATTCTGCAAGCGCCTCCAAAACCAAACGGGTGTTCCGGATCGGGATGCCCTCGTCCAACAAGCGACGTAGGACGTCCGCGATGCGAGGGATCGGTGTCGTGCGCAGAACCTCTTTCACCAGATCGGCATATTCCTGCTCCATCCGGCCAAGCAACTGACGCGTTTCCTGAATGCCCACCAGGCGCTGTGCATAGCGCGTCAACGTTGACTGGACGCGCAAGGCGATGATTTCGCTCGGACGGTGGTGCCCTATTCCGGCGGCGTGGAGAGCAGGCGCATGGACTTGTTTGATCCAGATCCGATTCGTGTCTGGGTCGTGCCAAAAGGGGATCCCGCTCAAATCAATGTTCGCCACGTCGTCATTAAGTAAGAGTTGTGTAGGGTCAATGGCGCCCTCTTCCACGGGCACTCCTTCGACATCCACCCGGAATTGCAATTGGGCCAGGTGCTTTGCGCTTTGGGCGGGAATGCGTGGAATTGTGATGCCAAGATCAGCTGAAACCAGTGCCGAAACCCGGGCGACGCACTGCTCGAGTTCCCCTACGTCGATTGCCTGCAACAGGCTCGGCGCTAGCAACAGCGTAATTGGAAGTGCCTCCGCGGGCACGGCTTGCTTCTGACCCTGTGCGGAAGCGGGAGCCGAACCGGTGGGACCGGCGCCGGCTTTGGGAGCGGTCTTGCCCTCTTGCACGCCAACCTTGACAAAGCTGGCGGCGGAGAAGAGCGCGGCCAGTATGACAAAGGGGGGCAAAGGGAAGCCAGGAACGAGCCCCATCACAAGCAAGACACAGGAGGATAAGCGTAGCGCTTGTGTGCTGGCCGTAAGTTGGTTGACGATATCGGCGCCGAGATTGAGTTTGGAAGGACCGTTGACACGAGTAACAATGGTTGCTGCCGTAATTGACAGCAGCAGAGCCGGAATCTGCGAAATGAGCGCATCACCGATCGTCAGGATGGTGTATTGATGCATCGCCTCCTCGAGGGACATGCCCTTGGAGAGTGATCCGATCGTGATGCCACCCAGCATGTTGATGCAGATGACTATAAGTCCGGCTATGGCGTCGCCCTTCACGAATTTCATAGCGCCGTCCATCGCGCCGTGCAGTTGGCTTTCTCGCTCCAGCGCGCCGCGCCGGCTGCGGGCTTCGTGCTGATCGATATGGCCGTTGCGCAGCTCCGCGTCGATTGCCATCTGCTTGCCCGGCAGCGCATCGAGCGTGAAGCGCGCCGATACCTCCGCCACCCGTTCGGCGCCCTTGGCGAGAACCATGAACTGCACCATGGTCACGATCAGGAATATGACAATGCCGACGGCGATGTTGCCGGATATGACGAAATCGCCGAACGTATGGATGATGCTGCCGGCATCGCCCTCGGCTAGGATCAGTCTCGTCGTTGCAACAGTAAGAGCGAGACGAAAGACGGTGGAGATCAGGATGACGCCCGGTAGGGACGAAAAGTCGAGCGGCGTGTTGAGATACAGGGCTACCATCAACAGCAATATGGCAAACCCTAGATTGAAGCCGATCAGCATATCGATCACGATGATCGGGATCGGCATGATCATCATTCCGATCGCCAGAAGAAGCATCATCGCGACCATCAAGTCCGGGTGAGCCGGCGCGCGCGTGATGAGATTTCGTAGAAGGTTGGCCATGAGAAGCCTTATTTTTGTTCGATTGCAGCTATGCGGCCCCGCAACAAAACATAGCGTTTGAAGACGGCTTGCGCTTCGGTCATGCGGCCAGCGTGACGCAGCGCGTGGCTGCGCATCAGCATCAAGGGCAGGCACGAAGACGGCTCGTCATCCAGTTTGTCTAGCTTGTCCAATACCGACAGTGCTTCGTCACCGCGACGCTCCGAGATGAGAGCGTAGGCCAGGATGCGGAGCAGGCCGATGTCTTGGGACTGTTCGTGAGCGACCAGCCGCAACAGAGCCAGGCTCTTGTCGCTCTGTCCGCACGCAAGGTAGACATAAGAAAGCACGCAGAGCAAATCTCGCTCCGGCCCGGAGATCAGCTCGACAGCGCCGGCTTCGGAAACGCGCTGTGTAGATGTGAAGTGTTGCGCTTTATCTGGCCCGACCATCGCTAGCCTTTGATCAAGCCGTTGTGACTCTGCCGGAGCAGGATTAATCGCTGCAGCTCCAGTTGTAGAAGCGCGGCCCCTTCACGTGACACCAAATCCTCTGGCGCGGCTGATAGCGTATCAGCCAAACGCTCCAGAAGAAGGCCGTGTTGCTCTGGACGCAGAACATGCGAATGACGTAAGCGCGGCGTCACGAAGGAGAGCAGACTGTGCGCGAGATTGGGCTCATTAAGCCAAGCGAGTTCCGAGCCTGGCTCGACCTGACCTGGCGGAGCGCGCGCCTCGTCGAGATTGACGCGCGAAACTGCATCGATCGAACTGAGCTCGAGCGCGCTCTCGATCGTGGCGTCCACCAACGGATCCAGCAAGTCGCTGTGACGAGAAATTGAGGTGTGGCTCTTGTTATCATTGCCACGCGTCCGATCAATCCCGATGGACTTACCTCGAGAACTAACCGGCGTGATGGCAGATGCATGATGATCGACGTTTGGCTCCTGAAATGAGGTGCCAGGCTTGACGGGATTCGGGGGCAGCCTAGTCATGGCACTTTGCTTCCTTACCTGCGGCCTAAACGCTAATAGGGTAGGGTGGCAAGCCGGCCATCCCGGCTCAGCAGAACACGCCCTTCCTCAATCCCGCAGACGGTCCATCCATTGCTCAAGAGCGCGCCGACGAAATACTTTTGACCAGCAATGACAATATAGGGTTCGCTCCCGCGCCAAACAGCTTGGACCTCAATTGCGAGGGGCGTCTTCTCATCCTTGATGGCGACCGCATTGACGAGCGTATAAGCGCCATTGCTATTTTGATCAAACCGCTGCTGGACGTCTCGCCATGTGGCGAGCGAGGCGGGCGTAACGGTGCCGTCGGCGGTGACAACGCCCACCCCAGAGCCGACCTTGATGCCGACAAGACCCGCTCTGTCAACTTCCTCTTGCAGCCGCTCGGCAGCTGCATCGGTGGCCAGAGCATCAGGAGCGCTGAGCGCCAGCTTGGGTGCAATGTCCGTAGCAGGGGACGACGGACTTGACGCCAAGGTGGTGTCGGTCTGGACAAAACTGGATGAGACTGCGGCAACCGCGGCAGAGCTGATCAGGACCAAAGTGAGAACGGCGAGCGATATACGCCGGCGGTTGATGGAGCCAGCTTGTTTGTAGTCCTCGATCGTCCAGCGAATGGACATCGCCCCGGCATGCAAAACGACAGGAAGAGAGACAACAATGGGCTCATTAGCTAAAACAGTCTCGTGCCCCTCGATCCTAACGTCCCTCGCAAGGGCCTCGATCTCGATTGAATTGAAATGCGGGGTAACACGAAGATGGTGCGGTTCGAGGCCTTGTTCGACGAAGATTAAGTCTGCATCGAGGCTGCTGCCAATCAGACACGATCCGCCCCCCACTTTACTTGTCAGCCCAGAATAACACCCGGACAGCACTTCGAAATGCAGGCAATTTGGTTCATTCACGGTCGGTTTCCTGAACAGTGAACGGGACCGTACGGCAAAACCGTACGGCCCTTGCGACTTCACAGACTAAGCAGCCGGGGAAAGTGGGGCGGCGACGCCGCCCCATCTCATCCCTTACTGCACCCGCTCATCGGCCGCTTTTTTGATAGTCGAAAGCTCAGTCGAGACAACGCGGAGTTCCACGTCCCTCTCAGCAGCCTTTGTGCTGGTCGCAGTCAGAGCGGCGATTTGCTTTTGGAATGCCGCCTCTCCAGCAACTTCAGCACCCGCGGAAGCGGCTGCAGCAGTAGCGGTGCCGGCTGCCCCACCTGCAGTCGAGGTACCAGACGCACCAACTCCTTTACCCATACTATTCTCCTGTTTGCTCGATTTCGCCGCCACGTGCGGCTCCTATTTCCTAACGTCGCAACATGCGACGTCAGGAATCCTCCTCTGTCTCGGCCATGACATCGTCGAAACGGCTCATTGCACTATTCGCAAATTGGAGAGCAATGGCTCCCAGAGCGACGTTGAACGCTTGCTGCATAGCGGCTTCATGCGAGTTACTGCCCGGATTGGACGCGCCGCCGTTTGCGGGAATGTTGGCATCAGGCGATCGGCCATGATCGTCGCGCTCGCCAGGCTTTTGAGATCCGTTTTTACCGCCGCCTTTGCCGCCAGCCGCATGGAGGTCAGCATCAACGTGTCCAGCGGCGCTAGAGCTCGCAACGCGCATGGAGTTCTCCTATGTCAATTCGATGTGCCAATGGAGGCAGTTTCCACCCTCCACTATGCAAGTATTAGCTTTCGACAAGCTGACGAGTCGTAGAAAACACAATGAGCCGATGGTGGGTCGTCATTAAACGTTTCACCAGCAGACCGTATTTGAAAGGTTGCCGGCCAAAGCTGGAGATCAGATGGTTAAGACAAACAATCGTTTGTGGAGCTTGATCGGGTGAGCACGTTGCTCATCGCTTCGAAAGCGTTCAATTGGCGAAATATCAAAGCCGCCACTAATAAAAGCGTTTTGGGCTCGACGTGCTGCAATCTCGGCTCATGTCTCTTGCGATGCCTCCGAGCTCTTTCGACAATTTGCTTGCGGTCAGGCGATGCGGCACGGAGCTTGACCTCGTCGGGAGCGAGGCTGAAGGCCAGAGTGACGGCCGATCCAGCGGCCAGAGCGGTCCATCGGACCTAGCTGGCCAGGGCAGATCCGTCAATCGCGACCCATTTCAGGGAGACCGAGCAGGAGCCCGCTGCTCGAGAAAGAGCCCTTCGGCTCTACCGCTCTGGACCAATGTGCTCTCGATCCTTGCGCAATCGGCTGGCTCCTCGGCTGTGGCCGCCTGTCGGGTATTGTTAATGCATCGCGATGTTGACAGGCGGCGTATGCAGTCAATGGAACGTCACAGCGACAGATTGGGTTTGAGGTCGGATTCGAACGATCGAGTGCGGCCAACATAGTTTGTGCGCAGCGAAGGGCCGAAATAAGTTCCTCGGATTCGGGAGCGGTCTCAAGTGTGCTGGTGGAGCTTGCGCGACGCGCGGAGGTCGCGCAAGCTCAGTTTCGAGCGTCATCCTGAGAGGATAGCGTCGCTCCGCCTAGGCGTAAGCGCCTGCAGCTTGCAAGCGCTCGGACTCGATGCGAGCCTTCAGGTTATTTAAATAATCCTCCGCGTAGGACTGGGCCACCGAAACCGGCAGGTTGATGCCTGCCGTCGCGGCTTCTTGAATGGCCTGCTTCACCAAGCCTTCTCGCATTGCCAATTTGACCTCAGGTCCGGCGATGCAGCCCACCGCCTGTGCCGCAAGGCTCAGCCCGGCTTCTTCCAGCGCTTGCTTTATGTTGCCGCCACTGATGGCAGTGTGAAGAAGATTTGCAGCTTGCGCCTCGGCTTCGAGCACCATTGACGCCAGATCGGCCAATTCACCCAAGCCTGGAATGAAGCCAAGTACACCGACTGCTGTTGCGGCCCAGTCGAATACCTTAGAGCCAACTTTGAGCACGTCGTTAAGTGCGTGCATGAAGGCGCCACCGTTCTTTTTGGGAGACTTGATGTCGGGCTGGTCTGCCATGCCCGTCGTCATGTCCGCGACCGCGTCCTGCTCGGCAGGCGTTCGGACGGCATGCGTCTTCACTTGGTGAACGGTGCGGTTCGCACCCGACATGTTGTTGAAGAACTGGTCGAAGTCGCTGTTGCTGATGTTGCCGGAATCGACCGTATGGCCGCCGCCGAAGTCGAAGAACTTGTGGTGGGTTTTGTAGCCCGTAATCGCGTTGTTCATCAACCCGAACAACACAGGATCGGAGAGCAGCTGGGAGGCCGCCTTTCGCACCTCGGGCGCGAGGCTCTTATCATCGACCATGCTCGCCAGCGTTTCCCGGGTCAGGTCACCCTTCCCGAAGAAAGCGTTTTGGTTCTTGCTGATCGTATTGAGCGTATCGAGCTCGGCTTGCGTGAGATTGATCGATGATGAAGCAACCTGCAGGAAGTCCTCTTTGTGGACCTTGTCTATCGAGCCACCGTACAACTGCTTCCATTCATCCGGGTGGTCGAGGAAGTATTGAGCGGCGGCGAGGACCTGTGGCGGGCATTTGCCGGTTTTGGCTTCGCCGTCGACGATCCGCTTGAAATCCGCAAGGCTCAGGTTCTTAGGCAGGTTGTCGGCATAGCGATAGAGCTCGCGCACTGCATCGGTCTGGGTCATAACCGATGGCTCGCCATTCCGGGTGCCGTCGGAAGGGATATAGTTCTGCGTATAGCTCTCTGCCCGCTGCTCCTGGAAAGCAGCAACCTGAGAGTGGTGATCGGAGAAGCCGGAGAGATCACCTGCTTTGATCTTCCCGCCGCAGCGGCCGTCACCTTGCGAGCCTATCGCATAGAAGAGCTCTGGGTCCTGTTGCAACGCCTCGATCGCCGCCTTTAGATCCGGCGGTGTGGAGGGATCGTTGGCCAGATCTCCGAGAGATTTCCAATCCAGCGGGCATTTGTCTTTGTGTCGGTTCAGCACCGACACAATCTCCAGCTCGGCATCAGTCAACGTGCCGCTGTTCCACGTGATCCTGGAGCTTTGTACGGGTGCCTCTGCAATCTTTGGGGCGCTCGCAGCGGAGGAGGACTCCGCGGAGGATGGCTCTGGGGCCTGCTGACATGCGTCCAGTGCGGCCTTGATCTCCGGCGGGAGGATGCTCCGCACCTCCTGCGTGAGTTCCTCCGTCAGCCGCTTGGCTGAGTCTGCAGCCGGCGGATTCTGTGGAGTGGAATGGTCATCGGCATTGTCTTTCAACGAGAAACTAGCCAGCATCGCCTCGAAATTTGAAAGATCCCGCACCGATGAGGGCCCAGGCGCCAGCCCTGACAAAGTGGAGCCCGCGGTTAGCGACAGGTTGTTGACTGACATTATACGTCCTCTGATTTGAGATCGCACCACAAGCGGGGCGTGTGGCGCAGCCCGAGAATCGCGACGAGCAACGAGCAATAAACGTCGATAGGAGTCGATGGCTCCTACCACTTGCTTCCGATTGCTCAGTGCGCCCCAGCGCTCAGTTCCGCTACAATCTATAGGCACATCGCCGTCTAGATATTCACGCCGTATGGTAGGTTCGATTAGCTTTCCAAAAGCTGACGGCGTTCAGAGGTTTCATAACGAAACGCGAAATGACAGTGTGAAAGGCGGTGATGGTTCTTGATATCGGGATCGGCTTGCCTGTTTTGTTTCGATCGCTCGCCGACCGGCGGGCGACGCGGACGAGTGGGACGCTGGGCTGTTGTCCGCCGGGCTTAGCGCGTTGAACTCCATGCTGTTCCTCCTTTTGGACAACGGAGGGGCTTTCATTCTTTTGCGACGAAGCTCATTTGCATGGCAGAGTTCGTAGAGTTGTTCAAAAAGCTCGCACGAGGCGCTAAAGCGGCAAAGCACGGTCACCGATGCTGCTGGCCAGGACTCTGGTTCGCATCGGTGGCTCCGGCCGGACGTTTAATGCGCCGCCCTGCGGCATCGGCCATCTACATATCCGCGCTCTGATAATGGCAGCAGTAGCCTTCGAAAAGCTGAGAGGGCATAAGCAGACGCATTGCACCTCTTCGTAGGCGATCTGTTGTCATCAGGTCATTTCTTACCTGCATCGGGTAGGTGGACCATGCCGTCTTGATGTGGTGCCTCCGGCGAAGGAGCGTCATTCGGTCGTCCTTCGCGAACGACCACGCTGGAGGATCCCCGAAACAGCATCAAAACCGACTCGTGCGGTGGCTTTTCGCCACCACTCGAGTTTCGCCGTGCCTGTGCCTCCGCCGCAAGTCCTTTGAGTGTTTGCTCCACAAGCGCGACAAAGCGGGGTGGACCAGAGGCGAAGACGAGGCCATCTCCCGGTACGGCTCTCACGATGTAACGCTCGTCGGAGATGTTGAGCGCATCGAGTGCCGCCTTGAACGCATCAAAGCTGATTGGACTCAAGACCAAAAGGCGGCTTTGCGCCTCATGCGCGGCGGATACATAGATTACCAGCCCATCGTAGTACCATTGAAGATTGTAGAGATTGATCAACCGTTCGAGGAACTCTCGCGGTGGGAGATCGGACATTCGCCCGCGAATCCGCCCCTTTACCCCGGCGCTGACATTGACTCTGATGTTTAGGTTGTTGCCGAATTCCTGCAGTGCGGCCGCGAGGTCCTGGTCCAGAACTGTGTAACTATAAGGCGTCGATGGCAGCGCCAGGGGAGCGCCGAGCGCCTCGACGACGCCCAAGAAAATGAAAACACCAGCATAGAGAAGTTTCTTCAAGATGTGCCGCCTTGTAGATGGAATGAGCATTCCTGCTATTTTTTCGCTTGAGAACAAGCACTGGAATTCGTCCCAAATTTTGGAAGCCGCTGCCTCGTCCAAAATTGGAAGCTGACCGTGATCATTAGATGACAGCTGCTCGTCAGTTTTTGGTCAGCTTGCTTCTCTAAGGTGCCGGCCCGTTCGTGTGAACTGATGGCTCACCTCACTACGTGACAGAAATGATTTCCTCCATGTTGTTTGGCATTGCGCCGACCCCTGTCAACTCCGTCGAGTGTGCCTCCAACGGCTGTTCGCCGGCACACGCCCAGTTTGATGAGAGTCTTGCGCAGGCGGCCTCGAACCAAGGTGGCGCCTCTTCTGTGACCGAGCGCGCGCCAGCTCCATTGCTGCCGGAAGTACCGCGCGCAGTCACTTCGCCGAGCCCGCTCGGCGATCGCGTCCTTCAGAGCATTTCTGCTATCCATCAGGGCAAACCAGTTCCGTCGGGTGCAGTTTCGCCGACGCTCGTCGGCGAGCCTGATCCTACCAAGGGTCTCCAGCTTGGGCCGGCAGCGCAACCAGTCTTGCGTGTGCAGCAAGTCGAGGTACATCCAGCGGGCAAACCGGAAGGTGCGGATCATTTCGATTCGGCGCTGGCGAATCTGCGGGATGTTTACAACGGCGTTATCCAGGTTTCGCTCCTCTCCAAGGGGACAGGTGCTGTCAGTTCATCTCTGAACAAGCTTCTATCGGCGGGCTGAGTGGGCCGTTGGCTGTCTTGACGAAAGACAAGATCGGTAACGGCTGCCCCGCAAGAAAGCGGCTCCATGCTCTTGTCTTGTTGCCGCTTTTGCTGACCCTCGCCGGTTGCAAAGCTGATCTGTATACCAAAGTTCAAGAACGCGAAGCCAACGAGATGCTTGGGCTGCTCCTGAGCAAGGGCGTCGATGCCATTCGTGTTGTCGGTAAGGATGGGACCAGCACAATTCAGGTGGAAGAAAAGCAGCTCGCCTACTCAATCGAGCTTCTGAATAACCAGGGCTTGCCGCGCCAACCCTTCAAGAGCCTTGGTGAGGTGTTCAAGGGGGCGGGCCTCGTTGCCTCTCCGGTTGAGGAGCGAGCCCGCTACGTCTATGCTCTCAGTGAAGAATTGTCGCGCACGATCAACGATATCGATGGGGTTCTCTCCGCCCGTGTTCATGTCGTTCTGCCGAAGAATGATCTTTTGCGACAGGATGCAACCCCGTCTTCGGCGTCGGTGTTCATTCGATACGCCTCGAATGCGAAGCTCTCAGCCTTGCTGCCGCAGATCAAGATGCTCGTCGCCAACAGCATCGAAGGTCTATCATACGACAAGGTGGCGGTCGTGTTCGTGCCGGTTGAGCGGGCTCAGCATGAGGTCTCCGTTGTGCCAGCGGCAGCTTCCACCGAACCAACCAAGTTCATTGCAACCCGCATTGCGATCGGTGCAGGAGGTGGGCTCGCCGCGTTGGGCATTCTATCTTACGTGCTGCTGAGCACACGTGGGCGACAGCTTCGTCAATCCTGGCTCAAAGTGACAAGTTTCGGCAGAGATGCCAGCAAACCAGCGGGCCAGTCCGCCGGCAAAAAGCTCTCCTCCGATCCGAAATAGCGGCAGCAGGTCCGTATCGATGGCATCCACTAACCCAACTTATTCACTCAACCCGCATTCCGATCGCCTGCGCGAGCTTGCCGCTTTGATCCATCCCAGCCGGTTTGCCGGCCATCTTGATGGGCTTCTGTCGGACGCCACAGTGCTGCAGTTGCAGAAGTCTCCAAGACTGCAGCAAAGACTGGTCGAATTGCTGCTAGGTAGTGAGCTGGTTTCGAGCGGAACCGACTGGGGTAGGGACGTTCTGCTCGGGCATGAGCCGCGTCGGGCGGCGCTGCTCGCTGGCAGTATCTGGCATGCCCGTTCGGTGCTGAAGCTTGTGTCAAGGCATGATGTAGCGATTCTGATCGAAAACATTGGTGCCGAAGCACATGCTTTCGCAATCCGACACTTATCCAGCGCCGTCGCAACCACATCGATTGACGATTCGCAGAAGCTCGCGAGCCAGATTGAAAATGACGGATTTGCCTGCCTTGGCGCTTGGCTCAAGGACGCATCAGAGCTTGACCGTGTGCGCGTTCTTCTCCGCTTACCTGTGGGGACCACCGCCGAATCTCCAGCAGCCGAACACCACAACTCAGCGGGTCAGTTACTGTCTTTGGTGGTGGCCCACTTGGCCACGCAGGAGCCAGCGGCATGACGGCCAATGAAACAGTCTTGCCATATAGCCCGCAGATACGGCCGCTCGGTCCGCTCATACCAGCCGCGGAACTTGGCATCTGGTACGATGCGGTGCAGACGCGCGCGCTAGCCGAGCGATACCTGCGGCAGGTTCGCAGTTGGGCAAGGAAGGTGTATCAGCAGGAGCGGGAGCGCGGGCACTGCGAGGGTCTAAGGTCAGGCTCGGACGAAATGGCACAGCTGATTGCCCGAGCTGCTTCCGATGTGGCCGGGCGAAAAGCCGTTCTGCAACAGGAGTTACCACAGCTCGTCATTGAGATATTGACCGATTTGTTGGGCTCCTTTGATCCGGGTGAGATGTTGGTAAGAACCGTTCGTCACGCTGTCGAGAAAAGATATGGCAGCGCAGAAATATGCCTTCACGTGTCTCCTGTGAACGCTGATGCACTAAGACATGAATTCCTGGCGTTCGATGGAATGAATGGTCGGCCGAAAGTCAGAATCGATCCGGACCCTTCCGTGGGGCCGGACCAGTGCGTTCTGTGGAGTGAGTTCGGCAGTGTCGATTTAGGACTTGCCGCGCAGCTCCGCACATTGCGTCTCGGCCTTGATCCATCTTCTCAGGAAAGCTAACCGTGACGACGCAACAATCAGGCCATGATCAAGCCGGCGAAGGAGATGTGCATGCGGCGATAGCATCTCTGAGATTCGCAGCAAAGGAGGTCGATACGCGTGCCGTGCGGGGACGGATCACGCGTGCGATCGGCACCTTGCTCCATGCCGTGTTGCCAGGGGCCCGTGTTGGAGAACTGTGCCTATTGCAGGATCACGCTTCCGGATGGTCACTTGAAGCGGAAGTCATCGGTTTGCTGCCGGACGGGGTTTTGCTGACGCCCATTGGCGATATGGTAGGCTTGTCCCACCGCGCGGAAGTGCTCCCGACAGGGCGCATGCAGGAAGTGTCAGTCGGGCCCGGCCTGCTCGGCCGCGTGATCGATAGCTTCGGCCGTCCACTCGATGGCAAGGGGCCGATAAGGACGGTCCACACTTGTCCGCTCCGCGGCAAGGCGCCCAACCCGATGAGGCGGCGTGGCATCGAGCAGCCGTTTCCGCTCGGCGTTCGCGTTCTGGATGGACTTCTGACGTGTGGCGAAGGTCAGCGCATCGGAATCTATGGAGATGCCGGTTGCGGTAAGTCGACGCTGATGTCGCAAATTGTAAAAGGCGCGGCCGCCGATGTCACCGTGGTTGCGCTCATAGGGGAGCGTGGGCGCGAGGTGCGTGAATTCATCGAACGTCATATTGGAGATGCCCTCGCTCGCACGATCGTTGTCGTTGAGACATCCGATCGATCGGCAATGGAGCGGGCGCAATGCGCTCATATGGCGACCGCACTCGCCGAGTATTTTCGTGATCAAGGGCTGCAGGTGGTTCTGATGATGGATTCGCTGACGCGCTTTAGCCGTGCGATGCGCGAAATCGGCCTTGCCGCCGGAGAACCTCCCACCCGGCGCGGCTTTCCTCCTTCCGTCTTTGCGCTGCTTCCTGGTCTGTTGGAGCGAGCCGGTATGGGCGAGCGGGGCTCGATCACGGCATTCTATACCGTGCTTGTCGAAGGTGACGGCACGGGCGATCCGATCGCTGAAGAGTCGCGCGGCATTCTCGATGGTCATATCATTCTTTCGCGCGCGCTGGCCTCCCGAGAGCATTTTCCCGCCATCGACGTGCTGTCGAGCCGAAGTCGTGTCATGGATGCGGTCGCCTCTGGTCCACATCGCAAGGCGGCATCCGCATTCCGCGATCTGCTCTCGCGCTACAATGAGGCTGAGTTCCTGATCAAGGTCGGTGAATACAAGCCGGGCAACGATCCACTGAGTGATCGGGCAATCGAGTCAATCGAGGAACTGCGCGCATTCTTGCGCCAGGGACAGGACGAGCCGTCTAGCTTTGAGGAGACCGTTTCATGGATGTCGCGTCTGACGGCCTGAATCTCGTGCAAGCGTCGAAATTGCGGCTGGTGAAAGACATGAGAGAGCGAAGCGCGCTTCGTGAATTGTCGAACATGGAAGCCAGGCGCCAAATTGCGGTCGCAGCGCTGCAGCGAGCGTCTGAGAATCTTAAATCCGCGGAGAATCGTCGCGCCAAGGCCGAAGCTGAGCTTTATCAGGAGCTGGCGTCGCTCGAGATGATGTCCGTGACCGAGCTCGATCGTCGCTGTCAACTCGTCCTTGGGCGGCTGGCAGCAGAGATCGAATCGGCACGCCAGGCGCGTGAGCAGGCGCGCATCGCGCATGAGCAGGCCCAGCGGGCGGTGAATGAGGCGCGGACCATATGGGCCAAGCGTTCGGCGGCCAGCCAGAAATGGCAGGAGATTGAGGGCGATGTCCAGCGCACTACCTCTGTCCGTTCGGAGTCTGCAGCCGAAATCGATGCCGACGATGAGGTTTTGCTCCGATATCACGGTGGTTCGCGCAGCCAGACGGTCGATGACTCGAACTAATGGCTGGTTCTCTTATCAACTCGCGAGCTGCGCCCGCGGAACCTGTCGATAAATGCCATGGGTGAACCCGCACTATATCAGCCAGCGGCAAAGCTGTCGCATGAAGTGGTCTCCTGGCTCAACGAGACCGCCGCACCGCGCACGGTTCTGCAGAGCCGCATTGGCGATAAGCCGCTATCGATCCGTGTGAGCCGGCTTGTTTGGCAGGCCGAGCCATATGCCACCTCGGTGCTCGACTGCGTATTTTGCGCCGAAGGCGAGACCGCTGTGTTGTCCTTGCCCCGCCTTCTCGTCGAGGCACTGATTTCAACGGTCCAGCATGGCCTTACTTTACCTTCCGACCCAACTCGCTCGCTCCTTCTCGAACTTGCACTGGGACCATGGCTCGCTGCATTAGAGATCGTGCTCGCGCGGAATTTGCAGCTGATCCGCGTCGAAGACACAACGGCCAAAGACCCCTATATTGAGTTCGACGTTACTTTCGGGTCGTTGGCGGCCAAGGCTCGCCTGTTCTTGTTCGCGCCTCTTGACGGTCTGGTTCCGTCTGCGTTTCGTGTCTTAGGCGAGTTGATCGGCCAATTACCGCGAGATTTAGGTAAGATTTCTTCGGAATTGCCGGTCGTAATTGCGAGAGAGATCGGCTCGCTGCGCGCGCCCATCAAGCTTCTTCGCCAAGCACAGCCCGGCGACGCACTGCTGCCCGAGGTCATTCCCTTTGCCCATGGCCAGCTCATCCTCGCTGCGGACAAGTTGTGGGCGCCGGCGCAGGTGGCGGGCGACAGACTTATCCTTCGGGGACCATTCCGCCTGCAGTCCCATCCTCTAAGGTATGCAAATATGACGGTACGCCCCCAAGCTGAACAAGCAATCCCGCCCTCGGAAGCCGACATCGACAGTGTTGAGATCACGCTTGTGTTCGAGTGCGGCCGCTGGCCCATCACGCTGGGTACGTTGAGAAGCATCAACGAGGGGCACGTGCTCGAGCTTGGCCGGCCGGTGGACGGTCCGGTCGACATTGTTGCCAATGGTCAATTGATCGGCCGCGGCGACATTGTACGTGTCGGTGAAGCGTTGGGCATCCGGTTACTGAGCAAGTTGGCGGTCAATGGTTGACATTCAACCGAGCATCCTTGCGCTTGTTGCGGCGACCGCCGGTCTTGGCCTGCTGGCGTTCGCAGTTGTCACAACAACGGCGTTCATCAAGGTTTCCGTCGTTCTCTTCCTGATCCGCAACGCGCTCGGCACTCAGTCCATACCACCGAACATCGTTTTGTATGGTGCTGCATTGATCCTTACCGTATTCATAGGCGCCCCCGTATTCGAGCAAACCTACAACCGCGTGACCGATACGCAACTTCGTTACCAAACCGCCGATGACTGGTTGACCGCCGCCAAGGAAGGCAGCGAGCCGCTGCGCGCCCATCTCAAAAAGTTCACCACTGAGGAGCAGCGCACGTTCTTCTTGTCGTCGACGGAACATATCTGGTCGGAGGAGATGCGCGCCAACGCAACAGCCGACGATTTTGCGATCCTCGTGCCGTCTTTTTTGATCTCGGAGCTTAAGCGTGCGTTTGAAATCGGTTTCCTTCTCTATCTTCCGTTCATCACGATCGACCTGATTGTGACGACAATTCTGATGGCCATGGGCATGTCAATGGTATCACCAACAATGATATCCGTTCCTTTCAAGCTCTTTCTGTTCGTCACAATCGACGGCTGGTCGCGGCTCATGCACGGATTGGTCTTAAGCTACGCATCCCCGGGGGGGTGAGATGGACGAGGCCAGCATTCTCACCCACCTGAGCCGATCATTAGTCCTGTTCATGATCTGGGTTCTACCGCCGCTTCTGGCAGCCCTCGTGGCCGGATTGGGCATTGGCATCGTGCAGGCAGCAACACAGCTCCAGGATCAAACCTTGCCGCTTACCGTGAAGCTCCTCGTCGTCGTCGCCGTGCTCGTTCTGTTTGCTCCGGTGCTGAGCGCGCCCCTGATCGAGCAAGCCCAGCGTATCTTTACTGAGTTCCCCGCGCTCACAGCGAGGTATTAGTGCGCGCGGAACGCAAGCCTGTCTACGTTTCAGCTATAGCGTCTCGTTTGTTGGCCTTCATTGCGAACCACAAAAGGGCGAGTTCGTCATCTTATCGAAAGCTCGCCTCACTATTATGAGACGGATAGACATCCGAACTGTCCTGTTCGGCTCTATGAGCCCGCCGTATTCGGAGGAAGGATGACTCCATTTGGAATTTCTATCCGTTCGATTCAGGTGTGCTTACGATGTGATGGAATTACCTGCTGAGACCTGGTCCTCGATGCACAGCCTGGCGAGTTGTCGACACAAGTGAACGGGCAACCGCTTTGATTGCAAGCGGCCCCAAGTTTCTGGCATTCTGGTGCATGAGCCTGCGAATGAAGGTGTTGCTCGAGACCGATCTCCATAGACTGCGAAATTGGCCCTCAGATCTCCAAACCGCGCTACGGCCGGTGAGAGCGGAAGAAGCGTGGCTTGTAGGCCGCGCGCGATTTCGCGGGTGCTCTCATCGAATGGCCATACCTCTGCGCCGGATGGCGGTAGTCATATGGATAGTTGAAGCCGAAGTCATCTGCCCTGGGAGGCCTGTCGCTCTGCAACCGCTGGGGACACGAGATCTGCCGAGTTCTTGACGTCTCACATCATGGCGACGTGAGTGCGACGGTTGCATTGGCTGAAGGCGCGACGAGCTGAGTTCAAATGGATGCCTTGTCACCCACCGAGACGCAAGCTCTGATTCAGAATGCTGTCGAGTTCGTCGTTGCGGCCGGTCTTGGCGCGGCCCGGGCCCTCGGCATTATGCTGGTTCTTCCGGTATTCACGCGACCGCACATTGGCGGGATTATCCGCGCAAGCGCGACGATTGTGATTGGATTGCCTTGCTTGATGCAGATCAGGAACGGCTTGCAGACACTAGATCCGGGCACCCGTATGGTTGCGGTCTCGCTCCTCGGTTTGAAGGAGATATTTATCGGCCTGCTGTTTGGTTTTCTGCTTAGTATACCACTTTGGAGCATCCAGGCCGTTGGTGACATCATTGATACCCAGCGCGGCATCTCCAGCCAGGTGGACGATCCTGCGACACGCAGTCAAACCGCCGCGATGGGGCTCTTTCTCGGGACAGCCGCGGCTACGATCTTCGTTGTATCAGGAGGTCTGCAGACCATGGTCAGATGCCTATATGGAAGTTATCTGATCTGGCCCGTGTATCGGCTGCTACCTCCGCTGACCCAGCAGGGGGCAATGGAATTTATCGGGCTTCTCGACCATATCATGCATACGACTCTCGTGGTCGCCGGGCCCGTGCTGGCTCTGCTGCTTCTGATTGACGTATCCCTCATGCTGCTCGGGCGCTTTGCGCCGCAAATCAAGCTGAACGATCTCTCTCCGACTATCAAGAATGCCGCCTTTGGAATCATTATGGTCAGCTACGCCGTCTTCCTGATCGAATATATGGGAGCAGAGATCATTCGGTTCAACGGCGTGCTGGATTGGCTCGAGAAGTTCTTGAAATGAGCGACACGAGCGAAGAGAAAAATCTTCCACCAAGTCACAAGAAGCTGAGGGACGCGCGTAAGAAAGGGCAGAGCCCGCGCAGCGCCGACTTTGTGACCGCGGTAAGCCTTTGCGCTGGTTTCGGCTGCCTGTGCTTCAGGGCGGGCGCGATCGAAGACGGATGGCGCGAAGCTGTGCGGCTCACCGACAAGCTGCAGGAACAGCCCTTCAACAGTGCGGCCCGGCAGGCGCTGGTCGGATTGATGGACCTTTCTATAACAGCCGCGGCTCCCATCCTAGGTGCGGCGGTTGTCGCGGCGATTCTGGCCGGTGTCTTGGCCGGCGGCGGGCTGACGATGTCGGTTGAGCCGCTTAAACCCAGCTTTGAGAAATTGGACCCCGTCAAAGGGCTGAAGCGGATTTTCTCCCAGCGGTCGGTTGTCGAGCTTGGAAAGTCTATCGTCAAAGTTTTGGTTCTTGGCGCCACGTTCGTTTTCACTGTGCTCGCAAGTTGGAGGGCACTGGTATACTTGCCCGTTTGCGATTTGAGCTGCTTTGGTTTTGTCTTTAAAGAGCTCAAAGTGCTGATCGCGATCGCTGCCGGTGCTCTTCTGATTGGCGGCTTGGCTGATCTGCTCATTCAGCGTTGGTTGTTCTTGCGCGACATGCGCATGACGCAGAGCGAAGCCAAGCGCGAGTCCAAGGAACAGGATGGTAATCCGCAGATCAGGGGTGAACACCGTAGGCTCCGCCGGGAGTCGGCGAACGAGTCTCCGCTTGGCGTCCATCGGGCGACAGTGATACTGACGGGGCGAGCGACGTTGATTGGGCTGCGCTACGTTCGGGGCGAGACTGGCGTCCCGGTATTGGTGTGTCGCGGTGAGGGCGAAACGGCTTCACAATTACTGGCGGAGGCGCGCGCCCAACGTCTGAGCATTGTCGAGGATCATGTGTTGGCGCGTCAGCTGATCCGAAAAGGTGCGATGGGCAAAGCCGTTCCGATGGAGTGTTTCGAGAGGGTTGCAAAGGCAGTCTTTGCCGCCGGCCTCGTTTAGCATCGCGCAAACATCGGCGCGCTCAAACCACTGGTCAATGACCGAACTGTCCCAGAACCTGATCTGCGAGCTGCACGATCCCCAAAACAGGACCGAGCAAAGATTGGAGTCCAGGAGGCTCGTCGACCGATTCCAAACCGATATGGACCAGAATGCCAACCGGTTCATGCTGTTCGGCTCTTACGAGCAGCTTATTGGGTTTCTGGCGCAGCCCTGTTATGGGTTTCACCCTCCAAATTGCTTCTATTGCCCACCGTCGTTGCCCCACGTGCGGTGATGGGAAGCACTGCACGATCACCACTGGTCGGCATGACAGCGTGATTGCCTAACAAGTCGCCAGGATCATTGATCATGACCGCGAGGTTATTCCGGACTGAGCAGCCAAGGGTAGGATTGAACGAATTCTCGTTCACCGTAGGACCGACGATGGAGAGCGAGGGGCAGACCGGTGGATGAGCTTCGAAAGTGATCGCTTCGATCCTCACCCCGGAACGAACCGGCAGATCCACACGAGAAGCGGACAGGAGGATGTTGTAGTTGGCAACACCCATGGCGCGAGCCTCGTCGGCCACCTGTGCGATGAGTCTGGGTGAGCCGATGACACTCACATGGAGGGCATCCCGCCGGCCGCGACTGGTCGCTGCAATAAAGCTTCGCAGCCGATGCCGTTCGGAGCCACGAAGGCTCCGCAGGAACAGCACGCTACTCTTCTGCTCGACCTGGATCTCTTGGTCAGCCGGCGCGGGCTGGATCGAAGCGGTATTTGCGCAGCCACCCATTGTTGCCGCAATAAAGATTGGGTAGCAGAGATGTCGCAATTTCATTTGACGACCCTCATTCGATAATAAAGCCGGCGCTGCCGGTCAGTCCTGGTGCGCTGGCGCGAGGCGCATCGCGCTCTCGTGGCGGTCGGGCCACCGTGTTCGTCAAAATTCGCCCCGCGTCTGAGGGCGGCGAGATGCGGTCGCTCGGCGCACTCATCCGGTTCGGATTCGGTCCGGGCCGCACGATGTAGGGCGTGACAATAATGACCAACTCAGTTTCACGTTTTTGAAACGATGAGGAGCGAAAAAGCGCGCCCAGGATCGGCACATCGCCGAGCCAGGGAAACTCGCCGATATCAGTGTTGAAGTTGCGCCTGATGAGGCCGCCGATTGCAAAGCTCTGACCGCTGGCGAGCTCGACCACGGTGCTCGCCCGCCGAGTGGAGAGGGCAGGGACCGCCATGCCATTGATTTTGACTTCGCCTTCGCTCGACAGTTCGCTGACTTCGGGCTTCACACGGATATTGATCTGATTATTGTTGAGAACCGTTGGAACGAACTCGAGGCTCACGCCGAACTGGCGAAATTGGACCGAAACCTGCCGGTTATCCTGCATCACCGGAATAGGGAATTCGCCGCCGGCGAGGAAGCTTGCGGCTTCGCCGGACATCGCCGTCAGATTCGGCTCAGCCAGGATTGAGGCGAGGTGCTCGCTTGCGAGAGCGTCCAGAACAGCGCTCAAGTTGGTGTTGCCGGCGCTAAATCCAATCCCGATCGTGCCGCCGCCGCCGGCTGCGCCGGACCCTCCCCCTTTGCCGGTGACAAGGAAAGCGCCGTTTGGGCTCGAGGCGGTGAAGTTGATGTTGAGATCCTTGGCGGCGATGCGGGAGACCTCTGCCACCCGTACGCTGAGATTCACCTGTAATGAGCCGGCGACCTGGATCTTGTTGACAACCAGCGCGCCAGCCCCAAGAAACTGCTCAGTGACCTTCCTGGCGGTCTCGACGACCTCGGCATTAGGCGCCGTACCGCTAAGGATCGCGCCGCGCGGGGTATAGCTGACCTGAATCGGATAGTCGCCGACCTCGGCCTTCAGCGCGGCCCGCAGATCCTCGATCGGTTGGGTGACGACAACACGCAGCTCGGCGAGAGCCTCTCCATTGTCGTTTAGGGCGAACAGGCTAGTCCGTCCCGACTTTTTGCCAAACACGAAAATCGTGGTGTTCGACGGCGCCTGATAATCCGCAATGGCAGGGTCGGCAATAAAAATGCTCGCAGCCGGTCCGGTCAGATGAACTGTCTTTCCCTGTGAGGAGGTAAGGTTGAGCGTGCCGGTGGTGCTGCCAGGCGCGGCCCGTGGCGGTTCTCCTTTGCCATCTCGCTTTGCCTGAGCCGCGGCAGCAAGCGGAAGTAGCAGAGCAACTGCGCACAGGGCGTAGCAGAGGCGGGGAAAAGCGGCATAATGCGAGCCGCTGGCGACCATCGACGGTCCATCAGGGCCGGCGTCATTGTTGACGAAGTTCAAGGGAGTGCTGCTTTCAAGTTCGATCGGCTAGGCAGCCGATGCTGCGCCAACGAGTTCAAGGGTGTAACCGACACCGCGCGCGGTCTTGATCCTGAGCGTTGCACCCGCCTGGCTCAAATGCGTGCGCAGGCGATAAATCCCGACTTCCAGCGCATTGGTCGAGACCTCGTCGTCAAATGCATACAAGCTTTCTTCGAGCGATGCGCGCGGCACGGTACGGCCCGCGCGGTTGAGCAAATGTTCAAGAATGCACACTTCGCGGCGCGCAATTCTCAGTACTCGTCCACCGACGGAGACTTGTCTCGCGATCGGATCGAAATGCAGATTCCCGAATGTCACCACCGGCGCCGTCATCTGCGTTGATCGTCGCAGAATAGCTCGCATGCGAGCAACGAGCTCGTCGATAGAAACGGGCTTGGGCAGAAAATCATCCGCTCCGGCGTTGAAGATCGCAATCCGCCGACTGAGATCATTGAGATTGCTCATCATCATAGTCGGCATTGATCGTCCTTCGCGCCGCAACTGCTTCAACCAGTCCAAACCATCTCCATCGGGCAAAAAGGAGTCGAGCAGTATCATGTGGTAGTTCGCGCAATCCAACGCGGCCGACGCCTCGTCCAGCGTCCGCGTCACGTCGACGGCGAACCCGCAATTCAGCAGCGTTTCCTTCACGGCGCGGCCAAAGTCCGCATGATGATCAACCAGGAGAATTCGCATTCATCGCCTCTCCTCCATCCTCGGTAGGACTTGAGCGTGTCACGCTTGACCATGACGATCGGCGGAACCCAGAGGATGCCGCTTTGGCGTGAATTCGAAAACCCGTGCGCGATACGCAAGAGCCTGTTGGCAGGCAGTGCACGTCCGCCGTCGGCGGATAGGCGGGGGCCTGCGGCGGATGGTTCCAGCCCGCGGCGGGGCTCAAAATCTCCTTAACGCCGGCAAGTGATCGGCAATCTCTCACGAGGACGAGAGCCCTGGCGATGTGCTGATTCATCTGCGGGCTAAACATAGCGATGGCTGCATGCATTACGCGAACGCCTGCAGTGGCGATCGCGCCAAACTCGCGGAGTGAAAGGAAAGCGCAGGCGAGAGCGGCTGTATTTGCCGCCGAACGGACTTGCGAAACCGACATTGGAACTCCCAAATCGTCTTGATCCGCGGTCAGTCCTGCAAGGCTGTTGAGCCCGTAGTGTCGTCAAGTCACTACGATACAAGTTTTCCGCGTTTAAGACAGTTTACGCGCTATGCGGCGGACGACAGGCTGTAAAAGGCCAAGATGCGATGAAACGCTCAACACGCCCATGGGCGGGTTAGACATTGTCTCGCCAGCCGGTGATAATGGCCAAACATGGTGTGAACCGTCCTGAAGCTCGGTTGCTTCCAAGATCTTCTCCGCGCCAGCCGAGCGAAGGCTGCCAAGGAAGGACAAATTGAGCCTGGCATTGCTGTCGCGCATTGTCTGAGGCAGTGAGGCCGGCTCAATTTCGTCAGACGGGTTGAACGGCGCAAGAACGATCTAGTCTCGAGCTTGGACCGAGCCTGTGATCGGTACGGCGATTGCTCGCCTTGTTCTCGCGCGCTGGATCTTCGCCTGACTGCGAAGAGCGCTGCAAGATCTGAATCGGAGCAGTCGAGCAGTGTCCCAAGCCGTATCGGCCGAGCATCGAGGTTCTGAGACGTTCGCAATTGTCGCTACCTGTCAGGAAGAGTTCACGCGAGTGGAGTCTGTCGCGAGACTGTCGTAAATCCTACAATCTGACGCTGGGTGAGATTCAAGTGCCTTTAAGGGCTCTTTGTATCGGCGCCATCAACATCGGACTCCTTGTGAGGCAATGACGACACAGTGGGGCCATGCTGTCGAGCTGTGCGAAGGTCAATCGCGCTCTGTCCAAGGTCGTGAGCATTTGTCTGTCCAATCAAGCGTAGCGCCATAACGCCTTGAAGCGCGCGAAGAGGCAGTCTTTCGGCTATGACGCTAAAGATCGGCCAATCCGATCTGCCTCATACTCGGCAATTTAGTGGGAAAATCGGGGCGGGCGCGGGACGTCGATGTGACGCGAGACTGCCGATCGCTCGAGCCAAGTTGTTCGGTAGGGGACTGAGGAGAGAATCGATTGCCAGACGTCATCTTGAATGCGGTCTCCATACATTGCGATCGACTATGAGGGCTTTAGGCATGCTCGGCAAAATCGATTGTTTTGATGGAACGCATCCAGGTTGCGGATCGGCTCTAATGCCATAGCGCCGCTTGTTACGGGTGAGTGAATGTATGATGCCATCGCGGCCGAACACTGTTGGTTGACGCGCGATCATTGTCAGAAAGAGTTAGCTAACGCGAGGGATGCTGCGCTTTCAGCGGCTTACCTCGCCAAATCCGCCTGCCAACCCCTGAAGCCGGCTGATAAATTCCTGCCTCGCGACACAATGCACCCAAGATGCCACGATGCTTCAACGAGCGGAAAGGGATGAGGGGACAACATCGGTGTCCTCCTGACCTTCCGTCGGAACTGTCAACCGCTGTACGGCTCGATCGGCGCCTTCATCGGGCCGTCGGTCGCCCCCCTTACGCTTAATCTGTTGTGCATGAGGCGGAGCTGATGCGCCGCTTTTCTTCGTTGCAGGGTGTTGTGGCGCTTGGTCGCCAACGAACCTGCCAAATGGCGCGATCGACCATCTACTCATTACTCTCGCGCTTGTAGGGATTTGCTTCACTACTGGTGCGGTAGCTTTCCAAATTACCTCCAAGGAACAGGCGCTCGGTTTCCCGGGTCGGCGTTCTGCCCAGTGAGCACATCAAATCGACGTCTCCATCGATGGTGTCCTGATCCTCGGCGTTCATTGCAAGCCCAATGCTACTCAGCACGTCGTCGGGCGTCCAGATTGTGGTCTTCGGTATGGTGTAGGTGTGTAGCCGTCCGCATTGTTGGCAATCGCTCTCGCCTACGGATCGCGAGAGACGACGAGTTTTGACGGATCCTCGACTAACGATACGAAGGCTGAGGCTGTAGTCTTCCCCCGCATATGCCAACCAGCCTGGCGGGCTCGGTCCAGGGGATACCGCTCCAGAGGATCTCCAACGGAATAATGATCTCGAGCCGTGTTGCGGAAGCCGCACACGGAAGAAAACACGAGTGCAATATCTTATGTGCAATCAGTGTCCTGATTCTGAAAACGCCGCAGTGTGACATATGACGACCTCGCCACGTCGTCGAATACGCGATCTCGATCAATGGCAGCGTCGAAAGCCGATGACCAACGTGCTGCTTGTTGCGCGGCAAGTTCGATCTCGTTCCGAAGTGCTTCAAGAGTGGCACCCGTCAGTGTTGCGGCAAGCTGAGCGCGCCCACTGACGTATGATGAGGCTGGATAGCGACTGGGTTCCGAGATCGCTTCGTTTGGCGCAGATGAGGGCGCGGCGCTCGCAGAATCTGCCGCTAAGGAGACTGGCGCTGCGGTGGGGTTAGACCGAATCCAAGTCATCTAGAGCCAAGTCATTCAGCTTTGCTCAAGGTTTGCTTGGTCTTCTGAACTTGTCGGTGCGATGGTTTGGGCGCTAAGCTCGTCCTGCTGTCGACCGACGTGGTGCGGCAGCTGAACCTCAAACGAATTGTCTGCGGCATTCCGTGGATCAACATTCATCTCTCTACTCCCTTCGAAGTGCCGCCTATCGGCGTGATTGTTGCAGGTGCAGCTTTCGAGAAGCTGACATCGATTAGGCTGAGACCGGGTTCCTCGACCGCCGCGCTGCGTTCGCTTCACCTGTCGCCTAGGGCGGACAGTCCTTGCAGACTAAGAGGGACACGCAAGCGCATGCGGCTGATCGAGTGCTCCCTTGGTAGATCGTCTGCTCCTGCAGATGGGACGGCTGCATGTCCTCGCTCATTACGCCCGAGTGGACCAGCGCGACCGCTCGTCGTTTGTGGTTTCCAAGCGGCCGACCATCGAACAAATCGTTGTCGACGCCCGCGAGACGAACCCTCCCAGAACCTGACCTACGAGGTTGTGATGTTGGAATAGCCGTCGCAACTACTTGCGCCTGATTGCGGCAGGCTGTTTTTGTACAGGTGCGAGCGCGCTTGCTGAATGAAAGCCAAGCAACGCGCGAGCACGACATCTTGAAAAACGTAAGCTGTAGTACTTATCGAGGGAGAAGAGCATATGAAAATTACCGGCAAAGGACTGACGATCCTGTTGTCCTTGCTTTCGGTCGCAAGCGCTAGCGCTCTGGCGAGAGCCGATGAGCCCTCGCCGAAATACACCGAGGTGCTCAATGCCCTGCAGGCGGGGAAGAATGTGAAGCTCATACTGGACATGAGCCACTGTAGCCCCGCGGAGGTCGGCAAACCTGCATCGGCGACGCAGGCCGGTCTGGTTATCAATGCATTCAGGGTGACGGTCCAGAATGGAATCAGCTTCTCCAATGCTCACCAAACGGTCGACAGCTCTGGACATGCCGTGACCGAGTACATCCGCCATAGCCTTAGCCGCGAAGGCAAGCTGACGGTGCGAGCCTCGAAGCTTGTTGTCGGAACCGCCGAGCTTGTGAACCAAGGCGAATTCATCTGCGAACTGCCGGATGGCGCAAAGTTCATCTGGTAACGAAGAGCACAGAGAAGAGGGGCGCTCCGAAGAGTTGATCCGAATCGTGAAGGATCCGAGTTGCGCCAAGTTGCTGCTGTTTGACCAACGTTGGGCGTGAGGGCCGTCGATCTCCATTCGTCTCAGCGATTGGAGGATCGGCGGTTCGGGATGTCATCATATGGGTTGGAGCCCCGGCTTCTCAGTCGAACGCTCCAGATGAGCGGGGCAAGGTACGTCCCCGCGCCCTCCGCGGTTCTGTTGGGAGTGTATTTACAAGCCGATCAAGCGGCGGGCTCGCGATGATTTCGCTCGACCCTCGGCCCGCCCAGGATGAGCTGGTATCTTTCATGCCGCGTCTTTTGGGGTTCTTCACTTGAACCTTCCGTGCTGCCGGATGCAGCCGCAGGGTGATTGAACCACCCCGCTTAAGATCATGCTGTGAATGGCGGCTACGTGGTTTACTCGCCGTCTCAATTGTCGTTCGGACGCGGTTCTGATTTCCGAAAATAGGCGATTCGAGTGGATTCGGGAGCTTGTGGGGCTGCCCGAGGTGCCGACAGCATATCGCTCAGCCAAATTGCGGCCGATGGAAGAGAAGAACGCGGCCACCGGGTAGGCTTTCAGCCGTGTAGGGCTCGCCATGGATCAAAAAGCGGGTCATGGGGACGCCCTGGCTCGGCAGAAGGCCCAGGTTTTGAAGCATGTCAATCACGAGAGTCGAAGCTTCTCGCGGGCCGTGCCTCCAGTCTAGGCCGAACCACTCTCCGAGTTCAGGAACTTGCGGGAGCGGGTGGTGGCCCGAGGGGGGCGCGGCGGACGGCGGTTGGAGGTTCGCCGCCTGCAATTCGAACCCGGAGGGCCGATCAAGCCCAGATGCGAGGCCGTCGTAGGTATGCGGGGAAGCCATCGGAGTCACCGACGCAGCTTCACTCCCCAGAGCGAACCTTGGGTGATGGATGAGTTGAACGTCATTGGATCCTCTCGGCCCCAGCACGGCCGTATAGCGTTCCCCACCAATCTCATAGTTCATGAGCGGATATTGCGCATTAGGCAAGAAGTCCCACTTGCCCAGCTTGAAAAGCATCATGTCGGGAGCGAGCTGGGTGCGATGAGAAAAATCGTTGGGCACTGCGAATGAAACGTCAAATGTATCGCCAACAGCAGGAGAGCGCAGATGGATGAGCTGAAGATCGCTACCCCCACGCGGTCCTAACACGCCGGTATAGCGTTCACCGTGAATGTTGTAGGTCTTAACCCGCTGTGCTGCATCCGGCATCTGACCCCAGCGGCTGAGCCGGGAACGCATCATGTCCGTCGCGGGCTGGTTGCCATGGGAAAAACCTTCGGTAACGGCCATGGAGGCGTCAAAGCTCTCGCCGGCTCTCTCCCCATCTTGATTCATCATCCGTCCAAAGTCTTTTTCAGAAGCTGGACCCTGCGGCCGTGAGCTGGGCTGCCAAATCACGGCATCGAAAGGGTCCGCCCCGCAGGCGCTATGGGTTGTCGCCTCCGTTGCCCCCCATAATTTCGATGCCTGAAGATCGAAAGCAGGCGCAAACTGGTCTCGATCCGCGGCATCGAAAAGCTCTTGCTGGATGACACTTTGCACGTGCGAATGGGTGACTGAACCGGCAGTTGGCCAGCGCACCGGCGCATCGTAGAGCGTCGTCGGCAAGCCCTCGCGATCAGCTGCACCTAAAAGCTGTTCCTGGGCGACATCTTGCACGGGTGAGTAGGCGACCGAACTCATGCTCGGCCAAAGCACCGGTGCATTGACTGGCGGCAGGCCCTCGCGATCGGCCGCATCGAAAAGCGCTTCCTGAGCGAAACTCTGCAGGGGCGAGGGGGCGACACGCATTCCCTGCCAAAGTGCCGGCTCATCGACGCTGGAAGGTGGAGGCACATTGTTTTGGCGCACAGCGTCGCAAAGCCTATTCTGGGCGACACGTTGCGCGGGAGAACGAGCGGTTAAACCCGTTCCCTCCCAAAACTGCTGAGCATTGAAGCCGCCCGCCGGCAATGAGCCGTCCGCGTTCCCTAAAGGCTGCTCACGTTCGAAAAGCTGGACCGGCAAATCGGCGGCCGGCTGCATTGACCGGCGCGAATCGCCCACGTAACTCGGCGAGTTGTCCCGCCCGGCGGTTCGGCGGTAGTCGTTCAGCCTGTTCAACGCGTAGATGAGCTTCTTGTCGTTCGGAAACAAAGCATCGGCATAGCCGAGCAGCGCTTTGTGGCTGAGCTTGGCAATCGACAAGGGGCGCAGTGCTGCCGCTAGCTTGCGGAGACCGCTAGCGTAATTTCCAGCGGTTTTTGCGTCCATTGCTCGACCAAAGGCCGCCTCGGTCGCCTCTCTGATGAGATTGGTATCTTCCTTAGACGGACGATAATGTGTTCTGAGCGGCGGAGCGGTATCGCTGGGCTCCCGGTACCTACTCACCATTGACAATGCAGAGAAGATCACCTTGTCTTTTGGCAGTAGCGTCTTGGAGCGCTCGAGCAACGTGTCGTCATCGAGCTCAGCAATCGAGTGACCAGACTGCTTCAGCAGCTCTGCCAATTTGCGAAGCCGACGGTCATAGATTTCAATGGTAATCGCATTTGGCGGTGGGCCTCGGTGAAGGGCGGCACCAGACGCTGCTTGGATGAGGCGATCGTCTTGTTCGGTGATGTCATAAAGCCCGCTATGGGAATATACCGGGCCAAGCTGTCGCACCTCTCGCAAGTGTTGCTCGAACACCGCTTGCGGTTCTTTGGGTTGTTCAACCGTGGTATCTGACGTAGCGGAATCTTTATACGCTGGGTTGATCGCGTTGTTTCGATCCATGCTGCAGTCCGCTCGCTTCGTTTCCTCGTTCTTTCGCTACCCACGTTAGCTTTCCAAAACCTGATCTGGCCGGGCGGAAAGTACGATGCGCTCGCGGTCCGATAGTCCTCCAGATTCCCGCCCAAAAACAGTACCTCGCGCTCCTCAGTTGTGGTATCACTCACCCAGGCCAGATTGGGTTCATCATCCTCAGTCCCGTCCTCAAGAATACTGACGATCTCGTCAGCCGTCCAAGCGGTGATCCTTGGCACCGTGTACGTGTGCAACTCATTCGCATTTTCCGCGATCACTTTGGCGCCATACTCGTTGTCGTCGTCTGGCGAGAGGAGCAATTGGGAGGCCTCCTCGGACAGCGACACAAAGGGCGAAGAAGTGGTGTCGCCCCTCATGTGCTCTGCCGCTGCGCGACCCAGATCGAGTCGTTGGCCTCCCCAGATATTCCAGGGGGCGGCGTCGAAACGCGAAGCCGCCATGGAACGCAAATGGGCCATTGCACTCTGATTGGCGAACCCGCGCGGCTTGGATGGCTAGCGTGGTTTTGGAAGCGCTGCAGCTCCAAGTATGAGGATGCCACCACGTCGTCGTGAACGCGGCTACCATCCACGCCGCCGGTCGACGGTCCAGTCGCTCCTGACCATGGCGTTGACGTCTACGCGGCGAGTTCGATTTCCCTTCTGAGTTCCGCAAGGCTCGCGCAGGTCAGCGTTACGGCGAGTTGAGCGCGCGCTTTTACAAAGGATGCGGCTGTACACCGTTCGTTCTTCGGGATAAGGTCCGCTCTCCTATTGCCATCCGTTGCAGTTCGGGTCGATCCAGCGCCGGCTGAAGCTGGTGCTGGAGGACTGGCCGATGCTCTCTAAGCCGCAGCTCAAAGTCTGCTTGCCGCGCGGTCTCTTCCTGTTGCGGCTCGACGCAACTGATGCGAGCCGCGGACGGGTTCACCTTGTCAAATGGGTCCATTCCATTCTCACTGGTTGCCTTGTCAATATCATCGAGCAAAGTTGGTCCGATGAGGATCAGAGGCTGAGCCGGGCGCAACTCTCGATAAAATTGCAGCGGACGGTATGTTGAGGGCGTGCGGAACGGGCTGAGCCAGGATCCAGGTCCTTCTCCTCCAGGACTTGAGCCATCAAGTGGGCCTGCTAGTCCGATAGAGATGTTACTATGCTAAAGGGCTTAGCTGTCGAATAGCTGACCAGGCCCATTGGTTGAAGTAAAGTCCGGGCCCTTGCCAGCTGTGCTGGCGGGCCTGTTGTTCATTGCAGAGTTGAGTTTGGCGAGATGGACCCTTCGCCCCTGTCCAGCTCCACGGCAGCGCGGTGTGAATGGTCTGGGAGAAGCGGTGCGCGAAAGAGCTGCAATCGGTGAGCTTGCGCTGGGTGGATAAGTTTATCTGCGTCAGCTTGCATTGTGCGCAAGTCGATGTCGTTGAAAGGCTCGTCCAGGGGCTAGCTCTGATCCGAGTAGCCGATGCCGCAGCCATCGGGCTCGTGATTGCGCCGGTCTGGCCTGAAGCTCATTGTGCTTTGTTGGGACTGCTGTTTGGGGCGGCAGTTGCGCGGGCGCGGCGAAAGCTGGTCGCAAAACACGACCCGCTCGATGCAATTCAATCCAGACATCCGCCACGAGACGTTGGATTGCCAACCAGACGTGACAAGACCACGAACGATCCATCCCGAGGCGTCCCACTGCCATGTGCCGGTAAGTGAGGCGATCCGATATCAGCTGGGTGATTTCGTCGACGTTGATGCGCCGCGATTCTTGATGCTCAAAGGCGGCTGTGTCCAAGGTAGCTGAGTCCCGTGCACATATCGGCGCGCTCGTGGGGCCGTGAAGACGGGCCTTTTTGGCAAATTGGCGGTGCGTCATCACACGCGTAGATTACGCGAGGACATGCGCCGCGCGCGCAAGAGTTAACGACGCTCCAGCATCCTCGAGTCCAGCGCAGCTTCGAAGCGTTGCCGTAACGCGGCATCTATAATCTCGAATGGTTCATCGCATTATTTGATGCTGGGCTTGGCGACGCCTTATTGATGGGATGTCACTTTGCAGCGCGGCAGCAAGCGGTCGACCAATCATGTCGCGTCCAAAATTGCCGTGTGTTCTCGATCGCATCGCGGTTATCTTTTTCGCGGCGCCGCCGGCGCTCCCAATTGCAGCTGCTGCAATTACGCAGCGCGTGTTCGGTGAGCCTGATCAGAGAACGTTTGGGATTACGCGAGGGAAGGTTAGAAACGGCAATAGAAGAGGATGCCAAGGGACGATAGTAGATTGAAATACTCAACTATTGCGTTTGCATGGTCTGGACCTCTAAAGATCCTCTAGCATGATCATTAGCTCGCTCGGTCGGGAGTCCAAACGTTTCGATCGCGAATCCCATCCAAACATCTTCCTGAAAAGGAGCTGGCTTCTTGATGAATTCTGGAGAGCCGATGTGAATGTACTCGTGTGGAAGCAACCCGCCGCTGGAGACAAGCTGTCACGTCGGTGTCAATCGGCAACCAGCGTGGTCGAAGCTCTTCTTGGCCGCGCCCGCTCGGAGAAGATCGCAAGACCTACCAAAAGCTTCTTTGGTGACATTCTTCTCACATCAGCCGGCTGTTTGTTGTCTATCCCTCAAATTGGCTGCCCGGAGCACATGCAAGGTGCGCTTGCGCGAAAGCGCACCCTGGCTGTCCACAAGGCCCGCCAAGCAGCTCAGATGCCGCCGCATGAGTGACGGTTATGTCTTCGGGTAACTCCATGCTTCATCTTGGCTTAAATCTTCATGGTGCCGGTGGTCATTCCGCCGCATGGCGCTGGCCGGGCACGAATCCAAGCGCCTTTTTCGACATCGAGCACTACGTCCGCGCTGCGAAGATTGCGGAGCATGGTCTGATGGATGCTGTATTCCTCGCCGACACCCCCGCGATAAGTTCCGACATCACGCACCAGCCGCCGCTTAATGGGCTCGAACCGACGATGGTTCTCGCTGTGATTGCACGTGAAACGGATCGGATTGGTCTGATTGCGACGGCGTCGACTACCTACAACGAACCATACAATCTTGCCCGGCGCTTCCAATCGCTCGATGTCATCAGCCGCGGGCGCGTTGCGTGGAATGCGGTCACGACGTCGAGTCCGGCGACGGTTGCGAACTTTGGCGGCCGAGAGGTTGGGCGAGCGGATCGCTACAGACGTGCGGAGGACTTCGTTGAAACGGTCCGTGCTCTCTGGCTGAGCTGGAGCGGCGAGATAGTCATCGCCGATCAGGCTGCGGGCGTTTACGCAGATCAGAGCCAATTTCGCCTGCTCGATCCCGCTACCAATAGTTTCGGCATCCGGGGCCCACTTACGCATCCCGCTTCGCCTCAAGGCCACCCAGTCATCGTTCAGGCTGGCGGTTCGGATCCCGGATTACGGCTTGGCGCCCGCAGTGCAGATGTCGTGTTTGCGGCAGCCGGGGACTTGTCAACGGCGATGCAGGAGGCAGAGCGCCTGCGCGCGCTTTCTCGGCAATTCGGCCGCCCTGCGGCCCCGCTCATCCTGCCAGGCCTTGTCACCTGTATCGGGGGTACCGAGGAAGAAGCGGTTCGTCGCAAGAAAAACCTTGACGGACTCCTCGATATGGAGCGCGCCATCGCTGCTCTTGCACGAAGCATGGGCGTGGCAGTCGAGAAGCTCAGCCTCGAAAGGCCAATCCCGGAGGAGATCTTGCCTGCTGCAGATGATGTTCCGTTTTCTGTCGGTCACCATCGCACGATTGAGACTCTGGCGCGTCAAGGTCGGACGGTTCGCGAAATCGTTAGCAGCGTTCAAGCGTTTGGCCACCGCGTGCTCGTGGGTGCGCCCGAGCAGATCGCAAACTCGATTGAGGCATGGTTTCGCGCTGGCGCGGTTGATGGTTTCAACATCATTCCGGACGTGCTGCAAGATGGCACTTCGGCGTTTGTCGACAATGTGGTCCCCATCCTGCAGAAGCGCGGGCTCTTTCGCAAAGAATATCGTGGGCAGACGCTGCGAGAGCATTTCGGGCTTTCCATTCCTTTCGGGCCGGCACGAGCCACAGCTAGCCCACCGCTATGACGCTTCCTCAACATCAAATGATTTGGAGACTGGATATGCATTTGTCGAATGCGCGGTCAACGAGGCGATTCACTGGAAAGTCGGACTATCCAGCAAGAACCGTGAAGGCGGCCCTCCTCGTGCTCTTGGGCCTGTCGCAACTGCCGTCAAGTATTCATGCTCAAGAAGGGGTAGCCGGGAGCGTAAAGCGAGGAGGCGTTATTCGTTACGGGCACTTTCAGGAGCCGGCGTGCCTCTTCGGAGGATGGGTGCAGCAATGGTATCTGCAACGCCAATACAGCGATAATCTGGTCGCCCGCAGCGAGGATGGCAAGATTATGCCATGGCTGGCCGAGTCATGGACAATTTCCGATGACAAGAAGATATACACATTCGAGATAAAGCCGAATGTGAAGTTCACGGATGGCACTTCTCTGGATGCGCAGGCCATTGCGGACAACATCAACGGATGGCTCAGCAACGACCCTGATCTGCGTAATCCGACTGCTGCTCCGTATCTTAGCGATAGCTTCGAATCGGCAACAGCAATCGCTCCTCTGAGGTTACAGGTAACCTTGAAGGTGCCATTTCAACCCTTGCTGAACGTGTTTGCTCAATCCTCGCAAGGCATTCTCTCACCTTCCGCGCTCAAACGCGGACTTGCGGTAAACTGCGAGAACCCAGTCGGCTCAGGTCCATTCATTGTCGACAAATGGCGTCATGGACGGGAGGTCACCTTCCGCCGCAATCCCGACTACAACTCGGCGCCGGCCACCGCCAAACATCAAGGGCCGGCTTACATTGACGGAATCAGCTGGAAGTTCCTGCCAGATCAGACCGTGCGGTATGGCTCGTTCATCGCGGGCGAGACCGACGCCATATACGATATCCCAGCTATCGCATGGAAGGAGGCCAATTCCCGTTTTCCAATATTGCGGCACATTACTGGCGGTACCCCTCTGCGCCTGGCGTTGTATACGGCACGGCCCCCATTTGACGATGTGCTCGTCCGCAAGGCGTTTGCCTATTCTACCGACCGGAAGGCCGCAGTCGACACATCATTCCTTGGCTCTTTGCCATTTGAAGGCAACGGTGCGCTGAGTCAGAGCTCGCCGGAATACCTGCCTGAGCTCGGGCAATCGTATACGTACGATATTCGGAAAGCCAATCAATTGCTTGACCAGGCGGGTTGGACCGAGCGTAATCCTAGCGGCGTTCGTGTTAAGAATGGCAACCCGCTCATCGTGCGCGTGTCCTATTCGAACGCTTTTCTGAAGCCAGATGGCGAGCAAGCCTTGCAAGTTATCCAGCAGCAGGCAAGAGCGGCCGGTTTTGACGTACGTCTTCAGCCTACCAATCCAGCTGATTTCTTCGCAGGAAAAAACCTCGGACCCGATGATTATGAGATTGTTCTCCTCTATTGGGTTGCCCCCGGCGCGGAGATATTCCGGATCTCGTGGAAGCCCGATCAGAAGGGCGAGACTAATCGCTTCAATCCCTCACGCTATCAAGATCTGACGCTTTGGGACATCATTCAAAGGGCGGAGCAGGAACTCAATGGGGCGCAACGTGCCGCCCTCTATCAGCAGGCGGAACGGAAGATCGTGGATGAGGCTCCTGTGATTGGCCTCACGGTGCTGGACGTAACGTTGGCGACCAAGCCAAACCTCAAAGACGTTTGGCTGGACCGCGGCTCGGTCGGCGAACCCGTTTTCTATGACGCTCATTTCGATGATGGGAAGTGACGCCGTGAAAATAGCAGCCCATCATCCCATTGTTTGGTTCGCGCGCCGGATATTCTCCGGTGTGGTCGTGGTGTGGGCTGCCGCAACCTTCGCGTTTTTGATCCAATGTGTGCTCCCTGGGGACCGCGCCCAGATCATCATCAATGCGACAAGCGGCAACGTCGGAGTCGCGTCCTCGGCGGAACTTGCGGCGATCAATGCGAAATACGGATTTGATCAACCGCTCGCGGTTCAATACGGAAAATACATACTGCGAATCCCGCATGGAGACTTTGGCGAGTCGTACCAGCAGCATCGGCCTGTCGCAGGGATCATCGCGGAACAGATTGGCCCTACCATTATTCTGGCGGTCACCGCGCTGCTGTTCGCATGGATTATCGCAGTCCTGACGACCTTGTTCATCGCCGGCAGAGACAACATGTGGGCGAAGTTGCTCAATGACACGCAGGTCTTTTTTGCGACCGCGCCGCCCTATTGGCTGGCCACAATTCTGCTGGTTGTTTTTGCGGTAAAGCTGCGCATTTTTCCGGTCATCGGTGGAAGTTCTCCGGCCGGGCTCATTCTGTCGGCACTTGCGTTGGCTCTTGAATTATCGGGCTTTTTCGGACAAGTCGTTCAGAATGAGTTCACGCGCGTGCTCGAGCAGCCGTTCGTTACGTCCGCGCGGGCCCGAGGCATGAGTGATTTCGGCGTCAGGCTTCGCCACGTCCTCCGCCATGCCGCATTGCCTGGCATTAGTTTATCAGGTTGGGCGCTCGGCAAACTGCTTTCGGGCGCGATTTTGATCGAGGTGGTTTTCGCCCGTCAAGGCCTAGGTGGAGTCCTTGTTGCTGCAACGTCCTCGCGAGACGTTCCGATTGTCTCGGGAGCTGTTCTGGTCTCTGCGGGCCTGTTCGTTCTTGTTAGTTTGATTGTCGATCTGACTTACCGGGTGGTCGATCCGAGGATCAGGTTGACATAAGCATGTTCGCCGAAGCCACCGTGTCTCGTTCGCTCAAAGAGGTCCTGACAATCGTCGGCCATGTTCCGTTCCGAGTTGCCGCCTGTCTTATCATCATTGGCCTCTTTGCCCTCGCGGCTGTGGCGCCAAAGGTGCTGCAGACGCACGATCCGCTCGCTATTGATTTGAGATCGTCATTGCAGTCTCCGTCGATCGCCCATTGGTTGGGAACTGATCAATTGGGTCGAGATGTTTACTCTCGAGTAGTCGAGGGCGCAGGCCAATCGCTGGCTATTGGACTAGGCGCGACGGCGCTGAGCATGTCCATTGCGATCGTTTTCGGCGTCGCCGCCGCACTTTCTGGTGGCGTATGCGACAGCATCCTGAGCCGGCTTGTCGATATGCTCTTCGCAATTCCCACGCTCCTGCTCGCCCTTGTGTTCGTGACCGTTTTTGGGCCGTCGGTATTGACTGAGGTCATAGCTGTCGGAATCAGCACAGCGCCGGGCTATGCGCGCATGATCAGGGGCCAGGTGCTTGCCATCAAGGGGACAGGGTATGTGGAGGCCGCTAAGGTGCTGGGCCATCCATTTCCCCGTATCATCTGGAGGCATATTCTTCCCAACGCCATGAACCCGCTGACGGCAATGATGACGATCGGCGTAGGTCAGGCGATTATATGGGCCTCCGCTCTTGCTTTTCTTGGACTCGGCGTCGCTCCCCCGGCGCCTGAATGGGGCGCGCTGCTCAATGCCGGGCGCAATTATGTAATCTACGCCTGGTGGCTGGAGATCATACCCGGTTTGGCAGTTACGGCGTTTGCCCTCAGCCTCACCATCATCGGGCGCCATCTACAGGACCGTCTGGAAGGAAAAACGTGAATGTCACAGGGTCGGCTACAGCCTGTCCCGCAGCAGCCAGACCTCCTCACGGTCGATTCGCTGCGTGTTTCCTTCGGTCGCGCCACCGACGAGAAAGCGGTTGTGCGCAGCATATCCTTCTCCCTCCGACCGGGACGGTGTCTTGCGATTGTCGGTGAATCCGGCTCGGGCAAGAGCGTGACTGCGCGGGCTCTCATAGGCCTCGCTGGTCGCTACGCCAATGTTCATGCACGCCAGCTAAGCTTCGACGGAACGAGCCTGATGGGTCTTAGCGATCGTGCCTGGCGGCGCATCCGCGGCAACGAGATTGGCTTTGTATTACAAGATGCACTCGTCTCACTTGATCCGCTTCGCCGGATCGGCAAAGAGATCGGTGAAGGCTTGCTCCTCCACGGCGCGGTATCATCGCGCAAGGAACTCGCGCAGCGCGTCATTGCTCTTCTTAAGCTCGTCGGTGTCCCCGACCCCGAGACCAAGGCCGAGCAGCTGCCGCATCAGTTATCCGGCGGCCAGCGTCAACGGGCTCTCATCGCTTCGGCACTTGCGCTCGATCCCCGCATCCTGATCGCCGACGAGCCGACGACCGCTCTCGATGTGACGGCGCAAGCTCATGTGCTGTCGCTCCTTGAGGAGACCAAAACGAGGGGCAAGGCTCTGATCCTGATCAGTCACGATCTGGCAGTGGTCTCCCGCGTGGCGGATGAGATCCTCGTCATGCGAGAAGGCGAGGTCGTCGAACGCGGTAACGCCGACCAAATATTCAAAGATCCGGAGCACCCCTATACTAAGCAGCTGCTGGACGCCGTGCCATCAGGCCGGCCGCGCGGCTCACGCCTCTCACCATCCACTATTGTGCGTGCGCCTGCCCGGCAAACGCAGCCAGAAGTGCAATCCCCACCGAAATCTCGTCCCATCCTGCTCGAAGCGACAAGTCTGGTGAAGCGCTTCAAGGGCCCGGACGGCACTTTACAGACGGCTGTGGACGGCGTCTCGTTCGAACTGCGATCCGGCGAGACTTTGGGCATCGTAGGTGAGTCCGGATCAGGAAAGTCAACGATGGCGCGCATGGTCCTGGCGCTCGAGGAGCCTGACGAGGGAGCCGTTCAGTTTGCAGGCCGGCCTTGGACCGCGCTCGCCGAGCGCGAACGGCGGGCTCGGCGGCGGTCACTATCGACCATTTACCAGGATCCTCTTGGCTCGTTTGATCCACGTTGGACGGTCGGACGCATCCTAGCCGACAGCCTTTCGAGCGACGTTGAGACACGGCGCAAGCGGCAGGAGCGCGTTATCGAGCTGCTCGACCTGGTCGGGCTATCCCAGGCCTTGCTGGACCGACGACCGCTCGAGCTCTCGGGCGGTCAGCGCCAGCGCGTTGCGATCGCCCGCGCGATTGCGCCAAATCCTGCCGTCATCGTCTGCGATGAGCCGGTCTCGGCGCTCGACGTCTCGATCCAGGCCCAGGTCTTGGACCTGCTCGGCTATCTGAAGGACCGCGTCGGCGTAAGTTATCTCTTCATCTCGCATGATCTCAGTGTTGTTCGTCACATCAGCGATCGCGTCATAGTTATGCGCCGGGGGAGAATCGTCGATAGTGGCGCCACTGAAGAGATATTTCGCAATTCAGCGTCTGAATATACCAAGAGCCTTATCGCCGCCATGCCGCGTCTTGTGCGCGACCACCAGATAGGTCATTCAGCTACGATCCTCGAAGAAGGCATCGCATGAACGCCTTCGAATCCGATTCTTTATCATAAAATCATTATCCATCTCCGATCGCGGGGCATTCGCCTTTGCGCGCCGAGTTGGTCACGATTACGCGCTCGTTCACCGCTCGAACAGGACAGTCTGTGGCACGGGTTCCCATTAGATGGACCGGTCGGCGCGCGGGAGCAGGGCGAGCCGAGTTCTAACCCTGAGCTCGGCGATCCGCAATTGTCGGATTGCAAGTCATCGATTGCGTGCTCGCAAAGGACAGGCGGCTCTTGCGCCCGTGCAAGCGAGCTCGCAATCTTCGCTTTCACGATAGCCTTGCCATCATGGTGCGGTCCCTGACAACGAGAGTGTGTTTGTCAGGTTCAAAACATTCGGCGTCAATATTGATTTCATGACGCCTATTCAGCCGTTAATTGCAACTGATGCGGCTGGCACGGTCATTGCTATCAGAAATGAGGTAACGCCAAGTAGGGGCCCACTTCAGCCCTGCGAACGATCACTTTTTCGCCCGGAAGCCGTGGGTCCATTCTGAAAAAACAAGCAAGGCCCTGAAGTTTTCGCATTCGGTTTGATGGAGAGCGAAGTGGATTTGCCTAAAAGAGCCGACGAGACAAATCGCAACGACTGGACGGCAATGTCAAAAGACGGTTGCGTTGTCGACGTTGCCGGACTCGGTGAACAACGTCAGCGCGCGGCAGTGGGGGGCGCATGACTAGAATTCGGATGACGTGCTCAAGCGTGCCCGCTGCGGAGGTCACCGACACAATAGGCGCCTCATCGAGGCATCGTGTCGTCATTTCGCCGACGAGTTCGCCACAGGTCGCATAGCTTACCTTCAAGGCGGAGCAAGAGAGGTCGATAACAGGCCCCCCGTAATCCGGGCAATACGGAATCGTCATGTCGCAAACGATCGGCCCTGATAGTGAGTGCACCGCGAATGAAGGGGCAGAGCACTGGTCAGATCCGAAGCACAATCTATCATCAGATGGCGACTTTGTTCGGTACTGGAGCCGAGCTGCCGATCGGCTGCGCGCGGTGGCCGCGGTTGGGAGGCGAACCGAAGAGGCGATCGGAAGGACCGGGATTGGCTTGCAGCTATCGTCCGAGAACTTTAACGGCCACGACCTGTCAGACTTCCCGTTGCGACGCTGTACCCTCAATCGTGCGCAGCTCTACGGAGCAAAGTTGGATCGGGCAGACCTTTCTGGGGCGAATCTTATCTGTCCGGGGCTAGAGAGGGCAAGTTTCCGTGGGGCCAAGCTCGATTTTGCGTATATGCATGCGATTGCAGCGCAGGTGTGCAACTTCGACGATGCCAGTCTGCGCAATGTAATTGATGCAACAGGCAGCCTGTTTCACGGTTGCAGCATGAAAAAGACACGCTTCGATAACGCCATGCTCAGCGGACTTCTCGCTTACCAATGCGACGCGAGTGATGCTGTATTCGATGGCGCGGAGCTACAGGGTTCGACCATTAATGAATGTTTCCTTCCTTCCGCTTCCTTCCGCTTTGCCAAGCTGAGTCAACTCACGATCACGAAATCACATCTGGCGTCTTGCTCGTTCTTCCAGTCAAAGGGGAACTGTTTATCGATTGTGCGTCCCACCTCGGTCGACGGTCTTGTCCTCGAAGGCGCTCATCTTCCGTATCTGAGATTCTCAAAGGTAAGCGGCCGCATCGCAGCGAGAGGCATGTGCGCACCATTTGCTGATATTCACTTGTCAAATCTTCCAAATGCGGAGCTTGAGCAGACGGACCTGACCGAGGCACGGCTTTTGTCCGTAAGCTTGTCCAACGCAAACCTCGTCGGTGCCGTGCTTAACGGTGCATCCATTCATTCCTGCGAGCTCGACGGAGCGGACCTGTCTCTGGCATCAGGCGAATGCATTTCTATAACAGAGAGCACAATGCGAGCCGCCAAATTATCGGGCTTTCGTGGCCGCTCTACCGTTGTGCGCGACTGCGATCTCGAACGCGCAGACCTATCCAATGCTTACCTTTACAGGTCGATGATCACCGGTGATCCCCCGCAATCGATGGCGCTGGATGAGGCAAATCTCGAAGGATCGAATCTCGTTCAGGCATATCTGGCCGCAGGAATGACGAGAACCAATCTGGAGGCAACGCGGGCCGCGTACGTTCGCATGAACCAATCGTCCTTGCGCGAGGCGAACCTGAGTGGGATGTCGCCGTTCCAGGCAAGCTTTGTAAAGGTGGACTTTTCGGGCGCTAAGATAACCACATTCGAGCCACCGTTCTTTGCAGACCGATGTCCGGGCCTACAGGCCGCTCTGAAGGGGGATCAGCCGCGCGCGTCATCAAGCTATCTGACTGAATTCTCATCCTTGATCAGACGAGGTCGAGAAGGGTCTACCTGACGGATTCGGAGACTGCAAAATAGAAGGCATGCAGTGTCGGCGAGCTTAGGACAGGTCTGGGCGGTCGTTCGTGCTGTGAGCGAGCGCTTAAGCGCTATGGGCCTCCCTGGCATCGTCGGATACGAGAGGCAGGGCAGACCTTCTGTGCGATCCGACCGACGCTCTTTTGGCATTCAAAGAGACTGGAGTAGAAAATGCATCTGGCATGTCTTTCCGCAGGTAAAGCGTTCATCCGGGAGGTGGCGAGAACAGGGCAGACTATCGGGACGGTACATACTCTCGGAGCCCTGCATCTTGGGCATGCAGAACTGATCAAAAGGGCGGCATCGGAAAATGACGTCGCGATCGTCACAGTCTACCCGAACAAGATCCAGCTTAGACCGGGTGGGAGCTACGACTTCAATTTGGACGACGATATTGGACTTGCATTGCGTTCGGGAGCAACTGCCGTAATTTCCTCAAACGACACCGAAATGTTCCCGCCTGGCTATCGAACCTTTGTATCGCAAGGCGACTGTCATTTGCGTCTAGGGGGACCCGAGGCCTATTTGCAGGAAGCCGTTACCGGGGCAGTCCGCTGGATCTGCTATGCAAAGCCGACCCGCAGCTACTTCGGCCTGAAAGACATCGGTCAGGCGATCCTGGTGAAGCGCGCCGTCGCAGATCTCCTTCTGGATTGCGAGATAAGGTTTGTGCCGACCGTGAGATACAAGAACGGAGTGCCCATTTCGTCGCGTCTGAGACGATTTAGCCGTTCCGAACTTGATGAGCTGTCCTGCCTTTTCACGGCACTCAACCATTCGAGGAAAGAGATCGCCCAAGGGGCATCTAGTGTGAAGGATCTGGTCGCGTCCGCCACATCTCAGATCAAGTTCCGGCACTTTAAACTCGAGTTTGTTCGAGTCGTCGACGCTAACAACTTCGAAGACCTGGAGCAAGTCGAGCTCCCTTTCATAATTTTGGGAGCGGCAACGGCTCATGGTCTCAGGATCTTCGATAATATCTACGTTCCAGATCAAGATACTCTCGTGAAGGGTCCTTCGGATATCTGGATCGGTCTGCCTGAACAGTCCTAGCCAGGCGACTATCCATCCATGACCTTGAGAAAGCTATCCGTATCCCAAAGCGAGGGTCACCTTATGAAGGTGTACTCGGCTTGATGTTGGCTCCAGCGCACGCCATCTCTAACCAGCGCTGAGAGCTCTCGCCGATCCTTTGAGTAGATCGACTTGGAAAGTCAACGCGATCCTTACTGCCCGACATGGTAGGGCGAGGCTAGCTGCACTGTGAGGTAGCCTGGTCGAGCGGCCCGTCGCAGCCGAGCGCTGCGGCAGCTCGAAGGCGACGAATCGCACCACGCCGTAAACTCTCGAGAGCAGAATCTGCAGAGATGATCATGACAAGGCGATCGGAAGATTATGGGGCCAAGGATCCGTGTGTTATCCCGCTGAGCAAGCTGGATGTAAGCGATGGTAAGCGCTTTCGAGACGACAGCATGTGGGCTTGCTTTGAGCGGCTACGAAAGGAAGATCCCGTTCACTACTGTCAAGACAGCGCTCATGGTCCATATTGGTCCGTGACGAAATACCGGGATATCGTAGCCGTCGACACAAACCACAAAGCGTTCTCGTCCGAACAAGGTGTCACTATTGTCGACGTGCCTGGCGAGCACTGGACCCCGAGCTTCATCAAGATGGGGCCTCCCAAGCACGCCGAGCAGCGCAATACCGTGAGCCCGATCGTCGGACCGGAAAGCTTGACGAAGCTCGAAAGCTTGATCCGGTCGCGGGTCAGGGTGATTCTCGCGGGCTTGCCGCGCAATGAGGCCTTCAACTGGGTGGACATGGTGTCCATAGAGTTGACGACGCAAATGCTCGCCACGCTGTTCGACTTTCCATTTGAGGATCGGCGACTGCTGACCTATTGGTCAGACGTTGCTGTTACAGCTCCGAAAGCAGGCCATGCAATCGACAGCTGGGACAAGCGAAGCACCATCTTGTCCGAGTGCCTGGAGTATTTCACCCGGCTTTGGAACGAGCGCATCGATGCCGAGCCGCGCCTCGACTTGATTTCCCTGATGGCGCATTCGCCCGCCACACGCCAGATGGAGCCGAGCGAGTTTCTCGGAAATCTGATTCTGCTGGTCGTTGGGGGAAACGACACCACGCGCAACTCAATTACCGGGGGCATCCTGTTCATGAGTCAATATCCCTCCGAGCTGCGAAAGCTAATTGACAATCCCAAGCTAATCTCAAGCGCCGTGTCCGAGATTATTCGGTACCAGACGCCAATCGCACATATGCGCCGTACCGCCGCGATCGACAGCATCATAGGCGGAAAACAGATCAGGAAAGGCGACAAGGTCGTCATGTGGTACATCTCCGGTAACAGGGACGAAGAGATCATTGAGGACGCCGACAATTTCGTGATCGACCGCAAAAATGTGAGGCAGCATCTCTCGTTCGGATTCGGCATCCATCGCTGTCTTGGTCGACATCTTGCGGAACTGCAGTTGAGAGTCCTCTGGGAAGAGATTTTGTCTGCGCAATTGGGGTTCGAGGTTGTCGGCGAACCCGAGCGGATTGCGTCTAACTTCGTGCACGGCTATTCCGCTCTTCCCGTGCAGATTGCAGCCTAGGCAAAAGTTGTTCTGCTCACGCCCGGCGGAGCGGGCTTGCCCTGAACCATCTTTGCTTTCTGCAAGGAGCGCAGTTGCGGTGATCGACGGAAACAATGCTGCATGTCGGAAGCTAATTACCGGCCCGGCAAACGCTTGGAAAGGCCTGCGAGAAGCGAGGCGCGCGTCTCCGCAAGCGCTTGGCATGCCGAAAATTGAACTCAACGGCTACTCCGATGCAGGTCTCCGGGCCACCCTCGAATAGCCGAAACTATAGAGGGCAATGACCTTGATATTGAAAATTGTAGCTGTGGCAGCAATTTTCCTTGGAGAAGCTCTTTCGATATTCGCCGAGTTAATTGCCTCAAGGCAATTCAGAAGGGCCGGTGGCGATCTGGCGATGCTTTGGCCGATGTTTCTCCTTGTATGCTTGGGTGGCATCCTGCTCGTTCTCGGATACGCGCTAGGCTACATGCATCTGAAGAATATTTGGATCATTGTAGCGATATCGGTGGGAGCGATCCTGGTCGTGGAACCGATACTCACGGTTCTGCTCTTCAGAGACGTGCCGACCGTCGGTTCGCTGATTGGGCTGGTTCTCGGTGCGTTTGGTGTGCTCGCTGCAATGTTTCTATGAAGGTGATCTCACCGGACCCGGATGGGCGCCGCACTTTTGCGAAATGCAGCGTGAGGATCTGCGAAAGATCGATTCAGCCGGTTCGAACGAGGAAAATATCGATTCTGGATCGACCTTCTGCATCTCGTCGTCATCGGTGTACGGCCGCCAGGTTGTTAAGCTCTTCTGTCAAAGTCGCCTTGCCGTTAGCAGCAGGTCTGCCAATCTATATAGGCTGGCCATTTCTGCTTGACCATCATTAGCCGATTGGGCTGCGAGTGTTCTCCCGGCTACCTGCGAACCTGTGGGACGAGTTGACCCAGTTGGCGTAGACGGAGCCGCCGGCAAAGGGGCAGGATTCGTACCGGATCGCGTCACAGCCAGGGAAGCCTCAGCCGCGGTCACGTCTCGGCTGCTTACACCGACGCGGTTACCCGCATCGCTCTGTTCAGCAACATCAGAGCTCCGGCGGAAATGGAACTTCAGGTGACATCGGCTTTCTTGTGCATGCGCAAGACCGCTTTTGGTCAGCTAGTCGTCAGTCAGGCGGTCTATCCAGACAGGCTGCACATTCGCGACTTTTATTGGAGACGAACCATGACAGGCATTGGCCGACCCGGCGCATCGGAAGTTGGGGCCGTAGGAGCCGGCAACACCGAAGACGTGAGCGGTTCGAGCGTGGAGCCCAGCCTCTTCCCGGGAGCACGCAGTCAATCTTTCGATGCCGTCTTGGAGCGGATGCGCTCTGGACCTCAAGACAGAATCGCGGCGCTTGGCAACTCAACTTCGGATGTGGCGGCGCCAACGCGGGACGAGATCAAGGCAGCAAGGCAAAAAATGGGCAGCCTGCTTGAGGAGCTTGAAGCTAGTCGTCGAGCGGCCACGCGCGCCCAGAACTTGCAAGAGGCGCAAGAGCTGATCGATCAAGTCGTCAAAGCAGGCTCAACGCTTCTGGAGTACTACGCGGATCTGCCTGCCAATTTGGCGCGTCGCATTCTGCCCGACGACCGGGCTCGCCGCCTACGCGACGACACGCTGGACGCGGCCGAAGAATGTAACGCAGTCGCCACCCAGATTGTCTACGAGCTGGAGAAGAAAAGAAAGGAAGCATTAGGCTGGCTCGAGAGGATCAAAGGCGCCGGTACGCCCGTCCAGGTGAGCGGCTCGTATAAAAGCGTGGCGAACCACTATGCAGCCCACATGGAATGGTGGGGAAAGAAGGTGTTGCGCCTGGAGCGGATACAGTCTGTCTGTGCGGCTACTGCCCACTTGCCAAGCAGCACGCCCGAGATGCGCAAGGCCGAAGAGGCTGCACTGAGACTGCATACTGGCTGGGCTCTCAATACGAGGTGCGTGTATCTGCAAACGCGGATCGCTCTCGCGAAGCTCTTGATTGACTCGCGAGCGAGCACGCTCGACCCAGACGTGCGTGATGCCCTGATGGACGAGAGCGGGCGGGTGCGTCTGCTCGAGACCTTCGTCGGGGATGTTTTTCCGGCATTCGTCTCCACGTGCGACGCCGTTCTGCACCGCGATGGAGCAGTGCTCGACGCGGAGCATCGCGCCGTTCTGGAAGGAGTCATGGAGCGGCTTTCGGAATTTGCATCTGGGCTGAGCGGCATGGTTGCCAGCCTGAGGCAGGTCGGAACGGGAGCTGAAGTTCCCCTGCAGTTGCTGGACGAGATCGAGGAAGGGGCGTGGGTGACCGCGAACGAGGTCATGCGGCTGCTTGCATTGCAGCCAACTACGCCAGCCACGATTGAACCGCCGGCTTGGGCTGCGCTGCCGGAAAATACTGCCGGGGTGAGCCAAGGCAATTCAGGCAGAAAAGGAAAAGGAAAAGCAAAAGCAAAAGGAAGGCGCGCGGCGGCTGCAGGCGAGGGGAGTTCAACGGCCAGCTCATCCGAGCCGCAACTCGCCAGGCCCGATACCGCTACGGCTCCGACGCGCAAGGTTATCGTGCGCTCAGATCTCGGTACCAAGAAGCTCGCCACCATGGAGGAAGCACGCGCCTCATCCGCTGCAACCGAGCACCTCCAGATGTGGCAGGCGCCGCCGTCCAAGGAAGCCCTGGCGGGATTACTTGAGCGATTGGACAAGCTGCTGCAGTTCGATCTGCCGGCTCAGCAGAGCGCGGTCTCGCAGGCGCGCCAGATGAAGCCCGAGGATGCCGAACACGTCTTGGGTCGGGTTATTACGCGCTTGCAGACGCAGGCCGACGAAAGTGAGGCCTGCGTTACCGCGCTGCAGGAGCCTCGCCGACGTGGCCTGCTCACGCCTTCGCAAGTTCCCGAAGTGCACGACAAAATAGTCCGGCTCAATGGGATGTTGTCCGAGCTGCAGGGACAGGCAAGATCATTGAAAGCGCAGAAGGCAGCGATCCCGAGTGATTGCATGAAGACCTACCCGTTTCCATCGCAAAAGTACCTCGAACAGCTGCGCGCGGCGGGGGAACTGGAGTCAGTGGATCCGCCGCGCGCCTTGAAGGGAGAGCCAGGGAAGCTATTCGAGATCAAGCTGCAGCCCAGGGCGCTGCGCAGCGGCGCGATGCCAAGGCCGATGTGGGGGCACATACATACCGAGCGGCCGGTTCATGCCTCGCAATTGGCAACGCTTAGCGATCGCGAATTCGCCGCCTGCCACGTGAAGTCCGACGAACAGCGCGGATACAATCAGCATTGGCAGAACGCGCGAGCCGCCGAGGGTCACGAGAATGTCGTGATCCACCGCGGCAAGCTCACTCCTGCGTTCTGTAGGTCCTTGTTGAGCACCGCCGCTGGCCAGCGGTGGCAGCCGCTTCCCGATCCGCAGCACGTTTCAGCGCAGCTGGCTCAACTGCGGATCGAGTGAGCTGGTTGTCTTGCGGCGGTGAGCCGTTCGGTGGCAGCGTTCATGCCTTAGAATCGGCTCGGCGCATTGCCTGAGCAGCGCCTTGGTCCTTCAGCTCCATCTTGGAGAAGAACGGAGCCTGGGAGAGAGCACACCTCACGGCACGGTTACCAGCCGGCGGCCCGGAGGATTGTTGGTTGTTCCGGAAGCAAGCTGCCATTCCGGGCAGTAGCGAACATCGGCGCCGATGCGGGAAGTTAGGCCGCCGAGTATTGCAGATGGAGAACATGTACCTGATGCCGGCGGCCCGCCGGATGTAACAGTGCTTTCACCTGCCTGGCCGCGGCAAACTGGCGCTCAAACCGTCGGCAGAGCTTCAACAGATCGCGGATGGTCCGGGTGCAGGGGAGCTGACTATCCGGGCCGCTTTGACGAATCAAACCGGGCGGTGCACAACAACGCTGCCTGTTTGCTACTCTTGCAAAAGGCTACGACGGCCCCAGCATCACGCCTCCTTGGCCCCCAAAAGATGCTGGGGCTCGTCGTTCTTCCTTGAGCGTCTCGAGCCGAGTGACGTCAAAGGTGCTTTGCTTCAACTGCAATGGCGCGCCGAGCCGCCCCCCAATCCCAATACATGAACGCATGGTCAGTGATGTCGCTGCTTGTTCAGTCGCCGTCACGAGCGACCGACCGGCGGCATCGCCCGAAGAGGGCCTCCACCGCCCGATCAGCTTGGCGGAGACTGTCCATTGAGTCAGGGTCCGAGCTCACGACAGCGATATAGGTCTGACCGTCTTTTACAGCTCGATGCCATGCGCCCTAAGCACCCGGTGCATCACCGCGCCTTTGATCTCGCGGGCGATCTCGCTAACGACTTGAGGTCCTAACGTTCGCTCGGCATCGGTGTCGCCCCGTTAGGCCTGCTTCGGCGAGCCGTTGGTTAAGCCGCGTGTGAAACTCGTCGCCCATCGCCTCGACGATCTTCGCACTCCTCCCACGCGCTGAGGAGCAATCGTGCGTCCAACCGTGACGCAAGTGAGTTTGGGGAAGCGCACGTTCGCAACCATGAAAAATGGCTATGGTCTCGCTCGGACGTTGAAAAGAATGATCCAAGAAAACGCTCTGCTCGAGCACCACGAGACATACATCGACGGCTCCGAGGCTCGTCGAGCGTTCGATCACGAAGCAGATTTGCAGGTTCCGAGCGGGTTAAGATTGAGCCACGCGGTGATGTCCGAGCTTATCCATTCCGTAGATAGATCTGATCAAGAAAATCAATTTTACCGCTTACAGGGTCGTCATATAGACCCTTGAGGACGGTTGGGGCTAACCTAGGGAAGCGATTTCTCGAATGAAAAAGTCTGTGTTAGTGACGGCGAGCGCCCTCGCGCTTGCAACGGCGGCGGTGCCTCCTTTTGCTGCAAAAGTTGCCGCGCAACCCGTTGCCGGCAGGGTGGGGGTAGCCGATACATCATATCCTCAGTGCGCGGACGACCCGTTGGAAGGTATCTGCGACCTGTTCTTTTGTTTGACCGATCCCTCGTGCGTGCGACACTGAGGACGGAAAACAAATCAAGCAGAGAACGAGGATCGAGCCTCGTGCGGCCGCTTGCTCCGACTGCGGCCGCGTCCTCGTACCGTACGGTTACGCTGGCAGATGGTGCAAGTGGCGCCATCTTAATTCTCTTAAGTTGATCAAAGCGATTGCTCACTTTCAACCAATCGTTGACCACCGCCAATCGCGCAGCCGCCGCATCGGCGTAGGTTGGGTAAACGGGAAAGTCGTTTTAGATCCCGATGCTGTGTTCCGATGCGAGCCGCAGCTCGATCTAAAACTAGTCGAATTTCTATAGCTATTCCATGTCACGCCCGTAGCGCCCTTCGGTTCGATGGTTCGCATTTCGGACGTCATGGATGTCTATTCTTCCCGGCTATGCCGAGGTAGCCGTCGTGGCGTTAGGAAGGTTCGTTTATGGTCGGGCGTCAAATTGAGTGGCGCCGTCTCCGGCATCATAAGCATGGCAAAGAGCCCGGCCGCGGCAGCGAAAAGCATGTACCAGGCGGGCACGAGTGGGCTCCCGGTGAGGTGGATCAGCCAGGTGACGATCGGTTGAGCTGTGCCTCCGAAAATCGCGATCGCAAAAGCGTAAATCGTCGCGAAGGCGCCGCCACGAATGTTCCCGGGCAAACCTTCGGCCATGCTCACGTAGAAGGCGCTATACGGCATCGTTCCGATCAGGGTGAGGGCGCCGAGACCTCCTAGAAGGGCGAAGGCACTGCGGCTCTCTGCAATCCACAAGAATACCGGATAGGTCATCAGCAATGCGGTGACCTGCGGCCATATCATGATGCGACGACGGCCTGCGCGGTCGGCGAGCAGGCCGCCCAGCAGTGCTGCAGCAATTCCGACCGCATTGCTGATGAGCGTGGTAGCAAAGGCAAGTGGCGCGGAAACGTGGAGGGTGTTCATCGCGTAGGTGGTCATATATCCCGTCATATAAGTCGTGATCGTGCAGCTGGCCAAGATGACAAATCCCAAGCTCATGATGCGGCGATCGGCACGCGATTGGCCTCCAGGCTGGGTGAACAGAACGTGCGCCTCGGGCCGATGCAACGTTTCGGGTAAGCCGCTCCGCAGCCAAAGTCCAAACGGCAACGTAGCGGCGCCGAGCAACAGCGCGATCCGCCATCCGTACGCATTGAGCGCTTCGCTTGTCATGGTGAGCGAGAGTATTTCTCCAACCAACGCTCCGGCCGTCGCCGCTATCTGTTGGCTCGCGGGCTGAAAGGAGACAGCAAGACCGCGGGCCTCAGCGGGGGCCGCTTCCATCAAGTAGGCGGTCGTCGGACCCACTTCACCTCCGAGAGCAAAGCCTTGCAGCAAGCGTGCGAAGACGACCAGTGACGGAGCGGCAAGTCCTATTGTCCCATACGATGGCGTGATAGCTAACAATAGGACCGCGGCACCCATCATGGTAAAGCTGGCGGTCATCGCGGGCCGTCGGCCGGCCCGATCCGAATACGAGCCGAGCACGATGGCCCCGATCGGTCTGGTTACAAAACCTGCGCCGAAGGTTGCGAGTGAAAGCATGAGGCTAGCGAACGAGTCGGTTGCCGGGAAGAACGCTTGGCCGATCTGTATTGCGAAGAAGCTGTAGGTCCCGAAGTCGTAGAATTCGAGAATATTGCCGATGGTTGCGCCCAACACGGCGCGGCTCGTCAAGCGTTCCTCTGCGGGATCGAGGACCGGCTCCAGTCTCTCTCGAGTAGATTGCCTCGACACCCTCGACCTAATCTGAAGCGCGATTCCGACCCAAGATTTTGGCCAGACAGGACGCTCCGTTGCATTGCGCTGCCCGCTCCCGTCCCTCACGGCCATTTCGCCAGGCAATAGGCTGAAGCGTGTCACGACGAAGCTCACCGTAACGTCTGCAATAAAAATGCCGGCCTCTCCGCCACCAGTTAGCCCTTGATCTGATCGCTGGCCTGGACGGCAAAGACAAATATGCGAACCTGCTGCATTCGTCAGGTGGCTGCAGACTTCTGCGCTCTGTGGCGAGTGTGCGACAAAATCGACGGGCGTCGCATACCACTGACGACTCGAGCCATTCCGCCTCGGGCCAGGTTGCGTCCGCTCGATGCTACGACGCTGCGTGGATAAGCTCCGGCAGGAGCCGAAATTGGCGGCGTGGCGCCCCATGCATGCGCCGCTAATGTCGGCGAACCAGGCTTCGGAGATCGCCCGCCTGCGCCAGGAAAACGAACAGCTGCGCATGGAGCGCTACCTCTCAAGAAAATCGACCGCGATCTTTGCCGGAACCGGAACGGTCATTTCGGACGGCTCCAGAGGCCTTGTCGAGAGCTTCGCCGATTCCTGCTCGATGCGCGTCTAAAACGCTACATGGTTTAATTTTACCGAATGCTTTCAGCGATACCCCTTCCAACGTTTGCGAGGTGAGCCACATGCTCAAGGCAATTTACGCCTAGCAGAGTTGTGAGTGGCCGAACGGACGGCGCAAGCGATCCTCGAGGATCTACGCACTGCGACGATGAGCAAGGCGGCCGCTGCGCAACATGCCGCCTTACTAATAACCGACTGTCAGGTTTGAGACGGACGTCCAAAAGTCGACACTTACATGGGGCGGAAACGCCTGGAGAATCTCCAATATTCAAGCGGCACGCTGCTTGCTCCATCAACAGCCAGCGGACGCAATTCCCGCATGCCCGCGCTTTGACGCCGAGTATGCATCTTCCGAATTCTTCCCCTCACCTAGCAAGACACTTAAGCCCGGCTGGCTAACTTCAGGACAACTCCCATGAAAAGTTCGCTTTTTCTCGCAGCGTCGCTATCCATGAGCTGTTTGATGGCCGCAGGATTGTCCCAGACGCTAGCGCCTGCGACCGGCACCGAGGATCCTTTTCTTTGGCTTGAGGAGATCGAAGGGCCGCGCGCACTGGCTTGGGTTCACACCGAGAACGCCAAGACACTCAGTGCGCTCCAATCCGATCTACGTTACCAGCGCTTCTACGGCGAAGCCCTCTACGTTCTTCAGGCCAAGGACCGGATTCCGTACGTCTCATTGGGACGGCGCGGTCTCGATAATTTCTGGCAGGACGAGAACCAGGTGCGCGGCGTCTTGCGGCGTACGACGCTTGAAAGCTATCGCACCCAGAGCCCTCGATGGGAGACCATCCTCGACGTCGATGCTCTCGCTGACGCGGACAAGAAGAACTGGGTTCTTAAAGGGGTGAGCTGCCTTCCGCCTGAAGAGCGCCTATGCTTGCTCAACCTGTCCGAGGGCGGAAAAGACGCTGTGTTCGTCCGGGAGTTCGACGCAGTCGCCAAAACCTTCGTCACGAACGGATTCGAATTTCCCGAGGGAAAACAGGAGGTCACTTGGGTAAACCGTGACACGGTCCTAATTGCACGAGATTGGGGCGAAGGGACCATGACGCAAGCTGGTTACCCTTTCGTTGTGAAGGAGCTCAAGCGCGCTCAGTCGCTCGTGGAAGCGCACGAGGTCTTCCGTGGGGAGCCGACCGATGTCGAGGCCACACCATTCGTGCTGCGCGACAGTGAAGGCACGATCCATGCGACCGGCGCCATCCGCAGCATCAGTGCGTTCGAGCATGAGTATGTTCTCTTTGGGTCCAAGCCGACTAAGCTCAATCTGCCAAAGAAGGCGACCATCGGGGGCATCGCGAGTGGTCGCCTGCTGGTGACGCTAAACGAAGACTGGATGCCACCGTCCGGAGACACCCCCTTCTCAGCCGGCTCGATCATCTCGTATGACCTGACCGAATGGAAGCAGGATCCGCTGCACGCCAGACCCACGCTCGTTTTCAAGCCTGGGCCTCGACAAGCGCTCAGCGGATTCACGGCCACAAGAAACTTGTTAATCCTAACGATTCTCGACAATGTTCAGAGTAGGGCGTTCGTCTACAAGTACCATCAGGGCGCCTGGCAGGTCACGCCTATCCCGCTTCCAGAGAATGCGACTGTCGGTCTGGCTGCGGCATCGCATGAAACGGACGAGGCGATGTTCACCGTCTCCAGCTTTCTTAGCCCGACGATGCTCTGGTACTTCGACGCTGCAACCGAGCGCCTTGAGACACTGAAGGCGACACCTCCTAGGTTCGACGCCTCGAGACTTGTCGTCGAACAGTTCGAGGCAATCTCGCGCGATGGCACCCGCATTCCTTACTTTCTGATACGCCCCAAGAGCGCAAGGTTTGACGGATCAACTCCAACGCTTCTCTATGGCTATGGTGGGTTTCAGATTCCGCTCTGCCCCTCTTACGCGGGCCTCACGGGACGACTTTGGCTCGAGCAGGGAAACGCGTATGTTGTCGCGAACCTGCGCGGTGGCGGTGAGTTCGGGCCCCAATGGCACCAGACTGCTCAAGGCGCAACGAAGCAGCGCACATGGGATGATTTTATCGCCGTCGCGGAGGACTTGATCCGTCGCAAGATCACTTCTCCCCGCCGGCTGGGCGTCGTCGGCGGTAGCCAAGGAGGCCTCCTGGTAGGGACCGCAATCACCCAACGACCCGAGCTCTTCAATGCGGCCATCTTACAGGTTCCGCTGTTCGACATGGTTCGGTTCACCAAGCTGGGCGCCGGAGCCTCCTGGATCGGCGAGTATGGCGATCCCACCATTCCCGAACAGCGCAAGTGGCTCGAGGCCTACTCGCCCTATCACAGGTTGGTGCCAGGAAAGATCTACCCGGCTCCCTTCATTCTCACGTCCACCAAGGACGACCGCGTGCATCCAGCGCATGCCCGCAAGGCAGCGGCGAGGCTCGCTGCGTTGGACCAACCGTACCTCTATTATGAGAATACCGATGGGGGGCATAGCGCCGCCGCCAACCTCATTGAACAGGCACGCCGGATCGCTTTAGAATATACCTATGCATCCCGGCGGCTTGTCGATGAGTGATGTCGAGGACTAGGACTCCTTCAATGATGACGCTCGGCGGACGACGTTATCGGCCGGGGCGTCGGCGAGCCCGTCTTTGCTCATTCTCCGCAAACTGTGGTATCTGCCTGGGGATGAATTCGAGCGATCAGCTACGCCTCAGTCTCGCCTATCTGTCTCGCTTTTCGTTAATCCGCAGTCTCCCAGATTGAGGCTTGCTGGAATTCCACAAACGCACCGCGACAGTCGACCGATACACAGACTGCGACGAACATGGCAGTACAATATGCAGGCCGAGGTATGGGCGCGCGCAAAGCACCGAATTCGCAATTTGACGCACGGGAAACCCACCCTCTAGCGGGGGCGGAGTATCTTGGATGGTATGGTCCGCAACCGACAATGTCTTACGGATCAGCAGCCTGAACCGTCCGGGTAATCCTGAATTCGTGACGGCTGAGGACCGAGAGCATGTCTGAGTGGTTGCAGGAGTTTGCGTGGCAGATTGAGCCAGTATTGATAGCCCAGACGTACGATTGACCGACTGCGCAAAGGCCTGTCAGCTTGCGGTAAGCTATCAGAGATACAAACCCTTTGGGGTTAACGGAATGTGGCAGGGACAGCGCTATTGCTCCAGATCGATCAGCGCCGAGTCAACTGTCCGCTAGTCTCAACGGCAGTGCGGATGTGGTAGGGGCTAGTTGGCCTGGTTTCAGCCCCCGGGTCGGTTAGGGCCGAGCCCCGCCCGCACTGTTTTACATCTCGCTCCAAACGATCGCGGTGGCCATCTCGACAAGCTTCGCAGGTACTCTGGCGAAAGTCGGTACACCACCTGAAAAGGTGAGGGGCACGTAATCCATTTCTGCCGCGACGCGCGCAATGATTGGCGTTGGACACATACCGCGACGAGAGCCGCCTGAATCGCGAGTTCGGCCGCGATGAAGCCTATGCCATGGAAGAGTTGGTCGCAGAGCTTGGCGCGGTCTTCCTGTCCGCCGATCACGGCCTGAAACCGGAGGTGAGAGGATCACGCCTCCTATATCACCTCTTGGATCAAGGTGCTGAAGAACGAAAAACGCGCGATCGTCAAGACCGCGTCCACTGCCCAACGGGCCGCGGACTTTCTGTATCGGTTTCAGGCCAAAAATTCCGTCGCGGCCTGAGCCACGGCGCGCCTTTTTCTCCCTGAGACCGGCATCGCGAGTAAGGGGTGACTTTGAATATCGAAGTAGTTGTGCGCCTTATCCACGGGCCAGGGTTGTGGGGTCTGCTTGGCCGGTAGAGGTGAATGACCGAAGCATGGTTGCTGCCACGCATCGAACTCGCAAGGGCAGCATAGCTCGCAATGTCATCATCTTCTCAGACCCGCAAAAGCGGTGAAGAAGCCGCGCAAGTTATCGAGCGGCCAAAGGGCTGTTCATGCCGGTTGATCCGACGCACATGAGCGCGGGCGGCTCACGAGGCGAGAGAAGCCGCCATTCCGTGTCACATCCGGCCACGGAGGCACCGAACAGGCTGGAACTTGCTGCAGCCGGGAGCGGGTGCTTGGTTAATGTGAGGTTATCTTCCTTATGTCTCTGAAAGGGTTGTAGTTTCCGACCGAGAAGATGTCGACGATCGATGACATATTGAAATGTTAACGAAAGGCGACATTCTGTTGTCAGAGACGGCGACTTAGACCGATGTGAGCGATCGCTGACATTTGATTATCCTCACACCGGTCGCCGTCGGCGCCTTCATTCGCGACAGACGCAAACGTCTCAAGCTTGACCAGGCGACACTGGCCAAGCGGATCGGCGTTAGTCGTCAATTGGGTATGAGGTTGAGCACGGTCATCCCCGCGCAGAGTTGGCCCTTGTCCTCCGTGCTCTCGACGTTCTCGGCAACCCGCTGGACGCCAACAGTGGAGCGCCCACCAGCCGCGGGTCTACCTCCGCAGTTGATCTCAACGCCATCGTCACCAAGGCCAAAAAGGAAAGCCTTAATGGCCGAGCTCATCGCACTTTTAGATGGCACCGAAGCCGGTCGTGTCCGAAGTGATGCACGCGGCCGGCTGGCCTTCTCTATGACAATGCATGGCGCAACGCTGAGGAGCCTATCCTCTCTCGCTTTCGATGCCGCTCGCCGCTGAGGAGCATGGTCCAGCCGCCAGTCAGGCCTGCCTGTGGGGGCTGCTTCCCGACAATAAGCAGGTGCTCGAGCGTTTGGCCAAGAAATTTCAGGTATCAGCGCGCAACGTGTTTGCTCTCATCTCGAACGTCGGTCAGGATTGCGAGGCGCCGTTCAGTTTGTCCCGCCCGATCGACTGGAGGCGCTGAAAACGGGCCGAGATGACAAGATCGAATGGCTTGACGAGCCGGAAATAGCAAACCGGCTTCAAGCCTTACGGGAGGATCATGCTGCCTGGCGTCTGCCCGGCGATACGGGTCAATTCAGCCTTGCGGGCGCCCAGCCTAAAACTGCTCTTGTCCTCAGAGACAGCAAATGGGGCATTCCGTCCGGCCGCATACCGACCACCCACATTTTGAAACCGCCGACAGGCCACTTCGATGGTCACGCCGAGAACGAGCATATCTGCCTGCAGCTCGCGCGAGACGGGCTTCGGCCGCTGAAACCAAGGTGATGCGCTTCGAAAAGGAGATCGCAATCATCGTTGAACGCTACGACCGGCAAGTTAGTGGGAACGACATCACTCGGATTCACCAGGAAGATATTTGCCAGGCCGTGGGCAATCCTGCCGACTAAGAAATATCAGGACGAGGGAGGACCAACGTCTGTCGATATTGTCGAACTCTTGCGTACCTACTCGACAGACCGCGAGGCTGACCTTCAGGGTACGCGAGCCAAGTATTGCGAATATGCTCTGAGAGGGTATCTAGGATACGGATCATCCATGAGTTGAACGGAGTCGAGCGGAACCACGAGCTCATTCCATTCCGATATCGGCGCGCTCACCGAATGGTTGCCTGATAGGCCGTTGCTGCGCCGTCTCATGCTAGTCCGAGCTACGGTTTGCACGCACTCGGCTGGCGCTCAACTTTACAACTCGAAGCTAGCGAGCCGCTGCCGGTCTAGAATTATAATCTCGCGTTGAGTATTGCCAATGAAACCAAGAACGCCATCGCTATGCAATTGTGACACTGAGCGTGAGACGGTCTCGAGGCTCAAGCCCAGGTAGTCCGCGATGTCTCGCCGAGACATTGGCAGTGACATAACATCAACAGCCATGAGCCGCACATCCATCTCATGCAAGAAGGCGGCAACGCGCTCGAGAGCAGTCTTACGTCCAAGCAGCAGCATATGGTTCTCCGCATGCTGCAATTTCATCGTAGTCATGCTGAGCAAGGTGCGCCAGACGACTGCGTCAGTCTGAGCGATCGCATCAAGAGTGTGCCTCTTGATCAGGCAAACAGTGCTCTGCGTAACGGCTTCCGCGGTAAATCGGTGTACCCCACCGTTCTCGAATGCAAAAATGTCACCTGGTAAATGAAATGCGCCAATCTGGCGTCGCCCATCGGACAGCAGTTTGTAGGTCCGTACCGCCCCTTTCATGATCTGATAGACGTACTCGGCGGGGTCGCCCTCGATGTAGATCGTCCTACCCTTCTTGTAAGTGAATTCACTCAAGCTGACGATCGGATTTGATAGGCTCGATATGCCGAGCTCATCGAGCGCATTATGGCAAGGTCTTTGGTTTGTGGTGATACTTACAAACATAATCCTGCACTCCTGAACAACTGAAAGACTATAGTGACAGAATCGATCGTTGTTCAATGTCGGGCGCAATCTGCGCGGGCGGCGAGTGTTGTAACAAGGTCGTACGAAAAAGTCGTATCGTGGTGAGGCAGTGCCGCGCACGAGCGTGGCGCCATAAGTTCAGCCGTTTGTCCAAGCATACGTTATGTGCGCTGAGAGCAGGCGGTGCGCTGCAACAGAAGCGGTGTGAGCCCTCGTTCAGCTTTCGTCATCGAGCCTGAGGTAGAGAATCGGCGGCCAATAGCCGGACGACGCTCTAGAGCTGCGCGAGAATGCATTTTTAGAAAAAATACGCGCACAAGAATGTAGAGGAACAGGCGGCGGCCTAGGAGCCTCCAAGTGACATGGCTAGAAGGGCAAATCTGCATCTATGCGCCAGTCCAAATTGGGTCTCTCTAGAGGGCGCACATCGATTAAAGAGCATCGGCAAGGACAAATGCAGCGCTCTTTTGCCTGCTACGCGAGCCAGCACAAACATGCCGACGCGCGCTCATAAAAATCTTTCTGCCCGGGCAAGTAGCAGGAAAGCTGCGCCAAGGCCTTGACCGACGTTCGAGAATCCGCTCTCCGGCGGGGCCGTACGGCTGGGCCGTCTTATTGCTTGCGCTTTTGTGTAGCCCATGGTGCCGCTAAACTTCGGCCGCGCCCGCAGGCACCAGTCACACTGAATCCACTTCCGGCGCCAGCCCGCGGAGTGACCCGGCAATCTTGATTAAGATCAAAGGACGCAATTCAGATCCTTTATCCTCTGGTGAGCTTAACGGAGGCAAGAGGTCTCATGCGCTACCTTATCCTTGTCGCAGTGCTCGCACTTCCCATCCTCGTCGGCTCAGGATCGCGTTCGATCGCTGGTTCGCGGGCTCATTCGTACACGCCACCGGTACGCCAGGACGTTTATTGTCTGCAGGGACGCAGTTGGGGATATCCGGGCAATTGCCAGTTCTCGACCTATGGCCAGTGCATGGCTACGGCATCAGGTACATACGCCTATTGCGGCATCAATCCGACTTACGCTTTCGAGCGGCAAGGAAGACAATCGCGCTGATGTGAATCGGATTTGCTGGTACGCCAAGCGGCGGGTTTGGGTCCTGTTGCCGTTCGTTCACCTGTTCTGGGCTGGAACGCCTTTTCTCGGCTGCCGGCCAAGCCCCGCGGATACCCCAAGCCCCGCGGATACCCCAAGCCCTGTGCTTCTCCGCCACAGACAATGAGGAGTATAACATCCGTTCGAAGCGGTGGCTGAGCGGAGATTCATCAAGACAGCCCGCCAAGACGCCGAAATTATCAGGCGGTATGTCTTAACATCAGTGGGCCGGCTGCGGCTGTCGATTTGGGCGGGCCGCCGTAAGCAGATCGGCAACGGTCGCTGTGCGCTGAGCGCGGCCCGCTGCCCTGATTGGCTGCCCGAGTATGGATGCTCTCGGCCGCTAGGCGCCAATTCCCTGCAGAAATCCGGCGCTTGAGCCTTTGCAATGGCTGCTATCCTGCTTGTTGCGCTGCTATATCGCCAAATGCCCCTAAAGTGATCGGCCATTGGTTGGATCACTGTATTTTGCTGTCGTGGCGGTGCTCTTGGGGCGCTCTCGGGTGGCCGTTCTACTCTCTTTAGAAGTAGCCGTTAGAAGTAGCCGTTCCAATCGTCGCGCTGCCTGGTCCCACTTAATTTCATCCCGAATCGGCGCTCTCGCAATATTTCCGACTATTTTCAGTCTTCCGTTGGCCCGAAGTTGCTCGCCAGGAATTTGTCGTGCGTCCATTGCTTCAGCGCATCGTCGTTGAGTACCGAGTTGACCAAGGCATTCCAATTCTCACCAGCCTCCCTCCATTTCGTTTTTCGGTCGGGAATGTTCCGGAGCAATCGAAATGCCGTCGTTGCGATCTTGCTTGCCTCTTTCCCTTCAGCAGCCTCGCGGATCACATCTTTGAACAATTGTTCGGGGAAGGTCCACCCGGCGCCTGTGAAGCGGTCGGCAAACATGTATTCGAACGAGGCGCGAAACACGACCGCCGCTAACGCGTCCTCATGTTCTGAGCCCGCGCTGCGCAGGTCGAACCATTGTAGCAGTCTTCGAACGGCTGCAGCAGGCGAAAACTGGCAGTCCCCCAGCGTGAGAGATACGAACATATACGCGATATCTGTTTGAAGTTCGTCGTCCAGGGACACGTACCAACGTTTGATTGCTTCAATAGGGGTCATGTGAAATTGCTATAAAGAAATGCAAGAACAGGATGCGCTCGATCCGACGCGCTTGTTAACGTAGTGCCATGGCTCTCAATACGCCCGACTGTCCGCAGAGGCCCAGTTATCTAAAAATCCCTGCTTCTCTGCTGTGAGAGATCGAGGATGATACTGCCGCAATTCGATCCCACGTCGCGGTCGGCTGCAAAACAAAGCGTTCTTATCGGAAGAGACGTATCGAGCAACCATGTACGGTGCTGCCACCTCCAAAATGAAGGCATCTCGATCAGTTGTCCTTACATTCGACGGCGAAGTCATATTCCGATTAGTCCAAGTTGCGGCCGAGAACGAGGCGACGAGCTGTCGAGGATAGCGGGTAGCGCTCTGGGGCGCCCTCGTAGAACACCGCTCCTCCAAGCAAAGCATTGGCCAAATGCAGCAGAGTTATCGCTTATCGTCGGCGCACCGAGCAAGACGCAGAGACGATTGCTAGAGTCGAGGCAAATCGCTGCGTCGCAGAGCGTTAGGTCCGAAGGCTTCGACGGCGCAGTGTGCATCGCTCGGGTGCGACCTGATCCGAAGTAGCGACAGCCGGAGCTTCTGAGGGCGTATTGCTCCTTCAGCATGCTGTCGCCGTAGCTTGGAGGAATTTGATCATTCGGCGCCGGCTCGAGCTGTTGCAGAGTAGCAGCGTAAATCCAAGCTCCCGATCCAGGATTTGGGTGCGCTCGCAGGGAGTAGGCTCATGACTCAAGTTGTTGACCCGTTAGGCGTCCCGCAGCTGCTGCTCTCTTGAAGGTTCTTGCATCTTTAACGCGGCGTGCAGGCGCGCCTTTTCCAGCCGTCGCCTGACTCCGCTAAGGCAACTAGCCAGCTCGGCAAATTCCGCAATATCGAGATAACCAGAAACAAACTCATCGAGTTCTTCCTGCTGAGCCGCGATGCTCGCAAGTCCTCTGCGAGCACTGTCTGTTAGCGACAGGTGGACGATTCGTGCATCGTTCGCGCAGCGCTCGCGTCGCACGAAATGCTTATCCTCAAGCTGTTTCGAATGCTTCGTAATGAAGGCCGACTCAACCTTCATCAACTTTGCGACCACGTTGACCGGAACACCCTCGCTGTGTTCCAAGTCGATCAATGCCATCAAGATCATCATTTGTGGTGCGGCAATGCCCAGCGCATGTGCCTGGAAAGACCGAAGGTCGTCCAAACACACATTAATGCCCCTGATCTCCCATGTGAATCGCCTGAGCACATCCTGACTCGCGGCAAGGCTCTTCCCCAGCCGTCTTTTCGATCCTGGCAGCTTGGACGGCATCAGATTTCAGGGAGCCTCCATCCTAAAACTATTCGGGGCGAGCAGAGCGCAGTCGGGGGACTACATATGCGCCTACTTCGAAGCGTCGAATCTCGGGTCAATAAGCAATCACATCAACTCGCTTCCGTGCCAACCTTCTTTGCAGACACGTCCGGTGCCGTAGCTGCCTAGGTGCAAAGCAGCTTCACACACTCGCCCCGGTGAAATCACTCAAAAAACAAGTTTCACATGCAGAGTTTCGGCTTCGTTAACTGCTTTTTCACGCGATTACAGCGTGTAACGCCCTGAACGTCGCAAGTCCGGCCCAAAAGCGACGCTGCTCGGCCGCGCGATTGGACGGCGAGCATTTTTAGGTTGTCGAGAGCTGCTCACTGAATCACTAGAACAACCCGTACGCCGCATGATCAACCTGTCGGAGCCGGCTCCAAGCTTTGAAAGCAGGAGCTGGAGATCGGCAATAGCTCCTTGTTCCACGATAAGTCGCACCCTGGGTCGAAAGACAAGTAATTGCAAGTCAGTTCTTCACCGGGTTGTACGTCACGGGCTGTGAGAATTCTGCAATGATCGTCTTGATATGTGTTTGGATGACTGCTGTGATTCATGAAGCGAGCGTTGTCAGCATTATACTCTATGACACCGTCATTAACCTTGTGGTCTCTCGGATAGGCATGCTTATCAAGTAGAGCTTGAAATGTTGGAGCTAGAGCTTCGTATTGTTCGCGCGTCACCGCAATGTCAACGATCGGGTTGTGAATCCAAAGTAATGAGCCTTTAGGCAGCCGAGTCGCGGAGAAAAGTCCAATCCCGCCAAACTGGTCTGGCTTCAAAATGGTTTCCACAATCAACATCGACGAAATCTCCAAAGTCACTAATAGCAGCAAGCTAACTGACGTGAGCGGCGAAATCTCCTCCGCGAATAGGTAGGGTCGTCTCTCCGCGCCTTCATCACAATTCAAAGTTCCTCGGGATGCTTTTCGGCTGCATGCTCCGGATGCCTTCTGCCGCACCGCCATCTTGGTGATGCTGGAAGGAGCTGTAGGTCGGTGGGATTTCCGGCAAAGATCCGCTCCGATCAAGGAGGCGAGTGATCGTGACCTGTGGACTCTCAGCGCGGCGGCACGCCGGACTTTCTCGGGGCCCTCTCAAGCGGCGACAACGCCTTTCATCAAGGCTTCAAAAGCAGGGGCCGAATCCCATTTGTTCCTCTGCCTTGCCGCAAAGAAAGTGGAGACATGGGCAGACATTATCGCGACGAGCGGCCGCCGAGGGAGCGGCAGTCGCCTTCGATTGTTCTGCACTATCACCTCGCCGCAACCAGCCCGCCAAACGTAATCACACTCTTCACAAACAAAAGGGGCCATGGCTGTTCGGCTCAACAAGGAGCCGCTAAGCCACGGTGCCCGCAGGTTCATCGGGGCCGGCAGCCCTTATCCGCATCGCCCAGAAGCTCACTAAGCTCGCAAGAGTCGCTGAAGCAAGCTATCGTCCATCAACTAGTCTGCTGCCTGTCTGGACTGGCCCCTCACGTAGCGACTGTCCCTGGTGTCTACAGCTGTGGATGGTGGATGAGCCGAACGTCGTTGGGGCCTCCCGGCCCCAACAGCGCCGTGTAACGCTCGCCGCGAATGTCGTATTGCTTCATCGGCTGCGCTGCGTCCGGCAAGAGGCCCCGGCGGCCGAGCTTCGAGATCATCGTGATTGGGGCGGGTTGTGTGCCGTGCGAAAAGCCCTGAGGAACGGCGAATGATGCGGCGTAAATCTCGCGGGCCGCCACCGGCGTCGTCTCAGCTCTGGCGGACGCCGGAGCGGCTTGCTCCATCGTCTGTGCAAGCAGTGCTGGCGACGGCCGATTCGCCGGTTGTGCGCTCGGCTGCGAAATGATTTCCGGTCGAGATCCGAAATGAATGGGTGCGCCTGACAGATTCAGTGGAGAGCTGCCCCTCATCGCCGCCGCGGGCACGAACAGCGCCGTGAAGCGGTCGTTATGAACTATGAAAGGAGCGGGTGGCGTGTCCTGGCTCGGCGGGACGCTGCTACCCTCATGCGCGCCTGACGTGCGTTGGTCATCCTGCCGCGAGTTGAAGGAACGAACGGCCACTCCTGAATCCACGGCGTGGTCATGACGCTCAGTTGGCTCCAGAGACGACGATGAGCCGGCGTTTTCCAGCATCGCCCACAGCAGATCCTGAGCGTAGTCTTGCGCAGGAAGGATCAACGGACGGCTGGCCCGAAACGGTGTGCCGGCCTCTTCAATCAGCCCGCGAGCGGCTGAATTGCTAGGCTCGCTGGCCTGGTGCTCAATGGCATCGGCTTGCGTCTGGCTAAATGTCCTCTGCCTCTTAGCAGGCCTCAACTGGCCGGTGTAGTCCTCACCCATCAGGACAGCGGCATCCTCGCGTCTGGTCACTGCGTGTTCGGGATGAGAACCCTCGGCCCTCTGGTGCTCAATTCCTAGGGTCTCAGCGGCTCTAAAGTCCGACAGATGAGGATGGTAGGGAACAGCAGAAACAGGATCCTCTGGGATCGCAGAGGTACCAACTTGCGGCACTTCAGCCAAGTACGGCTCAAAATCCGGTTGCTGCTGTTGCGCTTGTTGCACCGGGGCGCTGTAAGCAGCGAACTCTGGGTCGAATCGGTTGATGGTGTTAAATGGATCCATGGCCGCCCTCGGTTCGAGTGTTTCGCTCTCGCTCTATTAGGACCAGCTGTCGACAAGCTGACGCACTCAGAGAATTCGGTGAGCCAAATAGGCTTGCCCGATCGCCACACTTCGGTCGAAATCACGCAAGATGCCGGATTGCGCCTTAAGTGGTACGCAATGCGGCATTTCGCGGCGATCCTGCTGCATCGAGGCCGACCTGAACTAAAAACAGTTCAATCCCTTCTGCCAGCACCATCCACCCTATTGGATGCATTGATTTTCTTGAAATTTCGGTCCTGAGTGCCACACAGGCCAATGGTTTCCCTGAAGCGTCGCATGGATAAGGGTGCCCGATCTTCCGTCCCCCAATTTCGTTGTCGCGTCCCCCAGAAAGCTAGTCGATCAGTTACGCGGGAAGAAACTGTTGCTGCACTTGTCGCGGCAAACTGAGCCCGCGTGCATCAAGATTGTAATCATCGATGCAGACGTCGCCGACTTCGGCCAGCGCTTTCCCAACTGCAAGCGCGTCGAGATCAGATATATTCACTCGACCTCGTGGTACTCGGCCCGGTCGAAATCCGAGCCGAACAGCGCTGCTGCTGCGTCGTAGAGGGCGACGGTATTGACGGTTGACTGCATGGCGTACCAGGTGCGCAATGCCTCGATCGCCGATCCATGGGCTAGCAACTGTCGCGAGGGGGGGCAATCGAGCACCTCCAGCTTGGGCGCCTCCCGCTTCGTGCCGCTCTCGAGGATATTCCGGTCGATTGTCATTTCTCTGCCTTCGCCGTCCTAGTTGGTCCTCGAGATTCTATGCGCTCGCTACCAGCCTGCCAGTCTGCGCCATGTTGGCCGATCATTTCGCGATGGGACCGTTTGATGAAGGCGCGCTCGGCGCAAAAGCCGGCGGTGACTGACGCGGCTAGCGCTAGGCCGCAGGCGACGTAGTCATCTAGCAAACTCCAAATTATGTTACTGCCGGCGACGACGACAAAAGTGAGTACCATGACGGTATTGCGAAATGCTTTAACCATGCTTATTTGCCCCTACCCATTGGCGAGCGATGTTAACATCGCAACCACGACGTTCTGCGGCGTTTGAGCGGCATGATCCGTTGTATTTCTGCTAGATCAGCTTGTGGTGGCGCGCGGCTAGACGGCCCTCAGCGGTGCGCCAGTTCGCGCGCGGGGATCCTTCGCCGGCTTTAACGGCACGATGGTCCCACGTAGCCGCAGGCCAGACGAACCACTCGAAAGAAGTGGTGGGCGACACGGGATGTGATTGCCCGGCACGAGGTCTGGCGGGCCGAAGCAGCAACAGCAGCTCAGAGCAATCCACTGCAATTGCTGTTGGGGCAGTGGCCTTCAGCGGCGACGTTGGCCGTGTCTTGGTAAGTCCGTGGGAGAACCGGTTGCCCCACCGACATGTTAGGAGGGCCGCATGGTATGAGAGAAGCTTCGTCAATGACAATGCCTCCGGACAGGAGCGGAATTGAACAAAACTTCCAGCTAATCTGCTGAAATCCTGCAATGTGAGGCTGCTCACCAAACGATCATAGCGCGCGAATCGCGCTAATATCGTGAGAGCGATGATGTTATCGTCCAGCGCTTAGCAGTGATATCGAGGCGCGAACGCGGCGCGGGCGTCCAAAGTTCCCTTGAGTCATCAAGGCCGGTGATGATGCGCGAGCAACGAATCCCATTCCGAATTTTATATGACGGCGAGTGCTTCATCTGCTCTCGAACTGTGACTGGAGTCAGAAAGTTGCGTCAGACCGTTGCTGTCCCTGGGTTTGGCGTCGAGGTGGACTTGTCCGTTTATAGTGAAAACAACGCTCATCCAATCTCGAGCATGGAGAGCGCGGCGATCCTTATCGCCATCGAGATGGTCGCGCGCGGCAGCCGTGCTCGTGTTGCGCGGCGCCGCGCCGCCCCAGGCGCATAGTTGTCTTTTGCCATGCTCGGAAAGTTCGATGACTTGCCCCGCTGCGCTCCCAGCCGATGGCCGCATTTGACAACATGACGACGTAAGGGTGCTTGGAGGGGGCTCGGACGACCAATGCGGTCGCTTGGAATTCATTCTATACGAAACGTACAAAGGACGTGCTGCTGCGAGGTTGATAACGCGCTACCCCGGTCGAAATGAGCGCCGAATCTCTTGCGCGAGCGGCGATCATGTACACCGAAGTGGTGCCGGCCCTGAAAAAGCGCGCCGGCAGCGAAGATCTTTCCATCTCCCTCGCTCAATTCTGGACACTGCCGGACATCTCGGCCCAAGCCGTCCTCTCGGAGAACTATCGCAACGCCTTCGCGATCAGCGTCTATTTGGCGGCCGCCTCGCTCTATGGTGGAGGCGCCAAGTTTCTGATTCTCGATGATGTCACATCGAGCTTTGATTCCGGGCACCAGTTCCATCTGATGAACGTGATCAAAGGACAATTTGCGCGCCCTGGGATCCCAAATGGCCCTCAGGTCATCCTGCTTAGCCATAACACAGTCCTGGAGAATCTTTTCAACACGAATGCCAACGAGGGCGGTTGGTGGCATCAGTGCATTCAGCCCACCGCGCGAACATCGGTGCTTCCGCAGTCCGGCGCAATCCACAAGATCCGCGACGCGACTCACGCCTTTCGCGATGCCGGAAACACCGACGACGCCGCGCCTCGGATCAGGCAGTACCTCGAGTTCAAACTCGAGGAGGTCATCTCGAGGGTCGGCACTCCCGTGCCCATCGGCATTGCCTTCAATGACGACAAGCACATGGCAAAAAACCTTATAGACGCCATCAAGGCAGCCGTCGACCTCCATGACGCGGCCGGGCGCCTGGTCCTGGAGGCTGCCCAGCTCGCCGGCCTCCCCACTTCGGTGGCGACGATCGTGAGCAACTACCTTTCGCATTGGTCTACGGGGCAGACCCGCCTTCACGGCACCATCACTTAAAGGGGTAATGCAGGCGATCGAGAATTTTGCGGGTTGCTTTCAATTCGAGCTTCCAGCAGGCTCGGGTCAACACCGCTACTATAAATCTCTTGGCCAAAAGCTTTGAGCGCGGTGTAACGCTTCGAGCTCCGCCGATCATCAAGATTGAAGCGCTTGTGTCCTCATTCGGAAGAGGAGCTGTCTGCTAGGGATATAGGAGCAAACATCAAGTCGCGCCGACTGCCGCAGGTACTGGCGGCATCGGGTACTGCAAAACTGAAGCTCGTGGGAGACCGGCTCGCGATTGAGAAAGTCGCAGGGCTAATGACGATATGCGCGGCGCTGATGGCGGCGATGATCGCGGCGTTTGAAAGCTGAGCGGGCTCGTCAAGGCATCACCCCCGGCATCCAATGGCTGACGATCGGGACGATTCCCAGAAGAGTTTTAAGGGCTTGCTACAGCAAGCCCTCAGGGCGGACGACTGGGCTGAAGACCAAGCTGAAGAACCAAGCTCCGACCCTTCCGGCGCAGATCCTCCAAAAACTCCGTCCCGGAGGTCGCCGACTTCATGCTGAAGCAGCCGAAGAAGAACGCGCCACGCATGCTGCGCGAACACAAGGAGTCCGACGCCGAGTCCGAGCGGGAGCCCTCGCCCTAACGGTAAAAAAAGAGCTTTTCCAAAGCGCAGGCAAAGCCGAAGCCAAGCAAGGAGGCGAGAACCGCGGCGCGAAAGAGGAAGAGAAAATAGCCCCTGCTATACTCGCGCACTAGCCTGAAGTTTAGTCTCGATCTGCTTTAGAATCTCGATAGCACCCGCAATGTCAGAGGCAACCCGGCACTGAAACAGTTGATTGCCACGAGAGTGGAATGCAGTCCATCTTCAGTGAAGAAAGCCAGGCAATAAGCCAGCGCAGCCGATGCGTGCTCAATATCATGCAAGTCTTCGCTGGTGAACCGCCGCGCCTTCCATCGGAACGCCGCATGCAGCCCAGTATGAATGTGCAGCGCGCGAAGCTGTTGCCGGACTTGTGGACGCTTCTCGAACACAATGAAAAGCAGATTTGCCCATTCGTTCCAGAATGTTTGAACGCGTCGGCGGCTCTCGCTCTGGCTGACCACATCGCTCATCACGTTCATGCCGATATCGGCGCCAAGCTCAACGGTGCCCTTAAGCTTGGTCTCCAGGCTTGGGCGAAGCTTTTCAATTAATCCGCGTTTTGCTTTCCGCCCTCGTTCAATCCAGAAACGGTAAAATCAAGGGCAATCAGGCGGCGACTTTCGTCGGATCCTACGCATGGTCTCTTCCAGCGGCATATCCACACCGGTCGAAGGACGCCTTCTGCAGCGCAAGCTCGGTTGCGGCATCGGTGCCCGTGTTGGTCGGATTAACAAACCCAATAGTGAATGCGATCCTTGACCAGACCAGATGATGCAACGGATGCAAATCGTCGCAGCCGTCTGCGCCGTGCACAAAGTGGGAGACCTCGGCCCCGAGGCGCATGCGGAGATCGAGAAGCGAAACGCGACCACTTAGCGTATCGACACGCGTGCAATATCGAGACGAGCAGCCGCATCACTATTCTTTAGAAATTCGAAGAAGGTGCTGTCGCTGATTGGGCAACCCCATCGTCCTGCACGAGCAGTTGCTTCGGGGAAAGTAAGTCAGACACTTCCCACGCTGCGGGAGCGGCGCCTATCGCACCGCCGTTCGGTCAGTCGCGAGACAGATCGTCGGTGCGATGGGAGATTGCGAAAGGTTGCGTCAATGTGTGGTTATTTGCAGCGAGTTGTCGTCCCAGTAGAGCATTTGGACCAGCTACTGATGAAAAAGCGCGAGCAGTGGCGGGGATCGGCCCTTCTTTGCGGGGGGGCTTCGCGGGGCCTGAACATGCGCCTGCATTGATCATGTGATGCTGCTTTCTTGAGTTACCCAATGTTACCCAACTTCGATCTGAATGGGTGCATATGGGCGGAAAATGACGGTTAGCGTTTCCAACACTCGCGGCCCCGGAAGAGCAGGGCACGTGAATTTGCGGGCCAAAGAGCCAGAGGAGGGACTAATGCCAAGGACGCTAGCCGCTTTGGGCGGCCATTCGGCTCATTTCGTCAAAACCGCTCTGATTTGCTCAACTCTCTTGGCCGGCGCCGCCACATCTGTCGACCAGGCCGAAGCGCAGGAAATCAACTGGCGCCAGTTCGAGGGCTCTTCGATCGTGTGGGCTTACGACATCCATCCGTATGCTGACGCCGTTGCAGCACAGCTGCCTGAATTCGAGAATTTGACGGGCATCAAGGTGACACCCGAGCTTTATCCGGACGACGCCTACTGGAATAAGCTGACAATCCAGCTGAGCACGAAGTCGGCCTCGTGGGACGTCGTCGGCACAGGGATTCAGCCGGCTTGGGATCTCGCGCCCGGTCAACTACTCGAGCCGCTCGACCACTATCTGAACAACCCAAAGCTCACCTCGGCAAGCTATGACTACAAGGACTTCTTCCCCGCATTGCGTGACGCGCTGACGTGGCAAGTCAATGGCGGGCAAATCGAAGCGGGCGGGGGTCAGGTGTGGGCTATCCCGCACGGGTTCGAAAACATTCAATTATTGTACCGTAAGGACATTCTGGACAAGCACGGTATCAAGGTTCCGACAACCCCGCCGGAAATGTCCGCGGCTTGCGAGAATCTGAAATCTGCGGATCCGGCGATCACACCTCTGGGCGTGCGGGGGGTCCGCTTTTGGAGCAGCATCCACACGGCCGCAATCTCGATTGCCAAGTCTTACGGTGTGCACGACTTCGTCGTCAAGGACGGCAAATTAGAAACTGGTCTCGATTCGCCCGAGTCCGTCGCCTTCCACCAGGACTATGTGGAGATGATCAAGAAGTGCGCTGCTCCATCCTTTGCCAATGACAACTGGTATCAGGTGGTCGATGGCATCAATTCGGGTCGGACAGCGATGGCGATCGATTCCAACATGTTCGGGTTTTGGAACGATGTCGCCGGCAAGCCCGCTTCGGGCAAGATCGCATTCGCTCCCCCTCTGCGAGCTCCGAACGGCAAGAATTTTGAATCGAACATCTGGATCTGGTCCCTGGCCATGAATGCGGCCTCTCAGAAAAAGGGAGCAGCCTGGCTGTTCATCCAGTGGGCGACGTCAAAGCAGGTCGAGCTCAAGGGTGCCGTCGCAGGGAAGCTCGTCAACTCTCCGCGCGCCTCGACCTGGAGCGACAAGGTCTGGCTCGACTACGCGACGAAACCGGAATTCACGAACTTCGTGGATACCTTCAAAATCGTGCAGGACAGGGCTGCATTGGCCTTTACGCCGCGCGCAGGATTTGCCGAGGCAATGAACGCCTGGGCAGTCGCCATGCAGAAAATGGTCAACGGCGCGGACGTGAAGGCGACTTTGACCGACCTCGCCTCCGAGATCCGCTCCTCCATGTAAGGCGGTTGACGGGGCGGCATAAGGGGTTTGCCGCCCCACCAGGCCCGAGTATCTTTTGAGAAGTGAGCGATGGACCTTCAAGGCATCGACGCAATCGTGACGCTACAATCATCGGTCGACCAGCTGGCCTCGTCCAAAAACGAGCAGGTGCAAAAGGCCGAGCAGAATGCTCTTGACTGGCGGAGCCTTGCTGCGATTGCCCCCGCAATCATCATCCTACTTGGATTTCTTTTTCTGTTTTTCTATGGGGCCTTTCAATCACTCACCGATCTCAAGTTTGGCCGTCCCGTGGTTCGCTTCATTGGATTCACCAACTATGAAGTCGCAATCAAGACCCAAGATTTCTGGAACAGCGTGCGGGCGACTATGGCGTATGCCTGCTCCGCCGTGCTCGCCGAAGCGTTTTTTGGGCTTGCGCTCGCCAAATTGTTCGCAAGTGGGGTGTTCCTTGCCCGGCTGATGCGGCCGGTCATTCTGCTTCCCCTGGTTCTGCCGCCAATGAGCGTCGCCTTGATGTGGACCACAATGATGGATCCGCAGATTGGGATCCTGAACTATTTGCTTTCGCTCGTTGGGATCGGACGGTTCGCATGGATTTCGGATGCCAGCACGGCGATGTTCTCACTGGTACTCATCGACATATGGACTTACACACCATTCTTTGCGCTCATCATCTTCGCCGGGTTGCAGGGCATCAACGATGAGGTCAGAGAATCCGCGCGGGTCAATGGCGCGCGGGGTTGGGCAACGTTCCTCCATATCGAGCTTCCGCTCATCGCGCCGTACATCCTGATCGCCGCGGTATTTCGGCTGATCGAATCGCTCAACCAGTTTGATATCATCTTCGGAACAACCCAGGGCGGGCCGGGTGATAGTACTTCCGTGCTCTCGGTTCGCGCCTACATCACGGCCTTTCAAAATCTTGCCTTCGGGCGTGGTGCCGCGCTCATGGTTGTCAATTGGATGATCGTGCTTCTCGGAACCTTTGCCATGGTGAGATTGTGGCGGTTGGTCCGTCAGCGCGTAAGCTAGAGGAGGCTGACATGCGTTTTAATCGCTCAACGCCTGCAAGCTTGTTCCTTAATCTGCTGATTGTTGCTTGTACGCTGATCCTGACATTTCCGCTGGTCTGGATCGTGATGATGTCGGTGAAGCAGCAGGCCGAGGTCATGATCTGGCCGCCGCGCCTTATCTTCACTCCAACATTTGAAAACTTCCGCGTTTTGTTCGATGCCGCCCACGCCGGGGCAACAAGCTACGGCACTATCAAGGTTGATTTCTTGACCCCGATCACGAATAGCGTCGTCATCTCGCTTTGTGCGGTGCTGGTATCGCTCGTTGCCGGGGTACCGGCAGGCTACGTCCTGGCGAGGCGTAATATCCCTATGAAGGAGGACATCGCGTTCTTCATTCTGGGCTTCCGCTTCGCGCCGGCTCTCCTTGTCGTCATACCGCTGTTCAGCGTGTTTCAGACAATCGGCCTTTATGACACCTATTTCGGTATGATCTGGGTCTATCAAGTCGTCACGCTGCCAATGATCATTTGGCTGAGCCGTTCATATATCGAGGATATCCCAAAGGACGTTGAGGAGGCGGCCGCCATGGATGGCGCAAAGCCATTCCGGGTTGTGTGGCACATCGTTCTTCCGCTTCTAAAGCCCGGCTTGATAGGCGCCTCTTTGCTTATCTTCTTGCTCGCGTGGCACAACTTCGCGCTCGGCCTGATCCTCAGTTCGACGAAAGCACCAGTCACGGTCGCCCTGCTCAAGCTGCTCAATCCCGGCGTTCAGTTCTATCCGGTGATGGCTGCTGGTCTGGTGGTGACCATGATTGTGCCGGTCGTCCTGATCATCCTTGGCCAGCGTCATCTCGAACGTGGTCTTACCTTCGGGGCCGTGAAATGAGCCCCAGACCATTGATGTTCTTCGGAACGACCAATCTCGACCTCTGCTTCAACGTCGAGCGGCTTCCAACGCCGGGTGAAAGCCTGATGGGGAGCTTAAAACGGAATGCGGGAGGCAAGGGCGCCAATCAGGCGGTCGCCGCTGCTCGATTGGGCCTTCGGCCGAGCTTCTACACCCGGCTTGGCGATGACGACGCCGGTCGATCCTTGCTGCAAGCGCTGCGTGAGGCAGGTGTCCGTCTCGATGCCATAGCGGTGTGCCCAGGGGAGATATCGGGTTCTGCTCTCGTCCTTGTCGGTGACGACGGCTCCAACATCATTGTCATAGACCCGGGAGCCAATGCAAATGTCACACCAAGCATGGTCGAAAAGGCAGCCGAATTCATTGAGCGGGACGCAATCGTCGTTGCCGAGATGGGCATGCCCGTCCCCGCGCTCAATCACCTGTTTGCAATGAAGAGCAGCAAAGGATTCGATCTCATTTTCAATCCGGCGCCCGTGAGGGCGGGCCTGTCGGCGGCGGCATGGAGGAGTGTCGATTTCGTCACTCCAAACCAGACGGAAGCTTTCGAGCTCACCGGTGTCGAGGTACACGACCTCGACAGCGCAGCTCATGCGGCCGGAAAGCTTCTCGATCTCGGGCCAAGAGCTGCCCTGATCACGCTTGGTGGGCAGGGGGCCTACTACGCCGATGCCAGCGCGTCTTTTGCGCTCAGGGCATTTCCTGTGAAGGTCGTTGATACAACCGCGGCGGGCGATGCCTTTAATGGAGCCTTCGCAGCCTCTCTTGCCCACCGGTTGCCGATACGAGAAGCGATCAAAAAGGCGCTCGCGGTTGCCGCCTTATGCGTGACGCGACGCGGGGCCCAGAGCTCAATGCCCAGCAGTGGGGCCGTCGACGAATTTCTGAATTCTCAAACGATCTTGGAGTTGGAATGACTGAACAGTTCTCAGTTGCAGACAGGACCGTGCTCGTGACCGGTGCGGGCGGCGGCATTGGCTCAGCCATTGCCAATGCTTTCCGTCAAGGCGGTGCGAACGTCCTGGCAACCGACGTAAATGTGGAAAGTCTCCGGAACATTCTGACGCGCTTGCCGCACGGCAATGGCATCCTGCCCATGAGCATGGACGTGTCTCGAGAAGATGATGTCGGCAGGGTGCTTGATGAGATCGCCCAGCGCTTCGGCAGGCTCGACGTCTTGATCAACAACGCCGGAATAAAATCGGCTCAGCCGCTTCTGACCGGCAATGCCGATAGAATCGAAAAGACCATACAGATCAACTCCGTTGCGGTGCTTCGCTGTGCCAAGCAAGCGATCGAGCGCTTCATGAAGAGCAAGGGCGGCCGCATCGTCAATGTCGGGTCCTCGTTGTCATCTCAAGGCGCGGTTTTCAACTACCAGGCGGGCGGCGCTGATTATTGCTTGTCAAAGGCCATTGTGCACGACGTGACAAAGCTGCTCGCCTATGAATGCGCTCCGCTCAAGATCAACGTCAACGCGATTGCACCCGGGATCATCGATACACCCATGCACGGGCGTCCGCGGGAGGAGACCGAAGCGCGCCACAGTGGCCGAATTCCGCTGGGCCGGGTCGGATTGCCGGAGGATATCGCGGGGCTCGCGGTGTTCCTGGCCAGCCCCGCTGCCTCTTACATGACCGGGCAGGTCGTCCATGTGAATGGCGGGATGCTGATGCATGGTTAGCACCGGCTCAAACGTGAACTGGCCGCCAATAGAAGGGATCATCTCGGACCTGGATGGCGTCGTCTATCGTGGCAGCACCGCAATCGTGGATGCGATAGAAGCATTTACGCGATGGCAGGAAGCCGGCGTGCCGTTCTGTTTTGTGACGAACAATTCCACGCATACCCCTGAGGACGTCGTCCGCAAGCTGAGAGCATTTGGTCTTCCGATCGCAGCGTCAGAGGTCGTGACAAGTGCTATCACCGCCGCGGAACTCATTCGAACGAACTATCCGCAGTTGACGCGAATCTATGTCATCGGCGCTCCCTCGCTTGTCACAGCCATGCGCGATGTTGGACTGGAGGTCACTGACCGAACGCCTGAAGCCGTTGTGATGGGACTTGACCGGGATATCACGCACGAGAAGATGCGAATTGCCGTTGAAGCGATCCTGAATGGCGCCGTCTTCATCGGAACCAATCCCGATCTTCTGCTGCCGACGGCCAGCGGGTTCGAGCCTGGCGCTGGTGCGACCATTGCTGCTGTGGCAGCGGCTACGCAAGTGCAGCCCTCAATCGTTGGGAAGCCGCAAGTGCCGATGATCGAGACGGCGCTCTCACGCCTTGGTACGAACCGCGGTTCGACGATTATGATCGGCGACCAAGTATCTACGGATATTCAAGCCGGGAAGAGGGCGGGTCTTGCCACGGTGCTTGTCAGAACCGGCGTGCCGATGCGTCAGGATCCCTCCTTGATGGCCCCGGACTTCATCGTATCGAGCTTGCGCGAAATTGAGGTAAGTGCTGCTCGCGCGGCCGAGGTGCGACAGAGGAGGGCATAATGGCCAACGTTCGCCTGGAGAGCATCAAGAAGGCCTATGGGACCATCGAGGTCCTGCGTAATATCGATTTGACCATCGGGCACGGCGAATTTGTCGTCTTCGTTGGTCCGTCCGGGTCAGGCAAATCCACGCTTCTGCGCATGATTGGCGGGCTCGAGCCCATCAGCGGCGGGCGGCTCTTCATCGACAATGAGCTCGTCAACGACATCGATGCGGCCGATCGCAACCTCGGCATGGTCTTTCAGAGTTATGCTCTCTATCCGCATATGACGGTGAGAGAGAACCTGGCCTTTCCCCTGCGCATGGCCAAAGCCTCGAAAGCCGAGATCGCGGCCAAGATAGCCGAAATAGCGGCGCTATTGCAGATCGACCATCTATTGGATCGCAAGCCTCGACAGCTTTCAGGCGGGCAACGCCAGCGCGTCGCAATCGGGCGCGCCATCATGCGAGAACCAAAAGTGTTCCTGTTCGATGAGCCCCTGTCCAACCTCGACACCGAGTTGCGCGTGCAAATGCGGGTTCAGATCGCCAAGCTCCACAAGCAGCTCGGAAACACCATGATCTATGTGACGCATGACCAGGTCGAGGCGATGACCATGGCCGACAAGATCGTCGTCCTCAAGGACGGCAACATCGAACAGGTTGGCAGCCCCCACGATCTATATCACAATCCGGCCTCGCGTTTTGTGGCAGGATTCATCGGCTCGCCGAAGATGAACTTCCTGGGCGGCAAGGTCGAGGCAGCTCACGAGCAAGGCCTGGACGTCCGACTGGAGGCTGGTTCTACAATCTCCGTTCCGGTCCAGCCGGACCAAATGCTAGTTGGCAAGCCGGTCACTGTCGGAATCCGCCCGGATGACTTCTCCTCGCCGGCACTCGAGCAGCAGGAGATCTCCATTGGACTTGAGATCGATTTCGTTGAGCATCTCGGTAGCGTCACGTACATCTATGGCAACGTTGGAGACGAAATGGTCGTCGCCAAGGCGCCAAAATCCGGCTCGCGCAAAGGCGCCGGAAAGCTTACCCTCACGGCCGCTCCAGCCGATTGTCACTTGTTCATGAGCAATGGAAAGGCGGTTCGGCGGTTGCAAGCTCCTGTGACTTGGAGCTAGTCTTGACGTCGAGCCGTGCGATGATGCCGGCTCCGGATGGACACGCGGACCACTGAGGTGAAGGGAGCCGGCATCAGGCAGTTCTTCCGGAATTCCCGTTCGTTTGTCCTTGGTGCGGGGATCGGATCGGGCATGACGGCCAGGGCCGCGGAGCGGGCGGGCGCCGATTTCGTGCTCGCACTCAATGCTGGCCGTTTTCGCGCCATGGGCGGGGCCTCGCCCGCCTCGATTCTTCCAATCCGCAATAGTAACGAGTTCGTAGCGGGGTTCGGACGGACCGAGATCCTGCCAAATACGAAACTGCCGGTCTTCTTCGGCACCTGTACATTCGACCCCGAGCTTGATCTGGATCGATGGCTCGACCGGATCATCAAATGGGGATTTGCTGGCGTGACCAACTTCCCTTCGGTCATACACATCGATGATGACCGCAGGTCGTTGCTCGAGAAGTCCGGCCTTGGCTATTCCCGGGAGATCGAGCTCCTTGTTAAGGCTGCAAAACGCGGCCTGATGACGATTGCCTATACTCGCACTCAATCTGAAGCGCGTCGGATGGTCGAAGCCGGCGCCGAGGCCATTTGCATCAACTTCAATCTAAACCGCGCGGTTGAAAGCGGGTCTGATCCGTCGATCAGCCTGTCTGAACTTGCAGCGCGTACGAATGCCGTTGCGCGCGTTGCTCAATCCGTCAACAAGAGCACCATCTGCTTGCTTGGGGGCGGCCCGATCACAAAGCCGGACGAGCTCCTGGACATCTGCCGCGAAACCGGAATCCAAGGGTTCATCGGAGGCTCTTCGCTGGACCGCGTGCCTCTGGAGATGTCGGTCCTCGAGGTGACGTCGGGCTTCAAGACCATCCACCTGTTGCGCGAGAAGGTGGATCTGCTCGAAAGGAAGCTGCAGTTGAGTGGCTTCAGGCACGGCGTTATCGCGCAGTCCTCGGCAATGAAGCGCGTCCTCGAGATGATCAAACGCGTTGCGGCAACTCCCAGCCCGGTCCTCATCTGGGGAGAGGCCGGCTCCGGCAAGCGTAGAATAGCAAGCCTGGTTCACGCGTTCAGCGACCGCAGGCACGCCAAGGCGACGCTGTTTCATTGCCGGCCGGGTCCGGCGATGGATACACTCGGCCCGTTTTTCGGCGCCGAGCGCCTTGAGAGCGGCAAACGCCAATTGTCGCTGCTGGAGGCGTCGAGCGACGGCACCGTCTTGCTGCTGCATGTTGACCAGCTTTCGCGCGAAGGCCAGGAGCGCCTCGCCGATTACCTGGAGACAGGCGGGTTTACCCCTCTGAACGGGGTAACTGTCATGCGTTCCCACGCTCGGATCATTGCGACCGCGACAGTGGCCCGAGGCGCTGGACTTGAAACGGTTCTGTGCGCGCGGCTTCTCGACCTTTTTACCGGGCTGGATCTCCAGTTACCTTCGCTACCCGACAGGCTTGAAGATTTGCCGCAACTCGTTCAACACTTCACCGTCGAAGCCAAAGGAGATTCCAGCGCCCAAACGCTCACAATCGAAAACTCTGCTTTCCTTGCGCTAGCCGGGCACGACTGGCCAGGCAATTTGCGCGAGCTGCGGCAGGTCGTGAACCAGCTCGTGACCCTGCCATCAACTCACATCACCGGTGAGATGCTAAAGCCGCTGTTGGAGCCGACTTCAGGCGCACGGCCCGCCGCCTCGCTGTCCGAGAGAGACTGGATTATCGAGGGCCTGAAAAGAAACCGGCTTCACCGCGGCAAGACTGCTCGCTCTCTCGGGCTTTCGCGCAAAACCCTCTACAACAAAATCAAGAAACTGCGGATCCTCGAATAAGGCCTCATGCCCGTCGGAGCGGCTGCTTGGCCGTGGAGGCCTGCTCAAGTGAGAACTTCGGTACCGACGACGATCCGTGAGAGCCAAGGCCTACGAGCGCGATGTCCGATCCAATCGGCAGCGCAAGCGCCTCGGGTCGCAGATAGACGGACCCTTCCAGCTGTGAACCTAGCCGTTGCTCCGCTACTGTCATCTTTGCCTCGTCCGCCGCGACAAACAGGACTTTGAACCCTCGGCTTGCAAACCACTCCATACGGCGAAGCTCGAGCTCTTGACCGCGATCGAGCGGCACTCCTGCCGGTGTCCGTTCAATCATGGAGGCAGGTGGAAAGTTCGTCACTCCGGTCATCCTTGCATCTTCCAACAAATCACCGAGATCTTCCCAGCATGCAAACGGGTCGATCATGACGATCGCCGCATAGCAGGAAGGGGGCACCTTGGGCCCCGCTTGCAAGTCCCGCAGGAGACAGTCGTTCCAGTCGATGACGGGAAGCGTGGCCATGACCAGCATGGCGTTCTGTGGAAGGGTCCGCAGTGATGGCGCATAGATCGTCATCTGATCACCGCGAGACGAGGAGAGACTTGCGGCAAGGCGACCTAAGACATTGGTTCTCACGGTTCTACCCAACCCTACCCAATTGATGCTTCCGCCGATCTTACACGCCGCTTCATCCGGGTCTAGACCACGACGTCGATCGTTATCGGAGCACCGTCCTACTTTCTTGGCGCAGGAGCCAGGTTCGGCTGGAAAGGGATGGTCGTCGGCGCCGTTTCCTCCTGGCTGCTTAACTGGGCTCACCGCGCCCGTCCTGAGTGCCGGATGCGATTTGCTGCAGGGTGCTGAGCGAGCTCCGCTCGCGGTGAAAGAGGGCCCATGAAGCGTCTCGAGTAAAAAAAATGGGCGAGCTATCTGCGCCCTATGGATCCGCTGGCAGACCGGCTCGTCTGCTTCCTCCCTGACTGGCGCCGCTGCTGGAAACTCCGGCAGCGGCATCTTTTTGACTAGGGGCGGGCCTCGCCGCGCGATCGGGAGCTGATGTCGCGGAATTGGACGGCTCGCGACCAGGCGGGAGCCTCAATTTATATAAAGTCCGCCAGCTACGATTGCCCCAGTCGGTTCAAATGAGGCGCCTCCCAATCCCACACGGTGGCGCTCAATCACCTCGTTTCGGAACTGCTGTACCTTATCCGGCGCCTTCATCGAAAAGCAGAGGGCCCTATCAGGTCGCTCCAGTGCGAGCGATCCTTTCGATGATGCGGCAGGCCCCGGCACGCTCTTGGCTGGCTCACGGACGAGCAACATTGAAGTATCGAAGGTCGCGTTGGTCACCTATGAAGGCGTGAGATAGATCGAAACGGCTTGAAGCAGTGCCGAGAGGAAGGCGCAAGCGGCTGCAACCATGTTCAACCGCGACACTTTGCGGAGCGCTATTCCGACCAGCTCTATATCTGCGATGCCATCAAACGTCGCTCTAACCACGGGAACATTGACGAAGGCAGACCAAGCCCAGAACCCCGCGGCGGCACCTGCAAAGACCACGCTAATCCAGCTAGAGAGCTTCATCACCAATAACCTCAATCAATCTAAGCGGCAGTAGGAAACCTGTTGAGCAAGCTCGCAACGGCGGTTGCGTGCCACTCGCCCCCACGAGGCGCACTGATTCCCTGCCTGTTGAGTTGGTCGGTGATAGCACGGACGCTCGGGATACCAGAGCGCTTGATGCTCTCGATGATGCCCTGATACGGGGGAAAGTCAGACAACAAGAGGCCGTGCTGCCATCTCAGATTTTTGCTGCAATTCTGCTTTCGGTTCAGTCGTGAGACGCAGCCGTACTCTCAACGGCTGTTGCGCTACTCTCTTACAAGACGTTGAGGCGCGAGAATTTGGTCAAGAATTTTCTTCATCCCGGCAGGCTGATGCCCTTTGTCACGCATTCGAGCGATTATGACATTGCGAAATGTCTCGTATTTCACCCCACCGCCGCGCCTGCCGACGAAGAGCCTGAGGATGTCGCGTCCACGGAATGACGTTTTCCAATTTCCGTTTTGCAAATCGAGTTGGAAGCGCTCTTGATGCGCCTTGGTCATCGTTTCAAGAGCCGAAGGTGAAAGGCTGTTCTTGATCAAATCATCGATCCGAGCCCGCGAATATAGAATGGCTCTTGAGAGCGCTTCGCCCGGGTTGGCCGACTTGGGATCGATGTTGGTGCGGATCGCCGCGACTATCTCGCGGTTTGCTACATCGCTAGCGTCGTGCGCCACCAGCGCTGATAGTGTTTCCTTCGCGCAGTCGATCAGCTCATTCTCTATTTCGTCTTCGGACGGAACGTCCCGACCGCCGAGAAGATCTTGCAAAGCGCTCCTAATGAACTTCGAAACAAGCAAATAGTTTTCTATGTGATAGACATCCCATTCGAATTGCGTGGTGCTCGCGGCCGCGCTTGTATCGGAATCTTTGTCCGTGATGGAAAACACTCGCATCGGGGGGAGTCGATTTGCTTCGGTAAGCGACTGCAGGAGTGCGTGAAGTCCTCGCACTCGCGCCTTGTTAGTGCCTGAAACGGCATTTACGCCTGCAATAAGGTCAGGAAACAACTCAGATGTCATCCTCAAGTCAAAGTCAGAGTCCTCCCCTTCAAAGATAACAACCTTGGCCCCGGGGTTGTAGGCGGCCAAATCTCCCACTAAGTCGATGATTGCGCGGTCCAGGTCTTGATCGGCCTCAACGCGGTGCGCCTGATCGCGATCGGCAGGGGGATGCGCACTGGGCGTCATGTGAAATACCGAGACGCCTAGCCGCCCGACACTCTCTCTCAGGATGGCATCTGAATGAGTGATCAACCAAACCTGATTGCCCAACTCCTTCGCCAAATGTCTATGATAGAAATCGGACAGGTTGCGCGTGAGTCGTGGATTGAGATGCAGCTCGGGTTCATCGAGCAAAATTACAGAATTCTTCGGTGCCGACCTCCGCAGTCGCAAATAGCCGTAAAGAATTTCTTTTTCACCAGAACTAAGATCATCTAGATCATGTGTTTCGCGGCCGCCAACCATCACCGGAAAATTTAGACTGCCGTCCGATAATGGTTGAGGCCCAAGAAATTCTTTTTCCGGAAAAAACGTTGAAAAAAGCTCCTTAAGGGTATCGGTGAGGGAGATTTGCGATCCCAGCTTTTTTCCGGCCTTTTCGGCCAACGCCTCGCGCACATATAACGCGGCCATCTCGCTTTTTACGTTCGAATACTTTGCATTGTAATTGTAAAGGGCGCTTTGTTTGCGCTGCTGTTCAAGCGCATCTAGATTCACGTTGATGGAGTTGATTTGCTCGCGGTTGTACATCCGGTGAGCGCCGTGATAGTCGATAACACCAATGTGTTCTGGATCGAAATCGGTGAACAGCAACTCGAGCGTTTTCGATTGAGTGAACTGCGGAAGATCGCCCGGATTAATGGTGAGGCTTGCCGATACGGTAGGCTCGTCTATTTCTCCGCTAAAGATCTCCAGATCTTGCTTGGTCAGTTCTTCCACCTCTGATTGGCGGCTCCTGAATTGGGCCGTGAACGGAGCAGCATCGAAGCTGCGCCAGCCAACCAGTTCTGGCACAAGCGTTCCCCATACTTGCTTTGTGATCAGCTCCCGTGCTCGATTCTTGAGATAGCTCCGTTCTTCCTCATGAAGTTCTACCTCCATCTGCAAAATCATGGGCTTTTTAGGGTCATTGAACATACGGGCGAACGCTTGGGGTTCGTTCGCAAAGTTGATTTGGAACTCCCCGAACCACTGATGGAATTCGTTCGGCTGATAACCCCCGTAAACTGATTTCAAAAGTCTGATGGCATCTAAGATGCACGACTTTCCCGACCCGTTCTGCCCGGCGAGGACAACCATCTCCGCGAGGTCGTTCAAAACCGCCGACCGAACCCCACGAAAATTCTGTACGGATACTTTTTTCAGTTTCACGCCAAAATCCCTCCATGGCATGCAAACAGCACGTTCGGACATTCGACCGGCCAGTCCTGCGATGACAAATACCCGAATGTAAGATGGGCCTTGCATCACTGGATGGGGCGTTGCCCTGGGTTGTCCACTGGAAAGAGACGGCTCTTGCCTGCACTGCGGTCCCAAATTGGTCCCACTGAATGGCCACTGCGCGGCTCGTGTCGTCGGTCGCAGATTGCTGGGATGGTGATAACCAATTGGAGATGTTGGCGGATTTTTGGATCGGCCTCAGCAGAAGAGCACCTGAGAGCATTGACATGGCAGGGTCACAGGTTGAATCGCTGTCGTGCCTTCATCCTCAGGACGCTCGCGCATCCCGTAGCGCGAGCGCATCTCTATTGGTGAAATGCGCTTCGCTTACGACCTTGGGCTCGCCCCCGTTAAGGTGCAGTACTGCATGGTCGTTTCCCTTCTTGACCCTCATGCCGTACACTCTCGTCACATCAACGAACGCAAGGAACAGGTCGCCAATCGGCAGTTGGTTAAATGCCATCATGACGCCAGGCGGTTCAGTTTGCATCGTCTTCTCCCCGAGCTATCTTCTTTTCCAACTAAGCTAGATCGCAATAGGTGCGCGGATGATAGGTATCTTCCTGAGCTATCCCAAACCTCACAAGAACGTCCAAGCCAAATTTATCGAAGCAATCAAGGCTCACCTAGTCGCGCAAGGATTGAGTCCGCAAACCATGACGCGATCGAACTATGACATGGATGCCCCGTTGGCCGGAATACGCAGGCTGATGATCGGTTGCTGCGGACTGCTTGGTGTCGCTTTCAGGAGATCCTATTCAGAGCATTTCGCAATCCGCGATGGCGCAGACATCCAGTCGATTTCGACGGAACTCAAACAGAAAGTCTGGCTAACTAGTCCTTACATGCAGATTGAACCGGCCATGGCTTACCAGTTAGGTATTCCGATTTTGTTGATGAAAGAGAAAGGTGTCCTAGCCGAGGGAGTCATTGAGCAGGGGGTTACCGGACAGTACCTCCCAGAGTTTGATCCGGAGAATGTTACTGAGCCCTTTGATTGGAGTAATGCCATGAATCAATGGATTGGAAGAGTAAGAGCCGTTTACGACCATCGAGGAAGGCCCCCGCAACTATACTAGGGCAACTGACCGAAGCGGGAGCCTGAGTCGAGGCGTCCAATGCGAGAAGGCAATGGAGGAGAGGTGGTTGGAGTGCGGATTTTTGAAGTTCTCTCAGGGATTTTTCTTGACGAGCTTTGAAAGGGTGAAGCCGATTCGTTGAGGCAGACTATCCGGTCTCACATTGCTCCGAGATTCCACCGCAGATTGATCGACATAAGTCTCCTAAAGTTTACCCGCCACGCTTCTGTCTGATCGTTCCGTCAGTGTCATCTCTACGTTCAAGCGACGTCCGCTGTAGGCAGATGTGTTTGAGGGCTGCCAGTTTACAACGAGGAGCGCTCACTGCGGCGCATTGGTGCGACCTTAGCCTCAGTTCTGTCTTTCTAGATATTCTCAGGATGAGTAGGGGCTCGGTGCCAGCGACGAGCCCTCAACCGAGCACGCTCATCGACCGCCTCCGATCAGAACCTTGAGGTTCTTCCAGGTCCACTCGTATAGTTTGTCACTTGATGTCGCCGCCGTGGGCTTCTTGCAGCCGCCCTCTTTGTAGCCCTGCAGCAAGAAATAAGGGACCTTCTCTTCCTGTGCGATCTTGACCTCAGCCGATACGCCAGTTGCGGTGTCGGTGTGCTTGCCGCAGATCACGGCGACCGTATCGACCCCCTTGATCCGAGTTTTTGCTTTCTTCTTCCAGTCTTCGTCGATCGCTTCCTTGATGGACCAATCAGCAAGCTCAAAGGGGCTGTCGTCCAGTTTGGCCTGGCCAACCAAGAACTGTTTGAGGACCTCGTCGTGATCGTAGTCGAAGCTGATGAAAACTTTCGTTTTTGCCACTTCAATCTCCCATGAGCCCGAATCAGATGATTCAAATCTGCTTTGGCGGCGATCAGCACCTAGGGATGTTCCGAGTAGCGCTCTAGGAAAGGTCGGCGATCATCGGCTGTGAACCTGCTCGGTGGCCAAATTCGGAAGGCGCCTAAGTGATTGGGATGGGTTGTACGCCATGGGTAGTCGTGAGGAGGCTGATTGATGTTGTCACCGCCCGAACTCGGACTTGGCTATATTGGCGCTGCAACCAGCTTAACCTTGGTGCTTCCAGTCGATCGATACGACTATTGCTTTCTCGTCGCTACTGCTGGGGAAGAGCCAACTGCGATCTTTCTGGACGAAAGGTACCAATTCCAAGCCTTTGGTTGTCTCGGAAATACAAGTTATAAGGGTCTACTCATTCCCGACGTTCGTATCGAAGTGGACGAAACCCTGATTTTCGATGCTGCGGGAAGATGGGCTGTGCCTGGCATGATGGTCCGCCGCGACGATGGTCTATTCATCTCAACGATGGACGAGAGAGGGGGCGGCAGAAATCCGTTGATTGCGGTCCAGAGGGGACTCTCTCTTAGCGAGCAGGGCATGGCTGCCGGTTTTGCTCGTTGGCAGGTCGTGATCGGCGAGGGCATTGAGAAGCGGGTGCTGAAAGTTATCGAGCTAAATCAACCGGCCAACTGACAAGAAGTGCGTGCACGTCTGCTTGGGCGCCGATAATCATGAGGCCCGCAGTGGATCACCGCCGTCGCTGGTAGACTACCAGGCTCTCTGCCATCTGCCGTAGGTCCCTAGCTCGGATATCGCGATATTTCGCGTGTACGCTCAGAGTGACGAGAATGGCTACTTCGGCAGTATTGCCGGCCAAGTATGTAGTGTCATAATCGCGTACCTCGGCGCCGCGGATGACTCCCTCAACCCACTCAGTCCTGCGATAGTCACCCGCCGAATAGAGATGATCTCCGCCTGGCCGCCCCCACCGATCGCCGGTCTGGGTGTGCGTAGATGCTCTTCGTACTTCGCCAATGTGTCATCGAAAGCCCGGTATTTCATAGCCATAATAATAATCGAGTCCGATGGCGGCTCGCTAAGACGGCATACATATTCGGTGGCCTCCCTTACACAAGACCAGCCTGGCGCTAGATTGAAGGAGAACGTCGCAGTGGCGAAACGCTCCGGCGGGAACGGCACCAAGAGCCAGGCAGCGCCAATACCCAACCCGCAGATCGTTACGGCCGAAAGCGCCAGGCCCGTGAGGAACGCTCGGACAAACGGTCCTCTCACTACCGCCGTTCCTCCGCAGGTCGTCTGACGATTTCAGCGACCTGCCGGAAGCGTTCGCGCAGGCCCTGCGCGTCGACGTCCTCGTCGCGAATGGTGGAGAATAGCTGTCGCGCTCTTGAAGACGCCTCAAGAGACGCCTGAGAATCTCCCCGCAATAGGTGGATCTCTGACTTTAGAGAAATGGCCGTAATATGATCAAGTCGTGCGGAGAGATCGGCTCCTCGATCGAGCGCGGTTTGCCCAAGTTCAATTGCTGTATCGACCGCATCCATCGCTTTCCGAAGTTCTTGCTTCTCGGCCAGTGTCAAGGCTGCCGCTTGTAACATTTGCGCGGCGAGGGCCGGAAGGTCTTTGTCGGAAGCAAGTGATTTTGAGAAATCCCTCGCGCTCTTGATGAAATCCGACAACGCATTACCTTTTCCTTCCGATGTATTGTCGGCGATCACGCGCTGAAGAGCGGCTTTCTGAGCCACAAGAATCGCTGATGCGTCGTCAGGCGAGCCGGTTTTTGCGAATTGGTCTCGAGCGAACTTGATCGCGAAGTCAATCAGCTCAGAAGCCTGAGCTTTCTCACCAAGGGCGTCTCGGCTCTCTGCCCTCTGCACCGCACATAGGGCGATGGCATTCGTCCTCGGGTCTGCTGTCGCGTGGTCGCGCAGAGAATCCAGCAAGTCGCAAGTCGATGCCAGGAGCTGACTGCGTGCTTCACCCGCGGGGAGAGAAGCGGAGACGGATTGTATAACCCTATCGGTTGCGAACATACTGCGTGACAGGGCGTCAAGCGCACGATTTCTGCTCTCAAATGCGAAGATCGCTAAAGTCGCGACGGCCACGATTAGCGACGTTGTGCTTCCTGCTACAAGTCCCAGACGAACCTGCTGGCGCCGCTCCTCTTCGCGGCGCAGCGCCGGCATGTCGTCGAGACCAAAGCCAAGAAGCGGCGCCAGTAATTTTGCGGTCTCGTCGGCCAGCCTGGCCGCGCGGCTTGGGTTGAGAAATGATAGAGGACTAAGTCCTCTTAGGTCTATTATCTCAATATTTGGATATCTGCGTTCGAGATCACCGGGAAGGGCGTTTCCAGGGGCGTCTAGGGCGCGAACCACGAATATGTTGCCTGCATGGGGCCCTCGCTCGAATGCTTCGATTTCGCGTCGGATCCAGTCGTTACGCTCCGTACCGCGGTCGACCGCATCCGGTGTCGCAACGACGATCAAGTGTCGGGATGCGAGTAGTGCGGGAAGCGTGACTTTTTCGAAGAAGTCGTTAGTCGCCTGTTCGTAGATTGTGTCCAGGTAGAGTTTCAGTGGCTGTGGCTGGCGGCCGCGCAGGGAAGGCGGTGGCCGATAATCCTGAAGAAGTCTTCGCAATCGCCGAGCGAATGCATTGCCGTCGGATCGTCGATACGAGATGAAGGCATCGAACGAGGTCGCCATGGCTCTCAGGTCAAAAAATCTAAGTCTGAAACGCGAGTTATCGTGCAACGAATAGCGCTCAGCATCAACCCGGGAATTTTCCTAGTAGGCACAGACACTTAAATGCCGCAAAAAGAGACGCCCGCCTGGCGGATAAGTACTATTGGAGCAAACGTGGCGATCACCAAGAGAGTTTTCACGGCTTTCGCAATTGAAGACGAAAATCTTCGCATGTTGCTTGTTGGACAGCGCCTTCATCCCGAAACGCCATTCGAATGGACAGACATGTCTGCGAAGGAGCCGTGGAGCTCGGATTGGAAGTCTAAATGTCGCACCAGGATTAAGGGTTGCGATGGGGTGACCGGCACCGAACACGCCGAAGGCCGCTGGGCAGCTCAAGTGCGCCCACGAGGAGAACAAGCCGGTGCTCTTGATCCGCGCGAGTGGATCTAGCCCCTTGTCAGTTGTCCCGGAGGAAATCCGCGGTAAGGTCGGCTCAGTCTGGAGTTGGCCTGCAATTGACACGTTCATTAAGAGGCTGTGATGGGTATCGAAAACCACGCAACGGTAGTGGGTATCAATAACTATCCGGACGCTCCGCTGACGGGATGTGAAGCTGATGCGAGGGCCATTAAAAAGGCCCTTGCGACCCACGCAGATGGCCTAAAGAACTTCAAGGTCGACTTGCTGCTCTCATCCAAGCAACTGGTTAGCAAAGGAGCTATAGTCCGCGCGTTCCGAAAGGCTTTTTCTAGCAGGGACGCTCGGATCGTGTTGTTTTACTTTTCTGGCCATGGCGAGCTGACGTCGGACGGAGGCTTTCTGGTGACCCAGGACGCGATGGAGGGGGACGAAGGAGTTCCAATGGCGCAGTTGATCGCCGCAGCAAATAGCTCGCCGGCGTCGGAGCGGATAATCGTTCTCGATTGCTGCAATTCCGGTTCAATTGGCCAATTTTACGGGTCTTTGTCCTCGATTGCGCTTGAGGAGGGCGTATCCATTCTCGCGGCGTGCAGGACCGAGCAAAGCGCGATGGAAACGAACGGCCGTGGCGATTTCACGCGACTCATATGCGATGCGCTTGACGGTGGCGCGGCCGACGTCCGCGGAAACGTGAACGTGGCCGGCCTGTATTCGTATGTGGATGAGGTGATGTCCGTCACGCAACGTCCATTATTCAAGACCAACATTTCCAAGCTCGTTCCGATTAAGCGTGCCCATGCCTCGATCTCCGACGAAAAGCTGCGCTGCATCACCGAGTATTTCCCGTCTTCTGACTACGTCTATAAGTTAGATCCGTCCTACGAGCCGACGGCCGAGCCGAACTGTCCCGCACACGAGGCAATCTTTGCTGATCTGCAACGATTCAGAGGAGCCCGCCTTCTGGTCCCAAACGGCGAGGATCACCTGTACTGGGCTGCGATGAATAAAAAGTCGTGCAGCCTGACCGCGCTCGGAAAGTTTTACTGGGAGCAGGTCAAGGCTGAAAACATATAGCAAGTCGCGTATTTTCCATCGCCTCGAAATCCTTTCTAGTAGGGATACTCTCGAGATCTTTATCCGGAGGCGTCGATGGAGATTTTTCTTAGCTATCCTTCAGAGCGATTGAGCGTCGCGCGTGAAGTTTATGATTTTCTCACCCCGCTGGATGTCCGTGTCTGGTTTGATAAAGCCTCGCTCATCCCGGGTCAGGATTGGGATCTAGAGCGTGCGCGCGCTCAAGAACGTGCAGATTTAACTATTCTGATATTGGACCAGTAAGTCCCAAGCGATTGCCTCCGCCTTTTCCGCCGGTAGATGGACCTTAGCGGGCAAAGCGACGATCAAGTACTGGCAGTGCTCGGCGATGTTGTATTCGATCGTTTCGGCGATTGCCGACCCGGCGTGAACTCCGACGCGGATATTCGGGCCGATCGAATCATCTTGGACATAGAATGCTTCGCAGAACTCGGCGCGAGTTGGCCTGTTGGGGAGTGTCGACGTAATCGACGAGCGGAGCACTTGACCCGTTGCGACCACGGCGTGGCCAATATCCTTGTCTTTGAAGGACAAGCCGACGAGCACAGGAATGCCGGAGTCCACGTATCTGTTAATGATGTCTGCTGGCCTAAGTTGTCCCCAGGTGGGCTTTGAGCCGGAGCGTGCATAGAGCAGCGTCTCACGTCCCGCAGCACGCAGTGCCGCAATTATGTTGTTGCCGCTCAGATATTCAGAGCCAGTCGGTATAACCCGATTAATCGCGTGATCGGGCGTGGCGATGGCTGCGGTCGTTATGGAAACAATAGAAAGCCAAGGGCCTCGGTGACGCGCATTAAAATGCCGTGCCATTACCCAGATAACGGCTTGCGCACAGGCGCCGATCCGGGAGTCCTGCTGGGTCATCGGAATGGCGTCAACGGCGAAATCAACACCGAGCAAGTGGGCGGAGTAAGTTGCCCTTACAAGTTGGTATCCTTCGTACCCGGTTGGGGCAGTCGGCGTTCTAAGAATTATTTGCGATAGTGGGGCTTGTGAGATGGGCCTTAAAACCGCCCATCCCAGGAACGATCTCTTTCCGACGTTTTCGAGATGCTCGATGGTGGTCGATACATCGTCTGTGTCCAGAAAGAAAGCCCATTTGTTCGGAAAAGAAGAGCAAGCGAGTGCAGAGCTTGCGATGCCGCCTGAATGTCTTGGCATAGTAGGCGGAGTACGCCTCTGAAAAATCGCGGTCTATGTAGTCCTCTTCGACGAGAACTGTCTTCGCTCGGAGTTCAGCGAGATGCCGAAGGATATTTCTAGTAATGTCTGATCTGGATTGGCGCTCACTCAGGAGATTATTCAGCGCGGACCAGCTGGCTGGGTCATTCAGATGGATCGGCTTGACCGACGTCTCTCGTGGTCAACCGACCGTTAGATGACCGCTGATCTGCTCTGCAGCGCCAATGTTGTCGTCGATGGCCCGAAGGGTTTGACGAGCATCATCCGAAAGAGGCCACCGCAGCCCCGGGACGCTGTCATCGTGGCCAGTAAATACTTCGGCCTGGAGTCTATCCGTCGAATCAATTGGAGCCCCGATTGGCGCGACAACCTCTGGTTTCGGCGGTGTGCTCACTGCTAACCTCTTGACCGGACTCGACAATTCGAAAAGGGCAATAGGAATCAGATAGTTACATGGTGGGACGTTTTGTTGGTCCTTTCTAAGCACAAATTTGTTGACAGGGCCATAAGAAATTCGAATCGGCGACTCTCGGTGCACAGGAGCGCACGTCTTCGACGCCGGTTCGCCAGCTCGGCGTCGTCGATGTGCTCACGCGTTGAGCTGGCTTAGATGCCCTTGCAGGCACCAAGAGCCGACGCGGAGTACACGGCGAGCATTTCAACGGTTGGAGTAATGCTGCCCTAAACCCGATGGCATTCACAAAGGTCAGTCTGACTGCGGGTTTGCTGGATGGCTCTTGTGGCGGGCCCCGTTCCAGGGCCCGCGGTCGTTCGGCTGCAAGCGAGCTTTGTGGTTGCCCAAGTGAGCGCGTCCTCCGCATCAAAAGTTACGAGGTACCATCCGCTCTACGCTAAAGCGTTGTGCAACTAGGGAGTCTCCGGGGGCTGATGCGACATCGCGCAGCTTTTCGCAGACACAACCTCTGATACCTTATGGACACTCGGTCGGTGCTCAAATTCGGAGGTCGGAGATGTCGAAGGAAAAACGGCTGAAGCGGCTGCAGAACTTCACCTCTTGGGTCCACGAAAGCGATGCCAAGCTGGCAGAGGAAACCAGGGAGTTCGTCTTCGCGGAAGGCAAAGCGCCGGCGCAGACTGGAGATGTGGTTGAAGACCAGATCGTCAATGAGAGTATTATCCTTAGGCGGACGCGCCCAGTGCTCGCAATCAAACACGACCAGGCGGAACTCGTTTTTCTAGACGCGCTTGACAGCGAAATTTGGAAGGATCGATTGACGAAGGCCGAGGGGCTGATCAAGAGCGCAGCTCAGGCCGTCGGTCGCATCGACCTTGAGAACGCGGGACTGGATTGGGTCGGCACAGGATGGCTCGTGCACGACAACATTGTCGTCACCAATCGTCACGTGGCGAACGAATTCGTTGGTCGAAAGGGGCAGGGCTTTACGTTCAAGATGGGTTTGGGCGCCGAGATCGCCGCATCGGTCGATTTCCTTCAAGAGATCGGCAACCCGAATACGCTCTCGTTTCGCCTCACTCGAGCCATTCACGTCGTACCGTCTGGTGGACCTGATATAGCGTTTTTCGAGGTCGAGCGCTCCGAAGGCGGTGATGGACGTCTGGCGAAGCCGATCCGGCTTGCTACCTCTCCGACGCTGACCGACAGCGTCGGGCTCATCGGCTTTCCGGCATACGACAGCAGAATTCCGGACAGTGTCCTAATGGATCAACTATTCGACAAGACGTACGACAAGAAGAGGCTTGCTCCGGGAGCGGTCACACGCCTCGAGGAGTTCAGGATATTCCACAACTGTACGTCAGCCGGAGGGAATTCCGGATCCGCTCTCATTGATCTGAATTCAGGCGCGGCAGTCGGGCTTCACTTTAGCGGTACCTTCCTCGCGACCAATTATGCGGTACGGTCCGACGTGGTTCGTGCGGTCCTGGACGAAGTGCGCAGCGGCCGGATTAGTGTCGCAGCCACGGGCGCTAATGTCGGAGCTTCAGTTCCGAGTGCTCGTCGGGTGCGACAGCGTCTACGCTCATCGACCCTCGAACCGGAGATCGTGGCAGGAAAAGACGGTCGGGAAATCAGCGTAACTTTTCCACTCACGATCAAAGTCTCTATCGGAAAACCGATGGACGACTGCCTACGCCCTCGGTTCGATCTGCAAAATATCGAAGCCGGTGAGGGGGACGACATAGAAGCCGGCGATGAGGCGGTCGCCTCTGACTACCGCAACCGTAACGGCTACGATTCCGATTTCCTTTCGGTCGAGGGTGACGACTGTGTGGTTGAACTCCCGGAAGTCGTTCGCGGCGCGCGCGACGTGTTGACGTTCGATGGGAAAGACGGGGAAGAGACGGTGCTTAAATATGAGCATTTCTCCGTCGTCATGAGCCGCAGCCGTCGAATGTGCTTCTTCAGCGCCGTCAACATCGACGGCAACAAATCTAAGAAGAGCGCTCGAGTAGCATGGAAATGGGATCCCCGTATTCCCCGCGAACAGCAGATCATGAATGAATGCTACGGGAATCCGCCGAAGTTCAGCAGGGGGCACATGACCCGCCGGGAGGACCCCGGTTGGGGCACTCCGACAGAGGCCAAGCGGGGAAACGAGGATTCGATGCACGTAACGAACACGACGCCGCAGATGCAGGCGTTTAATTCACCCATATGGCTCGCGTTGGAAGACTATGCGCTTCAGCACGCCCGCGAAGACAAGATGCGGATCTCAGTCTTTACCGGTCCCTATCTGCACACAAAGGATCAGCCGATGTACGGAGTGAAGATCCCTACGGCCTTCTGGAAGATCATCGCCTTTGTACATGATCGGACCGGGAAACTTTGCGCGACCGGCTACGAAATGGATCAACAAGGTCAGCTGGAAGAGGAGGCGGAAGAGTTTGTTTTTGGCGTATTCACGTCACCGCAATTGAAGATCGCGACCCAGGTTTCGATCCGGTCAATTGAGGCAAGGAGCGGTCTCAACTTTGGACGTTTGGCGAGCCTAGATCCTCTGACTGGCGGGGAGGAAAGCCTCGCGGGCGAAAGAGTGCCGCTGATGACCCTCGGGCAGATCAAGGTCTTCTGAAATTCCGAAATGGAGCCGTCGACCTGATCGGGCATCCCGGAGGACGGTGGTGGACCGGCGAGAGAGCAATTACGCGCCGGAATCTGCCGGCCGCGCTGACGGGTCGAGGGTAGTCAAAAGCAGTGGCCATCTGCCGGAGTCCACTACGCAAACACCGGTTCTGCGAAAACCCCGGCCTGGCGCTTAGCTGGGGATTTTACTAGCTGATAGGCGCATCAGGTTATGGCACATCGGATAAGGGGCCACGAATGTACGGCCCGAAGGGGATGGAATCGACTAATGGTGCAAAGGGCGGTAGCAATAGTCCAATTTTGCACGCAGAATGCCGCCGCTACCCAGGTGCGGGGGTCTGCATGGGCCTTCAATTAGTCGCCCTCTTGAGCTCGTGGGTGGCCTGTCGATGCTGACGAGTGACGACTACATTCTTGTAGAGACCAAGCTGATCGAGCTGGTCACGCCACAGGCGTCTCCTCGTCAGTTCGTTGCCGCCAATTTGCCGGAGGCACTTGCAGCTCGGCTGGTCGAGGGACTAGCGCCGGTTCTGCTGGTGCAAGCTGCGCTGCGGCTTTGCGAAGAAGATGCGTACAGTGCTGCACCGCCTTCCATGTGCACGTTCTTGCAGAATTGCTTTCCGCTAAGACCAGAATTTACGGCAATTTGCGATAAGATCAAAACTCCGCCACCAGCATTGCCGGCCGCGGCGGATCCATTCGATGCCGTTATGCTTTCGAACAAGCTGCCATTCTTGGGTCGGTTGGCGGCCAGAACGCATCTGCGCGCGCTTATGCAAAATTCGCCACCTCGCCCCCTTGTTGTAATCAAGGGTTTGGGCGGAGCGGGCAAGACCTATACCACCGAATTGATCAACCATGTCTGCCGCACGCATACCAATATCATCCCGTGCCATATTGAGGTGCCCAAGGATCAGGGAATTTCGATCGGGCCGGCAGATCTGGCTCGCGACATCGTGCTCCAGTTGGGCGGCGACGTCGATAAGATGCCGCCCCAGCAGACTAACGCCGATAGGTGGGCCCAAGAACTGGCCATATGGATCGTAAATACCGCCCAAAAGTCTGGGTTTAAGTACTGGATCGTGCTCGACGGCTTCAATCAGGCCGAGCTGCGGCGTGATACACTGCCCCTTATTATCAAGCTGTCTCTCCAACTCACCAGGGGGATGGCAAGTCGGGTGCATAGACTTATCTTAACGGACTTCGACCACACGAGTTTGCCTATTATTCCCGGCAACATTGCCATCGAGACTATCCCGGGCCTGACAAAGGCGGTGGTCGCCGACTTTGTGACCCAGCTTCTCACGGCCGCGGGACGCCAGCAAGATGCCCCGGCGATGATCGCCGGAGTGACAGGAGACTTCGCCGATCCAATTCAAGACCTTCGGGAGCTCGGCGGGCGTCTCAACGACCTGATTGAACTGATAGGGTGATCGCATGGCCGCGCAGCCGCTATCTACCGGGGATGTACTTGCTGAGCTCAGGCGGAGAACGGCGGCTCGGGAGAGCCCGTCGTTGGACGAGTCGAGTTATGTCTACCTGTTGGCGGCTTCTGTTCTACACGTCTTCAACCCAACCCAACTCAAACCCTGGCTTCCTCTTGCTAATCCGGTCGACCCGTTGAAAGCTCTTCTGGGCTCCACGGTGCCTGCCGTGGGATGGCGCCATTTGGCGCTCCGGACGTTGAAAGTCGAAGAACGACGATCGGCCCTCAAATTCCTTTGGAATTTGGGCGGGCGGCAAAGAATCAAGACGGTTCTCGCGACGAATACGGACGTGGTCCGCACGCCGGTACAGACTGTTTTCGAGAGATGGATTGAAGGCGACCGCTTCGATCTCGCCTCGATGAACTACGACGAGCTTATCGCGCTCGGACAGGTGTACGATTGGGACATCAGCGCGTTCGGTGGTCTCCCAGACAAAGACAAGTTCGACGAAGCACTACGACGCAGATCGGCTGTTTCCGTGTTCGAACACCTGGTGGATGTAGACTTTACCGGGCGTGATCGCGAACTCCAGGTGCTGCGCCACTACGTTGGAGTAGTTTCGCCCTCTCTTTGGCAGCGCTTGCGAAGTTTTTACGGGTTGGGGGCGAAGCCGCCGCTTGTTCTTTGGGGACCAGGAGGCGTGGGCAAGACTGCGCTTGTCGGCAAGTTCCTGCTTGAGCACGTCGACGCGCCGGAAAGCGGTTGGTTTCCATTCGCCTATCTTCCGTTCGACTCCGAATCCCTCGATGTGCAACAACCGTTTACGATTTTAATCGCAGCCTGCGATCAATTGACTGCGCAGATCGAGGGGGGAGCCGGACCCAATAGCGCCGCCGCGGCAGCCGTCGCCGACTTCAAGAGGTTGGTTGAAGCGTACAGGGATGATCGCGCACAACTGCAGGAGCGTGCGTCGCGACGCGGCAGCCGGCGCATCGCTGACAGATCGTCTACCGAGTATTCCCTCTACGGCGCTTTCGCAATCCTGTTGAACAGGATCGCGGAGGCGGCCAGTTCGCAGCAATCGGCCTCGAAGGTACCTGTTCTACTGGTCTTCGACACGTTCGAAGAGGTCTACTATCGTCTGCGGGAAGATCTGCTCGGTTTCTGGCGCATGCTCGAAACCATTCAGAGGAACTTTCCCGCTCTTCGCGTTATCATCGCGGGGCGAGGACGTCCCAATCCTTTCACCGTCAACGGCCAAGTGCCTATCGAATGCCCGCTCGATGATCTCGATTCGAGGGATGCTGTTCAACTGCTAACTAACCTCAACGTGCCGCAGCCTGATGCGATCGCGATCTACCGACAAATCGGGGGGAGTCCGTTGATGTTACGCCTCGCAGCACGCGTGGCCCAAAGCGAGTCGTCCGGCGGCGGGATACGAGACCTCGAGACCAAGAAGTACTGGTTCTTCAACGTTGCTCCTGAGGTGATCAGAGGCAAGCTGTATCAGAGAGTACTCGATCATATTCATGATCCGGATATCAAGACGCTTGCGCACCCGGGGATGATTCTCCGCCGCGTTACAAAGGAAATCATCCGCGATGTTCTGGCTCCCCTGTGCGGCCTGGGTCAGATATCCGAAGAGCGGGCTGAGAGGCTCTTCGAGGGATTGCAGCGCGAGCACGCCCTCGTCAGTATCGAGCAAGACGACGCTCTCCGATATCGTGAAGAGGTTCGTCGTCCTACCCTTTTGTTAATGACGGAGGATCGTCCGATCCTTGTCCGTGAAATCCAGGAAGCCATCATTACATTCTACGAAGCGAGACGATCGCCGTCACTGTCCGAGCGCGCCGAGGAGATTTATCATCGCTTGATGCTAAAGCAACATGCGCGCTTCTTGCAGGGGCGATGGCTTCCTGGCGTCGATCGATATTTGAATTCGGCGATCGAAGAGGTGGGCGCAGAACAGCAGATATGGCTAGCCGAAAGAATGAGCATCGAACTTCCGTCCGAGACGTACGCGCGCGCCGATCTTGCGAGCTGGGAGCGGTTGATCGGACGTAAGGCCCTCGAAACGATGCGCTTTGGTGAAGCGCAGGCTGCGCTTGCGATGTTGGATGAACGAAAGGATCGGACGCCTGAAAGTCCGCTTTTCGCCATCGAAGCGAGAGCTCATCTGGCGGTTGGTCATCACGTGGCGGCAGCGCGGCTGCTGGAATCAGCTCTCGACAATTACCCGCCGTTCGGAAGCCGCGGGCGGCTCGCCGAAATCCTTTGGTTCAGGTCACAGGCTGCTTGGCAGATGGGCGACGCCTCGGCAAGCGCCTTTCTGGATCGCCTGATCGAGGTTTGTGAGACTCTCGCCTCCAGCATGTCCCTTATTCAGGCTCTCACGCAGAGGCTTGTTCTTTTGCGCGATAATGGTGGGGACGACCTGCGAGAGCGTTTGGCCAGCAAGCTCATGACACTCACCACGATAGAGATTGATAAGGAGCAATCGCTCATTAGGCTTGCCCTCGTCCAGCTTGGAGCGAATTATCCGCGCACCGTTGCGAGCCTGATCTGGCGGCTTTCATCCGAGGTCATACGCCGACTGAAAGCCGTGAATCTGAGCCCAGTCGAGCTCGAAAGGCTAATTGGGTTGCTACCCGAAGCTAATCGAGCGCCACTCTCAAGCGCGTCTGGTGCCGCCGATGTGTTTGCTGCTGCCAGCATGCATCTAACTCCGGAGTCGACGCGCGTGATCGTCGAACTTCTCGCTTCCGAAGGAGCGACCTTGGCCGGCGCCGGACTTGCCGGTCTCGAACCATATCGCGAGCCGTGGGAACTTGTGGCGTCTGAGGAGGCCATGCCCTAATGCCGTACCTCAGCAACGAAGAGATCATCGAGGTCTCGCAGAAACTAGTCGAACTCCTCGGCTACGGTCCTCAAATCCGTTCGGACTTGCTCGACGGAATTCCCGCGATCGTGACAGGGATGTTTCAGACGGCTACGCAGCCCCTTCTGTCGGCGCGACTTGACATTCGCGGCCTGAACGGCATCGATCGATTGGAAGACGGATCCATTCCGTTGAAGGTTTTCCTCGGTAACGCGACATCTCTACTTATAGGCCGGCCAGATGCGGAACCTCTCAGGAGGGCGCTTCATAAGGTCGAAACGACGGCCACGGGTGCTCCGGTTATCGACACTACGGGCTTTCCCGAACTTAAGGAAGTCGTGGTGCACCGAGATGATATGGTGCCGTACGCCTTCATGCTGTCGGGCGTCACTGCCGGCAAGGCCGTAGCGAAGCTGTCCGTGAAACGTCATTCCGGCGGGCACCCGCAGACGGATGCTGCCGGAAAGCCCATGATATTCTTGGGTAGTGGGTGGCTAATTGCACCTAACCTGCTTTTGACCAACCACCATGTAATCAAAGCCCGCGAAGCCGGCGAAGCCGCGGCATCTGAACAGGACTTCGGGTTACAAGCTTTGGCGACGACAGCGCTGTTCGACTACGACTTTGAAAGCGTGCAGGGCAACCCCATAAGCGTCAAAGAGCTGGTCGCCTGGGATCGATCGTTGGATTACGCGCTGCTGCGGCTCGATGGGGATGGCAGGCAGGGACTGAATGTCGGGGGCCCCATTACGTTTTCCGGTCCTGACGAGGATCGGCCTGCATTGAACATCATCCAGCATCCCGATGGCCAACCGAAGAAGTTTGCGATCCGGAATAACCTGTTAACCCAGGCGACGGATACTCAGCTTCGTTATTTTACCGACACGATGGCGGGCTCATCCGGATCGCCCATCCTCGATGATCGCTGGAACGCGGTGGGGCTGCATCGCGGCGCGACGCCGGTTACGGGCGTCAACTTCAATGGGAAACCCGTGGCCTACGTCAACGTCGGGACGCAAATAAGCTCGATCATAAGTGATCTTCGTGAGAGGTATTCAGGTAAGGTAAGTGAACTGAACATCTAGCGTCTGACCGCGTTCCATCCTACCTTTCGGTTCGAGAGGATCGTCATGCGACCATTTGATAATTTCGGTAGCGTCTTCATAGGTTTGGCTGGTCAGGTGGCCGCTAGCGGCTTGCCGGAGCTATTGGGCGCCGCGTTGAAGAAGTCATCCATCGGTGACCTTCAGACCGTTGTCGATCGGTTGACATCGAGCGGCTTCGCCGACCGCGTCTTCTCTTGGGCCGAAAATCAACCTAAACCCTCAATCTCCCCTAACGAGGTCGCACAGGCATTGGGCCCCGATAACGTGGCGAGCTTGGCAGACTCTCTGGGCGTGCCAAAAGAATCGGCGCTGAATCTTTTGGCCGACAAATTGCCTGCAGCGATCGGCGAGGCCACTAAGCATGGCGACATCACAGTAGGTCGCATTCGCGCGACAGGCTGAAAGGCTACCGCGGACCTCCGTTATTTCGCGGATCTGCATCGGCCATTGTTTTACGGCTTGCGTACTATCGGCCCTCGATGACCGATATGACTGCTTTCAGCGCGTGCTCTACCTGTTACAGGCCAATAGTCATTTCTTCCAACGCTACCTAGAAGCCCTCCTGCTGCGCCAGACATCCCCGCGGGGATTTTCATGCCCATGGTTGGCCTCGTACATCGCTCGTCCAGGCAAGCGCCGTCGGCCAGTAAGTACCTCGTACGCTGAGAGCTTGCAGCTATCGCTATAAGACTCGATCCGGACGAGGGGTAGGCGTGCATCCTTCTGACAGTTGATAGGTCTCTTGTGGCCGACACGATCCATCTCGGTCTCGGCACGTCAGTGCCCAGAGCACTCACCGTGCCAAGTAATCCGGTCGCCCTACTCGGAAGAGCCCTAGTGTCGTAGGGCTGAGTGCCTGTGTAGACTTGCGAGTCCGATATCAAGCAGCATGGGCGGGCTGATTAATGATCGTACGAATTGGACGTTGGTTGTCTACTATAGTCTTTTTCCTGGTAACAGGCGGCCTGGCGGTCAGCGCCATCGTGAATCAAGGCGAAGGACCGGACGACGACTTCCTCAAGGCGGTTTGGCAGCCGTTGGATAGCCTTGGCATTGACGTACTCCTGGGAAATGCGACGGAGCCGGCGACATCAAGCGTACCGAGGCTCGCTTCATTGAAGGGCTATACACCCAATAAGAAGGACTGGGGAAGCTTCACGAAGGAAGCTTGGCCTTACGCCTTTGCGAAAGGGCGCGCGGGCGTACTCTTCGCTTATAAGCCACGTGCCGTGCCCAAGCGATTGGCCAAGAAGAAAACGGCTTGCGATCGTCGGCCGCTATCTTTGGATGAAGGATGCCGTTTCGTTAGAAGCTGGCTAGCGGCGGAGCCGGAAAGCCGGGTCTTCTTGTCGTTCACGAATGAAGATTTCGAGGTTGCGTCCAAGACAAAAGCAGCGCTGGAAAAGGCCGGCTACGTGGTCTTCGTGTTCTTAAATGGCAAAAACGAGAAGCCTTGGGCCAGTCCAGCTCTGGTAGGCGAGGTGTTCGCGCAAGCGACCCATCGACTTGTTCTTGATACGGTGAGCGCTAGAGGCAGCGAAGGAGTGAAGTTCGAGAGCCTATGTTGTGAACCCCTTCTCTCGCCATCCTATCCTGATACACCGCTATCGAAGGCTCTAGCCGGCCAGATTTAGTGTTGTTCGATTAAGCGTTTCGAGACAGTCGCAAGCAGGTCAAAAAAGGCGAGGAGATGCGCTTGCCTTCTAGAGACTGATCATGTGGCTGCTCCGAAAGGATGTATCAATCTTGTCTTCTCGAGCCGCCGGCGGCGTCTCGATGAGGCCAATTGCCACAGCAACTGCCACTGGGCCGATTTTTTATTTAGGGACATCGCCCGAACTCTGGAGTTCGCCCACCTTCACCGTTAGGCCCGTGTAGAATTCGTTGACCCTCGCGAGCGTTCGTGGAGTGGATCCATTCGTATATCGGAAATCGAGAGCAACGCGGCCGTCCGGCGTTAGCTTATATTTAGCCCCGCCCTGGAAATAGCTCACGACATTCATGCCGGGATGTAGGGTATCATACAGATAGTAGTAGCGAATGTAGAGCCCCAAGGGCTTCAGGAAGCCCTTATCGAACCAAAGATTGCCGCTTATCTTGGTGCCGGCCAAAAAAGGTCTCTGTTCTTAAGCTGATCGAAGATGCCTGCGTTCTCGACCCGGTAATAGTCGGTCGCTAAAGTTGGAAAGAAGCTGATCCACATCCCGAGGGTTTCGTTCGCTCGGAAACTCGATCCGATGTATAGATCAGGTGCCCACGGCTGCCACATTCCCTCCAATCCAAAAATTCTGGCCTGCTGATCGTAGTCGGTGGTGTAGGTCGCATCCGTGCGGAAGTAATGCATCGGAATGGCGCCGCCGCGCTGCACCTCAGCTTCGAACCCGGCCATTCCCGATATCGACCCTGTCGTCTTCCCCTTCGATATTTTGGTATCGAACTCTAGGCCTGGCGCGAAATTGAAATAGGTCATCCTCGGAGAGTTCGGATCTCCCGTGTAGTTCAGATTCGTGTTGCCGTGGACAGCCATGATAACGGCTCCATTTCCGGCGAAGGTCTCGAATTTTTCGGCTAGGTTTCTCGTGTAGGTGAACGATGCGCCGTTATCGGAGATATTTCCATCCAGGGTTATATAAGCTATTGGCGCGTACGACTCGCGGATCAGGAGCTCGGTCCTTATATCGTTGTCCTTCTTGAGATCCATTTTTGGCGCCGGCAGTGCCGCATTTGCTGATTTGACCTCCTTGGAAATTCGGAGCGCAACGCTTCTCGAAAGCGGCTTCGTCTTGAGCCGCAACAACGCGGCTTCAACTGGAGCCTTGAGCGCCTCGCGTTCGTGCGGACTCAGGCTTGAGTAGCTCTTGAGAAGCTCTTGAAGGTCTTTTTGGCTGAGGTCATCGCCGCGCGACGTAGATGCTGCGGCAGCGACAGTAAGGGCGATGATTGCGCCCAACGTGTTCTTCCAGGTTGTCATTCACGGTCTCCCGCTACGCGAACGTTGTGGCTTAGACCGGAGCTGATATGCCGGCGGGGCGTCGAGCGGGATTGTGGCGGCTGATGACTTGAGCGACATCGGTCACCTTCATGTCGGGATTGTCGGTTTCTGAGGGGTGGATCCAGGGAGTAAGAACCATTCCCCGTTCGTTGTAGTAGTAGAGGTGAACCATCTGCGCCAATCCACGGCAGTCGATGCGCGTGAAATTCCAGTCCTTAAGCTTGTCGGTGTCTTTTATCTCGGTTGGATTGATGTGCTTTATTCGCGCCATCGCAAGCTTCACGTCGGTCTTGATCGCCGACATCGGATAGCCGGCCAGCGAACCGCGGACAGGACTGGCGGCAGCGACTCGAGACAGACTTTCCGTTAATTCTCCTACGGTGTCTCCTTTGAGCGTCTCGTTCGGCCATCCAACGGAATGCCGTCCAGATGCGCTTGTGTCAGTACAGAGGCGTCGAGCACCTTTCTAAGATCGCCCTTCAGACCGATACTATCGAACCTCGTGCTATGCTTCAGTTTAGCACTGGCCGACGTAAGTCGACCGACGGCAGTGACGACAGCTTTCTTCGCTGCGTGTTTGGATGTTTTAGCCATTTGATGCCCCCATAGATCGCCACTAACCGCCGGACAACCGGAGGGCTCTCATTCTGGCGGGTTGATCTCCCGCTTTACGCGGAGCGGCCACGGCATGGGCGGCCCCGGAACCCTAGAATCCAGCTAATGACATAGGTACTAGGAGGATTCCTAGTAACCACAGCTCGACGTTTACCTGGCGTTGCGAATCGCTGTTTGTTTTCTATGATTTGAGCGTTCCGGCCCGCCGTTGCGGCTCGGATGGAGCGTACGAGCATGGATTTCTTCATAAGTTATAACAAGGCTGATCGAGAGTGGGCCGAATGGATTGCCTACGTACTCGAGGAGGAGGGCTTCTCGACCTCAGTTCAAGCTTGGGATTTTCGACCTGGCAAAAACTTCGTACTCGAGCTGCAACGGGTTGCTGGGAGCGCCGACCGAACCATCATGGTTCTCTCGCCGGATTATCTCGTCTCCGAGTTTGGCTCTCCCGAATGGGCCGCTGCGTTCGCGGGCGATCCAAAAGGAGACCGCGCGAAATTGCTGCCGGTGATGGTGCGGCCGTGCGAGCCCACCGGCATGCTGCGGCAAATCGTGCGCATCGATTTGGTCGGCCAAGGAGAGGAGAACGCCCGTAAACGATTATTAGAGGGTGTCAAAGAGAAGCGAGGTAAGCCGGACGTTCGCCCCGCGTTTCCGACACGTGCCGCTGAGGACAAGGAAACCGCGCCGCAGCCGCGTCAATATTCCCCGAGAAGGTCGTCCAGCGCTCCGTACATTCCGGACATACGGCGGCCGCCAACGGACGCGGATCGGCGCAAGTTTGTCAAAGCGGGCTTTGCAACGATCGCGGATCGATTTCGATCTGGGCTCGAAGCTTTGAAGTCACGCTACGGTGAAATCGAAACGGATATCGATTTTCGCGGCGACTCGGACTTTACCGCTGAGGTCTTCTCCGCCGGCAAAAGCCGCTGCCATTGTCGGATTTGGCTAGGAGGCATGCTCTCGAAGGATTCGATATCTTACAATGAGGGGCGAGTCCTTCAAAATAATGCTGTAAACGAGATGCTTTCGATTTTTTCTGACAATAACCAGCTGTATCTTTCGGCGACGATGGGCGCATCGTTCTTTGAACGAGAAGGGTTTGATCTCAAGCGTCTTTCACCTGAAGCAGCCGCCGATTATTTATGGCGCAGGTTCCTGGAGCCACTCGAACGCGCATAATAGAGATCAGCGCACCGAGCATCATCTCGCTTTGCTGCTAGGGCTGCTTCGGGCAATCGGGCTTCGCCTGCAACCTGTCGCTCCACCGGATCTCTGACTGCGTGGACATGCGGACACAGCCCGCGGCGATCAATTCTCTGGGGTCAACTGACCAGCGCCGTATTTCTTTCTGAGTCGAGACTGTTATAACCCTCTCGCCTACAATCCCGGCGGCGGATATTTCTTTGAATGGTAACCGGTCGACCTCGAGCCCGGAGCCTACGCTCCAAACTTGCGCGATCCCCCTCCTGCCGAAAGTAACGAGCCGATTGCCGTCTTCAGTGAAGCCGACTCGTAGCGCGACACGCGTTTGTATAGCCGCGGTACTTCGATCGCAGGAAAACTAGCGTCATCGAGTGTTATAATTCGATAGCGTTACTTAAGCCTCGTTCGATAGCGGTCGTCACCGCGATCTGCGCTGAGCTGCTCCCAAATTTCTTTAGATAGAGAACGGTCAATTTGGGCCCGGCTGCAAGCAGCCAAGCCAAGTACACGCGAAATAACCAAAATATGAAAGTCGCGAGCGAACCAAATATGTCCATCTGAAATCCTCGCCCCGGGTTGCTTGTGCCGATAGAGATAAGCGGTATTCCGTATTCCTCACGAATTGCGTTCCGCGTCACAAACTACAAGGGCTGAGCCGCGGGCCGATGTGGAGTTTGCCTGATGCTTGCAGCGTACGATCACATCGCGCCAAACGACGTTAGGCAAATGCTTGAAAAAAATCTGGCACAGGAGTCGCTGAAGTAGGCGGTCGAATGGGTATCCCATCTCGTACTTATCAGGCCAGCTACGATCCTTCTTTCCGCAGAAGGTCACCGAACCACATTCCGATTTGCCGATCTCGGAGGCCGTGCCGTCATGGTTAGCGTCGGTGATCATCACCATGAAGCGGCATGGCACACCCTGGAGGTGCCGCGGGGCAGCAGCAGTCGGTAAGGCGGTCCGCATTCGCACCAGGCCTCTTCGTCGTTGACTGATACATCGTCTCGAGGCGTCAATCCGCTTCGGCCATGTGTTGATTCTTCAGAAAGTCTACAAGATACAACGCCGTGTCATCACGGGACCAAGGGATCGCCCCAGGGCGGAGTGCCGGAAAATTATTCGGACTTCTTCTCGCCTGCCGCAATGCCGAATGCTTGGAGAATGATTGGAAGGTAGCGCCGGACCTGATCCCGGTCGCTTTCCTTTTCGGATTCGCTCAGTTTTGAAAATGGGCAGGCGATCTGTTGTTCCCATCGTGCGACTAGCTCCGCGGGAATGACCAAGGAGCCGTCCGGAGCTCGGTCGCAATGGTCATGCACGTAGCGCTGCCAGTGCGCCCATCGCTCGTGCTCGATGTTCGCCAGAACTTCGGTGAGCTGTTCGAGCTCACGCGCTGATGGATGGCTTGGCATTCGGAATTTAGATCAAACCTTTCTTTGCAAGTCGACGATAGTGTTCACCCAGTGCGGTAAGCCTTAGAGTTTTGCTCTCCATGGCCGCATGCCACATATGGGGTGCCCCCTCCGGTACGAGCAACCCGTTCCGATTGTACTTCTGCAAAATTGCGAAAACCATGGTGTTTTCAAGGTTTGGGGGCGGTATGTCGGGGGGCGCCGGTTGGGGACGCTCCGGCTCGAACGTAGGGTCCAACTGGAATTGTGAACTGGCATCGGGAAAGAACTCTGAAATCCGACGCAGGTCTGAGAGCTGGAGAGGGGGCTGAACCTTTCTTAGCGAGACGAAGCGCTTGACGTTTGTCTTGAATACCGGACGTTGGGCCCACGGTCCAAGAGACTGATCGATGTGCGCATAAACCCCTCCTGGTGTCACGTCTCCCACAAGGTTGGCCGCGGCCCCACCGAGAGCATCGACAAGAAGGCTGGTGAATACACCGCCTTCATCATTCTCTTCCGCATACTGCTCCGCTGTCGACGCGGTGAGTATTGTCACCCCGTCGCTAATTTCGGACACTTTCGTGTTGGTCGGACTGTCGCCTGCGATACCGCTATGACAACAATCCAATATAATGACCTTGTTCTGAATCTGCGACTTCGTCGCTAAGGTCATGATCTCGGCCAGCGGAACTCCGTCGTCTCCGGTCTCGCAATCGCTTACGCAGAGGTACCCGCCAGTGACATCGAGGTGGCCATGGCCCGCAAAATATAGGAGGGCTATTTCTCCGTCGCCGGCGAAAAGCTCTCGAATGAGCTCCCTGAACTCTTGCCTCTTGACTGCATCGCGCGGCCCCGTTCCCGATTTCAGGTTAACGCCGAAGTTGACTGATGCGTCGGCATGGCGCTCAAGCATGGCCTTCACGCTATGGGCGTCGTCGACGGCCCCATGAAGCGGAGTGATGGATTCGTAATGGTCGATGCCGACGACGAGAGCTTTTCTCATGAATATTCTCTAGAGCGAATCGACAAAGGCTTTGATGTTGTCCCAAGTCCACACGACGGTGTTAACACCGTCGTGCTTCGTGCGATCACCAGTATAAGCCCAGACACCGCGCAGTGGCACCTTCTCTTCCTTGGCGCATTGAATTTCCCACTTCTGACCGGTCGACGAGAGCGAATTCTTGCTCATCAACGCGTGACGCCGTCGGAACGACGGATTCTCGTGCGCACGCGCTCCTTCCATTCCTTATCGTAGGGCTCCTTTACCGACATGTCGACGTAATCGAATGGGGTTTTCGTGTTCAGGGCCTGACCCTTCAACAGATCACGCGCCTTCTTGTCCTCGATCGCGAACGCGACAAAGACGGTCTTCTTGTCGGCCATGCACCACCTCCAATTTCGGGAATCTGCCAGGATCGGACCCGTTGCCCGCGGAAATACCCTCGTCCGACAATCCAAATAAGGGGGCATTTCGGCCGAGCAATAAGGTCTCGCGAAAACCTAGGGTATCCCTAACGGACGTCGGCTTCAACACGAACAAGACGGAGCGGCCGGCGTGGAACGGGCTTGGGTTCAGCGTGCGAGTGTCGCGAAAGGATCGCCATAGAAACAGTACGCGGCGTAAGTATCGCGTCCGCCCCCCTCATTGTAGGCTTCTGCTCGTATTGACGAGAGTATCTTGGCGAGCGGCATCTCAGGGGTATTCTTCAATGCCTCGTAGAAGGAGGTTGCCACCTTGTTTGCGACGGAGTCCTCGACGCTCCATAGCGGTGCTATGACAGCGGTGGCGCCAAGCTTGATAAAGGACGCGACGAAGCCTCCGAGGCCCACCAATGACGGGACCGTCTGTCCTATCTTGCAAGCATTGAGAAACACAACGGGCCTCTTGGCACGGAACAGCTGGGCCATTCCAGTCATGCCGAGGAGTGCGGAGGAAGATAATGTGCGGCCGCCTTCAAGGGCAATAGTCTGAATTCCGCTGCCGTCGTCTTCACCATGGCAGACGAAATGCACCAGGGTGCGTGCTTCCGCGCCGAGCCGGGATTGTATTGTTGCGAAATCAGCGGGGGTGATCTTGTCTCCCGAGTAGCAGGCCAGGACCATGGCCGCCTCTTCGTCGGAGAAGCGCAGTTTGCGGTTTCCAGAATACGCGGGAGCAACGACGAAACAGTCACGCAATTTGACCTTGCTCGAGGGAGAGATCACCCTGGCATCGGTCCATCTACCAAGCTGAAACTCGACCCCAAGGGCCAGCCGTTCTTCATAGCCACCATTTCTCCAGCGATTTGGAATCATCAGTTCCCATGGAACGTAGGGTTCGGCTGTTACGACAGCGATCGTCTTGATTCCGATCCCGCTATCGATCAGCTCCCAGAAAGCCTGCTGGAATAATCTCGGAGAGCCTTCGAACAAGATGTTTCCGGCACCCTTCAATTCGGCAATCAGCGCAGCCCCACCACCTTGGGCGGTGAATTTTTTCATAAACCCGGCAATGAGGTCGCGCGCTGCAGTCGGCAGATTCCAGACGCAGGTCTGCCGCTCGCGGAATGCAGGTAGGTGTGGTGTTTGAACCGAGCAAATGTATGAGCGACCGTCGTTTGCGTCAGCTGCCACGATCGTGACGACGAGATCGGGGGCCGCAGTTTCGGCCGGAGTAATAACCTCGATGGATGGAGGTGATTGTGCAGGTGCTTGCTGCCACGGATCGGAGCCAGGTGGCTCAGAAGGTAGCTCAGAATGAGGTTCAGAAGGAGCAGAGGAAGGCTCAGAAGGAAGGGTAGCTCCTTGAGGCGGCGCCGGACTTACGCCGGCAATGGCAACATTTCGGGTAACTCGGCCGCAAGGTCGGGAATTCACATAAAAGATCGCGGCGATGAAGGGTTGGCCGGTCACCTTTTCCGGGTCGTCGACGACTTGCACTGCGAATCGTCCGATGTCGACGCGGTCGATCGATCCATCCAGCCTGAAGGACTTTGTCGCCTTATCCTGGACCACGAAATGACCGCTCGCTGCAAGCGTCATCTCTACTTGCGTTCCGGCAGCCGCCCTGATCGGTTCGGAAGTTTCTCCTTCGGCAGCGGCGAGAGTGTCCAGATAAACGTTTGCAAAAAATCGACTTCCCTCATGGAGAGAGGCGGCATCCTCAAGGTCCAAATGGGGGATGCGCTCCACTAACTCGGGCGCGGGCGAAGGCTGCGGATTGGCAATCGGCCCGAGATCCGGTCCCCGCGGATTTTCACGAGAGGCCGTCCTTCTGCGGCCGCTGCCTCCGCGGCCGCGCCTTTGCACACTTTCAGACAGGCCGGGGGACAGATCTAACTGGAAAGAACCTTCCTCGATCTCGATTCTATCCGGATCGAGGGCATGGCGAACTCGTTGGAGTCTCGTCCTTAGCTGCGGCGAGGGGCTCAAGGCGTCGAGCACCTTGAGTATTCGCGTCAGCAACGGCTTGACCCGCTCCCGCCAATCCTTGCTTAGGAGGAGTGGCTCCAACTCGTCCAATGCCTCCACGAATTTGCGGCTGTCCAACAATTTGCGTCCGCGAAGATACCGCTCTTCCAGATCAGCCCCCGGCATTATGCGTCCCTCGGCTCAACGCTTTCTTCATGGCAGACGAAGCCGTCCTCGTCGACGTACCGCGCCTTCAGAGTCTCTCCGTCAAGGTCGATGACGGAAAACCCCATATAGGCCCAGTGCTCGGCGCCACCACCTATGAATCGACGATCTTCGTATGTCGCGGGCGGCAGGTACTCGTCATTCTCGCAATGGGTCATATAGACAGGCACGCCTCCATGCCCAACGAGTCGCGCATATTCCAGTTCGGCGTGTGGCTCATGGAGGATACACCTATGCTCGTGGCCCCAAATGGCGCCAAAAATCCTGCCTTCGGAAAGCAGCGGCCCCAGTTTTTCCCGTAGGATCTCTCCGACCTCGGGCGCATCCTCATAAGCACTGAAGAACTGATGGTGCGTGAGGAGGACCGCTCTTTGGCTGTTCCTGGCCAAGGTATCCGCCAGCCAGGTCGCCTGTGGGTCTTTGAGGCCGTTGTCGTCGTAAGCGGTGTCGAGGCCGATGAATTGCCAGTGCGAGTTTGCAAGCCGAAAAAAGCTGGAATATTTCTGCTTTGCAAAGCGGGGATCGGCAAGCAGCGTGCCGAAATAGGCATGCCCGCCGGAATACATATCGTGATTCCCGTTTAGCGACCAAGAGCCAACTTTTGCTTCTTCGCCGATCTTGACGGGCCAATACGGTAGAAAGCGCTTGCGGTACTCGTAATCGAAGCCAGAGTAATAAACGTCGCCGAGGTGGATGACGTGGCAATCGATGCCCTTCTGAAGACATTCTTCAACGTATTTGCGCATCTGATCTGCAACCTTCTGCGCTCGTCGCAGTCCACTTCCCCAATCACCGACCATGACAAGACGGCACCGATCAGCCATGGCCTGCGTTGGAGCTGGCTTTGGGTTGAACGGATGCTTGTTCCGGAACTTGGAGATGCCCATCGCGACCAGTGAACTCACCCAGCCAGGATCGGTGATGGAAAATTTCTCGAAGACGCGTCGGTCCGTCGAGGCCAGATGTTCGGCGAGCGAGCGATCGGCCACTGGAGGTTCAGCGGCGTCATCACGGCGCTGCGCCTGCTCTTGCGGCATATCCACGCGATCCGGGCTGTCCGGATGATTGAAGTATTCCTCCAATGCGCTCTGAGTGATGCTGACGATGGGGTCGCTGCTGATGAAACAGGCAGCATCGAGAGATGACTCCGTCGCGCCCCCGCGCCGCTCTGGAGGCGTGTCGAACCCGACGGGTCCGGACGACGAGGTCTTCTCTTCCTCCAAGGCAGTATCGAGTTCCGCGGCCGCTACCTCATAGTCTTGAGGGGCGACATGGACTTCATGGTCTCCTTGGGATGTGCCGTCGCGTCTTTCGCTCGAGCGCCGGTGCAGCTCTTGCGAGATCAACTCCATCTGAGCGAGCACGAATTCGCGCTCTAGAACTTCCCTGATCATCTGTCCCTCCAACCGCTTTATAACCCGAATCGACATCCCGCTTGGGGGGAGCCAGCGTGCGCTATGGCTCCCGGTTAGTAACCTAGGGTACTCCCGCAGGTGAGACACAAAATAGCAGTTCTCTTGCGACCGGAACTGCCCTTAGCAGTGTGCGTCGCGCCGCATCCCCACATTTCAACATTTGACGAAAATGAGACCGATCACCACGGGATTCCCCCAGTAACAAGACGACGCAGTTTTTGCTTCGATGCAGCGGACAGCAAAATCAGGGTGGATGTTCGATGATTGAAGCCTTCTCGATTGCGTCGGCGCATCTCTATCAGGATGCATTGGCTTCCCAGGCGCGGTTGCGCTTCGAAGTCTTCGTTCGTAGGCGCGGACTTGACCATTCCTCCTGGGAGGGATTGGAATTCGACGAGTTTGATACTCCTGCGGCAATTTATCTCGTCTGGCGTGATGTCGACCGCGTCGTGCGAGGGGTTGCCAGGCTGCTTCCGACCACCAGGCCATACATGATGCAGTCTTACTGGCCGCATCTGGTGGAAGATGGGGACCTTCCATCGGGCCCCGGTCTCTTCGAAGTGACGCGGGTCTGTGTCGACAAGACCGTGCCTCCAAACACCAGAAAGACGATCTTTCCAGAGCTTCTCTGCGCGATTGAGGAATTCATAGCGTCTCGCAACGGGATCGGCATGATCGGCGTCACTCGCGAGCACTTGCTAGCTCATTTCATCCAAACCGGCATTTGTTGGCTGGGACCGGCCGACGAAATAGAGGGCGAAATGGAGCGAGCTTTCTTCGTTCCGACCCACTTCATCCGTCCGAGCATGCATTGTCAGAAGTTCGGCATTGTTTCGCCAGTACTGCTTTCCGCTTTCGATGGCGTCCTGGCGAGGAGAGCAGCTTGATGAGTGCCTGGTCAGGAAAGACTCTGGGGGCGGTCGACGAAGAGTCCGCAAGACACATGGCCGACGCGCTCACTTATCTAAGTCGTGTTGCGATCGACGCTGGATACGCTGCAATTAGCCGTGAGATCCTGGTCATCCGCGACAAAATGAACTTGATTGCGTTGGCAGAGGAGGCCGCGCGTTGTCGTGCGGGGCGAGCATGAAAAAGGCATCCGCAGTATCGACCGATTTGAGCAAACAAGTAGCCTTCTTCGCAGAGCACGAGTCCGAAGTTCGCTACTATTGTAGAAGGGTTCCATCGACCCTTAGTACCGCAAAAGGCGCGATCATCGTCGACTCCAGGGGGCGGGAGTACGTCGACATGATGTCCTCATGCGGCTCACTCAATCTCGGTCATAACCACCCATACCTCAAGCAAGCCGCAGCAGACTACATCCTGCGTGATGGCATATCGGCGGCTCTCGACTTTCATACTGAAGCGAAGCTCCGCTTTATGAAGGCGTTCCAGCGAAGATACTTCAGCCACGTGGCTTAGCGTACAAGATGCAGTTTCCCGGGCCCACAGGGACGAATTGTGTCGAAGCTGCGATCAAGCTCGCGCGCAAGTTTACTGGTCGTAGCAATGTCGTAGCGTTCACCAATGCTTTTCACGGCGTGTCGCTGGGAGCTCTGTCGGCTACCGTATCCGGGTTTGCCAGGCGCTCGGCAGGAGGCTTGTTGAACGGCGTTCTGCGGCTTCCCTACGACGGTTATCATGGCGCTGGAATCACCGATCTCAAACGCTTCGAAACGATGGCATGCGATCCCTCCGGAGGGGTCGACGGAATTGCTGCACTGCTGGTAGAGGTCGTTCAGGGGGAGGGAGGACTGAACGTAGCTTCGAATGAGTGGCTGTCCGAACTTGCGAATATTACCAAGAGCCTTGGTGTCCTTCTAATAGTAGACGAAATTCAGACAGGATGCGGAAGAACCGGAAAATACCTTGCGTTTGAGCGCGCCGGCATCACTCCGGATTTGGTTTGTCTGTCAAAATCCATCAGCGGATACGGCTTTCCAATGTCGCTTCTTCTTATGCGGCCCGAATTGGACGTGTGGTCACCCGGCGAACATAGCGGTACCTTCAGGGGAAATTCACTGGCGTTCGTTACAGCCGCAGCTGCGATTGATCTCTGGAGCGAAGAGTTTGTGGCAGGAATCGAAGCGCGATCCGAAATCATTTCAACTTGGTGCAACTCGTTGATTGCGGAGTTCCCAAGCATGCTAGAGCCAAGGGGCATCGGGATGATGCAAGGGCTTTGGTTTTCGGACATGGCGATCGCCTCCGAAGTCGCGGACGAGGCGGCGCGGAGTGGTATCATCGTCGAATGCTGCGGCCCGAACGATGAGGTGCTCAAGTTCATGCCGCCGCTCAACATAGAGATTGATCTCTTGCGGAGCACCCTGCGGTCCCTGGGAGAGATGCTAAGAGCGACCCTTCTTCGCGAGTCGATCCCCACACTACAGAGCGATGAGGCCGTTCTTGATCCCCATGATGACCGCAGTGATCCGATTGCCTGCTCCAAGCTTTCTCATCGCATTGCCAACGTGGAATTCGACGGTCTTTTGCGAGATGGATAGTATCTCGCCAATCTCCCAGTTAGTCTTCCCCTCTTTGCACCACTTCAAGCACTCGAGTTCTTGAGAAGTCAGAGCCACGGCATCGGTAATGTGGCGGTCGACGAACTCGCAATACTTGAGCCAGTACTGAACGCACTTCATGTAGACGATTGCGGATCTACCTGACGCGGGAGCTCCTCGCTCACGGAAGCTTAGGCTGATTAGGTCGGTCTGCCGTACCGGTCCGCGCATTGGAACGGTCAACCCAGAGTGAACGCCGAGTTCGCGGCATTCTTCAAAAAAGTTGAGCTGCGCTTTGGAGAAGCGGCCGCCTGGAGCTGTCTCGGACCACCGAAAAGGTCCCCGGGCAGTCTGAACGTACTGAACAACCGGGTCGATCTGATCCCATTGATGAGTTTGATAGTTGTCCAGATATCCGACAGGGAATTCGCTCCACGGAATCGAGACGAGCCGCTTATTCTGAGCGCGGGCGAAGACCACGTTCTCGTATCCTTCCTCCTTCATTGAGGCAAGAAAGACGCTCTTCAGGGCGTTTTCGCTAGACGCCCGCTGAGTCTTTTCAATGAAGTCCTCGATTGCTGCGACCATGGTGCCCCCCACCGTTAGTCAGTCCACTTGCGTAGTTCAGAAAACCCTTCATGTGCTGATTGAACGTCGCCGAGGCCTCCCAGTGCGGAGCGTGGCCGGCGTCGATTAAGAGTGGCTCGCCATTCCAGATGTTTCGATAAGGAAGCGAGGCAAGGTATTCAGTCCTAATGAAGGGGTCGAACCGTCCTTGGACGATGCCAAGTGGGCGCTCGTCCTCCGCGACAATCCGCAGTTCGTCCGCTCCAACCCCGGCCATGCCGTTCCGCACCATCCAGTATCTTGCGTTGCCGTCGGCGCTTAAAGCGGTCGCAAGTTGATCTGGAGCTGCGCTGCGAGTCCCCATCATGGCGCGGACATATCGGATCGCATCGTCGCGGCTGAACGCCTTCTTCCCCGCTAGTGCCGTCGAGGGCGTCCACCTAAAACCCTTCTGAATGCCCTCGACGTTCAGCGAAACAGGAGGCGTTCCGGTTATAAGAAGCGATCTGACAGCGGAATAGCGAGCTAAAAGCTCGAGACCGATATGTCCACCAAGTGACCAGCCAACAACGTGATAGGAGCGGTAACCGAGTTCGTGCATCAGGGAATGGAGCACGTCCGCGTACCCCGGAAAGCTGTATGTTCGGTCAGGCCTTCGCGAATGCTCCGAGCCGCCATGGCCCGGCAAATCAGGAACAACAACGCTGAATCCCATCGCCGCCAACGCGGGAATTTGCTTCGCGAAGGCATGGTTGGACGATGAGTTGCCGTGAATCAGGAGAACGCCAACACCGTTCGCCTTCTTCTCCAGGAACGCCAGACGAAGACCCCTTACTCTTCGGGTACGCAATTGCATCGCCGTATTCCAAACCGCGTCAGAATTATCGATGACTATTCGAAATGCAGGCGCAACCCCCGGAATAATTGTGCGGAGGTGTCTCCTTATTGATGCATTCCGGCCTCGATCAGTCAAGGGCTTGGTGAGGCGGTTTTTGAAGGGGGCCGGTACTGCAACTTCTGAATCTTAAAAGCCGCCCGAGCTCCGCTGCTGAAAGTCAAATGCGGCTTTCACTCAATCTCACGATTGGTAAGCGGTCTGTTTTTTCGACAGATAGACGAAGAACTCGTCCGGGGGGCGTCGGCGCAAATTGGTCCCGAACTGCTTCTAGGGGTCGCTTGTCGCAATTGCTGCAACGTCAGTCTTTGGGCGGCGAACTTATCTAACTCTCACAGGTCTTTAGGTGTTTTTATAAGCTCAAAGTGGTCAAACGCCTCTGTTCTGCTTCTCTTCGGCGCGATAACGTGGCTGAAGCGAGGGTAGGTAGCACCATGAGGCGACAGGATTTCACAAGAAGAACCGGCGCAGCTGCTGGCCTAGAACTCGACGGCTATTCCCGGCGAAGCTTAAGTTACGGTCCGAGGAGGCACTCTTATGGCCGAGAACGACCATGTCGCTCTGCTTGTTAAGGGCGTGGCTGCCTGGAACACTTGGCGTTATGAGAATACCGCCATTCTGCCCACCTCAGTAGTGCCGACCTAAGCAATGCATTTCTCGGCGAGGTGAACCTCAGATTGGCGAATCTAAGTGAGGTAGAGCTCAACGCAGCAAACCTCCGCGCGGCGGACCTCTGGCGGGCAAACCTCCGCGCGGCGAAACTCGCCGGGGTAAACTTTAGAGACGCTTACCTCAGAGAGGCCAACCTTACCGATGCGAATCTCACCGGGGCGGATCTCACGGGGGCCAATCTCGGTGGAGAAAATCTCAGTGGAGCGAACCTTCAGGGGGCTACACTCCTGTCTGCCAGTCTGGTGAGTGCAGACCTTACGGGCGCTAACCTGACTGGATGCCTCATCCATGGTGTATCCGCCTGGCGCGTGAAGCTCGATGCCGGGACCAAACAGCAAAACTTGATTATCACACATCAGGACGAGCCTTCGATCACGGTCGACAACATCGAGGTCGCGCAGTTTACCTATCTTATGCTCCATAATGAGAAAATTCGCAATGTCATTGACACGATAACTTCAAAGGCGGTGCTGATCCTCGGCCGTTTCCAAGATGAACGAAAGGTCGTGCTCGAGGCGTTGCGCGAAGAGCTGCGTCATCGCAAGTACCTGCCGATCCTGTATGATGTTGATAGGCCCGCCACACGAGACATGACTGAAACCCTCTCTCTGCTGGCGCGTATGGCACGCTTCGTCTTGGTAGATATCACGGACGCTAGGGCAGTTCCGCAGGAGCTCAGTGTGATCGTTCCACATTTGCCCTCCGTTCCTGTGCAGCCGCTCGTCATAAAAGGCGCCTGCGAATACGGGATGTTTGAGCACTACGCCCGCTTTCCCTGGGTTCTGCCAATTTATCGATATGAAACACGGGAGCAGCTCGTTGCTGCGCTTGCCGAGGTGATCGACCCTGCTGATCGTTTGGCGCAGCAGTTTCGATCAGGCGCCAGCGCGGCCCAGGCACTTTGACGCGATCTACAGATGTAACCGTCCAGAATCTGGGACACCGCGGTACGGGTGTGACTGGACCGCAGTCAGCCGATCTATCCACAAGTACATTTCAGGGTGACCGTGCGGCGGCATCTTTAGCGCTGGATGAGATTTCCTAGTCCCGGAAGGCCCAATCTCTCCGGCCTGGATCCTGTTTGCTAGCTAATCTCGGACAGAGATTTTTAAATCGCGTCGGCTAAGTATGGAAATCGATGTGCCGCTTTGAGATGCTGCAACTTGTACCGTTGGAAAGATTTCGCTCAGCGACTTGCCTTGGAAAAGAAGACTGTAGAACAAGGTCGCCCATTGTTCGTATCCATCCACGGAAACGTTTCCTTGTGCTGCTAATACAGAAGAGGCAACCAGAGAGGATCCAAGTCTAAACGAGTTGCATGCTGCGAGAACGACAAGCTGAGTTTTGGAAAGGGACAGGAGAGGGTTGATTGATTCGTAGGTCATCCTATCGTCCTGGGGACTAAGACATTTCCTTCAACAAAGGCATCCATATGGACTATATCGTATTGCAAGTACGAAAAGGACTCCACGAATTCAGAAGAGGAAGCATGTGTCAGCATGTGTCGCTTTCTGGCTGAGAAGAGATTGCCAATCAGGGACGGAATCCTGGACGGGTACTCAGCGAAATCACGAGTTGCAACATACAAAATGCTTGGGTCTTCAAGCAGCGCGGTATCGCAACGTTTGGCCAAACTTATTAGCGCCTCTACCACGTGGGCGCGAAGATCGTCCGGTGACTTGAAGAATGCCGCAACCCGATCTCTGCCGATCCGATCCTTGAGCGATTGCAGCTTCGCTGCGCCGGGGCCTGTTTCAAAATTCTTTGTTTTGAAAACGTGATCGTCATGACAGAAGAAGATGGCCCGAGGCTTTTTGAGTTCGACCGCGTGGTTGTATTCCATCTCGCTGATCGAAATGTCGTGGCCATCGGGAACGTAGCCGTAGCGCCTGCCGAAGATGCCCACATAAACGTCGGGTTGTTCGACCATTTGCAAAGACGCCGCGATAGCATCTGAGTCGCGCGCCGTCAGGTGCTCCATCATATCGTGAGGGGCGTAGCCCGCGCGCTCGCAGGCCAGACGGGCCTGTTCGCGGTGTTCCGGCAAATCGAGCGCCGTGCTTGAGATCATCACGGCCTTACCCGCAATCGTTGTCATTCCAGGCATGCGATTTCCTCGATTTGAAGGCCGCTTGCGTCCCCGGCAGAGCCTGGCATCCTGTTGGCCGTGCCTGAGTGTTAGTGAGCCCAAGATGCAACATATTCCGCCCCTCGTCCTCTCATCCAACGCGTCGTAAGCTAGAAGTTGTGCTGGGCTGCCTATCGCGCCGCTCGGGACGGTATGTCTGGTGTGGCGGGGCTTCTAAACTCTTTTTTTGCGGTACGGGGGAGCCGCCGGTCCAATTCTGCCTTGGGGCAGGGCTTGCTATCTCGCCGTTGTCTGGGTGTGACCGGACATCAGTCAGGCGCCGCTCAACCATTGCATCTCAGACTGCCCCCCACAGTTCATCGCTGGCCGAGATGAACTAGCCCGGAGGTCCCGATCGCTCCGGCTAGTGCTCGGCGGATGATGCAGCGCCGCTAGATCAACGTTCCGTCGCGTCTTGCATCTGGAGCATTCGATCCCAAGCCAATCATAGCCACCACTGATTTCGCGTCATCTGAAGGAGCAGGGCTGGCCGCAGGGTCGAGCAGCTAAAGAAAGCGCAGTTGAACTCCGGATCAGGACTCATTGCTACCACAGGTCGCTTGCCTTTCTTAAAACAATCACCGAGGATCGCAGACAAAGCTTGGGCGCCCGTGACAATCGGCCACGTGGTCACGCGACGCGTGCTCCAGAAGCGCGCGCTCTACGAAATCCTGATCTCGCAGGGGGGCCGATTTGGCCGCTTCGTGCAGGAAATTACGGCGGTCGCCGCAAACCCGCTCTATGCGCTTGCCGCGCCGCTCGTGAGGATCACGCGGCTTCTCTACGATATGGAGCGGCGCCCCGTGCAGCACCTTACTGTCCACATCTCGCCGGAGCGTAGCCGGCTATTGATGGATGTCTCGATAGACTCGGTGAATACGCTTGCGGCCGGGTCGATATTTCATGACATCGATCGTTCGTGAACGGGATCTTTTGGAGTTCCTCAATCCTCGAGTTAACGACCTTACTCTACTCTTCCGCGCTCGATTATGGTTACGATCAAAGGGCACCAGGTAAGCCCATGCTCGTAAAACGAAACGGCCACCTCTTCGCGCCCCTAGCTTTGTTGTCAAAATTAGGTCAGTTTTGACGACGTAAGAAAGTCATCACTGATAGCGAGGATGCGACTGTGGGAGGTGCGAAGTGATCCCATTGTTTGTTTCACATGATTGGACTGAGACTACGGAATATGATGCGTTCGTATCCGTACTAAATCGCGCCCTCAGCGGGCGATGGACAAATTGCTCGGTCCCGCGGGACCAAGCGATCGACATCTTGGCTGACGAGGAGCGGCGACGAAAGGACAAGTTGCCTTGGCTAGAAGAGGAGCTCTGGCGCGCTGAGGTTCGGCTACAAGACCCCAAGCTTCCCAAAATCTTCGGATCCAGGTTCGTTTATAGGAATGGCGAGCTCCAAGAAGTCCCGAGTGTGGACAAGGTGAGAGCTGAAATTGGAAACCTGAAGAGACAAATTGCCGCTGCGAAATGCGAAAGCCAATCCCCGAGGGAGTTTGAAGCGAATACTGATGCGGCTTCCAGACAAAGGAGCTATTTCGGCCAGACCAAAAACCTAAGCCCATACGTCGAGGATTTTCCAGAGCTTAGTGGAGCAATCCGGGACCGAATCAGTGGGAGTGAGTTGGTATTCCTCCTGCTAACCCCGATGATAATTCCAAATCGCTGGGTGTACTATGAGTTCTCGATATGCAGCAATCTGGGTATTCCCATCGTTGGCGTGGGACTGCAATCGACATCTGGCTTCCGAGATTTAGAACTTCGGCTTTCGCACGTTATCGACAGTCAAAGCAGTGAAATCGATCGTGCTATCGTCGAATGCATAGATTCCATCCCGCAGTGGAGTTGGAACCGCAGACGGAACTCTCGTTATAGACAGCCCTAGCGCGGGCGTCGACGTAAGCGCAATTCAAGTCGAGACCAGATTGCGGATTGGACCATGAGTGATGAAAAAGTCGCAATAACTGAAGCACTCGCGAATTCCGAATCCCGATGGCGAACAGCTCGTTGGATCGCGAAACAGACAGGCGTCTCAGTCGAAAATACCCTCAAGATTCTAGAGCGATCACCAGAAATCAGGCGCGCCAAGAATGGAAACACTCGAGGAGAAGCACTTTACGCACTAAAGGATAAACGGATGGGTCGCACGGGCGACGATGTCCAAGAACCGACACTCGGCAAAACCCACTTGCCCCCGTCAAAATTGTTGGTGCTATTGCCCTTTGATGCTTCCGCGAGGCCTCTACGGGATGTTGTCGGTAAGGTTGTCCGGGCCAGTCACGGTGAGCCGCTTTTTCTTGACGAAATCCGACCTGGCGCCGTTTGGGCAGACGAAGTGTACAGACTCATCGGTATAAGCGACGCCGTCATCGCGGATGTCACACGGCATAATCCCAATGTGATGTTCGAAATCGGAATCGCTCACGGTCTGGGCAAACCGCTGGTGCTTCTAATTGACGATGCCGCTAGCGCAAATTTGCCTAGCGACCTCGCCGGATATCAGTTCATTCCATATTCCAGCTCGAATTTCTCACCCTTTCTGGATCGTCTTGGTAGAACAATCCAACAAGTTGTTCATCGTCGGGAGCAACGCTGATGGCCCGATCAAGCGTTTGCTTTATGGTCATGCCATTTCGATCCGAGCTCAACTTTCTGTATTTGTTCCTGCAACAGTATCTAATGCAAAAACATGGGCTTCATATTCGAAGAGGCGACACAAGCATCCTGACGAAGTCACTGATGGAGAAGGTGGAGGCGGAGATTCAAACAGCCGACCTCATTATAGGGGATATCACATACTCGAGCCCGAATGTTTTCTACGAGCTTGGGATAGCCCGAGCGAATCGCAAGCCCATCATTTTTATGACTCAAGAAGATCCCAAAGCTGCCCCGGTGGATCTCCGGCACTTCGAATTTATTCACTATGATCTATCGCGAGATCAAGAGCTGCTTTCAAAACTCGACAATGCCATCCAAAACTCGCTTGGTGGCGACTATGAGAAGCTACTGCAACAAGCGGTCGCGCTTCTCCAGAAATTTAACTCTGAGACTTCGTCCTCTTACTCCGCGGCCACACTGGAAGAGTTTCGTGCGCGAACGATCCGCGGCGAACGACTCGAGCAAATCCCCAATCCAAGCGATCCAGGTTTTGCAGAATTCTTGTTGCCGAAGATAATCGTTGAGTCGACCGACATCGCTGTAATTCGAAAGATCGACAAATGGTTGTCAGGCGCCAACGGTCGCGCGGAGAAAAAGCAAAGCAAGGCTCGCAAGCGAACATTGGCTTAGCGAACACTGTACGGAACCGACGGCGACCGCCGTTGCTTCATCGTTCCACGATTTGACCTCATTGTACCCAGGCTGCCATGTCGAACCAAAAACAAATCAATCTTCTTAGGCGGGGTGTCGACGCCTGGAACAGAACGTTTGCACTCCAGTCCGCGCCACCTATCGATATGATCGAAGCCAATTTGCCAGGAATATTTTTGGGACGCGCCTACTTGGTAAGGGCGCATTTCACGGCGGCTAATCTACATGGAGCAATCTTAGACGGAGCGCTACTGCTTCAAGCGAATATGGTGGGCGCTAATTTGAGTGGAGCGTTCTTAAGAGACGCGAACCTCGAAGATGTAAATTTTCAAGGCGCGGATCTAACGGGCGCGGACCTCAGCAACTCCGACTTGAACGGCGCCAGTTTCTGGGAAGCGAATCTGAGCGGCGCAAATTTAAAAGGAGCAAAGTTGGCCGGGGCATATCTGGTCGACGCCAATCTAGCGGGCGCGGATCTTAGTGGCGCCGATTTGACGGATGCGCGCTTGGTTAAATCCGACCTACGCGGGGCCAATATCACCGGCTGCAGGATTCACGGTGCTTCTGCGTGGGGGCTTCAGCTAGAAGGGGCCACTCAGAGCAATTTGATAATCACGCGCGACGAAGATGAACCAGACATTACAGTTGACAATCTTGAAGTCGCGCAATTTGTCCATTTGCTTATCAATAATGCGAACGTTCGAAATGTGATTGATAGCATCTCATCAAAAGTCGTACTGATTTTAGGCCGGTTCACACCGGAAAGGAAGATGATACTCGATCAGTTGCGCGAGGCATTGCGCAACCACAACTACTCTCCAATTCTTTTTGATTTTGATAAGCCTGCTAGTCGTGATCTTACGGCTACAATTTCTACGCTGGCTCATATGGCTCGGTTCATTATTGCAGATCTGACTGATTCCAAAAGCGTCCCTTATGAATTGGCTACGATAGTTCCTACTACGCCGGTTCCGGTTCAGCTAATACTTCTCTCAGGCGACAAGGAATTTTCACTTTTTGGCGATTTGGCGAATAGGCATCATTGGGTCCTCCCAATATTTTACTACGAAGACATGGAGGGCCTTTTTGCCAAAATGGTCGAAGAGGTGATCGGGCCGGCCGAGAGTAAAGCGCGTGAACTCAAGAAGTCGCTAAAAGGCTAGATCAATTCGATCTCTGAGATCATCGGCCGCAACGGAACTGAAGCCTTGATACCAGCAATTTCGAAAAGTCCGGCCGCGCCCGATTTCGTTGAGAGTGGCGGCAGTCGTCCAATGTGTTGACGCCAGCGCCGATGCAGGCGATCAGCCCCATCTGCGAGCCTCTCACCCGACAGGCCGACAAGCTACTTTGCGAATCTAGGAACGAGAAGATGTGGGCCGATGGAGGACCAATCGTAAGCGTAGCTCTGCAGCCCTTTGAATGACGCTTGACGCCTATTTTGTTTGCGTGGCGCGTCGCCGCGGTATCCATGTGTCGGACAACGCGTTGACGGCGGCTTCGAGCGCCTTCCGGTCGACGACGTTGGGATCGAACCGCTCCGGGCCCCAGAGACGCATGTGTTCGTGCTCGGGATGGCCGGGGTCGCTGATGGCGGCGAGGTATTCGGCATAGCCTGGCGCACCGCCGACGTCTTCCGGAGGACAACGACCGGCGGCCTCGAGCAGGAAGGGAAGCCCTTCCGTCGTGGTGTTCTCGAACCATTTTTCGAGCTTGATCACATGGTCCCAGCTGTCGCCGAAGTCATAGAGATAGTGGATCGTCTTGGCGCCGGTCTCGCGAACGATATCGCAAAGCCGCGCTTTGCGGGCATCCATGGGCTGGTGGCCGTAATCGTTGTGGGGATCAGGAACCCCCCAACGGACCTCACCAGCGAAGAACTCGAAGAGGTGACTGTTCGTCCAGCCGAATGCCTCCTGAAGCGCCAGATGCAACCGATCAAGGCGCAGGGTGACGGGTACGACAAGGCGACGCATCACCTCCGGCTTCACATCCTTGAGGGTCACCTTGATCCGAACCGCGGTCGTGTTCAGGCTCATGCCGCCAGCCTCGGATCGTGTGTATGCATCGTATAGGTCGACGCCCAGGGAAGCAGTTCGTCTAGTCGCGCCGCAGGCCAACCATTGACGAGCTTGGCGAGAACGTCAGCGAGCCAGTGCTCGGCACTGACGCCATTGAGCTTACATGTCTCAATGAGCGAAGCCAGCAATGCCCAATTCTCGGCACCTTCGTCGCAACCGGCAAAAAGGGAGTTCTTGGCATTGAGCTTGATCGGCCGCATCGCTCGCTCGACCGCATTGGTGTCCATCTCGATGCGCCCGTCATCAAGGTAGAACGTCAGGCCGTCCCAATGACGCAGCGCGTAACGCAGGGCCTTCGCCGTGTCGCTCTTCTGCGCAAGGTGAGCAAGCTTGGCCTCAAACCACTGCTTCAAGGCTGTAGCCAGAGGCCGGGCATGCGCTTGTCGCCCCGCGCGGCGCTGGTCCGCAGATCGGCCGCGGAGTGCCTTCTCGACCGCGTAAAGCTGGGCGATGCGCTCGAGGGCCTCGCGGGCAACCGGAGCTGGCGCCGGCGCAGCCTCCCGCTCGATCTTCACAAACTGGCGCCGCAGATGCGACCAGCAGAAGGCGAGCGTCCCGGACAGGGCGTCCGCACGCGTCTCTCGGGTCATGGTCTTGTAAGCCTGATAGCCGTCGCAGTGGATGATGCCGCGATAGTCTTCAAGCAGCCGCAAGCCATGAATGGCGCCGCGGCCCGGTGCATAGGCATAGACCACCCCAGGCGGATCAGGTCCGGCCCAAGGCCTGTCATCGCGTGACAGCGCCCAGAAGTAGCCGGTCTTTGTCCTGCCGCGCCCCGGATCCAGCACCGGCGCCGGGGTCTCATCGACACAGAGCTTCGAGGAGGCCAGCAGAAGCTGGCGCAGACGATGCCACAAGGGCTTCAATTCCTGGGCGGCATAGCCGACCCAGAAGGCGAGCGTGGAACGGTCGATGGCGATACCGTGCGTCGCCAGCATCTGCGCCTGGCGGTAAAGCGGCAAGTGCCAATGATACTTGGCATCGATGACATGCGCGACCAGTCCCTCGGTAGGCAATCCTCCCCTGATCAGTCGCTCGGGCGCGGCGTGCTGGAGGACGACGCCATGACAGGCGCGGCAGGCCAGCTTGGGCCGGCGGGTGACGATGACGCGATACTGCGCCGGCACGACGTCCAGCCTCTGGCTCTCATCGTGGCCGATCTCAAAGAGATCGCCTTTGCAGGACGGACAGCAGGTTGCAGCGGGCATCAGGGTTTCGACGATGCGCGGCAAATGCTCCGGAAGCTGACCACGGTTGGTTCTACGCTCGGCCGCTCTCTTCTCGGAGGTTCTGGGATTGACGCGATCCTCGGCTGCTTCGAGAGCTGCGACCGCCTCTTCGATGTCCTCCAGAACAAGCTGTAGCTGATCAGCATCCAGCTTTTCCGAGGACCGACCGAACTGCGCATCTTTTGCAAGCTTGAGCAACCGCTCGAGCCGGGCGCAGCGATCCAGCAGAGCCGCGGCAAAGGCACGCAACTCGGCGGGATCGCTCGGCAGCTCATCGGGCAAATCACTCATTGGCCCGAGCTTGCCATGCTTCGCGTCACGATGCAGCGAAGATCTGTATCTTTACGCAAGCGCTTTCGGCTGCGGGATTCGAGGCGCGTGCATGCGCGTCCAATCCATGCCGGCCACCAGTGCTGACAGCTGGGCCGCATTCATCCGCATCACACCGGCCACGATGGGTGGCCATTTGAAGCCGCTGCCATCGAGCCGCTTCCAGTACATCACAAGGCCGCTGCCGTCCCAGACGACGATCTTCACCCGATCGGCGCGCTTCGCACGGAACACCACCGCCACGCCCTTCATCGGGTCATGGCCCAGCGTCTCCTTCGCCAGCAGCGCCAAGCCTTCCGCTCCCTTCCTGAAGTCGACAGGTTGCGTCGCCACGTAGATCATGAGGCTCGCGGGTGGCGTCAGCATGAACGTGTCCGTCGGAGCGCAATGAACACATCGCTCAATACAGCAAGGCCAGGCGCCCCGCGCACCTCCACGCGCGCGCCCTGGAACTCAACCGTCACAACGGCGGCTTCCGGCGACCCGGAGGGGTCTGCGGCCGCAGGCAACGCCGATTCCGACATCACCGGCACGAACGACAGCGTGTCCGCCGACGCCGGCAATACCAACTGGCCCAAACGCGCCCGGCGCCGCCAGTCATGCACCTGCTGGGGCCGGCAGCCATGGCGACGGGCGACGTCTGTGACAACCGCCCCCGGCTCGAGGCTTTCCGCGGCAATGTGCGCCTTCAAATCATCCGGCCAGCGCTTGCGACCTGCGCCTGCGAACACTTCAATACGCGGTGACAACGGTCGTCTTATGTCGTCAGAATGGTCGTCCATTGTGAGCACCCTTCCAGAAGATGACTCTTCTAACGGTGCTCTCAAGACTCCGCACAAACAATCCAAAGGGCCTCGGCGCTACGCTTACGACCAATCGATCCATCGCCGACCGTAGATCAAGCTATGTGCGGCTCCGACAGCCGCCTTCACCTTGTCGGGCGCAGAAAGCAAGCGCGTCATCCGCTCGACATTGTACGGAGGCAGCTGCTTGTGATCTCCGATCATCAAGCGGCGGTAAGAGAGTAGAAGCGGCGACAGCAATGCGCCGCCCGTCGCTTTGCCGGATTCTTCGACTATGGTCCAATCGAACAGACTCCGCTCCTCGATCAACCGTTCGACTGCTGCTGAGTTCGTAGTCGCGAAGACCAGGTTGGCGGATCGTAGGATCATGCCTTCGAAAGCCCGCCCTTCCGCGTTCATGCGATTTTGGCGCTTCGACCGGCCAACCCCCTGCTGTTCTTCTCTCGCGCGAGCAAGCGCTATTACCTTCTCCCGCAGACCGCTGCTCGCTTCGGCGACCAGCTGGCTCTTTGCAAGCGCCTGGAGGTGCCGGTCGGCTTGCCTGTCGATTTCCAAATCGGTGTCGCACGGATCATCGTCCGCCGGGCGAGCTCGTACCATCACTGGCGCCACGCCCGATCCATCACCGAAGTTGGACTGGATCTCCTTCATCAGATGGTCGATCGCCGCATTGCTTTGGGCGGAGAGGAGCATCCTCGTCGAGGGGGCGTCCTCGAACCGTCGCTTGACGATGTCGCCAACGAGAAAGGTCTTACCGACGCCGGGCGGCCCCTGAAGAAAGAACAGCGGGACCGTCGGCTCCATATCAAGGCTTTGCCGATCGCGGTGACGTCGCCTCCGTCGCCGATCCGATTCATCAGGATCAAAGATCGTACCCTGTCGCCTCTTGCTGAGCGCTTTATCGAATGTAGCCGAAGGATCGCAAGTTCCAACGCGGATACGCCCATGTATCCCATGTGAATGAGCGGACCTGTCCCAGCGGCGCCGGCATCTATTGGCTGCTCCGCGCGAACAACCCCGCCGATCAGCCTATGAACCACTCATTCGTGACTGCCGGTGTCGAACCTACACGCCGCCCGGTCACCGGTGATGGCACAATGACCCGAAGCCGTGCGCAATGGGACGGCACTCCAGGCGAACTGTAGCCAACCATTATTCCCAGCGTGGCAGCCTTGGCCTAGTTGTCACAGAGGCTAATCAGTCATCCGATTATGCACCGAGTTTTGCAACGTTCGGCATTTTGCCAACATCTATGTATCGCGCTGAGTTTTGACGCGGCTAGCCGGCCTCCCCCGCGCGCGACGCCGCATTCAACTCTTGCCACTCTTTCGAGCTGACTTCTTTCAACGGCCTCAAAAGCAACTCAGATTCCTCCGTCGAAAACGCCCTCGGGCCCACCGATGCTGCAAAAATTTCTTCGGCTCTCCTTTTCGCGTTCCGCTTGATAGTCGAAATTAATCCCCAGCGATCATTCTCTATGCCGGTTATAGAAAAGCTACCCGCGTAGACAGGATTCGAATAGCTATTTATGCGAGCTGCGTCGCAAAGGACGCCGGGTCTCAAAAGGACTTCTTGATACCCTGGGAAGTTCTCGAAGGCGCGGGCATCAAGTTTGGGCGCTCCTTGATAATCAATAAAGCACCAGCCGGTCCACTGGGTCAGCTTCCCGTTGACCACCTCCGCCGACGCGTCGCGCCGGGCAGACGGATAAATTAAGCCGCGAACACCGCGACGTCTCAGTGTGTGCCATACATACGCAGGGAAATATGTTCCTCCTCGCTGCTCCGCGATGATCGCTGGAATGCAATAAAGGAACAGATTGGGATCATTCGGGTCGGTACACTTGCTTCGCAGAAACTCATCCGATCTTACAAGCCCAACAAACTCACGCTGCCCCTCGACGCACCTCAAATCTAGGATGCCCTCATCAGCGACCTCACAGAGTTTCGTGCGCAGCGGAAGAATAACCGTGGTGGGCTGGATAAGCCAAGAAATTCGGCCGCAGCCGCAATATGGCGCATATGGAGTGGAAAAAATGCACAGATCATTGTGGAAGGATCGTGGTCCCACGCAATTCCATATTCGACCAGCAATTCCCTATCCGTGGCCATCGCGCCGTCGAAAAGCAGCACGCTCCCCGTATTAAAAATCCGGTTCGGATCCCAATACTCCTGGATCTCCGAGACAAGAGTTCCATCATCCGACGAAGCATCTTTGCTTCCTACGACGGCATAATACCGCTGGCGACCGAGATCGTTTCCTCCCGCGAACCTACGCGGCTTCGTCTGTTCGTAGAGCAACGGAGCATCCGCTTTTTCTAACATTACGAGACGGCCTTCCGACCCAGGCGGTGCAGGCGGAGGTAGGATTACGGTCAGAGTGCCACGCCCCGCCGCCCCCTTCGCGAAACCTGGATAGGCAATATCGAAAAGCGCCCGTTCCGCTTCTGACGCCGTGCTTAAGTCCAGCTGTCGAAGGATGATGCTGACCATAGCGCCCCTAACAACGTTATCTGCCAGATCAACGCGCAGAAATTGCAATGGCTACCGACGTATACCACAGCCAAAAGTTGTGCAATAGTGCACCGAGCGAAGGAGAGCCCGAGGCTCGACCGGCTTTCGTTCGCGCCATATTCCTAAGGGCGCAGGCGGCACGAGACCATCTTAATGCTGAATCCAAATCTGGCAAGCTTCATCATTTGCTAGCGTCTGGTGGGCTCCTGCCAATCGAGATGCACACTGGAGAGGGGCGCCGCGACATGCCACCATCGAAAGAGGTAGCAGGACTTCCAGCTCTCCCTGTCTCCCTGATTAACGGCCGTCCTGGGCTTATGAGACAACCGCCAAAGGTGGGCGAACACGATTGGGAAGTTGCAAAGGAGGCAGGCCTTAGCGTGAGCGAACTCGTACGTTCGAAGACCCTCGTCTCCACCAATGAAACGAATGTGGGCGACACTCAAGATTCCCAGGTAACCGGGAGCAGCCAGCGCCTCAAACTAGACAGCGGTAAATAAGTCCAAGCACGCGCACATTGTGACAAGCCGCTATCGGTAGTACGATTTTCATATTGCAACCGACTAGCAGTCGGTTGCGCTCAATGGATCGAGGGCATTGTCCATGGCCAATGACGAGCACGTCGCATTGCTCAAGCAGGGTGTGGCTGCTTGGAACGCATGGCATGTCGACAAGCCGTCCCCTCATAGTCTGAGCTCTTTCGTTAGTCCGGATCTCAGCGAAGCGGACCTCTCCGGGGCGAACCTTCGCGGGGCCAACCTCAGTTGGGTGCACCTTGGCAAGGCTAACTTGAGCATGGCGAACCTCCAGGAGGCGAACCTCAGCTCGGCGAACCTCCATGGCGCGGTCCTCAGCGGCGCGAACCTTGTCATGGCGAACCTCAGCGGGGCGAACCTCGAGGAGGCGAACCTCTACCAAGCAAACCTCGGCGGAGCGGATTTCTCGTTGGCGGACCTGAGCAAAGCGAACCTCTGCTACGCAAATCTCAAACGAGCGCACCTCTTCTCGGCGCACTTGAGGATGGTGGACCTTAGCGGGGCAAGCCTCTACGCGGCAAATCTCCACGGGGCGAATCTCAGCCATGCAATTCTACGGGGAGCTGATCTTCAGGGTTCGCAGCTGGTGGGCACCGACTTCAGGAACGCCGATCTCACCAACTGCCGAATATTCGGTATATCAGCATGGCTTCTCAAGCTGGAGGGAGCCGCGCAGCAGAACTTGGTTATTACACATGAGGGAGAGCCTAAGATCACCGTAGACAACATCGAAGTCGCGCAGTTCATCTATCTCCTGCTTCGCAACGAGAAACTCCGGGACGTCATCGACACCATCACCTCCAAGTCGGTACTGATCCTTGGTCGCTTCACAGCCGATCGTAAGGCAGTCCTCGACGCGCTACGTGAAGAACTGCGCAGGCGTGAGTACCTTCCGATTCTGTATGACTTCGAAGGAACTGAAAGCCGCAATACGGACGAAACAATCACGCTGCTCGCTCGGATGGCAAGGTTTGTCATTGCCGATATCTCTGATGCCCAAAGCGTGCTGCAAGAACTGCGTGCAATTATACCAGATCTGCCTTCGGTGCCCGTGCAACCGATTATCCTTGCGATGCAGAAGGTGCCCGGCATGTTCGACTTTTACAAGAACTACCGGTCATTCCTGAAGGTCCACCACTATGCCGATCAGGCGCAATTGATTGCTGACCTCGGTGACAAAGTGATCCGCCCGGCAGAACTGAAGGTGCTGGAGCTTCGAAGTTGAGCCACATGCAATTGGTTCTACTGCCGGCCGGACAATAGAAGTCTGCGACTAATATATATGACAACCGCTTTCGAGGCCTTAGGCCTCCGATCAGGTCGGGTCTTGACCCTGGCTGTTCTCTAATTCCGGGCGTGAGGTCAAGCTCTCCTTGAACATCCTTGCCGGGTCCATGGTTCTCTCCGCGGTAGGGGCGTGCCCTCCGCATGATGGCGTAAGATGACGTTAGCGGATCAATGTGTGAAGCGCGCTTTGCCCTTTCGCGCACCGCAAAGCCAGGGGCGATCTCACCAACGCCAGCGTCCCGGCAGGGACGTTCGCTCCCGCTGTTCGGCGGGAACTTGTTATCCTTTATGCAGGCTTATCAGCAGCATCCTTTAATGACCATTTAAATTCGGTACCATCGATCCACATCCGATGCAGAATGACAGCAAGTTTTCGGGCAACTGCAACCTTGGCTTTGCGTAGCCCGCTTCGTTTCGCAAGCCGAATGCCCCACGCTTTGAGTGCTGACCATTTTGCGACGCGTGTGAGCAGCACATTGGCCGCCTCATAGAGGTAACTTCGTAGCATCTTATCGCCGCATTTCGAGATTCGGCCCGTCCAGTCAATCTCGCCGGATGCATATCGGCGGGTCGTTAGCCCTGCGTAGGCTCCGACGCTTCGTGATCTCTTGAAGCGAGCGGGGTCATCGACCGTCGCAAGGTAGCAAAGGGCCGTGACCGGGCCGATGCCAGGAGCCGTCATGAACCGTCGCACCTGAGCATTGTTGCGAGCCAGCCGCAGCACCTTGCGGTCAAGGTCCACAATCTGTTGCTCGACGGCCTCGCGTGCCTTCAGCAATGGATCTACCGCGGCAAAAAGCTCTGACCGATCCTCGGCCAACTGCGCGGCACGCACAGCAAACATATTCATCTTTGCTCGTCCGATGACAAGCCCAAGATTCTTGAGGAGCCCCCGGATTTGATTTTCGATATCCCGCTTGATCTTGACGAGCAGAGCTCGACTGACAAGAAGTGCTTTGGTCGCATGGCTATCGAGATCCTTGACGCAAACCTCCTTGTACCAACCACATTGCATGATACGCGCTATGCCAGCAGCGTCATTTCGGTCGCTCTTGTTGATCTGCATCTTCAGAACCGCCTTCGCATGCCTGGCGTCAATGCAGATAACGGGTAACCCGATCTTATTCAGCTCGGTCCACAGCCATGTCGACGTTGCTCCGGTCTCGAGTCCAATCCGAACGACGTGTGGCGCGTGCAATTTTATGAACGTCGCGATCGCCTCCGGCTCAGACGTAACCACCCCTTCGCGCTCGGCCTTTCCTGTCCGATCGACGATGCAGATCGAAGTTAGTTTCAGTGACACGTCTAATCCGACATAATGTTCCATTGCCTCTCTCCGTCATTGCAAGGCCCTGAGGCAGGCCTCGTCGAGTCCTGGAGAGCTGATTCCCAGAGCCTGAGTATGGCTCCGAGCCCGGAATTACCCCATGTGTGAAAACACAGTGCCGCTGTTATGATTCTCCCGTGATTCTGAGGGGGAATTGATGAGGCGCTTCGTTGAGGGGCGGATCGTGGGCAACGGGCGCTGCTGCCTGAATGCCTCGATGATTTCATTGACGAGAACAACCCTGTTCGCGCGATCGACGAGTTTGTCGATGCGCTTGATCTGGCCGAGATGTGCTTCGGTGGAGTTGCGCCGGCGGCGAGCCGCGCGTAGTGGAGGCTCGTTATGATCGGAAGCTTGGAGTTCTACCGAAATGTGGTGGACTTCGCTGAAGGCCTGCCGGAGTCGGATATCGGATTCATGAAGAAGTTCCTCGGGGCGTTGGATGCCGCCAAGAACGACGGCGACGCGCAGATCGTGTCGTGGTCCCAATTGCGCGGGGCCTCAGCATGAGCGTCGTGCAGGTTGCGATCCCGGTGCTGCGCGGCAGGCGCCGCTTCCATGTCGAAAAGGGAAAGTGTTGGAGCCTCATCGAGCATCTTATGCTCGAATCCGTCGCACGGACCCCTGCGACAGCCGCCGATCTAGCTCAACGCTCGAGCCTTCCGCGACGGGTCGTCGTCGAGGCTTTCATCCGGTTCATGCGGGTGGGGTGGGGGTGGTTCTCACAGGCTCAGCTACGAAGCACGGACTTTCGGCTGCCGAGCAGAACCACGTTTGGACTCTTCAAGAGGCGGCATCGATCGTCAACCCGGCTCAAAAGGCGGCGCTTCTTCAGCAAACCACCTTTCAGTTGAAGAAAGTCTACACATTCGAAACCGAACTCGAACGCGTCACGCGTAACGCGAAGATGTTTGGGCCGATGGAGGCTCTTTGGGACGGTTATCGGGTGGTCGAAGAGGATGTCGTGGTTCACCCACGCAGAGTTTGGCGTGCTCATCGTGCTGAGCGCGTGCGCGATCTCCGATACAAAGCCTTGTTACGCGGATGGGCCTTTAATCAGTTGCCTCCCCGTTTGAATAGTCAGGATAAAAGGCGATGCGATCATCAAATCCGCTTTCGTGATGAAATGGCCGTGCAGCCAGGCGGCAAGATACTCAGACCGTTCGCCGCTTGCGTGCGTGAGAGCATCGTTGCGAACTGCGACATCGTCCCGGTCCTCGTTCCCGACGCCATATCCGAGCCGGCGGAGACGGGTTGAAGGCGTCCATCCCCGATCTCTTTGTTGTCCCTGCGAAGGGAGATCTGCGGCCGCGTCCGCTTAGGGCAGGGCGACGGCCCAAGAATTGATCTCGCCGGCGCGGTCGAAGGACGTGTGGAACTTGCGCATCCAAGGGCACCTATCCGTCGGTCGTCTCGGTGCGAGGATCGACGCTGATCTCGGGTGAGAGGCCGGGCTCCTCCACACCTTGACTGCGAAGGACTGACCGTGCCGTGCCGATTCCGACTATAGACGGCCGTCTGTTCGCGGATGGTCTGGTGGTGATGAATTACATGGAGGGCGAACCGACCGAGACGGAGGCCGATTGACGTCGCGTGACCAACATGTTCCGCCGGTTGACGGTGGGGTGGCCGCAGCGTCTAGACTGGCGATCGTCGATGCAGCCGGTCTCGATGGCGGCCGGCAGTCTCTGACGTTCATGATCGTTCAAGCGCAACTAGCGCATCGCTCGCTGAAGAGACCCGATCGATTCGTATAGTCCGGTCGACAGGAAGAAGGAGCGTTGAGAATCTCGGAAGTGCCACAAGCGAAGCCATCTACCATTCGTCCAGGGCCTCGAAAATACCGGCAAAAATTTCTTAGCTCTTCAGCCAATTTGGGATGTGATATTTTCTTATTCCGCCATCGCTTTTAGACCTCGCTCAATGCGACAGGAATCATCGTAGGCTTCACCGAGCCAAGGCCACATAGATTGGAGTGCCAAGCACCATTGAATGTATCTTCTCTGATTCCGAGATTTCGTCTGCCCCAGGCTCGCGCCAACTCATAAGCGTGCGAGCTAAAAACTCTAGTTTGGCAGCAGGGCCTCCTTGCATGTTCCGGTCTGCATTCACAAGATGATATACCAAGTCGGAACCGGAGTTGCCCAAATATCCCATCTCGTCGAGGTCTTCTGCAGGGTCGAGGTCAAGCTTTCTTCGAAAAAATGTTTCAATCATTGGCGTAATTGAATACGAGTGAGCATGTGTCTTTCCAAGTTCACCAAGGTCCAAACCTATAAGATGCTTGGTTGAGCCGCAAAGAGCGACAAGCGTCCTGTCGCGATGTCCGCTGAAGTACGCCAGAGGCGAGGTCTCTTCGGAAGCGTCGGCTCGCTGATAGCGATAGAAGCCGTCGCCATAAGGACCCCACCTCATATCAAGAGTTCCGTGGAAGTACTCACTAGGCGCGTCGATAGTCCCGACTTTCTCGGTGTCATAGATGTGCTTAATTACCTCATCAGCTTTTTTGTACCGGTTAGACTCAGGAGTGGATGAGATTTGACTGAACAGCATGTCAATTTTGCTGTCAGAGATATAAACATAGTATCGTGAGCCAATTTTCTTTTTCTTCTCAATTAAGTTGCTCTTAATCCGCTCTGAAACCGCTTTCCCAACGGAGGTAAATGCATACGCGTCTTTTAACTTTGGTTGCTCCTCGATCAGTCGCTTTTCAAGAAGCTCGTTGATCGTTGCTGCTGTGAAATCGTCTTCACCGCTATGCGCGATAACATTCTTTCCATAGTGGTCATGCATAAACTCAACACCGGCCGGACTTAGCCGCGAATTCAGTTGTGATATGAAGTCATCGGAAACAACCAGATCAGGATAGTCCTCGCTGAGAAAGTCGAACAGAAATTCGTGGGCTGGATGTGTCAAGCTATCCGGCTTAACGGAAGAAAAATGATCTGTGCCTCTGAGGAGCCGGGGTGCAGCGAAATATCGGCCGGCTGATTGCTTTTCAACTACATGTCTGCGCGACGGCAGCCATTTCCTGCGAACAATGAAAAGATTCTCATACGCCTCAGCCCCTTTGAGCTGAGGAATCAACTTCTTCGCTAAAAGATTTTTGAATCTGTCGTCAAGGTCCTCAATGCTCCAATTACCCCACTCCAGTTGAGCCATCAGCTTGTGGTTATATAGTCTCGAAATCCATCTGAAGGTATCCGCTAAGCTCGATCCATACGAGGGGGACGCGATCAGCGCGAGGCCCACTTCTTTTGAAGCGAATTGCGCATAATCGCTCTCTAACATATATCGTACGACGATGCCGCCGGTGCTGTGGCAGACAAATATCAGCCGTTTCTTCTCAATCGGCGCTGGTCTCAGGCCGGTAGGATCGACTCGTTTGAGCGCGCTTAATAGCTCGCTGGCGCACGCGCGAATGTCATAAGCTCGCGACTCTGGCCCTGTGTAAAAGCCGCCCATAAAAATCGATACGGGCAGAATTCTCGGGTCTTCCGTAACTAGTTTTGGCCAGAAAACTTGGCTTCCATTGTCGCCGCGATAAAGCCAACAGGTAGCGCTGCCGGAAAAAATTCCGTGAACAAAAACTATAACCGAATCGGAGTTGTTGAAGAGATACCAGGTATTATTCGAAACCGGAGGGTCAGTCGGTGGCATGTTACTTACTCCTTGGGAGAGCAGTTTAGCCGGAGGATACGCCGCCGCACGCAATTAGACAATTTCTGCTTGAAATCCCGCCCCTGCACATGCATTTGCGGTCGGCCATTAATCGCCAGGATGCCTCTTATAGCGACCGTCAAATTCACTCCATTGTGGAGATCCTCCAAGAACCTCGATCGCCTGGTCATCTCTATCTAGCAGGCCAAGCCTTTTGATGAGGGCCTTGGCCGGTTCTATATCTGTATGACTCGGAACCTTATAGCCGAGCATCCAATTAACATAGTACGGCCAACCAACAGCTTCCCGCCCCATCAAGAACAGTGCCGCGCGAAACGCGCAAATAGACTTCTGTATCCAACTCCTTGTTTTAACGGTCCCCAGATCCTTGGGCTTTTCAGCTGGCAAGATTTCATCGAGTGGAATTGGCGATATACATCGAGTAGCGGTTTCAGCGAGAACCCTGAAATGTGTCTCACTCGAGTTCGGCGCGTGTGAAAAATACGATGTACCAAAATCCAAGATCCTTATCTTCGGCGCTCTCTCACCAATCTCCCAGTACGTTTTTGGCCTATTGTCCTTTTCAATCATAACATTGTTCCAATGGAGATCTCCGTGATAAATGTGTGACTTTCCCCACTGTGCATCGAGCTCCGTCAGGGCCTCTGCAATGTAAAATTTTCTGCCTATTGGGAATTGATGTGATGGCAACCAATCCCTTAGGGTAACTCCATCGATGAACTCCATGACCACAAAGAAAACGCCATCAGCCAAGACGCCGGCATTGTAAATCTCCACAGCCGAACTATAGAATAACTTCTCGTACGGCTCCGCGATGTGGAATTCTTCTTTGGGTTGCCTTAAGGCGCGCCAAGACTTCCGAGCCTCCTCCATGCCTTGAAGCGCCTTGTCCCGGGCGCCTTCGGCTTTAAGCTTCGTGTAAATCTTTACGGCGACCGGCCTCTCAAGGAAGGTGTCTGCACCCGCATAGACTATACCATTGGCTCCTCTAGCCAGTTCTGCCGAAATCACGACCCCCGGGATTTCCAAGGGTATCCCGTCTCCGATAATTCTTCCGTCAACAACTTCAAACATCTGTTGCCCTTCCTGCATGCGCCCGCATGGGCTGATTGAGATAGTCTCATGCGATCCTTGAAGGTCCGATTCTGCGGCTCATTTGCGCGATTTATGGATCTGTTGAAGTTTCTTCGTTGTTGCGCATTGTATCATCCGACGCTGTCTTACGACGCGCTGTAACTAAGGGCCTGTTTTCGCGACAAGGAGGGTCTATGACGGACGGCCAGTCGGAGAACGATGTCCTCGTGTCGTGCGGGAAGCATAAAAAGGAAAGTCGAGCAATCTGGAGGGATTGAGATGCTTCTCAACCTTCGAGGAATGGTCGGGGCGAGCACCGGAAAAGATGTGTCAAGACCATATGACACTCACTGCAGCAGAGAAAGGAAATAGACGAATGGCTTTAAAATCAGCTTCGCGAGAAGAACGATAAGATGAGGCGTGCTGGAGTTGGCATGCACGTTATGGATAGGTGCTATCTTGACTTTTGCACATTCTCCAAAACAGATGTTGAGAACGTTGAAAAGTTGAATGTTGAATGAGTTGCGGGCGCGTGTATGTAAGCATAGCGGCCCACTTGCGGCTGGCCAAATAATCTTCTTGGAAGCTGATGAGCAGGCACTTAGCGACAGGCAGGCTAGGCGCGGGAAGCTTCGAGGAGCTACCATGGTGATTGATGACGACGGCGTCTCTCTCGTGAAGCAGTTTGCCACGTTGAAGTCGGTCTATAAGCCGGAGCCTCAATTCACGTTCGATAATTCTCGCGAGGGCCGTGATAAGACATCGCGCAGGATTGCTAGGCAGATATTGCTAGGCGACATTTTGAGAAGCGCATAGACGAGCTGCTCGCGAGCGGAGGAAAGGTGTGAAGGCCAACGGAACTAGAGTGTATCTTGCGGCTCCGTTGTTTTCGCAAGCTGAGCGAGTAAGGAAGTCGCTCAGAGACGCGATTTCGAGCTTCGCCAATGTGTACCTACCGCAGGAGGACGGAGGCCTTATCTTGGACTTTGTGCGGGACGGAATGTCAGTAGAGGAGGCGAAAGCCAAAGTATTTCAGCTCGACATTAACGCCATAGCCGCTTGTGATGTGCTCGTCATTGTACTGGACGGGCGGCATTCGAGTTGGGGTACGCTTTCGCGACTGGAAAGATTTGCGTTGGTCTCAAGACTGACCCCCGTATGCTGCTTCCAATAGGAGACAATCCCATGATTGAGGTTGCTCTCCGGAAGATCTTCCATGACGAAGGCGAGTTAGTGAGTTGGATTGCAAGCTATGACGCGGGTGTACGAGCGAGCTGAGGTACCTATCGGCTACATCAGTCGCGAATAGCCTGCGATTTGGCGGCTTGCCGGTGGTAGCAGCGCGTGGTAGCATTTCGCTGGCAGCTAAGCTGATTTCTGTATGTTTTTCAAAGCCTTCCTTGATCGCCCTTCGATCCCCTGGGGAGCGCCAGTCGGGCAATCATGGCGTTGTTTTCCCATCGCTTTTTGCCGCTTTTCCCAAAATTCCCGGTGTGGTTTGGGAAGGTTTGTTCTTCCGATGTTCATTAAGATGCGTAGGCCCGCGCTTGCCGCTGCGCTTCCGGTCGGCGTCGCGGGTGTATCTCTCGGCCTTTGCAAGTGCGGTGTGTCCGAGCGCGGCCATGATGTCGTGGGCGCTGCAGCCAGCGTCGGCGAGCATCCGGCCCAGCGTCTTGCGCAGGCCGCGCGGTTGGCACGATAGGGGTAAGCCGGCGGCAACGACATGATGGTGCTTACTCGATGCGCGGCATTTAGCGTCGAAAAGGCCTGGAGCTTGGCTGGAGGTGTGATCATTTCAATCGAACCTATAGGACGCCTGAAAGAATGTGCCCCAGCGCTCCATGCTGTACTTCGAAAACTGTCCCCTACTGACGTTTCCCGGACCACGACAGCCTGTGCATCTCACTTCGCCGTCCTTTTCGGTCCACATTGCCCAATAGCGCCCGCCGATACCGACGCTAACGTTCTTCGTGATGAAGTAGGACAGCACGCCTTCGACCTGGACGCCGCCGCCACCATTGCCCCGTTGTTCAACGAAGGTGGTCGTCGGACGCAAGAGATGATTGTCACGGCCTTTGAAATCGGTCCAGGGTAAGTAAGCGACATCCGTACTCAAACGCCAACGCTCGGTCAGCATGGTTTCGGCGCTCAGGCCGACACGAGGTGCATTCCACTGCGTATTCTGGCTGCCAACGACCCTGTCGTCGCCGGGCGATAAGCATGCGCTTGGGTTGGCGATCTCTACACATCCCCTCGAGTCGGAGTTCTGTTCGTAGTAGGTCCAGCCGATAAATCCCCCAAGCTTGTAGTTGGCGCCGCGCAGAAAATTGTAACCGGCGTCGGCCGTGTAGTACGTGAACCTCCCGTTTGCTTGCCCTGATACCGTGTTGAGGTAGGGCGGGATGCCCCAATCTTCGTCGTTTTCTTTTCCTTTGTTGAAGCGCCCAACGCCGATGTTGCTTTTCAGGAATACTCCCCACGGGCTGTCAAGACGGCCAAATAATTCCCCCGAAAGTCCGTCCAGTCCGTGATAGGTGAGCCTCGACACGAGCATGCTGGGGTCTTCAATGCCGCCAGCGCCAACGCCGCTGGCGTCCCATTGGAATCGTCCCCGGCTGAGCCAGAGCCGCGATCCGCCTTCGAACGACCAACCGGCCGTGTAAGCAATCGGCGCGCCGGCCGGTGCTTTCGCGTACAGCGGCGCGTCGGACCATTCCGCCGTCCATGGGTCGGCGCCAAAATGGTAGTTCAATCCAATCTTCCCGATGTGATAGTTGCTGGACAGGGTCGTTGTGTTCGCCGGAAGAATTGCGAACGGGGGATCCTGCACCGTCGGAGGCGTCGTGACACTTGGTCCGCCGAAACGCAGATAGTTATACTCAGCTGTGACGGACCATGCAGGCGAAAGCGCTTGCTCGACGCCCAGCCCGATGATGCCACCGAGGCGACCATAGTCGAAATGTGTTTTCTCCTGTGGCAACCGGCGCTCCTCGTAGTTATTGACGACGTCGCCCTGATTGTTTTGCCAAGCCACGCCTCCCTTGAGATAGGCCAGCGTGCGGCCCAGAGCGCCAAACGCGTAACCGACGCGGCCCGTCGCGGTGGCAAAGACGTTGGGGCCTGCCTTGCAGTTTGCGCTCACGACCAAGCCGGACGACGCGAGGCAGGTATTTGTGCCGTCGGAGGCAGCACCGCTGGCGTCGAGTTCGACGCCAAACACCCAGCCGTTCTTCTGCCAATTGTAGCCGATCTGGCCACCTGCAAGGGACGCCGGCGTATCGACGATGCCGCCATAGATTGACGGACCGTAGAGATTGCTGAAGGATGTTTGGCCGTACCCGCCGCCGACATGCCCGCCAATATAGCCTCCGGACCAATGCCACATCGCCGGTGGCAGTTTCAGTTCTCGCTCAAGGTCTGCAGGATTGGCCGCACCGGTTGCAACGAGCGCAATTGTCGTGGCTCCCAAAAGATGAACTCCAGATCGCATTCAACACGTCCCTGCATTTTCTTGGTCCACGACCGAGCGCCCTTGAGTTATCGCGCAGCAAACCCTCGGGGTGGATCAGACGCTAACGGCGACACGCGCCGAGTCCGTCCCGAAGACCATCGCACTGCGATTGGTGATGATGCCGCAAAGAGAGCAAGTCGCGTGCCGAAGTAAATTCGCAGACTTTCCAGGCGCTTCCTCGTGGCGGTGTAGCGTCAAGTTGCCGACATTGTCTCAATACCGACAGCCGCGCAGTCACTGCCTCAGCAATACTTGGCTAGCGCGGTGTCATGGGGGCTATGGCCATAATGCGTTTGTCTTCCTTGGCGACCGTCGCTCAAGATCGAACGGCTCGAGCTCGACAAGGCTCGCGCGCGGCGCCTATGATCAGATGCATCCCACTTCTGTGCACAGGGCTCCACGGGGACGGACAGGCCAACCTGATTTCATACTCCTTGATCGCTAGAGCCGATATTTCTGCGGGGGCACGGGCTGCCGGTTTGTGCGATCTAAATGATCTTTTTTCGCGATCTTTTCCCGTTAGCGGGTCGTCACGATTCTCCTGGCAAAGGATACGGAGTGCTTGCTCGTAACCTGCCGCGATGCGTCTGACCATTTTCGGCCGAATCGCGGCGTCATGGGTTAGCCGTGTGCATAATACCCATCCATCTCAGCCGGGCAGGCTCTGCCTCCAAGTCTTTCAGGATGCGGCCCCGACGCACTAAATGGCAGGCCTGCATCTGGAGATAGCTGGAACAAATCCAATGCCAAGCCCGTGTCGTGATCGGCCCGCGCCAGTTCGTCAATGATCTCGACCTGCCGGGCAATATGGCGCTTACCGAGTGCTACGTGCTGCTCGGCTTCCGCTAAGTACTGTCGAGCGGCGCGTTGCCCTTGATTCATATCGGCGACCGCGAAAGCGACGTCTACGACGCAGACAGTCTCAGAATCTAAATCTTTCGGATTTCGAGTCCTCCGCGAAGTGGCTGCTGCTCCCATGGCCCGCTTCGCACTTACCCAACTTTACCCAGTCGCGCTCCTATCCGGCCTTATGAGCCACTTTACTTCGATCTAGACCTCCAAATGTCCAGAAACGTCTAGGAGGAAGATCGTGTCTCACCATTGCGCGGGCGACCAGAGGTCGGTCCGGAATGGTCACCCTTCCGATCTTGCGAGCAAGGTGGCGATTATCGCAACCTTGGACACAAAGGGCCGCGAAAGCGCTTATCTCGCGCGCGTCGTCGAACAGTGCGGCCGCAAGACTCTTACGATTGATGTAGGCACGTCAAGCAAGAGGTGCGGAAGCGAGGCGGATCGCAGCGATGCACGGGTGGCTGCACCCGCTGAGCTCTTACGGGAGACAGCTGCAACAGCGCGTGAAGAAGTCAAGGAGCTCCTGCGATCAGGTGCGATCGACGCTGTCGTCGGAGTAGCGGGCGGCAAAGGCAGCGCAGTCTTCGGTGAAGTTGTATCGGATTTGCCGTATGGATTCCCAAAGCTGCTGGTGAGCAGCGCGAGGCCAGCCCTCCTGGCCGAACTCGCCCTCCACAATGACATCCTCCTCTATCCGACCCTGGTCGATCTGTTCGGAATCAACGCGTTCACCGAACGCGTTCTCGACAACGCAGGACGGGCCATTGCGGCGATGCGCTATGTGCCAGCTCCAGAGCGGCGGAAGAGAAAGACTGTTGCGATCACGGCCTTTGGGGTCACGACGCCGGCGGCAAATCGCTGTGTAGCGCAGCTGGCAGAGGCAGGCGTCGACGCGATTGTCTTTCCGGCCAATGGCGCTGGGGGCCGCAAGATGGAGCAGCTCGTGTCCGCCGGTGAGTTCGATGCGGTGATCGATTTGACCACAACCGAGCTCGCTGACGAGCTCGTCGGCGGCACCGCCAGTGCAGGTCCCGATCGGCTCAAGGCAGCTTCTCACCGCATGATTCCTCAGCTTATTGCGCCGGGAGCTGTCGACATGGTGAACTTTGGCCCTCCCTCGAGCGTGCCTGCCGAGTTCAAGGGGCGCCAATTCTATTCGCATACCCCCTTCACAACGCTCATGCGCACGACCGTCTCGGAGAACGAGCGCATAGGCAGGCTCACAGCAGAGCGCCTTTCGCAAGCAAAGACGCCCGCCCTCGTGTTGTGGCCGGCCAAGGGGGTGTCTGACTATGACCGGGACGGTGGAATCTTTCGAAATCCTGAAGCCGATAGAGCCTGGTTCGACGCTGTCAGGCACAACCTGCCGCCCTCGATCATCGCCCGCGAGCTGGATTGTCACATCAACGATCCGGAATTTGCGGACGCGGCCGCATCGTGGATCGTCGAACGACTGACACCAGGAGGGGCATCCGGTGCGGATGTTTGATCGGGCCGAAATACTCGCAAAGATCACAGCTCAAATTGAGGCAGGAAAGGCGGTGCTTGCCGCGGCGAGCAGTTGCGGGCTCGTCGCAAAATGCGCAACTCTCGGCGGGGCCGACATGCTCGTGGTCTACAGTACTGGGCTATCGCGGTTGATGGGGCTGCCGACGAGCCGGATCGGCGATTCCAATGCGCGCACGCTCGAGCTGGCGGCGGAGATCCGCAACGTCGTCTCCTCCGTGCCTGTTATAGGCGGTGTCGAGGCCTGGGATCCCCTCCGGCTCGACCTCGATGACCTTCTGGCCAAGTTCTGGGCTGCCGGCTTCTCCGGCGTGATCAACTACCCGACCATTTCAACGATGGGTGAGAAATGGCGTGAACGTCGAGGCCGCGTCGGGCTCGGGTTTGAGCGTGAAGTTGAGATGATCGCGGCAGCCCGCAAGAAGAACATCTTCTCGCTCGCCTATGTCGCAAGCCCGCACGACGCCAAAGCGATGGCAAAGGCGGGAGCCGACTGCATCATCCCACATGTCGGCGCAACGCGCGGCGGGCTTGCGGGGCATGAGGAGGGACAGTCGATTGAAGAGGCCATCAGGCGCATCAACGAGATCAATGCTGCAGCTCAAGCCGTCCGCCCGGACGTCACTCTTCTCTGCCATGGCGGGGCAATCGCTGAGCCCCAGGATACCTCGGAAGTCTACCGATCGACCGGATGTATCGGCTTCGTTGGCGCCTCCTCCATCGAACGGATCCCGATCGAGCGGGCGGTGAAGGCTGCAGCCGAAGAATTCAAAGCCGTTCCGCTCCCGCGAGAGCGTCAGCATTCACTGCAGACTCCGCACCGAGGCACGAATGAATAGCCCGATCACCGAATCGAAACCCAATGCTGCTTCCTTCTCCAAAGCGAGCAAGCCAAGGCTCGATTTGGAGACAGACGTGCTCGTGATCGGCAGCGGCGCGGCTGGACTGTCCGCAGCACTCTATGCGGCAAAGGCCGGACTTCGTGTGACGGTGTGCGAGAAGTCTGACCGGCTCGGTGGCACGACCGCCCTGTCGAACGGCATGATCTGGGTTCCATGCTCAATGCAGGCCCGAGCCGCGAACATTGACGATTCGGTTGCGAAAGCGAAGATCTATCTGCAACACGAACTTGGCGACTACTATCGCCCCGAGTTCGTGGACGCCTATCTTGAAGACGGTCCAACAGCGCTCGCCAGCTTGGAGAATGGGACTGAAGTCAAGTTCACACTGGCCTCCGCTCCGGATTATCATTCGAGCCAGATCGGCGGGGTCGACAAGGGCCGGGCGCTAAGCCCAGCACCTTACGACGGACGGCTTCTCGGCAAGGATTTCGACCTGATAGGTGATCCGATTCGCGTCGTGCTCGGCGGCATGATGATTTCGTCCGGCGAGGTGAGAAGCTTCCTCTACCCCTTCCAGTCGGCTGCCGCGCTCAAACACGTCCTGCGCCGGGTCAGCCGCTACGCAGGCGACCGGCTGCGCTACAGGAGGGGCACTGAACTCAGTGGCGGCAATGCGCTGATCGCGCGGTTATTGGTAAGCCTGCGCAGATATGGCGTTGACATCTGGCCACGTTGCCCGGCGGTAGATCTGACGAGGGAGGGAGGGAGAGTTACTGGCGCAATCTTGAAGCGGGATGGCACGGATCTCCGCGTCCGCGCCTCGCACGGAGTGATCCTGGCAACAGGTGGCTTTGCGCGGAACGGTCGAATGCGAGCCCAGCTCAGCGGAGGCCACCAACACAGTGATACGCTCGCCCACAGCGATGTCACTGGTGATGGTATTGCGCTCGCAGGCAAGCTCGGAGCGGCAATTGATAATGACGTGGCATCGAGCGGCTTCTGGACGCCCGTCTCGATCCTCAGGAACGGCCGCTCCTCGCAAGTGGTCCCGTACGGCTGGCTCGATCGTGGCCGTCCAGGCGTCATCGCGGTGGGGCCAAATGCCAAGCGCTTCGTCAACGAATCCAATTCGTATCATGATATCTGCCTTGCCATGTTCAACAACGGTTATCCGGCGGACAAGCGGTTCTATTTCATCTGCGACAAGGAATTCGTCCGCCTCAGGGGCATGGGTCACCTGCTCCCCTGGCCATGGACATTGAGTATCAAGAAGTATGCCCGGTTAGGCTACATCGAGATGGGCCGGACTATTGCGGAGCTTGCACTGGAATTGGGCCTCGACCCCAACGAGCTCGAAAAAACCGTTGAAGAACACAATGTCCACGCAGCTGAAGGACGCGATCCGCTCTTCAACCGCGGTGAATCGGCTTTCAACCGTACGCTGGGAGATCCGGCGGCCGGTAAGAAAAACCCGAACCTTGGGGCTATCAAAACCGGCCCATTCATCGCACTCCCAATTGTCCCGGCAACCCTTGGAACGGCCACCGGCCTCTCAACCGATGCAGAGGGACAGGTCCTGAATGGAAATGGCGCGCCGATCGCAGGTCTTTATGCCTGCGGCAATGACATGACCTCGCCGATGCGTGGAATCTACCCAGGGGCAGGCATTACGATCGGCCCGGCGATTGTGTTCGCCTACCGCGCAGTCGACAGCATCGTGCGGTCGGCGCGACAGGAGCAGCTCGCGGCGGCATCGGGAGCGTAAGCCGAATGTTCTCTCCTGTTCCCCTGCGACGACGGGCCAGGGGCAAAGCAATTGTGTGGATGGTCCACTAGCACCGCTTTGAACTCCTTATGAACAGCCCCGTCGGGTTTCATGCAACTATGATCTCATGATTTGGAGGGGCACGATGCGCCGCTCACGCAACGCCAAGATCGTCGCAACCGTCGGCCCGCATCAAAGCTCACCGGGAGGCAGTTGCGAGCCCTCGGTGATGCTGAACTGGTCGGTGAAGGAGTTCGCCGGCCGAAGCGGGTTGTCATGCGCCGTCATCAGGCGGCTCGAAGAGTATAATGACACGCCTCCGGCCTCCGACGAGTTGCTTCAAACCTTGTAAAACACGTGTGCGGGGGGAATTGAATCTACATTTCCGCTGATTGGCAAGGCAGGTGTTCGGCCGCGGGTGCAATGTCGGTTGCCCAGCGAACATTACTCAACATTACTCAGATCTCGCCTACGTTTCTATGGGAAATCTCGCGCTGCGTGTCGTGAATGAAGTATCGACAGGCGAGCCGCCCAAGAAGCTCACGTTCGCCTGCAACTCCCATTGCCGGGATGACCTTCTAGGAGCGCTCTCGTGGCAGCAGCCCTTCGCATTCCAACGAGTAGCCCACGCCGTCAAGCGGTCGGCGTGAAGAGGATGTACTCGCAATCGCCGGGAATGTGACGCAGCAGCATGGATACGCTACCTATCGCCATCTTCGAGATCTTGAGCTTCGGCGCGATCGTTGTGCTGATCGTGCTCGGTCTCGGAATCATTGCCAGCATGATGGGTATCGTCAACTTCGCCCAGGGCGAGTTCGTCCTGCTCGGCGCCTATGTCACTTATCTCATGCACAGCGTCGGTTTGCCGGTCCCGCTCGGCATGCTTGCCGCGCCGGTCGTGGTCGGCGCCCTTGGTTTCGTCCTGGAAAAGCTCGTAGTTCGACGGTTTTACGCCGCTCCAATCGTCGCCATGCTTGGCACCTATGCGCTTGGGCTGATCATTCGCGAAGCCGTGCGCGGCCTGACCGGCGGACTCTATCTCTCGGTGCCGGAGCCAATCAGTGGCTCTATCACGATCGGTAGTCTGCATTTCGCCACCTGGCGCGGCGTCATCGTCATCATCACTTTGCTGGTGATGGCCGCGAGCCATGCATTGCTCGCCTACACCTCGTTCGGCCTGCGGGTCCGCGCCTCGCTGGAGAACCCGTCGCTGGCGCGGGCCTCGGGCATCTCCACGGGCATGATCTACAGCCTCACCTTTGCCTTTGGCGCGGCGCTCGCGGGCCTCGCCGGCGCGCTGATCGTGCCGGTCTTTTCACTGTTCGCCGATCTCGGCATTCGCTTTCTTATCCAGGGTTTTGTTGCCGTGATGGTCGGCGGCGTCGGGTCCTTCGCGGGCCCGGTCGCAGGCGCCAGCGTCATCGGCACGCTCAGTGCCTGGCTGCCTTGGCTGATGTCACCGGTGCTCGCCGACGTTCTGGTGTTCGTGCTCGCCATCATTTTTATCAAGCTCCGGCCGCAAGGCCTAATTTCGGGGAGAGGGGTCAACCGATGATCAACGCCAGCCGTGAACTGAGCCGCCGCCGCTTTCTCGGCAATTTTGCTTTCGCTTCGGCTGCCATCGCGGCGGGCCCAGGCAGCTGGGTGATCCGCCCGGACTGGGCAAATGCTGCGGAAGGCCCGATCAGGCTCGGCATTGCTACCGATCTTACGGGGTCACTCGGCTTTGCCGGCAACACCGACGCCAATGTCGCTCGCATGCTAGTCAAGGAGATCAACGACTCCGGCGGCCTATTGGGACGCCCGATCGAGCTCCTGATTGAGGATACTGCCTCCGACGAATCCGTCGCCGTGGGAAATGTGCGCAAGCTGATTCAGCGAGATAAGGTCGACTTGGTGATCGGGGGTATCTCGAGTTCGATGCGCAATGCGATCAAGGACGTCATTATCTCTCGCGGCAAGACGCTCTATATCTATCCGGAAGGTTACGAAGGCAAAGAGTGCACGCCCTCTCTGTTCTGCACCGGGCCGGTACCGGCGCAGAATTGCGACCAGTTCATTCCCTGGTTGATCAAAAATGGTGGCAAACGCTTTGCCCTGCCTGGCTCCAATTATGTTTGGCCGCAAACAATTAATGCCTATGCGCGCAAGGTGATCGAGAGCAGCGGTGGCGAAGTCGTCTTTGAAGAATACTACCCGCTCGACCAGATCGACTTTTCCTCTACGGTTAGCCGCATCATATCCAACAAAGTAGACGTGGTTTTCAACGCAATTGTCCCGCCCGGCGTTAGCCCGTTCTTCAAACAGCTCTACCAAGCCGGCTTCTCCAAAAACGGCGGGCGGCTGGGTTGCGTCTATTACGACGAAAACTTCCTGGAAATGAACCAGGCCGAGGAGATTGAAGGGCTTGCGAGCAGCCTCGACTACTACAAGGTGCTCGCGGAGGCGGATCCAGTGAGCGCCAGGATTCAATCGGCTTACGACAAACAATTCCCTGCCAAGTTCCGGTTCTCGGCAGGCAGCGCCGCTACCGGCACCTATCGCGGACTGAAGCTATGGGAGGCCGCGGTGAAGGAGGCTGGTTCAATTGACCGCGACTCGGTAGCCGCCGCCCTCGACCACGCCAAGATTGCAGAAGGGCCGGGCGGGCCTGCCGAAATGGCACCCGGCAAGCGCCACTGCAGGATGAATATGTACATCGGAGTGGCGAAGGGCGGCCAGTACGAGATTGTCGCGCGTAGCGCCGGCCTTGTCGATCCGAAGGAGTGCTGATGTCATCGACCGGCACTCGCATACAGCCGCCGCCACGCGTCATTCAAGCTGCTCGTTCGCCCGTCGTGGCATCTGCCTTCGGAGGGCGAAAGAAGGTGCTTCCGATCCTCGAATTGGCATTGCTGATTGCCGCTTTGATCGCACCGCTCGTCCTGCGGGATTACATCACTGTTTATGCGACGCGAGTGCTAATCCTGTGCCTCTTCGCGTTGTCGTTCGACCTGGTGTGGGGCTATGCCGGGATATTGAGCTTGGGCCAGTCGTTGTTCTTCGGCATGGCCGGCTACGGTGTGGCGCTGCTTTCACGCGACTTCGGGCTCGGATCGATTTTTGCCGTTCTTCCGGCCGGAGCCCTGATAGGCTTTGTGGCGGCATTGCTGTTGGCAGGCTTCCTGCTGCTCGGCCGTCATCCCTCCAGTGTGGTCTTCGTTTCCCTTGGTACGATGACCGGAGCTTACGCAGCTGACCGCCTGGCGAGAGGGTCACATTATCTTGGCGGCCAGAACGGCATCCCTTCGATCCAACCGATGACCATCGGCTCGCACGAATTGAGTGAGGGACCAGGTTTCTACTACCTGGTGCTAGCCATTCTAGTTCTGATCTATCTTCTGTCGTGCTTCTTGTCGCGATCCCAGTTCGGCCTGGCGCTCGCGGGATTGCGAGAGAACGAACAGCGGATCGCCTTCTTCGGGTACAAAGTGCAACATTTGAAGGCGATCATATTCGCAATCAGCGGTGCGATTGCAGGTACTTCCGGTAGCCTTTATGCGTTTCACGAGGGGTTCGTCTGGCCAAACATGCTGGGCGTGGTCATGTCGACCCAGGTCGTTCTCTACGTCTTGTTCGGCGGCTCCGGGACATTGATCGGTGCGGTCGTCGGCACCGCGATTGTCGAGGGGCTCAGCTTCTGGCTCTCCGACAACTATCGCGATATCTGGCCGATCATTCTCGGCGTTCTGCTGTTGCTCGTCATTCTGTTCCGGCCCCTCGGCTTGATCAGCCTCGTGCTAGGCGAGCGAGAACGTGTAGGTCATTTCGGCCCGAGCCTGAAGGAGAAGCGCAATGCCGCTCCTTGAAGCCGCCGGCGTCTCCAAGGTCTTTGGCAAGCTCACCGCGCTAGACGGAGCGGCGCTCACGGTCGGCGAGCGAGAGTTTCATGGCCTGATCGGACCGAACGGCTCGGGCAAGAGCACGCTGATGAAGTGTCTTGCAGGTGCGCTCGTGCCAACCCGAGGCAAGGTGACGTTCATCAACACTGACGTCACCTCGCTTACGCCGCCGGAGCGTGCGCGAGCTGGCATGAGCTTGAAATTCCAGATCACCGCCGTGTTACCTGCCCTCACGCTTTACGACAACCTCCTGCTCGCGCTGCAGGCCAGGTCCTCACTGCTGGACCTGGCGTTCTCGCGCACTCGAGGACGACTGCACGAGGAGGTCATGACGATGCTGCTCCAGTTCCGGCTCGCCGATCGCGCCTTTGATGCTGCGGCGACCTTATCTCACGGGCAGCAGCAATGGTTGGAGATCGCGATGGCGCTCGCATGCCGACCTCGCCTGCTGCTGTTGGACGAGCCCACCGGCGGCATGAGCCTGGAAGAGCGCCGCGTCACCGGGGAATTGCTGCAGCCGATCAAACAGCATTGCTCGCTCGTCATCGTGGAGCACGACCTGGATTTTATCCGCGACATCTGCGACCGCTTGACGGTGCTTGATCAGGGCAAGGTGCTGGCGTCAGGAACGGTTGCCGAGATCCAGGCCAACAGAAGCGTCCAGGAGATTTATCTGCGCCGTGCCTGAAATCCTCAATATCAAGCATCTCGACGCCGGCTATGGACGCAGTCAGGTCTTGTACGGCGTCAATATGGCCATCCCGCCGCGTGGCGGGGTCGCCGTCCTCGGCCGCAACGGCGCCGGAAAGAGCACGCTCATGAAAGCGATCGTGGGCGAACTACCGGCATGGAAGGGCTGCCTGCAGTTCAACGGCCAAGACATCGATCGCCGGCGGACGGAAGTGCGGGTGCGGGCCGGCATTGGATATGTGCCGCAAGAGCATTCAGTGTTCGCGCGCCTCTCCGTGCGTGACAATCTCGCCGTCGGATCGCTTTTGGAGCCCGATGGATCGGCAGTGGAGCGGGTGATGAAGATGTTTCCGAAACTCGGCCAGCGCCTCGATCAGCCGGCCGGAACGCTCTCCGGTGGCGAGCGCAAGATGCTCGCAATCGGGCGCGCGATCCTCGGAAACCCGAAACTCCTCCTGCTGGACGAGCCGACCGAGGGTGTTTGGATCGGCGTCATCGAGGAGATCACCGAGCGCTTGGTCGAGCTAGCTAGAGAGATCGCCATCATCATCGTCGAGCAACACCTCGACCTTGCAATGCGCGTAGCGGAGCAGGCCTATGTGCTCGATCGCGGCCGTGTCGCGCTTTCGGGGCCGTCGCAGCAGCTGCGCAACGACCCGCGGCTGTTGACGTATCTAGCGCCGTAGAGGCGTTCGCCGGTGGCTATCTCCAGGTCGAAGGTGGCGCATTTGAATTTCTTGCGATGGCTGAACGGAGAGGGGCGATGTCCGAAACCATGAGCGATTTTGTCAATGCGTGCCAAGTCGTCGATGTCCATGAACATCACATGGCCGAGATCGCACATGGCGCGGACGTAAATCTGTTGAAACTGTTCCAACAGAGCTATGTGGCTTGGACGAGCCACGTGCTGCCATCCGAGCCTAAGGCAACGATCGAAATGGTATCTATCCCTTCCGAGCCGACCACCTGGGAGGCGCTTGCGCCGTTCCTCGAGAGGAGCGGATCGAACGCATTCGTCCGTAACCTCGTCCGCGGAGTCGCCGAGCTTTACGGTGTCGCCGACACTGGAATCACTCGCGACAACTGGGAGGCGGTAGATGCTTCGGTGCGCTTGCGCCACAAGGAGGCGACATGGCCAAGTGAGGTGATCGGGCGGGCCGCCATCCGAAGGATCGTAACGGACCCTTTTCTCGATCCGTTGATGGATCCGCGGCCGGTCCTAGGGCAAAGTTACGATGCGGTCCTGCGGATTAACGCGTTCGCCCTCGGCTGGCACCCCGAATCTCGCGATCATAATGGAAATTGCGGGCATACGTTGCTGCGGCGCCTCGGCCTGGAGGTGAAAACCTTCGATGATTATTGCGACGCAATCCGCGAGCTCGTTGCCGGCTGCTCACGGCGCAATCACATCGCGCTCAAGAACGCACTCGCCTATGACCGGGATATTCGCTTTGACGAACCGAACGAGGAACTGGCTCGGCAGGCCTGGGGACAAAGGTCTCCATCCCCTGCGGCGCGCAAGGCGTTCTGCGACTTTGTCGTCGACTTGTTTTGTCAACTCGCAGGCGAGGCCGACCTGCCAGTCCAAACTCATCTTGGAACGGCAATCATAAGCGGCTCCCACCCCCTACGCATGACCGGATTGATTGAGCGTCATCCTCGGACCCGCTTTCTGCTGATGCATTTGGCCTATCCCTGGAGCCGGGATTTGTTGGGAATGGCCTTTGTGTACCGAAATGTCTGGCTTGATTTGTGCTGGTCGTTTCTGTTGAGCCCGTCACATTTCAAGCTCGCCCTTCATGAGGCTATTGAAGTCTTGCCGGATGAATCGCGAATGATGATCGGAGGAGATTGTCTTCACGTTGAGGAGACGTTTGCCGCGATACAGGGCGCGCGCCAGCTTATCGGCGAGGTTCTGAATGAAAAAATCGCGAACGGTTACTTTCGGCGGCGAGACGCAGAGCGCCTGGCGATCAGAATCCTTGGCGAGAACGCGAAGGAGTTTTTCAGACTGTCCTGAACGTGCCCTTTGTTACGCGATCTTACCCAAACGCGAGCGGAAGAGGCTGCTTGAAACTTAAAATGACGGATAGCTTTCAGGCTGCCGGCGCCCGGGAAAGAGCGGGGCACGTGGATTTAAGGCTAAGAGCCAAGGGGAGGGCAGTTCGATGTTGAATGATCACCGACAACTCAGCCGCCGCCGCTTTCTCGGCAACTTCGCCTTTCCGTCTGCGGCCATTGCGGCCGGTCCGGGCAGCTGGGCGATCCGTCCTGACTGGGCCAACGCCGCCGAAGGCCCGATCAGGATAGGTATTGCCACCGACCTTACGGGGGCACTCGGCTTTGCCGGGAATACCGACGCCAATGTCGCTCGCATGGTGGTCGACGAGATCAACGAGACTGGTGGTCTACTGGGCCGGCCCATCGAGCTCCTGATCGAGGACACTGCGTCTAACGAGTCTGTCGCTGTTGGCAATGTCCGCAAGCTGATTCAGCGAGACAAGGTCGACCTGGTGCTCGGTGGCATTGCGAGCTCGATGCGCAACGCCATCAAGGACATCATCATCTCTCGTGGCAAGACGCTCTACATCTATCCGCAAGCCTACGAAGGCAAGGAGTGCACGCCCTATCTGTTCTGTACCGGCCCGGTTCCGGCGCAGAATTGCGACCGGTTCATCCCCTGGCTGATCAAGAGCGGGGGCAGACGCTTCGCGCTCCCTGGCTCCAATTACGTCTGGCCACAAACAATCAACGCCTATGCGCGCAAGGTGATCGAGAGCAGCGGCGGGGAGGTGGTGTTCGAGGAGTACTACCCCCTCGACCAAATTGATTTTTCCTCGACCGTAAGCCGCATCACGTCCAACAAAGTAGACGTGGTCTTCAACAGTGTGATCCCCCCCGGCGTCGGCTCTTTTTTCAAACAGCTTTATGAAGCAGGTTTTTCCAGGAATGGGGGACAGCTGGGCTGCGTCTACTATGACGAGAACACGCTCGAAATGAATCAGGCTCACGAGATCGAGGGCCTCGCCAGCAGCCTCGACTATTACAAGGCACTGGCGGTCGAAGATCCGGTGAGCGCTAAAATTCAGTCGGCCTACGAAAAGCAGTTTCCTGGCAAGTTCCGGTTCTCAGCAGGCAGCGCCGCGACCGGCACTTATCGTGGATTGAAGCTGTGGGAAGCGGCAGTCAAGGAAGCCGGTACAATTGACCGCGAGGCGGTCGCCGCCGCGCTCGACCACGCAAAGCTTGTGGAAGGGCCTGGCGGGCCGGCGGAGATGGTGCCGGGCAAGCGCCACTGTAGGATGAACATGTACGTTGGTGTGGCAAGGGCCGGCCAATACGAAATCGTCGCCCGTAGCGCCGGCCTGGTCGACCCGAAGGAGTGTTGAAAGCCCCATATTACGCGGTCCAGCTTCGCTGGCGCCGCATGCGAGCAGATCGCGGTGGCTAGTTTCCGAGATAGTTCGGCGGCCTCTTCTCAAAGAAGGCGTTCATGCCTTCCTGCTGGTCAGCTGTGCTGAACGCAAAGCGGATGGCTTGGCGTTCAAACTCGAGCCCGGCGTCCAGCGTGGTCTGAAACGCGGCGAGAACTGCAGCTTTGGCAAGTTCAGCCGAACGGGGAGGCTTTTGCGCAATCAGATCGGCTAGTTCGACCGCACGAATCTGCGCCCTGCCGCTTTCGACAACTTCCGCCACAAGGCCGGCCTGCATCGCGATCCGCGCCGTGATGGATTGGCCGCTCAGGATCATCAGCATGGCCAGCGATTTGCCAGCCACGCGTGTCAGCCTTTGCGTCGCGCCGTCGCCCGGCAATATCCCGATGTTAATCTCAGGCTGTCCAAATACAGCCCCTTCGCCTGCTATCACGATGTCCGCGAGCAGTGCCAATTCGTGGCCGCCGCCGAAGCAAATGCCCTCGACTGCGGCAATGAGAGGCTTGGGGAAATTGGCGACATCCCGCCAGGCAGAACGGCGCGCGGAATTGTCGATTGCCTCAAAGCCGCGCTCTCGCATTTCCTTGATGTCGGCGCCGGCAGAGAAGAACGCATCGCTGCCACATATCACGACACAGCGGACATCTTCGTCAATTGCGGCATCGCGCAAGGTCGCGCCTAGATCCACAATCAGTTCGTTGCTCAACGCGTTTCGTTTCGATGTCCTATTCAGCGTCAAAAGGCGCACGTGGGGCGCGACAGATGTGGACAGGATGAGATCGGATGTCTTGGTCATGGAGCGGTTCTCCTGAAGGAATATGAGAACCAGCGCATAAACTGAAATCGATTTCTTAGCAACGACGCTTCTTTGGGAGCTATTTTGGCTGAATCAGCCTCCGCGTCGCTGGCGCCACTCGCTCGAGGCGGGGCTGACGGTGTCCCGTGAGGCGGGCCTCAGCCTTAAAAAGCAGCTTGACTCCCCAGATCCGAATTCTTATTGGTTCTGAAATCGATTTCAGAAGCCGGTGTTTAAATGCCGGATAAATGCGGGAAACCGGAAGCGTGCGACCGGCGAGGGTGGGGCGCATTTGAAGGATCTCATTGACGCTGCGGCGGTCTTTGGCGCTGCGCTGTCCAACAAGAACATCAGCTTCTTCAGAAGCGCGCTCAGAGCAACAGGAGGAGGGTAAGCCATGGGAATGGCACGGAATGTCGCGCGCGCTTTACGCGAGCCGCCGCGAAAGTCGGAAGCAATGATGGAGGCGTCCTGCGGCATTAGGGTCGTGCAATGGCCGCTCCTGAGGCGAGACTCGCAAATACGTGAAGCGAGGCGGGCTTTCCGCCGGCATCCCGAGCGCCTTTTGCGCCTGCGCTCCCTCGGTCCGGCCTGCTCCATGCCACCGCTCTCGTAGACCCCGCCGCTGCGGGCGCAGGTGAGCCGACGAGCGGCTGCTCGTTCTCGCGCGACCCGCAACATTATTAACGCATCAATAGAGTCAGAGGATCCATGAACATCATTGCTCAGCCCAGCGCTGTATCCATCCAGCTTGACAAGCAAACTGCCAACAAGCGGATGACCGTTGGCCTTGGAGGAGGGGTGGCGCTGGAGTGGTACGACTGGAATGTCTACGGCGTAATGGCAGCGTTTCTCTCGCCGCACTTCTTCCCTTCCGATGATCCCACCACCTCGCTGCTAGCGGGGCTGGCCGTGTACGGGGCGGGTTTTTGCGCTCGACCGCTGGGCGCGGCTTTGCTGGGGCCGGTCGCAGATCGCATCAGCCACAAGCGCGTGATGTTGATCTCGGTTACGGCCATGGCGGTTTGCTCGCTTTTGATATCCTTGCTGCCCACCTACAAGGACCTCGGCGTCGCGGCGGCGATAGCGCTGCTGATCATGCGGCTCATTCAGGGGCTTGCCACTGGCGCTGAGGCTGGTGTCGCCAACGCCATTGCAATTGAATTGGCGCCACCCGGAAAGGAGGGACACTACCTGGGTCTGATTGGTGGCACATTCATCCAGTTGGGAAATCTTGGATCGAGCCTCGTTGCCTTCCTGGTGAGCGCCTCGGTCGCACCTGAAGCCATGCGCGAGTGGGCCTGGCGCATACCCTTTGCGGTCGGTGGCCTGCTGGGCCTTTTGATCATCTATCTCCGCACGACGGTGCCGGAAACCTTGATCAATCGAGCCATGCATCGGCAAGACGAGTCTTCGCGCATTCAGGAAACGACTGGCGGTGTGTGGAAAACGCTATGGAGCGTCCGCCTTTCGCTGCTCGCCGTCATCCTGGTGATCGGCTCGGTGCAGATCGCCAACTATGCGTGGAACACCGGTCTGCCCAACATGGCCAACACGGTCTTCAAGGAGAACAGTACGTATGTGTACGGGATCATGACGCTGATGGTCCTGATCTGGATGTCAACGGCGCCTCTTGTCGGCGCTTTCGCAGACAAGGTACGACCCTCGCGCGCGTTCACGCTGCTGCGCCTGTTGCTCATCCCATGCTTCTTCCTGACGCTGCTCTATTCGGAAAAGGGCATCGTCACGTTCTTCTTTGTCACGGTGTTCGGTGGCGCGATCGTGGGCTTCAACATGGCCCTCTATAACTTCATCGCGACAACGCTGATGCCGCGCGCCGTGCGGACCACCGGAGTGGCTCTCGGCTATGCGCTCGGCGTCTCTCTGTTTGGCGGGACGTCACCCTATCTGCTGGTCTGGTTGCAACGCGAGCACATCGCCTGGATGTTTCCCGTCTACGGATCGTTGATCGCGCTCCTGAGCGTGCTGGTCTACCAGATCGCCAAGAAGCGCGGCCGCCTCTACATCGGTGAATGAGCACTCTGCCCCTGCGCTTCGCCGCGACAGACGCAAAGTGTTCGCATCGGGTGCAAAACATAAGGGTTCGCGCGTATCCATTCATGCTGGGCATGAGCATGGGATTGGCGCAAGCGTCCTTCCGCGAGCAGTCATTCACAAGACAAAGACTGCTTGCGCGGCACCAGAGTTCCTGAAGTTCGAGTTCGAAGCATGAAAACACCTTCATCGCCGCACTTCACGCCTGTGGACCTGAAGCGATATTTCAACGCCAGGCGCGCAAATACGGAAGGGTTCGCGGCCCGCCCGGGTGATACCGGCTGGATCGATTCGCTTCGTGGGCTCCAGACTCATCGCGGCATGCCCTTTCTGTTCGGCACCGAAACAGGGCCGGATGTGCTGCAGCTGCGCCCCGGGGCCTCTCCTGCCGTAATTGCGTTGCCGCGGGCAACGGCGAGCTATGTGCTGTTCGTGCAAGTGGTCGCAGACCGCCCCAGTACAAGTCCCGAGGGTTTCGGAGAGATCGGCCCTGCTACGCTACCTGTTGAAGGTAATCCACTCGGCGACCGGGTGGCGACATACGGGCTCCGCTATGCCGACGGCAGCGAGACCGACGTGCCGGTGCTGCGCCGCTTCGCGATCCAGCAGAACCACATCTCCTGGAGTGCGAGTGCGTTCGCAGCCCTGCCGCTACGCGGCCCCATCGTGCATGCAAGCACGGGCGAGGACTTTATACTCGGCAGAGCGCCGGGGGCGAGCTTCTTCCAGGGCGAGGCCCGCACCCAATCGGGACGTATGGATCGACAAGGTGAGAACCTGTGGCTTTACGCGCTCCCGAACCCCTGTCCGGACAAGGAGCTTTCGGCGCTAAGCTTGCACGCGGAACAGGAAATCTCGCTTGTCTTTGCGGTGACCACGACCACGACCACGCTCACCCAGCACCCGTTGCGCCTCCACGGCCGTCGCAAGCTGAAGGTGAGGCTGCCGCCCGGGGTTCATCTCAATAAGCTTGGCGAGCTCGATGTCGACGATCGAGGCGAGCAGATCGGCATGGACCTCGGCACGGTCATCTCGGCCCGCGCAGTGCTCGAGTACTCCAGAGCGGATTGGCTGGGCGCCAAAGTTGATGTGCAACCCGTGCGCTCGGCCAACGAAGTCATCGTTGAGTACTCCGCGCATCCCGACGCAAGGCTCTATCTGCGCTCCGACGATGGCCGCTTGCATATGTTCGAGCTTCGATCGTTGGAAGGCGGCGGTAACGAAGGCGGCGCCTCGCTTAATGTGGCCGCAGTCGAACCGGCCACAAGGCCGGTCAAGATCCGCATCGTGGAGAAGGGCAGCGGGGTGCGTGTTGCCGCGCGACTGCATGTCCATGGTGCGCACGGAGAGTATCTGCCACCCAAGGGACATCACCGCAAGGTCAATACCGGCAGGTTCGAGGACTTTTCGGGCGAATTTGCCAATGGGCTGAACCAGTACGCCTACGTGGACGGCAGCTGCGAGGCGGACCTGCCGCTCGGGCCCGTGTTCGTAGAGATCAGCAGGGGTTTTGAGGTGCGCCCGCTGCGCACCATCATCGAAATCACCGCAACGACGGACAATCTCACCTTTGAGCTCGACCGTGTGCTGCGCTGGCGCGAACAGGGATGGGTCAGCTCTGATACGCACGTTCATTTCCTGAGCCCGCAGACGGCGCTGCTTGAGGGCAAGGCGGAGGATGTCAACGTCGTCAACCTGCTCGCCGCACAGTGGGGCGAGCTATTCACCAACGTCGCCGATTTCGATGGACACACGACGATCGGGGCAAAGGATTTCGGCGGGGACGGGGAATTCCTGGTTCGGGTCGGCACGGAGAACCGGATGCAGGTTCTGGGGCACATATCGCTGCTCGGCTACGAAGGTGAGATGATCAATCCGCTCTCCTGCGGCGGGTCCAACGAAGCTGCGATCGGCCATGTTCTGGAAGCGACCATGGCCGACTGGGCGGAGCGCTGCCGTCAGCAAGGGGGCCTGGTCGTGATGCCGCATGCGCCGAACCCGCAGGCGGAACGTGCGGCCGATATTGTGCTCGGCCTAGTTGACGCCATCGAAATGATGTCGTTCAACCCGCGGACCGCGCAGATCAGCGCATTTGGTCTTGCCGACTGGTATCGCTACCTCAATATCGGGTACCATCTGCCGCTCGTGGCCGGCTCCGACAAGATGGACGCGGCCGCACTGCTCGGGGGCTCGCGGACCTATGTGCGGCTGGGCCAACGCGACTTCACGTATCGCAACTGGATGGATGCCGTGCGCAGCGGGGACACGTTCATCACGGTCGGTCCTCTGGTTGAGATGATCGTTGAAGGACGCCGCCCTGGAGGCACGGTGGTCCTTCCCCGTTCAGGCGGCACCCTCACGATCGACTGGCGGATTGAATCAGTCAGCGTTCCGCCGGCACGAGTGGAGCTCATATGTAACGGCACGGTCCTCGAGGAGATTCGATGCGGGGGTTTATCGTGCAAGGGGCAGCTCTCCGTGCCCATTAGCGATTCATGTTGGATCGCACTGCGCGTTCGGGGCAGTGTCGCCGGACGCGAGGCCGACATTGCGGCGCACACCAGTGCGGTATATGTCAAAGTAGGCGAGATGCCCATCTTTGCCACCGCGGATGCAGTCTCGGTCCTTGCACAAATCGAGGGATCGATCGCCTATATGGACACGCTTGCTCCCAAGTCCGATGAAGCGCGACACGCGCGACTGCGAGCTGCCCTGGAGCTTGCGCATCATCGCTTGCATCATAGACTGCACGAACTCGGCGCCAGCCACCATCACGCGCCCGTTCATTCCGTTCACGTTGAACGCGAGCATTGAGAAGCCGCTAGTTCGGTTGATGGTCGTGCAGGCGCGCGTCGCATGCTCAGCAAAGTTGCTGACGGGCGATTGGTGAAATGGAATGCCTCACCGGGTCCCTCGGCGCGAGGGATAGGCCACGGTTCTGAAACGGATTTAAAGAACCGGAGCCCGATCAATGATCTCGACTGCGCCCGCGCCGGGCGGGACGGACGCTGGACCGCGGCGGCGCGCTCGATGAGCGCATGACCAGCCGATAAGGCAACACGACACTTCTCGGGACAGGACTTCCAGCGATGGCATTGATGAGATAATCGGCGGCTCCCCGGCCGATTTCTGCTGCCGGAACACTGACCGTTGTGAGCGGCGGGTCCATTTGCGCCGCCAGCTCCACATCGTCAAATCCAGTGATGGAAAGCGTGGCCGGTACGGCCAGACCCATCTTGCGAGCCTCTGCCATTGCACCGATGGCAAGCGTGTCGGTGGTGCAGATGACTGCTGTCGTGTCCGGATGATCGGTGAGGAGTTGACGAAGGGCACTACGGCCTTGGGCAAGCGAATAATCGGCCTTGACGATCTGGGTTGGCTTGAGCGGGAGGCCGGCGTCCGAGAGCGCGCGCTGAATTCCCTCGAGCCTGGCGCGGGATCTGTCGTTTGACGCAGCAACAACGTTGGCAATTGCGCCGAAACGGACGTGTCCAAGCCTTAGCAGATACTCTGTCATCTCGCGGGTGGCGCTTTCGTTGTCGATTCCGATCGCGGGGATGCCGCCGCCGGACTTGGCAACATAGGTGGTGATGACGGGTACGCCTGCCTGTTCGATCAGGCTCCTCAGCTCCCGTCCGTGGGAAGCTCCGACCAGCACGATTCCATCGATGCCACGTTCAATGAGACTTTGCAGTTCCTGAAGTTCACGCCGCTGGTCATATTGCGAATTCGCAATGAACAGCGTGTAGCCGCTTTCGCTGAGGCGGTTCTGGAGCGCTTCGACCCCTTCTGCAAAGATACCGAGCGCCAGCGTCGGAACGATGACGCCGACGGTCCGCATGCGTCCCGATTTTAATGCTCTGGCTGCGCTATCGCGCGTGTAGGCGAGGTCATTGATATGCCGCATGACCCTGTCGCGAAGCTCCGGCCGTACGATATCGGGGTGATTGAGCACCCGCGACACCGTCGCCGGCGACACATTCGCCTTCCGAGCAACGTCCTCGATCTTCACGCGCGGCTGCTGGCGGCCTTTTGGCGCGATTAGAGGTTTTTTGTCCATTTGCGTTGGTCAACCAAGAGAAGGAGAGGATCACCCCCTCAAGTGGGTTAAACCATCACGAGCGCCACCTTCTCAAGCCCTGTATACGGGCCGTCGGCGCTATTTCTGGCCCTCTCATGCGCACATCGAGCGGGGGAAGCGAAGCTCATTCGAAAGTTGGTCGATTCGCTTGACTCCGGTTCTTGCGCGGCCTAAGTCTGAAATCGATTTCAGGGGTCGAGCGCCAAGCAGCTCGATTTCAGGCAAAACCGAAAGCAAGGACGTATGGTCGATCTTTTGAAGGGCATTCGTGTCCTCAGCCTCAATCACTTTCTGATGGGTCCGGTCGGCGTGCAGTTTCTCGCCGACCTCGGTGCGGACGTAATCGCCGTGGAGCCGCCCGGAGGGGCCTTTCAGAGGAAATGGGGCGGGGCGGACAAGCGGGTTGATGGCCAGTCAATGTTGCTTCTTACGGGCAACCGCAACAAGCGCAGCCTTACGCTCGATCTGAAAAAACCCGAAGCCGTCGTCATCGCCAGGCAACTGATCGCGAAATCGGATGTGATCGCAGAGAACTTCCGCCCGGGTGTGCTCGACAAGCTCGGTCTCGGCTACGAGGATGCAAAGAAGATCAATCCGCAGATCATCTATGCGGCTGCCTCCGGCTACGGTCCTGACGGGCCCTACGTCAACCGCCCAGGCCAGGATCTCTTGATCCAGGCCCTCTCAGGACTTGCGATGATCACCGGAAGTCGCGAGCAGGGGCCGCGGGCTGTGGGCGTTTCTGCCATTGATCATCACGGCGCCGCCTTGTTTGCGGCGGGCATCCTGGCTGCCCTGGTGAGGAAAGCGCGCACGGGGCAGGGTTGCCGCGTCGATGTTAGCCTACTATCGGCTGCGCTCGACCTACAGATGGAATCTTTTACCTGCTACTTGAACGGCCAAAGGCCTGACGACGTCCGTCAGCCGGGTCCGCTGGCGGGCTGGTACTACGGCGCGCCCTACGGCATCTACGCAACACGTGATGGACACATTGCGATCTCTTTGGGATCGCTGGAGGCGCTCTCAGACGCGCTTGACCTTCCGGTCGACCAGCGAATTCCTGACGAGGAGGCGTATCGCCGGCGGGACGAGGCCTCAGCCATGATTGCGCCCAGTGTCGCCAAACGCACAACCACCGAATGCATCGCCTTGTTCGAGGCGCGCGGAATTTGGCACGCTGCGGTGAACGATTATGCCGACGTCGTTGCGGATCCGCAGATTGCGCACAACAGAAATTTCCAGGTCGTGACCGGCGCGACTGGAACTCCCATCACCCTCGTCAGCCATCCCGTGCGCTACGACGGCGAGCAGCCGGACGTGCGTTTACCCCCGCAAAAGCTCGGTGCGCAAACGGAAGAGATTCTGAAAGAGCTGGGCTATGACGCCAGGAAATTGAAGCATCTTTACGATACGGGCGCCATCGGCGCTGCGGACTCCCATCACTGAACGACCAAAGTGACTTCTCGAAAGTAGCGCGCTTACGTCAGGAGGGCGTGGTGATCAGCATCAACTTGCGCGCGGCTTTCCCTGCGGTGTTGCTGACGAGGCGTGCTCCTCGGCAGCGATGCAACCAAGCGCACGCTTGGAAGTCTGGTGAACATTAACCGTTCACGCCAGGCCAGGATCTGTTGGTAAAAAGCTTTCAGTTGCCGCCAGGCCAAAGCCGCGCGGCGAGTTTTATGTTGGACCAGAAGCCATGACGGAACGCCAATATCTGCTCGCGCGCGAGCGTATGCTGAAGCGCATTGCCGAGACCAGGGACACTGCACACTCGGGCTTGCCACACCGGGCGAGTGCTGCCGATGGAAAATGGACGTTTACGCCCGATGGTGATTGGACCGGCGGGGCCTTTGTCGGCGAGCTTTGGCTCGCGCATCTCGCTGATCCCAGGCAGTTCCCAATCGAAGACGCGCGTGCTGCGCTAAGCCGGATGTTGCCGCGTGCCGAGCGGCTTACGGCCTTCAAGGGTTTCGGCTTCTATCATGCTGGCGCCCTCGGCAGCATCCTGTTCGAGGACGAAAACGCGCGCGAGGTGGCTCTGACAGCTGCAAGGTCGCTTCGTGATATGTTCGATCCACAGCTCGGACTGATACCGTTGGGCAGGGATGCCGAGGAGGCGAGCGCAGTCGGAGCCTCCGAGAGCAGCATCGACTCCCTTCAGGCGACAGGCCTGCTCTATTGGGCCGCGGAAGAGCTTTCCGATGCTCGGATGGAGGAGGTCGCCAATGCACATATGCGGCGTGTCCTCGAGATCCACGTACGGCAGGACAATTCAGTTATCCAGTCTTCCACCCTTGATCCACACACCGGCAAGGTGCTCAGAACGCACACGCACAAGGGATATAGCGATATCAGCACCTGGGGCCGGGCGCAGGGATGGGCGATGCTTTACACCGCTCACGCCGCCATGGTCCGCCCGGACGAACCGCTATGGCGCGACTACGCCGTGCGCCTTCTTGACTGGTGGATCGATCATGTGCCTGCGGATCTCATTGCCTTCTGGGATTTCGACGATCCGGCGATCCCCAACACCAGCAGGGATACTGCGGCCACTGCTATCGCTGCTGCCGCGGCACTGCGCCTCGCATCCGCACTTGGTCCCGAGCGGGGCACCAAATACAGACTATTTGCGGAGCGAACAGTTACTCAGCTGATCTCGAAATACCTGACGCCGACTACTCCCGATGACCGGCGCCCGCCTGGAATGCTCACCGGCGGCTGCTTCACCCGAAAGGCGATTGTGCGCGATATCGATGCGGCCCAGAACGTCGAGCTGATCTTCGGAAGCTACTTCCTGTTTGAATGTCTTGCCGTCCTCACCGACCTGGTGCCGCCTGGCTGGATTTAATGAGGAGGCACGAAAGGCGTCCAACGCGAGCAAAGCCTCAAACCAATCTCGTTTGTGACACCACGCCAGTCAATCTGTCAAAAAAAGTGCGCCGGTATCGGCGCCACTCCTTAGATGTTTGCGATGGCTGCCCCCGTTCGACAGCAAGTGACCGCCTCCTGTCTGGAATCCTCCACATGAGAAATGCGAAAACTCCCATCTATCGCGGCTTGTTCCCGGTCGCTCCGACGCCGTTCACGGAGGCTGGAGATCTCGATCTCCAAGGGCAGCGGCGCGTGCTGGATTGCATGATCGATCAAGGCGTGGACGGAATCTGCATTCTAGCCAACTATTCCGAGCAGTTCCTGCTGTCTGATCAAGAACGCGACATTCTGGTCGAGCTCTGTCTTTCACATGTCGCGGGCCGCAAGCCAGTCATGGTGACCTGCAGCCATTTCAGCACCCAGATTGCGGTGCAACGCGCCCGCTCTGCGGCCGAACGTGGCGCAAGCCTCCTCATGCTGATGCCGCCTTATCATGGTGCAAGCCTCAAGGCGGATGACGGGGCCATGATTGGGCATTTCGGCCGGGTCGCAGACGCGGCAGGGATTCCAATCATGGTCCAGGACGCGCCGCTCTCCGGCGTTACATTGACGGTCCCGTTTCTCGTCCGCCTCGCTTGTGAGGTGCCGCTCGCCAGATATTTCAAGATCGAGGTCCCGTTTGCTGCTGCCAAGTTGCGCAGTCTGATCGAGCTCGGCGGTGAGGCCATCATTGGTCCTTTTGACGGGGAGGAGGCCATCACGATGATGGCAGACCTCGACGCGGGTGCGACCGGAACGATGTCGAGTGCGCTGCTGCCCGATCTGCTTCGCCCGGTGCTCGATCACCACAAAGCGGGACGCAGGCAGGAAGCCGCTCTAGCCTATGCAAAGGTGCTGCCGCTCATCAATTTCGAGAACCGCCAGTGCGGCCTGCGCGCTGCCAAGAGCGTGATGGCTGAAGGTGGTGTGATCAAATGCGAAGCAGTGCGGCATCCGCTCGATCGGCTCCATCCGGCGACGAGAGCTGGATTGATCGAGCTTGCGCACGAACTCAACCCGCTCGCTCTTCGCTGGGGACATTGAGGCATGAACAATCCGGAACAAGCGGTGCAGGCACAACCTGTGTACCCCCAGATCAAGATGTTCATTGCCGGGGAATGGACGGAAGGGGAGGCGGAGCGCTCGGAAGAGATCCTCAACCCCGCGACCGGACAGCCCATTGGCGAAACGCCTTACGCCTCCCACGGTGATCTTGATCGTGCCCTCGCGGCCGCCGCGGACGGCTTCGAGATCTGGCGAAAGGTTTCAGCCTTCGACCGGTACAGGACCATGCGCAAGGCCGCCGAGCTCATACGCTCGCGCGCAGCCGACATCGCTGCAATCATGACCCTCGAACAGGGTAAGCCGCTGAGCGAGTCGAGTGCCGAAACGCTCCTCGCTGCCGATATCATCGACTGGCTCGCCGAAGAAGGGCGGCGCGCTTATGGGCGGATCGTGCCGGCGCGCTTTGGCAATGTCGCTCAGCTCGTGACCAAGGAGCCGGTCGGGCCGGTTGCGGCATTTACGCCCTGGAATTTTCCGATCAACCAGGCCGTGCGGAAGATTTCGGCGAGCCTTGCGGCCGGCTGCTCCATCATCGTCAAGGGACCTGAAGAGACGCCAGCGAGCTGCATGGAGTTGGTGCGTAGTTTCGCGGATGCGGGCTTGCCGGCGGGCGTGATCAATCTCGTCTTCGGGCTGCCATCCGAAGTTTCAGATCATCTCATACGCCATCCTATCGTCCGTAAAGTCTCCTTCACCGGTTCGACCGTAGTCGGAAAGCATCTCGCAGCCCTTGCCGGCGCCCACATGAAGCGCGCCACCATGGAGCTCGGCGGGCACGCGCCTGCCATCGTTTTCCCAGATGCCGACGTCGAGAAGGCCGCAAGAATCTTGTCGGCGAACAAGTTCCGCAATGCCGGCCAAGTCTGCGTCTCGCCGACGCGGTTTCTGGTGCATGAGAGTGTCTATGAAGATTTCGTCAAGAGGTTTGTTGCCGAGGCTAGCGCGATCAAGGTTGGCAATGGTCTTGAGAGAGACAGCCGCATGGGACCGCTCGCCAATTCGCGTCGGCTCGACGCAACGGAGAGCTTTGTCGCGGACGCTCTCGATTGCGGCGCCCAGTTGCGCACCGGCGGCAAGCGTATCGGCAATGCCGGATACTTCTTCGCGCCGACGGTCCTGACCGATGTTCCACCACGAGCGCGCATCATGAATGAAGAGCCGTTCGGCCCTGTCGCCCCGATTGCGCGGTTTAAAACCTATGACGACGTTGTCAGGGAGGCCAATCGACTGCCTTACGGGCTCGCCGCCTATGCCTACACGCGATCCGCCGCAACCATGGCCGCGATCGGGGCCGATCTCCAATGCGGGATGGTATCGATCAATCATCATGGGCTGGGGCTTCCCGAAGTGCCCTTCGGAGGAACGAAGGAGTCCGGCTTCGGCTCGGAAGGTGGCCTCGAGGCAATCGAGGGCTATCTCGACACCAAATTTGTGAGCCAGGCGAGCTAGAACCGGAATCCCAGGTGCCAAACCGGAGCAGAACGATTGTTCGACAGTGCCGCCGGATCGCCTCAAGCGCTTTCCCCTTCTCCGCTGGCAGACCGGTACGTCTGCCTTCTCCCCAGACTTGAGCCGCTGTCGGAGAACTCCGGCAGCGGTTCTTTTTCTTTGCGGGACTGACACCTTGTTGTTCATTCAGGCGGGAGCAGAAGTAAGATATCTTGTCCGGCAAATCGGCGCGGACGGATAACAGCTGCGTCCAAAGCCCTCAAACCTCCGCGCCAATCATAGCCCGCGAGCACCACGAATATTGGCGCGGCCCAGCATGACCATCGCCGAATTTCTCGGCGATGACCATCTCACGCGCATAAGCGCGCAGATGCGGAGCAGGAAGATCGTGGAGAACCGACAAGTCCATTTCCAGTAGACCCGGTTCGACCGCATCATCAAAGGCCATATCGATAACGATACGGGCCTTGGCGGAATAATGCGTCGGCGGTGATACGCAGTCCGCCATACTCGGTTTCCTCGCGAATGCGATTGACCTTGAGGCTGTTTGGATCGAACTCCGCCCATCGTCGAATGAAACGCCGCCGACTTCTTTGAAGATGCGGACCGTCTCGTCCTAATCATCGTTCTCGATGACGAGGGAGTCGAGGGGTACATGGAAAAATGGCCCGCTTGGAGCCATACCAAGCGTTTACGATAGGGCCAAATGTGGTAGCGTCAGTTCACCTTTGCCTGCGACAACTGAGAGGTTGAGTTCCTGCGCGGCAGCATCCAGGACCGGCACGGAAACGGCACTCTCGCGCGCTAGGCGCACAGCACACTCGATGTCCTTTGCAGCATTTGCAATCGAGATTGCCAGTGCATCCGGTTTCTCTCCCAACAAAAAGGCGGCGAAGGCTTGGAATATTCCACTGTTCGTAGAGCCCCGACTGACCAAAGACCGTAGTGTTACAAGATCTATCTGAAGACTATCCGCGAATTGGCAGACCTCAGCGGCGACCGCAGCTATGCCCATAGTCATGCTGTTGTAAACAAGCTTGAGCTTGTGGCCGTGTCCGACATCTCCAACATGCGTCACGGTCTCGCAAAACGCAGCAAGAATGCGTTCAGCGACGGGAAAGAGTGTTGTATCCGATCCAACCATCGCATTGAGAAGGCCGAGCTCTGCTTGCTCGGGGCTTCGTGTTACGGGAGCATCAATAAAGCTTAGACCTCGTCTTTGCGCCGTCTTCGCCAATGCAATAGTCGAGGCAGGATACGAAGTTGTACAATCAATTATCAAGCCTCCTCGGCACATGTGGCCAAATAGTCCATCGTCATCAAGGCACACCATCTCAACTTCGCGGCTGGACGGCAAGCACAACACCACCACACTTACATGCTGCGCCAACTCAGCGATCGACGTATGTTCGCGGGCCCCTGCATTTATCAGGCGATCGGCACCGAACCGCTTCTTGTTGCCTTTGATGTGGAGTTCGCGTTGCTGACGCAGCAGGCTGATGCCTATACCTGTTCCCATGCGCCCCGCTCCGATAAGCCCTACGCTTTGCTTGATCAGTCTGGGAGCCGCGCTCGCTGATGGTTCCTTGCTCATGACTTAGCATTCCGAAAAGTAGCCACGGCTTTGCAGGATGGGCAGCAGCTCGTGATGGTTGTTGATCGTGTAATCTGGCCGCGCGGCTTGCAGGCGCGAGGTCGAAACAAATCCTCCGGTGATGGATATGCTCGTCAGACCGAGATTACGTGCAATATCGATCTCCACGGGCATATCGCCGATGATGAAGGTTGATGCGGGCTTCAGGTCGTATCTTTGCATATAAAGCCGAAGCCGCTCTCTTTTGCTCATCGATTTGTATTGCGTGGCGCGGCTTTCAAAAGCGAGCACATCGGTGACGTAGTGATCTACTCCAAGCCTCCTCAGCTGGGACTGTAAAGGCGCGACTATGTGGTTGCTGAGGATGATGAGTGGAGCGGATTGTCGTCGCGCCATCTCGAGCACTCTGCGCGCCCCCTCACGTAGATCGGCCTTGTCCGCAAGAGGCTCGTATAAGTCGTGAAACAGTGCGCCATCGTCACGCTCAACTGCCTCAATCTCTTCGCGCGACATTCCAAGGCTACGATAGAGATGAGAGAGGGGAACATCACAATGATCCCGAAAGGTCTTTATATCGATGCTCCGACGACCAAAGCGGTCCAAAATGACATTGGTCGTTTCGAGCAGCGCATAGGTGTCATCGAGCAGTGTTCCGTTCCAGTCAAATACGAGAGCGGGTTTCATGATCCTGACCTCAGGCGGGTATTGACAGGAAGAGCGGCCAGCAACGCTTCCAAGTGCCTACGCGCGCGCTGCCGTCCAGCGGCGGTCGGCATCTCGAACGTGAACGGTGACAGATCGATGCCCTCTAGCCTGTTGGCCAAAACGGATACAAGGGCGCGGAAAGGCAGATAAGTTATCGATGCCGCTTGGATCGCCGTCGCAATGTTGCTCTCAACGATTCCGAGCGCTGGCGGCTCCATCCTGTGGAAGCGAAGGCATTGGGCGCGCAGTTCGGACGGTAGCCGCTTCAATGCCTGCCAGAATGCGAGCTCATCTAGCGTATCAATACCCATGCCGTAGTAGTTTGGCGCAACTATAGGGGGAGAACCTATCGCCCAATGTACGTGTTTGGCTCCAGCGGCAAGGAGCATCGTTGTGACGGCTTGGCTGGTATCGCCTCGAATGAGGGCTTCGTCGACAACTATTACGGTCCGTTCAGCTACGGCGGGTTCCGACACTCGATACTTCCGGGCAATGCGAGATTGCCGGGCGCTGGTTCTGCCGAGGAGCGTTCGCTCATGAAATTGCGTTGCCACTACGTCACTACGCTCGGCAAGCACGCCCTGTTCGGCGAGAGAGTCAAACAGACCATCGGCGTACGGCCCCCCAGTATTTGGCATTGAGGACACGATTGGCGGCATCAAGAGTGGCGCTGCTTGAAGTCGCTCCGCAACAATTCTCCCCAAAGAGAGCCCGATGTTGTAACGGGTTTGGCGATGTGAATGGCCCTCGACCGATGTGTTTGGACTTCCCAAATAGAGGGCTTCGTACGCGCAGAGCTTGGCCTTATGTCCTCGGCAGTTCAGGGCATGGTCAACGCTGGCGCCGGTCTTAGCATCCATGCGCTGTATGCTCCCAGGCGAGATCTGGCTGATCTCACCTTCCAAGCCTGCGAAGGCGCAATTTTCAGAAGCAAAGAGCAGCAAGCCATTACTTGCTCGCATAGTCTCCAATGGTCGCAAACCGCTTCGACTGCGGTATGCAACAAGATCTCCGTTCTTATCTAGCAAAAGCGCACTAAGGGCCCCATCGATACGATTATCAAGCTCGCGAAAGATAGCTTCGTAGTTTGCGGGTCGGCCGTGACGCCAATATTCTCGTTCGCAAGAGTGTTCAATCCACCTCAGCAAGAGCTCGGCGTCTGTATTCGTATCTGTTATTTGGCCTCGAGCGAGTACTTCGCTCCTGAGTTCATGAGCGTTCACCAAGGCGCCGTCCAGAGCAATGGCAAAATGGCGGCTAGGAATTGACTGCACGTCGTCGCCATCCCTAGCTCCACAGGATCCGCTACGGATCTGCGCGATTGCAACATGAGGCCGAAAGCACGGGTCCTGTTCGATGCAGTCAATGCGCACCGAGCCATCGTTCGATTGAAAGGCCCTTCCATACCGGAGCCCACGCTCTTGCATAAAAGCAGAGACGATGACGCCCGCTTGCCCACGGAGTGCAAGTGTCGGAATCATTTTGTTCAGCTGATCAACGACACGGGGCGATGGTTCGCTTGAAGCGCAGAAAAATGCACCGGCGACACCGGACATATAGTTACCCACTTGTTAAGGAGTCGCTCTGGCGGGGGCGCCTCGATGGCACGTCGCTTCATCCTTAAGCAAGCGTCGTACCAGCGCTTTGCATATGCTAGCTGGCATTTCCGGAGCGAGTAGGATTGGAAGACAGGCCATTCTAGCCATCGAGTGGTATTGTGCGTCGTTTAAGCACCCACGCGATGTTCAGGATGCTACAACCATGTGCGAAATGCTCCACACCGGAGCGAGCAGGAAGGGGGCTCAAGGTCGACGAAAGCCTTCTGATCTTCCACTCGTGTCTTTCATTTTTGCGTCCAGCCACCAAACCGGGTCTTTAAAGACAACCAGCCTAAGAAAAGGAGCTCGGAGAGGCCAGAGAGTGGCGTTCGACGCTCGCCTGATCAACTACCAACAGTGGTGATTGATCAGGACCATGAATCTTGGCCAGAACGAATCGTGTCGCTTACGCGGACCAACGCATGACGATCCACCTAACAGTTTGGTCAGAAGCTGCAATATGTCACCTTCAACGGCTCTGTCGCGGCGCGCGCGGCCAAATTATCTTGCGTGCGAAATCCTTCGAGCCCGAGTGACTCAGGTATCCACGTGCTTGGCGGCAAAACGCGACTCGATCGGCGGCGCTGAGATAAAAGGTGGGGAGGCGGATATACCAAGCCGCTATGATCCCGGATCCTGTACTGCCGAGCCTTAGCCGTCGAGGGCATCCTCGTCCCTGTGTCTTCACGCAACACAGACGACGGTGCAACGATCAGCGGCTGTTCGCGACGTTGAGCGAGACACCACTTAAAGAAGGAGCATCTGTTTGTTTTCTCAAAGTGCCGTCACTCCCAAAGCGGTGCAGACTAGCGCATCGGTGTTGCCGACACTCCCGGAATCTCGGCACATGGCACCTATGATATGCGCAGTCGCCACGATTCATAATGTCGTGCTAGCGCGAGTGCCTAGGCGCTAACTGAATTACGAAGCGCGTTCGTTTCACGGTGAGCCATTTCGTGGCAGCGCGGCCATGATCTCGTTTAGCCGGCAGAGAATTTCTCTGAACTTGTTCGCTCGACCTCGCAGAAGGCATAAGGGGGCGGTGCGTGCGCATGGAAATTGTTGAGTGCTTGGTCCGAAACCGAACGCTTTCGATGTCACGAATCGGTCAAGCAGCCTCCAATCTCGACTTTAATCAGACAATTGCCGGCGATTGCTCTGATTGGAACTGGCCCAGAGCGTGCATCGTGAAAGATGGGAGCCCATCTGAGTCTCGCAACATGAGCAGCAGTTGGGGAGAGCGTTCAAATCAAGTGTATCTGACATTAGGTTCGGAGACTGTATGCGAATTTGCGGTATCAAACTGACTCATGACGGAGCAGTCGCCCTTGTCGAGGACGGAAGGCTGGTCTTTTGTGTGGAGCAGGAAAAGCGGGACAATAATCCGCGATATCAAAAACTCCACAATCTCGATGCGGTTGTTGTCGCGTTGGCAGAACACGGTTTGGATCCGCGGGACGTTGACCGGTTCGTCATCGATGGATGGTGGGGCGAGAGGGAGTCACAATTTCAGGTTCTCAGCGGGACTGCACCCATTACCCTTAAAGGGGCGCCGTATGTTGAGGGCGATGCCGACGGCCTCCTCATAGCGCACGACGGCGCTGGGCTGATGCTCAAGGGAAGCGCCTTCCCTTATAAAAGCTATCCGCATGTCACAGGTCATGTGGCTTCCGCTTTTTGTACCAGTCCTTTCGCCAAGGCCGGGCAACCCGCGTTCTGTCTGGTTTGGGACGGCGCCTCCTTTCCACGGCTCTACCATGTAGAACGCCACGCAGCCAGGTTCGTCGAGTGCCTCTTTCCGCTGATCGGGCATGCTTATGCTGCCGCAGGCTATCACTTCGGACCATACAAGCAGGCTAACCGGATCAAGTGGGACCTCGGTGTTGCGGGCAAGTTGATGGCCTACATTGCGCTCGGTTCGGTCGATGAAAGCATCGTCGAGGTGTTTCAGGAGCTCTATGAAAAGCACTTTAGCAGGTTCACGGAGCCAGTCGGTCGTTGCAGCGAGGACGCCGCGCTTGAGCCTGTCCATGCGTTCTTCGATGCCTGCGTGTTACGGTTAAAGGCCGAAGCACCCGCAGATGTGCTTGCATCCTTTCATTGCTTCCAAGAGCGTCTGCTCGTTAGCAAACTGGCGAGTGCTATACAGAGACATTCGAGGTTTACCGCGCGCAATCTTTGCATAGTCGGTGGCTGCGGTCTCAACATAAAATGGAATAGTGCACTACGAGCTGCCGGCTTGTTCGATGCTATCTGGGTGCCACCCTTTCCGAATGACAGTGGCTCGGCAATAGGTGCTGCTTGCTCCGCATTGGCGGCGGACCAAGGTTTTGTACCATTGGAATGGTCCGTCTATAGTGGTCCAGCCGTGGAACGAGGCGACATGCCGCCCGGATGGGGCGGCTCACCATGCAGCATGCGTGAACTTGCAACCATTCTCGCCAGCAACAAACCCGTGATTTTTCTTGCCGGCCGCGCGGAGCTTGGACCTCGGGCTCTCGGTAGCAGAAGCATACTGGCCGCGGCGACATCGCCGCAAATGAAGGACCGTCTCAACGACATCAAACTTCGCGAGCACTTCCGGCCTGTAGCGCCAATATGCCTGGAGGATCGGGCGCCGGATATTTTTAGTCCCGGAACGCCAGACCCTTACATGCTTTTCGAGCACCTAACACGAGCAGAATGGCGGGATAAGATCCCCGCTGTTGTGCATCTGGACGGATCTGCGCGATTGCAGACCATTTGCAGGACCTCTCGGCACAAGATTGCCGAACTTCTCGTCGAATACGAAGGCCTCACAGGCATTCCGCTACTATGCAACACCAGCGCCAATCACAATGGACGCGGCTTTTTCCCGAATGCGGCGTCTGCCTGCCAGTGGAACCGCGTTGACCACGTGTGGTGCGATGGCATGCTGTGGACGAGACGCGAGGGCGGCGACTAAGCGCTGATCAAGGGCGTCTTTCTGTGTACGTGAGATTTGAAAACGGAACGCCGACCGTTTAGAGCCATTTTGGCGGCGGATAGTTCTCATCCAGCCCACGCAGACATCCCTTAGAATACCCTCTCTTCCCGAGCACCCCGATGACCGTGAACGGACCGCGGCGATGTTGAAAGCTGAGCCGTCAGATGTCGTCGATCGGCGACATGCGGCGACATGCGGCGATGTCGCCGAAAGGCGACATTTTTGATTGTCAGCGAATGGCGACAAATGATAATGTAAGCGAACGCTGACATTCGAATTTCCCATGCTTACACGTACCGCAGCCGATCTTGGCGCCGTCATCCGTGACCGGCGCAAACGGCTCAAGCTCGACCAGTCGACGCTAGCCAAAAAGGTTGGTGTCAGTCGCCAATGGCTCATTGAAGTCGAGCATGGACATCCGCGCGCAGAACTCGGGCTAATCCTCCGCGTCCTCGATGCTCTCGGCATTAAGCTCGATGCAGACAGCAATCCCTCCGCGGGCCGCGGCGTCCCGAAAACCGCCGTCGATCTGGACGCCATCGTGGCGAAAGCCAAAAAAGGCAAGCCTTAATGGCCGAGCTCATTGCACTCTTGGACGGCAACGAAGTCGGTCGCGTCCGAAGTGATGCACGCGGCCGGCTGACCTTTGGCTATGACAATGCATGGCGCAACGCTGAGGGAGCCTATCCTCTCTCGCTTTCGATGCCGCTTGCCGCTGAGGAGCATGGTCCAGTCGCCATTCAGGCCTTCCTGTGGGGGCTGCTTCCCGACAGTGAGCAGGTGCTCGAGCGTTGGGCCAAGAAATTTCAGGTATCAACGCGCAACGTGTTTGCTCTCATCCCGAACGTCGGTCAGGATTGCGCAGGCGCCGTTCAGTTTGTCACGCCGGATGGACTGGACGCCCTGAAAACGGGCCGAGATGACAAGATCGAATGGCTTGACGAGCCGGAAATAGCAAACCGGCTTCAAGCCTTACGCGAGGATCATGCTGCCTGGCGTCTGCCCGGCGATATGGGTCAATTCAGCCTTGCGGGCGCCCAGCCTAAAACTGCTCTTGTCCTCAAAGACGGCAAATGGGGCATTCCGTCCGGCCGCATACCGACCACCCACATTTTGAAACCGCCGCCAGGCCATTTCGATGGTCACGCCGAGAACGAGCATATCTGCCTGCAGCTCGCGCGAGAACTCGGGCTGCCGGCCGCTGAAACCAAGGTGATGCGCTTCGAAAAGGAAATCGCAATCGTCGTTGAACGCTACGACCGGCAAGTCAGTGGGAACGACATCATTCGGGTTCACCAGGAAGATATTTGCCAAGCCATGGGCATCCCGCCGACCAAGAAATACCAGAACGAGGGAGGACCAACGTCTGCCGACGGGATCGAGCTCTTACGGACATACTCGACGGACCGCGACGCGGACCTTGAGACGTTCGTCAGCGCTTTGGGCTTCAACTGGCTCATTGGCGGTTCCGACGCTCACGCCAAGAACTATTCCTTGCTTTTGGCTAGCGGCCCGCACGTACGGCTTGCGCCGCTCTACGACATAGCTAGCATTCTTCCTTACGATCACGTCGACCCGCGGAAGGTTAAGCTCGCCATGAAAGTCGGGGGCGAGTACAAGCTCGACCAAATTGGCTTGCGTCAATGGCAGAAGTTCTCGCGCGAAACGCGGGCTGATGCGGATGTGGTCACTGCTACTCTTATCTCCATGGCGGGGCAGATCCCCGACCTCGTTAACGACATCCGCGCGCGCGCGCAAAAGGAGGGATTGGAGAACGCCGTTATCGAGCGATTGGCAGCGGCTTTGACCAAACGAGCTCAGGACTGCGAACGCGTTCTGAAGGGAACCTAATTTTTGGGCTAGCAGATCGATCCGCACGGGCAGCACCAGCCGCGGCATGTTGATCGTCGGCATCGACGTCGAAAGCGCTTCCGCAATTGGCGCGCCATTTCGCCCACAGCATCCGTCCGCGAAAGAGCTGCTTCGATCAGAAGCGCGACTGCTCGCCGTGGCTCGCCAGCCTTTTCAAGGGAATCCGACCAACCCGCCTCACCCTTCGCCACATCAACAGCAGTAAGAATTCGCTGGAGAGTTTCTGGCGCCGCATCGCTCATCACCTCGACAAGAGGCTGACTTCCCTGAACCAGCTTGAATTTTGTCGGGATAGTCCGACACCAAGAGCAAAAGGTCGGGGCGTTCTTGCGCAAATTGCGCAACGATCACCGCGGCAAATTGCCAAGCGCAATGATCATGTTGGGCCAATCGAATTGTCTTCCCGGCTTCAACATGTGCAAATGCAGCCTTCGGTGCAATGCAAGCGACACGGGGCGAAAGCTTTTCAATTCGGGGCAAATTGCGGAAAATAACTTCCTGTATGAGCTCACGCGCGGCTTTATCATTATAGCTGACAGCAATAAATATTTCGGATTCGTGCGATAGATTTGCCCAGTCATCGCCTATTGTTCGCTCGATCGTACCCCAGTCAAGCGCGCGAACCGTCGCCGCGTACTTTGATCTGTTCGCTTTTTGAATGAATGCCAGCAGGAACGTTGCATTCTGAAAATCGCGCCGGCCGACGGCGGATAGCTGCATCGCCAAAATCTTTGGATTAAATTTTGCGCAGATCGATTTCGCCAGCATGAGGCGCCGCTTTTTGGGCGCGAACTTACGAACGTAGGCGCCGAGCGGGTCAGATACACGCAGAACGTGGTCTACTATAACGCAGAGCCGGCAACGCTCACTGCGGATCCGCCGTCGCCCGTCAAGATCGTCGAACTGCCCAAGCCCTTGCCGCTTCCCGGCCAGTTGAAACCACTCGCCGCCAGCAAACGCGTTCCGGAAGCCGCCGACCCAAAAGTTCGCGTCAAACAGGCCAACGCCGCGGCGCGCGTGCAGCCGGTCCGCGACGGTTTCATCAACGCGGTCCAGGTCTATCCCTTCTCGGGCGGAGCCCTCTACCAGGTCTATACGGCGCCCGGCCAGATCACCGATGTCGCCCTCCAGGAGGGCGAGCAACTTGTCGGCTCCGGTCCGGTCGCTGCCGGCGACAGCGTGCGCTGGATCATCGGCGATACCGAGAGTGGCGCCGGTGCGAGCAAGAAGATCCACATTTTGGTCAAGCCGACGCGGCCGGAGTTGATCACCAACCCCGTCATCAACACCGACCGGCGGACCTATCTCCTCGAGCTGCGCTCGACGGAGAAGACCTATATGGCCTCGGTCTCCTGGCAGTATCCCGAGGACCAGCTCATTGCATTGAGGCAGCAGAACGCGACGGCTGAAGCAGCCGCGCCGATTGCGGCCGGCGTCGATCTTGGCTCGATCAACTTCCGCTACGCGATCGAGGGCGATGATCCGGCCTGGCGTCCGCTGCGCGCTTTCGACGACGGCAACAAGGTCTACATCGAATTCCCCAGCGGGATCGTCCAGGGTGAGATGCCGCCGCTGTTCGTCATCGGTCCGGCCGGCGGCTCCGAGCTCGTCAATTACCGGGCGAACCGCAATTACTACATCGTCGATCGTCTCTTCGCCGCCGCCGAATTGCGGCTTGGCGACAAGGACAGCGAGCGGCGCGTGAGCATCGTCCGTACCGACGGAAGGCCGCGCGCATGGCGATAGGCAGCGAAGACGAACGTCAGAGCGAGATCCCGCACGTCGCGCCGCCGGATCTTCGGCTCCGAGGCGAGCGGCCTCCTGTCACACGCCTCTCGCGCAAAATGCTGATCGGCCTCGGTGCGGTGTCTGCCGTCGCGGTCGCAGGCGCGCTTGGCTACGCGTTGCAGACCCGCAACAAGCAGCAAGCCGGCCAGGAGTTGCTCAGCACACAGAACCTCCCTTCACCAGAAGGCTTTGCCGCCTTGAAGGACTGCACGGGTTTGCCACGTCAGGCGCCGCCGCTCGGGCCGCCGCTGCCCGGCGATCTCGGCAAGCCGATCCTCAACGCAGGCGCGGCACCCAACACCGTGGTCCCGGGAACGGCGCCCGATCCGGAGGCGCAGCACAGATCCCAGGAGATCGAGGCAGCCCGAGTCAGCCGCCTGTTCGCGCAGACCGTTCAGCAACCGCAGGGCGTCGGGCAGCCTATCCCGAATACCTCGACCGCAACCGCGACGACGCCGGCTGCAACACCTCCCGTCGACGCCGGGTCTGCTCAGAATATGCAGGATCGCAAGACGGCCTTCCTCAACGCGTCGACGGACAAGCGCACGGTCAGTCCCGACCGGCTCGAAGCTAAGGTCTCTCCCTATGTCGTGCAGGCAGGTACCGTGATCCCGGCTGCGCTCATCACGGGCATCAGGTCCGATCTGGCCGGCCAGATCACCGCTCAGGTCACCGAGGCGGTGTATGACAGCCCATCCGGCAAATATCTCTTGGTTCCCCAGGGCGCAAAACTGATCGGTCAGTACGATAGCTCCGTCGCGTTCGGCCAGAGCCGCATCCGTCTGGACCCGCATCATCATGCCGGACGGCAACTCGATCGTGCTGGAGCGCCAGCCCGGTGCCGACACCGGCGGTTATGCAGGCCTTGAGGACGAAGTCGACAACCATTGGGGCATGCTGTTCAAGGCCGCCGTTCTATCGACTCTGCTCAGTGTCGGCGCCGGGGCGGGCACGAGTCAGAACGAGAACAATCTTGTTCAAGCGATCCGCAGCGGCGCGTCCAACAGCATCAGCCAGACCGGCCAGCAGATCGTGCAGCGCCAGCTCAACATCCAGCCGACGCTCACCATCCGGCCAGGTTTCCCGGTCCGTGTGATTGTGACCCGCGACCTAGTGCTGACGCCTTACCGCAAGGGAGGAATACCGTGACAAAACTCAAGCTTGGGCCGCTCGAAGACGACAAGCCGGTCAAGCTCACTGTTGAGCTGCCGGCGGCAGTCTTCAGGGATCTCAAAAGCTACGCCGAGATCTTGTCGCGTAGCGGAAGCGCGGCCACGCCGACCGAGCCCGGCAAACTGATTGCCCCGATGATCGAGCGCTTCATGGCGACTGACCGAGCCTTTGCGAAGGCCCGGCGAAACGGTGGTCAGTCTGTACCTGGCTCAGCTGAGAGATCCGGATAGCGCTCGCGAAGGAGGTCGAGAAACGGACGCAGCGATGGATTGCTGTTCGCCTGCCGCCAATAAGCGCGAAAGCTCAGGCGGGTTGGGCCCTCTGCATCATGCACCTCGCGGAAGGTGACACCCGGATAGGTCGCGCCGGTGCGCACCTTCCAAGGCCAGCAGCATCCCCCAGCCTGCGCCGACCAGGGTGAGTAGCCGATCGAGCGACACATCATCACGAAGCACCGGGCAGGGATCGGAAGCTCCCAACTTGCTGATGAGCAGTTTGTGGAATTCTGGGCCCGGGCCGTGCTGTGACAACAGTAGGGTTTCGTGCCGCAGTTCGCCTCAATGAACCATATTGCGGGCTGTCAGCGAATGGTGTTCGGGAAGAGCGACGACGACACGCTCGCTCCAGACCAACAATGTCTTCTCGGTCCACCTTGGATTGGGCTCGGCCACGAATGCGATATCAATGGCGGAATTGACGAGATCGGAGATCAGTTGGTCTCTCGTGCCATCGACCAGATGTGGATCGACATCGGGGAAACGATGCCGGTGCTCCAGAAGGGTGGCTCGGAGATTGCCGGCCGAGAGAGAGGCGTGGATGCCGATGATCAATCGGCCGCTCTCACCACGCGAGTGGGTCTTGAGGCGCGCGGTTATGGCTTCCGTCTCACCCACGATGCGCCGGGCGGCATCGAGGAATTCCAGACCTTGGAGAGTTGGTCGCGTGCCTCCGTTGGTGCATTCGAACAGCGTGCTGCCGATCTTGTGTTCGAGATTGCGCAGGCAGCGACTCCGCGTCGACTGCTTGACCCGCAGTGTCTCTGCCGCTTGGCGGAGGCTTCGGTGCTGAGACGCGGCGATCGCCCAGCGTAGACCGCGAAATTCCATAGGCACGATTGAAACTTCACGGCGAGTTACAGCGACAGGGGACAGCCCACATCTAGAGGCACCCATCGCCTGCGCCTCGCACTGCCCTGCCACTAGGTCAGCTTGTCTCAAATACTTTCGTGGTACGCGAGACGGCACGGCGGCTGCGTTTAGCTTCCAGCGTAGTTGTCTCCTCTCCATCAGTTCAGCTCTTCGGGTGAATGATGTGTAGGCGGTTCCGTCGGAATACTGGATGTTGCCGAACGGCACGAGGCACGTCCTCGAGACTGTTGTTTACCTGCTTTAACGTGGCTGTTCGGGGACCGACCAATACATATGTCGTATCGATCGAAGTCAAAATCGGTATTTAACAATTAGCCCGGTTGCTGATGATCTAAATCGATTGTCATTCACGCAACGGGAGTTTCCGCCAGCGCGCCAACGCAACGCATATGTTTTCTTCAGTGGCGTTTGCGGACCGCGTAGGGATCGAAGAGTAAGAGCACCACGATGCGACCGGTCCAAACCATCGACGGCGGCCATGAGGTCGACGAGGCCCTCCTGGATGACGTCGAAGTGCCCATCGAAAACTTGATCGGCGAGGAGAACAAGTGCTGGGACTACGCAAAAATCATTGCCCAAATCGGCCGCTCGAAAGAGCGCATTCGCCGCATTAAACAATGGCATCCAAGATCGAGTCCGGGAGGCGCCCAATCATCGAAGATCCCGCAAAAATGATGTTGGTCCATTTGAGACCACGTCTGTTGCACTAACTGAGTTCGAGCGGCTGGTGACGCTCCATGAGCGAAAAAAAGGCCGTCGAGATCAGTGACCTCTCGGGCAAATGTTCTCGAAACGGCGCGCTACGATTAATCCAGAGGTCAAGTTTACTATTTGTGAAAGCGGAGAAATTCTTGAGCATCGGGGGTAAGGCGTACATCGCCGGAATTTACGAGCATCCGACCCGGCATGCACCGGACAAGTCGATCGCGCAGCTGCATGCCGAATGTGCGCGCGGCGCGCTAGCGGATGCGGGGCTCAGCAAGGACGATGTCGACGGCTATTTCTGTGCCGGCGATGCGCCCGGCGGGCCGATGGCGATGGCCGATTACATGGGGCTCAAGCTGCGTCATTTTGACGGCACCGAAAGCGGCGGCTGCTCCTACATCATTCATCTCGGCCATGCGGCGGAAGCAATCGCTGCGGGACGCTGCTCGGTCGCGCTGGTGACGCTGGCCGGCAAGCCACGCACCGGCAGTGCACCGGCGCGCGCCGTCGGGCCGGAACTGGATTTCGAAGCGGCTTATGGCGCCACCACCCACAACGTCTACGCTATGTGCGCGCTGCGCCACATGCATGAGTTCGGCACAACCGGCGAGCAACTCGCTTGGGTGAAGGTCGCTGCCTCGCACCATGCGCAATACAATCCGCATGCCATGTTGCGCGACATCGTCACGGTCGAGGACGTCATCAATTCGCCAATGATCGCTGATCCGCTGCACCGGCTGGATTGTTGCGTGGTTACCGACGGCGGTGGCGCCTTCATTGTGACCACGCCGGAGATCGCCAAAAGCCTGAAGCGGCCGCGGGTGCGGTTGATCGGCGCCGGCGATGCGTTGAAAGGGCCGCGCGGCGGGCGCCGGCTCGATTTGACCTATTCGGCGGCGGTGTGGTCGGCGCCGGCGGCCTTCGCCGAAGCCGGCGTGACGGCGAAGGATATCAAATACGCCTCGGTCTACGACAGCTTCACCATCACCGTGGTGATGCAGCTCGAGGATCTCGGCTTTTGCAAGAAGGGCGAGGGCGGCAAGTTCGTCGCCGACGGCAATCTGATTTCCGGCGTCGGCAAGCTGCCGTGGAACACAGACGGCGGCGGCTTGTGCAGCAACCATCCGGTGAATCGCGGCGGCATGACGAAAATTTTGGAAGCGGTGCGCCAGTTGCGCGGCGAGGCGCATCCGAAGGTGCAGGTGCCGAATTGCGATTTGGCGCTGGTTCACGGCACCGGCGGCATGCTCGGCATCCGTCATGGCGCGTCGACGGCAATCCTGGAGCGGGTGTGATGAGCGAGCGGAAGACTTATCCGGCCCCACATGGAAATGCCGAAACCAAGCCTTTCTGGGATGCGGCTGCGCAAGGCAGGTTCTTGATCAAGCGATGCACCGCGTGCAACCGACCACATTATTTTCCACGGGCGACCTGCCCGTTCTGCTTTTCCGATCAGACCGTGTGGGAAGAGAGCTCGGGCGAGGGCGAGATCTACACCTTTAGCATCATGCGCAAGTCAGCCACGGGTCCTTATGCCATCGGCTATGTGACGCTGAAGGAGGGCCCGTCACTGCTGACCAACTTCGTCGACTGCGATTTCAAGGCGCTGAAAATCGGCCAGCGCGTTAAGGTGGTGTTCAAACCGAGTGATGGCGCGCCGCTGCCGTTCTTCACGCCGGTGACGTAGTGCGCGGCTTCTACCATTGTCGTCGACAGCAACGGATATGCGATCGCGAGCGCTGTGGCGCCCCCCATTATCGACAGCGGCATGCACGATAATTCGCCGATGTTGCTCGATTTTTGGACCTGCCCGCCGCTTGACAGAAGTTTGACGGCCTCTTACGCTTACCGAAATTCGAGCCAAAGTTCCGAAAAGTGATACTTCGCTCGGTTCATACAGAAATGCTGCCGTCCACTTTTTCGGCATTGGCGCAAAAATCTGGAGCGCGAAATCGACGCGCGAGAGGGGATGGGAATGAATAGACGCGACTTTCTGACTGCAACCGCCTGCACCGCATTTGCTTTCTCCGGATCTTGGTCTTCCGGCGTCGCTCGCGCAGATGACGATATCATCCTCGGAGCAGCGGTCCCTTTGACCGGGCCATTCTCACTCTCTGGACGGATCTACTATGATGCGCTTCAAGTCGCGCAAGATGACCTCAATGCAAAGGGCGGCATCGGCGGCCGAAAGACGAAGATCATTTTCGAAGACACGCAGTCGTCCAATACGGGAGCTATCAATGCTTTCGTCAAGTTGTATCAGGAGTATAGACCGTCGCTAATGTTTCTCAGCAGCTACAGTACACAAAATGTGGCGACTTCACCCGAGATTCTCAAAGCTGAGATTCCCGTTTTTTATGCCGGCGGTGCTCGCACCGTATCTGCACTTAACAATAAGTGGATGTTTCGCATCCGACCTGAAGACGCACTCGCAGCTATCGGTATGGCTGAGTACGCAAAAGACGGACTTTCGAAGTCTAAACCCGGCGTGCTCTTTATTCAGAACGACTTTGGTCAGGGGGCGGCCGGCTTGGCAATCGAGGCCTTTAAGAGACAGGGCATCGAACCAGTTGGATCAGAAGCATATGGCGGAAACGACAAGGACATGTCGGCGCAACTTCTTAGCCTCAAAGCAAAAGGCGCGGATTCGCTGTTGCTTTTCTGCTATGCAGTAGATGCGGCGCTAATCGTTCAACAAGTCAAGCAACTGGGACTCGGTATCCCGATCGTTGCATCGTCGGGCCTCTTCTTGCCAACGACAGCCAACCTCCTTTCGCCATCGGACTACCAAAACGTCTGGGGTGTGACCGATGGTGTACTAGACGATTCCGCAGGCGGCCCAGTGAAGGAGTTCATGGACAAGTACAAGGCTCGCTTCAAGCGAGACGCCGACCCGTATGCGGCGGCCTATTACGATGCTGCCATGATCGCTTCGGATGGTATTTCTAAAGTTGGAGCAGATCCATCCAAGTTGCGAGACTATATTGCGGGATTGCAGGGCTACAAAGGATTAGCCCATGTATATTCGTTTGATTCCGCTAGGGATGGTGTGCACTCGGTAGCAGTCGTTAAGATGAAGCCCAGTTCAAAGCAGATCGAGTTGGTCAAAGAAATTACACCTTCGTTGCCGTGATCTCGCAATAATTTGCCGCAGGGACTGAGCATCAAAAAATGGGACCACTTCTGCAACTCGTTTTAAATGGGTTAGCTTTGGGCAGTATCTACGCACTGATCGCTTTGGGCTTTGTCATCGTTTACACTGCCACGGGAGTGGTAAACTTTGCAGCCGGAGAATTTGTCATGATAGGCACATTCCTCGCTGTATCTGCGATTGTGCAGGCAGAGTTGCCGCTATCGGTTAGCTATGTTGCGACGTTGTTCGGCATGGCAATCTTCGGGCTTCTCTTCTACGCGCTCGTTTTTCTTCCCTTGCAGCGACGGCCTACAGTTACGGTTATTATCGGCACCGTGGCAGCTGGCATCGTGATCCAGAACACTGCCGCACTCATTTGGGGAAATCTTCCGTTCAGGCTGCCATCTCCTTTTTCTGGGCAGCTCGTCACGATTGCCGGTAGCATTGTGCCAGTTCATCAGATAGCCATCCTGTGCGTGACAGCGGTGCTCGTCATTGGCCTCTACTTCCTTCTTTACCGCTCAGTACTCGGCAGTTCGATGCGTGCTACGGCGCAGGATGTCGAGACTGCGAGGTTGATGGGCATCGCGGTCGACCGGGTCTTAGCATTTTCGTGGGTGCTCGCGGCCCTTCTCGCGGGAGTCGCGGGCCTTCTGTTGGGTCCTGTCTGGTTTGCAGACGTAAACGTAGGGGGGCAGCTCGCTCTCAAAGCGTTCGCGGCGACGATCATCGGAGGATTCGGCAGCATTCCAGGAGCGATATTAGGTGGATTGTTCGTCGGGCTAACAGAGATACTGGGGGCATCATTCATTTCGTCAACCTACAAGGATGGCTTCTCGTTTCTGTTGATGTTGCTGTTTCTCCTTATGAGGCCGCAGGGCATCTTTGGCGAACGCGTAGCGGATCGTGGATGACCGCATGACTTCCCTTAAGCGCGAACAGCTCGTAACCATCGGTTTTCTAGTCGTACTCCTTGGGCTACATTTCCTAGTGTCGGAGTATTCGGTCAGACTGTTGAACCAGTCGATCATCGCCTCGATCGTAGTGCTGGGTCTTAACTTCGCTTTTGGCTGGGCTGGTTTGATCACGCTCGCTCAAGCCGCTTTCGTTGGCTTCGGTGCTTACGGTACTGCATTGTTGACGACCGTCCTCGGGTTTGACCCATGGCTTGCCTCCGGCGTCGCCGTCCTCGGGGCGGCTTTGATCGCACTGTTGCTGGGCATACCGACACTCCGGCTGAGCGGTCATTATCTGGCTCTTGCGACGCTCGGCCTGAACGTCAGTTTTGGCGTAGTGGCCTCAAACTGGATCGAGCTAACCGGAGGGACGAATGGCATCGTTCACATTCCTTCCTACCATGTGGCGGGTCTGCAGTTAGACAGTGAAGTGCTGTTCTTCCGCCTCGCGTGGGTCGTACTAATCGTCCTGACCGTGCTGGCCTACCGGATTAGAATGTCGCGCTTTGGCCGAGAAATGATCGCGCTGCGCGATGATGAGATCGCAGTCCAAATGTCAGGCGTTAATGCATTTCGGTTAAAGATGATGGCCTTCGTCATTGGAGCCGCCTATGCGGCTGCTGCTGGTGTATTGTTTGCCCACCACAGCAAATTCATTTCGCCCGGCGATTTCGATCACGTTCATTCAATTTTCTACCTTTCAATGCTGATTATAGGCGGTGAAGGCGCCATCTTTGGAGCTATCTTGGGCGCTGTGCTTGTTACGTTTCTTCCTGAGTGGCTGAAGCCGGTTGGAGACGCGTACTTAAGTGTTTTTGGCGTCGCGGTAATACTTGTTCTCGTGTTCATGCCTAGGGGGTTAGTGAGCTTGCTGCCATTGTTGAGTCCACGGCAGACCAGGAAAGAGAAACTGGTCAAGTCGGCGGAGACTGCAGCATGAGCGCGCTACTTGAAGTTAAAGAACTCTCTAAGAATTTTGGCGGCGTTCAAGCACTAAGCGACATTGCCTTCGATGTTGAGGAAGGCAAGATATTTGCTCTGATCGGCCCAAACGGCGCCGGCAAGAGCACTATGCTCAATGTCTTGACTGGATTGCTCAAGCCCTCAAAGGGAAAGATCCTACACCAAGGAAGTGACCTGGCTGGCTGGCCAGCATACCGTGTTGTCGCAAGAGGGATCGGGCGTACGTTCCAAAACGGTCGTCTCTTCTCCAGGTTATCTGTGATCGAGAACGTGATGATCGGTGGAAGTACAGTAACCGAGGCGTCGGTTTTATCGACTTTGCTCAGTACGCCTAAATTTCGCAAAGATGAAGCGGAGCTGCGCGAGCGCGGGATGAAGTTATTGAATCGCCTTGGATTGGCAGGGGTTGCAGAAGTCGCGGTCGGGTCGCTCCCCTACGGTCAGCGAAGGTATGTAGAACTGGCGCGTGCATTGATGCCGAGGCCGAAGCTTCTTCTATTGGACGAACCGGCGGCCGGGCTCAATTCCGGCGAAGTTGAGGATCTGATCGTGCTGCTCGCAGCGCTTCGATCAGAAGGGATTACAATTGTCGTGATCGAGCATCACATGGGCCTCATCATGCGTCTCGCAGACCATATCGTAGTTCTCAATTTTGGTCGAAAGATCGCTGAGGGAAAGCCGTCGGAGATCCAGCGAAATCCAGCCGTGCTCGAGGCTTATCTCGGTGGGGGTTATCGCCATGCTGGCGTGTGAGAATTTGGAGGTCTTTTACGGTGCGGTAGCTGCACTTAAAGGCATCAATATGAAAATCGAACGTGGCGAGATTGTCGCATTGTTGGGCTCAAACGGTGCGGGGAAAACCACTCTCTTAAGAACTCTTTCCGGCCTTGTTCGTCCACGTAGCGGCGAGTTTACGTTCGATGGGGTGAAGCTTGGCAACATCAGCCCGGAGCGTCGGGTCAGGATGGGTCTTGCCCACGTGCCTGAAGGACGCCGTGTCTTCCCAGGGCTTACCGTGCTCGAAAATCTCATTGTTGCTACCAACGCTTGGAGGCGGCGGGGCGAGAGTATCGAGGGCGATCTCGATTCTGTGATGCAGCTGTTTCCGCGGCTCCGCGAACGCGCCAAGCAACACGCATGGTCCCTTTCTGGTGGCGAACAGCAGATGCTTGCTATTGGTCGGGCTCTTATGTCCAGGCCGCGCTTGCTATTGCTCGATGAGCCTTCGCTCGGGCTCGCCCCGAGGATAGCGGAAGAGCTTTATGAGAAAATACGCGAGATCAATCTGAAGGGTGTAACTGTACTGCTGGTCGAGCAAAATACCGTGCTCGCCCTCTCCGTCGCACGTAGGGCATATGTGATCGAACTCGGGCGGCTGACTATTGAGGGCGCGTCGGAGGAGATTGCAAATGATCCTCGGGTCCGCGAGGCCTACTTAGGTGCGGATGCCGCGACCGTCGCGTAAAAAAATTTGCATTCGTGGTTGATGATGGAGGCCGGCTGCCAATGCAGAAAGGAGCAAGGGGAGCGCGCCGTCTCCGTAGTCGTGTGCAGAGGCCCGTCGGAAACAAACTTTACTTCTTATCGCGGAGTGAGAGGATTGTTGCCAAAACGCCAGCTAGCTGCTGCAACTGGGACAACAAGTGCGGCAGTTCTTGCGCAATTTTTTTAGTGATCGGTCCTGTTACCGCCACCGAGTAAATTACCCCCGCATCGCGAAGTAAAATAGGTACTGCGAGAGCCGACATTCCATCGTTGATGCCGTTTATGCAGGTGGCGTAGCCGAATTTCCTGGCGTCGCGAATTTCCTTTTGTACGAGCTTAGGGTCCGTGCAGGTCTCGGATGTGAAGGCTTTCAACGGTCCCGCCAGGGCTTTTCGCACGATATCCTCGTTCTGGTGGGCTAGAATCATCTTGGCTGATGCTCCCACATGTTGTGGGATTTCCTGACCAACTTCGACGTAGCTTCGCCACTTAGGGTCCCCGTAGGCTGACGCAACGACAAAGACGCGGTGGCCGGACAAGCACGACAGGAAATAGCACGCCTCGCCATAATTTGCTGCAGCCTGTGACAAGTGGGGCAGCGCTGCTGCTTCAATCCAATCGGTCGTTCGAGAGGCGTGAAGAAGGCGCGTGAGACGCGTGCCCAAAATTATATGACGTCCTCTGTCGCCTCCCTCCACAAGACCGGAGCGCGCTAGTACGCGCAGCAATCGATGCACCGTCGATTTCGGCAATTGAAGCGCGTTAGCGATTTCGGTGGAGGAAAGTTCGTCTGGAAAGGCCGCCACTAACTCTAAAAGAGACATGTAACGCTCGAGCGGTCCCGATGCGTTGCCGGAGGCGTCGTCCTGGTCCAGTAGCTCTTCTCGCTCAATCTTATTGGTTCGAACGTTGTTGCTCAATCTGCTCACCGGTCGTTTAGGCACCAAAGCCCTTCGGTCATTTTGTTGCGTACCACTTTATCAGCAAACCGCAATTGACAGGTCGCGCGGTGGGTGCATAAATCGGAAAAGAGTTCCGGTTTTTGGAAAAGATAGTCTTCCTTTCCGGGGCTGTCAACCGATCCGCAATCTGTGCGCGAAACAACCCTGCGAAGGTGGAGACATTTCATGAAGACTAGCGGTTCGGGAGATCAGGCGTTGGGCGATAAGCCGATGAACTTTGACGCTCCTGAAGAGCATGAGCTTTTGCGGCAGAGCGTCCGCCGCTTCTTCGCTGAGGAGCTGCCTGAAGTAAAAATCAGAGAGATGGATCAGGCTCGTAAAGTGCCGAAGGCTCTGTGGAAGCGCTTCGCCGAGTTGGGGTGGATGGGCCTTTCGATCCCGGAGGAATACGGCGGTAGCGGGGCGGATTTGACGACTGGCGTCGTGTTTTGCGAGGAGCTGGCGCGCCAGTTTCCTTCGCTTGGCGCTGACTATGTGATCTTCGCGATGGCGGCACGGGCTCTTCGTGAGCACGGGACGCAGAAGCAGAAAGACGAACTTTTGCCGCGCATGGCACGAGGTGAGTTTATGTTCGCCTTTGGTATTACCGAGCCGAGCGGGGGTACAGACGTGCTCTCCCTCACTACTCGCGCGCAGCTCGACGGTGAGGAGTGGGTTATCAATGGTCAAAAGGTCTATACAACTTTTGCCGACGACGCGGATGCGATCCTAGTTGTTTGCAGGACTGATCCACCTAGCGAAGGAAAGCGTGCGAGAGGGCTGTCCCTGATTCTCGCGCCGCGAAACCAGCCGGGGTTTGCCATCCGACGTCTCCACCTAATGGGAATGCGGGCGGCCTGTACATGCGAAACCTTCATCGAGAATGTGCGTGCGCCAGCGGACGGATTGCTCGGCGAGCGTGGTCGTGGATGGTACCATCTCCTCTCGACGCTCGACGAAGAGCGTATCCTGTCCGCGGCGCTCTATGTAGGGATTATGGATGGAGTCTTGGCGCAAGCGACCCAGTACGCAAGCGACCGCGCGGCCTACGGACGTCCCATTGGTGCCTTTCAAGCGGTGCAGCATCCTATCGCAGAAATTGCTACGGATCTTGAACTGTCGCGAACGATGGTGACAAAGGCCGCGTGGCTCCTCGCCAGTGGTCGCGAGTGCTCGAAAGAAGCCGCGATGGCCAAGGTGTTTGCGTCGGAAGCGGCCGTTCGTTCGACGGATCGCGGATTGCGCGTATTGGCCGGATACGGCCTAGTTGAAGAGTCGCCAATGGAGCGGTTGTTCCGAGATACACGGCTTGGTCCGTTCAGCCCTATTTCCAATGAGATGGCCCGCAATTTCATTGGACAGAGGCTCGGTTTGCCACGCTCTTACTGAAGCGAAGTGGAGGCAGTGGCCGGGCGTATCCGCAGCCTCGCTTGATAGATCGCTGGTGCCCGCATCCAATCTTTGAGGCTTATTTTCACCGAAGAGGTCGCATGTCACTTCTTACAGATGAACTGAAGGCGTGGATCGGGAAGGAGGTTCACTATCCCGCACGCGAAGAGTTGAGCAGGGCGTCAATCAGGTACTTTGCCTTGGCGTTGGGAGACCGCAATCCGTTATATGTCGACGACGAATACGCGCGAATGGCTGGTTACCCATCAGCTATCGCGCCCCCGACATTCGTTGTGGACTCCTGTCAGTACGCGCATCAGGCTCCAGCCGAGAACGGATACTTCGCTCATGAGTGGGATCTGCCCGTGTCGGGTTTCCGAACCGTGCGAGCGGGAAATGATTATGAATTCTTTAGGCCGATTCTGCCGTCCGATCGCGTGTCCGTCACCTGGAAGCTGGAAGATATTGTTGAGAAGCAGTCCTCTCGTGGCGGCACGCAATTGTTCATCATTTCGGTAGCGAGCCATTTCGATGACGACGGCAGTTTGGTTGCGGTAAATCGCGAGACCCAGGTGCTCCAACCGATAGATCCTGCAACATGATCAAAGCGACCCTTCGTCCTTCTGATATCGCTGTCGGCGATACGAACCACCTAGAGAGTACGACCCTTAATGCCGCGAGCCTGATGGCGTACGGAGCCGCAACGTGGGACTGGGCTCGTATTCATTACGATCTTCCCTATGCTCAGAAGCTTTCGTTTCCAAATGTCTTCGTTGATGGGCAGACATATGGTGCGATCATGGCCCGACAACTCATTGACTGGTTCGGACCGCGAGCATTCATCAGCAAGATGTCTCTGCGCTACCGAAACATGGTGTTCGCTGGAGAAACGATTGGAGGGGTTGGAGAGGTGGTTGATCTCCAAATGTTCGGTGATTACGCGATCGCGATAGTCTCGCAAGTCGTGCACAGAGGTAGCGACACAGTCGCCACCTGTCAGGCTGAAGTAAAGCTCCCGTTCTGAAAAGTCAGCATACAATGATCAACATCGGTACGCACCTAACTTACGCTTCGCTTCGGTGGCCGGAAAAAGCTGCAATCATTTTCGAAGGGAAGCGTTGGTCCTTCAGCCATTTGAATCGTCTCGCAAACAAAGCTGCGAATGCCTTTCTTGCTAGCGGCGTAGAGAGAGGGGATCGCGTTGCTGTTCTGACGTGGAATTTGCCTGAACAAGTCGCGTCATTTTACGGTCTACTAAAGATCGGGGCGGTCGCGGTTCCGATCAACTACCGACTGGCCTCGAACGAAGTCAAATACATCATCGATAATTGCGAAGCGAAGGTGCTTCTGTTTGATGAAGATTGCCGGACGACCGTCGAGCCTATCAAAGCGGACCTTCCGAGCATTAAGAGATTTATCTACATCGGCGATCGACCGCAGCCCGGCGATTTGTCATTCCAAACGTTCGTGGACGCTGCGTCCGACCTGGAGCCGGAAGTGCGCGCGGGTGATTCCGACCCTGCCTTCATTATGTATACTTCTGGAACAACAGGGCATCCTAAAGGAGCAGTGCGAAGTCACTTTGCGGAAATGATGGGCGTAGCAATCCACTCATTGCAATGCGGCTATCGGCACGACGATATCGGCCTTCACAACAAACCCTTGTTTCATATCGCTCAACTTCAAAATCAACTTATTCCATTCATTCTACATGGCGCGACGGCCGTCATGACGCGCGGCTTCGATGCTCATGAGACGCTGTCGCTCGTTGCGAGGGAGCGCATTTCAATTCTGCATGGTGTGCCTACGCAGCTAATCATGATGATGCAAATGGATCTTTCGAAGTATGATCTTTCGTCGCTTCAAATAGGTCTCTACGGCGGCCAAACCCTCAACGATCATACAACGCGAGAGTGCAAAAGGCTTTTTTCGAAGGCATTCTACAATATGTACGGTGCCACCGAGATCATCACCGTCTTGGGGTTGGATTACCATCTGCGGCCCGACAAAATAGGGTCTGTCGGGAGAGATATGGCCAATGTAAGGACCCGCATTATTCGTTCGGAATCTACGGACCCGGCCGACGTGGTGCGACCTGGTGAGGTCGGGCAGTTGATCGTCCAGACGCCGGCCATGATGACTGAGTACTTCCGAATGCCGGAAAGGACGTCGAAGGCAATTCAAGACGGTTGGTACTTCACAGGCGATGCATCAGTCGCAGATGAGGAGGGCTTCGTGACCGTGCTCGGTCGAGTGGACCACACGATCAAATCGGGAGGGGAGAACATTCACCCCTCGGAAGTGGAAAATGTCCTCTTCGAACATCCTGGAATTGCTAACGCTGCCGTGGTCGGCCTGCCAAGCGACAAATGGGGAGAGGTTGTCTGCGCTGCAATCGTTCGAAGAGATCGAGCTCTGACGGCAGAAGCGCTCGAGCAATACTGCATTGAAAGTCCTGATTTGGCGAATTTTAAACGCCCGCGACACTACTTCTTCGTCGATGACGTTCCTTCGAATTCTACGGGGAAGGTTGAGAGAGGGAAACTCAAGACGCTACTGACCGCCAATCTTCCGAAGCAGCTCGATTAGGAGAAATTATGTCGATTTTTCAACCCTTGTTCCCTCATGACAAATGGCCCTCGCGCTACACGTTTTCGCCAGGAGTCAAAGTTGGGAATCTGATTTTTCTATCTGGAACAACGGGCACCGATGACGCGGGAAATATTGTCGGCGAGGGAGATATTGTCGCGCAGACACGGCGGATCTTTGAGAAATTCGAGGCGGTTCTGGCGAGCGGCGGATTGAGCCTCGCCAACATTGTCGAGACGACGGATTACTTTCTTTCTTTCGACGACTATCAAAAGACGGCGGCATTACGACGCGAGTTGCTCAAGGGGCCGCCGTGGCCCGCCGCTACGGGAGTTCAAGTGAGTGGACTGATCCGAAAGGGCGCGCTGATCGAGATTAAGGCCATAGCCGCGACATAGGTTAAGCCAACCGGGCGTTTGTGGCTCACGTGTCGGGAGAGGTCCCGCCTAGGAGTTTCGTGCCTGATCGCGATTTGAGTACGTCCAATGCGATCTCGTCGGCAGCTTGTGAGATCGGCAAAAACGCGCGGAGTTGCCGACTTTTAAGCTATAATCCTGCGGAAGGGGATCATGAAGGTTCTTGTGTCGGTAAAACGGGTGCTCGATTACAACGTCAAGGTCCGCGTCAAGGGCGATGGATCGGGCGTTGAACTCGCCAACGTCAAAATGTCCATGAACCCGTTCGACGAGATCGCAGTCGAGGAAGCGCTGCGTCTGAAGGAAGCCGGCAAGGCGACCGAGGTCGTGGTGGTCTCCATCGGACCGGCGCAGGCGTCGGAGACGATCCGTACCGGTCTTGCCATGGGCGCCGATCGCGGCATCCTGGTGAAGGCCGAGGGCAACGTCGAGCCGCTCGCCGTCGCCAAGATCCTGAAGAAGGTTGCTGAAGAAGAGCAGCCGGGCCTGATCATCCTCGGCAAGCAGGCGATCGACGACGACAGCAACCAGACCGGCCAGATGCTGGCCGCGCTGCTCGGCTGGTCGCAAGCGACCTTCGCCTCGAAGCTCGAGGTCGAAGGTTCGGACTTCAAGGTCACGCGCGAAGTCGACGGCGGCCTACAGACCGTGAAGCTGAAGGGACCGGCGATCGTCACCACAGACCTTCGCCTCAACGAGCCGCGCTATGCCTCGCTGCCCAACATCATGAAGGCGAAGAAGAAGCCGATCGCGGAGAAGGCCGTCGCCGATTACGGCGTCGACGTCACCGCGCGTCTCGAGGTCCTCAAGACGACTGAACCGGCAGGCCGCAAGGCGGGCGTCAAGGTGAAGGACGTCGCCGAGCTGGTGTCGAAACTCAAGAACGAAGCCGGGGTGCTCTGATGACGACGCTTCTGATTGCCGAACACGACAATGCGTCGTTGAAGGATGCGACCAACAAGGCCCTGACCGCGGCTGCCGCGCTTGGCGCGGACGTCGAGGTGCTGGTGGCCGGCCAGAACGCCAAGGCCGCGGCGGACGCCGCTGCCAAGCTCGCCGGCGTCAAGAAGGTGCTGCTCGCCGACGGCGAGACCTATGCGCACGATCTCGCCGAGCCGCTGGCCGCGCTGATCGTCTCGCTGGCGCCGTCCTATGATGCGATCGTCGCGCCAGCGACCTCGCGCTTCAAGAACGTGATGCCGCGTGTCGCAGCCCTGCTCGACGTCATGCAGGTCTCGGAGATCATCAAGGTGGTCGCGCCCGATACCTATGAGCGTCCGATCTATGCCGGCAACGCCNTCCAGACGGTGAAGTCGAAGGACGCCAAGAAGGTCATCACGGTCCGCACCTCCACCTTCGCCGCTGCCGGTGAAGGCGGCAGNGCGCCGGTCGAGAGCGTTGCTGCGGCGGCCGATCCGGGCCTGTCGACCTTCGTCGGCGAGGAAGTCGCCAAGAGCGACCGTCCGGAGCTGACCTCGGCCAAGATCATCGTCTCCGGTGGCCGTGCCATGCAGAGCCGCGAGAACTTCGCCAAGTACATCGAGCCGCTGGCCGACAAGCTCGGCGCCGGCGTCGGTGCCTCGCGCGCNGCNGTGGACGCCGGCTATGCCCCGAACGACTGGCAGGTCGGCCAGACCGGCAAGGTGGTGGCCCCCGAGCTCTATGTCGCGGTGGGCATTTCCGGCGCGATCCAGCATCTGGCCGGAATGAAGGACTCCAAGGTGATCGTCGCGATCAACAAGGACGAGGACGCGCCGATCTTCCAGGTCGCCGACTACGGCCTGGTCGCCGACCTCTACCAGGCGGTTCCGGAATTAAACGACGCGCTATAGAAGATAACTAAAAAGAGCGCGTTCTCGAAGAAATCGGGGTCACCCTCCAATCAAAACGCCAGTTAGTCTCGACTGCTGCTCTGAGGGCGCTCCAGCTTACTCACGATAGGACGACGGGAGCTATTCTGCCGATGATAAGCGCAGTCCCGCAAAGAGGAGCACTGAATTCCACCAACATAAATGTTACGGGTATCAACTTCGGTTCCGTCGTTCGCACGCGAGATTTCGGTCGATTTCATTAGCAAGCAATTGGATCGCCTGCTCTACACCCGCGTCTGCGCGCTGCAGAGCAGATAAATGCCCTGGGCGTCTTGGATGACGAGAGTAGTGGGTCGTTGCAAAAATAAAATGGCGATATGAGGCGGCCATCAATTAGCGGAGTCGAACGGATGGATGAAGCGCTGGTTCAGGAACTTGTTGCCAAGAGCATCGGCGATGGTAGTCAAGACTTTGGATCATTTTTCTTGTCGCGGTTTTTCGGCATGGCGGTTGCTTACGAAGCCGACGCCTGCAAGGTAACGATGGGCGTCAAGCCTTATATGTTTAATCCGCAAGGGTCGCTTCACGGCGGCGCGATCGCCACGGCTTTAGACATCTCGATGGGACACCTTATCAAACATCAGTTCGGGCCCGGCGTTACATTAGAGATGAAAGTTCAGTATTTCACGCCCGTCCGCAGCGGCCTACTTACCTGCTGTGCGACTCTTTTGAAAAGAGGGCGCAAGACGTTTTTTGTTCAATCGTCGGCGCGAGTCGGCGATGGCGAGATGATTGCGCACGCGACGTCTACATGGAAGCTATTGTGATTGACGTTTGTCTTGAAGGTTAGACGCGCAATTTTTGAATCGCGGGCCGTCGTTCCTTCGTCGTCAGCAGCGGGAGCGCTCCTGCCGGGACGAGTTCTTCTGCCCTCCTGCTCGTTCAGGACGGATAGCTTGGGTCAGGAATTCCAAAACGGTAGGACTTTGGCTTGTTTACTGTTCTGCGACGCCTTGTGGAGAATGCTACGTCGCTGGCGCAGTGCAACGATTCAAGCACGATGCCTAGCCCGGGAGCTGCCCTCCGCCTTTGCTCGGCGTCCCGGGCCGCGTTCGATGTAGAAGATCGCGCCGTGGCGGCTGTTGGCAATCACTTCCCGGAAGTACGAGCCGGATCACTGACGACCCGGCGCCGGAATCTCCGAATCCGAAGGCGGGATCACTTCAGAGCTCTGCAGGGCGACTATCACCGGCGAGCAGCTCGCGTTCGAGGGCGGACCGTTCCTCATCTGAGAAATTTGCGGCAGCCAGCACTTCATCGGTGTGTTCGCCGAGTCGCGGCGCGTGTCGGCGCAACTTCCAGGATCCTCCATCGAATCGGATGGGACTGCGCAATAGGCGATAACGCCCTTCTGTCGGGTGGTCAGCCTGCTGAAAGAGCTCGACGTCCTTCAGATGCGGATCCGTCCAGAGGTCGTCTAGCGAAGCTATCGGCGCGCACGGGATATCATGAGCCTCGCAGAACGAGAGCCACTTGGCGGTCGACTTCTGTCGAGCGGCCTTTTCCACGTACTGATACAACTCGTCAATGTGTTGGGCGCGGTCGGCGAGGGTGCGGAAGCGCGAATCCTCTAAAACCTCGGGATATCCGGCAAATGCCAAGAAGTCCTGCCAGTTGCGGTCTGAGTAGGGCAGAAGGCAGGCATAGCCATCTGCGGTGCGGAACGGTTTGCGCATCGGGCTCATGTTGCGCGCCCAGCCGATGGGTCCCAACGGCGGCTCAAACGCAGCACTGGCGAGATTTTCGGCGAGGTTGAAGGCGACCATGGTTTCAAACATCGGCACCTCGACCTCGCATCCCTGTCCATGCGCTAGCCGCTGATAACACGCCGCCAGAATTGCCGTGGCTGCGGCCTGTCCGACGATCTTGTCGCAGATCATCGAAGGAACATATTGCGGTTCGCCACGAACGCGCTGGAAGAGGTCGGCAATTCCTGAACCCGCTTGGATCACGTCATCGTAGGCGGGGCGCTCGGCATAAGCCCCTCCTTCCCCATAGCCGTAGACCTTGCAGACCACCACCGAAGAGTTCACCGTCTTCAATTGTTCGAACGTTGCGCCAAGTCGCTTCGCCACGTTCGGCCTGAAGTTGTGCAGGATCACATCGAATTTTCCTGCGAGCCGCTGGAAGGCGGCTCGGCCAGCATTCGACTTCAGGTCCAGTACGATGCTACGCTTATTTCGATGTAGGCCCAGAAACATGCCGCTCATCGCGCGGGACCGCTGCGGGCGGTAGTAGCGCAGCTGGTCACCGGACGGCGCCTCTAATTTTACAACATCGGCTCCCATGTCCGCAAGCAGGTGTGACGCGTAGGGGCCCATCACGACGGTGCTCAGATCGAGAATGCGCAGGCCGCGGAGAGGGCCGCCTGGAGCGCGGCTTGTGCTTTTGTGGGTGTTATTCATGCTGACGAAGTTGGTTGTTGGGTCCTCCCATTCTCCTGAGATCTCTATCGAGGTAAAATACCGTTTTTGATTGCCATCAAGACGATCTGCGTATGGTTGCGACCGATATCGCAAAGATATGGATATGGCATGAAAATGGTATTTCACAGCCTGCGCCGCACACCCTCTTAGTTCACCTAAGCACGCGCGTCATGCACAGCCCAACGTCAAATCAAATAGGAGATATACATGGAGGATTCGGCGCAGGCTCCGTCCCTTGCATGGCCGCACTGCATTTCGCCTGTCGGCTTGGAGCGGGACCGAACCGTCGTCGAGAAACGGGTATTGACGTCGCCAGCCGCTCAGGCGGTTTAATCACTCCCTAACACGCAGCGCACAGTCATTCTCATGACCGATCTTCTCAATAACCTGCGGCTCGCGGTCCTGCCGGCCGAAGCCGAGACCTTCCGGCACGAAGTGAAGGAGTTTCTGTCCCGCGAGCTGCCGGGCGCGCCGCCCGATGTACGCTCGCGCTCCTGGGTTGCTTTCGACGCCGAATTCAGTCGCAAGCTAGCCGCTCGAGGCTGGGTCGGTGTAACCTTACCGAAGCGTTACGGTGGTAGCGAACTTGATGCGTTCCGCCGTTTTGTGCTTGTTGAGGAACTGCTTGCCGTGGGGGCCCCCGTGGGGGCCCACTGGATCGCCGACCGCCAGAGCGGTCCTCTTATCTTGAACTTCGGTTCGGACGACCAGAAAAACAATTATCTGCCGCGGATCTGCCGTGGGGAGATATTCTTCTGCATCGGGATGAGCGAACCTAACTCCGGCTCCGATCTTGCGAGCGTAAGAACCCGTGCAGTGCGGACGGACAAAGGTTGGCGTCTAAATGGGCGCAAGATATGGACGACAAACGGCCACAGGTGCGACTACACGATCGCGCTGGTCCGGACCTCGGGCACACCCGCCGACCGGCACGCCGGCCTCTCGCAATTTATCGTGGACCTGCGGCTTCCCGGAATCACCGTGCGCCCCATCGTGGACCTCGCCGGCGATGCCCATTTTAGCGAAATGTTCTTCGACGACGTGACACTTGCCGACGATGCCCTGGTCGGCAACGAAGGAGAGGGATGGAAGCAGGTCAATGCGGAGTTAGCTTTCGAGCGCAGTGGCCCGGAGCGCCTGTACTCCAGCCTCGTGCTACTTGATCTTTGGTTGCAGTGGTTGCGCGACGCAGGCGCCCCATATCTGCATCTAGAGCAGGTTGGCCGGTTCGCTGCCCACCTCGCTACTTTGCGCCAGATGTCAATCTCAGTGACCGCCAAGCTCGCGGCGGGCGAAAGCCCGGTTGTGGAGGCTGCGCTCGTCAAGGACATCGGGACCGAATTTGAGCAGCTTGTTCCATCAGTGATCGAAGCAGCCATCGGCACCGATCCGTCCAACCCATGCCCGGTAGAGTTGCTACGAACTGCCGCCTACGTGAGCCAGATTGCTCCGACTTTTTCTCTTCGGGGCGGCACCCGAGAAATTCTGCGCGGCATTATCGCGCGCGGCCTGGGCCTGCGCTGAAGGAGAAAAACGATGTTCGCCCAAGCAATCGAAACCCTCCTAGCCGAAAAATGCGCCCCGGCCCTGGTGCGTGCTGTCGATAGCGGCGGGTCCGCCCAGGTCCTCGCCACGACGCTCGCCGAAGCCGGCTTCTATGAGCTGATGGCACCCGAAGAGTCAGGTGGAGGCGCGGCGAGCTGGAACGAGTTGTTCGAAGTGGTCCTGCTTTGCGGTGCGCACGCCGTCCCTTTGCCACTGGCCCAGACAATCGTCGCCCGAACTATTACGAGCACGCCGGATCAACTCCCGGTAGGGCTTCTTACGTTTGCTCCCTCGCTCGCGCGCGGGCTCGACGGCTCTGTAAGCGCGATGCACGTCCCTTTTGCGCGGACGGCTTCACACGTGATCGCTGCAGCAGAAGACCGCTTGCTAGTGCTCTCGCTCGCAGACGCCGATCGCCTCCCTAGCGGCATCCACGGCAGTCTTGCGGAATCGATCGTCTGGCGTGCCGACGCGGGCAAACAACTTACGGCCGTTGTGAGTGGCGAGCAGTTCCAAGCGCTCGGAGCCCTGCTGCATGCAGGCATGCTCGCTGGTGCCATGAAGCGTGTGTTCGACCTAACAATGACCTATGCTAACCAACGCGTACAATTCGGCAAATCCATTGGGAAGTTTCAGGCAATCCAGCAGCAGCTAAGCGTGATGGCCGAGCACGTTGCGGCAGCGCGCATTGCAGCGGAAGCCGCCTTCGCGGCAGCCGATCCGCTGCCGCCCGTAACCGCGTGTGCAGTTGCGAAGGCACGCACTAGCGAAGCGGCGCAATTGGTCGCTTCTGTCGCCCACGCCTTGCACGGCGCCATAGGCGTGACAGAGGAATACGACCTTCAATTATTCACGCGGCGCTTGCACGAATGGCGCATCGCGCATGGCTCCGAGACACATTGGAATCGACTGCTCGGAAGGCTCTTTCTGGACAGCAACCGGTTGACCTCGGTCGAGTTCGTCCGTTCATTATTCCTAGCCGTGCAAGCATGAACCCGAAGCAGTGTGAACCTGCATTGCACGGCCAACCTCTCGGGCGGGATTTCGTATCCTCTCAGTGATAGGCATGACGACGGTCGAGGTCACCTCAACCACTTGCTGATCGCACGCTGGCAAGGCCATCGGTGCCGAGCTTGAATGAAAATCGCGCGAAGAGGTCCATGACTCAGATGTCCCCGCAAATGACATGAGTGCGACCCCGGCGCTCAACACGTCGGATAACTGAAGGAGAACGAATGGACAGCGACAGCATTGTCTTGGAACAGCGCGAGCATATTGCTGTGCTCACGCTCAATCGCCCAGACAAGATGAATGCGCTTACCCCCAAAATGCGGACCTGCTTCTGCTCGGCATTGCAGCAAGTGCAGGACAATAGCCAGGTGCGAGCGCTGGTCATCACCGGCGCCGGCCGCGGGTTCTGCTCCGGCGCAGATATGGCGAGCCGCGCCATCGTCGGTGGTCCGCCGGAGGAAACAGATCGCCGCACCGTGCTGAAATTGGTCGGCGACGTAACCCTCGCGTTCGAGAATGTGAACAAGCCGATTATCTCTGCGGTAAACGGCATTGCTGCGGGCGTGGGGCTGTCGATCGCACTCGCATGCGACATTCGCATCGCGTCGGCGAATGCCCGATTCTCGGCAATTTGGGTCAAGCGAGGGTTGATCGCTGACGGCGGCGCTTCCCTCTTGCTGCCGCTTGCAGTCGGCATGGAAAAGGCCTTGGAGCTCGCGTTCACCGGCGACATTATCGACGCACAGGAGGCGCAGCGGATTGGCCTCGTATCACGCGTGGTCGCGCCCGACGAACTGCTCCCCAAGGCTGTGGAGTTAGCCGCGAAGATCGCGAGCGGTCCGCCTATTTCGATCGAGCTTGTAAAGAAGCTGATGTGGGAACGAGCGCGCAACAGAATCCGCGAGCAGTTAATCTTCGAGAGTTATGCGCAGAACCTTTGCCGCACTACGCAGGATCAAAAGGAAGCAGTCGCGGCCTTCGTGGAGAAGCGGGAGCCGCACTTCCGAGGCGCCTAGTCTAGTCCGTGCGGGTTCGGAAGACCATCGACTTGCTGCAGTGTATATTTTGGCAACAGTCTAAGCGACGCGCCCTGTCCAAGGCAACACAGCCGCTCCGCAGCGGTTTGCGAATAGTTTGACAGAGGAGATTCATCCATGGATATCCCTTCCTTGCTCCGCACCTTCTGTGATGCAGTCGAGCGGCGTGACGGTAAAGCATTTGCCGCGCTTTTCGTGGAAGACGGTGTTTATCACGATGTGTTCTACGGGACGTTCAGCGGGCGCCCGAAAATCGCAGAAATGATCAATGATTACTTCTACCACGATGCGAGCGATTTTCGGTGGGATATGCATGACCCGATCAGCGACGGCGAGACGCTGTATTCGCGATACACATTCAGCTATCGTTCGACTCTTCCTGAGGCTAGGGGCGCACGAGCAATGTTCGAGGGCGTCGCCATCATGAGCTTGCACGCCGGCGAGATCACCTGTTACCGCGAGGTCGCCAACACCGCGCCGGCATTTGTCGATCTGAACTTCTCCTCCGAGCGTATTGCGCGGATCGCCTCCAAGCAGGGCGCCGAGTTAAAGGCGCGGCCAGAAATGCGGCGGCATTTGGCGGGCTGACATCGTCCGTTGTGAGATGCAGCGACGGGAGGCGCTCGCGCCGACCCTGTCTTGGAGCCTGATATCGCCGAGGAACTGCCGCCCATCACATGATATTTGGCCAGGCGCGGCGCTCGCGGCACAGGACCCTTGCAGAGCCGAATCTTGCGAAGTCGCACAAGCGCCGAGCCGTCTCCGCCGTGGTTGCGAAACTCGAGAAGCTATACCATCCGGTCCGCGCCGCCAAGTTTCAGCGTCACCGGTTAGCGCTAGATCATTGATTTGCGGATGACTTACTCGCATGCGATCGTTTGCGAGATACGAGTAGGCCGCCGACATTGGCAAGCGAATCCACCACCGCCGAAATCAGACGCCTGTCATCCTCCGCACGCCACACGAGTGATAGTTCAAAGAACTGTTCGACCTCTGGAAGCGGACGAAATACGACGCCATCGACCCTCAAGCGGCTGATCGCCGCAGGCATCAGCGCCACTCCAATGCCTGCACCCACCAGACCCAGCATGCCATAAACGTCATCGACAAACTCGGCCACTGAAGGAACGAATCCTGCAGCCAGGCAGGCGCGTTGCACGACGCCATAGGCTGCGTGCCCTTCGTTAGGCGGATATTGCACGAACATCTCATGCTCCATTTGCTGGAGCCGGATCCGCTTGCGCTTGCACATCGGATGGTCGTCAGGCAAAGCAAGTACCACGTGGTCTCGTAGGATTGGCCGATGCAGCAGCTTGTCAGCCACCAACGGTGTCCGCACGACCGCGAGATCGATAGCGCGTTGCGCGAGAGCCTCAAGAGCGCCATTGGTGCTGTACTGCCGAGTTTCGGTCTGAACTTCTGGGAGAGACTTACGCAGTTGACGCAGCAGCTTAGGCAGGAACGTCACTCCTCCGGAGCTGACGAAGCCGATTCTGATATGGCCGGAATGTCCGCGTTCAGTCTGTTGACCTGAGTAAACCGCCCGCTGCAGTTCGTCCATAGCCGTGCGCGCGCCGGCGAGTAACACCCGACCTGCTTCCGTTAGCGCTACGTTCCGGCTGGTGCGCTCAAACAGGCGGAAGCCTACTTCCTCCTCCAGCTTGCGAATCTGCAAGCTCAAGGGAGGCTGCGCCATGTGCAGCCGCTCCGCTGCCCTGGCGAAATGCAGCTCCTGTGCGACCGCCAGGAAATAGCGCAATCGACGTAGTTCTAAATTGATCATTGAACCGGCTGCCCCTTTTATGTCGGTGGGACCACGATCAATACATACGTCGTATGGATCGAGGCGCAAATCGGTATTTAACAATACGTCCGGCGCCTGCTGGATTGAAGGTCATCGAACTGGCTCCATCCCCTGGCGGGCCGCTCGGGCTTGTTAACGCCAATACGGCTCGCACGTGCTCTGGTCGCCCTGTAACCGAAGTAATGAAGTATGGCTACTACGTCCTTCTCCCCACCATCGACGCCTTTGCTCGTCCTGAGAAACGCCGATATTCTGGCGCCTTCGCGAATTGGCCTGCGCGACATCGTCATAAGTGGCGAAACTATCATCGCTCTTCTACCTGCTGGATCGAAACTATCCGGTCTAGAAATGGAAGAGATCGATGCGGCAGGTCAGTTCGTCTGTCCTGGTTTTGTGGACAACCACGTACACACCCTCGGTGGTGGAGGCGGGCTTGGCTTCTCCAGCCGCGCGCCTGAAATTCAAGCTTCACAGCTGGCTCGCGCGGGCATTACGACCATCATTGGAATGCTTGGATTTGACGCGACCAGCAAGAGCATGGCGGCCCTTGTCTCAAAGACGAAGGGACTCAGAGAGGATGGTCTGTCTGCTTACTGTCTAACGGGGGCCACACTTGAGCATCCTGTTCCGAGCTTAACGGGACAGATCCGCACGGATATCGCGTTTGTTGATGAGATCATAGGGGTCGGCGAACTCTCGATCTCGGAGCTCGGTTACGGCTATGATAGCTTCGGAAAAGGCGCTCAATACGTCGCTGAGGCCGCAGTAGCTGGCCTGCTGGCGGGAAGGCTGTCGCGAAAGGCGGGCTATTGCTGCCTACAAGTCCCGCCCTATCTCAGTCAAGTTCTTAAACCTATGTTCGAGGTGGTCGACCGGACCGGGATTCCAATTACGCAATTCATACCTTCGCACGTCAATCAGACCGACGGCTACATGGACGACGCTATCGCTTGGGGACTCAAGGGCGGCTGGGTGGATATCGGTGCGAACTACTCCCCTGAGAATAATTACGCGCGGGCTACATTGCCGCACAAAGCTTACACGCGACTGCGCGAAGCTGGTGTGCCGGCGGCCCGTATCTTAATCAGTTCCGACGGAAACGGTGCGCCGCCCAAGGAGGAGAAGGGCGAAAACAAGCCTAAGGTAGCCAACTACATGCCCATGCGCGCCTTACTTGCGGCTTGGCGTCGTATCGTACTCGAGGAAGAGGTCGACCTGAGTGATGCGTTGGCCGCAGTAACCAGCAACGTGGCTCGCGCTACGGGACTTGCGCACAAAGGCGAGCTTGCTCCAGGAAAGGACGCCGACCTTTTGGTACTTAACAAGGATCTCGAACTCGTGCACGTCCTCGCGAGGGGCAGACCTTTCCTCGCCGAGGGACAGCTCGTCCGCCGAGGTATGTTCGACGACACTTTGGTAAAGGAACTTAGCTGACGAAAGCGATGCGGGCAGATGAGTGAATTGCCCGACCGTGCCTCTTCGGAGCTTCGCTGGGCGGTGATCATTACGCATGGAGAGTTTTAAGTAATTCCATCGATCCAAAAAATTGCGCGCTGTGCCATTGCTTCAAGTTCGCTTCCGTCGGCCAGGCGAGCTTCTTGTGGGGGCTGTCATTCTCCACCGTTCGATCAGGCTCCGTCTGGTCCCCGTGGTCCCTTAGGGGACGTTTCCTCCCTGACTGGAGCCACTCCTTCGGAGTGGCTCCTTTTTGGGGGAGCTTGAAGCGACTCGGGTTCAAGGCAATTCCTTTCGGCGGCGGACTCTGCGCCATTTTTTCGGAGATTGCGGAGGGAGGTCGGCAGCACAGTCACCGATGCTTGCGACAGCAAGCCATCCAGAACCGATTACGACAGATCATATGATCGCCGATGTTCAGATCGTACGAAAGGAAGCTGGAGACAACGCCCGGACCGGAGAGAGATCACAGACACTCGACGTGACAATACGCCTGGTATTGTCGGAGGATACCGGGCTTTTACGAGATTGTCGGCCGGCGCAACGCCAACATCGCCAAGCGGATCGCGCTCGAGAAGGAAGCACTGGCGCCACTGCCGAAAGGCCACACGACCGACTTCGAGGAGAAGGTGATCCCGGAGACGTCGTCAGGCGGCTTCTTCCTGCGGCGCGTGTTCTACACTGTTCCTTCAAAACTGATTGGCCATCGCCTGCGCGTGCGCATCTTCGACGATCTCGAATGCTTCCTCGGCGTCACGCCGGTCGGGACATTGCGGCGCGGTCGGCCTGTGTCGGAGAACCACGGCGGGCTTGTCGTTGATTATCGGCACGTCATCCGTGCCCTGCGGCGCAAGCCGATGGCGCTCGTCAATCTCGTCTATCGCGACCAGCTCTTCCCGCGCGCGGCTTACAAGCGCCTCTTCGAGACCTTGCGGGAGCATGGCGACGACCGGCGCGCCTGCAAGGTGACGGTCGAGCTTCTGCCCCTGGCCCATGAGCGAGCCTGCGAGGTCAAGCTCGCCGAGGCGATCGCGACAGCCCTCGATGCCGGCTTTCAATTACTCATAACTTTGACCACTCGGGCTGATCCGCCGAACGACGAAATCTTGAATCGAAAGAATCACTTGTGATTCCTTGCTGAGCACCTGATTCGCGAGGGGGTGCTCTATGCGGCTGACATTAGAGGATCGATCGGCAAAAGGCTGTTTGCGATTTTGGAAGGTGAATGTTGGATTGATCGAGAGAGTAGTGGATGCGAGTTTAGGGACGCGCGGCTCGGCGACAGATTCCGCAAACTGCTCACGCAGATTGGAAGCGCCATGGGACAAAGCATTCCGCTCGTCTGCCAGGATTGGGCGAATACCAAAACAGCCTACCGCTTCTTCTCTAACGACCGGGTCAGCGAAGCGGACATTCTGGCCGGCCATTTCCAATCGACACATGATCGCACCGCCGCCACTGAAGGTCTCGTTCTTGTGCTGCACGATACAACCGAGTTCAGCTATCAACGCGAGAGGTCAGAAGCGATCGGCATCACCAAGAGCATAAACAGTGGACGGGATAAGGTGGGCCGCCTCAGATCGCACACGGTTTGCGGCATCCTGATGCATTCGAGCCTCGCGGTTACAATCGAGGGTGTGCCGCTGGGGTTGGCGGCCGTTAAGTTCTGGACCCGGAAGAAATTCAAGGGGACGGCAGCGCTTAAAAAGAAGATCAATCCGACCCGGATTCCCATCGAGAAAAAGGAAAGCGTCCGGTGGTTAGAAAATCTCAAGCAGTCTACGCAACTCTTGGATCATCCGGGACGATGCGTCCATATTGGTGATCGCGAGAGTGACATCTACGAGCTTTTCTGCGCAGCACAGGAGGTCGGTACTCATTTCCTGATCAGAACCTGCGTCGATCGCTTAACTGGAGACGGGGATCACACGATCGCCGACGAAATGGACGAGGTCGCCGTCAAAGGGCTCCATCGCATCGAAGTCAGAGACAGCAACGGCGATCCCGACCAGGCCGTTCTTGAGATCAGGTATCGCAAGATACGTGTCCTGCCGCCGATCGGAAAGCAGAAGTGCTATCCCGCTCTGACTCTGACGGTGATCCATGCCGAAGAGCGCGGCACGCCGAAAAACAGAAAGAAGATCGATTGGAAGCTGATCACCGACCTGCCTGTTGGTTCCCGCACCGACACCATTGAGAAGCTCGAATGGTATGGCCCGAGATGGAAGATCGAGGTGTTCCACAAGATCCTCAATCGGGCTGCAAAGCTGAGGAGTCGAAGCTCAGGACCGCCCAGCGTTTGACCAACCTGATCTCGCTCTTTTGCATCCCGAGTTGGAGGGTCTTCTGGATGGCGATGCTCAACCGTTCCGCCCCAGACGCGCCGCCAACCCTCGCGTTGACTGCGACTGAAATCGGCGTGCTCGATCGCCTCGTCAACGACAAACCAAAAGCAAGACAGAAAACGCTCTCGCACTATCTGATCAAGATCGCCCGGCTCGGCGGTTATCTCGCCCGCGCCAGCGATCCGCCGCCCGGCAATACCGTCATGTGGCGCGGGCTGTCACGCCCTCGCCGACATCGCGCTGGGCGCCATGGTCGGAAGAGAATTTGTGGGTAATTGAAAGCGATGCCGGACGGTTACCCGATCTTGCGGCATTGCGCGATCGCTTCCGACCCGAGGCGGCCTCGATCCCGAGTGTCGCCGTTAAGCTGGCACCGCTCGACGTCTACGATGAGCTGGCCTCCGTCAGCATCGTGTCGGCGCACTCGAACCTGGGAGGAGCAGCATGACCAGCGGAGCTACCTCCATCGATGCCGCCCGCGTCGAGCTGCTGCTCAATGAGTTGCGCCTGCCCGGCGTCAAGGCGATCCGGCCGAAGCTCGCCGCGCAGTCGGACAAGGAAGGTTGGCCCGCCGCCCGCTTCCTTGCGGCCCTTGCCGAGCACGAGGCAGCCGATCGCACCCGCCGCCGCATCGAACGACACATGGTGGAAGCGCGTTTGCCCGCCGGCAAGACGCTCGCCACGATTCGAGTTCGAGAGCCTGCCGATGCTGTCAAAGGCACAGGCGCTGGCGCTCGCCGCCGATGACGTCGGGTCGAAGATCGGCGTCAATTTTCTGCATGTTCGGTCCACCCGGCGCTGGCAAGACCCATCTCGGCGCAGCGATCGGCCTCGCTCGTCGAGAACGGTTGGCGCGTTCTCTTCGCACGCACTACTGATCTGGAGCAGCGGCTGCAGGTGGTGCGGCGCGAGCTGGCGCTGGAGCCCGCGATCGCCAAACTCGATCGCTACGACCTCCTGATCCTCGACGACATCACATATGTGAGCAAGGATCAGGCGGAGACCATCGTACTGTTCGAGCTGATCGCCGGTACGAGCGACGCTCGCTGCTGATCACGGCCAATCAGCTGTTCGGCGAGTGGGGGCGTATCTTCCCAGATCGTGTCCCCGGGCGTGGTGTAGCTGGCGGTGGGTCACCGCGTTCGCCGGCCTGGGCCGGATCGGTCAGGTGGCGATTGCCGGGAAGCTGACGGTGGGATCATCGCCCAACGGGGCGATCGTTTCCAGTGTCATGTAGCGACCGCGCCGGACCGCCCACTCATCGTTCTGTTCGAGCAGGATGGCGCCAATCAGGCGGGTGATGGCGTCCTCATTGGGAAAGATGCCGACCACTTCGGTTCGGCGCTTGATCTCGCCGTTGACGCGTTCGAGCGGATTGGTAACCGGTATGAGATGTCTCGGTGCCAACGTTCCCGCTGCGGTGTTCTACATCGTGGCGTATGGTGCGACCATCGGGACAGAGGCACCGGGAGCACGAAGTGCGGGCAGGCCGATGTTATTCGATGAGCCGAGAGCTCGAGTTAGTAGCTGGCCGCCTCTGCGACTCGCCCGGTTGCGCTGGGAGCGCGAATCCGTAGTTGTCGTGTCGCCCGCAGCTCCCGTCATATGTCTGGCAGGAGGTGCGAATGCGACGGGTGATTGGCATCGACGTCCACCGAACTTTCGGCGAGGTGGTGTTTTGGGAGGATGGCAGGCTCCGACGTGCGGGCCGCATCGATATGACGCGGACTGCGCTGGATGGATTTGGCAAGACCCTGCTGGCCAGTGATGAGGTGGTGGTCGAAGCGACTGCCAACAGCATGGCGGTGTCGCGGGTTCTGGCGCCGTTCGTGGCACGGGTGATTATCGCCAATCCGCTGCAGGTGAAGGCGATCGCCCAGGCTCACGTCAAGACCGACAAGATCGATGCCGGCACGCTCGCCAGTCTGCAGGCGGCCGGGTACCTGCCGCAGATCTGGACGCCTGACGCGGAGACCGAACGCAAGCGTCGGCTGGTGGCGCGGCGCTACCAGGTCGTGCGGCATCGCACGCGGCTCAAGAACGAGGTGCATTCGATCCTGCACGCGCACCTAATCCCGAAGTGCCCGCATGCCGATCTTTTCAACGCCCGCGGCCGGGCGTGGTTAGCCGCCCAACAGCTGCCGCACGATGAGCGCGCGGCCATCGATCGGCATGTGAGCTTGACCGGCTGGCGGAAGACCTGGCTCTGCTCGACCGTGAGATCGCGCAGGACGCCATCGACGATCTCGCGGTCAACAGATTGATGACGATCACCGGCGTCAATCTGGCGGTCGCCGCCAGCATCGTGGCGGCGATCGGCGACATCAGCCGGTTCGACAGCCCACAGAAGCTGGTGAGCTATTTCGGGCTGAACCCGCGGGTGCGGCAGTCGGGACTGGGAGCCGCCCATCACGGTCGCATCAGCAAGATCGGCCGCAGTCACGCGCGCGCCATGCTGGTCGAGGCCGCCTGGGCCGCGGCCAAGGCGTCCGGTCCACTGCATGCTTTTTTCGTGCGGATTCGCGCCCGGCGTGGCCATCAGGTCGCCGCGGTGGCCGTGGCTCGCAAGCTCACGGTGCTCTGCTGGCATTTGTTGACGAAGGGCGAGGATTACCTGTGGGCGCGTCCGGCGCTGGTCGCCAACAAGACCCGCGCAATGCAACTTCAAGCTGGACATCCGCAACAGAAGGGCAGCCGGCGCGGACCAGCCTATGCCTACAACATCAAGGCGCTGCGCAACCGTGAGATGTTGATTGCCACCCAGGCGGAGCGAAACTACGAACGAATGGTGTCGCAATGGAAACCGCGGCGGCCAAAACCCGGCGCGCGGGCGCCTCAGCTCGGCAGGACAAAATAGGCAGTCCGGTGACGCTTTCAGCCGACGCGTCACGCTTCGCCACGAGGTCGCCCGCGCCCGACAACCATAACCGCCGCTGACAGCAAGTGCCAGCCAGGAATGCAGTCCCATTCCACGCCAGCATGCCGCCGTGCTCGGGCCGGTCAAGGCCAAGCCGTGCGGTGGCCGCAAACGCGGCCAGCCTTGACCGACCCCGCGCGCGGCGGCTGCGAGATCGGTGGCCGGGACGGAAGAATGGCCCGCGACGCAGCCGAACAAAAGAATGGACGCGATGCCCGCAATCGTCATCGGGGCGTCATTAAAAATCGCTTGTCCATCTCATCCGTCGAGTGCAGCTTGGCGCGGTGCGCGGCCGGAAAGCTCATATAGGCGAGCACGTCGGTCTCGGCCTCATCGAGGAACGCGGCGAGCTTGGGCAGCTTGGGGCGGAGCTGGTCGGCGATGCGCCGCCATTGCGCCCGCGCCGCTTCCGCATCGTCCGGCGCAAAGGCGGTGGCAATGAAAGCGGAGACGACGCGCCGTCCGCTCTTGCCGGCATGCGCCAGCGCGTTGCGCATGAAGTGGACGCGGCAGCGTTGCAGCTGGCGTTGAGAACCTTGCCGACCGTGGCCTTGATCCCCTCATGGGCGTCGGAGACGACGAGCTTGACGCCGCGCAGGCCCCGCCGCGCCAGCTTGCGCAGGAACGCGGTCCAGAACGTCTCAGCCTCGGAGGGGCCGATGTCCATACCGAGCACCTCACGCCGGCCATCGCTGTTGACGCCGACCGCGCTCTTCTCGCCGTAACCGGCCCCGGTCAGGCCCTCGACCTCCAGCTCCATCAGCCGATGGGCGGCAAAGCCGATCATCTCGCGCAACAGATCGGCATCGGGGGTCTTCTCTACGAGCGCGCGCAGGTTCATCATGTCTTCGGTCATCGGTGGTTCCTCGAATCAGGTTGGTTGTCGCAATCCAAACCTTACCGACGAATCATCGGTGACCACCCGCAAAGCCGCTCGCTCGCTATGGCGCTATGTGGGGCGCGCGTCGCGAGCGGCTTCGCTACCAGCTACACCACTCCTTGGGACACGACCTCGACTGCTGCCTCGGCTGACCTCGACTGGAAGCTGGTGACCAATCTGCCGGTCGGAGATTTCACCATGGCCATCGAGAAGCTCGAATGGTACGCCTTGCGCTGGAAAGCAGAGGTGTTTCACAAGGTAATGAAGTCTGGCTGTCGCGCCGAAGAAACTTGGGTCGAGACCGCCGAGCGGCTGACCAAGTTCCTCGCCCTCATCGCGATGGTCAGCTGGCGCATCTTCTTCCTCACCATGTCCGCACAAGCGGACGCTGCAGGAGACAGTCCTCACCTCAGCCGAAATCCCGACGCTGGATGCCATCGACGCGGCGCGGTCCAAGCCGCGCATCTTGCGCAAGACCCTCGCCACCTACTTCTCGAGATTGCCATGCTGGGCGGCTACCTCGCGCGCAACCATGATCCGCCGCCAGGAAACATGGCGGTGTGGCGAGGCCTAACACGCTTCTACGACATCGCGTTCGGCCTCTCAATCAGAACTCGTCGACGATGTGGGTAATTGAAAGCTTCACCGGACGGATACAGCTGATCGAAGGAGTGGTCTCCGGTCGTTCGATTTGGCTCAAGGTCGGAATGTGCTCGTCAACACTGCCAACGACGAGGAGGCCTGCGGTTTGAAATGACTCTCGGAGGCCGGATTGTCACTTGGCGGAAGCGACTCGTGATGACGATCAGTGGAGGTGTTGTGTTTTGCGCTCGACAATCTCGCGGCCGCCCCGGGACCCGGATGAGAAACTCGAGCCGAGTCCTTGTGCGCATAATCAAGCGAGCCACTCCTCTTCGACAGCTATCGTCAATATCGCCTCGCCTTTTGGAATAGATGGATGTGTCATGCGCCACAGAACATAGCCCGCTTCGGGAGCAGTAATCTCCGCCAATGTGTCGCCAAATAAATTGCGGACCGTTCCAAGCCGCTGGTTCTTCTTCACCAGCTCGCCGGGCTCGACGTCGGCATGAAATTCACCATCCTTCGGGCTATAAACCCAAATATACTCGCCACACAGCGCGCGAGCATTCCGACACTGCGACAGTGGCGACTCAATGATGCCAAGGCGACGCGCAACGTTGAGCGCTCCCTCAACGTGGAAGGAAATCGCTTCTTCATCGAGCAGCCCATTCGAGCCGGCTTCTGACACTAAGGCAACGCGATTTTGCCTTGCGAAGGCTGTCGGAGGTCGGCCAGATCTTTGCATATAGTCCCTCGGCAGGCCAAGAATAATGTCGGCGTCGAAGCACATCGCCATTTGGCGTGCCTTGTCATCCGCCTTGGGATCATCCATTTGCTGGAAGAGTACGAATTTTGACACGTTCTCTCGTAGATCACCCCCGTGCATGTCGATGTAGACATCGGTGCCTGCACACCATTCGCTCATGATGACATCGCAGAGCGCTTCCGAGAATGTCCCATCACTTCTGCCGGGGAAGGTGTGATTGATATTCTTGTTGTCTACCGGGCAGACGTACTCTGAATATTTGAAATACGCGGGCTGGTTGATCAATGGGATGATAGAGACAGAGCCGGCCATCTTTTCTGGATCAAATAGCCGCTGAAGCCTCACTGCAGCTTCTATGCTGGATACTTCGTTAACATGGATTCCGGCCGAGACGCAGAGTCGTGGTCCTGGTTTTCGACCGCGAATCTCGCATAACGGCCACTCGAACCCAGCAAGTCGTGGGTTCAGAAAGCGAAGATGTCCGCGGAGTACTCCAGCTTCCCCATACGCGCAGCTACCGCTCAAAGGTGTGACGTCCATTCGCGTTTCCCCTCGTCAGTCCTCTGACTTTGGCGTTAGTCCTTGCTGGTTCCCGACCCGCATTGGTCAGAAGTCGAGAGCACCGCCTCGTCCTGCGAAGCCGCACTCCGATGAAAGTCGTGATGACGACTATCACCACAATGTATCCAGAAGCGACAATGGTTTTCTGGTCGACTCTACAGAGCGTCGGCGCCCGCTCGGCAGTTTCGCTCATCTAGGCGCGGGCAATGTCGCGCTGCTCACTGGGATCGCAGGGCGTCTCCTTGGTCGCTTGGCATAGAGTTTTAGGGTATACCACTTTGGGGTGAAGCCAGTGTATCGATACATTCTCGTCAGTCAAAGTGAGGTTGGTGTTATTAGCCTAAACCGACCGGAGAGTCTCAATGTCTGGCGCGCTATGCGTACCCAGCCCATCGACGCCTTGCTAATTTCGGAGCGGCAAGACTGTCGGTGCGATCGTTCTGAAAGGGGTGGCCGGTCGAGCGTTCTGTGCTGGGCAGGATCTCAACGAAACGAAGACGTTCGATGGCGACAGCGGATCCGAGTGGATTGAGCTGTACGGTATTATTCGGTCGCTTCCTAAACCGCTCATTGCTGCTCTGAATGGTGTTGCTGCCGGGTCGGCGTCTCAAGTCGCGCTCCTCTGCGACTTCCGAATTGTCATGCGGGCGTAAGGATGAGGCAGCCGGAGAGCAGGTCTGGCGTCGCGAGCGTGACGGCGCTGGATCGTGCGGGGAAATCCTTGGAGTAGCGCGCACCACAGATCTAATGCTGAGGGGCCGAATGATGGATGCCGCGGAGTGCCTTTCGATCGGAATTATAAACACGATCGTGACAATCCTATTGGTTTCTACGCTACGCTTACGTTCTATCCAATCTGCTCGTTCAGGTTCGATCCCCCGTTGTGAAGCGAACCAAAGCAACAAACTGCAGCGGATAGCACGGATGATGTCTTCGCAGTTTACGCACTAACCGCGCGGGTGGCGATGAGGCCGGCGCGTACGTACGTACCCGGCCCGCGAAAAACGGGGGCTTACCGACAGGCCTGGCAGCTACAAATGGCTCAAGTGTTCTGTCAGTTCTGTTGGTTTCACGACGGAGGTACGATGTTTCGAACGCGTTCCTTGAGTAGATAGGCGCGCATATTCGCACAAATCTCCAGCCCCGCTCAATAGAGTGAACTGGCATGGATCTTGAGTCTGGCTGAGCGTTGAACGTATGTAGATTCGCTGCACTCGTAGCGGGACAAGTGCGCTCGTTCTTGCATGAGCCAGGGGTCAAGCACCCAACTATTGTATTCTATCCGGAGATCTCGGATGCCAACTGCTAAAGAGCCGCAAAACACTTGGGACGATTGGGCCTGGCAGTTAGCAAACAGTGTCACGACGCTCGAGCTCCTAAGACAACGCTTAGTCCTATCAGCCGAAGAGGAAGATGCTTTCGGAAAAGTAGGTAAGCGATATGTATTCAGAGTGACACCATATTACCTGTCCCTGATGGACAGGAATAATCCGAACGATCCGATTCGTCTTCAGGCGATTCCCAACATCGCTGAGCTTGTGAATTTTTACAATATCGAGCAACTCCCGTCCTTCCACCGTTCAGACGTAGAGTCCGAGAATCCGTTGTGGAAGGAGGGGAAGACCGATGTCAGCTGCATCGTTCATAGGTATCCCGATCGTGTGCTGTTCCATCTGACAAATTTGTGTCCGACCTACTGCAGGCACTGTTCGCGTAAGGTTCACGCTAGTCGCGACTCTATCGTTAGTGACCGATCGCTGATTGACCGTGGAATCGCATACATTCGGGAGCGGCCAGATATTCGAGATGTATTGCTGAGCGGTGGTGATCCACTTACGTGTAGTGATAAAAAGATTGAGTACGTATTGTCGCGGGTCAGGGCGATACCGCATGTAGAGATTATTCGGATCGGCACCCGCGCTCCTGTTACGCTCCCGCAGCGGATTACGCCTGATCTGTGCCGGATTCTTAAGAAGTATCATCCGATTTGGGTCAATACTCATTTCAATCACCCCAATGAGGTCACACCTGCGGCCGAGCGCGCGATCGAACGGCTACTCGATGTGGGGGTACCCGTCGGAAATCAGTCCGTGCTACTGAAAGGAATAAATAACTCGGTTGATGTCATGAAACGACTGGTTCACTCGCTCGTTAAGGCGCGGGTACGTCCGTACTATTTGTATCATGCGGACTTAGTGCGGGGGGCTGAGCACTTTCGAACGTCGATAGCAGAGGGAATAAATATTATTGAAAATCTGCGCGGGCATACGACTGGGTTTGCGGTGCCGCAATATGTCATCTGTACGCCTCTTGGTAAGACGCCGCTCAATCCCAGCTATCTGATTGGCTCGGGACCTGGCTATGCCGTGCTGCGCAACTATGAGTGGAGAACGTGGAGGGATCCGGACGTTGAAGCGTCCCCATTAGCACGACCAACAGGCCTTGCCGATTGACCTCGTCATAACCAGTCCTCTGGACGAAAAGATGAGTTGCGAGACTGATCGACCATTTGCGCAGTTGATAAGGGATTTAAGAGCAGCGGGTTCTGAAGACTATATGCGTACGAATAACCCGCCTTGCATCGGCGACACTTGCGACTGTGTGGCCCGGCGTGGTTTGGCGCCGACCTTCACATCGTCGCAATGGTACGTTTCGATCGCGACATCGGCATACTGTTCAGCGGCATCTTTGAGCAGACTATTTGATCAGACGGCACGAGACGGGGAGATCGGAGGAGATCTTGTTCGATTCAAGTTGTACTCTGACTGCGAACGTGGGCGTGTTTCACAGCTGGAATTGCAGCTGGATCGAAAGTGTCACGAGCCGTAGGAATATGGAATGTTTCGGAAGGCTGACGGAACGGATGTCTGGCTGCAGAGTTCGGCAAGGTTGCCATACCTATCGGTAGCCGGCCGTATCGAAACCTCTGAGGACTGTTCAGTAATCCGTTCGAGGCTGCTTCAGGTCTATGAGCCCGTCCACGGCATAGCGACGGACGATGCGTTCCTAATTCAGGACGAGAATGGCTGCTCTCTGGTTTTCTGCGTCCGGCCCGACATGACGTGCGCCTTGTTACTGATAGGAGAATTTCGCGAACGTGACACTAGAGAGAAGTCGACTGGCGTTTTGGAGGACTTAATTCGTATGATCGACAGGAATGTAAGCCGAATTGCGCGTCACAGTCGGGCAGCCATCCATGTTCAGGTGGTCAAGCCTGAGCTTGCAATAGGTACTGGCTGAGCTAAATGCCGTAATGGGCCCTGCTCCGAGCAAGGGGTAATGATGGTGAATATCCCCCGATAGATGATGAAACGGGATCACGACCTGAGTCGGCCCCAAGCTTCTGGAGGCGTAGGACAGCGGTGGAGAACTATACCGGAATTGACGTGTCATTGGAACTGTCGAGCGTATGCGTTGTGGGTGCCCAACGTAAAATCCTGAAGGAAGCGAAGGTCACGAGCGAACCCGACGCCTTGGTTGAATTTTTCGAGACGCTTGGCTTTGCAGTGAGGCGGACGGCTGGAGGCTGGGCCGCTGTCGCGATGGCTGCATGCGGGGCCGAAAAGAGCAGGGTTCGAGACGGTTCTGCTCGAAACGCGGCATGTGAAGGCCGCATTGTCTGCGATGACGGTGAAGACTGATCGCAAGGATGCGCGCGGAATCGCCCAGTTGATCCGGATGGGATTGTTCCGGCCGGTACACGCAAAGTCGGTCGATGCGCAGGAGATCCGGGCCCTCCTGATCGCACGCAAACAGCTTCTCGGGCGGCTGATCGACGTGGAGTTCAGTATCCGCGGCATTTTGCGTGGCTTGGGCTGAAGGGTGGCCCGGTGACGCGGAAGAATTTCGAAGCGGATTTGAGAGTTAAGTTGCGGGTCAAGCGACACTGGAGCGCATTGCTACAGCGATGCTTTCGGCACGATCGGCCTTGAAGGCCGAGTACGGAAGGACACACAGGGCTATGCTGGCAATCGCGCGTGACGATGCGGTTTGTCGGCGCCTCATGACAGTGCCGGGCGTTGGTCCCCTGGTGCTGTTACCTAAAAATCGGCGATTCATGATCGTCATCGCATCGTAAAATCGAAGGCTGCAGGCGCGCTGTTCGGGCTCACGCCAAAGAAATACCAATCAGGAGAAAAGGACGTCACGGGCGGAACCGCGCTGGCCGGAGACGAGATAGTGCGCACGGTGTTGTATGAGGCTGCCAACGTTCTGTTATCGCGCATCACGCGGTTCTCAAAACTCAAGCGCTGGGGGATGGACGTCGCCAAGCAGCGAGGTTCGAAGCGCGCAAAAGTCGCTCTGGCACGTAAGCTGGCAGTGATCCTGCATCGGATCTGGTCGACGGCACAACTTACCGATGGACCGAAGCGGGGCCGATCGAGGCATGGAAGACGTGGAGGAGATCAAGAACGCAACCGGGCTTGAACTGAAGCTCAGTGCCCGAGTCCCGTCGCCGGGATTTTCGTTCCGGTGAAGCCAGTGGCCGTCATCTGACGAACCACGCGTATCTCGCTCACCGCTCCCTCTCACAGCATGATGTGGCGGCCAGGTGTTGACCACGGACAGAAGCATGAGTTCGGCGGCGTGACGTTTACTCGGGAGGCTTGACATCAACGGCCCGTTACAGAAGGTGTTTAGTCGCGTCAATTGCTGGAGCGGGTTGAGTTTGAATCGTTCGGGTTGGGAAGTCCAGCATTTGCAAATGTATTCGTAGGGTGTGAGGCCCTTCAGGGTCTTCAGCCGCCGAGCATAGTTGTAGGCGTTGATGAAGTCGGCAAGGTGAGCTTCGAGCTGATCGAGTCGATCGTAGTAATAGCGTTGGACGGTCGCTTCCTTGATCGTGCGGTTCATGCGTTCGACCTGGCCATTGGTCCAGGGATGCTTGATCTTAGTCGGCCGATGTTCGATCCCGTTCTCCCGGCAGCGCATGTCGAACATATGCGTCGCGTATCTTGCTGTCGGGCCGTCCGCATAGCGCGGTGGGAAGGTGAACTGGATCCCATTGTCGGTGAGAACCGTGTGGATCTTGTAGGGGACGGCCGCAATAAGAGCTTCGAGGAAGGCCGCGGCCGAGGTCCTTCCCGTCTTCCTGGCCAGTTGCGCGAACGTGAACTTACTGGTGCGATCGATTGCGACGTAGAGGTAGAGCTTGCCTTCGGCGGTCTGGAACTCGGCGATGTCGATGTGGAAGTAGCCGATCGGATAAGCCTTGAACTTCTTCTTCGAGGGCTTGCCACTGCCGACTTCCGGCAATCGGCTGATGCCGTGACGCTGGAGGCAGCGATGCAGGGATGACCGCGTCAGATGCGGGATGGTCGGCTGCAGCGCATAGAGACAATCGTCGAGTGGCAGCAGCGTATGCTGCCGGAAAGCAACGATGATCGCCTCCTCCTCGATGGAAAGGACAGTCGACTTGGCTTCCGCGGGGCCAGTCGAACGATCGGTGACGGTCTCGCGCTGCTTCCACTTCGCGACAGTCTTCTGGTTGATCCCGTAGCGCTTGGCGAGACCTCTCAGGCTCTCTTGACTATTTTGTATTGCTCGACGGTCTGCCTCCGTCGTGGTGGCGCAGCCGTGTAAAATCTGTCCCATAGCGCTTCCTTCGAATTATGGGACAAGGATGCACCATCAAAGTCTGGGACTAAATACCTAGTCCATCGCTCCTGGAGTGGATCAACATCATCATCTGAGGGACAGCGACCTAACCTGGGTCGGCTCGCGAAGGCCAGCCCACTACGGCGTCTAGAGCGATAATTTTGCTGTATCAAACGGACTGCCGCGTCTGTGGCCACCTAGGCAAATCACGGAGAGGGGTCGATCAACGGATGTTAGCGCTGCTAAGTGTCTGACAACGACTAAAATCGTGTCGATTAAACGACATTCGCTGGCAGCGTCTATGCTGCAGTGTCTATTATCATCTTCAATGACTTACGCTTTGGCACGGCCATTGCTACTGGCATGCAGCAACGTTGATCAAGCAGAAGCCGAGTCGGCTCGAAACGCGGAATCATCTCGACCACAAGTGAGCAATGCACTGCTATTCACCGAAAGATAACCAATGTCTTCCGAACTCCTCTATCTGTCGAAGGCCGATATTGACCAATTGCAAAGTTCTTCTCACGAAACTCGTAACGCAGTTCTTGTCGTATTTTGCGAGAAAGCAGCTGATCGCAACATTGGACTTGTCAAATTCGTAACACCGGCACCGGCTCCTAGTTGATGTCGATGAGCGCAGCATCTGAGGCCAAGGCTATAGGGATTTTAGAAATGGTGGAGATGGTTCCGCCCGCGGGAGTCGAACCAGATCTAGAGTTAACCTGCCCCTGAGTATTTCCTCCAGGTCGAGTTAGAGTCCGGCCTGAGCTGTAGCGAGACCGAACTTTGGACCACCCAGAACTAGAGTTTTGCGCTCTTATATGCCGCCTCTCTCAACGCAACGAACGCTCGGCTGCGCAACCCGACCAGCTGCGCCGATCGCCCGTCGCTTACCCCACGTATGGCGTACAACACTACGAGACTCTAACCGAAATTCAGGGGCACTTCATCTACTACGGTATGATGAGGCTCATAGCTGATGAAGCCCGGCGAGCGCACATCTGGATCTTGGGAAAGTTGGAAATGAGCTCTCAGACAATCAGCCAAGATCCGTCAGGCCCGCTTGAACGTTACATTCAAATCTTAGAAGCACTCGCAGCTATTCCCGGCTCTCTGACTTTAGCGGAAATTGCTGACTTGGTTGATTTGCCCATATCAACCGTCCATCGACTGCTTGGCGGCTTAGCTCGTTCCGGACTTGCCGCTGGCGGACGAAGTCACCCTTACGAGCTTGGAGAGCGTTTGATCAGGCTGCTTCACGCGGCGACTGATGACGGCTGGGCACGCTCACTATCGCAAACACATCTTCAAGCGTTGGCGAAACGGACTGGGGAAACTTGCTATCTTGCACGGCTCGTGGGCGCGCGCGTTTTCATAGCCGCAGCCCTGTCCCCAGAAGAGCGATGGAAAGACCTCCCAGACGCTAGATGGCGCAGTTATGCGCAGCCTCGGGTTGAGATGCCAATCAACGCCGCCGCGTCGGCAAAGGCCATTATGGCTTTTCAGGATAAGGTGGTGCTCGAGAAAGCACTTTCGGAAGAAATGCCGGTGCTGACCGCCAACGCTCGCAATTCCGTGGCTTGGATTGAGCAGCATTTTGCTCAGATTAGACGCCAAGGCTACGCAACTTGCATCGGCGAGATCGATGAAGGGGTTGGAGCAATTGCCGTGCCAGTACGACTAACAAACGGCACAATTCTTTATTCGGTTGCCCTAACTGGCCCGTTGCACCGCATTATGAACAATCAGTTCTCCGACCGCATAAGCGCTCTGCGGAGCGCTGCCGACGCACTCGCAGTTCCTCTCTCCATCGGATTGAAATGCAGAGAGAAACTGGATGAAGAACCGTTCCGCACTGAGCGGAAGACGAAGGCATCAAAAAACTCAACGGATGGGGAGAAGAAAACACTCGCTCATCAAGCAACCTCCAAGAACACACCACCGAAGAAATCCAAGATCAAAGTTAGCGGCGAACCGAGCGTACGCAGCAGGCGCGCCACAAGGACGCGATAGGCTATGGTTGAATGGCTGTCCCTCCACGTTAATCAGCTTATCGCGCAGAAATCATCTGAAGCCTACAACACATGTCCTGGGTCTTAAAACTCAATCACTCACCCCGACGAGATACTCATTTCCTTGTCGAGCGATCACGAGGCACGCACGATCGATGTACCACATCAATCCTACTTCAATATTTGTTCCCCATGCTCTCCTTCTCGAGGGGAACGCGCGGCGGATTGATCGTTTTCTTAAGCGCGGCGGTCCCCTTGAATTTTCTTCCAGGCCCAGAATTCGACCGCCGCGCGCTGCACTTCGGGCCAGACTCTAACTCTTTCTCGAGGAAATACTCAGTGGCAGGTCAATACGCCTGCGGTTGCAATTTCCTGTCACGCGGGCCAAAACCGGAGGGACGCGGCGCATGGCTCTAAGCTGAATTGCTCCGGTAGATTTTTGAGGCAGCAAAGCTAACCTATAACTTGCGGAGCCATGCATTTGGTGCACAAGTAAGATTGCTCCCAAACGCATCGGTGTAATACGTATCAATTAGAAACCCATTTTTCTCCACCAACAGTAAGCCATCGATAGTCTCCTTATCTGCTTTCATAGGGTCGTCTTCGATCACATAGTAATCTCCTGACACAAGAAAGCGGCTCAGGTAAGAAAATATCGAGAATACTTGTACGTGCGCATCGTCTACTACAAGCCAAGGATGAGGTAGCCTCATCAGCAGATTTTCATCAAAACTGCTGAGGTCCGAAAGGTCGATCTGATGAAAGGTAAGGAAGGGGTGATTTGCACTTGGATGGATGCATTTGGTATGGAGATCAAACGAGTGAACTTCGCCTGAATGTTCACAAAGTACGGACATTTGGTCAGCAAACCACAATGCGCTGCCCCCTTGAAGCGAACCGAGCTCGAGAATTGCTCTCGGCTGAAGTTCCCAGATAAGCCTTGTATACAGAGCCAAATCAAAAGGGGTCTTGATATTTATCAACCCCTTGTACGTCATCGCTAAAGCCCCCATTTTTGTCTTATAGCTGGGAAAAAGCTTGGTGTGATGATACCCCTTCCATCCACGTACCGACGGTTTTGCAAAACGGTCGGAATAATCAGCATCAACAGTACTGCTTATTGTGATTGCCCAATCAAGCATTCCGCCTGGGCCCGTTTGATCCGGGTAGTTATTGTGGGCGGCCTCTGAAAAAGCCCTGTATCCGGAAGCGAGTTTCATAGGTCGATTTCCTCTGGCTGCGCATGTCATCGGTTCTTAGCAGCGACCTAGTCGGCCCCTACCTAATACGAATTTAGACCACGGGTTAGCCGGCTTTGGGCAGCTACCAAATCAGATAGCGGCAAGCGCGCTTGTCAAACGCCATCCGGGACTGCGCCCTCATATTGCCTCAGACAACATTGCTGCAGACGGCGAAAATGAACAACGTCGATCCGTTCGCCTGGCTCATCCTAACACTTCAGCGTGTCGCTAACGGCTGGCCGAGCAGCGAAATCGACGCGCTTATGCCATGGAACCACGCCGCCTGACGGCCTCAGCTTGCCGCTTACTGTGATTCTGTTTGTGGCGCCGATTCGCAGAGGCGTTACAGATGAGCGGGAGACACGGGAGCCGATGCTGCAGGCTGGCATGACGACGAAGTCGTTTCGCCGGACAAGCGATTGGCGCGCCGATTTGGTTGCCTGCTTGATCGGATATCGGCGGCACCTGGCCGACCGGTCCGGCCGCGTGCGGCGACTGGGCGGCGACAAAGGCGGCCTATCGCTTCTTCGATAAATCCGCGCGTTACCGAGCATGGATGCTGGCCGGCCATTTTGCCGCGACCGCCATGCGCTGCGCGGCGAGCGGAGGACCAGTCCTCATTCTTGCAGGATACCACCGAGTTCATCAGTTCATCTACAGCCGTGCGCAGCTGGGTAAGATCGGCTTCACCAAGACCATCAACGCCGGACGCTACAAGGGTCAGCCCAGCGTGGTGACTTTGTGTGCGGAGTGCTGATGCATTCGAGCCTGGCCGTAACCCTCGGCGGAACGCCGCTCGGGCTGACGGCAGCGAAGTTCTGGACACGCACGAAGTTCAAGGGGACCTGGACGTTCAAGCGGCATGTGAACCCTGCGCGGGTACCGATCGAGACGAAGGAAAGCTATCGCTGGCTGGAGAACCTGCGCCAGTCGATGGCGCTCGTGGGCACGCCGGAACGCTGCGTGCATGTGGCCGACGGCGAGAGCGACATCTACGAGCTCTTTTGCCTGGCGCACGATCTCGGCACGCGCTTTCTGGTGTGCGTGCAGACCAACCGATTGGCCGGCGCGCCCGCCGACGCAGAGCCACGGGATGGAGCTCATCGGATCTTCGCCCAGCTCTCGGCCACGCCTTGGGCGGGACGCCATTGCGCGATCGGACAGGATGAGACGGCGTGCGTGCATGTGAAGTTCGCCGCAATCCAAACCTTGCCGCCTATAGGCAAGCAGAAGCGATACAGCCCTCAGCTTCTCACCTACATTCACGCCCTTGAGATCGTTCGACTGGAAGCTGGTGACCAATCTGCCGGTCGGAGATTTCACCATGGCCATCGAGAAGCTCGAATGGTACGCCTTGCGCTGGAAAGCAGAGGTGTTTCACAAGGTAATGAAGTCTGGCTGTCGCGCCGAAGAAACTTGGGTTGAGACCGCCGAGCGGCTGACCAAGTTCCTCGCCCTCATCGCGATGGTCAGCTGGCGCATCTTCTTCCTCACCATGTCCGCACAAGCGGACGCTGCAGGAGACAGTCCTCACCTCAGCCGAAATCCCGACGCTGGATGCCATCGACGCGGCGCGGTCCAAGCCGCGCATCTTGCGCAAGACCCTCGCCACCTACTTTCTCGAGATTTCCATGCTGGGCGGCTACCTCGCGCGCAACCATGATCCGCCGCCAGGAAACATGGTGGTGTGGCGAGGCCTAACACGCCTCAACGACATCGCGTTCGGCCTTTCAATCAGAACTCGTCGACGATGTGGGTAATTCAAAGCTCCACCAGAGAGATACCAATCAATTCGCTTAGACGCGGTGGCATCCGCCTCATGGTCAAGGCCCGATCTGATGCTTGAATCAGTTCACCGGCTTCTGTGTGGGAAGACATAGAGATTCTGCGGGTTCAATTTGGATCTGATCCGGTTGCCGCCAGCTTGTATCGAGCTTTCCCCGCCGGACTTCAAATGCCAGGAACTCGAGGCGACGCTCCAACAATGGTGGTTCGGAGGGCAGTCGCTCCCCGAAACCATAGCCTCTCCTCTCTGGAGCGATCAATTTTCGTTCTGCTGGCAGCCCACTAAGACTGGTAGTTTCTCAGTCGCCCCCGCACGTTGTACCGGAAAGATGTGTTGCAGCAGATGATGTCGCTCGTCGCTACAGGGCGAGGGCGTAGCAATGGCTGATCTCGTTCATCTTTTGCGTGTATCGCGCTTCCTCCAATCGTATGACGCCGAGGCCTTGGAAAAGGGATTGCGGCTCGCGATACAGTACAATCGATGACTACATCGCTATTGAACCCGCGACTCTCACTTTGGGATGGAACTTGGATGATTGGCCCCCCATTCCTCACCAGGAAGAAGTTCGTGAATGAGATAAGTATCGCTGACCGTTAGTGGACTAGCGGAATGCGGTGTTGGCCGCTCCGCCGCGGTCCGACAGAACCCAGCTTGATTGAGCTGCGCAGCGACTGCGCAGAGGCAACGTCTTGCTCTCCCGGAAGAGATAGCCGCTATACATCGTTCGGGCGGCCAAGTGTTTTCGCCTTCGTAGGCACCGGATTGGGACGAGCGAACGAGAGCAACATGGAGGTGAGAGTGAAAGAGATCGTGTGCCTCAATGGCCAATTCATTCCCGCGGCAGAGGCTAAAATATCGATCTTTGACCGCGGCCTCACCTTCGGAGACAGCATCTATGACTGCTGCCCCGTCGTTGCCGGCCGTTTAATCAATTGGCCTCTCAACCGGGCACGCATACAGCGTTCGCTGAAGGAGATAAGCCTTTACGTGCCAGATCGCTTCTGGATTGAACTCGACGAGCGCGCCTTTGAATTGATCAAGCGCAATGATCTAGGTGAAGGGTACGTCTACTTTCAGGTGACACGCGGCGTCAGCGAGCGCGCCTTCACTTACGGCGACAACATGACGCCCACCGTCATTTTGACCGTCACTAGGACCAGAATCGTTGAACGAGGCGACGCGTATCGAGGAATAGCCGTGTGCTCGGTCGAAGATCTCAGATGGAGGCGGTGCGATATTAAGACCACGCAACTGATCTATCCGGTAATGGCCAAGATGGAGGCGAAGTCGAAGCAATGCCAGGAAGCCTGGCTCGTCTCCGCAGGATTGGTGACGGAGGGAGCCTCGACAAACGCATACATAGTCCAGCGCAATGGCACCATCGTTACGCAGCCGATATCTTGCAATATTCTAGCTGGCTGCACTCGACATGCGCTGCTTTCACTCTGCAAATCCCGGGGCGTCAATGTGGACGAGAGAGCGTTTAGCCTGGACGAGGCGGTCGGCGCTCGCGAGGCATTCATAACGAGCGCAATCCATTTTGTAACGCCGGTGATTGTCATCGATGGAAAAAAAGTTGGAGATGGAAAAATAGGTGCGCTCACGGAGGAGCTGCATGAAGCATTCCTGCAATCACTAGGTTGCTGAAAGGAGAATTCAATTCGGATGCGACGCGAGGGACCGCTTGTTCATAGCACCGAGAACTCAAAGGAGAGTCCATGATCCGCCTATTCGCTGCTATAATCACCACGGAAAGCAACTTCTTTTCTCCTTCCCGACCAGCCTCCACTTCTTTAAGGGTGCCGTATTCTTGCGACCAGGCGAGTATCGGCGAGACACCGCTCATGTGTACGGAGCCGCTGGGGGTCGCACGGCGCCGCGCTGCAGCGGATCGCCATAGGCGGTGCGGTAAACTCTGAACCTCCTCCGAATGAGTGGACACCTGTAGTAGGCTCGGAGAGCCCGTAAGTGTCGAATGCAAGGACGTCAACGTCGGTCGTTCACGGACGACTACAAGCGCCAAGCGGTTGAGCTGGCTGTCTCTAGCGGCCGATCGATCGGGTCGGTCGCCAAGGAGCTCGGTCTGCGCGATTCGGTGTTGCGGCGCTGGGTGGAGAAAACTCTGGCAGGAGCCGGCATCGGCGGCGTGGCGCCCGCCACGCAAGCGACGCCGATGTCGGCGGACCAGGCTTCGGAGATCGCCCGGCTACGCTAGGAGAACGAGCGGCTGCGCATGGAGCGCGACATTTTAAAAAGTCGATCGCGATCTTTGCCGGAACCCCCACATGAGCTTCCGCTTCATCGAGGATCACCGCAAGTCTTATAGTCTTATCCGGTGCGGCTGATGTGCACCGTGCTCGAGGTCTCGCCAGCCGGCTATAACGCTTGGCGCGAGCGCCCGGTGAGCACCCGTGCAACTTCCAATTCCGCGCTGCTGGCTGAGATCTGGGAGGTCCATCGCGAGAGCGGCGAGCGCTACGGCAGTCCCTGGATCCACGCCGTCCTGCGGAGGCAGGGACGTGGCGTCAGCCGAGGCCGGATCGAACGGCTGATGCGGCGGCATGGCATTCGGGCGATCATGGCGCCGCCACGTCGGGTCCGCACCAACCGTCAGGCGCTGGGCCGTAAAAATCGATCATCGCGCCAGGCAAGCTGATGAAAACTATCGAAGCTTTCATATGTGGGCCCGCGCTACGCGAGGCAAGCATTTCAGGAGCATTTTCATGCCGGTCGAGGTTAAATGTACGGGCGGTTAGCGTTACCGAAGCCATAGGCGCTGCCGCTTCCAGATCATAGAGGAGGCGCGGTCAACTGGGTCGCGATTATTGCGCATGATGCCAGAGCTTTCACACACAGAACGATAGCGCGGGCGGGGCTGACGACCGAACTAGGGCATTGAGCACGGGCCGCGGCTGCCCAGTAGCTCGATCATGTCGCCGTTTGAGGTGCCTCCGCCTATTCATTCACCACTCGGCAGCAGCGAGCCGTTTTTCTTGGCGCTGCGTAAAAGGGCAAGGAATGCCCAAAAGGATGCAGCGAGGAGCACCGCATTGAGGGCCAGTGCCTGGACCATCAGGTCGGTGCGGAAGCTGTGCTCGATCAGCAACGCGCGCATACCCTCGAACACATAGGTAGGTGGCAGTGCCCAAGCGACGTGTTGCAGCCAGACCGGCAGCACGCTGACGGGATAGTAGACGCAGGCGAGCGGCATGATCGCGAACATCATGGTCCAGACAATGCTCTCGGCCCCGAGCCCATTTCGCAGCACCAGGCCCGAGACGAAGATGCCGACCGCCCAGCTGGTGAAGATCAGGTTGCAGAAGAAGGCAATCAGCGGCAAGCCGAGCGCATAGACGTTGAAGTGAAACAGCACCAACGCAAGCACCGTCGTTGGAATGATGCCGATCGCGAGCCGGATCAAGCTCATCACTATCAGCGAGAGCAGAAACTCAGTAGGCTTCAAGGGGCTCATGATGAGGTTGCCGAGATTGCGCGCCCACATCTCCTCCAAGAAGGAGATCGAGAAGCCGAGTTGGCCGCGGAACAGGATGTCCCAGAGGATGACGGCGCCGATCAGCGTGCCGCCGGTGCGCGCGAAGAAGCTGGCATTCTGAGCGATGTAGTACTGGATGAAGCCCCAGGTTATAACCTGGAGCGCCGGCCAGTACAACAGCTCGAGCAGCCGCGGCCAGGACGACAACAGCAGATACCAGTAGCGTAGAATCATCGCGCTAATGCGATTTAGGGATATGCCGCAGTGGAGGAAGAGATTGGTCATTGCAGTTTCCTGTAGCCCCAATAAGCGAAGCGACATTCGAGATTTTGCGCGGAGAGTCCATGAGCATCGCTGTGCTCACCAGGGCCACGAATCTATGCAGTCATTGCGAGCAGCGTTTGCGACCACGCCATCCAGAGCGCATTCCAGCGAATATGCAGCATTGCTCCACTTCGAATCGCAATGACAAAAGAATTGCGCTCGCCGCCGGATCGCCGCCTCACCTCACCGCTTCCTTCGCGTTACCCGGCCGCGAGAGACGTCGAGGAATACCTCCTCCAGCGTGTTGCGATTGTAGCGGACCATGATGGCCTCTGGGGTATCGTCGTCCTCGATGCGGCCGCGCTTCATGATGATGACGCGGCCGCATAGCCGCTCGACTTCCAGCATGTTGTGCGAGGCGAGTAGGATGGTGGCGTTGTTGTCCTTCTGATAGCGCTCCAGATGCGCCCGCACCCAATCGGCCGTATCAGGATCGAGCGAGGCGGTTGGCTCGTCGAGCAAGAGCAGCTCCGGCTGGTTGATCAGCGCCTTGGCCAGTGCAACCCGGGTCTTCTGCCCCGCCGAGAGCTTGCCGCTAGCACGATCCATGAAATCGTTGAGATCGAGATCGTCGGCCAGTTTGGCGATGCGCTCGGCAAGGTTCATCACCACATAGAGCTTGCCGAAGATGGTAAGGTTCTGGCGCACCGTCAGCCGCATCGGCATGTGGACATAAGGGCTCTCGAAATTCATCCGCCCCAGCACCGCCGCGCTCTCCTCCGGCATGGCATGGCCGAGCACGCGTACGCGGCCGGAGGTCGGCAGCACCAAACCCAAAATCATCGCAATCGTAGTCGTCTTACCGGCGCCGTTACCCCCCAAGAGCCCGGTGATGCTGCCTCGGGGCAGCGAAAACGAGATATCATCGACCGCACGCGTCTGCTTGTAGACCTTGACGAGCCGGTCCACTTCAATCGCCGCGGAAGTGGGGCGGACTACGAGGTGCGCCCGGTAAACCTGGTTATCGCGAGTAATGTGTACCATTCTTAGTTACCCTAGAGGGAGAATTGAGATGAGCAACATCGCCTGGCTTGGATGTGAGCCAAATGCTGAAATGGCAATGTTTCTTGGACGAGATATGATCGCGTGCCGCGGCTTGCCGGCTAGCTACAGCCGACCACTTCATGGAACATTGGGAGCGCATCGCGAGCTCTCGCGTCGGCAACAATTCACTCTCGACGTTGGACGGCTCTGTTCGCAAAGGAAAGCTCAGTCGCTCCTCTAACAAAGTGTCTTAATCCTGTCGCGTTGATTGCCTGAGGGCTGCTACTAACGGTCGGCGTGGGGATTGCACGCACCCGTCCTGCTTCGTAAGACTTCTGCGTCAGAAGTTTTACCAAGGTTTCGTGTCGACAGATATATGAAACCACTATGAACTATTGGTTCCGTGATCTGAGAGGTCACTAATCGGTTCTCAAGATAATTCATTGGTCTCTCAAGAGTTGGCGGTCGACCCTATCGGCTAATGCCTAGGCGTTGCAAATCGCATTCAGCAAACGCCGTGCCATCTGCAATACCCGGTCTCGATTATTGCGCGCCAGGATGCTGAACACCTAGGAAGAGCAGAGGAATCCTAAGGGGTAGACAACTCTTCGCGCAGCTCAACGTCACGTTCTCGCCATCGAATGGAGCAAGTCGGACACAACATGTCGGGTGAGTCTGGCGCGTCGACGTGGTGTCGTCGAGTTCGTCTACGAGGCTGGATCATGCGGCTACAACGTTCAACGTCAACTCTCGACAATGGGGATGATCTGCAGAGTGTGCGCGCCCTCGTTGACGCGCGCCCTCGTTGACGCCACGCAAGCCGGGCGAAAGGATCAAGAATGACCGGCGCGACGCGTCGCTCATCCGCGGCAGCTCGTTGCCTACTTCGGCCTCGGGAGAAGTCTCCGACCTCGGCGAGTATCGTAGTGGCGACGATCGGACCGACGCCCTTCAATGCTTGCAGAGCCTGCATCTGTTTGGCCCACGGGGAGCTCGCGAGTAGTTCGCGGATTTGCTCCTCTACTCCAGCCTTGCGAGCCTCGTCATGCTCAAGTGCGTTGAGATAGGTCTGGAATGCAATCTGTTGCGCCGGATGGGCGAACGTCCTGTTGCAGAGCCACATCCGGTGTCGGCGACTTCAAGCCTTACCCTCGAAGCGTAAGTCGCAACGGAGCATGAACGCCTGAATGCGAATGCGATCTCGGCGGACATCCTGACCAGCTGCGTGCCGCGCCCGTACCAGGTCGCGTAGTGCCTCATGAAGCGCGTCCGGTACCCAGACATAGGTGAGCTCACCGGCCCGATGCAGACGAGCCAAAATGATGGCCATAACCATCTTTGCAACCGTCTGAGCCACGCGGTCAGCTATAGAGGGTATTCCTAACGGACGCTTCCCTCCATTAGCCTTGGGAATTTTCACCGCCCCAAGCGAGCACAGCAGCGGCGGTACGGTAAGGCCGCGCGGCATCACCAAGGCGGGCAGTTCGATCGCGCGGGCCGTGCTGTGTGAAGCTGCCTGGAGCAATCGTACCACGCCGAAGGTCGGGCAATGGATGAAAGAGCGTTGCCCGCCAGTTTCACAAGATATCGCTGCGCTGGCCTGGAAAGCGCAGCTACGTCTGCACAAGACCTATCGGAAGCTCATCGCGCGCGGAAAACGCTCAGTCGTCGCTACCGCTGCAGTTGCGCGGGAACTGCTCGGCTTTATCTGGTCCATCGGCCAGCGCGTCCCGCTAGGCGCGTAATCGAAGACGTATCCTACGATCCGCATCAGCGAGGACGCCGAGCGCGGTAGAGGGAATCCTCGAGTTCATTTTGGACAGCGGAAACGCCGACGTCCGAGGCCAGAGCGAGGCAGCCCTCCGACGCACCGTCATCATGGGGTAGCCAATCCCCGCATAGGAGTCTGAGCGACCGTCGAGAACACTCGGCGTCCTCACCCATGCGTAGGCATCAAATATCCACGTCCCAAAGCGGGCGATCGGGAAGCTGTGTTCAAAACAGTTGACAAAGGCCATAGGAGATGAACCGGCCTCTCTCGAGCCTTTTGGTAAACGGGCATGCTCCCTGGCCATCGTGCCAGATCGCCTTCACAAGATCGCTGCGGCGACCACGGAAGACGAACAGATGACCATTGAGCGGGTCTTTGTACAGCACCTCCTGCACCTGGAGTGCCAACGACGCAAAGCCTCTGCGCATATCGGTGTAGCCTGTCGCGAGCCACACTCGCGCGCCTGTCGGAACCGGGATCATCGGCGACCAGGGCATCGAAAACTCGACGTGGCGCGTCTCCATCAACCTCACCATCGACCCGGATGCGGTGTCCGCTATCAGGATCAATCTCGATGATGCCCTGGCTCTTCCGTCGACATGCCGACGCCGTCGCCGATCGTGCTTGGGCCACATCCCGCGCCGGCACAGACGGCCCAATCTCGACCGGCACGAACGGCGCCACACTCGTCTTACCGTGCTTGCAAAGCTCTTTACGCCACCGGAACAGCTGGCTCACATGAAGGCCGGCCATGCGAGCCACCTCCGAAACAGTGGCTCCGGGCTCGAGCGATGCTGCAACTAGCCGCTCCTTCTCATCCTGCGACCACCGCCGCCGCCGCTCTACCGATGTGATCACCTCTGCCCGCGATATCGTCATAGCGCTTCTCCTAGGATTACCCCTAGGACCAGCAGCGCTCGCCTCCGTCAATCAAGGCGGCCGCAAGCGGACGCGTACGACAAGACTGTAGCCGAACTCATGAACGCGCTGGCAGAATACAAAGGACGAGGCCGCGTGACGCGAAGCTCGAAGCGCGACAGATCGGCCTACCAGAAACGATGGGTGCGCACGCAACGGAGACATGCAACAACATCACCAGCGGATTGAGAGAGTGAAATCGAGCGAACTGCCGCCCGTCCAAGTGGAGCGACTCGGCAACGGAGGTTAGCCCAATGAGAATGAGCTACGCTCGTTCAACGTTCGGAGCAGCGTGAGGTCGGGGCGACCAGTTGTGCGGCAAGCAGGGTACTATAAGGTATCCCCCATTTGAGCGACCGAGCGGCAGTTGCAATCAAAGAGGGGATCAGATGGGACGGCTTGATAATAAAGTCGCAGTCATCACCGGAGCTACTAGCGGCATCGGTTTACGCACGGCTGAAATCTTCGCGGCCGAGGGCGCGAAAATCGTCGTTGCGGGTCGCCGTGATGCCGAAGGTAAAGCCCTAGCCGAGCGGCTGGGCGCGTGCAGCATCTTCCGCAAGACGGACGTCACAATCGAGGAGCAGGTCAAAGCGCTGATTGCGCTTGCGGTCGATAGATTCGGCCGCATCGATTGCATATTCAATAACGCCGGCAGCCCGGGGCAGACCGGCGGTATCGAGGATCTGGATACCGAGCGGTTCGACTTCACCATGGCTACGCTGGTGCGCAGCGTCATGCTCGGTATGAAACACGTCGCGCCTTACATGAAGAAGCAGGGCTTCGGCAGCATCATCAACAATGGCAGCATCGCTGGGCGTCTGGCTGGCTTCTCATCCTCACTGCCCTACAGCGCTGCCAAAGCCGCGGTGATCCATCTCACTAAATGTGCCGCCATGGAACTCGGTGAGGCCGGCATCCGTGTCAATTCGATCTCGCCCGGCTTGATTCCGACCGGCATCGGCCGCCCGGTCGAGGCTGCCGAGAAGGCAGCTGCGGTGCAGCGAGAGCTCTGGAAGAGCGCGCAGCCGATCCCACGCGCGGGGCTACCCGAAGACGTTGGTCATGCCGTGGTATTCCTCGCCAGCGATGAATCTACTTTCATCAACGGTCATGATTTGGTGGTCGATGGCGCGATTACCGGCGGACGCAACTGGAGCGAGCAACAACAGGCCTATATCGACATAGGCAAGCGGATAGAAGAGACGATGCGCTAATCCATGCTGCGGGTCACTGCCGGGGCGATCCGCGTTGAGAGTCTGGCTTAGTCGTCCGTGAAGAGCGGCTAAGCGACTGAGCTGGGGTCGCATTGTTCTTAGTGGCCTGTTTTGGGATTGCAGGGTTTTGATGCTTTGGGCATTGGAACCCTGCAATTTCGTTTTGAGGATTCCATCGATTCGCCAGTCATGATTCCGTCCTCGCATCGGAGGTGGCGATGCGACCGAAGAAGCCCAAAGCGAGTAGATCGGGCCATCTGTTCATGGCCAGGCTGGACCAGATCATCAACATGAAGCACGAGCTGGTTCAGCTCGCCGGCAGGGTCGATTGGGACCGGATCGACGGCGAGATCGCGCCGCTCTACAGCGAGAACGGTCGGCCGGGGATTGCGACCCGCTTCATGATCGGGCTGCTGCTGCTCAAGCACATTTACGGCCTGTCCGATGAGGGAGTCTGCGAGCGCTGGGTCCACGACCCGTATTTCCAGTACTTCACGGGCGAAGAGTTCTTCCAGCATGCGTTCCCGCACGAGCGCTCGGACCTGAGCCACTGGCGCAAGCGGCTCGGCGACAAGCTGGAGCTTTTGCGGGCCGAGAGCCTGCGGGTGGCGCACCAGGCCGGCGCGTTGCGCAGCCAGGACCTCAAGCGGGTCACGGTCGGTCGAGTAGCCCCGGGGAATTGCACCCCGAGGCTCTCACGAAACCGGACGTGAACCTCTCGATTCATCCGGCTTCTATCTTCCAGCCGCAGGTCGAATGCCGGCTCGCCACATATAGAGTAGGTTCGGATCGTGCTGTGCGAGCCGTCCCAACCAATATACTGAGGCGACTTTCCGGCCTTTCAACCGCTTGTATTTCCGCCTCGCCCAACGGGCGAGCGCGTCGTTTACGTGACGAAGTACGTTGACACATTCCGTCCGGTAAAACCGTCCGTAATAGTTCAGCCATCCTTGCACGACAGGACCAATCAGCTTGGCGAGTTCTTCAAGACTCCAGTGGTTTCGGGTCGAACCCAGTCGCCATGAGCGAATGGTTTGTCGGATTCCTTTGGCAGCCTTGTTGCTGATTGCCGGGAGGAAGTTGAGGAACTTCTCGCCCTTTCGATCGCGAGCGCTGCGCGGCTGGAAGGTGTAGCCAAGGAGTCCGGATGGAATATTCGTTCCATCGTCGGCTCCATAACCATCTTTGCAACCGTCTGAGCCACGCGGTCAGCTATAGAGGGTATTCCTAACGGACGCTTCCCTCCATTAGCCTTGGGAATTTTCACGAAACGAACGGGAGGCGGAAAGTATGTACCCGATGACATTCGATTCCAGATCTTGTAGAGGTTTCTCTTCAAGTCCTTTTCGAATTCCTCGATGGAGACCCCGTCCACACCCGCTGACCCGCGGTTCGCTTTCACCTGTTTCCAAGCTCCCCAAACGAGATGTTTGGGGATCTGATACGACTTTTCCTCAGTCATCGGCTCCTCCCGTTTCCGGTTGGCCGGTGACTTTGGCTGGAAGATCGGGTCTCTTCGCTCCGCCCGTATTACCGGGGCTCATCACTATTACGAACCCGTCCGCTCCTACGTCGCGCATTGGTACTCTGCCCTCGGCGGGTCCGCCGCCTTTGGGGTCTCCCTTGGCAGCGACGCAGATTCCCATGTTCCGCGCAAGAGCCTGCCATCGGAATCACGCCGCCTCTACACCGGTTGCCGCCCGCCAATAGACAGGCTCTCGCCGCGCTTGATCCCAGGAGGTGGTATGGCCCCTGGTTTCGACAACACCTGAACTGTACTTTCGATGCATCATCGGCGGTTTACTTGCGTCTTCCCGTGGCTCACCTGACAGGCTGATTGCCCGCCTTTTCCAGCAACGCTCACCACCTCAGCCATTGAGCTGAAGCAGCTTGTGGCGGTTGGGACTCTGATCCTGCAATCCGAGTCGGAGGGGCCTGCCCTCATCTCCTGCGCAGCAAGTGCTCGGAAGATGGTCTACATACTCAACCTCCTTCTTCGCGCCGTCATGGCGCACATACCGCCGTGCAGCCGAAGGCCATCACCTTCCCGACCGATGCCAAGCTGTTGCACGCGGCAATCAAGGGGCTCAGCCGCCTGGCGAGGAAGCACGGGGTCAAGCTGCGGCAGTCCTATCTTCGCATTGCCAAGACCGCGGCGATGACAGCGGGACGCTACGCCCACGCCAAGCAATTCAAGCGGCATCAGCGGCAGTTGCACATCCTGCGCAGCCGGCTGGGCCGGATCACCCGCGATATCCGCCGCAAGATCGAAGGTGAGGCCGTGATCGAGAACCCCTTCGCCTTCCCGCTCGGACAGGCCTCCTAGATCCGCTCGCAGCAGCAGCGCCAACGGGCTGGAAGCTGTATTCCTTCCATGCGCCGGAGGTCGAGTGCATCGGCAAGGGCAAAGCAGCCGCGCCTTACGAGTTCAGTGTCAAAGCCTCCATCTTCACCAACTACCGCCGTGCTAACGGCGGCCCGTTCGTGCTGCACGCCAGGGCGCTACCCGATAACCCGTACGACGGTCACACCTTTGCTGGACGTCATCGACCGCACCGAGACACTCACCGGCTGCGATCGAGCGGGCTTATGTCGACAAGGGGTACCGCGGCCATGACGCACAAAATCCCCGCCGGATCTTCATCTCTGGCCAGAAGCGCGACGTCTTCGGGGTCGTCAAGGGCGAGCTGCGCCGCCGCTCCGCCATCGAACCCATCATCGGACACCTGAAGACCGATGGTCACCTCGGCCGCTGCTACCTTAAAGGCCGCGCCGGCGATGCGGCCAACGTCATCCTCTCGGCCGTCGGTCACAACTTCCGCCGCATCCTCGCCTGGCTGCATGACCGCTCAACTCAGACTGGACCATCACCTTCAAAGGTATGTTGAAGCCGGACCTCACGCGGTGGCAGTGGCAGCCGCCGTCGAGGGCATCGCGGGCCGGGAATTGAAATCGCGGAGCTGATCTGCACCGGCGATCTCGCCCATCACTCCGGTCTAACGACCGGTCGCAACAGCGACGGCGATCTCCAGCGCGATCTCGACGCCCAGGTCGACGCATCCCTCCGCCGTCACCTCAGCAAGCCGCCGATTGCAGCTTTGGCATCAGAGGAAATGCACGAGCCGCAAATCGGCTCTCCTGAGGGGCGCATCTGCGTTGCGATCAATCCGCTCGACGGGTCCTCCAACATCGACATCAACATGACCGTCGTCATAATCTTCTCGATCCTACCCGCGCCCGACGATCTCGCGTTCGCCCTCCGTCAGCCGGGCTCGGCGCAACTCGCGGCAACTTTTTCACCTGGCCAACGTTTCAACCAGCATGCCTGCGCTTGGCTTACAAAATTGCAGGACTCTAACCGCCGTCGGATAAATACTCTGGCCGGTCACTACTGCTTGAAAGCTAACGATTTGACGAGCGCACGACAAATGAGGCGTTAGGCTTCACGTTTCCGCATCACAATGCCGCGCGAATGCAGTTATGATCCCCACTATCGTCCGTCGGGTGAAGGCAGCGGCTGATCACCTTTCTCGGTAAGTCCGGGAGTCGGAAGCGCTCGCCTTTGCGCACTGAGTCCTGGCAGCTTGATGTCTTCATGGCGGGCCGGGGTGAAGCGGCCGACTAGGCTCCCGGATTAACTAGCGCTAGGTGTTGCCGGCGGAAGCGGCGAGTTCAAAGCGAGTGGGTTCTTATTGTGGCCATCAAACTCGTTCCTCAACTCCTCTCCTGTTCGCCAAATCAGCCAATAATCGTAATCGACGATCTCGCCGTCCACCTTCACCAGTATTGATATGTCCGCTTCATGGTGAGCAAATGCATATTGTAAGACAAGGCCCTTATCTAGTGCCCATCGCTCTACAAGCGCACACAAGAAGTCAGGGGCCCAGATCGCATAAGACAGGCCTTGTGTCACTCTTGCCATGATTCCGGACAAGCCCCGCCCTCTAAAGTCGTTTCTGATCCAGTAGTCCCCGTGGTAGGCCACCTTGCCAGTTATCGTCGTTGCGCTTGTTGCCCTGCAATCACAGCGGTAATAGCGATCCTCCGGTACGGTTGGATCTGCATAGAACACTTTCAAAGATCGAAAATGTTCTGCAAGACTAGTGCCTGAAAGATCATAAAGGCGGTGCGCGGCCAAAATCGCCACAGCGTTTTTCTTGTCGGTTCCCATTATCCAATAGCCCTCACCTGGTTTGATTGGCGAGAGATCTGGCCTGAAATTTGGTTCGATCGGCTCTTTGGTTGGAGTCGTGCAAGCTACCCTGGCAAACTCGTCGAAGTCGAATCCGATTTGTAACTTGATGCCGTTTTCAGCGAGCACGTTGTCGTGAATTTGGAGAGTGCGAGAGAGGCGTAAAGAATGATCTAAGCGCTTCATTGCGGCACCTGATCTCGGGTGATGCGTTCTACACTAGCCATGCTGCTTCATGCTGATATAGCGCTCTGGACTGATCAGGGTACTACTCATTTTGGTAGAGAAAAAAATCAGAAGAGTGAATGGCGGCTACTCTCACAATGGACATTACGCTGATTGCGGAGTGGATTACGGTATTTCGAGATTCAAGCATGCAAGCTTGCAGCAGTGCACCGGTCGCACGCACCTACATAGATACCCACTTGGCCCGTGAATAGCTATTGACGTGCCACTGAGTATTTCCTCCGGAAGGAGACAGAGTCCGGCCCGAAGAAGGACGGACGGATGAAGCAGCAAGGTTCACGGAACAGAAGATTATTGCGGCGAAGGAGCACGAAGCGGCGGCGAAGACGGCCAATCTGGCTCGCAAGCACGGGATCTCCGAGGCGACGATTTACAATCGGAAGGCCAATTCGGCAGCATGGACGTCTCCAAAGCGAAGCGGTTAAAGGGCCCTGGAGGCGGAGAACGGAAGTTGAAGAAGCTTCTGGCCGAGCAGATGTCGATACAGGCGCACTTCGCAAGCTCCTTTCAAAAGAATGGTAGGGCCCGCCGCCAAGCCCGCTGAGGTCGCGCATCTGCAGGCCGTCATGGGTCTGTCGGAACGGCGGGCCTGCTCGATCGTGGATCGGAAGATGGTCCGCTATCGCCCTAGCCGCCCGGCGGCCGCAGTTCTGCGTGGCCGATTACGCGATCTCGCCACGAGCCGCGGCGCTTCGGCTATCGCCGCCTGTTCGTCCTGTTGCGGCGGGAGGGGAGCCATCGGAAATCACGATGGCTGCATCCTTGTAAAGCCAGCATGGCGTTGGGGCGCCGACTACAATCTCCAGCATCCCCGCTCGTCGGTCATGGCGTCAGTCGCGCCTACGATGCGTCTGACATCCTCTAGGAATTCTTGACCTTAAATGCTTGATCGCGTGCCACCGTTGATGCACTCTGAGAGCTTGCTACCAACCGCGTGCTCCGCGGAAGAACGATGCGGCGGTCGCGATTTCGATGTCGCCACAAGCTTGGGTACCTCGCCCGACTTCGCGCTGTAGGGTGACCGCTGCAATTCATCCCGTGCTGTCGGTGGACCCAAGCCGGATCCAGAACTGTTCAGCTTCCGACGTCGTCGCCCAAACTTAAGATCTCGCAACCCGGGCTGTCGATCATCTTCTCTAAAATATTCTGAAAAACTCGATGCATCGTGCGAACTCCATGTGCGAGCGCAACGACGCGGCGGCTCTTCTTCCCCATTGCAGCTTGACACCATCACGACCCTTTGCCACCCTGGGGACAACCCGACGGCTGAGAGGTTGTCCATACACCTCCGTCTGCCCGAGCCAGACAGAATGCTGCACTTTGCTTTGAGAACTAAAATCGAAGCTGAAGCGACCGCTAGATAGAAAGCCAATTTTTGAGAACATTTCGGTCTGCTTGAACGATGGCGGCGCCCGCGGCAGAGCAGGTTTTGCTCTCTCGTTATCGGAAGGATAAGTCCAACGTAAGCGACCGCCTGATGTCAGGATGACTATTTGCCGACATCATCGAACACCGAGCGTGTTGTCGAGACGGGAGCTGGAGGTGAGGGCTCCTCCCTTTTTTGCGTCACGATGTGCGTCCAATCAGGTTCGTCTTCGGTGCTGTCGTCGTGCTCGCGCTTGCGTACTTCAATTGTCTTGACCGAAACGTGAGAGCTGGATTTTGATCGCAAACGGCGCGAGGCCTTGCCATCCCATATATACTCGGGATACCGGCCAAAGCTGTTTTCTGTTGGTGGTAGGTATTGCGCGACTGAACTGCGGACATAACGCACGTCGGCCTTGGCGAGCTCGTCAATCTGTTCGCAGAGCATCCGATGGGTGTGGCCGTTGTACTGGGCCGCGCGGGTCTCGTCGAGCGAAAGTGAGCTGCCGTGGGCAGCTAGGATCTCCGCCCTTGTATTGCACAAAATAGGGAAGTCGGCGCTCGCCCTGCTTTCGAAGGGTGCCCATGCATGTTCAGACAAGGACAGGAGTTCGCGCGCCGACACTGGGCCGATCGGGGGGCAAACATGACCGCATCGATGATGCGCCTTGGTGGGCGGTGCGTGGGAGACTCACTCAGCATTCTCCAAGGATACCCGGAATGCACGTAACCGCAGGTCCGGAAGGGCGCAGACCTAAAAATCGTAGAGAAATACGCGTGTTGCCAAGGACTTCCACTCGTTGCAGGGCGCTTGCTCATCGTCGCCGCAAGATCCGGGCTAGATGTTCAGCCCAGCGTTCCAGCGCATCTCGCATTTCAGCTTGGTAACGAGCCTGATTGTAAATCCCGGCTACGCCCGCGCGATGGCGGCTCACGTGGTTCAAGATCGCCTCTACGACATGCGGCAGGACGCCTAGCTGATCCGCCATCACGGTTGCGGTTGTACGACGAAGATCATGCACGGTCCAATGGGGGAGGGGCTTAGCATCTTCATCCGCTCCCCTCCGCGCTGTAAGAAACCGCGCATCAAGCGCGGCCTTGGACTTAGACCAACCGGAGAACCCTCGACCCCTGTCGCCTTTTCGGCGAGGACCATCACCAAAGATGCAATCGCGATCATCACGCCGGGGCGGTAAAAGGGCTAAGGCGGTCGGGACGAGTGGCAGTACATGCTCACGATGGTTCTTGGTGCGAGCACCGGGCAGGGTCCAACGCTTGTCCGTGGTATCTAGCTCCGGCCATTGCGTTCTGCCGACCTCATCGCGCCGCTGAGCGGTGAGGAACAACAAGCGCACTATCCGTCCGTAGTCGTCATTACCGTATGCCTGCCAAATCTCGGCTAGCTCTGCGTCGGATAGCACCCGATCCCGGGACTTCGGCTGTTCGGGACGGTTGGTGCCGAGCACCGGGTTTCCCGGAATATCGAGACCCTCTCGAATAGCCCAATTGAACATTGTGGATAGGGCGGTCCGAGCGCGGGCGGTTGAGACCGCCCCTTGCTGCGCTGCAATCTCCGCGACTCGTGCTGCAACATGGCGACGGGTGATCTTGAACACGGAGACTGAGTGCAAGGGCTTCCAAGCGACCAACAAGTAGCGCTCGATCTCGGAATACGTGCGGGGCCGCTGCTTCTTTTTGGCCGAGGCAAGGTACTCGCCGGTGATCTTGCGGAGGGTATCTGCCGTTTTGGAGGGTGGCCTCCGCTTTGCGCTTCGATCGTGGTCTGTCCCACCAATGAAGCTGCTGCGTTGATCTTGCGATCCTCGTTATCCGTATTGGCGCCAGGCGCGGCAACATCGCCATTTGGGCGCGGCTTTCAATCGTATCGGCCTTCCGGATCATTGCGTAAGTAGCAGGATCTTCGGCCGGAATGGTCGCCAGATCGAGGTCGATATTCTTGGAGGATTTCAGAAGATCGAAGGCTCGGCGCACGAGAATAAAGAAGATCTTCGATTGTGAGCGGCAGCATCGTTTTCTCCATCAAACGGCCGCGCCAATCGCGGCCTTGGAGGCCGGCTGCACCTGAGGAGGCGGATGCATCGAAGAGCCTTGCAGGGCTGCCATGTCCCGTCGACGAGCCAATGTACCGTTACGGCGCAGGCGCTGCTGTCGCCTTCGCTATCGAGACGCGCGCGAGAAGCCCGTCCTTTCCACCCGTAAGGCCGTACTCGTCTGCCGACTTCCCGTCGAGTTTGGCCGCTTCGGCGACACCCTTCGAGAGCATGGCGAAAGTGTCATCGGTAAGACGTAGGGCGCCGACGCCAAGGCGGCGTCGCCATCTCGCTCCGCGTTCCCATGCCTCCATCCATGCGAAGCCTAGGTCACTTCCGCGCTTAACGGTATCGAACGCCTGAATGAGCGCACCGGCTTGGTTGATGTCCTTCTTCGCCTTGTCCGCAAAGAAGACGTTCCTCTTGGTCGCGACTATGAGCTTGTGGATGGCGTAGCGCTCCGGCGCCGGTACAAGGACCGGTACGCCTGCATCGTGCAGAACGACGGAGCGGATCGGCTCATGGATCAGGTAGTCCAAGAACCGTAATACCTGTGCGCCCACCGACGGCCCCAACGACGGCATCTTCGTTAGCCTGGAGGAGTAGTCCTCGTCGCCGCGGTTCGGCGTGAGGAATTCGACTTTGAATCCGGTGGCGTTGGCGAAACCGCTGAACAGCTTCGTCTCGTCGGGGGAGAACGAGGGCGCGAACGTCGGATCGACCTTTTTCAGGATGTCTTCAATGTCCGGCATGCTCTCATCGATCGAGATCGAGATGCCGTAGAACTTGGTGCGATATCCATATCCTCGGTCGTGACGAGTTCGTCGGGAAGCCTGACGCCGAGGACGCCGCTGTATGTTTGATAAGCCATCGAACCGATAAGCGTGGCGCGAAGTCGAAAAAGTCCCGCTCGCGCGAGTTCGCTGACAACGAGACCTTCCATGTGAGGCGGAGCCGGGTAGCCCGCCCGCCTCAACTTCGCAGCCAGCTCTCGACGCGCGCGATATCCGATCTTCGTGCGCTGAAACGCTTGGGCGCGCTTGGCGATCTCCGGATCGTCGGCCGGCCCGACGTATTTGAGGGCCGTCTTCGTCGGTCCCTGGCCGCCGGAGGTCTCATAGGCCTTGTAATAGTAGTATTCGCGATTGGCCCGCTTCTGTTTGAGAAAGGTCCCGTTTTCCGGGAAATTCTCATCGAAGTCGGCATCGGTCGCCTTTTGAACCAGGTCGGAAAACATGACTTGGTCGATGTTTGAAAACTGCTTCGTGGATCTTTGTTACCATTTTGGCGAAGTGGTAACAAAAGCTCTTTTGTATCCATTATGCCGAAATGGTAGCAAGCCATTGTGCCCATTTCGCCAAAATGGTAACAATAGTAAAATCAACGGTTTACGCGAAATTTGTTCCAGGTCCACTATTCTGGAACCTTGGCTCCGCCTCATTCGCCCCTGCGGATGAGCTCGGGGCACAAGGCCGGACCGAGGTCCTCTCCGCCGTCTGGGAACCCCGGGCGGAGCCGCCCGACGCGGCGGTTCTGGACCCCGCCAGCCGCGGGCCGGCGCGCGCTTTGAGGTAGCAGCTGCTGGATGATCCTTTCGCGCACGAACAGCCTCTTGAGCCAATCTGTAGGACTAGCTAACTGCCGCCACAGCAGCTTCGAAACGGTCGCGGGTCGAAGCTGCCAGCTGCCCTAAGCCGAAGTGCTCCTGCATGCCGCGGATGATATCCTCATCTTCCTCGAGCCCAGTGGTCCGCAGCATCCCAGCGAGACCCGCCAATTCGGGAAGCGGAATGTCACTGTGATCGCGTCCCCCAGCGCCCCTGTAAGGAGCCCTGTCCTGCGCCGCGGCATCCTGAGGCCAAACAATCTGCCGCTCGCCGTCCTTGGACATCGGAAACCGATTTCGTCCGAGGGATGAGGCGACGATCTTTTGCACCGTCTCACCCGAGCGCATGAAACCGTGTGCACGCGCAATGCGATCTACAATCACGTCGAAATAGATCGGGCCTTCGGTATCGACAACATGATCGACCATACTACGGAGTGTCCCGCGGTAGCTCGCGTCGTAGAAGCGCTCCCGATCAGGGGGCGCCACATTTGCGGGATCGGCTTTGACATATGTGGCCGTCCCTCGATCAGGCTCCCGCACCTCGGTCATCGGTCCACGAGCGTAGACCTTCGTTGCCCCGACAGGCGCTCCGTCGTCGTTTACCGATTCCGGCGAGACTTCGGTTTGCTCAGATTCGGGGGCCGCCTCTGCGACCGACGTTTCGGCGCCGGCCGGCTCGCCGGTATCATTAACGGACGGGATTCTCTCCGGCGGAGGCGCTGGTTCTTCACTTATCGCGGGAGCTGGCCGAGACGCACGGTCGGCTTCGAGATCGGCGACCAGCCTTGCGTGGATCTTTTCCGTCGCAGTAGATGAATCCATCCACCATTCCGTGCTCCAGATCCGCCGAATTCGCCAACCAAGATCCGTAAGCACCATTTCGCGCAGACGGTCGCGATCGCGGGCGGTGGCCGATCGGTGGTAGGCGGCGCCGTCGCATTCGACGCCGGCAAGATATCGCCCGGGGAAATCCGGATGAACGACGCCGAGATCGATCCGGAAGAAGGAGACGCCCACCTGAGGATGAACCTCCCAACCCTTCTCTTGGAGGGCCCGCATCACAGCGTCCTCAAACGGCGATTCCGCGTCGCGCCCGGTTGGCGAGAAGGCCTCGGCGATAGCCCGTGCGCCGTTCTCAGCGAACTCGAGGAAGTGTTTGAAATCGACTACACCTTTGGCGCCGGTCCGCCCGAGATCGATCTGCTCGGGCCGCAATGTCGCGAACACCAACAACTCGCGCCGCGCACGAGTGACCGCGACGTTGAGGCGGCGGTGGCCGCCCTCGCTGTTCAGCGACGAGATCTGAGCTGTGACACGTCCAGTCTTGTCCGGTCCGACCGCCACCGAGAATACGATCACGTCCCGTTCGTCGCCCTGCACGTTCTCGATGTTCTTGATCAGGATCGGTTCCCTGGACTGGTTGCGATCGAAGTGGGGCTCCAGCGATGGGTCAGAGCGGCGGGCTTGATCGAGCAAGTTCTCGATCAGCCGTTGCTGTTCGCCATTAAATGTGACGACGCCAATTGAATGGGACGACGTTTTCATGCGCCGGACGACCTCGGCCACCACGGCTTCGGCCTCCTTGCGGTTTATCTTGGCGCCGCCTCGCTCGTAGACGCCGCCCTCTACGTGAATATAGCGGACCGCGGTATCGCGCGTCACAGGCGAGGGGAAAGTCGTCAGCTCACCCCGATAATATTTGACGTTGGAGAAAGCGATTAGACTCTCGTGGCGGCTGCGGTAGTGCCAAGACAGCCGCATGCTCGGAATGTTCGAGGCAAGGCATTCGTCAAGTATGCTCTGTTGGCTCTGGACGGTCGAACCGTCGTCATCTTCGTCATCGACGCCACGCTGTCCGACGTTCGTAGGGGGCAGCTGCTCCGGGTCGCCCACGATCACAACTTGAGTGCCGCGCGCAATCGCTCCGATTGCGTCCCATACCGGGATCTGAGAGGCCTCGTCGAAAATGACGACATCGAAGGGTTTGGCGTCTGCGGGTAGGTACTGCGCAATAGAAAGCGGGCTCATCATAACGCATGGGGCGAGCTGGGTTAGCACCGTCGGGAGGCGGCCAAACAGCTGCCGAAGCGGCATGTGCCGAGCTTTCTTATTGATCTCGCGCGCGAGCGTGCCCCATTCCGGATCCTTGCCGAAATTGGTCTGAGTTGGCACCCCCGCCCCAATGCGTGCCTTTACGATGTCTCTGGCGAGTTCTCCAACCCGCTTGTCAGCGGCGATGAACGCCTCAATCGTGGCTTCGTGCTTTTCCGCAAGAAAGCCACTTAGAACCTCGTCCTCGTTGACGATAGCTTCGGCAATCCAGCGCGCATAAGAGTAATCGAAGACGTTCGAGAGGGCCGTCCCATCTACGATTCCGTTTTCGACGGCATCGACGAGAGGGGAAAGTCCCGCTGCGCGTGCCGAACGAGCAGCCCAACGCCAAGTGGCCCATTGCGGAGCCTTGATGACGTTTGATCTCCAATTCGCGGTTCGTTGGAGGAGGGCCTCGATCCAGCCAGACTCGATCTTGACGATGTCCTCCGGGTCATCAAGGCCGATGCAAGCACCCAGCTCTTTGGCCGCCCGGTGCATAGTCGGAAATGCCCTGTACATAGCCTCGAATGCATGGCGGACCTGTCCGCTCGGCCGGAAGCGAGGGTTGTCGCGAAGCAGCATATCTTGGATATGCAGGAGCAGCTGATGCGGCTGCATGCCATCGATAGGATATGCATCGACCGCATCGCGTACGCTTGTGGCCCAGTCGATCAGCCCTTGGAAACGAGACGCCTCGCTCTGCGGCCCGCGCCAAAGGCGCTCCATGCCCCTGAAGCGAGGTTTCGTATTCTCGATTTCGCGCAGCAAGCCAGCGAGCTCTTGCAGCACAACAATGTCTCGACCGATGTCCTCAGGCACCTCGTCCGGGCAATATGGCTTCAGAGCCAATCTGACCTTCTTTTTCCGGCCGCTTCGCACGAGAACATTCGACGCGCATGCATCCGTCCAATCACGCTCGAGCGATGGCAGATCCAGCAGCGCCGCCCTGAGCTCGTATTGGACGGAAAGCTGCGAGTTTTTTTCGTTTAGCCGGCCTACGGCGTCGGCAAGGTCGTGCAACGCGTTCACGCGTTCTGGTGCGTCGGTCGAGAGCAAAAGCGATCCGTCCGCAGCATCGGCGTGCAGCAGCAACGAGACGAGCTTGATCAGTTGCGGCAACAGACCATCGTTGCGAGCGGCGCCATCGAGCCCAATCGACAACACCAGATCGTCGGCAGCCGTCCTAACTTCCTGGAGGGCGAGATGGAGACGGTCGACCAGCTGCTGAAGCGACTGTACCCACGCAGGACTCCATTTGGTCTGCTCGATGCCTTTGAGTGGATGATTGACAGGATCACCCACGGCTTCGAGGGCGGTGCGAATATCTGAGCAAATCTCGCGCATGCGAACGAGATCTTCGGGGGTATGTACCGTACCGGTAGGCCATGTCAGGCCGACGTCTGGAAACCGATCGCGATCGGCGACGACCCGTCCGAAGGCCTCGTATGCTGTCATTCCATTGGCGCGGCGCCGGTGTAGCGCGGAAACAAGCTTGTTCAGTTGGTCGCGTCGCCGCTTCAGCTCGCTAGCCGCTGCCGACCAATGTTCCTCGGTGACGAGATTGCGCTCGCGCCAGGCGGTGGCCAGCTGCTCCAGCACATTAGACTTCTGGGCTTTGGTCGAATGAACCTCGAGACAGTAATTACCGAGACCGATCGCCTGCATTCGCTGTCTTACGACTTCGAGCGCAGCAGTCTTTTGCGACACGAAAAGAACCGTCTTTTGATGAGCGAGGCAGTTCGTGATCATATTCGCGATAGTCTGGCTCTTGCCCGTGCCCGGCGGGCCGAAGAGCACGAAATCGCCTCCACGCTGCGCGGCGAGCACGGCAGCAACTTGGGAGGAGTCGGCCGAGAGCGGCGCGAAGAGTTCGGCCGGATCGATGACTTGGTCGATGGTGTGCTCTGCGACAAAGGCGGCGCTCGAGCCGTCATAGGTGTGGGTGGGGGTGTCTATCAGATGCCGGACCACCGAATTTCGCTTCAGGATTTCGGTGCGGTCGACAAGATCCTTCCACATCAGGTACTTCGTGAAGGACAGCGTCGCGAGCACGACCTGCTCGGTAACCTCCCAGCCTTTGATACTCTTGATATGACGCCTGATGGTCTTCCAAATACCTGCAACATCGACCCCAGTTGCGTCTTCCGGCAATTCTCCTTCGAGTTCGGGAATCGAGAGGTCAAAATCCTGCTTCAGCATCTGCAGCAGGGTCGGATTGAACCGAGCCTCATCCTCGTGCAGCGCGAGGCGAAAGCCGGAGCGCACGCTCTTGCGCTCAAGCTGGACCGGGACAAGGATCAACGGAGCACGGTAGGGCCCGGCGCCCTCCTGGGGCGTCCACTTTAGGAAGCCGAGGCAGAGGTACAGTATGTTGGCCCCGCCCTCCTCGAAGGCGAGGCGGGTGGCCCGGTAGAGGTCGGTTAGCCGACCTTCGAGTTCGGTCTCCTGAACGGCGGTGTGGAGTTCGCCGCGGACCATAGCGTCAGAGATGAAATTTTTGCGGGCGTCGTCCTGCAGCCGCTGCGCGAGCAGCGCAGTATCGCGGCCATCGCTGCCATCGAGCACGCTGGCTCTTCCGAGCAATTTGAAGCGGTCTCCACCTGAGAGCTTGTCCTCCAATATCGCCGCATCAGGGCACTCGATCCCGATGGTGGATTTCGAGTCCTTGAAGTTCAGTAGGCGGTTCCTCAGCGTGAGGTCTAGAAGATTGCGTTTCCAAACCTCTAGCCGATCCAGGCTCCGTTCCGAAACGTCTTCCCGTGGTTTGTCGAGATTCTCTTCAAATTTTGGTATTTCGCCAAGTTCATTCGGGACAGACGGTGCGCCAGCAGGGGTTATGGTCGGCTCGCCGGACCTCGATAGATCGAGTGGCCGGATCTTAGCGCTTCGTGCACGCTTGACGTCGATGGCAAGCTCGAACTCGGACGTTGCCTCCTCGACGATCAACTTGGCGCCGGCATCGACAGCTTGTTTGAAACGCCCTGGATTTGACCCGGTGAGGATCGTCGTCTCCACCAGGACCATCTCATCGAGCTGCACGCGCTTGCGCAACATCTGCGGGTCATCGATTACAAGGCTTGAGAAGTCCTCGTCAACAAGCCACACGCCAACGAAAGCGTGACCTTCAGTTAGGACAAGCACAGGATTGAGGCCTGCCTGCTCAAGGCAGGACGCATAGAGGAGAGTAAGATCCAGACAGGTTCCGACCTTACGAGACAGGATTTCGCTGGGGCCTCGGATCTGCTGGCCCGACCGTTCAAAGCTTTTCGGGGGGAGGACGTAGGCGATTGAGTGTGAAACCAGAGCTGCCCAGACGGCATCGGCTATCTCCCAGGCCCGGGCCTTGGTCTTCTGGTGATAGCCATCTATCGCATCATGACGGCCTGCTGCCGCCAGCTTACCCGAGGCTTCCCGAAGGATGACATCGATGGTGGGATCCGTCGGTCTAACGAAAGCGGCCAGCAGCTCGGGCGCGGCGTTGACGCCGCCCCAGTGCGAGGGAGGGAGCAGATTTAGCTCGACTGCGCTCTCGATAAGCGTTTCACCCGCGGATTCTACGCGAATACGCAACTGCGCTCGCCTGGACGCGGTTACGCCGGCCAGGAACGCGGGATCCAGCTTCAAGTCTGGGCTGCGGATATGATGAATGGCGCGATCGGCAACGTATTGGATCTGTGACACCGCGGGTGTCAGAAACGGAGGCTCCGCTGTGAGATGTACGGAGAGTTCTGAAAGATCGCGCCCCGTGCCGTTCTCGATTGCCAATTCGCGGACTATTGGGACAGCGTTTTGATAGAAGGCGATGTTGACGTTGTCCGCAGCCGTGCAATTGATTTTCAGTCCGCCAGCTGGTTCTTTGATTTCAGCCCGCTCCGCCATATCGTGCGCCCCCAAAAGAAAATTCGGCAACTGCAGACCATGTTCGGCCAAGAACAATCATGCGCAAGCTCGACTTGACTGGGCTTGGCATAATGGTGGCCGGCCAAAGAATCGCCCTGTTGCCTCCCGGCGTCTTCTACTCCTTTGGCGCAGGTGTAAAGTAAGTCCTTCGGATGCGCTAAAGAACTTAGGGAAATCCCCAGGGCTAGTCAAAGGTTTCGCAGTCGGGCCACACAATCAATATCGGCCATTGCCATTGTGATTGCGAGCGCTCGAGTTCACTGGGGATGCGCTTCTTAATACAACGAAGTCGCAACGGTGGCCGTGTCGCAAGCGCTAATGATCCATTCTCAATGCGTGTTCGATCAATACCCGATTTCCGTGCAGGCTCGCCCCCTCATCGCCAATTGAGGCAGATAACCCAATGAACCCCCGCCCGGCCTCACGTGGCTTGTATCCTATCGCACCCAACGCGATGACCGCTAAAGTTTCGGTCTGTGCGAATGCCTGTAATTTGCTGCCGCACTTTCTAAAAGCCTCCCTGGCATCGGCCAGTCTTTTTTTTTCTCCTCGACCTGCGGGTCTCGTGGCCTGAATATATTTGAGCGTAATTCAACGGGTAGTGCGCTTACATTACCGAAATGTATGAGGGTCTCTATGCATTCCTTCTTTAGATCGAAGAACGCGCGAACAGGTTTGCCGACAAACTCCGCAGTAATCCAGCCAATGACCGCTCCTAAGGCGCCCAGAGCGACCGGTTCAAGCCAAGCAAAAAAGTCGCTCACTGTACGCAGACCTCAAGCCGAAAGGTCGGTGCAACTTCTGCCGCTTCCTAGGCGGTTGGTAGCTGCTGTCATCAAAAGAGCCCCAAAAGGCGCAATCAAGCGCAACTAGCGGACGAGCGCAAGTGGTCCTTAATCGTGGCGGACAGTCCATCCGCACTGATCGCTTCCTCCTCGGACTAACATGGCGACTAATAACTGATCTGATTTACGGCACGGATCATCCGTGCGACCAATTCGGATTATCCATGACCTCGCGGCGGACCGCGTGAGCATTGCAAGTGCATCCTGGGTTCGGCTCATGCGAATGAGCACACAGGCGACCGCACTGCCGGCTCGACCAAACTGATTCGACTTGCTTCTCAACAATGCGCGTCGGTTCTAATGGCCGATGGCTGTGTTCACCGTCTAGGTGACTGAGCTAACGCCGAAGACGGCACTGATGGCAAGGTATCGTGGCTGGGATTTTGCTCTCACGACGGCACATCAGGTCGATACGAGCCATGGAGCGCCGTCCGCTGCGTCTTTTGTCGTGGTAAATCGAGCGCGATGGCAAGCGGCTCGCGGTCCCGCCTTCCTCACGGCGCTCGGTATTCGGCCATAGCAGGGGACTCAGCAGCCTGCGCGGGGAGCCTGCTACACGAGGTCAGCCAGATTTGTCCTCGATCCCCTTCGGATCAAGGTCTCGATCTCATCCCGAATGGCACGCGCGCTGACGAGGCGCGCGCGACGTCGGCGCAAAGTCGAAGGTAGCGGCGCCGACACACAGGCCGACGGGCAACCCATCGCTCATAAAGTCTTGAGATACTCAATGAGCGCTCGACGCTCGGCTTCGGTCAATTCTGGTCCGATGACGCCAGGCGGCAGCTTCGTTAAGTCGGTTTCCTTGCCCTCGAACGAATGTCCGCGATTGCTGTTGCCAAGCAGCGACACATCAAAGTTCGTAAGGCCGGCCGCACAGCTCTCGACCGCCTTTGCTTTTGTAACAAGCCCGACCTTGACCGGGTCGAACGCACGACTGCCGACGCAAAACGACCTCGGCCGCTCGGCTTGCGGCACCAACATGTCTCTCAGTGTCGGAACAGACCCATTGTGAAGATAAGGAGCCGTTGCCCAAACACCGTCCAATGGGCGAGCCCGGTACTGAGGCTCAAGGGCGAGTACTGTCTCGTCCTTGCCGTTGTGGCTCGCACGCGCCCCGATATAGACCCGCTGGTTTTGGCAGTTCTTCCTAGGCCCCCACATTTGCCGCTTGGTCTCTTCAGAAGTGCCGTTCGCAATGACCCATTGATCGATCGTTTTGCCGACCACGTCCATGAGCGCGAGTACAAACAGAGGATCTCCGCCTTTATCTGCCAGAAGGCCACAACCTCCGGCTTTGTTGAGGTCATCTTCAGGATTTAATAGGAGTGACTCGGGTAGGTGAACGCGCCGCGTCGTGAGGACGTTAGACTGTTGGCGGTCGGTGCCGATCGCCGAGACCGGCATCTGGACGACGTTAAAATAATGCCGTTCGCCGACCTCTACCCAATTCTTCTCGCTCTTGGCTGAGCGATCGGGGTTCTCTGCGCGCCAGAATGAGTCTTCCGGCCACTTTTTGTCGAAGGCAGCATCGTTCACCGGGCCTCGGTGGCATTCAAAGCAGTGAGCACGATAAAGATCGCGACCCTGTTCAACGACCTTTTCATCGATCGCCCAGGCCGGGTCACCGCGGAATTTCTCCTGCGCGTCCTTCCATCGGGGAGCCACGAGCCCGGTGAATTTTCTGGCTCCTGCATCTTCGGACGAAAAGGGATCCGTGCCGCGCAGAAGCTCTTCGAACCGCGCGATGTCGGAGAGATGTATGGATGAGGCAAAGAGCGGCCTTCCCGGCGCGGCAGCGGTCATATTGATTTTTGCGCTGACACCGAGCGCTTCGCCTGCATTGCGAACGAGGTCGTTGAGAACAGATGCGTCATACTGTGCCCAAAGGAAATACGGCGTGTCCCAGATCGGTGGAAAGCTCACGGGGGCATCGTGGCGCGCGAAGTTGCCCTTGAGGAGTGGCTCGGACAGTTCGCCGGTCAAGGGATCGAGTAGATTGCTATAGAAAACCTGGTTCCCGATCCGGTTCAGCGCATCAAGTCGACCGAACCCTTCATCGAGATCCGCCACTCCCTGTCGCGTCAAAAGTCTGTCGGTCTCTGCCTTCTGCTTCTTGATCTTTTGGAGTGCTAGCTCAAGATCGCTTCGAAGCTGATTTCGATCGACGCTCTGCCCTTTGATCTGCTCCAGCTTGCTGGCGAAACGCTCGAAACGCCATGGTAAGATCAGCGTGTAGCCGATAGACAGCCCGACGGCTCTTTCAACCTCGCCAAGATTGACCATCGCCGGCCCGCCGTCGAACCGTATGCTGACATTCTTGTATTCGAGATGGCCCGTATGACAGGCGGCGCAGGTTAGCCCAATCTGATCTTCATACGGGACGCCAGTCGCCGGATCGACACCGCCCTTGAGGATGGCAAAGCCGACCGGCAAAGCATTCGGGTTCGCGGGCGCGCTTGGAGTCCAACCGTGGTTGGCTATGTCCCCATTCGGCGCATCGTCGTGATAACCGTATGCGGGCGCAATACCCGCGAAGTCCTTTGAGCCAGGACTGGGAATGAAGCCGAGGCGGCGCAGGTAGTTCTCGTCCGTTAAGCTCGTGTAAGAGAAGGACAGCTCCGGGCGTTCCAGGGCCAAAAACCACTGATAAGGGACAGGGATGGTCGCTGTTCCCTGCGATGTGTGGTGAAACCAGTAACGCTGGCGGGCGCTCCAATTTTGCGGGAGCCAATAAGCGCTTTCGATTTTTGATGGCTCGGGCAGCGTCGCAGGCAGTAATTGAGCGACGAGATTGGCATCGTTCTTGATCTTAAGGGCTGCGTCGCGAACCTTCTCCGGGGCGAAATACACCAGGCCGGCCGCCACGATCACGACAACGATGGTTGCTAATAACAGGCTGGTGATATGAGGCCAGCGCATCAACCAGGAATAAAGACGAGAGCCAAAAGAAGGTCTGCCCATAGCAAGGACTCCATCCATCTTTTTCATCCGTCCAGCCGACCCGGCAGGCTACCGGAAACGGCGACGGTCTCTGTTACTTGTTCAGCAATTGGCTATTGATGAAGGCGACAACGTCGGACGTCTCGGCTGCCGCGCGCCTGGTTATCGTCGCCGCTGCCGGGCCGCCGCGCAAAAAGGATGGGAACCAACCGAAGTTGCGAACATTCCAGTTTTCTTTCGGCCACACCGCGCGGTTGACGCCCAGCGCTACGAAATTTGGAATTTTCCGGGCGAGTGGCTGTGCCGTCTCGGTGTGACAGCTCACGCAATCGGTATTGAAGAAGTGGCTCTTCTTCGTATCGGCAATGGTATTGACGATCTCGATGATGCGGCTGTTGGGCACGTTACCATCGATGAACTCGGAGGTCGAAACACCCTTACGATTACCTTGGGGCAAGGGCGGATTTTGCAACGCCGCGTGTCGACAGGTGACAGGGTTTTGATTGTTCGTGCCCGGTTGCGGGACCACGTGCTTTCCGCCGACGGCGCTGAACATCTGTGCCACGTGCATTCCATCAAGCGTAGGGCCGGGTACTGGGATTAGGCCTGCTTGCGGGACCCTTAACATCGACACGAAAATCCAGGGTTCGGGCGGGGCGATGCCCATCACGGCCATGGTATTGAGACGCTGCGGCGAGAGGTGCTTCTCAATTAAAGCCTTGAGGGCATCGCGGAACGCCTTTGCCGATGCTCCTACAAGACCCGGATGCACATTCAGATCACCCGCAGTCGAGACTTTGACATTGCCAAACTGTCCTGCCCCAAGCTGATCGCGCAAGGACGCGACGTCACGAAGGATCGCCTTGAATGCTTCGTCGTCCGGTTTGAATCGCGGGAAGGGCGCGCAACCGTCCAGAGGCGGGTCCGGGGCGAGAGTGAAGCTGAAGATAAGGTGGCCTGCAGTGTCATGAACCTTGAAGCCGTCCGGCCCGTTGGTCACCGGCTGAATGATGAGCCGGATCTGTGGTTGTCGGCCAAACTGCGCGATGATCTCCGGCGACAATCCCGGCGCGCCCGGATCGATGCGGATGCCGGCCACAAACCAGGCGCCGATCTTTTTCACGGCATCGGGAAACTGAATGTGCCGTGCACCCGAATCCGGCACGCCCGGATGCTCCGGATTTTCGGCGTTGGCGATAAAATGCGCGAAATCCGCGTCGGAAAACAGCCGCTGCGGCGATCCCGAAGGGCCCGCAAGATCGGACACGGCGATCAGATTGGCGAGGTCGGCCGCCGACTTCGGCGGAGGAAAGAGAATGGATACATCATTGGGCGCAAGCGGCCTCGACCCGGCTTGCGCGGGAGCCGTTCCTACCTCCAAAGCTGCGACGAACATCAACCCTGCCGCTAGCAAGCTTGCGAGCCGTCGCGGAAACAGAGATCCGTTGATTTGACCCCTCGCGATCATTGGAAAATCCCCCTGTAAGAGCAAAAATTTAAACATCAGCTGTCGAACAACTACATCTCGCCGCTACGCGCCTCGCCAAGGCAATGCGGGCGACCGGATCAAATCCTTCATTCCTCACCGTAGAATTGGCTTTGCAAGGTCTTGAGCTTCGTCGGATGCAACGCCTCCTCTATACAGCCGAGGAACATCTCACTGCGTGCATTGACCCGCGCGTGATCGGCTGGATGCGTCATATCCGTTTGCAACGCGCGCACCGTTGTCCAGTCGTTCCCACGATCCTTGAGCAATTCGAACAGCGTTCGGCGGTTGTCCGGCGGAGCTAACCGGCCGTCCTTATACCGGTGCAGTCGGAAGTGAGCGAACGTAACCTTAGCCGAGATCTTCGCATCAAATAGCGCGTCGGGTAGCGTTAGCAGATCAAGTCCTTGTAGCTCGCGTAGCTGCACCATCTGATCCTGCGCTTCCTGATACTGCTCACGGCCGACCAATTGATACATTCCTCTCGGGCGAAACAGCCAGCCGTCGTCCGTTCCGGGCTGGTTGCCAAAGTCGTTGTCATCGTAAGCGAGCACGAAATTCGCCAGTTCCTTGGGATGATTCAGCAAAGAGTTCACGTCGACCGCTGGCTTGTTTGCGGCCAGGAGCCTTGAGTTGTTCTTGTCAATGCGATCGCGCCATTTCTGCGGAAGTTGAGAAACCGCGCTGTAAGAAAAGTTCTCGCTGCTGCGAGTAAAATCGGCGCTGTCGTATGAGACGGATCCTAGAATATAGGCAAGGATACGGGGATTCGTTTCCTCGACGCGATCCCATTCCTGCAACAAGGCTTTGACCTGCTCGGCCTGATAGTAGGCCATATAGCTCTTGCGATATGGCGGAACGGGTCGTGGGGCCGGCGAATAATCTTTGCGCGATTCACTCAGCTGGTGCTCGTAGGCGGCGACTTTTTCCTGATATTCCTCATAACCGCGCTGTTGCAACCAATTGCTCTCATAACAAGCAAGTAATGGCTGCGGCTTGATCTTTGGAGTTGGTTGATATTCCTTCGCTAGCTCGTCGGCGTAGGCAGCCCGTGCAAGTTTGGCATCCTTCAGCGTCTCAAATGCGGTCGCGACCGATCCATTCAGAAGATGGAACAACTTCACTTGCAGGCAATCTGCATTGCTCTGCCTTTCGCGGGACTGATCGAAGTCGTCCTTCGGCACGCAGTCCCAAAAACGGCCGCTGCTCAATGAGATGATGTCCTCGGTCTTCTGGGACAGTGTCCAGCCGAGTGGAAGGCTATAAAACAATCCTGTTATGTCCGTCCGGCCGAACGTTGGAAAGCGCTGAACACTGGACGTCACATCGACGTCGGGCCGACGGTCGATGCTGGTTGCATGATTGAGGGCCACATAGGTACGGGAGGTCCGCGTGCTTAGAAGCGCGCGCACCGGCTCCATGAGCTCTCCGAACATGAATGAACCATGATCGCCGAACTGCCCGCTGACGAGGGACAGCAGGTAAATCCTGAATTTCGGCGCATCGGAGGTGCCCTTGATGGCGTTAAGCTTCTCAATCAGGTCGAGCGCGGTCTCAATCCCAGAGTTCTCCACATATCCGCCGTCCACCAGGCGCGCCTGCGGATGAGAGGTTATGCAGTCATTTTTGACTGAGACGGTCGCCGCTGGCGTCACCCACGGAAAACGTGCGCTCGTGAAAGCGGCCGTGCTCAGCGGAATATGCAGCGAGTGGCTCTTGACCGTTTGGTCCATCCCGGTGCCCTGACGTTCAAGCGCGGCAAGAACACACAGGTCCGTGTCTTTGGGGTGCAGCGAATCGAAATCAAAGGGAGAGATGACGGCCCGTTTGCCGCTGCCGGCATCCGTCGTGTTGAACAACAGGGCGGGCATGTTGTTGTCGGGCGCCCAATGGGACTGGAAGTCAGCCCTTAGCAGATTGGATTGATTGTCGCTGCCCTTGTTGCTGCGGAGGACCCTGTCACCGGCGTTCTCCAACGTGTATTCGAGGAAGCGCGCGCGATCGAAGGCCGGGATCGCGTGCGGTGAAAACATCTGAGTGAAGTCAGTAAACAGAAAGCCGGCAACCAAAGGCGACAGAAAATCTGTTGCCAGAACGCTTGCTACGCGCTGCTCGACCGGCCCAGGAGCATCAATATCTTGGACCCGTCCAACCCCTGCCAGGAAATCCGCGATTTTGGGGCATGTTTTTGCGTCGACGGCATTCGGATCAAGGGACGCATTTTCCGCGTGGAGCGCAGCGGCGAAGATTGCCGAACCGACGCTGCCCCCGGACACACCGCTTATCGCAAACAGATGTTGGCGAAATGCCGGACAGAGATCCTGCATCCGCGCAAGAAACCGCGCGGCATTATTAGCGGCATAGATACCTCCGCCTTGAGCCGCCACAATGAAGACGGGATATTCGCCGAGCCTCTTGGCTTCCTCTACCCGCGGTTTTTGTAAAAGCCACTCGCGGAATGCGGCGGCTGCGGACATGCGCGCCTTTTCCGGCGAGCTGTTTGCTTCAGAGACGGTACGTAGTTCATGGTCGTCACCTCCCAATAAGGAGGCAAGCAGAAACAGCCCACCGAACACAACCGGAATAAACGGAAACGCAAATCTGATGGTCAGGAGAGAAAAATGGACCGTAAGACCAAGGACGCAAACCGCAAAGAGGGCGATCACGCCGAACGATCCGACAAATTGTGCGAGCCTATCAGGCACCATAAGGAATGCTGCTGTCAGCAGCACGATGCCGCCGATCGAGAGCGCGAGAAACCTGTAACGGATGAAGTAAGCATTATTAGCGCGGCTCGCTACATCAATCGAACGATCTCTTGATCCCATTCGCCAAGTAAATGCCACGAAACAGACGAGCATGATCAGCATGGTAATGGCGAGGACGAACAGCACGTTCCTCTCAAACGCGAGCGCCTGGTCTTGAATGCGGAAGATGCTTCCGACTTCCTCGACCTCGCCAACCTTTCGTGCCGGCCGCGAGGCGAATTGACCTGCTGTAGCGGCGATGATCGGCAGTGCTCCAAGCAACACGGGAGCAAGTCTTATATAGAAAGCTAGGCGCCCGGAAGGCTGGGGGATTTGCGGCAGGGATGCAGTCGTGAGCTGAAAGGCGCTTGCCCAAATCGCTATCGCAATCACGCCCAAGCCAGCGAACTCCTTGAATGTCACCCAACCAAGGTCGTCGGCGGCTATCCGGTAAAGCTCCTGAATTTGATCTGGCAGGTAGAGCAACACCGAGATAGCTACCGACAGAACAATTATCCATCGAAGGTTGCGCAACAAAGTAAACAGCTGCTCGCGCACAGTCATCGCGTCCTCTCCTCACATATTTATGGAGGTCGCTGGCAAGCCACAGAAGTGGGCTCGGGTACCAAGCATTCGCGCCAGCTCACATTGAAAGCATTGAGCCCCAAGCATACGGGCGTCTCGAAAAAGATTGAATTACGGTCACGCTCGTAGGTAGCGCGTTTAACATTGTGCACTTCCGTACAGGAGTGTTCCGGGAATGTCGATATCTTCTACGCGGCGACGGCGGAGTTTTCCTCCGAATGGCCGCGACTTCCGCGTCGTCGCGCAAATCGGTTGCCGACGTATGACTCCCTTGATGTGGCTGGCAAAGCCTGATCGCAAACGCTTAGTACGGCCGCCTATCGGAAGAATACGCACTGGCTAGGCAGAGGGTGCGAGATGGCCCGCGACAAGCTGCGATCGGATGTCTTCGGAGCGACATCTTGCGGCTTTAAAGCAATGTCTCGCGCTTTTGTTCGGCGTAACTTGGGGCGGGAACGCAAAAAAGCGGCGCCGAAACTGCTCTAGTCTGTGCGGCTAAGAAGCTTGAGAGCCTGGTGTGTTGCGCGCCCTGTCGAGGGCATGGCTGAAAAATGACAACAGTCCAGAAGCGATACCAACTGGAATCGAGAGCGGGCTCCTGCGACCCGCCGTCGGCCTCACGTACTCAAGCCTTCCTCGCAGATGAAACGATTGGGTCACAAGCGGAGAATTTGTAGCGCGCATCCTCGTACCTCGTTTATTCCTGCGCGTGGCTGCCTTAAGGCGGTCGGCGATTTAAACGCTGCATCATGCCATTTCCGCCGGCCGCGATCCGGCGGGAATGGCATTCGTTGCTTGTTGTGTATTCGTACTTTGTTTCAACAAGTTGCTTTGAGAATAATCATGCTGCAAAGGCGGTCTAAGCACCCCGACATTCGCACGAAGATCTTAAGCCAAGCATGGGGTGAAAGGCGATGGCAGCCGCCGTTGGCCTGCATCGCAACGGTCTTTCTTGCGGGCTGTTCGCTCCATCCTGTCCAACAGGATGTTACCGGGGTGCGCACGTCTGAGCTTGTGCAATACATTCGCTGCGAAAGTCGGCTGGCAATCCAGGACAAGGCGATTGCACTCTTCCGGAAGGAGGATCTGGCGAACCCTTTGATTGATGAGCTCAGCGCTCTCCGCGGAAGACAGTGGCCGTCGAACCTCAGGACTCGTCTAAACGGGATCGAGCAGGTCATTTACGATCGATACATCAGGACTGGCATAGCTTATGATTTTTCCTTCGACATTACTGAGGACAACGGCGCCTCCGGCGTCCTCGATCCCGTCAAGTTGTTCACCAATGGGGCCGCAGGACTCGGCCTGTCGGCAAGCGGCGATTTCAGGCGCGAGAATCTCAGGCATTTCGTTGTGAGTGAGACAGCCGAAGATCTTTTGGAGAATGGCCAGCTGGAGTGTGGGCCGAGCTACGACTACAAATCATCCAACTACACTTACCCGATCGCAGGAAAGATCGGCATCGACGAACTGGTTTCGACCTTCTTTGAGATCAATGAAATCAAGAATTTGTCGCCTGACAAAACGAGCGCGACGATTTTTGCAGATACATTGACATTCACCACGACCATTACAGGATCAGCCTCTCCGCACGTTATCGTAGCACCCTCGGGAAACCGGTGGGGATTGGCGAGCGCAGCAAGCCTCGGCATCTCCGGATCGAGAGTGGATAAGCACGCGCTGATCATTGGTCTGTCGCTCGACACGATGAAACGAACGGCTTCGCGGCAGACAGCTGCGGCTGCGATCGTGGCTCCTGGGTTGGCGGCTCGGTCCGCCCTTCAAAGATCCAATGTACGATCAGCGAATGAGCAGAGTGCGCTGGATGCTGTTACTCAAGCGCGTCTGGACGCTTATCTGGACCGGGCGTTTCGCTAAACCAAGAGCTCTGGCTCTGGCGCCGGCGGCATCGGATGCAGTCGGCGCTTTGACCGACACTAAGCGATCGAGTTTGTATCCACTGCGGTTTTGCTGCCTTCATTGCGCCGTGGGCGCGCGCACTCTTGTGAGAATTTGCAGCGTCATGAAATTGGGAAGCTGCCGTTCTAACCGTTAAACTACGCCCGCACGAGGCGGCTGTTTTGGTCTCTTAGGCACCCCTACCGACTAGGTGCGACGTCGGTTCTCGGAGGCCGTTACCTTCAATGGAAAAAGGACAAGCAAAGAACTGAAGTATGACTAAGAGTACCGCGAGAACAGAGACGATAAAACCTGTGAGCTTGGTGCCCTTTTCTGCCAAGGCAGATTATCGAGCCCGCCCATGGTGTCGCGAAACCGCGCGGCACAGAATTGTTTTGCTGCTGCTTTAGGAAACGATGCAGGGCTGGTCGGTTAGAGCCAGCTCTGCATCGGTCTCGCAAATTGGCAGGTGTGAGCCGTAGCGGCTCCCTTCGTGTAGCTTCTACGCTGCGACGGATGCCTGCACTGGTGCTTGCGTCAACGCAGCGATCAATTGCTTGACGTCCGGCGCCCCCAAGCCGGTGACGCGGTCATAGCCGACCCCGCCCCTGAATTCGCCATTGCTGCCGGCTGTAATGTCCCGGAAGCAACCAGTGCCGTTGAGTGGGTAAAGCAGCGGATTCAAATAAGGAAGGGCGGGTAGTCCGGCTTTTTGGCGTGACTCATTGATAAGAGCGCAAAAACCCGCCCAAACTGGCGCAGCCCAGCTTGTTCCACCAATTCCGGTGGGCTGTCCGTGCAGGACCAGAAACGCTCCTTCATTCGGATCGGCGGCCGCACTCACATCAGGTACCGACCTTTTACTTCCGGTCGGTACGCCTTTGCCTGTTTGCCAGATTGGGCGGGTGAAGAAGATGCTGTCACCGCCCCCGCTGCCCGGCCAGCCATCCTCTTGAGCAACGGACCCGTCCCCTGGTGCGAGCCTCAAGCTGGTCCCGCCGACCGCAACGACTGCCGTATCCGAGGCTGCATATTCCGCCTGAAGCGGGCCGTTTGGGGTTTGCCCGTCGCTGTTCGGATTGGAGCCGGCGTCGCCGCTCGACACGAAGACATTTACACCCAATGCAGCGAGTCTGAGTAATTTCTGATGCTGGGTGGCCACTTCGCCGTTTGGGCCTCCCATGAAAGTTTCACCCAGTCCAAGGCTTATTGACAACTGTCTGAGGCTCGGATCGTTCGATGCGTCCGCAATGATCCGATCGAGGGCCCGATCGAGCGCCACAAACTGAAGTGAACCGGTCGCGTAGATTTTAATCTTCGCTCCAGGCGCGATTCCGCTGGTCCACGAGACATCCAGCGTCTCCTCTCCCTCGGGGGCGGGCAGATGGCCAGCGCCCACCTTGATCTTGCCGATCCTTGTCAGGTCGACGGCGATCCCGTTTGCTTTCCAAAACTCAGTGATGTCGTGATCATTTGGAAAAGTGTCTATCAATATCGCAATCGTCTGGCCTGCGCCGGTGACGCCCAACGCGTTCGCATTGTACGCATGGAGAATCTCGGCAACAAGATATGGTGGAGAATTGGCGATATTTGGCGAGGGGAGCCCGTGCCGATCCAGAGTGACGCGATTGCCGTGCACAAGCTTGCGCGCCATGTGCTTGTGAGCGTGACGGAATGGTTGCAGGCCGATGATGGCATGGACGGGGGCGCCGACGGATATGGGGAGGCTCGGCGCATTCTGTGCGGCGGTGTAGGTTATTCCTTGTTTCGTAACCTTCACCATTTGGACGCCCAGGCTTTGTTCGATCTGACCGACAGTGGCCTTGGCGTATATTCCGGTGTCGCCCGGGCTCTCGCCGACGACGGTGAAACCTTGTTCCGTCAACCAAGATTTGAGCGCGTCAACGTCGGCCTTTTTGGGCCGGTACTTCTGACTCAATTGCTCGGCAGATAGTACCTCGCCCTCAGCAACACGCTTTTCCAGATCGTCCTTGTCAGGCATCTCGAGTGAAAAGAGCAATTCCATCGTTTCATTGCGGGTGTCGCTCCTTGCGTGAGCCACCATTAGGCCACTCTTGGTCACTCCGGGCTGGGTGGGCAATTCGGTGACGCTGTCTGTAAAGACCTTGCGATCGCTCATGGACATTCTCCCTCAATCACTTGGTGGAATGATCGTCCGCGGCTGGGTTCAAGAGCCGTGCGCTACAACTGGTAGTTTCGCATCTTTATCGTTTTGAGGTGCGGGCCTTTGTGGCTTGGTTCACATTCGCGAAAAATCTCGCGAACGCCAGACGCAAGAGGCTGTTGGGCGCCGTGAGCGACGGGTGAGATTCGATGACCCATTTTCGTTACTGGAGTCAAATAACCTCGGCCCAAACTTGATTGCTCCGGGAGCAAGGATCTCGGCATGATACTGCCCACGGCAGATAATAATGTTTGCCAAAAGCGCATGAGCGCGTTTGAGTTGCACGAACAGCTTTCGACTTTGTAGCGGTACGGCGAGAAGTGCCTTCCCACGATCTTGCAATCTGGCAGTTGGACCAAAGATGGCCGAAGTCACATCCTTGCCAGTCTCACAGGCGATCGTTGCTGAAATTCATCCCGCAAACGTCGCGCCAAAAAGATCGATCGCCTTATTGATGCCACCCGGCCCGAACTTCTTGGCTAGGCCGAGCATCGTCTTCTTTATAACTCTATCTGTTATGGCCGGGTCGCAATTGACCGGATGCAAATGACCATCGTGCGCCTCTTGTATGGTTCTTGCCTCTTGCCGCTTCTTCGATCTCTGCGACTGTAACAAACGGTATCATCGCAGCCTCCTAATGGCCTTGTTGAATCAGCGAAGCGTGTTCTGCAACCTAGTGAGTTGAGTATTGATTGAGCTTGTTAGAAGCTGCTGTAAGAAATCATGTGCGTAAGGATTGTAGCGGTTACGCGCTCTCGCTACGCGCATCGGCTTTCCGACGTTGGGACCAAGTGCGAAGGCCAGAGTGATTTTGTCTGTGTTCACCTGAGAAAAATCTGCTAGTGCAGAGATGTTGTTGAATCTCACAAGCGTCCACGTCGGTCCTGTCGCGGTGATCTTCTTTGTGACCACGAATTGGATTGAGCCGCCAAAAACTCCCGCGTCTGTCAGCTTGCGACTTTCGTCCAAATCTGCGGTGCTGTTGGCCATTGCGACCATGTCGATAATGCCAAGCGTTCCGGCGAGGGGGGTGTCCGCAACAAGCGGGCATTCATGAGGATCGACGCCGTTCTTCCAGTCCAGGAAAATCTTCCGAGTCGAAAGCTGAATGTTTTCGGTGAAATTGTGCTCGCGCGATTCGCTCAAATTGGCGCTGCCAGCAACGGTCAGCGTAGTGGCAGCAGCAGCCAGCGGGGTTACATAGGAAAGGCTAGGTGTAAGGCCGCCGGTATCATTTACATCGAGTGATAACGACACCTCTACATCGTAGTCACCATCCAGCAAGAAATTTCGACTGAACGTCACGGGATCAGTAGGTCGATCATCCCGAACCATATCCCGAATCTCGCATTGAACTCGAGCTACGATCGACGCAACTGTTGGCTGGCCTGCCTTGTCATAAGGAACGTCGTAACGGGGGACGGCACAGCCGGAGCACGCGCCAAGTAAAATGAGGGTTAGAGGAAATCGGTACGCGTAATGCAATCGCTTGCCCCCCCCAACAATTAGTTGCAAGTGCGTTTATCGCACTAACCCTAAGCGCACTCACCCGGTCTCCAGTGGCACACCGCGCCCAAGGCTCTCGCCCGCTCGCAGCAGTCTTTCTTTGTGAGATGAGGAATATGAAAGTCTGCCTCGCCCGGAGGCTTGATCGTGCAGCAACCGAGCGCTCCCATGCGCTCTGGTACTGCCGCGCGTACCTGCGCTGTGGTTGCAGCCTTCTTCTTCGCTGCGGTTTTTCGTGTGGCGCCCTTTTTTTTGCGAGCCGCTTTAAATATACGCCTTTTGGCAGCTGCTTTCTTTCCGCGAGAACCGCTCTTTGACGGCCTTTTCATCGAAGCCCCTCTAAAAAATGCGCCCAGCAATGTAAAGTTGTTAAAGCATCAACAGATAGCAATCACGCCAAAATTGCAATAGCGAAGACTAGTGTGCTGGCGTTAGGAGGTGCGGGCAAATAGCCCTAAAACGCGATGCCCTAGTGCTCCGTCTTGCCGCTTTGTTTCACCTGCTGTTCGTGCTCGTGGCTAAGCCCATGTGGAGCACGGGTGGTTCGCGGGGCGAACGATTGGTTCGATCAAGAATGAGCATAATTGTTTTCCGCAATATATGGCAGGGATGATCATCTACGTGAGAAGCGAGCTGCGCTGCAGAAGTTCGAACTCATTTGAGAGGGTAGCTCAGCTGACAAGCCTGTGGCCTTTGAGCTGACGATGCTCGGAACAGTCTGGCGTCCGCTGCAGGACAGGGCGCATGCACCGTTCCTTGCTTATCGCCCAGCAATGGACGAGGTCATTGGACGCCACTTGGCTCGGCAGCGATATCAGGCTTGAATTGGATGTCTGGCATATCCGCAACGGTACCGGTCTGAGCTCGTGTGGCCGCTTCGACCAATATCTCGGGCGAGCCACGTGCTGCAGCATACATCAATATCGTCCTGCGGCGCGTGACCTCCATCGTTTTTCCGCGGTCGGACCCCGGCAACGGGCGCGATGCGCTACATTCAATCGGGGCATCCTTGATTGATCCAGTCGACGATCTCGAGGACTTCAGGGTCGGGTATGAACGGACCGCCCTTGGGCATCCGAAGCGCGGGGCTGCTGATACCCGTTCGCAGATCCACGACCAGATTCGTACTCGCTCCGTCGTGCCCGATCAGCTCAGGTTGGATTAGGCGCTTTCCGTGCCCGATCGCTGCGAGCAGGTTTGCCTTCGTATCCCATTTGAAACTGGCACCGTGGCCACTGAGATCGGCTTCCCCGTTGGCTTGCTGCCACGTCGCCATACCTTGATCGAGAATTTCCTTCACTCGCCCGAAACCCATTTTCCCCTCCCTCGCGGCTACTTTGAATCGATGACGAACTTAGAGAATATGTGACTGACGTTCAGTTTCTTCGCCTTCAGGACGACGTTGCCGTTCAGATCCTTTACGACGCGGGTATCGTGACAACTGAAACAGTTCACGAAACTGTTCTGAGTGAAGGACTCCATGGCCATGCTGGAGAGGCCGTCTTCACCGGCGACGACCGCCGCAGGATCGTCCGTGGTCATGCCTGCCGGATTTTCAATCTTCATGCCGGCCGCAAAGCGCTCGGGCTTGTCCATCCAGATCGCACCGACGAGTCGGTAATTGCGGCGCGGATCGTTCGGCGCATTCTGCGCGAAAAGCGACGTCATGGACTTGTTGAGATCCACGATATCTTCGTCTTCATCCGTCCCGGCGCCAGCGGATTTCGATCCAGGAAACATGCGATAAATCGACGTTTGTAGCGGCTTGCCGCCGCTGAGAAACGTCTGGCTTCTCTCGTCGAACGACGATGCCATTATGGCGTCCGTCAAGAACTGATTTGCCGCGGAAGCAAGAGTGCCACCCTTGTATAAAACGAAGTCTTGCGCCTTGACCGGGCCATCCACGCCGCCGGGCAGTCCGTTATCGGGAGATGGTTGGGAAGCGGCGGCTGGTGCGAGGTCGCGCGTGCCGTTCGCGTCGACGTGCTCGAACGTCGCCCAAACGAATTCCGGATGCCCGTCTGGTATAAAGACCACGTGGAGGGCGAGCAGCGCGACGGTCTCGCTCCGCGGTGGGGCAGTTTCGTCGACTTCTAGGAGCTGTCCGTTGCGCTTCAAGGTTGGGACACTCGCCTCGACTGTGATGTAGTTCGCGGGAACGTTTCCCTTTGGGACGACCCGCCAAGCCGATTTCAGCTCAACCGCTCCTTTCGGGAGTTCGAGGTTTGGGTCGGCGTTCTCGACGGCGGCCTTGCTGGTCAACTGCTTCGACCGGACAAAGTCAGCGAAGGTCTGGTTCATATGGATCGCGTAGAAGATCGGTTGGCCGCCTTGATCGATTAGAAGCCCGGCGAAACCCGCCTGGCGCACGCCCGCGTTTATCGACGTTGCGCTGTTCGGTCCCGGAAGCCGCGGCGTGTCGGTCGTAGGATCATTCGATCCTTTTAGCGCGCGCGGTGCCAAGGCCAGCAAGTTCAGCCTTTTAGCCGCGAACGTTGGTGCGACGGCAGGCCCGAAGACGTCGCCGATGGTCGAATAAGACAAGAAGGCCGGACTTCCGTTCGTGGGCTGGGCTGCGAGCAAAAAGTTCTGCCAGGCTGGCTTGTAGAAGACGCAGTCAGGCTCCGGATGGGGGGGCGGCCGATCAAACGTCGGAGCTGGGGTTTTCGGTAACCACTGAGGATCGGCGACGCATTCTGCGTATCCCGCACGAGGCAACAAGGCACCCACGATGAACAGGACGCTGATCCGAAGATAGAAAAACAGAGACGGACTATGAGCCACGGAATTCCCTCCGCGAGGTTGAAACAAAAAATCGGAATATCGAAGTCAGGTCTAGAGGGAGACGTCGGAATTAGAGGCAGTTGCTATCGGACCGCGCGTCGACGCCGTCGAGTGGGCGCGATTGAACAACAGAAGAAGTGACACGATGCTGGTAACGATCAGGAATATTGACCATAGGATTGTTACGTGGTTGTGCCGCAATTTTCAATTGCAATTTTATCGGGGCGGAAGTGTTTCGTTCTTTGATCGTCGCGTCTCTCTTGCTGTCCAGCAATTCAACTCGCAGCGATGCAGCGTGGCCTGAAGGACTACGCTTAGAGCAATACGACAGGCTTTTTGACATTTGTCGGCATTAGAAAACCGAACGTTGTTGTCAATCGGATGTCAGCTGACACGTAACAGCGGTGGCGACGGCCCCAACCCCAGCGGACCTAGGCGATGACTTGGAAGGAAGTGGTCGGCTGATGGCGACTTAAGGCACCGGAATGGCTTGAGCCACAGGTGCGCGACGTGTCCTCTCCGTGATCGAGACTTCCAAGCGGCTGAATAGTGCGCGGAGTGTTGGGCTCTTCCTGTTTTGCGTCGCTGACGAGCTGCACAGAAGTGATGCGTTGACTCATGCTTGGATGGACGATCGCGGCCGTGGCATGCGCCTCGCGTAGAGGCCACCCTTCGCTGTGATTGCGAGAGATTGGTCACTTAGCGCCACCGGTTGTCTCTTTGCTGAAGAGGCCGTTGAACCTCATCTCGCCGCAACTAGCTCAGGCGGACGACCGACCTTGTCGAGTTGTAAGCTAAGATCGGCATCGATCCGTATGAACGGCCGGCGTCGCGTGAGCGCGAGGCGTTATCGCTCTCACCCGGACCCAGGGCGACGGACCAGCAGGGGATAACGCAACCTAGAAGAGAGCTCGTAAAAGACGGGTTTGGACACGCCCAGGCAGTTGGCACATCTAACGTAAATAAAAGAGCTTGCCGCGTTTTCCCGGTCTGCTGTAGAATCTTCTTCATGTGAGGATTCGAGGGAATAGGCTCCGTTCAGTTCCGGATTTCGCAAATTCATTTGAACTTCTGTGGGGACACGCGATGGCTAAGCCTGCCGTTTCCCGTGACGCCTTTCGGGGCTTGTTCGCCTTTTATGCGGCCAAGGCCCACCATGATCACAACGGTATCGCCGAGGGCCGGCTCCTCAAACTATTCGGATCGAGCGAACACATCCCCGACGGGCTGTTGGAGTTGTGGTCATCTCGGACCGAGCTGATTGGCTCGGACGCTATTGGCAACATTATGTCACCACTCGCTCATCAGATCCTGGACGGCGCCGCACAATACAACCACGCCAGCGACTTCCTTCGTCGACTGTTGCGAGAGTTAGACCAAGACGACCATTAACCGCGATTGCGAGTGGCTGACGCTGACCTGTGGGAGGCTACTCTGACGGTGTTGGCCCATCGCCTGGATGTTCGACGCTTCACCTCGAAACATGGCGACGAGCCAATCGCCGTCCCAAAGCTCAACGTCGTGCCCGCTATAGATTTGTTCGGCTCGACGTCCCGCCGCCTGCTCGTCGATGCAGTCGAGCTTTGCAGCGCAAATCACTTGCCTGTCTCTGTCCACCACGAACACTTTGTACCGCATGATGGAAGTCCCATCCTCTAGGGGGCCGCCATCGTAGTCGATAGGTTCGTTTAAGGCAGTGCTAAAGAAAGCGCTGGCGCGAGGAACGTTTGTACGCGTGGCAATTCGGCTAGACCGGCGTCCGGACTCTTCGATCCCGACGGCGCCTACCGTAATACAGGCCGGTGCGGTGCGCCTCAGGGTGCAATCTGAATGCGTGCCGAAGCGAGCGGCTCGAGCTCAACATGGAGAGCATCGCCAGCATCATCAAAAGTGCGCCCAGCCAAGTTGCCGTCCGGCTCGGCGCCTCGTTGCGGGCCTCTGCAATGAGCATAAGCGCGTCGATCGGCGTAGTCGGAGCTTCGGACCCAGTCAGCGTATCGTTGGCCTGCGCGGCCGCTAGAAGTGGCGCAACATCGAATTGATCTTGGCTCGACACCGAGAACGTGGGCGGGCGGCATGTGCTCGGCGATGGGGCTCGCCGACATCAGAGCGGTGCTCGTACCGAGATCGCGGTCCTAATACAGCGCCGTGCCAGCCGCACAAGGCCGCAAACGGTCGTGGAGACGAGCTGCCGCCGGTCGCCAGAGATCTCACTTTTGGTTTCTTGCGCGACCTGTCGCTGACTTATTCGTGCTGCGGGGACGGCTGTTAAGAATTGGTTTAGTTCCCGGCATGATCATTAGGGACCACAAGGGACCCGAGCATGCAATTTCGCCATGCGAATACCTTGGAAAGGATTGAGGCGGTCGACGATCGCGGACATGGCGAGGTCGCGTGGCCCGTCACGCTCGACCAACTGGATTTCTCGACCTCCAATCGTGATGAGATCCAGGCGCTGTTGGCGCCAAGCGGCCATTCAAAATCCGCTATTTGGGTCGTCGGGGTCGCATTGGTTGGAGGCTTTGGATTGGGGTGGGCTGGTGCTTGGTATGCCCCAGCAGCTGTCTCAGCTGTCTATCGAATTGCTCAGATAGAAACGGCTTCGCGCCGCATGCCGGACACAAAATTGAGCGGTAAGGTCGAAAGCGCCCGAAAGCTAGCATCAGAATCAAGCTGGCGAACACCGCCTCGTCTAAGTCAGTCCGCCACAGTCACCGCGAACCTTGCTCCGAAGTCTCTGACTAAAGCGTCGAGTGGGGCGCAATCGGGGGATGCTGTTGAGCCGGACATGTCTGTGACGGGGGGCGGTCCGGCCTACGACGCCGCTTATGTCGGTCCCCGAGACACCGCCGACGACTGTGGTCGGCTGGGCAGTCCTCGACGTTCGCGGCGGAACGGCGGTGCTTGAAGGGCCCGATGGGATTCGAATGGCTGCACGGGGCGACGTGATCCCCGGCATCGGGCGGGTCGACTCGATCGTGCGATGGGGCAATCGTTGGATAGTTGCGACAGCAAGCGGCTTAATCTCGACGCGATAGGTATGCACGCTTGCGACGAAAAGGTATGCCATACATTTTGGCCGTCCACTCACCAGATTGGATACCAAACAAAAAGGCGTGGGCGAGCCGACAAGGTCAGTTCAACTGCAGCTTGCCCGAGCTGAGCGAGTAGGACCGGACCTTCGCGGGGGCTGGTGGACCGCTTCAGTTGGCCCCGCCGGCTTCCGCAGAAGACGGCGGCGATCGGGCCTCTCGCAGCTTATGATTGCAAGCCGCCTGTCTGGGCAGAGGTTAGCCCGTTTGTTTTCCTGCTGAAAGGGAGAGGATGTGGAGCTCACGCTCTGCCTGCTCCTTCGTCAAATTGGCTGCCCACTCGCTTCCAATCAGCGCAGGCCCCTTGCGCTCTCGATCGTAAACCATCCAGCCTAGACTTCCCATCCGAACCACAAATCTGCTTAGCGACGGCGCATTTCCAATCACAAATGGCTCCCAATTCCCTGCTGTGCCGGCAAATAGGTCGTGCCGCCTCTAAGGCTTTCGTATGCGAATCCAGTCCAGGAATGACCCCGACGCTCAGGAGAGCGGCATAATACAACTACGGTAACATAACGGCCAATTCGCTGGATGGTTGTGAACTGGTTCACAGGAAGGCCGCGGTCCGCCGCGCCGCGACTAAGTTTAACAGCGCAACTTCCGGACCACCTATCGTTCCCCCGGGGATCTGGACACGTTGGGCGGCGCTGTACACGCAAAGCGGATGTAACAGCGTTGACGGAATAAGAGGAATCCAGGGCGCCCCGGGTGGCAGGAGGCGCGGGTAGGCACTGAGGAACGCTAGAATAATCAATGTTGGAAAGATCCCGTTGCCCACGAGCGCGTATTCCTTCTCCGCTCCCGCAGGCGCTAACGGGGCCGTCGGAGACGGAGGGCTGGGTTAGCAAGGTGGGGACGGAGGACATGGGAGCTTGAGCTGTGGAGGAGGACACGGGGAAGCCACTGGTTCCTCAAGGCCCCAAGGGGCCGATGGGACCCGTAACTACTTTGCCGGCGGCTACGGGGTTGTTGATCATTCAAAACCTTGATCTTGCCCAGGTGATTGACGCTGCGAGAAAGCACCGAGCCATCATGAAGATCCAGAATCAGGCGCATTTGGAATTGAAATCGGAGCTGCTCATTTCTGAATAAGGGCTCCAGCCCTCAGCGGGGACTAAATTCCCCGCTCATTTATTTACGTTCGTTCGTGACGCTCGTTCATCTGCGAGAGGTTTGGCGACGAACGCGACAACGCGTGTCGCGGCGAAGTCAGATGCGTTGAGTAACCTTCCTGAGATCGCACAAGCAGTGCAAATCATTGCACCTATCGACGCTTCATGAACTGCGAGACTTTCCCGACTGTGGAGAGCCATTCGGGTGGATACGGGCTCGGGTCCCATGATCGCCGGTCCGCTTACTCACCCGCGTTTATCATCTTAACCTGTGATCCAGTTCACTCTTCGGCATCAGGAAAGCGGTAGGATGTGGTGAGAGCGCCAGGCTGACTGGGGCGCGGCTTAGGGAGGACAATCATGAAAGTGATTCGTGCAGCTCAGGCTGGACAGGGCGGCCAGGTCACCATTGCCTGTATCAATAAGGCAACCGTCGATCTGGGTATACCTTTTGAAAAGCTGACGCGAGCGCTTCAGAAGTGCTATGACACCTACTTTCTCCCAGTGTGGGGCTACCCCGTAAAGCTATACAATACCGACGCTGCAAAGCCCTCTGATTGGCAATTTGTTTATTTCAACGATGCCGACGCGGCTGGTGCGCTCGGCTATCACGACCTCACAAAAGGCGGACAGCCCGTTTCCAAAGTGTTCGTCAGAACCACGTTGGCGGACCACCAATTGGTCAGCGTCACTGCGTCGCACGAACTGTTCGAAATGGTGATCGACCCGCTCGCAAACCTTTGGGCGGAAGCGGCAGACGGCACCGAGTACGCTTATGAAATGAGCGACCCGGTCGAGGAAGATACTTTTCTGGTCGACGGCATTCCGATGTCGAACTTCGTACATCCGGCCTGGTTTGAGCCGTTCAAGCACCCGCCCGGCACCAAATTTGACCATCTTGGGCTGCTCCGAAAGCCATTCAGCATGACAAGAGGCGGCTATGTGATCACGAAGAAGAAGGGAGTTGTAAGCGAGCAATTTAGTTCGCTCGCTAAGAGCGCCCGTTTTGCACGTGAAGATCGCGTCGGCCATCGCAGCGAACACCGGAAGCGAGAGGATGGTCTGCGCATTCCCGACAATCGCCGGAAGCGGCCAGTCGCTGCACACGGCACAAGCGCTGTGGAGTCGGCACTGCACGCCAGATCCTGATTAGGGAAAGGCGCCATTTCCGAACCCATTCGATTGGTAATAAGCATCCTGGGGACGCCGACGAGTAGTTTCTGACTCTGTTTACGCCTAAGTCCCAACTGAACAGATCAGGGATCCAAGGGAGGGGTAGCATGGCCGATGAAACCACGCTCTATCGCCTATTCAGCCAACTTCCTGAACTCGAGAAGCAGGAACTCATGCGTGCCGCAGGTGTGTCCGATACGCGGCCATCGGTCCTTAAGAAGGATGGATATGGAAGCGTTCCGGAAGGTGAAGCATGGGTGCAAAACAATCGTAGCAATCTCGCTCCCTTAATCCTCAGATGGATCGACCCGTCCGATGATGACGTCGCTGCTCTGGTGAATCAAGGAGACTTGAAAGTCGGCCACGCCGTATCCGAAGGAGTTGCCACAGCGTTCAAGGTACGGTTTTCTTCGCCGTCGCCCACTGATGAAAATGGGATTCCTCTTGGCGAACTCGCTGCCGATGCAGTTGCTTTGAGCCAATTGATGATTGTCCTCATGGCTGCTAATCGGCCATTTGGGGTGTCAACAGTCATGCCTCACGCCCAGGTCAGTGCGGGATCCGTTTCGTTCGCACTTGCTGGACCGGGTCTGTTGGGTTTTGGATTAATGGTTGTGGCGGCCTGCGGTGCAGGCATCATTTCCGCGCCGGTTCTTCTCCCCGTCTATGCAGGTGGCGGCATACTTGCGGCCGCGGGCGCGATTGAGACTGTTCTGAACTGGCGTCGCACCGTGGCCGAAACCAAGAAGGTCGGCCAGGAAACCCAAAAGATAGAAAAGGAGCGCAGTCTTCTCGACCTGGAAAGCTTAAAGAGGGAGCTTGAAATTCAAAAGCTAAGATTGGAAGTCAGGGCAGCGGAACCACCGGCGTCGTCCCTTGTGCCGCTAGATCAGGTGAAGCACGCCGCGCATGAGGCAAACGTTCCGTTGGGCTATGCGCTTCATATACTGAACCGAACCCTACCCACGTTTTTCGTCTTGCAGGGCAGAATGCCTGAGCGAGCAATAACCATTGAAGGACCTCTTGGGCCGCCACGACATTGACGGGCAGCACTGCTGCAGCGCCTATCTCGTGCACTCGTCGAGCCGCTTTCGTCGAAAGTATGTCAGCGCCGGTGCCGCGCGGCATCGAAGAACCCCATTCGATGATCTTCGCTCATCGAGGGTTTGCGTGGCGGCGGCACTATATTTGCAATCGTTTCGGCCAGAGCGTGCTTCCCGTTCGCAGGTATCCTGGATGACGAGCACGTCGGGCGCATTCTGATCTAAGAGCTGCGCAATGCGGCGGTAAACACACCTTGCATTTATGAGGGCCGCGGGTCTCGCGGATTCCCCAGTCGAACGGCGCTGAGTGGCCGTCGAACACGATGAAGCAAAAGCCGCGGTGTTTTCGTAAATGGAAGGGACGAGGGAGCGTGGATCAGGCTGGATCATGCGCTTGCTTGAATGCGGCGCCGTTCGACCCGCGCCAATAGTCGCTCGGTCGCCGCCACTGACGGGTGGTGGCGTCGAGGAGCCGTTGCTCGACGTCCTTCCAGCCCGCATCCGGACCGTATAGCCCGTAGGCATCGGTTTTCTGAATTTCGACGATGCGGCCGCATCGACTGCAGGAGGCCCGCAGCACGTGCTGGTCGATCTCCGAAAGCCTCCGCGACTGGATAGCTGGATAGGGGGACCGGTCTGTCAGCGTCGGCGCCGGCGTCCTTCAGGACGGCATCCCAATATTCGGCCGGCATCGGGTCCGCCGGGCCTGTCTGGCGTGCGTTGGGTGCGTCCCTGCCGCCGGCGCCGGCCATCTTTTCCGTCTGCTTTGAGGTCGGCGTGCGCCAGCTCGCGGGCCTTTCGGAAGCCGTCTGTCGGGTCATGCCTGAGTTTGAAATTTGGCCGACTTGACTAGGCCGCCGATGCGGCTGGAGCCGTGGTATCCCACAGCGACCCGCAACCGCAGAAGCGCTACAGCCCCGCAAAGCTGATCGGCATCGATAAGGACCTGATCCTTGGTTCGCCTGACGTCGCGCACATTTCCATGTCCTACGTGGAGCGCCAGGATCTCACCATGCGCATGTCGATGCGCCGCTTTACTCGGCTCACCAATGCCTTCTCAAAGAAAGTGGAGAACCACTATCGCGCACTCTCGCTCTATTTCGTCTGGTACAATTTCATCAAGCAGCATAAGACGCTTCGGATGACGCCCGCGATAGCCGCCGGCCTTGTCTCCTCTCCGCTGGAAATGAACGACATCGTGATGCTAATCGATCAGCGCGAAGACCCGCCGAAGAAGCGCTCTTACCCAAGGAGAAGAGCCCTAAAACTATAGGCTCCGCCAGCTACTCCGGCGAACAACAGAAATGGCTTTAAATTTCCGATCGCCTTGAGGGTGTCCGGGACGAAGACGCCAATTAGCAGGATCAAGGAGCTTGCGAACGTACCCGCGTTGAAACAGCGATCAAAGATCGCTTTATTCGCGTCGGTAGTTTGAGGTTTTCTGAGAAGATCTAAGAGGTAAGCGAAAATTACATACAGAATGAGAACGGCGCCTATAAATATAAAGACGCTATCCTCATCTCTTGGAACGACCCACGAGAAAGTTTGCCACGACAAAACCGGTAGCCCCGCCAACTACGCCGCTGATGACACCGAGACCGAATGATAGCCTCGATTCGCTAATGAAGCCTATGATTGCACCGACCAAGACAATAGCGAGCACGGCGAAGCCAAAAAAGGCCTTGAAGCCTTCATTGAAGCTCACGCGGGGGGTCGCGATTTCATGGAAGAAGTGGGACATGATGTCACCAGCCTAAGCGGCATACTCTCTCTGGTTGTCTACTGGAGATAATCTCGAAACGTATGTCAACAACAGGTTTACTGTTAGGTTCCTTACGGTATTTTGACACCGTCAGGCGACAATAATTCAAGCTGAGGCAGGGCCGTCTCTCGATTGGAACATATAGAGAACCTAAGGTCGAGTGGGCACCGCCACTTTTGCGAAAGCCAAAATAAGCGTCCCGCGATCGCGCCATGTTGTGGTCTTTATCAAAAAACCAAAATATAAATAGGAAGTTCGGCCTTTTAGTTTGGGTTCCAATGAAGCGCAGCGATCTCAGCCATACGATCCGAGAGACCCTGAAGCGGCTGCCGCCGCCCTACGATTCCCATTACGGGATCGTGCCTCCGGCGCCACCAGAAGACGGCGTGTTCGCTCCCGGAGCGACGAAGGCCCTCGAAGCCGCTCAGGCGGCCTTCGGCAAGGTCGACGCCATCGCGGCCCAAATGAAGGACCCCTACATCGTCAGCCGGGTCCTGACCAGACGCGAGGCGGTCAGTTCCTCGTCGATCGAAGGCACTCAGAGCACTCTCGACGAATTGCTTTCCGTCGAGGAGACCGGCGACAATGGTGCCCGGGACGAAACGCGCCAAGTCCGCAACTACGCTGTCGCCTTGGACGGATTCATCCCGAGAGCCGCCAAGGAAGGCTACGGCGTATTCACGATGGACCTGATCAGGGATCTCCATCGGGCCGTGATGAAGGACGATCCGGATTACCAGGACGTTCCCGGCGAACTTCGAGCGCGCGTCGTGTGGATCGGCGGGAGTAAAGACATCGCATATTCAAGTTGGAATCCTCCGCCTCCTGCCGATGTTCCTGACTGCCTCGCGCAAACGGTCGACTACCTCCGGAATGAGGGGATGCAGCAGATGACGCAAGGGTTCATTACGCGCATGGCGATTGCTCACGCTCATTTTGAGGCGGTGCACCCCTTCCGGGACGGCAACGGTCGTGTCGGTCGCCTTCTGCTTCCGCTCATGATGGCTGCGGAGAAGCATGTGCCCCTGTACCTTTCACCTTACATCGAAAGCAAAAAGGGCACGTACTACGCCTCGCTCAAGGATGCACAACAACGGCTCGAATGGGAGCCCGTCATCACCTTCATGGCCGACGCCGTGACCGGTACCGTCGAAGAGCTCATCCGGACGCGCACAGCGCTGTCGGAACTATCCGAGCGATGGAGGGGCCGCCGAAAATTCCGAAGGGGATCTGCGGCCAGGAGAGCGCTCGACGAACTTCACAATTATCCGGTGGTGACGGCAAAGCGGCTTAGCGAACTGCTCGATGTCACCCCCGCACAAATAAATCAGGGCATTGCGCAGTTGGAGGAAGCCGGCATTCTGCACGAGCGGACCGGATACGCACGCAACCGAGTTTACGCCGCTCCTGAAGTGCTCGCAGTGATCAATCGTCCCTTCGGTGAAGAGCCTGTTCTTCCAGAATAGGATGAGTCGAGGGGCCCCAACGGACCGCCGCCGATCTTTTTGACCTGCCTTGAACGGAGGCGCCCACGCAATTACGATCCTTCCCATGGCGCGGGCGCCTCTCGATCAGCAAGAAAAGATGGGCGACAACTGGCGAGACAAGAAACAGCGACTACTACTTCCCCGGTCACATCAAAGGCACGCACTTCAACGACGGCTCGTGGGGCAAGCTGAAAAAGGAGCTCGACAAGAAATCAGGTGTGCAGGATGGCAAGGACGGGATCTTCGGCGTACTCTCCGATCTACACTTGCCCGACCTGGGATCTCCCGTGAAATCGCTGAGATCATGCTCAACCACGTGACCGGTGGAGGCAAATCCGATCTCGATGAGATATACAACAGGTATGACTATCTTCCTGAGAGGCGGGCGGCGCTACAGAAGCCCGAAGCTCACCTGAAAAAGAGAGTGGCGAGCTAGATGCCGTAATGGGCCCTGCTCCGAGCAAGGGTCATGATGGTGGCTGTCCCCCGATAGATGGTGAAACGGGGTCACGACGAGAGTCGGCCCCAAGCATCTAGAGACGGAGGACAGCCGTGGAGAACTATGCCGGAATCGACGTGTCATTGGAACTGTCGAACGTGTGCGTTGTGGATGCTCAGGGTAAGATCCTGAAGGAGGCGAAGGTCGCGAGCGAACCCGACGCCTTAGTTGAATTTTTCGAGACGCTTGGCTTTGCAGTGAAGCGGATCGGGCTGGAGGCAGGGCCGCTGTCGCAATGGCTGCATGCTGGGCTGAGAAAAGCAGGATTTGAAACGATTCTGCTGGAAACGCGTCACGTAAAGGCCGCACTATCGGCGATGACGGTCAAGACGGATCGCAAGGATGCCCGCGGGATCGCCCAGTTGATCCGGATGGGATGGTTTCGGACGGTACACGCAAAGTCGATCGATGCGCAGGAGATCCGGGCCCTCCTGATCGCACGCAAACAGCTTCTCGGGCGACTTATCGACGTGGAATTGAGTATCCGCGGGATTTTGCGCGGCTTTGGGCTGAAGGTTGGCCCGGTGACGCGGAGGAATTTCGAAGCGCGGATCCGAGAGTTGGTTGCCGGTCAGGCGACATTGGAGCGCATTGCCAGTGCGATGCTTTCGGCACGATCGGCCCTGAAGGCAGAGTACGGAAGGCTGCACAAGGCTGTGCTGGCAATTGTGCGTGACGATGCGGTCTGTCGCCGGTTGATGACAGTGCCGGGAGTTGGTCCCCTGGTGGCTGTTACCACAAGTCGGCGATTGATAACCCTCATCGCATCGTAAAATCGAAGGCAGCAGGCGCGCTGTTCGGGCTCACGCCAAAGAAATACCAATCGGGAGAGAAGGACGTCACAGGCGGGATCACGCTGGCCGGCGACGAGACGGTGCGCACGGCGCTCTATGAAGCTGCCAACGTTCTGCTGTCGCGCATCACGCGGTTCTCAAAACTCAAGCGCTGGGGGATGGATGTCGCCAAGCGGCGAGGCTCGAAGCGCGCAAAAGTCGCCCTGGCACGTAAGCTCGCAGTGATCCTGCATCGGATCTGGGTCGACGGCACAACTTACCGATGGACTGACGCCGGCCCGATCGCAGCATAGAAAACGTGGAGGAGATCAAGAACGCAACCGGGCTGAACTGAAGCTCGGTGCCCGAAGTCCCGTCGCCGGGACGGTGGATCCGGTGAAGCCGTTACACGGCCAGTGGTCGTCATCTGACGAACCCCGCGTATCTAGATAGGCTCACCGCTCCCTCTGACAGCATGATGTGGCGGCCAGGCGTTGACCACGGACAGAAGCATGAGCTCGGCGACGAGACGTTCACTCGGGAGGCTTGACATCATCGGGCCCATTACAGAAGGCCGTGTACCCATAAACCGGCGGCGTGATGCGACCGAAGCAATGTCTGCTTTGCCCCCATAGCGACCGACTCCATGCGGCAGCGCAATATGTCGCGATGGGCCAACGCCAGACTTTGTGGACCTTACTCGATCACCTTGTCGGCGCCTGCAAGAAGATACGCCGGAATTTCAAGTCCCAGTACTTTGGCTGTTTTGAGATTGATATAAATCTCGTATCGATCTGGCTGTTCGACCGGGAGGTCAGCAGGCTTGGCCCCCCGAATTATCCTATCGACATAAACGGCACCTTGCCTCGCAATTGCAAAAAGGTCGGGCCCCAGGCTTATTAAACCTCCCGCAATAACCGTTTCCCGAAACCCATGGCAGTTAGGTAGGCGATGGGCGAGAGAGAGCTCTGCGATGGCTTTTGAGTTTATGGAAGTGAGCAGGCCAGCGATGACGATTAGACCGTCAACCTTGCTTTGCTGTATCTGTTCAAACGCGGCGGGCAAATCATCTGCGGTCTTTACATAAGTCGTGGTCAGTTCGAGGTGCATGTCAGAGGCAGCCCGCTCCAAGGATCTCATGGCAAACGTAACGTTCGGATCACCCTGCGCGGCTAGAACAGCAATCTTTTTAAGTGCTGGCACTAACTCCTTCAGCATCTGTAGTCGCTTCGCATAGGTGTCGATCGCAGCTTCGAACGAAACCCCGGTCATATTACCGCCAGGATGTGAGAGGCTTTGAACCAATCCAATATCAACGGGAGCGCCCACCGACAGAAACACGGTGGGGATACTTTGGCTAAGGCGTTTTGCGACTACTCCACCGACCGTTCCCCAAATGACAAGGATATCGATTTCTGGGAGCAGTTTCGTGACAGCGACTTCAATTGCTTTCGCCTCAGGCGGCACAACTGAGCGGGTTACAACAATATTCTTCCCTGCAACGTAGCCGAGTGTGTCGAGCTTTTGCGTGAACTCCGCCAGCAACTGATCGCCCAACCCCCCGGTACCGATATAGCCGAGCCGCCAGAGTTTTGCGGATCTCTGGGCCTCCACCTCGAGCGGCCACATCGTTATGCCACCTGCAAGCGTGATGAACTCTCGACGCTTCATTTTCGCCTCAATGGCTACTGTTCTGAAGCAAACATACTACACTCTGCCGCTCCGACGTGTAGAGAGAACCGATGTCGGCTTCGGGTCATTTTCGACGGTTTTGGCAGGGATTGAGGGCTGGTCGATGTCCGCTACTGTCCGTAAGCGCCGCAAAAGGCTCGGGCCAGGAGCGTTGCGTTTGGCCGGACTGCCGTGATTCAAACTCCCGAACTGGGGGCTCGAATCATGCGCTACGAACTCGCCGACCACGAATGGACCGCCATCAAGCCGATGCTGCCGAACAAACCGCGTGGCGTTCCTCGGGTTAACGACAGGCGGGTCCTGAATGGCATCTTCTGGGTCCTCCGATCAGGAGCACCTTGGCGTGATCTACCCGAGGCGTTTGGTCCGTACACCACTTGCTACAACCGCTTCGTCAGGTGGCGGCGGGCAGGTGTCTGGGGCCGCATTATAGACGCGCTCGCCGCTGCCCACGACGCCGCTGTCCAGATGATCGACACCTCCATTGTCCGCGTGCATCAGCATGGAGCTTGCATCACAAGCAACCAGCGCCAATCAATGGGAAGGTCACGCGGCGGCTTGACGAGCAAAATTCATGCGGTGGTCGATAGCAACGGTCTGCCGGCTGGCTTTGAGCCCAGGCGAGGCACACGACGTTCGACTTGCCGGAAAACTGCTCTCTCGTCTGAAATCCGGGTCAATGCTGCTTGCCGACCGTGGCTATGACGCCGACTGGATCAGGGAGCTTGCCATGAAGAAGGGCGCGTGGGCCAACATCCCGCCGAAAAGCAACCGCAGCGATCCGATCTGCTTCAGCCCCTATCTCTACCGTGCTCGCAATCAGGTCGAGCGGTTCTTCAACAGGATCAAACAATGTCGTCGGGTGGCGACGCGCTACGACAAGCTGGCCGCCAACTACCTTGCCTTCGTTCAGCTCGCGTCGATCAGACTATGGCTGCGTCTTTATGAGTCCGCGTCCTAGTCATCTGGAACGCAAATTCGTCGCATTAGTTGATTGCTCGAATCTCGAGAGGAGAGCGCTAGTGGCGAATGCAGGTGTGCGAGGCCGGCCGATCGCGCCGTTGGTGCTTAGTCCGCAGGAGCGGACGTACTTGGAGAGGCAAGTTCGTCGTCATCGTGTTGCCCGGTCGCTATCTGAGCGGTGCCGCGCGATCCTGCGATGCGCGGATGGATTGCCAAGCAAGTCTGTAGCTGCCGAACTCGGCCTTCACGAACACACCGTTGGCAAGTGGCGCCGCCGATTCTTGAAGGATCGCTGTGATGGCCTGCTTGACGAAGCCCGCCCTGGCCGCCCTCGAACCATCGACGACGATCAGGTTGCTGAGGTAATCGAGCGGACATTGCGTACGACACCGCCCGACGCGACGCACTGGTCGATCCGCTCGATGGCTGCGGAAACTCGCTTCTCTCACACCACGATCCGCCGAATGTGGACGGCGTTCGGCTTGCAGCCGCACCGCAGCCAGACATTCAAGCTGTCGAGCGATCCGCTGTTCGTCGACAAGGTGCGCGATATTGTCGGGCTTTACCTGTCCCCGCCGAACCGAGCCCTTGTCCTCAGCATCGACGAGAAAAGCCAAATCCAGGCCCTCGATCGCGAGCAGCCGGTCTTGCCGATGATGCCCGGCATACCGGAGCGTCGTACGCACAGCTATGTGCGCCATGGTACGACCACGCTGTTTGCCGCGCTCGATGTCGCCTCGGGGTTCGTCATCGGCAAATGCTACAAGCGCCACCGGGCAGTCGAGTTCTTGAAATTTTTAAAAGAGATCGATGCTCAAGTTCCTGAAGGCCTCGATGTCCATATCGTCATGGACAACTACGCCACCCACAAGACACCCAGGATCAAAGCGTGGCTCGCCCGTCGGCCGCATTATCATGTCCACTTCACGCCGACTTCCGCGTCATGGATCAATCAGGTTGAACGTTGGTTCGCTGAACTCACCAGAAAACAGATCCAGCGAGGTGTTCATACCTCCGTCAGGCAGCTCGAGGCCGACATCCGTACCTTCATCGACCTGCACAACAACAACCCGAAGCCCTTCAAATGGACCAAGTCCGCTGACCAGATATTGGCTTCCGTCAAACGCTTCTGCCACAAAGCCCAGCAGACTTTATGTGGCGAACTTTAGATTCACCTGACTAGATCCTGACTCGAACCTTTGCCAAACAGAGGTTGGATCAGTGGGCCATCGACCATTTCCGCTCCTGTCGTGGGATCGATGAAGCGGAAATAGCCATTGCCGAGAAGAAGGCCTTCATCAAGCGGAACGGGCCTTTCCGTCCGCCGCAGGAGTCGGGCTCCAAGCCACTGCTCAAGACCATTGGTGTCGCCGATCACCGCCGAAAGCGCGATGATCTGCGGCTCGATCCCTTCGTGCCGCCGCATGCGGATGAGGGTCAGGATGAACTCCAAATTGGCGCCGCGGCCTCGATCGGCGATCATCTGGGCTTCATCGATCACGATCACGCCGACCTGTGCCAACACATGAGGAAAGGTGAGGGCAATGGCGGCAAACTTCTCATAGGTCAGAAGTCCAATATCGTACCGACCCTTCAAGAGCGGTGAGATATCGTCCGTCTCGCCTGTTGCTTCCACAGTACGTATGCCGAACCCGCCATACACGTTTTCGAAGTACCTTCGCTTGTCCGCTACGAGAGCCTTCAGCGGAAGCAAGAACAGAGCGCGCTTTCGGTCTACGACGCTTCTGAGCGCCGCGAGCTCGCCAACCATGGTTTTGCCGGAGGATGTTGGAGCCGACACAACCAGATTTTCGCCATCCAAAACGCCGAAATCGTTGATGGCAGCTATCTGGAGCGCATTCAGTGACGGAATTGCACCTGCCCAGGCGGTGATTAGGCCGTCCGGAAAACCTGCGCTGGTAAGGCTGGCGAGATCAGAACTGATCTTCGCAGGCATTCGTTCTGGGAACGCGGCCCTATACTTGTCCCCTGCGACAAATACCGGCCACTCAATGCCTCCATCGATACTTCCGCGCATGGTGGGATTCTGTTGTTTTCCCCCTTGTAGTGCAGCGGCCTTTACCCGGTTGGTGACGTGCTCGATAAGACGGTAAAGGGATATCCTGCCGGCATTGGCGACTTCCTCGGCACCACGCAGCGCCTCCAGCAAATAATGTGTGAGGAATCCATGCCCGAACCGGCGATCTTCATAGGCCGGTTCATTGGCGGCGGACGCGGTCAAGATGATCCGGCCCTCGCCGGCGAGTTGAGCTAATCTGGCTTCTGTGGATTCAAGGCTTCGTGGCTTGGTATCGACTCTCAAGACCTTTGCGCCTATGCCTCCCGAGAAGCAGCAGTCGAGAAATAGTACAAGCCGCTTGGCGGGTATCCGTGCGAACCATTCCTGCAGGATATCGAGTGGCACGGCGGAACCGCTAAGATCTGCCAAATCAGCATCATGAGTGACGAGTTCGTGCGTCTCAGATCCGTGCCCCGAAAAAGCAATCACGACGGTATCTTCGGGATCACACGTGGCTAGTCTGTCGAATTCGGCTTCCAAGCCTGCGCGCGTCGCACTCTCGTCCGTGAGCAACGAACTTTCGCCTCCGAGAGTGTCCGAGAATAGCGCTTCCAGCGCCATCGCATCGCGTCGGGCGCAGGTGAGTTCATCTATGTCTTGGGAGGCGTAACGGTCGATGCCGATGAAGAGACCGCGAAACGCCATGACGCACCTTTAGGACCTGACGATCCCGACCGAGAATGCCGTGTTCGGCTTCTCGGCCTTCTCAAGCAGAGAAGCTCTTTTCCTGAGCGATCTGCTTGTTCCCAACCTTCTCGAAGCAGACGCACCAAACCGCCTCTTCCTGGAACATTGCGGTTATGCCGACCTTTTCGACTGTCATCACGGGGCCGCCTGATTTCACTCGAACCAGGTCGCCCCGGTTTGAATTCACTGCCTTCCATCTTTCATCTCTTTCGAGTTGCCTTGAGCCTGCTGGGTTTGCATTCGTAACGTCAGTTTGTTCTTTATTTGTTCGTTTCGCAACTTGTCCTAAATCATCATCCACAGGACGCGTCGCGGTTGAAGTAGACGGTTTGGATATCAACTGATGATTGACAAATATAGATAATTTCAAACTAGTCTTCGGTTTGAAAATATGCTATTATATCAATCATGGATAGACAAAAAGGCCAACTCCTAAACCGGCTTGACAAGTTCCTGCCTGAGGGGCTTGTCGTGGATTCCGTCTGGCTCAAGCGGCACGGCTACTCCACCCAGCTCCAGCATCTGTATGTGACGCGTGGCTGGCTCGAACAGCCAACCCGCGGGGTTTTCCGGCGACCGCGCTACGAATTGAGCTGGCAGCAGGTCGTCATATCCCTGCAGGGCATCCTGAACTATTCACCGCTCGTCGTGGGCGGGCGAACGGCGCTCGAATTACAAGGATACGCTCACTACCTGCCGCAAGCGACGACTCGCGTTCACCTCTACGGCCCCAAGTCTCCGCCATCCTGGGTGAACAAGCTGCCGCTGTCCGTGAAGTTCGTCTACCACAACGACCGGCGGCTCTTCAAAAACGAACCCGTCGCGAAGGGCATAAGCAGTGTCCGCTGGAATGTCGAAACCGGGAAGATGCTCGATGATACGGCTTTTCGGGGAGGCGACGTAACTCAACTGAACTGGGGCCAATGGGACTGGCCTATAACCCTGTCGACGCCCGAGCGCGCTGTTTTCGAACTGCTCGACGAATTGCCCAACAACGAAAGCTTCGAACAGGTCGATGCCCTACTCGGTGGCCTTGCCAATCTTCGCCCCGATCGCTTGCAAAAACTCCTGAAGGATTGCGCAAGCGTTAAGGTGAAGCGTCTCTTCTTTTACTTCGCCGACCGTCACAACCATGCCTGGCTCAAACGGCTTAACAAGCAAGCCGTCGATCTTGGGCATGGTAAACGTATGCTCGTCAAAGGTGGTGTTCTCGATCCGACCTATCAGATAACGGTGCCGGGAGATCTCCATGGCGTTCGTTGATGCTTACAAAAAGCAGGTCGCGCTGTTGCTGCGCGTTCTCCCATTTGTCACCGAAGAGAAATGCTTCGCACTGAAAGGCGGCACCGCGATCAATCTTTTCGTCCGCGATCTGCCGCGCCTCTCGGTCGATATCGATCTAACCTATATTCCTGTCGCGCCGCGAGCTGAATCCCTTTCCGACATCGATGCAGCGTAAGCGTAGCGCCGAGGCCCTTTGGATTGTTTGTGCGGAGTCTTGAGAGCACCGTTAGAAGAGTCATCTTCTGGAAGGGTGCTCACAATGGACGACCATTCTGACGACATAAGACGACCGTTGTCACCGCGTATTGAAGTGTTCGCAGGCGCAGGTCGCAAGCGCTGGCCGGATGATTTGAAGGCGCACATTGCCGCGGAAAGCCTCGAGCCGGGGGCGGTTGTCACAGACGTCGCCCGTCGCCATGGCTGCCGGCCCCAGCAGGTGCATGACTGGCGGCGCCGGGCGCGTTTGGGCCAGTTGGTATTGCCGGCGTCGGCGGACACGCTGTCGTTCGTGCCGGTGATGTCGGAATCGGCGTTGCCTGCGGCCGCAGACCCCTCCGGGTCGCCGGAAGCCGCCGTTGTGACGGTTGAGTTCCAGGGCGCGCGCGTGGAGGTGCGCGGGGCGCCTGGCCTTGCTGTATTGAGCGATGTGTTCATTGCGCTCCGACGGACACGTTCATGCTGACGCCACCCGCGAGCCTCATGATCTACGTGGCGACGCAACCTGTCGACTTCAGGAAGGGAGCGGAAGGCTTGGCGCTGCTGGCGAAGGAGACGCTGGGCCATGACCCGATGAAGGGCGTGGCGGTGGTGTTCCGTGCGAAGCGCGCCGATCGGGTGAAGATCGTCGTCTGGGACGGCAGCGGCCTTGTGATGTACTGGAAGCGGCTCGATGGCAGCGGCTTCAAATGGCCACCCATCGTGGCCGGTGTGATGCGGATGAATGCGGCCCAGCTGTCAGCACTGGTGGCCGGCATGGATTGGACGCGCATGCACGCGCCTCGAATCCCGCAGCCGAAAGCGCTTGCGTAAAGATACAGATCTTCGCTGCATCGTGACGCGAAGCATGGCAAGCTCGGGCCAATGAGTGATTTGCCCGATGAGCTGCCGAGCGATCCCGCCGAGTTGCGTGCCTTTGCCGCGGCTCTGCTGGATCGCTGCGCCCGGCTCGAGCGGTTGCTCAAGCTTGCAAAAGATGCGCAGTTCGGTCGGTCCTCGGAAAAGCTGGATGCTGATCAGCTACAGCTTGTTCTGGAGGACATCGAAGAGGCGGTCGCAGCTCTCGAAGCAGCCGAGGATCGCGTCAATCCCAGAACCTCCGAGAAGAGAGCGGCCGAGCGTAGAACCAACCGTGGTCAGCTTCCGGAGCATTTGCCGCGCATCGTCGAAACCCTGATGCCCGCTGCAACCTGCTGTCCGTCCTGCAAAGGCGATCTCTTTGAGATCGGCCACGATGAGAGCCAGAGGCTGGACGTCGTGCCGGCGCAGTATCGCGTCATCGTCACCCGCCGGCCCAAGCTGGCCTGCCGCGCCTGTCATGGCGTCGTCCTCCAGCACGCCGCGCCCGAGCGACTGATCAGGGGAGGATTGCCTACCGAGGGACTGGTCGCGCATGTCATCGATGCCAAGTATCATTGGCACTTGCCGCTTTACCGCCAGGCGCAGATGCTGGCGACGCACGGTATCGCCATCGACCGTTCCACGCTCGCCTTCTGGGTCGGCTATGCCGCCCAGGAATTGAAGCCCTTGTGGCATCGTCTGCGCCAGCTTCTGCTGGCCTCCTCGAAGCTCTGTGTCGATGAGACCCCGGCGCCGGTGCTGGATCCGGGGCGCGGCAGGACAAAGACCGGCTACTTCTGGGCGCTGTCACGCGATGACAGGCCTTGGGCCGGACCTGATCCGCCTGGGGTGGTCTATGCCTATGCACCGGGCCGCGGCGCCATTCATGGCTTGCGGCTGCTTGAAGACTATCGCGGCATCATCCACTGCGACGGCTATCAGGCTTACAAGACCATGACCCGAGAGACGCGTGCGGACGCCCTGTCCGGGACGCTCGCCTTCTGCTGGTCGCATCTGCGGCGCCAGTTTGTGAAGATCGAGCGGGAGGCTGCGCCGGCGCCAGCTCCGGTTGCCCGCGAGGCCCTCGAGCGCATCGCCCAGCTTTACGCGGTCGAGAAGGCACTCCGCGGCCGATCTGCGGACCAGCGCCGCGCGGGGCGACAAGCGCATGCCCGGCCTCTGGCTACAGCCTTGAAGCAGTGGTTTGAGGCCAAGCTTGCTCACCTTGCGCAGAAGAGCGACACGGCGAAGGCCCTGCGTTACGCGCTGCGTCATTGGGACGGCCTGACGTTCTACCTTGATGACGGGCGCATCGAGATGGACACCAATGCGGTCGAGCGAGCGATGCGGCCGATCAAGCTCAATGCCAAGAACTCCCTTTTTGCCGGTTGCGACGAAGGTGCCGAGAATTGGGCATTGCTGGCTTCGCTCATTGAGACATGTAAGCTCAATGGCGTCAGTGCCGAGCACTGGCTCGCTGACGTTCTCGCCAAGCTCGTCAATGGTTGGCCTGCGGCGCGACTAGACGAACTGCTTCCCTGGGCGTCGACCTATACGATGCATACACACGATCCGAGGCTGGCGGCATGAGCCTGAACACGACCGCGGTTCGGATCAAGGTGACCCTCAAGGATGTGAAGCCGGAGGTGATGCGTCGCCTTGTCGTACCCGTCACCCTGCGCCTTGATCGGTTGCATCTGGCGCTTCAGGAGGCATTCGGCTGGACGAACAGTCACCTCTTCGAGTTCTTCGCTGGTGAGGTCCGTTGGGGGGTTCCTGATCCCCACAACGATTACGGCCACCAGCCCATGGATGCCCGCAAAGCGCGGCTTTGCGATATCGTTCGCGAGACCGGCGCCAAGACGATCCACTATCTCTATGACTTCGGCGACAGCTGGGACCATGTGATCAAGCTCGAAAAATGGTTCGAGAACACCACGACGGAAGGGCTTCCCTTCCTGCTCGAGGCCGCCGGTCGTTGTCCTCCGGAAGACGTCGGCGGTGCGCCAGGCTATGCCGAATACCTCGCCGCCATCAGCGACCCCGGCCATCCCGAGCACGAACACATGCGTCTCTGGGGCCCGGAGCGGTTCGATCCCAACGTCGTCGACCGGAAGGCGCTCGAAGCCGCCGTCAACGCGTTGTCCGACACATGGATACCGCGGCGACGCGCCACGCAAACAAAATAGGCGTCAAGCGTCATTCAAAGGGCTGCAGAGCTACGCTTACGATGCAGCCATGAAGCGCATCGTTGCAGAGATTAAAGAGAAGATTCCCGGGGCACAGGTCCATGAGACCCGTAAAGAGGGCACGATCGTCAAACTGGTGGTTCGCTCGCAGAACGTCCAGATCAAGATTGAAGTCACGCCTGTGCTGCGTGGCTGCGTCTTCGAGCCGGTCGTGACTTCGGTGCGTCCCGCCGTCGAAGAGGCGTTTGGTTTCGCTGAGGCTCGCACGGTCTCTTTTGCTGACCTCTATGGCGGAAAAATTGTCGCTGCTTTGGATCGCCAGCATTCGCGTGATCTGTTCGATATTCGCGACCTGCTGGCCAATGAGGGAATTACCGATGAACTCCGCAAGGCCTTCATCGTCTATCTCTTGAGTCACGACAGGCCGATGTTCGAGGTACTTGGCTCGCCACAAAAAGATATCAGCGATGAATTTCTCCACGGCTTCGAAGGAATGACGGACAAGCCCGTTTTAAAGGACGAGCTGGTTGCCGCGCGCAAGACCCTGGTCGAAGAAATTGTTGGTAAGATGCCAGAGGCTCACCGGAAATTTCTAGTATCGTTCGAGCGCGGCGAGCCTGATTGGGATCTCCTCGGCATCCCCGTCGCCGCCGATCTGCCTGCCGTCAAATGGCGTCAGCAGAATCTCGACAAGCTATCGAAGGAAAAGCGCGCAGAGCTCGTTGCGGCCCTGGAAAAAGTCCTCAAGTCTCGCGCCTAGCTTACCGGCGCGACATGCCTTTCAGCTCCGCCCGACGCCTGGCGACGAGGTGTCGCGCCTCCGCCGTATCGAATCCGGCCTGCTCAAGCTGGCGTATGGTGCCAGTCAATGCAACGATCTGTGCCCGAAGGTGAAGCAATCGGATCCGCTGCTTTTCTTGCCCTTTGATAAATCCCACCAGCACTGACTTGCGTGCACAGAGCACGGAGCCCAACCTGAAGACGGGTAGTTTCGACGTCTCGGTCAGATAATAGACTTTGCGTCGAAACTCCCGTGATCCAAACAGATATTCTGCGAATGCAGCAGCACCTTCCAGGATGTCGTCAGCACGTACGTCTAAGCTCGCGGCCTTCGGCTCCATGCTCCATGTGTCCTCACAACTTCTGTTGATTGGTCCTCGGCGGCTGCAAAGGACATTCCCTGGGCAATATGGGAGTGTTCGCTTGAACCTCGCTGGCTGGGCCTCAGATTCGACCTGCCAAATCAGGTAAATATCCTTCCGCGATCAAGTCCTGCGCCTTTCACAGTTGAAGCGAAAGCACGAGACAACCTATGCCCAGCCGATTGCGCGCTGCCCACAGAAGGATTCTAGCACATCGAGCAGCTCCATTGGAGCGTTCGCAGCGACGCATCTGAATCCAGATACTAAACCAATTGCAAGTATCTAATTAGCCCTGCGCGCAGAGCGTCCGCGGCGCCAAAATCCGCGAGGTGTTCGGATAGTGCGGCGGGTTTCAGCTCTTGACGCCTAATGCCCAATCCTTAGCAACATACCAACATCGTCCCTTCGCCCGTTCCTTCCAATAGAGGGTTGAAACGTTCTGCCATCCCTTGGAGGCAAGTGCTTTCCTCAATCGTCTTTCCTCAGACGCTCCGACAGCAGCATCGCTTCCTTCAGCGAAAACAAATGACACCTCGCGTAATGCCTCCGCTGCAAACTCCTTTCTCCGACGTCTGACTAACAATGCGACAGCATGCATCGCATGTCGTCCTACAAACCGGGCTTCCGCTTCGGGAGTTCCAAGAGGAAATAGAAGACGTCCGCCCTTTTTCAGATTGTCGATCCAGGTGACAGCTGGTCGGCTTACCGCAAAGTTGACGTAAATGAGATCAGCCAATGGAAGTGCGCAGTTCTTGCCGTCGGCATTCAAAACTTCAACGTTTCCCCAAAGTCTCAGGTTCTCCCTTGCGAATTTCGCCAATGACTTGTCGTATTCGATAGCCAACACTCGCCCCTTTTTGCCGACTAGTTCGGCGAGAATGGCGCTGAAATACCCCGTTCCCGCGCCTACGTGGACGACGGTCGCCCCTGTTAGTGGTCCGACTCTGTGCATCAGCCACGCGTGAAGCGACGGACTACCATTGTTAACTCCGCGTTTTGGATCAAGGGAGATGACAACATCTTGGTAAAGAAGTGTGGGGTCGTTCGTCTGCAAACGCAAATGAGGAGCCCATGGAGTCACCGCGTGCCACCGACGGCCTACAAGAAAGTGTTCTCGCGGAACAGCCGAAAATGCCTTTTCTAATTTCTTGTCCCTATCTGCTCCGACCACGGCCAGTATCTGCCGGGCATACAGTTGTCTTACTTCGCGAATATTCATGCCTCTACCCTTGTGTCGCAAAAGTGGCGCACGCAAACATGCACCCGAGCCTAGATCATAATTGTAGGATAAGGTCTCCCAGTTAGGCGAAATCAATTGAATTTGAGTGTCTGCTTGAGGCGGCCTCATCGGTGCTTGCCACATGTTCGGTCGCATGACGAATTACTGTGAGAAGGCGATTGTAGCCGAACCGCCGGCGGACCGCCGCCAGTTCGCGCAGGGTATGGTGGTCGGCAGCGGTGCACCAGCCTCTCGCCTTGCGGCTTCCGCCACTATCGTTCTTCTTCAAGGTCCTAGAGCATGGGCGCTTCTAAAGCGCCGTCCCGGCCACGCTTGGCGTCTGACACTTCCGAGCCACTATTGGCTTTCCACCTTGGAGGTCGCGCTGAAGATCCCGTGCTTGGTGGCAGACACTGGCCGTCGCCGCTGCCGCCCTTGTCGTGTAATCACGATGACCTGCTAGTTCTTGAATTGGGCCTGACTTCATTGCGCCAGCCCGTCGCAGTGATCTGAGGCCGGCAAACTGGACCATTTTTGGCTAGAGTTTGCGCCGCGTAAATCCACCCGGCTGGGAGGAGCGACGACGATGAAGGCCTCGAAGTTTTCGGACGCCCAGAAGGCGTTCATCCTGAAGCAGGGCAGCGACGGAGGTGCGGTGGCGGAGATCTGCCGCAAGGCCGGGATCAGCCAGGCGACCTACTTCAATTGGAAGAAGAAGTATGACGGTCTGCTGCCGACCGAGATGCGCCGGCTGAGGCAGCTCGAGGAGGAGAACGCCAAGCTGAAGAAGCTGGTGGCCGATCTGTCGCTCGACAAGGAGATGCTGCAGGACGTGATCCGCCGAAAGCTATGAAGCCTGGCCGCAAGCGCAAGCTGGTCGACGAGGTCCGCAGCGAATGGCAGGTCTCGATCCGCAGGGCCTGTGACGCGCTCGAATTTGACCGCTCGACCTACCACTACAAGTCCCGTCGCTCCGGCCAGGCTGCCCTCGAACAGAAGATCAAGGAGATCTGCCATGTTCGCATCCGCTACGGCTACCGCCGTGTTCACGTCCTGCTGCGTCGTGAAGGCTGGCGCCATGGCCAGAACAAGACGCGGCGCATCTATCGCGAATTGGGCCTGCAATTGCGCAACAAATCACCCAAGCGCCGGGTCAAGGCCAAGCTGCGCGACGATCGCAGGCCGGCGACGCGATCGAACGAGACCTGGGCGATGGACTTTGTTCATGATCAGCTGGCGACCGGCGGCAAGCTCCGGGTGCTCACAGTCATTGACATCTTCTCCCGCTTCTCGCCGGCGCTGGTGCCGCGGTTCACCTTCCGCGGCAGCGACGTCGTGGAGGTACTGGAAAGGGCCTGCAAGGAAGTGGGATTCCCGGCGACGATCCGCGTCGATCAAGGCAGCGAGTTCGTGTCGCGTGATCTTGACGTTTGGGCCTATCAACGCGGCGTCACGCTGGACTTCTCACGGCCCGGCAAACCAACCGACAACGCGTTCATCGAAGCCTTCAATGGGCGCTTCCGGGCCGAATGCCTCAACGCGCATTGGTTCCTGTCCCTTGCGGATGCCCAGGAAAAAGTGGAGACTTGGCGCAGATACTATAACGAAGAACGGCCCCACGGGGCGATCGGCAATCGATCGCCGATTTTGCTGCACAACCACGTCGGCGCGTCCAGCCCGCCAACGTGATCAGAGCGCAAAACTCTAGTTCTGGGTGGTCCAAAGTTCGGTCTCGCTGCAGCAGGTCATCGACTCTACCAACTCTTGGAGGTTCTTGCGAGGCCCAGACCATCTACAATCCTACTTGGCCGAGATGGCCAAAACGATCGCAGGGAAGATAGGAGCTAGCAAATGGGCTCATCAGTACCAAACCTGATCCTCAAGACAGACTACGCCACACCAGCAGATGAAACGGTTTTGGAGTTCCACATGGACATTCCGCTCTCTCCTGAGGAGACTGCGAGAATCCGGCAGTTTCTCGCAGGGAATGATTGGCAGGCGTTGAAAGACTATGTCGGAAATTCAAGGCCCCAACTTCGTTCTCTCATATCGGAATGGATTGATAAGACAGAGGATCGCAAGCTTGGCAAGATCGTTTCGCTGAAGGCCAGGGCGTCCTAAATTTCCATGTCCCATTGTCCCCCGCTATCGCCACATCTTGCGGCGATGGCGGCTGCTCCGTGAGGAGTAACTCAGTGCTGCGAATTTCTGAATGCGATTTGACCATAGAACGTCGCGCTGAAATTCGAGCGGAATTCCAGACATTCGGATCTGCGAGGATAGTGGATTTTCTGACGCCTGATGCAGCCGCGGCTGCATCGAAAGTTCTCCAGTCGTTCGATGCATGGTCGGTTGTATCTATTGCCCCGGATGGAACGCCGATCTGTCTCGATTGGAAGGATTGGGAGCGCTCTCGTCCTGACGGGCGCCAGTCGTACAGTTCCAATGCATCGTTCCAGTATTTATTCAAGAGCTATCCGCTCTTGGAACGACTGCGTGATGGTTGCGCCACTGGAGTTCTTCGCACGATTGCTGAATACCTGACTGGCACGACGTTCCGACGCATTGTTGCAGATGCGACCGGGCATGGCGAGTTTATCCATGTCGACGGGTTTGCTTCGCGCTTTGAGGCCGGACATTTTCTAACAACGCATACCGATAAGCAGCCGCCTGGAACACCGGGAATTCGAAAGGTTGCCTACTCTCTCAATCTCACAACACAATGGGACAATGACTGGGGTGGACAGACTGCCTTTTGGAGCGATCATGATCCACCCATATGCCTTCCACCGACTTACAATACTCTCTTATTGTTCGCGGTGCCGCGACCACATTCCGTACTGTATGTGCCGCCCTATGCGCGCGGCGCTCGACTCGCCCTTACCGGATGGCTACATGAATGAGATTTGTATCCATGCGACGCGGACGGACCTGCAGCCAGCCCGCGCGATAGAGACGACGAGGAATGCATGGAAAATCCTTAGCACATCGAAACCTGCATACGAAGATGCCCGCACTAACGTCGGATTGCCGGCTGCATAGCGCATCAAGGTGTGACCTGAATAGCAGATCGCATTAAGCCGAACGAGCGAGGCCTCTTGAGCGCCGGTCAATCACGGAACTCGGCATTGCGACGCGCCGGGGCTTCGTTGTCGATGAGTCACACTCAAGCAAGCCCGCCTTTAGCGATAGCTCCGTTGCAAAGACTGTTCGCAGGATCCGCATCATTGGCCTTCTATGCAGCAAGTATCTTTTCTCTGCTCTACGCTGGTTCCCTACGACGACTGAATACTTGTTGAACTAATCCGTTATCGGGTGGAATGAAATTGCGTGCGCGGCCGCCAAGCTGATCGGCCAGTACGATAGTTCTGTGGCATTCGGCCAGAGCCGAATCCTCCTGGTCTGGACCCGCATCATCATGCCAAATGGTAGCTCGATCGCGCTGGAGCGCCAGCCGAGAGCCGAGATCGGTGTTTGCGCTGGCCTCCAGGACGAGGTCGATAATCATTGGGGCATGCTGTTCAAGGCCGCCGTCCTTTCGACTATGCTCAGCGTCGGAGCGGAGGCGGGCACAAGCCAGAATGAGAACAGCCTTGTTCAAGCGATCCGCAGCGGCGCGTCCAACAGCATCAGCCAGACCGGGCAGCAAATCGTACAGCGCCAGCTCAACATCCAGCCGACGCTGACCATCCGGCCAGGTTTCCCGGCGCGGGTCATTGTTACCCGCGGCTTAGTCCTGGCCCCTACGGCAAAGGGAGGAAGACCGTGACGAAACTCAAGCTTGGACCGCTCGAAGACGACAAGCCGGTAAAGCTCACGATCGAGCTGCCGGCGGCAGTCTTCAGAAATCTCAAAAGCTACGCCGAGATTCTGACGCGTAGCGGAAGTGCGGCGACGCCGACCGAACCTGCCAAATTGATCGCGCCGATGATGGAGCGCTTTATGGCAACCGACCGGGCCTTTGCCAAGGCACGACGAAATGCTGCTCAATTCTCGCCCGGGTCGGCGGAAAGGTCCGGATAACGTTCGCGAAGCAGGTCGAGCAGCGGACGTACTAATGGATTGCCGTTTGACTGCCGCCAATAGACGCGGAAGTTCAGCCGCGTCGGCCCCTCGGCATCATGCACCTCCCGGAAGGTGACACCGGGATAAGTCACGCCAGTCGCACTTTCCAGCGCAAGGAGAATACCGAAGTCCATGCCTACCAGGGAGAGAAGCCGGTCGAGCCCCACGTCATGGCGAAGCAGCTTGCAAGGGTCGGAAGATCCTAATTTGCTGATGAGAAGCTTGAGGAGTTCCGGTCCGGGGCCACGCTGTGACATCAAAAGCGGTTCGCGCCGCAGTTCGCCCCAGTGAACTACGTCATGACTTGCCAGAGGATGTTTCGCAGGGAGGGCTGCAACAACACGTTCGCTCCAGAGCACCAATGACTTGCCGCTCCAATTCGGATTGGGATCCGCCACGACAGCGACATCGATGGCTGAGCTGGCGAGGTCCGAGATCAGATGCTCGCTCGCGCGGTCGACAAACTGTCTATCGACATCGGGAAAGCGGTGACGGTGATCGAGGAGGGTGGCTCGGAGATTGCCGGCTGACAGGGAGGTGTGGATCCCGATGCTCAACCGGCCACTCTCGCGACGCGAGCGGGTCTTGAGGCGAGTAGCCATTGCTTCAGCTTCGACTACGATGCGCCGGGCATCCTCGAGAAATTCTCGACCTTCCATCGTTGGTCGCGTACCTCCGTTGGTACGCTCGAATAGTTTGCTGCCCAACGTGTGTTCGAGACTTCTTAGGCAGCGACTGAGCGTCGACTGCTTGATTCTAAGCGTCTCTGCCGCTTGACGGATGCTTCGATGCTGAGACGCAGCGATCGCCCAGCGTAGGTCTCGAAATTCCACAGCCACGTTCGAAGCCCTATGGTGAGTTGTCGGACCAAGTGATTTCTTGCCTCTTCATCAATTGTCCGTCGGCACGTCCGATTGCGGCCGGAATACGTACTTCAAAAACAACGATAATTCAAGCTGTGGATGTAGGATATAAAAAAACAACTACGAGGTCTTCGCCTATCTATGCACTTCGATCTGTGTCTTCGGATTTTAGGGCCAATGTCTCAGAAGACAAATCAAACAGCACAGTGCGCTTGGCGGCTCGGAGACCCGCGCCAGAATTGTTCGTATGTCGAGTTGCGCGGTCGATCTAATTCGCGGCTTTCTGAAGCCGCGCCGGGTCGCCGAGAAGGCGCTCGCCGCAATGGTACAGAAACCTATGTGCAGCGCGTTTTCGACCCGTTCGGTAGACGACCTGGCGACCTAGACCAGCATCTCGAAGAACCAAGTCAGCCAGTCATGCGCAGAGATCGACAACAAGGTGAATGCTTTTCTCGCCCAGCCGATCGACGGTGATTGGCCCTGTCTATGGATCGACGCCACCTAAGTGAAGGTGCGCCAGAATGGCCGCATAGTATCGGTCTCGGTGATCATAGCGGTCGGTGGCTCAACTGCCACAAAGCCAAATGGCATGCACTCAGTAACGGAAATCTACGTCTCCGGGCAGAACCAAAGGCAGGTCACCGCGGGGCACCTGCATTCGCACCAGTGCAAATTTCGAGAAAATCGAGGGATTAAGTCCGTTGTTAAGCTGCATCGGAAGTTGCAGCCTCCCGGTTTTGCGCCTCTCCCGCTAGTGCATGACAGTGGGTTGGTTAGAGCTGATGAAAATAAGTCGCGCATGAACAACTCCAAGTCGCGAAAATATGATTATGAGCCCGTTGAAGTAGTTATTGTGACTGTATACATCTTCAGGTAGATCTTGCTTTGCGTCCTGTGGGCTTCGCCAGTGCATGCCGCGAACCAGTTCCAATCTTCGTCGTGCGCATGAGGCCGTGCAGGATGGAGGCACGAGGCAGTCGTTGTTCGAGGATTTTCCAAGCATGAGTTCTGAGACGACGCGAACGTCGCGCGAGCTCAAAAAGAAAGCTGGTTTCGTTTCATCGACTGGACATGGATTGCGTCTATGATCTGCACTGTTGATCAGGCTGTAAATCGATCTGCTGGCCTCATATGCGAGTGCCCTTCGATGAGAACGGCACGAGGCGTGTCGATACGCAAAGGGAGTCGGATTCTTAGATGCTGGTGGTGTGTATTGGAATTGCGGCGCGGTGACCCACGCTCACATAATTCGAGTGTGCAGCATCAAGATGGTTTTGCCGGGTTTGTCGCCAGACGCGACTACCACTGAGCCTGTTTAGACATCCACAGAAAGAGGCGTCGTCATGAGTGGGACAATGGTTGTTGAAAATATCATTCCGCGAGCAGACATCGTCAGGCACGCGGAGCGGCTTGGTGCCGAAATCAAGAACATTGCGCTGTCGGACGATTTGCCTGACGATGTCATCTTAGCGTTCAAGCGGCTTCTGTTAGAGCATAAGGTCATCTTCTTCCGTGACCAGGGACATCTCGACGATGCACAGCAGCAGCGTTTTGTGCTCAGGCTCGGCTCGCTGATACCGAATCCCACAATGGCGGACACAATGGGCGGTTTAACGATCCGACAGGAGCTGTCTGATCCCGCCTGCGGTCATCTCA
>NZ_KI421499.1:5882019-6234331 GCF_000473125.1 Bradyrhizobium genosp. SA-4 str. CB756 | reverse complement strand
CCGCTACGGCTACCGCCGTGTTCACGTCCTGCTGCGTCGTGAAGGCTGGCGCCATGGCCAGAACAAGACGCGGCGCATCTATCGCGAATTGGGCCTGCAATTGCGCAACAAATCACCCAAGCGCCGGGTCAAGGCCAAGCTGCGCGACGATCGCAGGCCGGCGACGCGATCGAACGAGACCTGGGCGATGGACTTTGTTCATGATCAGCTGGCGACCGGCGGCAAGCTCCGGGTGCTCACAGTCATTGACATCTTCTCCCGCTTCTCGCCGGCGCTGGTGCCGCGGTTCACCTTCCGCGGCAGCGACGTCGTGGAGGTACTGGAAAGGGCCTGCAAGGAAGTGGGATTCCCGGCGACGATCCGCGTCGATCAAGGCAGCGAGTTCGTGTCGCGTGATCTTGACGTTTGGGCCTATCAACGCGGCGTCACGCTGGACTTCTCACGGCCCGGCAAACCAACCGACAACGCGTTCATCGAAGCCTTCAATGGGCGCTTCCGGGCCGAATGCCTCAACGCGCATTGGTTCCTGTCCCTTGCGGATGCCCAGGAAAAAGTGGAGACTTGGCGCAGATACTATAACGAAGAACGGCCCCACGGGGCGATCGGCAATCGATCGCCGATTTTGCTGCACAACCACGTCGGCGCGTCCAGCCCGCCAACGTGATCAGAGCGCAAAACTCTAGTTCTGGGTGGTCCAAAGTTCGGTCTCGCTGCACAGAGCGCAAAACTCTAGTTCTGGGTGGTCCAAAGTTCGGTCTCGCTGCATCAGAGCGCAAAACTCTAGTTCTGGGTGGTCCAAAGTTCGGTCTCGCTGCAGCAGGTCATCGACTCTACCAACTCTTGGAGGTTCTTGCGAGGCCCAGACCATCTACAATCCTACTTGGCCGAGATGGCCAAAACGATCGCAGGGAAGATAGGAGCTAGCAAATGGGCTCATCAGTACCAAACCTGATCCTCAAGACAGACTACGCCACACCAGCAGATGAAACGGTTTTGGAGTTCCACATGGACATTCCGCTCTCTCCTGAGGAGACTGCGAGAATCCGGCAGTTTCTCGCAGGGAATGATTGGCAGGCGTTGAAAGACTATGTCGGAAATTCAAGGCCCCAACTTCGTTCTCTCATATCGGAATGGATTGATAAGACAGAGGATCGCAAGCTTGGCAAGATCGTTTCGCTGAAGGCCAGGGCGTCCTAAATTTCCATGTCCCATTGTCCCCCGCTATCGCCACATCTTGCGGCGATGGCGGCTGCTCCGTGAGGAGTAACTCAGTGCTGCGAATTTCTGAATGCGATTTGACCATAGAACGTCGCGCTGAAATTCGAGCGGAATTCCAGACATTCGGATCTGCGAGGATAGTGGATTTTCTGACGCCTGATGCAGCCGCGGCTGCATCGAAAGTTCTCCAGTCGTTCGATGCATGGTCGGTTGTATCTATTGCCCCGGATGGAACGCCGATCTGTCTCGATTGGAAGGATTGGGAGCGCTCTCGTCCTGACGGGCGCCAGTCGTACAGTTCCAATGCATCGTTCCAGTATTTATTCAAGAGCTATCCGCTCTTGGAACGACTGCGTGATGGTTGCGCCACTGGAGTTCTTCGCACGATTGCTGAATACCTGACTGGCACGACGTTCCGACGCATTGTTGCAGATGCGACCGGGCATGGCGAGTTTATCCATGTCGACGGGTTTGCTTCGCGCTTTGAGGCCGGACATTTTCTAACAACGCATACCGATAAGCAGCCGCCTGGAACACCGGGAATTCGAAAGGTTGCCTACTCTCTCAATCTCACAACACAATGGGACAATGACTGGGGTGGACAGACTGCCTTTTGGAGCGATCATGATCCACCCATATGCCTTCCACCGACTTACAATACTCTCTTATTGTTCGCGGTGCCGCGACCACATTCCGTACTGTATGTGCCGCCCTATGCGCGCGGCGCTCGACTCGCCCTTACCGGATGGCTACATGAATGAGATTTGTATCCATGCGACGCGGACGGACCTGCAGCCAGCCCGCGCGATAGAGACGACGAGGAATGCATGGAAAATCCTTAGCACATCGAAACCTGCATACGAAGATGCCCGCACTAACGTCGGATTGCCGGCTGCATAGCGCATCAAGGTGTGACCTGAATAGCAGATCGCATTAAGCCGAACGAGCGAGGCCTCTTGAGCGCCGGTCAATCACGGAACTCGGCATTGCGACGCGCCGGGGCTTCGTTGTCGATGAGTCACACTCAAGCAAGCCCGCCTTTAGCGATAGCTCCGTTGCAAAGACTGTTCGCAGGATCCGCATCATTGGCCTTCTATGCAGCAAGTATCTTTTCTCTGCTCTACGCTGGTTCCCTACGACGACTGAATACTTGTTGAACTAATCCGTTATCGGGTGGAATGAAATTGCGTGCGCGGCCGCCAAGCTGATCGGCCAGTACGATAGTTCTGTGGCATTCGGCCAGAGCCGAATCCTCCTGGTCTGGACCCGCATCATCATGCCAAATGGTAGCTCGATCGCGCTGGAGCGCCAGCCGAGAGCCGAGATCGGTGTTTGCGCTGGCCTCCAGGACGAGGTCGATAATCATTGGGGCATGCTGTTCAAGGCCGCCGTCCTTTCGACTATGCTCAGCGTCGGAGCGGAGGCGGGCACAAGCCAGAATGAGAACAGCCTTGTTCAAGCGATCCGCAGCGGCGCGTCCAACAGCATCAGCCAGACCGGGCAGCAAATCGTACAGCGCCAGCTCAACATCCAGCCGACGCTGACCATCCGGCCAGGTTTCCCGGCGCGGGTCATTGTTACCCGCGGCTTAGTCCTGGCCCCTACGGCAAAGGGAGGAAGACCGTGACGAAACTCAAGCTTGGACCGCTCGAAGACGACAAGCCGGTAAAGCTCACGATCGAGCTGCCGGCGGCAGTCTTCAGAAATCTCAAAAGCTACGCCGAGATTCTGACGCGTAGCGGAAGTGCGGCGACGCCGACCGAACCTGCCAAATTGATCGCGCCGATGATGGAGCGCTTTATGGCAACCGACCGGGCCTTTGCCAAGGCACGACGAAATGCTGCTCAATTCTCGCCCGGGTCGGCGGAAAGGTCCGGATAACGTTCGCGAAGCAGGTCGAGCAGCGGACGTACTAATGGATTGCCGTTTGACTGCCGCCAATAGACGCGGAAGTTCAGCCGCGTCGGCCCCTCGGCATCATGCACCTCCCGGAAGGTGACACCGGGATAAGTCACGCCAGTCGCACTTTCCAGCGCAAGGAGAATACCGAAGTCCATGCCTACCAGGGAGAGAAGCCGGTCGAGCCCCACGTCATGGCGAAGCAGCTTGCAAGGGTCGGAAGATCCTAATTTGCTGATGAGAAGCTTGAGGAGTTCCGGTCCGGGGCCACGCTGTGACATCAAAAGCGGTTCGCGCCGCAGTTCGCCCCAGTGAACTACGTCATGACTTGCCAGAGGATGTTTCGCAGGGAGGGCTGCAACAACACGTTCGCTCCAGAGCACCAATGACTTGCCGCTCCAATTCGGATTGGGATCCGCCACGACAGCGACATCGATGGCTGAGCTGGCGAGGTCCGAGATCAGATGCTCGCTCGCGCGGTCGACAAACTGTCTATCGACATCGGGAAAGCGGTGACGGTGATCGAGGAGGGTGGCTCGGAGATTGCCGGCTGACAGGGAGGTGTGGATCCCGATGCTCAACCGGCCACTCTCGCGACGCGAGCGGGTCTTGAGGCGAGTAGCCATTGCTTCAGCTTCGACTACGATGCGCCGGGCATCCTCGAGAAATTCTCGACCTTCCATCGTTGGTCGCGTACCTCCGTTGGTACGCTCGAATAGTTTGCTGCCCAACGTGTGTTCGAGACTTCTTAGGCAGCGACTGAGCGTCGACTGCTTGATTCTAAGCGTCTCTGCCGCTTGACGGATGCTTCGATGCTGAGACGCAGCGATCGCCCAGCGTAGGTCTCGAAATTCCACAGCCACGTTCGAAGCCCTATGGTGAGTTGTCGGACCAAGTGATTTCTTGCCTCTTCATCAATTGTCCGTCGGCACGTCCGATTGCGGCCGGAATACGTACTTCAAAAACAACGATAATTCAAGCTGTGGATGTAGGATATAAAAAAACAACTACGAGGTCTTCGCCTATCTATGCACTTCGATCTGTGTCTTCGGATTTTAGGGCCAATGTCTCAGAAGACAAATCAAACAGCACAGTGCGCTTGGCGGCTCGGAGACCCGCGCCAGAATTGTTCGTATGTCGAGTTGCGCGGTCGATCTAATTCGCGGCTTTCTGAAGCCGCGCCGGGTCGCCGAGAAGGCGCTCGCCGCAATGGTACAGAAACCTATGTGCAGCGCGTTTTCGACCCGTTCGGTAGACGACCTGGCGACCTAGACCAGCATCTCGAAGAACCAAGTCAGCCAGTCATGCGCAGAGATCGACAACAAGGTGAATGCTTTTCTCGCCCAGCCGATCGACGGTGATTGGCCCTGTCTATGGATCGACGCCACCTAAGTGAAGGTGCGCCAGAATGGCCGCATAGTATCGGTCTCGGTGATCATAGCGGTCGGTGGCTCAACTGCCACAAAGCCAAATGGCATGCACTCAGTAACGGAAATCTACGTCTCCGGGCAGAACCAAAGGCAGGTCACCGCGGGGCACCTGCATTCGCACCAGTGCAAATTTCGAGAAAATCGAGGGATTAAGTCCGTTGTTAAGCTGCATCGGAAGTTGCAGCCTCCCGGTTTTGCGCCTCTCCCGCTAGTGCATGACAGTGGGTTGGTTAGAGCTGATGAAAATAAGTCGCGCATGAACAACTCCAAGTCGCGAAAATATGATTATGAGCCCGTTGAAGTAGTTATTGTGACTGTATACATCTTCAGGTAGATCTTGCTTTGCGTCCTGTGGGCTTCGCCAGTGCATGCCGCGAACCAGTTCCAATCTTCGTCGTGCGCATGAGGCCGTGCAGGATGGAGGCACGAGGCAGTCGTTGTTCGAGGATTTTCCAAGCATGAGTTCTGAGACGACGCGAACGTCGCGCGAGCTCAAAAAGAAAGCTGGTTTCGTTTCATCGACTGGACATGGATTGCGTCTATGATCTGCACTGTTGATCAGGCTGTAAATCGATCTGCTGGCCTCATATGCGAGTGCCCTTCGATGAGAACGGCACGAGGCGTGTCGATACGCAAAGGGAGTCGGATTCTTAGATGCTGGTGGTGTGTATTGGAATTGCGGCGCGGTGACCCACGCTCACATAATTCGAGTGTGCAGCATCAAGATGGTTTTGCCGGGTTTGTCGCCAGACGCGACTACCACTGAGCCTGTTTAGACATCCACAGAAAGAGGCGTCGTCATGAGTGGGACAATGGTTGTTGAAAATATCATTCCGCGAGCAGACATCGTCAGGCACGCGGAGCGGCTTGGTGCCGAAATCAAGAACATTGCGCTGTCGGACGATTTGCCTGACGATGTCATCTTAGCGTTCAAGCGGCTTCTGTTAGAGCATAAGGTCATCTTCTTCCGTGACCAGGGACATCTCGACGATGCACAGCAGCAGCGTTTTGTGCTCAGGCTCGGCTCGCTGATACCGAATCCCACAATGGCGGACACAATGGGCGGTTTAACGATCCGACAGGAGCTGTCTGATCCCGCCTGCGGTCATCTCAACCAGATGAACGATGAGCGGGTCCGCACAGCCATCTCGGTGCTGCGGCTCGCAGCGGTCCCGCCTTTTGGCGGCGACGTTGCTTGGTCGAGCAGGGCGGCCGCTTATCTTGATCTTCCCCATCCCTTGCGGATGCTCGCGGATAACCTCTGGGCTGTGAGCTTCGTCGCATCTGATCTCACTGCGACAGAGAGGGCCGCCGAAGCCAACAAGCGGCCTTGGTGGGGCGTATCCACTGCAACGATCTACGAAACGACACATCCGATTGTTCGTGTTCATCCCGAGACCGGCGAACGCATGCTATCGCTCGGTCGTTCTGTGAACAACTTCGTCGGCCTGCAGCGCTATCCCAGCCAAAAACTCTTTGAACGGCTGCAATCCTATCTCATTGCGCCCCGGAACACCCTGTGCTGGAACTGGAAATCAGGCGACGTCGTAATCTGGGACAATCGCGCCACGGAGCCATATCCTGTCAGCAAATCCAGCAGCCCTCATTGGATGATGGACCAGCTTGCGATGGACGCCCGCGTACCGCACGTGAAGAGGCCAAAATCAAGGGCGGCAAAGGCTGCCTGACATTATCGGCACCTCCCGGATCACGTCAACGCCTGGAGACCCAAGACTAAGTTGCGGCCATGCAACGTCGAGCAGAGCGGCCGGGCTTATGCGCGAGGACCGGCTAACGGGGCAACTGCCACCTGCTGGGATTCTTCCAGGCTCAACAGCATCAATCTTCAGGCATCGTCTCTGCTCGCCGGTCAAACCGATGACGCTGCATTTTTGATAATCTGATGCATCCGTTGCCTCTCGCTCGGCGAGCAGCATCCCCTTGATCGTATCTGGATAGTCAGGTCCCGCGTAGCTCACACCCAATTAGAGCATATTCGCCGCCATCTCGCGACGCGTCGGATAGCCTTGATTCACAGCGCCCGGCGTCGGCTGAAACTATCCCGCTCGAGATGTGCCTGCGTCTTAGGTATCCCATAAACAAACCGTCAGTCGAGCCTTTCCAGCAGCCTCTCAATTGCGCCGCTGCATGCACACCTTCCCGATCTTCGTCCAGCACAAAGGTCCCATCCTCGAGGCGAACACCAGCTTGATCCTCCAATCGAAAGCTATGGAGGACGCATATGCGCCCATGCTCTTGCGCAGCAGGATAGCAAAGTCCCTCCATACCTCGCGGACTCCCGGTTGGGGCGCTGCCATCACCCGAACCGCACCGTCGCCCCCAAACAGGCTCTTCGAAAACCGCGGGTTCAAGGGGGCGTCGGTAGGTTTACGCGACCGGCGCAACCTCATTTCGAAGAATGCTCGGCCTTATAACAGACCGCTCCGAGGAAGCGCTAAGCGGAACCCTGCTGGGGCCACACCGGCTGGAGCAGGAGATCGGAAGCGCCGGCTGTAGATCCATGAAGCGCGTCGGCCGCTCCGGCTCGATTCCGCCCAAGCGTTCGCCGACACATGGCTCTCTCAATAATTACGTCTTGTTTCGGGCAAGCCGTGCCGGCTTGCGCCCTCTGGACATCGGCTTGGGCGGCATTGCACCTTTAGCCGGCTGTGTGAATAATTCGGACAAGTGAATACCCAAAGTCGCGGCGATGCGTTCTAGAAGATCAATCGTCGGGTTCTCTTTCTTCTGCTCAATGCGCCCCATGTATGAGCGGTCGATCCCGGCATCATAGGCCAATTGGTCTTGCGGAATGCCGCGCTCTACGCGGATCCGGCGCACATTCCAGGCCACAAGCGCACGAGCGTTCATGCGCAGAGGCAGCCATTCCGATGATTATGAAACCACTGGTTATAGCCAGACTATTACGATAAGCTCGCACCAGTAGTGGCTGTCCTCCCAATTGCTTCGAGGAATCAGGCAAGGGTGAGGTGCAGGTGCGCCTAGCGCGTGCCCGTCTTCTCGTTGACCATCACATGCGTTCTCGTCGGGCAATAACTTGCCATTAGCGGCAGAGAAGAAATAGCGCTCAGAGGTACCGGCGGCGTTTTCCCGAGCGCCGCAACTAGATAGGACGAATGTTCACCTGCGGGTCGAAAGGCAAACGAATATTCTCCAGTTGGCCGGTTCTGGTTGCCTTTCAGGAGTACGACCGGGCCGTCACCACGGAGCACCATGTCTCCGCCAGGAACAGAACAGCAAGGGCGGCCAGTCACAGGGCACATCTGCAATCGCTTGCAGTATGGACTGGCAATGAACAAGGGAAAGCGCAGGACGAGCCACCAGGTCAGTGTGAGCCGATATGCGATTGCCATCTCAGCGCGAAAAGGAATTCGGCGTGCGACTATTGGACGGGTACCAAAACGAACTCAGATTAGTTATCGTTGCTCTGATTTCGGTAGATTTTTCAGCTGGGTAGGAGTTTCAGGCAGTGCCAGCCGAGCCGAAGGTCGCAGAATTGGCGCCCAGCGTCGACGAGCTCACGCCATATGACAGGGAGCACGCTGTTGCCTACATGCGACTGCTTGATGCGGACGCTGACAAGGCAGATTGGCGCGAGATTGCGCGAATTGTGCTTGGGCTTGACCCCACCGTTGAGCCGGATCGAGTGCGACGCACATTCGAAAGTCATCTGACGCGGGCCAAGTGGCTTGCGGGCCACGGCTATCGCGACCTGCTACGTAGCGGTTGGCCAAAACAATGATCGGCGCGGATATCAGGCGCGCCAGAATGCGTCGCGATCGGAAAAATTGATCATTCCATCGATTAAGTGCGTTCAAGGCGTGCACACGGTAAGCAAGCAGCCGGAAAGCGCCACAATCATCGGCTGCATTCCGCCGCGCCGGAAAATTGCGCGGGAAAGGTGCGATGCCGAATACTGACTGGAGATCTGAGGAAGCGTACAGCGGCCTGAAGAAGGCGGATGCTGCCGACCTGGCCTGGGAGTGGCTGCGGCGGGATCGCGATTACCAAGAGGATTATAAGCGGCTATCTCGCCGCAAACGTTCAAGCGCAGCGGCGGGCGAGTTCCGACGCAAGTGGGGGCTCTCGTTTTCCTGCTGATCCGCAAAAGACCTTCGACAAGCAAGCAGTCTTCTGGGCACCCGAGGTGCTGCCGACCGTACTTTCTGTACGGGCGGCCAACTGCCTTGCGCCCAAAACCTATCAGCTCGATTTCGACAATTTGCCGGGCAGCGAACTTCGCCGTGCGGCGGATGGTTGGCATGCGGTCGTGCCGCTCGGGGGCACGAAGCATCGCCTCTGGCTAAGAGAGCTTCCGGCAAGCGGATATGGTGTCGTCGTTGATCTGCCGCTCGATGCCAATTTCGAGCTTCGCCTGGGGGCCGCACGTCGATTTTGGCTAGCCCTTGAGCGTCGGGCGCTTGGAATGCCTCCCCTTACTTTGCCTGCTTTGAAGCAGCGTCGGCTAATCCTTGCGCTGCGCGCTGTGGATGGATGGCAGGAAGGAAATAGCTACCGCCAAATCGCGCAGGGCCTGTTTGGAAGCCGTCGTATTGCCGAGCGCGGCTGGAAAACAGACGATTTGCGCAGCCGAACCATCCGGCTTGTTAAGCTGGGGCGGCGCCTCATGCGTCTTCGCTGGCGAGCATTACTCACCAAACGCAGGGGCAGGGATGACAAGTAAAGGGTTGCGGCGCGATAAACGGCCTACCCTCCGTTTGCCTGCCAATTCTTCTGCCATGGCACGATGGCGGCCAGGATAGAATCTTTGCGCTACGATCTCTCATTGTTGGCGTGTTTAATTGCTGCACCAGAGCGGCGCCGCGTAGGCTTTGATAACTGCGCTCGAATAGTCTTCTTAAGTTGGAGCGCCCTAGACTTGAGCATTGATCTCCTGCTGTGCCGAATTGAGGACACCGCTAGACCTCAGGCAGCCTGCGCAGGTGCAACCTTTTTGCAGAGACGAGCCAGCCATCGGCAAAAAGAACGTGCGAGCTCGGGGTGCGCGCTGCGATCTACGGCATAGGCGCGATATTGCATGCCACTTGGAGCGCGGGTGCCAGGGATGATTTGCAAAGCGCCCCCTCGCACGAGGTCACTGACGATGATTTCCGGCGCAACAAGAAGGCATTTCCCTGTCATGACCGCCGGCAAAGCAAGATAATTGTGGTCATACCGCGCCCCTGCTCGTATGTCGCTGGAAGACAGGTTCATGGCCCTCAGCCATGTCGGCAGGATGTCGGGGCGGGATGTGATGTTCAGTATAGGGGTTGAGCGGACAATCGAGAGCTCTTTACCCCCGACGAGATTTGGCGGGCCCACGCACACCAGCTCCTCTTTGTAGATCTCCCAACTGTCGGCGGGTTCGATGACGGAAAGATCCCGTGTAATCAAAATATCGAAATCATCCGAAGATGTCGGCGGCGCCAGCGAGCTGACGATGTCCACGATAACGCCACCCGCTTCAGAAGAGAAAGCCTGCAGATTTGGAATAAGAAGAGAGAACGCAAAGGTCGATAGTGACGTGCGGACCACGATACGATTCGTTCCTACGCCTGCACGGCGTCGCATTCTCTTCGCGGTGAAGCTGACAGTTTCGAGCGGTTCAGACACTGCGTGTGCGAATAGCCTCCCGAATTCGGTCAAATCGCTGCGCCGTCCACGCCGCTCGATGAGATCAGCACCCAGATAATCCCGCAGCACAGCCAAGTACCGGCTGACCGAACTTTGCGTTGTTCCCAAGGTGGTCGCCGCGCGCGTGACGCTGCCTTCGCGGGCGACGGTCACAAATGCGCGGATGGCATTTAAAGGAACTTCATCGTCTTGAGCCGCCATTGTCCCCTCCGGCGCCAAAATGAACATCCATCACATTATTCGATGCCCATAGCCGGATCGCTGCGTATCATGGGTCAGCACCGCATGAAATCCTCTTGGAAGGCGTGATACCTGCGCCGGTACCGTACAAGATTTGCGTCTCAGCTGGTATTTGTCTGGGGCTAAGTCCTTTTGCCGCGTGCCGGCTTCGGCTTGCGACCTTTAGGTAAGGTTGCAGGCGGCGGCGCGCCCTTGGATGGCCGAACAAACAGCTCGGAGACAGCTACGCCGAGGGTCTCGGCAAGGCGATCGAGAAGATCGATTGTCGGGTTCGCTTGTTGGCGCTCAAGTCCGCTCATGTAGGAGCGATCAATTCCCGCATCGTAAGCCAATTGCTCTTGCGGAATACCGCGCTGGACGCGGATCCGGCGCACATTGTAAGCCACAAGCGCACGAGCTCTCATGCGCGAAAGCAGCCATTTCGATGGTCATCAAACCACTGGCTATACCCTACCTAAAAACATCACCAAATTAGAAGGTTTTGGGATCGAATTATCCCATGCGTGCCAGCGCGTCGGCTTTCCTGGACGCCACTGGGAGGGCCCGCACAAGCGCTGGTATGTCGACGGTCTATCAATTCGCGGCGGCGTAGGTTTTGCGGGGGATGACGGCGCTCACCCGAACTGCTGCCTCGGGTTCGATTGCGCTGCCCAACTGTGACGAACAGCCTCAAGGCGAGCAAAGATGGTGGCTGAGGCGATGGTCCTCCATTCAACGAAATGGAATCGTAGCTCCGATCAAATGAGCTGGCGCAAACCATCCCGATCGCAGCGACAGCCGTTCAGCCAAGGTTATAGTGGTCTTTATCCCTGGATCAGCGCAGACAGCGCGTTTCAGCGACCCTGATCTCGTTCATTCCATGAACTCTGAGATTTCGTCTACCGGTCCAACATCTTTGTTGACGTTACGGAGGCCGCCATCAGCCATGATACGGAGTTTTAGGTTCTCTCGTCCGTCCAAGAGGCACGACGGCGAACTCTCTTAGCTGAAGGTCAAGGAACGCACGGCGGTCGGTGATCAAGAATAACGACCAGTTCAAATCAAACGCGGTACGGCAAGTGAAATCCCCTTTGGCAGCAGCCATCGACTGCAAAAGAGTCGCGGCCAAAACAAAATCCCGCAGTGTTGACTTGGAACGGGCAGGGGATAGTGCGAGGGCAAGCGGTGAGACGTCGCGAATTGGATCGGCCACTATCAAGTCAAACAGATGGCCACGCGTATCATTGCCCATGATGTCTGAGCCCGAACGAATTGGGAGTCGGCGCGGTTGAGGCTAGCTGAGAGATTTCGGCTTGGGCGTTGTCCGGACCATTCGAACGCCGCGGGCCGGCATACCCAAGGTCACTCAGCTGAGAGACTTCGATGTTGCCGAGCGGTGCCAAGAACGATGAGGGTGTCAGGAAAGAGTTGTTGCAGAACATGGAGAGCGGCGCAGACGCGACTGGCGCCATGAAAAAATCTGATGCTAGCTCTTGATAGCCGGCATGCTAGCGAGAACTAGCCTGTGGCTTGGCCATCGGGTAGTGAAACGGTCAAAGCGCTGTGCCTGACAGATGCCGCAAGCCTCGGTGGTCAGCCAAAGCTGGCCACCTTTGCTCCCGTGAGGGGCATGCCCCCTCACGGCGCTACCAAGTGGTATTTTTGAGAAGTACCGCAGGGCGCCTAGCTGGACTGGTGGGCAAGCCTTAAAAGACGACGCTGTCCCTAGGGTGCCAGGGACGAAAAAGGTTAACGGCGACGTGACTCGGCGCTCAATCCCTGCAAAGCGCTGTCCCTGCCACGCGCCGCTAACTTTAGTGCCGGCCTTGCCCGATTCTGGATCCAGCCTGACACTGTGCCCCCCTGTAGGGTGCTGCCAAGTTGTAGACTGAGAACGACTCCCAATCACCTACCTGAATTGGTCGGATCGTCCGCTACTTTCTAGGCTGATCCGCTACTTCACGGAGAGATTGGAGATGCCCAGCATACTAAGCCGCTCCGCTGCGTGAAAAGGCTTACACAATGCCGCTCATGTGTTGGCGGGATAAGACGGGAGGCATGGAAGTGATCGCTTGAAAGACCACGCGCGCCGCTAAGTCTAACGTCGTCGATCTCCCTCGGCACAAGCGGAACGGGTGTCCGTGCCTGAAAAAGCATGACAGTGCGGCTCGTTTCTCCGGCACCGGAAGCAGCGCGGGCGCGACTCGGCGCCGGTCGGTTGGGACTGGATCGGGGGCTGTCCCTGCCGCGCCTGCGCTGCAGATTGAGGTTAGCAGGAACGTGACTCGGCGCTGTCCCATTCTGGTAATGGCGCTGTCTCTACCACGCCTCGCTAACCCTAGCGCCTCTGTACTTACGCTACCTTTCCAAAAGCTGACGAACCTGTGCGGCAATTCACAAAAGAACAGCAGCTGTCGTGGCCGATTGCGGACCATCCTCACTGCCGAGGCCGCTGACCGCCCGAACAGCGCGCGCAGCCAAAAATGAAACCGATCGCTCCCAAGGCTGGCAAAGGATCTTCTCTGCGGTATAGGCGTGGCAAGTACAGACTTCCTCGAACCCGGTCATCGCGACCAGGAAATTGGCCTTCATGCGTGTGCGCACAGCATGATAATGCTTTGGTAGCCTGTTCAGTTGAAGGATCGTCTCCAGAGAGTGCGTGGTGCGCGCCAAATTCGCGTTCGCTTGGTCTCAATATTCGTGACGGCCGCAACAGGCCGCGCAACGCGCTGTCGACCGTACCGGACCCGTGTTGTGGGCGGGCCGCTTTGCTGCCCTGGCTATATCGCGTGTCCAATCGGCTAGGTGGTCGGCCGTCGAGTCGTTCAAATGACGAATACACATTCGTTGACCGCATTCCCACAGCGGCAGGAAGTCGCAGTGGATCACCATGTCCAATTAACGGCCAGTCGCGAGGAGCGGTTTCATCAGGCGCAAATAAAGCTCAGGATGGGCCACCGGCCATCGACAAGTCGATTTGATATCACATGGCTCCGGACCCGCGCTGCCCCGTTTTTTCGAGGTGCAGCCAACGCCATCGACTCCGATCGGTTCGAGGCACCAGCATCGGGTCTGCGAACTAACGCGCGCCACCGCGTAACTATCGCATAAGAGTGCTGTCAATTGGCACTACCAGATCTGGGTGTTTGGGGAAGCAGTCCTTGCATCGTAAGGTTACGGACAGGTCGGACACATATGTGTTCCCATCAAGATTCGAGACGCGCAATTCCATGGCAAACATGAACCTCAGCTCCCAATCCTTTGCCGACGCAGGCGCGCGACAGCGGACCGTCACCGACCAAGAACTCACAAAATTTAGAGCACCGGTCCCGAGACATTCGGGTTTCCAGATGAGACCTGTCATGAACCCAATAGCGCGCGTCGCAGCCGCAATAAAGCGCGCTCGGGCACTCTCCGATTGTGACCGGTGCTGCGCAATCTGGTGGCTCTATCGCCTCCATTTCGGTATCGATCGCGACGTGATGTTGGGCCTTGACCCGGTCACGATCGCCCAGGAGAGATCCCGCTGCGGCATTTAGGCCTCGTGACATCGGCCACCTTTCATGCGAGCGCTGGCACTGCCCACCAAACCTGCCACCAGGTTGCGCGTTGGCTAGCGGACAATAAATCTCAGCCTAACGCCAAACGTCGCAAGTCTCCTCCCAGCCCACTAAGGTCGCAATCGCATCTAGTACCGGCGGACTGCCCGGGGGCACACAACGGCGCCTGGAAATACGGTGAGCAGACCGCACAAGCCGAACTAGGGCTCGCCGTTGGCAGCATCAGGAGGCTGAGATTTGTTGCGTGGATGATGCTGCTCATGCAGTCCAGCATCGTTGAATTGACAGGCCCGAATAGCTGAGCGGAGCGCGCCAAAATCGGACCGATTGATTTGTAAAGTCTGCCGATCGGGAGCAGGGACGCGACGTCCGCATTTCACCAGCTGCGGAAAGGAATCTGCCGCGTCCGAGACCGCAAAGGCCGCGGAAACTGGTCGAGTAGCTCATCAAGCAAGTCTGGCAAGCGCATTGGGATGGATTAATCCTCAGGCAGAGGCCTCCCGTGGGTAGGCTGCGTCTCTGTAAGCGAAGTCTACGTGGGCCATACGTCCCTGCGGACGACCAGCCGTTCAACCGTGCGCCGCCCGGGAAATATGCCCTCGGGGCCGATCCACAGCGGTTTGTGCTCGCCCCCGGGGCGCTACGCGATGACACGGCGTCTCACTTTCCAGCTCGCGCTATCTATAGCCATAAATCGTTCTCCGTTGACTGGCGGCCAAATAAGCGGAGCTATTCGATTTAGGTGACGAGGTGATCGGGCGCTTTGTTTGTCGGTGCCAGCACTTGGATGACCTCAAGGCCGAGCTTGGGACTGCTGCTGCGAGCTTCGATATCTCGTTATAATGTTGAGCGCCGCCGGGTCCCTGTTGCGGCGCTCACCGCTTGAACACCATCGGTCCGGCGGTGATTACGGTAAGAAGCCTCTAGTCCGTACAAGCTGCAACGACCGGGTGGCCAACATGCTCGATGGGTTGGTGGTGCCGGCTCAAGTGCCGGGAAATCGGACAATTACGCTCACCACAAGCCGCAACGAGCCTGTGGGCGCGTTGGTTGCGGGTGCCGTGCAGACGATGGCAGGTCCACTACGAGAGTAGGCAGGTGCCAAATTGGACGCGCGGTCCTAGCGTCCTCCTGTCCCTCTGCCGATCATCGAGCCAGAAGCGAACAGCGAGAAGGTCATACGGACAAAACCTTACGACGTGCGGAATCAGGGTGGCTGCGCATGCGCACCTCGATGACGAGCTCCGGCGTTCCGATTTGGGCGACGAAGAAGGCGACGAATGGTGGGGCGCGTGCCTACGGAAAATCAATCCGGCAAGAAGCCATCTGCGGAACGTCAACCGGTTGACGCGGTCACGGCGATCAATCGGCTTGCAGGTTCGGATCCGAAGAGAGTTGCGCTGAGGCACGGCGCAGACGAACTCACATATGAGGCCCTACGATCAAGATCGGATGCCCTTGCAAGGATCTTACGAGAGCAGGGTGCTTGCGGTGCGGTTGTCGGCTATTGGGGAGGGCGGGACCTCGACTGGGCGACGGCGGTCATCGCAATTTTGAAAGCTGGATCAACGTACCTTCCGCTAGATCCATCGCTGCCGACTTCCCGTACATCATTCATGATCGAGCAGAGCCACTGCGCTTTGTTGATGGGCCGAGACCGGCCGGAATCGCTCAGCCTCTTCCAGGAGAGCAGCAAAGCAGCTCCTCAATTCGTAGCTATAGAGGCGGCCCTGCGCCAGGTCCAGACCTCGGCTGTCGGGCCATCGCCGCACGTGGATGGACTTGCCTATATTCTGTTTACGTCTGGCTCGACGGGCCAGCCTAAGGGCGCAATGATCGAGCGCGCCGGCCTAAACAATCATTTGGCGGCAAAGATCGATGCTCTAAGTCTCACTCGGACGGATTGCGTCGCGCAAACGGCATCGCACTGCTTTGATATCTCGCTTTGGCAGCTTCTCTCTGGGCTTTGCGTCGGAGCCTCTACATCAATCATCGATGATGCGACACTGAGATCGCCGTCATCGCTCCTTCAAGCAATTCAACGAAGCGGCGCTACGGTCATCCAATTCGTTCCGTCGATGCTGGCAGTGTTTGTTGAATATCTGCAATCGCTTGCCGCGGCAGAGCGAGCCATGGATGGCTTGCGGATTATTTCTACGGTCGGAGAACCTCTAACGCCTGGATTGGCGCGTGCGTGGCTTGCCTTGTATCCTCGCGTTTCCATTCTCAATCATTACGGGCCGACCGAGTGCACCGACGGCGTGACGCATCATCTGGTTTCCGTGCCGCCTGCGCTGGCTGAGCCTTATGTGCCGATCGGCAGGCCAATTCAAAACGTTGAGGTTTATGTCGCGGACGGACCACGGCTCTGCAATGTAGGAGAAATCGGCGAAATCTGCGTTAGCGGCGTCGGTGTCGCTGCCGGTTACGTCAATGACCATGTCCGCACCAAGGATGCGTTTGGGCCAAACCCGTTCTCAAGCGACCTGTCCTTCCGGCACCTATATCGGACAGGTGATCTTGGCCGCCTCCGTTCCGACGGCCTCTTGGAATGTCTCGGTCGACGGGATCGTCAGGTCAAGATTCGCGGGCACAGAATCGAGCTGGGAGAAATCGAAGCTCGTTTGTCCGCTCATCCCTTGGTGCATGGCGCCGTCGCAGTCGCCTCTGTCTGCGCAGGTGTAAAGCTTACGGCGCGCGATATAGCTGGGGCGGAGGCGCACGCCGAATCGCGGCGGCTGGTTGCGTATGTGTCGGCTTCAGCTGAACTGGCGGAAAGCGATCTTCAGAAATTTCTTGCTGAGGCACTCCCCGGCTACATGCTTCCGGAAAGAATCATTCACGTCAGCGGCATTCCACTGACCAAGAATGGAAAGGTCGACTTTGCAGCATTGCCTGAGCCGGGGAGTGTTCGGCCGGCATTATCAACGCCTTTCGAGGAGCCGCAATCAGACCTCGAAGTCCGGCTACGTCAAATCTGGTCCGGCATTTTGCGTATCGAGAACATAGGTGTGAATGACCAATTCATAAGCCTCGGCGGAGACTCGCTCCGCGCGATGCTTATATTGGGGCAGTTGCAGACCTTGCTCGGCGTGAGAGCGGATTTCAGACTGGTCCTGAATGGCACAATTCGATCTCTTGCCGCTTCGATCGAGACTCGGACTGAGCGCAATCCATGCACGGCTTTGACGGGCCGAAAGCTAAACCGATCACCTCTGACGCACCTCCAGGAGCACCTTTGGTTTCTGGCACAGCTCGATCCATCTGCGCGGAACTACATCATTCAGGGCGGGCTGCGGATTAAGGGAAACATCGATTTGGCTCGGCTCAAACGCGCCTGGACAGAGGTCATTCATTCCCACCAGGCACTTTCGGCGCGCTTCATCGACGAAGACGGTCCGGTTCAATGCTTTGATGCTCCGCCATGCACCAATCTTGAATTGATCGATGTATCTCGTCTGACCTCTTCCGAGACGGAGGAGCTCATCGCAGAGTTTCGGCGAACGGAGCTGAAAGACAATTTCGATCTCGGACAGGGCCACTTGTTTCGCGCGCTCATGGCCCGGCTCGGTCCTGACAACCATCTAATAATGATCACCGCTCACGAAATCATCCTCGATGCCTGGTCGATTTCTGTTCTGCTCAGAGATCTTCAGCAGAGATATTTAGATGCCGCGGCGCCTTGGCCAGAGAACCGTGCGTCACTCTCGGGCTACGCGGCGTGGGAAAAACAACACGTTTCTCCACAGGCGCTGGAGAACCAACGTCACTATTGGCGTCGTCAGATTGGTGATGATCCGCCGGTGCTTTCGCTTGGAAGGGCGCGCCCGCAAACAAATTCATACCGCGGCGGCTCGCATCCAGTGCTGCTTGGCGGCGATCTCTCCAGCCGGGTAAGAGAATTCGCGCGCCAAAATAGCTGCACCACGTCGACGACACTGCTGGCGTGCTTCCAGCTGCTGCTACGAATGTATAGCGGTCAGGACGATATTGTCGTCGGCATGCCACACGCTGTGCGGGATCAACCTGGCAGCGCCGACATCATTGGCTTCTTCCTGAATATGCTGCCGATCCGAGCCGCGGTCGATGTCGGTCAGTCCTTTGCTGCTCATGCCAAGCGCATCCAGAGCCTGGTCAGCGATGCCATTGCACATTCGGCCTATCCATTCGGATGGATGGTCAGGGACACCAGGTTATGTCGCGAATCGGGTCGATCGCCGATCTTCCAAGTCATGTTCAACATGTACTCCGAAGCCGCGGAGCCACTTGGTCAAGACGAGGTGGCTCTGACATTCCGCGAGTACGACACAGGCTATGTCAAGTTCGACTTAACACTGTACGCGCAAGATCACGGCGATGAGATCGCGCTCCAGCTGGCGTATGCGGAAGACATAATCTCAGGTGATTTGGCTGTCCGCATGGCCAACAATCTGCGCTGTCTGATTGCCGCCTGCGTTGATAATCCACTTGTGCCCATTGAGGAACTAAGCTGCCTTAGCGCCTCAGACCTCACTTTACTGCATTCGCTGGATGGGTCGACCCAGCGATACGAATCTGAATGTCCGCTTGTTGAAGCCTTCGAGCAGATCAGCGTCTTTAATCCCGGCAAAGTAGCATATTTTGGCGAGTTCGGAGAGGTCACGTTTGGCCAGCTGCGTGAGCGCGTGGCAGCTATCCGCTCGGTACTGCAGAATATGAAGGTGGGGGCCGGCGATCTGGTCGCTATGCTTGTTGACCGGTCGCCGGATGTTGCCACTGTCATGCTTGCCGCGCGAGGCTTGGATGCTGTTGTTGTGCCGATAGCGCCGGATTATCCGCGTGATCGGATCCAACATATCCTGGGAGATAGTCAGGCAAAGCTCTTGGTTCACGCGAATATCACGGAGCGTAGCTTTGAGATACCTTCTTGTCTGTTGGCCATAGAAACGTGCAGAGTGTCAGGGGATGATTTCGCGCCTAGCGACACAGCGTCAGATCACCGAATTGCGAACCTCATATACACGTCCTCCTCCACAGGCCGGGCGAAGGGGGTTCTTATACCGGAAGCGGCCATTCTCAACCGGCTGAACTGGATGTGGCGGTGCTTTCCCTTCGATGGCACCGACGTCATGGTTGTCCAGAAGTCCGCCTGCCTTGTTGCGTTCGCTTGGGAGTATTTTGGTGGACTTCTGAGAGGTGTGCCCACGCTGATCCTCACCCAAGAGCAGGTGCTAGATCCGGATCTGTTGTTGTGCAGTTTGGCAAAACATCGCGTGACACGCTTTTTTGCCTCTCCGCCACTTCTGTCCGGTCTCATCGGATCCCAGGAACGGCAACCGCAAAGGACCGCCTTGAGACTGGTCACAAGCAGCGCCGAACCGATGCCGTCCTCGCTGCCCGCTCGCTGGCGTGAGGCTTTTCCGGGCGTGCCGTTGTGGAACTTCTATGGTGCGACGGAATGTGCGTCAAATGCAGCCGTGCACGAAACATCAGCTACGGATGACAACTCGGCGCTTGTCCCAGTGGGGCGACCAATCGACAACGTGAAACTCTACGTACTCGATTCACGATTGAAGAGAGTGCCTGTTGGAGCCCCTGGCGAACTGTGCATCGCAGGCCGCTGTCTAAGCGCTGGGTATTGGCAGGACCAAGATCGGACTGACCGCCGTTTCTTGCCGAACCCGTATGATAGCGGACAATACAACGTGCTTTATCGAAGTGGGGACATCGCACGCATCTCAACCAGCGGCCTTCTTGAGATTTGCGGCCGATCGGATAACCAGATCAAGGTGAGGGGCTTCCGCATCGAGCCGGAGGAGGTCGAAGAGGCCCTTGAGTCGCATCCGGCAATCGCAAAGGCCGCGGTCTTCGCAGAAGGCATCGATGACGATCGCCGCTTGACGGCGAGCGTGGTGCCCGCTCGCAAAAGTCTCAGCTCTGGAGAGATTCTCGCCCACCTGCGCAACAGGTTGCCATCTGCCATGGTTCCTGCAGCCTTCAGGTTGGTTGACAGTGTTCCCCTGACGACGAGCGGAAAGATCGACCGTACTCGCCTATCCTCCGTTCCTTACCGCGAGATAGAAACCAGTCCATCTGCTGAGCCCCGCACCAGGAACGAGCGAGTTCTTGCTCGGATCTGGGAGGATCTATTAGGCGCCAAGGGGGTGGGAATCGACAGCAGTTTCTTTGATATCGGCGGCGATTCTCTTCTGAGCGTGCGTTGCGTCACGCTGGCGTGCAAAGCCGGGCTGGATCTCACCGTCAACCAACTTTATCGAACGCCGACCATCAGGGAGTTGGCGGCCGGGGAAGCGGAGGCGGTACCCGCCGCTTCCGCGGATAGCTTGCTGCCTGTGCCCCCCATAATATCGTTTTGGAATTCTCTTCTTGGTTTTGACGAGCATTTTAACATCGGCGATCTGTTCTTCTTGCGCGGCGGCATCCTGAACATCAAGATCCTGGACCGCGCTCTCGTCCATGTCATCGAGAGGCACGAAGGGCTCAGGCTCCGCGTTGCCCGAACCCAAGATGGACTACGGCTGGGAATCGGGCCTGGTCCGACTGAGCGCATCGTGGAGGAGATCGATCTTGTCCGGATGACCGGCCCAGACCAACGCAGGACAATCGAGATCGTCTCGGCAAAACGTCAACACATGTTCCGGTTTGACGGTCACACGCCTCTTGTTCACGTCGCGGCCTTCCGTACTTCGGAAAGCGGCGATTACTATCTGCTGGTGCTGGTGCATCATTTCGTAGCGGATGGGATGGGCTATCGGCTATTCCTGGAAGCATTGGAGGACGCATACAACGCTCTTGCTGCAGGCCATGATGTGAATGGCCCCGGGACCGTACAAAGGCTCTCTTCCTGGTTGGAGCGCCTCGAGCATTACGCGGACAGAGAAGCACCAGACGAACTCAAGTACTGGGAGGATATTGACTACGATCAATTCAACCTGCGCCTCAGCGACGCGTCATCGCGCGGCACGAGTGTTGCCGAAGGAAGCGCGAGAGAGCTTCACGATGCAAGTCTCGGAGGTCGTCGGGAGGATGCGAACGGCCGTTCGCGGGTAGATCGGGCCAAGTACCATCTTGAGATCGACGGGGAAGCGACAGCGGGTCTCCTTAGTATTGGAGCCAGATCAGCGCATTGTCAGGACTTTGATGTGTTTCTTGCTGCCCTATCCGGTGCGTGTGGAGCCCTGTTCGGCAACTATTCGCTCTGGATTGACAGCCTGACCTCGACACGAGGTCGGTTGTTTGACGATTTCGATCCATCTCAGATCATTGGCCTTATCAGCGAGCTCGTTCCGCTTCCATTGAAGGTCACAGGAAGGGAGTCGCGTTCCGACCGTGCTCGCTTGATATACCGGCAGCGCAATGCGCAGCCGCGTGGGGGAATAGGCTTTCGGGCTCTGAAATTCCTAAACCGAGATCCAGCCTTGCGGTGTCGGCTCGATCGCCTGCCATTTCCCAGAATTGGGGTGAATTATCGCGCCGGTTTGCAGCGCCATTTCGCGCGCCGTTTTCTAGACACAGACCCTTATCCACTTTGGATCGGCGAACACATGCATCAAGCAGCGGCGGTCCATCTCTTCTGGTTCGAGGTCGGATATCAATCGGGCCAGCTACAGATTTACGCAACGTATGATCCGAGCATGGTCGATTATGAGGTGACCCGGCATCTTTGCACGGTCTTGCAAGAGGAGCTGTTGCGGACGATCAGCGAAATTCGGAAGCTCTCGGGACACCTTCATCCATGAATGAGCCCGATGCGGAATTCGCCGCCGAGGCCGATCACGATGTGATGCCGAACAGAAACGCGCGCATCGATCTATCAGACCCCCGTCTGTTCAGACTTATCCTGCAGCTCGCCATTCCGTCTGTTGTTGGCCTGTCGATCAATGCCTTGCAGCAGGTTGTCAACGCAATCTTTGTTGGCACACTCGGCGCGCCGGCGATCGCAGCTGTCAGCATGACCTTGCCGATCGTGGTCCTGCTCGCGGCGGCCGGACAGGGGATAGGTGTTGGAGCAGCGTCGTTCATATCTCGTCATCTTGGTGCTGGTGAGTACCTGGAGGCGAGTCGAGGCGCCAGTACCGCTCTCGCGCTCGCCGCGCCAATCGGCATCGCGGTCACAGTCGTTCTGTTTCTAAACATGCGAGAAATCTTCCTAGCGCTCGGTGCAACTCCAACCATCATGCCCCTGGCGCTCGACTATGCGACGACGCTTTTGTTCGGATGCACCCTGATGCTTCTGAATATCGTCAACGGCTTCATCGTCCGAGCCGAAGGCAACACACGATTCAGCATGTGGACGATGATGACTGCCTTCATCCTGAACGCTGGCCTTGATCCAGTGCTCATAACCGTGCTGGACCTCGGTGTGCGAGGCGCCGCTCTCGCAACGCTTGCGTCTCAGACTACGGCTATTAGCCTCTATATCGCGTATTTTATCATGCGACGCGGAATGGTCGTCGTCAGGATGTCTCACATCTCGTTGCGAGCAGATCGCATCAGACAGATCGCACTCGTGGGGGCGCCAGCGACCGTGACCAGCATCTTATCTGCTATTACTGTTGTGCTCTTGTACGGAGCAGCTGCCCCCTTCGGCGAAGAGTCCATCGCGGCCGTGGGAATAGCCGTGCGGCTCTTAACGATTGGCGCACTGCTTATCAGCGGTTTCTGTATGGGTTCTCAAGCTATCCTGGGTTTTGGCTGGGGCGCAAGCGATTTTTCTCGTGTACTCAGGGCTGCAAAAGTCCTGCTCTCCATAACTGTCGCTCTTTCGGTTACATATTCCGCGGCCATTGTGATTTTTGCCGGACCTTTGGTCAGGCTGTTCAGCGATAGCGATAGCGTCAGGGAAATTGCGGTTTCTGCCTGCACCGTCTTCCATCTGTTTTTTGGACTGTACGGTATTGAGAGTGTCGCCACGGCGATGCTTCAATCGCTCGGGAGAGCGCGTCTCAGCGCGGTTGTGTGTTTCGCAAGGCATTATCTCTTCATTCCGGCTGTACTATTATTCCCTGCCATCTCTGGCTTCAGCGGAGTGTTGGCCAGCCAAGCTATCGCGGAGCTAGGCGCCGGAATGATTGCACTGTTTATCGTGCGCCGTCAGTTCGTTGAGCTCGCGCGATGCGGCCGACACATTCGGTCAGGAGGAATGGAGAGTGCATCTTGGCCTGATTAGACATGTTCGGAGCCAGCCTTAGACCGGTGAGTATTGGCTCCAGGGGGATGACGAGTGTGATGTGCGAGACTGAGGCGCCATATGACATCCATTGTCGCCGGCACTCGTGATTAAAGAAAAAGCGAGTGTCGCGCGGGCCGGAAGAGAACGCTGGCCGAGAGTTTCGGGCCCGTCAAGACTGAGGCGCGCTTGACTGGGCGAGACCAACGTCAAGACTACCGAGTGGTGCAAGTAGCCGCTGCAGGCTTCCGCATCGCTGCGTGATGGAGCTACTTGGTGCTCCGTTAAGAAGGCTGATGAGCGGGGTGGGAGGGCGGAACGTGCGCGATAGCTTGACCAGGATGAGGCACAAGAGTTCTCTGAGCCATGAGGATGTAACAGAAGTTGTGGCCGACGGCCGAGCGGATGACGTTAGCCGCATCGCCGGCCGCGGCCTCTGAGCTAGCAGCGGCCGCAGTGACCATCGGCCTTCAGGTGTCCGATGGTCGGTTCGATGCGGAGCGGCGGCGCAGCTCGCGCTTGATGACACGGAAGGCGCCGCGCTTCTGGGCCGCGATGAAGACGTGCTGGGGATTTGTGCTGGCTACGGCATCCCTTATCGAAATCGGCCCGCTCGCTCGCGCAGCCGGTGAGTGTTGAGGTGCTCCCGGTTGTCTGAACAGCAAGTCCGCATCGATAAGTGGAGCTTCCGCCAAAATTAAGCTGCCGCGCGGAACGGCAGCGGGTTGAAGTAAGCTTGATCCGGGGGTGCCGCCGTCAAGGCTCGAGTGACGCCGGCCATTGTAAAAGTCGAGGTATCGGCCGATCGAGACGCGGGCGTCGGACACGGTGTCGTAGGCGCGCAGATAGACCTCCTCATATTTGACGCTGCGCCACAGCCGCTCGACGAACACGTTGTCGCGCCAGGCGCCCCGGCCGTCCATGCTGATGGCGATGCGGTGACTGGCGAGCACGCCGGTGAACGCCGCGCCGGTGAACTGCGAGCCCTGGTCGGTGTTGAAGATGTCCGGCTTGCCGTGGCGAGCGAGAGCATCCTCCAGCGTCTCGACGCAGAATGCGGCTTCCATCGTGATCGAGACGCGCCACGACAGCACCCGACGGGTCGCTCAGTCGAGGACAACAGCCAGGTACACGAAGCCCCGCGCCATCGGGATGTAGATGATGTCCATCGCCCAGACCTGGTTCGGGCGCGTGATCTCCATGCCGCGCAGCAGATATGGATAGATCTTGTGTCCAGGCTCGGGCTTGGTGGTGGGCGGCCGGCGGTAGAGCGCCTCTATCCCCAACCGCCGCATGAGCGTTTTGACATGCCGGCGGCCGATCTTGCTCCCCTCGGCAGCCAGCAGGTCTCGCAACATTCGCGAACCGGCGAAAGGAAACTCCAGATGCAGCCGGTCGAGCCGTTGCATGATTGCGAGATCGGCGTGCGGCAGCTTGGCATCAGTCTGGAAGGTCATCGCCTTCGGTTGCACGGTGGTGTCGACCGTGACCCGCTTTAGATCTGGCTGCGTAACGCGCCGGCCTCGTGCGCCACCCGCAAGCTCCTGGCCAGTAACAGTTCCAGCTTGTCGCCAAGCCGCTTGCGCCAGTGGCTCAGGTCCGAGCGCTCGTGCGGGAATTTAGAGCTCTTCGCCTGTGAAGTACTGGAAATACGGGCGTGGACCCAGCGATCGCACACCCCTCGTCCGACAGCCCGTAAATGTCCTCTAGCAGCAACAACCCGATCATGAAGCGGCTTGCGATCCCGGGCCAACCATTTTCGGTGTAGAGCGGCGCGATCTCGCCGTCGATCCAGTCCCAATCGACCTTGTCGGCGAGCTGAACCAGCTCGTGCTTCATATTGATTGACCACCGAGCCGAACCACGCTGGCCGCACCAATCTGGTCCAGCCTGGCCCGAAACAGACCGCCGGGTCCCGTCGTCCTGTGCTTCTTCCGTCGCATCGCGACCTCCGATGCGACGATCGAATCACGGTTGCCGATTCGACGGAATCTTGAGGGCTCCCTGAGGTCGCCGGGCCAAGGCCAACTGCGCGCTGCGTCGCGGGTGGCGACCTCACAGAAGCCGGATTGAACGAAGCCGTTAGCCCCGCACCCGATAGACCTCAAGCGGGGCATCGAGCTTGCTATCGAGGCCGTTGTTGCAGACCTCCAGAATAACACCTCGAACGACGAGATCGCCCAGGTCGCCACCATCTCCGCCAACGGTGACGCGGAGATCGGCAAGTTCGTCGCCGACGCCATGAAGAAGGTCCGCAACGAGGATGGCGACACTCGCAGGCCCTTCTCCGAACCCAGATGTAAGGAACGCGACAGTTGGAGTTTTGCGAGCGGCCCAGATCCGCTCGTCCTCACATGAACCACAGCGTTGACCTTTGGACATTGGTTGCGAACCCGACATTGTGGGTACGACGTATTGCTGTTGAAGATGAGCGGCAGGGGAGGCTTTGCGCGATAACCTGTTGGACCCCTCCTCGAAAAGATCGTCCGGACCTCGGCGAAACATATCGGGCCGCCAGGCCTGACATTCGTGCCGACAAGGTGCGGTGCGGCTCACCATTGCGATCGCCGGCCTTGTCAAGAGGAAAAACTCGATGCTTATGCGGCTGAACACAGCAGGCTCCTCGAACCCATCGAAACCGCGGCATTGATACGCACATACTCGAAGCCTTTATCCGCACTGATCATCGAAAGCGGCCGGAACGGGTGCGAAGTGGCCAACGTCGAGCGGATCTGACCAGCGACAACACTCTCGAGCCAAAGTTTTTCGACTTGTTGCTCCTGCCCGCGGACGAGTAGCCGTCCTCTGAGACCCCGCGCGATTCATCTCGGCCTCAATCTCGGCGACAGAGATCATGTGCAGCTTCGCGACCGGCGGTAACTCGTTAGACTCTCTCCTTCGCTACGGCATTACAGCAGCGACGAGCTTTAACTGCCACGGTTCGCTCATTGGTACAGTGAGCGGATGTGCCGCCGACGTCCTCGACCGAAGCCAGCATAGGCCAGATTGTTGCTCGGAGGAATGGGAAGCTGATCGTATTGGAACAACCGAGAGCGTTGGTAATTGGCGTCAGGCCAGCTCGTCGGACGAGTCCGGTTACGCGCCGAAAAGCGTGCGAAGTGATCCCGCCACAGCTCAGAAACGCTCCGCCGCTGTCGCTAGCAGCGACCTGGCGACGCCCCTTCGTCGCATCACCCGTCATCATGTCACGAAATACTGCCGCAATCCGATTGCCAACAGTGGCTACTACGGGCAGCTTGAAAACTTTGTGGAGCCGTCGGTTCAGGAGTTCGAGAGTCGTTGCAGTCGCCAAGGTGATCTGACCGGGGCAGGCCGGCAGAGGGCAAGGTGCGACAACACCCGATGAACCATGGGAAGAAATCCCGAAACGAGTGAAGCAGCTGCCGCCCATGCGCTAAAACGTAGACTTGATTTAGCTCCTCGTTCCGCGGATCTCATCGAGCCCAGCGGCCATGTGCCGCGCGCAAAGGCCGGAGATATGACGGCACCGTCCTAATGTGTGAAATCGGCTGAAGAAGCTCTTGCCACGCCGGCCGTTCCACATATTGGGGGGCAAGGTCAGTGCCTCTGCAACAAAAACTATCCGCCTTGGTAGGTTCGTTGTTCGCACATTTTTAGATAAAGAATCGCCAGGAGCTGAATCGAACTGGAATGCATCGTGATGACCCAGTCGCTACAGTCTGGACATTTGTCGCAAACTGAACGTGTTCAGTCCATTTCGCTCAATGAAATGCGTGCACACGGATCCGCAAGATGAATATCGACGTTTTCTCTGCTCATGAATCTAATGTTCGTCGCTATGGGCGGTCGTTTCCCACCGTCTTTACGAGGGCGCTTGGGGCGACGATTTGGGACGAGGGCGGCAAGAGCTATATTGATTTCCTTGTGGGGTCAGGCGCACTTAACTACGGGCACAACAATCCCAATATCCTTGCACCGGCAATTGATTATCTCGCGGGCGGGAACATTCTTTTGTCGCTTGATATGCACACAACGGCGAAACGTGAATTTATCGAGGTGTTTGTTGATACGATCCTGAAGCCGAGGGGTCTTTCGTATAAAATGCAATTTCCTGGACCGACTGGAACAAACGCTAACGAAGCGGCGCTTGCGCTGGCCCGAAAATATACCGGGCGTTCCAGCGTCATGGCCTTTACAAATGCGTTCCACGGAATGTCACTCGGCTCCCTGGCCGTGTCAGGTTCAGCCTCTACCAGGGAGCTCGGCGGCGTGGCTCGCCACGACGTGATCCGCGTCCCCTACGACGGCTATGCAAACGGAGCTTTCGATTCAGCGAGTTACATCGATTACGTCCTGGGCGACCTCGGGAGTGGCATAGAAAAACCCGCGGCAATAATTCTGGAGACCATCCAGGCGGAAGGCGGCATGAACACTGCATCCGCACGTTGGCTCACGGATATTCAGCGCATCTGCCGGGACCACGGCATTGTTTTCATCGTCGACGATATTCAAGCAGGAGCAGGCCGAACAGGTGATTTCTTCTCGTTCGAATTCGCAAAAATCGAACCTGACATCGTCTGTCTTTCAAAGTCACTAAGCGGTTCAGGTAATCCGCTCTCCATGGTTTTGATTCGCCCCGACATAGACATATGGAAACCCGGAGAACATAGCGGCACCTTCAGAGGCAACAATCTTGCTTTCGTGACTGCGGGCGCCATGTGCAAAATGTGGTCAGACACCAAATTTACTCCTGGCGTCGAGCGGACAGCTGTCAAACTGCAACGACACCTTGATGATCTCGTTGCGAAATTCCCGAATTGCATTGAAGAAAAGCGAGGTCGCGGCCTGATGGCGGGCCTCAAGTGTCGCTCACACGCGATTGTCAACCGCGCACACGATATCGCTTTCGCAAACGGACTGCTGATCGAATCTTCCGGACCAAACCGAGACGTCATCAAAGTCCTCCCGCCGATAACAATCACGGATGACGAGCTCGACCGTGGCATCGCGATCCTCGAGCAGGCAATACAGGAGTAAGGCAATGGCAACTGCCCAGCTGTCTCAAGTACCAGCGATCTCGCTTCTCACGACCAAGGAACGAACCGGCTCCATTAAACTTGGCGAGATAATCTCAGTCCTAAAGGGTGAGATCACCGGTCTGCACATCAAACAGGCATTCAGTCCCGAGCTGGCCGAGGAAATTACGACGAACTTTAATCGAAACCCCGGTCTCGAGGAGCGTAAAGATGGCGTTCCCGGCCGATATGTCGGCGCATCGCACTACCGGAGGAATGCAGCCACCTATTTTGCCGAGGCGGAAAGTGCGCGTCCTTTCGTGGAAGCCCTTTTTGCGGATCTGGTAGATCCGGTCCGCGCGTTATTCGATGCGCTGAAACGCGAGCTTCACAAACAGGGAGTTGAGTTGCGGCTGGCTCGTTCGGAGCACGGTCAAGCTAATCTTTGTCGTGCCATCTGCTGGTCTGGCGCAGGGATGTATTCCTTAGAGCCCCACGACGACGTCGCCCAAGTTCTATGTGCTGGTAGCGAGATTCGGCCGGTGGCGAACAAAACGGTTGTAGCGCTAAACTTCTACCCCAGCATGCCCGATGAAGGTGGCAATCTGCGCATCTGGAGCCACAAACCGATAGAGAGTGACCGAAAATCGCAAGGCCTGGAGACTACAGGCTATCCCTTTTCGACAGCTTATCTTGAGGACCTTCCTTATCACGATTTTCAGCTCAAAGCAGGAGATATCGCGCTCATCGATGGCGGCTACGTTCATGGGGTGACCCGACAATCAGGCAATGGGAAGCCTCGCCTTCTGCTGAACTGTTTTTTTGGGTTTGCGAGCCCAGATGTGGTTCTCTGGTGGACCTGAAGGCGGGCTCGCAAGAACGGACGGCTCTGCCGGCAGTCATGCTGTCTAACATTGTGGTGACGAGGGTGGACTGCACCCCTGAATTGAGACACGATAATTACAGTGACAGCGGGGTTGTCACGATGGGTTACCGCGCTTTGTTTTGCGCGAAAGCGGTTTCGAACTCAACGGGCGACTGGTATCCGAGCGCCGAGTGCAGGCGCTCTTTGTTGTAGATCTCCGCGATAAAGCTGTTGATGTGGCGGCGGGCGTCGCCCAGGTCGGCAAATGCTTTGCCGTTGATCTGTTCGGCCTTGAGCGTTTTCATGAAGCTTTCAGCCTTGGCGTTGTCGAAGGGATTGCCTGGCCTGCTCATGCTGATGGTGATGTCGCGATCGGCAAGCCGCTGGCGATAGGCGATCGACGCGTATTGCACGCCGCGGTCGGAGTGATGGATCAGGCTGCCGGGGGCCGGCCCCCGAGCCGCGATGGCTTTCTCCAGCGCGGCGATGGCAAGCGAGGCATCGAGCGTGTCCTCAAAAGCCCAGCCAACAGCTCTTGCGCGAGAACGCGTCAGAATGACGGCGAGATAGGCGAAGGTTTTGGCGAGATGGACATAGGTGATGTCCGCGACCCAGATCTGGTCGGGTGCGGACGGCACCAGGCCACGGACCAGATTGGGAACGACGAGAAAGCCCGATGGCCGTTCCGAAGGCGGCTTCGGAACGGCGCCTTGCGTCGCGCATAAGCCGCTGAACCTTCTTGGCGTTTACGACCACGCCTTGGCGCCTGAGGGCGACTGTTACCCGCCGATAGCCGTAGAAAACGTGCTTGAGGCAAATGCGCTGGATCGCGTCGCGCAGCTCGCACTCGGCTGTCTCGCGGCTGCGTTTGGCGTGGTGGCGATAATACGTCGCCCGCGGCAGGCCCGCGAGACGACACAGACGTTGCACACCGGCATGAGAATCGGTCGCTTGCGACATCACGCTTTGGATGACTTCGATGATGCGGATGCGGGTTTGCCTTGCGCCGCCGGCCGCTCCAATGCGCGCAAGGCTTGCCGAAAAAAATCGAGGTCCATCTGCTGGCGGCCCACCAGCCGTTCGAGCTCGGCAATGCGAGCTTTGGCGAGCGCAAGGGCGGAGCACTTGTCGTCGTACGTCGGTAGCGGCTTGAGCTGGCGCGGGCCGGGCTTAGGTCCGGGCTTCCGGTTCAAGCCGTCCGGCCCATCGGCGTTCCAGGCTTTGATCCAGTCGTGGAGAATCTTGCGGGAGATCCCAAGCTCGCGGGCCACAGGGAGGACGCCTTCACCCCGCTCAACCCGCTTGATCGCCTTCAATTTGTAAGTCGTCGGAAACTGACGCTTCTTTCCTCGTCCTGCCACAGGTCATCCTCGAAATGCCTTTCACTGTAATTATCGTGTCTCACTTCAGGGGTGCAGTCCAAGGGGTTCTATCTACCGGTCGAATGTCAGGCATCAGTTGGATAGCGTTGCCACACGGACCCCTCGCCTGTTGCAATGCCGTCGCAGCGTGGTAGACGACCCGTCACAGTTCGTGCGAAGTGCGCGACAAGCTGGAGCTGCTGCTGGCCGAGAGCCTGCGGGTGCGGGAGGTTACGCAGCCAGGACCGCCAGCGCGTCACGGTTCGGCACCACCGTGCAGCCGAAGGCCATCACCCTTTCGACCCATGCCAAGCCGCTGCAGCGGCCATCAAGGGCCTCAATCGCCTCGCGAGAAGGCACGGGGGCAGGCTCCGGCAATCCTGTGCTCGCCTGGCCCAAGGCCGCCGCGATAATGGCTTCCGCTACGCTCACGCCAAACACTTCAGGCGGCATCAGCGACGTTGCGCATCCTGCGTAGCAGCTCGGCCCGATCATTCGCGACATTCGCCGCAACATCGAGTGCGAGCCGGCGCTGGAGGAGCGTTCGCCCTTCCGCTCGACCGCGCAGATTCGTTCGCAGCAGAGCGCCAGCGCGGCTGGAAGCTTTATTCCTTCCATGCTCCGGAGTTGGAGTGCATCGGTAAGGCGAGGCCGCCGCGCCTTACGAGTTCGGCGTGAAGGCCTCCGTCGTCACCAACAATCGCCGCACTTCCGGCGGCCTGTTCGTGCTGCAGGCGAGCGTAATGCCCGACAATCCGCATGATGGGCACACCCTGCGGGACGTCATCGAGCGCACCGAGACGCTCACCGCTGTCCGATCGAGCGGGGCTATGTCGACAAGGGTACCGCGGCCACGATGCGCAAAATCCCCATCGCGTCTTCATATCCGGCCAGAAGCGCGGCGTCTTCGGTGTCATCAGCGTGAGCTGCGCCGTCGCTCTGCCGTCGAGCCATCATCGGGCACATGAAAGGCCGAAGGTCACCTCGGCTGCTGCTAACTCAAGGCCGCGCAGGCGACGCCGCCAACTTCGTCCTCTCGGCCGTGGGCCACAACTTCAGCCGCATTCTCGGCTGGCTCAGAGAACCTTTGGGCCTCTTCCTGGAGTTGGTATGGCGAACGCTCGCGTCTCCAACACAGCTCAGTCCGGCTTCTTAACGGACGACGCCTTAAAGTGCACGCTCCGGCGATTAAACTGCATGCGAAACCTGTCGAATATGATCATCGCCAGCATTTTGCGGACCAATGAAGCCGCGCGGCATCGCATAGAACAGCGCCGGCGGCCGGCTGATCTTCTCGTAATCGCGGCGGGTAAACGTTTCTCAAGTCGTCTGTATCAGTTTGAACCGGCGCGGGATCCCTCCACCTCGGTCACATCCTCGCCCAGGTTAGTCAGGGTGCGCCCCAACACCTCAATGGCCCCCCTCGTGTTCGACATCGTCCGGCTAAGACTTGCGCGCCGGCCGCTTGGGCTTGAAGGCGCGCACGCTCTCGTTTTCGCCTAGGCGGCGCACTCCGGATATCACGAACCGATTGAAGCAGATCAAAAAGCAGATTCGAACCAAAACGGCTCTCCGACGCGTCGGCCGATGGGTTTCTTGCGGGTTGCGCTAATCGATTCCGGACAACAGGTAGCCCATTTGAGCCGGCGGGATTGTCACAGTGCCGCGCGGCAATCAGGATGGAAGTGGAGCGTCAATCGGGATGAGAGAGCGTCGCCGAGCTCGTGACGCAGGGAGGGCGTAGCCCGACCGAAGTTACGAGCTCGGCGACGGCGCGATCCACAAGGGACCGCGCCGTCAGGTGATCGCGGCCGGCTGGTTATGCAAGTGGTTCTTCCGCCAAGAGGAATCACTCGCTTGCCAGGCCGACACATTACCGATCACCAGATGAGGCTCTACATGAAGTACCGTCAGACCGATACCCCGCCAGTGGCCGCCGCCAAGGCGTCGTTCAGCACGTCAACCGCTTATCGGATGGAGAAGGATCCCGCCTTCCATCGCGGAAGAAGGGAGCCCGCGGCAGTCGCCGGCCGGATCCCTTGGCCCGCGTATTTGAGGCCGAGGTCGTGCCGATGCTGAAGGCCGCGCCCGGCGTGCGGCCGATTGCGATCTTCGAAGAGATCTTGCGACGGCACCCTGAACTCGGGACCGGCATCCGCCGCACGCTGGAGCGCCGGATCCGGGCCTGGCGGGCGATCCACGGCGAGGAGCAGGAAGTGATCTTCCGCCAGACCCACGAGCCCGGCCAGGTCGGCCTCTCCGAGTTCACCGACATGGGCGAGCTGGGCGTCAGCATCGCCGGAGCGCCGCTCGATCACCGCCTCTACCACTTCCGGCTGGCCTATTCCGGGTTTGAGCACGCCCATGTCGTGCTGGGTGGCGAGAGCTTCGTCGCCTTGGCCGAAGGGCTGCAAAATGCCCTGTGGTCGCTCGGCGGCGCGCCGCGGGAGCATCGGACCGACAGTCTGTCGGCCGCCTTCTGCAATCTCGATCGGAACGCGAGGGATGATCTGACGCACCGGTACGAGGATCTTTGTGCCCATTACGGCATGCGGCCTTCCCGCAACAACCGCGGCTCGCCCATGAGAACGGCGCGATCGAGGGAGCCCACGGCCACCTCAAGCGGGCGATCCTCGACGCGCTGCTGCTGCGCGGCACCGCCGACTTCGATGACCTTGCCGCTTACCGCGGCTTCATCGACGAGATCGTCAGCCGCCACAATGCCCGCAACGCCAAGCGGATCGATGCCGAGCGCGCCGTGTTGCAGAGCTTGCCGCATCGCCGTACCTCCGACTACGAGGAGGTGATCGTCCGCGTGACCTCGTCCGGCGGCTTCACCTTACGCAAGGTGTTCTACACGGTGCCGTCACGTTTGATCGGCCACCGGCTGCGGGTGCGGCTCTACGACGATCGCCTCGACGTGTTCGTCGGCGGCACCCACCTCGTCACCCTGCTGCGCGGGCGGCCACATCCCAACGGCAAGCACGACCAGGTCGTCGATTATCGTCACGTGATCCATTCCTTGCGGCGCAAGCCGATGGCGCTTCTCAATCTGGTCTATCGCGATCGGCTGTTCCCGCGTGAAGCTTACCGCCGAGCCTTCGACTCCTTGCGCGAACACTTGCCGGACAAGAAGGCCTGCCGGATCATGGTCGATCTGCTCGCACTCGCCCATGAGCGCGGCTGCGAGGCCGAACTCGCCGATCAGCTCGCGGCTGACCTTGACGCCGGCCGACTACCCGACCTCAACCGGCTGCGCGCTCACTTCGCCCCTGATCCCGCCCACGTGCCGAACGTCGTGGTGCATCTCGCGCCGCTCGCCACCTATGAATGCCTCATCGGTACCGCCGAGATCGGAGGTGCCGCATGAGCACGGCCACCCTCGTCGACACCGCGCGCCTCAATCTGTTGCTCAACGAGCTGCGGCTGCCCACCATCAAGGTGCTCTGGCCGCAATTTGCCGAGCAGTCCGACAAGGAAGGCTGGCCGGCGGCCCGCTTCCTCGCCACCATTGCCGAGCACGAGATCGCCGAACGCGGCCGCCGTCGCATCGAGCGCCACCTCGTCGAGGCGCGGCTGCCACCCGGAAAGACCTTCGACAACTTCGACTTCGAGGCCGTGCCGATGATCTCCAAGGCGCAGGTCTCCGCGCTCGCCGCCGGCGACGGTTGGCTGGGCAAGGGCGCCAATCTGCTGCTGTTTGGCCCGCCCGGCGGCGGCAAGAGCCATTTAGCGGCAGCGATCGGCTTGGCCCTCATCGACAACGGATGGCGCGTCCTGTTCACCCGGACCACCGATCTCGTGCAGAAGCTCCAGGTCGCCCGCCGCGAGCTCAGTCTCGAGGCCGCCGTCAATCGCCTCGATCGCTTCGATCTCCTGATCCTCGATGACCTTGCCTACGTCACCAAGGATCAGGCCGAGACCAGCGTGCTGTTCGAGCTCATCAGCGCACGCTACGAGCGGCGATCGATGCTGATCACCGCCAATCAGCCCTTCGGCGAACGGAATAAGGTCTTCCCGGACCCCGCCATGACGCTCGCAGCTATTGATCGGCTCGTTCACCACGCCACCATCGTCGAGATGAATGTCGAAAGCTATCGCCGCCGCACTGCGCTCGAACGCAAACGTGGACCAGGACGACCGCCCTCGCACGCGACACCGAAAACTGTCGCTGATTGACGCTCCGCGACAATCAGCCTTCAATAAAGCCCTTGCGCGCGACAGCGTTCGCGGCAATCATCACCACGCCGCGACACTGAACTCGCCATCCTGATTGTCGCGCACTTCCCATCCAGATTGTCGCGCTATAGTCACAGCGTCTGCAACCGATAGCCAGATGAACTTTCCTCTCTCGAGGCTCTTGGTGAACAGGCATGCTTCCGGGCCATCGTGCCAGATCACTTCACGCGTCGGCGGGCCGCGGAAGACGAACAGATGACCGCTGAGCGGGTCGTTGCGCAGCACCGCCTGCACCTGGAGTACCAACGCGGAAAACCTCGGCGCATGTCCCTGTACCCTTTCGCGAGCCGCACTCGCGCGCCTGGTTGAACGGGGACCATCGGCGGACCAAGCCGTCGTGAACACGACGTAGGACGCCTCGGTCGACGTCGCCATCAGTTCGGTGCCAGATGCCGACAATCTCGATGATACTGAGGCTCTTGTGTCGACGCCGCGGTGTCGTCGTCAACGGCGTTCGGCCACCTCCCGTCCGCGGCACAGAGGACCCAGTCTCGACCGGCGCGAACGGCGCTTTTAGTAGCTTCAGCTTGCTTGCAAAGCTCCTTAGGCCACCTGAACAGCTGGCTCACATGAAGCCGGGCCATGCGAGCACCTCGGAACACTGCCGCTGGGCTCGAGCGATGCTGCAAGCAGCCCTTCCTTCTCACCCTGCGACTACCGACGCCGCCGTTCGACCGATGTGATCACCTCCGCCCGCGAAATCATAACAGTGCTCCTAGGATTACCCTAGGACCTGCAGCCTCGCGTTCGTCAGAAAAACCAGCCTTTGGCGGAGGGATACCTTGGGGAAGGCAGGCCCCAACATGGGCCCTCGAGGAACTGCCGAATTCTGTTCCCCATGGTTGGAGGCGCCGGGGCGGGAGCGGGTTTCGCGCAATGCGGCGTCGCACAGCTCAGTGCCCTCCTTCGGTGCGTTCCATACGATCGGGTCTTTGCCATCTGGTGACGGGCGATGCCGTTTATCCGGCGCGGCACTCGTCGGCAGTAGCATGAACATGTCTTCATGTTGATTCAATAGCTGGCTGCGACCGCAAGCTCGAAGTCCTGATCGCCATATCGAGCAATAAAGTTGGAAAAGCGGTCCGAGGCGCCGTTCGACAGGATGAGGCTAGCCAGCGTCTGCTTATGCTCCTCGGTAACGGCCGACGCTGACGTTCCCTGCCTGTCTAGGGCGTGTCCACTCGTTCGGAGGAGTGGTCCATACATCACCCCACTTCCGAGAAGAGCTCTCCGCTCACCTCAGCCGTGTTGCCCGGAGCTACATCCTGCCGGTGACTTATCCTAATCTCTCGACGCAACTAAGTCACCCACGCATATTGGGAGCTATCCTTCTTTGGGGGTCTCCGACGCTGAATAATAAGCTACACAGAGCACCGGTCGATGAAAAATGTCGATTGGAGGCCCAAGTCTCGGCCGATACCACGGTCCGTCGTCGGAATAATGAACGAAGGGAACGATCAATGTTCAAAACTAGTAAGGCACACTCAATCGGAGAAAAGGTCTTTGATCGCAGTAACGCGCTGTACGTCAAAACTGTGCCACGAAAGGGCCGCGGCGTATTTGCAAATATTGCGTTCAAAACGGGAGATGTAATCGATCGGGCTCCTACTTGGGGATTTGATCATGCTGCGGCCAAGCTTCTAGATCGTACGGGAATCTTGGAGTACTATTTCGTGCGGCAAGAAAGGAACAAGACGGAGCCTCTGAAGGGGTACGTTGTGTTCGGTTTGAGTTCGCTAATGAACCACTCCGCGAACCCGAATGCACAAAGAGTGTGGGCTGACAAAGAGTCCGGCACGTGGGTGAGCATTGTGGCGATACAGGACATTGCCGTTGATGAGGAAATAACGCATCGCTATATCAATGTGTCCGCTTATCCTCCTGGTGTCAATTTCATCGACTAAAATGGAAAATCTTATTAAAGCGATCTACCATGAATTGGCTGCAATGCTATGTCAGCGCAACTTGAACAAGAGAGAGAGGCGGGCCTCGACCTGCACGAGGGGTGGTAGATCAATCCGCTACCCGTTTTCCAGTGCCTTTCAACTTCAAGAACCAAAAGTGCCTTGAGAGGTTTTGGAGGCAAGGGTACGCGCTATATAAACCAGTCATAGCTCTGCCTGGAAGACTCCCAGGGAAGACCTGCGATGCAGATCAGAGCTTAAGAGGCCACCTATTGCCAATCATCTAGACATATAGAATATGTTCTGCAGATAGTCGCGGGAAGGCCAAGACCCCAGTCGCAGGCGGTATTTACGGGACAGAAAAGGCGCGATGTGCGGGGGTACCTGTGGCCAGGGCGGTGACGTGGACGAAAGAGCGGCGGATCGAGGCGGCACGCGACATATGCCCGATTCTCCACATGCCCCGTCCAGGAGCGCTGGATGGCCTTAGCGTGCGCGCAACATCGCCACGGAAATGGCGCAACGGAGGCCCCCGGTCCAGGCTAGGCCAAAGCGAGATCAGCCTTGCCGCTGTCGATGTTGACTCGCCATTCTGCCGGCCGGGCGATGAACATCGGCATGAACTTCTAAGTATGCTTTAGGAATATACGCTTTATCGCTTGGACCGTCTTGATCGCTTGTCGCTAGCTGGGCGTGTGCCTCGCGAACAGCGCGGCGGCGCGAGCGCTGAGCGCATATTTGCGCTATTAAAAAATGAGCTGATGAACCCCGTGTTAGGCTAACCCTATACGTTCGAGCTCAACCGTTCCTAAATCGGCGATGGTCGAGTCCCTGCGGGATCGTGTTGTAAAATTTCTCAATTTAGTTCAACGCGTCGGCGCGTGCCTCGCCTCTGGCATCGTGGGTCTTGACTTCCGCCCTTTCGGTCTCGAGTGAGGAGAAGATGCTCTTCATCGCACCGCATTCTCCCAGCTTTACCGGAGCGGCTCATGCTGCAGGCGATGCCGTGGTCGGCCACCAGGCGCTGGAACTGCTCGCTGGCGCACTGGCCTCCACTTCCGCATCCCCCGTGGTGGACGATTGGACGCGCGAGCACATCGCGCCGAGCAAGCCAACGCAGAACGCCTCCATCGAGAGTTTCAATGGCCGGCTGCGGAAGAATTGCTGAACGAGACACTGTTCACCTCGCTCCGCCGGGTCCGGGTCGTACTCGAACGTTGGCGGTCCGACTACAACGATGCGCGACCTCACTCGCGCCTCGGATGGAAGACACCATCAGAGCTCGCGTTCACCAGCAACCAGCGACGGGATCCAGCGCTGCGCTGTGCAGATGGCTCCGCACCAGCTCCCGTCGATACCTCCCAATCGAGCAAATCCACCAGCCGGAGCGAATGCAGGGGGACAAAGGCAAGGGGGCCACGGAACACGGAGATCAAACCAAACCGGCGCTCTCCGGCGCGAAAATCTGTTCTCACGCCCTATGATCGAGTGTGCCGGCCACCTGGGCTTGTATGGAGATATAGCCGAGAGTTTCGCCCTTAGTCAGAACCGTAAATCACTTGGCTGCATTCGACGACAAGTTAACGCTATCCGCCGCCGCGCCTAGTATCGTCGGGCAGGAATTCGGACGCAGTGCTGCCGGGCACGCCTTCCTGTCATCGCACCGATCCGAATGGGCGCTCCAGCACGCAGCGAACGCGTATCAAGTCGGGACCAAGATGGAAAGCCGCGGCGCGTCTTTCTAGCGCACGCTCTGACTGAGTCCGAGAGATTGCGCTGGCGCAAATAGTCTAGCCATGTCCGGCGCTGATAGCGCTCAGTCCATAGTTCGGGATTGGCGATGTCTCGCGCAATCGACCAGCCGTAGGCTCCGTTGCGTTGCTGTAACAGCTGCACGCCCTGCATAACGTTGTGAAAGGCTCGCGCATTCTCCTGAGGAACGTGATATTCGATCTCGACTACCAGCGTCCCACTCCGCGCTGTGAGCGCAATCGGCCAGCGAATCGGCATCCTGGTGACTTGCCCTGATGGGACATTCGAAAGCCAGAACCCTGGAAGCGGAGACAGTAGCATGAGCATTGAGAAAGCCAGCAGCGCAACCTCAACACCTGCGCTGTCGGTGAGACGCCCCAGCCCCACCTGCCGATCGCAATCCCGCCCGAGATTGCAGCCAGATAGGCCGCAAGCGAACGGCCAGCCACCAACGCGGGGCGAAGAGCTGTACGCCAATGTTGAACAGCGCCAGCCCCGTCGTCCACACCGCACCGGCCAAAAGCAGTGCGGCCGCTGTCATAATCAGGCTGTCGCTCATAGCGACCGCAGCGTGGCGGGTGGCACCTGCTCGCTGACCGAGGATTGCCAGGCTGGCCCTCTCAATGCCATGCCGCTGCCAATCACAAAGCAAAGCACCGGCAACACGGTCGGCGTTGTGAGGCCCGACCATTCCACTATAGTCAGCACGACTGCGCCAAAAAGCTCAACCGAGAGCGTGCATGTCGGCAACAGCGCCAGCCGGTATCGCAATCGGCATGATCGGTAGCAGGAGCGCCGTCTGCACCAGCGCGACCTGGTCGGCGAACGACGTCATCTGAGTCATAGACAATGCCGGTCCGACTCCCTGCATCAGGATGCCGAGATTGGCGATCAGGCTCGCGACCAGACGCGTCGGTAGATCCGAAAGCGTAATGGAGCGATGATCTCGTCCGGAGCTGAATGTCTGTGCCCTGGAGGGATCGATCATTCCTCTCGACCTCGCCCGTTCCTTCTGATTTCCGGATCAGATCTGCTTGACCAAACTTGACCTCAACCAAAGCGCAGATGCCTTCCAACTCCGCTTACGCGTCTTGCAGCGTAATTGCGATTGTCGAACTTAAGAAGGCAGCTATCTTCGATGCGAGGTCTACGGAGCGCGGCGGCAGTTTCGCCGAATGGTCAGCTGCCCAAGTCCATGACATGAGCTTCACGATGCGAGCAGAGGGCCAGAGCTTAACGAGCTTTGTCGCTCATTCAGCGCGTCAGTACGAATAAGCTCCGAGATTTTGCTACGCAACGAGGCATCATTTCGATCACTGCAGCATCGGTGAACGGAAGGCGCCTTTCAATATCACGCTCGCCCAGGTGGTCCAGAGTGGGGATCCGGCCGGACCAGCCTTTCTGCAAGAGGAGAACGTGCTGGGTCCCACGAGTAGCGACCCGATCACTTTTGGCTAGGGTTCCCCGATTCGCTCCGCGAGTGCCTCGGGCCATTTGAGCCAAATCTGCCCAGACCGTCCAAGAGAGCCGCTCCAGTACGAATTCCCTTCATGAAGCAGTCAATCTTGATGTTTTCGTTTGGCGCGTGATTGGCCTCATCGGCGTTGGCATAGGGCACAACAAACGAAGGTAGGCGGAGGATCTTCGTGAAGACGTAATCTGGCAAGGTTCCTCCGAGTGCGGGAACGATGAGAGGCTCTACCCCCTGCGCAGTACGCACTGCAGCCTGAACAACTTCTGAAAACGGTGCATCAACTGGCGTCTTTGATGGTGGCGTAGACTCAGTGCGGACTACCTCGACGTCTGGAGCATGTTTCTTTACGTGAGCCTCTATCTTGCGAAGTATGTCATCAGGGCTTTGCCGGTCCACAAGACGGGCATCGCACTTAACAAAGGCCTCGTGCGGCAGAACCGTCTTCGGTCCGGGGCCGCCATAGCCTCCGTGGATTCCGTTAATCGTCAATGTCGGATAGAACATAAGACGATCAGCCAGAGGTCTATCTGCAGGACTGTCGAGTTTTGCGAGGCCAAGAGTCCGCTTAATGTCGTCAGCTTCTAAAGGCAACTGTGCTGCAGCGGTGCGCTCGAGATCTGTTGGTGCCATTACCTCATCGTAAAATCCTTCAATTGTAATTTCCCCATCTGCATTCTTCATTGTGGCCAGTAAGTGAACCAGCGTCCAGATCGGGTTTGGGACAATGCCGCCAAAGCTGCCGGAATGAACGTCGCGATTGGCGCCGCGGGCTCGCAATTCGAAGGAAACGATTCCGCGAACCCCATATGAGATGATAGGTCTGCCCGACCCCTGCATGGGCCCATCGGCTGTTACGACCAAGTCTGCACTGAGCTGGTTTTGGTTCGCTACAATGAAATCCGCAATGTGAGGACTCCCGATCTCTTCTTCACCTTCTAGTAGAATCAGCACGTTGCAGGGCAATCTGCCATGTACCGCCAAATGTGACTCCAGGGCGAGGATCTGCGCGAAGTGTTGACCTTTGTTATCTCCAGCGCCGCGTGCATACACGCGTCCATCTCGGATCGTCGGTTCAAATGGCGGGCTGATCCAGCCTTCCAGCGGATCAGCAGGCTGAACGTCATAATGGCCGTAGAGCAACACAGTCGGTGCTCCAGGTGCGCCCTCCCAGCGGCCTAGCACCACCGGGTATCCAGACGTCGGGATCACTTGTGCGGCCAATCCCAAGCTCCTCAGCATGCAAACGAGGAGCTCAGAGACCTCATTCATACCGATGTTCTCAGCGCTGATACTAGGGTGTCTCAGGTAGTCGAGCAAACGGCTGACGAACTGATCCTTGTTCGTCTCGATATGCTTGAACACCCTCGACAATTCCGGACCCGCGATCTGGCCAGTATTCGCACTCATGAGCGGCGACCCCCACTTTCTCGGAGATATCATTTGGAAGCTACGCTGAACTAACCGTGCATGATAGGTCGATCATGCACCGAAAGCATGCATTGGCAACCGTTGTTCGCCGAAACTCTGCGTTTCCAAGTAGGGAACGACGTTTTCCGGCGAAACATCCGAGCTTTGTGGATGCGCGCGCAAACAATACGAGCGCCTGAAGAATTGTGTGGCATCGACTCGGCCCTGCTCGCGTGCGTAAGATGACGCATCTGAAGTGGCGAGCTTGCGGGTGAGGGGTGGGTGTCGCTGGGCCCGCTGGGAATGAAGCCTCAACTCGCAGATGCCCCTAATTACCGTTGGTGGCGGCGCGCCCCAAAAGGAAAAAGACCGGTTTCAGCAGTATACTTATTGCACATAGCTAAATGAGAAAAGCATAGCCGTCGCGTATCCCCCGTTAGCGAAACGGGTATTCTGACCAGGTTTGGTTCGGTGAACCATTCGGGCATATGCGCATGAAAACCTCACATCCTCGCGACCTTGCGCCGGATATCTTCAGGGCCAGGCCTTATATTAACTGGCTTGAGACCCCGCTGCCATTAGTATTTGCGATCGGTCAAAGCCTCGTGCCTTGAGAAGATCCATTGTTTGCAATCGGCCCGGGTGCGAGCGGGGAATCGTGGCGAGCCGTTCACAGCAGCGAGTTCGAAAATTCCGTTACGAGTAATCCGAGCTCGAGGTGCTCGACAAATTCGAGTGCCCCGAGATTCGAGTCTTCACGCATTCACGTCGCAGTGCCGTACCGGCACGATTGGAGGACGTTTTCAAGGGCTGCGCGCTGTTTCGACTAGAGACATTATTCTAGCTCGCTGCCCGGTCGATTGACAGATGAGGTTCGTCCTCTTGCGCGGAACGACAAAGAAAGCGGCGGAAATGGATAGGCGAGCGGTGTTGAAACCTGCGACAGTCGCTTCAGCTGGCGCTCTGAATGCGCCTTACGTTCACGAGGAAATATGTCGGCATCATACTACGTGTAAACGGATAGGTGAGTACTTGGCGCCGTTTCGCCGTTAAGTCTATCCGCCCAAGTACGGGTATCGCCCCGCGCGTGCAATGCCAAATGTGAAAGGTCGCTTCGTGGAGGAGCCCCTCCTTAATCGCCGGGCCATAGCCGTCGCACTTTTGCTGGCCCCAATGGTCCTTCTTCTCATCGGTTTTCTGGTGATACCGGTTTTGGGACTGTTCCGTTCCAGTTTTCTGCCCGGTAATCACCTTCTCGATGGGAGCGGCTTTAGCCTGACGCAGTACGTTCGCTTCTTTTCGGATTCTTATTACTCGTCTGTGCTGTTGGAGACCTTCAACGACGGGCTTATCGTCAGTTTAATCTGCATGGGAGTGGGGTTCCCTACCGGATATTCTCTCGCTCGTCTCCCCGCTTTCGCGCGCCGCTGGCGAACGATTATCGTAATCATGCCGCTGACGCTCAGCCTTGTGGTGATTGTGTTCGGCTGGCTAGTCATTCTCGGTCGCAATGGACTCGTCAATTCCCTCTTCGTGAGTCTCGGCGTATTCTCTTCGCCGAAAAACCTTCTCTTCAGTCGTCCGGCAGTCTTGATCGTGCTAGTGCAGCAGTTCCTTCCATTCATGATCTTGTCTGTCATGAGTGTGATTACTCAAATAGACCCAGTGCTTGAACAGGCGGCTGCAAATCTGCGCGCCAATCGTTTCGCTACCTTCCGAAAGATCATCATTCCACTCGCCATTCCTGGTATTCTTTTGGCCTCAACCTCGTCTTTGTGCTGTCGATCTCAGCATTCATCACACCCCGTCTCATCGGCGGAAATCGCGTCGCCATGCTCGGAAGCCTTATCTATGAGCGCATGATGGCCGAGCTGAACTGGCCGTCCGGCGCAGCGATGGCTTTCGTCTTGTTTGTGAGCGGACTCGGTTTTACGGGGGCGCTCAACGCCTTAGCCGCGTCACGCTTTATCATCGGAGGCCGACGATATGCGCTTTGATCTCATTGATTACGCAATGGCTGTTTCGGGCGCGTTCATTCGCGTGATCGCGTACGCGATGCTCGCGTTACCAGCGATTTTGGTGATTGTATCGTCGTTCACCAGCGGTGACACGATGAATTTCCCTCCTACTGGCTTTTCGCTGCGATGGTATCAAAGAGCTTGGCAGAACGAGCTTTTCATGACTGCGCTCTGGACCAGCACATACGTCGCCGTGCTCGTCGCAGTTATCGCGATGGTCATCGGCTTCGCGACCGCATTCGCGGTCAATCGATTTTCATTTTCAGGAAAGGCATTATTGCAGGCCCTTGCTTTCTCGCCATTGATTGTCCCGTCGGTCGTACTCGGCATCGGATTGTTGCAGCTGTTCGCGTGGCTGAATCTTACGCAGACAATCTATCCGTTGCTCCTGGGCCATTTGGTTCTTGCCGTCCCGTACGTTGTGCGTACGATTCTTGCGAGCCTTGCCCTGCATGATCGCGTGCTCAAAGAGGCGGCGATGAATCTCCGGGCCACGCCCCTGCAAGTCATTAGGCAGATCACCTTGCCACTCATTCTGCCTGGTTTGCTGTCCGCAGCAATTTTCGCTTTTGTGACATCATTCGGAAACGTCACCGTCTCCACGTTTCTTACCTACGGCGGCAATGTGACCTTGCCCGTACAGATATTTTCGTATGTCGATACCAGCTATGATCCGCTCGTTGCGGCCATATCGAGCATTGTGATCGTGGTGACACTGGTCGTCATTTTGGCGATCGAGGGCCTGATTGGCACGGGCAGTCTGGCGTGACGAGGATTAAAGATGGCGGCTTTGTCTTATGAGCATGAAAGCACTGTGTGGGAAGCCGGTGGTCCTGTCGTGGAGTTGCGCTCGGTTTCCAAGCACTTTGGTCACTCGGTTGTTGTCGCGAACTTTTCGCTGCGTGTGCGTCGAGGCGAATTGGTTTGCCTGCTTGGTCCATCGGGCTGCGGCAAGACAACGACGCTACGAATGGTCGCCGGATTTGTGGAGCCGACCTCTGGCACCATAGCCATTAATGGCATCGATATGACTCACCAGCCGCCATATCGGCGGGATACCGGAATGGTATTTCAGAGCTACGCGTTGTTTCCGCATATGACGGTCGCTGAAAACATCGCATTTGGCCTGGAAAACCTGAAACGGTCTCGCGCCGAACGAGAGAAGCGCGTCAGCGAAATGCTCGATCTCGTCGAGCTGCCGCATGTCGCGCAACGACTGCCGAGCCAACTTTCTGGCGGACAGCAACAGCGGATTGCGCTCGCGCGCGCACTGGCGATGCGACCGGCAGTGCTTCTTCTTGATGAGCCGTTTTCAAATCTGGATGCGCAATTGCGGGTTCGTATGCGGGAAGAACTGCGAGAGGTGGTCCGAGGCGTTGATGTTACGACTTTGTTTGTAACGCATGACCAGGAAGAGGCGCTGACCATGTCGGATCGCATCGTGGTTATGAACGCTGGTCAGGTTGAGCAGGTTGGTACGCCTGGCGAGATCTATGAGGCGCCAGCGACGTCTTTCGTCGCGAGTTTTATTGGCTGGTGCTCCCTGCTGCAAGGAACGGTCGGCGCTGATGGCGCCTTCACGTCAACCGCCGGCCTGCGTCTCGTTGGCACATGGACCGTTGGACCTGGGACCGCGGTGATCCGGCCGGAACAGATCAAGCTTTCGACGGATGGCACTGCTGGGCAATCGCTGTTGGCGCGCGTGGTTCAAGCTCACTATTACGGAGGGGCAACACGGCTCGTGCTTGACGTCAACGGTGAGCGGTTGATGATGCAGGAGCGCTTTCCGTTTGGGCGTCATCCGGTGCCCGGCGATCTCCTCAACATCACTATCAATATAAATGAGATCCGCGTCCTTCCAAGGTGTCCATCGCACCCTTGAACTGAACCGGTCGAGCAAACCAATAAGCACGTTGTTTTTGGCGAACAGCGGTCCGCCATCGATGCCCGTCAAGTCTAATACCGAGAATGTCCACACCTGGATATCATCCAAGTACGCGTCCGACGTGGCCGTTTTGCCGAGCTATGCGCCGGTCGAAACGAGATTGTCGTACGGCGGTATGTTCGATCACCCACCCTTACTGGGCGCCGCCGTTTCAGGGGCTTGGGCTAGAAGCTAGAGTCTGCCGCGGATAGGAGGTTGTCATCAGTACTGCTGTTGCTACGTGGTCCTGTACTATGATCGAGCTTGTCGCGCGGCTAGGCATACGCCGGCACCGGCGTCGAACTTCTGCAGAAGATGACAGCATGATTGTCGCAACGCAATCGACCCAGAATTAGCGGCTAAGTCTAGCGCACATGCGGTGCGTTGGGGAACTCATCCGATTTTTGGAGTAAGGAATCTTGACAATCCGAGACGAAGTATTCAGGTCGCATCGGCCTGTCGTCATGAGCGATCGCGGGATGGTCGTGGCAGGTCATCCCAAGGCGTCGGAAGCCGGAGCCGCTATGCTGCGCAGCGGCGGAAATGCGATGGATGCGGCGATAGCGGCTGCCGCGACGCTCGCCATTGCCATTCCCTTCATGAACGGTCTTGGAGGCGACGCTATCGCTCTCTATGCGACACCGGATGGCGATGTCACCGCGATCAATGGTTCTGGCGCGACGCCGCGCGCTGCGTCGCTTGACGCGCTGCGCAAGCACGGTCTGACCGCAATGCCACGGCGCGGACCCATCCCGGTCACGGTACCGGGCGTGGTTGCAGCTTGGGGTGAGGCACTCGATCGGTTCGGCACTCGCTCACTGGCAGAGGTGCTGGAGCCAGCGATCGAGCTCGCCGAGCGGGGCGTCGCGCTCGACGCGTCCGCAATTCAATTTTTCAACGGAGCCGAATACGCCGATCTCGTGAAGGAGTTCCCAGCGTTAGCATCCAATTTCGGTCCGTCCGGAGGGCGTCGGCTCCGGGAACGTTTGAAGCAGCACGCCGCTGCGCAGACGATGCGGGTTCTGGCAAACCAAGGTTGGCGATCGTTCTATTCTGGTAATCTTTCTCGGAAGTGGCTCGCCGAGGCGCGCAACAAAGGCGTGCTGATAGACTGCGAGGACTTAAAAAGGCACGCGACGTTGTTCCAACGCGGGCTGTCAACGACGTGGCGAGGGCGGCTGGTGCATGTGGCCCCCCGAACTCGCAAGGGCTTGCATTGCTAGGGATACTCGCCCTGTCCGAAGTCCAGCCCGCGCCGCCGCTCTCCGACGGATCAGATCCGCTCATCGATCCCATCGCCTATCTGGCCCGGAAAACCGTCGCATTTGCTATGCGCGACGCTTACTGTACCGATCAACGAAGGATCCGTGTGCCGCCGGATCTGCTCTCTCCCGACCGCCTCGGGAAATTGGCGCTCAAAGCAGGACCCGCCATGAGCATTGCCGGCGGCGGCGATACTTCGACATTGGTTGTCGTAGATGCCGCGGGACGCGCTGTGTCGTGGGTCCAATCGTTGTTCGAGTCTTTTGGCTCGGGAATAGTCTGCCCAAATTACGGCCTCGTCCTTCACAATCGCTCCATGCTCGAGCGCCTCGACATGGATCCGGTGCACGGTCTCCGTGGCGGGTTTCGTACCTTCCATACGCTCTGCCCGGCTCTGGTGACCGGAGCAGGGGGCGTAGAACTAGTCATCGCTACGCCGGGAGATCATGGCCAGCCGCAGGCCTTGCTCCAGGTCATACGACGCCACTTCGAGCAGGGGCTCGACATCCAGTCCGCTGTAGAGTGGCCGCGCTTTCGCCACGACGACGGCAGGGAAATCATGCTTGAGAGCAGATGCCCGTCGAATTGGAACGATGCCCTGATCAAGGCCGGCTGGACAGTGAAGCGAGTAGACAGTTGGTCCCGCTTAATGGGCGGAGTAAACGCGATCCGAAAGAAAGACGGCCTGGCAATGGGCGGCGCGGATCCGCGGAGATCTTCATACGCAATTGCGGAGTGATTGACCAGCTGAGGGGATCCCACACCGCTCACACTCATCGGCGAGGTAGCTGACAAGATCGCCGCGTCGCCAGGCCAACAGTGGGGCAGCTTCTCGATAAGTATACTGTGGGACACCTTCCTTGTGCCTGGCCCGTCAAAGGGGCATCTGCGGGACGCCTGCTCGCTCCATGGTACACATGGTGATCCTGGCGCGGAATCACGAAAGGTCCATAGAATTCATCGCGAGCGCAACTCGCTGGTCAATGCATGGTGAGAAAGCCGATCGAAGTCTCCTGATCAAGTCCGCCGGAGCGCTGATGCAGACGGGCGATACAATCAGACCCGGTGTGTACGAGAGTGTGATGTCGCAGCTGCCAGCTAACCAGCAGATACCGAGCACGCCTGAATTTGGGGAAGCTGGATTGCTTGTGGCTGATGTAGCTGGACGAGCGCTTTTGAGTCGCATCCGCATGGACAGACGATCCGCTGCCCGCATTAACAACGGTCTAGTTCACGTCTCCATCGGCAAGCCTTCTGTTGTCTGAGAAAGTGAGCCTCGCCTTAGAAACGTCCGGCCGATTGGACACATGAAGAGGTTCAGCCGAGCGCCGCGCGGCGTGAACTGTGGAAGCGCACTCGCCATTATTCAGAGCGGCTATGAGGCCTCGGTGACGCCGCGCTGCTAGATCGGAAAGGCAGCCGAACGACACGTTTCAGTCGTTAACTCCTTTAAGCGGCAGCCTCGCTGTCGCTGGAACCGCGGCGGCGATTGGGTCGACGCATTGTTGAGTGGGCAGGTAGGCGCAGGGCCGTTCCGGTCACGCTCGCGATGTGCTTGTTGCACAGGAAAGAGTCAGATTGACGACTACTACGCCGAATTTCTGCGCGCGAAGCCTTATATTGAATAAATCCAACATTCGCGACTATTAGCCTTTGTGCCTGGGAGAACAACGTTCGCGGTGGGCACGTGGCTGCGGGCGAGCCTTCAGCGCCAGAATACCCCGAGGCAACAGCGGCACGACTTTCAGACCACGCCCCGTTTCATAAAAAACGTGAAATCATTCTTCAAGTCGCCGCGAGACCTGTTCGTCGAATGAGAAACACAGAGGGAAGCAAAGAGAGGAGATTGCAGAAATGAGAAGGCGGACATTCTTGCAATTGACGACAGCGGCTGGAGCCGCCGCTTTGGCCGCGCCTTACGTCCATGCCCAGTCGAAAAAGTTTGCTGACATTATCCTGCGCATAAACGGATATGGCGGTTTCTACGATGAAAGCTTTATGAAGAGCGTAGGAGCGCCGCTCGAAGAGAAGTACGGGCTGAAAATTCAATTCAATTCAGGTTCCTCTGGATCGGACCTTATCAAACTGATCGCGAATAAGGACAATCCACCGTACGACATGTACATGGCCGATAGCGCCGTCATGGTCGAACTCCTTAAGGCCGGCGTCATTGATGAGATCAAGGCGTCGGACGTTCCCAACGTCAACCGCATACTTCCCGGATTCCGTGAATACGGTGACTACGGTGTACCTTTCAACGTCGCGTCCGTGATCCCCGTTTATAATTCAAAATACGTCAAGCCGCCGCTTACCTCGTACTCGGATATTGCTCGGCCGGATCTGAAAGGTCACGTGGTTATTCCGGCAACGACACAAGACACTTCCAGCCTATATCTTCTTGGGCTAGCTGAGGAGAACGGTGGCTCGATTGCGAACATGGAGCCGGCGTTCCACATACTAGCGGCCGCAAAGCCGAATATAGTCGCGCTCACGCAGACGAATGTCGCGGCCGTGCAGATGTTTCAAAGAAGAGGCTTGGGCGGGCAGTTTCTGGGATGGCCGCGCCCACGAACTCCGCACCAAGGGCATTCCCATTGTGACCGTCGTCCCACCCCAAGGCATTTACTCGGTCATCATCTACATGAACATCGTCAAAGGGATGAAGCATCCAGAGGCCGCACATGCGGTGGCCGAGCAACTACTCTCCGATCAAGGCATGCTCGGGATACCCCAGGCACTTCGGTATGGTGTAACCACGGATGTCAAGTTGCCGGAAGATCTTCGCAAAGAGCTCCTGTTCAACTCACCTGAGCGCAACGCCCTGAAAAAGATGGTCGACTGGCAAAAATGGATGGCAGGCCGCAGCGAGCGGATCGAGCGTGTCAATAAGACAATTCGAAGCTAGTTGGTCTTCGTAGTGCGCTGTGCGCGCGGAGGTCTTCAGGCTCTGCGGGGCGCGACGGTGAAAGCCAAAGCTGGGTGCAAGTCCAAAGTTATCCTTTCTCGCCAACTGTGCCTCAATGGAGGGCCCATGAACCAGCTGCAAAGGCCGTTTTCGACCGCTGAGATGAGGCAGCGGATCAACAACACGAAACATAGAATGCAAGCGTCAGACACTGATCTCCTGCTCGTCAGCTGTCCCGCGAATATCTTTTATCTATCGGGGTACGATGCCTGCTCATACTATACCCATCAGATGTTGATCGTTTCTCTCACTGAGGATCAGCCGATCTTGGTTGTACGAAAAATGGATGAGTTGGGCGCACTTCTAACTGTCTATATGAAACCGGAAAACGTGCTTTCCTATGGAGACGATTTGGTGGGGGCAGACTCATCACATCCGATGGATTTCATTGCATCTATCATTCGATCTAGAAACTGGGGTTCAAAGAGCATTTCGGTCGAGATGGACAACTACTACTATTCCGCGCGATGCCACGAAGTGCTCACCAGTCAATTACCAAATGCAAACTTCAAGGATGCAAATCGACTGGTCAATTGGGTCAGAGCAGTTAAGTCGCCCGTGGAACTTGAATACATGATCCAAGCCGGCAAAATCTCAACCCAAGCAATGTATGAAGCTGTAAACGAGATTGCGCCGGGGGTAAGACAGAGTCAGGTTGCAGCGAAGATCTATTATAGAGAGATATGCGGTGATGACGCCCATTCTGGAGAGTACATGTGTAAGCCGCCGCTGCTACCCACCGGTCGACTGTCTGCTACGCCTCATCTGACGTGGGTAGATGCCGCGCACAAGCAAGGCGAACTAACTAGTATCGAGCTCGGTGCATGCCGACATAGGTACCATGCGCCCTTAGCAAGGGCAATACATCTGGGTGCGCCACCGACGCAATTAAAGGAAACGGCGACAATACTGATTGAAGGGTTGACGGCTGTTGTTGAATCCGTCCGCCCAGGCGTGACGTGCGGTGAGGTTGACGGTGTTTGGCGTCGGGTCATCAATCGCTATGGGGTGCTCAAAGACTCTCGCATTGGTTATCCAGTAGGAATCGGATACCCTCCGACATGGGGGGAGCTTACTTATAGTCTACGGTCATCAGATCGGACCATACTCAAGCCAAATATGACATTCCACTGCATCCCCGGAATCTGGACTAACGAGTGGGGTTTGATGATCAGTGAATCGCTTCGCGTGACGGAAAGTGGGGCCCTATGCCTTTGCGAGTTCCCAAGAGAGCTTATCGTCAAGTGATGCTGATCCGTCGTCTCAAAAAGCGTCAACTGTGTTGTGCTCCTGAAACACCAAATCTGGTCTGACATTGGAGCAGAGCTGAGTCATTGAGGGACGTACTTCGCCGCTGGCGTTCGAGGTCGAGGCTGTGCGTCATCACCTAGTGAGCCATATCGTATGCTCAGGCCACCGGGTCTCGCGCGCATTGCCAGTGACGCGCTGGCCCGAATTGTAGGTACTACCGACATCCATGGCACCCGTATCGACGCCGACGACAAGCGCCGCTGCACTTGAGCAAACCTTCGGCGAGATCCCTTCAAACGTGGGCGACGGTTACCAGATCGAGTCCGTCCGGATAAGTCGCATTCGCAATCGCGATGGTGATTGGTCTGCAATGTTGAAGTTTTCTAGATGCGAGACGTTCAGGAAAAAGGAGACAGATATGGGAATCGATAAGCAACCGGTGCTAGGAATCATTCAACTGGACTCCGCTCACGCGATGGAGGGGGCGTCGGGGGACGTCATTGAGCGAAGCGACCTGATGCCATTCTCGATCGGAGATCCATCACTCTGGCATTTGCCATTGCAGAGCGTAATCGCCAAGCGTGCCGACATCATCGCAAACAAGGTGCCGACTCCCGAAGCCGTTAGCGGCATCCTCGAGGCGGTCGGCCGCTTAGATCCGCATGTTCAGCTGATCATTGGCGGCTGCGGCTACATGTTGGCATCCCGAAAGTATCTGTATGGGCGAACATCGACTGCCACGCTCACCAGCGGGCTTGAATTCCTGAGTCTGGCACTGCGGATGACCAACAGGCCAGTTGGCATTATCACTTGGGACGTGGAGCCCCTCGTTTCTCTACTTGAAGATCATCCTGGTTCGGAGCGCTTCCGCTTCCTGAATGTTGGGGACCTGCCGGAATGGAGTAAGTCGTGGACTTGCCGATCCGCCTACCGCAAGCCAGGTGGTTGGACCAAAGAGCGGATGGCGCAGCAGTTTGCTGATCGGCTAGCTGAAGCGTTCGCCGAAGATGGCATCTTTGAAGATGTCGGCGTTCTGGTGATCGAATGCATGATCGTGCCCGATTTCCGGGAGACGATCCGTACTGTCACTTCTCCTCCGGTCCTCGACCTGATTCATTTCGCCAAAGCTGCGCTCGAGTAACCGAAACTGGACCAGATGCAGCCGGCCCACAGCAATGTTCCGTGTATCCTCTGCCTCCAATCCAGTGTTCTCGTCGAGAACTAGGTCGCGGTTCTCAGGCTCGTGGCTGATCAAATACTGAGCTAATCAAGAAATTGGGCGGAGGTCGCCGAGTTGAAAGTTAACCTAGCAACACCTGTTCATAACTCTGTCTATCTGACCGTGCCAAATGAAGGACTAAGCACCTCCGACACGCGCGGTGCCACAATTGAGTCGAGCACAGAGTGAAGGCGGTTGTTACGGCGTCGTGTGTGATTGGGCATTCAAGATCGAAGCGCTGGAAATCACGCACCGGTTCTTCGTCGCCGGATATTGTCCGATATAGCGGCGGGACCAAGTCTCACACGCCCTGACGCGTCGACATTCTCCGAGTACGCAAGTGGCTGCGACCCCGAGCAGAAAGCATCTCCGAAGCACGAGCGGGGCCGGCGAAACGTATCTCGTCTCTCTCGGCCTCGCTGCCGCGCTCCTACGAAGACTTTAACAAGTCTCGACCACTGGTTGTCTGGTTCGTTCGCTCGATACCTAGACTGACCAAAACAGTTCAAGCACTCGTAGGGGCGGGTATGTCGATCTTGCCAACCAACCGTTCGCCTTCCTCCAAATGGCCTTCCGTGAGCGCCCACTATTCGCAGCTTGGCACGGCGTCACTGGCTTTGGTCATCTTGGCAAGAAGCTTAGCTTCCACCTCGCCGCCAGCAAGCCCGTACTTGTTGTAGAGCTCCTGTATCGCACCATTTTGGATCAACAAGCGCAGCTGTTCGTTGAATGCATCGCGCAAACGAACGTCTTCCTTGCGGAATACTGCGCCCGAGCCGTGCGCTGGCGACTGTTCGTCGAGGACGAACTCGACCCCTTTCTGCTCCGGATTGGGGATGACGAATTGAGCCTCCAGATACGCGTCAGCGCGACCGCCGACGACTGTCGCGACGCCAGCCTGAACGTCAGGCACGCGCACGAACTGCTCTGACTTGATTCCCTGCTTAAGGGCGTAGGGTTGCCAAGCCGCGGATGTAATGATCGCCACCTTAATATCAGGGCGGCTTGCAACGTCCGTGGCGCCCGTCAGATGCTTCGGGTTACCCGGCGGGACATACAGTCCGAGTTGAGCTGCGAAGTAAGGCGCCGCGAATATCACCGCTTTGCAGCGTTGCTCCGTGATGGCCAAGACGGAAACGTAGTTGAACTGTTGGGCCTGCAGTCCAGGGATCATGGAATCCCATTGCGTAATAACCGGGGTAACCCCTGGAAGGCCCAAGCGTTTGAGCACCATGTTCTGCAGGTCGATCAAAATGCCCGTCGGCTCTCCGCTCGACGACATGGTCATGTAAGGGGGCATCGAGGCGACCGCCACCTTGACTTCGCCGGCTTTGCGGATCGAGGCAAGAGGATCCTCGGTTTCCGAAAACGCTGGAAACGAATAGCCGGTCAATGTGAGCAGCCCGACCAACAACGAGAGTTTGAGTGTCGCACGCATGAGGTCTCCTCCTTCAAAATTTATCAAATCTCAGGCACGATAGCGTGATAGAGGGATTTTTTTGCGAGTCATTTCCCGCTTTAGGCCGAAAAACTGCATCGGCGGCGCCGAATCGCATGTTTTTGCTCGACCAGCGGTGTTGATAACCGTTATCTGGACAGCGAGGGCGAGTATGTCCCGATTTGAAATTTGCGCACCGGGCGTAACGATGAACCTGCGCTGCTTGATGCCGGCGCTCAGGGGAGCGAGCGTCGTTGACGTTTAGGACGGCCCTCAAGGCCGGTAATTGTTTGGGTGCTTTTGGTCGCCGGAAGCCCTTGGGCGCGTCGATTATGCTGGCGGCGGCGCAGGGCCATGCTCGCACGCGCCATCGCTTGGCGTTGCCACAGGCACGCCTGATCGTGCCGTTCATGTTCTCGATGATGTCTATGCACGCGAACGCCAGAGCTCCTTCGGCAAGCGCAAGCGCGTCACCGTAGCGACTCCGACGAGCCCTGATGTTGCGGGCGTTGTGTATTTGACACGTTGGATTGGCGTGTGCCGGCCAACGGTCGGGCGGGTCGCCTTCGTCAGCGCGTTGGCTAGGTCGACCATGAAAAAACGACAGGCCTCCTGGATCGAGCCGTCGGCCGCTGTACGTTGTTCAGGAGCGCTTGCACCGTCGCGGTGTTCTCCGTCGCGCCTTTGGATGGCGAGCAGATCGAGTTGCGACTGATCAGACGACATCCATTCGGCCATCCGCACAGCCGACAGCTCGAACCGACGCGATACGGCCGATTTGGACCAGCCATCGCTAAGTTCTGTTGGCACATCGTCGTCGGGCAGACAGACCGTGCGGCCACTTGTCGAGACGTGCAGCAGCATCAAGTTCGCGGCCAGCTTGCCGAGCCACTCCTCGGATTGGGCAGCTTTAACGTTGGAGCAAGACGGTGCGCCAACTACGTCCCATCACCACCGGTTATCCGGACGCCCGCACCGTGTGCGCCTTCAGGCCTATCGGCATGCTGACGAGCAGTTCGCACCTCGCCGTTGCTGATTTTGTGAGCGCTGTCACTTGGGTCCTCAGATAATCGGGCAACGGCCGACGAGCGTTTCCTTTTCGTCTCGATATGCTCGACACCCGCAATAAAATGGGCCGCGCAAATCTCACTAGCTAGACTGGCCTTCGCCGTCATCGGGCGCGACGCCGCGTTATCGGAAAACTGGTTTAGCCAAACCAAGCTGAAGTCCTCCATCAAAAGCTCACGCCTAACGGCGTCGTTTAGATCAAACAAAAATGCTTTCGGCGAGCAGATATGGCGGGCGCGGATGCGCTCGGAAATATTGGCGCTGGCGCATCGTCCACTCTGGAAATCGACTGGCTTCCTATCGTCGCTCGCATGTTCTTGGAAGCTGCGCGCAATTTCTGCGCTTCCTGGCTAAATCCGCAGAAAAAGGAGCGTCGGTCTAGTCTACCATGTTTGCCATACCTTCGAGAACTAACTCGATGCGCACAATCACAGAGGAGCTTGCAAGGATGGCGCCTGTATTTCCAAAGGTCGAATATCAAGAACGTCTGACGCGGTTGCGCCAGAAGATGAATGAACAAGGATTGTCTCTACTAGTCGTGGCTAATCCGGCGAATATCAATTATATCTCCGGGTATGATGCTATGACCTATCAAAATACCCAGGCTCTACTTGTGCCGAGCGCTGATCTCGATCCAGTTTGGGTTGGACGTGCTGTCGATGTCATTTGCGCGCAGGAGACAACTTGGCTTTCCGCGGACAATATTGTCGGCTACGCTGAGGTCTATGCCGACAACTATCCGAATCACCCGATGGAGGCGGTCGCAGGCGAGATCAAAAAGAGAGGATGGAGCACTGGCCGGATTGGTTACGAAGGTGACGCCTTCTATTTTAGCGTGCGCGGATTTTTCACTCTTCAAAAAAATCTCCCCGGGCCTGAATTGGTTGATGTTGGCGTTCTGGTCAATTGGCTCAGGACAATCAAGTCACCGCGTGAGATCGAATTCATGCGCCGGGCTGCAAAGATCGCCGACAAGGTCATGGGCATCGCGGTTGATTCTCTTAAGCCAGGAATCCGTGAAAACGACTATGCCGCGCGAATTGTGCAAGCGCAAATCGAGGGCGACCAAGAGTTTGGCGCCAGCTACCCCACTGGCACTCCGTTCATTCAGACCGGAAAGCATGCGGGTATGGTCCATGCACCATGGACAACCGACGTTATTGATGACGGCAGCATCACAGTCATGGAATTTGGGGGGTGCTACTTTCGCTACAATGCCGGAATTGCGCGTACTGTCACCCTCGGTAAGCCGAGTGACCGTCTGACTCGATTGGCAAGTACCGTGCACGAGGGGCATGCAGCTGCGCTGGCGGTCATGAAGCCAGGCGTGACATGTCACGATGTTTGGGCCGCATGGCAAGCGGTGCTGGAGCCCAGTGGCTTTAAAAAGCACACGCGAATTGGATATACTCTTGGTCTAAACTATCATCCCACTTGGCGCGAATACACTGCAAGCTTGGAGCGCGGAAGGAAGGATGAGCTCCGGGAGGGCATGTGTTTCCACCTCCTCTGTGGCATGTGGACCGGTGACGGTACGATCAAGGGCGACCCGAACTACTGTATTAGTGAAACGGTTCTGGTTACCAAGAATGGCGCCGAGACCCTGACGAATTTGGAACGGAAGCTCTTTGTCAAGCAGTGAAGCGAGCTTCCGCGAGACAATGTGATGGCAGGGGATCGATAGCCCTGCCATCCTCTCCTGTCCGCTGCGACAGCCACCTCATGCAGCTCCTGCTGATATAGCTACCACCGATTTTATGCTAGCTTATGACAATCCCCTCGCGCACTCATAAGGAAGTGCGGAGGTCGATTGCGGAGCACGGATGAGCTGTGGCACCCCGGCGGGAGTGCGCGAGCTGTGGCATCGCTCTGTCAACGGCTGCGATAACGCAGTAGCCAGGTGCGACGAACGCTCGGTGCCGAACACAACACGCCGCTCGCTGTTTGAGGGGAAGAGACGGCCTACACGTGGTGACTGACATCATTTTTGCGACACCGGCTGAATGTGTGATTTTCAAGCACCGTCTGTCCCAAGTTGTCGTCATTCAGCGCATTGAGTACCTGATCTGACGATGCTAAGCGCCCCGTCGGGGGTAACCTGGATCTTGTAAACGGTACAGAGCACGGCCTTGTGACGATAAACAAAGAGCCTTGCCGCCGAGGATGGTGTTGCGTGGATTATCCTCGGCGCCTGTAAGCGTGCAACGCTGACCTGCGCTTAGGTACTAGCGCGTCGTGCAGATCGCCGAGCCCTCAATCAACACGCCGATGCCTAAGTACGGACAATAAGGCGCTTGCGTCCGGCATCAATAATCCACGGTTCCGCGCCTTCAAGCGCGGTTGACTGCGAATTGCCCATTGACCAGTTCTGCTGGCGGAGCGCCCGGGTTGGGCTGCTGAGAGAGCTCGTTCCCACTTCGCGACCTTCGCGCCGAGAAGACGGCGGGCTTGGTCACAAGGCGCGCCGCTGATGCAGGAAGGAACCAGGGAGGTCATGCCCAAATCCGTCGCATGCGGTTGCGCGAGTAGCGAATCCAAGCGCAACACCCGTGGCTTTTCCCCGCGCGAATGATCCCTTCGCGCCCACAAACTTGAGGCGGAAGGGATCCTCATCTTTAGGATTGGTAATGCTATTGGCGTGTGGCTGGTATGCACATCTATCGAGATCCATCGAAATTCACCAAGGACTTCGGGTCGAGCGCGGGATTCAGTCGCCAAATCGCAGTTAATGCATTTATTGCGCCTGGATCACCATTATGATTCACAATCAATGCTTTGTGAGGGGCAGCGGGCATACCCCGATAGTGCCGCCTAACAGGAGGACGCACCGCATTATGGCCGACGACGGACTCGAAGCGCTTGATGGCTCCCGAGATGCAGCTCTCAACCGGGCGGCCGGCACACAGCCGATGCTTTATCGGTCTGGTGCGGCCCGTTTTAATACGCGGCCATTTGTAAAAAACGAGATTCTGACGCGGATTTCTCTTCAAGACCTCGGAGCAATTGGCGAATTCCTTGAGCCAATCGTTCTTAGAGAACGCATGGTTCTTCAAGAGCCAAAAAGGGGGCTCGACCACGTCTATTTTATCGAATCAGGACTCGTTTCGCTGAGGATTGTCGCGGCTGGAAGCATCCTCGAGACAGCGGTGATAGGACGTCGGGGAGCTGTCGGTGCTTCGTTCTTAGTAGGAGGGCACCTTTCGACGCGTCAATCAGTTGTGCTCTTTCCGGGAAGCGCGCACAGGATTCGCATCGAGGACTTGCAGCGCGTGATGCACAAGCACCCCGACGTTCGAGAACATCTTCTTCAGTACGTTCAAGCGCTGAACTTACATTGCGCTCAGACTGGATTATGTGGCGTTCGGCATGATCGGGAGAAGCGGTTAGCTTGCTGGCTCTGTTTGGCGAGTGACGCTCTCGATGCCGGTGTGCTTCCAGTTACCCATGATTACCTGTCTTCCGTCCTAGGATTGCGCCGCGCCGGAGTTACGGAGACGCTAATCCGTTTCGAAGAACAAAGAGTGATTCGTAAGACGCGCGGCGTGCTGCATATCGATGAACGTCGTTACCTCGAACAAAAAGCATGCAGCTGTTATAAGCTTATTTCAGGTGCTTATGCCTCAATTGAGGCAGCCACTTCAGCAATCGAGCTGCCGGGTTAGCAAGATCGCGCTTCCGTATCAGAGACGAGTTGGCGAGGGGCGTGCCGGCATCTAGCACTGCCCCGCGCCGCGGAATTGGAATTATTTCCAGACAAAGTCCCTGTCATCTCTGGGGCAAAGCCACCCAACAGTTCGGTGGCGGGTGTGGCGATCGGCTTGCGAGCAAAGCTCGAGATCACACCAGAATCTTGGCAAGTCGGCATACGGCGCGAGAAGAGGCGGATCCATGACGAGCTTTGTCGCTTTCACTGACCGCGTTGCGTTGTGAGCGACAATCATTGTGAGCCGCGGCTAATCTGTAACGGCCTGACGAGGCGACCCGAACGTGCGGGTCTTCGGTTCGCCGAACCGGCTTTGCGGGGGTCATCGAGATCGCGTCGCACTGTTCGCGGCAGCCGCACGGTACTCGAGTTTTGTTTTTCTGGCGAATGAGCGGGCACTGCTTACAAACGTGAGCGCAACGACTATCGGTCGGCTGCTAAGCGCGTAAAGATCGCTGCAGTCACCAAAGCTGCCGCGTAGTTCAACGCAAGTGGCGGCACAAACTGTTTCGGTAATATCGGTCTCTAAAATGCCTTCATGCAGCTTGCGGGCTTCACGATAGTAGGCCCTCTCGCAGTTCTCCATGCGTGGACGAACTGACGAACGACCCGGCAATAACTTCGACGGTAGTAAGAGCTGGTTGACGCCAGTGATGCCGCCGCCGCTTCCCACAAGACCGTCCGAGTTCGGCGGTAGGATCGAGCCGTGAGACCGCGCGCTCGGAAAAAACTTTTCCTTGACGATCCGCTCCTTCGACTCCCGCGACCAGGTGCGATAGCTCCACCCCGGACTTACCGCAAGCCGCTCGGGTGTGGCCGTGATAACTTCGAAATTCCTGGCGTCAGAGGTATGTTCGCTCACGTGGACACCTGCAAAGAAATAACCAGGAAATTCTCTGGCAATCCAACATCATTCCCCACGTGGAAGCACCTACACGCTTACGCGGAACCGCAATACCGACGCACAGCTACATTCGCGATCGAGACGAGCACCTGAGGGTGACGGGTTGTTTCAAGATGAATTCAACATCCCAGTTAAGGGATGGTGCGGAGCATGGCTCTCATGGAAGCTGGTTTTTGCACGGACGAAATCAACGAAACGGTGTTTTCCGGTGCCCTTCGCGTTCCTATGCAGGACGAGACTGACAAATTGCCTTAAGTGACGTTCAACAGTTGGTTATCGAGGCGATCGGCAGGATCGGCGGTCATCTGACTAACGGGCTGACTCAAGCATCAGCGCGAGGGCGGGTTCTCGCACGAGTGCTCGCGAACGAAGAAAGGCTTGCCTAGGCCGAGGATGACGACGGCAGGGCGGTGCGCGGCGAAAAAGGCGAACTCGTCTGCATGACCTTCGTCGGGGCGGTCATGTTCTGCCTCGATCCAAGGGCAAGAAATATCGGTTCGCCTACTCGAGCGTTTGATAATGTCGATGCGTTGAAATTCGCCGAATGGACGGAGTATGACGGCGTCGTCAGCCAGGTCGGTCGAACGCGACGCTCATTCCTCTTAGCGTGCGCAACGCGGAAATCTATAAGCGGGTGGAGCAGATGGAAGACGTCGCGGACAACATCCGCAGCGGTGAGGACTGGGACACGACCTGCTCATTATGACGAACGACGCTCAGATGATTGTCCCGCGTGTGTGCAAATGACGATGCAGAAATCGGGCGGAAATGGCCGATCAACAGCGTATTTCTGCAGCCACGGCGGTGGAACCTCGGCGAAAACGCAAACTAACCCTTATAGGGTTTGCTTTGACTATCTCGAGTTTGACCGCCGAAACGTGACGCTCCTCTAACGGCTCCTCCACGACCAGCGGCGCGAACGGCGGCTGCGAAGCCTCGCACGACCGCAATTCGTCTCGCTGGCGAAAGCGTCGTCGCCAATCGTAAATCTGCCAACGCGTCCCCCGCGCCTGCGCGCCACCTCCGATACCTGAGCAGGCAGCAGACTTTCCGCGACGATCCGACCCCGCTCGGCGTGCGCATACGACGAAGACTGCCTGATTGACGCATGCGCGCGAGAGCCGGATAGCGCTATGATAGCGCTGCGTGAAGGTTAGGCAGCCTGCTGATCGGTGGGTTCGTTGGCTTGGCGCGGGAGCTTGGGCAGCAGTTCGTGCAGACGCGAAGCGAGAAGATCGGCGACACCCTTAAGACGACAGGTGGTGATCATCGTCAGCATGATGGCGGCGCGGTCGGCGCCGCGTACGAAGGTCCAGTTGAGCCTTCCCAAGGCGATGCCGCGCAACGCTCTTTCGGCGGCGTTATTGCTGAGGCAGATCCTGCCATCGTCGAGGAAGCGGGCAAAGTCGGGCCAGCGCCTGAGCATGCAATTCATGGGATTCAGGAACTCGGACGGGCGCGAGAGGGTTTCTCGCGCGCGCAGCAGCCAGGCGTGCATGTCGTCGAGCAGCGGCTTGCTTCTCTCCTGGCGCACGGCTCGCCGCTCGTCGGCGCTGCGGCCGTTGATGGCGCGCTCGATCTCGAACAACGCATCGAGGCGTCTGACCGCCTCCAGCGCGATCGGTTTACCCTTGCTGCCTTCCCTGGCGTTCTTCTCGATATCGGCCAGCTCGAACAAGCCCCGCCGCGCATGCGCAAAGCAGAATGCCGGCGTGATCGGCATCGCTTTCTTTTGCGGGTCGAACAACGGCTCGAAGCCGCTATAGCAATCGGCTTGCAGGATGCCGGCGAAGGCGGCCAGATGCTTCTGGGGATGCTCGCCCCGTCGGTCGCTCGAGGCGCAAGAGACCGCAGCCGGCTGCGCCAGCCCACCGTAGGGCCGGTCATCCCGCACATAAGTCCAGATCCGGCCGGTCGTGCACTTGCTCTTGGCCAGGATGCGGATGGTGGTGTCGTCGCCATGAAGACGCTCGGCTGCGAGCACATGACGCTCGATCAGCTGGAAGAGCGGCATGACGGCGAAGGTTCCGTGGCCGACCTGGTCGCCGTCGACAGCGGCAGGTCGATCTTCTCGGCCTTAAAGCGCACGCTCTGGCGGTTGAGCGGTACGCCTCCGGCGTAGGCCGCAACCTGATTGGATTATTCTGACGGCCATCGCTTAAGTAACTGCGGATTTTCTTTATAAATTTGGATGAGCTCGATGAGGCGCTCGATGCCGAAGTCAGTGAACGCTTGAACGCCGTCTTCGCCAACGCCAAAGCCCAAATGGCGCCGTCCTCGATCTCCATTTCGTTGTCGACGTCTCGTAGCCAATCTTCATCTTCGCCGAGGTCTTTTGCGACCTGGGTGATGGTGGTGACGTGATGGGCCTTGTTGACGTGGGTGGTCATGCCGCTCGAGCGGAGATCGCTGACGCCGGCGTCCAATTCCAGGGCAGAAGCTCGTCCAGCCGATGAGCCGGATGAGCGGCAATGCGGGCAAGGATATCGGTCAACCACGCCTGCGGATCGACGCCGTTCATCTTGGCCGTTTATGCTGCCCGCCGAACTATGCCGATTCGGGTCGTTTTCCCCAGATTTCTGGCTGACCGGCGTTTGGTCGGTTCGCCATAGTTCGTTCTGTGCCTCCGCTGTCAACAGCGGAGAACAGGAAGATGGAAGTTGAAGAGTACCTGGGCAGAAGCCGGCTGTACCGGCGTCTCAGAAGCGGGCCGCACGGACGGCTCGTCGAGTGCTATGCCGTTCGTCTCGTCGAACAGAGGCTCGTTCGGCACGGCGCGTGGCGTTGCCTCAACGTAGTTGGCGGGCTCCTGAGTTGGATCGCGGGCCGTCGCTATAAGCTGATTGATCTCGATGAGCAGGTCGTTGAGCGGTACCTCCGACATCGAGGCGGGAGGCAGTCTATCCAACCTGGTGACCGGGCAGCGCTCAAGCGATGGTTGTCGGTGCTGCGCGAGGAAGGCGCGATCGCGCCGTTGGTGCTACCGCCTCTCACCCCGCACGAACGGATCTTCAAGGAGTTCGATGCCTACCTGCGATCAGAGCGCGGCTTGGCCCCGAGGTCCATCGTACGCCATCTCCCGGTCATCCGCAGGTTTTTGCACGAGGTGTACTCCGGCGGCGCCGCCGCCCTGTGCAAGATCGACCAAGAGGACGTGATCCGCTACATTGAGCGCCACGCCCAGGATTGGAGCGCAGGAACAGGCAAGGCAATGTGCTGGTCGCTGCGTGCCTTTCTCCGTTACCTCTACCATCGGGGGCTGAACGCGCGCCTGTTGGCGGATTGCGTTCCATCGATGCGCCGATGGAAGCTCGCAACTCTACCGACCTATCTGCCTGCCGCTCAGGTGCGGAAGGCTCTCGACGGTTGCGACCGAGAGACGGTGATGGGACGCCGCGACTACGCCATTCTGTTGTTGCTGGCCAAGCTCGGCCTGCGGGCCGACGATGTTGCGACGCTCACCCTCGACGATATCGGCTGGCGCGCCAGCGAGATACTCGTTCGCGCCAAGGGCCGACAGCGTGCACGAATGCCGATACCGCCAGACATTGGCGCGGCTATCGTTGCATATCTGCGCAATGGCCGCCTAAAGTCGTCGTGCCGACGGCTGTTCGTCCGCACACTCGCGCCACATGTCGGCTTTGCTTCCGCATGCACGATCACCATGATCGCCAAGGCCGCTCTCGATCGCGTTGGAATCGAAGGTTGCGCCCACCGCGGCGCCCACATCTTGCGACCCAGTCTCGCTACCGAGCTTCTCCGATCTGGCGCGAGCTTTTCGGAGATCGGACAGTTGCTGCGACACGAGAACCACGACACCACCCGGATTTACGCGAAGGTCGATATCGATGCGTTGAGAACATTGAGCCTGCCCTGGCCGGGAGGCGTGCAATGACCAATCTGCGCGCCGCACTCGATAAGTACCTGAGCATGCGCAAGGGGTTTGGATACAAGTACGAGCACCAGACCCGTCGGCTCGCCGACTTCGTCGCCTTCATGGAGAAGCGCAAAGCCAGGATCATCATCACGACGAAGCTGGCAATGGAATGGGCAACGCTGCCGCCCGATCGTCATGCATCCTGGGCGCTGCGATTGAGCGACGTGCGCGGGTTCGCGCGCCATGTCGCCAACTTCGATCCGAGAACGGAGGTACCGCCCGTCGGCATGCTGCCCGGATGGAAGCGCGCCAAGCCCTGTGTCTACAGCGACGCGGAGATCGATGCGTTGCTGACGGCAGCGCTGGCTCTGCCGCCAGCGGGCGGGCTGCGCCGATGGACCTACCATACCCTGTTCGGGCTGATCGCGGTGACGGGCATGCGTATATCCGAGGCGATGGACCTGGAGCGTGATGACGTCGACCTCGACGCCGGCGTGCTGACGGTCCGGCTGACCAAGTTCGGCAAGTCGCGGCTCGTGCCATTGCATCCGACGACGAGAACCGCGTTGCGCGACTACGCCCGCCGGCGCGACGCGATGCTCGGATCACGCTGCGGCTCGACCTTCTTCGTTGCCGAACAGGGAGGCCGCTTGCTGCACCAGTACGTTCATCGCGTCTTCTGGCGATTGTCCCGAGAGATCGGGCTGCGGCGCCCAGGTGATCGTACCGGACCACGCGTGCACGACTTCCGTCATCACTTCGCCATCCGGACGCTGCTCGACTGGTATCGCGAAGGCAAGGACGTCGAGCAGCAACTCCCAGTGCTCTCCACTTACCTCGGCCACGCCTGCGTGCGTGATACCTACTGGTATCTCTCGGCCTGCCCCGAGTTGATGGAAGAAGCGGCGCGGCGTCTCGATCGGCGGTGGGAGGTGACGCCATGAAGCCCGCCTGCAATGTCGCCACGTTGATCGAGCGCTTCTTCAACGAGCGCCTCATGCGCCAGCGCAATGTTAGCGCCAACACGATCGCCTCCTACAGGGACACGTTCCGGCTGCTGTTCATGTTCGCACAGGTGCAGCTGCGGAAGCCCCCATCGGCCCTGACGCTCACCGATTTGCACCCAACGTTCATCGGCGCGTTCCTCACCGATCTCGAGGTAAAGCGCGGCGCCAGCGCGAAGACGCGTAACCTGCGTCTGACCGCTATCCGATCCTTCTTCAGGTTCGTGTCCTTCGAGGAGCCGGCACACAGTGCGCTGATCCACCGCGTGCTCGCCATACCGAGCAAGCGCCACGATAAGCGACAGGTGCACTTCCTCACGCGCCCCGAGATCGAGGCGGTTCTCGCCGCGCCCGATCGAACGACGTGGCTTGGCCGCCGCGATTACACCTTGCTGCTGGTCGCGGCCCAGACGGGCTTACGCCTCTCAGAGCTGACTGGCCTTGACCGGGATGCCATCCACCTCGGGTCTGGCGCACACGTACGATGCGTCGGTAAAGGGCGGAAGGAGCGGACCACTCCGCTGACCACACTCGCTCGGTGTGCGCTCCAGGCATGGCTCAAGGAGCCGGTACGGAAGGGAGCAACAGCGTTGTTCCCCAACGTGCACGGGGGCCGGCTCAGTGCCGACAGCGTCCAGTCGCTGCTGGGAAGGCATGTTCGTGTCGCTCACAAGAATTGCCCGTCTTTGAAGGCCAAGAGCGTGTCACCGCACGTGCTGAGGCACAGCGCTGCGATGGAACTGCTGCAAGCCGGCGTCGACTGCTCCGTGATCGCGCTGTGGCTCGGTCATGAATCGGTCGAGACGACGCAGACGTACCTGCACGCCCACCTCGCCCTCAAGGAAGCTGCCCTGGCGAAGCTTAAGCCGTACGAGCGCGGCAAGCGAACCCGCTTCCAGCCGAACGACCGCCTGCTCGCCTTCCTAGAGGCGCTCTGAACGTCCAGACTATGCCGAATGGAATGGGGCAACCGTGCACGCGATCGACGGTGCCAGCGTGACAACGACGTGCCATACCGGACCCGTTCGGCATAGTTCGGCGGGCGGCATAAACGGCCCTATGCCGAGCGCGGCATAGGCACGTGACGATCAGGCTGTACATAGCCGCAGCGCGCCGCCCTCCGCGATCAGAGCCGCAGAACAGCCAGGACTTCCGTCCAAGGGCGATGCCTCGCAAGCCCCTTTCGGCGGCATTGTTGGAGAGGCACACGCGGCCGTCCTGAAGGAACAGCGTGAAGCTCGCCCATCGCTTCAGGATATAGTTGAACGCCTTGGCCAGGTCGTGACCGCGCGACAGTTTGGCGAGCTGCTCGCGCATGTAGACCTAAGCTCCTTGACCAGAGGCCGGCTCAGCGCCTGCCGCAGCTGAAGACGCTCGTCGGGGCTCCTGCCATTGATGGAGCGTTCGATCTCGAACAGCGCATCGATCCGCCTCACGACCTCAATCGCGATCGGCGAGAGCGGGATTTCCTTCTTGCCAGCGGCCTTGCGCCGGGCATTCTCTTCGATGTCGGCCATGGCAAAGAACGGGCGCCGTCCGTGTGACCAGCAGGCAGCCTCCCGGATTGGGCCTGGCTGGCGCCCCGCCAGATAGAGCTGGTTGTACCCATCATAGGCGTCGGCCTGCAGGATGCCGGCATATCGGGCCAGATGCACCTGGGGATGCTCGCCCTTGCGGTCGCGGGAGTAATAGAACATCGCCGCCGGCGGCCCCGCGCCCCCAAAGGGCCGGTCGTCCCGGACGTAGATCCAGCACCGTGCCATATCGGTCTTGCCCTTGGCCAGCACCGGCACGGTCGGGTGAGTAGGCCGGAGGGATTTCACCTCCAGCCTCTCGCAGAACCGGGCGTGAGACTCTCGCCTCACCCGGCTCCCATCAGGCAAGCTTGCCGCCATCGCCGAGTTGCCAATGCACAAACAGCCTGCGGTTCTCACGCGCGATCTTCTCCAGGAAGAGACGCGCGCGTCCCAAGCGGTGATGGAAGCGCTTGTACTTTCGCTTCAACCAGATAGCCAACGTCTGGTTGATGTAGCGCGCCAAAGGATAGAGCGCTGAACGCGTATATTGCCCATAATAAGCGATCCACCCCCTAACCATCGGGTTTAGCTCGCGGGCAATATCGTCCAAAGTCACCTCGGTTCGCTTGCGAAGTTTCAAGCCTCGGATCGTCGCTCGCATGGCATTCAGCGCTGGTTTGCTGACCGCCGGAGTGAACCCGCAGAACATCCTCTGCGAACGCGGCCCCAGGACCGATCGCGGCCGGAAGCAATAACCGAGAAAGTCAAACATAACCGTCTCAGTCTTGCCCCGGCGTCGGTCGTCCTTGCAGTAGACGATCCTCGTCTTCGTAGGATGCAGTTCCAGGTAGCACTCCGCCAGCCGAGCCTGGAGCGCTTCGCGAACGCTTTGCGCCTCCATCTCATTCCGACAATGTACCAACCCGTCATCTGCATATCGACACCACCTGAGATCGGGGAACATCCGTGCCATCCAGAGATCAAATGCATAGTGCATGAAGAGGTTGGCGAGGATCGGGCTCACCACGCCCCCTTGTGGGGTACCGCGGCTTCGCTCGATTATCGTTCCATCCTCTTGCACCATCGGCGCTGTCAGCCATCTTTCAATGTAGAGCAGCGCCCATGCGCACGTCACATGTTTCCGGACGGCCCGCAGCAGAAGCTCGTGGTCGATATTGTCGAACAGTCCCTTGATGTCGAACTCCAGAACCCAATCGTACTTCCAGCACCCTGTCGCGTTACACCTACGGCATCGAGAGCCGATTTACCGGGTCTGTAGCCGTAAGAATCCGCCAGAAAGATTGCGTCGAGAGCCGGCTCAATTAGTTGTTTGACAACCGTCTGTGCCACGCGGTCTGCCACAGTGGGCACCCCGAGGATCCTTTGGCCCCCACTCTTCTTTGGAATGGAGACGGCGCGAACAGGCGGCGGGAAGTAAGCGCCTGAGCTCATTCGATTCCAAATCTTGTAGAGATTGCTCTTCAAGTCGGACTCGAACTGCTCAATCGTCACTCCGTCGACACCGGCTGCGCCACCATTGGATCGCACCTGCAGATATGCTTCGTACACCTCTCTCTTGTCGATGTTGAACGGTTTGCTCGGCTGGTTCACCGTCGTCCTCCTGTTGTCAGTTGCGACGGTGGCCAGCCCTCCTGATCCGATCCCTTTGCTCCGGCCCCATTACGAGCCTTCGTCGCTAATACGGATCGGTCCGTCCCAGTGCTCCGCGTCGGTAATCTCGCCTCGCGGTCTTCTCCGCTTGTGCTTCTCCCTTTCCATCGGAGCGACTGGTTCCTGCAGTTCCGCGGCAGCGCCTGCATCCGATTCACGCCCCCTCAACGCCGGTCGCCGCCCGCCCGGTCATCAGGCTTCCGGCGGGCTCATCCCAGAGGGACGACACACCTCTGGTTTTGACGACGATTTCCACGTTACGACGGTTCATCGGCGGGTTCATTTTCATTCGTCTCTCGGACGCCTATCCGTTCGGGTATTCCCGACCGTTGGCTTCAACGCTCACGACCGCGCCTCTTAAGCGAAGCCGCTTGAAGTGATTTGGGACCCACTCCTGAAAGTCGATCCCGAGGGGCCTACCCTCATCGCTGCCACAGCTTGTGCACACAGATTTTCAGATCATCTCGATCATCCTTTCCGTGTGCTTCTGCAGCAAACTGTCGTCGGCATGAAGCCGCTCGGCAGCCATGACATGGGCTTCCACCAGGCGCAGGAGTGGGTCGAGCGAGGTGCAGACTGATCCCACGGCATCCGCCATGGTCGACAGTGCGATCGGCACGCCTTCTAGGGCATAGCGCTCTGCCTGGCGGTTCAGCGGCTGGTGTTGGCCGAACTTCTCGAACATGATCATGGCCAACAGACTCGGGCCGGCCCATCCGCGGGCGACGGCATGGAACGGCGCTGGCGGTTGGCTGATCTTCTCGCAATCACGGCAGGAGAACTTCTCCCGCACCGTCTCGATCACCTTCCACTGGCGCGGTGCCACTTCCAGTGTCCTCGTCACGTTCTCGCCGAACTTGCGCAGACGATTGCCACCACAGCACTCGCAAGCCGTCGGCGGCTCGATCACCACTCGTTCGCGCGGCAAATGCTCAGGGAACGTCTGGCGTTCGCCGCGCTTGCGTGTAAATCCGCGCACCGTCGTCGCCTTGGCCACAGCGCGCTCTGCCGCCAGCTCGTCTTCAGTGGCGTCACTTTCCAGCTCTTCGAACGTCAAGGCCAACTGCTCGATCAGGCGCGACGAACGCTCCGACCGCTGGCCGTAGATCTGATGCTTTAGCTTGGCGATCTTCAGCTTCTGCTGGGCGATCAGCGCTTCGTCCTCAGACGCTTTCGCACGGGCGACCGCGAGTTCAGCGGCGATCTCCAAACCCCTCGTGCGTTCGGCGGCCAACGCCTCTTTCAGGGCGGCAATGTTATCCGGAACAGCGTCGCGCTCGGCATCCATGCGACACAGTGAATCACAGATTGGAAGCGTTGTGACTCCCCCAAAATGCAAAATCTGCTGGATTTTGTGCTCAGCCCGCGCTTCTCGGTCGCCAGCTCAGCTGTGGATTCCGCCAGTCGATCCCTTCCAGCATATAGGCCATCTGCGCCGCTGAGATCGATACCGCGCCGTCCGACGCCGAAGGCCAGATGAACTTGCCTCGGTCCAGGCGCTTGGCGTAGAGCGACATGCCCAGCCCGTCATGCCAGAGGATCTTGACCAGATCGCCGCGACGACCCCGGAAGATGTAGAGATCGCCAGCATGAGGATCGCGCTTCAGGCTCTCCTGGACCGCAAGCGCCAGGCTTTGCATCCCGCGGCGCATGTCGGTGTGGCCGGTGGCAATCCAGACCCTGACGCCGCTCGGGATCGGGATCATCGCCGTCTCAGAAGCTCAAGAACCCGCTGCAGCGCTTCCGTGTCCACGTCCCGGTCAACGCGCACGCGACAGCCGCCGCCAAGCTCGATCTCAATAATGCCGGCCCTTGCACGTTGCGCAGGCGGTGAAGACACCGGTTGTGGCGCGCTACTCGAGATCGGAGCCGCCGCAGACGTGATCTCAACCGGAACAAGCGCCGGCGCGCCATCCCCGCTCAACTTGCCTTCGCGCGCCAACCGGCGCCACGTGAACAATTGGCTTGTCGACAGCCCGTCGCGTCGTGCCGTCACCGACACCAGACGTGGCCCGCCATAGCTCTCGGTGACGATCCGCTGCTTTTCTTCCAATGTCCAACGGCGTCGAGCGCCCGTCGAGACGACTTCAAGTCGAGAAACCGTAGGCATAGGCATATGGTCAGTCATACGCCTATGTCTTCATCCTCCATCAAACTGCGCAAGGCGGTCCTCGCCGGAGCGATACGTTGAGCGGGATATGCATGCCGAACTTGTCGAACAGGATCGTCGCCAGTAATTGCCGCGCGGCGTGGCATGGAACGGTGCCGGCGGCTGGCTGATCTTCTCGCAAGCAGGTGAGCTTTTCCCGCACAGTTTCGATGACCTTGAACCGGCGCGGGATCTCCTCCAGCGTCTCGGTCACATCCTCGCCCAGCTTCGCTAGCCGCGCCCCACCGCAACAGGCGCACGTCTTTGGCGCCTCAACAACGACGCGCTCGCGTTCGATGTCGTCCGGCCAGGGCTTTCGTACCGGCCGCTTGCGCGCGAAGGCGCGCACGCTCTGGGTTTTCGCCGCGGCGGCGCGCGCGGCAAGCTCATCCTCGCTCGCCGTGGTGGCGAGTTCTTCGAGTTCCAATTCCAATTGTTCGATCAGCCGCGCCGTGCGCTCGGAGCGCTGCCCGTACAGTTCGCGCTTGAGTTTCTCGATCCGCAACTCGAGATGCGCGATGGGTGCCGTGTTATCCGACAGCTCCGCTTGCGCGTTGGCAGCCATCGCCTCGGGGCTCGCAGCCGGGCCTCACGCTCGGCCTGCAGCGCTGCCAGGGCACTGACAAGGTCCGATGGAAGGTCGTCCGGCTTCGATATCATGAAGCCATTGAATCAGATCAAGCAGCAGATTCAAACCCAAAACGGCTATCCGACCCGCGTCGGACGCTGGGTCTCTTGCGGGTTGCGCCAACCGATTCCGGACAACAGGTAGCTCATCTGCGCCGACGAGATCGTTACTGCTTCCCCCGCAACCGAAGGCCAGATGAACCGCCCTCTCTCGAGTCTTTTTGTGAACAGGCATGCTCCCTGGCCATCGTGCCAGATCACTTTTACAAGATCGCTTCGGCGGCCGCGGAAGACAAACAGATGACCGCTGAGCGGGTGCTTGCGCAACACCTCCTGCACCTGGAGTGCCAGCGACGGAAAGCCTCGGCGCACGTCCGTGTAGCCTGTCGCAAGCCACACTCGCGCGCCCGTCGGAGCCGGGGTCATCGGCGTACCAAAGCATCGAGAGCGCGACGTAGCGCGTCTCCATCAACGCCGCCATCGACCCGGATGCGGTGCCTGCTACGAAGATCAATCTCGATGATGCCCTGGCTCTTCCGCCGACGCGCCGCCATCGTCGTCAATGGCGCTTCGGCCACCTCCCGCCGCGGCACAGACGGCCCAATCTCGATAGGCACGAACGGCGAACCAGCCGACAGTTCGAGTTGTCCACTTATGAGCCTGCGCGCTAGTCATGTGAATCTAAAGTTCGCCACATAAAGTCTGCTGGGCTTTGTGGCAGAAGCGTTTGACGGAAGCCAAGATCTGGTCTGCGGACTTGGTCCATTTGAAGGGCTTCGGGTTATTGTTGTGCAGTTCGATGAAGGTACAGCGTCGAGCTGCCTGACGGATGTGTGAACACCTCGCTGGATCTGCTTTCTGGTAAGTCCAGCGAACCAGCGCTCGATCTGATTGATCCATGACGCGGAAGTCGGCGTGAAGTGGACATGATAGTGCGGCCGGCGAGCGAGCCACGCTTTGATTTTGGGTGGCTTGTGGGTGGCGTAGTTATCCATGACGATATGGACAGCGAGCCCCTCAGGGATTTGAGCGTCGTCTCTTTGAGCAACTTCAAGAACTCGACCGCCCGATGGCGCTTGTAGCATTTGCTAATGACAAAGTCAGAAGCGACATCGAGCGCGGCAAACAGCGTGGTCGTACCATGCCGCACATAGCTGTGCGTGCGGCGTTCCGGCACCCCAGGCATCGTCGGCAAGACCGGCTGTTCGCGATCGAGTGCCTGGATCTGGCGTTTCTCATCGACGCTAAGGACAACGGCTCGGTTCGGTGGGGACAGATAAAGCCCGACAATATCGCGCACCTTATCGACGAATAGCGGATCGCTCGACAACTTAAATGTCTCGCTTGGTGCGGCTGTAAGCCGAACGCGGTCCACATTCGGCGGATCGTGGTGTGAGAAAAGCCAGTTTCCGCAGCCATCGAGCGGATCGACCAGTGCGTCGCGTCGGGCGGTGTCGTACGCAATGTCCGCTCGATTACCTCAGCAACCTGATCGTCGTCGATGGTTCGAGGGCGGCCAGGGCGGGCTTCGTCAAGCAGGCCATCACAGCGAGCCTTTAAGAATCGGCGGCGCCACTTGCCAACGGTGTGTTCATGGATGCCAAGTTCGGCGGCCACAGACTTGCTTGGCAGACCATCTGCACACCTCAGGATCGCGCGGCACCGCTCAGATAGCGATCGGGCTACACGATGACGACGAACTTGCCTCTCCAAGTACGCCCGCTCCTGCGGACTCAGCACCAACGGCGCGATCGGCCGGCCTTTCACACCTGCATTCGCCACGAGCGCTCTCCTCTCTAGAGATCCGAGCGATCAACTAATGTCACGAACTCGCGTTCCAGATGACTAGTGCAAGCTGGGACCGGTCAACTCGCGGCAAAGATCGCTCTAGCTGGGACGCTCATTGGATCGGGAGCACCTTAGTCAGGGCAGTGATGCCCATCAGGCTCAATACCGGGCGTCGCCATATCCGTAGCGCTCGTTCACATGTGGAAGATGGTCAGCGCGGTGCGCCGAATCAATTCCAGCGCTGAGACCGACGCCCTCTGTCCTTGCGGCGCCGACCAGTGCTTTCAATCAAAACTTAACTGAAGCAGCTCGGGTATTGTCGAACCCGCGTTGTTGCTCCGAACTTACAGCAAGTCTGACGCGGAAAATGGGAGCGCCAGAACAAGCACCGCATTAACCCGAGCGTTCTTTCCTTGCGTGAAAGTCTCCGGAGAGCACAGAGCCGGCAACACTTCAACGGATCGAATGACTGCGCATTGTTCTTATCGTACGCCTGATGTCGACTATCGTGCGTTACGCACGGTTATGACGCGATTAGAGCACGCCGGCATGATCGGGCGGATCGCTCTGTCCGTTTCGTACACAGTTTTCACTCCGATCATAAACATAATCTGTCAACGTAACAACGCGGGGGGCGGAATGGTCCGCACCGCGACGTCACTGGTCGAATCTTTCAGCTGGCGTTCGAGGAGGGGCCCCGTAGGTCGAGAATGATTGGGGCGAGGTAGCTGGTCTCGTTGATCGGGCGGCCACCTGCGAGGCAATACAACTTGGAGGACTTTTTATGAAAATGGCGAAGCGCCTTTTGTTGGCATCGGCGGCGAGTCTCATCGCGCTGGGGGGAGCGCAGGCTGCGGATCTGCCGGTCAAGGCTAAGGCCGTCGAGTACGTCAAGGTCTGCTCGCTGTACGGCGCCGGATTCTATTACATCCCAGGCACGGACACGTGTATCAAATTGGGCGGGTATCTGCGCGCCGAAACGACATTCGGTACTAGCGGTCATTACGATGTGCCCAACAACGGTATCGGGGGCGCTCACAACCGCCTGAGCGACTATCTCAACATGCGCGCTCGCGAAGACCTCAACATCGACACGCGCACCGCGACCGAGTACGGCATGCTGCGCACCTACTTCGATGCGACGTTCACTTGGACGGCGGGTACTTATTCCGGTGCGGGCACCACCAACGTGAACGGCGCGACGACCTACACCACATCGACCGCTTCTCAAATCGCTGGCGGTTTTCTAGGCGTCTACTTCAGTTTCATTCAGTTTGCTGGATTCACGATTGGTAAGGCGCAGTCGCAGTTCTCCGCGCCGTGGGCCAACTATCCGGGTAACAGCATCGACGGTCTGCCCGGTGGTGGCGGCTGGATCGTTGGCGTTAACCAGTTCAGCTATACTGCTGACTTTGGCCAGGGCATCACGGCCTCTTTCTCGGCTCAGGATCCGGTCGCCTCAGGTACGACCAATGTCTGGAACGTGAGCGGTGCGACGGCCGCCGGTCTCGCAAACGGTGCGTATGGCGCGAACGACATCGGTGGTGCCCGGGCTCCCGACCTGGTTGCGGCGCTTCGTGTGGACCAGGCCTGGGGTCTGTTCCAAGCCTCGTTTGCTGCGCACGACAACCATGCTGGCTACTACGGCGCGTCGGAGGTGAGTGGCTATCCCGGCGATAAGTGGGGCTGGGCGGGTCAGCTGGCGTTGTCGATCAAGAACCTCCCGACCGGTGCCGGCGACACGATCAACCTGACAGGCGTCTATACAAACGGTGCAAGCCGTTACAACTTTCAGGACCTGATATCGACCACCTATGCGGTATACGGCGGCACAAGTCTGCTGGGCGCCTATCAAAGCCTTGGGATTGGCGGTGTCTCAGACTCTGTGTTCGTAACCGGGTCCGGCCAGGAGCTGACCACGACGTATGGCTTCCGCGGTGGCTACACTCACAACTGGGATCCGAATTGGAATACCGCAATTTATGGCGCTTGGGCTGCTGTGCGTTACAACAATACGGCAAAGGGCTACATCTGCGGTGCGGTTATGGCAAACCTCGCCCTATCGAGCGGTCTGGGCGGCTGCAATCCGGATCTGAACTACGCAGTTGCCGGTGTGATCACTCGCTGGACGCCGGTCAAGAACCTGACATTCTCGGCGGACCTCTCTTACCTGATGCTCGACCAGAAGTACGCTGGTGGAAGCACGGTAACCCTGCCGCTCCAGTCAGGCATCGCCAAACCAGCAGCTGCTTATGAGCTGAAGGACCAAACCGGCGTATCGCTGCTGCTGCGTGCTCAGCGCAACTGGTAAATCTCTGTCAAGAGGAAGGAGAAAGAAAGAAGCTCATCACATCTAAGTTAGACCTCCAAGAAAACCTCCGGCATGCCCGCCGGAGGTTTTTTAATGAACTCAAGTTTGCCAAGGCGCGAAACTGACAATTACGAGATGATTGGTCCGCTGACCGGCGCAAGCGGCGCGGCGGCGACACACGCTGACCGCGCCACTCCCATCAGACCTAGACGATTGGGGGCGAGCGCCAGTTCGCGAACGACGGCTGTCGATATTCCAGCTTCAGCTGGAGTGCACGGACCGGGCGAGATGACAACCGCCCGCGGCCTGAGGTCGGCAAGTTCGTTCACCTCCATCGCGTCGTTCCGGATGACACACGTTGCTGCACCAAGTTTGCGCAAATATCGCGCAATGTTGAAGACAAAGGAAATCGTAGTTATCGATGATGACGATCAAGATGCACCGCATTCATCAGCAACGAATGCGCGAAAGGCTTTCCTCATATTCGGCGGCTGGATCGGACATCGCCGTTATCCCGCCACCTGCATGAAAGACGGCTTGGCCGTCGTCGATCGTTACAGTGCGAATCGCGATATTCCTATCCATATGTCCGTTGAACCCTATGTAGCCGATCGCCCCGCAATACACCTCTGCGCCACACGCTCGACATCTAGGATAACCTCCATCGATCGTACCTTGGGAGCTCCGGTAATGGAGCCGCCGGGAAAACAGGCTCTAAGCAGACTCACGGCATCCTCCTCGCGTGCCAGCTCACCCGTAACGACCGACACGAGATGGTGCACCGAGGCATAGGACTCGAGGCTGCACAGCAACGGGACGTGGACTGATTCAGGGGTGCAAACGCGCAAGAGATCATTGCGTAGGAGATCGACGATCATAATGTTCTCGGCACGGTCTTTTTCCGAACCAACCAGCGTCTCAGCGCGACGCCAGTCTTCCTCGCAGTCAGCAGAACGCGCGACCATGCCCTTGATAGGTCGCGTTTCGACCTGTCGACCGCCAAGCTTTAGGAAACGCTCCGGCCAGCTCGATGCAATGGTGAGCATGCCATAGCGAAGGAGGGCGGCAAAAGGAGCCGGGTTCATTTTCCGCAGCTGACAATAAAAGGCTACCGGATCGAGCGAGGTCGGCAGGCTGGCGCTGAAGCGCTGCGCAATATTGACCTGGAAGACGCTTCCCGCCAGAATGAGGTCAATCACGCGCTGCACCGTCGCGATATATCGCTCGCGACTGAAGTTGGAATGCCATGAGCCGGCTTGGTTCGGTATCAGATCTGGAGGCGGGCCCGAGCCTGCAACCAGCCCAACAAAATCTTCGGCTCTACGCGTGCGCGCTCACGCCGGCGCGCCGGATCCTGCTCCGGCCATCCGGTAGAAACGACCCAGCATCTATCATGGTAGTGATCGAAGCTGATCACGACGTCGTAGAGATGTACGAGTGCCTCAGGCAAGCGCTGCCGTGAGGTGCCTCCGATGCGAGAGGCGTCGCATGGCTGTGACGGGCTCAATCCACTGCAGTTCCTGTACATGCATTAGTCTGTATGTCAGCGATAGATGGCTGATTGTGATCCCGCCCGGCAAAGGCGACGCTCATAGGGCACTCAAAAGCTCCTGCGCGCCCGCCAGCGGCGCGCGCGCCCTAACTATGCCCGTGAACAGGGCCTGCCAAACATGCCGGCTCCGCATCTGTGGACATGCTGTAGTCTGCCGCGAAACGCAGCTCCCGGAGCGGGTCTTACCTGCCGGATCGACTCCTGGTAAAGGTCGTGCGCCTTATAGGCGTTGAGTTCGAGTTCGTCGTCGAATTCTCCGTAGACGATCACGTCAATTTCGTTGCCAAGCTCGTCACTCTTGCGGTTGCGAGCCACCTCGAGTCGGCGGGCATGCGGGATTTTGGCGAGAACGGAAAGGCCGTCGACTATTTTGTCGATATACGCCTTATCTCTCGCGGTGAAAAATACGATGTGTCGAATCATAGCTGACTGCCGGTGATCCCGAACGTTGAGGCTTGAGTTCGTGCAAAGGCGATTTGAACTTCTTCGCTAAATCATGCAAGACAAGCCCCTGCACGATCGCGTTGGCGGGTGTTCAGCTGAATGTTTTTCCCTCGCTACACGCCGAGTAGACAATCCAAGAGACGAATTTCTGTATGTAAGTGGGGGAACTCGCCTAATTTGTGCGATAATAACTGGAAGTCGCCGATTTTCTTCGTCGGAACAAGTTATCGCTGCATCAGCGGGCGTGCGGGCACAGTTGTACGATGGAAAGAAACTTTGATGGCGGCTGCCGTGGGCGGGGACAACAGTGAGAGTGCACCGATCCGAACGGACTGCCAGCATGCTGAGGCAGAAGCTCTCTATGGCCTGCCGCTTTCAGATTTACTGTTTCAGGCGCAGACGGTTCATCGCGAGAACTTCGTTTCGAACCGTGTCGAGTCCGCAAGCCTGCTCAGCATCAAAACTGGAGGGTGTCCCAAAGATTGCGGTTACTGCTCGCAAAGCGCACGTTATGACACGGGCCTGAGACCCACCCGGCTGATGGATCTTGCCGACGTAGTGAGGGCTGCGCAGCGCGCCAAGGATGCCGGCGCGACGCGTTTCTGCATGGCTGCGGCTTGGCGCAATCCAAAAGACCGCGATCTAGATCGGGTCTGCGAAATGGTCAGCACAGTAAAAGGGCTCCGCATGGAGACCTGCGTCACGCTTGGGATGCTGACGACAACGCAGGCTGCGCGGCTCTCCGAGGCCGGGCTCGAGTTCTACAATCATAACGTTGACACCTCGCCGGAGTTCTACAGCAAGATAATCACCAACCGCACCTTGCAAGACCGCATTGACACGCTAGCGTATGTGCGTGAGGCCGGAATCAAGGTCTGCTGCGGTGGCATTATAGGTATGGGCGAAGGCATCGAGGACCGCATTAGCATGCTCGTTCTGCTGACTAATCTTCGCAGCCATCCAGAAAGTGTGCCGATCAACCTGTGGAACGAGGTTGGGGGGGCCGGTCAATAGGACCGCGGACCGGCCCGATCCGATCGCTTTGGTGCGCCTGGTCGCGACGGCCAGGATCATCATGCCGAAGAGTGTCGTGCGGCTGTCTGCCGGACGGCAGTATATGACCGATGAACTGCAGGTGCGCTGTGCTTCTTCGCCGGAGCGAATTCAATCTTCATTGGCGACGTGCTGCTGACAATTAAGAACCCGCAGCGCGAGCGCGACGCGAATTTGCTGACCCGTCTCGGCATTACGTCCAATCTTGCTTGAGGCGGCGGCGCTGCGAGCGCGCTGTGCGCAAAACGTTAGCTTAGGTGAGCAATGCAGATCACATTGATGAAAGGCAAAATCCATCGCGCCTCGGTGACCGAAGCCGATCTGCACTATGAAGGCTCGATTTCGATTGATCGCGCGCTATCGGTTGCGGCAGGATTCCTGACCAACGAACGAGCTGAAATCTACAACATCGACACTGGAGCGCGGTTTGCCACTTACGTGATCGGAGCGCCGCTAGGCTCTGGCGTAATTGGTCTGAATGGTGCGGCCGCGCGACTGGCGATGCCCGGAGATAAGGTAATTATCGTTGCATATGCCTCCTTTGATGAGGCAGAAGCAAAGGCCTTCAGCCCACGCGTTGTACTGGTCGATCGAGAAAAACCGTATCCGGTCAGGCTAAAGACTGCACGGCAGATCCCTCGATTCCATCTTTTGCGGCCGTCAACGTCAGCGTACGACACGCAGCTGGCCCCGGAGCGAGCAATGAAACCAGCCACTATGGGCAAATTTGACGGCTATGTTAGGGCTTTGAACGCCCTGAAAGATGACACCGTTTGCGAAGTCTAAAAGCCCGCGCGGCAATTGATTTTACATCGAACGATTATTTGGCCCTCGCGAGCTCACCGTGCATGAAAAACGCCGTCTTGGCCGCGCTCGAGGCCGGTACGCCGATCGGAGCCGGCGGATCCCGGATTCTCAGGGGAAATTGCGAGGAGCACGAGCGTCTCGAAGCAGAAGCTGCCAGATTCTTTGGTGCGGAGACGGCGCTTTTCTTTGGTGGCGGATATGCCGCAAACTTCTCTGTCCTAACAACCCTGCCGCAGCGGGGCGATTTACTCGTTCTCGATTCTCTTCTGCACGCGAGTATCCATGAAGGCCCGCGAGCTGGCCGCGCCGAGTTTCGGAAAAGTGCCCATAATGATCCTCAATCAGTCGAAAGTACCATCCGTGACTGGCGAGTGCAGGGCGGAAAGGGTCGTGTCTGGATCGTCGTCGAAAGTATTTACAGTATGGATGGCGATTTCGCGCCGCTCAACGAGCTGGTCGCGATCGCGGCTAGGCATGACGCGTTCCTGGTCGTGGATGAGGCGCATGCCACCGGCGTCTACGGTGAGCAGGGACGAGGGCTCACCGCGAGATACGAGGGAAACGAAAATATGGTGGTTATTCATACCTGCGGCAAAGCGCTGGGCGCTGCCGGGGCACTCGTAACTGCCTCCGCCGCGATGCGGGACTTCATGGTCAATCGCTGTCGTCCATTTATCTTCGCAACTGCGCCATCACCTTTAATCGTCGTTGGCGTCCGCGAGGCACTCTTAGTTCTTCAGGAGGAACCCGAACGTCAGCAGCGTCTGGCAAAGTTGGTCGCATTCACACATCGAGAAATGGAGGTGCGTGGGCTGCGATGTCCGTCGGACTCGCAGATTGTGCCCTATATCGTCGGCGACAACGCCCATGCGATGCGGCTCGCCTCGGCAATGCAGGCGCGCGGATTCGATATTCGCGGAATCCGACCGCCAACCGTGCCGGCAGGCACGGCTCGCTTGCGAATATCACTGACGCTCAACGTCGGAGAGGAGTGCGATGCTTGATGTGCTGAATGAGCAGACCAGGGGCTGTTTTCGATGAGCCTGCGGATTGTGGTAACTGGTACGGATACTGGTATAGGGAAAACGGCGTTTTCCGCAGGTCTCGCCGATCTCATCGGAGCCAATTATTGGAAACCGATTCAGGCCGGTCTTGAAGGAGAGACAGATAGCCAAATTGTCGCACGGCTGGGTGGTCTCTCGCCTGACCGCATCGTGCCTGAGATATATCGCCTTCGAACGCCTGCTTCGCCCCATCATGCCGCCAGGCTTGATGGAATTTGTATCGATGTCGATTCGCTCAACGTGCCGGACGTTGAGGGTCGACCGCTCGTAATCGAGGGCGCCGGCGGGCTCATGGTCCCGCTAAGTGACGGCACACTCTTCGTGGACATCTTCGAGCGTTGGCGGCTCCCAGTCGTACTCTGCGCGAGCACGGCATTGGGCACCATCAATCATTCGCTGTTGTCGATAGAAGCGCTGCGAAGACGCCAGATCGACGTCCTTGGGGTTGCATTCATTGGTGAACAAAATGCTGAAACTGAGAACTCAATTTGCGAGATCGGAGGGGTGCGTTGGCTGGGGCGATTGCCGTGGCTTTCTCCCCTCACGTCGAAAACACTAAAAGCTGCGTTCAAATGCGCATTTCCTCCGCGACAATTTCAGTCTACGAAGCAAAGGAAAGCCTCGCCGATCTGGCATCCTTTCACACAGCACGGGCTCGAAGACCGAAAGAGTAAGATCGTGCGCGGCGATGGCGCCTATCTCCACACTGCAGATGGTCGCCGTATCATCGATGCAATCTCATCCTGGTGGGTCGTGACCCACGGGCATTGCCATCCACCTATTGTACGCGCAATTCAGGAGCAGGCAGGCAAGCTTAACCAGATTATTTTCGCCGGCTATACCCATGATGCCGCTGAAGAGGTTGCAGCGCGGCTTCTGAGACTCGCACCGCGCGGCCTTGATTATGTCTTCTTTTCCGACAGCGGCTCAGCTAGCGTGGAAGTGGCCCTAAAAATGGCCCTCGGTTATTGGCATCACAGCAGCAAACAACGAACGCGCATTGTGGTGATGCAACATTCCTATCACGGTGATACTGTTGGAGCGATGTCGGTTGGTGCCCGCGGTGTGTTCAACGCAGCGTACCGTCCCCTGCTGTTCGACGTTACCTCAATCCCGTTCCCCGCGAAAGGTCGAGAGCGAGAAACGCTTAATGCGCTCGCAGCTACATGTCAAAATGAACGTCCGGCGGCCTTCATCGTTGAGCCTCTGATATTGGGGGCGGGTGGAATGCTGATGTACCCCGCTTGGGTGCTCAGAGAGATGAAGCGGATCTGCGAGGTCTCGGACGTCCTTTTCGTCGCTGACGAGATCATGACGGGCTGGGGCCGCACCGGAACCTTGTTCGCTTGCGAGCAGGCTAATGTCACGCCAGATATTGTATGCTATTCCAAGGGAATCACAGGAGGGGCGCTTCCTCTCGCCGTGACACTCTGCCGTGCAGACATTTTTGAAGCTCACTATTCGACAGATCGAACGCGTACGTTCTTTCATTCCAGTTCATATACCGCCAATCCAGTAGCCTGTGCCGCCGCAAAAGCCAACCTGGAGCTCTGGGAGGATCCGGAAACGCGTTGCCGCACGATGTCGATCGCCGCTATGCAAGAGCAGGCAATTGAGCCATTCCGCGCTGACGCGCGCTTTGAAAACGTCCGTCGGACGGGTACTATCACGGCACTCGATTTTAAAGCGAACGATGCTGGCTATCTCGCGGACGTAGGTCCAAAGCTTCAGTCGCTCTTTAAAGACCGAAATCTTCTGTTACGGCCACTCGGTAATACGATCTACGTGATGCCGCCTTATTGTGTAACAGCGGCAGATCTGGATGAAATCTACGCCGGCATCCGTGATGCTGCTGATGCGCTGAGTTGACCGCCGACGATCCCGGAGCTTAGCCGCCGCAGCTCGGCTTTGGTCGTTGGGCGGGATGATTGTCCCGAATTGACCTTGGAGCTCTGCCCGACGATCCGAAGGACGCGCGGGTCCGGTGTTCCAGCTAGGCAGGTTCGGCAAAAGCTCTAGTCTAGATCGAAGAATGCCAGTCCAATAAATGGGTTGCGAGCCGCGGCCCTGGCGAATGCGTCCGCCTCGACTGCTCCAGTCGGAGGGCGCCATCACATCGTAACAGCCACCGCTTACTATGCGATTGAGGCAGTGTATCGCGGGTCCCATCCTGGATATGATGGTATCGCGACGATTTGGCTTATGTTTGCCACGATTCGATTAGCGACGCGGCAGGTGCTTGTTCGAGCCAAGTTTTTTCTGTGATGTGTTACGCGCCGTCTCGGATCCAAAGCGACCAGGAGCTACGTGCACAATCGACATTTGTCGGTGTCGAAGAAAGTTGGCTAGATTCGGAGAGGCCAGTCGCGAACCGGTCTGGTTGGAATTTTGCGTAAGGCATCCAAAATCGTTGAACTTCTGCGCTATGTTTGCCGCCTTCGAAGACAATCAAGCTGATTGTTCAATTACAAAGACGCTCTCTGCGGGGAAATACAAACATCGGATGCGCATTGAGGTAGGTGCCATATGCAAAGTTGTGCATTTGCGGATCGAGCGGCAACTTCAGTTTCGTGAGAGCGAAGTGGATTGATACGAATGTCCGAGCTCGGGCGCGGACGCCGTCATTTTGGATCTGGAGGATGCGGTTCCGCCGGAGGCAAAGCAAGAGGCGCGTCGATGCCTTCACCTTTGCCTCGGTCTTTCGATTTATGCTGTGCTCGTGGGTATCAATGGAATGGACAGCCCGTGGCATACCGACGACGTGGCGCTTGTCTCATCGCTACCGATCGAAGGAGTTGTCCTTCCCAAGGCTGAAATGGGCAGATCCCTCTTGAGGTTGACCGGTGATCTAAGGCGGTGCCTACCCATAGTTGCGCTCATTGAGACAGCTCGTGGGCTCAGGGATACCTTCGAAATTGCTGCGCTCCCCGGAATTATGCGGCTGGCTTTTGGCTCCATCGACTTCTGCGCTGAAGTGGGCTGCGCCCACGCGCGCGAAGCGTTGCTTTCAGCGCGATCCAGTTTGGTCCTTGCCTCTCGACTCGCAGGAAAGGTGCCCCCGCTCGATGGCGTCACGACCTCGATCGATGATGCTGACCTTGTAAGAGATAATGCACGCGATGCCCGCGACCTTGGTTTCGGCGGAAAGCTCGCGATCCACCCTGGCCAGGTTGGCCCGATTTGCGCGGGTTTTCGCGCCGACGAACGCGACATCGCCTGGGCGCACAAAGTGCTCGGAGCGGGTGAGGGCGCAGTTGCAGTCGATGGTGCCATGGTCGATGCCCCGGTCCGAATTCGTGCTCATTCCATTCTTGCCAGAGCGCGGTTGACGCAGCTCCGCTGAAAGCTGTCTGCGTTAATGACGTGCCAATTGATGAGAAAAACGCGGTAACAGAATCGCTCCAGAGTACCGAACGCAATGCGCGCTTCGATTTGGCGGCCCATGCAACGCTACGTCACGCTTCCCAGTTCGGCTGCGATGGAGGGATGGGAGGCGTCGCGACACCTTACCTGCGACCATGACGATGACCCGCCTCCTGTGCGCATCGTGGATGATGGCTTCTATCTAGTCTAGATGGTCAATTGCAAAGATCGGCCACGCGAAACCTGTTTCCTGCCGTCTTATTCATCGCCCTGGACAAGCCAGTTTTCGGCCTTTGTGGTCGCGATTCGACAGGAGCCGGTGAAGCGAGTGCCGGGGCGCCAAATGGGTGCTGCGGACAAGTGAGTTGCAGAAAGGAGAAATGCAGCGGCCGCCCCGACGATCGAAGCAGTATGTACGTCCCGGTCGCTCGGATGAGCTTGGGCAACCCCCGGCGGCGCGAGTGATTTCCTTCGCGGGCTCAGTGAAATGGCGATCAAGAAGCATGCCGTGGATCATTGGCAGCAGTCTGCAGGGTTGGGCACGTCCAAGCATAGGTTACAGCTTTGCTCGATGGTGAGCCGCTGAAGCGGGCGCCTCTCGTGCGACCAGCAATCAATGTCTATGCAACGCGCTTTCGGAATCTGGTGTCAGCGTAGCGCAACCCGGGTTCAACTGCATTTCAAGGTAAAAGGCTCAGAGCCATCCTCGCCGCCGAGGAGCAGTTACCGTGCCAACCAGCCGACCTCACGATTTAATCATGATGATGCGTCTGACGAGAAAGCCCTCATCGCGCGACGACGACAAAGATGGCGATCAATTCGCAGCCAGAGGAGAATTCGAGGTGGCCCTTGCTCAGGCCAGCCTACCGGCAGAAGCGGAATCCGATCGCTAACTCCGAACCGCGCATACAAAGCCGAGTTTCTTGTCTTTTCCTGGTGATGCAGCAAGCGCTGAGGGACGAGATCGCCGATCTCGGTAAATCACGGCCGCACCCGTCCGGCAGTCGTGAAGAGCTGCCGCTGACGGCTCCAGGCAAGCGGGCTTGTCCGGAAGCATTGAGCCAACGAGGAGTGAAATCCGTCGAGAGACGCGACCAGAACGCATGATTTTTGCGTTTACAGGGACATCATTGCACTAATTAGGATCAAAACTTCGGTACTGTTACTAATCAGGATCTGGCTGACGAAGCACGCGGATACCGCGAGCCAAGCAGGCGCACATGAGAGTCAGGCGCGCCCCGGGGTCCGTTCATGCAGCGAGACTTGGCATCCCGGCGCGCACTTGAAGTGCAGGCGAGGTGCTGCGCCAAAAATGGACGGGGGATATCCACGAAATACCGACCGGAGTCGAGAATGTGCAACAACTCCCATACTTCCCGCCACGGCACACCAGAGTGCTGCGCGGTATGCGGCGGAAAGTTCGGGCTGATCCGCCATTACTACTGGCGGACTGCCCTTTGCTCCAAGAAATGCGTCGACCGCTTCACAGTTCGCCGGGAGGCCGACCACAGATGGTTCGCTGGTTGCCAATGGCCTAATGCATCGCTCCGAGCATCATGCAGATCTTGAATGAGACTGCAATATCGTGCGCAAGCGTCATTGGCATGGAACAGCCGATCAATGAAACTTGAGGCTTCCGGCGGCCTCGCAAGTGGAGCGGAAACAGGGATAATCGTGACGGCGGGAATTAATGGTCTGCTCCGCCGCCGAATCGTCCAATCGCTACGAAAGCACAGAAACTATCGACCAAGTGCGCCACGTCCGAATCGTTGAAACACCTCAGGCAGCCACGCGATGCAATTCATACTCGTGAACCATAGGTCCCCAGGCGGCGACGCAAGTTGCAACGAATGTTCTCTGTCCTTAGGACCAGGCTACCTAAAAGATATGGTAACGCGCAGACATTATTGCGATTACGATTGCTATCGACGCTCTCACTTTAGGGACGTCGTGTTTTCCGTACCTTTCGCCGCGTCCCTGTTCTTGGCCTGAATGAAGGACCTCGTTCCTGTTGGACTCGACGCCCTAGGACTCGTAGATGTGCAGGTGTCCAGCCGGGCTGGCCTCGATGTTATGGCTCAATTCGGCACCTCATGCGGGCGAGCCGCTTAGACTGAAAGGTCTCCTTTGGATTCGGCGGAGCGTGCAGGCGCAGTAGAGGACCATGATCTTCCGAGTGCCACAGGGAATAGCTTCCGCAACTAAAACCAAGTAGCCGAGCAAAATAGTCAAATAAGCATCTAGAAGAGGGGCACATCACCGGAAGTATGCGCGCGTATGCATCTTCGGACTTGATTCTAGGCGAGAGCTATGGTGCGGGCGCGCAGTGGCCTGGGCCGTGTTTTGAGCAGAACCTAGCGAGGTTCCGCGCGGGCGACCCGTCTTCAGGCCTGCTATTCCGCGCGACCCGCGGCCGCGCGGGCGCTTTGCGGGCTGCAGTCTGTGGCGAGGGCGCCCTATGTGGATCGATTGCGAGGTCCAAGCCATCCGCCGAAAAGCCAGGCGGTGCGCGCCCGTCCCCGACGGCTCATTGGTAGAAGACATCGCGCGTGACTAGGCGATCCGTGCTGGTCCAGCCCGCGGTCGGCGGTCTGCCCTCTACACCGCCGGGAGGAGTTTTCCCGGGTTGAAGATGTTCTGCGGATCGAGCCCGCGCTTCAGCGCCCGCATTGCGTCGAGCGCCCCGGGTCCGAGCTCGGCTTTGAGGTATTTCTGCTTGCCCTGGCCGATGCCATGCTCGCCTGTGCAGGTGCCGTCCATCGCCTGCGCACGTTCGACCAGCCGATGCATGAACGCCTCGCCGCGCGCCATCTCGTCGGGATCGTTGACGTCGCACAAGAGCGAGCAATGGAAATTGCCGTCACCGACATGGCCGACGATCGGCGACAGCAGATTGAGCCGCTTCAAATCCTCCTCGGTCTCGGTGACGCAGTCGGCGAGCCGCGAGATCGGCACGCAGACGTCGGTCGCGACCACGCCGGCGCCAGGCCGCAGCGCCTTCACCGACCAATAGGCATCGTGCCGCGCCTGCCACAGCTTGGTGCGGTCCTCGGGTTTTGTGGTCCAACTGAAATCGCCACCGCCGCAGTCTTTGGCAATCTCGCCGAACGCCTTGGACTGCTCGCCCACCTCGATCACACTGCCGTGGAATTCGAGCAGCAACAGCGGAGTCTCCGGCAAAGTCAGCTTGGAATAGGCGTTGCAGGCCTTGACCTGCGCGGCGTTGAGCAATTCGATGCGGGCCACGGGAATGCCGGTCTGAATCGCCAGGATCACCGCCTGGCAGGCGCCATGCACGGTCTCGAATGAAACGGCGCCGGCCGCGATCGTCTCAGGGATGCCGCGCAGCCGGATCGTCAACTCCGAGATGATGCCGAGCGTGCCCTCGGCGCCGACGAAGAGATGCGTCAGGTCGTAGCCCGCCGATGACTTCTTCGCGCGCGTGCCGGTCGTGATGATCTCGCCATCGCCGCGCACGACTTTCAGCGCCAGCACGCTGTCGCGCATGGTACCGTAGCGCACCGCATTGGTGCCGGAGGCGCGTGTCGAGGCCATGCCGCCGAGGGAAGCGTCCGCGCCGGGATCGATCGGGAAGAACAGGCCCTGGTCGCGCAGATGCTCGTTCAGCGCCTTGCGGGTGACGCCGGGCTCGATCACGCAATCGAGGTCCTCGGCATGCACGGCGAGCACCTTGTTCATGTCGCGCAGATCGATGCAGATGCCGCCGGCCGGCGCGTTGACCTGGCCCTCCAGCGAGGTGCCGGTGCCGAACGCGATCACGGGCACGCGGTTCCTGGCGCAGATCCGCACCACGTCCTGGATGTCGGCGGTCTCCTGCGCCATCAACACTGCATCCGGCGGCTGATTCTGCAACCAGGTCGTGGTGTGGCCGTGCTGCTCGCGGACGGCCTGCGAGGTGATCAGGCGATTTCCGAAACGGGCGGTGAGCGCCTGCAGCGCGCTTGTCAGCGCCTCGGGTTCTGGCCGCTTCAAATTCTTGGTAATAGTGATACTCAACTTATCCTCCCGACGGGACGATGACCGTGGCACAAGATTCAAAATCGGGTCAAGAACATCATGACCGGCAGATTGCGAGTGAAGGCCAGTTGCTCCGTCCCGCTTCTGTCCTCGGTGATGCAGGTCGAGCCGCGATAGATCAATGGCCATCTCAACCTTGCCTATTACAACGTGATGTTCGATCGCGCCATCGATGAGTTATGGCTCGGGATCGGGTCGGGCTATACGCGGGAGTGGCATGGCTGGACCTTTACCGGCGAATGCCATGTCTGCTACCTCAGGGAAATCAACCAGGGCACGCCGATTACGGCGACCTTGGTCGTCCCGGACGAGAAGCGATGGATCCGCTTGAGGAGATGCACCCACCATGGCGAAGGCTGACTGACCGCGATTTCGGAGAACATGACCATGCATTGCGATAGGACGGCACACAACGTGCGCCGTTCCCGGGACCGCATCAGGGCTGGTGGCCGAGGCACCAAATCCCCGCTCCGAGTGCCTTGAGAAGCTAAAGCGGGACGGCGATCTAATGTAATCCTATATTGCGCTTAGTCCGCTCGACAAATCTTGGCTGCGGGCGATTGCGAGAAGCATTCCACCTACAGCCTGGGCGAGCCGCATTAGTGGGCATAGCCCGAAATTCATTTGCGCCGATGCACCCGGACGTGCCTATCAGATGGCCAAAAGTCCTCGAACAAGTGATTACCACGGCCTCAACGAGAATGTCGGTGGCAGCGCTCTCCGCTTTTCAACGCCAGCGACCGGGCATGACGCTCAACCTTCGAGCTTGATCGATCGCGTGAAGATCGACACACACTTAGCTCAAAGCCGGAATCGTCTTAAATTTGAGACCCGATTACACGCTTACATAGTACGCCTCATCTCGGTCTCTGCGTGTAACGACCACTCAAATGGTACCCCGAAGCGAAGGCTGAGCGCTCGGCAGGTCCTTTGCTAGGCGTTCGGCCGCATAGAAGGCTTGTAGCTCGTTTTCGAATGTCAACCCGCAGGGGTCGTCCACATTCTGCGTTCCCCGGAGATTGAAATAGAAACGAACCATTCGATGCTTGCCTTCTTGTGCGCAACGATGAGAACAGATTCGCTGAGCTGGGTTTTGTCGACCCTTTCCACACGCATCGCGCTAGTTCGAATTACAGCTAACGAAAATCAACAACATGACAAAATACGGCGGGAGAACGATGAAATACTTCGTACACATCGGACGAAGCTAATGCGTTAAGATTGCGCTGCCTGGTTAACTGCGCCTTAGTACGGACTCTGGAAGTTCTCAACATGACTTCCGCGTCTTTGTCGACTACTTGCGCAAGCCAAGGTTTAGTTCGCGGCCGTACGATCGAACCTGTAAATCGATCGCCATGAACATTGGTGAGGACAAACGCACAGGGCGTTCTGGAGCACTGCAAACCTGGCTACGCAGCATGCTGAAATTCTGTGGCGCAATGTCGTAGCGAGCGCCGACGGCGAAACTCGAAACGCCTTGAGTCTTCTCGGGCAGGTAGAGATCCGTCCTCAAGCCGCTTCTCTGAAATAGGCGCTGTCGTCGGTCGGTCTTATGCCAAGCGATCCTACAAGAGCTCAGCGCAGTCGAGATGACCCGGCCGTAAACCGAAATCAAAGGGCATGCCGCGGCGGTTGCGATCAACATCGCAGCGGCGCCCCTGACTGCGACGGGAGGGTACGGCGATCGACCCGTGGGCCGATCGAGACCTTTCGCGCCGCGCGCCGCCCCCTCTTGTGGCTATCATGCGGAAGATAGGGCAAGTACGCGACCCTGAAGAATGGTGGTAGCGCTCCCGCAGTTTTCTTGCCCGCATTTCCTGCGCTAGCCACGATCTCCTGCGGTCGCGTTCACCGTCGCCGCTGGGATCATTCTCATCTATTTTCCTAACTTGACGAGCTCAGCCGTGAGCGCAGGAACCGCCTGGTAGAGGTCCGCCACCAGGCCGTAATCCGCGACCTGGAAGATCGGCGCGTCCTCGTCCTTGTTGATCGCGACGATCACCTTGGAGTCCTTCATGCCGGCCAGATGCTGAATCGCGCCGGAAATGCCGACCGCGACATAGAGCTCGGGAGCCACAACCTTGCCGGTTTGGCCAACCTGCCAGTCGTTCGGGGCATAGCCGGCGTCCACCGCTGCGCGCGAGGCACCGACGCCGGCGCCGAGCTTGTCGGCCAGCGGCTCGATGTACTTGGCGAAGTTCTCGCGGCTCTGCATGGCACGGCCACCGGAGACGATGATCTTGGCCGAGGTCAGCTCCGGACGGTCGCTCTTGGCGACTTCCTCGCCGACGAAGGTCGACAGGCCCGGATCGGCCGCCGCAGCAACGCTCTCGACCGGCGCACTGCCGCCTTCACCGGCAGCGGCGAAGGTGGAGGTGCGGACCGTGATGACCTTCTTGGCGTCCTTCGACTTCACCGTCTGGATGGCGTTGCCGGCATAGATCGGACGCTCATAGGTATCGGGCGCGACCACCTTGATGATCTCCGAGACCTGCATGACGTCGAGCAGGGCTGCGACACGCGGCATCACGTTCTTGAAGCGCGAGGTCGCNGGCGCGACGATCGCNTCATAGGACGGCGCCAGCGAGACGATCAGCGCGGCCAGCGGCTCGGCGAGATCGTGCGCATAGGTCTCGCCGTCGGCGAGCAGCACCTTCTTGACGCCGGCGAGCTTGGCAGCGGCGTCCGCCGCGGCCTTGGCGTTCTGGCCGGCCACCAGCACCTCGACGTCCGCGCCGAGCGCGGCAGCCGCGGTCAGGGCCTTGTTGGTCGCATCCTTCAACGACGCATTGTCGTGTTCGGCAATCAGAAGCGTCGTCATCAGAGCACCCCGGCTTCGTTCTTGAGTTTCGACACCAGCTCGGCGACGTCCTTCACCTTGACGCCCGCCTTGCGGCCCGCCGGTTCAGTCGTCTTGAGAACCTCGAGACGCGCGGTGACGTCGACGCCGTAATCGGCGACGGCCTTCTCCGCGATCGGCTTCTTCTTCGCCTTCATGATGTTGGGCAGCGAGGCATAGCGCGGCTCGTTGAGGCGAAGGTCTGTGGTGACGATCGCCGGTCCCTTCAGTTTCACGGTCTGCAGGCCGCCGTCGACTTCGCGCGTGACCTTGAAGTCCGAACCTTCGACCTCGAGCTTCGAGGCGAAGGTCGCTTGCGACCAGCCGAGCAGCGCGGCCAGCATCTGGCCGGTCTGGTTGCTGTCGTCGTCGATCGCCTGCTTGCCGAGGATGATCAGGCCCGGCTGCTCTTCTTCAGCAACCTTCTTCAGGATCTTGGCGACGGCGAGCGGCTCGACGTTGCCCTCGGCCTTCACCAGGATGCCGCGATCGGCGCCCATGGCAAGACCGGTACGGATCGTCTCCGACGCCTGCGCCGGTCCGATGGAGACCACCACGACCTCGGTCGCCTTGCCGCCTTCCTTCAGGCGCAGCGCTTCCTCGACCGCGATTTCGTCGAACGGGTTCATCGACATCTTGACGTTGGCGAGTTCAACGCCGGATCCATCGCCCTTGACGCGGACCTTGACGTTGTAATCGACCACCCGCTTTACCGGCACTAAGACCTTCATCGATCCTCTTTCACTGGCAACTATGAGTCTGTTTTTGATGGGAGGCGCGGAACGTACAGATCTCGCAAAGCGGGGTCAACCAAAGTCAAATAGATACCCCCTTTGCGGATGATCTCGCCGCAGAAAGTAGATGAGCTGCTTGGTACACTTCGGACGAAAGTGAGGCCTTGCGGCTACGTGAGCCGAATTAAAGGCGCCGTCTGTGGATTGAGTTGGCCGTCGGCGAAATCCGCCAAAAGTGAATTTGTCGAGTGCTTCCTGTCGTGCAGCGAGGCTCGCTAGATGTTTGTAAGTCCTGTCTGACGACATCTGCACAACCCGAGCATCGCTTGAGGAAGACTTGCGTCCAGGGAGGCCCTTCTTCTCCAGCAGCTTCGATTGGGTTGTGATAAGGCGACGGAATGCGAACTCATTCTGTACGTTTCGGACAGACGTATTCCTTCAAAAGCTCGCCGATCGGCTCGCATTCATACTGGTAGCTGCGTTCATTAGGTTGACCATCGAGGCGGTAGGAGAAATGCTCAAGGAAGTTCGGGCGGCGGGCACTTTGCCATAGCAGACCGACGCTGGCCAATTGCAATCGGATCCAGTTCGGAGCGTGAAAATCATCGACCAGCCTTCAATACGACTCTAGCGGCGTTGGAACATCTCATGTGTATGTTTCCTGCGTTGATGCGACCGGCACGATCGCGAGCAGGCATAAGGTGGAACGGTGTATTAGGTCCCAGGATGGACCGATGATATCGTCCAGATGGACGTTAGAGCAGACCCGAAAAAGGCGTTCGTGCACACGCATAATGAATGAGAGAAACCAAATGCGTAAAATCGAAGACTGGCAGGCCGATCTCGGCCTGGATTGCTGCCGCATAGGGCGGCAGCAACGCACATTCCAGGAGGAGAGCTCCTGTATCGGGAGCTTCGTCGACTAGCCGCTTAGCTACCGTAACCACCTCGCTTCTAATGCGAGCGAAATCCAGCGTTGTCTTGTTGTCCCATGCCGTTCCGGCGAACTCGGGGCAACCATCCATCCCTACAACGTGGATCCTCGAAGGTTCGATACCAGCCGCTAGAAGATGACGAGCGGATAGACTGGCTGCATCGGCGGTAATAACACCGACGCGCCGTCCTCTTCTTAGGGTAGCAGCGATGAAGGGCACCAGCATAAGCGATGACGAGAATACGGGGATGCTAACCGCTTCCAGCAAATGGCGCTGAAACAAGACGGCGAAGCCGCACGACGTGGTAATGGCCTGGCAACCCTGATGCTCGAGGTAACGAGCGCCCTCGACCCAAGGCTCTATCGCCTTTCGGAACTCCTTGCTCTCGGGATCGACGACGGCGAGATCGCGTACCGTTCCATTCCCGGAAGACCCCTTCACGACGTGGTGCATTACTGGAAACGCGAACGACGATGCATTGCCTATCGCACCTGGTGGCCGCGGAATGCGGGTTTCTATCATCAGGACTCCAATCCGATGACCGTAAACGTTATGACCTCCTTCAAGTAAGCCGCTTTCCATGACCAGCTCCTCAGATTCTGCACAACAGGTCGCGTGAAATCTGTAACTACATCGGCGACCCGCACCATTACCGCGAACGTCTCTAAGATATCACTCGGCCGGCGTCCGTCCAGATCACCGGAATGTAGGGAAGGTCTGTTCCACCCAAAGCTCGATGCCACCCTGCACATCGCAGTCTTTGCCGGGACGAAACGCTTCGGGCTTGCGGCCTCTCGGCTTTTCAATCTTTCCCACTCAATTGCCTGTCTCCCAGCTCAAACGGCAGCATCCCACTCTTCTGCGAGAAATAGCCAGCTCGCTGAGGCGCAAAACGTGCGAAGCCGCGTAAGCACGGAAATAGGTCAATCGAAACCCACTGCATATCGCTGAACATCATACTTGGCGCTGTCCCGGAGCTGGAATCGCGCTCCCACTCGAACGAACATTGGCGAGAGTCAGCAATTGGTGCATGCAGTTTTTCGGCTCGGACTAGGCGAAATAAGCTCAAGAAAATCATTAGACCGCTCTATCGTGACAATACCTTGGTGAGGTGTGAGCTGAGAGGAGATGTCATGCGCGCGATGTTGAACGCTTTCTCATTGGTCCTCTTGCTAAACTTGGCTGCATACCCCTTTCAGGCGTTTGCCCAAACTGAGAATGCTCTTTCCGCCTCTGTTCGCAAAGCCGGGTCAATCAAGGTGGCGATCGCCTCGTTCCCACCTTACATGACCATGTCGCCGAGTGGAGAGGCGACGGGCATCTGGATTGACCTACAGAACATGATTCTCAAAAGCATGAGTCTGCCAGAGATGACGCCGGTGATCACACAATGGGATTCCATGACGCCCGGACTGCAGGCCCGCCAGTTCGACTATGTTGCCAGCCTCGTTATCTCGGAGGAACGCTGCAAAGCGATGATTTTTTCGGCGCCCCATTACGCCTATCAGATCGGGCTTCATGTCCGAGCCGGAAATCCGAAGCATCTGATGAGCGTCGCCGAAATTGCGCATCGCCCGGATATCAAGGTCGCGATAATTTCGGGAGCGCCTTGGCTGACCTACGCGCTAAAACAGGGAATCAAGTCAGAGCAGATTGTCCGCGTCCCTGACGTTCAGGCTGGTGTCGCGACAGTCAACGGCGGCCGCGCGGACGCGTATATAGAGAGTCAGTTTGCTGTCAGCAATCCGGAGCAGAAAGGCGTCGAGGTGGTCGTCGATAAAGCGTCACCAATATCTGGATCGGCCGCAGTATTTCGCAAGGAAGATGCACGGCTCCGAGATGCATATAATGAGAAGCTGAAAATGCTCGTGAGCGATGGCACGATCCAGAAGCTCTATCAGAAACAAGGGCTTCCCGGTGGTGAGGAACAGGCTAGCCTACTTGCCAATACGGCCAAGGCCGGTGACCTCGTGCCGAGTTGCGAGTGAGGCGAAGATCTAGCAATCTGCTGAAAAGAGCGGATGTCGCGAGCAGCCTGCTCGTATAGTCCCGCTGACTGACGGGTCCTGGATGAGCAGTTCAGCAGTTCGGCCTGCCGTTCCAGATCCGGGCGTGTGGCGTTCCCGTACCCGGCTCTTGCCGACTCGACAACGTCATCCCCCGTGAAGACCTAGACATCCCGATCTCGCACGGCCGATTGAACGGCGAGGAAGGTGAGGGTGCTGTTGCGCTCGCTGTGCCGTCGCAAAGAGTCGAGCATGTCTTCCTCTGTGGTCCGCTCGGCATGAGCGAGGAAAGCGAACCGATCGGTCACAAAGTCGGCATCTCCGACGATCGTATCCACGTCGAGCGTTTCGTCTCTGAATTCGGTGGCAAGCCGCGGAAAGAAGATCGTCGCATTGGAGGCGCCGCCGCTGGCGATTGCTTCCTTAATCATCGATAGTAGATTCACGACGCTCCCATTGGAGGAGGTGTGCGCCGAGGTGCTCGAGGACGAGGCTCCATGGATATCAAGAGGCTCCATGGATATCAATTACTCGCTGAAAACCTGTCGGCTGAAGGCAGTTTCATGCGCACCTGCCAGGCTAAGCCGTCATCCGAGCGGGATCGACCACGACCATGTCTAGATTTCTCAGATTTGGTGCATAGTTGCCGTCCCCTTCAGTGCGGTGGGCGCGCAGACTACCGGCCGATCGCAGCATTGCTATTCGATCCTAACCAGGGACTGGTCTTCAACTCAGCCTTCCCACCAAACGTGCAACCTCGGCCTTGACTTTGGGAATAGCGATCTCCTTCACCGGGCCATAGCCGCTGATTTCCAGCGGCGCGCGCGCGATCGCGAGCGCGTCGCCGAAGTTCTGGGCATTGACTTTGGCGATCATCATTTCGACCTGCCGTTCGTACCACGCAATGAGCTCCCGCTCGGAGCGGCGTTCGGAGGTATAGCCGAACAGATCGAGTGAGGTGCCGCGCAAAATCTTCAGCCTCGCCAACATCCGCAACGGTACCTGAATCCACGGGCCAAAGCTGTGCTTGCGCGGTCGTCCGCGCGCGTCACGCCTAGCGGGCAGGAAGGGCGGGGCAAGGTGATAAGTCACGCGATAGTTGCCTTCAAATTCGCGGCGAAGCTCGTCCAAGAAGCCGGTCTGCAGGTATAGGCGCGCCACCTCATATTCGTCCTTATAGGCCATCAGCTTGAACAGGGAGCGGGCAACCGCGTCGGCTAACGCCTCGCTGTCTAGCGCGGATTCGGCGCGCCGCACCCTTGTTACGATTGCCCGATAGCGCGCAGCATAGGCATCGTCCTGATAGGCGGTGAGGAATTCGGCGCGCCGGGCGATGATCTGGTCCAGCGTCTCGGCTTGCGGCGTCGCGCTCGCCTCCGGCAAGAAGTCCGGATCGGCAGCCGCAATGCGGCCCCAGGCAAAGGCTTGCCTGTTGCGCTCGACCGCGACGCCGTTGAGCTCGATCGCGCGCAGCAGTGCGGATAGCGAGACCGGCACCAGCCCGTGCTGCCAGGCAAAGCCGAGCATGATGATGTTGGCATAGACGGCGTCGCCGAGCAGCCGTTCCGCCAGCGCATTGGCATTGATGGTGTCGAGATTGTTCTCGCCAATGACATGGCCGATCGCGCGCAGGCGGGCGGGAGAAGCGAGATCGGCATCGCGGAAACGAACGACGTCGCCGGTCGGCATCTCCGCGGTGTTGACCACCGCGCGGGTGCCGCGGCGATAGGTGCCGGACGCCTTGGGCGAGGAGCTGACGACGAGATCGCAGCCGATCAGCGCATCGGCCGCGCCCTGGTCGATGCGGACCTGGTGCAGCGCGTCCGGGGACGCGGCAAGCCGGAGATAGCTCAGCACGGGACCGAATTTTTGCGCAAAGCCGGTGAAGTCGAGCACCGAGACGCCGCGTCGTTCCAGATGCGCGGCCATGCCGATCAGCGCGCCGACCGTGATCACGCCGGTGCCGCCGACACCGGTCACGAGCAGATCGTAGGGTCGATCGAGCGTTGTGGTGACGGGCAGGGGAAGCGTGGCGGCCCGGCCCACCGCATCGATCTCGCTTGCACTCTTCTTGCGTCGCGTCGCGCCTTCGACGGTGACGAAGCTCGGGCAGAAGCCGTTGAGGCAGGAGAAATCCTTATTGCAGGCCGACAGGTTGATCCGGCGTTTGCGGCCGAATGGCGTCTCCTTCGGCTCGACGCTGAGGCAGTTGGACTCGACCGAGCAATCGCCGCAGCCTTCGCAGACGAGGTCGTTGATGTAGGCAAAGCGCTTGGGGTCGGCGAGCTGCCCGCGCTTGCGGCGCCGCCGCTTCTCGGTGGCGCAGGTCTGCTGGTAGATCAGCACCGAGACGCCCGGGACATCGCGCAGCTCGCGCTGCACCGCATCCATCGCCTCGCGCGGGTGGATGGTGACGCCGATCGGCAGGTCCGCCGGAGCAAACTGCGCGGGATCGTCGGAGACCAGCGCAATGCGCGCGACGCCCTCGGCGCGGACGCTGTGCGCAATCGCATGCACGCTGATGGGGCCGTCGACCGGCTGGCCGCCGGTCATTGCGACGGCATCATTGAACAGGATCTTGTAGGTGATGTTGGCTTTGGCGGCGATCGCCTGGCGGATCGCCATCGAGCCGGAGTGATAATAGGTGCCTTCGCCGAGATTCTGGAAGACGTGCTTGTTGCCGGTNAATCGCGACGATGCCGCCCAGTTCACGCCCTCGCCGCCCATCTGGATCAGCGACGAGGTCTCGCGGTCCATCCAGCTCGCCATGAAATGGCAGCCGATGCCGGCCAGCGCCTTCGAGCCTTCGGGGACCTTGGTCGAAATGTTGTGCGGACATCCCGAGCAGAAATACGGCGTGCGCGTTGCGCCGGCGACGGTGATCGTGCGCGCGGCCTCCGGCATCAAGGCGGCCGCACGTGCCGCGAGATTGAGGCCGGGAAACATCGGATCGAGCCGGCGCGCGAGCACGCCGGCCAGCGCGCGCGGCGACAATTCGCCGATCCAGGAGATCAGCCGCCCGCCGCGCTCGTCATGCTTGCCGACCATGCGCTCGGGCTTGGTGCCGGGATAGTCGTAGAAGTATTCCTTGAACTGGCTCTCGATGATGCCGCGTTTCTCCTCGACCACCAGGATCTCGCGCTTGCCCTTCACGAACTCCATCGCGTCGTGCAGCGCCAGCGGCCAGACCATGCCGACCTTGTAGATGTCGATGCCGATGCTGCGGCAGGCGGACTCATCGAGGCCCATCAAGCGCAGCGCTTCCATCAGATCCAGGTGCGCCTTCCCCGTCGTGACGATGCCGTAGCTGGCATTGGGAATGTCGTAGATGTGGCGGTCGATCGGATTGGCCTTCGCGAAGGCGTAGACCGCGTGCTTCTTCGCCTCCAGCCGTTCCTCGATCTGCGGCCCCGGCAAATCGGGCCAGCGATAGTGCAGCCCGCCTGGCGGCGGCGTGAAGTCCGGCGTGCGGAAGGCGCGGGGCGGGCGCAACGCGACGGAGGCGCCTGATTCCACGATCTCCGAGATCGCCTTGAAGCCGACCCACATGCCGGAGAAGCGGCTCAGCGCGTAGCCATATTCGCCGAACTCGAGATATTCGCTGACGCTGGCCGGGTGCAGCGTCGGCATGAACCAGCTCATGAAGGCGACGTCGGACTGGTGCGGCATCGACGAGGAGACGCAGCCATGGTCGTCGCCGGCGACCACCAGCACGCCGCCATGCGGCGAGGAGCCGTAGGCATTGCCGTGCTTGAGCGCATCGCCGGAGCGATCGACGCCCGGGCCCTTGCCGTACCAGAGCCCGAACACGCCATCGACCTCGCGGTCTCCTTGCGTCTCGACCTGCTGCGAGCCGAGCACGGCGGTTGCGGCGAGGTCCTCGTTCACGGCGGGCAGGAATTCGATGCGCTCCGTCTTCAACTGATCCTTGATACGCCAGAGCTCGAGGTCGACACCGCCGAGCGGTGAGCCGCGATAACCGGAGATGAAGCCGGCGGTGTTCAGTCCCGCCGCGCGATCGCGTCGCGCCTGATCGAGCGCGACGCGGACGATCGCCTGCGTGCCCGTGAGGAAGACGCGGCCATCCTCACGCTCATAGCGGTCGGAGAGTTCGTAAGTGTCGAGTGACGGAATGACGTCCATGGGGCCTCGCGCGGCATCCTTTTCGCATGGACGAAGGCTAATCGCAGGCGGCTGGTAGGTCTTACCTATCTATTCCGGATGAAGGCACAAATGTGGTAGGAATTTCCAATTAATGGCAATATTCGGTAATATTAGTCGATCCAGGGATCTCCGTGACAAAAGATCAGAGCGCGCGCATTCGCGCCCACCTCCAGAAGGATGGTCGCGCCGCGAACCAGTAGGTTGCGGACAATGTCGGCATGTCGACGTCGACATGCTGGCGACGAGTTCGCGCGTTGGAGGAGACCAGGCGTCATCCGCGGCTACGCCGCGCTGGTCGCGCGCGAGCAAGCGGGCTTTGCGATTTCTGCCATTCTCCATTTCTCGCTGGAGCGGCACGACGCAAAATTAGTCTATGAGTTCGTCTCGCGGGTGACCAGACGGCGCGAGGTGCCGGAGTGCTTCGAGAACTTCATGTTTCGCTTACCCGGTGTCCGCAATGTGGGTACGAACATGATCCTGAAAGAGATCAAGACCGGCGTGACTTGCCGTTCAGGTCGAAACGCGGGCGAGAGTAGATCCGAGAAGCAAGTAAATGGATGGAGTCAGGCGTAGTGCTCAGTCAACAATGATGAAGCCATTCAGCCGAACGGGCCCATTTGGTGGAACCGCGCTATCACACCAATGTGGCGTGTTGACGAGAAGCAAGGTCTGCTCCAACACATAGACGTGCAAGCTATCGTGTACTCGGCGAGACACCAGGACGGCTGCAATACGGGCCGTTTATGCACCCTGCTATTCCCATTTAGCGGCGCCGTCACAGTTTGCGGGCAATTCACGAACAGCCGATGGCGCACGCGCTAGCACCGCGTCCCATCAGCCCTGAACAACGGGCACGCGTGCTTCTCACATAGGCTTTGCCACTCATTGAGAGTCCTCAGATAAAGTTCTGGCTTCTCTTAAATGGCTCGACCTAATTGGGGCCGGCATCTATGGTTGTAGCTGGACGATGTTGAAGCTCAAAGAAAGGAACTGGTACGATGGCGCGCTCCCTTGCCAGCGACCATGATGAGAAGCGCCAGGCAATACTCGGCCGCACGGCGGAGCTGTTTGCGGCGCACGGATATCATCAAGCTTCCATGAACAAGATCGCTGACGCTATCGGGGTCTCAAAGGCTCTCTTATATCACTATTACCGAGACAAAGAGGAGCTGCTTTTCGACGTCCTACGCTTCCACCTTAATGACCTCCTCGGCGTCATTGAGATGGCTGATCGCCCTGGCCTGGGTCCAGCGCGGCGTCTGAATGCTTTGGTTCGCGCCCTGCTCGAGGCGTACCGAGATGCGGACGCCCAACACAATGTGCAAATATCGAGCATGCGTTTCCTGTCGACGGTCAGACAGCAGAAGTTGAAGAGCATGGAGCGCGAATTGGTTGCAGTGTTTTCAGACGCGATCGCAGACGTCGCCCCTCATCTCAAGGGCAGTCCACTCCTGAAGGCGCTGACCATGTCCCTGTTCGGAATGTTGAATTGGCACTATTTGTGGTTTCGTGATGCGGGCCCTATCACTCGACAGGATTACGCCGACCTGGTCACGCGCCTGATCGCAGACGGTTCTCACAGTGTAAATGCCGAAACGCTGTCCTCAAATAAACGTGCGAAATTCGTAAAAGCGTCCATCTCCTCGCAGCGTCGGAAGGCGTCTAGCGAACCCTGATGCCTTCGCTTGCGCGTTATCGCAAGTTCGCGCGCTCGTTAAGTGAGCAGTTTATTGATTTGGACGGATGCCCGTGCTCTTGTGAAATTCGCAATATCGGCCATTATTTCCTTGCCGTACGCCTTGCCTGCCGCATTGAAGTCGTCGCGGGATTCGAAAGTGAGCAGCGCGGCGACCTGGAAGTCTGGCGGACGCCCATCCAGCTTGGCAATTTGCTGGATCACCTGCGCACTTCGGAGACCAAGAGGGGTCCAGCGCTCCTTCACCAGCGGGATGTGCTTTTTGAGATAATAGTCCAAATCGAAATCTGAACCTGCCGCATATTGTACTGTAACAAGGATCATCTTCGTGTTCCTTCGCAGTTGGTCAGGATTGCGACCTGAGGGCGTTCATGGTGAGCAATTCATAAGTCGCTGCGATCTCATTCTTCCCTGTCATTATCTCGACGTCCCATCGCACTTCGCCGTAAGTCTCGTTGCGCGGAGACTTCTCCATGGCCGTGAGCCTCACCCCGATACTCTCGCCTGGTTGCAAGGGTTTGAGGAACCGCAATGAGTCGAGCCCATAATTGGCGAGGACGGGGCCCGGGTCGGGGTCGACGAACAGGCCTGCGGCAAACGACAGAAGCAGGTAGCCGTGCGCCACGCGCCCCGGAAAGAACGGATGCCCTTTTGTGGCTTCTTCGCTCATGTGCGCATAGAACGTGTCCCCAGTAAAATGAGCAAAATGTTCGACGTCGGCGAGGGTCACGTCCCGAAAGCGTGACAAGAAGGTTTGCCCTATGTCCAGATCTTCGAAATAATAGCGGAACGGGTGCTTTTCCGTTTCGAGCGTCGGCGCGCCTTTGATCCAGCGTCCTGTAATCCCGCTGATCATTGCCGGCGAGCCTTGTACTGCCGTGCGTTGCATGTAGTGGTGGATGCTGCGCACGCCACCCAGCTCCTCCCCGCCACCCGCGCGTCCGGGACCACCATGCACCAAATGCGGCATCGGCGAGCCGTGACCAGTCTGTTCTTTGGCGCAGTCGCGATCGATCAGGATGACACGGCCGTGGAAACTGCCAACGCCGAATGCCAGATGTGAACCGATTTGCCGATCATGCGTGTAGACTGATGCAACGAGGCTGCCGCCGCCTTGGTTCGCCAACGCTATGGCATCTTCAAGCTCACCGTAGTCGAGTACCGTACAGACCGGGCCGAAGGCTTCGACGGAATGAACCTTGCTTGCTTTGAAGGGATCGGCACAATGAAGGACGATCGGCGGCATAAACGCTCCCCGGTTCTTGTCCCCTCCGACGACGGTAAAATCGTCGAGGTCGCCGACGACCAATTCAGCTTCAGAGCGAAGCTCCTTGACGAGTGACAGGACGGCATCGCGCTGTTCCACACCCACCAGCGCTCCCATACGTACCGTTTCCACTTCCGGATTGCCGATGACAACCGTGGCTAGTCGCTCGCGGAGCGCCTCGATCACCGCGGTGACTAAACCGGACGGAGCAAAAGCGCGGCGAATCGCAGTGCACTTTTGTCCGGCCTTGACGGTCATCTCCTTTGCCACTTCCTTTACGAAGAGATCAAACTCCGGCGTCCCGGGCTTCGCATCTGGAGCAAGAATTGCGGCATTCAGCGAATCGCGTTCGGCAACGAAGCGAATGGCATTGCGCGTAATGATTGGATGCCGCTGCAGTTTTTCTGATGTGTCAGCGGATCCCGTGAAGGATACGACGTCCTGGCAGGTTAGATGTTCGAACAGATCTCCTGTCGACCCGACGATAAATTGAAACGCGCCATCAGGCAGGATGTTCGAGCTTGCGATCATCTGGGCGAGCGTGTACGCGACATAGGCTGTTACGGTCGCTGGCTTGGTGATGACAGGCACGCCAGCCAGGATCGCCGGCGCCATCTTTTCCAACATGCCCCAACAGGGGAAATTGTACGCGTTGATGTGGATTGCGGCGCCGCGTAGGGACGTGATGATGTGTTGTCCGCCAAAAGTTCCGGCCTTGCTCAGGATTTCGGCCTTGCCGTCAATGAGAAAGGTGCCATTGGGCAGCTCACGGCGGCCCTTGCTGGCATAGACAAAGAGCGTGCCGATGCCGCCATCCACATCGATCATGCTGTCGCCGCGGGTCGCTCCAGTCTGAAAGGAAAGCCTGTAAAGTTCGTCCTTTCGTTGATTAATGAATTCTCCGAGTTTCTTCAGTAGACCCGCGCGCTGATGGAAAGTAAGACGCCGTAAACTAGGAGATCCTACATCGCGCGCGTAGCGAAGGACCTCATTGGCATCGATACCGCTGCTCGAGGCCTCGGCGACAACATCGCCCGTCACGGCGCTACGTATGGCGACGGCATCCGTGCCGAGAGTAACCCACTTTCCGGTGACGAAGCTTTGGAGTCTCATGTGAATGCCTTCAGTTAATACCAATGGACGCTAAAGGAATAGATGAATGCGCCCACTTCCCCGACATCCAATACCTGGATGTCGTCGCGCAAGTCCAACTCAAGCGCATCGAGCTCTTTTTCGGAACCAGTCGATCCAGCTTACGTAGAGCAAGCCGAAGCACCCCTTCCGCCTCCTGCACGCGAATAGTGGGCGTGGGCCCCGTCCGAGGAACGCTCGTCCGTCAAGGGCGGCCGGAGAAGTGGGGAGCCCGCTTTTCAAAGAATGCGCTTACCCCTTCCATGTAGTCCGGTGTGCGACCAGCCTGGGCCTGCAAATCTCGCTCAAGATCAAGCTGTTGGTCGAGATCGTGTGCCCCGGATGCATCAAGCGCTCGCTTAATCAAGGAGATGCCGATCGTCGGTTGAACAGCGAGATAGGCGGCGAGCTTGCGCGCCTCGGTCATTAGATCTTCGTCGTTATAGACTTTCCAGATCATGCCCCATGCTTCGGCTTGCTCCGCGCTTACAGCTTCCGCAAGCATCGAAAGCGCTCGCGCGCGAGCAGTTCCAACAAGACGGGGCAGAAACCACGTACCGCCAGAATCCGGAATAAGGCCAATTTTGGCGAATGCCTGAATAAATTTCGCGGACCGGCCCGCGACGACGATATCACAAGCTAACGCGATGTTCGCGCCAGCGCCCGCCGCCACCCCATTGACAGCGCCGACTATTGGGATCTGCATCCCGCGCAGCTTTCGGATCAAAGGGTTGTAGAGCGTATCCAGTGTGATGGATAGATCCGGTGTCTCGCCCGGTGTGTACACACCCGCCGACAAGTCCTGACCGGCGCAGAAGCCGCGGCCCGCGCCCGTCAACACCAAGGCACGGCAGTGTTTGTCGTTCTCCGCTTCGGCCAATGCCGCCATCAAGGCTGCGTTGAGGTCAGCATCGAAGGAGTTTAGACGATCGGGACGATTGAGCGTAACGACCCGATAGCCCTCATCAATATGCGTCAAGACCAGCTCGGGCTCCATGGGCCGCTCCTCATCGAGGTCTGTGATTGGTCACTGCAATGAACAGTACAATTGACCAACCGGTCGGTCAAACATCTTTTCGAATTGCGTGCGAGCACATTGTGGGAGCGCTGTTCAGGACCGCGGCGATACGCTCGATGTGCCGGACAGCAGGGAGAGCGGCCGCTCGTGATCGAGGGGCGCCGGCGGGCTGATAGTGTCGCTAATGAGGCCCTCTTTACGTAGACATTTTGGTGGCTTCCCGTCGCGCTTTGCGCGAGCACTGCACTGGGTACGATCAATTCTTACTGCTCTCCATCGAGGCGTTACGCCGGAGCGACCTTCTTGGAATTTCATTTACGGGCGAAAGGGGAGTCTTCTGCTACCTCCGACAGCACCCCCGCATGGGTTCGCCGGATGAAGCGGGCGCAGACCATCCAGCATGGGGCATCAGCGGCCACACACGCGATCCGCTCGGGTGATCACGGCGGGGGCGGCGGATCCGTCGACCTTTCGCAAGGGGATCACTGACCTTCTCTCCTTCAATCCCATTCTCAGCCATCTCTTGGGGGCAAACGATGTTCAAACGATCGGCCGTTCACTATGGCCGCACACCACAGCCGGTCACTCCTTATCAACGCGCCGCCCACGTCTGGGACGACCGCATTGGTTCGGCACGCGTTCAGGCCAAGAACTGGCGCTTGATGGCCTTTGGCTCTCTTTTCCTCTCTGCTGGTTTTGCCTCCGCTCTGGTCTGGCAATCAGCGCACGGCACGATCACGCCTTGGGTGGTCGAGGTCGATCAGCTAGGCGAAGCCAAGACCGTGGCGCCGGCAAATGCGTCCTATCAGCCGACCGACCCGCAGGTTTCGTTTCACCTGGCGCGCTTCATCGAGCACGTGCGAGGCTTGCCGATGGACGCCATCGTCTTGCGGGAAAACTGGCTGCGCGCCTACGACTTTACGACAGACCGGGGCGCGGCAGCGCTCAATGATTACGCCCGCAACAATGACCCTTTCGCCCAGCTCGGCAAGACGCAAATTGCAATCGAGGTTTCGAGCGTGATCCGGGCTTCGCCCGAGAGCTTTCGTCTGGCGTGGGTCGAGCGTCGTTACGACAATGGCCAGCTTGCCGCGACCGAGCGCTGGAGCGCCATCCTGAGTGTCGTCGTGGAGATGCCGCGTGATCTCGACCGGCTGCGCAAGAATCCACTCGGGATCTATGTCAACGCCATCAACTGGTCGAAGGAGCTGGGCTAACCATGCTGTCACATCTTGTCCCTGCGCCACCACGAAAATTGCAGCCGCGCCTGCCGCTGCCTCTTTTGGTCTGTATGTCCACCCTTGGCGGCTGCACAACGTTCAAGCCGCCGCAAATCAGCTATGACAGCGAGCTTCCGCCTCCGCCAGATACGCCGGCGCTCACCGACGATCGTCCGCGGCCACTGCATGTGCCGCCTGGCTGGAAGGCTGGCGCACCTACCTCCTTGAGCTCCGCTCCCGCGAGAAGCCTTATATGCCTTCGGTGGCCTGGTTCTACCCAGAGGATCGGAGCGCTCGTGGCCGCGCTCAGCCGCCGGCGCCATTCATCCCGGCTCTGGCGGCGCGCCGCTATCGCTATGCTGTCGAAGGCGACAACCCGCCCTGGCGTCCGGTCAACGTCTACGATGATGGCAGCAAGGTCTATGTCGAGTTCTCGCCCGGGATCGCCCAGGGCGAGATGCCGCCGCTGTTCGTGATCGGGCCTGACGGCAAGACCGAGTTCGTCAACTACCGTGCTTACGGTAACCTCCTGATCGTCGACCGGCTGTTCGCGGCCGCGGAACTGAAGCTCGGCGAGGAACAGCAGCAGGTCAGGATCGTGCGAACCGACGGGAGGTCCCTGTGACCGATATAGGCCAGGCGAATGACACCCCGAACGATGCGCCTCGCATAAAGTCGGCGGAAGAGAACGCGCAAGCCCTGCGGCTTCGGCCAGACCGGCCGCAGGTGGTGCGCCTGTCGCGCAAAGTGCTTGCGGGTGGTAGCGCGCTTGTGCTCGTGCTCATCTCAGGCGCGGTGTTCTGGGCGATGCAGGGGAAGCGATCGCGCAATGCCGCTCCGGAGGACCTCTACGCGACCGATCACCACAATGTCGCCGATCAGCTTGCAAACCTGCCGAAAGACTACACCGAGATGCCGAAGGGCGTGCCACGATTAGGTCCCCCTTTGCCCGGCGACCTCGGCCGGCCAATCGTCGCCGCGCAAGGCTCATTGAGCTCCAGTCCGCTTGGCTTAGATGCGGAACAGCAGCGGGTCAACCAGGAGAGCGAGGCGGCACGCACCAGCAAGGTGTTTGCCAGCACCAACGTCCACCCGCCGGCCGCTGGGACGCCGGCTAATGATGCACGGTCGAATGCCGCGACATCGACGGATGAAGCCTTCGGTCAGAATGGGCAGGACCGAAAACTTGCGTTCGTCAGCGAAACCGTCGATCGCCGGACGACCAGCCTGGATCGTCTGGCCAGGCCAGCTTCGCCCTTCGTGGTCCAGGCGGGAACGGTCATTCCTGCCGCCCTCATCACCGGCATTCGCTCCGATCTGCCCGCCAGATCACAGCACAAGTCACAGAAGCGGTATACGACTCTCCAACCGGGCGAGCTCGCCTTATCCCCCAGGGCGCAAGGCTGATCGGGACCTACGATAGCCAGGTCGCATTTGGGCATTCGCGCCTGCTCCTGATCTGGACGCGTCTTATCATGCCGAATGGGAGGTCGATCGTTCTGGAGCGCCAGCCCGGCGCGGATGCGACAGGCTATTCTGGTCTTGAGGACGAGGCCGACAATCACTGGAAGCAGCTGTTGGGCGCAGCCGCACTTTCAACTTGCTTGCTGTAGGCACGGAGGTGAACTTCGGAGCGGACATCGGCAGCACCAACAGCGACCCGATTGCCGGACTTCGCCGCGGCGCTGGGGATTCGGCCAATCAGACGGGCCAGCAGCTGGTTCGTCGCAATCTCAACATCCAGCCAACCTTGACGATCCGGCCAGGATTTCCGGTGAGGGTGATAGTCAATCGGGACCTGATGCTCGAACCCTACAGAGGATGAGGACAATGGCCAAACTTAAGCTCGGAACAATGGAGGATGATAAGCCGGTCAAGGTCACCCACGAACTACCCGCAAGTATTCACCGGGACCTCGTCGCCTATGCCGATATCCTTGCGCAAGAAACCGGTCAACCGATCGGGGATCCAGCCAAGCTTATCGCGCCGATGTTGGCGCGGTTCATGGCCGCGGACCGGAATTTCCGGAAAGCTCGAAAGGCGCGTCAGCGTCCGACCGGTGGCGAGGAATAGCCCTCAGAGAGCAGCTTCTGGAATTGCTGAAGGGCCGGATTTTTATTGTCGGGGCGCCAATAGACCGAAAACTGGAAACGGCTCGGACCCGTACCATCGCACAGCTCTCGGTAGACCAGACCCGCAAAATTAGCCCCCATATCGGACTCGAGAACCAAGCTAATTCCAGTGTGCATGCTGATCAGGCTCTTGATGATGCCGCGACTGACGTCGTGGCGCTCGAACTTGGGGCGATCCTCGGGCGCGAGGAGCTTGGAAATCAGAAGATCTTCGAGCTCCTTTCCCGGGTCATAATGGCTGAGGAGCACTGTCTCGCCGCGCAGGTCAGTCCAGCACACAGTCTCTCGGACGGCGAGCGGATGATCATGCGGTAAAGCCACCAGAACACACTCGCTCCAAAGCGGCACTTCTTCAGTGTCCAACGACGGGAGGCTCCCTGTCACAATCAGAACATCGAGCGCGCCGTTTCGAAGCGCCGCTGCCAGACGCGTCCGTGATCGTTCGACAGTCACAAGTTCGATCTGCGGGAATCGCTCTTCAAACGCGAGTAACGAGGTTTGCAGATCGCCTGCCGAAAGTGAGGTGCAGAAGCCTACCGTCAGACGGCCGGTTTCGTTGTTATGGACAGATCTCGCCGTGGCGATGAGCGCGTCGAATTCTTCCAGTATGGCCCTCGCCAGCCGAAGCACGTCGCGGCCGGCCTGCGTCGGACGCACGCCTCCACTATAGCGCTCGAAGATAGCGATGCCCAAGTGGTGCTCGATCTCGTCGATTCTTCGGCTGAGGCCCGATTGTTGCGACGTCAGCAGCTCCGCGGCCCCTCGCAAGCTGCCGCAATCGGCCGCAGCAACGGCCGATCGCAGGTGTTTCAGTTCGAGTGCCTTGCTGGCTTGAAGCGAAGGTCTTCGTCTACGGAAATTATGCATTTTAGGGAAGCGAAAAGGGGCGTTCCGATCCGGTGTGCAGCGATGTGAGACTGGTTCTTGGGTCGAGGCTCTACGCGGCAACCCCGATGACTGGGGCCCAGAGCACCGGACCTGAGACGTGTCCCGCCTGGCGGATGCGCTGCAAGGCAGCGATCGACACCTCTAGGCAGCCTGCCACGGCCGTGGTGTTTCCGAGCGGCCGTGGTTTTCATGCGAAGGGGCCAGCCGGCGCGCCGAAGAATTCGTTCCATGCGGGCGTCGGTGACGGTCACGATCTCGCTCAGCCGAATGGATATGCCAAATTCGATCATAGCTGCAAAAGCACTCGTAGGTCGCACCAGCGAGGCCGCCATGACCCTTTGGTGCGTCTGGAGAAACATCGAGAGCAAAGCGGCTGCTTTCCCAGATGTCCTGGCTCCTCGGCGCGGCCTGTCCGTCCAGAAGGATGGGGAAGGTGTCTCGAAGCATGGTTGGGCCGGTCGACGGGAGAAGCCGAACGCAGCCCTGAATCCGTCCGTTCGTCGAGCGGTTCAGTAAATGCACCGGCCGAAGGACATCAAACTCGTCGATCTCCATGTCGGCCGCTGACCTGAACCTCCCAGTCCAGGCGTTTTCTGAATACGCGATATCGCAACCGGTGCATTTCGGCGAGATCGTCTATGAACTCGCCCTAGTGGTCGGGTGTAACAAGCTGCATCATTGCTGCCTCCCTGCTTTGTACAGGCACGGAAAGCAGAGAAACACCGCAAGCGCATCCAGTGCGGGTGCACAGGTGCTCAAGGGCTGCGGTTCAACTATTTTCGAGGTTTTGCTTCAGCTAGGCACGCTATCGCTTGATTAATTGTCCGAACGCCGGGCTTCGCTCGGGCGTTATCTCTAGGGAAGGCAACGGTCCGTTGGGAGATATCAAGGATGGTTCCGATATCCGCCGCAGATTTCCCCTGACATGACCATTCAAGGCATTCGAGCTCGCGAGGAGATAGCAGCACACCATTGACAACATGGTCGGACAGCAACCTTCGCTTGGCGTGCGCATGGAAGTACATCGCGATGACCTGCAGAACCGGAGTGTGCTTCCTTGTCGAATGCTCGAAATTAACCCGGCGCCGGTCAGTGGCGAAGGTCACTGCAGCGATCTCTCCTTTGTCGTGAATCGGGATTGTAAATCCACACCGAATGCCAAACCTGGCCGCTTCCTCAAATAGCTCGCGCTCGGTTTCCGCGCGCAATCGCGTTCCGAATTCAACTCCCCACCGGAAAGGTCGAGTTGGCGAATCGCCTGACCGACCACAGGGTCAAAACGTTCGTAGTGGCGTCGCATATAGTGCGCCGTCCATAACGACGGATACGTTGAGATCAGTTGTGGAGACCCGTTCGGCTTGGGAGCAAGGGCAAGATAATGCAAACCAGGACAAGTCGAGCGCGGCGGTGATGTCCGCCATGCTCTGCTGAAGACCGTCCTGACCAGTGTCCTCGGTCAACCGCTCAACAAATTTCTGAACAGCGTGATACATCGTGGATCTCCACACGGCGTGCTCGATGGTTGGTGGCGCTAAATCTAAATCTACCGCGCAAGTCGTTTACATCCTGGTCTATGCTGCACAAGCTATTTGCAGGCCACGATCACCGCTGCATTCGACAGGTCCGTCGGGTTCATCCGCTAAGTTTTGGGCAGAGGACAAAGCTCACATCGATTATGTCGTCGCTCTCCATCTGTCCTGCATGATGGGTCAAAAGTTCGCTGGATTTCTGCGCTCTCTGACCATCTACGTCGCAGGTTTGTACGTGTTTTCGATGAAAAGATCTTCTCAATCAGGAGGTCGCAAATGAAGGTCGGTGTTCCCAAGGAAATTAAGACGCACGAATATCGCGTGGGCCTTACGCCTGGAGCCGTCCGCGAGTATGTGGCCGCCGGTCATGGCGTGCTGATCGAAGCGAATGCCGGCGCCGGCATTGGCGCAACCGATGAGAGCTATCGCAAAGGCGGGCGCAACGATCGTCGGCTCCGCTCAAGAGGTGTTCGCCTCGAGCGAGATGGTCGTAAAAGTCAAGGAGCCCCAGCCTTCCGAGTGGATCCAGCTGCGAGAGAATCCAGATCCTCTTCACCTATTTGCATTTGGCGCCGGATCCGGAGCAGGCCAAGGGGCTCCTCAATTCTGGGTGCACGGCAATCGCCTACGAAACTGTGACTGACGGACACGGTGGACCTCCTCTGCTTGCGCCGATGAGCGAGGTTGCAGGCCGGCTTGCAATCGAGGCGGCAGGTAGCGCCCTCAGGCGCCATGCAGGCGGTCGGGGACTGTTGATTGGGGCGTGCCCGGCGTCCCCGCGGCTCGGATCGTGGTGGTCGGAGGCGGCGTGGTCGGCACGCATGCAGCACGGATGGCGGCCGGCTTGGGCGCCGAAGTTACAATTCTCGAGAGCTCGATCCTCCGGCTTCGCGAGCTGGATGAACTATTCGAAGGGCGCGTCCGCACGAGATTCCCAACGATGGACGCGGTCGACGAGGAGGTATTTGCGGCGATGCGGTCATCGGTGCGGTCCTTGTGCCCGGCGCGAGCGCACCGAAGCTCGTCAGCCGCGGCATGTTGAGCTCGATGCGCAAGGGATCGGTGATCGTGGATGTCGCCATCGATCAGGGGGCTTCGAGACATCGCGCCCGACAACACACCCAGATCCAACTTACGAGATTGATGGCGTCATCCATTACTGCGTCGCCAACATGCCAGGAGCTGTTCCGCTCACCTCCAGCCAGGCGCTGAATAATACGACGCTTCCATTTGGTTTGGCTCTCGCCGCCAAGGGATTTGAAGCCGTGCTCGAAAATCCGCATCTGCGCGCGGGTCTCAACGTCTATCGAGGCCGGCTGACTTATAAGGCCGTGGCTGAGAGCCTCGGCTTGCCATTCTCACCGATCGAGCAGGCTCCGGCCTGATCCCAGAGGTCCCTCCTTGGGACGTTTCCTCCCTGACTCTGAGGTCACTCTTCAGGGTGGCCTTTTTTTGCAGCAAGGACAAGAGCTCTCAACTCAGTAGTGCTGGAGTTGGCGCGAAGGTTTGGGAGGGCTGGATGTCAGGCCACGATATCTTCGCGCAAAGCGCCTCTGAGGGAACTAACAGGAGCGACCGCCTGATCGTCTCTTGTGCAGTGTCGGGCGGTGGCCGCCCACCAAGTACCTCATGACGCTCTCCGCTCACGATCATGACTGATGCCTTCTACCGTGCTCGCAATCACCGGGCATGAGTTTCGTTAGCTGTGCGGACTGAAGCGTCTTCTCTCGAGCGAACCGATCCGAACGGGCGCTCCAGCATCCGGCGAATTCGGACAGGCTCAGGGCCGATGTTAAAAGCCAGCGCATGCTGACCCAGCTCTCGCTCTGATTGAGTCGAGCGGTTGCGCTGGCGTAGATAATCGAGCCATGTCGGACAGTGATAACGCTCGGTCCACAGTTCGGGATCGGCGATGTCGCGCGCAATCGACCAGCCGTAAGCGCCGTTGCGTTGACGCGAGAGCTGCACTTCCTGCATCACGTTGTGAAAAGCCCGCGCATTCTCTTGCGCCACCCGATATTCAATTTCGACCACGAGTGGCCCACTCCGACCGGTGAGCGCGAGGCGCACCTCTGGATCGGCCAAAGCCTCGGCGTCTTCACCTCGCGCGCTGATGCGCGGCATCCGCAACCAGAGCCCAATGAGCGGCGAGAGCAGCATAAGAGCGGAGGACACCAGTAGCGCGACCTCGACACCAGCTTCGTCGGTCAGGCTTCCCCAACCCCAGCTGCCAATCGCTATGCCGCCCGAGATCGCAGCCTCGTAGGCCGCAAACGAACGGCCCGCCACCCAACGCGGCGCGGAGAGCTGTATAGCGACGTTGAACAACGTCAGCGCCATCATCCATCCAGCGCCGGCCACGACCAGTGCGGCAGCGGTCAGAACGGGCTCATGGCTCAATGCCACCACCGCGGTCGAGCCGGCCATACCGAGCGTGCAGGCACGCACAGCGGCTTCCCCGTTCATGCGCTTGCGCACTTCGGCAAGACAGAGCGCCCCTATTACGGCGCCGAAACCAAAGGCCCCGAGCATGATACCGTAGGTCTGCGCACCACCATGTAACAGATCGCGCGCAACCAGTGGCATGAGTGCCAAAATCGAGCCACCGACGATGCCGGTGACCATGGTGCGGGTCAGCACAATCTTGATCGACGGCGAATTCGTGATGTAACGCACGCCCGAAACAATGGCTCGGCCCAGCCGCTCGCGTGGTAGCCGAGACGGCGCCGCCACACGTTTCCAGACGAATAGCGCCACCTTTAGCGGAAGATACAGCAATGCGTTCAGTGCAAACGCCGCTACTGCGCCCCCCATTGCAACCACAATGCCGCCGATCGCCGGCCCGAAGCTGCGCGCGATGTTGTAGCTGATGCCGTCGAGCGCGACCGCTGCCGGCAGGGTGTCGGGCGGTACTTGTTCCCTGACAGAGGATTGCCAAGCAGGCCCTCTCAATGTGAGACCGCTGCCGACTAAAAAGCAAAGCATTAGCAACAAATTGGGCGTGGTGAGACCTAGCCACTCGAGCACGACCAGCGCGATCGCGCTGCAAAGCTCGATCGCGAGCGCAATTAGCGCGACGAGGCGGCGGTCATGCATGTCGGCAATGGCACCAGCCGGCATCGAAATTAGCATTACGGGCAGCATCAACGCCGTCTGGACCAACGCAACCTTGTCCGCGGACGACGTCATCTGCGTCATTGCCCAAGCTGCCCCGACGCCCTGGATCAGCTTGCCGAGATTGGCGAGCAGGCTCGCAACCCAAATTCGCCGGAATGCCGAGAATCGTAATGGAGCCGTGATTCCATCGCCGCTCAAGGTCTGTGGCCTGGGCTGATCAGTGATATCGGCTCGTGCGTCGCCGCGCCCGGCTTGAGTATGAACCGAATCGGTCATCGTCCAGGTAGCCCGACCGCTAGCAATGGGAAGCGCTCTTTCAACCCGTTGCCGTTGCGTACTTTGCATTCGTAAGCCTAATGAGGCTCGGTAAAATTCCGAGGCATCTTTAGTGATTGGTAATTGTCACGTCGCGCCCGATAACTCACCTCTCGTCTGCAAGCGTCAGTACGAAGCATGCCGCTGCGTTGTCTCTTCTGACCGACACAGCAACATCATTATTCGGATGTAGCGCCATGATGTTTGGTCAGAAAACGGTTTGGCTGTGGTCTCGATTTCAACATCAATGCCGCTCGCGGCACCGCGGTGTGTATTGGCTGCCATCTGAGGGCCTGTAGTGAGGTCGCTATTCGGTGCCGAAGATCCTAAACCGTCGAGCCAAACGCTTTGGATGGTCTCGTCGACGCGATACTCGTTCCTTGAGGCTCCCCTTTCCAAATACCAAATCAGACAAGCTTGTTTTCGGCTCCGCGTTGACATTAGTTAGATGTAGAGGAACGACAGCGCAGGTTTTTCGCGTTCTATGCGAGTGAGCGATGAAAAAGCGCGCAAACGGGTGAATTCATGAAGTGAGAGATTGACACTAGGATTCATCAGTCCTCGGGCGGAGCCTCAATTGGAACGGCAAAGCCGACCTTTACGCGGTCCACTACAACCATCGTCTTAAAGCCCTTGATATTCGGATTCTCATAGAAGAATCGCCGTGTGAATTGCTCGTAATCTTCCATGCTACGGGCGGTAATGTAGAGGACAAAATCAGCGTCGCCGGTGACGTAAAATCCATTGACCACTTCAACGGACGATTTGATTGCCTTCTTGAACCTGTCGATAATATCTGAGCGCTCGCGTTCAAGGCTCACCATCACAAGCATCTGAATGGGCCGCCCGACCGCCTTTGCCGAAACGATTGATACGTCGGCCTCGATAATGCCTTCCGAACGGAGCCTCTTCAGTCGTCGTTGACACGCGGTAGCAGAAAGCCCAGCCATCTCGCCGATCACCTCGGAGGTTAGACGGTTATTCTTTTGCACGAGCTCGAGGATGCGGGCATCTGTTCGATCATACTGCATATTCGGCTCCAGCGTTGAGGTGAATTGCAGCGCGAAATGCCTGTGTCATGCAGAAAATCCTCCGAACGACAGGAGATATGATGCAAATATGTTCGCGACATCAGTATCCTGAATGCATGCGCATTTCAACAAATGGCAGCATGGGATTTCGAAGCGCGGCATCATCGCAATTCTTGAGCCCAAACGTCTGCTTTGCGAATCCTGCAGCTTAAGAGAGTGATGCACAATGACCATCAACATCAAAGAGATTAGCGAAAAGGACAAGAGCAGCGTTCTGCATCCCTTCACCCAGCTCAAGGATTATGCGACTGGCAAGCTTGGTGAGGCGACGATTATCGAAACCGGTAAGGGCATCCGAATCAAGGACGCTCACGGTAATGAGCTCATCGACGGCTTTGCCGGAATGTACTGCGTAAATATTGGTTATGGGCGTACCGAGGTCGCTGAAGCAATCTCGCGCCAGGCCTACCGTCTGGCCTACTATCACTCTTATGCGGCGCACACGACCGACGAGCTGGCGATCCTGTCCGATCGTCTCGTCAAAATGGCGCCCGGAAAGATGAGCAAAGTCTTCTACGGGATGTCGGGCTCGGACGCGAACGAGACGCAGGCAAAGCTAGTCTGGTACTATAACAACCTGCGGGGTAAGCCGAACAAGAAGAAGATCATCTCGCGCGAGCGTGGTTATCACGGTTGCAGCGTCGTTTCCGGTTCGATGACGGGCATGAGCTTCTACCACGACCAGATGGATCTTCCGCTGTCGCAGATTGTACACACCGGTGCCCCTCACCATTACTGGGGTGCGAAGCCGGAGGAGACCGAGCGCGAATTCTCCGCGCGTCGCGCAGCTGAGCTCGACCAGCTTATCGAGCGCCTCGGTGCGGACAATGTCGCCGCCTTCATCGCTGAGCCGGTGCTCGGAACTGGTGGCATTACGCCGCCTCCGGAAGGCTACTGGCAGGCGATTCAGGTCGTTCTCAAAAAGCATGATGTTCTGCTGATCGCCGACGAAGTGGTGACTGGCTTTGGCCGGACCGGGTCTATGTTTGGCTCGCACCACTACGGAATCGAGCCCGACCTGATTACTGCCGCGAAAGGTCTAACTTCCGCTTACTTCCCGTTATCTGCTGCAGTTGTGGGCGAGAAGGTCTACAAGGTGTTGGAAGACGGTGCTGATAAGGTTGGCGCCTTTTCACACGGCTACACTTATTCGGGTCATCCGATCGGCGCCGCTACTGCAAATGCCGTTCTCGACATCGTTGAAAAAGAGAATCTTCCTGGCAATGCCCGCGAAGTCGGCGGGTATTTCCAGACCCGGCTTAAAGAGAAGTTTGCGCAGTTGCCCATCGTAGGGGAGGTGCGCGGAGTCGGTCTGATGGGTGCGATCGAGTTCGTCGCCGACCGCGAAAAGAAGAAGCGGTTTGATCCATCTCTCAAGGTCGGTGCTCGCGTTTCTAAGGCTGCTCGCGACCGGGGTCTGATTGCCCGACCCATGCCACATGGTGACATTCTCGGGTTCGCTCCGCCGCTCGTGACCACTAAAGCTGAAGTCGATGAGATTATTGCAATCACCGAAAGCGCGGTCCGCTCCGTGATGGACGAGCTCGTCCGCAGTGGTGAAAAGATCTAACGAATGGCGGCCGAAGGCGATTCGGCCGTCCAAGAGCCTGAACGCTGAGAGCTGATATTCGCCGCTATCGTCCAGATCTCATTCACGTCGACGTGAGGTGATGGCATTGATCGCTCTCCCGATACATTGAAGGATGGCATCAATGCCTCGGCGACGAAAATCCGGCTGAGCGCATTATGGCGGTGCCCCTGGATCTCGTCGAAGCGGCCAGGCATGGGACTACTCAGCAGCAGAAGATACACAACGGCAGAGCGGCGATTCACGTATGTCCGACAGCATGAACTACAAACTCTTCATCAACGGAGCGTGGCGCTCGGGCGGCGATCGCGCTGATCTGACCCTCATCAATCCCGCTACCGAGCAGGAATTCGGGCGCGTAGCCATTGCCTCCGCGTCGGATCTCAATGATGCTTTGACGTCTGCAGAAGAAGGCCTGCTGCGATGGTCCAACACCCCGGCTGATGCGCGGGGTGACCTTCTCGTTCGTGCCGCGCGAATTCTCAAGGACAAGACCGAGGCGGCTGCTGCGGCTCTTTCCAGAGAACAGGGTAAAACCTTGGCCGAAGCGAAGGGCGAGTATGCGCGGGCAATCGAAATGCTCGAGTGGAATGGTACCCGCGCTCGCGAGTTGTCGGCTCCGTTTCCGATCGACGAGGCAAGGGTGATCGTACCAGAAGCGGTTGGTGTCGTTGCCGCATTCACGCCGTGGAACTACCCAGCCGTCCTCAACGCCCGGAAACTTGCCGCAGCTATCGCGGTCGGTTGTCCGGTAATCCTGAAGGCGGCAGAAGAAACTCCAAGCGCCGGGGTCTATATCGTGGAGGCTTTGCAGAAGGCCGGAATTCCGCCTGGCATCGTAAATCTCGTTTTCGGAAATCCGCCAATGATCTCGGAACACCTGCTCCGTTCGCCCGTTGTCCGGGCCTTGTCCTTCACGGGCTCTACGCCGGTTGGTAAGCAGCTCGCGCAGATTGCGGCAAGCAATCTGCAGCGCTGCGTTCTAGAGCTCGGCGGCCATTCGCCTGTCGTCGTCTTCGAAGATACTGACCTCGACAAGGCCGTTTCTGCAATATCCGAATACAAGTTTGAATGCGCAGGTCAGAGCTGCAACGCACCCAGCCGAATTCTTGTAGCGCGACCAATTTATGAGAGTTTCCTGGCAAAGCTTATTCGGGCGGCCGAAAAGATCAGGGTTGGCAGGCCCGACGATCCTGAGACTGATATGGGACCAATGGCGAATGCGAGGCGCATTGCAGCTATGGAACGCCTGACCAACGATGCTGTCGATCGCGGCGCAAGGGTCGAAACCGGCGGTAAACGTATTGATCGGCCCGGCTTTTATTGGGAGCCTACAATTCTGAGCAATGTCCCTCCTGAATCACAGGTACTTCGCGAAGAACCGTTCGGGCCGATCCTTACGGTTGCGCCCTTCACTTCGATCGAGGAGGCCATTGAGACGGCGAACGCGACAGAATACGGACTTGCTTCGTACTTCTTCACTGAATCCGCCGAGATTCAGAAACGAATGATCCGTAGCCTTTCTGCGGGTGCTATCAGCATTAACCATCTCAAGGGCGTCTCTGCGGATGCGCCGAACGCTGGAATTAAACAAAGTGGTTATGGGTACGAGGGTGGTGTGGAAGGATTGAGAGCCTTTCAAAATCTGAAGCTCGTAAACTCAACGAAAGCTGTCGTTATCGGATCATAGGCCCAACTGCCTGAGTCAAGGTGATCCAATTCAACGTTTTGCCCCTTTGAGGTTGAGGCCAAGACGCGCAATGCGGCGCATAGCGTTTAGCGCTCGCAGAACTGAGATGCTTATCGGATTGCTGACAGTGGAAGCCAGGCTCGTCAAGATGCTGCCGATGGATATTGCATGGCTATCACATTGCGATGGGCTGCGGAATTGCTTAACCAGTTGCAGAACGACCTGAGATTGAGTGTGCTATGCGAATCTCTCCTATAATAAAAGATGTCATTCTGGCTCCGGGGAACGGAAGTTTCTTCTATGATGATCAAGCTGCAATACGAGCAGCCGTTGCTCATGATGGTTTTCGCTATCTAGGGGAACCCCTTACGCCTGGTTTTACGAGTATCCGTATGCCGTCGCGTTCGCTCAGCATCGGTCTCGTCTTGTCGGACGATGTGATCGTGTGGGGCGACATGATGAGCGTGCAGTATTCAGGCGCAGGCGGTCGTGATCCAGTTTTTCAAGTTGACGCAATTCAAGCCCTCACCAGATCTGTGGTGATCCCGCGACTTCTCGCTTCCGACGTGTCCAATTTCCTTCGTGCTTGTGAACGTGTCCTCGCATCTCATGAGGCTCGCCGGCTACCGCTTGCGATCGAATATGGCGTGAGCCAAGCCTTGCTTCGTGCTGTTGCGCATATTGCCCGGACCACGCTCGCCGAAGTGATCTGCTCGGAATATCACCTGCCCCTTCCGGATAAGCGAGTTCCACTTTACGCTCAGAGTGGGGATTCTCGCGAAATCAACGTCGATAAGATGATCCTCAAGTCTGTGGACGTGCTTCCACACGGACTGATCAATTCGCGTGAAAAGTTCGGGGCTTCCGGGGAGACGTTTCGTGACTTCGTCAAATGGGTCGCCAAACGCACAAGGGAAATCGGAGAGCTCGGTTATCACCCCATCCTGCATTTTGACGTTTACGGCTGGATAGGGTTCGAGATCGGCATGGACGCGCAAAAGATTGCCGATTTCATCACGCGGCTTGCGGATGACGTGCCTGGCTACCGGCTTCACATTGAATGCCCTGCTGACTTTGGATCAACTGAAGCTCAGCTCGAGGAGTACGCCAAGATCGTCGCGCTCCTCGACAGGCGCGGCACGGAAGCCCGCGTAGTTGTCGACGAGCAGTGTAATACGCTTGACGACATCCGGCTGTTCGCCAATGCAAAAGCCGCTCATCTCGTTCAGATCAAGATGCCTGACGTTGGCTCAATAGCCGACTCTGCCAAGTCTGTATTGGTGTGCAAGGAAAATGGGGTCGGTGCATATATTGGTGGGAGCTGCACCGAAACTGATTTGTCGGCGCAGGCCGCAGTCAATATTGCGGTGGCTACACAGGCGGACATGATGCTCGCAAAACCAGGGATGGGGGTTGATGAGGCCATCTCGATCGTTGGAAATGAGCAGAGCAGATTACTTTCCATTCTCAACTACCGACGTTCCCAGAACTCTCTTCAGACTGTCAGAGCGGCATCGACATGAGAAAGGCGCTCGAAGGTATTACGGTTGTTGCCGTCGAGCAGGCGGTAGCGGCTCCTTATGCGTCTTCCCGCCTTTCGGATGCTGGAGCGCGTATCATAAAGGTCGAGCGGCCCGAGGGCGACTTCGCACGAAAGTATGATAAGCTCGTTCAGGGCCAAAGCGCGTATTTCGTTTGGCTAAATCGCGGGAAAGAATCGATCTGCCTCGACTTGACGATCGAGGAAGACCGCGTAGTTCTAGATGCGATGGTCGCCGAGGCGGATGTTTTCCTTCAAAATCTGAAGCCCGGCAGCATCGCAAAGCTCGGCTTCGGTTCGGCAGATCTTCGAAAGCGCTTTCCCCGCCTTATAACCTGCGACATCTCGGGATTCGGCGATGGCGGTCCTCTGTCGCATTTGAAGGCTTATGACCTGATCGTGCAAGCCGAGGCCGGGCTTTGCGCTGTCACCGGCACAGCGGATGGCCCGGCGCGGGTCGGTGTCTCGGTATGCGATATTGCAGCTGGGATGACCGCTCTTAACGCCATCTTGCAAGCGTTGCTCCAGCGGGAGCGCACCGGGGAAGGAATGAGTATTCAAATATCGCTTTTCGACGCCATAGCAGACTGGATGAACGTTCCCGTGCTGCAATTCGATTACAGCGGGTATCACACTGCGCGAGCGGGCGTGAACCACCCGTCCCTAGCACCCTATGGCGCATACCGCTGTGCCGACGGCAGAGAGATTATCTTCTCCGTTCAAAACGACCGCGAATGGGTAAACTTCTGCGTCAAATTCCTCCAGCGACCGGAACTCATCCGCCGCCTCGGCTTTGCCGACAACATGGAGCGAATCCACAACAGGGCTAGTTTGGATGAAATCATCGTTGACCATTTCGTGCAAATCTCGAGCGATCAAGCGATGAGTGAGCTGGAAGCTGCCGGACTGGCCTATGGGCGGCTCAACCAGATAGAGGACGTCTCCCAGCATCCCCATATACGACGGATACCCGTTGCGACGCCCGCTGGCGATATTCTCGTGATCGCGCCAGGTGCCATATTTGACGGAGAAAGGGCTCCGGTATTGCGCGGCGTTCCCGCTTGTGGAGCCCATTCAGAGGCCTTGCGCAAGGAGTTTGCGAGCGCCTCGCGGCAGCGGGCGGCCGGTCAGTCAGAATCGCCTTCGGTCGGCTAAATAGCAGGTGGCGCTAACAACTCATGCAAGTGCCGTATGCCCTCCTAATCGGCCTGATGAGTTGGAATTCGTCCAGAAATTAGGGTGGAAGTGCTGAATTTAATCGTCATGCGGGGACTTATCGAATTAATCAAGATCGAAATGGCGTTTATTACCCAATGTCGCCGACGTGGTCTGCCTGATGCCTCATTTGACGTAGGGGCGAGGTGCCACGTTTGAAGTATGCGGGCTATCCAGCTAGCGCTTGCACCTGGAGTGCAGCACACTAACGGACCCAACTATGAAGTTACACTCGTGAATCAAAGGATTCGGCGCGCTGACGGCACCGAACGCTGTCGATCCTAAGCTCTCGATACGTGCGGAACGCAATGTGAACAGGGACATGCCATCGCGGGTTGGGGTTGAGGATTGGTTTCAAGACCTACTTCCACGAACCTCCTCAGGAAATAATCATGAATGCTATCCGTATTGATGGAAAGGCAATCGCCGAGGCCCTTCGGGCTCGGGTCGCGCGCGATGTGGCATTGCTCCAAGCCGAATGGAATGTCACACCAGGCTTGGCCGTGGTGCTAGTCGGCAAGGATCCGGCCAGTTCGGTTTATGTGAGGACGAAGGCCACGCAAGCCCGGGCGGTCGGGTTCAAGTCTCAGCAATTCCTGCTGCCGAGCAATGTCGGCGAAGCCCAGCTGCTGGAATTGATCGAGGAGCTTAACGCCGACGACTCCATTGATGGCATTCTCATTCAACTTCCACTGCCCGGGCATATCGACCGTTGGCGCGTCCTAGAGGCCATCAATCCGACCAAGGATGTGGACGGCTTTCATCCCTACAATGTTGGAAGATTAGGAGCGGGTCGACCAGCTCTCGCGCCTTGCACTCCGCTTGGAGTTGTCCATCTCATCAAGACCGTCGTGAATGACTTGAACGGGCTTGACGTTGTTGTGATTGGTCGCTCCAATATCGTTGGAAAACCTCTTGCGGTTCTGCTCGGTGATGCTGGATGTACCGTGACAGGTGCGCAGCTAAAGACGCGGAACCTGCCGGACCTTTGTCGGAAGGCCGACATTGTCGTAGCTGCCGCCGGATGTGCGGGGTTGGTCCGCGGCGATTGGCTCAAGTCAGGCGCGATTGTTATCGATGTCGGCATCAATCGTGCGGTCGATTCGACTGGCACAGCTAAAATTGTCGGAGATGTAGCTTTCGCGGAAGCCAGCAATCGCGCGAGCTACATAACCCCGGTACCTGGCGGTGTCGGGCCCATGACCGTTGCGTATTTGCTTGCGAACACTGTTGACGCGGCAGTTTCTCGCCGAGGCTTGTCTTTGGTAGCGGTTCCCGAGACCAGCCACATTAGTCATCCCGCCTCCGAGAGCAAGATCGTGCCTGGTTGATCGCAGCAGGCAAACTGAAAAGGATCTTGGGCGGGACGGAGTTTTAGTTGGGCCTCAGGGAATCGCTTTGTTGGCGCGCTTTGAATGAAGGGACTGGTTCTCGGTAACGATATGCCTATAAGCGGCCGACGAAGCTTCTGGTCGAGTATGCAGGGGCCCGGCACGAGCGCTCTATCGGCAAGCGACGAGTTGCACAAAAATCTTCGCTGCTTGGCGCCTCATACTTTTTGCGAGTCACTCCCGATTTAGCTGATTAGCTTGCCCGTTCCTTCCCGGTTACCCGCTCGCTGGAGTCCGAAATCTCGCCGGATCAATCAATCGCAACCGCCACGGCACCGAATTTGTCGATGACCTGCTGGTGACCGACTTTCGAAAAACGTGTTCAGGCAACGCGAGATCGCTGGGCGCTGACCAAGTCATCGCCGGACTTGCGACTACCGGCGTCGATCGAGCCAGGGCTAGAGATAAAGTTGGTGTGACCTTCTAAACCTCAGACTACTTCTTGCGGCTGCCCACGTTAGCGCCAAGCTCGACGAGAGAAAATCTTCGTGTTCCAACGGTCAGTCGCAGAATTCCTGCTCCGCCGACGCTTTTATTGATCAAAAATCAGATCTCAGGCCCGATAATATTTGCGGAGAAACGCGGCTTTTCGATTGAGCAAAGTCAGGGAATCAAAGCTCGCGGGAGGGAGATAGAGTTTTGCGCACTTCCGTAACCCCATGCGCTCTATCGCGCACAACATTGGTAAGCGGTCAATTATCGCGCGCAACTATTGTGCCGAAGTGGTCGATTCCAGACGGTGGCGTATCATGTGCACGGCGGAATTGGCACGAGTATCAAGTGAGGCCCCATGCCGCCAATTTCGAGACGGTCAATGCCTAGTAGCGGAAAGCTCTATCCAGGCGCTGATCCTGGCTGCACTCAATCCTGTCTGTGGTTCTTTTTTTGAGTAGTGGAATGCAAAGCAAGCTGCCCTCCCAAGCGGAATATGTCATCGTCGGCGGTGGTATCATTGGTCTCTCGGTCGCCTATCACCTCACGCGGCTCGGCCATCGCGACGTTCTGCTGCTTGAACGCGACCAGCTCACCTGCGGTACTACATGGCATGCGGCGGGGTTGGTCACCCAGCTTCGAGCCAACGAGAACATGGCGAAGCTAGCCCAGTACACCGCGGGATTGTTCCACGAGCTCGAGAAGCTCACCGGCCAGCCCACGGGGTTTCGGCAATCCGGGTCGATTACCATCGCGGCTACCCCCGCGCGGCTCGAGGAGCTGAAGCGTGGCGCGTCAATGGGGCGCTCTTTTGGCCTTGAGGTTGAGATCATCGATGCCGCCGAAGCGAAGCGACGTGTACCCTTACTCGACGTGGCCGATGTGCTTGGCGCGGCTTGGATTCCCTCCGACGGCATGACGAGCCCGGTGGACACGGCGCGCGCGTTCGCTGCCGGTGCGCGGCAGGGAGGAGCAAGAATTCTGGAACGTACTCCAGTGACTCGCATCCTGGTCGAAAAAGGGCGAATCGCCGGCGTCGAGACCGCAGAGGGCATCGTGCGCACTGAAAAGGCTGTCATTTGCACGGGCATGTGGACTCGGGCGATCGCTGCCGACCTCAATTGGACGGTGCCTCTCCAAGCCGCAGAGCACTTCTACATTGTGACAGAGGCCATTCCGGACTTGCCACCCGATATTCCGACAGTTCGCGATATGGATGCTTGCTTCTACGCAAAGGCAGACGCGGGCAAGTTGCTGGTCGGTTTTTTCGAGCCCAAGGGCAAGCCCTGGGGCATGGATGGTATTCCGCACGATTTCAGCTTCGATTCGCTGCCTGACGATTTCGAACATATCGAGCCATACCTCATTAATGCGATCCGGCGCATGCCGACCTTGGAAAACGTGGGACTGCAGTTAAATTTCAATGGGCCAGAGAGCTTCACGCCCGACAATCGATTTCTGTTGGGCCCCGCCCCCGACATCGGCGGCCTCTATGTCGCCGCGGGGTTCAATTCCTGCGGTATCGAGTCTTCCGGCGGCGCAGGCAAAGTCATGGCCGAATGGATGTCGACGGGTGTCCCCGCCAGTGACTACTGGGAGATGGACGTAAGGCGCGCCATGCCGTTCCAGCGCAATCGTCGATATTTGCGCGATCGAACAGGCGAGGCAGTTGGAAACCTTTGGGCTCTACATTGGCCTCATAAGTCGCCGGCAACAGCGCGCAATGTGCGCGTGTCACCACTGCACGATCGGCTGGCAGCCGCTGGCGCAAAATTCGGCGAAGCTGCCGGGTGGGAGCGAGCGCAATGGTTTGGCGCCCCCGAGGCTTCGACCAATGCCCATGCCACGTTTGGTCGCGACGACTGGTTTAGGGCGAGCGGTGCGGAGCACGATGCGACCCGTTCGGCGGTCACCCTGTTTGACCAGACGTCCTTTGCTCATCTACTGGTTCAGGGCCGCGACGCTCTCGCCTTGCTTCAGCGCCTCTCAACCAACGACATGGACGTTCCGGTGGGCCGTATCGTGTACACGCCGTGGCTCAACGAGCGAGGCGGCATGGAGTCCGACGTTACGATCGCGAGAACGGGCGACGAGCAATTTCTGGTGGTCACGGCTGCCGTGCAGCGCATCCGCGATCTTGCTTGGCTGCGAACGCATGCCAAAGATGCGGGACATGTGTCCGTCATCGACGTGTCGTCGGGGTACACTTGCGTCTCCGTTATGGGGCCGCGTTCGCGGGAGCTTCTCTCCCGAGTGAGCCCGGTAGATTTTTCCGATCTAGCATTTCCCTTCGCGACAGCCCAAGACATCGAGATCGGCTACGCCTTGGCGCTCGCTTTCCGCATGACCTTCGTAGGGGAACTCGGATGGGAGCTGCACATCCCGACCGAACAGGCGCTGGGCGTCTACGATGCGCTGATTGCCGAGGGCCGGGATCTCGGCCTGCGCCACGCGGGCTACGTGGCGCTGAACACTTTGCGTCTTGAGGCGGGTTACCGCGATTGGGGCGCGGACGTAAGTGATGAAGACTCGCCGCTCGAATCAGGATTGGGATTCACCATCGCCTGGAAAAAGGCGGAGGATTTCATCGGGCGGACAGTTCTCGAATCCCAGCGCGGACAAACTCCGCGCCGTCGCCTCGTTCAATTAGCAGCCCCCCGGGCTGTACCGCTCATGTTCGGAACCGAGCCAGTCTGGCGCAATGGATCACTCGTCGGCTACCTGCGCTCGGCGGGCTTCGGCCACACCTTGGGCTGCGGCGTCGGCATGGGATATCTGCACTGCGAGGGCGGGGTGAGCGCCGAGTGGTTGTCTCAAGGGACTTTTGAGATAGAGATTGCAGGAGAAAGGCACGCTGCCATTGCGTCCCTTCGGCCCTTCTACGATTCGAACCGCACTCGAGTGAAGGGCGAATGCCGTAAGGTCGAAGACCTCATCACTCCGGAGCTGCTCATAGCGCGCTCTTCCGCGCAGATTTAAGTGAGGCCGCCACCGGGGGCTGACTACTATGTCCGATCGTTCCATGATTCTCGTCTTGTCCTGCCCTGATCGTCCAGGCATCGTATCCGCGGTCTCAAGTCGACTGTTCGAAGCCAGTTGCAATATCCTCGACGCTCAGCAGTTCGATGACACGGAGACCGGTCAGTTCTTCATGCGCGTCGTGTTTGATCGCCTGGAGCAGGCAAAATCAGAGGCGGAAATCGCTGAATCGATCGCCGAGCTCGCCGAGCGATTCGCCATGAAATTTACTCTGCGGCAGAGTTCCGCAATGAAACGCGTGATGCTGCTGGTTTCCAAATTTGACCATTGTCTGGCCGACTTGCTTTATCGCTGGCGGATCGGCGAGTTGCCGATGGAGCTGACGGCGATCGTTTCCAACCACGGCCGCGAGCATCTGGCTTCCACCGATGTGGCAGAACTGCCGTTCTACCATTTGCCCGTCACCAAACAGACCAAGATGGAGCAAGAGGCACGAGTTTGGGGGCTCGTGCAGGAGACCAGTACGGATCTCGTTGTCCTTGCGCGCTACATGCAGATCCTGTCGGATGGCTTTTCGGCCAAGTTGTCCGGGCGCTGCATCAACATCCACCACTCCTTTTTACCAGGGTTCAAGGGCGCCAAGCCGTATCATCAAGCTCATGAGCGAGGCGTCAAGTTGATCGGAGCGACCGCGCATTATGTTACCTCCGATCTCGACGAGGGGCCGATTATCGAGCAGGATGTCGAACGGATCTCGCATCGAGACACGCCGGACGATCTCGTCCGCAAAGGCCGCGACATCGAACGACGTGTACTTGCGCGCGCCGTGCGCCATCACCTCGAGGATCGCGTGGTGTTGAACGGCAGGAAGACTGTCGTCTTCACCGGCTAACCTGAAGCTTTGAAATTGCAAGATTTGCCCGACAGAAAATGCGACTTTCAAGGGGAAGTATGGTCTCAGAAGGGGCGGAGCGAGACTGCGGCTGTTTTACACTTCTTCTATGCGATGACCGATTGAAAAGGACGCATCCGTGGCTCCTCACATCAATCCCCAGGGGGCGGCTCAATTTGAACGGCGAAGCCCACCTTCACGCGGTCCACAATGACCATGGTCTTGACAGTCTTGATTTCCCGATTCTCATAGAAGAATCGCCTAGTGAACTGCTCATAGTCTTCCATGCTGCGCGCGGTAATGTATAAAACAAAATCAGCCTCGCCGGTCACGTAAAATCCGTTGACGACTTCAACTGACGATTTGATTGCCTTCTTGAATCTATCAATTATGTCCGCGCGCTCCCGCTCCAAGCTGACTAGTACAAGCATTTGAATAGGATTTCCTACCGCTTTTGGCGAAACGATCGAAACATCGGCCTCGATAATGCCTTCCGAACGAAGTCTTTTCAGACGTCGTTGACACGCGGTAGCAGATAGCCCTGCCATTTCGCCGATTACCTCGGAAGTCAGACGATTGTTCTTTTGCACGATCTCAAGGATATGGGCGTCTATTCGATCGTATTGCATGGATCGGCTCCAGATGAAATTCGCTCCAAACTGCCAGACTTGCGCAGGAAATCATCCGAATGGGTGCGATTTGCGAGGCAAATGTCTTTGTGGCACCAGTATCGTGAATGTGAACGTTTTTTCAATGGGGCCGGGAATGGATGACGGCCATGAACTCTTACTCCGCGTTCAATGGCGGGAATCCGCTCTGGCTCGCGGCCCCCGCTAGCATTCGGCCGAATTTCCTCGCCGTGGCCCGATTTGACTTGTCGCGCCCCCGCCTGTCAGCGGTCGGCGCGACACTCGGGATCGCGGCCGGGTCTCTGACCTATGCCGTCCTGATCATGTGCGGTCTCAGCGCACTAATCCAGTGTTCCTCATACAGCCCAGGCGGTGGGCTCGCATGCGCGTCTCCATGTCGCGCCTAGTCCCAGAAAACAAGATCTCGGAAACCCGCCGCCTCGCCGCGGCCGCGTGGGTGAGTGGTCCATCGCAGGTTGAGGCGCAGGAGGAGAGGTCGCGCCTTGCAAATGAAACCGGGCTCCCGATCATCACCGCTTTCCATCCGGACATTCTTGCGGGACAGGGCACGATCGGGGTTGGCACTATCGCGGCTGTCAGGGGGGCGTTGTCGACACTGATGGGCGATGCGAACTTTGCGGTACTCGACGAGATCATCGCCTGGTCGAAAACGGGCCGCGCGACAGTCAAATCGGCATTGGCGATCTCACCGCCATCACCTCACTTTCCTTGGCACGGAGGGGGTGGGTAGGCTCGGCGCGACAATAGAGGGCTAAGCAACCGGCGCGGACCGAAGAGCGAGGTTCGCGGCTTTCAACCAACAAAAACTGATGGAGCTAGGACGATGACAATCAGCAAAGCGCCGCAGGCATTCCCGCGAGAGGAGTACTTGCGCAGACTTATCGCAGTGAAGTTAGAAATGGCTCGGCGCGATATCGATGCGCTCGTCGTCACCAGTTGGGCCAATATTACTTACCTGACGGGCAATTTGACCCGAATGCTCGCGCTGCACGCGCTTGTAGTTTCAGTTCGTGAAGAGGAACCGACGCTCATCGTGCGCAAGATGTGCGCGCCAGGTGCGATCCATCAAACGTTCATGGAGCGCGGCAAGGTGATCAGCTATCCGGAAAATCTCGTGGGAAAACCAGACACAGACGGTTACGATGCGGTGATCGATTTTATCCATCAACTAGGACTTGCAAACCGCGGCGTCGGAATCGAACAAGGCAATCTGATGGCGCCGGCGGTAGAGAAGTTCAAAAGGCGCTTGCCACACGCTCGGATCGTGGATTGCACCAGAGCCGTTGACTGGATCCGCGGGGTTAAATCTGACCTGGAGATAGCGGTCATGCGAGAAGCTGCCGCACTCGCTGATGCGGCGATTATGCGGGCCGCAGAAGTAATCCGGCCTGGTGTACGGGAAGCTGACGCGGCGGTGGAGATTATGGCGGCACAGGTAACCGGTGCCAGAGGCGCACCCGCGGCCACGGGACTGCGGCCGCTCCTTATGTCCTCATCGCCACGCACGGGTACGCCTCACATCCTGTGGAGCGAAGGTGTCTTCCGGGATGGTATGCAGATCAACATGGAATTGAGTGGCAATCGCTATAACTATGACGCTGCCATCATGCGAACTTTCTCCATCGGTACTCCCTCCGACCGACTGCGTCGATTGCACGACGCAGAAATGGCGGGTCTCGAGGCGGCGCTGGATGCGGTCCGGCCAGGGCGCACCTGCAGCGAAGTCGCCATAGCTGTTTATCGTGCGATCGAGAGATACGGTTTCCCAAAGGAGTCGCGCTGTGGCTACTCGATCGGCATCGAGAACCAATTTACGGCATGGGTGGAACCGACAGCAAGCTTCGCAGAGGGCGACACGACAGAGTTAAGGCCGAACATGACCTTCCATTTGATGCTGGGCAACTGGATCGAGGAGGACTTCGGCGTTACCCTCAGCGAGACGATTCGGGTAACAGAGTCCGGGGTGGAATCGTTGGCGCGTGCACCCCGTAAGCTTTTTCAGCTTTAGCCGCTGCGATGCGCAGCTTCGATCCAACGCGGAAATCTCGACGCCCTACACGGGCCTCTCGTGCGCCATAACGGATCGCGGCCGTGACGGTTTTCGATACAGCGTTTTCGGCACTAGCTTGAGCTTATAAGACCCGGAACAGGAGAACCACTGCCGAGATAGTACGAAACAATCCGATGGAGAGTATCGAAGTCCCCCGGAGCGCTGACCCACAGGTCCGCACAAGTGCAGGCCAGCATTCAAAAGGGCCTCCACTGCAGTTGCTCGTGGTCTCAGCTTGGCACAGCGTCACTGGCCGTGATCAACTTTGGCAAGGAGCCGAGCTTCCACGATCATTGGCAAGCTCGTGCTTCACCTGCCAGATCGGCTGGCCTTCGTAGACAGTGTTTCTCAGAAAATCTTGTGGAATGGGGATTGCCAATGCCTGAACTGCCGTGAGGTCGCATGGGCCGTCTCGCACCCAATTTCTCCCTCCAAGCCGAGTTTCCTCTAATATGGGCGCTTGAACTGCAGCAGTCCTGCGCCAAAGCTCAGATAACGCAAATTTTCGGCTGTCGTCAGGTGTACGCTAACTCGTCTGAAGTTTTCACGTTGGAAGCGGAATGTCGAAAACGCGCGCGAATGAAGCTGAATTGTGAATCCAATCAGGCGGTGAGTTGATCGTATCGATGCGCCGTGAGCCGCGATAGATTGAATGCGAAAGAAAACGGGATTGCGGGGGAGGGCGCGACGGGCGCAATGGTGCATCCTCTCCAAATCCCGGAATGTCACTGAGATTACGCGAAGCCATGAATAAATCGCGACAGTCCAAAAAAGGCGCGCGAGCTATCCCAACGATTGTTAGAGGCTCTAAATGAGTGATCTTGCGACTGACCTGACCGGCGCGCTCGCCCGATTTTTTTCGAATCTCGACTTGTGCGACGTGCCCACCAATGTGAAAGCCGAAGGCCGCCGTCTTTTGCTCGATTCGATCGGATGCATGATTGCGGCCACTCACACGCGTATGGCGCCGATTACCCACGGTCTGGCTGATTTTTTGGGAGACGGCAACTTGGCGTCTGTAGTGGGGCGCAAACAGCGCACCAGCCTTGCGGGTGCCCTATATGCGAATGGGCGTCTCGCGAACTGTATGGACTTTGACGACACATTTCCAGTCGCTCATCACTTTGGTGCAGGCGCTGTCGTGGCCGCTCTCGCGCTGGCGGAGGCACGCAAGTCAACCGGTGCACAATTGCTGCAGGCCCTGATAGCGGGATATGAACTTGGAGGGCGCGTTGCGAGCGCCTGCGGGCAGATCATATTCTTTAAGGATGGCCGTGTAGTCGGCTACCCGAAACTATATAGTTGCGCAACGCCAGTGGTGTTCGCGGCAGCGGGAGCGGCGATCCGGCTTGAATGTCAGGACGAAGACCTTGCTCGCGAAACCTTTGGTATTGCGGGTTCGAATGCGCCGCTGCCAGCAGCCAAGAAATGGTCGGGATCAGTGGATCTGCCCGATTGCAAGTACGCGGACGTGGGGTGGGCGACTCTTGTTGGGGTGTTTGCGGCGCGATCAGCCGCTCTTGGTGCGACCGGCTTTGCCGGCATGTTCGACGGCGACCAGAACGTCATTAAGATGTCCGGTACGGATCGTTTTGACCCGGATCTTCTGATTGGCGGTTTGGGCTCACGTTGGATGCTTGCCGATATCACCTACAAGCCATGGCCAACCTGCCGCTGGACGCATCAGGCGCTCACCGCGCTTAGCAAGGCGACTGCCAAAGTTCAGATCGACCCTGAGCAGATCCAGCGGATTACCATCGGTACAAACGGGTACACTAGTACTCCGCGCTTTTGCAATCCCGTTCCCCGCACCTTCTGTTCGCGGCAGTTCAGCATCCCGCATGCTGTGGCGATGCTGTTGCTCGGCGTTGCCGTAGGCCCCGAGTGGCTAGACGAGGCGCAGGATGACAATCCGAAGGTTAGAGCTCTGCGGGATAAGGTGTTCGTCGAAGAATGGGATCATGCAAATACGTTTGGAAGTCATCTCGTGCGGGAACAAACGCGTAATATGCCCGCGCGCGTCGCGATCTTGATGCGCGATGGCACGCGACTTGAAGCTGAGTCGGATTTTGCGCTAGGCGATCCTTGGACAACGGAGACAGCATGGGGGGACGAGCAGGTGATCGAAAAGTTTCGCGTCGCGAGTGGGCTGTCAACTGAGCGCGCGAATGCCGTAATTGAGGCCACATTGAATATCGAAGCTCAGCCAGATGTCGAGTTGATCGTATCGGTGCTGCGTGAGCTTTAGGATGTGCTTCAGATCCTCGGCCACGTCCCTAATGATCGCGGATACAGAAGTAGATGGTTGGCGCTTATACGGAAGCGCACGTCGATGCCGGAATAGCCAAGCGCCATAAGATCTTTATTGGGCGCCTTGCCAAGAGCTCGGAAGTTCGTAACTAAGTCATGTTGGCGATGCCAGCATGACGAAGCTCAATGGAGTTAAGACGTTGGCAATCCCCAAGGGACCCCAAAAATTCCCAAGAACAGAGTACCTCCGCAGGCTAGCCCTGGTGAAAGCTGAAATGGGGCGGCGCGACATCGATGCGCTTGTAATCACGAGCACCGCCAACATCACTTACCTGACGGGAAATCTCACGCGGTTGTTTGCTCTACATGCGCTCGTGGTCTCGATCCGCGACGAGGAACCGACCTTGATCGTGCGCAGCATGGATGCAGCCGCCTGCTTTCATCAGACGTTCCTGAAGCGAGACAAGGTCATTGGATATTCGGAAAGCTTCATCGGCAAAGCGGATAAGAATGGCTACGATGCGGTGATCGACTTCCTCCAAGAAGCCGGCCTTACGAACTGTGGTCTTGGGCTCGAACAAGGTACGCTTTCGGCACAAGCGGTCGTGAAATTCAAGGCGCGACTGCCAGATGCGCGCATAGTCGATTGCAGCAAGCTCGTGGACTGGATCCGCATCGTCAAGTCGGACCTCGAAATCGCCGTAATGCGGGAAGCCGCGGCCATCGCCGATGCGGCAGCGATGCGAGCGGCGGAAGTCATCCGTCCCGGAGTAAGAGAAGCCGATGCTGCAGCTGAGATCATTGCGACGCAGGTGCGAGGTGTCAACGGCAATGCAGCCACATCCGTCCATCCGCTCCTGCTGGCCTCCACTCCGCGAACCGGTACACCCCACATCATGTGGAGCGACGATGTCTTTCGCCAGGGATCGCAGATCAATATCGAAGTGAGCGGCTACCGTTACGGCTACGCGGCGCCAATCATGCGCACCTATTCGATCGGTGCGCCATCCGAGCGGCTGCGCCGAATCCATGAGGCCGAGGTCGCAGGTATGGAAGCCGCAATGGAAGTGGCCCGTCCCGGACGCACCTGCAGCGACGTCGCTAACGCTTTTTACCGCGTGATCGAAAAACAGGGTTTCACGAAGGATTCCCGCTGCGGTTATTCGATTGGGGTTGAGTGGCTGGAACCGACCGCAAGCCTCGCAGACGGCGACTTGACGCAGCTGGAGACAAACATGACATTTCACCTAATGCTGGGCAACTGGGTCGATGAGGATTTCGGTTATGTCATCAGCGAGTCGATCCGTGTAACTGAATCCGGCGCCGAAGCTCTGACCCGAGCTCCACGCATTCTTTTTGAGCTTTGACGGAGGCCTCATTCATGGGAAGTCGAACGCTCGTTCGGAGGCTCACTCTCGAACGAGGGCAGCCGAGCGGCGTCCATTACCATAGCCGATCGGGCCTTCGGCTTTCCGGTCATCGTTGAAGGCCAGGGAGAAAAACACCGCTCTGGAGGATCATTCCTACAGTACATGCCTCAGCGACGACGTGTTGGGCGATGAGGATCCAGCTGACCGGGCGCAAGCCGGGGACATCGAAATCGAAAGCTCAGTGTGCGTCATGCGACTACGATCCACCCGCCCACCCATAGCGCCAACTGTTTTCGAATGCGGGGCGTTCCCAGTGACGACTGCAGCGACCCGGCCCACTGGCGGTCGATGGGGCGACCAGCGTTTGGCGAAGGTTGCTCGATGCGTCGCAAAATCTTATCTCGCGAAGGACCGGCTCGGACGTCCGATAAAGATAGGAAAGCACGATGGTTGAAGTGACAGCGTCCCTGGCAAAGTTCATTTCCGGGCTAACCTTGAATCAGGTGCCAAACGTGATCCTGCACGAGGCGCGCCGAGCAACTGCACGCAACCGGGCGTTTCGACGTGAACGAGATTGAGCAAATTGTAGTCGGCACTAACCTTTCGAGGGCTTTCACGGAGATGGCTGAACCCCGAACCGCCAGATCCCGTGTCGCGGCAATTTAGCTTGCCGCACGCTATCGCGATGTTCCTGCTTGACGTGCCGCCGGGACCCGCGTGGGGATCGGTTCAATGGGCGTCTGATGCGGCTGCGAAAGCGGTGCGGACAAAGGTCAAGTTCGCCGACTACCCAAAAGCCGCTACTTATGCCGGGCACATCGTGCGAGGTCAGTATCGGCAAATGCCTTGCTTCGTCGAAGTCAACTCGAGGAGCACGACAGTGCGGGCGGAGGCAGATTTCGCTTGGGGTGACCCATGGTCCGACGAAACCCGTTTCACCGATGACGACATCATTGCAAAATTCCGTGCCATCTCGAACCTGCCAACTTCTGTGGCTGATGCCGTGATTGAGACCCTGATGGTTGCAAATTTGGGTTCCAGCCTATCGCCAATCTTTCAGGCAATGTCCCAGCGCGGTGCGTGACGTCGGAGCGCTCGGCAAGAGGCAGCCATGTCAGTCCGCTCACGGCAAGTGTTTCGGCGGTATACTGCCATACGAACCTAATCGACGCATTTCGATCGATCAGAATTCGTGACCGACGCCTCTCCGACCGAATCCGGCCGACGGAACATGGCTGCGGAGCGTTTAGTCAGGCGCGCAAAACCGTGCGATACGGCACGATTCGTGCAGACTTTCGGCTTGGCGTGGCCAAACGACGTGGAAAAAACCCGTCGAGCAGACTATCGTGGTGGTCAAGATTGATAATTTTGAACCGGGAGGAGGCGAGATGCGTGTGCGACGAAAGCTGTCGTTGTTGGTCCTGCTGGTCATGCTGACCGGCTATTCGCTTCCGACCTTTTCACAAACCGAGGATCCTCTTTTTGCCTCCATCCGCAAAGCCGGCAAGGTGAGAGTGGCGATAGCCTCGCTGCCCCCTTACATGATGATGTCGCCGAGCGGAGAGGCGACGGGCGCTATAGTTGACCTGCACAACATGGTTCTTAAACGCTTGGGCCTGCCAGCGATCACGCCTGTGATTACGCAATGGGATGCCATGATTCCCGGACTGCAGGCCCACCAGTTCGACTATGTTGCCAGCCTCGCCATCACGGAAGCTCGCTGCAAAGAATTGCTGTTTTCGGCGCCCCATTACGCGTACCAGCTCGGACTGTTTGTCTTGCTCGGAAATCCGAAGCGTCTGACGGGCGTCGCGGACGTTGCACGTAGCCCGGATATCAAGGTGGCGATGATTACATCCGCAGCTTGGATGAGCTATGCGCTGAACCAGGGCGTCAAGCCAGCGCAGCTCGTGCGGGTCCCCGACGTTCAGGCTAGTCTCGCGACCGTCGTTGGCGGGCGCGCGGACGTCTATATCGATAGTCAAGTCTCTATCCCCAGTCCCGAGCAGAAAGGAGTCGAGTTGGTCGTCGATGAGAAGTCGCCTGTATTTGGATCAGGCGCAGTATTTCGCAAGGAAGATGTTCGTTTCCGCGACGCGTTCAGCGAACAGCTGCGGTTGTTGATTCGAAGTGGCGCGATTGAGGAGCTCTCCAACAAGTACGGGATCACCAACGGCGACGCTGAAGCGCAGCTGCTTGCCAAGCTGACCAAGGCCAGTGAGTCTGTGCCGAGCTGCGAATAAGGAGCAACTGCAGTGAGGGCCGTTTTGCAATATTGGCCTGTGCTCGTGCAGGGCCTATGGGTCACCGTTTGGGTGGCGGTGTGTATCATCGTGGGTGCTGTACCCGGAGCTGTGGTCCTCGGAGCGTTGAGACTCTCCGAGACGCAAGTGCTCCGGCTGGGGTCGATGCTCTTCATTGAATTCATTCGAGCTCCCTCGGCTCTGGTTCTCCTGTTCTGGGTGTTCTATGCGCTGCCACTAGTGCCCGGCATGCCGCGTCTGAGCCCGCTCACGGCTGCGATCCTTGTGCTGGCGCTCGATGGGGCCGCATATGGCGCTGAGATTGTCCGTGCTGGGATCGAGGCTGTGCATCGCGGACAAACAGATGCGTGTCATGCACTTGGGCTCAGCAAACTCCAGAGTTTCACAAAGGTCATTTTGCCGCAGGCGCTGTCGCAGATCGTGCCCGGTTTCGGAAGCCTGGCGAGGAGCATGGTCAAGTGGACTGCGATCGTGAGCTTCATTGGCGTGCAGGACGTGCTCTACGTCGCTAACTACATTCGTGGGCAAACGTTCGACACGGTCACCGTCTTTTGCCTGCTTGCGGCTCTTTACTGGATACTGACCGTTCTCTGCGGCGTAGCTTTTCGTGCGCTCGAGCTGGTGCTCCCGCTTAACCGGGCATTGAGAGCCGCGCGCACGTCCTCACAGGTCGCGCCCGCGGCGGACGCTCTTCAGGGAGCTGTTCAATGACGTGGGATTGGAGCTTTGTACTGGAGATCCTGCCTCGCCTTATGGACGGCGTTTGGTACACCGTCCTGGTAACGCTTGCTAGTTCGGCCATTGCATTAGGCGGCGGGTTGCTGCTGGCGATCCTGGAGAGCGTGAGCACCACGTTCGGACGGGCCTTCGTACGCTTCTGGCTTGAACTGTTCCGAGGTGTGCCGACGCTCGTTCTCCTCTATTTCACCTTCTATGTGCTGCCGGAATTTGGAATTATTCTTCCGGCAATGCCTATTGGCATCGGAGTATTGGGGATCGTTTACGCGGCGTACTGCTCAGAAGTGTACCGCGGCAGTCTGATCACCATCCCAGCCGAACTGCGGGATGCGTGTGTGGCGCTCCATTTGAGCCCATATATTACATGGCAGCGCGTACTCGTTCCCTTGATGATTAAGCGGGCTGCCCCTGCCTTGCTCAACTACGTGCTCAGCTTGTTCCGGGAAACCGCGGTGCTCTTTGCGCTCGGAGTGCCGGTGCTTATGGGCGAGGCTAACGAGATCGGCTATGAAAATTTCCGCTATCTAGAGCCGTATACCCTGGCAGGCGTCATCTATCTGGGCATGAATTTGCCGTTCCTGTACCTCCTTTCCAGATTCAAGGACAAGCATGCTTAATATCGCATCTAGCCACCCGGAATCGTTCGAGCCGACGGCGGCCGCAGCCTCTAGCAAGATAGAGGATCATCGATCTGCTCCCAAATCGCAACAGGACGTGTGGGCTATCGAATTCGAAAAGGTTTCGAAATCCTTCGGCGCTTACCGGGTGCTGGTGGATCTCGACCTGCAGGTGCGGCCCGGCGAAAAGGTCACATTGATCGGGCCGAGCGGTTCGGGAAAGACCACCGTCCTACGTCTGGCGATGACGCTTGCGAAACCGACCAGTGGCGACATCAAAATCTTTGGTGAAAGCATCCTCTTTGATGCGGCCGGCAAGCCGCTCTCCGGCTCCCACGAGGCACGTATTCGGCGTCGTTGCGGCATGGTTTTCCAGCAGTTCAATCTCTTTCCGCATTTGACCGTGTTGCAGAACCTGATCTTGGCGCCAAGGACAGTGTTGAAGCAGTCCAAGGAACAGGCCGAGCAGAGTGCTCTCGAATACCTTCGCATGGTAGGCCTTCAAGACAAGGCGCGCGCCTATCCCGCCCAGCTTTCGGGAGGTCAGCAGCAGCGCATCGCGATCGCACGGGCGCTGGTCATGAAGCCCGAGATCCTGCTCTTGGACGAAATCACATCGGCGCTGGACCCCGAACTCGCCGGGGAGGTTCTCGACGTTGTGCGCGGCGTTGCTCATCAGTCCAAGGTGTCCATGTTGATCGTGACTCATGAGATGCGCTTTGCACGCGAGGTTTCCGATCGCATCGCGGTCTTCGATCGCGGCCGCATCATCGAGCAGGGCCCGCCCGAGAAGATCTTCAGCCGTCCCGATTGCGAACGCACCCGTGCGTTTTTGCAATCTGTGCTGAACCATTGAGGCCGAACTTCCGGCTCGCCCACCAGAGACCAAAGCAATGGCGTGATCGGCGCGGTACCGATGCGCGAGGCAGCGGTCCACAATAGGACAAGCGCGATGAACGCACTAGTTGATGACAACCAAGACCTGCTCTACTCGGTCGAGAACGGAATTGCCCGGCTCACGTTTAACCGCCCGCAGGCGCGCAATGCGCTAACCTTCGCGATGTACGATCGGCTCGCCTCGATCTGCGAGAGCATCAACGCCGATCAATCGATCAAGGCGCTAATTCTGACTGGGGCAGGTGACAAGGCGTTCGCATCCGGCACTGACATATCGCAGTTCCGCGCCTTCAAATCTGCGCAGGACGCGCTCGACTATGAAGCGCGGATCGACCGCGTGGTCGGCAAGCTGGAAGAGTGCCGCGTACCAGTCATCGCGGCGATCGCCGGTGCTTGCACCGGCGGCGGCGCAGGCATTGCCGCCTGCTGCGATATCCGTATCGGCACCGAATCGACGCGGATCGGCTTTCCGATTGCGCGCACGCTGGGCAATTGCTTGTCGATGTCCAACATCTCCCGTCTGGTCTCGCTGATCGGCCCCGCACGCACCAAGGACTTGATATTCAGGGCGCGCCTGGTCGAGGCGCCGGAAGCGCTAGCGCTGGGGATTCTCAACGAGGTGGTGCCCGACCTTGAGAGCTTACAACGGCGCGCCAACGAGACGGCAAAGCTCATGGCCTCCCACGCGCCGATCACGCTTGCGGTCACCAAGGAAGCGGTGCGCCGCATCTGCCGCATGCTGTCGCGCGACGAGGGCGAGGATCTGATCTCGCGCGCCTATATGAGCGAGGATTTCCGCGAGGGAATGGACGCGTTTCTCAACAAAAGAGTGCCGAACTTCAAGGGGAAGTGAGCAAAGTCGTCGGACCACAAACTCTTCGGTAGGCCCGGCATCACACCACTTTCAGCCTCCCCAGCTCCGCAATCTCGCCGGCGCTAAAGCCGAACTCAGCCAGTATCTCTTCGGTGTGCTCACCGAACTCCGGCGGACGCGCCATCATCCTACTCGGTGTCCGAGACAACGTAACGGGCTGACCGACAAGACTGATGTGCCGGCCTTCCGCATTCGGCACGTCTTGTGCCATCCGGAGATGCTCCACTTGCGGGTCCGCGAACACCTGGTCGATAGAATAAATGGGCCCACAGGGCACGCCGGCCTCGTTGAAGGCCTTGACCCAGTATCCGGTCGATTTCATCTCCGTGCGCCGGTTGATTTCGGCGTTTAGAGCGTCCCTGTTGCTCGAACGTGCCGGCGCCGTGGCGTAATCCGGATGCCTGACCAGATCAGGCGCGCCGATCACCTGCGTACAGCGCTCCCAAGTCCGGCCGCTGGCGGTTGCGATATTGATATAACCATCGGAGGTCTTGAACACCCCGGTTGGAATGGAGGTCGGATGATTATTGCCGGCCTGCTTTGCAACCTCTTTCTCCATCAGCCAGCGCGCCGCCTGGAAATCAAGCATGAATATCTGAGCCTGCAGGAGGGATGTCTGCACCCACTGACCCTCTCCGGACATCTCGCGCTCGAGCAGCGCCGTCAGGATTCCCATCGCGCAGAAAAGGCCGGCGGTGAGGTCGGCCACGGGAATTCCGACCCGCATCGGTCCACGCCCCGGCTCTCCAGTGATCGACATTAGCCCACCCATGCCCTGCGCGATCTGATCGAAGCCCGGCCGCTTGTCGTAGGGGCCGTCCTGCCCGAAGCCGGAGATGCTGCCATAGACGATGCGCGGATTGACCTTGCGCACGCTCTCATAGTCGATGCCGAGCTTTGTCTTGACGCCAGGCCGGTAGTTCTCCACGACTACGTCGGCCCTTTTCGCCAGCCGCATGAATGCATTGACCCCCTTAGGGTCCTTGAGATTGAGGCTCATAGCTCGTTTATTGCGGTGCAGGTTCTGGAAGTCAGCACCCTGGCGCGGGCCGCCCAGAGCCTCGCCGCTCTCACCGGTCAGCGCATCGATCTTGATTACGTTGGCGCCCCAATCGGCAAGCTGGCGTACGCAAGTGGGACCAGCGCGGACGCGGCTTAGGTCGAGCACAGTAAAGCGGGACAGGGCTTCTGAGGCGCGTGGGAAGGCCATTCGCAAGTCTCCGGGATTGACGACCGTATCGGGTTGGTAGTGGCTTCTCGACAACTAAAGTCCAGCTTGGCGCGCGTTCATACCGCTGGATGGCCGACACGGGCGTGCGTCTCGGCTCAATGTCGCACCAGTTTGCGGCGGGCCTTCGAATATTAGAACTGACGAACACCAGCAATTTGGTGATTCCAGTGACTTTGGGACTGCATGATGATCTCGCCGCGGGAATGATGCGGACTTCTGGACCCCACACTAGAGATTGCCGAACAGCTACCCGGCGGGTTGATATCGCGCATCTGTTTAATGCCGTTGGGCTAAGCACTGCGCGCGGGTAGGTCAGTGCTTCGCAAGGTAGATCGATGAGCGAATCCGCGCCGTGCACGTCCGCCAGCAGCTCGGTACGATATCGCTTAACTCGGCAGGCAGCATGGCCTGCACATCTCCCCAGCAAGCCTGTAGCTTTCATGAAGCCCCTAGATCGTCTTGATTCGGATCAACGCATTCAGCATCACGATAAATGCGTCCCAACAGGATGCGTCGTCCTTAGCAACATACCGTTCCCGCCCCGACTAGGGCTGTTCGCAGACGATTCGCTTTTTTGATCCGGATTGGGGAATGACGTCCTGCGAGACATACGAATCGGCAACGAGAGCTTCGCTGGCTGACGCATAAGTACCCCTTCCGCTTGAGATTTCCAAATCGATAGCACGCTAAAGGTTTCGGCTCGTCGTTTTCGAAGTTATTTCGTCAGCTCTAAGCAGAAATGCTGCAATGTGCGCGCTGCATCTCGAGGTTTGCTGCGCTCGGTGTCGCAATAGTAGCGCGCTCTTACCTCCCCTTAACGATCTTGAGCTTGGCAGTCGACCAACCCTGGCGTCACCTTCGAGCCCGCACAGAGGCGAGTGCATCGCCCAAAGCTGTTCGTTGATAGGTTTCGTGGACTGTTTGTGACGCGATGGACTACCCAATGGCGAAATGTCTTCGCAGTAGTTCGGCTCACGATGGTCAAAGATGCCGCGAAACAGCGCAAACTACAATATTTCGATGTTTTCAGAACGCTGTTTCTTGTTAGCAGTCGAGGCTTGCCGGCCAAATTGACTGAGCGTCTGCTTGAGCCTCGACAGAAATGGTCCGTCGTCGACGGTACGTCAGCCATCGCTTTGGAAGTATTAGGCTTGTGCGACCGCACTCGATAAGACTTACCGAGGCACCCAATCCAGCACGATGACGGCGCATAAAAATCGAGAAGGCCATCGGTCTGTGCCTTTCCACCAGAACGGGATGCAGGCACCGTGACGGCCGCATCTAGAACAAAAGGTTCATTGAAGAACATGCGAGAGAACGTTTATCGACGGCTCCTGCCCGACGAGTTCGATGCCGACATGCCCGTCATCATCGATGAGCTGGATTTCTCCTGGACGCGACCAAAGCTGGATCCTCTTATCGACAATATTGCGGGCGCGTTGCTTGATGTCGGCGTGCAGCCCGGAGATTGTGTAGGCGCGAAGATTACCAAATCAGTTCACTCGTTTTGCCTCTATCTGGCTGCTCTGAAAGTAGGCGCGGTTTGGCTTCCAATGAATACAGCCTGCACCCGAGCGGAAGTGGAGCTCATTCTATCTGACGCGAGCCCTCGGGTGTTGATTTCCTCGGAGCCGATTGAAATGACGAACGTCGCATGCTTCACCATGGCTAGCGATGGTGCAGGTACTTTGATGCACGCCGCCCAAAATAGTCGAGATACTCACATCGTGTATCGGGACCCCGGCGACCTCGCCGCGATTTTGTACACGTCTGGTACGACCGGACGCCCAAAGGGCGCCATGATTACTCATTGCAATCTCGAATTCTGTGCTGAGACATTGAGTGACATCTGGGGCGTAACGAGCCGAGACACTTTGTTCCACGCACTACCGACATTTCATGCGCACGGCCTGTTATCGCCGCCAATACCATGCTGGCCGCCGGGGCCACGCTTCGACCCGGAACAGGTGCTCTCGCTCCTCCCCCGGGCAACTATGTCTATGGGCGTTCCCACCCTCTACGATCGCCTAATTGCCAACGAGCGCCTCAACGAAGCGCTCTGCGAGAACATTCGCCGTTTTACCTCCGGGTCAGCTCCGCTATCAGCCGAGACCTTCGAGGAGTTCAGTACGCGAACCGGTCATGCCATTTTAGAAAGATACGGTATGACAGAGACGACCGTCATCACGTCCAATCCGCTTTTGGGAGAGAGAGTTGCTGGCTCGGTCGGGTATGCGCTACCGGGGGTCTCAGTGGTGGCTCTCCGCAACGATGGTGAGCTCGCTGCTGCTGATGAAGTGGGCGAGCTTGCTGTGAAAGGGCCCAACGTCTTTAAAGGTTACTGGAATTTGCCCGAGAAGACTGCTGCAGAATTCACGCGCGACGGATACTTCAAATCAGGTAATTTGGCACGTATCGACAAGCATGACCGCGTTTGAATCGTCGGCCGCAATAAGGACCTGATCATTACGGGCGGATACAATGTGTATCCGCGCGAGGTGGAAGCTGCTCTCAGCAGCTTCAGCTCAGTTCGAGATTGCGCGGTGATTGGAGTACCTCACCCAGATTGTGGGGAAGGCGTAATTGCGATTGTCGAACTTAAGAAGGCAGCTATCTTCGATGCGAAGTCTACGATCGCCGATCTGAGTGCGCAGCTTGCTAAGTACAAAATTCCGAAGGAAATTTTGTCGTGCCGTCACTTCCAAGAAATGCAATGGGAAAAATTCAAAAGAACGAGCTCAAAGAAGCGTTTGCATCCACCTTCTCCGGCGAGCGCTGTGCATCTCGGAATTAAACGGATACGAGAAAGCTAAGGCAATGAACAAAAGTGGCATAGGAGGTGCGTCTCAGGACCCTGGCGCACCTATTCTGACCCGGCCATCGTGACTTTGAGGCGACCCGCCCAGGCCAATCGCCTACAACCGGAAGACGTGGTTCAGCTGCAGGCGTATTGGGACCTTCTGAAAGAGGACGCGAGTGTCCGCGCTGTTGTTCTCACCTCAAGGGCATGCACTTCAGCGCTGGTTATGATCTGACATCAATCCTTGGAACTGTGGACTTGGCCGCCGGTGCGGGAGCGGTCGTCAGTGCGTTCGCGGTGACCTTGCCCCCAAGTTTTATCCGATCCTGAGTTCGCCCGGTCGTTGGATTTGCCCGGTTGGGCGGTGGGAGCGACGGGAGCTGGCGCGGAGCCTTCGGCATAGCGCAGCGCCAGATCCCGGCGCGGGTGACAGGTGAAGGCGAACTCGGAGGGCGTTTTCCGAGCAGCGAGTGGGGTCGTGCATCGTTGTAATCGGCCCGCCAGCATCCGAGTGCGACGCGAGCCTGGGCCAGTGACGTGAACAGCGTCTCGTTCAGCAATTCATCCCGCAGCCGGCCGTTGAAGCTCTCGATGAAGGCATTTTGCATGGGCTTGCCCGGCGCAATGTGGTGCCATGCGACGCGGCTCTGATCCGCCCATGTCAGGATGGCGTTGCTGGTCAGCTCGCTGCCGTTGTCGTTGACCACCATTTTCGGCTTGCCGCGCTCGATCATCAGCCGGTCCAGTTCCCGCGCCACGCGGATGCCGGAGAGCGAGGTATCGGCCACCAGCGCCAGGCACTCGCGGGTGCAGTCATCGACCACGGTGAGGACGCGGAAGCGGCGGCCGCAGGTGAGCTGATCCGACACGAAGTCGAGCGACCAGCGCTCGTTCGGCGCCATCGGCACCGTCATTGGCGCCCGGGTCCCGATGGCGCGCTTGCGGCGGCGCACTGCAAGCTTCTCTTCCCGGTAAAGCCGGAACAGCTTCTTGTGGTTGACCCTATAGCCCTCCCGCTTGAGCAGGACATGCACGCGCCGATAGCCGAAGCGGCGGCGCTCGTGCGCGATCGCCTTCATGCGCTGGCGAAGGCCGCCATCGTCCGTCCGGATCGTCTTATCTCACAGTCATGCGGCAGCTGCCGATGGTTTTACACGCCCGCCGTTCGCTCATCCCGTGGCCATCCATGAGATGGGCGACAGCTTTCCGCTTCCCCGCGGGCGTCACCATTTCCTTCCCAGCAAGTCCTTCAGCGCGACATTATCGAGCATGGCATCCGCCAGCAACCGCTTCAGCCGCGTGTTCTCATCCTCCAACGCCTTCAGCCGCTTAGCCTCCGACACCTCCATACCGCCGAACTTCGCCTTCCATTTGTAGATGCTGGCGTCGCTGACGCCGTGCTTGCGGCACAGGTCGGCAACCGAAACGCCGGCCTCGTGCTCCTTCAAAATCCCGATGATCTGCTCTTCCGAAAAGCGGCTGCGCTTCATGCTCTGGTCCTTATCGTGGGCCAGAACGAACTTCAAACTGGATTAAGCCCGTGGAGCAAGGTCACTCCGATTGCTAGCCGGCCAATCGCTCATCTGGGACGTTTAATGGAATCCTGCAGGTCGATGGTAATGTCGGCTATGGCAAGCTGGACCGAGCGTGGCGACGTTCAGCTCGCATTCTGGTCGCACATGGGCGCAACTTCTACGAACTCACCGCCTTTAGTCCCGTGCGCCTTCGTGCGGGCCGCTTAAGGATATCGCCGAGTTCCTATGTTATCGAGAAGGACATCCATGGCTGTATCGTGTAAGAGCGCCGTCTCGTCGGGCACGCTGGCGGATTCGTTCGAGTGATGGCTCCGTGCAAAGCTCGCATTTGATCAAGCACACGAATCACAGAAGGCTACCAACCTTAGTAGCTTCATTTTTCACTTTTCACAGGCAAGTAAGCAATACGGATGTCTGGGGTACACGGTCACGCAAATAAGTGCTGCCGAAACCCGCACACCTTGGCCCTGGTATTGTCCGTAGTTTGCGCAGCCTGAGAGAACTCTGCTCGATCAATGAACAACTGACTTGCGAAGGAGCCACCATGAGTGGAGCGATTGCGCGGCCACAGTTTTCTAAACCTCGGAATCCCCAAAATTTAAGGTGTCGCCATTCTCGTGGGGCGCGATCTCCTTGAATATGGCCGATCACATTGGTACCCGCGCGCCGATTCCTGCGCGCTCCTCCCACTCGGAGCCGTTAATAGTTCCGATGAAGAACGAGAATAAATGGGCTTTGGGAATATGGGCACACCCTGTTTCGACGAGATCAGCGGCGCAAAATGACGGTCGTGACCTTGCCGCTGGAGGGCACATCTTTCTCAAACCAAAAATCTTCAAACACTATCTCGCTGAATTAGATCGGTTTCGCAGACGGACTCCTAAAATGAACACGGACGCTTTCGCCGCACATGAATCTAACGTTCGCGGCTATGGCGAGATCGTTTCCCACAGTCTTTGCAAGGGCTCTTGGAGCCACAATCTTGGAAGAGGCCGGTAAGACTCATATTGATTTTCGTGTCGGGTCCGGTGCACTCAACTACGGGCACAACAATCCAAATATTATCGCACCCGCAATTGAACATCTTGCTGGCGATAACATTCTTTGGTCTCTTGATATGTATACAACGGCAAAGCGTGAGTTCGTTGAAGTGTCGTTGACTCGAACTTGAAACCGAGGGCCCTTTCTTAAGGTACAGTTTCCTGGACCCACTGAGACAAGGCGGCGCTGGCATTGGTGCGACAATTTACCGGCAGCTCGAGCGTTATGGCCTTCACAAATGCATTCCATCGCAGGTCGCTCGGGTCCCTGGCGGTGTCGGGGTCGGCGTCGACCAGAGAACTGGGCGGAGTTGCTCGCCACGATATTATCCGCGTCCCCTATGACGGCTATCCGAGCCGAGCTTTTGATTCGGCGAGTTACATCGATTACGTAATGGGTGACCCAGGGAGCGGCATCAAAAGTCCGCCGCAATCATTCTGGAGACGATCCAGGCAGAAGGCCGGTATGAACACCGAATCCGCAGCTTGGTTAACTGAAATTCAGCACATTTGCCGCAAGCACGGAGCTCTTTTATCGTCGACGACATTCAAGCTGCCGGACGAACGGGCGATTTCTTATTTGAGTTCGCAAAAATCGAACCTGACATTGTGTGCCTTTCGAAACCCCTAAGCGGTTCAGGTAATCCGTTGCTCATTGTTTTGATCCGCCCCGACACACATAGCGGTACCTTCAGAGGTAACAATCTTGCTTTGGTAACTGCCGCAGCCATGTGCAAAATGGGGTCAGGTAGACAATTTACTGCAGGTCTCGCGGAGACGACAGTCAAACTACAAGGACACCTTGATCGCCTCGCTGCGAAGTTTCCTGACTTCATCGTACAAAAGCGCGGCCGGGGTCTTCTGGCTGGCCTCAAGTGCTGTTCTCAGGATCTCGTCGCCCGTGTGCACGATCTTGCGTTCGAAGGCGGCCTGTTGATCGAATCGTCAGGGCCAAATCGCGACGTGGTCAAGCTCTTCCCACCAATAACAATCACCGAAAGTGAACTCGATCGTACCATCACCATTCTCAATAGCGCGCTACAGGGGCCAGCAGATGGTCGCTACCAAGAATCTAGATCGCCAGCCGCCTCGCCTCTTGCAGAGAACGCACCGGAAGTATCATTTCTGCGGAAATTCTGCCAGTCCTCAAAGGTGAGGTCACTGGTCCGCGCATCAGTCTGGTTAAAGTATCGAAGTAGCCGACGAGATCGCCGCGGACTTTGTTTGTAATCTCGGTCTCAAAGAACGCAAAGATGGCGTTCCCGAACATATATCGGCACATCGAATTACAGCAAGGATGCAGACACTTCGCAAAGGAGGAAGAGTGCATGACCGTTTCGTCCATTGGCTGATTGGCAATTTGCCTGATCCGGTCGCGCAGCGTTGGATCCCATGGAGCGCGAGCTTTACGATCGGGCATTGAATTGCGGTTGGCCCGTTCGGCGTAAGTTGCTCCGTCGACGAGGCGGCGGCATCGGTGCCGGGGTCGTGCTAGCGACAAGTTAAACGTCACGGGGGCAGCTATAGTGAAGCATTCGATCACACGCGAACGGATTAGATGGTCAATGACGAAGCCGCCGTGGTGAATAAAATGAAGGAAAGGTCTATGCTCAACGCTGAAAAGGCACGCATCAAGCCGGACAAGGTCTTTGATCGCAGCAATGCCCTCTATGTCAAAATGGTGCCGCGAAAGGGCCGCGGGGTATTTGCAAATGTTCGATTCAAGGCTGGAGCTATAATTGATCGCTCTCCATCGTGGGCGTTTGATGATGCTGCGGCCAAGCTAATAGATAGCACGGGAGTTCTGGAGTACTACTTCGTGCGGCAGGATCGTTATCTCCAAGGAGATCCTCGGACAGGCTATGTTGTTTTCGGATGGAGCTCGCTAATGAACCATTCCTCAAATCCAACTGCCAGAAAAGTGTTGACGGATGAAGAGTCAGGCGCGTGGCTCAGCATTATAGCAATAAACGATATCGAGGTGGATGAGGAGATAACGCATTGCTATATCAACATGTCCGCTTATCCTCCTCATATCAACTTCATCGACTGAACTGCAAAGACCGAGGTGGAGGCGGCTGCGCACCAAGGTTCGATATGAGAGCATGCCGGTGTTTTCGTGAGACGAGCTTTGACTGAGGGAGATGAGGTCGTTTGGTTCTCAGCAGGCGACTACTACTCCTACTACTCGCGCTGCCGTACCATGTGATGCCAGCCTGCTCCCGAGATTTTGGTTTCTTAGAAGTTCGAAATTCGGAGTAACGCTGGCAATGCTGGCATAACGAAGCTCATGGAGTTAAGAAAATGACAATCCCCAAGGGACCCCAAAAATTCCCAAGAACAGAGTACCTCCGCAGGCTAGCCCTGGTGAAAGCTGAAATGGGGCGGCGCGACATCGATGCGCTTGTAATCACGAGCACCGCCAACATCACTTACCTGACGGGAAATCTCACGCGGTTGTTTGCTCTACATGCGCTCGTGGTCTCGATCCGCGACGAGGAACCGACCTTGATCGTGCGCAGCATGGATGCAGCCGCCTGCTTTCATCAGACGTTCCTGAAGCGAGACAAGGTCATTGGATATTCGGAAAGCTTCATCGGCAAAGCGGATAAGAATGGCTACGATGCGGTGATCGACTTCCTCCAAGAAGCCGGCCTTACGAACTGTGGTCTTGGGCTCGAACAAGGTACGCTTTCGGCACAAGCGGTCGTGAAATTCAAGGCGCGACTGCCAGATGCGCGCATAGTCGATTGCAGCAAGCTCGTGGACTGGATCCGCATCGTCAAGTCGGACCTCGAAATCGCCGTAATGCGGGAAGCCGCGGCCATCGCCGATGCGGCAGCGATGCGAGCGGCGGAAGTCATCCGTCCCGGAGTAAGAGAAGCCGATGCTGCAGCTGAGATCATTGCGACGCAGGTGCGAGGTGTCAACGGCAATGCAGCCACATCCGTCCATCCGCTCCTGCTGGCCTCCACTCCGCGAACCGGTACACCCCACATCATGTGGAGCGACGATGTCTTTCGCCAGGGATCGCAGATCAATATCGAAGTGAGCGGCTACCGTTACGGCTACGCGGCGCCAATCATGCGCACCTATTCGATCGGTGCGCCATCCGAGCGGCTGCGCCGAATCCATGAGGCCGAGGTCGCAGGTATGGAAGCCGCAATGGAAGTGGCCCGTCCCGGACGCACCTGCAGCGACGTCGCTAACGCTTTTTACCGCGTGATCGAAAAACAGGGTTTCACGAAGGATTCCCGCTGCGGTTATTCGATTGGGGTTGAGTGGCTGGAACCGACCGCAAGCCTCGCAGACGGCGACTTGACGCAGCTGGAGACAAACATGACATTTCACCTAATGCTGGGCAACTGGGTCGATGAGGATTTCGGTTATGTCATCAGCGAGTCGATCCGTGTAACTGAATCCGGCGCCGAAGCTCTGACCCGAGCTCCACGCATTCTTTTTGAGCTTTGACGGAGGCCTCATTCATGGGAAGTCGAACGCTCGTTCGGAGGCTCACTCTCGAACCCGAGTGGCCGAGCGGCGCCCCTTACCCGGTGTTTTCCTGGCACCATACCCAATCTGTGCGTTGTCGTCGTTGAAGATGAGAGACGTCGCGGCGAACGATCCATCCATGAAGCAGGCGTATATTGCCGCCGTGCAGCACCATTATGAACTACGACGGCGCATGGCTCAGCGGCGATCTTTTGGGCTGCGGAGCGGCGATCAAAGTGAGACCGGTCGCCCGAAGTGTTCCTGAATGCTGAGTTGTTGACTCACGGGAGTTATTCCCCAGTGGCAAGGGAACGCAGGGTAACGATGAGGCGATTGTCGACGAGCAAAGCGGACGGCAGCGCCGTCGCTCTGTAGCAAGCGCTCTGCGGCGCAGCGTCCCTGTTCGTACTTCAGCGGTTTGAGCGGATTTGACGCCCGGTTGGTCAAGGCCGATCTTATTGCTCACACCGCTGCGTTGGCGCAGTGCAGTTTGTCCAAACGCTCGTTCTCACGGACATTGCGACCGGCTGGATGCAATGCGCGCCAGTTTTGATGCGCGAACATAGGTCGAGCACGGTCCGTAAGCCTCCGGGGAGAGACGTCTTGCAGCGGACTGGCCTCATAGTTGAGAACTGTACGTATGGACAGTCATACGATCAGTGCGCTGAATCGACCTGAAGTGGTGGAAACGGGCCGCGGCGGCGCTGGTCTGAAGGGGAGAAGGCTCGGATTGTTTTGGAAAGCATGTCCGAGCGACGCCTGGTTGCGGCGACAGTGCGGCGATATGGCTTGTCGCGTTCTCTGCTCGTGACTTGGCGAAGGGCTTTCGCGGCAGACCGGACCAGAATTCGAGGCTGGCGTCCGCCGACTACTGCCGGCCGTGTCTGGCGCGAAATGTGCTTTAGAACTTCTTCTGCAGGCGCCTTTCCCGATCTGAATTTCTGCTTTAGCTTCGCCCCTGGTGGCTACGATAAACCAAAACTCTTCCCGCCGCAAAACCTTTCAATTTCTCCCACAAGACCTGGTGGCGAACACCGCGGGGCAGCATCTTTGACAATACGCTCCCTCGCCGGCTCGAGTATAGAAGATCGTGATCGAATGGGAGTGCAACACGCCGGATCTCCTCTTCAGACCATCGAACTTGACGCCCGCGCAAAGTTCGGTAGTAGGCCGGTGGATTAAGCCTTCCGTTGGTCACATCCGCTTCGCGGCACGATGCTTTACGTCTCACCGACAACTGGGATGCCGGCCGTGCGGGCCATATTGACATCAGTGTAATCGGAGCCACGCGCAACAGGACGACTTCAGCTCCCTGGAGATTATTGCTCCGGAAGGGAGGGACATGAGAGGCCGCCCGTATCCTTCGGTTCAACTTCGCTTTAAATCCGGCGCCGCCTCATTGATCACCTTTCCCAACCAGCAGATTCAAGGCGAATGGACGGCACCGGTGCACGTTTCAGGCGTGGCACGAAACCGTCCTGAGCGCTGTGATGCATGGTGAACTCCAGGGAGAGGCAAGCCAAGTCTTAGCAGTAGAACGAGAAGCAGCGTTAAGTTGCTATTTCATGATTCCTAGCATGAGTGTTCAGCCAAGGCAGAGCGATTTGGCGTTCCCTCCAGAACTGGTAGGAAGACTCCCTTCCTTTTTGCTGTATTCTTTCGCATCCAAGCCACTTCTGGTGCGCGATAAAGCGCTGCAAGACAAGGTGGGTTGCCGCGCTGGCATGTTCGTGGGGGTCGCTACGATGAAAAAAGAGTCCCAGTGGGGGTAGAGGTGACCAATGAAATTCTCCAATTACGCGGCCGGTCAAATAAACGATCAAGTGAACCTGGAGTTATTGGCTGATTCTAAAAAAACTGTCGCCAATTCTGACTCGTGCCGGTTTAAAGATCGAGTTGACGACATCTAGGCGGTCCAGCGGCGACGGATAGAACTGTCGGACGATATTCGAGAGATCGTTCAGAAGGGGAGGACGCAGTTGGATAGGAATGCTCCTCTATAAGGCGGCGCTTTTCTACTTGCGCCCGTTCAGAGAGCTGTCGTTTTGTTTGATCGATCGGCACAAACGAAGATGCAGTCTGGGTGCGATGCGCCGATGTAGAGCTTGAATAGTCGAAGTTGTCGGCAAGCGTCGGTTTGCCCTTTTACAGGGAGGTCACATGCCAGGAAACACTCAACACACAAGCCCCAGCTTCTCAGTGGCGAAAGATGCCCCGGTCACAAAGGAGCTTTACGAGATCGGGGAAATTCCGCCGTTGGGGCATGTGCCGAAACACATGTATGCTTGGGTGATACGGCGGGAGCGGCATGGAGAGCCAGAATCTGCCATGCAGATGGAAATAGTCAACACGCCTGCGATAGGATCGGACGACGCCTTGGTGATGATTATGGCGGCAGGCGTCAACTACAATGGTGTTTGGGCTGCCCTTGGGGAGCCAGTCTCGCCCTTCGAGGTGCATCGGCACTCTCATCACATCGCCGGTTCGGACGCCGCGGGAATTGTTTGGGCGGTAGGCCATCGCGTGAAGAGATGGAAAGTGGGTGACGAGGTGGTTGTTCATGCCCATCAGGACGACGGCGACGACGTCGAGTGCAACGGCGGCGATCCCATGTTGTCACCTTCCCAGCGGGCTTGGGGTTATGACACCCCGGAGGGCTCCTTTGCGCAATTCGCACGCGTTCAATCACGTCAGCTACTGTCCCGGCCAACGCACCTAAGTTGGGAAGAGAGCGCGTGCTATACGGTCACGCTGGCTACTGCATACAGGATGTTATTTTTTCATGGTCCCCACACCCTCCGACCAGGTCAAAACGTCTTGATTTGGGGTGCCGCTGGCGGGCTTGGCTCGATGGCAGTGCAACTCGTAGCCGCGACAGGCGCCAACGCGATCGGCGTCATTTCTGACGAGTCGAAGCGCGACTATGTTATGTCATTGGGAGCGAAAGGCGTGGTAAACCGGACCGAGTTCACCTGTTGGAGTCGACTTCCCGATGTCGGTAATGCCGCGCGATACGGCGAATACATGAAGGAGGTGCGCCGTTTTGGCAGAGCCATTTGGGAGATTACAGGAAAGGGCAACGATGTCGACATAGTGTTCGAGCACCCGGGAGAAATGACATTTCCGGTTAGCTGCTTCGTCGCGAAACGAGGTGGCATGGTTGTCTTCTGTGGTGCGACGTCAGGCTACAACCTCACGATAGATGCGCGGTTTACCTGGACGCGGCAGAAAAGAATCCAGGGCAGCCACTACGCAAACCTATATCAAGTCTGGGAAGCGAATCGACTTGTTATCGAACGGCGTATAGACCCCTGCCTGTCCGAAGTCTTTGCGTGGGCCGAAATTCCGCAGGCTCACACGAAAATGTGGAAAAACAAGCACCAGCCTGGAAACATGGCGGTCCTTGTCCAAGCAAAAGCGGCGCGACCATACTAAATTGACCATGCTGGAACTCGCAAGATCCGAGATAGTGGGGACATCAGACATCATCTATGATGATGCCTCACGAGTTGACTCTCGCCATCTCGTATTGTCGCGTATCATGCGGCGGCGAGTTTGTGCACACTCGGTTCAGGTGAAGCAGTCTCCATCAGCGTAGGAGAAGCTATCGCGCCGCTCTGCATCCTGTACCGAACGGACTCGAGCTCGGCGCAGGTGTTCACGACACGATTGCAGCCCATCAGCAGGCAAGCCAGCTCTCGTACCTGCAGTTTGAGTTCTTAGCCGAACCGTTATCTCTTTGCCCACACGAGATGCTCGGCGGGATCGGAATGAACACCTTTTCAGGCCGTTTCAAAGGCTAGCGGCTCACGGTCGGTCGTGATCTCAGGCTCGATAGGCATGGTGCAACCTGAAATGACGGCGCCAACTCTCGTCTTAGCTGTCGGCAGAAGCTGGGGCATCTAGCTCGATCCAGTGGTGTGTGTCGGCCGGGCTTGCGCCGCTTGGATACCGATCACCGCAATTTTTTCCAGAAGAATACGAAGTCCTGCCATTCACCATGGACGAGGGCCCCTTCATGTAAGACCACGACTCGCTGGTATCCGAAAACACTGTTTATGCTTGGGAGATTTCTTTCAAATGCGTTTGAAACCAGTAGCCGGAATCCCAAATTGGTGGCAGTTTCGATCAAATGTGCAGCCATCCGCCTGCCTATTCCTTTGCCTCGATAATTCTCGTCAATGTAGCGTGACGTTTCAGCGACGTCGGCATATTCCGGGCGAATTGAAAGCCTGCTCAACGAGCACCAGCCGATTACCTTACCGTTTTTGTCCTCGTAGACGAATGCAGGGTAGGGATCTTGATGCGCACTTAGCCAGGCGACGCGTTCGTTACAGGTATCAGGAGTCCTTTGGCTTATAGCAAAGACGCCGGGCTTCATTGCTTGATTGTAGATCTTCGCCATCGCGGCCGCATCGACTTGAGTTGCGCGTCGAAACATTAACTGACTCGTCCCTTTATAGTGCACTCGCCTGCTCGACGCGCTATGCGCTTCAGTTCGCACTGGCGTCACCGAATATCACCACGCGTCTTGTTTGCCACTCATCGTATAACCTGACACGCCGTTGCCGTCCTATTCACCGCCCGGAGGAGATCACAGTCAGGCCCGTTCACACAAGCTATCAGCTCTGGCAGATGCAGGAAACTCCCCGGAATGGCACTGGTAGATGGCTAGTTCTGTTACGCAAAATACGAGGCTCGATGCAACGTGAGATTGGACGTCTGATGTCATACCAAGTGCGCTCGTTGCTAACAAGTGACCTGGCAACAGTGACAGAGATCTACAACAGCGCATGTCGTGCAAGAGAGTCGACACAAGGAATGCGCTCCTGGAGCATCAACGAAATGAAGGATTTTCTGTTCGAATCGCGTTCCTCATTCGAGGCCTACGCGTGCGTGGACAAAGACGCCGTGGTCGGCTGGACAGCTTTCACTCCGCTTCGTGGGGAAGATGCTAAACAAACGGCCGAGATGTCACTCTATGTTCAAGAGTCATGTCGCCGTAAGGGAATTGGGTCCGCTCTTGCTCACGCTCTTCTGAAGCGAGCAAGCATCCTTGAGCTACACTGCGTTTTTGCGATGGCGTTCAAAGATATGCCCCATGTTGCTTATTTCGCGGAAAGGAAGTGTGGATTCTCGATTGCCGGATGCCTTCCAGAGGTCTTTTCGCACAGCGGAAAGCACTACGATATCTTGGTTTTTGAAAAGCTTATAGAACCGGGAACCTAATCCGGCCCCTCCTTGGTGCGGGACTGTGCGCTGGAACCGGCTCATTTCGCGTTGACGACAGTTGCGGTACGATGCGATCGCGCCTGGGATATGCTGAAAGGCGCAGATTGCATTAACACGTACGCGACATCGAGACTCGTAACCTACAGAAGCGGGGCTAGTCCTGATGGCGTAACAAGAGGGCCTTTGAGATGTGTCAAAGGACGCGAGCCGATGTGTGCTTTGGATCCATCGATACGGAATAGGCGCCTGTACGCGGCGCCGACGCATTGGCTATATGTGGAAAACCGCGATTGCCCAGATGTTCTAGTGGGCCACTGGCATATATTGGATAGCGCCACGGACTGCGGCGGACTTAGTGCGAATACTCAAGTAGGTATCGCCAAGCAAATTGGGGGCTTTGGGCATTGGGCCACGCAAAGTGGCGGTGGCGACGCTAACGCGTCCTCGATTTCTTGGCTACCGAAGGCGGCCCAGCGATCGCCAAGCGCGGTAGGATCAGCCGACGCCATAGACCCAGATCAGGCCGTCATCGATCTCCATTTCAATGGCAATGTCGCGCAGCCAGTCTTCGTCTTCACCAAGGTCCTTTGCGACCTGAGTACCTGAGGGATGGTGGTGACGTGATGAACCTTGTTGACGTGGGTAGTCATGCCGCTCGAGCGGAGAACGGCTGATGCCGGCGTCAAATTCCAGGGGAGAAGCTTGTCCAGCCGATGAGTTGGGTGGGCGGCGATGCGGGCCAGGATATCCGTCGGCCAGGCCTCCGGATCGACGCTATTCACTTTGGCCGCGACGCGGTCGTGCCCTTGGTTAGCACCGGCTCCGTCGGGTGAGTAGGCCGAAGGGATTTCACCTCCAGCCTCTCGCAGAACTGGGCGTGAGCCTCTCGCCTCACACCCGGCTCCCATCAGGCAAGCTTGCCCCCATCGCCTGGTTGCCAATGCACAAGGAGCCTGCGGTTCTCACGCGCGATCTTCTCCAGAAAGAGCGCGCATGTCCTAAACGGTGATGGAAGCACTTGTACTTTCGCTTCAACCATATAGCCAACGTCTAGCGGCAATGGGTAAAGCGCTGAACGCGTGTATTGCCCATAGGGAGCGATCCACCCTAACCACCGGTTTAGCTCGCGGGCAATATCGCCTGCGAAGTTTCAAGCCTCGGCCGCCTAGCGTTCAACGCTGGTTTGCTGATCGCTGGGATGAACCCGCAGAACATCTTACGCGAATGCGGGCGAAGGACCGATCGCGGCCGGAAGCTATAACCGAGAAAATCGAACCGAACCTCCGAATTGATGGACACCTGTAATAGGTTCTAAGCGCCACGAGGTGTCGGATGGAAGGACGTCAACTCCGGTCGTTCACGGACGACTACAAGCGGCAAGCGGTTGATCTGGTCGCGTCGAGCGGGCGCTCGATCGGATCTGTTGCCAAGGAGCTTTGCCTACGCGATTCCGTGCTGCGGCGGTGGGTGGAGCAGCGAGGGTCTGGCTGGAGCCGACGGCGGCGATGCGGCGCCCCACACCGCAGGCGGCGCTGCCGTCGGCGGACCACGCGGCAGAGATCGCGCGTTTGCAGCGAGAGAACGAGCGGCTGCGCATGGAGCGGGAACATTTTAAGATGCAAGCGCTGGCCTCTGCTCGCCGCGTTTTTGATGTCCACTGGCAGACTACGATGGGCTGATTCGAAGACGTGGTCAGCGAGCGCTTGGAGCGTGCCCGTCTCGGCTCGCCCTCAAACGCCGTAATTTGTCCTTCGCAGACGCGTCAGTTGCGGCGCGTCCGCTGAGGTACGTCGTGCTGTCGCGCGCACTTGAATCAATGGTCACGGCGGCCCTGGTAGCGGCGTTTGTCGCGTCCGTTCATCTGGAACAATGATTGATATTGTCGAGAAGAGCGCCGGTGCGAAACGGAGTTAGAGTACAGAATGCGCCGCCCGGAGGCCGGAAAACGAGCAAGCACACTGCGACGTCCCAGTCGGACCGACTACCGGAATTAGGGGGGAGCCCAGGGTGGCCTCCCGGTCTTATCCGTCGTAGATCTCTCTCCGTTCGAAGCCTAGTCGAGCAGCCAATTGCGGTGAACCATCTCGAAGGGAAAGGACCGTAACGTCATGAGTGAGCTGTTCGATGCACTAAGCAAGGCCGCCCTCGTCTCCGGAGCCGGTCGGGGCGTCGGACCTGAGATTGCGCTCTTACCGTTCACCGCGCTCGGGCTACGCTCAGATCCTAGAAAATCCGTTTCTCGCTTCGAGCACGGGCAGCCAGAATCCATTTTCCGTCCCTTAATGGATTCGTTGCAGGACCATTCTCACGAGCCCGCGTAGCTGATCTGCAAGGACTCTGCATATTATTCGGCCGATGTTCCTTTCAAAGATGTGCGAGCGACAAATGTGTGCTGCAGAAGTTATATGAGTGTACGTCCGGAACCCAGACGGTGGCATCTTCGCCGCGCCGACGACTTCATCTCTACAAAATCTGGGTCCGTACAGGTGCGTCGAAGCTCGAGTAGGTAGCCAGGATGCAAGAGCGGGAGTGTCACACGATGATGCGAGACACAGCATAAGGAGGTAAGAGAAACGTTCGACAACATGAGTCGACGCGATTGGCAGGCGACAAACGGATTCAAGTCTCAGACTGGAGTTGCTGGAGATGAACATGACCACTAAACCTACCCGTGGGAATAACGATTTTATGGTAGTCGAATCGGCGGCTGCTGCGCGACGACGGCAAACGTCCTTCGTTTTAGATGTTAGTGCAGACGTCAAACTTGACGACATCCATGACGTTGCAGCGCACCATCGCAAAGTCTCCTTGGCACCTGCCGTGCTGGAGCTCCTCCAGAAAGGGCGGGCTCAGCTCGAAAGTCGACTGACCGCAAGAAAAGTTATCTACGGCATCAATACCGGTTTCGGGGGCAACAGCAATCTCGTAATCCCCGACGATCAGTTGGCACTCCACCAAAGCAATCTACTTACGTTTCTATCCGTGGGAACCGGCGAATGCCTTGAGGAGGAATACGTCCGGGCAGCCCAATTCCTGACCTTGTTAGCTCTGGTTCGCGGCTGGTCCGCCGTCCGTCCTGAGATCGTACGGAGCCTTCTTGAACACATTAATCTCGGCATTGCTCCAATTGTACCGCAACATGGATCGGTCGGCGCGAGCGGGGACTTGATTCCATCGAGCTATATAGCGAGTGCGCTCTGCGGGCGCGGTCGCGTTCGCTTTGGTGGACAGGAAATGAGCGCCAGCGAAGCGCTAACGCGCTCTGGCATTGCCCCGGTCGAACTTCAAGCAAAGGAGGGGCTGGCTCTCGTCAATGGTACTCGAGTGATGACGGGCATCGGCGCCGTGACGGTGCTGCGACTATGGATGACGTTTCGAGCCGCGCTCGGTACGCTTGCGCTCGCAGTTGATGCGTTGCACGCCTCGAGAGAACACTACGATGCTCGCATTCATGCCGCGAAAGGGCACCCAGGTCAAATTGCCGTCGCCGCGGCGCTTCGCAAGATGTTGGGTTATACGTCGGCCTCGCATCTTTCTTCAGCCGTTCACAGGCCCAAGGAGCCCGATGGAATTCTCCGTCTCGCGGAAGGCGTCCAAGAGATATATTCAATTCGCTGCGCGCCACAGATACTCGGCATAGTGCCGGAATCCCTGAGTGAAACACGAATTGTCATTGAGCGGGAGGCGGTCTCAGCAAACGATAACCCATTGGTGGACCCGGAGACTGGTGACGTCCTTCACGGCGGAAATTTCATGGGGCAGCATGTTTCCCGCGCAATGGACGTACTCAAGATTGATATTGCAACAGTCGGAAATCACATGCATTCGATCATGGCGCTCTTGATGGACAGCCGCTTCTCGCGGGGCCTCCCGAATTCGCTGAGTCCGCGGCTCGGCCTATATCAGGGCTTCAAGGGAGTGCAAATTTCGCACACCTCTCTAGTCGCACATCTCCGGCGTGAAAGTGCTCCGGCAAGCGTCCATACGTTGCCAACCGAACAGTTTAATCAGGATTTCGTCAGCCTGGGACTGCACGCGGCGCTTGGCGCAGCGGAGATGGAACTTAAGTTAAGGGACGTCGTTGCGATGACCCTCTTAGCGGCTTGTCAGGCCGCTGCTCTACAAGCCAATGGAGCTGAACTGCCGTGTGCATTGAGCGTCTTGTATGAAGCCGTGAAGAAGATCAGCCCTCCATTGGCCGAAGATCGAGCGATGGACCAAGATATTGCCGCCATATCGCTGGCGATTGTGGAGGGTCTGCTGCCGCTTCCGCGATTGGAGCCAGCGTGGGGCACGCACTGACGCGAAAAGTTTAAGTCTAGGAGAGGTTTGACAATTGAGATCGATCTCATTAAGCCGGACGCGTTCCCCCGTCCGGCGGGGTTATCGCAGGCTGTTCAGGTCGTGTGGCCGGCTTCCGTCTGAGATAGCGAGTTCGATCAGCGAGTGAAATTCCCGCTTCCGAGGATCGCGGGCCCGCAGATGACCTGGAGCCACCCGCTTAGCTTTATGGACCAAACCAAGGATGTGCACCGACAGCTTGCGCAATTGCAGGACGTGATTCTCTCGCCTCGATCTTTGTCGCTCGGCGGTTTTCGTCAATCACGGCTAGCTTTATCGCGTCAACCAGAGCCAGCGGTTGAGACGTTTGCCCCACATTTCGTGATCCAATTTGACTGACCTACTGACCTTGCCCCACGGGCTTAATCCAGTTTGAAGTTCGTTCTGGCCCACGATAAGGACCAGAGCATGAAGCGCAGCCGCTTTTCGGAAGAGCAGATCATCGGGATTTTGAAGGAGCACGAGGCCGGCGTTTCGGTTGCCGACCTGTGCCGCAAGCACGGCGTCAGCGACGCCAGCATCTACAAATGGAAGGCGAAGTTCGGCGGTATGGAGGTGTCGGAGGCTAAGCGGCTGAAGGCGCTGGAGGATGAGAACACGCGGCTGAAGCGGTTGCTGGCGGATGCCATGCTCGATAATGTCGCGCTGAAGGACTTGCTGGGAAGGAAATGGTGACGCCCGCGGGGAAGCGGAAAGCTGTCGCCCATCTCATGGATGGCCACGGGATGAGCGAACGGCGGGCGTGTAAAACCATCGGCAGCTGCCGCATGACTGTGAGATAAGACGATCCGGACGGACGATGGCGGCCTTCGCCAGCGCATGAAGGCGATCGCGCACGAGCGCCGCCGCTTCGGCTATCGGCGCGTGCATGTCCTGCTCAAGCGGGAGGGCTATAGGGTCAACCACAAGAAGCTGTTCCGGCTTTACCGGGAAGAGAAGCTTGCAGTGCGCCGCCGCAAGCGCGCCATCGGGACCCGGGCGCCAATGACGGTGCCGATGGCGCCGAACGAGCGCTGGTCGCTCGACTTCGTGTCGGATCAGCTCACCTGCGGCCGCCGCTTCCGCGTCCTCACCGTGGTCGATGACTGCACCCGCGAGTGCCTGGCGCTGGTGGCCGATACCTCGCTCTCCGGCATCCGCGTGGCGCGGGAACTGGACCGGCTGATGATCGAGCGCGGCAAGCCGAAAATGGTGGTCAACGACAACGGCAGCGAGCTGACCAGCAACGCCATCCTGACATGGGCGGATCAGAGCCGCGTCGCATGGCACCACATTGCGCCGGGCAAGCCCATGCANAATGCCTTCATCGAGAGCTTCAACGGCCGGCTGCGGGATGAATTGCTGAACGAGACGCTGTTCACGTCACTGGCCCANGCTCGCGTCGCACTCGGATGCTGGCGGGCCGATTACAACGATGCACGACCCCACTCGCTGCTCGGAAAACGCCCTCCGAGTTCGCCTTCACCTGTCACCCGCGCCGGGATCTGGCGCTGCGCTATGCCGAAGGCTCCGCGCCAGCTCCCGTCGCTCCCACCGCCCAACCGGGCAAATCCAACGACCGGGCGAACTCAGGATCGGCGGGGGCAAGGTCACCGCGACAAATTCAGCGAGCAGCTGCGTGTGTTGATTCAAAACGGCGCCATACAGGAGCTCTATAAAAAGTACGGGCTTGCGAGCGGCGAGGTGGAAGCTCAGTTGCTCGCCAAGATGAGCAAGCCCAGTGACGCCGTACCAAGTTGCGAGTAATTGGCTTCCCGCAAAGCAGTTGGAGGAAGCCAGGCCGGTTGCAGGAAAGACGATATGGCCCGGACCAGAGCTTGAACTTCTTTTGGTCTCAACCTTGCGGACAAATCCTCGGTATGGACTGGCGGTACCGAGACCGACAGAGGGAAACCCTATCTGCTCGGCTCGTCGTCGCTTGCGTACTCCGACGATGTCTGCGCCGTATGGTGCGTGCGGTGATTCTCGTTGCAAGTCCTCTTGGGCATCGAACAACCGCGAGAGGATCACCGACGCGCGTTTCTGGCTCATCGAGACGCCCCAGTTCGAGACAAAAACACTGTGATTGGAACAGAGCTACCGAAACAGTCCTGTAGCTGCTGCAGGTGCAATCTACTTTTTGTTACTCGAGCGCAGCTTTGGCGAAATAAATGAGGTCCAGGACCGGAAGAGAAGTGACAGTACGGATCGTCTCACGGAAGTCGGGGACTAGCATGCATTCGATCACCAGAACGCCGACGTCTTTAAAGACTCCATCGTCTGCAAACGCCTCGGCTAACTGCTCCGCGAACTGCTGCGCCATCCTCTCCTTTGTCCACCCCCCCGGTTTTTGGTAGGCGGATCGGCAGGTCCATGCGTTACTCCATTCCGTCAGATCACCCACGCTCACGAAACGGAACCGCTCCGAACCCGGATGATCTTCCAGCATAGAAACAAGCGACGTGGCGTCCCAGGTGATAATGCCGACTGGCTTGTTGGTCATCCGCAGGGCCAAGCTTAGAAACTCAAGTCCGCTGGTTAGCGCGGCAGTCGATGTTCGCCCGTACAGATGCTTTCGGGATGCCCACATATAGCCGCAGCCGCCAATGATCAGTTGAACTTGCGAATCTAACCGACTGGCCGCGCCGATGATGCCACTAACGGCTTCGGGAGTAGGCACCTTGTTTGCAACCGAGTCAGCACCTCTGGCAATCACGCTCTGGAATGGCAGGTGCCAGAGTGACGGATCTGCGATAAGGAAAGGCATCACGTCGCCCCGGTCCAGGAGCTCCGCCGATGACCCCTCTATCGCGTGAACGGAGTCCAGTTGAATGATTCCAAGCACCGGCTGCTTCCTTTCCATGTCCGTCCTCTCTTTTTTTCGACCGTCAAAACACGCATGTGAGAGCATACCGTGCATCCATAGTCGTATCTAGAACAACTTATTTGTGCGGAGCCAATTACTACGACTCAGTTCGCGATTGTGAATGCAATTGTTTGGACGAACTTAGCTCGGTACCCCTCTCCGGGAAGGGATCTCGGCGAACGTCTACTCAAGTGGAGCGGTGCTCTCATCAAGCCAATCATGCGAGTGCCATTGAATTCCGTTCCATAACCCACTTCTGTGTCAGCGTGGATTTAGCTTCATTCCCTATCTGCTCGCGTTAGATCGCAGTAGGCCAAGCTCATCTTAGTTCGGAGTAGCAATTCTGCGATATTTGGATCATCGGCTGAAGTTGTTGGATGCAAGCGACGACATCTGACTCAAGTTCCTATGTCTCGGGCAGCGGCTGCATTGTGCATTAGCTAGCAGAAACATGAATCAGGCGGAACGACAGCGCGATCTTATTCGCCAATGATTTGCAACGGCTTGGTTCGAATGTGATTACTGCCTCTTCGAGCATCGATGACTGCACCCGCGAGTGCCTGGCGCTGGTGGCCGATGTCTCGCTCTCCGGCATCCGCGTGGCGCGGGAACTAGACCGGCTGATGATCGAGCGCGGCAAGCCGAAAATGGTGTCAGCGACAACGGCAGCGAGCTGAACCAGCAACGCAATCCTGACATGGGCGGATCAGAGCCGCGTCGCATGGCACCACATTGCGCCGGGCAAGCCCATGCAGAATGCCTTCATCGAGAGCTTCAACGGCCGGCTGCGGGATGAATTGCCGAACGAGACGCTGTTCACGTCACTGGCCCAGGCTCGCGTCACACTCGGATGCTGGCGGGCCGATTACAACGATGCACGACCCCACTCGCAGCTCGGATGGAAGACGCTCTCCGAGTTCGCCTTCACCTGCCACCGCCGGGATCTGGCGCTGCGCTATGCCGAAGGCTCCGCGCCAGCTCCCGTCACTCCCACCTCCCACCGCCCAACCGGGCAAATCCAACGACCTGGCGAACTCAGGATTGGATAAAACTCGGGGGCAAGGTCACCTCCTCCGTTGGAAGGACATTCGATCAGAGGGAAGTAGTTGGCCCGGGCATTGGGGTCATTGGAGTCCAGCCCGAGTACTAGACGCATCTGTTTCCGAAAGCCGCTTGCTTGTGACGCTGTTACACTTCGGATCCCGGAGAAAAAAACCACCGGAAGGTTCGAATCCAGCAGTGCTGGCCCTCGCTTCGCGAGCCGGATGGGGACGGCTCGTGAGTTTCGATATCACGCGCAGGCAAGAGCACGTTTGTGGACGTTCTTCAGGAGAGTTAGCTGCGAAGGGCAGTTGGCGCAGCCGTTGATGGCCTGGCATCTCTGGACGGCGGGTGACGTTCGCCAAGCAGTCTCTAGATCGAATCCGGACCGTCGAACGTTACCAACGAAGTACTCCGCGCTGCCGGGATCCCCGATGACATGAGGACATGGATAGAGGTCACCATTTATAGAGAGAAAGACTGAGGCAATGCCACAGTCGCATTCGGCATACTTCACATTGGGCCGCGGCTTCGACGTGTCAACAAGGATAGGTGGCGGCAGTTCGAGGCGCGTTGATGTCTCGGCAGCCATTCTGATCATGGCCTCCTGCAGGACTCTAATGTCGTCGATTGAAACGAGAAGCGCGTCCTCGCTATCGAGCGCGACGGCCGAGGCGAATATCGGCTTGACCCTGAAGGCGTCAATGCCGATGGACGACAATAGCCTGTAAGCGTCCAGCGCCTCACCGATGTTGTGCCGATTAATCGTAATTCTAGCTTGGACCAAAGCCCCGCAATGGACTGCTTCAAACATCTGGCGGAGTGCGGACCTGTAAACGCCTGCCCTACCGCAGAAGTGGTCCACGGTTTCTCTGTTTGCACCATCGAAGCTAAACCGTAAAACAAGCTTCTGTGGATCGTCGAACATTGAGACGACGTCTCGAATTTCGACCTCACCAAGGCCGCCCGTGTTCAATTGCACCTCAAGGCCTCGCCTATTGGCGTGGGCTATGACTGCCGCAGAGCGTGGAAATACGACGTTGAGAAGCGGCTCCCCCCCGCTTAACGAGACCTTCCTCAGAGAATATTTCTCAATAAGATGATCAACGAAATTTGTAATCTCATCAACAGATAGTTGTGATTGCTCCAAAAGTCCTTTGTCTTGATCTCGATAATCTTCGTGCACATAGCAGTGCTTGCAGCGAAGATTACAGTAAGAAGATATGCCGATTCGCAGGTGACCGAAGGCAATGGAAGCTGGCGTGCCAAGTTGCATGGCGTCCTCCTAGCTATACCGAGATAAGAGCGGAGCAGGATCTATGCCAGCGCGAGTGGCGCATAACCAGAACGAGATTTGGCGTGCAATGTCGTGATCCGCACAGCTTACGGAGATTCCAGACACAAGGTGCATTACTCTCAAAAAGAAGGCCTACGCACAGCCTACACCCACGGTGTCAGGCCGGCACGAGAGGCAACCACCAACTATCTGGCTTCGCCGTCACGATCGGGCTTCGCTAATGGCGGAAAACCGCCGAAGGACTTTGTCGGAAGTATCAAGGGAGCCTGCTTAGCGACGTTTAGATCCTGTTAGAGGCGACCGGTGTCATCTTACTCCATTTTCGCCATCGCGATTGAATACTCGGAAAATTAGCAAAGGGACACGAGCTTCCACAGTGGCACTTGCAGAAGAGCATGCCTTTTTTGCCAAGCGCCTATCACATGCCGCTCTGGCCATGGCACGCAAATTGCCCACGGAAGTAAAGGCTATCGCGAACTCTCACAGGGGTAGAGAGGCGGCGCTCGCCCGCATGAGTGGGCCGGCGAGCGCCGTGGGGTGACAAGCAGGCGAAGGAAAAGAGAATGAGCAACCAAGCGTGCCCTCCCAGAATTCGTGTCCCCGAACATCCCGCAGACCCGATATTTGTCAATCGCTGGTCGCCGCGCGGGTTCAACCCCGATCAGATCTCTGAAGAAGTTCTGAACACCTTTTTTGAGGCCGCCCGGTGGGCTCCCTCCGGCTTCAATTCTCAGCCCTGGCGATTTCTTTATGTCTTGCGCGGTCAGACAGAGTTCGAAGCATTTCTTGCCCCTTTGATCGACTTCAACCAGGGTTGGGCGCGACATGCGGCGGCGCTGATCTATCTTCTGTCGAGGAAGAACTTCTCGCCAGCTGGGAAGAGCCAGCAGCAATTTTCGCGCACGCATTCCTTCGATACCGGTGCAGCCTGGGCCAACTTTGCCAATCAGGCAACTGCCCTCGGCTGGGGTGCACATGGCATGAGCGGATTTGACATGGAGAAGGCGCGCGCCCTGCTCAGGGTGCCCGAGGGCTTTGCGGTCGAAATAGCGATCGCCGTTGGGCGCAAGGGGGACGGCGCTCATCTGCCGCTTAGTCTGCTGGAGCGTGAACAGCCGAGCAGCCGTTCACCCGTCGATCACTTTGTCGCCCGCGGCGTGTTTCCTGAACGATTCAGGAACTGATGCATGCGTCGCGTAGAATAGACCTGACAAGTCGGTGCCATCAAAGCTTCCCGAGTCCGATAGAGCAAGGTCCGACTACCCGTATCCCTCGTGAGCAACAATGGGCGTTCATAGGTCCATTGCCTGTCGTCGACTTGACCGTACCCGCCCCCGGCAGCGCTGACCTCGCCTGGAGGTGTCGCGCCATTTTGCTAGAGAGGGGCCCTCCGCGGGACGACACTCACGCGGCGTTTGGGTTCGGAGAAGCTCTATTCCGATTAGCCCGCGCCTTCTACAAAGATGCACAGCTTGAATTGCCCAATTCGAACCGAGAGACATGAACTGATCGCGCCAACTGGTAGCGCTTGCCAGGCGCAGCTTACCCCCCGTCTTTGTACTCCATCGCCCAAATCGTGGCGGATTCATCCTGTGGCGATCAACGTCCGTCTTCGGGGCCACAGCAACCACCGACCGATGGCGGCCCGTTCAGGATTCGGCCTGATAGATGAGCCGTACACCGTGGCCGCGGCCAGAGGACGATCGGTAATTTCCCAGCGCGCCAAATTTAGGAGTCGCCCCCTCAATGAAGGGGATTCGCAGACAGCCTTCCCGCCTCGTCGAAGCTTAGAACCGTAGGATCAGGGTCGAGATCCATTTCGCTATCAAATCCGACTATCTTGCACCTGTAGGTCCGAGCTGAATCTCGCTCCAGCTCGGACGCGTTTCACAAACGTGTGCTTACAGCTGTTTCGTAAAACGATTGACCGGTCGCTTAAGACCGAGGTTGTCTCTCAGGGTTCGCCCGGAATACCCTGATCTGAACTTACCTCGTCGGCGCAGCTCGGGAACAACGAGATCAACGAAGTCCTTGAGTCCGCCAGGACAAGTCGCTGGCAACAAGTTGAATCCGTCCGCCGCACGTTGATCAAATGTGTCCACCATCGCGTTCGTCACTTCGTCCGGTGTGCCAACCACCATGAGATGGCCTTTGCTGTCCGCTACCAAGCGGATCAATTGCCTCCATGTAAGTGCTTGGCGTGCGGCCAAATCGAGCAGCAGCTTCTGACGACTCTGGATGACATTGGTCTGCGGTAGACTCGCGGGAACTAATGAATCAAGATCAATCGAATGCAGCTCAGTGTCCAGCAAACGCTCAGCCGCCCTAATTTGCACGTCGACGTGCGTATACGATTGCAGTCTTTGAAGCTTGTCGTATGCTTCCTCCTTCGTCCTCCCAATGATTGGAACAATGCCCGGCATAATTAGTACCTCGCTGTCCTTGCGCCCCAATGCGCGCGCCTTCTCCTTGAGGGTCTCGTAGTATCTTCTACCGTTCTCCAAAGATGGTTCGGCTGTGAACACCACTTCCGCGACTTCAGCGGCGAATCTTGTTCCAGCATTGGATGCGCCAGCCTGAACCAACACGGGGTACCCTTGCGGCGGCCTTGCGATATTCAGTGGGCCTCTAACTGATAAGTATTCCCCTCGGTGGCAAAGCAAATGCAACTTCGTGGTGTCAGCGAAGATGCCATCCTGCTTATTGCGAATGAAAGCATCATCTTCCCACGAGTCCCAAAGCCCCTTGACGACGTCTACAAATTCTCTCGCTCGAGAATAGCGCGCATCATGATCTGGAAGATCCGTTTCGCCAAAATTTGGCGCTTCGGAGCTAGCCCCCGAGGTGACAATGTTCCAGGCCGCTCGGCCGCGCGATAGATGATCAAGTGACGCGAAATTGCGTGCAAGATGATAGGGCTGGTGATAGGTCGTCGTTGCCGTCCCGACAAGTCCGATGTCTTGGGTCTTCGATGAAAGTGCCGACAATAACGTTATCGGCTCGAATCCGTTGCTTCGGCTTACACGAGCTATTATTGCATCGTCTGGTTCTAATACGCTTAGGAAATCGGGAAGAAATATGAAGTGAAATGCGGCACGTTCAGCGAGAGCTGCCAAATGAGCATAATAGTCCAAATCAACTCCGCCATTCGCTGGAACGTCCGGGTCGCGCCAGGCACTTTCGTGATATCCCACCGAAAAAAGCATCACTCCGAGCTTCATTTCACCATTGCGTTGCATGGCGCATCTCCTTTCAATTGCACTATCGCTCGTGCCTTGTACCAGCTACGTCCTCGTACTCATGGGGCGAACTGCGTCTCTCGAATGCTCGACTTCTCGCGGCTACCAGGGATCGCGGTTGATTTCTGTGACATCTACTAGAACGGCACTCTGCTTTTTCGAAGCACCCTCCCATCATCGGACGCTGCCACTGCAAATTGGCTAGAACAGAGTTGAGGTAGCAAGCTTTCCTGTGCGCGGCGAGCCCGGCGCATTGATCAGAGCCGTTAACGACAACCGATCTTGATTGATGATCCATGCCGCAGCACGTTATAGGTGATGACTGATCCGACGAACATCCGCAAAAATAAGGCATGCTTCTGCACGCACAATCAACAGCTAGCATTAGTAGTTGACCAACAGGCAATTACTGCGTCCCACAATACTCGCGAAAAGCTGGGCTGGAGGCGGAGCCTATGCGTAAGATAGCTGTATCCGGCTACATCTGATCTACTTTTTGATACTCGGTAAGCGTCGTTCTCAGGCCACGGCTTTGAGGGATTGCGCGCGATCGGCCCGGGGAAGTAGCTGATCAATTTCGCTGTTTAGGTGGCCATTGACACCTGCTGAGCGCGCCGGCCAGGCAGGCAAGCGGATCGACCTCGTTCAGCTTACAGGTTTATGCCGCCCGCCGAACTATGCCGAACGGATTTGGTACCCCGGTGTCACGCTGGCACCATCGATCGCGTGCGCGGCAGCCCCATTCCATTCGGCATAGTCTGGTCGTTCAGAGCGCCTCGAGGAAGGCGAGCAGATGGTCGTTCGGCTGGAAGCGGGTTCGCTTGCCGCGCTCGTACGGCTTGAGATTCGCCAGGGCAGCTTCCTTGAGGGCGAGGTGGGCGTGCAGGTACGTCTGCGTCGTCTCGACCGATTCATGATCGAGCCACAGCGGCGATCGTGTTGGCGCTGACATTGCGCTGGCGCATGAGGCGCTCGGTGAAGAAGCGCTCGATCAACGTGGCCACGTTGCAGGCGGGCTTCATGGCGTCACGTCCCATCGCCGATCGAGACGCCGCGCAGCTTCTTCCAACAACTAGGGGCAGGCCGAGAGATACCACTCGTGGCCCTGTACGATCACGTGGGCGCCGCAGCCCGATCTCTCTGGACACAATCGCTAGAAGACACGATGAACGTACTGGTGCAGCAAGCGACCTCCCTGTTCGGCAACAAAGAAGGTCGAGCCGCAGCGTGATCCGAGCAGAGCATCACGCTGGTCGGCGTAGTCGCGCAGCGCGGTTCTCGTCGTGGGATGCAATGGTACGAGCCGCGACTTGCCGAACTTGGTCAGCCGGACCGTCAGCACGCCGGTCGGGGTCGACGTCATCACGCTCCAGGCCCATCGCCTCGTATATGCGCACGCCCGTCAACGCGATCAGCCCGAACAGGGTATGGTAGGTCCATCGGCGCAGCCCGCCCGCTGGCGGCAGAGCCAGCGCTGCCGTCAGCAACGCATCGATCTCCGCGTCGCTGTAGACATAGGGCTTGGCCCGCTTCCATCCGGGCAGCATCCCGACGGGCGGCACCTCCGTTCTCGGATTGTAGTTGGCGACATGGCGCGCGAACCCGCGCACGTCGCTGAATCTCAGCGCCCAGGATGCATGACGATCGGGCGGCAGCGTTGCCCATTCCATTGCCAGCTTCGTCGTGATGATCCTGGCTTTGCGCTTCTCCATGAAGGCGACGAAGTCGGCGAGCCGACGGGGCTGATGCTCGTACGTGTATCCAAACCCCTTGCGCATGCTCAGGTACTTATAGAGTGCGGCGCGCATATGGCTCATTGCACGCCTCCCGGCCAGGGCAGGCTCAATGTTCTCAGCGCATCGATGTCGACCTTCGCGTAAAATCCGGGTGGTGTCGTGGTTCTCGTGTCGCAGCAACTGTCCGATCTCCGAAAAGCTCGCGCCAGATCGGAGAAGCTCGGTAGCGAGACTGGGTCGCAAGATGTGGGCGCCGCGGTGGGCGCAACCTTCGATTCCAACGCGATCGAGAGCGGCCTTGGCGATCATGGTGATCGTGCATGCGGAAGCAAAGCCGACATGTGGCGCGAGTGTGCGGACGAACAGCCGTCGGCACGACGACTTTAGGCGGCCATTGCGCAGATATGCAACGATAGCCGCGCCAATGTCTGGCGGTATCGGCATTCGTGCACGCTGTCGGCCCTTGGCGCGAACGAGTATCTCGCTGGCGCGCCAGCCGATATCGTCGAGGGTGAGCGTCGCAACATCGTCGGCCCGCAGGCCGAGCTTGGCCAGCAACAACAGAATGGCGTAGTCGCGGCGTCCCATCACCGTCTCTCGGTCGCAACCGTCGAGAGCCTTCCGCACCTGAGCGGCAGGCAGATAGGTCGGTAGAGTTGCGAGCTTCCATCGGCGCATCGATGGAACGCAATCCGCCAACAGGCGCGCGTTCAGCCCCCGATGGTAGAGGTAACGGAGAAAGGCACGCAGCGACCAGCACATTGCCTTGCCTGTTCCTGGGCTCCAATCCTGGGCGTGGCGCTCAATGTAGCGGATCACGTCCTCTTGGTCGATCTTGCACAGGGCGGCGGCGCCGCCGGAGTACACCTCGTGCAAAAACCTGCGGATGACCGGGAGATGGCGTACGATGGACCTCGGGGCCAAGCCGCGCTCTGATCGCAGGTAGGCATCGAACTCCTTGAAGATCCGTTCGTGCGGGGTGAGAGGCGGTAGCACCAACGGCGCGATCGCGCCTTCCTCGCGCAGCACCGACAACCATCGCTTGAGCGCTGCCCGGTCACCAGGTTGGATAGACTGCCTCCCGCCTCGATGTCGGAGGTACCGCTCAACGACCTGCTCATCGAGATCGACCAGCTTGTAGCGACGGCCTGATCCAACTCAGCAGCCCGCCAACTACGTTGAGGTAACGCCACGTCCTGTGCCGAACGAGCCTCTGTTCGACGAGACGAGCGGCGTAGCGCTCGACGAGCTGTCCGGCCGCAGATCTGTCAGAGGACGGAGGCGAGAGCCGCAGCCGGCGGCGAGAATGATAGCACTCTCGGGGAGCACGGGTTGCCATTCGTCCTTTCATCGCACGCCGTTGCGTGCCGCTATTTCCAGGCGCTGAAAGCGCCGACGAGTGCCTCAGGCGGTCAGGTATGGTGCTGCAGTAGCGTAAAGTTCAACATATCGAGCCCGGAGACGGTAAGACTACACGTTTGGGCCACGTGAGGGCTGTTGCGCCATTTGAGGATATCTCCAATATGACGGCAGTCGTTACAAGGTTGCAGTCAAACCTGACTGCGAGGGAAGAAGTGCAGCATATCGGTCCGTCAGAAGTGAACGCCGCTGTGTGCATGTAGCCTATTGTCGTCGGTCAAGGGGCTGAGGCAAATATCGCGCTTCTGCGCCGGCGAGTTCGTCGTACCTCAACAATTCGAATAGCTGGTCGAGTGTCGCAATGTTGGGCTCAACACTGGCAGCACTCTCCTCAGCGATGATGCGACCGCAGACCCGCTGCATTGCCGCTATTGCAGCTCGCATGGCATGGTTGGCCCAGATCACCGTGGAGATGCGGGCATTACGATACGCTGAGCCCGGTGTTCGATAGTATTTGGTTGGAACGATCACGATCGGCAACCGTTCTGCCAGGCGTTGACGAACGAAAGTATCTCGTCCGGTGTACTCTTTCGCGAGTGAATGAGTATCCCGTCAGCTCCTGCGTCGGCGTAAGCGTGAGCGCGCAAAATAGCGTCGTCCATTCCATGCCCGCGATCAAAGCCTCGATCCTGGCTACGAGGATCAAGTCGTCCGCGACTGCGTCCTTTACGGCACGCAAGCGACCGGAGAATTCGTCGATATCGGCGAGGGGGTGCCGATCGCCAACAAACGAGTTCATCTTCGGAAAACAGCTGTCCTCCAGCGCGAGGCCGGCAGCGCCGGCGCTTGCGGAGCTCGCGCGCCAGCAGGCGAGCATTGTTGGAATTCCCAAAGACACCGTCGCCGTCAACCAGGACAGGAAGCTGGCTTGAGTCTACGATCCGCTCGACTACTCGACGAGGTGACTCCATGACGCTTCGTTGGCGTCGCGGTATCCAAGAGAGCAGGCGATTGACAGGCGCGACGCCCAGAGACCCTCGAAGCCTGCGCGCTCAGCAATCGCGGCAAAGAGTCCGTCAAGCGCTTCCGTGAGGAAGGAAAGTTCGCTGCTGGAATTGATTTTGAGCGCGCATCAGTTCAACAAGTGAGGAGTCTGCGGATTGATTAAGCCGTTGGGGAGGAGAGACTGCGAGTGGTCCTGCATGCCGATTGCCTCCGTTGACCGAGACCGACGTTCATCACTCGATAGGTGGCATAGCGCTGTCATCTAGATCAATGGCGAGAGTTGATAGTTGACCGAGCCACGGAATTGGTGCGTCTCGGCACAGGTGCGCAGGATCATATCTAATCGCTCCTCAAGCCTCCACTCCGCCGCCGACGAAGCCCCGAGCTCGGGGTGAAAAATCATGAACCTCGTTCTGCTATCGGGGCGAGCGCGGAACGGGGTTCAGCTGCGCTGAAGGCTCCGCGGGCTAATGATTACCCCGGTCTACGCGCCCCCAGAGTCTCTGATGTTGGGTGTGCAACACGTTGTCGCGCCTATGACACGTCCGATTAAGCAAATAGCGTTTACAATCAAGCTATCGGAATTGGCATGAGCCTTGATTGAGGCACGTCAACAGCAGCGCCCGTGCAAGGAGTGGCAGTGGTGGCTTACAACATCATCTGCTCTCAGTTCATTGTCTGGAGCGGGCACGAAATCGACTTTTCCAATGACGCGACCCATCTCAACGCGCGTGTGGTTTTGTCAGCGTGATCGATTATTGGATCGTGGTCCGCGACAACATTGCTATGCGCTCGCGCCACGGTGCTACGCCTGTGCCTGGCCCTCGACCTGCCGGCAACAATATTCGACAGACAGCCGTCTTCAAACGGCTCGAGGCCGAGGTTCGGCTCATGGACCTGGACGGGCCGGCTGCGGTTGACTGGGTCAAGGTCAATGCTCTGTCGCTCAACATCCTGTCGAACCGGTCAAAAGACATTCTGGTCGCCTCCTGGGCTACCTATGGCTTGTTTCGGGTCGAGGGATATGAGGGTCTTGCCGTCGGCCTGGGCGTCCTGCATGGCATGGTGGAAGCGCACTGGGAGGAGTTATTTCCGTCGAAGACGCGGGATGATGCGCGGGCCGCCGCGATCGATTGGCTCCTGCACCTCGGACCGGCGCTGGCAGCGAATGAGCCGACTGAAGCCGAGGCTTCAGGAGTGATTGCCGCTTGTGATGCGCTCGAGGGATTGGGGCGCGAACTCAAGGGGAAGCTGGTCGAGGGGCGGGTCACTCTGGACGTGCTGTTCCGGGCGCTGCAATCGTATAACGAACGAGCCACCACTCGCCTCAATTCCCATGTCCGGTCGCAATGGCGATCGCTCCACCTGCATTCCGGGCTGAGCGGCTCAACCAGCCAGCAACCAACCTAGCGCTATGACTAGCGCCGGTGGAGATTGGCCTGTCTTCATGGACTGCTTGCCCATACCGTGCAGCAAAGGTGCGAGTCTCGCACGTCCGGTTTCTACAGGTCGATATATCGGGGTCGCGTCATCGCGATCTTCACATGGGATCTCGCTTCGTTGCCGGCGTGCCAGAATTCGATCTTTCGCACGCGTCACCCGGATCCCTTGGCTGCGTCATCTGGCCAGCCAGCGCATCGGGGCAGACGCGATCGCCCGCACCGGAGCGGCGAAAGGAAAGAGTGGCGGTATCAAAAGCGGACGTGAGTTCTTGGTCATCGCAAAAGTCGATCATTCCATCGCAGAAGCGCATCAAAAAATGAGTGCAGCCTTAAATCGTCACACCCCTGCCGTTTCCTTTGTGCATTCAGAGCTTGCGGGGAAATAGTGCGATGTCAGGTATCGATTGGAGATCGGGGGCGACGGATCACTTCCGACGCAAGTGTGGGGTGACGTTTCGTAGCTGATCCGAACGAGACGTCGCCCGAGGCGCTGTCCACCGTGCTGCGCATCTGCACGGCGATCGGCTCGATCGCGTCCAATCCGTATAAATTTGATTTCGCCGACCTGCCAGGCAGCGAGCGCGAAGCCTGAGCAGCCGCTGCTCCTCAGACTATCACGAGGCCAAGGTCGGACGACTATCATGACATGAACGATGGGATTCCCACCTGGAGGATCCCCGGCCTACGCTCTCCATGTAGTTCATGAGTTGGTCCGAATATCGAGTTCGATCTCACATGTCACCTCGATGATGCTCTCTGGACGGCCGCCGTTCTCGACAAGAGCATATTTCAAAGCTTGGGCGCGGTTGACAAAAAGGCCGCCAAAGGAGCCCCCTTGTTCGCGGGCAACCCAGTTACCGCGCCGGTCCCTGCCAACAAAAACAATCAGCGGAGCCGAGTCAGGCCAACGAGGCTCCAAAAGCTGAGTCATCATGTCTCATCCGTGACCTGGCGGTTCAAGTTGGCCAGTCGAGTGATCACCGACTTCCAAGTCGTGATCGAAATTGTGACGCTAGCTTACATGACGGCTCTCAACGGATAGGTGGCGTCAAACATCGGTTCGACTGCCCGGACGCCCCTAAGCTGTGGCTCGGGCCGCCCCCCATAGAGTTCGGCTGCAGAATACGTCAAACCTGAACCGAGTCCCCTGCCAGTTCTGGCAGGCAGCACGGACTCCGGAGCATCCGGAGAGTGACTGATGGCTTTGGCTCTGTACTCCGCGCCCGCTGTGTTACAAAACGCACCGGCTCTGCGCATGGCGCCGCACCGACGCGCGCGACTTCTGACGCTTTTCTCTGCGATCGATCTCTAGCGAGGCAGCAGGCCAATGTTAGAAAGTCACACCAGCCTATAGAACGCCGAGCTCAAGCTTTGTCATTCCGTTCTCACAACCAAGCGCTGAAGCTTGGCTGCTTCGGCATTTTTGGGGATGTCAGCTCCCTGCTCATGTCGATTTGGCCTACATCCTCGGTTCAGCGAGGGGCTGCGAGCCGCAAGAAATTTTTGAGCAACAGATACCCGTATTCGGCGAGTATCGATTCCGGATGAAACTGCACGACGGATAACGGACATAGATACTCGGGCCTGCTTGGAGTGCATGGACCAGGAGAGATAACGATCGCGCGGGGATTAAGGTTGATCACGTCGGCGACACGATTGTGGATACCACACACCGATCTCTTTGCCGCCGCGTCTCAGGAGCCGCCTTCCGCAGCGCGATTCTGCGCTTAGGGGAGGGCGCAATTGGTTTGAAGGATCCCGAGGCTTTCATTGCCCGTCTTGAGGCCGGCTTTTCCGTGACGGCGGTAACGACCGGCAAATTTGCGCCAGACGGAGTGCGGCGCCGCGGAATTGGGAGTTGAGAGGCCTTCTTCGTTCGTTGTCGTGAAAACCCGGAATGGGGGCGCTGAGCGAAGGCGCTGGTCGCGAAGAATGCGCTCACCGCAAGGCAGAGTGTCAGCCGGAAGCTTACTCGTACCCATTGCAAGCGCGGTCATTTTCTCGCTGGGTCGAACGTTGGCCATAGGATCGGCTTACAACGAAGCGGCCCGAGCGCTACTGCCGGATTTGTCATCGGTGGCGAGAGACGTTTGCCCCGCCGACAATGATACCTCAGCAAGAGCGCTGCGTCGTAGAAGCGGTTCAGCGCGGCCGGACCCTGTCTCAGAGTACGCGCGGGACAGCGACAACGCCGGCCATCTGCAGCTTCAACACTCTAAAGTTTAGGCGCATCGTCAAGCCGGAGCTCGATAGGTTTATGATTTCCAACGCCCGGCATCCGCTCTCGCGGAGTCATCTGATGCGCTTTCAGATTGTGCCCGCGCCGGCTTTCTTCAGTCTCACGGAGCCGCAGCCAGAAATTCCCCCATTCGAGATGGGGCCGGGAGACTGCGAATGGGTTCTCTCACTCATAAGTCGCAAGTACAATTACGACATGCGGCAGGATATTTGCCCAGGACGCCCTGGAGGCGCTGATCTTGCGAACGATCAGCAGCGACGACGTGCCGAACCGCATACCGGAGTTTATCTCGAAGCATCGAGGCACGGTCGGGAACGTGAACTTCGACTGCACTCTCGACAGCCCGTTGGTTGAAAGGGGGTAAATTGACGGGCGGCGCGACTGAGTGCCTTCACCGGCGGCCTTTAAGTGTGCGGACAAAAGCACTCAGGCGGGGTAGTTGTCGGCATATCCGCCGAAATCACCACTCTTGCTGGAGGCCCACGCTTCACCGGTCCATTCCACGTCATGATTGGTCTGTTTGTCTAAAAACGACTTAAGGGTCGCCCATCGAATCGCCGGGCTCGCGCACGTTGGCGACGACACAGGGGGTATCTTCAACTCTGATCAGTTTGACGCTGGGTCTGTCAGCCATGGCAATCCGCCACACTGGGGAGGGCTAGCGAAGAGTTGGGCCTGACCTAACTGGCTTTCAACCCCGCGCCGATCCCTGTAAAAGTACGGTGTTAGAACGCATCGAGACTCGTTATTCGCAACTATTTGACTTCCTTGACATCTGATACTTGAAAACGCGAACGTGGACCCTCTATGGTCGATTGAGGATATTAAAACGGGAGGGCTTATGGCTGCTGCAGGTCACGGACTTCTTATAAAATATGGCCTCGCAAGTGAACCGAGTGATTTGCAGGGCCGTCGTTGGGCCGATCGCGTTCGAGAACTCATCCGGCAAGGCATGGCGAGGGATGCTGCTGGGGATTCGGCAGCTAAGCAAATTTTCCCAGACTATCGCACGCGGGTCTATGCATCGGAGGGGGACACCATTGACACGTTGTTACGGCTAGCTGAACAAAAGTGATCGATCTCGCTTATTGGTTTGGACTCGCTAAGGATAACTTCTCTCCGGTCCAGTGGATTTTTGGAGGTGCGATCGGCTTTCTAGCGACTCGATGGACGCTGACAAAAAAGGAGCGATTGGACGCAAAACAAAAACTCTTCGAGAATGGCAGAGACTTGATGTTGGCGCAAAACGCGCGCTATCAGGAATTCACGAATGCCCTTCAGAAATATATCAGTAAGAAGAAAGAGCCGACGTTCGATGATTTCCTGTCGATTGCGACGGCGGGCGACAACTATTTCCATCAGCTTACTATAGTTAGCAACGCCATATTAGCCGGCAAGGTGGATTCGCACTCGCGAGACGCAACGTTGGTCCCGCGCATTGAAGAGGCAATAAAAAGAAATCTACCCGGCTACTATTCCACATTGCAAAATATTGCTGCCCGAAAAGGGTATGAGTACAGCGGGAAGCTGCAGCGTTCAAATTATGAGGCGATTTACGCGGTCGTCGAAAGATACGGGAAGATGAGACCACCCCACGAAGATGAGGAGCGTTCTTACCTCTACTCCGGGTGTTCTTAGCAACCGTTGAAGCCGGTTCCCGCGCCTAGAGGCAAGCTACCCTTTCAGCTTCGCGTTCAGTGCCCGCGCGTCCGAATAGCTTCCGGGCCGGGGGCCGTGTCCTGCTCTGCAATCCATTCGTCGACGGCTGAGAGTTCCTCAGGCTGCAGGCGAACGCCGACTAGCGTTCCCTTGCCGGTAGCGGGCGGCCCCCGTTTTTTCCTGCTCTGAGGTCCGGTGATCAAGGAAAACGGTGACGGCTAGGGTGCGCCGCACTGACCTTGCCCCACGGGCTCAATCCAGTTGGAAGTTCGTTCTGCCCCACGACAAGGACCAGGGCATGAAGCGCAGCCACTTTTCGGAAGAGCAGATCATCGGGATTTTGAAAGAGCACGAGGCCGGCGTTTCGGTTGCCGACCTGTGCCGCAAGCACGGCGTCAGCGACGCCAGCATCTACAAATGGAAGGCGAAGTTCGGCGATATGGGGTGTCGGAGGCTAAGCGGCTGAAGGCGCTGGAGGATGAGAACACGCGGCTGAAGCGGCTGCTGGAACTGGACCGGCTGATGACGAGCGCGGCAAGCCGAAAATGGTGGTCAACGACAACGGCAGCGAGCTGACCAGCAACGCCATCCTGACATGGGCGGATCAGAGCCGCGTCGCATGGCACCACATTGCGCCGGGCAAGCCCATGCAGAATGCCTTCATCGAGAGCTTCAACGGCCGGCTGCGGGATGAATTGCTGAACGAGACGCTGTTCACGTCACTGGCCCAAGCTCGCGTCGCACTCGGATGCTGGCGGGCCGATTACAACGATGCACGACCCCACTCGCAGCTCGGAAAACGCCCTCCGAGTTCGCCTTCACCTGTCACCCGCGCCGGGATCTGGCGCTTCGCTATGCCGAAGGCTCCGCGCCAGCTCCCGTCGCTCCCACCGCCCAACCGGGCAAATCCAACGACCGGGCGAACTCAGGATTGGATAAAACTTGGGGGCAAGGTCAAGTGGTTTGTCTTTGGCTCGCATCGTCAAACAATCTCTGAGTGGATTGATCATGAGTCCAAATCAGGCGCGCGGGTAATGCGCAGCAACATCTTCGAAAGAGTGAGGCCATTTGACCATGCGCGAGGTTGTAGGTCAGCTGCGTTCGTGTCCTTCTAGAGTGGCGTCTGGTGAGATCGCTCTACAATCAACAACACGTTTGCTAAACCCGCAGATCGAAAGGCGGTCGCGTGGATCGAGCGCGCGTTCAGAGACGCGCGAGTACTCGTCATGGAACCGTCAGATGTGATTGCTCGGAGTTGGATCGTTAAGGCGCTGGTGGACCTGCCGCCCGAGCTGCTCTACGAAGGCGAAGAATAAGCCGAACCGCAACGGCGGGGGCGTTCGGCCCTGCGCGCGACTGGCTCAGTCTCACGAGCGGGTCCGGAATGCGATTCGTGCTGTTATGGAGTCTGCGCCGCTGCTGCGCAGGCTCAAGATGCGCTCGGACGCCGGATCGAGCGGTAGCAGCGAGAGTTTTCTCCCTGCGTCTGAAGTGCCGAAAACATGATGCACGTTGCTGACGCCGCTCAACGGTCAAATCGGCGAACGATGGCGATTTGTCGACGATCGTTGAGATGCGATCAGAACCGGCAATTGGCCGGCCGACTGCTTCACGCACCAGGAATTCGCGATCTGCATCGTCAACGCTGGACAAGCCTCAACATGACGCACTCACGCTCCGATCATCGGAATGGGAAAAGCTCGCTAACGGTAAGCAAAGCGATACGACGCTTTGTCAGGTTTGTTGGGTTCGCCACACTCGTGTTTCGATTGTGTCGCAGAGCCGAACGGATTGAGAAGAAATAAAGTGGGAGTCCGGCTCATCAGCGAAGTGGCACGAGTTTTGATGGCTCTTGCTCGCGACGCGGCAGGGGTTGCCGAGTAGACATCATGCTTCGGGGCGCCGTCATGGGTGGCGGAGGAGGGAAAGCCGCATAACGGACGTCCGTCAAATCGCATGCTATTAGATGCTGAGCATAGATCGAACCGCCGACGCTATGCGCGGGTCCTTGTCGACCTTCGGAAGAAGGTTGCGAAGACTGCTCCAGCCTCCTTTGCTGAGAGCAGGGGACCAGATCTTGTACGCGCTCGAGCTACTCTTGTTTCCTTGACGTCCGCAGTGCGATCGGCGTCGGCTCTGACCGAAAGTGTTAGAGAGGTGCTTGAATGAGCTTAGATGATTGCGATCATGCGCCGCATGACAGCCCCGCTGCAGGTCAAATGTTCCGGGATCTCGGCGTTGAACCGATCATTAATTGCACCGGCGTACGTACCTCTTACGGCGGATGCAATCCAACGCGGTCTGTGCTCGCCGCAATGGAAGCGTCCAGGCAAGGCTTTGTCGTTCTGGATGAACTGGCGGAAGCGGTTGGACGGAAATTGGCTGCGCTCACAGGTGCCGAATGGGGGCTCGTGACCGCTGGAAGTGCAGCAGCAGTAAGTCAGGCGGTTGCTGCTTGCGTAGCTGGTAACGATCCAGAAAAGATGCTGAAGCTCCCGTTACGAGGCGAGAAAGTGGTGGTTGTCGCTGCTGATCAGCGAATGGCTTACGAGCATGCAATTCGAGCAGTCGGTTGTATGGTGCTTCCTATCGGCCGTGCCGCAGACGTGGATCAGCTTCCAATTGAGACGATCGCAGCAATATGCCTTGTTGCCTCAGATATTCCAAAGTCGGTCTTGTCCTTTGACCAAATCGCTCTGCGCTCCAAACAACTGGGAGTTCCGCTGATTGTGGACGGGGCCGGAGCAGCTCCAAGCTTTCCCAACGTTTGGCTTAAAAATGGAGCCGATCTACTGATTCATTCAGGTGGCAAGTATACCCGCGGACCGCAATCTACGGGCTTCTTACTTGGCTCGGAAAGACTATGTCGAGCAGCGTACCTGAATGGACCTCCTGGCCAATCGTTTGGTCGGTCAATGAAGGTTGGTAAAGACGAGATTATTGGTGCTTACGTCGCGTTGGAGCAATGGGTAAAGGGAGGGTCTGCTCGTGCGATGGAAAGATGGCGCGAGTGTATTTCGATAATGAAGCGCGGGTTTTTGAGCGTGCCTGGCCTGTCCGTCGAAGAGATAGAGCCAGCTCTGCATTCTGCAATCCACGAATAGCGGTTTCCTGGCAGGCTAAGACATTCCCAGTAAACGCGGACGTGATCGCCAGGAGGCTGGCCAGCGGGCGTCCGCGCATTGTGCTGCACGACTGTTGGCAACGCCCACAACGGATCGTAGTCGATCCGACCAATCTGACCAAAGTCGAAGCCGAGATCGTTGGCCGCTCGATCGTTCATGCCATCGCAGAACCGGCTTCAGCGCCAGCAGCACCACAAGTGGGCGTTTTCGGGGAGCTGGCGGGAGCATGGCAGGTCTTTATCGACTTTCTTCACGGCAGCGCAGTCCATTCGTTTCTGCTGGTACAGGATCGCCAAAATATAGCGGGCACGCACATCGGTGCCGAGGTCTCGGGTAATTGCCGAGGCAACATATTTGGATCGAAATTGAAGCTGTTTTCACAATTGCCGGGCGATCCTTTGGCCTTGGACTACGAGTTCGAAGGGACGCTTCGCGACGCCATTTTGACAGGGGTTGTTCACTTGGGTGCGTCCGCAGCCAAGTACAGCGGTCTCACCTTTAGGCGGCAATTCGGACGAGCGAGTTGGCGCGCCACGCGTATCCGAGCAAATCAGGCCGACGGCGTAAAATGTGCAAGTCGTCGCTAAACGGTCCTCTAGAGCCAGTCCGAGCAAATTGGAGATCATGAGGAAGTACCATCTTCGAGAACAATTCAGCCCAGTCCATGCTCGCATACTGTTGATACCCGTGGCCAAGCTGATTGAAGCGTATTTTTCCGGCTCGGACCAAGTGCAGGCCGGCCGCTCAATATGTGTGCAGTGCAGACCACGGTGAGATCGCGACCTACCGCGAAGGCGCATGGCAGAGGCAATACAATTGGTGCGACCACGACGGTCAAAGTCGTCTTTGCCCCGTAGTTCGTGTCATTCACCATCGCCGGAATAAATCTGTTCGGGCGAAATGAGAGGCGAGCGGAGCCGATTACGCGTGATCCGTGGTAGTTGAAGCACTCGATGATATGCGACCCGAATCGAGAAGATCGCCGCCCATCAGGGAGAATGATAGGCTGATCGTTGTGGCACTGGGCGGTGCAGGAATTATCAGCTACGGCACGCTTTATTATTGCGTGACGGCCATTGCAAAAGAGGCTTCCCATGACCTCGCAGTCAGAGGAGTGGCTACTCGCTTGTTTCTCCTTTGCTTTGCTTGCCAGTGCGCTGATGTCGCTGGTTGCCGGTCGCCTGATGGACCGATACGGCGCAGGCAACACAATGAAAGTCGCCTCGTTCGTTGGAGCTGCTAGCTGCGGATTCCGACGTAGTCGCCCGGGTGTACCGATATGAAGTCGCCCGGGGATTCCGAGACGATGTCGCCCACCTTTCCGATTTGATCTCGCCCGGGGACGAGGCGTTCTGGCTGCCTAGGTTCTCTGGCATTAGGCCAGCCGCGCGGTCAACTGGAATCGCGGCTTGAACCTGTTGTGTTTCTGTTGCGGTTGCTGTGGGCATGTGGGCAACGCCTTGGCGTTGTCCAAGCGCAGCGGCATGTCCACAGCGTCACGGTCTCAGGCCTTTCGGGCGGACTGCCGGGTTCGGCGCAGGCTCTCGCCGGTGAGGTCGAGCCGATGGGCGTTGTGGACGAGGCGATCGAGTACGGCGTCGGCATAGGTGGGATCACCGAACACGGCAAGGTGCCCCTATTCTTGACCGGGTCGTGTCTCACGTCACGATTACCGACCCGCATCATTTTCTCTTTGGGCGGCGGCTTGCCGTCTTGAAGGAACGATCGGGGCGCGGTCCCGCCTACATCGTTGTCGCGCTGCCGGATGGACGGCGGCGGGGGATTCGCATCGCGTCGACAGATCTCGCTGAGCCGCCAAACTGCGCCAGCATTGCCGACCTGCTGCGCATCAGCGCGCGCACGCTCATCCCATTGATGCAACATTTGAGCGCGAGTCTGGGCTTTCTCGACGAGAAGGTGATTCGCGATGACCCACCGACCGCTTCCAGGTCGCGTTGCGTATCGACCCCTGCCGACCTTGGCAAATCCACCCGGCCGTCCAACGACCGACATTCCGCGCCTGTGGCCGAATCTGTCGACCGCGACGCAAACCCAGATTGCTCAAATCCTCGCCGAGCTGCTGCGGCGAATGCAAGCGATCCCCGGCACGCCCGGAAGGGGACTGGGTCGTGCTGATCAGCTTGAACGTCGCTGACGAGCGGCTCACAACCGCGCACCGTGCCAAGTTGGCTTATGTCTACGTGCGGCAGTCATCCGTGAACCAGGTGCGCCAGCACCAGGAGAGCACGGAGCTTCAGTACCGCCTCGTTGATCGCGCCATTGGTCTGGGCTGGCCGCCGGAGCGCGTGCAGGTCATTGACGAGGATCTGGGCAAATCCGGTGCTGGCGGCGTGGATCGTCATGGTTTCCAGAAGCTCATTGCCGAGATCGGCCTTGGCAACGCCGGTCTTGTGGTGAGCCTCGATGCTTCGCGCTTGGCCCGCAATAACCGGGACTGGCATCAGCTGCTCGAACTGTGCTCGGTATTCGGCGTGCTCATTGCGGATGGCGAGCGGCTCTACGACCCGCGCGCCTATCATGACCGCTTGCTGTTGGGCTTGTCCGGCATCATGAGCGAGGCGGAGCTGCATCAGCTTCGGATGCGCCTGCACCAAGGGGAACGCCAGAAGGCGGCGCGGGGCGAACTGCGGTTGCCCCTGCCAGCCGGGCTCGCCTACGATCGCACGGGCACAATTATTCTCAATCCGGATGAGGAGGTGCAGGCCCGCCTTCGCCTTGTGTTCGCCAAATTCCAGGAGCTGCAAAGCGCCCGCCGTGTGATGCGTTACTTGGACCGGAACGGATTGTCATTGCCGGTTCGGCCGCTGCTTGGACCAGCTCCACACGAGGTCGTCTGGCGTGCCCCAGATAACGTGCACGTCCTTAGTATCCTTCAAAATCCGGCCTATGCTGGGGCGTATGTTTATGGCCGCCGGCAAAAGGATCCGAGCCGATGCCGGCCGGGATCGCTGACGGGAACGGTCAAGGTGGCGATCGCGGATTGGGCGGTTTGCCTCCACGCCGCCCACCCAGGCTATATCAGCTGGGAGGAGTTCATGGCCAACCAGGGGCGACTGGCAGATAACCTCTGTCGCTATGAGGCAGGACACGCTGGCGTACCGCGCGAGGGGCAGCCCTGTTACAAGGACTTGCGATCTGCGGCCGTTGTGGACGGCGCATGAGCATGCGCTACACGGGCCCGAATGCCGACTATCCGGTTTATTGCTGCCGCTCGGATCGGGACCAGCAAGGCAGTGCGCTGTGCCAGGAAGTCCGGGCCTTGGCAGTTGACGCGCTGGTCGAGCGGGTGGTCCTCGACGCCCTGATGCCGGATCAGATTGAGATCGCACTCGCGGCGGCGCGCCAACTGGAGCAGGAGAGCCGTCAGCTCGAGCGCCAGTGGGCGGTTCGCGTGGAGCGCGCCCGCTACGAGGCCGAGCGCGCTCGGCGTCAGTATGACGCCGTAGAGCCCGAGAACCGTCTTGTGGCGCGCTCACTTGAGCGGGCTTGCGAAGAGAAGCTGCGTGTCGTCGAGGCCGTCGAGCAGGAGCAGGCGCGTTGGCGCGCGCAAGAGCCGCTTCTGATTGGCCCGGCGGAACGCGCAGGGCTACAAGCGCTCGGCGAGAACCTGCCGCGGATTTGGAACGCGGCCACCACGTCGGCAGCCGATCGCAAACGCATTCTGCGATTTGTCATCCGCGAAGTCGTTCTTGATCAGAAGCGGACCCGAGGTCAGGTGTGGCTCAAGATCGTCTGGCAGACCGGCGCAACCAGCGAGCATCACGTCCAACGGCGCGTTCACACCTACCGCAATTACATCGACATTGATCGGTTGCGGCAACGGATCGTCGAGTTGAATGCTGAACACAAAATGGATGGCGAGATCGCGGCAACACTCAATCAAGAAGGCTTCGTCGCGGCCCGAGGCTGCGTCTTCAAAGGCGAGAACGTGTGGGTGTTGCGCACCCGCTGGGGCATTCCCACCGTCAAGATCAACGGCGTGGACAAGAATCCGATGCGCTGGCCCGACGGTAGCTTCTCGATTCAAGGCGCAGCAGCCGAGCTCGGAGTAACCCGCAAACCGTATTCGATTATCTCGCGCGCGGATTGCTGGCCGGCCGCCAGTTGGCCAAAGGCCAGCCATGGCAGATCGAGCTCTCAGACGAGCAAATTACTCAGCTTCGCAACCGGGTACGACGCACCAAGCGTCCGAAGAAGGATGCATCATGAAGTCATCGGCTCTCCAATGAGCACATGCCACTGGTCCACGGGGAGCTGGCTGGTGACGATGGTGGAACGGTGACCGTAGCGATCTTCGAGGATTTCCAGGAGGTCGTGACGGGCACCGGCGTCAAGCGGCTCAAGTCCCCAGTCATCGAGGATCAGCAGATCGACACGGCCCAGCCCGCGCAATAGGCGCGGATGGCGGCCGTCGCCGCGCGCGAGAGCGAGGTCATCGAACAGCCGCGGAACACGTTGATAGAGCACGGAGCGATTGTCACGGCAGGCCTTGTGACCGAGCGCCGAGGCGAGCCAGCTCTTGCCGACCCCGGCCGGGCCGCAGATCAGCAGGTTGGCATGGTCGTCGATCCAGCGGCCCTCGACAAGCTTGGCGAACAACGGGCGGTCGAGGCCCCGCGGGGTGCGGTAGTCAATGTCCTCGACGCACGCCTGCTGACGCAGCTTCGCGTAGCGCAGGCGGGTGGCGAGCCGCTTGTCGTGGCGCAGCGAGGCTTCACGTTCGAGCAGCAGCGCAAGCCATTCGGCGTGACCGAGGCTTGCGGCCTCGCCGGTTGCTTCGATGTCGGCGAAGGTGTTGGCCATTCCGCGGAGGCCGAGGGCGTTGAGGCGATCGAGGGTCGGATGGGTGAGCAAGGGATGGTCTCCTAATTGTAGTAGCGCGGTCCGCGGATGTTGGCAGGCAGGATCGGCGCATCGTCCGCGGAGCGCTGATGAGCGGGACGCCGATCGAGGTTGTTGGCGAGGATCGACTTGACCGAGCCATAGGTGCGCGCACCGATGTCGATCGCCCGCGCAGCCGCGGCGTCCAGCCGTTCGCGCCCATAGGAGGCGGCAAGCCTGAGGATGCCGAGGCAGGCGCGGAAGCCTTGCTCGGGGTGCGAGCGCTCGCCGAGAATGAGGTCGCACAACGCGCTGGTTGCCGGCCCGATCGCGGCAGCGTCCTGGCGGAATGCGCGCGATGGTCCAGCCGGCGTAGCGCCGATGGCTGGAGGCCATGTGCTCCGGCACGGTGGTGTGTTTGTGATTGCCACTCATGCGCTGATGCGCGGCGATCCGCTCGCCCTTGTGGAAGATCTCTACGGTGCGGGCGGTGAACCGCACCTCCACCTCGGTACGCGCGAAGCGATGCGGGACGCTGTAATAATGCTTCTCCACCTCGACGTGGTAATCGAGGCTGACGCGGCGGATCCGCCACTCGGCGAGCACGTAGGGGCTTGTCGGCAATGGCTTGAGCGCCGGCCGGTCGATCTCCTCGAGCAGCTGGCGGCGCGTCACGCCGAGCCGCCGGATCGGCCGCTCCTCGTTGAGCCTGGTGAGCAACTCGCCAATCGCCGCGTTGACCTCGGCGAGGCTGTAGAAGACGCGGTGGCGCAGGCGGCCGAGCAGCCAGCGCTCGACGATGAGGACAGCCTGCTCGACCTTGGCCTTGTCGCGCGGCTTGCGTGGTCGCGCCGGCAAGACGGCCGTGCCGTAATGCGCCGCCATCTCCGCATAGGTGCGATTGATCTGCGGGTCGTAGAGGCTCGCCTTGATGACCGCGACCTTTGTTGTCAGGCACCAACAGCGCCGGCACGCCGTCGATCGCCGCCAAGGTGCCGACGTGGGCGCTGATCCAGTCGGCAAGCCCCTGCGTCCACGTCGCCTGCGCATAGGTGAAGTTCGAGGCACCGAGCACGGCGACGAAGACCTGCGCCGTCCTCCGCTCGCCGGTGAGGCGGTCGACCACCACCGGCACGCCGTCGCCCGCGTAGTCGACGAACAATTTGTCGCGGTGCACCGCCGCCCAGTCGGGCTCGACGATGCGGCGGTGACCCTGCCGGTTGCCGTTGCCGGTCTTGGCGAACAGGCGGGCCTCCAGGGCCGCGTCCGTGAGTTCGTCGGGCAACGGCCAGCTCAGGCCTGCGGCCTCGAACCGCCGGATGGTCAACCGCACTGTCGAGGGCGCCGCGCCCATCCGCCGCGCAATCTCGCGGCTCGGCAGCCCAGCCGCCTTCATCCTGATCACATCGCGCACACGGCGCATCGCAAGCCTCTCCGTCGGCATCCAGGGTCCCCCTTCGCAAAGCCGAAAGGGTTGACCCTATGGGAGCCAGAAGAGGCCTCGTCACCCGGGCGACATCATCCCGGAATGGTGGGCGACATCATCTCGGAACGGGTGGGCGACTTCAAATCGGAATGGTGGGCGAGATCATCTCGGAATGCTGGGCGACATCGAGCGGAATCCGCATGCTAGCCTGGGAATTGCAGCAACTTCTTGGAATGCGGTCGTTTTTGCAATCGCCCTATTCGGTATGCAACTTGCGTCGGCATTTCTCTTTTATGAGGCTGCGTTCGTGTTCTTGGTACAGCGAGATGCGGTTCATGCGAAACGGCAAATGGCTGCCTTGACATTGATCGTCGGTTTCTCGTCAACGCTGTTTTGGCCGTTGACCTCGTTGTTGCTCACTTCGATATGCTGGAGGCAAGTCTGTTGGATCTATGGCAGCTGCAATGTTCTCCTCGCCCTGCCTTTGATCCAATTGGCTCATGGGAAGTCCTCCGCAAGGCTTGGAGATCAGAACACGGTCTGTGGCTCGCAAGACCAGCCCTCTTCCAAGCTGATTGATCTCGTCCTCATGACGGTAGCTTCTCGCTGACGACATTTGCTTTTTCAGCATTACTCAGCCGAATGATTCCCATCCTTTCGTCAATCGGCTTAGACCTGCAGGAGACAGCCTTGGTTTCCACGCTCTTCGGCCCGTCACAGGTTGCAGTGCGGCTATTTGCAGGGTCGTTTAGCGAGAGGGCATCCCCTATCCAACTCACCATTCTCTCATGCGTTATGCTCTCGGCGGCGACATTCGCTATTATACTAGCGTCGCACTCGCTCGTTTCAATTGTAATCTTCATTGCCCTCGTTGGGTTTAGCTCTGGTCTAAACAGCATCTGTCGTGGAAGCTTGCCGCTCTCAGTCTTCGGACCGGATGGGTATGGAGCACGGTCGGGTTGATCACGACCTTCCGATTGTCGAAGGCGTCCTTTGTGCCATTTCTCTTCAGCTTCGTCCAGAATAACTATGGTGTGGCACTTGCCTTGGCCTCTCTAGCCGTCTGCGCAGTAGGAAGCACGCTCTCATTCGCACTCGTTAGTGCCCGATCGAAGGGGGAGCCAGACCGTTGAAGAAGTACGCTGCTCGCCTGACGGCGAGCCCGACGTGAACCGGATCGTCAATAAATGTCCGCCACCTTAGATGAGCGATCGCAAGTGTCTGAGTTTGGGCTCATCAACCCCGCGCGCGACGTTAGCGCACATTCTGGAGAGCCATGGTGTGCGAGAGGGGCGATCAACTGGGCGGTCCAACTGCAGCGCCGAATGGGAGACGTATCTCGGCTTCGCCGGGCCAAAGCTCTAAATGACAGATGCCGCCCCGCTGAGGAGCTGCACGTTGGGATTATCTGATACTCTAGACTCGGTCATCGCGATCGCGACCGCCATTCGCGTTTGCGTCTTGCCTGGCGCGTGTCAACAAGCGCCCGCTGGCGGACGCGATTGAACAGCAAAGTCTATGGGAAAGAAAGTCAAGGCAGCCGACCACAGCTCGAGCTCGCCTCGTCCCCCACATTGGTATGAAGGGAAGAGCTGCTGTCTTAGCTCGCGGAACCACTAAGCTGAGCTACTAGAACCGGTAGTTTGCGGACATTCGGGGCCTAGCCCAAGTTAAGTTGCAGTTGCGGTTGGCAACCAGCCGCAAGGGCTGAGAATTCGATCGCTCTCGGCAGAAGAGTAACATCGAGGTTCGATGATCGCATATTTATCTGACCGCGCAAATGCCGTTACTGCCGTGGGGCTCCTGTGTTCTGGCGCAGCGATGGGGCTCGTGGTGAAAGGACAATATGAGGCCGGAGTAGCGCTCGGACTCTGGGCGATCATCCTTGACGATGTTGATGGGGAAATTGCCCGGCGCACCAAGAATCGAACGATGGCCACCAAAACCATTGGTAAAGCTCTCGATGCGTTCTCTGACCTCTTGTTTGGATCAGTCATCCCGGCGATTGTCGTCGCATCTTTTATGGAGTTTCCAGCATCTGCGGTGTTCACAGCATTCGTGATGCTGATCGGAGCTCTTCGTCTGGCATATTTTGACTGTTTCGGATTGGACGAGCGTGGTCGTTCGACCGGTCTACCTCTCTCTTACGCTCTGCCGATACTTGCCGCGATCTTGCTGGTTGACCACACTATCGCGCCGCTTGAGTTGGGTGTGGTTCTTCCCGCATTCATTGTACCGCTATCGTTGCTCCACATCGCCCCGTTCAAGATCAAAGCCTCTGGCAGTCTTGTGCATGTGATAACCATCGGCGTGGCGGCCACTGCTTCCGCCGGACTATTGATGACGAGTAGAGCGGGTCAATAAGCGGGCTTGCAATGTCGTAAGGACGAGAAATGTCAAGCTCAATCAACCGCGTGGTATTTGCCGGCACCAGGGGACTTGCGACCCGCTGTCTTCTGTTCGTCATCGAGACCTGCGGCAAAGACCACATCGCCGGGATTCTCGGCGCTTCTCGGTACGAGAAAACTTGGTGGAGGCATGAGACCAGTGAGGAGCTTTGGGAAGTCGCAGACCGCTTCGGAGTACCCTTTTTCGCGTCGATAGATGATGTTCCTCCTCTCGGGACGTTTCTCGTAAGCGTCATGTGGAACAAGATTTTCCCGCCCCATATCCTCGCACGGTTCGATGGAGGGGGTATTAATCTTCATCCGGGCCCGCTGCCTGAATATCGCGGCAGTTTTGCGCGGACGCATGCCATACTCAATGGCGAGAAGAGCTTTGGGGTAACTGTCCACTATCTCTCAGAGCGCGTCGATAGGGGCGATATTCTCGGCGAATTGCGGTTCCCCGTGCTGCCTTCTGAGACCGCCCTCTCTTTAGACACCAGAGCGCAACTTTATGGCTACGCTCTCTTCTGCCAAGTGTGGCTGCGTTTATTGGACGGATCGGCGTCGTGTCGCTCACAAGACAAGTTGATCGCTCAAGAAAAGCGCAAGGCTTGCTTCTATCCCATGCGCACGATGGCCTCACTTCTGGATTCGGCAGACGTTCCGCGCAGCACCGAAGAACTCGATCGGCTCTACCGCGCTCTATACCTTCCACCACGCATTGAGCCTCCAAAGTGGCTTGTCGAACGAGTCATGACCAATGAGGTTCGGACGCTCGCTCGGGACGTTCACCACCAGGGTAAGGCTTGACTTGGCTCGCACCGCGGAAGCTCGCCCGGAATATGAGATCGCGCTTCTCGAGGCCGTCCGCGGAGCCAAAGTGTTGCCTGCGAACTTCCGCTCATTGACTGAACGTGGTCTTAGCTCTGGAGGTTGTTTTTGTAGCATCCAGCCCATCGAGAGGCGCCGGCCCCCCGACCGCGTGTGAGCCGGCTGGACACGCAGGAGGCTAGCTGTGTGTGGGATTTGCGGATTCATCGGACGGGTTACTGATCTGTCAGTGACCGAGCGGAACCTCGCGCGTTGCGCTCAGAGCCTGGCCCATCGGGGCCCTGACGCGAGTGGTAGTTGCGTGACCTCTTCCTTTGCCTTTGCGCATCGAAGGCTCGCGATCATCGATCCCGATCCTAGGTCAAACCAACCGTTTCTCGATGAGGAATTCGGCTTGACCCTCACGTATAACGGCGAGATCTACAATTACCGTGATTTAAGGCGGGACCTGCTCCGGCGCGGATACCGATTTCGCACTGAGTCGGATACGGAAGTACTTTGCAAGGCATTTGCTTGTTGGGGGATTGATAGCGTCAAACGTCTGCGGGGAATGTTTGCTTTCGCAATCTACGATCAAAAGACGGGGGCAGCGTTCCTTGTCAGAGATCGGCTCGGAGTCAAACCGCTATATTACGCTTGCGTGGATAATGGGTTTGTCTTTGCCTCACAACCGTCAGCCATCCTGCAGTGGCCTAGGGTGCGCGCGAAGCTCGATCCGGTCGGATTATCAAGCTTTCTCTCCTACCGCGCCGTTTTCGGCGAGAGGACGTTGTTTGCAGATGTTCGAAAGCTGCAACCTGGAACCTGGCTGAAAATCACGGCTCAATCGCACGAGCAGACGTGTTGGTCGGATCCTGCCTACCTCGATGATGGTGGCGATTGCGATTCTCTTGAAACCTTGATTGGCAGCGCCGTGGAGGAACATTTGCTGCCCCACACTCCAGTCGCGGCGCTGCTTTCCGGAGGGCTCGACTCCAGCATCTTGGCTTTCGAGCTTTCAAGGCACTCGTCGCAAAGGCCGACATGCTTTACTGGAATCGTAAGCAAGGATGCGTACGATGAAAGCCCTTATGCGGTTGCGGTCGCGAAATCTCTCAAGCTCGCCCACGTCTTGGTTCGGCTGCCAGGGGCAACGAGCCTGGATGTCGTTACGCGGCTTACCGCGTTACGTGGTCATCCGGTCGGCATGCACAACGAAGCGGCGATGTATTTGCTTGCGCGAGCAGTCAGCCAATCGCACAAGGTTCTCCTTACCGGCGAAGGTGCCGACGAGATATTCCTCGGATATAGCCGGATCTTCAGATTGCCCTTCGACCTTCGTCGACAGGCGCTGTTGGCCGCTCTGCCAGATGTCATTGGCCGCCCGGTGCGACGCCATCTCGGTCTCCCCAAGTTCAAGGCGGGCGAATTTGAGTTCTTCCTTGCGCGGTACACTTACTTTCCCCAAGCCGAGAAGCTGTTGCTGGCGACACCGGAATGGAGAAAGGAGATTGTTCACGATGCGGAGCTGATCGATTGGATGAACGATGCCTACCATTCAGGTGGCGCCACCCCGGTCGAGCGCATAAGGCAATTCTTTGTACGGCATCATCTGCCGGCGCTGCTTGAAATGGTCGACAACACCACAATGGCGGCGGGCGTGGAGTCTCGCGTTCCCTTCACAGACCACCGAATCGTTGCGCTAGCTCTGCGCATGTCGTTCTCAGAACATCTGAGTTGGAAACATGCCTTCGCCCCGTTTCAGGCGGCCCTCCAGCCCATTGCGAAATTTAGCGAAACGCTTGACGTCTCCAAGGCCGCTCTGCGCAGTCTTTACCGAGATCATCTACCCACAAGTGTGATCACGAGAAAAAAACTTGGGTTTCCGCTGCCTCTAGGTAAGTGGGCCACAGAGCAGAGCTCGGCGCCCTTTCGTGACTTAATCTTCAAAGACTCTCCCGCGATCGCTGACTATCTCGACATTGGTGCTCTCCGCCGATGGTATGCGCGCCGCTCTCAAGCGGCAAACGATGCATTCGGAAAACAGCTCTGGTTGATCTGCAATCTGGAGGTCTTCCTTCGTCAACTGCCTTCATAGCTGTTGGTAGGGACCGGATGCGGGGGGAGCCAAGGCAACGCCCCACCGCTTAGCGGAAGACGAGCCGATCGGTGTTTGGAACAGGAGAATGCCAGCCGCCAGAAATGTATGGATGCGCGATCGCGTAATCCAGTGCGGATGAGGCGTTCTGAGTGTGCTGGAACTGGGTCGAACTACGCCAGTGGATTAGTACGCGAGAAGAACGTTGATGCTGAGAGACGACCTGTCGTGTTCGCGCGCCCTGCAAAAAGCTCGGTTTGACGGACGCGTGGTAGGAATGCAGGACAGACCTCATGATGGCCGGTTTGCTGCTGTCCAGCTCGAGTGTATACCGGCACCGGACCGCGAGCCCGCTCTATGGCACCATTCGAAGCCACTCACTGCCGCTATATGTCAAGCTTTTCGCGTCCACCGGAGGCATCAGCATTCGAACCGGAACCGATTGGCGGGTCAGGCCGAGGTTGATGGCTAGCAATCCTGGGAAGCGGAAGCGCGACATTCGCCATTTTTGGAAGGCCAGCAAGAATGACAGCCTTTTCCCGGTTAGGGCCGAACTCGGTCATGCTGGCAAAGCTCGCGTGGTCAACGCGCGTGGCAGCATCTGCCTCAGTGGGATCTTTGAGAGGATCATTGAAAAATACGTAATCGGCGTCCGTCCCAGTCACCACCACCCAATGAGTGATCATTTTAGCTTCGAACTCAATGCTGACCATCACGATAGGGTACCACCCCACCGCCATCCATTTCGAGAGGTCATCGAGGCTGTAGGTGCCAAGATGGACGGGGATGCAGCGCTGGTATGCCTCGGCTAGATCTCGCTCCTGGAGAATCTGCATCACCTCCACCTCGCCGCCTTGCGAAGCGCGAGATTTGAGAAAAAGCCCATCATGGCTCACGACAACAAGCGCTGCGAAGCCGCGCCGTTTGAGGGCTAGTGCCAGGCCAACCGGTCCGCAGCCGCCGTGAATGGTTGTTGCCTCTCGCCAGATCTCGAGCTCAGCTGTTTCATTCGGCTGATATCGCTCGTCGAGAGCGGACATGACCATCATCAGGGAAGATGGTCCACAGGTGAATTTCCTCTTTTGTCGATACAGAGGAACGTTCCTGACCATGTGATTCGTTGAGCTTTCGAAGTCGGGACGCGACATCATCTCAGGTGAATGTGAAGAAAGCTGAGCGAGATCCCGTCTGGCGCAGCGCCTCGCTGATTGTCATGAGAGCAACCGCTGTCGTTGCGATGACGAGCCCGGGCGCGAGGGCGATCCACCATGCGGTCATCAAATAGTCTCTGCCGAATCCCACCATATTGCCCAAGCTGGACATCGGCGGCTGTATCCCCAGCCCAAGAAAGCTCAGGGTGCTTTCCAGGAGAACCGTCTCGGTGAGGCCAAGTGTCATGCCGACCACGATGGTCGGTGCACAGGCTGGGAGAATATGCCTTGCGTAGATATGAACCCGCGAAGCGTTGTAGGTCCGCGCGGCCGTTACATGGAGCCGGTTGCGGGCCGTCAAAGCAAGCCCCCTCGCGATGCGGGCCTGGCGCTCCCAACCGTGCAGGCCCACAAGACAGACAAAGAGTGCCAGCGAATTGCCAAATATCGTTATGACAAGAAGTGCGGTCATCATGAATGGCACAGCAGCCTGCATATCGATCAGTGCCATGACCCCCTCGTCGATCAGTCCGCCGAGCTCGGCAGCGAGGAAGCCTAACGAAACGCCCAGCAGAGTACTGATGAAGGTCCCGCCCACCGCAACGAGCATGCTGATCTGGATTGAATATATCAACCGAGCCAGCACATCCCGACCGAGCTCGTCGGTGCCCAGCAAATGTTCAATCGTGCCGCCGAAGAATAGTGGAGGCGAAAGCCGTGCATCCAAGGAGATCTGTGCTGGATGATAGGGGGAAATCACCTGGGCCAGTGCGGCAATCAACAGGCATCCGACAATCCATACGGCGCCAACATAGAGTCCAATTTGGGGTGGCTTACGCACATCGCGACGGTCTTTCGAAGAACGGAAGATATTTCGGGCCCATTCATGCGCCCAGGCGGTGCTCATTTAGTTCTCCGAGGATTTCGACCGCGGGTCGAGCCAGGCGTAGCCGAGATCGACGGCTAGGTTGGTCATGATCATCGCAGTGCCAGCAAGCAGGACAATAGCCTGCACCACTGGAACGTCCCTGTTGCCGACGGATGTGACGAAGAGGTTTCCGATACCCGGCCATGAGAAGACCGTCTCGACCACTGTCGAACCGGTTACCGCTCCGCCGATGAGCAGGCCAAGTATGGTCAGGATCGGCACCGCCGCATTGGGTAGTACGTGGTGTATCAATATCCGCCAGAACGGAATGTCCCGCGCTAACGCAGCCAACACATACCGGCTGTCCAGCGCTTCGCGAACGGCCACGCGGGTGTAGCGGGCAAGTACGGCGGAGCTTGCGGCCGCCATGGTTACTGCCGGCAGAACCAAGCTGCGCCAGCTCTCGGCGCCGCCGGTTGGCAACCAATTGAGCTGGATTGAGAACACCAGCATCAGCACGATCGCCAGGAAGAAGCTGGGAACGCACAATCCTACGACGGTTCCGATCGTGCACGCACGGCCTATGAAGCTCGACGGAAACACCGCGGCAGTTATTCCTCCCGCAACGCCTGCGAGCGCCGCCAAAGTAAGAGCAGAGCAGGTGAGTGTCAGCGTCAGTGGAAGGTGGCTGAGGACGACACCGAGTGCATCCTGTCGATAGACGTAAGAGACGCCTAAGCTTCCTCGGACGATGTTATGAAGATAGGCTAGATACTGCGCTAGGATCGGGCGGTCGAGCCCCAATTCGCCGGAGTATGCGGCCCGCATGTCCGCCGTCGCGTCCGGCCCGAGTAAGACGGTGACCGGATCGCCCGCGCAGCGCATAAGAACGAATACGCTTGTTACCATCAAAACGAGTGTGACCAATGCGCGAGCAATTTTGCTCGCAAATATCTTCCGCGTGTTGCGCCTCATGCGGCTATCACCCCTCCGCCGGCAAGTCGCGACGCCCTGCTGGCTGCGAACAAGGCTTTGAAGGTGATGCCGTTTGAAGGCCGAGCCCAGAATTGGGCACCGCCTCGAGTAGGGACTTCATGTAATCCGTCTTTGGGTCGAGCAGCACCTCATCGCGTGAACCGCTCTCAACGATGCTTCCGCGCTTCAGGACGGTGATCTCTGAGCAGAGATAGGCAACGGATCTGATATCATGACTGATGAACAAGAGGGACAGGCCCCGGCTCTCGCGCAGATCCGACAGAAGGTTTAGGATCTGAGCCTGAACGGTCATGTCAAGTGCGGAGACGGGCTCGTCACAAATCAGAACCTCGGGATCGAGAATAAGTGCTCGAGCTATGTTGACCCGCTGCGCCTGTCCGCCGCTTATCTGATGGGGCAATTTGCCAAGGATCTCGCCCGATAGGCCGACGGCGGAAATTGCTGCAGCGAGCCGAGCCTGACACTCGGAAGATTTCATTTTGAAGTTCACGAGCAGAGGCGCGATGATTTGTTTGCCGATCGGGGTAATTGGGTCCAGTGCGTCGAGAGGGCTCTGAAAGACAGGTTGGACACGAAGGCGGAACGCAGCCAATGGATCCGGCGTCAGCAGCTCGCCGTCAAAAAAGATCTGACCCGCTTCTGGCGCTATCAGCCCAAGCAGAAGCTTGGCGATGGTGCTTTTGCCGCTGCCGGACTCTCCTATCAGCCCATGGGCCTTGCCACGACGGATGATCATGTTGATCTTATGCAGCCTCGAGCCGCCAAGGACCTGCGCAGCGGAGCGCCGAGCAGCCGGGTAGGAAAAATCGACATTGCGCAGCTCGAGAATGGGTTCGGACGACGCGCGCGCTGTATGAACGTGAGGAGGATCGGTCGGTAATGCCATTCATGCCTCCAAGTTGTGGCATGCCACCACTTGTTGTGGAATGCCCTGCAAGGTAGGCCTTGTGTGCCGGCAAATGTCCAACCTTCCGGAGCACCGAGATGCGAAATTGCAGCCGGCCTGGCGCTGAGTAGGTTCAGGGAGGCTGCCTGCTGGGCTGTGCAGACGCCGGGGACGCCCTGAGAGTGGGGGGACAGCGGAGAATAGGGCGCGCGTATAGGGATGCAGGGGAGTTCGAGCGACGAGATCGGCGCGCCCGATTTCGACCAGCTGGCCGGCGTAGAGAACGCCGATGCGGTCCGATCGTTGCAGGGCAACGCCCAGGTCGTGGGTCACAAAGAGGATTGCCATGTCTGAGCGGAGCTGTTCGAGCAAGTCAAGGATCTGCTTTTGCGTGGTGACGTCGAGGGCCGAGGTCGGCTCGTCAGCGATGAGAAGCTTCGGCTTCATCGCCAGCGCCATTGCAATCATGACGCGCTGATTCATTCCGCCGGACATCTCGTGCGGGTATTTTCTCATCGTCTCATTGGGGTCATTAATCCCCACATCGCGGAGTAGATCTGCAGCCCTTTCGCTCGCCTCTTTCTTGCTCAAGCCGTCGAGCACCTGGACCGTCTCGCGAAGCTGGAAACCAATGTTCCGGACAGGGTTAAGATATAGACTTGGCTGTTGGTAGATCATTGCACGCTGGCGCCGATCGACATCAGAAAGACGCCTGCCTTCGATATGGATGTCGCCGAGACATCTCAGTTCGGAACTAGCTACTCCCATGATGGTCGAACACAGCACGCTCTTTCCGCTGCCGCTTTCGCCGACAAGCGCGAAAAACTCACCCTTCCGCAGCTCGAACTGAACGGCCTCCAGGAGGCGCGTCTCGGGCTGCTCTGCGAGAACAACAGTCAAACCAGTAATGCTAAGAATCGGCGCGCCGCCAGCCGCGATGGCCGGGCGTCCGGCACTCCCGTGCTCAAAAGTTCGAGCATAAGGTGCTTCAAGTGCATGCGAACTGGTTTGGTCCATGATTCCACCTTCCGAGCAGACCATAGTCTTCTGCGTCTGGCCCAGGGCGTTCTCGGCTAGACGTTGATTGCGCCTGGCCGAAAATTCATCAAACCGGTTGGCGTCGGTGTCCACTTGATGTTGGCGCGCTTCCCGAAGAACTCGCCAAGCGAATGGAGCACCGTTCCTGGTGGATCAATCTCGTCGAATATGTCCAGCATCTCTTGATAGGCGGCTCGCCTTTGGGCCGGGTCCTGCGCCGTCAGCAAAGTCGTCTCCAGCATATTGAATCTGTCGTTCCGCCAATACCCACCCCTCTGAAAATTGCTCTGAGACCCCCAGCGCGAGACGAAAGATGCGGTGGGGTCGGGATAGTATGTGCCATCTGACGAGTTGTTCACGCCGCGGCCCAAACGCTCTTCGACTTGGGCCCAATTCTCTTTCATTTGGATATCGACGTTCAGGCCGATAGCCCTCCACATTGCCGCGATAGCTTGAGTTTCGATAAGCTCGGCCGTGTAATAGTTGCCGACCGTTTTGAAAGGAATTGCTGCCCCTTTGTAACCAGCTTCGGCAAGAAGCCGCTTGGCCTCTTCCGGATTGTACCGTGGGATTGGCCGGTCAGGATTGTAGAGAGCGCCGTAAGCAAGGTGTTGATGGGAAGGCGGTACACTGATGCGCTTGCGCCAGATACTATTGACAACGGTCTGCCTGTCGATCGCAAGATTCATGGCGCGCCTCATGCGCGGATCCCGCAGCACCTCATTGGTCGTCGAATCATAGACCAGCGTGCGGAAGGACATCGTGTCGCCTCCAACCACGTCCAGCCGGTTGTCCGCGGCGAGGATATCGAACTGATCCGGCGCTACGGTTGTGATGATGTCGAAGTCGCCAGCGCGAAGGCCGGCGACGCGTGCTGCCGGCTCCCGCACCATCCGAAACTCGATGCCCTTCAGCGGCGGCCTTCCACCCCAGTAGCCCTCGTGCGCCTCGAGGCGTATGTAGCGGTTTTCGACGGCCTCAACGACGCGGTAAGGCCCCGCCGCGACGGGTGCTCTGGCCCATTGATCGAATGTCACCGCCTTCAGATAGGCCGATTTCGAGACGATGCCGCCTCCATAGGAGGTCAGTCGTTTGACGAAGACAGGATCGGGCGCCTTCGTGCTAAACTCGACAGTGTGTCGACCGGTTGCCCGCACCGCGCTCATCGACGGAAAGCTGATCTGGCCAACGCCATAACCCGGGCTGTCCTTTGCCAGCATACGCTCCGCGCCGAAGGTAAATGCGACGTCCTCTGCCGTTAACTCTTCACCATCGTGGAATTGAACCCCTTTCCGCAGAGACACGCGATATGTGGTGCTGTCGAGAGCCTCGATGCTTTCAGCCAACATCGGCCGAATCTGCCCGTCCCGTTGATAGTCGGTTGCAAAGAGCTTGTCGTAAATGCTCTCGAGCACCCGAAAGCTCACGAGCGCCGTGGCACGGGGATGGAGCGGATCGAGCTCGACGCGCAGATCCTGCATTGCGATCCGCAGTGCCGTCCGGCCAGCGTCTTGGGCAAAGACAGAGGTCGATGGAAGCAAGCTCAGCCCACCGACCAATTTGAGAACCGTGCGTCGATCACAGGTCTTCATCACACATCTCTTCTTAGTTGCACAAACCATTGCGTGCCGAGCTCTGAACCATTCAGCTTCGCGTGCTCACGCTCGGGCCGGGCGGTCTCGGACAATGGTTTTCTGAGGAACGGTTCGACTACTGCGAGATATAATTCACACCGTGTGACACCATCATGACAGGCCTAGGTACCTAGGTAGCTAGACAACGGCGTCGCCACTCCCGTAGGTTGAGGCTCGGAATCGGAGCTGGAAGGTGGCGGAATGAAATTCGTAATTGTCATGCTGGATGGTCTTCGTCCTGACCAGCTAAACGAAGCAGTTACGCCCAATCTCGCCGAGCTGTCCAAAATCGGCCTTCGACTTGCCCGCCATACCTCATCTTTTCCCAGTGAGACGCGGGTTTCATCGGCCGCGCTGGCCACGGGCGGACATAGCGCGGCGCACGGAATCATCGGCAACCGCTTTGTGGCGAACGGTCGATCGATCGACGGATCTTCGCTCTCGGAGCTCCTGACACTCGGGGGCGAAAGCGGTGGCGTTCTCACCGCCACGACGATCGGCGAAGTCTTGGCGGCTCATGGAAGGGCGATGTTGTCGATCGGATCTCAATCACAGGGCTCTTTTGGACTTTCCAGCTGGGGGAGTTGGCAGGCGGGGGCGCCGGCGTTCTGGGTCCATGACCCGTCAATGTTCGGTGGCAACGCTGCCGTTCGCCGGATTGCGCCGTCGTTTCCGATGCTCCCTCCCGACGAGCGACCGGCGCGTGCGACCATTGAACGCGTCGTCGACCTATTCTTCTCGTTCCTGAAGAAAGAAGCACTTCCGGAGGTCAGCCTGCTCTGGCTTTCCGAGCCGGACATTACATATCACATGTTCGGACTTCAGCATCCTAGAGCGCGTGAGGTGCTCCACGAGGTCGATCGCCAGTTTGGGCGTATATTCGCTTGGTGGAACGAGAAAGGAGAGCGGGAAGGAGTACAGCTTATTGCTGCATCCGATCACGGACACGCCATCATTGGAGAAAAGGTCTCCGTATTGAAACACCTGCGGCGGTCGGGTTTCAAGGTCGGATACGAACTCACGCCCGACGTAGACGCCGCAATAACCGCTCAACGCGCTGTCAACATTTGGGCCCGGGACAGAGAGGGTCATCTTCTGACAGAGCTGTATCACGCCATGTGCGAGGAGCCATGGTTTGGCGTTGCTTTCTCACGTCAGGCTCCCGATGGCTCTCCAATTATCGCGCGCACCCTTGCGCTTTCGGCTGTCATGGCCGAACACGAACGAAGTGCAGACCTGTCGTTTGTTCTCGCCGATTGCGGCGCGGCTAATCGGAGCGGTTCGCGCGACGCCGTGTACTACGATGGGACCTATCCAATCGGCGTTGGTATGCACGGAGGGCTTTCGGCGCACGAGCTGTCTTCATTATGCATCCTTGCTGGCGATGCCTTTAGAAGGGGAGTTGTTGCGGCCCCAACCAGCATCGTTGATCTGGTACCGACGATCCTTTCCAGCTTGGGACTGCCGTTACCGTCGACGGTGCACGGCCGTATCATCGATGAAGCTTTGCAAGATCGCGAGGACAGAAGCCAGTATGATGTCGAAGATGCGAGCGTCTCAGTTGCCTCTTCAACACGCCGGTCAACTGTCTTCCGGGAGCTTTACCGACAACGTCTTTATCTGAGGGGAGCGGCCGTAACACGGCTGGCGCAGGTTAAGAATGATAAAGCTGGTGCTAATCCGCGCAATTGAAAGCCTGAACCACGGAACATTTGACCTATGTATCAAGGAAAGCGCTGGGAGTTTGTTCGGTCGAACATCGAAGAAGCCATTGCCTCGAGCCGATTTCGGCCAGGCGAAAAACTTCCGAACGACGTAGAGCTTGCTCTCGAATATGGTGTCAACCGGCACACCGTAAGATACGCCATTCGGGCACTCGAGCAGGAGGGACTGCTCCGCGTCGAGCAGGGGAGAGGCACTTTCGTTGTCGAACATCCAACACCCTATCTGCTCTCCCCTCAAACCCGGCTGACCGATAATCTCATCTCGCAAGGCCGCTTGGCGCGTCGTAAGATACTGTCTGCTGCAACGATAAAGGCAGACAAGCGGCTCGCCGGCTACCTCGATTTGCAAGCTCGTGACGATGTGCTGCGCATCGACACACTGAGCTATCAGGACGAGATCCCAATCGTCATCGCTCATAGCTACTTTCCGGCGAAGCGCACTCCCGGACTGCTGGACAAATTCTCTGGCGCCAACTCGATCTCGACAGCTCTCAGGCGCATTGGAATTGAAGACTACTCGCAGCAATGGGTGACGATAAGTGCGCGTCTGCCCTCTGCGCAGGAGGCGCGCCTCCTTGAAATGTCGACTTCAGCACCGGTCTTCGTCAAAGAGAGCCTTGATTGCTCCGGCCGTATTCCGATCAAATTTGGCGAGAATGTGCTGTGCGCACCGAGAATCAACTTCAGGTTCGACTTTAAAGAGATGAGTTCCGCGGAGCAGTCGCTTGCAGGAAAGCCTCGATCCGGAAAAGCGCAAGCGAGGAAATGGAAAACATCTGCCTCTGTGAAGGTCTAGGTCCCGTCCGATGCCTCCCTCAAAGCGGCTGGAGGGAAATAACTGTTTCGCTCGCACCATTGCTTCTGGGGGTGTGTTTCACGCATCATGCCCGGACGAGGTGCTCGCGTTTTGCTGAGACACTAGGAGGCCGCGTTGGTTGCGACCCCTTCAAGCTTGCGGGCCTTGGCGTTGTTAGGCGGCCAGTCTCAGAGGCAGCGGCGCAGGTCGTAAAGAGGCGCCGCGTCAAACCTCCCGTGATCGTGGGCGTTGTATCAAACGTCGGCTTTTGCGAAGATGCGCTCGGCGGTATGCAGATCGTCGGCATCATCGATTTCGTACCACCTGAGATCATCGCATCTCACCGCAGCAAGCAGCAGGCCTTGCCTTTCCACGAGATAGGAAAGAAGCTCCTCGGTGTAGGCTTGGGTAGCTCCGGCCTTGATCATATCGTCTAGGGCCGGAACGACCTCTGTCCGCAGAGTAGACGCGGACAGGCGAAACAGATTCATCGTCTTGTAAAGAGGCGGCCCATCCGTGATGAGATTTCTCGCTGTTTGTTTCAAGCGAAATTCTGAAATGAAGCCAAGATCGGACAATAGGACCGCTGATCCCTGCATTAGCTCGCCGAAGGGAGCGACAGCAGCCGCGTCTGGCTCTTCACTGATAAGCAGCTGCCGCAATACATTTTCCTCGAAGAAGACGTCGCCCTCAAGAAGCAGGTGGTCCCCGGAAACGAGCGCGTCACGCGCCAGCCAGAGCGAATAGGCGCTCCCAGTACGGTCGTAAACGGGGGATTCGATGTATTTGATCGCAACACCGCCAAACCGGCTGCCGCAAGCTTCTTGGATCGCCTCTTTGCGATACCCGACAACAATCGTCACCTGTTCCACGCCGACACGCCCAAGGTTATGGAGCGCGTTGTGCAGGATGGCAGTGCCATGGATTTGGATTAACGGCTTCGGGTTTAGATCCGTTAGCGGTCGCAGTCGAGAGCCCACTCCGGCGGCGAGAATGAGAGCATGCTTGGGAGCATTCAGAGGCATTTCATTCGCCTTCATCATCTCGAGTTTCGCTCCCCGAGCATCGTGAACGCCTCTGTTCAGTGTTACGTGCCGCAGACTTGTCGACCAGCCCAGATATTGAAGGGCGTAGCTGTGAATTGTCATCGACGCATACACCTGCATCAGCCGCTGTGTGATCCTTAAGCGTTAGGGACAGATGTTTAGCCATGTCCGGAGCTGTCCAGGATGTTAGGTCGCGGGCTTGCTGGGTCACACCGGAGCGAGTCCGACGAGGGCCCGCGGCGCATCGGGCGGGTTTTGAAAGAGAAGCTGAAGGTCCAACTCTGCTGACATGGACTAGCTGGGCTGCAGATATTGCTTTTCGGCCACGGCGAGCTCGTCATACCTCAGGAGCTCGAATATCTCACTGAGCGGCGCGATATGAGATTCAATGTTCGCAACGCTCTCTTGAGCTGCGATGCTATCGCAGATGCGCCGCATTGCAGCTGCCGCAGCCCGCATGGAGTGATTGGCCCAGACGACTGTGGAGATACGCGCATCACGATAGGCGGAGACTGGCGTTCGAAAGTACGTCGTCGGAACGATCACGAGAGGGAGCCGGTTCCGCCACTCGGTGACAAACGAAAGCATCTCGTCCGCGGTACTCTTTCGCGAGTGAATCAAGATTGCATCGGCTCCCGCGTCGGCATAAGCGTGAGCACGCAAGATAGCTTCATTCAACCCGTGCCCAGCGATCAGCGCTTCGATCCTAGCCACGAGAACCAAATTGTCGGCGACTGCATCCTTTACAGCCCGCAGACGACCGGAGAATTCATCGATATTGGCGAGCGGATGCCGCTCACCAATGAGCGAGTTCAGCTTCGGAAAACAGCTGTCCTCAAGCGAGATGCCGGCGGCGCCCGACTGATGAAGTTTGCGTGCGAGAAGGCGAGCATTGTTGAAATTACCGAAGCCGCCATCCCCGTCAACGAGCACAGGGAGCTCTGTCGAGTCCACGATGCGTTCGACGCTCTGGACGAGCTGGGTCCATGAGGCTTCATTGGCATCGCGATAGCCGAGCGAGCTGGCAATCGACAAACCAGAGGCCCAGAGCCCCTTGAATCCTGAGCGCTGGGCGATCATGGCAGACAGGCCATCATGCGCTTCCATCAGAAACGAGAGCTCATCATTCGAGCAGACCTGGGCGCGAAGCATTTCGACGGGCGACGGCCCTGCGCATTGACGACCTGCCGTAGCCCGAACAGCTTGTGGTTGATTCTGCATGCCTAGATCCTGCAAGCCGATCCTCGATTGGCGCCAACGTCACCGTTCATATCTTTTCGGGGGAATGCCTATCAATGACCAGCATTGGTAGTTTTTTGAGACGCGCAGATTCGCATAATTGCGTAGGAATGGCGCCGAACGCAAAGCTTTTCGCTATGGGTTGATTGGGATCCTTAAAGGCTAGAAAGAGGAGCCTTGGTACGAATGGATGACCTGGGTTCGCGAGCCTGGTCCTACAGCCCCAGGGAGAACTCTCCCACTCCTTGACGGGGACGAGTGCTTAGCGAAAGGGTGATATCCGCCTCACATGGAGTTGGACACAACATCGACAGCCACGGTTGTCGTAATGCTGATGTCGTGTTTACGACACATGTCGCGATCCCATCGACAGGGCTGTAGTGGGATGGCGGTTTTGCGCGAATGTCGCGGCAATCGCCGAAGATCGTCCTGCCTCGCCGATGTTGCTGGCCGCCACTGAGTGGCATGGCACTTGCTGATGCCTCTCCTGTTCTCTCGAGTCCAGGAGAAATTCATGGCGGATGAGAAAGAGGTTGTGCTGTCGGAGCGGGAAAGACAGTGTTTGCGATGGGTCGAGGAGGGGAAGTCATCCTGGGCTATCGGCGTCATTCTGAAAGTGAGCGAGAACACCGTCAACTTTCATATCAAGAATGCGATGCGAAAGCTGGAAACGTCCAGCCGGACTCAGTGCGTCGTCAAGGCGCGACGTTATCGTCTTATTGAGTAACGGTCGCGGTTCCGTTGCCGCCCATACAGATCTAGCCAAATGTAAGGGCGACTGCGGCTTGCTCCGGCGGAATGCGACGCGAATGACGCGGCCGCGGCCGTAGAGCCATAATATAGGCGCTGTTACTATGAACCGGGACGTGCTTCTATTTCGTCGCCGATCGTCACGGGGCTCCGTAGACCATTAGGGGAGGTGAGCTCACAGGCTCATGACCCCCTTGTAAGCTCGACGGCCGGTCGGATGTCTATGTTAACGATGTGATCGGTCCGTCCCCCTGCAGCGGCTGCGGCGGTCGTATGCGTGGCGTAAATTGAAGAGAGTTTATGGTAGCGGCTTACGTACTGAAGTCGTGGTCGTTCGGAAAGGCGGCGTAGCCGGTTGGGCCGGACACGAAGAGGGCACTCATAGTGCGTGAATCCATTTCCAAAAGCGTGCTGCTGGTAGACGTTTCATCATATTCTAGCGCTCTGTGCGGTCAACGATGTGCGCGCGATCCTCACGAAGCGTAGCTAGCTTGTTGAACGGCCTTTCCGCGGACACCCGGTGCGACTGTTGCGTTCTTCAGATGATGTGGTGGATTCGAGATAAGCTGAAGTTGTTTGCGGCGGACGGCGCGATCCCGGTGTTTTCCGAGGCGGGCGACTCTAAGTCGATGTGGCTGAGTTGGGCCACGACCACAGGCGTCATTCATGATTTGGAAACTTGGCAGAACCGGGAACGGCGTTGAGGAGGATTCGAGGCGCGCAACGCAACCACGAATCGGTGCGCAATGTAGAGCTCATATGCATTCTCCGCGTGGTGGGGACGACAAGTACGGGGCCGTTAACGACGCACGCTCCTACCATCCTGGTCAAACTTCGAGCTGCAATTTCGTTTGCTCTTGCATAGTGGGGAGTCGTTCGCATTGTTTTTGCCGCCGGGCAGAGCATCAAGCCGACCGCATCGGAGGTATCCTCCTCAGGGTACGAACAGGGGCATGTCATGGAAGCGGATCGTATCACCGCGTAGGGGCACAATCTCATAGACCAAGGTACTGGGCCGCGGCAGCTTGAAGGAAGCTTCTCTGCAGGTGTCTACCTCGTATTCGGATGCCCGATGAGCCGCCGCGCGGACCACGCCAGCAGCCCTATGATGCCCGTTTATATCCTACCGTCGGGGTGCCGGAGCGCGCGGCCGATGTTGGCAAAAGATCTCCGGCATCCAGACGATTGACTACTCCATAGACTTGTCAATGCGCGCTCGCGCCATGCAAATGGTGCCGATAGGACGGTGACCTCGTCACACCGCCTGAGTCTTCCTCCCATCGAGCCCCATTACGCGTCGCCGGCAACGACGGCAACGCTCTGCTTACACTCATCAACTCGATGAAGCCAAACGTCATCTTGCCCTAATTTGGGATCTCGTCGCCTCATCCGCCACGACCGCCTTGAAATCCCGATTGGATGCAGCAATTCGATGATTTTGCTCGACTGGTCAGATTCCGGAAAGCTGGACCTGCCATCGTGCGTAATGGAGATATCTCGGGGCTGATCTGCGACTGCATCAAACGCAAGCATCGTCAAAGGGAGTTACGAGATGGTTCGGATCCATGACGCGATCGACACCGCAACGTTGGCTTCCAGCAGCACATCAGGCACGACCCAGCAAGATGAAACCTTAGGCCAAGCGGCCTTTGACCTGCAGCTGCACGACATGCCGTTGGAACAGGAGCAACAAGGAGGTGCAGGTCCTTCCGATGCTGTTGTTTCGGCCGACATGGAGGACGGCCTCGATACGGTCAACCAGAAGCCCGAAATGAAGCTGGTTGTCATCTCGAACCGGGTTGCCCCCTTCGACCCTAACAAGCCCCAGACCGGCGGGCTTGCGGCAGGCCTCGAACCGGTCGTTCAACATTCCGGTGCACTCTGGGTGGGTTCCTCGGACACCCAAGGAGATGGTACCGACCAGCCCTTGCCGCTGGTGAAGACCGGTGCAGGCGACGTGGCGAGGCTAGACCTGCCAGAGGCGGACTATGCCGGCTATTATCGAGGTTTTTCGAATTCGACCCTGTGGCCGGCACTGCACTCCCTGCTTGAACGGATGTCAGGCTCCGAAGGCGATTATGAGAGCTATCGAAATGTGAACGCGTTTATAGCGCGAGCGGCCTTCGACGTACGGGATCGGGACGCATTCTGGGTCCATGATTATCATTTGCTTCCGCTCGCGGCCGAACTGCACAGGCTCGGCATAGATCGGCCGACCGGCTTTTTTCTGCACACGCAATGGCCGTCACCCGACATGATCGAGCGCGTACCCCACCATCGCGAACTTATGAAGTTGATGCTGGAGTACGATCTGCTCGGCTTTCAGACAAACCGAGATCTCAACAATTTTCTGGCCTGTCTGCAGGTATATTTCGGGCTGAAGAGCAAGGATGGCATCCTGACAACGGAGCGTGGCCAGACGCGGCTCCAAAAATTCCCGATCGGCATCGATCCCAAGCAGTTTGCGGAGTACCTTTCGGCAGAGGTTTCACCCGCTGAGGAAGAAAAACTCTCGTCATTATTGCAGAAGTTCGCGGGCACCAAGTTTGCGGTCGGCGTAGACCGGCTCGACTACACAAAGGGTATCGATAAGAGGGTCAAAGCGTTCAACCACCTTTTAGCCGCGGAGCCTGGCAGCATCTCGTTGCTGCAGATCGCGCCGTCCTCTCGTGCGGACGTCGTCGAATATCAGAAGTACAAGGAGGACGTGGAGAATGCGATCAGCCAAGTCAATGCTGAGCATGGCACGGACGAGTGGAAGGCGATCCACTACACGAATGACTCGTTCAGCCAGGCTGCACTCGCCCGTCTTTACCGCGCCGCAAATGTAGGTCTCGTCACGCCGCTGCGTGATGGCATGAATCTCGTGGCGAAAGAATATGTCGCCGCCCAAGACCCAAATAATCCCGGCGTTCTTGTACTATCGAAGTTTGCGGGGGCGGCTGAAGATTTCAACGAAGACGAGGCACTGCTGATTGACCCAAACAATCCCGAAGAGATTGCTGACGCTATTTCGAAAGCGGCCAACATGCCGCTTGAGGAGCGTGTCAAGCGCTGGCGGTCGATGATGGATAAGATTGAATCCTACACCATTCACGACTGGTCGGCGAACTACCTCCGGGAGCTGGACAAAAGCCGCGTCATGATTCCGGCTGATCACATCCTCCTTCCCGGTTTCGGCTGGAGCAACGAGGCTCAAATGCCCTTATATCAAAGTTATGCGGCGGCGCTGACCGCCTATAACGAGATTGATCCCGCTGATGGCGCTTTGAAGCAGGCTGGCTATGCAGACGTCGGGTCGGCCTTTGAGGCTTTAGCGGCCCCACTGAAGCATACACAGGACAGACTCTGGGATCTGCCGGCGGCGACAGCTTCACGCGATGGTCGTCGCGGACAAGAGCTCGGTGCCCGCGACGACTGACCGGGCGAAAATCATAGCACGGTGGATGACAGGCCTCTGTAGCAGGACAGAGGAGCAATCCAGGTCTTTGGCGCTGACGCGTGCACGAAACCAAGACATCATGCGAGTGGTCCATGACCAGAATAGGACGATACAGTCAACTCATGCTCTATCTGTAAACGACGGTGATGCGAGTAATGGCAGCGACAGCCGGCGGGCTGCTGCCGTTGATCGCTCCGCCCCGGAAAACGGCACTTGCTCGGTGGCCGCAACAGCAACGTCACAGAACAGTTCGCAGTGAGGATTGTACCAACCTTGGACCGGCCCCATGATCCGGCAGCAGCAGGCATTCTCGATCGAAATCTCGCCTTGGTCTCGTTTGTGTAATCGGGCGTCGTCGATGAGACCACCGCTCGTGCGTCGGTCCAAACCGGGTGAATCAGGATCGTTTAAGCTGGACCGTGGCTCCTCAATTGCTGCTGATGCCCAGCCTCATTTCGCCATCTTGTTGCGCAGAAGAACCTGATCTGGTGCTTGTACCTGTGGTTGATTGTTGGCTCAATCTCAAGAGGTGTTGCTACGTAGGCCGTTTCGGGGGCGTTCTTACTCTCCTCGTCTCGAGCGCAATCCTCTCGGCAACCAGTTAACGGCCCGAGTTATCGGTGTGACTTCGTGTGTTTTCGTAAGGAAAAAGCTCCTCCAACTCAGCAATGATTACAGCCGACGGGTCGGAGGTCGCCACGCATACCACCCTTAGCCCGATGTCGCTGCTGATCAATGCGCTGGGCTTCGTCCTGATGATGCCCGTCGAGAAGTCCGCTCGGTGACGCCGACCGGGAGGACCTAAGATGTCGAGGTAAGCAGCATCGCTGCGCCCCCGGGCTTGCCACTGAAAATCGAAAATGCTGGTGCTCTCTCGCAGGCCGTCCGCCGACACGCTGTGATGTCTGCTTGGCGACCAATGGCGGCAACCGAACATGGTCGCGGAGCCCCGAACGGCTGAAACTTGCGACTCTTTAGCCGGCACGCAGCTTGCAGTGAGGGGCGCGATATAGCGCAAGCCGCGCTACGTCATGCGCGTGCTTTCCGCCGCTTCTGCTTGACGCTCCGCGGCCCGCGAGCGTGGCCGCTCGACCTCAGCTGGAGTAAATTTATGAAGACATCACTCCTCTTCGCCACACTGATCTCGATTGCCTGCTTCATCTCCACGACGCTTTCACAGGAGCGAACCGATGTGGCACTGACGGATGATCCATTCCGTTGGCTCGAGGAGATCGAAGGGCCAGCCGCGGTGGCTTGGGTTCGCGCCGAGAACGAGAAGACGCTCGGGGTGCTTCAGTCAGATCCTCGCTATCGGCACTTCTACGAACAGGCGCTCTCCATCCTGCAGAAGGATCGGATCGCAAATATTCCATTGGAAGGGCGCGGTCCGGAGCATTTCTGGCAAGACGAGAACCAGGTACGCGGCGTCTGGCGGCGCACCACGCGTGAGAGCGATCGTGGCCAAGACCCAAAGTGGGAAGCCATCCTCGACGTGGACGCCTTGGCCGTCGCCGAGAACAGAAATTGGGTCTTTCGAGGTGCCAGCTGCCTTCCGCCTGAACAGCGCCTCTGCCTAATTAGCCTTTCCGATGGCGGCAAGGATGCCGTGTCCATACGAGAGTTCGATAGCGTCGCCAAGACCTTCGTTGCGGGCGGCTTTTATCTCCAAGAGGGCAAGCAGGACGTCAGCTGGCTCGATGGTGACACACTCCTTGTTGCACGGGACTGGGGCGAGGGGACTTTGACGGGGGCCGGCTACCCATTTGTGGTGAAGGAGCTCAAACGCGCTCAGTCGCTCAGTGAGGCTCGCGAGATCTTTCGTGGCGAGCCCACCGACAGTGAGACGCAGCCCCTCGTGCTTCGTGACAGCGAGGATCATATTCATGCGACCGGCGCGGTGCGCGCAATCAGCTCTTTCGAGTCCGAATATGTGGTCTTCCGCCCCGATCGGGCCGTCAAGCTCAATCTGCCGAAGAAGGCCGAGATCGTCACGATCGCGTGCGGCCGCCTGCTTGTGAAACTTGACGAGGACTGGACGCCCTCAGAGGACAGCCGATTCACGGCGGGCTCGGTGATCTCGTATGACCTCGACGAGTGGAAGCAGGATCCGCTGCGCGCCAAAGCCTCGCTTGTCTTTCAACCTGGGCCCCGCCAGGCCGTGAGCGAGTTAACCGCCACAAAGAAGTTTTTGATCCTGACGATCCTTGAGAACGTTCAAAGCAAAGCGTTCGTTTATAAGTACGATCATGGAGCTTGGTCCGCGACGCCCATACCGCTGCCGGAACAAACAGCTGTCAGCCTGTCAGTTACCTATGATGAAGCGGACAGGGTCAAGTTTACCGTCTCGAGTTATCTCGGACCAACGTCAGTCTGGTATTTTGATGCGCAAAGCAAAAGGCTTGAGGAACTGAAGAAGGCCCCGTCTGCCTTCGATGCGTCCAACCATGTCGTGGAGCAGCTCGAAGCCACTTCGCCTGATGGCACGTCAATTCCCTATTTTCTGGTGCGACCAAAGAACGCAAAGTTTGATGGCGCAATTCCGACACTTCTCCATGGCTATGGCGGCTTCCAAGTCCCGCTTCTGCCCTCTGATCTGGGGCCGGGGGCGCGGCTCTGGCTCGAACAGGGCAATGCCTATGTCGTTGCGAACCTGCGCGGGGGCGGCGAGTTTGGCCCACAATGGCATCAAGCCGCGCAAGGGGCAATGAAGCAGACGACATGGGACGATTTCATTGCCGTTGCCGAGGACCTGATCCGCCGCAAGATCACGAGTCCACGCCGGCTTGGAGTAATTGGCGGCAGCCAGGGTGGGCTCCTCGTTGGCGCGGCAATCACCCAACGTCCCGAGCTCTTCAACGCGGCGATCATCGAGGTACCGCTGCTCGACATGCTTGGATACACCAAACTGGGCGCGGGCGCCTACTGGATCGGCGAGTACGGTGACCCCGCCATTGCCGAGCAGCGTGCGTGGATCGAACGCTACTCGCCCTACCAGAAGCTGGTGGCGGGCAAGACCTATCCCGTTCCCTTAATTCTTACCTCCACCAAGGACGATCGTGTGCATCCAGCGCACGGCCGCAAGGCTGCCGCGAAGCTCGCTGCGCTGGGCCAGGCTTACCTTTATTACGAGAACATCGACGGGGGACACAGCGCCGCGGCCAATCTCAGAGAACACGCGCGTCAACTGGCCCTCGAATACACCTATGCATCGAGGCGGCTTTGTTCCGAGTAAACTTTCGGTCGACGGGCTGATCGAAGCAGAGAAAATCGAGACCATTGATTATCTCAAACGTCTTCACGTTGATTCGCTGAATTCATCGAAGTTCGTCAGATGCGGAAGCTACCGGTTGAACAGGCTCCGCCGTTGTCGAGCGGGTTTGCCAGCTCGCAAAACCGTGCGGATAACTTGCCAAATGCGCTTCCTTGAGGATTGTCTCGGCGGGCCCTGTTCATTCGACAGGACGCGATGTGCGGTTGACGTCCGAAGACGAACAGCCAAAGGGCAGCCATGCAAGCCTCTTCGTGCTTGAGAAAGCACGTCAGGTTGCTTCAATGCAGGCAGGCGCGGTAATCCTGCTCCACGTGCGGAAAGGAGTTCAAGGCCGCCCTGTTGTTCGATGTCCATGAAGAGCATTTGCCGGCTTTGGGCGAGAGTGGCATGTTCGAGGCTCCGCAAATCTTCTGTAAGCCGTTGGCGCGCGAAGGGTGAAGCGAAGATCAAAACGTCATCTGGGCCTGTCGTCGACGTCAGGATTTTTGTCGCTTGCACGATGCGGCCGCAGCTAGACCACGCTATAAAAAACGAGCACGTGATCGGCGCAGCGACGCTGGGTATCTCTTGCCGACCGTCTTGATGGCCGGAAGACTCTTCGCTAGATCACAACGGTTCACTATGGAGATGCCGCCGTGGCAATGGGTACTGTGAAGTGGTTCAACTCGACAAAAGGTTATGGGTTTATCAGGCCTGAGGACGGAAGCCCCGATGTCTTCGTGCACATCAGTGCAGTCGAAAGGGCCGGTTACACCACTCTCGAAGAGGGGGCCCGGGTAAGTTATCAGCTCAAGACCGGGCGTTCGGGTAAGACGTCAGCTGAGGATCTCCGGGTTGGCTGATCTGACCCGCCTCCGGAAACTGCTCTCTGCAAAGCTTGTTGTCGCACCTATCCGGCGATGCCTTGTCACGGCGCGCCGGGCGTTCGGCCTTTCGACCGTCTCTTCTAGGCGTGGGGCTGTCTCGCAAACCGCTTGAGAGCCTCGATCTTCTGAAGCCATTGACCAATAGTTGCAGCCAGAGTTACAGCTGTACCAGTCACGTCGCAGTGCCGGCAGTGCCGCTGTGGAAACATATTTCGGCGAGCTAACCACGAACAGTTCGAGCCGTACGCTCGTGGTCACGCCGTGAAGTGCACGTCGCGCACGTCACGAGCGCATGAAGCGGTTGGCAGAACACGGGCCGGATCCCGGCGGACTTTGTGTTTCGCGATGCTCTTGGCTGGGAAATGCGCAAGACCAGCGGCAATTCCTGTCTGCGCTCGAAAAGGAGCTTCGCCGATCAAAGAGAGTGGCCCCTCAACCGGGGCTTCAGCTTGACGTGCTGCGCCGGCCTCGAGTACCGCAGGGTTGGGCCAATTCCTCGCCGAGCGAAGTCGCCGCGCAAGCGATCACGGATGCCGCAATACTTATTCCTCCGCAGTCGCCGTCAGAGGGCGCGGGGTCGTCGCAGGAGAGCCGGACCCGCTGGAGCGCCTCGACTGTCGCCGTGGCTGGGAGGAGCGCGGCACCTATGTTAGGCTAGAGTTCTGTCGTTCTCGCGCAGCATCAATCAAATCGACTGCGGTCGTTCATGGCCACGAAATGATTGTCGGAGCAAGCGCGCGCGTAATCTTCGACAGCTAGAGCAGGTGTTGATCATATTTGCTCAGCTGTCACCCTGCTGCGCCTGTGAGGTATCTCAGCCGAGCGTGCAGAATTGACGGGCGGCTCTCCATCGCCTCTTCCTGTCCGTGATCGCCCTCCCAGGCGGCACTTCTGTTCTTGTCACCTCGATGTGACGACCTCGCATGGGCTAGAAGCGAGTTGTGATCCAGCGCGGCAATTGTCGGTCCTCGGAACGCAGAGGTTTCGCCAACTTGGTGAGAGGCCCCGATGATATTTTTCATTGGTGTTGGGTTATCCATGCCCGACGCGCAGCAGCTGCCTTGACAGCCCCGTCGATCAGGCTGGCCTCCTCTTCAGAGCGAAGGTTATCTCGCCGTTGTGGGTTGCGGGGCCGGTAGCGCCGCTCGACATCGAGCGGACGCTAAGGACTGCTTCGTTCGGTGGGCATTAGCGGGCATTTCCCGGCCGGTCTTCGTCGATCTCCTCTTCATGAACCCCGCTCGTATTTGGGAGCAGAATTCTCGATCGGTATTCCCCGGCCGCTCCGCGTCGCTCTGGAAAAATGTTCCCGCTCGGTAACTTTTATGCTCTCTCCCTCGGAAATGGAGCGAAAAGTTCCCGCTCAGTAACTTTTCGCTAGACATTTGCTGCTTCAGCACGATGCCTTGGCAATTCTGCCATGGGCGGCAAATCTGCTGCCGGAGAACGCAACTCTCGGGACCGTAGGTCATATGCTCGGCAAGTCGCCGGCCGATGTCATCGATCTTCTTGCCGAAATGGGCCGCGACACCGCCGGCGCGCTCTCCATCGGACAACCTGGCACCGCGTTGATCGCCGGCAAATGGCGAGAGATCCCCGACCAGGCCTCGCGAGAGCGCATCCCTCAACGAGCTACCCCACAAGCCCTTCCTCGTCGGCGAGGACGGCGTGTCGATGTCGCTTGCCGGTGCGCAGACGAAGCTCGCCATCGCGCTGGATGGCGACACCCTGTATATACCGATCGACGGCACGCCATCGACCCACATGCTGCATCAGGAGGACTTCTGCCAAGCCCTGGGCCGACCGCCAGCTGCCAAGTACCAGAACAACGACACAGGCCTAAAAGGACCATCATTGGCCGACATGCTCGGCGTGACCCAGCGCCACATGACAGCACAGCAGACCGCCCGCTTCGTCGATCTTGCGACCTTCAATCCGATGGTTTGGAACACGGATTCTCACGCCAAAAATTACTCGCTGATGCTATCGGCGCGCGGCGCCGCCATGGCGCCAGGTCACGACATCGTCTGTGCGGCGCCATATCCGAAGATCACCCGCAACATGACGCAGAAGATCGGCGGGCAGAAGCAGGCTGACCAGCTCGGACGCAACCACTAGGAACGCTTCGCCATCGACTGCAAGCTCACTCCAGCGCAGACGATCCGGCGCGTCTCCGAGATTGCTCAGGTCCGTGACGCACCATGCAATGTCGGCCAAGGCCGAGGTCGAAGGCATGCCTGCCCGCGGCGATCTCGTCCTGGAAACGGTGGTCGAGGCGGTGATTTCGCGCGCGCGGCTACCTAGAGCGCCTGAAGCAAGCCGATCCAGCGCCGGAAGGCGCAGAAGCCCCATCACCCTAGCAATAGACGCATGTCGCGACGAAAGCCGAGCCTGCCTGCCTCGCCGCATGAAACATGGCTGCACATCGTGCTCAAGGCTCATGGCACAGCGAGGGCTGGGGTACTGGCCGAAATAGGCCACTCGGGATTCAAAAGGTCACTGAAATTACACACCGTAGTTATACTGACTCCAACTACCAGTGCGCGAACCTATCTCTGGACTCCACCAGAATGGAGGTAGGGAATATGTCCCGAGTTACCGAAGCTGACGTTGCCGAAGCGGCCATCAAAGTTCTTACTGATCGAGCTATAGGTCGTGCGACCATAAAAGAGTTGATTGAAGAAATTCCGAACTACCTACCGCTTTCAGCCGAAGACCTTGCGTCATCACCGACCCGGCCGGGCGAGGCGTTATGGGAGCAGCAGGTGCGCAACATCACCTCGCATAAAGCGTCGCCCGGAAACGCCATCTACGAAGGCAAGCTTGTCGCCATCCCCGGCGGCTTGGCGTTGCCGGGGCGCGAGGTTGCCGCCTAGCTAGGAGAACTTCGCCTTATAGCCGGGTTTGAACCATTTCAGTTCGGTTCTGCCCGGCGCTTCTTTATCCCAAACAAACCATGCATAAGCCGTCGTTCCGCTGCCCTTGGGTTCCACGCCGCGAGGATAGAAAGTAATACGTTCACTGAAAACCCAGACCCGGGCGGGCGGTATCTTTGCGAAGATCGTATTTGCGCGGTTCGCGCCCTCTAAGAAGGCAAGCCGCAACAGCAGTGCGAACTTACGGTTCGAATGCATGACGCCGCTGGCGACAAAACCCTCAGCGCAGTTGTAAGGCGGATTGGTTACGATGTTGTCGGCTGACCATTGCGGCTCAAGAAAGTCAAAGCCGATCTCACCATAGCCGCGATCGTATAAATCAGAACTGCGAACGGGCTGCCCGGTCTGCTCTAGTACCCGGGACATCGTCCCATCACCACACGCGCTTTCCCAAATCTCGCCGGTGAATTTTTCATTGTCGATCAGAGCAAACGTTGCCCACGGTGGAGTGGGGAAAAAATCAGGCCCGCTGAGATCAGCGAACCTTTTCATTGTCGGCTTAAAGCCGCCGTTCAAATTGTAAGTTGGGTCTGCCATCCGAATCTCCTTGGATGGCAGAGTATCAGAATCATTGATTCAGCAAGGGTTTTTAGTGAGTCATTATGACTCACCCCTGCCTCCCTCCCTGAATTACAGTGAACTTCCGGCGACGATCTGGCGGCGTCTTAGTGGGCAGTGCAGGCGCCACGGAGAGTGCGGCGTCAGCTGAGTAACTCTCCACGCCTTGTCAGCCACGCCTAGGGCCTTAGCTGGCGTCGTGCGCAGGGCCTCATGGACGCGGCACAGATTGTAGTGCGCGACGTACAGCGCGACCGCACGCAACGTGGTTGTCCAGCTTCTTGCTAAAGCCGTTGATGAGGAGGGTGAACCGGCGCGAAGCCATGCGCAGCGAAAGGCTCTGACGCTCAACATAGCTGGCCGAAACGTACTGATCGGGATCGCCAGATACTACGTCACGGCTTACCACCGCTGCGGCGGCGGGCGAGTGGCGGCCCTGCGCTCCTTCACCAGATGCGTTACCGAGTAGGTCTTTACGATCCCGCCATGAGAGGCGTCCGGGCCGAAGGCATTGCGGATCGCTCCGCCGTAGGAGATGGAAGCCGTCCGTTGAAATCTCAGCCTGGCCGATGACGCGGCTGCGGACGTCACGCAGGAAGTCCATGGTGCTTTCGGTCGTGGCCCTGCACGTTCTTTTGCTTCTTGTCAAGGCGCTGCGGACGCGATCGACGAGCCCTTGAGGAACAACAGGGAGACCAAGACGCCCCATCTCGCACTGGTGATGGCGAGAGCTACAGCTCGACAACAGCTCTTTGCCAAGCTATACACGAACATACAGTGAACACATCCTCTCAGTTGCAGCAGCCTTGCGATACATCTCGACCGAGGTATCCCCTAGGCAGATTCTGAGTGCAGGCGACAAGCTGCATCCCTTTTTGGATGATGCCGATTCAGGGAGTGATAGCGATTGTCCTTGTTCCGCCATTTGCATGACGACGCGTTTTTAGCCTTCTCGCGCGATCACAAGCACCTGTACGCGGCCTGTCTGCTCGACCTCCATGAACGCTTCTTTTCAGGCGTGCCGTCGTTTCCAACCCCCCAACAGGTCGTCCATGCCATCTACGACGTCATGCGCGAAAACCCCGCCCTCTGGAATGAAGGCGATGATTTTGGCAGCCTGCCGGAAATGATCTCCGCGGGACGCCGCCGGATCCGGAAGGCCGACGTCGCGCTCGCTTCCGAGAAGGGCGACAAGGCGCTCGGTCTTGCCCGACAATTGTACGCCCGGCTGCTCGCCTGGGGATGGCTTGAAGAGGAGGAATACGGGCTTCGCGTTACCGTGGACATGGCTATGGGACCGCTGCTCGTGATCCAGCGGCTCGCGAGCCTCAACAAGGATCTCTCGCAGCGATTCGGCGGCTTGATCGTGCAAATCCGCCTCAACCTGGAGGCCGTTGAAAAACTGAGGCCCGAGATCACCGACCGCAAGCAGCGCGAAGCCGCGCTCGCCGTCCGCGAGGCGCGCAATCAGGCCGACCAGTTCACGAGGAGCCTGCGGGCCATTCTCGCCGACCTGAAGCGCGTCCGACGGACGGTCATGGAGTCGAAAACAGTCGCTACCCGGCTGGAAGCCTTTTTCGAGGAGTTCGTCGACCAGCTCCTGCTGAAGGATTTCGAGTCCATCCTCACCGTCAACCATCCGTACCGCTTCCGAGACGCTATCGTCGATCTCGCCCGGAGGATCTCCTATACCCCAGAAACCATGCAGGTCCTCGCCGAGGAGTACACAGCTTCCAGCATGGCAGCCGATATCGAGGACGGCCGCATGGCCGCGGCCGACGACCTACTGGCCATCGAAAGCATCTTCGAACAGATCGGGGAGATGTTCGATAGGATCGAGGCCTTCCGCAGGCAGCTCGAAGCCCGGGTCCGCAACACCATTAAGTATGCGGAGCGGGGCGGGCAGGGACTCGTCGGACGGGCCGGCGACCTGGTGCGGCGCCTGGATGCCCTACTGCGGGACGGCAGACACCACAAGGCCACTATCGAATGGAGCATCGAGCCGCTGCGGTCCCCATGGTCGGAGCACCATCAGGCCCCGGCCAGGCAGCCGCGTCGCCCCGTCGAAGCAAGGGAGCTCGCCGAGCCGCCATCGGACCCGCTGTACGAACTGCGCAAGAAGCTCCGCCTCGAGTACATCGCTCGTATCGCGCCCCGCCCCGAAGATGTCAGACGATTCCTCGAGGGCCAGGTGCCGCCATTCGCGACCAGAGAAGCCCGCTTCATGGAAATCGATAACGTGGACGATTTTCTCGCCTTCGATTGCGCCCGCCGATACGCGTTGACGGGCGAAGTTCCGGCGCAGGTCGCGGCCGGGTTCGATCTGGAGCCGCGCCCAGACACGCCGCCCCACGACAGCGAATGGCTTCGGTGTGCGAACTTCGTGGTCAGGCGATCCGGCCACTTCCGGAAAGCAGAGGCAGCCCGTGCTCAGTGAGTTCGAAAACGCCGAGCGCTCCTTCGGCGCGGAAAAAGCAGCCGACCTCCGCAAAGCGCTGCACTTCCTGCTACGGCGGCAGTTCGTGTTCGCGGGAGATCCCCGGACTGGGACAGTCTACAACACGATCATGGATGGCCGCTTCCGCGACGTGGTCGACGGCTTCTTCGATAGTTGCGGATACCGCGTCCATCGCGATCCGGAGGCGCAATGGGCCGGCATCGTCGCCATGGATGAGGACGTGCCGCTGCCTCGAATGAAGCTCGACGAAACCATTGTTGTGCTGGTGCTGGCAGCATACTGGCAACAGGAGGTGAACGTCGGAGCGGTCGAGGACCGGGCCGTCGTAGTGGCCACTTTGAATGACCTGTTCGATCGCTACCGCGAGATGGCGCAATACGGCGGCGGAGGCGCGATCTCGGCCGCCCGCTTCCGGGACATCCTGCGCGAGGCCGCCCAACGCAGTTTGGTCGAGATCGGTGATTTTGACGACGAGGAGCAGGACTGCGAGATCAGGATCCGCCCGATGATCAAGCTGATCAGTGGCGGCGATGCCCTCTAACGGCTGGAGCGCTACGTCCGTAGCGAGGAGGCGCGGTTTCCGCAGCCGGCAGGAGACGAGGCATGATGGAGCTACGCCACCTGACGATGGTGAACTGGCACCTGTTCGATGTGGCCGACATCGACGTGATAGGACACGTCGGGGTCTTGGGCGAGAACCGGTCCGGCAAATCGACAATCCTCGACATGGCACAGGTCGTTCTCACCGGCGGGAGCCGGCGGTTCTTGCGCCTGAACGCCGTCGCCGGCGACAGCGGAAAATCGCGCAGCGGCTCCAAACGCAGCGTCGTCGATTACTGCCTTGGGACGCTCGGCGAAGACCAGCGCCGGCGCGACGAGGCGCGCACCTACGTGGCGCTAGGGTTCGAAGACAAGGAAGGCGATCGACCGCCGGTCACGATCGGCATGGCGCTTGAGGCGCGCAAGTCCGACAGCAGGGAGACCGTGCTGGCACTGTTCGTCGCCGTCGGGACCGTTCTGAGCTCCAAGGACTTCATCGAGCAGCGAGGAAAGTCGCAATTCCCGGCGCCTTGGGAGGACGTGCGCGCCCGGATCGTCGCTGCGGTCGGCGAAGGCAACTTCGTCAATCATCGCGATCGGGCAAGCGACTACGTCCGCGAGTACATGCGCCATCTTCTGCCGCATTCGCCCTATGGCGAGCAGAACGCCAGCGCCCTTCAGAAATCAATCGTCAACGCGATGACGCTCGACCACAACCAGACGGCCACGCAGTTCGTGCGGAACTACATCCTCGAGGACAGCCCGATCGGCATCAAGGAGCTGCGCGAGTCGATCCAGACATACCGCAACATCAGCGAAACCATCCGAAAGATGCGCCTCAGGCTCGAAGCCCTGAGGGCGCTTCGTGTCGTCCTCGGCACTCTTGAAGAAACGCTCGAGACCAAGTTTAGGGAGGAGTGGATCGCAAAACGCGCGACTTGGCTCGCGGCACGCGCGACAAACCTGGACTTCAAGACCAAGCGGCGTACCGAGATGGCGCGCCGGGACGCCGCAGCAAAAGAACTCGATTTCATCGACGACGACGTCAAAGCCATCGATAACGAGATCGAACGCCTCACGGCCGCGATCGCCGAGCACGATGCCAAGACCGGCAGAAAGTCCCTGCAGCAGACCGCCGATGTGGCCGGGCAGGCGGCGCACCGCGCCTCCGTGGACTTCAAGGCTCGCATGGAGAACATCCGTCGCCTGGAGCCGCTACGCGCGATGTGCGCGGACGGTTTCGAGGACTTCGTTCCTGCGCTTGAGCGTCTTCTGACTGCCACCGCCGGGGCCGAGATCGGGCACGTCTCCGACGAGCTCTCCGCGGCCGAGAAGTCCTTCGCCGCAAGCGGCACGAAATGGCTGCCGAAGATCGACGAAGCGCGTCAAACGATCATCGCGGAGCTTTCCGGGCTCCGAGGCCGGCGCGATGAGGTGCTCGAACGGATCCGACAGCACGCCGCCGGAGGGGCGCGGGCCTATCTCGGCGACGACACTGAACTCCTCTGCCGCAGGCTGCGGCAGAGCGGAATGGTCCCGCGCGTGCTCTGCGACATCATCGAAGTCGCCGAACCCGAGTGGGTAGGAGCCGCCGAGGCGCTCCTCGGCCGCGACCGGGAAGCCGTGTTCGTGGACAGAGCGGATATCAGCGCCGCCACGTCAATCTTCAAGGAAGGTCGCCGCGAGTTTCGCCATGCATCGCTCGTGAGCCTAAACAAGCTCGAGCAGTTCAGGGCCAAGCCGGAGCGCGGTACTTTCCCCTCGATCTTCCGGAGCCAGGATCCGGACGCGATGGCCTTCATCATGCGCCGCTACGGCACAGTCCGCCTCGCGGACACGCTCGATCAGTTCAACAGGCCCGGCCGGGCTATCATGAAGGACGGCCTCTATGACGACGGCCTCGTAAGGACCCATCGCTGGATCGAAGCCTCGCAGCATAAGATTGGAAAGGCGGCCCAGGCGAACGCCCTGCGCTCGCTGCAGGATCAGGCCGAGGAATTGGATCGGCTCCAAAGGGAAAAGAGCAAGGAGGCCCAGGCGGCAGAGCAGGCCTTTGCCGCTCTGAAGAACATTTGCGAGGGGCGTAACGATCTGAACGCTAGCGCCGCTGCCTTCGCAGCCGCGCAGACCGAGATCGCCGAAGCCCAGGCGAGGCTTGAAGCGCTCGACGGCGCGGGCGACGGTGGACTTCGCGACAAGAAACGAGCGCAGCAGAAGCTGAAGGAGAAGAGGCTCGATGAGCGAAAGATCCAGCAGAAGGCTTTCGGCGAGCATGACGGTGAGGTCAGATCGGCAGAAAGGAGACTAGGAGAGGGCGAAAACGTACCCGGCTCCGAGCTTAACCTGCGGGTCGCCCGGTCGATCTATCGCAAGACCTTCCCGCTCTACTCCGCCGCGAAGGGCAGGATCGTGTACCGCGAGCGCCTCAATGCCGCGGCCCAGAAGGGCTTCGCGGAGAAACACCGCGCCATCGCCGACAGAGCGCTCAAAGATGCGGACGCCTCCGACGCCGAACGCCTCCGGATCGAGCGACGGGTCCGCGAACTCCTTTACGATTACTTCGACCAGTTCGGGATGAGCTCGCAAGTCGGCGCGGAGAGCGAGCCGCTGCGGGAGGTGAAGCCCTGGATGGAACAGCTCATCTCGGACATCGAATCCAACGAGCTACGCCAGTACGAACGGCAGGCTCGGGAAGCGGCGGAAAAGGCCTGCACCCTGCTGCGCGGTGAGTTCATCAACGCGCTAACGGCCCGGATCGGCAAGATGGAGCGGGAGCTGCAGTCGTTGAACCGCAGTCTCTACGCACATCCCTTCCACAACGAGCGCTATTCATTCCACCGCACCCAGGTCGTGGAATTCCAACCCATCCTGAAGATCATCGAGATTGCCAAAACCTCTCCGGAGGCGCTCGATATGCTGTTCCGGGGCGACGTGCCCGATGACTTCCCGCACAAGGACACGATCCTTGCGCTCGAGGCATTGCTTGAGGATCAAGACAAGGACTTCACGCAGTTCGAGGACTACCGCAACTTCTACACCTTCGAGATTCACATGGAGGATGTCGCTACGGGCCGTTCAACCCGCTGGGAGCAGCGGCGCGGCACCGGATCCGGCGCCGAACAGCAGGTGCCCATCTACGTCGCCATCGGCGCTTCGCTGGCCGCCGTCTACGGCAGCGCGGAGCGTCGTGTCGGCAAGCCCGCCGGCTTCGCCCTCGCCATGTTCGACGAGGCCTTCTCCAAGATGGACGGCAAGAACCAGCGGCAGATGATGAGCTTTTACAAAAAACTCGGGCTGCAGTTCGTGATCGCGGCGCCGTTCGAGAAGCGGGTCGCCGTGCTCGAGCACATGGACACAATCGTGGAGGTGGACCGCATCGGCGAACAGTCCAGAGCCACAGTGGTGGAACTTAAAGAAAAGGCCAAGCGCGAACTGATGGCCATCGATCCGGACCTGATGTCCGAAGATGAGCTCGCCACCCGTCTCGCCGCCGAGTAGTCATGGCGCGACGTTTCACGGACGCGATCGGCCTGCTGAACGACCTGCTCGATCGCTTCGAGGCCGGCGCCGCAAGTCCAATCGCCCACCCCGACTATGCCGCTTTCTCGTCGGTAGTCGCGGCGGACGCGTTTCTGAACCAGATCAGGAAAGCCGAAAGTGCCGGCGCGGTGTCCATTGGCTGGGGGCGCGGCGCGAAGCGGGACCAAGTGGCGCACGTGCGGTTGGCCTCGGCGGAGATCTTATACCGATATCTCGACCGCACGCCGGCGTCACGCATCGCGGAGGACGCCGCCGCGCGGCTTGTAGCCGGAGTGGCGCTGAACGAGTCCCTGACGAACAGCGGCTCTCAAATCGCGGAGGTGTGGGCGCGGGGTAAGACGTGGCACGGATTCGGTTCGTCCGAGGTCGACACGTTGCGCCACGCATTCGTTCTCGCCCAGGCGATCCTCGATAACAAGCATCTGGACGTCGACTACAAAACTTTCTCGCGACGTACGGTGGGGCACAGCAAGATACTCGAGCGCATCGAGGGTGCCGTGGTCCGGCTTTTGAGCGGCGTAATGGACTTTCCGCCTGGTGCCCGCCCCCGCGAGGCACTGCGAGCGATCGGACTGGAGCGTTTTGCCCCGCCGCTTCTGATCGCAGGCAAGATCGACCTTGATGGAGCCGACCTGTCCGGTATCTCTCCGCATTATCTCGGCATCAGTCCCAAGGAAGCAGATCGCGTCCGCTTCCGGGAGCCGCCGGCCTACATTCTGACAATCGAAAATTTCGCAAGCTTCAACCGGCACATCGCCGAAGCGGACCCCGGCCGATTTGGTACGACCATGTATGTCGGCGGGTACCCCTCGCTTGCCACCCAGCAGGCGCTGCGGACCATCGCAGGATTGGTATTCGAACAGACGCCGATCTTTCATTGGTCGGACATCGATCCGGACGGCACCTGGATCTTCCACACCATCGAGCGCGCCGTCGATCGACCGATCCGTCCCCACCTCATGAGCGTCGAAGTCGCCGAGCGCTTGGGACAAGTGCCCTTCAAAAAATCGGCACCCGCTCGATGTCCACCGAACTCCGGGATCGCGGCTCTGGCAGCGTACCTGGCGGAAGATGGAGCCAAGACACTCGAGCAGGAAGAACTCGATCCAGTCCTGCCGGAGCTTCATTAGAAAATGCGCGCGGATCAACGCGGTGCCGATCCCGATGAGCTTGCTCGGCCGACGACCTCCGTCGGCCTTTGTGAACAACACCTGCGTTCCGCAGCGCGAACGCCATAAGTAGGGCGGGGCGGCTCCTTGCCGTGCTTCGACACAACGCACGAAAATGGTGGGAGCATTCTGGCCGCCGCACGCAATATCTTTCTATTGAGCGCTGCCAGGGTGAGCGCTGCTGTGGACGTCGTGGTTGCGGCTTCGGATGTCTCGTTCAAGACGTGGTTTGTTCAAACCCGACAACAGCACCGCCTGCAACTACGTGCTACGGGAAAACCGACATCGGTTCTTCATAAAACGCTCAACCGGCATTGGCATGCCGGTTGCTTGAATATGTGACCAACCACTTCTGACTATGATGCTCGTTCAGCATTCGGTCGAGGTATTCAGATGAAACTTGCCCGGTTGGTTGGTGGCAGAGGTCTCCTGATGCGCTTTCCAAACCATGCGGCTGCGCCGCGAACTCTGACATCTTCGGATCGCGCTCCAGTTTGCCGGGCAGAATCCGATTGTCTTGTAAAGGGCTCGCGGGGAATGGCGGTCCTCAACAAGATGGTGCAGGCCAACGTAAAAGCGTTATACCTCAGGACCATTGGTTGCGTCACTTTTCGCTGGGGCTCAAGCGCGGCCATCTGCGAGATGCCGAGTCTGGGTTTGTAAAGCTAAGCGGCGGCGTTCAATCGGCGCTTTGCAGATGGTCAATAAGCTGATGCAGGACGATTGGGATCTCGAGAAAATAGTCAGGCAACAGGACGAGCTCAAGGTCAAGCTGCTTCGCGCCCACTCGGTTGTCGAGGAATGTAAGGCAGGATTGGCGGATCTCGAGAGGAGGCTTGAGCGTCGAGCGGTTTCATCATCGATCGATAAACGCCAGCGCAACCCTGCGGCGAACAATTCAATACGTAACGCGCGACCGCGCAAATCCCGAAGCTTCGATGATCCTGTTGATCAGAATGCTGGTGTGACGTTTTCGAGTCGAACATGGGACCGCTGAAAGTGCTGCCGCGCACGTTGGCAAGCGAACGGTTTTGTCGCGGAATTGGTGAAGATCTTGCGACGCATGGGGTTGCGCGCCCGGCGGGCGAATTGGACAGCGGCCCTGTCGATAGGCGCGTTTGGTTGACCGCGGTGTGTTGGCAAGGGGATGCGCGCACAGTAGCACCACATACGGGACGTATCGCCGCGTCTTTGGCTAGAGTCTCCTGCTTCGGGGCTGCTCAGCAGATGTTCTGAATCGAATATCAAAGCTCTCCAGCTTGAGCCAGCCAATTCGGTCGTTTTGTCCGTCTTAAGGTGTTCAAATTACCGGTAGACGTCTCTGGATCGGGCGCGAGGGGCGCGTTCAATGACGCGATGGTCGGCTATCGCCGTGGGGCAAGGCATGCGAGTGACGGACGGTGCTGACCGCGGAAGCCGACTATGCCTCACGGCCATCGCATGGAGGATGATGAGAACCGGCTGACTATGTCCGCATACGATCACAATTCACCGAAAGACGGCAGGTAACGGCGGTCACCTAAATTCGTGAGACGCCAGGAACCGGGTTCTCGGTGAGAATGCGATCTGGGGCGGGCCGCAGCCTCGTCAGCTTCTCGAAAGCTTCTCCGTATAGGGACTAACCCAGTGATCCTTGACGGGGAGGCTGGCATGGACTCGCACGATTGCGCCATTCCAATGTCGCACCTCCGCCATCGGTACAGCACGCCGTTCCAGACGATCAACCGAACCAGGCGGGAGCAGACGCCTTTGAGCAGCAATTAGATGCGGCAGGCTTACGGCGAACCGGCTTCGCGTCCATCCCTTGCTGAGCGAGCGCCAGCTGGCGCGAAATATCGCGCCGCATTTTCGACTGTGATTGGAGTGCTGGATGTTTAGACCCCTTGCCGATCTGGCAGCGGCCAAGTAGCCGGGGCTCAATCGAAGCGCAGCGGATCGCCTTGGATAAAGTTTAGCGCCAGAGGCGGTGAACAGTTCTTGTCCCTAACCCTGCGGCGCTCGACCTCGATCTCGCCGCCATGAAAGCTGATCCCCCACGTTCGTCCGGGACGTGTCGCTACTAATCTTGCGGTGCGCCTTCCTGGCTGCACGGTGTCAAGTGACCGTGGGCGCTCCTGACACTTCTTGTAGGCGGGTCTTTGATCGAACGCCGATGCGGCGGAGTGCGGATTCTCCCGCACTTGAGATGCCGCTTCGGGCGCTTAAACACTGTGAGAACGCCGAGAAGCTGTTTGGATTTTGGACTATCGCACAACGCTTCGTCTTCTTCGCGCATAGGCAAGGCGCTACGGCGCGATCGCAAAGTCGAAGCCTCTGCTGCGTCTTATAAATGTCATCTTGCGCGGGCCAGTGACGCGCGCGACGGCTCGATCGAGCCAGCGCTCAAATACCAGAAAAGGCACGCGGCAAGGATGCGTGCGACAAAGCACGAGCAGGTCAATGATAAAGCGTTTTCGCAACTGGATCCTATTGTCCATACTCACCTCCATGGTTGTCTGCCCCGCCGCAAAGGCGCAAGACCGCCGGACTATCGCCGAACCTGTTGCACCTCATACGGTCTGCGACCGCCCTGTGCCTTCCGGCAAGAACGATACAGTTAGCCTACAAGACGCCATTGAACATTGCCCCGCTGGGGCTGCAGTTTATCTCGGGCGCGGCGAGTTTCACTCAGGTCCACTCGACATGAAATCGGGCGTGACCTTATGGATCGGACGCGGTGCGACGCTGATCGCCATTCCCGAACCTGCTGCTTACGACAAGGGCCTCGGACAATGTGGCCGCATCGCGGAAAAGGGCGACGGCTGCCGGCCATTCATCAGCTTTTCAAAAACGCGTGGCGGCGGCATCTACGGAGAGGGCATCATCGACGGTCAGGGTGGAGCAATTATTGGCGGCGGCGCGGAAAGCTGGTGGCAGCTAGCGCGTCGCGCCCAAGCTCAGGGCGGCAAACATAACGCCCCGCGCTTGATCCAGATCGATCATGCGCAGGACATCACGTTCTCTGGTGTCACCTTGCGCAGCGCTCCCAATTTTCATGTCGCGATGAGCAGGGTCGAAGGTGCCACGTTCTGGGGCCTCACGATTGATTCGCCGGCGGATGCCCGCAACACCGACGGCATAGATCTTGGCGCGAGTCAGGATGTGACCATCACTCACAGCTTGATCCGTACGGGTGACGACAACGTCGCAATCAAAGCCGGCGATAATGGCTCGAGCAGCCATATCTCGATCATTGATAATTATTTCGGCTGGGGGCATGGCATGTCTATCGGCAGTGAGGTGAATTCCGGGGCCAGAGACATATTGGTGCGTAATCTGACGCTGGATGGTACGACGTCTGGCCTGCGCATCAAGAGCGATGTTAGCCGAGGCGGTCTGGTAGAGAGCGTGACTTATGAGTACGTGTGCCTGAGGGGCAACAGGTGGCCGGTGGCTTTCGATACAAAATATGATCCGCGCGCACGAGGCACGAGGATTCCGGTCTATCGGCAAATCGTTCTCCGTCATGTGCATGGCGACACCGGTGTGTTGCTGATGCGCGGCCTAGACGAGGGGCATGCACTTGACGTGACACTCGAAGATGTCCGATTTGCCAGTTCCGCGACTTGGCAAGTTGAACATGCGAACGTTACCGCATCTGACGTATCACCGCCGCTGCCCGGACGAGTTGCAAAGCCGCTGCGGCGCGGATCGGAGGTATGTTCCAGCGCATTCCGCGACGGCGGTTGGTAAAGCACTACACCCGGTGTCGAACTCGCTGCTGAGTTCCGCATCTGGGGCAAGATGACCGGTGTGACGAAGGTCAGCCTCATGCCCCGAGTTGGTTGCACTTGTCCGACGGTTTGCAGGGCCGGGAATACGAAGGTGACGTGCAGGTTCTGACTCTGTGCAAAAAATGTGTTTGACCATGCACGGCGACTATCCCGCGGCGGTATCTCATATCGACCGCGTCGAACGTGTCGCGAACTCAACGACGAGTGAGATCACATGCGAATTTTCGTGCCTTCCGCTGCGCTTCTGGCCGGATGTTTCTGCATCCCGGCAGCGTATGCTGAGCCACTATTCGTGTCGCATGCCGGAAATGCAGACTATCACTCCGTGCAGCAAGCCATCGACGCATTGCCGGCGGAAGGCGGAAATGTCCGGATCGCGCCGGGCGTCTATCGCGAGAAGGTCAAAATCTCCAAATCCGGCATTCATATCGAAGGGACTGGTAGGAAACCGGAGGATACGATCATTGTGTATGGCGACGGCGCGATCAATGTAGGAGGAACCGCCCGTTCGGCGACGCTGGATGCCGCTGGCGATGACTTGCGGCTCGAGAATCTGACCATCCAGAACGACTACGCCCTCAATCCGGCCAATCCCCCCTCGCAGGCCGTAGCATTGTCCGTTACCGGAGACAGGGACCTCGTTACGCGCGTCCGCCTGCTCGGTGCCCAGGACACGCTATTTGCTGGCAAGGGACCAAACGGCAGAATGTCACGACAATACTTCTCGAACTGCTACATCGAAGGGCATGTCGATTTCATCTTTGGTAACGCCAAGGCCTGGTTCCGGCAATGTGAGTTGCACGGCATCGCTAATCAAGCGGTCATCTATACCGCTCAGAGCAAGGCAGCGCCGGATGAGGACAGTGGCTATGTTTTTGATCATTGCAGGTTAACTGCCGCCCCTGCTGCGGGCTATATCGCACTTGGCCGCCCTTGGCGTCCCTACGCCACAGTGGTCTTCTTGTCAGCGAAGATAGATGCCCCCGTGATCGCGGAAGGGTGGCGCGAATGGACGCCCGGCAAGACCGATACCTTGAGGACAAGCTACTATGCTGAATACAGATCCTTCGGCCTCGGGGCCAACCCCTCAGCCCGCGAGCCCCACTCCCATCAACTGACAGATGGCGAAGCTGCGAGATGGTCGCTGAGCGTGTTCTTCGGAGGCGCCACAGATTGGCTGCCAAAGGGGACCATATCGATGGAAGACAAAGCAACGGTGACGAGACGACGGCGATCGTCGGATGAATGACGGGTGAGCGCGGATATGACGGCGGCGTAAGCTGTCACCGACATCCCGCTGGGCACCATATTTGTGGACAATCGAACACCTCACCAGACGGTTACTCACGAACAGGAAAACGCGCAACTGCATGCGATAGCCCTGTGTGGAGCGCATCAAGTTCACGGTGCATGCCTTGCCTCGCGGCGATCGGCAGAGCCCTTGAGATAGGTCGGTGGCGAGGGGCGTTACAGCCCCTGGCTATATCAGAAATGGCCGTGAACGCCGCGATCCATCGGCCTCTTGATCGATCATTAATCCGGCGGCAGCGAGCGAATAGGCCTGGACGGCTCGCTTCTGCGCCGAAACCCTTTCCATGAAGCCGCCGAGTATCCCCGGAAAGGTCTGTTCTTTCATGTTGTCTCTCGAACAACGGAGGGATCGATCGTGCGCAACTCCTGTTGAGCTTATCAGGTGGAACCGGCGGTAATAGCGACCTCGCCGTCAGGAGTGGAAGGAGCCGTTTGGCATTTCCACGAGCTCACCGCTTCGCCGATGCAGCCGCCACGTGCGCAGGATCTTGCCGCATCCCTTTTTCCGGCCCTTCTTCCTGACCGCTGCGCGGAACAAACGAACAGGTCATCGCGTCGATTGTCCGCCATGGTCACCGGAAAGCGTTAGGGCAGGGAAGTCAAACTGCCCGCGTAGCCAGAGCAAAGCTCTGGATGGTTCTGTCCTCCACTTCCGATGCGCCGTTGAGGCCCGCTGAGATGTACGGGCGAGCTCTAGCGCACCACGGTCTTCAGGTACTGGTAGGCCTTGATGATCTCGACCAGGCGATCCTCCGTGGAGCGGTCGCCGCCATTGGCATCGGGATGGTGCTGCTTGACCAACGCCTTGTACTTCGCCTTGATCTCGCCGAGCGTCGCATTGGCATTCAGACCCATCACCTGCAATGCTTTGCCCTCGCCATTGAAAATCTTACGCGCCTCAGCCTTGGCCTTCGGGCGGTGGCGGGCGCCGCCGCGTCCGTTCAGCTCGGCGAGCGTGCAGAGTGTATGCCAGTCGTCCTCGAAATTAACAGTGCTGCCGGTCATTTTGTGTGCGCTGATGTTCTCGCCCATCTTCCAGGTCGGACGATGGCCGATCAGCGCGTCCTTTTGGTAGCGCGCGACCGCTTCGGCGTCCATCCCCGAGAAGAAATCGTAGGACTGATTGTATTTGCGAACATGCTCGATGCAGAAGTGCCAATAGGCGCGCGCATTGTCGCGGCCCTTGGGCGCGGGATGGGTAGCCTTGTTCTGGCAGCCAGGCCATTCGCATAGCGCCGCGGGCTGTCGCTCCTGCGCTTCCTGCTTATTGATGCGAATGGAGTCGAAGATTTCGGACGTGTCGATCAACATGACCTGGCTCCATTGGCGCAGCGGCAGTTACAGCGCCGCTTCTATGCTAGAGACTTGGTTTGGACGGCACGCCGGGTCTGACTCGGCCTTTGCGTCCAGTCAGTCGCATGATGTAACAGGCATTTCCTAGCAATGGACATGCCAAGACGCGCGAGCTTGGTTCAGACCATCATCTCTTTGCGATTTCAGATTAGCTCAATCGCAATTTGCTGTCGGGTTCTGCACACGGACGTCTTTAATGGGACCGGTGCGAATACTCTCAAAGATCCAGCGAAGGGCAATGCTCGGCGGTAATCTGCGCAGCGAGGAACGCGAGCGGCGTCTTCTTAATTTTGTTTAGAAGCTCGAAAAGTCTTCCGTCTTCGTAGCGAAACAGAAGGCGCAATGTCGCGATCTGAAGGGAATTCGGCCCCGCTCGTTCGCGGGTCAATGCAACTCACAGTACCCGCCCGCCGCTGACAAAGCCCCCCTGCTCACCAGCCGACCCAGCAAAGTTCGAACGATTCGCACTGTTAGGGCAGGTGGGTGCTGGCACTGGCACGGCAGCCGGGATTGTAGGAGGTGCGTGGCAAAGCGCTGGTCCACGTCCCGGATGCAGCTCTAAATGGCTATGTCGAGGCAATTCGTTTGCGGCGCGGGTCGGTGCAGCCGGATCCTATAAAACACCGATTTATCGCCAATTGCCTCAAAGCATCGTGTGCCGAAGCGTCACCCAGCGCGGCGATGTCGCCTTTGGACAACGGTTTTCGAGCCCTGGCGCTTTTGGCGGCTTGCGACGACGGGACATGCACCGTGAATAAGAAATTGGATCTCGATTATGCCGTCGTCGGGTACTGGAATGCATGAGCCAAACAAGCGAGATGAAATAATCGTGCCGATCAGTCAGCGAATATCCGTCCTGAATGATCGGGCAGAAGAGCATTTCAGACATCGTGCATGAGTAAAACCCGCCTGTTGTCGGAGTTGCACCCTATGCGCATTCGGCGCTGCCGGCCCGCAGTGGCGGCGATGGCTTTCGGCAGCGCAACTGTATTTGCCCGAAAAGTTGCAGAGCCTGGACCTCATGCTTTTGTAAGAAACAGCTCTACCATTCTAGAGAGCGACCGCGCTCAGGACGAGAAATTGCAATCGGGCGAATCCGTCATTAGGTCGAAGCCCATGATCGGTTCCAACTCTCCTCCAGCCTGCGCACCTCCTCTGCGGCTTGACGGCGACAATCATCGTTGCCGCCGCTAGCCCTGCCCAATAGAAGGTCACCATGATCCGAGGGCGTCGCGTTCGCCTGTCGCGCCGTCCGCCCGCATTCTATTTGCAGATCAGTATCTGCGGTGATCCGGCGGTCCAGAGTAGGAACCCAATAGAGGATGGCGCAGCTATCGGCCTGCGAGGCGCTTTCGGCCAGCAACCCGTCAAAACAACTGGTTTGCATCCGGAAAGACCGGTTCGCAGCGATCCCCGGGGACCTTTGCGTCTGTCATGTACAAGTGCCCCATTGCCTACACGTCTGCTTGCACCGTCTCATCATCGGATGCCGAAACGCCCAGCTTCCCCGCAGTAAGAAGTCATATCGAGAGACATAGGGTTGGATGCCGCGCGGTATGCGGCGCGGGCGCCGACGATGAGGGGCAGCCGGGCCGTTGGATCTCGGTCAACTCAATGCCCCTTCGTCGACTGCCTGTCGGCAATGCAATAATTTTTTGCGGGCTCGTCGGTGGCTGGATTAACCGCTCAAACCCACGTGGTACATGCTCGGAGATACTCTAATGCGTTTTGACTGCGATTTGTCGCAAGCCACGAAGATTTTCTGCGCAGCTCAGGTTGCGGGCGCGGTAATTCAACGTTCGTGTTGCCAGTGGACCCTGCAATTTAAAACGAAGTATGCGGTCAGTCGTTGATGCGCGCAAAGCGGACGACCTGCATTTAAAGAAATTTGTTAACTTCGGCCGACTTACAACCGGAGCGAACACGCAGCCGCTGCGCATGTGGTCGAGTTATTCGCAGAACCATTCGCATGACGGCGACACTCGTATTTTTGAGTCACTTTGGTCGAGGTTCAAAATGCTCAATGTCGTGAAGTTTCGTCGACCTGGTGCGCCCATGCGGCGCACTGAGTCAATGCAAACGATGGCGATTGCTAAGCGTGACGCGCCATTAGCGCCGTTCGCAATAGCATGTGATTCCGGTCGAGGTGAAAATCAGCGGCTCAAAGCCGCCCGCGCCAACGCCAAGCTCACGATCGCGCATGCGATTGCCACGCTGGAGGAGAACCATCGTCAGATACGAGCGCTCATACATAAGATGGCCGATTCGTCGGCTGGGGCCAGGCTGGAAGCGGATCTCGATCTAATCGAGCGAGAGCTTGCTCTCGCCAAACGAAAATCTGCCAGCCTTTAGAGCTGACGTTCCTCGTTTTACGATGGGATCGCTGAAGTACATTCGAGGTAAGACGACCACCCTTTAGCAGAGAGCCACAACAAGTGTTCACAAACATCAAAATCACCGGTCGATTGATAGCTGGGTTTGGATCGCTTCTTCTGATGTCCGTTGCAATTGTCGGTTACTCGATCCATACCTCCCGGAGCGCGAACGGATTGTTGGCGACTGTGGTTCGCCAAAAAGACCACGTAGCCGAAGATGAGCGCATCGAAAAGCAAGTATTTGAAGCTCGGATGCATGTATGGATGGCCTTGGCAACCGATGATCCGTCGCATTGGGAGAAGGCCGCAGACACCTATAGGCGAACATTTGCGCGGCTTGAGGATCTCGCTGCCGACACCAAGGACTTAGGACGCCGGGTGCGAGTGCTGGATCTCAAAAGAGCCATCGAGGACGATGAAACGAAGGCGCTCGGACTGAAGGAATTTAGAGGAAGAAATAGCGCGCTAGATACGCCCGCGGCGAAATCGGCCGTAAGTTCCGCACTCGCGGCCGGTGGTCGGGTCGACGAACTCTCAGAGCCGCTCGCGATTGATTACGAGAAGGCTTCGAGAGCCACTGCGTTAAAGGCGGAAGATGACCTTGGATTGGGTGTGATGATAGCCTTGATCCTTGGCGCTCTCAGTTTGCTGCTGGGTGTCCTCCTCGCTGTGTTTACCTCGCGCAGCATTAGCAGCCCGATCCGGAATCTGACAGCATCGATGCTCGAGCTGGCCGAGGGCAATTTCGATGTTGTACTCCAAGGTCTTAGTCGCAAGGACGAAATTGGGGAAATCGCGAATGCGGTCGAAAGGTTCAAGGTGAGGTCGGCCGAGAAGGCGGAGGCGGAAACCCAAGCCAAACTTGCTCATGATCGTATCGCTGCTGAGCAACGAAAGTCAGACATGCGCGGGCTTGCAGATGCGTTCGACGTGGCCATCGGGGAAATTGTCGAAACCGTTTCCTCGGCGTCCACAGAACTGGAAGCGTCGGCTCGCTCACTGGCAAAGACTGCCGAATCGACACAGCGACTCTCGACCGCTGTAGCGTCGGTCTCCGAACAGGCGTCCGCGAACGTTCAGTCCGTTGCATCGGCCACAGAAGAAGTGTCGATTTCCGTAAATGAGATTGGTCGGCAAGTCCAAGAGTCAGCTCGTATTGCCAGTGAAGCCGTTCGAACAGCCGCGAGCGCTGACAAGCGCGTTCTGTCTCTCTCCGAGGCCGCCGGCAAGGTCGGTGACGTCATCCAATTCATCAACACAATTGCATCTCAAACAAATCTCCTGGCCTTGAACGCGACAATCGAGGCTGCCCGCGCCGGAGACGCTGGGCGCGGGTTCGCGGTTGTTGCATCAGAAGTCAAAATGTTAGCGGACCAGACCGCGAAGGCGACCAAGGAGATAAGTGATCAGATTTGTGGAATTCAGTCATCCACCAAGGAATCGGTGGCAAGCATCAAAGAAGTCACTAGTGTTATTGGCCGAATCTCAGAAAGTTGCTCGGCCATCGCATCTGCTGTGGAACAACAAGGCGCTGCAAACCAAGAGATTGCCCGGAATGTGCAGCAGGCGGCAATTGGTACGACCCAGGTCGCCACGAATATCGCCGAAGTCAATCGAGGTGCGGATCAGACGGGCACCGCGTCAACGCAGGTGCTTTCCGCTGCCAGGTCCCTAGCTGAGGATAGCAATCGTCTGAAGCTGGAAGTGCAGAGATTCCTGGCCAGGGTAGCGGAAGCTTAGCAAAGCTTTGACGCTTTTGAAGAAGCGCTGCTCCAGTGCGCAATGTTCCTTTATCTTGGTCGGATGTATTTTCGACGCCGACCTCTCGGGGGCGCGACCGACGGACAAGAGTCCCAATAGGGCTTGAGGGCAGCAGCTGCCGACAATAGGTACTCCATCTCGTGCAAAGCGCCACTTTGCGTGGAATGAGTGCACCTATGAATGGGATGATTGCCGCTTTTCGTCAGGTCGAAGTCAAAGCTAGATGCGGCGGTGGAACACGTTCGCGGCAGCTCCGAACTTGGTTAAGCGACATCTGTTACTGTACGTCTTGATGGCTCCGGCGGCTTCGATCGAAAGAAACCGAACCTGCCGGAATGCGTTCAGGTCGCCATCAGCTCGGCTGGCCTTTCACCTACAAGGGCGGCCAATGGATAGGCCTACAAGTCCACTGCGGTTGATCTCAGCAAGCAGACTGTCGGCGCGATGCCTCGCCGGAATTCCAACAAGCGGTGTGCCCGCTGTCGCATCCGTCGCCACGGGATCACGAATGAACTCATACATCCGGATAATGAAATGGACGGAGAGGCCTGCGAAATCTTCCTCCGGCCTCTTGGTGCTTACCGTAGAATCCTTGCGATCAACTTCAATTCGCCCAAACTATCGCTGCAAGCCAGGCGATCATTACGATGGTGGCAACTCCCAGGAATCCGATAGGAACTAGCGGATTGCCATTTCGCCGCCGCTCGCCTGCATCCAGGGTAAGAGACGATCAGAGCTGCCCGCCTGGCATACATCGGCGAGCTGAGACAACGATTCGGGTTGAGGACGACCTAGGAGTGACCGGGCCGGAAGCTGCTCTAATACGGCTAGGCCGCTTCATAGGGTGAGGCCGTGCTCATCGAGCACCTTATCTCTGAGAGCCCCCTTGATCTCACGGGCGATCTCTTTGCGAACTGCGGCGCCCAACTCTCGCTTGGCATCCTCGACAAGGTCAGCTTCGACCCCGATCAAACCTTTGTCGGTGAGCTGTTGCTGCAGCCGGCTGTGGAACTCCGTGCCCATTGCAGCAAGGAGCTGGTCGTGCGCCCTGGTGTGGTCTTCGGGGGCGATGCGACTCACAACGTCGTCCCAGGGTTGCCAGTCCACCGCCAAATAGTCGGCGAATTCCGCCGCCTCTCGGTTGCGCACGGATGTCTCTGCGCTGTCAACGTCAGCGTCGGTCACACCGGAAACCTCAAAGAAACGCATATTCGGGGCGACGTGTTGCAGTCCCAGCCGCTCGCGGAGCTTATTTTGATAAGCAAGAGAGACCTCAATGGCGTCGATGTCTTCGACGTTGTTGCCCGAGCCTAGCGCGTGAACTTTCTCGCGCGCAATTCTGTCCAGCGCGTCCAGGCGGAACATGACCCGCCCCAGATCGATGAGATCGGGAAGCCGGGCCTTGTTGTTATAGGCGCCGTTCTCGACCTCTGCGATGAGCCGTGCGGTCTGCATGCCGTTCCAGGTCAAAGTTCTGCGATCCTCGCAGCTCTGGTTGGCATCCAGAGCCAGTTGGAAGTACCGCTTACGCAATTCCGGGTCTTGCGCCACCTGCCGCAGATCGTTGGCCACCGACTGCCGGAATTCTTCATTCCCAGAGTTCACGGAATCGAACAGTTTGCCAAGAAAGAGCGCGTATTCACGGGCGCCCGGCTCTTCAGAAACGCTCCGCCAAGCTGCCAGCACCTTCCGATCGCCCTCCTGTGGATCGCACCGGAGCCAGTCGGCGACCCTTTCAATGAGAGCATCGGCCTGTCCATCATCTGTCCCGGACAATTCACCGGACAATTCGCTTTCGTCATCGCGCGAAAGGTAGACGGTCGGACCGACATAATCATCGGCGCGAAGGACTGTATCCAGGTTCGCCAGCACTTGCTCGGGCAGCGGATTGTCAGTCAGAACTATCCTGCTACTAACGCCTAACTGCGTCAGCAGGTCCTCGGGCAGACTCGTCAACTGGTTTTGGCTGGCGTCGAGAAACTCCAGTGAATCGGGGAGGGCCTCCGGCAAACGTGTTAGTTGGTTTTCGCTGACGTCGAGAAACCGGAGCGTAGCAGGAAGTTCCTCTGGCAGATTCGTCAACTGATTGTGGTTGGCGTAGAGAAACTGGAGCGAAGCAGGGAGGACCTCGGGCAGATCCTGCAACTGATTGTGGCTGAGGCCGAGAAGCTCGAGCTCAGCAGGTAGGACCTCAGGCAAGCTCCTCAGCCGGTTGGAGCTCGCGTCGAGGCCTCTGAGCTCGGTTGGAAGTGCGGGCAGGCTGGTCAGCTGATTACTCCTAACGTCAAGGCGCCGGAGCGAAGCAGGGAGGCTATCGGGCAGAGTGGTCAGCCGATTGAAGGGCACATCAAGCACGACGATAGCGCTCGGAAGTCTAGGGAGGCTTGTAAGGGACAGCGATTCAAGATCCAGTGTAATGGCCTCACCGATAGCATTCACTCGGCGCACCGCTTCTTCCCGATCCTCGAGCGGGCCTACCTCCGGTTCAGCAGCCCAATTCTCAAGCACCTCGCCTTCAACGTCCTCTGTGTGGGCAGAATTTCCGGAGTTAGCTGCGTGGCCTGTCACGACCGCGTTCCACTGTGCCGCCGCTTCGTTTTCCCCGCGTTCTTGTCCGGAAGATGTAGAAGAGATGCCACCGCCGCGCTGACTCTGTCCTGCCTCAAACGGATCCATCTCGCCCTCTTTACGAGACTGAGCAGACTCAGTCCATGGTGACATGCTCTAGGACCTAAGACACCTAGCTTTCGATAAGCTGACAGACTATCACCGTAAGGTGGCAACGATGCGCGAAGCCGGCATGACTGTCGGTACGATGATTTCAGAACAGTGACTCGATCTCGGCCGAGGATAGTTATCTCCAGCAAACACGTTTCTGCGGATGCCAAGGCGGCAGCGGCCTCGGTATAGAGTCCCAGAGCCGCGATGGAGCTTTATCTCAACGGCGGCCAGCGGAGCCGTTTCGGCCGAGTAGCTGGAAACGACAGGCCTCAGGCGGTCCGAACGGCCAGGATCACGGCGCCCCTCTCAGATGCCTAGGCAGTCGGTGTCGAGCTGATCTTCTTGACGGGCTCACTCGCAAGTTGGATTGCTTCGCTCATCATTGGCAAAGTGCGCAGCTCTGAAGTTCTGCAGCGACACTCGTCAGCTGATCGACAGGTAGGCCTGCTAACGGCAGAAGATACGCTGCCCCGTTGGCTGTCCTACCGGACTTATCTGGTCAACGAAAGGAAAGCAAGCTCGCAGCACTATCGATCCATTGGCCGCGGTCGGGCTCGTGTGAACCTGCGCCCACTTAAGTCGGGCGGGAGCCGCAGTGCACATGCACCGGCTCTCGAATGATCATTGCGGTGCGCAACCACCTGCTTCGCGAGCTTGAGAAGCGGTGGTATTCTTGTTCTGAGGATGGAGAAATTGATGAACACGGGACAGGCACAGTGGAGTGCAGGTTCTTCCTCGGCGCGTTCTGAAGACGCGGACCAGGAAAGGTACCTCGGCGGCTTCAATCGTGCCGTGGCGAATTTGGTCGAAACCTTGACTGGGTATCAGACCCCAGCCTCCGCGCGCGCGCAGATCGTGGACAATTGGGTTGCCGAAGAGGGGCAGGGCGAAGCCGAGAATAGGCGACAAGGGCGGAGACGAATCAGGAATTCGGATAACACAAGCTCGCGCTCGCTGGATTTGTCCTCGCTCTCGCTGACCGGTCTGCCCGCCGCCCTGCCGCCAAGGTTGCAGGAGCTGCGCGCCAGGCACAACGAGCTAAGCAGTCTGCCCGCTATGTTCCCACCCGGTCTCCAGCGTCTTCTAATTAGCCATAATCGCTTGACGAGTTTGCCGGACGATCTTCCGGTGACCCTCTCTCAGCTGGAGGTCGCTGACAACAGCTTGACCAGTCTGCCGGCAAACCTTCCGGCCGGGCTCGAGATCCTGAACGCAAATGACAACCGGCTAACCAGCCTGCCCGACGCTCTCCCGAACGGGCTCACCTCGCTTGCGGTCAGTGGCAATCAGCTGACCAACCTCCCGGAGTTCCTCCCCTCGTGGCTCATTGAACTCAATGTCAGCGGCAATCAATTGGCCAGCCTTCCCGACTCTCTTCCGAGCACGCTGCAATCACTCAATGTCAGCGGTAACCGGCTGACCAGCCTGCCTGAAGGTCTTTTAGATGCTGTTGTCCCGCATAATAGTCTCAACTACCCGCATCTGGAGAGCCTTGAATTGGCGAATAACGCGCTGCCGGACGACGTCCTCGCTCATCCGGCGGCGGCTGAAGCGCCACCGCAGCTTGCGCAGCAATCCCTGCATGAGGCTGCCGCACACTGGCTCGCAGACGACCCGGAAACACTGGCCGAATGGCAGCACTTCACGGATGAGCCCGGCGCCCAAGACTACGCACAGTTCCTGGAGAGGCTACGAGGCACCGTGAACTATGGCAATGGCGAGTTTCGGCAGGCGGTGGCCGATGATCTACGGCAGGCGGCCGCCAATCCGACATTGCGCGAGCAATTTTTCGCACAGGCTTCCGAGGCCAACGCAAGCTGCGAGGATCGTGTCACCTTGCACTGGAATGGTATGCAGACCGCGCGCCTCAACGCTGATGTCGAGGACGGGGTATACGACGATCGGCTTGGCGATCTGATCCAGCGCGGCCGTCTCGCCTTCCGCTTGGAGGCGTTGGACGGGATTGCGCGCGACAGGGTCAAGTCGCTCGCCAGCGGCAACCCAGACGTAGACGACATCGAAGTCTACCTGGCCTATCAACATCGACTGCGCGAGCCGCTGGAGCTCAGTCATTTGGCCCCTGATATGCGCTTCCTGGCGGTCTCTCACGTCAGCGAGGACGATGCCACGGAGGCGCTTGAGCTAGTTCAGCAGCAGGAAGCAAGCCAGTTCATCGACTACATGGCAAGCCGCTGGCAACCCTGGGAGACGGTGCTGAGGCGCATGGCTCCTGACGAACATGCAGCGATGCAAGATCGGCTGGTCGAAGCCATGGGCGAGGAGTTTCAAACCCGCTTGGATCAGCGACTGGCCGAGCGTGATCTTCTGGGCGATCCGGATGCCGAGCGGGTGCTCGGAGCCCAAGTCCGAAACGAGATCGCTGGCGGGATCAAACGCGAGGTCATGCACCGTGTGCTCGCAGAGCGTGGCCTCGAACTATGAGGCTCCCGAACCGCGGCAGAGATATCTACTATTGCTCTTCGCTGCCAAGGTGCTTTTGCGCCTTGGCAAGTGTGCTGCCGTCGATGAGAGCCTTTCGGCCTTGCCGAGTGACGAAAATTCCCGCCTGCCAGGCGAGGCTGTATCTAGGCCCGGTTGAAGCCGCTTCGGGACGAGAGCTCCATCGAAGGCGAGTTGGAGCAAAGCGAAGGACGCCTGCGCGTACGCGTCTATCCCCGAGTTGACAGAACAAGCTAGATTGGCTGCAAATTCCGATTTGCTCGACGGTCAGCTCGCGCGAGACGTTCTATCACGCGGCGCTTGACCGGCCATGCACCCAACCGGTGCAGATCGCAGAAGTGGGGCGTGAATGCATGCCTGACTCGACGGCCGTGCTTGCTTCGTTGGCTCCTCCGCTGCTCGCAGTCAGACCCTCCGCTCGGGAGATTTCGCGAGCGACAGTCTCTCAATGGAAGCGCGGTGTGAACCCGATCGATAGGGTGCGCTACCCTGCAGCACTTGCTTAAGGTCGCTCGTGAGAACTCTGCTCTGGGTCGGTTGCTATGTGCCCTTGCACCAAAGCGGACGGGGCGGGTTGATCATCTCGCCCCTCGCAAAGCTCCTCTGTTTATTCATCATGAAGGGAATTGCTCTGGATCGAAAGTAAAGTCTTTTGGATCAATGGAGACCGAAGGGGCCAAGTGATCGTCCGGTGGTCCGTGAAGCGCGTCATGCAAGTGCTCTTCCAGTTGCTGAAGCTCCTCTGGGGCAACCGAGGTTGGCAACGGGCCGGGTTGATCATCGAGATGATCCAGTACTCGCCGAAGATCTGCCTGAAGGAGCTGCTCCGAATCGAATGCGACTTGCTCCTGGATGAAAGCCGGGGTGGCGGGTTGATCCTCTCGCCCCTCGGTGAGCGCCAGTGCGTCTTCATCCTCGAGCAGTCGCCGAAATTCCTCCGGAGAACTGCTCTGGATCGATGGAAAACTCTGCTGGATCAATGGAAAACGAGGGCCCTGGGGGATCCTCCCTTTGCCGTTGAAGCTCGTTACGTAAGTCCTTTTCCAACTGCTGCAGATCCTCTGAAGGCAGGGAAACCGGCAAGGGGATAGCTTGGTCATCAAGATGGTCCAGCACGCGCCGAAGCTGCTCCTGAGAAAGCTGCTCTGGATCGACCGCGCCCTGTCCTTCGAGGAGAGCCGATGGCACGGGTTGATTGTCGTGCCCCTCCTGATGCTCCTCTTGCCGATTAGCTTCGTGCGACGCGAGGTGCTGCGCTGCGGCGCCATCGATGCGTGTTGGTTCCGTCAGTACCGCAACTTCTAGATTGATGAGAGCAGCGTTCTGGGCGGAAGGATCGAGCTTAGCTCGATTGCGCCCTGGACGCACGATGGGCGCGACGATCCCCGTCGACCAAAAGGTCCGCAGATGCTCTAATGCTCTAGCGAGTCTGTTACCATCACCGCGCACGTCACCGCCATCGCCCAGCGACTTGCCGTCCAACCGAGCAACAATGCTTGGTTTGTTTTTTGCGAAGAGCCAACGGCTAAAGCCAATCAGAGAACTTGCATGCTGCTTCGCAGTCAGGGCGGGCATCCCGACCTCAATGAGGGCCTCCTCAAGCCCCAAGATAATGGGAGCATCCTCAGGGTAAAGAGGCCGCCGGTCGACGGCCCCCGGGATTCTGACGCCCGTTGAGGCGACCGGCATTGCTCCGCCACTTCCTCCTGAAGCGGCGCTTGCTCTCCGTTGCCGGTATACCAAAACCTCTTCCAGATCGTTCAGCCTCCTCTGTCTTTTCGCTGCTCTCGCTGAGGGGAGCACGCGCGGTCGCCCGCGAGAAACCGAATAACCGGAATCATGATACGCACGAAGCACGTTTACGCCTGTCCTCATGCGGGCATTCTTCGGAAAGTAAGTATCTAGGTGATTCACCAGGGACTGGTGGTCCCTTAGATCAGTCGTTTGGCCACGGTCGCGGAGATCATTCGCCAGCCGACGAAGTGCCTGAGTATAGAGCTTGACCGTGTTCGGTTGTGGGTTCTTCTGAGCCGTATATTGAGCAATCGCCCTGCCGATCAGATCCCGGTCTTCTGTAGATAGATAGGGGTAGAAGCCCCCACCGCCGACGGGAGCGAGATCGGCTTGGCTTGCCTCCGCCAAGTGCTGCTCAAAACGATCTTGTCCGGCCTGGCTGGTCTGCGGCTCTTGCGAGTCGGCGTGCTGCACCTGCGACCAAGCTGGCACATGAAATGGGTCAAAATCTTGCGGGTCCACGCTAACCTCACCTCCAGGATCACCTGAATAGGTCTGCCTAGTCGGCCAAGCTTTCGAGAACCTGACCTGGCCATGGTTTCGTACGGGAGGTTATTCGCGCGCGCCAAACCCGGAAATGCCGGCGCTCGGGACCAGCCTCTCCTCAACAATCCGCCCGATTTCCCTGGAGAACTAACGACATGCTTTTCCATTATCCTTTTAGCTGGCGTCCCCTTATATCGACCTAACCGGCTCGTCTGACGCAGATGCGGCCGATCCTTTCAAAAAAATCGCGAAGCTCAGGTCCCATGCGTCACGAGAAGGTGGGAGCAGAAGGGCGCTTGGGATGATCAGAAGAATATCAACGTGGATACCAACAGATTCAGCGCGTGTTCCGTTTGGGGCGTGTGCGTGATGCTTGTGGGGTTATGAATGTATGATAATCCCACGCCTGCATATATTCCCGGAGCAAGACGGGCGGTATATGTTCCGGTAATTGCCGTGGTATCACGATGCGCAAGCTGGCCTTTAGCGAGAGCAGCATCCACCGCAAATTTGCTCCAGTTCGTCTTGCTAGCAACGATCGCAATCAGATCACTCGGCCGGCTATCAAAAGGCCCTTTCGCATAAAGACGAAGCTCGTAATATTGGCTGATCCTGTTGAGGTCAGGCGGAGCTCCCATAATAGAGAAGCCGCCATAGATGCCGCGAGACGGCAACCCAAGGGCGTCGCTCTGCCAGAGCTGCCTGTCTGCAGCGATGTAGTGAAAATGATTCCCAGTCTCCCTTTGATGCTTGGGGTCCGCCAAATTCGTGTAGCGGCTATTGTTCAAACCAACGCCCGCCCGCAGCCACGTCTCGGGTACGCCGGGAGCCGACTTGCTCTTGTAGCCGGCTTCGTCAACGAGAAGGGTGCCTGCATTGGCCGTGCTCCAGGTCAGGCCGGTGGGATTCTCGATTATGTGGGAATAGGCACCATCTGGACTGATTGAGCGCTGGACGGAAACCTTGTTGTACAAGCGATCGTCAAAATTGTACTTCAAGTTGACCGCCGGCGTCGGCGTAGCATTGGTGCTCATCCCTGCCTGGAACAAGGCAGACATGTTCGATCCTGTAATCCCTCCGAACAATGTGCCGGTGAACTCATTTTGGTTTCTGAGGTAGCCAAGCTTGAGTTCTAGCGTCCTGTCGAAGAAAGTCTGGTAGTAGGCGAGCGTATTGATTCCTACTCGATCTGGTCCCGGGCGATCCCACGTCCAGTATTGCTGCTCGGCTCCTACGACAATCTGTCCGTCGGCAATGCCAAACCGGCTGAGATCGTAGGTGACGATCATGAGGTTTACCGACGCGAAGGTCGGATTCTGGCCCATATAGAGCTGGTTTGCGATAGCGCTTCTGGCCGCATTCGGCAGCTGGTTGTTTACAAAGCTGTTGTGTGTCCAGCCGATGTAGCCGATGCCGACATCTGCCAGCGCCGATCTAACGCCGTCCTTGTCCTGATCAATCGTGTCCGCAGGGCCAGGTATGTTGAACCACAACCCTTTTTCACGCAGCTTGTCGTACCTTTCGAAGGGATCGATCGTCTGTTGCGGTCTCGTCTGAGCACCCCTGCCCGCATTGCCGCGCTTCTCGAAAGGCAATCCGAGACCTGCTGCTGGAGCCGAGGCAGAAGGGCGGATTTCCTGACGGATCAGGTCGATCGGGAGCCTTGCGGCCCGATCGGGGGTCTTTCCTCTTTTGCCGGCCTGATCCACGGAGTAGCTACTCGGATCAAACCTACTAGCGGTTTGTGCCCGTACGGAATTGCCGACGAGACAAGCCGCTAGCGAAAGCGCGATAACAAGCCAAAATTGCTTTCCCCTGTATTTCAAATTGAACGAAAGTGCTGCCGTAGCCGAGTGTGTCCGAGGCGAGCTCGTCGCAAGTAGGCAATCACGCGTGGCGTACTTCGGGTCAATGTCTGCCGGAGATGAATAGATTGAACTGCGGCCTGATTGGCCAGAGTGAGCTCCCGGCGTTTGCGCGTCCGAGGGCGAGGGGGACGAGCCAGAACACGATCTATCCGAAGAGGACCACTCAGGTTTCCTGAACCTCTCACCCCGTGGCACGACGATGATCTGGTCCGAAACTTTTCTGGTGCATAAGGCCGGTGCGCCGAGGGCCAGAGCAGGGCGCTGGCTCGGCAAATGCTCACGACGAGCGCGCGGGGGCTTGCTGTCCTGGCCAAGAAAACATTGCGAATGTCCGCCCTGCTCACTGTGAGTCTGGCGGTGTCGCGCGTCTGCATCGAAGGCGGCTTTCTGGACGAAGCGGCCGCGACCGGCAAGCAAGGCTCTCCGTGCAAGAAGCTTGGATTCACGAAGCGCTTTCGCGGTATCGTTCTCAGCGAAACACAAGACAATAGCCAGGCTTGAACTTGCTCGCGCGCCAACCTCACCGCAACATCCATAGTGATGGTCCAGGAGACCGGAGGAATCAGCTATCGAGCAGCTTTGGCGAGTATCGGCGAACAGTTGCTGGCTACCGTGAGCGCGGCACAACCCATCCTGCATCCGAATCCTTGACGTACGCGGCGTTCGTTGGTCATCCTTGCCACGAGCCCGTCATCTCGAACAATCTGCCGAAATTGGTAGTTGACCAGGTACAGTGCTTGCCGTTCCAATCGGCCATTGCCGCTTGGCCGATCAGCCGTGGCCGCCCCGGATGAGGTTGCTGTCCGGCAAGAGGGGCTTCACCGAACACTCTGCAGGAATGAGTGGACGGTTTGCATTCGTGCCGCGGGTAAGAAAATCGCCTAGGTTCTCCTGAATGGTGAGAAACGGCTGCGCCATCGCCGGCGAAGATGAGCACCGTTGCTCGCTGGTGACGCTATCATGGAGGACGCGCTCAAATTGTCGCGTTGCGTTCCTCAAGAAGCAGCGTTTCATAGGAGCAGGGTGGCCGATCAGGAGGCTCGGCAAGATTGATTTATTGTCGACGCTCGCAGCTCCTGGAGTGCGTGAGCATCGCAGCCTATCGCGTCGACGAAACAAGACTGCTGGAATGGGATCTTGAGCGAGGGACAATGGACTTGATGGATCAAGCGGCCGCTTCAGACTTGCGGCCGCTTTTGCGCGGGCCAAGACGGATCCTCCCGGTTTTGGTGCTCCCGCTTGTCCTCGTTGGCTCGTGTGCTGCTGGCGCCTGGCTTTGGGCTAACCTAGAAGCCTTCGTCGAGACGCCGGAAGCTTCAACGATGAGCCTGTCACTGGAGGACAGGGCATCCTTGTTTGAGATAAAGTGGGCACAGCAGAAAACCGCAGATGAGATCGCAGTACTCAACAGCCGGATCAACGCTCAGCGGGATGACCTCAAAGGGATCCTGGATCAGATCACCATTCTGGCTTCGCGGATCGATTCGCTGCAGAGTTTAACAACTGTTCCTTCTGCTTCCGAGCCTCCTTTGTCGCCAGCCCGGGCTGCTTCGAGCGTCGCCAGGAAACGCTTCAGGCGATCCAAACCACAGGGACCTGTTTCCGTCGGAGGCGCGCCGGTGATCGCCGCACCGAAGGCAGCCGAGCCTTGAGGTCTGAGACGCGGCAGGCGTGGTCGAGTCTCCAACTGTGCTCGATGAAGTGGCCCGTAGGGTCGCAAAGCTGCCTCCGGCCGTAAAATACCCGGAGCTTATGCGGGCGCCGTCGTCTCCAGCGGCATGTAGTGAGGCCGTCACTATCATCGAGAGCACTTCAGGGCGGGTGGTGCAGAGCACTTTCCGCATGATCGAGCGGTGGCCCTGAGCGGGCAATGCTGCGCCTTTCCTTTAAATCAGCTCTCTTCCAATCACGCCAATCTGGCGCGTGCCCGCCCGATGGCTTCTTCGGATAGCCCCCGCGAAGAGCTTAGAAGTTTGGGATCTGCTCACATGCGTGGCTTAGTTAATAGGGATGCGGTCGAGATAAGTGTCGAACGCGGCAGCAACAGCGCGAACGACAAACCGGTGCTCCTGCTTGACCCGAATTAATCCCTCTTCAATGTCCACTACCCCATCTTCTGCAAGCATTCCCAGGCGGTGGGCCGAACCGAGAAGAGGAATCAGATCAAATCCGTGAGCAGCGCAGATCGCTGGTACGTCGGCCTGCAAATCGCACATCAGACGCTCGATGATTGCTGCGCGGAGGCGATCTTCGGCGGTGAGACAGCAGCCTTTTGAGGTTGCCAGGCGTCCAGCCTGAATGTGTTGGTGATAGGAAGCCGTTGCGATCTCGTTCTGGACGTAACCGTCGCGCAGACGGCCGATGGCTGACGGACCTAAGCCGATTACGGTTTTGCAGGTATCAGCCGAATAGCCCAGAGAGTTGCGGCGCAGCCGACCAGCTTTCTGGGCCAGCGCGAGCTCGTCATTGGGCAGGGCGAAATGGTCGAGCCCGATCTGGCGGTAGCCCGCCGAGACCAGCGTATCTGCAATGGCCGCGGCTTGCTCAGCGCGGGCGACATTATCCGGCAGCGCCGTCTCATCGATCTGGCGCTGACGTTTCATGTAGGAGGGGACGTGAGCATAGCCGAAAACCGCAAGCCGGTCTGGCCGCATGGCTAGAGCCGTTCGCGCGGAGTCAACACAGGACCGCACCGTCTGATGCGGCAGTCCGAAGAGAAGGTCGAAATTGATGCGCCTTATCCCATGCTGGCGAAGCCTTTCGACGACAGAAGCCGTCTGTACCTCGCTCTGGACTCGGTTGACCGCCCTTTGAACCACGGGGTCGAAGCTTTGCACGCCTATGCTCGCGCGGTTGATCCCCGCCGCTTGTAACATTTCGACCATCTCGGCCGTGACCCCACGCGGATCGATTTCTATGGCGATGGTAGCTGATTTACTGAACGCAAAGCACTGGCGCAGGAATTCCATCAAGGCGAGAAAATCGCTCGGTGCAATGGTGGTCGGCGTCCCGCCGCCGAAATGCACGTCGTGCACCGGCAGAGCGCGTGGCACTTGCTCTGCGACCAAGCGTATCTCGTCCCGCACTGCTGCCAAGTAATTGCGGACCGGTCGCTCGCCGCGCGTGAGGCTTGTAGGAAAACCGCAATACCAACAGATAGAGCGACAGAACGGAACGTGGATGTAGAGCGATACGGGCTCGTCGGGAGGCAGCCGCCTCAGCCATGTCTCACAAGTCTTGGCACCGACCATCGCGGAGAAATCCGATACGGTTGGATAGATGGTGTACCAAGGCAGGCGAGCATCGCAATACTTGTTTAGAAGGGAGGTCTGCAAGACTTAACTTTCCCATGCTCAACAGCATGAAGCTGACCGATGCCGTCAATTGTGTCTTTGCGTTATGTCAAACGTAGTGGTTTCTGAGATCTGGCCCCGTTTTCGATGTTACTGCCAACGCGGCTTAGGGGCAGAGCAAGGAGTGAGAGCCGCTCGATGGCGATTATTTGGACGTTTAGGTATGAATTTTCTCGTCCGGGTACGGTTGAAGCCGCTAGAGAGCCGGCGCGAGCGATCAATCGATCATCCGAGGGCACGCCGGTTCGCATCCGCTGACGGCGCGTCATTTTTGCGACCGACACAGGGACTTGTAGGTCTCACCAAGAGCAGCTCGCCTTCTCGATCTTCAAGCAAAGCCGATTGGTTACTCACAGAGTTCGACGGATGCCTCCGTCAAAGGCCGGCGTGACACAAAAGATAAGTTGCTTGCTAGATGAGAGCGCGAGGAGCTCAATAGTACAAAACCTGACGCGACGTGCGATTCAAAGTCCTTTAGCGCGGCCGACGAAGCCATTCTTAATCTCTAGTATCGAACGCATAAGCCTCAATTCCGCCACGCTGGTTGTCTCATTGCCACGAGCATCATCACGGATGTACTGATGGTGTTGGGGCGACCCCAGCGCACTTTTCAGCCCCCCGGCGAAGTGCGTCGGGGCGCCTTGTTTCGGCGGCGTGTCGTCGCTGTCTAATGCAGCTCACCAACTCACAACGACTTTTGGGCGCCTGCTGATGGCAAGCGAATCCCGGCCAGATGCAATCGGCCGAGACACTATCTGCGATAGTTTCTATTCTGCTTCAAACTGGGTTGTTTTCTTTTTACATCGGCTTTGGAGCTATCGATCCCTGCCAGATCGCGCATATCTATTCCGTTAGCCTGCATTGGCGTCGTATCGATGCGATGCACCTGCAGTTCTCAGCTTCACATAGATGGCCTGGTCAGGTTTCGACCGACCGTCACTATGTTCTGATGCTGCGAGCTGGAGCTGCCAAGCAGGAGCCGACTGGGATATGATCTTGCGCCTGTTCATTGCATGAAAGTAGCCTTCGCGGTCTGGCATTTCAGTCCATTCACAACGGGTCGAGGAAGTTTGTGGTTCGGTAGGCCGCCGAACCTGGAGCTCTCCTCGCGAAAATGAGAGCTGAGCCTAGCCAGGCCTGAAGAAGATGGCCGCCAAACAGCTCGAGCAGTCGAGAGTGGGCACCCCACCCAAGCTCTGTTATCCACGCCGAAGGCATCGAACTCATTCGGCATCGGTAAAAGGATGAGTATATTGGCGCGGCTGATTTCAACGGCAGCGCGCGCAACATTTTGACGGCTTCGTGGCCGAGGCGGCTCATTGCCGCGCCTTTGCATCCATGCGCTCAAGAATTGCCTGCGTCTTTCTGGCGCTCAGCACATCATCTTCCCTGACATTCTCCATGAGAACGTAACCCACACACACGCGCGGCATTGCAGTTCTACATTGAAGTAGAGTTTCCAGGCCCCGGCCGCTCTTGAAGAAGTCGAATGCGCCCCCTGCGCGATCCGCAGGGTAGCGAGAGCGTGCCCGATCGCCTCCCATCAGATGCTCTTCTTCCCGCGTTCTTGCGCTCTAGATGAGAGGGCAGCGCAAGCCATGGACGAGATGGAGGTACGCTTCATACCGCTCGCGCGCCGCGCCGACATTGACCCTCCCGGCAACTGGAAAGCGCGAACGGGATGTGATTAAGCACGGACCGCTCGGCTCATGACGATCAGCTGGGATGCACGAGGTGATCCGCCCCATCGCCGCTGGACCCGACAGCTTTTCGTGTTCGCGATTGGCGCCCTTCAAAGTTAGCCAAGCCCGCGGACAGACATAAGCTGCCGCCTCCATCATGTTGCACCCCGATCTGACCGTGCTTCATCACCTGCCGAACCACGAAAGATAGGAGTTGAGACTTTCAAGCGAGAACCAATTGGATGCCGGCAACGAGCATAACGGCAACGAGGATAAATCTGATGCCCGCTGGGTTCAGGCAGTTCAGGCTGACTATCGTTCCAGCGACCGCACCCGCCAGCGCGAAGATAGCGTAAAGAACCAAATCCGGAGAGGGAAATTGGCCGCTGAAAAGAGCTCCGACGAATCCGACTGTGGAATTGGCCAGAATAAAAGGGGGTGATAACGCGACGGCCTGCTTCGGTGATGCCCAATTCAGTGTGATGAGCGTCGGCGCGAGGAACACTCCACCACCCACGCCGGTCAGACCGGAAACCAGGCCAAGGGCCGCGCCAATGCTCACGATTGCCGAGAGCGGAGTTTCACGAACACGATCAGCCGCGCGTCCCCGCTGCATGATCATCACGGCGCTCGCCAGAAGAAGAACGAGCCCGGTCAGCGTCTTATACATGTGGTCATCGAGCGCAATCAAGCCGCCGGCAAGCGACGCTGGCACGGACGAAAAGAGAAGCGGGCGCAGGATGGCCCGGTCAACGACCTTGCTGCGGTTGAAGAGCCACGTAGAATAAGCCGCGACGACAATGTTGAGACCAAGTGCCGTCGGGCGCATCTCTGTCGATGACATACCAAAAAATGCCATTAGCGAGAGGAATGCAGTGCCACCAGCCTGGCCAACGCTCGCATAGAGCAGTGAGATGATCGCGATGAGCAGACAAGCCATGCTTCACCGATCTTGGCGACGATCTTCGCCGTTTTCCACCGAGCCCATCATGAGTCGCGCAATCAGGTGCGGTCTGACTGTTTTCTGCTTAGGGCGGATCGACCCGCTTCGCCGGAATAGCTGGGCAAAGGTCCAGTCAGTTCAAGTTCCTTTAGCGAGTGCCATGTTTGGACCGCCCAATCAATTGCCGTACTTGGTACTTGACTGGCGGGAATAGGACTGTGTTGCTCCCTGAGGAAGCAGCAGTCGACGGCCGCCGAGGTGAGCTGCATTTCTTGCTGTAATAACCTCGTGTCGCGTCTCGCGACGTGCTGTCGGCTTTCCGCATGTCATGAATGCTTCGACGGACCGACGTCGCGCCAACCATGCGCGTTCGAAGCTCTTTCTGGTCTGTTTTTGTGAAATCAGCAGTTGGTATGACACTTGCTAGTCTGGCGCGGGTCGTCTCCCTGCTGGAGAAGCGCATGCAATATGTCCTCCGCATCAAGCAGATCTCGCAGTTACGAGTATCTATCGTTGCGCCGTTAAGGTGGCCCCTTTCTGCACGTTCGGTACGTTTGCGCCGGGCCTGCCGGACGGATTCGATGAGACGGCGCACAATGATGCGGGGAGTATGGCTTCTGCCTCGACTGTTCCGTGTTGCTCATCGATCCCGTCCCCGGCGCCGTCGCACGGAGAAGAATCGGCGAACGGTTAGCGATGGCAATTCGCAAGATTGGGAAAAGACATGAATCTCGTATTGTTCGTCCCCAAGCAAAGAATGGATGCTCACAGGACGCTCCTCACGTCCCGCGCCGCCAAGCCCCTCGAGCTTAGCCGTATCGCGGAGATCAGAGCCTAGGATCTCGTCGTGTTCGGCCTCGAGACAAACCAATGCGTCGTTCGGCTGCGTTCTCTCGCCATGCAAGCTCAACAGAGCCAAACCTCTAGGCGGCGGAGCTGTTTGGAAGCTCAGTCCGGGTCCCGCGGACCATAGGGGCCGCCATGATCAAACGGGACACCGTTGGTTTGGTATCGATGGCATCATCCTTCAACAGGATCACGGGTGATGATTTCCGATTTGGCCAGTGCGTTATCGGCAAACTGGACCGATCACTTCAGCTCAGCCTCGGAGACAGGGATGATGGCGCTATATCTGGTGGCGTTTGATGCGATCATGCCGGCGCATTCGGCCGGGGCGCAACGAATTCGTCCAATGGCGTCCAGCATAGCGCGAGCGCTCAGACTGGATGAATAAACTAACCCTCGAGTTCAGCTCATGGACTGGAATTTGGCTCGGCCTGAAGCAAGCGCAATCGAACACGGTGAAGGGGAGCTTGATTGTCGTACTGAAGCGCCCAGCATGGACCTCTTTAGCTTCACCGAATGCGCTAACCAGACTCATTCACTCAGAGCACTATTCGAGCTTCTTGTAGGCTGTGCCACGAGGGAAGGCTTCAGTGAAGTTGCATACGGCGCTCTCAACTTCGTTGAGCCACTTCGGCTGGCGGAGTATCCACCCCCGACTGTGGCTGTGAAGTGGCCGCCAGACTGGTGCGACCGGTACTTCAAGCGCAAGTACCATTCTATCGATCCGGTGGTCCGGCTTACGCCGATGCTTTCGCGGCCGTTCTTGTGGGATCAACTCGCCGATGACCATCAGCTTCAACCGGACGAAAGACGCGTACTTGACGAGGCGAGAGAGGCGGGACTGAAGCATGGCATGAGCGTCCCGTTGTTTGGCCCGTTGGGTCGGATATCTGTGGTGTCGTTTGCATCTGCGTTCGATGATGCTGATCCTCAGGATCGCATCGGGCATCTCAACGCGCTGGCCTGGCAGTTTCACACCGCCTATGGCGACATCGCTCGTCCCTGCGATAATGGTTGCGACAGAAAAGTTGCACTGTCGCCGCGGGAGACTAGTTGCATGCGGTGGGTGGCAGAGGGGAAGTCGTCATGGGAAATTGGGAAGATCCTGGGAATCAGTGTTAATACAGTCAACTTTCATGTCAAGAACGCAATGCGAAAGCTGGGGGCAGCCAGCCGGATTCAAGCGGTGGTTGTGGCGGTTCGCCTAAATGTTCTTTGAATTTGAGAACGGGACACTAGCAGCCAAATTGTGGGCTTCCAGCTTCTGTGCATGGCACCTTCGGCGAGCTCGCAACACTCCTTGGAGCAAGTCCGTTATCTCACGCTGCGTGAGGTTGTGGGACTTTCACGAGATCGATGAATTCTCGAATCGACTGACCTGTTCCTCCAGTGTGTTGGCGGCTTCTCGGCCACACTCCAACTGGCCTCTGGATTCCATTACTCAGACGAGCGCGCACCTGGTGCTTCGGAACTGATTGGGGCCGGCAGGGTGAGGAGCAGCTGAGGAAAGAACCCCGACCGGGGGTCGGGGTTCCGATTCACGTGACTGCGTGGAGGTCTCTATTTGGCAAAGGGCGAGCCAAACTTATAATTGAGTCGCGCCGTGATGAGATCGACGTCCTGGTGCACGCGATCCGCGCCAAGAGCCGCTGGGAAGCTTATGTTACTGCGTTGCATGAACAAATGGTTATACTCGACGCCAGCTGACCAGTTTGGCGTGAAGCTGACTTCGGCACCGGCGCCCAGCACGCCACCCCAACGCACATCATTGTTTTTGCCAATCTCCGCGCCAGTAGCCACCGAGTTGACGTGATAGATGTTGCTCGTCACCGCAGCGCCGCCCTTGCCATAAAGGAGCACAGCATTGAACGCGTATCCGATATGGCCCGTGAGCAGGCCGAATGCATCTGTCGTGGTGCCAACGGTGTCTGCCGGGAACGCGGTGCTGACATTGGAACCGTTGAAGTCGGCCCAGTTGCCCTGACCCTCGATGCCGTAGACCATGTTGAAGATTTGCCAACGATAACCAATCTGGCCGCCAATGGTCCCACCAGTCGAATTATGGCAGCCCTCGGGGGTAACACCATTGAAATCCCAGCAGTTGCGGCTCGTTCCCCAGCCACCATTGACGCCGATATAGTAACCGGACCAATCGGTGATCGGGGCTGCGGCTGGCAGCGGTACCGCCTTGACCTTTGCAGGTTGCCCCGCCAAGTCGGTGCCGAATGAGGGAGCGGCGGCACCGAGTGCGCCGATGCTTGCAGTCAGAATGAGAATCTTTTTCATTCGAGTGTTGTTTCCTTTCGGTGCCCCCCGGCGCCGTGCGTTTAACAATATGAACGCGAATTGCTGTAACTTCCGCACAACATGTCTTCGAAAGAAACGGGTCCAATCGTACGCCGCGTTAGATTGTGGAGCGCGCAACTTGCCATGCGCTGCCTCGACCGAAATGCTGGGGCCGGGACACTGGTCGCTTCGTGCAGAGGATTGTTTGAATACGATCCGTTCATGATGGCCTATGACGGGACGCAGTGCTACGAGCTGTTTGGCTCTCTCTTTCGCTGACTAGCGACAAAGCCAGGCTGCGCCAACACGTCCCGGGCATGCTCGTTCAGAGAGTTCGGCAAATGAAGACCGCTGATCCAGAACGCGTCTCTTGCGATCAGGCTCACTTCCCCGGCAGGACGATCGTGCTGCCGCTTGCAATCGTGAGTGATACGGCGACGATCGATCGCAGGCTTGGACCGCTCTGGCGCAGGACCTAGCGCAAGTTTAGCACGATGTTCCTCAACCTCGACGTCGATCGACGGGTGTCAAGGAGCCGATGCGGCTGTGCTTGACGAGGCTCTTGCTTGAACTTGCGGGACCTCGTGCCGAGCCAAAAGTCAGGAAAGGAAACGGTATGGCTCTTCCTGGCGGCAGCGAATATTAGGGCGCTGTCCCGCCTCGTCGCCCACTTGCACTGGATTCTAGTGGCTGGGGTCACCATAAGAGCTGCATAGGCGATAGTCGTCGCGAACGCGCTCCTCTTCAACGGGCTGAAGATGACTGGAGGGGAAGCTCCACCACGCTCTGCCCCGGTGTTTTCCGCCGCATAAGGGTCCCAAGACCCTCAACAAGCCAAGCTTATGTGGCAGTACGGGTTCAGGTGCCTATTGCTCGGTCGACCGCGCCAGCTCAGCCCGCAAGTTGCGTATCGCCTCGTTAGCCAGATTCAACGTATTCCGTTCGCCCTTCTTTATCGAAGACTCGAGGAAAGTGCACAACCGGCTATGGAGGACCGTCTTGCGATTATGCGCCAGCAACGGATCCTTCTCAACAAAGCGCCAGGCTTTATCAAATGCAACGCTCACGATAGCATCTTGCATCTGCTGATCCATCTCAACACTCCACGCCGTCCTGATACAAGGAAGTACCTTCGCAAAAGCAAACCGAGCGTCTGTGGCTTGTCCCAGCTAGTAAGACATCAGAGCCGCAGTACGCTCGGACATCGAGCTGCTCTCGATGTTCAATGAATTTACAGATGTTTGTTGAAGTTCCGATGACCCGGCGTGTCGGATTGCCAGGCGCATTCGAATAATTCTGAAGCGGCTGAAACGAGCTCGCGCTGTTCGCGCGGCTTCGTTGCCGAAGTGCTCTTGTTGCTCGGTATCGGTCGATAATTGAGGCTCTTCTTCCTGCAATCGGAAGATCGGGCCATGCCAATCACGAGTACAGCCGAACATCGATCAAAATGGATCGTTCCCCTCCTTTCCCAGTCTCTAGCTAAGACGCGTTCATCGAAGGGTGTGGCGTTTTCCGGCCACCGCTTGTTTGCTTTCTGACATGTGTCCGCGGGGCGTCGTTCTTTGCTCGACCCTTCGCGGCCTCCTCTCGGTGCGGCCTCCCGCTTTTGAGCGTGGTGGCGAACAGTTGTGATTCGGAAAGGCCAGCGGAACCGGCTCGCTTACGGGACGGTAGCCCATAAACACCCAGTCGCCGATTCCTGGCGCGTACGACCGTCGCAGTCAGCCCAGCGATAAACGTTCAATAAAAGCGGCATCAACCACAGAGAAACCCAAATGAAATCTCAGTCTACTGTTGCACGTGACAGAATTAGTTTCGCGATCTTCATTTGATTAGCGGGAGTTCGGAGCACTTCGGGTAATGCCGCCACGGCCTGATCGAAAAGGCGTCCCCAAATTTGAAGGTCTTCTGGGTAGTAAACGCCACGGTCTCGCGAGAGTCGCGTCGTTTGCTGGTCGCGGGCGGGGTCCCCGGTTTTGGCATCCCCGAGCTGCCCGAGCTCCAGTTCCGCCATGATCATTTGGTTTGTCAGGGCGTTTAGCAGTCGGACCGCTTCGAGCTCGTTGCCTTCTTCGCGTGCGAGGGCGGCCACGAGGTCGAGTTGCACGTCGATGCGATCCTCGAGGTCCTCTGAGCGTGAATTGGAAGGGTCAAGTTCCACGGTGTTTGCTCCGGTTAGTTAAATGCAGGAAGTAGGCTGAGTAAGGGTTGTGTCGTGCTTTCCCGGCCGCGAGACCGCAGACGCGGCGAATGAACGAATGGCTGCTGCACAAGCCAAGGTGCGCACGCGCGCTCGCCGAAGGGATAGGGTTGCAGGCATGTGCGGCGAAGAGAGCGCAAAGGCGGAATCGACCAGAGGACGCTGTGAACTATCATGTGATTCGACCATTGAGCCGATCCAGCGCCGACAGTCGCAGTAACTCCAGCCGGCGGGGACGCCGCGATGACGGCAAGTCGAGAATTGCGGCTCGACACTGCACGATTGCTTGTCGCCTGACATAGCAATCCAGACGTAACCGGAGGCCTTGCCAGGCAGAGTGCCACAAAGAGCGTTCGGCGCTGGACGAAGCTGTTGCTGAAGGCGCGCCGTCAGCCGGTCCAGACCGGTCTCGTCATCATGCCAGACGTTTATGGCCCAGCTCATGCCAGGCAACCCAGAATTAACATCCGCTTCACATGTCTGCGGTTTCTCTCTGCATTCGTTGACAGGCGATGCCTCGCCCGGCGAGGGGGCGGATCGGCCCCTGGAAGGGGGGCGCGATAAGAGACAAGACCGGCAGATCGCGTCCACCCCTCGTTCCGGTGGCGATGTAAGGATTGCAGAGAAGGGATAACCGCGCCGGGATATGGTCGAAGAGGGCCGGCGCATAGAATGAGATAGGGTAGCGTCAGGCTGTAGGAAATGGGTGCGGGAGCCGCCCGTCGACGAAGACTGAGGACGCGAGCAGAGTGAGAATCCACGATCACACCACGTGTAGGGGTGGGCAGTAAGATCGCGCGGCTGGTCGCATCACACCGATCGACATCAGTGCCTCGTCCTGGCCGGAGAATAGCGTGGTCAGATAGCCAACTGCACTGCTTTGTTTGGGGGCCGTAACAGCGTCGGATCGTCGGCGCTGCCCGCCTGGTCAGGGAAAAAAGTGCAGCCTGCACCGGTTTAGCGGACGGTTCGCCTGCCCCAATTCTATGCAGCGCACGCATTTGCCTTGGCCAAGCAGTGTGCGTGAGAGTCGATCTTCCTGGAGGGCCTTAGTATGATTGCAAAGGAGGAGGCGCCAGCGCGACAGATTACGCGCCAGACGTTGCGATTAGCGATCTGACCGCATTTACGCCGCTCGTGCGTCGATTCCAAAGATCGATAGCTGTCGTTGGCGAAGCAGCCACGAGAACCTTGAAGCGCCCTGCGACTATGCTGAAAGTAAAATGGGCTCATTTCTCAAACGACATCCGTGGAATGTGCTTTCCGGAAACCGGCGATCGACTTATGGGTATTTGGCTGAAATTGGTAAAATCGAAAGTGTCGATGGGATGCATCCAGTTCGTGGATCGCGGACGGGCGTAATCTCACCTCTTACATCGAAAGCGGGTCAGTTAGTTGTTTCCTGCCGGCTTGGTGCAGTGAGCTTATGGGCCTCTTAGACGAGCTTGCTGATTCGTTGATGACCGGCGGCCTAGAAGGGTCCCAGCAGCGAGCGCAGGCGAATACCTCTAAATTGGACTCCAGATCTCACGAAGGTGAGAGAAACTCCTCGATCCTCATAAGGAAGGGGGGCATAGAGTCTCGTCCGGACTGTCCGACCAGCTCCGGCCTCCCGCAGATGCAGGATGAGCCCTGAGCAATCGCAGGTCTTCATTGAAAAGGTCCGCGTGATCAAAGCGGACGAAGAGCGTTCGGCCGCGGATAAGTTGATAAAGCGGTTCGCAGACAACTTAGCCAAAGCTGTCCCCAAAATAGGAACGCGAGGCGGTCAGATATCGCCGCCATTGAGGCTGACGGTCGCCTTTGCGCCCGGCGCAACGACAACCAATATGGCTACCAGTCTCGGATAACCTCAGTGCGTCGGTATACTTGCCACGCATACGATCCCCCAACGCAGACATTATCCGCCGAAGCTACCGAAAATTTCAGCTTTAATTGCAGTTGCGGTGTACAGGGAAATCTCCAGCGGTAGGTTTCCGAATGCAAGCTGGCAAAGCAAGTAGTTGGCACCCGCCACTTCCATCTGCTGGAGAAGGACCTGTCGGACGGAAGCCGGCGTTCCAACGACGCACAATTCGCTCTCAAGTGCTGCATCGAAGGTCAGCGGAAGGGCGGGCGGCGTCGGAATGGCGTTAAGCTCGTAAAGAAACTTAAAGCTCTCCAGCCATCGGCGATACGCAGTTTCGGCCGCCGCATGAGCGTCCTGATCAGACTTCGCAATCACGACCATGCGGGCCAGCCCGAGAAGTGGCTCGCGGCCGTGTGCGGCTGTGTCGTGGGGTCGATGGGAACGGTAGGCGTCCGTAACGTTCCGGACAGCGCAGGCGGGGCCTATGCACGCCAGATTGGCGCCATTTGCCGCGGCCCACTGCGCCGACTCTGCCCGATTGCTTGCGATCCAGATGGGCGGATATGGACGTTGATGGGGCCTCAACGCTAAGGGTACGTCGCTCAACTCGAAGTGGTCTCCCTGATAAGATAGCGTGTGTCCCTGCAGCGCAATATTCAAGATTTCACTGGCTTCCGCATAACGACTTGGTGCAGCGTCTGCACTGATGCCGAAATAGCCCCATTCAATCGGCTGGGAACCGCGGCCTATCCCGACCTCGAGCCTGCCGCCGCTCAATTGGTCAAGCATGCAGATCTCTTCGAATGCGCGCAATGGATGATAAAGGTTGAGCAACAGTACGAGCGGACCGAGCCGTAATCGCCGGGTGCGCTGCGCGACACTTGATAGGAACAGGTGCGGCGAGGGCCCTCTGCCATGAGGTGTGCAGTGATGTTCGGCCAGGTGATAAGCGTAGAATCCGAGCGCGTCGCAGACCTCGATCAGCTTGAGACGATCTTCATATTGTCGTGCGGCATCTTGGCCGTCGTCATCCAAATGGTCGAAAATGCCGCACCTTAGTCTTGAAGAAAGGCCACTCTTCACTCGATCAATCTCCGATTACGGTCAGATGGCGGGTCCTGGTTGCTTCGTGCCTTTGCGCTCAAAGAGGTCTCGTTCGTCTTTGACCGGTCAGGCCGTTTTTCTTTGAGTGCGTGGATCTGGGCTTGCACCATGTGAGCGGGTGACGAGAATGCGAGATGCCGTCGCCGCGCCGTTGATAGACGTCCGCGAACCATCTCCAAAGGCGAGTTATGCTCGACCAGTAGCATCGTTACTCGCTTCAGAGGTCCTGTGCCTCGCGAGCCAGATCAGCCCGGCACGGCTACTATTTGTCTATCATCGGACGTAGCGTCTCCGTCAGGGCGACGTCGGGTAGCTCTGCAAGCGCTGCAACGAATGCGAAAAACGCTCCGAAGGCTGCAAGTATGAGAGAGCTTGCGAGTATCGCCTCTCCGATCTGAGCGCGTCTCATTATCCGTGTCGCTTTGGCTTCGGGGAGATGGCGATGACGCCAATCAGTTCTGCTCGACAGTTTCAACACGGCCCTCTCGCCAACGGTAAACCAGAAAGCCAGGAGCCGCATTGTCTCCCTTTCTATCGAACCGGACTGGGCCAATCACGGTAGCGGTCGGCCGTGAACGAAGTGCGCTAGCTACGCGCACAGCATTGAAAGAACCGGTCCGGTTCACCGCCTCTGCCCATGCTTGCACGGCCGCATAGGCGTAAAGCGTGTAGCCTTCAGCGGACAGGTTGGAAGCTTTGAGTGCGGCCACCACGCCGGCCGCATTGGCATTCCTGGCGGGGTCCGGCATGAAGGTAAACAACGTGCCATCTCCGGCGCTGCCTGTAATCGCCCAGAATTCAGAGGTCATCAAAGGATCGTTCGCCATGACCATAAGTTCCGCTCTTGCTTCTGACGCCTGGCGTACGAACAATCCGATTTCGGTATGATAACCGCCGATATAGGCGACACGCACCCGTTCCTTCTTCATCCTTGAGACCAGCGCCCTGTAATCCTTTTCACCGGCTACATAGCTTTGCCGAATGACTTGTCCACCGAATCTCCGAAGCTGTGCTTCAACGACGTCGGCGATACCCTTGCCTGCGGTGCTCTTGTCGTCGAGCACTGCGATCTTGTCGTTAGGGAAGGTCCGGTGAATATACTCTGCGGCAACGATGCCCTGTTGGTCGTCGCGGCCGCAGATCCGAAAGACGGTGTCAAGGCCCCGTTCTGTTAGCTGAGGATTTGACGAGCCTGGTGACACCTGAATGATGCCTGCTTCGGCGTAGATCTCGGAGGCCGGGATCGACGCAGAAGAGCAAAAATGGCCAACGACCAACCGGACCCGCTCTGTTGTGAGCTTATTCGCGACTGCGACAGCTTGCTTCGGGTCGCACGCGTCGTCGGCGACAGTCAATATCACCTTGGTATCGAGAAGTAGGCCAGAAGCGTTCAACGCCTCGACTGCCGCAGCTGCACCATCGCGCATTTGTGCGCCGAACGCGGCGCTGCTTCCGCTCATTGGGCCGGCCACGGCAATATTGACGTCGGAGCCGCGCGCAACAGAGGCGAGGGCGCAGAAGAGAAGCGCGACACTCGCAGCAGGCGCACAACGATTTAACATTGTAGAGCTCCCAATGTTCACCTGAGGTGTAACCGCCGGCAGCTGTGATCAGACGCGTCTACACGGTGAGATTGTCTGTCAAAGCGAAGCTTGCGTTGGTCGCCAGATTGCGACCACGGTAGAACTTACAATTTGACGTTAGGTGCGTTTCAAGGCCCTTTTGAAGGAGCCTCGACGGTGCATCAGGGAGCGTGGATTGACGGGGTCACGACGACTGTCCGGTTTAGTCCATAAAACTGTTGGCCCGCATCAGAGCCGACGAGCGCCTATCGGCAATGCCGTGCGGAGCCGGCCAGGAGGACGTCAGTACGGCTGATCCTCCAACCCGCCAAGGGCCAGATCAAGATATTGCATGAGGCAGGGATCCCAACCAGCCAGACTACGGGGGGCGCTTAATCGTGCAAGTACCTTCAGGATCATCGAAACGCGTGAATCGGCGCCAGCGATTTCGCCGATCAGCAAGCGTGCTGCAACTGCGACAGCCTTTGCCCGCTCGCCGCAAGGATGCTCGCCTCGATCCATACAATCACGCAGGTCGTCGCGGATCCGCCGCCACCGCTCCTCGCGATCTGCAGCTAACTTGCAGGTGCATCGGGACGTCTGATTATTGGTCTCGACCCGCGACATGGCATTGAGGGTGGCAGGCAGCTCATCCACACTTACCTGGATATCACTGTCGATGGTCATGTTGCGCAAGCGATCTCGCAGCAGAGTTGCTCGAGCGACTTGAAGTTCTATCCGTTCTAAATGTTTGCGCAGAAGATCGGTAAGTGAGGTCGTGCCCTCCATAGCTTTACGGATCTCGACAAGGGAGAAGCCAAGCTCACGTAGCGCTCGAATTTGGTGAACCCGTTGCACACTTTCGCGGTCGTACATCCGGTGGCCGCCGTCAGTACGCTCTGAAGCTGCTAGGAGCCCGGTGTGTTCATAATGATGCAGCGTGCGTACCGTTACTCCGGTCGCCTCTGCAAGTTCGCCAATGCGCCATCGACGCCTTCGTGGTGTAGCTTTGCTCATGTTGTTCATTTCAAAGCCTACAACCTGACGTCACGTGTGATTCAAGCTATTTCAAAGCTCTAGCTGGATCGTCTTCCATTCCAGCGCGAGACTGGTGACTATCCTCAGAATGGCGTGGGATCAACCCTGAGGGGAAATGGTGATCAACAAGTTCGTCAGGCATGCCAGTTGAGCCTCGCCAGCCGCTGTACGCGCCAGGATGAGTTTGGCGATTGCTGTGCGATTTTCCGGACTTCGCATCGATGGGGGTAGCGCGGTGATCGCACTATCATAAAGGCGTCCCAGGACGGAAAGCTCTTCCGGATCGAATACGCCGCTGCATTGCTCCAAGTTCAGCTCCTTGTTTGTCATTGCGTCATGGCAGCGCACGTCGTCAAGACGTTTGGCTGCGATAGGGCCAAAAGAAGTCAGACCCGCGGCGCGGAGCGACGAAGATGCGATGTGCTCCCATGTGATGCGACAAGGCAACATGCGTGCGCGATGCTTGCCTCGACGGCGCAAGAGACCGTGGTCATGTGCATGATCGATGACCATCACGCGCACGGTGCGTGAGGGTACGGCTTCCGAAGAAGCTGAAGCGTCTCCGCTCTTCGGGAGCCACTGCTGATTCGGAGAGTTGACGAGGGCAGCCCAGCGCCGCTTCTGCTGTATCGACAGCAGGTGCGCCCGGCGGCCTGGTGCAACGTACGTCCCTGTCTCTAAAACCAAGCCAACAGTCTGACCCGCCGCTCGCACGTCGAGCCTATTGCCAACGTGCGGAAGGCGTACGCAACGTCGTCATGATAGCCGTCTGTTGCGATGATCTTTATAGAGCGACCATGAATTCGAGCCCGGCGAGCGAAAACTGTATGCGTTGAGACATTCGTTGGGATATGAGGCTGGCAGATCTTGCGAACGTCCTTACGACAACGGCGAGGCAGATCGTGCGAAATCTCCGGCAGAATCAGCCCGTTCCGAAGTGCAGATGATGGAGGCCTCTTGCCCAGTTGCCATGCGGGTAGCTTCCTGCAACAATATCTCTCGCATCCACAGGCTTTCCGGGTCGCTATTGTGAAGCACGGGCCATTGAACCGCCTCAGTGAAGGCGGGAAATGGCTGCGGGAGCTCCGCAATGCGAAGGGGCATTGTTCTTTGGAAATGCTTTACGAGCCCTAATGGCATCGTCCCTATGCGGTTGGTGCCCACCAGCAGGGGCGGGATCATGCTGAAGCTCTGCACGAGAATGTCGATGCGCCGATTGAGACCTAAATCGAGTAAAAGGGATTCTTCGACCGGCGTCTTGCGCGCGCCTTTGACCTTAACCGCAACGTGGCCCATCGACATATACCCATCAAATGTAAGCCCCCGTAGTAGTTCGCTGTTCGTGGAGCAGCCTACGCAGACGAGTCTCTCCTCGAATAGGGGCGCCCTGGGGTGCACGCCGGACATGAATAATTCCGGCAAGATAACAAAATCGACTTCGCCGCGGCGGAGAAGCTCATCGTGCTCATCGGTGAGCGCGACCAGTTCGAAGCTGACGGCCGGTGCTTCTCGCGCGACGCGCTCCACGACATTTCGGAAGAATACGACTGTTATAAAATCAGAAAGGCCGATCCTGAATCGCCGGTTCGATCGAGCTGGATCGAACACCTCCCGCGCGATAATTGAAAGATCGATGTGCGTTAGAGCCTCGCGTACAGGGGCTGCGAGTCCTTCCGCGCGTGAGGTCGGGACAAGTTCCCGCCCCCTCATCCCAAACAGCTCGTCACGGAAGTAGGATCGCAGCCGGGCAACGGCTGCGCTCATGGCCGGCTGACTAAGATTAATCTTGCGGGCCGCTGCGCTGAGGTTGCGCTCAGTCATTAGAGCATCCAGCGCGACGAGAAGATTTAGATCCAGACCTTTGAAACGCATGTCTTCTTATCCGGCACGAACGTAATTGGGCGCATACACCAAGCGATGACGGCTGCGTCTGGAGAGGTCCTTGGCTCGCACGTGTGGACATCGTTTCCATCCTACGACCGCGAAAAAGACGCTCGTGCAATGACCGCAACGATGGAGAGCAAAGCGGTAGGCCGACCAGCAGCGGCCGGAAGCCGTCAGAAGTCCCAAAGGTGATCGGTGTCGCCGGTTCCGGCGACCCAGGCGACAGGACCCGGCCGGTTGGGTAATGGCAGATCAACCCAATGTCCGGCCAGTGCCGTCAGTTCGCCACAGCGTCCAGTCGAGAGCCGCCTAGGCCAGCTTTCATCACGGCGGCCAACCTACAACCTGACGCAGTGTGCGGTTCAAGCGATTTTATGCGGCAAGCCAAACATTATTTTACTGGAGGGGGCGTGTTGTGCCGCGATAGTGCCGGGCGTCGCCTGTTTGCGGTGCAAGCGCCTCATCTGCGAGGTCACCACGCTCACGACACGGCAAGTCTTCGCCGCCGATCGCCCGTCGCTGGCAGCTTGGCCTCAGAGACGTTGAAGTGACGAAAGCGGCCGAGTAGGTCGAAGGATTGTTGGCGTATTTGGGACGTGCCGAGAGTGGCTTACGGTGAGCCTAGCAGCGCCTGCGAGTTGGAGGCTCCAGATGCCCAGATGCGATGTTGGATGCTTCCTCCAGCAATATCCGCCGCATCCAAATGCTCGCCGGATCGGTATTGTGGAACGCAGGCCACTGCACAGCCTCGGTGAATGTCGGCAGGGGGATCGGCGGTTCGACGATCCGCAGTGGCATCCGCTTTTCGAAGTGTTTGGCGAGTCGTAAGGGCATTGTGCCGATACGGCCTGTGTCTAACAATATGGGCGGAATCAGGCTAAAGCCCTGCACAACGATCTCAATGCGTCTCTTGACGCCGTGCTCAAGCAAGAACCACTCTTCGATGTTTGGTCTGAGCGCCCGTCCGAACTTCGCCGTAACGTGCCCCATCGAAATGTATTTCTCGAATGTCAGCTGCCGCGATAGCTGCTTGTTCTCGCGGCATCCGACGCATACGAGGGTCTCGTCAAACAGCATCGCCTTCGGATGCGCGCTCGACATGAACAGCTCCGGCAGAATGAGAAAGTCCACCTCGCCCCGGCGGAGCAGCTCATCGGGTTCATCGGAAAATGGCAGCAATTCGAAGCGCACCGCGGGAGCTTCCTGCGCAATACGGTCCACAATTTTCCGAAGAAAGACGATCGTCATAAAATCGGAGAGGATGAACCTGAAGCGTCGGCTCGACTGAGTAGGGTCGAACGCGTCCCGCGATATGATCGAGAGTTGGATATGCAGCAGGGCCTCGCGCACCGGACCTGCAAGCGCCTCCGCGCCAGGTGTCAGGACGAGCTCGCGACCTCTCATGGTGAACAGTTCATCGCGGAAATAGGTGCGCAGCCGGGCGATCGCAGCGCTCATAGCGGGCTGGCTCAGGTGAATTTTGCGCGCCGCTGCTGTGAGGTTGCGCTCCGTCATCAGAGCATCGAGCGCAACGAGAAGGTTTAGATCAAGTCCCTTGAACCGCATGTTGTAAGTCTATCCATCGTGTGGATGAGTTCCATCGGAACAATCGATTTTACCAAATTGCTGGACGTTGGATAGCAAACATCAGTTTGCAAAATTAATCAGGCATACCACGATGGCTGCTGCTCGCTCACGCTGGCTCAGAGAAAAGCTCCTGGACGTGCGAGCAGCCGGCGCATCCGCTTCGAGGGCGGCCATGGGCGCGCCGTGCGAGCCGCGTCGCTTCGTCTCGATGCGAAAGTCGCTCGATCGAGACGCCAGGCAGATCTCCATAAACCTTGGTATGCGTGTTTCATCCGTTTCCATATTGCAGGTTTACCCGCGTACACTTGAGAGCGCGTTCAGCCGCGTTCTAGTGTCGGGAAATAGCGGCAGGCGCAGATTGCGGATGCCCAGTCATTCAGGCAGCTCTCCAAATGGCTCGCCTGTCCACCGCATTCAGGGCGTGTCGAAGATGAAGAACCAGTGTGATCTGATGCCACTCGGCAGCGCCATCGATGAGGCGCCGCGCATCGAAGGCCTGCCGGCAGACGTCAAAACGTCGACAGAGATGTTAGACGAGGCCGAAAAGCTCCGTGCTGCAGACAGGATCTGGCTAGTCCACTCGCCTCACCGGCATCTTCCGGCCTATCTCGCGCGGGGCATTGGCCGGATGACGAGCGCGAACCATGAGATCGCTTCGTCGCGAGCGAAGGCGCATGGCGCGGTGCAGGCGAGGAGTGCCGCGCTCCGAGGGGGCATGGCAGCGCATTTCAGTATTGATCAGCGGTTCGGCGACTAGCGAATTCTCGTGACCATCTCCGCTCATAATTCCACCGGCGCAAGGAAGCCCGCCATGAACATTGCCGCATCCCGGACTGCGGGAGCCCCTACTGCGCGCGCTCAAGTGCAGTGGAGCCTCCGCTGGGAAAGCGAACTGCGGCTCTCTGATCATGCCGAGCTCGCCGAGTTCTTCCGCAAAAGTTACGGGCCGACCGGTGCGTTCAATGCGCAGCCATTTGAGGGCAACCGAAGTTGGGCCGGTGCAAGACCTGAGGTCCGCGTAATCGGTTACGACGCGCGCGGGATAGCTGCTCACATCGGGCTACTACGCCGTTTCATTAATGTTGGTGGGGTCGATCTTCTCGTTGGCGAACTGGGGTTATATGCGGTGCGCCCGGATCTTGAAGGCCTGGGAATTAGCCAGGCAATGCGCGTGATGTATCCCTTGCTGCAGCAGCTTGGGATTCCATTCGGCTTTGGCACGGTTCGGCCTGCGCTTGAGAAACATATGACCCGGCTGGTCGAAAGGCAGGGGCTCGCCACCCTCATATCTGGCATTCGCGTCCGCTCCACGCATCCGGATGTCTATCCCAATTTGTCGCCGATCCGCATCGAAGACGTGATCGTGGTGGTTTTTCCGGTTGGACGCTCGATAAGCGAGTGGCCGGCCGGGACGCTCATCGATCGGAACGGGCCCGAGTTATGAAAGAGCGTTTCCCCCTGTCTGCTGTCCGTTGCGACTACGCTGACGTGAGTGGAAGTCACGCCGTGCATTTGACCTTTGATGATGGGCCAAATCCATTTTGCACGCCAGAGGTGCTCGATGTGCTGGCGCAACATCGGACTCCGGCGACGTTCTTCGTGATCGGCACGTACGCGGCCGAACAACCTGAACTCGTTCGACGAATGATCGCGGAAGGGCACGAGGTCGCGAACCACACGATGACGCATCCGGATCTATCCAGATGCGGACCAGCGGAGGTACGCGATGAAGTTCTGGCGGCGAGCGAGGCGATCCGTTCGGCGTGCCCGCAGGCCTCACCCAGGCACATGCGAGCACCTTACGGCATGTGGACACAAGAGGTGCTCGCTGTGTCAGCGAGCGTTGGTCTCACAGCTGTGCACTGGTCGGTCGATCCGAGAGATTGGTCCCGCCCCGGGGTTGATAGAATTGTGAATTCAGTACTGGCGAGCGTTCGCCCGGGTGCAATTGTGCTCCTGCACGACGGATATCCTCCTGATGAGGAGCGACCGTGCACTGATGCCACGCTGCGCGATCAGACCGCCATCGCGCTGTCACATCTGATCCCGGCGCTACAACGGCGCGGGTTTGTAATCCGTCCACTCCCTCAACTTCACTGAAAAAAACTGACACCCTATGGACCTGCTCGCTACAACAAGCGCTGTCGCTGTTTCGTCTTATGCGCTGCTCTCGACGATCTACAAGAGCGCGCAAGCGCTTTATGCCCAACCGGCGACGAACCCATCGCTGCGGGACAACCTGGGACGATCGGAGCCGATCCTTCCCAGTGTAGACGTCATCGTACCGTGCTTCAACGAGGATCCAATCACGCTCGCCCAATGTCTGGAGTCGCTTGCGAGTCAAGACTACACCGGAAAGCTACAGGTGTATGTGGTCGACGACGGATCGGCAAATCGCGACGTTGTCGCGCCTGTACACAAAATCTATGCGAACGATCCGAGGTTCAGCGTCATCTTGCTGGCAAACAACGTTGGAAAGCGCAAGGCGCAGATCGCCGCAATACGCAGCTCATCCGGTGACTTGGTCCTCAATGTCGACTCGGATACGATACTTGCCGCTGACGTTGTCACGAAGCTTGTATTGAAGATGCACGACCCGGAAGTCGGTGCGGCCATGGGTCAGTTGATAGCGAGCAACCGCAGCCAAACCTGGCTGACCAGGTTGATCGATATGGAATACTGGTTGGCATGCAACGAGGAGCGCGCGGCGCAGGCGCGTTTCGGTGCCGTCATGTGCTGCTGCGGCCCGTGTGCCATGTATCGTCGCTCCGCGCTCGCCTTGCTTCTCGATCAATACGAAGCCCAATTCTTTCGTGGGAAGCCGAGCGATTTCGGCGAGGATCGCCATCTAACGATCCTCATGCTCAAGGCGGGATTTCGAACGGAATACGTCTCGGACGCGATCGCAGCAACAGTCGTCCCGGACAGCCTTGGGCCATATCTACGCCAGCAACTCCGCTGGGCGCGCAGTACCTTCCGGGACACGTTCCTTGCATTACGCCTGCTGCCAGAACTCGATGGCTATCTGACGCTAGACGTTGTCGGGCAAAATCTCGGCCCGTTGCTTCTCGCCCTATCATCACTGGCTGCGCTCGCACAGCTCCTAATCGGCGGCTCTGTACCCTGGTGGACGGGATTGACGCTTGCAGCAATGACAATGGTCCGCTGCAGTGTGGCAGCCCTTCGTGCTCGCGAACTGCGGTTTCTCGGCTTCGCGCTCCACACACCGATCAATATCTTTCTCTTACTTCCTTTGAAGGCCTATGCGCTTTGTACGTTGAGCAACAGCGATTGGCTATCGCGCAAGGTCGCCAATGTGCCGGCCGAAGGGGAAAAGCAGTCTGTCATCCTGCACCCGAACGCTGGACCAAGTGCTGCAAGTAAATGGGGAATGTCTGGAATAATTCATAAGGCGGGGCTTTCGAGCCCTGAGTCGAGCCTGACGGCAACGAAGAGTGTTTGCGGTTGCGATCGTTCGACCGCCTGCAAGTAGGTGATAGGCTCATGATCCCGGACGCAAACCATCAGCTATTAGAGCGGGAGTTGTCTGCCGACGATCCATGGCGCCTCGACAGCAGTTCCTTCGAGCAGGAGCGATACGCGCAAATGCTCCGGATGTCGCGTTGCAATGGAGACGTTGCGTGTGCCCTCGAAGTGGGATGTGCAGCCGGTGCATTCACCGGCATGTTGGCGCCACTATGCGAACGGCTCACTGTGGTCGATGTCATGCCGCAGGCCATCGAACGAGCGCGACGACGGACCAGGAAGTGGTCGCATATCACGTGGGTGACCTCCGACATCCAGCGGTTCTCGACCACCGAGCGGTTCGATTTGATTGTCGTGGCCGAAGTTCTTTACTACCTCAAGGACATTGTTGAGATGCATGCGGCTATCCGCAACCTAGTGAGTATGCTTGCGCCAAATGGAGCTCTGATTTTCGGGTCCGCACGTGATGCCACATGTCAACGATGGGGCCATGCTGCTGGTGCCGAAACGGTGATCGCTCTCTTCAACGAGAGCCTATCGGAGGTCGAGCGTCTGCATTGCCACACCGAGTCGGTCAACGAAGACTGCTTGATCGTCCGGTTCCGGAAGCCGGGTCATTCGTCAGAACAATCAAACGTCGGCCACTAGACCAGGGGATCGTATGCGCATCTGCGGCATCAAGTTGACACATGACGGGGCAATTGCTGTCGTCGAGGACGGGCGGCTTGTCTTTTGCACCGAGCAAGAGAAGCGCGGCAACAGTCCACGCTATCAATCCGTCGAGAATCTCGATGCAGTCGTGCTCGCCTTGGCGGAGCATGGCCTGGATCCGCGGGATATCGATCAGTTCGTCATCGACGGCTGGGATGGGGAGATTGAGTCGCAGTTCCAGGTCCTAAGTGGCGCTGTGCCGATCGCGCTGAAAGGGGCGCCGTATGTCGAGCGCCATGCTGAGGGCCTTCTTGATTCCGTCGACGGCTTTGGCCTGATCCTCGGAGGCAAGGTGTTTCCATATAAGAGCTACCCGCACGTTACGGGCCACGTCGCGTCAGCATATAGCACCAGTCCCTTTGCCAGCGCGGGAAAACCCGCGTTCTGTCTGGTATGGGATGGCTGCATCTTTCCGCGTCTTTATTATGTGGAACCCGGGGGGGCACGGTTCATCGCATCCCTGTTTCCGATGATCGGCCATGCCTATGCCGCCGCGGGTCTTCACTTCGGCCCTTACAGGCAGCCGAACCGCTCCAGTTGGGATTTAGGCATCGCCGGCAAGCTGATGGCTTACATCGCGCTTGGTTCTGTCGACGAAAGCATTGTGGCAGTGTTTCAGGAGCTCTATGAAAAGCGCTTCGCCGCTGACACGGAGCAGGCTCGTCGCTACCGCGCAGACATCAACAACGCAGAATCGTCGCTTGCAGCTGTGCACGACTTCTTCGAGGCAAGCGCATTGCGCCTGACGGCCAAGCGAGCGGAGGACGTCCTTGCGTCGTTTCATGTGTTCGTGGAACGTCTTCTTGTCAAGGAAATGGCGGTGGTTTTGCTGCGATACTCGTCGCTTCCAGGAGCGCGAAATCTATGTATCGCCGGAGGTTGCGGTCTCAATATCAAGTGGAACAGCGCGCTTCGTGCGGCGGGATTGTTCGATGATGTTTGGGTGCCGCCGTTTCCGAATGACAGCGGCTCGGCAATCGGCGCTGCTTGCGGCGCGATGGCAGCGCAAAATGGCTTCGGGCCATTGGAATGGTCAGTCTACAGTGGTCCGGCCCTGCAGGACAGCGAACTTCCGCCGGATTGGGAGGCGGCGCCATGCAGTCTGCATGAACTTGCGGTGATTCTGGCCGACAACAAGCCGGTCATCTTCCTTTCGGGGCGCGCCGAGCTTGGGCCGCGGGCGTTGGGCGGCAGAAGCATTCTTGCAGCGCCGACCTCCCCGGCAATGAAGGATCATCTCAACGACATTAAGCGTCGCGAGCACTTCCGGCCGGTGGCGCCGATCTGTCTGGAGGACCGGGCGCCAGAAATTTTCAGCCCAGGTACGCCGGATCCTTACATGCTGTTCGATCACCAGACCCGGGCGGAATGGCGCGACAAGGTCCCCGCTGTGGTCCATCTTGACGGCTCCGCTCGGCTGCAGACCATCTCCCGCAACTCTCCGCACAAAATCGCCGCGCTTCTCGTCGAATTTGAGCAACTCACGGGGTTACCGCTGCTCTGCAACACGAGCGCCAACCTCCACGGGCGGGGCTTCTTCCCGAATGCTGCCGCGGCCTGCCAATGGGAGCGTGTCGAGCATGTGTGGTGCGACGGCCAGCTCTGGACCAAAACGGTGGTAAGAAAGCCATTGTCGCCCGAGCGACTTTTGTCAGCCTAAGGGTGACCATGTCCACCGTAGCAATCGAGCTTGCCGACGTGAAAAAGTCATTTGGCGACAAGGTCATCGTCAATGAACTATCGTTCTCGGTTGCGCGCGGAGAATGCTTCGGCCTGCTTGGTCCAAATGGAGCTGGCAAGAGCACGATTGCGCGTATGCTCCTCGGCATGATTTCGCCGGACGCAGGCAAGATTACGGTCCTCGATGAGCCTGTGCCTTCCCGCGCTCGTGTGGCGCGCGTGCGCATCGGCGTGGTGCCGCAGTTCGATAACCTTGAACTCGAGTTCACCGTTCGAGAGAACCTGCTCGTGTTTGGTCGCTATTTCGGCATGAGCGCTCGCAAGATCGAGGCGGTTGCGCCATCGCTGCTCGAGTTTGCGCGCCTCGAAAGCAAGGCGGATGTGCGCGTGTCCGAGTTGTCCGGTGGTATGAAACGGCGGCTGACGCTGGCGCGTGCGCTAATCAATGACCCGCATCTGCTCGTGATGGACGAGCCGACGACTGGTTTGGATCCGCACGCCCGCCACCTGATTTGGGAACGTCTGCGAGTTCTGCTTGCGCGGGGCAAGACGATTCTCTTGACCACTCACTTCATGGAAGAGGCCGAACGCCTGTGCGATCGGCTGTGTGTCCTCGAGGGTGGACGCAAGATCGCCGAAGGCAAGCCGGACGACCTCATAGCTCAGCATATTGGCTGCAACGTGGTCGAAATCTATGGCGGTGATCCACATCAGCTCTGCGAGCTGATCAGGCCGCATGCACGGCACCTTGAAGTGAGTGGAGAGACGCTCTTTTGTTATGCGGCATATCCGGACCAGGTACGCGTGAAACTGCGCGGGCGAGCGGGCCTTCGTATTCTGCAGCGTCCCCCGAATCTCGAGGACGTGTTTTTGCGGCTGACCGGGCGCGAGATGGAGAAGTGAGCGATGGGTGAAAGTTATGCGGCAGTGATGCCCGCTAACGCATACAATTGGATTGCGGTATGGCGTCGGAACTTCCTAGCATGGAAGAAAGTCGCACTTGCATCGATTCTCGGCAACCTCGCAGATCCTATAACCAATCTGTTTGGCCTCGGCTTTGGGCTTGGACTGATCGTGGGGCGCGTTGAGGGGACGTCGTACATCGCGTTCCTGGCGGCAGGCATGGTCGCGACCAGCGCCATGACGTCCGCGACCTTTGAAGCCATGTATGCAGCCTTTGCACGCATGGACGCCAAGCGCACCTGGGAAGCAATCCTCTCCACTCAGCTCACGCTTGGCGACATCGTTCTGGGTGAACTGGTGTGGGCGGCCAGTAAGTCCGTTCTGGCCGGAACAGCGATCTGGATCGTCGCTGCCACGCTGGGTTATGCGTCATGGCCATCCATTCTGTATGCGATGCCGGCAATCGCCCTTACTGGCCTTGTCTTCGCCAGCCTGGCGATGGTCGTCATATCTCTTGCGCCAAGTTACGATTACTTCGTGTTTTACCAGACACTTGTCCTCACTCCTATGGTGTTTTTGTGTGGCGCGGTCTTTCCGACGAGCCAACTGCCCGGCTCATTTCAGCATTTCGCCGGCTTGTTGCCTCTCGCACATTCGGTCGACCTTATTCGCCCAGTGATGCTTGAGCGCGGCGCCGACAGCGCTGCCCTGCACGTAGGTGCGCTCTGCGTTTACGCGGTCCTGCCCTTTTTCGCGTCGACAGCACTATTTCGGCGCCGCCTGCTGCGTTGACGTGAGTTCAGCGAAAATGGAGAAAGTCACATCGATGCACTGTCACGATGCGTTCTGCGGTAGCTCGGGATGACCTCGTCTGTCACAGCAGCTGCTGCAATGGCCTTAAGAGGCCGCGATCGAGCAAGGTCTACGGCCGCCTGTTCGGTAGATCGGTGCGGACGCCAGCACCGTTACTTCTGGGCGCCCGTCGCTAGGCGCCGAGACGGGCTTTGCAATATTGTGTTGTGCTGTCGGGGCCGCGCACCCGACGGAGCGTGACCGTACAGATTAGATAGGTGGGACGCAGTAAGCGTTCCTGGCAGGATCATGTGGAGAACGGGATGTTGTGCCTGGGAGTGAGTGGCGGACTTGACAGGATCTATGAAAGCACGCCGGAGTTGCCGAATACATTTCTTCACGATGGCGCTGCGGTTCTTGTGCAGGATGGCCGCGTGATTGCTGCTGTCGAAGAGGAGCGCCTCAACCGCGTCAAGCACTCCAACAAGTTCCCGAGCAATTCGATCCGATACTGCCTTTCTACCGCTGGCGTTGAGCTCGGCGAGATTGACCGTATCGCGTTCTACGCGACTGAAGCCTACTGCAACACCATGCTCGAGCGTCTTTCTGTGTCTCAGCCCGTTCCGTTGGACGCCAAACTGTTGCTGCGCCAGCTGCTGGCACGGGAGTTCGGCGCTGAGATCGATCCGTCGCGCCTTTCCTTCGTGAATCACCACGAAGCGCATGCCGTGAGCGCGTTTGCCATGTCCGGCTTCGAGCAAAGTCTCGTTTTTGCCGTCGACGGCGGTGGCGATTTTCTCTCCGGCTTATTGGCGGTGGGGTCTGGCACCGAAATTGCGCAACTAGCAAGCTTCCCGGAACATAACTCCCTGGGGCTGTTCTATCTCGAGACGATCCGATATCTCGGCTACGGGTTGTTCGACGAGTACAAAGTGATGGGGCTTGCCCCGTATGGTGATCCCGCTCCCTATCGCGAGCTCTTCGCGCAGTTCTACGAGTTGTTGGAAAACGGTGGCTATCGCGTTCACCTGGATCGGGTCGGTCCGGTCCTGGTCCGCAACATCGAGGTTCGGCGAAAAGGAATGCCATTCACCCAACAGCATCGAGATGTCAGCGCTTCGCTGCAGGAGGCGCTGGAACGGATCGTGTTTCACATCCTACGACACCATCGTGAGGCGACGGGCATTACACGCCTGTGCTTGGCCGGGGGAGTAGCCCATAATTGCACGCTGAATGGTAAGCTGCTTTATTCCGGGCTATTTGACGACATCTTTGTTCAACCCGCGGCGCACGACGCCGGTTGCGCGCTCGGCGCTGCGTTGATGCTGTCAAACGAGCTGGGCAGGCCGGCGCCGCGGGAGCGACTGCCGGACGTTTATTGGGGGTCCGATCTCGGCAACGAGCAAGCCGTTGAGCATGAGCTCAACGCATGGTCAGGCCACCTCGACATTCAACGAAGTGATGACATAGCATCCAGTGCGGCAGACTGGATGGCGAATGGCGATGTAATCGGCTGGGTTCAGGGCCGCTCTGAGTTCGGCCCACGTGCGCTTGGTAACCGCAGCATTCTTGCGGACCCGCGGCCTGCGGAAAACAAGGACCGCATCAACGCGATGGTCAAGAAGCGCGAGGGCTATCGCCCATTTGCGCCATCTGTACTGGAGGAGGATGCGAGCGAGTTCTTTGAGCTCCCGGACGGCACGCGGCAGCTCCCCTTCATGAACTTCGTGGTTCGTGTGCGTGAAACCAAGCGTACCGTGCTCGGTGCGATCACACACGTTGATGGGACCGCTCGGCTGCAGACAGTATCGCGCAAGGCAAACCCCACCTACTGGGATGTAATTAATGCGTTCAAGAGGCGAACGGGAATCCCAGTTCTTCTGAATACCTCATTTAACAACAATGCCGAGCCGATCGTGGAGTCCGTGGCAGATGCGATCACCACGTTCTTAACGACTGACCTGGACGGACTTGTTGTTGGGCCGTTCCTCGTCAGAAAGCGGCCAGCATCACTGCAGGATTGGAGTGCACTGGGCGTTTCATTGCCGCCGTATGCATCCCTTCATCGTGTTCGCTCCCACACAGCGCCAGATCGTCAGGAAACGGTCTGCGAGATCCGCACAGGACATTCCGCCCGCGATGGTATGCGTATCTCACATGAGCTTTTCGAGATCTTGATGCGGATCGAGGGCGAGGCGTCGCTCGGCTGGCTTCTCGACGCAACCATGCAGGACCAGGCCAAGCGTGAAGATCTCGTGAGGGAGCTGCGGCTCGTGTGGGAGCTGCGTGGCGTTCGGCTTCATCCGCCGCGCGCGGCTTGCGGCTGCAATAAAGTGCAAAGCGAAACATAGCCGGAACTCATGAGCATGGCCATGCCTATGCCTGCAGCATGTGAGGAGGCCAGACCATCCGACGCACGGGGGTCATCGGGCATCCGACTGAAATCGGGCACGTCGACGCAACACCGATCAAGAAAAGACGGAAAGTGTTGCGAGAACGCGGCCCATCACGGATAGCGCTGCTATGAAGTTCTACCGACGCAGCTCGCCGGCACCGCGGTTTCAGACTGTGACGTCGGACAAGATGATACGTGAGACGTCTGCAATGACGTCTCTTGTCCAACCAGGAGCCCGGGAAGAGGCAATGCAGAGCGGTTCGAAGAATGATAGGTTCGTAGTTTCCCGGCGACGCACGGGGTTCGGCGACTGCCTGTGGTCACTGGCGGCAGCTTGGCGTTTTGCAAAGCAGACAGGACGGACGCTAGCCATTGATTGGCGGGGATCTTGTTATCTCGATGAGCCATCCACGAACGCCTTTCCAGTCTTCTTCGAACCGGTTCAAGCCATTGCTGGCGTGCGGGTGATTTGCGACGACGAGATCAATCATTATTCATTTCCGGGACCATTCTTCCCGGCATGGTGGAACAAGCCATCCATCGATTGCATCTACCGTCCGGACGAACAGATTTTCCGAGAACGCGACGAACTCGATCAACTGTTCCAAAGTCGGAAAGATAGTGACGCTAACACGGTTGTGTGTGACGCCTGCCTGATGTGGCGCTGCGATCAGGAGGCCGAACGAGAAATCTTCCGGAACATCAAGCCACGACCTGAAATTCAGTCTCGGATTAATGCGATCTACCGCGAGCACTTTGAATCGTACAGCGTAATCGGAATCCATGTCCGGCATGGCAACGGCGAGGACATTATGGGGCATGCTCCCTACTGGGCTGACCCGGAGCGCGCCTTGCGACAGGTCTGTAATGCCATTGATAAGGCTAGGGAGTTACCCCACGCAAAACCCGTGAAGGCTTTCCTGTGCACGGACAGCGCGATCGTCCTTGAGAAGGTTTCGACCATATTTCCTGATGTTTTCACGATTCCAAAACAGTTCCAGGCCCCTCAGGCCGGCCCATTGCACAACGCCACGCTCGGAGCCGAGGGCGGCTTTTCCGCCCTCATCGATATGTACCTCCTTGCGCGCTGCGACACTGTGATTCGTTTTCCCCCGACGAGCGCCTTTACGCGCTATGCGCGTCTCTTTGCCCCACGCGTTATAGAATTCGATTTGAACGATCCGAGCCGATTGATCCTGATTGAAGAATCCTCGCAAGCGCTCGTGGCTTCATGAGAGCCGTTGCCCGCGTGATCGATCTGATTGCCGCTTTTTGCATCCAGCAGTATTGGCAGATCTTTTCGGGGCGGGAATTGTCTGGCCGAAGTGATGCTCTGTCGCGAACTTCCACCGGAGAACAGAGCGACGCGGGGGCCGAATGTCTTCCGCTGAAGCTCGACGTCGACAACAATGACCTTAGTGTGGCTGCCGCCACGGTAAACAGGTGTAACACGTCCTCGCTTCGTGGGCGCAAGTCGACGCTAATCGGTCGTCCATCGCGGATGAATATATCGAAAGGCTCTCCGTTCATCCGGTGAGCTCCGTCTTGGCGGTCGGTACTCGCTGGTGTGAACGGGCGCTCTCGAAATCCACTATTTTGAAGAAACATTCAGTACGCCAGGTCGCGGTCCGGAATCAATCCGCCCGGCGATGTGCCAGTGCTGGATACGTCCGAGCAGGCCGCGATGAAGCCGGCATCAGTTGCCGACGAATCTAACGTACGACTCTGGTAACGTCAGCTTTCGAGTTGGGGCGCTGCTCGCAGCCTTGTCTTTACGACGGCGAGTGTGCTCGCTAGTTTACGTAGCTGATGCACCATCACTGTCGCAAAGCACACGCACTATGTCTTGAACGAACCGAGCATTCCGCGTGCGCGACACTAGGACGCAAAACGGAAGCGGATTTACATGCATCGCAGTGGCCCAAATCCTGCTACGCATGCCGCACGCAGCAGGAGAGGAGGCGGGCGTGGATCTCGATCTGCCAAAGAACGATCTGATCGAAGGCCAGGTGCCCGACACAAATTTAGCTTGCCCTTTTCAGACCGATAAAGCCCGTGTTCATGGCAGAGAACAGAAAGTGATGTTGCTCACCGGAGCATCGCGCGGAATTGGTCACGCCACTGCCAAGCTGTTCTCTGAGGCGGGCTGGCGCATCATTTCTTGCGCGCGTCAGCCGTTCGACGGCCAGCGATGCCCCTGGGAGGCAGGGAACGAAGATCACGTGCAGATCGACCTCAGCAATCATCGAATGCTGCCGCGCGCGATCACTGAGGTCAAAAAGCGCTTGGCCGGTGCACCTTTGCACGCACTGGTGAACAATGCCGGCGTCTCGCCGAAAACGCCCGCTGGCGATCGGATGACGTCGTTGACGACGTCAATCGAGACCTGGATGAGGGTGTTCCATCTCAACCTGGTGGCCCCGATCCTCCTGGCGCAGGGGCTGTTTGACGAGCTAAGAGCCGCGTCAGGATCGATCGTGAATGTGACTTCGATTGCGGGCTCGCAGGTGCACCCGTTTGCGGGCAGTGCCTATGCGACGTCGAAAGCTGCGCTCGCGAGCCTGACACGCGAAATGGCCCACGATTATGCACCGCATGGTATTCGCGTGAATGCGATCGCGCCCGGCGAGATCAGGACCGACATGTTATCGCCCGACACAGAAGCGCGTCTCGTGCCAAGTATCCCGCTTCGCAGAGTGGGAACCCCGGACGAAGTGGCCAAGGTCATCTTCTTCCTGTGCTCGGATGCGGCGAGCTATGTCGCGGGGGCCGAGGTGCCGGTCAATGGTGGGCAGCATCTGTGAATCAGCCGGCCTTGGGGACACCGCTGACTTGAGCTGCAGCAGCGGTAGTTATGTTCTCCGGTGAGGACGCGTGCGCAATCTGCAAAATAGAATGAAAGCACACCGTAAGTTTACCGTCGTGCCATGAAAAGGTGTTACGGTTCTATGTCATCTCGTGAACACTTGGCGTCAGATCGAGAGTGACATGCAAAACGAAGCTCGCCAACCCGGACAAAGTACCAGGGAGGATGATCGAGAGAACGGAGACCGCCTCATGCTGGATATACCTTCCTCATGCGAACGACCCGCACCGCAACCGGAGCCGGAACGTAAGCTCTCGAGCGAGCCGTTGCGTGAGAGCGCGCTGACCGGCATCTTCGAGATATCGAAAATACTCACCGCTCCTTGTCGGCTCGAGGTCACGTTAGCCAACGTTCTTGATCTTCTGCAGTCGTTTGTGCAGATGCGCCACGGCATCGTTTCACTGTTCGATGACGACGGCATGCCGGACATTACAGTGGGGGCGGGCTGGAGCGAAGGCAGCGACGAACGTTACCGAATGCGGCTGCCGCGGAAAGTAATCGACCAGATCATCGCGACGGACAGGCCTGTTGTTGTCGAGAGCGTGGCCGCCGAGCCGGTATTCAGCGCTGCCGACCGGGAAGTGCTCGGCGCCTCTGATGATATGCCAGTGTCGTTCATCGGGGTTCCGATTCGCATTGAGCCGAAGGTCGTGGGTACGCTGACGGTTGATCGTATCCGGGACGATAGGTCGAGTCTCGGGATCGAGTACGATGCGCGACTGCTCGCCATGATCGCCAACCTGGTGGGACAAACAGTGAAGTTACATCGCTTGTTCGCCTGCGATCGCGAACGATTGATGGCGGAGAAAGACCGGCTACAAAAGCAGGTACTCGACCTCAGGCAACCCCCTCGGGAGCGCAAGAAGCTACACGCCCATGGAATCATTGGCGACAGTCCGGCCCTCCGCGGGCTGCTGGAGAAGATCGCGATTGTAGCCAGATCTAATAGCACGGTTCTGCTGCGTGGCGAATCCGGTACCGGAAAGGAACTCGTAGCCAAGGCCATTCACGAATCATCGTCCCGCGCCAGGCGCCCGTTTGTTAAGCTGAATTGCGCGGCGCTTCCTGAGACCGTCCTGGAATCAGAATTGTTTGGACATGAGAAAGGCGCCTTTACCGGTGCGTTCAGCTCGCGCAAGGGACGCTTCGAACTTGCTGACAAAGGAACGCTGTTTCTTGACGAGATTGGCGAGATCTCAGCTCCGTTCCAGGCGAAGTTGCTGCGCGTTCTCCAAGAGCAGGAGTTCGAGCGCGTCGGCAGCAACCAGACTGTTAAGGTCGATGTTCGAGTGATAGCTGCGACCAACAAGAACCTTGAAGAGGCTGTCGCAAGGAGCGAGTTCCGCGCGGACCTTTACTATCGCATCAGTGTAGTTCCCCTGCTGTTGCCGCCCTTGCGCGAAAGACGCAGTGATATTCCGCTTCTTGCCAGGGAGTTCCTCAAAAATTTCAATAACGAGAACGGTCGTACTCTGACCTTGGAGGCGAGCGGGATCGATGTACTGATGAACTGCGGCTTTCCGGGAAATGTCCGCGAACTCGAAAATTGCATCGAGCGGACAGCGACGCTGTGCGCCGGATCATCGATTGTGAGAAGTGACTTTGCATGCTGCCACGGCCAGTGTCTTTCTGCGATGCTGTGGAAAGGCACCTCCGACGAGAGACTGGACCAGCCCGCACCCACGCCGTCGGTGCCTGCAAAATCCACCATTCCGCTAGCTGAAGCGACCCAGCCGGTCCAGTCTGTCGGCGGCGAACTGGCCTCACTGGGGCCTCCCGGCACAGTTCTCGTTAGTGGCGCCAAGATGGCCGATCGCGAACGGGTCATTGCGGCCATGGAAAGATCTGGATGGGTGCAGGCAAAAGCAGCGCGCCTGCTCGGACTAACGCCGCGTCAAATTGGCTACGCGCTGAGGAAATATGGAATAGAGATAAAGCGGTTCTGAACGACGACATCGGTCGGAACTGCTACTGCCAAATAGCTATACGAGAACGATCTCCGATAGGCATTCTCATCACAATCTGAAGGAAATGGGTCCGCTCACGGGGGCAACTTGGCCCCGAGCATCCCGCGCGCGGGACTGCTGTCGAAGGGCGGGCTCACCTGGTTCGATGACAAAGGGACTTGCTCACAATGACATACTAAGCGTCATTGCGGGCCATGCAATCGCGAACAGTCGGTTGCGGATCATGTAACGAGCGTCATGCCTATCCGTCGATCAAGCTCCGGACTAGTGAGCGCCAATGCTCAATGAACGTCACCCGGTCAGCCGGTCGCCGGTGATTGGCGGGGTAATCTGTCGCAAGCCGTCCTAGCATCACCCAGCTGGCGCGGCCCGCTGAAAAACGTTGTCGCAGTTCTGACAGTGTTAGGATTCGTTCGTCGGGGAGCGGCCTAGAGGCGCGCATTACCGGGACTAAGCCTCTGTGATGGCAAGCTGATCCCAAAGGACGGGCGATGGTACGACACTTGCTGTGCTCTCCGCAGCTGTCGCAGCTTTTGGGAGCAACACCGTGCACAACGTCGTCTGCATCAAACAGGTTCCGGACTCGGCGCAGATCCGCGTGCACCCCGTGACCAATACAATCATGCGTCAGGGAGTGCCGACCATCATTAACCCATATGACCTCTTCGCCCTCGAGGCCGCGCTGGAGCTGCGCGATCGGTTCGGCGGCGAAATCACGGTGCTTACAATGGGACCGCCATCGGCGGAAGATTCTTTGCGAAAGGCGCTGACTTACGGCGCCGATCGCGCCGTCCTGCTTACTGATCGCTGCTTTGCGGGCTCCGACACCCTGGCCACGACGTATGCACTTGCAACTGCCATCCGAAAAATCGGTAAGGAATATGGCCCGACAAACCTCATCTTCACGGGGAAGCAGACCATCGACGGCGATACCGCGCAGGTTGGCCCCGGCATCGCAAAGCGGCTGGGCGTATTGCAGCTAACCTACGTTGCGAAAGTCAGATCCTTAGATCTTGCCGCCCATACAATTGAAGCGGAACGACGCTCCGAAGGTGGTGTCCAGGTGCTGCACACGAGGCTGCCCTGTCTCATCACCATGCTGGAGGCAACGAATCAGATTCGGCGAGGCGCGATGGCGGATGCCTTGCGCGCCGCGCGCGCCAAAATCGTGAAATGGAGCGCAAACGATGCCGGTATCGAGGACGTCTCCAAATGCGGCCTCAAGGGATCGCCGACTGTCGTCAAGCGAGTGTTCGCTCCCTCTGCGCGGGCTGAGAAGGCAGTGCTGGTCGAGGCCGGCGAGCAACCGGCGCAGGCGTTGATAGACGCGATTTTCAAGCGTCAGCCGAAGCTCGAAGCCGATCTTGCTGCGCTTGCCCGTGCCGCTTGATCTGGAGCGAAACGGTCAAAGATGTACCAACACCATGAGGCACTCGCGTGGGCGCGCAAGATCTAGCTAGGTATTTCGGCTCGCGACCTGCGCGTTCTGGTCCACGGCGTTCTTCAATTTCCAAGGGCATCGGGGACCGCGTGTTCCCTAGACCGCGTCATGGCCTCGATCAATGCCCGGAGTTGGTCGCGATTGTCAGGCCGCATCGACCTGCGAATGGGTCCAGATCCCACTATATGGTCGTGTTCGATGGCGTTGAGGCAACTGCTTAGCGCGTAGTTGTCGCGAGCGAAGATGGATTACGTCAGCGGACGGGATCACCATGCTAGCGCCTGCTCCCCAAAGCGCTTGTCGCGCTGTTCAAGGCGCGAGACTTTTGTGGCACTTTGGGCCAATCTCCGCGATTCAGTATCCCGAACTCATTGGCCCGTTGTGAGTGGCGGCCGGCCGGCTCTTCGCCGCCTGGTGTCCGTCAGCCGTGCAAGCGCTGTCGGGTTCAATTCACTTGCGACGTCGGTCGCGATTTTGTCAATGTACTCAAAAATCTTTGGGGCGAGTGCACGAGTTGGCACGGTGATTGCTGTAAGCGTGCAAGAAGACATTGTGGTGGCACTCGCGAACGTGAAACATAGCGTCGGTCTCTTTGAGAATCTCGTGGCGGCCAGCAGCGAGCCAGGTAGATGCGGATAATCCTTGCAATGCTGTACGAAGCTCATAGCGGTTCGATCGACTGGCAGGAGCAGCAACAGCGAGGGCCTGCGCGGCGTAATATCTCACCATGACGCTGAAAGCGTATGATGGCCGGCCCGGAAATTCGCGGCATCCAACGTTTCGCGGACCGGAATCCGTCTTGATCGCCGCCGCTCAGTTGATCTACGTGCTCCGTTCGATGCGGGTGAGCAGCACTGAACATGCCGCTGTCTGCTACCGCGAAGGCGCAACCAAGAATGTCGCCTGGATGGTGAACGCGAAGACAAGCCCATCGAACCAACGAACTCGCGGTGGCCAATAGCTAGCGCGATGCTCCGTCAAAGACCGTTCTCTCCTCATCACCAGGAGTCACATGACATCTCAAGCGTCTCGATTGACACCCGATCAGTCTCCGCAGATATGCTGCAAGTATTTGACTGAGCAAGCACGAGCCCTGTTCGGCCCGCACCCGTTCGCTGCGGAGATGTCCGAGGACCAGGCCGCTCGCCTGCTGCCTGACTATCTTGCGATGTCACAGGCGTTCCCGTACCTGCAGGCGGGGTCGCAACGGGATCTCATTTTCGATGCAATGAATCACAATCGAGATATTGCGAGGGACATCGAACTGACCAGCGTGGTTGGAAATTTCATCTGTTGGGATGAGACGGGCGGTTATGGCCAAATTCTCCAGGGAGGCAAGGCGGCGCTACCCGACATTCTGGTGACTGAGAACTTCCACTCCAACCTGCTTAGAAAGGATGCGTCGCAACTACTCGGCAGAGCAATACGGCCCAACTACAGCGCCACGACCAAGCAGTACCTGCATTCTCTCTATGCCGGATTGTCATCGAAAGATCCCTTAGTGCGTTGCGCCTACATGGTCGCTTTTGAGCTACATGCTGCGGACATGATCGAGTCGCTATGGAGCACTCTGGTCAAAACCTTTAAGGCGCGGCCTGACGATCTTGAGTACTTCCGCAGCCACGTCGGCGGAGAAGATCCTGCGGAGAAGTACCACGGAGAAATGACAGGCCGGCTGATTGGCGAACTTATCCCGGCTGATAGGAATAACCGCTTTTTGGATGAATTCGATCGAGCCTATCGGCTCAGCCTACAGTGGTGCCGCGATCTGCGCCGAATTGTCTCACTGAAGGGAGATGATCACTCGGAGGTCGAGCACCATGGCCGTTGTCATTGTGGTTCTGTCAAGTTCTACGTCAAAGCACCGCGAGAGCTCTCTGCAGTTCGATGCAACTGTTCAATCTGCGAAATGTCTGGATTTCTGCACTTGCTCGTACCCGGCAATAAGATTCGCATTGAGTGCGGCGAAGAATTCCTCACGACGTATCAGTTCAATAAGAACATCGCTCGGCACACGTTTTGCCGGGTTTGTGGCGTAAAGCCATTCTATAGGCCGCGCTCAAATCCCGACGGATTCAGCGTAAATATTCGATGCCTTGATAAAGGGACCATCGAACGCATAACAGTGAGCGAGTTCGATGGCGAGCATTGGGACCAAGCCTTCCGCTCGCTGCACCAGGACCTTCAGTCCTGCGTCGAAGATAAAACCCTGGAGTGAACTCGAATGGCACGCGCAATGAATCATAAATCTCGTCTTCTTTCAGAAGAAGCTTTGACAAAATACCGCATAGAACTGCTGGTAAAGGGGACGGTCGTGATCGGCCCCCAGATATTGTTCACCCAAGATGACTTGTCCAAGATCAATCAGCTGCAGGCTGAGATTTCCGAAGAGGAAGTGAGGCAGGGAGATGCCGGCGACTCGCACAATGTTTTCGTCAAGCGCGTGAGGGTAGACCCGCCCGGCCGCGCTCCTAGCGACGTGGGCGGTGCAGCTCCACGGCAGATCATGGAACTACTTGAAAGGAAAGACCGCAGCTTCGCGGTAAGAAAGATCTTGGGGGCCACGTCGGATCACGTGATTCGCAGATGCCAAATGCATCGGATGCCTCCTGGTTCGTTTGTTGGCATTCATCTGGATTCTGCGAGCGATCCGGATTTCGAGTACGCGGTCATCGTGCAGCTGGCGAGGGACTTCGAGGGCGGGGAGTTCGTGGTATATCCAAGCGGGTACGAACACCAGGTATTCCGACCGCCATTTGGCGCTGTGCTTGTCACCACATGTAAGCTCCGGCACGAGGTGAAGCCTGTGCTGTCCGGCGAGCGCCGATCGCTGGTCTACTTCTGTTCAAAACGTAGCGGCGCGAACCGCCGGATCATCGAAAGTTCTACCGCTGGCACATGAGGTGGGGTGGCTGAGATCGCTTTCGAATGAATTTGGTAAGGGGTGAGCTCTCAGGAGAGGGTAGTAGCTTGGCATCTTGTGCTCAGACTGGTTCTGGCAAAAGCTGCCGGGGCGACGCGCATGTGGAAGAAGAGTTGCTTTGGAACGAACCGGATCTCGCCGCCCGGACCCGATTCGTTCAACCTGCGCAAGCCCAGCTGCCGCGCTTGATCCCGAGCCACCGCGACCGCGTACAAGCCTCCAGCAGGTCGTCAATGATCAGGATGGTACGATACCGTCAATTTCCTGTTCGTGCCTGTGAACGATGCGGGCGTTACTGATGGCGGCGCCCACTGGTCGCTTCTGTTGGTTGAGGCGCGTGCCTACCGCCCCGGTTGCCTATCACTATGACTCCGCCCAGTCTGCCAACAGTACCGTTTGCAGAACAGCTCGCAGCACGTCTCGGCTTCCGCCTGCAACCGGCCCGCTGGCCCGGCAGCAGAACGGCCTGGATAGGGTACCCAGGTGGTAGACGCGACGCCAGCGCTGATTGGACGATTGGCGCAGGGCGAGCGGCCAGTCCATGAGCGGCTGCACCTCGAGCACCTCATCGCGATCGGCACTTCAGTAGCGACTTAAGGGTGGTCCCGATTGGGGCTGACAGAGCTCGAGCTAGACGAGGCAAACATTCACGTCCCGTCGTCAGGTATCTCACGCGATCGAAAGCAGGGACAAGTTCAGATCATGAGCGGTTGAAGATATGGTCGCTGGGATCTCAATCAAACGATTCGCAGTAAATGATACTGCAGATCGCGGGCCGCTGCCCTATCGCGCGCAATCACAAGGCACTCCACGGTGCCAGCCTCTGGGTCGGCAGCAAGCGGGATCACGCCCTCCTTGCGTGTGCGGTCGAACAGAAATCCTTCCTTGACCAAACGATCATGCGCTATTTGTAGGGATCCTGATCGAACATTTCTTACGGATAAAAGAACGTTGCAACCGGAATAGTCGAAACCCAGCAGCCGGACGGCAATGGTGTGTAACACCGAGCCGCCACCCCAACGGCCGTTCGCTTCGTTAAACAGCAGCCGTCCGTCATCCGCGAAAATGGCGTCAATGTTGATCATTCCGCGATATCCCAGGTTTCGCGCAAGCGCCACAAATCGGTAGGCATGCGCCTGGGCAGTCAACCATTGTTCGTTCCTCAGGTCGCTTGGTAGCTCAAGTCCTGTCCAGATCAGAGCTCTTTCGGATCGGTCGGCGCTTTTACGCAGACGTATGTTTCCACTGCTCATGAAAACGATTGAACCATCATCCTCGATTTCATACTCGAGATAGAACAAAGACGTCGCCAGGTGGTACGACTCCACGACGAGCGTCTTACATGACGCCGTTGTCATCTCGGACCAAAGCGCGTCAGGATCAAACGACGTCCATGGAATTCGCCGGGTATCTCTTGCCCCAGGTAGTGGATCGCTTTCATTGCCGGTCAGGATGACATTTCCGACTCCGCCGGCTCCATTGTCCAGCTTTACAATGACGCTGCCGGTCGCGGTTCTAAGTGAAGTGACCGCTCTGAATAACTCGTTTGAGTCTGTCGTGATAGATCCATTCGGCAGTGGAAGTGCGACGCTTGTCGCCAATTGACGGAAGTGGCTCTTGCGGTTCAACAGATCAGGCCCCCGCTGCAGAGCGAAGTCGTCGCCTGTCTGCGGTATACCGAGCATGGCCGCCAGGCGTGCGACGCCTTCAGTAGAGTAACAGGGATACAATCGCCAGGTTGATTTCTGACGAATATGTCTGTTGATTCGCTCAACAACAGTCTTGGACAGGAGTGTGCAATCATCAAGCACCGGCGATTGGCTGCCGCCTTGAGGTACAAGCAAACAGAGGCTCGATGCGTCGAAATTGAGCGTCGCGCCAATGAAGGATAGCAGATCCGCGGGGATGACCACCGGAGAGACTATCAGGTCACCCTCATGAGCAAACCACGCTGAACGGTATGCCGAATTGGCGGCCAGCGAAAGTTGAGCTGGTGTCAGATCGGAGCCCGACATTTGAGCCGTACCGGCATTCATGATCAGGATCCGCGGCATCCGCGACCTCCGGGCATTTGGGCGCGATCAGACAGGAATCGTGATGCCAACAATGGTGAACCTGCTGCGCCGCGTTGAGCACTGAGCGAAGCTTGATTTGGCGCCGTCCTGCTCCGAGAGAGGCGAGGTCGGTGAGCGCGAGCGATATGGTCGGTCTGTCGGGCGAGGCCGACGTAGCTGAGAGGCTGCCCTTCGAAATGGATCGCCGTTTCGCGGGGAGTATACGCAGCTTTTCGGTCGGTCAGGCTGCGGAGATTCAACTCGATATTCAAGCGCCTCACGCCCGCATAGTACGCTTGCAGCGAGTGGCGTCCGCCGCAACCCGGAATTGCTTGGCGAGTCTCCGATGACATGATTCGGGGCCTTTATACAGGCTATGATCAGACGGCCTTGGAGGGATGATGGTTCTCATGGGTTGCGAACAATGAATATTGCTTGAGGGATCTCGGCCGATTGATCACTCTCTCTGTTCTGCTGGGCGACGGTCGTGTGCATCTGTCCGTAGTGATAAAAACACCACGAAGACAGTTTCTTGCCGCGTCTTTGATATACGGGCTCGCCGCACATATAGGCCTCTCTGGCATCTCCATCTTTGAAGCCGATGATGCAGCGGCATTGGCCTTCAATATGGTCGATCAACAGGACCTTCTTGAGGCCGTCGGGCTCTTTCAACTTGCTGCTCCATAATGCCAAGAAATATTTTGCGATGCCCCGCGGGCCAAGCGGAGCGACAATTGCAGCTCAGGCTCCTTGAAAACCTGCGCAGGCCAGCCATCTGTCGCACCTTTGCGCGATCGCCATGCCTTGCCACCACGAGAATGCAGTGACATAGCGGAAAGCCAGTTCGGCGAACTGATTTTGGCGCGGTGTCGCGCCAGAGGAGGGGCTTTGTTCAGCTTCGGCCGGCAGCGTCCCCGACTTAGGGGGCGGATGGAGGTCTACGTCGCTCAACTCTGACCTCGTCGGTTCTCTGGTGCCCCGGGCCAGAACAGCCACGTGGTCTCGCTTTCGGAATGGCGGGCGTTTCAAAGCTACGTTCGAGCCATAGCGCCGCAATTAGGACTGGCTGCAGAACGCTTCCGACCGCCCCGCCACGGGCGATCATGATTGACCGTGGGAACGATGATCTGACCAGCTGAGACATTCGCAATCCTTCACGATCTCGGCAGCAGACCGAGACAGGTGCCCACCTCAAGACCGTACGACTTAACGTTACGTCCGATTCAAGCCCTTTTATGCACGGTGTGAGCGTGGCCAAGCTCTTAAATCGGCTCGCCGGCCGGTCTGGTGTCGCACGCATTCAGCGCTGCGATTTGCGTCAAGAAAGCTCGTTTGCCTTTGAGATGAGGGCCGCTGCCGATAAGCCAATTCTCGGAAACGTTAGCCCTTCCGCGACCAAGGGCTCGCGCCCTTTGCAGCCGATTGCCCGCCTGACCTCCGCTGCCGTCATTGGTTAGCTCAGTCACTTCTATGATTTTGCAATGCCAAATCCGGCATCTGACCGATAGTTTTCGATGAGTGCCGTGAGGGTGGGCGAGGAACGGTCCTGCGAATGTGCCGGCGGCCGTCATCAAACGCACGTCGCGGTCACTGATTTCGCTTGGCGTCAGGATTATCGCAGCGTCTGATACAGGCGGTACAGCAAACGCGCGCGAGGTTCAATCGACGAGATGTAGAGTTGCTCATGATGCGTATGCGCGCCCATGCCGTCAACGCCAAGGCCATCAAGAGTCGCGGTGTGCGGCGCGGTGAAATTGCTGTCGGAGCCGCCCCCGCTGAACGCGTCGAGCAGCTCGAAGCCAAGTTCGGCGGCAAGCGTTTTGGCGTGTGCGTAAAGTGCGGCGCCGGCGCTGGTCTTCTCATATGGCGGACGGTTCAATTCGCCTGATACCTTCACGCTGACGCCGTCGGAGCGCGAGGTGATGCCGAGAATCTTCGGCACCAGCTCGTCGGCATGTGCCATGGTGGGGACGCGCACGTCGACTTGCGCATAGGCCAGTTCCGCGACGACGTTGGGCCTGGTGCCGCCGCGCACGACGCCGACATTGACGGTGATACCGCGCGTGAGATCGTTCATCGCCTCCAGCGTCTGGATCACATGGGCGAGTTCCCGGATCGCGCTGCGGCCGTCCTCGGGCCGCGTACCTGCATGCGCCGGAGCGCCCTTGATGAATACGTCAAAGCGCGCAACGCCCTTGCGTCCCGTGATGACCTTGCCCCCGTCGCGAGCGGGCTCGGTTACCAGTACGTATTTGGCCTTGCGGCCCTCGGCCTCGATTAGCGCGCGCGAGGTTGGGCTGCCGATCTCTTCGTCCGAAACGTAGAGGTGCGTGATGCCGAGCGGCGGGCGTGCATCATCGGCGCAGATTTGCCGGAAGGCGTGATAGGCGAGGTAGGCACCGCCTTTCATGTCGTAGATGCCAGGGCCGAACGCACGGTCGCCCTCGATCTTGAATGGTAGCCGTTCGATGGACCCGATCGGATGAACTGTGTCGAGATGGCTTAACACCAGAATGCCCGGTACGCCCTGCCCCCAAGAAGAGCGGCTGACCAAATGATCGCCGCAGCCGTCACGCCCCACAACGCGCTCGACACTGGCCGGCAGGTCGCGATAACCTGCTGCGACGACATCAGCGAGTTTGTTGATCTGATCCGGCCGCTCCGTCGGAGATTCAATCAGGACCCAGCGGCGAATGCCCTCGAGAATCTGGGCGATTTCGAACCCGTTGCTGGACAGAGTTGTCTGACGCCTTTGAATTCGATTTGTCATCGCATCTGCAAGACCATAATGTCCCTATGTCCTCACGTCAGAATCGAGCCGAAAGATCTAGAGAAGCGCCAACCATTGTGACCCGGGGCGTGCCTATGAACCCGATCCTGCTGCGGCAACGATGCTTACTCGCCTGTCGCTCACAACTGATCTACCAAAGCTGGTAGTTTTCGAGAGGATTATGCAGTTGTCCTGACCCGGTACCCGCACGCGTCGTGGCGCGGCAGGTCGCACACCGGCACAAGCATAGCTCGACCGGCGAAGCGCCCGAAATCGCCGGAGCTGATGAGACCTTTCAATACGAGCCTAATCTGTGGAACCAGTCGCAGCCCAGGCAATCGTTGGATCGCGGTCGTGGAAGCGACTAGGGAGTGAGGCCATCGACCATTCTGCTGTCCCGACGGGGTCTGCGCAAAACCGCACTCAGTCTAGCAGTAAAGTACGAAGTGCGCCCCGGAAGTTGATCAATGGATTTCCATCGCTTTGTCGGGTGGCGATAATTCGTCCGATAAAGACGGTGTGTGTGCCAAGCAACTTGTGGTCATACAAAACGCATTCGAGCGCGCAAAATGCGTTGGGCAATAGCGGTACATCGAGGGCGCCCTGATCCCAGGCCCCGGTGTCGAAGCGGTGAACGCCTTTCGCCCCCTCCCGACCACCAAAACGCAGCGCAAGGTCCTCCTGGTCACTGCGGAGAACACTGACCCCAAAGCTGCTGTTGGCAAGGATCTCATCATGTGCCTCGGAGCGGGCATTGATGCCAACGACCAGGCACGGCGGCTCCATGCAGATGGACGTCACAGAGCTCACCGTCAGTCCACGTCGTCCGGCTGCCGTCCCGGTCGTCACGATAGCGACACCGCTCGCCAGGCTTTGCATGGCATGGCGGAACTCTGCCGGTTGGATAGATGGCATATCCCGGATCGCAGGAGGGAACTGGTGGCTCATGATTAGCCTCTGCAGTTGAACCCCACTTCTAGCGTCTCCACACGCAGAGACGACTTTGATCCCCATGGGGCTTGTAATGGGGGAGCCGGTGTCGAAATTGCGTGACGAGTAGGCTCAGATGGAGACCGGGTATGACTTCGATGTCCTCTGGATTAGCTGACAGTCACAGCCGGACGGACGTGCAATATCTCGGCGGGTTATGCCGGATGGCGATCGCAGCGACAGAACTAGGAATTGCCGTCGCCTCTGTTTCGACAGTGCGTCCATTAAACAGCAAACCGCGCTGAGCAGCCCGGCGAGGCGCCATTGCACAGGGAATCGTGGTCGCGATCCAAACAGCTGGGCTGGAATCTGGCTCGGCCCCGTGGGGAGGGGATGATGCCGATTGCGGTAACAGCGCGCCTGCCAGAGTTTCTCCGCATGTAGACGGCATCGGCGCGCGCCTAATGTACTTTTAGGAGAACACGTGTTTTTGCCGCGACAAGATGCTCATCGAGCGTCGCGTGCAGCGCACCCCGCAACTCCGGTGGGATTGAGCTATCCGTATCGATCAATTCCCGAAACTTCCGTATGATGTGTTCTATCGCAGCAATAGATCCTAGTGTTTCAATCCTCTGCCGGGACATCATCATCTCCTTAGGCGCGCAGCGCGTTTCATCGCGGGTCCTCACCTCGGCAATGTGGTCTGCAACAGGCTCTCATCGCTAAGGAGGCTAGCTCTCGCGCCCGGGCTCGGCGCGAATTGCTTTCGTCAGGGCGAGCGCAGGCAACGCAGGCTCCTTGAAATCCCGCAGAAGTGATGCATTCGTGGCTCCAATATTGTCGCGCTCGTGAACAGCAGACCTGGTCGCAATACTGGAACATCGGCCAGCTCGGCTGTCAGGCGTTCGAAACCGCGATCAGGCGCTTCAGTCGAGCGGCTGCGGCGCCGCGATCAAGTGATTCTTGTCCAAGTGCTACGCCTTCCTGCAGGGTCGAGGCCCGCCCAGCCACGATCAACGCCGCTGCCGCGTTCAAAAGTGCGGCGTCGCGAAATGGACCTGGTACGCCATCAAGCACATTTTGCAGCGCAACGGCATTAGTCTCAGCATCGCTGCTTTCCAGCGCGTCGTTGCGGCGGCGGGGGAGCCCGGCTTGTTCCGGCGTCACTTCGAAGGTGCGGACTATGCCCGCCTCAAGCGCAGCAACAAACGTTGGGCCGGAGAGGGTTATTTCGTCGAGCCCGTCCGAGCCATGAACAACCCATACCGACTCGGCACCAAGGTTCTTCAAGACGTGCGCCAGAGGCTGCACCCATTGGGCAGACAATACCCCAACGATCTGTCGCTTGACCCCGGCCGGATTGCACAGAGCCTCGATCAGATCAAAAATCGTATGGGTTCCAACTGCGGCCCGGATCTGCCCGATGCGCTGCATCGCCGGATAATGGGCTGACGCAAACACGAAGCCGATGTTGGCTTCCTGCACGCAACGTGCGATCGCGTCAGGCTTGAGATCAACCTTCACACCGAGGCGCTCCAACACGACTGGGGCGCTTGAACCCGAAGACGCAGCGCGGTTGGCATGCTTGACCACAGGAATGCCGGCCCCGGCGACGATGAAGGAAGCACACGTCGACACCTTGACCGAATGCGTAGGGGTCTTGCTGGTGCCAGCGAGGCCGACGGGGTCGCATGTCGCCTCGACCCGCGGCGTTCTATTCCGCATCGCCAAGGCGGCGCCAGTGACTTCTTCGACCGTTTCGCCCCGGACCCGCATCCCCATCAACAAGGCGCCGATTTGCGAGGGAGTCGCGTAACCCGACATCATGCTGTCGAAGGCTGACGCAGTTTCCTCACGCGTCAGAGTGGCGCCTGTGGCAACTTTGCCCATGATCGATCTAAGCACTTCCATCGAACTTTACACGTTCCTGTCCAAACCTCGAGCTCTTCCGCGAGACATCGTTGAAGAGACCCGGCACCGATTGCCTTGATGCAGTGGCCCGTCCCACGTGGCATGGCCTCATTTACGCTTGAGGCGGCAGGCGGTTGAGTGTGGGCATGCTTGGTGAGGCTACAACCTGACGCTACGTGAGGGTCAAGCTCTCCATTTCGGTGGTGCCGTCGAGAGGAGATCGTCGGTCAGCTAGAACACTGCCGTTGCTTGTCGCAGGACTGATGACGCGGTTTTTTGGCGGCAATGGCCTTTTGCCGCGGTGTCCCGGCCGGATCACCTCATCCTTCTTATAGCCTGCCGTCGCCGCGGTGGCGAACCGTTGAAGCGGCTTCATCTACCTGCTTCCAGGCTATCCGTGATGGGGAGGTCGAGCCCGATCTCAGCTGGCTCTGCACAATAACCCCACCTGGTTGCAAATGAAGGTGGCCGTTCATAGTGCGATGGACCCGTCCCGTTGATCCGCTTGCGTGAGGGCCGGTCATGTTCGGTTCTGCCTTACAGCAGAATACGCCCTGCTGTGGCGCGTCGAGGCGATCGGTTTTCAGAGCAGCCTCTGCTGTGGCAAGATGATTTTAGAGAACATCGAATGGCGTGATGTGCCTGCCTTGCATGATGCCGCTGTCGATCCATACGCCATGCGGATCGAGACGAAGTACTTTGTTTGGTCGGGACGTATACGCGTATCGGAGCCGCCGCGCACGACCTGAGCGCGATTGCATGCCCAGTTGAAACAATGTCGGACTGCGAAAGTGCAGGTCCTGGATGAACTTCTGCAAACGGGCTGCACCGAACATTCGCGCTTGAAGAGGGGCCCCGCATCAACCTCATGGTAGGATTGCAGAGCCAATTTCAAGTTTGTGCAGCGTTTTGATAACGTGCGTCACACCCCTATTGGCAATCAGAACGTATCGAAGGGTAACTTCTGCATTCGCCTATCTCGACACGCGCGACTGACCATAGTGTTGGTCAATTGTAGGCGGCCATGCTCGTCACCTGACCGCGGGTGACCATCCTGCAGGTCACCCTGGGATCACTTCCCCGGATAGGCGAATGAACAGGCCGCCACATTCACTTCGAGTCGCTGCTTTTCTTGCTAGTGTCTCGCACGGAGATAACATAGCGACATCGCTGACTGAGGCTCGCTTGCTTGGATCTGAGGCAGGCAGTGATAGCGGTGCGATCTGGTATGTGGCTGCTACAAAGGCGGAACACGTCCTCCATGCAAGCCTCTTTCTCTTCTGCGGTCGGCGTTTCATCGCGCGCGTTGACCGGCCTTGGGATTACAGCTGTCATTGCGGCGACAAGAGCAATGGCGCAGCGGGAGATTGTGAGGCGCGAAGCCAACTGACTTCGTTGATTTTGAGTCATGATATCCATTCAAGTCCGGTTGGTTGCGTTATTGATCTTCCTGCGCGAAGCGCAACGTGACCTATCAGCCAGGAAACAGGCCGGAACTGCTTAAGGAAGGTGCCGGCATGCTCGTTCTTCCGCTTTTGCGTTCGTGCGGTGCTGGTCATCCGTCCGGCACGACAGAAACCACACCTACTGTAGTGGCGGAGCACCACGAAGAGTGGAAGTACTGGCGGCTGAGCTGGCCCAGCAAGTAATCATTCGGGAGCATCCAGTGGTTCGGTGCATGCCTGGATGTCGCGATGCACCGTTTGGGCCTGACATGTGCTTAGGTACTCTGGCTCAGCCTACCACCAACTGACCAATGACGTCGTAGCCGGCGCGACGACGGGATGAAGGGCATGGCCCTATCGCGAGGCAGGGAGAGCAGGCAAAAACCGCAGGTGCGCCCAAGCCACTGTTCATGATGCATTCGATCGTTCAGGGCGAACCATGATGACGCGCGCCGGGACTATGTTTGCTGTGGTCGCGCCTGTGGTCCGCGTTATGTGAAGACGTCGGGTGAGGTATCTGGGATGGAGTCTCCGTCTGGCGTTGCGCTGACGTTGGCGTGATCGGAGCGCCCGCCGTGTAGAGCTCGAAACGCGCGATTTCGTCCAGTCGCGATAGGAGCAGCTCCGACGCAGCGCGGACAAGGATGCACCCTGAGGATCTTAGCGTGCTGATCGCGTCGCGCCAGGTGAGTTTGGATATCTGAAACATTCGTGATTCGCTTGACGTGTCTGGAACGGCCTGGATTGTCGGAGGTGGTTCCCACTTGTCTAGGATCGTACAATCTAACGCTACGTGCGATTCAAGTCCCTTCGTGCGTCTAATCGTCTGAGGATGTCGAGGCTGTGCATTCTTCGTGCGAGCCTCGGCTGCAACGCGCACTGTGGCTTCAGAATAGCGGCTGTGCGTGGCGACTGCCCTTCAGCACCCGAGGCTTCGAGCGCCGCTGTTACGTGATTATACGGAGCGCCGGTGTCGCATTTCTTTGATCTGCGAATTGCATGCTCTCGGCATGAATGCGAAAAGTAAACTCTACCAAACCGAGCACTGGCGAGGCCGTGCGGAAGCAACGCGAAAGAAAGCGGAAGCGCTCGCTGACGGGAGAGCCAAAGACAGGCTGCTCAAAATTGCCGTGGAATACGACAAACTAGCTCGGCACGCCCACATGTGGCAGATGCACAAAGACGAGGACGATACGTGACGCGACGCGAGGAAGAGCTGTAAAGTGTTGATCGCTATCCGACCCAATGGTCACGCAGATGTCGCACAGCAAGCAAGTCAGTGCGTGGAAGTGACGTTGAGGGGCACCGTAGGGCGGGGCATCCTGACGGTCCTGTCCCGCGCTCCAGATAGCGAAATATAAGGCGGAGCGATCCGCCTGCCCAACGCTCCTTCAGTCCTACTTCCTTAGTCAGCTTCTCGAAAGCAAATACTCATAAGAAAAAGCGCAGCCTAGACCTCAATTTGCAGTCTATGCGTCGCAGTAACGCGGAAGCCCGGAGCCAATCCGCGCCAGACCGTTCAGCTGTTACAGGTCAGTGTGTGGAACTTCGTTGCGGCTGCAATGGCATATCAGTTTCGCCAATTCGAGCTATCTGCGTCATTGATGGTGCGTGGGTATACGGAGCGGCCGCGGCATGCGCGAGGCGTGGCAAAGCCCCTACCTGCTCTGCCATCCGCCAGCTTATTCAGAAGAACGCTGCGATGATCCAGTAGAGCCCGGCCCAAAGCAGCACATTTATGAGGAGTGCGGCCAACGGCCAAGGGTTCCACCTCCTTTGCGCCGATCGGGAGCGACAATCGGCGCCGTAATGCCTGATCGGTGGGTGCTTTGGTGCGCGCCAATGCGTCATTTCATCAGACGTCGCGCTGGTCCGCTGAGAAATGCCGGACTTTGCATGCCTCGTACCACTCATAATCTCGCAGTCCTCTTGCAAGGAGAGTATCGGAATGTTTGTCTGTTGCGCGGCGAGCCTCCGTCCGATGGTATGCTCGCGTATCATCGGTACAGTTGCCACCGCTTTCCGTCACCGCAGCAATCTACATGCCACGACGCAGAAGTATCCGCACCGCTTTGATGCCACCAAAAGCGCGTATGTCGGGCGTTGGCGACACAGAGCCGCTGCCAGAGGTCGGATTCGCGACGTCCATGTCTGAAAGAGAACACCCGCATTAGCTGCAAAAGGCTGAGCGTATCGCGAGTGCCATACCCCGAGCAATGAGTTCGAACTCGCATCGTAATGCCGCGTGAAGATCGGCCGACGATGATTGAGATCGACTAATCATTGTTCCTGACCGTTAGCTTACGAGGAGAGGCCGAGATGGCAAGCGATCCGCTCGACGTCAGTTCATGTCAGGCGTCCGCGGCTCTGGGTGCAGGCCGATTCGCGCACCGCCTGTCTATCGTGTCGGGTGCATTGCCACTGTTCAGACTCGACGAGAAAGCCGTGAATGATCAGGTACGATCTCGCCAAGCAGTAATATCGTCGGTTCAGCTGGAGCCATCACTGCCTTTGCGGGACATCATGGAATCTAGATGTCAACGCACACTATAGAGAGAATGCCATGATGACGACCAATTCATTGTAGAGAGGGGGCCGCCAGTTTCTTGCGCTCATGCGCCATCAGGTGAATGCGTACTAACGCTTGCTTGAAGCGCGGGAGAGCGATGGCAGACATAAGTGTTGCTGATGCGCGCTGTATTCGGCGATGTGCGACCAATACTGGCCGGCATCCATGAGTAGGATGCTTCGCATGAAAGGGGCTCGATGACGGACTTGTACTATGAGCCGGGAAGGTGCGGTCGGCGGACCGATTCGCCATCGCCCAGATCGTGCTACCGCCCGTACTCACGTAATCGGTGGCTCCTGAGAGCGTTCTGCCCACCATGCGATCGTTAGAAGACTATAGCAGGAGAACGAGTGATGATGGACATCTGCGGCTTTCTCAGATGGTGCTCTCAAGAGCGGTACAGTAACGATTTGCGAGACAACGTAAGCCGCGTCGGTTTCAAGGCCCTTCGAAAGGCAAAGGAGCGGGCGTGCGAGCGCAGTTGATTGAGAAGCTGGAGGCCGGCCGCGTGCAACACGGCCGGTTCGCTACGGTTCCGGGGTCAGGCCCTTGCGGCGTGTTCCTTGTGCAGGGGCCTTGCGGGTGTGAACTAAAGATAAGTGGATTTGTTCGTCCTGGTTGGGAGCATGTTGCGGTCTCGACGCCGCGGCGCTGTCCGAATTGGGAAGAGATGTGCTTTGTAAAAGACCTGTTCTGGGATGAAGAGGAATGCGTCATGCAACTGCATCCGCCATATTCGCAGTATGTGAATAACAGCCGATATTGCCTTCATCTGTGGAGACCCACTCATCGGGACATCCCGATGCCGCCGCCGAGCTTTGTAGGCATCGTTGGACTGGGGCCCTCGGAGGCAGCAATGTTGTTCGCGCGGATGAGCGCGGCACCATGATGAGCTGATTAGGAATATCCCAGCGCAAGGTGACGCCGAGCGGCTGCAGAAGACCGATTCGGCGCCGCCGAACCGAGGCGCCAAGAGCGTGTATATGTGAGGATCAATTGACCGTAGCTGTGCGCGGGGGGCAGCCGAATTAGCTACTATCGACCGGGAGAAGCTAACAGTGCACTGATCCCCGGTAAAGCTCGCGGAGCCGTGCTGAACGCGGATCGGCGGCAACAACAGCATTTCGCCAGGCCAACGATCATCCTCACAAGGCATCACTGGGCGATCCGACGGCGCGAATTGCGCACTCTTGGGAGCGAGAAGTGTGTGCCGACCGGCGGCGTCGCGATGGTTGTGAGATCGAGGCCAAGGCGACGGTCGCATTCAGTGACGAAGGCGCTCTCGCCCCATCACCCTGACCGCATCCGGAATTGCAGAAGGTCGCGCCTGCCGTCGCTGTGCGACAGTCATCAGCTCGCCGGCCACAATCCCACATTTGGCGCGGGGCTCGTGAGCAGCGTCGGTCGAGACACTAATTAGGCGCGGGGCGGTAGCCTCGCTAATTTATCTGGTTGTCAGCTCGTCGTCAGCTTGCCGCACGATCATTCGCAAGCAGAGCGTAAGCAGCCCGCTCGCTCTGAGGAAACGTACGCTGAAGAAGCAGGCGAACCGGCATGTATAATCGAGTTAGTGACCGATCCACACGCCCTAATCAAGCTGACGAACCGAGTGGGTCGGCGGACAGCTGCGAATTTGCTCAAGCATTGACGGATCTCGCTCAACGGGAGAGCCCGCCATGCGGGGAATTGTCTGACAAAATGGGCCTCTGCTGCAGCAAGCCACAGACCTCAAATGCAATCATTTACAGTCCAAGCACCTCGGAGCCTAGCACATCCTCTCTGTCCTCCAGCTCAAATCCATCGTCTCCAGCGAGGCGAAGCCGGCCTAGAGCCGTTCGCCCAAGAGACGCGATATAGGTTTGGTACATCTTCGCGCATTGAGCAGATCGTGAATGAGGTCGCCGACGATGGGTCGATCTACTTGGTCAGCTTGCGGTTCGCCGCAGGTGGCGCCCACACAATCGTAACGTCGACATCGAATGGAATAACGACCCTCTTTGATCCCAATTATGGGGAATTTACTGTTCGCTCAGATCAGATGGGTGAGTTGTTCAAAAGTCTCGCAGACCGCTACAGGAACCCGAACCGACATGATATATCGACTGTCGTCACACTAAGGATGACGTGAGTGTTTGGGACGTTGTAAAGATACTTGGCCGAGGCCCGCGAGCGGATCCTTTCGCGATCGATGCCGGACATCCGCAACGCGTCCAGCAGTGCAATCACGGGAGGGAACACGAATTGTGGCGCCCTCAACGCGCGCCCAACGTGAAGCAGAGCTCAGGGCGCCCCTTCGAATGTTGGAGCGCCGTGCTCGGCGGAAGCTCTCTGGAAGTAATGCAGCGAGGGGAAAATGCTCAGAGAGAGAGAGAGGCTGGCCGGTCACTCAGATTGATGAGCTCGTGCCCTGGCGCGTCAAAGCCTAGATGGCCTGCGCTTGCACTCAGGCAGGACGGTGGTCCGTTAGACTTTCCTGAAAGTTGGCTAAGCTCCTTGTGCGGGTTTCGACGCCTTTAGCCCTTGCGCTCAGGGCTAAGGGCGGGCATCACGCATCCAACACAATCGGCACAAGTTGTATTTTCGTCTGCTTTGGAATCTTTGCCAGCCGCTTCTCCACTGACCTCCCCAGGCAAGCAGCTGCTGTCAACGACAATGCGTGCCGTCGCACCAGCGCACGACCGAGTCGACGCTCGCCACGAGTTCGGCAACAATCCGTGCTTGTCCTCGTCTTCCGCTTTTGCTGTGGTCCGGATCTGCTTGAAGATCTCAACACCAGAACCGAAAGTGATAACACTATGCACTATGTTCGTTCCAAGCCTAACGGCAAACGTTTTGGCGAGCCGACTACAAGGTCCTTCAACAATTTTCGAATTTACGGCCTGCAGCCCCTCTCTGCTGAGCTGGCTGTTGGTGATCTGGAAGATCCGATGACTTACATATGATCCCAGTGTCACACCGGAAGCAGCGCGGGCGCGACTCGGCGCTGGTCAGGACGGTGAATCAGACGCTGTCGCTGCCACGCCCGCACTGGTTGAAGTTAGCAGAAACGTGACTCGGCGCCTGAAAGCCCCACGCATACACGGGGCAAGCGCTGTCCCTACCACGCGCCGCTAACTTCCATGTCACTGTAGAAGAATTAGCTTTCCGAAAGCTGACGAACCCGACGCCTTTCACAAAACGAAAGCGGCCGGTGTGGGGCGATGCCATCCTGGCTCGAAGCCACCCATCTGTCCAGCGGACGTCCGACCCAAGGGTATGGTCAAGCATAGACATAAGCCGATCTCTTCAAAGAGGTCGTGAAACTCGCATATGCCATGTGCCGCGAGAAGGTGTCAGCAGAAGCCCATCGATATTTGCAAGGCGCGGCTCTGCGACACCATTCACGAAAGACGATCCTTTACCTCCGCGACTTGGACGACAGCCGGGCACGTCCGATCAAGCTCGAAAGTGATCGGAAACCAGTCCAACGGGCGGCCTTTCACTGTTACCCGATGCCCTTGGTCGCGTCCTCCGGAGGTTGTCGGCGGTGTGTCGGACCATGCCGAATAGCTCGATGTCACAGGTGACCCGTCTTTTCCCGAGCACGTACATATGCGGCCCGTGCGGCCCATAGATTTTATCGCCGCTTCATTGCCGGACAGTGATGCCGGTGTTTTCGCATTGTCCGGAAGCTGGAAGGCGCGTCAGCGCATCACGCGGGCCAAGATAACCGTGAAGCGCCAATCAAAACGGGATCCGATCTGCGCTTACTGTTCACGACTCATCGTTTGTCGATCTTGTGGCCAGAATCGCACGGTAGTATCTCCTGAATCAGCTGCCGCGAGTCCGAGCGAGCCGTTCGCGAAGCGTGCCCTCCAGAGCGGAAGCCCCGCGACGATTGAGAGCTGCGGGGCAGTTTCCTTTTCGCCGATGTGGCGATGCATTGCTTCACGAGCGACGGCCTCCTCAGCTTCTGGAAAGCCTATCCATAATAGGATCAGCTCAATTGATTGTTTGGACGTGAGGCTAGCGTGGGCTCGTACAATTTCGATCCATCCAATGTAACAGCTTGGCCCCAGGTACGGCATGCGGTCTCGGAAGAGCCCCAGGGTGGGCATGCCGGGCACGGGGGCTCTGAGCAGCACTTGGCAGGCGACAGGTCCCGACCATCGTCAGCATGATGGCGGCACGGTCGGTCCCCGCCGGCTACCGGCGAAGGTCCAGTTGCGCTCCCAAGGCGATGCCTCTCAATGCGCGCTCAGCGCAATTGTTAAAGGGCATGATGTTTTCAGCGCTCAAACCCGGTGGAGAGGACTGGTCGTCCGGATTAGTCTGTCGAAGCCGGGATAGGGGCGCTGGAGCACGAAACGGTGGCAGGCCGCCATGACCATGAGCTGAGAGCTCGCTTTGTTACTTGGCCGCCCCCTACGACTTGCCCGGCTGCGCTGCGAGCGCGGATCCGTAGATGTCGTGCAAGCCACTGGCTCCTGAGACAAGGAGAACCAAGCATGCAAATCGTCGGCATGGACATCCACCGATCGTTCGCCCAGGTGGCGATCCTGGAGGACGGACAATAATCCGACAGCTCCGCGTAGATCTCGTCCACGATCGGCTTGTCGCCTTTGCCAAGATACTCAACCTCGAAGATGAGGTGGTCATCGAGGTGACGGGCAACAGCGCGGCTGTCGAACGTATTCTGCGCCCGCACGTTAAGCGCGTCGCGGTCGCCAATCCGAGGCTCGTTCGGGCGATTGCCTATGCGCGAGTCAAAACGGACAAGGTCGATGCTGGGACCCTGGCAAAGTTGCATGCTGCCGGCTTCTTGCCGGAGGTCTGGGTTGCTGACGAGGACACCTACAGCCGCCGGCGCCAGATGGCCGAGCGCGCCGGCGTTTTGGCGCAGATCATCCGGATTAAAGGACGCATGAAGGCTATCCTGCATGCCAACCTCATCCCGCCCTACAAAGGCTATCTCTTCGGCAAGCGCGGACAGCATTGGCTGGACAGTCTGCCTCTCCCATCGGAGGAGCGTGCAATGCTCTGGCGTCTGATCGTGGAACTCGAACGCGTGACGAAGCAACTGTCGGAGATCGACAAGTCGTGGCCCAGCAGGCTCTGGACGATCCACGGGCTCTCAAGCTGATGACGATCCCCCGCGTGAGTTCGGTTGTCGCATCGAGTGTACTGGCCTCCATCGGCGACTTCGCACGCTTCCCGTCGCCGGATAAGCTCAGCAGCTATTTCGGGTTGCCTCCGCGGGTTCGGCAGTCAGGCGAGCACCCGGCGTGGCATGGCCGGATCTCGAAGCAGCGCAACGGTGACGCCCGCAAGAAGCTGGTTGAGGCGGCGTGGTCAGCCAAGACGGCGCCGGGTCCGTTGCGAGCATTCTTCAACCGAACGCAGAAAAAGCACGGGGCCGGGGTCGCAGCCGTCGCGACGGCGCGCAAGCTCGCAGTCATGATCTAGCACGTCCTGACGACCGGGAAGGACTACGCTTACGCGCGGCCAGCGTTCACGGCGATGAAACTCCGGAAGGTGGCTCTGAAGGCTGGGGCTGCGAGAGGGTTTCGTGCCGCGCAACAACAAGGCGTGCATGTACTCAAGAAGCGGCTTGCTCTTTTCGTTGTGCACAGCGGGACGCTCGTCGGCGTCCCGGCCGTTGATAGTGCGCTCGATCTCGACATCGAGGTGTCTGACCGGAGCGAGATTAGGTTAGGCCTTCATAGCAGCCTGTCGGAATTCGACGTGGCAGTGCATCAGGGATGCTTCGCCTTTCCGCGGTTGCATCGTCCGCGCGCGGAACCAGCAGGTGGAAAGACGTCCGGCATCGGCCAGCTGTCAGACATACCGCACCAATCTAAGGTAATCGTCCGTGAGGACAGGTGAGCGAATCGAACAAGCCGCGTCTTCAAGGAAGGTGGTCAGAGTCCGACTAGCGAGATGGCGCACTTCGACAGATTGCCGGGCCGGCGCGCGAGTACGGAGAGTTGCAAGTTCGGAACTGACCAGGTGAGCCGCCGCTGCGGCGCAATCTGAGGCAGAGAAGCAGCCAACAGACATGACAGCTTTTGCCAGCCCCAATGTGGTGAGCCAACCCGCATAGATCAGCACGGACCCATCTGTCTCATTGAGCCCAGAGAGCTCCTCAATTGCAGCAGCATGGACTGATGCCGCTCCAACTGACCGAAAGAGATCGGCTATTTCGTCACGCGTGGCTTTAGAGAGGAGGCAGCGGCCGAGATGTGATAGGAGCGCCTCAGTCGGACCTTCGAAGATGCGAAGGATGCGAGCGTCTCGATAGATTTTGGCTAAAGGCGCTGCTTCGTCGTAACCACGGCCACCTAACAGCTGGACGCATTGATCAGCGACAAGGCCGCACCATTCCGAGGACAAAACCTTCGTTGCCGACGCAAGGTGGACGTTTGGCGTGCCTTGCGCTGAAACAAGTTGGCATGATGCGGCCAGCATCGCCTTCACGACTTCCCGCCGCAGCACCATCTGTCCAAATAACTGCTCGATGTAGCTGTTCTCGATCATGCGCAGTTTACCGAGCCGGCGATGGCTCGCATAAGAGGCTGCGACCTGGATAGCGCGCTCAAGGGCTCCAAGACCCATAGCAGCCACACCGATACGGCCGCGGTTCATGCTAGATGAAGCCGCGCCCCAGCCGTCTTGATCGCGAGAGAGCACGTAAGAACGCGGCACCTCAACATCGTGGAACTCCAGGGTATTCTGAATGATGCCACGTAGACCCAGTGTGCGATGCTCGTGCGTGACCTTGAGGCCTGGAGCCTGCCTGTCAACGAGTACACCAACGAGCCGACCTTTCGCATCGGGTCCAGACGCGCGCGCAAAGCAAACGATCCAGCGAGCCCAGTCAGCGAGGCCGATCCAGATCTTGCGGCCAGAAATACGAACTTTATCTTCGCGCATGAGGGCCGAAGTCTCTATGTGCCTCGGGGCCGAGCCAGCTCCGGGCTCCGTCAAAGCGAAAGCGCAGAGATCGCCGCGTGTTGCACCCCAAATGATATGCTTTTGTTCCGGGATGTGCGGTGCCGCTTGGATGCAGGGCAAGGCCAGGAAGTTATGGATGACGAGGGTAGAGGCAGCGGAGACATCGAAGGATGCAGTGGCAGAGATGAGGTTGATGGCCTCCTCTAAGGGAAGAGCTAATCCGCCGTGCTCTCCTGGTGTGGTGAGCCCGAACAGTCCATGCCTTGCCAATATGCTGTGTAGGGTTGGAGGGAATGCTCGGCGGTCATCCGCGTCGGCGAAATTTAGCTGACTGAGGTCAGCGATCAAATCGGAGTATAGTCCAGCTGCACGGCGTTCGGCCGTGCGTTCCTGCGCCGGGAATTGGGCATAAACCTGAGTATACATGGCCATAAGGTTCACAATGAGCCCGGTCGCGCTTCATGCCAATTCATCCCCACGGCTATCTCGGTTACACATTGGTATAGTGTGGATGTAAGTGCAGTATAAGCACGTTCCGCGGGACTTCGACCTATTGCAACCGCTGCGTGGGCTCTCATCAAGATAAGTCTTGTCGGACCTATCGGAGGCACACGCTCGTTTCAGTAACCTCCCATTCTTCTCAAGACTCGCTCTGTATTGTCGATTGGTGTCTTGTCCCAAAGCGAGCCGACCGAGGAGAGGTCTGTCATGCAACATTGGGCAGCATAGCGAGGCGAACGTGAAATACGGCATTCAAAACATGTCCTCTGTGGCTCTTGCGCGTGCAAAAGTCTTTCGCGACCAAAGCGGCTCATATGCGCAAGAGGAAAGAAGATGGTCTTGCGCCACGCACCTCCCTGTCTTGGTCATGATCGGCGCGATGCCGTTCACGAGTTGCGCCAGGCAGGCAACTCCTACCCGATCGGCGTGATTCAGAAGGGAAATGCAGGCGCCGCCGAAGGCGAGCGCGTCCTCCATTGTATAGATTTCCTCAAGGATGGGGGGCCACTAGCCAGCGGTCTACCGCCGGGGTAGCCTCGTTGCGCGTTCGATACCAGACGTTCCATCCGTCGAAGCTGAGCATAAGACGCTTTTTTTGGAGCGCCGCGTGGCCGCAGCCGCATCAGCTAGGACGACGACCTCATCAGTAAAGCAGTCCTCACGTCGGTGCTCGCGAGAAACGAGGCGATGTCCTGACTGTAATTCCCGAACTAAGTATGGATTGAAATTTAGTCGACGTAATCAAGCTGTGTTCGAGGACGGTTTCTTCCCATTGGCCAAAACTAGTTATGTTGCGCAACGATGAACCGCACCGTCTGCGCTCCGATGGCCGGGCTCGTAGATGCCACCATAGCTGCATCGGCCCCGATGTTCGACGAAAGCACCAAACAGACGAGAGTTCGTGTAACCAATGGTGAAGTCGCGATCGATCAGAACTGTGGCTTTCCTGATGTTCTTCTCGGCTGGCCTGCGGCTGATGACAGTTACGACGTGGCCTGCTGCTCTGCGAAAGGAACGAATGAAAATGCGTGCCGACACGGGAGGGAACTCCATGAAGCCGATCTGCATCTATTGTGGCATTTGCGCAGTACGAGCCTTCGGCAGCGGCGTCGTGGAGATACCGGAAAGGGCCTACAAAGAAGTGGGATATCGACGATCCGCATCGAGCAGGGCAGCGAGTTGTCTCGCGCAATCTTGACTGAGGGCGACAGCGCGGCGTTATGCTTGGTTTGCCTGCCCGGCAAGCCAAACGATGATGCGTTCATCCAGGCTTTCAACGGCCGCTTCCGGGCGGAATCTCAGCGACGATCGGTGCCTCCGCCTTGCAGGCGCACAGAAAAGGAGGGAGATTTGGCGCAAACACCACAACAAAAAAGCCCCTAGAGAGCAATCGGCAACAAATCGCCAATTTTACGGCAAAACCACGTGGCCCAGCCAGCCCGCTAGCACGTTCAGAGTCGTTAGTATCCTCAAGAAAGTCATTCCCCGTGATCTGCCGGACCGTATGCGCAACAGCATCGATTACGCAACCTTCTGACACACAGCGGCTTGCTAGGGCTATGTTGCAAGCCCGCCGACGCAAAACCCTGGCATTCCCGCCAGGGTTTTGTATGGTCATTGATAATTTGGCAGAGTAGATCAGAAGTCCATACCGCCCATACCGGCGCCTGGAGGCATTGCTGGACCAGCCGCGGCCTTCTTCGGCAGCTCGGCAACCATCGCTTCCGTCGTGATCAGGAGAGCGGCAACCGAGGCGGCGTTCTGGACCGCGATGCGCACGACCTTGGTCGGGTCAATGATGCCCTTGGAGACAAGGTTGCTATACTCGCCTGTCTGCGCATCGAAGCCATAAGAGTACTGCTCGTTGTCCAGGACTTTGCCGACCACGATCGAACCGTCTTCACCGGCGTTGATTGCAATCTGGCGGGCCGGCCAGGACAGTGCCTTGCGCACGATCTCGACGCCGGTCTTCTGATCGTCGTTCTTGGTGCGCAGGCCCTTGAGCTGCTCGGAAGCGCGGAGCAGGGCGACGCCGCCGCCCGGCAGGATGCCTTCCTCGACAGCCGCACGGGTCGCATGCATTGCGTCATCAACGCGATCCTTGCGCTCCTTCACCTCGACCTCGGTCGCGCCTCCGACGCGGATCACCGCGACGCCGCCCGCGAGCTTGGCGAGACGCTCCTGGAGCTTCTCACGGTCGTAGTCCGAGGTTGTCTCCGCGATCTGCGCCTTGATCTGGGCCACGCGCGCCTCGATGTCGGCCTTCTTGCCGGCGCCATTGACGATCGTGGTGTTCTCCTTGTCGATCATCACCTTCTTGGCGTGACCGAGCATGTTGAGCGTGACGTTCTCGAGCTTGATGCCGAGGTCTTCCGAGATCGCCTGGCCGCCGGTCAGGATCGCGATGTCCTGCAGCATGGCCTTGCGGCGATCGCCGAAGCCCGGAGCCTTGACGGCCGCGACCTTCAGGCCACCACGCAGGCGATTCACGACGAGGGTCGCGAGCGCTTCGCCCTCGACGTCCTCGGCGACGATGACCAGCGGCTTACCACTCTGCACCACGGCCTCGAGCAGCGGCAGCAGTTCGTTCAGCGAGGAGAGCTTCTTCTCGTTGATGAGGATGTAGGCGTCATCCATCTCGACGCGCATCTTGTCGGCGTTGGTCACGAAGTAGGGCGAGATGTAGCCGCGGTCGAACTGCATGCCCTCGACGACGTCGAGTTCGGTCTCGAGCGACTTGGCCTCTTCGACCGTGATCACGCCTTCGTTGCCGACCTTCTTCACGGCGTCGGCGAGGAACTTGCCGATCTCCTGGTCGCCGTTGGCCGAAATGGTGCCGACCTGGGCGATCTCCTCGTTCGAGGTGACCCTCTTGGAGTTCTTCTGGAGGTCCGCAACGACGGCTTCGACCGCGAGGTCGATACCGCGTTTCAGGTCCATCGGGTTCATACCGGCGGCAACTGACTTGGCGCCTTCGCGGACTATCGCGGCGGCCAGGACGGTCGCAGTGGTGGTGCCGTCGCCGGCAGCATCCGCCGCTTTCGAAGCGACCTCACGCACCATCTGGGCGCCCATGTTCTCGAACTTGTCGTCGAGTTCGATGTCCTTGGCGACGGCAACGCCGTCCTTGGTGATGCGAGGCGCGCCGAACGACTTGTCGAGCACGACGTTGCGGCCCTTCGGACCAAGCGTGACCTGCACGGCATTGGCGAGGATGTCGACGCCGCGCAGCATGCGGTCCCGCGCGTCTACTCCGAATTTGACTTCTTTGGCTGACATTAAGAATTCCCTCAGTTCTTATTTTCTCACCCTTCGGCGCGCCTAAGTGGGCGCTCTTCAGGGAGTGAGCTGTGCGAGCGCTGGGTTAGGCGGCTTTCTTGTTGGAAAACACATCTGTGAGAACGCCCATGATGTCGCTCTCCTTCATGATCAACAGCTCCTCGCTGTTTATCTTGACTTCGGTACCCGACCATTTGCCGAACAGCACGCGGTCTCCGACCTCGATGTCGATCGGAATCAGCTTGCCGGTCTCATCGCGGCCGCCCGGGCCAATTGCAATGACTTCGCCCTGCGAGGGCTTCTCCTTGGCTGTGTCGGGAATGATAATGCCACCAGCGGTCTTCTCATCAGCGTCGATGCGCTTGACTACGACGCGGTCGTGAAGCGGACGGAATTTCATACAAGACTCCTGAGCGTTTCGAACAAGTTGCAGATAGTCACATTGTGACAAGTCCAATTATAGCAAGGGTCAGGCCAATAATGAGCTGAACGACCCATGCCTGCAGCTTTTCCTTGGCTGTGTCGGGAATGATAACGGCGCAAGCGGTATTCTTATCGGCGTCGGTGCGCTTGACCACGACGCGGTCGCGAAGCGGACGAAAATTCATACAGGTCTCCTGAGCTCAAGTCGGTGATAGTCACATTGTGACAAACCAAATTACAGCAAGAGTCAGGCCAAAAATGAGCTGAACGATCCGTGCCTGCAGGTCTGCTGATCCGTTGGCGGGCCTGCGCGTGTCTTTGTCCGGAAGCAGACGCGCCGAGATGCACGGCCGACAAGCTGTTGCGGAAATGACATTACTTTCGCCGAAACACCGGTTGAGCCCAGGGTTTCTCACGGCCCTTACACCGATCGAAGCGTCGCGTATTTCGACAGCGCCGGCCGGCCTGCAGCACAATTTTGTTAGTTTGGAGCAGGTCGGCGACCGGTCGGTTGATATAGCCGAGCAGTGCATAGCAGGAGAGCAACTCACCTCGAGTGACGGTCCGGTCCAGAACAAGCGTCGTGCCACACCACATTAGCAGGATTGTGAACAGAGTTGAGAGGACGCTACAGGCATTTTCTCCGGCGATTGAGACGAGACTGACTGTAGGCCAACTTGTCTGATGGCGAGAAGCAGCGCCTTTCGTTAGCACGAGTTCTATACCGGGATCCGGAAATCCTAATCTTGGACGAGCCGACCTCCTCCCTCGACTCGCTTGCCGAAGCCAGTGTGCACCGGCTCCTTGAGAATTTGCGTCGGGACGGCAAGACTGTCGTGGTCATCGCTCACCGAGTCAGCACCATCTGTGGTGCCGACAAGATCGTCGTCTTAGACAGGGGCCGGATCGTCGCCGAGGGCAGACATCTTGATCTGCTGGCTGAAAGCGCTTATGCGCGCTTGTGGCAGACGTAAACCGGCGAGCCCTAAAGTTGCATATGATGGCCTATCGCAAAATTCGGCGCAATCATGCAGAGCTAGTCCTCTTAAACTGACCCTGCTGATCGACGTTCGAAATTGCATACCACGGTCGGTGATGCAGCGAGATCGGCAGCTCAACAGCGATCCACGCCTGAGGACCGACGTGGCAAGCATCAGGAGAGCGTGCGCGAACTCAACCATAAGGCATGTGAAATCTCGATTTGAACTACGCCAGCGGCAAGCTGAGGTCGTCAGAGGGCGTGGTCCTATGGCATAAGCGCTTCGATTTCGTTTCAAGGTAAGCCGTTGGCAATACGTCATCTCAAATTACGCGAAGGGATCGACATTGTCATTTACGTCGTTTGCGGCAGGTTGCGAATGGCTGCCAAGGTTTGTCCCGCCGCCGCTGAACGCGAAAAGCTTTTCGAATTGTTGGAGCTTATGGCGCGTTCGACGGTGGTGGAGTCGAGCTCAATGCGGCCGCCGGTGGGAAGCGTTCGAAGAGGGCGCTCCGAGAATCGGCATAGCGGATCGCCACGGCCAGTTTTGATTTGCCGGAGATCCGCAGCAAGGTCTCCTGCCAGAAATCGAAGAGATCCGCGACGACCGCCGTGCGGTGTTTTGCTTGCGCGCAGCAACCTATGCGTCGGTCCCTTGACCTCGTACGGTATTCCGGGGATCAGGTGATTCCACTGGGTGGTTCACACGTTGCGTCAGCGAATCTGGGATGGCAGCGGTCGGTCGACTAGGCACATCTTGCCTGCAGCAACCGGGATCGAGCTAATTGGCTATTCCTGCGCACGAGAGATCAGTGGCGGCACGCTTTGAGGAGAATAGCCGACGACTTACATTAGTACGAAGCCGATCCTTCTGCCGCTCCGAAAGGCGGACCGGAGACGACGATCTAGCTCGCAGTTGGCTCGTCTACCGAGATAGAGGGGCAATTTGCATTGCAGGGCAGTCGCTGCAGGCCCCGGTTCGACAGGATTCCCTTTTGATGTTGATGGCCTCCAAATGGCTGTCATAATTCAAGGGAATCGACAGGTATATGAATCATATACATTGATATGCGTTGTGCCGGCGCGTCTGGCGTGTGATTGCGGCGTCAAAGACGAAATTTAACCGATCACCGCGCCCAATGGAAAAAGCACCCGTGTCGTCTATCGAAGTACACCAGCACATTGTTTCACTTCTTCAGAAGCCGAATCCCGTCATCCTGGATATCGGCTGTAATGATGGGACCGATACGCAACAGTTTCTCAACCTCTGCCCGCAAGCTCAGCTCTACTGCTTTGAGCCGGACCCCAGAGCGATCGCGCGCTTCAAGAAGAAGCTGGGGCCATCCCTCAATAGGGTGAAGCTGCTTGAAATCGCGATCAGTGATCGAAACGGGATGATCGACTTCCATCCAAGCAATGCAGATGGTGATGCGAAGGAATGGGACCTCTCCGGCTCAATACGCCGCCCGAAGAATCATCTTACTGAGTATGATTGGGTTCGGTTCGATCGCCCTGTCTCGGTTGAAACGCGGCGGCTGGACGATTGGTGCAGCGAAGCCAAGCTGAATATGATCGATTTCATCTGGATGGATGTCCAGGGAGCCGAAGCCGATGTTATCGCCGGCGGCATGCAGACCTTGAGCGACACGCGCTTCGTGTACACGGAATATAGCGACCGCGAGCTCTACGAAGGGCAGTTGTCGCTGCAAGCTATTCTTGACCTATTGCCGTCATTCGAGGTGGCGTCCCACTATCCCCGCGCGGTGGAGGGTGATGTATTGCTCAAAAATACGCGCTTTTAGTGACGACTCTTGGAGCGCCTCATTCATCGCTGAAGGACCTGACAATCGCGCTTAGGCGCCCAGAGCCGCACAACGGGTGATCATTTGAGCGGATATCGATGGCCGGACGGGCACTCCAGTTTCCGGGTTGCCATTACAGGCCCGGCGCACGACGTCAACCTCGGGCGGGTGGTAAATTTCTAACACTGCCAACCGGCGCTCGAAGCGTTGAATGGTCTGAGCGGCTGCCGCATGGCCTTGTCCTCGAGGAGCTGGTGCACTGCTTCGAACAAATGCCAAACAATTGCATCGGTTCTCATAATTCCTTGAGCTGAGCGGATTTCAGCACGCGCCTGGCGTCCCTGTTGTTGTGTCAATGGGAATGCGAGCTGAAGGATTTTGTTCATTCCAGAATAACTTGCCGCGAGAGTTCAGCATCACTGCAGCGGCGGTCTGTCTCCGGCAAAGGGTCCTGGGCCGCAGCGCAGAAAGGCGGCGATCAACAGCGGCCGATTTCGCGCCGGATCGGATCAGGATCGTCATCGCAATCGCGATTACTTGCCTGCTCATTTGCCGCAGGCGGACCTGATCATCGAATCTGCGAGCACGCTCTGCCTCTGGGGCTGCAGCGCGATGGCGAAGATCGGGGCAGGACGTCAGTAAATGCCGCGACGTAATTCCGGCGCAATGGCGTGAAGTTTCTCCTAGCGGCGCGCGCGATCATCCACAATTCCAGATCGGCCCGATCGGCGTCCGCGTCCAGCACGGTCCGAAACTGCCTCCATTGTAGCGGCCGCCGCGGAAGCCGGGTTGGCCGAAATAGTGCCACTCGCCGTCCCAACCGTAATACTGAGGAACCGGGTCAATATACCAGTGGCGTCGGTCGGCGCGCGAGAACCGGCGTATCAAGTCCTTCTGCTTGTAGAGCGGAATGCTGTTGCTCGGCGGTTGGCGATAGCCGGGCAGGAAGCCGTAGCCTTGCCAGACCGGCTTGGGCCCCTTTTCATTAATTGGCGCAGCGTTCGCGACGACCGGCAGCATCGGCAGGATGATAGTAGCAGTTAGACACAAAAGGCGAGACATGGATCGACAATAGTCGCTCGGTTGCTCGAAGGCCATTTAAATTTGGGTGCAGAGTTTCACGTGATCACGAAGAGAAGTGCTCTCTGATCACGCCCTTCCTGATCAGAAAGCACGCGTATCCCTGCCGTCACCCACCTCACGACGTCGTCGTAGCGCGAAAAATCCGCACGCGAGAGCTTACCGGGACAGATGGGACGGCCGACCGAGCGGTCGATTCCGGGCAGCACCGCGCGCTGCGTCCGGGCGGACGGTGTCGTCCATCATCACGCGCAGGTACCGACGAGATCGACGCGTGGATGGAGCGTTAAGCTGACGCGGACGGTCCTCTCCATAACTCATGCGCGGCAGCTAAATCAGTCGCTCCGCGCAGAGCCACAGCGGCGATGCGGGTGGCCGGGTGGTTGGCGTTGACGGCCACGAGGTCGTGGCCATGGACCATGGATGCGAGAGGCCAGAGCAACGCGGGCGCTGGGATCGGATCAATCGATTTCATTATGTGACGAACTATCCTCCCAATCGATCGCTTAGGTTTGTCTCTCTCCCTAAACCCTTCGCAATCATCAAGCACAACGGACCAGAACCCTCCAAACGGTCATTCCTCGACGCAAAAAAAGCGCCCGGCCTCATGTCGATGGCCGGGCGGAAGTTAGTCGTCGACAGAGGGAGCGCTGCCGACGATGATTTGCGGCAAAACGTTCGCCGCAAATTCTAATTACGGAGTGGTCAATGGTCGCAGAAACCTGGCTTCACTCCTTTTTTCAAAAACGGCCGACTATTGGCGGAATGCAGCTCAACACTGGCTCGCAGAGCTGGAAGGAGGTATTGTCCGTTGTCCTGAGGATCATCAAAGTCATGCTGATTAAGTGAGTGCGCTGAACAGAGTTGATCCGCGGCTGTTCGTATGCCATCAACGTGCCGGCCGAAGAGCGTAGCGACCCACCATCCCCGGTGTCTGGGCAGAAGTACCTTGTTATTCGCATGTGAGCACTCGGAGCGCGTTAGAGCAATTCGCAGGCAGTGATTGGCGCACCAGAGTCCCCCTCTGCCGTATACACATCGAACGCACTAGTATCATCGTCTCACCGACGTCGGCGGCAAACAGCGGCCCGGTCGGCTTGCCGGCCATCCCCGTGAGCTACTTCAAAATGGTACAACGTGACGCTACGTGCGATTCAAGGTCTTTTGAGCTGACCCGCATAAAACTCAAGCCGCTGACCTCTCGCCGATAGCAAGTGATCCGCGACCGCATATGGGCATGTCGTGTGTTCGTCTTGTCCGAAAGACCGCGTGCGTCGGCGATCATGAATCGTCAAGTCATCATTTCGAGCTTGTCGGCTTCCGACTGGCATCACCGGTGTTGAAAGGTCGCGCGCCATGGCAGTCGTCCGTTCGCCTGGCGCAGCCGAGTGATCTCCGGTCGCCGACGTTCGTCCTGCGAATTCTCTCCTACTCAAAAGACCAGACATTCGCCAGATCACCTGTTATCGCGAATACGACAGTGCGATCGCACAAGCGCAGAGGAATGCGCATTGCGGCCGCTAGCATAACTCCTGCACCCCGCCGTGACTCGACGCCAGCTAGCCGGATCATTCGCCGCTGCAAGATGGCGCGCGACGTGAGGTGATGTGCGATTCAAACGTCCTTGTTGTGTGACCGGAACAACCGCAATCGTTGAAAGCGCCGCCGCTCATTCGGCCGATTGTGGAGCCACAGTAAAGGTGTGGGAGGGTGCGGAAGGTGGATGAACCACTTCATGGAAATCCAGGCTGTGCTGCACTTCCGAGCAGGAGTCGGCCGGCGCTCTGGAGGGTTCCCTCGTTTAAAGCTCCATGCTGGGCAACCACGAAGCTGTCGCACATCGCTCGCGCCAGATTGCTGGTTGTGTAGAGCGACGCGCTTCCAGCGAGAACGCTCGCAATGTTGCAGACCTCCGCGCTTTGCCGCGCGGCATTTGTGGCGGCGAGTCGCATCAGGGTCGTGGTGCTCTGGTTTACCGCATCCTCTAGCGCTTCCTTCCACAGCTCCTCGGTGGCCTCATAGAAGAAGGCACGGGCGGAACGCAGCATGGATTCGGCTCTGGCCATCTCCAGTTGGACATAGCCGCGCTCTGCCATCACGGGCGCTCCCGTGATTGAGGCGCGGCTTCCGGCCATCGCGACCACCTCGTCCAGCGCGGAGCGCGCAATACCGATACCGACGATCGCATGCGCCTGGGCAGCAAAAGTCACGGACGGATAACGATAGATCGGCGCGTCGAGTGTCGGCGGACCGCCGCGGATCAAGGTCCATTCCTCCGGCACAATGACATCGTTGACAACGACGTCGTGGCTGCCGGTGCCTTGCAGACCGATGACGTCCCAATTGGGCCGGATTGTCACCTTCTCGGCCGGCATCACGGCTACACGCGCAAGGCCACCGGTCGGATCGTCTTCCAGAGTGATGCCGACCCCTATCAGATCCGCGCCCGGTGAGCCGCTGGCGAATGGCCACACGCCGTTCACGACAAACCCGTCGGTGCTTCGCCTGGCGGGCTGGAGTGGGAAAAGCGCGCCTGCCAACACCACGTCAGGCCCATTCGCGTATACCGTTTGAAGCGTGTCCTCCGGAAGAGCAGCGAGGTAGCGAGCCCCATCGCCGAAGCTGGCGACCCAACCGGCGGAGCCGTCGGCTTCGGAAATGCGCTCGATCAGGCGACAAAAATCGGCCGGCGTTCGCTCCTCGCCGCCGAATCGCTTGGCGACCAAAGCTCGATAGACGCCAACGCGCTTGAAGCCGTCGATGATCTCGTCTGGAATCTTCTGCGTTCGAGCGAATTCGTTTCGACGCGCGCGGATATCAGCCAGTAGCGGCGACAGATTATCCCGGGTCGCAGCCGTAGCGTCGGTTACTGGAGTGATCGTCTCTGGTGGAGCGTTCATAAAGCTGTCCTCGGTGTTTTGAGCCGATCGCTGCCGCACTTCATTGATTTTGGTTGCGCGCGCACGGCGAAGCCGGTCGGATTGATACCCAGTCGGCAGGGATGGTCGAAACTGTCGTAGTTGATATTGACCGTGATGCGATTACTGACGGTTGCCAGTCCAAACTACCCCCCGAACGCATTGACTCAAAGAAAAGGTGTTGAAGGCCGGCAAGACTGACATAGATATGGCTGTCGCTGGTGTCGTTGAGGCTGAACCGGCAAAGCAACTGATATGCGGCGTCGAGATCGCTCCACCTCTGCTGCATTATGTCTCCGACGGCTGAAGACAGCGCTGGTTTTGCCATGTGTCCTCCAACGGAGATTTGTCACACTTGCGCCCGGCCGGGTCGAACCACGTTGTGAATTCCTGACCTGGCAACCGCGAGGTCGGCGATGCCCTGCGGCTCTTTTGCATGTCCCCAGCAATCGACGTGCCATCAACATGGTCTGCCGGCCGTGTCTGAATCGAGCGAGATCACTTGGCTCGTGCAGCCGCGCCGGGAGGATGTTCGCGCCTCCGTGTCTGATTCCAGGCACAACGCGTCATCAACCGGACACGGCGGAAGGAGAGCGACTGAAGTGGACCTCGAGCGCGAACCAGTCGGGCTCGGCTTGCCTGCTGGAGTTTCAGGCCCGCTCTGATTTCCAGACATTACCAACAGCGCAATTTACCGTGCGCGCGACTGTGGGTGAGCTGTTGGTTGGATGTGGACATCACACGGCAGTATTCAACAAACGTGACGGCGGCGTCCGGGAGTTTCGGATGAGCGCCTGCAGGAGAGACTGTCCGATGCCGACGCGAATAGCAGTTTTCTTTACATCGGTCGGCTGGGCAGTCGTCTGGTCGCAATTCCGCTCTTCTTGATCTTCGGACCTGGCTGAACCTGGTGATCATAGCAGGACCATAAGTGGCTGCCTGCCGGGTCGCGGGTGAGAGCCGCCGGAATTGTCACGTGTTCCGTTAGGCCGAGAGCCCAGACCCGCATGCCTCGCACCGCGATCTGCCGCTTGCACCGCCTCTGTTGGTCTAGCGCACTAACGTGCAGGCATGAATCCTGTCGCCCGCGGTATGAGTGCTTCCTGGTGCTGGCCTCGCGTTGCCAATATGAGCACGTAGAATGCAAGGAGAATTACGAGGCCGCGCATACCAAGGATCTTCCCGAAGCTGTGACAATTGTGGAGCGGTTGTATTCGGTGCATTTGGTGAAGCCGATGCAGGAGTGAATTACCGGAATTCGACGGAAGCTCTACAACAGGCGGCAAACGATAGCGGGCCGCCGAGGGTGCCAGCGTCAGTTCAGCAACTCGACCCTGCCGGTGTCGAGCCGATACAGGCCCCCGACGACCTTTAGTCTGTTCTGCTCAACTGCCGCGTTCAGAATCGGCCCCGTCGATTTTAGTTTGTCGACGTTATCGATTACATTTTGTCGGGTTGCTTCGGCGAACGTGTCACGGGTTTGCTGGCGCGATCCTTTTACCGCAGGCGCAAGCGCAGCAACGAGGGATGAAATGTGCCCCGGCGGCGGCTTATCGTCGTGGAGCGACTTGATCGTGGCGTCTATCGCACCGCAATGATCGTGGCCAAGTACCAGGATCAGCGGCGTGTTCAGCACGGCCACCGCATATTCCATACTGGCGAGCGTGTCATCGTTGACGAAGTTACCGGCGAGGCGGCAGACAAACAGATCACCAAGTCCGCTGCCGAAGACAAGTTCAGGCGCTACGCGAGAATCGGCGCAGCTCAGAACCGCGGCATATGGATTTTGCCCAGCCACCAAAACCTCACGCTCGCGCTTGAAATCGTCGCGTCGTGATACGCCCTGGACATAGCGATCGTTCCCTTCCATTAGCCGCTTCAGGGCAGCCTCCGGCGAGATCAGGTTATTCGGCTTGGGCGGCGCTTTTGCTTCCTTTGCATCGACAATGTTGTTGCCAACCCGTAGGCAAACCGCCGAAAAAGCGGACAGCAACAGCGAGCGGCGCGACGGCGCGATCTTGGTCAGATAGGTCAGAGAACAGCCTGCCTTCATGTATCTCACCTCATCGCGCGGCTTTACGCCACCCGGTGGCTTCGGCTTCCGCTTCGCTGCAGAGCCAGCGTTCACCGGGCTTGGTCATCTCGATTTGTTCGTAACTGAGTTGCCCGGGCAGGTGATAAATGCGCTCGCCATTGCGGCCCATAGTGCCTTTTATCACACACTCGGAGGAGGGCGGGTCCGATAGCAGCGCGGATCCGAGCAGGAGCGCCTGAGCGTCGACGGGAACCGAGCTCGCGCCGATGATGATCGTCCCCTTATTGCGGCGACGCCAGTCCCAGGGGGCGATGAACGCCCCCGACCACAGCCCCGCGCAGGTTTTGCTCGCCACAACTTCATAGATGACGTACGGCCCCGACGAGAGTGCCCAACCAGAGCGTACCATCCAGGCGTTCACGTCCTCGCCTTCTATAAAGCAACTGCCGCGTGACCTGCCGTATTCATCACGTCCTGTGGTATGACAATCCCACGTTCGTCCGTTCGAATGCTTGATCAGCTCGTCGCGAGCAGCTAGGCCGCAAGCCCATTTCCGACCGTGGGCGTCGAGGCAAATCTGGTCAGTTTCGGGAGCTTCGATGCCTGAGAGCCGAAGCTTGGATCGCTCGATCTCGATCGTATTGCCGTCGAGGATGCGCGGAGGACCGCGGAGCTTCGCCGCGCAGACCGGAGATGCGATGATAGCGAACAATGCGACCATCATTACGCGGTGTTTCATCCCGACAAAAACCTCTCGCTCTTGGTTCATGTTCACGCACGATCCGGCGCCGCCGCATTCGGCTGCTTAAATGCTTGTCCATTATTCGGCCGCATCTTTCGACGCTTGATCTATGAAAGCGTGAGCTTCATTTCCAAGCTACGACCTGACGCTGCGTGAGGTTCAAGCGATTTCTTCCGGTGTGCGTGTCGCGGTATCCTTAGCCTCGTCGGTCTTTCTCACGGGGCGGGTACTGCACCCTCTCGACCTGAGGAGGAGATCTCCATCGCTCGGCGGCGGACTTGGTATGCGAGAGAAAGCCAAGCCTCGAACGCTGTTTTCTCACGCACTTCAAGATGAAGTCGCGTATGAATCTTGACGTCGAGTGGAAGTCAGGCGGGGAGGAGCAACCTGGCTATGCTTGTGGCAACCCGCATCGGCAGACAGAAGGCTGCCGACGGTTTCAGCGAGGGCGATGACATTTCGCTGTAAGTTCTTGTCAGGACGAGATTGATTTTCGAAAGAAATCTGGTCTCGCTTCCTCTGAGATCTGGACAAAGGCGCCGCGGAGTTCAGCTCAAGACTCGCTGCGTAAATGAATCGGTATCGTTTGCTCAAACCGCCAATCCGCGAGCCATCTTTTGGAGAGCCACGCGTGAATGCCAATCGCATTGTGGCCTTTCGCACCTCTGCGGTGCGCCATAATCTTCGTGGTGCCGCCGCCCCGTTCGTAGAAGAGCCCGATTGTTGTGGGCGGCGCGACTGGCGGCCGCTCTGTCGTAGTGCGCTTCACCGCGATCACAGGTGAAGATTGACCCGGCAAGCCCGGCACGAGGGCGTGCGTTTGCGCCAGAAGATGTGGAACGGCAACCTGCGTGGCTTCGTCGTATACGCACCGCACGAGGGGTATGCCGCCCGCGTGTTCGGACGATCGCGAGCACCATCCTGATGCCATTCGGTACGAGGCGTCAATCCGCATCATGGCTGCCCCATCGCGGCACTCGGGCAGGCCGCTCTGGTGCGGTTTAGCCGACTCAAGCTACAATCGTTCTCAACGACCTCACTACACAATGGGAATCAAATGGCTGCAGCTCCACGGGAATTGCCGGTCTCTTCTTACGCACTTGAAGTGGATGGCCGACTCAGAGCTGAATTCGCAACCAAAGACGGCGCCAGGGCAGGCGGAGCAGAACTAAAGAAGCGTTTTCCCATGCTTCAAGTCCGGATCTATGACGCGCAAACGAATGCGCGCGAGGAAATTTAGCGCCGAATCAGTCGTTCCTCGATGCCTCGCGCACGGCTCCGGGGCTCGTCGCCGGGGCCAGTCGGAAACGGCCGATGTTCGAGGGTATGCCGACACTGCCCCATTACCCTCTTAATGGGTTTGTCGCAGCGCTTGATCGTGCCGGCTCGGCGTCGGCATGCTCACCAGTCAATCGCGCGATGCGCGGCCTGCACGCCGGATCAGGGCCCGAGGCATCTCCAAGCCCGGTCCCTTGAAGAGTGGCATGGAGAGCTGGTTCCCTCGCAGATCGGTGTTCTCTCACTGCGTCGGGTGCGCTGGGAGCAAAATCTCGCCAACTGGTATGCGCCTCTGAGCTCGACTGTCGCGGAAAGCCTCGAGTAATCGTGCTGCCCGATTTTTGCCTGACGGGCTAAAGGCTGCGGGAAAGGCTCGCGACGGTTGCGAAGGCGTAAGCACCGACACTTTAGCGCTGATATGTCTTGCAGTTACTCTGAGGCGGTCGGCGGTAAAGGAGCTGCGGCGCGATCTTTGCTCCGCGCGACCATTAAACGGAGGGCTTTCGCCCCTTCTTACTCTTCCCGTTCCTTGGGCTCCATCCGAGCGAACCAGGAGCCAGGAGGAAAGGCGGCGATACGCTTGGCAAAGGAGGATTGCGGCTCCCAATCTTGCCCTTCGCTCTTCTCGAAAGTGATGACCCCGTTATGGGTGTAAAAACGGGGCCCTGGGATATTACAGTTCACTAAAAGCAAAACGCGCCACAGATCACCTTTTTCGGTCGGCTTGTCCTTCTGCTTCGGCAAGTAGTCCACTCCAACAGGCTCAACGATAGTGCAGCGGCCCTGCCGCAGGAGATCGCCGAGCGGGCCCTGCGTGGTCGTCACGAAGTTGAAGTTGCTCGGATCATGCAGAAAGCGAAGATTTGCGTCCCTTTCGCCATCCTTGACTTCACTGGCGATCAACCCGAGCGCCAGGGCGTGCCAGCCCAATTCGATCGGCTTTGCATAGGTCGACGCAAGTTGAAACGTGCCGTCGAGTGCGATCCTCCAGGTGATAACGTGCTGTTCGTCTAATACATCATCCGCGTGCCTGGTCCACGAAACGAAAACATAGTCGTTTCCGTCAAGTTCAGCGACGCCCCACATTCGAGGGACGAACCGTGCAACTTTCGAGACGTTGGAGATAATTTGTTCTATTGTCTCACCGTCTTGCGCTCGCCACGTTGACTTGAATCTTTCGATATGGGGGCTCTCGATAGCGCGAGCACGGTCGCCAGTCGCAGCCAGCCCGGCTAGACAGATCAGGGATCGACCGAGACAAAACAATAACGCGCGTCTTCCAGACACTTTTCTCATGACTGTTGGCCTATCTGGTTTCATCCACACGTCATTGCAGAGCGGGCAACTTCAGCCTGTTATGCGCGAGCGCAAGAAGTTAGCGACGACGCGACGGGGGACCGATGGTGTCCCGTGCGAGCAGGCGCTCTATCACGCGCCGCTAACTTCGTTGCCGGCGACAGCCTCAAGTTGCTGTGCTAGACATGCCCAGCAGGAGGAGACTGGGCATGCCGAAGACTTGCATTCCTCGTGCCAGGTTAATAGACGGCAATTCGCACCGCTTCTATGCCCTCTTTGTCGGCTTTCCGACGTGCGGGCGTCTCGATGTTTCCGTTCAGCGCGGCTTATGCACCCTCGTCACGCGCCGAATGTTCGGTGGGCGCAGCTGAACGCCTCGACCAAGTTCCTGATGAGAATTGGGAGCACGTTTGCCGCCACAGAACTGTTTGGCTCACTATCGTTACCGGAGTGTCAGCTTTCGTCCTCTGGCATGCCTCTGGGTACTCGCGGCCGAGAGGCCAGAGCGCGTTTGGCGCTTCTTTCGCGACATCCGGCACTCGCGCCGAGCATTTGGAGTCTGGCTGGCACTGCAAATCAACGTGCCGGTCAGGTATGTTGCTGACTTTGCCACGTGTCTTAGGCCTGTGCAGCACGGATCCAGCTGGTCGAGAGGGCGGCTGGATGGCGGACGCGCTCGAAAAACCTGCTGGGAAGCCTGGGACACGCATCAAATGCGTTCTGCTCCAGGCAGAAGTCCCGACCGCGGAAGCCGCTTTTATCCCTTCCACCGAACTGGCGTGCGGCCAGAGGGCAGCTGCGATGGTCATCACAATATCGCTGACTGCAGAGCGCATCTACATCGACTCAGCGATAAGGATGCGCGGTCATTCGCGTAGCGGATGCTGCAGCACCAGCTTGCGACATAATCTGAGAGGTTGACGGAAGACTTGTCTTGCCGATAATCCAAATCGTCGAGGTTCTCCGGTCCCACTTGATCCGGAGCTAAGAGGGAAGCCGGTGACAATGCCGGCGCTGCCCCCGCAACTGTGAGCGGCAAGCCGCTGTCCAACGATGTCACTGAAGCCTGCGCGGCTTCGGGAAGGCCGGACAGAAGCGATGACCCGCGAGCCAGGAGACCTGCCCCGACAATTATTCGTCCACGGGCGGGGTGTCCCGGTGGTGCGCCAAGCAGCCGTCGCACCGCGCGACTTCCCCTGCCTGCGTCCGCCACGGCCTTTGCCCCCAACATGGGGTTAACTTATGTCTCTTCTCTCCCTTCCGGTTGCCACGCTTGGAACGCCACGCATCGGTCCAAGGCGCGAGCTCAAACTCGCTCTTGAAAGCTACTGGGCGGGAAAACGCAGCGAACTGCAGTTGCTCGAGGACGCAGCTGGCCTGCGTGCCGCAAACTGGGCTCGTCAGAAATCTATCGGCGTCACCGTCATTCCATCGAACGATTTCTCGCTGTATGATCAGGTGCTCGACACAAGTGTCATGGTTGGCGCCATCCCAGAGATTTACGCTTCGAACGCCGAATCCGTTTCGCTGAAGACGTACTTCGCCATGGCCCGGGGGTCACAATGCGACGATCAGGATGCGAGTTGCGGTCGCGGACCGCGCGGATTTGGCGCACCCGCTCAGGAGATGACCAAGTGGTTCGATACCAACTACCACTACATGGTGCCCGAGTTTCACAGAGGGCAGACTTTCAGGCTATGCTCTCGCAAGCCGATCGAGGAGTATGAGGAAGCCAAGGCCCTTGGCTTTCAGACCCGCCCTGTCCTGATCGGGCCGGTCACATTCCTAAAGCTCGGCAAGAGTCCCGATCCTGCGTTCCAGCCACTCTCACTACTGGATGAACTGTTACCGGCCTATATCGAGGTTCTGCAGGAATTGGCCAAACGTGGGGCAAATTGGGTTCAGTTCGACGAGCCCTGCCTGGTTCTTGATCTGGATGAGAGGGCGCGGCAGTCTTTGCGACATGCCTATGATCGGCTCGCCAAGGAGGTGCCGGCCATCAAGATCTTAGTTGCCAGCTATTTCGGCGACCTCGGGGACAATCTGAATACCGCGTTGAGCCTGCCAGTTGCCGGACTACACCTCGACCTAGTTCGAGCGCCACAGTTGTTGGACCAGATCATCGCTGGCGGCCGAAGTGATCTCGTCATGTCGCTCGGTGTCGTCGACGGCCGGAATGTATGGCGGTCGAATTTGTCGTCGCTGCGCCAGCGGCTCGAACCCGCGATTGCGAAGCTCGGCAAGGACCGTGTACAGATTGCCCCATCCTGCTCGCTGCTTCATGTGCCGGTCGATGTTGAACTTGAAACCGGGCTCGTTTCCGACGTCAAGAGCTGGCTCGCTTTTGCGGTCCAGAAGATGCGGGAGCTTGCGATCCTGGCGCGGGCACTCGCAGGCGACCAGAATGTTGCGCCAGCTCTTGCCGAGTCGGAATGTGCCGCGACTGTTCGCCGGACTTCGCCGAAAATCCGTGATGCCAATGTCGCTGTCCGGATGAAAGCGATCGATCAGACCATGCGTCGACGCGGGAGCCCATTTGCCCGTCGTGCCGAGATCCAAAGCAATCGTTTCGGACTACCGGCTTTTCCTACCACGACCATCGGATCGTTTCCGCAGACCACAGAGGTCCGGAATGCCCGTGCGGCGCATGCGCGAGGCGCGATAAGTGACGAGCAATACGACAGGTTCCTCAAGGAGGAGACTGCGCGCGCCGTACGTTGGCAGGAGGACATCGGTCTCGACGTCCTCGTGCACGGCGAGTTCGAGCGCAATGACATGGTGCAGTACTTCGGCGAGCACCTCGCCGGCTTCGCATTTACCAGGAACGGATGGGTGCAGTCGTACGGCTCGCGTTGCGTCAGGCCACCGATCCTGTTTGGCGATGTGGTGCGGCCGAAGCCTATCACCGTGGACTGGTGGCGCTACGCGCAATCACTAACGAGGAAGCCGATGAAGGCCATGTTGACCGGACCGGTGACGATTTTGAACTGGTCCTTTGTTCGCGATGATATTCCCAGAAGCGAGGTCTGTCGCCAGATTGCGCTCGCGATCCGAGACGAAGTCCGCGATCTCGAGAATGCTGGTGCGACAATGATCCAGATCGACGAAGCCGCACTGCGCGAAGGAATGCCGTTGCGTCGATCTGAGTGGACGGCCTATCTCGACTGGGCCGTGGATTGCTTCAGCATCTGCTCATCGGGCGTCGCCGATGAAACGCAAATTCATACACATATGTGCTACTCGGAGTTCAACGACATCATCGGTGCGATCGCTGCAATGGACGCAGATGTCATCTCGATCGAGACGTCGCGCTCGAAAATGGAACTACTCGACGCGTTCAGGAACTACGAATATCCAAATCAGATCGGACCGGGCGTGTACGACATCCACTCCCCACGCGTTCCCGAGGCGGGCGAAATGAAGGAACTGATGGTATTGGCTCGGACCCGGCTGCAGGATTCGCAGCTCTGGGTCAATCCGGACTGCGGCCTGAAGACGCGCAAATGGGAGGAAGTGCGGCCGGCACTAGCGAACATGGTCGCTGCCGCCCGCCAACTGCGCGCTGCATCCGATCCGCGAGGCCATTGATCCGGGCTTGGGTCTCTTCCCGACAAAGCGGATCTGTTGCGGTCATTTGCGCTGTAGATGATCGATGGAGCCTTGGGAATAAAAAAAAGCCCGGCCCCGCTGAGCGGGCCGGGCGAAAGTCCGGGAGGAGCGACGCTGACGCATCGCGCGGACTTCCATCGGCGGAGAGAGGACAACCGCCGGTTCGATCACGGCAAGGACATTCGCCGAAAATCTGAGCTCAGTTGAAGCACAAGCTCAGCGTAGCTCAATTATGCCGTGGTATGCGACCGTTAGCCTGAGGTTTATAAACTTACACCAAGGTTTGTCGGTCAAGAGCACGTCGGCAACGATTACGACGCGACGAGGACGGTGATGCCGGGCGTCACCGCAGGGCACGAGCCGCAAACTCGGTGCGCTTTCCAGCCTGGAAACCTTATGCTCGGCGCGACGATACGAAAAACCCGGCTCCAAGGATCTTGCAAGCGTAGACAATGCATGAGCGGTTGATTTGATTTGACCCCTGCTTAAGGCAGTCCTTGGTCGACCGATTCCACCCATTGGTCGGGTTTCGTCTTGGGCCTCTGTTTGAGAGTTTATGAGCGGACCACGCGGAGGATGTCACGAGCTTGAAGATGGCACTGGTGCCGATAGGGTGCTCCTCAGCCGTGAGCGTAGTCCTGCCCTCAGCACAGGCCAGTTGAATCATGGCGATCTCCGATCCGACACGGCTCGGCGCAGAGTGAGGACGTCGTCCAGCGCCTTGCAGTTCGTGCTAAACGTGCCCGCGCGAGCAGTGCCCGGCAATTGGGGTGCTGTGGGTCGAATCGGCCGCGGTCGGATCATTCAGAGCGTGCCAGGCTGGGAAAGAGGTGGGAGTGCTTCGCCCCACCCGCGCGGCGGCAATCGTCCGTCGTTGTACGGCGGCGGACATCAGAGGCATCCGTTTCGCGTCACTGCGCAACAGCCGGACCTGCGACATCACATTGTGGAACGTGCCGGAACCAGAGCTCAGGAAGGCTCGGCCATGCCGTTGGCACCGGAAGCGATCATCGTGCGCAGAAAGCCATTTTGGCGGTGCGGCAGCCTACATGCCCGCGAACACCCCCATTTTCATTCGACAGGATGAGCATGAGGTCTAATTCCTGCTGTAAGACGGCGCTGATCAATACGGCCCCTACGTCTCGGAGCCGTGTCACGGGTTGCCAGCCTTGGCGGACGAAATTGCGACCGAGCTCCGTTCGGCCTCAGCTTCTTGCTCCAATTGCAGAATATGCGCTCTTAGCGCATCCGAAGTGGCTGCCGCTGTCTCGCTGAACAGGGGATCTCCATCATCGGTGACGGCGGAAGCGATTTCGGTCCATTCCTGTGCCGAGAGAGCCTTCAGTGCGGCCGGAAAGAAATCTTGTTCTTCCCACATCATGTGGCGCCGCTCGCATACTATAAAGTCGCGTATGATATCGCCGACGTCTTGCCGAAAGAGTTCACGATCCGCGAGGATGGCGTCAATAGCTCGCGCGAAGTGGTGCAAACGGTCGGCCACTTCCTGGTGTTCAAGCGCGAGATCGCCGACGATTGCAGCTGCATCGGGATCGCGAGCCTTGAGCTTCGAAAAAATCAAGTCCTCCTGTGGATGATGGTACAGCTCGGGGTAAACCTCGAAATAGCTGATAATCGCGCGAATGACCTCATAATCGGGACCGATCCCTCCCTCAAAAATCTCCAATTCGCGTTGAAGAGCGGCCAGAAGCAGATCAATGTTGCGATGCTCTCGAAGCAAAAGGTCGATGGTCATTCCGGTGCTCCTGGAGGCACAATGTAGGCCGGAAGCGTTTCTGCCACTTACAAGATCGCCCAAGCCGAATTCGGTGTCCTTCTACGCCGCTATTTTCTGCGCCGTTCGAGGCAAAAACGTAGCGCGCTTTGAATTTGAGCTGGCGTAAATCAACTTAGCCGCCGAAGTGTTGAGGTTGCCCCGCAAGACGCCGGTCGGATAACGGCTGGTTTCGGTAAATTTGGCGGCCTGGGCGTGCATGGCGGACCCTTTCTTGCGGACATCGATGGGACGCAGATTGGCTGCTCCTGACGAACTCGAAAATTTGGATGTTTTCCCTAGGTAGAAGTCCCTAAGTATTTACCCGTAAGTGCCATGAGCAGGGCGTTTTGAATGGGGGCGGCGCGGTCCCTTGTTTGCTCAAACATGGCCAAACCGGATTAGAAAGCTGCATGCTGGCTTCCTCGGCCGCGTCCATGGAAACCGTCGGAAAGCACGGCCGCACCCGTGAAGAGCTCCAGCCAGCCGAAAAGTTGTCGTCCACCACCACTTTCGGCTTGCCGCAGGAAGTCTTGTTCGGGCGTCTTGGCTCTGATCCCCGTCAGCATCGGTCGGCCGCGGAGGTGACCAGGCAGATATTGACGGCATCCCGATCGATGTACGCTGACCGACGTGGTCGACGCGCTCGATGATCATACGATACGCTGCCGTAGCCCCCGTTCTCCGGGACGACAGACCCGCTGTCCATCGGAGCACAAATGTGGGCCGACGTAATTGATCTGCTTCGTGTGCCGTCGTGATGCAAGAAACCAGCAGCCTGTGTTGCATCGGTAGCCGTCATCGACAACATGACCCACTCGGTGCGGTGCGCCTGAAAACCGTCCGTTCGACAGGAGTGCGCAGCTTGAATGCATGAATAAGCCATTCGCGCCATTTGCGCTGGTGCTAGAGTCCCGCGGCAATGGCGATCCGCATCAACTCGGACATGCTGCGGACATTGGTCTTGGCCATGAGGTTTGCACGGTAAACCTCGACTGTCCTGGGACTGATGCCGAGATCATGGGCGATCACCTTGTTAATCTTGCCGGCTAATAGTCCCTGCAGGACGTCACGCTCGCGCGACGAGAGGCACGCGAGGCGGGCTTCCGCCTGGAGTTTTGCTGCGTCATCGGCTGGTTTTGTCGGCCGCGCTTCCAGAGCACTATTGATCGCACGCAATAGCAGCTCCTCCACGAACGGCTTCTCGAGGAAGTCGGCCGCACCCGCTTTCATCGCTTCGACTGCGAGCGATACGTCGCTATGACCAGTTATTAAAACGACGGGGCAGTTGACGCGATTGGCCTTCACTTTACCGACTAGCTCGAAACCGCTCATACCCGGCATGCGGATGTCCGACACAATACAATCAACTGGACCGCTCGCGACGTCATTAAGAAACGCGGTCGCCGTCTCATAGGTTGCTACGTAGAAACCGTTAACATCAAGAAGAAACGCGAGCGAGTCCCGCATTGCGGCGTCATCGTCGATCACAAGAATGCGCCGCCCAATCATGCTGTCTCTTCACTAAGCTCGACAAATGGCGCGGTGAACTGAAGGATCGCGCCGCCACCCGGATTTGCTTGCGCGACGATATGGCCGCCATGTGACTCGATGATCGTCCGGCAGATTGATAGCTCCACACTCATGCCATGCCTTTTAGTCGTGACAAAGGGCTGGAACAGTCGGTCAGTGATATCAGCGCTGATGCCGGGGTCCTTATGAGCAACTGTAAACCTGTCGACAGCAACTTCGCCTCGCGGGCAGGAAACCACGGCCTCGATTGCATTGCGTATCAGGTCCAGCGCGACCTTCTGCATCCGGATCTTGTCGACGACAGCACGAGAGGCAGCGCGGCGGCTGCCGCGGCAGTGCCATAGCCTTACCAGATGTGGTCCGACATGCTTCCTGGTAGACCCTCCCATTCGATCGACTCTACATTGTTTCCCACGAGGGCCACCGGAGCAGAACGCGCCTCAGCTCACACCAATCTATTGTGCAGGACGGCCGCCGCCATCTGGCCATATGCGCCAGTGCGTTGGCTGCACGGCTACGTGTTCTCCGGTCTTGGCCTTGATCCAGCCGCCGAAGGCCCGGCGGCAAGGAAAGACCACCCGGTGAATGGCATTCCCCTCGATCACGGCAATCTCCAGATCCTGATCAAAGGGCGGCGCCGTTTCGACCCGCTCCCAGGTCAGGTCCCCAGTAGATCTTGGACGGTGTTCATCGCTGCCGGCTGACAAATTCAGGCAACCTTCTGAACTACGCACGAGATGGCTTGGCCGCCGCGCGAGCAGGCTCAGCCCAATATTGCCCAGGCGGCGTGGTCCCGATTGCGCCAGCCGCGGCCGGGGTTTTATCGGCCGCGGAGCCGTTGAACCTATCGTGCCGGGACTTGATCGGCTCGCCACCCGAAATATTAGGATTGGCGCCGCGAAACAACTCCCGGGCCTTGGTCGAATCGATATGGATCAGCTCAGGTCCTCGGCGCTTGGTATTAACCGCTGTTCTGCAGAAGTAGAACTGGACTGCCGCTCCCGCGATCTCGCCGGCGGCGGGACGAATGTCCCCGTGGTCTGTCATGTCGGACATCCTTCGTTGGTGGGAAATCTCTTTGTCCCACGGCGTCAACGTGGGGCATTGGGTTGTTGTGACGTCGGCCGCGCCCTTGTGAGCGAGGCGGCATCCCCGAGAACCGGAAGACGCCGGAGCTCGCTTGACACCCATTCGGATGAGCCTAGCTGCGCTCGGCGCCGATCATCGCGCCCGTCCGCGGGTCGATGAAGTGGACGCCGTCGCACGCGGCGCAGGTTATTGTGTGGAGGTCATCGGCACGCGGCTCGGGCACGTCCGGCAGAAGTCCTTGAACTCGGTCGCCGGTATCTGGACATGAAAAGATGATGGGGCGCCAAGTCTTTCTTGCTGCCATGTGTGTGACCTTGGACGGGAAGCTCACTTCTATCAGTAGGCAGTCGCCGCAGTATTTGATACAGGTCAAAAAGAGCTGATGCGCATCCAGAATGGCGGAGCTCCAGCGGCTGCTGCGGGCCCACAGGCCCGCGTTGGCTGGCGACATGTCCCAAGTCGGGCGATCCGCGAGGGGACACGCCACCGTGTAGCGGGGTTGATTTGAGGCGCACCGCTCGCGAATGGGCCACGACGGCATTTGTCCTCAACGTTGCGATAGCCGGCAAGCGGATGTTCAATTGATCGCTCGCCTGCCAATATCGGTGGCCTTGCCGGGCAGATCCCGGTCAAAGGCTTTGGCGCTGAAGTCTTGAGCCCTGGGCTCATCGAAACGTTGGCTTGCGACAAGCGTGATCATCGGCTATGCGGTCGCGGCCGCAGGGGCAATCTGCCTCATCTTGGCCCACGATCACGTGCGCATAGGTCTCGCCATCGATTGCCTCGGCCGCCGGCGCGCCTCAGAAATGGCTCTGCTCGGCGATTGGCGCGACGACCTGGTGTTTGCGGGAATGTCTCGTGGGACCACCAAGTATCGCGTGTAAAGTTAGCGGCCTCTCGATATTGCCAGCGGTCGAGTATGGATCGATAGAGATCAATAGCCGACAGCTCGGGCGTGACGGCGCATGCGGCCCTCAATCGTCTCTTCAGACATTCCTCGAGTTATCGGTCGTTCAATTTTGTCAGTCGAGGGCATGCGCAGACCAGAAGGCGTTATCCCTCGGCGCAAGACAGAGTGCGATCTCGCCAAGCTGGAAAAGCAGAGGCCGCGTGGTCTGCGCGACAACAGGAGCGCGCGAGACGCGCTACCAAGTTTCAAACTTATCTCGATGGAGGGGCGGACAACCGGTTGCGGATGACGCTTGAGGCAGATCAAATACACTTGTGGAGCGAATGGCAGAATGGTGGATAAGCAAACCCACAAGAAGAGGATGCCATGACTTCATTTAATGTTCGGTTCATCAAGATCGTTTGTGACGATACCGGGCACGAACATCGTGCCTGTCAGGCGACGTTCAAGGTTGATGCCGCCTCGCTGTGCGCTGCTGCACAGCAGGCGGAGAGCGATTTCTGCAAGCAAAAGAGTGTTCGCGATTGGACCGTCTTCGCCGATGTGATTGAGCTCCGAACCCCGACCGCATTGCCGCCAGCATGGGCTGGTTAGCTTGACTTCGGCAGAGGGAGTCTGCGAATTGGATTGTGGGTCAATCTGTAATCTAAGCGTGATCCCGGACAGGGGCGCGGCGACCACTCGATTCGAGAACAACTGGTGATGCTGGCGTCAAATCGGCGCGCGCGCTATTGTCTCACGACACCTGGCGGACCTCGCTGGAGGGTTTTCCGCCTACCGGCAGGGCCATCCGGATCGAAGGATTCGCTCCCACATATCGGTCTTGTTTGATTAGTAAAAAGAACAAGTCTGCCTCTGGCAGCCATGGCCGTCTCAAAGGGTCTGCGTGGTTAGCCAATCTGCACACGTCAATGCCCTTGACGGTTGAGGCATTTACTCAGCCGGTTGCGCGCGAGCCTGGCCCGGACATCCGAACCGGCCTTACTTGAGCCCGCAGCACGTCGATGTGATCGCCCTTGACCTGTCCGCATCTGCCTTTCAAACCATGGCGCAAAAAGCCTACTCTCCTGAACAGCTCAGCAAGCGCGTCGTGCTTGCCGGGGTTCCGAGAACGCGCCTGCTGCGGCTATGGAGACGTATTGCGCGATCTCCAGCGGGTGGGCGGCCTATGTCAGACCAAAGTCCTCTGCGCCGCCAACCTCGAGAAGCAGAACCATGCAAGTCCGCTCAAAGACTGCCCGAACGAACAGACCTGCGCGCTTGATCGTGAGATATCCTCCCGCTGCGCTTTCGTGATTGATTACGCTCAACAGGTCGTCGCCGAAGAGCTTTGGCTCCCGAGCATGCCCACATTCAAAGAAGGTCGACACAGGACAAGCGGACAAGCCTCATTGCCGCTTCGAAATCCACGACAGCCCTTGTGTCTGTACTCGCTGTTTCTGGCGGCGACGGGAATACGATCCGGCGTTTACCTTCTGCCTATTGCTCACTTTCGCCGCCAGCCTGCCAGTGCCGCCGTCATCCTCAATCGCACTATGAACGGGCGGTAAGTTGGGACGTGAACACGTCGAGTCCGTCGGCACCATCGCACCCGCCACGGTTCTCACGTACGTTGTAACGTCAGCATCCGAGTACGATTCGACCGCGCGATCAGGGATAAACTCAGAACAAAAAAGAGAATTGCCACGGCAGACAAATGCTCAATCGAATTCGTCGGAGCGGCAAAAGTCCCTCGCATCACAGATCAGGCCTCTGTCCAAAGGACAATTCAGTTCACCGGCTCGTTATCGATCCGACGGTAGCCTACAACGCTTATTGCCTTGAACGACGCCCGGATAAGGGGAATCTGTTAGCGACAATAAGGCGCGCGCGAAGGCTCCTGCATTCTAGGCAATCGGGAGCACGTGAAGGAGAAGCGAGATTGCGCCGTGCACTCTCAGGTGCGGGCGAAATCAGGAGACAACTCGCGTAGTTCTTTACGCGCAACTGTTGCTTCGATGTCACCAAACGTATGAACCGGCGATCTACGCTGGTGTCAACCGAGGGACGACATGTTCGATATTTATGTGAACGGAAGACGCGATCTTTTGGTCGTTCCGCGAGGGTTTGCGATCCCTGCGGGGTTGGCCGGCAGTTGGAAGCGAAAGAAGCGGGCGGTGCGTTCAGTGAGCGATGTTATTCGCCAAGATGTGCAACAGCGCGGTTACCACCGACGTAGTCTGATCCCGAATCGGTCGAAGACGGCAGTTGAGACCTCGTCAGACGCGTAGCCAACGCGGCTATCTCCGCTGACCCAGGATGTCGCCGATCCCGTCGAGAACCTTGCTTACGGCGTCGACGGTAGGCGGGTATTTTGCTCATTAGGCTTATGGCGCAAGGTTTCTTTTGAAAAGCCGCGCACGGCGCTGCGGCTTCCCTCCGGATAAGTATTATGCAGCTTTTCCCCGACTCGATGGCGTGCGCGCGTGAGTTTTCAGCTGTCCATACTGAAGATACTTGCCGGCCAGCCGCACGGACGGGCGAGCATCGAAGTCGTTAAACAGCATTTGGCCATTTATTACAGCAGCGGCCCAGAGTGGCCGGCGCGTATGAAGCGTATCGCGAGCCGAGCGCCCCAACTCGATATTTTTGGCCAAAGGCTGATCGACCGAGAGGCCGGGTGCTGGATTATCACCGACGAGGGAAGGAAGACTCTTGAAAGGCTCGAATTGGTAGATGTGGGTGCTATGCAGCGTCAGGTTAAACGGGAGATCGCGCAAGAGCGCGAAGATGGGTAGCCGCCCCCGGTGTCTTTGCAGCTACGAACCAGCGCGCGCAGAAAGCGCTGCCCGGCAAGCGATTGAGCACGGGCAAGGGCTATCGGCGTGACGGCTTGCCGCTCAATCCCTTGCTGATGGCCACGTGCGCCGACTAGATTGCGCAAGTTCAGTTTGGATATAAATGCAATGGCTTTTCGTACTGTGAAGTGGTTCAACGCGACCAAGGGACGATATGGCTTCATCCAACCTACGGAATGGAGGAGCTGATGTCTTCGTGCACTCCAACGCGTTGAGCCGAGCCCGAACGACCGACACGAAGACCTGACCGATCTCGTATTCGCGCATGCCCCAAGGGAGCCCTGGCGTTTAGAGAACGAGCGCGATAATCGTCATAAGGTGACCATAGCAGGAGACCGCCCCGATGTCTCTCAGGGCTCGATGTTTGATCACTCTAGGCTTAATACAAATCACCAACCTCCCGAGATGCAGCTGTTCAAGTTCATCGCGATTGGCTTGCTCATTCCAGAACATGTTAGTCTACGTGCTTAGTTTCGAATAGAAAGGCGTGGATTGAGCATTCAATTGTAGCGAAGCCTCTCTACACAGCGTCTGTACGAAGTTTACAATTCCACAGCTGCACTAGTCCAGACGCCTTGTCTTCCGAAGGCATGACCGAGCTAATACCTGGCGCGAGTTCCGATGACTGTTCTTTTTTACGGTCGTCGCTGAGAAAAAACTATGTTAGAAGCGCTCTTCTCAGAAGGAGCATTCATCGTGAAAAAAGCAACAAAGAAACGCGTCAAGCGGCGCGAGTGGACGAAGGCAGATATCAAAGAGCTCAAAGTTCATTCGAAGGCTCGGACCCCGGTCATAAAGTTAGCAAAAATGACCAGACGCAGCGCCGGCGCGCTGCGCCAGAAGGCCTTAAATCTCGGAATTGGACTCGGACATCAGCGGTAATTTTGAGTAACGCTGGCTAATGGCGGTAGGGCGGCTTGCGGGCCGCCCTCTTTGGTCGTAGAAACTTCGTCGCAAATTAGCTTTGCCGATCCGCGCTGAGAGAGTTTTTCACGCTCGTGCTGGATGGCCTTCAACGTCGCGGAACGGGCCCCCAACGCGTCCTCATCTTTGATTAAGTTTTTTGGAACGCGCTTTCGAAGCGCGTAAATATCATCTGCGCAGACGAGGACACCGCGAAAAAATGAACCTATGAACTCGCGGAGGATTGTGGCTGTTGAGCTCTGGCAGGGCGCACGCAAGATCACGGAATACCCGGCGCGCCACTTGAGCGGCCTTGGGGCGCCTTCATCAATTGACTGGGCCGACGTTCGACCTTTTTGCAGGCCGCTGCCGATGAGGTTGGCGCCTCCCGCGAGACTGGCCGGCTTGGAAGCACCGATCTGGCGCTCCCTTGCCGAGACTCCTGCCCGAAGGCATTGCGCAATGCTTCTGCGGCGAGCTAGTGAGACTAACCCGCGCAACGCTTTGATCCCCACATGAACCTTACCGCAGAACGTCCAAGCGTCGATCCGACGCCGGTTCAACTCCGGCCGAGTATGCGGAGAGGAAAACCGAGCCGCTCGCAACGCAAGGATAGTCGTCCACATCCGCGTAGTAGCAGCGCATCCTTCGAAGCCGGATTTGCTTGTCAAGCTTTACGGGCCGCGCGTCGCATGCTGAACGAGGCAATTCTACACTTTACCGATCTCTTCACGAGCAAGATCATGATGCCGGATCACTTCTGTTATGATGAAGGCCAGGAACTTCTCAGCAAAGTCTGGGTCAAAGTTGGCGGCCTGTGCGAGCGCACGCAGTCTTGTTGTCTGTCTCTCCTCCCGACCTGGATCGGCAGCAGGCATTTGCAGCCGAGCCTTTAGTTTTCCCACCTCTCGAGTGCACCTAAAACGTTCCGCGAGAATGTGAATCAGGGCGGCGTCCAGATTGTCGATGCTGCTCCGAAGAGCATTCAATTCGGGTGGAGCTTCCAACGTCTCAGGTCCCTTCGATGCGCACGATGTTTTTCGGGCTTCATAACGAGTCTCTGTACTACTGTTCTTGAGTCAGACCTCGAACGAGCTAACGTTGACGCCTTATGGGCCCGCTCAAGAGTTTTATGCAAGCACCTTAGCCAGTGGACGTGATTTCTGGATCCGAGCCGATTAACAGGGTTCTGACATCGGAAGGTCAATGACGCGAGAAGGCCACGTCATCGGATCGGGTGCATCGCTTTGCAGGCGTCGCAGAACATCCATTCCCGACGGCTTCTATTTGCGGTTATACTCACGCTCGCGCCGTGGTGGTGGTGAAAGGCACAACCGTCAGGCCTATGACTCACGGAGCCCACCGCCATGATCACCTTCGCACCACTGCTCGTTTTCCTCGTCATAAGCGTTTTCGCGTGGCTGCTCTTCACGCTTGCAGTCTTCGCGTTGCCCGTCTTCGCCGGCGTAACGGTTAATCTTTGGGCCTTCCACACGAGAGCCGGCGCTCTGGGCGGCATCGCTGTCGCCCTCGTCGCTGCCGCCGCAACGTTCAGCATCGGCCAGCTCGCGCTCGCCCTCGTGACATGGACTTGGCTCCGACTCTTGGTCATCACCTTTTACGTCGCACCGGCGACTGTCGCCGGTTACAGCGCTAAACCGGCGCAGCAGGATGATTGTCTCCTAGTCCGTGAAGCTCGTCATGCAATTGTTTTTCCAGACACTGAAGCTCCTCTGAAGCGACGGAGGCCGCCGACGGCACGGCTGATCCAGCACTCGCCGAAGCTCTCCTTGAGAGAACTGCTCTGAATGCAATTCGGCTTGCGCGAAAGCCGACGAGGTGAAGTGATCATCTCGCCATTCCTGAAGCTCCTCTGCGGGCTCCTCGTCAAGCGGTCTTCGAAGCTCCTCTGCGCGGCCTCGTGCCTGCCAGGTGCCTAATCCTGCCGGCATAACGTTCAACGAACAGCCCGTTCGGCGCGCCGGCATCCTCGCCGAGTGGACGGCCGCTTCATAGCTCAAGCGCATGATCCGCGAGCACCTGCCGCATCAGTGCGCCCTTGATCTCGCGGGCGATCTCGTCGCGGATCTGGGCTCCGAACTGCAACTCGGCGTCGCTGTTTCCGGTCAGGTGATGTTCGGCGAGTCGCTGCTCGAGCCGGCTCGGAAACTCCCCGTCCATCGCCTCGGCGAGCCGGTTCTGCATCTCTGCATGGGCGTCGGGGGCAATCCGGCTCACCACCGTTTCCCAGGGCTGCCAGCGAGTTGCCATAAAATCGGCGAACCCCGCCGCTTCCTCATTCCGCACCTGCGTCTCGGCTGCGGTGAGGTCGTGCTCAGTGACGTACGAGATGTCATAGAACCGCATGTCCGGGGCGATGAGCTGCAGGTCCAGCCGGTCACGTAGCTTGACCTGATAGGCGAGATAGACCTCGATCTCATCGACGAACTGGAGTGAGTTGACCTTTTGACGGGCAATCGGCTCGAGTTCGCCCAGGCGGAACAAGACCCGAGCCTTCTGGATGAGCTCGCCGAGCCGATCGTCATAGGCCCCGTCCTCGACATCAGCGTTCAGGCGTGCGGTCTGCATGCTGTTCCAGGTCAGAGTGATGCGATCCTGGCAGCTCTCGCTTGCCCCGAAAGCCAACTGAAAATACTGCTCGCGCAAGTGCGGTCTGATCGCGGCCTGCTGCAGATCCTCGGCGACGGCCTCCCGGAAATGAGGATTATCATAATTTACGGTGTTCCGTAGCCTATCGAGGAAGAGCGCGTATTCCGGCGCCCCCGCTTCGCTGGCGAAGTTTTGCCAGGCGTCGATCACCTCCGGCTCCCCGTCCATCCAGTCCGCTACCACCTCGGCCAGCGACCGTTCCTGATTCACCGCCGTTCCCTCGCCCATCGAGAAGAAGACCCGCGGGCCGTCATAGCCCCGGGAATTGAGGGCTTCCGCCAAACTCGTACGCACCTGCTCGGGGAGCGGATTATTCTCCAAATAAACCATGCACCCAAAACCTAGCCGGGTTAGCAGCGCCTGCGGCAAGCTGCTCAGCCGATTATTGCGTGCCTCGAGCACCTGCAGTTCGACGGGGAGATTGTCGGGTAAGCTGGTCAGCCGGTTGCCGCTGACGTGAAGTCTCTGGAGCTCGGGGGGGAGGGTCTCGGGCAAACTGTCCAGCTGGTTGTCGCGCGCAAAGAGCACTTGCAGTTCGACGGGGAGAGTGTCGGGAAGGCTGGTCAGCCGGTTGCCATCGGCTTCGAGCTCTTGGATTTCAGGCGGGAGTGTGTTGGGAAGGGCGGTCAAGCGATTGCCGCCGACGGCAAGTGACTGAAGTCCGATGGGAAGGGCGTCGGGCAGTCTGGTCAACCGGTTGCCGCGGACGTCGAGGTCCTGCAGCCCATCCGGCAGAGTATCTGGCAGGCCGGTCAAGCGGCTACTGCCGACCGCGAGTGTCAAAAGCCCCTCTGGAAGCTTTTCAGGCAGACTGGTCAGCCGGTTGCCCCCGATGGCAAGTGACTGAAGCCCGCTAGGGAGTGTGTCGGGCAGGCGGGTCAACCGGTTGCCGCTGGCGCCGAGCGCCCGCAGTCTAGACGGGAGGGCGTCAGGCAGGTGCACCAGCTCGTTGTCGCTCACGTTGAGCGACTGAAGCCCAGGCGGAAGGGCGGCCGGCAGTGTCGTCAGGGATAGATTTAAGAGCTCCAGCCCTGCGTAGACGTCGCCTGCCTCACTCCAGGCTTTTATTCGCCTTACAGCCTCTTCGCGGTTCTCGTCTTGCGACTGCCCTTCCTCCTCGGCCCAACCATCCAGGATCTGGTTAAGCCGCGACTCGCTGAAGACAGGATCCTCATGCGTCTGACCGCTTGCGCGCCCCGGAGCCCCCGTTTGCAAGGCTATGGTCCACTGCGCTGCGGCCGGGGTCAGTCCAGAGGTATTGCCATCGCCCGGCCGGGGCTGTCGGCCCAGAATCGATGCCCCCAAATTTTGCGCGGAACGATTTGCGCCGGATGTTGACGACTCCGGCGCTACATCACCGGCCTCGGCCCACGAATGCTCCTCCTGATCGACACTATAAGGCGGCCAATCGGCAGCTGAATCCATGGCGTGCCAATCATCTGTCAGACTGAAATTGCCATCCGGCAACTGCCCGTCGCGATCCGCGACCGGAAAAAGCACATGCTGATCGTCTCGTTCAGAGCAGGCGAACGAATCCGACGGGGACCGCGAGGTGCCTTGTCGGACTACATCCTCGTGCGGCATTCCCGAACGATCCGCACCTCTGTTCGAAGCAACACAGGGCGGCTCGCCGAGGTTAATTGAATTGGGAGGCAGGCGACCGTGAAGACGCAAATCATTCACGTGCTGCTGAAATCCGGCTTGGTCGGCCTGCTGCTGTTGCGGCCGATCGTAGTACATCTGATCGACATGGGTCTCGAATGGGTTGAGCTTATTGAACGCCTCCATCCCACTCTCCTAGTCAGATCTGAGCAGCTAGCGCCGGTCTGGATAAGTACGTTCACGCTAAGAGGCTTAGCTTTCTAGAAGCTGACGAGGAATCAGAATGATCGTAACTGTCCCGTAAGCCTTCGTTTATTGCTGGATGGATCACTGCAGTGACAGCTTGCGTATGTCTGCTACGCAGACTTGAGCCTTGCGTCCACTGACATTCCTGAGCGTCCGCCGAGGCGGAGTGATACCGAACTCGCTGCGGCCTTGAAGATGATATACGAAATTGATCCCGGAGACGCCGCTCTCATCAATGACGCGCTCGACGAAGCCTTGAAAGTCCCTAAAGTTCTGACTACAGAGCTAAGGAAATCTGCCCTGGAGCGGGCTGCACGACTTGGTGCTCTAAGTGCGTGGCTTAAAGAATCGCAGCTGCTGGAAATGTGGGTAATCGAAAGCTCCGTCGTAGGAGTACGGCTAAAGTTTGGGCGTAAGCCGACCCCGCCGAGCCTGTCGGATAGCTCGAGCTCCGAGGCGATATGGCGCGCTCAGCAGCAATTGAAAAAGCGCTCTGTTAGCTTGGTAGATGGCGGCGGAGCGGTTACGTCCTGAACCCGTCATCACCTGCGCGCCGTCGGCGTTGTGAACGGACCACAACCACCTTCGACCGCGCTGCTTCAAGACATATTCGAAGAATGGGAGACTCATGGTTAGCGAGCTCCATTTCTGACCGTCGTGCGTTTGGTCTTCTGAATGCCAGAGCGGGCCCATTCCACGCGATGTCTCACTGTGGCAGCCTTGGCAATGAACTCGCTTGATCGGTCAATGCCGCTTTCGTCATCAAAAGTGAGCTCATCCTGCGCTGTCTGTCGTGGCGCCAATGTCGAGATGCTTGCGCGTTTTGGCCGTCAGCGACATCTGCAGGATCCGGTCATCGTTTGCGGAGGACTTATACCGCAGCAACCGTTTTTCTCTAGCAACTTTGAGGGGGTCGTCACGAAGGAAGGGTCGACGTGCATAAATCGTGACACCAGATTGGCCGTTACACCCCTTTTTCTCTGCCCAAATAGGTCACCGCCATCAGGATCGTCCACTGTGGCCCAGTTATGCCCAGCACAATGGTCCTCCCATGTGATCGGCCGGACAATCTCGTTTCCGTCAGTATGCAGCCAAGCGCGCTTGCTGGATCAGCCATCTTAAGCCAGGTTCCGTCCTTTACAACGTCCTTAGCGCCGATTAGGGGGCGGCAGTGCTGCAAGTGCAGGTAAATCAAACAGTTGGTCTAGTTCGGACGGATGGGCTTGCGAACAACAGGCTGGCCGGAGCTATGGCTCAGTGTTTTGGACCAACGGCAGTATGCACGGCAAAGTTGCATTAGGATCGATGCGCGCTGACAAGATAGCTGCGCGTCGCCAAGTGAGATGTCCGCGATGTGGGCTGCTTCTTTGCCGCGCTCGCCGGTATGCCGAGCTTCAATGCCCCAGCAACGGCAACTTATGACTACACGTAATAGCCTTCCTATACCGCGGGCGGCCTTCGGCAAACGTCCGTATAGCTCTTTCCAACCTTCCCATATCCGCAATCGATCTTCGTGTAATTGAGCTGCCGCTTGACGTCGCTTTAACTGTCGAGCAATCGAGGGGGCGGACTGCAGTTATCTTCGGTGATCCCGCCGATCGATCGAACCGAACGGACTAAACTCATGAGTGCTACACAAAAGTCTTGTTTTGATACTTTGCACGGGAGCGGCCGTCCATGTGATCCCCCGGCTGGCTTGTTTCGCTCAATCGAGCGAGCGCCGGCAGAGTTTGCATTTCAGGCACGAGGGTCTGAACGATGAGCGGACGTTTCGGCCGTTCGCCTGCGGTGTGCTTTCTTCTTGGTCTTCCACGATCCGGGACGACACTCCTGGCGCATTTGCTCCAGCACCATCCAGACATTGTGGCTCCGCCTGAACCCTGGTTGATGCTGGCGCTTGAAGCATTTGGCAAGGTGGACCAGCGCCATCCGGCCGGCAGCTCACTGATCAAGGCCGCGACCTCGGAGTTCCTGGGGCGGATAGATCGCACGATCGCCAGCCGCGCTTACGCCGATGCAGCATACGATCAGTATCTGGCGGACGCGGGCAAGCGCATCATCATAGACAAGACACCGCGGTATTGGACCGTGCTTGAGTTTCTTGAATCTGTCTATCCAGAAGCGCCACACATCCTTCTGATGCGCAATCCCTATGCCATCGCCGCTTCACTGAAATCGACGTGGGGCATCCCGCTGCGGACAGAAAGCCCGCATTCGGTTAGCGTATCCAGTCTCGCCGATCTCATGCTCCGTCTGCCCGACGTCATCATAACTTCACTCGCCGATTTGGTTCTGGGCCTTCCCAAGCTCGCCGCGCACCGCTCTCGCCCGCAGACACAGTCCGTGCAATACGAATTGCTCGTGGCGCATCCGGACGAGGAAATCCGGCGTCTGTTGAAGGGGCTCGGCTGTGACCCAGCGGCCGTCGCATCGGCTGGGATGAGACAAGCAGATTATCTTCGATCCAGCAGCTTTGGGGATCGAAATATCCTGGAACGAAAGGCCGTCGACGAAAACTCTGTCAAATCATGGCAATCTCAATTGAGCGTCGAAGAGATGCAAACCGTGACTGATTTGGTCGGCGCTGAGCTTTTGCTAGAACTCGGATATGAGCAGGAACTGGTGCGTGCACAGAAAGCCGGAGTGCTGGATAGGGGAAGTGAGGTAACCGAACTCTATCGTCGAATATTCCGAACTTGGTGGGATTTGCGAAGTACCAAGGCCGGAGCATTATCCGGTCCCTCTCACGCTGGAGAGCCGGTCCATACTGCTTGGAACGTTTCGGAGAACCGCGACGCGGCTATCGAGATGTTGCGAGGCGAAGTCGAGCGGCTTGAGCGGATCCTCAATAACTCCTAGGGCGATGGGCGATCTGAATGCTTGCGATCAAAACACGTTGGTTGATTTAGCCAAGATCCGTAACCCGCACGAGCTGATCTCCCGATCAGGTGTGAAGCCGGCGCCGGCCGCACCAGCGGAAGAATACGAAATGCTGCCGCGTCTGCAAGTCTGCTGTCCAATGGAGCTCGACCTCATGGACTAGCCGGCCGCTTGGCCGGCCGTTTCCTCCGCGCATATTCTCCACTCTGGGCTGGAGCTGAACGGCGAAGAACAGAGATCCTGCATCGAAAAGAAGATATATGCTGCCGAAACATCTGCGCCGTCTCGAAGCTGAATCGATTGAAATCATGCGTGATGTGGTCGCCGGGTTCAAACGGCCGGTCATGCTTTACTCGATCGGAAAAGATTCAAGCGTGATGCTGCACATTGCGATCAAGGCGTTCTATCCGGCAAAATTGCCTTTCCCCCTGCTTCACGTCGACACGACCTGGAAATTCCGTGAGATGATCAGCTTTCGAGACGCGACAGCCAAGCGACTCGGTCTCGACTTGATTGTCCATATCAACAAGGAGGGCATCGCGCGCGGGATCAATCCGATCGATTCCGGCTCCGCGCTTCATACCCAGGTGATGAAGACAGACGCGCTGAAGCAGGCCCTCGACCTCCACGGATTTGATGCCGCCTTTGGCGGCGCCCGGCGTGACGAGGAAAAGAGTCGCGCAAAAGAACGGATACTCTCCTTCCGTTCGGCCGGACACGTATGGGACCCCCGTAACCAGCGGCCGGAGCTTTGGAGCCTGTTCAACACACGGATACGCCAGGGTGAAACCATGCGCGTGTTTGCGATGTCAAACTGGACCGAGCTCGATGTCTGGGAATACATCATGCTCGAGAAGATTCCGGTCGTTCCGCTCTACTTCGCAAAACTAAGACCCACAGTACGTCGAAATGGTGCGACGATCATGATCGACGACAAGCGATTGCCGCTTAACCGCGGCGAGACGCCGGAAATGCGGATGATCCGCTTTCGCACGCTTGGATGTTATCCTTTGAGCGGGGCTATTGAATCCAACGCGATGGCGATTGAAGACATCGTCGCAGAAATGCGGACTGCGACTGTGTCGGAGCGCCAGGGACGCCTAATTGATGTCGATGAAGCCGCTTCAATGGAGAAGAAGAAAAGGGAAGGTTACTTTTGATGTTTGTAAAGCCGGCAACGGAAGCGGTCCCGGCCAGGACAAAGGATCAGCTGCGATTCATCACGTGTGGCTCGGTGGACGACGGCAAATCGACGCTGATCGGCCGGTTACTGCACGACAGCAAGATGATCTACCACGATCAGCTCACGGTGCTGGAACGCGACAGCATCAAGCACGGTAGCGCCGGAAATGACATCGATTTCGCGTTACTCGTGGACGGGCTGGAGGCCGAACGGGAGCAGGGCATCACGATCGATGTCGCCTACCGCTTCTTCACGACGCCGCGGCGCTCCTTCATGGTGGCCGACGCTCCCGGCCACGAGCAGTATACCCGCAATATGGCTACCGGCGCCTCCCATGCCCAGCTCGCCATCATCCTGATCGATGCCCGCAAAGGCGTGATGGTTCAGACCCGCCGCCACTCCTTTATCTGTTCGCTGCTCGGTATTCGTCATGTCGTGCTGGCAGTGAATAAGATCGATCTTGTCGCATACAACAAAGAGTGCTTCGATCGGATCGCCCGTGACTATCTGGCCTTTGCCGCCGGTCTCGGCTTCACCTCGATCGTTCCGGTCCCGATCTCGGCCCGCTACGGCGACAACGTTGTGGATCGCTCCGCTCATGCCAACTGGTACGATGGTCCCTGCCTGCTCGAGCATTTGGAGAGCATTGATATCCCGTCCGGCACCGCAGGCCAGGCTTTCCGCTTTCCGGTCCAATGGGTGAACCGCCCAAACCCGGATTTTCGGGGCTATGCCGGGACGGTGGCTTCCGGGAGGATCTCGGCAGGAGACGAGATCGTTGTCGCCGCGTCGGGACGGACCACGCGCATCAAGCGGATCGTGACCCACGATGGCGACCTTGTCGGCGCCGAAGCCGGCGATGCGGTTACCATTACACTGGAAGATGAAATCGATATCGGCCGTGGCGACATTCTGTCGCGGCCGGACGACCGACCGAAGGTCGCCGACCAGTTCGCCGCTTATGTGATCTGGATGGACAACGAGCCGCTCGCTCCCGGACGCAATTACCTCCTGCGGATTGGATCGCAGACGATTATCGGCAGCATTACCGCAATTAGACATCGGATCGACGTCAACACTTGTGAGCATCTGGCCGCCGGGATGCTTTCCCTAAACGAGATCGGCTTCTGCGATGTTGCGACCGCAATGCCCGCAGTATTCGATCCATACGAGCTCAATCGAAAGACCGGATCATTTATCTTCATCGATCGTTACACGAATCGTACGGTCGGGGCCGGCATGATCGCCTTTCCGCTCCGGCGGGACACCAATATTGTTAGGCAAGCGCTATCCGTGGACAGGAGGGAGCGCGCCGCGCTCAAGAATCAGAAGCCTTGCGTCATCTGGTTCACTGGCCTGTCTGGCGCTGGAAAGACGACGATTGCCAACCTGGTTGATCAAAAGCTGTGTGGCATGTCGCGGCATACTATGCTGCTGGATGGCGACAACCTGCGGCACGGTTTAAACGCGGACCTCGGCTTCTCGGAGACGGACCGCGTGGAGAACATTCGGCGCGTCGGTGAAGTTGCCAAGTTGATGGCGGACAGCGGCTTGATCGTGATCTGCTCCTTCATCTCGCCCTCTAGGGCCGAACGGGACAGGGTGCGCGGCCTGGTTGGCAAGGATGAGTTCATAGAAGTCTTCGTCGATACGCCGATCGAGGAATGCGCTCGGCGAGATCCAAAAGGCCTGTATTCAAAAGTGAAATCCGGCCAAATCAAGGACTTCACCGGGATCGATTCGTGCTACGAAGCACCAACAACACCGGAGATTCATCTGAGGACCATGGAGCAGACCCTAGAGCATTCAGCGGAAGCGGTAGTGGATGTCTTGATGGCGCGCTCAATTCTTAATGGTTAGATGTCCCTCGCATCGCTCCATCGAATATCCTGCGGGCCCGGCCAAAGACGATGCGGCTCGGGCTGGCCCGCGATCGGACTTTTCGCTCTAAACGAACAAAAGTGTCGCACCCACTCCTCGAGCGCCCGCTTCCGGTTGCGTGCTCGAAGTGACGGGCAATTCGAGACCGCGTACGCGAGCAGAGATTGAGCCTGGGCGGGAGCGGAGGAGATCAAGAAGTGCCTTCCATGCTCCAGATGAGAATCTACGACGATGACAAAGGCCAGAGAGGAATTCCGAGCCCCAGTCGGTTGAGTTTCGCTTAGCGCTTCTTGCTACGCGTGCGGCAGCGACGCCGAGCTCCCATTTAGCCAAGCCAGGCAGCGTCTCGGCCGGCTTCGATCTTTCGCGCAGCAGTATGAGGGTGGGGCCCGTTTTTCGAGCCTGGCCGCATCCAGCGAGCGGGCGCTTGCTTCAGTATATTGACCAATCCGAACTTAGCAGTCGACCCCGACTCCCTCCTGTCGCGACCTGCCAGCTTTCGGAAAGCTTGCTTCCTTTTGGCCCGCCGCTCGTCGACCGATGCGGCCCGCGTACGCGCCGCGCCTTCGCATCGCAAGACAAAGCAGCCGCGATCCTTAGCCATCCTGCCATGAAGCCGGCGATGGGCGCGGCCCAAAAGGCAAGGGAGTTCATCCATGACAAGCGACAAGGACGATGTCTTGATGACCCGCTCTGGTCCGCCGTCAACCTGTTCGACCGCGCGGTACGCCGCGTCGAACGCAAGCTCGCCATCAACGAGCAGGCGCTGCAGAGGAGCCAACGCGAGCAGGACGGCTCGGAGGTGCGATCCGTCCAACCAGATCGCCTCGATACTGCCAGCCTAGCGATTGCTCGCAGAGAGGGACACGTGCCATCGCCTGGAGTTGGCTCGACGTAGTCCTAAGCAGGACGACATGTTCTGCTTCACGGCGACTCGCCGAAAGGTTTCGAACTGATCTGCTAAACGGCCAGAGATCCAAGGCCCCCAATTGTCTTCAAGTCGGACTCGACGAAGGCCGCTCCATTGAAGCGCAACGACGTGATACCGGCAGTCATGTGCGACGAGCGCGTACATTTTCCAGGTACCAGCATCCAGGAGGATCTCGCCTGCACGGCGGAGAAGCTCGCTACCTCCATCTGGGGGTATGGCGAGGATCGTACGTGAACGGAAGATTGGGCCATCACTTACCTGCAGGTATCGCGCTTGCAGGCGGATGCCGACGTCCTGATGTCCGACTCTCACTGTAGCTCGCTGTGAATCTCCGCACTCTGCTGCCTACGTCGGCTTGTCGCCGCCAGATGGGAGTACGTCAGAAAAAATTCACGCGAGAAAATCCCGCGAGAGGGTTGAAACGCCCCTAACGTCAAGTTGTACGATCTCGAAATGGACGACGACGGTCATCGGCGTCACAAACCCTCCAACGAGCGACGGAGTGCGAATGCACCAGGTCTTGAGCCCACGCATCAGACTCCAGCTGCGAACGACGATGATCAAGTGTGCCATACCTTGATCTGCATCCGGGCGCGATGATCCGACTGCATCGTTTTCCAACGTCAAGTGTGCCTGAATGCGCAGGTTCACACGTAAGTCGGTCGGCCAACCCGCCGCTTCGTGACGCAAGAAGGCAGCCGCGCTCAAATCTGCGCATGCGTGACGGCTGGATAAGAGCGCGCGTCGGCGCCAATTGCGTTTCGAGGGCGTGGTCGCGGAGCCAATTTCTTGGAGGTTTGAATTTTATCGGTGAGGAGAGCTTTGCAAAGATCGCCGTGCATCTGCGATGAGATATGGAGGTTTGTCATGCGGCAGGCTTTTCGGAGGCCGACCCGAAACGCGGCTGCGATCTATGGCGTTTGACCGAAGAAGTCGACGCTCGCCACAGGGTCTCCCTGGTGGCGCGGGCATACTCCAGATCCATTGACCAATACAACTTGAGGAGGAATGGTTTGACAAGACAGCGCTCTTTGCTGACGCCTGGTCCATTGTCGTTATCGCTGGCAGTCAAAAGCCGGATGCTGCTTGATCTCGCGTCGCGCGATTGCGAGTTCAAGGAAGTGACCGCCTGCATGAGGCGGCTGATGCTCAGCTTGCTGGGAAACGCTGAAGACTATTCGGTGGTGCCTATTCAGGGAGGCGGCTCTTTTGCAATGGAAGCCGCTCTCTCTTCATTTGTGTCCCGAGCGGACAGGCCGCTCGTTTGCATAAACGGCATCTATGGCGAGCGCATTCTGCAGATTTTGCGGCTGTGGGGCGTCGAAGCACTGAGGCTTGTCAAGCGAGCGACCGATCCTTTGGATCCGCAAGAAATTGGCGAGCATCTGAGCCGAAATCCTGGCGTTACGCACCTGTGTTTCGTGCATTGTGAGACGACAACCGGAATCGTCAATCCGCTGGACGCGATCGTGGAGGAGGCGAGGCGACGTGGCGTAAAGACCATTATCGATGGGATGAGTTCTTTCGGCGCCCTTAATATTGATCTGCGCCAGAGTGGACCTGACGTCCTGGTCACCTCGAGCAACAAGTGCATAGAGGGGCCGCCGGGAGTAGCGTTTGTCATCGCGTCTCGCGAGCTGCTGGAGAATGCAGTTCAAGAACCGAGGTCGTTTGTGCTCGACGTGAGAGATCAATGGCTCTCGCTCGAGCGCACGGGTGAATGGCGATCGACCCCTCCCACACACATCGTTCAGGCAACGACCAAGGCCCTGGAGATTCTACACGAGGAGGGCATTGATGCCAGGCGCTGCAGGTATGAGAAGGTCAGGGACGATCTCGTCAAAGAACTCGAAGGTGTGGTGTCTCCGCTGCTGTCCACGGAGTTGCAGTCGCCGGTCTGCGTCGCGTTCAGTGCGCCATCCGGAATCGTGGACCAAGCAGGATTCGATGGGCTGTATCGCCACTTGGCGGCCCACAACCTTTACATCTACTCGAAGCTGCATGTTGCGACGCGCAGCTTCCGCGTCGGTTGTATTGGGGAAATCCAATCCAGCTGGATCGAGCAGTTAGGCTGCGCTTTTCGTACATATTTCCGGTCCGGTCAGGCTCGGTCAGCGGCGCCGATGTCGGCCCAAGAGTCATGCGGGGCTCGCGTAACGATGCCGGCGCGAGCGGCTGGGGAGCGGCAGCTGCCGTTTTCGGCCGAGACTGCTGTTCTGCATGCGGGCTATCGGCGTGACGTAGCAACGAAAGCCGTCGCAGTGCCGATTTACCAGAATACGGCTTATGAACTCGATGGCGATCTAAACCACATTGCCGACGTCTACAATGTCAAGGCCGATGGGTTCACCTACACAAGGATTATCAATCCAACGACGCGCGCGCTGGAAAGGCGCTACGCCGCCGTCGATATGGGAAAGGACGCGCTCGCCGTTGCGTCAGGTCAAGCAGCGACGTTCCTTGCTGTCGTCAACCTGTCAAGTGGCGAAGTGGGGGACAATGTCGTCGCCTCTCCGTATCTATATGGCAATACCTGGAACCTGCTCCACAACACCTTAAAGCGTCTTGGGATCAGCGTGAGGACGGCCGATCCTCGAAGGCCAGAGACGTTTGAACGTGCCATTGATGATCGCACGATATGCCTGTTCGGAGAGGTGATTTCGAATCCTTGTCTGATCCCGCTCCCCGTCAAACAGCTGGCTGAGATCGGCCGAAAGTACGGCGTGCCTTTGGTCGTAGACAATACGACGACGCCACTGGTATGCCGGCCGTCGGATCTCGGCGCTGCCATTACGACGTACTCCGCAACGAAATATATATGCGGCCATGGCACGACGCTCGGTGGACTGATCGTTGACAACGGCGAGTTTAGCTACCGGGGAGCCTCTCGCTTTCCCTTGTTCAACCGTCCCGACGATGCGCATGGCGGAATTGTTTGGCATAACGCGGTGCGCGATGTCGACGATCTAGGAAAGAGCGAGTTTCTTCTCAAGGCTCGCATGACCTGGTTGCGCGATACCGGCGCGGCCATCGCTCCGTTTGCGAGCTTTCAACTGATACAAGGGCTTGAAACGCTGCCACTTCGCATGAAGCAGCACTGCGCGAATGCCAGGATCGTGGCCGACGTTCTCAAGGAGCATCCAAAAGTACGCCGTGTCTTCTACCCGGGGCTCTTTGAAGGCGCCGATCGGGAAATCGTCGAACAGACACTGAGTGCTGCATACGGCCACGGGGCGATGGTCATGTTCGAAGTGGAGGACGAGCAAGCCGGGCGCAAGTTCATCCAGAACGTCGACTTGATGTATCACGTTTCGAATGTAGGCGATGCGCGCACGCTGGTGACCCATCCTGTCTCGACGACCCACACCACCGTCCCGCGGGAAAAGCGCGAAGCCGCCGGCATATTTGGCGGTTCGATCCGGCTTTGCGTCGGCATCGAAGATGTCAACGACATCCTGCGCGATCTGGACAAGGCGCTTTCCGCAATCTGACAACCTGCAAGGCGATCAGGAGGAGGTTCTCATGAATCAGGCAGACGCTTGGAAGTTGAGGTCATCACGTTATGAGGCCGTTCAATTCAGCCGAGAGATCAATAGGCAGCTCTCTGAGCTGAGGCCCGACAACATAACGGGAGCCGCATATATTGCCAAAGATTACGCTATCATCACTGCGTGCACGCTCGCGACTGTGTGGGTCTCATGGTGGCTCTACCCGCTGGCCGTCCTTCTAATTGGTGCCTATCAGCGCGGATTGACGACCATCGCTCATGATGCGGCTCACCGCACGCTCGCGAAGAACACGACCTGGAATTACGTCCTGGGCATTCTGTTCGCTTCGTACCCCTTGTTCCAGCGCCACTGGGCCTACCGGATCTCGCACGTCTATTTGCATCACCCCTATCTTGGAGACCCGGACAAGGACCCCGACCTGAAGTTCTTCCTGGCCAGCGGCGTTTACGACGTGCAGCCTCCGGAGCGGTACGCTTTCAACATGATCTGGAAGCCGATCTTCGGCGGCGCGACAGTGGCATATCTGAAGTACCTTTGGACGAATCGATTTTCGGTCACAGATGTCGAGGATCAGAGCCGCTCAGGCATACTTGTCGACAAGTATGGCTTCTATCTCTTCTGGATCAGCATCCTGGCCGGGTCATATGCTGTTGGGCTGCTCTATATCGTCGTCCTGTTCTGGATCGTGCCCTATCTCACCACGTTTCAGGTCCTCGGATGGTTTATCGAGCTCGCTGAGCACTCACCTATGTGCGAAACCGAGACGCAGAACGTCTATCTCACCCGGAATCGGAAAGGAAATTTCCTCGAGCGGGCCGTCCTCGGGCAGAATTTGGATGAGTACCACCTTGAGCATCACCTTTCGCCGGGCATTCCGTTTTGGCTGTTGCGCAAAGCTCAGAAAATCCGAATGCAGGATCCGAACTATGCGAAGGTTGCCGCGACCTGGGGCGGGCTCTTTGTCAAGGGACCTCAAGGTCAACCTAGCGTCATAGATCAGTTAAAAGAGCGAAATCGACGGTTGTATGAGCAGTCCATTGCCGAGGTTCGCACACGAGGGCAGGTGGCGTGACGTTGCTACGGCCAGAGAGCACCCGAGCCGTGGTAGGCGTCACTTCGAACCGTCTTCTGGTCGATGCTGTGCACCGCGACTGGTTGCGGCGCAAGTACTTGCAGGCACTCCATCGTCAGGCGGGAGTGGCTTGCGTCATATTGCCGACGGTCGACGCCGAAGATGCGAGGGAGGAGGGCGTCCCGGCGATCATGCGCCGGCTCGACGGCTTGGTGTTGACAGGTGATGAATCGAACATCGACCCCGCCGTCCTGAGAGCGCCCGCGTCCTTGACGGAGGATGACCGGCAGGACGTTGAGGTTGGGATCCTCGACCGTCCGCGGGACAGGCTCTCTGCCGTAACTATAGAGAGCGCCATCGCGCTCGGAATGCCGATTCTGGGCATCTGCCGTGGGCTTCAGGAACTCAACGTCTATTTCGGCGGCACGCTCCGCTCATCGCTTGCGGAGTGGAGGCCGGAAAGTGGTGCGATGCATGCCGAGAAGCCAGATCGTTCAAGAGACCGCCAGTACGACGCCGCCCACAGCGTCAAGATATGTTCCGATGGCGCGCTCTTTCCAATCGCGCGGACGATCGAAGCGCAAGTCAACTCGCTGCACAATCAAGGCATCGAGGCGCTTGCGCCGGCGCTGAGACGGGAGGCGTGGGCGCCTGACGGTTTGGTCGAGGCGGCTTCGGTCATTGGCGCCCCGACGCTGCAAATCGGTGTGCAATGGCACCCCGAATGGCACGTCTCAAGCGATCTCCTCAGCAAGCAATTGTTCAAGGCGTTTGGAGAGGCGTGTGTTGGGTACTACCGGACTAAGAAGAGCTAGAGGCGGATTGTGACATTTCGAACCAAACGTGGTCCGTGCACGTCGAAAGGACATTTCCTCGGAGCCAACGCACGCGTCGGGTCCTGCGAGGGCCGTGCGTCGCCTCGCGGGCACAGGAAGACTGGAAGATTGGCGAATCGCTTCGCTCTAGGAGTTTTCTTTGTGGCGCTTTACGTCGTCCTGAGCGCGGCAGGCGAGGTTTATGCAGCGTCGTACTTTCAGCAAGCGGATGTGTTCGTCGCGCTCCTGCTGTCATTCGCTGTGGTTTGTCTGATGTTCAATCTCCTGGCTCGCCACGGGGGAGGCGGGGCAACGGTGACGAAATGGTCGCTCCTGGTCTTTGTCGCGCTCAATGTCGTGACAGCAATCAGCTGGATCGGCTTATTTATCGGATTGAAATACGCAGAACCCGCGATCGTCGTCGCCTTCATGGTGGCGCTGGGGCCCACCGCAACAGCGTGGTTGAATGCACTGATCAGGCGCCAGGGTGCCCCTCCAGCAGCCGATATTGTCGTGAGCGTCACGATCGCAACGATCGGAACTTACATGATTTGGATCTCGGCCAGCGGCAACGCAGGCGTGGAGTGGGGGGCTCGATCGTCCTTTGGCATCGTCTTGGCCATCGTGGCCGGCCTATCGCTGGCCCTTACAAATATACTTGTCAAACTGCTCTTCGATCGTGGGTTTTCCGGCCGACAAGTCCTGGCGCATCGCTTTTATGGAACGATTCTCTTGCTGCTGGGACTAGTCGATCATTCATCTATCTTGCCTGAGATCTCGCAGCATTGGTTTACGATCGCAGCAATTGGGCTGTCGACGATCCTTATTCCTTTGCTCTTGATCCAGCAGGGCATTCGGCACGTAGAGCCCTTCACTGTCAACATGGTCCTGTCCACCGCCCCTATCATCACCTTCCTGTTCCAGTACTTCGATTCTCGCATCGTGCCTTCGTCACACACGTTCGTTGGAAATGTTCTCATTACGGCTGTTGCTGTCGGCAACATCTACTTGCAGTATCGGAGATCCGCATGAAAGAACGGAATTGTGTAATCGTAGACGCCTACTCTACCGGCCGATACCTACCGGAAGAGTTCAAGCGCTATGGAATTGGAACGGTGCATGTGATGTCGGCTGCACAGATTCCGCCCATATTCCAATCGCATTTCAATGCGGATCTGTATGGTGAAGTCATTCGCCCCAGGGAGCGCATGGGGTACGACGACATCGTTGAATATCATCTTCAGGCTCTCCATGGCCGGGAATTGGAGTTCGTTATCGCGGGCTGCGAGACCGGAGTTGAACTCGCCGATTCTTTGTCGGAGCGGCTGGGCTTACCATCAAATGGGACCGCGCTATCCGCTGCTCGGCGTGACAAAGCGCGATTGTCTTGCGCGCTCACCTCCGCAGGCGTGCGATCGATCAGACAAATCGTGTCCGACAGTCCTGTAGAGATCGCGAGCTGGAAGCGCGAAGCGAAGTTCGATCAGATCGTGATCAAGCCTCTGAACAGTACGGGTACCGAGGATGTATTCTTTTGCTCGACAGATGCTGATATTCAGCGGGCTCTTAGCGTAATTGTCGGGAAGACGAACCGTGTCGGAGCATTGAATCGTTTTGCCCTTGGGCAAGAAAAAATAAATGGCCAGCAATACACGGTCAATGCCGTATCGATGGACGGGGAAGCCTTCGTTACGGAGGCCTGGACATATGACACGGTTCCAATTGAGGGGGCATCATCGGTCTGCTCACTTGAGAGATTGTTGGAGGGCAGCGAACCAATCGTTCAGGAACTGTCAGACTACTTGGAGCGTGCGTTGCAGGCACTACAGATCGTCGACGGACCGGCTCATGCTGAGATCATCGTCGATCATCGGGGACCGGTCCTGGTGGACTTCGGAGCGAGGCTTCAAGGGACCATGTCGGCAAAAGCACGAACGATGGCGTTGGGGCACAACCATATGACCCTGACGGCCTGGCGCTACGCAGATCCCAACGGCTTTGGTGAATATATGAGGCTGCGCGGGCCTTACAAGCGGCAGGCTCACGCACTTTGCGTCTCGCTGATCTCAGATATGGGCGGTGTCGTTGCCGGTTACCCGGGACTCGAAGCAATCCGCAAGCTCCCAAGTTTCGCGGATGCCATTGCATTCGTTCCGATTGGTCAAGAGCTAGTTCCCACGATCGACTTGGCGTCAACACCAGGCATCGTTTATCTCGTGAATAGCGACTTGACTCAGCTTGAGAGCGACTATCGCAAGTTGCGAGCAATGCGGATGGACCAGGTGTTCGATTTAGTGATGCAGGACCGCGACTAATGCCAACTGATCCCAGGTTGACCGCAGCGAATCCATCCCGCGTGGCGATGGTCGGCGCAAGCGACTTCGATGGCGTTCTGCGGGGCAAACACGTCTTGGGTGAAGATCTCTCGGATGGAGATAAAGTTATCAAGTTCTCTGAAGCGGTGCTGGCGTGGGATTGTACGGACCGGGTCATTCCGGCCAGTTTCACGCAAAAGCCGCTATCAGCGTTCGGAGATGCTGACCTTCGTATTCTGTCAGGCACCGGCCGTTCGGTGTCTCATCTTGGCGATCAATATCTCTACCTCGCGGAGTTCACGGGCGCACATGAGGACATCTGCCCGCGCGGTATTCTGCGTAAGGTCCTGCGAAGGGCTGCTGAACACGGATACGACTGCACTGCCGGGTTCGAGTTTGAATTCATGCTGTTTAAGGAGAACGCAGACACGATTGAAGAAAAGCCGTTCGGCGAGTGGGCTCCTTTAACTCGCGGCCCGTTCGGCTACTCGATTGCGCGCTCTGTCGCGCAACATGAGCTGTTTGATGAGATCTTGGCGCTTTGTGAGAAGGCTAGAATACCTCTCAGCGGACTGCACTTTGAAACGGGACCTGGCGTGGTCGAAGCGTCACTTCGTCATTGTGATGCGCTGGAAGCTGCCGATCGAGCAACCATATTCAAGTCGATGATAAAGGCCTGGGCGCAAACGCGAGGCATGATGGCTACATTTATGGCCAAGGTTTCCGAGGAATGGCCCGGCCAGTCCGGGCATATTCACATCTCGATGTCCTCGGATGGTCAGAACGCGTTTTACGACAGTGATGCGTTCGGCAACGTCTCGAAGCTTATGAGGCAATTCATCGCCGGACAACTAGAATACATGAATGAGTTCTGTGTGCTCGCTGCGCCGAACTTCAACAGCTACAAGAGATTGGTACCTGGCTGCTGGGCACCAATCTGTCCAAGCTGGGGAGTTGACAACCGCTCCTGCGCAATTCGCGCCATTCCGGGAGAGCCATCTGCCCATCGCCTGGAGTATAGGCTGCCTGGCGCAGACCTGAACCCATATCTCGCGCTCGCAAGTGCGATTGGTTCGGGAATATTGGGCGTCGAGACAGGTCCGGCACTGCCGGCTTCGATCGTCGGTGATGCAAGCGCGGAAATGTGTCGGCCGTCCGCGAGACTGCCTCAAAGCCTATCGGAGGCAACTTCTCGGTTTGCAGAGTCTGCGGCGGCAAGTGATGTCTTCGGAGAAAGGTTTGTTGAAGCGTTTTCTTGCTCGCGCCGTTGGGAGTGGGAAGCCGTTCAACATCGGGTCACCGACTTTGAACGTCGGAGATACTTCGAGATCATTTAGCTTGAGCGCTTCGACAGTTCTGAACTTCATTCCTCTGGCTTGCCGGCCACACTATTGCGGCTGCCTGCTCCGCTGATGTTGGACTTCATACAGAGCAAATGTGCGTTACTCGTTAAGTGAGGACCTCGGGAACGTTGCGGAGGTCTGCTGTTATCTGCTCTGTGGCAGCAACCGCGATTGCTCCGTTGGGATGCTAGATTATATCTAATGTCCGGTCCTTCTCGTAAGCTTTACATCGGCAAGCAGATGGTGGAGCTCAAGCATGCGCCCGGTTGGCAGCTATCCCTCGCAAGCCGTCGAGCGTGCGCGCGCTTGCCGGGGTTGGTCCCAAAGCGGCAAGACAAACGTTGCGGTCCGTCAGCCAGAAACTCACTCCGGCTGAAGTGAACGAGCTGAAGTTCCTCGCCTCTTCATTGCCGACTTGGCGCGCCAGACCGGTAATCGGACTGTAGGCGTAGCTCTGCGGCCCTTTTGATGATTGACGCTTGACATCTATTTGAGCCGCGTGCCGCGACGCCGCGGCTTCCAAATTATGGACAATGCGCTGGCGCCGGCCTCGAGCATCCTCGGGGTGACGAGGTTGGGATCGAACTGTGCGGGCCCCAGAAGCGCATATTTTCATATTCCAGATGAGTAGGGTCGCCGCTGGCATCGAGGTATTCGGCATAGCCGGGCGCACCGCCGACGTCCTTGAGCAGAAGGGAAGTCCCTCTATCGTCGTGGTGTCGAACCATTTTTCGAGTTTGATCACTTGGTCTCAGCTGTCACCGAAATCATAGAGATAAATGGATCGTCTTCGCGCCGGTCTCCTGAACATATTGAAGAGCCGCGTCTTGCGATGCATCGATGGGCTGAAGGCCAAAAATCTCCTCTGGGATCAGGGATACCCCGACGTCCTTCGTCGGCCAGGAACTCCAAGAGATGGCTGTTCGTCCAGCCAAACGCCGCCTGAAGTGTCAGATGCGGCCGATCAAGGCGCAGCGTGAGCGGCACGACAAGGCATCGCGTCACCTCCGGTTTCACATCCTTGAGAGGTGACCTTGATCCGGACCGAGGTCATGTTCAGGCCCATGCCGCCAGCCTCGGATCATGTGCTCAGCATTGAAGAGTGAATGGTGGACGCCATTTCTTAGTAGCGCTTTCGATAATCGCAGGGTTGATTGCCTCAAAGCAGTTTGGAAAGGCCGGCGGGGACCTAACAACGCTCTTGCCGATGTTTCTGCTAATACCCTTCGGCGGTATCCTTCTCGTCTTCGGACATGCACTGGGATACATGCATCTCGAAATATCTGCATAATCCTCGCGATATCGGTCGGAGCAATCTTGGTGGTGGAACCGATTCTCACGCTTTCTGCTGCTTCGAGACCGGCTAACGGTAGTTCGCCGATATCAGATTGGCGCTCGGTGTGCTTGGCACGCTCACTGCGCTATTTTTAATTTAAGTGCGTTTAACTGGGCAGCATCCTCGGCGAGGTCCTATTCTGAAAAGGATTTGCGCAGCGTAGGTTCTGCTCACTCGAACGCGAGAAGAAGAGGTCGAGTTGACGGAACGTTCCACATCGAGCCAGATCTACGCATAGTTGGATCCGAAACTCTTTGGTCAACCAATAGCATCTCGTCCCGGTTAATAAGAGCTTTGCTGCTGCCGAAAGCCTGACAATCGACCCTGCGATTCGCCATGCTCGACGGCTTTCGGTATTCGGGAATAACTTTGGCAGGGCTATTTCTGGCAGCGCACATTTCCATACTGGTCACGGCGAGGCGGCGGAATGCGGACCGGCGCTACAATCGATTATCCCGCACCTTATGGGTCATGCCCGATTGCTGCCTCAGCACCACAACAGCTTCCATGAAATTGGAACTCCGACGGCGGGGTTGTGCATTCGGAGAGCATCCTTCGTCAGCCAGCCGTCAGCCAGGCGGCCTATCCAGGGACGCTGCGCATTGTTGACCGTATTGGAGATGGAACATGACGGGCATTGGCCGACCTGGCGAACCGCACGTTGGGGCTGCGGGAGCCGACACCACGTCGGTATCGAGCAGTGCGCATTTGGAGCCAAATTTTGTCCCTGCGGAAGGCCACCGAGTTTTCAACTCCGTCGTGGAACGGATGCGCTCAGAAGATAGAATGGCGACGCTCGCGAGCCTGCCCTCAGCTTCGGGTGTGGCAGTCCCCATTTCCTCAAGCGAGGAGGGGATCAACGCAGCGAAACAAAATATGGACGGCCTGCTTGAGGAACTTGATGCTTGCCACAGCGCTGCCATGGGCGCTCAGAGCTCGTCTGAGGCGCAAGAGCTGATCGATCAGGTTGTCAAAGCAGGCGCAGCAGTTCTGGACTACTACGCGAGCCTGTCTCCAGATGTGGCGCGCAGCATTCTGTCCGAAGAGCAGGCTTGCCGAATTCGTGACCGGACTCTGAATGCGGGGAACGAATGCAACGCGCTGGCCGAACCGACTATCTACGCCTTGGAGAAGAGTAGGGAGAATGCGGGAAAGATACTCGAGCGGATGCGCCAATCCAATGCTCCGCCCGACCAGCTGATCCGAGCGGCTTCCGGTGTGGCGAAACACTATTTGGCCTGCACGGAGTGGTGGGAAAAGAAGGCATTGCGCTCTGAACGGATGCAGTCCGTCTGCGCGGCCACTGCCAGCTTGCCAAGTGCAACGGCCGAAAGGCGACAGGCCGAACAGGCGACACTACGGCTGCATACCGGCTGGGCACTGAATACGAGGTGCGTGCATCTGCAATCGCAAGTCCTTCTCGCGCGGGTCATGATTGAGTCGCACGCGAGCACGCTCGACCCGGCCGTCAGGCAAATCCTCTTGGGTGAGAACGGTCGGGCGCGTCTACTCGGAACCTTCATGGGCGATGTTGTTCCGGCATTCCTCTCAACGGGCGACGCTGTTCTGAACAGCAAAGGACAAGCCCTCGACGCAGAGCACTGCGCCGTTCTGGAAGGGGTCATGGAGCGGCTATCGGAATTTGCGTCGGCGTTGCCCAACATGGTTGCCGAGCTAAGGAATAAGGGAGCAAGTCCCGAGCTTCCGTTGGATTTGTTGGATCAGATCGTGGAAGGATCGTGGGTCACGGCCCATGAGGTCATGCGCCTGCTAGCAGTGCAGCCGAAGACACCAGCCATCATTGCACCGCCAACGGGGGCTGGCCTTGCGTCACCGGCCGACACTGCCGGCAACGACCCGGCGGCCGAAGGCAGTCCAGCGCGAAGGAAAGGGAAGGGCAAGCGGAGGCAGGCCGGAGGTGCGGGGAGCTCGGCAGCCGGGCAGCCCGAGCCGCAGCTCGCTAGGCCCGAAGCCGACACGGCGCGAACCACCAAGGTTATTGTGCTCTCGGATCTGGGCACGAAGAAACTCGCGAGCGCGGAAGAGGCGCATACGAGGATGTCATCGTCCGCGAGGGAACACTTGGCAATATGGCAGGCCCCGCCATCGAAGGAGACACTGACCCGCCTGCTCGCGCGATTGGACGAACTCTTGCAATTCGATCTGCCCAGTGAGCAAAGAGCCGTTTCGCAAGCGCGCCACATGAAGCCCGAAGATGCCGAGCACGTCGTGGACACCGTGGTTGAGCGGCTGCAGAGCCAATCCGCGGAGATTGAGGCCTGTGTAAAGGCGCTGGACGAACCTCGCCGGCGCGGCCTACTCACGCCTATCCAAGTGCCCGAAGTGCAAAAAAAAATAGTCCGCCTCAAGGCGATGTTGTCGGAGGTTAAGGGGCAGGCACGTACTGCGACGGCGCAAAAGGCTTCGATCGAGATCGATTGCATGAAGACCTATGCGTTTCCCTCGCAGAAGTACCTCGAACGGTTGCAGGCGGCCGAGGAGTTGGCTCCCTTGGAGTCACCGCGCGCGCTGAAGGGTGAGCCGGGAACGCTGTTCGAGCTCAAGCTGCAGCCTACGCCACTGCGCAATGGTACGGTGAATCCGATGTGGGTGCACATCCATACGAAGCGGCCGGTCTATGCGTGGCAGTTAACGACATTGGATGACGCCGAATTCGCCGCTTGCCACGTGAAATCCAACGAACAGCGCGGCTACAATCGCCTCTGGCAGAACGCTCGAGCTGCAATGGGTCACGAAGACGTCGTGATCCACCGCGGCAAGCTCACGCCTGCGTTCTGCAAGTCCTTGTTAGGTTCCGCTTTTAGCGGCTATCCAGGGTATCCTTTTGCCGGAACGGAGCGCGGGGCACGCAGGTGACGCGAGACGAGACTAGTTAAGCGACTCGATAGAGCGCCGCTTGTGGTACGGCATCCGTCTTCTTAGCATCCGGATCCAGTGGCCGAATGAAGCGCACTTTGGCCTCCAGGCTCCAACTCCTGAGTTAAGAAGCCAGATTGAGAGGACGACATTGGCGGCGTCGCCGGCGCGGCCTTTGAGGTAGCAGCGGCCGAGGGTGGCCTTCGGCCTTCATGTGCCCGATGATGGGCTCGATGACAGAGCGACGGCGCAGCTCGCGCTTGATGACACCGAAGATGCTGCGCTTCTGGCCGGAGATGAAGACGCGACGGGGATTCTGCGCATCGTGGCCGCGGTACCCCTTGTCGACATAGGATCGCTCGATCGGACAGCCGGTGAGCGTCTCGGTACGCTCGATGACGTCCCGCAGGGGTGCCCATCATACGGATTGTCGGGCATTGCGCTCGCGTGCAGCACGAACACTCCGCCGGGAGCGCGGCGATTGTTGGTGACGACGGAGGCCTTCACGCTGAACTCGTAAGGCGCGGCGGCCTTGGCTTTGCCGATGCACTCCACCTCCGGACCATGGAAGGAATAAAGCTTCCAGCCGCGCTGGCGCTGCTGCTGCGAACGAAACTGCGCGGCCCAGCCGAGCGACAGGGCGAAGGCCTCCTCCAGTGCCGGCTGGCCCTCGACGTTGCGGCGGATGTCGCGAATGATTGGGCCGAGCCTGCTACGCAGGATGCGCAACTGTCCCTGATGCCGCCTGAACTGTTTGGCGCGAGCGTAGCGGGAAGCCATCATCGCTGCGGCCTTGGCCACGCGAGCATAGGATTGCCGGACCTGACCCCGTGCCTTCTCGCCAATGATTGAGGCCCTTGATGCCCGCATGCAGCAGCTCGGCATCGGTCGGAATGGTGATGGCCTTCGGCTGCACTGTGGTATCGACCGTGACGTGCTTGAGCTCCTGGCTGCGTAACGTGCCGGCCTCGTGCGCCACCCGCAGGGGCTCGGTCCGCAGCAGCTCCAGCTTGTCGCCGCGCCGCTTGCGCCAATGGCTCAGGTCCGAGCGCTCGTGCGTGAAAGCGTGCTGGAGGAACTCTAGGTCGTGACCCCGGCGCTCGCACACCCCCTTATCGGGCTGCCCGTAAATGTGCTTGAACAGCAAGAGCCCGATCATGAAGCAGGTCGCGATCCCGGCCCGGCCGTTCTCGCTGTAAAGCGGACACCCAGATGATCGACTCCACCCACGTCAAAGCGCATCGCTCGGCAGCGGGCGGAAAAGGGGGGCAGAAGCAGGCTGTTGGTCGCTCGCCGGAGGGCGCAACACGAAGATACACGCACTCGCAGATGCTAAGGGGCGCCTGATCGCCATTCTGTTGACTGGAGGCGAAGCGCAGGACTGTCTGATCGCAGAACGCCTGATCCGCAGGGTCAAGCGGCCGAAACGGATGCTCGGTGACAAAGCCTATGATAGCGCCGAATTGCGTGAAGAACTCGACGAGCGCGGAACCAAGCCGGTTATTCCAAACCGCAGCAATCGCAATCAACCGTACGGCTTCTCAAAGCGTTTTAGCCTGCTCCGGGCTCCTCTGTGTTTGGCCGACGCAAATATTTGGGCGATGTAGCCACGCGATTTCAAAGGATTCTCTGTCGCCGCACGGACTGAGGCGTCGTCGTCAACGACGGAAATCAAAGGCGTGGACAAGACGAGCCCTCCTGAAGCGGGAATAGCGGCTGCAAAGATTAGCCACCTTGCGCGAAAAGTGGGCTCGACTGATGAACTTGTAAAATCATACTTGCGTTTGTTCAGGACGATTAGTGCGAACTCCCAGCGTCTCAGTCATTCTGATCAAGTCGG
>NZ_KI421499.1:5639980-5881919 GCF_000473125.1 Bradyrhizobium genosp. SA-4 str. CB756 | reverse complement strand
CTGCGCATGGATGTGCTTTACCGAGCCGTCCGGTAGCAGGAGCCGGTATTCGTGCTCGAAATCGCTCGGGTCTCGCATCGCGCGATCGATAATTTCTTTAACCGAAGCCCTATCATCTGGATGAGTGCGCTCAACGACGAGCTGCGGCCCCGGCTGCACTCTGTCAGGATCTAATTGGAAAATGCGAAATGTTTCCTTTGACCAGAAGGCCTCGCCCCTAGTGGGGTTCCAGCTGAAGCTGCCTGTGTGACTCAATTCCTGCGCCTGGGCTAAATGTGCTTCGCTCCGCTGCAGGGCAAGTTCGGTCCGCCTTCGCTCCGTGATATCTTCGCAAGCGATAAGGACAATGGGCTGCTCATCGCCCCAGAGCATGGCTTTGGCGTTTTCACGTACCCACAACACCGAGCCGTCCTTCCTGACTTTGCGGACGTCCCACGTGCGCGTTTGTCCGACATCCTCAAGGCACGTCCGAACGCATTCGCGAACGAAAACGCGATCCTCCTCGAGAAATACGTCCAGCACTGATCGAGCGATCAGTTCAGCAGGAGCATAGCCGAGTTGTGTCGCGCCGAGCGTATTGACGTTGAGGATAATGCCGGCTTCATCGACCATGAAGTACATGGCGGGATTGTGCTCGAAGATGGCGCGCCACCGCTTTTCGCGATCCTCCAAATCGGCCGCACTCCGCTGAAGCTTGGCCGCAACGACACGCGCAGCCTCTCTTTCCTGGCGGAGCTTTCCGATCAGGTGCGCTCCCACAATCGAGGCAATAAAGAATGCAACAACCACCGGCAGATCTTGGGGGTCATCGATACGCAGGCTGAACGCCGGCGGCGCAAAGTAGTAAGCGAGACCAGCGATGGTTACGATGCAAAGCGCCGACGACGCGATGAAGCTGCCCATCAGCGAAAACAGCAAGATCACTAACAAATACGCGAACGCCGTCGCGGCGAAATGCGCGTGAAGGTACAAGCAGGCCAGTGTTACCACGGTCAGGGTTATGCTGCCGAAGGTAAACTGAAGGGCCGAACGTTCTAAATTGCTGATCGGGCTACGCATTCTGATACCATCCGGCCTGTTCTCCGGCGGGAGAGCTATAACATTTTAGGGCGCGTACTGATAAGCCACGACAATACCGGGCCTCAGATCAGTTGTCCGCGCAGTTCTGGTTCCGGTGATCAAGCGGGTTTGTGGCGCAACCATCCCTTCATTTTGAGACCGTCCCGCATGTTGAGAGCAAGAAGTGTAATGTTTGTTGCGCCCGCGACGAGCTCGATCACCTGCACAGCATAGAACGTGGCATCGAATTCAGCCACCTGAGCTTTGGACGCAAGAAAGAGCGCAGACGGAATAAGAATCAGGATGCCGTTTCCTGCAATGAATGGCATGCGCTTGAGTTTGGTCCCGATCAGTCCGGCCCGGCGCGCCTTTGCCAAGATGACACCTGTACCCCCGGTCGCAGCGAGCGCCGGAATCAGCAACAAGAAACCCCACGGTATGGTGCTCTTAACCGCTGCAACTGTGGCATGGGACGCGAACAGCTCGCTGAGTACCGTCGACAGCCAAAATGTGCCGATCGTTCCGATAGCCAAGGCGCCAGCGACAGGATGGATCAACTTGATCATGAGTATCCTCCCTTCCTAAAAAGAGCAGGGCTAGGCGACGCAGATGCCGGGCACGGCAACTTTCTGGAATAGATGAGGGGAGGCTATCGCGGAGGCCGGATAGCTGGCGATTTTTGCTAGAAAGTCAGGATGGGTGAAGGCCGCGCGGAAGTGTGCGGTGGATTCCCAGACGGCGTAGTTCAGATAGGTCGAGCTGTCGCCGAGAGCTCTGTGCAGCTGAGTGGAAATGAAGCCCGGCTGTCGCTTCATGAACGCTGCGTCGTCCTGCCAGGTCTTGAGAAAAGCCGCCTCATCGGCTTTGTCGAGAGTGAATGGGTTCACCAGGACGACCGAATTTGCGTCGATAGCGATCTGGCGGTCGATCGGGAAGGAAGGGTCGAGTGGGCGTAGCAGCGACATGAGTGCCTCCATTGCTATTTGATATGTGATGTCTAATTGGTACTATGATCACATACCACGTTGACATTATGATGTCAATATAAAGCAATGGTGACAAATGAAAAGAGCCAAGCGAACCCCGGAGGGTGATGCCCTAACCGACCTTGTTCTCGATCTATTCAGGCTCGACAGCCTATTTCTGACGGCCGGCGACCGTCTGGTCGCCCCGCTCGGCCTAACAAGCGCACGCTGGCAGGTGCTTGGCGCCATTGTGTCCGCCGAACGTCCCCAACCGGTCGCTTGGCTCGCACGTGACCTCGGCGGCAATCGTCAAAACGTGCAGCGGATTATCAATGATCTGCACAGAGAGGGCCTCGTATCTTTTGAGGTCAACCCGCATCACCGACGGGCGCAGCTCGTCGTGCTCACTAAGAACGGACAGCGCGCCTTCGAAGCCGCAATGGAGTTGCAGGCTCCCTGGATCAACGATCTTTCAGAAGGGCTGTCGGTCAAGGATATACGGATTGTTCATCGCGTGATCACGGCCTTGCGAGATAAGCTTGAGGGCAGTCGTGAGGACAAGTCGGCCTGACATGGCAAAAGCATTGTGATTGGCCCGGCGCCCGTGCTTCAAGCTCCCAAACTGGGGCTTCGAATCATGCGCCATGAACTAACGGACTACGAATGGGCAGCAATCGAGTCTATGCTACCAAACAAGCCGCGTGGAGCCCCTCGGGTAAAACGACCGACGCGTCCTCAATAGTATCTGCTGGATGCTGCGATCTGGTGTATGGTGGATTTAATGAGTTTCAACCTTAGTACGCGGTTCGCGCGCCGATTGCCCTCAACCGCACGACCTCATCGCGCAGAACCGTCCTCGGGATATCGTGCGGACTTCGAGTGTACAAAGCATCCAACACTGATCTTGTTAAATCATGATTATCGAGAATTAGCGGGAGGTGTTCTGCGGCCGACCTAAGGTAGGCAGTTCGTCTAGGAATTGCCGTGTGCATCTTCCAGAATAGCCTTAAGCCGCGCGGCTCCCTTTACCAGCTCGCGATCCAGGCCCGCTTTGATGGCCACGGCATAATCGTTGCCGAACTCTACGGCGTGGCCCGAATCGTTGTGGTCCAGCGTTCCTGATCGGCTCTTATACCGAGGGCGTGCGTATCGTTCGCGCAGCAGCAACTCGTGCTTCATCATAGGGCGGGGCTTCGACTGTCGGCAGCAGATCGGCATCCAGCGCATCAGTTTAACTCCCCCACGAAAACGCCTGGAGATCGATCAGAGAGTCCTCACATATGCTGTGGAATGTCGGCGCGCGCGTATATGACGTGCCGTCGTATCGCTTTGCGTGCAAGATGACATGCAGTTTGTTAACGCCTTGATCGTCGTTATGTTCGCTTGCGTGCAACGCTGCTCCAGGTCCCCAGCCAGATGGACAACAAGCTTCAGCGCGCGCAACCTTGTTCCTCAGAGCGCGAATTGTCTTTGAGGATCGCAAGCGCCGCCGGAAGACCTTCGAGGATGCAAGTTCCCTGGTCGTGTTCATCCTTGCAATCAAGAGCGTCGTCATATGTCGGCCGATCGATGTCGATGTCGATGTCGATGTCGACGAAATGCCAGCGGTAGGTGTCCTTTCCTTCTGGCGTTGAATTTATAGTCGTACGCCCAGTTTGAGATGGCGGCCAACGAAGTGTGCCGATCGCCTCCTTGAGCTTGGGCCTGCGCTGCCGGACTTAAGTGCCGCTACGCCAGTTCCGCAATGATAGAATGACGTGGCTGTCCCCACGCTAGGGAAGATGTGCTGCCTACAGCAGCGGTGCAGATCGCAAGTATGGGTCTGAGTGGTTGCCCAATATTGATGAACTGCGTCAAGTCGTTTGCGGACAGAGGCAGGTGCCTGGGTTACGGCACGTCTACCGGGGGCATGGATGCCGTCGGACGTGGCACGAACCCATTTTGGTGCCGGTCACGTGCTGCCAACATGATCGTAAAAGCCGTGAGGAGGATTAGGAGAGCGCGCATGCAAAAAGGATTACTCGAAACGATATATCGCAATTATGAAATGACTCAAAGCGCGGGCCTGGGAGGAGGGGCGGCTCTTACGGGGCATCCCACGGCCTATTGGCCAGCAAACACCCCACAAATTTTGATACTCGTTCGTTCTCGCCGGCAGCCGCCGAACAGTGGGGCGATTGCGCTTAAAAAATGCGTTTTCCCTTGCAGACTGCGGGAATAGTGCAGCAAATTTGAGTAGGAATCCCGTGATTGGCTATTCACCACGAAGGCAACCGCCCCCTCGTGCTGCTTCCGGGCGCCATGAAGGACGGTTCATGCGCAATCATGACATTGTGTCCGGCATCCTATTGGCGCTGACCGCGGCTGGGCTTGCGCCGCTTTGCTCGAGCCTGCTCGCATTTGCTTTCATCCCGCGGCCCGACCTGTGGTCGCGCTAGGATCCCTGCGAGGTCTCACGCAAGATGGTACGCAGCTGGACAGGGGCGCTGGTATGTTTTCCGCGTATGGAGGCCTGGCGCTTGCAGATGATCTGCTCAGGAATCCGTAGGGATCCGCTTCCTCGATTCGCGTCGTTTTCGCATGTAGTGCCGGTCTTTCGGAACGGCCGACCTGATCTCCTGGCTGGCCTTCGTGCAGTTGCCCATTAACAACGCAATTCCCCTCCATCGAACGATATAGTTAGTCTTATGATTGCGCTCGCATCACGCGTTTGTTGCGTGGGTTGCGCAGCATTTTTGCGCCAGGTCAACTTCGACGCTACGACTACCGACCCTCGAACAATCAGGCACAGGACCGCTGGAAGCCTCACCTAGCAAATCCCCGACGCGCATTGCCTTTCGGTGAGGCGGCCCTCTCAAGAGCACAGGTATGAATGTGCTTCACGGGTAATCCCCTCTACCGGCCCTCATTATTTACCTCACCACCTGCAGCGCAGTGCGTTGCTCGCAAAAACCCTGATGCGATCAAGACCCGGCTTTGGGGACAACATTGCTGAAAACGATGCAGCGGGGGTTGCGGCTCGAGGCAGCTCTTGACCATCTTCTGCTCTCGCGGCAACCAGAACAACCAAAGCAGATCGAGATGATGAGAGCGGGGTGTGGCTGTGACGGATCAATCCCAAGCTTCGGAGTTGCTGCCGGTCCTGCAGAGACCGTTGAAAGGCTTTCGGTGGATCTTTGCTCTTCTAGCCGTATTGCTCGTTCTTTGCGCCGGAGGAGTCTATTTCTTGACGAATATCGAAACGTTTGCCGAGGCGCGCTCGGCACATGAAGTCGTGCCTCCCACGCTTGGCTTGTCACCTGATGATAGGGACGTGCTTTTAGGGATCCAATCGGGGCAGCAGAAGACGGCCGATGAAATTGCCGAGCTCAATCGCAACGTCGATGCGCAGCAAGCCGAGCTAAAGCGGATCTCGGATCAGATCGCAGCCCTGACCCAAAGAATCGAGCAGCTGCAGAATCCGGCACTTGTTGTGTCTCCTGCTCCTGCTGCTTCTTCGCCACCAGTGCGCACCACATCCAAGCCGGCCAAGAGGGACGTCCGGCCCTTAAAACCGCAAGGTCCGGTTTCTGTCGGAGGCGCGCCGCTGACTGCGGAGCCGAGCACGGAACAGCGCTGATTACCACAAAATGCCTACCATATGGCGGTGCTCGTAGAGACGCGGACACCAACGGTGCACCATCTTGATCGGCAGGCCGAGCCTCTCATTCGTCCGCGTGGTTTCGCAAATCCTCTGCGAGTCGCAAGAAGTTCATAAGCAGGACGTCCCCCTGTGAGGTAAGGATCGACTCGGGATGGAACTGGACGCCACAGGTGAGATGATAGCGGTGCGTGAGGGCCATGATCTCCCCTTCCTCTGAACGCGCTGTCACTATGAGGTTCCGCGCACATGACTGCTCAAACTCGACGATAAGAGAATGGTAGCGCCCAACGTCAAGCGGGGTTGGCAGCCCCTTGAATAAACCTCGGCCGTCATGCGCAACGTATGAGCGCCGACCGTGCATGGGCCGTTGTGCGCGCGCAACCCGTCCTCCGAAAGCGCTAGCAATACACTGATGTCCAAGGCAGATGCCGAGAATTGGTACGCGTCCTGAAAGTTCGCGGACCACTGCTCTCGATATTCCTGCCTCAGTTGGGGTGCAGGGACCGGGCGATATCACCACCGCGCGCGGCTTGAGACCAACGAGCTCGCCGATGCTGATAGCGTCGTTTCGGATCACTTCCGTTGCTTCACCGAGCTTGTGGAAATAGCGGGCAATGTTGAACACGAACGAATCGTAATTATCGATGATGATAATCAAAATGCGCCAGCTCGTTCAGAACCAAATGCATCAAAGATTCGCTCTGCCTTGGCGAGCGTTTCCTCGTATTCGGCCTCGGGCTCCGACAGGGCCGTTATACCGCTGCCCGCATGAAACACAGCCATGTCGCCGTCGATCGTGACAGTGCGGATCGCAATACTCGTGTCCATGTGCCCGTTGAAGCCGATGAAGCCGATCGCACCACAATAGACCTCCCGCGCTATGCGCTCGATTTCTGTAATAATTTCCATCGACCGCACCTTTGGCGCTCCCGTAATGGAGCCCCCCGGAAAGCAAGCACGGAGCAGGCTAACGGCGTCTTCCCCTCCGGCAAGTGCCCCCGTAACGATCGACACGAGATGGTGCACCGAGGCATAGGACTCGAGATCGCATAGAGCCGGAACCTCGACCGAATGCGCCGTGCAAACGCGGGACAGATCGTTTCGCAAAAGGTCCACAATCATCGTGTTCTCGGCATGATCCTTTTCAGAAGCGAGGAGAACAGCCGCACGGCGGTGGTCTTCATTGAAATCAGGCGAACGTGCGATCGTGCCCTTGATGGGTCGTGTCTCGACTTGTTGCTCGTTAAGCTTCAGGAAGCGTTCCGGCGAACTTGAGGCGATGGTCAACTTTCCCCATCGCAGCAGGGCCGCAAAAGGCGCCGGATTCAATGATCGTAGCTGGCAATAGAAGGCGAGCAGATCAAACGAGGTCGGCAGGCGGGTGCTGAAGCGCTGCGCAATATTCGTCTGGAACACGTCACCCGCCCGGATCAACTCGATCACGCGTTGTACCGCCGCAATGTAGCCCTCGCGGCTGAAGTTCGAGCTCCAAGCGCCTGCTTTGCTGGGATAACCATTCTGTGGCGCCGTTGGACCGTCAAGCAATGCTGCAAACTCATCGGCCCGACGACGCGCTCGGTCGCTCCGTCGCACGCGATCCTGCTCCGGCCATCCGGTCGAGACGATCCAGCATTTGTTATCCCGGTGGTCGAAGCTGATGACCACGTCATAGAAATGCAGGATGGATTGGGGCAAACCCAGACCGGCAATTGCCGGCGCAAACAATCGCTCCAATGTCCTGTTCATGTCGTAGGCAAGATAGCCTGCCGCTCCTCCCTGGAATGGCGGGAGATCGGGACGATACTCTTGCGGGTACTTCGCGAGTAGCGTGCGAAGGACCTTCCATGGATCGGCCTCGAGAGTCAGTCCGTTCCAACTGGCTTGGCCGTTCGCGACCCTATAGGTGCTGAACGGGTCGCACGTTACATATGAGTAGCGGCCAAGCAGCTCGTGCCTTGCTGCGCTATCGAGAAACGTGAGATGCGAGCGATACCCAAGACGTCGCATCGCTGTGAAAGGTTCAACCCACTGCAACTCGCGAACGTACATCGGATTATCGGCCGCCGGCCGCTGTCGTCGTGAAAGTGCCGTTCCATCTGTTGCCCCACCCGATGAGAGCGACGCCGGTCTCCGATGGCATGAAACTTGAGGCCATTGCCAAGTTAACCCGGCGGTGGACCTTTTGCTGCAGCACCTCGATCATCCTGCCGTGGAGGCGAAAGGAGTATCTGGTGATACATCGTAATCGGCCGCGAACCGCAGCTCGCGGAGCGGTCGGACACGTTTGATCGCCTCCTGGTAGAGATTGTGCGCTTTGTACGCGGCGAGCTCCGTCTCGCTGTCAAACTCACCATAGACCACGATGTCAATATCGTTGCCGAGCTGATCGGTCTTGCGGTTGCGGGCAACCTCAAGCCGGCGCGCATGTGGTATCGCGGTGAGACGCGAAAGACCTTCGATGATCTGGTCGATATGCGCCTTGTCCTTGGCGCTGAAGAAGACGATGTGACGAATCATGGCCGTCCGGAGATGTCGCTAGCGGGGCATAACTATCTGGGAATAGAACCCGTTGCAATGAGGCTAGTCACTTGCTGCATGCTCGTCGCTTGCGATCGTCCGCGAGCCGCAATGAAGCTTGCCAGAGTTGCTCAGGACGCCGGAAGGGTAAGGCGCTCAATGGTTTGAATGTGCCGCGTCAGCAGATTACAGGCTTGATCGATATTGCGCGTTCGCAATGCTTGCAGAATCAGCCGGTGATCTTGATTGGAGCGCGGTCGCCAGCCCACCGATCGCGCCATCGCGAATACCAATCGAGAATTGGCAAGCTGCAGTCCATCGAGGCTCGCGAGCAGACGCGGCATTCCGCACGGCGCGACCAAGGCTTGGTGAAAGGCGCGGTTGGCCATCTCAAACTCCTCGATCGTCTTTGCGCTGTCTCCTTCGATCACGGTGAGCTCGATCCGAGCCAAATGAGCTGTTGTGAGCCTTGGCCCCGAATGGCGCAATGCCACCACTTCCAGCGCAGCGCGCATTTCGGCGATCTCCTTCACTGAATGGGTATCGAGCGGGGCAACCCGAACACCACGGCGTGGCACAGCGACAACAAGATGTTGTGCCTGCAGCTGCCGAAAGGCCTCGCGCACCGGGACGTGGCTGGAATTGAATTCTCGTGCAACGTGATCCTGACGCAGTGGCGCGCCTGGCTCTAAGGCGCCGCTGATAATGCGCTCAGCGATAGAATCCGCGATGCGCGCGACCGTCGTCATGTTGTCAGCAGTGATCATAGATTATCTACCGCAATAGTCGGTGCATTTGCGAGGCAGCTCGATTAGCATCTCTTCGAGAGCGATGACTATAGATAATTCATGCGATTATCTACAATTGAGCGGGATTGGATTATGGATGCTGCTGCGCAAGTCCACCGGAAGGAAGCAAGCAAAGGGGCGCAGGTTCGTCATTATTGGAACGTCGAACGGGTGAAGGCGCTCTACGACCTGCCTTTTGCCGACCTGATGTTTCAGGCGCAGCGCGCTCATCGCAAGCACTTCGATCCAAACCACGTCGAAACCGCGAGCCTGCTCAGCATCAAGACCGGCGGCTGCCCGGAAGACTGCGGCTACTGCTCGCAAAGCGCACATTATGAGACCGGCCTGGAAGCCACCCGTCTGATGCATTGCGCCGATGTGGTTGCGAGCGCGCGGCGCGCGAAGGATGCGGGCGCGACGCGCTTCTGCATGGCCGCGGCCTGGCGCACGCCAAAAGATCGCGATCTCGATTCCGTCTGCGACATGGTCAAGGCGGTCAAGCGACTCGGCATGGAAACGTGCGTCACGCTCGGCATGCTGACAGCGAACCAAGCCGCGCGCCTCGCCGGGGCTGGCCTTGACTTCTACAATCACAACGTTGACTCATCACCCGAGTTTTACCGCAAGATCATCACGACCCGTAGCCTGCAGGACCGCATCGATACGCTGGCGAATGTGCGCGATGCCGGCATCAAGATCTGCTGCGGCGGGATTATCGGCATGGGCGAGCACATCGAGGACCGCCTAGGTATGCTCGTGCTGCTCGCCAATCTTCCCAACCATCCCGAAAGCGTGCCGATCAACCTGTGGAACAAGATCGTAGGCGTGCCGGTGGAAGACCACGCGGAGCCTCCCGATCCGATCGCGCTGGTCCGCCTGGTGGCGACCGCGCGGATCATGATGCCAAGGAGTGTGGTTCGCTTGTCCGCCGGGCGGCAATACATGAGCGATGAATTGCAGGCGCTTTGCTTCTTGGGCGGAGCAAATTCGATCTTCATCGGCGACGTGCTCTTGACCACCAAAAACCCGAAAGTTGATCGTGATGCGGATCTGCTGGCCCGGCTCGGCATCACGTCCGGGCTCGCCGGAGGGAAGCAGTGCGCGCAATATGTTGCCCCTACATCCCGCCTAGGTGAACAATGCAGATAACTTTGATGAAGGGAAAAATCCATCGCGCCTCAGTAACCGAAGCTGATTTGCACTACGAAGGCTCGATCTCGATAGATCGTACGCTCCTGGAGGCGGCGGGAATGCTGATCAACGAGCGCGTCGAAATTTACAATGTCGAAACAGGGGCGCGCTTTGCCACCTACGTGATCGAGGCGCCGCCGGGGTCTGGCACGATAAGCCTGAACGGTGCGGCCGCCCGACTCGCAATGCCCGGAGACAAGATCATTATCGTTGCATATGCCTCATTCGACGAGGTCGAAGCAAAGATATTCAAGCCACGCATTGTGCGTGTGGACCAAGACAATCGCATCCTGGCAATTTGAGCCTCAAGGGCCATCCATCCTTCTTCAACGGCCAACGGATCTTTTGCGTGATTTGATGCGATCCTGGGAGCGATGAATGCGGTCAATGCAAGCAGCTAGACTTAGTCCCTACGTCGCAGCGTTGAATGCCTTGAACGAAGATAAACGGCTGCGCTGCCTCAAGCCGCGCGTGGGTATCGATTTCGCATCAAACGACTATCTGGCGCTCGGGTGCGCCCCGCGCTTAAAAAAGGCGATGGTCGCCGCGCTCGAGGCGGGCACTCCGGTTGGGGCCGGCGGGTCGCGGCTTCTGCGCGGCAACTGCGAAGAGCATGAACGGCTCGAAGCGGAGGCGGCTCAGTTCTTTGGTGCGGAGGCAGCGCTTTTCTTTGGAGGCGGCTATATCGCAAATTTTGCCCTCCTGACAACGCTACCGCAGCGCGGCGATCTGCTCGTTCTCGACTCGCTCGTGCACGCCAGTATTCACGAGGGGGCGCGAGCCGGCCGCGCAGAGTGCCGAATTCACGCGCACAATGATCCCCAGTCAATCGAAGACGCAATTCGCGATTGGCGAACCAAAGGGGGAGCGGGCCGCGTCTGGATTGTGGCCGAAAGTCTCTACAGTATGGATGGCGACTTCGCTCCGCTCGAAGAGCTGGTGGCAATCGCCGATCGCCATGACGCATTTCTGATCGTGGATGAGGCTCATGCCACAGGAGCTTACGGGCATCAGGGACGAGGGCTCACGGCCCCTTATGCGAGGCGCGACAATCTCATCGTCGTTCATACCTGCGGCAAAGCGCTCGGTACGGCGGGTGCACTTGTTACGGCCTCCGGCATCCTGCGCGATTTCATGGTCAATCGCTGCCGTCCGTTTATCTTTGCCACGGCCCCATCACCATTGATGGCCGTTGCCGTTCGAGAGGCACTCCTCATCCTGCGGGAGGAGCCGGAGCGGCAGCAACGGCTGGCCGAACTTGTTTCGTTCGCGCATCGGCAGATCACCTCCCTTGGTTTGCACACGCCGTCGACCTCTCAGATCGTGCCGTACATAGTGGGTGACAATGCTCATGCCATGCGACTTGCCTCTGCTCTGCAGGGGCGCGGCTTTGACATCCGCGGAATTCGGCCGCCAACCGTCCCAACAGGCACCGCCCGTTTGCGGATTTCGTTGACACTCAACGTTGGGGAGGCGGACGTGCGCGCAATGCTCGATGCGCTTGTTGAGGTGACGAGGGGCTCGTTTTGATGAATAAGCGGATCGTCGTGGCTGGTACGGACACCGGAGTCGGCAAAACGGTATTTTCCGCAGGGCTCGCCGGCCTTCTAGGCGCGAATTACTGGAAGCCGGTCCAGGCCGGGCTCGAACAAGAGACCGACTCCGAGTGCGTCCGCCGCCTCGGCTGCCTCTCGTCCGATCGCATTGTCCCGGAGCTCTATCGACTTCGGACGCCTGCCTCGCCCCATTACGCCGCGGAGATCGATGGCGTTCGCATAGACACAGAGACGCTTGGACTGCCGGACAGCGGCGAGCGGCAGCTCGTGATTGAGGGTGCCGGCGGACTCATGGTGCCGCTGACAGCGCGCACTCTTTACATTGACATCTTCGAACGCTGGCAGCTTCCCGTCGTGCTTTGCGCCAGGACGGGACTGGGCACAATCAATCACTCCCTGCTCTCCATAGAGGCTCTGCGGAAGCGTCAGATTCGAATCCTTGGAATTGCGTTCATTGGCGAAAGAAACGCCGAAACTGAAAGCGCGATTTGCGAGATCGGGAGAGTGCGTTGGTTGGGACGGCTCCCGTGGCTTGTTCCCCTCACGGACGAAAGGCTGCAGGCCGCTTTCAAAGACTCCTTTCTTGGCAGTGATTTCCTGAACCTATGACGATAGCCAAGAGGTCGCCGGTCTGGCACCCGTTCACGCAGCATGCTCTACAGCAAGACATGACGAAGGTGCTGCGGGGAGAGGGGGCCTATCTCTACACCGAAGATGGCCGACGCCTTATCGATGCAATCTCCTCCTGGTGGGTCGTGACCCACGGCCATTGCCATCCATGCATCGTGAACGCGATCCGAGAACAGGCAGGCAAGCTCAACCAGGTCATCTTCGCCGGATACACTCACGACCCGGCTGAGCAAGTTGCGACGGAACTATTGAAGGTCACCCCCCCGGCGCTCGAGCATGTGTTCTTCTCCGATAGCGGATCAACCAGCGTCGAAGTCGCTCTGAAAATGGCGCTCGGCTACTGGCACAATACCGGAAGACAGCGAACCCGAATTGTCGTGATGCAGCACTCGTACCATGGCGACACGATCGGGGCGATGTCGGTAGGTAGCCGAGGCGTCTTCAATGCGCCCTACGGGGCGCTGATGTTCGAGGTGACCTCGATTCCGTTCCCGGCAAGAGATCGTGAGCAAACGGCGCTTGATGCGCTTGAAAACGCGTGTCGAAACGAACATCCGGCAGCCTTTATCGTGGAGCCCCTGATACTGGGTGCCGGTGGAATGCTGATGTATTCTCCCTCGGTGCTAAGAGAGATGAAGCGGATCTGCGAAGCCTTCGACGTCCTATTCATTGCCGACGAGGTCATGACGGGCTGGGGCCGGACGGGTAGCTTGTTTGCGTGTGAGCAGGCCGATGTCACGCCCGATATTGCCTGCTATTCGAAAGGCCTCACGGCTGGGGCGCTGCCGCTCGCCGTCACACTCTGTCGTGCCGATATTTTCGATGCGCATTATTCTGAAGATCGCAGGCGTACGTTTTTCCATTCGAGCTCATATACGGCCAATCCAGTGGCCTGCGCCGCCGCCAAGGCCAATCTGGACCTATGGCAGCAACAGGAATATCGCAGGCGAGTGGCATCCTTGGCCAGGATGCAAGAACAGGCACTCGCGCCATTTTGCGCCGATTCACGGTTCGCAAACGTCCGACGCACAGGAACAGTCACAGCGCTTGAACTCAACACGAGTGATGCCGGCTATCTGGCGGACATCGGGCCGAAGCTTTTGGCGTTCTTCCAAGCGCGGAATCTGCTCTTGCGCCCACTCGGTAACACGATCTACGTGATGCCGCCTTACTGCGTTACGGCGGCCGACCTTGATGAAATCTATGCTGCCATCCGAGGCGCTGCTGACTTGCTGATGTGAGATGCATGAGACTGTGCAATCGTCTGCAGTGACAGGATCTTGCAAGGCGAAAGTGTCCGTATTGCTGCCGTTTGATAGTGCAAGGAGGATGCTGCGCCCACGGCTAGCAGGCTAATCATGCTTTGAGCACTTGCTTTGATCGCTCCTGATCCAACTGGCGCAGCAATCCTGCGGACTAGCTATGAAAGCGCAGCATTTAGCTGAAATGCCGGCCGAATTGTCTCAATCACGATAGAAAAATCCACTATCTTTGAGGAAATTCTCGGCGAGGCATTCTGTGGAAAGTACTGCTTCGCGAGGCAGCCGCACCTCAGAGTCAAGGCTCTTTGATGGCTGCAAGACCAGGGAGACGGCCCGCCGGGCGGCCGCACCGTTGGTGCATGCGTGGTGCTGCCGTGAGGGTTAGCGGGGCTTCCCAAGTAAATGTCGACAGGAGGCGAGAAATGCACGTTGGCTTCCGTAATTCCCTCGACCATTCAGCCGCATGCTGCGCGATATGCGGCGGAAAGTTTGGGCTGATCCGCCATTACTGGTGGCGAACGGCCCTTTGCTCCAAGCAATGCGTCAACCGCTTCAAGGCGCGACGGGAGGCCGATCAGAAATGGCTTCGATGGTTGCGAGCGGCTTAGGACTGGGCCGAGCTGTGCCGGTACCGCCCTGGTCAGACTTGTTGCGAATTCGAGTGGGCCTATGGAGCGCGTGGAAATCAAGTGACAGAAGCATCGGCAAAAATAATCGACTTCAGGGCCTACAGGGCCGGCAGGCTGGCTCGGTCTGAGCGCCTTCGCGACGACGTCTACTCGACCGCGACTCTCGCTGCGTTCACAGCGGCCTGTCAGCTTTGGACGTTCCTGGCCTGCCATCCGTTCGCTTTGCTCGGCGCGCTAGCGCCGAAGCAGGAGCCTCACGAGTACCCCTAGGGCATGATCCGGAAAAGTGCGCAGCGGTTTTCCGAAAAGATCATGCTCAAACAGCAACCTAAAGCGCGATGACGATCAATCCTAATCTCATCGCGCTTTAGGGCAGGCACGGAGGTGGACCCCCAAGACGGAGTCCCCACTGCGCGCATCTCCAGCTCGGTCCGGTCGAGCCGTCACCGTTTGGAGAGACTGCAATCAGCCCAGAAACGCGTGCAGATGGTGGCTCGTCGCGAGCGTCGCTCCTCGATCGAGGCTCCGGCCGGCACTGAAACTGTTGGGGAAGACGAGCCATCGGGTGGAGAAATCGTGATGAGGAAGGTCTTGGCTCATGGTTGCGCGACCATTGGACTGTTTTTGCACTGTTCTCCAGTTTTAGAGAACTGGGATCTCCATCCTCGATACCATTGACAGGTTTCTCCCGCCTTCTCTAGGAAGCGCGGACGGTGTGTGGGAGCGGATTCAATATGAGCCACAGTTCAGGGCAGCCTCTAGAACGTGTCACGATTCCGGCACTGCAGCAGTGGAAGGATGAAGGGCGTCGTGTCGTGATGACCACCGCCTACGATGCGGTTGCGGCCCGCATCGCGGATCCCATTGTCGATATCATCCTGGTCGGCGATAGCGTTGGAAACGTCTGTCTGGGATTCGACAACACGCTGCCCGTCAGCGTGGCCATGATGAATCATCACCTGGAGGCTGTTGCGCGCACGAGGCCTCATGCCCTGCTTGTGGCCGACATGCCCTTTTTGAGCTTTCATGTCGGTTCTGAGGATACGATTCGCAATGCAGGAGGTTTTCTGCAGCGTGGCGCCGATGCTGTGAAACTCGAGGGGGGTGCCAAACGCGTCGAGATGGTACGCGCCTTGGTCGATTGCGAAATTCCTGTGATGGGACATCTCGGTCTGACCCCGCAGAGCGTCAACGTCATGGGTGGATTCAGGGTGCAGGGAAGGACAACGGATACCGCCTTGCGGCTGCTCGATGACGCGCACCGTCTGCAGGAAGCCGGCTGTTTCGCTTTGGTCCTGGAGGGGATCCCTGCCGAGCTCGCGGCGCGAGCGACCCAATTTCTCACGATACCCACCATCGGAATCGGAGCAGGACCCGATTGCTCGGGCCAAGTGCTCGTGTTCCATGATGTTTTGGGGCTAACCGAAGGCCACCGCCCCAAATTCGTTCGAGCCTATACAAATGGATTCCAGCTGTTCCAGGAGGCGCTATCGCGCTGGGCTGCCGATATTCGCAAAGGTGCATTCCCGGGCTCAGAGGAGTGCTATCGGCTTCCTGATCAGCTTCGCGATGCCATCGCCAATTGGGTGCCCTCCAATTCAATCTGAAGCAAGGTAAGAAATGCAAGTAATTACGAAGCTCGTTGAGCTGCGTCGGGCCCTTGCAGACGTCCGCAACGCCGGTAAGCGCATTGGGTTTGTTCCGACGATGGGATACCTGCACGATGGCCACCTGTCCCTGATCTCGGCCAGCCGTGGACACTGCGACGTCACTGTCGTTAGCATCTTCGTCAACCCCACTCAGTTCGGCCCAAATGAGGATCTCAGCAGGTACCCTCGCGACTTCGCGCGCGATGAAGCCTTGTGCCGTAATGCCGGCGTCTCAATCATCTTCGCGCCAGGTGCAGAGGAGATCTATCCGGCTCAGTTCGAGACCTTTGTCGAGCCGGGCGAACTCGCAAAACCGCTCTGCGGAGGTTTCAGGCCTGGACATTTTCGTGGTGTAGCGACTGTCGTCTGCAAACTATTGAACATGGTGCAGCCGGACCTCGCGTACTTTGGACAGAAGGATTTTCAGCAATGCGCCGTGATACGCCGCATGACGGTTGATCTGAATCTTCCGATCGAAATTGTCACCGTGCCGACCGTGCGGGAGCCGGACGGGCTGGCAATGAGCAGTCGCAACCGTTATCTCAGCCGGGAAGAACGCGGTCGGAGCCTTGCGATCAGCCGTGGCTTGTTCGCCGCAGCGCAAGAGTTTGCCTCAGGGGAGCGCGACGCGGCAACGCTGATTGCGCTTGCAACAAAGCATTTGGAATTGATCGATCGATTGCAGTACCTTGAGCTTGTCGACGCTAGGACTCTCAGCATTGCCGAGAGCCCGCTGCGCTATCCGGCGGTGCTCTGTGTCGCAGCGTACGTCGGCTCGACTCGGTTGATCGACAATGTAGTTCTGAGCTAGCCCGTAGCCAGATCGCGCAAGCGACTGCGCTCAGAAGCAGTCGAATCCGATCAGTTGGCGCTGAAATCCTCAAACATCCTGAAAGAGCTCTCGAACGCGATCCGAAACTGCTCCTTTACGTCCTAAACAACTGCCCCACACCCGATCACTTGATGTCGGTTGATCGGCTTTGCCGCTGACAAAGTGGAGCGAGACGGAGCCGCTCCACTCTGCGGAGAGCAGCCAAGCGCGGGTTCGCTTTTCGTATTATGACTTTGGCGGCTCGCTCAGACGTTCCGGGCCATTCTGACTGCTTTGCGCGCTTTCTACGACGTGGCGCAAAGCAATTTCAGAAAGTCGTACAACCAGCTGTTTGAGGCGCGCAATTTCCTGCCTGCAGCGCTCCAGCTCGTACTGTTCGGCCGTCATCACGGATGTTGTGCGACGTTGCCTGCTGCCGAGATGATTCATGTAGCTCCTTTTCCGATTCGACAAACACAGCAGAAAGTCTGAATTGCCCAGTCGGTTCTCTTCGCTGAACGAGGCGTCTCGCCGTCAGATCGGAGTTTTCACATGCAGCCGGCGGCGGGCTGGTTTGCTAGCTCACTCCCCTGCAAAGGGCTCGCGCCCAGCTCGCTGATGCGACCGCCCTTCGGCGACGCCATCTCGCTCATGGCTCATGCTCAGTTGCAGTATTGGCTCACAATGTGGCCGCGGAATATGCCGCCTCCGGGTGCGTGTGATCGCTCTGGGCGGAGAGACTGTAACAAAATGGCAATATCGATTAATGCGACGAGCCGCGCTCCCGCGCTCAAATCCTGCATTACGGCGGCACCCCCGATGATTTTTCACACGACGTTCGGGTGCCCGTGTGCCTGGGTCCTTCGGCTAAACCAGGCTTATATGTCCAAAACGCAAGTCGCTACTGAGATCATCCGCCTGCAAGCGGGCATTCCCAAAGGAGGCTCGCTCAAAATCGTGTGCTGCCAATACGTGCGATTAATCAATAGCCACACGCCCACCATGAAATCGCTTCACGATCGCGAGACAACCTCCCCAAGCTGCATAAAGCCGAAGATCGCCAAGAGCGGCTAGGGGGCGAGTCACGGGTCACTGATCGTAGGCGCCGGATCTTGGCGCGATTTCGTCGAAAATACGGGGCGGGCGCTGGTTTTTGGTGTGAAGATAGAGGGGAGCGCAAGCCGATGATCGATGTGATCTTTCCTTCCTATTTTCAGGCCGAAACACACGTCGTCAGCCTTCTCGAGCCGCGGCTTGGAGATCTCATTGCGTCCTAAAGTCGTAAATATAATTAAGGACAATCAAAGATTGCATTTCGGAAAACATTAAATAACAAATGCTTTTGCTTTGAGTGCAGAGAATCAAGTGTACATTCTCGTCAAAAAACGATGAGAATGAGATTGCGGATGACGAGATTGAGCCATATAATCTCCTCAAAGGATGCAGAGATTATGGGTTATATCCAGCAACTGGAGGGCTGGCCGGACTTCGCCTGGAAGGCCGACGAGCTTACTGAAAAGCTGGCCGCCGTTCGCCACAAGCAGGGTCGACTCATAGGTCGCATGGAGCAATTGGGGTTCAATCTCCGTGCCGAAGCTTCTCTCCAAACTTTGACCGAAGAAATCGTCGAGTCCAGCGAGATCGAAGGCGAAAAGCTGGATCGAGATCAGGTCCGCTCATCTATTGCTCGACGTCTCGGTATGGACGCAGGTGGGCTGCCGTCCGCTGACCGAAACGTTGAGGGTGTAGTCGAGATGATGCTCGACGCGACCGAGAAGTACGAACAACCTTTGACGAAGGAAAGGCTGTTCGGTTGGCATGCTTCGCTGTTCCCTACCGGCTATAGCGGCATGAGCAAGATCAAAGTGGGCGGTTGGCGGGACGATACGTCAGGGCCGATGCAGGTGGTATCTGGTCCAATCGGCAAGCCGAAGGTCCATTATGAAGCTCCGGCCGCCGACAAGCTTGAAAAGGCGATGGAGGACTTCATCGCTTGGTTCAACAACTCTGGCTCGCTTGATCCTGTTCTCAAAGCGGCTGTTGCTCACCTTTGGTTTGTCACCATCCACCCATTCGAGGACGGCAATGGCCGCATTGCACGCGCGATTGCTGACCTTGCGCTGGCCCGATCGGAGCAGAGCAGGCAGCGCTTCTACAGTATGTCGGCCCAGATCCGCAAAGAGCGGAATGGATACTATGACATCCTCGAAGCGACTCAGACGGGTGATCTTGACATCACCGAGTGGTTGGCGTGGTTCTTGGATTGTCTGGATCGTGCGTTTGACGGTGCTGAAGAAATCTTGGGCGGCGTGTTGCGAAAGGCCAGTTTCTGGGAGAAGTTCCGCGAACTGGCGCTCAACGCGCGTCAGCGCAAAGTTCTCAATCGTCTGCTCGATGGTTTCGAAGGAAAGCTTACTTCATCCAAATGGGGTTTGCTGACGAAGGTTTCACAGGCGACGGCCTCCCGCGACATCGACGAATTGGTTGCTCGGGGAGTTCTGAAGAAAGACGCGGCGGGTGGGCGGAGCACAAGCTATTCTCTCGTAGAGGACTAAACGGCCAGGACTGGGCACTGGATAAGGTCGGCCCGGATGCATCGCGGGTCTTTCCCGCGATACAACAGCAAATGGCAGAGCAGTTCAGGTCTTGCACAGTAAAATAGCCCGAGACCGGTTCGAAGCGCTCGTCGAGAAGACCGCCGCGAGCCGCGCGGTCAGTTAACTTTTGTTGTTCTTGCACCGTGTGGGTCCGCTGGCGGCACGAGGCTTTCGTCGATTTCATGGATCTGCGGGAGGATCTTCGATCGCCATACGCGGCCGATAGTGTGCAACTCTTGTCAGTTTCTCCGAAGAGCTCCACATCAAGCATCGTGCAGACGCAGCCTCCGAAATAAGCGTCTGATGAGCCAAACGGAGCTTCTCAATGTTTTCGAAGAGAGCGTTCCTCGGCCGGCGCAGCTTTGCGATTGCCGCCCGACTTTCGTCTCGCTGCCGGCGAGCCTCTGATATAATCGTTGCGGCGCGATCCAAGAGGTCATGTCCTTCATCCCGCGCTTCGGAACGATAGGTCGCACTAGAACAAAGGAGCAAGAAGAGCGCGCGATCAGCTTTGTAACGTGCTCCCGCTCGAGTATGCTCCGAGCCTGACATAAGAATTTGTCCCGCTGCTGCGTTGACGGCCCATTTCCAGCGGCTTCGCCCGCACTTCTTCAGCACGACTGTGAAATGTGCGAACGGCTGATATTCCCGCATGCCACGCCCCCAAGGACTGTTCAGGAGGGCAGTTTATGGGACCGATCTGATCAGGCAAGGTCGACTCTTGCAGAGCGATTTATCGCCCTTGTGGCATCCGTCGGCCATGCCATAGGTGGTTCTTGCCCACTCCACTCAAGGACATCGCGGACCTTCAGATCTTTTGCAAGTCGTTTTGGCGGCACCACCGGAGCCATCCCGCTTAACATGAGTTAATGCCCCAGCTGCCGCACCTAGAAGGCCTATGCTACTAGACGACCGGAAATGCTGCGCGAGTACATCAAGAACCGAGTCGCTCGGCAGCGCGTCAACGATGAAATGATGCAGGGGTATGCTGGCGGCGCTCGCGGCAAGCGTCGGCATGATCGGAGGAATTGCTGAAGCTTCCGGTGCCCGTCGTCTGGGCATCCGGAGCCGCCCATAACGTAAGGCCATCACCAGTGGCAGCCTGTGCCGATATTGGGTCTTGTGCAGGTTTTTGGACGCCGGCACCAAAATGGCTCCGCAGGCACAATTGACTGGCGTCCAAAAAGTGCCAAGGCACGAAGTCGCGGGGAATTGGCACCGCCTCCGCCCGGCACGATCATGTGCACGTATGGATGATGGGTGAGCGCCGAGCCCCGGTGTGCAACACGGCCGTAACACCGATCCGTGCGCCGAGGCGCTTGGGATCGACGGCGATGGCGAGCGTTCTCTCGGCCGCCGCCTTCATCAGTAGGTCATAGACCACGCGCTTGTTCTGGTAAGTGATGTCGCGCAACTGCCTCGGCAGCGTGTACACGGCGTGGAAGTACGGCACCGGCAACAGCTCCGCTTCGCGCCCGGCCAGCCATTGGCGTGACGCCACAGCCTGGCACTTTGGACAATGACGGTTGCGGCAGGAGTTATAGGCGATCTCCGTATGGCCGCATGCTACGTTCTCGCAGCGTGCGACATGCCCGCCGAGCTCTGCCGTGCGGCAGCGCTCGATGGCACTCATCACCTTCAACTGGTCGAGGCTGACATGCCCGCGATTGGCCTCGCGCCACGCAGGGCCGTGATCTAACAAATGGGTCGCGAAGCTTTGACGGAGCGCGTGCAGAGATGGCGCCTTGCGCAATCCACCGTCTTTGACCGCCTCCTTGAACAGCCGGCTGAACTGACGCGTGGTCAAGGGCCGATGTTGACTGCGGCCGGGAAACAGACAGCGCTGTTCCGGCGCGACGCCGGCATCATGCCTGGTCGGTCGCACCTTCCACCATTGTCGCAACAGGTCGAGGACTTCCACCGGCAGCATCACGTTGCGGTCCTCGACTGCACGATACGGATGATCATCTGCGCACTATCGATGTCGCCCGCGCGCAGCCGCACCACTTCGCCGGCACGCAGACCGCAGCCATAGGCCAGCGTCAGCATCGCCTGCGCCTTGAGCCTCGTCGCCATGGTCAGGACACGTTTGACCTCCTCGGGGCTCAGCACCGGCGGTAGCTTCAGCGACTCCTTGATGTGCCAGACCTCGGCCGCCAGATAGTGGCGGCGCAGCGTGACTCGGAACAGGAACCGCAACCCGGTCATGATCCGATTGCGGTTGCAGATGGTGGCACCATTCTCGATGAGGTGCAGCTGAAAATGCCGTACCTCATCGGGTGTGGCCGTATCGGGCGAGCGCCTAAGCAAGGCGGCAAGCCGCTTGCAGCTTTGGATGTGACTGCGTTGCGTGTGGGGGTTAACTTGCGCGCAGCCACATCTTCGATCACACGCTGGCGCAGCGGACTGACGGTGTTGGTCTCGCTCATGGGGAGCTCCATTCTGAGAGAGGTTGTCGACACCTCGATTTCTCAGGCCGGGGCTCTCCAACGGCTATTGGGATCCTCTCGACCGACTACCGCTCTCTCGGCTCTTGCCGCCGCACAGCGGGCTGGAGCGCAGCGACTTTGTGCTTTGGCCCGAATACGAAGTCTAACGGCAGCCAAATGGTCTGCTTGTCGGGGGTGACCGGAGCAATAACCTCTGCGCTCACGGCCGGTTGTTCAAGGGCGTCCGACGAGCAATGGCAGCACGTCCGCACCGCCCGCCATGAGCGGATTCGACGGCTCAAAATGTTCCCGCAATTCTCGCTTCCGGACGAGTGAGCGCGCATCGAGAAACGCATCCTTCAGGCTGGCGGCTTTCCGGAGCGCGACGTTGAAAAAAGCGTCCCCAAAATAGGTCCACTTGGCCTTGTCCTGGCAGCCGAACGACGGATGCTTGTCATCGGCCGCGGTGATGACCAGCACATCGGCAGTCGCCAGGCGCGGGATAAAAACTCCGGAATAACAAGCCGAGATGACCACCACCTTGTGTCGCACACCTGTCCTCGCGAGCATGTCGCGGAGACGAGATGGTGTAAGCGTTTCTGTCAGCTGCCCCGCTTTGATTGCAAGGCCATCAGTAGAGCCATGCGAGGTGAGAATCAAAAAGAGAACATCTTTCTCGGGATCCAAGCGGTTAGCTACCGTCTGCAACGACTTGGTCAGAGCTTCGATCGTTGCATTTCCCCCTTTCTTGGAATTGTACTCCACGTTGATCGGTCCAGTCTCGAAACGGCCGGCCACGACCTGAGCCGCGCCGGTTGCCTCGGATCTAAACACGCCTTGATCCCCATACAGGCCAAAGGACACCACGCCAAGCTTTGCAGCGTCCTCAATAGCATGTACCGGAAGAACCAATGGCCAGATGGTCAGAAAAAAAGCGACTAGCGGCGCGCCAAGCCGCCTGATCGAGGACCTGGAGGTCATCGCGAACCTCGTTTCGAGATCGCCGCTTCAGAACTGCGGCTCAATACAAATAGCGTAAAGCCAGTGGATTTTCATCCTTTCGAATGAAGTGCAAGGTCCGGGCATGGCGGACGGCGGCCTTCGATGCGCCTCAAAAAAAAAGGTCAGCTTGTCAGGCAGGCCCGGAAGCCCCGATCCGGCACATTGGGGGCCGAGTCTGACGTTCAGTCGGGGCCGCCCCAATCGAAACCTACGGCGATCCGACGAGTTGATCCGACAAGGCTTCGGGGCTTAGCAACGCGCGAGCCATGCAATGACCTGCTTATCCGCGAAGGATGCTCTCGACCGTGTTGACCATGAGCTCGGCGTTTTGCTCGAGGTCGGCTTCTTCGCGTGGATGGGGATATTCTGATCCCAAACGGAAGCCCCACGCCGGTTCGCAAGTCGCAGGGCTGGTGAAGGCGCAGCTCCAGACCTTCGCCTCCTGAGACCAAACAATGAGATGCGCAACATCGCCTGGGCCATGACACCGTCCGACGAAGCCGGCTCCTACTGCGGGTTCAGCGCCTAGGCGATTATCACATGGGCTTGCCGCGGCTTGAATTTGGACAAACGTCAACCAGCCTGATGATAGGAGACTCAAGCCTGCGCCTCCGCCCTTAATTGGCATCGCATCAACAGTGGTCGATCCCATCAGTCCAAAAGGCTGCATCAACTTCGAGTCGAAAAGCGCGAGCTGTCCGTCGTAGATTTCGAATTTCGGTCGCGCGGCGCGGCGATCGACGTCTCTTATTTTGTTGATGTTTTAGGTTTTTGTGCTTCTGGCCGCAATTGAACCTGATGAGGTCCGCAACCGAACGGCACCCTCCGAACACATTGGCCTGCCGCAGCCGGCCAGCCAATCCGGCGCGCATAGAAGTCCCAGCATGCCCGGCGTAATCGCAGGGCGTCGCATTGGGCTCTGAGCTCTGCCAAGCTTGTCTGTTAAGCCGGAGAGGAGCGACGAGAAAAGCAAAAGCAGGCCGGTTAAGCGAGCTGCCGCAATTGATCCGCGATCGCAGAGATGCTGGGCATAGCACCGTCGTGAAAATCGACTGACGCGCAGTCACGAAGCCTCATACGATCTGATGTACTTGCGTTGCCGCCCAGCAAATGCCCATTATCTTCCTCGATGGAATGAGGGAGATCTCCCAATGCTGGACGGTGTCACGACCGCGCTCCTGCGCACGATCTTGGAGGAGGTTTGCGAGAACGTCTCACCGTATGACGCCGGCGTCCGCGCCTACGTTGCCTCCAAAATCCTGGAGGCCGCCACCAGAGGTGAGACGCGCCCCGATCTGCTTAGACAGATCGGTCGGGAAGCTCTTTCCAAAGCGCCAACGATGTGGCGATACACCTAGGACCTGGCTTGTCATTGAGGTAAATTTCCAAATCACAGTGCTGAAGATCCTGGCCTGTTCTCTAGGTTCGCGCCGTCGCGCCGCCTGCGGCGTAGCGATCCGGCCAGCTCGCAGAGGTCTGTTGTGGTCGCAAATCGATGGCGGCCTACGTCACCCAAGACGCAGCGTCATCGGATGGAGCATTGTGATGGCGCATCCTTTCGCGCGCAGCGGACGCGAACGCGATCCACGTGTTGAAGCTCATTGTTCATGTCGTGGCTCATAAACCATCCAACCCTTCCCGCCCTTCCGAACGAAGAATCTGTTTTGCGAACAAGCGCCGTCAGTCAATCTTAGCCCCCAGGTCATTGCCTCGATACGTCACGATAGGCCCATGCAAGCCGCCGCGCCGCATTTGCATATGTGAACCGGTAGGCGGGTTGCTCGCTGCGAGCGGCCAAGCGTTGAAAGAGAGCAGCTCGCGCAAAAGGCAGCGCATCCAAGCCTTGGCGCACGCATCCTTGCGCGCCACGATACCGGGGAGGCGTTGTGCTCATAACATTCATTCGCAAATGCGGGCGAAGTCAGTCTTCGGCGCCGGAGCGCCGTCAACTCACGCGAGCCGGTGCGCCGTTGCTGTTTACTCCTGTGGGAGCGCCGCAAGTGCCTTTTCGATCACTGTAATTTCTTGACTGATCTGAGCGATTGCTTCCTTCGGATCAGTTCCGGTAACGCGGTTCAACTTCTGCAGTAGCTCCCGCCGATGCGTCAGAAGGTTCTCCAGCGCGCTGCGGTTGTTTAGTTTCACATAGCCGTCCACAATCAATCCAATCGAAAGAGACATCGAAACTCTCAAACAAACCTGTTCTCAACGAAGCTGCGTATAGCACATCGGCAGATGATGTTCAGCTCGCCGGGAGAGAATACTGGCGGGCGAGCTTGTTGGCGACAAGCGTCCGCCACCCGCGGCCTGCCGACTATTCCTTGCGCCTTACAAGCGTCCAGCTCTGTTTGAGGGACTACCGGAGCAGAAAATCGGCGCATGGCGAGCGAAAAACGCTGCGGATCGTCGAAATGGAAATGCTAGGAATGATATCACGAGCTGCCATGCCGAACGGTTTCCGCGATGCGACGACAGGCAGCGCGTTAACCAGCGACATCTCGCCTGAATATCTCTTCGTAGACATTGCGACGACGTCAGGAGCGTCCAGGATGCTCGATGAATACTTCGCCCGCATTCGTGCTTACCGCAACAACATCCACCGCTATCGTCGCCTGCTGAAGTCGAACCTGTCGGATGTGGAGCGTCAGTTCATCGAAAAACGCCTCACCGAAGAGCAGATCGCGCTCGAGTCTCTTTCGGCCGAAACCTTCCCGCTCGCGTTTGGCCTTCGGAAAGGGGGCGGACGAGCCGGCGAGCTAGGTGCGGAGCCGCGAACGACGTGCGCGTCCGGAACCCCGGCGGTCTGATCTGCTGACCTGCGTGGGGCGCCGTGGCACCCTAGTTCTACTCAGGGATGCCCAATTTTTCCGACGAAATCGAATTAAAGATCAATATGTTAGTTAGAGTGTCTCTGGGACGCGCACGCGACTCATCGAAGCAAAATGGCCGCGCGAGCGAGCGGCCGTTTGTCCCTGGGACGAGCGGGCTGGCAAGGGAATAGCCTGGCTCAGTAGGTTGAGCGTGCGCGTTCCGTCCGCGTTCCAACAGAACGCCACCGATTGAAGACGTGCAGGGGGCGCGGTAGGCTCGTGCAGGTGGTGATCAGCGGAGTCCTATCATGCCGCAAGGATCTATTCTTCTCGTGCACGGCACTGGTGTTCGCCTTGGCAATTACGAGAAGAGCTTAGAGGTCGCCGAGAAAACGGCCAGCGAGTGCAGCTTGGGACGGAATTTGTTCCCCTGTGCTTGGGGAGACCCCCTCGGGGTTGAATTCGAAGGGCTTTCTCTTCCGGATGTTCCGACCGCGGAAGTCGAGCTCAAGGCGGAAGAGGATCTCGCTCAGTGGATCTGGATCCTAGATGATCCGCTTGTCGAACTTTCCTTGCTCGGAATTCCCGATGGAAGTGCTGCAAATGCAGGCGTTCTGAATCCGGAAGGACCAACGCCGGCCGAGCAAAATCTCGAACAGGTGAGGGCGTACGCTCCCAGCCTGGAGTTCCGGCAATTGCTCGCTCGCGGTGGCCTTGAGGATGTTTGGGAGCCCGCCCGAACCCGGATTTTATCCGATAAGGTCACCGAGCGCGCATTTGAGGCGTCCGAGCATGAACCTCAAGAAGCGTTCCGCGCGCTCGCCCGAGCTTTGGTGGCGCAGCTGCATGTGGAAGCCATCTCTCGCTCGCGCCCCGCTCTGTCCGCCGTTCACCGCGAGAAGCTGGTGCAGCGGCTCTTGATTGACTGGAAGCAACAGGTGTTCGGGATAAGCGACCGATTTCTCAAATTTGTGGCGCGCGCCGGGACGAGATACGTCAGAGATCGTCGCAACGCGCTCAATGCGGTCGCGGCTCTCCCTCTCGGAGACGTCCTGCTTTATCAGACCAACGGAGCCAAGATCCGCTCGTTCATTAAGAGCAAGATTGAGTCCTGTCCTGCGCCAGTGACCATCGTCGCACATAGCCTCGGCGGCATCGCCTGTGTGGATCTGCTGGCTTTAGGCGACATTCCGCAGGTCGATGGTCTCGTGACCCTCGGCTCCCAATCGTCGTTCATGCACGAAATAGGTTCGCTTTCCTCATTGAAACTTGGAGAGAAGCTGCGCGAAGGCTTTCCGAGATGGCTGAATGTCTTCGACAGAAATGATTTTCTGAGTTTCTTCGCCTCGAGAATTTTTCCCAATGCGATCGATTTCGAGGTCGCCTCAGGGCAACCCTTCCCTGAATCTCACAGCGCTTACTTTGGCAACGAGGTCGTCTGGACCAGGATCAGAAGTTTCATCACCGGGCAGGAATAATGAGAGAGATTGTGGCCGTAATCGTTGGAATTGAGAAATATTCCCGTAGCGGAATAGATATCTCCTCGCCGTTTGCTAACGCGATGACTGCTGCTCGCCACCTCTTGGGGATGGGCGCCAAGGCAAAGAACATCCACCTTCTCGTCAATCGGACCTCATCGTCGGACGGGTGTAGGGGCGAAGTGGACATCGAGAGACTTCGGGCCAAGGGCGTAACAGTCTTGGAGGAACCGACGAAGGCGGCTATTCTCAATGAACTGGCCTCCGTTCCAGCTGGGATACCGCCGGACTCGCGGCTGTTCTTATACTGGTGCGGACATGGATATGCCGGCGCAGGAGATCGGATCCTTCTCTGCAGCGACTACGATGCTGGGAGATGCGATGACCGAACTTTCAATGCCACACGGAGATTCCGCCGGCTCGGCTCCCATCCGGAGTACACTTGTTTCACCGAGCAGATCTTTCTGGTCGACGTCTGCGCAAGGTACAGCGACGTGATTGATCCGGACCAGCTTTCGGTCAGCGGGCAACGGCACGCAAGACAGGTCGCAGCTTTCGCCACACGGGAAGGCGGGTACTCCAGAGGCGGATTTTCTGACGTCGCGCTGGATTGGCTTGGTCGGCAGAAAACCTGGCCTGACACGGGTATTGTGCTCGAGACACTCCTACCTGAGCTGGATAAAGCCAAGCTGAAGCCGTTCACGCTTGATGCCGATGACGAGGCGACGACGATCGCAGGCCGACGGTTCGGCGGAGCCTCCGCACGGTCATATCCGCCCCATGTATTGGAGATGCAGGCGTTGCTTGCCAGCGCAAATCTGAGTTCGCAAGCAATCCGCAACTCCTATGAGGCGACCCTTGCAGATTTGAGACTGCCAGTGGAAGGTGATCCCGACTTGGTCCAGATGCTCGCCGAGCTCGCGGAAATGTTGGATGCCGAGCACCTTACGGACATATCGGACGCCTTCCTGCAATTCGTGACGAGGCTCAGTTTCGATCCCGAGGGCGCGCCTCTGAAACGGTGGCTCGAGGAGTTGCCAGCACCTCTCGCGTACCGGCGAAACTCGGTCAGGGAAAGATTAGCCGCCGAAGCAGACGAGAAGCTGCTTATCGTTGAAATTGACGGCAATGAACGCGCAGACCCTTCGCTTCTTTCCGCATTTGCATGCACGCGGGCGGGGAAGTGGCTGAATGTTCCGCCTTTCCAACGGCAGCTAGCGGATTGGGATGAGCTGAGCGCTGCCGTGAACAGCGCGCTCGACTCCATGGTTCAGAAAGGAGTCCAGATCAGCGAGATCCAATTCGTGGTGCGGCCTTTCCTATTTCATCACGAATTCCACAAAATACCGCGGCCCAACGAGGGCGAACTAGGTGAGCACTACGTCGTGGTGCTGCGCGACAAGTACCGAGCCTATCAAGATCCGCCGCCACAAGCCGTTCTGGCTTACAAGCAGGCAATGGCGAAATGCTCGCCGGACAAGATCAAGCTCGTACAGATTCCGAGCGAAGCAACCAAGCTGCCGCAGATGTTTTCTGGTGATCAAGGCTTCTGCTATGCCGGCTTCATTTGCGGGCCCGATCCTCACGCGGAAACAGGGCGCCGCGATATTCTAAGACGCGTGGTGCTGCGCGGAGTTGGTTACGCCTATTGGCTTCAGAAGGAGCCGGCCTGCGGCGGAGACTGGACGATCGCACTGAAGAAATATCTTCTAGACGCCCTAGCCGGTGTGGGTCAGCTCAAAGACCTTCCAAGCTGGATTCGTAACGGACGGCAGGAATGCAACGACTTGGCGGTGCACGGGGCCTTGCTATGGGACGATCCTGATTTCAAGCCATTTTTGAAACTCTCATCTCCTTCGCGAACGAGCACATGACACAAGACTGGAAGATATTTACCGGCAAAGACGCAGAACAGACCGACAGGCTCTACGATCTTCCGCCGGCGCCGCCATGGCGGTTCGCTGGCCGCAACAGCCAATTATCGCGTCCCGCGGGGCTGGACTTGGCCTCCGAGAAGAAGAGGGCCGACCCCTTTATTCCCACTGAACCGATGAGGATGGCTGTCAATGCTGCCCTCTATCTTAGGCGCCCGCTGCTCCTTACCGGCAGGCCAGGAACTGGCAAATCGACCCTCATTTCGAAAGTTGCTTACGAACTCCGCCTTGGATCTGTCATCCGTTGGCCGATCTCCTCGAAATCTACAGTGAAGGGCGGGATCTACGAGTATGATGCGGTTGGCCGCCTCCAAGCGAGCAAGACAAAGGATCCGCCTGTGGAGGACTTCCTCCGCCTTGGCCCCTTGGGTACAGCGCTGATGGGCCAGACCTGGCCGCGGCCTCTGCTCATCGATGAGATCGACAAGTCCGATCTGGATTTCGCCAACGACTTGCTGAACGTTATTGAAGAGGGTACCTATGAAATCCCCGAGCTCGTGCGCCTGAAGCCGAAGCCGACGACAGCCCGATCCCGGAAGCGGGGCACGAATGCGCATGAAGTCCGGGTGCGAGACTACTTTGGAGATCTGGTCACGATCGCCGACGGAAGGATCGTGTGCGGCGAATTTCCCTTTGTGGTCATCACTTCGAATGCTGAGCGCGATTTTCCTGCTCCTTTTCTGCGCCGCTGCATCAGATTGAACGTTACCCAGCCCTCCGAGACACAACTGGCTGACATCGTCGAATCACAGCTCGGCAAGTACGAGGATGAGGATCGCACGAATAAGAGACGTCACCTCATCCAGGAATTCGCGGAACGGCTGGCAAAAAATGAGGATCTCGCAACGGACCAGCTGTTGAACGCCATGTTCCTGACGGTCTCGCTAGCCGATGGTACAAGATCCTTCGACAAGGAGGAACTCGAACAACTGAAGCAAAACCTTCTCCGCTCACTCACCGCGAGCTGATATGCAGCTTTCCGACCTTTTGAGGGGGCTGCGCTCGGGCGGTGTAGATCTAGCCGCTGAGCATATGCTCGACTGCTTTTGGCTGGCCCACCACGTCAGTGGCAAGTTATTCGACGACGTGGAAGACGTGCAGCAACGCACGCCGGCCGTCCAAACGCAGCCGGCGCTCGGTGGTGCTGCCGTCATCGAGCGGACCAGCGAAGCCGCCGCCGGTCCACGAAGCGCCGCGCCCGCCCAAGTCTGGGCCGACGCGCCGAGCGGGGTGGGGACGCGCAGGGCCTCGCTCGGCTCCGTTCCTTCAGCGCGTGCCTTACCAAACCGCCTAGACTTCTCGCGCGCTTTACGGCCGTTCACGCTCCGTAGAAAATCTGCCGAGCGGTCAGAAATGGACGAGGAGCAAACAGTCGACGCATCCGCGACCATCGGTTTTCCCTTTCCGATCCTTAAACCCTCGGAGCAGCGCTGGTTTACCGTCGATCTCGTGCTCGAGGACGATCCGGCGATCCCAATCTGGCGACAAACGCTTCGCGAATTTTTCAAGATCCTGCATGAAAGCGGCGCTTTCGACGATGTGCGTTTCTGGCACCTTGAGAAGCGGTCGCGCGCGACGGATGCGGAGGGTTCTGATTTCGTGCTCGTGTCACAGGCTGGCGCCCGCATCTCAACGAAGTTCGTCGCCGGCAGCGGAGTTGCAAGGCTCGTCCTTCTCGCCACGCACGGTTCTTCGCTGAATTGGACGAACGGCAGTTATGATCGGCTTCTGCGCGATTGGCTGGACACATCGTCGGTCGCTCTCATCTATTTACTGCCAGAGGGTGATCGCAAGCGCTCCCCCTTGGGAGAGCCTCAAGGCCTCTGTTCGGCTGTGAAGCCGGGGCTTCCGGTAGCGCAGCTCGACGTACGCCGTTATTGGTGGACGATCTCTGACGAAACGACCAGTCCCTTCGTGCCGGTGCTAGGCCTGGATCCCGCGAGCGTACACCGATTTGCCAAGATGCAGATGGGGCTCGGCGGAAGCAATCCGGTGATCTTCCTGGATTCCTCGCGCATCACGTCATTGCTGCCGAACCGGGCCAACCGTTCCGAGTCCGATTTCGAGCAGATCATCTCAGCTCTCGCGGTGCAGTCACCCGACGCGCTCAGGCTTGCGCGTCTATTGTGCACGACCCCCTTCACGCTTCCCGTCGCGCGGCTGATCCAAGAAGCAGTTCTCGGACGAGATACCTCTCCCTATGTGCTTGCGCAGGTTATGCTGAGTGGGATCGTCGGCACCGCGGAAGCGGCGGCGAACAGCGATCCGGAGCGCACCTATTTTGAGGTCCGTGCGCTCGCTCGAAGAATCTTATTGCGGTCTCTGCGCAAGTCTGAAGCCGAAGCTGCTGCGTCCGAGTTGGAGGCGCGCGTCTCGATGCATTTGGAAAATATCCAGGATCGCGTGGGCAGATACGCCGTGAGATACCTCGACGAACGCGGGGAACATTCAATTCCCGATTTCGCATCAGCATTCGCCCGAGTGAGCCGGGCTCTGCTTGGCGATCCAGCAACGGCCGCTGATTTGAAGGCGAAGGCTCACCAATTTAGAAACAGGTTTTCCGAGCGCCGGCTTGCTGACGTTCTGGATAAGCTCCGATACGGGCGCCATCTACCACTTGACCCGGAAAGCACAGAGGATGACGTTTGGAAAGGGCTGCTTGAAAACGGACTCGTACGGCAGAACTCGAGTGGCGAATGGCGGCTGAGGGTCGGAGTGTGGGAGGAAATCGCGGGCGAGCCGCTGGCCGACGATGAAGGTGAGCAAGCTCCGACTGCACCCCTCAAGACCGTTAGCCAGTTCGCCCTGGTCATTGGCGCTCCCGGCGTGCCGGGGATGCCGCTGATTGCCGATGTTCAAGCCGACGCGCAGAGTTTTGTGGGGTGGCTCGGCGAAATAGGCATCGCGCGCGAGCAGGTTCTCTATTTGGAACAGCCCGACCGAATTCAACTGCTGGATGCGGTCGAAAGCTTAGCCAAGCACGCCAAAGGCGCTGGCGACCATCGCCGAGTTTTCATCTATTTTGCTGGACACACGGTTGTCGACGGCCAGCAGCAGCTCTTTCTGAGGATGGGCTCGTCAGAACCGGAAGATATTGCGCTCTCGGAGATTGTATCTCAGTCGGCAAATCACGGCTCGTTTGACGATATCGTGTGCATAATCGATGGAGAAGGCGCGCCCCTATTGGGGAGCGAGACCATCATGCCGCTGTCTCTCGTGCAGCGGATACCTCATCCCGTGCTCCCAAACATCCTGACAATTGTTGCCCAGGGATTTGGGCGGCGGGCTATTGCACCACGGTCCTTTACGGCGGAGATACTGGACGCCTTGCGTACGGCGACCGTGAACGGCTACGTGACGACGCGATCCCTGACCCAAAGGTTGCATAAGCGTCTGAGTAGCGAGGTCTCGATTCGCTTATCCGGGAATGATTTCACGATTTGCGGACCTTTAGCCGCAATGATTCCGACCCAAGGCCCAATCCGATCTACGTGGATTGTCACCAGTATTGGCGAAGTGAAGGAACTGCTTGCCCGCGAATTTCGTCGGACTGGGAGCTCGCGGGACGAGCTCGACTCGTTTGAACTCAAAGGACCTGATGGCGGGATGAGCTTGTCACTTTTTCCAAGCAAATTTCGTATGCCGCGTGCCGATCCTCCTCAGGCAATCATCGTGGTCGGGACCGCTTATCGAGCAAACGAGTCCGACCGAAGTCGACTATTGGTCGCGACCGAGTTCGCCCGGGAGGAGCGCGAAACGCTGGCTCCTTCAATGAGACTTCTCAATGCTGCGCACAGAGTGTCCTACGGCGACGACTGGTCTCGGTATATCTCTATTCCAAACCCTGGGGCGCCGCATGTAGCCTTCGGGACTCTCGCCGATATGCGAATGGAAAGGGGCCGGTCGGCTTTGTCCGCCGCCGGCTTTTCGTCCGGCATGGACGAAATCGCCGAGCTGCAGGAGGAGTTTCCGCAGGCGCATCTTCTAGCAGTATACGTGTTGAGCGATGCTCCACGGCAGGATCTAACGGTCAATAGACAGCTTGCGTCGTTGTTCGTGCGCGCACTTGTTCAGTCTCTGCTGGAGCGGCCGGAACAGGAGCAAAGCCGATCGTCAGTTGCCCTCGATGTTCGACAACAGCTCGAACGCCGCCTCACTGCGGCCCTGGCCGCTTTGCCGCAGTCTCCAGCCGAATCCGAGCGCGAGCTTGGACAGGTCGCAAAGTTATTGTCGAGAGATGGCAAACGAGACATCCCATGGATGCATTTAGAAGCACGGCTCGCCGCTGCCTATGTCGAAGTCTCCTCTCGGATAAACCAAGCAAAAAACCTCTCCGCGGCGATAAAGCACTACCGGCGCCTTCGGGACTATTACTCCAAAGTCGAACGGGATTCGCTTGAAGTTGGGCGCATGGAGAGCCACCTAGGTGACACTCTCTCGCTCAGAGGGGAGCTTACTCAAAGCCTGACTGATCTCGAAGCCGCAGAGGCGTGTTTCCGAAGGGCCGCAGACCATTTCCGCGCCGCTAACCGGACGAATGAGGCTGCGAGCTTGCAACACCGCATCCAGGTGTTAGCCGATCGACGACGAGTGCAGAGCGCCTTTCAAGATACTCCTGTGACTAAGAAGACCCGCCCAGGATCGCCACGAGCGAAGAAGCCTCCCTCCGAGTCAAAGTCTGCTAAATCGGCGGCCAGAGCTCGGAAGCCGAAGCGCAAGGTTGCGAAAAAAAAGAAATAGCTCAAAGGACAGCCACAGGGCGGCGCAGCTTATGCCAAGACCTCCAAGATTTCCGAGCGCGACGCCAGGAGTAGTTTGCAACTTCTAAAAGCGCGGATTGAAGTGGTTTGGGGACGTTGAGGCTCCGCTCTGCTCGACCGGTTCTCGCTCGAGGACCTGTTTGTATTCGGCCAATATCTCGCCAGTTTGTTAGATTGGCTACACGCGCGGCCAAATCGCTCACTCGCTAGCCAGCTGAGACAGCCACAATATTTGTCGTTCATCGGTATGCTATCACGGCATGACATTTGCTCTAGTGAGACGATGGGTATCCGTGTTCGCGGCGACAGGCACAGCTAGGAAGGAGACGACTTGCCAAATCTGGGACTGGAGACAGTTGATATCGCCGGCAATATCTCCAGCTGCATTCTGGGAAATACAAAGGTAAGCGGTACCGCGCGAAAGGTGGAACATCAAGCTGGTACGCGCCGATCGGGACGGCTGCGAAATACCCTCGCGCCTAAAGTTTTAATAGTCGATGTGGGGCTAATGGCAGGGCGTTTGCGTGTAGCCAATCCCGTAGGATTACTGCACGGGTTCTCGGCAACCGGCGGCGGGGTTTTTCGACGGAGATCCCAGTCGGCCGCGCGACGGGGGAGGCCGCAGTTCCGGGGCAGAACAACCGCCTCCAGTCTTTGGATCAATCACTTCAATCTGCACGGGGCAATCGAACACTATGATTGTGCGTAGTCTGCACGACGTTGAAGCAACCGATCACTTCGTCGATTGGGGCAATGGTACTAGCCACCGCCTCCTGACGGATAAGGACGGCATGGGTTTTAGCATCTGCCACACCGTCGTGCGCGCCAACACCGTTTCGCTTCTGCAATACCGGAATCATCTCGAAGTCTGCTACTGCATCGGCGGAGAGGGTGAGGTCGAGGACATGGACGGGAATGTCTTTCCCATTCGCCGGGGCGACATGTATGTTCTTGACAAGCATGACAAGCATTTCCTGCGCGGGGGACGGGGCAAGGACTTGATCCTCGTTAGCATCTTCAACCCGCCCCTCACCGGAACCGAGCGCCACAAGCTCGACGACCCTGCAGGCTCCACATATTGAGCGATGCGAAGAAACACCGATCCAATATGAACTGCCGCTAATTGCGAGAAACGTTTACTCGAGCCATCCAGCACTGCCCCTTACCGCACGCGCGGACCTCAGAAAAACTCTTTGTCCCGGTTTTGCGAAAGGCGCAGGCGATGCGGTTCGGCTGACTCGACAAATTACTTTGGGAGTCCAGGCTTGTCCGGAAGACCAGGCGGGGGAATGCTTATTCCGATTAATGGCGCGCTCAATTGTACGATGTCGGGCGACGCTGTTGGAGAGCTGACATAGCCCCGCTGTGACGATCGCAGTGATCGCACTCGATTTCACCGTTGGCACGATACATGCGTAATCCTCTAAAGAGCGCCATAGAGGAGAAGTCGTTCGATGAGAACGCTTACCAGAAACGCTGACGCGGTTGAGTGGCAGCTGCGATACTGCCGACACCATACTTGGTGATGCGGAATGAGCGATGAACACGTGCAGAGCATATCTGGCGCACATGAGCTGCTGGCGCGCGGGGAGGAGTTTTGGCGACGGCGCCTCGAGCAGTTTAGAAGATTGCATCCTCCTTTCGTGTCGTCGTCCGTGGCTGCGGCGCCTTCCCGATGGCAGTCGAGTTCGTGGTTTAGCCCAAGCGCGTTGGCTAAACTTTCCCCACAAGACCGCTCGGAATATTTGGTAACGGCTTGGCTAATCTATCTCGCTCGGATCACGAGGCAAGAAGAGTTTCAACTGGGATGGAAGCCTGCATGGGACGGATTGCAAACTGACTGCAAACTCGTCGAGTTGTTGATCGCCTCCGTCGTGCCGATGGATGTTTGCATCGATCTTGGTCATGATTTTGAAAAGGTCGGCAAAACCGTAACGGCCGAAGTCGCTCAGCTGAAAGCGTACGCTAGCTTTTCCCGAGATCTGATCGCGCGCTGCCCGACATTGCGAGGAGTGGAGGCGCTACGGGCGCCTCAGCCTTGGCCGATCGGCATTGCCATCACGACAGAGAGCTGTTCCGTCGCCGACGGTCTGTCGACGAACCATAAGGCTGCCCAAGCCAGATGCGGCGATTTGCTGACCTTTGAGGTTCGCGCTCTGGATGGGCGCTTCCGCTGGCATTTTGATGCCGCTCGATTAGCGCCCAAGCAGATTGACCGCATGACACAGCATTTGCAAGCTTTGTTACGCGGCGTGATGGACGATGCGGGGCAGTCTGTCGGCCGAATCGGTATTCTGCCAACCGATGAACGCGCGTATCTACTCGAGGATTTGAACCGGACGGCGGCGCCTTATTCTTTTGAGCGATGTATCCATGAGCTGTTCGAGGCGCAGGTGCAAAAGGCACCGGAAGCGGTGGCGGTGGTCCATAAGAAGGAGAGACTGAGCTATGGCGAACTTAATGCGCGCGCTAACCGGCTGGCGCATCATCTGATCGAGCTCGGGGTCAAGCCGGACCAGCCGGTGGCGATCTGCCTGGAACGCAGCCTAGCGATGGTGGTTGGTGTCTTGGCGATCCTGAAGGCCGGAGGCGCCTATCTGCCGCTAGATCCGGCGTATCCCTCAGCGCGGCTGCGGCAGATTGTCGACGATGCAAAACCGAAACTGCTGCTTTGCGATGTCGCCGGTCGAACCGCATTGGGCGCCGAGGCCGTGGCCGATGTGAAGGTGGTCGATCTGGAGATGGCGGCCCCGACTTGGGGCGAGCGGCCGCCTTCGAACCCGGACCCAGTCACGCTTGGCCTCACATCGCGCCATCTCGCCTATGTCATCTATACCTCCGGCTCAACCGGAATCCCCAAGGGCGTTGAAATGTCCCACGGCGCACTCATGAATTCGCTTGCAGGGATCGGCGCGTCAAAACTGCGCACACTTCAATTTGCGACCTTGAACTTCGATGTGTCCTGTCAGGAGCTGTTCATCTGTTGGAAGGACGGCGGAGCGCTTGTGCTCGTGCAGGAAGAGACCCGGAGGCGCTTCTCCGACCTGCTGGAATTTGTACAGCGGGAGGCGATCGAGCGGCTTTTCCTCCCGTTCGTAGCATTGAATCATTTTGCGGAAGTCTGGAGTAGGCAGCGCGTGCAGCTGCCCTCTTTAAGAGAGCTTTATACAGCCGGCGAACGACTGCAAGCCACTCCACTGCTTAGGGCGTTCTTCGAAGCACACCCGAACGCGAGATTGATCAATCAATATGGGTCCACAGAAATCAGCGTCATTTCCGAGCACCGCCTTGCAGCTGATCCGTCATGTTGGTCCGAAATGCCTCACATCGGCCGTCCAATCGCCAACACGCGGGTGTACCTGCTGGACGGCCATGGCGCCCCCGTGCCGTTCGGTGCGGTTGGCGAGCTTTACATTGGCGGGGCAGGGGTGGCTCGGGGCTATCTGAACCGCCCCGAGCTGACAGCCGAGCGGTTCATCGCCAGTCCCTTTGTCGAGGGCGATCGGCTGTACCGGACCGGCGACCTGGCACGCTATCTGCCGGACGGCAATCTTGAGTTCCTGGGCCGCAACGACGATCAGGTGAAGATCCGCGGCTATCGCATCGAGCCGGGCGAGATCGTCGCAAAGCTTTGCGAACACGCCTGGGTGCGAGAGGCGGTGGTGGTGGCGCGCCAGAACGGCACCGGCGACAAGCATGCTGATCGCCTATGTGGTCTGCGCGCCCGAGGCCGGCTCGGACGAGGGCGATGCGGGCGGGCTTGCGAGCGCCTTGCGCGCGCACTTGAGTGCGCGGCTGCCGGACTACATGGTGCCGAGCGCGTTCGTGCGGCTGGCAGCGCTTCCGCTCACGGTCAATGGCAAGCTCGATCGCAACGCGCTGCCGGCGCCGGCCGATCAGGCCTATGCGCTGGCAGCCTATGAGGCGCCGCAAGGCGCGGTCGAGACGGCGCTGGCGCAGATCTGGGCCGAGCTCCTTGGTGTCGAGCGCATCGGGCGCAACGACCACTTCTTCGAACTGGGCGGCCACTCCCTCTTGGCCGTGCAGATGTCGAGCCGGCTGTCGCAGGCGGTTGGGGTTGAACTACCGCTGTCAACGCTGTTCGCAAGGCCAGTGCTGACTGACCTGGCGGCAAGTGTCGTCGAGCTGTTGAGCCGCTCCGGACCGCAACAGCTGCCATCGATTGCAGCCGTGTCGCGCCATGAGCCGCTTGTGCTGTCATTTGCGCAGCAGCGGCTATGGTTTTTGGCGCAGCTGAACGAAGGCAGCACGAACTATCACATTCCGCTGACCCTGCGACTGCGCGGGGGGCTCGACCGCACCGCCTGGCAGCGCAGCCTTGACCGTCTGTTTGCGCGTCATGAGGCGCTGCGCAGTGTCTTTGTCGCGACGCAAGGTAAGCCCCGGGTTGAGGTTCTGCCGCCAGATGCGGGACTGCCGATAGTTGACCACGATCTGCGGGAGAGATCGGATGCGGAAGCGGCACTTTTGGATCTGTGCCATCAAGAGGGGCGCACGCCGTTCGATCTTGCGCGCGGTCCGCTGATCCGCGGGCATCTGGTGCGGATGTCGGACGAGGAGCACGTCTTCCTGCTGACCCAGCATCACATCGTCTCGGACGGCTGGTCGATGGGCGTGCTGCTGCGTGAACTTAGCCAGCTTTACCGGGCGTTCGAGGCTGGGCAGGACGATCCCCTGCCGCCGCTTGCGATCCAGTATCCGGATTACGCCGCCTGGCAACGCCAATGGCTGTCGGGGGAACGCCTGCAGAAGCAGGCGCAGTATTGGCGCAGCGCTCTGGCAGGCACGACCCGTCTTGTCTTGCCGACGGACCGTGCGCGGCCTGGCCAGCAGTCGTTTGCCGCGGCCACGGTCCCGGTTACCGTCGATGCGGATCTGACGCGGGAGCTGAAGCGGCTGAGCCTGCAGCATGGCACGACGTTGTTCATGACGGTGCTGGCGGCCTGGGCGGCGGTGCTGTCGCGTCTGTCGGGGCAGGACGATCTTGTGATTGGCGTGCCGAGCGCCAATCGGGGGCACCGGGAGATCGAAGAGCTGATCGGCTTCTTCGTCAATACCCTGGCGCTACGGCTCGACCTGTCGGGCAAGCCAAGCGTGTCGGAGCTTCTGGAGCGGACGCGGCGCACGGTGCTGGCTGCGCAGGAGCATCAGGATCTGCCGTTCGAGCAGGTGGTGGAGATCGTGCAGCCGCCCCGGGCTCTTGATCACACGCCGTTATTCCAGGTGATGCTGGCCTGGGAGAGCAATGCGGTTGGGTCATTGGAGCTGCCGGGGCTGAGTGTCGAAGCTGCCGGGCATGAGTTTGACCAGGTCAAGTTCGATCTGGAGCTGAGCCTTGGCGAGCATGGCGAGCAGATCGCCGGAACGCTGGCTTATGCCACGGCGCTGTTTGATCAGGCGACGATCGAGCGGCAGCGTGGCTATCTGCTGGCGCTGCTGCGGGCGATGGCTGCCGATGCGCAGCAAGAGGTCCACCGGATTGAGCTGCTCTCGGCTGCCGAGCGCACGTATCTGCTGGACGACCTGAACCGGACGGCGGCGCCATACCCTGCGGAGCGGTGCATCCACGAGCTGTTCGAGGCGCAGGTGCACAAGGCGCAGCATGCGGTGGCGCTGGTCTGCGGAGACGAGCGGCTGAGCTATGGCGAGCTCAACGCGCGAGCCAACCGCCTGGCACATCATCTAATCGCCCTCGGGGTCAGGCCGGACCAGCCGGTTGCGATTTGCGTCGAGCGCAGTCCGATGATGGTTGTTGGGCTTTTGGCGATCCTGAAGGCTGGCGGGGCGTATGTGCCGCTGGATCCGGCCTATCCCTCGGCGCGGCTGCATCAGGTGCTCGACGATGCGGCGCCGCGGCTGCTGCTGGCCGATGTGGCCGGCCATGCCGCCTTCGGCGCGGTTATGCCGGCCGATGTGAGTGTGGTGGAGCTCGATGCTGCGGCGCCGGCCTGGGCCAGCTTGTCGGAAGCGGATCCTGACCCGCGCGCGCTCAACCTGACGTCCCGCAATCTCGCCTATGTGATCTACACCTCGGGATCCACGGGCACGCCCAAAGGGGCACAGAATGAGCATCGGGCTATCGTCAATCGCCTGATCTGGATGCAGAGCGCCTATGATCTGAAGGCAACAGACGTCGTGTTGCAGAAGACGCCATTTAGCTTCGATGTCTCGGCCTGGGAGTTCTTTTGGACTTTGCTTGAAGGGGCAACGCTGGTGGTGGCGCCGCCCGGTGCGCACAGAGATCCCGATGCATTGGTCGGCTTGATCGTCAGCCGGCGCATCACCACGGTTCACTTCGTGCCGTCCATGGTGGTCAGCTTTTTGGATGCAAAGAGTGTTGACCGCTGCACATCGCTGCGGCGGGTTTTATGCAGCGGCGAGGCGCTCCCTGCCGCCAGTGTGCATAGGGTTCGGCACGTATTGCCCTGGACGGCCCTGCACAATCTCTACGGTCCGACTGAGGCCGCGATCGACGTTACATCCTGGAGCTGCCCGGCTGAGTTTGATAACGCTATCGTCCCGATTGGCCGTCCAATCGCCAACACGCGGGTCTACTTAATGGATGGTCATGGCGGGCTGGTCCCGTTCGGTGCGGTGGGCGAGCTCTGCATTGGCGGGGTGGCGGTGGCGCGGGGCTACCTGAACCGCCCTGAGCTGACAGCTGAGCGGTTCATCCCCAGTCCCTTTGTCGACGGCGATCGGCTGTACCGGACTGGCGACCTGGCACGCTACCTGCCGGACGGCAATCTTGAGTTCCTGGGTCGCAACGACGATCAGATGAAGATCCGCGGCTTCCGGATCGAACCGGGCGAGATCGTAACAAAGCTTTGCGAGCACGCCTGCGTGCGCGAGGCGGTGGTGGTGGCGCGCGAGGATGGTCGCGGCGAGCAGCGTCTCGTTGCGTATGTCGTTGCCTCTGAAGCTGAGGAATCTGATCTTGCCGGCGGTTTGCGCGCGCACTTGAGTGCGGGGCTGCCGGACTACATGGTGCCGAGTGCGTTCGTGCGGCTGCCGGCGCTTCCGTTGACGCTCAACGGCAAGCTCGATCGCAAGGCGCTGCCGGCCCCGCGCGACGAGTCGTATGCGCGCCGGACCTATGCGCCGCCACAGGGCGAGATGGAGGCGGTTCTGGCCCAGATCTGGGCCGAGCTGCTGGGGCTGGAGCGGGTCGGACGAGACGACAACTTCTTCGAACTGGGAGGGCACTCGCTCTCGGCGGTGCAGATGATCGAGCGTCTACGGCGGCGGTCACTGCGCATCGAGGTGCGCACCTTGTTCGTCAAGCCGGTGCTGGCGGATCTGGCTGCAAGCCTGGGTCGCCATCACGAGGTGGCGGTCCCGTCCAACTTGATCACCGAGCGGACTGCGGCGATCACGCCCCAGATGTTGCCGCTGATCGAGCTGACGCAGGGCGAGATCGACCGGATCATCGCCGCGGTACCCGGCGGGGTTTGCAACATTCAGGACATTTACGGCCTGTCGCCGCTGCAGGATGGCATCCTGTTCCATCATTTGCTAGCGGCAAAGGGCGATCCATACCTACTGGTCTCGCAGATGGCGTTTGCCGAGCGTGGGCTGCTCGATCGCTATCTTGCCGCGGTCCAGCGGGTGGTGGATCGCCATGACATCCTGCGTACTTCGTTTGTCTGGGAGGGGTTGTCGCGGCCAGCCCAGGTGGTGTGGCGGCAGGCGCGACTGGAGGTGATCGAGATTCAGCTGGATGGCGCTCACGGCACTGGCGCCGAGCAGCTCAAGGAGCGGTTTGATCCACGTCGGCACCGCATCGAGCTTGGCCGCGCGCCACTGCTGCGGTTTGTGATTGCGCGCGAGCCCGGTAGCGCGCGCTGGCTGCTGCTGGAGCTGCAGCATCATCTCATCGGGGATCACACAACGCGCGACGTGATGCATGCTGAGGTCCGGGCCGAGCTGGAGGAGCGTGTGCATGAGCTGACGGCGCCGCAGCCATTCCGTAATTTGGTGGCACAGGCGCTTCTACGTGGTAATGCCAAGTCCGATGAAGCGTTCTTCCGGGAGCTGCTGGCCGACATCGACGAGCCGACCACGCCCTTCGGCTTGAGCGAGGTGCGCGGCGACGGTGGCGGGGTTCGAGAGGCTCATCGGATGCTGCCGCCAGCGCTCCATGCGCAGCTGCGCGAACAGGCGCGTCGGCTGCGGGTGAGTCTGGCGAGCCTGTGCCATCTGGCGTGGGGACAGGTGGTGGCGCGCAGCAGCGGCCGCGAGCAGGTGGTGTTCGGCACGGTGCTGTTAGGCCGGCTGCAGGGCAGCGCTGGCGCCGACCGCGCCATGGGGCTGTTCATCAACACCTTGCCGCTGCGACTTGATCTCGATGGGACCGCCGTCGAGGCGAGCGTGCGGATGACGCAGGCCCGGCTGGCCGACCTGCTGGCACATGAGCATGCCTCGCTGGCATTGGCACAGCGCTGCAGCGCTGTTGCGGCGTCGGCGCCGCTGTTCAGCACGCTGTTGAACTACCGTCACAACACGGCGCCGGCTGTGCCCGGCTCCGGGACGGATGATGTCTCGTCGGGCATGGAATGGCTGGGTGGGGAGGAACGCACCAACTATCCCCTGACCCTTTCGGTGGAGCACTTTGGCGAGGCGCTGGGCCTCACTGCGCAGGTCGCGGAGCCAGTCTCGGCGGATCGGATCTGCGGCTACATGCAGCGCGCGCTCGAGCAACTGGCAAAGGCGCTCGAGCATGCCCCGGATACGCCGGTACGCGACCTCGACATCCTGCCGGCCGAGGAGCGTACCTATCTGCTGGAGGATCTGAACCGGACGGCGAGGGCCTATCCATCGGACCTGTGCGTCCATGAGCTGTTCGAGGCGCAGGTGCAAAAGGCGCCGGAGGCGGTGGCGCTGGTCTGCGGTGATGAGCGGCTGAGCTATGGCGAGCTCAATGCGCGGGCCAACCGCCTGGCACATCACCTGATCGAGCTTGGGGTCAAGCCCGACCAGCCGGTTGCGATCTGCCTCGAACGCAGTCCGGCGATGGTGGTTGGTCTCTTGGCGATCCTCAAGGCGGGCGGTGCCTATCTGCCGCTGGACCCAGCCTATCCCAGCCAGCGGCTGCATCAGGTTGTCGACGATGCCGCGCCGCGGCTGCTGCTGTGCGACGGCGTTGGTCGCGCAGCACTCCGCCCCGAGGTGCTGACCGATGTGACAGTCATCGATCTGGAGACGGCCACACCCGCCTGGGCCGAACGGGCGGCTTCAAACCCTGACCGGCGCACGCTTGGCCTCACATCGGACCACCTCGCTTATGTAATCTACACCTCAGGCTCAACCGGAATCCCAAAGGGGGTCATGGTCCAGCATCAGGGGTTGGTCAATCTGCTGGCGGCTCAGGTCGGCCTCTTCGGCGCTTCTTCCAACAGCCGCGTCGTGCAGTTCGCCTCCATTGCTTTTGATGCGAGCGCTTGGGAGCTTGTTATGGCGTTTGGCTCCGGAGCTGCTTTGCACTTGCCTGCGGAAGAGATCCGTCAAGCGAGTAGCAAGCTATCGGATTATCTCCAAAGCGAAGCCATCACCCACGCGACATTACCCCCCGCGTTGCTTCAGACCAGCAAGGATCCGAATGGTTTGGCCGTACAAGTTCTCATTCTTGCTGGAGAGCTACCAAAGCCGGAACTCATCCGAAGTCTGACCCCAGCCTCAATTGTCAATGCTTACGGCCCGACCGAGGCAACCGTCTGCGCGACGATCTGGACTTGCCCGGCTGATTTCAATGGTTCGGTGGTCCCGATCGGGCGTCCAATTGCCAACACCCGGGTGTACCTGCTGGACGGCCATGGCGCCCCCGTGCCGTTTGGCGCGGTGGGCGAGCTTTACATTGGCGGGGCGGGGGTGGCACGGGGCTATCTGAACCGCCCCGAGCTGACAGCCGAGCGGTTCATCGCCAGTCCCTTTGTCGAGGGCGATCGGCTGTACCGGACCGGCGACCTGGCACGCTACCTGCCGGACGGCAATCTTGAGTTCCTGGGCCGCAACGACGATCAGGTGAAGATCCGCGGCTATCGCATCGAGCCGGGCGAGATCGTCGCAAAGCTTTGCGAACACGCCTGGGTGCGCGAGGCGGTGGTGGTGGCGCGCCAGAACGGCGCCGGCGACAAGCATCTGATCGCCTATGTGGTCTGCGCGCCCGAGGCCGGCTCGGACGAGGGCGATGCGGGCGGGCTTGCGAGCGCCTTGCGCGCGCACTTGAGTGCGCGGCTGCCGGACTACATGGTGCCGAGCGCGTTCGTGCGGCTGGCAGCGCTTCCGCTCACGGTCAATGGCAAGCTCGATCGCAACGCGCTGCCGGCGCCGGCCGATCAGGCCTATGCGCTGGCAGCTTATGAGGCGCCGCAAGGGGCAGTCGAGACAGCGCTGGCGCAGATATGGGCCGAGCTCCTTGGTGTCGAGCGCATCGGGCGCAACGACCACTTCTTCGAACTGGGCGGCCACTCCCTCTTGGCCGTGCAGATGCTCAGTCGAGCATTAAATCTTGGGCTAAGTTTTAGCGCCATCGACCTCTTCCGAGCCCCTGTTCTGAAGCAGCTTGCATCGAAGATTCGTTTGCAGGTGCAGCCCAGTAACAGGGCGGTGATTCCCGTTCGACCGACCGGATCACAGCCACCTCTCTTCTTTGTCCCCACAGGTTTTGGGGATTGTTCGTATGTCCTCGGTTTGGCAGCGGAAATAGATGTAGACTGCCCGGTCTACGCTCTGCCATGGCCCCCGTTCGATGACGTTCGTCCACCGACTCTTGAGGCGGTGGCCGCAGAGATGATCCTTGCGATCAAACAAATCCAGCCACGTGGCCCATACCGTTTTGCTGGATACTCGTCAGGTGCAATCCTGGCTTATGCAATTGCCGAGCAGTTACTGAGTGCTGATGAAGTTGTGTCATTCATGGCGTTCATTGATGTTAGTCTACCTGCGGCTTCTTCAAACGGATCACTAAAGAATTTGGCGCGAGAATTTGTTTTGGATCGTTGTGGAATCTTGCGCGATGAGTATCACGAGGTTTTGGAATGCAACACCGAACAATCTTCCATCTCTGAGTTGCTTGAAAAGGCGCAGAAAATAGGAGCGCTAGCTCCAGATCACGATCTTCACAGTGACGTTTCGATGTATCAAAAGGTCGACACATTTCACCGCGCGCTACGATCGTATCGCGTTCCGTCGCTCGCGATCCAAATACATCAGTTCTATGCGAGCGAGCCTCTCATCAGTCATCAGGTCCCACCTGACAAACAACTCAGAAGCGACTTGCCAAACCAGGGCTGGGACCGGGTTGTGAATGCTGAGGCTATTCGTGCTGTACCGGTTCCAGGCAACCACGCAACAATGGTGAGCAATCCAGAAAACCGCCGAGTTTTGGCTCGAGCCATTTCAGAAGCCCTTGATCGCGGCTGTTGAATAGACCAAGAGAACTTTCTCCGAGGCCCCGACCTTTTAAAGTGTCAGCGATGGCTTACACATGGCAGTATGCGCAAGCTGACATGAGGATCGAGGAGGTCGTCGATCACATCGATGGAGATACGTTCTCAGCCGATCAAGCTCTCTCCTCCCGAGCAGGCTGGCGCTGAGGATCATCAAGTATCCTCCAATGTGTCGTCTTCACTGTCCGTCTGAAGGATGGTTTGCGACAGGAGCGCGGCGGCTCTTTGAAGCGGAGGAATGAAGCGATCCAGCTCTGTGAAGCTCACTCGCGCTACGGGCACCGATACGCCAAGGCAGGCGATCAGTTCCCGGTCCGGGGAAACGATGGGGACCGCGCAGCCGACGACGCCCTTCACGTATTCCTCATTGGTTTTGGCCCATCCTCGACGGCGGGTTTCCTCGAGAAGCTTCAGGAGGGTTTCGAGATCCACGATGGTATTGTCGGTGTACCGCGTCAAAGCGAGCGAGCGGCATAACTTCTCGCGCGCCCTCTCGGGTAACCGACTCATGTAGATCTTGCCAGTCGAGGTGCAATGAAGTGGAGCAGCCTCGCCGGGATTGAATTGAAGTCCCTGCGGCTGAGACACCCGTACGCTGTCGACGTAAGCGACAACATTGTCGCGCACGACGCCAATTTCGCACTGTTCGCCGATCTCGCTGGCGACTGCGCGCAGCACCGCATGTCGCCGGGCTGTGCGAAAAGCCGCGCCGATGACTTTGGCGGATAGGGTGACCAACTGATTGCCCACTACGTAGCGCTTCGATCCAAGCGCCTTCTGCAGAAGGCCGCGTTCTTCCAAGTTTCCGACAAGCCGGTGGGCTGTCGGAACGGGTAACGAGAGCGCCTTCGCGATCTCCGCGACCGAGGGAGCCTTCGTCTGACTAGCGACGTAACCGACAACGGCGAATGCCCGGTCGAGCGGTCCAGCCGTTCTTTCTTGCTCTTCCATACTTACCTCCGTAGTCAACGTATTATCATTTTTCGGAATAAATAATACTATAATTTGCAAAATAACTTGGACGCCTGGCCGTTTGCCCATATCGTTGGCGCTGTCGTCTCACGACCACAGTTTGTGCAGCGCACAGGTGTTGGGATGGCCGCTAGGCCCGAATCCGACGATGCGGGGCGACGTGACCAAGGATGGAGATGGGAATGTCTCGTCATTACGACGTGGAAGCTGTGCGCAAGGAGTTCCCGGCGGCCAGACGGATGGTCTACCTCGACTCCGGTTTCCAGACGCCGCTGGCGCGTCCTGTCATGATAGCGATCGAGACCTTCCTCCGTGAAAGCATGGAGACGGCCGGACCGAAAAGCGTATGGCTCGATCGGGTTGAGCAAACGCGTGCCAAAGTCGCCCGTTTCCTCGGGGTGGCGTCCGAGGAAATTGCCTTCACGAAGAACACATCGGAAAGTATGAACATCGCGGCGAATGCGTTGCCTCTGCGAGCCGGCGACAACGTTTTGATGATCCACGGTGATCACCCAAATAACGCCTACGCCTTCCTCAATCTGAAAAAGAAGGGCGTCCAAATCGACTTCCTTCCGATGACGGATGTCGTAAACGCGGAAACGTTTCTTCCCCACGTCGATGAAAAGACTCGCGCGATCTCGCTCTCGCACGTCACCTTCCACGCCGGACATCGCTTCGACATCGAGAGCATCGGCGCTCTTTGCGCGGATAAGAAGCTGTATTTCATCCTCGACGTCATGCAGGCGATCGGGGTCGTTCCGATAGACGCGAAAGCCATTCAGGCAAGCTTCGTCGGCTCCGGCAGTCACAAGGGATTGCTCGTGCCTCAAGGGCTTGGATTGCTCTATTGGGATAAGAAGCTGCAGGAGTTGGAGCCTGCCTATCTTGCCGCTGCCAGCTTGGCCGAGGTTCCTGACGACCTTATCGCGCGCGCCGATCGCGTGTCACCATCTCCGAGCGCGCGACGTTTCGAACTAGGAAACTTCAACCTTCTTGCAATTCACGCGCTTGGCGCTTCCCTCGATATGATCGAGCAGATTGGCGTGACCAACATTCAGAACCATTGTTTCGACCTCGGTGATCATCTCATCGCCCAACTGGACGAACTCGACCTCAGTCTCGTCGGTCCACGTCAACGTCAGCATCGCTCGCCTCACATCTACGTCGTTGGCCTGCCCGCGACAGAATGGCTCGGCTACTTCGAAGAGAACGGCGTGCGTGTTTCCCCCGAACGCGATGGCATTCGCGTTTCGTTCGGCATGTTCAACACAGTCGACGATGTGGATCGTCTGGTGCATCTCATCCGTGAGCGGCAGTCTAAAAGGTCATTCAGGGCCGCTTAGGATTTGGCATGGGAGCGGTTTGAGAAAAACACCTGCAATCGTGAGGCTCGCGATGTTCGGAGTTCTTCTTGAAAATACAATGGATGGCCAGCGGTACATCGACTGGCTTCTTTCGGGCCTTGGTTGGACGTTGGCGCTTGCCTTCTTCGGCTGGTGGATAGCGTTCGCGGCCGGAGTGGTGGTCGGCATCGGGCGAACAGTGCGGCACCCCGTATTCGGGGCACTAGCCCGATTCTATGTCGAGATCTTCCGGAACATCCCCGTCCTCGTGCAGATGTTTCTCTGGTACTTCGTCCTGCCCGAGCTTCTTCCGAGTGCGATAGGCGACTGGATCAAGCAGATTCCTCCGCCTTGGGGATCTTTCTTTCCGGCCCTGTGGTGTCTGAGCCTATACACCGCGGCGCGCATCGCAGAACAGGTTCGCGCAGGTATCGAAGCCTTGCCTAAGGGGCAAGCCGAAGCGGCTGCCGCACTTGGCCTGAGCGGATATTTGACCTATCGCCATATCATCCTGCCCCAGGCTCTGCGCCTCATCGTGCCAAGCCTGACAAGCGAGGTCATGGGCATCTATAAGAACACGTCCGTGGCTCTGACCATCGGCTTGATGGAGTTGACCGCCCAGGCGCGCCAAATCAGCGACGCTACGTTCCAAACCTTCACTGCATTCGGTGCCGCCACACTCATCTATCTTGCTTTGGCTCTGATCGCCTACCAGACGATGATGCTCATCGACAGAGCGGTGCGCATTCCAGGTACCGCACCAGGCAAGGAAGCCGTCGGGTCAGATTTTGACGATGTGGAGCTGGAAAGCTCCTTGCCTGGCAGTATGGAGGTCGTGAAATGAACAGCCTCGATTTCTCGATCATCGCGCAGGCATGGCCCTATTTATGGTCAGGATTGCTATTCTCCCTCTCCTTGACGGCAACTGCCTTCCTGATTGGGATGTTTCTCGGAACGCTCTTCGCTCTCGTGCAGCATTTTGAACTCCGCATTCTGAGCCAGCTCGTCCGTGGCTATGTTGCCCTGATGCGATCGATTCCGCTCATTCTCGTCCTGTTCTGGTTTTTCTTCTTGGTGCCCGTCGTTTTGGGCCACCTGTCAGGCAATGGTCGTCCGATTCCGGTCGGTGCCACCTATACGGCGTTCATCACGTTCGGCTTGTTCGAGGCGGCCTACTATTCGGAAATCATCCGCGTCGGCTTGCGCGCGGTGAACAAGGGACAGTTCGAGGCCTGCCAGGCTCTCGCCTTGTCGACATTCGATACGTATCGCCACATCATCCTGCCGCAGGTGTTTCGGGTGGCCAGCCCCATCATCCTGAGCCAGACCATCATTCTGTTTCAGGATACGTCGCTCGTGTACGTGCTGTCCCTCACCGATCTCCTTGGTGCGGCTTCGAAGCTTGCACAGCTCAATGGTCGCCTCGTCGAGATGTACCTCGCAGTAGCCGTTGCTTATCTCATCATAAGTTCCGCCGCGTCCCAATTCGTCGCCTCACTTCGCAAGAAGTACGCGATCGCGGGCGCCCGCCGATAGTCATCGATGATCTGCTATCCCGTCATTCCCTGGCGGCTTCAACCTGGAGACCAGCATGCAGCAAGAGCGCACGGTTAGCCCAGCCGACCAATTCCCGATGGTTGTCGTCGAGCAACTCGTCAAGCGATTCGGCAGCTTCAATGCCTTGAGTGATATCAATCTCAACATTGCAAAAGGAGAAAAGATCGTACTCTGCGGGCCGTCGGGTTCGGGGAAGTCGACCTTGATCCGCTGTATCAACCAGATCGAAAAGCATGATTCAGGCCGCATAGTCGTCGACGGGACCGAGCTAACAGATCGGATTGGCCATATCAACAGCGTCCGCTGCGAAGTGGGTATGGTCTTTCAAACCTTCAACCTGTTTCCACACCTCTCGGTGATCGAAAACTGCATGTTGGCTCCGATGAAAGTGAGGGGGCTACCCCGAGCTGAGGCGCATGGTCGGGCGATGATGTTGCTGAGGAAAGTTCGCATCCACGATCAGGCCAAGAAGTATCCCGCCCAATTGTCGGGCGGCCAGCAGCAGCGTGTTGCGATAGCTCGCGCCCTGTGCATGCAGCCCAAGATCATGCTTTTCGACGAGCCGACTTCCGCTCTCGACCCGGAAATGGTCAAGGAGGTGCTCGACACCATGGTTGAGCTCGCGCAGGACGGGATGACGATGGTCTGCGTCACACACGAAATGGGTTTTGCGCGCGAAGTGGCAGATCGTGTGGTCTTCATGGATCGCGGCTCGATCGTGGAGGAGGGTGATCCCAGCACCTTCTTCCAAGCACCGAACACGGAACGGGCCAAGACCTTCCTCAACCAGATCATTCATTAGCCGCGTTTTATCCGAACCGAGACATCTCCATGCTCAGAATGCTTGCACTGCTCTCCGCAACTGCTATCGCCATGCTTTCAGTCTCCACGGCTCAGGCCGGTCCGACGCTCGACAACATCAAGTCGAAAAAGGCGATCACCATTGGCTACCGCGAAGCTTCGATCCCCTTTTCCTATCTCGGCGGCGACCAGAAGCCAGTCGGTTTTTCCCTGGACCTGTGTGCGCATATCGTCGATCGACTGAAAGCTGATCTCAGCACTCCAGACCTTCATGTCAAGCTCACGCCGGTCAATTCGTCCAACCGCATCCCGCTGATACAGAACGGTACGATCGATATCGAGTGCGGCGGCACTGCCAGCAGCAAGCAGCGTCTGGAACAGGTCTCATTCAGCGTTTCGACTTTCGCTAGCCAAACGGCTTGGCTCGCAAAGGTGTCGAGCGAGTTCAAGACGCCGAAAGATCTAAAGGGCAAGACTATCGTTGTTACACAGGGGTCCGATGCGCTTGGTATCGCCAAAGGTATCTCGCAGGATGAAGGTCTCAATCTTACGATCGCGCAAGCCAAAGACCATGCTGAATCCCTGCTTCTGCTCGCCACCGGGCGGGCATCGGCGTGGGTGGAGGCGGACATTCTCTTGGCCGGTATGAAGGCGGATTATTCGAACCCCGCTGACCTAACTTTCTTAAGAGCCAATTACGGCACGATCTATTATTATGGTCTGATGTCCTCGAAGGATGACCCCGACTTCAAAAAAATGGTCGACGACGTGCTCTCCAAGCTCATGGCTTCCGGCGAGTTCGCGAAGATCTACGACAAATGGTTCATGGCTGCGATCCCACCGAAGAACATCAACCTCAACTTTCCAATGACGGAGGCTCTTAAGGAGCGCGTTGCCCATCCGAGTGATGTCGTCAACAATTGATCTAGTCCGAGTGCGGTCGCGAAATGCGCCGTTGGCGAACGTTAGACATACAGCATGGTTAACGCAGCGGTGATCGCGAATGCGGATGCAAGCGGCTGTCCTTACCTGAAAGGAATCCAAAATGAGTGGCGCTGCGATTGGTTGGGAGGCAATGACGGACTCCGATCGAAAGATTGCGCAGTGGGTGGAGGAAACGCCGTTTGTGGACACCCACGAACATCTGATTGAGGAAAGTCAACGCCTTGCTGGAGCGATCCACCCACGAACATTGCCATGCAACGACTGGGCTTATTTATTCAGGTCCTATACGGCCGAGGATCTGGTCGTTGCCGGCCTTCCGGCGGCCGATCTGCGCAGGTTCCTCTTGCCGGATCTTCCAAGCCAGGAAAAATATCGATTGATCGCCCCCTATTGGGAGCGCATCCGCCACACCGGCTACGCCCAGGCCCTGCGCCATACATTTCGCGGCGTTTACGGTGAAGATGATTTGACAGCCGAGAGCCTGCCGCGCATCGCTGAGAAATACCGAGAAACGGTTCAGCCCGGGTTTTATGCCCGCATTTTTGGCCTAGCGAACATCGAGGGCTGCCATGTCAATTCGCTGCAGCGTATTTTTATGGAGACCGAACAGCCAGGGCTACTCGATCACGATATAAGCATCCTTCAACTGTGCCGGTGTAGCGCTGCTGATTTTGCGTGGGTGGAGGCTGAGACAGGCAGGCGACCCGCGACGCTCGATGAGTGGCTCGACGTCATCGACTTCTACTTCACAACATACGGTCCCAAAGCCGTCGCCGTAAAATCGCAGATTGCCTATTCGCGCGCTCTCAATTTCGAGCCGGTCACCAAGGCGCATGCGTCAAGGCTATTTCCTCATCACGCCGACAGAGTCGGTGCATTACACGCCCTGGGTCCCGAGGACCTCAAGGCGCTACAAGATTATCTGTTCCGCTATTGTGTCGACAAGGCTGGCGAGTGCGGCCTTCCGGTCAAACTGCACACCGGCGTTTTGGCCGGCTATGGCGTGATGCAACTCGGCCGTACCCACAGCAATGCCGCAGACGTATGCCGTCTGTTGCAAGACTTTCCCGAAACCCGTTTTGTTCTCATGCATATCGGCTATCCATACGAGCACGAGTTTATCGCGCTGGCCAAACATTACCCGAATGCCGCGATCGACATGTGCTGGGCGTGGATTATCAATCCGGTGGCGGGCGTTCGCTTTCTGAAGGAGTTTCTGGTGGCGGTCCCGTCGAACAAGATCTTCACCTTTGGGGGCGACTATGTCGCTGTCGAGCCAATTTACGGCCATGCGTTTGTAGCGCGTCGTGGAATCGCGATGGCACTCTCGCAATTGGTTGCCGAAGGGTGGGTTGCGCTTGAAGAGACTCGTGGTCTGATAGAAAGGATCATGCGCGGGAACGCTCAACAGTTCTTCTGTAAACCACATCGAGAGCGCGCAATTCATCCCTGAACGGTGCACAAGCACGATCATTTCGCTGGGGGAAGCTTGGAAAATGGTCGCGTCAGCGGGATAGCCTGGCTCGCTTTGGTCTGCGGGTCTCCGCATCAGGTAAGCGAATGAACCCGCGGTCACTCGAGTTGGCTATTCGAGCCTATAGCCTAAGCCTCAACAGCGTTGCCAAGCGCATCAGCGGATCGACTCGCGGGCGCGTAGGTCGGCATGCTAGTCTAAGCGGGCGCCGTGCGCCACATGACTAAGGGCAGTGGCCGAGTCGCGAAAACTGAATTGCACCTGTACAGGCCAAGTCGAGGGTTAATTCTCCGCCACCTTGGTAGAGAGTTGGAACAAGCCATCGAACTTCTCGACAATCGCCGACCCGCTGGCGGCACGATTCGTAGCGCTGATCTACGATCAGGCACGGTACCAAATATCCTTCGCAACCCGTGGCGCTTTGCAAGACGGACTGTGATGAACTGGTCCGGGAGTTTAGGTTTGTCAACTGCTAACGGGGGCGTGTGCACGAGGTGTGACCAGGATATCGCTATCGGGGATACGATATGACGGGCATTGGCCGAGCTGGCACATCGCACGTTGGGGTTGCAGGATGAGGCAGTTCGAGCCTGGAGCCCGGCCTTGTCCCAGAGGAACGCAGCCAATCGTTCGACGCCGTTGTGAAGCGGATGCGCTCCGCCTCAAGATTGAGCCGCGGCGCTTGCGAACCCGCCACCGACTTCGGATGCGGGCCGCCAACGCGGTCACGCGGCAAAGCGAAAATTGGGGAGCCTCCTTGAGGAGCTTGAAACTTGTCGTCGAGCGGCCAGGCGCGCGCGAGACTTGCCCGAGGCGCAAGAGCTGATCGACCAAGTCGTCAGGGCAGGCTCAGCAGTTCTGGACTACTACGCTGATCTGCTCCCAAACTTGAAGCGTCGCATTCTGCCCGACGATGGGGCCCGCCAGCTTAGCTCATCCCGGACTTTCGGATCATCTCAATGCCGCGCCGGCACAGATTGCGGGAGCGCGCGACATCGGGGCCTTCTCGCGCGCAGTAATGCACAAAAGCAAGCGGTTTCGTGGCGCAGCTTGCTCATTCCGAGCCAACTGAATTGCTGCCGCGTTTTCTCAACTTGAGGACGCGCGCATTGAAACTATTGTCCAAGAACGAAGTGAAAGCGCTGACACTTTCTTCTATTCTTCTATTCTCATGTTGGAAAATCCTCAAGGAAGGCCGGGTGGTGGGTGCAAGCGTGTCGGCACTGAGGCTTTCGGGGGCCGGAGAAACCCGAGAGGCGTGTGGGGCTCGCACCGGCTGGCACTCATTCTTGGCATGCAAGCTGCTCTGCTCGATTCCGAGGTGCTTCACCATCCTTACCCACGACGTCCGCGTCCTGTTTGGCGCCGACGTCGATGCTTATGAGCAGGCCTGGATGGCTCGAGAAGTAGTCTCGAGCCGGCCAAGATCAACTGTTTGAGTCGAACTTGTAAGAGGCCTGAAAGAATGTACCCCAGCGCTCCATACTGTACTTCGCAAGAATGCGCGGGGCACCGACGCAGCCGCTGCTGCTGCACAAAGAGCCGCTGTCCTTTTTGGTCCACATGGCCCAATAGCGGCCACCGACGCCGACGCTGATGTTTTTGGTGATCGAGTAGGACAACACGCCTTCGATCTGGACGCCGCCACCACCATTTCCGCGTTGTTCATCAAAGGTGGTCATGTCGCGCAAGAGATGATAGTCACGTCCCTTGAAACCGGTCCAGGGCAAGTAGGCCACGTCGGCGTTCAAACGCCAACGCTCGGTCAGCATGGTTTCGGCGCTCAGGCCGATCCGAGGCGCATTCCATTGAGTATCCTCTCCGCCGATGATCCTGCTGTCACCCGACGTCAAACACGAATACAGCGAGTTAGCCACCTGCATGCATCCGGTCGAGTCCGAACTCTGGCCATAATAGGTCCAGCCTATAAATCCCCCGACCTTGTAGTCGCTGCTGCGCAGGAAGTCGTAACCGACGTCAGCCGTGTAATAGGCAAACCTCCCGTTTGACTGGCCGGAAAGGTTGTTGATGTAGGAAAGTCCGTCCTCGGGTATCCAATCTTCATTATTTATTTTTCCTTTGTTAAACTGCCCGATACCAAGATTGCTTTTCAAGAAAGCTCCCCATGGACTGTCAACACGGCCGAATAACTCCCCGGAAAGTCCGTCCAGTCCATGATAAGTGAGCCTCGATTCCAGTATGCTGGGGTCTTCAGGCCAGCCGTTCCGAACTGCGCTGTGATCCCACTGGAAACGTCCCCGGCTCAGCCAGAGCCGCGAGCCGCCTTCGAAGGACCAGCCGGGCGCGTAGAAAATGGGTGGTACGCTGCCGGCTGATTTCGCATACAGCGGCGCATCGGACCATTGTGCGGCCTCTGGGTCCGCACCAAAGTGGTAGTTCAGGCCAATCTTTCCGATGTGATAGTTACTGGTCAGGCTGGTTGTGCTCGCCGGCAGAATCGCAAACGGCGGAAACTGCACTGTCGCAGCCGTCGCGACACTCGGCCCGCCAAAATGCAGATAGTCATATTCGACGTTCACCGACCATGCGGGCGTTAGGGCTTGCTCGACGCCCAGCCCGATAATGCCACCGACCCGACCATCGTCGAAATGCGTTCTGCCCTGTGGCCAGCCGCCTTCAAAGTTGTTGACGACATCGCCCCGATTGTTTTGCCAGGCTAGGCCTGCCTTGAGATAGGCCAGCGTGTGCGCGAGCGCGCCAAAGGCGTAACCGACGCGAGCGGTCCCGGTGGCAAAGAGGCTCGGACCTGCCTTGCAGTTTGCGCTCACAACGAAGCCCGAAGAGGCGAGGCATGTACTTGTGCCGTTGGAGACAGCACCGCTGGCATCCAGCTCGATGCCAAACACCCAGCTGTTGTTCTGCCAGTTGTAACCGATCTGGCCACCAGCAAGGAACGCCGGGGTATCGACGATGCCGCCATAGATTGATGGACCGTATGGATTGCTGAAGGAGGTGCGGCCGTACCCACCGCCGGCATGCCCGCCAATATAGCCTCCAGACCAGTTCCACACCCCTTGTGGCGGTTTAAGTTGTGGCTCAAGATCCGCCGGCTTCGCTGCGCTGCTTGCGACGAGCGCAATTGTTGTCGCACCACAAAAAAAGATTCTACATCGCATCAAAGTTTGCCCCGGAACTTGCCAGTTCACGACCCGCCTCCTCAAGTATCGCCGCACGACAATCGTCGGAGCAGACCAGACACGCGGGCGCGCCGGGTCCGTCCCGAAGATCACCGCACTTCGATTGGTGATGATTTCCCGAATAAGCAAGGCGCGTGCCGAATTGAACTCGTAGGCTTTGCGGGGTCTTCGGAAGTGTTTGTCGCGTCAACTTGCCGACGTTGTCTCAAATTTGACAATCTGAGCTTCCGACAGTCTCTCCATACCCGACATTTGCGAGGGCAGATCCAATGCGCAACGTTTATGTTTGCGTGGAAATAGTTGCGTGCCAAAGCGCCGCCAAACGGAAGACAGCCAAGGCTTGGGAGTGAGTGGCGATTGTGACCCGGATGCTCAAAAGCAACACACACGATGGAGTAGCAGCCGAAATGGAGAAGAACACGGGACTTTTCTGAAACTGATTGCGCTAGGTGATTTCAAACGGCAGGCGCCCACTTGAAGATCAAAAAGAATCAAATGCCGATTGCACGAGCCCTTTGAGCGCACGCTCGGCGCTAATAAAAATCGCGCAACTGGATTCGTGACGATCGGGTCGCTGAGTGTCCTGCTATAGTATCGCGCGCGCCGTGGTGGTGGTGGAAGGCGCAGCCGTCAGACCTCTATCTCACGGAACCCACCCGCCATGTTCATCCTCGGACCACCACTCATATCCTTGTTATCGGCTTGATTTGTTGGCTGGTGGTCATGCTTGCTGCCTCAGCGCTCCCGGTCTTCGTTGGCATGACGATCGCCATGTTCGGCTTCCATACCCGTGCCGGCTTGAACGGAGGCATTGTGGCGGGCGCTGTGAACTTTGGTGTCGCCGGGCTTGCGCTCGCTCTCGCGCCATGGGCTTGGGTTCGGCTCCTGATATCCTTCTCTACGTCGCGCCCGCTACCGTAGCAGGCTATAGCGCCACATATGGAATCGCCCTGATGACGGTGCCTTCACCAATCTGGCGGACGAAAGTTGCCGTCGTGGGCGCCATTGACGTCAGCATCACAGCGTTGATCCGCTTCACTGGAATAGCCGTAGCTGGACCTGCCCGGCAATGATTGCGCCACTGAAGGCGTCGCATCGACGGGCGGGACCGCACCAGATATCCGCAATGCTCGCGGTCCTCACCGTCGGAATTCGATCGAGAGCGGGCTGGCCCTTGAAGCTCCGATCAACAAGCTTGCGCCCCGGCTTCGTCAAGGTGATCATAGAGGCATGGACCAAGCGGTCGCATCTCAATGGATACGGCGACAATAAATGTGAACGAGCGGCGCGGCCGATGTGTAATCACGGTCCCAAATCCGTCCGTTGCTGAAGGGACAAAGCGCCTGTCACCATCGAACTCAGTTGCCGGCCTCTCGGTGCGGTCGAACTTGCCGCGTTCTCCTTGACGCCAGTTCTGCAGGCCGAGCGCACCAACGGCCTCTTCGATGGATTGATCTAGCCCGAAGGACGGCTGACGCCTCAACCGCATAAGGCGCAACAGCGGCGTCACAACTTTCTTCCCCGCCGACTCGGCCATCATTCTTGGCCCTAGCCAAGAAAGTTGCTGCTTTGCTGTCAGGCCCCTTGTTCGCCGTCGATCGCCTCCGGCCTGTCGATCACCATCGAGGGGTTGGCGAAGATCGGAGCGGTGAAGCTCGGATCGTCGAGCTTCAGACCTAGATAATCGCGGCCCTCGTTGGAGCGCTTCGACCAGGCGGCCCCGATCTCCACACTGGATGAGGAAGGTGAGGGCTTCAGCCTGATCTGGCCCCGTCTCAGCCGTCGCAACGGCGACTGACCCGATCCACAATGCCTCGCCGGCTGCATTCCCTTGCGCAGGAGCCGGCCGCGATCTTGCGGCAGCGTCGCACCCCGACCATGCGAGCTTCGCAGGACGGAGGCACCGATTCCCTCAAGGAGCTTTAGTCGCAAGTAACCGAGGGCTCGTCGTTGTGCTTGAGGTGTCGCTTTCGGACATTGTAACTCACCAGCCAGATCACGCCGACCGCGATCGGAACGAAGGCTGCGGTCAGGAACGAGGGCTCTACTCGCAGTCCGACATCATGCGCGCCCTTGGCAAGATAACTAAACAGGCTGACCACATAATATCCTATCGCCCCGACCGACAATCCTTCGACCGTGCACTGCAGCCGAAGTTGCTGTCTCGCGCGCTCGTTGATAGCCTGCAACAGGTCACGATTCTGTCGTTCGATTTCGACGTCGACCCGGGTTCGCAACAGGTCGGCGGCCCGCGCGAGCTTGACCGACAGAGTGGCCTGACGATCCTCCACAGTGGCGCAGGTTCGCATCGCCGGCGCCATGCGGCGTGCCAGAAACGACGACCAGGTTGGATAGCCCGAGACATCGTTGCCTTCAATGATGGATAGTCGCGATTGGACCAGCTCGTAATAGGCCCTGCTGGCGCCGAAGCGAAACAGGCTGCCGGTCGCGCCTCTTTCGAAGGATGCGGCCAGCGCCGTCAGCTCGGCAAGCAGATGGTTGTTGAACTGCAGCCCCTCACCGCTTTGCATTTTCTCGAGCGCCTCAACAAGACGGCGGTCGATGCGATCAACAGATGGTGCAAGCTCAAGGGCCGCCGACAGGCCAAGCAGCGCCAATGGACGGTAGGTCTCGATTTCCAAAAGCCGCTGCACCAGCGCTCCGAGATCGTGCGATGTCAACCCGAGGTCGCAGACGAGTATTTTCGTGAAGCCTTTTTCGTCTACGCGGAAGTCTGAAGCGGCAACGCCTGTGCCGCTCTTTGTGACAACCATGGCCAGGCTATTCTTGTCAAAAATCTGTTCGGCCCGCCTGGTCGGCGAGGTGTCCCGCTCCACTTCTAGCCTGATCGCGACCAGCAACTGTCCGGTCTGACGCAGCGCGCGGATCAGCGATCGGACGGTCCCATCAACTTTGTCAAATTGGTCTGCGGCAGAACAATTTGCGTTAGTCCAGATCCAGGTAAAGGTTGTAAATTCCGAATGCTGCTCCCAGCGTAACGTAGCGGGACCGATGACAATCTGATGAAGTTTCGCCGATTGCTCAGGCGGCGTAAGATTGCGCTCGAGGCAAAAATCGATAAAACGGCAGCGGTCGCTTGTGGCCGCCTCGCCCTGTGCAAGAAAAGCGAAGTGGATCACGCTGAACGGCGAAACAAGGCGCGTGAAGGGGCGCGCGTGCACTTCGCGGAGCACAGCGTCGCGTTGCGGATGTGGCGTGAAGGTTCGCAGATCCAGTTCATCGACCATGTATTGACGCCTCGCTTCAGGTGAGTAGGCAACCGGCAGCCTTGACGCGGGATGCAATGGCGGTGCTGGGAAACGGTTGCGCGGCTAGGTTACTGATGAAAGTCATGTCGACGGTCACTACCGAGGCCGCCTTGAACTCGGGAAAGAGGTCTTGCGGGAGGAGCGTCGGGCCATGCAGATTGAGATGGAGCCGCCCCATCCAGCTTTCGAATGACGGCATCAACGTATGGTCCGGTGTTCACGGCGAAATGTCGGCATTGCGGCTCAATAGCTGTAGCGCTGCGTGCGCGAACTTGGCGGCGGCGCGCAGCACGGTTCGACGAATGCCTAGATTGACGTGGACATGGTTGTCTGGTCGTCCCTCAAGTGCCGCCGCGTGTCCGCCGATGAGCACCTCGGCTCGTGGCTTGATTATGCCGATGTCGAGCGGGGGGCGGGCGGAAGCTCCTTCGCGGCCATGACCAAAGGTCCTGCTCGCCCTGCAAACGATGTGCGCGCGGGTTGGCGAGGTCGAACATCGCGAAGACCGAATTTATGAGGTTCGCCCCAGGAGGACGACGCTCGCATTTGGTCAACAGACCTAGTGCGCGGGGTTTTACAAGAACGGGCATGAAACCTGCCAAGACGTTTTTCGTCCCCACCAATATCTCTCTGGCGTGACAGACTTTCGGTCGCACGATGCAAACGCGTCTTTAAGTCCCATACCAAATTTGGTAGGTAGCCGTTTTAGCTCCGCGTTGCGTAAACTGTCGTTCCCGCGGCGAAGGTTGATATTCGAAGCAAGCGCAATTTGCGCCAGCAGAATCATCGGCTCCCAAAGCCGATCGATCGACCCGATATCGGACCAGACTGCCGCTCACCGAAGAATTAAAACTGTTTTGTCTGTGAAGAATCGATACTTCGTGGCCGTGGGTAAGTTGCTTCGTTAGACGAAGCCGTTGATGCGGTGGACGCGGGCTAGACGCATTCGTCTTGCGACTGAGCAGGCAGTGCGTGGGGCGCCCTCGAGGCGGCTCGCTACATCTAATCCCAGCCGAGTGCACACGAAAGCACCGAGCCCGATCGGCGGTCCGGCCGGAAATCTTCGGACTACACGAAGAATCTCGACAATCGCGTTCGGGCAATCGATCACCTTCTGAACGAGGAATCGCGCAGCATTTCGCTTTTGCACATCGCGACCACCTCACGATCCGGCATCAAGAGCTACGATGACTATCAGAGCGATGTCGCGGCTCTTCGAGGACGTCAACGCTCGGCATGGCGCGGACGGCTGGATGCCGATCCGCCACGAACGAAGCCTCAGATTTAGGCTGTGCTCGCCGCCCTCTACCGCGCCGCACGTGTCACGTTGGTAACATCATTCCGTGACGGTATGAATCTCGTAGCGAAAGAATAGGTTGCAGCGCAGGATGGCAGCGATGCCGGCGTACTGACTTTGTCGAAAGTTATCGGCGTGGCTAAGGAACTCGACGCGGCGCTGCTCATCCATTCCAACAGACATAGCGGCCAAGATTTCGATCGCATTTTCAATGTCGCAGCCCGACCGCATCTGCCGCTGGATGATGGCGAAGCTTCGAGTGTATCCCATCCAGAAATGGTTGGTGCACTTTATCTCCAAGTTGGAGAAAATTCGGGCCGAGAAACTCGCGAGACAGAGCCCTCGGGATGTGCGCGGGTCCAGCAGTCTAAAACCAAAGATCGAGGGAAAATTGGCCGGAGGAGCTGGCCGCCTGCCGCGGCAGTAGGCATGCCCAGCATTCGATCTGAGAGCTAGGAGATTAAATGAGGATTTCACCTGATGGCGGCAAGGTTCATTCGCCACGATTGGTGAACGAAGACTGCCTGCGCGGCTGGACAACTCTGACGAGTTTGAGGCTTGTAGCATCGCTGTTCTAAGTCAACTGGGGTGCGTCGTGCCCCGCAGTTTACCGAATTCGAGGAATTGATCGCGGCCGTGTAAGGGTAAGCACGCTTGATCAGAAGACCGATCGACAACTTGCCGGCATCGAGCTTTACCGTACTTTCACCGATCAGGCCTCCGGCAAGGACACCGATCGGCCCGCGCTCACGGAATTGGTGGCATACGTGCGTCAGCGCGATACGGTCGTGGTTCCTCCATGGACCGCCTGCCACGAAACCTTGAAGACCTTCGCAGTCCCGTTAGGATGCGCACCGAGAGGGGCGTCCGTGTTCACCTTATCAAGGACAGCCTCACGTTCACCGCCGAGGCGTCGCCCTTATCGCAGCTTCTCTTGAACGTCATGGGTTCGTTTGCGAAGTTCGAGCGCGCGTTGATTCGGGAGAGGCAGCGCGAAGGCGTGGCGCTCGCGAAGGCGAGGGGGGCTACAAGGGGCGCAGGCGTGCGTTGACTCCCGATCAGGTCAAGCAACTGCTGCAGAGAGTGGCCGCTGGCGCCAAGAAGGGCTGTTATGGCGCGTGAACTCGGCGTCAGCAGGGAGACGGTTTACCGCTATCTCCGGGGCGCCTCGCTGCTGGGCGCGGCCGCGGCTCACGATCGTATCCGCCTGGTCCGCCTTGTGGCCGCGCTCCAAGCGCTCGCAGTGCTGCACCGCGAAGACAAGTCTGAACGCCTTGCGTGGCGGTGTGCGTTTGCCGGGAGGTGGATAGACTGCGGTCGGGCGGTGCAAATCGTCGAGGATGTTCTCTACGCATACTCTGAATGCCGTGGTTCACGGCGATGGCCCCAACGAGTGGGAAGCGATTTCCGCCTTCTACCGGCTGGAACACAATCTGGTCCCCATCTACCCCGGATTTCTGCGCCTCCACGCAAGAACACAGGCTTGTACCGTCCAACCCACTCCGACATATCCGGCAGGCTTTCGATCGGCACATCGAGAGCTTCTTTTGGAGGCCCGACGAGGTCTGGTAGAAGCGGGCAAAGCACCACGACGGACGCATCGGTGCGACTCGGATGGCATTTTCGTGTAAAACGCCGGACCGTCAGATTTGGTTGCCACTCGCCGCCGGAGAAATGGATGATGGCCAGCGAGCAATTCCGGCTATCACCCTGATTTTTGTTGTTTGCTCCGTTGCCTGCGCTTTGACGCTCTCGGAAACCCGGCTTGCGGAGTTGCACAAAGACTCTCGTAGCAAGCCTTCTCACCCTTGTAGTTGGCCAGCGCTTCGACCAACCGCGGCATGACGTGCTGTTTCAGTTCGTCGGGCATAGGCTCAGGACCGCTTAGCGAGTTCAATGCCACCTCGACCAATTCGATTGCGCGATCCTTGTTGCCGCTCTCATAATAATACTGCGCGACCGCCCCATAAGACAGCCACTTGGGGCCACCGTCCCGGTGCGGAGGATCCAGCGCAAGAATGTGTTCGGACAACTCTTTGCCCATCGCAAAGCGCTCGGCAGACGGGACGTGGGAGTTGTCATTCGCCGGATTGAAGAGTTGGCGCAGCGCCTCTTCCATCCACACCTCATTGCTTTTGTCGATCGCGTCGCGAGCGAATTGCCTCATAACCGGCAAGCCGGTCTGCATGTTGCGCAGTTTGTGAAGCAACAGATCCGCACGGCGCACGCGGAAGTTGAGGTCATCCGGCATCACCGCGACGGCCTCTTCGACCGCCGAAACCGCCTTTGTCCAATCCTCCGCCTTCATCGCGGCGAGAATCGGCTCAGTCAACGCCCGCTTGCGCGTCCTTTCGTCCATTTCGCGTCGTCCGGTTTCGATCCGCTCTGTATCGGCGGCTTTCGCTTCATCGCTGGTCCGCCAGCTGCCGTTAAGAACTTTCGGCAAGACGTCATCGAGCTGCATCGGAGGACCGATAAAGGCGATGTGGCCGTCACGGTCAACCACGAACGAGGTGGGAATCCCGACAGAAAAGCTGGAGTCCATCCACAGCTTGCTGATTTCGCCTGTGGAGTCGAACCCTATCCGATAGTTCATGTTCGAGAACTTGTCGGTCAACCACGCGTCCAAGTTTGTTCGGGCCTCGTCCGCCGTTGCAGCTTTTTCGTAAGCTGCGACGCCGAGCAGCTCAAGTCCGCTGTCTTTGTATTTCTCTTGCAGCTCTACTAGATGAGGCATCACTGCCGCACATGGTCCGCACCAAGTTGCCCAAAATTCGACGATGTACACCTTCCCGGGCTGGAAGCTCGTGAGGGGCTCGCCTCGCAGCCAGTTCTCCACCTTGATCGGGGGAGCTGGGGACTCCATGTGCAGCACCATGTTGCTCTCCAAAACTATTGCCACTCGTTGCGCGATTTTGTGTGCTAGCCTGTCTCTCTCAGAAACAGCGCACACGGGGGTCAAGAGAAGGCGAGCATCACTCGTTTGCGCATCTGATCTGCGCTCAGCCCTCACTCCGCGTTTCTGCATCCCAATAGCAACAGGCGTGCCGTCTCGGTAAGCAAGCATCAAGCGCCTGACTACGCTTTGAAAAATCCAAGGCGCCCCAAAAGCAGCCGGTGTTTTGGACCTGACAGACTTTGTCCGGTGTCAGAACTTGGACACGGATCGCGCGCTTCGCGCCACCAGAAAAGCTGGTTTGTGAGTCAGCGAATGGAGCCTGCTAACCCCTTTCGCCGCCAGGCAGGATGAGAGGAGAGCTCGATGCAGATCGGAATCGAAATAGCCAAGGCAAGGACCGCGACAGGTTCGTGGTCGATGACGAGGGAATCATTCGAGGGGCACTGGAGCGCGAGCTGCGGATCGGTGCGCCTTAAAAACTGCCAGTGCTCGCCGGCATGCCAAGCGTTTGCTGCACCAACTGGCACTTCGATCAATTTTGCTGTTCAGCCGCGTGAATCGCGGCCGGACAGGAGTTTTCGCGGATGTTCGAACAAGGCTGCCGCCCGAAGCGAGCGGCCCGCTGGTCATCGACATGCCAGAGAACAATGGTGCGCTGAGCGGTTGGACCACGGAGAATCGGGATGAGCCGCGAGTATGGTAGCATCGTTATTCCCGTTGTTCTTACGGAGCTTGCGCGGCTTCTATTTGCGCCAATTTTACGTTATATTTGCCTACATGTCCGACCACAAGTATGGTCCGCCCATCTCAGAATTGTCCCTCATCAAGCATGAGGTCGCGCCGGGCTGTCGCATCGTGTTGGCTGAGTCGGCTGGTCGAAGATTGTCCGGTAAGTTCGGGGTTGTCCTTGGGCTAGGCGCCACGCGCAACCGGGTACGGGTGCTCTTAGACGGCTCCAAACAGCCGCTCACACTTCACATTCGGTATTTGGATCTGTTTGACTCGGGGCATGCCGACTAAATCAGCGTGCCGTCTATCGGATCCGCGCGCCGGGCGGCCAGCCTTTCTTTTGTCGGAATTCCCACACTAGTTTTGGTTTTTGAAAAATGGAGAATTTAAGTGGCTATGGGGACTGTGAAGTGGTTCAACCCGACGAAGGGTTACGGGTTCATTCAACCTGACGACGGCGGCAAGGACGTCTTCGTCCATATTTCGGCAGTTGAGAAGGCCGGTTTCACCTCGCTCGCGGAGGGGGCTAAGGTCAGCTTCGACGTCGTGCATAATCGCGGAAAAGATTCGGCGGAAAACCTGCGGATCGGGTGAGCCTTTCAAACAGCGATGCGACGGTAGGTGCCACACGAAAAGGCCGCAGCGACGAACCACTGCGGCCCAGCCGGCTTAAAATGAAAGCGTGAAATATGCATTCCAGCCCCGGCGAAATAGACCTGTCGCGACCGCGCCGGGGCGCAATGTCATCGATGTCACACTTTCGAAAAACTTAAATGTCAGCTGCTGACTGACTGAGGGCTCACCGGGGCTGGCTGGCGAGCCCTCAAACGCGAAGCCGCATTTACAGGCTTCATCGCACAACCCATATTCTGCACCCGATCGCGTCAGATTGATGTCAATGCGACATTGAATTCTGGCAGGTCGCTTCTGATCGAGTGTGATCGAAGCAGCCCGCGGTCGAATCACCGCTGATGCCCGAGTCCAATCCCCAGCACGATGGCCTTCTGGCCTAGCGCGCCAACGGTGCGCTTCGTCTCTTTCGCAATCTTCGCGACCGGCGTCTCCGCGCTGGAGTGCGCCTTCAATTCTTTGATATCTTCCTTCGTCCACTCGCGACGAATTACTTTTTTCTTTCTAGCCAAAATCAGCGCTCCTTTGATGTTGAAGGCGCGATAACAACACGGCGCGGCGTGTGCAAGCCGCACACTTACGCAACGATCTTAGTACCTGCGCCCGGACCTCTAGCGACGTCCGCCGGCACCTAAGCGGCCCCCTTGTCCTCAATTGGAACCTCTACTGCTATTGGCGTGTTCATCGACAAACACCCCACAGGAGTCGCCGATGAATAGAATGCTTTTGTCGCTCGGGACAGCAACCTTGATGGCGATGTCAATTGCCAGCGCACCTGCGAAAGATAAGCAAAGCGAAACGTTCCTCAAGAAGGCCATCGAGGGCAATTTCGCTGAAGTGAGCATGGGAGAGCTGGCGCAGCAGAACGGTCAAAGCGATGGCGTCAAATCGTATGGCCGAATGCTTTCCACAGATCACGGCGCCGCTAATCAGAAGGCTTTAGATGCTGCCCAGGCAATGGGAATGAACCCACCTGGCGGACCGAATGCGAAGCAAAAAGCCGAGTATGACAAGATGTCAAAAATGTCCGGCGCAGGCTTCGACAAGATGTTCGCTACCCACATGGTCGCAGACCACCACAAGGATATCGCCGAGTACAAGAAGGCATCGAAAAGTAAGGATGCTGCAGGAGAATATGCTTCCGGCCAGATAGATACGTTGCAAAAGCACCTGGACGCCGCGAAGGCGCTGAAAACCGGAAGTTGATCCAAAGAGCTTGGCGAACCGTCCGTTGGGCCAATTGCCGGCCGAGGCCAAACCTGCTTGAGGGCAGGACACCCGGACGGAGTGCAAGGATGCGGCCGTGGGCGATGCACACGGACATTCTCATAGACGATCTCGGGGTGGCCGACCGGGGCGTCGTCGTAGCCGTAGGTGAGCGTGTCGCGAATGATGCGCACGCCGGGCGTCGCCTTCGATCTCGAATCGGCGATAGGCGCCGCTATTTCCAGGCGCATAGTCGCTCTCGGGAAGTGAGGCGAATTAAGGCTTAAGAGACAATCCTACCGCTCATAGGTGCGGCCACCCGTACTGATGCCGTAGAGGGTCGCTGAGTAAGGAAGTCGAGCGAGGATTGTCGCGTTCTTCGCTATCGCTCCTGCTGTGATCCCTCGGCACAGTAGCGTAACACCTCCGCTATTTCGTGCGCAGAACGCGTCCGCGCTATCGATAAAGGCCAGCCCCTTTGCGCTCTTCCAAGGATAACGGAGCAAAATGACAGTGCGACCTTCCGGAAGCGCACCGATCGGTTGAACGACAAAGATCGATATGAATTGTGCGCCGATGATCAGCGCAACGGTCGCAGCCAGAACAGATAGCCATGCTTTCATGAGGCCCCCTCAAAAAACACTCAGCGAGCTTATTTGCCCGCCTTCATTGAGCTCGACTTAGATGTGGTCCAACGGCAGGTCTCTGCGATCCGATTCCTTGCGGCTGTGACGTCATTCAGGAGAAACGCGCCGTCGCTTGATCTGCCTTGAAAACCGGTCGCTCTGATGAACAGCTTGCCTTGGTCCGGGAGCAATTTCATAAAGTCTCGGGCGTTAGGAATAAAAATCGCCCTTCCATTCGTGCTGCCGATACCAGCCACACTCGCTGGTGGCTCGCCGTTGATCCGGATTAGAAGGTCGTAGCGGTTTCCGGTGCCGGAAATAACGAGGTCGGGCGGGATAAACACGGCCTCGGACTTGTTCTCCCAACATCTGAGGATCAGCAACGCTTCCCCATTTTCGCCCTGGAGCATTGCAACGAGTTGATCGCTGTCATCGATCGGCGATTTGCTCTCTCGAAAGGTCCACTTGCCTTTTACTGGAGTGGGCTCGCTGCTTGAGTCTTGATCTTCGCCTTTTTCCCCGATCGCGTCGAAGCACTTTAATCTGTCTGCGTCGCTCGGGATCTTCTTGCACACCGCGAATGCCAACGGTTCGAACTGAGCTTCAGCCGCCGGCGCCCAAGTAGCCGACAGAAAGACCGCCATCAAGCTGGCTGCAATTATCGACCTCATTGTGATTCCCCCATCCGTTCGCCCGAATTCAACCGCAACCAACGCGAGAGCGCAAGGCGCAGCGCGACAAAGCACGTAACGATCCATTGCGCGAAGTCGCTGTCGCACGGACCCTGTCATTTTTGACAGCTATCGACCTCCCGACATGAGCGCATAATCGGTGCGAAGGGCGAGAGCCACCGCATGCAACGTTACTACGTCCCGATTTTCCACAATGGGCAATTACAGCCGGACGATGAGGGCGAGATGTTTGGCTCGGCTGATCTCGCGGGACAGTACGGCGCCCGTGTCGCTCGGGATATCGCCAGCGATCCCGAATATGACCGTGATGCGGGCACGGTCGTAATTGTGGTCGATGCCAGCGGAGCAGAGATCGCTCGGCATAGGGTGGCGGATTCTGACGCGGCTCCCTAGCAGGGGTAGCGTTATGGTGCGGTTCCTCACTTCCTAGCTGTTGTTGGCCAGTGCCGCCATCATGCTCTTCGCGTCTCTGGTAGGTAACTCGGTGAAATATTGTTTGGTGACTCCTCGGATCGCCGCCATTGCGTTGAACAGGTTAAGGGCGACATCGGTGAGCTCGCGCAACTCGGCGGGAGTCACCTTAGCTAGATGGAATACATCATTATAGGATACTGCACTGGTCCGGTGGGCGAACGCGTTGTTGCGTAGAATGGCGACTTTCCGAGCTGCAGTTTGAGCGGTCAGCATGAGCGCCGCGACCTCCGCCTGTTGCGGGCCTTGGAGATGACCCGCGCCCGTCATGTCTCCGATCAAAGCTCCAAAATTTATCGTGTCGCGCCTCTTTTCGAAGGCTCCTGCCATGTAGATACAGTAGGTGAGAAGATGAGCCTGCGGAGTGAACCGAAAAAACTCATTGTAGTCGCGCATCGTCTCGATGATGTGCTTTCTGGTGTCATCCAATTCGAAGTAGGACCAGAGATCCAGAAACAGTCGCGCTCTCACGACATGCTGGCCAAGGCGATCCAAGCGTTGATCAATCGATAACTGCTTTTGCACGTCATTTTCCCGAAACTGCGGCGACGTCGGGAATAGCCTTCATGTAGTAAGCTACGCGCATCCTGATCCGCTTACGGGTGACAGGCCCGCATGTTTCGCAGGCGTCGAGAAGTTTTCTCTTTACAGCTTCTGCCCACGGCTTCTCAGTCGACAAGTCATTATCTAATTGGCTATGGTCATGCCGAGATTTGAACATCATGAAGACAACATGCTCTTCTGCGATTGGAAGATCCAGCATCGTAAGGACAAACTTGTCTGCATCTAGGGACGCAAGCAGAGGGGTGTTGTAATAGATGTTGTCGTCGCTATTGGTTATGCACAGTCGGCGGTAGAACAACTGGATGTCAGTTTTCATGACCTCAAGCAGTTGAGACGCCTTTTCTGGGTATGTATCGCGGAGCGCTTTCTCGCTGTTTGCTCGCAGATAGTCAAAAAGCTCTCGATATTCCGAAGTGTCTGAGCTTTGCATGCCCAACCCTCCGTAGCCATCGAAGCGGAGTGAATAGTCATCAGGACGGGTCGCTTCCAGCTTTTTAGTTTTGTATAGATCGTCGATGTATCGCTTTCCGTCCTCGACAACCTGCCGCTTTGAAGACTTGATCACTCCCATGTCAGAAAGAAACAGCTGAAGACCAAGCACGTGAAGTATTTCGCCTTCGATTGTGAATGCCCGCAGCTCGGACTGCTCGCTCATCTTTCCCGCAGCAGCCAACACCTCGCTCTCGGTGCGTTCCGTCCAATGCCAGACCGTGCGCCAGGGGGCTTCGTCGGCCACTTTTACAAAGAAGTTGCTCGCATTGAGGGAGGCCTGAATTTCGTTAGGATCGACAATGCCGCGGACCAAGCAGTTCACAAGAACCGGACTGGACAGAATTGAATCGTGTATATCGACATTCTGATATCGATCGGCAACTCGCCTGATGGGAGAGGGTTCTTTATCCTTATCGACGTGGGCTTGTACCATAGCTGCTAGCCCGCGCCCCTTTTCGAGATCTTCGGCATTTATCTGATTGGATTTGAATTCGAACGAGAGCACGAAGAACAGGCGCAACAGTGTCAACATAGCATCGGGGTGCCCTCGGTGCTCATCCGTTACGGCCTTACATACCCGCTCAAAGTCCCACAGGATGCGCAAATTGTCTTTTTTCGACTGCTTATAGAGAGAGGAAATTTCCTCCGCATTGTTTTTTGAAGAACTCTTGAGTGAACTTGTCATCAATCAGGGCGACGAACGCTGAGAAGGCCTCATCGAAAGATGATTGGACTTCCAAAACCTTTCCGATCAACTTCTCTTTGCGGCGCTCGTAGTCCTCGCCGGCCTTAATTTCTTTATCATTAGCAATGATTATTACTTTGGCGCCCTCGTGCTCGACGAATTGGTTGATGTAACCGAGTGTGGTGCTTTTATTCCCTTCGTATCGTTCAAGGTGATCGAAGACGTAAACGTCTGCGCTGAAACCGATGACATCGCCCACGCTGATGCTGCCGGCATCCACCTTTACGTACTTGAGGCCTGCAGTAAGCAGGCTTCCAAAAACCTTGGCTGGTTTTCCTGTGAGTAGAGGATACGCGGCTTGAAACAGCGCGTCCCTAATTTCATCGAGGGTCGAGAGGCCATAAAGCTTACGTAGAGGAGTTTTTTGGGTTCGGGCCGATGGTGTTGGAGAAACCGTTTTACCTGATAAGTTTTTTCCACCCCCCCACGGCCCCGAAATCAAAACCGCATAGCGCGGCGAGTGAGTAAGCGAGAGATAATAGCCAAGGTAGTCTAATAAGTGCTGATTTTTGGATTCTGACATGGTGGTCCCTGATCCACGGTTCTGCCCGAGGCCGGTTAGCGTGCGACAAGCGTTGATGAGTTCGGCGTTACGCAAGATTTACTTAAGTGATCCGGACGTCGCCGTAATCGTCTGGAATCGGCCGCTCACCGTCGAAATCCGCGTGCCCGAGCAGGGCGCCGACGCCAAACAACACCATGCCGCCGATCCAAGAGGCATGTTGCCGTCAAATAGGCTGAGGTCCCAATGCCAATATTGCCGGTGAGCCCGAACAGCGTGCCGGCATTGAACAGCAATCCGACGACGCCCCAGAGTCAGAACAGGACGCTCAGTATGCTGTGCCCCGAACTCTGATGGCTACGGAGCCGAAACGTGCGCTCCCATTTCTGCGCGCGCGAAAACGGCCCCATCGCGCGGTATCCTACTTCTTTGTGCCGTAGGGGCTCTGGTTGGTTGGCGCTAGCGAAATACCTTCCTCTGATGCTTTATTATAGATCGCGTTCTCGGTCCGGCCCAACTTCAGACCGATCACTCGCGTCGGCGTATTGCCCTTCACGAGTTGTTTGAGCTGGCTCACTTCGCCTGGCGTCCACTGCTTGCCGCTATTTCGAGTCGACTTCGCCATTTCACGCGCTCCTATTGGTGGGTGCCGTACCGATTGCCGGTGTTCGAATTCACGTACGTCCCGCCACGGTGAGACGAACCAGAGCCCCCAGCAAAGCTTCCACCGTGGCTGCTCGTGTGATGTCCGCCGCCGTAACTGACGCGACCTCCGTGGGACCCACCGCGTGCACTCGCATCTTGGGTCAGAACTAGAACCACCAGTAATCCCATAGTGGCTATGATCGCGTTCTTCATTGTTTGCCCCGAAGTTTCTGAGAGTCTGGTTTCGCGAAATTCTGAGTGCTACGGGCACTCGTGGAGCGCCAGCAGGTTGTCGTTATAGTAGCCGTCGGCGTGCGTTCGAACGTATTTGCCGTTGGGGCCATCGACGACGCCGATGTCAGCCCGCTTGCCATCGACCATCGTGAAAAAAGTGTTTGAGCCCGACTCGATAGATTGAACCTGCAGTCTAGGCCATTTCCAGTTAGACCCGCCAAGGTGAGTGATGCCCTCATGGGGATTATCTCTAGGCTGCTTGTTGATACACGTGACCTGAGCATCGGCCATGTTAGTTGATCCTCCGTTCTAGAAAAGGATGTTTCCGCGATGCGGTCAGACCCCTAGCGGTCCTTGCGCCACGTCGACCACATGTCGTTCCGCACCTACTGTGATAACTATGGTGTAGCTCTTCTGTGCGCCGGCCTGATCGGTTGGCGGCGCCACATGAAGTTGACCTCCGTACCATTCACCTGGCATTAGCGTGTTGTCCTTGATGACCGACTGCTCAAGCAAGGCCATGTTGCGCTGCCCAGTTTCCACCGTTGCAGCAATCATGGCCTCGTTCTGCACGGCTGCGTTGTTTTGCGCTATCACTGCAGCGGTCGGGCTGTAGAAGGTGCCAGTGCGCCCGCTCGGAGTGGTGTAGCTCCCATGCCCCGCGTGCGATGCGCTGTAGGCATTGGCGCCTGCTGCCAAGCCTGTGAGGAGGGCGGCTGCAACCTGCCGATTTCGCTCCTCTTGCACCAACATCTCGTAGGTCACGACTTTCATTTCGAAGTCAGAGCCCGCGGCGTGCTGGACAGCCTCGACTTGCGCAACGCGGAAGTCGACCGGCTGCTTGCTTAGATTGTTGATGCCGACGATGAACACAGGTCTCCCGTTCGCCTGGAGTTGGCGCGAAGCCGGTCTAACGAGAACGAGTGAGTTCTTTTGCCGTGACACCAGGGCCGGCTGCCCATCTCGCATAAGCGCCTGCTGCTGCGAATTTGTCGCTCGAAAGGAAACGGTCTCGCCAGTAGATACGCAGCCGCCTAAGGCGACGCAAAGCGCCGCAATCGCAATTTTACGCATGTAAAAACCCCCGGCCTAAAAAGTAGGTACATCCAACAACAACCAGCGCGCGAGATCAATAGGTTGCGCGCGTTTGTATCCACAAACCGGGAAAAATATGCACAGCCGAGCCGAAGCGCCCCCAAGGGTCAGGACCGCTCGTCTGCTGTCCAGCGGGCGTGAAGAGCTTCTAGATTGGGCCAGTGGGTGCGGTGGGGCGTTCCCCGACGATCCCGTTATCCACCGGGTTGCGCCAAGGCGCCCCGGATTCAAAGAGACGGTGAGAGAGGGGAGTTTAGCCGAACTTGGCCGCAATCAATCTGGACAATTCGAGGATCGCATTAGCTCCCCGATGAACTGTCTTGTCGACAGAAGGCTATGCCCGTGATCCTGACGACCGACGAGAAACCGGAGGTTTGGATGCGCGCGCCCTGGACGACGCGAATGCCCTGCAGCGGCCGCTTCAGAACGATGCACTCAAGATCGTGATGCGCGGGGCGGACAAGGAAGATCGGGCGGAGGTATAGCAGGCTTTGCACCGCTTTGGCTCGCTGCTGTTCGCGATCGCGACGGCGGTTCTATTCTTCTACATCTGATGGTGGATCGAAGAAGCGAGGCCCGGCAACAGAGACGAATCCTAACCGGGCCTCGCGACCGCCGATCACCTGGCGGGATAGACCGGCGAGCAGGAAGGATGTCGCATGGCAGGCTGCCATTGTACGCGATAAGCGCTTTTTGACGCGAGATTACCGCAGACCGCTCGGTCAGCGGGCAGCTTTCCTGCGCAGCGCATGCCCGCGCCGTGGATAACTGCCTGCTCCTTCGGTGCCGGCAGACCCCGGGGCGATGCGCAGGCACGACACCTCCCTGGACCTCCGCCCCCGTGATCTGGAGCCGAAAGGGCCCGGGTGGGGGGCTTTTTTTGTGCCCGGACTTTGTGGGTGCTGCTAGCGGATTGAAATGAAAGAGGCCGCCAACTGAGGGCGGCCTCTGGATTTGATCTAATTGCAGTTATCAATTGGATATTGATCAGAGCCGCCGATTCCGACGAAGTATTTGTTGCCGGCCTTGCAACGCGCTCTGCATTTAGGAATTTCTTCACGGCATATCCCAATAGAGGCGCTTTGCCTTGCCGCTTCAGGAACGTTTGCTTTCGCCCAACTCACGCACAACGCTCCTTGCTCGGTGCAGGAGCGAGCCGAGACGGTTTCGACCGAAGCTAAGCCGATTATGCCGATCAACAAAAACATCAAAATCGAACTTCTATGTCCCTCCCTTTTTCAATTTCCAATGTGCCGACGCCGCTGCGCCATGCCGATCTCATCGATCGCATCCGCCAGCCCTTCTAAGAACGCTCGGTGCCACGCATCATCATCGGGCAGCTCCCATTCCCGTAAGCCGGCGACGTATCTGGTCAGAGCGATCACGCCCGCGATCGTGGCTGGCTTGGAACAGATGAGCACATTTGCATGCTCCGTGAGAGCCAGGTTAGTTTGGCCGGTGACTTCGTCGGCGGCAGCAAATTCGGCACCATCCTCGAGCTTAGCCGAAACCGACGCCGCCGCATCGTAGTGCGCGGACAGCTCGCGATGGCGCTCGATTACTACGAAGATCAGATCCCGATCGGCTGCAGCAACCGACGGCGTGTAAAGTTCTTGCGATGACAATGTTGACCCCGAGCGAATATGAGGCCGATATTAGCAGCGCTGTCATGACTAAAGTCGGCCCACATTACTTGGGATGCGCTGGTTTTCTGCGCAGCCAAGCGGCTGCGTCGGTTGACTCCGTGTCTGCAACACAATGGACGGCTTTGGTGAAATTTAGCCTTTTTTGACACTTGGGCGATTTCGGGCGCCTTCAATTTTCCCGTTCAAAGGATTGGCATGGCGGCCCTCACGCTCGATCTGAAATTCCGTGTAGTGCCTGCGCCCCGCAAGGCCTTCGACTTGCCGGCAATCAAAGATGCCGCCGAAGCCGCCTCAGCAACGGGCGCAATTCTCAGCGCGGTGGCGTCGGGCCCGATCAAGCATGGCGAAGCTGCAGAAGTGGCCAAATTGGTCGAGACGTTCGTGATGGCTTTCGTGATCGCGGATTGAGCGCGAACCAGAACTTACAGGAACGGATTGCTCTCCTCGAGGCGGAGGGGAAGCCAGATTTTCAGGTGATCATCCGAACAATCTACGAAGGTCATACCGGCGTCATCATGCTAGCGTGGCACGAGAGTGGTTCGTCTTCGGGGCAACCGTGTCCTTGGACAAAACCAGGCTGGATACCATCCGGTTTACAGGCCGGCCAATTCCTACACGCCCACTCTATACGCATGTCATAGGCGACGATCGGAAAAGCTACTACTCGGAAAAGAGGAGAATAAGCGCGACCCGGCCAAGGCCTTAAGAGCAATGCAGTGGTGCATAGCCTCGACAGTCCGCCGTCGGGCGAAGATCGGACGATCCTCGAACGGGCGCCTATTCTACGCGATCTGCTTTCGTGCGACCGAACTCCTAAATTGAGGCGCCCAGATTGGAGGAGATCTGCATGCGCGTGTGGTCCATTCAGGATCATGCGCGTCGTTTGTCAAATCTACATTGAACTTGCGATGGCGAGAGGCGCAGGACAAGTACAGGAAGACAAGGTCGCTTGCGAAATTCCTCTGCAGCCGACATTCAAAGAATGGATCGTCCTTCTAACGCTCTCTATGGCGTACGGATGAACGCTTCCGCTTAAGTTGTGGGAGGCGACCATCGACGCTCCCTGGCGCATTGAACAGCCTCGGCATCAGCGCACTAGGTGTTTAGTCCCAGGCCTTGATGGTGCATTCTTATCGCGCGATTCGAAGGATGCGCTATGGGACAGGTTTTACACGGCTGCGCCACCACGACGGAGGCAGTCCGTCCGAGCAATACAAAATAGTCAAGAGAGCCTGAGAGGTCTCGTCAAGCGCTACGGGATCAACCAGAAAGACTGTTGCGAAGTGGAAGCAGCGCGAGACCGTCGCCGATCGTTCGACTGGCCGTAAGGAAGCCAAGTCGACCATCGCGTACTCGACTTGGCGACTCAAACCGCCGGAGTGTCCCACGCTCTTCATCGCTGCTGCTTTAATGGAATTCCAGGACGATCGAATGCGAGCTCCATTCAGGTAAGGACCAGCGCACTAGTCAAGTGCGGATTGAGCCCTCCGGCAGCGGACGACCCGGCTTCAAGCTGATATTCGATCGATCCGTCGGGGGGCACACTCGAAAGACGAAACGGCAGAGTCTTCGAAATATCTTTTTGGTTGGGCCTCGCGGCACGATTCTCACCGCGGAACTGTGATGGGCCATTCTGCGCGCGAATCCTGCGGGCATGAGTAGCAAACTGCAGAATTTATGCGTCGGGTTATTACTGCTACGCTGCAGAGTGCGTGGCCATCTCTCGACTATTCGCGCATGTATGATTCGGATGACAACCGAGTTCAAACTTATGTAACCAATCAAAACTAGGGGTTTCGCGAAACGATCTCATATTCAATTGGAAGTCTGATGACCGCCCCTACAATCGCGAAACGGCTCCGATCAACGGTCCTTCGTCGGTTTCGACCGAGCCTACGCACTCAAATTGGTTTTTTGGGAATCGTGAGCGTGCTTGTCACTGGCGCGACTTGCGTTGCCGGACTTAATTATCTCGCGAAGGCGCAGAGTGAGGTAAGCGAGAGCGCCAATCTTCGCGCCCATCTGACGTCTCTTTCTCAGGCCTTTCTTGAATCGCAGCAGCTGGCGTTGGAGTTTTTGCGCAGGCGCGACGAAGCCGTGGTCGCGCGGCAAGCCGAGGGCATCAATAATGCACTGGCGGACCTTGGCCAAATCGAGGAGCGGGCCGCTTCCTCGTCCGAGGGCGATCCCCTGAGAGACGTGAAGTTCCTTCGCGCCGGAATCAACCTTTATGCGGCTCGTTTTAATAACATCGTCTCCGCGCAGCGGGTGCTCGGGCTGACGGAAAATGATGGGCTCCAAGGCAAGCTTCGCGAAGCCGTGCATCAGGCAGAAGCGCGACTTGCACATTTCAATGAGCCGCACCTGACGATGTTGATCTTGATGATGCGACGGCATGAAAAGGATTTCATGCTACGTCATGAGGAGAGGTATGGCGATGAGCTGGAAAAGCGCGTCGTCGAATTCGAGGCCGCACTTGCTGCTTCAGAACTTGCCCCGGAATCCAAGAGTGAGCTGAAGAAGCTTGTTGCCTCTTATCGATCGAGCTTTCTTGCGTTGATTGTATCGCAGCAGGCGCTGGACGACCAAGTTGACGATCTCGTCCAAATCTACGGCCGGAATCGTCCCCTTCTTTTGAAAGCAATAGCAGGCGCGGACGCTCGCGCTAGCTCTGTTGAAGAACGTGCGTCGCGCCTCCGAGAGGCTTTGGTGTGGACAATTGGGCTTGCCACTCTCGGGATCGGCTTCGTTGCGTTGCTTGTTGGTCAGAAGCTGGCAAGGCTTATAAGTCGGATGAGCGAGGCGATGCGTCAACTTGCGGCCGGGCGGTTCGATGTCACGCTGCCGGGTCTTGGCCGCTCAGACGAGATCGGCGATATGGCTCAGGCCATGGAAGCGTTTAAGGTGAGATCGAAGGAAAAATTGCAAGAGGAACTTGCCGCGAATCAAGAGCAGGACCGTGTAGCAGCGGAGCGGCGCAAGGCGGAGCTTGGCGAGCTGGCCGGCACATTTGAAGGCGCCGTTAGCAGCGTCATTGATACGATGTCTTCCGCGTCGAACGAACTGGAGGCTTCCGCTCGGGAGCTGACAGAGACGGCACAGCTCACTCGGGAGATCTCTGATAACGTTGCGTCGGCATCGGAGGAGGCGTCAGCCAATGTTCAGCTGGTTGCTGCGGCAACGGAAGAGATGATGGCGTCCGCTTCCGAAATCGGCCGGCAGGTCGCGCGATCAACGGAGATCGCCCACGAAGCCGTGCGCCAGGCTGCAGAAACGGATCGCCGGATGAAGCAGCTATCGGCTGCTGCAACAAAAGTCGGTGGGGTGGTTGACCTGATTGCAGCGATCGCCAGGCAAACCAACCTTCTGGCGCTCAATGCAACAATCGAGGCCGCGCGTGCCGGCGGCGCCGGCCGCGGCTTTGCAGTTGTGGCGCTCGAGGTGAAGTCGTTAGCAACTCAGACGGCGAACGCGACCGTCGAAATCGGACAGCAGATTGCTGACATTCAGGCAGCGACACTGGAGTCGGCCAGCGCCATCACAAACATTGGAAACAGCATTAGCAGAATCTCACAAATTGCATCAGCGATTGCCGCGGCGATCGACCAACAGGGCGCAGTCACGAAAGATATTGCCCAAAATATTCAGCATGCGGCCGCGATGTCGACGACTGTCGCGGGCAACATCCGGCAGGTCGCGCAGAAGGCGTTTATCACAGGTACATCATCGTCGCAGGTGTCGGCATCTGCCAATGTGCTTGCCCGAACCGGCCATCAACTTAAAATCGAAGCCGATCACTTTCTCTCCGGGATCCGATCATGATCCCTCCTCGAGATGCCATGCAAGGCTCGGCGAAGGCGCTCCAACACCGCCCGGCGCTCGCCGGGTTCCTGTTAGAGGCATTCTCCCCCCACAGCGCCGTGCTCGCATCCTTTGCTCGGCAAAGTCGGCTTACCACCAGCCAATGTTGCCGCATTGCGCCGAGCGAAGCACGACAGCCCCCCCATGGGCGCGAGATTCTGAAGGTATCCCCTTATTCTGCCGCCTTGCATCGACACAGCTGCATCGAAGTAAAACCTTTCGGGTAGACTCTCGCGCCAACGACATTTGAGTGCCGGTGGACACAAATGCGTTGCCGTCGTCATCCGCAAGCTCTCACTATATCACGAACAGTTCCTTATGACTTCCGATAGGTGTTTAAGCTCCACCTTGCAATTCATCGCGGGGAGCGGACGTCCTCGCCGCAGAGTTGCGCAATAACCCAATTTGCAAAGGCTCGTACTGCCGATCTTTGTCGGCTCGCGCATGCTCCCCTTCTTCTTAGTTTGCAGCCAGCACTAAACTTCCATTGATGGTTGGCCGTCCAGGCAGCTTTCCTTTTGTTAGGCTCGTTCTTTTTGAGCTTGCTCAGCGTTCTATTGACTATGCCATCGATGATGCGAGCGTCATCGGGATAAGGATAATACGGATCCTGCTTCCTTTGGGGTTCGGCGCCAAAGTAGAGCCGAAGCCGATCGGATAACTTGACCTCGTCAGCTTATCGACAGCTGAGCTTCTTAGCATACGAACGTCTCGATCTAGCCGATAGAGCCGCCTTATCGGCCGAGACCAAACATGTCATGAAGTTCAATGAATACAGAACAGGCCCAGACTCGCGCTGGCATACCCTCCGAATCCGAAAGCACCGAGCCAACGTCTGGGGTCGCCGGGCAGTCCCCCTCCTGCCTAACCCAGTGGGCGTCAGCCCTGACGCGGTGGGCCACAGGAGCGGCCGCCGCCGACCTCGTCTCATCGCAGGACAGCGCCCTGGCGAGCTGGGCAGCGGAAGAGGGGCAGGGCGAAGGCGAGAATAGGCAAGAGGGGGTCCGCCGGACGAGGGCATGGCGGGACGAGGGTGATGTCAGAGACGAGCTGAATTTGTCGTCATTGTCCCTGACTGCCTTGCCAGCCTCACTCCTGCCCAGGCTGCGAACCCTCAATGTCATCGGTAACCAGTTGAGCAGTCTGCCGGCCCAGCTTCCGGGCGGGCTCCGGGACCTCTACGCTTCTGACAACCGGCTGACTAGTCTGCCCGCCCTTCCGAGCAGGCTCCGGCACCTCCACCTCATGGCCAACGAGCTGGCCAGCCTGCCGGCAGCGCTGCCGTCCAGGCTCCGCAGCTTGACCGTCGATGGCAACCAACTGACCGATCTGCCCGCCCTTCCGGCAACGATCGAGGAGTTCTCCGCCTGCAATAACCAGCTGACCCGTCTGCCCGACCTTCCTGCCAGGCTCCGCCGCCTGGATGTCAGCGAAAATCAGCTGACGAGCCTGCCCGATCTTCCGGCAAGGCTGCGGTACCTGGACGCAGGCGACAACCAGCTGACAAGCCTGCCCGACATTCCGGCCAGACTTCGATACCTGGACGTCAGCGAAAATCGGCTGACCAATCTGCCCGAGACACTCCCCGTCAGCCTTGAAATGCTCGGCGCCAGTAACAACCAGCTGACCGGCCTGCCCGCGACCGTGCTGACGCAGCTCGGCAGCGCGTCCAGCATCGACCTGCGGTCTAACCCGATACCGGCCCCGGTGCTGACCGATTTGGCGACAGCCACGCGCGGCGCGGACTATGCCGGCCCGCAGGTCTTCCTGTCGATGTCGCTACAACCAATGGAACACCAGTCGCGGCCCCTGCACGAGGTTGTCGCGGACTGGCTCGCGGACCAGCCTGGCGCAGCGGACGCGTGGCAGGGCTTCGCCGCAGAGCCGGGTGCGCAGGACTTCGCTCTGTTTCTCGAAAGACTTGCGGGCACCGTAAACTATGGTCATCAGGCGTTCCGCGACCTGGTGGCCGAGAATCTGCTACAGGCCGCGATGAGGCCGCGACTGCGCAAGCAGTTTTTCGAGCTGGCCAATGAAGCGACTGCGTCCTGCGAGGATCGCATCACTTTGACCTGGAACGGCATGCAGACCGCACGCCTGAACGCTGATGTCAAAGATGGGCTCTATGACAATCGGCTCGACCAACTGCTCCAACATGGCCGTGTCATGTTTCGTTTGGGGGCGCTTGACGACATCGCACGCGAGACGGTCAGCTCGCTTCGGCGTGCCGACCCGCAGGCCAATATCGACGAGATCGAGGTCTATCTTGCCTTTCAGACCCAGCTACGGGATCGGCTGGAACTGCGTCACATCGCTCCGGATATGCGCTTCTTGAATCTCTCTGACGTCACTCCGGAGGACGTTGCCAGGGCTGAGACGTCGGTGCGGCAACAGGAAGCGACGGGCTTGGAGGATTTTCTAGCAACGAGCTGGGAGCCTTGGGATACGGTGGTGAGGCGAATCGCCTCCGATGATCATGCCGCTATGCAGGACCGGCTTGCCGATGCGCTGGAAGATGAGTTTCCGACGCGCTTGAACGAGCGGCTCGCGGAGCATGGCCTGACGGATGATGTCGATGCCCGGCGGGTGGTCGGAGCACAGATCCTCAGCGAAATCGCACGTGAGATCAAGGGCGAGCTGATGCACAAGGTTCTCCGGGAGCACGGCCTCGAGCCCAGATCGATGCAATAGCCGGAAGCCGTCATGCCTATGGGCGCTATGATCCCGGTTTGCTCTCCCGGTAATACTTCAAGGATATCAAAGGGCCTTCATCGCTCTGGTTTGCGGTTACCTTGTTGAGACTGCTGATCTTCAGGACTCTTAATCAGCGGGTTCGAGCCACGGCGCCCCAAACCAAATATCCCAATATTGTCAGTAGCTTATTTGGTGTGATCCTTTCCCGGAGAAACTTAAGGAAAATTCTTGGGGCAAGCCTGGGTCGCAATGCCTCGACATCCCTTCGCAGCGATCTAGCTTCGATCGAACAACATCGCGCCGACGTGATTGTCACGCTGTCGCAGGACAAACTGTCGTCACGGTTTCGCCAGCGCGTGAGAGTATCGTTTAGACAAATCGAGGATGTGTGCTTAGCCGCACACAACCTCTAACAAACAGGGGTTAACCCCTTGGTAGCGCGTTGACTTGTAGAGTCGAGGTCGCCACATTCGAGGTGAATCGAGACAAGCCCAAACGGGCTTACCCTCCGGTTCGAACATGAAGGTGCTATATGGCTCGTCGTCCTATCTTCCCTTGGTAGTATTCATAGGTGCAGTTTGCGCCGCCACCCGTGAGCCTGATAGAGCTCGCAGTAACCATGCCCAGCCTCCCCGGATGACAGCAGCAGCTTCGATGCCTCCCAAATGAGGTCGAGTCCGTCATCGAGCTTGCTGTCGTCCCCGAACACCACCAGATAGGCGCCCTTCGTATTCAAATACGCCGTGCGCTCGAATTTGTCGATGAAAGGCTCAATTCCAGTAAGTAGCGCCGCAACCTCCTGTTCAGCGTCCTTGTCGAGTTTCGGCCGATCTAGGCAAACTTCGGTGACGTAGTTAGCCAGGTTGTTGGCCAACACCGCAGTCCGCTCGTCGATCGGATTCTCGGCCAAAAATCGTCGCAGGATGGCGATCGCGTCCGAGACCCGATTGGTCTGGTACAGTGCCGAGCTTTCGATCCATACCTGCATGATCGGCTCAGCGACCCCCTGATCGCGCTCTTCCTTCTTCCAGGCATCGATCGCGTCGTCGATCCGCGGGTCGAGGATGCCGTCGTCTCGGTAGGATGCCAACGCAACCGTCAGCTTCAAGCGGTCCTTTGCATTGACGCCGACCTCTTCGAGGCGCTCGATTGCCGCGAGGAGGTCCGCCAAGTCCGCATCGCGCGCCGCGCACGTTGAAAGGTGGACATGGTCCATCTTGATGCGTGCGATCAACCCATCATAAGCCGCACTGCCCTCCGGCGAGCTGATGCGATGGCGGGTGAGCTTGGACATCAGCTCCAACCTCGCATCGCGCCGCTTGGAATGCATCAGTTGTACCCTCGATAGAATCGAGTCGCGCAGCGTCTGGCTTTGCACCTCGATCGCCTGAAGGCTTTCGCCGAAGCTTTCCATCAGAGCTTTCAGTCGCGGGTCCAGGTCGCCGATGGGCTTATAGGTCAGATCGTGAGTCTTAGCGCCCCACGCATCGTGAAGCATGGTCTTGACCTGTATCTCCACCCTCAATCTTTCCGTATCGACCGATTTGTACCCGATGCGAAGATGGGTGGCGTGGTATCCGCGATCCTTATGAATCTTGCTGATCTTCCCGTCGCTGAACTTGTCCAGGAACAAGCCTTCCTTCTTGGCTTCCGACGAGAAGACCTGGATGAACGCGTTGATCTGGTCCGGATAGAAGACTACGACCGTCATTCCGACCATGTCGGCGATGTTGTCGATCCGAAAGTTGGCGTCCGCAGCCCGGCCTTCTATCAGTTTGTGGATGATCTTCGCGCGGTCCTTAAACTCCTCGCCGCCTTGCTTCTTTGCGCGCGTGTACGCGTCGGCGATGAGAATGCCTTTGGAGCCGCGGCGGATGGTTTCCACCACGTCGCTCGCTTTCTCGAGGATGTCGAGATACCGGCGCGAGTTCGTCTTCAAGTATTTGTCGACGGCGTCCCGCGCTTCCTCGTAGGTCATCGAAAGCGTCACCTTGCCGATGGCGTTTTCCCTGGCCTTTTTCATCTCAAGTCACTCCTTCGTCGAACCGCGAGATCAAAATGAGAGCCGAGCTGCGCTACACGAGCTCTTGTTACGCAACTTACTTAAGCGGCCGATAGTGCCGGAACGGGCGCCGGGCTTATGGTTCGACCGAAAGGACGATCAAAACCTTCAAACCAAGAGAGCCGCCCTTTCAAAAGGCCGCCGAGCGGCCGTATTTCGCTAACTGCTTCATCGAAATGCCTCCTGAACGTTCGACATTGAAGCCTGGTGCGAATCCGGCCCCGCCGCCCAGGCGCTTCAGGTCGGCTCTCTCCTGCGGATCACATGGAGAGCAGATCCGCTCTCCAATCCGCCTGCAGCAGCTACTTGATCTTTGTCCCCATCTACGGCGCTCCCCGTGCATTGGTCGTGGCTCCTCCCGCTGGTCGCAAGAATGCCAAGTGGTCCGCGCGCGGGTCAATTTCGATTAGAGGGGTCAATTAGTTGGGTTGCTTCGTTTCGTACCCAAAGTTGTGCCGTACGAAAATTTCGAGTAATTTGACATTCCCGTAAATTTGTACCCAATTTGCGCTCCCGCATCATTTCTGCATTTTTTTCTCCCGGAATTCGGCATGGATATCGAGCTCTACACACGTGAGCGTTTGCATACTGCGATCGAACGAATGCGAAAATCGACGGAAGAACTCAATCGCGTCCTGGCGATACTGAATGAAAATAACGCTAGGACTCTCAAGGACGATCTCGAGAATTTTGAGAACCGAATTGCCGGCAGAAGACTCAATCAAGCCTACGTGCAAGCCGTCTGTAACGCCTTTTACGTCACGACGAAATCGAAGCTGCATTCGGCATTGCTCGAGGCGGTCGTGGCCGAGCCGACGTCGCAGAAGCTTCTCGACAACATGATCGGAAAATACGAGGCTTATTGGCCCGCGAGCAACGACAAGTTCGACAAGTTTCCGATGGAGATCTCATACGCCGACGACACTTACACCGTGTCGGATCGTACCATCGGAAAAAGCAAGATTCAGTTCGGGCATTCGGGCTTCGCCTTTTTGATCAGGAAGCGGGTTCACGTAGTTGAACCGGTCGAAAGCGGTCTCCGTTCTATGATTTTCCATTACGAGGAAATGCCTGCAAAAAACCCTGTCAAAGGGATCATAACGAACATATTGGACGCCGGATCAGAGGACTTGAGAGCTGGGGAGCAGATCTTCTCCGCGCACTTCATTGCATTCCATGAGAATGACACCACGCATTTTGGACAGCGGATTCAGCCGAAGCGGTTAAATGAACTACTGCACCATGCGCGCAATCGAACCGGCGTCATTAGGGTTTAAGGGGCGCCCCTTTCGGCCCGATATGACCAAGCTTGCGTTTGCGCGGGCCGCGGCTTCCTCTTCCTGGTCGCTACTTCTTCAGCACCATCTTGATGCTAGGTTCTCGCAACGCCCCGGGAATTAGGATCACCTGCTCCATCCGAAACATGTTTGGACGATTTTTTCGGACTTTAACGTCCCTTACCGATCCTGCGCGAGAACGGAGATGCTCGTGATCCTTAACGGGCTTCCTTGGAGATTCGGCCGGCCCGTACCGATGCTTTGCGTGAGCGCGACGGGCACGAAGGTGACGGCCGGAGACGCGGAATCGACAACTGTCGGGTCCTGAATCGTGAAATCTTGAAAGACCTCGTCGTCATGGTGTGCATGGACGAATAGATGTACGGAGCCAAGAAAACTCGGATCAGTGCGTTTCAACTCCCCGCTTGGAGCCGCGCGGGTCAGGTGAACATCGAAGCCGACGATCGGCAGTCTATTCAAGCCCGTTATCGAAATTCGGAGCAATAATCGTTTCTGAGAACGGTCGAAGGAGGCCGATCGCAACGCATCAAGCGTTCGAGAAGGAAATACGATCGTTGTGTTCTGAGCCGATCCCGCCTCGATTCTCGAATCGAGAGTCGCGACCGCCTGAGTAGACTTTATTCTCGACGCCGTTCCGCTGTCTGCCACCACTAGCGCCGCGGGAAAGGAGGGTAAGGGAAGGGGCATGCTGGACAGGTCTTCGTACTTGAACTTCACGCCGAGCGCTCGGTGATCGAAGTAGGATTTCCGCGGTTCGTTGATGCAGTTTCCCTTCGCATCGAAAAAGAACCATGGCCTCTCCATGAACCAAGAGGCGTCTGGAAGGGTACCCCACTTCTTGCCTGGCATGACGCTCCATTGAGTCCATATCCAATCGATATTGGTATGATGCACCGGAAAGATCGGATCGAAGCCCGCGGTCGGCGGTTGCGCCATGGCGCCAAGCGCATCGACCTCTATCTCATGGCCATTCTGGTCATGGCCAACCGCAGCTCCGGGAATGATTCCCCCGACAACACGATGAATGTTGTCGTGAGGCCGGCTCTCGAGCAGTCCCCGCGTTCCAGGGTTGTTGTCCGCTATTCCCCCTCCGATACCGGTATCCTCTGTGGTACCGAAGAAGATGTCCGTGGCCAGAGCAGAAGTGTTGTCGACGACAGCGTCGGACAGCTCCAGCAGCGGCATGTTCGGTATTAGGGGATGTTCGTAGTAGGTCAGGTAGAAGTCGCGTTCCTTCATGAATAGCGGGTTTATGTTGTCATCGGCGTCGTTGCCGGTATTGCCGTCCAGATGCTGTACTCCAAATGCCTTCGGAAATTTCCGGTTCGTGCTCGGGCCATAATTCCAATAGGGAAGCGAAAAGTTGCTGTCGCCGGTATGCTCCCGCAGAATTTGTTCGAAGTGGAACGTGTAGGCCCGGTGCCACGGTAGAAAGTCCGCGGAATGCTGCCCGAAGTGAGGACATTGGTTCCAGTACTTCTGATCGACCTGCGCCACTCCAGGATCCTGGTCTAAGGCCGCCTTGTAGTATTTGTAACCTAGGTCCGCAGGATCCAGCTGGACGCCGTGGATCGCGGCTTGAAAGAACCAACTCAATGGATCGGACGGTTTCCTTTTCTTCATCTCCCTGACGCCGCGTCTCAAGGAGTCGAGCAGGCTCGCGGTCTCGACGAATTCTTCGAGGGGCATGCGCGGCATGACCGAGCTCGGATTCGGCGTAATTCCTACTGTGCAAGCCGCAGCGACGGATCGTATAGAGCCTCCCCCAGCCGCGAACGCTCCTGCAAACTTCATCAAGTCTCTACGCGATATGCTCAAAGCGATGTACTCCTAGGCGATGACGACCCGGTTGTTTAGCAGCGCGACATCAAAATGAATGAATTTGTCTATTGTGACGCGATCACTGCCGGCGCCGTCCACGGTCACGTCATAAATCGGAGGCGTTCCGTCACGACGGATCAAGGGGTCTGGTGGCGGTTGCCTGTATGCGCCCGACGGCGGCAGGTAGGCGAGGTGATAGGCATTGTCGACGAAAGCGACTTTGCGCAGGACCTTTGGAGAGACGTCTACGATGCGCTTTTCTGGAATTAGAATTCCAGCCGTGCCGTCGAACCTGGTCGGTTCCCAGAACGCGGGCACATCCTTCAATTTTGCGACTGAATGGAAGCTTGGCGCACCTATGATGTGATGGTCCATGAATACGTCGTCGGCATCGCCATAGACGAGATATCTCAGGCCGAGAGGATAGCTGGCGTCCGGGTCGAACTGATGGAAATGCAGGACCCGGTCGATCCGGACCGGAATGTTCTCCTCCAGGCCAGGGACGGCGATCCCGTCAGGGCTTTCGGGAGGATAATATTCGACCGATGCTTGCGGCAGATCCTTTATGGTCCCGTCGCCGATATCGACGAGTGAGAGATGATCGTGAAATATTTGGACTTTGCCGGCACCGAATGACGAGGCCCTGAGCTTGTCGTAGATGTCGCGGTGCTTCTGCTCGACGAAGCTGCTGCGCAGAATGACTTGAAAGCGGTGACGATCGTCGGCGATCACGGGCGTATGGGACATGTACAGTTTTGTCCCCGATCGGCCTCCGGTCACAAAGCCATGAAAATGGAAGAGATTGTGCCCTCCATGTCCCGGCATATCGTGCCCGGGCATGTCGTGATGTCCGCCATCCATTTGCGCGGGCTGCGGCAATTTTGCGCCGCGAGCGACAACCTCGATTTCGCCGGTCATGTCCGCGTGATATCGGCATAGATAGGGAAATTTCCCTGGTTTTCCAAACCAGACCGGACTGGAGACCTCGCCTGTCGCAAGAGGACCGACATTGAAGTAGAAACTGGCGTCGGGAGCGGTCTCGACGGTGTGTGGTACAGCGTCGAGATTTCTCCAGACGACGAAATCGTCCGCTTCGATCGCCGCCGGAGCGAAAACATGATTCCGAATATCGACGATTTTGGTCTTTGTCATAGCTATGCCCCTGCCTCCGACTGGTGATGTTCACGGGTACTGCTTGATCGATCCCACGTTGCGTCCAATCTGAGGTACATCTCGGTTAGTGCGGAGGTATCGCGCCTCCACCATTCTGCCATCCAACCGCGGTAGAGCTGCGCAGCCTCATCTGGACCGACCCTGCCTTTGATCGCTGCAGCCGCCTGGTACGTCGCCATGATGCCGCTCATCATGGCCCGCAAAATTCCGTGGCCTGCGGCTGGATCCAATTGAAAAGCTGCGTCCCCGACAAGAAAGAAGCCGGGGCCCGAGTATGCATCGGCTCGCTTCCAAGTAACGTCGGCTCCGCGGGTCGGGCTCACGTCCGCGAGCGCAGCGAGCGCAGTCGGCTTAACCGGGCGAGCGGAAGCACCGGGGAGAGCCAAGCTGACCCAGGCAAGGGTATCGTCCGATACGCGGGCGATCCATTGCCAGCCGCTCTGGTCGCCCTTGATCGAGGGGGAGCCGAAGTCTCTTAGATCGTCAACTCGACAATATCCGTAACGAGCTAACAGGCGCGGCGATAGGACGTCTACTCGCGAGGGGTAGCTCTTTCGAAACCAATTGCCGTTCCCGGAGGCGTCGATCACAAAGGGCGCCTCGAGAGGGCCGGAGTCGGTCTCTACTCCGACCACCTCCTGGTCGCGCACAATGGGACGAAGTGCACGACAGGGGCGCCGCACATCCGCGCTCAACGTTTCCGCCCGCTCTATGAGGACAGCATCCAATTTGTCTCTGAAGATGTGAAACCCGCTGGCCGCCGCCAGTGGTATCGACCCTCGATCGCTCGATCGGGCGGTGCTCCACTCGACTTGAATGGATCCGTAGCGACCGCCGATAGCGTGTTCGAACGCCTCTCTGACGCCGAGCTGCTCCAGTATCGAAGCGGCGCCGCTATGCAACGTTTCACCGGGTCTACGCCGCGGCTGACCGTCGGCCTCAATGACGATGACGGTCAGCCCCGATTGGCGCGCATGTATCGCCGCCGCCGATCCGGCCGGCCCCCCGCCGACCACTATAATGTCAGCGTCGGACTTCATTGGCGCTCCAATCGCCCGCCGAATCTTTGGTCAATACGAGCGTCGGATCGGCGAAGAGAAGCTTGAGCGATCCAAAGTTGACCAACACCTTCTTGAAATCGGTCGGGTCGGCGGCTCCGCGATCGGCATGGTCAAATACGAGGTAGCGGTATGTGAAATGCTTGTTTAGACGACGTCCCGTTGCCTTTTGGGCAGCCAGCAAGTCGGCGTCCGATGGATCGGCCATGCGGAAGCTGAGAACGGACCATTTGAGTTTGTCGTCGTGCGTCTCTACGCCGAGCGCTCGGTAGACAAGTCCCATGGTCAGGGTTCTGGCGACGTACTCCTCGACGGTCGTCTTTCCTATCTCGCTTATATCGAACCCTCCGCTGAGCGCCTTTTCGACATAATCCGCGTAGGCGAGGGAGGCGTATTCGACCTTTCCTTCCTTCTGCCTGAGGGTCGGCCCCCGGACCCCGTCCCATGGCGGCTTCGATCCCAGTCCGATGACTTCGTCGGTCAGCGGCGTCGCCGTTGCATAGTTCTTGCTTGGGGCAAAAGTACGAGTGATGTCCGGTGCGGCCGCAGGCCAGAACGAGCTGAGAGCCGCGCACAGTTTGCTATCCTCCATGAAGGGAGAGCCGAGCCCGTAATTGGTAAGGAACGTTACCCCCGGAGCCAGCTTTTTGCCGGTGTCTTCGGGATCCGTCTCAGACGTTCTGTCGTAAGAAACATCCCACCCCGGTGCGAAAACGCCAGCGGCTCCATCGGGAAGCATCGAAGCGCGGTGGTTGTTTACGGACTTTAGCTGGCAGAGCGCACCGTCGCCGGAGCCGAAGGGACCAACGATGGCGGTCATCGTATCGTCGTCCGGATCGAAGTTCGCGCCACTGATCTGCAGATTGGCGGCGTATCGCTGGTCGGAAAGAGCTTGGGGAAGGCCGGATCCAGGCGCGTCCCAAAGCGAGTGCATCAACGAGGGCAATACGGATTGATCAGCCCACTGCATAAGCGATGTCTGATCGACCAGGGGGAAGAAGTCGGGCGATGCGACTATCGAATAGGCCGGGATTCTGCGAGGAAGATCTAGCGCGATTTCGGGGCACTCGACGTCGATCCAACCGTCGCCGGTAAAGTCGACGTAGTGGCGGGCCCGGTACCCTCCACCCTCGACGAGCTTAATGATGTCGGGCTCGTCGTTGAGGTCTCGCTCCGATCCATCATCGGCTATCGCGTGTCGTGCGTGGAGATATTCCGGTGCCGAGCGGGCTCCGCTCGGTTGCGGAAGTAGGTTCAAGCTGGACTGATAAGCACGCCAAGATCCGCCGCTATCGGGAGTCTTCGGTACGCAAAAGGTCAGTGGCTCGCCCTTGTAGGAGGCGGGCTCGGTCAGTCGCGGGTGAGAGAAGGGTCGTAGCAGCCAACCGCCGTCGTCGGGTTCGGCCGAAAAGTCCGCGATCCCATCATGGAAAATGAACGGGGCATCGCTCAAAGCGGGCTCAGACCACCCGCCGAAGTGTCCATTGGAGAGAAACTTCAGGTGAGCTCGCCTGATCTTCTCGTTCACATGGGAAGCGGACAGCCGCACTTCGATGTCACGGTCGAGAAGGCATTCACCTCCCGAGAATAACTTGTGAAGCGGCACCCAGAAACGTCGATTGTGGTCGCCGGGCTCATCCACGCGTAGCGCTTCGGGTGCATCTTGTAAGCCGGCCCGCAGCGCGCTTCTTCCCGACGTTCCGCTCTCCTGAACGTCTCCGTCGATAAAGCGGAGAGGGCCGTGAGCGCCCTTCTTTCCTGGCACCAGACAGGCGACGTATGCGGCGTATCGACAAGGAAGTGCGCGGATACCGGTGTCCTTGTCTTTTACGAAGGGGAGAAACCCGCGTGCTGCTCCGTCGTACAGCGGCGGCTCCGTACCAATCCGAGCGATTCCAGTTCGCGCAAAGACCATGTCGGCATGCCGACCATGGACCGTCCCCAGCGCCGCCCTGTATTCGGTTGCGAAGACTACGATGGCCAGGCGGGCCCCTTGGGCTCGAGCGCGCAGATCGTCGATCGAAGGCGGCTGATGGCCGAATACGTAGTTCTCGATCGCTTCGATCTCCGTGAGGGTGGGGAATCCCTTCAGCTTCGTGAGGCGTCCGCGATGTCGAAAGCTCGTGATCCGAGGGGATGCAAAGGCGTGAAATAGGAGACTTCTGGCGGGCGCGCCCGGCTCGACGCCGCGATTGCCTTCTTGGGCGAAATCTTCGAAGCCGGGGAAGGACCGGTCTATGCGGGTTAATGGTCGCGATAGCTCGTGTGCGAGATCATCCGCGGAGAGATCGAGCCCGTGGTGCTCTAGCAGCGCCTCCCATCCGAGCGGTCCGAGACGCTCAAGAGCTGCCTTGACCCCAGAAAGCAGCTTACCCTTGGGTTTACTCGCCGTTACGACGAAGCGCCGCGTTGGGCCATTCTCCATTGATTTCCCCCAATCCACAAACAACCGCGGAAACTATGAAATGCATTGTGAAAGCAGCTCGTGCGACCAGCTCGAAAGGTGGCGCAGAAAAAAAGTTTATATTGGAGATCATAGTTGTGTTGTGCTGGATGCACAACTAAATTGTTGATGGATAGCTTTTAAGCGAGCCCATTCGGACAGCATCTCGTTCAATAGCGCGATCCCGAGCTCGATGCACTCCATGGCGCGGGTCGCGTCACCTGCAAGGCGCGGCCAAGCCATCCAAGCTCTTTTTTGAAGTACTCCTGCTGGTGCAGGAATTCCGTCTCGCCTGAAACGACTATCGTCCGGGTTCACCATGAACACCCGAACGTCGCCAGTCGCTGGATCAATCTCGCGAGCATAGCCTTGGATCGTGTTCGATCGGTCGCCTTGAATTCGCGATACAGCGACGCAAGCACGGGCCCACAGGGCCATGCCTGGAAATGCTCGCCCCACAGCCGGAACGCCGCGCGTAGCAAGGTACTACCCGTGCAGGCGGTCCACGAGGGATCGATATCGCGAATACCCTCGAGGCTCGTGCGATACAAAAATGAGTACGCAACGTGGCGGGTACGTACGCCATATGATCAACATATCGCTTCTGCGTGATAGACTAGGTTAAATACGGCGTGCTTTTCATGGCGTTAGATAGCCGTTGCAGGAGTCCGCTTTTTGTAGGGGCCGTGCTTTTTTTCGAGGTTCGCCGGTGCGGGCCGCGCCGCGCTCGCGACGGCCGAAGAGAGGTCTGATCAGCGCACCGATGAGACCTCCGAGTGTGAGACCACCCAGGACCAGAAATAGCAAATCGAGATATTGCATAGTCGCGCGTCCTGTGAAAACCGCAGTCTTAATGGCGAGTCAGGATGAATAGCTGCAGATCTTTGGCGTTTGCGCGGGATTTGTTCGAATTTTTCTGATTCGCAATCTTGATTGAGCAATGATTGCCCGATAGCCGCGCGCGCCATTCAGTCGACCTCATCGAGAATGATGTGGTTACCGTCCACGCTGTTTGTCGAACTATTTGGTTCGAACCGCATCAGTTTCCCGGTCTTCGAATAGCCGATCATGGCGTTGCCGCCGTGGATGAACTCGATCCTATGGATGACGAACTTACCCTCCGTCGAAAGATCGTAGCTGCCCACGCGCAAAATATTGGCGAGTGTTATCTTCCGGATGGGATCCACTTTGACCGTAACCGTACCTTCGGATTCGATCCGCGTACCGACCACAGTCTCGGTGACCGCAATGGGTTGATCGCCACTGATTTTAGCCTCGCCTGAGCTCCCCGTCTGAAATCAGAGTAAGGCACTAGCCACCGACAATTGCAGGGCCAATCGAGCATGGCACTCGGGGGCTGTAGTGCTCGAGCACTGCGAGCTGCGATCATCGATAAAAGCCGACCATGTAGCGGATTGCGACGAATGTGCCGACGGCAACTGCGGCTGTGATAGCGATTGAGAACGCTACTCGCGCCAAAAACTGGCCGGGGCTTAGTCCGTCCCATGAACTCCTTTTCATGCTTTGCGTTCTAAACTCGGATTTTGGCCTGAGGCGTCAAGGCCTTCAGTTAGGTGTGCGCGTAGATCCAGTCTCAGACCGATTGGGACAATCGACCACGATACTGACCACTCACCAGGTCGTGACCATATGCCTGTCTGCGTTGTCCATGTATTTTCGGATGTCGGCATATAGCGCCTCAGCTGTCGATGGTGCTTGGATGAACCACACGGAATCGAGGCCCATCGTCTTAGTGTGACCTAGCGTGAAATGTGATCGATCAGGTTGTGTCGCGCCTGCGTATAGTTCGCCCTATATTTGTTTAGATACCAAGTGACCAAGTACACAGCCATTACTGATTTCCATAGCTCACGTGATGCGCTCAGAATAAGCGTACCACACGCACTCTGCGAGTAATCGGCGGCAGTGGGAATACACGCGCAGCGAATCATCGCGCGCGCTCGGAGGCGGCCGTGAGTGAGCCGAAGTGACGAACCACCGTGCCCCACGAAGGTAGGTCAGAGTCATGGGAAATCCTGCGATCCACCAGACGGGGGCAGCGTGACGATCGATGCAGCGTATCTGGCGAAGAGCGACGTCATCATCCGGGAGCGCTTGCAAAAGGCGGGCGTGCGCCTTGCACATCTGCTCGATAGTGTTTTTGCAGATTGACGCCGGCGGATGAGCTCGCAACACAGGCACGGTGAGCGATGGACGCAGGGCTGACGTTATGGGGCCTGTACATCCCGGTGGATGTCCTCCTCACCTCGATTGCGCTCTATGTGGTCGTCTCGATCACTCTGATTATTCTCGTTCCGGTCTATGCGGTACCCATCGATCGCGCGGTAGGTGAAGACGGCAGGCTTATTCCAATTCCGCCGGAGGACCTGGGCAAGATCATCGAGATGCGTTCGAAGGTCCGCTCCGCTGTCTTGCAGACGCTTGGGGCCTCGCCGTCTTCGGTACCGTCGTCGCGAGCCTCCAGGCATCCGCGGGACCGAAGACGCGTTCAATCAGAAAAAGGCCGAGCTCTTCGCCTCGGCCCGCGCGGGCTCCGAACCAGCCGTCGCATCCGTCGCCAGCAGCGGCTTGATATTTGATGCGCACTGTCAGCCAGCAACAGTGAGCGAAACCAACTCAGGCTCCTTAACCAGGCCAGGGCAACCCAGACGCGTTATTGATTGCGGATCGCTTTGATGGAAGGCTGTACAGTCAAGCGATAAAGCACGAGGTGAGCCGCTCCGAGCTCCTCGATCAGTGTGCCGCAAGCAGGGCAGTGGTAGTTTCCTTGGATGCCGCGTTCAGACGTAAGCTCAAGACGGCGAAAGCCAGCACCGCATTCCGAGCACGTCACATCGCTCTTTTTCATGCGTGGTCTCCTCGCGCTGGCAACCGTCACATTTCTTTAACATGCGCTTAGTTATCGTGCATCTCCCTGGGACGGCCTTTCAAGCACAATCAACATTGTGGACCTGCTGACGCCTGCGACCGTCCATAATTAATGGTCGCACAAATCGGACAATCTGACAAAAAATTTCGGGCGAAACTGACTGCGCTCCTTCGTAGAATGCGTGACGCTCAAATCGTTAGCTACGAAGCTTCTCGTCGTCACCGTGGCACTGGCAACGCTTTTCGTCGAATTCTGCCTTATCGCCGCAGAGTTTCTGCGCAGTGAGGCGCGAAAGCGATCGGGCCTGATGTTCCAGGCAACGCAATCGATCAGCAGGGCTAGAGCGCGACCGTCTCGTCTTTTAAGAGCGAATTAAGCCAAGCTGGATTTTATGCCACCCGGGCAGGAAGCTTAGGTCAGTGGGGCGTGTGATGAGTGCTGCTAACAGGCAATCCGTGGAATCAGATACCAGGTTGCTCAATGACATGCCAATCCTGCGGCGCAAGTGGCAAGCTGCGCTCGAGCCCGGCGAAACGCTTCCCCGCTATGAAAATGTGCTGCTGGGGAGCCTCGGGCGGCTTGCCGATCATCTTGTGCTGCTCAGGTATGACAATGGCGCGTTTACTGTTTCGCGCACTGGCCGTTATGTGCAGAACTGGTTGGGCGATGCCCGCTGGGACATTCCGCTTGATGCGTTGCGTCCAGACTGCGCGACAGCCCTCACCGGGGCGGCCTCGAATTCGATTACAAACAACCATCCCTATCTCGCAAGCGCTCATTGCGTGCAAGCCGGCATGGTGCGGACCTACGACGTGCTGGCGCTGCCTACCTTATCGCGTTGGGCCGGTACGCTGGTCGGCGTCTATGTCAACGAGCGCGCTACAGAATACAATCTGATCGATGCAATCTTTTGCAAGACCGACGATGGCGTTATCTCGCTCTCAACCGTTCGCGATCCCGCAGGCAGGCCATTTGATTTTCAAGTTGTGCACCACAATCAGGCAGCCGCAAGGCTCCTCGATGTGGAAGAGGGCAACCTGTTGTGGCAGCGCCTCGGCAATTCAGTCCATCTGCTTTGTTCGGAAGAGGTGATGGAGCGCTTGGTCGACGCGGTCGCGAATGAATTCGGCGACCAATTCGAGCTCGAATACGGTGATCAGAGCCTGCGCTTGCGCCTCAGTGCCTTCGGAGACATCGTGTCCGTGGTCATTTCCGACGTTACGTCGTTCAAGCGCCGGGATGCCTCGTTCAGGTTGCTGTTCGACAGTAATCCGATGCCGATGTGGGCGTTAGATGCCGAGACAATGGACTTCGTGAGGGTCAATGACGCGGCAGTGCAGCACTACGGCTATGCTCGCGAGACCTTCCTGCGAATGAAAGTTCAGGAGATCTGGCCAGACGACGAGCGGGTCAGCTATACGCGGGCGCTGCGAGAAGCGGGCGACATCTCTCAGTCTGAACATCCCTGGCGCCATGTCAGGGCTGATGGCACTGAGATTTCTGCGCTGACCTTTGGGCGGCGCCTTATGATCGAGGGACGCGAGGGCTATCTGGTTGTGGTGGTCGACATCACCGAACGGCGCAAGGCCGAGGCCCGCATCGCCCATATGGCACTTCACGACGGGTTGACCAACCTGGCCAACCGCGCACTCCACCAGAGGTGGCTCGCAGAGGCACTCGAAAGCGCTAATGCAGCCGGCAACCGCGTCGCGGCGTTGTGTATCGACCTCGACCTCTTCAAGAACGTCAACGATTCGTTCGGCCACCTCATCGGCGATCGCCTGCTCGAGCAAGTGGCCGACCGGTTGCGGTCCAGGGTGGCCGGCAACAATCTGGCGGCACGGCTCGGCGGCGACGAATTTTCGATCATTCTCACGGATGATACCTCGCCGACGCATGTGGGCCAATTCGCGGGCGACCTGATCAGAACATTGAGTGCGCCATACAAGATTGACGATAACGAGGTCATTATCGGTGCCTCGGTCGGAATCGCGCTGTCACCAGGCGACGGCGCGAGCAGCGCCGAGTTGATGCGTAACGCCGATATCGCGCTCTATCGCGCCAAAGAGGATGGCCGCGGAACGCATCGCTTTTTCGAGCGGGAGATGGATCAGCAGGTGCAGCGACGGCGCGAGATGGAGCTTGATTTGCGCCGCGCCTTTGCCAGCAGCGAGTTCGAGCTATACTATCAGCCCCTGGTCGAAATCGCGAGCGACAAGATCTCAGGTTTCGAAGCGCTTCTGCGCTGGCCGCACCCAGGGAAGGGCATGATCTCGCCGGCCGAATTCATTCCCCTTGCGGAGGAAATGGGGCTGATCGGGCCCCTCGGAGAATGGGTGCTGCGCGAAGCCTGTAAAGAGGCGGTAAAGTGGCCTTTAGAGATCAAGGTCGCGGTCAACCTGTCGCCGGTGCAATTCCGTAGCCGCAATCTGGTTCAGGTGGTGATTTCAGCGCTGGCGAATTCCGGCTTGGCCCCGAAGCGGCTCGAGCTTGAAATCACCGAATCGGTATTTCTGGCGGAGACGGAGGCAAACCTTGCGATCCTGCACCAGCTCCGCGAGCTCGGCGTCTCAATATCGCTGGATGACTTTGGAACGGGCTATTCGAGCCTCAGCTACTTGCGCAGCTTTCCCTTCGACAAGATCAAGATTGATCGCTCTTTTGTCAAGGATCTGGCGAAACGCTCCGATTGCGGGGCCATCGTGCGAGCAATCTCGGGCCTCGGCCGGAGCCTCAACATCACGACGACAGCGGAAGGGGTGGAGACCACGGAGCAGCTCGATTGGCTTCGGGCCGAAGGTTGCAACGAGGTGCAAGGATTCTTGTTCAGCGGTGCCAGGCCAGCCGACGAAGTGGGGCAGCTCTTGTTTCGCTTTGGCGCAAGGGCGTCCAGGGCGGCATGATCGCCATGCCGCAGGAACAGCTTCGTCACGTTGAGGCTTGGCAAATCGAACGAGATCAGGCCATGAGGTCGCCCGTAGCCGTCTCTGAACCCAGGAGGTGATCTCCGACACTTCTCGCGCGCCTTCACTGCGGGAAGTCGCGGTGCCAAGACTTCAAGGGGGCTTCAGCGCTCTTGGCGGCAGCCGGCACCAGATGCACGATCCGATACCCGTTCTGATGCAGGTAACGCAGGAACGCAGGCAGCATGGCCGCCGTCCGCATCTGCGCATCATGCAGCAAAATGATGCCCTTACGAGCGGCCTCGAGCCGCTCGATCAAGGTTGTGAGCTCCTGCTCTGGAGTTATGTTCTCCCAATCGCTCGCCCAAAGGTCAGCTCCGAACACGACAATTCCGCGCGCCTGCAAGAGATCGAGCGTCGCAGGTGTCGCGTCGAAGTAGGGGAACCGGAAGAACGGTGTCGAGGGCATTTTGGTGGACACACCGTTGAGTGCCATTTCGACGGCGGCGATACCGCGCTCGATGTCCTCTTTCGCCTGCTCGAACGAGATTTTCGACATCTTCGGATGCGACCAGCTGTGGTACGCTACGGTGTTCCCCTGGGCGGCCATACGCCGCACGAGTTCGGGAAATTCCGCCGACGATCGGCCGACCAGAAAGAACGTGGCTCGCGCGCATTCCTGTGCGAGCGCGGCCAGTACCTTATCCGTGTTCGGCGGCCGCGGTCCGTCATCGAAGGTGAGGACGACTTCATGGTCCGCCAGAGGAAGCGTCTCTGGAAAGTTCTGCAGCCCCACGCGCGGGAAGAGCGCGGCATCGACAGCGAGCACCCGCGCCGTGCCGAGCGCATCCCGCCGATTGCAGCTAGAGGCGTCTGGCATGGCAGTACCGGCGAGCAACGCCAGCCCAGCGCAGCCGATGCGAAAAGCTAATCTAGGCAGGCGCAACTCTGTCATTGCGCTTGGCGCGACCTCGATCGGTTGGTGAGCCCGGTGGTGCTCAGCAGACTATCTGATCGGCATCGCGGGATTTCGGCGCATCGAGGCTATGTCGTGCGCAAAAAGGTCGCCGAACGTCCGTTATCCGCTCGAACCGCCCCCGCTGCCTGACTTGCTTGAGCTGGGGGTGGCCCTGATGCGACATGGCGTGTGATCGCTGATGTAAGCGTGACGGGATGGATTTCAGGTTTCTGTGGCGACAATATCCCTTGCCAAGCTTGCCAAGCGGCCGGGCCGTGATGATCGCTCCGCTTCTTCGCGTGCGAGTCGCTGCTTCTCGCGTACGCGCTTATCAAGCTCGTTGGAGTTCCTCCTAGCTTTAAGGTCACGTCGGGAATGCAGGTCAATGTGTTGGGCGCCGAGCGTCGGCGGCGATGGAGTTACGACGAGAAGGTCCGCCTTGTCGAAGAGACCTTGCAGCCCGGCGAGACGGTCTGGGGGGCACGCCGGCACGGGGTGGCTCATAGCCTGCTGTTCACCTGGCGTTGACAAGTGCGCCAGGGGCGACTGGGCGGAGATGCTGCGCCTGCTGTTATTTCCGTCGAGATCACACCTGTAGTGGCTCCGATCTCGAGGGGCGCACCACAACTGGCGTCTTCACCGCCTGCGCAGCGTGCAAGGGCTGGAATCATCGAGATTGATCTCGGGGCGGTTGGACAACTGCCGGGTTGTCATGAGGTCATTCAATCCGATCGACCGGCCTCCCTTGAGTGACGGCAGAAGAGGCTTCACCGAACCGTGAGCTCCCAGATGATACGAATGTGCCCCCCTTCAATCGAGGGTCGGAAAATATGCATGTTTCTAACGCGCAGCTTACTGTCATCGATCACGTTCAGGACGCGCCCAATATCTCCCTGATCAGAAAAGACGACATACATCAGGCCATCAGCCTTGAGCCAATTATGCGCTCCCCCCAGAGCTGCGGCCATGGCGCTGTGACCTTCGTCAAAGCAAGAGCGCTCCAGGTCGTCCTTTGCTTTTCGGTTCCAGTATGGGGCGGCAAACAGAATAAGGTCGAACGTTTCTTTAGGCTGTAGCGCAGAATAAATGTCACTGAGGCGCACTTCTGCGTGATCGGAATAACCTAACCGCTCGATGTTTGTCTTTGTGGTGAGAACGGCTTGCGGATTAATGTCGAGAGCCACCAGGCGTTCTGCCCCAGCGCGGAGTGCCGCCAGCCCCAACACGCCTGATCCGCATCCTAGATCCAATATTGTCGCTCCAGATTGGATGTGCCACTTCGATATCAAGGCGTCGGGAGCGTGACTCAGGCGTGGCGACAGAACGCCAGGGAGAATGTGCAACAGCATACCGCACACTTCCACATCGTGCGGGTGTTCGCACGCCCGGAGGTCAGCGATCATTGCGTCTACATCGGACATTTGGTGCCGCGGCGATACGGCTAGGGGTGCAGTCATTTCAACTCTCCAGTTCGCTAGCGCGCGCTTTGCCTGATCCTCGTCCCATCCGATCAATGGATCGCCCTATTGGGCGAGTACGGTAGCTGTCGCACGCTCGGTACTCTGTACAGGGTCCGTTTTAGAGACGCTGCGATCATGGTTTTCCCATCCTGTCTGAATGCGCGTCGCGCCTTCGCTGGCTATCGTCGCCTCGTAGCAACGGCCGTGCCATCGGCATCCAAAGCGTACTTGGCTTCTGATTTTCCTTGAAGAACGGCTGCCGGCAGACTCTGGCGTGTTCTGCCGCTCCAGCGAGCGTGTCGGCGCCGGTGTCGCAAACCCAACACCGTACAACCGAGTTGGTGTACGAATGGCTTCGTCTCGCAGCTATTCTCACGGCAGGTTCGACCATAAATCAGAAGTTGCGATCTTCGTTGAAAACTGACGTTTCGACGAAGCTCGTCGTGAACGGGCAAGACTTCGCTCAATTCGCGGTTTTGATGCCGCCCCAAATGACTATCTAGCTGATCTAAGGTGTCAATCGGCCCTTTAATTGCGGGTTGTTGTCAAGCTGCCATTCATTATCTCCAGTGGCGATTGCTCCGTCGGAGCTGGTCGGGTTGCGGAGACGGAGCGATCGCGGATGGTGAGACGATCGCCCAGAGGGATTGTATAATCGATGTCGTTGGCGGCTTCGGCGTAGTTGGGTTGATGTCGTAGCTGGGGTCATGGTCCTTTCCGAGGTCGCGAGACGCGCCTCATGATGATGTCCGGATCGGGCGCCCCAACGTTTGCAGCGGAGTGCGGACGAACCGCCACCAGCCGATTGACCGAGGTCGCCACGACCACCGTCCCAGCGGGACATCGCCAGTCCGGCAGGCCGGACCAGGAACTTAAAAAATAGGGTTAGGCCTCCTTCGCCTGGCCCCAGTCGAACGATGTGCCGTCGACCCAGATACAGTGCAGGATTACGGCGATCTTCCGGGCAACGGCTACCTTTGCCTTCCTCATGCCAATCCGCTTTGCGAGCTTCATGCCCTAGGCCTTGAGGCAAGACCATTTCTTTGTTCGGTACAGCAGAACGGTTGCGGCTTCGAATAGGTAAGTTCGTAGAAGTCGATCGCCCCAGCGGGATATCTTGCCGTTGGTGTCAGTTTCGCCAGATTGGTTGCGTCGCGGCGTAAGCCCCAAATAGGCGCCAACTGTCGAGGCCGATCGGAAGCGCGAGGGATCATCGATCGTATGGCGGAACGTTAAGGCGGTCACGACGCCGACACCTGGGACCGTCATCAGACGGCGCGTCGTCTCGTCCTGTTTTGCCAACCGGCGGACTTGGTCATCGAACTTATCCTGTTGCTGACAGACGTTCTCATGGATCGACAGGAGCGGCGCTATCACGCTGAGGAGTGGATGATTATCGCCCAACAGCTCGCTGACCTGGTTGCGGAACTGCTGGCCGATTCCGCGTGAGAACAGCAGGCCATATTCTTTGATCAAACTCCGGACTTGGTTCTCGATATCCCGGCGAATGGTCACGAGACGAAATCGCGCAACGAGTATCGCTCGAATCTTCTGGCTTTCTTCGCTCTTGACCTTCACCTCCCGGTACCAACCGACCCGCACCAACTCGGCGAGGCCTCGGGCGTCGTTTTGATCACTCTTGTTCATGCGAACCGACAAGGCCGCGTGCGCGTGCCGAGCGTCGATACAGACGACGGGAAGATCAACCCTACGGAGTTCATGCCAAAGCCAACTCGCCATCGCACCAGTCTCGAATCCGATGCGCTCGGCATGAGGCGCATGCTTGCGAAGCAGGCTGGTCAACGCGCCCGGATCAGATTTGGCCTTTCCTTCGAAGATTACTTGTCCCATCTCGCCGACTACGCATATCGCAGTTTCCCTCTGCGAGACGTCCAGCCCAACGTATTGCTTCATCATAGCTGCTCCGAATCGTTTGATTGCGAGAGCTCGACAATAGCGCGAGTACCTCCTTCCCAAACGTCGACCGCAATTACGTCATCGTTTGCAAATTTGGCTCTGACCCTAAGTTTGGTCCAGCGCCGACTAGTCTGCACCGATTAGCCTAGCCTGAAGCAGATCTATTCTACCGCGGCCGTACATTCGTACATTTGACGTCGGACGAGCTTGAGGCGCGTGATCTGACCTTCAGTCTGGCCGTTGGACCAGTCGGTCTCACCAGAGTTCGAAAAAGAGAACCGCGAGGTGGTCGTGCCGATGCTTAAAACCGATATGTCTTCCAGCCGTTCTTCGAGAAAATGCTCCGCCTCATGAAGCGCGAGGTGGTCGGGAGAGTTTGCGTAGAGACCTCCGTCAGCGAACAACTCGCCACGTATCTTGCGAAGGGGGAAGAACGTCGGGGCTGCGGAATGAGCAAGCGCTACCACAGGTGGCCCAGGACGTCGGCCGGATCAACATCGCCTATTTGGGGCCTGCTGACCTGTCTGGTGGCTGACGCGCGACTAGGGGCCTGTCGAGCGCGCTTTCACCGGCCCCGTCGATAAGCGCAGTACAACTAAGCACTATGATCGTGCGACGAATGCCCATCTACTGCCGGATAAGCCCAGGTGCGACCGCTAAGTTATTGATTGTTCTTAGTCCGTGGCTGTCCCTTAATCAGCGGCTCCCAGGTTCGAGCCCTGGTGCGCCCACCAAGCAATTTCAATTACTTAGAGCGGTTGCGCGTCGGAACGGACCTTTTTAGTTGGGAAATTTCGCTAGGATTGTTCGCGATTTCGTAGGTCGCCCTACGATTTGTTGCGATCAGTTGGGCGCTTGATGATGCGATGACAACTGGTTGGCGACGGCCAACGTCAGCTTGTTCGAATTCGAAAGCGCCAGGGCCGTTCAGTTCGCGCAACGCGCCTCGAGCGCATCGACGAAGGCGCGATCCCATCGGCCCCCGCGGATCGCATCGATGGTGCCTTGTTCCTTTTGCTCCTGCGCCAATGCTGTCTCGATGACCGTTGCGGCCAGGGACGGTGGAAATGCCAGCAGGCCGTCCTGGTCTCCCACAATGATGTCGCCCGCGTTCACGGGCATGCCGCCGACAGTGATCGGGACATTGATCGCTCCGGGACCATCCTTGTAGGGACCGCGATGAGTCACGCCGCGCGCATAGACGGGAAAAGTGCGTGCACGGATTTCCGCAACGTCGCGAATCGCGCCGTCGAGCACCATGCCGGCAAGCCCGAGCGAGGCCGCGGCGAGGGTCATGATGCCGCCGACGAGCGCGTTGGAGATGTCGCCGCCGGCGTCAACAACCATCACGTCGCCGGGACGGCAGAAGTCGTAGGCACGAAGGATGGCAAGGTTGTCGCCGCCGCGCGTCTTCACGGTCACCGCGGTTCCCACCATCGGCGCCGGGGAGTGATAGGGGATTAGCCCAACGCTGCCGCAATTGCGGTGCAGCTGGTCGCTGAGCAGGGCGACTGCGATGGTCCGCAGTTCTGCGATCACCGCGGGATCGACTTGCGGAGCCGAGGGATTCTTTTCGATGCCGGTGTTTGACATGAGGTGCTTCCGATCGGGAGGCTAGCGAAGTTCGGAGACGGCGCGAGCGATGCGGTTGATGCCGTCGTCGAGCACATCGAGCGACGCGGCGATCGAGATGCGGAAGTACGGCGACAAGCCATAGGCGCTACCTTGGACCACGGCGACGCCCACGCTTTCGAGCAGATACATCGCGACGTCGCCGTCGGTTTCGAGGTGCGCACCGGCGGGAGTTTTTCGACCGATCAACCCGGCGCAATTGACGTAGAGATAGAACGCGCCGTCGGGCGGCAGGCAGCTCAAGCCCTCGATCTGGTTGATGCGCGTCAGCATGCGATCGCGGCGGGTACGGTAGATCGCGACGCTTTCGGTAACGAAGCGCTGGTCGCCGTTGAGCGCTTCGATGGCGGCAGCCTGACTAATCGAGCAGGCGTTGCCGGCGGCCTGCGACAGCAGCGTGTTCAGCGCGCCGATCAGATCGGAGGGGCCGGCGATCCAGCCGATCCGCCAGCCAGTCATCGCGTAGGTCTTCGACACGCCGTTAACCGCAAGCACGCGGTCCGCCAGTTCGGGGGCGGCGTTCAGCAGGTGCGGCGTTGCGCGACCGTCGAAGCGGATGTGTTCATAGATGTCGTCCGTCATGACCAGCACGTTGGGATGACGTCGGAGAATGTCGGCCAGCTTGCGGTATTCCGCCGCCGAGTAGCTCGCGCCCGTCGGATTCGACGGCGAGTTGATGATTAGCCATCGCGTCTTGTTCGTGATGGCAGCTTCGAGTTGCTCTGGCGAGATTTTGAAGCCTTGGCTTTCCGGGCACGCGACAATCTTTGGAACGCCCTCGCAGGCGATCACCATGTCGGGATACGACACCCAGTAGGGAGCCGGGATGATCACCTCGTCGCCGGCCTCAATCGTCGCCTCTAGCGCGCTATAGATGCCGCTTTTACAACCGTTGGTGACGATGATGTCGGAAGGGGCGTAGACAAGGTTGTTCTCGCGCTTCAGTTTGGCTGCAATCGCCTCGCGCAGATCGACGGATCCAGACAGCATCGTGTAACGGGTGGCGCCCTTGTCCATCGCCTTTGAGGCCGCGGCGCGAATGTTCGCAGGCGTATCGAAGTCCGGCTCGCCGACGACAAGGCTGACGATGTTCCGGCCCTTTCGCTTCAGCGCCGTTGCCCGATCGGCTGCCGCCGAGCTGGGTGAAGGCTTGATGCGCCTCACCCGTGCGGAAATACGAGGATGGTTCATAGTGATTGACCCTGGCTAAGCGAGGTGCGACGCTAGAGATTGAGCTCGGCCCTGGCCAACACGAGTTCAATCTGGCCTGATAGGCATCTCTTATGGATGCTCTGCTCGGGTCTTGAGCAGACCGCAGTCTGAGGACAGGACGTGAATCTCAGGCGACTGCAGTATTTCGTGAAGATCGTCGACGTCGGCAGCCTGACGCAAGCCGCCGATGTGCTGCATGTGGCGCAGCCAGCGCTCAGCCAGCAGCTTGCAACGCTCGAAGGCGAGGTGCGTCAGCAGCTTCTCGTGCGCACCAAGAGCGGTGTGGTGCCGACCGAGGCCGGCAAGGTGCTGTATCGCCACGCCCAGCTCATCCTGCGGCAATGCGACCAGGCGCGCGCCGACATGAACGCGGCCGCAAAGAATATCTCGGGCGCCGTTGCGGTGGGACTCGCGCCGGGGACTGCCGCGGCAGGACTGGCTCTGCCGCTTCTGCGCACGGTGCGGGCGCGGCACCCCGGCATTTTGCTCTATTTAAACGAGACCTATGGCACCACGCTTTCCGAGCTCGTGATGAATGGCCGCATGGACCTGGCGGTTCTCTACGGCGGCAAGACGGCCGTCCACGGCCTCGCATTCCAGCCGCTGTTGCGAGAGCCGCTTTACGTCGTCGGCCGCGGCAGCATGGTGGCGCCGCCGCCCGAAGTGCCGCTCGCAATGCTCGTTGATACCGAGCTCTACCTCGCGCGCCCCTACAATGTCGTCCGCAAGATGGTGAATGACGCTTTCGCGGCCATCGGCAAGGTCCCAAAGGTCGTCGCGGAAATCGAATCCGCCAGCACGCTGACCGCCGTGATCTCCGATGGGCTTGGCGCTACCATCCTGCCCGAATCGATGGCGCGGCTGGTCGCATCGTCCTGCGATGCCTGGCAATCCTGCATCATCGATCCGGTCATCGAGGCGCCGCTGGCGCTGTGCCAGTCCGGTCATTTGCCGCTCTCCGAACCCGCACAGGCGATTAAGGAAATCCTGCTGGAGCTTGTGGCCGGTCTGCCGGGAAATCTCCTTCCGCGTGAAGAGCGGCCCCAGAAGGCGTCATAGCGCTCCCTTATAGGGGCAAAGCCAATCCGTCTTGGTCGGCGGGAATCGACGGCGCTAGCGTCGAGGCCGGCGTGGCGCATCCAGCCCCACGATCCCGTATGGGTGGCGGAACATGGATTTGGAGCGGATCAAGACCCTGATCGATGCGATGGCTGCGTCTGATCTGAATGAGATGGAGTTCAGCGAAGACCGCTGGTCGCTCAGACTGGTCCGACGGGCGCAGCCTGGCGATACGGTTCGGGTACCGGTTAAGACGGTCCCATCCACACGCGCCGGACAGCGGCCAATTCGCGCCGAACCTGGTGTCGCGCCGAAGCGACAGGCGAATGTCGCAGCGCCCTTGTTCGGAATTGTGCATCTGCAACCGGCGCCGGATGCGCCCGCCTTCGTTTCGGTAGGACAGGCTGTGACGTCAGGAACGACAGTCTGTGTGATCGAGGCGATGAAGATGTTTCACGGGGTTCTCGCCGAACGGGATGGTACGGTGTCGGCGATCCTGGTTGCCTCGGGTCAGGAAGTCGAGGCTGGCCAAGAACTTATACGGTTCGCGTGACTCATGTTTGAATCGGTACTCATAGCCAATCGGGGAGAGGTTGCCTTACGCCTCCTGCGGACATGCCGGCGTCTCGGATTGCGAACGATCGTGGTCCATTCCGAGGCTGACCGAGAGGCTCCGTATGTGGGTCAGGCTGACCTCGCTCTGTGCATCGGCCCCGCCGCGGCAGCGCAGAGCTACTTGAACCAGAAAGCGATTCTGTTTGGGGCCGAGGTCAGCGGGGCCGAAGCGATCCACCCCGGCTACGGATTTTTGTCCGAGAATGCCGGCTTTGCCGAGCAAGTGGAAGCCGCAGGCCTGACATTCATCGGCCCGACGGCCGCGAGCATGCGCGTCATGGGGGACAAGATCGCGGCCAAGCGCGCCATGAGAACGGCAGGCGTTCCGTGCGTCCCCGGTCCCGATGCAGCCCTGACTGAGGATCTCGATGTCGTGCGCGCGGCGGCGCGTGAGATCGGCTATCCCGTGATCCTGAAAGCCGCGGGCGGCGGGGGCGGTCGCGGCATGCGGGTGGTGGAGAGTGAGGGCGGCTTGCGTGACGCGCTGACCCTGACCCGGGAAGAAGCGCGGCGGGCGTTTGGCAATAGCGCCATCTATGTCGAGAAATTCCTGGGCCGCCCGCGCCACGTCGAGATCCAGGTGATCGCCGACACGCACGGTAACGCAGTCTGGCTTGGCAGCCGCGATTGCTCACTCCAACGCCGACATCAGAAGGTGATTGAGGAAGCGCCAGCCCCGCAGACCGAAGATGGGCTGGTCCGCGAAATCGGCGAGCGCTGTGCGGAGGCTTGCCGGCAAATCGGCTATCGCGGCGTCGGGACTTTCGAATTCCTGGTGCAAGATAACGCGTTCTACTTCATCGAGATGAATACGCGTCTCCAGGTCGAACATCCCGTTACCGAGATGACCGCTGGAATCGATCTTGTCGAGGCTCAGATCCGTGTGGCGCAGGGTGAACGGCTGCCGTTCAGGCAGGGCGACATCGCCTGTCGCGGTCATGCCTTCGAGTGCCGCATCAATGCCGAAGACCCCGACAGCTTCGTACCGTCGCCTGGTGTGATTGATATCTGGCAGATGCCGGGCGGACCTGGCGTGCGCATCGACAGTCATGCGAGTGCCGGTTACCGCGTATCGTCGTACTACGACTCCCTGCTCGGCAAGCTTATCGTCCATGGTGCGACGCGCCATGAGGCGTTGGCCCGTTTGCGCGTGGCGCTCGACGAGGCGCGGATCGAGGGGATTGCAACAAACCTGCCCCTGCACCGGCGCCTCGTTGCCGACCCCGAATTTATCCGCGGTGGTGTCAGTATCCACCATCTCGAGACGAAACTTCGGTTGAGTAGGCAGCCATGACGACGGATCGGCCTCGCACAAGCCTGCTCGGGACGACGGCGCTGCTTTTCGAGGCGCCCGGCGAGACCACGCTTGAAACGCAGCGGCGGATTTGGGCCATGGCGCGCGCGGCTGCCGGATTTTCCGGCGTGCGCGAGGCCGTGCCAGGCATGAACAATCTCATGCTGGCCTTTGTTGAGCCGCCGCGACGACCGGAAGAGATCGAGCAAAGGCTCGTCGAACTCTGGGACGTCGTCGAGCCGCTTCCGATCGCCGGGCACTGCATCGATCTGCCCGTCACCTATGGCGGGGAAGCGGGACCGCATATGGCCGATGTCGTTGAGCACACCGGCATGAGCATCGATGAGATCGTCGAACGCCATAGCGCGCCAACCTACACCGTATTCGCGCTCGGAAGTCATCCTGGCTATTGCTATCTCGGCGGCATGGATGAGCGTATCGCGACGCCGCGCCGCAAGGTGCCGGTGCTTAGGATTCCGGGAGGAGCCGTGTCGATAGGCGGTAATCAGACCGGCGTGTCTGCCTCGGTCGGACCGAGCGGGTGGAACACAATCGGCAGCACCCAGGTCGCATTCTTCGATGTGAATCGCAGCCCGCCGGCACTGCTTCAGCCGGGCGACAGCATCCGCTTTAGGGTTGTCCGGGTGCTGCGATGATCAAAATCTTGTCAGCGGGCGCGCTAGCGACCGTCCAGGATCTCGGCCGTACCGGTGGGCTCAATCTTGGCGTCGGGATTTCGGGCGCCATGGACGCGCTCGCCCTTGCAGGAGGCAATATCCTGCTACGCAACGAGGAGAACGCCGCAGCCATCGAGATTCCGGTTCTTCCCTTCAAGGTTCGTTTCGAGCGCTCGACTGTTTTTGCTGTCACCGGTGCCGATTGTGCGGGAAGGATTGATGAGGCGCCTGTGTTGCCGTGGTGGGCGCATCGCGCCGAAGCGGGGCAGGAGCTGTCGCTTTCGCTTCCCAAGCAGACGACATGGCGCGCGAGCCGCGCCTATCTGTGCGTCGCGGATGGCGTTGACGTGCCGGCCGTGCTGGGCTCGCGCAGCACGCAGTTGAGAGGCTCGTTTGGGGGCCACGAGGGGCGGCCGCTCCGCGATGGCGATGAACTGCCGACCGGCCGTTCGAACGAGCGGGCCACTCCCGGCTTCGGCCTGGTCCCGCCAGGGCTCGCGCTGCCGCTTGACGTCGACGGTGTGCCCGCCGCTCGCGTGTTACCAGCCGCCGAGTACGACTGCTTCACCAATTCATCGCACGATGTATTGTGGTCGACTGCCTGGAAGATCACCCCGCAGAGCGACCGCTACGGTTACAGGCTTGCGGGCCCTGAGCTCATCCCCCTGCGTCCGCTGGAATTGCGCTCGCATGGTATCGTGCCCGGCGTCATTCAGGTACCCCATGGCGGCCAGCCCATTATCCAGATGCGCGATGCACAGCCCTCCGGCGGCTATCCCAAAATCGGCACGGTGATCGAGGCAGACCTCTGGCGCCTCGGCCAGGCTCCGATCGGGAGCAGCGTCCGCTTCATCCGCTGTAGCTGGGATGATGCGCTGGGCGCCGCGACAGACGCCCGCCGCTGGCTTGCCAACGCCCGTCGTCTCGTCGAGCTTCACTGCGGCGAAGGGGGAGACCGATGAGCGCTCCTCTCGATCACGTCGACCAGCTGAGCGTTTGGCTCAAGGACGCCGGTCTCGCGCTGCTCGAGCTGCGCGGTCCGAGCGCCTCGCTGCGTTTGGTCAACGACGGCGTATCGGTGCGCGCCGTTGACGGTGAGGAGATCCCGCCCGTCGATGCGCCGTCAATCACCGTCCGCGCTCCATCGCCGGGCATTTTTCTCGATCGTCACCCGCTTCACGAGCACGCAATCGCTTTGGCTGACGCCGATGTCCGGGGTGGCGAGCCTCTCGGCTTCCTGCAAATCGGTCCTTTGCTTCTAGCCGTGCCTGCCCCCCTGTCAGGAATGGTGACCGATGTGCTGACCGATCACGGCACGATCGTGGGCTACGGCACGCCGCTGCTCCTACTGCGTCCGATTGAAGGTGAGACATCATGAAGATCGATCTCAACGCCGATATGGGCGAAGGTTTTGGTCCGTGGCCGATGGGCAATGACGAGGCGCTGCTCGACCTTGTGTCTTCGGCCAACGTCGCATGCGGCTTTCATGCCGGTGATCCCCTGATCATGCAGCGCACGGCGGAGCGCGCCAGGGCGCGAGGCGTCGACCTTGGAGCCCATGTCGGGTTTCCGGATCGTCAGGGATTTGGCCGGCGCGTGATGCAGATCGACCTCAGCGAGCTCGCCGCCATGGTCACTTACCAGCTCGGCGCGCTCGACGGCATCGCGCGGGCCGTCGGGCATCGCGTCACGCATATGAGCTTTCACGGCGCGCTGGGCAACATGGTTGCTGCCGACGCCGATCTTGCTCGACCATTGGTGCGCGCGGTTGCCGCGTTCGATCCCAATCTCCTGATCCTTTCCTCGAGCAGTCGCGCCATCGAAGGGGCGGCGGCGCGGTGCGGTATCAGGGTCGCCACGACGTTCCTGGCTGACCGGGCCTATGACGACGAGGGCCTGCTGGTGTCTCGGGCGAAGCCCGGCGCGGTCATTCACGACGCCGGGGTGGTTGCCGAGCGGGTCGAGCGTCTGCTGCGTGACGGCGTGGTCATTGCCTCCAGCGGAAAGCCGCTCGCTATGCCGGTCAAATCGATCCTGCTGCATGGGGATACCCAGGGCGCCGTCGAGCTGGCCCGAGGGATTCGGGCCTCGATCGAGGCTGCGGGCGGCGAGATCCTGCCGGTTTCCCGGCTTGTGGCGGGCTCCGACGGGGCCGTTGGGCGACCATAAGGGGACCTTATCCCGCCACAGCTAATCCGTCTTGGCGAGGAAGTTGCGCGATCGTTTAGCGTTGAGAGGTGAGGAGCCAGATGCCATTCTCCGATTACAGGACTGCTCTCGTTACCGGCGCCTCGTCGGGCATCGGTCTTGCGGTCGTCGAGTGCCTGGCGCGCGAGGGCCTCAAGGTTCATGCGCTCGCGCGGAGCGCGGATGCGCTGAAAGCCTTGGCCGATCGCACCGGCTGCATCCCGCATGCGATCGACGTCAGAGATATTGCGGCTATGACCAAGCTTGCTCAGGATCTAGAGGTCGACGTGCTCGTCAACAGCGCGGGCGTCGATCGGCCGAAGAAATTTCTCCAGGCGGATGTGGAGGACATCGACCTTCTGGTCGACGTCAACCTGCGCGCGATCCTGCATCTCTGCCGCCTGCTTGTGCCGGGCATGGCTCAGCGCGATCGCGGCCACGTGGTGAACATCACGTCGATCGCCGGCGCTTACAACTTTGCGGGCAACTCGAGCTATCATGCGACCAAGGCGGCCGTCAGCATGCTGACCAGTCAGCTCAGGGTCGATTGCTTCGGCAAGCGTGTGCGCGTCACTGAGATCTGCCCTGGCCGGGTTGCAACCGATATCTTCGCCCATGTCCACGGCGACAGCGCTGAAACGCGCGCGAACTTCATCGATGGCTTCGAACTGCCCGAGGCAAAGGACATTGCCGACGCGATCGCGTTTGCGATCGCCGCGCCGGTGGCGGTAAATGTCGGCTACATCGAGATCACACCGACCTTGCAGGTGCCGGGTGGCTTGTCGACCACTCGCCCCGAGGGTTCCCCAAAACCCATTCTCCCGACCTAGACGAGGGGCGCGCGATGAAGGGTTTCGACCTCATGGCCGTCCTGCTCAATCCGGAGTTCAGCCGGATGCTGGTCCACGGGGTGAAGATGACCTTCATTATCTTCGTTGGCTCATGGCTTCTGGCGATGAGTCTTGGAATGGTCCTGGTTGCGATTCGGATGCTGCCGAGCCGGATCGCTAGCGGTTTCGTCGCGATCTACGTCTCCTACCATCGCAATGTGCCGACCTTGGTGCAGCTCATGCTCTGGTATTTCGGCATTTCGAGCTTGCTGCCGGACTCGGTTCAGATATGGCTCGGCGATCACAATGGCGAAGCGGTGTTCGCGGTCGTTGCTCTGGGGTTGTGCCAGGCCGCGTATTTCAGCGAAGATCAGCGCTCCGGTCTACGCGCGGTGCCGAGGGGGCAGTGGGAAGCAGCTCGTGCGCTGGGGCATAGCTACGTCGGAGCCATGGCCTACATCCTGCTGCCACAGGCCGTTCGCAACGCGATGCCGGCGCTGGTGAACCATACGGTCTCGCTGTTCAAGAATTCCAGCCTTGCGATGGCGATCGGCGTCGCCGAGCTGACCCATGCCGTCAAAGAGGTGGAGAATCAGAGCTTTCGTCCGTTCGAGACCTACCTGATTGCCACGATCGTCTATCTCGTCTGCTCGCTACTGCTGATGTGGCTTGGCCACCATCTCGAGCAACGCAGCCGCATGGCCGGAGCGGTCTGATCATGTCGCTGCTCGCGAGCATGTTCGAGATCGTCAGGAATAACTGGCTGTTGCTGCTCGTCGGCCAGTATCCGAACGGGCCGCTTGGCGGTATCGCGGCCACCCTCATTCTCTCCGTGCTCGGCATTGCCTTGGCCTTTCCGCTGAGCGTCGTGATGGCGCTGGCCAGCCTGTCGCCGTGGCGGGCGCTGCGCTGGCCGGTCATGGCCTTGGTCTACGTCACCCGCGGTGTGCCGCTGCTGCTGATTATTCTGTGGGTCTATTTCGTGCTGCCGCTTTTGATCGGCCATAGCGTGCCGGCGTTCGCGACCATGCTGGTCACGTTGGTCGGCTATGAAGCCCATTCCTGAGCGAGATCGTGCGTGCCGGAATTCAGGCGCTGCCACAAGGTCAGATGGACGCCGCCCGCGCGCTCGGGCACAGCCGTCTCGGCGCGATGCGCTACGTCATCCTGCCGCAGGCGCTGTTCAACATGATCCCGAGCATCCTCAGCCAGTTTGTCTCAACCATCAAGGAGACCACGCTCGGCTACATCATCAACGTCCCCGAGCTCACCTTCGCGGCGGGACAGATCAACAACCGGTTGCTGACCAAGCCATTCGAAGTCTACTTCATCCTTGCCGTCAGCTACTTCATCGTTTGCTGGACCTTGACGCAGGCCATCAACATGGTCGAGCGGCGGATTACCGTGCGCCGAACCGCAGGCCCCGTTGCCGTGTCTGCACTGCCTGCCGTACCCGCAAGCGCATCAGGGGCATTTGACCATGTCGCATGAGACTCCGTCCCGGGAGGCCGATCCGATGATCAAATTCGTCGCCGTGCACAAATTCTTTGGGGCACTCGCCGCGTTGAGCGACGTCAACGCCGAGGTGAGGAAGGGCGAGGTGGTGGTGGTCTGCGGGCCGTCCGGCTCGGGCAAGTCGACGCTCATCCGTACCGTCAACAGGCTCGAGGAAATCCAGTCTGGCTCGGTGCTGTTCGAGGGCAGAGACGTTCACGGCAAGGTGGGTGGCACGGCGCTGAATCACTTGCGGAGCCGGATCGGATTCGTTTTCCAGAGCTTCAACTTGTTTCCACATTTGAGTGCGCTCGACAATGTCATGCTTTCACCGATGAAGGTGAACGGCGTCAAGCGCAGCGAAGCGCGTCAAGCGGCCCTTCGTCTGTTGGATCGCGTCGGACTCGCGGCCAAAGCCCAGAACTATCCGGGCCAGCTCTCCGGCGGACAGCAGCAGCGCGTGGCGATCGCGCGCGCGCTCGCCATGGAGCCGCCGGCGATGCTGTTCGACGAACCGACCAGCGCGCTCGATCCGGAGATGGTGGGCGAGGTGCTGTCCGTCATGCGCGGCCTTGCGCGCGATGGAATGACCATGATGTGCGTGACCCACGAGATGAACTTCGCGCGTGATGTGGCTGATCGCGTCTGGTTCATGGACGCCGGAAGGGTGCTCGAGACGGGAGCTCCGGTCGACTTCTTCCGCTCACCGCAACACCCGCGTGCGCAACGCTTCCTGTCGGACCTGCACACAAGGTGACCGCGCTGGCTTGACGAGACCAATCTGGAGGAGAACACAGATGTCTTTTAGGAACCGTTCAGTCGGCCTAGTGGCCGCGATCGGAGCTTTTGTCGGGCTTGCGTCGTCGGCGTGCGCCGACCAGCTGTCGGACATCATCCAGCGCAAGGAACTGCGCTGCGGAACCTTCGCGGACGTTCCGCCATTTGCGGCTCCGGATGCCAAGTCACGTGAGATGGTCGGCTTTGACGTCGACCTCTGCAAGGCGATTGCCCGACACTGGGGCGTTGCCGCAAAGGTTACGCCGCTCTCGGTCGAGGCGCGGGTGCCCGAAGTCCAGCTCGGTCATGTCGACATCACGGTGGCGAACCTCGCCTACACGCTGGGGCGCGCCGAGCAGATCCAGTTTTCCGATCCCTATTACATCGCCAAGGAAATGCTGGCGGTGAAGGCGAGCGACCCTGGGACCGCCAAGGCCGACTTCAAGGGTAAGCGGCTGGCATCGACCAAAGGATCGACCTCAGAACTCGCCATCAAGTTGAACGAATCCGCCCCGCTGACTTTCGTCGATACCGGCTCGGCCTTCATGGCGGTTCAACAGAACAAGGCGGTCGGAATGGTGGCGAATACCATGACCATTACCAAGCTCGTCAGCCAGTCCAAGGAGGCGGGGCAGCCGCTGAAGATGATCGAGGAGCCCATGGTGCTGCAACCGATCGGCATCGGCATGAAGAAGGACGAGCCGGCGCTGCTCGCAAAGGTCAACGAGACCCTGCTGTCAATGGACAAGGCTGGCGAGATTAACCAGATCTGGGACAAGTGGCTCGGTCCCAGCACTGAGTTCAAGATGACACGTACCGACAAGGTCGCACCGCTCAGCCAGCTGAAGTTCACGCCGCTTCCATGAGCTGTGAATTGGCGCCACGCGCGGATGCTGCTGTTGGCGGGTGGCAGAAGCTACGTGATGCGAAGCCGAACTCAATATGTTGGCGGGTGGTTGGGTGAGGACGAAAGCCGGGTGAAGTCCTCCAGCGCTCCCTGGAGGGACGCGCTGTCACACACCAGGACGACATCCCTCCCTGCTACCAGCAAGTGCCAGCAAGGTTCGGGCGTGACCACCATCACTTGGCGTGCGTGCGGGAGAAGATCGACAAGTTCGTCATCCATGATGTGCTCAGCACGCCCTTTCGTGACGTACCCGGCCCGCAGCACGACTTGATTACGGCAATTGGTCTGTTTGGGCTTTGCAAAAGTCCAGAACACTACGCATGGGCTCTTGGAAACGCCGCGGCTCAACTCGCTGAGGACGGCTACGTGATCGGTGCCGACTGGGTCAGGAGCGCGCGTTTTATCGACGCGGAAGGGCATGATAACTCATATATCAACGAAGCATCTATCAGGCGCGCCGCCGACGAACACCGGCTAGACGTACTGTCTCTGAGCAAGGTTTGTATTCGGGGCGACCCGCTTTATTCGACCGTGTTTGTCTGGCTCATGCGCAGAGAGTGAGGCCGCTCGGATTGGACGCCAGTGACTAGTCCTCGCTCTGGTGCGGCTATTGCGGTGAAGATTTGATGATCTGCAGCAAGTTCAGTTGTTTGACCCAGCGGCTACGACGACCTTCTTGAGGTGAAATGACCTGGAGAGGACCGGTCCCGCTCGGCAATGGGGAGCCATCTTGCGCATCTGCCACCAGGAACGTGCCGTTATCAAACTCGGGCAGAGAAATAATCGCGACGAAACCATCAGCGCCTTGAACGTGGAGATATTTTGCGACGTCGGCACCTTTCAGGTCTTGCTTGAGCGGCACCCCCGCTTTGTTCAAAAGGGCAGCCAGGTCAACTCCTGAATAGGTCGTACTTTTCCCGGCCGAATCCGTGACTGTGATCGATGTGTGAGGAAGTGCCTGAAAGTCGGGTTCAGAGAAGGACAGTGGAGTCGTCACTTGTCCATCTACCGTCAAATAAGCAGATGACGTTGCAGTCTGCGCTTGCGCGCTTGCTGCAAAGAGAAAAAGGAGAAGCGCCGTACGTTTCGTACAGAACACGATCATCATCCTCTCTTTAAAAGTCACGGCCTACTTCCAAGCTCTGAGCGAAAACTTACTGGGAATCAATTCGGGCTTGCAAAGGCAGATTCGCGCTGTAATTGTATCGGAATGAAGTGGTGCGTCATAGAGGAAAGAGGCTCATGCGCGTTATTCAACATTTAGGAAGCCGTATATTTCGCAACGTCCTTTTTGCGACCACGATTACATGCCTTGCTCCGACACATGCACATGCCGCAAGCGGTTGTGCTCCCGGATCGACTTGCCTCTCGGTGACAGGGAAGGGCGTTCCGGCTCCTGAGCCGGCACCTTTCATTGCGCAATGCACCGGGGCCTTTCCAGACTTCGTCACGCCATCAGCGATGATACCGAGCGCTGGTCCGTGGTTCAAACTGTCCCAATCGTACCCTGCGGCGGTCCCGGCGAACGACGCACCGTGGTCGAATATCGACTTCAAGGACGGAGTGACGGGGGCCAATGCTTACCTCTATGCTCTGCGAGACTATGCATTTGATGGCATGATCGATGCCGACTTCAAGCCGGAAGCCAACAACGTTCGGCCCTGGTTTCACATGCCGCTGATGAATTTTGGACCGCGTGCACGAGAGCCGATGCGCGGCTTGACCTCAGAACGTTCCGTGACCGGACCGGAGCTCGGTCTCAAGCCAGGAGTGGCCATTCATAATTATGCGGTCGGCTTCTACAATGCAGCGGGTGCCGTCACGATCGGACAGGTCTTGGGCGGCGCTTCGCCCGATCTAGCAAAAGCTCAATTCCCCCAAGGAGCAATGACCTTCAAGATCTTGTTCAGCGACGTTACTGCGAATGACTTCCAGGGTTCTGACGTCTTGTCGGGTGCTCCGCAGTGGACGATCCGGACAGCTGCCGGCCCCCAAACCGTGCGCCTCATGCAGATGGACGTCGCCGCGGTGGATAGTCGCTCGCCAACCGGGTGGGTCTTCGGGACTTTTGCTTTTGACAGCAATGCAACTGATACCTCCCCGTGGCGGAGGCTCCGGCCCGTAGGCCTTTCATGGGGAAATGACTTTGGCTTCACACCCGCTGACCAGCAAGCAGGCAAAAAGCTGACCGAAACCACGATCTCGGACCAGGCGCCTGCTTACGCAGCCTCCCATTTGGGATGGGCGGGGCGCGCGAACGGGCCGGTCGACAATCCGATTTCGGGGTGCTTGAGCTGTCACAGCACCGCCCAATTGCCGTCGGCGCCCATTACATTTTCGAACGCCTGTACGACGGACGCTCAGAAGATGCTTTGGTTCAGAGATCTGAAGGGTAATCAGCCGTTTGGAGGTGTAGATGCAAGCTGCAATCCCATCACAAGCGCACCTCCGCCGAAGCCTCTCGACTTTTCACTCCAATTATCGGTCGCAGTCCAGAACGTGGTGCAGTTTGGTGATGCCAATCCGTGTTCGCCATCGGCCTCTATCATGAACCTTCGGGTCGAGGACCATCCCGGAGAGCACCCGCGTATTGCTCGCTAGCGCCAATTACAGGGATGGAAGAGGCCCTTCCGCAAGATGGTTCTTCTCAACTCGCGCTGCGACATCTTCGTCGCGGCGGTTGGCATCATGCTGTCAGGTCTTTGACGAAGTCCTTCTCGGAATAGGTCTTGGCGTCGAGCCCGAAAATTTCGAACTCAGTTCGGGATTTCTGGCGATCGTCTGCAACTCTTCGATCTGCGGTGGGGTTGCAGGCAGGAATCCAGCAAGCCTATGTGCTCGCTCGACTTCACCCGCATATAATGCTGTGCGCTGAGACCACTCGAGCTTGAGCTCCTGCTCGAAGCGGGCGTCCATGTATGGACGTGCAATAATGAGCTCTGCCAGCAAATTGGCATCAAGAAAGGCATCCGTAATTTCCTGGGCGGTGACCGAGTCCTTGTGAGACCAAGCATCGCCAATGAGACACGCTCCGGTGTCTGACACGGCGCGGATGAACGATGGTTGATTCAACGCCCTTCGAAAGCCCTCACAGAGCGTGGCCTGGAGCGGGAGCGTGACGAAGTTTGCTATTCGAGTTGCCGCTTCGCGCAGAAAACGTTGGGGACCAGCCTTGAAACTGTCGAAGAGAGCCGCCGGTCGCTGAATGACGTAGATCATGTCTGCGTCTGTGGTGGGAACACAGGCTTGGGCACCCCACTCGTCCACAAGAATGTAGCAATCACTCTGGACCCTATTTGGTACATACTTGTAGAGCGTGAAGTGATCGAACGATGAAACATTGAGTATTGGACCAGGAGCCGCGATGCCACGCTCGACATCATGCCGTCGGCGGCCACAAGGAAACGGGCAACCACCGTCCGACAAGAGCCTCGGATAGACGCGCCGTGAGAGTCGACTCTCCCTTGCCCGGTGCCCCCAGTACGCCGAGCTTAATTGTCCCGCTCGGCGGGCCTGGCCGAAATCGGTCTAAAATATCGTTGAGACTCGTTATACTGGCATTTTTTCCTACTACACATTAGATTAGAAACATGGCGTCCAAAACGCAAATTGTCGCAAGCGCGCTAATCCCGGACCCGTTGGGACGGATTTTCGTGCGGAAGCGCACAATGAGCCGTCGACTCTTTCCCGGTTGCCGGGACCTCGTCGGCGGTCAGGTTGATGAAGGCGAAGACGTGTTCGCTGCGCTGAACCGAGAAATCGAAGAAGAGACCGGTTGGAAACTAGGACGATCATAGAAGAGCTCACCGTCAAGCCTTGGTCCAGCAACGGAACGGAGTACGAGGAGCGGCAGTTCATCGTGACCGTTGATGGCGAGCTTGAAAGGACGATGTGCCTCTTTCCCGGTAGAGCGCGCCGGAATGAATCATGCTCAACGTTTGATCGATCAAAGCGATACAGCATTTAGCGAGGGCGCGCAGGCGTGCCAGGTCTTCTCAACGCGGTCCTCGAGGATCCGGTGGGGCGCGTTTGCAACCGGCTCGATAAACGTGCGAATTTCAGCCGGCGAAAAGCTGAAATACGCCGGAATGGCGCCCTTCATCATGAGCTTTGCCTTGCCGTCCGCGGCATTACATTCCGAGCAGACGAGCTCGCGAGGGAACCTGGATACCAAGTGTTCGACGGTATCGGCTATTTCTCCACATCCTGGCGGAAGATCCAGGGTCCAGCGGTCCCCGAACAACGTGCGCCCTCGACGCCCCCATAGTCCCGCAGGTGATCGTGATGCTCTTCCAAATTGGCGAGCAGAATACCGCGACTGGAAAGGCGGAAGAGTATCGACTTTGCTGCGCCGGCAAACGGGACAGAACCAATTCTGTTCGACAAGAGCCCAATTCTGATTGAGGTCGAGACCCTTCGCACCGTGTCTGAAAACGGCAGCCTTGGTTTGGCTGCTGCTCCAATCTTCCATTTCGGTCCGGAAAGCAGGATTCCATTTCATCGTCGGCCAGCGCTGAAGGGCGCCAGAAGGCGAGTTCGACAAGCCACATGCGGCTCGGTCCTCGTTCGAACTCAGGCTCAATTTCAAAGTCGCCGGATATGTCTGCCATGAACTTTTTCAATTGTTTGCGTTCATGCTATGTTCCGGAGGTCGATTCCGCAACCTGGCGCGCTTTTGGATGCGAGATCTCCTGTGGGAAGCTAGGACGAGGCGAGATCTGGGATTGATGGCGTCCTCGCCAGCTTCTTGATAATTCCCACGTTTCTCTGGAAGCTAGATGGTCCATTAATGGACCATACGGACTGATCTGGTCTTTTTATGCACCAGCTCGGTTGAAATTTCTGCGGCGGTGGTCTATATATGATCCACAAAGGGCGTGGCGATCTATTTATGAACCATGGCTAAGATCCATCATCCCATTTCTGCCTATGCAGCCGATGCTGCGGTGCTGCTTGGGCAGCTCCTGCGCAAGGCCCGCATCGAACGGAAAATGAGCACGCTCAATGTCGCGGAGCGGGCAGGGATCTCGCGCGGGCTGCTGCGGCGTATAGAGGCGGGCGATCCGCGATCCACCATTGGCGCTGTCTTTGAGGTCGCTGCGATTGTCGGCGTCAGGCTGTTCGACGTCGAGCAGGCGACAATGTCTCAGGCAATCGAAAGCAATCGCGAAGTCATGACGCTTCTGCCTAAATCCATTCGTGCCCGGCGGGGTGAAGAGGTCAAGGATGACTTCTGATCCCAAATTCACTGAGGCCTATGTCTGGACTTGGCTACCGGGCCAGACGAAACCGGTTGTTGCAGGCCTTCTGTCGGCGCGTGGCGAACAGCTCCTGTTCAATTATGGACGGAGCTATATCGAGCGCAAGGACGCCATTGCGCTTTACCAGCCCGAATTGCCGCTACGGAGCGGAATCCTTCCGCTTCTTACGGGTCTGAACATGCCGAACTGTATTCGCGATGCCGCTCCCGGCGCCTGGGGCCGGCGCGTGATCCTCAATCGGAAGTTCGGCGCCCGCGGGAAGGAGATTGACGCGGGCAGTCTCGATGAGCTGACCTTTCTCCTCGAGTCAGGGTCGGATCGCATCGGCGCGCTCGATTTTCAAGTCTCACCCTCCGCCTATGTCGCGCGTGAAGGCGAGGGCGCCTCTCTCGATGAGCTTTTGAATGCGGCGGCGCTCGTCGAACAAGGAACGCCGCTGACGCCCGAGCTCGACCGGGCGCTTTTCCACGGTAGCTCCATTGGAGGGGCGCGCCCGAAAGCGACGATTACCTCGGATGATAAGAAATTCATCGCGAAGTTTTCTTCGCAAACCGACCTCTATAGCGTGGTGAAGGCGGAATTCATCGCAATGCGCTTGGCCGCGGCGGCCGGGCTTCGCGTCGCGCCTGTGAACCTTCAACGCGTGGCGGGCAAGGACATCCTCCTCATCGAGCGCTTCGATCGTGCGAAGGCTACCGACGGATGGTACCGCAAGGCCATGGTATCCGCCCTAACATTGCTTGAGCTGGACGAAATGATGGCCCGTTACGCCAGCTACGAACAGCTCGCCACGACCATCCGCCACCGTTTTGCGGAACCCAAGGAGACGCTACGGGAGTTGTTTTCGCGCATTGTCTTCAACGTGCTCTGCGGCAACACGGATGACCATGCCCGAAATCACGCAGCCTTCTGGGACGGCACGAATCTGACGCTCACACCTGCCTATGATATTTGCCCGCAAAGCCGCACGGGCGGCGAGGCGACGCAAGCGATGCTTATATTGGGCCAGGATCGACACAGTCAGATTGCGCTCTGCCTGAAAGGCGCGCCATCGTTTCTTCTCAACGAGGCGGATGCCGTCGCGATTGTCGTGCATCAAATCAAGACCATCAAGGATCGCTGGTCGGCTGTTTGTGACGAAGCCGCGCTTGGACAAGTGGATCGAAACTTGTTTTGGCGCCGCCAGTTCCTGAATCCTTACGCCTTCATTGGCGCGCCGCAGGCCATAACGAGCCTGATCAGCTAGTTCGATCGGAGACCAAACACATGAGCGACAAACACGCGATCGAAGTCTTCCAGGATCTCTCGATCCTTGGTCCCGAAACCAGGCGTGCAGAGCTGCGGGAGGCGCTTATTGCCGCTGCAGCAACGCCATGGGAGCGTGGGATAGACGCCGAGAAGGACCTTAGTCGCATGGCACGCGGCGACGATGTCCTCGTCTATCAACGGCAGAGCGACAAGAGCCTGCCTGCGGCCAGGCTCACGCTCTGGTCCCGCGAAGGCGGGTATACGATTACAAATATCGTTCCAAGAGAGCTCGACCGGCTTACTTACACGCAATGCAATGGCCTCTTGCAAGAATTCGAACGCCTGATCGCCAAACCAGCAGCCTTCGACCGGCTTCGTCGTAGAACTCTCTTCTCCCCGGCAGTCCCTTGAAGAGTGGGTCTCGCCTGAGGCGGCTAAGGCGCTCGAAGCTTTCTCGGATTTGGCGAACAAATCCACTGGCTCATCGCATCCGCTCGACCAACAGCGCTGGCTCCGCTTTTTGATCCTGGCGCATTGCAGCGCGCAAAAACCGGACGGCGAACGGTTACGCCGCTGGTTAATGGAGGTCGAGGGGGGACGAGGACCATGCCTTGAAGCTCGTCATTGAATATGAGTCCGGGCTCGATTTGCTGAATGCCTATGATTCCCAGCGCGCGTGATGGCTTTTCCAGTCTCCGACATCGTGACGCGGGGCCCGGCGGTGCTGTGCCTCGACACCTGCATTAGCGAGTCTGATGTTCCTTGCGATACCAGTACCAAGAACTCAGGAATGAATTGATTGGGATGACGTTGCGATCATCACTGACAATGGTTTGGAGATTCCGGGCAATCCCGTCGTAACGGGCTCGCAATTCGGCTTCCGGCATGCGACCGAGATAGGATGGACGCGGTATTCGAACTCCCAAACATCCGGCTCATAGGATGAGGCTGCTGTCCCCACGATCGCATAGCCTCGTCCCGCGGAAGGGAGGTCGGCAGGGGCAGAGACGGGATCTCGGACATGACAATATCACTCTCTTGAGCGCCATCAGCAACACGTCTTATAGCCGAGTCGTTCTGTGATCCTGTCGTCCGCTGTTCGGGGAATTGCCGAAATTGAGGACCGTTGTCGTCGGTCCCGATAAGCCCACTATCAGCTGCAAATCGGTTAGGATGCCGGCCTGTGGGGCCTGAATCATGAAGACTTTTGAACAGATATTTGAAGAATTGATCGAAAGGGCCTTGGAAGCGCATCCTGATCTAACTGAGCAGGATATCGCCGGGGCTTCGGCCAACTTGCTGTCGCAGTTTATTCCAGCTGTCGCGCGCGATATGTGCAAGGATCTGAAGCGAAGGATGCCTCAGCTTCTTGCGCGCGCCAGAAAATCGGACGCAGGTTTCGAGAAGAGAAATTTTAAGCGGTGGCGCAAGCCGCTCGATCTTCTGGAGCTGCATCAGCGGGCCCCAGGTTCGAGGCGCCATGTGCCAAGCCTACAAATCAACCACTTACGACCTGCTCCTTGGAAGAGAACTTTCAGTTGGACGGGTGCTGCGCCATCCGATCCATGGACCTCCCAACCGCGCGAAGCAGTGCGTCTTTCCGTTTCATCGGCGAGCTTTTCGTTTAACGTGTTGATGCGCTCGAGGCGCATCCGTATTTTGCATGCCCTTCCATTCGTCATAAGGCGACCGCTGCGATTCAACCGCGGGCTTGAGCCCGGACAGCCGGTCAAATGCTGCATCTATAGCTTTCCTGTCCCACCGATGTGTTCCGGGAATGGGTCCCGGCATGATCCCCGCCCAATCCAGTCGTTGAAAGCTGATACCGTTTCATAACCGGCGTAGGCCGCGGCCTGCTCTTTTGACATCCCGCGAGGTGGGATCATTTGATCGTCGTTATCGTCAACGAGTTCCTTGGTCCAAACGTCACTAAACTGCAATGGTAGGTCTGCGTGGGAATCGGCTCGATAGTAACTTTGGATCCATAACTAATTGCCTCGACCATAGCACCCTACGCTTCGTCCGGATGGCCCGTTCTTGAATCGTGCCGAGACCCGAGTGTGAGCTTTACTGATTCCCTACCGCTGTTGTCGTCTTTACTTATTTGTACGATTTTACGCTCGAGTGCGCGATAGAGGTGGGGCTGAGCTTGCCCACGGAGTAGGTCTCCGCGACGAATGTTGCAGCACGAGTAAGCTTCCGCTCTACAATATTCGATAAGGCGTCGATGACAAATCGAACGCAACCTGAAATTACACCCGATACCCCTCTTCGCCTTGCTGATGCCGTGAAGATCGCGTTTCCTTTGGGAGGAATGACGGTCGCGGGCTTACGTCGCGAGCGCGATCGTAACCGATTGGTTATTGAGAAGATTGCCGGCAAGGAATTTACAACGCTGGCTCATATCGGACGGATGCGAGAGCTATGCCGCGAAGAAGCAAGGGCGCCAGACTTCAGCTTAAGGCCGCCCGCCGAAACAAGAGGGGAAAGATCACCCACCAAGCAACCTGGATCATCAGAGACAACGGCCGGGATGTCGGCACAGGCTGCGCTGCAGATGAGATTGCGGCCGCGGAGGAAAAGCTAAGGGACTACATAACATCCAAGCACACACCGAGCCGAAGAATCCGCCACATAGACGATATTCCAATCGCAGATGTCCTCTCGATCTACTTGGATGCGCAACTGGACAAGCTTCGCAGTCGCTTCAATGTCGATAGCCAAAGCGATGATACCATCCCGGATATCCGCAAGTTCAAGAAGCGAATCGAACGACTGAACGACTGGTGGGGGGCAAAAATGCTGGGCGAGGTCAATGGGGAGGCCTGCCGGTCCTACACCAAGTGGCGCCGCAAAAAGGGAGGCGCTCGGCGAGACCTTGAAGACCTACGAGCTGCGATTGGCCACCATGCAGCCGAAGGATTTCACCGGGAAATCGTGAAGATCTCACTACCAGAGAGAGGCCAGCCTCGAGACCAGTGGCTGACGCGCAGCGATGCGGCCAAACTGATTTGGACGTGCTGGCGCTATCGTGAAATGCAGAAGGGCTCGCGTCGGCCGACCGACGACCTGAAGGTCCCGACAAGCAAGCGTCCGCTACGCCATCTTGCACGATTTATCTTGTTGGGGATCTACAGCGGAACTCGTGCTGGAGCTATCGCTGCTGCATCTCCCATTCCCGCGATTGGTCGCTCTTACGTCGACTTAGAGCGCGGCCGCTACTACCGCCTGAAGCAGGGCAGCGCGAAAACCAACAAACGGCAACCCACCGTGCCGATCCCCTTGCGCTTGCTCGCGCACCTGCGGCGCTGGCACCGAGCTAGTCCAGAGGCGAAGCATTTCGTGGAGTACAATGGGAAGGCTGTGACGTCAGTCAAGACTGCATTCAAGAGTGCAGTCAGGCTCGCAGGCCTCGGCCCGCGAATCTCCCCTCACACTTTGCGGCACACAGCTGCGACTTGGCTCATGCAGAGAGGTACGGACCCTTGGCAGGCAGCTGGCTATCTTGGAATGTCGCTAGAGGTGTTGCTCAACACCTATGGTCATCACCACCCCGATTATCTGTCCGATGCCGTGGAAAAAATCACCAGTCGAAATCCGGCTGGGGAACGAAAAGCCCACGTATCTGGTGCGGTGATTCCGATCCGGCGAAATGGCGCCTGAATGAGTTACGGACTTTTTGGTGAGCCCGGCAGGTCCCTCAGACTCTCAATTTATCATTGGTCTGCGACGAAGTGGGCAACTTGCGCGCTTCAAGCGATTTCAGGGGTTTTCGCGACACTGTTACCAACTTTTTGAGCCACAGGTCCGGGTTAACCGCAGCAAAGGGCTGCTTCGCAGCTCGTCGTGTAAGCCTAGGGCACAGCCACGACTGCTTCGCCTTCGGGCCAAACCGCACTGGCTTTCCCGCAAGACGCACCAGGCTGATCAAATCGTAGGCGGCCGTGAGTGAGCCGGAGTGACGAACCACCGTGCCCCACGAAGGCAGGTCAGAGTCCTCATCGATAAGTCGGCTGAAACCGGCCCTTTTGCTCCGCTAGCCGCTTCAGTCCAACCAGGATGTCTTCTGAGCGATACCATAGACGGGCGCGCTGCCCTTGAAGTCGGGGCTGACGTCCAATGATCGCCCTGCCTTCCTCCTTCCGCTTCAAGGCGGCCTTCATGACCTCGGAGGCCGTCCGGGGTGGCAAGTCCGCCAAGGTCCTTGCATTCGTAAGCGAACCGAAGCGCTTCGTAAAATGGTAGGCGCTCGGAGTAACACCGTTCTGGTCGAGCAGCGTCGCCGATATGTAGCCGTTCTGCTCCTCAAGCTGGCGCAAGGCCTGTAGTAGACTCACCTCCGTCCAACGAACGCCATGATAGAATTCATCGCCCTGGCGTCTTTCCTGCCCTTCCACAGACGCTGCTGAATTTGACTGCGGGATAAAACAGGAAAGCCGGCCTGTTTCATTGCTGCTGTCCTTGAGCCGAAGTAACGGCGAATGAGATTATTGGACGGCAGGTCGGGCGCGCCATCAATGAGACCGGTGGTGATCTGCCCGTGCTCAGCATAGAGCTTCCGCAAGCCGGCCAATATCTCCTTCTTGCTCCAATGCAGCGCATTCATACCGAACGGAGGTATCGGCGGCGGAGTCTATCCAATGGCCTCATACGCCCTTCGGAGCGAACCGAAGTAGCTGAGGATGGTTTCCGGCGCCGGGACGGCAATCGAGAGCTTCTGGCGCACGTACATCCGAAAAAAGTCGCCTAATCACCTCAAGTTCTTCCGGTGGTCCTGGGATGACCATGACCTTGTCGGTGGTGAGCGCCTTCCTTTCTCCACGTTGCAGGACCTGCCGAGCACTCTGCTCAGCATCGACCAACAGACGACGGAAGCCGTAGATCAACGTGCCGCCCTGTCCATATCCTAATTGGGCCTGCTGGCGCTTACGGGGCATTTTCTCGGAAAGTTCGCGGCTATATTCTCCAGCCATCATCCGTTTCAGATGTTTGATGATGGTGGTGATGGAAGTCACATCGTCACCGAACGGTTCGCCGCAGTAGCATCACGCGTACCCCAGCTTGCCTGCAAAGGAACTCATAGTGGGCGGCCTGGTCGAAATTCTGAAAGCGGGCCCATCTCTGACGTCAACAACCAGGATCGCTTCGAATTTGCGCTGAACCGCCAGTGCATCGCTAACCAGAGTCTTGAGTGCGTCGCGGCCTCTTAGCGACAGTCCACTTTTTCCGGCGTCGATGTACGACGCCACAATTTTGTGTCCGTGCTGGCTCGCGTACTCGGCAATTGCATTCCGCTGATTTGCAGTTGAGTAGCGCTGGTTATCGGAGGACATGCGCAAGTATTGGCGGCTCGCAGCATCCCCCAGGCTCCATGAGCCTAGGCGAATCAGCCGCTGCAAGTGAGAAAAGGGCTCAGCAGGCGTCCAGCTTGAACAGACTTCGGGACACAATTTCTAGCTAAAGAATCTGCACGCGCCCTTCGTCAGCGCTGATTGACGGCCTGGGGTTGGGCGACTCCGAAAGACATGGTCTGTTGCGGCGCCGGTTGCCGAAGCGGTGCGCTTTCCGACGCTTGCTTCTGAAAGGAGGAAGTCATTGCAGGCCCATCCGCGCGCGGTCATCCTGCTTTGCCACATCGTCATGGCCCTGAGATCGATCATTTGCGACGCTCGAGACGGGCGCCAGGTCTCTGTTTACCAATGCCGACTCGCCTGGAAGGACTCACCCGCGAGCGCGATGGTGCATAAAGGCAATGGATATAAGCGGTGGCCTACGCGCGTTGCGCAGCATCTCAATTAAGCGTCGACGAAAGGCAGTTGTAGGCACCCCGAGCTGCGCGCTAAGGAGCTTCAGACGTTCGCTTTCTTCCTGATCGTCGCCTACTTCCCGTTTTTGAGCTTAGCAAAAACAACGCGGCTTCCGGCCACCAGTGACGATGTGCGGCCATCGGCGCGCTTGGAGGACTGGATTCTCGGATCGGCAATCAAGCGTCGATTTGCCAGGGAGCAGGGAGGGCAAGAGTTTTCGGAAGGAGGAGCCAGGCTAAACCGCTTCTCTCTTGGGCGTTCCTAGCGGTCCTGACGAAGTTGCCGCTCAATGTCGATTGCTTGATCTGCATTGCGTGCTCGCTTGAGCAAGGCATTGCGCTCGTTGCCGGGAGGCTTTCCATCTGCCCGCTCACGCATATCCTGTGCAAATTGCTCGAGTCGCATTTCCAGAGAATCCGTCTGCTTGAATCGCCGTCGCTTCAATCCCATCGCATGTTCCTTCTGCTGATGGGTATTGATTGTACGTCCGCGTGCAGATCATCGCAGGAACATAAGTTATTTCGGACTTAGACCTTTGAACTATCAAGCGCCTTGCGAATGTGCGCCGATGTTGTCCGAATCCAGCCACTGACGCCTACGGGCAGAGCCTTGGCCGGTGATGGTGCGGTAGGTAGCGCACAAAGACCTTAGTTCCAGCTTTAACTTCTAAGGAGCCCCGGGCGCGGGGCATCTTTGCTGCTCCTCCCTTGTCAGCGCATCAAGCCGATCCAATTGACCCGCTAACCCGGTAAGGCTCCGAGCTATGTTCTTCGTCAGGAAGGCGCGGTCTGGGGAAGTGTTGGGGTTCTGGGAGAGGGCTCTGTACTGACGTGCAAACTCTAAGCAATGCGCGGCGGAAATCATCTTGCCTCCGAGGACCATAAAAACGATCAAAACGTTCAACCTCCGGCTTAGTTCCATGAATGAGAATGACTATAGAATGCATCTGTCTCGGAAGGCAACGTTCCCCGTCCGGATCGTCGCCAACCCGGACACAACGGAAGCGGGAGCCCCGGAAGGTCGGCTCCCGCGACTGGAAGAATAGAACTTGCCTCAACCGATGGCGATCCAGTTTCAGCGTACGCCCCGCTCCCAGTTTCATTGGACCCTGCATCGCCACGGTCGCCAAGACCGCACCGGTAGGGCCGGATTGGGTCTACGAAATCAAGCACGACGGCTACCGGCTCTTGGTGCGATCTTCGCAGCTGGGACGTCAGCCAATAACTCATCTCAAAGGGGGCTTGTTGCTCGCTCAATGTGATTCGCCTCTCCTTTAAGTGGGATCAGATCGCGAGTTCGGCATCAATAACATGGATTATGCCGAGGACGGCTTGGTAGCACCGGCGTCGTCAAGACACCCATATTCAATACGCGCCGATTACCCGCGACCAGGGCGGTGGCACAACTGTAGCGGACCGCCTAATGTTGGGGATCGCTCCTGTCGGCCTCTTTGCGGTCGCGACCGAGGCGTGCACCGTCAATCGCGCGTTCAACGTCGATAGATGGTGGTGAACAGGCCATGCCCCGGAGCACAAAACGTAACTTGCCGAAGTCCGCAGACCTATTTGTTATCAAAGAAGAGCTGATGACTGGGCGCAGGATTGTTGTTGCTGCTTCGGCCGGGCCGCGCCTGAGTGGTCGGATCGGTATTATCGTTGGTCAAGGGGCAACGGCGACTCAGGTCAAAGTGCTCCTCGACGGAGCCAAGCGCTTTGTAACATTGCACGCGCGCTACGTTGACCTGCTCAAAACACGCTCTTAGTCGCCGGCTACCGCGACGCCATTATGAGTGTAACACCGGCGAATGTACGAGCGGCAAAAATAGGCGACGGAACTGTGCGAAAGTGAACAGGGGTGCTTTTCGCCATGTGGGTAGGGTCGCGTCTGCTTGGTGCAACCGAGACTAAGCACAGCGGCCCCGGCCTACGCCCCGAATGCCTCGCCGGCCGGGGCCGTCTGGCGGTTTAATGCTGAACAATGCTGCTCATCATGACGCCTGGCGGCACTGGCGCATCTCGAAGTCCCGGACTGTCCGAATTGCCGGATCACCATGAGCTGGTTTCGCTCGGAGTTGGTGCGAGACACTCCGGATCCGTTAAATCGGCCACCGTTTTTGTCTGCCCGAACTGCGAAGCTTTCACGAAGCGGGAACAATCGGTAATCGCGCGGGTTGGCGCACTACTACGGCCCAATCCCGCGGCGTCCCGAGCGTTCCACTGCCCCAGCTGGCCCGATGCTGGGGCCGTCGTTTTAGGTCCGGCGCTTGTTTCCACGACATAGCCATCTGGCATGGTGGGGAGGCCGAAGCGGCGCCCGGCAAGCACGAAGAGCCCACTCTCCAAATGTGGATGACGGTCTGCGGCACCGCTGATGCGAGCATTACCCCACTTGCCTCTGCGGGAACCTGGGCTACCGGCTTGTGTTGTTCGGCTGAGCGAACCGGAGGTTGGGTGATGAGCACCGAGACGACGTTCGTCTGCCATTGTTGCCTACGGAAAGCGGATAATCGTGTTGGTTGGGCTCATATCAGTGTCAATTGGGCCGACGGGGATCGGCAGGTCATGCCGGACGAACTCCGCGATCTATGCGAAATCTGTTGGAGCCCACTCCAGCAATTGCTGAAACAGCAGCTTGAGCAACATGCTCGAAAGCGAGGTGCATAAACACGCAGATCATAGGATTCAGATCTCAAAAAGGATTGAACGGTCAGCACAAAATGTCGGCCGGAATGCAGCGAGGTGGCATGTTCATGATGTCTCTACCGTCGGACCTTCGGCAACGTCTTCTAAACTGTCCTGAGCTATTCTTGTGGCATGGACGACGATGATGTACCTGCGGGGTTTGGCACCGCTCTTCGACAGAGCTATGCCCGTCTAGCCGCTTGGATGGTCGGTTCAACCGCGCATCTGAGCCTAGTCGATCGCCGCACCCGACGCGGGTTGAATAACCCAATCGAGTTCTCGACAAATCGCGTCAGCCCGCGCCTCCGCGCCCATAAGCTCGGACGAGGCCACGTTGACGGAAAGCCGCAACTTGCGCCGATCTTGGTCACCGGAAGAGGAGGGCAATTAATCTCCCTTCTTGGCGATGGAGCCATTGCCGACGAAATTGGAGAACGGCTAGGTTGGACGCGTCAGTCGGTTTACACTCGCCTCCATCGCTTTCAGAGGCAGCGGTGGCAAGCGAGCAGAACAAGCGGGAAATTCTTCCCGCAGTTGCCCATTGTTTGAACCTTACCGCTTCGCATTGCTCTTTCGCCAGCTACCGCTTCAATCCTCAGGCCATCACGCGCCGCACATGCATGTCTCCCCAGAATCATCTGGGGCAGAGACCCTCCCGACGTCGAGCGGTAACCAGGCATCAACCGATACCGGTTTACGATAGATCATCGCGGATTGGTGACGAGTACCGCGGTACGCATGGGCATTGAGAACCCGCTGGCTGTCGAGGCCGGCGGGTTTTTCGTTGACTAGTTTTCTCTGTATGGAATACCGAGCCGCAAATGACGCTTTTGCCTTGGCGTCTTCAAAGCAGAACTTAGTGCCGACCTGCGCGCGGTCTGTCCACCAGCCAACATTTGCATCTTTCGCGATACGAAAGGCTTCGTCGCGCAAAAGGTCCAGCTGCCTCCCGGCAGCACGGACAATCAGGCAATTTTCTTCAGGCATAGGTATTGTCTCCGATGGCAACGAACCACAAAACGCTCGGCCGGAGCGACTGTCAGCAAAAGGCCGCAGCAGTCGTCCTGCTGCGGCCACTTGTCAAAACATTGCCGGGTAAAAGAGGATCTACGTAGAACAAGTAGAATATGCGGCAGCTCCCTAACACATGTAGGCCGCCAGTCGCGAATCATTTCGCCAATTCCGAATTTGGAACTTTTCAGGCCATTCGCCCCTACGCTCCGACCCGCAATTGGATCGGCAGCCGGGAGCACTGGGGCTGGAAAATAAGCCGTGCCATGTTCGGTCCCAAGGTGCAATCCTTCGAATGACATTGATTTGGCAATGGTATGTTCGCCCGCAGGAACGCCAGGCGGCTTGATCCGATCCGAGCGACATCTTAGAGCCCTCAAGGGTGCCGCGCCGATCGTGCGGAACGTCGCGGCGCCGGCCGCAGGGGTCGTACCAGGAGCGGCGCCTGCGGCCCTTCCCTTTTGTCAGCAGAGCTGTGGGAATTTGGATACACATCCGGGAATAATCGGCAAGCGAAGAAACAGCTGATCGGAAATATGCTTGTGTCTCGCGGGTGACGGCCTCTGTCCCAGGAGGCAAGAGCCTGTCCGGGGGCCCCAGCATCATCATGCCCCCCGGCCCGATGCTGGGGCCACCACGGGCACCGTTTCTGTACGAGGCTCGATTGGACGAGACTTGGAGAGTCCTGTTTGCGATCAGTGCGACGGCTGTTGTCGCCGTTGGCTCATTCTTCGCGATCCGGTTTATTATCGGTTTGCACCTGTGACTTCGATCTGAATTGATCACTGCCCGGGTGGTCTACGATTGCAAGTCGTGCATCGCCGCGCTCGAAGTCGGGGCCGAACGTCGGCTCCCCGAGAGCCGCACCCCTGACAGACAAACCGCGGCTCGAGATCTGACAGCCGGACGTCATCAGCCCAGCGATCAGCGCTCAGTTCAATGTGGTGTCCGCAATGGCAGTAGACTAGCACGCCGCGCAAGCCCGTCTCACGCATCTCCGCCGAAGGTGATCTTGAACTGCCGACCGTCAGCATGCGCGGGCTTGGGGCGTCGGCTGGGCGAGGCATGCCCCCATTCAAGCGGCATCGTAAGTACCTCGCAAATTATAGATCGATTGTGGCCTCGAACCCGCGCGAGCTACAGCCTCTTGTGGGTGTGGAAAAGCAAAGCCTGTCGCTCACTCAGAGAGAGCAATCCAGACACCGGTTATACATACCCGATTGCTCAATCTTCCTAGACATTAGCATGCCTCGGCGGCTCCCCATTACTGTCGAGGCCTCCCACGGCTCCGGCGGGTTGTGCTGGGCCTTTTTTCGGGCCAGCGAGCGGCACCCAGTGCAACGTGTTATCTGCAATGTGGAAAGTCCCACAGCTGTTAATTGCGAACTTAGGAACGAGAGCTCGGCTTTCACATTCCTTCTGAAGTGCAATCGGGAGCTTAGCATGGCAATTCAAATCGTGATGGATCATAGCGGCGATAGCCGACACTTCTTCGACAACTCAAATTCAGAAGCATTGGCAGAGGCGGAGAAGCGTTTTCTGCAATTTGCTCTCAAAGGATATACCGCGGCGGTGCGGAAAGGGCCCAGTGAGGTGAGCAGGATCACCGCGTTCGATCCGATCGCGGAAGAAACGTTGTTCTTCCCGCGGCTCGTGGGCGGGTGATCACGAGGTGACGAGAAGGCTTCGTCGCATCGGCTTTTGGCCCCATCGAAGCGTCGCGGTTAGCAGGCTTTATCAAGCGGCTAAGGCCGAGAAGACGATTCAGGGTCGTGCCCTACGACTGCTGCGTTCTTGGCTTTCGCCCGAGCAAAGGACAGAGTTCGATACCAGGGGGTTCTTCGATGTGGTAGGATGCGACAGCGGGAAGCGTTATCGCATCCGGCGGGGAACATCCGGGAACGTGAACGAGATTGACGAGTACGGGCGGCTCGGCAGGCGCTGGTGTTTCGTCCCGCTGGGTGGCTTGGTCGAGGGCGACATCATGCTCGCCCAAAAAATAGCTCTCGAGACGGACGAGGAGCGCGCCTTGAGCGTTGCCAACAGCTTCCCGGGACCGATCCGATGGCGCCTACCCAGATATCGTCCATCAGAGGGGAGGAGTTTGGGCTTACGTTTTTATTCCAGCTAAGAGCCGGTCGGGACAATCAATAAACCTCCAGGCATCGCCCGCAGGTTGGGGAAGTGCGGCTCAACGCCGTCGCAGCATCGAGCTTAATCGGCATTGTGTTCCGGGATCCAATCCGACCCTAGCGCGCCCGCTGACTGGCCGCGTTCACAATGAAAAGTTTGCGCTATGCTTCATGGGCATGGTTCTGGAAGCGATGCTTTGCTCCTCGATGGGAGCGGGGTGCTGCTACTGAAATACTTTGGGCAGCACGACGACGACCTGGATCGCCTGTTTCAAGATCTCCGTAGCCAAATCCGCAATCACCAAGGCGAAGTCCTCTTCGATCTCCGCGGCGATGCTTTCGTCCTTCGCATAGACGTACAAAACCGGCCCATCCACTTCAGCAAATCTGACGCCTGCGAACACGCGATAGAACACAGTCGCGCCTATTACACCGGCTAGCTTCGCCTGTATCGCGTAGTCTTGGGTGTCACTGAGATCCATCGCGCGGAGATAAAGTCACCTGGCGCGAAAACAAGTCTTAAAAAAAACAATTCGGCAACCTATCGCCAGCGAATTGGAGGAAACGCTTGCTGTCTGCGGGTGCAGTTCTCACGCGCTCCACCTGACGCAACATGATCGTGTTGATGCTGGCCGTGGAGCAATCCACATTCCGCCCGGATTGTTGTGGCGCACTCCACCCTAGTGCGCCATTCGTTGTCGGCTCACCGGAGCACGGATGCTCCCGCCCGAGATCCGGCCGCCTGCGTGCCTACTGCGGGGCCAGTTTGGTTCACTGGCGCTGTCCGATGCCGCTGGCTCTCACGAGGTCACCTAGTTGCTTTTCTTCATTGCTCCAAGTTAGTCGAAACTCTTCCGCTTGGACCGAGCCATGAGTGGCCTTTGAAGCTCTTGCGTGGTTGGATCTTCCAATCAACAACCTGCTCTCTATTGATCAGCTTTAGATCCCGAATAGGATAAAAGTTTGATCGCAGTCGAACGTCGTCTCAATACCAAAGATTCCAATCCCTCGAGCCTCTGCGTTCCAACAAGTCCCCACATTAACTTATCAAACGACAGCGTCTGCTTTCCATCAAAACGACGTCCGTCACTTGTAACTGACTTCGGCGCTCCTTCGATGTCGAACGACGCGATGCCCGCGGCGAGTTTTTCCGCGCCTATGACGACGGCTCGACAGCGGCCGCCTGCTCGGCCTGCGTCAGACCGACCTGCTGAACGACCACAACCTCACGACGTTGAGACTAAGATTGAGAACGCGCATGGACGACAAACGATGGCATTGACTTCCTAACCTTGAGGAGGCTGAAACCAGAACCGTGGGTCGCGTCGGCCAAAGCTACCGGACCGAGGTATCCGTGCTCGAGTTAGCATGTTGGGGATCCAGTCCCTCCCTTATGCCTGCGTTGTCGTTGGACGAGCGCTCCTCGAGACAAGGGAGCGATTACCGCGGCGTCCAGTTATGGCTCATGCAGCGAGGCGCGGATTCGTGGCAGGCAGCGGGGTATCTCGGGATGTAGCTTGAGGTGCTGTCAACACGTATGGCCATCACAATCCCGACGATTTGTCCGATGCCGTCGACAGAATCGCTAAGTGCTACCCAGTCAGCGAACGAAAAGCGCACGTATCTGGTGCGATATCTGGTGCGGTGCTTCCGATGAAACGAAACCGGCCTTGATAAGTCACTGATTTCATTGGTGGGCCCGGCAGGACTCGAACCTGCAACCAGACCGTTATGAGCGGCCGGCTCTAACCATTGAGCTACAGGCCCCGCCGCGGGACGGCCCTTCGCGAATGCGCGGCCGGCAACGGTGCGCGGTTCGTTTACAGGGATGGAGGCGGGGGTGCAATGCTGGCACCCGTGGATGGGAACGCCGGCATGGCTGGGTCAGTTATTTCTAAATTCCCGAAATCGGCGATGATGCCCTTATGCTCCTGTTTTGCCCGACGAGTCAAATGGGTTTTCGCGGCCAGGCGCGTTCGATTTTGTAACCCATTGCAATTGCGTTGGTTTTCTACTGTGCATGGGGTTGTTTTCGTTTTTTGAGTGAAGGGGCCTTGCGGCCCCTCCGATGGCTTGCTTGCGAGCCGCCAGGCCCGCCTAGTCGACCGAGACCCCGGCGAACTCCACCACTTTGCGCCACTTCTCGGTCTCGTCGGCGACCAGCTTGCCGAACTCTGCGGGCGCCATGGGCTTGGGGATGCCGCCATTCTCGGTCAGCCGCGCGATCACCTTCGGGTCCTTCAGCGCTTCGCCGACAGCCTTGTTGAGGATCTCGATCACCTCGCTCGGCGTGCCCTTGGGCGCGGAGATGCCGTAGAAGCCGACCGATTCGAAGCCGGGCACGGTCTCGGCGATCGCCGGCACGTCAGGCACGGTCGGCCAGCGCTGCGGCGAGGTCACACCGAGGGCGCGGACATTGCCGCCGCGCGACTGCTCGAGCGCGGAGGGCAAATTGTCGAAGATCAGCTGCACCTTGTTGGAGATGATGTCGGGGAAGGCGATCGCCGAGCCGCGATAGGGCACGTGGATCATGTCGCACTTGGTCATCGCCTTGAACAGCTCGGCCGACATGTGCACCGAGGTGCCGTTGCCCGACGAAGCGTAGGAGATCTTGCCGGGATTGGCCTTGCAATAGTCGATGAACTCCTGGACCGTCTTGGCCGGAAACGCGTTGGAGACGACCAGCATGTTGGTGAGCTGCATGATGCTCGCCACCGGCACGGTGTCGCGCAGGAAGTCGAACGGCAGCTTCTTGTACAGCGAGGTCGAGATCGCGTTGTTGGGCGCGACGAACAGCAGCGTGTAGCCATCGGGGGCTGCGTTGATCGCAGCCGCGGCCGCGATATTGCCGCCGGAGCCGGCGCGGTTCTCGACGATGAACTGCTGGCCGAGGCGATCCGACAGCGCCTGCGCCATAATTCGCGCCACGATGTCGACCGGGCCGCCGGCGGCAAAGCCGATCATCCAGTGCACGGGGCGGTCGGGGTAGGCGGCGGAGGCGGGAGGGGAGACGCTGAAAAGACCTAAGAGAAGTGTGAGCCCGAAAACACCGTTACGCAAAATTCGCAACATGACGTCTCCCATTGTTCTATTGTCGTTATGGGGCATGCTTTCACAAAAACGGGCCGCTGCCTACATCGCCGCAAGTCGGTGTTGACGCAGGCCGCCGGGACTGACCATGAGATTCGCAATTCTCCTTCTCGCAGCGGTGCTGCCCCTCGGCCCCGCCGTTGCTCAAACCGGAGGCAAGGCCATTTCGAGCACGACACTCAGCCTCGGCACCGCGACGCCGGGCGGCGGCTTCCCGCTTTATGGCAATGCCTTTGCCGAGGTGATGAACGCGGCTGATCCGCAAATCACCATCGCGCCGCGCAACACCAAGGGCAGCAACGAGAACATTCCGCTGCTGGAGAAGGGCGAGCTCGATCTCGCCTTGGTCGCGGGCGAGCCGGCCTATGAGGCCTTTGCCGGCATCGGCCGCGCGCCCGTGCGGCTGAAGATCTTGACGGCGATCTATTCCAACCCCGGCATGTTCGTGGTGCGGGCGGACAGTCCCTACAAGACGATTGCCGATCTCGTCGGACAGCCGGTCGCGTTCGGCGCCAAGGGCTCGGGCCTGCCGATCCTGGCGCGCTATGTGCTCGATGGCCTTGGCCTCAAGCAGGACGAGGACTTCAAGGCCATCTATCTCGACCGCGCCGGTGACGGCCCTGCGATGGTCGAGGACAGCCGCGTGGCCGCACTCTGGGGCGCCGGCATCGGCTGGCCCGGCTTTGCCGCGGTGGCGTCGAGCACGTCGGGCGCGCGCTTCATCGCGCCCAGCGCGGAGGAGATCGCGCGCATCCGCGCCAAGCATGCGTTCCTGAAGCCGCTCACGGTGCCGGCGGGCTCCTATCCGAAGCAGAGCGAGCCGATCGCCTCGCTCGGCTCCTGGAGTTTCGTCCTCACCCGCGAGGACCTGCCCGACGATGTCGCCTATCGCCTGGCGAAGACGCTGCATGGCGTCGAGGCCACCTTCTGCAAGCAGCTCGCGCAGGCCTGCGAGACCACGGCCGCGAACACGGTGGCGGCCGCGCCGAAGGCGGAGCTGATCCATCCGGGTGTGATGAAGTATTTTCGCGAGATCGGGGTGATGAAATAGCGAATGGCGAGTCGCGAGTCGCGAATGCAGGCATCCCCTATTCGCCACTCCCTATTCGCCACTCGCCATCATCACTTCTTCACCAGCGCGCACGCCGGGTCCGGCGGCCCGAACGCCTTCTCGCCGGAGATCGTGGTGAGGATCTTGTAATAATCCCACGGGTACTTGCTCTCCTCCGGCGTCTTCACCTGCACCAGCCAGAGGTCGTGCACCATCAGATTGTCCTCGCGGATCTTGCCGTTGCGGGCGAAGAAATCCTCGACCGGCTTCTCGCGCATCTTCGCCGCGACTTTCAGCGGATCGTCGGTGCCGGCGTCCTTGATGGCGTTGAGATAGTGGATCACGCTCGAATAGACGCCGGCTTGCCACATCGACGGCATCTTGTTCATCTTGGCGAAATAGCGCTTCGACCACTCGCGGGTCTTGTCGTCCATGTCCCAATAGAACGACGTCGTCAGGAGCAGGCCTTGCGCTGCTTGCAGGCCGAGACCGTGGATGTCGGTGATCAACGCCAGCAGCGCCGCCATCTGCTGGCCGCCCTTGAACACGCCGAACTCCGAGCCGGTCTTGATCTCGTTCATGTTGTTGGGCGGGCCTGCCGCAATGCCGATGATCTTGGCCTTGGAGGCCTGCGCCTGCAGCACGAAGGAGGAGAGATCGGGTGTTGCCAGCGGCGGCTTCACCGAGCCCAGCACCTTGCCGCCATTGGCGGTGATGACGCTGGAGGCGTCGCGTTCGAGGGAGTGACCGAAGGCGTAGTCGTCGGTGATGAAGAACCAGCTGTCGCCGCCGCGCTTCACCACGGCATCCGCGGTGCCGACCGCGAGCGCGCGGGTGTCGAACACCCATTGAATCGCATAAGGCGAGCAGAACTTGCCGTGGAAATCCGCGGTGCCGGTGGAGTGGGTGATGAACAGCTTTTTCTTCTCGTTGGCGATGTTCTGCACCGCAAGGCCAACGGCGGAGACCGGCACGTCGACGATCAGATCGACCTGGTCGACGTCGTACCAGCGCCGCGCGATCCCGGCGCCGATGTCGGCCTTGAGCTGGTGGTCGCCGATCACGATGCTGATCGGCTTGCCGAGCACAGTGCCGCCGAAATCGTCGATCGCCATCTGCGCCGCGGTCACCGAGCCCTGGCCCGTCGGCGCGGAGGCGGGGCCGTTCATGTCGGTGAGCACGCCGATCTTGACGACATTGTCGGACACCTGCGCCATTGCGGCACCCGGCAATAGCGCTGCCGCCAAGGCAGCCGCGACCGGCAGTCCAAATCTCGCTGGATTCACGCTTGTCCTCCCCTGATCCGGCGCGTTGGCCGGTGTTGCCCCGGGTATGGCCCGGCTGAATTGGTTTCTTTTGCAACTATTAGGGGGCAGGCGTCAATGTCAGGCTGCGAAGCGGATCTGTCCTGCGGGCGAGGGATCGTAGCCGGTCAGCTCCTCGGCGCGCTGGCGCAGCCGCCTTTCGTTGAGGAACCGGATCAGGGCCTGCATGGCGGGGCGGAAATAGCTGCGCTGCCGCATCGCAAGATCGAAATTCTCCCAGACCAGCGGCACGAAATCGAGCCCGGCCGAGCGCGCCGCCGCCCGCGTCGCGACGCCGCAGTCCGCCTGTCCCGCGCGCACGATCTCGGCGAGGTCCGGGCCCGTGAGGGCCGGCGTCTCGACCCGGTGCACATCCCGCGTCGAGGCGCCGGCGCGCTTCAACAGCACGTCGAGCAGCATCTGCGCGCCCGTGCCCTGTTGCCGCATCGCCATCCTGGCGCCGAGCGCGAGCACGTCGGCGAGGCCGCGCAGCCGCTTCGGGTTGCCCGGCGACAGCACGAGGCCCTGCTCGCGGCGCACGAACGCGACCAGCACCGCATCATGCAGGTCCGGCGCGTCGCGCAGCGCCGTCGCACTGGCGTCGGCGGCAAGATTGCCGTCGGCATCGAGGCTGTGGAAGTGCACCGCAGCCGCCATCACCTCGTCGCGCTGCAAGCGCTCGAGCCCGCGCGCGCTGCCCTCGCTCATCGATCCCAAGCCCGAGCCGGATTCGCGCAGGCCCCAATCCAATAGCTCGTCCTGGCTGCCGCCCACGACCGGCGGCGGCTCCGCGATCAGCATGCCGGCGGGACGCGCGAGGCCCGACAGCACCCAGAGGTCGAGCTCGTGCCGCGGGAAGAGCCACTTGCCGGTCACCTTGGTGCAGGGGATCGCGCCGTTGGTGACGAGTTCGTAGAGCTTGCGTTCGCCGAGCCGGAGATAGTCGGCGGCTTCGCTGGTCGTCAGGAATTCCATCCTGCATTCCTATGCAAATTCTTGCTTCTTTTTGACGTTCGACGCAGGTGGAATTCTGCATTTCAATTTGTGTTCATCGGAACCATGCACGATGATCTCGCTGCTTTGCAACACATCCTCGCGCGCGATTTTTGCTTTGGTGAACGATCCTGTTGCGCGCGCATGACGCGAGGGTTGCGATCGCGATCGAGATGAGCGCCGCAGCCTTGCCGAACTTTCCCGAGTGTCACGCCTTTGAACGGTTGCGCCGGCGCGGCGAAGTCTGCTGCTGGTGGTGATCAGATGTCAGCTCTATCTGTCGTTGTCAGGACCCGCGCCGCGAAGCGACAATGCGTCACGAGTGCGGCGCAATCGATCATCATCATGACCGCGTCATATCCGAGGGAACCCGCTCATGGCCGTTCGCCGCCTGTCCGCTCTGCTTGCGCTTCTCTGCGGCCTTGCCGCAGGCGTCGTGGCGTCGTCCGCGGAGGACCGCGCGATCGTGCTGGCGACGACGGCATCGACGCAGGAGTCCGGCCTGCTCGACTATCTCCTGCCGATCTTCCGCGACAGGACCGGCATCGACGTCACGGTGATCGCGCGGCGCGCCGATGAGGTGCTCGACGGCGCGCGACGGGGCGAAGCCGACGTGGTGCTGATGCATGCGCGGCCGCAGGAGGAGAAATTCGTCGCCGACGGTTTTGCATCGAAACGCTACGACGTGATGTACAACGACTATCTGCTGATCGGCCCGAAGAGCGACCCCGCCGGCGTGAAGGGCAAGGACATCGCGACCGCGCTGAAGGCGATCGAGGCCAAGGGCGCGCCGTTCGTGACGCGCGGCGATCGCTCGGGCACCCACGCAGCCGAGCTCGCGCTGTGGATCGTCGCCGGCATCGACATCGCAAGTGCCAAGGGCGCCTGGTATCGCGAGGCCAGGCAAGGCATGAACGCGGCACTCGAGGCCGCGCGCGCTGCGAATGGCTATGTGCTGTCCGACCGCGGTAGCTGGATCGCCTTCAAGGAGCGCGGCGATCTCGACATTGTCGTCGAAGGCGACAAGCGGCTGCTCAACCAGTACGGGGTGATGCTGGTCAATCCCGAAAAATTTCCGGACGTGAAGAAGGAGCTGGGGCAGACCTTTGTCGACTGGCTGACCTCACCGGAGGGACAGACCGCGATCGCCGGCTACAAGGTCGACGGACAGCAGCTGTTTTTTCCGAATGCCGACAGGTCAGGCGGCTGATGGCTGCATCGTCGGCGGTTGCCAAACCGGGCGATGCATGGTCCATCATGGCGCATGACCCAGCGCCTGCCGCCCTCGCTCACATCGCTCGACGTCGCGCTCGCCGCGTTGCTGCGCGGCGTTGAGCCGCTTGCGCCGGTGGAATTGCCGGTGACCGAAGCGGCCGGCTGCATCGCGGCGGGCACTCCGCTGCTTCCGGCCTGTCCGTCTCACGACGTTGCCGCCACCGACGGCTGGGCGCTATGCGCCAATGATCTCGTCGGCGCGTCCGCCTATTCACCGCTGCCTCTGCTTGCGGCGCCTACGTGGGTCGAAGCCGGTGACGCGATACCTGGGGGATGCGACTGCGTGCTCGATGCCGATGCAGTCGGAGTGTCGGGGCCGCTCGTCCAGGTGCTGGCCGAGGGCGTGCCCGGGCAGGGCGTCAGGCGCGCCGGCAGCGATATCGCGGATCGCGCGCCTGCCGGGAGACAGGGACATCCGGTCAGTGCAGCCGATCTGCTCATCGCGCGCGTCGCGGGTTTGGAAAAGCTCGGCGTGCGGCAGCCGCGGCTACGCATCGTCAATGTGCCGGACGCGACGGCGACGGCGCATATGATCGCCGGGATCGCACGCGCAGCGGGACTGGACGTGACGACGTTCGAGGCCGGCGCGCGTGACGAAGCATCGATTGCCGCTGTGCTCGATGCCGCCTCCTGCGATGCGCTGCTGACCGTCGGCGGCAGCGGCGTTGGTCGCCAGGATGCCGCCATCACCGCGCTGACCCAGTGCGGCGATGTGCTCGCTCATGGTCTCGCGCTCCAGCCCGGACGCACCGCGGCGGTGGCGCGGGTCGGCAAGGTTCCCGCCGTCGCCTTGCCGGGATCGCCGGATCATGCGCTCGCGGCCTGGTTCGCACTTGCGCTTCCGTTGATCGATCGTCTGTCGGCGCGGCAGCTGCGCCGGCAGGTGACCTTGTCGCTCGCGCGAAAAATCGCATCCAGCGTCGGCATCGCCGAGATCGCGCTGCTCGCAAGGGAACATGAAACATGGATGCCGATTGCGGTCGGCGAGTGGCCGCTCCAGGCGATCGCCCGCGCGGATGCATGGCTGCTCATTCCCGGCAGCCACGAAGGATTTGCGGCGGGCGTGCCGGTCGATGCTTATCTGATGCGGGAGTGATATGGTTCCGGCATGACCATGATCCCAAAACCGCCAGACCGCAGCGCGCTCGAACAGGAGCAGTTCCTCAAGATCCTTTCGCGCGAGGAGGCGCTGGCGCGCTTCGAGGCGGCGCTGTTCCCGCGTGCGCTTCCGAATGAGGTTTGCAAGCTCGGTGCTGCGCTCGGCGCGGCACTCGCCGAAGACGTCACGGCACCGATCGATGTGCCGCCGTTCGACCGCTCCAATGTCGATGGCTTTGCCGTGCGCTCGTCCGACCTCGCCGCGGCCGGCGAAGGCGCGCCTGTTCGCCTTGCGCTCAACGGCGAGACCATCCATTGCGGCACCGCGCCGGCGCTACAAGTCGCAGTGGGAACCGCAACGGCGATCGCGACCGGCGGTCCGCTGCCGCGCGGCGCCGACGCCGTCGTCATGGTCGAGCATACCCAGCCGACCGGCTCGGATGCGATCGACGTCCGCCGCGCGACATCGCCCGGCCAGTTCGTCTCCTATGCGGGTTCCGACATCGCGCGCGGCGAGGCGCTGCTGCGCGCCGGCACGGTTATCGGGTCGCGCGAGATCGGCATGCTGGCGGCCTGCGGCATCGCCGAGGTGAAAGTCGCACGCAAGCCGCGCGTTGCCGTGATCTCCACCGGCGACGAGCTGGTGCAGCCCGGCGAAGCGCTCGCGCCGGCCGCGATCTACGATACCAATGGTGCGATCGTCACCGCGGCGATCAACGAGAATGGTGGTCAGGCGGTCTTCCTCGGCGCCATTCCCGACGATGAGGCAAAGCTCGAAGCCGCCATGCGCAGCGCGCTGGCGGACGCCGACATGCTGGTCCTCTCCGGCGGTACGTCGAAGGGCGCCGGCGACCTGTCACACCGCATCATCGGCCGGCTCGGGGCACCCGGCATCATCGCGCATGGTGTTGCGCTCAAGCCGGGCAAGCCGCTGTGCCTTGCGGTGTGCGACGGCAAGCCGGTGGTGATCCTGCCGGGCTTTCCGACTTCGGCAATGTTCACCTTCCACGACATGATCGTGCCGGTGTTGCGCAAAATGGCCGGACTGCCGCCGCGCTCCGACGCCAAGGTGAATGCGACGGTACCGGTCCGCATCGCGTCCGAGCTCGGCCGCACCGAATTCGTCATGGTCTCGCTGGTCGAGGGCAAGGACGGCTTGATCGCCTATCCATCCGGCAAGGGCTCCGGTGCGATCACGTCCTTTGCGCAGGCCGATGGTTTTCTGCGCATCGATGCGCTCGCCGACCAGATGCCGGCCGGCACCGAGGCCGAGGTGACGCTGTTCACGCCGCATGTGCGTGTGCCCGATCTCGTCATCGTCGGCAGCCACTGCACTGGCCTCGATCTCGTCAACGCGCAGCTCGCGCATGCCGGGCTCACCGTGCGTTCGATCGCGGTCGGCAGCCTCGGCGGGCTTGCGGCGGCCAAGCGCGGTGAATGCGATCTCGCGCCGATCCATCTGTTCGACGACAAGAGCGAGACCTACAACACACCTTATCTCGTCGAGGGGCTCGAGCTCGTGCCGGGCTGGCGGCGGATGCAGGGCATCGTCTTTCGCAAGGGCGACAAGCGTTTCGAAGGCCTCGGCGCGAAAGAGGCGGTCGCGGCTGCGCTCAGCGATCCCGCCTGCATCATGGTCAACCGCAACCAGGGCGCCGGCACGCGCATCCTGATCGACCGGCTGCTCAACGGCGCGCGCCCCGAAGGCTACTGGAACCAGCCGCGTTCGCATAATGCGGTGGCCGCGGCCGTCGCGCAGCACCGCGCCGACTGGGGCATGACCATTGCGCCGGTCGCCCATGCGGTCGGCCTTGGTTTCATTCCGTTCGCGGAAGAGCATTATGACTTCGCGCTGGTGACGGCGCGCAAGCAGCGGCCGGCGGTGCAGGCCTTTCTTGATGCGCTCGGCTCGGACGAGGCGCGCGCCGCACTGGAGCACGCGGGCTTCCGGCCCGCCTAAAGCGCGTGAACGCGCTTTAGATTCTTGTTCGAGCATGATCTGTTCGGAAAACCGCTTCACACTTTTCCGGATCATGCTCTAGATCGACGACGCGGCGCTCAAGCCGCGCGGCAGGGGGGTGGGGACGCGATGGCAAGGCCGCTTTCGGTTGCGATCGTCGGTGCCGGCATGGGTGGGCTCGCGACAGCCGCGGCGCTCAGGCGCGTCGGCGTCGACGTCATGGTCTACGAGCAGGCCTCGCAGTTTGCCCGCATCGGCGCCGGCATCCAGATCGGCTGCAACGCGATGAAGGTGCTGCGCGCACTGGGGCTCGAGCAACGGATGCGCAGCCAGTCGTTCTATCCACGCTCCTGGAATAATCGCGACTGGAAGAGCGGCGACATCAAATTCGACATGATCTTTGGCGAGAGCGCGGAGGAGAAGTTCGGCGCGCCCTATCTGCTCGCCCATCGCGGCGATCTGCATGCGGCGCTGGCGAGCGCCGTGCCGGATGAGTTCGTGAGGCTCAACCACAAGCTGGCCGGTCTCGACGAGACGGGCGAGGGCGTCCGGCTCAGCTTCGCCGACGGCACCAGCGCCGTTGCCGATGCCGTTGTCGGCGCGGACGGCGTGCATTCGACGGTACGCGACATCCTGTTCGACACCGCGCCGGTCAGGTTCACCGGCCGCATCGCCTATCGCACCACCTATCCGGCATCGCTGCTCGGCGGCGCAGAGATCGACGACTGCACCAAATGGTGGGGCGAGGACCGCCACATCGTGATCTATTACGTCAAGCCTGACCGCAGCGAGGTCTATCTCGTCACCAGCCAGCCCGAGCCGGATTTCCGCATCGAGTCCTGGTCGGCGAAGGGTGACGTGCGCGATTTGCGCGCCTCATTCGAAGGCTTTCATCCGCAGGTCGGTCACGTGCTCGCGGCGTGTCCCGACGTGCACAAATGGGCGATCATGGATCGCGACGCGCTGGAGCGCTGGGCCGACGGCAATGTGACGCTGCTCGGCGATGCCTGCCATCCCATGACGCCCTACATGGCGCAGGGCGCGGCGATGGCCATCGAGGACGCCGCGGTGCTGTCGCGCTGCCTCGACGGCGTCGACCGCGACGGTGTCGCGGACGCATTCCGCCGCTTCGAGGCGACGCGCAAGGAGCGAACGACACGGGTCCAGGAAACCTCGCGTGCCAACATCTGGCTGAGAGAGCGGACCGACACGAGTTGGGTCTACGGCTACGATGCCTGGTCGGTGCCGCTCGCGGCTTGAGCGGCGCGCTCGCGTTCCTCCGCCTCGGCCAGTGCACGCTGCGCGGCGGGCGGCAGCGGCTTCGGGTCGGGCGGGACTTCGACGATGTCAGGCTTGCTAAGCCGTTTCGTGCGATCGATCGTATCCGAAACATCGATGGCGAAATCGACAACTTCGAATATGACATCCAAAAGGGAGTCGGCCATGGCTCATCCGGGGCAACGTACCGATCATTGGTCGTTCCCGTGCGGGGCCCGGTTCACGGCCAGGAGCTCAAAGCGGCGCCCTACGACGCGTCATCCAGCGCCGCCAGCCGCTCGGCCTCGGCGATGTCCTCGACCGTGTTGGCATTGAAGAACGGATCGAGCGGCGCGGCCGGCCAGGTCACCGTCGCGAGCGGATAGCGCGCGGTCCAGCGGTCGATCTTGCGGAGGTCCTCGACGACCAGCGCGTGCCGGAGCTCGTTGCGCAAGGCGACGCGCCACAATCCGATCACCGGATGCGACTGATCGCCGGATGCGGCGACCGCGAGCTGGGCGTTCTCCCGTGTTCGCGCCTCGTGCAGGCGCGCGACGAGATCGCGCGGCAGGAACGGGCAGTCGCCGGCAGCGCTGAGCACCCACTCGATGTCAGGACGGTTCGCAGCGGTCCAGTCGAGCGCGGCCAGAATGCCGGCGAGCGGGCCGGGGAAGCCGGGCACGTCGTCGGCGATGACCTGCAAGCCGAACGAAGCGAAACGCGCGGGATCGCCGTTGGCGTTCAGGATCAATCCGCTGCACTGGGGTGAAAGGCGCGCGATCACGCGCTCCAGAATGGTGCGGCCGCTGATGGTGCGCATAGGCTTGTCGCCACCGCCCATGCGGCGCGCCAGACCGCCGGCGAGCAACACACCTTGCGTGGCGGGAATGTCAGTCGTCACCACCTTCACCCTTGCGCTTGTGCTTGGCCGATTCCTCCTCGACGTAAGCGAGGTTCTGATCGTAGACGATCCGCTCTTCGCCTGCGAGCACGATGAAGCGCTTCCCGCGGGTGCGGCCAACCAGCGTCAGGCCAACCTGTCTTGCGAGATCGACACCCCAGGCGGTGAAGCCGGAGCGCGACACCAGGATCGGAATGCCCATGCGTACCGTCTTGATCACCATCTCCGAGGTGAGGCGTCCCGTGGTGTAGAGGATCTTGTCGCTGGCATCGACGCCGTGGCGGTACATCCAGCCCGCGATCTTGTCGACGGCGTTGTGGCGCCCGACGTCCTCGGTGTAGCAGAGCGGCTCGCCTTCCTTGCACAGCACGCAGCCGTGGATCGCGCCAGCCTCGAGATAAAGCGAGGGCATGGTGTTGATGGTCTGCGTCATCTGGTAGAGCCAGGAGGTACGCAGCTCGGCCTTCGGCAGCGCGACGCTCTCGACCGCCTCCAACAGATCGCCGAAGGCCGTGCCCTGCGCGCAGCCCGAGGTCTGCGTGCGCTTCTTCAGCTTGGCCTCGAAATTGGTGTGGTGCTCGGTGCGCACCACGACCACCTGGAGGTCGTCGTCGTATTCGACCTCGGTGACGGCGTCATTATATTTCAGCATGTTCTGGTTCAGCAGATAGCCGAGCGCCAGGTATTCCGGATAGTCGCCGATCGTCATCATGGTGACGATCTCCTGGGCATTCAGGTAGAGCGTCAGCGGCCGTTCCATCGGCACCTTGATCTCGACCTGGGCGCCGGTCTGGTCGGTCCCGGTCACGCTCTGGGTCAGGCGCGGGTCGTCCGGGTTGGGGACGATCAGGGGTACCGGGGCTTTGTCGATCTTCATCATGGCCGTGACGTTAGCATGACATTCGGGTCAAGCCGATATAAGCATGGTCACTATGATGGAGAAGGCGGTTCCGGCCGCGGAGATCGAGTTACGATGAAAGTCATCGGCCTTGCAGGCTGGAGCGGTGCGGGCAAGACCACGCTGTTGACGCGGCTGATCCCGCATTTCAACGCGCAGGGCCTGCGTGTCTCGGTCATCAAGCACGCGCACCACCAGTTCGACGTCGACGTGCCCGGCAAGGATTCCTGGCGCCATCGCGAGGCAGGCGCGGCCGAGGTGCTGGTGGCCTCGTCAAACCGTTGGGCCCTGATGCATGAATTGCGCGGAGCGGCGGAGCCGCGGCTGCCGGAACTATTGAGCAAGCTGTCCGCCGTCGATCTCGTCGTGGTCGAGGGCTTCAAGCGCGAGCCGCATCGCAAGATCGAGGTGCACCGCGCCGCCAACGGCAAGCCGCTGCTGTTTCCCGACGATCCCGGCATTGCCGGGATCGCGACCGACGTTGCGATTGACACGCGGCTGCCGACTGTCCATCTCGATGATATCGAGGCTGCCGCGGCGCTGATGCTGCGGGCGGCGATGCCGGTCGAGGAAGCGGTGGCCAAAAGCGCCGCGATGCGCTGACGAGGCACCATGGCGCAACTGTCTGACGATTGCTTTGCCTTCGGCGGACCGATGATGTCGGTCGACGAGGCCGTTGGCCTGATCACGACCCGTGTCAACGCGATCACTGATCTCGAAACGGTCGCGCTTGTCGATGCGGATGGCCGCGTGCTGGCGCACGATATCGCGGCGCCCCTGCCGCTTCCGCCGTTCACCAACTCGGCGGTTGATGGCTACGCCGTGCGCAATGCCGATCTTCCGCAAAGTGCGGAGCAAGCGTTGCCGCTCGATGGCCGCATCCAGGCCGGTGGCCTCGCGCATGCGCCGATCAAACCGGGCCACACCGCGCGCATCTTCACGGGCGCGCCGATGCCGCCGGATGCAGAGACCGTCTTCATGCAGGAAGATGTCCGCATCGATGCAACAGGCAAGATCGTGCTGCCGGCGGGGCTGAAGCCCGGCGCCAATGTACGTCCTGCGGGCGAGGACATCCCTCAAGGGCACATCGCGCTGCGCGCCGGCCAGCGCCTGCGGCCGCAGCATGTTGCGCTTGCTGCGGCCTTTGGCCTGACCAAGCTCGACGTCGTCAGGCGCATCCGCGTCGCAGTGTTCTCGACCGGCGACGAGCTGGCCTCGCCCGGCGAGCCGCGCGCCGCCTCGCAGCTGTTCGATTCCAACCGCTTCATGCTGATGGCGATGCTGCGCCGGCTCGGCTGCGAGGTCAGCGACCTCGGCATTTTGCGCGACGATCGCACTTCCCTCGCGAACGGCTTGAAGCAGGTCGCGGGTGACCATGACCTGATCCTCACCACCGGCGGCGTCTCGACCGGCGAGGAGGACCACGTCAAGGCAGCGGTCGAAAGCATCGGCTCCCTCGTGCTGTGGCGGATGGCGATCAAGCCCGGACGGCCCGTGGCGATGGGCATCATCGGCGGAACGCCGCTGATCGGTCTGCCCGGCAATCCCGTCGCGAGCTTCGTCACCTTCGTCCATGTGGTGCGGCCGACGGTGCTGGCGCTCGCCGGCAGCCTGCCCGAGCCGCTGTTCCCGATCCCGGTGCGCGCCGCGTTCACCTACAAGAAGAAGATCGGCCGCCGCGAATATGTTCGCGCGTCATTGCGGCGCGGAGAGGATGGTGCGCTGGAGGCGGTCAAGTTCCCGCGTGAAGGTGCCGGCCTGTTGTCCTCGCTGGTCGAGACCGACGGCCTCATCGAGCTCGGCGAGGACATCATTCGGGTCGAGCCCGACCAGCGTGTAGGTTTTCTGTCCTATGCGGATTTGCTCTGACGCTCCTTCGTTGACGCCAATGCTTCGCCTCGCCATGTTGCGCCCATGACCAGAACGACGCTCGATCTCACCGGTTTGAAATGCCCGCTGCCTGCCTTGAAAACGCGCAAGGCGCTGAAGCCTTTGCAGCCGGGCGATCAGCTCGAAGTGCACTGCACCGATCCGCTGTCGGTGATTGACATCCCGAACCTGATCCGCGAGACGGGCGACACGGTGGAGATCACCGAGCGCAACGACGCGCGCATCGTGTTCTTGATAGAAAAGACAAATGGTCCAATAGAAAGCATCAATGCTGCGCTGCGTCCTTGAGGACGTTACCGCGCTGATACCGACCATTTGTCTATCGACATCGATCACGGCTTCTGCCCCAATTGACAATCTCCGTGCAGGCGCGGAGGTTGAGTCTTGTCTGCGATACGCGGATCAAGGGGCCACACGAAGCTTGCACGTCGTATCGGCATAGCGCCCCGCTTGCGGGGTTAACTTTTGGGATGCGCGCAACGATCCTGGCGCGCGTCGGATGATTGAGCGGAGCAGCAGGGACAATTGGCTGCCCCGCAACGGGCTGAGGATCAGGATCTTTTGCGGCAGGCTGTTCAGAAGGGCGGCTTAGGGGAGGAATGTATGGCTACTATTGAGAGCGCTGGAACGATATCGGGCGCCGGCGCAGGTTTTCTTGATCGCGAGCGGACCATCGCGACCGCCGGCTTCAATCGCTGGCTGGTGCCGCCGGCGGCGCTGTGCATCCATCTCTGCATCGGCATGGCCTATGGCTTCTCGGTGTTCTGGCTGCCGCTGTCGCGCGCGATCGGATTGACCGCGCCGAAGGCCTGTCCGGACATCTCGCTGTGGCAGGAGCTGTTCACCACGACCTGCGACTGGAAGGTCGCAAGCCTCGGGTGGATGTACACGCTGTTCTTCGTTGTGCTCGGCGTCTCCGCCGCGCTGTGGGGCGGCTGGCTCGAGCGTGCCGGACCGCGCAAGGCTGGCTTCGTCGCGGCATTGTGCTGGTGCGGCGGCCTCGTGCTCGGCGCCATCGGCATCTATCTCCACCAGCTCTGGATCATGTGGCTCGGCTCCGGCGTGATCGGCGGTGTCGGCCTCGGTCTCGGCTACATCTCGCCGGTGTCGACGCTGGTGAAGTGGTTCCCCGACCGGCGCGGCATGGCGACCGGCATGGCGATCATGGGTTTTGGCGGCGGCGCGATGATCGGCGCGCCGCTGGCGAACTGGCTGATGGACGTGTTCAAGAGCCCGACCTCGGTCGGTGTCTGGGAAACCTTCCTCACCATGGGCGCGATCTACTTCGTCTTCATGATGATCGGCGCCTTCCGCTATCGCCTGCCGCCGACGGGGTGGAAGCCTGAGGGCTGGACGCCGCCGAGCGAGAAGAAGACGATGATCTCCGAGCATCACGTCCATCTCGACAACGCACACAAGACGCCGGAGTTCTGGCTGATCTGGTGGGTGCTGTGCTTGAACGTGTCCGCCGGCATCGGCGTGATCGGCATGGCCTCGCCGATGCTGCAGGAAATCTTCGCGGGCAAGCTGATCGGCCTGCCTGATGTGGGCTTCAACGCGCTGAACGCCGCGCAGAAGGCGCAGATCGCCGGCATCGCGGCGGGCTTTGCCGGCCTGCTGTCGCTGTTCAACATCGGCGGCCGCTTCGTCTGGGCTTCGCTGTCGGACTATATCGGCCGCAAGAACACCTACTATACGTTCTTCATCCTCGGCATCGTGCTCTACGCGCTGGCGCCGACCTTTGCGGCAATGGGCTCGAAGCTGCTCTTCGTGCTCGGCTTCGGCATCATCCTGTCGATGTATGGCGGCGGCTTCGCCACCGTGCCGGCCTATCTCGCCGACATGTTCGGAACCCAGTTCGTCGGCGCCATCCACGGAAGGCTGCTGACCGCGTGGTCGACCGCGGGCATCATCGGCCCCGTCGTGGTCAACTACATCCGCGAGTTCCAGCTCGCGGCGGGCGTGCCGCGTGACCAGCTCTACAACACCACCATGTACATCCTCTGCGCCATGCTGATCGCGGGCCTGATCTGCAACTATCTGGTCAAGCCGGTCGATCCGAAGTGGTACATGAGCGAGGCCGAGGTGGCGAAGCTGCAAGCCTCGAGCGCGGGCGCGAACGCGGCGCAGCAAACCGGCTCGTTCGGGATCGGCACGGGCGGTCTCGACGCCAAGGCCGCGCTGTTCTGGGCCTTCGTCGCCATCCCGCTGGCCTATGGCGTGTACAAGACGCTGGAAAGCGCGGTGAAGATCTTCTGATCTTTGAACCTACATCATCGCGGGGTGCCGGCTGCCCGGCATTCCCGCGATGCTCGTCTTTCAAGTCAAGAATGGGATCTAGGGGGATTCTTATGCTTCGTACCCGTATCTGCCTTGCTGCCATGCTGCTGGCCGCAGGCCTTCACGCCGCCTCCGCACAGACCGCAACGGCGCCCGCAACTTCGGCGCCGGCGGCAACGACCGCCGCCAAGCCGCCGGGCAAGATCAAGCTCACCATGCAGAAGCTGAAGGACATGAAGGCGAAGTGGTCCGCCAACAAGCCCAAGCTGAAGGCCTGCCGCGGTGAGGTTAAGTCCAAGGGTCTGACCGGCGACGATCGCTGGTTCTACATCGAGGAGTGCATGAGCAAGACGTGAGGCGAGGTTCCACCTGAGTTTGCGTATGGGGGCGTGGCAGGGCGGCTGCCCGCCCCTAAATGACTATAGACACATTCTAAATTTACTTGGCGTCTGGTATACCAGAGGCTAGAGTTGCCTGGAATGAGGCCTGACTCAGGGGATCCGGACGACGCGGTTCCCGGTCCATCAGGCCTGGAAATGGGGGGATCGCGATGGCGATCCCGCCTGAGGTCATCGCGCTTTTGAGGAGAACGCGACGTTTCCATGAGCAGCAACGACGACGTTCAGAAGGTCAGGGAATTCGAGCATCCGGGCGAGGGGCGCCGACGCGCCAAGGCCACGCCCAAGGGCCGGCAGGTCGATCCGACCGCCGCGCATGAGATCGAGCAATTGCTCGGCGACCGCCCGCGGCGGCGCGATCTCCTGATCGAATATCTCCACCTGATCCAGGACAAGTACCACCAGATCTCGGCCGCGCATCTTGCCGCGCTTGCCGACGAGATGAAGCTCGCCTTCGCCGAAGTGTTCGAGACCGCGACCTTCTATGCGCATTTTGACGTGGTGAAGGAAGGCGAGCCGAATGTTCCGCCGCTCACGATCCGTGTCTGCGACTCGCTGACCTGCGCGATGCTCGGCGGCGAAAAGCTGCTCGCGGATTTGCAGGACGCCTCCGGTCCCGGCATCCGCGTCGTGCGCGCGCCCTGCGTCGGCCGCTGCGATACGGCGCCGGCGGCTGAGGTCGGCCACAACTTCGTCGATCATGCCACCGTTGCGAATGTCATGGCGGCGGCGAAGGCCGGCGATACCCACGCGCATTTGCCTGATTATACCGACTACGACGCCTACGTCGCCGGCGGCGGCTACAAGTTGCTGGGTCGCGTGCGCTCCGGCGAATTGTCGAAGGACGATCTGCTCAAGGCGCTCGACGATGCCTCGCTGCGCGGCCTCGGCGGCGCCGGCTTCCCGACGGGACGCAAATGGCGCGCGGTGCTGGGCGAGCCCGGTCCGCGGCTGATGGCGATCAATGGCGACGAGGGCGAGCCTGGCACGTTCAAGGACCGCTATTATCTCGAAACCGATCCGCATCGCTTCATCGAGGGCATGCTGATCGGCGCGCATGTGGTGCAGGCCTCCGACGTCTACATCTATCTGCGCGACGAATATCCGGCCTCGCGCGAGATCCTCGAGCGCGAGATCGCAAAGATCCCGCCGGGCGGCCCGACGCTGCACATGCGCCGCGGCGCCGGCGCCTATATCTGCGGCGAGGAATCCTCGCTGCTGGAAAGCATCGAGGGCAAGCGCGGCCTGCCCAGGCACAAGCCGCCTTATCCGTTCCAGGTCGGCCTGTTCGGCCTGCCGACGCTGATCAACAATATCGAGACGCTGTGGTGGGTGCGCGATATCGTCGAAAAGGGCGCTGACTGGTGGAAGGGCCATGGCCGCCATGAGCGTCATGGCCTGCGCAGTTTCTCGGTCTCGGGCCGCGTCAAGAACCCGGGCATGAAGCTCGCGCCTGCGGGCATCACCGTGCGCGAGCTGATCAATGAGTATTGCGGCGGCATGGCCGACGGCCATCAATTCTATGCGTACCTGCCGGGCGGCGCGTCGGGCGGCATCCTGCCGGCATCGATGGACGACATCCCGCTCGATTTCGGCACGCTGGAGAAATACGGCTGCTTCATCGGCTCGGCCGCGATCGTGATCCTGTCGCAGAAGGACAGCGTGCGCGCAGCCGCACTCAACCTGATGAAGTTCTTCGAGGACGAGAGCTGCGGCCAGTGCACGCCGTGCCGCGTCGGAACCCAGAAAGCGGCATTGCTGATGCAGAAGCCGGTCTGGAACCGTGCCTTGCTGGAAGAATTGAGCCAGGCGATGCGCGATGCCTCGATCTGCGGGCTCGGACAGGCGGCATCGAATCCGCTGTCCTCCGTGATCAAATATTTCCCTGACGAGTTCAAGGAAGCGGCCGAATGACGAAAATTACGTTCGAGCTCGACGGCAAGCAGGTCGAGGCCAAGCCCGGCGAGACGATCTGGCAGGTCGCAAAACGCCAGGGCCGCGACATCCCGCATCTCTGCTATTCGCCGGCGCCCGACTATCGCCCCGATGGCAATTGCCGCGCCTGCATGGTCGAGATCGAGGGCGAGCGCGTGCTGGCTGCGTCGTGCAAGCGCACGCCGTCGGTCGGCATGAAGGTGAAGACCGAATCCGCGCGCGCAACTGCTGCGCAAAAAATGGTGATGGAGCTGCTGGTCGCCGACCAGCCGGCGCGCGAGACCAGCCACGATCCGGATTCGAAGTTCTGGCACTGGGCCGAGACGACCGGCGTCACCGAGAGCCGTTTCCCCGCTGCCGAGCGCTGGGAGACCGACGCCAGCCATCCGGCGATGCGCGTCAATCTCGATGCCTGCATCCAGTGCGGCCTGTGCGTGCGCGCCTGCCGCGAGGTCCAGGTCAACGACGTCATCGGCATGGCTTATCGTAATCACGATTCCAAGATCGTGTTCGACTTCGATGATCCCATGGGCGAGTCCACCTGTGTCGCCTGCGGCGAATGTGTGCAGGCCTGCCCGACCGGCGCGCTGATGCCGGCCGTGATGCTCGACGAGAAGCAGACGCGCGTCGTCTACGCCGACAAGAAGGTGGATTCGCTCTGCCCGTTCTGCGGCGTCGGTTGCCAGGTGACCTATGAGGTCAAGGACGAGAAGGTGATCTATGCGGAAGGCCGCGACGGTCCCGCCAATCACAACCGTCTCTGCGTCAAGGGCCGCTTCGGCTTCGACTACATCCACCATCCGCATCGCCTGACCAAGCCGCTGGTGCGGCTGCCGAATGCGAAGAAGGATTCCAACGACCAGGTCGACCCGGCCAATCCCTTCACGCATTTCCGTGAAGCGAGCTGGGAGGAGGCGCTCGACATCGCCGCCAAGGGCCTCGTCAAGATCCGCGACGAGAAGGGCGTGAAGGCGCTGGCCGGCTTCGGCTCGGCTAAGGGCTCGAACGAGGAAGCCTATCTGTTCCAGAAGCTGGTGCGCACCGGCTTCGGCTCGAACAATGTCGACCATTGCACCCGCCTGTGCCATGCCTCGTCGGTCGCGGCGCTGTTCGAAGGTCTGAGCTCGGGCGCGGTGTCGGCGCCGTTCTCGGCCGCGATGGATGCCGAAGTCATCATCGTGATCGGCGCCAATCCGACCGTGAACCATCCGGTCGCCGCGACCTTCATCAAGAACGCGGTCAAGCAGAACGGCGCAAAGCTGTTCGTGATGGATCCGCGCCGGCAGTCGCTGTCGCGTCACGCGACCAAGCATTTGCAGTTCAAGCCGGGCTCGGACGTCGCGATGCTGAACGCGATGATCAACACGATCATCACCGAAGGCCTGACCGACGACCAGTACATCGCCGGCTACACCGAGGGGTTCGAGGACCTCAAGGAGAAGATCAAGGAGTTCACGCCGGAGAAGATGGAGGCGATCTGCGGCATCCCGGCGCAGACGCTGCGCGAGGTCGCGCGCACCTATGCGCGGGCAAAATCGTCGATCATCTTCTGGGGCATGGGCATCAGCCAGCACGTCCACGGTACCGACAATGCGCGCTGCCTGATTGCGCTCGCGCTGATCACCGGCCAGGTCGGCCGTCCCGGCACCGGCCTGCATCCGCTGCGCGGTCAGAACAACGTGCAAGGAGCGTCCGACGCGGGCCTGATCCCGATGTTCCTGCCGGACTATCAGCCGGTCGGCCGCGACGACATGCGCGGCGCCTTCGAGAAGCTGTGGCAGCAGGATCTCGATCCTGTCCGCGGCCTGACCGTGGTCGAGATCATGAACGCGATCCACGCCGGCGAGATCACGGGCATGTATATCGAGGGCGAGAACCCCGCGATGTCCGATCCCGATCTCCAGCATGCGCGCCAGGCGCTCGCGATGCTCGATCATCTCGTGGTGCAGGATCTGTTCGTCACCGAGACCGCGTTCCACGCCGACGTCATCCTGCCGGCCTCGGCCTTCGCCGAGAAGGAGGGCTCCTTCACCAACACCGATCGCCGCGTGCAGCTCGCGCGCCAGGTGATCAAGCCGCCGGGCGATGCGCGGCAGGATCTCTGGATCATCCAGGAGATCGGCAAGCGCATGGGCCTGCCGTGGAATTATTCGGGCCCCGGCGACGTCTACACCGAGATGGCAGAACTGATGCCGTCGCTCAAGAACATCAGCTGGGAACGGCTGGTGCGCGAAGGCGCCGTCACCTATCCGGCCGATGATCCGAACAAGCCCGGCAACGAGATCATCTTCACCACGGGCTTTCCGACCGCGAGCGGCCGCGGCAAGATCGTGCCGGCCAAGGTCGTCCCGCCGGATGAGTTGCCCGACGCCGAGTATCCGATGGTGCTCTCGACCGGCCGCGTGCTGGAGCACTGGCACACCGGCTCGATGACGCGCCGTGCCCAGGTGCTCGATCAGATCGAGCCGGAGGCGGTGGCGTTCATGTCGCCGAAGGACATGCGCAGGAAGAAGCTTGCGCCGGGCGATTTCATTCGCTTGGAGACCCGCCGCGGTGCCGTCGAGGTCAAGGTCCGCTCCGACCGCGACGTGCCGGAGAACATGGTGTTCATGCCGTTCTGCTACGCGGAGGCGGCGGCGAACCTCTTGACCAATCCGGCGCTCGACCCGTTCGGCAAGATCCCGGAGTTCAAGTTCTGCGCAGCAAGGGCCGAGCGCGTGGAGATGCGGGACGCGGCGGAGTAGGGTCCTGTCGAGTCTGACGGCGTAACACCTCCAAACTCCACTGTCGTCCCCGCGAACGCGGGGACGACACCGAGGGGGGCGGGCAACTGTGCCCAACACCGTCATTGCGAGCGAAGCGAAGCAATCCAGGCTGCCTCCTTGGCGGGCTTCTGGATTGCTTCATCGCTTCGCTCCTCGCAATGGCGGTGGTAAGTGTGGCCCATGTCCAAAGCCACCCCCGCCACCCGCGCGCTTGAAGTCGCCCGCGTCGCCTTCACCGTCCACAGCTACGACTACGATCCCGACGCCGAGAGCATTGGCCTTCAGGCCGCGGCCGCACTCGGCGAGGATCCGGCGCGCGTCCTCAAGACTCTGATGGCGCTGGTCGACGGCAAGCCGGTTTGCGTGATCGTCCCGTCCGACCAGGAAGTGTCCATGAAGAAGCTCGCCGCGGCCGTGGGCGGCAAGTCGGCGCAGATGATGAAGCCGCCCGAAGCCGAGCGCGTCACCGGCTACAAGGTCGGCGGCATCAGCCCGTTCGGGCAGCGCAAGCCGGTCCGCACCGTGATCGAGCAGAGCGCGCTCGCCCATGACCTTGTCTATCTCAACGGCGGCCAGCGCGGCTTGCAGGTGCGGCTCAAGCCCACTGACGTGCGGGATGTCGCGAAAGCGGTCGTTGCGGACGTGCTGGCCTAAGCGTTCCGGCTACTGCTTCTGCAACAATTTCAGCCGGCAACGCAGCGCTTCGCGGATATGTGCGCGCGCGAGCTGCTCGGCCTTGTCGCCGTCGCGCGTGGCGATGGCCTCGACGATGGCCTGGTGCTCGCCATGGCTGGTCGAGGGGCGGCCCGTGACCGTGAAGGTGGTCGGGCCGAGCAGGGCGATCCAGTCCTGCAATTCACGGGAGGCGTTGTCGAGATAGCGGTTGCGCGCGGCGCGGCAGATCGCTTCGTGGAAGGCGCGGTTGAGCTTCGCCATCTCGGCGGCGTCGGTCGCGGACGCCTCGACAAAGGCTTGCTCGATATCCCTGAGTGCATCGACCTCGGGCGCCGAGGCATGCTCGGCGGCAAGGCGCGCGGCGGCGCCTTCCATGATCTCGCGCATGGCGTAGAGCTCGAGCACCTCGGAGATGTCGAGGTTGCGTACGATGAGCCCGCGGCCGCCGGCGGGCTCGACGAAGCCGCGCGCCGCGAGCCGTCCCAGGGCCTCGCGCACCGGAGTGCGGCTGACCTTGAGCCGCTGGGCGACCTCTTCCTCGCGCAGCCGGTCGCCGGCGCGGTAGCTGCCGGCCTGCAGCGCCTCGCAGAGCGAGCGGAACACGGCCTCGCCCAGCGCGACGCCGGCGCCGCGCGCGATCGATCCGCCTGCCTTTGCCGGGCGTCTGGCCATGGTCCCTCAACACGCATCCTGCCCATGCAGAGATGCCGCTTGCGTGTCTTTTGTATATCTTTGTATACAAAAGTGCGCAATGGCGGCGGCATTGATCGAAGCCACCGGCGGGCAGAATGTCTCCAACTTCGTCGCATCGGGCAGACGGCATGGGCAGCAAATACGACGTGCTGGTGATCGGCGGCGGCAACGCGGCGCTGTGCGCGGCGATCTCGGCGCGCCGCGGCGGCGCCTCGGTGCTGGTGCTCGAAGGCGCGCCAAAATTCTATCGCGGCGGCAATACCCGCCACACCCGCAATATGCGTTGCGCCCATGACGCGGCCACCGAGATCCTGACCGGCCCCTACACCGAAGACGAGTTCTGGGAGGATCTGCTGCGCGTCACCGGCGGGCAGACCGACGAGGTTCTCGCCCGCCACATGATCCGGGAGTCCAAGGACATCCTGAACTGGATCGTGGAGCAGGGCGTGCGCTGGCAGCCCTCGCTCGGCGGCACGCTGAGTCTCGGCCGCACCAATTCCTTCTTCCTCGGCGGCGGCCGCGCGATGCTGAACGCGCTCTATCTCACCGCCGAGCAGCTCGGCGTCGAGGTCGAATACGATGCCGAGGTCACCGACCTCGTGATCGAGCACGGTATGTTCCTCGCCGCGCACCTGAAGCGGCCGATCAAGGGCGAGACCGAGATCCGCGCGACCTCGCTGGTGGCCGCGGCCGGCGGCTTCGAGGCCAACATCGAATGGCTGAAGCAATATTGGGGCGAGGCCGCCGACAATTTCCTGATCCGCGGCACACCCTATAACCGCGGCTCGATCCTGAAGATGCTGCTCGACAAGGGCGTGCAGGAGGTCGGCGATCCCACCCAGTGCCATGCGGTCGCGATCGACGCCCGTGCGCCGAAATTCGACGGCGGCATCATCACAAGGCACGACTCGGTCGTGTTCGGCATCGTCGTCAACAAGCACGCCCAGCGCTTCTATGACGAGGGCGAGGACATCTGGCCCAAGCGCTACGCGATCTGGGGCCGCCTCGTCGCGGCGCAGCCCGACCAGATCGCCTACATCATTTTCGATTCGACTGTTGTTACCAGCTTCATGCCGACGCTGTTCCCGCCGATCGCGGGGCAGACCATTGCCGAGCTCGCGGGCAAGCTCGAGCTCGATCCGGCTGCGCTGGAAAAGACCATCACCGAGTTCAACGCCGCGGTGCTATCAGGCACGTTCGACCACACCATTCTCGACGACTGCCGCACCGAAGGCATCACGCCGCAAAAGACGCACTGGGCGCGCAAGATCGAGACGCCGCCCTATCTCGCCTATCCGGTGCGGCCCGGGATCACCTTCACCTATCTCGGCACGCGCGTGAACAAGGAGGCGCGGATGCTGATGGCTGACGGCAAGCCGTCGGCCAACATGTTCGCGGCGGGCGAGATCATGGCCGGGAACGTGCTCGGCAAGGGCTATGCTGCCGGCATGGGCATGACCATCGGCAGCGTGTTCGGACGCATCGCAGGACGGGAAGCGGCGCGCCACGCCAAGAACTAGGGCAAAGAAAAGATAAAGGGAGCAACCATGTCACGCCTTGCCATTGCTTCGACCGCGGCGTTGCTGATGATCGGCCACGCCCGCGCCGCCGAGCCGATCACCCTGCGCGACATGGGCTCGTTCCATGTCGGCGGGCGTCTCGTCGAAATCTCCGGCAAGCCGGTGAGGGAGGTTGTGTTTGCGCCTGGCGGCGTGCCGGCCAAGGTCGATCCCAACGGCACCTATCAGGTCGAGCAGATGTACGTGCAGTATTTCCTGCCGGCCAACGAGAAGGGCGCATACCCGCTGCTGATGTGGCACGGCGGTGGACTGACCGGCGTCACCTACGAGACGACACCCGACGGACGCGAAGGCTGGCTGAACTATTTCCTGCGCAAGGGATGGGCTGTCTACAATTCAGACGCGGTGGAGCGCGGACGCGCGGGCTGGGCGCAGTACCCCGACATCTTCAAAGGCGAGCCGGTCTTCCTGACCACGGCCAATCCGTTCGAGCGCTTCCGCATCGGCGATGGGCCAAACTCCTACGATCCCGATCCTGCGAAGCGGAAAGTGCTGCCGGGCAACCAGTTTCCCGTCGAGGGCTACGAGAATTTCGTCAAGCAGAACGTGCCGCGCTGGACCACGACGGATGATGCGACCATCGCCGCTTATATTGCCGAGATCGATCGCGTCGGCCCATCGGTGATCCTGTTCCACAGCCAGGCCGGCACCTTCGGTTTCAAGGTCGCGCAGGCCCGGCCCGACAAGGTCAAGGCGCTGATCGCGATCGAGCCGGCCGGCATCGGCGATCTCGCCAAGGCGGCTGTGCTGAAGAACATCCCGACCCTGATCATCTATGGCGACTATATCGAGCGCGACTCGCGCTGGCCAAAAATCCGCGCCAACGGCATCGCCTTCGCGGATGCCATCAAGGCGGCCGGAGGCAGCGTTGACATCGTCGACCTCCCACAAGCCGGCATCAAGGGCAATTCCCACATGGTGATGATGGACAAGAACAACCTCGAGGTCGCAGGCCTGATCCAGAAATGGCTCGAGGCCAAGGGCCTGACGAAGTAACGCCATGCACGGAACCAGAATTCTGGACGAGGCCGACCGTCTGATGACGGTCTGCAATTCCTGCCGCTACTGCGAGGGTCTTTGCGCGGTGTTTCCGGCGATGGAGATGCGTCGCGCCTTCTCTGATGGCGACCTCAACTACCTCGCCAACCTCTGCCATTCGTGCGGCGCCTGCTACGTCGATTGCCAGTTCTCGCCGCCGCACGAGTTCAACGTCAACGTCCCCAAGACGCTGGCGGTTGCGCGTGCCGAATCCTATGCGGCCTATGCCTGGCCGCAGGCGCTGTCCGGAGCGTTCGCGCGCAACGGTCTCGTCATCAGCATCATCGCCGCGCTCAGCATGGCAGCCTTCATCCTCGGCTTCGCAGCCCTGAACGACCGCAGCGTGTTGTTCGGCATCCACACCGGCCCCGGGGCGTTCTACAAATTGATGCCGCACAATGCGATGGCCGCCTTGTTCAGCGCCGCCTTCCTCTATGCCATCCTGGCCCTCGTCATGAGCGTGCGTGCGTTCTGGCGCGACATCGGCTCACCCATCGGCGGCCGCGCCGAAGGCGGCTCCATCTTCCAGGCGGTCCGCGACGCCGGCGAGCTGCGCTATCTCCATGGCGGCGGCGTTGGTTGCTACAATGAGGACGACAAGCCGACTGACCGGCGCAAGCTGTATCACCATCTGACGTTCTACGGCTTCCTGCTGTGCTTTGCCGCGACCTCGGTGGCCACGCTGTACCACTATCTGCTCGGCCGCGAGGCGCCGTATCCGTGGTGGGATCTGCCCGTGGTGCTCGGCACGCTCGGTGGCATCGGCCTCATTGTCGGTCCGATCGGCCTGTTCACGGCCAAGACCCAGCGCGATCCGGCATTGCTCGACGAGAACCGTTACGGCATGGATGTCGGCTTCATCGCCATGCTGTTGCTGACCGGCCTTACCGGCATGCTGCTTCTCGTCCTACGCGAGACCTCTGCCATGGGGCCGCTGCTGGCGCTGCATCTTGGCGCGGTGTTCGCGCTGTTCATCACCATGCCCTATGGCAAGTTCGTGCACGGCATCTATCGCTTCGTGGCCCTGGTGCGTTATGCGCAGGAGCGGCGCAGCGAAGCCGGCTCTTGAGGGGCATGCGGCGCTGACGTATCTCTGGGGCTGTTCGCGCGATGCGCGAATCGCTTGGGGAGCCCACGCTGATGTACATGTTTCTGCCCTTTCTGCTGGCGCTCGCAGGCTGCGCGTCGGTCTGGCGTTCGCGCGCGGGGCTGAGCTATGCGCTCTGGAGCGCAACCATGGTCGTCGCCATCGCATGGTTCTTCCACCACGCGACCGATCCGCTGAAATTCTCGTTCTGAGGGTGACGAGATGGGCGCGACAGAGGTGAGCGGACGGCGGTCGGTCGGGGCGATCCTGAATATGCTGGGGCTGCTCGGGATCTCGCTGATCCTGGCTGTCGCATTCTTCTATCAGCTTGCGCTTGGCGAGTTGCCCTGTCCGCTCTGCCTGCTGCAACGGGCCGGGTTCATCGCGATCGGCATGGGATTCCTGTTCAACATGCGTCTCGGCGAGCGTCCGTCGCACTATGCGATGATCCTCATTGCGAGCCTCGTTACCGGCTTCATTTCGATGCGGCAGGTGTCGCTGCATCTCGCGCCCGGCGATCCCGGCTACGGTTCGACGCTGCTGGGCTTGCATTTCTACACCTGGGCGCTGATCGCGGCGGTCGGAATCGTCTGCTATGTCGCGCTCGTCTTCGTCCTGAAGGACGTGACGGACGACCGCGATGGCGCCGTGCCTCTGAACGGTCCGGCATCGAACGCGGTGTTCGCGATCTTCGCAGTTCTGGTTGCCGCAAATCTGCTGTCGACCGTGCTGGAGTGCGGAGCAGGGCAGTGTGACGACAACCCGGTCCGCTATCTCCTGCTCAAGTGACGGGATCGTCGCACCGGGCATTCGCCGGTGCGACGATCATGAGCCTCACGCCACCTCGCGCTCCGGCGCGGGCGCCTGCTCGCGGGCCATCGTCGTTGCGGTGACATAGTCGGTCTTGCCGGTGCCGAGCAGCGGTACCTTGTCGACCACCATGATCGTCGCGGGAACGGTCAGCTCGGAGGCGCCGATCGTCTTGGCCTGGGCCTGCATCGCGCTGCGCTCGGCGCTCTTCTCCGTGGTCAGCAGCACGATGCGTTCGCCCTTGCGCTGGTCGGGGATCGACACCGCGACCGAGGCGGCCTGCGGCCACAGCGTCGTCGCGATGGCCTCGACCGCCGACAGCGAGACCATTTCGCCCGCGATCTTGGCAAAGCGCTTCGCGCGGCCCTTGATGGTGATGAAGCCGGCGGAGTCGATGGCCACGATGTCGCCGGTGTCGTGCCAGCCCTCGGCGAGCTTTTCGAGCACGCCGGGATTTTCGGCCCGCAAGTATCCGAGCATCACGTTCGGTCCGCGCACCGAGAGACGTCCGCCTTCCTCGATGCCGGGGACCGGATCGAGGCGGCTTTCCATCAGCGGCGACAGGCGGCCGACGGTGCCGGGACGGTTGGCCATCGGCGTGTTCATTGCCAGCACCGGCGCCGTCTCGGTGACGCCATAGCCTTCGAGGATGCGGATGCCGTAGCGCTCCATGAACACCTGGCGCGTGCGGTCCTTGACCGCCTCGGCGCCGGCGATCACGAGGCGCAGCGTGCGGAAGTCGTAGGCATGCGCCGAGCGCGCATAGCCGGTGAGGAACGTATCGGTGCCGAACAGGATCGTGGCGCCGGTCTGGTAGATCAGCTCGGGCACGATGCGGTAGTGCAGCGGAGAAGGGTACATGTAGATCGGAATGCCCGCGAGCAGCGGCATCATCATTCCGCCAGTGAGCCCAAAGGAGTGGAACACCGGCAGCACGTTGAACACCTTGTCGTTGGCGTTGGCATCGACCCGCGCCAGCGCCTGCGCGGCGTTGGCGAGGATGTTGCGATGGGACAGCACCACGCCCTTGGGCGTGCCTTCCGAGCCCGACGTGAACAGCACCACGGCCGGATCGTTTGCCTGACGGGCGACGCGCGGCGCGGTGCCGGCGAGCAGGCCCTTGATCTTGTCGGCCGTGCCAATCGAGGCGCGGACGTCCTCGAGATAGACCACGCGCGCTTCCGCGGAGATCGCGGTCATCAGCTTGTCGAGCTTGCCCTTCTCGATGAAGGCTTTCGAGGTCAGCACGGTCTTGACCTGCGCGGCCTTCATGGCGGCGAGGACGTTGACCGGGCCGGCGGAGAAGTTGAGCATCGCCGGGACGCGGCCGATGCTCTGCAGCGCCATGAACACGACAGCAACGCCCGCCGAATTCGGCAGCAGCACGCCGACATTCTCGCCGGCCGACGTGCCGGCTTCGAGCTTGCTGCTCAGCACCTGCGCGCCGAGGATCAGCTTGCGATAGGTCAGCGTGGTGCCGAGCGCATCCTCGATGATGACCTTGCCGGTGTCGCGGTCGCGATAGGCGTGGCCGAGCGCTTCGAACAGGGTGTGATCGAGCATGGCATTCTTGACCATCGCATCGATCATCACGTCTTGGAGCGCGGCGCCCGCGGCATTGCGGCGTGCCTTGCCCTTCAGCTGTTCATCGATCGGGAGCTTGACCGGCGGCAGGATCGTGACCGTCACGCGCGGGAACCACGAACGCTTGATCTGGCTGCCGTTGAGGTAGCTGAGATGCGAGCGCTGCGCGCCCTCGATGCGGACCGGCACGACCACGGCGTCGGCCTTGTCGGCGATCATCGCGGTGCCGTCATAGACCTTCATCAGCGAGCCGGAGACGGTGATGCGTCCCTCCGGGAAGATCACCACCGGTTCGCCGGCGGCGACCAGCTTGATCAGGTCGCGTGCGGCGAGCGGCTTGGTCGGGTCCATGGTGTAGTGCTTGACCACGCGCAGGAAGGGCTTGGCCCACCAGGCCTTGGAGATGCCGGTATCGACCGCGAAGCTCGCGTCGATCGGCAGCACGGCGTGCAGCAGCGGGCCGTCGATCAGGCTGACATGGTTCGGCGCGATCAGCATCCGCGTGCCGGGAGGCGGCAGGTTCTCGAGCCCGCGAACCTCGGTGCGGAACAGTGCGCGGAACAAGAGCGAGCCGAAGTCGCGCACGCCTTCCTTGCCCCATTTATTGAGCACGAACCACACCGCGCCGAAGCTGGCGATGCCGAGGCCGAAAAAGATCCAGCCGACATGCAGCCCGCCCGCCTGGAGCAGCGCGACGAACAGCGAGCCGACCACCATGAAGGCGGCCTGCAGCACGTTGCCGGCAGCGATGATGCGGGCGCGCTCGTTCGGTGCCGACCAGGCCTGCACGGCGGCGAAGGAGGGAACGACGAACAGGCCGCCGCCGAAGGCGAAGGCGACGAAGTCGGCGAGCATACGCAGGCCGGCGAACGAGGTCGCGAAGCTGGCCGCGGTGATGTCCTGACCCTTGGCGGTCACGGCGATGGCCCAGGCGAGGTCGAGGCCGGCGCAGCCCATGATGATGGCGCCGATCGGCACCAGCGCGAGATTCGGGCGAACGTGGCTCAGGCTGGCCGCGAACAGCGAGCCGATGGCGATGCCGATCGCGAAGACCGCAAGGCACAGCGTCACCACGCCCTCGGTGCCACCGACGACCTCCTTGATCAGGGCCGGCAGCAGCGACAGCACGATGGCGCCCACCAGCCAGAACCAGGAGACGATCACGGTGCCGTCCCACAGCCGGTGGTCGGCGTGCAGCGTCCTCAGCAGGCTCAGCGTCGAGGTCCAGGGATTGGCGTTGACGGGCAAATCGGGCGCGGACGGCGTGGTCGCGGGAATGCGCGAGGCGAAGGCCCAGGACAACAGCGCCAGCACGACCACGGCCGATGCGACCCAGCCCATGTGCGCGGAGCCGGCGACGAACTGGCCGCCGGCGACGGTGCCGAGCAGGATGGCCATGAAGGTCGCGCCTTCGACCAGCGCGTTGCCGGTCGCGAGCTCGCCGAGCTCGAGCTGGTCCGGCAGCATCGAATATTTCACGGGGCCGAAGAGGGCGGCGATGATGCCGAACAGCGCCAGCGCTGCGAACAGCAGGGGCACCGAATGCAGGAAGAAGCCGGCGGCGGCAAAGGCCGCGGCGAAGATCTCGGCGAATTTGAGCCGCCTTGCGACGACGGATTTGACGTATTTGTCAGCGAGCTGGCCGCCGAGCCCGGACAGGATGAAATAGGGGAAGATGAAGACGGCGCCTGCCACCGTCACCAGGGCATCGCCGTGGCCGGTTGCGGCACTGTAAAGCAGGATGATGACGAGTGCGTTCTTGAGCACGTTGTCATTGAGCGCCGAGAAGAACTGCGCCCAGAACAGCGGCGCAAAGCGGCGTGACGACATCAAATCCCTGATCATGACTAGTCCTGTTTTGGAAAGGCAGCCTGAGGTTGTTACTGTTAGTGAAAAGTCACGACCGGAAGGATATGGGGCGAACGATTGCGGGGTGACGACGGTCACCGCCTGCTCTGTCCCCCGGTCCTCCGATCCTGTTGGTCTCCAAGTGATCTCGTTAGGTTCGCAAATATCTGGTCGGGCGGAAGGGCCGCACCTGTCGGGGATATCGCGCCGGACGATGAGGAAAAGTGAACCGCATCGCCGAGGATCGCGGGATGGGCTGCGAATGTCGGGACATGGTGAGTCCTTTGTTGCAACCGGCCCTTGCATTCTAGCCGCTCCGAACCGTTGCCTCAGGTGAGATGGGCCAGATGGCGAAAGGGCGAGAAGCGGCGGATCATGCTGAACCGGCGGCCGTCGTGACGGGCACGGGTGCGACTGGCCCGCCACATGCGGAAGGTCGCGCGCCGTTCGGCCAGCACGCCGGCAATGTCGCAGGCATTGGCGATGCGATCAATCGGAGCCATGGCGAACCGCAGCAGGGCGCGACCGAGGCCGGTCGCCAGAGCGGCGGCGTCATCAACGAAAGTGGAGGCGATATCAACAGCGAGGGTTTGCATTTTGCGGGTCTCCGGGTTAATTTGAACAATGTTCACGTGAGTAGCTTGAAAATGAACAATGTTCAAGACGAATCGCTGCGAGACCAGAAAAAAAATCGGCGGCGGCTCCAGATCCTGGAGATCGCCCGCAGCATTATCGCGACTAAAGGATTGAGATCATTGAAGGTTCGGGACGTCGCGGAAGCTGCCAGCTGCTCGGTCGGCAGCGTCTATAACGAGTTCGGCGATTTCGACGGGGTGATATTGACCGTCAATCGGGAGACGGTTCAGGCGCTGACGCTGCGACTGCAAGGGGTTCCGGCCGAGGATCCGGTTCGCCAGCTCTATGGGCTGGCGGAGACCTATCTCGACTTCTTCGCCGAGCACGCCAATCTGCTGCGTTCGCTGTTCGAGCACCGGATGGAGGACGACCGTCCTTATCCCGACGACATCCTCCAGATGGTGATGGATGCGTTTGCGCTGATGCATCCGCCCCTTGTGCGGGTGCTACCGGATGCGGACGACGTGAAGATCGCGCTGCTGTCGCGCACGCTGTTTTCGGCCGTGCATGGCATCATCTCGCTCGGCCTCGAGGAGCGCATGGTGGCCGTGCCATCGCAGATGCTGCGTCAGCAGGTCGAACAGTTCCTGGACGCGCATTTGGCCGGTCTTGGGATCCCCAGCCGGCGATGAGCCGCGTCAGGCGCGGACAGCCTCGCGCGGCCGGGACGCAACGAGGACGACGTCCGCTTTCGCACTGTCGACCTGGACCCGGTTGCGTCCCTTTTCCTTGGCGCGATAGCAGGCGGCGTCCGCGCGCCGCATCGCGTCTTCGAGCGTGGTGTCGCGATCGGCAATGCAGGTGACGCCGACGCTCGCGGTCACAGTAAAGCAACGATCGTCCCAGGCGAAGCTGAACATCTCGAGCGACCGGCGCAACCGTTCGGCGATATCGACGGCGTTCGCGGGCGAGCACTGCGGCAGGATCAGGCCGAATTCGTCGCCGCCGAGCCGGGCCACCAGATCATGCCGCCGCCGATCCTGTTGCAGCAGCTGCGAAACCTGGCAAAGCAGGCGGTCGCCGGCGAGATGGCCGCAGCTGTCGTTGACGCTCTTGAACTGGTCGAGGTCGAGCAGGATCAATGCGAGCGAACCCGCCGCGGTGTTGTCCAGCTCGCTTTGCAGGCGCGCTTCGAAGGCGCGGCGGTTGGAAAGGCCGGTCAGCCAGTCGTGCGAAGCCTGAAAGGCGAGGCGCTCCTTCTCGGCATGCAAGGCGTCCTCGAATGCCTGTCGTTGCAACACCAATCGCCGCGTGTGCCAGACCAGGAGCACGATCAGCATCACCGCAGTGACGATGTTGATGCAGGTCAGCGTCACCTTGATGGCGCGGGAGCCTTCGCCGAGCACGGTGGAGAAGCGGTTGGCATGCACCGTGAATTGAGCGTTGAGGTCCGAGAGCCGCGACGACAGGAATTGCAGGCGGTCCTTGTCCTGAACCGGGCCGCTCTCCAGCTCGGACCGGATCACCTCGCCGAACACGCTCAGCTCCAGCAGCATGGGGTCGGTCGCGGCCCACTCGCGGATCGCCTCCTGGAGGAAGCTGACGCCATTGAAGTAGCGAAACAGCCAGATCAAGCCCGGAACATCGTCGGGATGGTTGCCGCCTTGCAGAAACCCGATGCGGGCGGCCTCGACGTCGATCGGATCGCGCTCGAGCGCCCAGCGTGCGAACTCGTCGCCGATCGGAACGGCGAGCGAGGCCTGGTATTGCGTGAACTGGCTGGCCTTGCCCGAATGCAGATAGAGATTGAGGAAATAGACGGCGTTCTTCTGCGAGCGCGACCACAACGCTTCGCCCGCGACATAGGCGCGGACCGACGACATCACTTCGAGACTGAATCCCGCGATCGCCGCCTGGAGCACGACGACCATGACGAAAGGCGAGACGAGCTTGATGACATGAAGGAAGCTGTGTCCCTTCGTCGAAGACGCTGTTCTGCGAAACACCCTGCGTTCCCCAAATCGATCAACGACCCCAGCGGAGCGTTGCGCCTGCAACGCCAAGTAGAGGAGATCGTTGCTTAACTCGACCTGAAAGCGATAGGGACTGCGTCGCAGAGTGAAGGCGCTGTGAAGTGGATGGGTGCAGATCGCTTCAAATGCCGGAAGATCGGAACTGGCGCAGCGTCGGCGAGCCGATGCCTCGCATTCGTCGCGTGCGATTTACCCGATCGAGAGAATTCTAGACCAGCACCGGCTTGCGCACGCGACCGGCGTCACCGAAGACGCGCAAGTACCGATCGATCTCGGAGGGCATTCCGGTCGCCTTCTCCGGGTTGTCGGAGAGCTTGACGGCCGGATGGCCGTCGACCGACGACACCTTGCAGACCAGCGAGATCGGATCGAGGTTGAACGAGCCGTCCGGCGTGCAGCCGACGAAGTCGTTGGTGAGATTGGTGCCCCAGCCGAAGGAGAGCCGCACGCGGCCGGCGAAATGGTGATAGGTCTCCTCGATCGAGCCGACATCCATGGCGTCGGAGAAGACGAGCAGCTTGTCCTTGGGATTGCGTCCCATCTTCTCCCACCATTTGATGATCTCTTCGCCGGCCTGGATCGGCGGCGCGCTGTCGGGACGGAAGCCGGTCCAGTCGGCGACCCATTCCGGCGCATCGCGCAGGAACGCCTTGGTGCCGAAGGCGTCGGGCAGCGCGATCAGCAGATTGCCGCCATAGGTCTGGCGCCACTGGTCGAGAATGCGATAGGGCGCCCAGCGCAATTCCTCGTCGTCCTTGGCGAGCGCTGCCGCGACCATCGGCAGCTCGTGCGCGTTGGTGCCGATGGCTTCGAGATCGTTATCCATCGCGAGCAGCACGTTGGAGGTGCCGATAAAGGACGAGCCCAGGCCTTCCTTTACTGCCTCGACACACCAGCGCTGCCACAGGAAGCCGTGGCGGCGGCGGGTGCCGAAGTCCGACAACCGCAAATTCTCCAGCTTGCGCAGCCGCTCCACCTTGGTCCACAGCTTGGCCTTGGCGCGGGCATACAGCACGTCGAGCTCGAAACGGCCGCGGCCCTTCATCGCCGAACGGGAGCGCAATTCGTTGAGGATGGCGAGCGCCGGGATCTCCCACATCGTGGTGTGGGTCCAGGGTCCGTGGAAATGCAGCTCGTATTGACCCTCGACCTTGCGCAGCTCGTATTCGGGAAGGCGGAATTCGGCGAGCCAGCGGATGAAGTCCGCCGAGAACATGTGGGTCTTGCCGTAGAATGTGTTACCGGCGAGCCAGATCAGCTCCTTCTTGGTGAAGCGGATGGTGCGGGCATGGTCGAGCTGGGCGCGCAGCTCACCCTCATCGATGGTCTCGGCGAGCCGCACATGGCGCGACCGGTTGATGACCGAGAACGTCACCTGCTGATCCGGGTAATCTTCCCGAATCATTTGCAACATCAATAGCTTATAGAAGTCGGTATCCAGCAGGCTGCGGATGATGGGATCCAGCCGCCAGCTGTGATTGTAGGTTCGGCTCGCAATGTCGGTCACTGTCATGGCCGAATTCTAGCGTGGCCGCCCGCGCTCAACCAGTGGGTTTGGCGAGGGGCTGGGCGTCGCCGTGACCAGTCCCGAGCATGGCCGTGCGCGATCCGGGCCCGCTCGGACGCAGTCGATGCGGTCAGCCGCCGGCTGCCGTCGTTGCGACAATCTCGAGCTGATTCCTGACCCAGCGATGGGCCGGATCCTTCTGGTAGCGCTGGTGCCAGACCATGAACATCGGCAGCTCGGCGAGCGTTCGCGTGCGCGAGGCCAGCGGTATCCGCGTTTGCGCGAAACCGTGCATCACGCCGGAGGCAAGCAGGCTCGGCATGCTCGCCAGCATCTGCGATCCGCGCAGGAAGGACGGCACGCCGGAGAAGCTCGGCACGGAGATCGCGATGTCGCGGTGGAATCCGCTTGCGGCCAGCCGGCGGTCGAAGTCGAGCCGCTCATTGTCGGTGTAGACCACGGTGATGTGGCGCGCCGCCAGATAGGCGCTGCGGCCGGACGGAGCAGTGCGCGCCCTGGGATCGAAATAGCAGACATAGTGATCGCTCAGCAGGCGTTTCTGCACGATGTCGATGCCCGACGGCGGCAGCGGCGTGATCAGGAGATCGCAGCGGTTTTCGCGCAGCATCGCGGGCGAGGGCGATTGCGAGGGGATCACGCGCAGGTTCAGACCCTTTACCTGTCCCGCAACATGATCGAAGAACCGCGGCAGCAGCAGGTCGCGCTGGAAATCGTTGGCGGCGATCGTCAGCGAGAGCTGCGCCGTGGCCGGGGTGAAGCTGACGCCGCCGGCAAAGCTGCGCATCTCGTCGATCAGGGCGCGCGCCTTGGCGGCCAGTGCCTGCGCGTGCGCGGTGGCGACGATGCCGCGGCCGGACTTGGCGAACAGCGGATCGCCCGCGATCCGCCGCAGCTTGTTCAGGCCGTGGCTGACGGCCGACTGCGTCAGGCCGAGCCGCGTCGCCGCCGCCGTGACCGAACCTTCCTCCAGCACGGAGAGGAACAGCTCGAGGGCGTGGCCGTCGAGCGCCAAATGATCGATTTCTTTCATGCAATGTATTATAATCCATCTATTTATCTTGAGAATAGGTCGCCCCATGATCTCCCGATAAGCCGCGTGCCCGGACCCGGGCGCCACAGGGAGAGACAACGCCGATGAATGCCCAGGCTCCGATTCCAGCCTTGCAGGATCCCCGCCTCAACCGCCCCGAACCGTTCACGCCCCGCGATGGCGGCTTTTTTCAGCGCGACCGTTCGATCCACCCGCCGGCACATGCGCCCGGCTACAAATCCTCGGTGCTGCGCTCGCCGCGCCAGGCGCTGCTGTCACTGGAGAACTCGGTCTCGGAGATCACGGGACCGGTGTTCGGCCACAACGATCTCGGCCCGCTCGACAACGACCTGATCCGCAACTACGCCAAGGATGGCGATCCCGTCGGCGAGCGCATCATCGTCCACGGCCGCGTGCTCGACGAGACCGGCCGCGGCGTGCCGAACACGCTGGTCGAGTTCTGGCAGGCCAATGCCGGTGGCCGCTACCGGCACAAGAAGGACACGTATCTGGCGCCGATCGATCCCAATTTCGGCGGCTGCGGCCGCGCCCTGACCGACCACACCGGCTATTACTATTTCCGCACCGTGAAGCCGGGCCCCTATCCCTGGCGCAACTTCGTCAACAGCTGGCGTCCCGCCCACATCCATTTCTCGGTGTTCGGCTCCGGCTTTGCGCAGCGGCTGATCACGCAGATGTATTTCGAGGGCGATCCCTTGATCCCGGTCTGCCCGATCCTGACGACGATCCCGGACAAGGACGCGCTGGATCGCCTCGTGGCGCCGCTCGACCTCAATGCCTCGACGCCGTTCGACTCGCTCGCGTACCGCTTCGACATCGTGCTGCGCGGCCAGCGTTCCACCTATTTTGAAAATCGCCCCGAAGGAAACTGAGCCCATGCCGCAGCCGCTCAACTACCTCAAGGAAACCGCTTCGCAGACCGCTGGGCCCTACGTCCATATCGGCCTGATCCCGGCCATGGCCGGCTTCGACATCTTCGAGAAGAACTTCTCCAACGTGCTGGTAACGCCGAACACGTTGGGCGAGCGCATCACGCTGGAAGGCAAGGTGCTCGACGGCAGCGGCACGGTGCTGCGCGACGTGCTGCTGGAGATCTGGCAGGCCAATGCCAGCGGCCGCTACAACCATCCGGCCGACCGCTCGGCCGGCGCGCTGGACGAGGCGTTTCGCGGCTGGGGCCGGGCCGGCTCCGACTTCGAGAGCGGCCTCGTCACCTTCGAGACCATCAAGCCCGGCGCCATCATCGACAAGGCGGGGCGCAAATGCGCGCCGCACGTCAATGTTTGGATCGTCGCGCGCGGTATCAACATCGGCCTCAACACACGCATTTACTTCTCGGATGAAGAGGCCGCCAATGCCGCCGATCCCGTGCTCAATCTGGTCGAGCCGCCGGTGCGCCGGAAGACGCTGATCGCCACGCGCAGCGAACGTGCCGGCAAGGCCGTGTATTCCTTCACGATCAATTTGCAGGGGCCGGAGGAGACGGTGTTCTTCGACGTGTGAGGATCCGGCGGATCGTCTCGCAGGATCACTCCACCCGGTCGTCGCGTTTGATCGTTCCGCGCGTGAGGAATTGCGGCGGCTGGCGCAGCTCGCGCGGCCGGTCGGCCGGATCGCGCCCCACTTTCGGTTTCAGCTCCGCCAAATCAATGAAGACGTCCGCCTGTCGGCGCAGCTCGTCGGCGACCATGGGCGGCTGGGTGGAGAGAGTGGAGACGACCGTCACGCGGACGCCGCGGCGTTGCAGGGCTTCCACCAGCGACCGAAAGTCTCCATCGCCGGAGAACAATACGATCTGATCGACGTGTTCGGCGAGCTCCATCGCACTGACGGCGAGGTCGATATCCATGCTGCCCTTCACCTTGCGGCGGCCGGTGTTGGCGTCGACGAACTCCTTGGTGAGCTTGGTGACGACGGTATATCCGTTATAATCGAGCCAGTCGATCAACGGGCGGATTGACGAATACTCCTGATCCTCGATGACGGTCGTGTAGTAGAAGGCCCGCAACAGCGTACCGCGGCTCTGGAATTCGCCGAGCAGACGCCTGTAGTCGATGTCGAAGCCGAGCGCCTTGGAGGTGGCATAGAGATTGGGGCCATCGATAAAGAGCGCGATCTTCCCAATTGAAGACATTAGGCACAAATCCCCAGTTCCGCACGAAAGCCGGACGGTCCAGCCGAATGGCGGCGCGTCGGCCGGAAAACACTGAATGCGCCGATAGCTTGCCGAAAAAGGCGGCGCAGGCAACCGGACAGGGGTGGCCGCCTTGCGCCAAGGTTAGGGAGGATCCATGCCACCAGCGCCAGGGCGCCGAATGCCGCCACGCTAGGGCCGGCGCAGACCCGGCTCAATTGTACGGAGGTAAACAGCCGCTATCCAAAGGATGGGACGCCATATACGAAGGTAAGTGCCTGCGCCGGCAACAGACGCAATCGCGGTGCGCGGCGGATGCCGTCGCGCCTGCCGATGAAGGGGATATCCCGGCATTGCGGCTTCGGGTCGGACCATGCGCCGCTCTTCTTGCGCGTGCTGGCCATCGCGGCTCAGGGATATCGCCGTCGCTTCGGTTCCTGAGTGAGACCAAAGTCTACGCAGAAGGTCCCTGCCGGTCGGGAACAGAGGTGTTTCTCAACATTTGTTTCGGTACGTCTTCCCGCGGAGGGGCTGTCATGAGCAGACTGCAAGAGCGCGAAACCGCCCCTGACGTCTACAATCTGTTTCTCGCGGCTGTCCTCTTTCTATCGCCGTGGCTGTTCAAGCTGACGAACAGCCAGGGCAAGATCGACCTCTGGGTGACGAGCGCGATCATCGTCATCCTCTCGCTGGCGGCCATCATTGCCTATCGCGACTGGGAGGAGTGGATCAACGTCCTGATGGGCGTCTGGCTCATCGCCTCGCCCTGGCTGCTTGGATTCCCGCACACGCGGGCGATGCATCTCAGCATCGGCTTCGGCGTCGCCATCATGCTCCTGGCATTGCTCGATCTCTTCCTGCATTACCAGAAGAGGCATCCGGAGATGGAAACAGAGCAGGAGAGGGCGGCGCACCAATAGCTCTTCCGAGGCCTCCTCAGCCCTCGCCGCCATGGAGCTGCGCGCGAAAGGCGCGCGGCGACAGTCCCGTGGCCGCGGCATAGACCCGGCTGAAATAGGCGGGGTCCTCGAAGCCGAGCGCATAGGCGATCGTCGAGACCGGCAGATTGGTGTAGACGAGGTTGCGCCGCGCCTCGCGGATCAGGCGGTTGAGGATCAGGTGCGAGGCGGTATCGCCGGTCGCCGCCCGCGTGATCCTGTTGAGATGGGTCGGCGTGATCGACAGCGCGCGGGCGTAGTCCGCGACGCTCCAGCGCTCCAGATGATGCTGCTCCAGCAGCGCCTCGAAGCGGCGGAACAGTCCACTTTCCGCCGTGCCCGCACCGCCGCTCTCGCCGGTGAGCGCACGAGCCACCAGCCCGATCATGGCCGACGACAGAGCGCGCAGCACATGGGCGCGGCCGAAATCGCGCGCAGCGTGCTCGGCAAAAATCTGCTTCATGGTCGTGCGGATCTGCGGCGTGCCGCGCACCACGGCCGATCGTGACAGCGCCCCGCGCAGGCCTTCCGCGGCGAGCAGCGCCTCGTCCAGGATTTCTGCGGCGATGGTCAGCACCCAGCCTTGCGTATCGGGCTCGAAGCGGAAGCCGTGGACATGGCCGACCGGCACGTTGACGATCTGCATCGGCCGGAGCGCCACCACCCGCCCGTCGAGCGTCGCCTCGCCGCCGCCGCGTTCGATCAGCAGCACCTGGTGCAGCCGGGCGTGGCGGTGCACCGCCAGCGTCCAATCGTGCAGCACCGAGCGGGACGCGATGGTCTCGCAATGCACGACGTCGGGCAGATCGCCGGACTCGCCGAACAGATTATAGACCCGGATCGCCGGGGCAGGGGCTGCGTGTCTCATGTTCGAATAGTACAAGACAAAGACGAAACCCTCCATCGGTTTGCGGGGTTGAATCTGCAAAAAAGTGCCGACGGGAGGACGCAAAAATGAAAGTTCAGGTCTGCATCATCGGCGGTGGGCCGTCCGGGCTGCTGTTGTCCCAGCTCCTTCATCTGAAGGGCATCGACACGATCGTGCTGGAGAAATACAGCCGCGACCACGTGCTGGCCCGAATTCGCGCCGGCGTGCTCGAGCATGGTTTTGCGAAGCTGATGCGCGAGGCGCATTGCGGCGAGCGGATGGACCGCGAGGGCGAGATTCACGGTGGATTCGAGATCGCCCATGACGGCAGGCTGTCCCATATCGACCTGCACAAGCATTCCGGCGGCAATTCGGTGCTGGTCTACGGCCAGACCGAGCTCACGCGCGATCTCTACGAAGCGCGCGATCGGCTCGGCGGCAAGGTCATGCACAATGCGGAAGACGTGACGCCGCATGATCTGACCTCGGACCGGCCCTACGTGACGTACCGCGCGAACGGCGAGACCCTCCGCGTCGATTGCGACTACATCGTCGGCGCCGACGGCTTTCACGGCGTCAGCCGCAAATCGATCCCTAAGGACGTGCTGCGCGAATACGAGAAGGTCTATCCGTTCGGTTGGCTTGGTGTGTTGTCGCGCACGAAGCCGGTGTCGCCCGAGCTGATCTATGTCAAGCACGAGCGCGGCTTTGCGCTCTGCTCGCTGCGCTCGCAGGTGCTCAGCCGTTACTACGTCCAAGTGCCGCTCACCGACAAGGTCGAGGACTGGAGCGACGATGCGTTCTGGGCCGAGCTGAAGCGCCGTCTGCCGGACGAGGTCGCAGGCCGGCTGATCACGGGGCCCTCGATCGAGAAGAGCATCGCGCCGCTGCGCAGCTTCGTCGCCGAGCCGATGAGCTATGGCCGCCTGTTCCTCGCCGGAGATGCCGCTCATATCGTGCCGCCCACCGGCGCGCGCGGGCTGAACAGCGCCGCCTCCGACATCTATTACCTCTATCATGCGATGCTCGCGCACTATCAGCGCGGCGATGATTCCGGCCTTGAGGGTTATTCCGCCAAGGCGCTGGCGCGGATCTGGAAGGCGCAGCGCTTCTCCTGGTGGATGACGATGATGCTGCATCGCTTCCCCGACCGGCTCGAATATGAGGACCGGCTGCAGCAGACCGAGCTGAACTACCTGCTCTCGTCCGAGACCGCGCAGCGCCTGCTTGCGGAGAATTACGTGGGGCTGCCGTTTTAGCTAGTGGCAGCTGCCCGCTCACAAATCCGTCGCGCGCGTGAAGAAAAATTGATGCGTCAGACCGGCATCAAATGACTCAGCAAATCCGCCCATTGTCGCCCCAGTCGCAAATGTGACCGGGCCAGCCCCGGACCGACGGACCGAACCATATTGGAATGCCGTCCCAGAAAATCCAACGGCCATCCGGTTCAAGCGGAAGCTTGTAGGAACGGCCGGCGGTGGCGGAATGGTTTATATCAAAGGGCGCGCGTATTATGACGCGTCGCTTCTCGCGAGCCACAGCGGACGTTGTGAGCATGGCGATCGCGATCAATCCAATCGACAAGAGCTTGATTGGGGACATCGAACTTGCCTTTTTGCCCTCGATGGGGCTGCAACCTTAGCCCGTTTCTTCGACCTTGGGCAGGCGAACCTATCCGAGCTAACATGGCGCATTTGCGCCAGTTGAAAGACGCACCGGGCCGCGGCGGCAACTACTTCCCTTCCAGCGCGTTGACCGGTGTCCAATCCGGCGGCGGCGGATTGGCCGCGAGAGCTTGGGCGCGCTTTGCGAACAGCGCTGACGTTGGATCGGTATTCGCGGTCTTCGCAAACGCGTCAGCCGCCTTCGCGAACTCCCGGGCGCGCCAGCAGGCCAGGCCTTCCGCATACGCTGCTGCCACCTTCGCCTGCTTCGCACTCTGCGCGCCCCTGTTGGCCAGCGGTTCGAACACCTTGATCGCCTCGCCGCGTCCCATCACCCTGATCGCATCGAGCTCGCGCCAGGCGAAGGTATCGCCGGTTTGTGCCACGGTCGCCTCCGAGGCCATGATCGCGGTGCCGTAATATCTGTTCGCGCCTTCGAGCCGCGAGGCGACGTTCACGGTGTCGCTCATCACGGTATAGTTGAAGCGGCGGCGCGAGCCGATATTGCCGACCACGGCTTCGCCGCTGTTGAGACCGATGCGGTGCGACAGGCCGTGACCGGCGAAGGCGGCATTGCTGGCGTTCAGCCCCGCGAGCTTCTCGTGACACTTCAGAGCGGCGTGGACGGCATTGCGCGCATGGGAGGGATCGTCGGCGGGCGCGCCGAACATGGCGACGATGGAATCGCCGATATATTTGTCGACATAGCCGCCATGGCTCTCGATGATGTCGGTCATGGCGGAGAGATATTCGTTCATCAGCTTCACCAGCTCGCCCGGCGTCATCGTCTCCGCGATCGAGGAGAAGCCGCTGAGGTCGGAGAAGAACATGGTGACGTTGCGCATCTCGCCGCCGAGCTCCGGCATCTTGCCGGAGGCGACCATGGTCTCGATGATTTCGGGGGCGAGATAAAGCGCAAAGCTCTTGCGCAGGAAACGCTCGTCGCGATCGGCCAGCACGAAGCGGTAACCGATCATCATCGCCAGTGCAGCAAGACTCGCGAGCGCGGGCTCGGTCAGCGGCAGCGCCATCGCATGCACGAATGCGCCGACAGCCGCGGCGGTGTAAATGGCGGTGAGGGCTAGCCACACGATCAGCGCGCCGCCCGGTGCAAGCAGGCAGGCGGCGCAGGCGATGATCGCCGCGAACACGATTGTCAGAACGGTCCGCATGGGAAAACCGAGCTCGGTCACGGCATCGCGCTCGATCAGGTTCCGCACCACGGTCGCGTGCACGAAGACGCCGGCGACGTCACTGCGCGCATTCTGCGCGGTGCTTGCGGGTGCGGGCAGGGCGCACCGCACGCCCGGCGCGCCGTCATAGCCGCTCGCAAGGCGCATCGAGGTCAGCTTGCGGTCCTCGAAATTCAGCGCGGTGCCGAGCAGCACGACCTTGCCGCCAAAGGCGCGGCGGAAGAAGTCACGGTCGCCTTTTTCGACGCAGGCCCGCAGATCGGCGAACGAATAGGCCGGTACGTCGCGGCCGAGCCCACGAAAGTTGAGCGTCAATGTATTCGGTACCGCGCTCGGGATCGTGTAGCCGGACAATTCGGCTGCACCTGACGGTGCAAGCTCGACCTTCGCTCCGACCGCACGTGCGGCGAGCTCGACCGCCATCGCCGGGACCGGCTTGCCATCGATGGAGAAGCTGAGCGGCATCCGCCGGATGACATCGTCCGCGTCGGTGTGGACGTTGAGCGCGCGGATGTTGTTTCGCACCGCCACCCGCTGCGCGGTGTACGGCGTGTCCGGGTGGTCGTTGCTCAGGATTTCGCCGAGCACCAGCTTGCCGCCATCGGAGATCTGTCGCAGCGCGATCAGGTAGTCTCGATCAAAACCCCTCATGCGGCTTCCGAGCGGCGCGTCGCCGAAGGGGATCTCGGACTGCTCGATCGAGCTCGGAAAGATCACGTCAAAGCCGATCACCTTGGCGCCGCCGTCGGTGATGCTGCCGAGCACCCGGCCGATTTCGCGCGTCCAGGTCTGTGTCGGCGATCCCTTGAAGGGTGGGGTGTCGTAGGTCTCACCGTCGATCGCCACGACGACCACAGGCGATGTCGCGGGATCGCGGCGGTCGCCGACGATCTTGCCGCGCAGCGCCGTGAGGATATCAAGCGAGAGACCTTGCAGCGACCGAAGCGGCGGGGACGTAAAGACCGCGCCCGCAAGGAGCGCGATCAGGATCGCCGCAACGATGTCCCGTCTGCCGATCCGCCGCATCGCCCCGTCGCTTGGTCGCCTATTCGAGCCGCAGCAGGCGACCGACGATCGGCGTCGGCGATGACGTGGCGCTGGCGTCGACCTGGAAGGCGTAGCGCTTGGCGCCGAGAATGGCGAGATAGCTGCCGCCGGGGGTGAGCGTCTTTCCGGCCTTGGCAAAGTCGTAGAACTTGCCGCCGACCATGATCTCGGTCTTGAGCGGCACGCTGATCGTGGGCTCCTTGCCGTCGGTGCGCTCGATCACCAGCGTGCTGCCGCTCTTGGCCTGCACCAGCGGCGCTGTGCCGTAGAGCGTCGGCAGCTTCGATGGCGCGCCCTTGGCGTCCGAGCGCATGGTGCGGAAGGTGGTCGCGGCGCTCTGGTTCGCCTCGCGCTCCGACAGTTTCGCCGCGTTGGTATCGCAGGGCACTTTTTCCCGCTTGACCTCGCCGAGCTGCACGGTGCTCTGCTCGGCGCCGACCAGGACGACGCCTTCGCTGATGGTTTCGCGCTGGCAGGATTTGAGATAGCTGAGGGTGATGCTCGCTTTGGGCCCGAGCTTGATGATCTTGCCCGGCGCCACATAGTCCATGAACGCGACGCCGTCGACCTTGCCCTGGACGTCTTCGACGATCGCGGCCGGCGTCTCCGCCAAAGCGGGGGCCGCAAGGCAGAACGCGCCGACAGCGGCGCCGATCAGGCTTTTCATGGGAATGCTCATCCAGTTCGACCGATGCTCTACCGGTCCCCGTCCTGGTCCGATGCGTAGCAGCGGCGCGCCCAGGCATGTGTGACCAGAATCACTCTTAGTATTGGTGCCACTTTAGCAGGAACAGGTTCAACCCGGCGACCGGAGAAAACGGAGCCGCGGCAAGCCGTTGGCCGAATGGATAATATCAGGCCGCCGGGATGGGCGGACGGCTCTGCGCCGCACTCTCTATATTAGGAACGAGCGTCGCCTCGGTCTTCTGATATGGCGTCGCCTGCTGTCCGACGGCGATCTCAACGACCTCGTCCCAGCGCGACAGGAAGGCCTCGACGCAGGCCGGGTCGAACTGACGGCCCTGATGCTCGACCAGGTAGTTGCGCGCGGCCTCCAGCGGCATCGGCTCTTTATATGGGCGCCGCGTCGTCAGGGCGTCGAAGACGTCGGCGACCGCGACCACGCGCGCGGCGACCGGGATCTCGTCGGCCTTGAGGCCGTTCGGATAGCCGGCGCCGTCCCAGCGCTCGTGATGTCCTGCGGCAATTTGCGCGCCGAGCTGGATCAGCTCGCAACTGGAGTCCGCCAGGATCCTCTCGCCGATGGTCGCATGGGTCCGGATCACCGCCATCTCCTCGTCGGTCAGCTTGCCGGGCTTGAGCAGGATGTTGTCGGGGATAGCAACCTTGCCGACGTCGTGCAGCGGTGCGGCCAGGTAGATGTCGCGGCAGAGCCGGGCCGGCAGGCCGAGCTGCTCGGCGATGATGCGGCTGTAGCGGGCAACCCGCAGCGTATGCTCGCCGGTGTCGTTGTCGCGGTATTCGACTGCGAGCGCGAGCCGCAGGATGATCTCCTCCTCGCGCTCGCCGAGCTTTCGCGTCGCAGCCGCGACTTCGCTCGCCAGATGCGCGGCACGATCGTTGAGCTTGCGTACGGCTGCACCAAGCTGAATCAAATTCCGCAGGCGCACCGTCATCTCGACGCTCTGCGGTGCCTTGGGCAGGAAATCGGTTGCACCGGCCTGCAGCGCTTCCATCTTGACGTCATCGGTCTGTCGCGAGGTGATCATCGCGATCGGGATGTCGGCGCAGCCCGGCAGGGTCCGCAAAGTGCGGATGAAGCTGATGCCGTCCATATGCGGCATCTCGTAGTCGACCAGCACGAGATCGAACACGCGCTCTCGCGCGCAGGCCAGCGCCTCCACGGGATCGAGGAAGGTGGTGGCCTCGACCAGACCTTCGGCTTCGATGTGGCGTTTCAGGAAGTTGAGGACGGAGCGGCTGTCATCAACCAGGAGCGCTTGGGTCAGCATCGGCGGCCGGGCTCGTTCGGATGGCGAGGCATGACCTCGACACATAGCCTTTGCGATTTAACGCGGAGCAAACGTTTCACCGGCATCACGCAGCCTGAAGACTGCGCGGAGCGCATGAGATTCGGGCAGGCCATGCATGCTTGCATGCACAGGCGAAGTTCTAGGGATTGTGACCCGTAGTTGTACGGGGATGCCCATTAGGGGTTTGCACACTCTCCCCACCGAATAGTCGTCGCGCGAGATTCGCGCCATGCGTGCAGTGAGTCTCGGGGAAATTTGGGGGACGAATGTCGTCTGATGTCACCGAGCCGAAGTGGTCCCTACGGCTGCCGGCGGATTGCAGCATCGCTGCGATCCGCAATGTCTATGACCTGATCCGCGAGGCGTTCGGCCGGCAGGACCGGCTCGAGATCGATTGTTCGAGCGTCGACAAGGCCGACGTGACCTCGATCCAGCTTCTGCTGTCGACCGCCAAGACGGGCGAGGCCCAGGGCCGCCCGGTGGTGCTCACATCATTCTCCCAGTCTCTGCGCAACACCCTTCGCCGTGCCGGCTTCACCAGCGAGGCGATGATCGATCAGCATTTCCCGCAAAAGAAAGATGGCACCTGATGGCCACGATTCTCACGGTCGACGATTCGCCCAGCATCCGGCAGATGATCAAGGTCGTGCTCGAGCCGGCCGGTCACAACGTGATCGAGGCCGGCGACGGCGCGCAAGGGCTCGCCAAGGCCCAGGCCGGCAAGCTCGATCTCGTCATCACCGACTTGAATATGCCCGTCATGAACGGGCTGGAGCTGATCCGGGCACTGCGCAAGCTGCCGAGCGCGGTCGGCATGCCCATCGTGTTCCTCACCACCGAATCCAACGATGCGGTGAAGCAGGAAGCCAAGAGCGCCGGCGCCACCGGGTGGATCACCAAGCCGTTCAAGCCCGAGCAGCTGCTCGCCGTCGTCGGCAAGCTGGTGCGCGCATGAACGTGATGGACCCGACCGAGGTCTTTCGCCAGGAAGCCAGCGAGCTGTTCGAGGTCCTGGAAGGAGCCCTGCTCGACCTCGGCCAGCGTCCCGACGACCGCGAGCTGGTCGATTCCGCCTTCCGCGCCCTGCACACGATCAAGGGCTCGGGCGCGATGTTCGGCTTCGACAAGGTCGCCTCCTTCACCCATGAATTCGAGACCGCCTTCGACCGCGTCCGCAAGGGCGAGATCAAGCCAAGCCAGGAGCTGATCTCGGTCGCGCTCGCCGCCAAGGACTATATCCGCGCGCTGATCGAGGATCCGCAGTCGACCGACGACATCATCGGCGACGCCATCCTCGACGATCTCAAGCGCTTCGTGTCGTCGGATCAGCCCGCAGCTCCCATCGCCGCGGCCGTGGAAGCGCCGCCGCTGGCTCCGACCGAGAGCAAGCAGGCCGGCTGGCACCTCTATCTCGAATTCGAATCCCACATCCTGCGCAACGGCTCGAATCCGCTCGACCTGCTGGAAGACCTCTGCAAGCTCGGTCCCTGCTTCGTCGTGCCCATCACCGACGGCATTCCTTTTCTCGACGAGATGGAGCCGGAAGACTGCTATCTGAAGTGGGACGTCAAGCTGCACGCGGCCTGCGACAAGGACGCGATCGACGACGTCTTCATGTTCGTCCAGGACGAGATGAAGCTGACGCTCTCGCCGCTGGAGCATGTCGAAGTGCCGGCCCCGGCGCCGCTGTTCCAGCTTCTCGACGAGGAGCCGATCGCCGAGATGCCCGCTCCGGTGGCCGAGGTCGTTGCCGCGCCCGTCGCGGAGCCGCCCGCCGCAAAGGCGGAGCTCAAGCCCGAAATCAAGCCCGAAGCGAAGCCTGAACCGAAGGTCGAGGCCAAGCGCGAAGAGCGCGGCATTGCCACCGTCCGCGTCCAGGCCGAGCGCCTCGACGAATTGATGGACCGCGTCGGCGAGCTCGTCATCGCCCAGGCGCGGCTGAGCCAGCTCGCCGCCTCCGGCTCCGATCTCTCGATCAAGATGATCGCCGAGGAAATCGAGCGCCTCGCCTCCTCCTTGCGCGACACCACGATGGGCGCGCGCATGGTGCCGATCGGTTCGCTGTTCGGCCGTTTCCGCCGCCTCGTGCATGACCTCTCGCGCGATCTGTCGAAGCCGGTCGAATTCGTCACCTCGGGCGAGGACACCGAGCTCGACAAGACCATGATCGAGTGCCTGGCCGATCCGCTGGTGCATCTGATCCGCAATGCGATCGACCACGGCATCGAGGACACTGCAACGCGCGCCGCCAACGGCAAGACCGAGCAAGGCCGGATCGAGCTCGCCGCCGTCCATTCCGGCGCGCAGGTGCTCGTCACCGTCAAGGACAATGGCGGTGGCCTCAACACCGCGCGCATCCGCGCGAAGGCGCAAGAGCAGGGCCTGATCGCGGCCGGCGCCGTGCTGACCGATCACGAAATCCACCAGTTCCTGTTCCATCCCGGCTTCTCGACCGCGCAGACCATTTCGGCGCTGTCGGGCCGCGGCGTCGGCATGGACGTGGTCAAGCGCACCATCGAGAACATGCGCGGCACGATCGACCTGTCGACCAAGCCGGGCCAGGGCACGATCGTGACGCTGCGCCTGCCGCTGACGCTGGCGATCATCGAAGGTCTCCTGATCCGCGTCGGCGAAGGCCGCTACATCATCCCGCTGTCGGCGGTGGAGGAATGCGTCGAGCTGACCGCCGAGGACGAGCGCTCGCGCGGCCGCAACTTCCTCAACGTACGCGGTAATCTCGTTCCGTTCCTGCGCCTGCGCGAGCTGCTGACCGCATCGGGCTCGCCCGACCGGCACCAGAAAACGATCATCATCTCGACCGGCGAGACCCGCGTCGGCCTGGTCGCCGACCAGATCATCGGCAACCACCAGACCGTGATCAAGTCGCTCTCCAAGCTGCACTCTGACGTCACGATCTTCTCCGGCGCGACGATTTTGGGTGACGGCACGGCAGCGCTGATCCTCGACGTCGCCCAGCTCGTCACGCTGGCGCAGTCGAAGGTCGAGAAGCAGCACATCAGCGAGGCGGCGTGATGAACGAGGGGCAAGCCGGCGAGCACCAGGCGGGCGCGATGCAGGTCGTGATGATCGGCCTCGGCGAGGAGAAGTTCGCACTCGACGCAGGCCTCGTGCGCGAGATCATCGATCCCGTGCCCGTGACCAAGGTCGCGGGGGCGCGCGCGTTCGTTCCCAGCGTGATCAACGTGCGCGGCAACGTCATTCCGCTCGCCGATCTGCGCATCCGTTTCGGCATGCCGCAGCTCGCCGATTCAGGCGACACCCGCATCGTCGTCATCGAGCTGCAGCTCGACGGCGAGCCGGTCCTGGTCGGCGTCACTGCCGACAAGGTCTACGAGGTCACGGAGATTTCGCAGACCGATGTGCAGCAGACGCCGCGCGTCGGCATGCATTGGAAACCGGAGTTCATTCGCTTCATCGCCAAATGGCGCGAAGAGTTCGTCATCGTTCCCAACATGGAACGCATTCTGAATTGAGAGCAGGTCTCGGGGGCGAGACTGACGAGGGGCTGAAGATGAGATTTACGGTCAAGGCAAAGCTGGCCAGTGCGTTCGGCCTGGTCATCGTCCTGTCCATGGTCGCCGGCGGCGTGGCGTACATGAAGCTCGGCGACATGATGGCGACGGCCGACAGCATGGTCCTCCGCGCCAAGCGGATGGAGAAGGCGACCCAGATCGAGAAGGACGTCCTCCTCCAGCTCCGCGCGGAAAAGAACGCCATCATCGGCAATGAGAGCGAGGTCGAGCAGGCCGCCGCCGATGCCGCCAAGCGGCGTGAGGCTGCGTTCAAGACCAAGGACGAGGTCTACGCGCTCGCCAGTGAAGCCGGCAGGAAATTGCTCGACGGCTTCGCGGTGTCCTACGCCAAGATGAATGCCTATCAGGAAGAGACGATCCGGATCGCGAAGACCGACAAGGCCAAGGCGACGGACCGCTCGACCAACGAGGGGCGCAAGCTCGTGAACGAGGCGCTCGAGTCCATGGGTGCCTATGTCGAGAACACCAAGAAACAGATGGCTGACCAGGCCATCCAGTCGAAGGAAGAGGGGCATCAGGCGCAGTTCATGCTGTTGTCGCTTCTTGGTGTCTCGCTGATGGTCGCGATCGCGGCAGCCTTGTGGATTTCGATCTCGATCAGCCGTTCGCTCGGCCGCGCCGTCAGCCTTGCCGGAGCGGTGGCCGATGGCGATCTCAACCAGACCATTCCCTCCGCGAGCAACGACGAGATCGGCGATCTCGTCAGGTCGCTGAACATGATGGTCGCGAAGCTCCGGCAGATCGTTGCCGAAGCTCTCACCGCCGCGCAAAATGTCTCGGCCGGCAGCCAGGAGCTCTCCGCCAGCGCCGAGCAGCTCTCGCAGGGCGCGACCGAGCAGGCCTCGTCCGCCGAGGAAGCCTCGTCCTCGATGGAGGAGATGGCCTCGAACGTGAAGCAGAACGCCGATAACGCCAACCAGACCGAGAAGATCGCGGCGCAGTCGGCCAAGGATGCGGAAGCCAGCGGCGTTGCCGTCGGCCGCGCCGTCAACGCGATGCAGACCATCGCCGAGAAGATCACGATCGTGCAGGAGATCGCACGCCAGACCGACCTGCTCGCGCTCAACGCCGCGGTCGAAGCCGCGCGCGCCGGCGAGCACGGCAAGGGCTTTGCGGTGGTCGCCTCCGAAGTGCGCAAGCTCGCCGAGCGCAGCCAGGCGGCTGCGGCCGAGATCGGCACGCTCTCGGCCGAGACCGTCAAGGTGGCGCAGGAGGCAGGCTCCATGCTCTCCAAGCTCGTCCCCGACATCAAGCGGACGGCGGAGCTCGTCGAGGAGATCACCGCGGCCTGCCGCGAGCAGGACGTCGGTTCGGCCCAGATCAACCAGGCGATCCAGCAGCTCGACAAGGTCGGCCAGCAGAACGCCAGTGCTTCCGAGGAGGTGTCCTCGACCTCCGAAGAGCTCGCCTCGCAGGCCGAGCAGCTCCAGTCGACGATCGCCTATTTCCGCATCGACCACGGCGCAAAGAGCCAGGCGCCGGCGCCGATCGATCGCGCGGTCAATCAGCTGCGTGCCAAGGCGGCCACGATGGCGGCGGCCGAGCGTCCGGCCAAGAAGCCGCAGGCGAGGCCCGCGCGCGCCCTGAAGGCGGCCGGCGGCGGCGGCTTCGCTTTCGACATGAACGACGGCGAGGACGATCGCGACGCTGATTTCCAGCGCTAGGACTCTCCGAGGGATCGGTCCGCCCTTGACCGGTGGGCCGATCCCTCGCCAGCAATTGCGTAAACGTTCAGGATTCAAGATGGCCCGTTCGGCCCGACATTCAGTGCAGGCGGCGGCCATCCCGGTTGGGGGCATGCAGCGATGATGCCCGCCATGCAGGATACGGCGGTGCATCTGTCTGACCGCCACTTCCGGACCATCGCCGAGTTGATCGAGGGCCAGGTCGGCATCAAGCTGCCGCAGGGCAAGCGGCTGATGCTGGAGGGACGGTTGCACAAGCGCGTCCGCGCGCTGAACTTCTCCGACCTCAACGAATATGTCGAGAACCTGTTCGAGGCCGAGCATTTCGACACCGAGCTCACCCATCTCATCGATGTGGTGACGACCAACAAGACCGACTTCTTCCGCGAACCCCAGCACTTCACGTTCATGCGTGACGTGGCGGTTCCGGCCCTGCTCAAATCGCATGGACGCCGGAATGCGAACCTGAAGATCTGGAGCTCGGCGAGCTCCACGGGGATGGAAGCCTACACCACCGCCATGGTGCTGGACGACATGACCCGGAATGGATCGCGCTTCCAGTACCGCATCCTCGGGACAGATATTTCAACGGCGGTGCTGCGCCTTGCCAAGACCGCGATCTATACCCGCGACGTGCTCGCTCCGGTGCCGGAAAACTTCGTGAAGCGATACTTCCTGTCGTCGCGGGACAAGTTGCGCGGCGAGGTGCGGGTGGTGCCAGAGCTGCGGCGCATGACGCATTTCATGCGGATGAATCTCATGGATTCGTCCTATCCGGTCGACCGCGACGTCGACATCATATTCTGCCGCAACGTCCTGATCTATTTCGAGCGCGAGACGCAGCGCAAGGTGATCGAGCAATTGTGCAGCCATTTGCGGCCCGGCGGCTATCTCCTGGTAGGTCATTCGGAATCGATGATTCACAGTGCAGTGCCGGGTCTGAAGCAAGTCCAGCCAACTATTTTCAAGGTCTGATCGGAGCGCCGCCCACATGCCGAGGGAGAAAGTTCGCGTACTGATCGTGGACGATTCGGCGTCGGTGCGCCAAATCCTGCAGACGATCCTTTCCGAAGACCCCGATATCGAGGTAATGGGGACGGCGTCCGACCCGTTCGCGGCGGCGCGCCGCCTCCAGAACGAGATTCCCGACGTCATCATCCTCGACATCGAGATGCCCAGGATGGACGGCATGACGTTCCTGCGCAAGATCATGGCGCAGCGTCCGATCCCGGTGATCATCTGCTCCTCGCTGACCGAAGAGGGCTCGAACGTGATGTTCGAAGCGTTCGAGGCCGGCGCGGTCGACATCGTGCCGAAGCCGAAGATCGACACGCGCCAGGCGCTGCTCGAATGCTCGACGCGGTTGCGTGAGGCGGTCAAATCGGCGGCGCGTGCGCGGGTGCGTCCGCGCTCCGAGCGCAGGGTGATCGAGAAGAAGCTGACGGCTGATGCGATCATCCCGCCGCCGGTGCAGGGCAAGGTCCGGCCGACGACGGAACGCATCGTGTGCATCGGCGCATCGACCGGCGGGACCGAGGCCCTCAACGACGTCCTCGAGATGCTGCCGCCGCATTGTCCGCCCATCGTCATCGTCCAGCACATGCCGCCGGGCTTTACCGCAGCCTTTGCCAGGCGTCTCGACAGCGTCTGCCAGATCCGCGTCAAGGAGGCCGAGGACGGCGAGCCGGTGCTGCCGGGCTGCGCCTATATCGCGCCCGGTGCCCGTCACATGCTGCTTCAGCGCATCGGCTTGCGCTACCAGATCGCGATCAAGGACGGCCCGCCGGTGTCGCGGCATCGTCCCTCCGTTGACGTGCTGTTCCGCTCGGCGGCCCAGCACGCGGGCGCCAATGCGCTCGGCGTGATCATGACCGGCATGGGCGACGACGGCGCCCGCGGCATGCTGGAGATGCGCAAGCTCGGTGCTTCGACGCGCGCTCAGGACGAAGAGAGCTGCGTCGTGTTCGGCATGCCCAAGGAAGCCATTGCCCATGGCGGCGTCGAGAAGGTGGTCGCGCTGCACCACATCCCGCGCGAGATCATGCTCTGGTACCAGGCCGGGCATGTCGCGGCGGCAGGTTGATCGCAATGTCCGCCATTCCGGCCAACACACTGACTGAGGCGACCGCCGCGATCGAGGATGTCTCGTCGCGGGTCGAGGACGTCTTCGCGCGCGTCGGTCATGATCTCGGCCGCGGCCACCTCATGTTCAAGGAGCTGAACCAGGGCCTTGCGACGCTCTCCGAGGAGCTCTCCGGCGCCGAGATCGAGGGCGCCGCCACCGCCCTGCAGGAGATCTCCGCGCGGCTCAGCGAACTCGCAGAGGCGCTGCCGGCGGAAAGCGCGCTCCTGGAGACGATCGGCAAGAGCACGGCGGAGGCGTCGTCGCTGCTCAAGCCGCTGTTCAAGCACATTCAGATGATCACCATCATCGCGCGCAGCGCGCGGATCGAGGCGGCCTCGCTCGACGGCGATCGCGAAGGCTTTCTCGCCTTCACGCAGGAGGCCTACGATCTCGGCAAGGCCGTGCAGGGCTCGATCGAAGGCTGCGCGAAGGACCAGCAGCGCCTGTCGGATGCCGTCGCCACGGCGTCCAGCCGGCAGAAGGAATTCGAGAGCCGCTACGCCAGGCAGCTGGTGGCCGAGAGCGCAGAGCTCGGTGCGGCCTATTCGGGGTTGCGCGAGCAGCGCCGCAACGGCAGACAGCTTGCCGACCTCGCGAGCGCCAGCACCAGGAAGATCGCCGAGGCGGTCGGCGGCGCGATCATTTCGCTTCAGGCCGGCGACAGCACGCGCCAGCGCCTCGAGCATATCTGTCGCGGCCTTGGCCTTGCGTCGGGATCGTTCACGAGCCTCGTTCCCGAAGCGGTCGTAAGCGAGGACGGCGCGCGCGCGATCTGCCAGTTGCAGGCGGCCCTGCTCAGGGATGCCCAGCGCGAATTCGGCGGCGACATCGGCCAGATCGTTCGCGCGCTGTCCGCCATCCTGCACGACGCGGGCAGTGTCGTCGGCCACGGCCGCACGCTGTTCGGCGGCGAGGAGGGCGGCTCGTCGTCGTTCCTGGCGCGCATCAAGCAGACCCTGGCGCATGCCTCGACCCTGATCGGCACCTGCGAAAGCGCCGGCCGCGCGGTCGACGAGGCGCTCGCCATCGTCGAGGACACGCTGGCAAAATTTCGCCAGGCGATCGCCGGGCTCGCCGAGGCGACCGTCGACATCACCCTGATCGGCATGAATGCCGGGCTCAAGGCCAGCCATCTCGGCAGCCGCGGCAGCGCCTTCGTCGTGATCGCGAACGAGCTCAAGGCGACCGCCGATCAGGTCTCGGCGGGCGCGGGGCGCCTGCGGCCGGTGCTCGACAGTATCGAACGCTCCGCGCAGGAGCTGAAACAGCTCCGCGTGCAGGGCGATCCCACCCAGCTTGCCAAGCTCGAGCCGCAGATCCTCCAGGCGCTGCGCGAGGTCGAGGCCGGCAACGAACGGCTCGGCAAGCTGATGAGCCGGCTCGTCGATGAAGGCGCCGAATTCGAGGGGCTGATGAATTCGGCGCAGGGCCTGATGACCTCGCTGGGCGAGAGCTCCTCGGCATTGCCTGCGGTTGCCGCGCGGCTCGAGACTGCGAGTGCGGGCGCACAGCGGCCACAACCGCAAGCTCAGGATCAGACGATGCTCGACGATCTCTTCGCGCGCTACACGATGGAGCGCGAGCGGGACGTCCACCGCGACTTCCTGCAAACCCTCGGGCTGGCGTCGATCGCCACCGCGCGCAGGGTCGAGGCGGTCGAGACAGCGGATGACGGCATAGAATTGTTCTGACGTCCGCCGCCGCGCCTTTGCGCGCGCCTACAGCAATTTGACGGGTTGGCTTTGCACGGCGTTAACCGTGGCGAAATGCTCGTCGCATCGGTCATTGTCGCGCCCCAGAGTTGGTCGCAAATACGCATGGAATTGCGACGGATGTTTTTCATGCTGAGAGACGGCAAATACGCTGCGTGGTTCAGGACCCCGCGTGGCCAGGGCACCGGCGTCGTACATCTGGCCGAAGGGCGGATCTCGGGCAGCGACAGCTTCTTCACCTATGGCGGATCCTATCGGGTCGACGAGCAGCGCTTCACGGCCCTCCTGACCACCAAGCGGTATGCCGACGGGCCGCCGACCGTGTTCGGGCATGACGAGGTCGAGGTCGAGCTCTCTGGCGTGTGCAGTGGCGCGATGGCGACCTGCTCTGGAACGGCGAGGCAAGCGCCTGACGTGATGTTCGAGGCGACGCTGATCTACAGCCAGGAGGATCAACCTGCCGCCGAGACGCGATGTGCGGTGGTGAAGCTCAATGACAAATTGCCCAAGGGGCTCGACAGCCGTTCCCGGCCGCGCCACTTCCCCGGACCTCCCAGGTCTCCCGCATCTTAGTACTGCATTGACACTGTTGCCTCGAAAAGGCGCCGTAGCCGGACTGAAGCAACCGAGCCTTTAGACGTGAAATCTAAATCTGAAGCCCGATAACGGTGGTGGAAGAAGAAACATGCCTCAGATCTGGATGACCTATGACGAGCTCGGAAGACTGTGCGACTGCGACAGCAGTGAAGCCAGAATGAGAGCCATTCACCTGTCACTTGACCGTCGCAAGAGCCGCGACGGAACGACGCGCGTCAAGCTGGATCTTGCGTTGACGGCCAAGTTCTTCGCCTCCGTCCGCGAGTCTGATTTCGATCTCGACGGTGCCATCGCAGCACTCCAGGCCACGCATCGGCAGATGGCCGAACTCCTGACACCGCACGAGTTCCTCGGCAGGCGCGGAGTGGCGTAAGCGATCGCCCGGACCGGGCATTGCGATCCGCGTCGAGATTCCCGCTATGGCTGCCCCGAATCAGGCATAAATTCGCCTCCGGAATTTCCGGCTGGGCCTCGGGGTTTCAACCCGCACGGGCATACAGCCTGCAGGAGGATGCCATGAGGACGGCCGCTTATCGGGCGTGCGTGACGCTGGTGGGAACAGCTTTGTTGGGCGCGGCGACGATTGCGACAGCAGCGTCGGCGAGGGCGGAGGTCGTGAAACTTCAGGCCGACCTCAAAGGCGGCAATGAGGTGCCTCCGAACAATTCGCCCGGGACGGGCAAGGCGGAAGCGACCTACGACACCGAGACGAAAACCCTGACCTACACTGTCACCTATGCCGGCCTGACGGGCCCGGCGATGGGGGCCCATTTCCATGGTCCCGGCGAGGCCGGCAAGAACGCCGGCATCGCTCTGCCGTTCAAGACGGTGCAGAGCCCGATCCAGGGCAGCGCCACGCTGACCGACACGCAGGCCGCGGATCTCCTGGCTGGCAAGTGGTATGCGAACATCCATACCGCCGCGAATCCGGGTGGCGAGTTGCGCGGGCAGATGATGAAGTAGAGGCGGCCCGCCAAGTCAGGCAGCTTGGTGCAGGCTAACGCCTCTGGTCCCGACGATCACGCGCGAGACCGTTCATCTCGATACCGTTCATCGAGGCGCCCTGCGGCAACGAAAGCGTCGCCATTTGGTCGCACTTTGCCGCGATAACGTCACGCTGGAATTGATCGTCGGACCCAGCATGAAGCACCTGTTCCCTCTGGCTGTTGCCGCAGCCCTGCTTTTTCACACCGATGCGCGCGCCATGCTTCGCGACGCTTCGATCGATCATGACCTGGGCGGGGTCAAGAAGTCGTTCGAGGCCATGTTGCGCGCGCATAGCGGCCGCGCCATCGATCTCGGAACCGCACGTGCGGTGGTTCGCGGTCAGGATGCTCCGGAAGAACCGGTGAGCCGCTGATCAGGGGCGCGGCTCGGTAAGAGGTTCGGCAAGCCTGAATGATGTCGCCGGTCAGCTGTGGGCGTTCTCGATCAATTTACGGATAGGCCAGGCGCAACACGCATTCGGACATAACTGGCAACGCGCCTATTGTTGACGACCAATCCCCAACTCTTTCTGCAATTGCGGCGTAAAGCCCATTGCGCCCTCGGTACGTCCTTGGCCGGTTCCCAGGTTTCGAGTCGCTGGTGCCGGAGAGGAGGACGTTCCCGTGGCGGCGGTGGTCGGGGTGGATGAACCAGACGCAGTGCCGGTGTAGCCACTGCGCACACCGCTCGGATAGGTGCCTTGGGCGACTGCCGAGGGCGATGTCGCAATGAGCAAAGCTCCACCCAGAAGCACATGAAGTTTGCGGACCATCGTTCCAAATCCTCTCAACAGATTGCGCATTGTGGATCAGAAGCCGCAGTTTGCCAATCTGCGTCTTGCTGCGAGCTTTGAGCAGAGTGTGCAGAACGTGTCTAGGATGGAGATCTGGGCAAAAAGGCGAGGATGGTCTGAGCCAACAGCACACCGACTGTTCCCCCTGCTGCTTTCTGCAGCACATCCACCAGGGCCGGATCGCGATCGGGCGTTAGAGCTTGCAGAACCTCGAGCCCGATTGCGACTGACAGCACGAGCATGCAAGCGAGACGGAAGCGTCCAGGCAGCAAAAAGGACAGGAGAAAGCCCAATAGTCCATAAGCGCTGAACCGCTCGACGACGACAATCCAATAGGCTTCGTGATGGCCGACGAGCACGGGGCGACCTGCCAACTTCGCCAAGGTGGCGTAACTTATCAGGGCAAAGCAGACGCTAGTGGCCGCGACGAGGGGGTTCCGAAACATGTCCGCACCATACCCAACTCTGCGAGCTGATGCCGGGAAACCCTTTGCTATCGTTAAGGAGGCCACGCCTCTCGGTCGGACGAGAGCGCTAGCCGACGCTTCGCATCGACGGACGCGCCAAATTTTCATCAGGACCGTGCGAGGGCCGGACCGGAAAGACCTGCCAGAATCAGCCGCCACGACGGCCGTTTGATGCAACCCTCGGCATCTGTGCGACATTTCCACCGCGAGGACGGATCAGGAACTGTGGAGGCTCTGACGATTTGGAGGGGCGCACATAAGGCTTCAACTTGAGGTATTGCGTACGACGCCTCTGCGAGACGACGGATCGCGTGCCATAACCAGCCGCGAACGAAATTGCCACGATGGCAGCCAAGAGTATGATGTCGAACATGCGAGGGTACCACCATCGGAGCGCTTGCCAGTCCGATACCGGTGCTGGTCAACATTCATAAGGCAGTTTTGCGGACTTCCGATGACCCGCGATCACATGAATTTGCCCGCGATGACCGGAACTTTGTCGGCCGTCCGCAATGCCTCGTCAAGGTCGGGGTGAACGTGTGTCAACATCATGAACCAATTGCGTCGCGCCCGTTCAAAAGGCAATTCGCCTGAACCTGCGTCGGCGTCGTCGCGAACGCAGCTCGCGAATGCCGTAACCGGCGGCAAATCCAGCCGCAAAAATAGCCAATAGGAACAGCAGTGCCAACATGGCACCCCTTGAAGCATTTGCCGTGCCAGCTCGGCTTCGTCAGATGTGAAGGCGTTTGCTTCCAGGCGGCTGCTTTCGAACCGCCTCGCCGACCGACTTTCCTAAAGCATGATCCGGAAAAGTGCGAAGCGGTTTTCCGGAAAGATCATGCGCAAACAACAACCTAAAGCGCGATGACGATTCATCCAAATCTCATCGCGCTTTAGGCAACAAGCGCGGCTTTTTGTGTCGTGCCGTCGAGGCCGGCCGATTTACGTCTCTCAAGAAGCTCGACGAATTCCTTGACGGGCAATGGCGCGGCGACGAGATAGCCTTGGCCCTCTTCGACGCCGCAGGAGATCAGGGCGCGGACCTGCTCTTCGGTCTCGATCCCCTCCGCGATGACGCTCATGCTTAGATCGCGCGCGAGCGCGACCAGCATCTCCACGATGGTCGTGGTCGAGGCATCCACCGCGATGGTATCGACGAAGAACTTGTCGATCTTGATGGTGTTGGCACCCAGCGCTTTCAAACGCGATAGTCCGCTATGGCCGACGCCGACGTCGTCAATGGCAACGCGGAAGCCATGGTCGCGTAACTCGCTCACCACGGCTGCGGCACGTACGAGATCATCGAGTTCGTCGCGTTCGGTCACCTCGATCACGATCTGACGTGTGGACACCTTGGCCGCACCAACGGTGCTACGCAGTGTCTCGATGAAACCCGCGCTCAAGAGGTGCTTGGGCACGACATTGAGTGAAAGTTTGAATTCCTTGTCGGCCTTCAGGTGCGGCTGCAGGTCGGCCAGGGCACGGCCGAGAAGCTGCCAAGTCATGCCTTGAATCCGTCCGCTGGACTCCGCCAGCGGAATGAAATTCATCGGTGGCACGACGGAGCCGTCCGCGCGCAGCCAACGCACCAGGATCTCGCATCCTTTGATCTGCCTGGTCTTGAGATCGAAGATTGGCTGAAAATAGGGGCTGAATTCGCCGCGCGCCAACGCGCGGTCGAGATCGGCGACGGGGCCCTCGACGCGCCGCGTCCGCGACAGCAGGAGGCCGAAGAGCGCGCCCAGCGCGAGCGAGAGAGCGATGGCCGGCCAATAGGCCTGGCTGTTCCATGTCGACAGCACGGTCCTGTCGATGCGGATCGTCGTGCGCAGCGGGTAACGTGCCGAGCGCTTCTCGAAATCGACCGGATGCGGCAGCGCCTTGTCGGCATCAAGCATGAATTCGCCAAGCTGCGCGCCATTCGTGAGCGCCAGCAGGACCTGACCATGCGCGCGCAATTCCGCCGGCATGATATCGAACAGGCTGGAGTTGATGCCGAGGATGGCGACCAGCGCCTTGTTGTTGCCGATGTCCCTGAGCACGCCGAGGGCGTCGCCGCCGAATTGCTCGACGCGGAACAGCATCAGCCCCGCATCCCGCGAGGCCAGCATGTCGCCGCGATCGACCCAGCCCTTGTCGAATTCCAGCGTCTCCGAATAGGCCGAGCAGATCACCGAGCCGTCGGCGTTGACCAGACGCACGTCCTTGACCGCCGAGCGCCGATAGACGTGGAGACGGATCGCCTGCAGCGCCGCCGGATCGCAGGTGGCGAGCCCCCGGCTTGCCAACTGGTCGAGGCTTGCTGCGGCAAAGTCGACCGCGAACTCTGAGCGGCGCGTGACGACCTCGGTCAGCTCTTCGAGATGGCGCGCCTGCTGATCGTGAATGAACTGTGTAGCGGCGAAGTGGCCGCCTAGTCCAAACGTCACCGCGCCCGAAAGCACGAGCGCCGCCGTCGAAAATCTCGGCCGTGTTGATCGCATCCGGCCCCGGGACAGGGTTAAAAGAGGATTATCCGAACTTAACCGGGATGCGCTAAGATAAGGTTTAAGGCGGGCCGACTGACAACCGCCAAGCCCCGTTTCAGGTCGCACTCGGCCTGCCCTGCGACCCGCTGTTGTGCTCCGGATCACTCCAGCCCCGCAGATGGAGCCGTTATAGCTGGCGGAACTGCCGAGGGGGACGCCGCGGCAGCCGGACCTCGCTCAATCGGTAGTTGCTTGGGTAAGAGTGGCGGTCGACGGGCCACGTAACGCAAAGGCGCAGCACGACGAATGCAACGTTGAGGGCTAGCCAGATCGATACCGCAATAATGAAATAATGTGCCACAACGGAATCTCCGCTTTCTCAGCAGATCTTGTCGAGACAACGCTGAGAGCGGGGCGTGGTTCCGCAAGCGTTTCAGGCGGCCTTCCGCGGGCTGCTAGCCTTTCTTGGTTGCTGCCTTGGACTTAAGCGACAGGCCGAGGCGCAAGGCCATCCGCTTGATTGCGTCGGGTGATCGCCCGAGCTGTTTCGCTGCATCTTCCAGCGAAGTCGAAGACTTGGCCAATTCCATGAGGCGGCGGTCTTCCTTGAATGACCAGGGCTTGCGCGCCATAACCGAAACTATCCTCTCACGTCGATACGACGACAAAGCCGCCAAGCGGTTCGCTCAGCGGCTTTGCTTGGGTGGGGCCGGGCTTGGGGGAGCCCGGTGCGGAGATGGATAGGCGATCCGACGAAACGCGCAACAAAGACCGGGAATTAAGCTAACCTCTCAACCTTACCGCGGCGAATCCGGTGCGCGATTCACGTATAATCACGGGAGTTTTGGTCGGTGACGGCAGCTCGTGGACAAGTGGCTGTAGCTTAGGATCGCCCGGCCTCCAGTGATGGCTCTCGCAGAATGAGTTTGCGCGATCTCGCTTCAAGAGGCGGCAAGGCTCGCGTTCGAAGCGTGAGTTGATGCTGCGGGCCTAGCCGTCTTTGCTCTGCTCGACCTGCCGGGCGGCGTCGGCCTGATCGACGACACAAGGCGGACTGCCGCAGGCGATACGCTCCATGTTCTCTAGCTCGGGTCGAATTCCTGCGAGCAGATGTTGGATGACGGAGGTTGTGCAATTGGTTCTCTGTCGGTCGCTGCTGACACAGTAGCCCCGATGAACTACTGTGGTGTTTCGAATGGTCGGACGATCGCAATGCTCCCTAGGAGACCAGATTTCGGCGCCATGGTTGCCTTGGTCGTGACGATCCATGCCTGGTGTGGTCAGGCCTGGGCCGGCGACGAGGTCTCGACGGCTGGTTCGACGGTCGAAGGCGAGGCTAGTGATCTCGTCGCATCCCCCGATAGTCATATCTCCCGTGAGGATTGGAAGCGCCGGATTGGGGAGGCTCGCTCGCGGGCTGAGCAGGCGCGACGGGAGTGGAAGCTAAATGCTCCGTTGCGCACGTTCGTGCCAGATCCGCCGGAGAAAATCGCCACTGAACGGGTGCTGAGCGATGACACGCTGCAGCCGGGGGATATCGTTTCGACGGACAAGGGCTTCTTTGTGTTTCGCGGGCGGTCTGGCAGCGACGGGCAGGCTGCGGATTTCGCGCCGATAGCTCCGCGCTAGCTTGCTTGGGCGACATTTATTTCTCGCGCGCACTCACGCCTTGCAAAATCATGCTGATCGAGACGAAGCGAATCATCGCGCGCGAAATCGTGACGATCGTGTCAACTCTGGTTCACAATCGATCAAGTCATGATGCGCGCATGCAACGTCATCCCCGGTGAATTCTCCCTTGATGGAGTCCTGCGCCTCATCTCATGAGGACGCGTCACGAGATCGTCGAATTCGTTCGCTTATGATCGTGCAGACAATCAATGCGAACACGCAGATGCTTCAAAAGGCCTGGGCGGCATTCCCGCTCACCAAGATCAAAGAACGAGCATTCGAAGGCGCATTCTTCAGTGTTGTGCTGATCGCGATGGCCGGCTGGGTCTATTTCATCACGCTATCACTGCTGAGATTGATCCTGTGGTTCGTGGGCTGACTGCATGCGGATGATCGATCCTCAAGCAGATGGCTGCCCAATATTTCTCGCGTGTGAGAACGAAAACAGCAGCACTCATCACGATATCGACAAATCTGCAGGATGAGAATGCTGCGTCTGGGAGAAGGAGACGTTCCGCAAATGGAAAGATTTCCCAATGACATCGGTCTTGATCGTAGGCTTGATCTTCTTCGCGGGCTTCGGAGTTGGCTATCTCGCGCGTGCCTCGCGTTCGCGCAAGCGCAAGCATATGCGCCAGCTTTACGCCCCCTATGGTCCGCCGGCATCCCGGACGGCCGCGCGGCGCGCGTTTTGAGACTACACGACTCGAAGGCAGCTAATGTGATGACACATCTGTCCGGGGCGGCGTTCGCGATGACCAAGGTAACCATGTCCACTTAGGTTAAATCGCGGCCGCCGTTGTCTATCGGTTTGGTGATGAATAGGTTGCGCACGGATTTCAGGCAGATGATTTTGCATCCGTGCGCTTTTGAGTGGGATTTGAGTTGATGATCTGGCTCGTCGCTTTGGCCTTCCCGGTTGTGGCGGGACCGGTTTTCGTGTGGGCCTATGGCCGCCGGCTTGGCGCGCTAAGCGGTCCGTGGATCTGGGAAGAGGCGGCGCGTCATGACTGATCTGAGGAACAATGCGCCGCGGCGATACTTTGTCGATGCGGGCGGGCGACGCGTTTTGATTGGGCTGACGCCTGAGGAGACGTTCGAATTCGAACGGCTGGACAGCCAACCGGTTGCCGACCTATCCAAGGGGCAAGTTCTCCGCGACGGGAAGGTCCTGTGGCCGGTTACGGGGGAGCTGCGCTGGCAGGAGCTGTATGCCAAGCACGACGGTGCCTGGAAGGCGTGGTTGGTGCAGAACCGTGGTGAACGGACCGCAGGCTTTAGCCTTTGTTAACCATCCCGGACCCATTTTCTGGTCTGGCGCCTCCAACCGGAAAATGAACGCATGTTCCAGCTGTTCTTGCGAGCCCGTACCCACAACTTCTTGAGAGGCCATAGCCGGGGAGAGCAGGAGTTTCGTGCGCGTTCGCCCGAGCGCGACATGGAAACGGATCGCTCCCGGATCGAGGCCATCATGACAGCGATCGAAGATGCCCTGCACGCTGCCGAGCGTGAGCAGTCAGGCCTGAGCCGTCGCGTGGAAGACGTGCTCGCACGGGCTGCCGTGACGTTCGGCAATGGCGATGACGAATATCTGGAGCGCGAAGACCTGGACAAGCATCATCAGGATCTCTTCGACAAGGAGATCCTGAACGGTCAGCGCAGGCTCAAGGAGCTGGGCTCATCGATCGCGCACTACAAATTCCTGAAGGCGGCGATGCTGAGCCGCTTTCCGGAGTTCAGGTCACCCGCCAGCACAAATTAGAAGGCACTGCAGCCATCGAAGCGGCGGCAATCGTCGCCCTGACAGCGCATCAACCGGCGTCTGCGCTCAGGCAGCGAATCTTTGCCTCAGTACTGAAGAACGCGCTCGGGAAATGCCGGATTCACATACCGGGCATATGTGCGAACCCGTCCGTAGTAGTAGTGAGGCTCGTCCCGGGTGCGCGGATCAAAAGCGTAGGAGTATGCCATTCCGAGCGAACGATGCCGCACACGGACCACGGTTGGGCAGCCGCAGCGCGGACCGCAATAGGGATTGGGACCGCGATCGATATAGGGGACAGCCGTAGCGTGACGAACGGCGATCGGCGGAACGGCGTAATCGGCCGCGAAAGACGGTGAGGCGACGGCGGTCAGGCTCGTCGCAAGGGCGAGAAATCCGAGAAGAGATCGCATGGCTGTATTTCCCCAATTGGGACAATCTTAGACGTTCTCGTCCGAACGGGCAAGTTGGTCCCTGGGCAGCCGGGTATCGCGCAATAAACAGACAAACCTCCAAAGCGCGATGAGATCAGGATGAATCGTCATCGCGCTTTAGGTTGTTGTTTGAGCATGATCTTTTCGGAAAACCGCTGCGCAATTTTCCGGATCATGCTCTAGCCGCGTAGCGCGCCGACGAAGGAGGGGTCGACCGCCTGTACGGCTTGCTCCAGGAAGGCTTTGCCCTGCTTGGAGGCTTGCTGGTAGGCCTTAACGAGTGTCGCCCTCAAGTCCGGGCGGCGCGTCAGCATCAGCCGCACGTCGCCCCGCGCGAGCTCCGCGAGCTCAAGATCGAAAAGGGCATCGGCGGAGGTCGCGGTATAAAGCCGCATCGGCATCAAACGAGCATCGTTCGCCCCGGTGATGTAGGCCATCCTGAGCGCCCCGACCACCGTCGGACCACTGGGGTCACGTTGGGCTTCGAGGAGGGCTAACGCCAGCCATAACTCGGCGTCATAGGGCGTTACCGATAGCGCCGATATGACGCGCGATCGGGCATGATCGCTCCTCGGAGAGACCTTTCCATCACGAATGGCATCCAGCGCTTCGATTAGCGTGTGATTGCTTTCGAGGTCCGATCTGAAGGGAATGCCGCCGAACCAACCTGGAGCTTCGTGCAGCTGTGTCGACAGCTTGGGATCGTCAGGAAAAACGGGCCGTGCACTGGCAGCCAACTCCGCGGCGCCGGAAACGAAGCCGTAACATCCGACGAGCAGTGACAAGGCAATCAGGCTGATCCGGAAGAGCATCGACGAACTCATGGCTGAGCATTGTGCTCAAAGCGCCAGGAGACTATGCCCTTGAATAGTCAATAACGTCAAATTGCCTGTTGCATAGGCGCCGGTGTCGATGTTGACCCTGTTGGGACGGATATCGGGCTCCTGAACCGGTGTGTGTCCATGGACGATGTATTTGCCGAAATAAGCCTCGCTCCGTAGAAATTCCTCTCGGATCCAGAGGAGGTCGTGCTCCTGCTGACGTGCCAGCGGGACACCCGGTCTGACGCCAGCGTGAACGAAGAAGAAATCCCCGCAGACAAAGCGAGGGCGCAGGCCTTGAAAGAATCGATGCTGATGAAGCGGAATTCTTGCCGACAGCTCCTGGACGAGTTCGGCTTGTTCGGCCGCGCTGGGGTTGAGAGAGGGCTTGAGGCCGTAGGATGTCAAGGTCTGCAGGCCGCCGAACTGCTTCCATTGATCGAACTGGGCGGGGTCTTTCAGGACATCCAGCAGGAACTCCTCGTGATTGCCCTTGAGAAACACCGACTCATGCTTGCGGCCTCGTTCGATCAATAATTCGATGGTGCGGTACGAATCCGGGCCACGATCGATGTAGTCGCCGAGAAAGACATGGATCGGCCGCATCGAGCCGATCGTCGTGAGATCCTTGTCGATGACGGTAAACATCTGCTGCAGAAGGTTGGCGCATCCGTGGACGTCGCTGATCGCATAGATGCGGATGCCGTTCGGCAACCTCGGCTTCGGCATTTGCGCCTTCGAACGGGGCCATTTGATCATAGCGACTTGGGGACCTGTAATGCCTGCAGGTAGTACGATTCGGATAACGCGACCCTATCTCCCATCCTAAACAGATTCAGTAAGCAATTGTGCCCAAATGGTTTGGGCCGCTGCAATAGAGGGTATCGGAAAGGGCGGGAAGTGCGCCGAACGTCTCATTCTCGAGCCGATGGGGCCATTTGGCGCCATCTTGCGGGCCTTTGCCGGGGCGGTTTTCCGGTGTGTTCGACGGCGTGATCCGCGTGTCTGGCCGGCGGCGACAAGCATGCACCGCCGGCCATGAGCTTGAGGTTCAACCGGTCTTCATTCGCGTTTAGCGGCCCTACACCATCACCAGATGATCGCGGATCCAAGCGGCGTCGTGGCGTAAATCGGCCAGCTGCTGAGTGGTCGCTTCCTCGACCATGGCGATGGAGGCGGTGCGCCCGGCGGCGTCCACGACGTAGCCTCCATACTGCTGATAGGCTCTCGCAACCGCCAGGCCCTCGGGCGTCAGACCAGCGTGCTCGATGTCCAAGTCGGTTGGCAGGGCGAAGTGGGCTCCGACCGGGATTGTACCCTTGTAGGTGTTGACGCTGCCGCCATCGGCCGCCACGGCAGGGAAGACAAACTGGTCGAGTTGGTTGGTCCCTGCCTTGAGCTGGGTCGGGTCGAGCTCGATGGCCATGGCGTGGTTGATTGAAAGACTATTCAACTCGTCGGTCGTGATGAGGCCTCCGAGAAGAGACGCACCCGATGCCCGGACTCCCGCGCCGACGCCCACTGCGGTTCCCCATCCGGTGCCGTTCAGGTCACCCTCAACGAGGTAGCTCGCATGCCAGGTCTGGCTTGCCGAATCGTAGCTGGCTTTCCACGCTTCCCAATAGTGGATGCCGTCAGGATCGGCAAAGACGACCCAGCCGTCGCTGGCATGCGTCGGCGTCAAATCGGTCGGTGTCGTGATCTGCAGCGTTCCGTGCGACGAGAAGCCTCCACCCACTGTTGCTTGGTTCAGAACGTCAAATGTCCACTTCATGTTCGGCGCACCGGCCGGCGTGGTGAAGAAGATGTCCTCCGATTGGACCCAGGTGTTGGCGAGACTGGTGCTTTTGAATTGCTGGTTCTGGATCGCGTTCGGATCGGAGTAGTGGACGTTCAGTTCGCTGATGGGCGTATTCCAGAGGCTGTCCGCGGAGAAGAAGTGGTGCCCGGAAAGCTCGAAATCCTGCTGATGGGATATCAGGTCGGCCTTGCTGAGCCCGGAGAATGTCAGCGTGTTGCCGTGCCCGTCGTCGATGACGGCGCCTGCGGCGGTGTCCGTCGTGTGGTTCTGCAGCATGTCGGACACGCTGGTAAAAGCGGTCGAGTCGATCTCGACGTGATCGCTGCCGAAGTCAAAGGAGGCGATCGTGTCGTGACCGAAGTCGAACTTGAAGACCAGCGTCTCGGAGCCGCTGCTGGTGAAACTCTCGTCGGCACCGCTCGAGTAGACGGTTCGGGTATGGGTGCCGTCGAGAGCGACCTGGTCCTTTGACTTGAGAAAGCCGGTGGCGTCATACACATCATGCTCGGAGACGTAGGGCGTCCCCGCGGCGTTCGTCAGGAAGACGTCCTTGCTGTTGTCCGCGTGAAGCACGGTCTCCGTGGTAAGTGTGGCCTGGCCGTTCACCACCGTATAGAGCTTGGTGTTGGAGATGTCGGTCGAGCCTGTTGGATACTTCAAGACGTCGCTGCTCAGGACGGCATGGCCCGAGACATTCGCATAGGTCCGCGTGTCCGTGGTGCCGTTCGTGTCGATGGTTACCTCTGATTTGAGGACGCCCGTCGTGTCGAAATAGTCGGTCGTCTTGGTGCCGTCCGTGCCCAAAACGTACGTGTAGTCGAGAGTGCCGTCGGCGTGGGTGCGCGCCATGCTAATGAGCACGCCGGCGGTATTGTAGACATCGTGCTCGGCGACATAGGTCTTGCCGGTGATGTTGGACAGATAGACGTCCTTGCTCTTGTCGGCGTGCACGACGATCTCACTGGTGAGAACGCCGTTGGTGTAGGCGAGCGTATCCGAGGAGCCGTCTGCTTTCACGACGCTGCTGGACGTCAGCAGGCTGCCATCGGCGTTGTATTGAAGGGATGTCTTGGTGCCGTCTGCGCCCAGTGTGTAGGTGAAGTCGCGGGTGCCGTCGGCATGGGTGCGGACGATGTTGGTGAGGACGCCGGCAGCGTTGTAGATGTCGTGCTCGGCGACGTAGGTCTTGCCGGTGATGTTGGACAGATAGACGTCCTTGGTCTTGTCGACATGCGCCACGGTCTCGCTGGTGAGGACGCCGTTGGTGTAGGCGAGCGTATCCGAGGAGCCGTCCGCCTTCACGATCGAGCGGGACGTTATGGTGCTGCCGGTGGCGTTGTACTGAAGGGCCGTCTTGGTGCCGTCTGCGCCCAGAGTGTAGGTGTAGTCGAGCGTGCCGTCGGCGTGGGTGCGCACCGAACTGGTGAGAACGCCGGCCGCATCGAAGATGTCGTGTTGAGCGACGTAGGTCCTCCCGGCGATCTGCGAATAGTAGACGTCCTTGCTCTTGTCGGCATGGACGACCGTCTCGCCGGTGACGATACCATTGGTGTAGGCGAGGGTATCCGAAGAGCCGTCCGCCTTCACGACGATGCTGGACGTCAGCAGGCTGCCACTGGCGTTGTATTGCAGGGACGTCTTGGTGCCGTCCGCGCCCAGAGTGTAAGTGAAGTCGCGGGTGCCGTCGGCATGGGTACGCACCGCGCTGGTGAGCACGCCGGCGGCGTTGTAGACGTCGTGCTCGGCGACGTAAGTCTTGCCGGTGATGTTGGAGAGATAGACGTCCTTGGTCTTGTCGGCATGCAACGCCGTCTCGCTGGTCAGGACGCCTTTTGTGTAGGCGAAAGTGTCCGACGAGCCATCGGTCTTCGTGATCGTGCGGGACGTCAGCGCGCTGCCGGTGGCATCGTACTGCAGTGCTGTCTTGGTGCCGTCAGCGCCCAGGTTGAAGGTGTAGTCGAGCGTGCCGTCTGCGTGGGTGCGCACCGAGCTGGTGAGAATGCCGGCCGCGTTGAACACGTCATGTTGAGCGACGTAGGTCCTGCCGGCGATCTGCGAGTAGTAGACGTCCTTGCTCTTGTCGGCATGGATGACCGTCTCGCCGGTGACGACACCGTTGGTGTAGGCGAGGGTGTCCGAGGAGCCGTCCGCCTTCACAACACTGCTGGACGTCAGCAGGCTGCCGTTGGCGTTGTATTGAAGGGATGTCTTGGTGCCGTCCGCACCCAGAGCGTAGGTGAAGTCGCGGGTGCCGTCGGCATGGGTACGCATCACGCTGGTGAGCACGCCGGCGGCGTTGTAGACGTCGTGCTCGGCGACATAGGTCTTGCCCGTGATGTTGGAGAGATAGATGTCCTTGCTCTTGTCGGCGTGGACGACCGTCTCGCTGGTGAGTACGCCATTGGAATAGACGGAAGTGTCGGACGAATTGTCCACATATACTATCGCGCGGGACGCCAGGCTGCCGTTGGCATTGTATTGCAGCGTGGTCTTGGTGCCGTCTGCGCTCAAAACATACGTGTAGTCGAGAGTGCCGTCGGCGTGGGTGCGCGTCGCGCTAGTGAGCACGCCGGCGGAATTGTAGACATCGTGCTCGGCGACGTAGGTCTTGCCGGTGATGTTGGACAGATAGACGTCCTTGCTCTTGTCGGTATGCACGACGGTCTCACTGGTGAGGACGCCGTTGGTGTACGCGAGCGTATCCGAGGAGCCGTCCACCTGGGTGACCGTGCGGGAGGTTATGGCGCTGCCGGTGGCGTTGTATTGGAGAGCTGTCTTGGTGCCGTCGGCGCCCAGGCTGAAGGTGTAATCGAGCGTGCCGTCGGCATGGGTGCGCACCGAGCTGGTGAGAACGCCTGCCGCGTTGAAAACATCGTGCTGAGCGACGAAGGTCTTGCCGGCGATGTGGGAGTAGTAGACATCCTTGGTCTTGTCGGCATGGATGACCGTTTCGCCGGTGACCACACCGTTGGTGTACACGAGCGTGTCCGAGGAGCCGTCCGCTCTCACAACGCTGTTGGACGTCAGCAGGCTGCCGTTCGCATTGTATTGCAGCGACGTCTTGGTGCCGTCGGAGTCCAGAGTGTAGGTGAAGTCGCGGGTTCCGTCGGCATGGGTGCGGACGATGTTGGTGACGATACCCGCGGCGTTGTAGACGTCGTGCTCGGCGACGTAGCTCTTGCCGGTGATGTTGGAGAGATAAACATCCTTGCTTTTGTCGGCATGCACTACGGTGTCACTGGTGAGGACCGCCTGTCCATTGACCGTCGTATAGAGCTTCGTGTCGGACACGTCGGTCGAGCCGGCCGGATATTTGATCACGCTGCTGGAAAGAACGCCGTTCGTGTAAGTCTGGGTCTGCGTCGACCCGTCCGCGAGCTTGGTCGTTGTCGATGTAACCGTAGGAGTAGTCGAGGCCATTGGAACCCACCATGTGTCGAGACTGATGGATGTGTAGGGCCGAGACGTCTCTATCGAGCGAAGTCTATCGATGGGTTCTGATCGGTAGAAACAACCAGACATTAATCGGAAACGATCAGCCCCGTATTTTCCACGGCAGTCGTGGTCTTGACTTGCACCGTCGCTGCGCGCCGCAACGTCGCGCTAGTGTGAATGCCGCCCATTCGAGCGACGAACTGCTGCGCATCGAAATGAACCGCGTTCTACAGTCTTGCTCGCATCGGGAACCGTTAACGCACACTTGCCAATGGCCGCCTCTCCCGGGAAGACGAGGTTCCCCATCGCGCGCTCCGGGTTGCAGAGGTGCCTTGGTGACGGATCATGGTCCGTCTCGGAAGGGCGGCAACAGAATTCGTCAGGGTTACCGCATTCCAAAGCCCGCCGAATTGGCACCCAACCTTCGATGGGCGACGACCGCGAGATTTCCTCGATTTCGGTTCGTCTCGAGCTCGCAGCGGCGATTGGTAAATGACTCGTATCGAACAACGAGACCGTTTGATTCTATTTGATCGGTCGAACGGCGCAGAATCTCAAATCGTTCCATCTAGCGTGCTCCTCAAGAGTGTTGTGGGGAGTCAAGCATGCGTAAGTTTTCAGCCTGGGTGGTCATGGGAGCCGCCGCGATCGCCCTCGGGTTTCAGCCGGTTCAAGCTGGTCTGTTGGGGATGCCGATGGGATTGCAGTCGGCCATCCAGCACATCAAATTCGAATCCAATGCGTTGGCCCCGTTCGCGTACACGCAATTCTGCGCTCGATATGTCGATGAATGCCGCAAGCGTCCAATGTTCCGCGGCGGTCCGGTGAAGCTGACGGCCGAGCGATGGGACCAGCTCAACGAAGTCAACCGTGCGGTCAACAGGGACATCATCCCCGAGCGCAACGAGTTTGGCCTGGCCGGCGAGACTTGGCTGATCGGTCCGGATCGTGGTGATTGCAACGACTATGCGGTCACGAAGCGCCATCAACTCCTGGCTCAGGGTTGGCCGGCCCGCGCGCTGCTCTTGAGCGAGGTGGTCACCAATTCCGGTGAGCATCACCTCGTTCTCGTCGTGCGTACGAAGAACGGCGATCTCGTGCTCGACAATTTGAGTCCGAGTATCAAGCCCTGGGCGCGCGCACCCTATCGCTGGGTTCGAATTCAGACACCAGATCACAACAGGTTGTGGGCCACGATCGCTTCGCGCCGGGTATGAGCCTTAGTTGCCGGCGCTTGTACGGCCCATGCTCTGCGCTATTCCGATCCCGATCGTGATGGTGGCGAGGATCTGAACGGCGGCATTCAGGAGGCCGTTGTCGAGGAACGCCTCGCAAAGCAGGACAATCACGCCGGCAGCGGCCGTGGAAGCATAACGAGAGTCGCGTCCGCGCCGAACGGCGCCACGGAACATGACGATAAAGACATAGGCAACCATCAGGACGACGAATGCCAATACGGGTTTGCCCCACTCGATTGCCATTGTGATCGCCGCGGACGGCAGTTCGAGAACCGGCGTTGCCTCGAAATCGCGATAGACGGGCTCGAGCGACTGGAACGTTCCCACGCCATTGCCGAGTTGCGGCGCGTCCGCCATCATGCGCTCCGCCATTGAACGTTGCGCTGTGTTCGCCGCCGGCGCCAAGTCAACAATCGTCCACGACGCTATCCCCTGAAGGCGCGTTATCGCTATTGCGGCCACGATCGCCGCGACGATCGCGAATAGAATGAGCGCGGGCCACCATCCGACCTCAAGATGGCGGCTGGCGGCCACAAGGATGAGTGAGAGAAATCCGAGGGCCACTGCGGCCGTCAGACCAACGGAAGCAAGATTTGCCAACGCGGCGAGTGAGACGCCGAGCCCGACCAGAACGAGCGCGAACTGGACCAGCAATGGCCTTGACACGCCTTGCGCTACGCCGCTGCCCCAATTCCTTCCGATCATCATAATGATCGTTGCGGCATTCATGAGGACAGACAGTGCAGCGGCTGCAGCGAAGGCGGAAGCTGCGCCGTCCGTCGACGGGATCAGGCCGGGGACGCCTCCAAAGCGCGAGATCAGCACCATCGCCGACATGAAGGTCGTCACCGTGCTCAATGCATAGAACAGCGTTTCAGCCCTGTGCCGGTCTCGCGTGACAATCACGGTAGAAATCAAAAGCGAGAGCATGGCCAGGTAGACCATAAGGCTGCGTACTGTGTCGTCCGGTGAAATGCTGATTCTTCCGGCGACAGGCTCGCCAAGGGCTACGGTAGTCATCTTCCAAATTGGATTGATGAGCGCAGGAAAGGGAAGGGGCGTTATCTGGAAGATCATCCATAAGGCGGGAAAAGCGAGCGAGAGCGCCAGCGGACTTATGAACCGAGCTGCACCGGATACATCGGCCTGTTCTCTCGTGGCTGCGCATATGAGGATGATTGCAGCCGCAACAGAAACGAGCTGCTCCACCAGAGGGATATGAATGGTTGCCAGCGCGGGGCATGCAGCCAGCACAATGATCAAAAGGCGAATGGAAATCTGCAAGCGGAAATTCTTCGTGCGAGAGTCGGGCAGACGCTATGGGCCGGTGCTTATCGCACATCGAGCAAGGTGTGCCAAATACGCGGATCAGATCCCGAACCGCGTGGATTTCCGTTGCGACTCTAGGCCAGCAGAGGCAGTGCACTACCCGAATGAATGCGTTGGCTCAGCGGCTTGGCCGCTGTCTGTACAACAGAGCGATGGCCGCAGTGCGCGATCTGGACGCGGACGGCATTCTGAGCGCGGCGAGGACGTGACGGCCGACTAGGCCGAAGCCATAGCCGACCTGTGTGAGCGCTCCGGCCAAAAAGGCCTGCGACATCGTCGATGCGAAAGCCTCGCCATGCGACAGCGCGAGCAGTGTGGCCGCCATGGCCGCGAGCAGGCTAACTGGCACGAGTATCCAGACGCGAAAGCGCCATGCGAGCACTGCACCAACCAGAAATAAAAAGATGGCGACCGGAACCATTTTTGTCTCCCGGCGAACACCTTTTCACCTGGTTCCCTAAGAATCCGTGAAGCGGGCGGGGCAGCGATCTAGCGAAGCGCGCAGCTTGATCGCAGCGCTCGCATGGCATTGGCGAGCCCTGCAAGAGGAATGGTCCCGCGAGTGGGCGTCGGCGTCGTTGCGATCTCGACGGTGAGCTCCGGGAATGTTTGCCAAGGGCCAGCAGCGAGCGCGGAGGCGCTCGGCGGTAGTACGATCGATTCTGCGCTTTGGTTGACCGAGGCCTCGAGTTGAACTCGATCAGATCCGGCTGCCAGGGTGACCTTTGGATGGCTTGCGCGAGGCTGTTGTTCCAAAAGAGTCAGCATCACTTCCGTCCCGAATTCGGCGCAACGCAGGCTCAATCCGGCCAGATTCAGATCCGATCTTGTCGTGTCGGCCGTACGCATGATTGCGACGATATCCGCGCCACCATTTGGATTGCGCGTCTTGACCAACCGCCAACCTCCATCGAGAGGCGTCGATTGGCTCGATGAGTTCAATTGGCGCGATACAGCATCGTCGCAACGCTGACGCTGCTCTGGATCTGCACCGGGCACGCAACTTTGAGGCAGTCGCGTTGAGTCAGCAGATGCAGAGCACGGCAGCGCGATTGCGACCACGAGAAACAATGCGCGGAACATCTTGAAGGCTTCCAACTTGAAGGCTTCGAACCAGACAATTGCCCATTGCGCGGGCCCTTGGTCTTGACGAGCTGATGATTAATTTGGCAGTAGTCGTATCATACAAACTTGATGCATTAGGCTGCGCAATCTTATTGCATTGCAGCAAAAAATGTTGTTTCTAACCTGTGGTTAATCTCACGTTACGACCTTCTTGCAGGAGGCGATCTTGATCCCCCACAGTCCGATTGAGCGGGACGTAAGCGGGCGTGGGCCAGCGGAGCGCGCGGCCTTGGAGACCTCCGCAATGCAATATCAAACTTTGCCAGGGACGAATTCCGGAGGAGGGCGCGTAAAGATCCCTTACTCCGCTCTGCAGTATTTGTTCGCGCTGGCCGACGCGTTCCTGATCGCGTCCGCTGCCGTCGTCGGCGGCGGCCTTTACCAGCTTGTCACAATCGGCGAGTTCAGGAACGCAGACCAATTGCTCGGCGCTGGTCTTACAGCTGCGTTGCTCTACGTGCTGATTGGTCAGTCCGGCGGCTTCTACGATCTGCGCATCGCATTCTCGAAGCGAAGGCGGGACGCCGGGCGCATTTTCGCGCAATGGTCCATGGTCAGCTTGTTGCTGACCCTGCTGGCGTTTCTCATGAAGACCGGGGCCGTGTTCTCACGCGGCTCGATCATCTGCTTCGGCTTGCTGGCGCTGGCGCTGCTTTTGGCCTGCCGCCGCTTTTCGAAACGATTCGTGGCAGCTGCTGTCGCTGACGGCCAAGTGCAGGGCAGGCGTGCCATCGTCATCGGGACCCGGGAAGAGCTTGCCGCCCTTGGGGTCGAAGAATTGCTGGAACGCTTCGGTCTGACCGAGATAGCGCGCGTCGTCTTTTCATCGGATCGCAACGGCGGATTTGCGATGACCGACGAAGAATCGTCGTTGCTCGATCGCGCGTTGGCAATTGGCCGCGAGTCGGCGGTCGACGAAATCGTGTTGGCGCTGCCGTGGACCGATACGCGCAAGCTCGAATTGGTGCGGGACCGCCTGAGGGTTTCGCCTCTCCCGGTGCAGTTGGTGCCTGACAGGCGAATTCGTGCGCTGGCTGAGAATCCGTCCTATCGCTTGCGTCGATCCTTATCGATCGAAATCCAGCGCGGGCCGCTGTCGCGTGCAGAACAGTTTTCGAAACGAGTGGTCGACATTGTCGGCGCATCGCTTGGTCTGATCATTCTGGCGCCGCTCATGATTTTGAGCGCCATCGCCATCAAGCTCGATTCTGCCGGCCCCATTTTCTTCCGCCAGCGCCGCAACGGTTTCAACGCCAAGCAGTTTTCGATCTTCAAGTTTCGCACCATGACCGTGATGGAAGACGGGGCCGCGGTGGTTCAGGCCAAGCGCTTCGATCCTCGCGTGACCCGTGTCGGGCGTGTTCTGCGGCGTTCGAGCATCGACGAGGTCCCCCAGCTCTTGAACGTTCTCACTGGCGAAATGTCGCTGGTCGGACCTCGGCCGCATGCGTTGGCGCACGACAACCATTACGGTGACCTGCTGGCGGAGTACGCATTCAGGCATCACGTGAAGCCTGGAATAACCGGCTGGGCGCAAGTTCGCGGATATCGCGGCGAGACTGCAAGGGTCGAGCAAATGAAAGGCCGGGTGGATTGCGATCTCTGGTACATCAACAACTGGAGTCTTGCACTCGACCTGAAGATCTTGATGCTCACTTGCCTCGAGATCACCCGCCAGGGAAACGCATACTGACCACATAACAGGCAAAAAACGGGCTGCGCTTGGGCAACTTTTGTCTGAGCGTGGTGACGGTCACCCGCGCGGCGTTGACGATGTAGCTGCAGCGCAACAACCTCAAGCCAATTCTAGCAATTCGATAGGGATTACGTTGACTCCGTTGAGGATTCAGCCCAATCCTCGACGGGGTTACCATTGGGGTTGGGCGTGAAATCCAGCATTACTTTATCGGCATTGCTTTCGGTCGTCCTGCTGTGTTCGGCAGGTTGCGCGATCATGCCCAGCTCTGGTCCCGAGGACCATGTCATCAAGAGCGAGATGACGAAGGCGGGGCCGGAGTACGGGCTCGTCAAGCTCACGCCGACCGTCGTCGACATTCTCAAAGAATATGGTCCGGGCGCACTGGCCGGCACCTTCCCCGACAAATCGCCTCCGCGCAGCATCAAGTTCGGCATCGGTGACGTCGTTTCTGTGACGATCTTCGAAGCGGCCGCCGGCGGTCTCTTCATCCCTGCTGAGGCGGGCGTCAGGCCGGGCAACTTCGTCCAGATTCCAAATCAGAACGTCGACACGGCGGGCAACATCACCGTGCCCTATGCCGGCGCCGTCAAGGCGGCAGGTCGTACGCCCAGCGAGATTCAGCAGGACATCGTCAAGGCGATCGGCAATCGAGCCATCGAGCCGCAGGTCGTGGTCGCATTGATCACGCAAAACACGTCGCTCATCAGCGTGCTGGGCGAGGTCAACACGCCGGCCCGCCTGCAAGCGAACGCTGCTGGCGAGCGCGTGCTGGACGTGATCAGCCGCGCCGGCGGCCCGAAGGGTCAGGGATGGGAGACCTGGGTCACGCTCGAGCGCAATGGCAAGCGGGCAACGGTGCCGTTCGGTGCGCTCGTGTACCAGCCCGACAACAACGTGTGGGTCCACCCAGGCGATACCATTTACGTCTACCGCGAACCCCAGATCTTCCTGGCGTTCGGCGCGGCGGGACAGCAGGGGCAATTCCCGTTTGACATGTGGAAGATCACCATGGCGCAAGCCATGGCCAAGGCTGGCGGATTACTCGATGCGCAGGCCGAGCCAGCGGGTGTCTTCGTCTACCGCCGTGAACCCCGGGAACTCGCCGAGCGATTGGGTGTAGACTGCTCGAAGTATGTCGGTCCGCTGATCCCGGTCGTCTACAATGTCGATTTCCGGGATCCTGCCGGCTTCTTCCTGGCGACCAAGTTCGACATGCGTGACAAGGACGTGCTGTTCGCTGCAAATGCAGCAACCTACGACACCGCGAAGTTCCTGCAGTTCGTACGCCTGATCGTGGCGACCGCGAACGACACGATCGTGTCGGCCAACAACGTGCAGGTGCTCAGGATCAACTCGAAGGGACTCTGATCCCTTCGGACCGCTCCAGTCTGAACTTCGATAAGCCGGGATCGAATATCTCCCGAAAATAAAAGCGCCGCCGACATTTGTCGGCGGCGCTTTCTGTTGAGCCAATCTGATTCTTGCCTTCCGGCGGCCGCTCGAGGCGGCGCTAATGAAGCGGTTGCAGTTCGGAAGGTCTCGGCGCGACCCTCTCGCCGGGACCACCAATGCTATCCGGGCCGTTGTTCGTGACCATTCTGAGCTGGGCCAGGATCTTGCGCTTGTCGCGCTGCAGATTGTCGGTCTGTGCTTTGTTGCAACCGGTTTCCGTGACGGCGATTATGTTGGTTCGAGCTGCGGCATCGACGACATAGCCGCCAAAGGTCGCGTAGGCTCGCGCGAGGGCCATCCCCTCGGGCGATAGATCGAGCTTGGTGAGATCGACCGACTGGGGAATCGCGAAAAGAGCTCCCATGGGGACGTTGCCGGAATAGGTGTTGCGGCCACCAAGATCGGTTGCCGTGGCCGGCCACACCTTCTGCTCGGCCATGGTCGCGCCTCGCCGCAACTGGGTCGGGCTGATGACCATAGCCATTGCGTGCGGGATGACGCCTTGCTCGAGTTCATGGCAACGAATGAGGCCGCCCAGGAGCGATCCGCCGAAGGCCCGAATGCCTTCGGAGGCGCCATCGCGGCTGGCCTTTCCAAGGCCATACAAATCCGTCAGCACAACATAGTGAGCGCGATAGACGTTGGCCGTGGGATCATACGAACCCTTCCAGACTTCGTACGCGTAGTGCCCGTCCTCGGTAATGATCGCGGCATACCTGTCGGTCCCTCCCAGGAATTGGATATTATGAGGCGTTTTGAGCTCGAATGATCCTCCATTCACGGGCGATGAAGACAACCAGGGACCGGTGGACGAGCGTCCCTTGTATTCCCATCGCATCACCGGGTCGTCGGCCTTCTGTCTATCTATCTTGAGAAGGTCTACGCCGATCCAGGCGTAGGAGGCGGCGTGACCGCCGACACTCTCATTCCTGATCATCGCAGTTTCGGTCTCTTGGGGATCCTGGAAGGAGGCTCCCTTTCCGAGCGGCGTATTCCAGAAACTCGCATTCGAGAAAGGCTGGAGTCTTGGATCTCGACCTGATCCGGCTCGTACCTCACTGTCGAGGAACGCTGCCGAAAAGCCGCAAACAAGCAGGACCGCACTCAAACCAAATCCAGATACTTCGCGTCGCATCCCATGCCTCGACATTGTTGGCGTTATGCAACGCTCTTTCGCGCATAACCGCGTGCCGTCACCAAGGCGTTCCGGATTGTTGCGCGTAACATCTTCGCGAGAAGCGCGGGCGTAGCGCCCCACTGAATCATGCGGCTCCAATCGCCGAAGCTCGGTACGGTGCCGTAGAAGGGAGAGAAGAGCTGCATGAAGAGATACGGTTTAAGGTGGGCGGGGGCCTTGTCGTTCTTCTGCATTATTCTTTCGAAGGCATCGTAGCGCTTTTTGGAATTCTTGGAGATGCGGTCGCGACCTTCATCGACGTAACAGACGTAGCTGCAATCAGGAACGAGACGTGCGGGTCCGTATCTTCTCACCAGGCGCATGAAAAGCTCGAGGTCCTGCAAGGCGGGCATGTTTTCGTCAAACCCGCCAATTTCCGCGAGGTGCCCGGTAGGGCAGAAAATCTGGTTGCCGATGAAGTTGTGGTGGAAAAGATCTTCGTAACTGACCTCGTCCTTGCGATCGGTGGTGGGAGACGACGATTTGCCGTCGGTCATCACGCTTTGCGTGAACAATCCTGAAATGCGATTCGCATCGTCGCCGAGATTGCTCCAGTAGTTCAGGAGATTCTCAATCCTGGTCGGCGTGAATTCGTCGTCATCGTCCAAGCCGGTGATAAATTGTCCGGCCGCGATCTTTATGGCGCGGTTTCGCGCGGCGGGCGCTCCTCTTGCTTTATCCACGTGGATGACCGTGAGGCGAGGTTCGCTGGCCCGAAGACCGTCGAGATAGGCGCGCGTGTCGTCTGTCGAGGCATCATTGACCACGATGATGTCAAGATCGCTGTGTGTCTGTTGTATGACAGATCTCAGCGCGCGCTCGAGAAGCAATCTGCGATTGTGAGTCGGGATATATATGCTGACTTTAACCATCTTCAGGCACCGCAACGAGTTGCTCGCGCGCGCAACCCGCGGCGATAACCAATTTCTAAGGAATCTGCCTTGATCCCGCAATGATTTGGTATTTTATCGCACTGCGAGAAGCCTCGGTCGACGAAGGGATTTGAAGCGTGCCTGAACTGAAGTCGCCGCTCCGAAAGCGCGTGGCCTATCTGACAAGCCAATATCCCAAAGTGAGTCACAGTTTCATCCGGCGTGAAATTCTCGCGCTTGAGCGGTTGGGCTGGGAGGTTCATCGATTTGCCTTGCGTGGCTGGGATGCGGAACTGCCGGACGTTGACGATCGGACGGAACTGGAGCGAACTGCCTACGTTTTGAACAAGGGCGTGTTGTCCATTGCATGGGCAGTTGTGGCGACGATGTTTGCTGCGCCCGGCGGATTTTGGCGATCTTTCACGATGGCCGTGGCCTTGATGCGGCGAAGCGATCGTCCCTTCTTTCTCCATGCCATATATTTGGCAGAGGCGTGCTGGTTGGCGCGGGAACTCGCAAGACTCCAACTCTCGCATCTTCATACCCATTTCGGCACCAATCCCACTGACGTCGCATTGCTCGTCAATTGCCTCACGGGAATCTCTTACAGCTTTACCGTGCATGGTCCCGAGGAGTTCGATCGGATCATCGGGATCAACCTGCAGACGAAGGTGGAGCGGGCGAAATTCGTTGTTGCAATCAGCTCGTTCGGACGTGGCCAGCTGATGCGTCTCATTCACCCGAGTGGGTGGAATAAGATCAAAGTGGTTCACTGCGGCGTCGATGAGCGCTTCTTGATCAGCTCTGTGCTGGCCAACGCCGCGAACAAATTGGTGTGCGTGGGACGGCTCTGCGAGCAGAAGGGGCAGGCGCTGCTGGTGTCAGCAGCTGCACGATTGGCAGGCAGAGGGGCCAACTTCGAGCTCGTGCTCGTTGGGGACGGGGAGAATCGTCCGATCATCGAGCAGTTGATCAGGGATCACCAGTTGCAGGGCAAGGTTCGTATCACGGGCTGGGCGGACGGCGAGGCTGTGCGTCGCGAGATACTTGATGCCCGCGCGTTCGTTCTGCCGAGCTTTGCGGAAGGGCTTGCGGTTGTCCTGATGGAGGCCATGGCGCTCGGTCGACCCGTCTTGACGACGTACATTGCTGGTAATCCCGAACTTGTCGTCCACGAAGAAAATGGCTGGCTGTTTCCTGCCGGCAGTGAGGATGAACTGGCCGATGCCATGCACCGTTGCCTGAATGCGCCCGTATCGGTTCTTCAGGCCATGGGAGAGCGAGGCGCGCGCGCTGTTGCCGAGCAGCACAACGTGCAGACGGAAGCTGGGAAGCTGAGCGCGCTGTTCGCCCACGCTTTGGAGGCATGATGTCCGTCCTCATCGTCTGCGCGAGCTTTGCGATAGCGGTCGCCGTCGCCGTTCCGATCCTCGTTTTTGCCGTCCAGATCTTCGTTGCCGCTCGGACTGGGCACGTGCCTCCGCAAGATGTCCGCCGCCCGGGTTTCGCCGTTATCGTTCCCGCGCACGACGAAGAACAAGGAATTGCGCCGACCTTGCAGTCGATCCGTCGAGAGCTGACAGGCTCGGACCGCCTGGTGGTTGTCGCAGATAACTGCTCGGATCGAACCGCCGATGTCGCGGCCGCGGCGGGTGCTGAGGTCACTTCTCGCAACGATCCGATGCATCGTGGCAAGGGATTTGCTCTGGATCACGGTCTGCAGTTTCTGACCCGAACCGGAGCTCCCGAGGTGGTGATCATTGTTGACGCGGATTGTCAGGTCGCGGAGGGAGCGCTTGCGCGCATCGCAGCTCTTGCTGCGTCGACAGCACGGCCAGTGCAGGCGGCCTATCTGATGGCGCCCACCCGGAGCGGAGATCTCTCCCCAATTCGGAACCTTGCCTGGTTTACGAAGAATTATGTGAGGCCACTGGGCTGGTTGCAGCTCGGCTTGCCGACACAGCTGACAGGGTCCGGCATGTCGTTCCCGACGCATCTGCTTGGATCGGTCAGCCTGGCGACCGACGAACTGGTCGAAGATCTATCATTGGGACTCAAGCTGGCGCTGCGGGGACGCGCGCCCTTGTTCTGTCCGGAAGCCGTTGTGACGAGCCAATTTCCGGAAGATGTACGGGCGGAAAAATCGCAGCGCACGCGCTGGGAACACGGATATCTTCATTCGATTATAACGCATGCGCCTCGGCTGTTCGGCGAAGCGATCAAGCGTCGCGATTTGAACCTTCTTGGTCTCGTCCTGGACCTGATCGTGCCGCCGCTGTCGCTTTTGATAGTCCTGACCTTGGCATCGTTGTTCCAGGGAGCCCTGGTATTCTTCTGGACCGATACTGCTGCACCATTCGCCATCAGCTTGGGCTCGACAGCGGTTTTCGTGCTTGCCGTCATGGTCTTGTGGTCTCGCTTTGGGCGGGATTTCTGCTCACTCGCGGATTTGCTGAAAGTGCCAATCTACGTCTTGGCGAAGATACCGCTTTACCTGAAGTTCATTTTGAATCGTCAGCGCGTCTGGGTAAGAACTGATCGTGACTCAAGATAGTCTCAAAATTGCAGATGTGTCGGAACGCGACCTCAATCCGGTGCGCGTTGACTTCGGCCGTCGGGTCTATTGCCTGTTCGGCATTCCGGTCGATGCGCTTTCCTTCCAGGAGACGGTTGCCGAGTTGAAGCAGGCTGTGGCGAGGAGGGATCGCTGTGTTTGGTCGACGCCAAACCTGAACTTCCTCACGTCGTGTCTGAAGAGCTCGGAGTTTCGCGATATTCTCGGCAGGAGTCAGCTCTCGACCGTCGACGGAATGCCGCTGGTGATCCTATCTCGGATGCTCGGAATTCCCGTTCCGGAAAGAGTTCCGGGATCGACGGTTTTTGACAGAATGATGTCGGGCGCGGCGGGACCTATGAGAGTGTTCTTCTTCGGGGGACCTGAAGGGGCCGCAGCACGTGCCTGTGAGCGGTTGCCGCAATTGTCGCCCTCCTTGCAGAGCGCGGGCAGTTTTTCGCCGGGCTATGGCTCGATTGAAAGCATGAGCCGAGCGGACATTCTCGAGGATATCAATCGATCCGGTGCCGATCTGCTCATTCTGGCGCTCAATGCCAAGCGTGGTCATAGCTGGATCAGCCTGAATTCGCCCCATCTCAACGTGCCCGTCATCGCCCATCTCGGATCCGTCATTAACTTTGTTGCGGGAACGATACGACGCTCGCCGGAGTTTCTGCAGAAGACGGGCCTGGAATGGCTATGGCGGATTTGGGAGGAGCCTTATCTGGCGTCCCGGTACGCCAGGGATTTCGTCGATCTGGCGAAGCTTTTGGCAACAAAGGCGTTTCCGCTCTTGCTGCTCGGTCCCTTGGTCAAGCTTGCCAGCTCGGGTGGAGCGGCGCTGGATGTGAACGTCACGGCCCGAGATGGTCGCGCCGTGATCGAGCTGAAAGGAAGCAAGAGCGACCTCGATCTCGAAGGTCTGCGCAAAGCGCTCGATCAATATCAGGACTTTCGAGGTGAACTGGTCGTATGTCTGAGAGAGGTCAGCTATGTCGATCCTGCTTTGCTCGGCCTGTTGATCGTCGCGAGGGGAGGGCGTCTCGAAAAGAGGCTTCCGGTCCGGATTCGTTCGCCGCGGCGGCTTGGGGCCCGATTGCTCGTCCATCTCCACTGCGCTGACTATTTGATGGGCCCGCCTGACGATTGACCTTCGCCAAGAGACTGATTATATTCGAGAAATAGCTGCCCCGATGCGGTTCATGAAGTGCTTGCCTTTGCCAAACGCCTCATATTCGTCGTGATGCTTATGCTATTTTAGTGCAGCGCAGCATCGCTTTCCTCAAACAACAAAGTACTCCGCGCATGCTTCATAGCCGATTGCCTTCAGTCAACGTCGAGGCTCCGGAGCCGGAGCTGTTGTCGATCAGCGACGCCATTCTGGCGTTGAAGGGGCTGGTCTCGCGGCAGCTTCCCTTGATGATCTTCGTTTTCCTGGCGTGCGTGTCGCTTGGGCTGCTCTACGTGATCACCGCGCAGCGAATGTATACGAGCACTGCCAGTCTGATCATCGACAGCCGCAAGATCAACCTGATGCAGCAGCAACAGTCTGCTGGCAGTGATGCGCCGATTGAATCGGCAATGATCGACAGCCAGGTCGAGATCATCAAGTCGGATACGATCGCCCTCTCGGTCATCAAGGACCTGCGTTTGGTCGACGAACCGGAGTTTACCGGCGACAGCGGCGGGCTCGTCGGCAATGTTCTAGGCGCCGTCTTTTCTCTGTTTTCGAGTCCCACGCCGCCGTCCGAGTATCAGCAGTTGCGTAAGGCGCTTAGTCGCTTTCAGAAGAACCTCGCCGTTAAACGCGTGGGATTGAGCTACGTCATCGAGATATCCTATCGCTCGACATCCGCGGACCGCGCCGCGCAGATATCGAATGCGGTGGCCGAGGCTTATATCGTCGACTCTCTCGAGGCCAAGTACAACGCGTCCCGCCGTGCCGCGGTGTGGCTCCAGGATCGCATGAAGGAACTGCGGGCGCAGGCATCCGCTGCCGAGCGCGCGGTTGCTGACTACAAGGCCAAGAACAACATCGTCGATGCGGGCGGTCGACTGCTTAGCGAGCAACAACTGGCTGAAATCAACAGTGCGCTGACCGTCGCGCGGGCGCAGCGTGCGGAAGCACAAGCCCGTCTCGAGCGCATCACGGCGATTCTGAAGTCTGACGACGAAGATCGCAACGTCATTCTCAATGACCTCGCGACGGTCGCCGACACGATGCAGAATCCCGTCATCGTCAAGCTGCGCCAGACTTATCTCGACTATGCGGCGAAGGAATCGGACTGGTCGAATCGCTACGGTGCGAACCATCTTGCAGTGATCAATCTGCGCAATCAGATGCGCGAGATCCGGCGGTCGATCAAGGACGAGCTGAGGCGAACGGCCGAAAGCTTCAAGAGTGATCTGGAAATCGCGAAGTCGCGCGAGGAGGCCAGCCAGAAGAGCCTCAACGACGCGATCAGCCAATCCAACGACACCAGCCAGGCCCAAATTGTGCTGCGCGATCTGGAAAGCAACGCGCAGAGCGCGCGTGCTCTCTCCGACAACTTCTTGCAGATGTACATGGTGTCGGTGCAGCAGCAGTCCTTTCCGATTACCGAAGCTCGCGTGATCACGCCGGCTGCAATTTCGCTGAGTCCGTCGTCCCCGAAGACCTTGCTCGTGCTCCTCGGCAGCTTGCTCGTCGGCGGCTTGTTTGCTGGAGCAGGTGCGTTCATCAGGGATATGATGGATCGCGTGTTCCGCACGGCGCCGCAAGTTGAAGCGATGCTGGGTATGAGCTGTCTTGCGGTCGTGCCGCGCGTTCAGCCGGATGAGTTGCCCCAGACGGGCTGGAGCAAAGCGAGAACGGTGGCCAAACTGGCCTCTGGTTGGCGCCATCTGAGAGGCAGGAGCGAACCCGAGCAACAGGTCGTCCCTTCGGAGTATCCGGCCGGTGCTCAGCTTCTGGGCCGGCAGATGAACGTCACTGACACTATGTCCGGTGTTGTGACCCGCGCGCCGTTCTCTCGTTTCGCGGAATCTATGCGAGCGATCAAGATGGCCATCGATCTGAGCAGGGACGAGGCGTCCTGCAAGATCATCGGCATCACATCGTCATTGCCCAACGAAGGTAAATCGACGATTGCCGGCGCCATCGCGCAGGCGAGCTCCATGAGCGGTACGCGCACGCTTCTGGTGGACTGCGATATCCGCAACCCATCATTGACCCGGCGTTTCTCGCCGGATGCGCAGGCCGGACTAATCGAGCTTGTTCTCGGTCAGGCGGAGCTCAAGGATCTGATCTGGACTGACAGTCAGTCCGCGCTCCACTTCCTGCCTTGCGTCATCGCGTCACGATCGTCGAACTCGGCCGATTTGCTGGCCTCGGCTCCGATGGAGAGATTGTTCAAGGCGCTACGAAACCACTACGATCTCATCATCGTCGACTTGTCTCCGCTCGCGCCTGTTATCGACGTGCGCGGCACGTCGCGCATCGTGGACCATTATACCCTGGTGGTGGAATGGGCCGAGACCAAGATCGATGTCGTCAAGCGATGCCTGGAGGAAGCGCCAGGCGTGCAGAAAAAGCTGATGGGAATAGTGTTGAACAAGGTGGATATCGCAGCCCTGGGCCGCTATGACGCCTACCGCGGCGATTACTATCGAAACCGCTATTACCACCGATACGGCTACGTCGATTAGAAGGATCGTTGCGCCTGCTGCTCACCGTTAGGCTGCTTGCGACCTGTGCTTGTTTCCTGGCGGGGGGGTGGGGTGTGTTCTTCCTCATCCACCCTGATCGCGAGACGCGGCTGAATGGATTCGCTACGCGAATTCTGGCTTCGGATCGCTTCGATCGGCTTGAAGCATTGCTGCCCGAACTGAAAACCGCCGAACTGCGGGTCCCTTGCAACCCAATTGAGCTCCGCAGCGACGTGATCATCCGTACCCGTCTATACGAGGAGGCGGTGGCCGCGGCTGACCCGAAGCGGGCAGATCAACAGCTCATGGGAGCGCGCGAAGCACTCGACGAGACGATTGCATGTGCTCCGACCGAGGGCTTCCTCTGGTTCATTCGGTATTGGATACGGATCAACCAGGGAGCTCCGGCCGGACCGGAGCTTGCCAGCCTTGCGATGTCGTACCGGCTGGCCCCGGTTGAGGGATGGATAGCCGTCCGTCGAAACGTCTATTCCCTTGCGGTTTATGAGCTGTTGGCAGAAGATCAAAAGCGTGCCGTCCGCGCCGAATTTGCCACATTGGTTAACTCGGGTCTGCTCGCCACCGCCGTGCGTAACGTTTTGGGGGCGGGCTGGCCTATCCGCGATAAATTGCTGTCGGAGCTGGAGTGGACGGATCCGACCATGCGATATCAATTTGCGCGCATGGCTCGCGCTGAAGGCGCGGATCTTGCGGTGCCCGGAGTGAAGTTGCGTGATCCATTGGGACGGCAGCAATAGTTTGGAACAGATGGATGCGCGCGGTCATGCCTGAGAAGATGATGGCCCGAGCCATCGGACCGATCCTCTCCCGGGCCGGTCGCGCGAACTGCTTGCGCGAGATCTTGCCGGTATTCGTGTTAGGCACGATCTGCGTCGTGGGCGGGCCAGCATTCGGACAGGCAAGTCTTGCCAATCAACCTCTGTCCGACGAAACGGTCGGCGGCTCCGGCAAGTTCGCGACGAGTTCTCCGCTGACGCAGCCCAAGAGTTTCACGGTCTCGCGTCCCCGCGCCCTCGATCCGACCGGTAAGCCATGTCTCACCGTATCGTCGACGTCCGAAAGTCAGACGCTCAACAAGAACGTCTTCAATCATATCCTCATTCTCGACAATCACTGCGGCAAGCAGATCCGGATTCGGGCCTGCTACTACAAGACTGATAGCTGCACGACGATGTCGGTTGGTGGTTATCGTCGTCAGCAACACATCCTCGGAATCTTCTCGTACTCCGATTTTCAGTATTCATTTCGCGAATATGCCAACTAGGCCCCACGGGAGATCAAGGCGGGACGGGTCGCGGCGTGCCCACGGCAGGCCATCAGGATCCGTCTCCAGGCGATTGTTTCCGCGCGCGATGTTGCTGGGCGGGCTCGTCGGAGTCATGTCCTTGATTGCGGCCTCTCTCTTGGTCAGAGAATGGTCGCCGATCGCAATCAAGGAAGGTAAGTCCGCTTCGCAAGCGCTGATCATCAAGTGGAACGGTCCTCTAACCGAGGCTGCCGCCGGCGTCGTGCTCGGTGTCAACGATGGCGTTTTTCAGAAGGCTGGGTTGTCTTCACGCCTCGAGGTCGGTGTTGACGACGACGACGTGGTGAAGGCCGTAGCTGCTAGCGATCGTATCATCGGGCATGTTTCCGCGATGGCATTTCTGCGGGCGCGCGCCGCAGGTATGCCGGTTGTCGCGATCGCCGGCTCCTATGTTGCGAGCTCAATCCGCCTGTTCGCGCTCGACACGACCGACTTGCAGACCCCGTCGGATCTGGTTGGCAAGACTCTGGCTTACAGGGCGTCGAGCGAGGTCGGGTTTGTCGTCGAAGCGCTCATCAGCCGAAATGCTGTGCAACGCAGCCTGGTCAGGGCGACCGAAGCCACCGGCACGGTGGAACAGCTCATGGCTGGTGCCATCGACGTGCTGGCTGGCTACCTGGAAGTTGAGGGCGCGGAGTTGCGCCGGCTCAAGGTACCCTATCGTGTACTCGATCCAGGTGCCTTCAAGATCCACATTCCGGGGACGGTCTACATCGCCTCGACGCAGATGCTCGCAACGTCGTCCAGTTCGGCCGAAACCTTCGTCTCCGCACTTCTTGCATCCTGGGCGCGAGCCGATCTCGATCCCCGTCGAACGGCTGCGCTCGTCGCGGCGGCGATTGGGCGCGCAGCGACGCCAGAACGCTCGATGACCATGCTTGAGCAGCAGCGCGATTTGATCAGGCCCTTTGGGGCGAGGATGGCCGAGCTCGATCTGGCGCGATGGCAGGAGTTCCAGAGACTCCTGCTGCAACAGCGCGTGATCTCAGACCCGGTAGATCTGCGCGCGGCCATCGACTTCTCGCTCGTGCCGGACGTTTATCGTAGGCAGTCGCGGTCGGTTCAGGCCGATTAGCGATGTCTGGACGGTCGCAAATACGCGCTGAGCGGCAAGCGGCTGCAGCTGAAGAGCAGACGGCTGCCGCAATCGAAATACCCCTCAGCGAAAGATTGGCAACCTACGCTCTCGGGCTCGTGATCGCTGCGGTGCCGCTGATCTTTGGCTCGGTACAAAACAACGTGCTGGCGGTTTGGGTTACCTTGCTGGCGGCAATAGCCTTGCATTGCGTGTGGCGCCATGTCTGTGGCCTCGCCGTGCTTGCGGGATTCGCTGTTGTGATCTGCTGCTGGTTGCTGGTGGTCACGTTGCAGCTCATCCGGCTGCCGCCGTCTCTTGCTGCGCTCGCCCATCCGATCTGGCGTGAAAGTTCGGCGCTGCTCGGCACCGAGCCGACCGCTCGTATCAGCGCTGTACGCGATCTGCCGAGCATTGCGGCCGGAGCGCAGATCGCCAATACGCTCGCGCTGTTCTGCGGGATCTGCCTCGGCCGGAGCAGGTGGTCTGCGGCCTTGCTCCTCGAGATATTCGCCTGGTCCGGCCTCTTCTATGCAGTGTATGGAATTGTCAGCTTTCTTGCTGCGCCTGATCATGTGCTCTGGCTCGAGAAGGTGGCCTATCGCAACGTCCTGACGACGACTTTCATCAACGCCAACACGGCTGCTGTGTATCTGGGGGCAAGCGCTTTGGCGTGGCTGCTGCTTTGCGCGCGGAGCCTGAGGCTTCGCGAGGTCTCGCGACGTCACATCATCAGGGCCTTGTTCGAACGTCCATCGCGTCGAACGTTGATCTGCTCCGTCGCTTTCTTCTTGACGCTCTCAGCCAGCTTCATGACGGGGTCGCGGCTCGGCACCAGCACCACGCTTCTCGTCGTCGCCGGCGGCGCGCTTTCGTACTACCGTGTCTGGGTGCGCAGCTGGCGGGCGGCGGCGATGGCCGTTGTGGCCATCGTCGGCGCCGCTGTCCTGCTAAGTTCGGTCTTGGGCGGGTCCGTCAACGCTCGGTTCGATACGGGAGGGCTTTCCGGCGGCGGACGGGCGGAGGCCTACAGATCGACGCTCGAGATCATCCGGGAGTATCCACTCCTCGGGACCGGCCTCGGCACATTCAGGTGGGTTTTCCCGGAATATCGCAGCCGCGAGGTTCCTATCGGAGGGGTATGGGATCGCGCCCACAGCACCCCGCTCGAGCTCGCAGCCGAAATGGGCCTGCCGTTCGCCGGCCTGATCGCCGCCGTGTGGGCCGCTGTGATGGTCGCTCTGGCGCGCGCCATGGTCCGGCGCCGGCGCGACCGCGTATTTCCTGTGATGGCTTTTTGGGCCGGAGCGCTCGGGCTGCTCCATTCGCTCTTGGACTTTTCCCTGCAAATTCCAGGATTTTCCATAAGTATCATGGTGTTACTCGGAATCGGACTGGCCCAGTCATCCGGAGCGAGCGACCGATTGTCTGTTCCATGATCTCTGGACGGAACGATCGAAATGTGCTATCAATGTCAATAGGTTATTAATAATTGCGGCAAGCGCCGTTTGACAGTTTGGTGTCCAATGACAATCGCAACGTTTCTTGGGGATTTTCGTATTGGTTTGAGGGGGGTGACGTCAGCGGTGTTCCTGCTGGCGCTGGTCGGAGGGGCTCAGCAAGCCTCCGCGGCTTGCAGTCCGGGCGCCGCGTCCCCTCAAAAGATTGCCGATTTCAGTGCAAATCCTTCGTCGCTTTTGGGAACCGCCGGTTCGTCGCGCTCGCCTGGAGATGTGACGGCTGATGTCCGGGATCTCGTCATCAGCGACCCGGCCATGTTGCCCTTGGTCATCGGCCTCTTGAAGACGGATCCGCTTCCGAGTTCCGACCTGCAGAAGGCCATCGGGACGGGACTCGGGCTGGCGGCGAACCAGTGCATTCGTCCCGACCCCAACTTTGCCAGCGACATCCAAACGCAGATCGTCGGCACGAACTCGGCCGATGCCAAGCAGCAATACGCAGCCATTACCGGGAACCAGCTGATCGGTAGCGTTGGCGGCGGCGCGGGTGGCTTCTCCGGTGGTGCCAGCGGTGGCCAAACGAGCCCATTGACCAATCAGTTCGGCGGATCGAGCACCTTGCAGACTTTCCTCGCAAACAGCGTCACCAACCCGACCACCAACTTTTTCAGTGGTGGTACCACGGGCCTGAGCGTGTCGACGACGATCAACACCACAACGACGAGCGTAAGCAGCTCGACCCCCTAGATGGCGCGCTTTCGGCTGTGAGCGCACTGCTGGTCGCCGGTCGGGCAACCGGCAGCCGGTTAGACTTGGTCATTACGTCGGATGCCCGACCTGGCTTTAGCGTCGGATTTCCGGGTTTTTGGACGGAGTTCCCAAGCCGATCGTCGCGGAGATTCGTCCGACGCGTTTCTCTAGGGAGCTTCGAAGCCATCGCAGGCGCCGGGCGGCCCTTTGCCTCGCCAGCGCGACCAATGTCGATGCTTTGAGATGCATCGGAATGGCGGCGACAGCACAATTTCGCTCGAGCGCGATCCGCGCATAGTAATATTCCGGCAAGAAACGGTAGTCGCCGGCGAAATGGCAGATTGCCGGAGTGACAAGACCCTCCGCCCTCATGAAGCTGCACTGGCCTTGCGTCGGATCGATCGTCAGCTTCCCGCGCAGGCTCACGGGGGTCCGCATCAAGCGGCCCTGATCGTCGTATCCTGAGATGCCGTGCTGCGCCATCGCAAGGGCGTAGGCCGGCTCGTCGCCCGGGCCTGTTGAATCGAATGCCTTCAGCCCGTAACTGGCAGGATCATTCTGGATGCGCCGCGCGGATTCGAAAACCCTCGCGCTCAGAGCCGACTTTCGGAAAAAGTAGACACCGCCGTTGAACTTGGGGAGAGATGGCAACTCGAGGCGATGCATCAGGCCCGGGAGATCCAGGAAGTACTCGTCCGCGTCACCCGCCCGAAGATGTCGTTGTACGACCGGGCTGAAGTCGAAGCCGCGGACCTCGTTCAGCTCGTGCTCGAACGGCCGCGCGGCAATGCAATCGGCGTCAATGAACAGCGTCTCCTCGAAAGGCGAATACTGGTCGATGTACATCTTCTGGCGCACGCCACGCCCCAGCGATTGCCGCGCCGGAATGAGGTGGTCGTAAACTCCGGCAAGCCTTCCGCTTTGATCATCCGTTACGACGGCAATCGGATATGCAGGCATGTTCGCCTTCAGCGAAAGGCCGAGGTAATAGGCCTGGTCGATGTAATCCCGCGCGCCGATCGCCAGGGTCAGAAATCCCGCGGACGATCTCCCTGTAGGTTTTGCAAGGTCTCCTCCAGCAGGCAGGGAGTTCATGGTTGTTCCGCGTTGATTGGATTGCAGGGTTTATCAGGAGAGATACACGATGGTGTCTTCGGTGCGATGACCGAAGATCCCGTCTATCTCGGCTGCACGGCAGCTAAGGTGGGAGATGGCACTTCCGCAAGCGGAGAGTGCTGTGCCGGCGTCGGCTTTAGAACCCCAAATCGCAGCGCGAAATCCGCTCCGAATATCGCCCACGCGTACCAATTGTATGACAGGTAATAGGGCAGGTTATCCGAATAGCTGATGATCAGGTTGACGGTGGCGAAGCCGATGATGATGTAGGCCGGGCGGATTGCACGACGCCGATAGACGAAAACCGCGACAATGACGCCTGCGTAAAGCAGCACGTAACCCGCCAACCCCACTAGTCCGAGCTCGTAAATCGTCTGGATATAGGCGCTATGTGCCTCGATGGCATGATTGGCCAAAGGAAAGAAGCGCTCGGCGTTCTTTCCTAGTGTGCCCAGACCCTTGCCAAGTAGGCGAGCATCCTCCGAATCCGCCAACGCGCGTCCCCAGAGCAGCTGACGCCACCCGTAGGAGTTGACGACCACATAGCCGCCTTGGATGTCCTCGAAGGTGATGGTCGGCTCGGCCCCGATGCCTTCAAAACGTTCAGAAACAACAGGCACCAGCAAGATCAGCGGAGCCAGCGGCAGGACCACGAGCAACTTCCGATCCACGCCGATGGCGTAGATGACGATGAAGACAGCCATCGCCAGCCAAGCCGACCGGGTTTGGGTCGCCATCAACAACCCGAATAGCACGAAAAGGTACGAGAACAGGGACGCGCGCCATAGAACCGGGATACGGCGGTGAAGCACCAGATTGTAATACAAGATCGCACATATGACGGCGATCAAATAAAAGGCGAAGACGTTCGGGTGAGAGAACGTCGATTGTATCCGTCCGCTCGCAAGTCCGCCGGCGGCCAGCTCATAGAAGGCCACCGCAGTGGGAACGACAGATGAGTAGATGATGCAAAGCATCAGATTTGCGACATCCTCTTTCGTTCTGAGGAGGATGAACGCTGCGAGGAATATTGCGGGGAATGTGAGCGTGCTCATCAACAGCTTTGCGCTGTCGCCGAGGGCAGACGTGTAACCCAACGACAAGAACGCGATGATGAGGTAAGGCGCCCAGATCAACAGGGGGACTCGAGCAGATCTCGCCCGGGAACTGTAAAGCACTGCCACAGCTGCGATGGAAAGTGCTGCAAGGTTGAACAGCGCGCCGAGCGAGAAGCCGCCCTCGTCGCCGCCACTCGTTCTGCCGATGAGTCCGATCACGATTTCGGCGCTGGTACGGGTGGCTATGAGCCAAAAGAGCGCCACTCTTGCGAGGTTCATCTATTCGTCGCCGATCCGGGGTAAATGGCAGGTCGAAATTCGCGTTCACTTTATCCGATTGGCCCTGTCGGTGCCAGCGCTCGAGGACCGACGGCCGTGCCTCTCTGCATTAATCTTAGCACCTCCATGCCCGTCATTTCGGCTTCCGCGCATAGGGAAACAACGGCATCATTTGTAATTGTTCCGAAACCATTCCACGGAAATGACAACTTTTGTCCACACAAGAGACCTGCGTATTTCTTCCCGGAATCTTATGCAGTACCGCGCTGACATCGATGGCCTGAGAGCTGTCGCAGTTCTTCCTGTTCTTTTCTTTCACGCAGGGGTTCCCTATTTCTCGGGAGGCTTCGTCGGGGTCGACGTTTTCTTCGTCATCTCCGGCTACGTCATCACCAAGGGGCTTCGCGCGGAAATAGAATCCGGTCATTTCTCAATCGCCGGCTTTTATGAGCGCAGATTTCGAAGAATATTTCCTGCCCTGGTGGCCACGCTCTGCCTCACTTTTGCGGCAGCACTTTTTCTCCTGCTGCCGCAAGAACTGGTCGATTTATCCAATAGCCTGATCGCTTCGGTCCTCTCAGTCTCGAATATCTATTTTTGGCGTAGCTCCAGCTATTTCGATGCGTCGTCACTGTTTCGGCCGCTTCTCCATACCTGGTCGCTGTCCGTCGAAGAGCAATTTTACATCCTCATGCCGCTGTCGATGGCGGCGAGCAGGTACTTCTTCGAGCGGACGTGGCGTTATCTGTTCTGGCCGGTCCTTCTGCTCTCGTTGTTGCTGAGCATCTCGGCGACCTACACCGCGCCTACTGCGAACTTCTACCTCTTGCCGACCCGCGCCTGGGAAATTCTGCTCGGGGCAATGCTGGTGCTTACGCCGCCTCCGAGGCCGGCCCCGTGGTTGGCTGAACTGTTGGCAGCCGCGGGCCTCGCGCTGATCGGCTTCTGCGTCTTCTCCTACAGTGACGCGACACCCTTTCCCGGCGTGTCCGCACTGCTTCCATGCATCGGAAGCTTTCTCGTCATATTCGCCGGAGCCGATAACGCAACGCGGGTTGGCCGAATCTTGAGTGTCCGGCCATTGGTGCTGGTTGGCCTGATCTCTTATTCACTCTACCTCGTTCATTGGCCGATCACGGTCATGATGCGATACTATCTGTTGCAGAACCCCCAGGCGCTCCAGGTCCTGTTCATCATCGTAGCCAGCTTCGTCCTGGCCATTCTCTCCTGGAGGTTCATCGAAACGCCGTTCAGGCGGGGCGGAGCCGCGATGACGCGAAAGGCGGTTTTTGCGTCTTGGGGCACTGCCGTCGCGTTCCTGGTTATCCTGGGGTCCGTCGGTACGTTGTCCGCAGGATTTCCCGCGAGATTTCCGGACATGCAGGTGGCAGCCGCGGCCGGTCCCGGGCTGTGGCGAAATGGAGTTTGTTTTCTGGACGGATCGCAGACCTTCGATAAGTGGGATGCGAAGAAGTGCGCGTTGACCCACGGATACAGCGAGAACGTGCTGCTCTGGGGTGACTCGTTCGCCGCGCACTACGTCCCCGGCATCATCGCCTACGGCACGCAGTTGAATGCGAACATCTATCAATATACTGCGGCCGGCTGTCCTCCCGTTCTCAAGTATTACTCCTACAAGCTTCCGAACTGCCAAGCCTTCAACGCCCATGCCCTGGAGATCATCAAGCAACTCGGCATCAGGAAGGTCATCCTGAGTGCGCGGTGGGGGCTTCTGACCACCCGCGGCGGTTTCGACCTCCGCGACACCATTCGACAGATCGAGGCCGCCGGCGCCGACGTCTTCGTTTTTGGCCAGTCGCCAGAATTCGGGATCGATACACGAGCGCTGGCCGTCAGGCTGAAGGAGCGGTCGGACTGGTACGCCGCCAACTACGACGAAGCCCTGGAGCAAAAAATCAGGCTACAATCAGAAGGAGCCCACTATATCTCGCCCTTCGATCTCCTGTGTGAAAAGACCCTTTGCTCCTTTAAGACGAGCGCGGGACTGCTCTATATCGACTACGGTCACTTCTCGGAGAAGGGTAGCCTGGCGGCAGTCAAGTCCATCTTTCCGCTGATATCGGGTGTCGAGGCAAGGACCTCGGAGGCGCATTGACGCTTGGCTCGAGGCGACGATATCCGCCTTTCGGCCTCCAATTCGATGTGCTAGTCAGCGCTGTCTTCATCGCAAATGGCCAGCGCCGGACCGCTTCATTTGCGGCAATCTACATCTCGACCGGGCCAGAAACGGAGGGGGCGGCGTTGAACTATCGTCGCTTCGCAGGCTCTGACTTGGGCCGTCTTTCCGTGACGACAGCCTCTCTCGCTAGAACAAGCCCAGCATGTCGCCAATCGACCTGATCCGCAGTTACTGGGGCCGTCCACTGGTGCGCAGCATTGCTGTGGTGCTCACTGGTACGGCCGCGGCCCAGGTGATTACTGTCGCTGCGTCGCCGATCCTTAGCCGGTTGTTCGACCCGGCAGCTTTCGGCGCGCTCGGGACGTTCATGGCGATCGTCGTGCTTGTCAACGCGGTTGCGACGCTGACCTATTCCGCGGCAATCGTGCTGCCGTCTCACGATGATGATGCTCAGGCGCTCGTCTGGGTAAGCCTCCTGTCGTCGTTTGCCGTTGCCGCCGCGCTTTTGCTCGGCGTTGGTCTGTATCTGGCGTGGCTGGATCGGGTGGAGACCACACAATTTCTCTTGTTTGTGTTGCCGCTTCAGGTGGTCTTTGAAGCCCTGCTACAGGCGGCGCAGCAATGGATGCTCCGAAAGAAGCGATACGCCACATCGGCCAGGGTCATCATCGCCCAGGCGATCGTCGTGAGCCTTTCAAAAGTGCTGGTCGGCGTATTTTGGCCTACGGCTTTCGCGTTGATCCTGGTGTCGATGCTCGCGAGCCCATTCAGCTCGGTCGTGTTCCTGCTCTGGCTGAATGTCGGTGGTGAGCGCTGGCCGGCATGGGTCTCCGTGCAGCGGACGCGGCTCATGGCGCGCAGATATGTCGACTTCCCGCTGTTCAGGGCGCCGCAGACGCTGGTCAGCGCGGTATCCCAGAGCAGTCCGCTTCTGCTGCTGGCGGTCTTCCACGGCCACGTCGCCGCAGGCTTTTTCTCCTTGTGCAATTCCGCATTGGGAGCTCCCGCGTGGCTGCTCGCAAAGACGATCAACGACATCTTCTTTCCGCGGCTGGCAGAGCTCGCAAATCATGGCCAGGAGACGCGTCCACTGCTGCTCAAGGCGACCGGTGCGCTGTGCGCGATCACGGCGTTGCCCTTCGGGATTCTGATCCTCTTCGGCCCGCAGATCTTCGGCCTGGTCTTCGGTGCCAAATGGACCGAAGCGGGTACTTACAGCCAGTTCCTGTCCTTCGTGTTTCTGACCGCGATCATCACGAGACCCGCCTTTGCGGCTGCATCGGTCTATCGCGTCCAGCCCGCGTACCTGGTCTATGAGATCCTGAGCATCATCGTGAGGCTCGGCGCCCTCTCGATCAACGTCTTCGTCAAGACCGACCCGATCGTGCCGGTTGCGCTCTTCAGCTTGGCCGGCTCGTTGGCCAACATCGGCTTCCTCGGCTATATCCTCGGCGTGGCGACGAAGTTCGATCGCAAGCTCAAGCTGGAGAAACAGGCGAGCCACGCCTGAGCGCCGCGACGGCTTCGAGCCTGCTGAGCTCGTCGCCGTCAGGCTCTAGAGCATGATCCGGAAAAGTGCGCAGCGGTTTTCCGAAAAGATCATGCTCAAACAATAACCTCGATGACGATTCATCCTGATCTTATCGCGCTTTAGGCCGAGGCCTTGGCCCGTTTCATCGACATGAGCAGCGCGATCCTGGAGCGAAGCGCCAGAGCGGGAGCCTCGATCGTATGCCATGACGCGGCGCTGATGCCGATCGTTAGCGGCGTAGCGATCGCAATGATGCCCAGCGGTGAAATGCCGTTGAAGAAGTAGGCTACGAGCTGCTCGATCGGGAAAGCGTAGATGTAGATTCCGTAGGAATAGTCGCCGAGGTTATTGAAGGGATAGAGCACCTTGAGCGACCGAAAACCTATGTAGAACGTGCAGAAGGCGACGGAGAACAGGATCATCTCACGGTAGAATGGCGTGTTGGCCGACAACACCGTGCACACGAGGAGCGCTGCGCAGATCGTGAAGTTGAGCGGCAGCCGATCCCGGTAAGCATAGAACAGCATTCCGATGACGAAAGCCGGGGTGAGATCCAGCAGGTGAGACAGGAAATTGATGGCGCCTTTGCTTACCCAGTCAGGAAAGAGACCTGCCATCAGCATCAGCTTTGCTACGACATACAGGACTAGGTAGGTCGCAAAGAAAGTGGCACGCGCGGTCTTGTTCTGGAGAATGCCGAGCACGGCCAGAAACGAGACCATCACATAGCAGAGGACTTCATAAAAGAGTGTCCAGAGCGAGGCGTTCACCAGTTGGGGGAACGGGTTGCCGTCAAATACGCCGGGCAGCTCATATTGCACCCAGGCAAGTGACAATCCTGATGGAATGTAGGCATAAGTTCGAATGCTCGAGAAATAGCCGCCGACGCTCAGCACAGATACGCCTGCGCCAAGTAGCATTGTCGACAGAAGCGCCACGAGCAATCCGGGGTAAATTCTTAGAAAACGCGCAGTCCAAAAATCAAACGGGCCCGCACTTCTAAGTGCACTCTGCGCAATGAAGTAACCCGATACGCTGAAGAACACGAGCACTGCGAGGGTTCCGAGCCCTCCTCGCATACCAAGTTCCGACTCGAACGGCTGTACCGTCTTTGCTCCCCAAGCGATCGGATATGCATGTGACACAAGCACCGCGAAGGCGGCGACTGCACGAATGAAGTTGAAGTTGTTGTTTCGATGCATCCAGGACAACCCACATCTTCCGCAAGGCGTCGCCTTGCGAAATCCTGTGATGCGTTCTCGAATGTATCCAGAAACTTGAGCGTTTTAGGGCAGTCGTTCGTAACGATGAGAGAATTTTCCCGGCGTGCGGATGCGATCACCGCTGCTCGACCCGTTCCAGCTAACGGCTGTAGAGCGCGTGCCCGGAATTTTGATGGGCGCTCTCAGTCCGGTTGGGTCGAGATTTCAGGGCGTCTGATTGCGATCCCCAAGGCGACCTTTGAGCGGAGCAACAGGGCGGGCGCTTCAATCGTATGCCAGGAAGCAGCGCTTATCGCGATTGTAATCGGCGTGGAGATTGCGACGACTGTCAGTGCCGATATGTTGCCGAACAGATGGGCAACGAGCTGCTCAATCGGAAAGGCATAGATGTAGATGCCATACGAATAATCCCCCAAGTTATTGAAGGGATACAGCACCTGCAGCGATCGAAAGCCTATGTAGAAGGTACAAAATGCCGCTGAAAATAGCAGCATCTCACGATGGAAAGGTAAGTTCGTTGAAAGCGCCGTTCCGAGTACAAAGACGACGCAAATGATAGCGTTCAAGGGAAGTTGGTCGCGATAGACATAGAACAGCATTCCGATGACGAACGCCGGGGTCAATTCAAGAAGGTGGTTCAGGAAATTGTTTGCGGCAGGGCTGACCCAAGCTGGTGTAAGGCCAGTAAGCACCATCGTCTTTGCCGCGACATATGCGACCAAATACAAGACGAAGAAGCCGACACGCGCTTTGCTATGTTGCAGAATGCCGAGAGTGGCCAGCACGGAGACCATCACATAGCAAAGTACCTCATAGAAAAGCGTCCACAGTGATCCGTTTACGACTTGAGGAAAGGGATTGCCGCTAAAGACGCCCGGGAGGCTGTATTGTATCCAGAGAAGCGATAACCCTGCTGGCAGATACGTATACGTTTCGCGGCTGGAGAAGTATTCGGAGTTGCTCAGTGTGGATACACCGGCGGCAAGCAGCACAGTCAACGATAGCGAAACGAACAACCCAGGATAAATTCTCAGAAATCGCGCTACCCAAAAGTCGAAGGAACTTTTGCTTCTAAGCGCGCTCTGGGTGATAAAGTAGCCCGAGACGATGAAAAAGATTATGACCGCAAACCGACCCAAGCCACCGGTTAGTTGCAGCAGGTCTTCGAGAGGTTGGATCGTACGTCCACCCCAGGCAATTGGATATGCATGCGAAACCAGAACCGCGAACGCTGCAACGGCACGGATGAGGTTGAAATTGTTGTGTCGATGCATCCGGTCGTACTCATTTCTTCTCTTCGAGAGAGGCTGGTTTTCACCAGCCCCTGCATCATCCCGATCTGTTAGGTAGCCGCGAATCCCTTAAGTACCTGGCACATTTTCGGGGCGACGGCCCTGAAGGTCGCCGAATTCTCGACGCTTGTTCTTGCCGCGCTTCCGAGCCTCAGGCGAAGATCTTCATCGTTCCATAGTTTTGCGATGGCGTTGCGCAGGCCCTCGATGTCGCCCGGCTCGACCAGGAGCCCGGTCTCGCCGTCCTCGATATAGTCCACCGTCCCCGGCGCGCGCGTCACGACCACCGGCCGTCCGAACATCATGGTCTCGAGGAAGCTGACCTGACCGGAGGCGGCCTCGACTTCCTTGAGTGGAATCACGATGAGATCGGCGGCGCGGCTCAGCTTATGGCATTCCTCAAGCGGCAGGCCGCTCCTGTGTTCGATGAAAGGCGGCAGTTGCACGTTTTCCATGGCCTTGGGGCCGGAGACGATGATGGTACGGTATCCGAGCGGGGTGAGTGCCTTCACCAGGCCGTCGTAGTCGCGGTTGGCCGTTCCCAGCGCCAACACGAAGCGATCCGCGTTGCCGGTGACCGGCGGCAATGCCTTCATTTCCACCGAGAGAGGAACGTAAATGAATTTGTCCCGCGGCAGCCGCAGCCATTTCGAATAGATATCGATCTCGGCCGTCGAATGAACGACGAAGATGTCGATGGCGCGCGAAGCAAAACGGGCGAGCACGCCCTTAGCTCCGTCGTAGGTCGATCCGAGATTGAAGCACCATGCGACGATCGGCACCTTCGAAAAGGTGAGGCGCTTGATCAGCGCGAGGCAGATCGGCAGTTGAGGAAAGCTCGTGAGATAGCCGAATTGCTCGTCGGGTTTCGAAGGCGTCTTGAACCACGCTCGAACGGCATGACGCGCATAGTCGATCCACTCGCGCAAGCCGGACAGGCGGCGAGATCGATCATGATCATAGTCGGACGGGATCACCTCGAAGGTCAGACTTGGATCGGAGATGTAGGAAGGTATCCAGCCCGTCGTGGTCGAGGGGCTGAAGGGCGTCAATACCTTCCAGTGCATCGCTGGCCTAAGCGGGAGCTGATTGGGGGCTGAAGCATCGCTCAAGAAAGATAGTCCTCTTTCGGCATTGCGCAGACGCGCAACAGATATTGTCCATAGGCGCTCTTGGCGATCGGTTCGGCCAGGCGCCGCAGTTGATCGGGCGAGATCCAGCCGGAGCGATAGGCAATCTCCTCGGGACAGCAGATCTTGTAGCCTTGGCGTTTTTCGAGCACGCGGACGAACTCGGCCGCCTCGAGCATGTTGTCCGGCGTTCCGGTATCGAGCCAGGCAAAGCCGCGCCCCATTCTCTCGACGCGGAGCTGTTTCCGTTCGAGGTAGGCGCGGTTGACGTCGGTGATCTCGAGCTCGCCTCGCTTCGAGGGCTTCAGATTCGCGGCGATATCGACGACTTCCCGGTCGTAGAAATAGAGCCCGGTCACCGCCCAGTTCGATCGTGGTTCGCGCGGCTTCTCCTCGATCGATACGGCCACGTTGCGCTGGTCGAATTCCACCACGCCGTAGGCCTGAGGATCGCTGACGTGATAGGCGAAAATCGTCGCTCCATCGACCTGGCGGTTGGCCCGGCGCAGCACCGGAACCAGATCGTGGCCGTAGAAGAGATTGTCTCCCAGGACGAGTGCAGACGATTGGCCGGCGACGAAGTCGGCGCCGATGATGTAGGCCTGCGCAAGTCCGTCCGGGCTCGGCTGTTCGGCATAGCTGAACGACATTCCCCATTTCTCGCCGTCGCCCAGCAGCTGCCGGAATCTCGGCAGGTCGCTCGGCGTAGAGATGATCAGGACGTCGCGAATTCCGGCCAGCATCAGGACCGATAGCGGGTAGTAGATCAACGGTTTGTCGTAGATCGGCAAGAGCTGCTTCGACGCCGAGATCGTCATCGGATGCAGGCGCGTGCCGCTGCCGCCCGCGAGAACGATGCCTTTGGTAATCGCAGTCATCTCATGATCCTTTCGTGACCCGTCGATCGCGAGATCTCAATTCTTCTGTCCTGGTGCCGCAGCGAGGGCCGCCGCCAGCTTGGTCACGTCGCCCCAGACTGCCGGTGAATCGTACGGACGCATCGGAAACTTGCCCCATTGCAGCTCGATATCGAGGTTGTTGTCGGAAACGAATTTCGTGACCCGTGTTCGCAGGGACGTCGGTGTGCCCGAGCAGCAGTTGATCACTCCCGTGACCTCCGTCTGCGACGACACTTTGGCGATCTGTCCTGCGAGCTCCGCTACGTCGATGAAATCGCAAAGCAGCTCACCGCTGTTGAGCGGGAACGTCTTCTGGCCTTCTTCGGCTGCCTTCAGGAGTTTGGCAAAGATCGAATTGTTCCGGCGATCGTCTCCGGTGATGTAATAGCACCGCAGCCACTGGCTCACGGCGCCATGCTGGGTGCAGAGCCAGTCCTGGAGTTGGCGCAGATAGTTCTTGGCCATGCCATAGGGGTGGCGCGGCGACGCCGGCGTCGCCTCGGTGACGGCCCCGACGTGAAAGCCGATCTCGTGCACGGTCCCGGCGGTGACAAGATGCTTCAGGCCGCCGCGAAGCATTGTTTCCATGAACCGGTAATGCTTGTCGACATTGGCGAAATGCGCAGGATTTGCGTGATCGAAGCCGAATTCCCAGGCGAGATGAATGCAAACATCCGGGCTTCCGAGACGGCGGTACAGATCGGGATCGCTATCGAAGATGTCAGCCGCGAGGTGTCCGGAAGTGCCACCGCCAGATGGATGCCGCCCTATCGAGACGACCTCATGACCCGCCTTTCGCAAGGCCGGCACGACGTGCGATCCAACATATCCACCACCGCCGGTGACTGCGACCTTCATACCGTATCTGTCCCTCTTAACTCAGGCCGCCAGTCAATCGAAATAAGTCGGCAGCGCCTTCAGCTGTGGCCAGCGGGTATCTTTCTCTGCGAGCAGAGACTTGTCCCGTGGCACCTGCCAATCGATCGCGAGATCCGGATCATCCCAGGCAAGGCCACGCTCGTCCTTCGGAGACCAGTAAGCGGTTACTTTGTAGAGAACCACCGTGTCGGGTTCCAGCGTGCAATAGCCGTGGGCAAAGCCGGCCGGAACCAGAAGCTGTTTGCCGTTTTCGGCCGAAAGCACTTCCGAGACCCACTTTCCATAAGTGGGCGACGAGCGCCGCAAGTCGACTGCGACGTCAACCACGCTCCCGTGCAATACGCGCAGCAATTTGTCTTGTGCCGTGGGGGGCGTCTGGAAATGGAGACCACGGATGGTGCCTGTCTCCTTCGAGAAGGCCTGATTGTCCTGAACGAAATTCAGGGTGATGCCGTGCTCGAAAAATCGCTGCTGGTTGTACGTCTCGCTGAAGAGCCCGCGGACATCGCCGAATGATTTTGGCGTAATGACCTTGACGGCCTCGATGGCGGTAGGAACGACGTTGAGCATGGTAAATCCTGGACGCTGAAGAACCTAGACTGCGAGGCCAAGTCGCTCGCCTCGATAGGTGCCTGTCCTCACGCGTTCCCACCATGTCTTGTTGTCGAGATACCATTGCACGGTTTGGCGCAATCCGCTCTCAAAACTGTGCCTTGGTTTCCAGCCCAGCTCTCGCGCTATCTTCGCAGCGTCGATCGCATAGCGTGCATCGTGGCCCGGGCGGTCCGCCACAAAGGTGATCAGCCGTTCGCGTGGGCCGATCGACGGATTGGGGGCGAGCTCATCGACCAATGCGCAGATCGCCCTGACAACATCGATATTTGTGGCCTCATTGTGACCGCCGATATTGTAGCACTGTCCCGTGACGCCTTTGTGAGCAACAAGCAGGAGTGCTTCCGCGTGGTCATCCACATGAAGCCAGTCGCGGATGTTTTCACCCTTGCCGTAGACCGGGAGCGGCTTGCCCTCCAGTGCATTGATGATCGTCAGCGGAATCAGCTTTTCGGGAAAGTGGTAGGGGCCGTAATTGTTGGAGCAGTTGGTGATCACGACTGGCAGGCCGTAGGTATGGTGCCAGGCGCGAACTAGGTGATCGGATGCGGCCTTGGACGCGGAATAGGGGGAGTTCGGCTGATAGGCCGTCTCTTCGCTGAAGTAGCCGGTGGCTCCCAGCGATCCAAAAACCTCGTCGGTCGAGATGTGATGGAAGCGAAAGCCGTCCTTGCGTTGCGGCGGCAGCTTCCGCCAGTACTCCAGGGCCGCCTGAAGCAGTGCAAAGGTGCCGACGACGTTGGTTTGAATGAACTCGCCGGGTCCGTCGATTGAGCGGTCGACGTGACTTTCAGCCGCAAGATGCATGACAACGTCCGGTGCGAACGCCGTCACAATTCGTCGCATGGCCGCAGCATCGGCGATGTCGGCTTGCTCGAAGCGGTACCGCGGATTCGCGGAAACCGGCCGAAGCGAATCCAGATTGCCCGCGTAGGTGAGCTTGTCGACGACGAGGACGTCACTCGACGTGGTCTCGATGAGGCGACGCACGACGGCCGAGCCGATGAAGCCTGCTCCGCCGGTTACGAGAAACCTCTTCGGATCGCATTGCGAAGCCAACGTCGAGTCCTTAGCCACGAACAGTTCCATTCTTGGTTTCAGCAGATAGTCAGCGAATGACTAAAAGTCCTTGTGGGCCTCTCTGTGGCGAGTGCCCAAGAATTCTTCATCGTGCTCAAAATTCGGACTGAAATTCCAAGATGAAGATAGATTAGCGAATTATGCGTGAAGTCTATTGTCTTCGTAAAATCCGAGCAAGTCATTTTTCCCCGCATAGCTAATATGACAAAATTCTGTAGTTCTTCGCGAATTCGAGCTTCGATGTTCGTGAGCAGCAGGTGCCTCGGAGCTGCCGGCCGTTGGCAAGGTTAATCCGCAGAATTCGCCTACACGCCAACGGCCAATAGATCGCGTAGCGTAGCCGGCCCCATTATCGAGAGCTCCCACTAAGCGTCAGCTTGAGCTGCTCCGCTGAAGTGGGGTGTCCATCTTCGCTTTGGGCTTGGACAATCCGGCGAGTAGCTGCGACATCGGCCTTTCGATCGTCGAGTACACGATCAGCCCGCCGACGAGCGCAATTGCGGTGCCGATCGTGCCATAGAACAGCGCGATCTCGCTGAAGCCGTGAACGATGCCGGCCCGTTTCGCGACCAGGTTGAACATCAGGAAGAAGATGATGTGCGACAGGTAGATCGAGTAGGACGCATCGCCGAGCAGCAATCCAGCGCGGCTCGGGCTTTTCTGGGCATCGGGTTCGAAGCTCAACGCCGCTGCGACGACAAGCGCGGCCGGCAGACCCCAAATGATCGCTCGTGTGAGCAGGCTTTCCGGGGTGTGCCAGGCGGACCACACGATCACTGCGCTCGCAAGAAAAATGAGCGTAGCTGCCAAGGATCTTGGGGGAATAAGTTTGGCTTCGTAGAGCCTCCCGATCACGCAGCCAGCGATGAATTCGAGCAGGAGCGGGCTAGTGTACGCGAATGACATGCCGTTTCTAAAATCGAACAGCAGGCCGATGGCAACCAAAGCGGCGAGGCACAAGACGACGGCCTTGAGTTGCGTCGACCTTGGCAGGGTCAGCGTAACGGCAAAGACGCAATAGAAGAACATTTCGTACATCAGCGTCCAACCGAGGAAGTAGAATGCTGAAATGCGCTGGCTCAAATGCTCCTCGAACCACGGAATGAAGAACAGCGACCTGACGACATCCAGCGGCGCAATCGGATTGTGCTTACTGGCCAATATGACCAAGAGGTAGACCAGGGTGAAGATCCAATAGAGGGGAACGATCCGGATCAGGCGGTGCCAGATGAATTCCGTCGGTCCGATCTGCCTGCGTCCAGTTGTCGTCCACATGATGAAGCCGCTGATCACGAAGAACAGATCGACCCCTGCTTCCCCGATTGATGCAGGTTGCTTCAATCCCGTCTCGAAATAGGCCGGGCCTATGAAATGGTGAACGACAACGGCGCTGGCTGCTATCGCGCGCAAATATTGAATAGTGACTATGCGGTGCACTACTGCTCCTGGGCCGCTGGGTAGCTTCGAGGCGGTGGGCTCGTATCTAGATATCACTGGATATCTGTGGGCCTCAACATGGCAAGCTGAAGACAGTCGGCCGCTTATGCCTATCTTGTCATCAATGCAGGACGATTGGGGCGGTTGGCCCCGGGTCGCGAAAGGCTGCGAGCGGGCGCTGCAAGCAGGACAGGATCATTGGTCCCGGTGTAAAGGATGCTGATCGGCTGCGAGGCCGTCCGGATTTTCGGCAACGAGGTGTGTTGTGACCAAATTCATGTTCCGATCGCTTGCTCTTCTCGCGGGGCTCTCGCCCGCGGCGGCACTGGCCGGAGGAACGTGTCTCCTGCATCCGGAGCCATTCAAGCTTCAATCGGACACGGTTCGCTGGTCGTTCAAGATCGCTTCGGGCGGGCAATGCATCCAGGGCTTGCGATGGTCGACGATCATGATCGATCACATCGCCATCACGGAGATGCCCAAATCAGGGCAGATCATCATCCAGGGACCTTCGTTCCGCTACTTGTCCAATCAGGGTGCTCGCGGAAGCGACTCGTTCAAGCTGAGCATCACGGGATCGTCGATGCGGATTTCGGGCAATTCGTCGATCGAGGTCGAAGTCAGCGCGGAGTAGGCTTGCCGCTGTATTGCGATGGTGCGCTCGACCGTGATGATTTTCGCTTGCTTCGAAGTGCGGTCCCGCCACTGCATGCTCAGCGCGGCGGATTGGTCAGCCCACTGTTGTTGTTGTTGATATTGGGATTCGCCGAGACCGCCGGCGGCACGCCTTGCCCAATGGGATTTTGGAACGGATTGTTGCTCGGTTGGGTTGCGACCGGCCTGCGCGCGGATTGTGGCTTGCCCCTCTGCCCCTGCTGCGTGCCCTGAGCCTCTGCCGCTGTAGCGGTGCCGAGCATTGCTATGACGAGAGCCGTGAGCAGGGACGAACGCATTGTTGCCTCCATCAATCCGACGCGGGTTAACCGACAGCTCCAACCTAGCTAGGCGTTGAGTTGCGGATTGGAAGACGTCAGGGCTTCTTGCAATCGGTATAGAGAACCCCCGTGGTCAGGACCACACGCTCGATGCAATGCCGCGCATCGGTGATCTCTCCTGGAATCGTGAAATCGTAGGCTTGCCCCCTGAGGATCAGGGCGTAGCGACCCGGCGCCAATTCGAGCTCGGGATCCTCACTATGCAGCTCGTACATCTCGGGCGCATTTGGGATTGGTGATGAACGGAACGGGAACGAAACATTCCTGATCACCCAGGTCGCCTCGCTGTCATCCGGCCTCTTTCCGGCGGCCTCGGCGGAAAATTCCCGGGAGACCCTGGCCAGGATGCGAACCTCGGCCCGATCGGCTGCATTCGCCGAGGAATCGCGGCGGAACACGACGAATTTCGGGTGTCCATTCGGTAACACCGTCGGGCTCGGTGCCTTGAGCGCGGCCGAGACCGCAACGCGAATATCTGGTGCCTTGCCGGGGAGGAGCGGCAGCTCCATGAGACGGTTGTCGGCGACCGCGTAGATGCCGTAGTCCGTCGGCCGCAATGGATCGGGCTTCGCCGGGGGAGGCGTCGGCGCAGGTGCGCTCACGGGCTGGACCGGGGGCGAGGCTGTTGCTGTTTCCTGAGGAGGGAGAACCCGGCCGAAGTTTTGTGCGAGGTGCCACAGCCGCTCACGTTGCTGGACGGCGAGCACAACGCCGCCGACGATGAGAAGCATCGCGGCAGTTCGCCGCATCAGCGCAAACTGCGGGCTTCGGCCGCGACCTGCCGCGTGTTGCGGTCCGACGCGCCAGGCTGGCTCCGGCGGCGTCGGCTGCCCTGCCGCGGCGTGAGCGGCAATAGGGCCTGGCAGCTGATCCGGCCGCGCCGGAGCCTCTTCGGGCCGTACCTTGGTCGGGGAGGGCGCAATGAGCGGCTGCTGCTGCGAGAAGTGTTCAACGCCCCGGATTGCGGTCTCGAGCGCCTGCTGCGCGCGCTTGATATCCTTGGCATCCGCATGAGTGAACTGCTCCAGCAGTTTGTAGCGGGCAAGGTCGTAGATGGCCTGACGCAAATGCTCGGGGTTTTTGTCCACCGTCTCGATCATGCGGGCGATGACGAGCGCGAATTGGATCTCAGTAGGAGCCTGGTCCGGCCGCTCGGGATCGCTTGGTATCAGATCGCCCGCGGTCATCGCCTGGGTGGCATTCTTGAGTGCATGACAGTCACATTAAACCAATCCGCCTGCGACGAATACGGCATTTTCGGCTGTATCGGCGCCATGCATCTCGACTAGAGTGGCTGGATGCGGCGGATCGCGTGGTCCGGTCGCGAGACAAGCTGTCGTGCAGGAAAATCGCCATGTTCGCAAACTGGAAATCGCCCTTGATGCTGCTGGCCGTGACGTGTCTTGCGGTCGGTGCCGTTCCGGGGCACGCATCCGCGCTCACGGCCGAGCTTGCACGAAAATGCAGCGCGTTGACGGCCAAGCAGTTTCCGCCGCGCGAGCCCGGCAACCCGGCCGCCGGCAGTGCAAAAGGGTCAGGGCGTGTTCAGCACGACTATTTCAACAAATGTGTCGCCAGCAACGGCAATGTGGATGCTGGAGCGCCGCCCAAGTGAGCCCCGTCCAAGTGAACACCGTCCAAGTGAACGCCGCCCAACTGATTCCGCAGTTGGGCCTGTCGCAGGCACGTTAGGACTGGCGTTGTGCGGATGAGGAAGGTGTCTCTGGAGCAGGAATATTGCCTTCCTTCTCCATACAGTTCCTGAAAAAGGCTTGGCGATCACCGCTCATCCGCACCGACCCGGGGCGCTGATACGGATAAGCGATGTAGGAATAATGCATGCACTTGCGGGCCACCTCGGCGCTTGGAGCGGCGGCCGCGGTCGGAACGAGCGTACAGGCCAGCATGACGAGGTTGATTGTGATCTTCAAGTTCGTCTCGCCTCGTGGGAGGACAGGTGGTTCGGACGAAACAGCCGACGCAACTATATAACCGTTCGGTTTTCGGTCTTGCCAGTGTCGTCTTGCAACCTGCTGACGGGATTTTAGCTTCACATTTACCAACGCGGGCCCTTTGCGGCCGGGGCTTACCGAACGTTAGCCCGAGTTGGCGCATCGTCCTCGAAAAGGATGGCGCCAATGAAAACGCTCGTTTTTCCCGCTCTCGTCGTGCCGATGATCAGCGCTCTTCTGAGCGGCCAAGCCAACGCAACGCCAAATTGCCTGCGAGATCATCAGCCCTACAAGCTCGCCGGCGACAGTATCGACTGGTCGATGACGATCAAGCCCGGCGCCAACTGCATTCAGGGACTTCGCTGGTCGACCATGCAAATCTTCAGCGTGTCCGTCGCGGAGCAGCCGAAGGGGGGCGAACTCACATTGGTCGGTCCCGGATTTCGCTATTTCGCCAACTCGGACTTCAAGGGTAGCGACAGTTTTGCGCTGGTGGTGGTGGGAAAGAATCGCCACGACGAGGGGCGGTCGGTCATTCACATCAAGGTCAGCGCCTCAAACGAGGGGCTCGTCGCCAATCTGACGGGCTATTGAACTGAGGCTTGCCGGCCCGTCGACCTGGCGTTAGCGGTGAGAGTGCTCCTAGGCCTAAGGAGCTCCCGTTGACGCGAGCGAATACGAGCCAGATCCGGCGCTGATAGCCTCGCATGAAGACCATTCCAAGCAAAGCAAACGTAGCGAAGTGCTCGAACTGGGCGCTGGCTAGCGTCGAACGCGGCCCGATAGGCGACAGCTTGGTGTAGGCGACACAGGCGAGAAAAAGCAGCTTGCGAGCCTGCCTAGTTTTTCGGCTTCGGAACTCGAACAAACTTCATCTCATTGTGGCAGAGTCGCTCTTCTGGAGCGATGAGCCCGTTCGCGGCTGTCCTGGTCGAGAATTGTTGTAACAATTCGACGAACAGCGCAGGCGACGCGCAAGGAACGGGCCCGTCTCGACCGAGTTGTGCAATTGCATAGCAATGCGGTGGCGAAAATGCGCCGTTGGACCGAGGAAGAGATCTCGCGGTTGAGGATGCTGGCGCAGAAGCGGCGTGCATCTCAAATCGCAATTGAACTCGGGCGGTCAACCGGTGAAGTCCATCGTAAAGCCCGCGAGCTCGGCCTGTCTCTCCGCCTCGAATCTCAGACCAAGCGTCCTGGCCCTTGATGGAGAAGGCCGCATTGCCGGCATTGTTATCCCTTTAAAGCGAAAAGATCGTGGGTTACCGTGAGCAACGTTTGAGCTCAACGTCATCCCAATGAAACGCGGCGCCCGACACATTCTCATTGCGCTGGCCGCCTTCGCTCTCGGAGCGATCTGCCAGGAGAGATTCTATCTCATACGGTCGACGCAGACGCTCGCAAGAGGAATTGTCGGCGACCCGTTGCGGCGCTGGTTTCCCCGAACCGCTCCGCGGCCGCGCAATACGCTCTTTGAGACTTTCCATCCACATGCAGACGTTGTCATGATTGGCGACAGCCTCATCGAGGCGGCGGAATGGCACGAGATGTTTCCCGGTACGAGCATAGCGAACCGCGGTATCAGTGGCGATCGCACGGATGACATTCTCCAGCGCATGGACGCCATTCTCGCCGTTGGAGCACAGCGTGCCTTTGTCATGGTGGGATTTAACGACTTCGCGTTCAATCAGCCGGTCGCGGTTTCTTTTGAGAACTATCGAAAGATAGTCGATCGACTCACAGAGCAGAAAGTCGATGTCTATATCCAGTCCACGCTCGAATGCTCGAGGGCAGTGTGCGGCGGGATACTTGATGACATTCGGGCTCTCAACGAGCTGCTCCGCGCCCATGCCGACAAGAACGGACTGACATTCATCGACTTGAACAAATCACTGTCGTCTGCGGAGACAGGTCTCATCAAGCAGTATACCTATGACGGAATTCACTTGCTCGGCCTGGGCTACCTACAGTGGAGAAGGGCTATCGAGCCGTACGTTCGGTGAGAAGCGCGCCACTGTGCGATTATCTATGTCGAAACTTGGACGAGTGCTCGCTGTTCGTTCAAAAGTTCGGAGAGCGAGTAAGGTTTATTCGGACTACTCCAAAACCTGCCCCATTGTTGGGCGTGCGAGCAGATAAAGAAGTGTACTAGGATGTTCAGCGGAACATCTATCCTCAAAGGAGCTAGGGTTTTTCATGCGAATCGCGATGATCGGCACGGGTTATGTGGGACTGGTATCCGGGGCCTGCTTTGCGGATTTCGGTCACGACGTCACTTGCGTCGACAAGGA